>CBDCER010000003.1:0-3680599 GCA_965215855.1 Aggregatilineales bacterium | reverse complement strand
GGTGTTTGTAAGCGATTAAGGTCAAGAATTCAATATAGTCATCGTTGAGTACCAATTGATCGAGAAGATTGGCAGCTTGCTGGTAAGCGTCATGCGATTCCAGTTTCGCCAGTTCTTCCTCGCGGAGTTGCGCGTATAGTTCCTTTGTAACAGGTCGGCCATCATTCAATTTGGCGTTGTGGTGTAGCCACTGCCACAGCTGGGCGCGCGAGATTTCAGCAGTGGCGGGTATCTTCCATTAGGTTATTGATGGCAGCGGCTCCGTTACCCAGCAGCCATGCACCGAGATACTGGATGGCAACCGAGATATTCAGGCGCAGGCCCGCCTCTGTGATTTCACCATTGAGTACACGAATATCCAATAGATTTTCAGGCTGAATGTTCACGTCGTCACGCAGACGGTGTTTCTGATGGGGTTCAGTTCCCAACACCTTCTCGAAACTCCAGCGGCTACTGGAACCAGGTCAGGATGCGCGACCCATGTGCCGTCAAAACCATCGTTCGATTCGCGCTCTTTGTCCTGACGCACTTTCTGGAGCGCGTTCTGTGTGACTTCCGGCTCGCGGCGGTTGGGGATAAAGGCTGCCATACCACCGATAGCGTGTGCGCCGCGTTTGTGGCACGTTTTGACCATCAGCTCGGTGTAAGCCCGCATAAATGGCACGGTCATGGTGATTAGACCGCGATCTGGTAACACGAGGTTGGCGCGTTTGGCGAATTTCTTAATCACGCTGAAAATATAATCCCACCGTCCGGCGTTCAAACCAGCTGAATGCTCGCGCAACTCATAGAGGATTTCTTCCATCTCAAAGGCCGCCAAGATGGTTTCAATCAACACGGTAGCGCGGATTGTGCCGCGTGGAATGTCGAGTTTCATCCTGGGCATAATTGAAAACATCATTCCACAAACGCGCTTCCAGGTGACTTTCCAGCTTGGCGAGGTAGAAATAGGGACCAGTGTCGCGCTCAACCAATTTATGGGCGTTGTGGAAGAAATAGAGTCCGAAGTCGAGTAGACTAGCCGAGATGGGGTCACCATCAACCAGGATATGCTTATCAGTCAGATTGCCAGCCACGCGGACGTACCATCAAGACAGCAATCTCATCTTTCAATTCATAGGTCTTGGCATCTGTTTCCAGACGGATTGTGCGGCGCACGGCATCTTTTAGGTTAATGTGGCCCTGGATGATGTTATCCCAGGAGGGTGAGAGCGCGTCTTCAAAATCGGCCATGAAGACTTTTGCACCGGAGTTGAGCGCGTTAATCATCATTTTGCGGTCAACGGGACCGGTGATTTCGGTACGTCGATCCTGTAAATCGGACGGTGTCGGAGCAACTTGCCACTCATCTTGGCGGATATGCTCAGTTTCGGATAAGAAGTTGGGAAGGTCGCCTGATTCGATGGCCTTTTGGCGCTCGGCGCGACGCTGCAACAATGTTTCACGAGTGGCATTGAAGCGGCGATGAAGTTCCACCACAAAGGCCAATGCTTCGGGCGTGAGGATTGCCTCGTATTCTGGTGTCAGTTCTTTAAGGATTTCAATATTAACAGTGAGTTCTGGCATAAAAGACTCCTTCGTTGTCGATCTGGAGTTGTAAAATTTAGTTTGTGAATTATAGAACAAGTTGGTCTAAAACCAAACGTCTATTTGAATAGTTTTGAATGCATATTGAGTGGTTTATGCCTACCCATTTGAGTAGGTTTGGCGTTGACGGGGCAGGGGGGATGGGTTATGGTTAATCAAATGACAGTTTGATTAAGTATGTCAAACGAGGCTGTACTATGCCGTCCGCGAATGAGCCGGCGTCGCGACGTATTTTGACAGTGACCGAAGAAGAACTGAACCGGATTGTGCTGGATGTTCATGACGGCCCGGTGCAGAATTTGTTTGCAGCATTATCGTTGCTGGCGTTGGTGCAGCACGAAATCGACACAAAAACCCCCGAGAGTCAGTCATTATCCCCGACATTGCAACAGGTTACTCAACTCATTGAAGCATCTTTACGCGAGATAAAGTCATTTTTGGGAACATTTCGCTCGCCGGAGTTTCATAATCGGTCATTGAAGGCCATTATTGAGGGACTGGTTTTGCAGCACGAGGAGTGGACGAACCAGGTAGTCGAACTTTCCTTACTTAATGTGCCGGAAGCGGTCGCATTGCCAGCGAAGATTGCCATTTATCGGATCTTGCAAGAATCGTTGTCCAATGCGTATCGCCATGCAGGTGTGGATCGCCTGTGGCTGAAGGTTTGGACAGAAGAAGACCTGATTTGCCTTCAAATTTTTGATTATGGACGTGGCTTTCGCCCGCCGCCACTGACAGGCCCGCGTGCCACCGAGCGTGAAGAGCATATCGGGTTGCGCGGGATGCGAGAGCGCGTGGAGTTATTGAATGGGACATTTCAATTGATGAGCCAACCGGGACGAGGAACACGAATTACCATAAAGGTTCCTATCCATGTCTGAGAAAATTCGCACAATATTAGCCGATGACCATGCCCTGGTTTTACAAGGTCTGAAGGGGTTGTTAGACCAGATTGATGATATTGATGTGGTGGCGGTCACCCAGAAGGGCGAGGAATTGTTATCGCTGTTGATGCAGCATGATGTAGACATTGTGGTGTTGGATATGCACATGCCCTATCATGGCCTGAAAGTGTTGGAGGAGATTCGGAAACGCGAGATTCCCGTTCACGTTTTGGTTTTGACCGCTTTCAGTGATGGCGAGACACTGCAATCTGCGCTTGAGTTGGGGGCAGATGGATTTGCCCTTAAAACGGAGTCGCCGACCCAGACGATTGAAGCGATCCGGCAGGTGGCACAGGGGCGTCTGGTCTTTCCACGGGCAGCCCAACGGTTGCTGGTGTCCGCACGTCGTAACGATGTGTCTCGAACCGATAACCTGTCGCCCCGCGAAATGGACGTGTTGTGTTTGGTAGCAGAGGGACTAACCAATCCGGATATCGCTAAAACACTGACAGTTAGTGGTAATACGGTGCGTTTTCATTTGAAGAATATTTTTGAGAAGTTGAAAGTCTCCAATCGAACGGAGGCGGCAGCCTGGTATTACACCAATAGCCCCCATCATCAATAGGGCAGGGCGATATAGGAAAAAGAAAAAAGCCCGACCCCTTTTCCCCAGGTGCTGCCAGGCTTAATTTGGTCTTTTATGACCTTTTTCTAGTGCTAAAAATCCATTATAGCGAGATAATGTGATTTGTATAGGGTGGATTCTAGATGAATTCACCCTGCACTAGTACCCAGACTTGATTAACTTGCGGGGTGAGGATATGCTCTGGCATATGAAGAAATATGTCGTCAAACTCACGCCAAAAGAACGGAAAAGATTGTTGGCTGTCGTCAACAAAGGCAAAAACAAGGCCTGTGTGATTCGGCGTGCCCATATTCTGCTGAAAAGCGATGAAGGGCGAACAGACCAAGCTATTGCTGACATGCTATATATCAGCGAAGACACGGTCAGCCGAACGCGACAACGATTTTGTGATGATGGGCTAGAGGCCGCTTTAGCTGATAAGCCACGTCCGCCACGCGATCCGAAGTTGGATGCTAAACAAGAAGCGTACTTGATTGCACTGGCTTGTTCTGACCCGCCAGCAGGCCAAGCCAAATGGACAATGGAACTTTTAGCGCAACAATTGGTGACAGATGGCATGGTGGATAGCATAGCACCCGAGACTGTGCGTCTGGTACTCCAAAAAACAAACTCAAGCCCTGGCAAGTGAAAAGCTGGTGTATTCCCAAGATTACGCCCCAGTTTTTGGAACGAATGGAGCCTATTTTGACCTTGTACGCGCAAGCCTATGACCCGCAACATCCGTTGGTGTGCTTTGATGAGAAAAGCGTGCAACTGCTGGGCCAGACCCGCCAACCCCGTCCGCTTCGCCCTGGCAAACCACACCGGGAGGACCATGAGTATAAGCGCAATGGAACACGCAACCTGTTTGTTTTTGCCGAACCGAAAGCCGGGCAACGGCATGTGCTGGTTTCGCGGCGACGGACCAAACAAGATTTTGCTTACGCGATGCGTTATCTGGTTGATGAGTTGTATCCCCATGCGGCTCACATTGATGTCGTACTCGATAATCTCAATACCCATCATTATCATTCTTTGGTCGAGTTCTTCGGTAAATGCGAAGCTGACCGCATCATGACGCGACTTCGTTTCCATTTCACCCCGGTTCATGGCTCTTGGCTCAATATGGCCGAAATTGAACTCAGTGTGATGTCCCAGCAATGCCTTGCCCGTCGTCTGCCCGATGAGGTGACTTTGGCTTCCGAACTCATCGCCTGGGAACGCCGACGTAATGCAGCTCAAGCTCAAATTCATTGGTCATTTTCCGTGGACGATGCTCGCCAAGTTTTCAAAGAGCATTACCCCGCAACTTTAGAAAGTTACGGTACTAGAGGGCGAAGCATTGCATCTGAAGTGTGAACACCGCTACGATATCACGCAGTGTCCCGACTGTGAGTATTTGTCTCAGCAGGTTCACCAGCAGAAGGAACGCCGGGTGCGCGACCTGAGTGTGATGGGAAAACGAGTTAATCTCTATTTTATGGGGCGTCGCTTCAGGTGTGAGCATTGCCAACGCCCGTTCACCGAGAACCTGCTGAGTGTCAATCAGCAGCGGCGTCAAACGCGACGCTATGAGCAATATGTCTACGAACAATGTTTGCAGTGTGATCGCAAAGCTGTGGCGCGACAAGAACACTTGAGTGAGTCAACGGTCAAAGAGATATTTGTGACCTATGCTCAACGCACGATCCAACGCCCAACCCAGAATCCTGTACGGGTTCTGGGGATCGATGAACTGGCTCTCAAGAAGCGTCATAAACAGTACGTATTGATCCTGTCCGATTTGGAAAGGCACTGCATTTTGGCAGTGTTGCCAGATCGTAAGCAGGAAACATTGATCGCGTGGTTCAACGCGCAGCCAGATCGAGAGCAGATCACTGTCGTCTCAACCGATCTATGGGAACCGTACCGCCAGGCTGTCAAGAAGGCTTTACCACATGCTCGCCAGGTCGCGGACCGCTTCCATGTGATGAAGCAACTCAATGACCGCCTAACACAAGCCCGCCGCCACCTTCAGAAGCAAGTCGATCCGCCGACCTATGACATCCTCAAAGGGTCGCGCTGGATACTAGTGAAGGCGCGTCATGAGTTGTCGCCCGAAGAAGAAAGCAAACTCCAGCAAGTCTTGGCGGCTTGTCCTGAGTTGCGGGTCATGTACTTGCTCAAAGAGGAATTTCGCACTATTTGTGATAAAGTCCAGAACCGTGAGCAGGCGACCCGGTTTCTACAGGCCTGGATTTGCAAGGTGCAGGCCACCGGCGATCTGCGCTTACTCAAGTTCGTCAACACCTTGCGTAATTGGTGGGATGAGTTCCTCAATTACTTCATCAATGGCGTGACCCAGGGCTTTGTCGAAGGCATCAATAATGCGATCCGTGCCACCATCCGTCGTGCCTTCGGTTTTCGTAATTTCAACATCTTTCGATTACAGGTTTTGGCCCAATATGGAGGTGGTTGATGCGATTTTCACACTTTTCCGCGTTGAGCCACAAGATTTTGCTTACGCGATGCGTTATCTGGTTGATGAGTTGTATCCCCATGCGGCTCACATTGATGTCGTACTCGATAATCTCAATACCCATCATTATCATTCTTTGGTCGAGTTCTTCGGTAAATGCGAAGCTGACCGCATCATGACGCGACTTCGTTTCCATTTCACCCCGGTTCATGGCTCTTGGCTCAATATGGCCGAAATTGAACTCAGTGTGATGTCCCAGCAATGCCTTGCCCGTCGTCTGCCCGATGAGGTGACTTTGGCTTCCGAACTCATCGCCTGGGAACGCCGACGTAATGCAGCTCAAGCTCAAATTCATTGGTCATTTTCCGTGGACGATGCTCGCCAAGTTTTCAAAGAGCATTACCCCGCAACTTTAGAAAGTTACGGTACTAGTTTCCGCCATATCAGGCTGAATCAAGTTGGTTGATGGTTGTTTCTATCAATTCGATGGCTTGTTGCAAAGCGCCGCTGTCAAAGGCGAATGCTGCTCCAGCAGTTGCAAAGAGTTCAGGGAGTGTTGCCATGCCTGCCAGCGAGAGTGCCTTGCGATAATTCTGTAATGCACCATTCCAGTTGCTGAGTGATTGTTGCCACACCTGAACCGCCCCTAGTTGTGCCAACCCATATTCGATGTAGTAGAACGGAACCTGGAAGATGTGCATTTTGCGCTGCCAGCCCGTTACTTTATCGCTATCCAATCCTGTCCAATCAATACCTATCATAAAGCGATCCCAGAGTTCACCCCATTTGATATCACAATTATCTGGATTAGCTGCATCGGCGGGGTTTTGATAGACCCAGTGCTGGAACGCATCGACGACAGCCATATAAGGCCAGAAGGTGATAATCTCTTCAAGGTGTTCAATGCGGGCACGGGCGGCGTCTGCGGGTGAATAGAATCCACCTTCCTCTTCGACCAAATAGGGTGCGGCCAGTAGTTCCATTGCCATAGATGCCACTTCTGCGAATTCCATGGGAACGTCCAATTGATGAATATAGGGCCACTGCTGCGATTCAAAGACGTGGAAAGCATGGCCGCCTTCGTGCAAGGCTGTCTGTACATCGCGGTGCAGGCCGACGGCGTTCATGAAGATGAAAGGCCGTCGTTCGAGGTCAAATGTCATGCACCAACCACCAGGGGCTTTGCCTTTGCGATTATCCAGATCAAGCAGGCTTTCACGCCGCATAATGGAGAAATGTTCGCCTAATTCTACATCCACACGGTTGAAGATCGCTTCGCATTTGCTGACCAGCTCATTGACGGTCTGGAAGGGGCGCAAGGGCGGCAACCCAAGCGGGTCTACATCCAAATCCCAGGGCCGCAAGGTGTCGATGCCAAGGTGCTGGCGGCGCTTTTCATAGATACGTTGGGCAGCCGGGACGGCGATTTTCTCAATAGCGGCATGAAAAGTCTCGCAATCTTGAGGGGTATAGTCAAATCGCTGCATGACGCGCCAACGATAGTCGCGATAGCTGGTGAAATCGGCGTTGGTGGCGATTTGCTGGCGTGTTTGGAGGAGCTTGGCCCATAGTTCATTTAGGGCTGTGCGGTCCTGCATTCGCCGCTGTTGCCCAAGCCGCCAGGCATCTTCGCGCCGATTACGATCAGCGTCTTGCATCACCGGATTGAGTTGCTGGAGCGTGACCTCTTTGCCATCCCATTCAACAGTCTGAGCGCCTATGATTTTGTCGTATTCTTGCGTGAGCTTTTGTTCCTGGGTCAGCAACGGGAGATTATCTTCGTGGAATATCTCAAGCTCGGCTTTCATGTTCCGCAGGGGAATATCAAAGTCATTGGGTTGGAGATTGCTTTCGACCAATCGCTGCTGAAGCTGGTTGTTGGCAGTCATGGTTGCGGGGTAAATGGTCTCTAAGAACGTATTGAGTTGCGCTTCGGCCTCTTTATCATTGGTGTCAACCGCCGTTGCCAGATGTGCTCGGGTAAAGCGTTCGTATAGCAATTCGGTCAATTGTGTCCAGTCTTGCAACCAAGCGTCAACCGTTTCATTAGTCAATTCGCGTTTCAAGAGGTCATCCACATAAGGTTGGATGCGAGACCAGTCCCAGTCCATGAATGCTTGAGCAGTTTTGGGAAGTGTATCGAACATATTAGGGGGCTACCTCGGTGATTTTCCGACAAATATGGGCTGCATTATAGACAGAGGGGCTGAAATTGCCTATAATGAGTTCCAATAACCAAAAGCTGCCACATATTCGGGAGGAGTAAGCGCCTCCGGTGCGCTGACAGGGAAGATGGGGTCCATTGATTGAAAGCCCCCACAGTCGCCTAGCGCCGAACGTCGCCCGAATTGGCTGCCGAAGAAATCTATCGTTTAGAAAGTAGACCGGCACGGGTTAGCCCGTTACAGCGAAACCCTGATACCATTTGGCCGTCGGGGTAATGAGTGCGTCGGGGCAGTAATGCTCGGCGAACTGAGGTGGTAACGCGAAAGGTATGCGCCTTTTCGTCCTCAATGTTGATTGGGGATGGGAAGGCGCATTTTGTTTTGCTGGTTGTTATGGTATCCAAAGGAAGGATGGGTTATGAGTTTACCGAAACGCTACAAACCTGCTGAGGCAGAGCCACGTCTGATGGCGTTTTGGCAGGACACGGGCATTTATCATTATGATCCGAAGAGTACAAAGCCTCTTTACGTGGTTGACACACCACCGCCAACGGTGTCCGGCTTCTTGCATTTAGGACATTGCTATTCGTATAGTCATACCGATATAACCACAAGATTCCAACGCATGAACCAACAAAATATCTACTATCCCATAGGATATGACGACAACGGCTTACCCACTGAAAGACTCGTCGAACGTCAACTCAACATCCGCGCCACCGACACAGGCCGAGCCAACTTCATCAAATACTGCCTAAATACCAGTGAAATCGCCGAAAAAGATTACGAAACGCTCTGGAGACGGCTAGGGCTATCAGTGGACTGGAAATACACATATCGCACCATTGGCAGCACAGCTCGGCAAATCTCCCAATGGTCATTTACCGACCTCTACAACAAAGGCTTAGTTTACCGTCAACAAGCACCAAGTATCTGGTGTCCCGAATGCCAGACCGCCATCGCTCAAGCCGAACTCAATACTCTAGAACGCGACAGCACGTTTTACACACTCGCTTTCAAGTTAGAAGATAACCAGATGCTAAAAATCGCCACCACACGCCCCGAACTCCTACCCGCCTGCGTCGCGATCTTCGTCCACCCAGAAGACCAACGATACACAAAGTTCATCGGCCAATCAGCAACCGTCCCACTATTTAGCCAACAAGTCTCTATCCTCGCTGATCCCGGAGCTGACCCAGAAAAAGGAACCGGCGCAGTCATGTGTTGCACTTTTGGCGACACCGACGATGTAAACTGGTGGTATACCCATAAACTGCCACTAATTGAGGCTATTGGGCGGGATGGACGAATGACCAACGCTGCTAGTAAGTTCAAAGGGCTGACAACAATCGAAGCTCGCCGCCAAATCGTGGACGCCCTCGCTGAAAACAACCTACTCCTCGACCAGATCTCAACACACCAGTACGTGAGGGTACATGAACGCTGCGATACACCTATCGAATACATCGTGACCAATCAATGGTTTGTGCGCGTATTGGATTTCAAGGAAGAACTGTTAGATGCTGGTGAGCAGATCAAGTGGTATCCAGCCCAGATGAAAAATCGCTATCGAGATTGGGTGCAGAACCTGAGTTGGGACTGGTCCATCTCCCGTCAACGGTATTTCGGCGTGCCATTCCCTGTGTGGTATTGCGAGGGTTGTGGTGCGGTGGTGTTAGCTGACGAAGCCGATCTACCAGTTGATCCATTGACCGACCAACCCAAACATGCCTGTAGCTGCGGTAGCACATCATTTTCACCGGAAACAGATGTGATGGATACCTGGGCCACATCGTCATTGACACCACAAATCGCAGGCGGATTTTTCACTGATGAGGAACGCTATCAGCGTATGTTCCCGATGTCGGTTCGTCCCCAATCGCATGAAATTATCCGTACGTGGGCCTTATATACGATCGTGAAATCGTTGCATCACTTCGGCAAACTCCCCTGGAAAGCTGTAGCGATTTCAGGGTGGGGCTTGGCTCCTGAAGGCACTGGCAAAATTAGCAAGAGTCGCGGCGGCGGGCCAGTTGCTCCCATGCAAATGATAGAGGAATACTCGGCAGATGCCGTGCGCTATTGGGCTGCCAGTACCGGTCTGGGCAAAGATTCGGTTATCAGTGTGGAAAAGATCCAGACGGGTGTAAAGCTGGTCAATAAGCTTTGGAATGTGGCACGATTCAGTCAGCGTTTTCTGGCGGATTACATGCCTTCGGATGCTGATATGGAAGGGCTTTCTCCAGCAGATCGTTGGATTCTGACACGATTGCAGAAGTTGATCGCCCGTAGCACGGAGCTATTTCACCAGTACGACTACGCCGCTGCTAAAAGCGAAACTGAGAACTTCTTCTGGCGTGATCTAGCCGACAACTATCTGGAAATGGCAAAACAGCGCCTCTACAACGCATCCAACCCCGGCGCACGTTACACGCTGTATCAAGTCTTGCTGGCAACCATCAAGCTATTTGCACCGTTCTTGCCTTATGTTACAGAAGAAATCTACCAGGGATTGTTCCAGGCGAAGGAGGGTGATACCTCGATCCATGTATCTATTTGGCCGATGGCTGATGAACGACTGATAGATGATAGGGCAGATCGATTAGGTGATGTATTGGTTACAGTGGCGACGGCAGTGCGGCGCTATAAAAGCGACCAAAAATTGTCGTTGACGACAGAACTCGATGATTTGCAGTTGGTTGTGGATGAGCCAGAACTTGGTCAGCATCTTATAGCAGCCACTCCGGACTTAATGAGTGTGACCCGTGCCCGACAAGTAAATGTTGTAGCCGAAATCTCTCCCGAAACAGTGATGTTAGTGGAGGATGCTGACATTAGAATAGGAATTACACTGGGTTAGCAATTTTAGGCAAAATGTACAAAACAGCTCATCTGCCACAACCAGAAAGTGACAACTTACCTCTGACGTATGGCGTTTCGACAGGTTTCGGAACGCCTCCTTCTTAGCTACAATTAACCTCAGAAGAAGTCGGCTAATCGACAAATTGGAAGAAAGGAGCGAGTCGCATCTCACTGAATCATCAATGACATGCGGCTGGTGTTATGAAAAAAGAACGACAGATTGCCACCATTGACGGCAATGAGGCCGTCGCGCATGTGGCTTACCGGCTTAATGAAGTCATTGCCATTTATCCCATTACGCCATCATCGCCGATGGGGGAATGGGCAGATGCCTGGGCAGCAACAGGCAAGCCGAATATCTGGGGAACAGCTCCCTCAGTTGTCGAGATGCAGAGTGAAGGTGGAGCAGCGGGCGCAGTGCATGGTTCGTTGCAGGCCGGTAGCCTGACGACGACATTTACAGCTTCGCAGGGTTTGTTGCTGATGATGCCGAATATGTTCAAAATCGCGGGGGAACTCACGCCAGCAGTTTTCCATATTGCAGCGCGGTCTGTGGCGGCACAAGCGCTTTCCATCTTCGGCGATCACAGTGATGTGATGGCAGTGCGCGGTACAGGCTGGGGGATGCTGTCGTCGGCATCAGTACAAGAAGCCCACGACTTTGCACTCATCGCTCAGGCCGCCTCATTGGAAGCGCGGATCCCATTTTTGCATTTCTTTGATGGTTTCCGTACCTCGCATGAAGTCGCCAAGATTGAATTATTGGATGATGAAGTCTTACGAGCCTTAATTGACAATCAATATGTCATCGCCCATCGTGAGCGGGCGCTTTCACCCGATCATCCAGTGATACGTGGCACAGCCCAAAATCCGGATGTTTTCTTCCAAGCTCGCGAAACGGTAAATGCTTACTATGAAGCTTGTCCAGATATTGTTGAAAAATACATGGATTTGTTTGCAGAACAAACTGGGCGGCATTACAAACCATTTGAATATGTCGGCCCACAAGACGCCGAACGTGTGATTGTTCTGATGGGATCGGGCGCGGAAGCCGCCCATGAAACGGTAGATTACCTCAACGCGCAAGGTGAGAGGGTCGGCGTTATCAAAGTTCGGCTTTATCGCCCCTTCGATGGTAAGCGATTTATGGAAGCTTTGCCTGCTACAACACAGGCCATTGCAATATTGGATCGCACCAAAGAACCTGGTGGCAGCGGTGAACCTCTATATCTGGATTGCGTGACGGCCCTATACGAAGGCTTGACAATGGGTTGGGGTGATCTAACGAACATGCCTGTTGTCGTTGGTGGACGTTATGGCCTCTCATCAAAGGAATTCACCCCTGCGATGATTAAGGGGGTCTTCGATAACCTGTTGGCCGAGTATCCCAAGAATCACTTCACTGTGGGTATTTTGGATGATGTGACACATACCAGCCTCGACTATGATCCCAATTTTGTCATCGAGTCAGAAAAGGTGACGCGGGCGTTATTCTATGGCCTAGGTGCGGACGGTACCGTTGGGGCCAATAAGAACTCGATCAAGATTATCGGCGAGAACACGGATAACTATGCTCAGGGCCATTTTGTCTACGACTCCCGGAAATCCGGAGCTATGACAATATCGCATCTGCGTTTTGGTCCGGAGCCAATTCGCTCCACTTATCAGTTAACCAGTGCCAATTTTGTGGCCTGCCATCAACCAATTTTCCTGGAACGTTATGATATGCTCCGCGACATCGTACCGGGTGGCACATTCCTACTCAATACATTATATGGGCCGGACGAGGTGTGGGATACACTCCCACGCGACGTTCAGGAGCAAATTGTTGACAAGCAATTGAGGTTTTACGTCATCGACGCCTATAGAGTGGCGGGCGAAGCCGGTATGGGCAAGCGCATCAATACTGTGATGCAGACTAGCTTCTTTGCCATTTCGGGTGTGTTGCCCCAAGAACAAGCCATTGAAGAAATCAAAAACGCTGCTCGTAAGACCTATGGCAGCAAGGGTGAACTCATTGTTCAGATGAACTTGGATGCCATCGACACCACCCTGGCACATCTGCACGAGGTCGAGGTACCCGATGTCATAACAAGTGAGTTGGAAATCCCCGCGCCGGTTGCCACCGAAGCGCCAGCTTTTGTGCAGGATGTTTTGGGTATGATGATTGCGCGGCAAGGTGATCTTCTGCCTGTCAGTGCTATGCCCGTTGATGGAACGTATCCCACCGGCACAACGCAGTGGGAAAAACGCAATTTAGCACTCGAAATCCCTGTTTGGGATCCAGATGTATGTATCCAATGCGGCAAGTGTGCGTTTGTTTGTCCTCACGCGGTTATCCGCATTAAGGCCTATGAACCGGAAGTTCTGCAAAATGCACCACCGACCTTCAAAGCCACGCCAGCACGAGATCGGACATGGCAGGGGTTGGAATATACCATCCAGGTTGCGCCTGAAGACTGCACTGGATGTGGTATTTGTGTGGATATTTGCCCGGCCAAGAATAAAGAGGCAGTGGGCCTGAAAGCCATTAATATGGAGCCTCAACCGCCGCTGCGTGAAAGCGAAGCCGAAAATTGGGAATTCTTCCTTGATATCCCCGAAATGGATCGACGCGACGTCAAAGTTAGCAGTATCCGTCAACAGCAAGTGCAACAGCCGCTGTTCGAGTTCTCCGGCGCGTGCGAGGGTTGTGGCGAGACGCCCTATGTCAAGCTGGCGACCCAACTCTTCGGCGACCGGATGCTCGTTGCCAACGCAACAGGATGTTCGTCAATCTATGGCGGCAATCTCCCGACAACGCCCTGGGCGTTTAACGCTAATGGACGTGGCCCAGCCTGGTCAAACTCGCTATTTGAAGACAATGCCGAATTTGGCCTGGGGATGCGCGTGGCAATCGATAAGCAATTTGAATTCGCTGCTGAACTACTGGTGCGTTTAAGCGGTGATGTCGGCGATGAATTGGTCGCGGGAATCTTGAATGCTGAACAGAACTCTGAAGCCGATATCTACGAACAGCGCGAACGCGTGGACGCTTTGAAGGAACGCCTAGTGTCGCTCAACAGTCCTGAAGCCGAGCAGTTGCTCAGTGTAGTCGATGTCTTTGTCAAACGAAGTCTGTGGATTATCGGTGGCGACGGTTGGGCTTACGACATTGGGTTTGGTGGTCTAGATCATGTGTTGGCGAGTGGACGTAATGTCAATGTGCTGGTGTTGGATACCGAGGTCTACTCGAACACCGGCGGTCAGATGTCGAAAGCGACACCGCGAGCAGCCGTCGCCAAATTTGCAGCCAGCGGCAAGCCCGCCGCCAAGAAGGATCTGGGCCTAATCGCCATGAGTTATGGCAGTGTTTATGTCGCCAGTGTGGCGATGGGCGCGAAAGATGAACATACACTACGCGCTTTCCTCGAAGCCGAGGCATACGATGGCCCATCGCTTATCATCGCATATAGTCACTGTATTGCGCATGGTATCAATATGACGACGGCGATGAACAATCACAAGGTTGCAGTGAACTCCGGACGATGGTTGTTGTACCGCTATAATCCCGACTTGGTAGACGACGGTCGGAATCCATTATTGCTCGACTCGCGGCGTCCAAAGCTACCGGTCAAGCAATTTATGGAGATGGAGAACCGCTTCAAGATGCTGACCAAGAGCGAGCCTGATCGTGCTAAACTGCTCTGGAAAGCAGCTCAGGAGGACGTCGATATACGCTGGAGTTTGTACGAGTATATGGCATCGCGCCAGCCGGAATCCGGTAATGGTCAGGCATAGCGCAAAAGGAGTGTTTGCAACATGGATTTGAGTACAAGTTATCTAGGTTTAAAGCTCCGTACCCCGCTTGTGCCCTCGGCTTCACCACTATCGGAAGAAGTCGATAGCATCAAGCGCATGGAAGATGCCGGAGCCGCAGCGGTAGTGTTATATTCGCTCTTTGAAGAGCAACTGAAACACGAAATGTTGGAACTTGATCATCATATGACCTATGGCACGCACAGTTTTGCCGAAGCGTTGACCTATTTCCCTGAACCCGAAGAATTTAAGCTGGGGCCGGAAGGGTATCTGGAGCATATTCGGCGTGCCAAAGACGCAGTGGATATTCCGATTATCGCCAGTTTGAATGGGAGTTCAATCGGTGGTTGGACGAGTTTTGCAGCACTGATAGAACAAGCTGGGGCCGATGCGTTGGAGTTGAATCTGTATGCAATTCCAACTGACATGGAGATGTCTGGCGCTGAAGTTGAAGAACAATACTTGAAGGTGGTCCAGGCAGTTACTTCCAAAGTCTCGATTCCGGTTGCGGTGAAGCTGAGTCCATATTTCAGCAATATGGCGAACATCGCAAAGCGATTTGTGGAAGCTGGTGCAAAGGGATTGGTGTTGTTCAATCGCTTTTACCAGCCAGACATTGACCTGGAGGCGCTGGAAGTGACACCGAACGTGTTATTGAGTACGCCCCAAGCACTACGGTTGCCGTTGCGCTGGATTGCGATTTTGCACGGACGCATTGATGTTAGCTTGGCAGCGACCAGCGGCATCCACTCCGCGGAAGATGCGATCAAGATGATACTATCAGGTGCAGATGTCACCATGATGGCATCGTCGTTACTCCGTAATGGTATTGAGCATATCCGCGTTGTGGAGCAGGGCATGGCCGAGTGGTTGGAAACGAATGAATACGAGTCGTTGTATCAATCGCAGGGCAGCATGAGCCAATTGAAGATGGGCAATACATCTGCTTTTGAGCGTGCCCAGTATATGAAGGCGTTGACCTCGTATAGAATTTAGGCTGAAATCTGAAATAGCTAAAGGCCCTCTGCAATTGATACGCAGGGGGCTTTTGGCTAATCAAGCGTCATCAGCATCGATAGCAGCCTGTGTGATGCGATAGATTTCATCCAGAGTCGCGCCACGCGCGCGTTCCAGGCGGTCAAAGCGTTTTTGATATTGCAGCATAGCGTAGTTGATGAAATCATCCTCGACCAGTCCGAAAGGAACCACTTCATAGGCGGCGAATGCATTCTGGATAACGCCCAATGCCGGCACAATCAACCCCTCCATAGTTGTTTCGATGACGTCCCAGATAGCTTCATCTGACGCCACCAACCGCGACAGTAAAAATACGCCATAAGCGATGTGTCGTGATTCATCTTGCTTGAGCAGCGCAACACCCTTGCGTGTGCCAGGAAGCAGATCATTCTTTTCCAGCGCCGTGAAATAGGCATGATAGCCCGTCTCGGCCAACATGCCCTCAACAATCATGTTATAGGTGACCGAAGCACGAGCTTGGGCCGTTGGTGATGAGTCAGTTTGGAGGTTGTGCAATGTTTTCGGAAGCGCCTCATAGAAAATCTGGTGGTAACTGTCGGAATGGTAGTGACTTAGATCATCGGTGACACCTGCTACATCATCCAAAAACCGCCGGAAAAAATCGGTGTGCTTGGCTTCCTCGAATAGAAATGTAGTCAGGTACATTTCTTCCTCGATGCGTCCTTCTTTAGCAACAACCATCATCAGCGGCAACAGATCCAGCGTGACGGCTTCTTCGCCAGCTTGAAACAATGCTGTCAAACGCAACACCAGGTCTTTTTCATCATCGGTCAGGCGTTTCCAATCCTCAATATCTTGGCTGAAATCAATGTCAGAAGGGTTCCAGATGCCAAGTTTTTTGGCTTTTTCATACAATCGCATGGGAGGAATATCGCGTTTGAGGCCAACAGTGGTGGTTACAAATGACTCATGCATGGCATGGCTCCTTTTTATTCTGCCATTTCACTGAATAGATTATCGGCGTCGATAATACCGCTTTCCCTTCAACCTGTCAGGCAACAAGTCGGCATCCGTATATGGCTCATAGCCGTCGCCATACCCCAATTCGCGCATTAACCCCGTTGGTGCATTTCGCAATGACAGCGGAATTGGCAAATTCCCAAAGCGCCGCACATCATCGACCGCCCGGAAATAGGCTTCATAGCTGCGTCGATCCTTTTTTGCGGAAGCTAAATAGACCACGCCATGCGCCAAGTTGATAGCGCACTCTGGGTAGCCGATGGTTTCCACAGCCCGAAATACCTCATTGGCGACCACCAACGCCGTTGGTTGGGCCATTCCCACATCCTCCGAAGCAAATATCACCATCCGCCGAGCGATGAATTTTGGATCTTCACCCGCCTCAACCATCCGTGCCAGATAATACAAAGCGGCATCAACATTACTGGCCCGCATAGTTTTGATGAAGGCGCTGATGGTGTTGTAATGCTCCTCGCCTTGTTTATCGAAGCGCAGATGTTTTGATTGTAGTGTGCTTTTCAAGGTGTCTACAGTGATCTCACTATAAAGCGCCATCGTCGCTTCGATCATATTCAACACCTGGCGTGCATCACCATTGGCAAACGCGATCAGCCAATCGCATGTTGCTTCATCTACATCGCCAAATTCACCCAATGATACCGCCCGCTCAATGACGGCGAGAATCTCATCTTCATCCAGCGGCTCCAACACAAACACTCGGCAACGCGAGAGCAGAGGAGCGATAACTTCAAAGCTAGGATTTTCGGTGGTCGCCCCAATCAGTGTTAGCAGCCCGCTTTCCACAAATGGCAATAGGAAATCCTGCTGCGCTTTGTTGAAACGGTGAATCTCGTCCAGAAACAAAATCGTTGGACGCTCTGACTGTTCAGCTTGTGCCACGACGCGGCGAACATCGGGCTTGCCTGCTGCTACCGCGGATAGCTCGACGTAATCCGCTTCTAATTCCGCCGCGTAAATGCGGGCTAGTGTGGTTTTGCCAACGCCAGGCGGCCCCCAAAATAGCATGGAGAAGATTTGTCTGTTATCTACGGCGACGCGTAATGGTTTACCCGCACCAACCAGATGCTCCTGCCCAACATACTCATCCAGCGAGGCCGGACGGATGCGGGAAGCCAGCGGTTCGTTTTTCATCGCGTAATCCTCGTATCTGTATCATAATGGAAACTATCCTAAAGTCCCATTCACCAAAGGACAAGGCACGGTTTATGGCTTATCTGATGGGAATAGACATCGGCACATCCAGCGTAAAAACGGCGATTATTGATACTGATTCCGCCCAAATTGCCGCGAGTGCCCGCCAGGAATATCCGTTGCAGACACCCCAGGTCGGTTACGCTGAACAAGATCCCGATGATTGGTGGCAAGCGACCATTTCCACTGTCCGGCAGGCGATTCAGACTATTGACGTATCGGCTATTTGTGGTATTGGTCTATCAGGGCAGATGCATGGCACGGTTTGTCTGGATGCAGACGCCCAGCCCATTCGCCCAGCCATTATTTGGGCCGATGAGCGCAGCCAGCCCGAATGTCAATATTTATGGAACCATCTGGCGACGAATCCGGATAACATCATTATACCAGGGCCACCTGCGCCGGGTTTTATGGCGACGACAATGATGTGGCTGTCGCAACATGAGCCGGATACGATGAAACGTTTGCGGACGGTGATCTTACCAAAGGACTATGTGCGACTGCGTTTGACCGGCCAAATTGCCACCGATAACAGCGATGCCGCCGCAACGTGGCTCTTCGATATCGAAACCGCTGAATGGTCGGACACTTTGCTGACTATATGTGGATTGGAACGGCGCTATTTGCCGGAAGTGGTAGACTCGTCGACAGTGGACGGCATGTTGACTACTGAAGCTGCTATTGCGTTGGGTTTACCCGCCGATATTCCGGTGGTTATGGGCTGTGCTGACCAACCCGCACAGGCGTTAGGCTATGGCTTGACCGATCCAGGAACGGTTCTGGTCACGATTGGAACGGGCGGGCAAGTTTTCCAGGTGCAAAATCACGCCCAAACAGATTCCAAGTTGCGTTATTACACGTTTAACCATGCTGTTCCTGGCCGTTGGTACGCCGAAGCCACGCTTCTGACAGGCGGATTGGCATTGCGCTGGTTGCGGGACTTATTGGGCGTGAAAGACTATGATGAACTGACCCAACGTGCCTGCCAAGTACCATCAGGCATTGATGATTTGTTGTTTATCCCTCATCTGTTGGGGGAACGGAAAGCTGAGAAGTCCGCTTATGGTGGCTTTATGGGATTACAGTTGCGTCATCAGGTTGGTCATCTGGCGCGAGCCGTCATTGAAGGCATCACGTTTGCCATGAAACACTGCCTGGATTTGATTGATCCAGACCAACAAGCAGCAATCATCGTTTCTGGAGGGGCGACCCAATCACCGTTCTGGTTACAATTGCAGGCTGATGTTTATAACCGTCCGCTAATGACCACAAATACCCAAAACCATGCTTGCATTGGAGCCGCGCTGGTAGCAGGCGTGGGATGTGGTGTGTATAGTTCGTTCACTGAAGCGGTTGCTCTTTTACTTGAACCCATCATCAGTGTGGAACCGGATGCGATGCAAGCTGCGTTCTACCAGGAGCGTTTCGCACGTTATCGGAAGCTCTATGACCTCATGCACGCCACGCGTGTTTAAGAACAAGTAGGCCAGTGGTAAACGAAGCTTAATCCCCTGGAAGAGAGCAACTCTTGTCAATGACTAGGGTAATGAGGTAACTTGGTCTTGGAATGTTAAAGCAATTGAACTGGAATAGCTCATCATGAAAATCTTGCTCGTCGAAGATGATAAGACCTTACGCAAGACACTGTCTTTTAACCTGGACAAAGAAGGCTATAAGGTGGTAGAGACAGGTGATGGGGCCGAAGCCCTGAATCTGGCTCGTGAACACGATCCTGATCTGATTGTATTGGACATTATGCTGCCGACATTGGATGGTCTATCGGTGTGCCGCATCTTGCGGAACGAGATGGATACGCCGATTGTGATGCTGACGGCCCGTGACGGGGAAGTGGATCGCATTATTGGCCTGGAAACCGGCGCAGACGACTACATTGTGAAACCCTTCAGCCTCGGTGAATTTCTGGCGCGAGTTCGGGCTGTGCTACGCCGTGCCCCATCGCATCGCAGCGCCCCCGATAGATTGAAGTCAGGCAATCTAGAAATGGATTTGATCGCTCGCCGTGCGACGATAGACGGAGGCGAGATGCGGCTGACACATAAGGAATTCGACCTATTGGCCGCCCTAATGCGGAACAAAAGTGCCGTCCTTTCGCGAGATTTGTTGCTGGAACGGGTCTGGGGTTATGAATATACCGGACAGAGCAAAACCGTTGATGTTCATGTCCGGTGGCTGCGTGAAAAGATCGAGGCAGACCCCTCGAATCCAAAACGGATCGTCACGGTGCGTGGCGTTGGCTATCGTTTCGAGGAATAAGCATTTATGGCAATTTGGTGGGGAGTCACACTGGCTTTGTGCGGGGCATTGGCTGTGGTTATTGTTGTGATGAAACGACATAACGATAAACTGGTCGGAACGCTGGCGACATACCAACAAAATCAAACGAAACTACAAGGAAAAGCCGATCATCTGGTCCATATCCGCGATGCTACCCTGAACGCAATCGGGGAGGGCGTTATTCTTATGGATGAATCACAGGTAGTGATCTGGGCTAACGCCATTGCCACAGCCGTCGTCGGCAAACCGATGGTGGGCGAGACCCTCATTGCCAACTTGCGCCATAATGTGTTAGATGAACTGGTGCAAGAAGGCTTACGTTCTCCTGGTGAGGTCGCCGAGCGTCTAATTGAATTTTCCAATCAATCATTTGACATGACTTTCCGTACTCTGACCACGTCAAACGAGATAATGTATCTCATTACTCTGCAAGATGTGACCGCACTTCGCAATGTCCGACGTGCCCGACATGAAATGATCGCCAATATTTCGCATGAACTTCGCACACCGATTACAACGATTGGGCTATTGGCCGAAACTTTAGACGACAACAACGTTCGTCGATCTAAAAAAGGCCGCAAAATGGTCAATAACATCCGACGCGAAGTCGATACCCTGACTCAACTCGTTCAGGAAATGCGCGATTTGGCAAGCATTGAATCTGGACAGATGCCTGTCAAGCTGGTTGCCACATCACTCCGTGATGTCGTAAAAGCAGGTGTCGAGCCATTAATGGCACTGGCAGAAAACAAAGCCCAAACAATTGCTATTGACATCGCTGAGGACATTATTGTGTTGGCTGACCCACTACACATTGAACGCGTCGTTAAAAATATCGTGCATAATGCCATCAAATTCACGCCCGAGACTGGCACTGTGTCGATCTCGGGATCTGTCAATGGCGATGAAGCGACGATTGCAATTCTTGATACTGGCCCTGGTATTCCTGCCAGCGACCTGCCGCGTGTGTTTGAGCGGTTCTTCCAGGTGGATCGTGCTCGCAAAGATGGGACTGGCTTGGGACTAGCTATTGCCCGCCACATCATCCTGGCACATGGAGGACGTATTTGGGCCAAAAATCATAAAGATAAAGGAACCAGCTTCTTCTTCACGTTAAACAAAGTTGCCTCAGATTAAATAATCTTTTGTTTTCACGCCCCAAAATTTAATAGGATATTTCTCATAGTTTTATCTCCCTGCGGTATCATCTCCACCGTTGTTATCGAATTGCTATGTGTGGAGGAAATTCATTTTGTCCAAGTCAAACTTCACCAAACTCTTTATCATGGTATTGGTACTGGCCGTCGCCCTCCCCAGTATCGGCGTGTTTGCACAAGAGGGGAGCAGTGTATTTGATATCATCGCCAATAGCGAAGAACACACTTTGCTCGCAACACTAATTCCAATGTCTGGTCTCGACCTCGCCGGTGCAGGCGAAATCACGGTCTTCGCGCCAACCGATGCTGCCCTCGACGCAGTTCCCGATCTGGTTGTAGGAGCCGTCCTGGAGGATGCCGAATTCATGGCTACGCTGCTGTCCTATCATGTTGTGCCAGGTGCGATCATGTCCGGTGACCTAGCAGAAGGTTGTGTAGATGTAGAAACTCTGTTCGGTGCAACACTGGCCGTCTGCAAGAGTGGCGATACTGTGACCGTGAATAGTGCCATTGTGACCACTGCTGACCTGACTGCCGATAATGGCGTCGTGCATGTGATTGATGCCATGGTCATTCCGCCCGTCGAAATGCCTTTCATTGATCCCCTGGATTGGGAAGGCGAAATTATCACCGCCGGCAGCTCCACTGTTGGCCCATTGAGCATTGCCATTGCTTCCCGCTGGGCGGATGAGGGCGGTGTGGATGTGCCGACCGTTGACATCATCGGTTCAGGTGCTGGTTTCTCCCGTTTCTGCGAAAGCGCCGAGACAGACATCAGCAATGCATCACGGGGGATCAAGGCTAGCGAAATTGAGACGTGTGAAAATAATGGCCGCACCCCCATCGAATTCCGCGTAGGAACCGATGCCATTGCTGTGGCAGTGAGCGCCGAAAATGACTTTGTTGATGATCTCAGTATGGAAGAACTCACCATGATCTTCTCCGGACAGGTCGTTACTTGGGCTGATATAAATGCTGACTGGCCTGCCGAAACGATTGAGTTGTTCAGCCCTGGTACTGACAGCGGCACTTTCGATTTCTTTGTCGAAGAAGTTTTGGATGAAGATGCAGGCGCTCTTTTGGGAGCAAGCCCACAACTGAGCGAAAACGACGATGTTTTGGTAGAAGGCGTCGCCGGTAGCCCTTATGCCATCGGTTACTTCGGTTATGCTTACTATCTACAGAATCAGGATGTTCTGAAGGTGCTGTCGTTGAACGGTGTTGTTGCGAATGGCGTCACCGTTGATAACGGTGACTACGCACTCGCCCGCCCGCTATACATATACGGTGATGCCACAATCATGCACGAGAAGCCACAAGTGGCCGCCTTCATTGGTTACTACCTGACGGTTGTCGATGAGGAAATCGGTGATGTTGGTTATTTTCCGGCGGCGGCGGATGCACTGAATCTAGCTCGCCTGCAATGGCTGGTTGTCGTTGAAGGCATGGAAGCATTTGCAGAGTGAAAATCTTAGCTTGGCTTTGTCTGGAGAGGGAAGTCTCCTCTCCAGACAAAGTGCGGACAAATGTGTTATTTGAAGATATGGGAAAAGACTGATATGGCACAGAGCAAAACCCTGTCCAAGATTGGTTCTGCGATGGGCAAAGACTCGCTACCCGACACATCAATGAGAAAAAAAGTGCGGCGAGGCGAGGCGGTCATTGGGGGTTTTCTGTTTCTATGTGGGGCGGTGTCCATTCTGACAACCGCCGCCATTTTGTTTACACTCGGCAGCCAGGCGGTCCGGTTGTTCACTGTTGAGCAATGCGTCGAAGGTGGCGGGCTTTCCAGCGATATTGTGTGTACGAGTGTCAGTATTAAAGAGTTCTTGACAACGACTGACTGGCTACCAGGGCAATTGAAATTTGGTGTATTGCCGCTGGTACTGTCCACGTTCGTCACTTCATTGATTGCCATGATGGTAGCGATTCCATTGGGTCTCAGTGCAGCAGTCTATCTTAGTGAATATGCCACCCCACGTGTGCGGCGCATCATCAAGCCACTCCTCGAAATATTGGCTGGTATTCCGACGGTTGTCTATGGCTTTTTTGCGCTGACGTTTATGACACCGGTTCTGCGCGGGATATTTGGTCAAAGTACCGTCAGCTTCTATAACATGGCGTCGGCAGGCATGGTTATGGGCATCATGATTTTGCCACTGATGGCCTCCATGAGTGAAGATGCACTGAGTGCCGTGCCACGCTCGTTACGAGAGGGTGCGGCGGGCCTGGGAGCCACAAAACTCGAAGTCACGGTTCGCGTGGTTCTGCCAGCAGCGTTATCGGGTATTATCGCTTCACTCATCATATCGGGGTCACGTGCCATCGGCGAGACGATGATTGTTGCCATTGCGGCTGGTGCTGGCCCACAATTCACCATTAATCCGTTCGATTTTGCCGAAACTATGACCGGCCATATCGCACGTATCAGTGGTGGCGACATCAGCTACGACTCAGTGGATTACAACAGTCTGTTTGCCATTGGGCTTTTGCTGTCCTTCTTCACACTGGGCCTCAATATTATGGGACGCTTTCTGGTGCGGCATTTCCGTGAGGAGTATGAATAATGGAAAGAGTTGCATTCGTTCAAACATTGATCGCCACCTTGTTCCTCATTGACATTGGATTGCTTTCTGGGCCAGTCATTCTTAGTCGCAAGGGCTATGAACCCAAACTGGGCATACCGGTCGGGGCGTTTTTGGGATTGATGGGGGCTGCTATTAGCCTGTTTGTCCTGGCTCCCGTATTCTTCTTGATTCTGGGTGTTTTTCAATCCATTTTGGATGTTGCTTTCAATCACGTTACATTTGCTGACGATCTCAAATTCTCAGTAACCATTGGTACAGGCCAGAACTTCCTGCCGGTTAAATTCACAGTCACGGAGGATGCCCGCACTGAGACACTTGCCTTCGTTCGAGCGATGGCGGCTGCGGTGTTAACCTTCATAGGGGGCATGATCGTGCTGCGAGCTTGTTGGGGCTTGATACCCGATAAAGCGAGGATCGGCGATGCGTTGCCAGAAGGCGATGATTTACGCCGCAACACCCAGGCCCGTCAAATACGCGGACGCATCATGCGGCTTCACTATTTTGTCGCTATTGTGGTCAGTATGGTAGCTCTGACAGCGTTGATGTGGAATATCGTCAAAGGAAGTTTTACCGCTACTGCGATCAGTAACACCGTTGAACCTGTTGATCTCACAGGCGGGCGGGAATTATCCGAACTGGATAAGGCTGAGCTAGGACAAATCCTGATAGATAATATCTCCGGTGGGCGAGGGCGCGAACTTGTGCGCGAATTTGTGTGGGGTGTCAATGGCGAGACAGCACGCGAACTCAAGAGCAGCCCCTTATCCGAAGCTCTGGGAAATGACCTGCCAGACACCGTGCCAGGCGAGGTCACTTATCAGGAATTATCGCGCAATTCTGAATATACTCGGGACATCTTGGTGGCAAATCTCTCCAAAATCGAACTCGAAACCATAGTTATTGGTGAGGTCGTTCAACCCGTTGTCATCAAGACTTGGCCGTTGCATCGTGCCTTGTTCGATAGGGACGGTATTGAGCATGAACTGGATGAGCTAAACACGGCCTATCGTGAAGAAAACGCTGACTGGGTTGATGCGAAATTGGAATTCCGATCCTGGCTTAGTCTCAATTTTCTCAAACGCACTTTGGATGATAGCGCGGAACTATCCGGAATGAGGAATGCTATTCTGGGCACACTATGGATGATTAGCATTACAATTCTGATCGCCTTTCCGATTGGTATTGGCGCGGCGATCTATCTGGAGGAATATGCTACTGATAATTGGTTGAACCGCCTCATCCAGACCAATATTGACAATCTAGCAGGTGTGCCATCAATCATTTATGGTCTGCTCGGCGTAACACTATTTGTGCGGGTACTTGAGCCACTGACAAGTGGCGAGGTGTTTGGTGTGGCTGATCCCACGACGGCCAATGGTCGCACGATCCTATCCGCTTCACTGACTATGGCACTACTCATTCTACCCATCATCATCATCAATGCTCAGGAAGCCATCCAAGCCGTCCAGCCCTCTATCCGACAGGCCAGCTATGGGTTAGGTGCAACGAAATGGCAAACGGTCCGCCATCACGTACTGCCCTATGCAATGCCCGGCATTTTGACTGGCACTATTCTGGCAATATCGCGCGCAATTGGCGAAACCGCGCCACTGATTGTGGTGGGAGCCGCCACATTTATCGTCAAAGATCCCGGTGGGCCATTCTCTAAATTCACAGCTCTGCCCATGCAAATCTACTATTGGACTAGCCAGCCTCGCGACGCAGATAAAGCGGTGGCTGCCGCTGCCATCATCGTCTTGTTGGCAATTCTGTTGACGTTGAATTCGACAGCAATCATTCTACGAAATCGTTTTGAGAAAAATCTGGGGAGAAAATAGATGACGACTACCGTCAACACACAAACAACGACACAAACCCGTAGCGGCGAGTCAACTGAATTGCCCACTAGTCCATATGCGCTGGAAATCAACAACATAAATATCTTTTATGGTGATTTCCAAGCTGTGACCAATGTGTCCATGAAAGTGCAGCGCAATAAGATTACAGCGTTGATTGGGCCATCAGGGTGCGGCAAGAGTTCGCTGCTACGGTCTCTCAATCGTATGAATGACCTGATTCCTGATGCACGGGTTCAGGGCGAAGTTCTCTTTCAGGGGCAGAATCTCTATGCCCCGTTCATTGACCCCGTTGAAGTACGTCGCCGCATAGGGATGGTTTTTCAGAAGCCCAATCCATTCCCCAAATCCATCTTCGACAATGTCGCCTTTGGCCCGCGAGTCCAGGGTGTACGGAGTAAAGCGCAACTGGAGGAAATCGTCGAGCGTAGCTTGCGTCAGGCGGCTTTATGGGATGAGGTCAAAGATAAGCTGAAGAAATCGGGTCTGGCCCTATCTGGTGGACAGCAGCAACGCCTGTGTATTGCGCGGGCCATCGCAATTGAGCCAGAAATCTTGTTGATGGATGAGCCATGTTCAGCGTTGGATCCCATTGCGACGCTGCGAATTGAGGAATTGATGCGCGAACTGCAATCTGAATACACGATTACGATTGTGACCCATAACATGCAACAAGCGGCACGGGTATCGGATTATACGGCATTCATGATGGTCAATGAACATCGTTCCGGCGAATTAGTGGAATTTGACCTGACAGAAAGAATCTTCACCAATCCATCTGATACACGAACAGAAGATTATGTTACTGGGCGCTTCGGCTAATCGGAAGACCATACATGATGAGTCTTACACACAAATCGCGTAGTGCGTTTGACCAGGAACTCATCGCACTGCGTGATAATGTTCTGCGTCTCTCATTGATGGTTGATGTTGCTATTCAACAGTCAGTCAAGGCTTTACAACACCAACACATTGAACTAGCTCGACAGATTGTTGCCGACGACCAGAAAATAAACAGTCTTCGGTATAAAATCGAAGATGAAGCTTATGTTTTGATGGCCCGACAGCAACCAATAGCCCGTGATTTACGCTGGACTGTCTCTGCCATTCATATTGCCATTGAACTGGAGCGAATGGGAGATCATGCGGCGGCCATTGCGACATTGGCTGCTGAACTTGCGAAAGCGCCACTTCTCAAACCGCTTGTCAATATTCCACGCATGGCCGAGATCGCCCGCGATATGCTGCGACAATCACTCGATGCATATGTGCAATGGGATGCTGATGCAGCACGAAAAATTCTGGAAAAAGATGCCGAGGTTAATGCGCTAGATTGGGCTGTATACAACGAACTATTGTCATTTATGATTAAGAATCAAGATCCGGCAACGGTCAACCGAGCTACATCATTGCTATGGGTCTCGCATAACGTAGAACGGATCGCCGATCATGCCACGAATATTTGCGAACGAGTCATCTACATGGTGACAGGTGAAGTTCACCAAGACAGTGATCTCAGCCGGGTACGGGACATCAGTAATGTAGACGGCTCAATTGATGACTAAACATGGAACTTGCCGGGCGGTGGGTTTCAAACAGCATGGTCTTGTTCTTATGTTGCAACATTGGCGTCACGTGACCGTGACCTCGTTCGCCTGCCGCACCAGTTCAATGAACGCATCTTCCAGTGAAGGTTGCTCGGTTTGCAAATCTTCTATCTCAAATTGGCTCTGAGTGAATGCTCGCACACCAGGCACATCGTTAGTGAGAATATGCACCGCAGCTCCGAAAAGACTGACACCTGACGCATCAAGTCGTTTGTTTTTGATAGCGTCGTTAGTCAGGGCCACCGCGGTGGCTGGATCGGGTGGCTCAAACGCCACAACTTTTTCGCGTATGGTGTTCTCGACAATTTCTTGGGGCGAGCCATGAGCAATCAAATCACCAAAATAAATGAAGCCTAAACTTTGGCAATGTTCGGCCTCGTCCATATAATGCGTCGTCACGAAAATCGTGGTTCCGTCTTGCGAAAGATTGTAGAGCAAATCCCAAAACTCTCGGCGTGAGACGGGATCGACTCCGGCAGTGGGTTCATCCAGAAAAATTAGTTGCGGTTTGTGCATAATGGCTGCACCCAACGCCAGTCGTTGTGCCCACCCGCCAGAGAGGTCGCTAGTTCGTGTGCGCTCATGTCCACGCAATCCGGCCATCTCAATAACAAAATCGGTGCGCCTGTTTAGTTCGCTACCTCGTAGACCATAGCTGCGTCCGAAAAATATGAGATTCTCAGTCACACTTAGATCAGTGTAGAGCGAAAATTTCTGCGACATATAACCGAGCTTCTGTGAGAATCGCTCTGAGATGCGTCGAATATCATGCCCCAGAACATATGCTGTGCCTGTTGTGGGCGAAAGCAATTTCAGCAGCATTCGAATAGTGGTTGTTTTGCCCGACCCATTCGGCCCCAAAAAACCAAATATCTGCCCGGTAGGAACCTCGAACGTGATTCCATTGACGGCGGTGAAATCCCCAAACTTTCTCACCAAGCCGTCAACCTGTATTGCGTTTTTTGCCATTAATATATATTGCCCTTCTAAGACAGATAACGTCGGTACTGTGTCGCTGTGATGCCCATGATGACACTCCCGATCAAAATTATCGCCAGCACATGCGGCCACAGAACATCCAGCCCCACATCTTTGAGCATGATGCCACGCACAATGATGAGCCAGTGCCGAATCGACACAAAATTGGAAAGTGTACGGACGGCAGGCGGCATCGTTTCGACGGCGACTGCATAGCCAGAAAAAATCATATCTACCATGGCGATGACAAACACCAGCAACACTGCTTGCAATTGCGTCCGACTCAGCATACTCATTAGTATACCTTTGCCGATTTCTGCCATCAGGTAAATTACAGCTAACACGAGCAGCAAGATCAACGACCCACGAAAAGGTACGCCAAATGCAAACACCGTCAGACCAATCATCGCCAGAAATAATCCAAAGCCAACGATCATCGGTGCTAATGCTTTGCCCACAACTACTTCAACTGAGTGATAAGGCATAACCAGCAATTGTTCATATGTACCCCGTTCGCGCTCGCGGGTAATCGCCAATGCTGCCAATACCACTGTAAACAGATAGAAGATAAAGCCGGATTCGGCGGGCAATGTATACCATCCCCGTTCCAAGTCTTCATTATATTTAAGGGTCAACGCGGAAAAGTGTGAAAAAGGCTTCACCGTGTTATAAGCTATAGAGCAACAACCAGCACAGGAGAAGCCAAGATAGAAACAATAGCGATGTTAACGGCAGGCGTCAAGCCAGAGACAGAACGGAAATGGGCAGCAGTCAGCCTCGCAACCATAACGGAGTTGGTAGAATTACCAGAATTTCGCGTGACACATTATGAGCTAGAGGGCGAAGCATTGCATCTGAAGTGTGAACACCGCTACGATATCACGCAGTGTCCCGACTGTGAGTATTTGTCTCAGCAGGTTCACCAGCAGAAGGAACGCCGGGTGCGCGACCTGAGTGTGATGGGAAAACGAGTTAATCTCTATTTTATGGGGCGTCGCTTCAGGTGTGAGCATTGCCAACGCCCGTTCACCGAGAACCTGCTGAGTGTCAATCAGCAGCGGCGTCAAACGCGACGCTATGAGCAATATGTCTACGAACAATGTTTGCAGTGTGATCGCAAAGCTGTGGCGCGACAAGAACACTTGAGTGAGTCAACGGTCAAAGAGATATTTGTGACCTATGCTCAACGCACGATCCAACGCCCAACCCAGAATCCTGTACGGGTTCTGGGGATCGATGAACTGGCTCTCAAGAAGCGTCATAAACAGTACGTATTGATCCTGTCCGATTTGGAAAGGCACTGCATTTTGGCAGTGTTGCCAGATCGTAAGCAGGAAACATTGATCGCGTGGTTCAACGCGCAGCCAGATCGAGAGCAGATCACTGTCGTCTCAACCGATCTATGGGAACCGTACCGCCAGGCTGTCAAGAAGGCTTTACCACATGCTCGCCAGGTCGCGGACCGCTTCCATGTGATGAAGCAACTCAATGACCGCCTAACACAAGCCCGCCGCCACCTTCAGAAGCAAGTCGATCCGCCGACCTATGACATCCTCAAAGGGTCGCGCTGGATACTAGTGAAGGCGCGTCATGAGTTGTCGCCCGAAGAAGAAAGCAAACTCCAGCAAGTCTTGGCGGCTTGTCCTGAGTTGCGGGTCATGTACTTGCTCAAAGAGGAATTTCGCACTATTTGTGATAAAGTCCAGAACCGTGAGCAGGCGACCCGGTTTCTACAGGCCTGGATTTGCAAGGTGCAGGCCACCGGCGATCTGCGCTTACTCAAGTTCGTCAACACCTTGCGTAATTGGTGGGATGAGTTCCTCAATTACTTCATCAATGGCGTGACCCAGGGCTTTGTCGAAGGCATCAATAATGCGATCCGTGCCACCATCCGTCGTGCCTTCGGTTTTCGTAATTTCAACATCTTTCGATTACAGGTTTTGGCCCAATATGGAGGTGGTTGATGCGATTTTCACACTTTTCCGCGTTGAGCCATATTTAACAGTGATTTGTGGCAGGTCGGCGGCATAGGCTTCAGGTTCCAGATTGAAACGTTCGCGCATGCCCTGTTCAAAGATGATTTGCTGCGCGGCACGTTGGGCTTCCAATGAATTGACCGACTCGGCTCCATTTAAGATCAGGCGGACAGTAGGCGGCTGGCCCGCTACTACATCCTCCCCATAACCCGAAGGAATCACAAAAGCGACCACTAGTACGTTAGGGCACAAAAAGGGCCAGGGATAGGGTAAAATGGGCAACCTTATCCAAGGAGGAAGAAATGCCCGGACCTAAACCTATCGAACTAAGCGCCAACGTGCAGCATGAGCTAGAAAGGCTGAGTGCCCGCCACACAACGGGCCAACAAAAAGCGCAGCGCGCACGGATTATTCTGAAAGCCGCGGAGGGTAAGAACAATGCCGACATTGCGCGCGAACTGAACCAATCGATTGACATGGTGCGGTTGTGGCGGCGACGGTGGCATGAGCTTGAACCAATCGCCTGGGATGACCTGAGTGTCGCGGAACGACTGGACGACTTGCCACGCCCCGGTGCGCCCACACGGTTAACCGCTGACGAGGTGTGCCAGATTGAGCAACTGGCTTGTGAAGCGCCCGAAAAGGCCGGACGACCCATCAGCCAATGGACAGGGCGAGAGATCGCCGACGAATTGGTAAAACGGGGCATCGTGGACCATATCTCGGCGCGCCATGCAGCGCGGCTGCTCAAAAAGGGGGCTTGCAGCCGCACGTAATGCGTTACTGGCTGAATCCCGAACCTGATCCGCAGTCGGACGAGAAAATCGCGGACATCAATCACCTGTATCAAACGGCTCAGGAACGAGCCGAACGAGGCGAAGCTGTCGTGAGTACGGATGAAATGACCGGCGTCCAAGCTTTGGAACCCAAGCATCCCGACCTGCCGATGCAACCGGGGCGCGTACTGTACCGGGAATTCGAGTATATCCGGCACGGGACGCTGTCGTTTATCGTCAACTTCCATGTCGCTGATGGCACGGTGGGACAGGTGTCGGCTGGCCCCACCCGTAAGGAAGAGGATTTTCTCGCGCATATTCAACGCACCGTTGAGGCCAACCCGCAGGTCAGGCAATGGCATTTCATTGTAGACAATCTCAACACGCATCAGTCTGAAGCGCTCGTTCGCTATGTGGCCGACGAGTCCGATCTGGACATCGACCTGGGGATCAAAGGGAAATCCGGCATTCTGGCTTCGATGAAAAGCCGGGCCGCTTTTCTCTCGGACCCAACTCATCGCATTGTGTTTCACTACACGCCGAAACATGCTTCCTGGATGAACCAGATTGAAATTTGGTTCAGTATTCTCTCTCGTAAGTTGCTCAAGCGCGGCACGTTTTCTTCCGTTGTCGATCTTAAGGCAAAAGTGCTGGCGTTTATCGAGTATTTCAATCGGACGATGGCAAAGCCTTTCCGTTGGACTTATCAAGGCAAGGCACTTGCCGCTTAACCTTTGGCTCATTTGAGCCTCGCTGTACTAGTCCATTATTGCGATCAATCACTGTGCTGACATTATCCATCAAATCATAGACTTCTTCGAGACTCTCGACCTCATGCTGCAACGTCAATGTATCGGTGTCGTCCAACGCTTTAATCAAGGCGGCGCTCTGCTGGCTGCCGTCTAGGTCAACCACTGCCATGTTGAGATCATCAATTGGCTGGTTAGTAGCCCAGGCAATCAACGACAATTCCAAAATTCCACCCAGGATGAAGAAGGGGATCATCACGCGATCTTTTCGCAGGTGCAGCAGTTCTTTCCAAGCGATGTTGAAAATACGCCGGATCATGAGGCCACCTTCCTTCTAAAAAATCGGGGAAAGTCGATAACTACCTTCTTACGGAAGGCGAAGGCTGCGATTTCCAACAACTCGACGGCCAGGATCAGTAGCACAAGGGTCGGGAACCATAACGCCCGGAGCGATGCACCCTGTAAGTGAATAGCTTTGCTAGCCGTGACATAGTGCGTGGCTGGGAATTCGATCAACTCCAACTGTACAATCCAGGGCATGGCATCTTGTGGAAAGAAAATGCCCGACATAAAAAACGGCGGGATGAAGAACACCAATACTGCGATCAACATTGCCACCTGCTGGCTACGAATAAAGACCGCAATCAGCAATCCCAAACCTAAATTGGCAAACAAGAACAGAAATGAAATGAGGCTATAGGCCAACAAATTGCCTTCAAACGGCACATCATACGCAATGCGACCCAATGCCAGCAAAATATAGACATCAACCATCCCAAACACAAGATAAGGCATCATCTTGCCCATCAGCAGAGCGCGTTTGTCGATGGGGGTAGCAACCAGTTGTTCCAGCGTTCCATTCTCATTTTCGCGTGCCAACGACATCGCCAACGAAACCGCTGGTAATCCCAACATCATGCCTGCTAACCCTGGATAAAATTCAATGACTGAACTCAAATCCGGATTGAAAAGATGGTCTTCATCAACCGCAACTGGTGGCTCAATCAATGACGTGTCTACCCCCTGCTGCGCTAACACTAGCTCGGCAAGTTCACGGGTATGCGCGTCGCTGAGACGATAAACCTCGTCCAGTACCTTTTCGGCGGAGACTGGCTCTGTGCCGTCGATGACAGCCGACACTTGTGCCAAATTGCCGCTTAGAGAGAACTCGCCATATTTAGCCGGAATGGTAATCGCCGCCACGATAACCCCGCGCTCAAACAATGCATCTGCATCGACCTCGCTGTCCAGATATTCAACAACTTCCATGGTTTCTGTATCATCAATACGCCGAATCAACTCATGCGAAGCGTCGCTATCGGCCAGATCAATAATGGCGATCGGGGCATTGCGAACATCGGCGGTCATGGTATAGGTGAAAATCACCATCAGGAATATCGGCCCCAATGTCACCAGCAACAGCGTGCCAGGGTCGCGCAGGATATGAAGGAATTCCTTCATGGCAATGGCTTTCATATGTTGGGTCATCATGCCAACTGCTTTTGCCGTGCTTGATTCACGAAATAGATAAATGCCTCTTCCATACGAAGCACAGTCCTTTCAATGCGTGCAACTTCCAGCAGGTTTTCTGTCAGCTGTCGGTGAATATGTTGCTGAAAAGCCTCAAGATCATCGTCCTGAACAATGAGATTCAGACGATTGCCATAGGTCTGCATATTCAATATGCCTGGAATACTGGCTAACACCTGTTGTGCGGCCCGCAAATCATTGACTTCCAGGGCAATAACTTGACCGGGAACCATCGCTTTGATGTTGCGCGGGGTATCGCACGCCAGAATTTGCCCCTCAAAAAGCAATGCTACCCGGTTGCAACGCTCCGCTTCATCCATGTAAGGTGTGCTGACAACGGTGGTTGTTCCCTGCCCATGCAGCCGCGATAACAAATCCCAGAAACCCCGTCGTGCCACCGGATCAACACCGATCGTTGGCTCATCCAGCAATAATACTGGGGGTTCGTGGATCAGCGCACAGGCCAGGCCAAGTTTTTTCTTCATGCCACCTGATAGGTTGCGAACATGACGTATCTTAAAGTTTTCCAATTGAGTGAATTTGTACAGGTCATCCATACGCCGCTGGCGTTGCTCTCCCTTCACCGCAAAGACATCCGCCACAAACGCCAGATTTTCCTCGACGGACAAATCGCCATATAGGCCAAAACGCTGTGGCATATAACCTATTTGGGCTTTGATTGCCTCGGCATCTTTCATAGTGTCATAGCCGTCGATAGTAATGTGGCCTTCAGAGGGGTTCAGTACCGCTGCCAGCATTCGCAGTAGAGTCGTTTTTCCGGCGCCATCTGGTCCCAGGATTCCAAACAGATCACCCTGTTGCACAGCAAAACTTACATCGCGGATTGCCGTCACACGACGAAAACGTCGCGTGATATGGTTGACTTCTACCAACGACACATCATCATCCATCATGGCGTAGCCCTTTCACAAAAATCTCAGCCCACAATTCGGAAATCGCCACAATATCACGCTCAGGTTCCAACAAGACTTGCAACATAATGCCATCCAGGCTTCCAATGAACGCCGCTGCCGCCTGATGCGGATCCACAGACCTGAACTGTCCGCCATCAATACCCTGCTGGATGATGACGGCTACAGCATTGATATATTGAACATAGTAATCAGCAAAGACTTTTTGTACTGTCTCGAATTGCCAGGCTTGCGTGAAAAAGTCCGGCATCAATGAGACAAAGTGTGGATTCTCTTTCAATTGCTCATTCGATACACGCACAATGTTCAGCAGATGTTCGCTAGCTGGCAGGTGCATGTCGTGGGTCATCATATCACCGATAGCCGTCATAATTTCCTGTGTCACCATCAACACCACTGCGGAGAAAAGTTCTTGTTTACCTTTGAAATACCAATAGAGCGTGCCTTTACTCAATCCACTGGCCCGCACAATGTCGTCCATACTTGTTTTGTCATAGCCTTTTTCGGTAAAGGCTTGTAACGCCGCAAGCAAAATCTCGTTACGCCGATCTTCAGGTGTTTCTTTTCCCACACAGAACTCCTTGAATGCTATCATTCCTATAGACTGACTAGTCAGTCTATAGATAATATACCACGGAATGCGGCCTTTCGTTAGGTTGTTTTCGAGGTTTGTTGTTATGATTGACTGTATATCAGGAACTCGTAATGGAGATAGAATCATGGATGTTCGAGCAGCACATGGGGCCATACAGGAAGCTCAGGCAGATGCCATCATTATTAATATTTTTCAGGATACGGAACCTGGTGGCGCCACCAAAGCCGTTGATGACGCACTATCCGGTTCGATAAGTGAACTGGTGGAAAGTGGTGAGTTTAGAGGTAAAGTGGGGCAGGTTGCTGTGCTGTATCCACGCGAAGCCATCCCAGCTCGCCGCGTTATTCTGGTAGGATTGGGCCAGCAAAGCAAATTCAATCTTGAAGGGGTACGCCGAGCTATTGCCCCGTCCATCAAAAAAGCGAATGCGCTGAAGGCCGCTCATGTCGCTACTATTCTGCACGGAGCAGGGACAGGTAGCGTCAATCCAGCGGATGCAGCCCAGGCCATCGCGGAAGCCAGCCACATGGCCCTCTATAATTATCATGGCAAGAAAAGCAAAGATGCGCCTGAGACCGCCGTCAAAATCCTGGACGTCATAGTATTTGATGAAAGCGATCTAGAAGCAGTTAAACACGGCATCCAAGTTGGCAATGCGTATGCCGCTGGGGTCGCGCTGACCCGCGATCTGGTTAACCATCCACCTAACATTTGTACGCCCAGTTTTTTGGCGAAAGCTTCACAAGATATGGCTGGCGAGGTTGGCTTAAAAGTGGATGTTCTGGAAGAAAAACAGATGTCCACATTGAAAATGGGTGCATTGTTGGCGGTTGCTCAAGGTAGTGATACACCGCCGCGTTTCATCATCCTCGAACACAATGCTGATCGTGCTGATGAACTGGATACCATTGTCCTGGTCGGCAAAGGCGTCACATTCGATACCGGCGGTTATAGCATCAAGTCTCGCGATGGCATGGTCGGCATGAAAAGCGATATGGCTGGGGGTGGCGCAGTCATTGGCGCGATGAAGGCTATTGCCACACTTGATTTACCTTTGCATGTCGTTGGCCTGATTCCCGCATCGGATAATATGGTCAGTGGCAACGCTTATCGCCCCGAGGAAGTATTTACTGCCAGCAATGGCATCTCCATTGAAATCATCAGCACCGATGCTGAAGGGCGTCTGTTGTTGGCCGACGCGCTGGTTTTCGCTTCGCGCTATAAACCCGCTGCTGTGGTAGACATTGCCACATTGACCGGTTCCTGCATGGTCGCGCTGGGTGCTGTGGCCGCCGGACTTTTCAGCAACAACGATGACATCCGCGACAAATTACTGGCGGCGGGAACGGCCACTCATGAGCGTGTTTGGCCTCTCCCCATGTTCGAGGAATATAACAAGGGGCTAGAGTCGCAAACTGCTGACACTAAAAACAGTGCGACACGATGGGGTGGCGCATCGGTAGCAGCGTTGTTCCTAAAAAACTTCGTGGACTACCCGGCTTGGGCGCATGTCGATATGGCCGGTATGGAATCCGACATTAAAGATATTCCCTATATATCTAAGGGAGCGACAGGCTACGGCGTTCGCCTTCTGGCGGAATTCGTTCGTCGATGGGCACAGCAATAGAAAAAGGAGTAAATGTTATGGAACTCTCAGTTGTCTCAATTGAAAAACCAGAAACCATCAATTTTATTTTAGGGCAAAGCCATTTCATCAAAACTGTCGAAGATATTCACGAAGCGATGGTGAACACTGTACCTGGGATCAAGTTCGGCCTAGCGTTCTGCGAGGCATCGGCGAAATGCTTGATTCGATGGACTGGAACCGATGATGAGATGATTGAACTTGCCAAGAATAACGCCCAGGCGCTCTCAGCAGGGCATTGCTTTATCCTATTTCTCGGCGAAGGTTACTATCCGATCAATGTTTTGCAGATGGTGAAGCGTGTACCAGAAGTCGTCCGCATTTTCTGTGCCACCGCCAATCCTACCCAGGTTATCATCGCCGAAACGGAGCAAGGACGTGGCATTATGGGCGTGATTGACGGCTTTGCCAGCAAAGGAATCGAAGGCGAGGAAGACATTGCTTGGCGAACGGGCTTCCTGCGGACAATCGGTTATAAACTGGGCGGATAGTGAGATAGAGGCTGTGCAGCTACCCCGCTACACAGCCTCCCCCGAGCTTGATTTAGTCTTCCAGACCATTTTTCCGAAAATAATCACTGACCTGCAAGATGATCTCATCAAGATTGTAACGTGGCTGCCAGTTAATCAATTTTTGGGCGCGGGTTGTATCAGGCACACGGCGTCGCATATCATCGAATCCTGGACCATAAGCCTCTTCATAAGGCACAAACTGGATCTCTGACTCCGATTCACACAGTTCTTTGACCCGTTCAGCCAGATTCAGAATCGTTGTTTCCTCCGTATTGCCCAGATTCACTACCTGCCCCTGTGCATCCTGTGCCGTAGGCAGGAGGGTTAACCCCTCTACGACATCATGCACCGAGCAAAAACAACGGCTCTGCTGTCCTGTGTCATACACAGTAATGGGTTGATGGACCAGTGCTTGTCGCACAAAGCGCGGCAACACCATGCCATATTGCCCAGTCTGGCGCGGCCCGACAGTATTGAACAGGCGCACAATGTAAACAGGTAGGCTGGTTTCATAAAAATGCGCCAGCGTCAGAAATTCATCGACCGCTTTCGCACAAGCATAAGCCCACCGCCGCTTCTCGGTAGCGCCCATCACCACATCGGCATCTTCTCGAAAGGGAATAGCCTCCGATTTGCCGTAAACCTCACTAGTGGACGTGATGAGGATCGGGCGGCGATACCGGGAGCAAATCCGCAATACGACATCGGTAGTATGGAAAATGTTATGGACTGTTTCAACCGGACGATCCATGATGAGTTTGACACCCACTGCACTCGCCAGGTGATAGATCATGTCATGGCGGGGAATCTCGCGTTCCAATAAATCAGCATCCGCCGCACTAGCGATGATAACCCTAAATCCCGGTGTGTCTTCTAGGTGGCCGATGTTTTTCCACCGCCCAGTGGAAAGGTTATCCACAATCGTGACTTCGCTGCCTTGTTTGAGCAATGTCTCGGCCAGGTGCGAGCCAATAAACCCCGCCCCGCCAGTTATCAACACTTTCTTAAATGGCATACTTGCGCCTTCTATTGATATTCTCTTCAATTGTAGTGTTGTATATCATGTGGCAGGAGGGGTCAAGTCCTTATAGCAATTGGCCGAATGGTCAGGTAGACTGAAATCGGTTTTCTTGAGAGACCAGTTGCCGAAAGCTGCCACTTTTTTATGACAACATTCGTTTTGTTGGTTGCACTCGTTTTTGCCATTATCATTACGCCTGTCATTCGCCAATTGGCGCTCAGACTAAATTTCGTGGCTATACCCCGTCAGGATCGCACCCATCAAACAGTTACTCCGCTGATGGGCGGCGTGGCATTATATTTGGGCTTAACGGGAGCAATTGTACTCCTAGTATTATTTGTCGCACTCGTTGAAGATCAGGTCGAACAAGATGAAACATGGCCGTTCAGTGAACTGTTTATTGTTCTGGGAACCAGCACACTACTGGCCGCAGTCGGCTTGTGGGACGATTGGAGACAGTTGAAGCCAACGCTGAAGGCGCTCTTTCAATTGCCACCCATCATCGTCCTCTTGCTAACTACTTCCATCGAAATCCAAATGCAAATTCCAGAGACGTTAAACTTTATCCTGACCATTTGTTGGTTTATGTATATCATCAACGCTTTTAATTACCTGGATAATATGGACGGCGTGGCTGCCATAACAGCAACCGTATCCGCTGCATTTTTCACGGTTATCGCCGTCATTAACGGTCAGTTTCTAGTTGCGGCTCTCTCCGCCGCCATCGCAGGGACATCGTTTGGTTTCCTGCGTTACAATCTCTTTGCCACCGACCGACCAATTTTTATGGGTGATGTGGGATCTTTGCTGTTGGGTTATTTACTAGCAATCATTGGTGTCAAACTGGTTTTCAAAGCTGAAAGTCCCTGGATCACCTGGCCGGTTCCAGTGTTAGTTCTCGGTATACCCATTTTTGATACTGCTCTGGTCTTTATCTCACGTATGCGGCGCGGACAAAACTTCTTGAAAGGCGGAACTGATCATCTATCGCACCGCCTCGCACGTCTGGAGTTTGGGCGCTATGGTGTGCCGTTTGCGATTGGTCTTGTCTGTGCTGGATTGGGATGCACAGCAATTCTGGTCATGCATAGCAGCCTGGAAAACTCGATTGCTGCCCAGATAGCGACGGCAGGCGTGGCGATATATTTACTCTACCGGCTGGAGTTTACCGCATCATATGAATTTATTACCGGTCAATCAACATCCACTACCGACGGTGTGTAGCCAGCAGATGGCGATATAATGCTCCCATTTCCTCGACCAGTTGCCTGATGTCATAACGATCTAATGCTGTTGCTTGGGCTACTTCTAGATCAGAATGATCGCCGTCGAGCGCACGAATGATTGCTTCCGCTAATGCTCCGGCGTTTCCCGGCGGAACAAGAATCCCGTATTGTCCTCCGCCCAACACATCCGATACCCCGCCAACATCCGTCGAGACAACCGGAGTCCCGGTAACCATCGCCTCAATGATAGAAACAGGTGTGCCTTCATTGTCTGACGTTAGCGCCAGCACACCCAAATCTTTAAAGACTGATCCCAAGTCTTCGATCCATCCAGTAAACGTGACAAAGGATGACAGATCCAATTCCCGCACCCGTGCTTCCAGAATAGGGCGCTGTTCACCGTCACCAATCACCACAAAATGGATGTCTTGTCGCTGTTGAGCGATGCGCTGTGCCGTTTGCAAAAACAGTTCATGATTTTTGATGGGGACCAACCGCCCAACAATACCCACCAACTTGGCATCTAATGGTAGGTGATATTGTGTCCGAAATTCTGGTGTGCGTGGCGCATTCACTAAAGGTGCTAATTCCAATCCTAATGACACGACCTCAAATTTGTCTACTGGCGCAACGCGATAGGTATCGACAAGTTCATCACGCAACCCTGGGCTGATAGTGATGATGCGAGTGCTGATACGTCCACACAACCGCTCCAGCCACAGAAACAGACGTGTCTTCCACTTGCCAAAATAGCCATAAAACACATGCCCATGAAATGTGTGAACACGCACTGGCACACGTGCCAGCCACGCCGCCACTCTCCCCACAAACCCTGCTTTGGCCGTGTGGGTATGCACCACATCTGGGCGATACTTCCGCATCAGTCGATAAAGTTTCCAAATTGTCACCAAATCATTGAAGGGGGATATTTCGCGTCCCAATCGGGGAAGAATAATCGGTTCCACACCTTTGGACTGCGCCAGATAAATCATATCTCCTTCAGTGGACGAAATCTGCCCACAGGTCAACAGGCATTCAAACCCTGGCGAGTGTAGACCCTCGGTCAGCCAGATAACATGGCTCGCTGGGCCTCCCACGTTCAACCGGGCAATAATTTGCATCACTTTAATGGATTGCTGCTGCATGGTGGATTAACTCTCGCTTGAACATTGCGAAGTGTACCATACTTATCAGCAAAACGTAGGCTATGTTAGAAACCAATTTTGCGGTACAGTTGAGGACATTACGGGGAAGGAAAATTTTCTTGAAGCGTGTTGTCTGGCTGACCGATATACACCTGGAAATGCTCTCTGAGGAGCAACGACAAGAATTTTTGCATAAAGTTGCTGAACAAAAGCCGGATGCAGTACTTATTTCGGGAGACACTGCCGAGCATGACCTGATTGGGCATCTAAATAATTTTGAAAAGCATTGGCAAGTCCCGATTTACTTTGTGTTAGGCAATCATGATTACTACTATGGTAGCATTGCTGATATGCGGGATTCTATCCGACAGCTCGTTGCACAATCTTCGCAACTTTGTTGGTTGCCCGAAGCTGGTATTATCGAATTAACATCATCTATCGGCCTGATCGGGCATGGCGCATGGGCAGACTGTCGCTATGGCAATTACCATGAATCAACGGTGACACTTCAGGATTATACGTTGATTGAGGATTTTCAGCAGTATGAGAAAGACAATCTATTGTCAAAGATTCGTAAGTTGGGTGACGAAGCAGCCAGTTACCTGTACGAGATATTGCCACGTGCGCTGGAGCAATATCCCCATGTCTTCTTTGTCACCCATCCACCACCGTTTCGTGAGGCAACATGGTATATGAACTATATTCCTTCATGGAGTGATGAATACTTGCCCCATTTTAGCTGCAAGGCCGCCGGCGATGCGTTGTTAAATATTATGCCGCACTTTCCAGAAAACAGATTGACGGTTTTGTGTGGACATACGCATTGGCCGGGACGCGCTGAAATTCAACGAAATTTACTGGTATTGACAGGTGGGAACGATTACGGTTCCCCTCAAATACAAGAGGTTTTCGAGCTGGCGTAATGCAACAGATCGCATGGTTAACGGACATACATCTCAATTTTTTATCGAATGGTAAGCTGGATCGGTTTTTTGCAGACTTAGACACACCAGAGATTGATGCGCTTTTGATTTCGGGTGATATTGGCGAAGCCCATACGGTCACCTGGTATCTGGAAGCGTTTGATCAACTCCAGAAACCAGTTTACTTTGTATTGGGCAACCACGATTTTTATTTTGGGTCATTCGCTCATGTTCATGCCAAGGTTACAGAGACCACCGAAGAATCAGACCACCTGCATTGGCTGACACAATCTGGCATTATTGAGCTTTCGCCCACAACAGCACTAATCGGACACGATTCCTGGGCTGATGGACGCTACGGTGACTACGTGAACTCACCTGTCTTATTGAACGATTATCTGCTCATTCGTGACTTCGTTGGCCTAGATGCTGAGGAGCGTCTGCAAAAGTTGAACGCGCTCGGCGATGCTGCTGCTAACTACTTCGAGAATTTATTGCCGAAGGCGCTGGCGGATTATGAGCATGTCTATGTGGTCACACATGTTCCACCCTTCCGGGGCAGCAACTCCGGCTATAGCAAGATCACCGACGAACACTTTTTGCCACACTATGGTTGCAAGGCCGTCGGCGATGTTTTGTTGCGAATTATGCAGGATCATCCGCAGCAATGTATAACGGTCTTGTCGGGACATATTCACGGCACATGGCAATCGCAGATGTTACCTAATCTGACGATCCATACCGGCGCAGCCAAATATGGTGCGCCGCGTGTCGTTCGGTTGTTTGAAGTGCAATAAGTCATGCACATCTCGTTGCTACAAAACAAACACATCCTTCTGGGTGTCACAGGTAGCATCGCGGTCTATAAAGCAGTCGATCTCGCTAGTAAGCTAACCCAAGCCGGAGCATGGGTCGATGTCATCATGACCACCGCCGCCCAACGTTTCGTGGCCTCATTGACATTTCAGTCAGTGACAGGACGACCTGTTTATCACGATTTATGGCAATCAGATACCAGCGATGGCCTTCCAACACACATTGCCCATGTTGGTCTGGGTGAAGGTGCAGATTTACTGGTGATTGCTCCCGCGACGGCCAATACATTGGCTAAGCTGGCCCACGGCCTTGCCGATGATTTACTCGCTGTGACAGCATTAGCAGTCCGCTGTCCGGTGATCGTTGCCCCTGCAATGGATGGCGACATGTACTCGCACCCCGCCACACAAGCGAATATCCGCACCCTAGTTGAACGCGGGATTAGCCTTATTGAACCCGAAGAGGGGCGCTTTGCATCGGGACTGGTTGGCAAGGGCCGGTTGCCTGAGACGCCGACACTGATAGGAACAATTCGTCATGTTTTGGGCAACACAGGCTCGCTGGCAGGACAACGTTTGGTGGTAACAGCAGGTGGCACACGCGAAGCCCTCGATCCAGTACGTTATCTCACCAATCACTCTAGCGGCAAGCAAGGCCACGCTATTGCTCAGGCAGGTATCGACGCTGGCGCTGAGGTGACGCTTATCACAACCAGCAACCTACCGTCGCCTGTTGGATCTCAGATTGTTCGGATCAGTAGTGCCATCGAAATGTTGGATGCAGTATTGGCACATAGCCCCAAAGCTGATGCGCTCGTCATGGCTGCCGCCGTTGCAGATTTCCGCCCAGTTATCATCGCCGAGCAGAAAATTAAAAAGTCACACGATCTGGATGAGGAACTGACAATATCATTGGCTCGTAACCCGGATATTCTGCTAGCAGTCAAGGAATACCGCGCTCAGACTGGCTATCCGCGAGCCGTCGTTGGATTTGCCGCTGAGAGTCAGGATTTACTGAAAAACGCGCAAGCTAAACTGGAACGCAAGGGCTTGGATCTGATTGTTGCCAATGACATCACTGCGTCAGACGCCGGATTTCAAGCCGATACCAACCGCGTGACCATTATTGATAAGCAAGGTCATCACCATTCGCTTGATCTCACCAGCAAGACTAGCGTGGCCGAAACTATTATTCAGCGTGTCGCCGAACTGTTGGCCTAACTGTTCCGTTGTGCAATGAGCCGCAAGCCATCCAGTGTCAGCCAGGGATCAACCGCATCGAAATGATGGGTCAATGGTGCAAGAACCCGTGATAGCCCGCCCGTCGCCACCACTTGAGCCGTCCCTAGTTCAACACGAATTCGGTCAATTAACCCTTCCACCATACACACATACCCCATCAACAACCCCGCTTGCATGGCGTGGATAGTATTCTTTCCAATCATAGACGGCGGCGGAACCAACTCGATTTGCGGTAATTGGGCGGTGCGTTTGACGAGTGCGTCAGTGGTCACGTTCAGCCCAGCTGCTATAGCCGTCCCTAGCATCACACCGGGTTCAGTGATAGCGGTAAAAGTTGTCGCCGTACCAAAATCGACCACAATGCAGTTTGATTGAAAGCGATCATAAGCTGCTGCTGCATCGGCAATTAGGTCACTGCCGACTCGTGCAGGATTGTCAGTACGGATTTCAATACCAGTATCTAATCCCACATTTAAGATCAGCGGTGCTCCTGGCGAACGAGCAGTGAGCATTTCATGAATACCTGACGTCAATTGCGGTACAACACTGCTCAGGATGGCCTGGTCAAAATGAGTAAAGTCGAGTGCAATTTCACTCAGAAGCTCGCGGAACAGTACCGCATACTCATCCGGCATCCGGTCGTGGATAGTCTGAATACGCCAGCAATGAAGCCATTTATGTCCATCATGAACGCCGAAAACGATGTTGGTATTGCCAATGTCGATTGCCAATAGCATGAATTTTGTCCTTTTTTCGCTACAATATAACGAACATTCCCAAAATCAGCATAGGGAACATAATGCCTATGGACAACCAAACATTGACTGCTATCGACGGCATACGAGTTGGGCACGCGCAAAATATGGATGGACCGACGGGCTGCACAGTGGTTTTGTGCCCACCGAATACGGTTGGCGGAGTCGATCAACGTGGTGGCGCACCTGGCACCCGCGAAACTGATCTGTTACACCCCGTGCATTTGGTACAGTATGTTCATGCCATTATGTTGTCAGGTGGTAGTGCCTATGGCCTAGATTCGGCGGGTGGGGTCATGCGCTATTTGGAGGGACATGGCATAGGGTTGCCAGTAGGCGTGGGTGTTGTGCCAATTGTACCGGCAGCGGTTATCTTCGATCTTGATCTGGGCAACGCCGATATTCGCCCGAATGCGGACATGGGCTATACTGCTTGCCGCAATGCCTCAGTTGAAACAGTGGTGGAGGGGTGTATTGGCGCAGGAGCCGGAGCTAGAGTTGGCACATTCACAGGTCTTCAAATGGCCTGTAAATCTGGCATCGGCAGCGCGGCTGTTGAATTGGTGGGTGGCGTCAAAGTCGCAGCATTGATGGTGGTCAATGCACTGGGAGATGTCTACAGTGCTAATGGGCAGATTATCGCCGGGGCAAGACAACCACCCGACGGCAATCAATTTATGGATAGTATGGCAATGTTAAAGCAAATGGTCATCCAACCACCTATTGTCAGCAACACGGTCATTGGCGTGGTGGCAACCAACGCTCAACTGACCAAAGAAGAAACCAACAAAGTCGCACAAATGGCCCACAATGGTTTGGCACGTGCTATCCGTCCATCTCATACCATGTTCGATGGCGATACCATCTTTGCACTCGCAACCGGTCAATCGAAAAATGCTAATGCGTCAGTCGTCGGCGCTTTCGCGGCGGAAGTTGTGGCAACGGCCATTCGGCGGGCAGTGTTGATGGCTACCCCGCTGGCTGGCTTACCAACAGGAACGCAAATTTATGCAGATTGAGAAAATACCCTATGGCGGTTGGCCGAATTGTTACCGACTGACCAATGGCAATATCGAGGCAATTGTCACCACCGACATCGGCCCACGCATCATTCGTTTTGGCTTTGTGGATGGCGATAATATCTTCAAGGAATATCCGGAAATGTTCGGTCAGCAAGGGGGCGATACCTGGAATATCTATGGCGGTCATCGATTGTGGCTTGCTCCCGAAGTCACACGTCGAACCTATTATCCCGATAACGCCCCCGTATCATTGCAGCAACATGATGGTTTCGTGCGGCTGGTGTCGCCAGTGGAAGATACAACGGGCATTCAAAAAGAATTTGATCTTAAGATCAGCGAGACAGATGCACAGGTTGAGGTCGTCCATCGTCTGCGAAATCATAATTTGTGGGCAGTGGAACTATCTCCTTGGGCACTGTCGGTCATGGATTCCGGTGGTGTTGCAATCGTCCCTCTGCCACCGAATGTTGCACACAATGAAGATGTGCTTCCCGCTACGAGCATCACACTTTGGGGATATAGCAATCTGGCAGACGCCCGTCTATCGTGGGGACAACGCTATGTCTTGGTGCGCCAGGATCCAGCAGCCACAACGCCACAAAAAATCGGCTTCAGTGTCACTCGTGGTTGGTTGGCCTATGCCCATCCAGCGGGACTATTTGTGAAACGGTTTCCACATAATCCCAATGCCACGTATCCCGATTTTGGCGCATCCGTTGAAGTATTCACAAATCCAGCCATGCTCGAACTCGAAACGCTAGGGCCGCTAGTGAGCCTGGCGCCCGATGCTATTGTAGAACATACGGAACACTGGCAGCTCTTCCCGCCCGTTACGCTACCGCAAACCGAGGACGATGTTGACCTGATAATCAAACACAATTTTGATAGATAATTCGGTATACTCAACTCACTGTCTAAAAAATAAAACTCTCCGGAGGCAATGTCTGATGGATTGGTTAAAACAATCGCAAGATATGTTCAAAATGTGGGCTGATGCCCAGCAAAAGATGGTCAGCACGTTGACTGACGCCGTGAAAAAAGCTGGCGATATGCCGTCGTTAGATGTCTGGCAACGCACTGTCCAGACCTGGGAAAGCTCGGTCAAGAATTTGATCGAAACGCAAGGTCTTTGGGCGCGGATGTGGGCACGGGCCGCTTCTGCTGGCAGCGACTTGCCCAATGTCGATGAGTTCGTCAAGACAATCGAAGACATGACACGCACCTGGGTCGAAACCCAGCTTCAATTGTGGCAGAACTGGTTCAACATGGTCAAAGAATTCAACCCCACTCAGATGAACGAGTCGATGCAGGATCAGGTCGCCAAAGCCCGCGATGGCTGGCAGGATACCATGCAGAAAGTCATGGATGTCCAGGCCGATTGGGCCAAGCAATGGATGGAAATGGTTCAGCCCGGCAAAGACAAATCATAGGAGGGGACGATACCTTGATGAACTGGTTTGAACAATCAAAATCAATGATGGATGCCTGGGCCGATGCTCAACAGCAGATGATGAATAACTGGATGTCGATGGGACAAAGCCCACTGCCTGGCATGGAAGCCTTTACCGCTATGAGCGATATGTGGCAGCAGATGGCCTTGCAAGGTATTCGTGCCTGGACTAGCGATGCTGACCCGACGATCCAAGACGTTTCTGAGAAGATGTTTGCCAGCCAGAACGCCATGATGCAATTTATGAAGCTGACGGCACAAATCTGGGGATCTGTTGTGCCAACGCTGCAATCCGGTGGCGATTGGCAAGCAGAACTTAGCACACAGATGGAACAGGTGCGGAACCAATTATTGCAAGCCTCGACTGAAGGCCCAGCCATTACCCGTAATATGAACCAGCTTTGGCGAACCTATCTCGACCAATGGCAGACCTTCTTTGGCCCCTGGGTTGGCGTGGCCCAATCTGGCTTTGATCGTATGGGTGATTTAACGGCAGGCGATCACTCAGCATTACTCGATATGACAAATCTGTATTGGGATGCTTTCCAGGACACATTCGGCAAATTGCTGCAAGCACCGAGCCTGGGCTATACCCGCGAAATGGACGAGAAGCTACGGCGTGGGTTCGCGGCGTGGTTAGATTTTCAACAAGCATCGCTTGAATATCAAGTCATTCTGGCCGAAGTTTGGTCGGAAGCCTTTGAACAGTTGATGCAAGAATTGTTGGCGGCTGTCGAACGTGGCGAGAAAGTCGAAGGTCTCCGCGATTTTTTAAATCGGTGGAGCAACACCGCAGATCGCGTGTTTAAAGATGCGTTCAGTTCAGAACTCTATGTGACCGTTCAGGGCAAATTGGTCAATACCATGATGGCCTATCGTAAGCGCCAACGCGATGTTACCGAGATGTTCCTGGACGTGGCCGATTTACCAACACGCTCTGAAATTGACGAAGCCCATCGCCGTATCTACGAATTGCGGAAAGAAGTGAAGGCACTAAAGAAGGAGATTGCCACTATCAAGAAGCCGTCCGCATCTCGTGGCACGAAAAAGAAAACGACAACGCGCAAAAAGAAAAAGACGGCTAAAGCCGACACCGACGGCGCTAAGTAAAGTGCGAAGGAGCAGAAGAACTGATGTTTCCTTTCCCAATTGATCTTGAAGAGGCGACTCAGGAAGTAGTTGACATGAGTCGCAAGGCAGTTGAGGGCGTGAAAGTTCTCAGTGGCTTGAATCCTGAAGACATTCAATATGGCGTGTCTGAGAAAGAAGCCGTTTTCCAGGACGATCATGTGGTGTTATATCGTTACAAGCCACTAGTCGATGATGAGTCCGAGATTTTCCCGATTCCTCTGGTCATTTCCTATGCGCTCGTCAACCGGCCTTATATGGTCGATTTACAGGAAAACCGATCCCTAGTACGAAATCTATTGAGCTTGGGGATTGATGTATACCTGATTGACTGGGGCTACCCGAAACGCAATGATCGCTGGCTGACCCTGGATGACTATATCAATGGCTATATCGACAGTTGTGTGGATTATGTCCGCCAAGCGCATGGTCTGGATGCCATCAACTTACTTGGTATATGTCAGGGCGGCGTTTTCAGTATGTGCTACTCGGCACTACACCCTGAGAAGATCAAAAATTTGGTGGTGATGGTTGCTCCGGTAGATTTCCACGTGACCGATGGTTTACTGAATGTCTGGATGGGATGCGGTACATCCACACCAACCATGGACCCGGCTCTGATGGTCGAGGCGATGGGTAATGTTTCCGGCGACTTCATGAACTTCGGTTTTCTCATGCTGAAGCCGTTCGAGTTGGGCTTACAGAAATACTTGAGTTTGCTGGATGTAGTGGATAATGCGGGTAATGCTGCCAACTTCTTGCGTATGGAAAAATGGATTTTTGACAGCCCCGATCAGGCCGGTGAAGCCTGGCATCAGTTTATGACCGACTTCTACATGGACAACAAGTTCATTAAAGGTGAAGTTGAGCTTGACGGTCAACGTGTTGATCTGAGCAATCTCACCATGCCGGTCCTGAATCTTTATGCTGAGAACGATCACCTGGTGCCACCATCATCGACGACCCCGCTGGAAAAGTATGTAGGCACATCGGACTACACCGTCAAAGGTTTTCCAGCAGGCCACATTGGCATGTATGTTAGTGGTAGAATTCAGAAATCACTGCCGCCGACCATCGCTGAGTGGTTGAAAGAACGCAAATAGGCGAACTTTATCACAGAACCCGTCCTCCCGGCGGGTTCTACATAACACACTCGCACGTCGTAATGGGGAAAATCAGAATCATACAACGATCAATGTGATAGCCACCAGAATCGCGCCCAGACCGATTAATTGACGACGTGTTATGCGTTCGTTCAACACACCCCACGCCAGCACTACCGTTGTGGCAGGCGCAAACGACGCCAGCACGGTTGCAATATCGAGCCGTCCTTTTTGGGCCGCGAGGATGAAGAAGACATTGCCGCCAACATCAAGCAACCCGGCTAGCGCGATCATTGGAATCCTAGGTCTTGGAGGACGGAAGCTGCGCCCCATAGCGAGAATGATGGCCGTCATCATTGTTAACGATGTAATGCGAGCAATAACCATCGGCCAGATCGTGGTCGATTGACTAGCACGCTCCAGGAAGACGAAAAAACAGCCGATAAGCAATCCAGCCAGTAACGGCCAATTAATCTCACGTAGATGAATCGGGGCACTGCCGTCGGGTCGAGAAATTATCCAAACAGCAACAAAAGCAAGTGCGATGCCCACCTTTTGAGAATCAGAAGGCGCACCTTCGATAATGCCGCTGACGATAACTGGAAATGCTACTGACACCACCGACGCCACTGGGGAAAACACACTCATAGGACGCACTGACAGCCCTTTATAGAATACCATCAAGGCTGACACCCCCGCGATACCTGCTAAACACCCCCATATGATTTCATCTACAGGCGGCAATACCTCCCAAAACAATGCCAATAAAATTAACATCAAGCCAAAGCCAACTGCTTGTGAAACAATGATGACGGTATAGACGCTGGTGCGCTTAGTGGCGAATCCGCCGCTGAAATCAGCAGCCCCGAACGAGGCTGAAGCGATCAGTCCAAAAATAACGGTTTGCCAGAGGGTGTTGAGCATGAGATCAGCGGTTCCTCAATGAATGTTGGGAAAGCGCATTTGTAGCATAAATCAACTGCTCTTGCAAAGCGTTAGTTGGTCGGCTTGCGGCGATGAAAATGACGTAATGGGTCGTTTAAGATTGATTACTTTTGAGAAGATGTATTCTCATAAGTAATATCGCGCTTGTGCTTTGGCAAGACTTAGCGCTCACTTTTTTATGAAATGATGGCGGGCATAGTGAACGAAATCAGATGATGATAAAATGACGGCACTGACATCCGACATCCGGAATGGAGAAAATGTGATGCAGGCAGACTATGTCCTCGATTACGACGTGCTATCAGTAGAGCGTGAACACCGTGTCTATTTGATGGCACGCATCAAAGCGAAACCATCCACCAGCGAACGGCTACCGCTGAATATCAGCGTAGTGTTAGATCGCAGCGGCTCAATGGCTGGTGACAAACTCGATTATGTCAAAAAGGCCGCACAGTTCTTGATCCGGCATCTGGGCGCACGTGATCATTTCAGCCTAGTCTCATATAATCAGGATGTCACTGTCGATTTACAGCCAACCGTAGTCAGTAACAAAGATCGAATCAGTCACGCCATTCAAAAACTGATGGCGGGCGGCACAACTAATCTCAGTGGGGGATGGTTGCAAGGTTGTCAATTGGTGCATGATAATCTGGCAGAGCGACAAGTTGACCGTGTACTTCTGTTGACGGACGGCCTTGCCAACCAGGGTGTCAAAGACCCCGGCCAACTCTCATCCATGGCTCGTCAAAAACGTGATACAGGAGTCACAACAACAACAATGGGCGTTGGCATGGATTTCAATGAAGATTTACTGACTCGGATGGCAGCCGAGGGCGGCGGCGCATTTTACTTTATCGACAATCCCGACCAAGCGCCTCACATATTTGCGGAAGAATTGCGCGACCTGTTGGCAGTCGTCGGCCAGAACCTTGTCGTCACCTTGACATCATCCGACCATATTCAGACGATTAATCAGCTCAATACCTATCCCACAGAAAAACAGGGAGACGCCACACACTATCGCATGGGTGACTTGTACCACGACGAAATGAAAGCGCTCTTGTTCGAATTGACGATTCCGTCACTTAAGGACTTGGGTGAAGTTGAGATCGCGCAGCTACGTTTTGAATATGATGAGATTACTGATGACAAAACCGAACATCGTGTCATCGAATTTCCAATTACGATCAACATTGTTCCTGAAGTAGATTATGAGGGACAGCAGCCGAACCTAGAAGTTTTGAAGTCAGCTTTGCTTTTGCAAGCAGCACGGGCACGCGACGAAGCTATTCAACAGGCAGACAAAGGTGACTATCAACAAGCAGCGGAGGCGCTTGGAGAGGCGGCAAATGCTATCCAAGATGCTAACCTGGACGATGATGAATTGCAGGCCGAACACGATATGTTACGTGAAGAAGCCGTGGATATGGAACTTGGGGCGCAACGCTATGATGCCTATTCACGTAAATCCAGTCGCTCTAAAGTTTTCTACTCCACCCAACGTATACGCCGCGAAGAAACTGTCATGATCCACACACGCCTGAAGTCGTCGCGTCGTGCGGTTGAGCGCAAAGGTGCAACGCCTACCAAAATAAAATGGAAACGCCAGGAGTTGGGTTTGACGATGCCACGTTTGCAAATCGGACGAGCTAACGATAACGATATTGTCATTCCTGAACCAGACGTGTCGGAGCATCATTGTCAAATTGTGGCAAAGAGTGGCAAACTGTTTTTGGAAGACTTGGGAAGCACCAATGGCACTTTTGCTAATGGTGGGCGAGTCGAAGACCCCTTTGAATTGAGCGTGGGCGATGTTGTGACCGTTGGCTCATGGCTGTTCATGTTTACCGGTCACTGAGGGAGCGACAGTATCGTTGGTATAGGCAGCGGAGTTTCGGCGAAAAGCGTGGCGTCACCCCCACAATATGGTGTGACCAAATATTTCTCGCGTTCCTCACAACTCAATGGGCGCACATACCGGTTGGCATAGGCCCATTCCATCATTTCTTGTAGCGACCGAAAAGTACGCCATAGTCGCAATGTGCTATCTCGTGAGGCGGATAGTGCGCTGCGTCCATCGGGGCTAAATGCTACCCCAGTTACTTCAGCGGTGTGTCCATCAAAACGTGCCAGCTCATCACCAGTTGAAACATCCCAGAGGCGCAAGCTACGATCTGTTGACGCGGACAAGATAGTTTTCCCATTGGGGCTAAAGGCCACATCAACGACCGGCCCATTATGCCCAATGAACTGGCGTAATTCTTGGCCTGATGCGATGTTCCATAAATATAGTCGGGCATCTGCCGAGCCAGCCATCATCAAGCGCCCATCAGGACTAAATGCAATACTCATCAATTGTATTTCTGGGCTTTCCAATATTTGTAGCAATTCACCGCTTGTGGCATCCCACAACCGCACGGAACCATCTATCGAGGCTGAAGCGACCATTGAACCATCCGGGCTAAACGCCACATGCCAGACCTGACCGCTGTGACCGACCAAGCGAAGCACTTCATCGCCTGTGGTTGTATCCCACAGCCGCACTGTATGATCAGCAGATCCCGACAAAACTTGGTTGCCATCGGGGCTAAAAGCGACGTCTATCACCTCGCGACTATGCCCCAACAATTGCAGCATCATCGTATTGGTTTTCAAGTCCCACAAAATCAGGGTCCGATCCAGTGAGCCTGATATCGCTTGGGTACTGTCTGGGCTGATTGCCACTGCCAGTATCCAATCGGTGTGCCCTGTGAATTGCTGGAGAGATTCTCCTGTTTCCAAATCCCACAAAATCAGGGTCCGATCCAATGATGCCGAGATAGCACGTTGCCCACTTGGTGCAAAAGCGACGCCAGTTACGTCGGAGCCATGGGCCACCATGCGTCTGAGTTGTGCCCCGCTTTCAATATCCCAAACGCGCACACTACCATCTGCCGACAACGAAACAATTCCACGATCACCAGATGCAACAGGAGAAATGGACCATACCGGGCCATTGTGTCCAATTAGACGGCGAATCTCTTCACCTGTATTCACGTCCCACACAATCACCGCTCCATCCTCGGCTCCAGAGAGTACCGTTCGTCCATCTTCGCTGAAGATAGAATCGTGGATAACTCCCGTGTGTCCTTCGAGGCGATGTAGTTCCAAGCCGGTCTCAACATCCCACACGATCAAGCTATTGTCTGACCCTCCGGACAATATGGTGCGGTTATCAGGACTAAACGCCACCGTCGTCACATTACCCTGATGACTGTCCAACTGCAACATTTCTTGTTGTTCCAGAATATCCCAGACGCGTACTGTGCCGTCCAGTGCCCCAGAGACAATAAGACGGCCATCAAGGCTAAAATCCAGCTGGGTCACGCGGCTGCTATGGCCGGAGAAAGCCGCCAGTTGATCGCCATCGTCCAGGTTCCACAGAATAATCTCACCACGACGTGACGCAGAAGCAACTTGCCGGCCAGATGGAGCATAACGAATAGCACTGATTGGATCTTGATGCCCCAGCAATCGAATAATTTCCGCCCCCGTCACCACATCCCATACGATCAATATGCCATTGCCAGTTCCTGCGATGGCCGTGCGCCCGCCTGAGCTATATGCCAGGCTATAGACTAGCGCATCGTGCCCCGGAAACTCTCGGATTTCTTGCCCAGTCTCCATGTCCCACAACCGCAAAGTGCGATCACTGTGCCCGATCAGTAAAGTCCGACCATCTGGCCCAACTGCAAAACTGGTCATATTGATCTGGAAGTATGGAAAAACATAGCGGCGAACGGTTCCGGCAGAATATACGGCTTCGGCCAAAGCCTGCTGGGCTTGAAAAGGTGGTTGGTCAATGCGATTAGCCTCCAAAGCCAGGACAATCGCTAAATCCGGGTTATTGTCCCGAAGTGACTGCCGCGCCGACGTTGCCCACGCCAGACTTTGCGATTCTTCAGAACTACGCCGAGCAATTGCCGCGCCGGTTGCTGCATTATCAGCATTACTTTTGGCGCTCGCTCGCTCATTCAGTGCCCAGGTCATCAATATAAAGGCAATGACGACGGCGACGACCATCAGCATAACCAACGCCCGCAATCGGTATTGTGAACGGCGTTCCAAAACAGCCTCGCGCGCTTTACGCTCCATTTCCAGTGTGCGTTGTTTTGTCTCCTCAACAGTGCTGGCCTGCAAATATTGACGCTCATATTCTGTCAAAACCAACGGTGTAGCGGACGCCCAGCGGTCAAATTGCTCTAAGCGCACACCAGCGGCCAGGAAACTCGTATCGCGGCCTGCGTTCAACCATTCACCAGTAGCAACTGCTAGTCGCCGATGCAACCGTAAGTCGTCCCGACTGTCATTAATCCAACCCCAGAAACGCCCCCATGTTTTAATCAGCGCCTCGTGAGCAATCTCAACAGTGGGCACACGCGTAGACGGTTCATGATCGAAAGTTAATAGGCGATAGCGCCCAAATAGTTCCAGTACACGCTCCAGGCTGGTGGATTCAATGCTGATGGAGGCAAGTTCTGAATGTTGAACTCGCCGACGGGTATCTTCGGTTCCTTCTCCTAATGTGACTAATCGCAGAAATACCTGACGTGCTGCATCTTGCTCAGTGGGAAGCAATACTGCGTAAATTGTCTCGGCTCGCCGTGCCAATGACCCCGATACCCCAGCAATGCTCTGATACGATGCCAATGTAAGTTGGTTGCCCCGACGGTGTTCAAACAATTCAGTTAGTGCATATTGAAGCAAGGGCAAAGTGCCGGGTTGCTCCCGTACATCCTTGATGATAGTTGCTACCAAACCTAGATCCAATATTAGTCCGCGCTGGGTAGCGGGGCCAACGATGGCCTGCTCCAATTCATCTAATGTCATAGGGATAACAATTTCGGTGTGTGGTCGCATCGCAGTGGCGAATTCCGGGTATTGCAATGGAAGGTCATAGAAATCAGCCCGCAAACATAGAACCACATGAACCCGGCTGAAAGGTTTCGTCACAGTCGTGACAAGGGTATTCAAAAAATGCTGTCGTGTTACCTCGTCTTCGGCCAGCGTAAATAACTCTTCGAACTGGTCAATAAACAGCAACAACTCAGTATCATCATCGGGCAACATATGGTCTATAGCGCACATCAGCCCAGCAGGGTCTTTCTGTATCTGCTCCAGAAGATTCTCAACCGGATGGACGGCAATATGAAGCAATGCTGCTGCCAGTTCTTGAAATGGATTGTCGCCTGGCGACATCTCTGCCACTAACCACCGATCAGTTCCAGGTAATGCACCACCACGCAAAGCTGGAATCAAACCAGCCCTGACTACGCTAGATTTACCGCTGCCGCTGGGACCAACTACTGCCAGAAGTTGTGGGCCATAATCCGTATCGAGGTGTTGTAATAACTGCTCAACCAAACGCTCGCGCCCAAAAAAATCACCAGCATCAGCTTCTTGAAAAGCGTGCAAACCTTTGTAGGGATTGCGAATAACGGTCGTCGAAACTGTGTCGATGGTGGCTGGATGACTATCCCCACCTAGTGCCTGACGAAAGGCATGAGCCAGCGCCTGGGAATTTTCAAAACGGTCTTCGGGTGTCTTAGCAGTCGCCTGTTGTATTACTGGATTGAGACGCGCTATCTCGCCTTGCAGCAAAGGCAACGGGATTTTTAGCAGGTGAAGCATCAAGCTACTGCGATCAGTATCGGGAAATGGATGCTTGCCAGTGAGCATTTCATACACGATGAGACCGAGGCTAAATATGTCACTGTGCCGGGTCGGTGGTTGGCGGTGTATCTGTTCTGGAGAGAGATAAGCGATAGACCCCAGCAATTCTATCTCAGAAGAGTCATCTTGCTGAACATTTCTGGCGATTCCGAAATCGGCCAGAAAGACATGGTCTTGTTCGTCCATCAAGAGGTTGCTGGGCTTCAAATCGTGATGAACGATATTGTTTTGGTGTGCTGTTGTTAACGCATCTGCGACCTGCTCCAGAATTTGGGCAACAGTTTCAAGTGATAATGGTCCCTGTACGATGCGATCTGCCAAACTCCCGCCTCGCAACAAACGCATAACCAAATACGCCCCGCCAGGTTCGCGCCAATAGTCGTAGAGAGGGACGATATAAGGATGTTCGAGCCGGGCAATAATCCTGGCTTCGCGTTCAAAGCGCCGGATGAACTCCACGTGATTGGCGTAGGCGGGCAAAATGACTTTAATGGCGACTTCACGTTCAATGACGGATTGGTAGGCACGATAAACCACACTGGTTCCACCAGAGCCGATCAATTCATCAATCCGGTAGTTCTTGACGATCTGCCCTCGAAGATCATCCTGTGGCTGTTTTTGCATTATCCCTCATCGCTGATAGGTAATGTAAACCAAAACGTTGATCCCTGGCCTTCACCCACAGAGGTCGCTCCGATTGTACCATCGTGCAACTCAATAAGCTGCTTACTCAGCGCCAAACCCAACCCACTACCTTCATAGTGACGGGCAGGCAAGGCGTCTTCCAGGCGCTCAAAGGGTAAGAATAACCGCTTCAGGTTTTCTGGCGAAATACCAATACCAGTATCCCAGACCTCGGTGCGAATGTATTGCTGGTCACGTTGAAGCCGAATGCCGATTTCTCCGTTTTGCGGCGTAAACTTGATAGCATTTATCAACAAATTGGAGAGAACCTGAGTAATTCGGCGACGGTCTACACGTAATGGTGGCAGATCTTCATCCAGATCAGTACGAATAGTGATATGGGTCTGGTCGGCTTTATCATGTACCAATGCAAGGCTATCGTGGATCAAAGATGCCATCTCTACATTCTCTAATACCAACTCCAGGCGGCTGTTTTCAACCTTGCTCAAGTCGAGGATATCATTAATGATTGCCAGCAAATGCCGCCCACAATATAGAATATCATCTACATTTTCTTGTTGATGTGGATTCAAGGGACCAATGGCCTGCATCAACAAAACCTGTGACATGCCGATGATAGAATTCAATGGCGTTCGCAATTCGTGGCTAGTGTTTGCCAGAAATGCGCTTTTTGCACGGCTAGCCGCTTCCGCCACTTCCTTGGCCTCTAATAATTCATGTTCGGCTTGCTTCCGATCCGTGATATCACGCACAACCATCAAGATATATTCCTGACCCTCAAAAGTTTCCAGTGCTGCCGACACTTCAGCTGGGAATGTTCCACCATCCTTACGTTGCAAGGTGCTTTCCGAAATGAGTATAGGCTCACCCATTTGGGCAACTTCAGTCACATGGCTACGCCACTGCCCGGTGGTCTGGAGCGGATAAGTAATCTCGACATCGCGTGCCCGCATAGTGAGCAACTCCTGGCGCGAATATCCCAACATCCGACAGGCCGTTTCGTTAATATCAATAAAACGACCATCTTTGGCATCCATAATCAAAACAGCTTCGCCAGCACGATTCATGACAGCGCGAAACCGGGCCAGCTCGATTTGTGTCTTCTTGCGAACAGTGATGTCACGTACAACTGTCAGGATATAGTTATTGTGCTGAAAGCTCTTGAGTGTTGCCAGCACTTCGGCGGGAAATGTTGTGCCGTCTTTCCGTAGCAGAATATTTTCGGTGGTTAGGATTGGTTCCTGGGCTTCCGCTACCTCCGCGACATGGGTGTGCCACTGTCCGGTAGTTTGAATAGGATAGGCAATTTCGACATCGCGTGTCCGCATAGTGAGCAGTTCCCCGCGCGAATATCCCAACATCCGACAGGCCGTTTCGTTGACATCAATGAAATAGCCACCGTCTGCCTCTGTGATAAAAATAGCTTCGCCAGCCTGATCCATGACGGCACGAAACCGGGCCAGTTCCAGCTCAGTTTGCTGCTGTGTTGTAATGTCGCGGGCCAATAGCAGAAAGTGTCCCGCAGGAATTTCGCATCGAGACACGGCGACCTCGAACCAAAGTTTCCCTTGAGTATAGATTGGTCCTTCGTGATAGCCTGCCTCGGCAGCTTTCTGAATAGCCCGCATCAGAACGCGAGCTTGAGGGCGCGGAAAGATTTCGGTGATATTGCCTTGAAAGGTCTCACCACGGGAAGAACGACTGCTGAAGACGTCACCAGCCGCGTTGACTTCGAGGACGAAACCAGAGAGTGTATTTAACGCCAGAGTTAGCTGATGTTCAATAGTGTCGGTTGCGAGTGGTATTGGCCGTGCTGGTAGTCGCCGACGAAGCAAATAGAGAATACTCAATCCCCAACCGGCAATTAGCGATAGGATGAATAGAATCTCGATCATATCATCCTGCAGAATGTTGAGTTGGCAAATAGAATGCGAAGGTAGACCCCTTCCCAACAATGCTGGCAAACCAGATATCGCCATCATGCAGACGCACTAATCGTTGCGAAACCGGTAGTCCCAATCCTACCCCATCCTGATCAGCTTTCAGACGATCAAATTCACTGAATACGCGGTTGAAGTCTTGCATGGCAATGCCTTGTCCGGTATCTTGCACCTCAAATACAACTCCTTCTACAGGTAATGCCAACACTGGTGGATAATGGTTCAATGGCAATTGATAGTGCCCGTGTGCGAGGTCATATACGTTCAATATAACACTGCCGTCGGCAGGGGTGTAGCTGATGGCATTCGTCACGAGGTTGAGCAATACCTGAACAATAGAACCGTGATCCATATAAGCAGTGACAATATCCACAGATCCCGCCAAAAGTCCAATATGTTTCTCATCAGCGATTGGTTGTGCAATATCCAGAACATGCTGCACAACGTCATGTGCCTGATGAAGGCCAATCTCAAATTCAAATTGACCAGCTTCAATCTTATAATAGTTCATAATATCGCTTGCCAGCATCTGGATTCTATCAATACACGGTGGGACTCGTGACCAGATGTCCTGGACTTGCTCGTTTTCCGGTAGGTTTCCTGCAATCATTTCCAGATTCAATGTCAGCGCGTTCAATGGGGAGCGAATATCATGGGCTACACCTGCCATAAATCGCAGTCGTTCAGCGGTGATGCGTTCGACTTCGACATACAATTGCCGCACGCGCACCAACGAGCGCACGCGCACCAACAACTCTGTGGCATCAACCGGTTTACTGAGAAAGTCATCAGCTCCGGCTTCAATAGCTTGTATTCTATCACTGACCTCATACAAAGCTGTCACCATAACGACCGGAATCATGCGATAGGCTGGCATACTCTTGACCTGCTGGCAAACGTCATAGCCGCTCATGCCAGGCATCATAATATCAAGCAAGATCAAATCGGGGTTATGTTCTTGTATAATACGAAGCGCTTCGGGGCCACTGGTGGCTGTCAGGAGATGGTAGGGTTCCGCATACAAAATGCCTTTCAACAACCGTATATTACGCGGCTCATCATCGACAATCAAAATTTTGGGGCGAATATCTGTACTCATACCTCGTCAATTTCGATAAAATAACCACGTCCACGGCTGTTAATCAGGTAGTCGCCGCAATTTGCCTCGCGCAACTTTGCACGCAGGTTGCTGATGTGGGAAGTAATCATACTGCGGGCCTCATCACGTTCAAGCCAGATTCCCTGTATCCGATGTACCATCTCTTCATAGGTCACCACCTGTCCCCGCGCCTGCATCAACGCATATAAGATTTCAAATTCCGTCGGGGTCAAGTCCAACGGATGTCTGCGAAAAGCAGCTATCCGTCGCTGTTGATCAACTACCAGTTCGCGTACCGTCAAATCCCCAAGTGCATCTGCCTCCGACGCAATCGGATCATCAACCAGGCCAAGTTTTTGTAACCCCTCCATTACCTCCCCCATCAACGCCTGTTTCTGCTGACGTTCACGGCGAATATTGAGAGCCTCCTCAACACTCTCCAAAATTGCTTCTTTGCTGGCTGGTTTAAGCAAGTAGTTGACAGCCCCATCGCGCATGGCCTGAACTGCTGCGTTAACACTGCCGTGCCCCGTCAGCATCACCACCGAAATATCAGTGAATTGCTGCCGAAGTTCACTCAAAAATGTTAATCCGTCCACATTAGGCATGATAACATCACTGAGTATGACATCGAAGCCGGTTACCTGCCGAATAATATCCCAGGCTTCGGCCACGTCGGCTGCCTCTAACACATCATACCCTGCCTCAATCAGCACCCCAGCAATCGTGGGGCGCAATAGATCATCGTCATCAACAACTAAAATACGTGGCATATACTCACCATCATACCTACTGCTGTAGCAGTTAAGGATTTCTGACCTGCACCCGCTTACCCAACACCAGCAACTCACCATTGCCGTCGCCAGCGAGGTTCCAGTCGCCCTTGTTAATCATATCCAACCAGAAATCGGCGCGTTTTTTAACACCTGGCACATTGTCGCGTTCAGCGATCCTATACAAAATTTCCTGGCGAATCTCAGCGATATGTTGAGCAAACATCGTTTCAGATGCACCATTGTTGCCCACTTTTGATTTATTGGGGACGCCAAGCTCATTCTCAGCACGAGTAAAAAGCCCGTGCTGTGTGCCATGCTGAATGCCAATATCGAAGAACATAGCCTGGGCCAGCGGGGTTTGGATACCACGCGGTGTAATGCTGAGATTATAGACCACCAACCAGAACCGTTCGTAGGCAATTCCGTCCTGAGCAGCTTGCATCGCCTTTTCGACGGCAGCTTGTTGCAACAAAGTTTGCAGGCGCTCATCTTGACGTAATGTCGCATCACCCATGTTCAGGCGTGCCTGGTAATCATCGCGGAGCGCCTGTGCAGTCATGCTGTTTGATGTAGCGATATAGCGGTTGATGACTGCTGCCAGATTACCTGACTGTAGTGTGAACTGAAAACGCCCATAGCTGATGATACCCTGATCATAAGTTTGGTATGCTGAATAGCCACCGCCTTCAAAGGCCGAAGTGATGTTGAAAGCAGTTTTGACGATACGTTCCTCTTCATCCTCATCACTCGGTGGATCAGGCTCCTCGGTATCGTCGCGGTGCTGTCGCAGCGCTTCATTAATTATTGCGGATATGGTTTTACGGCGCTGGGGGGATTGGCATCGGCACGGGTCAATTCAAACGCAAAGGTGCGCCCCATCACGATTCCATAGCCAAATGTCGTACCATTCCCCCGCATATCAATTAGGTCATCGCGTACCCACCCAATTCGATTATCTGGGAATTTCAAGCGGAACCATTGATACACCTTCCCGCCTTGTGTGCGGCCTTCGTCATCAGGACTTACATTGAGGATTGACAAATCTTGTTGTCCGGTTGTGGCCTGAAACGCAATGGCATAGTTCGTACCTGGGCCATTACGCACGTTGATTTCGATAACCTGCTCATTGACGCCGGGGCGGATGAAAGCCATGAAGGGCTGCGTACTCATAACCAACTCCTCTCAGTTCTTCTGCACCTGAATCAGCGATGGCTGTCGCTCAATAACCTGTCCGATTCGCCACCAAGGAGTGTTACGTTGGGTCATTTGTGCTTCAAAGTCCCCGAGTTTTGTGGCTGGTATGGCGATTAACAAACCACCGCTGGTTTGAGCATCAAACAATAGCATTTGTTCGTGTTCGGTAAGGTCCTCACTGAATACGACCTTCTCACCATAAGCCGCCTTGTTATTCGTAGAGCCGCCAGGGAATATCCAGTTTCGTGCATAATCCATCGCGCCGTCTAGAAATGGAAGTCGGTCAAAATCAATCTCAAGCGTGATATTGCTGGATTGTGCAATTTCAGTTGCGTGACCCAAAAGCCCAAAGCCAGTGATGTCAGTTGCCACTGTGCAATCTACATCTGCCGCGACTTCAGCAACCGACTTGTTCAATCGCATCATCCACTCAACAGCGGTAGCAAGGTGAGCCGCACTTGCTTTACCGTTTTTATTGGCAGTGGCGATAGTTCCTGTGCCCAACGGCTTACTTAATATCAATATATCGCCTGGACGCGCACCTGATTTGAGCATCAGCTTATTCGGATGAGCGATCCCGACTGCTGCTAACCCGACCTTCGGTTCCTTATCCTGAATCGTATGCCCTCCTGCGATTACAGCGCCAGCCTCACGCACTTTTTCAGCTAAACCACGCATGATGGCCGCTGTCATGTCCACTGGCAGTTCAGGCGGAATTGCAGCGATATTGAGTGCCAACAATGGGCGTCCACCCATCGCATACACATCACTGAGAGCATTAGCCGCTGCAATCGCGCCGTACTGATACGGATCATCTACAATAGGGGTAAAAAAATCAGTGGTAACGATCAAGGCGCGGTCACTGTCCAGGCGATAGACAGCAGCATCATCCGGCACACCCAACCCCACCAAAAGATCAGGGTGATCCTCTGCAGCAAACAAATCTTGTACAGGACGCAAAACTTGCGCCAGGGCCGCCGGGGCCAATTTGGACGCTCAACCCGCGCATGAGGAAAGCGCAGTCAGGCGAATAAGCTCCTCACGTGACATCCACAACTACTCCAATTTCCTTGACCAATACCAACTGTTTCATATTCCAGGTAACCAGTAGTATAGCGAACTGACTCTACAACTGCATAGCCCCGCTCAACAGCGTAGGGTACAATGACAACTTCTAAAATGATATGCAATCGGGGACCCGTGTTTGATGTATCACATTTATCTCTGTTTTGTCAGCGATGATCGTGCTGCTGCTTTGAAGTTGGCAGCGCATCTGAGAGACCATATCCAGGACATCGAACTGAAAGGCAGCAACCCGAAAGCCCAATGGACGACAACCGCTGAAGCTATTGATAAATGTAGTATATTTGTCTATCTGGTTAGCCTCCAGGCACTTACCGATCCTATGTGGCAAAGACAACATGACGAGGCCATGCGCCTTAAAAAGCGTGGGATTGCAGTCATTGTCAAATCTATAGATAAGCTCTTCCCCGTCGTTGGTCGGCAAAACCCCATCGACATGAGTGCTGGTATCACTCGTGCGGGGCTAAATACACTCCAAGATTCAATTCTCTTTCCCATTCCTGAATTGGATATACACCGAAACTGGCGACGACCTTTGCAAATCTTGGTGATAATTCTGCTTGCAATTATTGGTGTGTTTTGGGCGTATAATCACTATTTGCGTGATGACAATATCACTTCGGAGGCCGAAAACGTAACACCCGGCAATGTACAAGTTTCGGCGATAGCACCGCGTGTCGATTATAAGCCTCAGGGCGAAACTTGGATCGTAATGATCGAGCCAACTACAGTCACCCAGGAATACTCAATTCGCACCAGCACACAGGCTGAAGCCCAATTAGAAATGTTTAGTGGAGATCAAGCCCGGCTAGGGGGCGATTCAGAAATCTACCTGAATCGCCTGGCACTAACAGAAGCCGGCGATATGCAAATAGATCTTTATTTGCAGCGTGGACAGATAACCAATCATATCAATCGAGAAGTGGATGATGAGAGTTATTATCATGTACGCACGCGCTTTGGCGAGGGCATAGCGCATGGCGCTGTCTATGGTGTCGAAATCGCTGATGATGAAAATTCAGCCACCTTCAGCGCCGTTACCGGCTCGTTAATGGTAGCGTGGAATGGACAAATAATTGAATTGGAGGAGGGATTTCAGATCAGCTTAGGTGAAGATAGCCAAACCGACGCCGCGATCATTCCTATTCCAACCCCAACGGTCACACCTTCTCCAACGCCATCTGACACACCTACCCCAACATCAAGCGCAACTCATACGCCTACCCCTACTAATACACCAACACCAGCGTTTTCATCAACTCCAACCACCACATCAACATATACCGTCACCGCTACTAAAACAACATCCCCCTCAAATACACCAACGCCATCTCTGACACCAAGTGCTTCGGCCACAGCGACCTTGACCCCGTTACCCTCCAATACCCCAACCCTGGATCCGTTATCCGTTGAATGCCTTGGCGCATTACTGCCTCGCCTGCGCGTTAATCAATCAGCACGCGTCAGTAGTGCTTTTGGGGTCAATTTGCGAACTGCGCCAGGACTTGCAGGTGAGGTCGTGGCAAATATGCCAGCGGACACTGTGGTCGCTATTGTTGATGGGCCGGTATGTGCTGACGCTTTGCTATGGTGGGCTGTTCGGGTAACGGACAATTTAGAAGGGTGGGCGGTGGAAGGCGACGCGCAATTCTACTACTTGGAGCCAATTGAGCAAAATTAGATCAATGCTCGGTTATCAATTGCAACAATATATAACATAAGAAAAAATGGGCGTACAGCGTGCAGTTTCTCGCTTTTGATGTATGCTTGAGTTATCTTGGCAATGAAAGCGAGGAGATTGGACATGAAACGTTTGGCATTGGTGTGTATTGGCCTATTGTTGATGATGCCAATGGCGATCACATCAGCCCAGGATGGTGATGCGAATAAGATCAGCTATGGCGACACCGTGATGGGTGAGGTTTCTAATCGCCAGTTCGAGGAACTTTACACATTTGATGGAGAAGAAGGCGATATTGTTCAGATTGATCTGGTCTCAGAACAGTCCCTGTTCGATCCCTATCTTTATCTGACCACTTTAGACAACGAAATTATCGCACAGAACGATGACAACTATTCGCTGGATTCGCGGATTATCGCTCGTTTACCAGCGACCGACACATATCAAATCGTAGCAACGCGTCTCAGTGGGCGTGCAGGTTCCGGTGGTGGCCCGTTCAGCCTTACATTACAAGAGATGCCAGCAGTTATGCCCGGTATAACGGTTGAGGGACAAACGCGCTATGATGAGGTTCCGGCTGCTCATGTCTTCGTGCCTGAAACATCGGGGATCTACACCATCACCTATCGGCACATTCGCGGCAATTACTATCCTGGCTTGAAGGTATCCACATTTACACCGGGATATAGCTATGAAGAAGAAATTGCCAACCTGAGTGGTCGAGAACTGACGGGCGGTCAACTAACAATGGCATTTGACGCCGATACCATTTACATCTTCTCAGTAGAGCAAGATTACTACAACTATTCGGATTCTGGCAGTGATATGGCGTTGTATACTTTAATCGTTGAAGCAGCAGTTGAAGAATAGAACAACATAGGCTGCCTATCCCTGCCAGTGTTGCGTCAGGGGGACATTGTGCCGTCTATTTTGTTAAGGAGATGATGGTGTGACACCAAAGCGTATAGTTTATTTTCTAATGATTGTGACCCTGCTAGTGCCATTAACGGTCATTTACGGTCAAGATGGTGGCAGCGATTTCCCCGATGCTGACAGCGACGGCATTCCTGATGAATTTGACGGTTGCCCATCACAAGCTGGCTCGTATGAAAATGATGGTTGCCCCGACGGAATAGCGCCACCGGATAGTGACGGTGATTCAGTGCCCGATGTTCGTGATAATTGCCCAGATGTCGTGGGTAACGACTACAATCTCGGTTGCCCGGATAGTGATGGCGATGGCATTGATGACTTTTATGATCAGTGTGTCAACGAAGCCGGATTATCGCAAAACAGCGGGTGTCCGCTGGGTGTACAAACCGATTGGGACCGTGATGGATTGTTGGATAACGAAGATTATTGCGCGTATGAAGCGGGAAGTCCGGCAAATTTCGGGTGTCCAGACGACTATGTAGATGATTATGACGGCGATAATGTGCCCGATTTCCGCGATTCTTGCTTTGACCGTGCTGGTGATCCAGCTAACAATGGCTGCCCTCCCGGAGTAGAACCTGACCTGGATAGCGATACAGTGCCAGATGGCGTTGACCAGTGCCCCTTGCAATTTGGCGATCCGGCTAATAATGGCTGCATTATTGACACCGATGGCGATTTACTGCGCGATGTGGACGATGCTTGCCCGGATCAACCGGGTGATGGTCGCAACAATGGGTGTCCAGAGGGATCGGCTGCCCCCGATGGTGATGAAGACGGTGTCATAGATTTATATGACCGCTGCCCAACGGAACCTGGTTCCAACAGTGATTGCCCTGACAGTGATGGTGATACGATTGCTGATTTGGACGATGCCTGTCCAGATCAAGCTGGTGACCCCGCCTTCCGAGGGTGTATGCAAATTAGCGACCTGACCTTACCTGCCAATCGCGTTGTTCTCTCTACATCGAATATTGTCGATGCCACACAATTCGGCCAGCTCGTCACTGACGTAAATGAAGTGGCTGTCGCCACAGACGGGACTCTAGTCGTTCAAGGTTATGGGACATTCCCCATGGCAATTTACGATCTCAATAATCCTGCACTTTCACCGGTTGGCGGGTTAGAGACTATGGGAGGGAACATTGCTTTGAGTTCCGGCGGAACAGTGTTGCTCGACACCCAATATTTATGGGAAACAGATGTTTCAGCCGTCGTTGTGTGGGATGTCGCCAGCCAGAACTCATTGCAATATCTGGAAACGCCCCAACATTCTTATACCATTCTGACTGCCGTCCGCTCGGATGGTGTCTTGTTTGCCACAGCCGATGCCTTTGAATTGTATGGCGGCCCACCTGCTGATACCTACAGTATTCGCCTGTGGGATATCACCAGTGGTCAGGAAGTGGGTGTCGTCCCCTTGACTGAAGCCGTCACGCAAATGGTCTTCAGCCCCGACGGCGCTTTTCTGGCAGTTGGTACCAATGCCGGGACTATAATATGGAATGTTGCAACGCTGTCTCCTGCTGTTGAGTTGCCTGTTGCGCCGATGTTTGCTGGCAATTCATTGACTTATAGTCCAGATGGATCACGTCTTGCGATTGGTGACTGGAGCGGCTCGATAACCATGTACGATGCTGCCAGCGGCGCAGAAATTTACAACGCACTGGTACTTCAAAGTACCCGCTGGGATGCGGTGCTGGCATTAGCATTCAGCCCCGATGGATCATTGTTAACAGCCGGTGGTGGTCCCTTTGTAGACGGCCCTGCTCCCGAAGGCCTTAATAACCAAGTGGCAGTATTGGATGCTGCAACTGGTGTAACCTTGACCTCATTCGATAATTTACCCAGTCCACCCTTCAGTGCAACCTTCAGCCCCGACGGCACACTATTGATTTTCAGCAGCAGTCCTACTGTGCAGTTCTGGGGCATTGCCCAATAAATCAGCTTAAACTCCCCTCTTGCAGTGCAGGAGGGGGTCTTCTTTGCAAATAACCTCAATCGATTCCATGGGTGCATTCCAGATTAGGGGCAAACATCAGGCAGCGTCCCATAGCGCATCAAATTCATTGCTCAGGATAGCAGAACGAATGACTAACATGCGATCAGCATTGGCACGTTCCCAGCGCATACCAGGGCCAGTCAAGCGGACTTTGAATTGCTTAATGGCGCTTTCGACGGTACCTGATCCGATTAAGCAATCGTCAGCACGGAATTGCTGGTAGTGCATACGCCGTTGATGACGGTCAAAATAACGGGCATGGTCGGATAAACCGTGGTCATTAAGAACCGTGGTAATTTTGAAGATCTCACCGCGAAAGAGTGGCGTTTTCATACGCCGAAACCAGCGGCGAGCATGGTCGTCATCGTCAGGGAAAAGCGCATGGGCGGCTTGCGCCAAGTGCTGCATGGCGTGATACCAATCCACAATCTGGGTACTATCGGGAAAAAGATCATTCGCCAGGTTCCAGATCCACTCAGCTCCGTCGGCAGTCACACTGGTACGAGCAGCTTGAGGAATACGGTGTTGAACCGCCAGCGCCCAGAGTGCCGTACTGAACTGCGCCACATTGCCCAGCACCGCCGTGTAATAAGTTGTTTCGGCAGCTGGCAAGTCAACCGTTTCGCCCGTGAGGGGGGCCTCGTGTTGAGCCGTTCCGATGGTGTAGACCGTGCCCACTTTCATTTCCTTCCAGCCTTCTCCGCGGATATTAACCATACCCCCATCCATACTTATCCCCTGGGGTGTTTGGTGATCTTGGTCGCTACTCTCCAGGATAATCCGTTCGGGCGATACCCTGGTACGTTGCTTCACAACTGCCTCCTGTAGCCGTTCCCCTTGCACTTGTACCTCGCGCCACAGATTGCTCTGCGGAATGGTCTGCCGCCCGATCCGCTCCATAACCTGCACTACCTGTCCATACGGCAGCAACCCGCCTAACCAGACCAACTGGCAGGCCAGTGTCGCACTATACTGGCTCTTGCCCAGCCGCCACTGCTGATCCAGGGGGAAAAACGCCGATCCGGCATGTCTCACAATAGTAGTAACCGCGCTGCACGACCACATCCCCACTGGTCGTCTTGACATACTTGGGTTTCTTGCCCTTGTTACGCATCTTGACCCCACATCCCTTGCACTTCACGCCTCCTTCTGGCTTCGCTTCCTCGCTCGCCTGTGCCACCAACCCTGCCGTTATCTCCGCTTTGATGGCATCTCCAGCCTGATGCGCCAAGGCCTCAATCTCATCCAAGCTGATTTCCTTAGCTGACTTTTTCTCTGCTATCAGTCGTTCCAGCTCTGCTTCTGCCCTGGCCTTCAGTCCTGCCAACAGTTCTTCATCGCTCAACTTCATTGTTGTTTACCCTTCTCGCTTTTCTCCCAGTTTACTCTTTTTGCCCCCAATCTGGAATGCACCCGATTCCATTCGACAGTTGGCGGCACACCCGACCTTGATTACAATGTGAGCAAAAGCTTGCATTAATTGGAAAGAGGACGAGACGCCGTCTTGGTTCTACTCGAGCGTCGCACCCATGGAAAACCTAACCGGAAGACACATCAAAAACTACGAATTAAAAGAAAGAATTGGCGCAGGCGGTTTCGGGGAAGTCTATTTGGCGCACCAACATGTGATTGATCGAGAAGTTGCTATCAAGGTCATCTTACCCCGTTATGCCAACGGCGCAAACTTTATTCGCCGTTTTGAGGCTGAGGCTCAATTGGTTGCTCGGTTAGAGCATCCCCACATCGTGCCGCTGTTCGACTACTGGCGCGAACCCGATGGAGCCTATCTCGTCATGCGCTATCTGCGAGGCGGGAGTCTGCGAGACCGGTTACGAAGTGGCCCCATGCACGCTTTAGTCGTAGCCGCAATTTTGGAACAAATTAGCAGTGCTTTGATTCTGGCGCATCGCAGTCATGTTATTCACCGTGACATCAAACCGGGCAATATTCTGCTGGATGAAGACCAAAATGCCTATCTGACGGATTTTGGCATTGCCAAAGGGCTGGAAAATGTTGAGGAAACTGCGGCAGGTCAAATAACAGGGTCTCCCGCCTATTTATCACCCGAGCAAGTCCGCGGCGATCCTGTCGTGCCACAATCTGACATCTATAGTTTAGGCATTGTCACCTATGAATTGCTAACTGCCGAGCATCCCTTCAAGTTAACGGAAATCGACGATCTGCGATCAACAACAATTATGTTGAAACACCTGACAGATGCCATACCAGACCTGCATGACACACGGCCTGACCTACCCGATACGGTCAATGCCGCACTCCAGAAAGCAACCGCAAAAGATCCTGCTGAACGATTCTCAAATGTGGTAGCTTTCGCCACAGCTTTTCGCAATGCGCTCACTCCTGAAGCGTTGCCAGGTCTTGATGCTTTGTTCGAGATGGCGCAAGGCCAACAGCAACCGCCGGTTGGCGACTTCGATGAACATACCCTGACTCGTGTGGAAGCGGGACTCGCGATTGAGAATCCCTATAAAGGCTTGCGAGCATTTGAACAAGGCGATGCCGCTGACTTTTTTGGGCGCAAAGTATTGGTTGAGAAACTCGTCGAGCGGTTACGTGGGGATGATGAACAACCCCCTACCCGGTTCTTATCCATTATTGGTCCCAGTGGCAGCGGTAAATCTAGTTTGGTGAAGGCAGGGTTAATACCAGCCTTGCGAAGTGGCGCTGTAGAAGACTCCGATCAGTGGTTTTATGTAGAAACAACCCCTGGCGATCATCCATTTGAACAATTGGAGACAGCTTTACTGAGTGTGGCTGTTTCGCCACCCGAAAACATCTGGGATGAATTACGCGATCACCCATCGGAGTTGTTTCGCATTGTCAACATCCTCCTGCCAGAGGAAACAAAGCTCTTCTTACTTATCGACCAATTTGAAGAAACATTTACACTGGTTGAAGATGAAGATGAGCGCACCAGCTTTCTCCAAAGTTTGATTTCGGCAGTTGAGGCTGATGATAGTCGCGTCCTCATCGCAATTACGCTACGAGCCGATTTTTTTGATCGCCCCCTACTGTACCCAGCATTCGGTGAACTAGTCAGAACCACTACAGAAGTTGTTTTGCCACTCAACGATGAAGAAATGCGCCTGGCGATTACTGGCCCAGCCCAACGAGTAGGTTTAAACATTGAGCCTGAGTTGGTTAGCGAGCTAATTGTTGAATTACACGAACAGCCTGGTGTGTTACCGTTTTTGCAATATGCGTTGACCGAAATTTTTGAGTATCGCGAAGGCGTGAGGCTGACGTTGCAAGCTTACCATGAGATGGGCGGGGCTTTACAAGCATTGGCACGCCGCGCAGAGGACGCTTATTGCCAACTTGATGAGGCAAAACAAACGACAGCTCGGCAACTTTTCTTGCGCCTGATCACACTGGGGGAACGCGCAGAGGATAGTCGGCGACGCGTACTGTTGGCGACATTACCGCGTAGCTCAAATACGATGCAACATATCATCGACTATTTCAGTCGTCATCGGCTACTAACCTTCGACTACGATCCCTCGACTCGTCAACCGACAGTAGAAATCGCTCACGAAGCCCTCATTCGCTCGTGGACACGCTTGCGAAACTGGCTGGATGCTAGTCGCGAAGGCTTGCGGACACAACGCCAACTTGCTCGCGCCTCTGTCGAGTGGATTAATGCCGAGCGCGACCAAAGTTTCTTAGCCAGTGGAAGACGGCTGGATCAATTTGAAACCTGGCAAGCCCATACCGACTTGGCGTTGAATGAAAATGAAACAGACTATTTGCAGGCTAGTCTTCAAAAACGAAAGCAAGCACAGGCAGCGGAAGCTGCACGATTGGCACGAGAACAGGCCCTAGAACACCGATCACGTCGTTTGTTGCAGGGTTTGGTGGGTGTGTTCTTCACAGCGGCGGTCGTGGCTGTTATTCTGGCGGTGTTGGCTGCGGTCGGGCAACAAGATGCCAATCGCAGTGCCAAAACAGCAACAGTCGCTCAAGGCCAGGCTGCTCAAGAGATGTACAACGCCCAAACCCAAGCTGCTGCCGCAACGCAGGCCGAAGGCCAGGCGATTGAAGCTGCACGAGCCGAATCGACATCAGCGGCCATCGCTCGCCAGAATGCTGCCGAGGCGCAAAGCCTGGCACTGGCGGCCTCCGCACAATTGGCTTTGGAAAATCATGACCGCGATCTAGCAATTGCTCTGGCGTTGGAAGCTAACAGTATGGACAACCCACCACCAGAATCGCAACGAATATTAGCTGTTGCTGCTCAATCTCCCGGTACGCGGCTCGTATTGCCAGGGCACGATGATTTGGTGACCAGTGTCGCGTTCAGCTCCGATAACAGTCGTGCTGTGTCGGCATCAATGGATGGCACAGTGATTATTTGGAATATTTCTGGAGGTAATCAAATAGCCCGATACAATGTGGACCCCGCTGGTGTTTTAAGCGTACAATTTAGCCCAAACGGAGAAACACTGTTGGTCGGTTCTCCTGGTGGCAGTCTGCGCTTATTGCAAACAGCAACCGGTGATGTGATTCGCGAATTTGAGGGGCATCAGGGTGATGTGACCAGCGTGGCGTTCAGCCCTGGTGGGCGATATGCACTATCAGGTTCATTCGACGGCACGGCTCGTCTTTGGGAAATCGCCGATGGCACACAACTCCGACGTTATGAAGGGCATCAGGATGCTGTTTCCAGTGTGTTGTTTAGCAACAATGGGCTATATGCGGTAACCGGTTCTGCCGATGGAAGTGTGCGATTGTGGGATCTGAACACAACAGAGCAATTACGCCGATTTTCTGGGCACACCAACTGGGTATTGGGTATAGCCATCAGTCCCAACAACACCATGATCGCCTCAGCATCATTTGACGGTACAGTTCGATTGTGGGATGTTCAGACTCAGACCGAAATTGGACGGTTAGTAGGGCATACTGATTTTGTGTATAGCGTGGCATTCAGTCCCGATGGCCGCACTATCTTATCCGCATCGTTTGACACTACACTCCGCTTGTGGGATGTGCGTACCGGTGTTGAATTGCGACGTTTTAGCGGTCACGAGGATCGGCTGGACACAGTCGCATTCAGCCCCGATGGCCGTATGGCAATTTCCGGTGATTTTATGGGGTCGATTCGCGTGTGGGATGTGGATAGCGGCGCGATATTGCGACGCTTGTCTGGGCACGAAGACGTGGTTGTTGGGGTGGCCTTCGCTCACAATGATCAATACGTGCTGTCGGCTTCGCTAGATGGCACACTGCGGCTTTGGGATACTGGTACAGGTGCTACACTAATCATATATGAAGGACACAATGGAGCCATAACCGATGTGGCTACTCAACTATGCTGCCAAATAGCAGTCTCTAGTTCTGAAGATGACACATTGATTGTTTGGGATATTGAACGCGGGGAAATCATCCATCACCTAGAAGGACATGACGATGTGGTCCAAACCGTTGCGATGAGTTCAGATGGCCGACAAGCGATTTCCGGTGGATTCGATAATCAAGTTATCGTTTGGGATTTGCTGTTGGGGCGCGAAGTCCGGCGATTAGAAGGTCATGCCAACTGGGTTGTCAGTTCCGCCATCAGCCCCGATGGGTCTCAGTCCGCCAGTGGAGATTTCGATAATCTCATTATCGTTTGGGACATGGAAACAGGTGAACAACTTCATCGCCTAGAAGGTCACAACGCACCGGCGCTGGCTTTGGCGTTTAGTCCCGATGGCTCACATTTGCTATCGGGATCTATCGACAATACGTTGCGACTATGGAATTTAGAAACAGGTGAACTATTGCAGGTATTTGATGGGCATTCGGACCGTGTATACAGTGTTGCATTTAGTCCCGATGGAGAAACAGTGCTATCTGCCTCACAGGATGGACGTCTGATAATCTGGGATATAATGACCGGACAGATGCTCTGGCAGTTCGAGGGTCATGATGGGGCTGTACATCGTGCTATTTTCAGCCCCGATGGATCACGGGTAGTATCAGCTTCGGCGGATAGTACTGTAATTGTATGGCAAGTGGACCATCATCTTGATGAACTGACGGCGTGGACATATGCCAACCGCTATGTGCGAGATTTGACGTGTGCCGAACGCGAGCTGTATCGAGTGGAACCGATCTGTAGCGAAGCCGGTGTCTATCCAACCCGCACACCATACCCAACTGCTGTGCCCACAAACACACCAACCTCCACACCAACTGTAGATTTCACGCAGACGACGCCAACACCAGGCAGTGCCCCCACAATGCAACCAACGTTAACGCCTACCCTGCCGGCTTTCGACGCTGCCTTTGTGCCGTCTGGATAGCGAAGGTAGACTTCACAAGATGCCAGGTTGTGCTATGCTAACAACAAGATTGCGGATTAAAAGGAGGCGCGGCAATTTCACATAGATATTCTTGCCGCAAAAGGTGACCATGCAATTTAATCAACCTTCACAACAACTCAAGGTTATTCAGTGCCCCAATTGTGGCGGCAATCTGGAAGTGAAATACTTCGGCCAGGATCGACGCGGTATTTGCCCTTATTGCAATACCAATGTTGATCTTCCCAACGACATCCAGATTGGACAGCAACAAGGCCAGCCTGTGTTCATCCAATTTGCCTATCCCCAGGCAATAGGCCAGCAACAATCTTCACAGGGTTGCACTGCAAGTGTTGGTCTGTTTGCGCTTCTTTTCCTGCTTGCTGTGGGCGGGATAGGCGCTTTCTATGCATTGAGTTCCTCGGAAAGCATCAAATCTGGGGCTGAATCTATCATTGAATCGGTGAGTGGTAAGAACGATGATCAGTTCCAGATCATTGAGCCGCATCGTCAACTAGAAGGCCCTGAACACGTCCTAGAGTCTGTGGCTTACAACCCAGATAACAGTTTATTGTTGGCGAGCGGGTCTGACCAATTGATGGTGTGGGATGCACAATCTGGCGCTGTGTTGGCTAATGTAGAATTTAGTTCTTCGGTTGATGGCCCAGGATTTAGCTCTGATGGTAACGAAATCTATGCTAGGGACGGCAGTTATATCAATGTATATAGCACTGACGGTAACCTGATACGCGCGATTGGGGATCGCTATCGGTTTTATGCCCTCAGCCCAGATACAGAATGGGTTGCGGGTGTTACCTACGAAAAGCAAATCCAGATCATGTCTACACAAACCGGACAGGTATCGCTGACCATTGCTGATATTGGCGATGATTATTTTGGATCATTCTTGTTCAGTCCTGGCAATCAATATCTGGTGGCGGGCGGTACGGAGAAAAAACTATGGGTATGGAATGCAACGACCGGCGATCAGATTTTTAGTGGCACAATCAATGCATTTACTGACAAGTTGATGTTTCAGCCCAATAGTTCAACACTGATTGTGGCTAGCAATGATGCTTTGGAATACTACCTCATTGAAAATGATGTATTCAGTTATCAGAGAATTCAGAACTTGGAACAGGATGGCCCCTTTTCCGTGGATAGTATTGCTATCAGTCCAGATGGGCAGTACATTGCGCTGGGTAATTTCTTCGGTGGCATATTGGTATGGGATATTGAAGAAAGCCGGGCCATCTATGAGCTGACAACGGATCGTGGTATTCGTGCTACTGCATTTAGTTCTGATGGACAGTTTGTCTTAGGCGGCAGTTCCGATAAAACATTGTATGAATGGCAATTGCCGGCTGAGACTAATTAACCAATGGCCTCAGCCGAAGATCCAGTGAATTACCTGACACCCGCAGACATCTATAGCATTGCCGAGGAAATATTAGGCCGTCGTCCAGATGTACGAGACCGGCGCGTGTTGCGTTCGTCAGCAGCCCGACCTATGTTGACAGTTTTCGGCGAGGAAGCTTACCCTACCCTGATGGATAAAGCGGCAGCGTTGTTGCATGCCCTGGCTGCTCATCATCCTTTTTTCGACGGGAACAAGCGCACGGCCACTGTGGCAACGGTTCGCTTTCTCCAGGCCAACAACCTGCAACCAACCTGGGATGACCAAACAATCTACGATTTTGTATTGGCAATCGCCCAGAATCGCTATGATGTACCAGCTATCGCGGCATGGTTAACCGAGAATACACAATGACTCGATTTCTGACCATCGATGAACTGATCTATATCAATGAGCAATTGGTCGAGTCCATTCATACCATTGTTGACGGTAAACGCAAAGTACGTGACATGACCTTGTTGGAAATGTCTTGGGCACGTCCCATGCAATCAGTATTCGGTCAGGACGCTTATCCTTCGCTACAGGAAAAAGCAACAGCATTACTGCATTCAATTGCGCGTAATCACCCTTTTGCGGATGGTAATAAACGTACTGCAACAGTTGCAGCCATTTTCATGTTGGCCGTCAACGGATTTCAGATTCAATGGGATGCCCACGCAGCTCTAAAGCATATTGTGGAAATAGCACAAGGCCAGATAAATGTACCAGATTTTGCCGCATGGTTGCCCACTATACCGGATAGACCGTCGTTGGAGCCGGACGCCAACGCCGATACACAGCTCATTCATCAAATTATCAATACCCACAACTGGCTTCTAAACGAACTTGCGAAACGCTAATCCGATGATTGTGTTCGCGAACGCAGAGCTGCTGCTGCGAAGACACAGCCGGTAGCTACGCTAAATAATATCCATCCTGGTTGCAAATGATGATCGTCACTGAGTCTTGCAACATCGCGAAACCCCAAAAACAGCGTGATAGTCACGCTCAGAGTTGCCAAACCTACAACCCACAACGTCGGAGAATCTAAACGATAGCTGGCGATGAATCCAGCAGCTACAACGATTAAGAGAAAAACGGATCCTTCATTCTCAGAGAACGCGCCACGAAATCCTTCATCAAGCACATGGCTTTTCAACAATGCGCCCTCTTTTGCAATGCGACACACCGCATCTTCTTGACAAATGAGCGGCAACAGCATACCGATCAAAAGTAACATAAGACTGGTAATCAACAATCCGCGTATCCATTGCGTATTAGCGATGACCGATGCGGATTCGGGTTGGTTTTCTTTGAAGTAGAGACTGATTGCTAACAAAACAATACCCAGCAAGAACAGGAACCAGACTGCCGACAAACGTCCAGATGGAATGTCATCCAACGCAATCACCGTGCTGGTAAAAAGACTAATCAATGTCAGGCTAATGATAAAGCTATTGATTTCGACAGCATGGTGTTTGCCATAAAATGTCATAACAAACGCTGGGATAAGATAGGCTAAAAGCAAGATACCATACGCATTTTCGGCAAAACCAAGACCAGATGGGCTATCGAACCGTGCAGCATCAAAAAGCCCATCGTCAAATGGATTACATGCGCGATATTGCAAGCAGGTAGTGGGCATAAACACCCCTATCATGATCAGTAACAACCCCAACCCACCGATGATGCGTCCATAGGTGTTCATTGGTCACTTCTTTCTATTTTCAATTGCGTTATGCTGGGCCATATCATTATTGGCAAAAGAAGATTATCATATCATGTTTCTTATCCGCAAAACTGATGCTAAAATCAACACTGATACTAATCCTGATTATATCGGAGCAATCGTATGGGCGGGAATTCCATGATTGAAGGACATTATCTGCGGATCCTAGAGGACCAGACCGATCTCATTTGCCGGTATGAACCGGGGGGTATGCTCTCGCATGTTAATCGAGCCTATTGTCGTTTCTTTGGGAAATCTGAAGAAGAATTGATTGGTAATTCGTTTATCATTGATGAGGATGAGCGAGCTGCTGTCGATAAATATCTGGCCGGACGTCCTGATCTTTACGATTCCAGCCTGACAATGGAGTATGAAACAATCAGTGCTCATGGCGAAGTTCGATGGTTTCAATGGACGATGCGACCCATTCCCAATGAGGGAAATCAGGTAGCCGAATATCTGGCAATCGGACGAGATATTACCGAACGCCGGTTAGCTGAAGCCGAGTTAAATGATTACCTAGAACGCATGGCAATGTTGCGCCGTGTAGATCGCGAGTTAACCCGACGATTGGATATTCAGCATGTTCTAAATATGGCGCTTGATTTATGTCTGCGAATCAGTGGGGCCAGTGCCGGTTTTGTTGGGTTGTCGGAAGACACTGGCAATTTGAAATTGGCGCTTTACATTGGTGGCTACGATAGCGAAGGGCCATTCCCTTATTTGCAAGGCATCGTTGGGCGTGTGATCGAGGACTATCAAGCCGAACGCGTCCTGGATATACTTGAAGCCCCGCACGACAATACCTCGGTGATCGCCCACACCAAATCGCAAATGGCATTTCCACTGGTTTCCCAGGGAGAACTGGTAGGTGTAATTTGCCTGGAAACACCCTATCCCCAACTCTTTACCTCTGAGATCTTCGATTTCCTAATCCTAATTACTGGGCGCGTCGCCGTCGCATTGGACAATGCTCGTTTGTATGATGTGTCGCAACGCCAATTGGAAGAATTGCAAGAATTATTCGAGCAGGTCAGTCAACTAGAACAACTAAAAACCGACATGATCCGCATTGCAGCGCATGATTTACGAAATCCAATTACAGTCGTCCAGGGTTATCTGATGCTGTTGCAGCGGTCGTTGACAGATCGCCTCACTGAGAAAGAACGCGAGTCGCTTGTCCGCATCCAAAACGCCGCGAATCGTATGCATCGTATCACCAATGACATTCTCTCGCTGCAACGCATTGAGGAAGCTGCCAAACGTGAATTTACGCATCGGATTGATCTTGTAGAGTTGCTGCGCGGCGTGTTTGATGAGTATCGTGAGCAGGCAGAGGAGAAACGTATTCGATTTGTCCCTGAGATGACAGAGACATCGGTGGTGGTTTTGGGCGACGAAACGGAGTTGCATGAGGCTGCGGCAAACTTGGTGAATAATGCTATCAAATATACGCCAGAGGGCGGTGATATTATGGTTCGATTGCATAGGCATAATGGCGAAGCGGTGTTTGAAGTTCAGGATACGGGTTACGGTATTCCAGATGATCAACAGCAACAATTGTTCCAGCCTTTTTATCGTGTGAAAACAGTCGAGACTGAGTCTATTGAGGGGACTGGTTTAGGCTTGCATCTTGTGAAGAGTATTATTGAGCGTCATAAGGGCCAAATGCGCTTTAGGAGTGTATTTGGTCAGGGTAGTACCTTTGGCTTTCAGTTGCCCTTGTGTGGTTGAGAATTGAGAAGCCCTGCTGTTTGGTGGTTGTTGAGTGGTTGTGTGTTTTGTTTTTGTAAATGACTATGCGAATTCTTCTTATACTACATCTTCCCTAATCATCTAGTACATTCAGCGTATAGGCGACTGTCCCAATACCCTCTATGCTATAAATGAGGCCAATCCAATTTAGGAGGCTTATATGTCGTTATCTTTGATAAATCCGAGAAAAACAAATAAGAAGCTAGAACGCGGACAAAGTCTGGTCGAGATGACGGTTGGTTTTGTCATCCTCATCATGATCTTGATGGGGCTGCTGGACCTGGGACGAGCTTACTACATCTACATCGCCCTGGAGGACAGTGCTGGTGAAGCCGCCGTGTATTTGTCGTTGTACCCCGCTTGCCGGGATAGCACCGATGGTACCGGTTGTGCAGATCCGAACAACGCCTTGTATCGTGCCCAAAATGCCGCCAGCGGCTATTTTGACTGGACGGATGGCAACACAACCTTCACAGTTGATCGCCCGACGCCCTACGGCACGGGCAGTACCGTCGAAGTCACGATCCAACATACCTTTGAACTGATCACACCGCTTATCCCCAGCATTGCCGGGGCCGATCATCTGACGCTCTCGGCGACGGCTACGCAAACCATTGTGAGTGAATAGGCGAAACCATGCTAAAACAACCCAAACGCTCTGAAAAACGTGAAGACGGCCAAGCCTTACTCGAATTCGTTCTGACGATACCCATCCTGCTGTTGCTGGTGTTGGGCATCATCGACTTTGGGCGGGTGCTGTTCACCTATGCCCAGGCATCCAACCAATTGCGCGACGCCTTGCGCCTGGCTGAGGTACTGGGTTCTGATACTACTGATCCCTACCTGGACTGTACTCGCATGGACAACATCGCGGGCGATCTGTTCTTTACGACGGTCGATCCCGAGATCTACTACATTAAAGCCAGCGATAGCTCCATCTTGCCCGCTGACGATCAGGATTGCAACGTGACTGGCGAAGTCACGGCCAGCGAGATTGAAAACGGTGACATTCTACACATCGAGGTAATTTCCACCATTGATTTCATCACGCTTGGCTTCATCGATTTCAGCGTGGACTTCCAGTTTTCGGGGCAGCGTACTATCATCACAACCATTCCCTTTGGATCGACCCTCAATGATGATGACCGGGACGGGTTGGATGACCGCTGGGAACGCAGTTATTTCGCTGATACGAATGCGGCACTGGCGACGGCGGATCCCGACGGTGATGGCTGCAACAATGGCTGTGAAGAGACGCGCGGCAGCGATCCAACCATCGATGATACCAAAGCTGTGCCACCCGAAGATACGAATCCTGGGTGGATTCCGGCTCCCCAGACGACCTACAATTTCAAGGCAGACGTCAATTGTGCAAACGGGCGGGTATCCTTCAGTTGGGACGCCCTCCCTTCAATACCCGACAAGCTCCAAATTCGTGATTCGGACACTGATGCAGTGGTCTACACGCTCATATCGCCCGGCACCGCCGCCTGCAACAATTGTGATATTATTGCGACCAATGGCAACCGGACCTACTATGCAGTGGTCTTCACCAACTACACCAACAGCGACTCAGTGGTGGTCGAGGTACAAAGCGTGTACTCCCGCGACTCGTCGGCCTTCTGCACGCCGCCGCCCACCCCCATGAACTTCACAGCCACTATGGACAGTTGCGCGACGGGCAACGTCAGTTTTGCCTGGGATGATCTGGGAATCTACCCGACCAGTGCCGAAATCCGGCTGTCGTCCGACGATTCGGTCGTGGCAATTGTCTCCGACACCACCACTACTTCTTGTGCGGATTGCGCCAACATCTTTGTAGGCCAAACACTCACCTTCTACATGGTCACCATCAATGGTATCCCGCCCGGCGAAATCGAAGGCACTTCATCGAACACGTCCACCGTGGATTGCAGCGCCGCTGGTAGCGGAACCATCCCCACTGGAACAAGTTCAATTTCCGGCAATGTCTGGGAGGATACGCATGGCGGTGGCTGTGATGGGACCATGCACAGTACGCAGGAGTCTTATGCACAAGGTATCACGGTCACGCTCTTATGGCCGGGGGACGATGGTAATTTCGCCACCAACGGTGACAACGTGAGTGTGACTCAAGATACGAATGCTGGCGGCTTCTTCCAGTTTCCGTCGCTGGCCGCGGACAATTATCGGATTTCAGTCAATTATGCATCGGAAGGCTACAACGCAGTCAGTGGTTATGGCTCACCGGGCCTGCTTCAAGTCGCCCTCGCCGCTGCCTACAATCTCTATAATGCCGAGTTCTTCGGGCTATGTAACTAAATCACAAGGAGAGCTACCATGAGTACGAAAACGAGAATCATCTCACGCCGCTCCCCAGCCGAAGCTGGGCAATCCATCCTGCTGATCGCCCTGATGATGGTCGGCGTGTTGGCAATCACCGGTCTGGCGATTGATGGCGGTGGGCTATACTTCCTACATCGTGACACGCAAAACGCTGCCGACGCCGCAGTGTTGGCCGCGGCTTATGCCAAGTGTGTCAATGACGATACTGCTGCCATCCAGGAAGCGGCCTATGCCGCTGCTGCCCGCAATGGCTTCGACAACGACGGCACGACCAACTGGGTATCCGTCAATATCCCACCAACCAGAGGCGATGTCGCAATTCAGACGACGGACTACGTTGAAATCATCATCAAAGCTGAGAAACCAAACTACTTCATCCGCATCGTCTACAGCGAGCCGTTGTATGTCGAGAGCCGGGCGGTGGCAACGTGCAGCCCCGAAGACGCCGCCTCGGCCTACAACACGGCGCTATTCTCGGCTGGTCAGTGTGCCCCGAAAGGCGTTGACGTGACGGGTAGCGGTATCACCATCGAAGGTGGAGTCGCCAGCAATGGCAACACCCAGATCCTGGGTGGAACGGGTAGTGTGACGATCTGGGGTGATCCCGAAGCCACCAGCTACGGCGGTTATGTCAATCCCGACAAAATCACGCCGGGCGATGGTACGCTGGACACCGAGATCCCCAGCGATCCCTTGCCGGCCCCCATCCTGTTCGAGGTTGATGATTACGTGCCGGGCACTGCGCGTGCCACCGAAGCCCAGATCGATGGGCGATACTTCTACGACAATGGCACCGACCGGATTAGTCAGCATATCTCCAACGGTGATATCCATGTTACCGGATCAACCATCAGGATTGACGAAGCTTATGGCCTGATCGTGGTCGAAGGCAGCGATGTCTGGATTGAGGGGTTTGTGCCGGGGGCAGCGCTCACAGTGGTCTCTGACGGCGACATCAAACTGACAATGGGTAGTACGGGCCTAGCTTACACCGGTTACGTTGATAACATCGTTGCCTTCTCAGAGGCTGGCGCACCGGGCGACTGTAACACCAGCGATGGCATCGATATGTCAGGTAACTACAACACGGTTCATGGGCTACTCTACGCACCCTATGGCCGGGTGTCGCTGAGTGCATCGGATAACACGGTCATTGGGGCCGTGATCGGCTATACCATTAATTTTAGTGGTAGCAACAACACCATCATCTATGATCCTGATATGTTGCCACCAACACCACCCTACATCAACCTGGTAGATTAGTCACCAGCACGCGGGCACACGGGCTTTTCACAAAACCCCCGTGTGTTCCCCAGACAAATACGCTATACTAAGGGCGGGCCAGAATGTCCGCCCTGATTGTTGTTTAGGGAGCAAAGCCGATGACGAAACCGGGCGAATCACCTCTGTTGGTGCTAATCGCCGACCAACATGATGCTGACCTCGAAGTGCTGCAACGCCTGTTGCGGGCCGAGGGCCATACCATGCGCCTGGTGCGCGATGGTCAGCAGGCATTGGCCGCTTATGAACAACAACAACCCGACCTGCTGCTCATCAACGCCGATTTGCCAGTGATTGACGGCTACGAGGTTTGCAGAACTATTCGTGACCAAATCGGTGGCGTGCATGTGCCCATTCTTCTATTTATCCCCATCGACGATGAAATCAGCATCCAGCGTGCTTTTGATGCTGGCAGTGATGATTACCTCGGCAAACCCTTTCGCATGGGCGTGTTACGTGCCCATCTCCGCGGTCTGATCCGTAAGAGCCAGGAACAAGCCGCCCTGCGTCATTACGCAGCCGAATTAGAAGATGCGAATCGTGAACTAGAGGCTTATGCTCATGTCATTGCCCACGACCTGAAGTCACCACTAGGCAATATCAAGAGCTATCTGGATGTACTGGAACTAACCTTGGAGCGCGATCCGGCCAAAGCTCAAAATATCGTGGGACGGATCCGCGAGGTCACCGAACACATGGTTGTCATGGTCCGCCACCTATTATGGATGGCCCGTCTGCGGCATTCCGATGAGGCCATGCAGGCTGTCGATGTGTACAGCGTTGTGCAAAACCTTATGGTACGCTTTCCCCCCAATAAAGCCCAAATCGACGTTGCCGAAGATTTACCCCCAGCCATGGGCCACATTCCCTGGATCGAGGAAATCTTTGCCAATTTGATCGAGAACGCCATTAAGTATATGGGCGAGGGCAACACGACCCCGCTGATACAAATACGCGGAACCATGTTGAATAACCACGAACAGATACGCTACGAAGTCCAGGATAACGGCATTGGTATCAAGCCCGAAGATCAGGAGCGCCTGTTCGCTATGTTCAGCCAAGCCCAACCTGCTCAGAACCCACGACGACGCAATAGTTTTGGTTTGGGCCTCTCGATTGTGCATCAAATCATCAATAACCTTAGCGGGCATGTGGGCGTCGATAGCGAACCCGGTCAGGGTAGCACATTTTGGTTTACGCTGCCCGCTGTAACGCCAGACATCACCGACAATACCCCATAATATTCAGCAGTCGATGAAACGGCTTTTCCCGCAGCTTTCACTGATGCGATTCAGCCTCGCTACGCAGATCACATTGGTGCTGGGTGGTGTGAGTCTGCTGTTCATCACCAGCGTCGGTGTCACAGTTTTCCTAATAACCCGTGACGTATTATCCAACAGCACCTCCATCCCAGCAGCAGATATACGCCGAATTATGGCCGCCATTGGACTGGCTTGGCTACTCGCCGTAGCCACTACTCTGCTCGCCACACGTCTTATCGCTCTCCGCCTGACACGTCCCTGGAAAACGCTTATCCATATCGTCGAAGAAGTGGAAAAAGGACGTTACACACAGGTCAAACCTGTCGAAGGCCCTGCCGAGGCTAACCGCATTATTGCAGCCCTTCGGCATATGGGGCGCACTATCGCTGTAAGTGAATTGGAATTACAGACGGCCAACGCTGCATTAGAAGCTCGTAGTGAAGAACTGGCGGCGCTGTCCCGGCAAATTATTGCGGTGCAGGAAGAAGAGCAACGGCGTATATCACGAGAAATCCATGACGAGTTTGGGCAGACTTTGGCGGCACTGAAAATGACACTCGATGTAGCACAGCGTCTGGACAATCTGGAACGCATGGGACAATTGCTGAAGGATGCTGCCCACATTGTCGAGCGAGCCATTGACGAAGCACATGCTATCTCACAAAACTTGCGCCCAACAGTGTTAGACGATTTGGGGCTGGATGCCGCACTGGAGTGGTATGTGCGGCAGTTTGAGGGGCGCTTTAATATTCCAGTGGATTATCAGTCCGATCCGCAAGTTTCGTTGAATCTAAGTACAGAAAGTGAGATTACGGCCTATCGTTTTGTGCAGGAAGCATTGACGAATGTACATAAGCATTCAGGTGCATCTGGAGTTGAGGTTTTTCTCCTTTTGCAGAATGACTATACGATGTTATCCGTCAAAGACGATGGCTGTGGATTCGACTATTGGTCCAGCAATACGCCAACTGAACGTCTACACCTCGGCCTAAGTGGCCTGCGCGAACGCCTAACGATGATTGGGGGTAAACTGGTGATCCAGACAGCAAAAGGCGAAGGAACCCACCTCATCGCTTTGCTACCCAAGAAACATGATTAACAGCTATACTGTTACCAACCAGGAGATAATCTAGTGGTCAAAATTCTGATTGCCGAAGACCACACCCTCATCCGTGCCGGCATTCGGTTGATTATTGAGCAACTGCCGGGTTACGAAGTCTTGACCGAAGCCGATGATGGCGTGCAGGCAGTAGAAATGGCAACCGACCTCCAGCCAGATATTGTTTTGATGGATATTGCTATGCCACGCTTAAATGGCCTGGAAGCTACCGCCCGAATTCGCCGTGAATGCCCGGCAGCGAAAATTATCATTCTCTCAATGCACGCCAGCGAGCAATATGTTCGACGTGCACTGCAACTGGGCGCTAGCGGCTATTTATTGAAGAAATCGGCAACAGAAGAGATTGAGCTGGCCTTCAAAGCCGTCCTCAATAACGAGACATACCTGAGTCCCCCGGTTGCCAACTTAGTCGTGCGTGAAATCTTACAGGGAAACAATGCAAAATCCGAAGATGATGCGCTCTTCGAGACACTGACCACCCGCGAACGAGAAATCTTACAACTGATTGCTGAGGGAATGACCAATCAAGGTATCGCCGATCATCTGATGCTCAGTGTACACACTATTCGTACCCATCGCAGTAATCTAATGGAAAAATTAGATTTACATAGTCTGGCCGAAGTGACCCGTTACGCTATCCGCATGGGAATTATCCGCCCCGAAGGATAGCCCGCAGCGCAAACGAAAAGGTGCTGCCCTTCCACAACGTACTCTCGACGCCGATATATCCATTTTGCGCCTCAACGATGCGCTGACACAGCGCCAGCCCCAATCCCGCCCCGCCATATTCACGCGTGTTGCTTTCATCAACCTGGCGAAACGGCTCGAAGATAACCTGAAGGTGTTCTTCGGCAATACCAATGCCAGTATCTTTAACCGAAACCACCACCCAATCTCCTTTGGGCATTGGTGGCAAGCCAGGCATTGGAGAACCTCGCGTATCAAGGTGAACCAACTGGGCACTCAAGATAATCTCGCCCGACGCCGTAAACTTGGCAGCATTAGACAACAAATGTGTGACCACCTGTTGAACACGTTGCTGATCTCCCAAAATTGGCGGAAGGTTGGGCATAATATCCATCGAGAACTGCACATCATCGGATTGAATGAGAGGAGCGAGTATCTCGCTGCTAGATTCCAAAACAGGGCGGATGTCTGTTTCGACCTTCTTCACCGGCATCTCGCGTGCCTCCACCTTTGTCAGATCGAGAACACTTGTCACCAACTCCAACAAATGTTTAGCACTCAGCAGCGATTTGTTGAGACGGTCGCGCTGCTGTGCATTTAACTCACCATATGCACCCCGCAGCAACAAGTCATGATATAGAATCAACGAACTGAGTGGAGTCCGCAATTCATGGCTCATATTCGCCAAGAATTGGTTCTTCGCATCATTAGCAGCGTTAGCACGCTCGGTGGCATAATACAGCGCATCAGCAATAGCTTCCATCCGAATCGTCGCTTCTTGCAGCTCCCTGGTACGCTCCTGTACGCGGCCTTCCAGGCTTTGATTAAGGTTCATCACCTCACGCGTTCTTGAATGCAACTGTTCCGTCATGGCATCAAACGCCCGTGCTAGATCGCCAATTTCATCTTTACGCGTGCTGTTCAAACGAAACTCCAGGTCGCCCTGGCGAATCCGATAAACACCCGTGGCAAATTGTCGAATTGGAAACAACACGCGGCGCGCCAATAGCCAACCCAATAGCGCCGTCAGAATAAGCACCAACACCAGATATAGCCCCCACACACGCCGCTGTGACTCGCTGGTGTCGATATAGGCTTCATCGACTGGCAACTCGGCAACTGCTGTCCAGGTGGTTCCTGCAATGGCGCAACTTGCTCCCACCACCGATTGACCATTAATGTTTTGATAAACGCCACCCTGTTCAACCAATCCTGATGGCTGCTGTTGCTGTGCCAACACCACCGCTGATTCAGAATGCCCAATGATGACTCGATTCGCGTCCAGAAAATAGGCCACACCCGTATCACCAGCGGAAATAGTTGCCATCCTATCCCACAATATCTGCACATCCAGCCGTGCCGCCGTCATTCCCAATAATGTCCCATCTTGAATAGGTGAAGACATAATCATATAAGGCGGGGCATCTGCCGATAGGAATAACTTGCTGAGATAAATATTGTCTTGTAATGAGGTTTCTAGCCAATCGGCTCGGTTCATAGTGGCCGGGTCGTCAAGAAGGGCATCTTGTGTTGCAGTGTGACCCACGACACGCCCTTGTCCATCCAACACCACCATTTCAATCAAATCTGGATAGTTCTGTGTAATGTTGGCAAGCAATACCGGCAATTCATCTGATAGTTCAACAGAACTGCCAGCCACAACATTCAAAACATGGACGCGCTCTTCGATATAACGCCCAACCAGGTCTGCGGCTCGGCAAGCGACTTCATGCTGTGTAGTAATGGCTGCTTCCCGATCACTCCGATAATCGAGTGTCAGGAGTACCCCACCGCCAACCAATAGCAAAAGCGTCGTGACACCTGCAACCAGTATGCCAAATTGCCATGAAAGATTACGCCAGCGTTTCATTCCCACTCATGTTTCATCCTGTACCCACAAAAAAAGCTGCTGGTAATAAATATATTATCAGAATCCACAAATCCTGGCTGTGAGGTTGGACAATGATACCCTTCATCAGTTATTTTGTACACAGTTGAACCAAGCCAAAGATGCAATCTGGCCTGGCTAATGCAATTGAGGCACACTATAATCAGGTACTAGATCAATGGTTAATCAACAACCATAACAATCAATCATATCATTATTTATAAATTGATTTAGAATATTTGGATGAGAAGCGAAACGCAAACTTCCATATCTAGCAAGATAAGATGCTACTCATTCAGCAACAGAGACGCAATATTGATGAACATTGCCGATGGTAATCGAAATTTCAGGGGAGTTAACCCCGGCCCGCGTCGCAAATCAAATAAATTCGAGATAGGCGGATGCACGAACACAATCTGGCCGGTCATGTTCCTTTTACATAACAGACAATGGATTTATACTAACAAGCGATGCTGATGAAAGGTTGTTTTCCCAATGGCTAGAGTTTTGTTGATTGAAGACGATGCACTAACCCGCGAAGCCATGACCGATTTGCTTGAATTGAACGGCCATCAAGTAGCTGTAGCTGAAGATGGCGAAGAGGGCTTGCAAGCAGTCTACGACTATTACCCAGATGTCATCCTGCTTGATTTCTCCCTGCCAAAAATGCACGGATGGGATGTCGCCAGTGAGATTCAAAAAGATAGTGATGTCCGTCATATTCCGATCATCGCCATGACAGCACATGTTATGGTAGCAACCGAAGAAACTGCCAAAGCAGTTGGTTGTGCTGCATATTTAACGAAACCCATCCAGGTTGATGCTTTTGAGATCTGGTTCGAGAATTTTCTGGATGAACACAACATCCGTTGAGGAATATCCACTGTAACAAGTCTAATCTGAATAGGAAGAGCGCATATGGCGACTTCAAATGATCCTCAGCTCGAGCAAGCACAACGCCTGATCCAACAAGGCAAAAAGGCCGAAGCTCGGCAGGTTCTAGCCGATATTCTGAAAAACGACTCGGAAAACACAACGGCACTATATTTATTTGCCCAGGCAGCTGCTAATTTGCAGGAGATGGAAAAAGCACTGAAGTTAGTGTTGAAACTGGATCCACTCCATTATCAGGCTCGGGCGGCATTGAACAAGGTACAGCAACGCAGTGTTGATCAACTGCGGACCGATACTGATACACCAATAGATCAAGAAACAAACCTGAACTTCATGCTATATGCTATTATCGGACTGGTAGCTGTTTTAGCTATCGCCAGCATTTTCTTCTTATTACGTTCATCTGACGATGATAAAGACAATAGCACAACTGCGGCTAGTAGCGGGGAAGTCGCCACAAATACATTGTCCTCCACCGAGCGTCGCGGTGCAGCAAACCCGACCCTGCCACCTGCGCCTACAGCAACCCTGACTTTCACGCCTGCCCCAACCAATACGCCTCGTCCCACCCGTACCCCGCTCTCCACACGCACCCCGATACCCTCATATACCCCGACACCAATCTCCACTGACCCGATTTCACCAAACCTAACTGGCGTGTCTCGCATTTACAATGACTACAATGTGCTAACAGTGCAGGTCAGACAAACCCAAGACACCGCTCGATTAGAGCAAATCGGCATGGCGTATCAGGCGCTAATTGCCAGTATTGAGCTTTCAAATTATAATGACGAAACAACTGATTCAGAAATGGTTGCATTCTTGGATGAATTCATTATCCTGTTAAACTATGAGTATGATTATGTCGTTGCGCTTCAATCAGCACTGGAGCAAAATCAGTCATTAGATACTGTATATTCACAAGACCGACAGAATCAACAAGCAGTTGTCCAAAGTCAATTTCGCGCAATAAGTGGGGCAGCAACAGCCACGGCACAAGTAGAACGTTCAATTGAGTTGCTAAAGACACCAACCGTAACACCCATTATTCTACCAACCGTCGCGCCCTAATCGCGTTAAACCATGAAAAGCGAGAAAGAAGATGCACTATCTCATTATCGAAGACGACAAGAATATCTGTGATATTTTGAAGGAAGTCTTTGATCTGCTGGAGGCAGACGGTGTCTTCACGTTCTTGAACGATGGCAATGAAGCCTGGGAATGGCTAGATCAGGTCGAAAGCGAGGCGGTGACAGACCTTCCCAATATTGCGTTCGTGGATATTAGAATGCCTGGCCCGCAAGGGCATGAAATCGCCGAACGAATGCGGGGCATCAAACCTTTATCGAATATTGGTATTATTCTAATGACGGCCTATGAACTTTCATCAGAAGAATATCAAGATGTGATGCAACGTTCGCAAGCTGACCGCTACATCTCCAAACCATTGCCAGGCGTCAAAGGTCTGAACCAGATGGTCAAAGAGATTATGGCAATGCGTCATTCAATGATCGACTGAGGCAGCACAGAAATAGCAGGATTCTGGGGAGGAGAAGCCATATATCATGACTTATGGTAAGATATGCACAAGGACGCCCAACAGCATTTGGTGAAGTGAGAATATGTCGTCCACAGCAATAGCCCGTCCGACATCCAGTGAAGCCCCTACCTGGCACTCCACATGGCGCGAGCGGTTGTTTCGCATTCGCAACAAAGTCATTGTCCCCTACCTCATCATCACAATTTTTGTGGCGGCCATTGGCACGTATATTGTCACACGATTGGTGGCTGGTTCTCTTCAAGAGCGACTTTCTAACCAACTCCTCGAAAGTAGCCTGGTAGCAACCGAAAGTGTAATCCGGCGCGAAAATGAACACCTGGAAACATTACGACTCATCGCCTTCACAACCGGTATGGAGGAGGCAATTCAGGATGAAGATTCAGGCTTTATCGAGTTGGTTGTCAACAGCCTGGCGGATAGCGCAGGTATCCCAGATGTTGCAATATTAGACAGCACTGGCAATCCAGTGGCTATGCGTGGCACATTCAGTATCGCTGATGAATTTCCATTTGACCAATCCACTGCAATTCAGGCGATCATCAATCAAGACAGTGATAATCGTGGAGATAAATTCAGCGAGATCAACTATACCTCCGATCCAGCACTGTTTCTGATCGCTGCTCCCATTGTCAGTGCCGAAGACCCTGATGTATTAATAGGCGTTGCCGTAGTTGCCACGCCGCTACCAGACTTTCTAAAAAAGATCAAACAGGAAGCGTTGTCAGATGTTGTGGCTTACAGTCTGGACGGCGAGCTGGCTGCATCAACTTTTGTTCTCTCTCCCGAGGAAACCGCCCTGCTGCAACTAGAAACCAGCGATGTGCAGGAACAGCTAGCTCTGATACGAAATAATGAAGAGACCACATCTATTGAAGTCGACATTCGCCGCCCCTATCAAGGATTGTATGCACCGCTGATCGTCCGTAATGAGACAGTCGGCTTGATGGCCGTCTTCTTGCCAAGTGAATTCATCATCATTGAAGGTGGAACCAGCGCCAACATCTTTGCAGTAATCTTTGGTTTGGCAGCATTGAGTATTATTCTCATCGGGTTCGCTATTGCCCGCAATATTGAGATTCCCATCCGTCGATTGGTAGAAGTTTCCCAAAACGTGACTGAAGGTGATCTGACCCAGCGCAGCCAATTGGGCACGCACGACGAAATCGGCTTCCTGGGCTTCACATTCGACATCATGACCGAACGTCTGGAACTCCGCACCGAGATGTTAGAAATTACCATTGATGCACTGAAAACAGAGGCGGCCCGACTAAACAGCATTCTCAAGGCCTCAAAAACTGGCATGGTCATGATTGACACTGATCATGATCTCAGTTTTATTAATGAGGCAGCCAGGGAATACTTGCAGCCTCAAACGCATGATTCGCGTGCATTAGTACAATATCTCAACGAAGAAGTGCAAACACTGGATATTCTTGAAGTTGACAAATATATCCTGGCCGTAACAGTTGCCGATGTACGAAGTGAAGATGGTGGCCGTGTTGGAACGTTGGTGGCGCTTCACGACATCACGCAGCAAGAGCTGGCTGGACGTTTGAAAGATCGTTTTATCGCCCGCGTCTCGCATGAGCTTCGTACACCTTTGACTGTCATCAAAGGTTACTCTGATCTGGTGGACACCTCCATCGAGATGGGCTTGCCACCCAAAGAAATTCATGTTCAACGTATTGTTGAACAAACCGAGCTTTTGGATCAGATGATTGTACAGTTATTGGATATCGCCCAAATGAGTGCCGGCACATTTACTATTCGTGGTGCTCAGATTGATTTCCGCGAAGTCGTCATCGACGGCCTACAAGCGCGTCTGGATGACTTCAAAGAACACGACTTAACGCCACATGTCCAAATTGGCAAACAAGACTTTACAATGGAAGGAGACCGGCAGCGCCTTCTATGGGCATTTGATCATTTGCTAGATAATGCTATCAAATATACCCTACCTGGTGGTACAATAACAATTAAGCTGGCCGTCCGTCAGGATCAGGCCATATGGTTGTCGGTTAATGATACCGGTGTCGGCATCCGTGCCATCGACCAACCCTACATTTTCGATGCCTACTACCGGCGCGAGGCCCAGACTTCAGACGGGAAAATGCTTGATCCTCGCGGACTAGGGTTGGGGTTATATATTGTATGGAACGTAGTTGAAGCACATCACGGCCAGGTGCATGTTGACAGCACACCTGGGCAAGGTAGTAATTTCGTCATCCGATTGCCAGTATTATAAATACAGGAAAAGCTCGTGTATTTCATTCGCAAGCGACGACGGTCACTAATAGGGATATTACTCGCCCTCGTCCTTAGCCTTGCCTGTTTTCTGGGGACGGTTAGTTTCGCGCTGCTTGGCCTGGCGCCAGACCGACTGCCAGCTGATGATGAAATTGTCCTTCGAGCGGACTATGCGGCTTGGCCGCAGGCAACGTTCGCCGCTATTGATTGGGTACGTGTAGGAACAGATACCGCACGCGACATAGCTTCTGAAACCCCTACCCCTACGCCTCAACCAACTCAGGTAGCTGACGCCTCAACAGATCCAAGCCCAGAGTTCTCGCCAACATCACCGCCTACCCGCACATCAACTGCTTCACCAACCGATTCTCCATCGCTCACTCTCACTGTGACGGTCACGGAAACCTCGACAGAAACCGTAACACCGACCGCGACAGTAACTACATCACCCACAACAACGGTGACAGTGACGACCACGACAACAGCGACCACAACGGTGACGACATCGCCAACTACAACCTCAACACGCACATCTACCCCAACGATTACGGATTTACCCAGTCCAACTCGGACCCGGACACCTACCCCAACACGAACCAGAACCCCGCTGCCGACCAACACCAATCCACCGCCGCCGCCACCAACCAATACCCCGCTGCCGACCAACACCAATCCACCGCCGCCGCCACCAACCAATACCCCGCTGCCGACCAATACCATTCCGCCAGTTGTGCCGCCAACAGCCATTAATGATACAGCGAACACACTACAAAATCAGCCAGTAGTCATTAATATCCTGGCGAATGACATACCGGGGAGTTTCCCCATCGATCCTTCGGCAGTGAAACTCCCGACTTCGCCGACCAATGGTGTCATCACTAACATGGACGGTATAACCGGAGCAGTAACATACCAACCCAACGCCGGCTTTACTGGCATCGACAGCTTTACCTACATAGTCCTCGATACAGCCGGATACAGTTCTAGTCCGGCGACTGTCACCATCAATGTTGGCGGTTGCCCACCACCACTGCCCATTGATGGTGGATTGCCAGATGGCTACGTAGCAGGTATCAGTCCGTCCGGTGTCATCATTCCCCCACCATCTACCATCGTCGTTGTGTTTACCCAACAAATGGCAGGTGGCCTTTTCCAGAATGTTACCGCACCAGGAATGTATTCAGTTCGCGCAACGAGCGGGGGTGGCAACATCCAGGTCATTCCACCAGTAAATTATGATCCCGGCACATTTACTGCAACAGTATCACTCAATCAGGCGGATTTTGATCCTGATACCGAGTACAGAATTGAGATAAATGGTGGCATCGTCAATGCGTGCGACGTGCCACAAGGTGGCACAGTTAGCACAACGTTCCGCACTGCGCCATAGAGTTTCACACATATACTGATACAATATCTACACTGCACCACCCAAATCTGCTGTACACTATATACAGAGGTAGAGGTGGTGATTCCATGCCCACACGCGAAAAATTACCCTGGCCGAAAGCCTATCAACTAGCGTCTATGTTTTTAAACAACGCTATGTCGAGCCATACTGCGAAAAAGCCGTCATCGCCGGAGCCATCCGACGGCGAAAAACCGTTGTGCATGAAATCGAGATTATTTGCCAGCCAAAAGCCAATAGCCCAACGATGTTTGAACGCCTGGAACGACTGGACGCCGAAGACGTCATTGGTCCTCGTAAGGATAAACGCGGGGTCAACATCGCCTATTTAAAGCCATCCCGACAATCACGTTTTGTGGCCCTCTCCTGGAAAGATGTCGCGGTTGATTTGTGGATTATGTTGCCAGATCGGATCGACTGGTGGGGTTATGCGTTGTGGTTGCGGACAGGCCCCCGTGAAGCCAATCGCGTAATGATTGCGCCTTTAGCAAAAGGCGGCATGTGCCCCAAATATCTGCGCTTTAAAAAGGGCATCGTCTATCAGGGAACAACTCCCATTATGGTAGCGACTGAACCCGCCATGTTTGAACTATTGCGTATGTGCTATGTAGCTCCCCGTCACCGCAACATCAACGTTTACCGCCAAGCACGGCGCGATTGGGAAGCGGGCGAATGTTGTTAACCAAGACTATCTCCTGCTGGTAACTCATTGTGGAAACGAGGCAGCCGGACAGTAAAAGTAGTGCCTTCGCCAACCTCGCTATCAAAATCAATTGAGCCGCCATGGAGTTGCACAGCATGATAGGTTATTGCCAATCCCAATCCAGTGCCCCGCGCACGTCCTACATTACCTGCTCTATGAAAAGCCTCAAATAGTCGCTCGCGATCATCTAGCGGGATACCAATTCCCTCATCTTGCACTTCTATCAAAATCTCGTCACCTGCACACGCAATCGTTAGCTGAACGCGGGTGTGGGTGGGCGAATATTTGATGGCGTTCGAGAGCAAGTTGGTGATAATTTGTCGCATCAGAGTTTCATCGACAGCGCCATATGGTTCATCGCACATAAACTTATAGTTCAGGTCATGTTCAATGCCATCCGTCTGACGAACTTCTTCAACAATCTCAAAGAAAAACAGGTCCAAGTCCACCAAAGTTGGGTTAAATTCTGTCTTTTGCGATTCTAATTGACCAATATTTAACACGCCATCCAACAGATCCGACATATGTCGTACCAGCAACCGAATTTTCCCGAATCGTTCCTGTCGCTCTTCATGGGTCAAACGATCATGATAATTGTCCAAAATATCCGTTTGAATGCGGATTGTCGCCAGCGGATTACGGAATTCGTGCGAAGTCATCGAGATAAACCGCGATTTCAGCTCACGCAGTTCACGCTCTTTCTCCAACGCCATTCGCAACCCTGTCTCCACTTGCTTCCGAGCGGTAATATCGCGAATCGTACATACAATGCCGGTAGCAATGTCTCCCGACACTGGTGCAAACTCCACTTCGGCATCAAAGGATCGATCATGACGTCCTACAGCTACAATTTCGAGCAATTGGGGCCGGTTAGTAGCCACCACCTTCTGTAATGCTGCCTCAACAGCAGAACGGCTGTCCGGGTGAATAAATGCCAGCAATGATTGTCCGGGACATTGTCCATTCTCACACGAAAATGCTTCAGTAAAACGCGGGTTAACCTGACGAAGCGTACCGTCAATAAACATGAGTGCAATGGCATCACTGGTACTATTTAAGATAGCTTCGGTCTGTTCCTTGCTCTGATTCAATTCATGTGTGCGGCGTGCCACCCGTTGTTCCAAATCAGTTGTATATAATCGTACTTGTTCATAAAGCGTGGCACTCTCGATGGCGATGGCAACTTGATTGGCGAAAGCCTGCAAACGTTCAGCATGAACTCGCTTAAAGAACCCTGGAATCGTACTGTTCAAGTTTAGGAATCCCACAACCTGGCCGTGTAATTGTATAGGCGCACCAACATACGAACGTGTCCACGTATGCCTGGGTCGTCCTGTTTCTGTATGGCGAACCCAGGCCGGGTCATTCATCGTGTCTGAGGCCAGGCATGGTTCACCCGTTTCGACCATCCGTCGTAGATTTGGGATTGAGTTCAACTCAAAAGCTCGCCGCTGAAGCGTGAACTCTACTGGATAGCCGCGCCAATGAGTCATATGGGCGACATCACCCTTGATTTGCATAATATTACTCGCATCATGAGGTGCAATCCGCCCTACATACTCCAAGATCAAATTCATCACTTCGTCTGGTCCCAAGGCACTGGTCAATGCAGTAGCAATATCACGCAAAGCCTCGGCAAAAGTCCGCTGTTCGCGTTCTGCTGCCAAAGTCAGCGTATTCTGGATAGCAACAGCCAACGACAACGCAACATCGCGAGCTATCAGGACACGCCCCGGTGTCAGAGTCGCAACGTCGGCAGCGCCTAAACACAATAAGCCAATGGGTTCATCTTGTATACGCAACCAGAGCGCAACATAAGCGTGTATTTCTGCATCCAAAAGGTGTTTTTTCAGGTTTGAATCTAACCAGTCGGTGTCAGCAACAATTCGTACTTCTTCTCTTCGCTTCGCCAAATTCAGGCATCGCTCGCTTAGGCGCAGGCGTTGTCCTGCCCGAAACAAACGAGCATCTGGACCTTCGCAATTTACCACAATCAGTTCAGATGCTTCGTCCTCCAACACGAATACACAGAATTGCACTTCCGGTATCAAACGCACCAATTGATCAAGCGTCACTGCGGAAATGGCTTCCACAGATTGCGTTGCTAACATCGCCTGGTTAATCTCATTCAAAATCTGAAGACGTTGGGTTTGCTGACGCAAAATCGATTGGGTGCGGTGAGATATTTTTGCAGAAATGACTTGCAAAGATTGGTGAAGTCGGGAAGGCAACTGCTCAATATTCGTGTCATGCTTAATTACATAATCACTCGCCCCACGCTTCAATGCTTCAACCGCCAGTTCCTCTGTCCCTTGATCGGTCAAAATAACTATTGGACAGGCAATATTCAAAGCTCGCACAACCTGAATTATCCCCAGGCGATCCAACCCCAACACAAAAGCCTCTGACAAAATCAGGTCGATCTCTTGGGATTGGAGTATCTCATGACAGGTTTCATAACTCCCTATTGCTGTAACGTGAAATTGGTCGGCCAAGACCTGTTTTATGCGGTCTCGGCTATGTCCATCGCCATCAATGTACAGGATATGAGGTAGATTCTTCATCATCGGTGTTCCCTGACTGGCGCACATGCTCTTGTTCTACACTACATAGAATAATGCTTTTGGGTACTATAAAGAAATACCGCGACACTCAGCGCAGAGACCAAAAACGGCCATATGATCTATACGCGGTTCAAAATCATGATACTGACGAATATTGTCACGCAAAGGGTCAAGATAACTATCATCAAGTGTCACGACACGCCCACATTGGAGACAAACCAAATGATGGTGCGGCATCCCACCAATAAGTTGATAGACAACACGGCTATGCCCTAAATCTGTTTGGGAAACAATACCCTGATTCTTAAGCCATTGTAAAATGCGATATACGGTGGGTTCACTGAGTTGGTATTCGTCGTGCTGCAATTGTTCCTGAATATCATTCAATGTCAGATGTTCAGAACTGTGACATAAAACATCAATCACCAGGCGACGCGGAAGAGTCAATCGTTCACCGCGTTGCCGCAGAACATCTACTATTTGTTGAGATGATTTCATGTCCCACTCTTACATTAAAAATAACAAACGTGCCGCACCTGAATATGATGTAAACGGGCGAAACTATAATCATTATACGACATCCACCTCACACAAAACGACAGCAATTTTGCAAGAAAGATTAGCATAATTGCTGGTTGCCATCAGGCACTGTATGGGTACAATTCGTACAGGATCCTCAAAGCTTATTGAATTTAGAGGCGGGAAAATTTCTGGTGAACAAAGTACACCGTCAAACATATCTACCATTCTCTCCACCTGACATTACCGACGAAGAAATCGAAGCCGTTGTCGATACCTTGCGCTCCAGATGGATCACAACCGGTCCCCAAACCAAACAATTCGAGGCCGAGTTTGCAAGTTATGTCGGCGCAGAAAGCGCCCTGGCACTCAATTCTTGTACAGCAGGATTGCACCTGGCGCTTGCCACGCTCGAAATCGGCCCCGGTGACGAAATCATCACGACACCTTTGACATTCTGTTCCTCTGTCAATGTTATTGAGCATGTGGGAGCCAGGCCAATTTTGGTCGATATTGATCCTGAGACTTTGACATTGGATTCCGATAGACTGGCAAATATCATTACTTCACAAACCAAAGCGATAATGCCAGTACATTTTGCCGGGCATCCCGTCGAATTGGGTCCGCTGCTAGAATTGGCTCATCAGCATGGGTTAGCCATTATCGAAGACGCTGCCCATGCCCTGCCCGCCGCCTATGATGGACAAATGATTGGTTCCATTGGTGATTTCACCGCATTCAGCTTCTATGCCACCAAAAACCTGACAACCGGTGAAGGTGGTATGTTAGTGGGCAGCGAAACACAATTGGCGCGGGCACGAGTCTTGGGTTTGCACGGGATGAGCCGCGATGCCTGGAACCGCTATACTGCAACAGGGTCATGGTTCTACGAAGTCGTCAGCCCCGGTTTCAAGTACAATATGCCCGATATTCAGGCCGCTATGGGGCGCGTGCAATTAAGGCGGCTGGATGCCATGCAAATGCGCCGTCACGAAATCGTTGCACAATATCAAGCAGCATTCGCTAAATTCGATGCTCTTCAGACTCCCATCTCGCGTACCAATGTGAAACATGCCTGGCATCTATATGTGCTGCGGCTCAATCTCTCACACCTAACAATTGACCGGGCACAGTTTATCAACGAAATGAAAGCTCGCAACATTGGGACAAGCGTCCACTTCATTCCGATTCATCTGCATCCTTACTATGCCAACAAATATGGTTGGCAACCAGAGACATTCCCGATAGCTTATCGAGAGTACCAGCGGCTTGTCTCATTACCATTGCACCCTGGATTAAGTGACACTGATGTTGATGATGTTATCTGGGCCGTGACCGATATATTGGAAACGTTTGGTCGATAAAGTCATGCCTAAGCGGATATTTGACATTGTAGTGAGTACAGCTGCATTAATTTTGCTATCACCTTTGTTGTTTATCGTCGCGATCCTTATCAAACTGACCTCTCCAGGGCCAATCTTCTATCGTGCCACCCGCGTTGGCAAAGATAGCACACAGTTCACACTCATAAAGTTCCGCTCAATGGTCATCAATGCCGACAGGCTCGGTCCCGGCATCACCGGGGCTAGCGATGGGCGCATAACATCTATTGGGCGGCTACTCCGCCGTGCCAAAATCGACGAGCTTCCTCAATTGATCAACGTATTAAAAGGCGATATGAGTATTGTCGGCCCGCGCCCCGAAGATCCACGCTATGTAGCCCTATATACTGATGAGCAGCGCCATGTATTGAATGTGCGGCCTGGCATCACCAGCCCTGCATCGGTAACCTATCGTCACGAAGAACAACTGTTAGTTGGCGAAGATTGGGAACAAATCTACATTACTGAGGTCATGCCGGCCAAACTACAACTCGATCTGGCATATGCACGTCATTCAGGATTATGGCAAGATTTGAAAATTATACTCCGCACACTGACGGCTCTATTCCGCTAACTGACTATCACGGGCGAATGATCCCCAGATGATGTGTGTTCAGTATTCGCAATCTTTCAAGCATGGCACATAACAACCACGATATACCGACCAAACGGCGGGTGAGCGGTGGAGCCAGTGTAATCCGACGCAAACTAATATCGCAAGCGGGAAACAAATGGCTGATTTCGTCTCGGCGCACGCCGCGCGTTTGGGCATTCTTAGGGTTTAGCCAGAAATCATACCAGATGATCACGCCTTGCGGTTTGCGCGTGACACGCATCATCTCGCGAGCAATCTTAGCTTTCACATCATCGCTGAGGATTGAGGAGAACACAGTGTATTGCAATACAAAATCGAAACTATTGTCCGGATATGGCAATGCCTGACCATCTGCACAGACCAAATTCAATGCAGGAAACCGCGTGTGCGATACGAACAAACGATCCTCAATGAGATCAGCCGCGCAAACCTGGTCCGCTGCCAACCCAAAGGCCATATACTCTGCCAACACATCCCCACCACCACATCCCACTTCCAACAAGCGTTTGCCCGAAAAGTCGATATCATGCTTTCGGAGCAAATCGCGCAAAGCCCGCTGTCGCTGTTGAATAATGAATAAATGGGAAAGGTTCAGCAACGAGTAAATATTGCTGCCTGCCAGTCGATGTTTGCGACGTTCATATTCAGTTCGCAGACGTGTGAGGTCATCGGTCATAGCGATCTTCTGTACTAAGCAAAGTATCGCCAGTTCCAGGCAACACTATAGTTGGCGGCGACGGGGAAGAAAACGCCGCCATCCCGTTGGTCGAGCTGATTTGTCGTTGGAATAGTAGTAATAATAGTAATAGCTCGACCCATAACCATAGCCCTGATCAGACAAACTGAGTGAGTTTAAGGTTACTCCTGCCATGTCCACACCCAACGTCTCCAATTGATGTTTCACCCGCACGGCGGCTGTACGCCGGGTACGCCCAGCTCGCACCACCATCATCACTGGCATTTCAATGGTCGCAGCCAACACAGAGGCATCAGCCACCACCAAAGCAGGCGGCGTGTCGAATAACACAACATCGATATCACTGGAGGAGACAAATTCCTGAAACCAACGCTTCATCAAGGCTGACCCCAATATTTCAGTGGGATTTGACGGCGAAAACCCGCTGGTGATAACCCGCAAGCGCGGAATTGCCGTATTTTGAACGCATTGGTGCAATTTATCAGGTAGGCTGCTGGTATCTTGACCTGCGCGGCCATCAGATCGTGCCGGATCAGCAAACAGCAATGTCGTCAGACCCAGTTCGTTATCCAGATCGAAGATATGATGCACCTTCGGTCGGCGCAAGTCAGCGTCCACCAACAACACCCGCAACCCTGCGGTCGCCATTGCTACTGCCAAATTAGCCGTTGTGACCGTCTTGCCTTCTTCAGGGCCAGGACTGGTTACCACAAAAGCACGTTTTTGGCCCTCTTGGCCGTTCGACGAAAACAATAAATTAGTTCGTAAAGCCCGATAACCTTCGGCAATAGGTGAAGACGGATGTAAATGTGTAATCAGACGTCGAGGATAGCTGTCGTTGGTCCGCCCAAAACGAAGTATTGTTCCCAAAATAGGAAGTCCCAGCACAGTCGTTGCTTCTTCAGGAGTACGAATAGTATCGTTGAGGTACTCAAGCAGTAAGACGCCACCAAGTGCCAGCACCGCCCCTGCCACGCCACCGATTAAGGTTGAGCGCAAAGTACCGCCGCCCACCGGTCCGCCTGGGATACGTGCACTTTCCCAAACTTCGAGCTGATTAGTTTGTCGCTGAAGATATTGCAGCGTATTGGTCAGTTGGGCCAGGGCCGTCGAAGAAGTTGTGATGCGGTCGATCAAAATGTCCCGCCGTTCACCAAGTTGGACGGCACCTTCCTCATTCGCCACCTCCAACTGCTCTGCAATCTGGTTGATCTCTTCCTGATCCGATGCCAGTTGGTCGCTAACACTAGTAATTTGATCTCGCAACAACCCAACCTGATAAAGCTGTTCGGGGGTCAAGCTATCAGGGCTATTTAAGATAAGCTGCTCGGCAAGCTGATCCGCAATATCCGCCGCGAGGACAGGATCGCCATAAGTAACAGTTATTTTTAACAACGAGGTTTCGGGAATAATGGAGGTCGTAACGGCTCCCCGTAACGCGCCGGGCGTTGTCGGAAATCCGCCGGTATTAACCGTCGCCTCCAAAATATCATAACTGGTTGCCAGAACAGCATAAGTTTGGGCCAGCTCTTTCCCGGTAAATATATCACTCGACCCGGGATTGGGATCCGAAATAAATCCGCCCACAAACAGTGTCACTTCAGCCCGGTAAACTGGATCCTGGCGATTTGTGCGAATAAAGCTGATGCTGCTCCCCAGAAATGCTGCCAACACCAACAACCAAAGCCATTTCCGAAATAGCCGGATATATTGCGCCAGTTCCATATTGACTGCTATCACCCCAAACATAAATATACTGTGCCGACCCACTAACCAAGCAATGGAATCGACCAAACATCCGTCACAACTATAAACGATTTTGGGTATCAGCAACATCCTTTTATTAAAATAACGCCATGCAAAGACGCAATTTCACGAATTTTTTATATTTGACAAAACTTAATAATTGCCAAAATAGCGGCTCTTCCGTAATATAATAGATGTTCCTGTCTAAATGTTTGTAACTATGCAGTGATGTCTGATCAGCTTCCAGGTATGAGGGACCTTCTATGTATTTTCGGGCAATTTTCGCATTTGTAATAATCCTGATGGTGGGGATGGCCTTATCCCCACAACGCTCCGACGCTCACGACATGACACTGCCACCGCCTCATAACCACTATCAAAGCAGTGCATGTGTACAGTTCGTTCAGCAAGTTCATGAAAACCTGGTAAATTGCAACAACCTCGGTCGCAACAGTGCTTGCTTTGGCTCAGGACCAGTTCAGGTCACCTATTATGATGGTGCCGAAGCAGCTCCCTTCGAAATACCGGGAGACACTGTGGCGTTGGCAGATGTTCAAGAATTTGAAACAGCTCAACTGAATTTAGCAGAACGCGAATACGGTGTTGTGCTGTTGAATCTGGGCGGCGAAAGTCATGGTACAACCGGTGAGCCGGTAACTATATTAATCATGGGCAATGCGACTATGCAGAACCGCGTTGACCCCGAAATCGCCTTCGAACCTGTTGAGGAACTTGTTACCATCAATACACAAAATCAAACCGAGGCGACCTTTTCTCCTGGACCAGATTCCGATGTTGCAGCAGATATACCTGTCGACACCTCGCTCCCAGCGGATGCCACAACGCCCGACCAAGAATGGGTCCGCGTCTACTATCAAAACAACGTTGTTTGGGTCAACCGCAATGATATAGGCGACGATACCAGCAGTTTGCCAGTGATTACTTACGATCCCCAGGTTCCTTTCCAAGAATTCAATTTCGCGACCGATATTGCAACTGCCGACTGCACCGACGAAGCACCGCCTTCGGTGATTGTTCTCCAAAATCCCACTGGCGTGCCCGTCGACATCGTCGTTAATGGTGCGCCGATCCGAGTTGAGTCCTCAATTTTCCTGCAAACCCGCAGTGAACAGCTGATGCGGCTGACAACTGGTGAAGGGCTAGCAACTGTATATCCTGGCACTCCCAATGAGGTCGAAGTCCCAATGGGATATTCGGTATCAATCCCAGTGGAAGAGGGACAAGCAACCGGTACATGGACCGACTGGGGCATCGATCCAGAAGAGTTTGCTGGTTTTGATCCAATTGGCAATCTGCCTCCCGGCATTTTGCCTGATGGTTACGATCCGCCTACTATATTCCAGCCATCCGGCGTTGTGCCCCCCGACCCAGAAGTTGTGCCGCCCGATGGTAGTGCTCCACCACCAGTGGAAGAACCCGATCCCAGCGAAACTCCCTTCCCCATCCCAGATTACAGCTATGGCGATCCTGGGACTGGGCTGGAACGTGAGGAATGGTCCGCAATTTCGGTGAATGGCCCAGTTTGCCCAACCTGGGTTCTCTATCACAGCAATCTGGACGAAGACAACATACTCGACAACGATTGGGACATATATCGTCTCAGTGGAGTCGTTCGTGATCCAAATATGGCCTTCAATTTATCGAGAGGCATCGAGAGTACCGATATTCAACCCACTCAGTCGATTGATGGTGAATGGGTTGCCTTTGTCTCAGATCGCAACTTGGCTGGCGGTCATGAAATCTATATCGTTCGCACAGATAGCACAGATCTCCAGCGAGTGACTTACAACAGCAGCAACGACCTCAATCCGGTCTGGGGTCCCGAAGAAATGAAAGATTATCTAGTCTTTGAGAGTAACCGTGACGCCGATTGGAATCTATATATCGTCAACCTGGCTGATGATGGAATCCCGCGCCGTCTTACCAACGATCCAGGTCACGAGGTACGTCCATTCTGGGCACCAACCGGCGAGATCTACTTCCAGGGTGATACCGATGGCGACTGGGAAATCTATAAGTTAAATCCGGACACCGGTGCAGTTACCCAACTAACAGACAACGACGTGGATGATGTTGCACCTATCGTCTCCCACGACGGCGCGACTATGGCCTGGCTACGCGAGTCAGAGTTTGGCAATCTGGATCTGTGGATCATGGATTTGGATACCGATGAAGAGACGCAACTGACTGATACCGGCACAGACATCGGCAGCCATTTGTTCTCGCCAGATGACACATTCATTGCCTATCACACCAATATCGGTGACGATTTTGATGTCTACGCGATTGATCTGGAAACAGAGATCATCAAGAATTTGACGGACAATACTGACTATGATGATTTGGCCCCGACGTTCCGTTGCGAAGATCGCACAGTGATTTATCACTCAAATAACACTGAAGACGAGAACTTTGAAATCTTCGAGGTCGATCCCGATCCAATCGAAGTCGATGGTGACCCTGGCCCATACAATGAGCCGGAACAGTTGACATTCCTAGAAGAATCAACCGACGTCTTCCCCGAAGGCGATCCCCGTGAAGAATCCAATAGCTTGCTAGACCAATTCCCAGAAGTGGGAGAGGTCGAACAGGCCGAATAGATCACAACAGATTCAAGTGAAACCACAACGGGCGATGTGCCAAACGCATACCGCCCGTTTTTTGTGACTACGCTCCCTATACTCACATCGCTAACGAGTTACCCCATCAAGATTCATCACGCGCCAGAACAATCACCCGCAGCCGACTAGGAATGTTGCCGCGTCCCTCAATAGCATGTATTTCGTTGATATAGAGCAATGTACCATCCGGGCTAAAAGCAAGACCATTGGGCTTGGAAAACGATGCTTCCAATGCCGGACCATCGGTATTTCCACGCTCGCGCGATCCGGCCAACAATTCATACTCCCCCTCTAGACTCAACCTGTAAACTTGATTGAAACCACGCGCCACCACATATAAGACGCCGTCACGATAGACAATATGCCCATTATTGCCTCCCGGTATAGACGCAAAGTCGCTCACTTCACCTTCTGGCGTAATCTTTGATACATGTCCACCAGAGAAATTCGCCACATACAAATTACCCACTTCATCCAATGCGATGCCATTCGGACAGTTAAAGAGCGGGCTTTCGGCGAAACGCGTCGATTCACCATCAATGGTCACACGCTGAACAAATCCCAGGAAACAGTTTGCGACATAGAGCGTATCATCAGCATCAATCGTGATGCCCACAGGTCCAGAAAGGCCCGAATTCACGAAAATCGAGACTTCACCTTCTGGCGTAATGCGGCTGATGCTACGACTTGAGATATTAGATTGATACAGATTGCCCTGCGAATCAAACGCATTGCCTGATGCACCGTCAAATCCCTCAGCAAAAATCTCCACGCTTGCTCCATCTGGCGACACACGATAAACCGTCGATCCATGCCGCGCCGGAGCCTCACCAATATCCGCAACATAAATATAGCCTTCCTCATCCACAGCAACACCTCCCGTTGCTGCTGGAAGTTCCTCAACCACTGTTCGCCCAATCGCTTCGTTGGCAAGTGTCAGGATTGGCGATGGTTCGGACTGCACCACGTCCACCTCACTCAGTGTTAGAACTATCGCTACATAGGCCACACCTTCGACAATCAGATCACCATCCGTATCTGTAGCACCCGCATCTAGCCGCACACTCACATGTACATCGCCACTGGCTTCAATCTCCGTGTAGTGCAAAGTTTCAGAATCAACTACCTGATCTGCTTTAGCAATTACCACGCGATACACAGCGGCTGTATCGTTACCCGGTTCAAACGTTACCTCCAGATCTGATCCATTATTGGCGTTGCCAACATCAGCCAATATCACAGAAGATACGAATACAGCACGGCCCGCTGTGGCTGGTACATGCGTTCCCAACACCAGCAACAACAATATGGACACAATCAACACTAAATTGGACATTGGATATTCCTCCTCTATCGTTCAACAGGAATTTGGATTTCGACGAGGAAGCTGTCGTCGTTATCGGGAGGAACAAGATTGAGATACACTTCGCGAGATGGGCCTGCAATGCGGTAATTATTGCTCTCGATCCATGAGCCAATAGCCGCATAGCCCAGGTGCATTTCGGCCCAGGGGCCAGCATGAACCGCGGTTGCCATCTTGCCCACTGCCTCTAATCCACGCACAACCATCTGACGCCCATCCTGCATTGGGACTGGCCCAACATTGGTGTTTCGTACCAGGAAACCTAACTCCCAATCAATGTCTTCGTGCGTAAAGACAGGGTCGTGAAACATCGCCATGGGATAGCTTAATCCATCCACTGGATGCGCGGTGAGGGCATCTAGGATGGCATAGTACAGTCGGCCCATAACTGTCATCGAATAGGCACATTCCCGAATAGAAAGAAAATATTGAGCCGGGATGTCCTTCAACACCACATCATGACGAGTAAGAACACCTGCTTGTTGAATCTGTTTCAGTCGTCCTTTGATCCGACGCAGGCGCTTGGTTTCCTCATCAAGCGCCTGTTCAATCTGTGACTGACGCAGCATCAACATCCCCTGAATTTCCTCGGCTGACACATTGTCAGCCAATAGACGTCCGATTTCCGCCAGGGAAAATCCCAGGTCTTTTAGGGCCAGGATGCGGTTGAGTTGTGGCAATTGGTCGATGGAGTAGTAGCGATAGCCGTTTTCCGAGTCAATGTGGCAGGGCTTGAACAGATCAATCTCATCATAGTGACGCAACAAAACCGCCGAAACTCTGGCAATGGTTGAAAACTCACCGATTCTGAACATCAGCTTCCTCCTGCCCACATCGTAAACCTTCAGGTAACCTGAAAGTCAAGGCTGGGGTCGATCCAGGGCTATACAAGTACGATTATCAGCGCCAATGTCCGCTCAGAATCTCGATAAACGCCTGATGAACCTGATCCAGCTCGCGGTCCTTATGCGCGATTAACACTGGCTGACTCATCAAACGCGGCATATCCTGAACCTCCAGATAGACCAATTCGCCCAGTTCAACAGACGGCTTTACGTAGCTTTGCGGCAAGAAAGTCACGCCCTGGCCCATGCTCACCAACCGCCGTGCCATAACCATTGGAATTGCAATGACCGCCCCACCGCTGCCCTGTCGCCCACGCTCGACCACTGCATCAATGAAAGCTGTCATCTGTGGAAACATGGATACCCGAAAAATCGTATGGTCGTACAAATCATCCATGTAAAGCACCTCGTGTCCAGCCAACGGATGATGCGGTCCGGCAACCGCACGAATTGGATCTTGGTGGCGAGCGATCTGCTGAATACGTCGATCAAACACCGGTGCATTAACCAACCCCAATGTGATGGTACGGTCATAAAGCATGTCGATGATAGTCGTTTTGGCACGTTCCCGGATCAATATATCCACGGCAGGATATTGTCGCCGAAATCGCGCCAGGCCATCGACCAGAAAACTCAGGAGAAAGGGCGTCGGCGCTGCAATCTTGACTTGCCCGACCCTACCTGCATGAAAGTTCCTAACATCTTGAAGGCTATCACTCATCACCGTCAACATGCGACGGGCATACGGCAAGAATCGCTCGCCTAATGGTGTCAAATGCAACTGACGGCCACGCCGTTCGAATAATTTACCCCGCAGTTCAGCTTCCAGTTGAGCAATACGGGTACTAACCGCTGGTTGCGTCAATCCCAACGCGTCTGCCGCACGGGTAAAATTACCTTCATGAGCGGCTTTCTCAAATGCTTCGAGTTGTCCGATTTCCACGGCGCAATCTCCATAAAATATTTTTATAGTTCATCAAACAACAATCAGCTTCTATTATGATTTGACTTCTCATAAAATGATAATTGGATACAGAGCAATCACATCAGCATAAAACATAATCTAGTCCATTCAGGAGCAGACATCATGGCTAACGATTCCAAAGCACTTTCTCAAGAACGCTTCAATCGGTACGCACAAGCATATGTCCACAGCAAGACTCACGCTAAGGGTGCTGAACTGGAGCGACTCATCGACATTGCTAATCCACAGTCTGATTGGATTGCCTTAGATGTTGCGACTGGCGGCGGTCATACCGCGCTGAAGTTTGCGCCACACGTCGCTAAAGTCATGGCAACGGACTTAGCGCCAAAAATGCTGGAGGCTGTACAGGAACACATCACGGGCAAAGGTATTAAGAATGTTGAGTTCAGGCTAGCTGACGCGGAGGATCTGCCATTTGAAAATGCGAGCTTTGATCTGGTCACCTGTCGCATCGCCCCTCACCACTTCCCAGATGCCGCAAAATTTGTGCGAGAATGCGCTCGTGTACTGAAATCCGGCGGTTTGCTGCTCGTGCAAGATCAATACCTGTCGGACGACGAGACAGCCGCGCAATACATGGATAATTTTGAAAAACTGCGCGATCCCGGCCACAATCATGCGTTCACAGCGAATGAATGGCGTACCATGCTTGAGAATGCCGGACTGACGGTAGAACATATCGAAACCTTCGGCAAACGTCACAATTTTCTGTCCTGGACCAATGCCCAGAATTGTCCACCAAATATCGTCGCACAGTTGGAAAGTATGCTACGCGTTGCCCCGCCGAGTGCTGCCGAATGGCTACAAGCCAAGGATGTTGGCACACCCCAGGCCAGTTTCGTCAATCACCATATCATCATCGCCGGACGCAATTAGCATCGGATTGCATCACACCAGAACAAAATCGGGCGGCTCACCTCGGGAATTGCACGCTTCCAAGGCCCTCCTCCATGGCCAACAGGAACACCGAAGGTATGGGGGAATATCTTCTTTCACTATACAACCACCTTATTTCGATCATACGAGGCTGGGAGGGGGTCTGAACACCGCAACACTCCCATAACATACTGCTATACGCGAACCTCTATGCTTGGGATGTGTTTTTGTTGCCAATCTTAATCAGGTGTCACATCAGCTAGTTGCTGACCACGTTCAACCGTCTCACCCGGTTCCACCAATATGCGCGTGACGATACCATCCACTGGAGCCGCAACGCGTATTTCCATTTTCATGGCTTCCAGTAGTAATAGCGGTTGCCCCTGCTCAACACGGTCACCTTCCTGCACCATCATCTGCATAACCTGGCCGGGCATCTGGGCTTTCAAACCACCCGCCGCGCTGCCACTCGCCCGCCGCCGGGCGCTTCCTGGTTGAGCAGTGACAAATTCATAATGTTGGGCTTCACGGTCCAATAGCGCAATATAGTGACGTGTACCCGTTTTGGCGCCCTGACTAGTCGCCGTATAAGCGTGCCAGTTACGGTCACCAATGACCAAATTGAACAATCCTGGCTGATTGCGTCGCATCTCGATCCGATAACTGCGATCACCGATCCACGCCGTGTACGTACCATCAGGGTTCAGTTCCAAACTGACGCTATATTCTTTTTCATCATACTCATAGCAGAATTCCATATTTTACTTCCCCATCCGGAACCCATCAGCACGTAGCCAGGGGCTAAATCGGTCAGTCTCAGAGTCCATACCTTCTGCGGCAGCTAATCCAGTAGCATTGATGGTCATTTCACGTAAAGCCGCCGCAATGAGGGCAATGTCAGACGGTTCAGCAGCAGGCGATTGCCAATCGCCGAAAAAGTCATCAATGAAATGTGTATTGATTTCACCTAGGGCAAAATTAGGATGCTGGATCACATCGCGTAAAAACTGGAGGTTAGTAGTCAGCCCCAGAATGACATATTGCGCCAGTGCCCAATCCATCTTTCGGATAGCATCCGAGCGATTATCAGCATAGGTGATGAGTTTGGCAATCATTGGATCATAGTGAATCGTGACCTGATCACCCGTCACCACGCCCGCATCAACCCGAACGCCGGGACCGGCAGGTTGCACCGTTCGCAGAACAGGGCCGGTAGCTGGCAAAAACATATTAGCGGGGTCTTCGGCATAAATTCGACACTCAATCGCATGACCCCGCTGGACAATATCTGCCTGTGTAAACGGCAGCTGCTCTCCAGTGGCGATCTGAATCTGATGATTCACAATATCAATGCCGGTGACATATTCTGTGACGGGATGCTCAACTTGCAGTCGGGTGTTCATCTCCAAAAAATAAAAATTCATCGCATCATCCACAATGAATTCTACTGTCCCTGCATTGATATAATCCACCGCACGGGCCGCATCCACCGCCGCCTGTCCCATCTGCTGCCGAATCTCGTCGCTAATAAACGGCGAGGGTGTCTCTTCAATAATTTTTTGGTGACGCCGCTGCACCGAACACTCGCGTTCGTAAAGATGTACGGTATTACCGTGCATATCCGCCAAGATTTGCACTTCGATATGGCGTCCGCTGGCAATATACTTCTCCAAAAATACAGTAGAATCACCGAAAGCGTGTTCAGCTTCCCGACGAGCCGCGCCAATCGAATCCAACAAATCGCTGGCCTCGTGAACAATACGGATACCTTTTCCACCACCGCCACCAGCTGCTTTGACCATGACTGGATAACCGATTCTGCTTGCTTCCCCCAGAAAGTCATCATCAGTCGCATCAGCCGCCTGAAAACCAGGGACAACCGGCACACCCGCCGCCTGCATGATCGCCCGTGCCTCGGTTTTGATCCCCATCCTGCGGATCGCCTCAGCTGGTGGGCCGATGAAGGTCAGCCCAGCCTCGCGCACAGCCTGAGCAAAATCCGGCGCTTCCGAGAGAAAACCATAGCCGGGATGGATGGCCTGACAACCCGTGTCCTGCGCGACCTGAATCAGCTTATCACCCCGCAGATAAGATTGACCGGGTGGCGGCGGGCCAATATTGGCCGCTTTGTCGGCTAGACGCGTATGTAAAGCATCTCCGTCAGCGTCAGAGAAAACAGCGACAGTACCGATGCCTAATTCGTGGCAGGCGCGAATAATGCGAGCAGCAATTTCACCCCGATTAGCAATCAAGATTTTCTTAAACATCAGATTCTTCTCATTCAGTCAGATCCATCAAAACGCCCTGCACCATTGTGTCCAGGACAGCATGGGTAATCTTCAGTTGAAATCGCCGCGTGATAATCGGGTTCGCCAGACGCGTCAACCACAAAGCCGGTTTGGAGATCGTGTGGATGCGAAACATGACTCTTCCCCTATCATCAATTTCAACCCGATAACGCGATGTACCGCATTCAGGATGCCCCTGTGTGCTGATATATTGCAATTCAAAATGATCAGGAGCATCCATCACTTCACCGAGGCGTGTAGCGGAGAGAATATCGACCAGATTGAAACCGCCGAAACGCACAAAATGGGTGCGCTGAAAAATCACATCGCCCGGTTGTGGCAGGCGAGTCTCGACGTTCCACAAGGTTGTCAATTGCGCCTGGGCAATCGGCAAAACATCAAAATTGATAAGACGGGCGCGGGCCTCATCAAAGATTCGCTCGGCGTCCACGTCCAGCACCTTGAATTCGCGCTGCCAGTGATCATCCTTCCAACCGCCACTTTTTGCCTCATCACCGTTAGCATACGTCAATGGGCGCTTGCGCCACGCATCGTCCAGCACACGCGGTGTATCGTCGTTGTCTGAGCCTGGGAAGAATGAGAACATGCCTCACATCCTGAAGACGCCATAGCGCGTTTCTTCGATAGGCGCATTAAGGCACGCACTCAGCGCCAACCCCAACACACGCCGTGTCTGAGCCGGATCAAGGATGCCATCATCCCACAGACGAGCCGTCGAATAATACGGATTACCCTCGCGCTCATATTTATCGAGAATCGGTTGCTTAAACTCAGCCAGTTGATCCTCATTCATCAATGCTTCACCACGCCGTGCCAGTTGATCCTGTTTAATCGTCGCTAGAACATTTGCCGCCTGTTCGCCACCCATCACGCTGATACGGCTATTCGGCCACATCCACAAGAAACGCGGGTTATAACCCCGTCCACACATGCCATAGTTACCCGCACCAAAGCTCCCGCCGATGATAACTGTCAATTTGGGAACCCGAGCATTCGCCACTGCATGAACCATCTTTGCGCCATCTTTGGCAATGCCACCGCGTTCATAGTCACGCCCGACCATAAACCCCGTGATATTTTGCAGAAAAAGTAACGGTATCTGGCGTTGGCTACAAAGCTCGATAAAATGTGTCCCCTTGAGCGCACTTTCACTAAACAACACACCATTATTGGCAATAATCCCTACCGGATAGCCTTCGATGCGAGCAAAACCAGTCACCAATGTTGTGCCATAATTGGCCTTAAACTCGCGGAATGTGCTGCCATCGACGATGCGCGCGATCACTTCGCGCACATCATAAACCTCGCGGAATGTGCGCGGAATGATGCCATAAAGTTCCGCTGGATCATAAAGCGGCTCCTCCGGTGCGGCCAGATCAAGTTCGACCTTCTTGCGCGTGTTCAATGTAGCAATAATTTCGCGCAGGATTTCGATAGCGTGTTCGTCATCAATTGCAAAATGGTCGGCCACACCAGAGATATGGGTATGCACATATGCGCCGCCCAGTTCCTCTGCTGTCACTTCCTCACCCGTTGCAGCCTTGACCAATGGCGGGCCGCCCAGGAAGATCGTACCCGTCGTTTCGACAATAACGGTTTCATCACTCATAGCTGGCACGTATGCCCCGCCTGCCGTGCAACTGCCCATCACTGCCGCGATTTGCGGAATACCAGCCGCACTCATCACCGCCTGATTATAGAAAATTCGTCCGAAGTCATCATGATCGGGGAATACTTCATCCTGCATCGGCAAAAACGCCCCACCCGAATCGACCAGATACACACACGGCAACTGGTTCTGCAGAGCAACCTGTTGGGCACGCAGATGTTTCTTGACCGTCATGGGAAAATAGCTGCCACCTTTGACCGTCGCATCGTTGGCGATAATCAAACACTCACGCCCTGAGATACGGCCAATGCCTGTCACAAGACCTGCGGCTGGCACAGCATCCTTGTATAAATCCCACGCCGCCAGTGGTGCAATCTCCAAAAATGGCGAACCAGGATCAAGCAGTTTGTCAATACGGTCACGAACAAACAACTTCCCCCGTTGCTGGTGGCGTTTCTGATAGACCTCGCCGCCACCCTGGCTGACATGGGCCAAGCGTTCACGAAGCTCGGAGACAAGTTGCTGATTATGCTCAGCATTGATCTTGAATTGCTCGTCGTTTGGGCTAATGTTGGAGTCAATGGGTTGCATAGATTCTCGGCTCAATCGTCAAAAGTATTATTTAAGGTAGGGGCCATTCGGTTGACGGTGTCCTCCCCCAATTTATCAACCAGTTTTTTGCGGAGTTTGGGAGTCTCTTCGACCCATTTCTCGCGCAGCTGCTCTTGCGTAGCGCCACGACTATCACCGGCTCGTGTCAGCATACCTCGTGCAATAGTTGGCGCTTGTGTGATAAGCCGTTGGACTTCGGCATGATCACACGCGGGGCACGGCGGTGGATCTTCGCTCATCCGGTGCGAAGCTTCAAAACGATGGTCACAAGACTTGCAGCGATAATCATAGCGGGGCATCGCACATTTCCTCTCCACATCTGATTTCTATTTGATTGTAGCAGAACTAGCGTGTGAAGAAAGCAGTTATGCGGAAAATGAGGGAAAATCGTGGTTAGTGTTCAAACGCTCAATTTTAGTCTGACATGCCCCAGTACATTCATGCAACTCTGCACCTGCCGACAGCAAAAAGTCTGCAATATCCTGCTGACCAGCATGAAGCGCCGCTTCCAGCGCCGTCTCGCCCCAGGTTGCCCGGCTATCGACCAAATTCGGGTGACGAATCAATAACTGACGCACACGACCAAAATTTCGTTGCGAAATCTGCACAAACTCATCAATTAAATTCTGATCCAGTTGAGCATCCATCAATACCTCCTGATTAGGCATACAAATAATCAAATAGTTTGTTAGGCAAGGATGCAATGGTGTCTTTTTGCATACGATAGGTAATGTTACGGTGATCGAGTGGTTCCTCGACAATCAGGCCACTATCCCGCAACTGAGCCAGATGACGCGAGACAGCCGAAGCCGACATATTCAACTTGGCAGCGATTTTCTTGCCATTGATCATGCCTTCATGTAACGCCACCAATCGCAAAATACTCAGCCGGGTATTATCACCTAATGCCCGCAACGCCGCGAGCGCCTCCTCTTTGCTAGTTTCGATTTGGGCAACCCGCGCCTCGGTATACTCACAATCGTAGAGAACGGTGATATTACCATAACCATAGAACATAAAAGCACGATGCGGTATCAGATGTAATGGCACAAAAACAATGTCAGTATAAAGCTGGCCTGGCGGCAGTTCTTCTGGTAGTTTCAAACCTTTTTTGCCTAGCAAATGCTCAAACAGGGCTTCACTTCCACGATGCGTCAATATACGCTCGCTTTCAGCCAGGCCTCTTTCCCAATATTCAGGCAAATCGCCAGCAACGGTGCCGAAATACTCGTCCCAATAACGCTGCCACACATCCGCCAGACGATTCTGATATGCGGGAACATCCGCCAATATATCTTTGAATAGAATTTCATCCTCGCCATATTTGCTACAATAGGGACCGAACTCCTCTTCGATGGTTTGCGCCAATACCCGCGCATCGAGATTAGTATGAGCGATGCTGCTGATGCGAATACGCCGCCCAATAAGATAAAACACGAACTCAACCGGATCCATATGCCGCACATAACGAATGAACCCAGGCACATTATGAGGTTGTGGATAATCAACCGGAAGCTCTATTAGCTCCGCTCCCATATGACAGATTTCGTATACAGCGGTCAATTCATCCCAAAAATCAGCGGGAAGTTGAGACCGAGTCTGATTGGCCCAGGCAGAACGACGGCGCGGCTGTAGCAAGGTATGAAGACTAATCATCATTTCATAGATAGTTGAAGTCTCGAAGCGGATCATGGTCGATAGTGCGTCGTCGTTGATAACCTCTAAGGGGGACATGGGCCGATTACCTCAGTCTGATTGATTTTCGTATTTTAGTGCCTTCAACCGCCACATTTGTTACATTAACTTCCTCAAAACTCCCTCGGTTCAAAACATAGTAGTGGATATAGTTAGCTTTGGCAACCGGTAGTGAGGCAGACATCAGCGGACGGGCCACACCTGACCCATCCCAACGATAGTTGACCTCGTAATGTTAGCTAAAATGTGGGAGCAAAATAGTGTTTGGCGAACTGATACACCAATGTTTTCAAATCAGCAGAACGACGCGGCAGATTTATGACCTCAGCCGCTCCAAATTCATAGGCCCGATCCCGTGAACGGTGATGAATATAATGGCCGACAATAAGCACCGGCAACCCCGGACGATGCTCACAAATATAAGGAACCAACGCCACATTATCCGGGCGATCTTTCTCCAGGCCGATGGCGACCAGATCAAAATAGCAGCTGTCCAGAGCCGCAACCGCCTGCGCTTGATCCTGAACGGAGGTGACGGTCACATCCTGATTGAGCAACCGACTGACAGTATCCATCAAGATGTCGGCAGCCCCATTCGGGCGGTCAACAACGAGGACCTGGGCGGGACAACTGATCTGGGCGCTGATCTGGCTCAGAAAGGTATGTGTAGTCTGCTTGGGGTGACCCATGATAACCTCCTGTCTTGATTTCACAGTTGCTTAATTGCGCAACTATAACATTATTCTATCACGCGACGGTTTTTGTGTCAATTCCTGATTTGGTTAATTACGCTTAAGACCCTATTGATAAAACATTTTCATGTAATAAAACCCTTTATAATCCGTCAATTGCACAAATAATCAATCATCCGTTCATTCAATCTATCATGCAAGCCTGCTATAATTTCGCATAATAACTTTCATCAGGAGGATGACATGAGCCAGCAGAACGGCAAACCAACCGGCGCGGAATCCATTCACTGGGATTTGAGCGACTTATATTCCAGTGTTGACGCGCCAGAAATCGCACGTGACCTGGAGGCGATTTCGTCTCGTGCCGCCACCTTTTCAGAGACTTATCGTGGCCGGGTTGCCGGATTGACCGCCCAGGAGTTGCTGGCGGCAATCCGTGAATACGAGTCTATTAAAGAATTGATGGGCCGAATGGTAGGCTATGCTTACCTGAACTGGTCCACCGATACCCGCAACACGGAATTTGGACGCTTCACTTCACAAATGGAACGCCACCAAGCCAAGATCAATCAGCAATTAGTGTTCTTCATGCTGGAATGGATGGCAGCACCAGAGTCAGTAGCCGCTTTGACCGATGCCCCTGCCCTGGAACCCTATCGCCACTATCTGCATATCCAACGATTGGCAGCTCCCTATGCCCTCAGTGAAAAAGAAGAACAGGTCATCAGCCAACTATCCCTCACCAGCAACAAAGGCTGGCAACGCTACTTCGGCGAGGTCATGAGTGCCGCACGATATGAACTGGACGGCGAATCCCTGACGCAATCTGAGGTGTTACGGCATTTGTATTCACCCGACCGTGATTTGCGGCAACGAGCGGCCAACGCGTTAACAGTAGGACTGGACAATCTCTCCCACACAACAACCTTTATCTTCAATATGTTGGCCCAGGACAAACACAGCGATGATAAATTGCGTGGACTTCCATCGTGGATAACGGCTCGCAATCTACTCAACCAAGCCGACAATGAAACAGTCGAAACTTTGATTAACAGCGTCACCAGCCGCTACGACATCGTCGCACGACAATATCGTTTACTACGCCGGTTGTGGGGTTATGAAACTGTCTACGACTATGACCGTTACGCTCCCATACTCGATAATGAATGGCACGTTACTTGGGATGAAGCGCGGCACATGGTATTGAACGCATTTGCGGCTTTCGATCCATCCATGGCACAAATCGCCGAGATGTTTTTCGAGCGAAACTGGATTGATGCGGCACTCGGCCCCCACAAACGCGGCGGAGCCTATAGCAGTCGTGTTTCGGCAGGCGTGCATCCCTATATCTTCATGAACTATACCGCCAGCCCACGCAGTGTGATGACCTTGGCGCACGAATTGGGACATGGAATTCACCAGTATTTATCGCGCCAGGCTGGACACTTACAACAAAGCACTCCGCTGACTACTGCCGAAATGGCCTCCACATTTGGTGAAATGCTGGTATTTGACGCACTGATGACCCAGATTGATGATCCCAAAGAGCGCCTGGCGATGCGCGTAGAAAAAATCGGCGATACTTTTGCCACCGTCTTCCGGCAGATCGCTATGAATCGCTTTGAAGACGCGATGCACACCACTTTCCGTCAGGAAGGTGAACTAACGACCGAGCGCCTCTCAGAGCTATGGATGGAAACCCAACGCCCGATGTTTGGCGAGAGTGTGATGCTCCGTAATGAATACCGCCTATGGTGGAGCTACGTACCTCATTTCCTGAATGTACCCGGCTATGTTTATGCCTATTCCTTTGGCGAGTTGCTGGTATGGGCGTTGTACGCCCGTTATCAAGAAATCAAATCCGACTTCCCGGCTCTGTATATGGCAGCGTTGAGCAAAGGTGGATCGGTATGGCCGCATGAGTTGGTAGCGCCGATGGGCATTGACTTGAGGGATCCTGGTTTCTGGAATATGGGTCTCGATTTGATAGAACAAATGGTGGCACAGGCTGAAGAAGAAGCATCTGCTTTGGCAACATAGTCACAAAATCAAGGGAAACAAAATCGGCGCTCCCCATCATTGTGGCAACACAAAGCGATTCTGGATGGTTGTTACGCAATCGTGGGGAAGACGCCGGTTGCTGTTGTTGACACCTCTCGGAAGCGCGTGCTACAATCCGTGCGCCTGCAATTGTGGCAAAAACAGGCTTAGGAGTTAATAACCAATGCGTGTTGGCATAAAAGTCTTTATCACTTTGTTGATGATGATATTGTTGGTCTTGTTGGTGGGGTCCTTCAACCTATCAAGGACTCCAGTTGTGCAAGCTCAAGGTACCAATCTCTTGCAAAATCCGCGTTTCGATCCAACGGGTTGGTATACAAAAGAAGGCGTTGACGGCCAGATTCCTGGTGGCTGGGATATATGGGGTGATGGCGTTACAGCCGCCACCGACTACAATCAATTCTTACCCTATACCCGTTCGGCCCCTGGGTCATGGGTACTAAAGGGCGGTTTCGTTGCCTGGACTGGCGGCGGTCTGCAAAGTGTCACGGTCGTGCCTGGCACGGTCTATCGTTTCACCATCTATGGCTTCGTTTGGACCTGCAACGACATGGACTTCTCTTGTACTGGCCCCGAAGGCCGGTCATCAGATACATCGTTTGGCGGGCGAGTCAAAGTCGGCGTTGATCCCACTGGCGGTACCAACGCATTAGCTGGCACTGTGCTATGGACTACGCCTCAAGATGCCTACGATGCATTTTATCCACTAACCGTCGATGTCACAGCCGAAACGACACAACTAACCGTCTTCTTCTATAGCACCGTCTCAGTAGCGCCAGCTCTGCGAGAAACCTATTGGGATGATGCCTCACTGGTCGCATTACCAGAAGGCGAAGGTAGCCCCATCAATGGTGGCGGAAGTGCCCCTGGTGATCCTACCGCCGAACCACCCCAAACCGTCCCATTTGTATCGCCTCAATCTGCCCAACCAGATGGCAGTGTTGTGCATGTGGTGGGTGAAGGTGACACATTTGACAGTGTTTATGTGGCCTATCGCGAGTTTGGTGTCACCCGTGCCGACATCTTGGCACTCAACGGCTGGGACGAACCACCTCGCTGGATTTTTCCTGGCGAATCGATCAGGATTATGCCCCCAGGTTCAGTCGATCCCGTCACTGGGCAGTTATTACCGACCAGCGCCGCGCCGGGCATTAATCCAACCGTAACGCCGATTACGGCGGGCGTTGGTGACGCAGGTGGCACACCCACCGCGATACCTGAAAGCGACGGCGGCGGTGGCGATTTTGAGATCGTGAAGGGCGGATAAGCTATTCGCACTACATAAAGCCGCAATAAGTTTCACTTGAATAGACCATTGATGCTGCTGAGAATATGCAGCATCAATTTTTAGACACGGAAAGGCAGGGTGATGAAAGTCAAACGCTGGCTATTGCTGATAACAGGCTTATTGGTCATGATAGCTGCTTGCGAAGGCGAACCGACCCCCATACGAATATTTGTGACGGCGACCCCTCTACCGGAAACAGATGTTACTCATGCGACCGATAATCTCATGCCTCATAAAGCCAGCGAACAAGCAGATTCAGAAGCTGCTGCCTTTCCGGGACCATCTGCAACACCCGCTCTCGCATCGCCCACCAGTACCCCTAGTCCACCATCCCCCGCAACACCTACGCCTGAACCCGCTACAGATACGCCTGTTCCCCCAGCCCTACCCGATGTGCCACAACCCGAACAGTTACCACTTTTGACTCAATCACGCATGGGCATACAGATTCACCCATTGATTGAAGAGGATCTGTGGTATCAAATGATGATCCATGTTGATACATTGGGATTGGATTGGGTGAAGATTCAATTACCCTGGGAGCTGCTAGAAAGCGGTCCAGGACAACCCACTGACCTGTATTATGCTTATGTACAGCGCGTGCAGTGGACAAATTTTATCGGCAATCGGCGGCGCCTGGTCGTTTTGAGTGTAGTTGGTGCGCCAGATTGGGCACGTCCGCCTGGGGCAAATCTATCGTTGGAAGGCCCACCCACCGACCTCAACGAATTAGCTCGATTCATCACCGGCTTTATTCAAGCCACCGGCGCACAAGATCATCGCATTGCGGCCATCGAAATCTGGAACGAGCCAAATCTAGAGCGTGAATGGAGCGATGCATCAATGGATGGCGCTACTTACATGACCTATTTTGGCCCAGCCTACAACGCCATCAAAGCCATTGACCCTCAGATTATCGTCGTGACCGCTGGGCTAGCTCCCGTCGGTGACGGCGTGCCAGGTGCTACTGGCGACCGCACCTTTCTGCGCCAGATGTATGCTGCTGGATTGGCACAATATACCGATGTGAAAATCGGCGTTCATCCCTATGGTTGGGGTAATCCACCTGACGAACGCTGTTGCACTGCCGAGCGTGGCTGGGCCGACAATCCCGTCTTCTTCTTCCAGGATACCCTGTACGATTACCGTGACATCATGCAGCAAAACGGCCACAACACACAGTTATGGATCACAGAGTTTGGCTGGGGCACATACCAGGGTGTAGGCGTAAATGGAGCGGATGTGTCACCCGTCCCCGATCAGGCCCAATTCTTCACCCTAATAACGCCCGAACAACAGGCCCAACACATCTTGCGTGCCTTTGAAATTGTCCAACAACCACCACTGGGAGATATTGTCGAAGTGGCAATTATGTGGAATCTCAATTTTGCCGCCATGCCGCTTATACTGGATCAGCGGCTGGAACAGGCGGGGTATAGCTTGCTCAATGCCAGTGGACACCCACGACTGGCCTATTATTATTTGCAGCAATCCCGCCGCCAACCCTGATTCATCCACTGTACAGATGATCATAGAACGCGCTCAATCTGAAACAGGATTGGGCGTGATTTGTTTTATGAGAGAAACATGAGAAAACAGAGGGTGAGAAATCCAAAGCTATCTCCAGAGCCGATATGAAAAGTGAAGTACCGCTTCAATATTCAGTGAATCTCAGGAGGTAACATGAACAAGCGGATTTTGTTTACTTTATTGGTCACATTGATCGCGTTGGTCGGCACGAGGGTATTGCACGCCCAAGATGGCGACGTACCGACAGTCGAAGTCAGTGACCAGCTGTCGTTAGACGGCACAGTCTGGATTAACGCCGTTTACAACGATGGTCCCGGCTTTGTGGTCATCCACACCGATAATGGTGAAGGACGCCCTGGCCCGGTCATCGGTCATCGTTGGGTAAACACGGGCTGGAATTATGGTATCGAGATCGAAATCGACGCTCGCAGCGCCACTCCGACACTATTTGCAATGCTACACCAGGACACTGGCGAAATCGGTATGTACGAATTCGGGACGGTCGATGGCGCAGATGGGCCAGTGGCTGTTGATGGCAATGTCGTGACCCCTGCCTTCAATATTGACTTGATCTATTCCACCGACCAATTTGTGAGCGATGGCACGGTGACAATTGACGCCGTTGTCGCCCAAGCAGCTGGCTGGCTGGTCGTGCATCGCGGCGACGCAGAAGGTTTCGGCCCGGTTGCTGGCGCAACTCAGGTTGCGGCTGGCCTGAATACAGATGTGGTCGTGACCGTCGAAGAGCCAACGGATGTCCTGTGGCCGATGCTGCATGTTGATACCGGCGTCAAAGGCGAATACGAGTTCGGCACAGTTGACGGCGTAGACGACCCGGTCGCACTCAATAGCGAGGTTGCTGTTTTTCCAATTTGGACAGTTCCGAACATAGTTGTCTTCGACCAGATTATCGTGCATGGCGAGAATACCCCAGCTATGGGTGACACCACGCTAGTTGCCGATACCGTACTATCGGCGGGGCCAGGCTTCCTGGTAATCCACGCCGACAATGAGGGCCGTCCAGGGCCAGTGCTGGGCTTCACAACAGTCTCAGATGGTCTGAACATAGATGTTGCCGTCGAACTGAATTCAGATGGTCTGACACCGGTCTTATGGCCGATGTTGCACGTCGATACCGGCGTCGAAGGCGAGTATGAATTCGGCACGGTCGATGGCGTGGATGGTCCAGTGATAACCGATGATGGCCCCCTAACTTATCCCATCAGTGCCGCGCCGTCATTCAACAACCAGTTCTGCGAATTCAGTGAAGGTGTGGTACTGTGTGATGCACTAATTGATGCACCAGGCTTCCTGGTCATCCACGATGACAATGAGGGGAGACCCGGACCGGTGCTGGGATATGCCCCATTGTTACCTGGCATCAACTACGCATTTGTTGAGATCGACACCGATAGCGAGCAGGTCTGGCCGATGTTGCACTACGACACGGGCACACCGGGTGAATATGAATTCGGTGCAGTAGAAGGCGCGGATGTGCCTGTCTTTTTGAATGGTGCACCGGTCGTTGGGCCAGTTAGCATAGGTATGATGGAATAACCTACATCCCTGAAAGACCCGTAGACTGAACAGCCTGCGGGTCTTTTCATTTTATGCACAGTGGTTTAGACTGGTGGGCGTCTATCCGATAGCACAACTGCGAGTGGAGTCGTGATTTTCGTCATCCTGGCTGGCTTTTTGAGGCGACGTTCACCCAAATCATCCCCTGAATCAGTTACAGACACCACCCGTCTGATGGAACGGATTGCCGCACAGGAGCAAGATGCGTTGGCGTTGCTTTACGACCAGTATGGAAGTGCCGTTTACAGTCTGGCACTACGTGTCGTACTAAACAGGGCAGTTGCCGAAGAGGTTACACAAGATACCTTCCTAAAAGTCTGGAATGGGGCTGAAAATTGGGATGCTGCACAGGGAAGGCTGAGTAGTTGGCTGCTAACCATTGCCCGCTATACAGCGATTGATCGGTTACGTCGGGAAAAACGCCAGCCAACCCAGGTTCAGTTGGAACCCCTATCGGATATTCTGGAAGACCACCAACAAGACTGGCAGCATCGCGGCCACATGCTGCGGTCGCTTTTGGAAGAATTACCACCGGAACAGGCACAAATTATTGAACTCGCTTTTTTTCAGGGAATGACACATAGTCGCATGGCCGAGGTCTTGCAGTTACCATTGGGAACCGTCAAAACACGCTTACGCCTCGGCCTGCAAAAGCTCAAAGAGATGGTGGGTGATGAATAACAATTCACAACCCAAACAATACAATATAGACTGTGAAGCGGTTGCTGCACTGATCCCTGCCTACAGCATTGGTGCAACAGACCCCGACGAAACAGTTTTTGTAGAGACGCATTTGCAGGATTGTCCTGATGCACTGGCTGCGCTTGCCCAATATCAAATGCTGGCCGATGATCTGCTACATTCTTCCCTACCTATTACAGTCCCATCTGCGCTGAAAAGCAAAATCATAACGACGGTGGGACAATCCCCAACTACTCCGCTCATCCGACTATCTAATTGGCGACGGTGGGCAACGCTGGCAGCAGCAGTCTTATTACTGGTGCTTTCCAATGTTTACTGGTATGGACGCAACCGCGATCTGGAACAGCAACAGGATAACCTCGTAGCACGCCTGGATCGACGTGAGGAACTGCTGGCGTCGGTGGGGATCACTGGCAGTCAGCGCGTAGCGTTCCTGAAGGCACAGGAAAACCAACCCGCTAACGCGCTTGCTGTCGTGGCATGGCGCGATGCCCAGACGGTTACCCTCTACGCCAGTGGATTCACTGCCTTGCCACCCGACATGGCCTATCAGGTCTGGTTGATTCGAGATGGCGAGCGAGTCAGTGGGGGCTTATTCCAAGTAGACAGTGCCGGGTATGGCGTGCTGAGTCTATCTGCACCAGTACCCGTTGACATTTACGATGCCATTGGCATTACCCCCGAACCAGCTACCGGAAGCTCTGGCCCAACCGCTCCACCCATTGTGTTTGGCGAATTATAAATACTATTTCGACAATGTCAGATTAGAAAAATGAGAGCGATTGTGATAAAAAAGGCCGAATGACAATGAGAACAATCAAACAGAAATCAGTCGTTGGGGCCTGTCGTTAGAGGCGATAGAAGGATTAGGTGAGCGGTTAGAACACTTTTGGAAATACTATGGCCGGAAAGTCCGCACCAAGACCCGCGATACCCGAGCATATGGATTGGCGTATTTGAGCGGATTACTACGGATGACAAGTAATCGGAACATCGCGGAAATCGGAAGAATGACAGGGGTATCAGAACAGAATATGCAACATTTCATCAGCCAATCGCCGTGGTCGGGCCGAGCAGTGATCGAAGATATGCAGCGCGAGATAGCGAGACGTCCCAAATTAAGGGGCGGGGTGTTGATTCTGGATGAGAGTGCCGATGCCAAGTCAGGGGAAACAAGCGCGGGAGCGGGACGTCAATACAATGGTCGTCTGGGCAAAGTGGATCAATGTCAGGTCGGGGTCTTTCTGACCTATGCCAAGGATGGGATATGGACGTGGGTCGATGGCGAATTGTTTTTGCCTGAAAAGTGGCTGAGTGAGGCTTATGCAGCGCGTCGTAAAAAGGTGGGCATTCCCGCTGATCGCCGTTTCCAGACCAAAATTGAATTAGGCTGGCAGATGATTGAGCGTGTTCAGGCGATGGGGTTGCCATTTGAAGCTGTTGCCTTTGATACGTTGTATGGTCGCAATACCGGCCTGCGCGATCAATGCCGGGCCAATGGGATTGAGTATTATGCGGATGTGCCCTGCAACCAACGTGTTTATTTGCGTGAGCCTGAAATCGTCTACCCCCTGACGAAACGTAACCGTCCCGCCAGGCATCCGCAAGTGGTGGGACAAACGCCAGTCACCGTGCAATCGCTGGCCGATGACGCGCAAACGTATTGGCAATCGTTGGTGCTGCGGCCATCCGAACGCGGGATGTTACAGGCGGACTTTGCGCGGCGAGCCGTCTGGACGGTCGACAAAGATGGAACCTCGCGGTGTGAAACCTTATTGATACGACGCGCCCCCCAACGGTTGACCTATACGCTGACCAATGCGCCGCTGGATACACCGTTGCAGACCCTTGCTCAACGTAAAACCCAACGCTATTTCCTTGAACGCAGTATTCAAGATACCAAATCGGAGTTGGGCTGGGATGAATTCCAGGCCATAAAATATCGTGCCTGGGAACACCAACTCGCCCTCACGCTACTGGCGAGTTGGTTCATTGCCGAGACCCGTCTTGACTGGCGTGCCAAACACCCACCTGACCCCACTTTGATCCAAGACTATGAGACCGATGTCCTGCCCAGTTTATCCATGGCAAATGTCCGTGAACTCTTGCGGGCAACATTACCTTTGCCTCAGCTTTCGACGGAACAGGCGGCCCGCCTCGTTGTCAAACACCTTGATAATCGCACACGATCTCGTCGTTCTCGGCTGAGAAAGCATTCTGGGCCTTGAATGTGACATTGTCGAACTAGCATTTGACCCAAATATAGTTTAGAACTAATGGCGAGGAACGCTCGCCTTTTTTGATATTCAGACAAGGAGCATTGGTTGAGCGATTTAGCCAAAGCTATCAATCTGATCGAAGCCGGAGAATTAGACGCCGCCCGTGAAATCATCGTCGATTTGCTTTACCGCGACTATGAGAATCTCGATGTATGGCTAACTCTAACGCAATGTGCCGCCGATCATGAAGAATATGTACGCGCCATCCGCGAAGCGTTGCGTATCGCCCCGGATAACCCCGAAGTACGGCGATTGGCAGTGGAACTGGCACGAGAGGAAGCAGCAACGGGCGCAGATGGCAGGAGTGCCCAGCAGCGGCGTTCAGCATCGGGGTTGCGTTCCCTGATGAATTGGATAATTGCCCTAATCGTCATCGGCGGCGGCGCGACCCTAGCCATTTTTCTCCTGGCTCCAGAGGAAAAACCAGTCGCCACAACGCCTGTACCAACCGGCGATCCGATGGTGATTTGTGAAGAGGCGGTTCAGTCAACATTCAACCAACTGGCTGCCCGATGTGGCTTTGTAGAAACTGACGAACTATGTTTGGGCAATCCGACAGTCGATGTCGAAGGAGTGGCACTACAATATCCCGGAGATCGTGTGCCACTTTATGCAATGCGCGTGGTGAATACCCGTTCATTTCACCTAGAAACACAATCCTGGGGTCTGGCAGTTGCGCGTGGGCAAACATCGCTGACAGAAGGCGATGTCTTGTTTGTAATGACCAGCAGCGTGCGCCTATCAGGCTTTGACAGCCAACTGCAACATCTCGATTTCAGCAGCAACCCTGTTGTGAGTGCTTGCCCGGCGGTTCCACCATCCGGCATATTGGCGCACAGCTCACCAGACCAACCTGCATCCTTTACCGTCAACGGGGCGCAAATCACCCTCAATGGAACCATCTTCATGCAAGTGGATGCTGCCGCTGGGTTGCGCGTAGTGGCACTACATGGGCAAGTAACAATCGGCAACACACCGGATAATTTGCGTGTTCTGAGTGCCGGGCAGTGGATGAGTTGGCCGGTCGATCCGACATTACAGGTACAGAATGAACCCGGCGATTTGATGGCTGGCAACAGCCCCCTGCGCGGTGATCTGAGTCTAATACGCGATTTAGGCACAGCCCTCGAATTAGAGGTCGCAAACTGGACACTGCCTGATGACAGTCCAGCCGTGGCAATCATCCCTTCCGCAACACCCACCCGTTATGTAACGAATACGCCCCTGCCCACCCACACTCAAATTGCTGATACAACACAAACCGCCACACGGCGTCCCACCCACACAGTTACGCCGACCACTACCTCGACACTCACGCCAACCATTCTCACACCTACACCACTTCCCACCCAATCTGTTTCGCAGCCTGTACCCACTCGCACAGCAACACCCACCAGTACAGCAATCCAAACAGTGCAGATTGAGGGCGTCTGGAACTGCGCGGCCACTGTCGGCAATGTGGACTTCAGCTACATCATCACTATCGAACCCATCGAAGTCGCATCAATGGTGCTAGCCAGCGGATTGCTGCCCGAATTCGGTGGGACAATTGTTGCGCTCGACGGCGAGTGGATCACCGATTCAACAATCTTAGATCAACAATGGGCACGTATTGTAGGTATCGAAAACGCAGTGGGTTGGCTGCTTCTGCATGAAACCAGTGTAATTTATGATGGTGCAAGCGCGAGTTATGGTGCAGGCGGCACACTGCGATTGATATTGGAAGCCGATGGCACACTTCATGGCGGAATATTCGATAATGAGCAATTTGTAGGAGTTGTCAATCAATGCCAAAAGGCGCTATAATTTGTCCGATTGTATTGAAAGTGCAATAATCAGTATAATCTTTGCATCAATCATAGATCATCAACCTTTCAACAAAGGGTATGATGTGTTGTGTGCAAGATCATTTTTTAGGCATTAATATTGCTATTAAATTTAAGTAGCGTTTAGCCAGTTCAGGAGGTTTGGTGTGGCTAGGGTCGTTTATGAACATGTTTTCAAACGTTGGGGAAACGTCGAAGCCGTTTCTGATCTAAATATTGACATCGAAGACAAAGAATTTCTGGTTTTCGTTGGTCCATCGGGATGTGGCAAATCCACTAGCCTGCGTATGCTTGCCGGGTTAGAAGAGGTGACCGAAGGCCGTATCATCATTGGTGATCGTGTGGTCAACAACGTAGCGCCAAAAGATCGTGATATTGCGATGGTGTTCCAGAGCTATGCACTGTATCCACACATGACTGTCTACGATAACATGGCATTTGGCCTGCGCTTGCGGAAAGTTCCCAAACAGGTCATTGATGAGAATGTCCGTGAAGCTGCCAAGAGCCTGGGTATCGAAGATCTGTTGGATCGTCGCCCGCGCCAACTATCGGGTGGTCAGCGCCAGCGTGTTGCCGTAGGCCGCGCTATTGTGCGTGACCCAGCCGTCTTTTTGATGGACGAGCCACTCTCGAACCTGGATGCCAAGTTACGTGTGGAAGCACGGACCTTCATCAGCAAGCTGCATCAGCGCCTGGGAACCACCTTCATCTACGTGACACACGACCAGGTCGAGGCGATGACGATGGGAACCCGCATTGCGGTTCTGAATGCTGGTAAATTGCAGCAGATCGATTCACCAGACAATCTCTATTCAAGACCAAACAATCAGTTTGTGGCCGGCTTCATAGGCAGCCCCTCCATGAACTTCTTTGATGCGGCCTTGGTCGAAGATGGCGGTGTCATCAAAGTAGATCTTGGCTTCGACAAACTGGAAGTTACCAAAGATCGTTATGATCGCTATCGTCCTCATATCGGCGAAACAGTAACATTCGGCTTGCGACCAGAGCATATACACTATCACGCTTATCAACCCGCTGGCATTGTATCCCAACCAGTTGAGGCCGAAGTGGATATTATCGAGCTAATGGGTAATGAGAAGGTTGTCTATCTGACGAAAGGCGGCCACAGCTTCCTATCACGTATGGATCCACGTTCAGAGGTGAGTGTGGGTCTACCCACCGGCACGGTCTTCGACATGGGCAACATGCACTTATTTGACAAAGAAACCGGTCTTGTCCTCTAAATTTGGTTAATGACAAATCAACGAGGCCGTCTGGTCCTGCGGGATCAGGCGGTCTGTTTGGTTAAAATCACGCCATGCACCATTTAATACACCAATTGGGTCGCGCCATCGGGTACAAAAATGTAGCGTTCGACCAAGTGACCCGTTTGCTCTACAGCACAGATGCCAGCAATTATCAAATTCCGCCAGTGGGCGTGACCTTTCCACGCCATGCTGACGATGTTTGCGTCATTCACGAAATCGCGACTCGCCACGCAGTTCCCATATTGCCACGCGGTGGCGGGACCAGTCTGGCTGGGCAAACGGTTGGTGAAGCTATAGTCATCGACTTTACCCGCCACATGCGCCGTATTCAGGCCATCAATGCCGAGGAACAAACGATTACAGTTGAACCTGGCATGGTACTGGAGCAGATGAATCACCAATTGAAACCGCTGGGATTGATGTTCGGCCCCGACCCCGCCAGTGCCAATCGTGCCGTAATTGGTGGCTGCCTGGGCAACAACGCCACTGGCACACACAGCATCCTCTATGGCATGACCGCCGATCATGTGACAACCCTAGAAGTAGTGCTGGCCTCCGGCGAGAAAATACGTCTGGGAAACGGGTCAACGGGTACAACCGTCCGCCACCTGCAAAACGGCATCCAGAGTATCTTGCACCGCTACACTGATGCCATTCACTCCCGTTATCCCAAAACATGGCGCACGGTGGCAGGCTATGCACTAAACCGCATGGACGCGAATGTCCCTGACTTGACTCAATTGATTGTCGGCTCAGAGGGAACCCTTGCGAGTGTGGTCAGTGCCGAATTGGCACTCGTGCAGCGCCCTACAATGACCCGCCTGGCAATCGTGCATTTCGATGATCTATACCAATCCCTCGAAACCACACCTGCCATTCTGGAAACAGAACCATCAGCCATCGAATTATTGGATAAATTGCTGCTAGACCGGACCCGCAAACAACCAGAATACGCCCGCCATTTACAGTTTGTGGAAGGCAACCCAGCAGCGATTTTGGCAGTGGAATATTATGGCAACACAGATGCGGAATTGACAAGCAAGATTACACGCTTAAAACAACGCCTGACGAAATCTGACCATCATGACACAGTCATCGTACTGGAAACACCACAAGCACAAGCCAATGTCTGGACAGTGCGGAAAGCTGGACTGGGGCTGCTGGCAAGCAATCGCGGTGATTGGAAAACCGTTCCCCTCATCGAGGACGCAGCTGTGCCTGTCGAACATCTAGCCGATTACATTGCACGCATCAGCGAAATTATGGCCTCTGAAGGCGTCGAAATGTCGGTATATGCCCATGCCAGTGCCGGATGCTTGCATGTGCGTCCCTTACTGAACATGAAAACAACCGAAGGGCTACGCCAGTATCGGGCTATTGGTTCGGCAGCGGTAGACGCAGTAATGGCTTTCAATGGCACAACCAGCGGCGAACATGGCGAGGGACTGGTGCGTAGTGAATTCAATGCTCGATTATTCGGCCCCGACCTAACAACGGCCTTCCGCGAAGTCAAACAGATGTTTGATCCCCATAACCTGATGAATCCGCATAAGATTGTCGATCCGCTGTCGATGGATGATCCAACGATTTTGCGCTATGGACCATCCTACACTACCCCACTAGAACTGGTCGATACACGTTTTGACTGGTCGCCAGATCATGGTTTCGCCGGAGCCATAGAGATGTGCAACGGGTCTGGCGTCTGCCGCAAAGAAAGCAGCGGAACGATGTGCCCCTCTTTCAGAGCCACACGTGAAGAACGCGACTCGACGCGGGGACGCGCCAACATTCTCCGGCTGGCAATGACCGGTGCGTTCGGTCTGGACAATATGCACGATGAGCGCGTCAAAAACGTGCTGGATTTATGCCTGTCATGCAAAGCCTGTAAAGCCGAATGTCCCTCAGCAGTCGATATGGCACGCCTCAAAGCCGAGTTTATGGCCGCTTATCACGATCACCATAGCCTATCGCGGCGTTCCTGGCTATTTGGGAATGTCCACCGATTGAGTGTATGGGGTAGTCGATGGCCCACTGCCAGCAATTTCTTGTTAAATCTTCCGTTGGTATCAACCTGGGCCAAACAGATAGTAGGTATTGCCACCGAACGTGCCATGCCGCGCTATGCTCGCCAACGATTCAGCCAATGGTGGAATCAACAAATTCCGCAACCCAGGCACAAAAAACCCGCCCGCCCCACCCCAATCTTTCTCATTGATACCTTCACTGAATACCATCATCCCGAAATCGGACGCGCTCTGCACTACCTCATGGCCCAAAGCGGCTTAACGATGAGAGCCATGCGGTTACCCCAAAAAGGGTGTTGCGGACGGCCTGCCATGTCCAAAGGAATGCTAGATCATGCCAAGCACATGGCAAACGCAAATGTGCCATTCTTGGCAAAGTTGATTACCCAGGATCCGGACGTGCGCTTTATGATAGCCGAGCCGAGTTGTGCATCAGCCCTCCGTGATGACTACACAGCTCTGGTTGACCGCGATTGGCAGGATCATGCCGCCGACATCGCCCGCCGCACATTCAGCCTGGAGGAATGGCTGGAGGAATGGCGCGGTGAAGGGGGTTTCCATGATCTCTCCTGGGATCATCAGCCACGCGAGATTATTCTGCATGGACATTGCCACCAAAAGGCACTGTGGGGCACAGACACAAGTATGCGAATACTCCAGTCCATTCCCGCCGCAATGGTCCGTGAGATTGATACCGGTTGCTGTGGCATGGCGGGCAGCTTCGGCTACGAACAGGAACATTACGACATTTCCATGCAAATTGCCGAGTTACGATTGTATCCAGCGGTACGCAACAACCCCCAGGCGATTATCGCCGCCAGCGGAACCTCCTGCCGCGAACAAATCGAACATATCCGGGGACAGGTGCGACATCCCGTAGAAATCATAGCTGAGGCAAGTGGATGGAAACGCGGATAAAATTCGATCTCTGGCGTTTGCCGCTATTAAGCGCCGTCGGCATCATCATCATCATCTATGCTCAAGTGCGCTGGTTCGACGAACCGGTGTTCTCCACACGCACCACGTTTGAATGGGCAGTAGCCGGGATGTTGCTAGTTTTTTCGCAGGGCTGGCGCAGCCATTACGAGGACTGGCAACCCCTGATTGGAGAGCAAACACCCCACCAGCATCAACTGGGCCTGGTCACCTATACCGGTCTGGGATTGGCAGCCTGGGGCGTCTGGCGTGGCATCCAGCAAGACCATTGGCTTGATTCTTCAATTTCATTAATTTGGAGCGTCGCAGCGATCCTTATACTCCTCGGCTGCCTACCGGGAACCTTCCTATGGGGTTGGCTAAAATTCACTTTTTGGCGCGGCATGCCCCGTCCCGAAATCAACCTCAACTGGCACATTTTCGCAGTAGTTCTGAAGTGGACAATCACCCTCATCGGCATCCGGTTGTGTTTGCTTGCCGGATGGCGTGGCATTGCACGAGATACACACGCTGTCTATCTGCTCAAGCTCTGGGGAGCGGGCAGCGCCTTAACTGTCTTCGGGCTTATTCCCACAGCCGCCATTCGTGATTGGGGACAGGAAGTATGGCATAGTTTCCGCCACAATCGCCTGGAATGGATTGCTGTGTTGGGGTTGCTGGTGGCAGCGCTGGTCATGCGGATCGCATGGCTGGAAACCCAACCCTACATCCAGGCCGAAGACGAAGCTGCTTTCGCCATCCAGGCCGTTGATCTCGTTAATTTCTCCCACTGGATCGACAGCCCATTTCGCTTTGGCGTATGGCATCACCCCATGGTCTACCACATGTTGCAAGTTGCCTCCATCCAAACCATCGGTCAAACTGTGTTAGCCGCCCGACTACCCTCAGCAGTCTTAGGCGCATTGACGGTTCCAGTAACCTATTGGATGGCGCGACAACTCTTCAACTGGCGCGTGGCGATGGCCGCTGCCCTTTTTATGGTCACCTACCCCTTCCACGTCCATTTCAGCCGCATTTCAATTAATCAGGTCGGCGATCCGTTGTTTACGGCGCTGGCATTCGGTTTTTTAACTCGCGGCCTGCGGCGCGGGCAACCGATGGATTATGCACTGGCTGGTGTCGCTTTGGGCATGTCACAATATTTCTACTCCGCCGCCCGCATTGTCCCCCTCTTAATGATCGGCTACGTGGTGCTATATGCGTTGTTACGCTCAGTGAAGCGTCCAGCCCTGCTAGGCATAACCGCGATTCTGGCGGCACTGGTGTCGTTCCCCATGTATTATTCTGTATATCGAGACACAGACCGTCCCCTCAGTCCCCGCCTGGATCAAGTCGCTATTTTTGAAACGGGCGACGTCATTGCCGCTTCCACCTTTGATAATCTGCAAGGATATTGGGAATATCAGTTCGCACATGCTTTCGGAGCCTACGTGCATCGTCAGGATGAAAGTGGCTTTTATGGCGTGCATAATCCGGTCTTGGGTTGGTTTGGTGGTGTTCCATTTCTGATTGGGGTGGCCGTCTGCCTACGACGCTGGCGCGATCCACGCTGGCTATTCTTGCCACTCTGGGTCGCCGCCACAGCTATTTTGGGCGGAGTCTTACTGGTCGATCCGCCACACTACCCCCGCTATGTCAGCGTTGTACCAGGACTGGCCGCGTTGGTCGGTCTAGGCATCGTGTTCATCGCCGAGCAAGTACAGCAATTGATACAGGCAGTCAGCCATTGGCAAATCATGGGGAATCGAAAACTATACACAGGCCTCATGGTCAGCGGCGCATTGGTAGTCGTCGGCTTAAATTTGAATGATTATGTCTACGATTATCTGCCAAAGCGCGTCTATTATGGTGAACGCACCGCCAACCTCAACAGTGTGGCACGGATCATGCTACGCGAATTTGACCTGGATGACTATGAACTATACTATTTGTCCAGCGGCGGCATGAATCTATCAGGATCAAATTTAGTGCGCTATCAAACAGCAATACGCGGCCAGGAATACATGGACGATCCCGACCAGATTCATGAACTGCCCGCTGGTGACTATCTTTTTGTCGCCTCCCACGAACGTTGGGACGACATCCAGGCACTCGCGGGCGAAGTCCCCTGGGGCGATCTTGAACATCAATATGATGGTGACGATTTGGTCGCCTATACCTTGCGCGTAACCTTACCGCAGCCATCCGATACCCCATGAACGATTATCTGAAACTTCTCCGCGAACGTCCCGAATTCCGCTATCTGTGGTTTGCCCAGATTGTCAGCCTGCTTGGCGACTGGTTCAACACCATAGCAACGGTCATTCTTGTCAATCGCTATACCGATTCAGGCTTGGCGATCAGCTTTCTTTTTCTGGCACGCGGCCTGCCCCCATTTCTTTTTGGACCACTGGCGGGTGTGATGGCAGATCGGTACAACCGCCGCTGGATCCTCATCATCAGTGACGTCTTGCGGGCGATCATCGTGCTGGGCTTCTTGCTGGTCGTCAGCGCAGATCGCGTGTGGCTGTTGTATGTCCTGACCACACTCCAATTTATCGTATCAGCCTTCTTTGAACCCGCCCGGGCCGCCATTCTACCCAGCTTAGTCGAGGAAAAGAATCTGCTAGTCGCCAATACTCTCGCCAACGCCACCTGGTCGGCGGTGCTGTCCTTTGGGGCCGTTATTGGCGGCGTAGTAGCCGCCATCTTCGGTGTGCAAACCGCCCTGATTATTGACTCGGCAACTTTTCTGCTCTCAGCATTCTTCATCCTGCGAATCACATCCGGTGGCAAGATCACCCGGCAAACATCCACTAGCGGTTGGACGGATTTGATCGACGGCTTCCGCTATGTACTCCAACGCCCCCGCATTGGTGTCTACACGCTCGTCAAAGGCATTTCCAACGTCGGCAGCGTGGATACAATGTTCGCGTTATATGCCGCCAGTATATTCGTAGTCGGCGAAGACGGAGCCATGACGTTAGGCGTGCTATACACTGCCTTTGGCATCGGTGCAGTGCTGGGGCCAGTGTTGGGTAACCGTATGGGCGATGGCAGCCTGAGTTTCTTGCGACAATGGATCTGGATTGGGTTCATGTTGCTACCCATCGGCTGGATTGGCTTCAGTATTGCGCCGTTCTTACTGGTGGCTGCCGCCTCGATCTTGATACGAGGAATGGGCGGCTCTATCAACTGGACATATAGCAGCGTCCTGTTGCAACTCAAAGTACCCGATGAATTCCTGGGACGCGTGTTCGCTCTGGATTTCAGCATTTTCACGTTAGGCTATGCGATTTCGGTGTTCATGACTGGTTTTCTGGTCGATGTCGTGGAAATCGACCCACGCCCACTGGCAATGTGGTTCGCGGTCGGTGGTCTGGTTCCATTACTGTTCTGGACAATCATCATGCGACAACCATTGGAAGGAACAGAACCACTTCCGGCAAGCGATTAGACTACCCGCGCCCCTACTGGTGAAATCTGAACGGTACGGCTGGTCGCGGCAACACCATTGCCATGATAAAACCCCACAACGACCTCACCAATAGCCTGAGCATCTGATTGAGTACGCGCCGGAATGCACAACGTCGGCCCCGCCCCGCTGATAATACTGGCTAATGCCCCATGATCGCGGGCAACCTCACGTGCCTCCGCGAAGTATGGAATCAGATGGCGACGCGCCGGTTCCACAATTTCATCCTTTGCCATCGCATGGGCAAATAATTCAACATCATCGGTGTGGATGGCGTGCAACAGGCGTGCAACAGCACCAGTCTGATGCACAACCGTTTTCAGCGGCACAGTACCAGGCAACACAGCACGGGCCTCAGCCGTCGGCACTGCCACCGCTGGAGTAACCATTGCCAGCCACAAATTGCTCAGGTGTGGCCCCAGCGGCAACCGGTGAATATCCACCGCCGTTGTACCCGTCACCAGCACGATGCCTCCCAACAGTGCCGGAGCCACATTATCCGCATGGCGTCCGCTAACCGCCGCTTCAGCTTCCAGCAACGCAGGCAACAGCTCAATATCTGCCAGCGGATTGCCAAACAGCGTATTGACTGCCACCGCCGCTGCTACTGCACTGGCAGCACTACTGCCGAGTCCGCTAGCAAGTGGCAGTCCTTTAACGATTTCTAATGCTACACCTGCATCAGAATCGATCTGGCGACGAACATAATCCGCCGCGATGCCCGCCGTATTTTTTTCAGGATCTCGCGGCAACCGTCCCTCATCGCCTGCTATCGAGTCGATCACAATGCCAGGGCGATCAATTCGTAGAGCAATGACGGTATCACAGGGTTCAGTCACCGCCATGCCCAGAATATCGAAGCCAGGGCCGAGATTGGCGACCGTAGCGGGTGCAAATACTTTGACTATATCCATTACGGTATTTGCTCCAACGCCTGCAAAAGATCAGCGATCAAATCATCAGCGTCCTCGATGCCAAGTGCATAGCGCACCAGATTGTCGCCAATCCCCAACGCCCGGCGATCTTCTGGCTCCATCTCGTAATATGACATCAGTGCGGGTTGCTCGATCAGGCTTTCGACCCCTCCCAGGCTCGGCGCGATGTACGGAATTTGCGTGGCATCTATAAACTGCTGCGTCGCTTCATAATCACCTTTGACATTGAAACTGATGACCCCGCCAAAGCCAGACATTTGACGCTGCGCCAATTCATGATCGGGGTGCGATTCCAAACCCGGATACCATACACGCTCAATCTTCGGATGAGCTTCTAGAAAATGAGCAACCGCCAGACCATTCTCGTTCTGCTTCTGGACACGCAGCGCCAACGTTCTGAGACCTCGTTCCAGCAAATAAGCATTTTGCGGCGCAACCACCGACCCCAATACACCCTGTGCTTGCCGTAAAGCCGTGATGCGATTCTTGTCTCCGATAATGACGCCCGCCAGCAAATCATGATGTCCACCCAGATATTTGGTGGCACTGTGGGCAACATAATCAATGCCATAGGTCAGCGGATGCTGATTAATCGGTGTACCAAACGTACTGTCGATGAGGGTGCGGACCTTGTGGGCACGCGCGATCGTCGCCAGGCGCTCGAAATCCACCAGGCGTAGATAGGGGTTGGTCGGGCTTTCAGAGATAATGAGCCGTGTCTTTTTGGGGATGATAGCCGCTTCCAACGCTGTGTAATCATTCATTGGGATAACACTGGTTTCGATACCCAGGCGTCTAAGAAAAGTCAACGCAAATTGCCGCGTGCGTCGATAGCAGTCATCAGTCATCACAACGTGAGCGCCAGTTGGCAGGCTCGCCAAAATCAGATTGGTAATAGCCGCCATGCCCGATGAATAGAGCAACGCATTTTCGCCGCCCTCAAGCGCTGCCAGTTTCGCCTCGACAGCATAAACCGACGGATTGCCATAGCGTCCATATTCTTCACGCCCGTCTGTATCACCCTGCCACACCTTCTGGTGCATGAAGTCGGTCAGATCAGCACTATCATCAAAGGTATAGGTCGCCGTCTGTGCGATAGAAGTCGTGATGGCATGATGCGCTTTTCGGCGCGAGACGCCCGCATGAACCGAACGAGTGTTGGGGCCAGATTGCTTGTTCAAGAATGATGTCTCCCGCATTTCAGGATTGCTAACTCCGCCGCCATAGTATAACTTACATATGAACTTTGTAAACATAGGGCATCAATTATGCGGATCATGTTCATGAGTGGCCCCGACGATGGGCTGGAATTGACACTCATTAACGACAATAGCTTCACCATCGGGCGGCGCGAGAGCAGCCACATATGCATCGCGTTTGATACATCAGTATCGCGGCTCCATGCCCGGCTGGCAGTCCGCGACGACGGACTGTGGCTGGTTGATGAAAAAAGTCGTAACGGAACCTTCATCAGTCACCACCGCGTTAAAGAACCAGAACTACTGCGAGTTGGTGAACTGTTCCGTGTCGGCAATACCTGGCTGCGCGTGCAGTCGGTGGAATAAAAGGTCGGTGTAATGAGTACAATCAACCTGCGAGAAATCCTGGATATCGCCGAGCATGAATCCGCCCGCCATCTTCATTTTTATGTAGGTGTCGAGCATCTTTTCATTGCCCTGACCAAGCTAGATAATGGGCTAACCAACGTTGTTCTAGAACAATGTAGCATGGAGCCGCGCTTTCTGCGCTATAGCGTGCGCCAAGTCATCGGCGTTGGTGAAGAAAGGCGCTATTGGTCAGGTTTTCGCCAGACGCCGCGTGCCCAAAAAGTGCTGGAAATAGCCCAACGCTATGCCGGAATTCATAACCCCGCCGAGCGTGATGTCCTGCTCGCGATTCTGGATGAAGGCGACAGTATTCCGACACGGGTGATGCGCGAGGCGGGAACCGACATGGCCTATTTGCGCCGGACAGCCGCCAACTGGTCAAGCCGGTTGCGGTCAGAAATGCCCAAAGTCCCCATCCAATCAGACGTTGAGCTGGTCGAAGACGAACAGGCCGTGTTGCAGCGGATGTTTCGCGCCTACGAACGTATTGTTGTGGAACGTGAACTGGGTGGCAGCTACACTGGCGCTCGGCTCTTGGTTGTGCAACCCCACCGCGCCCACCGCACTGAAGCACGAGTCGTCGTCAAAATCGACCAAGTTCCGGCTATCCTGCATGAGAAACGACACTACGATTCCTACGTCAAAGACACGCTGCCGCCAACGACTGCCCGCCTGCTGGATAATCCCGCGCTCCCCGACGAGTGTCCGTTGGGTGGGCTGAAATATACCCTGGTGCAACCTTCCGGCGGCACAAACCCCATTGATCTGCGCGATTATGTTTCGCAGCTATCCAATATTGAGTTAGGCAATGTCATTCGCACCGGCATCTACGACGCCTATAAAGCAAGCTGGTGGCTACAACGCCAACGCTACCGCTTTGGTGTCTGGCGCGAATATGAGCATGTGCTACCCGCCGCCCTGGAGATTGAAGTGGAACCAAGCGCAACGCGAGCCGATCTACAAATTGAGCCATTGGGGACATGGAGCCGCCGCACTGATTTTGGTGAAGGTGAACAGGTGGAATTGCGCGGTTTCATCGTACAAAAAGTGCGGAAATATCAGGGTTCAATGCAACTCGCCGCTGGTAATGGTCCGGAAGCTGTTAATCGCGCCTCCAAAGTAGAGGTATGGGGGCTGGATGAGGCCGTCAACAATTATCGACCCGGTGATTTCATTGAGAGTCTGGTGGGCCGCGTTAGTCGCACCCGATACGACATTTTGCAAGCACAATTGGAAACTCTGCATCCGCATTTCGATACGCAAATGCCCATGCTTCCCCAACCCGTGAGTCAATTGCCCAATCCAGTATTCCAAATCGAGAGTCTCCTGGAGAAACGTCTGAGTGGGTATCTCTCCATCATTCACGGTGATCTGCATCTGGGGAATGTCCTGGTTGGCCCGTCCAATGATGCGTGGTTGATAGATTTCGGGCTAACACGCGAGGGGCACACATTATTCGATTGGGCCGTGCTGGAAATCAGTCTGTTAGCGACGGCGATTGCCCCCCACATGCCCCCCGGCTGGGATGGCGTTTGGGGAACGATTCGGCTGCTAGATGCCGTGAATCATCACCAACTCCGCTCCTACCGGCACGATAATCCGGTGGCTGAAGCACTGGATGTGATACGTGTTGTGCGCGAAATCGTTCAGGAAAACCTGGCCCGCAGCGAAGATTGGTCAGAGTATTACACAGCACTGGCATTGGTGGCGCTGCGCGGCCTGTCATGGGAACACACCGCCAGCGTGGATGTCCGTCGCCTGCTCTTCCTGGCATCGGCTCTGGCAATCGACGCGGCCAACCGGGCACAAGCATCACCATTGGGTAGCGATATGACCCGCGACGCCACCCCAGAAGTCGGCAGTCGGCCTCGACCCTTATCAAGCATTGATTGAGCCGACAGATCAGGCATCCACACCCCAGACCAATGTATGCGGGAAGAAGTCGGCCCATGAAAACCAGAAGCCCGTGCGATAGGTTAGCGAGCGCAAAGTTGTACCAGCCAATGGCCCAGACAAGGCCATACCACTAACCGGATCCCAACGCGAGCTAGTCTGAGTATCAATCACCACATCTCCATCCATCTCAAAAGCCAACAATCTGTTGCCGTCAACTTCCGGCGAAAAGACTACTGGTGTACCTGTGCCTGGGTTAACAAACAACACGACTGGCTGTTCTCCCACCTGCGTCTGAATTACCTGCTGCGTAAAGACATCATTGAAGGGCACAGCCAACGCAATACCGTCAAATTCCAGGCCAGTGACCACCGCTCTAGCCGGCAGACGGTCATCAATATCTCCCGTTCGGCCAATGCCTGTACTGCCCCCAGAGAAATAACCCTCATATCGCTCAGTGCTATAGTCGAAGACGTCAGCCCAGGGACTTAATCGCCCAGAGATAACACGAGTTTCAGGAAACTGTGTCTGCCATTCACCCCATGTCGTCAAGGTAAACGGCAATGGATGTAATTGTTGAGGTCGCGCCCCACCACGAATGCTGATACCGGTTAATTGCGACCAGAGTGTAACCGTGCGCGGGCTTTCCAACACCAAGTTGCTCATGAACAAATAACCGGATACACGAAAAGTCAGTACCATCTGATCCACGCGGCGTTCATAGACAACCGCACTAAAGCACAGCGGACACCACGTTACCAGCACAGGCTGAGGCCCAACCCAATCGTTAATGACTTCGTGGCGACTGAGGAAAGATATTGGATAAGCTGTCTGCACCCCGCCAAAGCCGAGGCCTATCACTAGCGTATCTGGCTCCCATTCTTCATTCCCTGTTGCAACATCCACCAAAAGCGGTTCGGTATCCTGAATGGCTGGAATATCTTCGGGATCACCGCCAATAACCAATTGTCCGGCAGCGATAATTCGTCGGGGCGTGGGGGTTGGCGGGCGGGGCGTAGGGCTGGGGCGTGCTGGGAATGTGACACAAGCCGAGGTACTCTCAACACCAGATTGTTGAATGTTGGAGGGATGGGATGGAGCATCTTCCAATACAACCAAACTCACCATCACGAACACTACGCTAACTACCAAGGCCAACACTAACCAGTGACGCTTCATCATCCACTCCATCGTAACCATCCCTGCATCATAGAGGGCACAGCGAGCGGATTCTTTACGCGCTGGCAGCACAAAACCAAATAAATATGTTACCTGTGCGCTTGGATCAGTAGCGTACCGAAGCAAAACTGCCCGGTACATCACCGAGCAATTGTGTAGTCATTGTTCAATTTTCTGGAAGATTTCAGGGTCTTCGTTCAGGCGTTCTCCAGCGATCAAAGACGTCATCCACCAATAAGAACCTGCGGGAAACCAGCTACAATCGTACCGCCATGCGTCGTCAAATCACCCATACGAGCCGCTGGCATATTGCCAATCTGTACCGTCGCCGACCCCATAGCGATTGCATCTGGCGGACCAACACACGTACACATATTTCCCACGACAGCTGCTGGCTGCCCGCCAATCAACACGGTTGGAACCCCTGGCGGAAGAATCGGGCCGCCGACATGCGGTACTGGCGGAGTTCCTGGGGTCACCAATGGGCAGGTATGCATATCACCAACACGAGCAGCAGGTTTGCTCATAATTATCTCCTTCTCTCTTAAACATCATGTTAATCGAGGTTACGAGTCGATGCAAGCCGTTCCAGCCAACCATCATTACGGTTTTATAGCATACTGATACTGTTGCAAAACAACATTTTTCCAACCAAAGGAGATAAGTTTGAGTACACCCTGGCTAAACCAAAAAGCTTTGATAAACCACGCAGAAATCCACTACCGTATCGAAGGCGAAGGCGAAGGCGAAGGCGACCCAATGGTCTTACTACACGCGGGCATTGTGCATAGCGAAACCTGGCGAGCGCAATTCGATGTCTTCAAGCAACATTTCCGTGTGCTAATGTTCGACTTTCGCGGCTATGGCAAGAGTACCCTGCCCGATGGCCCGTTCAGCCACCAAAATGATCTGCACGGACTACTCCAACACCTGGGTATCGAAAAGGCGATTTTGCTCGGCATGTCGATGGGCGGCAAAACAGCGATCAACTTCGCCCTGAGCTATCCGGACAAGGTTACATCCTTGATTTTGGTGGGAGCAGCACTCGAAGGTTATAGCTTTTGGGACAAATGGCTTGAGGCGCAGTATGCTGATGAGGAAACCCTTTATGAAGCACAGAAATTCGACGAGCTGGCCGACGCCGATGTGATGGCGTGGGTCGTTGGGCCAGGGCGTGATCCCAATACAGTCGATCCAGACATGCGAGCGCATGTGCACCGCATGTTGGTGCATAATTACATCCACGAGGCATCTGGCGGCGACGCCCATGAACAACTCCTTGAACCTGCTGCCACCTCACGCATCGGCGACATTCAGGTTCCAACTCTAGTGCTGATTGGCGACCACGATGCCCCCGGCATCCGCAAAACATCTGATATGCTGGCCGAAACCATTCCCGGCGCACAAAAAATCACACTGAACAACACCGCGCATCTGCCCAATATGGAAATCCCTGACGAATTTAATCAAATCGTGCTGGCGTTTCTCAATCAACAATGATTTCTGTTCCCCAAAACTGTGCCTTTTGTTCCTGGCACTTCTCACAGAACACGCTATATTCCCATTCTGTTGTGAGGCGCTTCATCTAAAAAGCAATCAGAGTAAGGAGTATGATGTTGATTAGATACCGCCTACTGTTTTCAATCATAATTGTCAGTCTGATAGCTGCCTATGGCGTTTCCTGGGCCGCACCTCCCCCTCAAGAGACCGAACGCGCCGCCATTACGGCTGAGAATGCCACAAACATTGTCCTGTTGGGCGCATTTTCGGGAACCCGGCCCCGCATGAACGCCATCGCTTTCAGGCCCGGCAGCACACAACTCGCCGCGAGCGGCTCCTATTTGAGCGAGCCTGATCGTATTCGCCTCTACGATTGGCACACCGGCGAGGTGCAGATTATCTGGGAAAGCGAAGAGGCAGCCGTTGAACGCATGGCCTTTCACCCCTCTGGTGACATCCTAGCCTACCACACCGAATTAGCGGCCCATGTTCTGATAATAGATGAAGAAACCGTCATTGAAACGACTATCTACGAGGCCAGTGGTGACACGGATCTCGTGCGTAGCGTGGCATTCAGTCCCAATGGTTTGTGGCTGGCACTCGGACGTGTGGATGGTGCAGTGCTGATATTGGACACTGCGAGTTTCGAGCAAGCCGCCACACTAGAAGCGCCACGAGATGACGTTGCCAATGCCATGATCTTCAGTCCAGACAGCACAGTGTTAGTGGTCGGCCATCGCATCGGTATTATTCGCCTATGGGATATGACGGTTGCGGAACCAATCGAAGCCCAGGTACTCGGTGGACATGGTGAGACGAATACAGTCTACGATCTAGCCTTCAACCCCGATGGCACATTGCTCGCCAGCGCCGGTAAAGATCGCACCGTCCGCGTTTGGGATATAGAATCTGGCGAAGAACATGCCCATTTTGATGCCAGAACCCGCTCGGTGGATTTTAGCCCAGATGGGACTTTATTGGCAGCCGGCGATAAAACCCTGCATATCTGGGATGTGGCTTCCGGAGAGCAAGTATACCGCTATTTCCACTCTGATCGCGCCATCCGTGCCCGCTATGCCATATTCAGTCCCGATGGGACATTCCTGGTATCTGGTAATCAACGTCTATCAGCTTGGGGTCTTGATGCTACAGGATTAGATGCATTGGGCTTGATTGAAGTAGAAGATGACCGTATCTATGCTGCTGAAGAGGTTTTTCGACGCGCCGCCTGTTCCACCTGCCATCTGGATTTTCCATCGGCAGCTCCCTGGTTACGCGAATCAGGTCAGGTCGCCGCTACACGTATCGAGGGCATGAGCGCCGAGGATTACCTTTTCCAATCTATCATAGACCCCGATGCCTATGTTGAACCTGGCTACGCACGAGGCATCCACCCCACTCACTATGCCAGCACCTTAAACGAGGAAGAAGTCTGGCTGTTAGTGGAGTACATTTTGCATCTCGCCGCTGAAGAATAAATCACGATGACCTCTGAATATGAAACAAGGTTTGTCATATCCTCCGAGTGCCGTGAGGATATGACAAACTTTGTAGGGGACCGACACTATTTTCATTGTCACATGCCGACAAACGGAGTTTCCCATATCGTCAAGCAGAGCGACTGGTAATCCATACCCCGCTATCGCCCACATCTCTGGAGCCACCTGCTAAATAGAAGATCCGGTGCTTCTGACGGTAGGCGTCCTCATCACTGAGCCAGAAACTCAGCGTGCGGCCTTTGCGCGACGCCAGATATTCCAGCGCCGCCATCACATGTGTACAGGCCACTCCTCGATTGATAGCCCATGGACAGGTGCAACGCGCTCGAACAGTCCCATCTTTATCGAATCGCACCGTGACAATATGATTGGCATTCGGATTGGAGACACTCTCGACGACAAACGTATGATGATCGACCCGACGTACAGTCAATTGGCGGCTTTGGGTTTGAAGTTGTTTGATATGTTTGGGTCGCATGATCGCCTCCTTTTGTTTTAGAACATCTATTCTAATTATACTATAAAAATGTAAACAAAACATTAGTATTCTCCCACCAAAAATTAGGGGTTTATATTGGATTCATCAGGCAATCTCCCAATATTTAGGGCTGACTTCCTGCCTATTTTTTCCTATGCTGATAATTAAGGAAAGGTATGAGGTTAATGTCAGTTCAAAGTTCATATCCTTCAACAATTCTCCTACGCCAAACCATCACATTAATTGGCTTGGCAATGGCACTCTTTTTGGTATTGCGCGAGCCATTAGGCGGGATGCTGTTCTGGTTGGGAGCTGCTATCGTCTTTGTTGATCTATTGACTGCCTCAACCAGCTACAAACCCTTCAGCACCAGATCGAAAGCTGCCGCGCCAGGCCAACTTGCCGATTATCCAGCAGCACCTCATCTCCACAACATCTCAGATTACGACTCCTACGCACGCCAGCGTCACTCACAGTTTGTCTTTCATGGCTGGCTCATCATCGGAATCCTGGCAATGCTTGTCGGGGGACTCTGGGTATTTGCATAAAAAATCTGCAACTATTTCCCCAACGCTGCGTAATACGTATATAGACGACTTGTAAGGTGAGGATTTATGATGTTTTGCTCTCGAATCACTTCCCATTTTTGGCCTAATCTAGGAATACTTCTTCTGGTTCTAGCACTATTTGGTGTGCTTTCTTGGAAAGCATTCTTCATTTTATGGCTGGTTGTGCCATTATTCATCAAACCCTGGCGCTGGGATGACTACGACCGCCGTCGTTCACCGCAATCACTGGATGAAAAAGCCAAACGCCAGCGCGAAGCAATACCCAGACGCTATATTCGCCTGGATGATGGTGAAATTATGCCGGTAGAGGAAGCATAGTATCTGCGGGGACACGATTGCATCCCCGTAGACAGGTTTAGTGGCTAATCTTTACGACGCAAGAACAGCGTCACCTCTTTGCCGTTGCTCACCAATTGGCGCACACGGATAACTTTGTACGCCTTCCGCAATATGCGAAATGCGTGATCCATCAGCCGTTGACGATTGCGTAAGCGGAGCTTCAGCGTCATTATTGCTATGCCATGTGGACGCAGATGGGAAGCATAAGCCACCATCAAACGCGCTGACTCACGAGCATCCATCCGCATATCATTGGTAATCAATGCAAACTCGCGCTCGATCTGTGGCAAATAATCCTCAGCCCTCAATTGCTGAAAGTGTACTTGGGGATCAATCGCCACAAACGAATACAATGGATCAGGATAGGGCAATCGCATATCAAACCTTAATTCTTAAACAATGAGCCATTATGACCTTCAAAAACCCCAAAGATCGAACCGAATTTGCAGCTTTGACATTGAGTGTTGCTCTGAATATCCGATAACCTTATCGGATGCATAAACCCATGAGGTCAAGAGGGTTCAATAAGGCCCATTTTTCCATTAAGAAAGCATATGCGATTGCCCTAACCTCACGGGGGATCATCCCCTCACCATTATCATCGAGACGCAATGCATCCTCCAGCTCTTTGAGGAGTTCCGCCTCTGTCTCTCGGTCCCAACTCGCCAATAGTTCCTGAATCTCCTCCGCACGCTCAAGACAGTAGCCCGGCGGGATATGGGCGATGTTCTTGGGTGTATCTTGCGAATCAATTTGACTGCTCATAGCTGTTTAATTCTCCTTGTCCTCAACGACCTACTCAAACAGGGCAGGCCACTCCCATAGCAGTTCACTCACATAGCCATAAGTAACCAGCCACCCATGTCAGCGGTTGAACAACTTGTGGTACACTATAGCTACGTAGGTGCGAACACACGTTCGCCTATCTTTCGGCCTGGGTGCTGCTACACCTGGGCCATTCCATTCTCTGTATCTATTCACCTTGAAGAATAAGGGTAAAACAGGGAAAAAAACAAGCGACAAAATGACGATGGACGTCAGGGAAAGCAGTGTTACACTGGAGCCATGAAGACACGACGAGAACAACTCCAGCAATTGAGCAAGGATGAATTGATAGAAGTCATCTTGAGCCTGGAAACACGAATAGTAGCACTTGAAGGGCAAAAGAAACGTCCCCGCAAGACACCGCGTAATTCGTCAACACCATCCGGCCAAAGTCGCAAAGGAGACCGGCGACGACGACGAGGGACGAAACGCGGCCCCAAAGCTGGGCATGAGGGAAAAAGCAGGGAACGTTCAGAGCCGGATATGATCGTGGCGTGCCGGGTGGAAAGTTGTGAGCAGTGTGGTGAGGATCTGGCAAGGGCGCGGCACTATCAGGTGGGCAGCAGTCAAATCGTGGAAATCCAACCCATCCGTCCGATGGTAATCGAAGCACAACGCTATGGTGTTCACTGCCCAAGTTGCCAGCACGAGCAAATAGCCGCGTATCCAACAGGGTACGAGCCACAGCGCGTATTTGGCCCCAACCTGGAGACATTGGTTCACTATCTACACTTGGCGCATCCCTTGAGTTACCAACGAGTACAGCGCATTGCCCGTGATGTATTGGGGGTAGAAATCAGCGTGGGGGCTTTGGTCAATGCTGTGCGGCGCGGGTATTCTGCCCTGCAAGAAGCGGCCACTGCCATCCGCGATGCAGTCCGGGCCAGCCCCGTGATTGGTTCTGATGAGACTGGCGTCCGGGTCACTGGACAAAATCATTGGCAATGGGTTTTCCAAACGCCCCAACATGTTTACTTTCATATTGCGCCACGCCGCAATGCTGAGGTGTTGCACAGCGTCATGGCTGATGGTTGTCCGGTTACCTGGGTTAGTGATCTGGCGTCCGCCCAACTCAAACATCCTGCCTCGGAACTGCAAATCTGCCTAGCGCACCAAGTTCGTGATCTGCAATGGTCAATTGATAATGACCGCTGTGCCTGGGCCTATCATTTCCAGGTGCTTCTCTATCGCGCCATGCGTTTGGGCCAACAACGTGACAATATGCCATCCCTGGCCTATGCTCGGCAAGCCCAAGCCATGTGTCTTTTTGCCGGACTTGCTGACCACCACATCATCAGCCGCCAGCAGATAGACGCCATCGGGATCAAGTAGATGGATACGCACGATGCTCCACAGGATTGTCGCCCATGAAAGCGGCGTGTGATACCAACGTTGTAGGGTCCGATAGCTACCCCCACGCTCCGTCCAGCGTGATAGGTTCAGCATCGTAATGCGATTCGGAATGCACAGCATTGCCAGGACAATATGCTCCAATTGGCGCACTGTGGTGTTGGTTAGGTATGGTGAAAGGTCCTTGAGCAGTGCTACAATGTCAACCATGGGCTTTTGCCTTATCAGCAGCTTGTTTTGGTAAACTACTACTTTAAGGCAAAAGCCCTAACTTTTCCGCCGTTATTTTGGCGACGGTATTGAATATCTGTCTAAAATTAGTTCTGTGGTGTCCTGATTTCCAACTTTTTGAACTGCTTCTTGTATGGAATGTATGACAGCTTCGACGGCGTTATATACTTCGACTAAACTTGTGCCATCAATGGCAATCCACAAAGCAGGGGCATCTCTCCAGTAAATTTCCTCAGAAACAACGTATACATCCACCCCACGCTCCGCGAGTTTTTTCGGCTCAACGCGGAAAAGTGTGAAAATCGCATCAACCACCTCCATATTGGGCCAAAACCTGTAATCGAAAGATGTTGAAATTACGAAAACCGAAGGCACGACGGATGGTGGCACGGATCGCATTATTGATGCCTTCGACAAAGCCCTGGGTCACGCCATTGATGAAGTAATTGAGGAACTCATCCCACCAATTACGCAAGGTGTTGACGAACTTGAGTAAGCGCAGATCGCCGGTGGCCTGCACCTTGCAAATCCAGGCCTGTAGAAACCGGGTCGCCTGCTCACGGTTCTGGACTTTATCACAAATAGTGCGAAATTCCTCTTTGAGCAAGTACATGACCCGCAACTCAGGACAAGCCGCCAAGACTTGCTGGAGTTTGCTTTCTTCTTCGGGCGACAACTCATGACGCGCCTTCACTAGTATCCAGCGCGACCCTTTGAGGATGTCATAGGTCGGCGGATCGACTTGCTTCTGAAGGTGGCGGCGGGCTTGTGTTAGGCGGTCATTGAGTTGCTTCATCACATGGAAGCGGTCCGCGACCTGGCGAGCATGTGGTAAAGCCTTCTTGACAGCCTGGCGGTACGGTTCCCATAGATCGGTTGAGACGACAGTGATCTGCTCTCGATCTGGCTGCGCGTTGAACCACGCGATCAATGTTTCCTGCTTACGATCTGGCAACACTGCCAAAATGCAGTGCCTTTCCAAATCGGACAGGATCAATACGTACTGTTTATGACGCTTCTTGAGAGCCAGTTCATCGATCCCCAGAACCCGTACAGGATTCTGGGTTGGGCGTTGGGTCGTGCGTTGAGCATAGGTCACAAATATCTCTTTGACCGTTGACTCACTCAAGTGTTCTTGTCGCGCCACAGCTTTGCGATCACACTGCAAACATTGTTCGTAGACATATTGCTCATAGCGTCGCGTTTGACGCCGCTGCTGATTGACACTCAGCAGGTTCTCGGTGAACGGGCGTTGGCAATGCTCACACCTGAAGCGACGCCCCATAAAATAGAGATTAACTCGTTTTCCCATCACACTCAGGTCGCGCACCCGGCGTTCCTTCTGCTGGTGAACCTGCTGAGACAAATACTCACAGTCGGGACACTGCGTGATATCGTAGCGGTGTTCACACTTCAGATGCAATGCTTCGCCCTCTAGCTCATAATGTGTCACGCGAAATTCTGGTAATTCTACCAACTCCGTTATGGTTGCGAGGCTGACTGCTGCCCATTTCCGTTCTGTCTCTGGCTTGACGCCTGCCGTTAACATCGCTATTGTTTCTATCTTGGCTTCTCCTGTGCTGGTTGTTGCTCTATAGCTTATAACACGGTGAAGCCTTTTTCACACTTTTCCGCGTTGACCCTTTTTTTCCAGCTTCTTTTCAAATGTTTTTTAATCTCTCTTAATCGCTTTATTGACCATTCATGGCTCTTTTTCTTGGGGTTTTGAAATTGGAGGTGTGGTCGCATTGCAAAAGGTAACCACAAATCGCCAACTGAATTTAGAACAGCAGTTTCCTTCTGCTCTAAAGAATAGAGTGCTTGCAACCCGACCTCATCGAGAATATTGTCAAAATATTCTCTAAAAAGCTTCTGCATTATCGGCAGTATCTTCAATGCGCTATATAAGTTGATTACCGATAACCGAACAAAACCCCTGTTGGCATTATGTTGTTCTGCAACACGCCAAACGTCTTCATATTCCTGGTCAGTTCTGCCCAATATCGGCGATACAACCATAACATGCTTCGATTGATGGAAAAATTTGGAAAGATTGCTTTGATAATCTCGAACAGATTTGCGTAGCGGTTCTACAAGTGCTAGTAGTTTGACAATTGGATTCTGTCGGATGATGTGGCATCCTCCTCGGTAAACATTAGGGCGAGGAAAGAAAGATGCCAGCGAAAATCTATCGTGTGACATTAAGCGACGAAGAGCGTGAGGAACTAACAGCAATGGTGAAAAAAGGCAAGGGTGCAGCCCGGCGCATGACCCGTGCCTGCATCCTCTTGCTGGCTGATGAAAATCGAGACGATGGGGGTTGGAAAGATGCTGATATTGCTCAAGCATTGAGTATCCATCAGCGCACCGTTGAACGCATTCGAGAAACGTGCGTGATGCAAGGGATCGCAGCAGCCTTCAATCATAAGCGCCCGCAGAAAAAGAAGGAGAAGCTCTTAGATGGAGCGGCAGAAGCACGGTTGATACAATTGGCGTGTAGTGAAGCACCGGATGGACATGAGCGATGGTCGATGCAAATGTTGGCTGACAAACTGATCGAATTAGAGGTGGTCGAAACCATCTCACGCGAAACAGTGCGACTAACACTGAAAAAAACGACCTTAAGCCCTGGTTGAAAGAACAATGGTGTATCCCACCCAAAGAAAGTGCTGCGTTTGTTTGTGCGATGGAGGATGTTCTGGAAGTCTATCATCGCCCACACCATGCCAAACGACCTTTTGTGTGCTTTGATGAGGGTAGCAAACAACTGACCAAGGAAACGCGATTGCCCTTGCCGGTGCAACCAGGATCAGTAGCGAAATATGACTACGAGTATGAACGCAATGGAACCAGCAACATGTTTATCTTCTTTGCACCATTGGCGGCATGGCGGCATATTAAAGTGACGGAGCGCCGCACCATGATTGATTTTGCTCACTGCATGAGGGATTTAGTAGATATCCATTTCCCGGATGCCGAGAAGATTGTGCTGGTGATGGATAATCTCAACACGCACAAATTCGCCTCACTTTATGAGGCTTTCGAACCTGCCGAGGCCCGCCGCATCATTGAGAAACTGGAAATTCATTTCACGCCCAAGCACGGCAGTTGGCTCAATATGGCAGAAATTGAATTGAGTGTGCTGCATCGTCAATGTACTCAGGCACGAATCCCCAACCAGGACACCCTGAAAGCAAAGATAGCTGATTGGCAACACCGCCGCAATTACCAACAGTCAACCGTTCATTGGCGCTTCACTACCGAGGATGCACGTATCAAGTTGCACCAACTCTATCCGACAATTGACGCTTGCTAGACTACTAGGGGGTATCGCGCTATTCTTGTTTTGCCGTCTTCATCAGGTAAAAACTCATCATTGAAACCCCAACGGTCAACAGCGCAGGTTGGCAAAAGGATCGGGTTACCAAGTCGAACCCTAAGATCGCTCCATTCCGCTTCATTTATGGATTGTTATAGTTACCCCCATCGTCAAGACCACAGATTGGCAAAATTAAGCTCGGAAATTGATACCAGAATCTCAACAAGATCGATAAACCTCGCTGGGAACCCGGTAAGCCAGGCTCTGATGGGGTCGTTCATGATTATAGAAATGGAAGTAGTCGTGTAGCCCCCTTTCCAATGCTGGAACGGTTTCATAATGCTTCAAGTAGATGTCCTCATATTTGACGGTACGCCACAAGCGTTCGACAAAGATGTTGTCCAGGGCACGCCCGCGCCCATCCATGCTGATAGCAATATTCGCCGCCTGCAAACGTCCGGTAAACTTATCCGCTGTAAATTGAGCGCCCTGATCGGTGTTGAAGATCTCAGGTGTGTGCTGGCGGAGTGCTAATTCCAGGGCCGCCAGGCAAAAGCTGCCTTCCAGCGTGTTGGATAGCTGCCAGGCCAGTACATAGCGGCTAAACCAATCGATAATAGCCACCAGATACATGAATCCTTGCTGTAAGGGCACATACGTGATGTCGGTACTCCAGACGTGATTAGGGCGGGTGATCGCCACGTTTCGCAGCAGGTAGGGATAAATCTTGTGGCCTGGTGCCGGCTGGGTCAGCTTCCGTCTGGGAACAATAGCCTGTAAACCCATCAGCCGCATCAAGCGGGCGATACGCTTGGGATTGACTAGATGTCCCAGCCGCCGTAAATGGACGGTCATTTTAGGGTACCCGTAGAAGGGCGTTTTCAGATATTGTTCATCAATTAGCCGCATCAGTTGCAGATTGAAGGGTGTTTCCCCCGCTGGTTTCATATAATATGTTGCGCGGTTGAGACCCACCAAGGCGCACTGCCGCCGAATACTGATGTCAGGATGCTGGTTGTCTATCATCGCCCGTTTGGCCTCAACTGTAGGGGGTAACTTTTTTTTTCAGCCACTCAAGTTCCATCTTGAGCCGCCCAATCTGTTCGTATAATTCCGCTTCAGGAACACCTGTTTCCTTTTGTTTTTGTGTTTTGTTTCCCCGTTCAAAAACGCTGGCTCCGCCATTGAGCAATTGCCTTTTCCAGTCACGCACCAGCGTTGGATGAATCTGATGTTCGCTGGCGATCTCATTGACCGTTCTTTTTTCTTTGATCGCTTCCATTGCCACCCGGAACTTGAACTGGGCGCTGTATGCTCGTCGTTTTCTACTCATCTTTTTCTCTCCACAAGTTGCTCTGATTTTATCCTCAAAACGAGTTATCCTTGTGGTCTAGTTTTTGGGGGTAAGTATAGTGTCAGTTGGGTGAAAGATGTCGGGGACTGTATCAGGATGCAGCCGGGAGCAACATTATCCAATACAGTTATAGCGGGATGTACGCGGGCAATCTCATTCAGAGCTAGATCGGAAAAATGTTCGGAACAAGTGAGTATTGATGTTGTCACGTCCTTCCTGGGGCCATATCCCCATCTTATTAATCAACGATGAGCATATTATAACATCGAAATTCGCTAAATATGCTCAATACCTTCGCCAAAAAATGAGGGATTAAAAGGGCTTTAGTGTCGTGTAAAGTTGTCTACATAAACGCATGAAGACAAAAAGGCATGACGAAAAAAGCCCATGATTGATATTGTAACACTATTGCTCTGCTTTGAGGCACACCTATCGCCGACAACCCTACGACAAATGGGCCGGATTATCCCAGCCATGCTGGCGATGACAGGGCGGATTACGATGCTGGGTATCTCACGATGGACTGATAAAGGCGGGAGCTATCGGACGATACAGCGGTTGTTCCACACAGTGCTACCGTGGGCAGAGATGCATTGGGCATTTTTTCGCCAACACGCCCTCAACCCGGAAGATGAGTACCTACTGGCCGGCGATGAATGCGTCGTGACAAAATCGGGCAAGAAGACCCATGGGGTGGATCGCTTCTTTTCGGGATTGTACGGGAAACCAGTGTCGGGCGTGGCATTCTTCGGGCTATCACTGATAAGTATTGAAGAACGGCAAGCCTATCCGGGCATGGTGGAGCAACGGGTACGCAGTGAGGCTGAGAAAAGAGCCGCCAAAGCAGCCAAGAAAAAGACCAAGAAGAAGCGAAAAAGAGGCAAGCCTGGACGTCCCAAAGGCAGTAAGAACAAGGATAAGACACAGGTGGCGTTGACCCCGGAGCTACAGCAGATTCAGTGCATGGTGCAGCGACAATTGGCATTGCTCAAGGACACGATTAAGGTGACTTATTTGGTGTTGGATGGTAAGTTCGGCAACAACAATGCCCTGCAAATGACCCGGCAATGTGACGTGCATTTGATCTCCAAATTGCGTCATGATGCGGCGTTGTATATACCCTATGCTGGCCCACAATCTAAGTATGGTCAACGTCGCAAATATGGTGATAAGCTCAACTATCAGGCTATCCCGTCTGACTAGTTGAAGGAAACCACCCTGGAAGATGATATCCAAACCCAGACCTTTCAGGCAACATTGCTTCACAAAGACTTCGCCCAACCCCTCAACGTCGTTATCATCGTCAAAACAGACTTGAAAACAGGGAAACAGGCGCGTGTGATTTTGTTCAGCAGTGACCTCAACCTAACTTATGATCGCTTGATTGACTACTACAGCCTGCGCTTCCAGATTGAGTTCATCTTCCGCGATGCCAAACAGCATTTCGGATTGGAAGATTTCATGAATGTCGCTGAGACAGCGGTCACTAACGCTGCCAACTTATCTTTCTTGATGGTCACGCTCTCCCGTATCCTACGCCGCCTCCTTTTCCCAGATTATCCGGATGCCAGTATCCTTGATCTCAAAGCCCGCTTTCGTGGTCGCAAATATGTCACTGAAACATTAAAATTACTTCCGGAAATCCCTGATCCTATTTTATTGGATCGCATCTTTAGCACGGTGGCATCTCTCGGTGCTATCCATACCGTTGCGTGTCACTCCACCTCGCCATAATTTGGCGAAGGTATTGTATGCTATGATGGGTTTATGGTGATACATTTGAACCACACCCCCTATCCTGTTGTAAACGCCCACGACAATAGCCTGTTCCAAAATACAACAGGTGGCTGGCTGACCCTTCATGCCGACCATATCACCCACCTGAAAAGCGCCCTCAACCGTATAGCGGATACGGTGACAGTAGACTTTTGCGCGTTCTATCAGACCACGTTCGCGGATGATCGCCGGGCACACCTCCTACTGAATTATAGCCAGGAACCTACGAATTTCGCTGCCTATCGAGCGCCAGATCAGGCTCTCATTACACAAATCATCGCCCAACACATGGCTTGAACAGACCAACTCCCGACTACTTGGAGAATCCACCCTATGTTCCGATCCAAAATCCGCAATGTGATTATCCCACAATCTGAACATGCCCGGCTGGCTGGCACATTAGCCATGCTATGGGGCAGTGATGCGTTTGATCGTCCTGTCCTGCCTTTTGCCTCATTCATCAATGGCGTCCTTCTGCACGACCGTGAATATGATCTGATCGACAACCATCCCATCATGGGCATGGATGCTTCAACATGGCTGGCGATCAAACAAAAGGCATTGAACTATGGCAGCAATGATCCAGTAGTCGATGCGATAGTCTTCAGCCATGTCCGGCGGCTGGTTGGGCATCAAGATACCCTAGATAGACGCCAACTGGCTGATGATCTAGATACCCGCATCGCCGAGTGTATTGCCCAAACAGACTGGACACCCAATGACTTCCGTTGGGCGGATTCCATCACCGATTTCTGTGATATGGTCGCATTCCATTTATCATTTGAAGCGCCAACGACGGCCCAAGTATCCGTCAACTTCCAGCGCGACAACCTCAAAACCTGTGAACTTAGCTATGAAATTCTCGAAAGCGGTCGGATTCATGTCACTCCCTGGCCGTTTTCAGTCGAGCAGCATACCGGATTCATCATGGGCTATCGTGCTGAGGGCTATCCAGACAAATTGGATCCACTTGCCGTGCCATTCACATTAGCCCAACATTAAGAACGGAATCCATCTTTTCTTTGGCGAAATATTCCTTACAATCTGATTTCTTGGAGGCAATGTAGTTTTAAGGATACCTACTTCATGAGAAAAATCCCCTTACTATCTTTACTGGCCTTGCTAACCTTACTTGGCTTTGTAATGGCAGGTTGCGGTGATGACGACTCCGAAGACACCAATGAGTCGAATTCGCCTGTACAATCCCAAAACCTAGCGGTCGGTGATGAAGCCCCAGATTTCGCGCTGCCTGCTGCCAGCGGCGGAACTGTATCCCTGGCTGAATACAAAGGCCAACAGCCCGTTTTGCTCTACTTCCACATGGCCGTCGGTTGACCGCCATGCCTGACGCAGATCGTTGATCTGCAAAATGATCCGGAATTCCAGGCACTGAACGTCGCTTTCGTCAGCATCGCCTTCGATTCTCCCGAAGAACTGGCGGCGGCGAGAGCAGACCTGAACATCACTATTCCGCTACTAACCGATACCACGCAACAAGTATCGGCTGACTATGATGTATTGCAATGGGCCGTTCCCAGTGGCGAACCCGGCCACACCTTCATTCTGGTTAATACCGATGGCACGGTTGCCTGGATACGCGACTACGGTGCGCCAGAGAATGGTGGTGTCATGTACGTTGAAACTGATGAACTTGTATCGCAGATTCAGAGCAACCTCCCCAATTGACATTTCTGTAACATAAGAGTGCGGCAAGAAGTCGCACTCACTCTGGTTTTCAATCCACACCCGAACTGTCGCCAGATGTGTGCATTCAGACCAGACCTTGCCTCAAAACCTGACTAATTTGGTGTCAGTTTGTCGCATTTTGTCAAGGTTTTGACCGACTTTTGCCCCCGTTTTTCACGCATTTTCGCATTCATTTCATGCGCGACTTCTCAGAAAATTCCCGCCACATATTTGCAAAAAAACCTTTCACAACGAACAATACCTTCGCCAAATTATGGCGAATTGAGGCAGCGTTCAGTGGTATGAATAGCACCGAGAGACGCCACCGTGTTGAAGATACGATCCAATAAAATAGGATCAGGGATTTCTGGAAGTAATTTTAATGTTTCAGCGACATATTTGCGACCACGAAAGAGGGCTTTGAGGTCCAAGACACTGGCATCGGGATACTGAGGATGGAGTTGGCGTAGCAGCACCCGTGCGAGGGTGACCATAAAGAGGGACAAGTTGGCGGCGTTGGTGACCGCCGTCTCGGTGACATTCATGAAGTCTTCCAGACCCCAGTGCTGCTTGGCGTCGCGGAAGTTGAATTCAATCTGGAAGCGTAGGCTATAGTAGTCAATCAAGCGATCATAAGTTAAGCTGAGGTCACTACTGAACAGGATCACCCGCGCTTGTTTACCGGTTTTCAGGTTCGTTTTGACAATGATAACAACATTGAGGGGTTGAGCGAAGTCTTTGTGGAGCAACGTTGCCTGGAAGGTTTGGGTTTGGATACCATCTTCCAGGGTGGTTTCCTTCAAGTAATCATCGGGAATAGCCTGATAGTTGATCTTATCACCATACTTGCGCCGCTGACCACGCGGCAGTTGTGGGCCAGCATAGGGGATGTACAACGCCGCGTCATAGCGCATTTTGGAAATCAGGTGCAAGTCACATTGTCGGGTCATTTGCAGGGCATTATTGTTGCCAAACTTCCCATCCAGTACCAGATAAGTCACCTTGATCGTATCCTTGATAAGTGCCAATTGCCGTTGCACCATCTGTTGAATTTGTTGTAATTCCGGTGTCAGTTCCACCTGGGTCTTATCCTTGTTCTTACTGCCTTTGGGACGTCCTGGCTTGCCTCTTTTCTGTTTCTTCTTGGTCTTTTTCTTGACTGCTTTGGCCGCTGTCTTTTCGGCTTCGCTTCGTACCCGTTGCTCCACCATGCTCGGATAGGCCCGCCGTTCCTCAGTACTAATCAGTGATAGTCCGAAGAACGCCACGCCCGGCACTGGTTTCCCGTACAATCCCGAAAAGAAGCGATCTACCCCATGCGTCTTCTTGCCGGATTTCGTTACGACGCATTCATCGCCTGCCAATAGGTACTCATCTGCTGGGTTGAGTGCGTGTTGGCGAAAAAATGTCCAATGCAGGTCTGCCCAAGGTAGCACCGTGTGGAACAATCGCTGTATCGTCCGATAGCTCCCGCCCTTGTCGGCCCACCGTGAAATACCCAGCATCGTGACCCGCCCCGTCATCGCTAGAATAGCTGGGATAATCCGGCTCAGTTGTCGTATGGTTGTTGGCGATACGTGTGCCTCAAGGCAGAGCAAAAGTGTTACAATATCAATCATGGGCTTTCTTCGTCATGTCTTGTTGGCTTTGATGTTTACGCAAACAACTTTACACGACGCTAAAGCCCTTTCAATCCCTCATTTTTGGCGAAGGTATTGAACGAACACTTGCTATACTTAATTAAAGTCAAGAAATTTGTACAGAAACGCGCAAAATTAAAGGAACGCAACATGACAAAACGAATTGCTGTACTCACCAGTGGTGGAGATGCACCAGGCATGAACGCTGCCATTCGCTCTGTCGTTCGCACTGGCTTAGAGCGAGATTGGGAAGTCTACGGTGTCTATCATGGCTACCAGGGCTGCATGGACGGCAATATCAAGAAAATGACGGCGCGAGATGTGGGCGGCATCATGCAATTGGGCGGCACGATTCTGGGTAGTGCCCGCGCCCCAGACTTCAAGACCGTTGAAGGTCGCCGTAAAGCTATTCGTGAACTGCGCCAAGAAGGTATCGAAGCACTGGTAGTCATTGGTGGCAACGGTTCACAATCCGGGGCACATGCACTGTGGAAAATGGAGTTTCCGGTGGTGGGTATTGCTTCGACCATCGACAACGATTTATATGGTTCCGAAATGACCATCGGGGTTGATACCGCGCTGAACATTGCCCTAGAAGCCATTGATCGCCTGAAAGTCACGGCATCCTCACATCAACGTGCTTTTCTGGTCGAGGTCATGGGGCGCGATTGTGGCTATCTGGCGTTAATGGCAGGTATCGCGGGCGGCGCTGAAGCCATCGTCGTGCCTGAGTTTGACACTGAACCCGCCGACGTGGCCGCCGAACTCGAAGAATCGTATGAGCGTGGCAAATCGCATGGTTTGGTGGTCGTGGCCGAAGGAGCCAGGTTTGATGCTCCGGCTCTGACCGATTATTTCAGACAGCACGAATCATTCGTCGGCTTCGATTTACGGGTCACGACCCTGGGGCATGTGCAGCGCGGTGGCGCACCCGGCGCATTTGATCGGCTGCTGGCAACCCGCTTTGGAGCAGCCGCCACAGCCTGCATTGGGCGCGAAGAATATGGCGTACTGGTTGGTCTCAATAAAGGAGCAATCGCTACGACGCCGCTATCCGAAGTCGTCAGCAACAAGAAAACATTGGATGAGAATTTGCTCAGACTGGCAAAGGTTTTGGCAATCTAGCATTACAATTGCGGCATCAGCGGCACAATCAACGGGCATTTCTGGTTGGGATGCTCCATGATATGCACCGGCAAGTTGAACACCGATTGGATATTCTCAGCATTCAGAACCGCGCGAGGTTCACCCAGCGCCACTAGCTCGCCATGCTGCATCAGCCCCATGCGGTCCGCATACATCGCCGCCAGATTCAGGTCGTGCAAAACCGCCAGAACCGCCCCACCTTCATCAGCCACAGCTCGCGCCAGTTGCATGGTCAATTGCTGATGCCGCAAATCCATCGCTCCCGTTGGCTCGTCCAATAGCAAAATTGGCGTCTGTTGCGCCAACACCCGCGCCAATGTCACCCGCGCCTTTTCGCCACCGGAGAGAGTCGCGTAAAACTGATCAGACAAATGGGTAGTCTCGGTCTTATCTAATACATCGCTGACCACCTGCCGGTCAGTTTGCGTCTCACCAGAGCGAATATGGGGATGGCGGCCCATCATCACGACCTCATACGTCGTGAAATCAAAGCTCATGTAGATATGCTGTCGCATCACGGCCCGCTCCAACGCCAGATCACGCATTCGGTACCGATCAAGCTGCCGCCCTCGAATCGAGATCTGTCCCGCCGATGGTCGCAATTCGCCCGCAATCAAGCGCAGCATGGTTGTCTTGCCAGCGCCATTCGCGCCAACCAACACCACCAATTCGCCTTCATGCACATCCAGGCTGACATCACGCACCAGCGGTATCTTGCCGATATAATAACTCATATTTCTGATATTGAGCATTAGCTTCGTGTCCTCCGCATTTGATGTAACAAGACCAGCAACAAGAAAATTGGTCCGCCGACCAATGCCGTTAAAATGCCAACTGGCACTTCAATGTAGAATCCCCTCAACGCTGGATTGGGCAACGTGCGCCCAAAGATGTCGGCCACCACCAGAAAAATCGCCCCGCCTACAATGCTGGCAGGTAACACAATACGGTGATCAGGACCAAACAACAAGCGCATGACATGAGGAACAACCAACCCAATAAACCCGATAATTCCGGCAAAACCGACGGCAACTCCAACCATCAACGCCGAGATAGCAACGGTAATCCGGCGTAATCGTTCGGTATCCACGCCCAGGTTACGTGCTTCGTCCTCACCCAATGTCATAATATTCAACTGGCGAGCATAAAATGGCAGGAAGATTACCCCTAATAGCACAAAGGGCAGCACCAGATAAACATCGTTCCACGACGTACCCGCCACACTACCTAGACTCCAAAAAATGATATCGGTGGACTGTGCTTCACTGCCGATATAAGTCGCCAATCCAACGTATGCGCCCGCAATCGAGTTGACGGCCAGTCCCACTAACAACAAATTAGCAGTATCCGTCCGGCCACCGGCCCGCGACAGCCGGAAAACCAGCATCGTCATGAGCAAGCCAATTCCAAAAGCCATCAACGTTTGGGCAAATTTCAACCCTGATAGTTCGCCAGGGTCCACCAGGAAGACCGGCATCGCCTCCAACACCTGCGTTAGGTCGAGCTGAAGCAAAATAGCCGTGATAGCCCCCATTGCAGCACCGCTAGAAACACCGATTAAGCCTGGATCAGCCAGTGGATTGCGGAATACGGCCTGCATAACAGTGCCGGCCAGCGCCAACGATGCACCAACCAACACCGCAATCACCACTCGCGGCCAACGCACATCTGCAATGAGCGATGCCTGTTGGCGCGTGCGACGATCCTCATAATCCAGGTCACTATCACAATCTAACCCCAGATTATCGCTGGCCCACCCGCTCCAGCCTGTTTTGCAATCAATGTCAAACTTGTCTCTGAGCGAATCCAGCGAAACTTGCAAAACCAAGTTGCGATCAATATCCGTAGCTACAACTTGATTGGTACTGACAGACTGCACCACTAGCAGGAGCAAGAAGATAACCAGCAGGCTTAACACCACACCTCGAAACACGAAGTGACGTTGATAACGCTTGATTGCACGTTGCCAGTCGGCGACTCTCTGCATACTATTGGGCTTCCTGCAACTGGCGCGCCATCAAGGCCTCGCCGCGCCCCGGCACACCCAATGCTCCAGCCACCGCCATGACATCGGTTCCATCTTCCAACACAATGACTGTATATCCAGCCTCACGCCAGCCTTCCCAGTCATCATCAAGAGTCGCCACAATCAAACTGTCTTCATGCAGAACGTCAATTGAATCTGGATGGTAACCCAACTCAGCTATCAGATTGAACAACGACTCATTCGCAGCAACCACCGTCAGCTCCTGGTCAACAGTGGCTTCAGTTCCTGTCGCATCGGTGATCGTATACGGAAACGACACATGACGTTCCCACGTTATACTGGGATGGAACAGCAGCGCCAGATCCAACAACGCCTGACCCGTGCGGGTGGACATGCCCAGCAAATACATATCATCCATCACAACCAGGTTACGGTTCTCGCCTGCTGGTGTCTGGGAAACACCTTGAATGTCATAGATCGCATCAAGGCCACCAAAACTCTCCACGCCGCCTTCCATCAACAGGATAATATCGGGATAAGACGTCAAGATCAGTTCAGCGTTGAGTGTGGTATAGCCCACCACACCAATATCCGCCGCTGCATCAACCGCACCTGCTCCGATTATCATCTCATAAGCCGGAACCTCTGACCCAGAAACGAGTTGCAGACGTGTACCCCGCACATAAATCATCAATACATAGGGGTCTTCATCGGTGACGTTGGCAAGGGCTGTTGTTACCCAATCAATTTCGCGCTCGATCCTGGCAACCAATTCCTCGCCACGTTCTGGCACACCCAACGCCGCCGCTACCATCCGGATCTTCTGGGCGGGCAAATCCATACCCGCATCATCATTGTCGGGAATGATGACGACTGGAATATCGAGATCGCGCACCTGATCCAGCACAGCAGTTGGTGTACAGATCTCAGTACAGAAAAACACCGTAGGCGTAACCGCCGCAATCGGCTCAATCGCAAGGCGGCGAGCAAAGCCGATTTCTTGAATATCATCCAGTAGGTCAGTTGGGTAGGTCGAACTGATGTCAATGCCCACCAAATTGCCCCGAAAGCCCAACGCCACAATAATTTCGGTCACATCGCCGCTGCCCGACGCAATAGCCTCTAGCGAGTCGATAGTAATTTCGGCCCCAGTCGCATCCACGATAGTAATTGGTAGCGAGTCACCATCTTGCGCCAGCACACCCGCATTGATGACAACCGTACCCAAAAGCATGATCCCGAATAATAATCGCATCAACCGCATTCAAATTTACTCCTGTAACAGGCAAAAGAGTCTACGAGGGTAGACTCTCGGAAAAAGCTGTTGGATTTTAGCGGAAGTTTGCGCTATTCAGCAACCCGCGCCTGAACCTCAACCGGCAACTCCGCCAATTCTTCGGGTGGCAGTAACGCCAACGTTGCGACTGAGATATTTTCCCAAACCGTAGGATCTTGCTCGGCCATCCAGATCAGAATGTCAGCCGTCAAATATTGCTGAACAATATAGCCCGTGTATTGATACTCTGCTGTCCAATTAATGATCTCAATGCCATACAATTCATCTTCAGTGAAGGGATCAACCACAGTCACAAAGAAGTCATCAGCCGTGTTCAGCTCGGCCATCTGAAAGCCGTCACCGACCAATGCCCAATTCGCGTCCAGGGCAGGGCCATCATCGCCCGATGCCGCTGCATCGCTATCATCCTCATCACCCATCGGCGCAAAGCTAATCAAACTCCTGCCACGAAAGACCGGAATAGCCACAGCGGTTGCTATCTGATTCGCAAAAGCATCACTGCCATCACCAACCACGAAACCGCCAGTTTCGCTATCCTGGAATTCGAGCAATACGCGCATTGGTAAACCCCAATCGCCCAATGCTTCATCTGCTGCAATCAAGGCGTGCATGGCAAAGGCCGTTCCCAACGCATCACTTTCATCAATATCGCCAAATGACCAACCACCATCCTCCAATTGAAGTTCTGCCAGATAACCCAACGCAAGGTCCAACGCCTCAGTCGTCTCAGTCGCCGCCAGAACATGAATGCACAAGCTGGTGGAGACGATGTCTGACTCTGCGCCTGGCTCTGGACCAAAGCCGCCATCATCATTCTGGAAACCGACCAACGCGCCCACTGCCATACCCGGTAACGCCAGCCCCAGGTCAACTCGTGCAATCAGTCCCAGGCACATCCCATCAATGCTTTCGCCGCGTGCCTGCCGCAAAAGTCCGCTGTAGGTTGACAGCAACACACCATCGGCAAAACTTTCCATATCAGTGCCAGTCGCCGCTAGCGCCATCACCATCACCGAGGCTTCATCCAGAGCCAGTTCATCACTGACCTGCATCTCCAGCCAATCCAGTGCAGGTTGATTGGTTTCACCGATCGTTGCCAGTGCCACCACCGACAGGGATGTGAGGCCGATTTCATCATCAAAACTACCATTTTCTAACTGCTGCTCGACCAACCATGTGCCACCAGTTACTGCCGGGTCGCCTGGTTGCCCCTGCACAGCAGGCACAACAGCCAACAAACCAATCAAAAACGCCAGGATTATTGTACGTTTCAACACTTGCTCCTTGTACAACTGCAAAACTATGCAAAATATAGTAAATCAGTGCAGAGTATATCGCTTTGTGCCGAATTTCTCAATAAAGCATTGGCATGACGCCAGGTGCTTTTTGTCACTAATGCAATTTAGCGGTAGAATTCAGCGCAGACTGAAGTAAAATGCACTTCATCAACCATTAGCAAAATGCTAAACTTGGTCTGCTAAATTTGGCATAATTTTTTGGTTTCACAAACAGAATTAGAAAGTTGGGCAATATGTTAAGGAAAAAAGAAGCCCCTGCTTTACAAAAGCTCTTGATTTTGACTACAGCGTTATTGGTGGTTTTTGGTCTTATTATCACTACCGAAACCACTCCTCACACAGCCGAAGCATCCCCACGCCTCCAGGGTCCGCCACCCTTGGTCATCAATGAGATCATACAAAATCCCGCCGCAGTATCAGATACTAACGGCGAGTGGATCGAAATCTACAACCCGACAGGTGGTGCTGTGGACATTGATGGCTGGACGATTGCCGATGACGACTTTGACAGTCATACAATCAACAACGGCGGTCCGCTGCTTGTCCCTGCGAATGGCCTCATTGTCCTGGGCAGAAATTCTGATTTCGCCACAAACGGCGGCGTTACCGTTGCCTATCAATACAGCGGCTATTTCCTTGGCAACGGGTCAGATGAAGTCGTCCTGCTTGATGGTGGTGGAATTGAAGTTGACCGGGTCAATTATGACAATGGTGCGACGTTCCCTGACCCCAATGGCGCGTCCATGTCACTTCAATCCCCAGCATTAGACAACAATGTAGGCGCTAACTGGTGTACAGCCAGCACGCCCTTTGGTGATGGTGACCTGGGTACGCCTGGCGCTGCCAACGACTGCCCACCGCCAGCATTAGTCATCAACGAAATCATACAGAATCCCGCGGCAGTTTCAGACACTAATGGCGAGTGGATCGAAATCCACAACCCGACAAGCGGTGCTGTGGACATTGATGGCTGGACGATTGCCGATAATGATTTTGACAGCCATCTTATCACCAATGGCGGCCCGCTGATTATTCCGGCGAATGGCTTCGTTGTTCTGGGCAGAAATTCTGATTTTGCCACAAACGGCGGTGTAACTGTCGCTTACCAATATAGCGGTTTCTTCCTCGGTAATGGGTCCGATGAGGTCGTCTTATTTGACACTGGCTTGACTGAAGTTGACCGCGTGGAATATGATAATGGCGCGACTTTCCCCGATCCCAATGGTGCATCCATGTCGTTACAAGATCCAGCAGTGGATAACAACTTAGGAGCCAACTGGTGTACAGCCAGCACGCCCTTTGGCGACGGTGATTTGGGCACACCTGGTGCAGCCAACGACTGCGCTCCTGCTACTAATGTCTTCATTCACGAAATTCAAGGTAGTGGCTCATCAGTCACCAACCCTGGTGCAGCCGTAACCGTGCAAGGCATTGTGGTCGGCGATTATCAGGAAAACCCAGAACTGGATGGCTTCTTCATGCAGGAAGAAACCACCGATGAGGACGCGCTAGTTGCCACTTCGGAAGGCATTTTCGTCTACTGCGGCAACAACTGTCCCACCAACTACGTTGATGTCAATGAAGGCGATCTGGTGACCGTTACCGGTGTCCAGGAAGAATTCTTCGGCATGAGCCAACTGGACGTTCCACAGGCTGGCGGCAGTATCACGATTGACACGCCCGGCGCAGGGTTGGGTTTGGTCACGCCTGCCACGCTTGACCTACCGGTACCAGCAGGTTTCGTCAATATTGACGACTACTACGAGCAATTTGAGGGTATGCTGGTCACGTTTGCCGATGTGATGACCGTCACCGAGCATTTCCAATTGGCACGATACGGCCAGTTCTTGATTTCGGAAGGCGGCACACTGCGCCAATATACACAGGATGCCACACTGCCGATCAACCCAACTGACTTCGCTGCACATCAAGATGACGCTGCACGCCGCAGTATCTTCCTGGACGATCTGGACAATACGCAAAATACTGGTCTAGTCAACAATACGCCGGTTTACCATCCACAACCCAATGGCTTCAGCACCACAACCTATGTGCGAGCAGGCGCAACGATCAACAGCTTGACTGGCGTATTGCATTGGTCATGGGCAGGTTTCGGCGGAACCGATGCCTGGCGTATCCGGCCACAAATCTCCAACCCGGTCAGCTTCAATAACCCGGCCCGACCCGGTGTTCCAGCGGTGGCTGGTAATATCACAGTCGCCAGCTTCAACGTATTGAACTACTTCAATGGCGATGGTGCGGGAGGCGGTTTCCCGACTCCACGTGGCGCTCATAGTCCGGCGGAATTGGTTCGCCAAACCGATAAACTGGTGGCTGCTATCGTTGCACTGGACGCCGATGTCGTGGGCCTGATGGAAATCGAAAACGACGATGATGGTGCAACCTCAGCCGTTGATGACCTGGTGGAAGCATTGAACGCATCAGCAGGAGCCGGAACCTACGCCTATGTCATGACTGGCATGGATGCCACAGACGCAATCAAGGTGGCCTTGATTTATCAACCGGGTGTGGTGACACCAGTCGGCGCACCGCAAGTTCTGGAAGACCCTGGCTTCCTTGATCCTTTCGGAACCAGTCCCTTCAACCAATACAATCGCCCTGCCCTGGCCCAAACATTCCAGGTTACGGATGTCGCCAGCACAGACTTCGGTGAAGCATTCACAGTCGTGGTCGTGCATCTGAAGTCCAAAGGCTCTGGTTGCGGCGCTCCCGACGACGATCCCATTCAGGGCAACTGCAACGGAACACGCGAAGCAGCCGCAACCTATCTGGCGAATTGGCTGGCAACTGACCCCACCGACACCCTCAGCAATCTGGGTGCAGTAGACACCGACATTTTGGTAATCGGCGACTTCAATGCTTATTACCAAGAAGATCCAATGCAGGCGTTCTACTCTGCCGGTTACACCAACCCCGTCGCACAAAGTGGCTATACCTATGTGTTTAGCGGACAATGGGGATCACTCGATCATGGTGTTGCCAGCCCTTCAATCACCCCACAGGTGGTGGGAGCCGATGTCTGGCATATCAACGCCGATGAAAACTCGTTGTTGGACTATAACGACACCATAGTTGATTCCGGTGAAGCCTCGTTTGAGCAAAAACCCATTGCCAACCCCGGCCTGTACAATCCCGACGAATTTCGCGCTTCAGATCATGACCCGGTCGTGATTGGCCTGAACCTGACCAGCACACCAATTGTGATCGCCACTACACCGCTTGACGGTGCAACTAACGTTTGGCCTGCCACCGACATCACGGTGACATTCAACGTGCCTGTGAATGCCACTACCGCATCATTCATCATCGACTGCACAGTCAGTGGCAACGACTTTGCTTATACCTTGAGTGGCGGACCGGTGACATACACGCTTGACCCGGTTGTCAATTTTGTACTGGACGAAACTTGCACGGTGACGGTAGTGGCAACCGAAGTCGCCACCCCAGATGGCATCAATATGTTGGCTGATTACGTATTCAGCTTCAGCACCACGCCAACACCAGGGCCAGGACCATCAATTACTGACCCGGCTCTCAGTAAGATTGGCGTTCTGCAACCTGGTCAATTGGGGTTGCCAGGCGAACAACTGACCTGGATTGTCACTGTCAGTAACACAACCAGTCAAACGCTGACCAACATCGTCGTCACCGATGTTATCCAACCCGAATTGCGGATCGACAATGCGACGACAACAGTCGGGACGGTTAATGTCAGTGGTCAAACAGTGACTATTCTGATTCCGTCGTTGGCTCCGGGCCAGAACGCCGAAATCCGTATCATCACGACCGTTCTGAGCAATCCGGCTGCACTAGCCTTCGAAAACACGGCCACCCTAACTGCCGATGGCGGCATCTTCGTGCAGGCTTCTGCGCAAGTCGCCGCAGTTAGCGGATTGCCCGATACAGGTTATCCACCAGTGGAAATACCACAAGAAAATAGCTCTGCGCTACCGTGGATAGCGTTGATCGCTGCGTTAGCGATAGGCTTTATGACAGGCGGTTGGTATCTACAACGCCAGAGAACCAGTGCCTAGCCAGTAACGATACACATAACAAAACACGGCTGATTTTATGAAAAGTCAGCCGTGTTTTTTGTTGCGAAAAGTGGTTGAAAACGCTTGCTGGTTTTTCCGGCAAAATCAACTGGCGCAGCATTCAATTTTCTGCCAGAATTAACAATCAATCTATGCTTGTTTCAATCTCACCTTGCTCACCCTGGGTGAGATTTCTTTTCTACTCCAACTCAGGATGTGTCTTCTGTAGTGCTGCAATCTTTCCTTTGATTTCGGCCACTTCTTTGAGCGCCTCGAACATCCCCCCCTGAATACGCCCGGACTGAATAGCAGTCAAGCGTTGCTGGGCAGATTTCTCAGATTCGCGCAATGCCAGTAATTTTTTCTTAGCCTTTACGAGTTTTCGCTTCTGAGCAGCCGCTTTAGCAGCCTCAACTTTAGGATCAACAACCACTTCGGCTGGTGCTGTAGGATCTCCGGATTTAGGTCGCGCCCCATCACCAGCAGGCTTATCGACACGTTCAGCCGCCCTACGAGCCTTAAGGCGCTGTTTGATCTCACGCCAATTCGGGAAAATATCAGCCCGAGTTTCAGCCGGCATTCGATCTTTGGCGAGTTTGAAGAAAATACCACCGCGAGTACGTTTTCGCTTGCCATCAAGCGTCATCAGCCCTTCCTCGGCTTCAATTTTCAACGTATCATCCAATAGTTGCTGGGCAAACTCCGCGCCACATTCCTCAATGATCCGGCGAATCTGAGTACGCGGTCTTTTGTCAGTCTCCTGCAACTTGGCGGCGATACGTTTCGCCAAATCGAAAACCTCCTTTTTTTGAGCAGGTTTGGGTTTGCGCGGTTTGGCAGCCATAACAGCCAGCGCCTGCCCTTCCAATTGATGGCCGTTCAAACGCTCAATGGCCGCCATGCCAGCTTGTTCATCTTCCATGGTGATAAAGGCAAACCGGCGCGGCTTTCCCGTTTCACGATCAACGGGGCGCTGAATCTCGACCACACGGCCAATCTCCGCAAACAAAGTTCGCAGTTGTTGTTCAGTGATCGTTGGTAACAGATTTTGCACAAACAGTTGACGAGACATAAGCAATCCTTAACTGTTCTTATGAGATTGTCGCAGTGCGTTTAATACATTAACTGCCAGTTGGGGGTCCAGTTCATGGGTCTGCGGATTACAAGCGAAATACTGCTGTATATCCGTCATACCCAAGACCACCTGCCATTCACTATCCGTAAATTTTGTCTGCTGTATCTGGGCAAGTGGATAGGCCCATTCGCGGTCACGTCCCAATAAATACAAGTTCGCACCGGTAATATAGATCGCACCCGAATCGACGACCGCATCTACCTTGGACTGAGGTTGCTGAGAATATAATGTTACGCTTTCAAACACCATATAAACACGTTCGCTGGAAGGAAGTGAGGGAGGCAGCGTTTGATTAACCCGTAGCCAGGATAAATCACCGCGTTTAGCCTGTTGCAATCGTTGACGATGTATATAGGTCTGCGTGCTGACTTGCAGCGCCTCATCTGCTTTCAGCCACCCAGCCGTCCCCAACCGAACACTGGCAAACTGATATAATGGCCCACGACCATGCTTTCGGTAGTGTATCCGCCAATCTCCAGTGGTTGGGTCTTCATCGAACCAAGCGACAGACTGACAACGACTACAAATCAATCGGGGAAAATCTGATCCCAGCCCTGCAAATTTGCGAGCCGCTATTTGGGTAATAGTACCCTCAGCATGACAATATAAGCAGCCCAATAAAGGGGCCGGCATGTCGTTTGCAGACGATGAATCGCTCATCAGTTTAACCCGCTACCGGCGGCAAAAATCCCATATGTTGATGTGCTTGTTGCAGTGTCTGATTAGCCACTTGCCGTGCCCGTTCAGCACCCTGCGCCAACACCTCATCAATAGTCCGCACGTCTTCTGTCAATTCTCGATATCGTGCCTGAATTGGCTTCAATGCCTCAACAACCACTTCAGCAACCGCTTTCTTCAAATCGCCATAGCCACGCGCCGCCGCAAAATGATCCTCAACCGCCGCAGTGTCCAGGCCAGTAAACGCCTGGTAAATCGTCAGCAAATTTTTAACACCTGCCTTTGCCGGATCATCACTAAAGACAATCTCACGTCCGCTATCGGTCACAGCCCGCATGATCTTCTTACGAATGACATCTGGCTCATCCAAGATATAAACCGCATGGCCTTGAGCAGCCTCGCTCTTACTCATTTTATTGGTCGGTGCGTCCAACCCCATGACCCTTGCCCCTGCAGGCGGAATCATGACTTTCGGGATCGTAAATGTTTCACCAAACAGGTGATTGAAACGTTGAGCAAGATCACGGGTGAATTCAAGGTGCTGGCGTTGATCATCACCAACTGGCACACGCTGTGCCTGATACAACAAAATATCCGCAGCCATCAATACAGGATAGCTTAACAGGCCATTTGAGACGTTTTCAGTTTCCTGTTTAGCAGCTTTATCTTTATACTGGGTCATGCGGTTCAACCAGCCCAGCGGGGTCACACACATCAACATCCAGGCTAGTTCAGAATGAGCCTTGATATGAGACTGGACAAACACAGTAGACACATCAGGATCAATGCCACAAGCTAGATAGATCCCGACAACCTCTCGTGATTTATCCATCAACTGTTGAGGATCATGTGGAACTGTGATCGCGTGTAGATCTACAACGCAATAGAAAGCATCAAACTGGTTCTGATTTTCAACCCATTGCTTAATCGCACCGAGATAATTGCCAATTGTTAGATTACCTGAAGGTTGAATGCCAGAGAGGACTCGCGTTTTCGCCATAAATAGTACCTTAACGGGTGGATATGCTTGAAATAAAACGCTTGAATTGTATCATGTGTATGTTTATCGAAAAAGTGCCGCAATGCCCCTTTGCTTTAAACATGGGGGTGTAAGACACATCCTATGGTATACTCATCCTCAATGTGGTTGGGTGTCAAACACCAGCAGCTGAAAAGATTCAATATTTGCTCAACGTGGCTCTTTAAAAATTGTAAACCAGTGGTTGCGTGTGCAGGCCGCCACGTAAAATCTGAACCGCCAAAGAGAGAATCCTCAAACATGGCATAGGGACGGCAGTGCCTCGGTATTAATCCATAGAAACCCCTGAATTCATTCATAGGGAGCCGTCACAAGTACAATACCCATCAACCAAAGAAAAAACGCCTGCTGGCGCTTCAACAGTCGCCCCCTGAGGGATTCGAACCCCCGACCTTTGGTTCCGAAGACCACTGCTCTGGCCGCTGAGCTAAAGGGGCAGTCTATAGAAAATGTTAACATGCCACGCGATACTTGGCAATAGTGAGCCAGTGAAGAATGATTAAACCAGTTTTGGAGACAAGAGATTTCGATGATAAATATTCCTAAATCATGGCTGATTGGCGCAGGTGTGCTGGCTATTGGCGCAGGATTGGCATTCATCATCTTGGCCGTAGCCTTGAAAGAAGACGATGGGCCGCTGAGAACAGGGACATCGCAAGTAACCACTACCACCGGTGCTTGCGGCAATCTCCGTTCCAGTCCTGATGGGCCACTCATCACCCTCAACGCCTTGCCTGGAGAAGCGGTGGCGGGTAGAAATATGTCTATTCCCTTCACCGTCGAAGATGGCGATGGTATCACCGATATTACGATTTGTGAGGGCAATGTCGCTGTTCAACCTTCACCTCAATTTCTTGAAGGATCAACGTATCAAGAGATTCTCTTCAACTGGCGACCTCGACAGGCTGGAATCATCCGTTTGCAAATTCAAGCCACCGATTTACAAGGCAATCAATCTGCTGAGGTCATCAATATCACCGTCGTTGAAGCTGAAATCCCAGAAATCGTCTTGGTGTTCATCATGCGGCCTGGCATCAACCCCATTAGCCTAATTGCAGGTTTCGGCGTCTGTTGGGATGAACTGCTCGCCATTAATACCAACTTGAATGCACTTGATCTTGGCGATGAGCTACGGATACCTTATAAGGGAGGGCGCGAGATCGGTCGTGATTTTGACCCAGCAGAGGATTGTAGCCTGGATGAAGAAGCCCAGAACGCCCTGGAACGCCCTGAAACATTCTTCCAACACTGGGACCGTTTTCTCGTTAATCCTGAAGAGGGTCCCTCTGAAGGGCCTACTGCACGCTCGTTTCCGCCACGAACCACCGTTTTCCCAGTTGGTATGAGCTGGGAACGGGCGCTCCGGCTTGGACGTGGCTATGGTTGTCACGCTTTTCAAACCGGCTATGATGGCACAGATTGTCCTACGGACAAACCGTTCTTCCACACCGGGGCAGACTTTGGTGTTTCCAAAGGGTTGCCGATTACATCAGCATCACCGGGCCGGGTCATTCATGCGGGGCCAGACCAGGGCGATTTTGACTGTTCTTACCTACCAGGCTCCGAGGAGCCGCACGTAGGTTATGGCAACTACGTGGTTATCCAGAATGGGACAACTTATTTTCTTTATGCCCATCTGAGCGAAATCGTCGTACAAGTGGGAGATACTTTCGACGAACATGGTTTTCTGGTCGGTTTTGCAGGGTCTACAGGCTGCTCGACTGCCCCTCATCTCCATTTTGAAGTTCGCGAGGGCAGAAATGCCGCCGCCAACGTAACTGATCCCATTCCATATCTCCGTGACTTGGAAGAAAGTTTCAGCACATCAGAGTCGTGATTGTAATTTGCGGAGCAAAATCAAGTTTTCACGGACAATCCGCTGCCCATAAGTATCTTGCAACGTTTCCTGAAGATACAACGCAAACTCCAACTGTTTGTTAGCATCATCCAGGTTGCCCGCCGACATCAGTGCCGCCCCAAAATTATTATACATCCGGGCCAAACCAACATAATCCTGCGTAATTTGAAGCAAGTTGATCGCAGCATCATAAAATTCAAGGGCTTGCGCCACTTCCCCTATCAGGATTAACGCCTGGGCCAGCGTGCCCTGTCCACGTGCATAATCTGGGCTATGGCGCGACAACATTTCCAGGGCTTTCTTAGCAGCCAATACCGCCGCAGATCCATTTTTCAGCTCAATCTCCAGGCGGGCAATCAGGCCCCACACCACTGCATCCCGATTCCGCACTCCCTCAACCCAGGCTCGTGCCCGGCGTGGGTTCACTTTCCGCAAAGCCCGCGCAATGGTGATTTTGCTGTGTTCAATTTGCCCGATATGGGCTGTCGGTTCAAACAACTCATAGGCTTGTTGAGCGATTTGAAATGCCTCGTGCATGGAATCCTGATAGCAGAGAATGGTTGCTTTTTCAATCAATGCCTCGCCACGTAGCACCATCTGATCCTGGCTACGACTGCTCTCACGAATGATCCGTTCAACCTGGGCCAGTGCATCATCAAAACGCCCCAGCCAGCGCAGGGCTACTACCCCTTCAAGCTGTAGATACATCTGCTCGAAGGCCGACAGCGTTGGCATCTGAACGATTTTCTCAATCAGCGACAACCAATAACTCCATAAGCCTGTCATCAAGATATATGGCCGGGCACGTTGAACCAGGCTCAAGAGGAGTGCCACTGGCAAATGCGGCCCACTCCATTGCAACAAACGAAAGGCCATTTCCTGAACCAATAAAGTGGCACTTCTGGTTAAGAGGCGTTTGCCAATATTCTCCAATGTCACGCCCAACACATCTGCCAACGCAGCATAGACGGTATCTGGAGCGCGGTACAGATAGTCGTCCGTATCAATCAGCCCAGCATCAATTAGTGCCAACAGACTATCATCAACCAGCGCGGATGCAAAACCCAAAAAATCCGGCGCTGCTTCCGCCAATTTCTCATACGATATCGGGTCTTCAAACAGCCGGATCAAAACCCACAACGCCTGGGCCGTGGCTGGCAAGTTTTTCCACAGCGCCGTATAGTGCTGGACCAATGCCTGTCGAGAAACGCCAGCCTGTAAGGGCAAGCTATCTGCCAAGCGAAAGGCCTGCCGAATGGCACCGGGATTGCCGCCTGACTCAGCAAAGAGGACCGCAATCTCTATATGTCGCTTTTTCTTATGTTTATGTTGCTGTTCCAGATAGTCCAAAAGCGTGGTGGCATCGGCCTCATCTAGTGGAACACAACGCATACTGCCACCCATCCACGGCGTCATCTGCTGGTGGGCAGTTACCAGCAAAACGCAATGGCTGATCCAGGGCCAGGCAGCCTGAATAGCAGCCTCCCAACCATCAGCATTGTCAAGCACAATCATCAATTGTCGATTTTGCTCATGAAGAACACGCAAGTGGGGTTGTAAAGTGGATTGCAAAATAGCATCCCCAGAATGGCGAGCCAGGTGCAACGCATCACAAACATAGTTTTCGAGTTGAGCTGCATGGGATTGGTCTGCTATCAATGGCGTATTCGCCAGGTCAATCCAGGCCACTTGACCAATATGGCCTGCATTCACCAGCTTTTCGCCAACCTTCATCACAATCGTCGATTTTCCAGCACCCGGCGGTCCATGCACGAGAAAGGCTGATGGTGCTTGAAAAGCAAGATGTTCATAGGTCGCCTCAATAACACGTTGCTGTGTGACAAGATGAGCGACGGCATGTCTCGGCAAAGCCACCAAACAACGCCGCTGATAATCTGCTGCTCGTGCCTGCGTTTCCAGACCAATCAAGGTCTGTACCAAATGCGGCCAGAGTGACCGGTCGGCGTAGCGCCGAACAATGCGTTCATCATACCCCAGGTAATCTGCGATGACTTGAACCGATAACTCTAAATCAGAGCGCACAAAACGATGATAGGCTGCACTACAAGCAATGAGGCGCTCATTGGGAGAACGCCCATCCTGCACCATATCCTCAATGGCCGCTTCTAACGACGTTTTAGGATTTGGTGCAGGGTATCCATAAAGCGAGCGCAGATGTTCCAATTCATTGACTAGCACATCAGTCAATACATCAAATACTGCATAGCGTTCAGCCATCGGACCGTGTAATGAACCCGGATCATGCAATTTCTGGCGAACCAGCACATAATTGAGCAGCGGGCTGCCGCTGACATCATCTGCTCGTTGCAGCGCGTCATATGCGTTTTTCAGAGCCTTTATGGTAAGTGTTGGTTGAAGTGGCGACGACATTCAAGCTCACCAAAGGGAATCTGGAAAAGTGTTGACGCCTGCATGATGCTGGATGCGCTTGTACATATGAAAACCAGTGAAAGAATGCCCCAGGATGCCATCATGGATCGACCACGAACGTCCTCGCACCGAGCGCCAAGCATCGGGGCTGCGAAATGGCGTGCTGTCATCCAACCGATTATACAGCAATCCGCCCGGCATGAATTCCTGGTGAATGCGCTCCATCTCTTTACGCCCCACTGTATAACCAAAGCCATACCGTTCAAAGATAATTGCATTGTGATAAGAAAGCGGCTCGATCAAAAAGAGATCATGGTGCATATTCTCTATAAACTGCTCGAAAAATGGGACCGAATGGCGAAACCCTCGCAAACCAGGGCGAATCTGCCCAGGCGCGAGTCCGGCTTTCATCGCCCTGATTTCTTCGGGGATATTGCGCGATGATGTACCCAAATTTGTTGGCTTGCCGTCTGGCATCCGATCAATCATATAACGCTCTGAATCCGGGTCACTCATCACAACCAACAACACCATCAGCTGTCCCAAAAATGTATCGGCCATGTTCAGATATAGGCAGGGGTCATCAGCGTCCGGCGCGAGGTAAACCGAAAGCTCCATCGCTCGGCTCCCCTCTGGACATCGAACTTTGACTGCCAACACCCCATCAATGGTCAACGTTTCAGGGTCAATACGAAAACGTGAAAATACCCAATCCGGTATCAATGTCCGATAAATTGCGGATTTCTGCTCGTATGGCAGATCATTGATACCCCGAATAGAATTCGGCCAGATTACTGGTAAATTATCCATCGGTTCCGTTATCTATAATCCTTTAGCGCACGTTCTGTACGCCGTCGATCATCCTTCTCACGCAAAGACTGGCGTTTATCATAAAGTTTCTTGCCACGAGCAATGGCAATTTCCAACTTAGCAAGGCCCCGTTTCAAATACAGTTGTGTCGGCACAACGGTATAGCCCCGACGGCTCAACTCGTCAACGATATTGGCTATCTCCTTACGATGCAAAAGCAATTTGCGGGGACGGCGCGGGTCGTGGCCTTCTTTGGCAGCCTGTTTATACTCAGCAATGTGCATATTCAGCACCCACAATTCGCCATTTTGCTCTGTGACAAATGCTTCCTGTAAACTGATGTGTCCTAACCGAATGGACTTGATTTCGGATCCCATCAAGACCAAACCAGCTTCATAACGGTCTAATAGGTGATAATCATGACTTGCTTTGCGATTTCTCGCGATTACTTTCACGCCTTCAGGCATCGGCTATCCTCCCAGAAATCTGGTGGTGGCTGGCAACTGAGCTGCTTGCTCGAATTCGACAGGCATATGTTGGTCAATATAACCCAGTGCGGCCTCAAGCGTCCGATCATTCCCATCTTCACCAATCTGGTCACCTTCAATAAGAATATCAGGCGTGAGTCCACCCACATCTCCATTCCGATTTATCCCGTGATTGTTAGGGGTATACCAGGCAGCGGCAGTCACACGCAACTCCCCACCGTCAGACAGGATATAGACAAATTGTACTGACCCTTTGCCAAAACTGTTCTGGCCGACTAGTACCGCTCGCCCACGATCCTGCAAAGCTCCTGCCACCACTTCGGAAGCACTGGCGCTTCCGCCATCGATCAACACTAGCATCGGAATCTGTTCGGCAATCCCGCCGGTTTCGGAAAACAGACGCTCTTCATTGCCTTCACGGTCTCGCTGAATGACAATCAGTCCTTGATCCAAGAACAGATCAGCAATTTGGGTGGCTTCATTCAGCAATCCACCACCATTGCCACGCAAATCCAGGATAATTGCACGCGGATTTTGGGCCAGCACTTGCTCTAGCTTGCAAGCCATTTGCTGTGTAGCAACAGCATTGAAGAGACCCAAGTGCAAATAGGCCACATCGCCATACATCTGATCCACGACCGTGATTTGCTCAACATTTGCTCGGCGCACCGTGACATCAAAAGTAAGGTCTTCCGCAGGGCGATACATGGTCAACACCACGTCCGTGTCGGGATCGCCTCTGACCATATCAACCACCAGATTCATCTCCAACCCTTGCACCGTTTGTCCGTCCACGGCCCTGAACACATCACCAGCCTGCAAACCAGCACGTTCTGCTGGTGTCGCTGTAATACACTGGTCGGAGATGACTTCCACGATATATGAGTCGCCCGCTTCATCAGTTGAGACAGTAGCGCCAATGCCACCGAATTTACCGGAAATGACTTCGCGGCTATGTTCGGCCATGACAGGTGGACTAACACTAGTGTACTCATCGCCCAGTGTCGAAATGACGCCACGAATGCCACCATAGACCCGATCTGTAACTGAAGGTGGCTCACGATAGAATTCGTTATCAATGTATTGCCAAGCTTCCCAGAAGATTTCAAACTCCTCAGAATAGGCCAGACTTTGATGACGGTCGTATACCACCCCCGCCAGAAACGAAACCGTCGCAGTGGCAACGATAGCCACAAAAATCGTCAGCATCTGAAAGGTCGTCAGGCGAACCGGTTCATGTGTCTCAGTGGTATGTTTATATTTTTCAGTGTGTGTTTCCGATAATTGGGCCATCTCTAGTTACTCTCCACAATGCGCTGGCGCAACTGGCGGGCGGCTTCATCTAACTCCACATCACGCCCTGTCTCGTCAGGAATCATCTCAATATCAGGTACAAGCCCAACACCATCTAAAGGTGTACGGTCTGGAGTCAACCAGATAGCCGCTGTAATTCGTAGCGAAGAACCATCGGATAGCCCAAAAATGAACTGGACTGATCCCTTGCCACGCGTGCGTTGCCCCACCAGAATCGCCCGGTCATTTTGCTGAATCGCTCCGGCCACAACTTCAGCTGCACTGGCGGTGCGGCTATTGACCACAACAATCAGCGGCATATCAGTTGCAAAGCCGCCGGGTGTATCTTCTTCGATGGTTTCTGTTACACGACTTTGCTCAATAGCAACAATGCCGCCGTCCAAGAACTCTGCGGCCACATCCACACTTTCCTGCAGCAGCCCCCCTGCGTTATCGCGCAAATCCAGCACCAATCCGGCCATCCCCCGGTCACGCAAGTCGGCGATCGCCAGCGCCAGTTCTTCGGGTGTACGAGCAGTGAAGGCGCTGATGTGAACGTACCCTAGCGCCGGTTCCCCTGGCAGCATACGCCAGACCATTGAAGGAACCTGAATCTCAGCAAAAGCTATCTGGTAAACGCGTTCTTCGTCCGCATCAGGGCGGCGCACGGTGATTTCGACACCATTGCCCTCCTCAGTGACCTCACCCCGCAACATCTGGCGGATGACATCCACACGCTCATCCGATGCAACCAGCTCACCGTTAATGGAAATCAGAATATCACCCTCCAGGACACCGGCCTGAACCGCTGGGCTATCGGGATAGGGATAGAGTTCGACAAGCCCCGCGACACTACGTTTAATATCAACACCTATGCCGCCGTAACGCCCCGCCAGGGCATCGCTTTCACTCTGGGCCACAGGTGGGTCGCTGAAAAAGCTATAGGGATCGCTCAGAGCGCCCAAATAGCCACGAATCGCAGCGTATTCCAGCGCAGTTGCATCTGGTAATTCTCGATAGAAATTATCACGCACCAGTCCATGCACTTCATCCAACACCATAAAATTTGCATCAGTAAACGGATCAGATTGTTCTAGAGCAGGCTGTGCTGTATTGCTACTTTGGGCCTGGACTGGTTCCTCATCAATCAATTTATGAAAGAGAAAGCCCGCAATAAATACTAAGCCCAGCAAAACTCCCAGTACCCCGCCCTGAATGACGATATTGCGTAGCCGTTTGTTACTGGATTGCATAGGTACTATTCCAAACCTATTCCTCAACTAAGAACGCAAGTATTGTAGCATACCCATTTCACAAATAATCCTGCGATTTGATGATTCTCAGCACACGTGCCCCAGGACGACATAATGCTTGTGGATCCTTTTATGACATCAGGAGAGAAGATCAGGGGAGTGTCAGCAAACAGCTTGGCATACCATCGGTGTAATGCGGCGTCAGAGTTGCCAGCACCGCTTGATCGGGATCAATGATGAGTTCAGTTGGGGAAAAATCAAGGTCAATCGCCAATATGGCGTCATCAGACACGCGGAAATTAACGTCAATGTGATCATCTTCGGTCTCGCCCACAATCTGCAATGGAACCACAAACTCATAGGCAACATCACGCTGATTACAACTCTTGATTTGGATGCCATCCTCCGTCGTCACCCACAATAGCATATACTCTGGAATGCCACTGGTTTCCAGCCATTGACGGCGAAATCGAGTCAAATCACGATTGCTGATTTGCTCGGCCAGACGAAAGAAATCATTGGTCGTCACCGCCTGTTCTGTATATAGAGTCGCCCAGGTTTGCATTAGCTCGAAAAAAACATCATCGCCAAGCTGTATTCGGAGCATGTGCATTACCCAGGCTCCTTTGGTATAGCTGTCGTTGCCATACATTTCATGTGGCAAAGGATAAGCCAGCGGTGTCTGACGATAATTCGTGCCAATACCACGCTCCTGGATGAAACGTTGCTGCAAAGGGCGTTCCGGGCCATAGCGCAATTCCAATGCCAGCCATTCAGCATAGGTTGCCATGCCCTCATTGAGCCAAATGTCGCGCCATGATTGAAGCGTAACGAGATTGCCATACCAGTGATGCGCCAGTTCATGCGCCACCAGCGTAAACAACGCTTCCTCGCCGTCCGATTGCACAATACTACGCGGCATCATGACCATGGTCTGTGTCTCAATCGCCCCACTCGGCATCGGTGTTACAACATACCCGTAAGCCTCAAATGGATAAGAGCCGAACAGAGTCTCCATATACTCAAAAATCAAACCGGTAGAACTCAGCACCTCGGCGACCTTAGCTTCAGTACCGTTATAAGCATAGTGACGCACCGTAATGCCACTTTCGATCACCTCCTCAATCACACGGTAATCAGCCACCGCGACGACTGCCAGATTAGTCGCCATTGGGCGATCCATGCGCCACCCGAAAATCAGCGTTTCATCACCGTTTTCAATGACTTCTACCGGTATCCCATTAGCAACACCAGTATAGCTCGGCGGTACGGTTAAATGAAAGGTATATGTTGCACGATCCAGGGGATGATCGTTGCAAGGATACCAGGTACTTGCGCCGTCAGGTTGGTTAGCAAAAGCAAGGCGTGGTGGATCATCCATATACGTCAACCCAACGTTGAATACCCGACTATAAGGTGTTGATGTTTGTGCCGGTTCACCGCTGTAATCAATAACCACATCAAAGACAGTCCCAAAACCAACTGGTGTTGGTAGATAAATAACCAGCTTTCGCGCCTGGACATCAAATGATGTAGGCTGGCCGCCGACCTTGACTGCATGAACACTCATCCCGCGTAAATCGAGACTCATGACAGACAGATGATGATACGTGGCTTTTACTGTAATGGTGGCACGCCCCTCCAAATAGGGCATAGTGGGGTCGATTTGTAAATTGAGGTCATAATGCTGAATATCATAGCCCGAATTCCCCAACTCTAGTGCGAATGGATCGCCGATGCTGGTTTTTCCCCGAATCGCCTCTGGCAATAATGCAGACGCCAGCACGGTCGCCAGGGCATCATCCTGAAGCTGCTCATTAATCTGCCATAATTGATGATACCAGTGGGTCGTCGGAGTCAGGAAATCCTGTTCAGTTTCAGCATCCATCGCCCACACCAAACCAATTACCCCACCCCTCTGCGAGAAATAGGGTTGGCCGATTCGTGTGTAGGCTCCCAGTCGCGGTCCTGATTGATTCTGGACAGCCACCACCCATGTCTGTTGAGCGCTACCATCGAAATCGCCATGCAAAGGTTGAGTCATGAGCTGGGGACGACGGATTGTGAGTGGTTGTCCTTGTGAACCGAGTGTGCCGGAATAAAACATCTGGCGTGGCGCAAGATGGTAAACATCCAGTGGTGCTGATTCCAATTCTGGGAATGTATCTGCCAATTCAACATCATTCACCTTGAGCAATGCAATACCCTTGGCACGGTCCGCAATAAGCAACTGCTCAACCCCGACTTGTTGCTCAGAAATAGAATGAGTTACCCTCATCCCTTCCGCCAAATTGTAAGCAATGCACGTCGAATTATAGGCTACCGCTGACACACGATACGCTCCCTCCCACACACACAGCCACAATCCCAGTGCATATTCCGCAGGGTCTGCATAGTCATCGTGAATATAAAATGGTAATTGGTGGCGCAGCGCCGGGGCTTTTTCGGCGGCAACATCCCACAAGTAGCGTTCACCCGCAACGTTTTGCCACGCTGTCAAGATCAGACCATGTCCCAGATAAACCCCGCTGGAGCGTGTGCCCGCCGCATCAATCAGGCGCACCTGAGACTGCGGCAAATTGGGCAGTCGTGCAAAAGCCGGAGTCGGGGATGACTCCGGCATCAACATCAATCCGATACTCAGTAACAGTAGCGCGAATAACGCTAACCGTCGGATTATACTCATCCTTCAATGACAACCCAACTGGCACGAAAGGCTTCCAGATCATGATCGCTCATATATGTGGCAATGCTGTCAACAGGCGCAAAAGCACGGTACACCACATCACTCTTGCCACACGCTTGAACATTGACACCTGCTGTCGGAACTGCGTCTGCGGCCTCGCCCTGCGAAATATGCTCTGCAGCAAGAGAAAAACTTTCGACCACAATATCTGACAATTGGCCGACAGGTGGCCCTTCACAATCCGCGCTGACACACACACAGCTATTGATAACCAGTGTTTGTCCGGTTTCGTCCTGCGTCAATAAAGCCTGACTCGCGCTACCAAACTGTTCCTGGGCATCGCCTTGAGTCGCCAGCACCAATTCGTCAAGTTCAGTCGTCTCCGGTAGCATGGCCTGAAGCGGAGTCAGATCAGCCGCACCGGTGTCCGCTTCTTCTTCCTCTCCTGTCAGCATGAGGAGTACCGTCGCCAGGAGTGCCGCCAGCACGATCACCAACCCATATGTCAGTATCCTACGTAGGCCGCCACCCTCGCGCTGACGCTCACGATCCTTTTTATCATCATCCAGCAACTCACCAAAAAGATCATCGTCTTCATCGAAATCGGCCAGACTATCGAGATCCTCCAGATCGCTCAGATCAATCTCGGCATCCTCATCTTCAAACAGGTTGAACAAATCGGCATCGGCCAGCACATCATCTGGTGTGTGAAAGTCTTCGTCCGGAGCAGCGTCGTGAAGTTCCATCAACAACAACAGCTCATCATCACGCGGCGGAAATTGCTCATTGAGTGCATCCAATGTTTCACGCGCCCGGGCATGCTTGGGATTATGTTTCAAGCAGTTCACCAGATATTTACGGGCTTGACGGGGATTGTCAACCGCATTCGCCATTAACCACCATGCATCAGATTCGCCTGGATTTTCCTCCACAACCGTATTCAGAAGATCCAGTGCATCATCAAACTGATCCTGCTGGATCAATTCATAGGCCCGTTCAAGTTGTTTATCAATTTCGGTACTCATACTCGCAATCCTTCCCGCCTATTGCACCACAGACACATTACTAGCATCGCCCTCAACAATGATATGTGCTTTGCTCACCCAGCCGATACCAAAGGGGCTATTTACCTGCCACCAACCCAAATCAGGGCTTTGGCCGATGATCGACATGCGAGTGGCTGCATAAACGACACCAATAGAGTCAAAAGCAATGTTGGGGCCACTGCGAACATGCAACGCACCGGTGGCAACGAAGGCAACTGGTCCAATTTCGGCTGCACCCGGTAATGCAGTGACGTCTGTAGTCGGCAAACCAGAAATATCACCGCGCATGATGACATAAATCCGGTTGACCCACCCATCAAACGCTGGTGTACGAACCAACACCCAGGAATATGTCGTATTCCAGGCCAAAAGCTGGAACTGATCGCCGCCATAAACCACCCCCAGGATCGTATAGCTGGCCGCCGGACCACTGCGAACATTCAATGCGGCAGCATTCACAATAGCCCAGGGACCAGCAATTGTACCCTGATCGACACTGGCACTGGTGACTGGTGCAGCCCCATACTCATTGCGCGGGATGACATATCGCTTCGAGACCCAGCCTTCGCCATAGACCGTGTTGACGTTGTACCAAGCACCCGTCGTATCCTGCCCCAAAATCAGCAATTCGTCGCCACCCTCAACAATGCCTAGCACTGCATAATTTACACCAGGACCAGTCCGCACATTTAGGAATGCCGCATTCACAATGGCGTAAGGTTGTGATTCTGTCACGGGTAATGTTCCCGCAGTACCACCGCCGCCCCCTGCCGAGGTATATTGAGCCGCGACCCAGGTATCGGCCCCATAGGGTGAGCGTACATTGAGCCAGTTGTTGTCGGTGCTACGGCCCAGCAGGAAAAGCTGATTTCCATAATACACGCGCCCTAACAGCGGAGCAGCCTGTCCCGGCCCACTGCGAACGTTCAGTTCAAGAATAGTGACGGTTACAATCGGGCCAGGATCACGCACAGGAACGCCACCCGCATTGGACACCGTGACAACACGATCCGCAACCCACCCATTGCCAAAGCCTGTACTGACATACCACCAGATTCCATCAGGGCTAACGCCCATGATGGGCACAACTTCAAACGCGTTCAATGTTGTGACAATCCAGAAGCCTTCACCAGGACCAGCTCGCACATTGATCGTATTATTAGCTGTTGCTGTCGCCCCACCCTGCCAAGTGGTGCTATCAGCAGAAATCGACCGTGAATCTGCATAAACCAGACTGACCGAAGAGATACCTAAAATAAACACAAGGATCAAAACAAGAAGACGACCGAGTTGGCGCATTATCACCCTCTCTATTATTCGTTTATTCCAACAGGTTATGTGGTTGAGTTTACTGGCTGGGGGGATTTACAGCAAGTGCAATCAAAAAACACACAACATCGCTGCTGTATGTTAATTATTGCCCTGGAGAGGACTCGAACCTCCACGTCCAAAAGGACACAGGCCCTCAACCTGCCGCGTATGCCAATTCCGCCACCAGGGCTTACCTTGCACAGAAATTATACAAAACATAGCGGCGGTGTCAATACAGAATTGGCCCCCGATAACCGCACCGGAGGCCAATTCGCCGCAACATTAGTCAGTGGCCGGTGACGCCAACGGGCCAGACTTGCTGCCACGCCCAAAGATGCCCAACACTGTCTGGATTAACGAGTCGAACAGGCTATAAACGACCGGAACCACCAGCAAAGTCAGGAACGTGCTGCTGACCAAACCACCAATGACGACTGTGCCCAATTCCGCCGCGATAATTGCGCCCTCAGTAAAACCAAGCGCCAGCGGCAACACACCAAATGTGGTACTGATAGCCGTCATCAGAATCGGGCGCAGACGCACGCGCCCCGCCTCGACCAGTGCATCATAGGTAGACATGCCACGCTCACGCCGGTTCTGTTGCACACGATCCAGCAGCACAACTGCGTTCGTCACCACAATACCAATCAACATCAGTAGCCCGATCATGGCCGAAAGTCCAAGCGCACGCCCCGTAATCGTCAAGGCGACAGCGGCTCCTACCACCGATAGAGGCAAGCTGACGAGGATCGTAATGGGGTGAATGGCATGGCCGAAGGTAAATACCAGCAATAGGTAAACGATGAAAGTAGCAATTAACATCGAGACACCAATCTGCCGGAAGCCTTCGACCTGCTGTTCAGACTCGAACCCCTGCCCAACAGTGATTTCAGCAGAAAGATCCAGGGTATCCTGATGCTCCTCGCGGAACTTAGCAACGGCATCTTCGACCTTCTCAATCGCTATGGCCGTGATACCCAGTGCATCTTCGCTCTCCAGTTCAGCCGTATAACGAATCGCCGGTATGCCATCGACACGGATGTAGGTTGTTTCACCCTCATCACCAGCACCGGCCAAAGTGCTTTCGATATTCACTAAACCGTCGATTTCACCGAGCGTTTCCAACACAATATCATCATAGGTTGCCAGATCTTGCAGAGTTGTGCCTTCAGGTCCGCTCAATTCCAACGCAAAGCCGCCAAATCCACCACCTGTACTGGCTCCTGAAACCTGCACATTCTCTGAGCCGAAAATGGCCTCGGCCTCGGTTCGTAATTCAGGCAAGAAAGCATCCAGAGCTTCCTGGCTGGGCATCCCAATCTGGATAGATGCAATGGTCTCGTCTAGTTCGCCTGTGCCACCCAAGAAGTCACCGGAGAGTGCATCACCGCCAACTGACGTCAAGATCGATTCAATTTCGCCACCAGATTGTTGCAAATACGCTTCTAATTGCCGCACTCGCACATCGGTATAGGCGACGGTGATGGGTTGGCCCTCTTCAGTCTCAGCAGGCAAATTTACGGAAACCGCAATGGTCGGATCACCAAAATTCGGGAGAAACTGTTGAGGCCGATTACCAAGCAGGTACATCCCAAAAAACAGCGATGCCAGGGCAATGCCAATTGTAATCAAGCGATTACGCAACACCCATTGAATAGCGATACTATATGCCGCGCTCAAGCGATCCACACCACTGATAAACGCATTCTTGGTGTGATTCAACCCACGCTCAAATCCAGCCATCTCATCGGTAATCTCGATCTGCCCTTCAGCCGGAATAGTTTCTTTGGTGATGAAGATTTGCGCCAGCGCCGGAACCGTCGTAATGGCAACGATATACGACCCAGCCAGCGAATAGGTCACTGCCAGGCCAAAGGGTAAGAAGAACGCACCAACCACACCACCAAACAGTCCCAGCGGCAAGAACACGACCATTGTCGTCAGGGTCGCAGCGAAAATCGCCACCGAGACTTCGCGGGTTCCTTGCAAGATCGCCTCGCGCTGGTCACCGCCTTTTTGGATATTGCGATAGATGTTCTCCAACACCACAATCGAGTCATCAACCACACGTCCAATCGCGACTGTCAAGCCCGACAACGTCATAATGTTGAGTGTATAGCTTTCTGGGAAGAGCCGGATAATGACTTCGAGCAAGCTGCCCAGCGTGGAGTCGCGCCCAACATCATCCAAAATCGGCGAGAGCAACGCATAAACATTCGACGGAACAAATTCCATCAAGAAAAAGGCCGTCATCACCGAAGTCGGAATACTGACCGATGTGACCAGCGTGCTGCGAATGCTGAGGTTCATGAAGACCAAGATGACGATAATCGCCATAATCGCGCCTGTAAGCCCCTCTCGCTGAACACCAGCCAACGATTCTTCAATGAAGGTCGATTGCTCGAAGGGCACAAACACATCAATATCATCGCGTACATCTTCCAATACGGCCTCGACTTCATCCCAGGAAGCAACGGTATTGGCATCTTTATCTTTGAAGACCGTGATAATCAGACTGCTATTCGCATTGGTACGTGTCACAAACTCGTCTGGTTCAAAGGGTTCACCGCCAGCTGCAATGCGCTCCTGCACAGTGGGCGGCAACTGGTCAACAAAGTCCGCGCTTGCCAGAATTCGCAGGGTCACTGTCGAGAGTTGTGACCAGAAACCTTCCTCATGTGTCTGCACATTGCCTAAATAGTCCCACGCCTCAAACTGCAACTCACGGATGCGATTCTGCCCTTGCGGATCAGCCGATAGGAAATTGATGAAATCGGCAGCACTCTCGTAGTTGGGGAGTAATTTGACATTCAACAAATCATCAGCGCGTTCCAGTGGTGTACCGACGAATCCGCCCACTGGACTCCAGGAAGACGGCAAATCTGGCGCACTATCATCAACGATGCGTTCGGCACTACGCTCCGCTTGGAGGCTTTCAGCAGCCGTCAGGCGTTCGCCATCTCGTATCGCTTGGAGTACCTGTTGCAAGTTTTCATCGTCAAGATTGTCGATAAAGGTCGCGACTGGCGTAGTCTTCATTGCGTCCTGCGAGAAATAGGACAAAACGACTTGGCCGCTTTCCGTTGAAGCCAATGCTGTCAGGAAGTCCGGTTCTCGATCAATTATCCCTTCAATGGCAAAAGACGATAGGTCATTGATAAGCAGAACCGCGAATTCGCAGAACCCTTCGCGAGACAGTCCACAAAAATCACCCAACTCACGAAACTGACCGTTATGTAGGAAGCTCACAACGTTGACGAGTGTCTGGGCTGCCTTGCCTTCGTAATCAACCAAATCGCTTACATGCGTAAGGCGCTGCCCAGCCTGCATCATTTCATCTTGACTAGACAGTTGTTCCCATGATGATCCCAAACGGGCATCATAATCACGTAACAGCGTTCTCACGATGTCCTCTGGTAAAATGTCGATGACGGCTGAATTGAGATTATCCAGGAAATTCGGTTCTACAGCGGCCAAATAGACAAATGCTTCTTCGGGCAGTTGAGTAATCAGCCCAATAGCTTCAGGACGAGATGTCATAAGGTTCAAAATGCTCGAAGCATACTGACATGCACCATAACTCAAGTCAACTAGATGAGCCGTAGTGGTCAGCTCAAACCCCTCTGCGCCAAAGAAACTCGGTAACAACGCCCAGGGTGCAGGCAATTCTACTGGTTCCAAATCGGTTTCAACTGGCGGCTCCAACTGGCATTCATTCTCATCGGAGCCCGAAGCTGCATCAGTAGATTCATCAGTGGTCTGATTCTCATTATCAGACTCATCGTCGCCTGTTTCGCTGGTATCGGTCTCAGTGGTGTTATTATTTGTATCAATCGTGGGTAAATTCACCCGTTCCAGTTCAGGATTCAGTACATAAGAGGGAATGGTTTCGCCACCAACCACACGCACATCAGCAATCAGCCCCAAGTCTTTGAGGCGCGGCACGAAATCATCTTCCACATATTCCCGTAATTCTTCATCTGTCAAGGTAGATGAGCTAATCGTGATGGCCCCCAACGCAAAGTCGCTAAGGCTAAACGTCAATAGCTGTGGTGCTTCAGCCTGCCACGCATCGGGCAATTCAACTTCGGCAGAGCGCGGAACCTCTTGGCCAGTAATGTCACGCGCCAACGCCGCTTGTGCCAGCGTGTTACGGTCACGGGGGGCTAAATCTGCCAGATAGCCTTGGGGCAGCCAATCGGCCACTGTTCCATCTTCGCCAAAAGTCGCCAGAATAACCTCAGCATCCAGATAGGCAATGTATGAACATGGATCACTGCCATCTGTCGGTAATAGGGTACCGGTGCGTTGCCGAAAATCACGACAGGAATTTTCGATTTCAATGAACAGTTGGACATCGGCTTGAGACAGATCATCAGCATGAACCAGTGGGCCGACCACATAGCCATCTTCAATGAAGTCATTGAAAACTGCTGCCAGGTTGCGGGTACTTGCCATTTCTGCGAGGTCGGCGACGGTCCTGAAGCGTGGGTCTTGCTGTGACCAGCTGGATGGGAGGACAGGTGGTTCATCAGGTGAGGCCACTGTCGCGCCAGAGCGTCGCGCCAGAATATCCTCGCGGATAATGCTTTCCAGAGTTTCAAAGACATCTTCGGGAAAGCCAAGCAATGCTTCATCCGAAAAGCTAGCCCACACATCAGCATCCAATTGTTGTTCAAATGCGATGTCTTCATCACCAGCATACGTATAGAGCCAAGCCAGATGCTCTGGCCCCAATTCCCTCACCATATCCTGCACCGACATATCCGATGTGGGTTCCAAACGGCGAACGGGTAATGGAATAGCGTCAATCTCAGCCTGAATATCATCAACTATGCGGCTTTGCTGCAAGCCAAATTCATTGCGGACAATGACAAATGAAATTCCTTTGCGACTGGTGGCCTCGGTATTGACCACACCATCGACACCATCGACCGCCTGCTCGATAGGAATGCCGTACATATGCAGCATATTGTCGCTACTGGCCCCACCATTCTGCGAGAAAATGAAAGTCTGGGGAAATTCAATAGCTGGAATTAGCTCCTGGTTAAGTTTAGTGTAGGAATAAGCTCCCAACCCAATAAGTGCCAACGTGGCGGCCAGGGTAATCCAGCGAAACCGTAACGACAGTCGGGTAATGCTGTCAAAGATTCTTCTCATTGCGAAAACTCCCAAAAATGAAGCCGAATGCAAAAGCCCATTGTAGCACGGTGAATTTCCGATAATCAGGGTGGTTTATCTCTCAGCCATACCTAGCAGGTTGAATGCGGATAATAATTACATTCTGGCCCATTTTGCACTTTTCTTAAAAATGAATAGATACTAAAATTGAATATGGTGAGTTATAGAACGCTCAGGAAAATAGCAATTAGGATACAAGAGGTTAAATCATCGCCCTAGCGCGTTTTTCTGATATACACTTGTGTGGTATCATCATAATACAATATTAAAATCTAGAACTATATTCAATGACAGTTGAAGTTCAAAAGACATACAAATATCGGCTGTACCTATCCAAACACAAGGGACGGCTGTATTATCAGCGATAGTGGGCAGAGGAAAGTGGTTGGTGTCTGAACATCAATCGGTTGACAAAGCAGTTGGAGACAAAGACCAAACATCGCAGACACACCAAACCGAACACGAAACAACAGTTGATATACATAGATTAAGTTTGGCGGCGCTTCGACAACGCCGTCCAAGACCCATGCGACCTCAAGATGTGTTGAAGTTACAAAGGCATCTTGGTAATCGAGCAACCCAGCAAATAATTCAACGCGAAGAGGCCAAAAAGAAAGACTCCACATCGCCAACTGCAACTAATCAACAAGCACCAACTGCTCAACCCACTCCTAAAAAGACTCCACCTACTGCAACTAAAGATACCAGCGGAAAAAGTGAAACCTCGTCAGCAAAGACAGCGCCCAAACAACCCAAGTCTGTAGCGACGAAGCCGAAGTCGGCCAAAAAGACAGGTACGAACGGTCCTACATCAACGGCTCCAGTGTCATCTGGGAAATCACGAGGAGAGGCGCAACCAGAACAAGCATCCTCAGAAGCCAGCAGCGCAGCATCCAGCAGCGATGTTGCAATAAAAATGCCCCCTCCTCCCGAAACACCTTCCTCCGAGAGTCAACAGCGTATGGGGCAAGTTCAGGAACGGGCCGCAGTTACCGCCTCGGAACAGGAGGAACTGCCCCCCTCCGCCGAACATGTGACGGAGGCACGTGACGCGGTTACCGAACCTGATGAAGAAATCGATGCCCGTGCCGAACAAGAGCTAATTCAAGAATTAGGCAGCCAACCTGAACCTAGCCTCGAAATAGAAGAGCTGTGTGCGCGTATTCGGCAAGTTATACGCAACAAACGCCCCCCCGACGAGGACTCACTCGTGAATGCTGATCCAGAGGCTATGGCTCAAGCAGCTGGTCAGGAACTGAATCAATCATTGGAGGGCAAGGCCGAAGATGTCGAGGAATCTTATGAGGAAATGGAGGAGGAGCAGGAAGGTGAAGCGACACGTGAGCCTGAACCTACTGAAGAATTACCACCTGCCGAACAAACCCAAAATATAAACGCACAGGAAGCCAAGCCTGATCCGATTCCTGATGAAGACACATCGCTTGATGAAGATGTAGAAGCAAATCAGCAAAAGATTGAAGAAGCTGGTATGACCAGTGAGCCGGCAGCGTTAGTAGAGAGTGGCCCCATCGCCGAAGCACGGGAAGCCCAGGAAGATCTGGAGCAAACCGCAGAAGAAGACGTTGCTGTTGCACGAGCTAAACAGCAGGAAGCACTGGTAAAAGCCGATACCGACATGGCCGCACTTCAAGCACAAGCCTTACAATCCCTGCAAGAATCACGAGCGCAAACGGTTACCAACGTCGGCGGTCAACAAAATGAAATGGTCGGCTCTGAAGAGCAGATGCGCCAGCAGGTTGGGCAACAAGCGAACACCATTTACAGCAATGCCCAATCGAGTGTTGACGATTTGATGAAAGAAGTCCCTGAAAAAGCAAGAGAGAAATGGGACGCAGGGATTGGTGATTTATCCCAAAAATTCAAAGATGATTTACGGGTTGTTGAAGAAAAAATTGAAGAGCGCCATTCCGGCGTGTTAGGTGACGTCGTAGAATGGTGGGACTCTACATTTGGCTTACCCGGTTGGGCCACCGAGGCCTATGACAATGCCGAAAGAAACTTCGGTGATGGAGTCTGTAATCTGCTCCGCGAAATCTCTACCGAGGTCAACGGTATCGTCGCGTCAGCCCATGCCATCATTGAAAAAGCCCGCGAGGATATCAACACCCTTTATGACCAATTGCCAGCCAACCTGCAAGAGTGGGCAACTCAAGAGCGGGCCAAATTTGATGAGAAACTGAATGGCCTTAGCCAAAGCGTCAACGAAACCCGCGACAACTTCAATCAAGAATTGATAAACCTGGCCTCGAACGCTGTCCAGGAAGTGCGCCAGGAAGTCCATGGCCTACGCGAAAAAGCGAAGGGTTTGGTTGGTAAGATTGCCGACGCAATTACAACGTTCCTTGAAGACCCGGCCAAGTTCATTATCAATGGCTTGCTGGAATTGGTCGGCATTGTCCCAGCTGCCTTCTGGGCAGTGGTCAATCGTATCAAGAGCGCCATTGACTCTATTGCCGAGGATCCGGTGGGTTTCGCCAACAACTTGATGGAAGCCCTTAAACAAGGGTTCCAGATGTTCTTCAACAACATCGGCACGCACTTGCTGGATGGCCTTATCAAGTGGCTGTTCGCTAGAATGGACAGTGTCGGCATCGAGATTCCGAGTGATTTCTCGCTAAAGAGTATCATCACCTTCTTCCTGCAAATCATGGGCATTAGCTGGGCCAAGATTCGGCAGTTGATTGCCAAACACGTCGGCGAAGAAAACGTTGCCCTGATTGAACAGGCTTGGGAAGTGATTTCGACCTTTATCGCTGAGGGGCCAGCCGGCATCTTCGAGTGGATCAAAGATAAGATCAATCCCAAAGACATTCTCGACACTATCCTGCAAACCGCCATTGATTTTGTTATTGAGACGTTGATCAAACAAGTCACCATGCGTATCATTGGCATGTTGAACCCGGCGGGCGCGATTGTGCAGGCAATTGAGGCCATTTATAAAGTCCTGAACTGGCTCTTTGAGAACGCCGCAAAAATCTTCAGCCTCATCGAGACGATTGTAGGTGGCATCCAGGATATTATTGCGGGCAACATCGGCGGCATGGCAGCGGCCATTGAGAAGACACTGGCGGGTGTGCTGCCGGTTGTCATTGACTTCCTGGCCGATTTGCTGGGGTTGGGTGGCCTGCCCGATAAAGTTGCTGATGCGGTGAAGGGCGTTCAGGGTATGGTAGAAAGTGTCCTGGATGAGGCGATTGGCTGGCTGGTCGATAAAGCGAAAGGCCTGCTGAAGAGTATGGGTCTTGGCGGCGAGGAAGAAGACACAGAAGGGCCAAATACTGGTGATGAAGACAAAGACCAGAAAATTGGTGTTGCACTTACTTCTATTCGAACCAAGGAACCGGAACACCGAGATGAAGACTCAATTACTAGAGATGAAGCACAACAGATAGCTTCTCAGGTGAGCAACGAACAACAGGATATTGAAAGTATCCAGATAGTTGATGGTGGCACAACATGGGATTATAATTTATCATTTGTGCAGCGTACTACTATCAAATCAACACAGGCAACTGATGAAAATACTGTAAAACAGCCAAAACTAGTAGATGTTCCTGATCGCCGAGAATTACCTGATAATTACGATGTTCGCTACAATCTCTACACTGGACGTGGCAGTGGTTGGAGTAATGTTCGAACACAATTTAGAGATAGTGAATTTGAGAGAATTGAGCGGGAATTCATTTTAGAGTTAGTTGATAGCGTCCAACAAGGAGATATTGACCAAGCTGAAAACATTATCAGCGAACTAGAAATGGAACAATTAATCAATCCGGGCATTTCTGCACATCAAGTCGCAACTTGGTATCAAGATGGGGGTATGCAAGGTATTCATAAACACATGCATTATGAAGTCGATCACGACACACCTGTAGCATTCCATTGGGTTGATGAAGGTTACAAATCAAGCGACCAAGAAAGATGGCAGCATGCTATAGATATAACCAACCTTCAGCTCTTAACGCAGCATTTTAATCGAGGCAAAGGTAGTGAACATGGTGGAGAACAATACCACTATGGTGATCAGGATTTCGTGACGCCTGAATTTACCAGCAAATATGTATCTGAAGACCGTCTCTCGATTGACGATAGAGGGACTATGAAAAGATTCAAAAACGTTGAGGACTTGTAAGGAAATGCGCCATGTACAAACCTAATCATGTACTACAATCTCAAAACAAAGCTGCTATTATCAGCCTTGATGTATGTGGAAAAAGTCAGAATATTTTGGTTGGACAAGGCAGTTTTCAAAATACTCCGAATTTAACTCTTTGGTCATTAGATAGCCTAGAAATAGTTGATATTATCACATCTATGCAACACGGAACAATAAAGAAAGCTTGTTGCACGCAAAATGCTGCTGTATTTATCTCTTCGGCTTCACCTGCCACTTTATATATTTTTGAGCAAAAGAAATTAATAGAGTTTACAACACAAAATATTGACTACAATTGGTTGGATTCTACGAAGAAAACAAATCACCTGCTTATAGCAGGGAAACGCATTGAGCTATGGGACACTGGAACACAACAATTAGTATGGCGATTTGAGGACACAACACCCTCCAGTTTGCCTAAACACCCTATTGCCGCAATCAGTTCTGACGGAACCCAAATCGCCATAGCGAGATCCGACAGCATAATAATTCATGATCTTAAACAATCGGCAACTCAAGAAATCAAAGAGGTCCCGCTTGGTCTCCGTTGGATGGCTTTTGATCCTTATGATCGCTATTTAGCAATCATAAGAAAGGGGATCTTTATTTGGGATTTACAGAAGGGGGAAAGACATCTACCTGATAGATTTAATGACAGACTACAAAAGTACTTCTCTCTATGTTTTCATCCAGATGGCGAGCATATAGCCTTTGGCATGTCAACTGGAGCAATTATCACAAGCAACCTACTAGATGGTGAACGAAAGTTGCTGTTTTCACCGCACAAAAAACGTATTTGGGATTTAGATTTTACCCAAGATGGAAAACATCTAGTAACAGGGGGAGATGAGGGTGTTGTTTATGTATGGGATTTGGAGTAATAAATAGGGTCAAATTCTATCATGCCCACACTTTTCACAGACGAAACCCGCGAATACTTCTTCATCGTCCCCGACGACGTCGAATTACTTCCTGGTGACGTACCCGTCTATAAATTGCCCACCGAGACCGAAACCCTGGTCCATCCCGACGCCATACTGCCTTATATGGTCAGCTACGAGGATGCCCACGAGTTCTTATCCCAGACACTCCGCATTGATTTTGAAGACATACTCGACAGCGTCACATCCAGTTTCAAGAATCTCTGGCAACGCTTTCAAACCTACAAAAGCCCCTACTCCACGCCCCGGCAAGATCAAGCACTTGAATCAGATGCGAAACAATTCTGGCGAAATCTGGGCAAAATGGTCGATGGTGTGTTTAGCGATCTTCTAGCCGAGGTTCATCAAAGTCCGGATGTTACTGAGCAAGATGCTGCCCAAGCCATCATTGATGATGTTTTGGTAGCATCTCTGCTCAAAAACTCCATGCAAACCCATCCTGATGTCATGTATTGGTTAGTCATGGCTCACCGAGGCCAGCAGTTGCGGATAATACCACTCGACAAGCCAAGATTGCTGGGCGGACGCAAGTATTCTAATGATATTGTGTTATTGGGTACCGAAATTAATCGCGTCCATTTTTCTATTGAGTGGACAGATCAAGGCCATTGCCTCATTTGCCATTCCAGCACGGGTATACAGGTTAATGAGGCACTTCTGGGTGAATCCGAGGCATATTTCTTAAGAAGTGGCGACATCATAAAGATTGCTGATCACTATTTACGCTTTGAATATATACAGCACGCGTGAATTTATGTGTCGAAGCCCCACATTTCCTGGCAACAGTTCAACCCAACGCCCCACCTATCGGTAAAACAGAAACATTACCCTATCTATCAATACCTTCGCCAAATTATGACGAGGCGGAGTGGCACGCAACGGTATGGATAGCACCGAGAGACGCCACCGTGTAAAAGATACGATCCAATAAAATAGGATCAGGGATTTCCGGAAGTAATTTTAATGTTTCAGCGACATATTTGCGACCACGAAAGCGGGCTTTGAGATCAAGGATACTGGCATCCGGATAATCAGGGAAAAGGAGGCGGCGTAGGATACGGGAGAGCGTGACCATCAAGAAAGACAAGTTGGCGGCATTGGTGACCGCTGTCTCGGCGACGTTCATGAAGTCTTCCAGTCCGAAATGCTGTTTGGCATCGCGGAAGATGAATTCAATCTGGAAGCGTAGGCTGTAGTAGTCAATCAAGCGCTCATAAGATAGGCTGAGGTCACTGCTGAACAAAATCACACGCGCCTGTTTTCCTGTTTTCAAGTCTGTTTTGACGATGATGACGACGTTGAGGGGTTGGGCGAAGTCTTTGTGAAGCAATGTTGCCTGAAAGGTCTGGGTTTGGATACCATCTTCCAGGGTGGTTTCCTTCAAATAGTCAGACGGGATGGCATGATAGTTGAGCTTATCACCATATTTGCGACGCTGACCATATTTAGATTGTGGGCCAACATAGGGTATATACAACGCCGCATCATGACGCAATTTGGAGATCAAATGCACGTCACATTGCCGGGTCATTTGCAGGGCATTGTTGTTGCCGAATTTACCATCCAACACCAGATAAGTCACCTGAATCGTGTCCTTGATCAGTGCCAATTGTCGCTGCACCATGCCTTGAATCTGCTGTAGTTCTGGGGGCAACTCCACCTGGGTCTTAGGACGCCCGGGCTTGCCTCTTTTCCGCTTCTTCTTGCTCTTTTTCTTGGCGGCTTTGGCTGCCGTTTTCTCAGCCTCACTGCGTACCCGTTGCTCCACCATGCCTGGATAGGCTTGCCGTTCCTCAATACTTATCAGTGATAGTCCGAAGAATGCCACGCCCGGCACGGGTTTGCCGTACAATCCTGAAAAGAAGCGATCCACCCCATGGGTCTTCTTGCCCGATTTTGTCACGACCCATTCATCGCCGGCCAGTAGGTACTCATCTTCCGGATTGAGGGCGTGTTGGCGAAAAAATGCCCAGTGCATCTCTGCCCACGGTAGCACTGTGTGGAACAACCGCTGTATCGTCCGATAGCTCCCCCCTTTATCTGTCCATCGTGAGATACCCAGCATCGTGACCCGCCCTGTCATCGCCAGTATGGCTGGGATAATCCGGCTCATTTGTCGTAGGGTTGTTGGTGATAGGTGTACCTCAAAGCAGAGCAATAGTGTTACAATATCAATCATGGGCTTTTTTCGTCATGCCTTTTTGTCTTCATCGGTTTATGTAGACAACTTTACACGACACTAAAGCCCTTTCAATCCCTCGTTTTTGGCGAAGGTATTGATCTATGAGTTATCAATAGTTCACTAGAGATCAAATATAAGGATATTGGGCAAACTTGGTGTTGAAATCTAATCGCAAAACACTGAATGTAGAATGAGACATTGCCCAAATATCTCGAATCAAGCTGACAAGGCCATTTTTTCGCAAGGATAACCCATAGATAGAATACATTCACAATCGTGCATCTCTACCGATTCCCTGATAATTGCTGGGATCCCATGTCCATTGCATAGTGGTTGGGTCTTTACGCGTATCATCCCCACCGTCAACCGAAAATGTGGTCAAGATTCCCGTCAGGTGGTAGGATTTTGAGCGGATGTGATTTTACTGTGAGGATGTATATATGGAACAGAGCAATAATTGGTATCGAATCATCGTTATTATCATGACAGTCGTTATCGCCTTCGGAATCGCAACGTCAATGGCTTTCGCGGCGAATGGGGATTCGCTCAACGCAAGTTTACACCCACAGGACGGCTCTACACCGACGATAGAGCCATTTCTACAAACGGACCTGCAAATCATCACTGGCAACGTTCAGCGTCCCAATGGCATCTTCTGGCACGATGGATTTCTCTACACGGGCTGTGCAGGTGATTTCACCATCTATCGTTTAGACGACACGACCGGGACAACAATCACCTATATATCCGGTGTTCAAAATACCCACAGTATGTATGTAGAAGACGGGCCGGTGCTGTGGGCTGCCGATTTTCAACGCAGCACCCTGTCTCGAATTGACACCTCTCAATCACCAGCACGGGTGGATATTGCCGAAGGATTGGCTTCTCCCTGGGGATTAGCCGCCGCCGATGACGATTCTTTCTACCTGACACAACTTCGTGCCGACGACGTGATTAACATAACACGCGAGGGTGATATTCGCACGATAGCGACAGGATTCCGCAATCCAACCGGTATCATTGTTGATGATGATTTTGTTTATGTGGCAAACAATGGCAGCGCCCGCCGCGCAATCGAGTGGTTTGAAGTCCCTGACGATGCAATATTGACTGCTGATGATATGCAACCGTTAGTGAGTGGACTGCAAAATACCACCAATCTTGTCATGGGGCCAGACGGCTTGCTATATTTCGCCTATTCATTGGGTACACGCGGCATTGTGGGGCGCGTAGATGCAGAACACTGTCGAGATCAGGGTGGCTGCACGAATGTTGACGTTGAAATTGTCCTTTGGTCAGAGCTGGCCGCCCCCTTAGCAGGCCTCTCCATCAGCCCCGACATGCGCCTGTTTGTACATACGATGTTTGGATCCGAAATCTATTGGTTACAACTACCAGCGGCTACCTTGCCCACTGACACACCTACCGACGTTCCGCAGGACGCAGCCGAATAAGGAAAACGAACTTGAGCCAACCTGCTACGCTTGATGAATGTTTCCGTCAATATATCAATCGGGCTGACCTGAAATCCAGCCATACATTGTCGGCATATATGCGCTCAATTGAGCTATTCTTTACATTTCTGGCAGACCGTAGCCAGGAGCTTGCCGTTCATCGGCACACATTCGCCACACCACAAGAACTGTCGCCAACTGTCTTTTCCGAAAGCGACACCCCCCTGTTGCTGCAATTTGCCGAGTGGTTGATGTCGCCAGGTTCCGGCAATGACCGGCGTCCTTATGCGCTGGCAACAGTGGAATTACGAGTGGCTGGCGTGCAACACTGGCTTCAGTTTATGGAACAACACGAGTGGCTATCCCCTGAATTCCCAGTCGCCAAAGTCAGTGGCTTGGTTCGGGATCGACTGAAAACGCAGCACCGTGACGATGAAAAAGCAGTTAGCCCAATCGAAGACCTAGCAGCAGTTGTTGGCTACTACGATACACAAAAACCACCCAAATCTATGCTGAAACCCGGCGCAAGTCACCGCCTCGAACGTTGGGAACTCACGCGGCTTCGCAATCGGGCTTTGCTACACTGCCTGGCTGAGACAGGTGGTCGCATCAGCGAATTGCTTAGTCTGGATGTGGGCGCGTTTAGTAGACATAACATGAGTGCAAGATCCGTAATCAATGTAGACGTCATCGGGAAAAGCGGCCATCGTTATCAACTTAATCTGAAAAGCGCCCTACCAGCAATTCGAGATTATGTACAACGTCGTGATATAACACCAACAGATGTGGAATATCCCTTGTTCATCAGCCATGACCCACGTTACGATGGCAGTCGGATGAGTCGCATTGTGGCCTGGCGCGTAGTGCGACGGGCGGCACGAGCTGTTGGGTTACCCGATGTCTCTCCCCAGGATTTTCGGCACTGGCGGGCGCTTCAACTCATTCAAAGCGGCCATTCGCTGGAAGATATTCAAGCACTACTGGGGCATCGCTCGATTGAAACCGTCCGAGCGCTCTACGCTCATTTAGTGCAGGAAGATGATACGCCCGAAATGTAGCCACATTGTTGTCCGGCCAAATGTTGTATCGGAATTTATCCACTATCTCACGCGGCGATAATCGTACATGCCTTTGATATTGGCAAGAAAATATCTTCCATGCGATGCAGCTTTCATAAGCCCACTATAAACATCCTGCGCAACATCAAAATATTGATAGACTCTACCGTTTTGAAACTGAATTTCTAACGTCTGTGTTCTTGAATCGTACCCCACTGACGCAAGGTTGCTGGACTGTACTGATGTACGCTCCACAAGCTACCTCCTGGGTTATTCACCTTTATTCGACTGTCTCAAAGCATCTAAAATTTCATCATTAGTTGGATAACCTCGTTTGAACAACACGATTTTACCCGATTTATTGATAGCAATCACAGTGCGTTTAATGACAAAACCCATCAACATCACAGAATCATAGCTCCTAGCGATCTGGCGGCCTTCATCTACGATGAGGTCAAAAGGAAACCCATTCTTATCAACAAATCGCTGGTGACTCTCGGCACTGGCTGGGTTGATCCCAAACACCTCAGTCTCTGCATCCTGAAAACGAGGGAATTCGTCACGAAAGGCACATAGCTGCCGGGTACAAGAAGCAGTTTGGTCACCAGGGTAAATTACTAGCACCACATTTTTCTTGTCCCTGAAATCTGAAAGCTGAAATTCCCGTCCGGAATTTGTTTTCGCAGTAAAATCTGGGGCGTCCTGACCGATTTGAAATGCTGGCATACAGTTTCTACCTCTTCATTCTTGCAACGATTCCGCTCTATTATCCAAAAAGTTTATAAGAACAGTGTTAAAAGCCATTGGGGCTTCATGCATAGGTAAATGGCCCACATTGGGGAACTTATGAAGTTGCCCATCCGGAAATTCGCCCACCAGATTGTTTGCACCTTCAGGTGATGCCCAACCATCAGCCGCCCCCCATAAAAGCAACACAGGGATTTCTATCGTGGACAGTGGCTCAGACAAAGCATTCCGATAGCTGTCGCGCAACATCCCAACAGCAGCAAGATCCCAATCTTCCGTATATAGCACCCGCGAATAATTCTGAATCAAATCATCCGTTACCACATCATCTTGCACAGTGGCGCTGCGAAGTTGATCGCCTACGATTTCTGGTACCAAATAATGGGATGCTACCCGAATCCAGCGTATCAAGAAAGGGAGATCAAGCAGGATGGAAGGGGTTTTGGGCGGTGCATCGGTGATGATCGTCGGAGCCACCAGCGTCAGACTGCTCACACGCTGTGAATGTACCTGGGCCAACATCAACGCAATATTGCCACTGACTGCGTGCGCAACGATATGACCGCGAGCAATGTTTTGTCTATCAAGAAAGGCAACAATCAACTGGGTCATGGCCGGGTGACTGTAGTCCAATTCTAGTCCTTTTTCAGAAAGTCCGGCTCCCGGCAAATCTAGCGCATAGGTATTGAAGCCTGCTGCTTGTAATGCTGGTAAGGTTTCACGCCAGGTCAATGTCGAACCGCCCAAACCATGCAATAGCAATACCGTCTCCCCGTCCGCTGGCAAGTGTACATAGTATATTTGATAATCATCCAGAGTGATGAATGCGCCATTTGGATCGGCCAATGCGTGGGGATTACGAGGATCGGGGCCAGCCAACGGCAGTAAAAACGGCAACACAATCAACATACACACAAACAAAATCAAACTCGTAAAGCAACCAGCCAGCCAGCGTCGCCGCCGCGATAGCTTAGGAATGTTCTGCTCTTTGAATTTCTGCCAGCTTTCCTGTGGTGATGATTGCATCTTCAACCTGACTCGGATTCGCATTATGATAGGGCTTATTAACTATAACTGAGGTGGTTTTGAATTGACACGCAAAATTGCAATTGCCCCAAATGCCTTTCGTGGCAGCCTGACAGCACTCGAAGCGGTTGCAGCAATTGACACTGGCTTGAAACAAAGCTTGTTGGATTGCGAGACAATTTTGATGCCGCTGGCTGATGGCGGCGATGGAACCCTCGATGTTTGGTTAAGCGCAAACCATGGCGAACGTATATCGCTGGATGTCACTGGGCCACTAGGAGCAAACGTTCGGGCCGAGTATGGCTTGGCAGGACAGATGGCACTGATTGAGATGGCGCGAGCGTCCGGCATTGAACTCATTGAAGAACGCGATCCCTTGCGGACAACGACTTTCGGCACCGGGCAATTGATCCGCGATGCCATTGAGCGCGGCACTACCGAAATATTGGTCGGCATTGGCGGCAGCGCCACCGTGGATGGTGGGGCGGGATGCTTACAGGCATTAGGAGCACGGTTGCTAAACAACACAGGAGAGGATCCGATTCCCTTTGGTGGCGGCACACTGCACCAACTAGCATACATCGACCTCACGCCTCTCCAAGAATTGCTGGCTGGCGTTACAATCCGCGTATTGTGCGATGTAGACAACCCATTGTTGGGACCTGATGGAGCGGCTGCCGTATTTGGCCCCCAAAAAGGCGCTGATGCCGCTACGGTTCGCCGTCTGGAAGCCAATCTCGCGCACTATGCCGATGTCATCCAGCGCGATGTGGGGCTAGATATACGGAACATGCCAGGAACCGGTGCGGCGGGCGGCCTTAGTGCAGGTTTAATGGCAGGGACCGGAGCCGAACTGGTATCAGGAGTGTTGGCGCTTATCCAGTCTTGCAGCTATGATCGCCAGCTGGCGGTTGGCGACATTGACTTGCTCATCACAGGTGAAGGCAAGTTGGATAATCAAACTGGCGGCGGAAAAGCTCCTTTCGGCATTGCACAGCTCGCCACTCGTCACCAGATTCCGGTCATCGCTTTCGCTGGAGCTGTCACTGCCAAAGTCAGCGAGTTGCAACAGTGGGGAATCTCCGCGGCGTGGAGCATTGTCCCACAAGTTTGCACACTCGAAGAGGCACTTCAACAAGCAGAAGCCTGGCTTGTGGAAGCCGCTACCAACCTTGGAAACACACTGCATCTTGGAGCATGGAATGGCAATTAAACCCGATCATTGGATACGCAAGATGGCACTCGAACATCGCATGATTGAGCCGTTTGTGGAAGGACAGGTGCGTAATGGGGTGGTCAGTTATGGCCTATCCAGCTACGGCTACGACATTCGCATCGCCGACGAATACAAAATATTCACCAATGTCAACAGCGCGGTTGTCGATCCGAAACATTTTGACACGTCTTCTTTTGTGGATTTTAAAGGTGACGCTTGCATTATCCCGCCGAACTCGTTTGCGTTGGCCCGCACAGTCGAATACTTCCGTATTCCGCGCAATACCCTGTCGATTTGCGTCGGCAAAAGCACCTATGCACGCTGCGGTCTGATTGTGAACGTCACCCCGCTGGAACCAGAGTGGGAAGGCTATCTGACACTGGAAATCAGCAATACGACCCCACTACCAGCTCGCATCTACTCTAACGAAGGCATTGCCCAGCTCTTGTTCTACGAAAGCGATGAGCTGTGTGAAGTATCGTATGCAGATCGCAAAGGGAAATATCAGGGCCAGCAGGGTGTGACACCGCCGCGCCTGTAAGGAAGAACCTTGATGAATAGTGCAAAATTGAAACAAATGGCGGCGGAACGTGCCGTCGAATTCGTCGAGTCGGGCATGGTGGTCGGTCTCGGACATGGCAGCACCGCCATTTTTGCTGTGCAGCGTATCGCGCAATTGCTGACAGAAGGTCAATTGCACAATATTGTCGGCATTCCCTGTTCGCGTTATATCGAGCAGGAGGCTCGCAAACTCAACATTACGCTGACGACGTTTGATCAGCATCCAGTGATTGATCTCACCATTGATGGCGCAGACGAAGTTTCCCCAAATCTGGATATAATCAAAGGTGGTGGGGGCGCATTATTACGCGAGAAGATTGTGGCACAGGCCAGCCGTCGTGAAATCATCGTGGTAGATGACAGCAAGTTATCACCAGCATTGGGAACTCACTTTGCTGTACCAGTCGAGGTCATTCCATTTGGCTGGCAATCACAAACCGCTGTTCTAGAACAATTGGGAGCGCAGTGGAATCTACGCACCAACGATGACCGCAGCCCATTTACCACAGATCAGGGAAATTATATTCTGGATTGTCAATTTGGCCCAATGCCTACCCCTGCTGAAATCGCCGCTCACCTGGATAAGCTGGCAGCAGTGGTAGAACATGGACTATTCCTGGGACTGGCAACCGACGTGATCGTTGCCAGTGCTGATGGAATCCACCATCTACAGCGTTGATGGCAGCCTAATACAGTTCTTCGTACCGATCCATTTCCTGACCAACCTGTGTTTTCACTAACGGGCGACCGATCATCGCGGCAAGCACAACTGCTGCTTGTTCGGCCCATTGACACGCGGCCTCTCTACATTTCTGGTCATTTTCCAGTTCCCGATAATATTGCACACTGGTATGATAACTTTCAGTGGCCGATGGTGCTGCCCCACCCGTGACACGATGCCGTGTCAGATCGCTACTCGTACTGTGCGAGGTCATCGTCAACAACACATTTTCATCACGCAAAGTCAGGTACACCCGCCAATAGCGATGTGTCGTTGATATCTCAACTAACATGCCATCAGCCTCACCGCGCCGCGCTGCAGAGGTGGTCTCGATGACATGGCGCAACTCGATATTACGGATGGATTCAAATTCGATCTCACGGCCTCGCAGACCACCAAAGAACGCACTCAACAAGCCGGTAGGTGGAACCATCTTGACCGTTTTCTTCTTCGGGTTAATTTCACACAGTTGATAGGCAGGCGTGACTTGTCCGGCATCATGTTTGCCGCCAGCATGGTTATTGCGGAGCGTCAGGCCATCATGGCGACCTGGCCCCAACCACACCCCTTCACACTCGATAGGAAGTTTCACCTTTTTAGCAGAACGTCTGACATCAGACGGATGCATGTCCATACGTTCATGTTTTTCTATTGGCCCGGTGACATTGGCTGTACTAACTTTCTTCGTGCCGAAGACTTTTAGTGGACAGCCAATATACTCAGCCAGTGCCCTTCCCGCACTTTGCGCCATGTCAGCATGTTTCTTATTCAAAGCTTGGGGCCAGCGGACAAGTTGAACCCAGCGTGGCTTTTCTTCAGGCGTATTCGATACATGCAACCCCAGCAACCAGCGAGACAATTTTGGATTATACCCGACCACTACTGCCCTAACATAAGTTGTTGCTAAACGATTGCCGGGTAATCCAATCTCCTGACCAAAAGTAGATTTGTATTGCAATAGGCCCGATCCGTGAATGGCTTCGAAAAGCAGAGGTGGTATCAGACGATCCGACTGCTGGTACAAACGCCAGTAGCCAGCCTCAATGTCAATATCAACATTTTGTGCAGATATAGTTGCCATACTCAACTCCACACACATAGCTAAACGAATGGTCGATCCTTATATTCATGATAGCATCGAATAGCCAGAATTCGCCGAAACTCAACGAAATACAAACCTTCCATAATAACCATTGAAAGCATTGGGGAAGAGCATGGGGATGGAAAACGTCACCCGAGGTAGGCTTCGATCACCTCCTCATCATTGCGTAGCATTTCCGATTCGCCTTCTTTGGCAATTCGTCCACGATCCAGCACATAAGCATAATCAGTCACTTCCAGAGCCTTGCGGGCATTTTGCTCGACCAACAGGATTGTTTTGCCCTCAGCTTTAATGTCTTTAATAATGTCAAATACTTCATTGACCAACACTGGGGCCAAACCCATGCTAGGCTCATCCAGCATCATCAGCTTAGGATGTGCCACCAGCGCCCGCCCGACAGCCAGCATTTGTTGTTCACCGCCGCTCAATGATCCAGCTTTTTGGTTCCGACGTTCTTTCAGGCGTGGAAAGCGATGAAAGACAGCCGCAATATCAGCAGAAATGTCATGGTGCTTTTGTTGCCGTTTTTGAGGATTGAGCAAACCGCCTGACCAGCCACCAGCGCGAGCGTAAGCACCCATTTCCAGATTTTCCTGAACAGTCATCGTCGCAATTACCTGCCGGCCTTCAGGAACCTGCACCAATCCATAGCCCGCCACACGATCTGGTCGCCATTTGGTGATGTCTCTCCCATCAAAGTGAATCCCCCCTTTATGCGGTTTGATAATGCCACTGAGTGTATTGAGTGTTGTACTCTTGCCTGCGCCATTGGCCCCAATCAAGCTCACAACCTGACCAGTTTCCACCCGGAAGCTGATGCCACGCAAGGCAATAATAGCACCATAACGTACTTCCAATTCCTGAATATCGAGCAGCGGCGTAGTCATCAGCTAATCTTCTTTCCCCAGATAGGCTTCAATCACAGCTGGATTCTGCTTGATTTCATCTGGTGTGCCATATGCCAGGATCTCCCCAAAATTCAACACATACACTGTGTCGCATACCTGTGAAATCAGTGCCATATCATGTTCTACCACCAAAACAGTGATACCACCTTCTCGCATTCGCAGGATTTGGCTACCTAATTGTTCAGTTTCAATTGCATTCATACCAGCGGTGGGTTCGTCTAACAGCACCATACGCGGACGAGTCGCCAGCGCCCGTGCCATCTCCAGGCGGCGCTGGTCACCATACGACAGATTACTGGCCCGAACATGAAGAACAGTTCCCAGGCCAAAATCCTCCAAATATTGCCGTGCCTGACTACGAATCCGCTTCTCCTCTTTCCAATGACCAGGCCATTGGATCAAGGAATGCAGCAACGTGGATTTGCCCTGTTGGTGTTGAGCAATGATGATATTCTGCAAGGTTGTCATATCGCCAAATAGGCGGATATTCTGGTAGGTTCGTGCCATACCCAGCGCGGTAATCCGGTGTGGGGCGCGGCGGTGTATCTTCGTATTGACAAATCGAATCTCGCCAGAGTTAGGATGATCCAGGCCACTGATACAATTAATGAGCGTGGTTTTGCCCGCACCATTCGGCCCAATCAGGCCCACAATCTGTCCTTCGGGCACGTCCATATTGACATTACTAAGTGCCGCCAAACCACCAAAATGGCGAGTGACAGCCCGCAGCGCCAATAAGCCAGCCATTATTCACTTACCTCAATGGCTTGTTCTGGGGGATAGCGTATCAGACCCGCCACAGCGCCCAATCCCATCCCAAGCAACTGAACATAATAACCAGTCGTAATATTTTCGAGCGTGTTGGTTGCAGCAAAACCGACAAAAAGCAGGATCATTCCTATTGCTACCGCTGTCAACGGCCGCGAATAGTAATTGCCCGCCGGATTCTGGGGAATATAGAGTATCCATATGAAGATAGTGGCGATGATGAGATTGCCGTAGAGCTTCAAGACCTCGTACCCCAAAATGCGACTTTCGGCGGTCTCGACCCGACGATAGGGCAGCAAATTTGCCAGAATCACCATAATAATACCTGCCAGCGCAATGCGTTTGGCGGTCTCGAAACTGCCGCCCTCAGTCCAAAAAGAGAGGCGAAACAAGCTGGTGAGGCCACCCGGCATGTAAACAATGATGAGCAATAGAATAGTACCGGTGATGACACCGTTATATTCCTTCATTTCGCGCAAAACTTCAGGTAGGGCAGTCAGTGTCAAGCCGCCTAAAATAGGGCCAACCCAGTTTTCCAGACCACCCAAGACAGCATAAGCTAAGATATTCACTGCACGGTTAAAATCAAATGCACCTGGTTCCACTATACCAATAGCGTGCGTATTGAAAACACCAGCGGCGCTTGCTAGCAATGCCCCCATGAAAAACGCCACATTTTTATAGAAAACCACGTTAATTCCCTGGCTGGCGGCAACTTTTTCATCTTGTCGGATGGCTGCCATCGCCCGCCCCATGCGCGAATGATGAAAGCGATAGAGGAAATAACATGTAACAACCAGAAAGACAATGATGTGGGAGGTTTCGGTGGTGCGAGGAATACGTGTGATACCCTGTGGCCCATAGGTGATGCGGAGCCGCCTGGCATCGACATCCTCAACCAGCACTTCCAAAACAGGGCGGACTATGGGTGAATAGATCGCCGAATCACGGAGATTGATCGCCAGTTTGTCGAAGTTGAGAATTATCAAGCGCACCACTTCACCAAAGCCAATAGTAGCGATGGCGAGGTAAATATTCCTCAAACGTAGGACCGGCAACCCTACTGGAATGGCGATAATACCTGCTGCGATCATGCCATACAGCAACCCTTCGCCATAACTGGCTCCATGTTGCGTGGTGAGGATGGCACTGACATAAGCCCCAACCGCCATGAAACCCGCATTTGCCAGCGAGAACATGCCGCAATAAAGCGTCAGATAGATACTGATGCCCAGAATAGCGTTAATTAGCATAAACTGAATGACAGGTTCCGACAGACCGAGGGGAGCCAGTTCTTTCAGGAGGGGATCAATAATGACGGCGATTTCGTCAAAAACTGGCTGCAAGACCGAGTTCAGAAAGTCCCATAGCGCATCCATTGTGACGTTCCCCTAGGCTCGATCTTCGATAGGTTGCCCAAGGATGCCTTGTGGACGAACCAACAGAATGATAAAGAACAACAGGAAAACGAAAGCTTGATCCAGGTAGCCATATTCAGTGGCAGCGGTGACGTACACTTCTAGCCCGGCCACCAAAAACCCTCCCAGTACCGCCCCGCGAATGCTACCCAATCCGCCCAAAACGATGACAGTCAATCCCTTTAACGCATAGGTATCACCAATAAACGGGTCAACCGGAACCGTGTAGGCCAACGAATACAACGCACCTGCTGCACCCGCCAATGCACCTGAAATAAAAAATGCAATCATATAAATGTTATCCGTATTGACACCCAACAGGCTGCCGACCCGCGCATTAAACGCCACCGTTCGCATTCCTTGTCCCAACCGTGTCCGGGCAACGATATAGCTGAGAACAACCATCAACACCACTGCAATAATCATGACCGACACCTGAATGGGCGTTATGGTGATATTGCTATCCTGGATGCGGAAAGCGACTCCTAATCGGGCCAAATCAATCGGCGAATTGACGTTGAGGAAATCGGGAATATCGAGAGGTCGATTAGGCACAGATTGTACCGGAAAGCCTTTGCGCTCGGCGCCAAAACGTAGTTGAGCCAGATTCACCAACACAATCGCTACCCCAATACTACTGATGAGTTGGGAAAGACGCGGCGCATTGCGTTGACGCAGGGGGTAGAATGCCACACGGTCAACGATGATGGCGACTATACCGCCGCCGATAATTGCAGCCGGAAGTGCCGCCCAGATAGAGCGTTCCAGTTCTACACAGCGCCCATCGAAAATAGTGTCGCCACAAGCAGCTGTCAGCCCAATGTATGCACCCCACATAAAAATGGCACTGTGCGAAAGGTTTAGCACGCCCAAGACGCTGAAGACAATAGCATATCCTAATGCAAACAGGCTATAAATACTGCCCAGCCAGATGGCATTCACAATTTGTTGCGAAACATTAACGTCTTCAAGCCCTAATAGCTGGATGATGTCCATAAATATTGTTCGTTCGATCTTTCAAAAAATGGTGGAAGATACTCCGTTGCTGGAGCATCTCCGATGAAAGTTTATTGATCTTACTCGAAGGCCTCAGCGTATGAGGCATCGAAGATTGCAAATTCGCCACCGTCAACAATCTGAACAACAGGCGGATGAACCGGGTTACGGTCTTCATCAAACGCGAATTCGCCCAGCGGGCTATCGAAACCCTCAATGGCTGCCAACGAATCACGGATAGTAGAAGAATCGTCGGAATCAGCGCAACGGATAGCTGTTGCCATTAGCCAGGCTCCTGTATAAGCCTGGGTCGAGAACTGATCCGGCGGCGCGTCGTAGGTCTCAGTGTAAGCTTCGCTGTACGCTACATTGAGGGGAGATGGATTGATGATATTCCAGGCCGCACCCACGATTACACCCTCGGCGGCCTCACCCGCATCAGCAATGATAGCAGGTGTGTTGAAGCCATTGCCACCGATAATGGGACCGTCGTAACCAAGCTGGCGGGCTTGTGTCACGATCTGGATAGCCTCGGCAGCCAGCGCCGACACAACCAGTGCATCTGGATCTTCAGCGACGATATTGGTCAATTGTGCTGAGAAATCAACATCGCCACGAGCGAAGGTCTCTTCCGTCAAAATCGTGATGCCGTTGTCTTCCAACGCACCGACAAAAACTTCATAACCGCTATAAGTGAAATCATCATCATCACCATATAGCACCGCAACCTCTTCAATCCCCAGAATTTCAACCGCTGTAGCTACCGTATTCGGAATCACACCCGATTCGGGCAGGCTGTCGCGGAAGATGAATTGATCCAGTGCATCGTCATCGTTCATAGTGGTAATACCGCTGGCGGTGTTGCTGACACCCATAACTGGTACCCCCGCCTCAGCTGCAATAGGATCAGCCGCAAATGCCTGGCTGGAGAGCGTCGGGCCAATGACGGCCACTACGCCATCCTCTTCAACCAATTTGGTCATGGCTGCAATCGATGTTTCACGGTCGCTACCGCCATCTTCACTGAGGGCTACCAGTGTTGCATCGCCCAGATAACCGCTTTCGTTAATTTCGTCCACTGCCAAAAGAACACCGTTGAGCTGCGGCGATCCGTACTGAGCAATGCTGCCTGTCAGTCCGAAAATAATGCCAACCTTAACCTCATCCGGTAAATTCTCAGGCGTGGGGCATTCATCCCAAAAACCGATACGTGGAGCGTCATCATCGCCGCCATCTTGCGCCAAGGCAGTCAATGGCACAATGAATGTCAGCACCAGCACAACAGCAACAATGATTTTTAATGATCGTTTCATTTGAGGAACCTCCAATTTATGTGGCCGAGTCTACAAAAAAGATACTGTAAGATTATAGTGATTTCTTGTCACAGTCAAAATCTACCGGCATTGATGCTGTCAAGAGTCTGTTGAAACCATCTGCTTTGTTCCAGACGCGTACCGGTGCTACACTATCAACAGAATTTGGATAGGAGCTTCATAATGAAGATATTGGTGGTTGATGATGAGGAAGCAATCCGCGACTCGCTCAATCAAAAGCTAACACGCGAAGGATTTCAGGTGACGACGGCGACCAATGGTCTGGAGGCATTGCGTCTGTTCCATGATGAACGATATGACCTGGTCATCGCTGACATTCTGATGCCGGCTATGGATGGCCTGACCATGTGCCAGCGTATCCGTGAATTTGCCGAAACGCCAATCATGCTCCTGAGCGCACGAGCCACCACTGAAGAAGACATCGTGGAGGGGCTAAACGCTGGCGCTGACGAATATATCGTCAAACCCATCCGAATGAAGGAATTTGTTGCTCGCGTTAGGGCGTTACTCCGCCGCTCACAGATGTCAGTGAGCGAAACCGAGAGTGGTTACGACGATGGATATTTACGCATTGATTTGCAACACCGTCATGTCCACATACGCGGAGAAAAACGACATTTGACACCGACCGAATTCAAACTACTGGCGGTTCTGCTTGAAAATGCAGGGCGAGTTGTGCCCCAACGTGAACTGCTGGAACAAGTATGGGGCCGAGAATACAGTGAAGACCTGTACTATCCACGGGTCTATATCAGCCAACTACGTCGCAAAATTGAGCCAGACGCTACCAATCCCACTTATATCGTGACCGAGCATCGGGTTGGCTATCGCTTCGAGGCACAGTAGTGTCACGATGTGGCCTTGATAATCCCGCGCAGCTCCATTGTGGAATGATGTATGCCAACCGGCAGTAATGGCATTTGGGGTAATATCAACGAGCGTACACGCCATTTGAGCTAAGTTTTCTATCACACTGCCTGCTGCATCAAATGACGAAGTCTATCCAGCGTCTCCATCATCTTCAGATGGCCCCATCAGCGCAAAGATAATAACGCCTAACGACGCCACCGCAAAGCCAATGGACATGCCTGCCGCCTGCCAGGGACCCAAATAAGGGAGATTTTCCTCGTTACCTGGCGTATGCGACCCAAACCCAAATACATCGGCCAACCCAATGGCAAATGTCATCAACAAGCCCGTTAAGCTCAACCGTACCGCAATATCCTGGGCAAGGTTGCGACTCGAATAAGGATAGAATGTAATCTTTACGAAGACCAACGCCCCACTGGTTAGCATTGTCAGGCCGAAAATAATGACCAGGATTTGGAGCACACCAATACCCGACTGCGGTTCTACGCCGGTAATGGAGGGGAACAGGCCAATCAATGCCAATATCAGCCCCAAGGTGCTGACCAGAATCCCAATTTGAGCAAAACGTTCACGTGTTTCCTGATGGGCCATAAATCACTACGCCAAACTCTAACTTGAAGGCAAGCCCTGTTGCAATAATCTCAAAAAATTCCCGCTGAGAACCGCCTGAACATCCGTCACCTGAAATCCACGATTTAAAAGTGCATCATTGAGTTTCCATAAATCGGCAACTGTATCAAACGGATGTGGAATAGACTCGCTGCCAAAACCACCATCCCAATCGCTACCGATCCCAACATGGCGGGCACTACCCGTCAACTGGCAAACATAGTCTATCATATCTAGATAATGCTCAATCGTCACGTGATTCTTCGGGTCACCAGGCCGCCAATCAGGAGTCATAAAGCCATTGTAAGGAACCAATCCCATAACGCCATCACGTTCAGCCAGCAGTGCAATCATCTTGTCCGATAACATGCGGTCGCTATCCAGAAAGTGGCGGGGATTACTGTGGCTAGCAATCATCGGACCTTCATACCGCTCAATAGCCTGATAATAGGCTTTCTCAGCGAGATGCGAAAGATCAAGGATCATTCCATTGCTTGCCATGACCTCCAACAATTCGTGGCCGAGATCAGTCAATGGCCCTGGACGTCCCGTGCCGCCTGCATAACGTGTCTCCGACCAAGCTGGGCCGATGATCCGTACTCCCTTCGCAAACCATTCTTCAGCTTGGGGTGGCTCCAGAATCGGATCAGCACCTTCCATCAAGATCACCAGGCCAAGACGGTGTTCCGCTTCGTCGCAGCCCTCTGCCCAAGAAGCCAAGACCATTTGCAAATCTGATTGCGTTTGGATCAAGACCACCCGGTCATCTGAGTCGACCAGCCGCCGGTAGTAGTCAAGCTGACGCATGGCTTGTTCGTGGGCCTCACGGGGAGAATTATAACGGATTTTAGCCGGAAATCTTGACCAGCCAGGTGTGGAATACAGGGTGGCAAAGACAATTCCCACCCTTCCCTGCAACGCATCGGGCAAGCCAATGGTTGCCAACCCGCGTGATTTGAGTATCTCCGGCGAATTGTCATGCTGGCGCTTCTTCAAGGCCGGTTGCCGAAAGTCGCGTCCGGCCTCGAAGTAATTATAGGCGATGTCCTGGTGGGCATCGAGTATGATATGTGGTGACTCGTGCGCCATTTTCCTACATCAATTCAATAGGGCTTCCACATCACCGATCACATTGTTTGAACGCTGGCCGTTGACCAAAACACTGGGAGTACCCGTGAAACCAAAACCGTCAAACTCGGCTCTGCCCTGACGCACCAGTTGGCGAGTATCGCTGGAGTCAAAACAATCAGAGAACTCGTCCGTATCCAGCCCCAACTGATCGGCAGCCGATTCGATCTGGCCGCCACCGTAGCTCTCACGGCCCTGCCAATAGAACATAACGTCGTGCATCTCAAAGAATTTGTCTTGTTGACCAGCACAGATCGCAGCACGGGCGCTGGGATCTGCCGCTGGGCCAGCAATATTCCAAATCGGAATGAACACCAGGCGCACCTGGCCCTCTTCGATATACGGATGCAATCGTTCGATATCAGATTGCAAATTCAAACATGCCGGGCACAGAAAACTAGAAAATTCGCGGACTTCTATGGGGGCATCGGGACTACCCAAAACACCAGCATAGCCTTCACCTGCCATGGATTGATCAAAGCCCTCGTAGGCTGTCAATATCTCGTCTGGAAAAGAAGCCTCACGATTGGAAATCAGGTAATAAGCCAATGCACCCACTAAAATAACGACACCAACAATGCTGGCTCCTACGATGAATTGCTGCTGTTGCTGCTTGCGCCGACGGGCGGCACGTTCTTCACGTCGTCGTTTAGCCAATGTTCTACGCTCCTCCGTTCAGATGTAACAACAAATCAGAAAGCTGTTGTATTGTGAATTCAGGAATTATATCATTAACTTCCAGAGTTGGGGGCCACCATCGCTGCGATTGTTCAATCCACACCGCTTTCAGGCCAGCCTGCTGCGCTCCGTAAACATCAAAGAACAAATTATCACCGACATACACCACCTCGTCCGGGGCAAGATGCATGCGCTGTACAGCCTGTATAAAAATATTGGGAAATGGCTTCCAGGCCCGCACATCGGATGAAAACAACGCAAAATCCAGGTAGGGCCACAGTCCATAGTGCATCAGGTCATACTGATGGGCTGTTCCCGGCCAAACCGTGTTGGAAATCAACCCAACCGGATAACCACGCTCCTTGAGCGTTTGCAGCGTATGAAGTGCATCGGGGAAAGGCCGCACATAGACCTGTGACCCGGCGGTGTAGGCATGTTCAGCAATTAGAATTTCTTCATCGGACAGCATCAATCCCCACCCATTTGTCACCTGGCGCAATTGGTAGCCAAGTGTCATGGTTGCCATGTCGGTATTATCCCGCAGCCCCTTCCATGCAACCTGCATTGCCTCCCAGCAATGCTGCACAGCTTCTGGCAGCGGCGGCAAGCCGTCATGCCCCAGCTGAGTTAACATCCGGATCATAGCCTGCGCTCCGGCTTTCTCCATATCCTCCCACTCACCACCGGGCGGATGGTAATGTAGCAAAGTTCCCCCCATATCAAAGATGACACCGCGCACACTCAGAGACATTCACCTAACCTTTCCCTACACAGCAACCTCTCAATCCTACCAGTCGCATATTGAATGGACAACAGTGGCGTGCTACTATTTTCACAATGATCTTTGAATCAATCAGGACAAACCAACTTGGATACAAATGCTGAACGGCAGCCCCCAAATGCCGATGATGTTGAGCCTGCGGTCGAGGTGCAAACGCCATCAGCAGACACCGAAGCAACAATTGACTTACCACCTGCCAACCCAGTGCCCAGCAAATCGAGACGCGCATCCAAAGAAATGGGCAAGCGGTTGGCACGCTACGCTGATTTACGACGTGAGCAGTATGAAGAGCTGAATAAGCTGTTAACTACACTAGGCCGAGTGGATGAACTGCCCGACACTTATCTCGAACAAGTGCGGGATGCAGTTTTTCATGCCGACCACCCCTTCCTATTGACGATGGTCGGCCCTTTTAGCTCTGGCAAGTCCAGCGTCATCAATGCTCTACTCGGCCAAGCGGTACTGGATGTCGGTCCCGTGCCCACCACCGACCACATTGCCATTCTGCGTCATGGGCCGACTCTTCAAAAAAGCCGCACGGGCAATCTCAGCACAATTTTTTATCCAGCGGAGCTGTTACAGCGCCTCAGCCTGGTTGATACACCTGGACTGGAATCGGTATTCGAAAAACACGATGAGCTAACGCAAAAATTCCTACACCGTGCCGACATCGTATTCCTGGTGATGATCGCTACCCAGGTGCTTACAGCCAAAGACTTGGCTTTCATGCAATCGCTGAAGGAATATGGTAAGCGCATGGTCATCATCGTCAACCAGATAGATGTATTGGAGCCAGAAGACCGCGAGGCTGTGCGAGACTTTGCTGAGAAGCAATCACGGCTGCATCTGGGTATTGAGTCAACAATCTGGCTGGTATCTGCCAAACAAGCTCTGACTGCCTATTCGCCCGACGCACCCCGCGATGAAATCATCTGGGACGAAAGCGGGCTGGCCGAAGTTGAGGAATATTTGGAGGAAACTCTAGACGATGCGCGGCGCGTACATCAAAAGCTGGAAACACCATTGCAGGTCACTCGCAACGCCATTACCGCTGCGATAGAGCAAGTGCGTGAAGCGCAGGCGGCGCTGAATTCACACAGCAAGGCCGCTGAGAATATCCAATCCCAGATTGACGCCTCGACTCGTGACCGCGAAAATCTGGTGCAAAAGAGTATCACTGACATTCGCAAAGAATGGAATGAAGCCACCAGTCACGGGTGCGAGGCCATTGAAGAACTTTTCCAGGTTTCACGAGGGCTAGGCCAATCATTTGCCGGAATGTTTGAAATCATTGGCCTAGGGATATTGATACGCCGGTTTCGTCGCCGTTCACAAGGGCAAGAAGCCTTTGAGCGCCACCAGGTACGCGAAGCACTACAACGCATCCCGGAGATTGCTAACCGCATTGGCCCCTCCATCGAAGGACGCGATCAGGAAGAAATCGACCAATTGGTGGACTACACACGCCAGCAAATGGACAACCTCCCAGCACCTTTGCAAAATAAGGTCATCGGCAAAGTCCAATCTCCGATGAGTTATGATCGCAAGGCGCTGCGCGATATTCGCAATGATCTGGATAGTCTCATCACCAAAGCTGGGCATTTTCAGACCGAGCGTGTTGACCGTGCTTTGCGCGGAACCGTCGTCATGATGGCTTTTTGGATGTTCGTGGTAATCATTATGGCAATTTTGATTGCGACAGGCGCAATTTTCTCCAACGGTAGCGGTTTGTTGAATCTGGTCATTATCATCGTCATGCTTTTCCTCGGGTTTGCCCTTCTACCAATCCGAGGTTGGATGATTAAGGCCAACTATCAGCGGCGAATGGACGATCTATACGATGAATATCAAGATATCCTGCAACGGGCCGCAACAAAGCAAATCGCCTACGGCACACAACTACGCCACGATGTTGTATCGCCCTTTACACGGTTGATTACCACCCAGACGGATCAAACGAACCAATTGAAACATGACCTCGAAGCCCACGAGCAAACTGTCGTTGGGCTACAACAGAAGCTTTCTGGCTTGCTAAAGGACTGACAGGAAAACATGACCAATATCGTACTCGAAGGCCCCATTGCCGACTTGCGAGAGCGCGAAGTCAAACTACTGTTTACCATCGCCGACCATATCGCCCCATTGGGAGAAGATGCGGCTACTGACAAAGAGCGCCTGTTGCAAAACGCTAATGATTTGCGCGATATGTTCTTCATGGTCGTGATCGTTGGCGAATTCAACGCGGGCAAATCAACATTTGTTAACGCCCTGTTAGGCGATGAAATGCTGCCGACAGGCATCACGCCCACCACAGAAGTCATCGAAATCATCCGTTATGGCGAACAGAAAAGTCGCAATCCTGAACTCAAAGAAAAAGATGCGGTGCGGGAGTGGAAACACCCCAATACCGGCAGCCCCGGTGTGGTGATTGTCGATACCCCCGGAACTGGCTCGGTATTTGCTCGCCACGAGCGCATCGCCAAGCAGTTTCTCAGTCGCAGCGACCTGGTGTTGTTTCTGCTCTCGGCCAAGAAGGCTTTTGCACAAACCGAGCGTCTATACCTGGAACTGGCACGCGATTATGGCAAGAAAGTCATCTTGATCCTCAATCAAGTTGATTTGCTGGATCGCAAAGAGCGTAAAGAAGTAGAAGCATTTGTCAAACAGCAAGTAGCGGATTTGGTGAGCCTGGAACCCCCACTATTTGCGATTTCCGCCAAAAGTGCCCTCCAAAGCAAGCGGTCCAGCGGGTTGTTCAGCCGTGTCACCGGAGATGATAGTGGGATGGACGCCGTGCGTCAGCATTTGCAAAGTATGTTCGAGCGTGTGCCGCCTGCCAAGCAAAAATTGGAAGCCCAACTTGACTTCGCCGATAGCATCTTGAACAAATACCAGACGCGCATCAGCCAGCGAATGGAACTGGTCGGGGCTGACAAAGCCTATGCCACGCAATTACGTGAGGAACTGGAGGGGCAGGCAACCACGCTGGCAGACCGCCTGGACACGACTATGAAAGAACTGGATCGGGTTTTCGACGGTCTGTTGGGACGTGGACGAACCTTCATCAACCAAAATTTGACACTGGGACGTGGCTTGCGTGCGCCAGATCGCGAAGCCACACGCGAGAAGTTTGATAAAGAGGTGGTTGGCACAACGATCAACCAAATCAGTGACATTTCTGAGGATTATGTGAGTGCGGTCGTCGATAGCAGTCGCCGCTATTGGCGCAATATCATTGACCGCCTGAACAAACTTCAGGCATTGATGGAAGAGGAAGTTGGCACACCGGATGCCGGCAGCTATGCGGATCAACGGCTGGCACTGCAAGAAGCCATTGCCATCGCCGATGCTGAACTGAAGACTTACAAAGAGAATAATCTTGCCGAGAGTTTGCGCGACAACTTTGCCACCAACATGTCGCGTTTCACGACCAGTATCACCGGACTAATCGTCGGCGTAATCGCCATCGCGCTGGGGCTGGCGGCTCCTGGCGCGGTCACGGGGACAGTGTTGGGTGTTCTGGGAGCAATGGTCGTTGGCCCGGCGCTGGCAGTGGGCGGCACAGCAGGCATCCTACTCTATGGACGCAAACTACGCAGAGATGCCCTGCAAGAATTGGAAGAGCGCGTGCAAACGCTCCGCGAGAGCTATCGGCAAGCGTTGCAGGACATGACAGATCGAGAACGGGCACGGTTGCTGCAATATGGGCAAGAAATTCTCTCGCCTGTCTTCAGTCGGCTGGAAGTGCTGGCAAAACGCTACCAAGAACAACGCGATAATCTGGATCAATCAGTTCAGGAAGCTAAGCACGTTCGCACAGAATTGGGGCGTATTGAAGTTCAAGTGGAAGCATAAAGATCAACTGTCACCGAAGAAAGCGATTTTCGGCACTGGACGGGCCGCCCACACTATGAAACCATTACAGCAAGTGCAGATAGGAAAGGGGTTACGATGCGTGTCAAAGATGTTATGACGCCTGACCCAACGACCATTTCACCACAGGATAGTTTACAAACTGCATTGGAAAAGATGAGCCGCATCGGTCGGCGGTTGCCAGTTATTGATAAAGGTCGTCTTATTGGGATCATCACTGATCGCGACCTCCGGTTGGCAATGAATTCTCCCCAGGTCTTGCGTGAACGGTGGCAAGATGATTATTTATTACAACAAACCAAAGTGGAAGATTGCATGACACGCAATCCTGTGACGGTTCAGGCCGATGACCCTTTGCAAGATGCAGCCAACAAAATGTTGCAAGGGCGCTTCAGCGGTCTGCCGGTACTTGATGACGGCGGTATATTGGTTGGCATCATCACTGTAACAGATTTGGTGCGAGCGTTGATTCGAGTTCTGACAATCGAAAAATTATAGGAGGCGAGTTTCCAATGTACAAGAAACTTTTGATCCCCCTGGATGGCTCCGATCTGGCTGAGAGAGCTTTGGCACATGGCATTGAGCTGGCAAAGGCTTTCGACAGCGACATTTTTTTGTTACAGGTTGTCATGCACATGGTTGGAAGTCTCGCCCCATATGAAATTGAGTATCAGCTCGGAGAATCCTTCCGTGATGCAGCCCTGCGCGAGGCGCATGAATATCTCAATCAGCTAGCAACCAACCACAAAGACAAAATTAGCGGCACCATCCATACCAAAGTCATCGAAGGTATTGTTGTTGACAGTATTCTGGAATATGGTGCGTTTCAAAACATCAATCTGATTGTGATGGCAACACACGGGCGGAGTGGTGTCAGCCGATGGGTTTTCGGCAGCGTGGCCGAGCGAGTCTTGCGCGCCTCGAAGTGCCCGGTGTTCCTGGTACGCGTCAACCCTGAGACAAACGATGAAGCTATTTGAGCGCCCCACCCTGTCTCATAAAAGCCAAAGCGCCGTGTTCGGTAAAGGATGGAACATGGCGCTTTTGAGTCTTCACATCAATGCTGTCTAGAAGGGAATGTCGTCGGAGTCCTCAGCATAATCTTGTTGATAGCCAGCCTCGTCGCCATAGCCACCAGCGGCCATTTCATCGCGGGTACTTAGAAACTTAACCTCTCTGGCATCAATATCAAGTGAGGCGCGAGGTTGTCCATCTTGTCCCGTATAAGCACGTGCCGAAACTTCACCGACAACCATGATACGCATCCCTTTACGAACATACTGGCTACAGGTTTCGCCTAGTTGACGCCAAGCAGAAATACTGAACCATGTCGTCTTCTCACGCTTTTCGTTGGTATTCCTATCCGTCCATCTTTTGCTAACAGCAACACTGAATGAGCAAACCCCTGCCCCGCTAGAAGTGTAGCGCATCTCGGGATCGCGCCCGACATTGCCGATAATGGTAATCTGCTGGTACATAAGCGGCTTCAAGTCCTTTCGCACTTGGTAATCTTGTTATTATAGAACAAATGTTTATTTATCACAATAGTGTTTGTATCGTACTCAAAAGTTCGTTCTGGTCAAATACCCCTTTCGCAATATAGGCATCTGCGCCCACCTCAAAACCGCGATCCCGATGCTCGGCAGCATCCAGCGACGTCACCAATATCACTGGCATGTTCTTGAGTGTTGACTGCTGGCGAATGCGTGTGGTCAACTCAAAGCCATCCATCCAGGGCATTTCAATATCACTAATAACCAAATCAACCGATTGTGTATCGAGAATATCCAGGGCATCAACGCCGTGTGTGGCGATGACAACTTCATAGCCCGCTGCCTCCAGAATATTGCGCTGAAGCGTGCGCGTGGTAATGCTGTCATCCACGACCAGGATACGCGATGCTTGAACTAGAATCGGTTCGGGCGGAACAACTTCGCGGCGACGCACAGGTTTACCCTGGGCACTTTTGATGAGATCACTGACGTTGAGGATGATAACCACCTCACCATTGGCTAGCAACGTGGCTCCGCTGACATTGCGAATCCGTGCCATTTCAGGATTCAAGCTGCGAACCATCACTTCCTGCTCGGCAATAATATCATCCACCACAAAGGCATAGCGGCGCTCCAATGCTTCAAGAACCAATACCAGTGCATTACCATTAACCATCGGCTGATAATGGCTTCGGTCGAGTACATCCGACAGATAAGCCAATGGTATTGGTTGATCATCCAGAGTGAGCATCGGCTTGCCCTTGACCGTAAACAATGCCTCTATGTCGTAGTCCAGAATACGTACAACAACACTCGTCGGTATAGCATAAGTCTCCGGGCCAATTTGCACCAAAACGCAGTGCAAGGTACTCAGCGATACCGGCAAGATAATCTCAAAGGTAGTTCCGTGTCCAATCTGGCTTTCAACGCGAATTTGCCCCTGCAACACCTCGACCTTTTGGCGCACAACATCCAGACCTACCCCCCGCCCCGATATTTCATTGACGTCCCGGCGCGTGGTCATACCCGATTGCATCAGCAGTTCATAGATTTCAGTTTCGTTCAACGATTCGGATTCGGCAGGCGTCAGCAAACCACTATCGATGGCCGCCTCACGCACCCGCAGCGCATCAATCCCATAGCCATCATCAGTCACCATAATATGCACTTTGTTACCGCGCTGGAGTAATGTCAATAGGATTAAGCCCTGGGGTGGCTTGCCACGCGCCAGGCGTATATCTCGGGGTTCAATCCCATGATCGATTGCATTACGGAGCAAGTGCATCAGTGGGTCTTTGATATTCTCCAAAACCTGTTTATCGAGTTCGATGCGTGTCCCCACTGTTTGGAATAACACATCCTTGTCCAAATATCGTGCTACATCACGCACTGTTCGCTGCAAACCACCAGCAATTGTCTCGAAAGGTAACAAACGCACATCGCGCACGGCCCGCTGCAAAGCCTCGGCAGTAATTTCCAGCGACAGGCTATCTTCCTGCAAGGCTTGTTCGGCCACAACCAATTCTCGTCCCACCACGCGCATATAGCGTTGTGTCTCCAGCAAAAAATCTAACATTGGTTGCCATTCGCCCATAAGATCCGGTTGTTGAGTGATGGCACGAATGAGACGGATATAATCCCGATGAACACGCCGCCATTGCTTTTGCCACGCTCGGTGCGAATCGCGCAACGCCTTCAAATCCTGAGCGCGTTGTTCAATGTTCATGCTAGATACCAAAAGGTTGCTGGCTTGCATCATCAATGCATCCAGGCGAGACACCGGTACACGGATGATCTCATCAGAATGTACTGACGGCTCCGGCGACACAGGAGAAGCGGGTTCCTCCAGATCAACGATCAGAGGTTCAGACTGGGGCGATGACACCGCTGATTCCCCAACCAGTCCGTGCAACCGGGCCAGCATCCTGTCTAAATCAAGCGATTCGGTATTTCCATCCAACAGCAACCGAATGCTATCCAGGCCATCGTAGGCAACATCAGCCACATCAGAATTCAGCACAAGTTCACTGTCCCGCACAGCCTGAAAGACGGCCTCCAGCGCGTGTGCCACCTGTTCTATCGAGCGTTGGTTGACCGTGCGAGCTGCGCCTTTCAGGCTGTGTGCTGCCCGAAACAACTCGCGAATCCCCTCTGCATCCATCTCATCGCCAGCATTGATCTCAACCTGAAGCAGCACCTGATTCAGCTTATCCAGGTGTTCAATCGCTTCAGTCTGAAACAATTCGTTCAGTTGTTGCCAGTTCATGACATTTTCCGCAATATCAACGTCAAATCATCGCCCGCGATATTCTGTAACGGACGTCGATCTGTACCGCCATAGCGTTCGCATATTTTAAATCCTGCCTGGTGCGCCAATGTCCCAATCTCACCCAGCGTGGTATGGCGCAGCCGGACATCACGTAGACCTGAACGCCGTGTTTCAATCTGCGTCTCAACATCGAAACGCCGCTGTCCCCCTTCCCATGTTCCATCAGAACGTAAATTTACCTGCTCCACTTCAGGATTCAGAGTGTTGAAGGCGAAAATACCGCCGGGTTCCAAATGACATGCCAGGTTTTGCAAGAACCTGGACTGATCTTCCTGCGTCAAAATTGCTGGGAATGCCCAATCAGCCATGATCGCCAGGTGAAATGTCTGATCCAACGCCAGATGCACCACATCCTGCAACACAAATGTAACATGCTGTCTGGCTGTATCCGGCACATTGTCGATAGCCCGATTCAGAAAATGTGGATTTACATCCACCGCGACCACTGAATAGTCAGCCAATGTCAGTTGGCGTGTAATACGTCCATTGCCACAGGCCAATTCCAGAATCGGGCCATCAGCAAAACGTGTCGCGCACCATTCCCAAAAAGACCAATCATGCAGCCAATTCACTGGCTTGCGCTGATCCCATTCCTCGCTGGGATAATCTCGCCAGCCCGATTCCTGGGCGCTTCTACTGAGATCCATTGTCCGCCACTCGATATTGTTCAACCAGTTCGCCGAGCTTACGTGCCATTGAGTTCAACTCACGCGCTGCCCGTTCAACCGACATGGTGCTGGATGAAGCCTGGGCCGTAGACTCGCTGATGTTTTGAATGGCCTCCATCAACTGATCGACACCTACTGTTTGTTGGCGTGTGCTGGCGGCAATCTGCACCGCCGCAAAGGCCGCCTCTTCAATAGTGCTAGCAAGTTCTCGGATACTCTCGCCAGCGCGATTGACCAGTGCTACACCCGCATCGACACCCTTTGTTCCTTCCTCAGTCACCATCACGGCGCTATTAGTTGCCTGCTGAATCTCGCTTAACAGGTCACGCACCTGGTTGGTCGCTTCACGACTTTGCTCGGCCAAGTTACGAACTTCCATCGCCACGACCGCAAATCCCTTGCCTTCTTCACCAGCGCGTGCTGCTTCCACCGACGCATTCAGCGCCAGCAACTTACTCTGATCGGCCAGCGCCGAGACCGTTGCAATAATCTCGCCAATTTGCTGTGTATGTTCCGAGAGTACCAGAATATTATCGGCGATGCTCTCGACACGCTGGCGGATTAAATTCATGCCGTCAATAGCATCACTAACAGCCTGTTGCCCTGCTTTGGATACATCCACCGATGTCTGAGCCATTTCCGCCACTGCCGCCGCTCGTTCTGCCGTCTCGGAAACCGTGGCCCTCACTTCTTGAACGGTACTACTGGTTTGCATCACACTGGAATCTTGATCGGATGCTGTACCAATTTGGATATTGGTGGCATTCAATATTTCATCAGATTTATCTGCCACTCCTTCAGCAATACCCAACATCTGTTCTATCGCCCCGCGCAATTGAGTGGTTAAGTTATTCAACCCAGTGACCAATTGCGTCAGCGCATCATCACTGAACTCGGCTGGCAATTCGGTCTGCACTGTCAAATCACCCGCCTGCAAACGGGTTGAAAATGTCTCAATAGCTTGCATGGCTTGATCGGATGTACGCAAGATGGTACGCGTCACATACCAACTAATCCCCATCCCAATGAGCATTGCCATCAAAAGTACGCCAAAGATCAGCGCCAGAGAATCCTCTGAAACCTCACCGCCTGCCACAACCAAAATCAAGATCATACTGATGGGAATGGGCACGGCACTCAGGCCAATAATAAAATTACGAGTTCTTTGAGTGGTCATCAGTTTCCTCAAGAGCTACAGCAGATGACAATTTGCCGGATAACTCGTTTAAATTCTCGGATACACTGGTCGCCATCCGTGCCGCTGCCTGGTTGTGCAGCACAATCTGGCCCAGGTTTTGCATCAGTTGTTCCAGGCGAGATACTTCGTCTAATTGGGTAGCCAGCGCAGTTTCAATAGATTCGGATACTGTTTTCTCAGTATCAACCGTTGCCTGCAATTGGTGAATGATTTCTGCGGCGTCCTGAGCTTGCCGCAAGCTTTGATCAACGCCATTCACACCAGCTTCAATCACATCTATTGCAGCGGACACAGCCTCCTGAATATCTTTTAGAATGCCACGTACATCGCCCGTCGCCTGGCGAGACTGATCGGCCAAATCACGCACTTCATCAGCAACAATGGTAAACCCACGTCCACGTTCGCCAGCGCGTGCCGCCTCCAATTGGGCATTGAGCGCCAGAAAGTTCGATTGCGTAGCGATATCGGAAACTGATGCGATAATCTGCCCAATGCGGCGCAAATACACCGCGAGTTGGGCTATCGCATGTCCGACCTGCTCAACTGCCGCATGGGTCTGCTGCATACTGTCCAGTACGTGGTGGATAATATCATGGCCGTCATCTGATACCGCAGCAGCATGTTCCACAGCAGAACGCATAGTATCAGTGTTGTTTTCTACCCGATGTACCATCTCCCGGAACATCATTAACGAGGTCTGCATATCAGAAACCACTTGGTCTTGTTGTTCAGCGCGGCTGGCCTGCTGGTTGGCAATAGCCTGGGTAGTCGAAGCTACAGTGTGTAGTTCTTCCAACAAATCACTCAAGTCCTCACGAGGTGCATCTGTCAATTGCTCTGCCTCAGTGGTTCGTGTAAGTGATTCAATTGAATAGGTCAAAAAGAAGAACACGCCGCCCACATACAAGCTCAACGGCATCCACACATCTGTCGAAAACTGGGTATTGGTATTTAGCAGCAACGAAAGCGGCAACCAAACTGCCCCGCCCATAATAACCCATCGCGTTATCGTATCTTCTGAACCTTTCAGCAGCATAAGTGTTCCCAACACCAATACACTAACTGGTGCAATCCGCAGCCAATCATGTTCCGAAACCACCAACAAAGCGATGCCCAGCGTTAACACTTGGCTCAACCAGGCAGCATTCGGGGCAGATTCAGTGAACGGGGAGCGATTCCACAAAAATGGCACAAGCCCCACCACCATCAACGCAATCAAGACAGCCGCGAGTGACACGTCATCCAGCGTCAATGCCACACATAGTCCTAAGCCGAATGCCACCAGCGCGATTCGATCAACAATCTGGGGAGGTGAACTGACATCCATTAAACTTCCTCATGAATCCGAATACGAGGATCACGCAACAAGTGTTCCACATCCAAAACGACTAAGCCATCGGTGGTTACAGCCTGCACTTCCAATTCTTCATCAGACCCCGATGCTTTGAGCATCTCGGCGGATAAATACACCACTGATTCTACCTGGTTGACATATAGCCCAATCTCTAACCCTGCGCCTTCGACTACAACTACCAAATGACGTGCGGTGACCTCAACTTCGGCCTGTTGAATGCCAAACAGCGCAGATAAATCTAAGATACTGATAATTTTACCGCCCAGATTAGCAACGCCACGATAATAGGCAGGCACACAGGGGATTGGGGTAATATGCTTTGTTTCCGCTACCGCGCTGACTGCGGCTACTGGCACGGCATAGCGTTCGGCCCCAAGCTGAAATGCCAATACGGGCAGTTGATCCTCGATAGCAATTCGTGGCACAAGTGGTTGTGCCGCCTGCACCGTCCGCTGTTGCATGATCGCATCATGGGCGCCAGCCGCTCCGCCCTTCTCATCCAATAATGCCACTGTTTCGTTCAAGGTGCGACGAATCGTCTCCCAGTCGAGCGATGGTGGTGTATCTTTAGGTTTAGATGGTGGAATTGATGATGTCATATACCTGCCTTTTAACAGGTTGTATCACAAGCGTCTCGTTAACGATAGCAAAAAACACCGACAACTCGCCGGTGTTTAGAAAACAAATGAACTCCAAACTAACCTATGCTGGCTCTTCATCAAAGCTAACACGCAAGGTATTGGCTAATTCGACGCCAATAACCTGTTCATTGCGATCAATCCGCAGGCGCAACGGTCCATTGAAGGGGGCACGTGAAACTAATGTCACATGCTGTTCTGGAACCAAACCTAATTCCTCCAGGTAGATCAGCACCTCAGGGTTATGAGTCCGCACGCGGCTGATCATCAAATCCGCCGGAGGATTAACCTCTGTAAGACGGCTGTCTTCAATAACAGGCATAACTCCGTCGGCGGTGGGGATCGGTTCTCCATGTGGGCAACGACGCGGATAGTCCGCCATAATTTCCATGCGTTCCGCCAGACGCTCGCTGACAGCCACGCCCAATTGGTCGGCTTCATCATGGACATCGTGCCATTTAAATCCCATCACTTTGACCAGAAAGCTCTCCGTCAGGCGATGGCGACGAATGGCCCTCAATGCCTGGCGTTCGCCACTATCAGTCAAGCACATGCCATGATACGGCTCATGTTGAACATACCCCGCCTCGCGCAATCGTGTCGCCATGCGAGCGACGGCTGGCGCAGTTACCCCCATCGCGTCGGCCAGCACCGATGTGCTGACATATGGCTCATCTTGATAAGTCGCAATGCGGTACACTTCCGCCAAATATTCCTGCATGACCGTACTGATTGCCATAATTTAAGATGCCGTGAGACAACAACCCGGCTCGCCTCTCCTTTCATTGGTGACTGCCGGATATGATAATAAATTTATGATTCATTTGCAAAATTTTCTCCCAGATGCTCTCGGATGATCTCTGCAACGCGCTGCGGCGCTTCCCATTGCGGGAAATGCCCCACATCTTTCAATGGATGATAAACAGCATCAGGGCGCTTTTCGAGGATGACATCGGCAATTTTAGGAACCGACACTGGATCACGGTGGCCCCAGATAACAGTCAAAGGAGCTGTATGCGCCGCCAAAGCCTCCAGCCACACTTTCTCATGAACCTTGCGTTCACTCAAATAGCGAATCAGCAAGTGGTAGTTAGCAAGTCCGCCGTTGTATTTTATCAACGACCAGAAAGCGGCAATTTCCTCAGCCGATGGCTTTTCGGCAAACAATTTGCCAAACTGACGAGCAAAGGTCGGGCGGCGGATCAGACGCAGGCGTGTGATGATAGGACCAATGACCGGATGCAATAGCAGCTTTTGGGTGATGACCGGGCGATAGTGCTGAAGCCAAACGCTACCATTGAGCATGACCACCTTTTCCATCTGTAATTGCCCGCGTTTCATTAACTCCAGCGTGACCGAGTTACCCATATCATGCGTCAAAATAAAAACACGCTCCATACCAAAACGGGCAGCCACCGCCTCGGCGATGTCAGCCTGTTCAAACAGTGAGTAAGGATGGTTCCGTGGTTTGCTCGAAAAACCGTAACCGAGGAAATCAAATAGAATCAGCCGGTAGCGATCTTCGAGTAATGGAGCCAGATGCACATAGTCATAACTGGCCGTTGGAAATCCATGCAAGATCATCAGAGGTGGTCCTTCACCACGCACTTGCACATAAATACGATGGTCTCCGACAGTCATGAAGTCACCGTTTTGTCGCCAGGCATCGGGCATCATCTACTCAGCCTCTTGACTAGATTCAGCGATTGTGAATGAAGCAGAAAGAGCGGGCTCTCCTTCAGCATAAACATCTACGCGGTAATCGCCCACATCCCAGGTGTCATTGGCTGGTACGAAATTAAAAAACAGAGCTGAGGTAAATGTATCCAGTGCAGCCTGCTGTTGCTGAGTTTCCATTTCCTCATTGTCATCCACACGCCACAATTCAACTTCAATATGCAAAGTTTCATTACCTGATGCCAGCAAAACTTCCACACTCACTACTTCGTCCAGCGCAAAGGTGTCGCGGGGTTCAATAACTGGTGGGTTGGCGTCAGTAATGACGGCAACAATGTTCGCCGCCTGGATATAACTGGCCGGTGTACGTGTAGGAGGGACCGCTGCGGTGCTAGTCGCGTTTAGAGCAATCTGTGTCCCTGCTGCATTAGTCGCCGACGCAATCGCGGCCTCAGTCAGATAAACAGCTGTTTCCGTTCCAGTGAAAGCTGTCGCAGTAGCCTGGGCATCACGCTCAACAGCCACATTGGTTTGAGCAATAACCATACTTGTGCCAGTACTAGCTTCCGCCGTCCATGTACCAGATACATCTGCCTCCTGTTGCCGATCTTCATCGAGGAATAACAGGACAACCCCTCCCACAATCACAATAGCAATCAACGCCAACAACCACAGGCGCAGCAATCCCCTCCGGCGTCCTTTGTCTTCATCAGGCAGATCCGCTTCAACATCATGATCATCATCGTCCAATTCAATCACCGCCAACGGCCGGGGGGATGGTTGACTTAACACATCATTCAACTCTTGCATGGCTTGGCGAACCGTGTCGGAGCGCATCGGCATCGTTGGACTGGAAGGTTCAGTTGGATAAGGGTCGATGTCAGGTTCATCGTCCCCAGTAAGTGGCTGACTGAGAGAGGCTCCAGTTTGGTCTGGAATCGGCACGTTATATCGCTCGGCCAGTTTCAAAGCAGTAGCATTCTGCGGATTAATTCGCAATACATTGGTCACACTTGTCGCCAACTGGCTTTTGTTGGCCGCACAAGAAGCCATTGCCAGCCAAGCTTTTTCATTATCAGGGTCGTCTTTCAATATCTGCACCAGAATAGAACGTGCCTCGGCTTTCTGACCCGCTTTAATCAATCCAATTACTCTCTGTAGATCGCTCATGTTGATTCTCCTTCAGAATCACCTTCTGCGACCATTATAGACTGGTTTCCATGTGAAGCCAGACATGGTATCCTAAGCACCAAGATAGCAAGCAGAAATAGAACAGGAACGCAAATGCAGGTTTACCTTGTCTATGCACCTGAAGATAGCCTCTTTGCCAAACAATTGGCGAGCGATCTACAACAGAATCAAATCAACTGTGTATTGGCACAGGACGACACCGACGCACAGTTTTCAGCCCTACAGAACGCGCAGGCTATCCTGGTCGCACTATCCGAAGCAGCCACCACCGATTCACGGGTTCTCTCAACTCTGGAGGCGGTAAAGCAAACTGGACAGCGCATCATCGCTCTACGAATTGGTGCTGTTGACCATCTTCCATCAACCCTCAAAGGTGTTCTCCCTCTCAATTTCTCGGACCTCGATTTATATGAGGACGCCTTGATGACATTGTTGGAAGACCTAGCACCACCACAACACTCCGTAACTGCTCTGCCATCCGAAATCCAAAACGCTTTAGACAGTGACGACCCCGACCTGCAACATGAGGGCCTCGAATTGTTGGGCAGTATGCGCTATGAACTCGACCCTGATGTGCTAGAAGTGGTCGAACAACGCCTGCGTGATCTGGCCTTCAAGGCTACTGATCCAGGTGTGAAGCATCTGGCCCGCCATACCCTCCAATTACTAGATGAATCTGATCAAGACGATGATGATGGGCAGATTGAGGACTTGATTCCTACGGCTCCTCTCACACGCCAGCGCCCTAAAAGTGCCCCGCCCCCTCCGTCACCGGTTACTTCGCCTCGGCCTGCAACTGCCGCCCGTCACCGCCGCCCTTTATGGAATTCGATACAATGGGGCGCATTACCCGTCATTGGGGTTATTTTGGCCTTGTTGGAAGCCATGATCGCTCGTCAGGTGGTGCTGGCGTTGCCTATTGCTCTTGTATGGCTCCTGCTGCCCTGGCTGAATGTGAAGATCCGTGATGGTGGGCGAATGGAATGGAAAATGCCCGGCCCTTTGATTGGCAATGCTTTCATTGCCATAGTGATTTGCCTGATTACCTTGAGCATCAGTGCGCTATTCGTTGATATTGAATTACTTGACTTTGTAATCTTCCTGGGATTGGGTACGATATTCGGCGGTCTTATCGGGTGGCTATCCACACTATACGTTTAGAATAAAGGTAGACGAATGGCTGACGCAGATACTCCCAACTATCCCGATATTCTTGGCGTGGTCACCAAAGGCACTCGCAAAGTTATGGACTGTGTGCAATGCGCGATCAGCTCACGTCCGGATCATGTTCAGGCTGGGCAAGCGTTTGAAGCCGTTTTGCTCATCCAAAACATGGTGGATAGCGAAGTGGACGTTCATGTAGAGCTGGAAGTCCCGCAACGTGACGCGAAGAAAAAGAAAAGCATGTTCACAGCCGGACGGACACGGCTATTGGTCGGACTAAAACCTGCCGAAGTTGGTTATGTCACATTACCAATTGCCAATTCGCCCCAAACCACACCTTCCAGAGACTATGTGCTGAAGATGAAACTGAAGGTGAAAAAACTCTCGCGCCAGGCTCGCCAGATTCGTTTACCACAGGGTGGTGGTCCTTTCACCAAAGCCACGCTTCGCAAAGAAACGCTGAAGCAAATGAAATCGTTGCATAATCTCAGTTTTTCGGCAGAAGACGGTGGCAAACGCAACATGATTCAGGATACATTTACCATTTATCCTCAAAAAGGCCCACCACCAGCGCAGCAAAAATTGAAGCCTCAATGGGTCAGTATATGGTCGATGCGAGATCACATGGATGACAATGTGATTGTAGAACGGGTGCAGGCAGAGCTGGAATTATTGTTGCCTCAAATGCGACGCGACGCGATCTTCAAACCCTTGCTCAATACTATCCAGGCACATTTCAAAGAAGCAGGTTATCCCCTACACGTCGCCGAAGCTGTATACATAACCAAAGCCATCACGTTAGTGGTTGAGCAGGGAGTCGAGCAAGCTTCCATACTGGACCCACCCGACTATCCGACGTGGCTCAAACAGGTCGCCCGCACTTTGCTGCAAGACCAGCGTTTTGCCAACCAGCCAGCACACCTAGTCACCAAGCGCCTATTCCCAAGCATATTGCTGGATGCTATTCTGCATGCTTTTGTGATGGTTTCTACTGTAACCAATGAGAATTTTGGCACCGAAGAAGAAACGCACGAATATGCCGACTCGATTGTCAATACGCTAATTAGTGGCGAACAAATGGATTTCGCCCGCACCTACCTGCCACTCATTGCGGCGGGCGTCATCGCCAACACCCGTGTCACTATGCCCACGGAGAAGGTGCGCGACACCTTGTTCATGATTTCGCGGGCCATGGAACAGCGTATTACTGAGAAAACCGAAGACAATGACTTCATCTTCAATATGATCACCAGCCTGGTTGATCGCGGCCTTGAGCATTTCTAGACGATGCTCCGCCGTCGCACATTTCAATTGACGCTATGGCCCTTGGTAGTCATTCTCTTGATTGGCGCAGCCGCCCGCTTTCATGATCTTCAAGTTCGCAGCCTGTGGGCCGATGAAGGTTGGACGCTGGTGCTGGCTGAAGGGCCAACAATTCCAGATATTGTGCAACGTTTGGCCGTTGATCAGCATCCCCCCCTCTACTTCGTCGTCATCCATTTATGGCGTGATTTGACCGGCAGCAGCGAATTCGCCCTACGAATGCTATCAGCCTTGACCGGTCTGGTCGGGGTGGCTGCCACCTATCAGATGGGACGGGCCATGTTTGGGCGTACAGCAGGAGTATTGGCGGCGTTTTTTCTGGCACTTTCCGATCACCATATTGATCTCTCGCAGGACGTTCGCCATTATGCCCAAATGGCAACCCTGATTATTCTCTCCAATGGGTACTATTTCCGATTGATTCAACGCCCATCCCCATCGCGTGGCACTCGTATCGGCTATGTGCTGACCTCCGTTGCATTGCTCTACTCGCACTACCTGGGCGGATATATCCTCGTCTGCCAGGCAATCCACATGACGCTGTTTGTGCGCCCGTGGCGGCGCTGGTGGTGGTCAGCATTCCATTTTGGAGCAATTTGCCTGGCATTTCTACCCTGGCTGCCAATTGTCATAGAGCAAAATCATGTGCGGTGGATGACTCCACTCTACTACCTCAACTCCCTGCCCAATTCGCACGAAACATATATCATGGTGCGCGATGCTCTACTCGGCCAACAATATGCGCTGACTGGTGTTCTCATTATGTTGGGCCTAATATGGGTGTATTACGAGAACAATCGTCCACAACTCAAGATCAAACCCATCAGCCCTACTGTGTTTCTGATGCTGTGGCTGGTGGGCTACGCCGTCATGACGTTTTATCTGAATAGCAATGAAACTCGCCAATTCCTAACAATCCGCAACTTCATTCTGATGACGCCTGGTATCGCGGTGTTGGTTGGGCATGGCCTAGCAAACTTACAAAATGGCCTGCGGGCATTCATGATAGGTATATTGTTTGTTGTAGCCGTCACCACGGTTGATACTCGCCAACTAAAACCTCCCTGGCGCGATGTGGTACAAACCATCACCGACCATCATAATCCTGACGAGCCGATACTGATGGATATTTGGGTTGGAGATTTTCCGGGGCGCTACTATATCGAACAGCAAATGGGAACCGGAATACCCTGGCTCTCACTCCGAGAAGCCAGAGATGAATACGTCACCCAGTTTTTGCCGGTACTGCTGGCTTATGTGCGCGACGTAGACGCTTTCTGGGTAATCTACTGGCGCAGCCAGCCCATTGATGAAGCGGAATATGCGGGGCTTTTCGATCAGGCCGGTTTCCAACGATCAGCCTCATTCTATGTTGATCACGTTGGCAATCAGCTTTGGGCATATCGCTATGACAAAACCACCGAAAGTATGGTGGCTCGTTACGACGACATCATCACACTACGCGCTTATGATGTAGAACTATCCCAAAACCAACTACGTATTCAGCTACTCTGGGATGCCGAAACCCAACTACCGCTGGACTACAGTGTGTCAGTGTTTGTGCTAAATTCAGATGGGTTTTCAGTCGAGGCCCACGATGGACAGCCACAGAACGATAACATGCCAATGAAAACCTGGGTTCCACACCAACCAGTATTCGACCAACACACACTTCATCTGCCAGAGAATCTGCCTCCTGGTGAATACAGCATCGGTGTCAAAATCTACTATTATCAAACACCAGATGAGCCATTGCAGACAGACTGCGGAGAAACCAGTTGTGATTGGGTGATTTTAGATCAGATTAGCATCGAGTGAGGAAATCGGGATAGGGGACGGGCGACCGCCCCCTCCCACACCACCGGACATGCGGGTCCGCATCCGGCGGTTCGGTCAAGTATGACGAAGATTGTACTGTTGAACGAGACTTTTCAGTCCAAAGGTCTGCCAAAAGGCATTATTGAGCGCACGATGTAGCCAGGGAGAATTGGACAGACGCCAATCACCTTGACTTGTCCCGGCGTTCAACTTCGCCCAATGTTCCGGTACTTCCAGACGTCGCAGATTACGATAACGGTTCTTGGGCGTCTTCCACTGTTTCCAGCAAAGTTGCCGTAACCGTCTTCGTAACCACTCATCCAGTCGTTGCAAATGGCCGCGAGCGTCCGCCAGCGCATAGTAATTCACCCAACCAACCGTATACTGATTGAGCGTATCGCGTATGTCTTCTAACGAGCGTCCACTGTTGCGCCGTGTCATTCCTCGAAGGCGACGTTTGGCACGTTCCAGGCTTTGCGGTGCGATACGAATACCGACCCCACCGCCTGCTCTTCAATAGAAGCTAAAACCCAGAAACTTGCGCTTTACAGCCAAATCAACCGCACTTTTCTCACGGTTGACCTGCAAACGCATTCGGCCTTCGATGAAACGGCACGTACTTGCCATCACGCGCTCCGCTGCCCGTTTGCTCTGCACGAAGATGTTGCAATCATCGGCATAGCGCACAAACCGGTGGCCGCGTTCCGCCAACTGCTCGTCCAGTTCGGTCAGCACAATGTTACTCAATAACGGTGACAATGGCCCACCCTGCGGTGTCCCCTTGTCCGTGTCAGTGTACATGCCGCCGACCATCACCCCGGACTTCAGATAGGCATTTACCAGTCTCAGCACCCGCTTGTCGTCTATCATAGTCTTCATTCGCGCCATCAAGCGGTCATGGTTCACCGTGTCGAAAAACTGCGCCAGATCAATGTCCACTACCCAGGTGTATCCCGCTGCTATCGTCTTCTGCGCCGCTTTCACGGCATCATGGGCACTACGCCCTGGTCGGAAACCATAGCTATGCGGGCTGAATGTCTTCTCAAAGATCGGGCTGAGTACCTGGTGTATTGCCTGTTGGATCATTCGGTCGAGCACGGTTGGTATGCCTAACTGCCGTGTTCCACCATTCGGCTTCGGGATTTCCACCCGCTTCACTGGACTGGGCACATAACTCTCCCGTTCCAGTTTGGCGCGTATCCCTTCCCAATGCTCGCGGAGATGGTCGGGCAGTTCTGATACCGTCATTCCGTCTATCCCCGCGGCTCCCTTGTTTCGCTGCACTTTTTCCAGTGCTGTGAACAGGTTTCCACGACTGAATATCCGTTCCCACAGACTTGCTTCGTGTTGAGGTCTTTCCTGTCTTTCCATTTGTTCCAGTCGTGGCCTTGGCCCCGCACGCTTATCCCCAGCCGCCAGCTTTCCTTCCACGTTTGGCTCAGTCTCCCTGAGTTTCGGCTGTCCTACCACGTCTCTACGCCTTTCTCCTCAACTTCTTTTCCGTTCAGCCCTTCGCCCTGTAGTTGGCTTTCACCAACCGCCCCGGATGGTCGTTACCCCATCGACTACTACGGCCTCGGCTGACTTCTGACATTCAAAAAAACGCCAGACCTCCCCGGATAAGGTACGATAACTTTCCTCCAAGCCCTGCCACGTTTACATCACGCCACTTCTGTCCGTTGGGGCTTTACTGTCTCGTGCCAGCTTACCCGGCGCGTCATGCCTCTTTACGTGGTTCCTGTCCGTCAGGTCTGGATTTTGCCCTCCGGCTTCCTCTCCACATCTGCTCGCGCTCGATGCAGTTGCCTTCGGCTAGTGGTTCGTCGGACTAACGCCCACAGCGGACTTTCACCGCCTAGTTATCGCCCATGCCGGGCGTACACAAAAACGACGATAGTTCCCTATCGCCGCCTTGTTATGGCAAACACCTATTTACTTTCACGATATAACACATGGCGGCGCAGCAGCGGGTCATACTTCCACAGCTCCATCCGGCCACTGTCATTCCGCTTGTTCTTCTCTGTGTAGTAAACGTGTGTGCTTTCGGTGCTGACTAACCGAATCCAGGTTCGATCTCTCTTTTTCTTTGCCATTTTCTGAATCCTCCATGTAAATCACCTTTGTTTTATCCGAAAGCATAGGCGCTGTCAATATTCGATGCTGTCATGAAACACATACCGTGATACAATTTGCAGCATGTCAGGAAACATCCGCATCCGATTCTTCATATTCATACTGGCACTGGTCGGCATGATGGCCTGCTCTTTGACGGCTGAAACGCAGAAAGCTACCTTGCCGCCACGTACCCCAATGTCGACCATTACACCGGGTGATGTGATTGGCCCACAACATACAGTTGAGGCTCCGCCACCATCAACCCCAGAACAGCCCCCCGCCTTGCCAACAGGATATACACCCCAGGCACTTTCCAATCCGTCGATTACGTCCCAACTACGGCTAGTCGATAGCAACCGTATGATAAACACCATCGACACCCTCATGCGCTTTGACAATCGCCATGTGCTATCACGGCCCGACGAGACAAAGGGCATCTACGCCGCCCGCAATTATCTCTTCTTCCAATTGCAAAACCTGGAAACCCAGAATCAGGGGGTGCGAATTGACGTTTCTCAACACGAATTCGGATTTACCTACGGAGGTGAACTGATTTATGCTGACAACGTGATGATGGTCATTAATGGCACGGATGCCGAAGCTGGAATCCTGGTCGTCAGCGCCCATTACGATACGGTCACGTTTGCCAGCCCCTCCAGCGCCAGCGGCTACCAACCCGGCGCAAATGATAATGGGTCCGGCGTCGCGGCCTTGTTGGAAATCGCCCGTATAATGGCACAGAAATCACACCGGGCCACCATCATCTTCGTGTTGTTCAGTGGCGAGGAGTTGAACCGTTATGGCAGCCAGGCATTCCTGGAAGAATACATTCTGGCAAACAATATCCCCATCCGTGCTATGCTAAACCTGGACATCATTGGCAGCCCCACTGGCCCCAATGGCGTGCGCTACGACAACACCATGCGCGTCTTCTCTGCCCCACCCAACGAGTCCAGTTCTCGCCAGTTGGCTCGGCTCGCAGAATTCACCACCCGCACATTTGTGGATGGCATGAGTCTGGATATACAAAGCACCCTTGACCGACCTGGGCGTTGGGGCGACCACCAGACGTTCAGTGATGCGGGTTTTCCGGCCATCCGCCTGATTGAACAGGCCGATGAACCGCAAAAAACTCACAATACCTTAGATAACCTGGACGAGATTGACTCCGACTATCTGCGACGAACGACCCAGGTTGCGCTCTCCACGCTGATCGTACTGGCCGATGGGCCTTCGCCCCCCACTGATATTCGGATTGACACCAGCACATGGCGTTTGGAATGGTTGCCAAGCCGCAATGCGTCCCTCTATGTTGTCGCTTTCCGACGACCCGGCGCAATGGCCTATGGCCCGGAAATGACGGTAGACGCCACCGGTTTCACCTGGGCCCGTATGCAGAATTACGAAGCGGTTGCCATCGCTGCTGTTGATTCACAGGGACAAACTGGCCCCTTCTCAGCTGAATGTCCTATTCCGACCTCCAGCGAAATCGGAATCTATTCCTGCGATTGACAGGACGTGAAAATTCACGTAAGATTTTCGACAATGACGTGGTCAAAACTGCGACTAAAAACATAGCACTTTTCAAAAACAGGAATTTCATCCATGTACTTGACGTGCATGTGTATGTGTATGTGTGGTCACAAGGGGCGTTAATCACCCAAATTCGCGCATAACACGTACACTTTAACTCGATAACAAACCAGTAGCGAAAAAAAGGTGGAGCGTCCCTCGGTAGCGGGAAGTCGTTACCGTGCCTGTTCAGGCAGACACTCCACTTTCGTTTTTCCTGCTGGTTTTTTGTTTATATGGAGCAACATGACCATGACACTTGCAATGCAACCAACCACCACCTATACCAGACCCACCACAATGCCGGGTCATGACGTCGATGCGCTAATTGGCAACACCCCTCTGGTCGGCTTCCAGCGCGTGACCGCCCATCTGCCCTCAATTGTGCAGGTCTATGCCAAAGCTGAATGGTATAATCCCGGCGGCAGTGTGAAAGATCGTGCTGCTTTGAATATCATTCGGAACGCAGAACGCGAAGGGCAATTGGTTCCTGGCAAAATCATTCTGGATAGCACCAGCGGCAACACCGGCATTGCCTATGCGATGCTGGGCGCAGCCAGAGGTTACGGTGTGCGGTTGTTTGTGCCCGCCAATGCCAGCCCAGAGCGCATGACCATTCTACGAGCTTATGGCGTGGAATTGACATTGACCGATCCGCTGGAAGGTTCCGACGGAGCATTAGAGGCCGTGCGCGAACTGGCCGCCGCCAAGCCGGATCGCTATTTTTACGCCAACCAATACAACAATCCTGCCAACTGGCAAGCACATTATCAAACCACTGGCGTCGAAATCTGGGAGCAGACGAACGGTAACATAACACACTTCGTCGCTGGATTGGGAACCACCGGCACATTCACGGGGACAGCACGGCGTTTGAAAGACTATGATGCCGCAATTCAGACAATCTCGATCCAGCCCGATTCACCTTTCAATGGTCTGGAAGGACTGAAACATATCGAAACGGCTATCACACCTGGCATTTATGACGAACAGCTGGCCGACCGAAATCTGCCGATTCGTACCGAAGCAGCTTACGACATGGCCCGGCGTCTGGCCCGTGAAGAAGGTTATCTAGTCGGGATCAGTTCAGCCGCCGCATTGGTTGGTGCATTGCAGGTGGCCGAGGAAGTTGCTGCAAAGGGCGAGAGGGCAATCATCGTCACCGTGTTTCCCGACAATGCTTATAAGTATCTCTCAGAACAATTCTGGACGGCATAACAATCATGAAAATAGTCATTTCCGACGCATTACATAAGCAAATCCGCACCCACCTGGAAAGCACTTTCCCCAATGAAGGGGGGGGCTTCCTGGTGGGAAATCTGAATAGTGCTCAACGCATCATAGAGGAGGTACATCCCGTCGAAAACATATTTGAAAAAGAAGAACAATTTCATCGCTTTTTAGCAGAAACGGGCGCGTTTCAGCGGATCGAAGACGACGCCGATGCGCGTGGACTATCTTTGTTAGGTTATTACCATTCCCATCCCGACAGCCCGGCAGTTCCTTCCGAATTTGACCGGGTTCATGCCTGGCCCTTCTTCGCCTATCTGATTGTATCCGTGCGAAGCGGCAAGGCGGCAGAGTCGCGCTTATGGGAATTATCCGAAGACCGCACCAAGTTCAACGAAGGCCAATTAATCGTCACTTGAGGAGGACGTATCCATGGCTACTATCAAAATACCAACCCCGCTACGCTCATACACCGACGGCCAATCCGAAATTCCAGTCGAAGGGGCAAATGTCGGCGAAGTCCTGAAAGACCTCATCAACCGCCATCCAGACTTGCAGAAGCACCTGTTTGATGGTGATCGTCTGCGAAATTTCGTCAACGTTTTCATCGGCGATGAGGATGTACGCTATCGAGATGGCCTGGAGACCGAAGTTACGGCCAATGATAGACTTCGGCTAATCCCCAGTATCGCAGGTGGCGACGCATGACCGAACGCAAAGTTGACCACAATGCCCTGCGTATCAATCAGGTTTTCATCATCGGGCTGCTGGTTCTGGCATTTGTGCTGGATGCGCCAGTTGTGGTAGCTTTCGTTTCGGTTGTCATGCTCATCGGAACCGCAATTCCAGAAGCAGCCTTATTCAAGCGTATCTATCGTCATGTATTGAAACCGGCGGGTCTCGTCAAACCTGATGTCAAAATCGACAATCCAGAACCACACTTGTTTGCTCAGGGTCTCGGTGGGATATTTACGCTGACCGCAACCCTTGCTTTGTTGGCAGGCATTGAAGCATTAGGTTGGGGGTTGGCCTGGCTAGTAGTGGCGTTGGCAGCACTGAATCTATTTGCCGGATTCTGTGCCGGGTGCTTTGTCTACTATCAACTCAGCAAGCGCAATGTGCCAGGCTTCACGCGCCAACGCATCCAGGGTCAGGGGGTTTAACATGGGCGAACGGATGGCACTCAGTGTTGTTATGATCGTCATCGGTCTGATCCTCTATCGTGGGCACAAATGGTGGCTCCTTCATCGCGCCCAGCATCAGAACCTGCAAGATCCATTGTTGATTGCTTTCCGCGCAGGTCAGCCCGGTATCCTATACTTTACGGCTGACCATTGTGGTGCATGTCGTTTTCAACAACAACCAATCCTCGCCACTTTGCAGCGCGAAGGTGTGCAGGTCATTCAAATCGACGCTGACCAACGTCAAGCTGACGCAGACCGATGGGGCGTCATGAGTCTCCCCACAACATTTATCCTGGATGCAGGCGGTAAACCACAATCGGTTAATTATGGGGTTGCATCTGCACAAAAACTACGCAAACAACTGGAATCCGTATCCTAAAGGGAAAAGATATTTCATGACAATTCAAGCAATCAGGGTTGATCCCGGCGAAGTCATTCTCTCACACGAGGAAGTATTACGCTATAGCCGCCATCTGATTATGCCCGAAGTCGGCATATCGGGGCAGAAGAAGCTAAAAGCAGCCAAGATCTTGTTGGTAGGCACGGGCGGCCTGGGCAGCCCCACCAGCATTTATCTGGCGGCGGCTGGCATTGGTACTATCGGTTTGGTGGACTACGATGTGGTTGACTACACCAATTTGCAACGCCAGATCATTCACGGCACAAAAGATGTCGGTCGCCCAAAAATTGACTCGGCGGCCACCACGCTGGCCGATGTCAACCCACACGTTATCCTGAACAAATACGAAGTGCCACTGACTAGCGAAAACGCATTGGAAATCATTGCCGATTACGACATCGTCATTGATGGAACCGATAATTTTCCAACGCGCTATCTGGTCAACGATGCGTGCGTCATGAGTGGCAAAATCAATGTTTACGGCAGTATTTTCCGCTTTGAAGGTCAGGTATCTGTATTTGGACACCCTGATGGGCCGTGCTATCGCTGCCTGTTCCCCGAACCGCCACCGCCGGGCTTGGTTCCCAGTTGTGCCGAGGGCGGCGTGTTAGGGATTTTGCCGGGAACCATTGGCACATTGCAGGCAACCGAGGCCATTAAACTGGCATTGGGAATTGGTGAACCATTGGTGGGTCGCCTGATGCTCTATGATGCACTGGAAATGACGTTTGATACAGTCAAGGTGAGAAAACACCCCGAATGCCCAGTATGTGGGCCAAACCCAACCGTTACAGAACTGATCGACTATGAGCAGTTTTGTGGAATGCCTGCCCATGATCGTAGCACGTTCGATGAAGGTATTGAAATTAACCAGATTCCGTCAATTGGTGTCAATGTTCTGCGCGAATACCGCGACACAGGACAGACCTATCTGGTGCTGGATGTCCGCGAGGCACACGAGTTGGAAATCAGCCAGCTTGAAGGAGCCATGCACATCCCCAAAGGTGAAGTTCTGGGTCACCTGCAACAAATTCCGCGTGATATTCCGTTAGTTGTATTGTGCAGAACAGGAGTTCGCAGCGGGGATGTGGTTCTGTGGTTAAAGGATAAGGGCTACAAGAACGCCATCAATCTGGTGGGAGGCATCACTGCCTGGGCACGCGAGATTGATCCGTCCATCCCGATCTATTAGATCGCGATACCCTCAACGATTACGGCATAGCAAAATGTTGTGCCGTAGTTGTTGGCTATGACAATCGCTCATCCAAAAACACAATACCCGGCACAAACCAACCGGGTATCTCAGCCGTCAAATCACATCACAACAACACTAATTTGTTAATAAAGTTGCTCACGCATTGCATGTTCATCTTGAACCAGGATCAGGCGCTCAGTTAACCCCACCATACTAAACAACTTCCGGTAGTGCGAAGAAAGTCCATAAGCAAAGACTTTTCGTCCGGCGCGGGTAGCGTCTTCCACCAGGCTGATGACCAGGCCAATGCCAGCACTATTTAGGTAGTCACTGGTTTCAAAATTCATTCCCAGAAAATCAATCTTATTCAACGCCAATTGGTTGTATGCAGCATAAGCTGACTCGCGTGTCTGTGCGATCACATCACGCGGAAAATCCAAAAATCCGAGATCTTCTTCCAGGCGGTAGGTGACTTCTTTGGCAGCCATTTCCCCCTCCTTATTCTTTCTGATCAATCCACTCAGAGGCATCTGGAGATGGCTCCGATTTAGAACGGTCAATATCCTCTTTACCGAGGAAGATGGTCATACGCACCACATTCCCTTCGGGCAATCGTACAATTTCAACGTCGTCCATCAAGTTTTGGATGAAGAATAACCCCCAGCCACGATCATTGCCACTAGCACCTGGTGGCGGAAGTGGATCAGGAATCTGCTGGCGACCCCGGTCGACGACGCGAATTTCCAAATGATCGGATGATGCACTTAATAAGACCGTGACGGACGTAGCTTTATCTTCCAGGTTGCCATGTTCAATCGCGTTCATGCAGGCTTCGGCGACTGCTGTCTTCAAATCATCAACGCGGTCATCGCTGAAGCCCATCTTTCGGGCTATTGCTTCAGCCGCACTCCGGGCAACTTTCTCAAACCCCAGCACGCTAGGTAAAAACAATTCGACGTTTTCGCGTGGCATTAAGTACTCCTCGTGATCCACTAATTGCGCCGGATGAGCAGAAACGAGCCGTCCCGTTCCTCTACGTCGTATAGGCGTCTCCTTTCGATCAGTACCCACTGCCGCCACCACTGGCGACGAGATGGCAACTGGTTCAAATTCAGGCTTCTCAACTTCCAACCCCCGCAACACCATCACCGTAATATCGTCTTGAGCATCCTCAGTCGCCAGATGCCGTTCAACTGCCTGAAGAATATTATCCAGGACCGTCTGAGAACTAATCTCAGATGGAGTCGCCTCCAGCAAAACCTCCAGGCGTTCAAACCCAAAAAACTCACCACGCGGATTTTGAGCTTCGATGATACCATCACTGAACATGACCATCAACGTACCGGGTTCAATTGCCAGAGTCCGGCTGGAATAATTGGTGCGTTGAGAAGCACCCAGTGGATACCCGCCAACATCAACAAAATCCCAGTCTGCACCGTTGGTTCGAAGATAAGGTTGTACCATACCAGCGTTGGCTATTGTCAACTGATGGGTCTCAGGATCAAACACTGCTGCCAATAAGGCACTGTTCATCTGGTTTTGCAGCAGACGTTCCAGCAAGCGTTCATTCAGGCGATTGAGTAATTGACCAGGGTCGTGTTCGCGGGCAACTTCTTCGCGCATAGTTGTGTTGATAATCGCCATCACAAGCGCCGCCGGAATCCCTTTTCCGCTGACATCCCCCACAAAAATACCCAATTGACCATTCGACAATGGAATCAATTGAAAATAGTCACCACTGACCTGCTGGGCTGGCAAGGTCTTAAACACGATTTCCAACCCGGGTATATTAGGCGCGGTTGCTGGCATCAAACTCGTTTGAATCCCGTGTGCCAGTTCAAGCTCCTGGCCGATACGCGTTACTTCTCGTTCGTGCAACCGCGCATTTTGAAGAGCGACGCTCGCCTGGTCGGAGTACGTCTCGGCCAACTCCAGTTCGCGCATGGTGAAGCCTGAACGCCGGTTGTTATTAATGTTCAACACACCCACCGACTGATCGAACACACGCAAAGGCAAGCCAATCCACGAGTGGATGTCGCTACCAGGAATCGGTGTCCAGCGTTCGTCGGCCTGAGTATCATTAATTACGACCGGATGTCCACGCGCAATCACTTCACGGGCAGCACGGGTCTCCTCTGCCGAAAAGGTGGTCCGATCATGAACCGCTGCATCTTCACCACGATGCGATGCCACTTCAAGCTCGCCCCGTTCATTCAATAACAAAATCGAGGCACTATAGTAGGGGATCAAATTCCCCAATTCGCTCAAGATGCGGCTCAAGACCGTTTGCAGTTCGAGGCTAGAATTCAGTGCCCGTGATACCTCCAGCAAAGAACGGGTCGCCCGGCGCATACTGGCCTCTGTTTCGCGCTCAGTGGTTGCCTGAAGCAAGCGTCGCAAACCGCCGCCTACCAAGCCTAATAGTAAAACTACCGCAACCACCGCTGTGATGAAGATAAGCCGCAAATCGTCCTGGACAATAGCCCGCACCTCTTCTGTATCCCGGCTGAGGAACATCACAAATTTACGATCCAGGATCGTCACAGGAGCCAGTGCGGCCTCTCGTTCGACACCATCCACAACATAGGTCTGCGATTCAGGGCCGTCCACCCTGTCCAGCGCCCCTATGCCAGCTGGCAATACCTGTCGAGCCACATCTACCTGCGGTGAAGGGCGGGCCTGGTAAACATCAGCATTTTCATAATCGAAAACCCATAGCTGGCCTGTTTCAGTTCCCTTCAATTCATCCAACACTAGGCCTGAGATTTCCTCGAAAATCGTTTCCATATTCAGTTCATAAGCCAGGAATTCAATGGTAGCGACTGCCGTTTCATCACCATCGGTACTCGCCACCTGAACAGGAGCAATCAATAAATAGGCATAGCGCCCTGCGCCAGTCGGCATACGAAACAAGACGGGTTCAAAACCCACCTGCTCATCGACTGTCGCGGGTTGTTGTATGAGATCATCGGGAATGCCATATGGATAGTCTTCATCGCCAATGAGATCATGGTTCGATTCGGGCCAGGCATACAGCGGTTCGCCATCCAGGTCAAACCGCGTCACGCTCAAAACAACATTTTCGCGATTGTCTTGCTCGATAGCAGTCTCAATAGCACGTCGCGCTGAGATGGTACGCGGTGGATCATCATCCCGAATTTCGTCAGTCCGTGCCAGCTGGAAGGCTTCACCACTTAGCTCGCTGAAGTAAGCCCGTGCCTGTTGTGCCATCGTTGTCGAAAGTTGCAACTGTTGGACCTGAAACTGCTCCACCACCGTTCGTCCGATCACGGAGGAGGCAAACAGGGTGACAGCGCCAATCATAACCACCAAAAGGGTGACCGCCAGGCCAGCCAACACAGGAAGGGGAATGCGCCTGAACAATGCTTCTTATGCTCCATAAATGTTTTTGCAAGCAGCCGACACTCCGGCATTATAGCATATTTTCACCGATACAAAATCGCCATATATTATGATCGGGATATGGTATAATGGTGGCGATTTCACAATCACCCAACTGAAGGGAAATTTGGGATATGAATCTCGGAACAACAGAGCTTTTTATCATTCTGGCAATTGTGCTACTGTTATTTGGTGCAGGCCGTGTATCACGGATCGGCGGCGAGATGGGTTCGGCCATCCGCGAATTCCGCAAAGGCTTGCAGGGTGATGACGACAAGACTGACAACAACTCATCCGACTCTGAACAACCAATCGCCTGACTTGAATTCCAATTCTGCGAATAATCAGCAACAACCAACAATGCCTCCTTCCATAACCTGACTTCAATGAACGGTTGATAGCGAGTGACATGGCGGTTTTTGGTTGGAATTGATTGCAATTTGGCGATCATGCTATAATCCTCTACAAACATCCCCAAATTACAAGGAGAATAAGCCCCCATGTTGTTCAATGACCAGTTCTTGGAAGATCTCCAGGCTCAGACTGAACGCTGGGAAACCACCACACTGAACAAATCCCTGGCGCAAAAACCTGAACGCCGCGACCGCTTCATGACCGAAAGCAGCCGCACGATCAATCGCCTTTATACCCCGTTGGATGTAGCCAATCTAGATTACATGCGCGATCTAGGGTTGCCGGGTGAATATCCGTTCACACGGGGGATTCATGCCACCAGCCACCGTGGACGGCTATGGACAATGCGAATGTTCGCTGGTTTCGGCACTGCCGAGGAAACCAACCAACGCTTTAAATACCTGCTGTCGCAAGGCAACATGGGCCTGAGTGTAGCGTTCGATTTACCGACTCTGATGGGCTATGACCCCGATGCCCCTGAAGCACTCGGTGAATTTGGCAAGTGTGGCGTGGCCGTTTCGTCACTCAAAGACATGGAAATCTTGATGGATGGTATTCCACTGGATCAGGTTTCCACCTCCATGACGATCAACAGCCCAGCAGCAGTCATCTGGGCTTATTACATCGCAGCAGCCGAAAAACAGGGCGTACCAATGGACAAACTGCGCGGCACGCTGCAAAATGATATTTTGAAGGAATTCACAGCACAAAAAGAATATATCTTCCCGCCTGGGCCATCTATGCGCCTCGTCACCGATACCGTCGAATTCGCCACCAAAAACCTGCCGCTCTGGAATACCATCAGCGTCAGCGGCTATCATATCCGCGAAGCAGGCAGCACCGCCGCCCAAGAATTGGCCTTCACGCTGGTCGACGGCATGGAATATGTGCGTTGGGCATTGGAACGAGGGCTAGATGTAGACGACTTCGCGCCACGTATCTCCTTTTTCTTCAATGTCCACAACGATTTCTTTGAGGAAATCGCCAAGATGCGTGCTGCCCGCCGCATTTGGGCACGTGAAATGCGCGAAACATTTGGGGCCAAGAATCCGCGCTCCTGGCTATGCCGCTTCCACTGTCAGACTGCCGGTGTATCACTGACAGCCCAACAGCCTGAGATCAATGTGTCGCGGGTGGCGATTCAGGCACTGGCCGCAGTCCTGGGCGGCGCACAGTCGCTGCACACCAACAGCCTGGATGAAGCCCTCGCCCTGCCCTCGGAACATGCCGTGACCATTGCCCTGCGAACCCAGCAAATCATTGCTCATGAAACCGGTGTCACTAACACGATTGATCCATTGGGCGGCTCATATTTTGTCGAGAAGTTGACCAACGATATGGAAGCCGAGGCTTACGATTATTTCCGTCGAATTGAAGACTTAGGCGGCGTCATCCCAGCTGTTGAGGCCGGATTCTTCCAACAGGAAATTGCCGATTCGGCTTTCCGTCATTCTCAAGAAGTGCAAGATCAAGAACGCATTATTGTGGGTATCAACGACTTCGTGGATGAAGATGAAGAACTCAAAGTCCCCATCCTGGCGATGGATCCCCAAGGCTATGAGAAACAAATTTCCCGGTTGCAGAAAATACGTGAAGAACGCGACCCCGCCCGTGCTGAACAAGCATTGCAGGCCCTCCGGAAAGCCTGCGAGGGCGACGAGAACACCATGCCCTATTTGCTGGAATGCGCCCGTGCCTACTGCACCCTTCAGGAAACTATGGATGTGATGCGCGAGGTTTTCGGCATCTACGAAGAACAGCATATCATCTAACAACGCCACAATATTGGTGTGGGTATCTCACGGGATATCCACCATTATTTAAAGACCATAAAACGAGGAAGCCATGTACGATCAAAAGCCCTGGACACAAAACTACGATGATTATGTTCCGCCGACGGTAGAACCCTATCCTGATTGGACAGTTCCCGATTTGTTGACCAATGTCGTCAAAACAAGCCCCAATACAACCGCTACGATTATGTCAGCTCCCTTGCCTGTTTTGGGCCGTGTAGGCAAAAAGACCAGCTATGCTGAACTCAAACAACAGGCCGATGCGTTAGGGGCCGCATTGCTAGATATGGGCTTGCAAAAAGGCGACCGTGTGGCGCTTCTGATGGTCAACAGCACGGCCTTCATCACCTCCTGGTTCGGGGTTTTGGGTGCAGGCTTGGTAGCGGTTGGGATCAACCCTACCTATCCCCCAGCCCGATTGGCCGAGATGTTAAAAGATAGTGGATGCAAAGCCATTATCACCCTGAGCCTGTTCTATCCTAATGTACAGCAGATTCGGGATCAAACATCATTGGAACACGTCATCGTCACCAATATCAAAGAGAATTTCCCAACAGTAGCAGCAGTGCTTTTTTCTCTGGCAAAAGAGAAAAAAGAAGGGCATAGGGTTGCGGTCGCGCCGGGTGACCATGCGCTACCCGATTTGCTAAAACGGTATGCTGGCCAACGTCCTACAGTCGAACTAAGCAAAGATGACATCGCCATCTTTCAATATACAGGCGGCACAACCGGCCCCAGCAAAGCGGCCGTCTCCACACACGGCGCTATCGTCGCCAACACACTCCAACAAAATGCTTGGGTTTATGGCACAGAAACCGCTCCACCTGGTCTCATCATCCTGGGAGCCATTCCGTTCTTCCATGTTTATGGAATGATCTCAGTTATGGGCACAATGGCAACCATTAGGGCGACTGCCGCCATCGTTCCCAATGCCCGCAATATTGATGATCTATTGGGTGTCATCCAGACCTATCGTCCCCACATTTTTCACGGCGTTCCGGCGCTCTATAATGCCATCAATATTCACCCAGACGTCGTCAGTGGAAAAATCGACCTGTCATCCATTGAATACTGCATCAGCGGCTCCGCTCCCTTGCCCCGCCCCACCAAAGATACATTTGAGAAACACAGCGGAGGCAAGCTGATCGAAGCCTATGGGATGAGTGAAATGCCGACCGCGACACATGCCAATCCATTGAATGGCGAAAATCGCACAGGGTCGGTGGGCCTCCCGCTACCGGACACGTTATGCCGGATCGTCAGTCCAGATAATCCGTCTCAGAATTTACCTGTTGGTGATATTGGTGAAATCGCACTCAGTGGGCCACAGTTGATGCAAGGCTATCACGAACGCCCCACCGAGTCCCAGAATGCACTGTATCAAGATGAAACGGGACGGCGCTGGTTCCTGACTGGCGATTTAGGTTATATGAGCGAAGATGGCTATTTCCACATCGTAGATCGCAAGAAAGATATGGCACTCATCGGCGGGTTTAACGTCTATCCGAATCAGGTCGATCAGGTTTTGAATGCCCATCCAGCAGTGGCCGAGGTGGCTGTAGGTATCATTCCGCACCCCGAAAAAGAAGGCCAGGAAGCACTGAAAGCCTGGATTGTCACCAAATCTGGCGCAAGCGTGACTGCTGAAGAGTTGATGGAATTTGCAGGTCAAAAGCTGGCACGCTACGAGATTCCATCACGCTACGAATTTATTGATGAATTGCCACGTACATCAGTTGGAAAGATTCTACGGCGGCAGTTAGTTCAGGAGGAAATCGAACGCCAGCAAAAGCAATAGTGGCAACTGCTGGCGTCTGGTTCAACTATTCTTCTTCGGGTAATGATACATAGCGTTCGATGTGATTTTTCACAGCAAAGACCGCAGCTTCCGCCCGGTTGGCGACGTGTAATGTGCTGAGAATTTTCCCGACATAGTTGCGCACGGTTCCCTCACCCAGATAAAGCTTTTGCGCAATTTCACGGTTGGTTAACCCCCGTGAAATCAGTGCTAGGATGTGCAGTTCGCGTTCGCTCAAATCGACAAAAACCGAGGCTTCCTTGATATGGGCAGCCTCGCGCACTTCATTGATCAATGTACGCGCTACAGCTGAATCGATAACGGCTTCGCCATCCATAACGCGGCGAATGTCATCAATTAATTTAGAGCTATCAACCCGCTTTAGTACATATCCAACCGCTCCGGCCCGAATAGCATCCATGACCAGCTCATCTTCAGCATAAGAAGTCAGCATAATCACTCGCGCATTGGGCAATTTTTTCAGTACCTGTTCGCAAGCCTCAATGCCAGACATACCACCCGGCATCCGAATATCCATCAATACCACATCAGGTTTGAAGGTTACCGCCTGCTCAATGGCCTCTTCTCCACTGCCGGCCTCGGCTACAACGGAAAAATCGTGTTCGTTATCAAGAATTGCTCGCAGCCCAGCACGAACCACTGCATGATCGTCGGCAATCAAAATGCGTAGATGAGACACTGTGCGTACCCCTAAAATTTGTATAATATGGTCAGGCAGTTTGTGCTTCCTGGCATATTATATCGACAACACATTGGTTTATCATTAGTAAGCTTACAGTTTTTCAAACAATTCTGCCATAGACAGTCAAGTCAAAAGGAAACCTATGCAACATTCCAACAACACATTGGCCCTAGATGCCTTGAAACAAGCTGCCACCAGCGTGGTCGAAGGTTTAAGCCTGTCACGAACATTGCAACGCATTGCTGACATTGCCCGCGACATCGTGGGAGCGCAATATGCGGCGCTAGGGGTTCCGGCAGATGATGGAACTGGCTTGCGAACCTTTGTTACATCTGGGCTAGGTCATGAAACAGCAGACAAAATCGGATTCGAGCCGCAAGGCTTGGGGCTGCTGGGTGCGCTAATGGATAGCAACAGCCCAATCCGGCTAAACGATCTGACCAAAGATGCCCGCTTCACTGGTTTCGGCCCACACCATCCCATCATGAGAACTTTTCTGGGTGTGCCAGTCATTGGGCGCAACAATCAACGACTAGGCAATATCTATCTCTGCGACCGCATAGACGGGCAACCTTTTAATGAAACCGACGAAAATCTAGTTGTTTTATTTGCTTCTTTTGCAACCATCGCCATCGAAAACGCTCGCCTGCACCACAAGTTACAGGCTGCTGCGCTTCGCGACGAACGTGACCGAATCCGCATGGAACTTCACGACGGCATCATTCAAGAAATTTATGCAGTCGGCATGAAGCTGGAAATCATGCGTGGCATGGCGGACCTATCACCAGAGGGCGAGCAACATTTTCACACAGTTTTGCAGGATCTTAATCGTATCATCGACGACCTGCGAGCTTATATCCGAGACATGAGCATCGCCAACAAAACCCATGCGTCAACCTTTCAACAGCAACTCGAAAATCTGTTACTGCATTTTCGTGATTTTTCAGGCATCACTGTTGAGACTCAAATACCAGATACATTGCCAGCTCTGACCGATCAACAACGTCATTCACTGGCACAAATCGTGCGAGAATCACTGGCAAATATCGCTCGTCATGCCAACGCAACCCAGACCCGTTTGACCATTCGGCTGGAGAAAAATCGCCTGAATCTCGCCATCCAAGACAACGGCATCGGCATGGATCTAGAAAAAACCCGCGCCCCTGAACATTATGGATTACGCAATATGGAAGAGCGTGCCCGGCGGTTGAAAGGCTTCTTGTATATCGAAAGTGGGGCTGGGCAGGGCACAAGTATCCAGGTTGTTATTCCCTTAAAACAATCGGGATTGTTACAACACTAAGTCAATCAAGCTTGCAAACCGCAAGCAGAGTTTTCATAATCGACATGGGGATTTGCTGTGGTAATTATCTCAGCAACACAAACGAGCAATATCCCTGTGAAAAGTTTTATGGCAAAGACCTTTGATGAGGTTAAATAATGTCGAAACTCAATGTACTTCTCGCGGTAAAATTGGCCTCAAGCGTCCGTTACCGTGACAACCTGAAAAAAGAGCCAACGTTTGCGCTCAACATCATCACCAACCTTGAAAAAATTCGCGAATCATTGACCGATAAAAGCAAAACGACCGATGTACTGGTCATTGATAGCGCACTTGGGGATATTTTTGATCTGGTGAAAGAACTCCGGCAGAGTTACCCACGTTTGCTTATTATCAAAGTTGATGAGGAAGCCGACTTCAGCCTGCCCGGCCAGGCCGATGACACCTCCAACACACCGCTCCAGGATGATGAGCTTATCAAAAAAATTAAACGCCTGGTCGAAGACCGGCAATTGGAAACGCTGCGTGCCGATGCCCTGCCTTCCGTGCGGACCTTCGCCAAAGCTCTGATGCGGGCCAAGGGCGGCCCAGCCAAAACCCAGGCCGCGGTCGGCGCCATTCAAGAGTTAGGCTATGAGTATGTAGCCTTTTTCAAGGTAACCCCCACCGATCCACCGACTGTATCGGTTTCAGCTCAGGCCGGACCACGCGCCGTAACCAGCGTAGCGCCCCAAAAACTTCCCTATGAGAACAGCCTGGTCGGGTGGGTGGCACAAACTGGGCAAACCCGCGTGGTCGCACCACAGGACACCCCCAACCACCCCTTCATCAGTCGGGGACGCTTTGGAGCCGGTGTGTGCCTGCCTGTCGGTACCAACATGCGTTTCGGTGTGGTATTGGCCTGTCGTGATGTACCTGGGTCCATTTCTCAGGAAAACACCCTGATGCTGGAGTTAGTCTGTGCCCAGCTCGCCAGCGCCCTGGCTCGCGAGTCACGGAACTAGGCTGAATGATGCTCCAACATATTGCAATTGAAGGTGTTATCGGCGTCGGCAAGACCTCCCTGGCTCGCTATCTTGAGCAAGAATTCAATGCGGCTCTTTTGCTGGAGGTCTTTGAGGAAAATCCGTTTCTGGCACGTTTCTATCAAGATCGTGCCCGCTATGCGTTCCAGACGCAAGTCTTCTTTCTACTCAGTCGCTATGACCAGCAACGCCGTATTGCCCAGATGCCCCACCCGCTCATCAGTGACTACATTTTTGCGAAAGATTGGTTGTTCGCTCAGTTGAATCTGAGTGGGGACGAACTGGGTACTTACGAGCGCATCTATGAAGCCCTGGCCGTCAACATCCCTGCTCCAGACTTGATCGTGTACCTTCGTGCTGACACATCCGTACTAATGGCTCAAATCGCTCATCGGGATCGCCCCTATGAGCGCAACATGGATGCTAGTTATATCGAGAGCCTGCGAGTGGCCTATGATCGTTTCTTCGCCGACTACGATGCCGCACCAGTTCTGCTATTGGATACAAACAACTTGGATTTCGTCCAAGACGCCCAGGATCGCGCCTACGTTCTGGATCGAATTCGGGGTGCTTTGGGGGTCGGCCCTCAACAAGTTGCACTGCCGGGCCTACGGGAAACGGTTGCCGTGATTCCTGAGCCACCAGCCACAGTATCGCCATTAATCGTGGAAGATACCGCCCGCCGCCTGGGCGATTTTCAGCGATTTCACCACGAATTCGATGAAGTCAAGGGTTTCAACACCGATTTGTTCTTGAATTTCGCGCTGCTTCAAGAAGAAATCGGCGAATTGGCGAGCGCCCTGATTCACGGCTGGCGCGATCCCCAAGCAGCACCCTCGCCCACCGTACAGCAAGACCTCCGCAACGAATTCGCCGATGTGCTGGCCTATTTATTCAAACTGGCAAACTACACGGGTGTTGATCTGGAAGCGGCCTACATCGACAAAATGAAACACAATCGGCAACGCACCTGGCATCGCAAGGAACAGCCATGACCAAAAAAGTGTTTATTGCAGTGGCAGGCAATATCGGCGTGGGTAAAAGCAGCCTGACGCAGATGATCGCTGAACGGTTGGGCTGGCAGCCCTTTTATGAGGCCGTCGATGAAAATCCCTACCTGGCTGACTTCTATCAAGACATGACCCGCTGGAGCTTTCATTCGCAAGTCTACTTTCTCTCGCGGCGGCTCCAACACCAACGCCAACTGCTCGACTATCCCGGTCATGTTATTCAGGACCGCAGCATCTACGAAGACGCCGACATATTTGCCGAGAATCTACACCGGCAAGGCAAGCTAACTGAACGGGACTATCGCAGCTACCGCGATCTCTACGAAGGCATCTGCGATTTTCTACCACCACCGGATTTGCTCATCTATCTGCAAGCACCCGTTGGCATCCTGGCAGAACGCATCGCCCTGCGTGGCCGCGACTACGAACGCCAGATTTCCATCGCCTATCTATCCGAACTCAACCAGCTTTATGATGAATGGGCTGCTGGCTGGGGACGCTGTCCTCTAATGGTGATTCCAACCGCCAACATGGACTTTGTGCATCAATCTCCCGACTTTGAACAAATCATGGAGATGCTGACCAGCCATCTCCACAAGTTGAACATAATGAAATGGTGACGTACTCCCACCGCTAAAGCTGGTGGGCTGCTGCCGTTAGCGCCATGCAGCGGCTCTACGCCGTCTTACGCTGACTGAGACAGTATGTGGCGACGCCCCGCCTCTAAAACTAATCAAAGCCACTGATTTTACTCATGCTGACTTCGATAGGCGGAGTGTATCATTGACTATAGAGTACGTCAATCATAGACTGTAGTGCGTTGGTTTTGCAGCGCACCATATAAGGAATTGATAAGAAAATGCCAGTAACCTTGTCGATAGGCTGGCAGTTTTTTAGAATTAGGCGTTAGATAGAAACGACAGGACACATAGATCATGCAAATGGAGCGAACAAACCAGCAGTGGATCGCAGAACTGTCGAATGACAACTCGGCGGAGCAGGCGGCGGCCCTCGATGATTTACGGGCCTATTTGCGCCGGGGCATTTACTATTATCTGAGCCGCGAACGCAGCGACCTTTCCAGCCTTTCCTCCCAAGAAATCACGCAAATGGCGGAGGATTTTGCCCAGGATGCCACCTTGCGAATTTTGGACAATTTGCTGTCGTTTCGCGGTGATAGCCGCTTCACGACCTGGGCTATGAAAATCGGCACACGCACCGCCATCAGCGAATTGCGCCGGGCACGTTACAAAGATTTCAGCCTGGACGAACTCACCGCCGACGGCGAACTCATGGTTGGCTTAGATCCCACCACTGCCTCCAGCCGTCGCACGCCTGGCCCCGAAAAAGCCACCGAGCGCAACGATGTCCTGAATATCATCAGCACCGGCCTGGACGAAGCCCTGACGGATCGCCAGCGCCGCGCCTTAGAAGCCGTGACCCTACGCGGCATTCCGATGGATGTCGTTGCCGATCAAATGAACACCAACCGCAACGCCCTCTACAAGCTGCTGCATGATGCCCGCAAGAAACTACGTGCCTACCTGGAATCAGAAGGCGTCGCTTTGAGTTATATCTTGGACTTATTTGAATGATCCGGATTTTGGACAAGGATAAGCAAGGGAACTTCTCTAAGTTAGAGAGTTTTTTCTCACAATTGAATTCATGAAAGTTGTGCTATAATCATTTCTTCTTAATTATGGTTGCTGAAGGCCACTTCCAGGCGTGCCTGTTTCTTTCGGGAATGTTATCAAGTTGTCAATTATGTATACAATCCACGTATCAGCCTGAACAATTTCTACAACGCGGCTATTCTGATTAAGCCAGATCTCATCACTAGGCCCCTTTGTCACCTCCAGTTCTCGACCATCAAGTAACTGTAAGTTTATATCATCCATTGTTTGAGGCAGTATGTAATCATCAATTACGAAATAGATCGGGTTATAAAATAACGCCAAATAATCATGAATTACAGACTCCAATGGCCGTGTGGAAAGAACCCTGTTGGAAAAGTCATCCGGAAAGGCAGCATTGTTAGGTGCAATGATAGTGATGTATTGTGTAGTATTGATTGACTGTATTGTACCTGGAAATTGTAAGTCGATAATTTCGATCAGTACATCTAGTTCATAAGCATCGTCTAGGTCTCGCAAGACATCTCTGTAGGAGAGAATAATTGTAGGTGACGGATTAACCCTCGTCAGTGTAATAATTTCTGTATATGGGATACTTGTTGGAGTATCATCTTCACTTCTAAGCAATAAAAGAGTTGATAATATAATAATATTCAAAACTACAACAGCCATAATCAACAATACTCTCTTAATTGTATTATATCTTAGCTGTTTTTCTTTTTTCAACCTCTGCTTTGCCATATCTTCTGTCTCTTCGCAGTACTCTAGGTTTGCTTCAGGAGAGCGAGACGCCTTAGAAGAACCTTTATCATCTATAAGCAACACAGGTCGTTCTTTCGGAAACAAAGGAACAACATATAATTGAGCCTTGGTATTTTTCGGTGTCAAGGTGCAGAAACTAATAAGGGCTTTTCCTTGATCCATTCGAGATGTTACATACTGACGAATGCCTTCCTCGACTGCCATCCAGTCGATATGATTTTTTATGGGGTACTGGAGCTTCAGTTGATTTGCAGTAATCAACTCTTCTTGATCAGGCGTTGGATTAATCGGAACAACATGGTCAGAAATATTACGAAACTGAGCAATATCTCGAAGAATCCAGCTAACATCAATTTCTTGCTGTATATGCTCTGATGCACCAGAAAACAGTACATGAAGCCAGTTTTTATCTTCCCTTAAGAGCTTTTTTAATCGGGCCTCGTTGACAGTAACAGCAAGAGCACGAAGATATGGGAAGTTATCAGGGTTCACGTCTCGATTAAGTTGTTTAGAATTAGAAATAACTTTTGTGTCAGGATAATATCTAACATATGAGACAACCCAGGTTCGTTTCTGCACTCGTGCTACATTGATTGATCGTAAACCCACATAATTTTTATTATGTGTACCTTGAGGAATAATCAACTCCTCCATTTTATTAAAAAAAGCCTCGGTTTTAGGATCATCAGGGGATATATAGGAATTAATGTTTTCGACCTCAAATGCAACATATTGAACAGCTCGGATCCTTGCCATTACTATGTCCTCTACACCTGATGTCTTTCGTATTCATCCAGAACGGTTTCCACTACATCCATTAATGATTCACCACTTTTGGCACTGCAACTCAATAACAGTGGATCATGTCCAAGCTCATCCATAATAAGCGACCAAAGCTTACTCTGAACATTCTTGTCCAATATATTCATCAGTGATTCATTGTCTGACCACCATATATCACTTTTGCTAATTACTGCAATTGACGAGAAGACTTGACTAACTTGTCTACTGAATTGCCGATCTCGAGTTAGTTTACTTAATTTCTCAATATATTTCTCATTCTCTGCTTGCTTATTTTCTTCTGAGTGCAAAAATATCAAAAAGATAGAAGGACTATCCAATTGCAGAAGTTCACCTTTTAACCATCGAAATTGATGACCTCCTATATCAATGATTCTAACATGATAATTAGTTCTGTTATACCGATGTAAAAACTCGCCCCGGTCAGCTCCAATTGTTATACTGAGTTGATCATTGAATATTCTATTGATTACCGTATGCAAAAAGGTACTCTTCCCTACACCCGAAGGCCCAATTAAGTACAGACTTACAACAGATAAACCTGACGAATCAGAAATCCATTTAAGTTGTTTTTCAAAATTTTCTACATCAGAATTCGGTAGCAATTTAGAAATAAACGGAACAAGTTTTGGTAATTGCGAGTTTGGGAAAGTCAGGGCGAGAAAAACAAAAATGATATAGATGAGTATAACTATGCTGATGTACAAAATGTAGGAAAGTATAGGATCCATGCTATATCCAGAAAATTAAATAATCCACAATTAGTGAATTTTAGAAAATATGTCATCAAAAGAGAACGATATGGTTCCTTGTAATACCATGAGAATAACACCAATAATCTATATTAGCAATAATTTTCGGTAGTAGGTAGACTAATGTCTTTGATTTCTATGTTGACAGGCTCGACTCACCGCCTCGGCAACCACCCAAACGGCGGCTCATCCAGCCCTTCGGGGTCATCATCCTGTTGGCGCACCGGACGCGGCAACGGAGAACGCCGCCCACTCTGCCGCGCCAAACGCCGCAAATGCCCGGCATAGATCACCCGATTGGTATACGGCTTCGGGTTGAGCGCAATTCCCGCCAGACCACGTGCCGCCACATCTGCTGACAACGGCATCATGCGACCCACCAGCCATGACAGCGGCCACAGGCTCCCCACCGCCGACAGCATCCGCAATCCCATCCGCCGATCCGGAGGAAACAGCGCCGGGGCACGCACCACTGTCCATTGCAAGCCACTGTTGCGTAAATACTCCTCGGCTTCGCGCTTGCTGAGGATGTACTCCCCTGGCAGATCACCGGGGCGCATGACCGTACTCAGAAAGATCATCAACGGAATACCATCACTGACCGCCATGCCGGTGACATTCCGCGCCGAAACCAGATTGATCTGATTGAATGTCAATCCCCGCGCAGGGTCAGCGTGCGTACTGCCTACCAGATGAATAACGCTGGCATGTCCCCGCCCCCGCCCTTTTAGGCTGGCGCGGTTCCAGACATCGGCGTGGGTGATGGTGATTTGATGGCTCAACGGCTGCAATACCTGCTGGCGATCCGGACGCACCAGCACCGTCACCTCCGCGCCCGCCTCCAATAGCGCCACCACCACCCGATAGCCCAAAAAGCCGGTGGCTCCAGTGACCAACACACGCCGGTTGCTACTCATCTGCATTAAGATGCGTCCCAATCCCAATTGCGCAAGGTGGGAATAAATTCATGGCGTGTCATATCGAGATGAATGGGAGTAATCGAGACATAGCCCTCATGCACCGCCCAAATGTCAGTCCCTTCAGCGCGAGTATCGCCGCCTGGCTCAACACCCGCAATCCAATAATAGGGTTTGCCAAATGGATCCGTCCGTTGATCCAAAATATCTCGATAATCGCGCCGGCCCTGGCTGGTGACGCGCAATCCAACAATGTCATCTTGGGGAATAGCCGGAATATTGACATTGAGAATGGTGTGATGCGGTAGCCCCTGCGCGAGTACCTGGCGTGTGATACGTTGAGCCATTGCACCAGAGGCCGCATAATCCGCATCCGGGCCGCGACTATCTAGCGAAAACGCGACTGCTGGCAGGCCAAAAATCGCCGCCTCCAGCGCCACGCTCACTGTGCCACTATACGTCAAGTCTTGCCCCATATTCGGCCCGCTATTAATGCCCGACACGACAATATCAATTTTGGTATCAATCAGTCCCATCGCCGCCAGCGCCACACAATCGGACGGTGCGCCGTCAACCGCATAAGCTGTGATCTCCGGCGGAAACACATGAGTGACTGGCGTGGCTCGCAGCGGGCGATACATCGTTTTACGATGGCCGCTGGCGCTATGGTTATCTTTGGGAGCCACCACCCACACCTGCCCAATATCCAGCATCGCCGTCGCCAATGTATGCAGCCCCGGTGCAAAAATCCCATCGTCATTAGAAACAAGAATATTCGGCATCAATCTCGCTCAACAGTAATCAGTCGAATAAGCTGGGTTGTGGCGGCGGCTCCGGAGGTTGAATCGCTTCCTGATACCAAGCTTCAATTTCGCCTTCCGTAATGCCGGCATCCAGCAAAATCCCGCGTAATGTCGGCTCGGTCACGTGGTCCTCAGTCCGCACCACATACAGATAATGCGCCTTCAGGCAGTCTCGCCACTCATCAAAGAAAATATCGTGCTGGCTCATATTTTGACCTGTTCGTGCAATTCCGGAACGTGGACCGTATCCAGATTCAGTTCAGATTGAAGGCGTTGCTTCAACGCAGTAGCCGCATCCAATTCGCCATGCACCAGGAAAGTCTGACGCGGGCGTTTTTCCATCGCACGCACCCACGCCACCAATTCGTCGCCGTCTGCATGACCGGAAAGACCGTTCAGTTTGCGAACTTCAGCGCGAACCGGATGTTCCTGTCCAAAGATTCGTATGGGCGACACATGGTCAATCAAGCGACGGCCCAATGTGTGTGGTGCTTGCCAGCCAGTAATCAACACACAATTGTTCGGGTCTTCGACGCGATTGCGAAGATGGTGCAAAATGCGCCCCGCCTCGCACATGCCGCTGGCACTGATAACAACGAATGGCCCTTCCAGCGTATTCAGCGCCTTGCTCTCCTCTACCTTCCGTGTATAGAGCAATTTCTCGAAACCAAAGATGTCATCATCATGATATTGCATCATATACGACCGCACTTCGGCATCATAGGCTTCGGGGTGCATTTGAAAGGCTGTGGTGGCATTGATCGCCAGCGGCGAATCGACGAAAATGGGCAACACAGGTATCTCGCCCGCGCTATGAAGTTTCTGCAATGTGTAAACAATTTGCTGGGTACGTCCCACCGCAAAAGCGGGAATCACCAGCACCCCTTTGGTCTGCACAATACGGTCGATGATGGTCTTGAGATCAAGCGAAGTATCGCCCATCGGGTCATGCTTACGTCCACCATAGGTGCTTTCCAAAATAAGAATATCAGCACTCTTCATCGGGGTTGGGTCACGCAAAATCGGCAAGCCTTTGCGCCCCAGATCTCCACTGAACACGAGACGATAGTCGCGGCCAGCCTCCCGATCATTGACCTCTAGCTCAACAATTGCACTCCCCAGCATATGGCCCGCATCATAAAAGGTGAGATTTACACCCTCCAGAATACGTTTAGTCCAGTTATAGTTGATGGACTCGAAGACCTTCAAGCTCTCATACGCATCATCTTCAGTGTAAAGCGGATCGACGGGCGGCTCTCCGCGTTTCGCGTGTTTTTTGTTGACGAACTCAGCATCTCGTTCCTGAATATGCCCACTATCTGGCAACATGGCCGCCGCCAGATCGCGGGTAGCATGAGTGCAATAGACTGGCCCATAATAGCCATGCTTGATAAGGCTCGGAATATTACCGGAATGGTCGATGTGAGCATGAGACAAAACAACGGCATCAATAGATTTGGGGTCAAATCCAAGGTCACGGTTACGTGCAAAAGCCTCTTTACGCCTTCCCTGATAAAGTCCACAATCCAACAAAATGCGATAACCATTGACCTCGACCAGATGCCGGGATCCTGTCACCGTTTGGGCTGCACCGTGAAACGTAATCTTCATCTCAAAAACTCCTACTCTACTTCCGCCAAAACTTGCAGGATTTCATCGGCATATTTTTCGCGCCGATAAGGACCAATCTCAGAAATACGCGCCAAGTCGGCATGAGTCTGCGGAACCTTATGGGCGAGTGCCCATAACGCTCCTTTTGAAAGAATAATATCGCTCGACACGCCCCGGTCAAATGCCTTCTGTTTGCGCCACTCGTGCAAAGCATCATAGCGGGCCAGAATCGCAGCATCAGGAGCCGCTGGCCGTGATTTACGGGTGGGAGTGGGTTCTTGTTCACCACGCTCCACAACACGCAAAATCGCTTTTCCATAACGGTCTACAATCCGCCGCGAGAGACCTTTGATACGCCGCAGGTCTGTGAAACGACGCGGAATGTCACGGGCAATAGAAACCAGCGCTGAGTTGTGCAAAACCTTGAACGGCGGCACATCGCGCTTTTCCGCGATGCGCTCGCGCCACATGTAAAGCTCGCGCAAAACTGCCAGTTTATACCCCTCCAAATCCTTTGGCATACGAATGCGCCAGAAGCCATCGGGGTCAAAATCTTTGTGTGCAGGCAGAGTCTGGGTCAAGTCATCAAAATACTCACGAGCCTCTTCCAAATAGCCGCGTTCCACCAGTTCATCATGCAAATGATCGCGCAGTTCTAGCAAATAGTGGGTATCCAATTGAGCGTAGCAAAGTTGCTCGGCTGGCAGTGGACGCACACGCCAATCGGCCTGTTGATAACGTTTGTCGAGTTGGACACCAAAGTGTATTTCCAGCAAGGAACTCAGTCCCACTTTTTCCCACCCCAATGTGCGGGCTGCGATGTACGTGTCAAACAAGTTGCGGAACTCGAAACCATAATCGCGTTTCAGGCACATGATGTCATATTCGGCAGCATGAAACACCACCTCAATGGCAGGGTTGGCAAACAATCGCCCAATGGACGACATATCTTTAATCGCCAATGGGTCTACAATATAGTCGTGCCCACCGCGTGCCGATAACTGAATCAGGCAGACCTGTTCCTGATAAGCAAACAAGCTATTCGACTCAGTATCGACTGCAATATGCTCCTCTTGGCTGAGTTCATCGACCAAGGCAGTCAAAGCGGAAGTTTTATTGATAAAGACCGGAGTTTCAGGGCATTTCATTACAGAACCAACTCATAACCAACCACGACGGCGAAAATAGACCAGCATCGAAACTGCCATCAGAATCATGGTTAAGATAATAACCAAAAATGCAAACTGGAAATCTGCCAGCGGCAGCAAAATATTCATGCCATAAATGCCGCTCAACAGGGTCAATGGCAACATAATAACCGAGATCAACGTCAGAATACGCATGATGTCGTTCGTATGGAGGTTCGCCAACGTATTCGCCGTATCCGTCAGGCCAAAGACAATCTCACCATGATAGGCGATCAAATCCGTAGCTTTGTTCAAATGGTCAAGAATGTCGCCGAAATAGACATCCAGTTCCTCACGGATATAGGCACGATCAATGCGCTCCAGGTTCTCGACGATGGCAACTTGGGGATGTACAATGCGGCGCATGGCGATGATGTCTCGGCGAACGACAGCTAATTCCTGAATAATCCGGCGCTCGTTTTCAACAAAAACATCTTCTTCCAGGCGACGAATCTTGGCATCAATTTTATATAACATCGGAAACAGGTAATCCACCAGACGGTCAATCACCGTATAGAACACTTTACTGGCCCCACGCCCCATGACCTGCTGGCGTGCTTTTTCGTCTGTATTACACTCGTTGAATAATTGTCCCAGGGGTTTCAGGTTGCCATCATGTGCCGTAACCACATACCCGCTGCCAACAAACAGATCGACCTCAGCAGAACGGCTCATACGGCGCACAGGATCCCAAATCGGGAATTGGAGGACCACAAACAGATAATCGTCGTACTCATCCAGCTTGGGGCGCTCAATGGTCGATAGCACATCTTCCAGGTCCAGCGGATGAAAGTGCGGATACTCTTGCCGCAGATACTCCACATCCTCTGGCACCGGATGGACAATATTCGTCCAGGTTACACGGTTAAATCGAATCACTTCTACAGGCATGGGTAACATTATCACGCGAGTGGAACGTCGCTGCAAGGCTCATTCTGCTAATCGCGTGATAGCCCAAGCTGCATGTTCGCGCACCAAAGAAGATTCATCCTCAATCGCCAATCGCCGCAACACAGGTAAAAACTCCACTTGGCCTGAATTTCCTGCCGCGATACAAGCATTGCGTACCAGCCGCTCGCGTTTAATTCTCAGGATAGGTGAATGGGCAAATCGTTCTTTGAAGGACGCCGTTGTCAACTCCAGCAGATCGCTCAGGTGGGGAGCCACATCATCCATACTAGCTGGAAAGAAATCCGTCTCAATACTCGCCACACCAAAGCGATTCCAGGGGCAAACCTGCTGGCAAATATCGCAGCCATAAACCCAATTGCCGATCTGAGGACGCAAATCCAGCGGTATACGCCCCTTCAATTCAATCGTCAGATAGCTGATGCACCGTCGAGCGTCCAAGCGATATGAGTGCGGAAAAGCATCTGTCGGGCACGCCTGGAGACAGCGTGTACAGGTTCCACACATCGTTTCGCGGTGAGATTGGCTATACACGCCATCAAAACTTAGTGTGGTGAGGATCTCGCCCAGGAAAAAGTAAGAACCCGCTTGCGGATGGATCAGCATCGTGTTTTTTCCTACAAAGCCCAGCCCTGCCTGTTGGGCATGGCTGCGCTCCAGGATCGCACCAGTATCCACATAAACGCGATGGTTGCCGTCCGCCTGATGCTGAAGCCATGTTGCCAGTTGTTCGAGGCGCGATGTCATCAGGTCATGATAATCAATGCCCCAGGCATAATTCGAGATACGGCCTCTTCGGGGGTCATTCACGACATCGGGCGGCGGCTGAAGCGTGGTGTATTCAAGCGCCACGATGATGAGACTACGAACGCCAGGCAAAATCACATTCAAGCCCTGGCGACGTACCACGCGGTCATCGCGGGCCAGATAGCCCATCGCCCCATGCATCCCCGCCGCGATCCATTGCAGATAAGCATCCAGCGTCGGTGACGGTTGTGCAGGTGTGATGCCGAGGCGATTGAACCCCAGTTCCGATGCCCTGTGTTTCAATCGCTGCACGAGATTTTCCATCACACCACCACCATGAAAAAACTGCCGGGGACACATGCCCTGACAGCTTATCGGTTATTGCTTAATCCACTTCGCTACCGCACCTGCGGCGGCCCTTCACCATCCGCTGCGATAGCGTTCCTCACGCCAAATGTTGGCAATATTGTTATAACCCGCATTTTCCCAAAAGCCAGGGCGATCTTCAGCCGTGAACTCCAGTGCCCGTAACCATTTGCCGCCCTTCCACAGATAGCGGTCGGTATCGGCTTTCTGACCAGCTACAGCGCCCATCAAGCCCCGCAACGGATAGCCATGTTCAGGGTCCAGTGGCTTACCGTCGTATTGGAACGCCAGTAAAAAATTCTCCGAGAGTACCGCATCCAGTGATGTGTTGGTGGTATACCCAAATTCACAGTGTTGGATACAGAATTTCGCTTCCGGCTTAATTTTCAGTAACCCAGCATTCACTAGGTCTTGCAGATGCACGCCTTCCCACGCGGTATCAAATTTGCTCCAGCGTGTGACACAATGGAGATCGAGGACCAGTTTGCGGCGTGGAAGTTTCAAAAACTCTTCCCAACTCCAGGTGTGTTCATCCTCAATCAAACCATAGACACGAAATGTCCAGGTATTCAGATTCTCATAAACGGGCACAGGTCCATAATGCAACACCGGAAACTTTGTTGTGACAGACTGTCCAGGTGGCAAACGGCCTTCGCTCCGAACCTGTGCTTCTAACTCACGACGTTCGAGATGACCTTTCAGCATGATGTTATCCTTCAAGCACTCCTCAATTCCTATTCAAACATAGTCTACCGCAAAAATATTGGCAATTTCTTAAAAAATCATCTTCAATGCCCTGGATGGTAATGGTAAGATCAATCCGGTAGCAGATCGTCCAGGAAAGGCAAACTATTGACCGAGATTCAAGCATCGGACATTCAGCTCTTCATGTTTATCCCTATGTTGATTGATGATGACTATTATCGCATCCTCGATCCCGATGAGCTTGTCGATCAAACATATGTGGCAGCGTTGCAAAACAACGACACAGCTATTGGGCATCGCCACATACCAGAGATGTATCAGCCATTGTTTCTGACGGAAGATTTCAAAGCTGTCTTCCGACCCACTGCCCTAGATTTGATGCACGTTAACCCAGAGCGCAGTGTACAGGCGGTCGTCCCCAGCTTGAATATCGTTGTGCAACTCAAGTGGCGTTTCGAATTGCTCTGCAACCTGGCCTTGTTGGTTCTAGAAATCCAGACTCCATCCCACACCTCCATGAGCCAGCTCAATGATTTGCTGAATATCGCCCAGCATGACACTTTCACCTGGTCTTCAGACAATGGGTGGCTACTCCCCCACCACTCCATCACGCAAATGCTGGATGTGCCGCCAGACGAAGCCTTGGGCCTGGCACATCTGGTTTCTGGTTTTGAAAAACTCCTGGGCGTCCATGCTATCGTCAGTTCGCAGACCCCAATGGTCAGCTTTTTACTACAAATGAATATCAGAGGCGGTGCAGATTTTCAGCAGGCCACGGACAATTTTGGCGAGTACCTGCTGAGAAACCGCTATCGACATTTGTCGGCCTTGCTGGCCTATCATGAAACGCAGCAGCCTTATATGGGCACAATTTGGCATTGTGCCCAAACGTTGGATCAGTGTGGGTGGATCGAATGGCAGCCGCCGCAACACCGCGACACATCTCTGACGCAACATCGCTATGCAGCTGGCAACATCTATACCTCCAGTATAGATCGACGAAGGGCCGCCCGGCGAGTATTCAAAATTTGTACGATGGAATATGTCGCGGCACGGTTAATGGCGCATCTGCTGGCAAGCAAAGGTGAAGCCCGCCAACTGCGAGCAGCCATTCAACAGATTTTTCGGGACAAAGGAAAATCGGATGCACGATATTATGATGTTGTTTACAAACTATCGCGGCTGGAAGCTCGCTATGTTCTGCTGAACACCAACATTACCAATCCCGACTGGGTGCTGGACAACCCCTTTGGCGAAGGTAATCACTTTATCGAGTTGATGCAATATATGACTGATGCCTATGCCACAAAAGCCCACACTCAGGCTTTGCGGCAACAATTGAACTTGTTTAGCCAAATGCTAGATCGCTGTCAATAACCACTGACAACGCTCGGCAATAATCGAAAATGTAAAGGTAAAACCGCTATGGCAAAGAAGAAAACCCAGCCCCCCCCTGGCTATTTTCAAGCACGCTGGCGCAAACTCCGCCGGATGAACTCATCACAGATTGTCGCCACCGTACTGGGCCTATTCATAACTGCAACATTCGTCATCACATTGGTCATCCCGAATGTGAGTTCCAGTTCAAACACAAACACTGAAGACCTCGACTTTTTGACACCCGAATCGCAATCCTCCGATACGGATAACAACGATCCGCTACCGGTTGCCGACGGCATCGAAGGCAATCCGCCACATTTGCATAACAGTGGTCTGTTCCAAAGTTTCGCGCCGCTGGGTAACTGGTGGATTCATTTCCAGGATAGTTATCTCACCGAGGAAAATCGCGCCAGTACCATCTTCAGAGGACAATGTGCGGTGCTGCACACCATTGTCGAACTCGGTATGAATTACGATACGCCACAAGCATTGGCAGATGAGCTATTCACCGAAACCTACTTCGATACAGAGTGGGACCAATATCCTGCCTGGGAAATCACAGGTCAACGCTTCGAGGATGAATACGCCATCTACGATTTCAAGTTGGAAGGCGACCGCACAAGCCCATCCTGCCCTGTTGACTACCTGGGCCGCCAAATTAGCTGGATCGAAGACAGTTATCTGTTGACCGTTCGGATCGTCGTACCCGACGATGATGGCGCGTCTCTGAACAAAATCAACGAATTAGCACTTGCGCCCATTGTTGTATATCCGCATATGATTCCGCTGTTGGAACAAAACTGGTTGGCACGAGTCAGCGCCGACGATTTGGCGATGATGGTGTTACCTCCCGCCTGGGAAACAACAGAGCAATCCGGCCTCGCACAAACCTTTACGGGAACCGAAGATATGACCGGCTATCGTGCCACCATGCTAACCTATGCCGCAACACCACTGGAATCTATGGAAGATGCCGAGGCATGGCTGGCGAGGCTGCGGCCCACAGCAGAATTCTTTGATACCAATGAAACGGTAGACGACCAGGAATTCAGCAGTGGCTATCGCCTCAGCTACACCTATGCAGACATCGACGGCAACACCTTTAGTGCAGTAGCCGCCTTGCTCAACGATAGTGCAGGTAATTTATATGTCGCAGAGTTGATAACGCCTGGCCGTGACATCAACTTTCTGGCCGAAGAACCAGCCGACGAAACCATCGCCAACGCCCAACTGATGATTCGGTCATTTACTGTATTGGCTCCTGTGGAAGAAGCAGTGCAGGAATAAGTAGGCTCAGGGGTACGGAATCGGCCCCAGATTTACAGGCACGTCGGCAACCGCTCTGTCGCCGGTACGCTCATCATAAACCTGGAGGAACAAATCCCACACCACAGGTTGTGATACCGGCGGCAGCGGCATCACAACCACATCATGAATGTACTCATCTGATTGCCAGCATGTTGTCAGATAGTTGCCGTTTTGCGGATACCATCGGAACGGCTCCGACACAATCTCTCCATCAATATCATTCGTGGCATAGGCCACGAATTCAAACAGATAGGGCCGCTCAGTCGGGGCGTCTCCCAACCACTGCAACTCAATCGTCAGTTGTTGCTGTGTCGGGTCTGCCACAAAACGGTAGGCGACCAATTGGAAGCGCCCGTCATACTGCTTGCTGTAAAAATCGGCATTCACTGGCGAAAACTCAGCAAAATCCAGATAAGGCACATCGGTGCGGGGACCATCAGGGCGCGGGTTCATATCAAACGCCACAACTGGCAACACAGCTCCCATTACGGCGACTGAGGCGGCTTGCATGACCAGTAGCGGCATATCCCACTGCGGCGCACGTTTCAGCGCCTCAGCACCCACCAGCAACACCAGTGGCACGAAAAATAGCCAGATCCGTGCCGACTCACCGCGTGTAATGCCACTCAAATCCAGCGATACAATGGTCAATACGAGCGATAACGCCAAAATATCAAGCATCGTGAGCGATTCGTGCCGCTGTAAATGGCGAACCGCCCGCCACAATCCCCAGAGGCCCAGTGCCGCCAGCGGCCATCCCGCAAACATCAATAGATCGTAAGGATGCAACACCAGCCAGACAAAGTAATTGCGCTCAATATCCAGATGTTGATCGAATGACACCTGCAATATATCCAGCGGGGTATTGCCGCTATACAGGCCAAACACAATCCAGATTATGCTGAGGCCGCCCGCAAAACACATCCCCACCCACACCGGCCAACGCCACGTCGTCCCCGTTTGACGAGCGATGAAAAACCAATATCCCAACGTCACAAAGCCCAGAAACGCCAACACCGGCAACACCGCGAAGTTCAAAAACGTGGCAATCGACATCCAGAAGCCAGATATAAACCAATAATACCAACACCGCCGCTTCAAACCGGCGATCAAGAACGCCAATGCCGCCGTCACTAACACCGGATAAAACGTACTCCAGGTAGGTGCGAATAGCAGCAGCGAGGGCACAAGCGGCCACCACTGGGCCACGCGCACAGCAGTATCCGCATCCTCAGTCAGCACCCGCGCAGCAAAAAACAGCGGGATCACGGCCAACGCCGCCCACAACGGCATCAGCATCCCCCATCCGGCGCTGACCATCTCACCCCGCTCGTATTGCATCACAGGCAATGTGCTGCATTGATAGGGACGCAGCGCCATGCTCACCGGACGTGAAATGGCACCAAGTGAATCAGTCGTTTCTGCAAGCCAATGATGGATCAACGCCTGGCCGGGCGGGCTGGTGGTGAAATGCGTGATGGTTTTCGCTTTGGCTTCAACCATCACATCCGGCCATTGCCCCAGCGTCTCCTCCACGCCATCTTCTGCCATGAACTGCACGGCGACGGTGCTGGCTCCGGTCTGGACTGGCGACACTGTATGCGAAAACAGCATGAACAACGGATCATCACGGACATTCTGCACACCCAGACCCAACCCTAAACCAGCGACAATGCTCCACAGCAATGCTAGGGCTGTATGCTGGAATCGCGTGCGAATCACATAGACCCCCGCGAGGTAGATCGCCAGTAACACCACAAGCAGGATAACTGGCGTCCATTCTGCTGGTTCCTGATACGGCCACTGCCACCCCCACCCACCCCGCAACTGTGGGACAATATCAAATGCCAGCAGTATCAGGAAGATTGCAGTAAAGCCGGAAATCCACTTTCGCATGAACCGTTCACCTCAGCACAGAGAGATGTCTGGCGTTGGTCACATGCTGTAGGGGAGGGTCTGAGACCCTCCCCTACACACCGAACCGCCAAAACATCCTCAGAAATTGCATGATTATCGCATCAGGACTCAGAGATTAAATCTATTTCCAAATCATTGTCAAGATGACAGCACGTGCAGCTCTGATTCATCGCCTCGCCTTGAATGAATTGCACGCGATGACCGCCCACTACCGTCACATGCGCCTGGTGACAGGCGAAACAAGTGACGGTAGTTTCTTTTGCCTGAACACCATTCAGTAGTAAAGCTCGTTCCTGGTCAAATTCGGTTCCGGCCTCCACTGACAGATTACCCGTCCAATCGAAGGCTTTCTCCGCCGCTGGCAAATAGTTGTGGTAGTGATTATTGAACCCCAGCGTGACCAATTCCGCTGCATGACAGGCAATACACGATTCTTCGACCAATGACGTAGTGCGTTTCAATTTCCCCGCTTCAACAGCAGCCGAATCACCACCACCCGTCAGGTATATCAACGCATCGTAGATGCCGATTCCCAATGTGGCGGCCCGTTGCCAGATCGTCTGGCGACCCCGATGACAGTCGATACAACGAAAATCATCAATCTGTGGATCATCCCAGGTGATGCGATAATGGTACGAAGCCAAATCAACCGGCTCCTGCTGATCCAGAGCCATTTGAGCGCGATTGTAGTAGGTGCGTTCCGCTGCCAGATGACAGGTGGCGCAGAACCGATCATTTTCCTCCAGGCGCGTGCCACCATACGCTGCCCCGGCCCCAATCAACACCAGCATAGCACCCAGCAACAACAATGCACTCCGCCGCGATAGCCGCCGTAATGGGCCAAGCCAACGCCGAATGCCGGAATCAAACACGCTCGATAACGATACGATGAATGGCATTCGTGCCGCGTGGTTTGGCGTTGCCAAAAGCGCCACCTGCCTCAGTTTGCTGCGAAAAGCCAGTGTCGTCGGTGGCACGTACCTCGATTTCGTAGGTTCCCGCTGCTGGTGGTGTCCATAACACATACCACTGCGTCCAAGCCATTGATGTCTCGCCCTGCGTCAGCGTCGCAGGCATCCAATCGCCACCGTCCACCCGCACATCTACCGCCGTAATCAACCGCACGCCGGCAAATGCCACGCCCTGGATAGCGGCCCGACCCTCGATCTTAGATTGATGCGGCGGCGTATGGATGATGCTATTGGTCTGAACACTGGCGGTGTCCGACCAACCGCGACTTTCCCAATAACCCTGATATGGGTGGTCAATGAATTCAATACGCTCGATCCACTTCGGCATCTTCTGACCATACAACCCCGGCATCAAAATCCGCAGAGGATAGCCATGTTCACGAGGCAAAAGCTGGCCGTTCATTTTATAGGCCATCAACACATCGGGCTGCATAATCCATTCCAGGTCAACAGCAGTCGAATAGCCATCGGTAGCATAAAATCGAGCGCGGGTCGCCGATGATTTGATGCCAGCCTGATCTAACAAAGGCTGCAGTGCGAAGCCACTCCACACTGCATTCCCGATCAAACTCCCCCCCACCGGATTACCGATACACTCCAGTGTCCGCATCGACTCAATTTCGGGCAATTGGCGCAGAGCTTCATACGTCAGGGTCAGCGGTTGATCGACCAGGCCATCAATCGTCAGTGCCCAGTCAGTTAACACCTCGTCATGCGTCGGGGCTTCAACATCGCCATAAGACTGCGCGTAGAAATATTGGTTATCCGTGACTCGCATCTGGTCGTAGGTGACACGGCCATGACGCGCATCCGGTCGAATGGCCTGTCCCTGGATATTGGTCTCGCTAGTGGGCACGACCTGTCCTGGCGCATAGAGCGTTGGCGACGGCTGTGCATCATCCGGACGACAACCTGCCAAAGAGGTCGCGGTTGCTGAACCGGTGACGATCAACAGAAAATCGCGTCGAGATAGTTTAGGCATAGTTCAAATAACCTGAATCACGCTGGTGTCGAGCGCAGCAACACACCACGCACCACAATTGCCAGACCCAACACAATGAGAATGGAACCGACCACCGTCTCCTCAAACGAAGCGCCCACATCCTGGGTATCCAGCAACAAGCTCACACTCAATCCGATGATAGCTGCGCCGCCCAAAAACGCTGTTGCATCGCGCCGCACCAGGGCGATTAAGCACCACAACACCGCCAAACCGAGCGTCACAAACGGCCAGTCTTCCAACACCTGATCCGAGAGCGCATCAACATTCATCATCGTAAAAAACACACCAGCCACCATTAAACCCAACGCCAGAATCAACAAGCCAGGATTTGCCACTCGTGGACGCCGCCTACGTCGTCGTGGTGCCTCCTCCTCTGGGGGAAGATCAACTGGAACCAGCGCATGATCTTCAGCGATGATGCCTTCGACAATCTGCTGATTGTCCTCGTCATCAGGCTTGGGCCGGATATGGGGTCTGGAACGAAAGGGTGTATTCATAGACAAAATACCTTGAACTTCGACAAGTACGCTCTTATCATAGCGCAAATTCAAAATTCAAGCTGAAGTATTGCGAAATTCTCACAGTACCCGTAGCGAACGAGACGAAACTTGAGAATCCAAAGGGATAGGAACATATCATGTTGTTGAAATATTTCTACGACGAGAAACTGGCCCAGGCGTCATATCTGGTGGGCTGCCCTGGCGCGGGCACAGCTCTGGTCATTGATGCCGGGCGCGACATCGCCCCCTACCTGGAAGCTGCTGAAAAAGAAGGTCTGCAAATCACGCATGTCACCGAAACCCACATCCATGCCGACTATGTAAGTGGCAGCCGTGAGTTAGCCGCGCAAACTGGCGCAACGCTATATCTCAGTGATATGGGTGATGCTGATTGGAAATACCAGTTCGTTGATGAAAACACCGTTCTGGTGAAAGATGGCGACAACTGGATGGTTGGTGCGGTACGGGTGGATGTCATTGCCACGCCCGGCCATACCCCAGAGCATATCATCTTCCAGATCACCGACACCGCCGGAGCCAGTGGGGCGATGGGATTGTTCACAGGTGATTGTCTGTTTGTCGGAGCCATCGGGCGGCCCGATTTGCTGGAGAAAGCTGCTGGTATTGCAGGCACGATGGAAGTCGGCGCACGCCAGCAATTCCATAATATGCAGAAACTACTCGACATGCCGGACTATTTGCAGGTTTGGCCGGGGCACGGTGCGGGGAGTGCCTGCGGTAAATCGTTGGGAGCCTTGCCCTCGACAACATTGGGCTACGAAAAACGCTTCAATCCAGCGTTTGGCTTCGAGGATGAAGATACGTTTGTCGAGTGGCTGCTGGATCGGCAGCCGGAACCACCCTTCTATTTCGCGCAGATGAAGAAGGTCAACAAGATCGGCCCAGCGTTGCTCGGTCACTTGGGAGTGCCAGAGCAACTGCGGCCTGAAGCATTGTCGGAATTGCTTGGGAAAGGTGAATTGGTGATTGATACCCGTCGCCAGGAAGCCTTTGCGGATGGGTACGTGTCGGGTGTGGTCAGTATTCCAGGCGAAAGTGAGTTTAATACCTATGTGGGTTGGTATCATGACTACGCGAAGCTGGTCTATCTCATCACACCGCCTGAAGAACTCAACACCATTCTGCGGATGTTGTATGCCATTGGCGTAGACAACATCGGCGGCTACTTCGATCCGGCGACCCTGTCCAACCAGCAGCAACTGACGCAGATGTGTGCCGATGAACTGGCACAGAAACGCGATTCCGTGCAGATTGTGGATGTGCGGAATTGGACGGAACATGAGGAAAGCCGCATCCCAGGCGCGGTGCATATCCCGATGGGCTATCTGCCGCAACAATTGGAGCGCCTGGCAACGGACAAACCCATCGTGCTGCATTGCACCTCCGGCGTCCGCTCTCACATTGCGACCACCGTCCTGCAAAAGCATGGCCTTTCGAACGTGGTCAATCTGATCGGTGGCATCGAAACCTGGGAAGAAGCCGGGTATTCTGTCGAGCGCCAGCAGCCAGCACAGGCATAATTTCACCGAATAGAAAAATTCGCAAGAATTTGATATACGGACAGGTGTGTTGGCCTGTCCGTCGCTATTTATAAGCCAATCCCCCCACTTTTAATACCCACCATTTGACACCCTTTTCATTCTCGAACGTATCTCGAACGATTCCCCTCGAAGCCTCGCACGATAGCCGAATGCCCTTTTCTTAAGCTGTATTCAACAGTTTGAAAGCGGAGGCTATCATGTTCAACCAAAATCTGACCCGAAGCAAGAAATTAGCACTCAATATCCTGGCAACACTCTTCATCCTGACGACCTTGGTCGATCAACTGGCTGGAGCCAATGGACAAGCCTGGGCCACCGGCCCCGGACTGGCCGATGTCAATGTGTCAGCCTTGATCGCACTGGTCGAAGACAACCAGGGTCAGCAAGCCGTTGAGCAGATAGCCGAACTGGCCTATGCACTGGGCAACTTCGCAGCCGCTCCCGGCGACGCCATCGCCTACGATCCTTACATGCAGCGCGCATTCCGAGGCGCGGTGGTGGACTACGACGAACTGCCAGAAGCCTGCACCAGCCGCACCGCCTTCGATCCCGAAGCCTGCGCCGCCGCGTTCTGGGCCATGGAAAACAAAGTTCGCTTCGGCCCCAGCTTCTTCACCACCCGCCAGGAAGATGGCAGCGAGTTGCCCCGCAGCGGCGACGACATGCTGGCGACCTACATCGAGGAAACGGGACACTCCTGGCAAGAATATCAGTATGAGACCTACGGTCAGGGTGGCGACCGCGCTCGCGGCACGACGCTAGAAGATGCACACCACTGGGCACCAGGTCGCGAATATCAGGTCAAACGCTACATCCTGAGCCTGGACGGCGACTTGATCGAACTGTCCGACATGCAGCGTAGCTCATTGAAGAACGCAATCTGCATCTCCGACTACGCCAGCCCCATCGGCAACGAAGTGCCCAGCTACGGCCCACCCGCCGGATGGCCCAACCCCGATGGCTGGCCCACCAGCAACCCCACACTGGACGAACTGGTGAGCTTCTGCGGGGTCGATAGCTACGAGCCTGAAATCTAGAAGAAAGGAACCTCACCCCAACCTCCGCTTGAGCAGGTCAGCCAACCTGCTCTTTTCTTTTTCCCCACCTACGTTGGTTTATCAAGGAACCGAAACATAATCTCCTCAATACCAAAATGGCGGGCTTTGTGTGACCCGCCACCGTTGTTTCCACAGCTATTGGCGACCTAGAGTCCGGCTGCCACCGGGATGATTTCCTTTGCAAAAGTTTCCAGCGGTGTAATCTCATAAACATCCGGCATATTGAATATCGCGTGGGTGAAGCCCATCTCAGCGAGTCCCTTGAGACGGCTGATAACACCATCAACCGTATCATCCCCAGAAAGATGCACCGTGCCCAGCGATGTCTTCTCGATTGCATCGTAATCGCGTCCCAACCGCTCACAGTGTCCCTTCAGGGTGTCGAGGGCTTTTTGCATGGTCTCTGCTCCTCCCCAATCAAAGATATTACAGGCATCCGCATATTGGGCCACCATTCGCAACGTCTTCTTTGGGCCAGTACCACCAATCATGATGCGTGGATGCGGCCTTGAGAGTGGGCGGGGATTGTTGGTAATTGCCGGAGCAGAAAAATGCTGGCCCTCAAACGCTGTCTCATCACCAGCCCAGAGCGCCTTCGCCAGTTGCAGATTGTCCTCCAGATGCTCGAATCGCTCTGAGGTTGAAGGATACGGTATCCCATAGCCGATTGCTTCGTCTTCATACCATGCCGCACCAATGCCAAAATAAGCGCGACCACCGGAGAGAATATCCAGTGTGTTGACCATCTTCATCAGCACCGAGGGGTGGCGATAAATAACACCTGTCACCAGTACACCGAGATAGGCTTTTTCAGTGAGTCCGGCCATGTAGCCCAGTGTGGTATAGGATTCCATCATCGGGTCGGTATAGGCTTCGCCGAACAAACCCTTGATCTGATAGTAATGATCCATCACCCAGAGGCTATAGAACCCTGATTCTTCCGCCGTGGTGACGATTTCTTTCAGTTTGGGCCGGATAGCAGCCGTACCACCGGGATACTTGAAGGACGGAATTTGTAATCCAACGTGCATCATGAATCTCCTCGTATTATTAAACTATTGAATACAATCTTACCGTGATTGCTTGAAGTCGCTCATGAGAGGCGCATTAGAATGGGATTATCAGACAACATTCGACGGGGGCTTACACGAACGACACCCTTATAATATGGCTGCCCCGCCACCGCGTTTTCCACTGCTTCTGGCGGCCTTTGCACCGCTTGTTTTTTCGGGGTCCGGCAAGCAACTCTATGAAAAAAACAGCACAGTCAATGACATTCGGCACTTATGAAATAGCCAGAATTAGGCTAGAAACAAAAACATGCAAGAAAGGAAAAAGCCATGTCTAAAACCAATGGATACCTCATAATCTGGATATTGATCGCTCTCGTGTTGGTCTCCCAGGGAACTATTGTTGCTCAGGATGATAGCGACACAATCATTCAACTGACTGATAATGAATTTTTTGATGGGGGTGGCTGGTGGTCACCAGATGGAGGACATCTCACTTTTTTATCTGACCGTGATGGTGACCGCGAAATCTACATCATGGATGTTGATGGCTCCAATGTTATCCAATTGACCGACAATGAATTTAATGAGTTCGGCGGCTTATGGTCACCAGATGGAGAACATCTCACTTTTACATCTGACCGCGATGGCGATCTCGAAATCTACATCATGGATGTTGATGGCTCCAATGTTACCCAATTGACAGATAATGAATTTTTTGATGGGGGTGGCTATTGGTCACCAGATGGAGAACGCCTCGCCTTTGTATCTGATCGTGATGGTGACACCGAAATCTACGTCATGGATGTTGATGGCTCCAATGTTACCCAATTGACTGACAATAGATTTTCCGATTCTCCCGGCTATTGGTCACCAGATGGAGAACGCCTTACCTTTGTATCTGATCGTGATGGTGACCGCGAAATCTACGTCATGGATGTTGATGGCACTAATATTGTCCAATTGACAGACAATGAATTTTATGAAAATAGCGCCCGGTGGTCACCAGATGGAGAACGCCTTGCCTTTGTATCTGATCGTGATGGTGACCGCGAAATCTACATTATGAATGTTGATGGCTCCAATATTATCCAATTGACAGATAATGAGGTTGACGATCGCGGTTGCAATTGGTCACCAGACGGAGAGCATCTTTCTTTTTACTCTAATCGTGACGGTGACGACGAAATCTACATTATAAAGCTAGACTTACCCTAATACTCTTGAGTAATGTCAGTTTCCACGCTTCATCGAATCACAATGGCGGGCCTTGTTGACCCGCCACCGCTTATTCCACAGCTACTTGCGACCTTTACGCCGCTTGTCTTTCTTGCTCTCTTTGTAGCGTTTCCGATCCGGGCTTCGGCTGCGTTCGCCTTTCCGACGCCGCGACGCCTTCTTATCCGGAGCCATCTTGACCAGCACCGGCTGAAATTCGCCCATAACCTCGATCAAGTCGGCCTGATATTCCATCACCTTGCGAATATCCTTATACGCGCCCGGCGATTCATCCAGCCCCGCTGACAGCAATTCAACGCCTGCCTTCTGCAACTGGCGCTCGACGGTGTCCCACTCGAAGCGTTTGAACGCCTGCGAGCGTGACATCTGGCGGCCAGCACCATGCGCGGCACTTTCCAGCGATTCCGGCTGACCTTTACCCTGCACCACAAAGCCAGGCGCAGCCATCGAGCCAGGAATCACCCCAAACACACCCAACCCCGCTGGTGTTGCGCCTTTCCGATGCACAAACACCTCCATGTCGCCATGCACTTCTTTCCAGGCGAAATTGTGGTGATTCTCAACGCCGCCCAGCACATCAAAGCGCAGCGCGTCAATGATCTTGCGGTGGATGACAGCATGGTTGGCGCTGGCATAACGCCCGGCCAGGTTCATCGCCCGCCAATACTCCTGCCCAGGGCCAGTCTTCAAATCCAGCCAGGCCAGATGTTTGAAATCTTTGGGCAATTCCTGGTGCATATTCATCGCAATCTCAGTGTAATGATTGGCGATGTTGAAGCCCAGGCCCCGACTACCGCTATGGCTCAATACGGCCAGGTACTTACCCGGCGGAATGCTGCCAAACGCCCGTGAGCCTTCGCCTTCCGTTTCGCCTGTCCCAGTGATTTCACCACTGACTTTGAGTACGCCAAATTCGACGAAGTGATTGCCAGAGCCACTCGTTCCAAGTTGTTTCCAGGCCGTATCTTTCAAACGACGCACAATATCCAGTTCGTCAAAAGCTGGATCATCCATCACCGGATGATCTTCTGGCTCCTTGAACCTGCCGCCTGCGCCGAAAAGCGTGCTATCTTCCAGCACTTTGCGGAATTTCTCGCGCTTTTGCCCCAATACATAGGGCGAGGCATCGAAAACTGTCATTTTCACCCGGCAGGCAATGTCCACTCCGACTGCATAAGGGATGACCGCACCGGATGTCGCCAGGACGCCACCAATCGGTAGGCCATAGCCCTGATGCGCGTCTGGCATCAATGCGCCCTGCACCGAGATCGGCAACCGTGCCGCCCGGTACATCTGCTGCAATGCACCCTGCTCAATCTGTTGCTCTCCCCAGATTTTGTAGGGCACGGGTTCTTCGCGTACAACATTCATTTTATTTTGTTACTCCAATTCTTGGAGGCCATTTGGCGAAGGTGTGTTTTGCAATGAGTAGGATAATGCGATTTTCAAAATTGCCAGCCTCCTCCTAACCTGGAATCGCACTCGTGGAGCAGACTCCGGCTCCCTCCCCATGTTTGGGGAGGGCTGGGGTGGGGCTTCTTTAAATCCGCATCAACTCGCCCTCGTCACCATCAAACACCATCTCCGTTGGCCCCTTTTCATCATCTCATACCAATCTACCAATCTCACCGAAATCCGCCATTATCCCATGTCCAGCGTATTCTGAGCATTAGTCGCTCCCTTCATCCAATAAATAGCGTGCTATCAAATGTGCAGTATGCTCCAGGCTTTCCAGATGCGTGCGCTCGTAGGCGTGCGATGCATCCACGCCCGGCCCCACCAACCCAACCCGTGCCTGTCCTCCGGCTCGCCAATAGGCCGTGCCATCCGAGCCATAATAGGGATAAATATCGACTTTATGCGCGATGTCGAAGCTCTCCGCCAGACGCCGCAGCTTGTTATTCATCATAAAATGATAGGGGCCGCCCGAATCCTTCACGCAAATACTGGCCGAAAACTCATCCGACGCCTGCCCATCGCCCAGAGCGCCCATATCCACCGCCAGCAATTCCGCCAGATCATGCGGAAAACCCGACGCGCCACCATGTCCCACTTCCTCGTAATTGGCGATCAAAATGGTGGTATCCTGCGCTGGTTGCAGGCCCGACGCGTGCAGCGCTTTCAATGCCCCATAAATCACGGCTACACCTGCCTTATCATCCAGATGCCGCGAGCGCACAAAGCCCGTATCCGTCACCTCAACACGCGGGTCGAGGAAGATGAAATCGCCCACGCCAATGCCCAATTCACGGGTTTCATCGGCGCTGCTCACCTTTGCATCCAGGCGCACTTCCATCAAATCGCCATCGCGCTTGGCGTCGCGGATTTTGGCGTTGACATGCACGCTGGGATTACTCGGCAACACCGTTCCCCGATAGCGCCGGTCATCGTGCGTTCGCACCGTCACGCCCTCAAATTCAACCGCAGTCCACATATAGCCACCCAGCATAGTCATCTTCAGCCGCCCGCTGCCTTTAATCTCTTTGACCATCAGGCCCAGCGTATCGACATGCGCGGTCATGCCACGCGGCGCATCTTGCGCCTGGCCCCGCCAGGTCGTCCGCAATGCGCCTTTGGGGGTCACGCTCAACGACAGGTCAGGAATCCCCAAATCTTCAAACGCACCATAAACATAATCTATTGCTTCCACATAATATCCGGTGGGGCTGGGAGTATTCAGCAAGCCCACCAGAAATTCAGTCATGGCCTCAACATTAACTTGCAACTCGCTCACGACAATTCTCCTGAAGAAAACAAATCAATATAGTACGCCGATCATTATAGCACATAAACAGATAATAGAGTATTTAAAATTATTAAAGGTTATTTAAAGCTCTTAAAAGGTCAAGTTGACCGTATTCCGAAAAATTGCCTCAAAAAGCACATACCTTTATTCTATGAATATGGAAGATTTAACCGGAACCCAACTCGGCGAATATCACCTCTTGGAACGCATCGGGCGCGGCGGTATGTCCATCGTCTATCGGGCCATCAAACACCCCGGCAGTGACGAAGTCGCCATCAAAGTGATGGACACCAACCCCGATACCCGCGATGTATTCATGCGCCGCTTCGAGCAAGAAACCCGCATCGTATCCGGAATGCGCCACGCCAATATCCTGCCGCTGCTGGACTATGGACGCGATGGCATCTATCCCTACATGGTCACGACACTTGTCACGGGCGGCACACTGGCCGATATTTTGCGAAATGGGCCACTGCCTGTCGATGAGACCGGCGGCTGGCTCTACCAGATTGCCTCGGCACTCGATCATGCCCACTTGCGCGGGGTTATCCACCGAGATCTGAAGCCCACCAATATCTTGCTGGACGAGGACGGGCGAGCTTATCTGACCGATTTCGGAATCGCCAAACTGCTCAACATCACCGGTTCGCTGACCGTCACTGGCAACGTATTGGGCACGCCCACCTACATGGCTCCAGAACAGTGGCGCAGTGAGAAAGCGACAGCGCTCACCGACGTTTATGGCTTGGGTGTGCTGGTCTATTTGATGCTGACTGGCAAGCCGCCTTTCCAGGCCGACACACCCCACTCGCTAATGTATAAACATCTGAATGAGCCGCCGCCCTCGATCCGCCAAATTGCGCCTGCCGTTTCTGAAGCTGTGGAAAAAGTAGTTTTCAAAGCCCTAGCAAAAGAAGGGCGACATCGTTATCCCAAGACCAGTGAATTCTCCAACGACTATCAGCGGGCGGTGCGCGGTCTGGAGACGCTGGCCCACCGCCACCCACCGCCCATGCCACGTCCGGCTCGTCCCCAACGCCAGGCCATGCAAAACTACACGCTGCCCCCATCTTTCGCTGGATCACCGGCCTATTATCAGCAGCAACCCGCGCCCTACCCTCAATATAGGGGTCAGTCGGTTCCATATCGACCCTATCCTCTCCCACGCCCGCGACAACGCTTCCGTATACGTTCCTGCCTATACCTGATCCTGATTTCGGCGCTCATCGGTAGTTTCGCTTTCTACATCAACCAGGAACCCGATGAGTGGTTACCCAAGGAAGCACCCGCCCAGACCATCGACGAATATAATCCAACGCCGACTCTCACGGTTGAGCCAGGAACATTGCCCACTGTCTATGCCACGTTTTCACCCAACGGCAGCGTGCCAGTCAATAGCTCCGTAACCATCACATTCACCGCCACTGGCAATGTCACCCGTGTAGAAACACGACGTTTCGGCTATATATTAGATACAATTTCCAACAGCGGCGGTGGTTCGCCATTTACGACACAAATCACCTATACGCCGCGCCAGGCAGGCCTGCACCTCATCGAGATTATTCCCTACCGGAATAACACCCGTGGCAATTCATTTTTTCTGGAGATTGACGCGCAATAGTGATCAGATATTGAAGCGAACGGTGACGATGTCGCCATCTTTCACGACGTATTCCTTGCCTTCTATCCGCATTTTGCCCGCCGCTTTGACCTGAGTCATGTCGCCGCCCAACGCCATGAACTCGTCGAAGGGGGTCACCTCGGCCCGGATGAAACCGCGCTGTAAATCGGTGTGAATGGCCCCCGCTGCCTGAGGAGCTGTGGCTCCCACAGGGACGCTCCAGGCCCGCACCTCGTCATCACCCACCGTGAATATCGAGTGAATATGCATCAAGTTGTACGACGCCTGAATGACCCGTGCCGAGCCAGGTTCCTCGATGTTGTATTCCGCCAGAAACAGGTCACGATCTTCACCTGAAAGTTGAGCGATTTCGGCCTCGATCTGTCCCTGCAATCCCAGCAACACCGCATTCTGATACTCATAGCTCAAGATAGTCTCAGGTTCCTGCCACGTTTCGCCCATATTCAGGACGATCAGGACGGGTTTCAGCGACAGCAAGCCATAGCCGCGCAACATTTTCTTTTCCTCGGTGGTCAGTTCCATATCGCGCAAAGGGCGCTCGGCCTCCAATTGGTCTTTGAGGCGCGACATCAACTCGGTTTCAAAGGCGTTGGCGCGTTTATCAAGCGACTGGCTGCCTTTCCTCAGCTCATCTTCCAAACGTTCCAGGCGGCGCTCGACGGTGATCAGATCGACCAGCAAAAACTCGGTGTCGATGATTTCCACATCACGGGCAGGGTCAATGTCGATGTAGGGATGTGGCACGGTGTCGTCCTCGAAGACGCGAACCACATGCACATACCCATCGACCTGGGCCAGCGCATTCCGCATCGGGCCACTCAAGCCCCCTTCCCCGATGCCCTTGTCCAGACCGCCGATGTCGTTGTAGGTCACGGTGGCATAGGTGGTTTTCTTGGGCTGATAAATCTCGCTGAGGATATCCACACGCGGATCGGGTACGTTGACAACAGCAGTAAACACCTCCAGTTTGCCACTGGAAACGGCGTCGGCTTGATAGTTGCTGCCCGTCAGCGCATTGAAAATAGTGGTCTTGCCACAATTCGGCAGACCGATGATGCCAAGTTGCATATTATTCCCCTGATGATTTGAATGATTTCAATTGCACACAAAAATGCAGCAGGAAATAACGCAATTCGGTGCATGGATGTTCACGAACAAGCCGCCTGGGAATAAATCCCCAGGCTGAATCCACACGGAGCGCCACATCACTAACACAAAGGTGACAGGCCAACGATGATGAACCGTATGACAACGCTGCCAGATTAACCCCGCCACAGGCGGTGTGAGGCTAAACCCTCACACTGATGCGGTTGCGGAGGTTTAGCTCCGCAACAAACAGCACTTGCCCCACCAGAATCGTTATCACTTTTGGATTCAGCCTGGAGGTTTAGCTCCAGGCGACAAAAACCACGACCTTGATTCGGCTCATTGGCAGTTCCCACTGCAATCGAGCATTATACGCAGAAATTGGTAGCTATTTCGAGAGGAAACTTATCGCCTTCTCAACACTCTTCTTCGGGCTGACCTTCAACTGCACATCCAGCACCGTGCCATCTGGCCCGATCACCCAATGAGAGCGAATGACGCCCATGTATTTCTTGCCATACATGCTTTTTTCGCCCCAGGCTCCCCAGGCTTCCAGCACCGCATGATCTGGATCGGAGACCAATGTATAGGGCAGGTTCTCGTCCTGTTGCCATAACTTGAGCGCATCGGGCATATCGGGGCTGATGCCGATGACCGTCGCGTCGTTGGTCTCAAACACCGGCCATTCATCCCGAAAACCGCACGCTTGGGTCGTACAACCCGGTGTGGCTGCTTTGGGATAAGCAAACAAAATCACCGTCTTCCCACGAAAATCTGAGAGGCGCGTGGCCTCGCCATCCTGGTTCAATAAATCAAAATCTGGCGCAATATCACCAATATCGGGCACGATCCAAACTCCTAATCACTTAGCGTTCCAAGCCATATCTTATCGGCAACCAGATCAAAGGTTCCCGTCTCCAGATCAAATTTGTATGTTACGCCGCTGCGGGTATCGACGACAATGGCCTCTTGCTCGCGGTTGATAAACTGCACTACACGCACCTCTTGACCGTCGGGCGCTGAAATAATACGTTGTGTCCCCTCCAGCCGATCTGCCACAACCAGCGCGAAGACCGGCGGCTCCTGGGGATCTGCTCCTTCGATTCCTCCCATCGAATAAATGACCCGGCTGCCATCGCTGTTGGTCAGCACGCCACCGGCCTGTTGGTAAATCGTGTCAACTGCCGGAATGAGCAGATTGCGGTTATTGTCCAGATTCCAGATGCGAACGGCATAACCATTGCCCAAAATCGGCAGCTCCAGGCGCACATAAGTCTGTCCATCATGCGCGATCTGTGCCGGACACAGGCAGTCCGCTTCGGATGGCAGCGGGCGATAGGTGCGTTGCTGCTCGATATAAACCGACAGGCTGCGATAGTCGATGAATAAATCGTCCGGCGTGCGCGGTGCGGTGGGATGCTCCAGGTCCAGAAACACGCGGCTGCCATCGTTGGACACCGCTACCATCGCCACCCGCGTGGCCGAAACGGGTGATCGTTCTGGTAACGGCGGCAATTGGCGAAATTCGGAGCCATCCAGCCGCGAGACGTATAGCGTGGCCTGCCAGATGTTGTCTTGAAAAAACAACTCGGCCCAGGCAATCGTCCGCCCATCCTCCGAAATCACCCAATCAACGCCCAACAGATTGTCCGCCCGCTGGGGAATGAAGTCGATTCGCGCTATGTTGCCGCCAGGCGTAATCAGATAGGGCAGGTTATCCAACGGGCTACGCATCAACACACCATTGGCGGCCATGCGAAAATGTTCCAGCACGTTGAAGTCTGCCGAAAAATTATCAATGGTGACGACTGAACTCAGGCCGGTGACCGCATTGGTAAAAAAGACATCAACGCGCTGGGCCTCCCGATTCTGGGCGATGAATATGTCGATGGGCGTGGTTTCTTGTGCCTCGCTTTGGGACAGCGGCACAATCAACGCCAGGATTAATAGACATAGGCAGAGAATATAGAATGTTCGGCGTCGTAAAATATGACGGAAGATCTGTTTGTCGGGGAGGTCCTGATACTTCATGCACATGAAGTTAAATGTGGGCTTACAGTAAAAATACCCTCCGCTAACTCCGCTCATGTTTTGGGGGAAAACTGTCTGCAATATGCCGACAACTGCTCCCTGGAGCAAAGATTTGTGCCCAGCACGGCTCCTCCCCCATGTTTGGGGGAGGCTGGGAGGGGGCTGTCCAATTCGCTTAATCCTACGCCACATCGCCCGACCATCAATCACGCTTTAATTGACGAATATTCTCAACCACCTGCGGCAGCATCTCGCCCGATGGCCCCTCCAGGCGATATTTTGCCAGTTGCGAGACACCACTGGGATTCGGATTGACCTCCAGCACCACGCCGCCTGCTTGCGCCGTAATGTGAGGGAGGTAGGCCGCTGGAACCACGATGCCACTCGTCCCCACAACCAGCAATACATCCGCCGCCTGACAGATCCGCTGTGCCCGATGGAATTCGGCCTGTGGCAACGATTCGTTAAACCACACGACATCGGGGCGCACATAGGCGCTCTGGCAATGGGGGCAACGCGGCGGGCCATCATCCTCATCCCACGTCAATTGGTCCACATCAACATGTGTGGGATTGCCCTGGCAATTCGCCACACATTTATTTCGTTGTATATTCCCATGCAGACAAATGACATCGGTGCTGCCGACCAAATCGTGAAACCCATCCACATTTTGTGTCACGATGATGACCCGTGGCAACAAATCTTCAAGTTGCACAAGTGCATGATGGCCGGAATTGGGATTGGCTTGCCCAATCAGCCCTCGCCGGTACTGATACCAGTCCCAGACCAGTTTCGGATCACGAGCAAACGCTTGGGGCGTCGCCAATTGCATGGGGTCATAGCGTGCCCACAGGCCATCTAACGCATCACGAAACGTCGGAATGCCGCTTTCCTTGCTGATACCGGCGCCCGTCAGCACCACCAGGCGCTCTGCCTCAGCGACTATGCGGGCAAAATCTTCTAAAATTGTTCCTTCCATATTTTTCCCAATCTATAATCGCCGCGAACGCTTATCATCACCCAAACTGCGCCGGGCTTTTCGAGCCTTGCCCGATAGCGCGTCATCGCCCACATAACCGATTGACGCATAGAAATCAGCATCGTAAGCGCGGGTCTTGACCACCACCGGCATCGGAACTGCATGGCCCATAATAATCGCCTGTTGTTTGGTATCCAGACGCGCCAACACCTCGCGCAGGCTGTTGGCCCCGCTGATGCCGGTCAACACCGCTGCAATGTCACGCTCGTTATCCAGCAGCGCCGTGACCCGCGTGCCGACCTGGCTCATCACTTCCTCGTCAATGCCGCTCGGCCGCTGATCGACGATCAGCAGCGTCACGTTATATTTTCGCAGTTCGCGGGCGATGATGCCAAAAATCGTCTGGCGAGCGACCGCCGGATCGAGGAATTTATGCGCTTCCTCAATGGTAATCAACAACTGGGGCGGTTCCATCGCTGCATCGCCCAGCGCACGCTCCATGCGTTGAACATAGTAAGCATGGATGCGCCGCGTCAGATAGTTTGCCACCAAGATATAGGCCGCCAGATTGTTGCCATAGCGTCCAAATTCCAGCACGATACTCGTTTGCTGCTCAATGAGGTCAATGATCTTGCTGACACTATCGCCCAACGCCCCTTCAGGCCGGAGGAATTCCCATCGCTCGAAACGGGCCAGCCGCCGCGCCAGAGCCGCCGCTGTTGCCATCGTGATATTGCAGTCCTCCAGCAATTCATCAAAACTATCGCCCTTCGCTGCCAAAAAATCGTAAATCCAGTTCTTATTTAATTTCTTCTGGAGCGCATAGCACGCATCCACCATCGAATCGCTCAAATCCAGCGTATCTTTGAGCATCTCGATGTCCTGGGGTTCAATCTCATCATAGCCCAGCGTGACGACGTAGTCATATTTAGCCTGTCGTCGCCGCGAGGATTCTTCGTCCAGCGTAAGGATCGCCACTCTGGAAGGGAAAAGCTGTTTCAATCCTTTGACTTTGGGGCCGCGCTCGTCCACAACCTCCCAGCCATAGTCGTTGTGCATATCAAAGATCAGGCTGACCGCCATACCCCGCTGGATGACGCCCGCCAGCAGAATGCGCGTCAGGAAGCTCTTGCCCGTGCCGCTTTTGCCAAAGACACCCACCGAACGCTCCACCAGCCGTTGCAAATCCAGGTTGATCTGCGTTTCTTCCAATTCCAGCGGCGTACCGACATTAAAATGCGTTTCGTCTTCCTGGCCGAAAACGTCATTCACATCTTCGACTGTTGCAATTTCGACGGGCCGGAAATGGCTGGGAATGGTCTTCACTGGACGCGGTTCAGCCGATTCCACATCAATCATCAGCATAGGCGCGATGTAGAGCGTGCCATAAGCGGCTGTGCCCGAATACACGGCCTGCATAAACGGATCCTGCACATCGGGCGGGTGAGCGGTCAACTCGTTGTGGGTCACGCCGAGTTCAATATCGGTCACCATGCAGAAGAAACGTTTTTTCTGGCCGCGCACCACCACATAGCGCCCCACTGCCAGGTCTTCGATGGCCGTCTCTCGATCCAGCTTGATTTGTAAGCCTTTGCTCAATGACCCGCCGACCACAACGCCCAACCGGTCAACATACCCCTCTATCGGCGCTTGACGACGCGGGAACCATTCATCCAATGACATAAAGTAACCTCGCGTATTATGAACATGCGTTCGTTATTATAGGGCGAAGGCAGCTTTTTGACAACGGGCATGGGGAAAGTATCCGCCAATTCCGCATATTGATGCGATTGTGGATCGCGTTGGGGTTCCAACGTTCAATGAAAAGGAATGGCTGCCGCATTGTTCACTGAGCATGGTGGTTTCAGCGCCGTGCAACAACAAAATCTTTCTCCACAGCCCCCCCCGTTGATAGTCACGCCCGATCAACTTAGCGGTATTCAACCACCGCACTGGCTGCTATCATGCCTGTTCGTAACAATGATTCTGTACCCAGGCGGTACACGGTTTTACCCGCTCGCCGTGCCAGGAGCCAGCGAGCATTCCTCCCAGTCACATCCATTCAAATTTCCCGTTTCCACACAAGGAGATACTCTGATGCAACTTCAGATTGTCCGGCAATTCCTGAAAGACGTCATCTCCCAGACGAATGTAACTGCCCCCAACTTCTCGCATATCAATCCAGCATGGCGCGAACCGCTGACAATATTGCACGCCATCAACCGCGAACATGGGCCGCAGGAAACCGCCCGCCAGTGGCATGATTTCCTGAAGGCCGCCTATCCCGACCTGGCAAAGGTGGTGGCTCCCCGCCGCCTCTATCATGTCGATGAACTGGATCAACTGCCCCAACCATCCTGGCTCATCGACAACGTGTTGCCCAATCATGGCTTGTCGGTGTTGTTCGGGCCATCCGGTGCGGGCAAGTCGTTCATCGCGCTCGATTGGGCCTTCCGGGTGGCGCGTTCGCGGGTCGTTCTCTATCTGGCGGCGGAGGGCAAAGCCGGTTTTCCAGCGCGGACACAAGCCTGGAAACAACACCACGAACTGAACAAGCCAGCTCACCTATCGTTCTATTTCGACGCAGTCAATTTCCTCAATCCAGAGGCGTTGGAAGCCTTCATCGCCGAAATCAGCCCGATGAAACCCAGCCTCATCATCGTCGATACACTGGCGCGGTGCATGGTCGGAGGCGACGAGAACAGTTCCAAAGACATGGGACGTTTCGCCGAAGCCTGCGCTGAAATCGAACGGCAGATTGGCGCAGCGATCCTGGTCGTGCATCACACCGGCAAAGACCTCTCGAAGGGGCCACGCGGCAGCAGCGCCTTGTATGGCGCAGTCGATATGATGATTAAGCTGACCAACAACGATGGGCTGATCCGCGTGAAGTGCGTGAAATCCAAAGACAGCGAACCCTTCAATTCGCAGTTCTTCCGGCTGAAGAAAGTCCACCTGGACAACGGCCTCAGCAGTTGTGTGCCGGTTCTCACCAAGCAGGTTGTTGATACACCAGCCAAATCGAAACTGGCCGTACAACAACGCCAGATATTGGAAGTGCTGGCCTTGCCAGAATTTGCAGAGAACGGCGCAAGGCCCAGAGACATCCTGGAAAAGACTGAAATTCCACAAACCAGCCTGTTTCGTACACTTAAGGCATTAGTCGAATTCGGTTATGCTTGCCAGGAAAGCAAGAGTTCTCCATACAAACTCACAAAGGCTGGCAAGTCCATGCTCCTCAAAGCTCCCATCGAAGTGAACTTCCAACCAGAGAACGCAATCGCATAGTTTCAAAACTCTTTGGTTAGACAGTCTTCATTCACACACACACCCATTCAATCCTTGTGTAGCCACTACTACCAACACTACCACCTATATAGGGGTGGTAGTGTTGGTAGTATCTCAAGGACTACATGAACGATACATCTATGCTAGAATCGAGGCAGATAGATGAAGGACATAACATGGCATTGCATTCGCATACTAACCAATACCCTGGCATCAACGCCCACCTGCACAGCTATCTGCAAAGCGCGGAGGGTGGCTGGGAGGTGTTTCATGCAACACATATCATACACCTGGCCGAAGTCATAAATAGGCAGTTGCCGCCCGGCTATGTGGTTGATCCTGAACGCTCGATGCAAATTCGCCACCATCATCCCGACACTGGTGAGCCATTAGTCTGGAAACCACGTCCGGATGTAACCATTTACGAGCGCGAGTTTCGGCGTGGTGAACCTGCGACAGTTGCAACACCCACTACGCCCACGCTAAGACGCACGGCAATCGCTTCGGTGGATGTATTAGATGAACAGAGCTTCCTGCGGGCAGTCGTCATCCGCGAAATTGATGCACAGGGGCAAATCGGCAAGCCTATCACCTGGATCGAGTTACTATCACCTACCAACAAACCACCCAACTCCGGTTATCTGTTGTACCGCGAGAAACGCAATACCACCCTACACAGCCAGTTGGTGCTGGTCGAAATCGACTATCTGCACGAGACGCGCTCGCCGGTTCCGCTCCTCGCCAGCTACCCAGATGGTGAGCCGGACGCTTTCCCCTACAGCATCGTTGTCACCGACCCGCGCCCATCACTGGAGGAGGGCATGTTGGCAGTCTATAGTATTGCGGTAGATGAACCACTGCCCACCATCTTGATACCGCTGGCGGGCAATGATAGCCTGACACTGGATATGAACGCGGTTTATCACCACAGCTTCAGCAGCCTAACGTCGTTCAGCGTGCGCGTGGATTATGAACAATTACCGCGCAACTTCGAGAGGTATACACCTGCCGACCAGAAACGCATCTGGGAACGAATGCAGGCGGCCCAGCGAACGCTCTCCACTGAGCAATAAAACGATGGTTACTCTGGGGTATCTTGCGGCGGCGAAATCACCGTCACCTCAATCAGCAACGAGCCTTCATTGTCGCTCAAATCAGTATCATTCATTCGCAGTTGAAGGGAACCACCTGTTTCGGCAACGAATTCAACGTGGTCGCCAACCGCAAAAGGTTTATCCTCACCAATCCGCCCAATCAACCCGCCTTTCGGGAACCCTGACACCGGCTCTACACAGTCTTCTCCTCGGCAAACATAGGACGTGCCGCCATCCGGCCCATGCAGCGGGTCGTCTGGGTTGCTCCGCCAGTCCCCAAACATGTAGGCGATGACAACCTGATCGCCCAGCTCAACATCCACACCAACAGATTGCCAGCCCTGGTCGGCCTCAACAACGGTCTCTATGGTCATAGCCTCCACTGCGACGGTTTCAACAACCGGCGGCGGCGAGGACACTTCTGTATCCTGTCCATAAACAGCGAAAAGTGCCAGCAGTGGGCAAAGCATTCCCTGCATGACAACAGTACCGCTAAATAGCTTCAATTTGTTTTGCATAACACACTCCTCGCAAAAAACAGCTTCTACAGATTCTAATACATCCAACAGCTGACGCGGATAAACACCCGCACTTTTGGGGGAATGTGGACGATCTTATTGAACAATCACCTCCGGCCACAGCGGACTGTATTATAATAGATAGTGGAAACTATCGCTCAACAATCGACAAAGAGATTATGACCACAGAATTCTCAGTTTTCATCAGCTCCAAAATGCAAGAACTCGCTGCCGAACGCCAGGTACTCCATGAGTTGTTACCGGCCATCGAGCATGATCTGGTGGCGCTGAAAGCCTGGGTGTTCGAGGACGATGCGCCCGCCAGCAACATGACCATCCGCGAGGTCTATCTGGATGCGCTGCAAAACGCGGCGCTGTACATCGGTCTGTTCTGGAATGCGTATGGCGAGTGGACGATTGACGAGTTTCAACGCGCAACGGAATGGGGCATTGACCGCCACATCTATGTGAAGAATGTCGATCCCGACCAGCGCGACCCGCAGTTGCAGGCTTTTCTGGAAGAACAGAGCGATGTCATCTCTGGCATCACGCCCAAGTGGTTCACCACGCTAGACGATCTGCGCGAACAGATTTCGCGTTCCATCGCCATCTGGATCGAAGACCGCTTGCAACGTCGCCCCGGTGATTCCAGCGCGATTTTTGCCGAATTCAGCGACGATATTCCCGATCTCCCACAGAAACTCATCGGGCGCGATGAACTGGTGGCGAACGTTGAGCAGTTGTTGGAAGATCAGGCTCGTGTATTGTTGCATGGCTTCGGGGGGATGGGCAAAACGGCCCTGGCGGCCACTGTCGCGGCCAACTGGCTGGACGATGATCGGGGATCGGTGCTGTGGCTGCGGGCTGGTAGCGAAGATGGCGACACGTTATTAGAAGCCCTGGCCCGCCCCTTTGAGCGTGCCAACGAAGTCGCCAGCGCATCCGGCAATGCCCGCTTGAAAGTCATCCGCCGCATCCTGGCCGATAACGAGATTACACTCCTGGTGTTGGATGATGTGTGGAACGGCACAGCACTCAGCCAATTGATGAAAGCTGCACCGCGCCGGATGCCGGTTCTGGTCACGGCCCGCCAACGCTATGCCCTGGACGATATTCTGGATATTGGCCGGTTGGCTCCTGTTGATGCGGCCACATTATTGGGGCATTATGCTCGCCAAAACTACCGCGACGACAACGATGCCCGCGAACTCTGTCGCCAGTTGGGGTATCATGCCTTTGCGCTAGAAGTGGCCGGAAAAACCATCAAAGTTGATCAGATCGCGCCGAGTGATCTGTTGGCCCGCATCGTCAGCACGCCGCACGACATGGCGATGCCCGAAGACTTTGCCGAAGAAGGCCGCTCTAGCATCACCGAACTGCTGGACGCCAGCCTCTATGCCCTGGATGAGCAAGCACGACGCGCATTTGTCGCCATGGGCGGCTTGTTTGTGCAACGGGTCACGCCCGAACTGCTGGGGCGCTATATGAATGACCCGGCGATTGAAGAGGCACTCACCACATTGCAGCGACGCGGTTTGGCCGAAAGGTCATCACAATACGACAAGCCCTACTATTATCTGCACAACCTGGCCTATAGCTATGCGCGTGCCATTTTCAAACGCCGAGCAAGTCGCAAGACCAGTATTTTATACCCCAATATTGTCTATGTTTGCCTGGACTATGCTGAAGATGCTGCCGAAAACCTGGACGCATTGGACATCGAAATCGGCAACCTGCTTGGTGCAGCGGAGGCCGCTTATGACGTGGGGGATGCAGAAACACTGGTCAGGATGATGAGCGTGCTGACGGGCATTTACCTGGCGGCACGCGGCCACACACTCAACTTTTTGCTGTTGTTAGACGCCGCGATTGCTGCCACCGAGCATCTGCCAGATTGTGATGAAACGCGTCATTTCCTCTTAAGTAAGTGTGGCAACATCTATTTTGACCGCAACGAACTGGCGACCGCGCTGGCGTGTTATCAGGCGGCGCTGACATTGGCGGAGAAGCTGGGAATGGAGGACCGCGAGGTGATTCTGCTGTGTGTCATCAGCAAAGTTCGCACGCATCAGGAAGCCGACGACGCTGCAACCTATCTGGAAAAGGCCGACGCCCTAGCCAATGCCCTGGATAATGATTTCCTGCGAGGCTTCGTGCTGGAATTTCAAGCGTATCATGCCCAAATGCGGGGTGATTATGGAGCAGCGCGTGATTATTATGCCCAGGAGGTGGCGCTGGCCGAGAGCGTCAACGACGTGGAAATGCACTTCACGGCCCTGGCAAACCTGGGCAGCGCCGAAAAAGACCTGGGCCAAACGCAAGAGGGTCTGAAACACCATACCCAGGCTTTACAAATCGCCCGTACTCAGGATAATCGAATCTGGATGGCCTATGCGCTGCAAGGCTTGGGCGAGGACTATTTGAACCTGGGTGAAAATGACCAAGCTCGCCAGCATTTTGAAAAAGCCCTGGCTTTGTTCCGCGAAAGCGGCATCAAAACCCATGTTGCCATGATCGAATCGTATCTGGAAGACCTTTAAGGAGCTGTCATGTTTAGACGATATTCACTGATTGTTTTCAGTCTGGTATTCGCTTATCTGCTCATGATCCATCCTGCCATTTCCAACCCGGCAGTTCAGGCCCAGCCCGGTGATGATTTCACCGTCGGCATCATCGTGATGGACGACTTCACCGGCCTGGATTTGCGCGAGACCGAACAAGACCTGGGGCCAAATGCTGCCAATCGCATGTGCGCGGTCAATGTCGAAGGCCAGGCGTATTTTACGCGCGGTGCATCGGCTGACTCATTAACCGTTGATGCGCCACATGGCGAGGTGGTGGTTGCTCAAATTGAGGAATTGCTGGTCGAACTGGGGATCGACGAGCAGGTGGAACTCGTTGAATTTGACCTGTCCGACGCCACCAGCAACGCCATCGCGCCCAACTTGCGCGGTTTGGTTGAACGCAGCCGTGATGTTGACTTGTTCATCATCAACATGAGCTTTGCAATGATCCCGTGTGAGTTCCTCAGCGAGGTGGCCGACTTCCAGGACGCGCTGGAAGCCACCGACAGCGAGAGCCAGGCCGCGCAGATCATTGACCAGACCAGCCAATTCATCGACCAGACCGTTTCGCCCGCTGCCGACAATCGTGCGAACGACCCGGATGACCGCGATCTCTTGCACGATACCCTGGAACGCCTGAGCGGTCGGGTGATTGCGGTGGCATCGGCGGGCAACTTTGGGCTGGACTATCCTTTCTATCCCGGCGCATGGGATGGTGTCCTCAGCATCAGTGCCAGCAACGGCGACGGCTTCTATGCACCAGAATTGTGGGATGATGAAACGGATGTGCCCATGCTGAGTGTTCTGGAAGGTGACGCATCACAGCGTGTGTCGAACTATGGCGAGATCATGCTGCCGGGCGAATATGATTACGAAGGCGATTTGATTATCGGCACATCGTTCGCAGCCCCGCGCATGACCGCCCTGCTGGCCTACTACGCCCTGCAAGTCGGCGAGAACTACTGCATTACCGATGGCATCATTGATCTGGCCTATGGCGAGTGGGACAACCTGACGCTGGACGAAGCTGTGACACAATATTGCCCGTCCATGGACGCTCATTTACCCCTGATAGAGTAATCAATGTCCGATCAAATTTCACGTCGCCAATTTCTGGGGGTGTCCGGCCTAGGGCTGGCATCCCTGCTCACTGGTCTCAACCCGCGCCCGTTGCTCCAGCCACCGCCGAGCGTCCAGCGCGTGCATCTGCATCGCTTCAATCCGGCAGAAACCGCCACGACAGCGGCAGTGCGGCGAGCGATGTTGGCCGCCACTGATCTCAGTTGGTTGCACGAGGGCGACAGCGTTTTCGTGAAGGTCGCCAGCAACTCGAACTTACCTGCGCCATCCGTGACATCGCCAGCCATGTTGGAAGGCGTGATCCATCTGTTGAAAGAAGCAGGAGCCGGTACGGTGTATGTGGGCGACATGAGTGGTGCGCTGTTCGTGCGACATCTGGCCGAGGAAACAATTGGCTCCACACGCCAGAGTATGCGTGAAAATGGCCTGTTGGCAGCGGCTGAAAATGCTGGCGCGACCATCCACTGTTTCGAGGAAGTGCCGTTCGCACAAGCCTATGTACCGGGCCATCCGGCGGGTAATCACCATTGGGGTGATGAGTTGCAAGTCGCCGAAATTCTGGATCGTGTCGATCACATCATCAATCTGCCGCGCCTGGGCAAGCATGTGTTGGCCGGTTATACGCTGGGACTTAAAAACGCGATTGGCTGGGTCAGCGACCATAGCCGCATGGTGTTGCATCGTGATGGCGCAACGCTGCATGAGAAGATCGCCGAGGCCAACGCCATCCCGCAGTTGACTGGCAAAACGCGCCTGACCATGACGCTGGTTGATAAGGCTTTGACAACTTATGGCCCCGATGCCGGTTATCACCTGGAGCTAGATCACCCACTCATCGTGGCATCGGAAGACGTGGTCAGTCATGACCAGGTGGCGTTGATGGTGCTGTTGTGGGGTCGCACGCAGACGCCCGAAGGCTGGACATCAGCCGACCCCTATCCCGCTGAATCGAACGGCTTCAACTGGTATTTTGTGCGGACGACATGGGGCGCAGAAGCGGCGGCAGTCTACCAAGATTTGCCGACGTTTAATACGCTGGAAGACGCCACTGCGTTGACGCAGATCAACTATGCTTATCAAATTCTGCATGGCGGGCGGCCAGAGCGCATCGAGGTGGTGATGGGCGACATGCCGTTGACTGAATCGCTGCTGAATATGCTGACTGGCAGGCCGGAACTCAATCTGTTTGTGGTCAATTCGTAGCCCGGACAGAAATCACGCTTTTGTTATGCAAAACATCATCTGCCGGACGTTTTTCTCCGAATTTTTAAGGAGAAGCGTCCGGCATGTGGTTATAATTGATGGTGGAATATCAACAATACGAGAGGTTTTTTGAAAAAGTGTTTGAAGGTGTTTCAGAATACAGGGGTGCAAGGGATAGAAACGGGGGCGCTATAGCACCCTCCTACGCGCATAGTCATGAGGATTCAGCGTGTAGGGGAGGGTCTGAGACCCTCCCCTACGACCACACCCCGCCGCCATTTGCCAAACACCAGCAGTGCAGGCCATGACACAAAAACGCACCATCGCCAGTCGGCTCATCATTGGAACCATCCTATTCATCGGCGCAGGCTGGCTCATGAGCCGTGCTACCCCGTTAACCCTGCGCGGCGTGGTCGAAGATGAGGCCGGGCCGGTGGCGGGTGCGATTGTGCGCGTGCGCGGCACAAACATCCTCACAACCAGTGATGAGCAGGGGCGTTTTGAGTTGGTGGTGGAAGCGGGCGACGAGGGTATTCATCTGGCGGCCTGGCGACCGGGATATTACATCGCGGGCAATGAGGAAGCGATCCAGGACGATACCGACGACATCATCCTCAGCTTGCGCCCACATTTCACCACCGACCAGCCCGATTATCAGTTCATCAGTCCACTAGCCGATATGAGCAATCCGTCCGCGTGTGGGCATTGTCATCTGGCCCGCGAAGGCGAGATGACGATGCCGGTTGAAGAATGGCTGGCTGATGCACACTTCGGCGCAGCCACCAATCCACGTTTTCTATCACTCTATAATGGCACAACGCTGACCGGTGAACGCGGCAGCCCAACCGCCTATGAATTCGATGCGGGTATGGGTATTGATCTACCAGTTGCACCGTCGCTTGGTCAGGGCGAGGCCGGGCCAGGCTTTCGGCTCGACTTTCCGGATCAAGGCGGTACATGTGCCGCGTGCCATGTGCCCATCGCCGCATTGGACGCGCCCTATGATACCAATGCGAATCATGCAACGGGCGTCGCCATCGAAGGCGTGACGTGCGATTTTTGCCACAAAATCCAGAACGTGCGACTGCAAACCAATGGGCTGCCCAACCCTGCCCTGCCGGGCGTGCTATCGCTGGAGATGCTGCGTCCGGGTGATGGTGAGCAAATTTTCCTCGGCCCCTACGATGACACCCCCGGCGATGATGTGTTTTCACCATTGCAGAACCAGAGCGAATTCTGTGCTGCCTGTCATTTCGGCGCATTCTGGGGCGTGACCATATACAACAGTTTCGGCGAATGGCTGGATAGTCCCTACAGTGATCCGGCAACGGGCCAAACCTGCCAGGATTGTCACATGCCGCATAGCGGGGCGACATCTTTCGTGCAGTTGCCGCCAGAGCGAGCGCACTATGTCCCAGAGCGCGATCCCCAGACGATTTTCAGCCACCGGATGCCGGGCGCGATGGATGAGGAACTGCTGCAAGCCACTGCCATCCTGCAAATCGACGGTGCGCAGGTTGACGGGCAATTATTGGTGACCGTCAGCGTGACCAATAGCGGGGCCGGGCATCATATCCCCACCGACAATCCGCTGCGAAACATGATTTTGCTAGTCAGTGCCACCGCCGCAACCAGCGAAACACTGGCTCTGATCGACGGTCCGACTATCCCAGCCTGGGGCGGGGTCGGTAATCCAGCCGATGGTTATTATGCCGGGCTACCGGGCGTGTTATATGCTAAAATCCTGGCGGATTTCTATACTGGTGAAATGCCAACGCCAGCGTATTGGCGACAGACGCGGCTCGTCAGCGACAATCGCATTCCGGCGCTGGTAACCGATACAACGGTCTATAATTTTGCATTGCCAGCGAGCAATGCAGCCGTTACTGTTGAAGCTCGTTTATATTTGCGGCGAGCCTTCATCGACCTGATGGCGTTGAAAGGCTGGAATACACCCGATATTTTGATGGCATCCGAAACCATGCCAGTAGGAGATTGATGATGGAGTTGTTTGTACCTGGACGCATTTGTTTGATGGGAGAGCATTCTGACTGGGCAGGCGGCTACCGGCGCGTCAATCCTGAGATCGAAAAGGGTTACGCGCTGATTGTCGGCACGAACCAGGGCGTTTATGCAGATGTTGGCCCCCATGCCAATGCACTGGTACTGACAGCAACCACACCCGATGAGCAAACTGCTTTTCGCCAAATCCCCATGCAGCGCCAGGCATTATTGGCCGAAGCACAAGCGGGCGGTTTCTGGAGCTATGTGGCAGGTGTGGCCTATCTGATGTTGACGCGCTATGGCGTTGGCGGCCTGGTCATCAATAACCACAAAACCGATCTACCCATCCAGAAAGGGCTGTCATCCAGCGCAGCGATTTGCGTGCTGGTGGCGCGTGCTTTCAACCGCGTTTATGATCTCGGACTGTCGATTGCTGACGAAATGGAATTGGCCTATCAAGGCGAAATTCTGACACCCTCGCGCTGTGGCCGGATGGATCAGGGCTGTGCATTTGGCAATCGCCCGATTCTGATGACGTTTGATGGCGATGATCTGGACATTACCCCGCTGGGCATCGCTGCCGAACTGCATTTTGTCATCGTCGATTTGCTGGCGCACAAAGACACTCTGAAGATCCTGGCCGACCTCAACCGCTGTTATCCGGTGGCACGAACGCACGTCGCCAGAGGTGTCCATCAATTGCTCGGCGCGGTGAATAAACACATCATTCACAAAGCAGTCGAGGCGTTGCAGGCGGGGGATGGGCGTGCTGTTGGAAAACTGATGACCAAAGCGCAGGTCGCTTTTGATCGCTATGCCATCCCTGCCTGCCCAGAAGAACTGACTGCACCCAAGCTGCATCAGGTGTTGCGCTATGAACCCTTGCAGGCACACATCTGGGGTGGGAAAGGCGTGGGATCGCAGGGCGATGGCACAGCCCAATTTATCGCGCGCAGCGCCGCCGATCAGCAAGCACTCGTGAGCATCATCCAGCGCGATTTGCACTTGCCCTGCCTCACCCTAACTGTGCAACCATCATTGGAGCGCCAGCCATGACCCGAAAACTGGCGTTGGCTGTGCTATTGATCGGGCTATGGACAGCCTGTAGCACAGCACTTACGCCACCAGGCCAGCCGCCGACATTCGCCCCCTCGGCGACGGTGGAGATTACGCCCGTGCCACTGATTTTGACGCCGGTTTTCACGCCGGAAGCATTGCCGGGCCTGCCACCTTTGCGCGATAGTCAGTCCAGTAAATCGCTGGCAGCCAATGATGAAGTTCTGGTCACAGTCAATAGCGATAGTGATAGCATCACGCTGGTTGACCTGGAAACGCGTGCGATACTGGCCGAAATCGAGGTAGGGGATGATCCACGGGCGGTGGCGATTACGCCCGATAGTGAGTTGGCACTGATCACGCTGCGCGGGGAACATGCGCTGGCAGTCGTCAATCTCAGGGAGCAAAGGCTGAATAGTGTCTACGCCATCTGTCACATGCCCTATGGCGTGGTGACAGATGGACGTAGCGCGGTGGTGAGTTGTTTTGGTGAAGATCAAATCGTCCTGCTCGATCTGGCAGCGGGCGAAGTCACCCATCGCATAAGAGTAGCCGATGCACCCAGCGGACTGGCACTGAGCGATAACTGGCTACTGGTGACGCACTTCTACAGCGGGTACATCACAGTGATTGAATTATCGTCTACGCCGACGGTCATTGGGACAATCAACGTCGAGCCGGACGGCAACCTAGCACGGTCCATTGTGATTGCTCCCGACGGTGAACGCGCCTACATCCCGCAAACGCGCACCGGACTGGCACTGATCTCGCTGCAATATCAGCAAGACTGGTTTCCGGTGGTCAGTGTGCTGGACATCGGCAGCATGACTGGTAACCGCGATGAACGTCTGACGCTCTCCATGATCGACGATTATGCCACCAATATGCCGTTTGATGTGGCATTTAACGAAACTAGCAACGTCCTCTATACCGTGTTGGCAGGCAGCGATATGGTGCTGGCAATTGCGCCAGAGACCCAGCAAGTGTTGGCCCGCATCCCCGTCGGAGCCAATCCGCGCGGCATCATCATGCAAGGCGAGCGGGCCTATGTGCTGAACATGCTGGCAGGGAGCGTCTCGGTTATCGACACACAAACCCACACCGTGACCAATACCCTCCAGGTGACGACGCTGCCCCAGGACGCGCAATGGGCACAAGGCAAAATCCTATTTCACCAGGCCGCAGCCCCAATCATGAGCGATGGCGCGATTAGTTGTGCGACGTGCCATTTTGATGGAGGCATGGACCGGCGTACCTGGATCAACTTCCGCAGCGGGCCACGCAACACACCCGCGCTGGGTGGTGCAGCCAGGTTCCCGCCCTACAATTGGGCGGGCGAGATGGTGGAATTGCACGACACGATTGAAGACCAGATCCAATTTGTGATGCTGGGCGAGGGTCTTATCTCAGACGATTTTGATCCCATGATTGACCGCACGGATGCGGGTCGTTCGGCTGACCTGGATGCACTGGCGGCCTATGTCACGGCATTGGAACCCTGGCCCAGCCCCTATCGTGCGCCGGATGGATCGCTCAGTCCGGCAGCGCGGCGGGGGATGACACTGTTCATGAGCGGGTCGCCGGATTGCAGTTGTCATGGCCCGCCGATGTATACTGATTTACAACAACACAATCTGGCCGGAGCCGCTTTCTCGCTGGAGGTCTACGAGGCATTCGATACACCGACGTTGCGCGGCCTGTGGGCCACAGCGCCCTACATGCATGATGGCGTGGCCCAGACACTCGAAGAAGTGCTGACGCGCACAGATCCGGTGCATAGCGTGGCCCATGGTCTGACCGACCAGCAACTAGCCGACTTGATTGCGTTTTTGCTGTCGCTATAGAGGAACGAGTATGCTCAAAAAACTATTGATTGCCAGCACTATTTCTTTAGTCTTGATCGTCAGTCTACTGGTGACAAGTGCCCAAGAAGACGCAACGCCCACCGGCGGGCGTCCCTGGGACTTGAAATATGGCGAGCAAGTGGGTCAATTTGCTTTTTATGACCTGCCTGCCGGAGCCTCGACCACCGGCAAACCGCTAGACATCGGTGATTTTGATGGCGATGGCTGCGGTGATATTGCCATCACCGGGCACAACTCCGCCCATCCCCTCGGCACATGGCGGGGCAGCGTGGGGCACGTTCGGGTGGTGATGAATGTCTGCGACATCAGCGGCCAGATCGCCATGGCAGCCCCACCCCAAAACATGTTCACCATTTTTGGGGCATACTCCGGCGATATGGCGGGGACTGAAACCTACGTCGCCGACTTCAATGGCGATGGTTACGATGACCTGCTCTTCAGTTCGCAGAACAGCGATGGCCCCAACCAGGATCGCTCGAATGCTGGTGCAGCCTACGTGTTATTCGGCAGCGCCAATTTTGCCCAACATGGCGACATTGATCTACAGCAATTACCCGAAGACATCATCGTGTTTTATGGCGCTCGTAACGAGGATCGTCTGGGGTTATGGGTCGAAGGTGGCGACTTCGACAACGATGGTTATCATGATGTGCTGGTGGGTGCAAATCAGGCCGATGGCGAAGGCGACCATCGCCCCAATGCCGGTGAAGCCTGGATCTTCTACGGGGGCGAGGACATGGTGGCCGACTATGGACAAATCACCGATTTGCGCGAGCCACCCGCCAGCGCCACCCGTATCATCGGGGCCGATTTCGATGACCTGCTGGGGTCGTGCGTCTGGGGCGATGACATCGACGGCGACGGCTACGATGATGCGATTGTTGGGGCCGGTTTATGGCGGGCATCGTCGGGCGTGGGTGGCTTGTCGTTCGGAGGAGCCGATGGGCCGGGCAACCAACGCTATAACAGCGGCGAGGTCTTTGTGGTATTCGGTGGGCCGGATTTGCGCGGCCAGGTTGTCGATTTACAGACGCGCCTCGACGTTGACGGGCGTCCGCTGGATGACAGTATCAGCGTGGTCTATGGACCGGATGCGAATGACCTGTTTGGAGAAGAAATTGCGACCGGCGATGTAGACGGCGATGGCATCAATGACGTCGTCCTCGGCACGCTTATCGGCGACGGCCCCGAAAATAACATGGACGAAGCGGGTGAAGTGTGGGTAATCTACATGAACGGGCCATTTCGGGGACACATGATCGACCTGGCCGACCCACCGTCGGGCCGGACGCTAGTCATCTACCCCGATCAACCCGATAGCAAGGCGGGCGATACATTGCGGGTGGATGATCTGGACGGCGATGGCATTGACGACATCTTCTATGGCGCACCGGACTATGACCCCATCGGCTATGATGGCGAGGAGCGCCATAATGCGGGCGTGCTGGCGATTATCTACGGCGAAGAAGGCGGCATTCCGCACGACAATGAGCGCATTCTGCTCTTCGATCCGCCGGAAGATTTGCGGGTACAGTTCATCATCGGGGCCGACGCCAACGATATGATGCCTTATGCGCTGGCGGTCTATGATGTGGATGGCGATGGGATACTCGACATCGCGCCAAACGCGATGGGTGGCGATGGACTGGGCAATGCCCACGTTAACGCTGGCGAAATCTATATCGTCAGCGGTGCAGAGTTTCTATCTGAAAACCATGCCTATCAACCGGACGACGTGCCGCCTACGCCCGTCAATACTGAACTCCCACCCACCCCACGCCCGACCTTTACCCCGTTGCCAGAAGCAACAGTGACCGTCACCAACTGGGACGGCCTGGAGCGTGGACAGGAATACTATGAGGAAGCGTGCGCGGGCTGTCATGGCTTCCAGGGCGAAGGCGTGGAGGGACTGGGGCTGTCGCTAGTCGATTCGCCTCTGGTGCAGTATGCGCCCGATTTGGAATTGATGATCTTCCTGCGCGTGGGGCGGCCCGCCGATCACCCCGACAACCAGTTGGGTGTCTCGATGCCACCATCGGGCGGACGACCTGATTGGAACAATGATGAATTCGCCGACATCATCACCTATCTGCGTTGGTTGCGCGATGTGTGGAGCCAGTAGGCGGAGCCATCGCGCATGACACAACGCACCCGTTGGATAGGCTTTCTGGCGACGACAGCAATCGCCATTCTGCTAGTGTATGCCATCGTCAACGAATCATCGCGCCAGGAGCAGGCCCAGGCCGCCTATCGCGCTACAGCCATTACGGATGGCATCGATCTTTATGCCCATCACTGCGCGTCGTGTCATGGGGCAGCGGGCGAGGGATTGGGGATATATCCGGCGCTGAACGAGGAGTTTGTGCAGCACCAGGATCAATACCTGCTGTTCAACGTCATTGCACGCGGTCGCTATCGCACGGAGATGGTCGCTTATAGCATCGAAGAAGGCGGCAACCTGGTCGGGGCAGACATCACCAACCTGGTCATGATGTTGCAGGCGGCTCCCTGGGAGCGCGTTGAAGCGCGAGTCATCGAACTCGACCTGGTTCCTGAAGAACCGGAGGTGATTGTGCTGGTAGATGACATCACCTTCGATGCGGAAGCCCTGGCATTGGGAACGGAACTCTTCGCCACCTATTGCGTTGAATGTCATGGCGACAACGGCCAGGGCACAGACCTTGCGCCGCCACTCACCAGCCGCTATGTCGCCAGTATGCCCGCCCAACAATTGCTGGACACGATCTCGTTCGGCGTTTCCGGCACAGAAATGGATTCATTCAGCAGCACGCTCACCCAGGAGGACAAATTAGCACTGGTCGCGGTGCTACGGAGTTGGAACGCGGGTGAAGCAGCTCCACCGCCGAGTGATGCTGTTCCGCTGGAGGTGGCTGATGTGCAAGGCCGGGCGACGTTCGAGGCGTGGTGCGCTCCCTGTCATGGTATCAGCGGCGAAGGATCGTCGATTGCTCCAGCGTTGAATGATATTCCAACAGTTCCGGCAGATTTCATCGCCACGCGGGTGCGGACGGGGTTCAACGCCATGCCGCCCTTCTCTGAAAACGATATGCCGGACGATGATTTGTGGGTACTGATCGCCTACGTGCAGAATCGCATTTTGGGCAGCGGTCTGCCGACCTACACGGAGGCAGACATGCTGACCGCCAGCGACCTGTATGCACTGCACTGCACCGAATGTCATGGGAGAGATGGCCTGGGCGTGGAGGATAAAGGGCCGCGATTAATCACGATTCCGCCGATGCACGCCAGCGAGATATACAATTTCGTGCGGTTGGGGTCGGCGGAGGCAGAGGCTTTTCCGGCGGCGATATTGCCCGATGGCGAACTGCGGCTGATTATTGGGTATATTCATAGCCTCAGCAATGAATAGATTGACAACAGAGCAGAAAATCGGTTTAAACGATATTGCTTATGAGAATGAGTTTTCTTGGCAGTAGCGTTGATTTCAGTTAAATAGCGTTATCACGGCTAATGCGCTACTGTAAGGAGTGTGGCCCTGGCAAAAATCTTCACGGTCTCTTAACCAAGTGACCCCTCGTCGCACGTTTGTTAAACACAGGCCTAATGAGTTATGGTTAAGCAAACGAGCGTTTTCTTTACGATTCAGTGATTTCGCCCAAAAATCTACGGTTATGCAGTGTTTGGGAAATCAAAACCGTAAGTTTTTGTTCAAATGGTCCCGCTGAACCCACCAGGGCAAAGTCGTGCTGACAGGATAGCACAATTCAGGATGGCAACCAGGTCGGCATAAATCCATCTCTGGTAATTTGCCTCAGGTATTTGTTCTTGACATCATACAACCAAATTTCAGCGGAATAGCCGGTATTCAGATTGTACCGCTGCATCAGGATGAAACGCCCGCCAGGATGCCAGCGGATATCGCGACAAGTATAGTTGTCATCGGCGGTAGCCTGGTGCAATTCAGTGGTGGCCGGGTCATAAATCATTAATTGCCACCCGCTGCCCGCTGACCCGTTAAACAATCGGCGGCGGAATGCCAGCAGCGTGCCATCCGGCGACCAGACTGGCTCCTGATCTTCCTGCGATTCCGCCAGCAGCGGCTGATGCCCATTGTCGGCGTCTGTCAAATCGGCTGTCCACAATTGGGCAAGATATTCCTGGTTGTCTTGACGGCGATCGGTGTAGGCAATGGCGCTGCTATCAGGTGTGAACGACCAGTAATCTGGCATATCCGTTTCAATGAGGAACTCTGCCTGGGTTTGCAGATTGACGATGCGGATGCCGCCCGCATTCGAATCGTAGAAAGAGAGAAGATGCCCCCGTGGACTCCAGGTGGCCCAATAGCCCAAAACCTGATTGTCTTCAAAAACGGGTGCGGTTTCCCCCGACTCAATATCCATTAACCAGATACGCGACGGCCCCGGAGCAACCGATTCACCGAGAGGATAATATTCGTAAGCCAATAAGCTGCCATCAGGTGACCAGGCGGCTTGCCCACAGGCTTCGGGGGCACAGTGGGTGAGTTGGCGTGGATTGGAGCCATCGGCCTCAATTAGCCAAATGTCGACGGCCAGGTCTTCTCCATACCCTGTCACCGCGATCTGTGTGCCATCGGGGCTAGGGGCAAAGTGTACAATGCCGTATTGAGGTGTGTAGACCTCATAGGGAACAGCATCAGCCGTTGAAACTGCCCATAAACCACGTTCGACAGCATTGGATGGATAAAGGTAGTAAGCGATGGCGGCCTGGGTGACGAATGACCATTGATAGGCCTCATTGAGTTCACGACCAGTGGTGCTTTTGGCCCCTGGATTCACGGTGATATTGTATTGTTGACTAGGTGTCAGTGGGAAATCTGGCGTGAAGATCATGGTGGTGCTGCGCCAGGTGAACGCTCCGGTAATCGTTGGCTCTATTGAGAAGTGCCTCTCGACGCTGCGCTGATCCATGGGTTGGTCGAAGACGATCTGAATGCGAGATGAATAAGGAGCAACTGCGCCATTCACCGGATTCACATCCAGGATTTGAACACCGATGTGATCGCCTGAAATGACCACGCCTGCGATACCTAGCAGTAGCACGGCGATGACGACCAACATATAGCCATCAAATGGGCTGATGGAAAGGTGCGGTTTGCTCATCATTGGTATAAATAGGGTTGATCGGGCTGTTCAACGGGCGTCACGACATCAGCGACGAGTACGAGAAGGACAGCATTGTCAAAAGATCGTTCCTCAAAGTGCCCTTCGACACGCACCCAGGAGTCAGCGGCATAAGTAGAGCTATCTTCGGGAAGTTGGACGACTAGCCCGATTGCCAGCGCGTCGGCCACACAACAACTGAGTGTAAACCTTGCCACCATGAACTGGTTTTCATCAAACCGCGAGTCGCGGTAGACAAAGCCAATGACATCGGCCTCCTGGCCGATTAGTTCGGTGGGATCGGGTGTGCTGGCGATGGTTCGTACCCAGTCGAGGATATTCTTTTCACTGGCAACGACGGTCAGGCTGGTCGATGCGTTGCGACCCACTGACACAGAACTGAGATCAGTGTCGATGCCACGAGTTTTGATGGCGCTTGCGCCTAGGGGCTTGGCTGGGATCAGCACGCCCAACACCAACGGCAGTGCAACGATGAAAATTGCCCCCAGTGTGACATGGCTGTGTTCATGATCGCCAGGTTCATGCATATGGTCATGAGGGTGATGGTGGTGTTCATCAATCGTGGACTTGCTGCGATAGGACAAGGCCAGTACGGCGAATAGTACCACCGCAATGACGGAGAGCCATTTGAAGCGCGGATCGATATAGAGTGCCCAACGACCAGAAACATAGATATAGGCAAAGTAAAGCCCCAGTCCTGCCAGGACACCGATTTTTAGGTACGTCGAATGGCGAGAAATCAGTCGTCTCATAAATACCAACCTCTATAGCGCAAAATTCAAATTGATAAAAACGGTTACCAATAAGACGATCAAAAATGGCAGAATGATGAGATAAGCCACAACGTTTTTGCGGAACACATTCAGAAACATTAGCGTGCTTTTGATGTCCACCATTGGCCCGAAGACCAGGAAGGACAGAATAGAGCCAGTGGTGAACTCGTTGACAAAAGACAATGAAATGAAAGCGTCCACCGTAGAGCATACGGATAGGACAAAACCCAAGACCTGCATGAAGATAACCGAAGTGACCGGGCCAGAGCCGAGCGCCAGAATATCGTCACGGCTGATGAAGGTCTGCATGAGTGCGGCCAGCATGGAGCCAATGACCAGATATTTCGCCATCTCAAAGAATTCATCGCTGGCAATACGTGTTGCGGCACGAAGTTGGGCGGTCAATGGTTCTTTGGCTGCTGGTATTTGGATGGAATTCAGACGTTCGACATTCTCCAAATCCGATGCGCCGCTGATAGGAACCGCATAGCTCTGTGGCAGCAATATCTGGAGTGGGGTGGCTCGTAGCGCGATAATCATGCCAATCACGATAGGAATCGTCAAGCCCAGGACGAAACGCAAAATCAGCACATCGCCAAAGCCATAAGCGGCATAGGTACTCGCCAGAGTGACGGGGTTGATGGTAGGGGCCGCGAGCAAAAACGCCAAACCCGCCGAGAGTGGCAGACCTTTGCGATACAGGCGGCGGGTCAAAGGGACAACGCCACACTCGCAGACCGGAAAGGCAAAGCCCATCACGCCGCCCATTAGCGCAGCTGGGATCAGGCTGCGGGGTACGACGCGGGCCATGTCGTCGCGGCTGACAAAAACCTCGACCAGCCCGGATGCCAATGTGCCGAGTAGCAAGAATGGCGCGGCTTCGATGAAGATTCCCAGAAATACAGAGGTGAAGATGATCAGTTGTTCGGGCATACACTTCCAGAATAAATCAGAGAACAATACGCATGTAAGGATTATTACCGATTATGGTGGGTGGTTCGATTTCAATGTTTTCAAGTTTACTGCCGGATGATAACATATGGCAATGGCCTTTCAGCCAATTAAAATTAAGCCAGGCTTTTGGATAAACAACACCAGCCCCTTAATTTTGAGGCTGATCGTCAGATTATTGATCTGAACGGCGGGAGCTACCGCATCTGATGCGGTAGCTCTGGCATAGGATTTGGATGCTGCTGTGAGTGTAGTCTGCATTGTTCGCCGCCGTTAACGGGTCAGGCCCTCTACAATCGTGGTTACATTGTAGCGCATGTAGTCGATATAGGTCGGCGCATCACCGCCAACATCCGTCAACGAGCCAGTGTACAGCCTTAGCACCTGGACGCCGGTCTCATCTGCGATTTGGCCTGCCAGGGTATCACTGACGGTATCTTCGGTAAAGATGGCCGTAACGCCATAATCCTCAATAGTCTCGATCAACGCGACCACATCATTCGGCGAAGGTTCGGCGGCGGTCCCGCCACTTGGAATCACCGTCCCCACAATCTCAAGATCATAGCGATGGGCCAAATATCCAAATGCGCCATGATTGGTGACGATGATACGCTGTTCAACTGGAATCGCGTCAAACATAGCTGCCAATTCGCCATCCAGTGCGGCCAGTTGCTCCAGATACTCGCCAGCATTGGCGGCATAGGTCTCGCTATTCGCCGGGTCGAGTTCACTTAACAAATCCCGCGCCAACATCGTCCACATCATGACATTGCGTGGGTCGTTCCAGACATGTGGGTCGCAACTCGCGGCGTCCTCACCTTCAGCCGCAATCGCGTGACAATCTAATTGATAAAGCAACCCCAAATGCTCTTCGTGGTGAGCTTCGTCACCTTCGTCAGCTTCATCATCGTCGCCCACCAAATCAACCAGGTCTGCATGGTGAGTCATGCACCAGGTCACCATTGCTTCCTGGTCAGTGTCATTGTCTGGTTCTTCGGGGTGCGCTTCATCCTCGTCCTCCTCATCGTGCCCGTGCCCGTGCCCATGCCCTAATGCAAATTCAAGTGGCAGAATCGGTACACAATCTGAGATGACGTGGAGTTTATCGCCCGCTGCTTCTTCCAGGACTGGCAGCAGACCCTCCTCAAACTCAGCACCATTGATAAACACAATATCAGCTTCATCCAACAGCGCCACATCGGCCCCGCTTGGCTCAAATGTGTGGGGGTCCTGCCCAACACCCATCAACGACACCACGCCTGCTGCATCGCCTGCCACGTTCTGCACCACATCGGCGATAATGATTGTGCTGGTCACAACTAGCAAACGAGAGTCTTGGGCTTGCCCATAATCACTGGGCGGGACGATCAAACTTACCATGATGGCAACTGCCAAAATCACTGCCATCAACCGAACACGACGAATATTCTCCATAGCTGTCTCCTCACTTCGCCTTATTGATACTTTGTATCATTAAGCGGGAATTATACACAGTCGAATCGCCCGTAGCAACAGTTTTTGTTCAAATGTTCCCGCTAAACCAATTTCTGCTCAGGTCATGCTCTTTATCAACCCGCCACCATCTCACCAGACAGAATAGGCATTGTGTAACCTAAATCCCCAAAACCGCATCACACCGCGCTTTTCTCACCCTGCCATTTCAAGATCTTGCGCTCGTACCAGACATATTTGCGCTACAACGCCAATATGTCCGTATAGAATTAAGCAACACAAGCCCCGTACTTATAGGCGTATGCCCGGCAACAAAGTAGCCGTATAAGCAAATTACTCACCATTATCCAAAACTCAGGTTTTGAATAGCCCCCTACCCACCAGCCAATTCCTCCGAAAAGCGCAGGTAGGTCTTGATCTTCTCCAGATTACCGGCTCCCGGCGGGGCGAGTTCCAGCGTCTTGCGATAGGCGTCGGCAGCCTGCTGGTATTGCTCCAGTGCAAAATAGGCGTTCGCCAACACATGAAACACGCGATAGTCGGAAAGCACCTGATTTTCGCGCTCGGCGGCCTCTTCCATCTTCTCGATGGAGGTAATCACCCGCTCATAAGCTCGCATTCGGTAAAAACAGCGTGCCACCTGATAATGGATGTTCACTTCCCAGGGATGATAGAGATTGTATTCGAGCGAGGACTGGTAGGCCTCAATCGCCTGTTCATAGCGATCCAGTTTGAACGACAGATTACCGAGCGTCTCATAGACGCGGCTCCAGGTGACATCAACGCCCATCGGACGCTTGCTATTTTGGAGAAACTGCAACAGATGGTCAATGGCTTCGGCTTCGCGGCCTGGGATCAAGGCCAGCACCTCACCAACGGCCAGATGCGCCTCGGTTAAGGTACGACGATAATCACCCGCCGAGCTATCAACGGCATTGAGCGCCGCCGACGCTGCCTCCAGCGCAGCCTCATAATCGCCCAACTCCCGCGAGGCCCGGCTACGCAGAATATGGAGCTGTACCAGCCAATCGGGGCTATGCTCAGATGGATAGACGCGAATCGCCGCATCGAAATGCTGCAACGCGGTTTCGGGTTCTCGTTTCTCGAACAGGTTAACAAATCCCAACCGCTCATGGCAATAAGCATGAAGATAGGGCGGCGTGTTATCTTTGCCTAAGCCAGTCTCAAAATCGACAATCGCTTCATCAACACGCCCCTCGCTCAGATAGATGCGCCCGCGTTGATAATGCACCCAGCCTTTTTGGGCATAATGACGTGGGTAGTCGATGGCCTCATTGTAATAGCGCAGGGCTTCCTCGGTATTGCTACGGTCGGCGAAGCCGAATTCTGCCAGGATGAAGCGTGAAAAATAAATGTCGCCCAGCAACACCTTCACATCAATGCGCTTTTCAAACAACGGTTGCAAGGCCAGAACAGTCTGCAATTCCTCCAGTGCATCATCAGGGCGCTGACTGAGCAGGCGGGCACGCGCCCGATAGAGCAATAAATTCGCCCGTGTTTCGGTCGAGGTATCTTCACTCCGCAACAAGCGGGCAATGGTCACTTCCGCTTTACGCAGGTCGCCGATGTCGAGCGCCAGTCCTATGGCTTCCAGCCGTTCTTCCATAACGCACCGTTTGTCATCATTCATTCCGCATGTACCATCCTACTACGATTGCTGCCAGTCTCCAAAAACCAGTTTCTAACCAAACAAAATTGACGTTTCGGGCGCTCTGATGCACAATGACGAACAGGTTTCGTTCGATTTTCTATAAGGAGCCGAAATGCGTGAGGACGGGCATGTTCTGGTAATCGGTGCAGCGGGTCTGGATATTAAGGGACATTCGCATGAGGCTTTGCAGCCTGTCACCTCCAATCCTGGTCGGATTCGGAATAGCTTCGGCGGCGTGGGACGCAACATCGCCGAGAATTTGGCCCGCCTGGAAGTTAACACCGTGTTACTGACAGCCGTTGGCAACGACACCACCGGCGACTTGATTATGGCGCAGGTGGCGGCGGCTGGTGTGGATGTCACCTATTGCTTGCAAGTCGAAGGTGGCCGGTCGGGCAGCTTTATGGCGATCCTGGACGACAATGGCGATTTGTTTGTGGCGGTCAGCGACTACGAGATTATGCAGCACCTCAACGCCGATGTTCTTGAACAACAGGCAGAACTTTTCGACCAGGCGCGAATGGTGGTCATTGACCTGAATCTGAAAGCGGCCTCGATTGGAAAGATTTTGGAACTCTGCGAGCGATATGCTGTGCCGTTATGCGTTGATCCAACTTCGCCCGCCCACGCGCCCAAAATACGCGACCACCTCAGCCGCCTGCATCTGGTGATGCCCAACGCGGCGGAGATGGCGGTGCTATGCGATATAGACACAAGCAATCAAGATCGCGAGACGGCGATTGCTGCCGCAAAACATCTGATTGCTACTGGCACGACCGTTGCCATCGTCACGCTCGGCGAAAATGGCGTGGCCTATGCCGATCTTTCCAGAGGCGGGCATATTGACGCCAGAGAAGCGCAAATTGTTGACTCCACTGGCGCGGGTGACGCGCTCTCCGCGGCTGTCATCTTCGGCCTGCTGAATGGGTTGGAATTGGACGAAGCCATGCGGCTGGGCGTCACAGCGGCATCATTAACCTTGCATAGCCGGGAGTCCGTCGTGCCAGAGTTGACACCCGATATGATTTATGAACATCTCGTCATCTGAAAAAGGAAAACATGAAGTCATCGCAATTGGACTCGAAAACGCTCGCCAAACGGCAAGCTCAATATCAGAAAATCGCGGCACAATTGATGGAAGCCTATGGGTTTCCAGAATGGCGTCAACATCTGCCGCCAGTCGATGAGCTGGTCTCAACGATTTTGAGCCAGAGTACATCCGACACCAACCGCGATAAGGGATTTTATGCGCTCAAAGACCACTATCCTGATTGGGAGCGCGTGCGCGATGCCCCTTCGGATGAATTGATTGAGGTCATCCGTCCGGCGGGGCTTGCCAACCAGAAAGGGCCGCGCATTCAGGCGGCGCTGCATTATGTTAGCGAGGCACGCGGCGAGATCAGCCTGGATTTTCTGGCCGAGATGCCGGTCGAAGAAGCCAAGGCCTGGCTGACCGCCATGAAAGGCATCGGCCCCAAGACAGCCGCCATCATCCTGCTCTTCGCCTTCAACCTTCCTGCGTTCCCCGTTGATACGCATGTGCATCGGGTCACCAAACGCCTGGGATTAATTGATGAGAAGACCTCGGCGGACCGCGCCCACCCCATTCTGGAAGCCATTGTCCCTTCAACGGACTATTATGCAGCACACTTGAACATCATTCGTCATGGGAGAGAAGTGTGCAAAGCTCGCAAACCCCTTTGCGACAATTGCCCACTGACACATCATTGTCGCTATTATCAAGAACTGGCGGAAAAATGAGCAACGACAAACCACAACGCACGGGGCAAAATCTACAAATAGCCCTGACCAACGCCAAACAAAATGTCACGCTGCTACGTCGTCAGTTGAAAACTAGAAATATTGACAAACAATATTTCGATCAACGACTGGAATCGCTGGGACAACTGTTAGAAGAGTTGCAAATCGAGCGCCGCAAAACCGATCAACAACAACGCCTCGCCAAGCTATACGAGGTCAGCCGCATGATCGGTTCCTCGCTCAATCTGGAAACGGTTCTGGAGCAAGTCATGGATGCCATCATCCTGCTGACTGGCGCAGAACGGGGCTTCCTGATGCTGCTGGATGATGATGCCAACCTGGCGGTGAAAGTTGCTCGCAACTTCGATCAAGAAACATTGGAAAGCAACGAAATCGCCTTCAGCCGCACCATCACCCGCCAGGCATTTGAAAGCGGCGACCCGGTTGTGACCACCAACGCCCTCGAAGACCCGCGTTTCTCTGGGCAGGCGAGCGTCATCGCACATTCGATGCGGAGCGTGATGGCAAGCCCGTTGCGAGCCAGGGGCCAAATCATCGGCGTTATTTATGTGGACAACACCATCCGAACCGGCCTCTTCCGCGATGAAGACCTGGAGGCTCTGGATGCGTTTGCAACCCAGGCCGGCGTCGCGCTGGACAATGCCCGCCTCTATGCCGAAACCGATGCCAAGTTGCAGGAACGTGTGGAAGAGCTACAAATCCTGCAATGGATTGATCGCCAACTCAATGAAACACTGGAACCGACGACCACCATGCAACTCACACTGGAATGGGCAACGCGGCTTTGCAAAGCCCAGGTCGCGGGACTGGGTCTCAACAACGCCGAAACCAACTGTATGCAATTGACGGCTTTTTTTGGCGACGACAACGAATTCGAGCAAACACCAGAAATCCCCTTCACCGATCCGCTGGTAGCCGAGCTGTTGGAAACCGAACGCCCGGTCGTGCATAGCACCAAGCCGGGCAAAACGACAATGGGGGTACCGATTCGGCTCGAAAACGCGGTTATCGGGCTAATGGTTTTCGCGGCTGATCGGGCCGATGGATTTGATGAAAATGCTCAGGAGCTGGTGTCGCGTATGGCAGACCGGGCCGCGATTTCCCTCCAAAACTCGCGCCTGTATAATGCCGCCCGCGAGGCCAACCAGGCCAAGACCGAATTCATCAGCCTGGTTGCTCATGAATTAAAAGTGCCGATGACCAGCATCCGGGGCTATGCGTCGATGATGGACGTGATCGGGCAACTCAATGATCAACAACGCGAATTTGCCCAGGTCATCGTCAACAATGTCGAGCGTATGAAAATCCTGGTGGACGATCTGAGCGACATCAGCCGTATCGAAAGCGGGAATATGAAGATGAATATTGCGGCCATCGACATTGGCGATGCACTAGCACAAGCCAAAGATGGCGTGATGACTCAGGTCCAGGAACGCGGCCACACCTTCACCGAAACGATTGAGGCCGAGCTGCCTCTCGTGAAGGCAGATTCGGCCCGATTGGTACAAGTATTGGTCAATCTGTTGAGCAACGCCTACAAATACACACCCGATGGTGGCACAATCACACTCACGGTCAAACGAACAGACCAGACTGTCACGTTCAGCGTACAAGATACAGGTATCGGGATGACCGAAGCACAACTCGCCAAATTGGGCACCAAATTCTATCGCGTCGCAGAACATGATCATGTCGCCCAGCAATCGGGAACGGGTCTAGGATTTACCATTACACGTAACCTGATTGACATGATGCAAGGCGAACTCGAAATCGAGAGTGAAGCCGGAAAAGGCAGCCTATTTCGCTTCAGCCTGCCCATTGCCGAAAAGGAGTAACCGGGGTTTGCATCTATTTCTTTCTCCCCACCTGGACGATGCAGCCCTGAGTTGCGGCGGCATTATTCACCATTTGACCCAATCCGGCCAGCCAGTGGCTGTTATGACACTCATGGCGGGTCATGCCCCGACTACTTTGCCCGAAAGCCCACTGATCCGTACCATTCATGCTCGGTGGGGAGTGGGCGATGAACCCTTCGCGGCTCGTCGCGCCGAAGATCGGGCGGCACTAGGACAACTGGGCATATCGAATATCTGGGTTGGGGATTGGCACGATTGCATTTATCGCACTAATGCACGCGGCCAGGCGCTTTACGTCACTGACGACCATATTTTCGGCCAGATTCACCCGGACGATCCACTGGGGCACGCCGCCATTGATCTTGCACCCTGGCCCAACATCACACACCTATATGCCCCGCTGGGCGCGGGCAATCATGTCGATCATCAACTGGTGCGGGCGATGGCGCTGAAAACACAAACAGTGGCGCTTTTTCTCTACGAAGAGTATCCTTACAGTTCCGAAGCGGGTGAAGTCTTCCATGCCCATGCAGGTGAGGAAATGCGGTTATCAGGAGCCACAGCAGTTCACACGGCACTTGCCAGCTTGCCCGCGACACCGACGCTCCAGATACATCCCATATCTGAAGTGGCTTTGCGAGCTAAGATAGATGCAATTTCCTGTTACCATTCACAAATCAGCACCTTCTGGAATGATTGTGATGAAATGATCCAAAGTGTTCGTAACCATGCACTGCAAGCTGGCGGCAATAACTATGGCGAACGCCTCTGGATTTTGGAGATTTGAAATAAAATAACCGGAGTTTATTTATGGCCGATCAAGATCAAAGTCCTCTCCTGGACGCGCTGGCGTTGGCGAAAGAGTTAGCAAGCAAAGAGGGGGGCATCAGTCAGGAAGACCACACCAAACTGCAAACCCTCCTGCAACATGCCGCCGACGCCACTTTTAGCAGTTATTTCATTTCATTCATGGTTCACGAACTACGCAAGCCCATGACCAGCCTGCGGGGTTATTCGGATATGCTTAACCAGCCAATGATAGGCGAACTGAATGATATGCAAGCCCAGTTTGTCGGCATTATCCGCCGCAATGTTCTGAGTATGGAGCGGTTACTCAGCGACATCAGTGACTATAGCAAAATGCGGGCCGGGCGTATGCAGGCCGAAGCCAAAATGGATCTGGCAAAAAACATGTTGCTGGATGTGCAAAAACAGACCCAGGATTTGGCCGAAGAACTGCACCATGATATTGCGTTCGAGATTCCGGATGGCCTGCCATTGCTGAACTTGGATAGCGCACGTGCCAAGCAAGCCATTATCAAATTGGTGGAAAACGCATTGATGTATACGCCCGAAGGCGGACAGGTGACGGTGACGGCCCGGCCTGCCGAAGGCGGCATGGATATTTTGGTGCAGGATACCGGTATTGGCATGACAAAAGAAGAATTAGACCGTTTGGGTGAATTGTTCTTCAGGGGTGATGATCCACGAGTGACCGATTCCAAAGGCTATGGCATGGGTATCCCGATAGTGTTGGAGTGTATGAAATTGTGCGGCGGGCGATTTTTCTATGAAAGCGAAAAAGGCGTTGGCAGTACCTTTGGCATCTTTTTACCAGGAATGAGTTAGACCCGTATGAATAAAATCAAGTTCAACATCAAATACCTTCTGATTTTTGCGCCCATTGCGTTCTTCGGCCACCAATTATTTCACATGGGCGACGTACCGACCTTCATTTTGGCTGGCCTCGCCATTATCCCGTTGGCCGAGTTGATTGGTGAAGCTACCGAGGAATTGGCGGTGCATGTGGGTGATATGTGGGGCGGGCTGTTGAACGCCACACTGGGAAACGCTGCCGAACTCATCATCACTATTTTCGCACTATCGGCTGGTAAAGTGGACTTGGTGCGAGCCAGCATTATTGGCTCGATTATCGGCAACCTGCTGCTGATATTGGGTCTCAGCCTACTGCTGGGCGGACTAAAGTTTGGCCGGCAGAAATTTGACCAACACACCGCTTCACTGAACTCGACCATGATTATTCTGGCGTTTATGGCGCTGGCGATTCCATCGTTCTTTGACTCTGCTGTGTTAGGACAAGACTCATCCATCACACACAGCACCGGCGGTGGTGTGAATGCCGAACACCGGGAACTGTTATTCAGCGAGGGCATTGCGATAATCCTCATTATTTTGTATGGCTTAAGCGTGCTGTATTCGTTCACCAGCCGGGAAAAAACCAGCCTGGACCGTGAACCAGCGGAAGTGCATCATTCGCGCTGGTCGGTGCGGCAGTCATTGACTGTGTTGGGCCTCGCCACGCTGGGTATCGTCATCATGAGCGAGACGCTGGTGGGTGCGGTTGAGGGGGTAACAGAACAACTGGAACTGTCGGAGTTCTTCATCGGCATCATCATCGTGCCGCTGGTCGGCAATGTCGCGGAGCATCTGGTGGCTGTGCAGGTTGCCCTGAAAAACCGGATGGATTTGAGCTTGAGCATATCCTTTGGCTCCAGCCTGCAAATCGCCTTATTCGTAGCACCAGTTTTGGTGTTCATCAGCCTGCTCTTTGGCGACGACAGCAAACTGTTGTTGGTGTTTAACTCATACGAATTGATTGTGCTAGCGGTGACCGCCTTCGTCGCAGCCTCGGTGGCCCGTGATGGCGAATCCAATTGGCTGGAAGGGGCGCAACTCCTGGCGCTGTATGCCATCATTAGCCTGGCGTTTCTTGTCCTACCCGGTTGAGGCATCTGAGGAAACATGTTGAGAACACTTTTTTTGTACTTATCGACAGCAGGTTGGGCACGCGGCCTCGTCACGCATTTTTTCTTGGCGCGTCGCGCTGCCCGCCGTTTTGTGGCTGGTGAAACTTTGGAAGAAGCCATCGCCGTCGCCCGCGGACTTAATAACAAGGGAATGCTCATCTCGCTGGATCACCTGGGCGAGAGCGTCCACGATGAAGCCACCGCTGTCCAATCTACCGACGATTATATGGTGATTTTGGACGCCATCTATAGCAACAGATTAGACGCCAATATCTCTGTCAAGTTGACCCAGTTAGGGCTGGATGTCAGTGAAGACCTGTGCGTGGACAACATGCGCCGCATCCTGGCAAAAGCGGGCGAGATCGGCACGACTGTCAATATCGACATGGAAAGCTCGGCGTATACCGAACGTACACTCAACATCTATCGCCAACTGCTCCAAGATTTCAGCAACATCGGTACGGTCATCCAATCCTATCTGCGACGAACCGAAGCCGATATGGCACAACTGGCAACCGAAGGAGCTGTCATTCGTCTATGCAAAGGAGCTTATAAGGAACCAGCCGAGGTCGCCTTCCCTGAAAAAGCTGATGTCGATGACAACTTTGTCAAAGTCATGAAGCAATTTATGGCAGAAGAGCATCGTCGCCAGGGCGCTTATCTGAAGCTCGCCACACATGATCCGAAGATCATCGAAACGGCCATCGACTATGCTAAAGAAAACGATATACCGCGTGGTGAGTTCGAGTTTCAGATGCTCTACGGCATCCGGCCTCAGACACAACTGGACCTGGTGCAACAAGGCTACCAGATGCGCGTCTATATCCCGTATGGAACCGAGTGGTATCCATACTTCATGCGTCGTTTGGCAGAGCGTCCGGCCAATTTGTGGTTCCTGTTGAAAAATCTATTCAGGCGATAGTGCATAGCCATGCAGATCAACCTGGCAGGCAAAGTCGTGTGTGTTACGGGATCGGCGCGACGTGTTGGGCGGGCGATTGCGCTGGCTTTTGCTCAAAAGGGTGCGAATGTCGTCATTCATCATCATGCTTCTGACGCCGACGCGGCCACCGCCGCCAGCGAGGCGCGGGCGATGGGCGTTGAGGCACTGGTCGTCAAAGGTGATCAATCTCATCCCAACGACGTGAGCCGCATATTCAGCGACATTGAGGCGCACTATGGGCGGCTGGATGTTATAGTCAACAGTGCTGCCAACTATCTGCAAAATCATCTGCTGGATATTGACTATGCTGAGTGGCAAAAGGTCATTGGCGTGAACCTGACTGGTCCGTTCCTCTGCACGCAGCACGCGGCACGCCTGATGATGAACGGTGGTGGTCAGGGCGGAGCCATTATCAACATCAGCGATAATGGCGGCCTGCGCCCCTGGCGACGACGCCCACACCACAGCATCGCCAAAGCGGGCGTCATCATGTTGACCAAAACCAGTGCGTTGACGCTGGGTGAACATAATATCCGGGTCAACTGTGTGGTGCCTGGCCCAGTGCTGCCGCCACCCGGTGCGCCGGACGATGTGTGGGATAGTCTTGCTCAACGCCTGCCACTCAGACGCACAGGGCATCCGAATAATGTAGCAGATGCGTGCGTGTTCCTGGCAACGAACGACTTCATCACCGGCGCTATCCTGAAAGTGGATGGCGGCGAGGAAATAATCTGAAAACATCATGTATCGACTTGAAGCTGATAAAGAATGGCATCAGGCTCGCCGCAAAGCATTCTGGACCAACGTTACAAGCACGCTGCGACAAACGCCAAAAGAGCTATTGAGCTTTGAAGAAATCGCGGAACGCCTGCAACTCAAGAACTCTGTCTATCGAGGGATTGTGAACGTACCACTTCAGGAAATTGTTGGCAGCGTTGGGCGCTATCGCGATTTTACACGCACATTTTTCCCAACGGATCGCATTGATGAGGAACGCTGGAAAGGGGTAGCGATGGCGTATCTCAGTCCAGTGGGGTCTGGTGTGCCGCCGATTGAACTCTACAAGATTGGCGATTCCTATTTCGTGCGGGACGGCAATCACCGGGTTTCAGTCGCCCGTCAACTGAAACTGACTGATATTGAAGCGCACGTCTGGGAATACGCCATTACGCCGGATGCGAGCCACAGCGATATTGATGCACTGTTGCTTCAGGCCGACCGCCAGGACTTCCTACAATGTACCCAACTGGATGAATTACGCCCTGATCATCACATCCGTTTGACTGTGCCGGGCGGCTACACCGAAATGTTGTATCAGATCACGCTCTATCAAGAAGCACTGAATCGCATTGACGAGACCGAAACCCCCTATCCAGAGGCCGTGACCGCCTGGTACGATATGTTCTACGAAACCATCGTGCAAAAAATCCGCACTGAGGGCGTTTTGGAACTTTTTCCAGAACACACCGAGGCCGATTTTTACGTGTGGATTATACGACAGCATCGCCAAATGAAGGCGGAGCAACAACAACCGGTGCAGGTCAGCCAATCCATTCGCCGTTTCCGCGAGCGCAATACCCCCGGCCCCTGGCGAAATCTGCGCCAATTGGTGCGCCGCATCACGGGACGTCACCCCGACGAGCCGTTCTAACCGAACACACCTGCCTCGCGCAAACCCTGTATTTCAGCGGCCCCGTAGCCCATTTCCGCCAACACCTCATCAGTATGCTGCCCTGCCTGCACGCCATAGTGCCGGTATTCTGGCGGGGTTGCCGAAAACTTGATGGGATTGGCGAACTGGCGAACGGAGCCATGCGGGCCAGGCACTTCGACCACCATGCCGCGTGCTGTTGTCTGCGGATTTTCGACAGTTTCATCCAGCGTCAGTACCGGCTCCACACAAACATCATACTGACTAAAAACCTCCTGCCAGGCGGTCAATGTGCGCGTTGCTATGACATCGGCGATTTCATCCCGCACGGCTCGCATGGCTGGGCCTGGCTCCGTCAGACGTTCAATCAAGTCCGGGCGTTCGATAGCTTCACAAAAGCCCTGCCAGAATTGCGGTTCCAGTGAACTAACCGATAGATAGCGGCCATCAGCCGTGCGATAATAGTAGTAGTGGCTGCCACCGTTGAGTAGACTGCTCTCATAAGTCGGCAACGGCCCGCCCGCCAGATATTCCGCGCCAACGGCTGCATTCCAGACCATCGCCCCGTCCAGCATGGCAACGTCAATAAATTGTCCTTCACCAGTTTGCTGGCGATGAATCACGGCAGCAAGAAGGCCAGTCAATGCCATGAACGATCCGCCGCCAACATCTGCCACCTGCATGGCATGGGGATGCGGCCCATCCTGACCGGAATAACTCATCAGGCCAGAAAGCGCCATGTAGTTCATGTCGTGTCCGGCACGCGGAGCCATGGGGCCGGTCTGTCCATAGCCAGTAATCGCACAGTAAATCAAGCGCGGATTTTCGGCGCGTAGTGTTTCATAACCCACACCCAGGCGATCCAGCACACCGGGGCGAAACTGGTCGATGACAATATCATAGCCGTGTTCCCGTACCAAACGCTTAACTATATCCGGCCCCTGGGGATGTTTCAGATTCAACAGCATCGACCGTTTGGAGCGGTTGAGGGTAGCGTGGGCCGCCGAAATCTTGCTATCAGCAATGAACGGCGGTTGCAAGGCCACAATATCGGGCCGATTGGGAGCTTCAATACGTAGCACATCCGCTCCCATGTCGGCCAAAAACATCGTAGCGAATGGCCCTGGCAGCAACGTCGAAAAATCAAGAACTTTGAGTGATGTTAACGGGCCAGCCATATCTACTTGGGAGCCATCCGGATTGCGCCATCCAAGCGGATGACCTCGCCGTTGAGCAGATTACTCTCGATCATGAATTGAGCGAGATGAGCATATTCATCGGGGCGACCCAGGCGTTGCGGGAAAGGAACCTGTTGGCCCAACGAAATGCGGGCGGGTTCCGGCAGGCCAGCCAGCATGGGCGTGTCCATGATGCCCGGCGCGATGGTGTTGACACGGATACCGAATCTGGCAAATTCACGGGCCAGCGGCAGATTCATGCCGACGATGCCACCTTTGGAGGCGGAATAGGGAACCTGACCAATCTGTCCATCAAAGGCTGCCACTGATGCGGTATTGATGATGACGCCGCGTTCGCCTTCGTCATTGGGTTCGTTTTGCATCATCAACTCCCCACCCAGGCGACACATATTGAAGGTTCCAATCAGGTTGACCTGGATGACTTTGGCGAAGTTTTCCAATGGCATGGGTCCTTCGCGGCCAACGGTACGCTCGGCGGTGGCGATGCCCGCGCAATTGACCAGGACATGCAATCCGCCAAACTGCTCCTTCGCGGCCTGGACGCAAGTCTGGGCATCATCTTCGCTGGCAACATTGGTTTTGACGAAGCGGGCCGTGTCGCCTACTTCAGTGGCAAGGCTCTCGCCGCGCTCGACATTGAGGTCGGCGATGATGACGTTTGCACCATGCGCCACAAATCGCCGGACACAGGCTTCACCCAGACCGGAAGCGCCGCCGGTTACGATTACAGATAAATTTTGCAGATTCAATTGACTGCTCCTTTTTGACAAATCATCAATAGTGGGTGCAATGAGGAGGCGTCAGGAGGCGATTATTGGGAAAACGGGGGCGCTATAGCACCCCCCTACAATGGATTCCGTCATATCCTGACATATTTTTGTATGCATCCGATAAGATTTTAACCATTCAGGCGATGAAACTGCAATGATTTAGGCGCGACCCAGCCGTTTCTGCACGAAGCCAACCATCCAGCGCAATTCTTGAAGTTGTAGCCAGTAGCCGACTGCCAGGAAAACCAGCAATCCGACGGCTCCGGCTCCGGCGACATGTACCAGTTCGCCAATCAGCGTGGCGGAGGACATGAGTTGTTCCAGACCGAGCAAGGCGGCGAGGGTACAGGCTCCCATGATGGCAGCGGCGAGTAACGTGCGAAGGGTGGTGCTGAGGAGCGACTGTTGGGGCAGACCACCGATGCGTCGCCACAGAATCCAGCCGGAAATGCCGCTATGCAGCAAATGTTTGACGGAATCGGCAATCATCAGGCTGAGAAAACCATAATGCGGCAGTAGAATCAGCGCCGTCGCCATATACACCACCAATGTCACCACGCCGATGATAGCAGGCGTTATGGTATCCTGACGAGCATAAAAGGCAAAAACGAGCAAGAGGTCAATTGTCGCAAAGGGCAGACCAATCAAGTACAGTTGCAATGCGTCGGATGTGGTCGCGGTGTCGTCAGCGGTGAATGCGCCATGCTCGAAAATCAATGCGACGACCGGCGTTGCCAGGACAAACAGTCCAATCGTCGCCGGTAAAATCAGCACGGTTGCCAGTCGCAGTCCAAAACTGAGGGTGTCTTTATAGTTGTCCAGGTTGGTGACTTGCTCGCGAGCGCGGGCAGCCTGTTGGGAGAGCGTGGGCAGTACGGCTACTGAAATGGCTGTTGCGACCAGGCCATGCGGAAATTGAATGAGGGTGGTCGCCCAATCCATATAGCCAATATTGCCCTCCCCGGTCCGCGAGGCCAGGTTATAACTGAAGGGACGGTTAACCAGGACATCTAATCCGAGCGAGAACATAACCGGCACGTAGAGCAGACCAATCACTTTCACACCCGGATGACGCCATGCACCACGAAAACGCGGCCACAATTTTGCATCTCGTAAATCGGGAAACTGGATGAGGACCTGCACAACAGCACCGACCAGCCAGCCAATCGCGGCAGCCGTAATGCCAATTTGGTCCGCCAGCGCCACCGTGATGATGACAATCATCAGGTTAAATACACTGGCTCCGAAAGCAGGCCAGGTGAAGCGTTTGAGGGCGTAGAGCAAGCCAGAGATGACTGCGAACAGACTGAGAAAAAACAGGGCAGGAGCAGTAATTCGCAGCAATTCGATAGCTTGATCCAGGGTTTCCGAGGAGGTTTCGTCGCTGGCGATCAGGCCAACGATTTGCGGAGCCAATGCCTCCAGCGCCAACACCAACACCAGCAACCCAATGGTCACAATACCGAGCAATGAGCTGACCAGACGCCACAAATCGCGTTGATCGTCACGGTTGGCATAGTCGCTCATCACGGGAACCAGAGCAGAGTTCACATGGCCGCCAATCAGTAAATCATACAAACTGCGTGGGACGATAATCGCAATTTTGAAGGCGTCAACCGCTGCCCCGGCCCCAAACAGATGCGACAGGATGATTTCGCGCACCAGTCCCAAAACCCGGCTGGTGATATTGCCCAGCGCAATGATTCCGCTGGCCCGCGCCACGCCGATTTTCTCTTGAGTATTTTCGCGTTGTGCGAGCGGGGAATCCGCGTCAATGGCAGTAGAAGCCGCTGGTGGCTCCATCTAAGTCTCCTGATCTTCACATCAACAGGCGCAGCATTCTAACATACTGCGCTCGCGCAATGCCAGCCTTGCAAGCCAACCAGAGGGCAAACGGCATCGTGCTGTCAGGTTGCTCCACAAAAAAACAACGGCCTCGTTCAGAAGCCGCTGTTGTTTTAACAAAATGATATTCAGTGAGAAGGCTCAGTCCACAAAAGGCAAATCATAGGCCGGGAACCCTTGTAGATTAACATAAGGGGCGAACACCCAGCCTTCCAGATCATTGTACTGCACAAAATACCAGATACTCGAACTACTCCGCCCCAAAACCACCAATTCGGCTTCGTAGGGAATAATACCCAGTGGATCATTATTGGTATTGGGTTCAGGACGCACATTCAAGCGATATTGCGGCAATCCGACAACGCCTTCAAATACGGCTAGCGGGTCGGTCGGGCCAGCAAATGGGACCACAGGCAGGGGTGTCTGGGTGGTGCGATAGATATAGCGGGCTGCGACCCAGCCGGAGCGCCCGTCCTTCAGGTCGATCAGATACCATGTTCCTGCTGGATTCTGGCCGAGCAATGGAAAGCGTTGATACAGAAAGATCTGGTCGATACGCTCGAATTGAATGCCGGGGCCAGTTCGCACATTGAGAACACCCGTCGCCACATGGGCTAATGGTGTGCCGGGTGGAATGGGGGTGGGATTGGTCTGAGGAGCCGTATCCTGGGGTGCTGGATCAGCTTCAACGGCCTCGGTCTCAATCACCGGTTCCCAACCGATATTCACACCAGCCAGTCCCTCAGTATCATAATATTCAACCTTGAGGTGATGGATCCCGCGTGATAGGTGAGTCGTTGCCGTGTAGTTTGCAAATGTATTGCTGGGTGACCACTGGTCGATCACGAGGCTATCATTAACCCACAGCCGAATGCCGCCATCAGCGCCCGCCGAGAATAACCAGTCGCCTTCATCAAAATGAAAACTGGCAATCCAGCGAGCCGAAAAATAGTCGTGGGGCAAACCAGGAGCCGGAGCATCTGATGACCAATTGAAATTTAGTTCACGATCATTACGGGTAAGCATGGGGTTGCCACTTAAGTCGGAGTTATCATAAAAAGTAGCTTGCCAGTCGGTACCAGTGTTGGCCTGGCTATCAAGGGGTTGAATGAAAAGCCCGACCACAAAAGCAATTGCGAGTGCCCCTGCCAGTAAAAAAGCTGTCCATCGTTGCATAAATTTATCCCTGATTATCAAATCGCGCCTAAATTTACTATAACTATTGTAGTTTTTTTGTAGTCGATTTGCACAATGCCTACCCTACGGAGTCCCTCGCCCTATATAACGCAAAACAAACGAAGTTCTATAGAGAGGCTTGTGAGTATTTTACCACATTCGCCAGAGATGCCACAGTGTTGTCAGGTTCCAGTCGGTCAACGATACGTGCAGCTATCGAACGATTGCCCCAAAATAATGCGGTAATCCACGGTTCGATCTGGGTCTGGCTCGTGGATAATATCCGCTTCCAAGACGCCGAGTTGTTCTTGAATGAGTGTCAGGCTGCTGCCTTTAGCTTCACCCGTATAATCATAGATGATCGTGCGCGGTAGTGGTTCATTCGTGCTTTCCGCTTCTATCACCGCCGTTAAACCAACCCTGGCAAGGCGTTCACTAGCAATCCACTCCATTTGCCCTGCCCCGCTCTGATTATGAACTTCGACGCGAGGGTTTTCACGTTGCAATACATTTGTTGGTGGCGGCAGCATAAATTGATCGACCACCACCTGCACCGCGTCTGGTTTCATTGCCAGCACTGCCCCACCCTGATCCGTCGTGAAATCTTCAACTTGCGACGGACCAATGTAATGGCTCTGGATCAAACTTGGTGTTAACCCTATGCCAATCGGCACGAGAGAAAGAATATCGTTCAAGGTCAGGTCAGTCTCGATAGCGTTGGATAATGCTTCCCATAGCACCGGCACTTGATCCCACATATTGTCAGCCTGAAACCGCCCCCATATGGCTCGCAACACCATTTGATGGCGACGGTTGCGGTCAAAATCGCTGGTTGTGGCCCGCGAACGCGCATACCACAAGGCCGTCGCACCATCCATGTGATTGAGGCCCGCGTTGAGCGTGACCCATTCCCAATTGTCGCGCAGATTTGGACTCAGACCTGGCGCTCGCAACCGGTAGTCTGTCAACGCACAATCGACCACCAAGTCAATACCACCCACAGTGTCGATAATTGCTGAAAAGCCAGAAAAATCTACCCGCGCATAGTGATGAATGGGAATGCCAAAATTATAGCGGATTGCCTCTTTTAATAAGCCAATACTCCCGCCCGGCCAGTTATTGGTTGCGCCCCACACGGTCGCGGTATTAATGCGGCTATAGCCGTGTGCCGGAATGTAGACATACAAATCGCGGGGGATCGACAGCATATTGACGCTGGATGTGGTGCGATTGACAGATACGATGATGACCACATCGGACCGATAAGCGGCAGATGTTGAATATCCATCATTGCCCAACACCAATATATTGACCAGATCATAGGCCGAAGTGCGTTCAGGAACCGGTGTCGGCGCGCCCACTATCGGCGTGGCAGTGAGCGTGATGGTAGGGGTGAGCGAAGGATAGGAGGTCACGGTGGGCGTCCATGAGGGCAACGGTGTTATTGTATGCGTGGCAGTAAATGTGGCAGATGGCAGCGCCGTATCGTGTGCAACGGGGATAGGTGTAGATGTTGGAAGGTCTGAAGTGGCTCCAGGCATAGCAACATCACCATAGAGCGTACCTGCCCGGTATGGTGTCACCGTTTGGCTAGTTTCAACAGCTGTTCCATTCCCAGACTCCGCATCACGCCAAACCCAGAACAATCCAACGACACCCAGGACTAAAAACGTTACGAGGAGTCGGTAGCTCCATCCAACTTTCATCATGCAAAATCATCTCAATAATAAACCATAACCCAAGCCAGTATAATCATTGCATTAGGCCATAGGCAAGTCGTCGGCATCGCGCTACAATTGTCGGAGGAGATTCTCATGACAATGAAGTTACACATTATTGGTGGTGGACTGGCTGGTAGTGAAGCCGCATGGCAGGCCGCTGAATGGGACATCGAAACCACACTAGTCGAGATGCGCCCCAAAAAAACGACTCCGGCACATGTTACAGACCGGCTGGCCGAACTTGTATGCAGCAACTCGCTGGGATCAAATTTACCAGATAGAGCCTCTGGTTTGCTGAAGAACGAATTGCGACGCATGAATTCATTGCTGATTCGTTGCGCGGATGAGGCAGCAGTTCCGGCAGGTGGAGCATTGGCAGTCGGGCGGGAGGCATTCGCCGAGCTGGTCGAGGAGGCCATCCATAAACACCCCCGCATCACACTGGTGCGAGAAGAGGCCCAAGCCATCCCCGAAGGGCCATGTATCATCGCCACCGGCCCGCTAACGTCAACCGCAATGGCGGAAGACATTGGGCGGTTGACCGGCGAGGAACATCTCTATTTTTATGACGCGTTGACCCCGTTGATTGAAGCCGACTCCATTGACATGGACATCGCGTACAGAGCTAATCGTTGGGATCGTGGCGAGACTGAAAAAGGCGATTACATCAATTGTCCCATGAATCGTGAGGAATATGAGCGTTTCGTGGACGCGTTATTGAGCGCCGAACGGATTGAACTCCGTGATTTCGAGCGCGAAGACCCGCATTTCTTCGAGGGCTGCCTGCCTGTGGAGCAAATCGCTAGCCGGGGCCGGGATTCACTGGCCTTCGGGCCGATGCGTCCGGTCGGATTACGCGATCCGCGTACCGGTAAACGTCCCCATGCCGTACTACAACTACGCCAGGATAATCTGGCAGGCACGCTGTATAATATGGTCGGCTTTCAAACTAACCTGAAGTGGCCGGAACAACGGCGGATCTTCCGATTGATTCCGGGCCTAGCAAATGCCCGTTTTACGCGACTAGGTCAGATGCACCGCAATACCTTCATCAATGCACCAACGCTGCTGCGCCCTACTCTGCAATTTCATAACCGTGACGACCTGTTCTTTGCAGGACAAATCACGGGGATTGAAGGTTATGCGGGGAACATCGGCACGGGGTTGCTGGCCGGTATCAATGCAGCCCAACAGCTACAAGGCAAGCCCTTATGGATATTGCCCCACACAACCATGCTTGGCGCTTTGTGCTACTATGTGACTCACGCCGAGCCGAAATCTTTCCAACCCATGAAGGCCAATTTCGACCTGGTCCCTAAAACGGAGAAACGTATTCGCGGGCGTCAACAACGACGCAAATTTTATGCAGAACGCGCCCTGAATGACCTGGAGCAATTCCTGGCAGCGCAGGGCGAGCTACGCAGCTCACAGATACACGAATAGAGAGGTCTATGCTCACGAAACAACGTCAATTGGCAATCGGACTTATTGCTATCATCGTCGCCATCATCGCCATTGTTGTATTCGTTGCCAATGATGCCGATGGCGATGAAACAACCTCATCAACCGCCAACAATCCTGCATTGGAAGGCCCGGTCTTCAGCGGTGAACGGGCCTATGCCAATGCGGCGATGATCACAGAATTCGGCCCGCATGTCACTGGTAGCCCAGAGATCGTTCTGGTGGGCAATGCCATCATTGACCAACTGGAAGCCGCTAATTGGGAAGTCTTGACGCAAGAGTTTGAGTATGAGGCGGAAGGCCAGATCTATCCAGTGCGAAATATCATCGCCCGTCGCGGCGAAGGCCCCATCACGATCTTGGCATCGCACTACGATAGCCGCTTTTGGGCAGACAACGACCCCGACCCAGCCAACCATCGCCTGCCCGTGCTGGGAGCGAATGATGGAGCCAGCAGTTCGGGTGTAGTCCTCGAATTCGCGCACATCATTGACCAATATTACGAACTGAACGAGCAAGTCTGGCTGGTGTTTTTCGACGCAGAGGACAATGGGCGTATTCCCGGCTGGGATTGGATTCGCGGGTCGCAATATATGGCCGAAAACCTGGAGCAAGAATTTGGCGTCAGTCTGGATGATTTTCGGCTGATGATCCTGTTTGATATGGTGGGCGAGGCCGACATTGACGATTATGCGGATGGTGAAGCGCCCGAAAACGCGGGGCAGCAAGAATTCCCTATTGAAAGCTATTCAATGCAAAACGCTCCTGATGAAGTGAGTGCAATCTGGCAAATAGCGGCTGAACTTGGCTTTGGGGATGTGTTCCCCGACAGGCAACGCGGTGCGATCACCGATGACCATCTACCCTTCATCCAACGCGGTATCCCCGCCGTCGATATTATTGACCTGGACTATCCCTACTGGCATACTGTCGGCGACACAATGGACAAAATTAGCCCGATCAGCCTGGCGCGGCCCGGATTGGTCGTCGAAACTTATCTGGTTCAATCTAATATTATGCGAGTAGAGTCTGAATGACTGATACACTAGCCCCCCGTCTTCGCAATCTGGCAAATTACCCATTTGCCGAACTCGAAAAAAGACTACAGAAGTTGCGTGCCACAGGCCAAAAGATTATTCGGCTGGATATGGGCAGCCCTGATTTGCCCCCGCACCCGGCGGTGATCCAAGCCCTGGCCGACTCCGCTGCACAACCCAATCATCATGGTTATGCAGGTTATCGCGGCACACCTGAATTTCGACAGGCTGTCGCGGCTTACTATCATCGCCGTTTCGGCGTCGAACTTGACCCCGACAAAGAAGTGCTGCCGTTGCTTGGCTCCAAAGAAGGCATCGTCAATTTGTTGCTGGCGATGGTGGGGCCGGGCGATGTGGTGTTGGTTCCCAGCCTGGCCTATCCGGCTTATGCGATGGGGACGCGTCTGGCCGAAGCCGAAGTGGTGGAAATGCCTCTTCGCCCTGAAACTGGCTTTATCCCCATCCTGGATGATATTGCGCCAGAAGACCGTCAGAAGGCACAGATGCTTTGGGTGAACTATCCCAATAATCCAACTGGCGCTTTTTGCACACCAGACTTCTACAGGCAGGCTGTCGATTTCTGCCGTGAACATAATATTTTGCTCTGCTCTGATAATGCGTATATGGAAGTTGTGTTCGATGGTGCGCCACCAGCACCCAGCGCCCTGGCGACTCCTGGCGCGAAAGAGGTTGCAGTCGAATTCATGTCGTTGTCCAAGAGCTACAATATGGCAGGTTGGCGATTGGGCGCGGCGGTTGGCAATGAAAAAGCACTGGCGGCACTGTTGCGTATCAAAAGCAATATGGATAGTGGGCATTTTCGGGCAATTTATGACGCCGGCATTGTGGCGATGGAAAATACGCCCCAAGCGTGGATTGACGAGCGCAATGGCCGTTATGCCACCCGACGCGATAAGTTGATGGGGGTGTTGGACCGGATAGGTCTGGAAGTTAACGGCTCGCCCAAAGGCTCACTATATATTTGGGCCAAAGTCAAACACATGAGTGACAATGAATTTACCGAACAATCATTGGAAGCCGGTGTCTCTATCACGCCAGGGTCTATTTATGGACACGATGGGCAAGGTTATGTCCGCATCAGTCTGGGTATTGGCGATGATGCACTGGATGAAGCTATTGATCGACTGTTGAAAAAGTGGGCATAAAGGAGGTTTTATATAGCACCTGAATATATCCCCATAGATGCTCGAGTTGAGCGCGGATTTCTGGTGGCTGCTGATGTTCGCCAGTCAATGCCACTACTGAATATCGAAGATTCACTGAAGGAACTGGCACTGTTGGCAGACACGGCTGGCATGGAGGTCGTTGGGCAAGCATCGCAAAAACTCAATCGCATCAATCCGGCCACCTTCATTGGTTCGGGCAAGGTTGAGGAAGTGAAGGAAGCCATCATGGAGCTAGAGGCCAATGTGGTGATCTTCGACGATGAGCTTTCGCCGCGCCACCAGCGCGAACTAGAAAAAGCGTTTGGCGAAGACATCAAGGTATTGGATCGCTCGGCGCTTATTCTAGATATTTTCGCCCAGCACGCCATGACCCATGAGGGCCGTCTGCAAGTAGAACTGGCGCAGTATGAATATCGACTGCCGCGCCTGACGCGTCAATGGACACACCTGGCCCGGCAAGCGGGTGGCGGGGGGACACGCGGCGGTCTGGCGGGTGTGGGGTTGCGTGGCCCTGGTGAAACCCAGCTTGAGGTTGATCGCCGTGAAATTGGCCGTCGCATCACCAAGCTGAAAACAGAACTGGAACAAGTTCGTGCCCACCGCAGCCGCCATCGTCAGCAGCGGCATAAATCCGGCTTACCTTTCGTGACATTGGTGGGCTATACCAATGCTGGCAAATCCACCTTGCTGAAGCAACTGACCAGTGCTGATATCTATATCGCCGATCAGCTTTTTGCCACGCTCGATACAACCACACGCCGGGTAGCTTTGTCGAATGGCACAGGGATTTTGCTATCGGATACGGTTGGGTTTATCCAGAAACTACCCACGACACTCATCGCGGCATTTCGAGCTACGTTGGAAGGTATCAGTGAGGCTGATCTGTTGTTGCACGTCGTTGATTCCAGTCACCCTAATCGTTGGCAGCACATCGAAACAGTGGAAGATACATTGGCCCAAATCGAAGTGCCGCCTGTGCCACGTATTCTGGTTCTAAACAAGAGCGATTTGGAGACAGAGGCTATTGCAGAATCCGCCACACGCTATGACGAGGCGGACTATGCGGCTATTGTCCGTGTTTCGGCGCAGACAGGTGACGGCATGGATGATTTGTTGCAGGCGATGGAAGAGGTTTTGAAGCAGGCGATGGTTACCATGCGAGTGCTGTTGCCCTATCAGCAAGGCGAGTTGATTTCGCGGCTGCATAAGCGCGGGGCAGTCGAAAACGAAGAACATACCGGCCAGGGAGTCATCATGGAGGTGCATGTCCCGCATGATCAGGCTCCGCTACTAGAACGTTATCGCGTGGAAGATTAGATGTTTTCGACAAAGCCGGTTGAGTATAGTCCGATACTTTGCTAGACTAGCTCAAAATCTATACTCAACAAAAGCGTTGAGAGCGAAAAGTAGATGGCAATGCACAGTCCAGAGAGTGATCGTCGCTGAGAGAATCACCTGTAGCCGCCATTGAAAGACACGCTGGAGCTGTTGGGGCGAATTGAGTAGCCTTGAACCGGGTGCGCCCGTTATTGCGCTGAGTATCACGAATACTCATGGAGGTCGAACGCTGCGAGGCGTCGGCAAACCAAGGTGGCACCACGAACGCGCCCTTCGTCCTTGGACGGAGACATGGGCGCGTTTTTTGATTCCCAAAAACCAGGAGGTATAAGGTGCAACGGATACTCTCTTCCGAACTTCCGAAGTACGTCGGACAACCTGTTCGACTCCAGGGCTGGCTGCATAAGCTACGCGAATTGGGTGAGGTCAATTTCTTGATTTTGCGCGATAGGGCGGGCATTGCCCAGGCCGTCATGAGTCCCTTTGATTTGCAGTCACTCAATGGCGCATCATTAGAATCGGTAATTGAGCTGCAAGGCACGGTTGTCGAAGCGCCACCCGCGCCCGGCGGCTATGAGTTACATCAAAACATGGTCAGCATTATCAGCCCAACCAGCGAACCCCCGCCACTGGAGTTGAATAAGAAGACGGTTAACGCTTCGCAGCCCGTGTTTTTGGATAACGCGGTCATCGGCAATCGCCATTTGCGTCACCGCGCTATCTTGCAAATCGCGGCGGGTGTGATGCAGGGCTTTCGCGCCACGCTCAATGAACTGGACTTCACCGAAATTCAGACACCCAAGCTGGTCGGCTCGGCCACAGAAGGCGGGGCGAATATCTATCAGGTGGAACATTTTGGCAAAATAGCCTATCTGGCCCAAAGTCCACAATTCTACAAACAGATCATGGTAGGAGTTTTCGAGCGCGTCTATGAAGTCAGCCCCGTCTTCCGCGCCGAGAAACACGCCACACGTCGTCATATCAACGAATATGTCAGTTTGGACGTGGAATTCGGCTTCATTGACGATCATTTCACGGTCATGGAAATGGTCACAACGGTCATCAATGGGATTCTGGAGCATCTCAGCACATGCTATGGTGAGCAACTCGAACTGTTGAAGACCAGCTTGCCACGAATAGCGATTGATCCCCAAACAAACAGCTATCCCTGGATTCATATCACGGATGCCCAAGAAATGCTGACCAGAGAATATGGCGTTACGGATGCCATCGGGGAGCCGGATTTGACACCAGAACATGAACGATTGTTGGGAGAATGGGCGCTGGCAACACATGGCAGTGACTATCTGTTCGTGGTGGGCTATCCCATGGAAAAACGGCCTTTCTATACCCATCCTAATCCACAAAACTCCGTCTATAGCAACAGCTTCGATCTGCTATTTCGGGGAATAGAGCTAATCACAGGTGGACAACGTCTGCACGTTTACGAGGACTATTTGGCTGCCGCCGCGCGTTATGGGTATGATCCGGCCCAGTTCAGCACCTACTTCGATGCCTTCAAATATGGAATGCCACCGCACGGTGGATTCGCTATCGGGATGGAACGCTTTGTGATGCAGTTGCTCCAATTGGATAACATCCGCGAGGCGACACTGTTCCCGCGTGACATTAATCGGCTGACCCCGTAATCAACCAACAGGGGATGCCTCATCAAAGGGGTATCCCCTGCTAAAATCCCAATTCAGCACATGTTGGTGGGTCAGTGCCACGACTACCAAATTCCAATGACCAGTAATGCTCAAAAGTCGTATTCTTGCGGGAAACATGCCCCAGGCCGATCTCGCGGAACTCAGGATTGAGGATATTGGCGGCATCACCCGGCGAGGCCAGCCACTGGGCAAAAACATCACCAACAGTCGCTGGACCACCCCGTACACTTTCACCCCACAATACGATCGGGCCATAACCTGCGGCGGCCATACGCTGCGGCGGTGTACTGCCATCCGATCCGGTCTGACCAACATAATCATTCAGCGCCATGTCAATTGCGTGTGTTGTACCAGCACTGCTGAGCGCCGCATTGCTCGTCAGCGGTGTCAGTCCCTGACCACAGCGCGTCTGATTGATTAGATTCAGCATCGCTCCGGCATCCGGATGTACTTCGTAGTCTGGTTCGGTGGCGGTAGGAGAAGGCGTAATCGTGGGCGTGGGCGACGGCGTCCAGGTGAAAGTTGGTGTTGGCGTCTGCGTGGGCGTGACGGTAGGCGTCACCGTTGCAGTGGGCGTTGTTGTCGCTGTCACAGTGATGGTCGGAGTTACAGTTATCGTTGCTGTCATGGTTTCAGTAGGCGTCACCGTCATCGTTGGGGTGGTGGTTACAGTAGCTGTGGTCGTTGCCGTCGTGGTCAGTGTCGTGGTATGAGTTAGCGTGGGCGTAAGCGTTCCTGTCTGGGTGGATGTCACAGTTAACGTAGCCGTCGGCGTCAGAGTGGGACGATTCGATGGCTGGGTAGATGTAACGGTCACAGTCGTCGTCGCTGTCGCAGTCAGGGTGGGTGTGAGTGTCATAGTCAGCGTCGGCGTCAGAGTCGGTGTGGGCGTGGGTGTCCAAGTTTCTACTAGATCTTCCGTCGCGGTTGGTATGGGTGTAGGCGAAACTGTTGAAGTGGAGGTGGGCGTCCAGGTTTGGTTTGAATCTTCCGTCGCTGTGAGTGTCAAAGTTGGCGTTGATGTTGCAGTTGAGGTAGGTGTGGGTGTCCAGGTCTGATTGGGATCTTCAGTGGCGGTAGCTGTCGGGGTGAAAGTCAACGTTATGGTCGGCGTTGTCGTGATCGTGGGTGTCGGAGTTGGGGGCGGTAGCTCTGTCGTAGGGTCTTGAGCCACTTCGGTTGGCGTTGATGGCGGAGTGGTAGTGAAAAACTGGCGGGGCGTGGAAGTCAACGTGCTCAGTGCCGTTGGGCTGCGAATTGGAGCTGGGAACGAAGTCTGAGTGGGCGACGGCAAAGCATTGGTCGCTGTTGGGAAAAACATTGCTGTCGGAGACATTGTTGAAAGCACCGATTCAACGGTGGGTGTGGCCCTGTCGTCGTTAGGCTGGTCGAACAAGTTAATACCCACCAACACAAACAACCCCAGTGCCACAATCGCCACTGGAACCAACAACACAAAAATCCCCACCAGGCGGCGCTGATGGGTGGCTTCCAGCTTCAACAAACCCCGCTGGGCCTGAACATGGTAGGGGTCTAGCTCCAGCGCCCGTTCAAAACAGGCGCGGGCTTCCGATGATGAGGTCAGATACCCCATCAACACCAGGGCTTCGACATGATTAGGCCACTGCGCGAGGAGTTGCTGCAACACTTGACGAGCCTCAATGGTGTGCCCATGTTGCGAAAGTTCATAGGCTTGGCGAAATAGCGAGTCAGCAGCCGGACTGTTCATTTCAAGCGATATTGTCCCCAATCGACAGAACATTTTCACTTCAATCTTAACATAGCTCACATCCAACCACCGCGACGAGTTGCATAAGCTGGCCCGCTGGGGGTCAAGCGTAGGGTGTTCGTCAGGGATCGTTCTGCTATAATGCTTTGGAAACATAATAAGGAGCAATAAAACACGATGGCTCTCAGTCGAGCAGAAGTTGAGCATATCGCAGAACTCGCCAAGTTGCGCCTCAACGATGAGGAAATTGACCTGTACACAGGGCAACTTTCCGCCATATTGGATTATGCTCAGGACATTAACCAGTTGGATACAGATGCGATTTCGCCAACGGCCTCCGTTCTACCCTTACAAAATGTGATGGCCGACGATGTCGTACACGAGGTCGGGCTGGAGCGGGCAACTTTCCTGAACAATGCCCCCGACTCAGAAGCTGGGCAGGTTCGTGTTCAGGCCATTTTCGACTGAGCAATCATTATTGTTACCCACGACCAACACGCAGTTTGCATAGGAAACACTGCTTATGAACATCGTTCAACCTGTCGCCGAGCGCCTGATTGATAATGTGGCCCGCGTCATCATCGGCAAACGCAATGAAATTCGCCTGGTAGTCTTGGGCCTGCTATGCCAGGGGCATATTCTGATTGAGGACGTGCCGGGTGTCGGCAAGACGATGATGGCTAAGGCGCTGGCGCGTTCCATTGGTGCATCGTTCAGTCGTATCCAGTTCACGCCGGATATGCTGCCATCGGATGTAACAGGCATTTCCATCTATAACCAACGCACCAGCGAGTTTGAATTTCGGCCAGGGCCGATCATGGCTCACATTGTGCTGACGGATGAGATCAACCGCGCCACCCCCAAGACTCAATCGGCCCTGTTGGAAGCCATGGAAGAACATCAGATAACGGTTGATGGTACGACCTATCCAATTGACGACCCATTTCTGGTGATGGCGACGCAAAACCCCATTGAATACGAAGGCACATTCCCGCTGCCGGAAGCCCAACTGGATCGCTTCATTATCCGCATTCAACTCGGTTACCCAGGCAAGCAAGAAGAAATCGCCATGCTGGACTCCCAACAGTATCAGCACCCTGTCGCAGAAATACGCCAGGTGGTCAATACCGAAGAATTGTTGGAGGCGCAAAAGGCCGTCCGTGACATCCACTTGAACTACGACATCAAAGCCTATATCGTCGATCTGGTGACAGCTACTCGCCGCCATCCAGACGTATACTTGGGAGCCAGCCCACGCGGCGCATTGGCGCTCTTCCGGTTGACACAAGCTCATGCTGCTGCACTGGGGCGGGATTATGTTGTGCCAGATGATGTGAAGTTGTTGGCGGAACCGGCGTTGGCCCACCGCATCATTCTGGGGCCAACAGCCCGCACCAAAGACATCTCGCCCGGCACAGTGATCCAATACCTCCTTAATACCACGCCCATTCCAGGGGTGACGGTCGGGCAGCGGTATCCTCAGAGTTGAAAAAATGAGTCCGCGCCGCAACATTGTCTATGTTCTCATCATCCTGTCATTGATGGGTGGAATACGTAGCGAACGCAGCTTCTTCTTCAACATCAGCTACGTCTTCGGAGCAATCCTAATTGGGTCGCTGCTCTTTTCATGGATGTCGGTCAATTGGCTCCGCATCAATCGCTGGACATATGTGCGCCGCAATCAAATTGGGCAAAACTTCGACGAAATATTTAACATTCGTAACCTATCAATTATCCCCAAATTCTGGCTGGAAGTTCACGACCACTCTGATCTGCCACAGCACAAAGGCAGTCGGGTAGTTCCCATTCTACAAAGTCGTGGCAAATATCAGTGGCGTGTGCGAACTCCCTGCGTTCGGCGTGGGCAATTCACGTTAGGGCCGCTTACATTGACGAGTGGTGACCCGTTCGGATTCTTCCAACTGGTGCGCCAAATCAACGCGACCTCAAGCGTGATTGTCTACCCCATCACGGTTCCCATCTATGAATTCGCTTCGCCAGCGGGTGCGTTGTCGGGCGGTCATGCCCGGCGGCGACGCACGTTTGAAATCACGCCCAATGCTGCTGGAGTACGAGAGTATGCGCCCGGCGATAGCCTCAATCGCATCCATTGGAAAAGCTCGGCCCGGCGCGGCAAATTGATGGCAAAGGAATTTGAACTGGATCCGCTGGGCGATGTGTGGGTTTTTCTTGACCTCTCACGAGACTCATTGATCGTGCATGATTCGGCCTGGGGTGGCGCGGATTATATTCTGAGTCCTACCTTGCGCCTGCCGCCCAGCACCGAAGAATATGCTGTTGTCTCGGCAGCCTCTATCGCCCAATATTTCATTGATCAGCGGCGGTCGGTAGGCTTCTTGAGCTACACCCCCTACCGGGAATATATCGCACCAGATCGCGGCGACCGACAAATTATTGACATCCTGGAAGCTCTGGCAACCGCCAGAAGCGAGACGGACATCACACTTCGGCAGATGATGGCGCTGGAAGGCCACAATCTGGCTCGTGGAACGACGCTGGTCGTTGTCACGGCATCATTGCAGACGGGCTGGGTCGCGGAAGCTTATACACAGGTGCAGCGGGGTTTAACTGTGGTGGCAGTGATGATTAACCCCGTCAGTTTCGGGCGACAGGATATTAATTTTGACCTCATCCGTAAACAAATCGAGGCGGCGGGCATCATAGTTTATCCGGTCAATCTCGACGACGACCTGACATCAGCCCTCAGCTTCCGCCCTGGTCCGACGGTACGCTAATCTCATTATGTCCAAACAACGCTGGCAGCAACGCTATCTCTACTTGACTGTTTTCACCAGTGGCATGACGACACTGGCAATTGAACTCTCGGCATCCCGTTTGTTGGGCAATATCTATGGAACCAGTAATCTGGTGTGGGCCAATGTCATCGGCTTGATGCTAATTTATCTGACAGTAGGCTACTTCATTGGCGGACGCTGGGCAGATCGCTCACCACATCATACTACGCTCTACAAAATTATCATCTGGGGCGCGTTTCTGAGTGGATTAGTACCGCTGATCGCTCGCCCGATTTTGCACGCCGTTGCTGGGGTAGTGAGCGATTTCGATAGTCTGAGCGGGGCAGATGTGGGGCTGGCATTGGGGTCATTCATCAGTATTCTGGTGTTGTTCGCCGTGCCAGTGACTTTGTTGGGATGTGTGTCGCCCTTCGCCATTCGATTAGCCATCACCAAACCCGAAGAAGCCGGTAAAGTCAGTGGCAGCATCTATGCTCTCAGCACCCTGGGCAGCATCATCGGGACTTTCACGCCAGTATTGATCCTCATTCCCATGCTCGGCACGACACGCACATTTCTGGTGTATGCAGGATTATTGCTGGCAGTGGCATTCGGCGGGCTATTTCTGCATACACGCCGCTTCGATCTGCGCGCGTTATGGATGCCGGTGGCATTATTCGTACTCGCGGCCCTCGTCCTGAGCCAACCCCAGCGCCCTGCCCCGCCCGGCATGGAACTCCTTTATGAAAAAGACTCGGCCTATAACCTGATACAGGTTGTTGAAGACACGGATGGCACACGCTATCTGATGCTGAATGAAGGGCAAGGCTATCATTCACAATGGCATCCAGAGCAAGTTTATTACCGGCGCACCTGGGGCTATTTCTTGATTGCACCCTATTTCAATGCCCCGCCCCATACACCAGAAAATGTGAATAACCTAGCGATCATTGGGCTAGCGGGAGGAACCATCGCCCGGCAGTATACGGCTGTGTATGGTGATATTCCGATTGACGGCATTGAAATCGACGGCGCAATTGTGGAGGCCAGCCGCGACTATCTGGGAATGGATATGCCCAACCTAAACGTCATTGTGCAGGATGGACGCTATGCCTTTAACCAGTTGGAAACAATCTATAGCGTGGTGGGCATTGACGCCTATCGCGTGCCGTATGTTCCCTGGCATCTGACCACCGTTGAATTTTTCGAGGAAATCCGTGACAAACTGTCAGCGGATGGCGTTGTGGTGATTAACGTCGGGCGTACCCCCAACGCCCGACGACTGGTCGATGCCATGACCCAAACAATGCGCCAGGTCTTCCCGACAGTTCATGCAATGGATGTACCCGACTCGCTGAATACCATTTTGGTTGCCACGCGCCAGCCCACTGTGGTCGACAACCTGAGTGAGAATCTGGCTTTGCTGGATCAAAACACTTATCCAATCCTGGTAGCCGCCATGCAAACCGGCATCGAAACGCTGGTTCCCATTCAACCGTCTGCTACCATTTTCACCGATGACCATGCCCCCGTTGAGCAAATTATTGATAGTATGGTGATTGATTATCTACTAAGCGGAAGCAGCCCATAAACCATGCAGCCTGACGAAACCACCTATCCTCCACTTGAAGCCGCACCGCCGATTGTCCACCGCGAAGTCACGTTGCCCATGTTCGTGCAGCGATTATTGCAGATCATGATTGTCGCCGTGCTGCCAATCTTCCTGGTATTGGGCAGCGTGCGGCTGGTCATGAACGAATGGTTTCTGAAAGTGGAATACAACCGCCCTGGCTTCCCTGAAGACACCTTTGGTTTTTCAAAGGAGGATCGGCTGGAATATGGGCCATATGGTGTGCGTTATGTTCTGAATGATGAAGACATCAGCTATTTGGGCGACTTAACAATTGATGGCAAACCAGCCTTCGCCGCTGATGAATTGCAGCATATGGAAGATGTAAAGGTCGTCGCACGACAAGCTTTTCTGTTCCTCTGGATTGTAGCAGCAGTCTTTGTTGGGAGCAGCCTAGCTCTGGTTAGGCAACCGGCTACGCGGAAAAGTTGGCGACAGGCCATGCGAGTGGGTGGACTGGCTGTCTTTGGATTGGTCATCGTGGCTATCGTGGTGATTGTCATCAGTTGGGGGTTCTTTTTCGATTCATTCCACGAGGCGTTTTTTGAAGCGGGAACGTGGCAATTCAGCCGCAGCGACACGCTGATACGACTCTATCCAGAACAGTTTTGGTTTGACGCCACGCTGACCATTGCTATATTGACAATCCTGGGAGCCAGTCTCAGTATTTTCATCGCGTGGTATTGGGAACGGAAAATCCGACTGACGTCTACAAAAAATCCTCCTGAGCAGTTGGAAATCAGCGAAAAACCCGCCTGACCATTGACTCGCATCGCTGGTGGCGGGTTAGATATTGCGGTATTTAGTTTCAGCGACTATGCACCAAACTTATTCAAACGATTGGCATGGGCCAGTGCTAGCGGCATGATGTCTGTCGCCGGAAATTGCCCCAATCCACCTGCATAGCAAGCGCGTTCGCCAAATCCTTGCGCGTAATCCGGCATGACAGTTTGGGGAGACCACATCAAGAATGGGACCGGATGCCAGGAATGCGACCGGTGTTTGGCGGGCGTGGAGTGATCGCCGGTTATCATCACCACATCCGGATTCAAGTCTAACAATATCGGCAGCACCTCATCTACCTGTTCAATGAGATGCGTCTTGGCATCAAAGTTGCCGTCTTCACCATAGCTATCGGTCTTTTTGATATGGCAGAACACGAAATCGTATTCATCCCAGATTTCAGCAACTTTCTGGAATTCTTCGGTAGGTGTTTCAAGACCAGCGGTGTCAATAATATCCATGCCAACCAAACGGCTGACGCCTTTATACATGGGATAGACGGCTACACAGGCAGCGTTGAGTTTGTAAACATCATCGTATTTAGGCAGGTTGGGGTCGGTGGCAAAACCACGCAATAGCGCACCATTGGCCGGTTCGTGTCCGGCGAGTGCCTTGCGTGCTTCGGCAATCCATTGGTTGAATAATTCGGCGGTTCGGACAGCTTCAGAGCTGTCATCGGTCGGTTGCACCGACAAAGGCTTCACCCCAGTCACTTGTGGGTCGGTGTCGGCCAGTGCCCCACTCAAACCCTCGCCGCGCATCGTGACGACAAACCGGTATTCCTTAACAACCTCAACTTGAGTCTGGACACCGGGAATCGTGATTTGCTTGAGGATGTCTACGCGCTTCTGACCTTCTTCAGTCGGGATACGTCCGGCGCGACGATCTGTGACCAATCCATCAGTATCTAAGGTACAAAAATTACCGCGTGTTGCCACATCACCGGCCTGAACATCCAATCCGACACCTAATGCAGAGAGAATACCGCGCCCAACGGTGTGTTCGACAGGGTCATAGCCAAACAAGGATAAGTGAGCCGGGCCACTGCCGGGTGTAATGCCGCGTCGCACCGGAACAGTGGCTCCTAATGTGCCTTCGCGGGCCAGACGATCCATATTCGGTGTGTTAGCTGTCTCCAGCTCGGTTAAACCATCAGACGTCAGCGGCAGACCACCCAGGCCATCCATAATCAGCAGTAGTATTTTGCCGCCATCTGCGCGTGCCAGTTGACGCATTAATTTAAAATCAGCCATTTGTTATCTATGCTCCTCAAATGGTTGCAAAAACGAGGAATTATCGCACCTGTTTTAACATGTCCATGACAACAAAACAACTTGACAAAACCATTTCTATCTGGCTTATTGATTTTGATTCTAAGGAGAACAAAAACGGTGCAAAAGCTATTCAGTTGGGTGCGTCCGGGCCTCTATCTCAAACGATGGCTGCTCCTCATTTTGCTCGGCATCATTGTCATCAGCATTGGGTTTGTGTTGTTCGTTAATGCGATTGGCTGGCGTCCCGAAGTCACACTTGCTGCGGCTATTATCGGCTTAATCACCTCAATGATTATTAGTGGGATTCTGTTTTCATTGGGATTCAGCAAACTGCACAAATTACTGATTGCGCCACTTATTTCACCTAACTCGATTGGCGAGTGGATTTCTTCTATTCAAACCCAACAGTCATTACGGCACGGGATCAAAGTGGTCGCCATCGGGGGTGGCACAGGCTTACCGAGTACGCTGCGAGCCATGAAAACTGAGACCCGCAACATCACAGCGGTAGTTACAATGGCCGATGACGGCGGGAGTTCGGGTCGTCTGCGTCGTGAATTGGGCATGCAACCTCCTGGCGATCTACGTAGCAACATCACGGCCCTGGCTCGCGACGAAGATCTGATGACTCAATTATTCGCTTACCGATTTTCTGGCGGCGAATTGCAAGATCATAGCTTTGGCAACTTGTTCTTGGCGGCGCTGGTCGGGATGATGGGCAGTATGGATCATGCTGCTGCCGCTGCTGGGCGGGTACTGGCAATTCAAGGGCGGGTGCTGCCCTGCACGCTGGAGGATGTTTATCTGGTGGCAGATGTACAGGATCAACAAACGGGGGATATCATGCAGGTCGAGGGTGAATCGAACATACCTAAGATCGGACGTCAGATTAGACGCGTGTATCTAAAACCAGAGCGCCCCCCTGCTTTCCCAGAAGTGCTTACCGCCATCCAGGAAGCTGAATTGATTATCATTGGGCCAGGGAGCCTATACACCAGCATCCTGCCCAACTTGCTGGCCGACGGTGTGGTTGAAGCCATCCGAGCCAGCCATGCCATCAAAGTATACGTTTGCAATATTGCTACCCAACCCGAAGAAACTCATAACTATCACGTCGCAGATCATGTCGCAGCCCTGGAAGCGCATGTCGGTGAACGCTTGATAGATGTCGTCCTTGCCAATAACCACTATCCCATCGAAAATGCTGGCCCGAACACCATCTATGTGCAGCCCGTCCCGCCGCGCCATGCTGTTAACAAGAGATATCGCTTAATCTACAGCGATCTCACTGATGACGAACGCCCTTGGCGGCACTCACCAGATAAACTTCGCGCCACTTTGTTGAAATTACAAACTGGTGGTTCTCGGCAAAATTGACAAGTGAAATGCAGGGCAAAGCTATAGTTTTGCGTTAGAATCAGAATTGTAATGTTGCTGAATATCAGCAATTTAGAATCGTCTAAGGAGTAAATATATAATGGCAATCAAAATCGGAATCAACGGCTTCGGGCGCATCGGACGTCAGGTCGTTAAAATCTTCAAGGAAAGATACCCCGGCGAGTTCGATATCGTGGCCTTCAACGATTTAGGAAACTTGCAAACCATGGCCCACTTGTTCCGCTACGACTCCAACTATGGCAGATATGAGGGAACCGTTGAGGTCACAGATAGCAGCCTGGTGATTGATGGCGATGAGATCAAAGCCTTCGCCGAACGAGACCCGGCCAAAATCCCGTGGGGTGATCTGGGTGTCGATATTGTGATCGAAAGTACAGGCATTTTCCGCAACAAGGAAAAATGCCAGGCACATCTGGACGCTGGCGCGAAGAAAGTCATCATTTCTGCACCGGCCAAAGGTGAAGTTGATGCAACATTTGTATTGGGCGTGAACGGCGATAGCTATGATCCGGCCAACCACCATGTGGTCTCCAATGCCTCCTGCACCACCAACTGTCTGGCTCCGGCGGCCAAGGTGCTGCACGATGCGTTTGGCATTGAAAAAGCCTTCATCACCACCATTCACTCCTACACCAACGACCAGCGTATCCTCGATGCCCCACACAGCGATCTGCGCCGTGCCCGTAATGCAGCGACCAACATCATCCCGACCAGCACGGGTGCAGCAAAAGCCGTGTCCCTGGTCATCCCTGATCTGGCTGGCAAGTTCGACGGCATTGCCGTGCGCGTCCCGACTCAAACTGGTTCTCTGGTGGATTTCGTCGGTACGATGAACCGTGACGTGACCACTGAAGAAATTCATGCCGCATATGAAGCAGCAGCGAATGGCCCGATGAAGGGTATTCTGGGCTTCGAGCGCGTGCCGCTGGTCTCCACCGACATCATTGCCGACCCGCGTTCCAGTATTGTGGATGCCGACTTCACCAAAGCATTTGGTGGCAACATGGTCAAATTGTTGACCTGGTATGACAATGAGTGGGGCTACTCGGTCCGCACGACAGACCTAGCTCTGATGATGGGTCAAAAGCTCTAGGACTATCGAAACGATAATATGGGTAGGGTCTCTTAACGGCCCTACCCCGCTTTTTTAGCAAGGAATATTTGACAATGAACAAAATGACGGTTCGTGATATTGATCTGAAAGGCAAACGTGTGCTGGTTCGGGTCGATTTCAACGTGCCTTTGGACGGCGACACGGTGACAGACGACACTCGAATCCGCGCTGCTGTCCCAACTTTGAAATACATTCTGGATCAAAAACCTAAAGCACTGATTCTGATGTCGCATCTGGGGCGTCCCAAAGGCGAGCGCAATCTGAAGTATTCGTTAAAGCCAGTTGTAGCGATCTTGGCAGAAAAACTAGGGGTTGCCATCGCATTCGCCGAGGATTGTATTGGGGAAGTGGCCGAACGAGCCGCTACCGCTTTACCCGAAGGCGGCGTGTTGGTGCTGGAAAACACACGCTTCCATGCTGGTGAAACGAAAAACGATGCCGAGATGTCCCAGCAACTTTCGGGGCTGGGCGACGTATATGTTAATGACGCATTTGGCTCGGCACATCGGGCACACGCCAGCACCACCGGCGTCGCGGGTCATTTGCCAGCAGTGGGCGGCTTCTTGATGGAAAAGGAGCTGGATTTCCTGGTGAACGCTGTTGAAAGTCCTGAACGCCCATTCATCGCTATTCTGGGCGGAGCGAAGGTTTCCGGCAAGATTGAGGTCATCCACACGCTACTGCAAAAAGTAGACAAACTACTGATTGGTGGCGGGATGGCGAACACCTTCTTCAAAGCGCAGGGCAACGCTGTCGGCGATTCACTAGTGGAAGATGATGCACTGGATACTGCCCGTGATTTAATGGCCGCCGCGAGTGGTAAACTGATTCTACCGCGTGAAGTGGTGATCGCCGATGCTTTTGATAATAATGCTAAGGCCATGTCCATCCCCGCCGATGAAGCTGTGCCGGATGGCTGGCGTATCATGGATATTGGAGCTGGTGCGATCAGCGCCTTTCAGCAAGAACTTGAAGGCGCGAAAACAATTGTCTGGAACGGACCGATGGGTGTTTTTGAGATGGCGAACTTCGCCAGAGGCACAATTGAACTGGCAAATACTCTGTCTAAGCTGACGGCAGGTGGCACAACTACCGTCATCGGCGGTGGAGACTCAGCCGCTGCTGCAAAACAAGCAGGGGTTGCTGATGCGATCACGCATATCAGCACCGGTGGCGGGGCCAGCCTGGAGCTGCTTGAAGGGCGGCAATTGCCAGGTGTGGTGGCGCTCAAAGATCGGGGCTAATTTTACAAAACATTTACTGGCCCAAATTGTTTTGGTGACACATTATTCATATAATATGTGTGGGCCACAAGCCCGGCAGCCAGTCCAGAATCATCGAAAGGAGGAGAACCGTCGGGGCATTATCTTCGCAGTTGAAGATATTAACCTGCGGTATATGCTGATGAGTTTTTCGATTGGACAAAACGTCGGGCCATATCGAATCGTAGAGCAACTCGGTCAGGGTGGAATGGCAACGGTCTACAAGGCTTATCATGCCAACCTTGACCGGTATGTAGCTATCAAAGTGATGCATATTGCGTTTAGTGACGACCCTTCATTTCTGGAACGCTTCCGGCGCGAGGCGCAGATTGTCGCACGGTTGGAACATCCCAATATTGTCCCAATCTATGACTACGCCGACTTCGAGGAACAGCCCTATCTGGTCATGAAATTTGTGGAAGGGCAAACGCTTAAGCAGCGTATACGCCAAAAGCCCGTGACACTGGATGAAGTCAAAGAAATTCTGTCGAACGTGGCCGAAGCACTGGATTATGCCCACCAGCGCGATGTATTGCATCGTGATGTAAAACCCTCCAATGTTGTGATCGACAACACGGGCAAACTGTATTTGACGGACTTCGGTCTGGCACGCATCGCCAGTTCTGGTGAATCGACGCTCAGTCAAGATATGATGTTGGGCACACCCCAGTACATCTCACCAGAGCAGGCACAGGGCGGGCATAATCTAGATGCAGGAACTGACGTCTATTCGCTGGGTGTGGTGCTATACGAGCTGGTGGTGGGGCGTGTGCCTTTCAGTGCCGATACGCCCTACGCGATTATTCATGACCATATCTATAAATCGCTGCCCATGCCCAGCAAAGTCAATCCCAGTGTTCCGCACGAAGTTGAGACCGTGCTATTAAAAGCACTGGCGAAGGATCGCGGCGACCGGTATGCGACAGCAGGTGATCTGGCAAAAGCCTTCAACGATGCCGTTACTCAAAGCCAAATGAAGGAAATCAGCGTTCAAACCCTGCAGCCAGAGGAATTTGAGGAGAAACCTTCTGTCTCCAGCCAACCGCCGTTCGTATCTGGAAGCGAACCACAGGCAACAACAGGCAGCACACCACCTTTTTCCCCTACTGCGCCTTCCGTTAGTCCCAGTCTGGTACCATCTCAACCTGTGCCAGTTATCGCTACGCCCACACCAAGCTCAACTCCCTTTCCAGCCATGCAAGGCACACCACCACCCGGCGTATATGTGACGAGTAGCACCGCTATACGCAAGTCCGCCGCCAACTTATGGCTGGTTGGTGGGTGTCTGGTTTTCATACTGACCTGCATCGCTTCGTGTGCCATCATCTATGCTGCCGCTAACGATCCGAAAATGAAGGACGATCAAGTCAATGAAGTCCAACAAGTGCCAGGCGTCATTGACACCGAAATTCTGGACACTGCTAACGATAACCGCTTGGACATGACGCGAGCACGGCAATATATAGACGACTTCCCAGAAGAACCATCGGCTCACTTTGGGCTGACATTGGCGCTACTTGACAATGGCGATGACGCAGAAGCCCTTCGCACAGCAGCGCGTACTATTGAACGCTTCTCGCCGCCTGCCATGTTGTTGATAGACTGGGCGACCATATTAGAGGCACGGGGATACACCAGGGAGGCCATCCAATTCTATGTTGCAGCCTGGGAAATGGAACCCGATGATCCCGTCATCCGTGCAACAGTTGGACACTTTTTCTATCAAAAAGCCAGTACGGCCACTGAAACGGAAACCATTGCCCTCCTGTGCAATCTCGCCGAAAATCATCGGGATAATGCACTCATCATAACCATGATGGGCCAGGTATTGGTCACGAATTCCGAATTCCAATCAGGTCGTCCGGTTCTGGCACGAACCATATACGGTGATCTGTTAGAAGACGTAACACCAGAAACCATTATTCAATACAGTCTTGAATTAAATGATACACTAGCTGAGACCTACCTGGTGGCTGGAAACTACTACGAAAAGAAAGGCGATATGGCAGCCGCACAGGAGAACTGGACTGTGGTTGTTGAATTGCCCGATGCACCCGATTGGGTGAAGACGATTATCGAAGACAAATTAACCGGATAAAAAACAGGAGTTTTTTGATAATGCGAACGCCAATGATGGCTGGCAACTGGAAGATGAATAAGACCCCCGCCGAAGCAGTTGAATTCGTCAACGCCATCAAGGGGGACCTCGAACAATATACGCAGATCGACCGCGTGGTATGCCCGCCCTATGTGGCTCTATCGGGCGTGCGGGCAGCACTGGAAGGCACAGGCATTGGAGTCGGCGCACAAGATGTACATTGGGCCGAGAGCGGAGCCTATACCAGCAATGTCGCCGCGAATATGCTGGCCGGGCTGGTGGACTATACCATCATCGGCCACTCGGAAACGCGACAATATCTGGGCGTCACCGATGAAGATGTCAACAAAAAGATAAAAGCTGCGCTCAAATATGATCTCAAGCCCATCGTCGCTATTGGCGAGACGCTGGAGCAAAACGAAGCGGGTCAGACGATGGCCGTGTGTGATCGTCAATTGCGGGCAGCACTGGATGGTATCAGCCCAGCAGACATGGCAAACATCATTATTGCCTACGAGCCTATCTGGGCCATCGGCACGGGCAAAACTGCCACACCAGAACAGGCACAATCCATCATTGGAGATGTAGTGCGAAAAGGATTAACCGAACTATATGGTGAGGATATTGCCCAGGCTACACGTATCCTTTACGGCGGCAGCATGAAACCCGCCAACTGTGCTGATCTGATGAAACAGCCCGATATTGACGGTGGCCTGATTGGTGGTGCATCGCTCAAAGTTGATGATTTTGTGGCTCTGGTCCGCATCAGCATTGAGGTCAAATCTCTGGCATAAATGGACGTTACCCATTTCATCGGACCCTGGATTTCGCTGTTAGTTATCCTGGTTCCGTTTGTGTATGCCGAACGCTGGATACATCAACATTTTTTCGGCATTGGCTACCTCTTGACTGGCGAAAAAGGCTCCGCCACCGGATTTTACTACCTCATTTTCTTCCCTGGGGTTATATTGCACGAGATCATTCAATATCTGGTGGCGGGTGCTTTGAATGTGCCCGTCAAAAAAATCGAAGCACGCCCCCAGGTGCAAGAAAATGGCACGCTCCGCTACGATTTCGTCACCATCGAAAAAACGGACCCACTCAAAGCCAGCATCATCGGTGGCGCTCCATTCCTGGTGGCGGCCTCTTTGGTCTACTATATCAGCACTTCGATCCTCGATCTCCATAGTATTCCGGCTGCTTTCAGCACCAATGACCTGCAAACTGTATTGCAGGCGATCCAGGACCAATTCAACACTCCCGATTTCTGGCTGTGGATGGGGATTCTATTCAGTGTCAGCAACGGCATGATTCCTACTAAAGAGGATCGGGCAGGTTGGTGGTTGATTCTAGGTGCAGTGGGCGTTATCACAATCGTATTTCTCGTCATCGGACTGGATAGCGTTCTAATCGAAACCTACAATAGCACAGTACGCGATGGCCTTGAACTGGTCACTACTTCGCTGACAATCATTTTGGGCATGGATATTGTAGTGATTTTATTGCTAGGGTTCACAGAGGATACGCTGGAACGGATGCGCGGCTTCAAAATGGATTACAGCGGCCCGGCAGCCAAAACAATCAAAGAACGAGTTCGCAAACCCGGTAGCAACCTTCCTTTGCCCAAGGGCGAATTGATGCCCTCAGTATATAATCTGCAACTGCCAATTCCTAATTTTCCAGCCAAACCCGATACACGTGCAGCACCCGCACAAAGCCCATCAGCATTTGGGCAACGTCCGACGCCTGCCAGCCAAGCAGCAGGCAGCGCCTCATCACTCCGACCCGCCGCTTCCTTTGGTGCTTCACCACCGCCTGATAGCCCCGATGATGCGCGACCTGCCCGGCCTACTGGTAGTCGTCCCTCTGCTGATCGTCCGCGCCGACCTGCCGCTTCCTTTGGTGCTTCACCATCACCTGATAGCCCCGATGATGCGCGACCTGCCCGGCCTACTGGTAGTCGGCCTTCTGCTGATCGACCGCGCCGGCCTGCCGCTTCCTTTGGTGCTTCACCACCGCCTGATAGCCCCGATGATGCGCCATTTGCTCGGCCCACTGGTAGTCGGCCTTCTGCTGATCGTCCGCGCCGACCAGCTGCTTCTTTTGGTGCTTCACCACCGTCTGATAGCCCCGATGATGCGCCATTTGCTCGGCCCACTGGTAGTCGGCCTTCTGCTGATCGTCCGCGCCGACCAGCTGCTTCTTTTGGTGCTTCACCATCACCTGATAGCCCCGATGATGCGCCATTCGCTCGGCCAACTGGTAGTCGGTCCGACTCGCCCTTTGGGGCATCAGCACAGCGCCCTTCCCCATTTCGGCCCAGACGACCACCCACCGAAGCAACAGATTCAGAAGACGAATAGCCAGCCACCGCCCTAAACTGGCCTTGACACTCCCGTTCGAGACTGCTAATATTCAAAGCCAACTAGTTAAACACCCGCCCAAAGTATCCCTGTATATACAGGGCAATGGCTTTGGAATTGAGTCAAGTGCATAAGTTTGAGGCCGCCTTTGTTGCAAGGTGGCCTCAAATTGTGTGCAAAAAAGGGTGTAATCTCTTTGAGAACTGTCTGGCCAGATTAGATACGGAGATTGCAATGCCTACCATTAACCAACTTGTGCGAAAAGGCCGCAAGCCAAAACGAAAGAAAAGCACAGCACCCGCATTACAGTATACATTCAACTCGTATTCTCAGACGCGCAAGCAACAGCCGAAGGGTGCGCCACAGAAGCGTGGGGTATGTACATTAGTGCGTACCATGACGCCCAAGAAGCCCAACTCTGCACTACGTAAGGTTGCACGTGTCCGCCTGACGAATCAGATTGAGGTTACTGCTTACATTCCCGGCGAAGGTCACAGTCTCCAAGAACACAGCGTGGTTCTGGTGCGTGGTGGGCGTGTAAGAGACCTGCCCGGTGTTCGTTATCACATTGTGCGTGGCGCACTGGATACGGACGGCGTTCAAAATCGTGGACAGGGCCGCAGCAAGTACGGCTCCAAGCGTCCTAAGAAGTAAGTGAGGGAGTAGAAGAAAAATGCCCCGTCGTTATCGACCCCCCAAGCGTCAAGTCAAGCCCGACACCAAGTACAACAGCGTGAATATTACGATGTTCATCAACCGCATGATGTACAGCGGCAAGAAAAGCGTCGCCGAGCGGATTATGTACGATGCTTTTGATATTATGGAAAAGCGCACGAAGCGTAACCCTCTAGAAGTTTTCGATCAGGCGCTCCGCAATGCTACACCTGCCGTAGAAGTCAAGCCGCGCCGTGTCGGTGGTTCGACCTATCAGGTCCCTGTCGAGGTTCCGGTTGGCCGTGCCCGCTCTCTGGCAATTCGTTGGCTATTGGCGTCCGCCCGCGCCCGAAACGGTCGCAGCATGGCCGAGAAATTGGCAAGTGAATTCATGGATGCCGCCAACAACCAGGGCAGCGCCATCAAGAAACGTGAAGATACCCACCGTATGGCCGAGGCCAACCGCGCCTTCGCCCATTACCGGTGGTAGATCCCTCAGAGGCGAGGAAAGACAGCACGAGTTATGGCGAAGTTTACTCCACTTGACCTTGCAAAGGTCCGCAACATTGGCATCATTGCTCATATTGATGCTGGAAAAACAACAACAACCGAACGTATTTTGTACTACACGGGCAATATTCATCGCATCGGTGAAGTACATGATGGTACGGCCACAACTGATTATATGGAACAAGAGCGTGAACGCGGCATTACCATCACATCAGCAGCCATCACGGCTAGTTGGAACGACCACCAAGTCAACGTGATCGATACGCCCGGCCATGTGGACTTTACCGCAGAAGTACAACGCAGCCTGCGTGTATTGGATGGTGGGGTCGTGGTATTTGATGGTGTGGCTGGTGTCGAACCCCAGTCGGAAACTGTCTGGCGTCAAGCTGATGAGTACAGTGTGCCACGTATCTGTTTCGTGAACAAAATGGACCGCACCGGTGCCAGCTTCACGCGTTGCATTGACATGCTGAAGAAGCGATTATCGGCAACACCGGTCGCAATCCAGTGGCCCTATGGTGAAGGCGCTGATTTCGCCGGTATCATCGACCTGATTAACATGAAACTGGTAACCTATGGCGATGACCTGGGAACTGCCATTGAGCGTCACGATATACCCGCTGATCAAATGGAACTTGCCGAGCAAAAACGTCATGAAATGGTCGAATTGATCGTTGAGAACGATGAGTATTTGCTCGAAAAGTATCTGATGGAAGAGGAAATCACCACAGGCGAGTTGATGGGCGCTTTACGCGCTGCCACCATTTCCAACCGGGTACAACCGCTGTTGTGTGGTTCGGCACTAAAGAACAAAGGTGTCCAGATGTTGCTGGATGCAGTTGTCGATTATCTACCCTCTCCGCTGGATGTGCCACCAGTTATCGGTATTGATCCCGACAAAACAGATCATGAAGAGGTGCGTTCGGCATCCAACGACGACCCCTTGTCGGCTTTGGTGTTCAAAATTGTCACTGATCCCTACGTAGGCCGTCTAGCTTTCTTCCGGGTTTACTCTGGCACATTTGAAGCCAGTTCCTATGTGCTAAATGCCAGCAAGGACAAGCGTGAGCGTATTGGCCGCGTTGTCCGAATGTTCGCAGATCGCCGTGAGGACGTTGAAGTTGTTCAGGCAGGCGACATCGCTGCCGCACTTGGTCTGAAAAACACATTCACTGGCGACACGCTATGTTCAACCGATGATCCTGTTATCCTGGAGCAAATCAAGTTCCCTGAACCAGTTATCCAGGTCGCCATTGAGCCGAAAACCAAAGCCGATCAGGACAAAATGGGCGAGGCGCTGCGTAAGCTGGCCGAAGAAGACCCAACTTTTCAGGTTTCGGTGGACGACCAGCTGGGACAAACCATCATCGCCGGTATGGGCGAGCTACATCTGGAAGTATTGGTTGATCGCCTGTTGCGTGAATTCAAGGTGGATGCCACCGTCGGCAAGCCGCGTGTCTCTTATCGTGAAACCATCACCAAGTCTGTGCGTGTTGATACCACATTCAAGCGTCAAACAGGTGGTTCCGGCCAATTCGCGCGAATTATTGTTGAATTCGAGCCAATTGATGATGACGAAGAAACTGATGATGCACTGGACTTCGTTAATGAAATTCGTGGCGGCGCTATTCCCCGTGAATGGATCAAATCCACCGAAACGGGTATGCGGAATGCGATGTCAGGTGGCGTGATCGCAGGTTATCCTGTTGTCGGCGTCCGCGCTCGCCTGGTTGATGGTGCAACGCACGACGTTGACTCTAGCGATATGGCATTCAAGATCGCCGGTTCGATGTGTCTGAAAGAAGGGGTTCAAAAAGCGAGACCCATCTTGCTGGAACCCACAATGCAGGTAGATGTCGTCGCTCCGGATGAACATACTGGCGATGTAGTAGGCAGTTTGTCTGCGCGACGCGGTGTCATCCAGGGCATGGAGCCACGTGGAGATGGTGCTTCGACCATCCGCGCCCTGGTTCCATTGGGTGAGATGTTTGGTTACGCTACCGACTTGCGTAACATGAGCAAAGGACGTGGTAGCTTCTCGATGGAATTTGAGAAATATGCGCCAGTACCCAGCAGTCTTGCTGATGAAATCATCAAGGGCAGCTAGCCCAAATACTTTTTAGGAGAAATGTGAATGGCTCAGTTTGAACGCACAAAACCCCATGTCAACATTGGGACAATTGGTCACGTCGATCATGGCAAGACAACCCTGACGGCGGCCATTACCAAAACACTCGGTATGAAGGCACTGGCGAAGTTCACTGCCTATGACGAAATCGACAACGCACCCGAAGAAAAAGCGCGTGGCATCACCATTCAGATCCGCCACGTTGAATACGAAACCAACGCTCGGCACTATGCCCACGTGGATTGTCCCGGTCACCGCGACTACATCAAGAACATGATCACTGGCGCAGCCCAGATGGATGGCGCGATCCTGGTGGTCTCGGCTCCCGATGGCCCCATGCCCCAGACCCGCGAACACGTACTGTTGGCGCGTCAGGTGGAAGTGCCCGCCATGGTGGTCTACCTCAACAAGACCGACCAGATGGACGACGAAGAGCTGTTGGAACTGGTCGAGCTGGAGCTGGCCGAACTGCTGGATAGCTATGGCTTCCCGGAAGACACCCCGATCATTCGCGGCAGTGCCTTGCAAGCCCTGGAAGCCCCCGAAGACCTGAGCCATCCAGCTTACGAGTCAATCTTGAAGCTGATGGATGCTGTGGATGAGTGGATCCCTGAGCCGGAGCGCGACGTGGACAAGCCTTTCCTGATGCCGATTGAAGATGTCTTCACCATCAAGGGGCGTGGCACAGTGGTCACCGGTCGTGTCGAGCGCGGCACACTCAAGAAAGGCGAAGAGATCGAGATCATCGGTGTCCGCGAGACACAGAAGACTGTCGTAACCGGCATCGAAATGTTCCACAAAGAACTGGATTCGGCGCTGGCGGGCGATAACGCTGGCATTCTGTTGCGTGGTATTGAGCGGACTGGAGTTGAGCGCGGTCAGGTGTTGGCGAAACCCAAGTCAATTAACCCCCACACCAAGTTCAAGGGCGAGGTGTATGTCTTGAAGAAAGACGAGGGTGGCCGTCACAAAGCCTTCTTCCCTGGCTATCGTCCCCAGTTCTATATTCGCACCTTGGATGTGACGGGTGTCATCACCCTGCCGGAAGGCGTGGAAATGGTGTTGCCCGGCGACAATGTGAACCTGATCGTCGAGCTGATTGCACCCATCGCGCTGGAGCAAGGCTCGAAGTTCGCCATTCGCGAAGGTGGCCTGACCGTGGGCGCTGGTATCATTACCGAAATCCTGGAAGATTAGTCTCGAAGACGAGGACCCTAATGAGCAAGCCCTACAAAAACAAAATTCGTATCCGTCTCAAGGCTTACGATCATCGGGTACTCGATCAATCTGCACGACGTATCGTGGAAACAGCGGAGCGAACTGGCGCACGGGTTGTAGGCCCAGTTCCGCTCCCCACCAAACTCGAACGGTTTACCGTGCGGCGCTCGTCGTTCATCGACAAAGACTCACAAGAACACTTCGAGATTCGCACGCACCTGAGATTGATCGACGTACTTGACCCAGACAATAAGACAATCGACACGCTGATGCGGCTCAACCTGCCCGCAGGTGTTGATATTGAGATCAAAATATAAGCCAGCGCACCTGCTCAATATGCACTAGCAGGTAGAGTTGAAACACAATATTCAGGGGATGATGGACGTAGACGCCCTACGCTTGCAGTCCCCCGGAGGCAAAGCGACGATGAAAGGCATTATCGGTAGAAAAGTTGGCATGACCCAAATATTCAGTGAGAACGGTGATTCAATTCCGGTTACCGTGATCCAGGCCGGGCCGTGCTATGTCACCCAGCTTCGCACACCAGAACGCGATGGTTATCGTGCAGTGCAACTGGGTTTTGAGGAGATGAAAACCCGGCGAGACGGCTCCTCGCGGCTGAACAAACCCTTGAAAGGCCACCTGCAACGCAAAGATTTGATTGACGCAGGGATAAAACTGCCCGATTTGCGTGTTCTGCGCGAATTCCGCATCCGTGAGGATGAAGCAGTTGACATGGAAGAAGGTGCAACGATTACTGTCGAGGTCTTTGAAACAGGAGACATCGTGGACATCGTTGGCACAAGCAAGGGGCGTGGATTTGCCGGGACTATCAAGCGCCATGGGTTCAACCGTCAACCCAAAACCCATGGTCAATCCGATAGGGAACGTGCGCCAGGTTCAATCGGCCAATCGGCCACCCCAGGGCGCGTGTTCAAAGGCACACGGATGAGTGGTCAGATGGGTAACCAGCGCGTGACGATCAAAAACCTGGAAGTTATGGTAATTGATCCCACCAATCATATGCTGGCAATCAAAGGTTCGGTTCCCGGCGCCAAAGGCGGACTCCTGCTCATCAAAGAATCGCGCAAGAACCGCAATAAGAGCCATTAGCGCGTCGAAAAGAACTGAGGAGTGATAGACATGGAAGTTCCAGTTCGGAACATGGCGGGTCAGGAAGTGGGCACAACCGAATTGCCTGACGATATTTTCGGTGTCGAGGTCAATGTCGGGTTGATGCACCAGGCCTATGTGCGCCAGATAGCAAATGCCCGTCAGGGTTCACACAAAACCCAGACTCGTTCTGAAGTAAGCAGAACAAAATCGAAGTGGTATCGACAAAAGGGAACAGGCCGCGCCCGTCATGGCTCGCGGAATGCGCCTATTTTTGTGGGTGGCGGTGTTGCTCATGGGCCACGGCCACGCAGCTATCGTAAAGATATGCCCAAGAAAATGCGTCGCCAGGCCCTGCGCTGCACGCTGTCGGCATTGGCCGCCGATGACCAGTTTGTGGTTGTCGATGATCTCTCGCTGACCGAGCCAAAGACCAAAGTGATGCGTGAAATCCTGGACAACCTTGTTGGTGAAGCCAGCGCCGTAATTTTGTTGTCAGAAAAGAACGAGAATGTTGAGCGCGGAATCCGCAACCTGGACAACGCGATGACATTGCGCGTGAATTATCTTAACATTCGTGATTTGCTGAAGCACGACAAGGTCATCATGCCGCTGGGCGCACTCGAAATCATCAAAGACTGGCTTGGCAACGACCAGGCTCAGGCCGAATAAGGAGACGGGTAAACATGGCGAAAGAACTCAATTTCTGGGACGTCATTGTACGACCGGTCATCACCGAAAAGTCGAACGCGGCAGCAGACGACCTCAATCAATACACCTTTGAGGTTGCAATGTCCGCTAACAAAATCCAGATTCGGTACGCCATTGAAGATATTTTTCTGGTGGATGTTCTGAGTGTCCGAACAATGATTATGCCCAAGAAACGCGGGCGTCGTGGGCGCAACTACTACACCCGCAAGCAAGCGTGGAAAAAGGCTGTCGTCACGGTCGGCCCGGGGCAAAATATCGACTTGTTTAATACGTAAGTGTGTGCAGACAACCGAGTAAATTCGGGAATTATTGCCACAACTGGAGTTAAGTAAATGCCAATCAAGTTTTATAAGCCGACATCGGCAGGCCGCCGTGATATGTCTGGGCACAGCTTTGAAGAGCTAACCAAAGTCAAGCCAGATAAATCTTTGATGGCCCCGCTGCGGCGCAAAGCTGGGCGCAACAACACGGGCCGCATCACCGTTCGGCATCGTGGTGGTGGGCACAAACGGATGTATCGGCTGATAGATTTCAAGCGCCGCAAATGGGATGTTCCCGGCGAGATCGTCTCAATAGAATATGATCCGAACCGTTCGGCTCGCATCGCCAAAGTGGTGTATCAAGATGGCGACAAAGCCTACATCATTGCCCCGCTGGGCTTGCAAGTTGGCGACACCATCATGAATGGACCAAGCGCCGAGTTGCAAGCAGGCAACGCGATGCCTTTGAAAGACATCCCGGTGGGTACTACGGTGCATAACATTGAGTTGCAGCCGGGACGTGGCGGGCAAATGGCCCGTGCAGCCGGAACCAGTGCCCAAATTCTCGGTAAAGAGGGCGCATATGTTCTGTTGCGTCTGCCGAGCAGTGAAGTCCGCATGGTTCACGAAAATTGTATGGCGACGTTGGGCCAGGTCGGCAACACCGATCATGGCAATATCAAGTTGGGTAAAGCAGGCCGCAAACGCTGGATGGGATGGCGTCCCACTGTACGTGGTACAGCAATGGATCCCGCCAGTCACCCACATGGTGGTGGTGAAGGTCGCACCGGTATTGGTATGCCTGGTCCCAAGACTCCCTGGGGCAAGCCCGCACAAGGCGCCAGGACTCGCCGCAATAAACGTACCACCAAGTTCATCGTGCGTCGTCGTGGCAAGAGTCGATAGTGGTTGAGGAGATCTAAATAATGTCACGTTCATTGAAAAAAGGCCCTTTCGTCTCACCCAAGCTGCTACACAAAATTGAGCAGATGAACGAACGGGGCGAAAAACGGGTAATTCGTACCTGGAGTCGGGCCAGCACCATCTTTCCACAGATGGTGGGGCATACCATCGCTGTGCATAATGGCCGTCACCATGTTCCGATCTATGTGACCGAAAACATGGTAGGCCATAAACTCGGTGAATTCGCGCCCACGCGAACCTTCCGAGGGCACATTCAAGAAGGCAAGAAACGTAAGTAGTCTTAGGTTGCTGAGGAAAACGCATCATGGATGTTCGAGCCAAAGCTCGCTACCTGCCCATTTCAGCCCGTAAGCTGCGGTTGGTTTGCGATCAGGTACGTGGGATGGATGCAGAAGAGGCCCTCACGGTTCTGGAATTTATGCCGCAAAAAGGCGCATATTTCCTGCAAAAGCTGATTCAATCGGCCTTGTCGAACGCTGAGGAAAACTTCGAGCTGAATAAGCAGGATTTATTCATCGCCAAGATCTTTGCTGACGAAGGGCCGCGTCAACAACGCTATAAAGCCGGTGCGCGTGGGCGTTATAAACCCCGTGTCAAGCCGTCTGCCCATCTGTCACTTATTTTAAGTGAATATGAAGAGAACTAGGAGCAGTCAATGGGGCGTAAAGTCCATCCTGTCGGTATGCGACTAAAAATAAACCGGGACTGGTCGGCCCGGTGGTATGCGGAAGGAACCCGCTACCGCGACCTTCTGCTCGAAGACTTTGAGATTCGTCGCCACATCGAAGCAGCACTTGTGCGGGCGGGTGTCTCGGAAATCGAGATCGAACGTTACCCTAATCAAGTCCAGATCACCATTTTCACGGCGCGTCCGGGGATTGTGATTGGGCGCAAGGGTGAAAACGTCAAGCAGCTTCGTCAACAATTGGAAAAGATTTGTGGCGAAGGCAAGAAGGTCAAAGTTGAAGTAGAAGAAATCACCAAACCTGAAATCGACGCGAACTTAGTGGCAAAGAATATCGCTGGTCAGCTTGAGCGGCGTATCAGCCACAGCCGCGCCATGAAACGGGCGATGACCCAGGCCATGCGCCAAGGGGCACAGGGCATCCGTATCAATGTTTCAGGTCGTCTGGGCGGTGCAGAAATGGCCCGCCGTGAGTGGATGGTAGAAGGTCGGGTTCCGCGCAACACCCTACGCAGCGACATCGACTATGGTTTTGCTGAAGCCCTGACCACATTTGGACGCATTGGCGTCAAGGTCTGGATTTACAAGGGCGATAAGCTGCGCGAAGAACCCAGAGTAACCCAGGAGTAGCCCTGTTTGCTGGGGATATTCCGTATCGAGGAGTATACAACACATGTTGATGCCAAAACGTGTCAAATACCGCAAGCAGATGCGGGGCCGCATGAAGGGCAAGGCGCAACGTGGCAATGAGGTGACATTTGGTGACTATGGGCTGATGGCTCTGGAACCAGCATGGATCACCAGCCGCCAGATCGAAGCTTGTCGTCGTGCTATCGTGCGCCACATCAAACGTCGCGGTAAAGTCTGGATCCGCATTTTCCCAGACAAACCCGTAACCGCCAAGCCCGCCGAAACCCGCATGGGTAAGGGTAAAGGGTCGGTGGAATATTGGGTGGCAGTTGTGAAGCCGGGGCGCATCCTGTTCGAGATGCAAGGAATGAACGAGGATATTGCCCGCGAGGCCCTACGGCTGGCTTCTTACAAGCTGCCCATCAAAACCAAATTCGTGAAACGGATTGATCCGATTTCAGGAAATGAGGTGTAACGATGTCAAGGGCCAGTGCCATTCGACAAATGACAGATGAAGAAATCGTGACTGCTATTGAAGATGCCAAAGAAGCATTGTTCAAGTTGCGTTTCCAAGACGAAATTGGTCAATTAGAAGATCCAACCCAATTGAAGGTCGTTCGTCGCGATATTGCACGTTATAAGACCGTGCTGCGCGAGCGTCTATTGGCCGCACAAGTGGTGAGAGAAGAGGGCGAAACCGATGCCGAATAAACGTCGTCGCCTGCAAGGTACAGTTGTAAGCAACAAAATGGACAAGACGGTTGTGGTGCGGGTTGAAACCGTGAAGCGGCATCCGCTTTATGGCAAAACAATCCGTACTTACAAGAAATTTATGGCTCATGACGAGACCAACGAGATTCAAGAAGGCGATTTCGTCCAGATTGTCGAAAGCCGGCCCATCAGCAAGCGCAAACGCTGGGCCGTGGAATCGATTGTCGCGGAGAGTCCGTCGGAAGAGGAAGATTATGATTCAGAATGAATCACGCTTAAAAGTAGCAGATAACACCGGAGCCAGGGAACTGCTGGTCATCCGGGTGTTGGGCGGTTCCAAGCGAAATTATGGAAGCGTGGGCGACATTGTGGTAGCCACCGTGAAATCTGCCACACCACAAGGTTCCGTCAAGAAAAGCGAGATCGTCCGGGCCGTCATCGTTCGCACTGCCAAAGAATACCGGCGTGCTGATGGCAGTTATATCAAATTCGATGATAATGCTGCTGTCATTTTGAAAGCAGATGAGAGCCAGGATCCGCTGGGAACGCGTATCTTTGGCCCGGTGGCGCGTGAATTACGTGCTAAAGGCTTCATGAAGATTGTGGCCCTGGCCCCAGAAACGTTGTAGGAGACAAAAAATGCAACGGATTAAAATCGGCGACACGGTTGAAGTCACTGCTGGCAAGGATAAGGGTGTGCGAGGCGAGGTGCTGCGCGTGCATCCCAAGATTGACCGGGTAGTGGTAGATCGCGTCAACATTCTGAAAAAGCACCAGCGGGCACAGCAGGCCGGGCGTCAGCAAATCCAGCCTGGCATTATCGAATTCGAGGGGCCAATTCACCTCTCTAATGTGATGCTGGTGTGTACACAGTGTGATGAAAAGACCCGGGTGGGCTTTCGCATCAACGAAGACGATGCCAAGGTTCGCGTTTGCCGCAAATGCGGTGATGATATTGATTAGTAAAGGTGGCAACAATGCCTGAAACAATGCGCGAGAAATATCGACAGGAAGTTGTGCCTGCGCTGCTTGAGGAATTCAGCTTCAAGAATGTGATGATGGTGCCGCGTGTCAGCAAGGTCGTGGTGAATGTAGGCGTCGGCGAGGCGCTGGACAATGCCAAGGCACTCGACGCTGCTGTTGAAGATGTCATCAAAATCACCGGCCAACGCCCCGTTATCACCCGTGCCAAGAAAAGTGTGGCCGGGTTCAAACTGCGCGAAGGTCGCCAGATTGGTGTGAAAGTCACGCTTCGTGGAGAACGTATGTGGGCCATGCTGGATCGCCTGGTGAATGTCGCCCTGCCCCGCACCCGCGACTTTCGGGGGATCAACCCGGATTCGTTCGATGGGCGTGGCAACTATACACTCGGTCTGCGCGAACAGTTGATCTTCCCAGAAATTGAGTATGATAAGATCGACAAGCTGCGTGGCATGGAAATCACCATCGTGACAACTGCCAATAACGACGAGGAAGGGCGACGGCTGCTCAAGCTGCTGGGTTTCCCCTTCAAGGAAAACTAGGAAAGGTCGAACATGGCAAGAAAATCAAACACCGCACGCGAGAGCAAGCGCAAATATCCGGTGCGCGTCCGTAACCGCTGTCAGCATGTTGATCCCAATTCCGGTAAGATTTGTGGCCGATCACGGGGTTACATCCGGCGCTTTGGGTTGTGCCGCATCTGTTTCCGCAGGCTTGCGCTCGAAGGCAAGATTCCCGGCGTCGTGAAGTCGAGCTGGTAGGAGAAAAAAGAAACATGCTGAGTGATCCAATTGCCGATATGCTGACACGCATTCGCAATGCTTTGATGATGGAACATGCAATAGTGAGTATTCCTTACTCGAACATCAAGGAGCAAATTGCCCGCGTGTTGCAAGAAGAGGGATATGTTGGCGATTTTCAGATTGTATCTGATGAAGCCAAGCCTTATATCAAAAATATCGAAATTGAACTGAAATATTTCGGCGAGCGCCGTGACCGCCAGCCAGTGATTACCGGTATCAAGCGCATCAGCAAACCGGGTCGGCGCGTCTATGTTGGCAAAAACAAAATCCCCTGGGTATTGAGCGGTATGGGTATGGCAGTTCTCACCACCAATAGAGGTGTGATGACCGACCAAGCGGCTCGCCAAATGGGCGTTGGCGGGGAGGTACTCTGCTACGTGTGGTAGGCAACGGGTCGCCGCCGGAAGACTCGCAATGGGTCAAGCTGCGTTCAGTCTTCGCCCCAGCTGCTGTGCAATGGCAGGGTGTCTGGCACGAAGGCTGAAACAGTCCCACGTTGTGAAAATCTGAAGCGGCTACGGCCAATCCACCACACAGCAGCGTACTGTTCCCGGATATGGAGGAAAACAGTGTCTCGTATAGGTAAACAACCCATTCCAATTCCGAGTGATGTCACCGTCACCATCAAGAAAAATGAGGTGACGGTTAAGGGGCCGAAGGGTGAACTGAAAAACAGTTTCAACCCGGACATCAGCATTCGGCAGGAAAACGGTGAAATTATTGTCGAACGCCCTACCGATCACCGCCATCACCGTGCCTTTCATGGTCTGACCCGCGCCTTGATCAATAACATGGTCATTGGTGTTTCTGAAGGCTTTACTAAAGAACTTCAGATCAACGGTGTTGGTTATCGAGCTGAATTGCAAGGCAAGAACTTGGTATTGCACGTCGGCTATTCACATCCGGTTGTCATCGAATCGACACCGACCTTGAGTTTCGATGTGCCCAAAGACAAGCGTGGTACGGTAATCTTGGTGCAAGGGATCCGTAAAGACGAAGTTGGTCAAGCTGCCGCCGAAATTCGCAAGAAGCGTCCCCCAGAACCCTATAAAGGTAAGGGGATTTTCTATGCGGGTGAGACAATTCGACGCAAAGCTGGCAAGAGTGGTAAGAAATAGAGGCTGTAACACATGGCAAAAAAGACTCGCTATCAAGCTCGTAAACGCCGGCAACGCCGGGTGCGAGCAAAAATCGCCGGAACCGCAACACGCCCGCGCCTCAATATCTTTCGCAGCCTGGACAACATCTATGCCCAGGTGATTGACGACGAAAACGGGCATACAGTGGCATCGGCATCAACCATTGATAAAGAAGTAGCCCCGAATGTTGAGGGCAAGTCCAAGATCGAAGCCGCTAAGATGGTCGGTATGGCCGTCGCCGAACGTGCCAAACAAGCGGGCATCACCGAGGTGGTCTTTGATCGCGGTGGTTACCGGTATCATGGCCGCGTGAAGGCGCTTGCTGAAGGAGCCCGCGAGGGCGGACTGGAATTCTAGGAGAACATCAGAGCTATGGGAAGACGAGACCCACGTATACAGGGTGAAGATCGAGATGAATTTGACGAGCGCGTCATCGACATCACGCGGGTGGCAAAAGTAGTCAAAGGCGGTCGGCATTTCGCCTTCCGCACGGTCGTCGTCGTTGGCGACAACCGGGGCCGCGTTGGTGTTGGTATTGGCAAGGCTCGCAGTGTTCCAGACGCCATTCGCAAAGGCACAGAACGCGCCCGGCGCGACATGCGGCGCGTTGCCCTATCTGGCACGACCATTCCCCATCAGGTCACTGGTCGGCATGGTGGAGCCAGCGTATTGCTAAAACCTGCCTCACCCGGCACAGGTGTTATTGCGGGTGGTGGTGTGCGCGCAGTGTTGGAAGCCGCTGGTGTCCGTGACATCTTGAGCAAAAGTATGCGAAGCGCGAATATCCTGAACGTCGCTAAAGCAACTATGAATGGCTTGAGCCAACTCAAAGATGTAAAAACACTGGCAGCGATGCGCGGCAAGGACCCCAGTGAAATCCGCCCATTCTGGGAACGGAAGGGTAATGATGAGTAAGATGTTACGCATCAAGATGGTCAGAAGCAAAATCTCAACGACGCAAAAGCAACGTGATACATTGACATCGTTGGGGTTACGCAAGATCAACCAGACGGTTGACCGGGAAGACACGCCCGTTGTGCGTGGCATGATTAACAAAGTCCGCCATCTCGTAAATGTAGAAGAGGTGGAATCGTAATGAAATTGCACGATTTACGCCCCAACAAGGGCGCAACTAGGAAGCGGACCCGTGTGGGTCGTGGTATTGCCGCCGGTAAGGGTAAAACCGCCGGGCGTGGTACCAAAGGCCAGGGCGCACGCCGAGGTGGCGGAAAAGGCCCCTACTTCGAGGGTGGACAGCTCCCGTTTGTGCGGCGGCTGCCCTTCAAGCGCGGTTTCACCAATCTTTTCCGCATCGAATATCAAGAGGTCAACCTCGATAGTCTGCAAGAACGTTTCCAGAATGATGATGTCGTAACCCCGGCATTGCTGGCCGAAAAGGGCCTTATCCGTGATGCTCATGGTCCCGTTGTTATCCTGGGACGTGGCGAACTCAGCCACAAACTGGTTGTTCAGGCGCATCGCTTTAGCAAGAGTGCCGTTGAGCAAATCGAAAAAGCGGGCGGTTCAATTGAAAAACTGGAACTGCTCCTGACGGGCGCACGGGCTACGATTAAGAAGCCGACTAAGGCCGAAATCGAGGCACTGCGTGCGGAACGGGAAAGTAGTAGCTAGCATTGTACCTTGTCGGGTACAATCGGCTGCTCATTAAGATCAAATGTTGGTGAGGGCCTCAAGCCCTTGCCAACCGATGATTGTGAACAGTAAAGGAACTCACAGTTATGCTTGCTGCCGTACAAAATGCGTTTCGGCTACCCGATATCCGGCGCAAAATACTCTACACGGTCCTCATACTGGTCATCTACCAGTTTGCTGCCCACGTATCCGTTCCAGGCGTTGATCGAGACTCGCTGGAGGAACTGTTCAACAGTGATGCCAGCGGTTTCTTGAGCGTGCTGGACTTGTTATCGGGCGGGGCAGTGTCTAACTTCAGTGTCATCGCCAACGGGGTCTATCCCTACATTACGGCGTCGATTATTTTGCAGTTGCTGGTTCCCATCATCCCGGCCTTGGAACGCGCCGCCCGTGAACCTGGCGGTCAACAGACGATCAACAAATACACTTATTGGCTGGCAATTCCGATGTCAGTTTTGCAGGCCATTGGTCAGATCAACATTTTCAACGCGCAACCTGGCGTTGACCTGATCCCGGGTTTTGGCAGTGACACCATACTAACCATATCTGTGGTAACGACCATGACTGCCGGAACAATGTTTGCCATCTGGTTAGGTGAACAGATCTCTGAACAAGGCATCGGTAATGGTATCTCCATCATCATCTTTGCTGGTATTGTCTCTGGCGCTCCGGGTAATCTCTATCGCTTGCTTCAGAACAATTTCCTGTACAACCTGGTGTTGTTCATCGTGTTGACAATTTTCACCGTGTGGGTCATTGTGAAAATTCAGGAAGGTACACGTCGCATCCCAGTACAGTATGGAAAGCGTGTGCGCGGGCGTAAGGTCTATGGTGGCGGTCAAACGCACATTCCCTTGCGGGTAAACACAGCAGGCATGATTCCGCTGATCTTTGCTCAGTCAATCATCACGTTTCCGGCGATTTTGGCGGGGCTGTTCCCACAGGGCAGTGTCAGCACCTACTTGCAAGAAAACTTCGGTAACGCCATCGGATTCCCCTATTGGTCGTTGTATTTCGTGCTGGTTGTAGCATTCACGTATTTCTACACCGACATTATGATCCAGAATCAAAACCTGGCCGATAACCTGCAACGCAATGGTGGTTTTATTCCAGGCATTCGTCCAGGGCGTCGAACTCAGGAATACATCACGACCATAGTGCGTCGTATCACATTGGTCGGGGCCTTATTCCTGGGCGGTGTCGCGATCATTCCAGGTCTAATCCAGATTTTGAATGGCGTTGTCCTCAACTCGTCAGCGGCGGCCATTGGAGCCACCAACAATGCGGCCATGGTCATCGGTCCGTCGGGTTTCATCATTGTGGTGGGTGTGGTCATCGACACCATGCGGCAACTTGAAGCGCAACTCATGATGCGGCATTACGACGGTTTCATGCGTTAATCGACAGAAGGCGACTCTGTAGAGTCGCCCGCTAGTCACTGGAAAGGTATACCCATGGCAACCTTTATCGTTCTGATGGGTGTGCAGGGTGCAGGCAAAGGAACACAAGCCGCGATCCTGCAAGAAAAACTTGACTTGTTGCACATTTCGACGGGTGATCTGTTTCGTGCTATGAAAGTCCTGGATACACCACTGGCCCGCCGGGTGCAGGACTTGATGGAAAAAGGCGAACTGATTCCTGATGAGGTTACCAACGAAATGGTGGTAGACCGCTTGGCGCAGCCTGATGCTGCACGGGGTGCAATCCTGGACGGCTATCCTCGCAACGCGAACCAGGCTCGTTTCCTGGACGACTTGCTGGCAAAGAGTAACAACCGTGTATTGGTTGTACCCATTCTACATCTGGAGCGGGAAACGGCCATCAAGCGTGTCGAAGGCCGACGTTATTCGCAGGATAAGCAGCGCGTTTACAACATTTACTTCAACCCACCTCAAACCGAGGGCGTGGATGATGTGGATGGTCAGCCTTTGATTCAGCGGGCCGATGACAACCGCGAAGCCGTCGAGCGTCGGATTGATCTGTACTTTAGTGAAACCACACCACTGATTGACTACTACAAAGGCAAAGAGCTGGTAGCAACCATTGACGCAGACCAGTCAATTGATGCGGTAGCAATTGATGTAGTGGCATCAGTGGCACGGGCACTCATGGATAGCTGATCGCATGGCAATACACTACAAAACCCCTACCGAAATCAAGATCATGCGCGAGGCTGGGCGCATCACAGCGCGTTGTCATGAAGCCTTGCGTGAGGCGATTAAACCGGGGGTTAGTACTTGGGAACTGGATCGAGTCGCCGCCAGAGTCATCGCCCAACACAATGCCAAAGCTGCCTTTCTGGGATACCCACCCGGCAGTGCAAACCCGTTTCCGGCCACCATTACCGCATGCATCAACAGCGAACTGGTACATGGGATTCCCAGTAAAAAGCGGATTTTGGAAGAGGGCGACATCATCAGTCTGGATGTGGGTGTGATCTACCAGGGGTTTATTGGCGACGCAGCATTTACCGCAGGCGTAGGCAACATCAACCAAGAGGTTCAACATCTGTTGGATGTTACTGAAGCTTCACTTTATGAAGGAATCAAGATGTCGGTAGCTGGCAATACCACCAGCGACGTTTCGCGCACAATTCAACGGTTTGTCGAAGGTCAGAACTTTAGCGTTGTGCGCGAATATACAGGCCATGGTGTCGGACGCAAGATGCACGAAGACCCCCAGGTTCCAAACTGGTGGCCGCGCCGCCGTCTGCGGGGTTGGAAATCCATCCCTCTGCGGCCTGGCATGACGTTTGCGCTTGAACCTATGGTTAACATTGGGCGTCCAGAAACGCGTGTTTTGGACGATGGGTGGACAGTTGTTACAGAGGACAATACACCCTGCGCCCACTTTGAACACACCATTGCTATCACAAATGGTGAACCGCTGATTCTGACGGAGTTGTAAGTATCGTCAGTACAGGGTGAGTACATCCAGTCTGGAAGCGGCATTTGTTTTATGCTACAATGATATATTGCTGTCGTAGGATGGCATTAAGTTGAGGAGATTTATTGCGATATGGCGCGTATTCAAGGTGTAGATCTGCCCCGCAATAAACGGGTAGTGATCGGGCTGACCTACATTTATGGTATTGGCAACACCCGCAGTCAACAAATCCTTGATGCAACTGGCATTAACCCGTCCAAGCGCATTCGGGATTTGACTGAAGCAGAAGTGAACCTGTTGCGTGATGAATGCAACAAGTATTTGTTGGAAGCTGACTTGCGGCGCGAAGTTCAAATGAACATTAAGCGCCTGATGGAGATCGGCTCCTATCGTGGGCTTCGCCATCGCCGGAATCTACCGGTCCGAGGACAGCGCACACGTACTAATGCGCGTACCCGTCGGGGGACACGCAAGACAGTACCAGGGCGTGGTCGTCGTCGTGGAGCCAAAAAGAAATAGCGGATATAGCCGTTATCATCATCGTTTGAGGTCTTTAACACATGATAAGCCTGTATAGGCTTATTATTATGTCTAGGAGTAAAGGTTTATGGGTAGAAGGCGTTCTGGGGCCAGGAAAGTTAAGAAAAATGTGCCCTATGGTCAGGTGCATATCCATGCCACCTTCAACAATACCATCGTCAGCTTCACCGATCAGCAAGGCAATGTGATTAGCTGGGCCAGTGCTGGCACAAGCGGTTTCAAGGGCAGTCGCAAGAGTACACCCTACGCCGCACGCCTGGCAGCAGCACAAGCGGCTGAAAATGCCAAAGAACATGGTATGCAAGAAGTTGACATCTTCGTGAAAGGGCCGGGGCCGGGCCGTGAGACAGCCATCCGTGCTGTTCAAGGCAGCGGCATCAAGGTTCGTTCAATTGCCGACGTGACGCCGGTTCCGCACAATGGTGTGCGCCCACCCAAAAAGCGTCGCGTCTAATCTCAAGGTTACAACCGTCGCCACTACGACTGCTGGAGACGCTAAACACTCATAATTGCTTATGAGAAGCATGTCGGCACTATTTTAATCGTTTATCGAGGTGTAAACACACCCGCAGTGTGTGGAGGACGCCATGGCTCGTTATACGGGACCTGTCTGCAAACTTTGTCGCCGTGAAGGCGAAAAATTGTTCCTGAAAGGCGCTCGTTGTCTTTCAGACAAATGCGCGTTTGAACGCCGAGCATATCCGCCGGGAGAACATGGTCGCGATACCCAGTTCCGTCGGGGACGCGCGTCGGATTATGCGCTTCAGCTTCGCGAGAAGCAAAAAGCCCGCCGCATCTATGGCCTTATGGAACGCCAGTTCCGTCGTTATTTCAAAAATGCCCAAAGCCGTACAGGGTTGACTGGTGACAACCTGTTGTCGATATTAGAATCGCGGTTGGACAACGTGGTTTATCGCATGGGCTATGCCGATTCGCGCAATCATGCCCGGCAATTGGTTCAACACGGCCATATGTTGGTCAACGGGGTCAAGACCAGTGCCCCATCCTATTTGGTACGACCGGGCGATGTTATCTCGGTGCGCGAAGGCAGCCGCAATCGCAAATATTTCCGTGACATTCGTGAGTATATGGAAGCCCGCCAGGCCCCGCCTGAGTGGGTAGCGGTCGATGTGAATACTCTGCAAGGCACGATTATCCGAATGCCAGAACGCCGTGACATCATCGCGCCAATCAACGAACAACTCATCGTCGAGTACTACTCACGTTAAACCAAGCAGATCCGCTAAGGAGGCGGTTGGTGACACTCAACGATATGGTGCTTCCCCAGATTGCAGGCGAAGCCATCACACAAGACTACGGGCATTTCATCATCAGCCCACTGGAACGTGGTTATGGGACAACCATCGGTAATGCACTACGCCGGGTGTTACTGTCCTCATTAGAAGGGGCAGCGATTACCACGCTCCGGGTAATGGGCGTAGCCCATGAATTTTCAGCAATTCCAGATGTGAAAGAGGATATGACGCAGTTGATCCTCCAGATCAAGAAACTGCGTTTGAAGTTGATTGGTGTTACAACGTCTCGGCTCTATCTGAATGTACACGGCGAAGGTGTAATTACCGCTGCCGACATTCAGGCTCCCCCCGAAGTTGAGATCATCAATCCCGACCTCTACCTGTTTACTATCGATACGCCCGGCGCGGCAGTGGAGATGGAATTTCATGTCGAGTCCGGGCGCGGCTATTCTCCTGCTGAGGAACGTGGCCGACTCCCTATTGGTGAACTTCCGGTGGACGCGATTTTCAGCCCTGTCCAGCGTGTAAATTTCCAAATTGAACGCGCACGTGTTGGTCAAAAAACCAACTATGACCGCCTGAACCTGGAAATCTGGACTGATGGCACTTTGACACCTGAAGAAGCGATGACGCAGGCCGCCACGCTGTTGATGACGCATCTACAGCATATCTCTCGGGTTCCATTGGATGACTACTTTCACCCCCCTATACCGGAACCCCAAGAGGACACGCATACCGGCATTGATCCGGCCATTTATGAAGTTCCCATCGAACAGCTCGATTTGAGCGTGCGCGTCTTCAATTCGTTGAAGCGCACCGGAATTACAACTGTTGGTGAGGTGTTGGAGATGCTGGAACGCGGCACCGACGCCATGCTGGCAATCCGTAACTTCGGCGAAAAATCGCTGGAGGAATTGATTACCCTGTTGAAAGAAAAAGGCTACCTCTCCACTGAGGAAGAGTAGCAAACGAAGTAAGTAAGGACTTGCGACGATGCGACACCGTGTAGCAGGAAAGAGATTAGGTCGAAGCCACGACCATCGCAAGGCGCTGCGCCGGAACTTGATGTGTGCGTTGATTGAACACGAGAGCATCAGGACTACCGAGGCCAAAGCCAAAGCAATCCGAGGCGAGGTCGAAAAGCTTATCACCAAAGGGAAACGGGCATTGGCTCATGAAGATGAAAACCGCGAGGTTCACACGCTACGGATCATCATGGCTCGCCTGGGTAATAACCGTGAAGCAGCCCTAAAGATTATGGAAGAACTGGCTCCACGCTTCGAGGACCGCCCTGGTGGCTATACACGCCGCTACCGACTCGGTCCGCGCAAGGGTGATGGTGCGATGATGGTCTTGCTGGAACTGTTGCCAGACGAGGAAGAGGAGTTCTAAGCCTCTGAAGCGGTTTTGTGGTCGTCTCGCCTATGATGGAACAAGCTACTATGGCTTTCAACGACAGGCCGGCGACACTTCAACCGTTCAGGGCGCAGTCGAAGCAGCGTTGTCGGCGGTAGCGGGACATCCTACGTCGTGCATCGCTGCCGGGCGGACGGATACTGGCGTTCATGCCAGCGGACAGGTGATTGCCTGGGATATGGCTTGGCGACATCCCACCGAGAACCTGCACCGGGCAATTAACAGCCATCTGCCGCCCGACATCGCTTTACAGACCATCGGCATTGCAACAGCGAAGTTCCATCCGCGCTTCGATGCCAGAAGTCGAACGTACCTTTACAGAATATATATCGCTCCCGCCCGCGATCCACTGCGTGATCGTTTTGCATGGCATCGGTATGGCACACTGAATCGTGCTGTGATGAGTCTGGCGGCCCAGATGCTTCTGGGGGAACATGATTTTGCCACGTTTGGGCAACCACCCCAAGGAACCAACACCATGCGGCATGTGACGACACTCACCGTTGACCGGATGGACGACGAACTGCACATCACTACCACTGCTAACGCCTTTTTGCAACGCATGGTTCGCAGCATTGTCGGCACATTGGTTGACGTCGGGCGGGGGAAAATGAGTCTGGAAGAATTCGAGATGGCATTCAGGGCAACAGATCGCGCACGATCCGGTCCCAGTGCGCCACCTCACGGCCTCATCCTGACAGTAGTTGACTATCAGAACGAGGACACGACTAAGGAGATACAACAAAATGAAATTTAAGACATTCGCACCAACGCCGCAGGATATTAAGCGCGAGTGGTGGGTTGTAGATGCACAGGGACAAACGCTGGGCCGTCTTGCAAGCCGCATCGCTGCCATTTTGCGGGGGAAGCACAAGCCAACATATGCCCCCAACACCGACATGGGCGATTACGTTATTGTCATCAACTGCGAAAAGATTCATGTTACGGGCAACCGGCTAGATCAGAAGATCTACTATCGTCACAGTGGGTATCCGGGTGGACTAAAACAGATTCCCCTGCGTGATTTGCTGGCAAAAGACCCAGAACGCGTGATGCGTCTGGCAGTGCGAGGGATGTTGCCCAAGAATCGGCTCGGACGCCAGATGATTTCCAAGCTGAAACTCTATGCTGGCGAGACACACCCACATGAGGCACAACAACCGCAAGAACTGAAGCTGGATAAATAGTTCATAAACAAGGACACGAGAACTGATGTCAGATCAATACTATGAAGGAATAGGACGACGGAAGGCAGCTTCTGCCCGTGTCCGCATCTATCCAGGTGGGGACGGTAGCATTATCATCAATGATAAGCCGGGCGAAGACTATCTGCCGCGCTTTGGTGACATGGATATTGCGTTGTCGCCACTGAAGATCGTGGAACAAGTTGGCAAGTTTAACATCAGCGTGAAAGTCAGCGGTGGTGGAATCACTGGACAGGCCGAGGCTATTCGGCTGGGTCTGGCACGAGCATTGCTGGAATGGGACGAAGAAGCCCGCCCGCAATTGCGTCGCGCCGGATTCTTGACCCGTGATGCTCGCGTCAAGGAACGCAAGAAACCCGGTCTGAAGCGTGCCCGCAAGGCCCCGACCTACACCAAGCGTTAGGCCATCGACAGATCACCACAGCATTAACCAGGGCAAACTCCCAGCGGCGTTTGCCTTTTGTTGATTCAGGATAAAACATCATGGGCATCACGCTTCTCGGCCTGGGACCGGGGCGCATCGAGCAACTCACATTGGAAGCCTGGCGACAGCTTGAAGCGGCAGAGGAGGTCTATCTCCGCACCACTCGTCACCCGCTAATTGCCAAACTCCCCCAACAGGCCAGTTATCATAGCTTCGACTCTCTTTATGATGAAGCCGATGATTTTGAGAGTTTGTATCAGACTATTGCTGATCGAGTGGTTAAGTTGGGGCAGCGTCCGGCGGGAGTTATTTATGCTGTACCAGGGCATCCGATGGTCGGTGAGCAGACCACCCAACTGATCCTACAATCCGCCAAAGCCAATGGTATACCTGTCAAAGTTATCGACGGACTGAGTTTCATTGAGCCATCACTGGCCGCATTGGGCATTGATGGCATTACGGGTCTGCAAATACACGATGCGACCGACATTGCCCGCCTCTATCACCCACCCATAAATCCCGATGTACCAACGTTGATCGCCCAAGTATACAGCCGTGAAATCGCCTCTGATGTCAAACTGACGCTGATGAACCAATATCCAGACGCCTATCCGGTTGTGTTGCTGCATGGCGCAGGAACCGAGGAGGCTCATATTGAGCATCTACCCCTCTACGAGATAGATCGTAGTCCACGCATCGCACATTTGACGACAATGTATATTCCAGCAATGGAGCAAACATCCAGTTTCGAAGCGTTTCAAAACGTGATGGCCCATTTGCGCTCACCGGAGGGTTGCCCCTGGGATTGGGAGCAAACTCATGCCAGTCTACGCAGTGGACTACTTGAGGAGACCTATGAGGTACTGGAAGCCATCGACCAGAATGATATGGATGGCATAGTCGAAGAACTGGGAGACTTATTGTTACACATTCTATTCCAGGGGCAAATCGCCATTGATGAGGGCGAATTCTATCTAACGGATGTAATCAGCAAAGTCATTGCCAAACTCATCCGTCGGCATCCACATGTGTGGGGTGATGTTGCAGCGGACGATGCAGGTCAGGTCGAGGTCAACTGGGATGAGATCAAGCGGCAGGAAAATGCACAAAAAGACACGCCTAACAAATCGTTGCTGGATAGTGTGCCAAAAGCACTGCCAGCCTTGATACAGGCACTTCGTATTCAGGAACGAGCTGGTGGCGTAGGATTTGACTGGGATCACATCGCGCCTGTGATTGACAAGGTGCATGAGGAAATCGACGAGGTCAAAAAAGCGCCGCTCGAACATTTGGCTGATGAATTTGGCGATTTACTATTTGCTGTCGTCAACTGGGCACGCTGGTCAAAGATTGATCCAGAAAGCGCTTTACGCGAAACCAATAGCCGATTCCGCCGTCGTTTTGCTTATGTCGAAGCGCAGGGTCGCTCGCTGCAAGAGATGTCGTTGCAGGAAATGGATGCGTTGTGGAATGAGGCCAAGCGGCAGGGGTTGTGATAGCCTCATAAATAAAAAGACCTGGATGAAATTCACCCAGGTTGATTGTCGGGGCGCCCGGATTTGAACCGGGGACCTCACCGACCCGAACGGTGCGCGCTAGCCGGGCTGCGCCACGCCCCGAAAAACTGGAAGTAGTGTAGCAAAGTTCAGAATCACTGACAAGAGGCAATCAACTCCATGTCCAACCAGGTACACCCCGTTACATTAACCGACCATGCTCGCCGCCTGAGCAAGGGACTGCTGGCTCCAATCGCTACCCGTTTTCACCAATGGGGTGTTCATCCCGACGTTATTACAGTCACCGGAACTTTGTTAGTGGCCGTTGCGGCTGTCGCCATTGCCTACGAGTATCTGTGGTTGGGGGGCATCATCGTGCTGGTGGGGTTACCGTTGGACGCACTAGACGGCGCTGTAGCCCGTTTGCGGGATAAACCTCGGCCTTTTGGTGCATTCTTGGACTCGACGCTGGATCGTTATGCAGATGGTCTGTTGTTCGGTTCACTGGCAGTCTACGGAGAACAAACCGGCTCAACATTAACCCTAATCTTGGCACTGGTGGCACTAACGGGCGCTTTTCTGATAAGTTACTCACGGGCGCGGGCCGAAGGGCTGGGGCTGGAATGCAAAATCGGGCTGTTCTCGCGTATGGAACGTACAATTGTTTTGCTGGCATTGCTATTAACAGGATGGGTGATCCCTGGTCTATGGATTCTCGCTATCGGCACACACTTCACCGCATTGCAACGCATATGGTATGTGCGAAATTTAACCGAAAATGCTCAAAATGACCCAATTTCTGACAAGTAGGATTGTTTGTGTTAGACTGAGCATATTCAATTGGTAGGATTATTCTTGGGTTCATAACTTGCACCCACCTCCCTATACTTGAAGGCAAAGAGGTCCGTCGCAGGAGGTGTTGGATGAAACCTCATAACTTTTTGGCTGACTACACACAGGCTTATCGCACACTATACCAGCGCAATCCCAGCGAGGTTAAAGATCTGGGCGGTGGATGGGTAGTTGTTAACGGGGCCAGGATGAGTATGAGACAATTGGAGATGTTGACCAAACAACTCCACCAGGAAATTAAAAAGGAGCGCGAAGCCAAGCGGTCCATCGTCAAACGCCTCTTGAAATGGTTTAGTACACCGCAGGCCAAAGCCTGATCTGGCGACAATCATTCGTGTAAACAATCAGCAGCGTCATCATCTGATGCTGCTGATTTATGCTTCGACGAGGAGAGCAAACACACGTGGTCAATGTACTATTTGTTTGTCTGGGAAACATCTGCCGTTCGCCGATGGCTGAAGGCGTGTTTCGCCAGATGGTAAAAGATGCTGGATTAGAAGACGCCATCCGTGTCGATTCAGCAGGAACAGCAAGCTATCATGTTGGTGAACAGGCACATCATGGAACGCTTAGAACTCTGAACAAGCACAACATCCAATACGATGGGCGTTCTCGCCAATTGAGCAAGCATGATTTCCATACTTTCGATTACATCTTGGCGATGGATCAAAGCAACCTACGGGCGATACGTAGCCGGATGCCCGCCGACAGCCAAGCGCACGTCGCCATGCTGCTCGACTATGCAACAAACACCCGTGTCCGCGATGTCCCCGATCCATACTACAATGGACGCTTTGATGAGGTTTATAGCCTCGTCAAGTCGGGCGGCCAGGGGTTGCTAGAAACTATTCGCCAGACACACAAGCTATAGAATGCACCTGCCCACCGCACTCCACGACTCCATTGCTGCACGTCTGGGTACTAACATCCAGAATGTACAAGTTTGCAGTGGCGGCGACATTAACGAAGCCGCACAAATCGTTACGTCAGACGGCTCCTTGTTCGTCAAATGGCATCCGCGTTCACCCCAGCATATGTTTAGCACTGAAGCGAAAGGGCTATCACTGCTTCGGAAGTCAAACACCGTGCGCGTTCCAGAAGTCATTATGGTTGAAGAAGCCCGCGATGATTGCCCAGCCTATATCCTGCTGGAATGGCTGGAATCGGGCACTCCGCAAGCGCACACTAGCCACCAATTAGGTGAACAATTGGCGGCACTGCACCAACAGAGTGCTTCTGAACACGGGCTGGATCACGACAACTTCATTGGACGATTGCCACAATATAATCACCAACACGCTACATGGGCCGCGTTCTATGCCGAGCAGCGTATTCGCCCTCAAATGAAGATTGCCCAACAGGTTGGTCAACTGCCAACACACCGTGAAAAGCTATTGAACACACTCCTCCAACGGTTGGATACCCTACTACCCCAGCCTAATCCGCCCGCCTCGCTGCTGCATGGTGATCTGTGGGGCGGCAATTTCATGACACTGACAGGAGGGCAACCCGCTGTTATTGACCCCGCAGTTTACTATGGACATCGCGAAATCGAAATGGCATTTACAGAACTCTTTGGCGGCTTCAGTCCGGCGTTCTATGACGCCTACAACAGTGTCTATCCTCTGGATAAGGAATACCAGCGGCGAAAATCACTTTATCAATTGTATCCATTGATGGTTCATATGAATCTGTTCGGAGGCGGCTATGGACGCAGTGTGGATTCTATTCTTCGGCAGTATGTAAGCTAGCCAGCCGCCGCAAAAAGGCAATGCTTTGGAGGCGCTGCTCCAGTAAATAAGCCAACGTTATGTGCAGGACGCGCTCCAGAATGCGGTGTTGATGGGAACGGACCTTTAAGACTTTGACATGTTCCCAATCATTGCGGCTGAAATGCCGCAATATCTTGAACACATCCAATGGCAACGGTATCATCCGCTCATGGGCATGTTCGGGAGACACAACACCACCATCCGCCGGGCTGTAGAATTGATTGTGGGCCTCAAGAGTACGGCCACTGATCGCACAGACAAACAATGATGGCGCATAACCCATCACTTGCAATAATCTCAATTCATAGAAACGCGCCGCCAATCGTAAATCCAGTTCTGACTCACATAGCCAGCCTAGGCCCGCCTCCAATAGCTTATAAGCAGCCCGATTCTCTTGTTCATCCACCGAGAAACGGTCAATCAACTCGGCAAAATGACTGGCATAGCCAATCCGTTCGAGGTCAGTTGATAATGGCAGAAATGGTTCCTGGAGAACGGCTTGAGTCACAATATGCAAATCGCGGCCTCGCGATAACATCAGATCAGAGCGGGTGTAAAGTTCCACATGGCCGCTGGCTCTGGCCGTAGGACGGCGCACGCCTTTAGCAACTACTCGCAACCTGCCATAGCTGGGGGTGAACACAGTTAGGAGATAATCCGCTTCTCCAAGATTGGAGCGACGCAGAACAATGGCGGGTGTCTGAAATACCCGGCTGCGATCAGGCATTGATATTCAGGTTACTCGGCCCGAATCCTTTGGGCAATAGATCGCTCAGGGGCATTTCGTAAGCGATGGTTCCCTCAGCGTCGGCCACAACGACCCAGAGTTCGGGGGAAAATTCATGCAACACCTGACGGCAAATGCCACAAGGCGAACCGCCATCCATCGTCACAACTGCAATGGCTGTGAAGTCCTTGAAACCTTCGCTCACGGCTTTGACAACGGCGGTGCGTTCCGCACAAATCGCGGCGGGCGATGCTGCATTCTCCACATTGCACCCCGTAAACACCTGCCCCTCAACACTCATTAACGCCGCCCCCACAAGATACTGGCTGTAGGGAGCATAGGCTTTCTGGCGAGCGGCAATGGCCTGTTGCACAAGTTGTTGGCGTATTTCGGGCGTAATTGGGGACATCGGGCTTCCTAATTGAGAGATTGTGTATCGACAGATGTGCGTAGCGAGGGTGGGGTCGCACCATTTTGTGACAGCTTGTTAGCAGACTGATCCTGCCCTTCAGTGGGTTCAACAATTTTCTTGACCTGAACTTTGCGTATTCGTCGTCCTGTCACTGATAGCACGCGGAACTCCAACCCATGCTCGTTAAAAGTATCACTGACCGATGGAACACGACCTAACTCGGTAAAGATATAGCCACCCAGCGTATCGCTCTCGTCGGTTGGAATAGATACATCCAACAAGTGATTCAGGTCATCCAAATCGAAACGGGCATTAAAAACATATTCTGTCTCGCTGATTTTCTCGAACTGAGCTTCTTCATGGAAATCGTACTCATCCTGTATTTCGCCAACGATTTCCTCAACCAAGTCCTCAATTGTCAAAAGTCCCGCCGTGCCACCATATTCATCCACCACAAATACCAGATGAGTTTTTCGATCCTGTAATTCAATCAGCAAATCGCTGGCTTTCTTAGTTTCTGGGACAAAATGCGGCTCGCGCAATAACGGTTGCAGAGACTCCAGTTGGCCTTCATCGCGCCAGACCTTCAACAAATCTTTGGCGTATAGCACTCCCTCAATATTATCAATGGTGTCGCGATAAACAGGAATGCGTGAGTGCCCGGCCTGAATGATAGTATCCAAAGCTTCCTGAAGTGTAGCGTCCACATTGAGGGAAATGATGTCGATGCGCGGAACCATAACCTCACGAGCCAGGGTATCACCAAACCGCATAATGGAGTAAATCATCTCCTTCTCTTCGTCCTCTAACACCCCCTCTTCGGACCCTGCATCTACTAGCGTTTTGATTTCTTCTTCAGTTACCAAATGGGCATTCTCTGAACCGCCCATCAACACCGCAGTACGCCCAGAAACCCGCATGATCGCCAACACCACTGGCGACAGGCTTTTCACTAACCACCCTAATACTTGTGCGGCCAGGATCGCCGCATTCTCTGAACGCCCAATCACCAGCGATGTCGCCAACCGATCTACCATCACCAGCAACACTGAGAACAGAATCAACACAATACCATAGGCAATTCCCTGTGCTGTATTTTGACTCAGGCCAGCATCGCTCAACATATTCTCAAAATCTGGCAAAATACGCAATGCAAGTACCAGAACAATACTCACATTCAGCAACACCGATAGAAATTGTTGGGTAGCAAGCAAGTGTGTAGAATCTTCCGATAGATTCAACGCCCGCAGCGCCCCACGATGCCCGCCATCGGCTCGCTCTTTCAGCACCCCTTTACGCGAGTTAATCAGGGCACTGAACCCTGCCGAAATCAACATTTTGATAGCAATTAATAAGATAATAAGCCCGAAGCTGGTGGCAATATTTGAATTCACGCAATCATTCCTCAGAAATTTGGATGCACAGATAATGGAATGGGGCAACACAAAAATCCCCGGCCCCCATAGGGTTACCATCAAGCTGAATATTCAAAACAGCATAAAAAGAGGGAGGATCAGATAAGTCTGATAAAGAGGATTCTTCGCTCACAAGGATTTGGTCACATCTCAAATGACAATCTGTGCTTGGTGATCGCATTATATCATGGCATAATAGCTCCTGCAACCACATTTGTCGCATCAGAACAATGGAAATCTCCATGTCTCAAGCTAGTCAGTGGCCGCTGGTCGGGCACGAGTGGGCAGTCCAGCAACTACAACGCGCAATAAGCAACCACCGTATCCGTCATGCCTATCTGCTGACCGGACCGGCAGCTATCGGCAAAACAACGCTGGCGCGTGCCTTGGCGATGGCACTCAATTGCACCAACGCTCGCCCCCCGTGCGGAATCTGTCGATCTTGTGAATTGATCACTAGAAATGCTCACCCCGACGTATCCATTACTCAGGCCGAGCGCGTTGGAGGAACGCTCAAGATAGATCAGATTCGAGAATTACAGCATGGGCTGTCATTACGCCCCTATGAGGCCCGTTATAAAGTGGCGATTTTGCGTCGCTTCCACGAAGCTAACCCCGCCACGCAAAATGCTATCCTCAAAACTTTAGAGGAACCGGCCCCTTATGTCATTCTCATCCTGACTGCCGATCAACCCGAACGACTGTTACCTACTATCACATCACGTTGCCAGGCATTGAATCTACGTCCTTTATCGCTGGAGCAAACCTATCAGACACTACACGCCACTAATTCCACCGCAACTGATCAAAAACTTACATTGCTGACACGTCTTTCGGGTGGGCGATTGGGCTGGGCCATCCGCACACTAGATAATCCATCTGAATTGGAACTCCGCGACGCGGCATTGGCAACGCTAGAAGACCTCTTGACAACCGACAAACGCGTAGCACGATTTCAAAAAGCTGAATCACTGGCGCATGATAAAGGTCAGCTTCGTATCATCCTCGAATATTGGCTGGCTTATTGGCGCGACGCGCTGTTGATAGCCTCTATCAGCCAAACACCAATTGTCAATATCGACCATGAGGAAGTCTTGCACTATATCGCACAACAGGCATCTCTTGATGCTATCCATACCGCATTAGAATCGACACGACAGGCGCTCATCTATTTAGGCCAAAATGTAAATCCCCGGCTCTGCACAGACAATTTGCTATTGAGCTATCCTTACATCAAGCCAGCTTAGGTAAGCTAATCGTGAACATTGACCCTCGATTGGGACCTGGACTTTCGCACCAGACACGTCCTCGATGTGCTGTCACTACCGATTGGGTGATTGCCAGGCCCAGGCCCATGCCACCATGATGTCGCGTCATATGATCTTCAACTTGCTGAAAAGCTTTAAAAATGTCTTCCCGCGATTCTTCGGGAATCCCCACACCATTATCTGCTACCTGAATCCAAACCTCATTAGCCCGCTCAACACAGCGCATTCTGATCCGGCCTTTTTGTGGTGGCGAGAACTTCACTGCATTGTTTAAGACATTGGTGATTGCCATCAGCAATTTGGCGCGATCCGCACTAACCGCCAACGTTTCATCAGACTTTGCAACCTCCAGTTGTTGGCCTTTCGCGTCCACAATGGAGATTACATCACTACGGGCCATCCCCAACAATTCATGCACTGCAACACGCTCCAGTTGCAATTCGGCCTCACCTAGATTCAAGAAACGAAGACTGGTCATATCAGTAATTAAATCACGCATCTGTAGGGCGCTGTTCAAAACAGCATTGGCATGATCGCCCAGTTCGCCTTTGGCCTCTGCTTTCAAAAAGCTAGCATAGCCCATGATGACGCCCAGCGGCGTGCGGAGTTCGTGGGAAGCAATGGAAATAAAATCACTCTTAAGTTTATCGAGCTGGCTTAGTTCTTCATTCGCCTTCTGGAGTTTGTCAACTAATTGAGCATTTTCAAGCGCAATAGCGGCCTGTGACGCCAGAATCTCCAAATATTGCAGATCATGATCCGTCCATCCATCGCCGATTTTGTTAACAGCCTCCAACGCCCCAATTACCCGATCTTTGATCCGCATGGGAACTCCCAACAGCGAACGAGTGTGAAAGCCGCTGGATTCATCCGTTTTACGAAAATGGCGCGGGTCTTGGGTTACATCATCCAACACAATCGGTTTGTTTTCGCGGATAATGCTACCCGCCAGGCTGCCTTCTAAGGGTATCTCGATGCGAAGCAATTTCTCGGAAAAAGCGTCATCAGTTGGCAAGGCCTGAAGATGCAATTCCTGCGTCTGTTCATCCTTCAAAATCACCGAGGCTGATCCGGCATTTACTATTTCCCGTGTCACATCCATCAATTGCGCCAATATTTCGTCGATGGAGAGGCTCGAATTCAAAACCAAACTAACCTCTACCAGGCGATTGAGCATATCCAAATGGTGTTGGTCATGCGGCGAGTTAAAGTCCGTCATTGCTCATACAGCGAACACATATGTGTCGCTGCGCCTCCTTTCTATATGATTATTGTGCTTCCGTGTGGCTATAATCCAAATCCTACTGAATTTGAGCCGCATATGCAATACAACCACAGTTCAGCAACTAAAAACCCATCGTCTCAGGTCGTCGATACTGGACAAAGCGTTGCAATGCTTTAAGCTCATAGGGCCATTGATACCAGCCAATCTTGTAGCGCCACCCGGCTAAGGTCTTTAGCAAGGTTCGCATCACGCCTTGCAATCGAATATCCGTCACCGTTGGATAATATGCATTGACCACAGCTTCAAAATCACGCACCCGCCGCCGGGCATCATCTTTGAAAAATGGGGTGTCAGGATCACGACGATGGGCAAAGCTCTCCCAGGCAGGGCTGGCCCACTCCTCTAAAGTCTGCGGGAAGCGAAAGCCCATCTCCGTTGCCACTCTCAACAGCTCGCTGCGATCATGCGGCACAGGCGTATAGATGTAGAGGATAAGTTCGCTCTGGGGGTTAATCTGCTTCAGACGACGAATGAATTTGATGGTTGTTTCAATATCGGCAATGGGATCCGGCGGATTGCCCAGGACAAAGCTGAATTCTGGCACAATTCCCAGGTGTTTCATCCGTTCAGCAATATAGAGTGTCTTTTCTGGATTGCTTTGCCCGCCCTTGTTCATCATTTGCAGTGTTTCCAGCGACCCACTCTCCGCCCCCATAAAGATCATTTTGCAGCCCGACTGCTTGATCTTTTGCCACGACTCATCGGAGTAGCTACTCAGTGTATCGACGCGCCCCAACGCCCACCAGTCGATTTCCAGCGGTGTAATGCGCTCCGCGATTTCGGCAGACCGCGCCTCATTCACGAAAAAGTCCATATCATGATATTCCAGTGCATCGGCCCCGTATTGCTCGACCAGCAACCGCGTTATGCGCTCCACACGCGCCGGACTTTCGGGCAACCAACGCTGATTCACCAACTTGACCACCGCACAAAAACTGCAAGCAAACGGACACCCAAAACTGGTGTGATGCGACAAGACTGCCTCACCCAGATAACTTTTGCCCCGATAATCAGTGACATTGATGCGATGATAAGGATACAACGGTAAATTATCGAGGGGAACCATCGGCGCACGAAGATTGGTACGAACATGCCCACTATCGTCCCAGATCAACGACGGCACATCCGCCATCGCACCTCCCTGGTGCAACGTATCGACCAATTTGCGAAAAGGTGCTTCGCCCTGCCCCTCAATTACATAATCCACAATGCCGCTTTCGAGGCATACTTCGCCATGATGCGTGGCAAAATAGCCGCCCCAAACAATGTTCAAATTTGGCAACGCCGCCTTCACCTGCCTACAAACCATGATCGCCTGACGAAGCTGTGGCCCCGGCATCGCGGTTACGCCCAATACTCGTGTACCGGTGGCCCGTGCCCGCTCAATGATATGAGTTGCCGGGTCATTAATCAAATTGCCATCAATAATTTCGGGCACATAGTCTTGGTCAATAACGGCGGCAATCGCCAGCAACGACATCGGCAATCGCTGTTTTCCTGGAGATGTGCTGATGGGATTAAACAGCAACACCACCGGCTTGTTATCTGTGTTATGCGTCAAAGTTGCATTCCCTTCTATTTCAAATCAAATCTGCTCTACATGCACATGAAACACCAACCCGCCTACCATTATACTTCACGCACAATCAGGTAACTAAAAAACCGCCCGGCTCACAAGCAAGGCGGTTCAATATCTCGCGTTGAAATTGGTGTGTTGAATTGCTCAGATCAGTGGTTTTGTCGCGTTTCCTGGACGCACATGACGCATACAGTATTCCACATTCTCATGGTAGGTTTCCCAGGGAATAGCCCGCACCGGCTGTCGCTGACGGCGAGTTCCATGCCGCGCTTTTCGCAGTTGCTTGAAGCGACTGAGCCAGGAGCCAGTCTTTTGTGCAGACGCCGCTGGCATAGGCTCCACATCATCAGATTGAACCATCGCAGTTGCTGACTCTTCAACAGAGATCGCAGCCAGTTGGGGGGTTGCTTCTACCTTCGCTAGCAAACGATCTAGCAACAAGTCAGGCGGTGTAGGGTGTTCTTCAACGGGATAAGCAGCCTGCACTTCGCGGCGCAACCCCGCATCTTCTTCCCCTGAAACCAGATTTTGTAAATGATTAAGCATATCCATGTGCATACTCCGACATTCGTTCCACTGCACCTAATTGGTGGCGTAGATTTTCACGCGCATAGTGCAACCGAGATTTGACCGTGCCAACTGGACACTCCAACACATCGGCGATGTCTTGAATGCTCATGTTAGCGAGATAGTGCAAGATAACCACAATACGTTGATTCTCGTTCAACTTCTCGATAGCACGGCGAACATCACTTTGCAACTCATTACGCTCAGTGACCCGATCTGGTGCGAGGAAACCGGATGTTTTCAAGTGATCCGATACCTGATCCAAATCGGTATTACGTTTTTGATTACGCGAAACAAAGGTATAACTCAAATTGGCAGTCACCCGATAGAGCCAGGGCATTAAAGGCCGTTCTGGATCAATGCGGTGGGCGTAAATGTGTAATTTCAGAAAACAATCTTGCAAGATATCCTCAGCCACCTGTGGGTTACGAACAATTGCCAGGGCAATGCGGTAGACTTGATGCCGATACCGCTCGAATAGTTCTCCAAGCGCACTCAAATCACGCTCACATAACTGCCGAATCAATTCGCCGTCACTACTCATATGAGGTCGCGCCACAACATTAGGCTATGGCACTCAACTCCTTTCTTGATGCGTACAGGGTTCTCATTACTATAACATAATGTATTTTTTGAGTGAAATGCAAGCTTTTGAGAAAATCTCTGAAACTACTAATCTAAACCTAATATTTGTGGTTATTGAAGGCCCACTTGTGCCCTTAAATCCTGAACACTAACCCCACCATATCCCCAGAAACAACTTAGATTACACAACCTCTCTAACACAGGAATCGCCAAATCAGGTTGTCCGCTATTTATATAACTCTGAGCAGATAGAAAAAGTTCAACCACATGAGCATCAAATGTTGGAATATCGTCCGGCTGCCCCACCGATGGTCGTTGGTTGTATATTTCTTGCGCCCGATTGGTGAACGTGATACCACGCGCCAATTGATTGCCGGGCAGGCCATTTGCACCAGATTCGTCTACTGGATTTTGAGCAGTAAAGTAAAGTCTGGCCTGGCTGGTTAATGCTTCAAACAACATGCTATCCACTTCAGCACGACGATAGGTCGGGTCTTCAGCGATAACAATGTCTAACCAAATAATCGCGTCTTCATAATGCCCAAAATCGGAATACGTCTGAGCCTGGGAGAAATATGCCTCAACAGGTAGAACCGTTGGTGTAGGGGTATTGGTAGGAATGGGGATGGTCGTGGGTGTTAATGTGTGTGATGGGGTTGCCGATGGCAGGGGCGAGGGAGTATAGGACAAAATCGGTTCAATAGTCTTCATTCGGCCCGCCACATCTAGATAGTCGGGCATCTCAGTGGCAATCCATTCCAGGCGCTCATAGGCCAGGATCCATAACCCATTCTCCTGATTTCCAAGCGCCAGATCATATTGATAGACAACGGTTGCCCTGAGATCACGGGCTTCATCAGTCTGAATCTCGTGCAACTCATCGCGATAGCCCGCCAGCGCACTCAACGAAATCAGCACCACACACAAACACGACGTTGCCATCACCACCAAGAGTGATAGCCAGCGACCTTCCCTGGTAGGCCTATTATCCTCCGGGGAGAGCAAATTGGTGGTGTCAATTGGGGCTGTCCAACTGGCATCCGGCGGCGGTTGCTGCAATTCCGACGGGCGTTTAGGTTTCGTATCTGTCAGATGTTCGCTATCATGCACTTGTGGTTGACCTCAGCCTATTCTTGCCAGAACAGGATTATAGCACGTCCCAAATATGTTGTAACCAACAGAACACCGTCGCTCAACCGACAAGAAGCGGGGTATCCACTCACGAATACCCCACCGGTAGATGACTTAGACGAGCAAATCAGGAATCTGTTCTGGGTAGTCAGCCACGCGCACCCCCACTGACTGGAACTTCTCGATCTTCTCAGCAGCAGTCCCGACATTACCCTCGACCAATGCGCCAGCATGGCCCATAGTCTTACCTTCAGGCGCACGCTGTCCGGCTACAAATGCCACAACCGGTTTGGTCATGTGCTTATGAATGAAATCGGCAGCCTTTTGCTCATCTGTCCCACCGATTTCACCGATGAGTACCACCTTTTCAGTCATCGGGTCTTCTTCAAACAATTGCAGTGCGTCAATAAAGTTGGTGCCATTGACCGGATCTCCGCCAATCCCTACACAGGTTGTCTGCCCAATACCCCGCTGCGTCATAGCATAAACGGCTTCGTAGGTCAGCGTCCCACTTTTGGAAACAACACCGACAGAGCCAGGGGTAGAGATAAAGCCCGGCATAATGCCAACTTTGGATTGCTCCGGTGTCAAGAGTCCAGGGCAATTTGCCCCCACCAATCGCGAGCGACTTTGATCGAGACGCGCTCGCACCATCATCATATCTGCCACGGGAATACCTTCAGTAATGGCAACAATCAGTTCAATTTCGGCATCAATCGCTTCAAGGATCGCATCCGCAGCAAAAGCTGGTGGCACAAAAATCACCGTGCAATTGGCCTCAGTCGCATCTTTAGCCATTTGTACCGTATCGAATACCGGCTTACCCAGTACCCATTCGCCGCCTTTTCCAGGCGTCACTCCGCCGACAACTGCTGTACCATAGTCAATCATCTGCTGTGCATGGAAATTGCCCTGGCGGCCTGTGATGCCCTGTACGATGACCCTTGTGTTATTATCAATCAGAATTGCCATATCTTACTTCGCTCCTCGCACAATCTCGACGGCTTTCTGGGCCGCTTCATACAGAGACTTCGCACCAGTCACATTTGAAAGTTGAGCATCTGTGAGGATTTGCAGCCCCTCGTCCTGATTGGTTCCTGCCAGCCGAATGACCATCGGCAGATCAGTGGGCACTTCCTCCAACGCCGCCAGGATACCGCGTGCCACCTCATCACAACGGGTGATTCCGCCGAATATGTTAATGAGAATCGCTTGTACACTCTCGTCGGCCAGAATGATCCGCAAGGCTGTCGCCACTTTATCGGCACCTGCGCCACCACTCACGTCCAGGAAATTCGCTGGACCGATGCCATATTCTTCACCGAAATGAGCTGTCAAATCCATTGTCGCCATCGCCAGACCAGCACCATTGACCATGCAGCCAATTTGCCCATCCAATTTGACGTAATTCAAGTCTGCTTCACGCGCCTGAATCTCTTCAATCGGATCAGCGGAAGTATCACGCTGCTCGGCCAGGTCCTTGTGGCGATAAAGGCCGTTATCATCCAGCGTCATCTTGCCATCCAACGCCTTTAGCATCAACTCGCCATCTTGTTCAACCACTGCCAAAGGATTAATTTCGCAGAGTGTTGCATCACTTCCGGTAAAGCAGTTATAGAGGCCTCGCCCAACTTTAAAGAATTGCTTCCAAAGCTCACGCGACAGACCAATACCAGATGCTAGTGCGACCAGTTGATAATTGCGTAAGCCCAGAATGGGGTCGATATGAACCCGCAATATTTTCTCTGGCATGGTGCGGTTGACTTCTTCGATGTCCATGCCACCTTCAGCACTCGCCATAATAAGTGGGCAGCGGGCAGCACGATCATTGGTCACGGCCAGATAAATCTCATTCTTGATATTGGCTCCGGGGTCAATCAATACTTTATGGACCGTATGCCCTTTGATGTCCATGCCCAGAATCGCTTCGGCATTAGCGCGAGCTTCGTCGGGAGTCTTGGCAAGTTTGACACCCCCTGCCTTGCCACGCCCGCCAGTGAACACTTGCGCCTTGACAACCACCAAACTGTCAAACTCGTCGGCGATGTCATAGGCTTCATCCGGGGTGTGGGCTACTTTACCGCGTGGGATAGGAATGCCAAACTCAGCAAAACGATATTTTGCCTGATACTCGTGAAGATTCACGCATATTCCTCCATAGGAGATAAACCTCAATTATATTTGAATTCAAAACGAAAATGCTGGGATTTCGCAATCCCAGCGCGAGTATAACACTGGCTGATAGGAGCTTCAAGCTATATTGAAGGTCTAATTGCCATCTTTCAGGTGAATCGACTCGACCATGTTCCGAGCTATTGTTTCCCATGCACCAGCACTGGTTTCCTGCGTGGTCAACAAGAACAGATGCTCCACATCGCCATCCAGGAAGGCCGCAAAATAGAGGGTGCTATAGGACTGATAGGTATCGCCCCACCAATCCTCATATTCAATTGCCATCATGATTCTGGAAAACGTTCCCGGTCGCCCGCCAATGTCAATGCTTTCTTGCTGCATATCTATTGTTTGCACCGCGCCAAGATATGAATCTTCGAGTTCTCCCTCGAAAAATTGACCGACCCAGGTCACTGCTTGTTCAGCACTATAGCTTCGTCGGCTGTGGCCTGGAATTGATTGGATTGAAATAAGCACAAGTTCCTCATCAGAAATAAACTCATAATCGGAATCATTGCCAGTCAACCCTGCCTCGAACAAAGCCACAAAATCCTCGGCCCCGAAATCTATTTCCCAATAATATTTCCACCAATACTCTAATCGTGAATAAACCGCCCAGGGGGTCGAGCGCAATTCGAGGTCGGTAATTACACGATAAGGATTGATGTCCCCTGTGCTGATCGGACGTGTTGAAATCACAATGGTATTGAATTCAGTGGTCTGGCTCTGCCACGCTGCCGGATGATTAACCGTTAAGTACTGATTACTGGCAGTTTTTGATAGGGTCATAGACGAGCCTGGACCCGCCGAAGCAGCGCCAGAGCTAGAACTGGAAGACGTGTCATCCTTGAGCAATTGTGTGACAACTAAGAGAATCACCACCAACGCCACCGCACCAACGGCTACCACACCTAACAGCAGGTATAGACCGGAATTGTCGCTGCCACTTGATACTGGCTTGGTCATCGTCTGAGTCTGTTTCTTCTTCAGAATATTGTCCAGATAAGCTTTTTCATCAATATCTGGTTGTTGCGGAGTTTTGCGCGGCTTCGCTGATGCAAACATTTCAAAAGCGTCATCCGATGGAACATCATCACCAACCGATTCGGGCGGAAATGAATCAGCATCGACAGGTTCCTCGGACAAAGCCGCCACGAGCCATTCGGGTTGTTCAGTTGCTTGTTGCGCCTTCTCCATCACCGCCACCATCTGACGTGCTTTGGCATGATCTGGTTTAAGGGTCAACACCCGTTGCAAACTCTCGCGCTTGATCTTGGGGTTATCGGTAATATTGGCAACGGCCCACCACCCACGCACATCCTTTGGGTTTTGACGAAGATATGATTTGAGGATTTTCAATGCTTCAACATTTTTACCAGATTTTGCCAGCGCCACCGCTCGTTTTAGAATTTCGTCGGACATTGTCTATCTCACTTTGATAAACCTCAATAATTCTTATTCTTAATTTTAAAACAAACTGGCACAGTCCGAAAACGCCCCCCCAGAATTTAGGATACAATCCGCCGCAAGAATCACGCACACGCGGTATCATAGAGAGGCTAATGATCCCCATATACAAAAGGAGTGAGCGATGCCCCACACTATTCTGGCACTGGATCAGGGAACCACTAGTTCCCGCGCTATTCTCTTTGACCACAACGGCCAAATCCTGGCTGTCAGCCAGCAAGAGTTCACACAACATTATCCCCAGGCAGGCTGGGTCGAGCATGATGCTCGTGAAATTTGGGAGACACAGGCCCAAGTTGCCAAAGATGCTGTCCAAAAAGCGGGATTGCAAGCCAGCGACATCGCCGCTCTGGGTATCACCAACCAACGCGAAACCACTATCATCTGGGACCGGCAAACGAGCGAACCCATTTACCATGCAATTGTCTGGCAATGCCGCCGCACGGCTTCTCTATGCGAAACTTTGAAGGCAGAAGGCTTCGACCAGGTGATTCGGCAAAAAACGGGTCTAGTCACCGATGCATATTTTTCGGGCACAAAAGTCGCCTGGCTGCTGGATAACGTTCCCAATGCCCGCCAACGCGCCGAGGCTGGGGAATTAGCATTTGGCACCGTGGATAGTTGGCTGGTGTGGAATTTGACCAGCGGCGATCTGCACATCACCGATGTCAGCAATGCCTCGCGCACCCTGCTCTACAATATTTATACTGGCGACTGGGATGATGAGATATTGGCCCGCCTGAATATCCCGCGCAGCATCTTGCCTAATGTGCGTCCATCGAGCGAAGTCTATGGCGAAACAACGCTGCTGGGCAGCCCGATTCCGGTGGCCGGTATTGCGGGCGACCAGCAAGCAGCTACTTTCGGACAGGCTTGCTATAGTCCAGGATTGGCAAAGAATACGTATGGAACCGGCTGTTTCCTGCTGTTGAATACAGGTGAACAACCCGTCGCTTCAGATGCGGGATTATTGACAACCGTCGGCTGGAAACTCGGCGCAGACCAGCCGATGATTTACGCGCTAGAAGGCAGCGTCTTCATCGCCGGAGCCGCCGTGCAATGGTTACGTGATGAACTAGGAATCATTCAATCCGCCGCCGAAATCGAAACGTTAGCATCGCAGGTATCGGATTCAAACGGGGTTTATGTCGTTCCCGCGTTTGTGGGTCTGGGAGCGCCTTATTGGGACCCATACGCACGCGGAACGATCCTGGGATTGACACGCGGCGCGAACAAACACCATCTGGCGCGAGCTACGCTGGAGGCAATTGCATTCCAAAGTCTGGATATTCTGGAAGCCATGAACAACGATACCCCTGATATTGAACTGGCAACGCTGCGGGTGGATGGTGGTGCGGCAGCTAATAACTTGCTGATGCAGATTCAAGCTGATTTGCTGGGCGTTCCCGTTGAGCGTCCAGCGGTGACGGAAACAACGGCGTTGGGAGCCGCTTATCTGGCTGGGTTGGCGACTGGTTTCTGGGAATCCACTGACAGGTTGGTAGCGAATTGGGCCAGAGACCGGATATTTGAGCCGGCAATCAGCGATGACAAACGCCAGGCGATGATTGCCGGATGGCGCAAGGCTGTCGAGCGGGCGCGAAATTGGATGGAGGCATAATTACTCTGATAGATAGCTTAGATAGGACCAGTACATGTCAATATTCGACAATGATTTTTCGCTAATGATGAAACTGCAAGCCGAAGGCGATGTACAGAGTTTGATTGAGCAACTACACCACAAAAACCCTGAATTTCGCGGGTGGGCAGCCAACGCATTAGGCAAGATCCGTGATGCGCGGGCAGTAGAGCCTCTGACAACCTGTTTGGATGACGAAGACAAGGATGTTTGTTATTCAGCGGTATGGGCGTTAGGTGAAATTGGTGACACACGGGCTGTGGAAGCGTTGATTGCTTATCTCAATGATCCAGAAAACGAACATCGTTACTGGGTTGCCTGTACATTAGGAGATATTGGCGATGAACGGGCAGTAGAGCCGATGATCGACTACTTGAATGGAGAACAAGCCCAATCGCTGCAAGGTCTCCAATCCAATGTTGCCAAGGGACTCAGTAATATTGGTAAACAGGCGGTACTTCCTCTTATTGCAAGCCTGAGAGATGGGAGTGCCTCGGCCCGCAAGTATGTTGCCGAAGCACTTGGCCTCATTGGAGATGCACGGGCAGTAGAGTCATTGATTATCTACCTCAGCGATGAAGATGACGATGTTGGCTTCGAAGCCGCCAGAACGTTGAGCAAAATTGGTGAACCAGCGGTACTTCCGTTGTTGGACTGCCTTAATCATGCAGACGCAAATACCCGCACCAATGCCATTATCGCGCTGGGCAACATCGGTGATGCACGAGCAGCAGAGCCGTTGCTAGACTACCTCAACCATGAAGACTCGAATACCCGCGCCAATGCTGCTGTCGCGTTGGGTACAATCGGTGGTACACAGGCAGTAAAGGCGTTGCTAAACAGCATAAACGATGAAGTTGAATTAGTTCATAGATGTGCTGTAACGGCTCTGGGCCGCATCGGTGACGCGCGGGCGGTAAAGTCTCTGATTGCTTACCTACAAAATGAAGCCGCCGAGGATGATCCTTTAGGACGACAAAGTGCAGTGTATGCGCTAGGTGAAATTGGTGATCCACGAGCGGTTCCGGTGTTGGTGCGGCACTTGACCGACAGCGGGAAAACACATTATTTTGGAGGAAGCAGTGTGGGCGTGCTTGCCGCTAAAGTTCTCAGATCCATTGGCACTCCATTGGCAATTGCTGCACTGAAGACGTGGGTAGAAAATCAAGACAATTTCGATCCCGAAGCGTTTTTGGCAGCATGGGAACACGATCATGATTGAAGATTAATCAAACTCATTCCAGGCGATACCACTCCACATCCTCAAAATTGATGTGAATGTGGTCGACATCATCAATGAAACGCTCGGCACAGCGATTGGCAAAGCGGATGAAGTCGAAGGGAGCCGTATGATGACTCCCTTCGCGTGCGTTCTGGACAATCTCAATATGGGGGTTGAGATTGGTGTGCCATTTACCCATCGCAAAATGGGTTTGGGGATAACGCCGTAGCAATGAGCGTATCTTCTGGACCCCCACCTGTCCCGCCTCGCCCCAAAAAACAGGATACCCTTCATCGTCTAGCGCCACAACATCTGGCTTATAACGATCTCCAATACGGGTCTCGACTCTGAGCATCGGGTATTGTGGCAGATACAAAGCCCAGAGAAAGGTTTTCATCAAGACATGTTCGGTACGTTCGCTGCGACTCTTGATGAAAACCACTTTCTTTCCATAGGCGCAGAATGTCCACTTGCGGCGCAACCAACGATCCTGGGTCATAAAGACATACCGTGATGATTCGTCAGCAACTCAGCAGTACGTTGAATTTCTTGCTCTTTTTGCTCAGTTGACCACCCTAACCCTTCGCCTACGACCTGACCAATTTCTTCCAGCGAAGACTGAGTTACTTTACCCAGCATCGCCAGTGAAGTCCGACGCAACAGTAGGTCGTCTAGATGAATGATTTTCTCTTGCCCGGCCAGGAATAGAACTTCGCGGCGACTATGGTCAGGTTGGTGTTGCAAGGCACTGTCATCTCCAGCCACCAAATAGTCAGCAACAATTTCAGCCCGTGTACCATAACGTTCCAACAATATTTGCAAGCGATCTTCGGCCAAGCCTGTTTTCTGTCGCAACGCCGCTAGCCATTGCTGGTGATCAATGTTGCTACGCGGAAACCCTTTCCCTCCGCCAATTGCCATATGTTCGGTGCTGCTCTGGCGTTGCTTTCCCAGACGTTCCAAAATCTTGTCAGCCGTCTGTTCAGCAAAGGCACGGAATGTCGTCCACTTGCCGCCAACTAATGAGTAAACTGGAAAGGCTATCCCATTGCCGGGTTCCATGATCTCAATGCTGTGGTCACGGCTGATTTGGCCGGGTGTTTCAGCATCACTATAGGGTAAGGGACGCACACCACTGAATTTGAAGACGATATGCGAACGATCAACGTGCATATCTGGGAAAACTAGTCGGAGCGTCCCCAGAATATAATCCTCTTCCTCTTCAGTACACATTGCATCGTCGGGATTCTCGATAGGAATGTCGGTTGTGCCAATCAATACACGGTCTTGTAGGGGGAAAAACAGGCAGATGCGGCCATCTTTGTTTTCAAAGAACATCTCGCTGCCATGCGTGGCCTCATGCAATTCAGGGTGATCGACGACCAGATGCGAGCCTTTTGTGCCGCCGATAAAGCGTGTTTGTTGTTGCAAAGCACCATTGGCAAAGTCAATCCAGGGTCCGGCGGCATTCACCACAATCTGCGGCTTGATGTCCAACATCTCACCGGAAAGTTCATCGCACAATGTAACTGTATCTCCGGCTCCCTCCACCAAACTCAGATAATTCACCGCACGCGCATCGGGCGACATTACCTCAGTATCCAAAACCATTTCAACACAAATACGCTCAGGGCTTGGCATCCAGGCATCGTAATATGTCACCGTGCAGACAATATCGGAGTTCAGTTTGGGGCGTAATTCCAACGACTTCTTGCGTAGCATGAACTTATGGCGTGGCATGGATCGGTAGTGCCGGGCAAACCAATCATAGAGCGTCAGCCCAATTTTGATGACCAATGCCCCTCGATTCCCTGGTCTATCCCGCAGACGCAGGAATTTCAATGGCGCATTGAATAAACCGGACAACCAGCCGAAAATTGGTACTGTAGTCGGTAAAGGCTTGACATAGTGCGGTGCATTTTGCAGCAACAGGTTTCGCTCGCGGAGAGCTTCACGCACCAGACGAAATTCACCATTCTCCAAATAGCGCAGGCCACCATGCGCCATGTGAGACGACGCGGCGCTGGCTCCAGAGCAAAAGTCGCCACGATCTACCAGCAATACGTCAATACCTTGCAATACAAGATCACGGAATAACCCAATCCCGTTCACACCGGCCCCTACAATCAGTACAGTTACATTCGGGTGACTACGAATGAAATCCAGTGTTTCAGCTCTACTCATGACCGGTCTTTGCCTTTCAGCACTATTAATGAAACGCTCATGTTTCTTCGCAAAAACGGCAGCACCTCTAAAATAAACAAATCGTCGTATCAATGAGGAGGCACATATGCAAACAAATAAACCATTATTGAAAACTATTGTACCTCTACTGATGATTATAGGGGGAGTGATTCTCATCTTTTCGTTGGCAATTCAACAACCCGGCCAATCCTTCGCACAAGACCCCGCAGAAACCGAAGAACCCGGCGACGGTGGTGGCGTTAGTGATGAGGATGAACTGGTTGCACAGGGGCAATATCTGGTTCAGGCTGTTGCAGCCTGCCAAAGTTGTCATATTGGCTATGGTGACTATAGTGCTGCTTACACCGATCCCCTGAACGCCAGTCTCGCCGGTGGTCTTGAATTTGCCTACGAACCCTGGGGAACTGTTGTTGCTCCCAACCTGACCGTGCTTGGGGACTGGACCGATGAGGAAATCGAGAATGCTATCCGTTATGGCGTGCGCCCCGACGGGACGACGCTGTTACCGCCCATGTCCTATGCTGCTTACGCGGATATGTCAGATGAAGACATGACCGCCATTATTGCCTATCTGCGGTCCCTGGAACCGGAAGAGAATGAAATCGCCGAAGCCACGATTTACGAAGGCACACGGGAGGATGTACGAACCGTGCCAGAGATTGATCCTGATGCCGAATTCCCCGCTCCGAACATGGACGATCAGCTTGAGTACGGTACATATCTGGCGAGCCATGTCACAGCCTGCGTTCGTTGTCATGGTTCAGTTACTGAAGAAGGGCAATTAGACCCGACAGGACCGGCTATCGGCCAGGTCACAGTCCACAGTGAATTCGGTGCTTTCCAGCTACCCTCACTGGCACAGTCGGAAATGGGTGAGTGGACCGATGAGGAACTGCAAACACTACTCCACGACGGTATCAAACCTGACGGCGAGCCGGTGTTCTTTATGCCAGCTTTTGCCTTCGGGAATATGACCGACGCGGACATTGATGCGATCATCGCCTGGATTCGTTCCCAACCCTAATTCCCCCGACTTTTCCACAACACAAAAGCCCCCAATCTGCATCAGGGGGCCTTTTGTTATTAGATAATGATCAGTTTTGATGGCTCAGGCAGGTTCACCAACTGTTTCCTTGATGGCCTGAAGTTCAACGTTGATCTGCACATCCTTGCCAACCAGTACGCCGCCAGCTTCTAATGCCATGTTCCATGTCAGGCCAAAATCCTCACGGTTGATCTTGACTGCACCGCTGAATCCGGCCCGTTGATCGCCGTAAGGACTGGTCGTCTGACCGAAGTATTCGACATTGAACGTCACTTCGCGAGTCACGCCCCGAATGGTGAGATCACCCGTCACCTGACCTGAATCATCCCCTGTGAGGTTGATCGACTTGCTCTTGAAAGTCATGGTCGGATAATTGGCAACATCGAAGAAATCAGCCGAACGCAAGTGATTGTCGCGGTCTTCGACCTGTGTATTGACGGTGTTCACATCAATTTGAGCTTCGATCTGCGAGTTCTCTGGTGCATCTTCATCAAATTCCAACCAACCAGAGATACCGGAGAATGTGCCCCGAACTTTCGAGACCATCATGTGTCGTACTGTAAAATCTGCACCTGAATGTGCGGGATCAAACTTCCAGCGTGCCATTGTTTTCCTCCTCATTTTGACGATAACCGGACGAAAGTCCGTTTTACTCGAAAATCATAAACGGACTGGTGTCCGGTTGTCAAATTAGAGATTGATGAGAAAGTTAAAATCAGGAGAAAAGGCGATTCACGAGATCAAGGACGCCGTCTACCAAACGTTCATGTTCGTAGCCGCGCACATAACGCTGGAAATAGTAGAAGCGCGAGTCTAATTGTGCATAGAAGACATCGGCCATATATTCAACATCGCCGTTCATCTCTATTTGCATCAACAAACCGCGAATGGTCATCCATTGCCAGTGATGAGCCGGATGATCTAATTCAAGGCGACCCTGAGCAACCCGCCCCTGTGTGGTTTCAAACAGCAAATCAATGTGTTCACCAGTGTAATCATAGGCCTGTCGCAAGAACCAACGCAGTTTATCAACGGGAGCCTCAGACGAATCGCGCAATTGGCAAAATACGCGATCTTGGAAGGCACGTTGTTCGTTATCTAACAGTGCATGACATAATTCGGGTTTGCTGCGAAAATGACGATAGAGGGTTCCTTTGCCGACTTGGGCTTCGCGAGCGATCTGAGACATCGACACTTGCTCAACGCCGTGTTGTTGAAACAGGCGTTGGGCAACTTGCAAGATGTCAGCACGATTTTGTACCGCATCGGCACGGGTCGGCAAATTATTGGCATCAGCGCCCAGTGAAATAAGGTTATCATCGCTCATGACTCTAGCTTACCACGAAGTACATTTTGGGGTTTGTGCTACAATAGCGGCGCAAACCAATCAGGAAGGATAAATGGTGTGAAAGATCGCCCAGACGTCACAGATGAAGACGTAATCTCGCCTGAAGAAGCTGAAAACATCCTGCGTCCGGAAGTCGAACAATTGATAGCTGGGGGCTGGCGCATTGCTGCTAAACCGTTGTATGGTGTACGCTTGGTGAAGGGAAATGAAGTCCTGGACATGCGGGTGGACTTGTTGGGCAATGTCGAGCGCAAGACGAAATTCAACATCCTGTCGGCAGAGCAGACGGGGCGGTTGATTGCCTGGGTGTTGCTCATCACGTCATTGTTGGTGACGTTGGCACTGGCCTCAGCTTTGGGCTTTCTGGACTAAGCTATAGCAATTGAGATCGTTTGTTTTGCCATCAGCGCGATAGGTTGTGACTTCAGTCAATCTGGTGGATTCTACCAATGCCGCGTGTTCAATATCATCAACATAGTGGCAATAACGCAACGCCGTCTCGCCTCGTTGCCAATCCAGTAGATAATCATGGCGCTCGACAGAGTAATCCTCCGGCCAGGGAATAATACGGCGGCGAAAACGCAAAATCTCGTAGAAACGCCAGCAAGCAAATGCTAAAAAACCGTCTGGCGCAACGAGTTGCGCTATCGCTCGCATCAATTCCATCCGATTCTGGTATCCTGGTATATGATGCAAGACACCAAACAACGTCACCAAATCGTATTCGCTGCCTGCTGACAATGGTTGGGTGATGATATCATAGTGCGAGAGTTGGAAGTTGATGCCAGCGTCTGTCAAGGATTGGCGAGCAAAACCCAATAGTTGCGGGCTGTTATCCAGGCCATGATACATGATTTCTGGCCCCAGGTTTTCAGCCAAAAACAGCCCAAAGCGTCCATTGCCACAGCCAACATCCAAGACGCGCAACGGTGAGCGAAGATAAGGCAGCAATTCAAGCCAACCCGGCCAGGGCTGGTTCCGCGTTTGGTTGAAATCGGTAGCAGTAATCTTGTAGAATTGCCGATTAAGGTCGTTCAGGCGATGAATCGTTTCTTTATCCATGGGATTCAGGTATGCAAAAACTTGCACGCTATCGTGAGCCATTAATTGCTATTCTACAGGAAATTGTGGCATCACCCGATTTCTCATTGAAGCAATTGAACAAAATCCTCAGAAAATATCCCAAAGATGGCAAAGGTTTCTTTCGCCGCGATGAGTTGATTCGTGCCTATCGTGAATTTGCCGGAACCAATGGCCTGCCTCCCTTCGACCCCACAATGCTAGAGCGCCTGCGCCGGAAGCCAGTGCGGACGCGTTCGGGTGTCACGCCCTTGACTGTGCTGACTAAGCCTTTCCCCTGCCCTGGCAAGTGCATCTTCTGTCCGAATGATGTACGAATGCCGAAGAGCTATCTGGCTGACGAGCCGGGGGCACAGCGGGCTGAAAACAACAGCTTCGATCCCTATCTGCAAACCTATGCCCGTTTGACGGCTTATCGAGACATCGGTCACCCAACGGACAAGATTGAAATCATTATCCTGGGTGGCACATGGTCATTCTACCCCGAAACCTATCAAATCTGGTTCATCAAGCGCATTTTCGACGCCATGCACGACTTTGGCAACGGTATAGACCACACCGCCGAGGTGGAAACTGCACTGCTAGAATATTCACAGTTGCATCCAATCCGCAATACTACGCAGGCGACCATCAACGCCGGGACACAAGCATACAATCAAGTGGTGCAAAATATCTACAGTGATGAAATGTATCGTTCCCGTGAACAGGCCCAGGCCATCGCCCAGGGCGTCGTGGAGCGCACGCCAGTTACCGAATTCGCCACCTGGGATGAATTAGAAGCCATCCACCGCGAAAACGAAACGGCAGTTTGTCGCTCGGTGGGGCTGGTGATCGAGACGCGCCCCGACCACATCAGCGTGGAGGAAGTGCTACGCATACGACGTCTGGGCTGCACCAAAGTCCAAATTGGTTTCCAAAGTCTGAATGATGATGTGCTGACCGCTAATAAACGCGGGCACGATGTAGCAGCGACGCGACGAGCGGTCAAGTTGCTGCGGCAGGCGGGTTTTAAGATCCATGCTCATTGGATGCCAAACCTCTATGGCTCTTCGCCTTCATTGGATGTTACTGACTATGCGAGAATGTTCGATGATCCTGATTTTCGGCCTGATGAACTGAAGATCTATCCCTGTTCATTGATCGAAAGCGCCGAATTGATGCAATATCACGAGCAGGGATTATGGCAGCCCTATACCCACGAGGAACTATTAGAGGTTCTAACCACTGTCCTCGCCAACACGCCTGAATATTGCCGCTTGACGCGGGTCGTGCGTGATATTCCATCGACGGATATTGTAGTTGGTAACAAGCTGACCAATTTTCGTGAGTATGCCGAGGCCGAACTAAAAGCACGCGGATTACGTAGTGGTGATATTCGGATGCGGGAAATCCGCAACCGGTCGGTGGAACCTGAAACCCTATCGCTCGATGAAATCTGTTATACCAGCAGTTGTGGCGAGGAAGTTTTTCTGCAATATATCACGCCCAATCGACAGATCGCTGGTTTCTTGCGGCTGGCTTTGCCCACTGCATCACCCATCACCCCCGAACTTGAAGATGCTGCGATGATCCGCGAAGTGCATGTCTATGGACAATCGCTGCAACTCGGCGAGGCCGCATCGGGCCAAGCGCAACATACTGGATTAGGAACCAGCTTGATCGAACGTGCGGTTGAAATCGCTACGGAAAAAGGCTATCGTCAACTGGCGGTGATTTCAGCCATTGGAACTCGTGCATACTATCGCAAACGCGATTTTACTGACGGTCAGCTTTATCAATTTCGCGAATTGTAGACCATGTTCAGACGACGACGCAAGCGCATCTTTGCCCCCAAAGCTCGCATCTCGCACGGGCAACCTCTATCCCTATGGGAACGCCACCTGGAGCGCGGGCTAGATTTCTTTGGAAAAGGGAAACTGGATGATGCACTGGCCGATCTAGATGAAGCCATCCATGACAACCCGCGCAACGGCGAACTATACGCCACACGCGGGATGATCTTGATCGAGATGAAGCAGGAAGATGATGCCAAAGAAGACCTGGATCATGCTCTCAAAATAGATGCCCGGCAATGGCTGGTACACTATGTCCAGGGACTACTGGCCTTTCGCCGCAAGAATTACGATGAAGCGATTGAGCATCTCTCGACCGCCCAACGTTTCGCGCCGTTGCGCCATGAGATCTTCTTCACCCGCGCTGCTGCCCACTATGCCCTCGGCAACCTGGAACGTGCTCGTGATGACCTAGACAATGCCATGCAGACCACCAATGACAAAGATAAGCGCCACAAACTCGCTAAAAAACACTTCAATCGTCTGAAACGCGAGATCAAAGCTAAAGAAAAGAAGCAAAAACAGTCATAGGAATCCCTGCCAATCTTGCAGATCGACACGCCCTACGCACTTTACATTCATATCCCGTTCTGTCGTGTCCGATGTACTTACTGTGCTTTCAACACTTACACTGACCTGGATGACCTGCTTGACGATTATGTACAAGCACTCATTCAGGAAATCAGCCATTTCAGTGGATTAGAGGCACATACTGTCTACTTTGGCGGAGGAACCCCCAGTCTGCTGACAACCCAGCATATCACACAGATTCTACAGGCGGTGCATGATCACTTCGCCATCAGCACCTCATTGGAGGTGACACTCGAAGCTAACCCTGGGACGATTGACTATCCCAAACTGGCAGCGTTGCGAGAGGCAGGCATCACGCGCCTGAGCATCGGGATGCAATCGGCGCACGCATCCGAACTTCAGTTGTTCGGACGCCTGCATGATTTTTCTGCAACCCAACAAGCCGTAGCCGACGCGCGGCGAGCGGGCTTCGATAACTTGAATCTGGACTTGATCTATGGCGCTCCACACCAAACTCGGACAGCATGGCGAGAAAGCCTACGCAAAGCCCTGGCGCTGTCGCCCGATCATGTTTCATTGTATGCCCTGAGCCTGGAATCGGGCACGCCCATGACTCGCCAGGTCAAATATGGCGAACTAACAGCGCCCGATTCTGATCTGGTAGCGGATATGTACGAAGATGCCACTGATATACTGGAAGACGCCGGATTCATTCAATACGAAATCAGTAACTGGGCCTTGCCCGATCAGGCGTGTCGCCATAATCTACAATATTGGCGCAACTTGCCCTATCTGGGTCTGGGGGCTGGGGCACACGGCTATGCCGCCATGACGCGCACAGTCAACGCTATGCGCCCCGAACTCTATATCGAGCGTCTGCAGAACTCAACGCAACACGCTTTCCCACAAACTCCGGCGACCATCAAAGCTGAAGCGATTGAGCGCGAGACGGATATGGGGGAGACGCTGTTTATGGGCCTGCGCCTATTAGACGAAGGGTTGTCGCTACATGCATTTGAAGCACGTTATGAGGAACGCGTCCAGGATCGCTTTGCCCAAGAAATCAACACATTGATCGCCAAAGGACTATTAACGCAAGATGGTGATTATCTGAAATTAACTCGTGCAGCACGGCTGATCAGCAACTATGTTTTCCAACACTTTTTGGTTGAGCAAGAATCATGAGATATTTGTTACTGTTTATATTACTAGCCCTCATCCTGATCGCCTGCGGTGGAGACTCCGAAGACGAGGAAAATGCTATCCTCTCTACGCTTACGCCTACTGCCGAAGATCAATCTGCACCAACCCTGGATCCCGCTTTACGCGAGACACTAGAATTTCAATATGAGGCACTGCGTCAGTCACAGGAACAGATCGAAACCGTCTGGCAAGATTTACAGGCAGGGCAGCCGGTTTCATGCACAACCATCGTTGAGGTCAATGTGCCGCCTGAAGCCGTCACGGGAATGGATGCACTGTTCCGGGCGGCTGTGGAAATTGATCGGGCCGTCGGGCTGTGGGAGGCGGAGTGCCAAAATCCACGCCCCCATCCCCCACCAGAAATAATTGACCAGGGATTGCGAGCGGCTTTGGCAGCCGGAGATGCCTTGCGCGATGCCGAAGCGATTCTGTCGCCCTAACGCTTCATCAACGGCATCTGGGATAGTGTGAATAAATCGCCTGCGCCAGTACACAACATCGCAATTCGCAATTGAGTAGTCACTTCGCGCTCAAATTCCAGGACAGCCTCAACAGATTGCGCGGCAGCCTTCAGGAACGGCCCGGCCATTCCCGCTAACGTCGCGCCCAACGCAATCGACTTGGCAACATCAATACCATCACGTAGGCCCCCGCTTGCCAGCACTGGCACATTCGATGCAACTCTGCGGACATGCTGAATGCTTTCCGCCGTAGGAATGCCCCAATCTGCAAAACTACGCGCCACCCGTGCATGAAAGGCATCTGGCGCGCGATGATACTCGACCTCGCTCCAAGATGTGCCGCCCGAACCCGCAACATCTATTGCCCGCACGCCGGCCTCAACCAGCATGGCCGCCGCACGCTCTGATATGCCCCACCCAACTTCTTTGGCGATGACTGGCACTCCAACATTCGCGCACACATCCTCGACCTTCTTGAGTAATCCGGCAAAGTTGCCATCACCTTCGGGCTGCACGGCTTCCTGCAACACATTGAAATGCAAAATTAGGGCATCGGCTTCGACCATCTCCACTGCCCGACGGCAATGATCCACACCATAGCCATAATTCAACTGAACAGCTCCCAGGTTCGCAAAGAGCAGAATATCAGGCGCAATTTTGCGAACCTGAAAGGTTTCGACCAGGGAAGAATCTTCAAGTGCCGCTCGCTGTGATCCCAGCCCCATCGCCAGTCCGCGTTCCTGAGCAGCCGTCGCTAGGTTGATGTTGATCTGTTGTGCCAGAGACGTGCCACCAGTCATGGATGAAATGAACAGCGGGGTTGCTAATTGCTTCCCCCAAAAGGTGAGCCGGGTATCAACATCCGCCAGATTGATTTCTGGCAATGCCTGGTGCATGAAAGCATAGCGTTCCAGGCCAGTCGTCAGGTTTGGGAACTGGACATTCTCCTCCAGGTTGACACGGATATGTTCTTCTTTGCGGCGCTCGGTGGGATTCGATGACCCCGTAACTTTTGACATCAGTTCGTGTTCCTAGATTTGTGTGGATTGGCAAAACTCTTTATTGCATATCATTTTGCCATGTAGCGGCTCCCCCTGAATGATTCAGGAGCTTTTCGGGCTTACACCGAGGAATGCTGCTCCAGTGCCGTTAGGAGAGTTCTCTCTTTTTGATGGTTCAGATTTTACCACAGATGCGCCTTTATCCTCACCAACAGATTTGGCGGCATTATAGTGTTTCAGGTAAAATGGCGCATTACAAGCCTTGCTGTATACAACAAATGTGGTAGGATAGCCTGTCGTCGCTGCAAAATATTATAGTGATGAATTAAATGTTAGTGACAGAAAGTCATCTGGCATTTCTGGCACAATGAAACAGAAAACGTCATAATCATGTAACATCAGATCAACCATATTGAGTGGAGGAAACCCATGTCCGATACGCAAGCAAAAGTCGTCGAGATTATTGCCGAATTGTTGGGAGTAGAAGAAAATAAGATCACTCCCGCCGCCAGTTTCCGCGAAGATTTGGAAGCCGATTCGCTGGATCTGGTCGAACTAATTATGCGTTTTGAAGAAGAATTTGGTGGCGAAATTTCTGACGAAGAAGCCCAGAATATTCGCACGGTGGGTGAAGCAATCAAGTTCATTGAAGAGAAGATGTAGTCACCCACGACCTCTGGCAAAGAGAGGGCAGCCCCACTGCCCTTTTTTGATTCCTGATTGTGGGGTAATTTTGTCCTCATTTGCAACGTCCAATTGGCGACATCATCGATACCAAAGGCAGGCTATATGCGTCGTCTTTTTCCAATTTGCATTGCATTGATTCTGACACTATTCCCTATGCTAGTTCATGCTCAAGATGGAACTGATCCAATCGAAGCGCCAGATAGTTACATCGTTGAGCTGCTCGGCATTCCCCGAACCGAGGCATCGCAATTCACCGTGACCTACGACTTTGAGGGTGTGGATGAAGATGACGAGTCGGTGGCGGTTAGCCTTGTTAATCAAGTCGCCATTCAGCCAGACCCACCTGCCTATCATAGCCAGGCTCAGGCTACTGGTGATCTACTTCTGTTTGACATGATTAATACTGATACCGCGCAAACTGAAATCGAAAGCGAACTGGTATATTTACGTCGCAATCTATATACCTATGTTCACTTTCCTACTACCCAGCAGACTTCGTGTGGTAAGAATGTCTCAGGATCGACCCCTGCTATCAACCGACTGAGTGCCCAACTGCCCTTCCCCAGCAATACCTTCCAGGAATTGCCGCCGCTGCCGCGAGTGTATCCGGATGCTGAATTTGGTGAACAACAAGTCGCTCGTTATGCTCTAGATGATTTTTCAAGTTTTGGCATTGAACAGGGTACGATTGAACTTCACCTGATACCCGCCGATAACCGCGTCGTATATTTTACATTTGAGGGAAACGGCCAATTCTATGCCAATGAAACATTGGTTGAGGGAAATCTGCGTTATACCTACACCACGATCCCTGGTCCAATCACCTACGATTTCCACAAACCCACGGCCTGTGAAGCACCGAATGTCCAGGATGTTGCTATTTTCGAGCCGAGTGTAGAGTGGATCACTCGTGAGGATACAGGTTTCTATCTGACCAACCAAACGCTGGAAACGCTCATTGCATTTCATCAAGAAACACTAGACACAGCTGGCTTCGAGGCTGTGGGCGAGCCATACTATGATCTGGGGAGTGTTACCCTGACCTATATTTCGCCAGACAGTGCTATTGTGGAAATTACCCTATACGATGGATTTGACGGAACGCAGGTCGAAATCTCAATCCGGCCTTAATATTAGGAGTACGAACCTGCCACCATTCCCAAGCGACCAAGCCTGCCATCACGATTCCGGCAGCAATAAATAACACGAAACCGCCGCCCATTGTTGTTTCTAACATGATCCGGTCGAGTATATCTGTCGCTCGCTGGTAGCCGCCAAAAGCCACCAACAGCATTATGGCTACCAACAATAGCATCAACGGGTGATAGACACGCACCATCCAGCGCCCAGTCAGCATCAAACCGCCGAGTATCGCCAACCCAACTACCATCATCATTCCCAATTGCTGATCGTTTTCAGATCCACCACCCCAGGGGTAAAACTCAACGGGTGGATTGAGGCGTAACACCATCAAGACGGCAACCCCACGCCACAACCACCGCCATGCCTCTGACGATAATCGTCCTGCTGTCAGTATTGTCAAAACAGCCAGGAAAACCAATGGCAGGCGCAAAAGCATACTGGTATACAGTTTGGGTGATTCAGCCTGAACATCAGGGTGTAAACTGATGCCTTCCGCCAGATCAAGAGCATTGTTAGAAAATACGGCAGCTTCGTGTACCTGCCAGGGCATGTGATAGGCAGCCATTGCCAACAGAATGCACGTCAGTATCCAGCGCGTCATGAACTCAACCGATCCAATGTATCCTGAATCTCTTTTTCTTCTTGCTGTTGATAATCCAGAAATTTCATCATGAACTCGCTACGGCGCTGGCGCAATGCTAACGGAGCCACGAAACGAATATCTCGTTCATCAGCCACATCTCGGCCATCGGCGGCGGCATGAGCGCGGGCAGCCTCAAACAGCGTAAACTCAGCACGATTGGACTCGATACGCAATCTTCGTACCAGCTCAATACCCATATTCAAGGCTTCATCGCTGATCGTCGTTTCCTTGAGTAAATCACGAGCCAACCCTACTTCTTCGCGGATCAGTGCGGTTTCCTCGGCCCATTCCTGTAAGAATACTTCCGAATTCTCTCGATAGGCACGCACACGATGGTAAACTTCCAGGCGCTCTTCTTTGTCCACCAAGCCCGAAACAATCACGCGTAACCCGAAACGATCCATAATCTGTGGACGAAGCTGGCCTTCTTCGGGATTCATGGAACCAATGAGAACAAAGCGGGATCGAAATGTGCCGGACATGGCTCCACGCCGAACGGTATAATTACCCTGCGCCGCTGCATCCAGAATCGCATCCACCACGTGATCATCAAGCAAATTCACCTCATCGACATATAGCAAGTTCTGGTCGGCATGCGACAAAATCCCACGTTCCAGGCGGACTTTGCTCTGTTGAACAGCAACGCGTTCATTGATACCACCCACCACATCCTCCAACCGGGCATTCAGCGGCAGTTCAATCAACTTCACACGCTCGTAGTGCATGGGTGGCGGGCCGTCCATTTCCTCTAGCGGAATATCGACATCCTTATCGAGAACCAGTACATCTGGCAAAATTCCGGTCAGGCTCCGCACGCAGGTCGTTTTGCCAACCCCTCGCGGCCCAATGAGCAATACTCCCCCTACCGCCGGGTTAATCAGTGCCAACAGCAATGCAAACCGCATCTCATTCTGGCCCACGACCGCAATGAACGGGAAGGGTAAGTTTTCTGCAAAACCCAACACATTGCGGGAAGGCATTCGCAACACACGACGCGCCCCGACATTGTTCAGAATGTCCAGCAACGCGGAACCTTTTAACTCTGGCAATGGGCCTGTGTCAGACATCCGCGTGCCTCCCCATTAACTCTCACCATTCATCCGGCTAATGTGCTTCTCGGCACGCTGTTGTTGCTTGCGAAATTCCTGGCGCTCTTTGGCCTGTTCCATGCGATGTGCCTGCACCTCATCCTCAGCTACCAATGGCGGAACCTCACGCGGCCTACCATCATCGTCAATCGCCACATAGACAACATACGCCAGATTGGTGTTGGCGATGTCGCCTGCCTGGAATGGGTGTTCGGCCAACACTTCAACACGCACTTCCATAGAGGTTCGTCCGACATAAGTCAACTCAGCGTTGATAATGACTAGATGGCCGATGTAGATGGGTTTGCGAAACGTCATCGAGTCGATCTGAACCGTGACAACCGACCCACCAGCATGTCGCATCGCCGCCAATGCCCCAGCTTCATCCACCATTTTCATAATCACGCCACCATGCACATTACCATGTCCGTTAGCATCCTGTGGCCCCATTAGGCGGCTCAAAGTTATACAGGAATCTGAGGGAATTTTGGAATTCAAGGCACTACACCTCCAACACTTTACGGTAGATTTCGACCAATTGCTGGGCGGATTTTTCCCAAGTAAATGCTTCTGCTTGCCGAAACCCTTTCTCGATAAGATCATCACGCAATGCTTGATCCTTCAAAACAGAGCGCAGGCTTTCGGTAATGGCATCTACATCATACGGGTCAACCATCGGCGCGGCATCGCCAGCGACCTCCGGTAAGGATGACACATTGGAAGTGATGACTGGCGTCCCGCACGCCATTGATTCTATCACAATAAAGCCAAATCCTTCATAGAGGGAAACATAACCGGTACAAACGGCATCACTATACAGTGCAGCAACATCCACATCATCGGCGTAACCGATGAAATGCACACGGTCTTCCAGACCCAGCTCACCAACTTTCTTGAAAATCGGCGCATCCAGCCACCCTTTGCCGCCAGCGATGACTAACTGTACGTCCTCAAACGTCGGGCCTAGTTGGGCTAGGGCTTCCATTAGACGCTCATAATTTTTGCGGGGTTGGACTGTGCCAATCGAGAATATGTAAGGCATATCCAGGGGAATATGATATTTACGCCGCACAGCTTCTAATACGGTGCGATCTGTCACAGGCTTCAAACTCGGATTCACACCACTGAGCAATACTGTGATCTTCTCTGGTGGCGTATCGTATAACTCAACCAGGTCATCTTTGGTCGCGTGCGAATCGGCAATGACATGCGTGGCTCGCCGTACCGACCAGGGCACTGTCCGATCTAAATACGCTTTCAAAATGGGATGCGCGGTTTCTGGCGCTCGTACATAGGACAGATCATGTACAGTGAGAATGGTTTTCGTGCCGGGCCATGTCGGCGGCAGTGTAAAGTCCGTCGCATGATACAGCGCCACTGGCCCTGTGAAACATTGTATGGGCCAATATAACCGCGCTCGATACCACAAACGAGCAAACCACAATGGCGTCACACGAGTCGGTTTCCAGCGGAAATTGGATCCTGGATTGGACGGTAATTGGTGTTGTGTGGCTCCGGCCACAAATAGTTTATACGGCGTCTGGGTATCCGCCTGTGCCAGAGCAGCAATTAAATCACGGACGAGTCGCCCAATACCCGCCCCCTGCTCATAAGCAGCAGTATAGTCAATACCAATAGTCGGGAGGTCAGTCAACGTCACTATATGTCCAATAACGATTGACGAAAAAGTTCCAGAACATTGCAATGACCATCGCCATTGCCTGAGCAATATTCGTACCAACCTGATTTTGCACCGTCTCATCCCAATCCACATTGGGAACAAGCTCATAGGCCAACTCACCGAGTGGGCTGTAAGTCAGACTCACCAACACCAGGCGAAATCCAACAGCGACGGTATTTACAATGAAAAACTGGACGAGTTGGAGAATGATTGGTCGCGAACGCGAGTCAGGATAAGTCCAGTAACGGTTCCAGATGAAGTTGCTGGTCACAGCGGCTGTAAAAGCTGTCGCAGTTGCTACACGCACATGTATCAGTTCATGGGGGCCAGATGGTGACAGAATGGTACTTTGCAGCAGATTCAGCATACCAATGTCGATGATAGCACCGATAGTGCCGACCACCGCAAATTTCAAGAAACGCTCAACTTCTTTAGCTTTGCCGCCAAAACGCGAAGCAATGACCCAGATCAAGCGATTAATGATATTAGGTCTACCTGTATCTATCCGTTCATGGGATTCGCTGGCGATCTCGACCCGATCCATCTGGCTTATTCCACGTCGTTGTATGTCCAGTAGCGATTAGCGAAAAAGTTCCAAAACAGCACGATCAGAATAGAAATCGCCTGGGCAATATTAGAACCCAATTGATTGATGGCTTGCGTATCGGCAGAAGTTTGCAACACTCGCTGTGCAAAGTCGCCTAGCGGGCCGTAGGTGGCGCTGACAAACACTAACCGGAACAATAGACCGACTACACTAACTACTGCAAACTGAGTGAGTTGTACACCAAGCGGCCTGGAACGTGAGTCAGGAAAAGTCCAATAGCGATTCCAGATAAAATTACTGATGACCGCACAGGTAAACGCGATGCCGGTTGCCAGCGCAACATGCACATTCTCATTGGAGCCAGAAGGTGGCAACAGCGTCAACTGTAACACATTCAATACTCCAAAATCGACCACAGCGCCGAAGACGCCCACGATGGCAAACTTGAGGAAACGTTCAACTTCTTTGGATTTGTCACCAAAGTGCCCTGCGACCATCCAAATGAGGCGGTCTAAGATATTCATAGGTTTAGGAGAGGTTGTTTCGACCATTCTTTATCCTGTGTGCGTATCTGCATGATAGCCAGTAGGCCCAACATCACACCGATATGCAGGAAAATATTATTGACATATAGCTTATCGACCAGGCTATGCACCAGCATATGCGTCCAGACGCCCATCAGGCCCAATACTATACCGCGTTCGACCGGATGAGTTATCCGCAGCATACGCCATGTCATATGAATGATGAGTCCCCACATGATAGCATAGACTGTCAAGCCGATGATTCCTGTTTCGGCTAGAAGGTTCAAATAATAATTATGAGCATGGCCTAATGCAAGGGGCCAATTTGCCAAAGCAAAATCCGGATAGGCTACTTCGTAGTTGCCAAACCCAACCCCTAGCCAGGGTCGGTTGTTCGCCATTTCCATTGCCGATTGCCAATGCGCCAGTCGTTCAACTATCGCATAATTTTCATCACTAATCACTGTGCCTCGCATATCGCCGAAACCAGTAAAATCCTCGCTGAAGCTGGTGATACGTTCGATAAGTTGCGGCGGTAAACGACCATTTATCCACAACACCCCTCCCAGCAACCCAACACCCATCAACAATAATGTGCCGTGTTTCAAGCGACGAGGAGCCAGCCATAACAATACCAAAGCTGCTGCCCCGAAGCCCATCCATGCGCCCCGACTCCAAGACACCAGCAACCCCAACAGAATAATTGCTGCCATGCTGCCATATAATGCCACCAACGCGCTATTCATCCAACGCAGGGCCAGATCATCCCAGGACTCTCGCAGTGCTAGAAAATATCCCCACATGGTTCCCAACGCCAACGGCAAAATCAGCCCCATAAAGGCTCCGAACGGATTCGGCTGCCCAAAGGTTCCAAAAGCACGAAAATAGCGATAATCCAAAATCCAGAGATGAGGCGCACCGGATCCTCCACGAAACTCATATAGGCCAATTAATGCCTGCACCATCCCCGCCAACACTACACCAAATACCAGCCATTGCCAGCGAAAATGTGCAAAATCGGCAACGATGTAAACCAGTACCAGGATTTCCGCCCATTTCAGCCATTCATTAACCCCAGCGCCCAACGCATATGCACCCGGCAGAGTCAGCGTAGTTGCGCCCCAAAACGCCAGAACAGGGAAAAAGACCGGAATTAAACGAGGGAAAAGGAATGTCTTTCGTTGACCGACCTTGTGAGTCAGCCATGCAATGACCGCCAGCCCAAACATCAACTGTCCAATATCAAAAGGAAGTGCAACCGCCGTCTCAGTTTCAATCAACGTCTTCAAAGGCGCGAGGGTCAGCATCAACACCAATGCCAGCGCCGGCTCCATCAAGACGGCAATGCTAACCAACACCATCCCAAACAGAACAGCGGATGTGGAAAATGGAATTGTGGCAACCAACAACCCACTGAAAGCTGCAATCAGTATCCATCCCCAATCCGTCATTCGATGGGCAATCATATTACGTCCCATCAGGATTGTTTCTTGCGGAACGCCTCGATGGTGCGATACAGTCCGTCGGTTAATTCAACTTTAGGTTCCCACCTCAAAATTTCGCGAGCGCGTGTGATGTTGGGCTGGCGCGTCTGTGGATCATCTTTGATACGGGATTCTGGCTGCATCACCAGGCCACTGGGATTATCCGTCACCGTATTCACCACGTGTGCGAACTCTAAAATAGTCAATTCACGCGGGTTGCCAATATTAACCGGTTCGACAAAATCGCTGTGTAGCAAGCGGTAAATGCCCTCAATCAAATCATCGCAATAACAAAAACTGCGAGTCTGGGAGCCATCACCATAGACTGTCAAGGGTTCCTCGCGTAAGGCCTGACCAATGAAATTCGGCACGACTCGCCCATCATCCAAGCGCATCCGTGGCCCATAGGTATTGAAAATGCGAACAATGCGAGTCTCCAGGCCATGAATACGATGATAGGCCATCGTCATAGCCTCGGCAAAACGTTTGGCTTCATCATAAACCCCGCGTGGACCGATAATGCTAACGTTGCCATAATATTCTTCGTGTTGGGGATGCACCAGTGGGTCGCCGTATACCTCAGAGGTAGACGCCAGCAGAAAGCGAGCGCCCTTTGCCATTGCCAGACCTAGTGCGTTGTGCGTTCCTAATGCGCCGACTTTCAGGGTTTGAATGGGGAACCTGAGATAGTCAACCGGACTGGCGGGCGATGCAAAGTGCAGCACATAATCGACTGGCCCATCCACAAAGATGAAATTTGAAACATCATGTTTGATGTATCGGAAACTTTCATTGCCCGCCAGATGAGCAATGTTATCCAGACTACCGGTCAACAGATTGTCAATGGCGACAACCTCATATCCCTCTGATAGAAAACGGTCACATAAGTGAGAGCCGAGAAATCCGGCTCCACCTGTAATCACCACGCGCAATGTCACTACCCTTTCAAGTCAAGTTTAGTCCAATACTAATGTTGCATCCTTAGATGAATCATCAACGTCCGCCAATTTGAGAATAAATGCGTCAGTAAACGTGCGATACGACGCATTTCCATAGAGACAAACGACGACACGATGTAAATGTTGCCGATTGGCGAACGAATAGTCGATGATTTCCTTCGCCATGATTTTTGCACATTCTCCCAATGGGAAACCGAAGATGCCAGTTGAGATAGCTGGCAGCGTCACTGACTTCAACTTGTTTTTTTCAGCCAAGTTCAATGTCGAATGGATGGCACTCACCAGCTTATTATGCTCGTCGCCCTCCCCCATCCGTGGACCAACAGCATGAATGACATACCTGGCTTTCAAATTACCGCCCCCCGTGATGACAGCACTTCCCACCTCGCAATGCCCGATTTTATCACATTCTTCTTGAATGCTGGGGCCGCCTTTGCGCCGAATCGCCCCTGCGACACCCGCGCCTAATATCAGTGAACTATTCGCGGCATTGGTGATGGCATCCGTATCCTGTTCGGCAATGTCGCCTTCAACCAATTCAATTGCCAAACCATTAACCACAAATTGCAATTTGTTTCTCCTTGAATACTGTACCCAATTCTACTTTTATTCGTTAACAGACGCTAGCTGAAGCGCCCGCTGCATTAGGGCTAATACCAGCACCAGGAAATAGCTGAGATTGATGAAAAAAACACCAATATCCACCATGCCATGTGCCAGAAAATAGGCCATCATCCCCATCGCACCGAGCGTCACAGCCAGCAGCAATGGATCATCGCCGTCGCGCACACGTCGATAAGTAGCTAATGCCACGCGCCAGAAAAGCACCTGTATCCAAACACCAATCACGACTCCAAATACACCCAGACGCACCCAATAATCCAACAGGAAATTATGAGGATGAGATAGGTCCGGGTCGGCACTACCTTCGGGCAAAATATAGCGGCTGCGATAGGCATATAAAAATTGATCAAGGCCCACCCCAGTCAGGGGATAATCTTTCAGCATTTCAACGGTACTCCGCCAGACGTTAAGGCGGAAAAAAGTCGTGCTGTTATCGAAGTCAGTCAAAGTACGCAAACGGGGAACCAGCCGTGAGAGCGGAAGTAATGCCACTGCGCCACTAGCTGCCACCCCCGCCAACCAGGGCAACATCCGGCGTCCCTGCCAACCCAGCAATATCACGGTCAACATCATTGGTAACCCCAGCAGTATACCGCCGATACTTTGCGTCCCCAAGAAAGCTACCAGCATCAACGCAGCAGCCACCCCACCGAAAACCCGCCGCCACTCGCCTACAGGTATCAGGACATAAGCCAATGCAAATGGGAGACAACGCCCTAATTGCAGTGCAACGGCGTTAGGTGAGCCATAGACCGCGATCAAGCGACGGGATCCATCTCCCGTCTCGATAACCGCGCCAGTAAGATAATTCCGGAGGCCAAGCACAGCAATCAACGTTCCCCCAATAATCACTACATCGACCAATAATCCCAATTCGTTCTGGCTCAGGCGTACCTGCCGGAGCAACAGGTAAAATAAGGCTGGCCCCAATATCATCACCCGCAACTCATGGATTGCCTCGGCTTGCAAATCCGCCCAGGCAATTGACAGCACAGACAAGCCAACAAATGCCAGCATCGCCAGATCAAGCCGCGACAGCCGCCATGACAAAACATGTTGCACGAGGGAAGTCCTCAGTCCCGAATCATGTTTTTGGGCATGGCGAGCAAGTTCAACGATGCCCCGTCCGGCTATCGCAACCGCACTAATCACAAGCATGGCTTCGACAACCGTTATCAGACGTATATAAGCCTCTATCGTTGAGGCAAAGAACATCGACCAGAATATGACCGCTAGTAGGCCCATAGCCGGACGATTGAACACCACAATTGCAAATGCCAGCAACGCCAGAAAAGTGATAATTACCAGAGGCGAAACGAAAGCCACGCCCACTGTTGCCAGCGTCAACAGAATTGCAGGTGGATCGCGGCGCAGGAAATTTGTGAATGTGTCGCCCCATGACAATGCTACTCCGACGACCAGGATAATGGATAACAACAGCGTCAAACCTGTATCACCGGCATCTATCACACTTTGGCGTGATGGTAGGCGAATCAGTTTCCAGGGCACACGCCAAGCTGTCGTTAGCAAGCCCAATAATCCCAACGTACCTATCACATACGCCACCAACCGCAGCCGTTCATACGAGGATACGTCCGGCGCAATCGCCACAGCAATTCCCGCCAATGCCCAAGCGTCATCCCCCTGGCGTGGACGGTGTTTGATAACCGCTACATGCTCACCTTCGTCCAGTCCCGTTGCTACTTCAATCAGGTCAAGCGACTCACCGTCCTGCACAGCTTTAAGGACGATGTGCGACTCGCCCTGCCGGTTTAATGGCAAAGCATTGGCATTCTGACCGTCGATGATCACAATATAGTAACCCGTGATGACACTATAACGCCGCACAAGCAAGGCGAAATCGGTGCCATAGAACCGAACGGTTACCGTGTTTTCGAGTGACTCTGCATCAGACCGCTCCGGGTCAACGGGCAGCGCGTCAGCTCCCAATGGCCCAAACTGCCACTCTCCCTCAAATACGACATAAGGATTTTGCACGGGATACAACCCTGGCATCAATGGCGTCTCGTTGACCAGCGGCCCATCCCGTCGCCAGCGATCCATGTGCGGCGCAACAGCAAAACCCTGTATCGGATCATCAAGCGGGGCATCTGGTTGCCAGTGCTGCAAGATTAGTCCTCGCAGCCAGGGCCACTCATGGATAGCGCGTTGATAAGCCATCCGTGTGTATTGAATTTGCTCATCTGCCGACACCTGTCCCCAGATGGAAGGTGGCCCAATCCAATCTTCGGATAAATGATTCCAGCCAAAATTGCTGCCCCACAATGGTTTATTGCCATCACCCTGTGCGACCATTTCCTCACGCATCAAAATAATGCGCGAGAAATCCACCATATCACGATTATCCGGCCCAGTATTGAAGCCATAGGGTTTGCCCGCTGCCGCATCGAAATATTCGCCAGCGCCATGCTCATACATCGCCCGTAAATAGGTGATCTCGTTATAATTCTCCGGACCTTGTTCAACAGTGGGAGCCAGCGCCGCCGCAATGACCGATGATGTTGCATCTGCCGCGTGGATCGCCGGATAGCTGGTCTGCAACATCGCCACATATAGTGCCGGCTTGGGGTCGGTGTTTCCCCAATGACTTCGCAGGTTGGGTTCATCCCATATCTGATAATAATCAATCGTGTCGGCATAGCGACCAGCAACAGCTATAGCAAACTCGGCATATTGACTGGCGCTGGCGGGAGGCGCAAAGGGATGTTCGGGAGCCAACTCGTGCCGTGCCCATGCTGGAGTGCCATCCAACACTGCAATCAGTTCCAATTGGGGGTTCTCGGCAATGGCCGCTACAACAAGATCATAACTCGCCCAGTCAAACAAGTCGGGTTCAGGTTCGATATCAGCCCAATAGAATGGCTGTCGCACCCATGTAATGCCTAACGAAGCAATATTATCCAACTGCTGCACCAGTTCGTCGGGAGCATATTGGGTTAATTCGACATTAATACCGGCAATCGGGCCACGTTGAGGCATTGTTTCCTGCTGCGTCGCCAATTCCCAGCCACGAGTGACAGCCGCCTGTTCGTTATTCTGATCGACAACAACAGCAATGCTCCCAATCACGAGCAGTATACTGATTCCGAAAATCATCCAGATCGTTGCGGTTCTTTTGAGCATTAAGGTATCCAGCGCGGCACGGAAACCTGACCGTCCGCCGTTGCCAACTGAGACGAACCAGTTTCCACATCCACGATACGCAAATCCTCGCGATAAACCACCGCAATCTGACGCCCTGACGGACTCCAGACGAATTCCCCATCAAAGCCGACTCCGCCAGAACGTAAGCGATAGCCAAAGGGACGCATTCCAAGGTCACTGGCCGCCGGGAAAATAGCACGTGGATTGCTGCCGTCACGATCTGCCACCACCAGATCATACTCGGTTCCCACACTGTTCAAGGGATCGCGGGCCTGCAAATAGGCAATCTTGAAATCCTCGAAATTCAGTGCATTGTATTGGGTCGGTGAATAGGCCGGGTTAGCCCAAATACCGGCTTGCTCAATTAGTGCATCTACCGCAAACTCCCGACTGACGTGAATAGCCGCCACATCAAAAACCAGGCTGTTGATGGGTGCTTCACCGCCATTGGGAGGACCGTGTACCGTCATCGTTAGCCATTCACTGTCTCGTGACCAGCCCAATGTTGGTTGCCAGACCCAATCATCCTCAATGGCTGGATTGAAGTAGGGGAATTCAAAGAGAAACGGGGAGAAGTCACCATTACTCAAATCAACCAACCCGACGCCATTGGCCTTTGCATAAGCCAGTTGTGTCCCATCTGGTGACCAGGCAAAGCGCGTCCCCCATGTTGCATACAGTCCGCTAAGATTGCGAACCATGACCGGAACTACATTAACCATTGAGCCATCTTGGGGATTGACGCGCATGATATACAGGTCGTTCCAGGCATCCCATCCCTGGAAACCGCCTTCAGTGGGGGCCGCAGTTGAATAAGCAAAAGTATAGGGTGCATTAGGACGCCAAGATGCGGTCAACACATCTGTAATCTGTAATTGGACGGGAGTGCCGTTGTCCAGATCAAAAATCGCCCACAATTCGTTGGAGAATGGTAAATCGTCGGGATCAGATGTCTGGCGGGAATAGAGCAGATAGCGACCATCGGGCGAAATATCGAACACCCGCCCGTCCAATCCTCCGTGCGTTGTCAGAGGGCGACGCTGACGGCTGTTATTCTGCATGATATACGCTTGGCCGTCGGCAATATAGACCAGTGTTCCCTCAATCGAGACCGGTTCGAGTGTATCCTCGACTCCGACATATACCTCTTGATCAATCGGCTCACGAGTTATATTACGCGATTTCTCACGTCGTCCAGCTTCCACCCCATCCTCATACGTAATCCACTCACAAATCCGAACCACACCATTCACGCCTTCCGTAGCGATCTCACGAGTTCCCAACGGCATATCCATCCGTCTAAACTCCTGTTCGCTGTAGGGTACTTCTTCGTCATAGCAGTTCTCAACCTCCGTCACACGCACAATGGTGATGGTCATGCCGTCCGCGATCTGGGTATAAGGTGGAGGATTTACACGATCTAATGGTGAACGAGAAATCCCCAACTCTTCTAGGAACTGATCGACGGAAATGGCCTGGCTATAGGCATAGGTGCTATGCACGCCATCGGCCACTAGTTCAACTCGTATTTCAGATTGTTGGGCAGTATCAGGTTGACAGGCAACCAGCACCACCAGAAGCAATATCAGCCATTTGAACTGTCTCATTGGAAATCTCTACGCTATTATTTCTTGATAGCAACAGCCAAAATCGTAGCACGTCCCGCAGACTGTGGCAACGGCACGTCAGGCTTTCATCAGATGTTCGGAGATATGGGGAAACGAAGTCAACGTCAAGAGGCAAGGACAATCAGCGTTCATAGATTCGTGTGCCTGGATACCAGTCGCGCCAACCAAACCAAAATGAGCGTGTACTCGGCACACGCAACAATAACTGTCCCTCCAGTGGCCCGCTGACTGCAATACCCTGCCACGCGTCCCACACAGAGCCGGTTTGCTCATCAACCAATTGCTCATCTATATATCGAAAGGTCAGCATCTGCTGGGCCACCGTGCGATCAAAGACCAGCCCTGTCTCCCCTTCTGCCACAAAGATCACAACGACCGACAAATCCCCAACCTGGTCATTGATAACCCGCTCGCGGCGTAGCAGGGAAAATGGATAGGCAACAGCCTGCTCTTCATGTGAGACACCAATCACAGACACTTTGAGTGGTAATCGCTCATCCAAATCCAGGCCATTGGTCAGACCGGCAGCGGTACTGTTGTAGTAAGAGGCATAATTGTCAATAGTAATGCCGTTTTTGGCTAAAGCACGGGTGTCAGGATGACGCGCTTTCCACTCACCCCACGTTGTGAACCACGATTCAATGAACTCCAGGCGAGTACCGAGCAGTGGCCCTTCAATCGCTTCGCCAAGCACCTGACTCCACAACGAGTCGGTTTCACGATCCACCATCACCAAATTGTTATGCACCAACAACCCCGACACGACAAAATTCAGCACACTACCCTCAACGTCACGGGTATACACAATTCCGGTGAAACACAGTGGACACCAGGTCACCGCGACTGGTTGGCCTCCGACCACATCATTAACGATTTCATGGCGACTCAATACTGGGACAGAATAAGCACGTACATCACCATTGATTGCCAGGCCAATTACCAGTTCATCTGGCTCATATTCGTCGTCGGCTACATCTGCTGCAAGAAACTGTGGGTCATCAATGGCTGGGATGTAATCGCGTTCAGTGGCCTGCACATAAGTGTAGACCGGTGTGGGGGATGGCGTAGAGTCAATGGCGGCTGCATCATTGTTGGGTAATTGATTTATCAATCTGCTGACCACCAATAGCAATGCACCAACCACCACCGCTAGGATAAACCAATAACTGCGCCTCATTCCGCGTCCAAACCATAGATCTGCGTATCGGGATACCAATCTTTCCAGCCAAACCAGAACGAGCGTGTGCTATGCAGACGCCGCAAAACCTCGCCTGCTAGTTCCCCATCAAGCGCCACGCCCTGCCATGCATCCCATACCGTACCGGTTTCCACATCAATCATCTGGCCCGTCGTTGCATCAAATTGGGTAAAAGTGAGGATTCGCTCACCGATTCGGCGCTCATAAGTCAGGCCCGTTTGTGAATCGGAGAAGAATATGACCAATGTCGGCACATTATCCAGAAAGTCGTTGATAAGTGGCTCATTGAAAAGCATGCGGAATGGGTAGGCAACCGCCACACCTTGCTCACCGGCCAGTCCAATGACAAATGATTTTACAGGCAAGCGATCATCTTCCACCGACTCATCAATGATCCCAGCATCATCTCCCGCATAATAGCCGGAATACGTGTCTCCATAACGGCCACCTTTATCCAATGCAACAGTATCCGGATAGCGTTCTCGCCACTCGGCCCAGGTGGTAAACCAGCTTTGCACGAACTCCAGGCGTGTTCCCTGCAATTCGCCTTCCACTGCCTCGCCGAGCAACTGGCTCCAATAGGATTCTGTTTGACGATCATACATCACCAGCACGTTCATGATGAGTTTGCCAGAAACGCCGAAATCGTAGAGCGTGCCATCAATTTCGCGAGCATACACGATGCCCGTAAAGCACAGCGGTCACCACGTCACCGCAATCGGCACATCACCCACTACATCATTGACGATTTCATGACGGCTCAACATCGGCACTGAATAAGCTCGCGCATCGCCATTGATTTCGACACCAATGACCAATTCACTATCCAGATAGTCACTACTAGCGTTGGCGGCTGATACAAACCGTGGATTATCAATGGCCGGAATCGCATCACGCGATAGCACTGTCGTCATCTGTACCTGACGATCATCCTGGCTAGCAACGCTGACAGTCTGCGATGGACGCAACCAGGATACAAATGTATCACCAAACAAGAAGAAACCGCCGCAAGCTACTAGGATCACACCAATTATGACGACCCACTGTGTGAGTTTTTCGTTCACTACAATACCTCCTCGCCTCAAACATGGGATGTCGCCAGCTTGATGATCCTTACGCTACAATGGGGATAGGTTTCACATCATGGAAAGGTACGGCATGGTAAATCCTTATCGTCAACTCCCCAGTGTAGATCACTTGCTCTCCCTGCTGCATGATGCCGATAGCAGCCATTCACGACTCGTAGTAGTCTGCCGGCAAGTATTGGACACCGCTCGCGAAACGATCCAGCAGGGAGGCAATATTCCATCCGAGGATGATCTGCTCGCAGCTATCCAGCATCATCTGGAACAATCCAAACAACTGAGTCTGCGTCCAGTGATCAATGCGACTGGTGTCATTATCCATACCAATCTGGGCCGCGCCCCGCTCTCGACAGAAGCAATACAAGCCATGAAAGAGGCGGCTCGCGGCTATAGCAATCTGGAATATGATCTAGAGGCAGGCCAGCGTGGCAAGCGTGATACACATGTCGAAAATCTGATAATGGACATCACGGGAGCCGAGGCCGCACTGGTAGTCAATAACAATGCAGCCGCAGTTTATCTGGCTTTATCAACCCTGGCCCTCGGACGCGAAGTTATCATCAGCCGGAGCCAGCTGGTCGAAATTGGCGGTGGTTTTCGCATTCCCGATGTAATGCGCCAGAGCCATGCCCAACTGATTGAAGTCGGCACGACCAACCGCACCCGGATCACAGACTATACCAACGCCATCACTGAACAAACAGCGGCTTTAATGCGCGTCCATTCGTCTAATTTCAAGATCATCGGCTTCACTGAAACGGCCAGTCTGAAAGCAATGGTTGATCTAGCACAAAACCATGATCTGATCCTGATAGATGATTTGGGTAGCGGTACTCTCATCAACACCAGCAATTTCGGTCTGGATCATGAGCCGACGATTCTAGAGAGTGTCCAGGCTGGGGCCGACATCATCACATTTAGTGGCGACAAATTGCTGGGCGGTCCCCAAGCTGGATTGATTGTCGGGCAACAACAACGCATTGACCAATTGAAGCGACACCCCCTGGCACGCGCTTTACGTCCGGATAAGCTGTGTTTGGCAGCTCTCACAGTAACGCTGATGCACTATCGAGATGAAGAGGCGTTGGAGAAGATTCCGGTATGGCAAATGATCGCCATGCCACTGGCGCAAATCGAAGCTCGCGCTCTGCAATGGCAAGTCCAACTCGGCGGGAATATCTATACTTCTACATCAACAGTGGGTGGCGGCAGTCTGCCAGGTAATTCTCTGCCCACAAAAGCGCTGGCCCTCAATGTAGATGATCCCGATCAACTGGCTGATCGACTCCGCGAGGCTGATCCACCAGTTATCGGGCGCATTCAAGATGGGCGCTTCTGGCTTGATCCGCGCACCGTTTTGACTGAACAAGATACACTATTGATCAAAAATGTACGAGAAGCTCAAAGCAACAATTAACATGATTTTTTGACAAACACAACAGAAAACTTAAGGTGGCAACAGCAAACTGCGTCTATATTGAAGTTAATTTGATCGGCACACAAGAAGGAATGAGTAAATGCGGGTAATTGGAACAGCGGGACACGTTGATCATGGTAAATCAACACTGGTGCAGGCCCTCACTGGCATCAATCCCGATCGACTAGCTGAAGAACAGGCACGTGAGATGACGATTGATCTAGGTTTCGCCTGGATTCAACTGCCGGATGGTGAAACAGTGGGGATTGTCGATGTGCCAGGCCATGAGGACTTCATCGAAAACATGCTGGCGGGGGTAGGCGGCATTGACGCCGCCATGCTTATCATTGCTGCTGATGAAGGCGTGATGCCCCAAACTCACGAACATTTGGCGATTTTAGATTTGCTGGAGATCCCCCGTATATTTGTGGCCCTCACCAAAATCGACATGGTGGACGACGACGAGTGGTTGGAGCTGGTCGCGTTGGATATTCAAGATACGCTGGCGACGACACGTTTTGAAGATGCAGTGATTGTACCGGTCTCCGCGCACACGGGCGAAGGATTGGAAAACATTGTGGATACGCTCGCCACCATTCTGAGTGACGTTCCAGACCGAACACCAGACGGTATTCCGCGCCTGCCCGTTGATCGTGTATTTACATTGAGTGGTTTTGGAACTGTCGTCACTGGCACGCTGCTGGACGGCCCACTTAGCGTTGGGGAAACGGTGGAAATCCAGCCCACCGGTAAGCAGGCCAGAATACGCGGCTTACAATCCCACAATAAGCCCGTCGAAACCGCCGTTTCCGGTAGTCGGGTGGCGGTCAATCTCAGTGGTATCGAAAAACAAGATGTACAACGCGGCTATGTCTTGACCCAAGCGGGGTTGATTCATCCCACACAATTGATGGACGTTGCCCTGACACACCTGGCTGAAGCCCCACGCCCACTCAAACACAACACCGAAGTCAAAGTCTTCGTCGGTACAGCCGAGGTGCTAGCACGCGTCCGTTTGTTAATGGACGATTTGCTACTGCCTGGTGTAGAAGGATGGGCACAACTCGCCCTCTATGATCCGTTACCAACGATTCGGGGGCAGCGATTCATCATCCGTATTCCTTCACCATCTGCAACCATTGGTGGCGGCCTGATTTTGGATACCGCCCCGGGCCGCAAATGGAAACGCCGCCGTCCGGAAGTCGCAGCTCGATTTGAACGCTTGGTACGCGGCACCCCATCTGATTTGGTCAGCGAAAGTCTGATTCAGGCCCGCCGTCCTATGCAAATTCGCGACGTTCTGGCCCGCACTCAACTTGCCTCACTGGACACTGTTCAAGACGATCCTGCATTGATCTGGTATGATAACTGGCTGATCCACCGTGAAGTTTTTTCACATTTTCAAGATTCAGTTCAACGCATCTTGAGTCGCTATCATGAAGAATATCCACTACAAGCTGGCATGTTTGCCAATACACTGCGGAACCGTTTGCATTTAGAATCAGATAGCTTCGATGTGTTGACGTCGCTGCTAATTGAGTATGGCAGCCTGGCCGTATTCAAAGGGTTACGCCTGCATCTGCCAACATTTTCAGTACGCTACACGCGCAATCAGCAAGAGGCCGTCGAACATATCCGCACTATGTTTGAGAAGAATCCCTATACACCACCGTCAGTCAAAGAAACTATTGCCAAAATTGGTGAACCTTTGTTGGAAGCACTCATCAGCCAGGGTACGCTGGTGAGACTTAGCACAGATGTGTTAGTATCAATAGAGGTTTACCGCGAGTGGATTGAGTATGCACGCGCCCAACTAGATGCGGGTAATCCACTCAAAGTCAGCAGTTTCCGTGATACCTTTAATACGTCGCGCAAGTATGCACTGGCTTTCCTAGAACACCTGGAATCACGTCAATTGACGCGCCGTATTGCAGATGAACACATTGCTGGAACTGGTGACTGGTCACAAGTCCTTGATTGAAGAAGCGATTGGGGATATTATTCACAAAATTCTGAATATTGTAAAATAGGGTAAGTTGGGGGCAAGATGAAAGGTTATATCTCGATGTCAGAACCAACCACCATTCGCGTCATGCTTGTTGATGATCATGCCGTTGTGCGGCGTGGACTGGTGTTTTTCTTACAAGCACATGACGACATTGAACTGGTGGCAGAGGCATCCAATGGGCAGGAAGCCATCGACCTTTGTGCAGCAACCAATCCCCACGTTATTCTGATGGATTTACGGATGCCGGGCATGACAGGGGTTGAAGCCACCCACGCCATTCGTGAAAAATATCCACAAATTCAGATTGTGGCACTGACCAGCTATGCTGAAGAAAAGACTGTCCGCGACATTTTGCAAGCAGGTGCTATTGGTTATTTACTAAAAGATGCGTCTAACGAAGAATTGGCACAAACCATCCGGGCAGCCTATAAAGGCCAACCATCGCTGGCTCCAGAAGCCACCCAAGTTTTGATTGAGTCGGCGACGCAACCGCCGCCTCGTGATTTTCACCTGACGGAACGAGAAATAGAAGTGTTGGTGTTAATTGTTGAAGGCCTCAATAATCCGCAAATTGCGGAACGGTTGACAATCAGTCGGTCCACCGTCAAATATCATGTCAGCAGCATTTTGTCCAAGCTAGATGTTTCAGGGCGCACTGAAGCTGTTGCTGTTGCCATACAAAACAATCTGGTTTGATCTATTTTCGCTGCGAGCAACCAGTGGATTATTCACCTGATTCAGGACCGGTGTTAGTTTCCAGATCAGTCAAAGCATCTTGGGCCGCCTCTCGCACAGCAACGTAATTATCGTCCAACAAAGTTTTCAACGATTGCTTTGAGCTAGAATCACCCAACATCCCCAATGCCATCGCAGCATATTCACGCACTTCAGGACTAAAATCCAGCAAAGCAGCGATTAACGGCTTTACCGCACGCCCATCACCCAGAATGCCTAATGCTTCGGCGGCCTGATTTCGGACTTCAGCATCTTCGTCATGTTGCAATGTATGAATCAGTGGTTTAACTGCGCGTTCATCACCGATATAAGCCAACGCTTGAATAGCACTATTGCGAACATCCGGCATTTCATCTTCAGTCAACATCCGCAACAAGGGGCGTGTGGCTTCTTTTGCACTAAGATAACCCAATGCAGCAGCCGCTTCGGCACGAATTTCCCAATCGCCGTCCAGCAATGCGCCAATAAGTGGTTTCACAGCGCGTTTATCTGCCACCTCACCCAACGCCCAGATAGCCTGTCTGCGTACAGTCGGATCAGCATCTCGCAACTCTTTCAGTAACCGTTCAAAAGCAAGCTGATCGCCCAAGCGGGATAAAGCAACACGAACTTGCAGTGCTAATTCAGGATGAAGCATGTTGATGTTAAGGGCATTAAGTGCCTGCAAAGTCCGTTCATCGCCCACAATCCCCAGCGTCCAGATAACCTGTTCTAAAACACCCACATCATCTTCCGTGCGAAGACGTTCCATCAGGGGGTCCAACGCCCGCTTATCCTCCAGATAGCCCAGAGTCTGCGCCGCATTGTAGCGCACCCACTCGTCCTCATATTCCAACAGTTTAATGAGGGCAGGAGCCGAACGCTCGTCCCTATTCCATTGCAACGCCAAACATGTTGTTGCCAATACGATTGGATCGGTATCTTCCAAAGTTTTCAGCATTGCCTCAACAGCGCGTGAATCAAGACTCATTCCCAACGACAACACCGTTCCCATTCGCACCACCGGTGAGTCGTCGTCCACCATCTCCATCAAAGATTCCAGCACTTCAGGCTGACCGGCTGCAAAGCCAAGCGCCTGTGTCACCGGTCCCCGTACATCGCTATGCTGGTCTTTCAACAATTCCAGCATTGGCGCAATAGCCCGTGAATCCTGAAGGACGCCCAACGCATTGGCAGCACTAGCCCGTACATGAGGATTGTCATCTTTCAAAGCAGGCAACAGAGCATCCACACACTTGACAGTCCCAATCATGCCCAAAGCCGTTGATAGACTCAATCGCACCAGAGCATCTTGTGTATCTAGCGCCATCACTAACGGGCCAATCGCTGGCTCCCCGATTTTTCCGAGAGCGGCGGTAGCCTCATCTTGGACATCTGGAATTTCATCGCGGAGAGCTTTGATCAAGCCTTGTGTTGCGCCTACATCACCAATCTCGCCCAAAGCCCAGGCCGCGCCGGCCCGGATTATGGGACTGGCATCGGTCAACACATCCAACAAAGCCGGAACTGCACGCACATCTCCCGCCATACCGAGTTCCAGTAGAATCGAAAATCGCACGTTTACGTCTGGCGAAGATCGCAACGTACTAATCAGTACCTCAAAAGGAATTTCAGGAAAATCGTCAAACCCCATCACTGCCGCCTAACCATGAAAATAGAAGAACACACTCCATGCGAACTCATCATCAGTAGCTAGATTCCTGGCATTACCGGAGGATGCGAATATTCGTGTGTTGGTCAATAACGCCACCTGATCGGTTGTGATTCCACTCTCGGAACAAAACCACTGACTGGCCGCTGCGGCAAAGCCTTCGTGCGACTCCGATACGACCCCGTTCATAACAGGATCAGCTTGCTCGCTATCAGCAATCTCGTAGAATCGTTGGAAGATGGGTTGATTCTTTTGGAGTTTCTGTAAGGCGTGTTGAAACACTTGGTGGCGCTGATCGTCATCCATGGGTTGTGTTGAGGCAATCATCACATAGGTCACGCTAACATCCGTGCCAGTATCCGGCTCGAATTTCAGATAACGCAGGTGGCAAGCGCAAAAATGCTGATTTCTCAGGTCAGTTAAGACCGGAATTTCTTCGCTACAAATGTCGATAGCTTCTGGGCAACGCGTATGAAACCGACAGCCTTGCGGCGGATTTAAGGGGCTGGGTACATCACCTTCCAGGATCGTGCGCTCACGCCGCATTTTGGGATTGGGAATTGGAATGGCTGACATCAACGCCTGCGTATAGGGATGTTGGGGATTATTGAACAATTCGTCGCGTCCGGCAACCTCGACAATCTTGCCCAAATACATCACTGCGACACGATCACACAAATGCTCGACCACACTCATATCGTGAGCAATGAATAACAGCGTTAGGTCAAGTTCCTGTTGTAGATCGCGCAATAAATTAAGCACCTGCGATTGAATAGAAACATCCAGCGCCGACACCGGCTCGTCGCACACAATAAAACTGGGATCTAGCACCAACGCCCGTGCAATACCAATCCGTTGTCGCTGTCCACCTGAGAATTCGTGCGGGAAACGCCGGATATGGTCTTCGCCCATACCCACCAGTTTCAACACTTTCAACACACGCTCACGACGCTCGTCTCGATCCGAAACACCATGCACACGCAATCCCTCGCCAATAATATCCCCAATACGTGTGCGTGGATCAAGCGATGAATACGGATCCTGGAAGACAATCTGCAATTCCCGGCGCAGAGGTTTCATTTCTGTGCGTGTAAGCCCCAGGATATTCTGATCCTTAAAGTAAACCTCGCCAGCAGTGGGTTCCACCAGGCGCAAAAGGGCGCGTCCAACCGTGGTCTTGCCGCAACCCGATTCTCCAACTAGTCCCAGAATTTCACCATGCCGGATACTGAGATTAGCGCCATCAACGGCTTTCACAACCCCTACGGTACGCTGCAACAAACCACCCGTGATCTCAAAATGAACTTTGAGATCACGAATTTCGATCAGGTTTTTATCACTCATCGCGATATTCCTCGTATAACCAGCAACGTACCAAATGGTCAGGGCGTGCAGCGAGCAATGGCGGTTCTTCCTGCTCACACTTTTCCAACTCATGCTCAATGCGAGCTTTGCAGCGCGACGCAAACCGGCAACCTTTGGGCATATCAATCAGGCTGGGCACGGTCCCCGGAATAACTTCTAGGCGGTCTTTGCGTTCGCCCATGATGGGAATAGATGCAATTAAGCCCTGCGTATAGGGATGCAACGGTTCTCCAAAGAGTTCCTCGGTCACGGCCTGCTCGACAATCGTACCGGCATACATCACGGCCACCACATCGGCCATCTCCGCCACGACACCCATATTGTGTGTAATGAAAATGACGCCCATGTTCATCTCATGCTGCAATTTCCGCATCAAATCCAACACCTGGGCCTGAATGGTCACATCCAAGGCCGTTGTCGGTTCATCAGCAATCAGCAGCTCCGGCGCACAGGCAATCCCCATCGCAATCATCACACGCTGGGCCATACCACCGGACATTTCGTGCGGGTAGTTGGCAGATCGCTTGGCTGGATCAGGAATACCCACATCTTTGAGTAATTCCACAACCTGTTGCTGGCGTTTGTCTTTCTTGAGGCCACCAATATGAATGGACAATACCTCGGCCAGTTGCTTGCCAACTCGAAATACTGGATTCAGTGAGGAGCGTGGTTCCTGGAAAATCATCGAAATGCGTTTGCCGCGGATTTTGGTCATCTCGCGGCGCGATTTGCGAGACAAATCCTCACCATCAAACCACACTTCACCCGCAACCACACGCCCTGGTTTATCAACTAGCTTCAAAACTGAGAGGGCTGTCATACTTTTGCCACACCCTGATTCGCCCACCAGACACAAAACCTGACCACGCCTGACCTCGAAGCTAACGCCATCCACTGCTTTCACCACGCCATTCTTCGTGAAAAAGTGGGTGCGTAAATCTGTAACCTTCAATAACACGGATTTTTCTGAATTATTATTCGTACCAGTCATTGTCGTTCCCATCAACGATTCAAGCGTGGGTCAAGCACATCGCGCAGGCCATCGCCCAATAAATTAAAGGCCAGCACGGTAATCATAATCGCTACTCCTGGAAAGATCACCAGATGTGGAGCCGTTAGAAGCTGGTTGCGTTCCTCACTCAACATAAATCCCCACTCAGCCATGGGCGGTTGTGCGCCCAGACCCAGGAAGGACAACGCGGCGGCATCCAGGATAGCCGTGCCGATACCCAACGTAGCCTGGACAATCAACGGAGCCATGATATTCGGCAAGATACGCCGAAACAAGATGCGTACAGGGGCAACACCTAATGCCCGATCTGCCATAACATAATCATTTTCGCGCACACTTAACACACCTGACCGCGCGACACGGGCATAGGCTGGTATGAACACAATCGAGATTGCCAGCAACGCATTGTTGATGCCAGGGCCGAGGATCGTTACCACCGCAATTGCTAGAATTAGCGCAGGAAATGCCAGCATGACATCCATAATCCGCATGATAATGTTGTCAACCCAACCGCCCGCATAGCCTGCCACGCAACCAGCCATCGTCCCCACAAGAATCGCAAATGTGACCGAGGTTACTCCCACGCGCAGTGAGACCCGCGTTGCATAAATCAAGCGGCTGAACTCATCGCGGATATTGCCATCCGTTCCCATGATGTATTGATAGTTGGAAGTTTTGATGACGCGCAAGTCATCCTGGCCGGTGACAAGGATACTGCTGCCTTCGGGTTGCCACACAACATTCTGGATCGGCTCGCCTAAATCTTTAGAGAAGAGTCGTTCACCAGTCCCGGCATCCCAAACATGAACCGTATTCCCCCCATACCCAAAATAGCGCGTCGCCAAAGGGCTGATGGCACTGCCAATCAAAGGATCCTCAGCAGCAGATAACTCGTGTACCAATTCGCCTGTTCGAGCATCCCAAGCAACAACGGTATTATCGGTGATTCCCAATACTTGAACCCGCACAGCACCTTCTTTAGTCTGTTCACCCCACCGCCCTACCGCCAGCGGGCGATCATATTCAAAAGTCTGAACAGTATAGGGATAAGTCGGTTGCCAGATGCGAAGTGTGTTACCACTGGCCGTCAATATACGCCGACCCTCGCGGTTATATTGGGCGCTCGCTACAGGTTCAGTATGAGCCAATACCACCCGGCGTTGCCAGCCATGAACCGAACTATAAGTCCAAAGCTGCACATCGGATCCTACAGCAATCATTAATTGTGAACCATCGTTTCGCCAACTGATGGCCGTCCAGTCTTCCTCCAACTCCACGATTTTTTCTTCGACAAATGAAGTGCGCCCTTGACAGGCAGGAGAATAGGCAATTTGAGAACAGTCGATCCAAAAAAAGACTTCCTGTGCGCCAGCACTGACAAAGCGAGTACCGTCGACTGACCACGCCACATGGGTTGCACCACCGGGATGTTCCAGCGTCAGATTTACATTACCCGTGTTCGCATCCCATACAAACAATTGCTCGCCACTGGCTGCCAGAATACGTTGGTCGTTGGAGGTCCAGGCCGCCGCCGTCACCGTCTCTTCATGGGGCAGGCGCAGAAACTCGCTGCCATCTTCGGTTTTCCAGACAACAATCGTACTGCCACTGATGCCCAAAACCATCTCCCTGGAATTGTTCATGGCAGTTTCCAGCAACGTTTCATCGGCGGTGATGTGAATCAATTCATCTCCGGCTTTGGGACACCCAAGCAAGTGAATACAGGGATCCATACGCTTCACAGCCCCTTCTTCGGGGATGTCGATCATGACTTTTTCAGGGTCATGAGTGGCAATCAGCGGTGCAAATATCGCAATTAGCAGTAACGCCCCTAACAACACTAATCCGACAACAGCGGATTGGTTGCGAAGCAGATTTTCGAGCGTCTCCCGCCAGAGGCTTTTCGGTTTTGCCTTAATCTCCTCACCCATCCCAGGTATAACAGCCGTGGGATCGGTGGGTGGAATAGAATCAGTCGCCTGCATCAGTTGCTCTCTATTGAAGTCTAATTCGGGGGTCTAAGAATACATACATAATATCGACGATCAAATTGATGATAACGAACAAAACCGCGATCACCACCGTAAATGCCTGCACAACGGTATAATCTCGGCCAGTAATTGCATCATATAATGCACTGCCGATACCGCCCAGGCCAAAAATTGTTTCAGTCAATAATGCACCACTGAGCAACGTTCCCAGCGATAACCCGATAATGGTCACAACTGGTAGCATGGCATTACGAAGCGCATGGTTGAAGACAACGCCGCGCTCACGCAAGCCTTTGGCTCGTGCCGTTCGAACATAATTCTGACCCAACACCTCCAACAAACTCGAGCGGGTCATGCGGGCGATAATCGACAGCGGAATTGTGCCCAGAGCCATCATAGGCAAGATCAAATGACGAAAAGCGTCTTTGGCTCCTTCCCAATCACCAGCCAAAATCGCATTCAGCAAGTTCATATTGGCGATGAATTCCCAGATGGACGAACGTCCGGGGTCAATATCCAATCCCCACGCCTGGTAAAACGGCTCGATGCTCATGCCAGATGATAGACTGCCGGAGGGCGGCAACCATAAAAAGGTGTCTTTGAATACCACGCCAAATAGATAAGACAGCATTAACCCCAGCCAAAACACCGGCATTGAAACGCCGATATTTGCGCCAATCATGGTGCCAATATCAATCGCGGAGTTGTGATAATAAGCGGAAAGCATCCCCAACGGAATGCCCAGCGTGACAGCAAAAAGCATCGCAAACACCGAGAGTTCAACAGTGGTTGGCATGCGCTCGACCAGCAAGCGCGACACCGCATAGCCGTTCTCGATTGACTCACCCAGCTCCCCTTGCACCACATCGCGCAGATAGATACCAAATTGAACGGGGATTGAATCGTTCAAACCGTAGCGTTCATTGAATTCTTCGCACAGTTCATCCGTGGCCCGTTCTTGCAATGCGGCACGACAAGGATCACCGGGGAGCAACCGGGTTAAAGTGAAGGTCAAAAATAAAATTCCGAGTAGGACCGGAATAGAAAGAATAATACGCCGTAAAATAAACGTTGCCATAGGTCTTCAACTCAATACTAAAGGGGGCACTCAGCGCCTGAGCGCCCCCTGTTTAACGACTAATTATTACTTAGGGCGAGCGTTTACTCTTCCGGCGTATTCATGAATCCGCCGAACAAAGCATCGTAGTAAGTGAATGTGCCGTTGCGGCCCACATGCAGCGGGTGTGAGGCGTCCCACTGGACAGCGTAGGACATCACAACATCGTTGGCGTCCAATGCCGAACCATCGTGGAAGGTCACGCCTTCGCGCAAGTGGAAGGTGAACTCGGTCGCATTTTCGTTGGCTTCATAGCTCTCGGCCAGTGATGGTACAACAGCGGTCGCACCAATTTCGTAGGCCAACAGAGATTCGTTGATCTGCTCACATGCACGCAGTGATTCACCGTCGGTCTCATCAGCACAATACAGGCCAATCGGCTCCGCATTCTGCATCCAGACCAGTGTATCCTGGCCTTCGACACCCATCACTGCGAAGTATTCGTTACCCAGCGGGCTAGCGTGTGCGCCTACAACATCGGCAGCAAAGGCCGTGCCAGATGCACCATGCGCCACCGGGATCATCGGGACGAGTTCGCGGATAGCAGTGTTGGCTTCGATATACAGACCGAGACGGGTGGCTGGATCAGACAACTGAGCAGCAGCAGCCAACGGTTCGTAGATTTCGGGATGCGTGGCACCGAATTGGTCAGACGCATTCTCGCCGAAGTGGAAGTCCAGGAAGTTAGTGGCATCGGGATAGTCAGCACCCCAACCCAGCAAGTAAATCTGGAGTTCACCAGCGTCGCTGGCATCAATGAAGGCACCCGATTCCATCACAGTGATGTTAACCGTCACCAAACCACCCAGGTTCTCCTCAAGTTGGGCCTTGATGTCGGTGGCTACCAAACCAGGTTCTGGCAGGTAGGAACGGAACACATCACGATAGGCCAATTCAAGGGTGAAGCCATCGCCCAAACCAGCATCTTCCAACATCTGGCGAGCTTGCTCAGGATTGAATTCGTACCAGTCCACTTCTGGCGTGAAGCCAAAGATGGTCGGCGGCATGAACTGGGTCGCCACGATGGAACCAGCAGGATAGAAGTTGTCTACCAGACGCTGGCGGTCAACTGCCATTGCCAACGCCTGACGGACCTCTAGCTGATCCAGCGGTGGGTGGAAATTGTTCAGGCCAATGTAGAAGATGTTCGTGCCAGGACGGTCATACAAAACCAGACTCTCGTCGGCGCGAATATCAGCATAATCATCGGGTGAGGGGTTATCAATACCATCAACAGTACCGGCACGCAGTTCGTTCAAACGAGCCGCACCCTCAGCATTCCAACGGAAGACCAGCGTTTGCGACATCGCAGCGTTGCCCCAATAGTCATCATAACGACTCAGTGTCAGGCTTTCACCACGTTCCCAGTTTTCAACATAGTAGGGGCCAGTGCCGATAGGAGCCTCGACCAGCTCGCCACCACCGCCGGTTGCCTCAAGATATTCCGAGGGATGAATGGCAAACGCCGAGAAAGCAGCCTTCGAGGGGAAAGCCGGATCGGGATAACACATAGTGAACTTGACAGTCAGTTCGTCCACAGCTTCAATCGACAAGAACTCGCCACCATAGTCGCAGTTTTCTGCCGAATAGACCATCGGCTCCCAGTCCTGCGCTTGAATGGCGTTGTGCCTCACACCGGTTGATCCCAGCGCCAGCACGACTACGAAAAGAAAAACCAGACCTGCATACTTCTTCATATGAAACTCTCTCTGAACTCGTTTTTAGGATGTAAGTTAAAGAGATCAGCCCCTCATATAGCTGCCTGCGTTAGACAATGAGGCTACCATCAAACACAGACTCCATGCGAGGAAACCTCAAGAATCGACTATACCACGAAGCATTTTCAAACGCAAAATCATCATGGATTTCTCATTTTTCTTGCCGAGGGCCAGTTTTCGATGAGACGCCAGGCCCGCAACACCTCAGCCACACTCCACGCTTGGGCAAAACAACCTCGCGGCGCAAACGGTGAATCACCCTCAAATATCTCGCTGATGCTCCCCACACAATGCGTTTCAAGCTGGCGCATGACCGGTTGCAGATAAGATCGCGCTAGGTCTGGATCGCCATAAACTCGCAGATGCGCCGCAATAAACGGCCCAATCAGCCACCCCCACACCGTTCCCTGGTGATAAGCACTATCGCGCTGCACCTGATCGCCGCCATACTGCCCGATATACGCTTCCTCATCCGGCGATAAACTGCGTAGTCCATAGGACGTGACCAATTTGCGGGCACAAATATCAACAATTTGGCGCTGTTGCTCTATGTTCAATGGGCAATGGGGCAAGGCGAGAGCAATCAATTGATTTGGGCGCAGTGCAGCATCATCCCCCTCTGGCGTATCCAGCACGTCGTAACAATAGCCAGCAGCGGCATTCCAAAAGCGTGCAAAGCCCTGTTCGACATGACGGGCAAGGTTGACATAGGCGTGGTCAGCCTCGCCGATTCTGCGAGCAAATTCCGCCATCGTATGCAAAGCATTCAGCCACAGCGCATTGATTTCAACCGCTTTGCCGTAACGCGGTGTAACCACCCACTCCCCGATTTTGACATCCATCCAGGTCAATTGTGCGCCTGGCTCGCCGGCATAGAGCAATCCATCCGATGGATCAAGATGAATGTTGTAGCGTGTGCCCTTGCGGTGCCAATCAATAATGTCCTGCAAAACAGGGAACAATTCGTGGAGCAACTCATCATCACCAGTCACCTGATGATAAGCGCGAATCGCCTCAAAATACCACAACGTCGCGTCCACTGTGTTATATTCTGGTGCTTGGCCCTCTTCAGGAAAACGGTTGGGCAACATGCCCCGATCCATAAAATGTGCGAAAGTTCGCAAGATCTGGCGAGCAACATCAGGTCTACCAGTGCTAAGAGTCAAGCCTGGCAAGCTAATCATGGTGTCGCGGCCCCAATCAGCAAACCAGGGATACCCCGCTAATACCGTGCGCCCATCAAGATCATCCGGCACAGTCCGCTGCACGATGAATTGATCAGCGGCCAGAATCAATTGCTGCACAAACAGGGGGCTGTCTGCACAGTTACTTTGGGCCATCAAGTCCTGTTCATATGCGTGGCGAGCCGCGTAGGCACGTTCCCCGTCCAAATCAACACCAGCTTCCGTCGTGACTACCACTGTCACTGACGCGCCAGGTTGCAGCGTGACATCAAGCAATCCAGCATATAACGACGCATCATGCTCATCCAGTCCACGAAAGGCTTCCACACCCAGATAAAAACCATCATTCCATGTATGTTGTCGGGAAAGCTGCGCTTTTTGACTGAGCAAATGCCAGCGCACATTTTCCACAGTAACGCTCAAACCGTTTTCCGTTGGCGAAATCTCAGCCTGGAAGCCTTCAGCTTCGGTATTGGCATGATGATCGCGGCAGTTAACCAGCGCCCTCAGCTTCAAGCCTAGAGGATATGTCGCCCGGTGAAGTTCATAACGGATATAGGTTGTATTCGCGCCGTGTTCCATCCAGATGCGTTTGGTCAACACCGCATCGGCACAAGCATACGTCCAGACCGGTGTAGTGCCTTCCAGATGAAAACGCTCCAAGTATCGCAAACTATGTATCTCTACATCCGAAGGCGACCAACGATTCGCATATAGATCATAGGTGTGTCCGTCATATACGGCAGTGGCGTCCAATTTGGCAACCAGCAAACGGCGTGCCAGAGGAGGTTCTAATGCAGCAATCAACAGCCCATGATAGCGGCGGGTTAAGATACCCGCCACCGTCCCCGCTGCATATCCTCCAATCCCATTTGTCACCAGCCATTCGCGGCCCTCGGCAAATGTCAAATCAGCACAAAGCCCACGCTCGAAATCTGGCATGGCTATTCCGAACCCGGGGATGGTACGGCTAGATGACGAGCTGCTAATGCAGCTCCCACTATACCTGCCTCATTCAGCAATTGGGCAGGGACGATTGGTGCTTTTGATCTAAAATAACGCAGAAATTTCTGATGCTTTTTGCTAACACCACCGCCCAAAATAAATAGGTCGGGGGAAAATAATAATTCCATGTACTCCAAATATTCGCTAACAACTGCACCCCATTTCTTCCAGGAAAGCCCTTTCTTTGTGCGAACACGGTCTGAGGCGCGTTTTTCAGCACCTTTGCCTCGCATCTTAAGATGACCAAATTCAGTATTGGGAACCAGAGTCCCATTAACGAAGATCGCACTACCAATTCCAGTGCCAAACGTCAGCATTATGACTGTACCCTGATGTCCACGCCCTGCGCCAAACTCCATCTCAGCAATTCCAGCGGCATCGGCATCATTCACAACCACCAATGGGCATGCCGTCTTTTGCTCAAATAACGTTTTAGCATCAGCTCCTATCCACTTTTTATCCACATTCGCAGCCAGATTAACCATGCCGTTCTTTACAATGGCCGGAAATGTGCAGCCAATCGGGCCGTGCCAATTGAAGTGTCTGACGATTTCAGCCACCACATCCCCAACAGCATCCGGGACGGATGGCTGCGGTGTGGGTATGCGGTGGCGATCAGAAGCTAATACCCCTTTTACAACATTTACTGGCGCACCTTTGATACCGGAACCACCAATGTCAATGCCCAGAATCTCCATGAACAATCTCCTTATTCACAAAAGGACCACAGTTTTCTGCGAGTCTACGCTAATCCCCCGCTCTGCTGCAACAACTTGGCGACTAGCGCCGTCCAACCTGTTTGATGACTGGCTCCCAGTCCCGCACCGTTATCACCATGAAAATATTCATAGAACAAAATATAATCACGCCAGTGAGGGTCATTCTGAAAACGATTCAAACCCGTATAAACAGGCCGCTGCCCATTTGAATTCCGTAAAAATAGACGGGTCAATCGTTGTGATAAATCAGCCGCAACCTGCCATAGTGTCATCGCCTGACCGGAGCCATGTGGCATCTCTATTTGAAAGCCGTCGCCGTAATAATGATGAAATTTCTGGAACGCCTCAATCATTAAGAAATTGACCGGGAACCAGATCGGCCCACGCCAGTTAGAATTGCCGCCAAACAGCCCGCTGGTTGATTCAGCAGGTTCGTAGCGCACAGTGTGGGCCTTGCCATTGACGTGCCATGTATAGGGGTTTGCTCCATGATATTTCGACAGTGAACGTAAGCCATAATCCGACAAGAACTCATTGGGATCAAGCATCCTGCCTAACACACGCTCTAGTTGCTGGCGATTCACCAGTGACAGCAGATAGCGTCCTTTTCGTCCGCTGACATCACATGAAGCCAGATTCTCCATCAGGTGTGGTCGGTATTTCATAAACCAATCCATGCGGCGGCGGAATCGCGGCAATTTCTCCAGTAAATCTGGCTCTAGAGTCTCCACCGCGAATAGCGGAATTAACCCCACAAAGGACCGAATTTTGAGTGGGACATGCCGATTGGGTAAATGCAGTACGTCGTAGAAGAAACCATCATCTTCATTCCACAGACTATGGCCCTCGCTACCCAGATTGGTGATGGCGTTGGCTATATATATGAAATGCTCGAAGAATTTAGTGGCTACATCTTCATAGGCTGGTTTGGTCCGCGCCAGCTCCAGCGCAATCGCCAACAAATTCAGGCAATACATCCCCATCCAGGCTGTACCATCCGCTTGATCAATATGTCCACCTGTCGGCAAAGGACGGCTGCGATCAAATACGCCGATGTTATCCAGGCCCAGGAAACCGCCCTGGAAAATATTATTGCCGTCTTGATCCTTGCGGTTGACCCACCACGTAAAATTGAGCAACAATTTGTGAAAGATGCGTTCCAGAAAATCCGTATCGGTATGGCCTGTTAAATTGCGGGTGATCTTATAAACACGCAATGCAGCCCAGGCATGAACCGGCGGATTGACATCGCCAAATGACCATTCATAGGCAGGAATCTGTCCGTTAGGGTGCATATACCATTCGCGCACCATCAAGATCAACTGGCGTTTGGCCCATTCGGGATCAATCATCGCAATCGGTACGCAATGGAAAGCCAGATCCCAAGCTGCATACCAGGGATACTCCCATTTATCCGGCATTGAGATGACATCCAGATTGTAGAGATGTTCCCAATCTGAGTTGCGGCCCGCTTTACGATTGGAAGGCGGATTGGGGCTGGCCGGATCGCCCGCTAGCCAGAGTTCGACGCTGTAATGATAGAACTGCTTGGTCCACATTAGACCAGCGAAAGCCTGCCGCTGCACACGGCGTTCATCGTCGGTCAGGCGCGGATTCTGGATTACAGCATAAAATTTGTCGGCTTCCTCAATACGTTTTTCAAATGTAGTCTCAAAACCGGCAAATGGCGTATTGTGTAGATCAGGAGAAAAACGTACCCATACTTCAACCACCGAACCCGGATCAACCATCGCCTGATAGTGGGCGGCGCATTTAGTTCCCTTCTGGTCAGGGTTGACTGCTTCCATTTGCCGATGTACCACCGCGTTATGAATACCATCTTTCACATAGGGAGATGGATTAGGTGTCCCGAATAATCGCTCTGCATTGGTTTCGTTTTCAGTGAATAGCAACGGCGTATTGGATTCATCCCGTGCCTGAACATACCACCAATATTGCCCAATATGGCGCTCATTCAATTGCACTGTGCCATCCTCCATCTGCATTGAGGGATGTTCAGTACCATAGCCCCACGACCATGTATTACGGAACCAGACATGCGGCAAAATATGAATCGGTGCAGGGTCAGGCCCCCGATTGGCTGCTGAAATTCTGCACAAAATATCGTCTTCATCGACCTTGGCGTATTCAATGAACATGTCAAAATAACGATTGTCGTCAAAGATCCCTGTATCCAGCAATTCATATTCAAAATCGTGCAGGCCGCGTTCCTGATTCACTTGTTCCAATTCGACATAAGGAAAGGCTCGTTGTGGGTACTTGTAAAGCATCTTCATATAGGAATGGGTGGGTGTGCTATCCAGATAGAAGTAATATTCTTTGACATCCTCACCATGATTACCCTGCGATCCAGTCAGGCCAAACAGACGCTCTTTGAGAATCGAGTCCTGCCCATTCCACAATGCCACCGCTAAACACACATTCTGGAAACGATTGCAGACTCCGCCTAAACCATCTTCATTCCAGCGATAGGCCCGGCTGCGGGCATGATCGTGTGGAAAAAAATCCCAGGCGGATCCCGAAACGCTATAATCTTCGCGCACTGTGCCCCAGGCCCGTTCGCTGAGATATGGCCCCCAATTTTTCCAATCTGCTCGTCGCGCTTCGGAGTCTGCTAACCGTTGATGTTCAACTGTCCTCATTCTGAATTGCCCTCCTCCAATGAACTTGCCGCTGCTTCATCGACTATCCACAGCACATTTTTAACCTTAACGATTTGCGAGGGCAACACATCTGGCTGATAAACACCAGACAACACCTGCTTCAATCGCTCGGCTTTCTTCGCACCCATCACCAGAAACATCACCTGTGCGGCAGCATTAAGAACAACTGGCGTCAATGTAATACGCCACGTTTCCAATTTATCCACGTAATGCGCCACGACCCAGCGATTTTTCTCATGAATAGCGGCTGTACCTGGAAATAAAGACGCAGTGTGCCCATCATCGCCCATACCGAGCAAAATTAGATCGAAACGCGGCGGCTGATCTTTGCCAAAAAACACACGTAGGCCATGTTCATATTCAGCAGCAGCCTGGACAGGATCAATGTCGCCCTGCATCGGGTGAATATTATCAGACGGAATCGGAATATGGCCTAATATCGCCTCGCGTGCCATCCGGTAATTGCTATCAACGTGATCAGGCGGCACGCACCGTTCATCTCCCCAGAAAATGTGAACGTGCGACCAGTCGATGTGCTTCGTAGCCAGAATTTTATAAAGGGCACGAGGCGTCGAGCCACCGGCCAAAGCCAGACTGAACCGCCCCGTATCGGCTATCATCGCTGCGACATGGTCAGCCGCAGCGTCGGCGACCTGCTGTGCATCACGCAAGACTTTGATTTCAGGCATCAATGCTTTCCACAATCAAAGCGCCAATGATGATTTTGTCGCCCTAGCAAATCATCCGCTTCAGTTGGCCCCCAGGTACCGGTCTCATATGTGACAAGTGGCGGGGCTTCCGGACTCTGCCAGCCAGCCAAAACAGGGTCAATGATCCGCCAGGCAGCCTCGATCCCATCACTGCGAGCGAACAACGAAGCATCACCGTGCAACGCATCATGCAACAACCGCTCATAGGCTTCTGGAATGGCATTATCTCTAAACGAATCAGTGTAATGGAAAGTCATATCTACCGAGCGGGTATCATGCACTGAATCGGGTACCTTGGCCTCGAATTGCAGATGGATGCCTTCATGAGGTTGGATACAGAGCGACAACACATTGCGCGGAATATGGCCGTCGGGCATATCAAACATGGTATGTGGGGGGCGTTTGAACACCACATTAATCTCGCTGGTTTTACGATTGAGTGATTTACCTGAGCGCAGATAGAACGGGACACCCTGCCAGCGCCAATTATCGATAAATAACTTCAAAGCGGCATAAGTCGGCGTTTGTGAATCAGGAGCCACACCTTCGATCTCTGGGTAACCTGCATATTGCGCCCGCACCGTATCATCCATCGCCACAGATCGCACAGCACACAACGCTTTCACTTTCTCATTACGAAGCGCATTGGCCTCAAATGACGCCGGCGGTTCCATCGCCACCAGTGCCAACAATTGCAACAAATGGTTCTGGAACATATCACGCAGCACGCCCGACTTGTCATAATATCCAGCCCGATGACCTACATCTACACTTTCAGCCACTGTGATTTGTACATTGTCAATGTAATTCCGATTCCATAATGGCTCGATAATGGTATTTGTGAATCGAAAAAACAGGATATTCTGGGCAGTTTCTTTACCGAGGTAATGATCGATGCGATAAAGTTGATGCTCGCTGAAAACCGCGTGGAGCGCCTGGCTAAGATTCTGGGCCGATTGCAAATCCGTTCCAAACGGTTTTTCAACGACCAGTCGCCGCCAACCGTCCTGCTCACTCGCCAAGCCCGCTTCACCAAGATTTTGGGCAATGGGCACAAAGAAGCGTGGGGCTGTCGCCATGTAGAACAGGCAATTACCAGCATCACCCAGGAAATCCGCTAGTCCCTGGAAATCTTCTAGGGTGTTCAGATCCCCCTTCATATAGTCGATATGCGGAGCGAATTGATCCCAGGAATTGGTCTCAAAAGTCTGGGTAGAAAATTCCTCAACACCACTTTGCAAATGGTCACGAAAATAATCGTGCGACCAGTCGCGACGAGCGTAACCAATAATACGAAAGTGATCTGGCATACGCCCTTTATGAAAGACATTGTACAATGCTGGAATGAGCTTACGACGCGTCAGATCGCCCGATGCACCAAAGATGACAATATTGGTTGGTTGGTTGCCCATGCTTATGCCTCCTCAGCTCTTCTTGATAGCATGGCCGCCGAATTGATTCCGCATGGCGGCCAAAAGTTTCGCTGCGTAGCTCTCATCCTGGCGACTGGTAAATCGCGCCAACAACGACAATGTGATAATCGGTGCTGGCACATCCTGATCGATGGCTTCAAAAACCGTCCAGCGCCCTTCCCCAGAGTCGGCCACCCATCCACGAATATCGGCGAGTTCCTGATCATCTTTAAGCGCGTTCGTTGTCAAATCAAGCAACCAGGAACGCACCACACTTCCAAAGCGCCAGATTTCAGCGATTTGATGAAGATCAAGGTCAAACTCACTCTTGGCCTTCATGATCTCAAAGCCTTCAGCATAGGCTTGCATCAAACCATATTCGATTCCATTATGCACCATCTTCACAAAATGACCGGCCCCTGACGGCCCAACATGTCCCCACCCGTGATCTAGACCGGGAGCCAGAGTTTCCAACACCGGACGTATTTGCGACAACGCTTCGTCGGGGCCACCAACCATCATACTGTAACCTTCGGTCAGTCCCCACACACCCCCGCTGGTTCCCACATCAACGAAGTGGATGCCCTGCTCTTTCAAGATTACAGCACGGTGCATGGTGTCCTTGTAATTACTATTGCCGCCGTCGATGATGATGTCACCTGCCGATAAACGTTTCGCCAATTCTTGCACGGTGCTTTCGGTGGGGTTTCCTGCTGGAACCATGACCCACACCACACGCGGTGCGGCTAGTTTTTCGGCCACTTCATCCAGTGTGCGTGCGCCAACCGCCCCTTCTTTCTCGGCGCTCTGAATAGCCTCTTCATTCAAATCGAAGGCGACCACATCATGTCCACCTTTCAGAAGCCGTCGGGCCATATTCGCCCCCATCTTACCGAGGCCAATCATCGCAATTTGCATGTGTGCATTTTCCTTTCGAGCTGACATGATGCTTCAATCTTGTTCAGGACACTATAGATCAGTCTTGTGAACCAGGGAAGTTTGCGAGTACAATCACCTGCGTGCCAGATTACTCCCGTAACGTAAAAGAGACAACAACAACATCCAATAAATTACATTTTGATTTAAGGTCGTGAGAATTTAGAGAAAGTGTCGAAAACATACATGAAACGTTGGTTGTGGATTGCTGGCATCAGTCTGGTAATTATCCTACTCATTGGCGGGGCGGCCTTTGTCCTCGTTGGGCAAAGTGTATCAAAAGATGATCCTATCCCTGGCGAAGACTTAACCGCATTTCCCATCATCACCGGCCAGAATCTTCTATTTGAAGACATTGAAATTCCATCAGGGCTGGCAGATGGGCCAAAGCTCATCGTCATTTCGTATGATGTGGAACAGCAACCCGATGTTGATGAATGGTTACCGCCACTCGAAGCGCTCAATACCAATTATCCTGAACTATCCGGCTACTATGTCCCCTTGCTGCCCAAAAGCGCCTCAGACGCAGCATTATTCATCATCGGCGGGATGTGGGCGGCGGCTGAGAACGATACAGACCGCGCTCGAACGATTATTGTCTTCACCGATGTTGCTGAATTCAATCGTCTGACAGCAGTTCTGAATGAAGATCAAATTCAACTATTTCTGCTGGGCGAAGACAATCGCATTCACTGGCAAGCAGCCGGAACTTATGATGAGGAAAAACTCGACTCACTCCGTACAGCACTGGAAACTCTACGCAGGGAGTCGGCAGACTAACCATCAAGAATCGGATTTTGGAGCGAGGACAACCGCCTCACCTTTGATGACAGTTTCGCCATTCTGATTAGCGCAAACGGTTTCCAGGGTGACGATGTTTTTGTCTTCGCGCACTTTCGTAATAGTGACAGTAGTCGTAATGGTATCGCCCAAAAAGACGGGAGCTGTGAATTTGAGATCTTGTCCCAGATAGATTGTGCCCGCGCCGGGCAAATCATCGGCGATAATCGCGGAAATCAGGCTGGCAGTCAACATCCCATGCACAATACGTTTGCCGAAACGAGTTGTGGCGGCATATTCCTCATCCAAATGAATCGGGTTACTATCCCCACTGATGCGAGCGAACGTGCGAACATCATCATCCGTAAATGTCTTGGTGCGACTGGCTTGCATACCAACGGTGTAGGCCATTGCAATCCTCATTAAAACATAAAATAATAGGCTTTCGAGCCATTATGGTTGAAATCATGTTTCTGTGCTAGGCTTAAATCGTTTGTAACCAACACTTGATGGATGGGTATGAGACGACGACTAACACGTAATTTGATGGATCGCACCTTCGGCGGCGTTTGTGGTGGCTTGGGAGCCTACTTAGGTATCAATTCATGGTGGGTGCGCGTGGGATTCATCGCCTTGACTATCTTTACCCTGGGCACAGGCTTCCTGGTGTATATTGTGCTGTGGCTAGCTATCCCCGAACAAACATTGGATGATCTCCGTGCTGCCGAAGTTTCCACCACAATAACGCGCCCTGAAACTCTGGTTCTCATCGGGGGTGGAGTCATCATCATCGGCATATTGGTATTGGCGCTGAATTTGGGTGTTTTGGATCGTACCAATGGCGGTGCATTGTTGCCATTTGGTGTCATCTGGCTGGGTCTGACCCTATTCGCCCAACAATTGCGGAGGTCGGCTTCTTGAGTACAGCCCGCACTAATTTCGTTTGGCCGATTTTGGTCATTGGTGTCGGAATCATCATGCTACTAAATACCGCCGATGCCATCCCGGATGCCTATGGAGACTTGCTCGTGCGTTCCTGGCCGGTGCTATTATTGATGTTCGGCCTCAATATCTTGTTGGCAGGCCGTTTACCCTATGCCAACTGGATTGTGCTGGGATTGTCAATCATCCTGGTGGTTGTTATTGCCAATCTGGCCTATGCCGAACGCCGCAACGAATATCGAGATGACTACATCACCTCCTGGCAAGATTTCGTACCGGAAGATGTATCACAGATCATTGTCCAGATCGAGACCAAAGAAACCAGAGTGACCATTAGCCACGCACCTATCGCCCGGCAGATATTGGCCGAGTTTAAAGGTAGCACCATCAGCGAAGTCGCCATGAACATGAACATTGAAGGGAGTGTGGCAAGTTTCAGTGTCGTTGAAACACGCTCTGGCATTTTGCCCAAATTACCGGAGGTTGGGCGCGGTACACTGAATGTCTGGCTGCCACCCGGTATCAGTATTGAAGAATTAATCTACGACGGCGATGACGGTTCGGTTACGTTCGACTTGAGCGAATTAACGGTTCCCCGCACCGACATCACGGTTCGGCGTGGCAATATGCGTCTCTGCCTGCCGAAACATAGCGATGGATTAACCGTGTTAATCGGCAACTTAACACTCAACAATGGCGACTTGCACATGATTGTGCCACCTAATGCGACGCTCAAGCTAGCTTTGAGTAATCCCCAGGATGTGACATACAATCCGCCAGCATTAGCGAATACCGATTATATTCCACTGGCAACTGGCTCTTTAGAAACTCGCAATGTGGAATCCGAAGCATTCAATATATTGCTAGATATGGTTGTCGATGGCGCATTTACCCTTGATCATATTTCCACCTGCCAGTAACCCTTTTCGTTTCAGAACAAATATTCTATAATAAAACCCTGAACACACCACCCAAAATATGGTTATAATAGGCGGCGCTTGACTCTAGAACCACAATAGGAAATGGGTGTCCACTTTGAGCGAGTTGCACAGAATTGGTGTATTGGCCCATCCACATCGCCCCAGTACCGCACCACTGGCAGAGCGCATCGCAGCTTCGTTAAGGACGCAGGGTCTTGAAACCTGGGTGCGGACAGCCTGGGATGTTGCCAATGCTCGTCCTTTGGTCGAAAACTCGGATATGATTGTAGCATTGGGTGGCGACGGCGCAATGTTGCGAGCAGCGCGGGTTTGTGCGCCCTTTGGTGTACCAATTTTTGGTCTGAATGCAGGTTATCTGGGATTTTTAGCTGAGGCCGGACCAGATGAATGGGATACTGCGTTGCGACGCGTATTGGCGGGTGAGTATTGGCTCGAAAACCGCATGATGATCCATTGCGAAATCTGGCACAACGGCGAATGTACTGCCCGCGAAGATGCCCTCAATGATGTTGTCATCAGTCGGGGAGCTATTGCCAGATCAGTGTTGTTGGAAGCCTATATCGACGATCACTGGACAACAGCCTATAATGCCGACGGCTTAATTATGGCAACACCGACTGGATCAACAGCTTATGCGCTGGCGGTAGGCGGGCCAATTCTGCCACCAGAGCTTCGCAATGTGTTGGTATTGCCAGTGGCTCCTCATCTCAGTATGGATCGCCCATTGGTATTGTCGGCAGATACACAAATTAAGATTGTCGTCGCACCTCGCAGCTTTGATCCTGAAGTGGTCGTAACGGTTGATGGTGAACTGATCGCCAGCATGAACGTCAATGATTATATTATTGTCCGGGCCAGCGATCAGCGCAGTAGCTTTGTACGCTTGCGGGAGCCGGGCTATTTCTATCGTTCAATTCTGGATCGCCTGGAACCACGCTTGACGGTGCAACGGCGATTAGCAGAAGATAACACTGAATCATCAGATTGACGCCGGGGATGGCGCAGGAGACATAGATGGAACAAACCATTGGTGGGCGCAAGTACATCGAAAGAGACGGTGTTCTTTATTGTGACAGGCGCAATTGCCCTGGCAGCACAGGGTTGCGCTGTCAACGATCAGGTGTACCCATTTGTAGCAAATGCGCGGTTCGCACACCGGTTGGCTACATCAGTAAAGACGCCGCCAAACAACAGGCCGACAAATACTTCAATATCACGCCCGCTGACTATATAATTGCAGGACTGGTGGCTTTCTTCGCAACCTTCGGGGTCGGCTTGATGTTAGTCACCTTCCTGGGCAGATTCTGGATTCTCCTGTTGATCGCTTCGGCCCCGATTGGCGGCGGGATTGGGGAAATGGCCTGGCGCTGCATCCGGTACAAACGAGGTCGGCATATCGGACGCGCTGTGGGTGTGGCGATGGTCGCCGCTACAGGCATTCTGTTTTTGATAGGTGGCTTTATCAGCCTCATTTTTGGTTTGATCGCTACCGGCGCGGCAGTCTCGCGTTTTGAAATTGCACTACGAGCATAAACATATGATACATGAACTGCACATCACTAACTTCGCAATCATCGACGACGTTCATCTAGAATTCGCCAACGGCTTCAACATCATTACAGGCGAAACAGGTGCGGGCAAATCGATTCTAATTGACGCAGTGAATATTGCCCTGGGAGCACAGGCCGACCGCGACTTTATTCGGGCTGGGGCCGATAAAGCCACTGTTGAAGCCATGTTCAAAGTGCCGCCAGTTTTACGAACTGAAATCCAGTTGCTATTGGATGAAGAAGAACTTGATTACGATTCGTTGGATGCGATCATGCTTTCACGGGAAATTCGCGCTAATGGACGTAATGTGGCGCGAGTTAACGGTAGCGTGTGCAAGTTGGCAATCTATCGCGAAATCGGCGGCTTGCTGGTCGATATTCATGGGCAAAGCGAACATCTCTCGCTATTGAAACCTCGTCAGCACATCTATCTTTTGGATCGCTTTGCTGATCTGGAAGAATCGCGCCTGGCAGTTGCGACACTGGTCCGGCGTCTCCAGCAAATTAGGCGCGAGCTGCGGAGCCTGGAGCAAGATGAGACAGCATTGGCCCGCCGCGTCGAGATCTTGGAATATCAAATCCAGGAAATAGAAACCGCTGACTTAAAACCAGGCGAAGAAGACCGCTTGAAAGGTGAGAGCAACCGGTTGGCAAACAGCGAACGTCTGTTGGAGCTGGCAACCGAGGCCGAACAAGCGATGTTTGCAGACGATGAGGTCGGTGAACTCGGCGCAGTGGAACTCTTAGGCGAGGCGGCCCTGGCTCTTAGCAAGCTATCCCGGCTCGATCCTGAACTCAAAGAACTAGCACAATTGGCCGAAACCGTTAGTGTGCAGGCCGAGGAATTGGCCGACAGTATCCGCCAATATGCCGAGAAGATTGATGTGTCACCCGGACAGATCGACACTATCGAGGAACGATTGGCGTTGATTTCTAGTTTGAAGCGCAAATATGGCGGCAGTGAATCAGCAGCATTGGAATTTGCTGAAACCGCTCGCCAAGAATTGGAAGGAATCACGCACAGCGAGGAGCGTCTGACCCAGTTACAACAACAAGAGGAGCAATTGCTCCATCAGATTGGCGATTTGGGTTCCAATCTCAGTAAGCAGCGCCAGAAAGCTGGACAACGTTTGTCAACTATGATCGAATCTCAACTGAAAGATCTGAGAATGGAGGCCGCTCGCTTTGCCGTGCAAATTGAGCAGCACGATGCCGAGGACGGCTGCTATGCCGGTGACCGCCGCGTAACATTCGATGCAACCGGCATTGACGATCTACAGTTCTATTTGGCGACTAATTATGGCGAGCCAATGAAACCATTAGCGAAGATTGCGTCTGGTGGCGAAACATCGCGCAGTATGCTGGCGCTCAAACATGCTCTTTCCCAGGCCGACCAGACGCCATCCCTGATCTTTGACGAAATCGACCAGGGGATCGGCGGGCGTTTAGGGCTGGTGGTAGGCGAAAAGTTGTGGCGGCTTTCAACGGGTCATCAGGTCTTATGCGTCACACACTTGGCCCAACTCGCCAGTTTCGCCGATGTACACTTTCGTGTTAGTAAACACATCGTCGGCCAACGCACCATTACCCACGTTGACAATCTAAGCGCCACCGAAAGATTAAGTGAGTTGGCGGAAATGCTGGGGGCAGAAACGGAAAGCGCCCGTCAAAATGCCCAAGAATTATTGGCATTGGCCCGCCAGGTCAAAACCGAGCAACCCATGAAAATCTGACCCATGCGTATTGACCACCTTTCACTCAAGAATTTTCGGAACTACACCCGGCTGGAGTTGTCAATTCCTGAAAGTGTGGTTGTGCTGCATGGCGCAAACGCCCAGGGTAAGACCAGTCTGCTGGAAGCAATTTACTATCTGGCAACATCGAATTCGCCCTATACCAATTCTGACCGCCAATTGATGAACTGGCGCACGGCTGATGATCTGATGCCGTTTACCTCGGTGGCTGCCGATGTGGTTTCGGCACACAACGCCCAAAACCGCGTCGAAATTCTGCTCTCTAAAGAACAGCAAATGAACGGCAACGAGCGATTCAAGAAGCAGGTGCGGATCAATGGGGTTAATAAGCGTAATATTGATTTGCAGGGGATGATTGGCGTCGTTATGTTTTTGCCACAAGATATGGCATTGGTCGAGGGTGCGCCATCCACCCGACGCCGTTATCTGGATTTGACGCTATGCCAGGTCGATGCCGCCTACAGCCAAGCTCTCAACACTTTTGAAAAGACCCTGACACAGCGCAATGCCCTGCTCAAACGCATCGGTGACAATCTGGCTGGTGAAACCGAACTGGAATATTGGGATGGGCAATTGGCGACCACCGCTGCCGTTTTGATTGCTGGACGCCAGCAGTTTATCCGCGAGTTGGAATTGCTGGCGCAACGCATCCATCGTGACCTGAGTGGAGGACAGGAAGATCTGGAACTAATTTATCAGCCAAGTTTTGAGCCAACTGCCGAAGGTGACGGGCAACAATCGTTCAGTGTACTTGGCATGGATTTCCACCGCCAATTGAACTCGGAGCAGATTATCCCCCAATACAAAGAGGCGCTAGCTGCCAGTCGTCATGAGGAAATCAAACGCGGCATGACCCTGCTCGGCCCTCAGCGCGACGAAATGCGCTTCGCTGTGAACGGGCGCGATTTAGGACACTTTGGCTCACGCGGGCAGGCGCGAACAGGGGTTATGGCTGTCAAGCTGGCCGAACTGGCATGGATGCACAAAACGTTGGAAGAGTGGCCGATTTTGCTGTTAGATGAAGTGGTCGCTGAACTCGACTCAGCCCGGCGCAGCTATTTGTTAGGAAGGGTACAGCAAGCCAACCAAGTGTTGATGACTACCGCCGAACTCAGCACCATGGACGCCGACTTCCTGAAGCGGGCCACACGCTGGCAAGTGGAGCTAGGGCACATCACTCCTCATCAGCCAGAACCGGACGTTTAGCCGGAATACCATCGCGGCGTGGAAACGCTGCTGGCGTATAACGTATCTTATTCATCACTACCAGGATATGTGGGGCCAGCACATCCGGCAACGGAACACTATGCATCGTGACAAATTGCCCACCAAAGGTCTCGATAGCTGCGGCAGCGTCCTGAATTTCATTCAACGCATTCGCACCCTTCATCGCTACACAATACCCACCCAAGCGTGTCAAGGGCAACAGGTACTCAACCAGCGTTGGCAATCCAGATACAGCCCGCGCAACCACCCAATCGAACTGCTCTCGATAATCCGGATCTTGTCCGACGGTTTCCGCTCGTAATCGTAAGATATCTACGCCCTCTAAACCCAGCAATTCAATCATATGACTGAGAAATGATGTTTTCTTACCCACCGACTCGATGAGCGTCACCTGCAAATCAGGTCGGGCGATTTTCAACACCAGCCCAGGAAAACCGGCCCCTGCTCCCACATCTGCTAGATACGATCCCGAAGCAATATCTAGATAACCTAGTAGCGACAGTGAATCCAGAAAATGTTTTATCTCAACCTCATCCGGGTTGGTGATGGCGGTCAAGTTGGCGCGATTGGCATTCCAATCCAGCATTTCATTGGCATAGCATTCCAATTGGTCAAGTTGGTAGCTATCCAGGATGATATTGAATAATGATTGTGCCCATTCCGCCAGTCGTTCACGTTGCATAATAACCATCTGCTTTCCTTAACTCGTATTGAGTCAAGCATAAAAATAAAAACCGGAGAGCGCAAGCCGCACTCCCCGATCTTGGTTTTCCTTATTGGCGCTGCATTAGACGTTCTTGCCGAACTTCGCCTCCAGCAAATTCAGCAATGTCGGGTGACCAATCTCTTGCAATTCATAGCGTACCCGAACCATCGGCTTATTGGCCTCTACAATTCGACTGAGGTCAATAGGCGTGCCCACAATAACCAAATCAGCCTCGGTATGATTGATCGTCGTCTCCAGATCTTCACGCTGCTGATCGCCATAACCCATTGCTGGCAACAAAATACCGATGTCGGGATAGTTCTCGAACGTCTCAGTGATGCTGCCTACTGTATAAGGGCGCGGGTCAACGATTTCAGCTGCACCGTAATTTTGCGCGGCCACCGTGCCAGCCCCATACTTCATCTCACCGTGCGTCAGCGTCGGGCCATCTTCCACAACCAGTACACGCTTGCCTCGAATCATCGCGCCGTGATCCACAGACAGCGGCGAAGCAGCCTCGACAATCGTTGCGCTGGGATTCAACGCAAAGACCGATGCACGCACACGAATGATGTTTTCTGGCGGGGCTGTGACCACTTTATTGATGATAACCACATCTGCCATTCGCAAGTTGGCTTCGCCAGGGTGATAGGATAGTTCATGGCCGGGGCGGTGGGGATCAACGAGGACAATGTGCATATCAGATGCAAAGAATGGCAGATCATTGTTGCCGCCATCCCACAAGATAATATCGGCTTCTTTCTCGGCCTCGCGCAAGATACGCTCGTAGTCCACACCAGCATAGACCACCACACCATTATCAATGTGGGGTTCATACTCCTCGCGCTCTTCGATGGTCACATCGTGCTTGTCCAGATCGGCATAATCTCCAAAACGCTGTACTGCCTGTTTCACCAAGTCACCGTAGGGCATGGGATGGCGAATGGCGACCACGTTGTATCCGAGCTTAATCAATGCCCGACTGACGGCACGGGTCGTCTGGCTCTTGCCAACGCCAGTACGCACAGCCCCGATACTGACCACCGGCTTGCTGCTTTTTATTAAGGTCTGCTTCGTCCCAATGAGCTTGAAATCTGCGCCTGCCGCCAACACGATACTCGCCTTGTGCATCACATATTCGTGTGGCACATCGGAATAGGCAAAGACCACTTCATCAATGTTATGCGTTTGGATAAGGGACACTAGCTCTTCTTCAGGGCGGATTGGGATGCCATCGGAATACAATGCCCCAGCCAGTTCTGCCGGATAGACGCGCCCTTCAATATCGGGAATCTGGGTAGCGGTAAACACGACCACATCAAAATCGGGATTATCACGATAACAGGTATTGAAGTTGTGGAAGTCGCGCCCAGCGGCCCCCATAATCAATACTTTTGTCTTAGCCATGCAACAATGTCTCCTGAAATGATTAGGGTTGTTGTAGAGATCGCTGAACCTGTCGTTCTGCAATCGCTACCAAAACGATGCTGAGAATGTAGAGCAATATAAGGGGAGCCATAACCAGCAACATGTTAAACGGATCTACTGTGGGGGTGATGAGGGCAGCCAAAACGGAAATAGCAACAACAGCAAAACGCCAGTTCTTGATCAATGCCTGCCTGCCAATCAAGCCCAGACGACCCAACACAAACAATACCACTGGCATCTCAAACGCTACACCAATCCAAAACAGAATCGAGGTTAGAAATGAGAAATAGCGTTGGGCAGTCCATTGGTTATCAAAAACATCATCTTTGAAATTAAACAGAAAATCGAAGGCTGTCGGCAGCATGATAAACCAGGCAAAAGCCACACCTGTCAGAAAAAAACCAGTCGTGACCGGAATCGCCATCAATACCCAGCGGCGCTCTCGATCTGTCAACCCCGGCACAATGAACATTATGAACTGGTAGGTGATAAATGGAATTGCCAGAATACCGGCACTCATCAACGCCACCCGAAAATACATGACCACATTGCCCGTCGGTTCCAAATTTTGCAGTTGGCCGCCCAGGTCGGTATAGGGTTTTGCCAGATAGTCGATGATGTCTGAGGTAAACAACAACACCAGGACAAAAGCCACCATCAGGGAAATGATCGACCGGATAAGCCGCATTCGCAGCTCGTCCAGGTGTTCCCAAATCCCCATCACTCCAGCTTCAACTTCGGATAAAGCCGCGGGCGCGCTCGTTGGTGCGGTTGATGGTTGCTCAGTCACGACTCATCAAGCCCATTAGAATCTCGGTCATCTTGTGGCGGCTCGTCGGCCACTGATCCCAGCACACCGTTAATAAAGCGTGGTGAACTCTCGCCCCCATAGATTTTGGCGACTTCAACAGCCTCATTGATAACGACTTTAACAGGGAGTTTATGAAAAATTAGTTCGTAGATGGCGATACGCAAAATGTTGCGGTCAACCACTGCAATCTGTTCTGGAGGCCATTCCGGGGCGTGTTGTGCGATGAGGTTATCCAGCGTATCACGAGTCTCGGCCACACCACTCACCAGTTTTTGTAATGTGCGGTAATCGCTGGCCGATAGACAATGCGCTTCGTGAACATCAGACACAGAATCAAGCGATTTGGTATTGTAGTGCGTGTAAGCCGATAGATAAGCCAATGTACGGGCATCCTCGGCAGCCACATCAATGTTGGCATAGGTCGCCAAAACAGTCTCAACCTGATGGGCTGTGCTATCCAGTTCGTACAGAATTTGAAGGGCCAGGCTTCGAGTCAGCCGTCTTCGATCCAGACTCATGATTATGACTTGTTGAACACAATATCTTCAATGTGGATATTGACTGCCGATACTTTCATCCCGGCATACTCCTTGATGGTGCGAGCCACTTCTTGCTGCACCCGATGACTAGTCTCGTATAGACTACGCGACGCATTGACGACCAGATAAACCTCGACATGTACGCCGGTTTCGTCAATCTCGATGCGAACACTGTCATCACTCAATGACCAGCGAATCCACCGATCTACACCACCGGAGGGGCTGGCGGTTCGTTCAACACCAGCCACCGATAGTGTCGCCATTCGTACAATGGTGGTGATGACACCAGGAGCAACTGTAACCGTATCGTTTGGATTATGAAGCGTAGCCATGGTCGCTTTCTTGCTGCATCATTATTGACACAAGCAACACAAAATTTGATATACCCTCTGAGTTTATCCCATCACCAGGCCGCCGTCTACGGCGAGTACCTGACCAGTCATATACCCCGATGCCTCTGCTGCAAAGAAGACCACTGCATACGCCACATCTTCGATAGTGCCCCAGCGTTTCATCGGAATATGACTGTGCAGTTGCTCCTTCAGATCATCTGGCAAATCGGCAGTTAGGTCGGTGGGGACAAATCCAGGCGCAATGGCATTCACGGTGATATTACGATCTGCAACCTCGCGGGCCAGTGATTTTGTCAACCCAATCATACCGGCTTTGCTGGCACTGTAATTGGTTTGCCCAGCCTGTCCTGCGATGCCACTGACGCTGGTGATATTGATAATGCGCCCATAACGCTTACGGACCATGCCCCGCACCGCTGCTTTGCAGCAGTTCCAGGCGCTTTTCAGATTGGTGTCAATAACGGCATCCCAATCCTTCTCTTTCATCATCATAATCAGGCCATCGCGGGTTGTTCCGGCGTTGTTGACCAGAATATCAACCTTACCGTAGGCTTCCGTCGCCGCTTTGATCAAGGCCGTTGCCTCCTCCAAATTGGCAACATTGGCCTGCACGGCCATCGCCTGCCCGCCAGCAGCTTCGATTGCCGCCACGACTTCATTCGCTGCATCAGCACTGGCATTGTAATTTACCACGACAATGGCTCCATGCCGGGCCAGTTCCAACGCGATTCCTCGCCCAATACCGCGACTGGCTCCGGTGACAATCGCTACTTGTCCATCTAATTGTCCCATCAAGAACTCCTCAAATACCAGTGGTAAGTTTAATCACGATGTTAGATAATAGCGGACGAGACCTAGATTGACCAGCCTGAAGGATAACCCGGCCATGCGAATGCGGTGGATGGTAGTTGTAATCATGATGTTGGTGCTTCTAAGCGCCTGTACCAGCGGTTCCAATGAACCATTGGTTCAGGTGGCTACCTCGGTTGCGCCCGATGCAGGCTTCGCCACCTACGAGCATCGCTCCGGTGTATTCACTATCCGAACACCGCCTAACTGGATACCCAATGACCTGCCAGATGACAATGGCGTGCGAGTTGAATTCTCCACTGTGGAAAATGGGCAGAGCATCGTGCGACTGACCGTGTACGTGGTCAATACCGGCGCTCCCATGAGTCGTGAGGCGTTCTTGCAGACAACCACCAACTATTTGCCGCCAGAAGATGTCGCCAACTATGAATGGCAGTTGCTCGAAACCCCTAGAGATCAACGCGACGGCAGCCGCCGCGTTGTCGGGGTACGCTATTATCCCAGCATCGGCGCACGGGCGCTTAACATATTCATGCAACCCAACGGACGTTATTTCTCCGTGTTGGAAGTCGATGTCACTGAAGCTGATGAAGACGCCATGCGCGTTTTGCTGGCGGTAGTCAATACTTTTCGTGTGGATACTGATATTGTAATCCAACCGGGAGATGTAGTCGGTGGCGTAACCTATACCGGCAACATCAGCTTCGAAGGCTACCTGCATTGGGAGGATGAAGATGGTGGTTTCAATATCACGGGCCTGGTCATCAATAATCAAGATATTCCTATGGAAGCTATCCGCCTGACAGGTTTTCTGTACGACTCACGTGGCAACCGTTTGAGCGAGGAAAGTGTCATTCTTTCGCAAGATGTTCTGCGCCCCCAAGAAGCGGCTCCTTTCCGGCTTCGCTTTGAGGGTGGACGCCCTTCAAGAGCCGTGCGCTATGAACTACAAGCAGCAGCACGAGTAGCGGATTTTGCACTCACCAGCTTCTACGGCATCGAGAATTTCACCGTGCCCCCAGCCCAGGTCAACTATACCGACAGTGGCAATCTGATTATTAGCGGGCAACTCTCCAACAGCGGGTCGCGTCTGGTCAGGAATGTCAGGGTGATTGTAAGCGTGTTGGACGAAGAGGGCCGTGTGGTGGCGACGGAAACCCAATTCATCAATAAAGACCAACTTTTGCCTGGCGAAGCCGATAGCTATGAAGTGGTGGTCTATGATCTGGGAGGAGCTGCCACGCGTTACGATCTGACAATCGTCGGTACGGCTGAATAGAGAATGTCGTGCAGCCGTCGCAATTGTTCTGCCAAAATAGGGGCTGGGCCATAATACTCTAACGTGACAGCACGAAGATTCTCACACCGTGGCAGCGTATGGCGCAATATTTCATAGTCAGCGTCACCAAGCGGGCGGTGCAAATCACGCAGCCGCCCCCGATACAAACCAGGGCCACTGATGTGAATTTCCAGCACACGAGCTAATGGTAATTGACCCACATAATCTTCGGGTGTTTCGCCCCGCATCGCCGCCGACACACGCCCATGTCCCAGATCAAGCAACAACCACGTATCGCCTTCGTTCACAATATTGCCGATGAACACCGGATCAGCTAAATAATCGTGACCTGAGCGACGGTGATGAGCCTGATTTTCAATAGCAACTGGCACATTAAGCGCATGTTTCAACCGTATCAAATTGTCGAGAGCGATCTGCTGGGCACGGCGACGACGAACAACCGGTATTGGGATTCCGGCACGCTGCCACAATCTGTATTTATCTGGCAGACATAAATGTAGGGATAACCAGGGTGTTTCGGAAACTGTAACTAAATCTGCGAAATATTTCGCTTGAAACCCTGGGGAAATTAGTGCGTCGTTGCAGTGCATTAATACGGGGTGCTGTTGGATGCGGTCGAGTAGTTTGTCTTGTCCCAGCCAGGGGCCAACCTGCACATAATCCACCATCGTTTGGCCGCCTGCCATCAACTCCAGCAGAATATCGGAACCCTCCGCTGCCAGCGCGATTTTTCTATTCAAAGCTGCGATGTTCTTCTCCGAGTGGAGTTGCCAGCATAAAACCGAGGAAACCGACAATGATGCCAAGATGTAGCAAAAACAACGGTGGGCAGAACCAAAGCCAAATAGATGCGATTCTATCAGTCAGCACCAACGCCAGCATCGTCATACCAAAGCAAAACCCGCTCAAAATGACGAGGACAAACCCAATTAACATGGGTAGACCGCGCTGGCGGGCCATTGCAGTAGAAACCCATTCGAGAAATCGGCTGATTCTGGTCGATGAATCTAGGCGTCCAAACATTATGTGGCTCCGGGCGTTGCTGTATATAAGCCTGAGAGCAATCATAACCCACCCGCTTGCCCCGCGCCAATTTCTGGTTGCTCAAATTACCTCGCAAGCACTATAATTGCTGGCATGAGCAAAAAAAATCATCATTCAACTCGTCCACCCATAGAGCCGAATCGTGTGTATTCGCGTGCTGAAGTTGCCGAAATCCTGAATGTCAGCCTGAGTACGGTTAAACGCGCTATTGCTTCTGGGCAAATCCGAGTCAGCCAGCCACCAGGAATGCGTCGCGTGTTCATCACCGGCCAGGCGATCCTGGATATGTTGGAAGCCAGCGAAGTTGACCCTCGTAAGCGCGGCAAAACGGAAGAATAACCGACCAATCGCCGCTTGTGCGTCAGGTAAAGGCAATAACTTTCGGTTATTCTGTTTTCAACAGCGAATGGAGAGCGATTTACCATGCCAATTAACCGATTCTGGCCGCTAATTATCTTGCTGATGTTGACTGGAATAGCCTGCAACCTGTCCCGCTTGCCAACTCATAACCGCACAACAGAGCCACTTCCCAGCCCCTTTCTACGGCTCAGTCCGATTACACCAAGTTCCCTGACGCCCACCGCACATCCCATTCGCCCAACCACCACACGCTTCCCTGAACCGGAAGGTTGCCTGCGTCCGCCTGATGACTACAGTCGGGTAACAATTGGTGATGCTGTGTTAAGTCAACGTACATTATGGATGTTAGAACATGCCAGTCAGTTATACGGTGGCACAATCCCCATCACCCGCGAAGCCATTACACAAGGTTCTTATAATGCCGGGGGTGTAGCGGCTAGTTTTGGCACACATGATGGCGGTGGTGCTGTGGATCTGAGCGTTCGCAATATTCCTTACGACTGGTCAATCAAATGGGAAGATATTCCACCATTGATTGATGCACTGCGAACAGCAGGCTTCGCCGCGTTCTATCGAGATGAACGGGAAGACCTGCCACCTCATATCCACGCAATTGCCATTGGCGATGCAGAACTCTCAACCGCCGCCGCCGAGCAACTGACGGGTTATTATGGCTATTTTCGCGGATATGATGGCTTTCCTCGTGACGATAGCATTCCCCTGACACCACGCTATGGCACAGTTGTCATCTGTCAATGGATGTTGGATATGGGGTATCGGGACATGCGCGGCGCTCCCTGGCCGCCCAATAATTGAAGAAAGGCTCACGCTTATGTTTGGCTGCATGAATCGCCTGTCGATCCTGGCAATCTTATTTTTTGGCATGGGCAGTGCCGTCATGACAGCTGTCATCGTGCTATCTACCGAAGGCTTGGGCGGCAGTGACATCATTAATCTACCTGTCCAGTCGACGGTGACAGCTGAACGCACAACCATTGAGGAAACTGCACCGGGACGCTTGAATGATGTGGTCGAAAAACGTGAGATATTTCAGGAAGTACCACGCCCTAGTGAAGTATCCACTGACTCGCCAGTCATTGTCACCAATGTCTCGCTGGCGATCATATTTGCACTGCTTTTCGGCTTGCTGAGTACCATGCTCAACAACTTGATCCGTGACCAGGAAAAAGAACTCCAGGCATGGCTGATGTATTTTTACCTGGATCGCATCTTTTTCCCGCTAAGAGCCGCCCGCTTTATCGCTGGGCAAGATGTCAAACGTGGCTGCTTGGGCGGACCAATCATCATCATCATTTTCGCAATTTATGGTATCGTCTTCGCCTTTCTAGAACCAGGACTTAATCTGCTCTCGCCTGCCGGTATTCAGCTTGCAATTGTGCTGGCAATCAGCGTGGGCGTTATCAGTCTGGCAGGGGATGTGGCGCGGCGACAGGTGGCCCGTTTCTGGCATAAAACTGCCCGTTTTGGGATGTATCCCGCCAATGTGACTATCGCCGCCTTTACCACCGTTCTCTCGCGCCTGTTCGGGCTATCACCTGGCATATTGTTCGGTACACCGGGTGGTGTGGATGTCGAAGGTATGGAAGATGAACCTCGTTTGCGCGATGCGGTGCTGGCGATGACGACACTGGCAGTGGTACTCGTCTTCGGTGCTTTGGGTTGGGCCATGACCGAATTGCTATGGTCTGCCGGAGACCAAACACTCAGCGGCGATCAATTGGAATTCGTGGCCCCGCTATCACAATTGGGACTGGCATTAGGGTTGGCACTGTTCGTAGTGGCAATTGAAACAGCCTTTTTTGAAATGGTTCCAGTCTCGTTGACAATGGGAACTCAGGTGTTTCGCTGGAATCCGCTGGTATGGGCCATCGGCTTCATTCCTGTACTATTTGTCTTCTCCCACACGTTGCTCAACCCACAGGGTGAATACCTGGAAGCTTTCGAGCAAACGCCCGTTATCCTCCTGACAATTGCGGTGATCCTGATGGTGCTATTCCTGGGGATATTGTGGATCTTGTTCCGTTTCTTCGATCCTCCCAATCTCCGCCGCCCACCTCCTCCACCATATGGCGGTGGCAGACCACCCTACCAACAACCAGGCCATCTGCCACCTTATCAAGGCTATCCACCTCAGCAACCACCCTATCAGCCTCCACGTCCGCCGCAGGGTTATCCGCCGCCGCAACGGCCACCGCAGGGCTATCCGCCTCCCCAGCGACCGCCCCAACCGCCACCACGGCGGAATAATCCGCCGCGTCGCTAGGATTCAGTAGTAGGATCGTAATGGAAAGCGCCTGGGAAATCGGGTGCTTCTTTTTTCTGCTTGGCACTCCATTCCTCAATATCAATACGATACACCGCTGTCCGTACCAATTCATCGTGAGTGATAGCACGGTAGTCTCTGCCCGGTTTCAGGTGTGGCGCATACTTATCTAACAACATCTGTAGACCATGTGTTTTAGCAGCGGCATCTTCGACCAACGTTGCATTGCCAAAAACAACCACGCTAGCATATTCCACGCCAAATTCGAGTGCTGTATCCGCCGGCAACAGCCGCCCCATCTCGCTGACACTGAAACATATCTGGGACGACTGCTCGATATTGGATCGGGTGCGCCCAACCTGTGCAGTGTGCAAATAAATGCAATGATTGGCCTCATCGAAGACAAACAGATTTGTGTTGATGAAGGGCTGTTCCTCATAAACCGTTGCCATAACACCGACAGCCGCTTTATGCAAAAACTCCTTCATCCAGCCCTCGTCTTCGACAGCCCGTTTCTGATAGCGAATTGCTGTGCGCGATTGCGTGGCCTCATCCTTGTTCATGATGTTGCACTCCCCTCCGCTGGTGCGAAAAAGACCAATATCGACAAATCTTCAGTGATGGTATGAAACCGATGCTCCACACCAGCTTCGACATAAACGATGGAACCAGCCTGCACTGGACGATCTTCATCGCCGACCCGGATCATGGCTTGCCCACCAACAACATAGTACACTTCATCCTCCGTGTGGGGCTGCTGTGGATCGACACCATTCGCTGGCAATACATACAATCCCATGCTCATTGACGACACTCGTAGAAATTCATAATAGGCGCGGCCTGCCTCCTGTTGTGCAGCCGCAATTGCTGATAATTCAAATGTGTCCATGTTTACCTCCGCTTTGCATGGTATGATAGAAGTGGTATGTACTCAAGTGCCATTTTGCCATAAATATATAGAGCCATTTAGAGGAACCATGTCAGCCCAAGCCAGTGGCTTTCCCCTAGCCGTTATCAGCCTGGATCATTCATCGCCCACGCCTCTCTATCGCCAAGTTTACGAATCGCTGTCTCAGGCAATTCTCAACGGAAAGCTATCGCCAGGATTGCGTCTGCCATCCACCCGCGATCTGGCGAATTTCCTGGATGTCTCCCGAAACACAGTCATGAACGCCTTCGAGCAGCTCATCGCCGAGGGGTATCTGGATGCAATTGTTGGCTCTGGAACGTATGTCGCGCACACACTCCCAGATGATTTACTCCATGCACGAGCGCATTTGAACACACGAAATCCAGCCCCGGCTGCCAGTCGACGGCTATCCCTGCGTGGGGCAAAGCTGGCACAGACACAAGTATCAGCAGGTCGCTATATCAGCTCTACGCACGTCTTCGCACATGGGGTTCCCGCCATTGAGGAATTTCCATTTGATATTTGGTCGCGGCTCATCACGCGCCATTATCGCCATGCATCAGGACGACTATTTCTGTATGGTGAACCTGCTGGATATGCGCCCTTACGGGAGGCGATTGCGACGTACCTGAGAGCAGCGCGGGCAGTCAATTGCGAAGCATCGCAGGTCATTATCTGTAATGGATCGCAACAGGCACTCGATCTGGCAACACGCCTGCTCCTTGATCCTGGCGCCACAGCATGGATCGAAGACCCTGGCTATCGTGGTGCATATTCGGCACTGGTGGGAGCTGGAGCCAATGTAATGCCCGTCCCGGTGGATGGTGAGGGTCTAGACATTCAGTGCATGGATGCCCAATGCAAACCAGATTTGATTTATGTCACACCCTCACATCAATTTCCGCTGGGTGTCACTATGAGCCTGACACGCCGCCTACACCTATTGCATCACACCGATGCCTGGATCCTAGAAGACGACTATGACAGCGAATTTCGTTATTCAGGGCGGCCCATTCCAGCCTTGCAAGGCCTGGACACCGCCGGGCGCGTGATTTATCTGGGGACATTCAGTAAAGTGCTGTTTCCAGCCCTGCGCGTAGGTTATCTGATCGTGCCACCACATCTGACTGAAGCATTCAGTCGGGCACAGGCCGTCTTCCATCGTGGGGTCTCGGCAGTTGTTCAGGCAGCATTGGCTGATTTTATCACGGAGGGGCATTTTGCCCGACACATCCGGCGGATGCGCGTGCTATACGACGAGCGGCGCACTATATTTCTGAATGCAGTCGAACGAGAAGTTGGCGGCTTTTTGGAAATCGGCGAATCGGATACGGGGATGCACACCATTGGCTGGCTACCAGATGGCTATGACGACGTGATAACTGCACAATACGCCGCCGACATCGGTATCGAGACTGTGCCATTATCACAATATGCCATACACCCACTCGCTCGTGCGGGATTGGTATTAGGGTATGCTGCTGCCAGTTCGGGAAAAATTGACGATGGCATGAAACGGCTGGCAAAAGCTTTACTGCCGGACTGAATCCAATCCGGCAGCAATAATCACATTCAACTTATTGGAGCCGAACTGTCGCTATGCCAGTCCAGCTTCACGGCGCAATAACTCAGCCTTATCGGTACGCTCCCAGGCCACATCCAGGTCATCACGTCCAAAGTGACCATACGCGGCAACCTGGCGATATTGAGCTTTCCGTAAATCTAAGTCACGGATAATCGCTGCCGGGCGCATGTCGAAATGCTTTTTGATGAGTTCCTCGATTTTTTCATTCGGCACATGGTTCGTGCCAAAGGTTTCGATTGCCAGCGACAACGGGCGGGCAACACCAATTGCATATGAAACCTGAAGCTCAAAACGATCTGCCAATCCCGCTGCTACAACGTTCTTAGAAATATAACGGGTCATGTATGCCGCTGAACGATCAACTTTCGTGGGGTCTTTACCAGAGAATGCGCCACCGCCATGCCGCGCCACACCACCATAAGTATCCACAATGATCTTGCGGCCAGTCAATCCGGCATCACCTTTTGGGCCACCAGTCACAAAACGGCCTGTCGGGTTGATATAGATTTTCGTTTCATCATCCATCAAATCTGCTGGGACAATAGCTTTGATGATATGCTCGACAACATCGGCACGAATTTGCTCATTGGTAATGTCCGGAGCGTGCTGGGTCGATATTAAAACAGTATCAACGCGCTTCGGCTTGCCATAGCTATATTCCACAGTAACCTGGCTTTTGCCATCTGGCCGAAGATAGGGCAGTGTACCATTGCGGCGCACTGTTGCCAACCGCTGCGTCAATTTGTGCGCCAGCATGATCGTCAATGGCATATATTCTGGCGTTTCGTTACAGGCAAACCCAAACATCATCCCCTGATCGCCAGCGCCAATCGCCTCCAATTCTGCATCGGACATCTCCCCTTCACGGGCCTCCAGGGCTTGGTTAACCCCCTGGGCAATGTCACCGGATTGCTCATTGATGGAAACGCTGATACCACAAGTTTCCGCATCAAAGCCAAATTTGCCGCGTGTATAGCCAATGTCGCTGATAACGCCACGCACCAAAGATGGAATATCCACATAGGTACTGGTCGTAATCTCGCCAAAAACAAATACCAGGCCGGTAGTCGTAGCGGCTTCACAGGCTACGCGCCCGTTAGGATCATGCTCCAAAATCGCATCCAGAACAGCGTCAGAGACTTGATCACAGATTTTGTCGGGATGACCTTCTGTCACCGACTCCGATGTATAGAAAAATTGGGGTGATTCCATGAAGGTGTTGTTACCACTCATAAAGATCCCTTTCAACAAGCCAACATCACACAAAATGACCCTCTGTCATCGCACAAATCGGGACAGAGGGCGCTTGTTTTTGCACCACTCGATAAGATAGTTCGGCGGATAGTACCACAGACAAAAAGAGCCTGTCAACAAACACAATACAGAGACCACATGGCCTCTGTATCGTATGAGGGAGCAAATTGAGTGAACAAACAACAATTAACGTTTACGCAGGAAGGTCGGAATCTCCAAATCGTCATCATCCCCATCATAATTCTGGGGCGGATATTCAAACTGTTGCGGTTGTTGCTGCTGAACTGATTGTTGTTGATTAGCGGCTGGCGGTGCTTCATGTTCAGCTTTTGGCTGCGACGGCGGTGTCTGTGCTGCCGGAACCGGGTTAGATTCAACCGGTTGATAGGTTTTTTGCTGCGACGGCTGATAGCTCTGCGCTGGTTGTTGATAGTTCGAGCGGCTCGATTGCTGCTGTTGAGGACGCGATGAGGACCAATTGGCCTGCTGCACGGAAGACGATGGGCGGCGCACAACTCGTTCCTGGTCAAACCCAGTCGCAATGACCGTGATCCGCACTTCATCGCCCATGTTCTCGTCAATCACAGCACCAAAGATGAGGTTGACATCAGGATGCGCCGTTTCCTTAATAATGGCTGCCGCCTCATTCACCTCGAACAAGCTCATGTTGGGGCCACCCGTTACATTGAAGAGAATGCCGCGTGCCCCATCAATGGTCACATCCAGCAGGCTACTGGAAATCGCTGCCTCGGCAGCAACACGGGCACGATCTTCGCCATTGGCGCGACCCACTGCCATCAACGCCGCCCCACCCTCGCTCATGATGGCCCGAACATCGTTAAAGTCCAGATTAATCAGACCCGGAACGGTGATGAGTTCCGATATACCCTGGATGCCTTGACGTAGTACATCATCCGCCAAAGCAAAGGCATCTTGCAGACTAGCTCGTTTATCCACAATCTGAAGCAGGCGGTCATTGGGAATGACAATCAGTGTATCCACCTGGCCCTTTAGCGCCTCAATTCCGACTTCAGATGTCTGAAGACGCCGCGCTCCTTCAAAAGTAAATGGCCGCGTAACAACACCGATGGTCAATGCCCCCAATTCGCGAGCAGCCTGGGCACAGATCGGCGCAGCTCCCGTTCCCGTTCCACCACCCATGCCACAGGTGATAAAGACCATATCGGCTCCGCGCATCACTTCATACAATTCGTCGGCGCTTTCCTCAGCGGCCTTGCGCCCAATTTCAGGATTGCCGCCCGCGCCCAAACCCCGTGTCAATTTATCGCCAATCCGCACACGGGTTTTCGCTTTACTGAGTAGAAGCGCCTGAGAATCAGTATTGACAGCGATAAATTCAACGCCACCCATACCTTCATCTATCATCCGGTTAATGGCATTCCCGCCACCGCCACCGACGCCAAGGACTTTAATATTTGCAAACCCATCTTCAGGTTCTAAATAATACGGTTGCTCACTCATTATTTATGCGCTCCCTCGTCGATAAGAGCTTATTGACTGGTTCCGATAGATTGTACGCGAAAAGCTTTTAATGCGAAAGCATTTTGTTAGAATATTGTAACAATATTGCATATAGTGTCTATTTTAAGGCAAATGTTCATCTTCTGGCAAAAACCGCTTGAATAAGCCACCGATAAAGCGAAACAGTCCCCCCGATTCTCCACGCTGGCGAACATTACTCCCGTTTTTGGGAACCGCCGCCCGCCGATTATCCTCAATATCCATGATAAGTCCCAAGCGCAGCAATCCCACCGAGGTACTAAATGCCGGGCTACGCAGCATATCGGTCATGCCGCTAATCGCCTCGGGCTGGGCCAGACGGGCAGGCATTCGCAGTGTTTGATTGGCAACAGCACGCATTCCCGGCAGCAAGCTCGATCCACCTGTCAAAATTACTCCCGCAGGCAGCAAACTTTCCAAACCAGTGCTACGGACCTCAGCTAATACGAGCTCGAACAGTTCTTTGACCCGATAATTAATGATGGTCACCAAATCACTGCGGCTGACTTTGCTTAGTCGTTCCTCGCCAAATGGTTGCACTGAAAATGTCTCCAACGAATTAATTTCGCGTGGGTTGGCGTGTCCAAAATCCAATTTGACAGACTCAGCAATCTCAAACGGCAGACTCAACCCCAGCGCAATATCATTGGTAATGTGTTGGCCGCCCACCGGAACCGAGCCAGTATGCCACACTGAACCATTGACAAACACCGCAACATCGGTCGTTCCACCGCCAATATCGATCACCACCGCACCAGATTCACGTTCGGTCGGCGTCAACACCACATCGCCCGCCGCCAGTGGATTCAGAATAAAGCGATCCACATAAACGCCAGCTTTTTCCACACATTTTTGCAGATTGCGGATACTGGTACTGGAGGCAAAAATCAGGTGCGCGTCAACCTCCAGGCGATAGCCATGCATGCCTTTGGGGCTGCGGACATCTTCATAATCATCCAAATTATAGCGGCGCGGAACGACATGCAATTGCTCAAACCCATGCGGAATAGGCACTGCACAGGCCGCCTCCATTGCCCGATGCAAGTCACCTTCATCCACCTCACGGTTACCAGAGATACCGGTCACGCCACTGCTATTCTTGCTTTCGGAGTTCGTGGCCGACAGAGAAATAAACGCCCGGCCAATCTCGTAGCCGCTGGCGCGTTCAGCTTTATGCACCGACGAAGATATGCTGGCACTCAAAGCGTCTACATCTGTAACCATTCCCTTACGCATACCTCGTGCTGGCTCAATGCCAACACCCAGCACATAAGTATCATTGGCGCGAACTTCGCCCACAATGGTACAGATTTTGGTCGTGCCAATGTCTATGCCAACAACAATTTCGCCCACGTTAAGCTTACTCCGAGAAGCGTCTCACAAAGCTAGGATGATCCGGGTCCGACACATCAACTTCGGCAAAGCGGATGACAGGATAATAAGTCCGAACGATGGCTTCGTAAACCAGCAATTTCTGATCCATATTGGTGCCAATGCCAAACCATGCAATCCAATTACCATCTTCCCGAAATCCCAATCCTCTCACTGGATCATACAACATCACATTTATCGTAGGTAATTTTTCGCGAAGTTGCAATGCGCCTACCACAATGTCGCGGTCGATGACTGAACCGACGCCCAGTGGCTCTAAATTTTCACCAGGATACACAATCCGCAAGAGGTCTTCGCGTTCTTCACGCCGAAACATGACAATGCCATTCACATCGACCCACACGCGGAAATCGCCTTGATCCCAAATCAATGATGGCTCGCGCTCCGTGATGATAATGGAAACCATGTTAGGCGGCCAATCAATAAACACTTGGGCATCAGCAATACTGGGATTACGCTCCAACTCTGCTTCAATATCCTCGACATCCAACCAAAAAAGGTTGTAATTGGCGATCTTCGACACTTCAAAAACTTCTTCAGGTGTCAGGTATTGCTTTTCGCCAACTGCTCCAACCACAATACTATCAACAACAAAAACTGGCGTTGCCACCATGATATACAAGATAATCAATAAGAAAATGGTGATTATGCCCGAAAGCCATCGCCACGAAATCCACACGACGCCGCGCGGGCGCACACGGGTTTCTGGCTGATCTGCACGTTCGCGGCGGTCTCGCTCACGGCGACGATCATCACGACGCTGACGCAGCGATCGACGCCTGATCGAAACCGAGCCCATTCGCCAGAATTTCAAGCGGCGCGGGGCACTGTTCGTCTGTTGTGAGCTTTCAGCCTGGGAGCGCGAACGACGCCGAGCAGTCCGCCGAATTTTACGCGCCCCGCGCCCCGGAGCAGCCGCCACATGTCCGTCCCCTTTAAAAGGAGTTTTGGGCTGATCCTTCTCAGCGGTTGCTTGTTGCTCACCAACTTGTGCTGCCTGTTGACGAGCCGCCCGTTTGGCACGGATGCGCTCGCGTCGTCGTTTGCCAACTGAACTCATGGACTATCTACCACGACACTGCTGAATGGCATCAGCTCTAACGGTGCGATTCTGCCACTCCTCAGCAGTCAGATCACCACACACGCACCAGCCGCGATCCTCAACCGTATTCAGAAAATAGTATGTAGGGTAATCAGGTATCCTGACTTCAACGACTGCTTCATACGTCTCTGTTGTTAGCACTTCATAATTGACCTGGCGCACGTTGAAATTGGTCAAATTATCACGGCCATCCAGATAATCCTGCACAAATGGCCCCACAATCATTCGTGCCTGGTCACGCTGGACATTCAAGCAAAGTCCTTTTTCAATACGGTCGTCGTCCTGTTTCTGAACGCCTTCAATAAAATAGCGTGTGGATACAACGGGCTTAGGATCAGGACTACATGCTACCAATAACACCACAATCATGATCCACACCATGCCATGTCTGATCATCGCCTGTTAACCGCTAAATTCTTCGCCAATTTGTTCAATTTCCAACTTAAGTTGCACGCCAAATCGCTCGGCAACCACCTGTTGCGTATGTTCAATCAGGGCATGATAGTCTGACGCCGTGCCATTGCCCAGGTTGATAAAAAAATTGGCGTGAACTGTAGAAACTTGTACACCACCAATCTGATAGCCCTTCAAACCCGCTGCGTCAATCAAGCGCCCGGCGTAATCACCTGGCGGGTTCTTGAACATACTGCCCAGACTGGCTCCAGGGGGTTGTGTCTGCTTACGATACGCAATGAACTTATCTGCTTTTGCCATCAACTCAGTCGTGTCATATCCTGGATGCAATTGCAACCTGGCTTCCAACACAACATAACGCCCACGCTGGCCCTTAATGGCACTGTGGCGGTAGTCAAAAGCCAAATCGTCTGTTGACCATACTTGTGACTCAGGTCCATGTTGAAAATCAATCACCGTCGCCTGCATTAGGTTATGGGCAATGTCGCTGCCATGAGCGCCCGCATTATTAATCACCGCGCCGCCTACCGACCCCGGTACACTGACACTCCACTCCAACCCCTGCAATCCCTGTTTCATGCAACGTCGGGCCAGTGTAGATAGTGTGACACCACTTTCAGTCATCACCTGTCCGGTCGTGGAGTTGATGTCGTTGTGTTTGCTCTGGTTAATAATCACCAGTCCGCGATAGCCCAAATCGGATATGAGAACGTTAGCACCGCCGCCCAGAATAATCCAGGGTGATTTACCCTGATGTGCCCATAATACGGCTTGCAACAAAGCATTCCGGCTGCGTGCAATCGCCAGGATGTCTGCCGGGCCACCCAGCCGCGCAGCAGTAAAACGGGCTAGCGGTTCTTGATAATGAACATCTAAATCGGGAATCTGTTCGAGTTCCGGTTGCATGAATCGTTATCCTTTAGCCCGCCCTTCAATCAACAACTGGCCGATTTGGGGAGCATCGCCCGCACTCAAAATAATAACATAATCGCCCGCGACCACTTCTCGCGCCAGGAGTGCGGCAGTTTCCGTTGATCCACCGCTATAGCGGACATCCTCATGTCCCGTGGCTTTAATCATCTCAACCAATTCAGGCGAGGATAATCCAGGTACCACCGCCTCACGAACAGAGTACACATCCGTCACCAGAACATGATCGGCATGAGAAAATGCGTTTGCGAATTCACTGGGTAGTGCCCGAAGACGATTGTAAGTATGTGGTTGCCAAACTGCCCACAAACAATGATCGCTCCAAGCTTCGAGCGTGGCCCGAATCGCCGTCGGGTGATGAGCATAATCACTGATTATCGTCACGCCATTCACCTCACCGATGATCTCCGCACGTCGGCCAGTACCGGGAAAAGTAGCAAGTGCGCTCGTAATCTGATCGAACGAGACTTCCAAATGATATGCTACCGCAATAACAGCCAGCGCATTCTGCACATTGAAATTTCCGCGCATATTGAGCGTAGCTGTGCCGACGACCATATTGTTTTTCTGCACTGCAAAATGCGTCATTCCGCCCGGCATTGCCTGAATATCAACGGCTTGCCAATCAGCATTCGCCAGTCCATAAGACACAACAGCATTCTGCGCCTTTCGATGATCCTCAGCCAGTCTCGTAGCCTCCGGGCTATCAAACCCAGCCACCAATAGTCCATCAATCGGTTGGATGCGCCTCACAAACTCCCGAAAAGTCTCGGTCAAGCTATCCAGCGTTGGAAAATGGTCAGGGTGATCATGTTCGATATTGGTGATAATAGCAATTTCAGGTGATAGACCCAAAAACATTTTGCCATATTCATCGGCCTCGATCACAAATAAATTACTTTGCCCCACACGGGCATTCGTTCCCAGCCCTCGCACAATACCGCCAACAATTATCGTAGGATCAAGCCCAGCTTCAATCAAGACATGCCCCAACAGCGCCGTAGTCGTCGTTTTACCATGAGTGCCGGCAACGGCAATAGTGCGATAATTGGCCGTGAGAACACCAATGGCATCCCGCCGCCGCAAAACAGGGATATTGCGGGCACGCGCTGCCTGCAATTCTGGATTATTATCTGGAATAGCACTGCTTGCCATGACCAAGTTCACATTGCCCACGTTTTGTGCAGCGTGCCCGATATGAACCGTTGCACCATCCGCTGCCAGTGCCGTTGTCAGTGCGCCCGATTGCTGATCGGAACCACTAACCACATAGCCTGTTTCGAGCAAAACACGTGCAATCGCCGACATACCAAAGCCGCCAATCCCGACAATGTGAATATGTTGACCTGGGACGAGTTGAATACTCAAGGCAATCTTCTCCAAAATAGCAAAAGCGCACCAACGAGGGTGCGGCCTTTATCATAAACTAATTGAACTGCGCCGTAGGATTAAATAATGGCAATCAGGATAAACAAGAACAGACCGATCACCAACAAGGTCAATAAATTACCTTGCTGCATCCAAACCAGAGGCAGGTTGGAAACCATCGCGGCGCTGGCCGAGTCAGGTGGCGGTGTCGTGACAGACGGTGCTAGAGGATAGGCTAGTTGGTCCATAAAATACCACAACGACCCAAAGACCAGATACGCATTAAAACCACCGGTAAGGCCGCCCAAAAGGCGATTTTGCCACTGATCGCGTCCACCACCACCACGCCGCCTGGAAGACGTCACGCGATCCGGTGGAGTCTGGTAAGCAAAAAAGGTCACCACAACCAGGAAAATCGCTTTCACATAAAAAATTTGGGATAGTCCGGAGCCACGTCCTAAATTCTCAAAAAATGACTCAAACTGGACAAGTGTAAACAATGCCAGGATGATACCCGAAAGCGCAATCAGCTCTTTGGTAAAACCGCGCAGGTACCCACCTACTGTGAATAATCCAATGCAAAACCACAAAAACGCGCTTAGTTCTATCATAAATTACCTCTTTGACAGGTCCAGAATAACACGAGCGATGTTATCCGCACCATCAGTCTTTACTAACTGTTGTGCAGCAGTACGCATCGCCTGTAAACGCCCCTCGTCATTCAACAAACCATGGATTAGTGGTATCAACTCATCTGTCATGTCAGTTTCATCCAGCCGGATTGCCGCCCCTCGTGAGGCCAGCCAGTCGGCATTGATTTCTTGATAACGCCAGGCATAAGCTAGCGGAATCAGAATTGCTGGTAACTCAAATAGTGGAAACTCGCCGAGTGTCCCGGCTCCGGCGCGACTGACCACCAGATCTGCGGCAGCCAACGCTAACCCCATATCATCCACATAGTCACAGACATGATAACGTGTCTGCAAGGATGGAGCGAGTTGTTGGTGCGCCATCGCAACTTCTTCAGCATCCAATTTGCCGGAAATATGAAGAATTTGCAAGTCAGGGATTGCCAAGAGTTCCGCGATATAGCGATAAATCTGACGGTTGATTGCCCGCGACCCACTGCTGCCGCCAAAAACCAGCAAAGTGCGTTTATCGGCATCCAAGCCAAAACAAGCCACTCCCGCTGCCCGGTCAGCCTCCAATAGGTCGGGGCGCAACGGATAACCCGTCGCAACGACACGCTTATTCTTTGGATAATACTGTGCCGTATCATCAACGGTGGCCGTAATCACTCGTGCAAAACGCCCCAATACTTTGAGTGTGCGTCCCGGTTCAATATCCGGCACAAAAATCACCACGGGAATCCGATAAAACCAAGCAGCCAACGCCACCGGCAACCCAACCCAACCGCCTGTCAGAAATATGGCAGCGGGCCGCCGCCGCAGTAAGAGCCAGAACGCTTGTAAGGTTCCAATACCGAGTCGCAGGATACTGGTAATTTTACGAATGATATTTACGCCATGCAGCGGGCCTGCCTGCACACGACTCCAGACATCGAATCGAACACCAGATCGTGCTACCAGGTCGTTTTCCATACCTATGGCGCTGCTAACAAAATGCAACTCAATTCCCCCAACGTCTTGGAGAGATTTAGCTACAGTTAATGCGGGATATACGCCGCCGCCGGTTCCGCCCGCCGACATCAGAATCCGTGTCACTCTGGGGTCCTTTCTGTTCGGGCGGCCCATCGCCCGGTCCGTCTACTTCTTCATCAACATCGGCTAATGTACGTTCAAAATCGGCAGTTGTTGGCGAAGGTTGTACCGCAATGCGCTCGCGACGCGAACGTTCGGTGGCATCTTTACGTTGCTGTTTGCGAGCTTTACGCGCCTGCTCAACCACCTTTTCATCCGTCCTTTTCCGCCGAGCAGGTGCAGGACTGGCTTGCGCTTTTGGTTTAGCAGCGGATACCGCCGCCTCTGCCTTTTGCTGGCGCTCGGATGCCGGAATCCGGGCCGACACCCGCGACACCGACAAAATGATTCCGACCCCAGCCAACGCTGTTACCAAACTGGAACCACCAAAGCTGATAAATGGCAGCGGTACACCTGTCGGTGGCGCAAGGGCCGTCATCACCGCGATATTCAACAGCGCATCATACGTTAACCAGACTGTGACGCCCGATGCCAACAATGAGCCAAACGCATCTGGGGCATTACGCGCCACTGTAAATCCTCGAATGACCAGAACAATATAAAGGGCAATAACAATAAAACAGCCGAAAAGGCCCAGTTCTTCTCCGATAACCGCAAACACACTGTCTGTATGTGGAAAGGGAATGGCATATTTCTGGCGACCTTCGCCCAACCCCACACCAAATAAACCACCATCCAGGAATGCCACAATGGCTGCCTGAACATGGTCATTCGCCAACGCCAGATTATTTATTGCATTCAAATGGTCTTCAATACGGCGTTGTGCATAAGGAAACTGGGTAGCGATGGTCCAGCCTGCTGCGCCAGCGCCAACTGCCACCGTGATGAGTTGTATCCAGCTTGCTCCTGCCAGAAAAAACATGGTCAGTGATGTTGCCAGAATACTGGCCGCTGTTGAAATATCTGGTTGCAACACAATTAGCGTCGCCACCACACCAACCATGATACTGAACGGTACAAGCCCATAGGTGACATTCCGCAGCTTATTGCGTTTGGAAGATAACCATGCCGCCATGTAGATGACGATAACTAGTTTGGCGGCCTCGCCCGGTTGCAAAGAACCGCTGATAAGCGCCCGCCGTGCCTGCAGACGATCATCACCCACTGCCAACACCAATAGCAGGCTGATGATAATCCCTAACATCAATATAACACTCAGACGCCGCCAGATGTGATAGTCCAGCCGCGCCAGGATATACATGGCAATGGCTCCCACACACAGGTTCGGAAACAACTGTCTCCGGAAGAAATACGTGGTGCTGCGATCTTCAGTTGCCAAGAATGAGGCGTCGATACTGGCCGAATATACCATCAGTAAGCCAATGGCACACAACACCCCAACCACCGCCAGCAGATACAGATCAAACTGCACGGCAAATAGGCGTTGTCGTTGCGCCACCCGCTCCGAATCGAGGCGTGGCAGTGGGGGAGCTGAAGGGGCGACAACACCCATTTCATCTACAAATTGTGGCAGTGTTTGTTCTGACATACATCCAAAATCCTGATAAATTTCCCACGTCTATTATGTTGCATCACTGCGATTGAAACAACTCAGAAACAACTCTCATGGATACTACGCACAACTTGTCAAACACAAATGGAGGTAACCATGCGTAAGTATACTCTGTTTCTCGTTGCGGCCATTTTGGTCGTGGCCGGTGTAGCTGTGAACCAAAGCAACGCCCAGGAAGGTGACAATGCAACCTGTCGAGAACCCCTGGAAGTCGTTGCTAGTGTATTGGGGTTGGATGAAACCGCAGTTACGGAAGCCCTGGAAAATAATCAGACGCTGGCTGAACTGGCTGAAACACAAGGGGTATCCGCCGCTGAACTGGCCGAAGCCCTGGCCGATAACATGCGCGTCTGCCAGAACGAGCGTCTGGATTTACATGGCGCAGAGGTGATGTGCATGATGATTGAGGGTCCTCGCATCCGTGAGCGCATCAGTCCTCGTATTGATGATATACGTTGGAATATCCAGGCTGCAGAAGCACTCGAGCTGGACGTAATGGATGTTGTCACTCGCGACATATCAATTGCGGAACTGGCCGAAAACGCGGGGGTTGATCCCGCCGATGTTGTGGCTACGATTGTTGATAACGTCAGTGCCGAGGTCTACCGACATGTGGAAACAGAGCTGCTGTCCGATGAGGACGCCCAGGAAATCCTGAGTACACTTCAGGACGACGTAACAGAGTTCGTCAATGTATCTCCGGCTGAGAGCCAACCCATCAACCTGTTGGATGTGGCACAGGAAACTATTGGTCTAGAAAGCACCGACTTCTATCAAGCACTGGTTGATGGGCAAACACTGGCTGATCTAGCAGCAAACAATGATGTCGATCTAGAGGATTTGAAGGCTGCTTTGCTGGAAGCAGCAACCACCAATCTTGAACGCGCTCAGGCCGAGGGCTGGGTCAGCGATTGTGTTGCTGAAGTACGCCTTAGTCACCTATCGGATTTGGTTGATAATTACATCAACCGAGAAAATCCTGGCGAAACACTGTTCGAGGGAGGATTTGGCTTTAGTAGCCCAATGGGTCGCGTAGAAATCCGCATTGGTGGGCGTGGCGGACGCGACTTTACCCCCTTCGACATTGAATTTGAAGGCGGCCCATTCTTCCCAGGCAGACCCGGTATCATCATCGAAGGTGACATATTCGACGGCGAGTTCGACTGGCCGGGTATGCCAGGTGGCCGTGGCCGTGGTCGTGGACGCGGGCGTGGTTTCCCCATGGAAGGATTTGGATTCGAAGGTTTCGGGCCAGGTCATGGCTGGGATATGCCGGGAATGGAATTCCATTTCGAAGGTTTCCCGTTCGACCCTGATAGCGACGTGAGTCTGTTCCCACGCGGACGCTTCAACATGGGCGATTTCGACTTTGAGTTCGATGGCATCCGGATTGGCCCGCGCTGGTGGGAAGACGGCGCTGAATCAGACTAGACACCGCACTATAAGCCTATCTACAATGGCAGGGTAGACGATTACTCTGCCATTTTGAGGTTTTCCGATGGCTGAAACAGTTTTACTAGTTGAAGACGAATTGCGAATCGCCCGCTGGACGCAAATGTATATTGAGCGGGCGGGCTACACCTGTTTATGGGCCAGCAATGGCAAAGAGGCACTACATTTGGCTCGCCGCGAACATCCCGATCTGATTGTGTTAGACCTGATGTTGCCCGAAATTGATGGCTGGACTGTCTGCCAGCGCATCCGCGAGGAGTCGGACGTGCCAATCATCATGTTGACCGCCAAAGTCGCTGAGCAGGACATTATCAAAGGCTTGAAACTAGGAGCCGATGACTACGTGACCAAACCCTTTCGACCAGCCGAATTGGTCGCCCGCATTGAAGCCAACCTGCGCCGCAAGAATGGAACCATCGGCCCTGTCAATCATCTGAGCGTTGGCCCGATGACACTCGACCTGGATAGTCGCCAATGTGACTTGAATGGCGAACTGATTAGTTTAACGGCACGGCAGTTTGATCTGTTGACGTTCTTTATGCGCCACCCGCGCCAGGTGCTCTCGCGTGAACAGATCATTGATAATGTATTTGGTGCTGATTTTGACAGTTACGAACGCGCCATCGACATCCACATCCGCCGTTTGCGGACTAAAATCGAAGTTGATCCTTCCAATCCACAATTAATCCAGACAGTATTTGGTGCTGGCTATCGGTTCTGCCCGGAGTAACCTCATGCGCCTACAGCTTTTCCTACTGTTCACACTCATCATCGCCCTCAGTGTCAGTACCAGTTGGGCATTAGCAGTACGCACCACTGATACCCAGTTCGAGGTGTTGATATCGGATAATAACCAGCGTCAGGCTGAATATTATGCTCCGCTGCTGATTGCAGAATATGAAAAACTCGGCTCGTGGGAGGCTGTGCAGGAGGAGTTTGACGTTCAGGGCGAGTTACAACGCGACACCGGGCGATTAAGCATGATGGACTCAGGCGTGGCATTGGCTCCATATCTCGATCAGTGGTTGGGGATTGTGGAAGTCGCGGCAGGCGATTTTGCATTCAACTTCGACATCTATACACTGCCCGAAAACGCGTTTGAGAACAACGGTATTGATATATCCGTACACGGGCGCGGCAATAGGATCCGCGGTGAGCGCGGCCCCCGTTTGATGAATATTCACCCACCCGATATGTTAGAAGGTATCGTAGAACAGTTCGAACATGAATTCTTCCTGGGTGATTTTCTACCCAACATCTCTGGAATGCCGCCCATTGTCGAACGAGCTATCCCATTTGAGAATGCTACCATTGTCATCGAACCTAGTTTTGCATCATGGTTGGTTGCTTCAGCACGGGTCATTGACCAGCGCGTGATTGTGATCGATGAGACAGGTACAGTTGCGGTTGATTCCGAGACAGCCCTGCTCGGCCAGAAAGTGGATACCAGTTTCACTGAAGGTGGCGCAATACTCGAAAGCAATGGCGAACACCTGGGTACATTCCTCATTACGTCACAGGATGGCGTCTATTCTGTTGAGCAAACCTCGTTTCTAGAGTCAGTGCGCCAGGGATTGCTATATGGCGGCATCATCAGTGCCGGATTGGCTGCAATCCTGGCACTACTCACTGCTCATCAGCTCACACGCCCCATACGACTACTTACTGCTGCGACCTCGCGCATCCAGGCTGGAGAGTGGGGCTATCAAGTCGAAAGTCAGGGGCGGCACGAAATAGGGCAATTGGGCCGTGCCTTCAATCAAATGTCGCGTCACTTGGACGAGCAACGACGCCTGCGGGTGCGCCTAGTGGATGATCTAGCACACGAATTGAACACCCCGCTCAGTTTGATGCGGTTGGAATTGCAGGGCATGGTTGATGGTTTCCAAACGCCGGAGGAAGCCGCCGAACACATCAACCATGAGTTGGATGAAGTATCCGAGTTGGTATCCGACCTGATTTTCCTCGCCAGCCGCGACACCGCACCCCCTCCCCATATGGCATGGCTTAATCTAAACACGCTGGTCGCCAATACGGTGCGCCGCTTCGAAGCCAGCACCAACGGCCAGGTTAGCCTGATCGCCGATCTAGCTGACGATTTACCATTGCTATACGCTGATGCTGACCTGGTGCAACGTGCCATCAGCAATCTAATCGCCAACGCCCTACGTCACACACCCCAGGGCAATATCACAATTCGCACAAAACAGCATGACAATAGCCTGGAAGTTGGTATACAGGACACCGGCCAGGGCATTCCCACCGAACACCTGCCCCACATCTTCGAGCGATTCTATCGCGCCGACGACTCACGCAGCCGGAAATCAGGCGGCAGCGGTCTAGGATTGGCAATTGTCAAACAAATCATGGATCAGCACCAGGGCACTGTCCGGGTCGAAAGCGTACCGGGTGAAGGCAGCACCTTCCGGCTATGCTGGCCTAAGAATTCGGTGCAACCGGCTCCCAATATTCAGTGATCGTAAATCCACGCTCGCGAGCCTTCTCCAGAAAACGGGTGGCCGTAATTGCTTTCTCCAATGACCATGTGCCTTTTGGAATAGCACCACGTGCAATGAACTCCGCCATGATGCCAGCGTGCCAGCCAGTCAGACGTTCCATCGCCGTGAACCCCGTTGCCTCGTCATAATAGTCGATCAAATCCACTACCAGCGAGAACCGCTGTCCATCTTTATCACCGGTACCTTTAGCTCGCATCACGCACACATCAACACTCTGCTCGGCCTGAAGCTGGGGCGCGAGCAACGTATGGAACACATCGCGAGGTTTGACTTGAGCGCCATTGATTTCAACCGGCTCTTCGGAAAACAATCCTAGATCTTTGAAGGCTTTGAACTGGGCATAATGACCGGGATAGCGACAGGTCTTATTTTCATACACCTGGAGGAAGCCTTCATAGTTATAAGGTACGGTTGAAGTGCCGCCAGAGGTGACAAACGCCTCCAGCGTGCCAACCCCATCAAATTCAAGAATATCAACTTCAGTGAAGGTATCCACCAATGTCACTGTGCCATCGCGCAAAAAAACCGCTTGGGAATCATACTCGTTGGTCAGACCGTTGATATGAAAGAATATCTGATAGCCCCAGGGTTCCGGCGGATTCTGAGGCAGGCCACCATCCCATAAACGCACCTCACGAGGTTGAATGCCGTGCGCCGACAACTGCTCAACCGTATAGACTCCCATCGTATTATTCATGCCCGGTCCCATCCCACAATCCGGCACAATCGCAATTCCTTTGGACTCCGCCTCCTCAAATAGTTCCAATTGCCGGAGAACGGTATCAGTATGACCGCCAAAATCCACCATACCCGCCCCCGCTTCAATAGCTGCCTGGGTACAGTTCATGATATACACAAAGGGTGTGCCGCACACAAAAACATCAATAGGCCGCAAAATGTCGATCAACGCATCGACATCACGGACATCAACCTGAGTGCTGGTCGCAATTTCACCTCCAATCAGTGAATTCACACGAGCAGCAGCGACCGCGGCAGCTCCAGCATTTACGTCCGCCAACAATACGCTGGCGGCATCACCCCATTTCGCCAGATCATAAGCTGTTGCCGTTCCCTGGCGTCCGGCCCCGATAATTGCATAATGATATTTTTGACTCATTTACCAAATCTTTCTACGCAATATGGATATTCGTTTGATTGATCGTTAACTGCTCAATCGCCTTCCAGTCAATTGTACAGAAATCAACCGCATCAGGCACAGGAATCGTGCCATCAGATTGTATGACAGGCAATGGTGATACCACATCTAGGTCATAATATGGCTGTGGCTGCAAATGGTCACCCGGCAGTGTACAGCCAGGATGCGACGACAGGATAATATTCATCCATTTACCCCATCCCAACTCCAACATGCCGCCCATCCAACATGGAATTCCGCGCTGATGCACAAATTCCGCAATTAACCGACTCTCCCAATAGCCACCGACACGGCCCGGCTTGATATTGATGACTAACCGGTCACTGATCCCAAAATGCTGCCAGAGTTCCACAGCGCGACGTGCATCGTCAAGCGATTTGATGCTTTCGTCCAGACCAACCGGTGTATGCAAATCGTGATCGGCCTGAAAACGGGCATGATCGAATAAATCACCAGGGGCGAAAGGTTGTTCAATGAGAAGCAAATCAAAATCATTCAGAGATTTCAGCGCCCGGCGGTGGTCAGGGTTGGTCCGCTCATAGGCGCAATTAGCATCCACTTGAAGCATCATATCCGGATAATGTTCGCATAGCGCCGCCACCACCTCCACATCAAAGCCCGGCCATATTTTGACCTTCAGACGCTTAAAGCCAACTTCGACGGCCCGCGTTGCCCTGGCAAGCACATCCTCCACCGATTCGCCACCAATGCTGAATCCCCCAAACACAGTGGAGCGCCCTCCACCCCACAGGTCCTTCAATGATTGTTCATTTTGTTGCGAGACCAGTTGCCAATAGGCAGCTTCGATTCCACATTTACTGAAGCTGTGCCCTTTGATTTTGGCGAATGTCGCCTGCAATTGATCAAAGTTTTCAATGCGTCCAGCCAAATCTTGCTGGATAACGGGAATGAGAAACCGTGTCAATACGTCATATTCAGCCCACACATACTGTGCATCAAAAATAGGAGCCGTTAGGGTCGGTGCTTCGCCCATTCCAACCAATCCCGATTTTGTCTTCAGCACAACCAGTATCGTATCTCGATCCTGTTGTGTACCAAACGAAGTTTTAAAAGGAAAACGCAGCCGGGGCCGCAAATGATAGAGGCTGATTTCATCTAGTTCAATCGGTTCATGTGTCGGTAACGTGACATCTGGTAAATGTATACTCATAATTTTCATCCCCTTAAAGAGAATATATAGAAACTTCGCCGCCGATTATTTTCAAAACCTGTCACAAAATCTGTGACAACATAAGCACCTTTGGTATATTCGACTTGCAACAAGACAGGATCATGTTGAGAATCATCTACAACATGAGGCTGCTTGGCATCCAACAGTCGTGTACAAACCGTCCGCAAATCACGTCGCCACTGTGTCGCTCGCCCAGGATCGTCTTCAGTGAGCGCATCAACATCGCCAGGAATTTCAAATCGCACCACAGGAACTTGATCCGCAACTACTGTTTCCACAGTTTCAACTGTCACATCAGGAATAGCGGTAACATCAGCCAGAGTGCGAGGTTGCACTTTTCCACCCCAGAGCGCGTGAAGAAATTGATGTGTTTGCGGCGCGATCAATTGCCAGGTCATCACAAACCGATCCGACGGAACAGCTCCATACAAAGCCGATTGAAACGAACCATATTTGTTAACGATATAGCGACTGGCAAATGCACCCAGTTTCCTGAAGTTCAACCCAGCGTTGTGACCGCGCATCGGATCGAACGTCCACTCCATGCTATGATGGCCGGTCTTGAGCGCATGATAGGCCTGCAACAATTTGAGGCGCTGCCCTATACCCGACGAGCGTTGCCCAAGCCGTACACCCGCCATATGCGAAGACAACACACCCTGATTGCCACCAAACCCCAACACATAACCCAACCAGCCATCCTGGGAAAACCCCTCATTGCAATCATAGGCCACACCCAACCAGCCACCCGTATCCTCGACAATCGCCATATCAATGGGCGGCAACGTATCTTTGGGAGCCATGCCCCAGACCATGATTTGAATACGCGTAATCACATCCAAGTAACTAATCGTGCTGATCGTGCCATCTGCTTCTCGCCAAGGCAGCACATGACTAGCATGTTGCCAGGACAATGTCGAAAAACATACCCGTCTCGCATCCGGTAACACATTGATCCAAGCATCTACACCATCGGTTCGTGCTGCAAAACCAAAGTTCTGGGGATGAAATGCTGCTAAGGCATCATCCAATGTTGTTGCACGACTGTCCACACCAATTTTCTTTCACTGCCTAGTCTTGCACCATTTTGAATGTCTATATTCTAAAGCCAGACATCATTCGATTCAATTCTGCCTGCAAAGGATGGGGAAACAAGATAAAGAGCTTTCACGATTCAATGGTAGCATCATCACTTTTGTGCTATCATCTGCCGCGCATTTGGGGCTGCATAAGGAGCAATAAATTAATGAAACGGCGTTTTCAACGATGGGCACTGACCACCACCATCGCCACCTATGCCCTGATTATGGTAGGCGGCATGGTTCGTGCTGCCGACGCAGGTCTAGGCTGTCCAGATTGGCCGCAGTGCTTTGGGCGCTACTATCCACCAATCACCAAAGCACAAGTTCCCGACCACATTGACGCCGACAAATTCGACTTTCAACTGGCCTGGATTGAATATACCAACCGCCTGCTTGGTGTCTTGATTGGCCTCTTAATTTTGGGAACGCTATATCATGCCATCAAATCCCATCGTCACACACCGCGTGTCCTCTACCCTACCCTGGCCGCCTTTGTGTTGGTTGTTTTCGAGGGATGGTTGGGCGCTCTGCTAGTCGAGACCGAACTGTCGCCCTGGGTGATTACAGCACATTTGGTCGCGGCTCTGATCATTGTCAGTTTGCTGCTATACGCTACTGTATCTGTCTTCTTCCCAGATCCCATTCCCCGTGAGGAATTATCTCCAAACCACCGGATATTGGCTCGCCTCACACTTATTACAGTTGTTCTGATGTTGGTGCAAATGGGCCTGGGGGCTGGATTACGTGGCGAACTGGAAATCGTCGAGAAAGACATGCCCACCTTGGCACGGGGTGATTGGATTCACGAAGTCGGCTGGATCGACCCTGTACATCGTTCCTTTTCCTGGCTTATACTGTTGGGCGTGGCAGGCATCAATTACTATGCCCAGCGTCGTCTGAACAAAAACAATCGCTGGCTACAACGGGCAGCTTACGCGGCAGGCGCATTGGTCGCAATTCAGGTTGTGGCAGGCATTGGGCTGGCCTACAGCGCATTACCTCCAGCCCTGCAAGTCATCCATCTGATTTCGGGCAGTCTCTTGATCGGTGCATTGATGATGATTTATCTACTAACCAACCGTGTGCCGACACCAACCGACACAGCATTACAAGCAGACCAACACCAATCACTCTTGTCTCAACAACAACCGGTCTGAATTTTTGCAATTTATTGTGAAGATCAGTACAATGCGTTGCGTTTTATTGTGCCCAAAGTCACAATCTTCTGTGACGCCTGTCACAAATGCGTTCAAAGAATTGCATATCAACTACTGAGGTCAGCCTATGGGACGGTTTGGAATCAAGAATTTGGTGGCGGTCATTCTGGTCGTGGTCGGGACTATCATTTTGGCCGGACAATCACTAACGCCAGTTGAACAGGTAACAGACCCTGACGCTTCGGCTCTACACCTGAGCGATCAGACCACAGAATTTCTGTTAGCTATCGGGGCCATTATTCTGCTCGTCATCGGAATCGGGGTAGGTCTGGCCGTTGTTTTGTGGCTCGTTAATCGTGAAGTCAAGACCGCGCAGGTCATGAAAAACGAGCCAGCCAATCCGCTGGACTATCGCTCTTATGGGCACGCTCTGGCAGTAATATTGCCCGTATCCATCGCAGCGGCGATGTTGGTCTTTTTGCTGACCTATGGACTATTGCCTGAACAAGCCGGAGCCGAAGCCCAAACAGTGGATCATGTTTTCAAGATTGAGTTCATTGGTATCTCGGTTATTTTTGGGTTGGTGATGGGGCTACTCATCCATTCAGTCCTATACTTCCGCGCCACTGATGACGACCGAGGCGATGGCAAGTACATTCATGGCAACTGGAAACTGGAAACCTTCTGGACCGTTATCCCCCTTATTTTTGTCATGACGCTGGGCGTCTACACCGCTTTCAAGCTGGATGACATCAGCAAAGAAAAAGAAGGTGAAATCGGTGTGCGCGTCGAAGGCTTCCAATGGGGCTGGCGTTTTTACTATCCCACTGAATTATTTTTCACTGACGAAGAATTGTTGCAACTAGACGAACGCCAACAGGCCGACATTATCGCCAATGGTGGCGTGCAGGTTGGTGAACTGGTGATGTTGATGGATCAAACCGTCCGCCTGGAAATGTCCTCGGTGGATGTCATTCACTCGTTTTGGGTTCCAGAAATGCGCCTGAAACGCGATGTCGTGCCTGGCATCACCACCGAAATGCGATATACAGCCATCCTACCAGGCACGTATCGTGTCCGCTGTGCCGAAATCTGTGGCCTCAATCACTGGCAGATGTATGCCAATGTAGTTGTGGTCGATCAGGCAGGCTACGACGCCTGGATTGAACGGACCAAAGCAGGCTTCGGCGATCCAGTAGTCGCTGGTCAAACCCTGTATGAATCACAATGTATCACCTGTCATAGTATTGACGGCACAGCTAAGACTGGCCCATCTTGGCAAAACGTGATTGGTTATGAACGAGAATTTGATAATGGATCGAGCGCCATCGCCGACTATGACTACATTGAACAGTCCATCTGGAGTCCCAATACCCGCATTGTTGACGGCTTTGCATCTGGGGTAATGCCAGAGAACTTCAGCAACAGCATTTCCCAGGTTCAAGCCGAGCAAATCTTCGCTTATATGTGTACGCTATCGGACCGAGCCGAAGAAGTTGAGAAATGCGTCGAATTGTTGGCACAACAAGACGAAAGTGGCGAAGATGACGTTGAAAGCAGTGAAGATAGTACAGAAGCCAGCGAGAGCGACAGCACTGAATCATCCACTGAAGAGACCGCCGGTGAAGGCGATGACGCCACCACCGAAGGCAAAGCAGAAGCATCCGAGTAGAATTTCGAGAAGGCGGTAAGCATGTTAGGCATACTGAGACTGGGTATTGTCAAAGGACTGGTCGGTGGCACCATTGGAACTGCCATCGGCATTGTCCTAACCATCATCATTCGCTCCATGCAGGGTCTTGATACTGCCTGGAGTACAGCTCCCGATTCGCCCTGGAACGTCGTGGCACTGGTGGCGGCCACCACCGGCACACTCGGCTTTCTGATCGGCGTCGGCTCCATGACTGATTGGCTAGCCTGGATGGTCGGGCGCAAAGGCAGCGACGGACACTATCATCCCAAGCCCGGTGTCCCCGAATGGCATCGCTATTTCGGCATGGACACCAATCATAAAGTCGTCGGCATCCAGTATGGTGTATTGGGTATCTTCGTAATGCTCCTGGGCGGTCTGCTGGCCCTCACCTTTCGTATGGAACTCTCAGAACCCGGCCTGGAATATCTGAGCGAGAGTCAATATAACACTGCCATCGGCCTGCATGGTCAAGTGATGTTTGTGGCGGTATTGCTCGGCATCGGGGCCATGGCAAACTATCTGGTGCCATTGATGATCGGGGCACAGGATATGGCTTTCCCACGCCTGAATGGGTTCGCTTTCTGGATCAACGTACCTGCCGCGATTATCCTACTACTGTCAATTCCGGCAGGTGGCTTTGATACCGGTTGGACAGCTTATCCACCCTTAAGCATCCAGGCCAATTTGGGTATGCAGATGGCGCTGGTAGCCGTCTTCATTCTCGGTTTTTCGTCCATCCTGGGTGGTCTGAACCTCATCGTCACCATTTTTCTGATGCGTGCGCCAGGGATGAGCCTGTTCCGTATGCCCATCTTTGTGTGGGGGGTGCTGGCAACTTCACTCCTGCAATTGACCGCCACCCAGTTCATCGGACTGTCGTTCTTAATGGTCGCCATCGAGCGTGCCGCTGATATTCCTTTCTTTGATCCAGCACGCGGCGGCGATGTTACACTTTACCAGCACATCTTCTGGTTCTATTCGCACCCGACGGTCTATATCTGGATTTTGCCAGGACTGGGTATTATCAGCGAAATCTTGCCCGTGTTCGCTCGCAAACCCCTATTCGGCTACAAGGTCATTGCGTTATCCAGTATGGCGATTGCAGTGATGGGGTATTTGGTCTGGGCACACCATATGTTCACCTCGGCCATGGATCCCTTTTTGCGGATCCCCTTCATGTTGACCACGCTGCTGATTGCTGTGCCAACAGGTGTCAAATTCTTTAGTTGGCTAGCGACGCTCTGGGAAGGAAAAATCCGGCTGGCAACCCCGATGTACTTTACGCTTGGCTCGATTGTACTATTCCTGTTGGGTGGCTTGACTGGCCCTCCCAATGCGCTGGTTGTAACCGGCTTGCATGTCCACGATAGCCATTTCGTGGTGGCTCATTTCCATATCACTGTCTTCGGCGGCTTCATGTTCGCTTACTTTGCCGCCCTATATTTCTGGTTCCCCAAGATCACAGGACGCATGTACAACGAGCGCCTGGGTATCGCCCAATTTTTCCTGATGTTCGTTGGCTTCATCACATTTGCCATGAGCCTATTCCGTATTGGTCTATTGGGGATGCGGCGAAGAATAGCCGATTATGATATTGATTTTGGCGGAATAAACTTGCTCTTTTTCGAGCTAGACTGGCAGGTTTTGGCGACGATTTCTGGATTCATAGCAGGCCTGGGTGTGCTGCTGATGTTGGCAAACCTGGTCTTCCACGCTAAATATGGCCCACGTGCTGTTCACAATCCCTGGGAATCACGCAGCCTGGAATGGCAAATCGCCTCGCCGCCACCTGAATTGAACTACTCGGCGCTGCCACAAATCGTCGGTGATCCATATGATTATGGTCTGCCAGGGTCAGTTTACGGGATTGTCAGCCCTGATGATCAAGTCACTGATGAGAAGATTCCCGACCAGCTTCAACCCAGCCCGTCCGCCATCCCCGCCACGGCTACCGGGGACTGAAAATAGTTGAGGATGCAACCAATGGCTGAACACGACTCACAATCCATGTTACCCTTACCCTATCTTCGTAGTATCCTGGTGCTGGTTGCACTGGGTGTTTTGACGGGTCTCGAATATTGGCTTGCCACTACTGATGATCTGCCGGTTTTCAGCAGTGCATTGGCTCCACTGGCGGTCATCGCGGTTATCAAAGCGGGCCTCATCGTTAACTACTACATGCACATTTCGCGTATTTGGAGTACCGAGGAGGACGCGCACTAATGTCAACGACAGCATTGGAGCATACCGGGCACGAGGCCGCCGTAGACGAGCATCACGAATCGGGCCACCATATTATTCCATTCACACCCCAACAGCGTTTGAACATGAATCGCCTGGGTTTTTGGCTGTTCATTATTTCCGAAACATTTCTCTTTGCTGGCATTCTGGTCGCACGGATTGTGCTACTGCGCGATGATGACGGCTTCACGCGTCCCGAACTCGATCAAGGGTTGGGGTTGCTGATTACCTGTATCTTGCTCGTCAGCAGTTTCAGTGTAAACTTTGGCGAAGTTGCCATCGCCCGCGGCGATCGACGACTTTTCCTAATTAGCTTCAGTCTGGCAATTATTATGGGGTTGGTCTTCGTTGGCGGTGTAGCCTATGAATGGGGTGTGGCAGCACATTTCACACCCGACGAGCATGTCGAAGGCGGGATGTTCTTCTTCATGACCGGAATGCACGCCCTACACGTCATCACCGGTATCATTTTCCTGATAATCGTGTTGTACAACGGGTGGCGTGGCAACTATACCAAAGAAAGCCACTGGGGTGTTGAAGCCAGCGCGATCTACTGGCACTTCGTCGATGTGGTGTGGGTATTCTTCTACGCGGCCCTCTACCTGATCGGCACCGTCCCCACAACACATTAAGTGATAAACAGATAAACAATGGGCTTTCTCAGTATATAGTGGGAAAGCCCCTTTCAACCTATGGACCCGACACTTCGAGCATTTCTCCTATCCTGGGACTGGCGCATTGATATTATCAGCGTCGTCCTGTTTTTTGGTGCGCTCTACACCATGGGCTGGCTGCGTCTGCGAAGCAAACAAGCCAAGCTGGCGAATGGTTGGCGATTGGCATCATACTATGGCGGATTGCTGACCCTGGCGATTGCACTGATGTCGGGCATCGACACATTTCAAACACAACTCTTTTTCATCCACATGATCCAGCATTTCCTATTGGTCATGATCGCACCGATTTTGCTGTTTCTAGCAAACCCGATGCCGTTTATCCTGTGGGCCATTCCATCTCCAGAACGTCGCCAGATTGGTCGTCTGCTAACGCAAAACTCACGCTTCCGGCGCTGGCTCGTGGCTGTAACTGCCTCAGGCCTTGTGTGGCTAGTCTATAGCATCAACCTCATCTTGTGGCACGATCCGAGTCCGTATAATTCCGCCATCACCAACGAATTTTTGCACGACATGGAGCATCTTTCGTTCTTTTTGACTGGCATGGCACTGTGGTGGCACATCATCGACGCTGCACCCAAGTTCCACAAACGCCGTACCTATGCCATGCGTCTGGGGTTAATCGTCGCCACTTATTTTGGCAATCTTGTTTTGGGTGTTGCCATCACCATGAGTCCTGACCTGATCTATACCCACTATAAGACCGTGCCACGCATTTGGGTCGAATCAGCGCACCGCGATCAGACAATCGGTGGACTGGTGATGTGGCTGCCGGGCGGCATGATGTATTTACTGGTATTTCTGTTGTTGATTGCTCGCATGATGATTAACGCCGAACAAAAACAACGCCTGTCGGACCAACAGCGACTGCTCCAGGCGCAGGAAGCGGCAACATCATGAAAAGACATGCCATTGCGTTCATCTCCATCCTCATCCTCATTACGGCAATCATCGCCACACCAACCAGTTTTGCTCATGGCCTGGGCAAGCAACGGCTGGAGCGTGTTGAAGCTGGGCCATTTCGTCTCTCAGCCTGGACCGATCCTATCAACATACACGCTAATGAGGAATTACATGTGACAGTTGCCATCGAAGATGAAGAAGGGTTGGTATTGAACGCTAGTGTAGCAGTGAGAGCGGCAAAGGGTGATCAGCAACACCGGCAAACTGCCACCCACGACAACGCTGCCAACAAGCTGCACTATGAAGCACCATTGATGTTGGATGAGGCTGGACGTTGGACAATTACTATTGATGTCGAAAATGACATCGGTAGCGGAAATGCCAGTTTTGACCTGGATGTGAAAGAACCAGCATCAACGCTGCCTATCAAATGGATTTTGGGTGGACTAGCTGTTTTATTGCTGGCAAGTCTCGTAATCGTCAATCGTCTGAAATCATCAGGGGAAGGTTCATGAGCGAAAATTCAACTACGTTTGTCATCGCGCAACCATCCGTTGTACAAACACTCAGTAAGCTGTTTAAGCTCCGCATTGTATCGTTGCTATTGTTTGCATCCACTGGCGGCGCGTTTCTGGGTGCTGCCGGACAGCCAGGTCTCGTGAATCTTGTCATTTTGCTGATTACGGGTGGTTTGGCCGCCGCCGGTGCATCCGCGCTAAACCAATATTTGGAACGCGCCTCCGATGCGGATATGACACGCACCAACAAACGCCCTCTGGTCAGTGGCGACATCGCCCAACCCGAATGGGTATTGTGGATTGCACTGGCGATGATTTTACTACCAGTGCTGGCTGTATGGCCTTTCAATCCGGCATTAGGTTTCTTTCTATTGATGGGTGCGATCATCTACGTCGCCGTTTATACCATCTGGTTGAAACCACGCACGATGCTGAATATCGTCATTGGTGGCGCAGCAGGTAGTTGTGCAGTGCTGAGTGGAGGCGCAATTGTCGGTGCATGGAATGACCCCGGTGTATTGGCGTTAGCCGCCATTGTGTTTTTATGGACGCCTACCCATTTCTGGGCATTGGCGATCATGTATCGTGACGACTATGCAAAAGCTGGAGTGCCGATGCTGCCGGTGTTGACCAGCACCCGCGAATCGGCCATCTGGGGATTGATTCACGCCATCGCTGTTACCATCCTGACCGTTGCTCTGGGCGCTCATACTGCATTGGGCTATGTATATTTCATCCCGGCCACGCTGGCAACCCTGTACTTTCTCTATCAGAGTGTGAAGCTGGTCGTCAATCCTACGCGCCCACAAGCTCTCCGCCTGTTCCTAGCAAGCAACAGCTATCTAGCACTGATTTTGCTATTTGTCTGTCTAGCGGCAGTTACCGGCGTCTAGGGGATAAACATGCTGGAAACATCAGATCTACCAGCCTTGAATGCCATCCTGAATGCAATAAGTTTTGTGTTCCTAAGTACAGGATATGCACTAATTCGGCGTGACAAGTGGCAGGCGCACCGTTTGGCAATGATCGGGGCGTGTATCGCCTCGCTGCTATTCCTGACCTCCTACCTGATCTACCATGCACAAGAAGGCTCAACACCTTATGACGGTGAAGGTCTCCTACGCATACTTTACTTCGCCATTTTGATTCCGCACGTGATCCTGGCGGCAGTGATGGTTCCCTTCGTCCTGACGACCCTTTATCGCGCACTGAAGAATCCCTGGGAAGGCCACGCCAGGGTTGCCCGCACAACCTTCCCCATCTGGATTTTCGTCTCGATCACAGGAGTTATCGTCTATTTGATGCTGTACCAACTTTGAACTGCTATTCGTCCGTAGTATCGCTAGAAATTGGTGCGTCGCTTTCGGCTATTGGTGTGGTAGACGTGGCAACAATGGGCAACACCTCGCTATTTCGCATGAACTGTTGACGAATTTCGGCAATGTGCAAATATTCATCCAATGGCAAACTCCCCCAAAAATCCTCCGGTGTCGCGATTTCCCAAATGTTATTGATCGCATAATCCTCTAGCCACTGCATGAATATCTCATCACCCACTTCATCACGGATGCGCTGAAGCATCGTTACGCCCCGCAAGTACACTGCATTGATGTAAGGACGCCAGCTTGAATAATCATAAACTGTAACATCTATTGGCGCGGTAGAGTCATAGCGAAATACGCGGAAGTCCCACCACCAATCGACCAGCTCCGGGTAATAGTGTTCGTAGTACAGCAATTCGCTATAAGTTGCCAGCGCCTCGTCCAGATAGGGGTCTATGGCCTGGTTGTTGGCAATCATCGCATACCACCATTGATGCGCCACTTCATGCACCGTGATGATCGTCAGCCAATGATCGGCCCGCCTATTCCAGATCCGAAACCAGGCTTCGCTGACGAACACCAAGCCAGTAAACTCCATTCCATCCGGGAAATCGCCTTCCACCACTACCAATCGCTCATAAGGATAGCGACCAAAATATTCGTTATATAACGCCAATGCCTGTGTGGTATCGGTGAATGCACGAGCAGCAGGCGACCCTTCGCCATCGGTAGAATCCGTGTGAAAATAGTACAACTCGACCTGAATCCCATCCACTACTTCCGTCGATTTCTGAAATTCCGTACTCAGGCTGACCGCGAAATCACGAAAGTTCTCCACCTCAAACCGCCATACATTTTCTTCCACCAGCGATACCTGTCCTGGTCCAGCCAGTGTCAATCCCTCTGGTGCATTGGTGACTTCCAACCGCACCGCATAATCCGCCGCTTCGGGGATAGACTGTTCGCCAATATAGTGCAAACGCGGCGTATACCATTCACCCGGTGACTCATAGCCATAGATACCTACCGTCGGAAACCAATGGCCGAGATTCAATTGTCGTGAGGTATAGGCCAGATACCCAATCGGATTCTCCTCTGAAAGCGGGCGTATTTGTAGCCGAAACACCAATCGCACTGTCACTTCGCAACCGGGTAAGATACTCTCAGGCAACGGTAGGCTCAAACGCCACTCATTCAAGCCAATTCCCTGAATCTGGGTTCCCTCCTCAGTCACCACATATTGCAGCGTCATCGTTCCGCCCAACCGACGTGGCTCCACATGGAAAACCAATTCCTGTAAAGATTCTGGAGAATCGTTACGATATGTGACGGTCTGCTCTACCTGTACCTCCTTCGTCGCCCAGTCGAGTGTCGCCTGCAAATTGTAACGTGTCCTCTGTAGAGACTCATCGACAGCACAACTCCCTAGTGGAGTATTGGTCGGGAACACGGTTGCGGAAGATTGCGTCAAGAGAACATCACTATCAGGTGTGAAGGGGGTTGGCAACGACAGACGTTCAGTGGTAAGCGCCGGAGGGGGAAGCGGGGTCTGATCTTCGGTCCCTTTTTCAGAATCGCAACTGATCAGCAGTAAAAGCAGCAACACAATGATAAGCAAAGATTTTCGGCGCAACGTCAACCATCCCAAATCATGACTCAATAACCAACACCGACAATGATAGCACGTTCGTCGCCATAAACCTCCACGATTGCTGCACGCTTGCACGATAATCAAAAAAATCCCTGCCGGAGCAAGGATTTTTGGCATGCTTGAAGGTTAGATTATCAGGTTTTTCTGGTGACTCGAAAATGCAACGGGATACCGAGCATCAACTGAGTTTGGGCCTGCAACACCGGCAGTGCTACACAGATCAGTGTTACGGTCGGCAACATCGGCACACTCAACAACGATTGTACTCGTTCCTTGAAACTAGACACTTGATTCTCAGGGCGTGGTGGTCGGATACGCACATCCAACCCCCAAAAAAGCAAACTCATCAGCAATACCACTGCAAAACATGCTTGCAGCAACAAGAACGGCCACGCCATCCGATTCTCCAGCACCAACGCCGGATGCAACAAGGCAGGCAACTGCGTACCGAGCGTAATAATCACCCATCCCGCACCCGCCAACAAATTGTCATGGGCTACCCGGAACGTCAAGCTGAACGCAGGCCAAAATCCCACATAGGGATGCTCGCGCTTTTGGCTGATGGTATAGCCAATTTCTTTAGCACCCCAGGCGTGACGCAACGTCTGACGATACCGCTGTACTAGCGAATTCCAGATATTCTTGCCGCCCGTAGCACTGCTTAAGAACGGCAAGAAAATGGGCCGCAAAACCATGTTGCCTTCACGTTTGAAATAGGCTTTGATGAACATATGCCATTCGTCTGCAATGACATCCGAGTCCCAATAGCCTGCGTTATCCAGCAGTTTCAAACTGAGCGAATAGGACGACATTGGCAACGCCTGCCACCACGGAGCCGATAGATATGCCAGCTCCATTGCAGAGGAGTAGCCGTGCAACACCCGCATAAATGGATTGATACGCCATACGTTGCTGTGATAACGAATCGGGGCTTGCCAGAACGCTGAATAACGGCGGTCATCAGTGGCAAACAATACACCCAGCGCCTCTAAATAATGCGGGTCAAACAGTGTATCAGCGTCCATGGTGGTGACGACAATATGGTGAATATCTATTCCCTGTTCATCGACCAATTGGCGTTTGGCCCAACGCGTCGCCCAGGCTTGATTGGCCGATTTGCACTGAATCTCGTTCTGGATACCTTTGGGATGAACAGGTGCAAAAAAGTTCGCAAAAAGCTGACCGTACTCTGTTGTCAAAACAGTGGCTTTATTTACTGCATCCGGCTCGCCAGACTCCATCGCCAAAACCACCGTTACGCTATCCAGTGCGTTCGGTTGCTCGGCTAAACGATCCAACGTCGCCCGTAAAGTTTCCAGTTCTTCTCTATAGTTCGGAATAACGACTATATGGTGAACTTTTTCTAATGGCAGGCTGGTCTCGGTACTCAAGCGGCGATATTCTTTTTGCCAATCTTTGTTGCGCCAGGCATGAACTCGCCGCAACCCGATGACATTGGCGATACCTGCTGCCAAAAAACGTCCGCTTGAATAGGTAGCCAGAATTGCCGCGCCCGTCATCATCAACATGGGTTCATAAATTGCCCCCAGGATGACAATACCGAGGCTCAACCATGCCAACGCTCCTGGAATCGCATCCAATATTCGCTGTGGGATGCGCGTGGGAGCGACACCAACATAGCCCGCCTGCCCAGCACCAAACTGGACATTATGACGACGCGTTCCTGGTGATTGGTATGGCAACGGCTTCCTCCATATATCTAAATTGACACTGCAATCAAAACTGGATTCATTATACAAACAAAGTTCATTTTTGCGAATTGGCGATAAGTGACAAAACTCTACCACAGAAAACTGGCCTATGCTATTCACCAAGATTAAGAATCTTAAGTGATTACGTTATTTTTTATTCTTTTTTAAGACTGCATAGCGATACGCATACGATTGTCGAAAGCGCCGCGCCGAAATCCAGGCATTGGCTTGTAATTCTGCGTAGCGCCCCGATGGATTATGCACCTGATAGGCCGTTGGTCGTCCAGCCTGCCAGCGAAAGCCCAACACTAATACCAAATGCCCACCATAACGCCGTATCAACGACTGTCGCTCACCCAGTTCAGGGCTGACAGTGGCCGCTACCAGATGCCCTTCATGGATACGCTGGCAAATCTCCAATGGTGAGGCATAGCTATAGCCTGTCATTTGGAGGCCATATCGGGCCGCCAGCTTAATCTGCGCCGCCACATACCAGCCCTCATCCAGCCAGCGCCCTTGCTCATCGCGCACGCGATAGCCATCCAACGCCAGCCCCTCCTGTACCAACTGCCAGAGGGTTGGCGTATCTTGCTCGTGTGCCGCAATTGCCATTTTCAGGCAAGCCAATGCACAAACTCGCGGCGCCCAAAATGCGTAATCCGCCGAATCAGATGCGCCAAAATCCGCCCAATTGGGGTCTTGTTTTCCAGCATAGCCATTATGGATATAGTCGTTTATCAGTGATGGGCTAGCGAATTGTGGCACATAGGGCACATCTAGCGGTACGACATATTCACCATCTGCCAGCCCAGCTAAGATGCGGCGTGCCCCCCGCCCTGAACGCCACGCCAGCAACGGATCCAACCAGCGATGGAGTTCAGCTTTTATACGGCGTTTCATTTTTTCTTGACACCTGACACTCCACGCGATGCTGCCAAGTCGATCAATTGCGATTGGTAATTGAATGTAGTCTGGCGTTTTTCGGCATGAACCTGTAATGCGATTTCGACCAGTTCATCCACCACCTGGCCCGGCGATTTGCCCGATGCTTCCCACAGATAAAACGACAGCGACCCCGGCATCGTATTGAACTCGTTCAACCAAAACTGGCCTTCGTCAGGCTTCGCCAGGAAATCAATGCGGGCGATGCCATAACCATCAATCGACGCAAACGCTCGCCGCGCTGTATCCTGAATTTGTGCGGTCAATTCATCACTGATGGGAGCCGGAATAATGCGGTCCGCGCCTTTCATGCCAGCGGATTTGCCTCCCTTACCACCACGCATATATTTCTCTTCGTAGGTCAGAAATTCCTCATAAGATACCGGTTGCTCTAAAACCGACGCTTCAATTTCGCGGAAGCCCATTACACCACAGTTAATCTCAATCCCACCGACAACAGCCCGTTCCACCAAAATCTCCCGTGAGAAATTAGCTGCAATATCAATGTGTAGTCGTGCCCGTTCGTTATCATCTATTCTGGCAACACCAATACTAGAACCTAACGTAGCTGGTTTTACAAAGGCTGGATACCCTTGTTCATCCACGCGTTCCATAATGGCTTCGGGAGCTTCCAACCAAGCATGACGTGAAAATGCAATGCCATCTACAACGGGAACGCCATGTTGCTTGAGTAAATTTTTAGCAACAACCTTATGATTAGCAATAGCTGAGGCCAGCACACCCGTCCCCACATAGGGAATATCCGCCAATTCAAAAAGTCCCTGAATCGTTCCATCTTCGCCGTGCGTGCCATGAATAGCCGAAAATGCCACATCTACTCGTTGAAATTCAGATTTTCTGAAACGCCCTGAAATCGGCGGTGTTATCAAGCCCGGATGCGCGGTACTCGGTGATAGATGTGTAGGATAAACAGTAGCGATATTGGCAATATCTTCTCGATAATTCTTGATGTCCATCAATCCTGGGCCCGTCAGCCAGCGCCCCTCACGGGTGATATAGACTGGAATCACCTCATAGCGTGATGGATCAAACGCAGACATAATTTGATGGGCCGTCACAATAGATACATCATGTTCCACCGAACGACTGCCAAAAAACACGCCAATATGCTGCTTATGGACACTCATCGCTGCCTCCTAGAGGTAATTGTCGGATAGATCGTTTAGGAATAAGATGGCATCGCCTTGTCTTAGTTCGCGTTGATACCAGTCCATCGCTTGCTGAACCGTTTCCATCACATGCAGATGTGCCTCATCAAAGCCAGCATCCAATACACCGCGCTGAATGGGTTTAGTCAATTCTGGTCCGACCAATACAATATCAGTGCAATAGTCGGCGGCAGCCCGTCCTAGTTTCTCGTTTTCAGCTTCTTGCAACGCCCCCAACTCGACCATGCCCGGTGTCACTAATACACGCCGTCCAGTCTGATGCAACCCCAGCACCTGCAAAGCACTCACCGCACCTACCGGATTGGTATTATAAGCATCATCCAGCATGGTGATTCCGTTCGGCAATACTGTCTGTTTCAAGCGATGTTCGGCAGGTTGCAACGTCGCCACACGCATCGCAATCTCGTTAAGCGGCATTCCCACATGCCGGGCCACCATCGCCGCCAGCAAGATATTGGTCACATTATGTAAACCGACCAGTTGCGTGCGGAACGTGCGCTCCTCATTCGTCTCCCGATCTACCACATCAAATGTCAGGCCACTAGCGGTATGATGTACATTCTTGGCAATCAAGCGTGATTCTTCACCCGGTATATCCGCGCAAGAAACCGTGTAGCGTATCTCAGGATAGCTTCGTTCGGCCATTGCCAGCACACGGGGGTCATCGGCATTGAAGACTCCCACTCCATCCGGCGGCAGTCCTTCGATGATTTCATACTTGGCTTCGCCAACGCGCTCAATCGAGCCAAAACGCTCCAGGTGTTGCGGGCCGACCGCGATGACGATGGCTATTTGCGGATTTGTCAATTTGCAAATACGTGCAATTTCGCTCGGTACATAAGCGCCCATTTCGACAACGAAATATTGATAACCCGCCGTCGGGTCGAGATGGTTATTGACCGTGATGCAAATACCCATCACCGTATTGTAACTTTTGGGTGTTGCTAGCACCCGGAAACGCCCTTTCAAGATATGGGTTACATAATCTTTGGTACTGGTCTTTCCATAGCTGCCTGTGATGCCGATGACAATTGGATTGGCTTGTTCGAGACGGCGGCGAGCTTTGCGATAAAATCCCCAGCGCAGTGTACCTTCTACCGGATACATCAACACATTGGCAACAGGCAATGCCAGTGGCGACAATCCATAACTCAGTAAGCCAGCCAGCGCCACCACTTCTAATGTTGTCGCCTCAACATCGTCTCTAAGCAACACCGCCGGTACAAGATTCACCAACAATCCCAATGCGAACGCCGTCCCTAACAGGCGTTTAGCCCGTTGTGTGGCAACGAAGTGTTTCTTGACCTCTTTGACGGGTTCCGGCCAAGCAATGGCCCCGCCGACCAGCACCCACCACACCACATGCAATGCTAGTATCCGGATTCCGATTGATAACAGTAATCCGGCAATGACAAATCCAACCAGCGCCCCACCCAGGAATCGCGTCGGTAACACACGCTCACGTCGAGATACCAGCCAGCGCAGGAACCGCCCGGATTTATACTCTTCAAGCTGGAAAAAACGCACCAATAACCGGATACGCCAGATAGTCAGAAGCCCCCAAAGGACAGCCAGGCCGATTGCAATCATTCCTGTTTATCCGTGAAAAAATAAGTGACGACGTTCATAAACTGGTTTAGGTCATCCAGATAGGCATAGTGTCCGGCCCCTTCAAAGAGAATTAGCGCCGCATCAGGCATTGTTTGTTCCAAAATCTGCCCAGCCTTTAACGGAGTATCCTCATCCTGATCTCCCCAAAACAGCAAGGTCGGAGCCTGCACTCGCCGCGCATAGGGCAGCAAATCCTGATTGATGACCAATTTAAATGTTTCCAGCAACGGACCCGCATTGAGATAATCTGTCGAGCCAAACCGTTGCCGTAATGCCTCCTGCACACGCTCTTTGACGCCTCCCAGTCCCGGCAGGCTTAACAGTCCCATCAGTACCTGCCGTCCAGCATAATAAGCACGGATTTTCAGTGACGGTGGCAGACGTACCCCGGCACTATTGGACAACGCCAACTTGCCCACACACTCAGGATAATCTGCCCCCAAAACCAAGCTAATTCGTCCGCCAAACGAATGTCCGATCAAATGCACACGCTCCAGGCCAGCATCATCCAGATAAGCCAACACCCAACGCGCATAATCAGGTACTGTCCAGGGTTCGGGTGGCAGATCACTCTGTCCGAAACCTGGTAAATCCAGCACATGCGCCGTAAATCCAGCCTGGCTCAGTCGCACCGCTACCGGCCACATCAGCTCGATATGACAACCCCAACCGTGAAGTAATAGAACGGGTGGCCCCTCACCTACAATTGCAACACCAGCCGCCAGCCTCCCAATTTCGCGGCGATGTATTGGGATTTCGGTCATAATTGGATGGCCTTGATCTGCGCCCCGACACCTTTCAATTTATCGATAACACCCTCGAAAGTACGCTCGATCAGTTGGGCATTGTCAATAATCGACTCGCCATCTGCGCTCAAAGCTGCTCCCAGCAGCGCCATACCGACTCGCACATCTGGTGAATCCATATACTCGCCACGTAGATCACGCTTGCCGATAACCACCGCCCGGTGGGGATCGCATAATAGGATCTGAGCGCCCATCGCTTTCAACTTGTCCGTAAACAATAGGCGATTATCAAACAATTTCTCATGAATCAGTGTTGAACCCCGCGCCTGTGTCGCCAACACGGTGGCTATCGCAACCAGATCCGATGGAAAACCCGGCCAGGGTGCGGTATCAATGGACACGGAAGTATCGCCGATCTTTCTCGCCTGCAAATCAGGCTGCTCTGGAACATGGAGGATATGTAAAGCATCGCCACCCGTTTCCAGATAATACTGCACACCCAAACGTTCAAAGACTTTGAGAATCATCCGTATATCTGGCAAATAGACATGGTGAATAGACATTTGCCCCGGTGTCATCGCGCCAATCGCGGCGATGCTGGCGATTTCAATATGATCTGAGGGAAGTGCTACGATAGCTCCATCCGGTTCACCCCCAACCCCATAAATCGTCACCAAGTTGGAGCCGATTCCTTCTATTTGCGCACCCATTTGCTGGAGTTGGTGTTGTAAAATACGGAGGTGTGGCTCTGAAGCAGCGTTATAAAGTGTAGTTTTTTGACCCAACGCCGCTGCCAACATACAAACCAGCGCCGTGGCCGTGACACTCGGCCAGGTAAGCAAAATCTCGCGGGTAACCCAGGGATCAGCGTTGATACCGATGGCATTCCCTTCCATATCGACTGTCAGCCCCAGGTCGCGCAAGGCCATGATATGTGGATATAAGCGACTAGAAATGTGTTCCCATTCCAAACGCGCATAGCGACGGCGGGCAATCATCGGGGCCAAAAACAACACACTGGCTGGAAAGCGATCAACCAGTTCCTTCTCCAATACACGCCGTTGAATATGCGATGTATGGAGACGAACAGCGGCATTGGCTTTACGCGAAACATCAGCCCCTAAACTGGCTGCAATCTCTACCATTCGTGTGGTACTCAATGTGTTGGGAACATTTTGTAACGTCACAGGTTTACTCGTTAGCAATGACGCCGCAATCGTCGCAATGGCGGCATTACTGTTGCCAGAGGGATGATAGTCACCTCGCAGCGGGGCGCGTCCTTGTACAACAATTCGCATGGACGTAGTCCTTAAATTAGCACATAACAAAAATCATGGCGATTATCCATGTCTATCTAGGTGGCGTCAAGCGATTTTCATTGACAGGCATCGCAAAACTCGATAGACTTCCGCACCGTTCGCAACCTTGAATGGCGAGAGGTGTTATTAGCATTATGAACAATCGCATGGAATACGACTATAGTGATGCCGATGAAACTGAACTGGTTTTGTTGGCACGAGACGGCGATAAACAGGCATTTGGCGAGCTTTATCAGCGATATGTGACGCGCATCTACAATTATGTCTATTATCGCACAGGTAATCAGCAGGATGCCGAAGACCTGACCGCACGGGTGTTCATGCGGGCATTGGCACATATTGGCAATTATGATGAACGTGGTGTTCCATTTTCAGCGTGGCTCTATCGCATCGCCCACAACCTGGTTGCTAACTGGCATCGGGACAACACGCGGCGCAAAGTCATCCCCCTGGATGACTATCTGATAAACCCGTCGCAGGACAATGCCCCTGAAGCCAGGGCTGAAGCCAACGAAGAACAAGAACACCTGATGGCAAGTATTCAGCGCCTGCCGGAAGATCGCCAGCAACTATTGGTACTTAAATTCGTGGAACGTCTATCCAATGCCGAAATCGGCACGATCATGGATCGAACTGAAGGTGCAATTAAATCACTTTATCACCGCACCTTATCAGCCCTCCACGATGATTTAGTGACGCGAGGAATAGGCCCAATTCAAGCTCTCGGTCGAAAGCGTCGCAAACAAAAACAGAAGAAGAAAGTCGAGTAAGGGCAATTGCATGAGTATCCAATTAAGCGAAGTCATGATCCAAAATATCCTCGCCGAACATGCTGACGGATTATTGAATCAGTCTGGCAACCTCGCAACCATCCTGAATCGCCATAATCTCTCGCTCGATAGCCCACTGGCTCGGCTGATGTCTTTAGCCGAATATCTGTATCATGCGTTGCCTCATGTCAAACCATCCGATGAGTTTGTCGAATCGCTCTATCGTCAATTGATTGAAGCAGATGAGCGCACCCTACGTGACTGGTTGCGCTTCTGGCGACCAGATCTCGCTACTCTCGAACGTATCTGGCAACATCAAATCGAACGGTTATCCACAAATTTACCACAACGCCAAATTGACCGTATCCGCCAGATCCCCCTGCATATGCAATTGGCGGCTGGCATCACCATCACAGCTGGTGTGTTACTGATTACTTCGCGCAAGCGACGAGATGCCCTGCAAAGCTTGATTGACACCGTCATCGCCGAACGTTTTCGAATGGCGGAAACGTCAGTGGATCCCATCCAGAGCGCAACTGCGTAAGGTTCGTGTCTTTTGCACATAGCCTTCATAGCCGCTCTTCAGTATAATAAGCGGAGTCTGCGGCATAAGTTATCCATCTAGAAAAAGGATTGCTTCGTTATGGTAACGACTGAACGTTATGCAAAAATTGCTGGTTGGGGCAAATATGTTCCCGATAAAATATTAACCAACCACGATCTTGAAAAATTGGTCGATACTAATGATGAATGGATTACAACTCGAACAGGCATTAAAGAACGACGCATCCGTACTGAGAATGATACAAATTCTAGTATGGCGGTGGAGGCTTCACTGCCAGCCCTCAAAATGGCAGGTCTCAAACCTACCGACTTAGATTTAATTATTGTTGCAACTTCTTCCCCTGATTATTTACTGCCACCTGTTTCCAGCCAGGTTCAGGACATGCTGGGTGCAAAATGTGGCGCATTCCAACTGACGGCTGGCTGTTCCGGTTGGGTTTATGGATTAGCAACTGCTACTCAGTTCATTCAGTCAGGTGCGTACAACAATATCCTGGTGGTTGGTTCAGAAATCATCTCCTTTGCCCTGGACTATACAGACCGAACAACCTGTGTATTGTTTGGTGATGCCGCTGCTGCCGTGGTACTAACGCCCAGCGATGAACCAACCGGTGTGATCGCCTTTGAATTGGGTTCAGATGGATCGGGAGCCGAGGCGCTCATTGTGCCCGGCGCTGGCAGCAACAACCCAGTGAGCCAATCCACAATTGACAACCGCGAACAATACATCCGTATGGATGGGCGTGCTGTTTTCAAGTTTGCAACGCGCACCGTCGCTCGCGCCCTCAAGCGCACCATCGACAAAGCCGGGTTACTACCCGAAGATATTGACCTGTTTATCCCACATCAGGCCAATGCGCGTATTGTCGAAGCTGGCGCACGATTGTTGCGTCAACCTATCGATAAGTTCTATATGAACATTCATAAATATGGCAACACATCAACCGCCTCCGTGCCACTAGCTTTCGTTGAAGCTATTGAGGAAGGCCGGTTGAAAGATGGCGATAAAGTGGCGATGATCGCCTTCGGTGCAGGGCTAACATGGGCGTCTGTCGTTGTGCAACTTGGTGTCGGTCAAATCAGTGCAGCGCACACGTTGTTCTCTGGCGCTGCGTATCGTGCCAAGCGGACTCGAAACCGCATCATGGATAGCATCCAGGCGGCCATGATCCCATTGTACACGCGCCTTCAGCGCAACAAGAAAAAATAGAAAGGCTTGAAATGGTTCAAGATATAGTCGAATTTCTGACGAAGGAAATTGGTAAAAACGATCAGCTAAAATCGCTCTTGCAACCCCTACAATCCGGTGGGATTGATGGTGTTAATATCGAAGCCCTGACCAATCTTCTCGGCAGTAACTTTGCAGGTGTGAATGTATCGCAGGTTACAGAAGCACTCAATAGCCTGGACATTGCCTCTCTGCTTGGAGATACCCAAAGCAAAGGCTTCCTGAGCAAACTGCTGGGTATGTTTGGCCGCAAGTAGCCTGTTTCCGCACAATCTTAATCACAACCGTCAGTTTTGTACTGGCGGTTTTTGATTTTCAGTTAATTCTACTGGCCGATCGTCTTCAAAGACATCCACAAAGAACAACTCGACCAGGTCACCGATGGTCTTCATCAACTGCTGCCCAGCCACTACCCCAACCTTTGACGTCATAGCTGCATCCAACGCATCAAAATCCTCAAAATAGACTTCTAATACACGGTAATAAAGCGACTGTCCTGCTGGACTGCCAATCACCATATTGGCCTGTCGCCGGACAATACCGGGTAGTTTTTCGATCAACGCTAAATTGCGGACATATTCAATTTCAAATGCTTCTTCATCAGCTGGGCGCTTGAATAACATCACTAATTTAACCACAGGCATTCCTCTCATTTAGGCGCTCAAAATTTACACTATTATGCCGTATTCTAGACCAGATCAATATGACCATTTGTGCTATACTTGGGCCAGAATAATGCTCCTTAGAAGGTAATCACCAATGTGTAGCGACCATAACCCAATCAACGACGATCAAAATTTTGTGCATTTGCACCTGCATACAGAATACAGCTTACTCGATGGCTTTGCGCGGATTGATCGCGTCGTCGATTATGCAGCCGAACTCGGTATGCCCGCGCTGGCAATTTCCGATCACGGCACCATGTTTGGGGTCATCGACTTCTACCGGGCTTGCAAGAAAACTGGTATCAAACCCATCATCGGCGTTGAGGCTTATCTGGCTCGCCGCACCCGCCACGACCGCAACGCAAAAAAAGACAATAAACCCTATCATATGCTGTTGCTGGCCCGCAACCGGACTGGCTACCAAAACCTGCTGAAACTGTCGTCGATTGCTCAACTAGAAGGGTTCTACTATCGCCCGCGCATCGACAGAGATTTGTTAGCGGCTCATTCCGAAGGGTTGATCGCAACCAGCGGATGTTTGGCAGCCGAAATTCCACGTATGGTGACCCAAGGCGAAGAAGATACGGCTCGTGAATTGATCGGCTGGTATCAAGATATTTTTGGGGCGGAGAATTTCTTTCTGGAGCTACAGGCCCACAACATCGCTGAACTAGAAACGCTCAACAGTTGGCTAGTCGAAAATGCTCCTTATGCCAATGTGCCATTGGTTGCCACCAATGATGTTCATTATGTTCGCCCCAGCGACTACGATCCACATGATACTCTGCTTTGCATCCAGACCAGTTCCACCAAACGTGCCGAAAACCGGATGCGGATGTCCGGCGGCAACTCTTACTATCTCCGTAGTCCGGCGGAAATGTGGGATATTTTCGGCGAAGTGCCAAACGCCCTGCTGAATACGCTTCGCATTGCAGAGATGATTGAAGACCCCAATCTGGACGATAATGAGTATCACCTGCCTGTCTTTCCCGTTCCCGCCCGATTTCCCGACGCAGTCACCTATTTGCGTTATCTGTGTGAAAAAGGTCTGGAATGGCGCTATGGAACCCAGGCTCAATCGCCGAGATTTCAAGATCGTCTCGATCATGAGCTAGGCATCATTAATCGCATGGGATTCGATACTTATTTTTTGATCGTATGGGATTTGTGCGAGTTTGCTCGCAGCCGGGATATCTGGTGGAATGTGCGTGGTTCCGGGGCAGGTAGTCTGGTGGCTTATGCACTGGGCATCACAGCTCTAGATCCACTGGAAAACGGGTTAATCTTTGAGCGTTTCCTCAATCCGGGCCGTGTCTCCATGCCTGATTTCGACCTGGACTTTCCCGAAGATCGCCGCTTCGAGATGATTGAGTATTGCACACGCAAATATGGCGAAGATAAGGTCGCGGCCATCATCACTTTTGGAACGCTTGGCGCAAAAGCCGCGATCCGTGATGTAGGTCGTGCGCTGGATATGCCGTTGACTGATGTGGATCGTTACGCACGCCTTGTGCCCAGCGGGGCCAAACCGCCCAAAATCTACCAATTGTTGGGACAAGATGAAAACAAGCCAGACCTGGCAAACAAGGAATTTATCGACGTTTACGAGTCCGAAGAGTATGGCCGAGAATTGATTGATACAGCAAAAGCCATTGAGGGCACGCCGCGCCACGCCAGCACCCATGCTGCGGGTATCATCGTGGCAGATCGTCCTCTGGTTGAATATCTGCCTTTGCACCGCCCCACCAAACACGCTGATGCCGACGACAATCCAGTGAAGATGGTCACACAATTCCCAATGGAAACTGCTGAAAGCATTGGCTTGTTAAAGATCGACTTCTTGGGCCTCTCAACGCTGACCATCATGCGAAAAGCCTGTGATCTTATCGAACAACATCATGGTATCCGCTACGATATGGAAACCATTCCCATTAAACCTGATCCCGAGGATCTCGAAGTCACACGTCGCGTGGAGGAGATGTTCGAGATGTTGGGGCGTGGTGAGTCGATTGGCGTCTTCCAGTTAGAAAGCAGCGGGATGCGCCAGATGCTCAAGGGAATGCGCCCGCAGAGCTTCGAGAATATTATCGCGGCGATTTCACTTTATCGCCCTGGCCCGTTGCAATTCATTCCGCAGTTTAACCGCCGCCTGCATGGCGAGGAAAAAGTCGAGTATCTCCATCCGGCTTTGGAACCGATCATTGGCAATACTTACGGCATCATCACCTATCAGGAACAGATCATGCAAATCGCTGCTGATTTGTTTGGCTATGACCTGGGTGAAGCGGACTTGATGCGCCGGGCAGTTTCCAAAAAGAAAGAAAAAGATCTTAACGAACATCGTGCTATCTTTATCGAGCGCGGGCCAGAGTATGGCATTGATGAGGAAACTGCTGCTGCCATCTTTGACCAAATTGCCTACTTCGCTAATTATGGTTTCAACAAATGTGTAGTCGGTAGCACCGAAATTGTAGATGCCGATACCGGGTATCTTCATACTATCGAGGAACTGGCAGCAGGGCGTGTTCAGATAGAGCATACGCTTTCTATGAAAACCGACACACTCCAACTGATACCAGGAAAAATCACCGACGTCATGAACAATGGCGTCAAGCCTGTATATCGCCTGACGACGCAATCGGGTCGCCAGATCGAAGCCACTGCCAACCACCCCTTTTACACCACCGAAGGGTGGCAACTATTAGGTGAATTGCAGCCTAATGAGCCAATTGCAGTTGTACACAATGTCCCCTCATCTGCATCATTCCCCATGCACATTCTGGCGAACTATTATGTCTATTGGGAAGAAATCACCTCAATTAAATATGTTGGTGAAGAAACCACCTACGATCTGACAATCGAAGGCAACCATAACTTCGTCGCCAACGACATCATCGTGCATAACTCGCACGCGGCGGACTATGCGGTTATTACCTGCCAGACGGCATATTTGAAGTGCCATTATCCCCACGAGTATATGACGGCGTTGATGTCGGTGTATTACGATGTCTCCGACAAGGTTAGCCTCTTTGCCTCGGACTGTTATCGCATGGGAATCGATGTTCTGCCCCCCAATGTCAATTATTCCTACGGGGATTTTAGTATTGAAGCCACCGACAGCAGCTCACGACATATCCGTTTTGGCATGGGCGCGGTCAAGAACGCTGGACATTCTTCGGTAGAATATATCGTGCAGCAACGCGAGGAAGGCGGGTTGTTCACTGACCTGGATGATTTCCTGACACGCTGTGACATGCGACAGGTCGGCAAACGCGCATTGGAATCCCTGATTAAAGTGGGGGCGTTGGACGAGTTTGGAGAACGGCCATTGCTGCTCAATAATGTTGATCGCATGGTCAGCCACAGTGCCGAAATCCACAAAGCAGCTGATATAGGTCAGATGACGATGTTCGATCTATTCAGGAGCAGTGATGAAAACACACCGAGCGCTGGTTCAGTATGGAGCGTCTTCGAGGAACCAGAACATCTGGTCGATCAGCGTGAACAACTACGGTGGGAAAAAGACCTGATGGGATTCTATGTATCAGGTCATCCTCTGCGTGCGCTCAGCACAACCCTGCAAAATGTTACTACTCACACTTCGGCAGACTTGCGCGATGAGAGTGAAACTATACAGGATCGGAACGTCCGTGTCGCTGGTCTAGTCACCGATATTCGACATATCACCACCAAGAAAGGCGACTCGATGGCGATAATTCAAATCGAGGATATGCAGGGTACGCTGCCTGCCGTGATGTTCCCACGTACATGGGGACTATATCGTAGTATGATCGAAGAAGACCGCGTAGTGATCCTGAAAGGCAAAGGTGATATTCGCAACGATGAAGTCCAAATAATCGTTGATGAAGTCTCGCAAGATGTAACCGTTGCCCAGGCCGCCAATAGCCCGCCCGCCGCTCTATATGATGATAATGTGTTAGTATGGGGCAGTCATGCTGATGAACCGCCATATGACCGCGATGAGGAGCCTTATTTTCCTCCCCCCATTTATGATGAAGAACCACCACCGCCGCCTCTGGAATCTGAATCCAGTGCGCCGAGTAATGGCAAACAATACACATCCAACGGCAAGGGACATCAGCGCCAGTCAATTCCACAGGAGGAAACACCCATTGACACCTCACAACGTCACCGTTTGACTATTCTGCTCAATCGTACCGGAAACAACGAGGCTGACCGTCGTTCCCTAAAAGGCATTTACAACATTGCCAGCATGTATCCAGGTGATGATGAGCTTTGTATTCATGTAGCAATGCCAGGCAATGATTATCCAGCCATTTTGACGTTTCCTGAACTAGGCATTGGAATATGTGATGAAATGCTAGACCAACTGGCACGGCATGTTGATGCTGAAGCCATGCGATACGAGAAGATTTCTGAGGCAGAAAATGACTGACCGCTAACTCGGCGAGGCTGCACGCCTTATTGATAGTCTATGAGTTGATCAAACACTGTTTCATCAACACACATTTCGAGAGAGTCGATTAGCTTCAACTGCATAGTAGCACGAACAAAACGCGGAATATTAACCTGATCAACAACAGTTCGACGACGCATGGGCGCTGGCAACAGCGCATAGAACGCCCCTCGCATTATCATATGCTCAAGCCGATGATAATTATCTTGCACATACCTCATCACCTGTTCCGCCGACCAATTGGGTAATCTAGACGGTTTATCATGCAAAAAGAGTGATAATCCAGGTTGAGCCGTCTCCGAAACTTGCATTTGATAGTGCAGCAAATCCAACAACATGCGCCCATACAAATCACCCAGCCAATGAAACACCAACCAGCCATCGGGTAACTGAACCACTGGTGCAGAAGATGATGCAAACCCTAATTGTTGAGGCAACAAACAAGCAACCTCATAAGAAAGAAGCTTTCGCCCAGTATAGTAAACTTTTTCGGTCTCATTCGTCTCCACATCAGTAGCAACCCAGAGCGTTTTACGATCACGCCACTCCACCTTCACATGGCGACCCTCCAACGTTAACGATGATTGATCTCGCCGGGGCATCCTCACTCTAGCGACAATTTGCCCAGTATATTGATCGCGCACCTCAGTCTGATAGGAATCCTGGAATTCGATATTGCTGTAAATACTCAACGGCACATATTCTTGCGCCTGCTCATCATATAATTGATTAAGCTGTGTCCCAGCTACCCATGCACCGGGTCGTCCTGGTTTCAGATAATCCAAATCAATGAGATACCCTAGCAAGTTCCCCAGATCATCAGGAGATAGAAGATTTTCAAATAATGGAATCAGCTTGTTCAGCCGTACACTACCTTGCGGGCTTTGTTTAATAATGCTAAAGATTTGTTGCACCACAACCGCCGGACGAAAAGCACTATACATCTCAATCGGATTCTGATCGGCCAGAAGCACCTCGAACAGCAATTTCTCTAAAACGGATCGGTAGAAACAGGCTACCTGAATATGCTGCCCGCGCCGATTGCCGCGACCAATGCGCTGCACAAACGCATTGTGGTCGCCCGGCGCACCAATCAATATCACGACATCAATACTACCGACATCAATGCCAAGTTCCAGGGTACTGGTTGCAAAGCAAATCGCGGCTTCGTCTGTGGCAAATCGCTGCTCAATTTCAAAACGCCGTTTGCTCTCAATATTCGAGTAATGGACATAAACCGCATTGCCGAAAGGCGAGTTTCCACGGACAACAGCTGCATAACCCTCAATTTCTTGCCGGCTATCGCAGAAAACGACTGCTTTACGCCACCCTCGCGATTTAAAAGCCCAAAGATATTCCAGCAGTGCATTAGGCTCCTCTGGTGTCAACTCAATAAGTTCAGCTTGCATCTGGCGCTTACCCTGAACCTGAACAACCTCTGCATCAGAAAAATAACGTGTCGCGACCTGTTGGGGATTTGCTAAGGTGGCTGATACTCCTACATATTGAACCGTTGTATCTGGTGAATCGCCTCGCGTGCTGGCATAACTCCGGATTTCGCGCAAACGGTTCAGAATCACACGCAGATGGTCGCCACGAGGTGTGCCATCGAAAACATGTAATTCGTCTAGCACAACAGCCCGTAAATTGGCAAATACTCTGGCCCGCGAGGTCAATAATGAATCGGTCGATTCAGGTGTTGTAATAAGCAATCTGGCGGGATTTTCAGGATCAAAAGTCTTCAGGTCATGGGTTTTCACACTCAGCGACAAGCGCAGCGCATCAAAGATCGGTGTCAAGCGTTGTTGCAAATCATTCGCCAAAGCTCGCGTGGGAACCAGATATAGGACATCAAGCCCCTGGCTGATCGGCAGACAATGACGCTCAACCAATGGAGACAGCACTGCTTCCGTCTTACCACTAGCGGTCGGAGCCCCCAAAATTACATTTCTTCCATCCAGGATGCCGGGGATAGCCGCTAATTGCGTGGGTGTAAAATTGCCATATTGCCCAAAAAACGCCATCCAGGTGCGGGGTAGGCGTTTCTTGAGGGCCAGTTGAGCTTCAAGATTATTCATTGCTCGGTCTGACGTGCTGTCAGTGATTAAGAACCCAATTCGGCACCAAGATCTTGCAGCAACATATCAACGGTATAGTCGTCGTACAAATAAAGCAAATCGAAAATAGCGACCGAAGTGCGGATAAGTTCGCGCAGGTTAACGCGGTGTTGGCTGAGGGTACGCGAGAGCATACCCGGCACCTGGTCAATCACTTCATTGAAATGGTTGTTATTGGCCTCATAATCATAGGCCAGCCCATGATAATCCTTCACGGTTCGAAAAAACTTGCGAATATCACGTTCGATATAACGATCATCTAGACGCACACACTGACGAGGCGACAGCCATTCGTCGATGGGTAATTTGCTTTCACTTTCGGTTAATGCAAACAGAAAGAATAGGTTCGGATTTTCAGCATAAACCACCGGAAAGTCGACACGAAAATGTTGGGGAATATCATCGGCATTGATGTGTCTGGAACCATTGGCCGCATATATCATCGACTGGAAAAACGAATCGGCGCGACCACGCTGTCGTTTCCGCAATAACGAATAGTGTTCCGACTCATCCAACAATACAACCAGTCCCCGGTACCCCAACATAGTCGCCAACTGGCTCAAGCCCGTCAGCAAATAGGTATAGAGACGGGCCACATCGCCAACTTTATAAAGCGTGGGCGGCTTCTTCAAACAGGCTCTCAGGTTTTTGGTAGCCCTAATCTGTCCGCTGATCCATAACACCAAGTCATCATAGGCTGTTTGAAAGTTACACGAAGCCGTACCATCAATTGCCCTTGCTAATGGGCAGCGTTCCCCCATAGACGATAATGCTCTGAAATCATTGGCAATCGCGGGGTATTGTTGGGCTTTCTTCAATAATGGTGATAAACCGCGTTCATCAGTATCAGGATAGCGCGTCGAAATGGTCAAGTTACGATAAATTTCGTAGGGTTTGCCAGGCGGCACTTCCACCAAATCTAAGCTGGCATCCATCACCACAAAGTTTTCACGGAGCGCCCGTCGCGCCGCAAGTTCGATGAAATGGCTCTTGCCGAAACCATAATCACCCAAAACGGCCATCACCTCGCCACCCTGCTCATGACTGCGAGCCAATGCACGGCTCAGGCTTACTGCCTCAGCCTCCAGGCCAATAGTCATGGTCTCAACATCCTGCATAGGTACAATCCCAAAGCGCAACGCTTCGAGCGTTTGACGGGCGCGAAATTGCTCCTCCGTCAAAACAAGCTTCCGGTGCTGCACCAACGGGTGATGTACAGATGATAATCGTTCCGGAAGTATCGCTGCTGGGGTTTCAAACTCACGGGCTGGTAACCGGAACTTCCGGCCAGACTCGAACAGCACTTCCCATTCATAGCCACTCATATAGGTTTTGAGCAATATACCATTGCCTAGTTGAGGGTGTTCGACTCGTTTTTCTTCCATAATTATCTAACGCCTCAATAGGGGCTATGTGAATTGTCCTCAAGGAGCATCAGTGCATCACTTTGACCGCGAATCGATGCTTGGGCATATTCAGGATTGATGACCTGTTCACCCTCTTCTTTTTGACGATACCATTCGGTCACCAATGTCTTGATGAATAAGCGCCGGTGACTAATCGCTAGATAGGATTCGCGAGCCACCTGCGAAAGAATTTGAATATTCTGCGCTTGAATGTCGGCATTTAGTTTATAGTTGTAGGCAATCTCAAAGATCGTCTGTAACCGATAGCCGATTTCGGTTAGCAATTCACTATCAGGAATATCCAGTCGATTCAGATCAAGTTGGGGACTGAAAGGATTGGTTCTAGAAAAATAGCCAGGAGCCTGCACACGTTGTTGCAATGCTGGATATTTGGGTACAACATCATGCAAGAAAGCGGGCGGCACGGCATACATAAACATCGCCCCCGGCAAATCTTCACGGCAACGGTCAATCACTTCGCGTAGATTGTCAGTGGCAATCTTCTCTGACCGTCCACCAACACTCATCATACGATCTCCTTCATCAAATAGCAACACTAAGCCAGTATAGCCAATAGCCCGCACAACTTGACACAAAGACCGTAATATCTTGAAAGCATTGCTTCGATTAATACGTTCCGTGACACCAATTGAGCGCAGGTCTTTCATATCAATCGTGCTGACTGCTTCGCCGTGTAACCAACGTGTTAACGATTCTTGGCGTAATTCCTGGCCGCGTAGCAATGCCCAAAAGTAACCGTAAATAGCTTTCTGGAAGCTCAAACTATCAATGGTTGTAGCTTCCAAAGTTTGGAGGAACGCCTGCACTTCCGGCAACTCGGCAGCCCCAGCGTCCTCTATATCCAGGCCATGTGGGTGAACCATGCGCCGCAGTGTGCCTTCCAGAAAGCGCGTCAAACCCCGTTCATCTTCTGATAATGTTCCCAATTCGTGCCAGATGATAGAGGAAGCTACCGCAGCATACACCCGTTGTTGGTTATCGTAGGGGCTTTCTTTGGGACTGAGGTCTACTTTGCTCACTGCAAAATTCCGCTGCCAGGCCCGGTCGCGGACACAATACAAAAAATGCGATTTCCCACTGCCATAATCACCCACAACCAGTTTGAAGACCGCACCACCATCGGCCAAAAATGATCCGAAGTAGTGCGTGTCGAGCGTGTTCAGCAGCGATTCGTTGCCAGCATTATAATAACTTACTCCTTTGGAATAGGGTGTCCCAGATTGGGCCAGCACCTCAATAATTCGTCGCGCTAGGACTGGTTCAGGCAACATGATTAGTCCCTTTCAAATTCAATGGAACCCATATACTCACCGTTATGTGGGTTATCGCCGTGCACCACCCAGATACTCTTGCTAGTCGTTTCCGCCTGAGACTTCGTCGCCACATGTGGAACCGCATGGAAGCCGTTATGGCTCAATCGCTGCTGGCGTGTAAAAAAATCAAGATCATAGGCAAACTGGGCACGACTATAGTCCCTGAAGCCACGTTTGCTAGGTTCGCTGGTGAAGCCGCGCTTCTGACGCAGCAAAACCATTTCATAATAACAATCGACAAGCCCCACTCTGGCATTTGATTTTCCAGTCTTAAGATTGACCAATTGCCAGGCTTCATAAAGCTGCTTGATCCAGGTTGCCCCATCCTCGTTGCGTCCCTGAATGTCTTTGAGAGCACGTTCGTAGGCTTTCATAACGCTGTCCAGACTGATGGAAACATTTCTGGCAACCACGTCCTTGCCATAGTGAAGTGTAACCTTGCGGCTGACAAAGTTGGCAACAATTTCAAAACGTCCAGCCTCAAAGCGCGGTGGACGCCCTCCGATAGCAATATTTCTTTCAATCAATCTATCGCGCAAGGCAGCCCCAAACACATGTCCTAGTTGTTCTTGTGCTTGCTGAAGTGCAGTTTCAAGATCAGGAAGTATACTTTGCAGATCGTCGCTCTGGATAGTTGAGTTCTGGAAAATCGTATAGCCACGATCGAGCTTAATAATGTCAACCGGATCAACACTCAGAGCCGCAATAGCGCCCCTTAAAGCAGCCACCAATTTTTTCAATTCTCGCACTTCCTGGCGCAGACCAGGAATTAGAACTCCCGATACGCCCTCATTGAAATTTAAGGCCACCAGGGTTTCTTGCGTCTGGTACAAATCAGATTGGTCGAAAGCCATACTCTGATCCACATAATCACCCAATATTTGCTCAACCTTATTGAGCGATTTCGTGGCGCCTCTGATGCTATTCATCAGGGAATTTGCTGTCTTGAGTTTTTGATTATAAACATCGCGGAGATTTTCAAGGTTGGTAAGAAGCATAAGATTAATATCCTTGTGAATTAGAGTAAATATTATAGCAGCCACGCCTTATGGGGAAAAAGGGGGAATCATGTCAAGAATGGAATATCTAACACCTGTTTCAGCACGGATTCTATGTATGCTTATGGATTTGCTTGATAGAAGCTGCTGTTAGGGAAAAAATCCAGCCAAGCCCAGTCATACGAGGAAATGTAGGGAATTTCGCGCAAACCCTGACCCGCCAACTCGCCCTCAATCGCCACACCGCGGATTGGATTCCATACTGAACCGGTCTGGTCGTCAATCATGCGCTCCGCATCACCTGTAAAGGTTAACACTGTGCCATCACTCAATTGCCGCACAAAAATGTGAATACTGCGCGTATCAGGATTGACATGGATGACTAGTGGAACACCGTTTAGATCATCATTAGTGACAATCTGTTCCACCATCTCGAGATAGGGATAAGCTCGTGCTGCATCACCAATGGCGACGCCCGCCACAAAGTCATTGGTGAGACCCTGTGTACTATAGGCTCCCTGGTTTTCGACAACCATCGCCAGTGTTTCGGGGTATTCAGTTCGCCATGTTTCCCATGGAACTAGGCTGAATGGCAATACCTGTAATTGTGTACCTTTTAGAGGGCCAACCAACGCCTGCCCCCAAGGCTGAGTCCAAATGGAGCCAGTCTCGTGATCCCACCACGTCATGGCATTCATCCACAACGCGCCATGATTGCCAAATGTGTAGGTCTGGCCTTCAATTCGCCGGTCATGCACGAGACCGGTGTAGCAAATCGGTCACCACGTCACGAGTATAGGTGTGCCACCGACCACATCATCCACCATCTCACGGCTACGCAACACCCCCACCGAATAGGCGCGGGCATCGCCATTAACCTCAACGCCCATCACTAGCTCACCTGGTTGATAGGGGGCATCTTCAGCCGACACAAATTGGGGATCATAAATCGGACGAATGCCATCGCGTTGAATCAACTGTTGGATAACATATTCTCGGTCATCCTCAATGAACACCACACGATCCAAATTGCCCGGCAGCGGAGTTCCGACTGGGCTGGCCGTTGCATCAAAACTGATGGCTGGTGTAGGGGTATCAATTGTCGCCGCATTCGCACTGCTACAGGCCGCCAACACCAAAACCAAGCCAGGAACTAGCCAACTACGCATAAACATCCAATCTGCATACCTTCATTTGGTCTATCGACGACACCCTCCTTGTGAATCTTACCCGGTCAGAAAAGATTTATGAACCTGGTGAATCAACTTACCATGCTCAATATGCCAGATAATTGTGGCAAATTTATCCACGAAGTACCGATCATGCACCACCGCCAGAATACTGCCTGGAAATGCCGACAACGCCTGCTCAAACTGCTCACGTGATGGCACATCCAGGTGATTAATCGGCTCGTCGAGGATGAGCAGATTTGCACCCCGCGCCACCAAAACGGCCAGCATTAGCCGCGCCCGTTCGCCAAAGCTCAAGTCCGCTGCTGGGCGAAACACATCATCTCCAGCAAACAGAAAAAAGTGCAGAAATGAACGTGCCTCGGTTTCGCTCCAGCCAACCTCGGTCAGTAGCGTTTGCAGTGCATTCATCGCTGGATCAAGGCTATCTTGCTCCTGTGCTAAATAACCGACTTTGACGCTGGCCCCGATTCGCACCCGCCCGTCCAACGCGGGTATCTGCCCAATGATAGTCTTGAGCAACGTGCTTTTGCCGTGACCGTTCGGCCCCAACACAACCACACGCTCACCCGCTCGCAGCGTCAAATTGAGCTTCTCCAACAAAGGCATATCGGGTGCATAGCCTATCGCCAAATCCTCCAAAAATACCACATCCTGTCCTGTCGTAGGCAAATCCGCAAAATCCAGCTTCAGATTCCAGGTCTGGCGTGGCTTCCCGACACGATCCTCCGATTCTAGATAGCGTTTCAGGCGGGTCTCTTTGGCTTTAGCGCGTTTGGCGACTTTCTTGGCATAGCGGCGTTGTGTACTGTCTATGGTAGCATTTTCTTTGCGAACGGCACGCGCCATCGTGCGGCTGGCATCGGCCTGCAAGCGGGCGATTTCAACCTGCTGATCGCGCCACTGTGCCCACTGCTTATCCAATTCCGAGCGCACTGTCGCCACATAGTCCCGATAACTGCCCTCAAACACTCGCGCTGTTCCCTTATCAATCGCTACAATGCGGTTGACAACGCGGTCCAGGAATGTACGGTCATGCGAGACAATCAACGCCCCGCCCTTGAAGTTCTGCAGCCAATTCTCCAGCCACTCCAATGCAGTTACATCAAGATGATTGGTCGGCTCATCTAGAATCAACAGTTGCGGATTGTCCACCAGCAAAGCCGCCAGTCCTAATCGCGTTTTCTGACCGCCCGAAAGCGCCGCTACTAGTGTATCGAGCGCATATCCCCCGAGATCAAACTCTGCCAACAACTGCTCACCACGCGCTATATCTATCCGGCGATTAAGCATCTCCAACTGTTCCAATGCAATACCATACGACTGCATTAGCGATTCTAGTTGTCCATTATCTGCCGCCGACATCGCCACTGACAAATGCTCCACATCGGCTTCGGCCTGCTGCAAGGCAACCAACTGAGGAAAAAGCACATCCTGGATAGTCAGGTTGTCAGCCACTACAAGGCCCTGCGCCAGATAGCCCATTCGCAAGCCGGGTGGATTAAAGTGCACACTACCTGACACAGCTGGTAGTTCCCCCATAATGATTTTCAACAACGTCGTCTTACCACAACCATTTGGCCCAACAAGACCTATCCGCTCGCCAGCGTTGACCGCAAACGAAACTTCCTGAAAGATCGGATCATCAAAGGGGCGAAATTTCTTTGAAAGATTGGATACAACTAACATGACAGCTTAACTCCCATTGCATAACGAATTCCATCTTATTCATCGAGTTGCTGCCTGGCTGTTTCAAAAACAAAAAGCGCCGCCGGGCAAACCTGCGACGCCTATCATCCAAATTGAAATAAACTCACGTCTATGCGTGACAAAGGTCAGACAGCCCAACTATCAGTGTGCTAAAGATTGACCTCTGTCTGCATGAGAATTCCGATCACTCAGTTTAACGTTGACAGGGAGCCTATGTTTAGGCCGCCATGACGCTCACATTGTACGATGATAAAAAAAGCGCGTCAAGGTGTGCGAATCCCCGAACGCGTTACCCAATCTGGCAGTATTTTCCATAGAAACAGCATTATACTGTTGAAGATTGGGAGAAATGTTACTTGTGCTAACCGCTGAACTGATCCAGAAAGCGGATCATGATCCTGGAGCATTTCAGGAAGTATATGCGTATTACTTCCCGAAAGTATATGCCTACGTTGCCTATCGTGTGCAGCGCAAGCAGGATATTGAAGACCTGGTATCGGAGATTTTTCTAACAGTGGTGGAGCAAATTGCACACTTTGAATATCGTGGCGAGCACACATTTTCGGCGTGGATTTTCAAAATCGCCTTCAATCTGGTCAGCGGGTTTCGTCGCCAATCTAAACGACATACATCACTATTGGCATTGGATGAATTACCCGACCTTCGTAGCAACGGGCTGTCGCCCGACCAGGTCATTGTGCAAAAAGAATTATTCACGCATCTCTATCACCTGATTGACACCTTGCCTCCTCGTCAACAAGAAATCGTTACGCTCCGCTTTTTTGCTGACTTGCGGAACCGGGAAATTGCACGAATCTTGGATATTGATGAACGAACGGTAGCGGCACATCTGAGCCGGGCACTGAAGATCCTTCATAACAGATACCTCAATACTCTGGAAAGCGAACAAACCACTTATGCCCGACAAAAATCAACCCCCTAACGAACCTAACCACCTATCGCCAGACGGTTTTTCCGAACTGTTCGCACACGCCATCCCTCAAGCAGATCAGGATTTTGAAGATGCGCTGCGGGCACAGTTATTGTACAGACTGAACGCCAACAGCAACACTACGTCATCTGATAACGGACGGCTACAAACACAGCCAACCCCACTACATACAAACACCTATCGTCCCAACCTGCTGCACCGTTATCGTATGATAGCCGCAGCATTGCTGGCTGTTATGATGGTGGCAGGATTATTCGCGGCATTTCCTTCGCTGGCGCAAAGCTTGACGCAGTTTTTCTCACAAGAAGAAACTGATGTTAAGAATGAACAGGTAGCGGTTTCGATTGATGATTTTCCAACTTATTATAATCAGGGACCGCAGGAAGACACCCAACCTGAACTCAGTCTGGAAGAAGGACAAGCACTGGTCGCCTATCCAATCTATGTACCCGACGTGCATGGACTATACCCAGTGTCACTCACTGTTGATGAAGAAACCCAAACCGTGCAACAAATCATTGCCGTTCCGTTTGAACGCAGTCCCAACGGCCAAGTTGTCATCACGTTCACTCAAACACCACTCACTTTCTACGAACCACCGACCATTGGAGTCAGTGCCGCCATTGAAGACATTATGGTGGGTGATGTGCAGGGGGCTTATGTACGGGGCGGATATGTCATCCAATCGACCTCGTGGGAAGTTCTGGAAGGCGAAGAAACCATTCCTCCCGTAGCAGACAGTGAAATTACCGATCCCGACGATACAGTGGTATTGGTCGATTACCAGAGCGTATGGGTTGACAATCCACGCTGGCAACAGATTGCCTGGCAACAGGGTAACATTATCTACAGTGTCGAATCGGATTGGAACCAGGGACTTTTGAATATCCTGGCCTTTGCAGAGAAAATTGCCACCAATGAACCTATCTGGTTAGCAGATGTGATCGGTCTGCCAACAGGTCTGCCTCACGAGTTCCATGCCTGGTTTGAAAACGCAGCCTTTTATGATGATCGTCAGGCGGTGATCTATGAATACCATGACGAAGATTGGTTCATGTTCATCACCGAAGCCTCTCCTGGCGACACCATATTTGATCGCCCAGAGATCGCTGAAATCACGCGCCAGAATGTGCAAATCGGGGACTGGGCAGGCGAATATGCTGAAGGAGTTTGGGAAGCCAAATTGCCTTCGCTGGGATCGCTCCCGCCATTGGATCGTGTCAGCGAGGATGTTATTGGCGAACAGACACAGTTTCAGTGGGTGCGCTGGTCCGACAACACCGTGCGGCGCGAAATCCTGGTGATTAATGGCTGCGGACGCACTGGCGATGTGCGCCCGTGTTATAACCAGGACGAATTAGTAACACTGGCGAGCAACCTTATCACCAGGCCCCCGGGCTATCAGGCGCGGCGGACTGCCGAAGCTCTCTTCCGCGCTCCGCTTAACCCCGTCGATCATTTTCAACGCCAGCATTTGGAATGGGAATCCGGTTTTGTCATCCTGACTCCACGCAACATCAGTGTCATTCCCTGGCCCTATCGTTTCAATACCATTCAATACGATTTCAATCTAGCCGCCACCTGGCAACTCTATTCAACGCATTGGGGTGTTTACTATCCGCGCTATTGGGTATTACCGGCAGATGTCGGCAGCCCTGCTATTTTGATTTTTCAGAAAAACCTGGGCTATGGCGACGTTGGTCTAATCTCTGGCTGCGATTTACCGGCTAGCACAACTATGCAAACGGTGTTTATGGATGACCAGCCTGCCGGTCTGATCACTGGCGTCTGGGAAGCTGGATCAACACCTTTTGTCGGTCATGATACTTTTTGCTTGGAGGGGCAGCACTTCCAGATCTTACGCTGGAGTGATGGCCCGATGGACTTCGAGATTATGGCGATTGATGCTGACGATGTGACTATTGACCATTTGCTTGCGATTGCGGCATCACTGGAGTAATAGGATTAGAAACACGTTATGACTATCGGTTTCATTCTGAAACGGATGCACCAACAATGGCGTGTCATGGTCATTGTACTGGTAGCAATGTGTCTAGTAACCAGTTTCTTTGCGCTTGGTCCAATCTACATGGCCTATACCAACGAGACAGCACTGCGCTTTGCATTAGATAACAGTCCGGCTGAAAGCGTCAGAATTACCCTCGCCAGCCGTTTGCCCTTCACCGCCGCCGATGATGCCGTTATCCAGCGCGAAATTGGCTTCATGACTCTGGATGAAAAGCAGTACCGGCGTGGTGGCTACGACAGTGAGCTTCGCAGTCCTCGCCCACCTTGCAATTTTGTCCTCGATCACTGTAATCAGATTTTCGCCTTCGAGGATTATTTCTGGGACATGGTCACACTTGTGGAAGGGCGACGCCCCGATCCAGCACCATCCCCGGATCAATTGAGTCCCGCCGCCGGAATACCGGTATTAGAAGCAGTCGTCTCAACCACCACTGCTGAACGGGCGAATTTGACTATTGGCATGGAGTACGAACTCTTCAACAATCCGGTAGTCGTCCAAACTGTGATTGTCGGCATCGTTGAAGTCAATAACCCTGCTGATCATTTCTGGGAAGGTAACCGCATTTTTACGCAAGGGGCGCTCATTCCTCGGATATTTCAGCCAGATCGCTATGACTGGGGACTTGTTTTTCATCCCCAGACCTATAATAACTGGACATGGCAGGTAGCTCAGGTTACCCAAGATGTGCGTTATTTGACCCTCGACCTTTCTACCATCACCGCCGCGAATGCCGAAGCAGTACAACAATCCATCCAAGCCATGTTCAACCGTATTCAGAGTGCGCGTCAGGATCCACTATTGGCAACCAGCGGGCTATTGCCATTGCTGGAACGCTATCAGACCCAGCAAGAAGACACCCGCAGTGTAATTATCTTTCTGCCCGCCATGCTACTGATACTCATGCTCTACAATCTAATTTCCACCGCGCAAATTGTTGTCCAGACGCGACGCATCGAATGGGGAATGCTGAGTTCTCGCGGCGGCAGTCAATGGCAATTGATTCACCTCCAGTTTGTACCAGCTCTTATCCTGGCGATCTGTGCAGCCAGCATCGGATTGGTAACAACACGCGGACTGTTGGTGTTCATTATCGCGGCCAGCGATGGCGATCTGGCAACAGCACGCAGTGTTGGCCTACCAACGCTGTCACTAATATTGGCTGGAATTGCCGGGTTTCTATGCACATTGGCTTTGAGCTATCCCGCCACTCGGATACAAAACATTATTCAACAACGCCAATCAATTTCACGCCCCGTGACACGTCCACGCTGGGCCAGTCTATATGTCGACGCGGCGCTAATAATTTTGGGCAGTTTGTTCATGGGGCGCTTGTATTGGTTATCTGCCGGTACTTTCGACGACTTATCATTCACTGACCCCACAGCCAGCATCCGCACCGTCACCAATAAACTCTCGAACACGGGCGCACTGAGTGATCCTCTCGGTATAGCCGCGCCGATATTACTCCTGGCGGGTAGTGTCCTGCTCTGGTTGCGTATTTTTCCCCACCTTATGACCGCCATCGCTGCTATCGCCAACCACATCCACTCATTAGGCGTTCCGCTGGCCGTATGGAATGTCCAGCGCAACACCCCTTACTACAGCCACTTCATCCTCTTGCTCATCAGTACCCTGGTCATGGGAACCACCAGTTTGGGGATGCGAGCCACGCAGGAAACTGGTGCATGGGATGTTGCTCGCGCTGAAACGGGCGGCCATGTTCGGTTAGAACTTGATCCCAGTCAATACAACCCGACTACAAACTGGACAAGCATTGACGGTGTACAAACCTATGCGGAGTTGATGCGGGTTGAATATACCGCCAACCAGGCCTTGATTAACGAACCTGTCCGTATTATTGGCATGAACCCTCAACAATTCGCGACAGCATTCCCGGACTATGTGCCAAATATGGACGCGCTTGAAGAACCTCCCTTAGCTGGATTAGAGCTGCCACCCAATGCTCGGCAACTGACAGTCCAGGTATGGTCAGAATCCGCCATCACCGAACGTTACCCCGAACCCGCTGTCATGATAAAAGCCTATCTGTACGACGATCTGGGAACTGGCTACGAAATTCTGCTATCCGAATCGGATGAGCCAAACGAGCAATTGCCGACCATACCCAACCAATGGATAACACTAATAGGCAATTTACCAGAGTCTGATCGGTCACCTTATTGGTTGTGGCAAGTTGGAATTGCCACTGAACTGGGAGAACGCCGCTTCATCGAACACACCCTCTATCTGGGGCATTGGGAGACACTCGATGCAACGGGCAATCCAACCCCACTGGAATCCTATGATGTGGGGCATCAGTGGCAAATCGCGACTCACAATAGCCCATTCACTGGTATCTGGGTTGAGGCAGAAAAACTATCAGACGAATTTATATTCGACATCACGGAGTTCGACAACAACCTGGCATTAGACAACAACCTGGCATTACAAGTGGTTTACGAAATTGAGCGTTTAGTTGGCACGAACGAGATTACTGAACCCAGCTTGACAGTGAACCCAATTTTTCTGGAACCCATTCCAGTAGTAGTTTCACCAGAATTTACCCGCATTTTCCGGGGGCATTATAACGAGCCGATTGACACACAAACACCACTACTCGACGTAGATGATGTGCGGGGTATTTCCCTTAATCTGGGAACCAGTGGCAACCTGTTTTTCGAGATAGAAGTGGTGGGCATCACCGACACATTTCCAACAACCACCGATGTCTCACAAGATCTCTATTTTATCGTCCCACTTCATATCATGCGGGCCATGCTCAATCAGCATTTTCAAGCTGTGGATACCAATCAGGTTTGGTTGCTTCTGGATCACGCCGAACCATCAGAAACATTGAAGGATAGGCTCGAATCTGCACCCGGTGTTGTGGAAGCTTCCTATGCTGCCACACGCTATGGCGAACTGTTGCGCGAACCAATACCTAACACAGTCGCAGGCATGTTCTTCGCTGGCTTCTGGATTAGCCTGCTCCTAAGTTTGATTAACTATGCCTTCTACATCTTCATCACGGCCCGCCAGCGAGCGATCAGCTTTGGTGTACTGCGCTCAATTGGGTGGGACGTCACCCACATCTGGCGGCTGCTATTCTTCGAGCAAGTTATCGTTATCGTTACCGCCATTCTCATTGGCAGCCTGTTGGGAACAGTTCTCGCATTTCTACTGTTACCGCTGATGGGATTGCCAGGCAAAGCGACGTTAAACTTGCCAGTTGACCAGATTTTGCTCATTATCTTGATTTTAGTAGTCGGATTTTCAATGTTGCTCGTCGGGGCAAGCCTGTGGCTGCGCCGGATGAGCATCAGCCAGGTGATACGATTGAGTGAGGAATAGTCTCCCTTTTCCACTGACAGGACTGTGTGCTGATCTGGCAACGATTCTGTCTTCCAATCTTCACGCCGGGCAATACGATTGCCAGTCATTATGCACACACCTTCAACCCATGTACCGGCTAGAATCACCTGATTGGCGACATAAAGCAAACGCCCCCGATCATAGAAACCTGCCGGAGGCATTCACTTCTAGGCAGAATCAGAGCTATTTGCCTTTTTTCTGGTGCTTTTGTTGTTTCTTCATTTTAGCCCATGCATCGCGCAGCGTCACTGTACGGTTGAATACCAATCGCTCAGATGTCGTGTCTGGATCAACACTAAAGTATCCCAGGCGTTCAAATTGATAGGAAGTACCGGATTTTGCATCTGCCAAGCTGGGTTCAACGCAAGCTGCCGTTATTACCTCTAGTGAGTCGGGATTGATATTTGCCGTGAAATCCTGCCCTTCCTCAGCCTCATAGGGATTAGCTTCGGTGAAGAGATGGTCATATAACCGTACCTCAGCCTCCAGTGCATGATCCGCCGATACCCAATGGAGGGTAGCTTTCACCTTGCGTCCGTCAGGTGCATAGCCACCGCGAGTCTTCGGGTCATAAGTACAACGTAGCTCGACTACTCTGTCATCAGCATCTTTCACTACATCCACGCATTTGATGAAGAAGCCATAACGCAACCGCACTTCGCGTCCAGGAGCCAGACGGTAGAATTTCTTGGGCGGGTCTTCCATGAAATCGCCCTGTTCAATGTAAAGCACTCGTGAGAACGGAATCTGGCGGGTTCCAGCTGCTTCATCTTCAGGGTTGTTGACAGCGTCAAGGTATTCGACCTGCTCTTTTGGATAATTCTCAATGACTACACGCAGAGGCCGCAATACTGCCATCACTCGCATCGCATGTTTATTCAAATATTGCCGGATGTGATGCTCCAAGAGCGCGATTTCCTCAATGCCGTTAACTTTAGTCACGCCCGATTCGTCACAAAAACTACGGATGGCTTGTGGTGGATAACCACGCCGACGCAGGCCGGAGAGAGACGGCATCCGGGGGTCATCCCACCCCTTCACATACCCTTCTTGCACCAAACGAATCAGGCGACGCTTACTCATGATCGTATACGAGAGATTGAGGCGGGCGAACTCAATTTGCTGGGGATGGAAAATGCCTAGGGTATCCAGAAACCAATCGTACAATGGCCGGTGATCTTCAAATTCCAGTGTACAAATGGAGTGTGTAATGCCTTCAATTGAATCCGACTGGCCGTGCGCGAAATCATACATTGGGTAAATGCACCATTTGTCGCCCGTGCGCGGATGCTCGGCGTGTAATATCCGGTACAACACAGGATCGCGCAAATTCAAATTGGGCGATCCCATGTCGATTTTAGCTCGCAACACACACTCGCCATCGGCAAACTCGCCATTCTTCATCCGCTCAAAAAGGCCCAGGTTTTCCTCAACTGAGCGGTTACGATAGGGGCTATCCTTGCCGGGTTTGGTCAAAGTGCCACGATATTCGCGAATTTCGTCCGGGCTGAGATGATCGACATACGCCTTGCCATCTTTGATAAGTTGGACAGCCCATTCATAGAACTGGTCAAAATAATCTGACGCGAAAAATAGTCGATCTTCCCAATCGAAGCCGAGCCAGCGCACATCTTCGATAATCGAATCAATGTATTCCTGTTCCTCTTTGAGCGGGTTGGTATCATCAAAACGCAGATTGCATTTGCCACCATAAGCCTCGGCAATGCCAAAATTGAGGCTAATCGACTTGGCATGGCCGATATGCAGATAGCCGTTGGGTTCAGGTGGAAAGCGCGTATGCACCCGCCCATCATATTTACCCGTTCGTAAATCCTCGTCGATAATATCCCGCACAAAATTGGAAGGAATTGCTGCTTCATCACTCATAATGATCTGCCTCGCCTGTACCTCTCTATTTGCTATCCACCAGGGATAACACTTTTAGTCCAAAGTCGATCAATGCGTTTCCAGGATAGCGCAATCACCCCAAATCTTAAAGACCGCGATTTGATGTGATCTGAGTCAAAGAAAATCACCTGATTTCGGATTATGATAGAGGGAAATTTAAACAGAATCGTTTCACTCATAACAGAACGGACAATAATCTGATGGAACCCTACACTTTTTTTCAGGATTTGATGACCGAAGTTCCCGACATTCCTGCCGGAGGCATCGTCACCCGCACGTTTTTCAAAGATGATCAAATCAAGGCTCTGGTCTTCGGGTTTGATAGCGGCCAGGAACTCTCCGAACACGCCGCTGCCCGCCCAGCCATTTTGCATTTTTTACAGGGCGAGGCCGATGTGACGTTAGGCGATGACTCTTTCATAGCCGCTGCGGGAACCTGGACTCACATGCCACCTAATCTACCCCATAGTATCACTGCCAAAACACCAGTTATCATGCTTTTGATATTGCTTTAATTGCATTATGGCTCAAAAACTGCGTTTTCCAGCACTATTTATCGCTTTTCTTGCCTTGTTTGCCGCAGCCTGGGCAGGCTTGCAACGATTAGGCTGGGATTTACCGCTCACTAAGCTCGCGGCAGCGCATGGCCCGCTGATGGTATCTGGTTTCCTGGGGACACTTATCAGTCTCGAACGCGCGGTGGCTTTATCAATCATGCTGAATCGTCGCCGGGTGTTGCCTTATTTTGTTCCCATCATCACCGGCCTCGGCACAATTGGCGTTTTCCTGAACCAACAGGCGACCCTGCCAGTCGTATTGATTGTCCTGGGCAGCAGTGGGCTAGTGACCTTTTTCGTCTACTTCGCCTATCGCCATCTGGCAATTTTCACCCTCGTGATGGGCGTTGGGGCAGTAAGTTGGTTGGTGGGCAATATCCTCTGGCTATCGAATCATCCCTTCTACGAAATCGTGCCCTGGTGGATTGGTTTTCTGGTGCTAACCATCGCTGGCGAACGCCTAGAACTCTCACGGGTTATGCGCCTGACACCTTCTATCCGGCGGCTATTTATTCTAGCATCTGCGGTTTTTCTGGCAGGCATCATCGTGACACGCTTCGACCTGAGTCTCGGTATCCAGGTCATGGGAGTCGGGCAAATTGCGCTGGGTATCTGGCTGCTGCAATACGACATCGCCCGCAAGACAATTCGCCGGGATGGTCTCCCCCATTTCATTGCTGCCTGTTTACTGACGGGGTATGCCTGGCTCATCATCGGCGGGGCACTGGCAATTCACTATAATGATGCAACGTCCGGGCCATCTTATGATGCCGTATTGCACGTGGTGTTTCTGGGCTTTGTCTTCTCAATGATTTTCGGCCATGCGCCTATCATTCTACCATCCATCACTGGTTTTACCCTGATCTATCATCCCATTTTCTATTCACATCTAGCTTTGTTGCATCTCACGCTGATTCTGCGTGTCACGGGCGATTTATGGCCTTGGACAGCAGGTCGCCAATGGGGAGGGCTACTCAATGCTGTGGTTCTGGTCACATTTTTGATCAACACAGTGGCTTCCATCGCTCGCGATCCAGACACCGAACGCCCAATCACTGTCCGGCTGACTGCCTTGATTTCGGGGCCGGCACTGGTGGTGGGTATGGTACTCATCATTGTCAGATTGGTGGGTGCATTCTCCGACGATGATACTTCCTCTCAAATTTCAGATGACTATGACCGGGCGACAGTCGAAGCCGGAGAGCGCCTGTTTCACACCCATTGTTCATCTTGCCATGGTCTGGATGCCAGCGGACTGCCAAATTTGGGCAAAGACCTGATTCATAGCGAATTCGTGCAAAACATTGATGACGAAGCCCTGCACACCTTCATCACCACCGGACGCCCGCTATGGGACGAAGCCAACACCACGGGCGTGGACATGCCCGCACGCGGCGGCAACCCTGCGCTTTCAAATGAGCAAATCGACCAAATTATCATCTATTTGCGAGCGCGAATTGAGAGTGAGAGCTGATGCCCACGCTGAGTCGCTGGTCAATCCGGCTGGCAATGCTCTATTTGATGCTAGTACCCGAACTTGCTTAAAATGCGGAGTAAGAATGTACTTCTCAAGGTAGAAAAGGCTCTATGTACCCCGCAACTTTAGGAAGTTAAAGTACTAGGTCTGGGTGGATGGACATTATATAGTGCGAATCAAGTCGGCTGGTTGGCGGGCAACTGGTCGGCTCTGCGTCCAGTCAGCATCCATTGGATTACGATTGGCTGGCTGACACAATTGATCTTTGCCGTTATCTACTGGATGTTTCCTATCATCAGTCGTGCCCAGCCCCAAGGCGTGCGCTGGATCGGATGGCTAGGGATGGCAGGTCTGAATGTGGGTCTGCTGTTTCGGGGCATCTTCGAGATCGGTCTGACTCAGGGTATGGCTTCGGAGGCTGGTTGGGGATTGGTCGGGGCGGCGTTGTTGCAATGGGGTGGCGCGATGGCCTGGGTCATTGCCGCTTGGCCGCGTATCCGTGAGCGTGGAGGTCGTTGATGCCAACTCTCAGCCGTTGGATGATTCGTCTGGCCCTGATCAATTTCGCAACAGGCATGACGCTAGCCGCCTTGTTACTCAGTTATAAAGGCGTCCCTGATCTGTTGCCCACAGCAACCTGGCGCTGGGTGTGGGTACATGTCGATATATTACTCGTCGGTTGGATGGTGCAACTGTCGATGGGTGTCGCCTATTGGATCATGCCCCGCCTACCCCACACCTTGAAGCAACGCGGGCGTTTTGGTTTTGCGCTGACAGCAACAATCTTGCTAAATGCAGGTACAGGCTTCTTCGCTATTGGTGTCGTTGAAACCACACTTACGGTGCTGGGTCTCTGCCTGCAACTGGGAAGCATTATCGCGTTTGCCATCCACATCTATCCGCGTGTACGTCCAGTGATCGTTCCCCACCAACGCCAAGCAACCAGCAATTAGCTTTTAACGCCACTCTCACGGTACAATTTCGCTAGTTGTGTGACTAAATAGCTCCAGGGGCAATCCAATGACGCACCAATATCAAGCCGATGTTATTATCGCTGGTGGAGGACTGGCAGGCATCGTCACCGCCTATGAACTACTCGACCAGAACAAAAAAGTCTTATTGCTAGATCGAGATACACAAGAGAATTTTGGCGGATTAGCAAAGAAATCGTTCGGGGGTGTCATGATGGTCGGCACACCACTCCAGAAAAAGATAAAGGATACGCCTGAACTGGCGCTAGCCGACTGGCTCAGTTATGCCGAATTTGGCGAGGACGATGAGTGGCCGCGTCGTTGGGCGGAGACTTACGTCAACCGTTCACGAGAATTGATTTACGAATGGCTGACACAACGCAATGTCAGCTTCATGCCCGTCGTCAACTGGCCGGAACGCGGCTATTTTGTGCGCGGAAATTCCGTTCCACGCTGGCATATCGCCTGGGGAACAGGTTACGGGTTGATGAACGCCATCATTAATCACCTGGAGATTCACCCGGACCGCAGCAACCTGACACTTCATTTCGGCCATCGAGTCGAAGCACTCATCGAAACCAACGGCGCTGTTACAGGCTGCATGGGCAAACTGGAAGCCACTGGCGAGGAGTTCACGGCGACTGGCGATGCAATGGTGGTCGCAGCCGGTGGCATTTGCGGTGGTGATTTGAGCCGGATGCGGAAGCATTGGTACAAACCCTGGGGCGAACCTCCCCAAACCATTCTCAATGGCGCTCACCGCTATGGTGATGGGACGCTGCACGATGCCGTAGAGACACTGGGCGGCAACCTGACTCACCTGGACAAACACTGGCACTATGCAGCGGGTGTACACCATCCCAAAGACACGGAGAACAAACAGGGAATCAGCCTTGTGCCGCCACGTTCGGCCATCTGGATCAACGCGCTCGGCCAGCGCATCGGCCCGCCGCCTCTGATTGGCTATACCGATACACGCTATCTGATCGAGCAAATTCTCAAACAACCCGGTAAATTCTCCTGGCAGGTTCTCAACTGGAAAATCGCCATCAAAGAACTGGCGGTTTCCGGTTCGGAGTACATGACGGCCTATCGAGACGTCAACAAAATCGCCATTCTCAAAGGACTGCTGTTTGGCAACAAGCAATTGGTACGTGAGTTGATGGATACCTGCCAGGATTTTGTGGTCGCTGATTCTCTGACGGAACTGGTTGAGAAGATGAATGCCATCAATATGGGACACACCGTTGATTTGCAACAACTCGAATCCACCCTGACTGCTTATGATGCAGAAATTGGGCGCGGCCCCAAATATTTCAATGACGAGCAACTGCGGCGCATCATGAACTTCCGCACCTATCGCGGCGATAAACTCCGCACCTGCAAATATCAACCCATCCTTGATCCCAATGCACGTCCACTAATCGCCATCCGCGAATTCATCCTCAGTCGCAAGAGCATGGGCGGTATTCAGACCAATCTGGATTGCGGGGTACTCACGCCCATTGGTGAGACAATTCCCGGTTTGTACGCAGTTGGCGAAGCAGCGGGTTTCGGTGGCGGCGGTATCCATGGCCTGCGTTCACTGGAAGGCACGTTTCTGGGGTCATGTGTCCTGACGGGACGGATGGCAGGCCGCGCCATTACTGGCAGCAAACTATAGATTTTAAGGAGAAGTAAACATGAAAAAAACGGGTGCATGGCTGGTGACGTATGCTCTGGAACAATTGCCTGTCAAACATACCTTTGGCATTCCCGGTGTGCATGTTACCGAGTTATACGATGAACTGAATAAATCCGATAAGATTCGCCCTATTCTAGTCACACACGAAGGCTGCGGCGCATTCATGGCCGATGGCATCAGCCGCACATCAGAAACCATTGGTACGCTAGTCATTGTCCCAGCGGCAGGAGTCACCCACGCCATGAGTGGTATCGGCGAAGCTTATCTGGATGGCATCCCCATGCTAATCATTTCGGGCGGCACACGGCGCGACTCTGGTAGATCATACCAACTGCACCAATGGGATCAACATGCCGCCCTGCAGCCCGTGACCAAGATGACTTTCCTAATCGAGAACCATAATGACATCGTCCCGACTATTTTTGAAGCCTATCGGATCGCAACTACTGGTGAACCTGGTCCGGTCTTCGTCGAAGTGCCGGTAGAAATTCAACTCTTTCGTGGTGATGTGGACGATCTACCGACATTTGCCGCAAATCCAATACAATCTCCACCCGATATAGACAAGGTCTGCCAGGCCGTTGATCTTCTGAAACAGGCCAGCAACCCAGGCATATTTGCTGGTTGGGGAGCACGAGATTGCACCAGCGCATTAATTCAATTGGCGGAAACGCTCGAAGCGCCAGTAGCCACGACCCTCCAGGGACTGAGCGTCTTTCCCGGCAATCACCCCTTGCATGTCGGCATGGGATTCGGTGCGTATTCCGTGCCCGCTGGCGAAAACGCCTTCAAGGATTGCGACTGCCTGGTCGCCATCGGCACACGTTTCAGCGAAATCCCGACAGGCAGTTATGACATGACCGTGCCGGAAAACCTCATTCACATCGACATCAATCCTGATGTGTTCAGCAAGAACTATCCCGCCAAAGTTGCTATCGAAGGCGATGCCGGAATAGCGGTACGCTGCCTGCTGGATAAGCTGCAAAAAGCGAATTTCGCATCCAGCCGCCAGCCGGGAATTTTGCGAGATCAGATCAAGCGCGACAAAGAGGCTTATTATGATGAATGGCGCAAACACATCACAGAAGATCGTGTCAATCCATTTCTATTCTTCGAAGCACTGCGTAGCCAATTGGAAGATGATGTCATTACTGTGCTTGATGATGGCAACCATACTTTTCTGACCGCCGAGCTATTCCCAATTTACCAATCACGTCATCTCATCACCCCTTCCGATTTCAACTGCATGGGCTACTGCGTTCCCGCCGCCATCGGAGCCAAACTGGTTAACCCCAATAAACAGGTTGTCGGCATCGTGGGTGACGGCGGATTCTATATGACTGGACTCGAAACACTCACTGCCTCAGTGGAAAATCTGGGGGTCATCTATTTTGTCTTCTACGATGGCGAGCTATCGCAAATCTCACAGGGGCAGGAAATCCCTTACAACCGGAAAACGTGCACGATTCTGGGCGAAATGAAATTAGAAGGCATCGCCCAAGCTACCGGCGCAGCTTATGTACCCATCCTGAAAAATGATGGCATTGAAGCTGGTATCGCCCGGGCCATCGAACTTTCAAATCGTAACCAGCCCGTGATTGTTGATGTACGTGTGGACTATTCCAAGCGCACCCGCTATACACGCGGCGTGGTCAAAGCGAATCTCAAGCGATTCCCGCTGGGTGAGAAAGTGCGCTTCATCGGAAGGGCGATTGTGCGCCGTGTGACAGGATAATATAGCGTTCTAAACACGATTCAACCATATCATAATTCTAATTTGAACCTCCAGAGGGTGTCTTCAGCCGCCTGTTTTTGAAGACACCCTCTTTCAAATTTTAAGTGTTTATGCGCTATCTCCAATATGTTTTCCAGAAAGCAATCTGATCTTTTTGCAAAAATTGCACAATCATCAAAAATCGGTAAAATCATACCATCGCTTAAAAATTTTAAGTGGAGGTACACAAGTGAAGCACCGTTTATTACATTTGTTTCTTTTAGTTGTTTTGGTATGTGTCCCGGTATCTCTTGTTATGGCGCAAGATGGCGACATGGACGAGGGCTGCCCAATGGGGCCTGTCGATGAAGACGCCCCAGCTATTCGCTTCGGAGCTGCTGTTTCGGAAACAGGAAAATATGCCCGTGAGGGTGGAGATACCCTGAACGGCTATAACCTATGGCTCGATTGGGTCAATAACGAACATGGCGGCATCTACATGGACGGCGTCTGTCACCGCGCCGAGTTGGTCTACTACGATGATGAAAGTGATGCCGACACCGTATCGCTACTCACTGAGCGCCTGATTTTTGAAGACGATGTAGACGTAATCCTGGGCCCATACTCCAGCAGTCTGACGCAAGTCGCCAGCCAGATTACCGAGCGTGAAGACATCATCATGGTCGAGGGTAATGGGGCCAGCGATAGCCTGTTCGAGCGTGGTTTCATCAACCTGTTCGCCGTGCTGACCCCGGCCAGCTACTATACCAGGAGTGGTATCGAAATGGCTTATGAATTGGGCGCTCGCACTGCCGTTGTGGCCTACGAAGATACCGCCTTCCCCACCTCCGTTGCTGAAGGTGCATTGCAATGGCTCGAAGAAGTGGGCATTGAGGTCCTGGCTGTCGAGACCTATCCGCTGGATGTACCGGATGTAACAGCCATGTTCACCACATTCCGTGAATTGGAACCAGATCTATTTGTAGGTGGTGGTCACTTCAATGACGCCGTTCTGTTCCTGCGTACCGCTAAGGAGTTGGGCTTCTCGCCGGATGCGTTCCTGATTACGGTTGGCCCCTCCAACCCGACGTTTGTCGAGGAAATGGGTGCAGATGCCGAATATGTTTGGGGTGCGACTCAATGGGAAAGCACGATGGAATGGGAAGACGAATACTTCGGTACGGCCTCTGATTACGCCGAACGCTACATCGAGGCCTATGGCATTCACCCCAGCTATCAGGCTGCGGAATCGACAGCGGCAGCCCTGGTGTTACACCTTGCAATTGAGGCCGCAGGTTCTCTTGAAACCGCCGCCATCCGCGATGCCTTGCTGGAAATGGACATTGAAACCTTCTATGGCACCATCGACTTTGACGAAACAGGTAAGAACGTCGGTAAACCAATGGCAACCATCCAGATTCAAGAAGGTGAAATCCTGGTGATTGCCCCCGCCGAAGTCGCTGTAGTAGATCCTATATGGCCTGCACCGGCCTGGGCAGATCGTTAGTTCTCCTTTAATTGATTTCAGGGGTAGTCCTGATGCCTACCCCTGATTTTCCACAACTTTCGTAGATTTTATTGGTTCATGGTTGAAGCTTATGGACGTAGATTTCTTTTTGCAGTTGACCATCAATGGTCTCTTATTAGGTGGATTCTATGCGACGATGACGCTTGGTTTCTCGATCATCTGGGGCGTCATGCGTTTGATTAATCTGGCACATGGCGAGTTCTTGTTAATGGCCGCTTATGTCACCTGGTTCTTCTTCAATCCATGGCGAGTGCAAAATCTAGTTATCGGTGGCGGTGAAGCCGCAGAAATTCAATCAACAGTTGAATTGATCTTTGCCGGTATTGCCATCGCCGGTGGACTGGTCGTCAGCGAAATGGTCATTGGTGATGATCGAATGCCCCAGGTCTGGATTCGGCGCGTCGCAAGTTTCGTGGGCGTCGGGCTGGTTACATTTATCATTTACAGCATTTGGAAAGGTGATGAGTTTAGTCCAGTTGTGCTGCCAGTGATGGATATGGTGATGCTGGGGCTGGCTCTGGCCCTCGGTTTTGTTATCAGTCATCTTGTCTTGCCGACTATCTGGATTCTATTGGAATCGTTAGAGCCAATCCGTGATCGACTGACAGGATTGCAACAACAGTTCGACCAAATCATCGCATCGCTGAGTTTCACAGGCATGGCCCAGGACGATGTGGAGAACCAGCAATCCCCGATGGCCTATTTATGGCTGCGGCGCTTGATTGCCTACCCTCTGGCCGCATTGCTGATACGCATATTCTATCAGCGATGGAGCATAGATGGTTTCGAGTCTATTGATCCATTTACGGCGCTGCCGATTATTATTGTGCTTTTTTTCGCTCTGGGCTATGCGTTGCAACGCACACTATTGAACCAGATCATCGAAGGTCCCTACCTGACGATGTTGCTGATTACCTTTGCAATAAGCATCGCTCTCCAGAGTATCGGTCTACGCATTTATGCGGCTGACCCCCGGCGTATTGACGCTGATTATGCCGGAACATTCTGGAATCGTGCTAGTTTTGTGGGAGATCACATCACAATCCCCATCATCGGTCTAAAACTACCCAATCCCCTCTCGCTCCTCTCTGAACAGAACATACCCGATGTGACGATTCCCAAAGATAAAGTTTACATTTTGATTATCAGTGCATTAATGATCTACGGGTTGGTGCAATTTCTTCAGCGCACACGAACCGGTTACGCTATCCGAGCCGCAGCCCAGAACAAGATGGCAGCCCGGCTGATGGGTATTAACATCCGCGAAACCTATGCCATCACCTTTGGGATCGCGCTGGCCCTGGTTGCCGTTGCAGGATCATTGATGGGCCTGTTCCAACCTATTACACCAGTCACCGGCGCTCCCTGGACACTACGAGCATTTGCCATTGTCGCGTTGGGCGGATTGGGGCGTGTTAAAGGGGTTGTTTTCGGTGGGTTGATTTTGGGGCTGGTTGAGAGTTATATCGCCGGATATTTCCCTAAACTCAATGAGCATATCCCCCAATTCGAGATCGTCAACGCGCCCAGTTGGGCCATTGCATCCTCATTTATCTTGCTGGTACTGATGCTGGTTTTGAGGCCACAGGGCATCACCGGTGGCTTGAGTGCGGAGGAAGAGTAGTGATGAGTACCCAAACACAAACCCGGACTCAAACGCGCTTTAACCCAGACCGGATACTGGGCTATATCGAGCGCCTCATTCCTTTAATATCACCCATTCTGGCGGCGATTTTCTTGCTGTATATGTATAAATATGGTCATGATACGCTCAGTATCCGGCAAAATCGTGCCGACCTCAAGCTGTATACATTTGCATTGATGTGGATTGCGCTGGCAAGTAGCTGGAATCTGATTGGCGGCTACACCGGCTATATTGACTTCGGGCATACGGTTTTTGTGGCAATGGGGTCGTATGCCGCCGCGAACTTGATGTGGTCGGGAATTGCTACGCCATCGGGTGAGGCAACGGTACTAAATTACAGCTTTACCATCTGGCAGTCGTTGCCTATCTCTTTCGCTATAGGCGCGATTTTCGCTGGACTGGTAGGATGGCCGACTTTGCGCCTCAAGGGCCCTTATTTTGCGATTGCCATGCTCGGCACATTTGTCGCTGTACGCGAGCTATCAAACACACTGCCCGATCTGACTAACGGGGGTGAGGGTATCTCATCGGGTCGTTTGTTCGCCGATCCCCTACAAGTCTATTATGCGATGTTGGCGCTGACCGCCATCATTTTTTTCACGTCGATATGGATTTACCGTTCGCAACTGGGCAAGATGCTCCAGGCCATCCGCGAAGACGAAGTCGGGGCCGATATGCGTGGGATCAACACCACTGCCGTAAAGATCGGCATTTTCATGCTGGCAGGCGGCTTCACCGCAACCATCGGCGCAGTGCGAGCCTGGGAAAAAGGCTTCATTGATGCCAGCATCGCCTTCCCCCCAGATTACACTATCCAGATCATCATGATGGCAATGCTGGGCGGCATGGGTCGTCCCTGGGGGCCGGTGCTGGGTGCAGGTCTATTCTATTATGTCCAGACGACCATCTGGGCCGAATTGGGCAACCTGAATCTGATTATCACTGGCAGCTTGCTGGCGACTGTGGTGTTGTTTATGCCCGCTGGTGTGCTGGGCTTGCTGGACCCCGAAGATCGTGGGCTGAAATGGTCGTGGCGACGGCCCTGGTTCCATGCGCTCATCATCGCGGTGTTGCTGGTCGGGGCGGAGATGCTGACGGATATTGGGCTGCGAGAATACATTGATACGCGCATCCTGGGATTAACACTCTTTGAGGCCAATACGCTGGACTGGTTCTGGAATATGTCGTGGATATTGCAACTGGTTCTAGTTGGGATTTTAGTTGCTGGTATCTGGTATCTAATCCGCAATCTATCGAATATCACCGATTACGCCGACGATGCCTGGAAATGGTACCAACGTGAGTTTCCGATGATTGCTAAAGCCGACGCACCCGATGAAGACAGCGTACTCGCACCAGAAGAACGCGAGGTGGATACCACCCCACCCGAACACAGCCAACGCACCGACAAAATGATTGGTCTGATTTTCTACCAGATTTTCACGGTTGCTATCATGATTGCGGCTGTTAAATGGTGGGGTGATCTGGCGAATGGATCGCGCATTGGCGTTATCCTGCTATTTTTATACAGTGTCTATCTCGCCATACGCACTGTGTTGGAGATGGAACAGGCTACCGAGATCAACCTGCATGATTTAAAAGGTCAGGTCATTTTGGAAGGCCAAGGCGTGACAAAGGATTTCGGCGGTCTGCGGGCTGTGAATGAAGTCAATTTCAACGTCTGTGGCGGCGAAATTGTGGGGCTGTTAGGGCCAAACGGCAGCGGAAAAACCACCTTGTTCAATTGCATCAGCGGCACATTACCCATCACCGACGGTGAAGTCTACTTGAATGGACAAGTCATCAGTCGCCGTGCCCCCTGGCGCATCAATCGCTATGGCCTATCCCGCACCTTCCAAAAAATCAGGATTTATGACAACTTGACCGTCTATGACAATATGCTGCTGGCGCGTAAATGGGCTGGTGTTCCAACTTTCTTGTGGCTCTGGACTGCACCGCCCAATGTACGCCAACAGGCCGATGAGTTGATTGATTTCCTTCTGTTGAGCCGGGTACGGAATAATCTGGCCCGCAATTTGAGTGGTGGGCAGCAACGCTTGTTGGAAATCGGTATGAGCTTGATGTCTAACCCCCTGATTGTACTACTGGATGAGGCCACCAGCGGCGTTAATCCTGCACTGATCGAAGAAATAAAGGTCGTCATCCGGCGGCTGAACGAAGAACGCGGGGTAACCTTCTTTCTCATCGAACACAACATGAACTTCATTATGGACTTGTGTGAACGCTTATATGTGCTGGACTATGGCTCGCTGATTGCTCAGGGCGAACCGGAGGACATCCAGAACGACCCGACGGTAATCGAAGCTTATTTCGGGCGAGACGAATGATGAATACTGAAATTCAAGACATCCCACCCAACGACGAGAACGAACCATTAGTCGAAGCCAAAAGCGAGCCATCAGTGCATCCCGCCATTGTGCCATCTCCGCCAAGTCCGAATGCGTTGTTACGCGTGCGTGATCTTGATGCGGGTTACGGCAAGATCATGATTTTGAATGACGTCAACATGGATGTACATGAGGGCGAAATCGTCTGTGTGATCGGACCAAACGGAGCTGGAAAATCCACCGTCTTCAAAGCTGTCTATGGATTCTTAAAGCCGCGGTCAGGTCATATTTTCTTTGGCAATGCCGACATCACAGGCCTGGAACCCGACACCGTGTTGAAGCATGGCATCACCTATGTTCCCCAGGGGCGCAGTACGTTTCCCCAGATGACTGTATATGAAAATCTAGAGTTGGGTATGTTCCTTATCCGAGATAAGCCACGCCTGCAACGTGCCATGGAACGTATCTTTGAGATGTTCCCGCGCCTAGCCGAACGCCGAACGCAGTTAGCCGGAACAATGAGCGGTGGCGAGCAACGCATGTTAGAAATTGGACGTGCCTTGATGATGGAACCTCGCATGTTGATGCTGGACGAGCCATCGGCGGGTCTGGCTCCTCTCATCAGCAAGCAGGTGTTTTCCAACGTCCGGCGTCTGAATGAAAATTACGGCCTGACAATTTTCATGGTTGAGCAAAATGCCCGGCAAGGATTGGAAGTTAGCCATCGTGGTTATGTGTTGGAGCTGGGCCGTAATCGTTATGAGGGAACTGGTCAGGCATTGATCAACAGTACACAAGTGCAGCGCATGTATCTGGGTGGCGCTCATTGACCCCCGAAACACCCAACAAGTCGCGAATCGCCTGGCGTGTAGTCGCGGTCTCAGCAGTAGGCGTATTCCTGATTTTTGGGGTGCGTCTATCCTTCACAGTATTTTTTGCCGAGTTCACCATCCGTAATGGGTGGAGCAGTGGTGCGGCGGCCAGCATTTTCAGCCTAAATATGCTGGTCTTCGCTTTTGTCTCCACCCCAGCCGGAATGTTATTAGATCGCTGGGGACCACGCACCGTATTCAGTATCGGGTCATTTATTCTGGCATGTAGTCTGATCCTCAGCAGTCAGGCCACACAAATTATCCACCTTCAGCTTTCCTATGGGCTATTGGGTGGTGTGGCGCTCGGCATGATGGGGCTGGGGCTTGTAGCATCAATTGTTGCGGGCTGGCTACCCCATCGGCGGGGGACAGCCATCGGCATTACCTTTGCCGGAACTGGCCTCAGTGCGTTGGTCTTTGTGCCTATGTGCGAACGCCTCATCACCTGGTTTGGCTGGCAAGGCGCATATATGATACTAGCGGGTGTGTGTATGTTGATTCTCCTGCCTTTGATGGCCTTCGGGCAACGCCGCCCGCCAATTCCCCTCCGCCAGAAGTCAGAACCCACAGGCAATCGACGCGATTTGTTACGCCAGCCTGCGTTTTGGGGTCTGTTGCTCGTATCATTCCTCTCGCTCGGCCCACTACGCTCGCTTACGGTGCATCAGGTCGCCTACATGGAAAGCGTTGGGATTGACCGACTGATGGCCGCGCGCTTCGTCGGTATCGCGGGCTTCCTGACGATTGGAGCATTCATTGTGTGGGGGTACATCTCAGATCGCATTGGGCGTGCCCGGACATATATTCTGGGTGCTGGTTGCTTAATTGGTGCAGTGGGCATCTTATTGGTTCTGAAAACACGTCCATCATTGTGGTTACTCCCCTTCTACAGTCTACTTGTGGCATTGGGAGAAGGAACGCGCAGTAGCCAGACCACCGCCCTGGCAAACGATATTTATCGAGACAGTGGGCCAGGCTTTGTCAATGGCATCGTTGGCGCGATGTTCGGACTCGGTGCAGCTGTCATTCCGTGGCTGGTGGGTTACCTGCGTGATGCAACCGACAGCTATACAGCCGGATTTGAACTCATCATTGCCGCCACGCTTGTTTCCGCTATCGGGTTCGCCATGACTGGTCTCTTATCTCGACGACAACGCCAGCCAGTTTATGCCTGAAAATCCACCATTTGGTACAATTAATCCCATAACACACAAAGATTTCCGGTGGTAATTTGTGACAACACAATTCAAGATAAAAACTAGCCAATATGTTGATTCAGTGTCTTTGATGAACATTGTGCGTCAAGTGCAAAATCTGGATGGGATTGATGATGCTTCCCTGATGATGGGCACGGATGCTAACAAACGCTTACTGGAGCAAATTGGCGTCTTGCCTCCTGAAGTCCAGGCTGCCAAACCAACTGATCTTATCATGATGGTCATTGGCGCAGAGGATGTTCTGGAGAACGCCTTTTCCACTGCCGAAGCATTGTTAGCCAAACCCCAGAGCATCACCAACCGTGCTGATTCCTACCGTGCCCGAACCCTGCGAAGTGTGCTTCGCTCGCAATCAGATGCGAACTTGGCTGTAGTTTCTGTTGCAGGGATATATGCGACGGCAGAAGCCTGGAACGCACTGTATCATGGGCTACACGTTCTGCTATTTAGCGATAATGTGTCGCTGGAAGATGAAATAGCCCTCAAACGCTATGCCGTCGAACACAATCTGCTATTGATGGGGCCGGGTGCAGGCACAGCCATCATCAATGGCGCAGCCCTGGGGTTTGCCAATGCGGTTCCGCGTGGCCCGGTGGGTATCGTCTCGGCGGCAGGAACCGGCTTGCAGGAGGTCAGCAGCCTGCTTGCCCGGCAGAGCGTTGGCGTTTCGCAAGGTATTGGCGTCGGTGGGCGCGATTTATCAGACGATGTGGGCGGCTTGATGATGTTCCATGCCATTGACGCGCTGCAAGCTGACCCTGCCACGCAGGTTATTGTCGCCATCTCCAAACTACCCTCTCCCACTATTGCTGACAACGTATTGTCACGGCTTGCGGACGGCGACAAACCATCCGTCGTCATTTTCATGGGTGCAGAAAATCCGTCTTCGCCAGCAAACCATGTCTATGTTGCCAACACACTACACGAGGCAGCAGCAATCGCGGCAATATTGGCCCGCAACGAAGACCCAGTAGCCACACAACAACTGACAGACGTAACACACAACATTGAAACGCAATTTATCAATCTGGCCGCGAAACTTACTCCTACACAAAAATATCTTCGAGGACTATTCAGCGGCGGGACACTTTGCGAAGAAGCCATGAGGCTTTGGAATATTGCTGTCGGCCCGGTATGGTCGAATGGACCACTGCGCCCAGAATGGCAATTGCCGGACTCCACCTATAGTCACCAACACTGTGCTTTAGATTTGGGTGACGAAGAATTCACCGTTGGACGCCCGCACCCCATGATCGACAACGATTTACGCATCCGCCGCCTGTTGCAAGAAGCCCGCGACCCGGAAGTGGCCGTCATTCAACTGGACATTGTGCTGGGTTATGGCGCACATCCTGATCCGGCATCGGAGCTGGCTCCCGCCATTCGTCAAGCGCGTGAAATCGCGGCGGCAGGTGACCGAGAATTGATTGTTATAGCCGCTTTAACCGGAACCGACGATGATCCTCAGAATTATCGTCGCCAGCAAACAGCATTAGAGTCGGCAGGCGTGATTTTAATGGAGAGCAATGCCCGTGCATCGCAACTGGCGGCGCTGGTAGTTGCATCCAATTCCCAATAAAGGAGAGTATTTTGGCTGAGTCCGTAAATACATTGTTTGAACAACCACTTTCGGTGGTCAATGTGGGTCTATCCCTGCTTGCCGATAGCCTGCAACAACAGGGGGTGGCAATGGTGGATGTCGATTGGAAACCACCCAACGTGCCCCACCTAACTCACACCCAGGACGGAATCTCCATCGACGACGCCAATGCCGAAACCGTGCATCGCATCATGGCTGGGCGTCCACAGATTGTCGGCTTGGGTATCGCCCGCGATGTGATTCCTGGTATGGATGATCATACCATCCTGCACGCTGGCCCACCGATTACTTGGGAGCGCATGTGCGGCCCCACACGCGGCGCGATTATGGGCGCATTGGTTTATGAGGGACTGGCCGTATCACCCCAAGAAGCTGCTGACTTAGCCGCCAGTGGTGCGACTACCTTCGATCCTTGCCACCATCATCATGCCGTTGGCCCAATGGCGGGCGTGATTTCACCATCCATGCCGGTCTGGATCATTGAAAACGCTGAATTCGGCAACCGTGTCTATTGCACGCTCAATGAAGGGCTGGGTAAAGTCCTGCGTTACGGGGCTTATGGTAATGAAGTATATGAGCGCCTGCACTGGATGGCCGATGTATTGTATCCCACATTGGCCGATGCGGTAGAGAATTCTGGCCCAATTGACCTGCGCGGCATGATTGCTCAAGCATTGCACATGGGCGACGAGTGCCATAACCGCAATCGCGCTGGAACATCATTGCTGCTGCGGGCGCTGGCTCCGGCAATGGCCCGCACAACCCGTGACCGTGAGCTATTGGCGCAAGTAATGGAATTCATTGATGGCAACGATCATTTCTTCCTAAACCTATCCATGCCTGCTGCCAAAGCCATGCTGGAACCCGCCGAAGGTATCTCCGGCTCGAGCATCGTCACCGTCATGGCCCGCAATGGTACCGACTTCGGCATCCGCCTAGCGGGCGACCCCGAACGCTGGTTCGTTGCTCCCGCAGGCATTGTGGAAGGCTTATATCTGCCGGGCTTCACGGCTGACGACGCCAATCCCGACATTGGTGACAGCACGATTACCGAAACAGCCGGATTTGGTGGCTTTGCGATGGCCGGATCACCCGCTATTGCACGATTCGTCGGCGGCTCGGCCCAGGATGCGCTGTCGGCCACACTGGAGATGTATGAAATCTGCTTCGCCGAGCATGAACACTTCACATTGCCACCGCTCGAATTCCGCGGTACGCCAGTTGGCATGGATGTGCGGCTGATTATGGAAACCGGCATTTCACCCCGCCTGAACACCGGAATCGCGCATAAGGAACCCGGCATCGGCATGGTTGGCGCGGGGGTTCTACGAGCGCCGGAAGCCTGTTTCGCCGAAGCCTATGAAGCTATCGCTACATGGTAACGTCGTAACAATGCTACCGGACATTTGTGACAACGAAGCATTTTCAATAGACTTTAACCTATGACTGTCGTTTTAGAAGGAAAATGTTCATGAAGATTATTGATTTAACCATTCCGCTTGGAATTGGTACACCCGCCTGGCCCACTTATGAACCTTTGCAAGTGAAATACTTCAAACGTCTGGCTCCCAATGGGGCTAACGGCCAGCTTGTGACCCACTCCAACCATTTGGGAACCCATCTCGACGGCGAAATCCACTTCTATACCCCCGGCAAAGACATCGCCAGCCTGGACTTCGATTTCCTGCATGGCCCCGGTGTGGTGGTCGATCTCTCGGATGCCGTCGGTGACTACGACATCTACACCTCACAAATGATTGAGGAACGCGTCGAAGTGCGCGAGGGCGATATTTTGCTCATCCACACCGGCTATCACCGCTATGGGTGGGATCAGCCTGCTGCTGACGAAATTCGCTATATGGTCCAACATCCCGGCCCAGATCGTGAATTCGCCGAATGGTGTGTACAGAAGAAAATCAAGTGGATTGGCGTCGATTGTGGCAGTGCCGACCATCCCATGAACACCATCATCCGCACCTGGATGCCGCGTCAGGCCAAAGAAGCTGAAGCTCACTTTCGGCAAAAATACGGGCAATCGCTGGAAACTGTCTTTACCGACGACAAATACCAATTGATGCACATTGAACTATTTCCGCATGGCATCATCCACGCCGAGTGTCTGGGCGGAGACATCGACCTGTTACTAAATGAGCGCGTGGATATTGGCTGCTTCCCCTGGCGTTTTGTTGATGGTGAAGCCAGTATCGCCCGCATCGTCGCCTTTGTCGATGATGACCGCTATGAAGAACTGATGGCGAAGAAACAATCCTTTGAGCATACGCGCTTCGGCGATTGCGTATGCCATAAGCCACAACTATAAGGAGGGCGTATCGTGGAAATTGCCAGCCCTGTTTTGCCAGATTTCGACTATATTCGCGCCAATTCGCCGGAAGAAGTCACCGAACTGCTGCTGGAATATCGGCACGAGGCGCGGCTGTTCATGGGTGGCACTGATGTATTGGTGCGAATGCGTGACGGCGCGATGGCTCCCCAGGTGATGATCGACGTAAAACATCTGCCCGGCCTGACATCCATCTATTTCAACGAAGATTCCGGTTTGCAGATCGGCGCTGCTGTCAACATGAACGCTCTGACCGCCCACCCTCATGTCATTGAGCATTACCCGCTGCTGGTCGAGGCCATCAACACTGTTGCCTCTTATCCTCTGCGGACCCGTGCCACACTTGGTGGTAATTTATGCAACGCCTCGCCCGCCGCCGATACCGCCCCGGCTGCATTGGTGCTGGATGCCACTCTGGTCATTTGGGGATCAAATGGCGAACGTACTGTATCGGCCAATGAGTTCTTCGTCGGACCTGGCGCGACCGTTTTGCAACCCGGTGAATTCGTGACTCGTGTTGACTTCCCAGTTCCACCCGATGGATATGTCGGGCGTTATATCAAGTTGGGCCGCAATGCATCGGGAGACCTAGCAATCGTCGGTGTAGCCGTGATAGGCTATCCCGATGAAACAGCGAAGTCTGGGTATCGCTTCCGCATGGCGCTAGCTTCAGTCGCACCTACACCCATCCGTGTACTCAAAGCCGAAGCCATCCTGGCCGAAAACACGATCAATGCCGATACTATTGAACAGGCTGCCCAGTCTGCACAAAACACCGCCCGCCCGATTGACGACCTACGTGCCTCGGCTCGCTATCGTAAAGCAATGGTCAGGAATCTGACACGCCGCGCTCTGCAAGATGTGTGGGCTAACCTAGGAGAATGACATCATGGAAATCTCACTGAATGTGAATGGAATGCCCGCCCACGCCAGCGTTTCGCCTAATATCACGCTGCTCGCATTATTGCGTGATCACCTGGCCGTCACCAGCCCTAAGAATGGATGCAGCACGGGCGAGTGTGGAGCCTGTGTGGTCATCATGGACGGTGAACCTGTGAATACCTGCATGGTGCTGGCTGTAGAAGCCGATGGAGCTGAAATTCTCACGCTTGAGGGGATGTCGGACAGCAACCAGCTTCATCCGCTTCAGCAAGCCTTTATCAAATATACCGGTACACAGTGCGGATTTTGTACACCAGGTATTCTCATCTCAGCCTGGGCTTTGCTGGAACGTAATCCACAGCCCACCGAAGACGACATCAAAGACTCGCTGCGGGGCAATCTATGCCGCTGCACGGGCTATGTCTCCATTGTCGAAGCCATCAAATCTGTAGCCCAGAAAGGAAAATGAGATGTCCACCATCATCGCTCCCGCCCCCGTTGGACAGGAAGTTCCACGAGTCGACGCGCTCGAAAAAGTAACTGGTGAAGCGCAATTCGCCGATGATTTACAATTCGGTCCGGGTCTGCTCTATGGCCGCATCGTCCGCAGTCCCCATCCCCATGCGTTGATTCAGCGTGTCGATACTAGTAAGGCTCTGGACTTGCCCGGTGTGAAAGCCGTCGTTACTGGCGACGATACTCCTAGTTTCATTGGACTATATCTAAAAGATCGTCATATCTTCTGCCGAGATCGCACGCGGTATGTGGGTGATCCGGTAGCAGGAGTCATTGCTACGACTGAAGCCATCGCCGAAGAAGCCTGCAAACTGATTGACGTTGAATACGAAGTATTGGAACCCGTTTTGGATCCAGTACGTGGTGCAGAGCCAGATGCCCCACTATTACATCCCGACCTGGAAGATTACACCGTCGCTAATTTCATCTTTCCCAAAGCCGGAACCAACATTTCCAACCATTTCAAAGTTCGCAAAGGCAGTGTGGATGATGCCTGGGCACGATGTGACGTCATCGTCGAACGTTCGTTTGAAGTGCCGATCATCCAGCATGTACCGTTGGAACCGCACGTTGCCGTTGCTCAAGCTGACCGCAGTGGGCAAATCAACCTGTGGACCAGTAGCCAGTCGCCTTTTGCTCAACGCAATCTTATCGCCGAGACTCTGGGAATCTCCCAGGGCAGCGTGCGCGTAATTGCGCCTTACGTGGGAGGCGGATTCGGCGCGAAAGCGGGTGTTTCAATGGAAGCCTTGGCGGTGGTTATGGCCCAAAAAGTACCCGGTCATCCGGTCAAACTGCGCTTGACCCGCGAGGAAGAGTTTTTCTGCTCGTTCGTCCGGCAAGGATTAGTGGCAAGGACTAAAGTCGGTGCATCCCAAGATGGCAAACTGCTGGCGATGAAAACCGAATATTATTGGGATGCCGGAGCCTATACAGAATATGGGGTCAACGTCACTCGCGCCACTGGCTATTCTTCCACTGGCCCTTATGAAATCCCCAATGTCTGGGCCGATTCGTACTGTGTCTACACCAATCACCCGGTCGGTGGCCCTATGCGTGGCTTTGGGATGCCCGAAATCCATTGGGGCATTGAGCAAATCATGGATGTGGTCGCTGAAGAATTGGGCATGGATAAAGTCGAATTCCGCCTGAAGAATTGTATCCGCACCGATTCGATCATCGTCACTGGCTCCAAGATGCACCCAACAGGGCTGTCGGAGTGTATCGAGAAGGCTTCAGCGGCAATCAACTGGGGCAAGACCGAACCCGCCAGCGCCCCCCATAAACGCCGAGGCAAAGGACTAGCGATCATGTGGAAAGCCCCTGCTATGCCACCCAACGCCGGTTCATCTGCTTCGGTTCGTTTCAATGAAGATGGCACGGTATCCGTTGCTGTTGGTGGTCAGGAAATCGGCCAGGGAGCATTTACTGTCGTAGCCCAAATGGCCGCCGCCGCTCTGGGTGTTCCGCTCGATTGGGTTCGAATCAGTGGCCCGGTGGATACAAAATACAGCCCCTATGAGTGGCAAACTGTCGCTAGCCGCCTCACCTGGTCAATGGGGAATGCCGTTGTTGCTGCCGCCGAGGATGCTCGCCAGCAGATTCTCGAACTTGCCGCCGAACATTGGGACGAAAATATCGACGATTTAGACATTAGAGACGGCGTGGTAATTTCTTATCGATCCGAGGAGTCACTCCCGCTCGAAAAAATGGTTGTTTACGGCCTACCCAAACCCGATGACCAGGGTTGGCGTGGTGGCCCGATCATCGGGCATGGCAATTTTATGCCAACCTATGTCACCGGTCTTGACCCCGAAACTGGTCAGGGGCCGCGTTCGGTTGTGCATTACACCACCGGTTGTCAGGCTGTGGATCTGGAAGTGGATACCGAAACCGGCCAGATTACTATCTTGCGAATCGCGGCTGCTTTCGACGTGGGCAAAGCCATCAATCCGGCCCAGGTTCGCGCTCAAATTGAGGGCGGCGCAGTGCAAGGTGCAAGTACCGCCATCTTTGAAGGTATCAAATTTAAAGACGGTGTACCCCAAAACATCAGCTTCGTGGATTATCGCATCGCCACATCTGTGGATATGCCCTTCGAAATTATCCCGATCATTGTCGAAACCCCACAAGATGATGGCCCCTGGGGCGCACGTGGCATCGGTGAACACTCCATGGTTCCCACAGCTCCGGCCATTGCTAATGCAGTAGCGGCAGCAGTTGGCGTGCGTGTTCTGGATATGCCTATCACCGCCGAAAAGGTCTTTCTGGCACTGGAAGATCAGGAGCAGACGACATAATTCAACGACCGCCTGCAATATCCTGGACTCCATACACCCGGACATGGTTGCAACGTTCGCATCGTGTTCGGGTGTTGCACGTATTTAAGCAAGCGTGCAACCTGATAAACGAAAATGGCGAAGTTATATCTATCGTCACATCACAGATCGGCAAGGGGCCACTCAACATCGTCGTGTCGCCTGTGATTTTCACAGATCATATCACACCATCTTCAATGGTAACGTATTTATCGGGCGGATACGTTGATCCGTCCCTACGGGCATATCCAGAATCGCGCTTCGTAGGAGAATTTTTGGACATCCGTAGGGACAGACCAATGTGTCTGTCCGCATTGCGAATCGACCTGACGACTGTAACCAATTGGAACCCCCAGCCGCCCTGGGAAACATACACCCAACAGCAATGTCTGGCTTATGTACCTGTTTTACATCATGCGCTTAAATCTGCTCCGCTCGATAGCCTCGCTGCACTGGTAATAGATTTCCCCTCACTAACTTCAATCATCCAACACGAGATCATCCGCACAGCCAGAGAATCTACGCGTCATATTCTCGATGGGTTTCAACAAATGAATAAGCAACAAATTACCGAGGGAGCCAAAATGTTGGCTGGTTTGGGAAACGGTTTGACGCCAGCGGGCGATGATTGGCTGATGGGCTGTACTCTGGCAGTATGGTTATCCCAGAATCATTATCCCCACATGTTGCCTCTCGCCCAAAGTGCCGCCAACACAGCCGCCATCCAGACAACACCCCTCTCAAGCGCATTATTGCGAGCAGCGGCGCAAGGCCAATGTAATGAAAGATGGCACAGGCTATTGCAAGCTATGTCAAAGCCGAAAAATAAGATAACTGTACATGAATCTGCTCTCAATATCATCCGGATGGGACATACATCGGGAGCTGATGCACTAACAGGTTTTGCAATGCTACTCGCTTGCCAATAAAGGGTCAACGCGGAAAAGTGTGAAAAAGGCTTCACCGTGTTATAAGCTATAGAGCAACAACCAGCACAGGAGAAGCCAAGATAGAAACAATAGCGATGTTAACGGCAGGCGTCAAGCCAGAGACAGAACGGAAATGGGCAGCAGTCAGCCTCGCAACCATAACGGAGTTGGTAGAATTACCAGAATTTCGCGTGACACATTATGAGCTAGAGGGCGAAGCATTGCATCTGAAGTGTGAACACCGCTACGATATCACGCAGTGTCCCGACTGTGAGTATTTGTCTCAGCAGGTTCACCAGCAGAAGGAACGCCGGGTGCGCGACCTGAGTGTGATGGGAAAACGAGTTAATCTCTATTTTATGGGGCGTCGCTTCAGGTGTGAGCATTGCCAACGCCCGTTCACCGAGAACCTGCTGAGTGTCAATCAGCAGCGGCGTCAAACGCGACGCTATGAGCAATATGTCTACGAACAATGTTTGCAGTGTGATCGCAAAGCTGTGGCGCGACAAGAACACTTGAGTGAGTCAACGGTCAAAGAGATATTTGTGACCTATGCTCAACGCACGACCCAACGCCCAACCCAGAATCCTGTACGGGTTCTGGGGATCGATGAACTGGCTCTCAAGAAGCGTCATAAACAGTACGTATTGATCCTGTCCGATTTGGAAAGGCACTGCATTTTGGCAGTGTTGCCAGATCGTAAGCAGGAAACATTGATCGCGTGGTTCAACGCGCAGCCAGATCGAGAGCAGATCACTGTCGTCTCAACCGATCTATGGGAACCGTACCGCCAGGCTGTCAAGAAGGCTTTACCACATGCTCGCCAGGTCGCGGACCGCTTCCATGTGATGAAGCAACTCAATGACCGCCTAACACAAGCCCGCCGCCACCTTCAGAAGCAAGTCGATCCGCCGACCTATGACATCCTCAAAGGGTCGCGCTGGATACTAGTGAAGGCGCGTCATGAGTTGTCGCCCGAAGAAGAAAGCAAACTCCAGCAAGTCTTGGCGGCTTGTCCTGAGTTGCGGGTCATGTACTTGCTCAAAGAGGAATTTCGCACTATTTGTGATAAAGTCCAGAACCGTGAGCAGGCGACCCGGTTTCTACAGGCCTGGATTTGCAAGGTGCAGGCCACCGGCGATCTGCGCTTACTCAAGTTCGTCAACACCTTGCGTAATTGGTGGGATGAGTTCCTCAATTACTTCATCAATGGCGTGACCCAGGGCTTTGTCGAAGGCATCAATAATGCGATCCGTGCCACCATCCGTCGTGCCTTCGGTTTTCGTAATTTCAACATCTTTCGATTACAGGTTTTGGCCCAATATGGAGGTGGTTGATGCGATTTTCACACTTTTCCGCGTTGAGCCCCAATAAATTCTCGATCAGCGCAGCAATACCCAACACGCGCTGATTATCGGATGCCGTGATTTGTAACCCAACCGGCAATCCTAGCCCCGGCACTGGCAAAGAAAGCGCCGGTACACCCGTCACGTTTGCAAGACGTGTATAGGAGGTCAGTTGTCCTTTCCCCTTGGCACGGGTCTCCTCAATCGTAGGCGCAACCATACTCACCGTCGGCCCAATGACACAATCCACACTGGAAAGAATTGCCTGAACTTCACCTATCAGCCATTGCCGTGTCCGGAGCGCCGTCACATAATCCACTGCTGGGATCGCCAATCCTTGCAACAACCACCGCTGCACATCTGGGCCATATTTATTGAAATGCTGCTGGGCACTCTGCTTGTGGATAGCTGCTGCTTCTGAAAACACGATGGCCGACATTGTTGCGGATACTTTGCGATGGTCCGGCCAATCAACATCGACCAACACACAGCCAACTCGCTGCAAGGCATCAAGAACAATCTCAATACGTCCACGCACGGCTGACTCGCATCGCGCCAATTCTGCCCGCGCAACACCCACGCGTGTCAGTCGCATGTGCCTATCTACAACTGCCTCAAACAACGAATGAACGGTCTGAATATCCTCAACCGAACGCGCAAAAAAACCGACATGATCTAGCGTTGGTGCAAGTGGAAACACACCTTGCGTAGGATACGTGTTGAGCGATGGTTTGAACCCTACCACTCCACACAGAGCCGCCGGAATCCGCACCGATCCACCTGTGTCTGTGCCAACCGCAATCTGCGCCGATCCTTCGGCCACGGCTACCGCCGACCCTGAACTTGATCCACCAGGAATGCGTGTCGGATCATGGGGGTTGTGCGGTGTCCCAGAGTAATCGTTGATGCCCGTCACGCCAAAAGCAAACTCATGCAGTGTAGTTGTGCCAACCAGAATCGCGCCCGCATTCAACAGCGCCGCCACAACTGGCGCATTGGCTGGCTCTGGCGGCGCATTCTCGCGCACTGCTGATGCCGCACCAATAGGCCGTCCGGCGACAGCGAGTAGGTCTTTGACAGCGAATGTTACACCTTGCAAGCTACCCGTATCGCTATTCGGTATATCGGTATTGATATGGATATAAGCGCCGCCCTCCGAGCAAAGTCGAGCCCGTTGTGCTGCTTCCGCAAGGACAGCATTTGGAGGTTGATCATTTGCAATTGAAACCACAGGTGGCTGCGTGTCACCTGCCCACACCAATATCTGCCCCAACATATCCAACAGCGAGGCCATGTTCTCAACGTCGCTTGTGGTCACAGCAGTACCGACGTCTTGTGCAGCCGCCACTAAGCGTTGTTGGTTGCTGCTATTCATGTCCTACTCCTACCCCTTTTCACTATGACATTTGATCTGAAGGCAACCACACACGTAATCGTTTATAGATCACGAATCACCCGTGCCGGAACACCAACAACCAATACACCAGGTGGCAATGACTGAGTAACCACTGCTCCCGCCCCTACCACTGTACCCTCACCAATCGTCACTCCCTTCAGGACAATCGCCCGGGTACCTAGCCAAACATTGTTCTCTAAAATAATAGGAGCACCAAGCCGTGTGTCAGGAGTGGTAGGTCGATAGTCATGGCGAGAGCGATAGTCCACAGGATGTCCATCTTCATCCATAATATGAACGTTGGAAGCGATAAGACAACGATGACCAATCTCCACACGAATGCTACAGATGATAGATGTACTGTGGTTGACATAAACATCATTACCAATCGTTAGATGAGATCCCTGGGCAACAGATAGCTCAATGCCACGATTGCCCGATGCATCAAACATCACATTATTGCCAATCGAAATGCGTCCTCGCTTGCGAATCAGACACGGCCCTTGACATCGGAAATTCGCTCCTATATCGTCAAACATACTGGCATACAAACGTGAATAATAATGCAAGCGCCATTTATTTAGCCATGTCCTTACACGCCAGGGTATTCGTATCATAATACGTTGCTCGTGAAAATAGACTCGCTCTTGTAGCCACGATAAATATCTACAGTTCTTTGCGCCACAACTTCAGCGCGAAACTTCTCAAGAGCGTGTTTTCGACCAACTGCTCCAAGCTGACGGCGCTGGCCCTGATCATTACATAACGCGATAATCGCTTCTGATAATTGCGAAATATTCCCTGGCTCGACCAACAAGCCACAAGCGCCATGCCCCAATGTCTCTGGGATTCCACCTATTGCACTGGCAACAACTGGTATGCCACACGCCATCGCCTGAGCGCAAGTGTATGAAAAGCTTTCATATGACACTGATGGTACGATGGTTATATCGCCAGCCTGATAAGCTGCTAGTAATTCGGATCGGGAAATTTCTCCCAAAAGCTGAACCTGCTCTGTCGAGATATACGCTCGAAGCCTATCCTCAATATAAGCACGATAACTGCCGCCGCCAGGCTGAGGGCGGTCCGCCCCGATGAGCTTGAATCGCGCCGCCGAGATTGCCTGACACACTTCGGGAATTACTTCGATCAATATCTCTATTCCCTTGGCACGCTCCAGTCTTCCAACACACAGAATCTCAATGGTATCCGATACCTTGTCTTGATGCTCAGGTTTAAACCAATTCATATCCAGGGCATCAGGAATGATGTTGAAATTGTGGATACCCACTTTACATGACTGGCTAATGGTCTCTGCCATATTGCGAGACGGTGCAAGCAAGATAGCGGCACGCTCAATAGCTTTTTTTTCTGCCCAACCGAGCAACCGTGTATCAAACGGAACTCCATGTTCAGGATATTGTCCCAAAACAAACATCGGAGTCTGGCACTTGACAGCCATCAATCTACTCATGTGTGGCCGCCAGAAAAACCCTTCAGCATTCACATCCGAAAATTCCGCAACATCCACTGGTTTTTCATTGTGCAGACGGTTCAATATCTGACAGACTCGTTTGCTATAAAGAAGGGCACTCGCACAACGATGATGGCGACCAACAACGGGCAACCGATGGTATTTATAGAGGCTAGCTGGCCGAACCCGTATGACCTCAACACCATGCAACTTCTCGCGGTCTGGAAGATCATTGGAAGATTGTGCTGTAATGACAGTAACTTCATGCCCTAACCGTACACAGGCTTCCGAAAATTGGACATTGTGCATCGCCACACCACCGAAATCCCTCGGTGCATACCACTGGTTGACCAGAGCAATGTGCATTCTCGCTATCTGACTCCATTACATCACTAATGAACTAAATAAGGGGTGTGCATAAGTAGGTGATGGTGATTTTTGGGCTTCTAGCCAAGCGAATCTCATAAACGGATTGAGCTAATAGTTCTCATGATTAAGCCAAAATGACACAAATTGACGGTCTATTTCATTCATGGTGTTCCAATCCGCATCGTAAGCGGTTCAAGAAATCGCCAATTTGAAGCCGATTACTCACACCCGTGATTTATGCACACCCCTCAACTAAATAAGCGACGATATAGTGAACGCCCGGTGCTTGTAAGTATCTTCCCAGACCCAAAAGGGAATCGTTTGAGCAAGTTATTTGTCTTGTCAGCGAAACGTTGAATACGTTGTCGACGCCGTATTGTTCGTTCCAAATCATAATTGCGGTACATCTCTGGCGATACCGACAACGCATCCAGAAACACATCTTCGTCAGTAGTGGTGCGCTGCCAGTCTAATTCACCAGGCGCGGTATAAAGCGGCTCGCCATCCAACAAAAATCCACAAATACGATCTAGACTCTCGCTTTGCCCTAAACGCAACTCATCAGGATGAGTATATTTCAACTCACCTAAATACCAACCAATCATCGACACCTGCGGAAATACGAAGTGTGCTTCAAGGATATAGCGGTAGACGAGGCGAAAAGCCTGACGCCGTATTTCACGAGCATCAGGCCGTCGCAGGCTTCTGTTCAACATTTCATGGCTTTCGGCTCTAGAGCGAATCCGCAGAATTTCAGAGCCATGCTCATAAAATGTGCGCCCGCCTAAAACAACGGGTTTTCCCAACATCGCCATCTCGACACCTGCCGTGGAGATATAAGTTAGACCAACATCACCTTCTTCCATCAGCGCATAACTATTCAACGGCGTATCAGCCGGAATAATCTGCACAGAATCAGGCAACCTAGGTTCGAGTTCCTCGTAAAATTTTATCTCCTCGGTCGCCCTACCCCGATTACCTGATCCCGCCAGATTCGGATGCAAACGAATAACCACGTCAATATCATTGCGGTCTTTAGCCCATACAATAACATCCTCAATCCACTCCGATTGATACGCGTATGGCCCTTGCCAGCTTGATTCCGCCGCGATCTCATCCGTCGAAGATGTAAAAACAACCACCATGCGCTTATCAGCATTTATCCCCATCGCCTGCCGAATGGAATGGTCGCTAGATAAATTAGGAGTGTTAAAATTCTGCCAGGTTTGATTGATGCCATATCTTCGCTCAATAAACCAGTTAAGAGCCTGTTCCAGTTGAGGTCGTGTCAGTGGAATTTCAGCCCATTGTTTCCAGTATTCAGCGAACGGCGCCAGGCTAATGCAACTGGCATTGGGTCTGACATTCAAGTATCCCTGGCTTTGAGGTCGCTCATGTGTAAGAACCCGAATACTATTTTTCAATAGTAATTCAAGCGCGACACGAGTTACCGATTGTCGCCCGTTGAATACAATCGCAGCATCAATATCATGTATATCTAAGAAATTCTGAATCGCCGCAACCGTAACTGCACCGCTATAAAGAAACCCGCGAAAGACACTGACTGTATTCCAATCAGTCACATCAATTGGATACCGTCGGAAATATGACGAGACAGACGATTGGACATAATCGCCAATAGGATATCCATCATAGACCGCGCCCGGCATCCCTGTTGGGTTCAAGTTTTGTGCCCATGCAAAAATCTTCTGTCTAATATCTGAGTCAACATAGTCTCCTAACCATTCATAAGGAAACCCCAGCTCGGAAACATGACTGATGGCATTTTGTTTACAACTTCGGCACAAATCAAACGGACGAGGGGAGTTTTTGTATGTTCCCCAATGCTGGTCACACTCAGGAAGCAAACCGTTACACAATAAGTAGTGGATAGACGCACCTCGTACCTGACACGCCCGTGCAATCGTTCCTTCATATAATGTGTGTAAACGATTGGCAGCATATGGAGAAAAAACCAGAATGTTCTTCATGATATTTATGCGATTCACATGATCACATTTTATATAATAGATCAACATACCGCTTGAGCATGTCGCTCACCATACGCCGCATCGGCATTGTTGCCGCCATGCCATAAACCGGAGCCATCTGACCCTCCTCATCAGGATTCGCCTTGACATACGCCACTGCCGCCCGCAAATCCTCACCGAAACGAATTGCAACACCAGGTTGCGTGTGCCGCAGTGTAATACACAAGTGCAGGCACGCTGGGCGATGCAAACCGTTTAGATTCCAGCTTTTGGTACTCATAAAATCCAAAACACGATAGATGTTCAGTTCATCTGAACCAAACGCAATCACCCATAGCGGGTCGCCCAACATATACAGCTCTGGAATCTGGCGAATTTGCGACTTGATTTCCGCCGCTGTTTCGAGAATACGCTTCGTTGCATATAGATAGCCTTGCTCTCCGATGGATACCATCGACGCCCAACACGCCGCGCTCAACGCTCCCGGACGGCTGCCTGCAAACGTCGGCGAGAAATATAGCCCACCCGGCCAATCGGTTGCCGTGAAATATTGATAACGACGCAACGCCAACCCACGATACAACACCACTGATGTACCTTTCGCTGCATATCCATATTTATGTGTATCTGCCGACATGGAGGTGACACCCGGCAAGCGAAAATCAAAGGCCGGAACATCGTATCCCAGTTTTCCAGCCCAGGGCAGCACAAATCCACCCAGGCATGCATCCGTATGGAACCCAATACCATGCTTCATCGCCAATGTAGAAAGTTCCTCAATCGGATCTATGATGCCGTGCGGAAAGGCTGGGGCCGAGCCAACCATCACAATGGTATTGGGGGTAATGGCGTGCTTTGCTGCCTCGACATCAGCTTTATAATCAGCATCAATTGAGATACGCACTTGCTTGATATTGAAATACTGCGCGGCTTTGTCAAACGCAGCGTGGGCTGTCACTGGCACAATCATCTCTGGCGCGGTGATACCTTTCTCAGCCCGCGCCCAATCCCGGTAAGTCTTCATCGCCAGCAAAATGCTCTCCGTTCCGCCCGAAGACACCGTGCCGCAAATTTGATCTTTTTCAGGGGATTGCACACCGACCTGCCCGCTCCCCAGCATTTGTGTGGTCATCGCCACAATCTCGGCCTCGAATTTCGTGGCACTGGGCCATAAATCGGCATGAAGAGGGTTGCTTTGCGAGTGCATGGAATATACGCGATTGAGGAATGCGATATGTTCATCATCGCCATGATAAACTGCACCAGAGACAAACCCCTCTTTCCAACGCGCCTGCTCCTGGTCGTGCAGAGATTGCATCAATTCAAGAATCTGCTTGCGTTCCAGGCCAGTCTCCGGTAATTGTGTAAACGCCGGATGGTCTTCGGTATAGGGCTTCAACGAATGTTCAAGCGGGGCCAACATGCGCTCATACTCTTTTTCCAATTGACCATCTAGCCCCGGAATGGCCCGCATGACACGTTCCACGCCCGGCGCAACACGTGGATGTACCCGACCCAGCATCTTCAAAAAAGCGTCTTTAAAACCCATCTAGTCTCCGTTCCGGCATCATTTTGGCTTGTTCAGCTTTTCCATGATGGCGTGGTTTTTCTTATAAATATCGACATAGGCAACATACAATTCATCGTATACTGCCCGATTAGCGGGATTCGGTTCGTAGGTCTGGTTGATTTCAACACACTCAGACACCTGATCCAGCGTGGTATATCCCATCGCCACCGATGCCAGCAGCGCCGCGCCGCGTGCATTAGCCTGCATCGGATCTTTAACTTGGTGAATGGTGCGATCCAATGTGTCTGCATAAATCTGACACCATATATCTGAATTTGCCCCGCCGCCAATCATGCGTATGGGTTCCAGTTTCCTGCCCGCAAATCGTTCGGCATAGCCAAACAGCCACCGCGAATTATAAGCCACACCCTCCAATACCGCCCGCAGCATGTGTTCGCGGGTATGGTGCAGCGACATGTTAAAAAAACCACCCCGCACCAGATGGTTGTCTACCGGCGTGCGCTCGCCATTGAGCCAGGGCATGAATATCAGACGCTCACTGCCAGCGGGCACTCTGGCGGTGATTTGCTCCACTGCCTCAAAAAAGTCGGGTTGCACCCCACCCTGCTCCAGTTCATCCCCGTGAAACAGAATATTATCACGTAGGTATTCCAGGCACGCGCCAGCGGTTTCCTGCTCATTAACCACCATGTACTGGCCGGGAATGGCAGCCGGAATAGACGCAATGCTGTGTAAAATATCGGTCTTCTTGAACGGCACATGACACGCCATCCACGACGACGTGCCGATATAGAGATGGGATGCATAATCCTCAATCGCGCCCGACCCGATAGCAGCCGAATGTATATCGGGCGTGCCCATCGCCACGTGTACGCCATCTTTGAGGCCAAGTTCGCTGGCAACGCCGGGTTTCAATGGCCCCAGGATGTCAACTGCTTGTTTCAAATCAGGCAATTTGGCACGGTCAATGCCCGCCATGCGGATGAGATCATCATCGTAGACGATGTTATTGGGATCACGGTTGTCCGTCACCCAATGCAGTACAATCGAGTCATAGGACGCCGCGAACTTCCCTGTCAATCGCAGGTTGATGTAATCTTTGGGTTCCAGGAATTTATAGGTCTGTTGGTAACGTTCAGGCTGTGTATGCTGGATGAACAGAATATGTGCGATGGAGTCTTTGCCAGAGTGCTGGGGAATACCGCCTGTATGCCGAATCCACTTGAACAGCTTATCAACGCCATAGCCCTCGACTTTGACCAGTCCACCCGTCACCTTCTGTACATAGGGCGCACCCCGCGCATCCAGCCAGATAATGGCGTTGCCCAGATGTTTGCCATCGCTATCCACCGCCACCGTACCCGACCATTGCGTGGTAACACCAATGGCCGTGATGCTATCTACCGGAACAATTTCGCGGCTCGTCAACCGGTGCGTGGCTGTTTTGATGGCATTCCACCAGTCGTCGGGATCTTGCTCCGCACCACCATCTGGTAGCAAATGAAGCGGTACTGGTTCGCGTTCAAATCCGAGGATTCGTCCCTGCACTGTGACCAACGCAACTTTCGCCGCCGACGTTCCCAGGTCAATTGCCAGAATATGAGAATCGTTGCCCGCCATATTATGTCGATCCTATGCCATAAATCACTATAGCATAAGCATACCGGGACATCCCATGACGAGCAAAATTCGAGGGTGATATTTGCGTTACGCGGAGCTATTCAACAATTCGTGAGCTTGCTGGATTTGCCGCTTCACAGACGCAAAACTGGTTCCGCCGGGTGAATTACGTTTGGCAACGGCCTGTTCAAAATCCAGCACAGCATAGAGGCTGTCATCAAACAGCGACGAGATTTTCTGGTAAACAGCCAATGGGAGTTGGTCAATGGCGACACCTGCTTCCTCTGCGGCACGGACGACCTCACCTGCCAGATGATGCGCTTCTCGAAATGGCACGCCCTTCTCGATGACCAGCCAGTCGGCCAGTTCCGTCGCCAACATACTCATCTCCAGTGCGGATCGCATCCGGTCAGGATTAAGCATCATCGTTCGCACTAATTCGGCGATCACAGGCAACAGGCGTTGTAATTGCAGCGTGGTGTCAAACAGCGGTTCTTTGTCTTCTTGCAAGTCTTTGTTATAGCCGCTTGGCAGCCCCTTCAGCGCCGCTAAGATTGTATTCAGGTTGCCAATAAAGCGTCCGGCCTTGCCTCGCGCCAGTTCCATCGGGTCGGCATTACGTTTTTGTGGCATCAAGCTGGAACCGGTGCTATAGGCATCAGGCAGTGTGATGAATCCGAAGGCGGGATTGCTGAACAGGATGACATCTTCCGCCAGCCGACTGAGATGCACTCCTATCAGGCTACACACAAACAGATACTCCGCAATGCCATCTCGATCCGATACGGCATCCAGGCTATTGGGTGTCACGCCATCAAATCCTAACGATTGCGCCAACGCCTTAACATCTACCGGATAGGGCGTCCCCGCCAACGCACTGGCTCCTAGTGGCGACACATTGATGCGCCGCTGGCAATCGCGTAGCCGTTCGCGGTCACGTTGCAGCATCCAGAAGAAGCTCATCAGCCAGTGTCCGGCAGTAATTGGTTGGGCGGGCTGAACATGTGTATAGCCCGGCATAATCGTGCCCGTATGGGCTTCAGCCTGCTCAACCAGCGCCTCTTGCATCGCCGAGACCAATCGCCCCACCCCATCACATGCCTCGCGCAACCACAAGCGAATATCCGTCGCCACCTGATCGTTACGACTGCGCCCGGTGTGCAATTTGCCGCCCACCGGCCCGATGATCTCCGTCAAGCGGCGCTCGACAGCGGTGTGAATATCCTCGTCCGTCTCCCGGAATGCAAACGTCCCGGCTTCAAATTCGTCGCGAATTTGCTCTAATCCTTGCTGAATTGGTGTCGCTTCCTCCGCAGTCAGCACGCTTGCATTAGCAAGTGCCGCTGCATAGGCCATGCTGCCTTGAATATCGACATCGTACAATATCTGGTCAAACTGGATCGAGTCGTTCAGTAAGCGCATATCAGAGGCAGGTTTTTCATTGAAACGCCCGCCCCATAACCGATTGTCGGTCAAATCCACACTCTCCTGATTATGTACGATAATCGGCATTGATGGACACATACCCATGACTGAGGTCGCATGTCCAGACCGTCGCCATCGCATCACCGCTAGCGAGATCAAGCCGCACCAGAATTTCCTCCTGGGCGAACATGGCGGCTGCATCACCCTCCAGATAATCTGTCGGCTGGCCGTTCTCGAAAACGCATAACGGTTCGTCCGCCAATTCATCAGAACCAAACCACAGCTTGAGTTTGGATGAATCGAGCGCCACGCCGGAGCGTCCCGCCGCCGCGATGATGCGGCCCCAGTTAGCATCCTGGCCGTAAAAAGCGGTCTTCACCAGGGGTGATGTTGCAATGGTATTGGCGACCGTGTGAGCAGTGGCCTCATCAACTGCGCCCGTCACCTCGATAGTGATGAATTTCGTCGCGCCTTCACCATCACGCACAATCATCTGAGCCAGTTCGGCAGCAGCTTCGCTCAAGGCTTCCACAAAATCCTGATACTCAGCATCACTCTCAACTACCACGCCCGATGCGCCATTTGCCAGCAACAGCACGGTATCATTGGTACTGGTATCGCCATCCACGCTGATACGATTAAACGTCCGACCATTCACAGTATTAAGTGCTTGCTGTAATTTGCTTTGTTCAATCTGGGCATCGGTGCTGATGATCGAAAGCATGGTCGCCATATTGGGCGCAATCATACCGCTGCCTTTAGCGATGCCAGTAATGGTATAACCATTGCATTGCAGGCTATAGGCTTTGGAGCGCGTGTCGGTGGTCATGATGGCCGAGGCTGCCGTGTGCCATTCGTCCGGAGCCAGCACGCCGCTGGCGGTCACCGCACCATAGGCCATTTTGTCCATCGGCAACTGCACGCCGATAACGCCCGTACTCAACACCAACACCTGCTCTGGTTCAATGCCCAGCGCATCTGCTACTAGTTCTGCCGTTCGATAAGCATTGGCAAGCCCTTCCTCGCCGGTGCAGGCGTTGGCAACCGCCGAGTTGGTTACCACTGCCCGAATCTGGCTCGGATTATGCGCCAGACGCTCCATATCGACCAGGACAGGCGCAGCTTTCACTTGGTTGGTCGTGAAGACCCCCGCCGCCGCACAATCCTGGTCGGAATAGACAATGGAGAAATCCGGCCTGCCATTCTTACGCAACCCGCTTTTGACACCCGCTACCATAAATCCTGTCACTGGATGCAGCGTGCCGATTTGAATTTTATCTTGCAGGGTGGTTGATTGGTTTATCATATGCCTAATCCCGCTTGAATTTGTAGTAATCTGGTTGTCGATAGCGGCTCTGGCCCGTGCCGTCAATGGCGATTAGGGCTTCCACTTTTTGCGGCAAGCCCCACAAATTGATGAAGCCCTCGGCGTCTTGTTGATTATAGACATCCATCTGTCCGAAAGAAGCATAATCTTCACGATAGAGGCTATAGGGGGAGCGACGTCCGGTGACCGTCACATTGCCTTTGTATAGATCCAGGCGAACGACACCCGTCACGCTGCGCTGCGTCACCTGCACAAAGCCGTCCAGTGCCTCGCGCAAATAGCTGAACCACTTGCCGTTATAAACCAGTTCAGCATAACGTAGGCTGATTTGTTGCTTATAATGCAACGTCTCTTTATCCAGGCAAATGCTCTCTAGCGCCTGATGTGCCTTAAACAAAATCGTGCCGCCTGGCGTTTCATATACACCCCGCGATTTCATGCCCACCAGTCGATTTTCGACCATATCGGCACGCCCAATGCCATGTTTCTGCCCTAGTTCGTTGAGCGCAGTCAAGAGTTCAACCGGCCCCAATGCCTGCCCATTCAGAGAAACAGGTATGCCTTCCTCAAAGCCAACTTCAATTGTCTCAGTTTCGTCGGGTGCATCTTGCGGGCTGACCGTCAACTGAAACATTTCCGCTTCGGGAGCCGTCCAGGGGTCTTCCAATGGGCCGCCCTCATGACTGATGTGGAAGATATTGCGGTCCCGGCTATAGATACTTTTCAGGGTATGCGTGATCGGTACATTATGGGTCTGAGCATAGGCAATGGCGTCCTCGCGGCTGCGAATCGTCCACTTGTCATCGCGCCAGGGTGCGATAATCTGCAATTTGGGATTCAGCGCGGCCACCGTCACCTCGAACCGCACCTGATCGTTACCTTTGCCGGTACAGCCATGTGAGACCGCTTCGGCTCCCTCTTGCTCGGCGACTTCCACCAGATATTTTGCAATCAATGGCCGTGCAAACGATGTCCCCAGCAAATACTCGCGCTCGTAAATGGCGCTGGCCCGCAGCGTGGGATAAAGATACTCGGTGATGAATTCCTCGCGCAGATCAAGCACAATGGCTTTGCTGGCTCCGGTGGCAAGTGCCTTTTCCTCGATATTATCAAGTTCTTCGGCCTGTCCCAGATCAGCCGTCACCGTAATCACTTCGCAGTGGTAATTTTCTTTGAGCCAGGGCACGATAACCGACGTATCCAGGCCACCGCTGTAGGCCAGGACAACTTTGCGAACGGGTGGATAAACACTCATACCTTATTACACTCCTTCAAGATAATCAGATAAAAATTGAATCAATTTGTCAATATGTCCGGTTTGGACGATCAATGGCGGAACCAGCCGCAATACATTCGGGCCAGCATTGACTAGCAAAAAACCGGCCTCGTAACCCGCTTCAATGAGGTCCAGCACGGCGAAATCAAACTCTATGCCAATCATCAAGCCCCGTCCCCGAATGGCAACGATATGCTCAGATGGCAAGGTCCTTAAAGCAGTCATGAGATAGTCGCTCATAGCCTGGACATGCGATAACATCTCTGGTGCATTGATGCGTTGGAACACATGCACCGCAACGGCACTGACGACATTGCCACCCGCGAAGGTACTGCCATGATCGCCCGGAACCAGGTGTTGATGTACCTTCTCGGTCATCAGGGCACATCCAATGGGTAACCCCGATGCCAGTGGTTTCGCCAGCGCCATCAAGTCCGGTGTTACGCCCGACGGTTCATGCGCCCACAATGTCCCCGTGCGCCCTAAACCGCATTGAACTTCGTCGAAAATAAGCAGTGCATCATATTCATCACAAATCGCTCGCAGTGCTACCAGAAAAGCCGAATTTGCTACATGAATGCCCCCCTCGCCCTGCACCGGTTCCACAATAACAGCAGTCGTCTGGGGGCTAATGGCTTTTTTCGCAGCTTCAATATCATTCAATGGCAGAATAGTGACATCCGGCAGCAGCGGGCGAAACGGGTCTTGATATTTGGGCTTAGGCGTGACCGACAGCGCCCCGGCAGTCCGGCCATGAAAGGCATTCTCGAAAGCCACGATTTCGGTTTTGCCCGCCTTGCCATAGGCATATTTACGGGCGAATTTGATGCAGGCTTCCATCGCTTCCGCGCCGCTGTTGCAGAAGAACACCCGATCCGCAAACGAGTTTTCGCAAAGCAATTGCGCCAGTTCAGATTGCGGCTCGGTATAGTACAAATTGCTGACATGCACCAGCTTGGCAGCCTGTTCCTGAATAATCGCTGTAATCTGCGGGTCGCCATGTCCCAGCGACATCACCGCAATGCCCGCCACGAAATCGAGATAGGCTTTGCCATTCGCATCCCAGACCGTCATACCTTCGCCATGCGTCAATACGAAATCGGGGCGTATATAAGTTTGGGCGACATATCGGTTCTCGGCTGCAATTGCTGGATGATCCACTTTGCTCATCGTCATGATGCTCTCCTCCTCATTACATCAAGGGTGTAGACGGACTGATGACCGTGCCGGTATTGTTCATCATGCCATCCAGGTTGGTAATCCAGATTTGGGGAATACCCGCGTCTAGCAAGCGACGGGCAGCGTGAACTTTGGGCAACATGCCGCCGTGAATGACACCTGATGTCTCCAGATGGTGCATCGAATCCGGTGTTAGATTGGGCAACAACGCACCATTATCCAAAATTCCAGGAACATTGGTTATAAAAACGACTTTTCTGGCTCCGATGGCCGACGCAACTGCATGGGCCACATGGTCGGCATTGACGTTATACGTTCCCTCCGGGCCAAGGCAAATTGGCGCGATGACGGGCAACACACCTTCCCACAGCAGATTTTGCAGAATATCACCCCGCACAGCCACCGGCTCACCAACCCGACCCAAGTCGCCTTTGGGATGTTGCAACTTGCGAACCTGGATCAGCCCACGATCTGCACCCCGCATTCCCTGGGCCTCGACACCATGCGCCAGCAACACCGACACAATCCGCGTATTGACCGTGCCACACAGTACCATCTCCGCAATCCGCAGTGAGGTTTCATCCGATACACGCAAACCATCCACATATTGCGGCCGCACGCCCAGTTTTTCCTGCAACTGGCTGATTTCTTTGCCGCCACCATGCACAATAACATAGTGTCCGTGCTGCTTGGCGATTACGGCTGCGAGTTGGTCGAGAAACGTCGGGTTATCGAGTTCGTGTCCACCGATTTTCAATACAATAGGTTCCATTTCAGTCCTCCAAAAGTCCGGCTGTTTCGGGAATATCACATAAAAGATTGGCGTTCTGTATGGCCTGGCTGGCGGCTCCTTTTCGCAGATTGTCGATCACTGAAACGATCATCACGGTTTCGAGCGTGGGATGATGCACCGATAGCACGGCTTTGTTGGTGCGAACGGCATCTTTCAGGCGGGCGATTTGTCCGGCTGGCAACACCTCCACCAATGGTTCCGCCCCATAATAATCATGGAATACGTCTTGTATTTGCTCGTCTGTCCAGCCTGGAACGATGGAGACATAGACACTCGCCATCAATCCCCGATCAACTGGCAGCAGATGAGGCGCGAAGATCACTGGCCCAGCATCAGGGAACAATCCACAAATTTCCTGTTCGATTTCGCCTGTGTGCCGGTGAACACGCCCGATGCTGTAGGGCTTCAAATCACCAAACACCTCGACAAAATGGGTATGAGGCTTCGGCGTGTGCCCGGCCCCGCTGACACCACTTTTGGCATCGACAATGATGGGCGTTCCAGGTTGAACAATCTGTGCCTTCAATAACGGTAGCAATGCCAGGAGCGTGGCCGTTGGATAGCAACCAGGATTGGCGATGCGATTTGTGCCATTGAGATATTGTCGATTGAGTTCAGGGAGACCATAAGGCGTGGGGAGTAAATCAGGAGCGGGATGGGTTTGCTGGTACCAGTGTTGGTAAGTTTCCGGTGTATTCAGCCGAAGATCAGCCGATAGATCAACCACCTTCACACCAGCCCTCAACGCCTCGGCTCCTAACAATGCGGAAGCTCCGTGCGGCGTACACAAGAACACCAAATCGACATTTTGCCAGGTCACATCCTGTTTGGGGATGTAGTGGATGGCATGATCAGGAACTGGTGTTCCCGCAAGGCTATCCGAAACAGCAAACACCGTAATCATAGCTGGATGGTGGGCCAAAAGCTCTAATAGCTCCTGGCCGGTATAGCCACTGGCTCCAAAGACGCCAACGTTGACTGTCATGCGTATCACTCCCAGAAAACAAAAATCCCAAACCAGTTTGGGTTCGGGAAGTGATTACCGTGTATGGTAGTCAGGTTCTTTTGCGTATCATCACATGCAGCAAACTAACCCCTCCGAACCCTTTAAGGTGGGAGGGCGACGACGCATACGTCGTGGTGTATTATTTGCAATGAGAAGAACCTTTTGTATTATCATGCTGCAAAGACTACCTTACATGAACCGAAATCACAACCCCCATTGTTTATTTTCCACAAACCGAACTTTTACTTGAAAATACTGATCGTCGTTCGCACTGTCATTCTGACACGCGTATAGGGGTGTGACAGAATACGAACTTTGGTGTTTTGACTCATATTGGTTCCACCTGCATCTAGCTGTTGAGCCGCCGATTTCGGCTGTGATATAATCGGCCCGTCATCAAACCCGGAGGTTATGCACTTGCTTGGTCTTACTATCCCCATTTTGATTGGTCGCATTATTGGCGCACTTCTGGGATTAACCATCCATGAATGGGCACATGCGTGGATGGCGGTGCGTCTGGGCGATAACACGCCACGCTACCAGGTTGTCGCGCCTTACTCCATTCTAGGAGGTCGCCTTACACTGGGAGGACGAGATCGCCTAAGCCTGGACCCACGCGCACATATTGATCCCGTCGGCTTTCTCCTGGCTGTTCTGGTAGGTTTCGGGTGGGCTTATCCCGTACCCATCAACCCCCGTGTGTTTTACCCCAATGAACGACGCGGTATCATGTTGGTTGCTCTGGCTGGGCCAATTTCCAACCTCGTCCAGGTTTTCTTCTTTGGCGCATGGCTAAGACTTCTGCTTGAAATAGGGGTGTTCAGCGCCTATTCCTTTCTGTTCGACATTATGGCAACGATTGTCTTCTTTAACATCGTCCTGTTTCTATTTAATCTCATTCCGCTTTTCCCGTTGGATGGCTGGCGAATCATGTTAGGGCTGTTGCCAATCGAACAGTCTATTCAACTGCAACGTTACGAACGCGAATCTATGTTCATTTTGATCATGATTTTGATGGTGGGCGTTCTAAACCCAGCGTATAGTCTCATCTGGTTAATCATAGGACCCATAGCCCGCGAGCTATTTGATCTCGCTACAGGATTCCCATTTTTCTAAATGCTGGGACGAGTACGGCAAACCATTCAGGCACTTTTGGCCTGGGTACGTCCGGTAGACAATGCGTTGGCTGGTGACTACCTTTCGACAGAGCTATATGCGCTGTTCAAACGCATGGCGCGGAGTGACCGCCAGCACCATCTACGGGTACTCGCCCGTCTGCTAGATGCTGGGCATGACCACCCTGCTCTGCTGACTGCGGCCCTGTTGCATGATGTCGGCAAAATTCGCGTCCGTTTCACTATCCCAGATCGCATCATCGCCGTCCTGGTCAAACGCTTTCTGCCACATCGCTTTGAAACCTGGAGTCAGAGAGAGCCACGTGGCTGGCGAAAAGCCATCGTCGTCAGTGCCCAACATCCCGAATGGGGAGCGGAAATGGTCGCGAAATCTGGTGGCGATGCGCTGACGGTCGCCCTCATTCGCTATCACCAAACACCTGTCACAGATACGATGGATGAAACCTTGCGCGATTTGCTCCCCCATCTGCAAACTGCGGACGATGCCAGTTAATAAACCCGAACGAAACCCGACCAGTATATACTGTAGAAAAGTCACTCAAAGGACAACACCATGAGTTCACAAGTCAGTCGTTCCGCTTTACGCAAACCCAACAAAAATGCCATCCATATCAAAGTAGCATTATTGGGTCTCAATCGCGTCACTGGCTCATTGGGGATCGGCCTACGCAGCCTCAGTGAACGCCCCAATACCAAGCTGGTTTTCACCGTGCTGGGCCGCGACGAAGACAAAGAAGCCATGAAAACCGCCCATCGCATTGGTGCGGTTGATGATTTCAATAAAACGCTGCAAGCTGTTGTGCAAGACGCCGATATTGTCTTCGTGGATGTGCCTGTCAGTCAAATGGAAGAACTCTATATCCGCCTCGGTGCAATGCTGAAAACGGGAGCAGTGGTCATTGATCTATCACCTGTCAAGTCGTCGGCTGTGCGGTGGGCTGCCGAGCATTTTCCCAAAGACCTAGATGGTAAACAGGCCGCCTATCTGGTGGGCGCAACTCCGCTCCTCAGCTTCGATCAGCTCTATAGCGCCGATCACTCCATCGAAGCTGCCCAGGAATTTCTGTTTCGCAACAGCGACATCCTCATCGCGCCCCATGCAACAGTTCCGGCAGAAGCCGTGAAAGTTGTGACCGATATTGCTGAATTGCTGAATATGAAGCCGCGTTTTATGGATCCTGCTGAACATGATGGTCTGGCAACTCTGACCGAACATATGCCATTGTTGCTCAGTGTTATCCTTTTCCAGGCCGTGAATCTATCCCCTGGCAAATTGGACATCATGCGGGCCGCGAATGCGCGTTTCGCCAGCGTCGTGCAAAACCTCCGGCATGTCACTGCCCAGGACATCATGGCACTCTGGCAGCCGAATAAAGCCACGCTGTTGCAACAAATCGAACAGATCATGCAAAGCCTGGATGTTCTCGCTCAAGCCATTGAAAGCACCGACGATCCACTGGTGCTAGAAACTCACCTGGAACAGCTTGTGGATGCTTTTATCGCCTGGGAGGTCAACCGCGAACAAAATCGGTGGGACAAAGCCGAAGCCAATGTTTTGGACAACCTGCCTTCAGTGGGCGTCCTGAATATTGGTGTTTTCAACCCCCGACGTCGTAATGAGAAAGATTAGTTACTCAAATTGGGGGTCAGCCGCCCGATCCACAGTGTTAATTGACTATTGATGGATTGCTCTACGAATACAAACACAAACAGGGCCGTCGCCACCAGCACAATCGACGGCCCAGTGGCTATATCCAGGTGATAGCTGACATAAAATCCGATGATACTACTGGCCGCTCCGATGATTGCCGACAACGCCATCATCAAATGTAGACGGTGGGTCATCAAGGATGCAGTGGCCGCTGGCGTCACCAACAGCGCCAACATCAACGCAATTCCCACAATTTGCAATGACACCACAATCGTCACCGCCATCAAAATCAGCAGCAAGAATCGGAAAAACTCCGTTGGCATTCGCAAAGTTTGAGCTAGCACCGGGTCGAATGAGATGATGAGGAATTCTTTGTAGAACATCACCACAATCCCGATGACCACTACGCTAAAAATAAACGTCAGTTGCAGATCCTTATCGCTGACACCCAATATCTGCCCAAAGAGGATGTGCGTCAAATCACCGGAATAGCTTTCCACCTGCGATACCAGCGCAATGCCTAGCGCGAACATCCCGGCAAATACCACACCAATCGCCGTGTCACTGCGTAACCGATTGTTGCGTGTCAGAAAGCCGATAATCATCGCACTCGATATACCCGCCGCCAAACCGCCCCAAAACAGCGGATTCTCTTCAGCATAATCCGGCACATCACCGCTACGGCTGCGCTGATACATATACGCCACGCCTGGCAGGATGGTATGAGCCAATGCATCGGCAAAAAACGACATACCTCGCACCACCACCAGGCTGCCAACCACACCGGAAACAATTCCAATCAGAATGGCCGCCTTCATCGACGTTGCCAAGAGTGAAATTTGCAGCGGTTGGGCGATATACCAGTCATAGTTACGCAGCAACACATCCCAACCACGCGCCATCAATTCCCAAAAGGAAAGCGCCGCCAGTATCAGTGTTAGTCGCATTATTCAGTCGCAATCTTCATGATGGCACGGTTTATCGCTAACGATTAGCTTCTCGTTATCTCGATCAAGCATCGTCAAATAGCCGCCGAATGTTTGGCTTAAATGCTCAATAGTGTAAACCTGTTGTGGCGGTCCAAACGCTATTTGATGCTGGTTGAGCATCAGCACCCGGTCATAATGTGTAGCAGCCTGTCCCAAATTATGTGTCGCTACAATCACTGCCACATCATGATCGCGCAGCACATCCAACACCCGAAATACATCGGCCTCAGTGGTCGCATCTACACCAGCAAACGGCTCATCCATCAGTAAAATCCGCGCTTCCTGGGCCAGTGCCCGTGCAATGAAAACACGTCGCCGTTGACCACCCGACAATTCCCCGATCTGCCGTTGCCGATAATCCCACATTTCGACCTGTTTCAGCGCCTCTCGCACTCGGTCACGGTCATGACGACGCGGCCATCGACTGTAACCGATGTGGCGGGCACGAGCCATCATTACCACGTCCCAAACATTCGCTGGAAATTGCCAATCGACGCCCTCGTGCTGCGGCACATAGCTAATGAGACTATGTTGGCTCCTGGCCCGCGCTTTGCCATCAACCACTAGGGTTCCATGTTGCTGCATCGGGATTAGCCCCACGATGGCCTTAAACAGTGTTGATTTACCAGCCCCATTCGGCCCGATCACAGCAATCCGCTCGCCAGGATATACAGCAAACTCGACTTGCTCACAGGCCACCCGTTCGCCGTAGCGTATTGACAAGCTATTCACCTGAATCGCAGGCATATTGCGGTCACTGCGGTCGGCAGATGACGCTTTCGCATAAGTTGTGAATGCAGTCGGCATTGTCATTTCCTATCCAAACATCAACGTCCCAGACCCTCAACAATCGTAGTGGCATTGTAGCGCATGTAGTCGATATATGTCGGCGCATCCCCACCAGCATCAGTCAGCGAGCCGGTATAGAGCCTCAATACATACACGCCTGTCTCGTCGGCGACTTGCCCGGCCAGCGTATCACTAACCGTGTATTCTGTAAAAATGGCTGAAACATCGTAATCCACAACAGTCTCAATCAAAGCAACCACATCATCTGGTGATGGTTCGGCTGCCGTTCCGCCGCCTGGAATAATTGTTCCCACAATTTCAAATCCATAGCGATGAGCCATATAGCCCAACATGCCATGATTAGTGATGATGATGCGTTGTTCAGCCGGAATCGATTCAAACATACTTGCCAATTCACCATCTAGCTCTGACAGTTGTGCTAAATACGCAGCAGCATTGGCAGCATAAATTTCCTCGTTGGCCGGGTCGTTTTCACTCAGCAAATCACGCGCCACCATCGTCCACAACATGACATTGCGTGGATCAGTCCACACATGCGGATCACAACTCTCGACATGCCCAGCATCCACGGAACCTATATGACAGTCTAGTTGGTAGAGCAAGCCCAAATATTCGGTGCTTTCTGTATCAACACTACCCAGCCATTCATCTAACTCGGTGTGATGCGAAGCACACCATGTTGTCATTGGTCCAGTTTCAGTCTCATTAGGGGGCGATTCATCGACAACTTCTGTGTCATCAGCGTGTCCATGCCCTAACGCAAACTCAACTGGCAAAACGGGCACGCATGTCGAAATTTCACGCAATTTGTCGCCCGCTGCTTCCTCCAAAACAGGCAACAAGCTCTCCTCGAAATCCGCCCCATTGACGAAAACGATGTCAGCTTCATCTAGCAGTACCACATCCGCCCCACTCGGCTCAAATGTATGAGGATCTTGCCCAATATCCATCAACGACACGACATCCGCCGCCTCGCCCGCCACCTGCTGCACCACGTCGGCGATGATGGTTGTACTGGTCACAATCAGCAATCGTGTACTCTGAGCCTGTCCATAATTTCTGGGAGCAACGACCAAGTTCATGACGATGACAATTGCCACAATCACTACAATCAACCAGGGACGATGACTATTCATCATGGAGCCTCCTCGCCATATCTTATTGATACATCGTATCATTTAGCGAGCATTATACGTCATCGAATCGCCACGAGCAAGCCTTGACGCCATAAGGGGCCTATGCAATAATAGGTGCAAGAAGATATGGTGTTTAGTAAGCCGTTTTGTACTTCAAAAAGGCGACGTGGCCAAGTTGGTTAAGGCAAGGGTCTGCAAAACCCTGATCATCGGTTCGAGTCCGATCGTCGCCTCAAATGGAGAACCCGCCAGTCTTAATTCACAAGACGGCGGGTTTTTCAATTATGCGTAGATACTACTTTTGACTAAGCTGCTCCTGAAGCAAAGGGTAAGTCATCAGAGCAGTCTCTCTATCTATTTGGAAAGGAAAAGCGCTTTATGAGCGATCACAAACTGCGCGTGATCCCGCTGGGTGGCCTGGGCGAGATCGGCAAGAATATGACTGTATTTGAATACAATAACCAGGCCATCATCGTAGATGCCGGGATTATGTTTCCCGAAAACGACATGCTCGGCATTGACTACATCATCCCGGATTTCAGGTATCTGCTCGAAAATCGCCACCGGCTGCACATTCATGCTTTGCTAGTCACACATGGTCACGAAGACCATATCGGCGCGATTTCGCATGTGGTGAGTGAGTTCCCTGTTCCAATCTTCGCCACATCGCTAACCGCTGGTCTGATTGAGGGCAAGCTCAAAAACGCGAAACTAAAGAAACATCCGCTACACGTCATTGAAGCAGGCGACACGCTGCAATTTGGCCCTTTCACCATCGAGAGCTTCCATGTTACGCACAGTATTCCAGATTGTGTCGGCTATGGTATCCACACGCCTGTTGGCCTGATTGTCCATACTGGCGATTACAAGTTCGACCAGACTCCGGTTGACGGTTGGCCGACGGACTTCGCCCGAATTGCTAGTCTTTCACAAAAAGGCGTTTTAGCATTGCTAGCCGATAGTACCAACTCTGAACGGCCCGGCTGGACTCCATCTGAAATTGTTATCGACAGCGCACTAGACACCGTATTCCGTGAAGCCGAAGGTCGCATCATTGTTGCCACTTTCGCCTCATTGATTTCGCGCATCCAAAAAGTGTCAAACGTCGCCGAATTGTATGGGCGTAAGATGGCAGTGGCGGGCTACTCGATGACCCAGAATATCAAAATTGCCCGCAAATTAAACTATCTGGATATTCCGCCGGATCAAATCATCACGATTGAAGAAAGCCAACAGTTGCTACCCGAAAAAGTGGTGATTATGGCAACTGGCACACAGGGCGAACCCTCGGCTGTATTGGGGCGGCTGGCCTATGGCAAGCACCGCCAGTTGGATGTGCAACCCCACGATACCATTGTGATGTCTTCGCACCCCATTCCAGGCAATGAAGAAGTCGTCCATCGCATCACCAACAAGCTCATTCAGCGCGGCGCAACGGTGATCTACGATCCTAAAGCCAATGTTCATGTTTCCGGCCACGCCAGCCAGGAAGAAATGAAACTGATGATAAACATGGTGCAGCCCCGATTCCTCGTACCGGTTCACGGCGAACTGCGCCACTTGCACTCCCATGCCGAGCTAGCAATGGACCTGGGCATTCCCGCCGAGAATATCGCCGTCATCGAAAATGGAACGATTATTGAATTCACAGAGAACAGCATGACCATTGGATCCCGCATTCCAGGTGGGTACGTCTTTGTGGATGGTTCCAGCGTGGGGGATATTGGCCCGGCAGTCCTGCGAGATCGTGAATCGCTGGGCCGCGATGGATTTGTGATGATTGTCGGTGCAGTGAATCGCAAAACGGGCAAACTCGTTGACGAGCCAGAAATCATCTCACGGGGTTTTGTCTACCTGAGCAGTGCGGAAGAATTGTTCGCTGCTACCCGCGACCTGGTACGGCAGGTAGTGTCCTCTTCAAATGGCAACCGAGCGTCGCAGGTTCAGACCGCTGTTGGTAAAATGCTCTACACCGAAACCAAACGCCGCCCGATGGTCTTTGCCCACTTCCATGAGGTCTAACAACGATGTCGATGCCTCTCCAGTATGCAATTCTTGGTCATATTTCAAAAGATATTGTGCCCGAAGGGTTCCGCTGGGGAGGTGGGGTCACCTATAGCGGGTTAACCGCAGCCGCTATAGGGGCCGAAGTCCATGCACTGACCTCCTGCCAGCCTGATCCGGCTATTGAAGCCTTCCATCCACGGATGCACTGGTATATCCAGCCCCATGCCCACACCACGATGTTCGACAATCAATACGATTCTCTGGGCAATCGGCAGCAACTTCAACCTGCCCGTGCCAATAATATTCCTATATCACGGCTGAATGAACTCGCGATCACCTCTGACATTATCCACCTAGCTCCTGTTACAAATGAAGTTGATACCACCGGGCTGACTTCTGCTATGAATGACACCTGGCTGGTAGCGACTCCACAAGGCTGGATGCGTCGTGTGGATGAAAACCACCGTGTTACACACGTTCCCTGGCAAAATACCCATGACCTGCTGCCGTATCTACACGCAATCTCTCTGAGCGATGAAGATGTCAACAATGATACTGAAATCATCCGAGCCTATGCCGCTGCTGGGCCGACGGTACTATATACACGCGGCTACAATGGTGCAGTTCTATTCCACGAGGGAGCCGAAATCGAGATTCCAGCAACGCCAGCGCATGTTGTGGACCCCACAGGTGCGGGTGATGTCATCGCAGCGGCATTCTTCATCCGTTTCCGGCAAACTGGCGATCCGGTAGAAGCTGCGATCTACGGCACAGCCGCAGCCGCTATCGCAATCGAACACCCTGGAGCCAATCACCTGCCCACACACACAGAGGTCATGGCTCGCCTGACCACTAGATAGCCCCCCATGCTCATTGGTTAATCACGCTCGCACGTTGCTTGCGTGTGTCTTCTCTGGACGATTCATCTTGCCAGAACGCGAACAAACTCCCCACTGACTGTCCCAAATGATTGCATCGAATCCCTTCGGCAAGCACTGGGGCAATGGTTTCCACATGCAGGTTTCTGATTTCAGCAGCCCGCCGCGTATAGACCGTATCAGTCGTGACAACTTCAGTGACATAGGGCACTTCGTTAATCCGCGTCACCGCATTACCCGAAAACAATCCATGCGTGCAAACCAGTGTACAATCTTCCACGCCATGATCTTCGTGCAAGATCCGCGCCATCTCTACCACTGTGCCGCCAGTGGCTATTTCGTCGTCAATGATGATAGCCCGGCGTTTAAGCTTTCCGCTGCCCAACACCTCGGTAATCTCGACCTGTGAATCGGCGAGGCGAAATTTCGTACCGACCGCCAGTGGAATATCCAACAGTTTCGCCAGTTGCGATGCTTTCTTGGCATATCCCACATCTGGCGACACTAGCACTGTATCCGACAAATCTTGGCGTTGGAAATATCGCGACAATACCGCCAGGCTGGTCAGATGATCCAGTGGTATGCTGAAAAAGCCATGAACCTGCTCAGAATGCAGCGCCATAGTAATCACACGATCTGCTCCGGACTGCGTGATGAGGTCTGCTACCAGCCGGGCCGTGATACAAATACGCGGTGCATCTTTTTTATCGGAGCGCCCATAGGAATAATAGGGAATAACAGCCGTCACGCGGCTGGCTCCGCCCGTATTGGCAATATCAATCATCATCAACATTTGAATGAGATGATCCTGCACCGGCGGCGTCAGCGATTGAATAATATATACATCTTTGCCACGCACGCTGGTGCCAAGCTGCACCCACAAATTATCATTGCTGAAACGATCAAAATAGGTCGTCCTGAGTTCAGCACCCAGACTGGTACAAATCGACTTAGCAAGTGGCATATTGGATTGCCCTGCGAAGATATACAAGTCGTCAAGTGTCTCCGCTGATCCCACAGCACTCGTTCCTTTCGGCCTCTACCTATTACATATTTATTCTACGCAAGATCAAAAGGACGGGCTATTGACCCGTCCCGTTTTATCCTCCGCAACTTCATCATTTGGCTGACCATCTTAGAAGTTGATCGCATGTCCTTCGAGGGCGTGTGCGGCTTCTTTGATGGCCTCACTCAACGTCGGATGAGCATGGACATTCCGAGCGATTTCTTCTGGTGTCAATTCAGCATAACGCGCCAACGTTAACTCCGGCAGTAGTTCAGTGACATCTGGCCCAATCAAATGTGCGCCTAACATCTCGCCATATTTTTTATCGGAGATCAATTTCACAAAACCGGCATAATCTCCCAAGCCATGTGCCTTGCCATTGGCCTGGAAGGGGAATTTAGCTACATTGATGTCGTAGCCCATCTCACGCGCCTCTTCCTCGGTATAGCCAAAGCTGGCGACCTGGGGATTGCAATAGGTCGCTCTGGGCAGCATGGCGTAATCGAGTGTAATAGTTTCAACACCTGCGATATTCTCAGCACAAATTACACCCATTGCTTCAGCGACATGCGCCAACATCAGCTTACCTGTCACATCACCAATCGCCCAAACGCCAGGAACGTTGGTTGCCATCCGGTCATCAATCTTGATGCCGCGTGTTTGCTCATCTGTCTCCAAGCCAGGGATATTCTCCAAGCCATACCCCTCCAGGCACGGACGGAAGCCAATTGCCTGCAAAACTTCGCCAGCTTCCAGCGTTTCTTGCGCCCCATCGGGTTTGGTAACTTTGACCTGTACCTTATCGGCCAGCTCTTTGACTTCTTCCACGCGGGTATCTGTTAGCACATTAACACCCATACGCTTATAAATCTTCTTCAATTCTGCCGATACATCAGCATCTTCTCTAGGAAGCATCTGCGGCAGCAACTCGACCATCGTCACCTGCACACCATAATTGTGCATGATATAGGCGAACTCCACACCAATGGCTCCGGCCCCGATGATGATGATGCTCTCCGGCAAGGTATCGCGTTGAATAACCTCTAAATAGGTGGTCACACGCTCAGAAATCGTCGTGCCCGGTAACGTAATCGGATTGGAACCGGCCGCAAGAATCAGATTCTTGGTCTTCAGCGTTTCGGAACCACCATCATTGAGCGCCACCTCTAGCGTAGAACTATCCTTGATGGTTGCCCAGCCCTCGTAGGTATCAATCTTGTTCTTACGCATCAAGAATTGCACACCCTTTACGCGCCCAGTAGCGACCTTGCGGCTGCGCTTAAAAGCCACCTTATAATCGACCTGGACCTCGCCATCATAAATGAAACCAAATTCCTTGGCGCGGTCACGCACGATATGTGCCAGCTCTGCATTTCGCAATAACGCTTTGGAAGGGATACAGCCTACGTTCAGGCACACCCCACCCCACCACTGTTTCTCGACAATGGCAACCTTTAGACCCAGTTGGGCTGACCGAATGGCAGCCACATAGCCGCCTGGCCCTGCTCCCAGCACAATAACATCATAGTCCTTCACCATAAATTGTATCGCTCCTTTGTGCGAATGAATTACCCATACTGTACAAGAATTGTTGATCGCCGGGCTGAAGTTTATAGGCAAACTCATCACTGAACGCCATCAGAACTGAATCGGCAACATCTACCATATCCAGCGAATATCCCAGCAATTGTTCCATACTGGTCACAGGTTTATCCGCGATACCACACGGGATAATCCCTTGAAAATAACTCAGGTCCGTATTCACATTGAGCGCAAAGCCATGATAACTTACGCCACGTACTGTCACTTTAACGCCTATCGCCGCCACTTTATGTAATATGTCATCAACGCGCACCCATACACCAGTATATCCATCCAAGCGCTCACCAATAATGCCAAATGGCAGCAAAGCCTGTATCAATATTGCCTCCAAACGTCGTACATACGCCACCACGTCTGTCCGCAAACTAATGGTACTTAGTTGCAAAATAGGATAACCCACCAACTGACCGGGGCCATGATAGGTGATGTCGCCGCCACGATCAACATGGAAAACAGTTACACCCTGCGCCGCTTGCTCGGTTTCATCCAGCAATAGATGAGCCAGCTTCCCGCCTGATCCAAGTGTATAAGTATGAGGATGTTCCAGGAGTAGCAGGCTATCAGGACACTGGTTGCGACCGCGAGCCTGCGCCACTGTTCTCTGTAGTGTCCAGGCTTTGGCGTATGGGATGCAACCAGGTTGAAAAACTTGACAAATCGACATAGGAGAAGAAGGGCTATTTGAAAAATAACCGCATGGTCATTTGTCCGAGGCGGATTTCATCACCGTCCCGCACAACCGCGTATGCGTTTTCCCCAACTCGCTGACCATTGAGAAATGTACCATTGGTGCTACCCAAGTCACTGAGGTGTAACCGAATCTCATCACGTGATAATAACGCGTGTCGCCGCGATATGCCCAACGATTCAGCTCCATAGCCGTCCAGGTTCAGATGCGCTTTGTCGCCACCAGCCTCATCACTGATGCGCCCTAATACAATCTGCACATTCACCTGCACGGTAATTGGATCATCATGCCCCATCACATGCAAGAATATTATGTGTTCAGCATCCAGCTTATCGCCACCTGCCTCCAGTTCATCGGTACCGAGTTTCTTCGTACCAACCGAAATTGAGGTCAGCGCAACACCACACTGTCCACAAAACAATGAACCTTCCAAATTTTGATGTCCGCAATTAGAGCAAATTACCATACTACAACCACCTCTTTCGCCACCACAGTACGCTTCGACGATTATTAACGACATTCTCTCAATAAACACGCCCTGGACGGAAAAATCCGGGGGCCGCCTCTTCAGGTGCAGGCGGCTTTCCCTGATAAGTTTCCAAGAAGCCCAAAATCTTCTGCATGGCATCCTCAGCAGCTTCCGCATGATACGATGGCGTTAGATGATTATGAAACGCATGGGAAGCATCTTCATAAACGACTATCTGATGGCAGTCATCAACCATCGCTAATTCTGATCGCAATAGGTTCTCTGTGCGCCTGGTTATTTCGTCCTCGTCTCCCAAAATCACCAGCAAGGGACATTGCAAATCATCCAAATGTCCCATAAATTCAGTCGCGTCTCCCGAAACAGCCACCGTTGCCATAACATCGTGGCGTTCCAGCGCCAATTGCAGCGCCAATTCTGCGCCCAAGTCCCAGCCTACAACCGCCAGCTTAGAATTACATTTCGGATGCGTTTCCAGGGCATTCAGGCCCGCAGCCACCTTGGGTGTCGCGAGTGGCCTAAAACGGTTCTCCAACTCATCGGCTTCCGGTTGGCTGGTAGCCCTGTGGCCTTCAAACAAATCGGGCACAATGACATAATAGCCGATTTCGGCAAAGCGGTGGGCGGCAGCGCGAGTTGCGGCCCCCAACCCCCAATCATCGTGCAGCAAAATAAGCCCCGGAAACGGCCCGCCAGTCGTGGGGTGTGCCCAGAAAGCCGGGATATGCGTATCAGTATCCGTCACGACGCGGATGAAGCCGCTGTTGATGTGATGTTGAAGATGTTTTGAATCAGGCATCCGCTACGCTCCTGAAATGGCTTAACGCTGCCCCCATTGTGCAAGATTCATGCAGGTGACGCAAGTCCATCCTCCAGGTGCTAAACACGCCAGGCCAGAAGCACATGTGGATCAGAAACATCCGTAGCATCGCCTTCTACCAATGCCAGCGCCGCATCATCCGCCCAGGTCTCCAGTTCTACATAGCCATGTCGTGCGGCGCGATCACGCACAGCTGAGATCATGTGTGAACTTAAGGAACGCTCTGTCCACAAATAGACCGATGCACGCTGTGGGTGATGGCGATTCTGCTCTAGTAATAAGATAGCCTGTTGCCGAGTCAATTCAATATCAAACCGATCCACTTCTGGTTCGACCAATTGCGGCACACAATTCCAGAATCCCGGCCAGATTCGCGACCATTCATGGCGGGCACTTTGCCAACGCCCCAATGGCATTCCCCACCCATCTATTCTATCTGGTGCAAAGTTCGTCATCTGCACCGCCTTATAGACAACCCGGCCTTCTTTGGCAGGAAGCTGCACCAGACGCCGCGCCGCCATCGGTTGAAAATCATGCGCTCTGTACCATTCAATCGGCTCTGGGTTGGTAACCAACACCTGCTGTATCTGCATGACCTGAGCCATTTCCTTCACATAGTTGATGAGCGCATTTGCTAATTGCTGCTGATCGGTGGCATCGTGATGCACCTTCAGGGTCGCAATGCTCAAATGACGACCATATGGTGATGGTTCGTTGCCGATAATCACTTCGGCTTCGCCCAGTACCAGGCCATCGGCTTCGGCCACCAGCGGAATTTCATCACCATAGCGCAATAAATGGGCCAGCCACACCGCACAGGTTTCCACCGACATCCAGGGACCGCCATTCAAATACCGCTCAAATAGTCCCAATGTTTCATAGGCAACTGGTGTGCGTGTACCATCTACATTCCATCGGGTAAACACGCCACCTTCGATATTGGAACAATAAATATCTGTTATTGCAAATGTATCCGCCAGCGTCGCCTGGCGTACCACAATCTCGGTCACGACTTCCTACATCCCTCCCTAATACAAAACCAGCCGGACAATCTCTTGTGTCCAGCCAGTTTAACTCGCAATACCCCACTTAACCAGTCGAATCAGGAAGCAGTTACATCCGCTGCACACCGAAAACCCACTGCCGGATTGGGATTGCTGGGTGAAAGATCGCGGCGATGAACCGCACGCGCAAATAACGGCACTGTATCCCACGAACCACCCCGCACGACCACACTATCACCACCGCCAGGGCCTGTCGGATTAGGCTCAACTTGCCCAGAACTGGCGCGAGTCTGGTAAAGCGTGGCCGAATAATAATCGTTCGTCCACTCGGCTGCATTACCCGACATATTCACCACGCCGCCACCCCAAGCACTTGCGCCCTCGGCAGCCAGCGCAGTCACTTCCAACGTGGCACGCGGACTAGGTGGGTAACGTGAGGTATTGGCGCGGTTGACATCCCATTGCTGGCCCCACGGATAGATCCAATTCTGTGGACCACGTGCTGCGCGTTCCCATTGAGCCTCCGATGGCAAATTGCGCCCGATCGTTTCACAATAGGTGCCTGCCCCTTGCCAAAACACAAAAGTTACCGGGTAGTTGGAGCGATCTACCACCGCGGCCCGGATTTCATAACGTTCGCCATTGAAACTAATATCACTATTCTCACCACCAGTATCCGTAATGGTCAAGACGCATGGCCCGCCGTTGCAAGCGGTTAAGTGTGGACGCGTGCCAGGACTCTGATCAACCAGATAGTTGAGAAACGCGACATATTGTGCCACTGTGACTTCGTACTTCTCAATCTGGAAACTATCGACATACACGTCATGCGCAGGGATCGAGTCGGCGACCCAATCCGGTTGGCATGTGCCAGTATCGCGGCTCACACAGTCTGCCACCGCCGCCGAGCCTTCATCTTGGGTAGTCCCCATCCGAAACGTACCCCCATCAACCAATACCAGTTCTGTGCGGATAGCAGACAATTCCGGCGAGATTGACACCACTGGCACACCCGGATCAGTGGTGGGTGTCGCCTGTGTACTGGTATCATCCACGCCACCTGGTGGGTTAACAGAAATACCAATCGTGGCAGTGGCAGTGGGGCCGCCCGGCAATGCGGTTGGCGCCGGCGAAGACACTGCTGGCGGCTCTTCACTACCTGTCACATCTGCAGTGACATCACCTTCATCCACAACCGTATCCGGGGTAGTCATGTCCACTGTTGGCTCCAGTGTAGCTTCAGTTGTCGTTTCTGGACCTGTCTCCCCACTCGATTCTAGCGTGACAAAAACCACCTCGGTTGGCGGCGGCTCGTCATCAATCGAAACTTCGATGATTTCAAACACATAGAGAGCCAGGCCAAACGAAAATGCACAGCCCATGCCCAATACAATGCCAATCATCAACCATTGAAAACCAGTATCTCGACCGCGCCGCTTGCCGCCTAATCTCATGCCCATTGCTACGTAAACTCCACTTTAAATAACTTGGCTATTATGATAACGGTTTCGGCAGGCGATTTCCAGGCCATGCCCTACGCTTTCTCGACGTCTGTTTGACGCACAAAAAAGCGACAGCTCCACTGCTGCCGCCTTAATCATCATATTCCTGATAATCAGATGAGCATACGCATCGGATTTTCTAGGAGTGTCTTCAACGCCTGCATGAACTGTGCGCCTTCCGCGCCGTCGCTCACCCGATGATCGACGCTGACGGTGGCTTTCATCCGTACACCGGCTATCACGTGACCATCGACCACGACTGGTACTTCACGGGCCGATCCCACTGCCAAAATTGCAGCTTCCGGGGGATTAATGATCGCCAGGAAATGCTCGACATCATAGGGGCCAAGGTTGCTGACCGTAAATGTAGCACCTTCTACATCATCAGGCTTCACCCGGCCTTCACGTGCGCCGCGAATCATACGCTTGTTCGAGACTGCCATGTTGGATAAGGTACGGGTATCGGCATCTTTACACACCACATTGATCAGCCCATTTTCGACGGCAACAGCGATCCCGATGTTGATGCGTTTGTGCCGGATCAGTTTGTCACCATGGAAATGCGTGTTCAGGTTGGGGAAATCACGCAAAGTCAAGGCCACTGCCTTCACAATCAGATCATTCACCGTGACTTTGTCCTCTGGCGACAATGTGGCATTTATCTGCTTACGTAGAGATAGTGCTGACCCCATATCGATTTCATTGGTGACATAAAAATGTGGCACAAACTGAAAACTTGCTTGGGTACGTTCGCCAACAATTTTCCGCATCCGTGAAAGTGGCAATTCCTCGAAATCCATGCCTTCCGGCACAGCATAAACTGGAGCAACCGGAGCCGCTGGAGCTTCAACGCCAGGTGTAAATCCTTCCACATCGCGCCTGACGATGCGCCCGCCGGGGCCGCTACCCGTGACCTGAGTCAATTCGATGCCCTTCTCCTGGGCAATACGCCGTGCCAGAGGACTAGCCTTAACACCACCGGGATAACCATTTCCACCACTCGGTGGAGCAGATGGAGTCGTAGATACGGCGGGTACAGATTTTGGCGCAGACGCAGATGGGGCTGGTTTATCTTCAGCCGCAAGGGTAGATACAGCTACATCGTCCACTGACTCGCCTTCAGCTCCAATGACTGCTATTGCCGCCCCAACCTCGACGATTGAATTTTCGTCAACCATCAACTGCAAAACCATACCCGATGCCTGAGCCTCGACCTCGACGGTGGCTTTGTCGGTCTCAATTTCGGCAATCACATCGCCTTTATTTACCGCTTCGCCAACCTGTTTCATCCAACGAACCAGTGTTCCTTCCTGCATATCGAAGCCCATCTTGGGCATCATCAGGATTTCGGCCATCAAAGCACCTCTTTCACAGCGGCAATCACTTTTTGGGCATTGGGTAGGGCCGCCTGTTCAATCTCGCGAGCATATGGTAAAGGTATATCATCCGAAGTTACACGTTTGACCGGCGCATCCATCCAATCAAACGCTTCCTCCATCACTCGTGCTGAAATCTCAGCGCCAATACCGAACTGCGGCAACCCTTCCTCGACGACCACCATGCGATTCGTCTTCTTGATGCTCTCGATGAACAACGAGGTATCTAGCGGACGCAGCCAGCGCAAGTCGACAATCTCGGCTTCAATACCCTCCTGAGCCAGCACATCAGCAGCTTCCACGCAAATGTGAACACCCTTCGAGATCGTTACCAGCGTCACATCGCCCCCTTCACGCACCAGGTTGCTGGTACCGACTGGCAATGTGAAATCAGTATTATCGATGGGCACTTCACCGCGTTTTTGATAAAGGGTGCTATGTTCCACAAACAGCACCGGATTTTCGTCACGAATAGCTGTCTTTAACATGCCATAAGCATCAATGGGACTCGCTGGACAGGCCACATATAGACCGGGGAAGTGTGCGAAGATAATCTCGGGGCTATGGGAGTGTGTTGCCCCTAACTGGCGCCCCCCGCCCGTCGTCGTGCGAATCACCAGCGGACAGGTGAATTGCCCGCCGAACATATAATGTACTTTAGCTGCATGATTTACAATCGCATCCAGCGCCAGGAATGCAAAGTTGATGGTCATAATCTCCGATACAGGACGCAACCCGGCCATCGCCGCTCCTGCACCTGCCCCCGCAATCACCATTTCGGCAATCGGGGTATCGCGCACCCGTTTTTCGCCAAATTCGTCATAAAAACCACGTGTCACCGCGTATGTGCCCCCCCAGACACCCACTTCTTCGCCCATGATGAACACGCGCTCATCGTGGTTCATTTCCTCACGTAATGCCCGGCTCAATGCCTCGCGGATCGTCATTCGTTTCGTTTCTGCCATATTTCGGGTCTCCGCCTATACGTACACATCCGCATACAAATCGTCCATTGTGGGGTCGGGGCTAGATTCGGCAAAACGCACTGCCTCCTCAATAGTTTCGGCAGCTTTCTGATCCATCGCATCCAGCTCGGACTGCTTGGCCTTGCGTTTAGATTTAAGATACTTGCCGAAACGTCCGATGGGGTCTTCTTCTTGATATTGCCGCACCTCGTCTTTAGTACGATAGCGTTCAGGATCACCCATACTGTGCCCCATGAAGCGATACGTCATGGCTTCCATCAACACCGGGCCATGCTTGCGGGCATGTTCCATCGCTTCTTTGACAGCCTCATAGGTCGCCATTACATCCATGCCGTCGGCGCGTGGACCTTCCTTCACACCATAGGCATATGCTTTCTTGACAATTTCGACCACGCCCGATGCCCGCTCGACCGCTGTGCCCATGCCATATTGATTGTTTTCGACCAGCCACACCACCGGCAGATCCCAAACCGAACTCAGGTTTAGGCTTTCATGGAAATAGCCAATATTGGTGCTGCCATCGCCCATAAAGCACAATACGGCAAAATCTTCATCCATATAACGCGACCGCAGTGCAACGCCCGCCGCCAACGGCAGGTGACCGCCCACAATAGCATAGCCACCCCAGAAGTTTTTCTCTCTATCGGCCAGGTGCATCGAGCCACCTTTGCCTTTACTAACGCCCGTGCGCTTGCCAAGCATTTCTGCCATCAATGCGTTAATGTCCAACTTCCGGGCAATCGCAATTCCATGATCGCGGTAGGCGGTGAATATATGATCCTGCTCACGAACAGCTCGCACTGCTCCAACACCAGTTGCCTCCTGCCCAATATAGAGATGCAGGAATCCCCCGATCTTGCCCTGTTGGTACAGTTCAGCACATTTCTCCTCGAACCGCCGGATCAGGAGCATGTCGTAATACATGTCCTGGAGTTCGTCCTTTTTGAAATCGGCCATGTGCGATATTCCTTGATTTTTATCAACATAAAACGGGACAGACACCTCATACCTGTCCCACAGATGAGGCTAACAGAACATTCTAGCGTGTGCAGCCTCCAATGTCGATTATGGATTTTGTACTAATGTCTGTCTCATCCTAGACAGCGTGCTAGCTTTGATACCGTTTCTGAATATTCGGAATCAGATAATCGGCGAAGCTGGCATCTGCATCATAGTCAGGGTTCCAGCCCCAATCGCGACGAGCCGCACGATCATCCAAACGGGCAGGCCAGCTATCGACAATTGATTGGCGTCCAACATCAGGTTTATATGAGATTGCTGCATCCGAGAAAGCTGCTTTGACTCGATCCGCGACCTGTTCCGCCGATAGGCTGAAACTGGTCACATTATACACACGACGTGTCAGTGCATCGCGGGGCGCATCCGTCAACAGTAGTAGTGTTTTGATAGCATCTGGCATCGCCATAAATGGAATAGTTGTATCTGGGCGCACAAATGATACATAAGCCTCGCCTTTGGCTGCCGCGTGGATCATTTCCGGTGCATAATCGCTGGTACCACCGCTAGGCAAGGTGAATGCACTGATTAAGCCAGGGAATCGCACCGCCCTAAAATCAACACCATATGGCTCGGACGTGGCTGCCAACTGGCGATAATGCTCCGTATAATAACGCCCGAGATGTTCACAATAGAGTTTATTACAGCCATACATCGTGGTCGGCATCATAAATTGATCTTCCTGAACCGGCGGTGCATTGTTCTTTTCGTTCAGATCCGCAATGCCATAAGCTGCAACCGAGCTGGGGAAAATGAATTTCACATAAACCCCGCGCCAGCGGGCTTCCTCAATTGCTAGTTGCAGTAAATTCACCGTGCCTTGCACATTAACACGATGCGCGGCCTCCGGGCTGAATTCGGCACGGGTGGAAAGCAACGCCGCCAGATGATAAATCGTGTCGATCTCATACTCTGTCTTCAAACGTTCCAACAACGCTGTATCTAGAATATCCCCCACCAGCGGTACATCCACCAATTCAAGAATATGATCGTCTAGCTGTTTAATATCAAGCGCCATGATTAAGGGCGTATCTGGCATGGAATGAAATTTCTGGATGAGACCATGTCCCACCTCGCCATTGGCCCCTGTAATCAATACAGCCTGTTTCCGCATTCGTATGTTCCCTTCTATGATTTTTATGCAATAAACTGCAATCTTCTACAAAAATTTTACTGGCAGGTGATTCATCCTACAACTTTAAATCAACCCAAAACACAATGACACCTGTCAGCAGGCTATTTTGTGGGTATAATTCGATGCGGATCAACAGGGCATATGAAAGCACCATTTTCGACTCGAACTTGATTAGAAAGAAATTTTTGCGAACGCGCCTACAGCGGCTATAATGCAATAAATATTCAGAATTCCTTGAGGGGAAAATTATGTCAGAGCAACTTAATGCTGCCATTTCTGAAGCGTGGAAAGCTCATCGTGCTGGTCATCAGGACGATGCTATCAAACGATTTAACGACGTGTTGAGCGAGGATCCCAAGAATCTTGATGCGTTGTATGGCATGGGTTTAGCACAGCGGGCCGTTGATGATCCGCTAGGTGCGAAAGCAACCTTTTCCAAATTGCAGAAACTCTTGACCGAACTCATGGAGGCTGAAGACGGTGGCCGCAGTCGGTATCAGATGACGGCGCGCATGGTCAAGCAACAATTGAGTATGTTGGAATGATTCTATCGAAACGCGAGCGACTAGAAAAAACTATCGCCGGAGAATCCACCGACCGTGTGCCAGTTGCGCTCTGGCGACACTGGCCCGGCGACGATCAACGCCCCGCGGATCTGGTGCAAGCCTGTATTGATTTTCAGCGTCAATGGGATTTTGATTTCATCAAAATCACCCCCGCATCCAGCTATTGCCTGATCGACTATGGTGTTCAGGACCAATGGGTGGGCAGTGAAGAAGGTACACGCCAATACACACGGCGGGCCGTTCAGCGTTCATTAGATTGGACTGAACTGCGTATCCTCGATCCCTACAAAGGCCATTTGGGGCTTCAGGTCGAAACCATCCGGCTGATGAAAGAGTCCCTTAAGGGTGCTGTACCCTATATCCAGACCATTTTCAGCCCACTGGCACAGGCCAAAAACATCGCGGGTGAAGAACTGATGATTACCCACATGCGGACCGCTCCGGAGCGCCTGAAGACTGGCCTGAATACCATTATTGAGAATACCCTGCGATATATTGACACACTCAAAAAATCGGGCGTTGCGGGAATTTTCTACGCCATCCAACACGCATCCTTCAAGCGTCTCAGTCAGGCTGAATATGAGGAATTTGGGCGCCCCTATGACCTACAAATCCTGGAAGCTCTGCCACGGGATTGGTGGTTCAACATGCTCCACCTGCACGGTCCATTACCCATGTTTGATGTCGTTGCCGATTATCCGGTACAGGCCATCAATTGGCACGACCAGGAAACCGAACCCGACCTTGCCGCTGGAAAATTGAAATTCAAAGGAGCCGTTTGTGGGGGATTAGGTCGTTGGGATACTGTGCATGATGGCACACCCCACACTGTTCGCGAGCAGGCCCGCCGTGCATTTGAACTGACCAACTATCGCCGCCTGATTCTCTCGACGGGTTGCGTGATGATGACCACCTCGCCCCAATCAAATATTCGGGCCGTGCGCGAATCCGTGGAAACCACGAAGGCCATGCCATGAGTCATCGCGTCATAGCTGGCCTCGCCAAAGGGCGCAAGCTGAAACTTGTGCCCGGCAACACCACGCGCCCCATCATGGATCGTGTCAAGGAAGCTTTGTTCAGTATTTTGGGCAATGGCATACCCGGCTGCCGTTTTCTGGACCTATTTGCGGGAACCGGCGCTGTCGGCATAGAAGCGTTGAGCCGCGGGGCACTTTTGGCACGCTTTCTGGATAATGACAGGGTCGCGATCCAGACCGTCAATGACAATCTGCAACACACCCGCCTCGATGCGAAAGCCGAAGTTTTGCATACCAATTCGTTGGCTTACCTGAAGCGCAGGACTGCTCCGGCTTTCGATATTGTCTACATCGCCCCACCCCAATATCAAGGTGTCTGGAAAAAAGCACTGATGGCGTTGGATGCCAATCCGGTTCATCTGAATCCTGATGCGCTGGTTGTCCTTCAAATTGATCCCAACGAAAAAGAGCCTATCGAACTAACCCACTTGGAGCAATACGACGAACGCAAATATGGCAATACGATGTTGCTGTTTTTTGAATACGCAACAGGTGAATAGAAGATACAATGCCCGACAAGTCTCTCGGTGAACAAAATTATGGGTCAACGCGGAAAAGTGTGAAAAAGGCTTCACCGTGTTATAAGCTATAGAGCAACAACCAGCACAGGAGAAGCCAAGATAGAAACAATAGCGATGTTAACGGCAGGCGTCAAGCCAGAGACAGAACGGAAATGGGCAGCAGTCAGCCTCGCAACCATAACGGAGTTGGTAGAATTACCAGAATTTCGCGTGACACATTATGAGCTAGAGGGCGAAGCATTGCATCTGAAGTGTGAACACCGCTACGATATCACGCAGTGTCCCGACTGTGAGTATTTGTCTCAGCAGGTTCACCAGCAGAAGGAACGCCGGGTGCGCGACCTGAGTGTGATGGGAAAACGAGTTAATCTCTATTTTATGGGGCGTCGCTTCAGGTGTGAGCATTGCCAACGCCCGTTCACCGAGAACCTGCTGAGTGTCAATCAGCAGCGGCGTCAAACGCGACGCTATGAGCAATATGTCTACGAACAATGTTTGCAGTGTGATCGCAAAGCTGTGGCGCGACAAGAACACTTGAGTGAGTCAACGGTCAAAGAGATATTTGTGACCTATGCTCAACGCACGATCCAACGCCCAACCCAGAATCCTGTACGGGTTCTGGGGATCGATGAACTGGCTCTCAAGAAGCGTCATAAACAGTACGTATTGATCCTGTCCGATTTGGAAAGGCACTGCATTTTGGCAGTGTTGCCAGATCGTAAGCAGGAAACATTGATCGCGTGGTTCAACGCGCAGCCAGATCGAGAGCAGATCACTGTCGTCTCAACCGATCTATGGGAACCGTACCGCCAGGCTGTCAAGAAGGCTTTACCACATGCTCGCCAGGTCGCGGACCGCTTCCATGTGATGAAGCAACTCAATGACCGCCTAACACAAGCCCGCCGCCACCTTCAGAAGCAAGTCGATCCGCCGACCTATGACATCCTCAAAGGGTCGCGCTGGATACTAGTGAAGGCGCGTCATGAGTTGTCGCCCGAAGAAGAAAGCAAACTCCAGCAAGTCTTGGCGGCTTGTCCTGAGTTGCGGGTCATGTACTTGCTCAAAGAGGAATTTCGCACTATTTGTGATAAAGTCCAGAACCGTGAGCAGGCGACCCGGTTTCTACAGGCCTGGATTTGCAAGGTGCAGGCCACCGGCGATCTGCGCTTACTCAAGTTCGTCAACACCTTGCGTAATTGGTGGGATGAGTTCCTCAATTACTTCATCAATGGCGTGACCCAGGGCTTTGTCGAAGGCATCAATAATGCGATCCGTGCCACCATCCGTCGTGCCTTCGGTTTTCGTAATTTCAACATCTTTCGATTACAGGTTTTGGCCCAATATGGAGGTGGTTGATGCGATTTTCACACTTTTCCGCGTTGAGCCTGATATTTTCAATAACCCATCCGACATTTGACTGGATTTTGGTTAAAGAACGGCAGCTTGTACCTGACGATAGCACCTATTTCCAGACCACGTTGTACACAACGGCATGGGGTGGTTTTGGCGAACCACGTCCTAAAGTGACAGCCTATCGTCGTTCACTATCCGCCATGCTCAATCCACTGTTGTCCGCTGGGTTCTTGCTCAATCACATTCTTGAGCCGCTTCCAACCGAGGAATACAAAACCCTTGATCCTGAAGGTTATGCGGAGCGAATGGAACTTCCGGGATTTATTGTCATTCGCGCCCAAAAATAACATATCAGGATGGTTTTATGCCAAATGGTCACGGTGTTCCATTGGGATGTGTTCCATGTAGATATTATCAAAAAAGCGAGTCAAATCCACTCAGGGGGCGTTGCCAGTGTCATGGCATTGAGACCCACATGGACCTGGTGTGCGCAGATTTCGATAACAGGGTCAACGATGCAACCCACAGCGATCCCCTGGAAGAAAGCATCCTGTATGCCTATGTCGATGTCGTCGGATACGGCTATCCGCCCCCAACCGAACTGATCCCGCTGGCTCAAATTTCTGAATACAAGAATTGGGACGAAAAACAGATCAAGCAAGCCTGGGGCGTGGCTCAGGAACAAGCACAAACAGAATATAACCAACGCAAATGACGCTGTTGACGTGGCTAATTTCTCAATATGTTCTACGTCATATCCGGGCGGTCTTCCAGCCATCGCGCCGCCCATTCTAACGCTTCATCTGATGTGGTGATTTCAGCCAACGCCTGAGCCTCGCGTAGTGCAGCGACCAATTTGCCAAGTAGCGGGCCAGGCTTCATTTTCAAGTGCTTCATTAGATCATGCCCATTCACCAGAGGCGTGATCTCGACCATCACTTCACGCTCACGGAAATAGCCCTCTAGCAAAACGCGAATCATCTGCAAATAGGCTAACCATGTCTCCTGATCCAGAGTCGCTCCTACTTTGCCCAGGTGATCGGCCATCGTCAGCAAACAAACATCAACGCCCGCTGCGCCTAAATCTCGCCAGAAACGATATATAGCACGGCGACTGATCTGATAGTTATTCTGGCTTAATTGAAACGGGCGCATGTGATGACGCACGATTTTTTGCAAACGCGCCATCTCGTCACTACTCAAGGCCAAATTCACAGCCCACCGCCCGGCAATACTTTCGCCCTGCTCTTCGTGCCGATAAAAGTCGATACGCCCATCGCCACCCACTGATTGTGTTAGCGGTTTGGCAACATCGTGTGCCAACGCTGCTAACACCAGCAGGGCGCGATGCGTGCGTTCATTGGGCCATTTGATTCGCAAATACTCCCGCAAATCTCCACGCAGATGGGAGAACGTATAAACGACCATGCCGAGCGCAAAATTCGCCGAATCAACAGAGCCGCCCTCAACCGTTTTCAACACTTTGTCCAAAAAATCAATCACGCTCAAAGTATGTCGCCACACATCATACACATGTGGCGGACTCTGATGAATACCTTTCATCGCTGATGTCTCGGGCAATATCAATTGCAATAATCCCAGCGAATCTAGGGCCATAATTGCTGCCGTTGGTTTGGGACCATCCAACAACTTAAACAACTCATCGCGGATACGTTCTGCCGACACTTGGAGTATTTGTGCGCCATCGTGCCGGGCTGCATTCTTGGTCTCCGGTGCAATCCGCATCTGTCGCGCCAGACTCAATCGTACCGCCCGCAGTGCCCGCACCGGATCTCGTGCAATCGAATCGGGACGGCATAAACGCACGATCCGACTTTCCATATCCCCCAAACCGCCGAGAGGGTCAATCACATGTTGCGGGGTACGCAAGTCCGCCGCCACTGCATTGACGGTAAAGTCTCGATCCCGTAAATCGGCTAGCAAATCATTGCCACGAAACTGAGCAACATCAACTGTCCATCGCACACCAGCCCAATCAATTAGTGCCCGCCCTACGCCCCGGCTGGCATCCAGCGCATAATACGCACCATCAAACGCATTGGCAATCCGGCGAGCAATGGGGCGACCATCACCGGATACAGCCATATCCAAATCATGCACTGGACGTCGCAAATAAACGTCACGCACAGCCCCGCCGACCAGATATATCTCCTCGTCATACAAAAGTGACCGAATCTCATCAACGAGTTCCGGCCACTCCATTGGGCGGTTAGGAATAATGGGTATGATACTCATATTGCCCATATCGCATGACTATGTTTCAAAATAGCTTCCCGGATTCACGACTCCGATGAATGGCAAATTGCGAAACTTCTCATCCAGGTCAAGCCCATATCCAAACACAAATTTATCAGGTATCTCGAAACCCAGGAAATCAATCGGAATATCGACCTCTCGGCGTGACGGTTTACTAAGCAGGCAACAAATTTTCAGGCTGGCCGGTTCACGAGCGCCCAATTGTCCCATCAAGTAATTCAAGGTATGCCCGCTGTCGATAATATCTTCGACAATCAACACATCCAGGCCACGAATATCCAAATCCAGATCCATCAAAATGCGGACGTGGCCCGAAGTTTGGCGCACGCCTGTTCCATAACTGGTGACCGCCATAAAATCAATCGAGTGAGGCACATCAAGATGGCGCATTAAGTCGGTTAGAAACATGATGCCGCCTTTAAGAATGCAAACCAACAACAGATTCGAGGAAGTGGCATAGGTTTCGGTCACGGCTAGTCCCAATTCACGCACGCGATGTTGGATCTCGTCGCTGTTCAACAGCACTTCATTCAGATAGTCGTCATAAAGTGGCATATACTACCCTGATCTAATGAATCATATCGTCATCGGGCACGTTGAGCAGGCCATCGAAGGGAATCCACAACCCACCAACCCGCGAGAATTTGGTACTGAGCGCCAACATCCAGTCCACCAGCATATCAAAAATATCCAGTGTCAGTTTGATATCGGTATATAACTGGGCCGCCATATCACACGATGTTCGCACCATGTTGACCAAGAGAGTCTTCTCCTGCGGAGCCAATGACAGCCCGTGTTGTCCCACGTAATCCAAGACAGCCTGGGGCTTTATTCGATGATAGACCTCTAATTGATCAGGTGGTATCAACGGTGAAACATCGACATGATATACATCACGAAAGGTATTCACGACTTTCTCACGGACATTGAAGTGATCTTCGCGCAATGCAAATAACCGCTGCTGGAGATCATCAGCCATGCTTCGCAACAATGTCATGGGCGGCACACTGGCAGACAGTTGCCGTTCAATAAAACGGAACATATGCGTTGCGCTACCTTCGGCCAGGCACTTGTCGTACAATTGCAATGCTTCAACCCGCAAATGGTCAATCTCGGATAATGAGAACATATCCTCTTGTTCAAACAGATCGTCCATCATTCAGCTTCCTCATCCGACTGCAACTTGGTACAAAGATGATGGAGATATTCCCAGGTGTAAATACCCGAATGGTGTCCATCGTCCCAGAAGAATTGCAAGGCATAGTTGCCCACTATTTCCAGGTTCTCAACTCCATACGAGCGTGCCGGTTCTAATCGCAACAGGTTAAGATTTGAGGGTGTGTTTTCAATACCCATTTTGTGATGCCCGCCCCGACACTCTACACATGGGCAAGCTTCGCGCAACACTGATAACGTGTATTCACACTGTTCGCCGGTAGACCAGTCGATAATCAACTTATGCTGTGTCCGGTCCAGGGTGATATTGGTTGGACGTAGACTCATTGGTTGTTTACGCGCTCTCTGGCTGCTTCAATCCAGGTTTTCACTTGTGGCAATGAGACAGGTTTACCCAACCGATTCTTCACATCTTGAGCATCTGCACCAGCTAATTCGTCAAAATGACTGATGCCGATGGCAGCCAACGCCTCTGAGAATTTAGGACCAATTCCCTTAATCATGGTCAGATCATCAACTGGCACCTCGGCGGCCTCAACAATAACGCCCTCAATGGTCTCTTCTTCTAGAGATGTAGGGGGAAGTTCCTCAACGGCAGGCTCAACATTCTCCGGCGCGAGATCCTCAAAAGCCTCCGGCGGCAATGTGATTTTTGGTTCAGGCGCTTCTGGTGGCATCAGAGGCCTGGGTTGAGGCGGTGCTGGCAATTCTTTCTGCTGACGACGCTGAGATAACCACCATCCAAAAATCACACTGGTTCCTGTCGCCCCTAAGAATGCAAAAATCCGCTTCAGCAACTTTAGCATAAGATTATGGCGCAATGGAGCGCCTTCCTCCTTTTTTATTGGCTTAAACTTTTGTTAACCCACCCGCATTATACCGCTCATGAGCAATCGAAAGCAAGAAAACTCGTCTTGTTTTCACAGATTATTCGGAGATACTATAGTCTCTGCTATACACTCTCATAAAAGCATCAGCTCGCAATTTTGATTGCGTGTTTTATATAATTTTGTAAGTCCGCTACTACTTGACTATTGTCGAAAGTAACATATTCATTTATACTGCGGAATGTGATATTCATTATCTAAAAATTGAGTCTCAAACACCAGGAGAAAATTCTATGCCATTGCAATCCTTAGTCGCCGAAGTCTATGATGCATTCGCGCATTATGGTGCTGACGCGCAAGTTGTATTGCTTCACCCCGAAAGCCGTTTTCGGTCTATGTTGATCGCCCATCTGCTCAATGAAACACCCAAGCCGATTTTCTATTATGCGATGGGAGCCGATGACGTTAATCTAGACGCTTTTCTGGATGGCTTTTGTCACGATATGTCCACCCAGCATCCCACCTTCGGGCGCCATCTCTTCCAACAATGGCAAAACCCCAAATCCAACGCTGAAACCCTGGTTGATGCTTTTATCGCTGACTTGAACGAACTTAGTGATGAGCCGTTTATCTTGATTATTGATGAATTCGACGCGGCCACTCATGCTGACGATATCCAGGTTTTTTGGGAACGCATTGTGCATTGGTTACCCCCCCACTGCCAACTGATTATCAATGGCCGTACAGTTCCACGGATGCCATGGATTTCCATGATCGCTCGTAATCAGGCTGTGATTTTGAAGGATACCGAACTCATCTATGAGAACCTCTACCGGTTACCCTTTGACGATGCCGAGGCCGAATTGCGGACGGCTTTGCTCGGTCCGGGCTTTGTGGAAAAAGACGGCGATGCGATAGGCGATTGGGAAGGCCACCTGCCACGCCTGCTCTTTTTCTTCGTGCTGGATCGTCCCATTGTGACCCGCTATGAAATATGTAAAACATTCTGGCCTGATCTTGACAACGACCAGGCTGTCAATGTTTTCCATGTAACCAAGCGGCGCTTGCACAAAGCCCTGGACTTCGACATACTGGTTCACAAAGATACATACTATCAGATCAACCCTAACGCGTCGGTTGTCTACGATATTCAAGAATTCATCACCAATCTCGTCAAAGGTCGTGAAGCTGCTAATGTGCAAGAAGGACTGCCATATTGGACTGCCGCTGTTGAGGCCTATCGAGGACCGTTCTTGCAGGGACACACCGAAGACTGGATTGTCGAGCGCCGCGTCGATTTCCAGGCGGGCTATCTGGAAGCCATGACGAACATTGCCCGTGTTCGTCTTGAAGAAGGTCGCGCAGAGCAGGCACTGGCGCTGCTGCAACGAGCTGCCAGTGAAAATGAGCTATATGAACCCATTCACTGTGAGATCATGCAGATCTATGCCCAGCTTGGTCGTCGCAGCGAGGCCGCTTCTCACTTTCAGAAGCTCACCGACATCTTAAAGAGCCATGGTTTGGAACCCAGTCCAGAAACAAAAGCCGTGTACGACGAAATTTTCTCCTAAAAACCATGCAAGGCGGTTGATCAGTAGATTAGCCGTCTTGCTATTTTCGTTTGTCATCATCCACGCAATTGATTACACTTGAACGCAAAAACCGTTCAGGATAATTGCTTATATGACACTCCAACATGAACTCTCGACTTTGCCCGATCAAGCCCTGACTGTACTGATGTATATGTCACAAGACCCAACCGGTTCATCTGATGTTGCGCAGATGAAGGCAGGAACTGGTCTCACAGACCGCTCATTAGGCAAGGCTCTCAAGCGCCTGGTGACCCGGCATTTTCTGTCGATGAATGCGTCACGTTTCTATTCACTGACACCCAAAGGCACTCAAGCCCTCGAAATGATGGGATCAGGTATCATCGACACATCCTTAGCTGACAATTCCCAGAAAATAATTGACTATGATTTGTGTGCAGTAATTCCCGCCCAAGTACCAGCCAGTACCCACACCGCCTGGATGATTGGTCTCAATCCTATCGAGACAGCGTCGCCGAAGCAGTCTGCTGACATTTACCTCCGCATTACCGCCTACGAAGGCTATGTCTCTCCTAGCGAATTCACGCTGCGTCTCTCAGCCGAGCAACCCATCGTGTCAACGCAAGTTCAACTGATGCCAGTTGAAGGATACCAACAGCTAAGGATACAAGTTGAGACTTATCAGATGTTTGAACTGGATGAACCCAGATGGGCTGGTGGGATGTATTTTGACATCACAGTTGGGTCTGATACTGGCCCGATGCGAGCTATCCACATCCCGATTGATGTGATCTAAAAAGGACGGGCCAAAAACCCGTCCTCATCATCGCTAAATCGTTGTTGCTTCACGGCTGAACTGTATTTCATACAGTTCGGTATATTTGCCACCCTGCGCCAGCAAGTCTTCGTGCGTGCCTTGCTCAATCACGCGGCCACGATCCATGACTAGAATCAGGTCCGCAGCCAGAATTGTACTCAGGCGATGGGCGATCACGATACTTGTTCGATCTTTCATGGCTTCTTTCAACGCCGCCTGGATTAGTGCTTCTGATTGCGAATCGAGATGTGAGGTCGCCTCATCCAACACCAAAATCTTCGGATCCTTGAGCAATACTCGTGCAATGGCAATCCGTTGTTTCTCGCCACCACTCAAACGATAGCCACGCTCACCAACCACTGTGTCATAACCTTCCGACAATCCCATAATGAAATCGTGGATATTCGCAGCCCGGCACGCGACTTCCAGCTCCTCATCGGTGGCGTTTGGCTTCGCATACAGCAAATTCATCCGTAACGTATCATGAAACAGGTAGGTCTCCTGCGTCACCATCCCGATATGTTGACTGAGTGATTTCAGCGTCAAGTCACACAAATCATGCCCATCCAGCGAGATGCGCCCTTCGGTGGGATCATAGAGGCGAGGCAACAGATAGGTAATGGTCGTTTTACCGGCTCCGCTTGGCCCTACCAACGCCGCCAATTGACCCGGCTTAATCGAAAAGCTGACGTCATCCAGTGCCCAGACACGCGCCTGCGACGTCGCATCATCTTCACCCTGGTCGGGTTTGCCACCATTAGCCTTGCCATTGCTCTTTGATTTCGTGTCTCCCGATAGCACACGCTCGACATTGGACATGCTGGCATGTCGCGTCACGTTCGATAGCCCACCCACGCGATCATCATAACGGAAACGCACATCCTCGAACTCAACATGACCTTCGGCTGCCTCCAACACCAGAGCGTTCGGCTTCTCCTGAATCTCTACTGGTAGGTCCAGCACCTCAAACACACGCTCAAAGCTGGTCATGGATGTGACAAAATCCACTGGCGCATTGACCAATGCCTGCAACGGCCCATAAAGTTGCACCAACAACGCCGCGAATGCAACAATCGTACCGATGGTAAATACATCGTCCAGCACCAGCCGCCCACCGACGTAATAAACAATGGCCGTGCCAATTGCGCCAATCAAACCCAAAAACGCGAAAAACATACTGCCTACCATCGCTTGCCGGATGCCAGCATCGCGCACTGAGGCCGCTCGTTGCTCAAAACGTCGGTTCTCTGAATCACCGCGCCCAAACAACTTAACCAACATTACACCGCTAATATTGAGCGTTTCATTCATCAACGCATTCATTTTGGCGTTTTCTTCCATCTGGTGACGGGTAATACCTCGCAAAATAGGCGCGATGCGTTTGGCTGGCAGCACAAACAACGGCATAACCACCAACCCCAACAATGTCAATCGCCACTCCAGCGCCAACATCACCACCAGCGTTGCAATTACCGATACCGAATTGGTTACGATGCTGACCAGCGTGGTATTGACTGCCCGTTGAGCGCCGACCACATCATTGTTGAGGCGGCTCATCAACTCGCCCGTTTTGGTATGCGTGAAAAATCGCAGCGACATATTCTGCATATGAGCAAATAGCCCGGCTCGCAGATCATAAATCAATCCTTCACCAATCGACGAATTCAGCCAGCGTTGAATCACCAACACCGCCGCATTCACCAACGGAGCCACAACCAGCAGCACTGACAACAGCGTCAGCAACCCCAGATCACGCTCTGGCAACGCATTGTCAATGATCTCGCGCAGGATTAACGGCGCGACCAATCCCAAAAATGACGAAATTACAATCGTCACAAACATCAGGGCGATTCTGCGACGATAGGGGTGGGAATAAGCAAATACCCGCCGCAACAGTTTCCAATCCAGTTTTTGATTCTCTGAAGATGTGCTGGAATATATCGTGCGAAACCAGCCAGCCGCATGGAAATTCATTCAATTACTCCACTATCTGTCCAGATATAGTCAGCAAATTATAGTAAGTGCCACAACACTACCCATCTTGTTATACAACAACAATGTATCAACAGGCATCGCACCAATGGACAGTCAACACCTGGAAAAACGGGCAGGTAGCTGTAGGATCAACAATAAAAACTTAGTTCAAGGTTCAGTGGGCCGGATCAATAATAGCACATGTTGAAGTGTCTGGGGATCATGACTGAGCATCCGTGTGATTTCTCGGCCAACTGCGACCAGAAAATCATAGCGTAATTCTGGGGGTCGTGCTTCCGCCGCATGACGCATTACTGCCGCCAGCAATTCAGCATTATTCGCCACACCCCGCGCATTGAGGACCAACCGTAAAAAGCCAATTTGCTCCGTGAAATACAACACTTGTTCCGCATCACAGAGCATGACTGAATCTAGGCTCATGGGTGGACGTGGCGGCAGTGTGTGAACCGCCTGTCCTTGAAAGACATACCCCACGCTCAAAACGTCAATCTCAATGGGAACCATACGATTTTCACGTTGGTCACGGATCGCCGCCGGATTCATATCACTCGCCATAATCAATTGGCGGACCAGCGGATCATCATCGACTCGAATGGCCGTGATAACACCCACCACCGTCAGGTCAACCCCGCCAGCAATATCCCGCGTGATGACGAATGCACCAAACGCCGGATACTCCAGTTCCGAACTTCGTGTGCCACAGGTGAAACCTTCGGTGCTGGCGCGTAATACCTGCCCAATTTCAATCATGCCCCTACCCTTTCAGTTCAAACCGTTGACGGCCAGCCCGTGCCTGAAATTTCCCCATGAGCTTGCCCGATACCTCTGGCTGTTGCATGTTACGAATCAATTCCTGGCGGATCAATTCTTCCAGTGTTTGCCGGTCATTAGTCTGCACCACCGCCAGTTCATCGGCACGAGTCAATACATAGGGATAATGTCCTGCGATTCGGCATTGGTCCACTAATACAGCATGAATTTCGTCTACCGCCTGGGGATTGAGCGCCACCCACATCGGCATCTCGACCCTGGCAAGATGCGGACGCCCGACATTCAAATAAATGAAAGCGATTTCATAATTCTCGCCGCGCTGCCGGTAAGCCTTATTCTGTGGACTCTGCTGGATCATCAGCGCCGAACGTTCGCCAAATTGCAGCAGCCGCTCAAATAACCAGCGATCATCCAATCCTTCATAACTACCGGGTTTTCGCAATTCGCCGCGTGTGACCTGGGCAGGATCAAGCAACATCAACTGCAATAATGCTGTCACAAAACGACTGGTGGGACGATCAACATAGCCCACCAGACTGGCATTGTGTCCATGCTGATTAACCATCCAATGATGAGTATCGTGAACCCGGACAAGTCCAGCTTTATAATCCTTTTCAAGACTACTGGCTTCTGGTACATCTTTACCCAGCCAAAATAGCAATCGTCCGTCAAACAATGCCACCAATGACGCATCAATCGCCCGCTGATCCCAGGCAAACTGTGCCAACATCTGCATTTCTTTGACAGTGCGCCGTCCATTAACCGTTGCATTGGTCACCAACTGGTCATAATGATCCCGAATCAAGCTATCAGCATAGGCCAGATGCGGTTCGCTAAATTCGACGGGCAAGCGATCTTCGCCATGGAAAAACGTGAAGACCGCCACATTGGTCAGGTAATACTGCGCCGCGCCATGAATATCTGGATAAATCTGCGACCCATCTGCCGCCAAAATCGAAGCACGAGACGGAGCCGCTGGTACTGCAAAGCGTCCATTCAGCGGTTCACCATCCACTGCAAGTGGAGCCACACCTCGATAACCCGCGTCTCGATCTCGCGCCAATTGCACCCGCTCCTGAAGCGTGGCATTATCTGGCAACGCCATAAACTGGTCGAAGGCAGTTCGGGCACGTTCGCTTAAATCTTGCGTTTTATGAGCGATCATGCGCCCCATCTTTTCGACCTGGGGCTTCACTTTAGCATAATTCACGGGCATGAGGTCAATCGCTTTCGTCCGTTTTTCCCAATTGAGCTTGCACTTGCGCGGCCAGATTCAGAAAATATGAGGCTTCTTCCTCTGCGCCCATTTTCTCGGCAATAACCCCTGCCTCGCGCCAGGATAACGCTGCCTCCCTTAAATCCCCCATATCTTGATAGACAATGCCCAAATTGGCCTGCAACGTCGCATAGATCAGTGGAGCGGTATGCAATGTAAAAAAGCGCAATGCTTCACGATAGCCTGTCTGTGCTCGCTTCAAATTGATCTCGCGATCTTCATGCGCGGCCAACCGACGGCACACATTCCCCAGGTTATTTTGGAGCGTGGCATATGTCGCGGGTGAGGTTTCCGAATTGGTATAGAGCAGCGTCTCTTGGTAAGCATGCAAAGCCCGATCCAAATTGGTCTTCTCATCCTCGATTTCCGCCAACGCCACATACGCACTCCCTAGATTACTATGGAGTGTGGCATATGTTGTGGGCACTTCATCAGCGTTGCAATATGCTAGGCCAGCACGATACGCCTGAATCGCTTGCGAGACATGTTCCCGGCGATCTCTGATTTCGGACAATTGCCAATGGACATTGCCTACATTGTTATAGATGACCCCATCTCCACCGACTTGCAACGCCGCCTGATACGCCATCAGGGCATGTTCCAGGTTCTCCACCCGATTCTCAATCTGCGCCAGATCGGCATAGGCATCACCCAAATCAGCTTGGATGCGTGCATAGGCCTCCGAGCCTGATTCCGCTGCCTGCAACGCCACTTGATATTTGGCGATAGCTTCCTTCAAATCCAACTTATTTCTCCGCTCTATCGCATCTTCGCCGCTGTGATCTGGGGCCAGATTGTGTCTAGCCATATAGCGAACGCCTCATTCCAGGATCGTGCCACTTCCAGATTGGCGATTTCGGGAACCAGCGGGCGATAGTCACCTAGTTCATGTTGGCGCTCGGCCAATGTTTTATAATAGGTAAAGTGTAGGGGGCGGGTCGCTTCATCTGCCTCAATACACTCAATAACCAACGGATCGACCCAATAGCGAGTCTGCCCCTTGATAACAATTAGCCGTATAAACTGCCACGTCAACAACACATCCAGGCTATGATCGACCCAGTCTCCATCACCACCCAACACCGCCTGCAAAGCCTCAACCGTAAAGCCTCCCCGAAACACCACAATCCGCCGCAGCGCATCACGGGCTTCTTTACCATCGCGTCGAGTCATCTGGCGCACTGTCTTATGCAACATTTCATCCAGTGCCGCCTGCATTTTCCGACTTCGCAAGCGCCGCAAGTGATTAATCACACGTTCAGGCGGAAAACGCTTGGTTTGTCGAACTGCCCACTCGATCAATCCCGGATGATAACGAGCTGCATTCGCCATACGTTTGGCATAACGTCCCAGATTATGTGGGGAGTTAAACGCCACCTCCATATCGCGCAGAAGTTGTTCCGCGTTAGATTTGCCAAGACGTTGGGGGCGATAGGTCTCGCTAATTGCCAACTCCTCCCATTCAATACGGCTGGTTAATAATACCTGTGCCCCAGCTTCATACAAATCTTCGATAAGCCGCACATAGTCAGGACGATTCTCATCTATCACGGTTTCCGCATTGTCAATTACAACCAAGCATAGTGCATTTTTCAACGCCGCCAGTGTGTGATGACGCGGTGTATCAGGCGGCAATTCACAATGCTGGCGAATCAGATGCAACACATCTTCCGAGCGTGAAACATCACTGCATGAATGCCAGACCGCGCCCTGATATTCAGGGCTGGTCATCACCACTTCCGCTGCCACCCGCGACTTGCCAATGCCGCCAATACCCAGAATCATTGTCGGGCCACACTTGAGGCGAGATTGTACTACCGACAGCCCATAGCCACGCCCGCTGATGGGAATCGCCCGCAGCTTGCGATCAATATGCCCCGTCACATGTCGCACAACCCGCACTGGCGCATCGTTCGCCACTGGTTCGCCCTGGATTGCTGCCACCAATGCCTTCACTCCAGCTTCCCAATCCTGTGAGAGGTCAATCCACTGCACTAAATGGAGCCGGTAATCAATGTCCTCAATCGGCACATCGTCGATTTTGGCGACGAACAACCCGCGTCCTAGATTGAGCAGATATGTCCACTCTGCTACGATTTCCGGGCGAGAGACCGAATTACGTGATAGCACCAGCAAGCCCGCCCCGGCGGTCTGAAGTGCATCTTGAATCGCGCCGCGCCAGTTATCTTCCGGCGGTTTCAAATGGTGATGATCGACCCAAAACTTGCAGCCCGCCGTCGCATCTAAATCAGTACATAATCGGCTGACCGTTTCATCATCTTTTGTCGCGTGAGATACAAAGAGTTGTTGATTCATAACGCCCATTATAATAGAACAGGTGAGCGAATACTAGAGAAGCTCAACAACAGTCGCCTCTCCCTGACCCACTCCAACGCACATCGTCGCCAACCCATAACGCAGCGATACACCTTGCGCATTGCGACGTTTCATCGCATGTAACAACGTTGTCATGATTCGCGCTCCGGAGCCCCCTAGTGGATGCCCCAAGGCAATTGCGCCGCCGTTCACGTTAGTAAGCGCCGGGTCAAGGCCCAGCTCATCCATCACTGCCAGTGATTGCAAAGCAAATGCCTCATTCAGCTCAATCAAATCCAGATCATCAACCGTCAATCCGGCTCGGCTCAATGCTTTGCGTGTCGCCGGAATCGGCCCCAGCCCCATCACTCGTGGATCAATGCCCGCCGCTCCTGAAGCCACCCAACGGGCCATTGGCCGCAATCCCCATGCTTCGGCTCTTTCGGCACTCATCACTAGTATCGCCGCCGCACCATCATTCAACCCTGACGAATTGCCGGCCGTCACGGTTCCGCCTTCACGAAAAACTGGTCTCAATCTCGCCAGTTTTTCCAGCGAAGTTGCCAGTACCGCCACATCATCACTCCACGTGTAGCGCGGATGTTCGTCATGCTCGACAATCACAGGGTCGCTGCGTCGTTGTGGAATTTCTACCGGCACAATCTCATCATGAAAACGCCCGGTGTTAATGGCATCCACTGCCCGTCGGTGACTTTCCAGCGCAAAGGCATCCTGCGCCTCGCGGCTGATAGGTGTCTGCCGTTGCTCGTTGATGTTTTCAGCAGTCTCCCCCATCGACTCAAGCGGGAACATTGCTTTCATCGCTGGATTCGGGAACCGCCAACCCAGCGTCGTATCCCACACTTGCGGCTTCCCACCAACACCCCAAGCACGGCTGGCTTTAGGCATAACATACGGCGCGCGCGTCATGCTCTCGACACCACCCGCGATGTAAATATCACCCTCTCCCGCCCGGATATTCCGTGCTGCCTGATTAATCGCGTTTAGGCTGGATGCACAGAGTCGATTGAGTGTCACAGCCGGAATATGCTCTGGTAAACCCGCTAGCAACACTGCCATTCGCGCCACATTGCGATTATCTTCGCCGGCCTGGTTCGCACATCCCAGATACACTTCCTCAATCTCATCGCAGGGGATATTCGTCCGGTCTACCAGTGCTCGTATGACACGCGCCGCCATATCATCTGGGCGCATATCAGCCAAGGCACCTCCTAATCGACCTATTGGAGTCCGCACAGCATCAACGATGACCACTTCTCGCATAGTAATCCGTCCTTGTTTGGTGTTCATATGCCCTGACCAGCCTAAAACCAAAACAGGTGAATTGCAAATCTGCTCAAGGTAATGGATACTTACGGCGCACCTAAGAACAAAGAAAACCTGACTTAGAGTCAATCGTACCGATTGATGAACGCTACAGTGTTTGTGGAACCAAACAAAAAGGAGGATTAATCATGGATTCTCAAGATTTCCAGAGCAAGTATGCTGACAAGTTAATCGGAAAAATCCTGGACCGCCTTTCGCTTACCGAAAATCTGGCCGACGCCGAAGCCAAAATATTGCTCGATTGGGGCACGCAACAGGCAGAGCGTGTGGCAGCATTGGCGCAAGATGACGAAGATGTTGACGAAAAAGGTGGTGATTTGATGAAGCTGATGAAGAGCATCAACCGCCTAGTCGGTTATCGTGGGCAAAAAGATAACATCTGGTTCATAGAAAAACTCACCCAATTGGATAAATACAGTCAGTCCATTCAAGGCCCAATGCTAACCGAAGAACAACGAGCATCATTGCAGAACCACACTGAGAAATCTGATACCGAACTCCTGCAAGCACTTCTCGCCATATACACACCGCTATCCAAAGATACACCGAGCGATATTGAGGCATTTCAACCTGATACCACCGAGATTGATACTTATACCCCGCCAACCAGCGATATTGACACCTATGAAGCGCCTTACAGCGGCATTGAGGTCTATAAATCGCCTGCCAGTGACATCATCGAATCCGAAACACCGGATGCTGATGCAGAGCCTCCCCAGAAACCCAACCTACCGAAAAACATTTTTTAGCTACCCAATGGAATCAGGAGATACGATTAATGGCTAAAAAGTCGCAATCATCATCGAATAACATAATCTACAGCATCTTGAGTGCTATTTTTATGAGAAACAAAGATTCACAATCATCATCGAACAGAATCTTAGTCAGCATCCTGAGTGCTATTTTTATGATTGCCATCGCCTTGATTGCTCAACAAATGGGCCTTGATGTCTTGGGTACAGAGCAAGCTGAAGAACCTGTAACTGCCGATACATTTGAAGGTGAATGGTATTCATTGTATTTCAATGATGTTATCGAAACCGACGATGAAACCCAGCATGTGGGATCACCTATCGAAGCAGCGATGGTAGAAGCAATCAACAGTGCTACAACCTCAATTGATGGCGCACTTTACGAGTTGGACCTGGAAAGGGTGCCCCAGGCACTCATTGATGCTCGTGCCAGAGGGGTGCGTGTCCGTTTGGTGCTGGACGACGAAGACGCCGTATACGATGATCATAGCACTGTTTTTATGTTGACAGATCCTGCTGTAGGCATGGTGGTTTACTGTGAAGACGAACAGCCAGCTCAATACGACATTCGCTGTGATGATCGCAGCGACCTGATGCACAACAAATTCCTCATCATTGACGGCTATCAGGTGTGGATGGGATCAATGAATTTCACCCACAATGGCGTTTATAACAATAACAACAACGCCATACTCATTCGCTCCCGACGTCTGGCTGAGAATTATCAGGCGATTTTTGATCTGATGTTTGAAGAAGGTGAATTTAACCTCCTACGGGTTGACCAAAACGACATCCCCCACCGGCAGTTAACCATCAATGGTGTTCCAGTTCAAACCTATTTCTCGCCTGATGATGCCAATATCCTAGTTGCGGAAATCATCCGTCTGGTCAACGAAGCCGACACGTCCATCCGCGTCATGACTTTCAACATCACATTGCCAGAAATTGGGGACGCCATCATTGCCAAACACAATGCTGGTGTTGATGTGAAAGCCGTCATCGAAGCGCGTCTCAGCACGACCCGCAACGGCCAATACTATCCATTTATCTGCGAGGGCATTCCAGCCCGCACCGACGGCAATCGTGGGTATGCACTGCATCACAAAGTCATCATCATTGACAACGAAATTGTTATCACTGGCTCCTTTAACTTCAGTGAAAATGCCAAGAGCAACAGCGAAAATGTACTGATCATTCACTCGCCAGAGGTCGCCCAACAATTCACTGCCGAATTCGATGAACGGTACGGCGACCCGCGAGCTGAAACAGCCTCTCGCAACGAAGCAGGCTGCAATTAACCATCCAATAACCCAGGGAGAAGCCCAGTATGCCAGACTGTATAGCTACTGTAACCGTCGATGCTGCCAACGCCCGTGTACAACCACGCACCGGAACATCCATTGTGGGCATTGCCCAGCGTGGGGAACAATTAACCGTCCGTCAGCTATCTGATCCAGATAGTGAAAATTTCATATGGGTACAAGTCACCATTCCGGTCAACAATTTGCCTGGTTGGATACGTGGCGACCTTGTACAATTGTCCGGCGATTGTGCGGACCTGGGCGGGGTCAGCACTTCTGCCGATGGCTCTGATACAGTCACACCACCCGATCCCACGCCTCCGCCTGATCCACAACCCGAAGTATTGACAGGCGACTGTCGGGGTGAAATCAATGTTTTCAGCGCCACTGTTCGTAGTGGCCCCGGTCTGTCTAATGCGATACGGGGATTCGTCAATCGTGGCACACAATTCATTATTACGGAAATATCAGAGGCCGATGATCGTGGTTTCTGCTGGTATGGTCTTGATTTCAATGGAGCGCCGGGCTGGATCCGCGAGGATTTAGCAACTGAAACCGGTGATTGCCTTGATCTGCGAACCCATGCCGAGCCAGAACCAGAACCGGATCCCGAACCTGACCCTGTGACACCGCCGCCGGATCCGGATGCTACAGCATCAGAGTGTGTAGCCGCCATTAGCTTACCGCGTGTTTCTGTCCGCGAACAAGCCACGACGGCCAGCCCCCGTCTCGGCATGGCAACCAAAGACAACGAATTCACCGTGAAGGGTATCACTGAACAACAAAGCGATGGCTTTACGTGGACGAAGATCGATTTCAATGGTCAAACAGGTTACATTCGTTCCGACCTCGTTATCTTACGCGGTGATTGCTCGTCCTTCAACAACGATGATCGGCTGCCACGTCCCGTAGCCGGGCAAATTACACAAGGCTATCGGCCTGCCCACAACCCAACGCACAACGGGGTCGATTTTGGCACAGGTGGCCCACAGGAATTGCGAACTGCAATTCCGGCCTTTGTGGAACGTGCCCATTTCTGCCCGAATTGCACTGGCACTCCCCCCAATATCTTCACCACCAACGCTGCCGAGCAAAGACGTATCTTCAATGATGCAGGATGGGGTTTTGGTTTTGGGCATCATATCATCTTGCGCTATCGTTTTAGTGATATTCCGCGCTCGGCGCAGGAGCAAATTATTCGAGCTGGCGGCAACTCCAATAGTTTTGTCTTTGTCCTCTATGCCCATCTCAGTCAAATGATGGTGCAGGCAGGGCGCAATGTGGCCGCCGACACAGTCTTTGGTGTCACGGGCAATACCGGCTTCTCGACCGCTGAACATCTGCATATGGAAGTTGCCTTCGGCCCGCGCTGGGGAGGTGCGGTAAAGATCCACCCGGCGATTTTGTTTAGCATTGCCAAGGTTTAAGCACGATCTATGGTTCTGCCTGCTCATCTGAGGTCATTAATGCCCGAAGAGCAGGCAGATGCCGTTCAGCCTCGACAACACCAGCGATCAATGGTCCCCGAATATCACGGAAATCCAATGACCCATAGCCATCCACTGCCGGGCGCATCAGAATATGCGGTGGATGGTCTTCCAGGCGTTTTTCATGTAGATGCCAGGTCATCACCCGCACCGAGCGCCAAATTGCGGCCAGCATACTGGGCATATCATTTAAACTAAAGAAACTAAAGGGGGACGGAAATCCCATCACATCACTGATAGGGTCTACCCAGGGATCCCCCACTTCCAACGGTGGATAAACGTCAACGCCAATCACTACATCTGCGCCACGTTCAAATGCCACATAAGTTGCCAGGCTATCAATCACGCCACCATCTGCCAATTGCCGACCTTCGATCTCCACTGGCGGAAATACGGCTGGAACAGCACTCGACGCCAGTACCGCTGGAAGCAGCAGCCCTTTATCCAAAACAATTTCCTGCCCATGCCGCATATCAACTGCCATCACCGCCAGCGGTATCCGTAGATCGTCGAAAGTCTTGCCTGCCAGAACATCCTTCAAATAATCCCGCACCACACTCTGACGGGCACGGGCACTAAACAGACGACGCACAAATAGCGAACTATTGCCAAGTTGGCTCAACCCGTCGCTAATTTCATCGGGCGACATGCCACTGGCATACAAAGCCCCGACGATGCCGCCCATACTGGTTCCCACAATAAAATCAATGGGGATACCTTCGCGCACCAATACTTGCAAAACACCAATATGGGCCAGTCCTCGGCTGCCACCACCGCCCAATACCAATCCAACTTTAGGTCTCATCGTTTTCAAAATCCCCCTATTTTTCTTCGGTGAGCATTCGCCTCAATACTTTCCCCACAAACGATTTTGGCAATTCCTCTCGAAACTCGATTTCCCAGGGCACTTCATACTCCGCTAGTCGCCGACGACAGAGTTCTAACAGTTCTTTTTTATCCAATCGTGTTCCAGAGCGCGGCACAACAAAGGCCTTTACCTTCTGTGGGCCTTCTACTGTCGAAACTCCAACTACCGCTGCTTCCAGGACTTTATTATTCTCGTACAGTACCTCCTCCACATCACGTGGGTAAACACTGTAATCACCTGCCATGATCGTATCACGCTTGCGGCTGATGATCTTGAAATAGCCATCAGCATCCATTACCGCTACATCGCCGGTATATAACCAACCATCGCGCAATACAGCGTTTGTCTCCTCCTCATCCCGCCAATAGCCTTGCATAAGCTGTGGCCCGCGCACTACCAACTCACCGATTTTACCGAATGGCAAGTCTTCCCCCGTTACCAAATCAACGATCTTGGCATCTGTATTCGGAATCGGAACGCCAATCGCGCCTACCTTACGCACGCCATAGAGCGGGTTGGCGTGCGTAATCGGTGCAGCCTCAGTTAAGCCGTACCCCTCCACCAATCGCCCGTGCGATAACTTCTCAAATGCCTCCTGAACCTCCACTGGCAACGGCGCTGCTCCACTAATACAGGCCTTGATTGACGACAACCCATACGAACGCACATTCGGAGCCTGATTCAAGGCCATATACATTGACGGCACGCCGGGGAATATCGTGGGCTTGCATTTCTTGATATGTTCCAACACCGCCGTCATTTCAAACACGGGTAACAGGACTATGGTCGCCCCCATCGCAATCGGCACATTCATCGCGCTGGTCATCCCATAGCTATGAATCAGTGGAATGACTGACAGAAAAATTTCTTTGCCATATTGTAAATCGGGTATCCAATGGCGCGTCTGGAAAGCATTGGCGATCAAACTGCGATGAGTCAAACACACGCCTTTTGGCTCATCGGTGGTTCCGCTGGTATACACAATCGCTGCTAGGTCATGGATAGATACCTGGACTTCTGGTTCGGTTTCTGCCGCATCCCGCATCAAGTCCTGCATCAGATAAGTCCCCGGATATTTAACGGGGTCTTCGGCATCTGCCGCTCGTTCCTCTCCCCAACGCGACAACAATTGCCGGTATACATTCTCCGATACATAATCGCGCAATTCAGCAAATACAATTGCTTTCAGCGACGTGCCATCCTGCGCTGCCTGTGCCAGATTCCCCATATCAAACGCGCTCAATGTAACCAACACCGTTGCTTCGGTATGCTGAATTTCCCGCGCCACCTGCAACGCATCTGCATCTGGATTCGGTAAGACAGCTACGCCACCAATTTTCAAGGTCGCATAGTACGCAATCACCATCTGAGGCACGTTCGGCATCACAATCACCACGCGGTCACCAGGTCGCACGCCAAGGCCATGTAGCGCATGAGCAAACTGATTGACCTGTCGGTTGAGTTGCTGGTAGGTGATTTTTGTGCCATAGAAGATTAATGCCGTTCGTTTGGGAACCCAATCTGCCGCCCCCACCAGAAAATGATGCAACGGCTGGCGTGGAACAGGTATCGTCCAGGGGGTTTCCTTGCTATAGTTGGTCAGCCAGGGACGGCGCTTGATTAATGCCTGACCTTCATCGACCTCGCGCCATGACTTACGAGTGTTGCCTTGAACAAAACGTTCAATCACCCGGTTCACCGACTCATGACGTTCTAATTGAACTTTGTGCTTGGCCGATCCTACATCGAATACTTCGGCATCGGGAACCATCTTGCTGACATCCTCAAACACGTTGCGTGGAAAATAATTATCGCGCTCTCCCGTAATCACCAACGTCGGCGTCGTGATATTCCGCAATAGCGGCCAGCCTTTCCACTTCCGCATGTTGTTGAACATCATCCGCTTCATAACATGGATCTCAGCATTCCAAGCTGGACGACGATCCCACCACAGCCGGTAAAATGCATTGGGGATGCGGGCAGCCCAATTTGCAGCACGTGGCAACGGATATTCGCCCGCCGTCGCCACCAACACCAACTTCTCCAACCGTTCAGGATGAGCATTGGCATATTCCACACAGATTGATCCGCCAAACGAGTGCCCTACCAAAACAAACTTCTCTGGCAGCTTCAATTGCTCAACCACCGCCTGCAAATCACCCACGATTTCTTCCATAGTGTATTGCGTAAAGGGTGCATCGCTTTGCCCATGTCCACGCAAATCAGGAATGACTACGCGGTACTCACGCGAGAAATGGTTGATTTGGTGTTCCCATGTTTCGGCACAGCCAGCATAGCCATGCACAAACATAATCGTCTGCTCGACTTCCTCCGGCCAGATGTCGATGATGCTCAACACCTCGCCCGAAACACCCGGCATGGATATTTCACGACGATAGAGGTTGAAATCAAGTTGAAGATTGCTACGTTTAATGCCTCGGAGTTTCTTCTTCATCGCCCGCTTCCCAATAGGATTTTACTTTATTATAACCCTAGACCCATAACAGTGTTGCCGCCGCTCGCAACGTCGAGTATCATCACCGCACCATATTCGTATCGCATAAGGAAACGCCGTGCCCCGCTATCGCCGAGAAGACTTGCTCACCGCCAGCGAAATCGCTCGCTATGTCTATTGCCAACGTGCCTGGGCCTATGACCGCCGCTGGATCCGTTCACGCCGACAACGCATACGGCGCTATCTCTTGTTGTTGATTGCTTTTTCGCTACTCGTCGCCGCCGGTGTTTTCTTCATTCGAGGTTAACATGTCGCCTGCAATAATCGCTCTCAGTGTACTTTTCCTCAGTGGCGGCTTATGGTTTGCCCGTCGGCGCAGCCGTCCCAAAAACAATGGCCTATATAAAGGTCTTGAATCAGGACGCCAACTTGTCTCATGGGAATATGGTGTCACAGGCCAACCCGATACCATCATTGATTATCAGGGTACGCCAGTTCCGGTTTTAGTCAAGCATGGTCTCGCGCCCACAGATAGCGCCCACGATAGCCACATCGCTCAGGTGTTGGTTTATTGCTTACTAGTGCATCAAACCACCAATATTGCACCGCCGCATGGTGTTATTCGCTATGCCGACCGCACTTTTGAAGTGGACTACAATGAACCTGCGGTGGTGGCGCTACTCGATCTGGCCGACGAAATTCGTACCTCGCGCCAGTCCATACCCAACCGCTCACATGATAGCCGTCAACGGTGTTTTGCCTGCCGCCACAATAAGAATTGCGATGACACATTACTCTAGCGAAACCGTGCCAGAAGTTGACGAGGAATAGACCGCGCCGCTTCCACGCGCAACGCAATCGCCAGCCCCCAAAAACTCGCCGCCCCCACTCCCAGGCCAACCACCATTTGCACCAACAACCACACATCATCCGCTATGTGCAACCAGACCGCCACCACCGCCACCATGCCTAGTGCCGCCACCAGCGTCCGCCCCAATGTATTCAATATTGGATATGGATTCATCGTCGGGATACGCCGCCGCAAGATCACCCACAACACGGTGCTTTCCAACACCGTTGCCAGGCTGTTCGCCAGCGCCAATCCCGCAAACGGTCCCCGCGTGAACGTATCGGCCCCTAACGCCTCGAACAACACCACAAACAGTACGCTCAAAATGACGTTCAGCAACATCGCCAGCCCACCAACGATGACTGGCGTCCAGGTATCATGCAACGCATAGAACGTCCGCGCCAGGATTTCCAGCGCCGCATGGCCCATCAGCCCAATACTATAGAAAATCAATGCCCACGCCGCCGCACTAGTATCCGCCGATGTCCATTCACCACGTTCAAATAACACACCCACCACCGGACGCGACAACACCGCCAACCCCAGCCCTGCCGGGATACTCAAGAACAGCACATTCCGCAATGCCCCGCTGAACGTGCGCTGAAAACCCTCATGGTCACCCTGTGCGAACTGCGCCGTCAATGTAGGAAAGACCGCCGTCCCCAGACTTTGCCCCAGGATACCCAGCACCGTGAACATTAACGTATAGGCTGTCTGCAAGGCCGTGATGCTACCAGCTACCATTGCACTCGCCAATGCGATATTGACCCAGAAGTTAATTTGTACCACACCTAGACCTAACAGGCGCGGCCCCATCAGCGTCAATACCTCGACCACGCCCGGCGTCTTGATATTGACTGCAGGTCGCAGCCTGAAATAAGGCAAGCGCCTAGCTACCGGCAATTGGATACCCAAATGCAGCGCGGCCCCTAGCACCGCCCCCCACGCCAGCCCATGCACTCCCATCGACGGCGACAAGATTACGGCCCCCAGGATTATCCCAATGTTGTACATGCTGGGTGTGAGTGCTGGAGCCACGAAGTGTTGATAGGCATTGAGAATCCCCATCACCAATCCCGACATGCCAAACAGCACCACCGTCACCAACATAATCCGCATCATCTCGACCGCCAGCGTCTGCGTTGCACTATCAGCACCGGGCAGCAAAAGTGCCTGTGTCAGCGGCTCGGCAAAGACAAACCCGATAGCAGCGGCCACGGTAGCAATCAGCATGACCAGGGTCAGCACCGTACTCGCCAGCCGCCACGCGCCTGCAAAATCATCGCGGTTCAAGAATCCAGAAAACACTGGAATAAACGCCGATCCCAATGCCCCGCCTGCGATCAACGCAAACAGCGTCTCTGGCAACCGTAATGCCGCATAAAACGCGTCCAGTTCCTTGTCTGCCCCAAAAGTAGCCGACAAGATCATCTGGCGCACCAACCCCAAAACGCCACTGAGCATATAAGCTGCCATGACGATGCCAGCAGCTCGCACAATTTCGCGATGGGTCAAGGCTCGGCCAGGATCATCTTCAAGAGAGTCTGATATAGATATCACAGGTTGTGTCATGAGCAATCTTCAATCGTTTTCAATGTCCTTGTTCTATCGCTTTCCGTGCAATACGTTCCACCACGCCCGGCGCTAACAACTTCAACCATTGTCCAACTTTACCTCTGGCTGTCATCACAACCTCGCGTTTACGCTTCGCCATTGCCCGCACAATAATACTGGCACATTCCTCTGCCGTCATCATTTTACTCTCTTGCGCTGGGCTTTCACCCAACGGCTTCCCATCCGGCCCAAACGCTCGCTCGCGCACTTCTGTTTGCACAAAACCCGGATAAATCATTGTCACCGACACGCCCTTCGCCGCCAGTTCGATTCGCAGCGTATCAAAAAAGCCCGCCATCGCGTGTTTGCTGGCTGAATATGCACTACGAGTTGGTATGCCCATCTTCCCTGTCAGGCTCGACACACCCACCAATCGCCCGTTCGATTTCTTCAAATGTGGCAATGCAAAATATGTACAATAGACGCTGCCCATATAATTCACCTGCATAATGCGTTCAATCATCGTCAAATCTTGTATATCATCGAACATGGCCCACATGGTTATGCCTGCATTGTTGACCAGCGCATCCAGCCGTCCATATTCGTTTATGGTCTGAGCGATCAAATTCTCACATTGATCACGAATCGCCACATCCGTCGGCACGACCAACGCCTTGCCACCTCGTTCTCGGCACATTGTCGCCACTGCCTCCAAACGATCAGCATCTCGTGATGCCAGCACCAGCCACGCGCCCTGATCCGCCAGTTGATAAGCCAGTTCGCGCCCAATCCCGCTCGACGCACCAGTAATCACCACAACCTTTTCTGAAAAAGCGGCCTCGCTCATGTCTTCTCTCCTCAAATCAACAATTCTTTACCCGCGTTAATTCTGTGCCATATCCGTAGTTAATTCCAGTCTTAACGCCAACAGTTGTCAGGGGATTGACTGGCTGGTAATTTGAGACTCAAGAAAAGGATATTATTTGAATGTTGCATCGCAGCCGCACGCTCTTGAGTTGGTCTATCTTCATCATTGCTCTGATCATTATGATTATCCCCCTACCCAGTAATGATGACACCCACTTGATGTCAATCTCTGAGGCCAATGACGAAACGCTTGTCATTCTGACCACTGCGTCGCCCGACTACTTGATACCATTGATCGACTCATTCCAGGCGCAAAACCCAGCAATTATCCATATTGTTCCCATAAACACAAATGACCTGAATTCCGCCACCATCCAGCAAACCAACGCTGACTTGATTCTGGCCCATGACATTAGTGTCCTGGTTCCTTTGCTCAAAGCCGATCTGATTGACACTCTACCACCCGATTTGATGTGGAGCGTCAATTCAGTTTTTCGTGACCCAAACAACCGCTGGATTGGTTACAGTGGGCAGATAAATGGTGACATACTCACTATCAGCGCCATCGCTATCGCCCAATCGGCCAATAGCAAACCCCTTGCCCAACTATTCCTCAGCCTATCCTATTTGCCGCAAACTCAACTACACCTTGCTGAAAGCACCGGCTTACTATCACTATCCGCTTATGTCGCTGATACCGCGATGCTAGAAACCTTAGAATTCGTCGATTTCGCTGTACAATTTGACAGTGATGCTATCATTGATCGTCAGAATCGACCAAATCAGGTAGCATCGACACACTAATATGGAAAAATTGATCACCGTCAGCATTTCTGTTCTTTTCATCATTTTGCTCGCTATTCTCAGTGAACGCTCGCACACCATCGCTGCCATCAGTGCCACAATGCCCACCAAGTTGCCTATCGGCATCTGGATTATTTACATCGCCAACAATGGCAATCAGGAAAAGTTGGTAGAGTTTAATGCAGGCATGTTTTTCAGCATCATTCCAACCGTTTTATTCATTGCTGCGGCATGGTACGCCGCGAAAGCCGGTTGGAGCTTGGTTCCGATTATCGCCTTTGGCTACGTGGTCTGGGCAGTTGCGCTTGGCTCCATGATGGGGATTCGGCAACTACTCAGCTGACAATGCGGCAACTCCCTCCCCTGTTATGGCTGCGCGTAACCAGTCTGGTGCTGGTAGCATTATTGTTGCTGCCCCTGGCCTATCTCATTATCCGTGCTGGCGACGATCCGGCGGCGGGTTGGTCTTATATCACCAGTGAACTCACTCGCAGCGTATGGAATAGCCTGAAACTGGCACTGGCAGTCGGTCTCACCTCGACCATCATAGGTGTACCGCTGGCCTGGCTCACCGTTCGCACCGATTTGTATGGACGCCAACTGTGGACACTGCTCTGCACCCTGCCACTGGTCATTCCATCTTACGTCGGCGCATTCGCCTTAATCGCCGCTTTCGGCCCCAAAGGGATGCTCCAAAGCAGCCTGGAAACCATCTTTAGGGTTGAGCGTTTGCCAGAAATCTACGGTTTCATGGGCGCATGGCTATCTATCACCCTTGTCACCTTTCCCTACGTATTTCTCAGTGTGCGAGCTGGTCTGAAGGGGCTTGATCCTCAATTAGAAGCCGCCTCACGCGGCCTGGGCAAAGGCCCCTGGGAAACCTTCCGCCGCATTACCTTCCCCCAACTCCTGCCCTCTATCCAGACCGGTGCATTGCTGGCGACGCTCTACGCCCTCAGCGATTTTGGCGCAGTGGCCTTCATGCGCTACAACGCCTTTACCCGTGTCATTTTCCGCCGCTACCTGCTACACCCCGAACAAACCGCCGCCCTATCACTATTGCTGGTAGCCCTGGCCGTGATCCTGTTGAGTTTTTCCGGTTGGCGCAACAGCCGTGCCTACTATCGCCGAAGCTCCAAACACATATCGCCACGCACCCATCTCGGCAAGTGGCAGATTCCAGCTCTTTTATTCTGCACCATAATCGTCACTCTGGCGCTCATCGCCCCCACTGGCGTGATCCTCTACTGGCTCATCAATGGCCTGCAAGAAGGCGAAACTCTGAATGCCATCTTGGAGCCACTACAGCGATCCATGCGCGTCGCCGGAGCCACAGCCGCCCTCGCCGGTCTTGTCGCCTTGCCACTCGTTTTCTTGCAAGTGCGTTATCCGGACTACTTCAGCCATCTTGTACGAATCGCCTCACATCTTGGATTCTCACTGCCGGGTGTAGTCGTGGCAATTGCCCTGGTCTATTTTGCCCGCCGCGTCGATAGCGCCCTTTACCAGACTCTACCACTCCTAATCTTTGCCTATCTCGTGCGCTTTCTGCCACAAATGATTGGCCCCCTCAGCGCCTCATTATTGCAAGTCAATCCACACCTCGAAGAAAGCGCCCTGACACTCGGCAAAAGCCGCCTGACCACCCTGCGAACCATCACCCTACCATTGATCCGTTCCGGTTGGATAGCAGGAGCAGCCCTTGTTTTCTTGACCGTGATGAAAGAACTCCCGGTGACCCTCATCCTGGCTCCCACAGGTTACAACACACTGGCAACCCAGATCTGGTCGGCCACCGAAGAAGCATTTTACGCCCGCGCTGCTGCACCTGCCCTGGTTATGCTCATTGTCTCGGCCCTTTCGTTGATTTATATTCTGGAATCCGACCATGAATGAAATAGCCCTGATCTGCAACAACATCACCAAAACATTTAGAGACACCACCGCCGTCCACGATCTGAGCCTATCCCTCAACAATGGTCAATTTCTAGCGTTGCTTGGCCCCAGCGGGTGCGGCAAAACAACCTCGCTACGCCTGATCGCTGGTCTGGAACGCCCCACATCAGGAACCATGCAGATCAACAGCAGAACCGTCGCCGCCAACGACACTTGGATTCCACCCAATCGCCGGCAAATCGGACTTGTCTTTCAAGATTATGCTCTTTTTCCCCACATGAACGTTTTCCGAAATATCACCTACGGTTTGCACGGTCCACGTCACCAACAACACCAGCGCATGAGCGAACTTCTGGAACTGGTTGGCTTAAGCGGCCTGGAAAAGCGTATGCCTTATGAACTTTCTGGTGGACAACAACAACGAGTCGCTCTGGCCCGCGCATTGGCTCCAGCTCCATCCATCATGTTGCTCGACGAGCCGTTTTCCAATTTGGATGCAGGCCTGCGTCTTCAGGTGCGTCAGGATATGCACCGCATTCTCAAATCAACGAGCGTCACCGTCATTTTGGTTACACACGATCAGGAAGAAGCTTTCAGTTTTGCGGACGAAGTCGGCGTGATGTTAGACGGCACATTACAGCAAATCGCCTCGCCCCGTTCAATCTATCAAACCCCCGCCACGCCAAACATCGCCAGTTTCGTCGGTACTGCCAATTTCATCCCCGCCAACGCAAACGGCGACACGGCACAGTGCATTCTAGGGACCGTTCAACTGCACGCGCCAATTCACGGCCCTGTTGACTTAATGCTGCGCCCCGAATCGCTACGACTGATGCCTGATGAGGCCGGGTCTGCCGAAATCATCCAGATCACCTATCTAGGCCACGATCAACTGATTAAACTCCACCTCAACGACACAACACTACTGGCACGTTCATCACCAGAAACACACTTTTTCTCCGGCCAGCGGGTGAGGATCACACTATCTGCACCTGCCATCGCTTACCCAAAATCGTTATAATCAGACGCGGTTGAAAGGAGCCGCGATGTCTTTTTGGATTTCTCTCGCAAGCGCCATCATCACAGGTGTTTTTGCGCTATCAGTGTTGCGCCGCTGGCATGAACAACGCAGCCGTCATCTACTGGCGTGGGGCATGGGATTAACCTTTTTCTTCCTCGGAACCTTCAGCCAGGTCATCCTGTGGCAGTTCTGGAGTCCGGTCTTTTTCAAACTCTGGTATTGGGCTGGCGCGATGGTCGTCGCCCCCTGGTTGGGTCAGGGCACGGCCTTTCTATTGGCCCGGCGCAGCAACATCACCCGCTATCTATGGGCCATCCTGTCCGTATTGTCGCTGATGACCGCCTTTTGGGTCGCCATTACCCCCCTAGACGCCGACGGCTGGCAACAAGGCCAAGACCTGACCACCACCTTCCGCGCCATCATGCCCGAAGACGGCGTCCGCATCTTCACGCCCATGCTCAACGGCTGGGGCACGCTGCTATTAGTTGGTGGTGCTGTCTACTCCGGCTATCTTTTCCGCCGCAAAGCCATCATGCCAGAGCGCGTGCTGGGCAACTGGTTTATCGCCATCGGCGCACTGCTTCCCGCCACCACCGGATTACTGATCCGGGCTGGTTATCCCGAATTCAAATACCTGGGTGATACGATAGGTGTCTCCCTAATTTATGTGGGCTACCTGCTCGCTACTCGCAGCGCCCCGCGCCTAGCCGCGGCTTTACTCAATATCACACCACGCCGTGTGTCCACCACCAAATCCGCATCATCTCGCCGGAGCATCAGTTAATGTACGATTTGATCTACAGCATTCATTACTGGAATAGTCGGGCGCTGATCGCTTCGGCGCTCATTGTTCTGGCTGCTGCCCTGCTACAAATATTTCGTAAAAAAGATGCCGAACCATGGATTCGCACCCTGGCTTATAGCGTGACAGTCACAGTTGTTATCCAGGTCATATTGGGTTTTCTGATGTACTTTCAAGGTGGACGTCCGCTGGAGCCAGACGTCCACATGGTCTACGGCGTCGGCGCAAGCGTCGCCCTGCCCTTTTTTGTCTATGTCGAACTCACGGCGGAAAAACGCCCGGCTGTTGGAAGCTATGTTCTGGCCGGAATTATCCTCTTCGGATTGGTACTACGTGGCATCATGACAGGCAATTAATTCGTACTTGTGTGCTACCGTCGGAGCGACTATGCTATGGCTTAAGAAGGCCTAAACCATGTACAGAGATACCGAACACCTGATCATCAATATCCTGCATAACGCGGGCTATAAATTCACCCGTCCGCGCCGATTGGTTGCTGAAATTCTAATGTCCGATCAGCGTCATTTGACCGCCCCAGAAGTTGTGGAGGCCGTTGCCCAACGCGATTCGTCTATTGGCAGGATGAGCGTCTATCGAGCGCTGGAGTTATTCACAGGACTGGGGATGATCCGGCCCGTGTTTCAGGGCGGCCCTAATGCGAGATATGCAGTCATCATCGGTGGGCATCACCACCACCTGGTGTGTCAATTGTGTGGCCGTGTTATCCACTTTGACGACTGCCCGCTGGACGATTTAAAGCAACAACTGGAAACTCGCTTTGGTTTTGTGGTGGAGGGTCACCTGCTTGAATTTTTCGGTCAATGCCAGGATTGTCATGAACAATAGTCTCCGCTGGGACATCCAATGTATTGCCTGCCAATGGCAAACCACCGTGCGGGCGCTTATTCCATTCAATGGTACAGAGAACATTGCACCTATCACCAATGATCTTGCCACAGGATTCTGGGAAGATTACATCTGTCCTGAACATTATGCAACAGCCCGACGTGCCCTGCATATTAGTCAAGCAGGAATCCCATTGGAAGAGGCATATTATCGCTATTTTGATGGTGCAGTGTCCACCACACCAGTACCTACATGTCCAACGTGTCATCACCCCATGCACGGCGGCCAAATTTTGAATCAACTTCCCTTTTATCTGGATACCCAAATCGAAACTCAGAACTGGTTGCTCCAAAAGCTGACAGCCCTACAACAGATGGTCACAGCTGAAACCTACGCCACCCATCAACAAAAAATCACACCAGAGTTCGCGGTGCAAACCCTGGCTGCTGAGGTTGAGGCTATCAACCGCTTTCACAACATTCTACATCGCCAGCTTAATCTCCAGGCTCATGCTCTTATCCTACTTGAAACCACACCGCCAGATTTAGATCGCTGGCCGTCCTTTGTAGCAAGCGCATTCGAAACTGCAAAAAAGCGCCGCCTACAATTGGAACGTCGCCGCCAAACCGAGGCACAGAAAACACCCGGGTATTGCCCACAATGTTGCCAACAAAGCGTCTATTTGCGCTGGACAAATACTGTTTAGGAAGGAGTAAAGATGAGTACACGCGCTGAAAAATACTGGTCTGGCAAGAATTTTGAACTGAATATGAGCTTTGCCACCCTGCGCGATGTACAATGGGTACGTCTCACCAGGGACTTATGGTCATTCAGACAAATACAAGGTCCATTCGTTAGCCGCTTTATCCCAGACGCGCCCAAACCTCAAGCCACGGAAATCAAAACGCCAGCCCCCACCGCTACTTTTACACAACATGGTTTATTGACCATAGGCCAGCACCAAGTGGGACTGGATGTATTGATGACGCGCTCGCTGTTCGAGTGCATCTCATTGATTGTCCCGGAAGGCTCATTCGCATTGTCATCAATAGAAGACCTCAGTCTGGTTGCTGTTCATGAAGCCTATAAGTCGCTGGCTCTGAAACTATACAACATAGTTGCCTTTGAAATCGCCTGCATTGGCTGGAACCGCGATTGCCAATTGTCAGCTGAATTAGCAAGTGCCCCCGACTCTTGTCAGGCATTTCTGAAACGTGGGCACTTTCTGGCACAGGATAGTGTTTTGAGACAATTGGGAACCAACCCCGAGGATTATGATGAAGTCCTGCCTGGCGTCCGGTGGTCGCCACCTCACGTTTAGCAGGTTAGTTAAGATAGAAAATATAACCCTTACCCCGCACAGTTTTTAGGAAAGTGGGTTTGCCAGGCGTTTCCTCAATGGCTTCTCGAATCCACCGAATATGGACATCCAGTGTGCGTGTATCTCCCAAATAATCCGTCTGCCAGACCTGTTCCATCAGAAAACGCCGCTCCAGAACTTTGTTGGGGTGACGTATGAACAACTCCAACAAACGCGTCAGTTTGGGAGTCAATCGTATTTCTTTATTGGGTGTGGTCAAGACTCGGTTTTCTAGATTCAACCGTATTGACGCTGCAACTAGCACTTTGCCATTTTTATCAACAATGAAACGTTCAATCCGATTAATCAGTTTTCGAGCGGTAAACGGCAATGTCAGTGTCACCGCAACATCACTATTTGCGCCTGACGATTTCTTGCGGCGGCGCGGTGATTTAGCTCCTGGTGATGGTGCTTTCAAGATATGAATAATCGGGGTCTCCGGAAACCTGGCCCGCAGTGTATTGCAAATCCGTTGTCCAGTAGTTCGCATAGATGCGGCATTTAAAACGATGACATCTGGCAACGTTTTCGATACAATCTCAAGTGCATGTTGTCCAGTAGTCGCCAGCACAACCATATAGCGACGTTGCAGTGGTTCGGCAAATGACAGACGTTTACTCGTCCGCTTGCCTTCAATCAGCAAGATTTTTGCCTTTCCCACCGGATACACTCACCTGTTGGTCAACGTGGTCAAATTGGATGTGTGGCGAACAGCAATCATTATACCCTGGCTGGCGACCTTGCCAAGCACCTTCAGACATAAAGGCGGATCATTTATGGCACTTTTCTTAGATTCAGCAAACCCAGATGATGCCACACGAGCGCAAAAACTTGGCTTCGTATCAGGCATTACCACCAATCCGCAACTCTTCCGTGACATTGGACAACCCTCATTAAAAGTTCTGGAATCGCTCGTCAATATTTTTGACGGGCATGTATTTTACCAACTAACTGCTGAAACATTTGAAGGTCGTATTGATGAAGCTTGGCAAGCCTATGATTTGCGTCCAGATCGTGTTGTCATTCAGTTGCCCGCCACCACCGAAAACCTGAGTCTCATCAAGCGTGTCCAAGAAATCGAGGTGGCAATTACCGCTATATATAATCCACTACAAGCGTATGCTGCTGCCGAAGCTGGCGCACACTACGTTATTCCCTACGTCAATCGTGCCACCGAAATGACTGGCAACGGGCTTGAACTAGTCACGCAGATTGCCACTTTGCTCAAAACCACATCAACTGAAATCCTGGCTGATAGCCTACAAAGTCATGATCAGGCGTTGCGAGCCTTGGAAGCCGGAGCCAATCATGTGACATTGCCTTTGAACCTCTTATTGACTATCGGCGATCACCCTTTGTCCGACCAGACAATTGAGGAATGGCAACAATCATGACTCATAAAGCTGACCTGATTTCCGCAGTTGCTCATCAATGGCAAGCCACTCGGCAAACATTGGATGCTGAACATATCCTACAAACCGCTATCGACATCCAACAGATACCAGCTCCAACGTTTGCAGAAACAGTCCGCGCCGAGTATATCGAAGGCCGCTTTCGCAACCTGGGTCTGCAAAATGTTCACCGCGACGCCCTGGACAATGTCTATGGTTGGTTGGGCGGATCTGAGCAAGTGGTCATTGTCTCGGCGCATCTCGATACTGTATTCCCCATAGAAACTGATTTGAGTATCCGGCGTGAAAAAACCAGAGTATATGGACCCGGTCTGGGTGATAACAGCCTGGGCGTAGCTGCGCTCTTGTGGCTGATTCAAGTTTTCTCTCAACAGCCACCTCCCACCGCAATTTGTTTTGTTGCCAACACCCGCGAGGAAGGCCTCGGTAATCTAGATGGAATGCGAGCAGTCCTGGACCATATTCCCCAGGAACAAATCAAAGCAGTTGTTGTGATCGAAGGTATTGCTTTAGGACGGGTCTATCATGGCGGAATAGCCGTGCGGCGGCTGAAAATCAGTGCCCAGGCCGAAGGAGGACATAGCTGGCTGAATTTTGGGAAGGCCAACGCCATCCATGCGCTATCGAATATTGTGGCTGATATTTATCGCCTGCCCGTTCCCGTAAACCCCCTCACCACTTATAATGTCGGCTTGTTTGAAGGCGGGCACTCGGTCAACTCGATTGCCACCAATGCTCATTTCTACCTAGATTTGCGGTCCACTGCTCCTCAGACTCTGAAGGAGCTAGAGATGAATATTCGAGTGTTAGTCAATTCCCAAAACAAAGCTGATTTGAAACTCAATATTGAGGTAGTTGGTAATCGCCCGGCAGGGGCCATCCCTACTGATCATCCATTGGTGCAACTGGCGTTGGCCGCGTTAGCCGAAATTGGTATTGAGGGCTTATTAGAACAAGGCAGTACAGATGCCAACATCGTATTGGCATGCAACATCCCGGCTGTAGTCGTCGGTATCACACAAGGTGGCAACGCCCATAGGCTTGACGAGTTTATCGAGACCAGCGGGTTATCAGATGGCCTGTGGCAACTGGTCTTACTGGTCGGAGCCGCATCTAGTAGTGATCGGCTTGGGTTCTAAATTTCTGTTTTTTGTGTGACGGGTGTTTCCTCATCAGATTTGTTGTCATCCCGGTTTTTCCCGAACCCCAGAATTTCAGTAATGTCCTCGCAAGCTCGCGATGTGGCATAGATGACTTTCGCCAACTTGGTCTCTTTTTCAACCAACACCGCCAGCAACGATTCACCTGCTGGGTAAATCACCATCTGTCCTTCATCAGCTTCCATCAACAACCGCTTCATTTCGCCTTGTTGCAGGCGTCGCAATACCCGGACCGCCAGCCCCACCAGGGTTGCCGACATGGCCGCTACCTGGGGGCTACTGGTGGGGTTATGGTGATAGTCCTGTTCATCGTCCGTCGATGGATAAGCGGATACCAATAACCCATCCAAATTCACAATTACCGAGGCTTTGATGCCTGATACGGCAGTGTGAAGCGTTCGCAATGTTTTCTCGAGCTGTACACTCCGGTATTCTGTCGTTTGAGTATCCATCTACACCTTCTTCATTGCCTATCACAGCACGCCACAATCTGTCCGCAGCGCGTATATTGTATACCAGTCGTCCATTTCACGAAAGATCAGCGCTGCTGCCCTGATCCAATTTGCTCATAGGGTTGTTGGGCAGATAATTCCTCAAGCACAACAGCAGGGCGTTCTGCCCAAACGGGAGGAATCTCGACAGTCCCTTGCACCTGTTCTACTCGCACTTCGCCCGGTGTTAGAGTGAACACCAGGTGACAATACCCTGGCAGCTTAATGGTGATTTCGCTGCGCGAGAATAAACCCAGCAGACGGCGACGACGCACCACCACATAAACGCCAGCTTCATCTTGCTCCACGATCAGCCGTGTACCAAATGCCGCATACAGACTGGCATACACTTCCACATGGTCAAATTCATGGTAGATAACCGAAACGCGACATTGGCTGCCACGCACGAAAATGGTCGCCGGGTCTGCCACAGGAAAGACGCGTAAATGACGGCGGGAACGCAACCGGGTCAGTGGTGTTTCTTTGGTAGATACGGGCGATAGTGGCAACGTCATGGCACATTATCCAGCCAGCGCACCACATAATCCGCCACACGCTGCGGCTGCTCTAGTGGCAACATGTGGCCCGCGCCTTCAACCGCCATCAGTGTTGCGTTGGGAATGTCGTTCTTCAGTGTTTCACTCAAGTGCAATGGTGTCATTTTATCCATCGTACTGCCTATCACCAGCGTCGGCGCGGAAATACTACCCAACTGCTCTTCAATGCCAAATGAATCGCAAGCTACATAATCCCCATACGTCACTTCTGGGCTGATCGAAAGCATCTGTTTTCGCCCTAAACGACGGGCCTTTTCATCAGCCCCTGACGACCATGCCCACTTCATAATCATATCCACCACTGCTTCGTGATCTTCTCGCACCATATTTAATATTTGGGGATTAACCGCCAGCCGCGCTCCAGTGGCAATCAATACCAATCCTCCGACAATCTCCGGCATCGAAACGCCCATCGTCAATGCAACAGCCCCGCCCATGCTATGTCCAACGATAATGGCACGCGGAATCGACAACGCAACCATCAATTGCCGTACACTCTCGGCATAGGCCATCGCGCTCTGTCGTCCCGGTAGCGCCGAGCGACCATGTCCTGGCAGGTCCATTGTCAATACACGCCGCCCAGCAATACGTCGCAATTCAGCAGGCCACGTTAGATGATCGGAACCCGCCCCATGTACCAAAATCAGCGGCAAGTTTTTAGATAAGGGATCATCCCGTTCTGCATAAAACATCTTGCCAGCTGCCGTTTCTATAACAGGCATTTTTGTCCTCAATCAACACAATTCTAATTCTAAAGCAGACCTCGCTGGATTGTCACTGAGGATTCAGTACCAATCGATAGCCTGTTTCTTGCTCAAAATCTGCACACAATTGATCAGAATCATCGGGTATGGTCTCAACCGTGATGACAATCTCGCCGCGATCCACATGGATGCTGGGGCCTTTCTTAATCAACACTTTGGCTCGGCTCATCATCTGGCGAGCGATCTGCAGAATAGCGTTCTGGTTGGGATGTGGGTGAATCGTCAGTTCATAGCCCGTCGCCATAGCCAGTTGCTCAATAGTATCATAATATCGCGCCCCCACCTGCGGCGAAATGAACGCCAGTACAATCCGGCCTTGTTTGAGGCTTGTTTTATATAGCCCATAGGGTTCCAATGCCTCACGAATCATGCCGTAAGCGGTGTTAATTTCCATCCGTTCGCTGGCGGTAGATGGGGCGACAATGGCTAGCGGTTCGCTACCCTTCCCCACCACCAAATCAAAGCCAGTCAGCACTTGATAAGCACTTACCAATGCTGTCACGTCTTCCACGCCCTCAAGTTCTACCTGAACGGCCCGACGATCCAGATAAAACGACGGCCCTTTGACGACCTGTGCGCCATCTGGCAGCAGTTCATAGACCACTGCGCCCAATGCTTGCTGATTAACATCTGGTGCTACGATAACCTCCCAATTTGTCTGTTCAGCCGCTAACGCAATCGCGGTCGCATACCGTTCCTGAATCGGCTCCGGAAAATCGAAATAGAGTGTCAATTTCGTGCGATTGGTGTCAAGGCCCACCTTCCGCAGCCGAGACTCGGCAGGGAACAAGGCCAATACCGTCTGGCGAGCCAAATTCATCTCCAGTGGTTCACTAGCCTGTACCTTCTGGGGCATCACTTCGCCATCAACCCACACCCCTCCATCGTTTGCCAACGACAACGCTATCGCCAACTCCGCCATCAATGCCGAGACACCCTCCGGCAATGTCTCAGGAATCAAAGCTGAAGGATCCACTGGCTCCCCAGCCGCCAACAGTGCATGACGCTTGTCAAATGGCATCAACATATCACGCAAGCTTTCAGCTTGTCCCAAAACCGCATTCAGTTGTCCCATAAACCCCTTGTCGTCTGGACGTTCGATCTTAGCCCAGGGGCCAACAACCCACACCAAACCATCTGCCGGATAATTGCGGCCTTTGGTTTTGGCAACTACCGCTTTAAAGCCATCTTGGCGCACCTCTTTAACCACGCCAATTCGCGCTTTGCCATTCACATCATGCAGAACAATCAGCTTGTTCTTCATACCTGGATTGGCAGCAATAATCGCCCGTTGCCGCACAGTCCGCTCGACCTGTTCTGGCTTCCTGACCTGGAAGGTATCTTTGCGCCGCCAGCTTTGAGCAAAATACACACCATCGTGTTCTAACAACGCCTGCACTTCATCGGCCCGCGTCGAATCGCCCCACCACGCCTGCGCCAGTTCGCGACTGCTATAAAAACTTCCCGCACTATCCTTCAATGTTTCCCACAACACTGCCAAATCTAGCGGTTTCGATTGAGAGCCTTGCCGCACCCCCACCGCCCAAGGACGTTTTGCAAACGTCAAATCCATGCTGGTTCCCGTCACCGGCAGGCGCACTTGCCTGCCCCGTTGGCGCAGGCTGCTGGCGATACTCACCCGCGCCCCATGATCGCCATGCACCAATGCCACCCCTTCTGCACCAATACCATCAGCAATGCTGACAAGTTCTGCTTCATCCGCATGGGCCGAGAGCGAATACATCCCCAATTCGCAGTTGAGTGACACCACCGAATTTTCTATCCGCATGGTGACCTCTTTACCCGCTTCCCGATCTTGGATCATACGTTGCACGAATCGCCCTGGTGCTTCCTCATCCTGATAACCTGTCAGGAAAATGGCATTGCGCTCATCTGCCGCTAACCACTTGACGTAACCCACTGAGGGGCCACCAGTCAACATCCCGCTACTGGAGACAATAATCGCTGGGCCTTCGCTCCGCGCAATCTCCTCACGCTGTACAGGGCTTTTAACTGCTTTGACCTTATTGCGGAAAAACAGATCATCGTCTTTGGCGGCGCGGACTGTATTAGCGGGCAGTTCATCTTGAAACATATGGTAGGCTCGACATACAGCTCGCACCATACCATCCACCCAGACTGGCACATCAACATCATCTCGATAGGCGTGCAAAATCTGGATCACTTCCTGGGCACGCCCCAATGCAAAGGCAGGAATAATCGCCTTGCCGCCACGATCAATGACACGCTGCAACGTTTCAATCAGGCGTTTTTCCTCAGCAGCACGATTCGCGTGCAAACGCCCACCATAAGTGCTTTCCATCACCAAGAAATCTGCTTTGATGCGTGGCAAACTAGCTTTGACCACTGCTCGCTGCGGGGTCATCGAGAGATCGCCTGACATTACCAGGATACCCTCCTTGCTTTCGAGAACCAGCATCGCCGCTCCCAAAATATGTCCGGAGGGATAATACGTCACCTGCAAGCCATCGCCCAGGCGCACCGGCCGTCGAAATTGTACGGTCTGAAACGCATCCAACAGGCGTTGAACCGACAATTCATCAAACAGTGGCAGTTCACCTTCCTGCTCCTGCCTGTTTTTCATGATGTTCTGGGCATCGGCCTGCAATACTTTGGTCAGAGCGATGGTCGGTTCGGTCGCCATCACTGGTACATGAGGATATTGTTCCAACACCAGCGGCAACGCGCCAGTATGATCGGTATGAGCGTGCGTCACCAGAATGTAGTCTGGCCCACCCACTGCACTCACCTGCTGCAAATCGGGCAATTGATCACCACTGATACCACGTACAGTCTTGGGCGAAATGCGAATCCCCACGTCAACCAATAACCGCTTGCCAGCAATTTCAATCAGTGTACTGCTCGCGCCAACCTCGTCCGCGCCGCCTAAAAATGTCAGTTTCATTGAATTTCCTTTTTGAACCCCGTTAGCATTATAACAAAAATCAGATACCTAGTCCTATCAGGCATCTGATTTTGTAGGGCAATCGCATATCAAACCTTAATTCTCGAACAATGAGCCATTATGACCTTCAAAATCCCCAATAATCGAACCGAATTTGCAGCTTTGACATTGAGTGTTGCGCTGAATACCCGATAACCTTATCGGATTCATAGATCAAATGAGGTCAAGAGGGCTCAATAAGGCCCATTTTTCCATTAAGAAAGCATATGCGATTGCCCTATCTGATTTTGGCGAATTATCTGTTTGTGCAAGGGCAATTAATCGTTAGCCAATGCCAGCCAATCCTGCACTTGTCCTGCTAATGCTGGCCCATAATGCACCACGCGAATGACTCCCTGACGATCAATCACATACGTCGAAGGATAAGCCGTAATGTCAAACTGGTTATTGATTTCGCCTCTCGGATCGAGTGCAATCGGAAATATCAGGCCCAGTTCATCGACAAATACCTGAATTTGCTCCGGTGTCTCCATCAAATTCACTGCCAAGATTGTGAAATCATCCAACCCCGTCTCATAAGCGACCTGGAACTCCGGCATTTCGACTCGGCATGGCCCACACCAAGTTGCCCAAAAGTTCAGAATCACAATCGAACCGCGATAATCACTCAACGCAACCGGCGTACCATCCAGCAATGTGGCGGTGAAATCGGGCGCAACCTGCCCCACCTGTAAACCCGTCTCCAGCAATGGGGCAATCGTCAAATTATCAATCAACATCTCAACCAGCGGCAAATAATCGTCGGCCCAACGGCCTGCGGGAGCCACAAACGTTACCGTGTGCATCGACTGGCCGCCATCTAACAATACAATTACTCCCTGGTTATCGCCACCAAAAACCCCCGTCATTTCCAGACGCAAGGCCGGAAAGCCATCCAGCAATAGCTCCTGCGTATCCAACTGCGGCTCACCACCAGTATTCGCCAATTCCTGCCCCAGCACAAACGAACGATCTTCACCCGTCGGCACATAGTCAGACGTTCCATACAGTGAATCATACGGCGTGGCATGGACCTGGATAAACAAGCCCGGCAATTCCGCCCCGGCTCCAAAACCCATCGCATGGCGCAGGCTGATGTCTGGCTCCGGCATAATCATAAACCGCCGGTCGGGCGTCGGCTGGGGAGGATTTAGCGACATCACCAGCCAGCCCATCGACATCGGTATTTCCAGACTTCCTACGCGGAATACCTCGCGGCTGCCCAACAGGCTGCCATCAATCAACGTTGCCGGATCCATTTGATAGGGGGATAGCGTAGCCGTAATCTGCTCCAGACGCTCCAGACTATCTTGGTCTGGCCCACCATAGACCAAATAGTAAATCAGCTCGCCATCTAATATCATCGTCAGGCCAGCAAACGCGGCGCTTTCATAAGGCGGGCCAGGATAATCATCCACGCGTACTGCCGCCATCCCATTAATTTCCAGAAATTCAGCTGTTGCCACATCATCGCCCAATATCAGCCTGAAGATTTCGTTGGCATCGCTGATGGGTTGTCCGCGTGTAGCAGATGCCGTCGGGAATACATTTGCCAACAACGTCTGCCCAATGACAGGCGCTGCTGGATCATTCGTCCCCAACGACTGCATAGCCTCAGCACTATCGGCCACGGCCACAATTTCCCCAATAAATGTCCCAGTCAGCCCGCGCAATTCCTCTGTACTTACCTGCCAATCTGCCGGTATTTCCAGTCTATAGCGCACCGAAAGTGGATGAACCACTATGGTTGTATCGTCCATCTGCGCCTGTGCTGGTAAAGACCCTATCAATAACGTCACTAACCCGAATACCAATAAGACACGTTTCAATGCTCGCCACTATCCTTTCTTTTCTCAGCGTTCTCTATGAATCGCTAATGCATTGCCTTCAATTCGCATACTTCGTAGCAACATCAGTACATTCTCTCGCAGGATTTGTTCAGCCGTCCCCGGCGACACCTCCGCCAATAGAAACACATAATCTCCTGCATCATATTCGATCATGACTTGTGTAACCCGCATCTCATCAATGGATCCAGTGCCAATGATAAGCGGATAGTGAAATCCTGTGGTGGGTTCTTCCATTTCTACATCCAGCGGCACTACTTCCTGCAAGTATGCCTGACTTATCATGATAGCCCGTTCAATAAGAAGAGCGTCATCCGGCACGTCAATACCAAGCTCCGCCTGAAGATCAGCCGTCGTCCAACGCCAGATTTCTATGGATGCCCGGCTGATAGGCCCACGCTGTCCAACCGGTTCCAGTACAATGGTTTCATCATCTTCACCAGGAACTGTGGCCCACCCGTCAGGCAGCACAAACTCAAGCTCCAAATCGGGAAAGTTTATGACTCTTTCTACTCGTGGGCTGTCGCCCGCAGCGCCCGGCCCCGGTGGCGGTGGCTGCGTTGCTGGTGGTGGTTGTGGAGTTACGGGTGGAAGCACTGGAGAGCCACCATCTGCCCCCGGCAATGGAACAATAGGTAAATCATCCAGATCGCCTTCAACGCCCGCATACCGCACCTCAATCCATCTCAGGCCATCAGTGTAATTGATCTGAACCCAGTTACGATCATGCGAGATTGCCAACACCGTATATTGTTCGCCACCACCGACCTGACCCACTACCGAACCCCCTGGCCCAGCTCTATCGTAGAGTGGTGCGTTATCAGCGACTACCGTCAACCTGACATCTTCTTCGTCATCGTTTTCATCTTCATCCCGGTCTTCAATAATTCCAGTATTAGCATTGGAATTGCTACTAGAATCGCCCCCACCATCATCCCGTAACACTAATGCCCCGACTACAATCGCCAGTACGATAGCAATCACACCCAACATAATGACCGGGGCCGACCATTGTTGCTTGTGAACAATCGTTTGTGATGTGACTATCTGCGAGTCTAAGGGTGTCGTAACGTTCGCCACATTCGGTACTGTTTCATCTGCGTTGACCAAAACAGTCCTTTCGACTGGATCATCCTTCTCAGTCTCCGATTTGGGCGATGCTGGTGCGGAGACTCCTGCCTGCACAGGGATTGGTTTCCCGCTAGCTGCCGCCGCGAATGCCTGTGAGAAAGCCTCTGCTGACTGGAAGCGTGAATCCGGGTCTTTGGCAATCGCCTGCAAGATCACCGTCTCAACCGCTTCGGGAATGTCCTTCAATTTCTGCAATGAGGGTGGTGCTTCGTTCATGTGTTTATACATCATCGTGAATGGTGTTTCGGCGGTGTATGGCAAATCACCGGAAAGCATCTCATAGGTGACGATGCCAAGTGCATAAATATCTGTCCGAGCATCAATCGCCTCGCCCCGCCACTGTTCAGGAGACATATAGGCTGGCGTCCCCAGAACATCGTGGGTGGCTGTCAAACGCATGGTGCTTGCCAGCATCTTAGCAATCCCAAAATCCATGATATAGGTATTGTCACGGCCATCCAACAGTACGTTACTAGTCTTCATATCACGATGAACAACCGCTTTCTCATGGGCAAAGGTCAGCGCGCTCGCCATCTGCGACAGCATCTTCGTTGCCTTGTCCAATGAAATAGGTCCCTGGCGTCGAATGTATTTGTCCAGGCTACCCCCTTCGGCCAGGCGAACCACCATATAAACCCAGTCATCGTCGGTACGTCCAAACTCAATCACGGGCAAAATATGAGGATGCTGCAATTCCGCAAAAATATCCGCCTCACGCTCGAATCGCAGAATAAATTCCTCATCGGTACTCAACTCACGATTCATCACTTTCACTGCAACGTCGCGCTGGATGGTCTGTTGACGGGCACGATATACAGTCGCCATGCCGCCATAACCCAAAACATCGACAATTTCAAAATTCCCTAATTTGCGCCCGATCAGGTCTTCGCTCATGATGGCATCCAGTTACAATTGACATATTATGTTTTGCAGACTACAGGTAGACAGATGATTTTGCAATCGCCCTGTATCATTATATTAGTCGTCAAAATATGTTAACTCAATATTAAGATGTACAGGATGTGACATTGATGCAAGAAATCGGTGCCTATCTCATCGGTGATTTGTTGGCTGCGAGTCAACATGCCATTATCTATCACTCATCAGATAATCTGGTCATCAAAACGCTGCCGTTGACACTCACTGACGATGCCAGCTTTCCGAGTCGTTTTGAAAACGAACTAGATCGTATTGCCCAACTTGACCATCCCCATATACTCTGCCCGCATGACTATGGTGTGGGTTACATTGTTATGCCCCATTTCCCAGGCGGCACGCTGGATGAGCGGCTGGAACTGATAACTGATTCCGATGAAGCATTGTCACTTTTGCGCCCGCTCGCCGATGCACTTGACTATACTCATATGGAAGGCATCAGCCATCGCAACATCAAACCCACCAATATACTGTTTGACGCAGTAGGCCATCCGTTTCTTGCCGATTTCGGTCTATCAAAAGTATTGCAGGAAACCTTTGACTTGTTAGGTCAGGAACAAACGGTAGGCGATCCACTTTATCTGGCTCCAGAACAACCCACAATGGCCGGGCCAGCCTCCGATATTTATGCGCTGGGTATCATTGCTTATCAGCTCCTGACAGGTCACTATCCCTTTACTGGCTCAGACAAAACTCTTTTGCCCGTTGCCACACACCGACCAACTTTACCCAACACATTAGACTCGATCTTTGTGAAAGCTTTAGCTCCACATCCAGCACACCGCTATGGGTCAGCTTCAGCTTTTATGAGAGCGCTGAGCATCGCGCTGACGGGCGAGGACGCTTCCCAGGCCCATAGCCGCGAAACATCAACTCGCACCCACGCCATTACTACCCATTCCCAACCGGTGCGCTGGTTGCGACGTTGTGGATGCATGGTGATGATTTTCGTCTGGTTGATTTTGCTGCTATCCCCCTGCCTATTTCTGACTGTACTGGTTCAAGGTGAAGCCACTCTTGATCTCAGCGATAGGCCCGACCACCGTATCCGCCTGTTCAAAATCCAGGGTGATGAAGTCGCTGGTTTTGGTTTTTCGCTGGGCACAATCGCACGTGAAAATGAACGCGAAATCTGCATAAAAACCCGTGTGCGATATATGATGTGGCAAGGTAACGCACCCGCTACAAACTATTGCCAATGCTACACCAAAACAGCGGGGAGTTTCGTACTGAATTCACCCGTTGATGAAGACTGCGGCCTGCTTCAAAACCAACCTTGACTCCCCCTAGGGGTTCTGGTATCTTTTTGCCAGTTCAATTGAATATTCCTGGATAGCTCAACGGCAGAGCAACCGGCTGTTAACCGGTAGGTTGCAGGTTCGAATCCTGCTCCAGGAGCCTCAAAAGTCGCCCACAAAGCGGCTTTTTTATTTATGGGCCAACTTGCTGCACCCAACCCACTAATCTCGGAATCAAATCAGCCTGTGTCCGCAGCAACGTCGTGCCACGTCCACCAGTTGGATAGCGCACCCATCCCTCACCACTACCAATGCGTTCGGCCTGCTGTGTACCTTCCAGGTCATCATCGGCACTGATCGCTAGCAGCGGCTCGCCCGGCGGAGTCACAACTTCCAGACCAGGCAACATTTCACGCGGACTGAGCGCAACAATCCCCATACAGGATGCAAACTCACCGCAAAGAGCCAGCGCAACATTAGCTCCTGTCCCAGCGCCCATCCACACCATCCGATCTGTTGCCACGCCATCCATCGCCAGGATTTCCTCGACGATAATCGCCAAATCATCCAGCACCAATGCCCAATCAATGGCATCTTCGGGCTGCTGACTATCACGCAAATCCGGCGCAAACACATTATAGCCTGCTGCCTGCAAAGCTGGCCCCAATAATAGCCAGGCATCACCATCTTCGCCTGTGTCATGTAACAACAGCACGCTTGGTGCTGGTTTCGTCTCTGCACCATAAAACATCACCCGCAACAAAAAATTATCGCGAGCAAAGAATTGAAGTGGGAATGCAGCCATAGTGGGAAAGATTGGCTCGTCCTCCGGTTCCAAGCTGGGTTCCCCTTCCCCAGCCAGTGCTGCACTGGTGGGATCGCTGCGACCAATCGAAGCATCATCAGATTCAGTCGGCACATACGGCCAAAATGTCGCACTCGGCTCCAGGCTAGGTTCACGCTCAATGATGGGCGTCGGAGAAACTTCAGGCACACAGGCACTCGCAACTAACAAGGCCATAATGCCCAAGATAACAGCACGCAGGCTCATCGTTTTTTGCTCTGCAATGCCTCGACGAGTTCACGAAAATGTTCGCCCCGTTCCGCAAAATCTTGATAGGCATCAAACGACGTTCCGCCCGGACTAAGCAAAACCACATCGTCTTGTTGTGCCAAACGTGCTGCTGCTTCCACCGCCTGCGATAGCTGCCGCACGGTCTGGATTGTCGTCAATTGGCTGTCTACACCGCTTTGAAAAGCTGTGCCAATATAATCAGCGATGCGTGTGCCAAATTCCCCAAAACAGATCACGGCTTTGCACCGTTCGACAGCCAACTGTGCCATCTTGTCCCAGGCCAGCTTTTTATCACGACCACCTGCCAATAAAATGATTGGCTGTTTGAAGCTCTTGAGGGCCGCCACCACCCGATCCGGCGATGTTGCAATACTATCGTTCACCCATTGCACATCATCAATCATCGCTACCACCTCCAAACGATGAGGCACACCTTGAAATCCCAGAATCGCCTCACGGATGGCCTCCGGCGGTGTGCCAATCGACCCTGCCAGCGCGCTCGCCGCCGCTACATTACTCAGATTATGCATGCCGAGCAACTTCACCTCTCCCATTTCACAGACGACTTTTGCCATTCCAGTTGGTGAACAGCAGCCAGTCACAATTAAGCGACGCCCGGCCAAACATGCCCCATCGGGAACCAGTGACGAGATCGAGAATGCTGCTCGTCGCCCCGGTGCATGTTCCACAAAGGTACTGACCAACAAGTCATCACGTCCATACACTACAATATCATCCGGGGATTGGTGGGCAAAAATATTCGCCTTAGCCCGTGCATAAACATCCAACGTACCGTGTCGATCCAGGTGGTTCGGCGTCAAATTAAGCAGACCAGCGACCGACGGACTCACGCCAGCGATTTCCAACTGAAAGCTACTCAACTCCATCACCACAACATCATCCGATTTCATATCGGGGAGATCATCTAGCAATACATTACCAATATTGCCGCCAACCCAGGTGCGAAAACCCGCCTGCTTACACATCTCGCCCACCAGTGTCGTTGTGGTCGTCTTGCCCGCGCTCCCTGTCACACCAATTACCCTAGCCGGGCAGCGTTCCATAAACAGGATCGCATCATTCGATACCGGAATTCCACGTTGGAAGGCTTCTTGCACAATAGGCAAGTCAATGGGCACACCACCAGAAACACATAATAAATCTGCATTGTCCAGTAACTCAACTGGATGACTACCCAACGCAAATTTCACATTGGGTTCGAGGATGAAATCCATGATGTCATCTGCTAATGCACCCGCATCGCGTTTATCTGATAATGTGACACTCGCGCCCTGTGTAGGTAGCCAACGCCCCAGCGCCTTCCCCTGGCGTGCGATCCCCAATACCACCACATGCTTACCATCCAAAGAAAGTTGTGGCGAAAATGACTGCTTATCCATATTCATTACCCTGACACCTGACGATCATTCAGCGAACTCGACACTCAGAATATACCGCGAACTGGGCAAGATATAGAATGTATATTGCAAACTGGTTTGAATCAAGTCGAGCGTGCGGGCCTCCAGTAAAAAACGGTGCTTTCTGACATATAGATAACGCCCATATCGCTCAACAGAACCCGAAACTATCTGTATACGCCCGCGAAGCGTATCCAATGCAAGCAGCAGCTTCGGAAAATTTACCACGACATAAAATCCACTCAGCAACAGGCCAGCAATATACGCCATTACTGCCGCAGAATCGAATATAGCATCGCCCAATGTCTGATCAGTGTTCCACAATATCAACATCCAGCCAACAACTGGCGGCATAAGGAGCAGCCCCATTCCGCCCAGCAACATTCCCCAAAATCGCTGCCAGACGATACGTTTCTGGCGGGATGTAATACATCGAGCGCGATTGGCTTTCAAATCCTCTATTGTAAAATTAAAGGCGTCGCCAAGTTGCACCACCGAAGTCTGCTCATCCACAGGCTACAGTTGCTCCTATCCTAACCATGCCGCAGTTGATTGCCCCACGACTGATATAGATTCGACATCGCTGCAAACAGTGGACGGTTACCCGTTGAGTAATCATCCATTCCATGCGAATTATCCCCTACACCAATATCACGCCCCGTTGCGGAGAATCCCCATTGCATAAAACCGGCAGCTCCGCGGCCAAACCACTGATTCAGCCGATCAGTCGCATATTGCATTCGGTCATGGCGACCCACTGCCGAGCCAAATTCCTCGACGATCAGCGGCTTGCCCATTTGCTTCAAAACATCCAGATCGGTCAATCCGCGTGCCTCCTCACCATTATCCTGATAGAAATGCACTGTTCCAAAGTCAATGGCCGAGTTGCCATACAATGTACGAATGAACTGACGGATATCATGCCCAGCAGGAGCAACCTGGTTACTGTTCAATAACCCAATGGTGATGAGATGTTGTTCATCCAATGAGCGGATTAACTGTGCCATATTATGAGCAAAGCGCACGAATGCCTGGCTATCGGCCCAGGTAGCAATCTGGGGATGAATTGCATACTCGTTTCCCATTTCCCATGCAAAAATAGCTTGGTGATTCTTAAATTCAGTGACTACTCGCCGCACGAAGGGGGTGAAGTGCAACTTGTAGCCTTCGTTAATGAAATAGTGTTGTTTGTTGGGATGGCCCAGCGGCATTCCCTCACGCATTTGTTTGTCAGATGGCTGCACAGGGCCACTTGGTACCGAATAGCCACTCAGCCCAACTGAATCATTCAATACCACAATCGCCAACATTCCGTGACGGTGAATCGCATCCAACGCATGGCGCAACAGAGGTAGTGTCTGGTCAATATTTACCAAATGATGACAGGCATGGATACGCACGATTTTCATTCCCATTCCTTTTGCAGCCGTCAACTGTATATCTTGATGGGCCAATTGAGCCGCAGGTAGCAATGAAGTCCCGTAAAAAACGAACTCACGAAGATTGCAGCCAATAAACCGGAAAGGCCTGTCATCCAACAAAAAGCGCGTGCCGCTCGTTTGCACCCGACCCTGTGCTGGCTCGCCAATCAACACGGCCTCCAGCAGTTGCATTCCACTCAATTGATTGAATTCGGCAATCCATTCCACCGGATCTGTGTCCACAATGCGCCGCCACACCCACCCCGCTGGGCCGATCACGCGTTCTTCAGCGTCAACCTGTACCAATTCATCATGCTCCACCTGCCGCACACGACCAGCACTCGTCGTTGCCCCAGCCCGAACATTAACACTCCCCACGATCACACGAAGTGTCTGTGGTGGCGGTTTTGGTTTAGGAGGCTCAATCGGCTCTGGTTCAGATTCGGCTTTCAACAAACGCATTCCCGTCACTGAGTTAACTTCAGCAACCCACTGATCTGTAGCAGCGACCACACGCCGCCACACCCAGCCATCGGCGCTCGTCTGTTGCACATTGGCCTGCACCTCGACTCGTGCCCCATGTGCCAATGAACCTACCACATTGTCACCTACAAATGGATTGCGCCGAACTCGGACGCCCCCCCGCGCATCTACGATCAATGTCTGTGTAGCCATCTGTTGCATGCCCTCTCAAAATTTATAATAATGCAAATGCAATACCCGCCATAGCCGCCAGAATTCCAACCAGCCAGAACCGCTGGACGACCTGAGTTTCGCTCCATCCCTCTTCTTCAAAATGATGATGGAGCGGCGCTTTCCGGAACACACGCTGCCCGCCCGACCACTTATAATAAGATACCTGAATCATCACGCTCAGAGCCTCGGCCACTGGAATAATGGCGATAATCGGCAGTAACAACCATTGTCCCGTCATCAGAGATATTGTGCCCAGCGCCGCTCCCAATGCCAACGACCCCGTATCGCCCATAAAGAGTTGCGCCGGATGTGCGTTGTACCACAAAAAGCCAAAACAGCCCCCCACCAGAATAAAACAAAATTGCACCAAGAATGTCTGACCCTGTAGTGCCGCAATCAGCCCATAAGCGGCAAATGCGCTGGCTGTAATAATCCCTGCCAAGCCATCCAACCCATCAGTTAAATTCAACGCATTTGAAAAGCCCACAATAATCAACACGGCCACCCCAATCCATAGCCATGCTGGTAAATCAATGGGGTCAGGGATCAGTGGAATAAAAATGGTATTGCTATATTGAATATTGCCCCGGCTCATAACTGTTGCGATAGACCCTGCTAAAAGCAACTGGATCATAAATTTGGTTCGGGCCGAAATGCCCTCTCCAATCGGACCGCGAACCTTACGCTCTCCAGCAATCCGCCGCGAACGCGCAATACCCTCCCAATCGTCATAGGCTCCCAACAAGCCATAGGCGACCAACACGAACAATGGGATCAGAATTGACTGGCCGGTTAACCCTTCCTGGATCAAAGCTGCAACATTCAGCCCCAACGTGATACTCAACACGGGTATCAAAATCAGGATGCCGCCCATTGTCGGGGTTCCACGCTTCTTTTCGTGTTCACCGGGCAATCCTTCTCGAATCTCTTTGCCGATTCGCAGACGGCGTAATATCTCGACAAATGGCCCGCCCCAGATCGCCACCAGCAAAAACGTAAATGCCCCTAAAGACAATGAAAACGGCAGTTCGGCCTGCACGTTCAACCTCCTGAATTATTGCCGCCCAAATGGGTTGCTGCCACTATTCATCAATTCCGCACGCACATTATCAGGTGGAATTTCGAACAACACGACCAGTCGTGACGCAACCTCCGCAAAAACCGGTGCAGCCGTCTGGCTTCCCCAATATCCCACGGGTTGATCAAGCATCACAAGAATCGCCAGATATGGTTCATCGGCTGGCACAAACCCGATAAAACTGGCCCACGACAACGTATCTGAATAAGAAAAGTCTGGAGCCAATTTTTGAGCGGTCCCGGTTTTCCCTGCCACTGTATAGCCTGCTATCTGGGCCTGCCCACCGAAGCCCTCGTTGCTCGACACGGCCTGTTCCATCAATCCAAGCACCTGTTGAGCTGAAGCAGCGGAAATTGGGCTGCTAATTGCCACTGGCTCCTGGCGATAAATCGTGTCTCCATCATGCAATTCACTAACAATGAAAGGCTGCATAATCAAGCCATCGTTAGCAATCGCATTAGCCGCCGTCAACATCTGTAAAGGCGTTACCGAAATCCCCTGTCCAAAACTGGTCTGCACAAAGTTTTGTTCCCCCCAATATGGTGACCCCGGCCAGTTGACCAACCCGCTTTCCTCACCCGCCATATCGACCCCCATCGGCGAGCCAAAACCAAAGGCCTCCAGATAGTCATACCAGAGGGGGTAACCAATCTGTACATTCCAATGCGCGGTGCATGTGTTCAATGACTTAATCAAACACATGGAAAACGTTGTAGGGCCTTTGGCCTCTGTCTCAGAATCACAAATCTCGCCGCCAGCAATGACTTCACACCCCAAATTGTTATAAGACCAGAACAAATCTAAGCCTGGCTTACGAACATCCAAAGCCACCGATGCCGTAATTACCTTAAAAATACTACCGGGTTCATAAACCTCGTGAATAGCTGGATTAAATGGGGGTTGGTCATCTACAGACAAATTATTATATTCCTGGATGGTATAGTGGGGAAATGACACCATCGCCAAGATTTCCCCTGTGCGCGGGTTCATCACAATAATCTGTCCGCCCAATATCGTCGAGGCCGCACCATACTCCTGGCGTTCTGCCAAAATGTATTCCTCTAAAACCTGTTGAGCAATCCATTGAGCATCGCGGTCAATGGTCAACACCAAATCTTGCCCATCGCGTATATCCACGTCTTCTGACACGTCCAGCGGCAATCCACTTTCTGTCCCCATCAAGCTCTGCCCGGCCAACTCCGCCTGATAAAATTGCTCCACACCCCAGTATCCAACCGCGTTATAGTTCACAAATCCGACCAACTGCGCTGTCAACTCTTCTTGCGGATAATCGCGGTGATAGATCGGCTCAATCACAATACCTGGAATATCCAGATCCTCAACAGCCGCGCCCTCCTCCAACGTGGCCGGACTCTTGAGGACAACATAGCGTTGATATTGCCCCGTCTCCTCATCGGGCAACAACACTAAATTGAACAATTCGCTTTCGTTCAAACTCAGCGCACGGGCCAAGTCTTTAGCAACCTGTCGTTTCGTTTCGCGGTCAGCGCCTATTGACGCTGGACTAATCCCAATGCGATATTCCAGTGTGTTGACCGCCAACACCTGACCATCGCGGTCAAAGATGCGGCCTCGATTAGGCTTATATTCGACCTCGCGCCCTTCGACTGCTCCGGCAATATCATACAAACGTTCTTGAACCTCCGGGTCCAGTCGAAATTGAAACGATAATAAACGTGCAATCATCAGGCCACTGACAATCGCCAGTGCCAATGTCACCAAACCTAATCGGGTGCGAAATGTTGGCATAACTATATCGCCTTTGCTGGCTATTGTGCCCATTCACTAAATTGATCGCGTAGCGCATCAAATTGACGATTCAGCCACCCCGCAAAATTCTCCTCATAAGTAGGCGAGGTTGGCGTCGGCTGCACCGAAGTCGGTATCTGCGTCGGCTGGTCATAAACATAGCCATCCACAGGCAAATATACAATATCGTCCGGGCCAGCTGGCTCAAATCCTATGGTAGCCGCCCGTGTCATTAGCGTATCAATGCTCTGTAGTCGTGCAATATCAGCCTTCAGCCCTTCGTTTTCACGTTGCAACCGATTGCGTTCCTGACGCAGCTCTTCAATATCGCGCACGGTTGTGATGTTGGTCGTCGCCTGCGCCAAATATAAACCACCGATAATCAGTGCTACAACCGCCAACAACACAACGACTGCCACCACTTGTGTCTGGCCCTCTGATGTATTCTGAAGTGGATTCCACGATTTCTGTGGATCAGGTCTTTGTTCTGCCATAATTGCCGTCTATTATACCACCTGCTCTCTTTCAAGCTTTCTGGTTTGGGGTTTGGGGGGATGATGTGAAATAATATTATCGCTATCTCCGATAATTCAAAACCGTAAGGCTATACACCCTAATGCGAAAACTGTTTATCGTCGTGCTGCTTTTACTCGTCATCACAATCGCCTGGACACGCCAACGCACTCGTCATTTCATCGGCCACCATGACTGGGACAATGCGACCTGGGTTTCAGTCGCCGAGAACTATCAACGCTATGGTCTGATCGACACCCAACTGGCGCAAATCGTCAACACCTATCCTACATCTCACGATGATAGAGTCATTAACCAACGTCATCCACCCGGTATTTCACTTATCACCTGGGTAGCTATAGAGACACTGGGCAGCAGCGAGTTCGCGGCACGCTTGCCCCCAATTTTCGCCTCTTTAATCGCCACTGCTTTGTTATTTACCCTGGCTCGCCGCCTCTTCGACACCGATACAGCAATTCTTAGCCTATTTTTTTTCAGCTTTACCCCTGTAATGATCTATTTCAGTGCGAAAATCGGCCACGAGCAGTTTACGCTTCCTCTCATGATCTCAACTCTCATCCTCTATCAACAACATCCCACAGCCTCGCAACACCAGCTTCCCCTTTTCGGGCTAGGGTTCATAGGCGGAACCATCAGTTGGGCATGGTACCTATTCGCAGGGCTGTTATCGCTTCATGCCTGGAACTATCGGCGACTGAAACCCATACAAGGCCTAATCATTGGAACTGTCTGCGGTGCAATTGCATTGACGCTTGTCGGCCTTTGGCAAAATCCTGACTACTTCACAACACTCTGGGATGCCATGTTGGCTCGTTCAACAACTAGTTCCAAAAGCATACCTACCATCACACTCAAAGCATGGCTGTTAATTGTCGGCACTCGGCTGCTATGGATGCCAACGCCGATTGTGACATTCTTTGCCACCGTCGCCCTGTGGATGCAAAGCCGCGGACGGTTGCACTCAATGATCGAATTCACTTTATTGGCTATTCCGGCGGGCGTCACCATCATCTATGACCTAGTATTCTGGAATGGCACGTATATCCATGACTATTATCTCTACTATTTATTCGCCCCTCTATCCGTTTGGGCCGCAGTAGGATTCAAATCTATTCTATACGCCTATGGTCACCCACCTAAACCTACCTGGAGATTGCTTTTTGGCGTATTACTCGTCTTATTCCTAGTCGGCAGCTATCGCTGGAGCCTGGCGCTCTACACCGAGGACACTGCTACACAACGCCATGACTGGGGAATCGCTGCTCATCAAGCTACTGTCCCAGAGGAAATAGTTGTGTCTAATCTGCCTTATCTAGGACCACACATCGGCTACTATGCCCAACGGCGCGTTCTATACGAGCAGACGCCCGAAATCGTAATGAACCCAGATCGCCCGCTTGAATGGGGATTTTATATTTACTGTTTTGAAGAAGGCGAACCCGCCCCACCCTGGTTGGCAGATTATATCTACAGCGTTGATATTGAAAGCTTCTGCTATTTGGTTGATTTACATAGTGAAGGCCGGTAGTTCCCCGGCCTCTCCAATTCTTCAGTTACCAATACGTGTGCCAATTTCCTCACCCAGAATAGTTCGTTGCAAAGCGCCATTGTCCCAAAAGTCGAGTACAACCACCGACATTCCATGATCCATACACATCGTCAGCGCCGTCATATCCATCACCCGTACCCGATAGTCAATGGCCTCTGCAAAGGTTAGGTTATCAAACCGAACTGCATCAGCGTACTTCTTGGGATCTTTATCATAAACGCCGTCAACCTTTGTGGCTTTGATGATGACATCTGCTTTAATCTCACGCGCTCGCAACGCCGCCGCGCTATCCGTCGTGAAGAAGGGGTTACCCGTCCCACCGCCGAATATGACCACACGGCCTTTTTCCATGTGCCGAAGTGCCCGCAACCGGATATATGGTTCGGCGACCTGATTCATCTGCACAGCGGTCTGCACCCGTGTTGGCACGCCACGTTGCTGCAAGCCATCCTGCAATGCCAATGCGTTGATGACCGTTGCAATCATTCCCATATGGTCGGCAGTCACCGGGTCCATACCACGTTCCACGCCTGTATTGCCTCGCCACAAATTGCCCGCTCCGATCACCAACCCAATCTGGACTCCCATATCATGGATAGGTTTGATCTGATTGGCGATGAAATTAACCTGCTCAGGGTCAACTCCAGAACCTTGTGGGCCAGAAAGCGCTTCGCCGCTCAGTTTGACGACAATACGTCGATAAATTGGTTGTACCATACCGTCTCCTCCTGATTAAAAAAAAGAGACCAGGAAAATTTCCTGATCCCTTTGATACATCACATTCCGTCCTTATTCGTCGCCTTCGCTACCATCTTCTCCGGCGAGCGTTTCACCCACTTCGTAGCGCATAAATCGACGCACAACGATGTTCTCTCCGATAGAAGCCACTAAATCTTTACGAAGATCCTCAATGGTCACGCTATCGTCTTTGATAAACGGCTGTTCCATCAGCACAATCTCCTCAAAGAACTTGTCCATGCGTCCCTCGACCATTTTATCAACGATATGCTCTGGTTTGCCTTCTTCTAAAGCACGGTTACGCTGCACCTCACGCTCGGCGTCAAATTCCGCTTCTGGCACTTCGGTGCGGGTCACATAGCGGGGAGCCATGTTGGCAATATGCAACGATACATCGCGAGCAAATGTCTGAAACTGCTCCGTATTCGCCACGAAATCTGTCTCACAATTCACCTCCACCATCACCGCAATCCGGCCATTGAAGTGCTGATAGGTTTGCACAACACCTTCATTGGCAGTACGACTGGCCTTCTTATCAGCTTTTGCCAGGCCCTTTTCACGCAAGTAGCGGGCGGCGGCATCCAAATCGCCGTCATGCTCTTGTAAGGCTTTTTTACAATCGAGTGGCCCAACTCCGGTACGCTCACGGAGTTCCTTGACCATGGCTGCTGTAATCTGCACGTATGCTCTCTCCTCGTTACAGGTATTGGTTATTTAGCCGCCTCATTACCGGAGGCACTGCTATCATCATCGGTATCTTTATTATCATCTTCACTGAACGAAAGCTCGCCCTCGCGCAGTTTCGCCAGTGTTGCTTGACCCAGTAGGTCATCATCTTCCTGATCGTCATCCATGTATTTCTCGAAATCGACATCGCCTTCTAGATCAGCCTCATCTTTATAGGCCTTCTGCATGGCAATACCTTCGAGAACTGCATCACTAATCATGCTGGTCAACAACTTGATCGCTCGGATGGCGTCATCATTGGCCGGGATAACATAATCAATCGGATCAGGGTCACAGTTAGTATCGACCAGAGCAATCACTGGAATACCCAGGATATTCGCCTCGCGCACTGCCGTGATTTCGCGGCGAATGTCGATTACAAACAAGAGATCTGGCAGGCGCTTCATCGTTCGCAAACCACCTAGACGGTAGTTCAGGCGCTCGATCTTGCGCTGCATCATCAGGCGTTCTTTCTTCGTCAACTGGTCAAATTCACCCTCATCGCGCTGCTGTTCCAGCTTATCCAGGGTCTCCAACCGCTGCCGGATAGTGCGCCAGTTCGTCAAGGTACCACCTAACCATCGCTGGTTGACATAGGGCATATACGCTCGCTCAGCCTCAGTCGCAATCGTTTCCTGAGCCTGGCGCTTTGTGCCGACAAATAACACCGATCCACCTTGTGCTATACGATCACGCACGAGGTTATACACGCTGCGGCAGGTCGCCAACGTTTGTTGCAGATCAATGATATGAATGCCATTACGCTTGGTAAAAATGTACGGATCCATCTTGGGGTTCCACTTCTGGGCCTGGTGTCCAAAATGCACGCCAGTTTCCAGAAGGGACTTCATCGTGATATGTGCCATGCTGAAAAGCTCCTTCATGTGTTTGAACGACCACAACCATCAACCCGCGCCACAACCCATTTCCTGGGCAACACAGCGCCGTCCGGCTGTGTGGTTTGTAAAATGCCACCGCGAATTGTATCATAGTCGAAGCGGATTTCAAGCGCGATAATCCCTCTACACAGCATCTCTCTCAAACGCTATGATTGACAACTGGATCCACCATGAAAGGAATATGCGATGCCAGTAGGCATTGAACTCTTGCCCTTATTTGCCACAGGTTTACTGACAGGTTTCGGTCATTGTATTGGCATGTGTGGTCCCATCATCGCCACCTTTTCGCTATATCAGCAAAAACACGGCAACAGTAGCACCGCCGTTCTACTCCCAACCCTAACCATGTATCACCTAGGACGCATCATGGGCTTAATGATGCTAGGCGCAATTTTCGGCTTGATGGGAATGCTTGCTAGTCACCTAATGGGGGATATTCAAAGTTTGCAGGCAGCCATGACCATCATCGGCGGCATCTTAATCCTAATATTGGGGTTAGGGCTGGCGGGTCTGTTGCCAACCCAACAATGGATCGAACAAAAGGGGCCTGGTCTGTTGGTTATGCGCTATATTCGCCGTCTCCTGCGACAAAGACGCAGCCACGAAACCGCCCTCCAACTCGGCATTGCGAATGGCTTTCTCCCCTGCGGGCCATCCTATACCGTCGCGTTAGTCGGTTTCACTATTGCCGACCCGTTGGTGGGAATGTTTATTATGCTGGTTTTTGGAATGGGAACTATTCCGGCTTTGCTTATTCTGGGGTTTAGTGCAGGGATGCTGCCAGTTGCATTCCGATATTGGTCTTTCCGAATCGCTGCTGTGTTGGTGATGATTGTCGGCGTTCAGTTGATCTTACGCGGCATGGCTTTCCAAGGTATCATTGACCATATGCACATTACGCTCTCCAGCGAACGCTCACTGATGGTTTGGTAGGGCGATCGCATATGGAATCTTAATCCTTAATGAAGGAAAATGGTAGCCAAAAAGGTGCTGCCATGTTTTCTGAAACCAGTATCATGTCCTACTTTTCGGATCTGGAAGACCCACGAACAGGAGTGAATATCACGCATCCGCTGGTCAATATCGTAACGATATCTATCTTAGCGGTAATCTGTGGGGCTGATGGATGGACAGATGTAGAACGTTATGGAAAAGCCAAGCAAGAATGGTTAGGTGGTTTTCTAGATTTGGAGAAGGGCATTCCCTCGCATGACACCTTTGGGCGCTTTTTCCGCTGGCTGGATGAAAGCGCATTCCAAGCAAGTTTTGTGAAATGGACAGCCAGTTTGTGCAAACGTAGTCAGGAACAACTGGTGGCCGTGGATGGTAAGAAACTGCGACGGAGTCAGGATCGCCGCAAGGGTCGGGAAGGTATTTGGATGGTGAGTGCCTGGGTCAGTGAGAACCGGCTAGTGCTGGGACAAAAGAAGGTCAATGACAAATCCAATGAAATCACCGCCATCCCGGCGCTATTGGCTCAACTGGACATCACGGGCTGTGTGGTTACATTGGACGCGCTCAACACCCAAACCGAGATTGCCGAGCAAATTGTCGAGGCGCAAGCTGACTATATTCTGGCGGTGAAAAAGAACCAGGGAACCCTGTATGAAGACTTGCAGATGCTATTCGAGGGGTTTGAGTTTGAGCATTATCAAGATGTCGTCTATCAGACCGCCCAGCGCGAAAGCACCGGCCATGATCGTCAGGAGTTTCGGCAAGTCTGGATCGTCTCTGAACCTGAACATCGTCATTACTTACGGCGGGGTTTGGCCTGGAAAAAATTGAACACGCTCGTCAAATTAGTGACAGTCCGCGTTACGCCGCAGAAAACTGAGACCTCAGACCGATATTTCATCAGCAGTTGGCAAGCAGCTGCTCAAGATTTCTTGGAAGCCATTCGTGAGCATTGGCAAATTGAGAATGGCTTACACTGGGTTCTCGACATTGCCTTTCGTGAAGATGAATCGCGTATTCGCAAAGATCATGGGCCACAAAACATGGCTGTTCTTCGCCATCTAGCCCTAAACTTGCTCAAACAAGAAACCTCGGTTAACGTCGGCATTGCCGCCAAACGCAAAATGGCAGGCTGGGATAATGATTATTTACGCAAAGTTGTCTGTCCCTAAAGACTTCATATGCGATTGCCCTAGATGGTTTGGTGACTCTAATCACCATCACCTATTGGGCCGGAACCCAGATGACTTTTACTAAACAGTTGCTCAATCGTCAACAATTCCTGGGTAGTATATTTATTTGTGCTATATAACTCTTGAATAGTTTCCAATTCTTGCGTTGAGAATTTATCTTCACTATTCGCGACAAATGCTTGATCGAAAGCTGCCTGCATGATTCGCACCCGCACCAGCATCGGCACATATGATATTGGACTCGAATCTTCAGGTCGTAACGATTCTATCGGCATCAGTAAACTGGCTCCCAACACTCCCACACCTATCCATTGAATAGAAGTGAGTGTATCGCCGAGCAAGAAACGAGCCAGTGTGATTGACGCTGCGATTTCCAACACTGCCAACAATGTCGTTTGTAAACTTCCTAGACCTTTTACCCCAACAAACATGAGTAACCGAGATAGGGCAGTGGTACACGCCATCCCAATGATCGCCCATATTGCAGTCATATTCGCGCCGTCATCATCTCTGATGAACACCGGCAAATCATAGGCCACTCGCGCCATCGCGACCACTAGCGCCATCGTTGCCAGTACATAGAATGTCACCGTTTGGGCTGGCATATCATATAATGCCCGCTGGCTCATCACGACCGTCCCGGCAAATAGCAGCGCATTGCCCAACATTAGGCCGATTCCCAGCCAACTTGCGCCGCCTTGAATCCCGCCAGTAATCAACAAAACCCCCAGCACAGCCACCACAACCCTGAAGATAGTACGAGATCCAATGCGCTGACCGCCGATACGTGCCAAAATCAGTACAAAGACGAGATACATTCCATTCAATAATTGGGCCACAGATGCATCGAGGTAATTCAAGCCGTTATAGTACATCAGCGACCCAATGCCATTCACGAACCCAATCGCAACACAATTCATCAAACCGGCCGGGTAAATAAATAGATAGTGCCGCCAGAAAACATAGTACACCAGCCACAGCACCGCCACCCCAATTGCCGTCCGCATAGCGGCAACCGTAAAGGGGTCAGCTCCATTGCGATAAGCCAGTTTGCCAAAGATAGGATTCATCCCCAGAAAGACTGGTGTTAACAATGCCGCAGCCAATCCCCACTGGCTAATTCGGCTTGTATCACTGGAACTCATAAGTTGGCCTCAATCTCGCTCCATTACTTGGCTATATACACGACGGCATTCAACTAATTCAGCGAATCAATGATTTGTTGTAGCAGTTCGTCGTTGAGGAAGGAGCCTTTTTGCAAAAATGAATCCACCCGCCCCGCCAGACGTTCACGCTCTGGCGGTGTCAGTTCTTTGGCGGTCAGGACTATGATGGGAATCCCGCGCAAAGCGTTATCTGCCTTCAACTGCTCAATCAATTGAAAACCATCCATCTCTGGCATCATCAAATCCGATACGATCAAATCTGGCTGCACTTGTTGGGCCATTTCCAGTCCGGCGCGTCCATCCCGTGCCACATGCACTTCATAGCCACCATACCCCTCAAACAAACGCTGCAGCAAACGCGCCGAGTCTGCATTATCTTCTACCACCAATATCCGGCGAATAGGACTTTCCACACTCTTAATTGCCGACAACAGTCCCGTTGTCGGAACCGATGGGGTCGGGCTGGTATGCGAAATATCAACTTCTCGCGCCCAGGCATCGCCCAAGATAGCTTTTTCCACTGGAAAGGTGTGTCCGGAACAATTGAATACCACCACATCATCCGACTTAATGACACCTCGCCGCACCATTTTGACCAAACCAGCGAATGCCACCGCTGTTGCGGGTTCTACTGATAGACCATCAGTACGGGCCATAATGCGGGTCGTATCAAAAGCTTCTTCGTCCGTAGCACTATCCGCCGCTCCACCATATTTCTGCATCAAGTCCCACAATAATTGATAGGCTCGTCCGGGATTGCCCGTACTCAATGTTGCAATAACCGTCGTCGGATTTTCAACTGGAACAGCCACCGACCAGCCATTGTTATAGGCATCAATCATGGGGGCACAACCTTGCGACTGCACAATTCCGAGTGCCGGAACCTTATCGGCTAGTCCCAGCTCAATCAATTCCTCAAACCCTTTGGCAACCCCAATCGGCCCCATACCGCCGCTCACACCCTGAATAAACCAGTCTGGTGAACACCATCCCAGATCTTCAGCAATTTCATAGGCCATGGTTTTCATGCTTTCCATTGCAGCAATACTTTTGATGCCGCGATCATAATAAATCCCCTGAGTCTGGGCAAAGCGCGACGCAACCACCTTCGTCTGGTCATAGGTTCCTGTGACATTCACTACCTCTGTTCCGTACAAAGCCACTTCACGGATTTTGTCGCTTGGCACACGATCAGGGAAAAATGCCCACAGCTTGATTCCAGCACGGGCAGCATAGGCGGAATAAGCTATCGCCACATTGCCGGTGCTAGCAACTGCTGCCTCTTGAATCCCCAGTTCACGCATGACGGAAACTGCCACCGATGCCTGCCGATCCTTAAATGAATTAGTTGGCCCCTGACGTTCATCTTTAATATGGAGGCGCTTCAACCCCAACATTGCACCGAGGTTTTTAGCATGGATCATCGGGGTAGCCCCTTCACCCAACGACACAATGTTCAATGGGTTCTTGATAGGTAATAACTCATGATAACGCCACAGGCCTGGCTTACGATTAAGGATTCGTGTACCCCAATCTTTCAATGTATCCAATTCATAACGCGCATACAAAATGTCGTCTTCGCATTTCGGGCAACGCTTGAGGGGATGTTCATATACAGCCTGCCAGCCACAGTTTTTACATTCCAGATGAATCCGTTTAGTCACCATAACAATAAGACTCCAAGATAACCACTTAAAGCAGCGGTGATTGTATATTGGGATGATCCAATATTCAAAACCTATCAAAAAATCAGGGTGAGATTAGCCGATAAAACGAATCTCACCCTATCAATATTTTTGGGGATTAGCTGCCACTAAGCTTTGCTGTCCTCCACTGCTTTCAGCAAATCCGCCTCTTCAAATGGCTTCACAAGGTGGCGAGTGGCCCCCAATTCACCACTGCGTTGTGTATTCGTGTCAATACTGCACACAATCACCGGAATTTCACGAGCCTCGTCCCACTGCTTCAGCATTTCCAGAATCGTCCAACCATCCCGATTCGGCATATTGATGTCCAGCAAAATGAGTTGGGGATGATGCACCGCTACCATTTCCTCAGTCTTCTCAGGGTCGGTTGTGCCAATTACCTGCCAGCCTTCTTTATTGAGATAACGCCGATAAAGGTTAATCATGCCCAGTTCATCATCAACCGCCAACACTATCTTACGCCCTGGATGCACGGGCCACGTAGGGTCTTCCACCTCTTCTTCACTTGCCTCTACCGAAGCAGAAATATCTGTTTCATCTTCAGTTTCGGGGGGAGATGTCGGGATGGTGATATAGAACGTCGATCCTAGACCAACTTCACTCTCAACCCAGATGGTTCCACCCTGCAATTCGGTCAATGAGCGTGCTAATGGCAACCCCAGTCCTGTGCCTTCAGCTGTTCGCGTCGTCGTATTATCAACTTGCTGGAAAGATTCAAAGATACCGGCAATATTCTTCTCGTCAATACCAATACCCGTATCTGTCACACTCACCATAATCACGCGCTGGTCAGTGTCTTCATCTCGTGTGCCATAAGCACTGACCGTGATGCTGCCTTGGTGGGTAAATTTGGCCGCATTGGAAATAATGTTGATAAGAATCTGGCGCGAACGGAACTCATCGCCGAAAGCTGGGGGAAGGCTATCTTCGATTTCAGTGAATAGTTGCACTGGCCTATCTTTGGTCAGCCCTTTGGCGCTTGCCATTACACTCTGAATGACTGTGCCCAAGTTGAAATATTCCTTAACCAGTTCCATCTTACCCGCTTCGATCTTGGCCTGATCCAGAATATCATTCACCAATCCCAAAAGGTGTTTCCCACTGTCGTGGATGGTCTGAATATCCTGTTCCTGCATGTCGGTGATTGGTCCGTCAATCCCCTTCAAGATCACCCGCGAGAAGCCAATAATCGAATTTAACGGTGTCCGCAGCTCATGGCTCATCGCTGCCAGGAAGTTCGTCTTCAATTGGTCAATTTCACGCAAACGTTCATTGGTGTGCTGGAGTTCCTCAACCAACTGGACATTCTGAATAATCGCGGTCAACGTGGTACTTAACGTCTGCATCAACCGCAAGTCATTTTCATCAAACTGCCCAGCCTGTGCGCCCTCCATTCCCAATACACCCAGAAGCTCATCCCCCACCAGCAGCGGCACATACAAACCACTGTTATTCAGCGACAACCCCGGGCGATAGCGCGAGTCTTGCAACAAATTGTCGATCCGCAGTGGTTGTCGTCGCTCGGCTACCCAACCGATTGTTCCCTGTCCCATCCTCACTAGATAATCAATCTCGACAAAATGATACTCCACACCCTCCTCAGTATGCCGGGCCTCGATAACAACTTCGGGCTTCAACCCATTCGCTACGCGGTCATACAAAAATATCGCAACTTCTTGCCCCTTTAACTGGCGAATAAGAATGGAAGCTGCGGTCTCTAACGCCACCGACAAATCTGATGCCGATGCTGTAGCCGCTGTCACATCAAACAGGAAGGACATCTCCGATGCACGACGCAATGAAATATCGAACAATTGCGCGTTATCAATGGCAATTGCCAACTGGTCAGCCAACGATGTCAGAACTTGAATATCATCCTCAGTGAACGCGGTAGGCCGATTAGCCTGCACATCAATGACGCCCACCACGCGCCCTTTCAAGTTTAACGGAATTGCTAGCTCGGAACGGGTGTCTGGCAGATAGGGATTGGGGCGATGCATCACGTCAGCCTCCGACGTATCATTCACCAGAAATGGTATCCCTTGGACAGTCGCCTGCCCCACCACAGAGCGGGATCCAATGGGCAGGCTATGGCGAATTTCTAGCATCTGGCGTCCGGCTTCACCGGTTGCCGATTGCAATACAGCTCTTTCTCCCAAATCATCAATCATGAAAATTTGAGCATGATCGTATCCGAACGAATCACGAATCAGATTCACAATCCGCGGGAACAAATCATCTTGATTCAGGATAGAAGTCACCGCTCGACTCACTTCAGCCGACGTTGCCAGTTGCCGCGCCCGCAATTCTGCTTGCTCAAACAAGCGCTTGTTCTCTAACTGCACGGCGGCTTGGTCGGCCAAAGACTGGTAGATGCGAATTTCACGATCCTGATGCACTCGTGGCTGCGACGATGCCAAAATGATGGCTCCAATTGGATGACCTGGTGTTTGCAATGGCACAACAACATACGAGACAATATCGAGTGTATAACAACCCAGACGTGTATTATCATCAAGTGATGCATCATTCTCTACATCATCCGACCAGACAACATATGGCGAGGCTAGTTGATCCCAAATCGGCAACTGTTCGCGCGAAAAACGCAACCCCTTCAAGTCCAAAAACTCGCCACGTCCCCAAGTCACTGAAACCTCGACAAGGGCATCCGAGGCTTCCCAATCGGCCCCCAGCAACGTGACCAACATCACTTTATCCACCACCGCCGAAGCCGCGTAGTCAATCATCGCCTGCACAATTTCCTCGCGTTGTTCGGCACTAGCAATTGCTTGACTGGCCTGATACAGCACACCGGTCTCTTCAAGCGAATCTTGCGTTTGCTGGAAAAGCAATTCATTTTCTACAATATACGCTATGGCATCGGCCAACATACTGATAAATTGCTGGTCATCGGGTGTATATTGTCGAGGTTCCAGGAATCCAATCGCCAACCGACCCACTGTGCGTCCACTGACTCGCAGTGGTATGGACAACACAGCCCGATAGGGTGTATCCAGATCACGCAAGGCCTGATGCAAATCATTACCAGGGGCGCTCATCATGTCCTGGATGTAATATTCTTCCCGGCTCATCACATCAAAATGGGCCTGAGACGTCAAATCTACAGGGTCAATGGGCAACGCCGGTATCATCTCCAATGATCGTTCAATCGACCATGCCAACGCCAGATAAATGTCTTCCGGATCTTCCGGACTACGCTGCAATAATAGATCTACCCGCGCTGGTTTGAAGCTTTGTAATTCCTCCTGAACCACCGTGATCGCTTCATTAATTCCTTGCACCTCAGAGATACGCTTACTACCACGATATAGATTGGCGACCGAGCGAAGAGCCTGCTGTGTGCTTTCAAATAGACGATTCACATCCAGTGCCACCGCTGCTTGATCGGCCAGCGTAGAAAGAAAACGTCGCTGTTCTGGCCTAAATAAATGCTCACGATGATAGGCAATGGTCAACCATCCCAGCGTGCGCCCACCACGTGCCTTCAACGGCATCGTTGCCAACGAGTAAACACCCGCCGCTTCTCGCACTGCCGGTTCGGTAGCCTCCACAACCAATATGTCATCCGGCATCAGCAAATTCGACGGTATCTTCAGTTGTTCAACCTTCAGCACTTTAGGATCTGTTGTCGGCCACACCGCCGCAACCCGCTGTCGTCTATCACTCTGTTCCTGGTCTCCCTGAAGTAACACAATCACCTGATCGGGGTTCAGTGTTTTCACCTGTTCCAATAGTATCGCCGCCAATTCATTGGAGGTCGTCACAGCAGCGATGGAACGGCTTGCTTCATACAAAGCTGTCGTTTCGCTCAAGCTTGTCTGTAATGCCAGTTCCAATTCACGCAATTCGGTGATTTCTTGTAACACAACAACAGCAGCAGTAATTTCTTCATTTTCGCTGCGGATGGGTGCTGCATTTACTAGCATATCTGTCCGGTGGCCCTCGGGAGATACTACATAGAAATTCTCAGCAATGACTGGCTCACCATATTGCAACACACGTGCCGCTGGAAAATCATCAGCGGCAACGGGTTCGTTAGTTCCCACGCGATACATCGGATACGTCTCGTCAGTGAACATTCGAACCCGTGCCCCTGGCCCCAGCAAATCGACAGCTTGCTCGTTCAATAACACAATATCCGATGCAGATGATAGCACCAATACCCCAGCTTGCATGGTCTCCAATGTAGAGCGCAATGTCTGGCGTTGATCTTCAATTTGCGTAAATAGGCGCAGGTTTTCAGCAGCTACCGCCAATTGGCTTGCCAGGGTCGAAACCAATTGCATATCACGTTCATCAAAATCACGCAGTGCCACATCGCGCCCAATCAACAACGCGCCCAACAATTTCTCTCCACCCACCATTACGGGCACAGCCATGTGTTTGCCAAACACACGCTGGATCTCAGACGAAATCTCCCCCAACACCGGATGCGGCTGGTCAAATTCATTTACCAGGATAACCTGTCTCAGATGGATGGTCTCCGTTAACGTACTGTGGTCAGTTCGTAGATCCACCACATCAGGGAATTCTGGTGCTGCGGCTATCAACCGCCGGACCTCATAGCCATTCGGTTCCAACAACCCAAACCACCAGCGGTCAAACTCGCCAGGTCCCGACACCGCCCGGAATAGTCGGTCTACACCAATGCCAAAGTCACCACCGATTTGACTGACCAGCTGCCCAGCCTCGGCCAACGCCAGCGCCCGCCGTGCTTCATCCTGCACCTCAACAAACAATCGCCGGTTGTCGATTGCGACCGTCATCTGGTCGCCAGCCGCCCGTGCAAAATGCCGAAAATTTTCGCCAAAAGCCATTGGTGTGCGGCTACCACATACCAGCAATCCAAACCAACGGGCACCTGTCACCAATGGAATCAATAATAAAGCATCAGCATCCAACACATTCATCATGTCGGCCATGACTTGTCGGTGGGGATCTCTGGCATCTACCCGTTGCTCGACATAAATCAACTCACGCGATTCACTGGTGAACAACCGCGCCAGCCCGCGCCGCAGATAATCAAGATGTTGACCAGGCTCCCAGGCCCAATCTTCCCTACTCCCTTCCCGATACCACAAATGCTCTACCGTGAGGTGGGTTGCCAGGTACGAGGGTATTGGTCCGGCTAACAAGACGGCTATCTGATCTAACGATTCTTCAAACGTCAATTGATCAACAATCAGCGCATAGATGTCTTGGGCTTCTAAATCAGCAGCACTATTGACTGCTCGTGCCATCTCATACAATCGTTGAGCTTCGCCCAAAGCCCGTTGCGTTTCCTGCACCAATCGCGCATTATCAATCGCCAAACCCACACGTGCCGCCACCGACTCAATCAAAACTTGCTCTTCATCCGTGATGTCGTCGGGCAACTTCGCCTCAATCTGACCGATTTGATTACCCGCCACCTCAATCGCAGCAGAATAGGTCGGCGCTGTCGGCTCAGAAACATCCGGGCCATTCCTCCCCACAACAGGCTCAACTTCCAATAAATTATAGCGATAGGATAGTGGCTCGCGGCGTGGGTCATTTTCAGCAAAATCGACCCAAACTTTCTGTGTCAGCCGTTGATTTAGCGTATTGACTGATTCAATGCTACTCTGCAAATTCTCAATGAGTCGCGCATTGTTAATGGCAATTGCCAGTTGGTCGGCCAACACTTGGAAAATTTCAATATCGCTTGGAGCAAAAGCGTCGGGTCGTGAACTCTGAATGTCAAGTGCCCCAATCACAATATCTTCTGCTTTCAGAGGCAACGCCATTTCAGAACGCGTATCTGGCAATTCCGCATTCGGTCGCCAGGGTACATCACTCGACTGTGTATCGCCCGCAATCACTGTAATGCCCAGCGTGGTCACACGCCCAATCACAGAATCGGACCCGACTGCCAGTTTATGTCCTGTTGCCAATAATTGATGGCCCGGTTCGCCAGTGCTTGCCACCAACACAGCATTTTCTCGCACATCATCTACCAAAAACACCTGGGCATGATAAAACTCAAATCGTTCAACAATCCGATTAATCGCCCGATTCAGCACCAGATCAAGATCGCGCAGTTCCGCCATCTCACCACTGATCTCTGAAACTAATTCCAAATCTCGGATACGCGCTCGCACACGACCCTCCAACTCGACTACCAAACTATCCAGGCGATCTGTCATACGATTGAATTCAGTAGCCGTGTCACTAAAGGCATTACGACCTTGAACTGGTAACTTATGTGTCAATTCACCCCGATACACTCGCTGCAAACCGCCCTGTACCGCTGCTAACCGGCGATTCAACACACTACCCTGCCACCAAAAAAGGCTACCTGTAACAAGCGCCAGTGCGATAAGTCCGAGTACAAACAACAGTACAAAAATTTGTACTTGACCGACAACCTCCGCTTCAGGTTCTGCCACCACGACTGTCCATATTGGCAAATTCGGGGAGTCTTCAAACTGTTGCAAGGGATGGATCACTGCCGTTGCGCCAATATAGCTGTCATTATCATGTGACAATGGTAAATCAAGGACTGGGCGGCCTGTTAGGATCTCATTGCCCACTGAACCCGACAACTGCTCACCCTGGTCTGTATCGCGCCCAAACAAAATAGTCTGCTCACTCGCCAGTGAATGAGCCAGAAAGAATCCTTCAGCGTCAACTAAATAGGCAAATCCACCTTCGACTTCTACGGCTTCCACATAACGGAAAACAACTTCCAAATTCAAATCAAACGTCAGATACCCCACCAATTGTTCATCGGCCAATTGATGGGATAGCGGCATGACCAATTGCAGCATTGGGCGTTGAACACTTCCGGCATCAGCCTGTAAGCGCACATCCGACCACCAAAGCTGGCCGCTATACTGAAGATTACGTCCCTGGCGATATATATTTGATAGGCGAACATCGGTTAGATCGTTTCGTATTTGGATCATGTCATCCATACGAGCAACCGCCACCAATTCATTACCATCTAGATCCAGCAAGCGAATCTGCGAATAGAGGGGGCGTCCTTGCATAAACGCTTGCAACTCCAGTGGCAGCCGGCTGAGTGCGCTAGTTATCGCCTCCTGTTGCGATACCTGATTCTCAGCCGTCACAGATGTTGAATTATGCGCCTGGGCATAGTCAAACGCTGCCGTCTCCGTTTGCAAATACACCAGATCGTTATCCAGGCTAGTAAAGGGCGCTTCGACTAGTTCCTGAATATCCCTGGCCTCATTGTCAAGCCGATCCAAGACCGCCTCGCGCTCTGCATCTGTCAATTGTACCCCAATCACCGCTGCTAAAATCACCGTTCCCACAAGCAACGGCAATATTAACAACCCCAACTGCATAGGGAACGCAAGGTTGGAATACCAATTCCTCAAGGACGAGTCAGTAATAGCCTCACCTGCTGTGTTTCGAGGTTTTTCTGCCATAAGTTAAAACCTCTATGTATCCTGATTTCTGGCAATATTCAATGAAATTTGTGTCTCAGGTGTCCCCAATGCTTGTCCTAATTCACGCACAGCGACTTGCAATATCTGGCGAACATCCGTCTGGGTAGTCAACTTCTGAGTGATTTCATTCACCATACGTTCGCGATCAATCATGCGTTGGCTTTGCTCAAACAATTGTGCATTGTCAACTGCTAAAGCCAGTCGATTTACCAGTTCCTCCGCAATTTGCACGAGATCCTGACTAAATTGCCCAGCTTCAACCAGCCACTCTACAGCACCGATCACTTCCCCACGTAGTTTAACCGGCACAGCAAATGCTACCTTTGCTCCCAACATATCTTTGGCTACCTGACCTGTTACCATCACGTGACGTTGCAGGGCTGTCCAATCGCTCGCTGCTTTTGCTTCATCCTCTGTGCTGGCTTGAGCCACCAATACCCCATCTTGTGCAACTGCACGCTGTCGCATCTGCCCCCACCGATCTTGCTGTCGCTCACGGCCATCGGAACGTTCTGCCTCATGCCGTGTACGCACCACTAAACCAATCTGGGCAGCAATGACCTCAAACATAACCAGATTCTGATTGGAAAACACACCAGGTTGCTTACTATGCACATCCAACACAACTGTCACGTGGCCTCCGTGACGAACTGGGACTACTAATTCAGCACGCATCTCAGCCAAAACATCCGATTGCCATCTTTGGAAACTCTCACTCAAATCTGCCACCACAACAGATTGTCCACTTAACACTGCCCGTCCAATCAGGTTGTCCGGTTGCACAACACAATGATGGTTTCGTGCTAACAATTGCCTGCCTAAATCACCCGTCGCCGTATGCAAGCTGGCCTTGTGTGCCTCAGAATCCACAACAAATATCTGAGCATAATCAACGCTCTCAATTTGCTCACACAACAGTAACAAGAGTTCTTCCAACAAATCCTCTCGATCTGTCACAGCCTGGATTCGGCGGCTAATCGTCTGCATCAAAACCATTCCTTGCGACTGGCTCCCATGCCTGGCGTGCATATCGGACACCATATCATGGATCTGATTGCTCATCTGAATAAAAGCATTGTGCAACGCACCCAGCTCATCATCACGCTGCACAGGCATGAGTCTCTCCGAGCTTTCTTCTAACGCAAACCAGTTCATGTGCTGTCTTATTTGGCGCAACGGGATCTCGACTGAGCGACGCAAAAACACACCCCAAAGAGCATGCAACAACAACAAAACCCCCAGGCCTGTTACCAATTGTGGCACAGTGGTTGCTCGCAACGAGTCTAGAATATTCGACTCCTCTAATTCGGCCACCACGATCCAATTCAAATCTTCAATTAAGCTGGAAGCTCCAACAACCGAACTATCCTGAAGCACACTTTCATAACGAGCAACTTCAACCTTAGACATACCGGTTCCAACCCGTGCATTCTGAATACCAGGATGGTCGAAAGAAGTCTGGAACAATGGTTGATTTGGCTGCGAACTAATGAGTAGTTTTCCCGATACGTCGAACAATCCGATATAAGCTGCGGGAAATGCAGATACTGCTGGTTGATTTTGAATAACATACCGTAAATCTGGCAAATTATCCTGCCGGGTCAATGACAAATTCACCGTAACAACAACATGCCCCAGAATAGCCCCTACCTCATCACGAATTGGCACAATAACATCTACCAATGGATCATCGTTTTGACTCCGATAAATCGTACTTAACGCAGGAGATATTGTTGTATTTAACACCGCTAACTCCTGTGCCGACAAATTGACAGTCTCAGATCCTTGTTGAGCGATTACTATAGTTGCCTGACGATCATAGAACCACACATGATGTATGGATCGTTCACGGTCTAAGATCGTCTGCAACACATCGCGGACAGTCGAAGAGTCCATATCTTCTTCACTGAAAATCCGTTGATAAAAGGATAAATCGCGCTCTTCAAGAATCAATCCTTCAACCGAGTGTAACAACGCCAGTGATGTCTGGTTAATTTCGGCAACCTTCAATTCCACCAGTAGTTGCGTCGTTTCTTCGGCCTGTCGGTTCAACCGGTTAACACCAGATTGCAACAAGATACCAGCCAGGATGACAAACGGGATCACCAGGGTCACGATGTATCCCACAACAAGTCGTGTCCCCAAGGTCCATTTAGTCCAACGGCGTCGGTTCACGTTATGCCCTCTCATGCCTATTCACTGGTTGGCTGCGCTATCCCCAGCCGGATATGGGTCTGCTCTGCGCCTAATACACGATTGAAGATGGTGGCTGCTCGATTCAATAGCAATTCCAAATCACGAGCATCCTGCAACTCGGCGACAACTGTGCCAATCATCTGCTCGCGGGCGGCAATGGTCTGCGATTGATAAAACAATCGAGCATTATCCAACGCTAATGCCAGGCGACTGGAAACTGCACTCGCCAAATCCAGCGTCTGCTCACTCCAAGCCGTTTCTGCCGAAGCCTCAAAAACGATTTCTCCCAATGGCTGATGGCTTAACATAATAGGGACAGAAAGGCGCTGCCTACCATCCGGGAGTCTCTCAAGATTTGGCTGTTGCGTATCGGGCGGCGGTAATGCAGATGATTTTGCCATGATTCCACGATTCCACACCAAGCCGACACCCGTTTCTTGCGACTGCAGATAATCTTGCCACACCTGACCTTCCAACGAGTGTGAAAGATGCTGTAAATCGCGTTGATATTGCTCAATCTTTTGGCGTTGATCTTCAGTTTGCTGCTCATAACTGGCGACCTGAGCCTGTTGCTGTCGGACCTGTATAGCCAGTGCCAGCTCGCTGGCAAGTATCTCGACAAGATCAATGCTATCGCGGGTAAACGCGTCATGGTTTTCACTTTGCAACACCAGTAGACCACTAACTAGCCTGGCCTGTTGCAAAGGGACTGCTAATTCCGCACTTGTTGCAGCCAGAAAATCACCCCGTTGAGACTGTGGATCATGAATAGTTATCAGGACAGACGTTTTGCGTTGAATAGCCAGTGCTGATGTGGTTGTTCCATCAGCATCAATTGACTGGTCACTCGTCACTGCCCGCTGCCCAGCTATACCCGTCGCTGCTTTTAATATGTAGCGCCCGCTATCTTCTAGCAGAAAAAGCTGCACATAATAAACATCGAATTCGGTACGGATAAGATCAACCACATCCTGCAATGAAAATTCGGTAGAGCTTCGTACAAAATGGCTGATAATGCGGATTGATTGCGTCAACCGTTGCATACGATAGCTCTGCTGAATACTTCGGCTCAAGCCCGCCAATGCCCAAGAAGTCACAAACAGACTCAATACCAGCGTCGACAAGAAATAAAACATAACACCAATAGCGAATTGTCGCTCATCAGGCGGTTGTGGATACGAATCTGCCGCAATTTCAAAGCCAATGATTGCCGCGACAATTCCCCCCAAGATCAACGCAGTCAATAACATGACACGATGCCCAATCAAAAATGAGACAATCAAAACTGGGACTATCAGTCCCATAACTGCGGGGTTAGTCGCTGTAGGCTCCGCTAAAAATACAGATAAATACACTAGAGCAATCATACCTGAAAACAAATAGGCTCCGGCTTCGTGCTGCCCGCTTTGAACCAACCTCTGCACAACAAACATCAAGCCGGTTACGAAAACCGCCAGCATCAATAGGCTCAAGGATATTTCGCTTGAGCCGACTAGAGCAGCAATTGGTAATGAAACCAACACAAGAACGCCTAGGCCAATCAACACCATCGACAGCATCAACAGCAATTGTGCTCGTTGTCGTGCCGCTGGAGCTTCATAGGTAAAACGCAGCTGGTAAAGGCGTTGGAGGTATTCAATCATTGGTTACAACCTCCACCCACTCGTCATCAATTGACCGTTGCTGGGTTGCCTGCAACTGGATATGGCCCTGTTGTGCGCCGAGTGTATGCCCCAGCTCTGAAACCGCAATGCTCAACAAGGTCTCAATATCCGACAATCCCTGAAGCCTGGAAGAAATGCGGTTTAATTGCTCCCGTGAAGTCGCAACCTCTTGAGCAGCCTCAAATAAGCGGGCATTCTCAGCAATTAGTCCCACACGTTCCCCTATTGTCCGCAAAGCTGTGCGTGTATTATCTGTAACTGGCTTATCTGGGGGCACATCAAAATCAATCGTCGCCACTGTCGCACCCTGGATAATAATCGGGATAGCGATCTTCTGCCCATCATCAGTCGTCTCTACCACCAGTTGTCCTGTTTGCATTGCTTGTTTGGCGACCGGACTGGGCACAATATCCCCCACCATCACGTGCCCAGTTGCCATATCGACTGCTTGATGCGGATGTTCAACAGTGATGTGTACATAATCTTCCCAGGCTTTGCCCACCAATTCCCGATTGAGGCGTTCAATCTCATGGCGATTTTGTTGCTCCTGTTGCAGCAATCGCAAATTCTCCTCGGCGCTTGTCTGCACTGCCGCCAACAATTGGGCGTTATCAATCGCAATCGCAATTTGATCTGCCAGGGTTTGCAGAATGTCAACATCTTCCTGATTGAACACATTCGGTATCCGGCTTTGCAAATCCAACACACCAATAATGCCTTCTTCAACCCGCAAGGGCAAAGCCAATTCAGTGCGCGTATCCGGCAACAATTCATTACGTTTATGCCTCGAATCAACATTGGTATTACTCGCCAGGACATGCTCGCCGCTGGCCGTCACCCGCCCAATCACACTCTGACTACCAACTGGCAACTGATGTTGACGCGCTATCAATTGCTTACCCACCTCGCCTGTGCTTGCACGAAGAACAGCATTACCGGTCTGGGTATCCAGCAAAAAAACCTGTGCATGATAAATCTGATCAAACCGCTCGCGAATAATCTCCACCGCATCCCTTAACAATGCCTCTTGTTCCAAGCGCGAAAAGATACGGGCAGACACCGCGTTGCTGGTCTCAATGAGCTGCAATCGTCTCAGTTCAGATTGTGCAACGGCCTTTTCCGTAATTGTATGCAGATCATTGCTGATGAGAATGCCAAGTATTGTCAGGAACATTGTAACCACTGTCAACTCGATAAAGGCTTCGACGACCGTATTATTGACGTCGCCTCGCAAACCAATCAATGTCAAGAAATGCACAAAAGCCGTTGCCACACCCGTGAGGGCCACAACATTCCGATTCGCAATAACAACCGCCAATATCACGGCCACCCACAGATAACCCGCTTCATGGGTCACCACACCTTCGTCCAACTCAAGCAATACCAAAGCCGTCGGAAACAATACAGCACCAATCAATGGGGGACTCGCATACTGCAAATAACCGATACGCACCAACCATAATGCCCCTAGGGCCGCGATTTCTAGCGCGACAATGGCAACAATTAGTGCATTCGTCGGCAAAACAGAAGATGGCGACAGCGCATTGTTTATGCCCATGACCACGCCAACCCCAATTCCAATAATGGCGACAATGGAAATGTTGAGGGCTGTCCGTGCTTGAATGGGATCCTGGTATTGCGAAAAATTCAATAAACCAGCAATCTGTCTCAACATTGCTATTCGATTTCTGATGCTCCTAAATGAATCCTGAAGTGAGTCGCTCCCAGCATATTTCCCACTTGCTGGCCGGTAGTATTTAACAATGTACTGACATCGCTCCGTAGCGGTAAATTCTCCAAGACACGATTGACAATCTCCTGGCTACGAGCGCGATCCTGTAATGACTCAAACAATCGTGCGTTTTGCAAACTTATGGCAATTTGTGAGGCAATGGCGCTCAATACATCAACTTCAATATCCGTAAATTCATGCGTATTCTGTATAGCATCCAGTCCCAGGCTACCAATCAACTTGTTCTGCACAACCAGAGGCAAAATCAATATTGAGCGGACGCCAAATTGCATAAGTAATTCACGATTTGCACCCAATTCGGCTTCTGCTTCGGCGACATTATTTACCACAATGGGTGACTGATTCTTCTGCATCTGCTCATACACCCAATAATCTTCCAACTCCAATTGCTGTCCCACGACATCAGATGGATAGCCAGCGACCACTGTACCACTGATGGGTGCATTGTCATTCAGAACAATCCCGACGCGATCTACATCTTCTACCGCTTCCACGATGCTCTGACAAGCTGCATTAAGGACCTCTTCCTCTGCTAATTCGGCCCAAACACGCTGCACAACAACCGACAGTTGCTCGAACAACTCCAATCGCCGGAAAATAGAAGTATCAAGAGCAGTTGACCACCGTACATTTTGCCACACGTGCCCAACAGAATTCGCCCAAATTTGCACAGCTTCCCATGTTGCTTCAGCCGCATCCGGAGTTCCTGACCAATTAAAAGTGATGATGCGTTTGTTTGCAGGACCAGCCACAACAGGCACCAACCATTGGTATTGTCCATCCTGGCTGGCGTCAGGCTGCCGTCGTGGCTCCACAAAGTCAATGTCTTTCAGAGTAGCGATGTCATAATGCTGCAAATCGGGCCAGGTCTTAACCAACGATTGCAACGCCGTCACCAAATACTGTTCATAGGTATCTGCCTGACGAGTCAGCGTCTCCAAATCGATTATCAGGGCACGCAAAGTTGCCAGCATCAGAATCGCTACTTCCACTCCCAAACTGGCTCGCCGGAAAGAATCCGTTGCACTTGTTCAGGAAACCGATCAGGGTCTAGTGGTTTACCCAGAAAGCCATCAAAACCCGCATCTTTGGCCTTGCGAAGCTGTTCATCACTCGCTTCGGCAGTTACCGCCACAACCAAGGTATCCTTTAGGCGGTCATGCGCCCGAATTTTCTGCAAAGCTTGATAGCCATCTTCATAAGGCAGGCGAATATCCATCAAGATCAGGTCAATACGTGGCAATGTATCTGCAAACTGTACAACCTGCCACCCCGATGTTTTCCACTCACAGCGCTGCACGCCCATAAAAGCCAACATGCGTGCAATCAACACAAAATTGGGCACATTATCTTCGACAACCAATACGTGTGCCTCGCTTGGTTCAACCGGTGTATATGGTCTTATCTCACTCATGTGTTCTTCACCAAATTCATAACCCAAATCAGATTAAGCAAACAAGAATGTAGACAATCGTACAATAAAGATTAACGCCCGTTTTCCAAGTATGCCATCACTTGCTGTGGAAAACGGTCAACATCAATGGGTTTCGGAATGTAGCCGTCGCAACCCGCCGCCAATGCTTCTTCCCGGTCCCCTTTCATAACATTTGCTGTCACAGCGATAACCGGCACATGATTCAGGGTAGGTATTGAGCGAATTTCCTGAGTAGCCACTAACCCATCCATCGTTGGCATACTGATGTCCATCAGAATCAGGTCCGGAGGATCATATTTGGCATGATCGATCCCGTCCCGTGCATTATCAGCTTCGTCCACAATGAAGCCCTCGGCCATCAGCACACGCCTGACGAGCATCCGATTCTCAAAATTATCTTCGATATACAGGACCCGCGGCTGCATTCGTGCCTTATCTCCATGTACACTGACAGTTTTGCTACAATAGATTCATGATTTACATTTAAAGTCTAGCACATTTTTCAGTTGATTTATCCTCAATTTTTTGCTTCGCAGTGTTTTTAGGCACACATTGATCTATACTACAATATTATCTGTCTACTATAGCGGCTCTAGCATCAGAGTACAATTTTGACAAATCCATCCTTGACAGCAGCTTCAAAAACCTTCATTATAATAATTAGATTGTGCCTGTAGCTCAGTGGATTAGAGCGATTGTCTACGGAACAATAGGTCGGGAGTTCGAATCTCTCCAGGCACGCACATCTAACGGAGCCATGGTGTTCCGTTTTTGTTTTCATGTCTTCACCATAATGTTTAATGAGAGCAAGCCAAAAGCCCAGGCAAGCCCCACGTTTCTCACCCGCTTGACTCAAAACATCCGTTCTGTTAGGCTGTCGATAAAAAGCTCGAAAGTATTAAATATGGCAGACGACAGACAACTTCCACTCTTTGCAGATAACCAGCAATTGACCCACCGTAGCCCCTTATCTCAAGCGGTTGCGCCGTTCCTAATTCACCTTACATCAGAAGGGAAATCCGAGAATACGCGGCGGAGTTTTCGGTCTGATTTGAATCTGGTGAGCGAATTTCTTGGCAACGACACACCACTGGATCGCATCAACCGTAAACGCCTCGAGGAGTTTTTGCACTGGCTCGAATTCGGACGCGGTATTCCGTGCAGCCGTAAATCCTATGCTCGGCGGGTCACAACACTAAAGGTCTTCTTCAAATGGCTGCATGACACCAAGATTCGAAAAGACGACCCCGCCGCCGCCCTTGTGCAACGGTCTGGTCCCGCGCCACTACAACCTGTCCTTGCGGATGAAGAAGTCGATCACCTCTTGCGCTTTTCAGATGGTATGCGCGTCGCCAACAAACCAGATACTCGTCCCTATTTGCTGTTTCGATTGTTGATTGAGACTGGCATCAAGAAAAGCGAAACGGTCAGCCTCACCCGGGGTAGTATCGAAGATCGCGAGACCGATACTCCTCAAATCATGGTGCGTTATAAACGCCAGAATGTTTTCAAAGAGCGCCGCCTACCCATCTCTCATGATTGGCTAGAGGCATTGGATGAATATCTGGAGCAATACGAGCCTGACGATAACCTGATCTTCGACTGCACACCACGCAACCTGGAATATGTGCTGACCGATCTGGCAAAAGCGGCAGGCATTGAGACCAAGACCTCATTTGAGACTCTGCGCTGGACATGCGCTGTCCGAGATTACCGTGCCAGGATGGACATGGATAATCTACGTGAAAAGATGGGACTCAGTGAGATCAGTTGGCGCGAAACTAGCCAGAAGATCATGAAATTAGCAAGTATACAAACCACCGACTAAATCCAGCACGCCTAATCATTACCATTCAAGGTGTATTGCGACAGATAGTCCCAGATGACGGCTGGCCCATCAATATCCAGATTTGTTGCACCAAAGCGTTCAGAGTCCATACGCGGTACACCGGGAATAGTATGTCCGCCTCCTTCTACAGCGTACAACAACACCTCAAGATCATCCGTGCATCCCCTAAACCGGAATAAGGTCACACTCGTCTCCGCTGACTCGCCACTCGGTTCAATCGACTCAGTCACAGTGTCTTCTTGCTGACAATCATCATGCACCACCCAAAACGTCAATGTGTCAGGTACCGAGGTAGTAATCAGTGTCTCACCGGAAGCAATGCCAGCCCAGGGAACGCTTGGATCGCGTGTGCCGTGAATAAACATAATAGGCACAGGCCGGGTATCTGCACACAACTCTGCAAACCCTGGAAAAATCGTCGCACCGACAACACCAAATGCTGCAAACTGATCGGCGGCATCACACGCCATGCGTTGTGTCATGAAGCCACCATTCGAGAACCCGATTACATACAGGCGTTCTGGGTCAATATTGAGATCAAGAGCCAGGTCATCTGCTAACCTGGATAGGAACGCCACGTCATCCACATCATTTGGTGCATATCCTTCAAACCCGCTGACATAGTTCCACCCCTGTTCAATGCCATCAGGATAGACAACAATGAACCCCTCATCGCGGGCCACACGGTTCATATCTAGCAGATAAGCAACCCCATAACCATTATGCGGCCTGCCATGTAACGCCATCACCAATGGCATTGGCTGACTGGCATCATAACTAGGCGGCACATATACACTATAACTACGTGCCATCCCGCTCCACAGGTCAAATCCACTCGGCGCAGTCACATCTTCCAAGCTTTCTGCTCCCTCCAAGAAAAACTGCGCGGCAACCTGTGAAGCGTCAAATTCAAACTGATTCAGCGCATAATCCCCTACTCGCGGCCAGTTATGCCCAACAATTCGCAGTGAGTGAAACGCAACGCTGCTATCACCCTGGCATGCATCAAATGCCTGTAACCCAGCCTCATCCACCAATACCTCTGCATCATATTCACACCCATTGCGATCCAGCCAAAATGCCAACGACTCACTAACCGACAATATTCGCAGATCCGATGTTTCCAAATTGCGGCCTATAGGTGGATAATAAACATCTTCCTCGCCAACCATCATCAAGATTGATACCGGTGCGCTGGTCTGTGGACATACATCCTGGTGGTATTCCCACACTGTCGCGCCAACGACGACCACCCGCCCAAATTGCTCTGGGTACTGACAAGCTAGCCGATAGGCCATACTCCCCCCATTGGCGAATCCGGTCATATAGACCTGATTGGGAATCACGTTGTAAGTCGCGGTCAATTCATCCACCAGCGCCATGATGAACCCCACATCGTCAGCCGGCTCTATCGTCGTTTGATAAGCCGACCGCCCATCATCCCATCCCAATCCGACGCTATCGGGATAGACTACGATAAATCCCTGATCTTCTGCCACCATATCAAAGCCTGTGATAGCTGCCATCCCCTTGCCTGAGGAGGCATATGGATGTAATGCCACCACCAACGGAACCGCCTCCGACCCATCATAGTCCGATGGTACAGCCACATGATAAGTCCGCTCCAAACCATCATGAGTCAGAATACCATCGCCGTCGCCCTCCTGTGCCCTGACGACAGGCACCATACTCAAACACAACACCACCAAAATGATGATCCGTCGCAACATAAAAACACCTACCCCTCAATTCTGATTACTGAAAAATCTACTGGCAGGTGTCAGATGGGGTTCAAAGTGGGTTATTCGGACGGAACGGGTGTGCTTTCTACGTCAGCCTCCCAAACCGCCGTCTGCATGGCCGATACGATTTCGGCAGTCGCCACCGCATCCACCTGTTCATCGCTGACTGTCACATTGAAAAGCGGCCCACTGGTCGCATAGCGGCTGGTCTTGCGAACCACCACAAACCATGTCTGGCCGGGCCGTAAATGAATAGGGGTTTCACGATCACGATAATCATAACGCAACTGCAACGAGCCATACTCCCGATTACGATACCACCAACCCTCATACCATTGACCATCCCTGAATACAAATGCCCGTGCATAGCCCCACAACTGCTGCTCCAGTGCAATACCCGCATAGCCGCTATACACATCTGGACGGTCAATATGCCAGGCTTCCAGAATCACCAGGTTATCCACGCTGATTTGCTCGCCCGTGCTGGCGTCAATATGCGGCAAACCACTTTCCCAGCGATAGTAACGATTGTCATCGACATTGTACTGCCAACGGGTCTCGGTTTCGGGATGATACCAGTCGATATGAATGTCATTCGCCGTCGCACTGTCCGGGTCGGGTGTTTCATCAAAAGCCAGCCCCACCGATTGAACACCCTGATTCACGTTCAGGCGCTCTGCTTCTGTCCATAAGCCATCGGTATCCGCGAACAATGTATGTTCATAGGGCACGCCCTCGCGCGGGATACGGCAAAATGTCGGACATCCGTAGTCCTGCAACTGTGGACTGAGCGCCCGCCAGCGCCAATCAGCATCCAGAATGTACAGCCGTATCCACTCGTTTGAACCGCTATAGGCAAACAACGCCTGATACATATGGACCAGTTCCAGATCCAGCAAACGCCCAGAACGAATGCTGCCCACCACCCCCGGACTCTGGCTGCGATAGATGGCCGCAAACCGAGTCACGCCGCCTTCCACCTCATATTCATAGACAATATCCGCCGAACTCACCCCATTTTGCGGGCGCACCACAGGTGGATAGTTGCTGATCTTCACAATAAGATTGCGTCGGTTGCGGGCCTCCTCGTCTGGATAGGGCAATCCCGTCAGTGGATTGACATTCTCAGGATATTCATACGGGCCAATCCCCGACTGCATTGTAGCCGTCGGATCCTGGGCACTCGAAATACCGCTCCCCAGAATCAATACAACACCCATCAGTAAAATAACAATCAGTGAAAGCTGATATTTTCGCACAATTAATCTCCTTACCAAACGCGGCAAACAAGCCCTTTTAAGTAGTTGCCTTCAGGAAACGTCAACGCCACTGGATGATCGGGGGCAGCTGCCAACCGCCGCACAATCTGTCCATCGCGTCCAGCATCTATCATCGCCCCAAACACTACTTTCTGAAACAGATCAGCATGAATCGCATTGGAACATGAAAACGTCCATAACCAGCCGCCCGGCTTCAACAACTGAAACGCCAGCCAGTTTATGTCTTTATAACCCCGTGTCGCACTTTCAACCTGACGCGCATGGCGGGCGAATTTAGGTGGATCAAGGATAATGCAATCGAATTGCCGTCCCTCAGCCCGATACTGCCGCAACACGCCGAATACATCTCCCACCACATAATCGGCGTCAGGCAAGTCATTCAGCACCGCATTTCGAGCCGCCAATTCAATGGTGTTTTCCGATGAGTCCACCGACACAACCTGACCGATACCTGCCGCCAGTGCCGCTACTGTGAAGCCGCCTGTATAGCTAAAAGCATTCAACACTGTCACTTGACCGCGCTCCCGCAATTGCGAGAGATGTTGTTGCAACAGTGCGCGGTTTTCGCGCTGATCTAAATAGAATCCGGTCTTCTGCCCCCCGCGAATATCCACTAAAAACCGATGGCTATTCTCATCAATTTCGATCAGTTCTGGTGGCTCATCTCCCCACAGAACGCCTGTCGCCCCTTCCAAGCCTTCCTTGCGCCGAATATCAACATCACTGCGTTCATAAACACCTCGTACCCCCGTGATTTTCGCCAGCAATTCGGCCAGCATGATCATGCGGCGCTCAATGCCCAGCGTCAACGCCTGCAACACCAGCCAGTCGCCATACCGATCAACAATCAAGCCCGGCAGATAATCGCTCTCAGCATGAACCAGACGACAGGCCGTTAACTCTCCCCGCGCCCCAATCGCCCGTTGCAATCGCCCTGTCCAGAAACTTTCATCAATCAGCTCCTCAGCATCCCACGATAGAATTCGTACCCGGATTTGCGACTGGCTATTCCAGTAACCCCGTGCCGCAAACTGTCCATTGGGGGCTGTCAACTTCACAATATCGCCATCTTCTGGATTCCCCTTAACAGTTTTGATAGCTCCTGAAAATATCCAGGGGTGGCGACGTTCAATGCTCTTCAGAGCCTTGTCACGCAGGATAATTTTTGCGCTCATGCGGTTTCGTCAATCAATGCCACTAACCCGGCCTCATCCAAAATTGAAATCCCCAGGCTTTGCGCTTTAGTTAGTTTACTACCCGCTGCTTCGCCTGCAACAACATAATTTGTCCGTTTGCTGACACTACCCGTTACCTTGCCCCCTTGTTGCTCAATCAACGCTTTAGCCTCATTACGGCTCATTGTTGGCAATGTGCCAGTCAATACAAATGTCAGCCCAGCTAAGGTATCACCTTTGGGTTGACGGGGTTCCTCGGCCATCCGCACACCTTCCATCCGCAATTTCTCTAATAATTGCTGATTGCGTGGCTGGCCGAACCAATCCAGGATTTCCTGAGCGATGATTGGCCCCAGACCCTCTATCGCCTCCAATTCCTCCTGCGTAGTTGCTGCCAGCAGCTCTAGGCTATGATAATGATTGACCAGCAACTCTGCTGTTGTGCGCCCCACGCCGCGAATACCTAGTGCTGCAATCAACTGTGCCAGGGGACGTTCTTTTGCTATTTCGATACCCTTCAGCAGATTCTCGACCTTTTTTTCCGCAAAGCCTTCCAACTCCAACAAGTCGCCCGCTTTTAGATAGAACAAATCGGCTTCATCGGCGATCAACCCTTCGCTCAACAATTGCCGCACGCCACGCTCACCTAGCCCTACAATATCTAAGGCTCCGCGTGACACAAAATATTCGACATTGCGAGCAATGCGTTCTGGGCACGCTGGATTGGTGCAATAATACGCCACCTCACCCTCTAGGCGTTCAACTGGTGATTCGCAAACCGGACACCGTTCCGGCGGCTTGATCTCTTCTTCAACTCCGCTACGGCTGCCTAACACCGGCCCCACTACGTATGGAATCACATCTCCCGACCGTTTGACAATCACCCGATCCCCGATGCGAATGTCCTTCTCGACAATCAAATCCGCATTATGTAAGCTGGCTTGCTTGACGGTCACGCCACTCAAGAACACAGGGGATAAGATCGCTGTTGGCGTCAACACGCCGGTACGCCCCACATTCCACTCGACACCCAGCAAATCGGTGATAGCTTCCTGCGATGGGAACTTATAGGCCACGGCCCCACGAGGGTCTTTGCCTACCACGCCCAGTTCGCGGAAAATAGCATGATGGTTAACCTTTACCACCAACCCATCAATTTCATAGGGCAAGCTGTCGCGATCAAAGCCCTTCAAAAATGAGATCATAGTCTCAAAATTATCAAAGTAGCGCGGCAAATCTGATACCAGGAATCCCGCCTCTTTCAAAAATTGCAACGTTCCCCACTGCGATTCTGTCGGGTCACCTTCTACCACTGCATAGACAAATGCTGTCAATGGGCGTGACGCCGTTACCCGCGAATCCTTCTGTTTCAACGTTCCTGATGCCGTATTGCGAGCATTGACATAACGCGGTAGCCCCATCTCGACTTGTTGTCGGTTCAGTTCCTCAAAATCCGCCTTTAGAAACAACACTTCGCCGCGTACTACGAGATGTGCAGGCGGGGTTGGCCCATCGGGATTGACCGGAATCCGCAACGGGATAGTACGGATTGTTCGCACATTGGCGGTCACGTCGTCCCCCATCTCACCGTTACCACGCGTTGCTGCCTGCACCAATACACCATTCTCATAAGTCAACACGACGGTCAGCCCATCAAACTTTGGCTCGACCGCATAATCCAGTACCGTCTCAGGTGTCAGCAGTTTCCCAATACGTTCGCGCCACGCATACACCTCATCAATATCAAGCGCATTACCCAGACTCAAAATCGGCGCAGCATGAGAAACTTTCGGCAAATCAGTGCTGACATCACTGCCAACACGCTGCGTTGGTGAATCAGCAGTCACCAATTCAGGGTATTGGTCTTCGAGGTTCTGCAATTCACGCAAAAGCCGATCATATTCAGCATCAGTGATGATCGGCTTGTTTAACACGTGATAACGATGATTATGTTCGTGAATGAGTACCCGCAACTCAGCGGCACGTGTCGCCACATGGCTCATCAAACTTCTCCGATGCTGCTATTCTTCGATTATCGAGAGGAACTGCCGGGCTGCCCATCCATCTCGACTAGGCACAGTCACACCCTCGACCTGACACCACTCCAGCTCATCCCCGCCGACGCTGGTGCTGGTCTGCGGCCCCCCTACAATCCGCAGCCACTCGCCTTCCTCGGCGTGAGCTTGAACAAGTTCGACCTGGCTTGGCCCCACGCGAATCAACAGTGGCAATCCCTCCGTACCCACCACCTCCACTGTTGCATTCAGCGGGCAGCCTTGTGTGACGCCTGGCAAGGATGTTTCGGTGGGTTGAGCAGCCGGTACGGCCGACGGAACAGTGATTGAAGTCGCCGGTATTGACCCCGGAACCGCTGTTGGCTGTACGCCAGCCGGTCCTACCACACCAGGGTTATTCCCTGGCAACGCATTCGTCACTACGATGACCTGTGGCGTCTGGTCACCAGGAATCAACCCACTGCCCAGATTCATTACCAGCCACAACAACCCAAAGGCACTGACTCCCGCCACAACCACCAGAATCACCAGTGACCACCAGGGCAAATATAGCCCACTATCTCGATTACTCCGCCGGCGCGGGCCTGGACGTGGATCCATCATCACTGGTGGCACGTTGCCCCGCACGACAGGACGCGGCGGCGGCTGTTGCGGCGGCAAAGGCGGTGGCGGTTCCGTCGGGATGCCCCGCATCCGCTGTGATTCTAAGGGGGGAGGCGGTGGACTCATCGTCCGGCGTTGCTCCTCATAACCCCGGCGCGGCAACTGACGCGGGCGTCGCTGTATCGGGGCTGGTTCCCCAGCACGAGTCGGTTCTGAACCCGGCTGTGGTGTTGTCGACTCGCTCATTGAGGTCTGTTCGTTATCATCCATATCCAACTATCCTGTTGCTATTGTCTACGGCTTTCCAACCAAGCTAGTAAACGCTCACTTGTCCAGGTATTGATGACAGTATCAGCTTCAATCCAACCTCGCCGCGCGGTGTTAACCCCATAGTGCAACAAATCGAGCTGGTCTGCACGATGAGCATCGGTATTGATTGCCAACTTCACCCCCATCGTCTGTGCCTGACGGGCCAATTCATCATCCAGATCAAGGCGACGCGGATTGGCATTGATCTCCAGTGCAGTATCATGGGTTTTCGCCGCTGCCAACACTGCCTCCATATCCAAGTCGGCCCCTTCGCGATCCGGAATCAACCGACCACTTGGATGGCCGATGATGTCCACATGCGGATTCCGGATGGCAGTCAATACTCGTTCCGTCACTTGTTCACGCGGCTGTCGCAGCCCCACATGCACCGAGGCGATGACTATATCCAATTTCGCCAATACCTCATCGGGAAAGTCCAAGGTTCCATCAGCTTTGATTTCCATTTCAGTGCCATGCAACACGCGGAATCCTGGCCCCATCTCGTCATCAACCGCCCGTACCTCGGCCTGTTGCTCCATCAAGCGTTCAAGGCTCAGACCGTTAGCAATTCCCAAACTGCGCGAATGATCGCTAATGACCATGTGCGAAAATCCTCGCTGTCGAACCTGAAGTGCCATCTCGCGTATCGAAAGCTTACCATCGCTCCAGGTTGTATGCATATGTAAATCCCCACGCATGTCATCCTGCGAAATCAGATCCGGGAGTGTACCTTGCTGTGCCGCCTCTATCTCCCCACGATCCTCGCGCAGCTCTGGCGTTATCCAGGGCAACTCCAGCTTTTCATATAGCGCCGCTTCTGTCGCACTCTCAAGCTCAAACAACGACAACCCACGAGTATCCGCCAGTGCCTCCAAATGGGCAATATGCTGTTGCGAACCCGTATAATAGACTAACTCCGTTCCATACCGTGTGGGTGACACGACACGCAAGTCTACGCGAATGCCCTGCACATGCTCTATCACAGCCGTAGTTGTTTCATGGGTCAAGACTCGTGCCACATCGGGTCGGTTAACAAACGCATCCAATACCCCACGGAAATCATCTGCTGCCACCAGCAGATCAATATTGCCCACTATCGCTGCCCAGCGCCGTAAGCTGCCAACAACCGCGCCATCCAGCATCGATGAAAGGTCTTGCAACTCTTCCAGCATCCGCCAGGCCAATGGATAAGCTATGCCAATCGAAACACGATTCGTGCGACGTGCAAGCGCCTCAATACCTTCCAGGATTTTCTGCTCACTCTTGGCTCCCATCCCACTTAATTGACGCAACTTGCCTTCATGCGCTGCTGCTTCGAGTTGTGTCAAGGTAGTAATATTCAATTCTTGCCAGAAGCGCCGCACCTTCTTCGCACCTACACCATTCACTTGCAGAATATCAACCAAACTGGCCGGAACCTCATCTGTCAGACGATCATAAAATGCCAACTGTCCTGTCATCAGCATTTCCTCAATCTTGTTAGCGATTGTCTTGCCAATATCCGGCAACTCGGTCAGCAGTCCTTCCTCATAAATCAGGTAAATATCACGCGGCAGATCTCGAATCGTCAGTGCGGCATTACGATATGAATTCACGCGGAATACATTCTCGCCCTTGATTTCCAGTAAATCCGCCACATTTTCAAATATCTTGGCGATTTCCCGATTAGTCAGCCGCGCCACAATATCCAGTCCTTTGCCCAGAAGTTGTACACCGCCAAAAGTATACCATAGGCCGCCGCGCCGCGATGGACATAACCTGCACGCTCCCCCAACGACATGTACAATCATCACCTACAATGTTTAAGCCGTAACATCTCCAGGGTGCTTTTACTCACTATATTGGCTATATCCATTGCGTTTGTGAAATTTTTCTCATAGACTCTTAGATAGAAAATTCATTTTTAGCTTCACTATGGGATGGTGTAAGGAAATCATTGTCGCCTACACACCCCACTAAAATATATTTCCCAACACCGTCTCCTTATCTCGTCAAACTGGATTGACTCTTGTTTTTAGGTCGGCCCGCAATGGACGAAAGGAGACTGCAGTATGCCAACCTCCAACGGGCAAGACTTCCGTGCGCGTGTCATGGAGGCCACCCCTGGCGGCGAAACCCTGCTCACATGTCTGCAATGTGGCACGTGTGGCGGGTCATGCCCTTCAGAGGCTGATATGGACACCACGCCTCGTCGCCTGTTTGCCATGATCGCGGCAAATATGGAGGACGACGTGTTAAGCAGCAATACACCCTGGTATTGCGTATCATGCTACTACTGCACCGTCCGGTGCCCCCAAAATATCCCTATTACGGATATGATGTATACCCTCAAACAGATGGCAATTGCCCAGGGCAAATATAAGAAGAACGACCATGCCGACTGGTCAACCAGCTTCATCGGTTATGTCGAGCAATATGGCCGCAGCTTCGAGTTTGGACTAGCAACCCGCTATCACCTGACCCATCACCCGCTAAAAGCTATCAGGATGGGTGGGATGGGCTTCCAGATGATGCAAAAAGGTCGTCTGAGTATGTCCGCCACTGTCATCAAAAACATGCCCCAGTTGAAAGCAATTCTTGACGAAGCCAAGCGTATCTCAGCCGAGCAGGAGGCATCATCATGAGCCAGAATGGTCGCTACATATACTATCCGGGTTGCTCACTGGATGCCTCAGCCCATGCTTATGATGCGTCCACCAAACGCATTGGCGAAACATTAGGGCTGACATTCGTCGAAATTGATGGCTGGAATTGCTGTGGAGCAACCGAGTATTTCACTATCAACGCCCTGCCAGCTTATAGCCTGGTAGCACGTAATCTCTCATTGGCGACTGAAATTGATGGCACACAAGAGTTGGTCGCACCCTGTAGCGCCTGCTACCTCAACCTGCGGAAAACCGATCAGAATATGGGAAAATATCCCAAATTGAACACCCAGGTTAATCAGGCGCTAGCGGCAGGTGAGCTGCACTATGCTCCTGGCAGCCTACGCGTCCGCCATTTGCTGGATGTCATCACCGAGGATGTTGGCTATGAAACCATCGGCCAGCATGTCACACAACCACTCAAGGGTCTGCGTGTCGCGCCTTACTATGGCTGTCTGATTACCCGACCCGGCACCGAACACAATCCTGAATATCCGACGCACCTGGACAAGTTATTAGGGATTCTGGGTGCGACCGTCATCGACTTCCCCCTCAAGACTCACTGTTGTGGCGGTCATATGACGCAAATCAGCGAAAATACCGCCTTCGAACTCTTGCGCCGCTTGTTACAAAACGCTGCCGACTATCATGCCGACATACTGGTGACGCTGTGCCCCATGTGCCAGCTTAATCTGGATGCCTATCAATCCCAAGTCAACCGCACGTTCAATACTGACTTCAGCATTCCAGTGATGTTCTTTACTCAAATGATGGGCCTCGCCTTCGGAATGCAACCCGATGAACTGGGTATCGGCAGCGAAATGGTATCGGCGAAAGCTGCTCTTAATAAAATCGGCCAGGAAGAGGAAACGCCGAAGCGGTCCAGGCCCAAACGCCGGGACAAAAAGGCGCTTCCAATGCCACCGCCGCCACAGTGATGATGAAAGGACGCTAACAGCATGGCAGAAGAGAAAATTGGTGTTTATGTCTGTCATTGCGGTCACAACATCGCCGGTACTGTAGACGTCGAAGCCATTTCCGAATGGGCAAATACCATGCCTAACGTGACCGTTTCCCGTGACTATAAGTTCATGTGTTCCAGCTTGGGACAAGAACTTGTCGAAGAAGATATTAAAGAACACGGACTGACCCGTGTAGTCTGCGCCGCTTGCTCCCCCCACATGCACGAGCCTACTTTCCGTCAGGCTTGCAGTCGCGCTGGCCTGAATCCCTACCTGTTCGAGATGGCAAACATCCGCGAACATGCCAGTTGGGTTCATCCTGGCGACAAAGAAGCCGCTACCGATAAAGCTAAGGCCATCATCAGTGGCGCGATCCAACGTGCGGTTGAATTGGAACCCCTTGAACCCTTCAAAGCTCCCATTAACGACACCACACTGGTTGTTGGGGGCGGCATCGCCGGTATCAACGCTGCGCTTGAAATCGCCAACACTGGTTACCCTGTCGTATTGGTCGAACGTGAACCTAGCATCGGCGGCCATATGGCCCAGTTCGATAAAACTTTCCCGACGTTGGACTGCTCGGCCTGTATCCTAACGCCCAAGATGTTCGATGTCGGCAATCATCCCAATATCACTTTGCTAACCTACAGCGAGGTCGAGCAAGTGGATGGCTTTGTCGGCAACTTCACCGTGCGTGTCCGCAAGAAAGCCCGCAAGATCGATACCGAATTGTGTACCGGTTGTGGTGATTGCTGGGAACGCTGCCCGGCCAAACTTGTCGATATGGTTTATGAGGCCGGTTTGGGCTACCGGACAGCGGTTTATCGACCTTTTCCCCAGGCTGTGCCCAAGTACCCCGTCATCGACATGGAAAGCTGTATCTATTTCCAGAAGGGAACTTGCAAAGCCTGTGAGAAATTCTGTCCGACTGGTGCAATAAATTTTGACCAGGAAGATGAATATCTGACAATTAATGTTGGCAACGTTATTCTCGCGACAGGTTACGATCTGTTCGACTCACGCCGCATTCCACAATATGGCTATGGGCGGTTGGCGAACGTTTTCACCAGCCTTGAATTCGAGCGCATGACCAACGCTTCTGGACCTACCGGTGGCAAGATCGTTTTGCGCGATGGTGTCACTGAACCTACGAGCGTTGGGATCGTCCATTGTGTCGGTAGCCGCGACCATAACTACAACATTTATTGCTCGGCGACTTGCTGTATGGCGGCTCTCAAGTTTGCTCACCTGGTTAACGAGAAACTTGATGCAGATGTCTACAGTTTCTACATCGACATGCGAACAGCCTTCAAGGACTATGAAAAATTCTACCATCGTCTGATGGAAGAAGGCACGAACTTTGTCCGAGGGCGTGTGGCAGAAGTTACCGATGCTGCCCGCAATCCAGGAGAAGAAGGCAAGCTGATTGTTCAGGTTGAAGACACCCTAATCGGACAACAGCGCCGTATCCCGGTGGATATGGTCATCCTGATGGGGGCTGTTGAACCCCGCCATGACGCCAAAGAACTCTCGCACATGTTCGGCGCAGGCTGTTCTGAGGCTGGGTTCTTCACCGAGCGCCATCCCAAACTTGATCCAGTTGCCACGATGAGCGAAGGTATCTTCATCGCGGGTGCGTGCCAGGGTCCAAAGGACATTCCGTCCAGCGTCGCACAAGGCGCAGCAGCGGCGGCTCGTGTCCTCAGCCTGATCGGTCAGAAAGAAGTCGAAATCGAGCCGATACGCGCCAATATCGACGAAGATCGTTGCTCTGGCTGCCGCATCTGCAACAATCTCTGTCCCTACCACGCCATCGACTACATTGAAGAAACCGAGGTCAGTCGCGTTAATCCAGCACTTTGTAAGGGCTGCGGAACCTGTGTGGCCGCCTGCCCCAGCCAGGTTATCACCGGCCAACACTACACCTTCGAGTCGATCATGGCGCAAATCGACGGCATGCTTTACGACGTTCGTGCTGGTAATGGCGGTGCTGCCGTTTCAGCCCCTGCCCTTCAGGAGGCGTAACCGATGACTACTGATTTCAATGCACTCAACCCCGCATGGGGTGATCGCAAACCTGTTATTGTTGGCTTTTTGTGCAATTGGTGTTCTTATCGCGCTGCTGACTTAGCCGGAACCAGCCGCTTTGGTTATCCCGCTACGCTGCGCGACATTCGCATCATGTGTACCGGACGGCTTGACCCGACGTTTGTCATGAAAGCCTTGCGTGAAGGTGCAGATGGTGTACTGGTCATGGGTTGCCATCCAGGTCAGTGCCATTACCAGGAAGGCAATTACAAAGCCATGCGACGGATGGCGCTCCTGCGTCGCACATTAGCGCAATTAGGCGTCCATCCGGACCGTGTCCAACTGGCCTGGGCATCCGCAGCTCAAGGAACACTCTTTGTCGAGACCGTTACCCAGATGACCGAAACCATCGCCCGCCTGGGACCACTGGAATGGCGTGACACCGTCGAAGACTTTGGCCCTACGGTGATGGAGGAGGTGGTTCATGGCTGAGAAGCAAAAACCCAAGCTGGCACTGTATTGGGCTTCGGCCTGCGGCGGATGTGAAATCGCCGTGCTGGCTATTCACGAAAAAATTCTGGATGTCGCCGCGGCTTTTGACATCGTTCTATGGCCGTGTGTCATGGACTTCAAAAAAGAAGATATTGAAGCAATGGCCGATGGCGAAATCACTGTTACGCTGTTCAACGGTGCGATTCGCAACGACGAGAACGCCGAGTGGGCACACTTGCTCCGTCAGAAGAGTCAAGTCATGGTCGCCTTCGGTAGTTGTGCCAGTGAGGGTTGTATGCCCGGCCTGGCAAACTTCACTGACCGCGAACACATGATGCAATATATTTACAACGACTCGCCTTCTTCTGTCAATCCCGATGGCATATTACCCCAAACCAGCGTCCAGGTTCCCGAAGGTGAATTGACATTGCCTTCCTACTGGAACACGGTCCGCACCCTCGATCAGATTGTTCCCGTGGAATACTACCTACCCGGCTGCCCGCCCGAGGCCAAATGGATTGAGGCCGCAGTTGAGGCCATCATCACAGGTGAATTACCACCCCCCGGTACTGTCATCGGTATGGACGTGACAGTTTGTGACGAATGCACCCGTGAACGCGCCGAAAAGAAGATCAAACGCTTCTATCGTCCGCACGAAATCATCCCCGATCCCAACCAATGTTTGCTGGATCAAGGATTGTTCTGTGCTGGTATCGCTACCCGCGCTGGTTGCGGGGCACTATGTCCAACCGTCAATATGGGCTGTCGTGGCTGTTATGGCCCCAACGAAGGCGTTATGGATGGTGGCGCACGGCTTATCGGTGCTATCGGCTCCGTTTTGGATGCCGAAACACCTGAAGAAATCGACGCTATTTTGGATACATTGCCCGATCCCGCTGGTTATTTCTATCGCTTCAGCCTGGCACATTCGCTGATGACCCGTACTCGCCTGGCCCAGGAAAACGGTCACAAGAAAGCGGAACACATCGACTTTGTGCCACGCCTGGATCCCAAACTGAAAGACTAGGAGGCCGCTGATGAAACAACGAATTACGATTGATCCCATTACTCGCCTCGAAGGCCACGGCAAAATCGAAATCTTTCTGGATGATGCTGGCGAAGTTGCCAATACCTATTTCCAGATTCCGGAATTGCGCGGGTTTGAGGTCTTCTGCCTGGGGCGGCCTGCCGAGGAAATGCCACGCCTGACCAACCGCATCTGCGGTGTGTGTCCTGAAGCACATCATATGGCGGCTGCCAAAGCCCTGGATGCGCTCTACCATGTCGATCCACCGTCCGCTGGTAAGAAACTGCGTGAGTTATTCTACATGGCCTTCTACTGCACCGACCATACCACGCACTTTTATGCGTTGGGCGGCCCCGATTTTGTCGTTGGTCCCGATGCTCCTCCTGGCGAACGTAATATTCTCGGCGTCGTTAACAAAGTCGGGGTTGAAGCAGGCATGAAGGTTATCAACACCCGCAAGTTCAACCACGAAATCATCAAAATGATCGGTGGGCGAGCCATTCATCCTGTCTGCGGCCTGCCAGGTGGCATGAGTAAAGCCATCAACGAAGAAGAACGCAAGTTCATCGAGGACATAGCACGGCAAAATGTCGAATTCGCCCAATGGTCGTTAGAAATCTTCAGCGAAATCGTCCTGAAGAACAGTGCCTATGTTGACCTGATTGTCAGTGATGGTTACACGCAAAAGACCTACTACATGGGTCTGGTGGACGACAACAACCATGTCAACTTTTACGATGGCTTGATCCGCGTCGTTGATCCAGACGGCAACGAATATGTCAAATACGCGCCCGCTGACTACGCTCAATACATCGGCGAACACGTTGAACCTTACAGCTACCTCAAATATCCCTTCTTGAAAGGTGTCGGCTGGAAAGGTTTCGTGGATGGCAAAGACTCTGGCATGTATGCTTGTACGCCTCTCAGTCGTCTGAATGCTGCTGATGGTATGGCAACTCCTAAAGCCCAAGAAGCGTATGAGCAAATGTACGCCACATTAGGTGGCAAACCAGTGCATCATACATTAGCAACCCATTGGGCACGCCTGGTCGAACTCCTCTATGCTGCTGAGAACATGTTGATTCTGGCAACTGATCCCGAAATTACTGATCCTAACGTGCGAACCATTCCCACCGCCACACCAGATGTGGGTATTGGTACTGTCGAGGCTCCGCGTGGCACACTGACCCACCACTATGAAACTGATGAAAACGGCATCTTGACGAAGGTAAATCTGATTGTGGGCACAACCAACAACAATGCCCCCATCACACTCAGCGTCAAGAAAGCCGCCAAAGCCAATATTCATAAAGGCAAAGTGACTAACGGCATCCTGAACATGGTCGAGATGGCATTCCGCAGCTACGATCCTTGCTTTAGCTGTGCTACCCACTCGCTGCCAGGCCAAATGCCACTAGAAGTAATCGTCCGCGATGCTGATGGTGAGATCGTTGACCAGCGCTCGCAATATATTGACTGAAAGCTAAAACACTCATGAAAACACTGGTGATAGGGCTGGGAAATCCATATCTGACTGATGACGGCGTCGGGGTTCACGTCGCTAATGCTGTTCAAGAGGCATTGCCATTCGATACTGAGATTGAGGTGCAAGAACTAAGTGTCGGTGGCCTGGCGTTGATGGAAACGATGGTCGGCTATGAACGTGTCATCTTGATTGATGCGTTCTGGACACCCGATGGTGAAACCGGCCAAGTGGTCGAGTTCACAGCAGGCGCTCTACCCGACTCGCTACTCAACACCGCCAGCGCCCACGATGTTGACCTGCCCACGGCTCTTGATGTCGGCAGGCGGCTGGGGGCGCATCTGCCGGATATGGAAAATATCCAAATTGTTGCAATTCAGGTCCACGATGTCCTGACCTTTAGCGAAATACCAACTCCGCTCGTCGCGGCAGCTATTCCCCAGGCAACCGCCTGCGTCCTGCGTTTGTTAGGACAGCCCTATCATCAAACTATGAAGGAGGCCATTAATGATCTCCCCTGAAATCCTGCGTCGTTTCTCACTATTTGCCGGGCTGGAATCGGAGTCAATTAAACAACTGGCGATGCTTGCCAAAGAGGACACATATCCCAAAGGCGAATGGCTCTTCTTTGAAAGTGACGCCGCCGATACACTCTATGTGGTCATCGAAGGTAAAGTTGATCTCAAAGTTGCCCTCGATGAAGAAGGCAACAACTATGCTGATATTCAAACCATTGTTGAAGGTGAAGTCACTGGTTGGTCGGCGATGGTAGAACCTTACGAATACAAACTGGATGGCATTGCCGCCACTGATGTCCGGCTGGCTGCCATTGACGGCGTCGGGCTACGCGAGCTCATGCAGCAAGATACCAAACTGGGTTATATCTTGATGAGTCGCTTGGCAAAAGAAATGGCCGAACGCTTGACCAATATGCGGATTCGTTTTATTAGTCTGATCTAATTGAGGGGTGTGCATAAATCATGAGTGCGAGTAATCGGCGTCAAATAGGCGATTTCTTGAATCGCTTACAAGGCGGATTGGAATACCATGATTGAAATAGACTGTCAATGTGTGTCGTTTTTGCTCAATCATGAGAACTATTAGCTCAATCCGTTTATGAGATTCGCTTGGCTAGAAGCTCAAAAATCATTATCATCTTTTTATGCACACCTCTCATCTAATTGCTTGTTTGTAACTGAACATCAACATCGGGTGATGCGCCGTATTACCTGATACAGCGGCTGCAATTGCCGATACATGCGCTTATACACGCGTTGATACAATTCTTCGTAGATGTCATGGGTCTGGGGATTCGGTTCAAACGTTTCCCCAACTCGTGTCATGCTGCTGATCCCTGTACCAAAATCTGGGTGCAACCCCAACCCCACTGCGGCGTCAATCGCTGCACCCAGGCCAGAGGTCTCGTAAAGATGCGGGCGTGTCGTCGGCAAACCGAAAATATCTGCTGTCAATTGTAATGCCGCGTCGCTCTGCGAACCGCCACCCGACACACGCAATTCTGTGACTGGCACTTTGCTACGTTTTTCGGTACGTTCCTTGCCCTCACGTAACGCATACGCCAGTCCCTCCAAAATCGCCCGGTAGAGGTGTGCTCGGGTATGTACATCACTGAACCCGATTACTGCTCCTTTAGCTTCTGGCCCTGGTACTTTAACCCCCGGTGACCAGTACGGCTGCAACACCAACCCGTCCGATCCCGGCGGTACCTGATTCACCAGTTCATCAAACAACACTTCAGGTTCAATCCCGCGCCCCTCAGCAATCTGTACCTCGCGGTGACCAAACTCGCGCTTAAACCAGCTCACCATCCAATAACCGCGATAGACTTGCACTTCCATGCTAAAGGCATTGGGAACCGCCGCTGGGAAAGGTGGGATCAGCGGAATCACTTCGATATATCGCTGATGTGTCGTGTTGATGGTTGCCGTTGTCCCATAGCTCAAGCATCCGATGTGCGGCTCCAGACACCCTGATCCAATTACCTCGCACGCTTTGTCTGCTGCTGCTGCTATCACTGGCAACCCAACAGGAATACCCGTCGCTTCTGCCGCTTCTGCCGTAATCTCCCCCAACTCCCCAGCGGGCGGCACAAGATCAGGCAACAAGGCTTTGTCCATGGGTATTGCTTGCCATTTCCAATCCCGCGCACCAGCCCACATCAGTTTTTTATAATCGAAAGGAATATACCCCACCTGAGAACCTACCGAATCGACGAAATTGCCAGTCAGCCGATAAATTAAGTATCCAGATAACAAGAGGTATTTATGGGTTTTGTTCCAGATCTCCGGCTGCTGGGTACGAATCCAGTTGGCCTCGGCTTCAGCCTGTGCATAGGCCACTGTTTCCGACATTCGCACCAATTTAAATGCTAGGCCCCATAGACCACTTACTGGCGGCAACCTCTCTGTCCGCCGTTGATCGAGCCAAACGATTGCCGGGCGTAGCGGCTTGCCAGATGCATCCACATTAACCACCGTTCCTCGCTGCGTAGTGAGCGCAACTCCCGCAATCGCATCTTTTGGAATGTCGGTGATTTGCCATAGCTTTCGGCATGCATCACACAACGACTTCCAGAAATACTCAGGATCTTGTTCAGCCCATCCCGGCTGTTGTGAATAGTAAGGTTCAATTGGCACACGCGCCTTCGCTGCCAAATTACCCTCTAGATCGAACAACAAGGCCCGCACACTCTGTGTCCCATTATCAATTGCCAGGATATAAGCCATGATGCCCCCTTATGCCTTCTGCTTGCGTAGCAACCGAATCATTATCAATGCCATAATAATCCCCAACACCGCCCGCAATGGACTCTGACGCGGCTGTGTAGCAGTCGTAACCTGTGCCCTGGCTTGGCGCAACATCGCATACCAATCCGGAATAATATCGTGAGCTGGCAGGCTGTAATGATCGCGCCACAACATTCGATAGGCGGCTTCTTCTGCTTCCCAGCGTTCATTATCCCAACCCAACTCCGGCTGGCAAATTGCTCGGATACGAGGCATCAAATCCACGCCACCACCGTGTAGTAATAGCCCCAACCGCACCCGCCGCAACAACAAGTCATCTAGATGCACCACGCCTTCGCTTCGTGTCGCCCAGCGCAATTCAGCCCAGATAGTATGTGTCCCTGGAATAGCCTCCAGTTCACCAGCCTCCGCTGCATTCACCAACGCTACTGCATCACTGCCGTAACGCCCTAACAATCGACGGCGCATCGCCTCGTCAGCGACCAGCGGCAATTCACTATTCACCGCATTCAAGACTGGTGTTTTATCATCAATAGGCGGCAGATCTGGCAAACGATCTTGCAAGGCTTTCAACGCATCCAGCGCAATTACCCGGAAGGTGGTCAACTTGCCCCCCGTCACCGTCAGCAAACCATTTTCCTGCCAGACGACATGCTCACGGGATTCCTTGGAGGGATCTTCCTGCCCCGTGTCAATCACTGGACGCACGCCCGCAAACGTTGCGATGATATCCCCCAAGCGTATCCCCCGTGCCGGAAATTGATGCGTGACCGCCGCCATCAAATAGGCGACTTCCTCGGGGCTGATGCATGGTTCAGCATTGAGATCGTCGTCGTGGTCAATGTCAGTCGTGCCGACAACCGTCACGCCTTCCCACGGGAAAATGAACACCGGACGCCGGTTCAATGGGTGCAAAAAGGCCACAGCCTGCGCCATGGGCAACCGCCAGCCAGGGATAATCAAATGGCTACCGCGCAGCTTGCGGATATGGTCCGTCGCCCCGACTTGCTGGCGCAACACATCCGCCCATGCACCAGTTGCATTGACCACCGCTTGCGCCCGCACCTCTACTGTCTGACCCGTTACTTGGTCTTGCAACACAAGGCCCGCCACCTGCCCGGCCTCATCCTTCACCAACGTCGTCACAGTGGCATAGTTCAGCGCCACGCCGCCATCGGCCACCGCCTCTCGTATCACCCGCAATACCAAGCGGGCATCATCGGTTTGAGCATCGCCATACCGAAAACCACCTTCCAGATTCTTGGTAGTGATGTGTGGAGCCAGCATCCGAAACTCGTCCGCACTATAGTAGCGGTGCGACCACTGCAAGGCCATCAGATCGTAGATCGACAATCCGGCGCTATACGTCCAGCGCCCCGGATTATCACCCTTGTGTGTCGCCATCAAAAAGCCCAGCGGATCAATCAGACCGGGACCATCCTCCAGCAATTGCTCTCGTTCGCGTACCGATGCCAATGTCAATCGTAGCTTGCCCTGTGCCAAATAGCGTAATCCACCATGCACCAGCTTCGATGACCGACTGGAGGTTCCCCATGCAAAATCGCGCTGTTCCACTAGCAACACCCGCAATCCTAGACGCGCTGCCTCACGCAAAATACCCGCGCCAGTGATTCCTCCACCGACTACGACTAAATCCCAGGACTGCTCAAGCTGCCCCCAAACTTCATCGCGCCAACCTTGAGTCCACATATCACGCTTCCCTTATTGGATCAATTTGCCGGGGTTCATCAAGCCGTCGGGATCATAATGGCTGCACAACGCCCGCAAAGTCTCCATGCCCAACACACCTTTTTCCGCTTCAAGATAGGGGGCATGATCGACTCCAACGCCGTGCTGGTGACTGATTGTGCCACCTTTCGCTACAACTGCCTCACTTGCCGCCGCTTTCAATGCTTTCCACCGTTCCAACATCACATCAGGATCAGGCACAATGCGGAAAATATATGTGGTATAGACACTCGAACCCTGTGGATATACATGCGAAAGATGTGTGAAAACATGTAGTGGCTCATCCAATGCCGCCTGCAACGCCGCCTCAATATCGGTCATCATCGCATTTGTCCGCGTCCAATCAACCGCAGTCTCCAACGTATCGACTGCATAACCCCGTTCCCACAACGTATTGCGGAGATAGGGTGTCCGAAACCGCGATTTTTGCCACTGAGAGCCAAAGATGCCTCCGACGCGCAAATGAACGCCACCATACCTTCCGGCAATCGCAACTGCATCACGCAGAGCCGCCTTTCCGACACGTTCCTGTCCAGTGTAACCCATCATCAACATACACTTTTCATCTTTGATGCCGCGCATTGCCAATATACGCTCCAATGTTTTGATAAACCGTTCGTGTCCGGCCAGTGCCAACATGGTTTCTGTCTCGACGGCATTGCTCAACCGCAACATCGACAGAGGTATCCGTGCTTGTGCAATCTCGCGCACTGCCGACATGCCTTGTCCGAAATTAGGGAAAAACATAGCACGGAATTCCTCACGCTCCGGTAATTTAGACACGCGGACCGTTGCTTCAGTGATGATACCCAAGCGTCCCTCCGATCCCATTACTATCTCGCGTAAATCTGGCCCGGCGGCAGATGCGGGATACGCTGGCATATTGAGTGTCCCGCTGGGTGTCTCCAAACTGCCCCCGGCGAAAAGCTGCTCAATACGCCCATAATGCAGTGATTGTTGCCCACTGGATCGTGTCGCAATCCAACCACCTAGCGTCGAATATTCAAACGACTGTGGATAATGTCCCAATGTATAGCCCTGTGCGCGAAGTTGAGCTTCCAGATCTGGCCCGGTTACACCTGCCCCAAACGTCGCCAGATTCGTCTCGGCATCCAGCCTCACCAAACGGTTCATGCGGCTCATATCCACGGTCAACACGGGAACATCGCCTGGCATTGGATTGATATGCCCCACCACACTTGTGCCGCCTCCATATGGAACCAACCGCACACCCGCGTTAGTGGCGTAGCGAATCAATCCGCGGACATCTTGCGCCGTCAAAGGATAGGCCACACCATCAGGAAACACATCAACCTGTCCCATCCGCAGGGCCACCCAATCCGGCAAGCTCTGGCCCCGCGAATGATAGAGGCGGTCGACAGGATCCGTAACGATCAATGGATGCTCTGGCAGGCGTGTCTCTGGAACCAATACCACAATATCATCCAACTGTGCATCAACAGAGGCTGTAGTCCTTCCTACCCGTTCTGCTAGAAAACTCGATGCACCATCTGGCAATGGATGATCTATCGTGTCGTCGCCCCAACCATTCCAACGCCTCATTGCTGATTCTCTCCTGGCTGATTGGCCTTTCGCCACAGTGCCATACTGTCCTGCATCACATCGCGTGTCACTTGTTCCGCCACCGTACCATTACCTTGCTGCGCCGCTGCTGACAACGCTGCATAATAGCGCCGCGACGCCTGCCGAGCTTCAGGCAAGGCAAAGTACACACGTGCCAGTTCTTCATAAAATCCGGCAAATCCATTCAATATCAACGCATAAATTGGATTGCCGGATGCCACTGTCAACCATCGTTGCAATTCCCAGTCATAGGCTGCAAATGCTTCCGGAGTATCTGGCAAGGCTTCGCCTTTTTCCAACACGTCTTGGCAACCAACTGGGTCATGCTCAATGGCTAATCGTGTAAAAGATGGGGCCAGGTCAAGCCGCACACGCAGAAGATTTAACACAAATCCGGGTGGTAATTGGTAGCTGTGACGTACAATGCCACTCAGAATATTCAGGCCGCCTTCCCACCAAAAATCATTGATCAGGGTTGGTTTGCCTTGCTGAATCGTCACCCAACCATCGCTCTCCATACGCCGCAAGGCCTCACGCAGCGTTGGCCGCGTCACACCTAGCATCTGCGCCAAATCACGTTCTCCCGGCAATGTCGAACCAGGTGCAAACTCTCCGTTCAAAATTGCATCAATCAATGTATATTCCGCGTGATCAACTGGGCGCTTTGGTGCGGACCAATTCATATTTCCTGCTTTCTGAATCTCAATATCTGGGGTGGTGGTGAAAATTGACTGCGGCTGTTATGTTGTAGGGAATGAGTCTTCGTGCTATCTAAAAAAACCCATCGACATGCGATTTCAACCTGGGTTGAGTATGCAGGTATCACTCTATAAGATTTCATCAGTCAAACCGTCACCACTACCAATACTGGTAAGTGGTCTGACCAGTTGATGATAGCATCTCACAAAGTATCCTTTGTGTCAAGTAAAAAAGCCCATCATGATGTGTGGACATAATGGGCTTTTATTATGGGTCAACGCGGAAAAGTGTGAAAAAGGCTTCACCGTGTTATAAGCTATAGAGCAACAACCAGCACAGGAGAAGCCAAGATAGAAACAATAGCGATGTTAACGGCAGGCGTCAAGCCAGAGACAGAACGGAAATGGGCAGCAGTCAGCCTCGCAACCATAACGGAGTTGGTAGAATTACCAGAATTTCGCGTGACACATTATGAGCTAGAGGGCGAAGCATTGCATCTGAAGTGTGAACACCGCTACGATATCACGCAGTGTCCCGACTGTGAGTATTTGTCTCAGCAGGTTCACCAGCAGAAGGAACGCCGGGTGCGCGACCTGAGTGTGATGGGAAAACGAGTTAATCTCTATTTTATGGGGCGTCGCTTCAGGTGTGAGCATTGCCAACGCCCGTTCACCGAGAACCTGCTGAGTGTCAATCAGCAGCGGCGTCAAACGCGACGCTATGAGCAATATGTCTACGAACAATGTTTGCAGTGTGATCGCAAAGCTGTGGCGCGACAAGAACACTTGAGTGAGTCAACGGTCAAAGAGATATTTGTGACCTATGCTCAACGCACGACCCAACGCCCAACCCAGAATCCTGTACGGGTTCTGGGGATCGATGAACTGGCTCTCAAGAAGCGTCATAAACAGTACGTATTGATCCTGTCCGATTTGGAAAGGCACTGCATTTTGGCAGTGTTGCCAGATCGTAAGCAGGAAACATTGATCGCGTGGTTCAACGCGCAGCCAGATCGAGAGCAGATCACTGTCGTCTCAACCGATCTATGGGAACCGTACCGCCAGGCTGTCAAGAAGGCTTTACCACATGCTCGCCAGGTCGCGGACCGCTTCCATGTGATGAAGCAACTCAATGACCGCCTAACACAAGCCCGCCGCCACCTTCAGAAGCAAGTCGATCCGCCGACCTATGACATCCTCAAAGGGTCGCGCTGGATACTAGTGAAGGCGCGTCATGAGTTGTCGCCCGAAGAAGAAAGCAAACTCCAGCAAGTCTTGGCGGCTTGTCCTGAGTTGCGGGTCATGTACTTGCTCAAAGAGGAATTTCGCACTATTTGTGATAAAGTCCAGAACCGTGAGCAGGCGACCCGGTTTCTACAGGCCTGGATTTGCAAGGTGCAGGCCACCGGCGATCTGCGCTTACTCAAGTTCGTCAACACCTTGCGTAATTGGTGGGATGAGTTCCTCAATTACTTCATCAATGGCGTGACCCAGGGCTTTGTCGAAGGCATCAATAATGCGATCCGTGCCACCATCCGTCGTGCCTTCGGTTTTCGTAATTTCAACATCTTTCGATTACAGGTTTTGGCCCAATATGGAGGTGGTTGATGCGATTTTCACACTTTTCCGCGTTGAGCCTTTATTATTCAGCGAGCAGCAGATCAGGTATGTGTGCGAGCGAAATACCCTCCGATCCAGCGCAACGCCTCTAGTTCATTTTGAGGAAGCTTGCGTCCGGTCTCCAACTGCTTACCCAGCCCCCTATCCGACAATATCTTGTCCGATCCACGTTGTGCCAGTGTTTGCAACAATAATGCTGCTTGTTGTGATTCTTCTGCCAACGAGGACTGAGTCTTCCGTTGATCGTGTAACCGCAGCTCACCCCACAAGTTATCAATCTCTGCTTTCAAGGTCTCAATCTCTACAGCTGGCAGTTTTTTGCCGGGCGGGAAAGCTGCTGCCAGCCGGGTCAGAAAGTCTCGGATCGCCTGGGCCTCTTGATATAACATTGATACCGAACGCACCCCCAGAATATGTGCTGCTTCACCTCGTGCCAAATCAACTTCCATGACGATGTTATCCGAAAAATACATCCCCAACCAAGTTAAGAATTCAACAGCTGTTTGTGGGGGGGTATTTACATCGCGGGCATCGCGCACAACATTCTTGTTAGTCGTTGGCAACGACAAACGTCCCGTCTTGCGAGGTGATAGCAAGCCAGTCTTACGCAACGGTGACCGCCGAGGTGAGCCAAGCGTGTAGATCAACCGAGTAATTTCAACGATGTTTTCGGCTAATTGCTGGCGCTCAGTCTCCGTCAAATTACCTGCCAACGCATCCAGATCACGTCGTAAACGCACCTCAGTCGGAATAGCCCGCGACTCGTCGTAAGCCACTGCCAGATCAAACATCAGCGTCCGTGTAAAGTGTATAACCTCGGCTAATTTCAAGAAATCATCATCACCCGAAATAATCCGCACCATGCGGGCCACTTTCAACACTTCGCCAACTTCGGGGGAAATTCGTTGAGCAAAATAGTCTGGAGTATTCACACTTTGCTCTGGCGGCAGCAATCGAATATAACGCCGCAGCAATTCCAGAGCTGCGTTTCTCACTTCGGGGGACCAGCCCAATGATTGCCAGGCTTTCACTAACAACGCCGATCCAGCCTCACCCATCGGCAGCGCGACCTGCACTAACGCCGTCGCTACCCGCAACCCATCTAGCAAGTTCTTACGGTTGGCGTGGAAATCTAACAAACGCAGTGTATTATCTACTCCAACCAATCGGATCAGGCGTTGATCTTCGTAAAACATACTGGTTAGCTGGCGCGCCACTGGCTCCATTTTCGGAGCCCAGCCCTGGTTCAAAATACTGGCAAAATACGCCCGTGCGCGTGGTGCTGTGCGAATCTTGCTGCCCTCAAACCCATTCAACACGTCAAGCATCTGCTCTGCTGGCAACTTGACACGCAAGAATACTTCACCAATCAGATCACTAAAAGCGGCCAGTCTATCCAGCGTAAACAATTCATTCTGGTAATACTCCAGCAATCGGATGCCTTCGTTGATGCTGCCAGTCATAAAGTACAACTGCGGCAGCAATATCCACCCCTTGGCTCCCAGCGGTTTGATACGATCCGAGGCCGAGAATTCGTCCACCAGATATTTAATGATATGTTGAAATCGCTCAATACGACGGGTTTCAGCTAATCGCAGGAGCGCACGTAACTCTAGCTCCCCAATCACCTGCGCTCGCCGCAAATGCAGCGCCCCTTCAACAAAACGCACCAACACAACTGTATCATACTGAGCTGGCACCGTTTTTGCGGCCTTGGCAAGAACATTCGGAACAGGTTCCACGCCTTCCGGCATTTCCGGTTGTAATAGCACAACCGCCTGTTGTTGAGGTTGGGGTAACTGGCGCACCAATTCAATATCCGAAATCAAATCTTGAAAACCACCAGCCGACAGATAGCTGGCCCCGAACACCAGTAATGCCTGGGCCACTTGTGGAACCTTCCGGGCTGGTGGCTGCATCAGCGCCACCACCTTCTCAGCAACCTGCTCAATCTTTAGAATGGGGGCACTGTTACACAAACGGTAGATAAACGCTACGAGTTGCTTTAGGTTTCTTGCTTCCAAAAGAGCCTGAACATGCGAAAAAATAGCGGTATGAAGTGCCTGTTGCCAGGGCAATGATTGAGCCGCAGCAACCTCGTTCAACCAATATTCAATCAGGTTATAAACTTCAAGCGCCTGATCCTTTTTCGCTGCTTCGCGCAGGTGCGACAATGCCGCTGAAGCAACCTCTTGATGACCAGCCGCAATCGCGGGAACCATCTCGGCAGTCTGCCATTCTTGCAACGCCAGAGCAAACGTTAACAAGTGCTGGCTATAAGCAACCCGCAGTTCGTCACTCAATGTGGGGTCTTCGCGCAAGATTGCAGCGACAGCTGCCCGATCCGCTGGCTGCCCAGCCTGCACTGCTCGGTCAATCTTCGCTCGCCGCGCCACCCACTCCAGTGCATTCGATAGGTGATCCTTCCGGATAGCCCGCCAGCTAGCTGTCTGTGCTAACCGTTCCGCCTCCGCCACCGCACGATCAGGATCCAATCGCAATTGCGAAACTACAAACCGCGCATAATTATGGCGTTCATATTTGGCCGGGAACAGGGATCCGCTTTGCCAATCATACATCGTATGATCTGCAGGACGTGTATTGGCATTAACCAGAAACTTGATTTGTGCGACCGAGTTTTCGGGTTTATTCACATATGTTGCAAATGTCAAAATACCGCGTGCTGGACGCGGCAATAGCATCACCAGTCCCTCAAGAAAATAGACACGCTGTTCCAATGAAGCGGGTGCATTAATCACCGCAACATTATTGCCCTGAATTAAGGCAGTCAACAAGCCTTCCACAGCCTTCATATTATCTTTGCAATATAACAATAACCGCTGGATTGACTCCCCTTGGGCTTCTGGGTCTGGTGGTTGAAGGTTATTCAGCCGAAAAACGCTCAACTCGCGCAATTTATCGAACAGCGGCATCTCGTTGTGCGCCAACCCCAGGAACGTCTGCATATTACCGCCCATCCGCAGCAAAACCGCTGTATCTAGCAGAATATACTGCAATTGGGGTGTGCTTTGGCTGTTGATTCTGGCTATTGTCAGCACAAAGGGGACATTTTTGCCGCGAAACAGCCCCATTGACGCTGGCATCTCATCCGAAATATGGCGTGGCGGCTCCAAACGACCAAACAGCAAACCCTCGCTCACCTGCTGTGTCGATACCCCCGGGGTGCGTGCCAAGACTGCCGGTTTTACAGAAGACTGGCCGCTGAAAACCCCATAATAGAAGCGCTGTAGTTCAAAAACTTTTTCGCTCACCGCTCTCAATCTTTACGATTTTCACTTTGGTTATAGTTATCGTACTACAGTTTAAAGCTGTCGCCTACTCTACGCTTGCTGCACGCCTTACCGCTTCCTATCCTTCTCAATAGAATGATTCTCGATACAATGGCGTACAATGGCATAAAATATGCTATCAACTTTGGAGGATTATAACGCATGTGGTGGATTCGTCTCATTTTAATTTGCTTATTTTTGTCGCCCACTTCTATCATTCATGCTCAAGATACCAGCAGCGTGACCCCATACGAGAACCCCGATCTGGGCATTGCCTTTAATATGCCAACCCATTGGCAAGTCCGTGCCGATGACGTCCGGTTGACCGCTGGATCCGAGTCTGATGTTGCGCGTCTTGAAGTAGGGCAAACACCCCAAAACCTCATCCTGCTGGTCCGTATGGGCAATTATAGTGACCTGGGACTGGAAAATGTTACTCAACTAGCCCAACGAATTCAGGAACTTGTGCTGCCTGGGGCAGTTGCTACCGAACCTATTGAAGTAGCATATGGCAACGCCAATGGTTACCAGATCGAATTCACTGTGGACAACAGTGCCTTGACCACACGGGTTGCCCTACTATTATCTACTGATGGTCGTGTTGCCATCGTGCGCGGCATCGCTCCCCAAGCATTGTGGCTCGCTGCCAGCCAACAACTTACCGAGATTATGCAATCCATCCAGTTCACCTTGCCACTCAATATGAGTAGCCCACTTGACAATGTGCCCGATTCCGATGGTGGTGTTCTGTGGCATTTCCAGACAGCCCAGATTCGGGAACAGTCCGAAATTACACTGGGCGGTATCACCTATGATCCCTACAACGTCGTCTATATGGCAGCTGGATCGCGTGGTTTTATGGCGTTGGATCAAGAAACGGGCGATTTCCTCAACTTTTTGGGGCCGATATTTGCCGACGATAACCTAACGGACGTTGCCATCAGTCCAGACTTGAGATTGTATTTTGCCAACGCCACCACCAATCAGGGACGCCACATTATGATCATCGACCGGGTCGGCAACCTCCAACAAACCTGGGGGATAGCTGGCGATGAACCGGGCCAGTTTGCACCAGGAATGCCACGTACTATCGCCGTTTCACAATCCGGTGATGTTTGGACGGCTTCTGAAGGCCACACTACCGCGCCCTACAACCGTCTCTATCGCTATGATCAGGATGGAAACTTTATCGCAATGGTCGATCTCAGCACCATCCATCCTGACCTTCATAATGTCCGCCTGGATATGGATTTGGACGCAGACCGAATTTATGTTGTGGGAGAAGGCGGCGGCATCAACGTTCTAACCTGGCGTGGCGACCGCATTGCGACTGGCATTGCCGCCGATTTTCTGACCACAGCCGTTCCAACTGACATCAGTGTCAGCACTGGTGGTCGCCTCGTTGTAGCAACCGCTAATGAGGGTTTCCTGCTCATGAACGCAGCAGGTGTCGTGCTAGATCGCTTTGGATTTCCCTATGATACTGAGCGTGGCAGCGCCTTCCAACCTGGTGAATATGCACACCCTGGTGGTGTAACGGCTGGCCCTGATGGAATTACCATGTACTTCGCTGAAACCCATCCCGATACTGGTTTTGCCCAAGCTCAGGCTTTCACATTTTCCGGAGAAGGTAACCTGACGTTATCGGCCCGCACCCCAGCCATCACTGAAAGCCAGGGTGCATCCGAGGAATTGGCGGATGGGGGCGACATTGTCTATGGCGATATAGTCATCGGCATACTCAACAACGCCTCCAACCGCAATGATTATGTTTTCTCCGCACAAATGGGAGACCAAGTTGTCATCACGATGCGCGACATCAGTGTTGAGCAAAACTTGGATACCTACCTTATTCTCTTCGATGCCAATTATAATCGCCTAGCCGAAAACGATGATGTGGGTGTGACCGCCACTGATTTACAAGAAACTGACTCGATTATTCGTTTTACATTTAGTGCCAGCGGCAACTATGTCATCCGCGCCGCGCGCTTTGGTGGTCAGGGACAATACGAACTGAGCCTCGAACTCCAATAGTGCTGGGAGATGGGCGGCTTATCTGGTGTGCGAAAGCCGCCCAGTTTTCTATTACTTATCATGCACCAACCAAAAATACTCCGAATCCAACCAGGCCACAAAACAGAACAAACAGCAAAAACATCGGGGCCAATGCCGAAACAATAGCCTCAGCCCACCCAAAACGATGTACCACTTTGATTGCAATCGCCGCTAGTATCACCTGATAGACAAGCAAAACCAAACTCAACAACGAAGTCAGTACCGGAATCGGGATGAAACTGAAGAACACACCAATAACCAATAGTGGTGCATAAAAAGCCGATAGCGCATAGATCAATTTTTCAAAACTGCCACTGCCGCCCATAAGCAGCGCCGGAACATGCATGATGCTTGCTAGCACACCCAGGATGATTAATGCAATCCCGATAATAAACGGCGAGCAACAAATAACCGCGATCATAACGGAGCCAGAATTAATGGTGATCTGGTTTTGATCGCTTAATTGTGCATAATTATCCATATTAGGCGGACCAGCAATCAGAAAATAGATCACTGAAACCATCAAGTTGAAGATCATCGCACCGCTAACCCACATCATCGCTCGCCCCAACGACGCCCGTGGGTCAGATATGATTTGCTGGTATGTGCGCTCCGAGGGATGCAGTACGGCCTCAGTCCAGGCTTCGCTCCAAGTATAGCCTTTTTGTTTTTGGGGAAAGTCACCGCCCGGATAAAAATTGGGATCAAAAACATTTGGGTCAAAATAATCATCTTGCATTGCCAAGATCTCCTACAAAAAACGCTGTATTTCAATTAAATAGCCATTGGGATCACGCAAGAAACAATGATAAATATTGTATTTTCGATTGAGTGTTGGCGGTTTCTCAAAAGGAACACCTTGTCCCCGCAACTGTTCATACCAGGCATCAACTTCTGGGGTCACCAGACAGATGATGATGCCCTGCGGTTTCACTGGTGTTTTTTCTCGCTGACAAAAGCCAATATATGCTGCCTCACTCACCTGATAAATTCGACAATCACCCTGATCTTTGTACAAGGGCAATCCCATGACTTGTTCATAGAAATGTGCAGTAACTTCCAAATCGAGCGTGTAAAAAAACGAAATCTGATGGTCAATCGGCAGCATTATCTCGCTTCTTTCCTCGTTTATAGGGCACATGCAACAACTCCGCCGCCTGCCGTTTGGTTTCCTCCGAACGCCGGTCATAACGAGCAGTTGTCTGCACATTGGCATGTCCCGCCATTTTCGACACAGTAGAAATATCCGCCCCTGCATCCAGTAAATTGCTGACAAAAGTCCGTCGCAGATCGTGAGGGCTGAACGCATTGACCTCGGCTTCATCGGCGCGTTTTTGCAATATAAAATAGACTGACTGCGTCGTCAAATGCCGGTTAACCAATTTTCCAGCTTTATTAATTGGACAAAACAACGGGCCGTCCCACTGCCCACGTAACGCCAACCAATCCTCCATCGCAGCAACGGCTCCTCGATTCAACCATGCAATCCGTTCTTTGCGCCCTTTACCTTTCACCACCAACCGCCCTTGTGCGGGTGTATAGTCGGTTAGCTTCAAGCTCACAATCTCGGCACGTCGCAAACCAGCCCCATATAACACGGCGACCAAAGCAGCATCCCGCACACCCGCTGGGCGGTCATCTTCATGGCAGGCTCCAATCAATGCCATGATTTCTCCCGTCTCCACCTCGCGTCCAGCCGGCAGTGTCTCATTCCGCACACTGGGCACAGTCACCGCTTTGTGATAATCCTCTGCCGCCATCTGCCCCAACAACCAGGCGGCCTTCAGTACACCCCGCAACGCAGACAGCATCTTATTGACCGTCGCGGGTTTGTAATGCTCAACCAATCCGGCACGAATCGCCATTGTATGTTGAAAACGCAACATCGACCAATTGCAGACTAGCGCATCGGCATTGCCCGTCAACAACGCCGCGATAGTATCAAGTGCCTGGCGCATAGAGCGTCGTCCACTGGCTGTATTCAGAGTCGCCAAATAGACAACTGCCGGATTTTGATCCAATGAGGTTTCATGCGGAACTGGTAGATTGCTGATGGCAATATATCTCTCATCTTTTGAAACAAACCGATTCCAACTATAACATTTTTTGCCAGAACCCGCGTTCGTGACTAGACTATAGATGCTCGATATTTGACGTTTTAGGAGCCTAACACATGAAGAAAAGTTACCTTGTTTTACTGAGCATGATGCTGTTGTTGGCATCTCTGCTTCTCCCCGCTTCTGCTGCTGGCCCGGTCTACACTGACCTGCCGGATCTGGAAGGCATGGAAATCGTTGTCGCCGTCGAAAACCTCTATGTGCCGTTCCAATTCGAGAACCCCACCACTGGTGAGGTGATGGGTTACGAATATGATATGCTCGAAGAAATTTGTGAGCGTATCAACTGCACCATGACCTTTGAAATCATCAGCTTCGATGCGTTGATTCCTGCTGTTGGACAAGGCGATTACGACATGGGCATCACTGGCATCAGCATCATTGAAGAACGCAAGAGCATTGTCGATTTCAGCGATCCCTACATCAACCTCGACCAATTCTTGCTGGTGCGGGCCGATGAAGACCGTTTCACCACGCTCGAAGAAATGGCTGCCAACTCTGACCTGCTCCTGGGTGTACAGGCTGGTTCAGCAGGTTTCTGGGTCACAATGGATGCCGTCCCCGAAGACCAACGCATCATTTATGATGACTTTGGCACGATGGTACAGGCTCTCCTGGTTGGTGATATTGACGCCATTCCTGCCGATGCTTCGGCTGCGGCTGGTTTCGTCAGCACCACCGCCGATGCAGTCAAGCTAGTCGGTGAGCCACTCTCGCGTGATGAGTTCGGCATCATCTTCCCCATTGGCAGCGATCTGGTTGAACCCATGAACGCCGCCCTCACCAGCCTCAAACAAGATGGCTACCTGGATTATCTCTACCATAAATGGTTCTTCGATTATGCGTCTGCTGATGGCACGCTGTACGCGGGTATGCCAGATTTGGGCGGGCAAGAAATCGTTGTGGCTGTTGAAAATCTCTATGTCCCCTTCCAGTTTGAAGACGCGGTGACGGGCGAGGTTCTGGGCTATGAATATGACATGCTGGAAGAAATGTGTGCCCGGCTCAATTGCACTCTGAGTTTCGAGATCATCAGCTTCGATGCGTTGATTCCCGCCGTTGGACAAGGCGATTATGACATGGGCATCACCGGCATCAGCATCATTGAAGAACGCAGGAGCATTGTTGATTTCAGTGATCCCTACATCAATCTCGACCAGTTCTTGCTGGTGCGGGCCGATGAAGACCGCTTCTCCACACTCGAAGAAATGGCCGCCGATTCCGACCTGCTCCTGGGTGTACAGGCAGGCTCCGCAGGCTTCTGGGTCACGATGGGTGCTGTGCCCGACGAGCAGCGTATCATCTATGACGACTTTGGTACGATGGTACAAGCACTCCTGGTTGGTGACATTGATGCCATCCCCGCCGATGCCTCGGCTGCGGCTGGTTTCGTCAGCACCACTGCCGATCAGGTTATGCTAATAGGTGATCCAATCTCCCGTGACGAATTTGGCGTCATCTTCCCCATTGGTAGTGAACTCGTGGAACCCATCAACGCGGCCATTGCCAGCTTCCGTGCAGATGGTTATCTGGACTATCTGTATTACAAATGGTTCTTTGACTACACGCCTGCTCAGGTCGAATAACGACTATAAAAATTTGATCGCAAAGGAGGGGAGACACATCGCTTCCCTCCTTTTTTGTCAGGATTTTCACCATGTCCTATGCAGAAACGACGCCTGCATCCACACGCCCTAATCCCCAGAAACGCAATTTATTGATCCAGAGTATTAAGCGTGCGCCCTGGTGGTTGCTAGCTGCCATTCTCATCATTCTCCGCCTCTATCTTCACTTTGCTGATGATCCTGTCTACCAAACTCTGTGGAATGGGGTCAAAGAAGGCATCAGTATGACCATCTTCATCTCGACACGTGCCTATGGGTTAGCATTGGTTATGGGGTTGATTTTGGCGTTGATGCGATTGTCTAACAATTTCTTCTTCTACCAAATCAGCACGCTTTATGTTGAGATTATACGTGGCATCCCCTCACTGGTACTACTCCTATACTTCGCGCTCGCTCTGGCTCCCAAAATCGTTGGTTGGGGAAATGAATTAGGTATTTGGCTAGTCGAAAACGACCTGGATATAGGTGGTAAAGGCACTTATCTGGCAGAACTTAGCAACCGCGACTTCAAAACAGAATATAAAGCAATCATCGCGCTCGCAATTTCCTACAGTGCCTTTTTGTCTGAAGTCTTTAGAGCCGGTATTCAAAGTGTAGGCGTTGGTCAGATTGAAGCTGCTCGCAGCATTGGCCTCAATCGTTTTCAGGTCCTGCGATTGATTGTTTTACCCCAGGCATTTCGCACCATTTTGCCCCCGCTTGGTAACGATTTCATTGCCATGCTTAAAGAGAGTTCGCTGGCTTCTGCATTAGGTGTCAAAGAAGTTACCCGCCGGGGACGCGATCTGGGTACTGCTACCTTTCGCGTTTTTGAAACCTGGAACATCGTTGCACTAACATATCTTGTATTGACCTTAGCACTAGCCGTTATGGTTAAGGTGCTGGAATGGCATCTGGATGAAAAACGGCATAAACCAGAATGGTACCGTCGTTTATTCAGATTTATTTCCCAATTATTCAGCATCGAAACCTACCAAATTATGCTGGAGAATCTCATGTTGCGCCTACGCGGAACGCGCTAAATATGTTATACTAGAACGGTTGTTCGCAGGTAGTTTCAGGGGAGCATCGTGACTGGTTTTCAACTTGTCTCAGACTATCAACCAACTGGCGACCAGCCCCAGGCAATCACTGAACTGGTCGATGGACTCACCCATGATTTGAAGCACCAGATTTTGCTGGGCGCAACTGGCACGGGCAAAACCTTCACCCTCGCCAATGTTATTGCCCAGGTGGATCGCCCCACGCTCATTATCGCCCATAACAAGACACTGGCCGCCCAACTTTACTCCGAGTTCAAGGGATTTTTCCCCCACAATGCCGTCGAGTATTTTGTCAGCTACTACGACTACTATCAGCCCGAAGCCTACATCGCCAAGAAAGATCTCTACATCGAAAAAGACGCGGACATCAACGAAGACATTGATCGGCTGCGGCTAGCGGCCACCGTCTCATTAATGACCCGCCGTGATGTATTGATTGTCGCTTCCGTCTCGTGCATCTATGGCATCGGCAATCCTGTTGCCTGGAACAAAGTCACGCTTGATTTACACCAGGGACAAGTCCTCCGCCGCGATCTAATCCTGCGCCACCTCATCAGCATTTACTACACGCGCAACGATTTCGAGCTACGGCGGGGCACATTCCGAGTGCGGGGTGATACGGTGGACATCTGGCCGCCCTATAACCAGACTGCCATCCGTATTGCCATGTTTGGTGACGACATTGAACGCATCACCGAATTCGACCCGGTTACAGGTGAAGTTCTCAACAAACATACTCAGATTTCACTCTACCCGGCCAAGCACTTCGTCACCGAAGAAGAAAAGTTGCAAAAGGCTATCTACGACATCGAAGTCGAGTTGGATGTACAACTATCCAATATGAAGCAAAACGGCAAATTGGTCGAAGCACAACGACTGGAACAACGCACCCGCTATGATCTGGAGATGATCCGCGAAATAGGCTATACCAGCGGCATTGAGAACTACTCGCGCCACCTCGATCAGCGTCCGCCAGGCAGTCCTCCCTGGACTCTGCTTGATTACATGCCTGATGATTACTTGCTGGTGTTGGACGAAAGCCACATGACCGTCCCCCAGGTGCGCGGGATGCACAACGGAGACCGCTCTCGTAAATCCTCATTAGTTGAATACGGATTCCGCCTACCCAGCGCCCTTGATAACCGTCCGCTGAACTTCGATGAATTTCAGGACCGTATGGGCCAAACCATCTATATGTCGGCCACGCCCGGCCCCTTTGAGCGAGAACACAACGACCGCATTGTGCAACAGGTTATCCGGCCCACTGGCATTGTCGATCCTGTCATCGAGGTCCGCCCCACGCAGGGCCAGATTGATGATCTGTTGCGTGAAGTCGAGCAGCGTGTCTCGATTGGGCAACGGGCACTCATTGTCACACTCACGCAACGCATGGCTGAAGACCTGGCCGAATATCTCCTGGAAATGGGCATCAAAACCCACCATCTGCACGCCGAAATTGACACATTGGAGCGCATCGAAATCCTGCGCGATCTGCGAATGGGAGTCTATGATACTGTCGTCGGGGTCAACCTATTACGAGAAGGGCTAGATTTGCCGGAAGTCTCGCTGGTCGCTATCCTGGACGCTGATAAGGAAGGCTTCTTGCGCTCCTCCTCGGCTCTCATTCAGAATGTCGGACGTGCCGCCCGCCACATCGAAGGCAAAGTGCTAATGTATGCCGACCGCGTCACTGCCGCTATGCAATTCACTATCGACGAAACCAACCGACGTCGAGAAATTCAGATGGACTATAACCAGGAACACGGCATCGAACCCGCCAGCATCGTCAAAGAAATTCACGATTTGACCGAGCGTCTCCAGACACTCAAGCGCGAACCCGACGATGATTTTGCTGCTGAAAAGACGGTTGCGCCTGCTGATCTTTCGGCTGATGACTTAACCCGCCTTATTCATGATCTTGAAGCCGAGATGAAGAAAGCCGCCAAAGGACTAGAATTCGAGAAGGCGGCTATTTTACGCGACCAGATCATCGAGTTGCGCCAGGCAATGGTCCTCAAACGTTCTGATGGCGAGGATCTTTCCATGTTGTTGATCAAAGAAAGTGAGTTCGGCAACTAATAACCAAAGCTCCCCGTTCCAAATCCCAACACCCGTGCCGCCAAATCTGGTGCGGGTGTTTTTGCTTCATCAAATCCAAACTATCTGACCCTTTACAACCCTTAAAAATACTTTAACATACATATAAACAAGGCAAGGAATGGCGTACTGTATGCTGATGACAATCACTACCACACACCAACCTGCGACTGATTTGGGCTATTTACTCTATAAGCACCCGGCCCGCGTCCAAACCTTCGATTTGGCGTTTGGGCAGGCGCATGTATTCTATCCAGAAGCAACGGAATATCGGTGTACAGCCGCCTTGCTGCTCGATATCAATTCAGTGCAATTAGTACGGGGTGGCAGTAGTTTCGCGCTGGCACAATACGTCAATGACCGACCTTATGTGGCGTCGTCGTTTCTGAGCGTGGCAATTGCCCAAGTATACGGCACAGCCTTACAGGGTCGCTGCAAAGATCGCCCACAACTGGCTCAAATCCCCATCCCTCTCGAAGCTCATATCAGTGTTGTGCCATCGCGGGGCGGAGAGAGCTTGTTGCATAAGCTATTTGAACCACTGGGGTATTCGCTGACCATTGAGCGCCATGCGCTTGATCCATCTTTTCCTGATTGGGGCATGAGTCCATATTATACGGTCACTTTGCAACACACACTACGCCTGAGCGAGTTGCTGTCGCATCTGTATGTACTCATTCCAGTGCTAGATGATCGCAAACACTATTATGTCGGCGACGGCGAGGTCGAAAAGTTGCTCAAACATGGCGAAACGTGGTTAGCTCCCCACCCCGCCCGAGAACTCATCATCAACCGCTACCTAAAATACCAACGCACGCTTCGCCAGACGGCGCTGGCGCAGTTGGTCGATGATGATGATCTTGTTGATAGTGTGGTGCAAGATGCCGAAGAAACGGCTATCGAAAACCACATTCCCGAAAAAAGTAGTCTCCACGATCAACGATTGGGAGCGGTGCTGGCTGTGTTGAAAAATAGTGGCACACAACGCGTCCTCGATCTGGGATGTGGTGAAGGCCGGTTGCTCCGGCGTCTGTTGACTGAGAAGCAATTCACTGACATTTTAGGCATGGATGTGTCCTATCGGGTGCTGGAAATGGCAAGCGAACGCCTGAAGCTGGAGCGAATGCCAGCCCGCCAGCGAGAACGTATTGAGTTGATTCATGGCTCGTTGATGTATCGTGACCCACGCTTGGAAGGATATGATGCAGCAGCAGTTGTGGAGGTTATCGAGCATCTGGACGAACCACGACTGGCCGCTTTCGAGCGCGTACTCTTTGAGTTCGTTCGTCCGGCGATTATCGTGATCACCACACCCAATCGCGAGTACAACGTAATGTGGGAATCGCTGCCTGGGGGCAAATTCCGCCACAAAGATCACCGCTTCGAGTGGACTCGCGCCGAATTCCAGCAATGGGCAGCGAATATCGGGGAACGATTCGGTTATGCTGTGCGCTTCTTGCCAATTGGCCCTGAAGATACCAAAGTTGGCGCACCGAGTCAGATGGGTGTGTTCACATTACAACGCAAGGGAGAGACTAGGCCATGAATCTAACAATACCTGAATTCGCGCTGGTGGTGCTGATTGGTGCATCCGGCAGCGGCAAATCGACATTTGCAAAAAAGCATTTCGGCCCATTCGAGACTGTATCCTCCGATTTCTGCCGGGGACTGGTCAGCGACGATATGAACAGTCAGGAAGCCACTGTTGACGCCTTCGACCTGGTTCGTGTCATCGCAGCCAAACGCCTCAAGAACCGACGACTGACTGTCATTGAGGCCACCAATGTCCAAGAATATGCGCGAAAACCACTGGTGGCGCTGGCAAAAGAATATCATGCCCTGCCGATAGCGATTGTGCTTGATCCCCCAGAGCGCGTTTGCATTGCTCGCAATGCCCAGCGACCAGACCGTGACTTTGGAAAACGTATCGTTGCCCAACATCGCCAGCAATTGCGGCGCTCGCTCAAGCGACTAAAGCGCGAAGGCTTCCGGCGTGTCTTTCACCTGAAATCTGAGGAAGAAATTGAGGCCGTGACTATCGAACGTGAACCGCTTTGGAACAACCGTCGCGGTGACCACGGTCCCTTCGACATCATCGGCGATGTTCACAGTTGCTACGATGAATTGGTGCTATTGTTGGGGAAGCTCGGCTATGAGGTCGAGGGTGACTCCGTGACACCGCCCCCAGGCCGCAAAGCGATTTTCGTGGGTGATCTGGTAGATCGCGGGCCAAACGTGCCGGGCGTTCTCAAGTTGGTAATGAGCATGGTCGCGACAGAGACAGCACTGTGTGTTCCCGGCAATCACGACACCAAACTCAAACGCGCTCTCGATGGCCGGAATGTGCAGCGCACACATGGATTGGCTGAATCATTGGAACAACTAGAGGCTGAATCGGATGAATTTCGCAATGAGGTGCGAGCCTTTATCGGCCAGATGGTCAGTCACTACGTATTGGATGATGGTAAACTGGTCGTGGCTCATGCCGGTATGCGTGAAGACATGATCGGACGAGCATCAGGCAAAGTACGCCAATTTGCCCTGTATGGTGAAACGACTGGCGAAACGGACGAATTTGGATTACCCGTGCGCCACAATTGGGCGGCGGAATACCGCGGGCAGGCAACCGTCGTCTATGGACACACACCCGTCCCTAAACCCGAATGGCTGAACCGCACCATCAACATCGACACAGGCTGCGTATTCGGCGGCGCATTGACCGCGCTGCGCTATCCTGAAAATGAGCTAGTATCAGTGGATGCACTGCATTTATATGCCGAACCTGCCCGCCCTTTCCTGCCCAACGATGCTGAAACAGCACTCAGCGCCCAGCAACAGCACGACGATTTGCTGGACATTCGAGACGTGATAGGAAAACGCATTATTAGCACCCGGTTGCGCCCCAATATCACTATTCGTGAAGCCAATGCAACTGGTGCTCTGGAAGTAATGAGCCGCTTTGCTATTGATCCACGCTGGCTGATTTACCTGCCGCCTACCATGTCACCCTCGGCAACCAGCACGCTACCCGACTTGTTGGAACATCCCGCCGAAGCATTCGACTATTACCGTCGCAATGGCGTGCCTCAAGTGATCTGCCAGAAGAAGCACATGGGTTCGCGGGCACTGGTGATTGTTTGCAGGGATGAAGCATCCGCCCGCCAGCGGTTTGGTGTAATGAATGGGGAAATTGGTGTGGTCTATACTCGCACCGGACGCCGTTTCTTCAATGATTTGCTGCTGGAGACACAGTTCATCGAACAAGTACGAGACACCGCTACTGCTGCGGAATTGTGGGATGAGTTCAACACATCTTGGTTTTTGCTAGATTGTGAACTGATGCCCTGGTCGGCCAAAGCTCAACAATTACTGATAACGCAATACGCGGCAGTAGGGGCCGCCGCCACTGCCACACTTGGGCAGGCCATCACTATACTAAAAATGGCCGCAGATCATGGTGGTGATGTTGAGCCACTCCTCGACAAATACCAGACGCGCCAGCAGCAAATCGCGCACTATATCGACGCCTACCGTCGCTACTGCTGGCCGGTAAAATCATTGGCCGATTTGCGCCTGGCTCCATTTCATCTGCTGGCAACCGAGAGTACAGTGCATGTTGACAAAGACCATGCCTGGCACATGGCAACACTGGCGCGACTATGCGAGTCTGGTAGTGATCTGCTGCTTGAAACCGCGCACCGCCGAGTGGATGTTACAGACGCCAATAGTCAGAAAGCAGGCAGCAGTTGGTGGGAAAACATGACTGCCGAAGGTGGCGAAGGAATGGTCGTCAAGCCGCTGGACTTCATTGTACGTGGACGGCGTGGCTTGTTGCAGCCAGCAATCAAAGTACGCGGGCGTGATTATCTGCGGATCATCTACGGCCCAGACTATACCGATCATTTGAATGAATTGCGAAAACGGGGATTGAACACCAAACGCTCATTGGCACTTCGGGAATTTGCGCTAGGTATCGAAGCATTGGAGCGTTTCGTGCGCGGTGAACCCCTGCGGCGTGTGCATGAATGCGTCTTTGGTGTGCTGGCCCTGGAAAGTGAACCAGTGGATCCCAGATTATGAGGTTGATTCAAAACTGCTCTGGTGGAAATGAATTCCTATCAGAGCAGTTGATATCAAAACATCGGCTCCCAGAGAAATATTACGGCTCGTTATTGAAAAAGGGTTGTGTACGTTCGGTGGCCGTCGCTATGAATTCATCAATGGAAACATCGCCATAGTAAACCCGTTCCAATTCCTCGCCAGCAATAATCTCAATATCAACCCAATTTGCCATAACCGGTACACCGCGCAAATATCGGGCTGTATCCAGCCAAACATGGCTACTGACAGGTATCCCATCCAAAAACGCTGGCGAATTGGCAACCGAAATCAAAGAGGGCACAGTGCGCCCGGACTGCGCGACAATGGCCTGGCCTTCTGGCCCGTTGGCGAATTCGATAAATGTCCACACCGCATCTTTATTATCCGCTATTCGCGTCATACAATAGGCATCTGAATGCAAAATACCAGCAGTCTGCACATTGCGCGGCAATGGTGCAACATCCCAATTAAAATAAGCATATTCACGATAGGTTGGCACGCTCCGGCGACTGCTGAGATACATTCCCAGCCGTCCACGCATAAACCGGAAGTCGCTTTCTTCAACCTGCTCGGCCAATCGAGTTGGGACCACCTGATGCTCAACTTGTAAACTAACATACCATTCAATCGCGGCGCGGGTTTCGGGTGTATCGAGTGTCAGACGCGTGGGATTTTCATAGTCATCAACCACTTCACCCCCCTGTTGCCAGATAAACGGGATGAGACGAAAGAAAAACGGGTCGATTCCCAGGCCATACTGGTCTGTCTCGCCATCACCATCCATATCAAATGTCAATGCTTGGGCTGTTGCCAGAAAATCATCCCATGTCCAATCATCTGCTGGATAATCAACGTCGGCAGCATTAAACAAGTCCTTGTTGTAATAAACTACCAGGCTCGAAATATTCTGTGGAATGCACATGAGTGTGTCATTCCAATAAAATGGCTCTGTAGTCTGCGGAAAGAAATCGCTCTCTTGGATCAATTCGCTCTCATCCAGATACGGCCCCAATGGCTCCAAAACACCACTATCGGCAAAAGGCGCGTAGCGGCGATAGTTGATGAGGACAACATCCGTTGGTGTACCGGCAGCAAAATCTGTGCCGAGCCGTCGTCGATAATCGCCCTGCCCTGGAATATGTATCAAAACCACATCAATATCTGGGTAACGTTCCTCGAATGCCACAACCAGTTGTTCATAAGCCGCTTTTTCCGCTGGGTCGCCAAAAATCATAAATGAAACTTCAACCCTACCAGCCTGCTCTTCATCCTCTGGTAATACCTGGCTGATGACGACGCCGGCAATGGCGATGATAATCACAATGCCAATAAGCGTGGAAACCCTAAGCGACAACAATTTTCCGAGCACTGATACTCCTTGCCAATGCAACCTGCAATGCACTAATTACCTGACAGTCCAGAAAGCAAATTTTCGGGCCAGATATACCGTTGAACCAACAGAAAAACGACGACCAGAGGAGCAGTCATCACAACCGCCGCCGCCATCAATAACGGCCAATTTGTTTCATCAAGCTGTTGAAGCATCCGTATTCCAACTGTCAGAGTATATAAGTCTTCAGATTTCAAGTAAAGCAATGGGTTGATGAAGTCACTCCAATAAATCACAAACGACAGCACACCGACCGTCACAATGGCCGGACGCGCCAACGGCATGGCGACCAATCCCCAAATCGCCAGCCCACCCGCGCCGTCAAGTTGGGCCGACTCAAAGAGTTCACGTGGTACACGTCGGAAACTCCAGTAGAACAACAACACAAACAGCGGCGTCGATCCCATAAAAGCTGGCACAATCAGCGCCCAGCGAGTATCAATCAATGATAGCTTCGTGAAAATCAGGAAGCGCGGCAGCCACAGTGCCGTAACGGGAACCATCAGCAACAAAACCGACAGAATTACCAACCAGTCACGAGATCGTGCATTGAGTTGTGACATCGCAAAGCCCGCCCATGACGCTGTCAAAATTGTCACTGGCACGGCTACTAGTGTCACGATCACCGAGTTAACAATAAAACTCTTGAATGGAACCAGGTCAAAGATTTGGCTATAGTTCAACCACGAAATCGGATCCGGAATCCATTCGATTTCAGGCGTAGGTGGTACACCTGGCACACGTAATGAAACCGAGATAAACCACACAAAAATCACCAAAAATACAGCGGAAACCGCCACAGCCAGTGCATGATATATAACATGATATATAAGCTGACACCATACCAACCCTGTCGAACGCCCCCGATCAGAATGGGTCTGAGGAAAAGCGGATGAACGATTATTGTTCCTCATTAGTGCGCCTTTTCAACATTAATGAGAATCACTGTAACCCCATCCCCGTACAACACGATAAATAAAGAACAGCAAGAAACCAAGAACCACAAACAATAGCACCATCATCGCCGATGCCAGTCCAAACCGAAAGCGATCAAATGCCTCCTCATAAATCACCAAAGGCATGAACATCGTGGCGTAATAAGGATCGCCACCTGTCATCAAATAAGCCGGGGCAAACGTGTTCTGTGTACTCAAAATCAAATCGCGCAATACCAACAGTATCAGCCAGGGCTTCAACAAGGGAAACGTGATAAAGCGAAAACGTTGCCATCCACTTGCACCATCAACTGCTGCCGCTTGATAATATTCGTGCGGCACATCCTGTAATCCGGCCAGCAAAATGACAAAGCCCTCACCGATTTGAAACAGGGACATGATGACGATTGCCAGCAACGCTGTATCAGGGTTAATGAGCCAGGCCGGGCCACCAATACCCACCGCCGCCAGCACTTTATTCAATGGTCCATAAACCGGATTAAAAATCCAGAGCCAGATCAACGCATAGGCTACATCAGGGATGATCGTCGGCAAGAAAACGGCCACCCGATAGAAACCCACACCCCGCCGCCGCTGATTGAGCAACAACGCCAGCAACAATGCCCCCAATAAGCGAAAAGGCACAGCCAGTGCCGCGTAGACCACTGAGTTGCGGATAGAGATGAGAAACACATCGTGGGTAAAAGCGTCTTTGAAGTTCTGCAAACCGTTGAAGCGCGGGTTGGAAAGCGCATCATATTCATAAAACGCCAGCCCAAACGACATAATAGCTGGCAATATCACTAGCAACAATGTTCCCGCCAAATATGGCGACAACATCATTCTGAGGTCATGGAGATATTGGCCTTTGTAGGCTGGCTGCGAAGGGTCTTCCTTCCCGCGTTTAGCAGATGCGAGCCAGAAGAGTCTGATACCCAAAATGGATCTCCAAAAGCAAATCAACAGGAGGAGTATAGTCCACCCAGGTCAATTCCTCAACTAAGACTCTTTGAGCGCAAAATCGAAGATATGAGCCGTCCAGGGCTGGAGATCAATGTATAGTCCATCATGTGCCATTGGGTCACCGTGCCGGTCATACACGCTCTTATCCAGCAAATCGTTCAAATGCCAAGTGAGTCCTTCTACCTCAAAGTTTGAAAGCACCACGCGCCCCTGTGAACGATGATCGGAATAATTCACCACAATCAAGCGACGTTCATCCCCATTGCGCCAGGTATAGGCCACTAGATGTTGGTTACTTTCATTGCCCGGCCAGGCTCGGATGACCTCGCGCAATCGCCAGTCTCCTTGTTGATAACCACCATCGCGAGCGATTCCCAACAATCGTCGATAGAAGCTATAAAGCTCGGCATTATCTCGCTCTTTGGGGCGACGCCCTAATTGCGCAGGCAGTTTGACGCGGTGTCCGTGAAACTGTCCTTCGTGCCAAAGCTTGGCCCCTGGTAATGTTGCAATCAAGACGGCAGCCATCCTCGAACGACCTATCCCCATAGTATCCATAGCACGGCGTTCATCATGATTTTCACTGAAGCGCACCAAGCCGGACTGATATGTAAAATGTGCTTTCAGATGGTTGATAATACGGGCTGCGTCTTCATGAACCATGCGATCATACAAACGCTTATCGTAGCAATAATCGAAGCCCTGTTGCTGTAATTCGTGCTCCATACTCCAATAAACTTCGGCTATAAAGATGAACTCCGGATATTGGGCGTGTATCGCCGGAATAACACTCTGCCAATATTCCGTTTTGGGGATTGGGCCAACGCGCTTCAGGCTCCAGGTCTTCGAGAAAACGTGATTCGTCAGCAACATTGCCATATCACAGCGCACACCATCACACTGCGCCGCAATCTCGGACAGAGCGTCAATTGACGCCTGCCGATAAGCATCACTGAACGCATTCAATTGTGCTGTATCAGTCCAGGCTGGAAAATACGGATCCCGCCCATGCGCGAAAACCCGATCACCAATTGGGAAAAATGACTGCGGATCATCTGCCTGTTCGTCAGGCGTGCCGCCCACCAGTGCGTCGGAGAGTTCGTGTGTCCACGGATGATCAATGGCGACATGGTTGGGCACATAATCCAACATCAGGCGCAGGCCATATTGCCTCAATTGCTGGCGAAACGTTGCTAACCCCGCTGGGCCACCCAAAATTTCATCCACCACATACCGGTGTACGCTGTAGGGAGACCCCACCACATCCTTTGACCGAAAATCACGCAAGGCTTCTTGATATTCGAGTTGCAGATCACGATGCTCGGCAGCGACTCGCCTTCCCTTTGGACTGCGTTCCCAAACCCCCATTAGCCAAATCATGTCTTGCTGCAAATTGCTGAGTGCCCGGATTTCATCTGCCGGGACATTTTGAAGTGTGATAGGTCGCCCGTACTTGGCGGAAAGCCCTTGAAGCCAGGGCCAGGTGTTAATCTCATAAATGTGCATCTGTTAACCTTTGATAAAAAAACCCCCACAAGTGTGTGGAGGCTTTAGCCTGTGCCGAGGGCCAGACTTGAACTGGCGACCCTTGCATTTTCAGTGCAATGCTCTACCAACTGAGCTACCTCGGCTTGCTAAAATGCAGTATATATCACATCAAATCATCTGTCTAGAGTCAACCGCAGACGGCTCTCCAGCTCACTCAAAATGATCGCTGTTGCACCCCAAACCCGGTGTCCTTCGATAGCATAATAAGGCGCTCGGACGGTTATCCCTCGCACCTCAATTTCATCCACGTGCTTCACGGTGTCATCAAACAGGGTTGCCAATGGCGTTTCAATCACCCCTGCAACTTCACTCGGATCGGGCTTCCAGACTGGATGGTGGGCAGAATAGCCTACATAAGGATAAACCTCAAAATCACTGGGTGGAATATACAGCGATGTCAGGTTACCTATCAATTCAATCTCAGTATATGGTACACCAATTTCTTCATGAGTTTCGCGCAAAGCGGTTACTGCAAATGAGCCGTCATTTTCTTCACGCTGTCCACCTGGTAGGCCAATTTGCCCACTATGCACTCCGGGATATTGATTGCGTTGAATCAACACCGTAGATAACCCATGTTGTTCGGTTGGGAACAATAAAACCAACACTGCCGCCAATCGAGGTGATCCATTTTTGCTTTGAGGGCGGCGAACAGCACGCGGAATCGGAGCCATTTTCAGCTGTGCCTGCCGCACATCAAAACTCGGCAACTGGAGGGCTGTTTGTACATGATCGCGTGAAATAAAGATCATTCGCTTACGACACCCGAATCGTTGACCTTCAGAATCAATTGCGGAAAATGTTGTGTCACCGCTCGTCGATGCCAGATCGGAGAACTAGCCTGATGATGGGTTCGCAATAATACATGATAGATGTCTTGGTAAGCTGTGATGCAACGATGGCCGATTTCCTGCTGGTCATCCTCTGCCCCGGCAATACCAAATATGCTCGGTGGCACACAACCGAAGCCAGCGTCACGATAATCCTCCAATATTTCCTTAATCATCCGAGTCACAGCCAGCACCAACCAGGCTCCTGCATTAATCCCCCAAGCCTGAGCATACGCTTCCAGTTCAATCAATTCCAATATCAAAAAAGCAGCGGCGTTGAGTTCAGCCGTCAATTGTTCTCGAAGCTGGAATACATCCCTTTTAAGTGGAATGCCATATCGGGCTAACTGGTCATGAAGACCCGCTATGTTCCAATCAAGTGACGCCATTGTTAATTGGTATCAGACGGATAATAAGTCGTTAGCTCCAGATACATCAGTGGAGCCTGTCGTTCTTCAGGCGTACCTTCGTGAAGCATAAAATAGCCGCGTTCGCTGTCTACAAAATTGTATAGTGTACCGACGCGTTCTTTGAATACTCTTTGAACAATCTCTGTAAAAGCATCAATATCACCAGTACGGGTAAAGACTGCAAATCCATCCTCGCTCGTTGTACCAATAAAATCATCTGGTGTGCCATACTCTCTGACAGTCTCACGCAAGGTATAGGCCGCCAAGCTGAGAGCTTCGTCTGCTGATAAAAACCCATAGCGGTCACGGAAATCATTGAAACCAACAATTTGCATAGAGAGATAGTACCAGCCATCCTGGTCCCGCAACCGCTCATACTCCTCGCGGATCAGTGCCCCAGTCGGTAGACCCGTGCGAGATTCATGCAACTGGTCACGGGTTGCCCGCCGGATCGAGCCTTGCACACGAAGCCGCAGTTCTTCTATGTCAAAAGGTTTGGTGATATAGTCGTCTGCGCCCAGTGCTAGTCCGGCGACCTTATCCGACCGTGCATCGCGTTGTGTCAGGAAAATAATCGGAATATATTTGGTTAAATTGGTAGTTCGCAATTTACGACAGATGTCAAAGCCGCCCATATCCGGCAACATGACATCCAACAGAATCAAATGGGGAAATTTGGAACGTGCCAGGGCAATGCCTTGTTCGCCCATGTCTGAATCAAAAACTTCATAACCCTGACCTTTAAAGAAGGTCACCAGTAATTCGGCGACATCAACATCATCTTCGATGATTAATAATCGCTTTTTGCTCATCCAGAACCTTCCTGGTGAATTCGCATAAATGATTATTCCAGTTTACCAGGATTTGGCTGCAAACAAAACACGTTGACATCATCTGGAAAACCAGATAAGTTTTAAGCATGAAGATGGTGATTAGTAATCATGGATGATGGTATGTCAAAAGGCAAAGTTCTGGTTGTTGAAGATGATTTGTATTTAATGGAAGGTATTCGCGATATCCTTGAATTAGCAGGATACCAAGTATCAACAGCCAATAGTGGGCGTGAAGGGCTGAATGAACTGAGAGCAAATGAGCCACCTGACCTCATCGTTTCTGACATCATGATGCCAGTGATGGACGGTTATCAGTTTTTGAATGAACTGCGCTCAGAATCGAACTGGCTCGACATCCCCTTTATTTTTCTGACGGCTAAAGGTGAGCGTGCTGATGAAAACCTGGGTAAAGAACTGGGGGCCGACGACTATGTGACCAAGCCTTTCGAACCACATGATTTATTGGTAGCAGTTTCCGCTAAGATTCGCCGCCATCGTCAGCTACGCCAACAACATGATCAACAAGTGCTTGCGATCAAAAAGAAAATCATGACCATTCTCTATCACGAGTTCAACACACCATTGACATATGTTGTAGCGTATAGTGATATGCTTAAGCACACCCCCGGCGAAATGACATCAACAACATTACGAAGCTATCTTCATGGCATTGACAGCGGAGCTACTCGTCTACGTCGCCTCGTTGAGGATTTCATCCTATTGGTCGAGTTGGAAACAGGTGAGGCTGAAGAATCCTTTGTGTTGCACCAGAGTGTCGTCTCCGATTTTCAGGATGTTATTTTGCCTTTAGTAGAGGAGTACAAACCGACAGTAGATCAACGTACCCAAACACTGAAGGTCGAAATTGATCCGAATATCCCCCCCATTGTTGGCTACACAGCCTATCTTAGTAAAGCCGTGCGCTGCTTGATTGACAATGCCATCAAGTTTAGTCCCAATGACACAGAAATCACACTACAAGTCGCGCCTCATTTCCGAGACCGCCAACAAATCGTGATTGAGGTCACTGATAACGGGCGTGGGATTCCAGCTGAAGAACACGAGAACATTTTCGAGCCGTTCTACCAAATCGACCGCGAAAAATATGAGGATCAAGGCAGTGGGGCTGGTCTGACAATTGCGAAACGCATCGCTGAACTACATGGTGGATATGCGACTGTAGAATCAGTTGTGGGTGAAGGCTCTACTTTTTGCCTGATCTTGCCAGTCTACAACACATAAGAAAACTATGTACTGAATATTCGACAGATGTTCTGTCCAACAACTTGTCGCGTATAGGCGGACATCTCGTCCCATCTAACATCATTCTAAAAGACGTCTACTCTTCGGTCATAGTAGCGGTATCTTCAAACATTACCTGGTCATGATTAACTGTTCCGCATAATCGGTCATCTTCAATGTGATAGGTCTCAGTAATTTCCTGCACAGTTTCAATCTCGTACACAGTTGAAACCAAGCTATAGGAGCAAGTCACATAACGACCATCTTCCTGACAGGTGATGCCATCAACACTGAGATCAGCCTCGCCATTATCGAAGTACACCATGCGCTCCACAATACGATCCACATCATGCTTGCGGCGTTCACACAAATATTGTCGAGCTGTATCGCCGTCAGCTTGTGACAATGCCACCAAATAGCTCTCAGCGTTCTCAACAGCGGTACTGTCACCATTATTACACGCCGACAGCACCACAATCAGCACAAACCCTACCAACAATCCCAATCGTATTCGCATGGCGTAACCTTCTTCTGATTTGAAAATAGCAGAGATGTGGGTGGAAAAGGCAGGCTTGCCTTCTCCACCCTGATTCAACGAGGTGTTTATTCGCTTTCCTCAGCGTAAAGTTCAGCTTCAGTTGCATCAACCAAAGCGAGCCACTCGTCCAGCAAAGATCCCCAAGTTTCCTCATCCATTTCGGCGTAGGCTTCCCAGGTCAGATATTCGACCTCGATGGGATCAATGTCGCGCTCAATGTCATAGAAATTGACGTGCAAGAACATCGTGAAAGGCGGGAAGGCTTCTGTGTCACGGGTATCAGTGTGGGCAACTAGGTGCAATAGGGAAATATCATCGGAGAAGATTGAACCGTTGCCGGGGTCCATTGGCGAGAAATAGTCACTCTGGTCGGCATTCCAAACTTCGCCTGACTCAGGATCGCGCACCATTTCACTGAGCATCATGTGACCAGTCATCAAGCCATAGACATTCTCAACACCCATGAATTCTTCATCGCCCGTGTAGTGTTCACCGTCGATGAAAACCAGTGCTGGTCCCCAGGAGGCTGTCTCATTAAAAACTGTCGGTAGCACCGGGGCTTCCTGACCACTGTCACCATGCAGCAAGGTATCGACAGCAATACCACCCTGCCAATAAGCGGGAGCGGTGTCGGTGGGCATACCAAACAGTGGGTAAATTACAGTGATAACCGCATCTTCAACCAGCAAATCAGCGTCCACCTGGTATGAATCAACATGGAAACGGCCATACATCAAACCTGTGTCGCTGCCAGAGTCCAGATGTAATTCAAAGAAACCCCACTCCTGGCCGCGCACATCACTACCGTCGTAGCTGAAGGAATGTGGATATTGTCCAATAGTTTGTGGATTAGTCCCACGCACATGGATTTCGCGGTCTTCTGGCTCTGAATCCTGGGCATTGACCGACGTGAGCGAAGGGGCCGCCAACAAGGCGATGGCAAAAGCAATCAAGAGGGTAAGACCTGCAAACTTCTTCATGTGTATCTCTCCTATCGTTAGTTATTTCGAGCGCCCTGAGCAATCCAGGCTTCGATCAATCGAATCTGGTACTCTGGCAAAGGTTGGCCCTGGGCAGGCATCCCGCCCGAACGTAACAAAAGGATTATCGTACTCTTATCAGGTTGACCCGCCTGCACCACTGGCAAGAACAACGATCCCAGGATGACATTATCATAGGTGTCGAGTAGAAGACCGTTAGGCGCACTGCCAGCAATACTATCGGGGCCATGACAGAACACGCATCGCTGATTGAAAATTGGCTGAATATCCTGCGAGAAGCTGACCGGACGAACGGCATCCATAAATACTACTGCCTCTTCGCCGAGGCGCTGAGTAACCAGGCTGCCGCCTTTTGTTGCATTATCCGACCCCGCCAGCACCGCCAGTGAACCAACTGGCAAAATCAGCAACACAAACAAAAACATGAATAAAACACGAATTTCCTTCATTACATTTCACCACCTTTGCCTGATGGGCATTCAGCACTATACAAGAGAACAATGGCTGTTTACACAGAAGGCACACCGGATAAATACCGAAGATTCGCCGAATCGACAGGAAAGATTGGCCTGTCCCGCTTACACTACTCTACAGAAGCGTAAGAAACTTACACGAGCAGAATGATGACAACACATATCAGTGTCGGGTTGGATAACAGTACCGATGGATACCAATGTGGACAGCAGGCCGCCCGTCAGGCATCAGCGATTTTAAGTAATGAGGTTGCCCTGGCGATGCTATTTACCTCGCATCCAGACCCCGATAGAGTCTTGCAGGGTGTCAATAATATCTTGGGTGATGTGCCGCTAATTGGCGCAACATCAGCGGGCGAATATACTCAGGATGGCTATGTAGAAGGCGGTGCGGGGATCATACTCATTCAAAATGAGGATGCCCAATTTCATCCTATTGCTCCGCAGCGGAAATGGTTTAACCGGAGCCGGCGCTTGCTCGGCAAACTTAGTGGTCTTTCCAGTACCGGGTTGGGCAGCAAATTCAATCATCGCGCTCTAATGTTATTTCCAGATGACCAATCCATGAATCTGGACGGCGTGGTGGAGCGGGCCATGACTGAGACGGGTATGTTATATGATATTTTGGGTGGGCCAGGCTTGACTCATCCAGCGCCACCCCGCCCACCAGCGGTGTTTCACAACAAGCGTATGATACGAGCGGGTCTGACAGGTGTCGAGATACTGAGTCGGACGCCGTTAGGGATGGCAATTGCCAATGGATGGCAACCGATCAGCGGTCCTTACCGAGTGACCCAAGCTGATGATCGCCGCATCATCACGATTGATGGCCGACCGGCTCAAGAGGTTTACGAAGACTTTTTGTTCGAGCACGGCCTGCAATTAACCTCTGACACCATCTCGGACATACTGTTGACATACCCTATCGGGATATGCCAAGAAGACGACTGCAAAGTCAGCGTTCTGAAAAATTTTGATAACCATGGCGCATTACTCATGACATCGCCACCACCGACCAATAGTCTGATCCATATTCTCAGTACACAACCCGATCATATGGTCACCGCCGCCGAACGTGCGATCCAACAAGCGGGAGAACGGCTTCATGATACACGACCCGCTGGCCTGCTATTTATCGACTGCATGTCTACGGCCCTGGTGTTAGGCGAAGCACACGATCAGCAACGGACTGCTGTCGAACGCCATGCCGGAAATGTACCCTTTCTGGGATTTCGTAGTCATGGTGTGTTGGCACGATTACAGGGGCAAATGGCAGGCCACTATGAATGTTCTGTCGCTACCTGTTTGATACCAGAATAGGCCGTGCCATGCGTGATCTGGCAACAACCCTGGTCGAGCTTATCTCTGCTGAAACAGTCGAGGAAGCTTCGTGTCTGGCATTAGATACTATGGTCAATTTCTATCGCCCGCAATATGCCTGTATGTTGTTGTGGGATGAAGAATTGGCGCGTTATATTGTGGGTGATACATGGCTTGGCGATACAGACCCAGCACTGGCTCCTCAGATTCGCCGTCAGGTTCTTCAATTCGCCAAGAATGCTTATCAGAATGCTCAAGACCGTGCCACCAGGCAAGATAACGGTTTCTACTATGAAGCCATCATGTCGGATCAAGAGCATATTGGTGCATTTGTATGCTTGGATCGCCAGCAAGATCTGTCTGAAAATGAGCAGTACCAGTTGCTAATGAAGGGTGTCTCGCGAGTTCTATATACAGTCGGACATCTATCACGCGCTCAACAAATCCATGCTCAACTACATGCAGACCACCAGCGGCTTGAGCAATTGTTGGAAGCAGTAGACCAACAACAACGCACAATAGATCGCTTGCTAGCTGCCGAACGAGAGTTCTCCGCGCAACTGGAAGCTAAAATCGAGGAGCGCACCACCGCACTACAAGAAGCACAGGCGCATCTCGTTCAGTCCGAAAAACTGGCGGTGATTGGAAAACTCGCCAGTTCTCTGGCTCATGAAATCAACAATCCCTTACAGGCTATCCGGAGTGGTCTAGAACTGGTTATGGCTGAAATCAATATCCCGCAAAGCAGCCCTACCTGGCAAGATTTACAGACGATTCATGCCGAACTGGAACGCATCGAGACCATTTTCCGGCAAATGCTTGATCTTCAGCGCCCTATAACACACCAATATACCCGCCTCGATCTGAACACAATTTGTGAAAGCGTACAGCTCTTAATGAGAAAACGACTTCAGCAAGCCAACATCCATCTGCATCTTAGCCTAACCGATTCTTTGCCGATGACGTGTGGTGACAGTAGCCAGATCAAACAGGTGATTCTCAACCTGCTGCTCAACGCAGCCGAGGCCATGAATGCCCCTGAAGGTAATATTACCCTTCGCACAGCAGTTGATGACCAGAATGTATATTTGAAGGTAATGGATGATGGTGGTGGGATTGCGGACATACATTTGGATCAGGTATTTGAGCCACTATTCACAACCAAAACCCGCGGGTTAGGGCTGGGGTTGGCGATTTCACAAGAGATTATTCAACGCCACTCCGGAGCCATTTCTGTGGAAAGTACAGCGTACACCGGAACAACCTTCACGGTGTGCTTGCCCATCAGGAGTCATTGCAATGATGCCCAGAATATTGATTGTTGATGACGAGTCCGTAATTCGCAATTTTTTGATGCGTGTGTTAATCCGTGAAGGTTATGAAGTGCAGGAAGCCAGCGACGGGCAAGAGGCACTCGAAATCTTGCAGTGTGCGCCATTCGATCTGCTGTTGACAGACATTAAGATGGACATGTTAGACGGCGTCGGCTTATTGCAACATGCTCGCCAGCGTTATCCTGACCTGGCTGTTATTCTCTTGACAGGCCATGCCACTGTCGATTCGGCGATTGCGGCCCTACGGCACGGCGCAGCTAATTACTTACTCAAGCCAGCCAGTAACGAAGAAATTTTGGAGGCTGTCGCCGCTGGATTGGAAACACGTTCGCGCCAACAACGTCGCGACCAATTGGAACAGATTGCCCGGCAAATGTCCGATGTTATTCAGAGTCGTGCGGATGATCTGCCCTCTACTCCGCCTGTTATCACCTGTGGTGACCTGAAACTGGATGCCAATATTTATCATGCTAGTCTCTATGAGGAGCCATTGCAATTAACCCTGACCGAATTTCGACTCTTGCTGGAACTCAGTCGCAAGCCAGGAGTCGCTTTCGATTATGTAAAGCTGGTTGAGGCCGCGTGCGGCTACACATGTGCCCGCCACGAGGCCCAGGAAATCATCGGCGCACACGTCCGCAATCTGCGCCGCAAGATAGATGTTGCTCCAGGCGAACCATATTATGTCGAGGCAATTCGTGGCCTAGGCTATCGACTCATCTGGTGATTTTGCTTTAGACGCTGCTTCAATCATGCACGTGTGATGATGAAAACGCGACCTCGATCTAGTACGAACTCGGTAAACCTGTCCATACCAGATCTCGCCCACGCCGAGGGAGCCTCAACATTTAAGATGACAACCAAGTCGGTAAAAACCCATCGCTGGTAATTTGTATCAGATAATCGTTCTTGACATCGTACAGCCAGACTTCGGCAGAATAACTGGTATCCAGATTGTATCGTTGTATCAGAATGAAGCGCCCTCCAGGATGCCAACTGAGGTTGCGACAGGTATAGTTATCATCAGTAGTAGCTTGGCGCAGTTGAGCCGTGACCGGATCATAGATTATCAACTGCCAACCGTTGCCTGATACCCGATCAAAAAGGCGGCGGCGAAATGCCAACAACGTGCCATCTGGCGACCAGACTGGCTCTTGATCTTCTTCTGATTCTTCCAGCAACGGCTCACGTCCATCCTCGGCATCTGTCAAATCGGCTGCCCATAATTGCGCAAGATATTTCTGATTATCTCGACGTAAATCAGTATAGGCAATCGCACTGCTGTCCGGTGTAAACGACCAGTAATCGGGCATGTCGGTTTCAATAAGGAATCCGGCCTCGGTCTGCAGGTCAATGATGCGAATGCCACCAGCATTGGAATCGTAGAAAGAGAGCAATCGACCTTCGGGACTCCAGGTAGCCCAATAGCCCAAAATCTGATTGTCTTCAAATACAGGTGCAGTTTCACCTGTCTCAATATCCATCAACCAGATACGTGACGGCCCCAGAGCATCTGCCTGGCCTAGGGGTTGATATTCATAAGCCAACAAACGGCCATCGGGTGACCATGCGGCCCGACCACAAGCTTCCGGAGCACATTGGGTGAGTTGGCGTGGATTGGAACCATCAGCTTCAATCAGCCAGATGTCAGCGGCCTGGAGCTCTTCACCATATACTGTCACGGCAATCTGCGTGCCATCTGGACTGGGGGCAAAGTGTACAATGCCATATTGCGGTCTGTAAATCTCATACGGAACACGATCAGCCGTTGAAATCGCCCATAGGCCGCGTTCGGCAGCATTGGTTGGATGGAGATAATAGATAACAGCAGCTTGGGTGACAAATGACCATTGATAACCAGCATCGAGTTTACGGCCTGTTTCACTCGTGGCTCCTAGATTAAGGGTAATGGTGTATTGCTGATTGGGCATCAGTGGAAAATCGGGAGTAAAAACCATAGTCGTGCTGCGCCAACTAAAAGTCCCGGTTATTGTTGGCTCTATTACAAAGTGGCTTTCTGCACTGCTACGATCCATGGGCTGGTCAAAAACAACCTGAATATCTGATGAATAGGCAGCGACATCACCATCAAACGGGTTTGTATCTATTATTTGAACGCCAACATGGTCACCAGAAACGACCACGCCCGCAATCAAAAACAGCAGAATCGTTATTACAGTCAACATATAGCGATCAAATGGATCGATGGAAAAATGGTTTTTGTTCATCATTGATATAGATACGGTTGGTCAGGTTGGTCAACGGGGGTCACGACATCCGCAACCAGTACAGGAATGACGGTATCCTCAAAGAAGTGTTCCTCAAAGTGCCCTTCGACACGAACCCAGGAGTCAGTAGCATATCCCGGGCTATCTTCAGGAAGTTGGACGACCAGCCCAATTGCCAGTGCGTCGGCCACACAACAACTAATGGTAAAACGCGCCACCATGAATTGACTTTCATCAAAACGTGCGTCCCGGTACACAAAACCAACGACATTGGCCTCCTGCCCAGCCAACTCAGCAGGATCGGATGTGTCAGCAATGGCCCGCACCCAATCAAGAATGTTACGCTCGCTGGCGACAATGGTCAAGCTGGTTGAGCTATTTCCTCCCAGTGACACAGAAGTGAAGTCGGTATCAATACCTCGTGTTTTGATAGCAGTTGCGCCCAGCGGTTTTGCTGGTATCAATACGCCAAACAACAACGGAAGCGCGACAATGAGAATCGTCCCCAGCCTGACATGGATGTGTTCATGATCGTCATGTTCATGATGGTGATGTTCACTAGCAGTAGATTTTCCCAGATAGGAAAGAGCTAGCACAGCGAATAGCAACACCGCAATGATCGAGAGCCACTTGAAGCGAGGATCAATATAAAGCGCCCAACGGCCAGACAGTGCGGTATAGGCGAAGTATATTGAAAGCCCCAGCAGAATGCCGATCTTAAGGCTGGTTGACCAGTCAAACGGAAATTTTTTCATCCACCAAACCTCTATAATGCAAAATTTAGATTGATAAATACGGTTACCAACAAGACGATCAAAAAAGGCAGTATGATGAGATAGGCCACAACGTTTTTGCGGAACACGTTCAGGAACATCAGGGTGCTTTTGATGTCTACCATCGGGCCAAAGACTAGAAAGGATAGAATGGAGCCGGTAGTGAACTCATTGACGAACGACAATGAAATGAAAGCATCTACTGTGGAGCAAACCGACAGAACAAACCCCAAAACCTGCATAAAGATTACAGATGACACTGGCCCGGAACCGAGCGCCAGAATATCGTTGCGGCTGATGAAGGTCTGCATGAGTGCGGCCAACATGGAGCCAATAACCAGATATTTTGCCATCTCAAAGAACTCATCACTGGCGATACGAGTAGCGGTACGCAGTTGGGCGGTCAATGGTTCTTTTTTGGGCGGAATTTGGTTGGCATCCAGGTACTCAACGCTTTCTCCCATATCCGACGCCCCACTGATAGGAGCTGCATAACTCTGGGGCAGCAAAATTTGAAGCGGCGTAGCTCTTAGCGCAAAGATCAGACCAATGACGATGGGAATAATCAGGCCCAGAATGAATCGCAAAACCAGCACATCGCCGAACCCATAAGCGGCATAGGTACTCGCCATCGTAACAGGATTGATCGTCGGAGCTGCCAGCAAAAATGCCAGCCCGGCTGAGAGGGGTAACCCTTTACGATAAAGGCGACGAGTCAGAGGTACAACGCCACACTCGCAGACGGGAAAGGCAAAGCCCATCATGCCACCCATTAAGGTAGCCGGAATTAGGCTGCGGGGCACAACACGCGCCATATCTTCGCGGCTGACAAAAACCTCAACCATTCCGGAAGCCAATGTGCCAAGCAATAAGAATGGTGCAGCTTCGATGAAGATTCCCAAAAATATGGTGGTGAAAATGGTCAATTGTTCGGGCATGGTCCTCCAATCAAGTCTGAAACAACTCTCATAAAAATTATAGCTCGTTTCTGGTAATGGTTCAGAATTGGACAATTGGTGATTAGCAGTCAACCATTGCCCCTGTCAATCCACCTCCGATTTATGCTACACAGCATCACAACCCCTGCCATAACTATATATTATCACGTCCCCTTTTCGCGAAATCCGCTGCTCATCACATGTCGCTATATTTTCAACATTTTCAAGATCGCTGGCTGATGATAACATAGGGCAATCGCTTCCATCTGGCGTTAATAAAACATTTCGATTAAGATAAGAACACGTTTGTGTTTCTTGAGGGTTGGTAATGCCTGTTTCACGTGAACAATTAGAAAATTTTGAACGCCAGGTCTTGGCTCCTTATGGGGTAAAAAGCGCCAATAGTCTGGGCCGTCAATATCCTGAAGACGAACGCCCCAGCCGCACGGCCTTTCAGCGAGATCGGGAACGGGTTCTACATACCACTGCCTTTCGACGTCTGGAGTACAAAACACAGGTCTTTGTTAATTTTGAAGGTGATTATTATCGCACACGTCTGACTCATACGCTGGAGGTTGCTCAAATTGGGCGCGGCCTGGCCCGCGGTCTGGGCGCAAACGAGGATCTGGTTGAAGGTATCTGTCTGGCCCATGATCTCGGTCATCCACCTTTCGGCCATAGTGGCGAGACGACTCTCAATAGGCTGATGACTGACCACGGCGGCTTCGACCATAACAAGCAATCGCTGCGAATTGTGACCAAGCTCGAAAGACGCTATCCCAATTGGCCCGGCCTCAATCTCACCTACGAATTACGAGAAGGCATCATCAAACACGAGACCGAGTATGATGCGGCTGATGTTTCAGAAGAATACCAGCCTGAACTGCGTGGAACCATCGAAGCCCAGATCGCTAATGTCGCCGATGAACTGGCGTATAATGCCCATGATCTAGATGATGGCTTGCGGGCAGGTCTACTGGTTCCCGACCAGATGCTCGAATTGGAATTCCTTCGGATGGTCTGTGAGCAAGTTGATTATAAGGGAGGCGAATTATTAGAACTGACACGTCACCGATTGATTCGGCGTATTATTGGCCTTCAAATTGCTGATGTAATAAAAGCCTCATCCGAAACCATTGAACGCTCAGGCGTTCAATCGGTTGAGGATGTTCAGCGTCTATCGCAAAATCTTGTCGGCCACTCTGAAGCTTTTCGACGAATGAATCGCGAACACAAAGACTTCATGTACCAGAATCTCTATCGCCACTACCGCGTCGTTCGCATGAGCCGTAAAGCTGAACGCTTCTTGAGCGAAATTTTCAAGGCTTATATCGAAGAGCCAGAGCAACTGCCGCCCTCTGTTCGCGCCAAATTCGACAAACGCGGCCAATATCGTGCCACAACGGATTACATTGCTGGCATGACGGATCGCTATGCTTTACAGGAGTGGGAACGCCTCTTCTCACCGTTTGAACGTGCCTAACACCCTACCCTGAATGCCAACATACTTTGAAACATGGAGATGAATTGTGATGAGTGACGATCACATAATGGATGACTTTTTAAACGAAAAACAACAATACCTGACGGAAGAAGGGGCACATGCCCTGCGCCAAGAGTTAGACGATTTGATCAATGTCAAACGTCCAGAGCTGGCACAAAAACTCAAAGACGCGATTGCTATGGGCGATCTATCAGAGAATGCTGACTATCATGATGCCAAAGAACAACAGGCGTTTTTGGAAGGCCGCATCAATTATCTAGAGCGTGTCTTGAGAAACGCCGTCATCATCGAAAACGGTGATGGACACAAAAAAGATGTGGTCAGCGTCGGTGCTGAGGTCACTGTGCAAGAAGATGGTTTTGAACCAGAGACGTATCGCATCGTAGGGCCAGCCGAAGCTAATCCCCGCGAAGGCCGGATTTCTAACGAAAGCCCATTAGGCCGTGCTTTGCTTGGCAAGAAAGCACGCTCCAAAGTCAAAGTTGAGACTCCCGACGGTCTGACCGTCTTCAAGGTTATCAAAATCCACTGAGCTTCTGTCTCATCCAAAATCTGCGACTAACCAAGCCGCTGGCAACCCTTCAATGGGCGAGCGGCTTGACCTTTGCACTTGTTTCGTCGTACAATATATGCAAATACATATATACCATTGATCTATAAATATTTGGCTGGCATTCAACTATGTCGTTGAAATTCGCCGTCCTCGGAATACTTGAAACCTTCGGTCCTCAATCAGGCTACGACATCAAGCGCCGTTTTGATTTTGGGCCGCGTCATGTCTGGTCTGCTGATCTCTCCAATATTTACCGTACTCTCGACAAATTAGAACGAGAAGATGCTGTCACCGTCTCGCCCGATGAATCCAGCACACGCGGGCGCAAAGTCTATTCGATCACGGCGACAGGTAGCCAGGATTTACGAGACTGGTTGCAGAGCGATTTCGAGATACCACCGACCCGCGAACCCGTGCTACTGCGCTTGTTTTTCGGCAAAATGATTCCGCCGCACCGTCTCCGCGAACAAATCGCAGACTATCGTAATCAAATGCAGGAGCTTGGTGCAGCATTCGATATTGCCGAGCAGATGAGCGAACAGGCGCGAAGTTTTGTCCCCGAAGATGCCACCTACTGGCAACTTACACTCAATTTGGGCAAACGCTATGTCCAAACCACCTGTGAGTGGTGTGATGCGGTGTTGAAAACTCTAGCTAAATCCGACAACCAATAACTAAGAGGAGGCATATTGTGTCTGGTTTTGTACAGATCCAAAATCTACGAAAGCAATATAATCCACCCGATGGCGTGTTTGCCGTTGGTCCGAAAGAAGGCGTGAATCTGGAGATTAATGAAGGTGAAATCTTCAGTTTGCTAGGGCCGAATGGTGCAGGGAAAACGACGACCATCAGTATGATGAGTACCCTGTTGACACCCATGGATGGCGATATTTTGATTGGTGGCTATAGCGTGATGAAAGAGCCGCTGGCCGTTAAAGGACTCATCGGTGTTGTGCCCCAGGATATTGCGCTGTATCAGACGCTGAGCGCCCGCCAGAATCTTGAATTTTTTGGGCGGATGTATGGCCTGGGTGGGAAGGAGTTGAAAAAACGCACAGATGAAGTGTTGGGATTTACTGGTCTTAAAGATCGGGCCGATGACAAGGTGCAAGATTACTCTGGTGGTATGAAACGGCGCGTCAATATCGGGGTAGGTTTGATGCACCGCCCGAAGATGGTCTTTTTGGATGAGCCAACCGTCGGGATTGACCCACAAAGCCGGCGCAATATTCTGGATGCCGTCAAGTTGTTGAATGAAGAATTTAAGATGACGGTGTTGTATACAACACATTATATGGAGGAGGCGCAGGAACTTTCGGATCGCATTGGAATTATCGACCATGGGCAAATCATCGCGCTGGGGTCATTGGGCGAACTGACGCTGCTGGTGGGTGAAACAGACACGCTAATCTTCAAGACTGGCGAAACCACCACCGCTGTTCAAGAAAAATTGAGTGCTATTTCTGGTGTGGATCAGGTGATTGTGCATGATGGCGAAATTCAGGTAATGGCTCCGCGGGGTCGCACTGTGCTGCCGGAAGTGATTCGTACCCTGACCGATAATCATGTTGCTATGCAATCGGTTGAGGTACGCGAGCCGGACCTGGAGGCTGTGTTCCTGCATCTGACAGGCCGTGGCTTACGCGATTAAGGAGGTCAAAATCATGCTTACCAAAATTTGGACAATTGCCTATAACGGCCTCTATCGCACCTATATTGACCAGATGGCGTTGATGTTTATGTTCGCGGCTCCACTGGCTATCAGCGTTATTATGGCAATGGCGTTTGGTGGCGGTGGTGGCGATATCTCGCTACCCGATTCAACGATTATTGTGGTTAATCTGGATGAAGGCACGACTGGCCCCGATGGCAACATGAACTTCGGCCAGCAATACATTGAAGTGCTGGTGGATAACCCGCCGGAGGGTATCAGTGATCTGTTGACGGGCGAGGTTGGAGCTGATGCGGACGATGCCCGCCAACAGGTTAAAGATGGCGATGTGACGGCGGCGCTGATTATTCCAGCGGGATTTTCAGCAAGCGTTTTTGATTCTGAGCGTAAAGGCGAAGTCGAGGTTTACTACAACCCTGGCTCCGAAATTGGCTCAACGATTGTGCTGGCGATTGTGGATGGTATCACCAATAACCTAAACAATATTCTGGTAGCACAGAATGTGTTGGTGGGGGCGGGTGATGGGTATTTTATGGAATTGGCTGAGACGCCTGATGCTGGATTTCAAGCGTGGGGCGTTGTAGTGAATCGCTTGGGTGAAGGTGATGCTGTGACCAGTGTCCAATTTACCGAAACGGATGTGGGGGGCGAGGACGAAGACATCAATCTCCTCAGTTATTTTGCGCCCGGCATTGCGATTATGTTTATGACCTACGCGATGGCGGCGGGAACCCGTGCCATTCTGGAGGAACAGCGCGATTGGATCATGCAGCGTGTTATCTCCACGCCGACGCCGCGCTGGGTTTATCTGACGGGACGACTGGTTGGGAATTACACTACTGGTTTGCTGCAAATGGTGATTTTGCTGGTCGCTACACCGGTTGTTGCCGTGATGACGGGCGGCAGTGCCGATGTGTGGGGCAATAATTTTATTGGTATTGCGTTGATTACGCTGGCGGTGGTTTTCGCCGGTACGGGCCTGGGGTTGCTGTTGTCGGCCATTAGCAATACGGTGCGACAGGCGGAAACCCTGAGCAATGCGGTGCTGTTTTTGATGGCGATGATCGGTGGTTCGTTTATGCAGGTCGAGGATGTGCCGGTTTTGGATGTCCTCAGCAAGTTTACGCTGAATCATTGGGGATTGACGGGTTATTTTGATCTGGCGACGGGCGACGCGGGCCTGGGCGATATTATGGTGAATGTAGGCGCAATGACCGCGATGGGCGCTGGCTTCTTTCTTATCGCATTGTGGCGTTTTAATCGCCGCTTGAATTTCTAGGAGGCGTATTATGCGTGCAATCATAAACCTTGCGGCTTTGTCTATCCGTTTGGCATTGCAGGATACAGGCACCTGGTTTCTCAGTTTTGCGATGCCGATTCTGATGATGGTGGTGTTGGCAAGTGCTATAAACAGTATGGCGGACAACCTTTTGCGGTTGGATGTTGTGAACCTGGATGTAGGGGAGGATGGCAGCCCTACCGCCATGTCACAGGAATTCATCCAGCAGTTGCTTGATGTTTCGTCGGAAACTGGCACGGTTCTCGTTTGTGTATATGGCGCAGACGATAATCCTGAAAACTGCGAGATGGAGTCGGGTGCAACTTTTGAGGATGATGGGCAGGAACGGTTGGAAGATGAGGTGGCGGCGGCTATTATCATTCCACAGGGTTTTCACGATGCGGCACAAAGTGGGCTGCCAGTGAATCTGATCTATCAGTCCAAGCCTGATCTGAATTCGGCCACGGTGACGCGCAATGTGGCGGACATCGCTGCGGGACGCTTGAGTGGTAGCATCGCTATCAGCAATGCCGCTACGAATGCTGCGGTTGAGGTGTTTGCTGCATACGATAATGGTGCGGACTCCGAGGCAAAACAGGCTGCTTTTGATATGCTATTGGCAGAATCGCAGTCTGGATTAGCCGATCCCCCGGCGCTAGTTATGGCGCGACGTAGTGATGGTGTTCAGTTTCAGGGCGCTAACCAGAGCGTGCCGGGCATTGCTTCTATGTTTGTGTTCATTACCTTGTTGAGTGCGGCATCTTTATTGGTGTTGGAACGCGAACAGGGTACATTGCAGCGCCTCTATATTTTGCCGACGCAGAAATTCAATATCATCATGGGCAAGCTGATGGGGGGGTATGTGTTTGGCGTGATTCAATTCATTATCTTCATCGTGGTCGGTGTCATGCTGGAGGTGAATTGGGGAACCAATTATCCGGCCATCGCGCTGGTGGTATTGTCTTTCTGTTTTGTGGGGGCGGCGTTGGGTTTTCTACTCTCGACAATGGTGCGGACTTCGGATCAGGCTGGCGGTATCGCGCTGATTATGTCGTTGACGCTGGCTCCGCTGGGCGGGGCGTGGTGGCCGTTGGAGATTGTGCCCGACACGATGCGGACTATCGGGCATATCTCGCCGATTGCCTGGGCGATGGATGGTTTCACCGAAATCATCTATCACGAAGGCGGAGTGGTCGATGTGTTGCCGATGGTGGGCGTTATGATTGGGATGGCAACAATCTGCATTGCACTAGCGATATGGCGTTTCAAATACGAATAGCGAGGGCAAAATTGCCCTTTATTAGTTAGGGCAATCGCATATCAAACCTTAATTCTTAAACAATGAGCCATTATGACCTTCAAAATCCCCAAAGATCGAACCGAATTTGCAGCTTTGACATTGAGTGTTGCTCTGAATATCCGATAACCTTATCGGATGCATAAACCCATGAGGTCAAGAGGGTTCAATAAGGCCCATTTTTCCATTAAGAAAGCATATGCGATTGCCCTAGGATGGATTTAGGGCAATCGCATATCAAACCTTAATTCTCGAACAATGAGCCATTATGACCTTCAAAATCCCCAATAATCGAACCGAATTTGCAGCTTTGACATTGAGTGTTGCGCTGAATACCCGATAACCTTATCGGATGCATAGATCAAATGAGGTCAAGAGGGTTCAATAAGGCCCATTTTTCCATTAAGAAAGCATATGCGATTGCCCTATTTATTAGTGGACTGTTGCTGCATCCTAAAACTCTGATATAGGCACAAACCAGCCGACAGTACGGTTGGCCGGACGCAGATAGCGGCGAGCGGCGAGCTGAACATCTTCGGCAGTGACGGCTTCCAAGCGTTCTGGATAATCCAAGAACAGGCGATAGTGGGCGATGTTTTCGCTATAGGCCAGATAAAATGCCTGACCAGTCACGCTCTCATTGCTATAGGCGAAGGCAGCGCGAGCCTGCTTTTTAGCTTTTTGCAATTCGCGCTCGGAAACCGGTTCATTTTGCAGCCGTTCAATTTCGACGTCGATAGCGGCTTCAGCTTCGGCATGAGTACGGCCATCACGTAGAACAGCATTGATTTTGTATAGGAAGGGATCAATCGTCATAGCGAGATTGCAGCCAAACCCTGCCGCGAGTTCAGTTTCCACCAGATGCTTATAGAGGCGGCTGGTACGATGACCTATCTCCTCGCCACCAGGCCCACTGGGGCCACCCAAGATACTATCCAGGGCCGCAAGTTTGATCCAATCTTCATGAGTGGCAGCGGGGGCCCGATAGGCAAGTTGCACATAGGCAGCATTGCCCTCGCGCTCGACCCGAATCCGGCGTTCGCCACGCTGTTCAGGCTCATCGCGCCGCACAACTGGAACCGGATCACCAGCGGGAATATGAGCGTAGAGGGTTTGGATGCGGGCCAGCATATCGGTGGAATCGAATGACCCAATGGCGACAGCAATGACGTTATTGGGCATATAATAGCGGCGATAATGCCTATAGAGATCATCGCGGGTGATGGTGTGCAGGTCGGCCATGTCCCCAATAATCTGGTGGTGATAGGGATGAACATGAAAAGCAGTAGCCTGCATCTGTTCACGCAGCCAGAAAACTGGCGAGTTCTCGTTGCCCTGGCGTTCACTGATAATCACTGTACGCTCGGATTCGACTTCATCAGCCCCAAACAGTGCATTGGTCATGCGATCCGCTTCCATTTCGAGCGCCAGATCAATGCGATCTGCGGGGAGAGTCGAATAGTAGGCAGTATGATCCAACCAGGTATGGGCATTCCATGTACCGCCAGATTTATCAATGGCACGATCCAGGAAACCCGCCGGAAATTTGGGTGTACCTTTGAACATCATGTGTTCGACCCAATGCGATATACCGGTTTGCCCGGTGGGTTCATTGCGACTACCAACGCGATAGACTACCCACCAGCTAATCACTGGTGCGGCATGAACTTCCTTGAGTATGATGACCATGCCATTGTTGAGAACGTGCCGTGAAATCACGTTGCCCCCTTTTTCTGAATGTTTCAGCAGTTTAGCCAGTTTGGTTAGTTGGAGCAAACACAGGGCGGGTCAATTGATCGAAACCTGCCCTGCGAAAGCCAATGGTATCGTGTCTGGGTTAATCTGGTTGGCCGTTGCTATCGTAGCCACGTCCAACGCCGCGATAAGTAAAGCCCAAGTCGCGCATGATTTCGGGTTCGTAGAGATTGCGTCCGTCAATCAGCAACGGCTGACGCATATTATCGCGGATGCGTTCCATATCCAGTTGTTTAAACTCATTCCAGGGTGCGATGACAATTAGAGCGTCGCTGCCCTTCGCAAGTTCGTAAGGATCTTCGGCCAAGTTGAGATAGGGCATCATACTCAGGGCATTCTGCATAGCCGCAGGATCATAGCCGCGCACAACTGCCCCGCGTTCATGCAGGTAGTCGCCGACTGTGACTGCCGGAGCATCACGCATATCATCTGTATCTTGCTTAAAAGCCAAGCCGAGCAAACCCACCACGCGACCTTCGACATTGTCCCACATATCATCCAATTTACGTATGACGTGTAGGCGTTGATTGTCGTTGATTTCCATAACAGCGGTTAACAGTTGGGGGTGACGGCCATGGAGATTTGCCATATGTGCTAGAGCTTTAACATCTTTGGGAAAGCAGGAACCGCCGTAACCAATGCCAGCTTCCAAAAAGCGGTTGCCAATGCGCGTGTCGTAACCCATGCCCGCCGCAACCTCTTTAACATCCGCACCCAGCGTTTCACAGATTCGGGCGATTTCGTTGATGAAGCTGATCTTAGTCGCCAGAAACGCATTCGACGCATACTTAATCATCTCAGCAGTACGGAGGTCGGTGACGATGATTGGGGCACGCAGCGGCAAATGTAACTGCGCCACGCGATCTGCGGCTTCGCGGCTGGTGCTGCCCAACACGGTACGGTCGGGGTTCATAAAGTCGGAGATGGCAGCGCCTTCACGCAAAAATTCGGGGCAACTGACAACAGCGAAATCAACGGGTTTGGGTTGGCTTTCTCCCACAATGCCCGCCACCCAGTCGCCAGTGCCAACAGGTACGGTGGATTTATTGATGATAATAAGAGGATGATCCATAGTCTCAGCAATGGTTTCAGCCGCCTGACGGACATAACGCAGGTCAGCATCGCCATCAACTGCCGAGGGTGTGCCAACGCAGATGAAAGCAAACTCAGCATCTTTCAACCCTTCCTCATAGGAAGTTGTAAAAGTAAGCCGCTTGGCAGCGACATTTCGCTCGACCAGTTCTTTCATTCCTGGTTCATAGATAGGCATAATGCCTTTCTTCAGATTGGCGATACGTTCTTCGCTGATATCAACCGCGACAACACGATTGCCCAGACCAGCAAAGCAGGCCGCAGTGGTCAGTCCCACATAGCCAACGCCAATTACACAGATGTTCTTCATATCGTGTTTCACCTCAAGTTTCTCAATCGTTAATCAATTTGGACATTCTTCCAGGTCATCGACGACCACAAACCGCACCTCACGGCTGATGGCAACGCCACGCCAGGCAGCTTGTGGGATCAGATAACTCTGGTCAGGTTGCTGTTCCAGACCATCATGAGGATTGCTATAACCAACAGTGACCCAGTATTCGCCCACTGGCAATCCATAGATGGTTTCGGTCTCGATAAAGTCAATGCCAGAATCAGGTCCCATCCCCTGAATATACAATCCCAGGTCTTCGATTTCCAGCAACGTTAGTTCTTCGAAGGATGATAGCAAGATAAAATCTTCGCGTAGAATAGGGGCACGAGGTGGGAAGTCGGGCCTCAAAAGGCTATCGTTGATGCTAAACATAATCTGCCCAGGCAGATAGATGTATATTGCCGTCTCGCTAAGGTTGAAGACGTTAAGGGTGCCAGTGATTTCGGTATCTACCAAGAAGCACGCCTCATCCAGTTCAAATAGCAGTGCAAAGTAGGGATCGGTATGCAACTCACGGAGTTCATCGTAAATAGTGGTAGCTGTGGGTGTTGGTAATTCAGTCAAGGTACCAATTTGTGTTGGCGTACTGATTTCGTCCAGCGTCAGCGTCAGTGTATTCGTGGGAGTAGCTGTCGGCGTTGGCGTCGCAGTAGGCATAACCGTCCAAGTTGGTGTGACAGATGGAGTGTGCGTAGCTGTCGCCAGGGGAGTCGGCGTGCGTTGAGGAGCCAGCGCCAATGATTCCTGGGCAGTGTTATTCTGGGTATAAGCTGCGATGCATATTATCAGTGCAATAATTCCCAGAGCAAGGCTACGCACGGTGGTCCTCCATCATGAATCTGGCAGCACGCCGCCCGATTTCAACTGCGTAATTTGTGCCACGATCCCACGGATAGACCTGACTCATGCAGGCGAGATAAAGACCCTCGACGGGTTGTCGTATGTCAGGAATGTTCTGGGAATGGTTAACGGTGGGAATAGGTTGGGCGTAAGGGACACGGAAGACCCAATGTTTGCGAATCCAATCCGGTGAAAACTTGGAATTGAATGATTTCAGGGATGGGATGAAACGTTCGGCTAGTTGATTTTTGCGAGTCTGGAAGTAGTCGTGAGTGGGTGCGACATAATCTCCACAATAGACCAGATGATCGCCGCCATAATGGGACTTATCCATATAGTTGGTATGTTCGACCAGGGCAAGATAAGGGAATGGATTTTCATCCTTATCGGGACTGTTGGCGGGCAAGTTGAGCCAGTATGTACCATCTTCAAGCAATTGATGTTTGAGCGCATAGATGACGACAACAGCTCCGATACTTCGCATGGCGTTGAGTTTATCGGCATGATCATCATCGAATTGCGGAACCAATTGACGGAAAATGCGCGGCGAGGTAGTGCTGAGAACGGCATCAAACACCTCTGACTCGTCATCGCCTGTTTCAAGTAAGATTTTGCCATCCTCTTGGCGAACGAGACTGACGATCAGGGTAGACAGTTGAATGTCGCCACCGTGTGATTTGACCTGTTCGGACAGAGTATCTAAGAAAGCCTGGAACCCGCCTTCATATGTGCCTAGGCGCAGGGTACGGCTGTGAACTCGTGCCCAAAACCAGGCCATGTTGACTTCTTGATAGGCCGCACCGAATTTGCCAATGAGCAAGGGTTTCCAGAGCGTTTCGTAAACTTTGCGACCCATGTTGCGGAGCAGCCAATCATGAGCGGTGTGTTTTTCGAGATTCTGCCATTTTCGAGAGAGCTTAAGATAGGTGCCAGTCAAGGCCAGCCGTAGCTTACCAATGATGGGCACGGGCAACAAAAAAGCCGAAGGCGAAATCTCGGAGCGATAGATTTTGCCATTGATCCAATAGCTTGTTTTGGGGCGTGGAAACAGGATTTTGTCACGGACACCCATGTCATCTGCTAATTTGAGCAGGTGTTTATCGGACTCGAACCAGTGATGATAAAACTTCTCCAGTGCCCAATCCCAGTTTTCATCACGGAATCCAGCAGCCAGGCCGCCAACACGACTGGTGGCTTCATAAAGAGTAACCTGGTGACCAGCACGGGCCAAATCGTAGGCGGCAGCCAGGCCACCAGCTCCGGCTCCAACAACGGCAAAACGGGCCATTATACAACTCCTTCAGCTTGTTGAACGACAGTCTGGGCAGTGCTGAAATCGCGCCAGCGGAAACCAAGCCGTACTAGATAATAGAAACCGGCTAAGGTAACGGGCAACCAAAGCGTAGCGTGCATGACGATGGCGTAGCTTCCGGCGATTGCTTTTTCGACATCAAAGGCAGTTAGGGTCAGGATGGCGACGGCGTGGAATGTGCCAATATAACCGGCAGTAGATGGCAGAATGGTACTCAGATTACCGAAACCAACGACCAGCAGCAAGACAGAAAAACTGACCTGAAAATCAAACGCCTGCATCACAATCCAATAGGTGCTGGCCTCAACAGTCCAACTCCACAAGGAAAACACAATGACCTGGGCCAGTGTCCGTTTGCTACGGAGTGCTGCCAGGCCGCCCATCAATTGTACGGCAATATCGAGCAAAGCATCGCGGAATCTAACTGGGACGAATTTACCAATGAGCCAGGTATAGAGCCGTTGTGTCTTGTCGGGATTAGATGCCAACCATAAAAAAGCCAGCAACGCGCCAAAAAATAGCGGCGATGTTATCCAGATGACTGTGTTGAGGGTAGGTTCTTCAAAGTCAACAAAAAGCAACGCAGCAAAAATAAAAGCCAACATGACCAGACCATCAAAAATACGCTCGATGAAGATAGTGGTCAGCGTAGGGGTGATAGGCACATCATCATTACGTTTGAGGACATAGGCCCGCATGACTTCACCGAGACGCAGCGGCAATAGATTATTCGCCATGTAGCCAATCGCCACCACCGGCCACAAGCGGTTGGGATGCACGTCTTTAACCGGGCGCAGCAAATAGTACCAGCGCCAGGTCAGGATGTAGATGGCGATATAATAAACCGGCATGGCGAGTAACACCCATGCCAGGTCAATGTCACGCAATGTATCCCATAAATCACTGAGACTGAGTCCTCGGAAGCCCAACCATAAAAAAAAGAGGCTGCCGATAATCCCAATCAACAGGCTGGTGCGTTGCTTAAAAATTCCTTGTTCCATAGCGCCGATATTCTACCGCAATCGCTCGACAGTTCATATACACAATCGGAGCCATGTTTTGCGGTGTGCTGTTGGCAGTGTTGATGAGTATGGCTGATGCAGCAATATCATATAGAAACCATCTAAACCCTAACAGATGCGAGGTAATAGTTCACCAGCTGGCAAATCAACCACTCGCGAACTACCAATACTTGTCCGCCCCACCACCAGACCTGGATGCTCGGCTACCACCTCCCCAATCTGGGCAGCATTCTGCCCACTGGGATGGGCCTGCATTACATCGAGAATGGTGTCAGCCACTTCACCCGGGACAATAGCTACCAGCTTTCCCTCGTTAGCAACATAGAAAGGATCCAGTCCCAGCAACTCACAAGCGGCGTTGACGGCAGGATCAACTGGCACTTGCATTTCCTCAAATTCAATCCCTACCTGAGACGCCACCGCTAACTCATTTAGCACGGCAGCCAGCCCGCCGCGTGTGGCATCGCGCAAACAGTGAATATCGGTTCCGGTATCCAGCATGGCCTGTACCAAACCGTTTAGCGGCGTAGTATCACTTCGAATTTCAGTGAAAAACTCCAATCCTTCGCGCACCGACATAATGGCAATCCCATGATCGCCAACTGTGCCGCTGACAATGATCGCATCGCCCGGCTGGGCACGGTCAGGCGCGATATGGATTCCAGGCGGAATGATCCCGATGCCCGATGTGTTGATATATAACCCGTCGCCATGCCCCTTATTCACCACTTTCGTATCACCCGTTACCAACTGAACTCCCGCCACCTGGCACGCTTCAGCCATTGCCTCGACGATTTGGCCCAGAGTCTCCATTGGCAAGCCTTCCTCTAGAATAAATCCGGCACTGAGGAATAGTGGCGTTGCGCCCCGCATGGCAACGTCGTTGACTGTGCCATTTACCGCCAATTCGCCAATGTTGCCCCCAGGAAAAAACAGAGGGCTGACCACAAATGTATCGGTACTGAAAGCTAGCCGCAGCGCGTCCGTGTCATTCGTCCGCAATTGCAGATGAGTAGCATCGCCCATTTGATTGAGCAAGTCGTTATTGAATGGCGGTGCGAACAAATGGGCAATGAGGTCATTCATCATTTTGCCGCCGCTACCATGCCCCATGACAATCGTTGGGTAATTTTTCAGCGGTACGGGGCACGACCAGTTGGCAGCATTGGGCGGATCTCCAGTCATTTCAGAGTTTCCTTCTGCATTATATAGCGGCCATAACGATGATAAGCAGCGCAGGCTCCTTCTGATGAAACCATGGTTGCGCCCAATGGAGATTGTGGTGTGCATTCCTGTCCAAAAGCCGGGCACTCCGTCGGTTTTTTCAACCCTTGTAACACCAACCCACTGATACACATTGATGATTCCTCGGTCGTGATGGTTTGCACTTCAGGAAAGCGTTGTTCGGCATCATAACCGGCGTACTCCTCACGCAACCGGTAACCGCTTTGCGGAATGACACCAATGCCACGCCACTTGCGGTCAGTAACATCAAAGGCACGCCGGATAATAGCTTGAGCATGGCGATTGCCCTCACGGCTAACAACCCGTTCATAGGCATTTTCGACAACAGCTTGCCCAGCTTCCAATTGCTCGACTGCTTTCAATATCCCTCGCGCAATGTCCACTGGCTCAAAACCAGTCACAATCACTGGCATATGATATTTTTCAACCAGCGTCTCATATTCCCAATAGCCCATAACCGTGCAAACATGACCAGCAGCCAGAAACGCATCTACCTGCACATCGGGCGAGTCCATTAACGCTGCAATCGCAGGCGGAACCATCACATGCGAAACCAAAACGGCGAAATTCTCAATGCCCATTGCCTTCGCCTGCACCACGGCCATCGCATTGGCAGGTGCTGTTGTCTCGAAACCAATGGCAAAAAACACGACTATTTTGTCCGGATTCTGCTGGGCAATTTTCAGTGAGTCGAGCGGCGAATAAACAATCCGCACATCACCGCCTCTGGCCCGCACGCTGAACAAATCTCCGTCCGACCCCGGCACGCGCAACATATCGCCATACGAGACGAAGATCACATCAGGGCGAGCCGCCAGCGCCAACGCCTTGTCGATCAATTCCAGTGGTGTCACGCATACCGGACAGCCCGGCCCGTGAATTAGGTCGATTTCCGGCGGCAGCAATTTATCGAAGCCACTTTTAATGATAGAATGCGTCTGCCCACCACAAACTTCCATCAGCCGCCAAGAGCGAGACACAGTTTTTCGAATCTGGTCGAGAAGGTTCTGGGTAAGTGTCCTATCGCGGTATTCATCAATGTATTTCATGTGGCTCTGGTGCAAATTACGACACCACTTCCTTTCGATGTGGACATAAACGTTACCTCAATTATAGATCGTAGACAGCGTGAGACTTATTGAGCAATGACCCCATTTTTGCCGCCAAGTGACAGGTATTTGCTCAACATCTGATTTCACTATTGATTCTGCAAAGAAATCGGTAAAATTGGGCAACTTGCGTTCTAGGGGAAGATAGTTCATTCACATGGCACACTATATTCTCGTTATTGGATGTGGCAGGTTGGGCGCTCTTCTGGCAAACCAGTTGAGCCGAGAAGGACATCAGGTGGTGGTGGTGGACCAGCACGACACTGCCTTCGATGCGTTATCGATTGAATTCAGCGGCTTCAGAATCATCGGCGATGCCGGCGAGTTATCAGTCCTACGCCAGGCCAAAATTGAACAGGCTGATCTGGTACTGGCAACCACTAACTCCGACAACCTGAATCTGATGGTCAGCCAGATTGCTCGCAAAATCTTCAATGTGCCACGCGTGGTTGCTCGTGTCTATGATCCTGCCCGCGAAGCCATCTATCAGGATTTCGGGATAGACACCATCAATCCCACACAATTATCGGCATCGGCTTTTTCCACCGTATTAAATCATAACCCAGGACAGAATAAACGATGAGGGTCATTCTGGTTGGTGGCAACAAGACGGTCTATTTTCTGGCGCGGCAGTTCGGCCAACGCGGTTATCATGTCACCATCATCAATCGCGAGCCACAACGATGCAAGCAACTGGCTCACCAAACCACCGCTACCGTCGTCCTGGGTGAAGGCAGCGACCCATCCCGATTGGAAGAAGCGGGCGCACGGCAAGCTGATGTATTGATGGCCTTGACCACCCATGACGCCGATAACTTGATTGCCTGTCAAATCGCACAAAAACGCTATGGTGTACCCCGCACGCTGGCACTGGTCAATGATCCTGAAAACGAGGTTATCTTCCGCGAATTGGGCATCACAGTAGCTTTTTCAGCAACCCGTATTATTGCCTCACTCATCGAACAACAAACCAACTTTGAGGACATCTCGGCCATGGTTCCTATTGCCGAAGGTCGTATCAATGTGACCGAAGTCCGGCTTGATCCGCATTCACCAGTAATTGGAAAAACTTTGCAGGAACTCAATCTGCGCGGCGGGGCGTTAATTGGCTCGATCATCCGTGACGGACACATATTAGTTCCGCGTGGCTCGACGGAATTGAAAGGCAATGACCACCTGGTGCTTATCAGTGAGCCAAAACAGCAAGAGCAGGCGCTACGGATGCTATGCGGAGAGGATCATCGGTAGACAGTGCGTTATCAGGCGTATTTACGCGAACGTTATCGGGCGTTGCTGGCTTATGTCGGGGTACTTTTGGTGCTTATCGGTGGGCTATTTCTTGCACCGCTGCTGACACTGATTTTCTATCCCGAAGAAAGTTTCGAAGCTATCGGTTTCTTTCTAGCAGGTGTTCCTCTTATCGTTTGTGGGGGATTGCTATGGGGAAAGTTGGTTCCCCCTGACCATATAAGCCTGACATTTGAAGAAGGCGCAGTGGTAGTGGTTATCGTTTGGTGGGTTGCCACCTTGTTTGGGGCGTTTCCTTTTGTAATCAGCAACCATCTAAGTTTCACACAGGCGATTTTTGAATCGACCAGTGCCTGGACAACCACCGGCTTATCGGTTATTGATGTAACCGAAACCACCCATATCATCTTATTCTATCGCAGTTTCTTGCAGATGGTTGGTGGCGCAGGGTTCGCCATCATTATGCTGAGTGCCATCACCGGACCGGTCGGGGCCAGCTTGAGTGTGGCAGAGGGGCGTGGCGATCAACTAGCTCCTCATGTGCGTCGTTCAGCCGGAATCGTGCTGAGTATCTATGCCGGGTACATCATATTCGGCGTGCTGGCCCTGCGGTTGATCGGCATGAACCTGTTCGATGCGATCAATCATGCCTTCACTGCTGTATCCACTGGTGGATTCTCCACACGTCCGGAATCCATCGGCTATTGGGATGACCCACTGATTGAAGGCGTGGTCATTCTTCTGATGTTGATGGGAACCATGAACTTCTTGACAGCCTATACCCTGTTTCAACGTAAATATCGGCCTGTGCTAAAAAACGGCGAAGTGCGTCTCATCGGCTTCTTTTTTATCGCATCAACGTTGGCTTTGCTGGGCATGGTGACCCTCGATCAGTACACAACATTCGGCAAGTCATTGCGGGTTGCGGTTTTCGAGGCTGTTTCAGCTCTATCGACAACCGGCTTTGCAACCGTCGGCTATCAGCCCTGGATTGAATTTGGCTGGATTATCATTATCGGCCTGATGGTCGTTGGCGGCGGCAGTGGATCTACGTCAGGGGGCATCAAGCAATATCGAATCTATGTGCTGTACAAAGCCCTCTCTTGGGAGATTCGCCGGGCCTTTATGCCACGTCATGCCGTTAACGAACCAGCTATCTGGCAAGGCGAAAAACAAGGATTCCTTTCTGACCGAGAAGCACGTCAGGTGGCATTATTCGTTTTCCTCTACCTGGCCGTGCTATTCCTGGGTGGGGCCGCCATCGCCGCGCATGGCTATTCGGTGGGCGAAAGTTTCTTTGAGTTTTCCAGCGCATTGGGCACAGTCGGCCTATCGCTGGGCATCACTGGTCCCGATGCACCGGACAGTCTACTCTGGACCCAAACATTCGGTATGTTTCTGGGCCGATTAGAATTTCTGGCAGTCATCATTGGCTTCACAAAACTGGCGATTGATGTGCGTAGATTAGTTTCGCACCCGCCTTCAACTCAAATACAAGATAGCAGTCGATAACAGCGCCATCCCGCCAGGAAACGCATCATATTACCCCGTCATGATAACAATATGAAGCGATTCGGGACCGTGCATACCCATGATTAGTTCCAGCGCAATGTCAGCGGTCCGGCTGGGGCCAGAGACAAGCGCAATATTACTCGACTGGCGAAATTTATCCACTCCTTGCTCATGCTGAAGAGCCATCCATGTCTCCATATCAGACAATATCTGGTCAGCAGTGATGACCGCAATATGTAAGCGAGGTAACAACGAAGCTAGCCGGTGTCTCCCTGGCCCGCTTGCCAACACGAGTGTTCCTGTTGCCGCCAGTGCCGCATTTGCTCCCGTGATTCCCACGCGCACGCCACCATCATTCGGTGGGACAACCTGACAGCCAGCATTTTGCAAAGCAGTGTCTAGGCCCGGCAACGGTATCTCCGAGAAATCCCAGCACAGCACTTTCTCATCACCTACCAACAAATCCACGATCTCCGCAATAGCCATATCCGGCGTTTGATACTGTCCAACAGTGCAATTCAGCTTCTCAGCCTGTTCGATAAACCGCGCCAAAAGCGCAGCGGGAGAGGTATCCTCCAGCGGTACAACTCGGATATACGGCTCATCTGGTTTATCATTTAGCGGGGAACGTGGCGCAGCGCGGAGTTTCCGAAATATGTCATCACGACTTCCCATTCTGGCGCTCCTTCCACAACTGGTGAAATGATTTCGGGGCTAACGGCGGAAAATCGCGGTGTTTGGTCCAGGCTCCCAATGGCCCTGGCAAGCGGCGCTTGAAGATACGATTGCGTCCAATACGAGCCAGCATCCCACTCCACGCAAACCAGCGCGGTGACCGATTGAACCAGGCCCATATACGAATTCCCATACTCCACAACCGGGGACTCTGGCCGCGTTCGATCAGGTCATGCCGTAATTCCAGCAACATACGTGGCAGGTCAATATCCACCGGACAAACTTCCTTGCATCGGCTACACAAACTACTGGCATTGGGCAGCGGAGCCGCATTATCCAGACCGACCAGCAGTGGCGTAATCACCGCGCCAATTGGCCCCGAATAGACCCAGCCATACGCATGCCCACCAGTAGCACGGTATACTGGACAAGCATTCAGACACGCCCCGCAGCGAATACAGGCCAGCGCCTCACGATAGGCCGGGTTGACGTAAATATCGCTGCGGCCATTATCTACAAAGATCACGTACATATGCTCCGGCCCATCATCTTCATCATCGCGACGCGGTCCATTGACCATCTGTGTATAAACTGCGATCTCCTGACCAGTGCCACTACGCGGCAAGATTTGTGTCAACAACGCATAATCTTCTACTGTCTCGATGACTTTTTCGATGCCGACTAACGCCACATAAACAGGTGGCAAACTCGTCACCATGCGTCCGTTGCCCTCATTCGTCACCAGACAGACTGTCCCCGTCTCTGCAATGAGAAAATTGCCACCTGACACGCCCATATCTGCCGCCAGAAAGATTTCGCGCAGATGCCGTCGTGCAAAATGCGTCATCTCGGCAGCGTCATCAGTGGGCGGCATATCCAGTTCACGCATAAACAAATCGCGGATCGACTCTTTGGTTTTGTGAATGACTGGCGCGATAATATGGCTGGGACGATCTCCGCCAAGTTGAACGATAAATTCGCCCAAATCGGTTTCCACCACGTCCAAGTTTTGAGATTCCAGCGCATCATTCAGCGCAATTTCCTCGCTGACCATCGTCTTGCTCTTAACGACACGCTTGACATCATGTTGATGGGCAATATCCAGCACCAATTGGCAGGCTTCCTCGCCATCACGCGCCCACAAAACCTCAACGCCATTCGATTTCAAATTGGCTTCAGCTTGTTCCAGCAACACAGGTAAATTTTCCAGCGCCCGACGTTTGGCGGCGGCAGCTTGCTGGCGCATTGTCTCGCCATGATCGCGCCCGGCAGCGAATATCGCCAGATTCCGGTTGTGTGTGACCGCAGCAGTGGCGAGAGTAACAGTGCGTTGCAGATCATCATCCTGAATGGCAATCTCGGCTAGAGAGATAAATTGTCCCGATTTAACATCCATTCTCGACCTCCCCACGCAAAGCCTCAGTCAGAATATCGGCGATATGCCGCACCCGCTTGCCCGACTCCTGACGCGACAAACCACCATTCATCTGTGTCAAACAACTGACATCACCTGTGACAATCGTTTCAGCCGGACAGGCATCAATATTGCCTAGTTTTCGTTGCAACATCGCATTACTCACCGCCCCCATCTTGATACTGAATAGCCCACCAAACCCACAACACGAGTCATGCTCCGGCAAATCATGGATGGTTGCATTCTGCACATTGCTCAGGAGAATGCGAGCCGCCTGCTCCAACCCTAACATACGAAGACCATGACAGGCGTCGTGGAATGCAAAACTGGCAGGAGCAGGCAAACTCAATTCGAGATCATCAATTCCCAGCCCATCCACCAGAAATTCAGTAAATTCCCAGGTAACTGACGCCACTCGTTCAGCTAGCGGCAGCCAGGTTGGATCATTTTTGAACAAGGTACGGTACTCATGTCGCACCATCGCCGCACACGAGCCAGAAGGCGTTACAATCACTTCTGAGTTTTGGAATGCTTTCAAGAATTGGATGGCAACCGACCGTGCCTGTCGCCGATAGCCAGAATTGAACGCCGGTTGTCCACAGCACGTCTGTTCCATCGGGAAATCAACTTCCAGTCCCAGATGCTCCAGAATATCCACAACCGACATGCCCGTCTGTGGATAAATCATGTCCACCATGCAGGTGACGAATAGCGATACACGTTTGCCAACCGGAGAAGAGCGTTCACGTAAATCAGACATTGTTCATAACTCGTTCGATAAGCCATAATCTTGACTTCAAGTATAGTGTGGAATCTGTTTCTGTCGAATAATGATCGCATTTTTATGCACTTATTGGTTCCAGCGGTACAATTAGGCAACATGATAATCTACCGACAATCCTGTCCCCAGTGAAAGAGGGGTAAAGGTATGGATGAAATCAATCCTCGCCGCCAACAGCACAACGATATTCGTCAGGCGGTTCGCAAACTGTGTGAAACCTTCGACAGCACTTACTGGCAAAAAGTCGATGAAGAAGCTGCCTATCCCGAAGCGTTTGTGCAAGCGTTAACCGAAGCTGGCTGGCTGGCAGCCTTGATTCCAGAAGAATATGGCGGTGGTGGTGCGACTGTGACCGAGGCCTCCGTCATCCTTGAAGAAATCAATCGCTCTGGCGCAAACTCCGGCGCATGTCACGCCCAGATGTATATTATGGGCACACTGTTACGTCATGGATCCCCCGAACAGAAAGCCCGATACCTACCACAAATTGCGGCGGGTGAATTGCGTCTCCAGTCGTTTGCAGTTTCCGAACCCTCCACGGGAACCGACACCACCAAAACCAAAACCTTCGCCGAGAAACATGGTGATCGTTACATCGTAAATGGGCAAAAGGTCTGGATTTCGCGGCTACAACATTCCGATTTGATGTTGTTGCTAGCCCGCACCACACCATTGGAACAGGTCAAGAAGAAAACTGAGGGTCTGTCTGTCTTCCTGGTTGATATGCGTGGCGGCGAAAGCAAAGGGATGACCGTGCGTCCTATTCGCAACATGGTCAATCATGAGACTAATGAACTATTCCTCGATGACTTTGAAGTACCCGCCGAAAATCTGATCGGCGAAGCGGGCAAAGGCTTCCGCTATATCCTGGACGGCATGAACGCCGAACGCATCCTCATCGCGGCAGAGTGCATCGGCGATGGCTACTGGTTCATCGACAAAGCGAGACACTACGCCAACGAACGTATCGTCTTTGACCGTCCCATTGGTCAGAACCAGGGTATCCAGTTTCCAATCGCCCAGGCCTATGCAAAGGTACGAGCAGCAGATTTAATGCGCTACGAAGCCGCTCAATTATTTGATGCTGGTCAGCCCTGTGGCCCTGAAGCGAATATGGCGAAGTTGCTGGCAGCAGACGCCTCGTGGGAAGCGGCCAATGTATGCCTGCAAACACACGGTGGCTATGGCTTCGCCGCTGAATATGATATCGAGCGCAAATTCCGCGAGACCCGTCTCTACCAGGTCGCTCCCATTTCCACAAATCTCATTCTGTCATACCTGGGCCAGCACGTCCTGGGTATGCCGCGATCATTTTGAGAGTTGCTGATGAGTGATCTTCCCCTGAGTGGTATCCATGTCGTCACATTGGAGCAAGCTGTGTCCGCACCATTCTGCTCACGCCAGTTGGCAGATATGGGCGCAGATGTCATCAAAGTTGAGCGTCCTGACGGTGGCGATTTCGCCCGCAACTATGACGGTGCGTTGAATGGAATATCCGCTTATTTCGCCTGGCTCAATCGTGGCAAACGCAGCGTGGTACTAGATCTGAAGAAGGCTGACGACCATGCCATATTTGGTAAACTGATCGCTCGTGCCGATGTGTTCATCCATAACCTCGCGCCAGGTGCAATAGAGCGACTGGATCTTGGTCACGATACACTGCAAAAACAACATCCCCGCCTGATCTGGTGTGGCATTTCCGGCTATGGTCCCGATGGTCCCTACCACGACAAAAAAGCCTATGACTTGCTCGTGCAGGCCGAGTCGGGCGTCGTTAGCTTGACGGGTAGTTCCGATGAACCTGCCAAAGTGGGTATTTCTATTGCCGACATTTCTGCCGGATTATACGCTTATTCCTCTATCCTGGCTGCTTTGTTCCAGCGTGAACGAACCGGACGTGGTGAACGCATTGATATTTCCATGCTGGAATGCCTAACCGAGTGGATGATGCCACCCATTCACATCTGGCAGGGCACAGGTCATATTCCGGCCCGCGCCGGCGTGCGCCACAACATGATTTTTCCCTATGGTGTATTTGATTGCGCCGATGGTGCTGTCAACTTCGCAGTACAGAACAATCGCGAATGGACGCGCTTCTGCGAGATTGTTATACAATTGCCACAACTGATAGATGACGAGCAATTTGCCACCAACACGCTGCGCGTCCAAAATCACGACAAATTGGTGCATATCATTGAAACTCAGTTTGCCACCCTCACTGCAAACCAAATCATCGCTCGCCTGGATGCCGCCAACATCGCAAATGGTGCAGTGAATGATATACCGGCGGTAGTCAACCATGCCCAATTAGCCGCGCGAAGGCGTTGGGTAGATGTTGATACGCCCAAGGGTATGATTCAAGCCCTACTGCCGCCCCACAACCTGAGCAGCATCACTCCCAACATAGGTGCTGTACCTGCCTTCGGCCAGCATACCCAAGAGGTAGTGGACGAGCTGTGCGAAAATGTAAAATGAACGATAGTTGTACATAATTAAAGCCTGGAGGAAAGAAAACCGGATATGACACTGGATGGACGTTGTTATGAAGATTTTGAGGTGGGGACGGTAATTTCCCATGCAGTTGGGCGCACCATTACCGCTGCTGACAATACCTGGTTCACATTGTTGACCAACAACACCAACCCGATCCATTTTGACCAGCACTACGCCGCTCAAACCGAATTCGGTCAACCCCTGGTCAATTCTACGCTGACACTCGCCATTGTGGTTGGCCTATCAGTCGCAGACGTATCCCGTTTTGCAATCAACCTCGGCTGGCAGGAAATTACTATGCCCGCTCCACTTTATGAAGGCGATACACTTTACGCCCAAACAATCATCCTAAGCAAGCGCGAGTCGAAATCACGGCCTCACATGGGCATTGTCAACATCCAAACCATCGGCTTTAAGCAAGATGGTACAGTTGTCATGACGCTCCAGCGCACCATATTAGTCTATAAACGGGCGCATGTACCTCAACGCCCCATACCCACACTCAAAGAATAGAATAATCTGCGATTATCACACCTTGTATCCAAGAGGAACAAAAGTATGAGTATCATTAATTTAGCTGGAAAAACCGTCATCGTGACTGGCGGTGCACAGGGTATTGGCCGAGCCATTGTATACGATTGTGCGCGGGCTGGCGCAGATGTCATAGTCGCTGATTTACAAGAAGATGTGGCGCGAACGACCGCACACGAAATCAGCAACGCCAGTGGTCAAAATGTGATTGCTGTCCACACCGATGTGACCAACCTGGAAAGTGTCAAGCAAATGACCGAAGTCGCCCTGAAGCAGCTTGGGCAGATTGATGTCCTGGTTAATAATGCAGGATGGGATCGCTTTATTCCCTTTCTTCAAACAACGCCTGACTACTGGGCCAAGGTCATCAACATCAATTATCGAGGCGTGCTGAATCTGTGCTATGCTATCTTACCGCACATGGTCGCCACCAAATCTGGCAGTGTGGTCAATATCGCTTCCGATGCCGGGCGCGGTGGTAGTATGGGTGAATCCATTTACGCGGGTTGCAAAGCCGCGGTGATCGCCTTCTCAAAAACCTTGGCTCGCGAACACGCACGCGACAATATTCGTGTCAATGTTGTTTCGCCGGGCCTTACCAAAACCGCACTTTACAGCACCATCACTCAAGAATCCGATTTCGGTGCAAAAGTGATGTCTGCTATCGAAAAGTCGATTCCGCTAGGTCGCCGTCCAGGCGATCCGGCTGAAGTATCGCCCGCTGTCGTCTTTCTGGCTTCGGATGCCGCCAGCTACATCACGGGTCAAGTATTGAGCGTTAGTGGCGGATTAACAATGGTAGATTAGGCAGGAAAAATGGACTATTCAGACTATCAATATATGCTCTTTGAACGACGTGAACCAGGTATTTTATGGATAACATTCAACCGCCCAGAGCGTCTCAATGCTGTTAATGATCGAATGCACGTCGAAATTGGCGAAGTTTGGAAGACTATCGACCGCGATCCGGCAGTACGGGTTGTGGTTGTCACCGGAGCCGGCCGTGGCTTCTCGGCAGGTGGTGATTTCGAGCTGATTGAAGATGCCCATAACAACTATAATCGTATCGTGGAATTGGTTGACGAAACCCGCAATTTGGTCTACAACATGCTCCACTTCTCCAAACCCGTACTGTCGGCCATTAACGGCCCTGCGGTTGGAGCGGGACTGGTCGTGGCCTTGCTAGCCGACATCAGTATTGCCGCCGAAAGTGCCACGCTGGGCGATGGGCATATCCGGTTGGGGGTTGCCGCGGGCGACCATGCGGCGATTATCTGGCCGCTGCTGGTTGGCATGGCAAAGTCCAAATATTATCTCATGACTGGCAATATGCTGCGAGCGCTGGAAGCTGAACGCATTGGCTTGGTAAGTTTGTGTGTTCCCGACGAGGAATTGCTGGACAAAGCAACAGCAGTTGCCACGACCCTCGCCAACGGCCCGCGCCACGCCATCAAGTTTACCAAACGTGCCCTGAACCAATGGCTCCTGCAAGCTGGCCCCATCTTTGACCATTCCGTCGCCCTAGAGATGCTTGGTTTCTTCTCCGAAGATGTAATGGCCGGTGTTGAGGGTTTACGCAACCGAAAACCGCCCCAATTTCCCTCCAACGACAGTTAGTTTATAGACATAGGGCCAGGAACAGGCAAAACACTCAGAGTTTCGTCCCTGGCCTCATCATCCCAATTCAGCAATCTGGAACGCTCGAAAGCGCATCACCATACATTAAACTCGTCCTGCATTGAAATAGGGGGGTAGACAGCGTCCCCATTTTGGCATATATAATAATTATAGAGAATAAGGTTTTGTTTTTTAGGACTTTCACTATGATTGAAAAGTATCAAGAATCAGACTTGGCACGGCAGATGGCAACTCTTCCCACCTATGACGAAGCCTGGATGATTGGCCTGGAAATTCAAACAATGGGGCCAGGCAGCGTTCACGAACTTCGGTATGTTTTAGAACATGGTACTACCGAGGCTCGACAGGCAGCGGCATTCTGGCTCTCCGACGAAGCCGAAGTTGTGCCCGCCGAGCTTTTATTCAAAATGGCGAATGATGATGACAGCGAAGTACGATTCCATGCCGCCTATTGCCTGAGCTATGTCTGCGATAAACGTACTGTAACAACATTGCGCCAGATGATGCGACAGGATGTGGCCGAAGATGTGCGACAGACGGCTGCCCAAAGTCTGTATGCCGCCGCCAAAATCAACGATTCTTTGGGCGATATTTTGACCGATTATGAGACCGCGCTTGGCAGTGACCAATCACCATTAGTACGCGAAGAAGTCGTCACTAACCTCGCAAATTTCTTAAAGACTCCCTATATGCCACGTGCCATAGGATTATTGGAAAATGCGCTGAAAGATACAAACAATGCTGTGCGCGAACAAGCGAAAATTTCCCTATCAGTTTTGAAGAATGAATCATGGAACCATGAACAGAAATTACACTGAACATGTAGAGTGCCTTCAAACAACCGCAAGAGTACGCCGATGTTAAGATACATGGCGTTGCAGTACCAGCGCGGAGCCGACCTACATTTTGCGTTGGAGGAAAACACGAAACACGTCTACAGATAAACAGCCCTTAATTTTCTCTATCCAAGCGAAACGCTTGTTATGATATGATGCCTTATTCAAAACTCAGGTTCAGGTGAAAATTTCATGTCCACTATCCGCACCCCCGACGAGCGTTTTGCCAATCTACCCAACTTTCCTTTCGAGCCGCAGTATCTAAAAATTAATAGCAGACGTATCCACTACGTTGACGAAGGCACAGGTCATCCCGTCTTGTGTTTACACGGCGAACCTACTTGGTCTTTCCTCTATCGCAAAATGATCCCAATTTTGGCTGAACAGCATCGAGCGCTATCCTTCGACTTTGTAGGATTCGGGCGTTCCGATAAACTCACTGAGCAATCTGCCTACACGTTCGACCTACACCGCGACACACTCACGAGTTTCATCGAAGCGCTGAACTTGGAAAACATCACTCTCGTCGTCCACGATTGGGGCGGGCTGATTGGCCTGCCAACCGCCGCTGACATACCCGAACGGATCAGTCGGCTGGTCATCATGAATACTTTTCTACCCACTGGCGCAGAACCACCCACGCACGGTTTCCGGGCCTGGCGTCGATCCGTCGAGCGTGCCGCGCCGGACTTGCCCATTGCTCAAATTATGAGTATGGCCTTGCCCGATACTCCCCCCGATGTTATCGCAGCCTACGAGGCTCCATTCCCCTCAGTTGAATACAAGGCCGGAACAGTTGCCTGGCCGTTGATGGTTCCTATGTCAAGCGATGACCCGCTAGCGGCCACCATGCAAACCGCCCGCGAGAAGCTCTCGCACTGGAACAAACCGACCCTGGTCATGTTCGCCACCGACGACGTGGTGCTGGGCGCAGCAGCTCCCTTCTTTACTCAATTGATCCCCACTGCCGAAGCACATCATTTCGATAGTGGCGGCCACTTCCTGCAAGAAGCACATGGCCCCGAACTGGCTCGCCTTATCTTGTCATTTATCCAGAGGACTGCCTGATGCAACACGTCGCCATTCCTGGCCCCGCCGATATCATTCATCATCAATTGCCCAATGGCATCACGGTATTGATCCGCGAGAATCACCATGCACAATCCGTCATCATCACTGGCTCACTCAATGCCGGGGCCATCTTTGAGCCACCCGAAAAACAAGGTATGGTCGGTTTTACAGCTTCTGCTTTGATGCGTGGTACAGCCACCCGTGATTTCGCCACCATTCACGAAGCCCTGGAAAGCAGCGGAGCCAGCCTGCACTTCGGCGGCAACATGCACAGTCTCAGTTTTGGTGGCAAGAGCCTCGGCGAAGATTTACCGTTACTATTGGAACTCCTCGCCGATACTTTGATGAATCCGATATTTCCGGAAGCACAGGTCGAACGGCTACGGGGTGAAATCCTGACAAGTATTAAGATTCGCCAGCAGGATACACGCTACATGGCTGGGCGACTGTTCCGCCAATTGGCTTATCCTGCCTCACATCCCTACCATCGTGGCCCTGGTGGTGAATTGGAAACCATCGCCGCCATCACCCTCGACGATCTGCGCGACTTCCACCGACAGCAATTCGGTCCTCAAAATATGATTGTGATTATCGTTGGTGATGTAAATGTGGGAGATGCCATCTCTCAAGTGAAAAGTTTTTTTGGAGACTGGCACAATCCTGATCAGAAGCCGAGTCCCGACTTACCTGATTTATCCCCCATCACCAACATCAAACGCCAGAATGTCATCATACCTGGCAAATCCCAGGCCGACATTATTCTAGGTGTGCCCGGCCCTTCACGTTTCGCCGAAGACTATTACGCAGCACGCCTCGTCAATAACATCTTTGGACTGTTTGCGATGTATGGTCGGCTGGGCAAAGAAATTCGTGAAAATCAGGGATTAGCTTACTATTCCTATAGCCAGATCAGTGGCGGCCCTGGCCCTGGAGCCTGGCGTGTTACGGCGGGTGTGGATCCAGCCAACGTCGAGCGGGCTATCCGCAGTATCCAGGTCGAAATCGAACGCATGATTAACACACCTGTCGATCCCGAAGAATTGGACGAGAACCAATCTAACCTGACTGGCATTTTACCCTTACAACTTGAAACCAACGAAGGTGTTGCCACCACTCTCTATAACATTGAGCGCTACAATCTGGGGCTGGACTACCTACACCGTTATCCAGACATCATCAACAGCTTGAACGCTGCCCGTCTCCAAACCGTCATGGCTCGCTATTGGTCACCCGAAGCCTTTGCTCTGGCTGTGGCCGGACCGAATGGGAGTTAATCATGTTGCGCGTCGGCGTAGATATGATCGAAGTTGTTCGCATCGAACGTGCCATTGAGCGCCACGGCGAACGTTTCTTCCAGCGTTTCTTCACCCAGGCCGAGCGCGACTATTGCGGCGACCGCATGAATAGCCTCGCTGCCCGCATTGCCGCCAAAGAAGCCGTTGCTAAGGCTTTGGGGACGGGCATCGGCGATGTGAGGTGGATCGAAATCGAGATTTTGTCGGATGAGCGCCGCCGTCCACATTTGATATTACACGGAGATGCAGCACTACTAGCAAACGCACTTGGCCTTCATGAATGGGATATTAGCCTTAGTCACACCGAGACCCAGGCGATTGCATTTGTAGTTGCTGCGGCGACGCCGTAGGAGAATGATTCAGCAAAATCTCAACCATTGACTAACATTTGTTGGTTAGCCCGACTGCCATATTCAGGGTAACGATAACAATAGCAATTGAAATCGAGAGTCTACAGGCAAGTTTCTTGCTGGTATCAATCCGCCGAATAGTGCTAGGAATTGAACAATCACCTTGCCTGTGCTAATCTAAATTTGCACATCAATTGTTGAATAGATTACTGGTTGTCCGGACAATGTTCCCTGGATATAAAACCTGGCGAGAGGTTAACCATGTAGTCCTCAGCACTTTTTTGAGTAATAGGTAGAGTGGGAGCAGTAATTCATTCATGTGAGCCTGTAATACAGACCCATCGGTAGATTTGCTTAGGTTTCCCCATATTTTTCTACTGAAAAGGGAACTATAATGGCACAAAGTAAACGTGAGGTAACCTTATGGTCATTGAAGACCTAAGTGGCCGTAATCTTGGCCCTTACCATCTCCAATCGCTGCTGGGGCATGGTGGTATGGGTGCAGTTTATCGTGCTTATCACACCCAGCACAATCGTGAGGTAGCGTTAAAAGTTCTGCCCAGTTTACTCGCCAACGAAGCCGACTATCAGGAACGCTTCCGGCGCGAAATAGAAATCTCCATGCAGCTCGAGCATGTGCATATTGTTCCTGTTTATGATTTTGGCATTATAAACAACATAAGCTACGTTGCCATGCGTCTACTGTCGTCTGGAACCCTGGCTGAACGCCTTCGCCTTCGCTTCGAGAGCAATCCTCCGCCCTTGCCGTTGCCCACCATTGCCAAACTGCTGGAGCAACTTGGCGGTGCCCTGGACTATGCACACCAGCGTGGCGTGATCCACCGGGACATTAAACCCGGCAACATCATGTTCGACAATGTAGACAATCCTTTCTTGGTCGATTTCGGTATCGCCAAACTGTTACATGCCGCGACGAGTTTAACGGAAGTAGGCGAGCTGGTCGGCACACCGGCTTATATGGCTCCGGAGCAGTGGAGCTCCCAGCCATCAACTCCTGCCACCGATCAATATGCCATGGCGATTTTGATCTATGCACTGGTTACTAACCGACAACCATTTGAAGCACCAACACCCTATGGATATATGCACCTGCATCTGGAGCGCAAAGCAACGCCCCCAGAATCGCATCGTCCTGACCTGCCACCCAGCATCGGGAGAGTGCTAGCGAAAGCTATGGCGAAAAACCCAGAAGATCGTTTCCAGACGATGGGTGAATTCTCGGCCTCTTTTTGGGCAGCGACCCAGGGGCAAGAAGTACGGATAACACCGCCGCCTCCACCGCCGCAACATGCTAATCGTGGGGGCGGCAGTGCTAAATCCGGTGGCATCGTGTCGGCCATCGGCGGCTGGTGGGTAATAGGAGGCAGCATATTACTCCTGATACTACTTGGCATTTTGGCCCTGATCCTCTTGCTGGGTGGCCGCAAAGATGACGATGGTCTGGCAACACGGGTAGCAGTTACCAGCGACCTGAGCCAAACGGCTGACATTACCGACAATGACCAAGTATCGACCGAAGTGGCTTTGGCCCAAACCCAACAGTTCGAGACGCAAGCAGCGATAGCGTTGACTCTCACATTAGATCTCGACGAGTTCATGTCGCCTGACGTATCAGCATTGGCAATTGGTACATTAACCCAGGTGCCGACAGCGACGGTTCCACCATCAACCGATACCCCCACACCGTTATTGACTGCTACATCGACACAAATACCAAGTCCAACAGCGACAATTCCACCTTCAACGACCCCAACCCCATCGTTGCTGGCGGATGATGTCATACCCACTCCTCTCGGTGGTGGACAGGGAGAAGTTGTCTTTGCTTCTCTAGAAGATCAATATTGGGTACTATATCGTATAGATCCAGCGGGATCAGACCCTATTCCGCTTACAGATAACCAGGTCAATAGCCTAGATCCTGTATGGTCTCCCGATGGTGAAAACATTTTGTATGCTACTGACGAGGACGGGGATTGGGAAATCTTCATCATGGATCCAGATGGCACGACAACAAATCTAACTGAACATGACGCAACAGATCAGCATCCACGCTGGTCACCTGATGGTAGCCGGATTGTTTTCTGGTCAGATCGAGACGAGGGATACCAAAATATTTTTGTAATGGATTCCGACGGTAGCAATCCTGTTAACCTGACTCCAGGTGAATGGAATGACTGGTCGCCAAGCTGGTCACCAGACGGCACCCAAATAGCTTTTCGCTCAGAAAGAGATGGAAACTGGGAAATCTATCTTATCAATGTAGACGACCCTGAATTATTGGTCCGCCTCACCACTAATGATGCTTATGATGATCGACCAGTTTGGTCTCCTGACGGCAAGCAGATTGTGTTTCATACAACAATGGGAGCCGAAGACCCTGCACTTGGGAACGATTGGCAGATATTTACTATGAATATTGATGGCTCCGAACAACAGCCTTTGATTAATCTTGCGGATTCGACGATGAATGCTGATCCTTTTTGGTCCACGGACGGAACATACCTGCTCTTTTCATCAAATGCCACGGGACTTCCTAACAACATTTATCGTTACAATTTCACAACAGGTGATTCCGAGCAACTTTCCTCTGATGATAGTAAGATACATCGTTTCCCAGCGTGGCAACCCTAAGTGAGAAACTAATTCAAACTCACACAGGAGTGCCCATTGAATGACTTGAGCATTGGAGATCAATAATCGTGAAAGTGTGTTCAATGTACTGCTTTTTTGATCTCCGTAATTGTATTAATCCTTTATGGCGGCAGTTCGTGAATTGTCCGACCTCTTTTTATTCTCGCCATCAACTTATCAGGAGTAAAAGATGAAGACCTTGAATGTATTTGTACCTTATTTTCGAATCGAAGAAACTCTAAACGAGATACGAGTTTGCCTAGAACGGGGCTGGACTGGTTTAGGCTTCAAGACTCTGGAATTTGAAAATGAGTGGAAGACATTCACGGAGTTGCCACATGCCCACTTCTTATCGTCGGCAACGGCAGGGCTAGATTTAGCAGTCAAGATTCTTAAACTCACTGAACAATGGCGAGATGGCGATGAAATTATCAGTACACCTCTGACTTTTGTATCCACTAACCATGCTATCTTGAAAGCAGGCTTGAAAGTTGTATTTGCTGATGTTGATGAACACCTTACGCTTGACCCAGAAAGCGTGGAACAAAGGATCACCCCCCGAACCCGCGCTGTTATGTTTGTTGGCATGGGGGGCAATACGGGCAATTATAAGCAAGTCCTTGACCTGTGCCGCAAACATAACCTCAAGATGATACTTGATGCTGCCCATATGACCGGAACCCGTGTAAATGGCCGCCATGTCGGGCACGACGCCGATGTTTCAATATTTAGCTTTCAAGCAGTCAAGAATCTACCGACTGCCGACTCTGGAATGATATGTTTTGCCGATGCTAAGTTAGATGAAATTGTACGTAAATGGTCCTGGATGGGCATCAATAAAGATACCTACGCTCGAACCATGGGCGGAGGAACCTATAAATGGTATTACGACGTCGAGTATCTGGGGGAGAAAGCTCATGGAAACTCAATCATGGCCGCCATCGGCCTCGTAGCGTTGCGCTATGTAGACCATGATAATGCCTATCGGCGTCAAATTGCTGACTGGTATGATGATCTTCTGGCGGGTGAAGCAGATATTAGAACCGTTCCGACGCATCCGAGCTGTCAATCTTCGCGACACTTGTATCAAGTATTGGTCGACCACCGTGATGAGGTTATGCTTGGTCTAAATCAACACGAAATATATCCTGGTGTCCACTACCGAGATAACATACAGTACGACATGTACAGTCATGCAGAAGGCACTTGCCCCAGGTCACGCTATGCCAGTGACCATCTGATCTCTCTACCAATGCATTTATATCTAAGTTATCAGGATGTTGCGACAATCAGCAACGTTCTGAAGACCGTTATCCAACAGCGTGCCCGTAAATCCAAATAGGAGCAACTTTTATGAAACGTTTCATTCCGCCAATTGCAGGGAAAAGGATTCGACTGCGATTGCTGGAAGAAGCTGACCTGATGATGACTCTAGCCTGGCGTAATCAAGATCATATCCGGTCCTGGTTCATCCATTCCGATATCATTACCCCGGAGCAACATACCCATTGGTTCCAGCAATATATTGGACGTGATGACGATTTTGTGTTTGTTATTGAGGAAACCCAAACATTGAAAAAACCAATTGGTCAAATATCGCTCTACCGAATTGATTGGAATACGAGTGAAGCTGAATTTGGGCGGCTGATGATTGGCGATGAGCAGGCAACGGGCCGAGGGTTAGCTTATGAAGCAACCACCCTATTAGTCGAATTTGGATTTCGGGAGCTTGGTCTACACCACATCTATCTTGAGGTGTTTCAACACAATACATCAGCAATTGCCGTCTACGAAAAGTGTGGTTTCCAGGCAACAGAGTCCATTGGAGTCACAACACAGATGTCCGTTTTCCCAAATATTCTTCGAGGACTATCATGAGAAATGTTCTCGCGCTTATTCCAGGCCATATTGCGTCTACTGCAATACTCCTTAAACCTCTAGAACATCTACACAACGAAGACTATATCAACCTTACGATAAGATCAGAGAACTCTGTTAATCTAAAAGATATTGACTTAGCTGATGTAGTGGTCATGATTCGAAATACGAATCCTGCCTGCTTTTACCTTTATCAATATATCTATGAGACTTCAAAACCTATCATCTATGAGTTAGATGATAACTTGCTGCAAGTTCCCGTTGACAATCCAGCAGCACCCCACCACAGAAACCCTGAGGTGAGAAGTGTATTGGAATGGCTACTACAACGCTCCCAAATTGTTAGAGTATATTCGCCTGTGTTGAAGAGAGTTGTTGAAGCCTATAATGCCAATGTTCATTTAGTTGACCCAGCAATTGATTGGGAACTGGTGCCTTCCGAACTTCCTGATCTGCAAATCAATCCCATCGAAATTGTATATCCATCAGGGCTGGCTGGAGTACAGAAATTTCGGTCAATATTACCAGACCTGAAAGAGATTCTAAATACTTATCGGAACCGCGTCCGTCTACACGTAATGGGGTTTCGGGTTCCCGAACTAGCGGATCACCCCCAAATTGTTTTCAGTGACCATCAGGAATATCAGCTTTTCTTCAAACACTTTGTGACACATGGATACACCATAGGCTTAGCACCGATGCGGCAGGGTTTGTTTTTCCAATGCAAAACAAACAACAAATTCCGCGAGTTTGCAGCCGCGGGAATTGCGGGCATTTACAGTAATTGCCCGCCGTACTCAGATAACGTCGTCCATGAAGAAACGGGCCTATTGGTTTCAAATGCTTTTGGAGGGTGGTCAGAAGCCATTAGGAGACTGATAGAGGATGAATCGCTCATTCATATTATCCGTAACAATGCCCGTAAGTTCGTTGAAACTAAGTACAATATCAACAAAGCATCGGATACTTGGATTGAACACCTAGATGAATTGAAGAATTCTCAAGAGTTCATACAGGCTGCCAAAGCCAGTTGCCAACTAACCCTGTCAGATGATAGCCCTCCTCCTACAAGAGTGTTGGCTATTCTTCCAGGCTACATTCCACCAACCATCATCAACGTTGTAAATCCGCTACAATATCTTCAACAAAGAGGATTCATTGACCTCACTATATATCTCGAAGACGAAGTACAAGTCGAGCAAGTTATCAATACAGACATTATCGTTGCATGTCGTAATATAGAACCTGCGTGCAAGCAAATATTTGACCTAGCTCAACGACTTGGAATACCTATTATATATGATTTGGATGATAATCTTCTCGCTATTCCCAGACGGATTCAAGGAAGTGAGTACTACCATAATCAGGAGCGGCAGGCATTTGTAAGATGGATTATGCGAAACGCTAACCTGGTAAGGGTTTATTCTCCCGTATTGCAAAACGTTGTAGAGCAGCACAATCAGCACGTTATACGGGTAAGATCAGGGATTGACTGGTCAGTTGTTCCTCCTGAGCTACCCAAACTCTCGATGGATCCAGTAAAAATCGTGTATGCCACCAGCCGTATCGAAAATGATGTCATTTTTATGCGGATATTGCGAGATATAAAGAATATCCTTGAATATTTCGGCAATCGGGTCCAATTGCATCTTTTAGGGTTCATACCTGATGATCTAAAAGGATACAAGCAAATTGTTTTTCACTCATATGACAAATCATATGAGGACTTCATGTTTCGATTCGTCCGTGCAGGCTACGCAATCGGATTAGCACCAATGCCCCAGGGTATATTTTACGAATGTAAAACGAACACAAAGTTCCGCGATTATGCTGCGGCAGGTGCTGTTGGCCTTTATTCAGATAGCCCTCTATATAGAGAGTACGTTATACCAGATGAAACCGGTCTGCTCATTTCCGACCAACCTATGCAGTGGTTCGATGGTGTGAAGCGACTTATCGAGGATCCAACGTTGCTTGAAAAAATTCGCCGCCAAGCTCGAATCGTAGCACAGGAAGAATATAATCTAGTGGATGTCGCTGATAAATGGCTTACACAAATAGAAAATATCGCAAAACCCAAAAAGTTTTCGGCAGATATTGTCAATCTACTCAACGGCGCATACACTCACTCAAATGGTCAAGATCAAGTTAAACAAACGGTAGGAACGACGGCTTCTCCAGTCGATATTATAGAACCAGCTATCCCAGCCTTTAATTTCCCGTCACCATCAATAAAGGGTAGCCTGACTTACCCATTAGCGGCAACGCATGACAACTTTTCAGGTGTTGATGTCCTTCTAGGAACACATAATCGATCTTCTCATGGACTATTAACTTTGAGTATATATGACCACACCAATGTACTTCGCCGGACTGAAATGGATCTCTCCGGTCAGATCACAGATCATTGGCTAACCTTTCGTTTCGATCCAATAATAAATTCTGCTGGGAAATACTTTACACTCAGGTTCCATTTAGAACCCAAAGATAAAAGAACGAAGTTAAGCCTCTATCAATCACGCCCGTGTACCACCGTTGAAAGGGTACTGTACAAATTACGCTTGAAAGAACACTTCGGCAGTATACAATTACACTGTAATATCCGTTATAGTTCATAACCTTATTAGCCAGGAGAAACCCGTGTCCGAGACTACAGGAGCCGCAGTCGTAAACCATTTCACAAGAGTAGATCTTGGCGCAGGAACGACCAAGCAACCGGGTTTCATTGGGGTTGACCGCTTTCCAATGCCTGGTATTGATGTTATTGCTGATTTGGACAGGCCGCTGCCATTCCCCGACAGCTCCGTTGATTTGGTATATGCCAGTCACGCATTGGAGCATGTCAAAGACTTGATGACGACAATGCGTGAAATTTATCGCATCTGTAAGCATGGCGCCGAGGTCTGCATTATTGCACCATATTCTGCTCAAGCATTAAACCTAGTGAATCCCTATCATAAGCAACCCTTTAATGAACATACTCCTCGTTTCTGGACCCACAGACCTGCCAGTAAGGTCGATCCTATCGAATATGAGCATCCACAAACCGGAAGCCATTGGGGATTGAGTCAAAGCGATAATAGTGACCCTGGACTAGATTTATACTGTGCGAAGATGGAGTTTTTCTATTTCCCGGAGTATTTGCACTGCTCCCATGAGAAACGCCGCGACGCCCGCCATAAATATACCAATGTCTGCGATCAGGTGATGTATCACCTATTGGTTATCAAAGAAACGACCACAGAGGCAGAATTAGAGACAGCTCTTCAAGGCATAACATATTATGAACCACCTTATATTTCGGTCCGGCGAGCTACCGAGCGTACCCAAATCGCGCAGGGCCAATTACATGATGTCCAACAAAAGAAACAATATTTGGAAGCTGAACTGGCCGCAGTTCGCAACCAGGCCCAACAATTAACTCATCAACTAGCATCTGTACACGAGCATTCTCAGCAAATTGAAGCTGACCTCGTTTTTACTCGCCAACAAAGTGAACAGACGACTAGCGAACTATCCATGGCTCGCAAATATTCTGCCGAATTGGAAACTGATCTTGTCGCGACCCAGCAACAATTCGAACAGGTAACCAATGAACTAGCCGTGGCTCGTGAGCATTCCGACAAATTAGAAGCAGAACTCGCTACAATTCATCAGCAACTCGAACAGATAACTAATGAACTGGCTGTGACCTGCGAGTATTCCGACCAACTAGAAGCAGAACTCGCTACAACCCACCAGCGATTCGAACAGGTAACTAATGAACTGGCTGTAGCCCGCGAGTATTCCGACCGGTTGGAAACAGAGGTCTCTACAACTCAGTGGCAGCTCGAACAAATGGGTGATGAACTGGCAGTAACCCGCAGCCACACCGATCAACTGGAGATAAAACTAACAATTGCACAGCAACAGTTCGAACAAACGGCTCATGAACTGACTGTAGCCCATGAGTACACTGGCGAATTGGAAACAGAGCTTTCCGCAACGCAGCAGCAATTTGAACAGGCGGCTAATGATCTAGCGACAGCTCATAATGAACTGGCCGCTGCACATGAATACTCCGCCCAATTGGAAATAGAACTTGGCGCAATTCGACAACAGGTCGATCACCTGGCAACAGATTTGCAAATTGTTACAGAACAAGCCACGCACAATCAAATTTTGTGGCAAGCTGAAAAATGGCGAGCAGATGCACAAGAAGCAAAACTCAATAAAGTCAGAGGACAAGTGAAGTTTCTGCTGCCTTTACTTCGCAAATTGCGCTCTTGGAGACAGACAACCTCCTGGGTCTTTGGGAATCGCACCAATGCGATTGACTCGATTCCAACGACATTGCAGCAGTTACGAGACGATAGCTTCATGTTCAATGGCAAAATACTGCGAGGCTACCGGCTACAAGCCAGTGCTGATTTTAGCTTATTGCAATTTACCGCCTATCCCCTACATATCGGGCGTGCTAATTTATCAGCAATTATTCTATCTCCCATTCTTGATGTTCCACTAAAACATGGTATTTGGGGTATTGAGATCATTTCGCCTGATAATGAAATTGTGAGACAAGGCTCTGCACCTATTAACGCCGCTACATCTGACATGCCTTTCCAGATTGATTTTGAACCTATCAGCAATAGTGATCAAGATGGGTTTCGTTTGCATATCTATGTTCGCAATGTGGCAGGGCCAGTGAAAGTATGGGAATGGCAGCGGCGGCGTCTTATTAGGCCAGGACGGGTGTCGAGAAGACCATTTTGTGGATTTCATTTCAGTGAAACATCCGAATAGCTGATTTATCAGTAGCTAGTGATGATATAATGCCCCATCTACTAAATGTTCTTGCCATATACCCTGACCGTATACCGTCCACTGAAATCATAACCAATCCCTTGAAGTATTTGCACAAACATAAGCATGTTCACTTAACCGTGACTCTTGAACAGTTTGTGAAACCTATGGAAGTAGCACAGGCGGATGTAATCATCACCTGTCGAAATATTGAGCCAATTTATCAACCTATTTATGAATTTGCACAGCAGTCTGGCATTCCAATTATCTATAATCTGGATGATGATCTACTCAACATTCCACCCAATCTAGAAGACAGTGATTATTATCGTCAGCCAGATCGGCAAGCATATCTGAAACGGATGCTTGCGAACGCTGGACAGGTCTACGTTTACTCCCCTGTGCTACAAGCCATTGTTGAAGAGCATAATAGCAGTGTATCTTTGATGAACACTGCCGTTAATTGGTCGTTGGTTTCCCCTAACATTCCATGTCTCTCGAGCGACAAGCTCCATATTGTTTATGCAACCAGCCGCAACAAACAAGATCCACTTTTCCAACTCATGGTTCCTGATCTACATCAACTTCTACAATATTACGGTCACCGTGTTCATCTACATATATTGGGTTTTAAACCCACAGATTTCCTTCACTACACCAATGTTACTTGGAAACCCTTCAACACTAACTATATAAACTACTTTAGGCAATTCACCCGCTTTGGCTATGCAATCGGTTTAGCCCCTATGTCAACTGATGCCTTTTACCAGTCAAAGACCAACAATAAGTTTCGAGAATATGCTGCGGCTGGAGCCGCAGGAATATATCAAGATTGTTCACTCTACAATCAAACCATTACACATGAACATACGGGGTTGATAATATCGGGTGAATTAGGAAGCTGGTTCGCAGCCATTCAACGGTTGGTCGACACACCCACTCTACTCAGTCACATTCGTCAGCACGCCCGTGCCGAGGCGAAGCAAAACCACAGCGTAGACGCACTCGCTCAGGTCTGGCTGGATGACCTGCGACTGCTATCAGCTAATGCTTCGTATAAAAGTGTGGACCTGGTCAAAAGATGGTGGTTTACGCGATCCAAGATCTATGATACACCAGTTGCAAGGGCTCTAAGAACATTGTACCATCGGTCGGTTCCGCCGTCTTGGCGGTTGAAATTGCGCGACTGGCGTCACTATTGGCTAAAGGTATTCTGAAAACCAACTATGGATAATATCCTGTGAAGCTATTCATCGTCCGTTCCATATTTCATTTTGCGGTATTGATTTCCTCGATGCTCATCGCTGTACAGATGCGCTACGACCTACGTTATGGTCACGCCCTTGGCCCCAAATATGAAGCTCAGCCTTTGCATATATATGTTTTAATGGGAGCGGCATTGGTAATTACTTTTACCATTCAGCCGATCTTATCTCATTGGCAGCGTATACAACGACTTGATTCTTGGTTTGTCTCACATGTTTTAGCCACGGGAGTTTCGAGTATTGCAATCCTGGTTCTATCACCAGACATTTCGCAACTTCAGACTCTGTATTTTTTCGGAGTATCATTGTTTTTGGGGGTTGTCACGATCATCATCCCCAATCAATTACGAATCAGAAATAACCTCGGCACTATTGCTTCTAATATTTCCGTTCTATGGCAAAATCGGGCGCTCATTCAACTTTGGATGAAATACAATATTGAGACTCGGTATTCACAGCGCATACTTGGAATTTTATGGATCATATTGATACCATTATCAACAGGCTTTGTTATTGCTCTGGTGTTTGGCGAATTCTTACGTATTCAACTAGATGTTCCGCTCGTTGTTTTCTTTTTCTCTGCGTTCACAATCTACAATATTTTCAATCAAGGTATCACCGCCGGTAGTCGTTCAATCGTACATGCAATGGGTATTATCAACCAGGTAAGTTTCCCACGTGAAGTGCTGGTGCTGGTTACATTAGGCGAGACTCTTATTGATACCATGTTCATGTTTATCGCCATGTTGATTATCAATTCGCTCTACGGATTTTGGCCGAACCCATTGTTTATTCTGCTCATCCCAATTGTATTGATTATGATCACCTTTACACTTGGATTGATGTTTCTTACCAGTTACCTAAGTGTAATGCTACGGGATATTCCAGAGCTTATAGGAATCATTCTTCAGTTGGCATTCTACCTGACACCAATCATTTACCCAGTCGACACAATCCCGGCCAAGTATCAAATCATTTTTCTCATCAACCCACTTGCGCCCCTAATTGAAGGCACAAGAGATATAGTCGCGTATAATCATACACCGGATATGCTCTCTATGATTTACCCCCTGACCGTAGGACTGATCCTGCTATACTTAGGTTATACTCTGTTCAAAGCTAACGAAGACTATCTTGCAGATCTCATATGAGTATTCAGACACTCCCCAAACGAACGCTACAGGACTCCCTGACTGAAGTTGAGCCAGACATTCTTGTGGAACATGTTTATAAACGATATTCTCGCAATGAAAAAGCGCAACGCAGCTTGCGTCACGAAGCCGCATCAATTTTCAAACAATGGGTGCGTCGTCATCGACAGCCAGAAACCAAACCTTTTTACGCACTACACGACCTCAACTTTTCAATTCGCCGTGGAGAATCCGTAGCCATCATCGGTCGAAACGGTTCTGGCAAAACCACATTACTACGTATTTTGGCGGGTATCACCCGTCCGACAGGTGGACGCGTTTTAGTTAAAGGACGTAGCGCAGCGTTGATCGCATTAGGGGCTGGATTCAAACCTGATTTGACTGGCCGAAAGAATATTTACCTGAATGCTGCCATCAATAGTGTTCATCCCAGAGAAATCGATCCGATCCTAGATGATATTATTGCGTTTTCTGAATTGGGGGATTTCATTGATATTCCGATCACTCGCTATTCCAGTGGTATGATTGCTCGTCTTGGTTTTAGCATCGCGGTTCACATTCTTCCAGACATTATCTTCATTGACGAAGTATTATCTGTCGGTGACGCTGCTTTTCAAGTGAAATGTATGGAGCGTATCACTGAACTATGGAATAGCAACCGCACAATTGTTTTTGTCTCTCATTCTGAGGGGGCCGTTCGTAGCCTTTGTGAACGGTCAGTATGGCTGCATCAAGGCAAGCTCATGATGGATGGCCCTACTGCAGATGTCTATACCGAATATAATGATTTTTTGCAAAGCCAAGGGGGTATGGAGGTCACTTAACATATCCTGAGCTTTGGATAAAGGATCACACGATAACCTCGCTCAGTAAAATCCTCATCTCGATATTGAGCGAGGGTTTCTTACGCTGAAGAGTAGGCTATAGTTACCCCCATCGTCAAGACCACAGATTGGCAAAATTAAGCTCGGAAATTGATACCAGAATCTCAACAAGATCGATAAACCTCGCTGGGAACCCGGTAAGCCAGGCTCTGATGGGGTCGTTCATGATTATAGAAATGGAAGTAGTCGTGTAGCCCCCTTTCCAATGCTGGAACGGTTTCATAATGCTTCAAGTAGATGTCCTCATATTTGACGGTACGCCACAAGCGTTCGACAAAGATGTTGTCCAGGGCACGCCCGCGCCCATCCATGCTGATAGCAATATTCGCCGCCTGCAAACGTCCGGTAAACTTATCCGCTGTAAATTGAGCGCCCTGATCGGTGTTGAAGATCTCAGGTGTGTGCTGGCGGAGTGCTAATTCCAGGGCCGCCAGGCAAAAGCTGCCTTCCAGCGTGTTGGATAGCTGCCAGGCCAGTACATAGCGGCTAAACCAATCGATAATAGCCACCAGATACATGAATCCTTGCTGTAAGGGCACATACGTGATGTCGGTACTCCAGACGTGATTAGGGCGGGTGATCGCCACGTTTCGCAGCAGGTAGGGATAAATCTTGTGGCCTGGTGCCGGCTGGGTCAGCTTCCGTCTGGGAACAATAGCCTGTAAACCCATCAGCCGCATCAAGCGGGCGATACGCTTGGGATTGACTAGATGTCCCAGCCGCCGTAAATGGACGGTCATTTTAGGGTACCCGTAGAAGGGCGTTTTCAGATATTGTTCATCAATTAGCCGCATCAGTTGCAGATTGAAGGGTGTTTCCCCCGCTGGTTTCATATAATATGTTGCGCGGTTGAGACCCACCAAGGCGCACTGCCGCCGAATACTGATGTCAGGATGCTGGTTGTCTATCATCGCCCGTTTGGCCTCAACTGTAGGGGGTAACTTTTTTTTTCAGCCACTCAAGTTCCATCTTGAGCCGCCCAATCTGTTCGTATAATTCCGCTTCAGGAACACCTGTTTCCTTTTGTTTTTGTGTTTTGTTTCCCCGTTCAAAAACGCTGGCTCCGCCTTTGAGCAATTGCCTTTTCCAGTCACGCACCAGCGTTGGATGAATCTGATGTTCGCTGGCGATCTCATTGACCGTTCTTTTTTCTTTGATCGCTTCCATTGCCACCCGGAACTTGAACTGGGCGCTGTATGCTCGTCGTTTTCTACTCATCTTTTTCTCTCCACAAGTTGCTCTGATTTTATCCTCAAAACGAGTTATCCTTGTGGTCTAGTTTTTGGGGGTAAGTATAGGCGATCCGGCTACAAACAACATTCACCAGGACATTGGTGGGACATAAACGTTGCCCCAATTTATCTTGTCAAAATTATTGTGTATGCCAAATAGAATGAGGACCGCTGGTGATGATCCATTCCAGCTGGCCCTCTTCATTATGTGTTTGATGGCAGGTTAGCTATGCATCTTCGCCCGCAGGAGCATCTGTACCTTCTGGAGCAGGATTACCACTGCCTTCACCTCGTGGTCCACGACCTGGACGACCACCGGGGCCACCCCGACCAACGCGCTCGACCAGGGTGCTGTTGAGTCGTTCACTCACCTGAGCTTCGACATCAGCAGGATCAGCACCGGTCTTCTCGACAATGTCAGCCACGATTAGGGCTTGGATAGCATCCACATCACCACCGTTGGCTTCAATGACAGAGGCCCAGGTAGCGCCATCTTCTTGCATAGCCTCGAACAGGACTTCCGGTTCGACTTCCAATGCCTCGGCGATAATGTCTACGAAGTGTCCGCCGCGCCCGCCATCGCGATCACCGCGCTCGGCCAGCGTGCTGTTGAGTTTTTCACTCACCTGAGCTTCGACATCAGCAGGATCGGCGCCAGTCTTCTCAACAATGTCAGCCACGATCAGCGCCTGGATAGCATCCACGTCACCACCGTTGGCTTCAATGACAGAGGCCCAGGTAGCGCCATCTTCCTGCATAGCCTCGAACAGGACTTCCGGTTCGACTTCCAATGCCTCGGCGATAATGTCCACGAAGTGTCCGCCACGATCACCACGACCGCCGGGGCCACCCCGACCATCGTGCCCTGATCCACCAGGGCCTTGTGCTGCGACCAAGCCGACTGAGAGCAAACTGACGATGACGATAACAAGTACGAGTGTGATACGCTTCATGATGTTAACCTCCTTGATGGTTGGTTCATGTTGGTTGATGGTCACATCATGCCAGCAAGTAATGAAGCTCTGGTTCAGAAGATGTAAAGCATTTGTAAATTGCGTCGCTATCTCATGAAAAAGTAGAGACCCCCTGCCTAAATTGGGGGCCTTAACCCTGTACTGGTGAGAGTAGCGCCTGTACCGGCGCAAACACCGCAATGTTGAGGGGATACTTATAGGTTGAAAGCACCGGCGTAATCAGGACTGCGCTTCTCAGAAAATGGCGGCTCTACAAGATCAAGCATCTCACTTCCATCAACAGCCGCATCAATTTCGGCGCACGGATCTTCGTCAGGTTCCGCAAACTTCACCAGACCTGCTTCGCTGGCATAGTCCAGGCAAATTTCGTCTTGAGCAGCCGGCGGTTCCTCGAAATGTACTGCCTCGTCAGCCTCAGCAGCTTCATCGCAGGGGCCAGGTTCGGCGAATTTCACCAAGCTGACTCCACTGTCCAGGCAAGGATCTTCGGTTACGTCGCCCGGCGGTTGCTGCGAATCATCGGGTTCTTCCGTCAAGTCGGCAGGTGGCTCTTCCAGACTGTCAGGGTCTTCGGTCAAATCGGCGGGCGGTTCTTCCAGACTGTTGGGATTTTTAGCCAAATCCAGAGGCGGTTCTTCAATCTCGTCGGGGCCTTTGGTTAGGTCAACTGGTGGCTCTTCAATTTCATCCGCAGTGAAGTTGTCGCCGTCAATATCATCATGGGCGACGGTAACTCCTTGCTGAACCCACATGAGTGTGCCGACCACAAGCGCCAGAGAGAGTGCTAAAGGCATTACATGACGGATAACTTTCCACAACAGACTGCGAACTTGGATACGATTTTGCTGAGACATTTTTGTGTTTCTCCTGTCAATTGGGTTGCTTTAGTTATGGAGACAGTTTAGCGGGGAGGGATTCGGGTAATGATCCAGAAACGTTCGGGAAACGTTCGAGATTTTCAGATGATAGAGAGTTCTTATTTGCGTGTGGAAGTATCTCAGAGATTGTAGGTCATACTCAAAATATTACAGGGTGCGACGATTGTTCGTAGGAATGGAGAAACTAAGAGTGAGATTTCTATGGATAATTGGCTTCATTATGCGATTCTAGTGCATCGGTGTTTTTTGCCCTCGGTTTTTTCCGATGGTCAGTCGTCGCACCCAAATATTACAAAAACACTTTTCAAAAAATAATTTTGGAATATAATTACAGAAAACGATTAAATACAGAGGCAAGAAATCATGAAAGCGCAATTTAAGTTAAGTGAAGATCACCAGATAGGGACAACGTCGTCCTCACCTTTTTCAGGTTCACCAACCTTCGACCAAATTCCGTTTCACGTTGATGCGGGGTGTAAACCTGTACTTGGAACATACGTTGTTGTTGAGAGTAGCAACCCTGATGTCGTTCATTATGGACGGATAATCGAAGGAATTGAAGAAAATCCTCGTGCTGACCCAGCCCGATTGCAGCAGAATCAGGCATATCAAGTTGGACAAAGAAACTCTCGCCCGGGAGACCGTTCACCACATGTGACACGGATTATGATGGTTGAAGTGTTGGGTGAAATTCACGCCCAGGATGGGTATTTAGAGATATTTGAACCTATTTCGCTTGCCCAGACAGGTAAAGGTGTTTATCAAATGCCTGCTAATGAAATTCCCTGGCTACTCAATACACCAACCTCTGCTGAAGAGGGATTGTATATAGGCGAAGTACGCTCTGGCAATGAAGCAGTGAACCTGATACTACCGCTAGAAGCTTTGGCGCGGCATATTGCTATTGTTGGTAAGTCAGGTGTAGGGAAAAGTTATCTAGTTGGAGTATTGATTGAGGAACTGATTAGGCTCAATATTCCTGTTATAGCATTTGATGTATTGAGGGATTTTCATGATGCAACTGAGGATTTGGGTGGCCGCAATCTTGTTGGTGGAACAGATGTTCAAGTTCCATATTCGTTGATTGGAGCAAGTGAGTTCTTAAGTTTCATGCCCAATTTAACCAAAGATCAGCATGATATTGTTGCCTCAGCATATAATCGCGTATTTGGAGAAGCACTGAGAGAATTAGATCGTACTGGCAATGTAGAATTCGATATTGAGTATCTTATTCATCAGATTGAAGATACAGCATCAGCCTTTGGACAAGCTGGCGTCGGTAGCCGTGCTATTAACAAGGTACGAGCGGCATATTCCAGAAGTTCACTGTTGTCGGTGACTGTTGGAGACTGGATAGAAGAACTAAAAACATCGCCCCTTGTTAATGTTTTTATTGGTAGACTCCCCCAAAATGCACGAAATTTACTAGTAGGCTCTGCTGCACGGATCATTCAGACTCTCAGACGTCGAGAAATGTTACCCCCCTGTGTATTTATTCTAGACGAAGCGCATTTTTTCTTGCCGAGTGGTGGGGCGATAACACCATCAACCAACGTTATTCGTGAGATGATTAGAACAGCCCGTCATGATGCAATTGGCATCTCTTTAATTAGCCAAAGTCCAGGTTCAATGGACAAGCAAGCATTGCTAACGTGCAACACACGTTTGATTTTTGCGTTGGATAAGGATGATCTTTCAGCAGTATCGGGAACAGTGGATGCTCCCGATGCAGTTATAGCCAGAATTCCAAGGCAGGCCAAAGGCACAGCAATACTAACTTCGGGAGCCGACATAATCCGGCACTCAACCACCGTTCATATTCGAGGGCGCACTACCCGTGAAGGTGCGCCAACTCCTAATTTAGCTGAAGGTGCAAAGCAATGGCGCGAGATAAATTTGAATCAGACATCGTAAACGATATTTTAGATTTGCTCTCCCAAGAGCAATCTGGTTTGGAATTGAACCAGATTATCGAAATCCTTGATCTTGATGAAATCGTATCTGCTCGCACTGTTCGGAACATCCTCAACGGATTAGTTGATGAAGGCAAACTCGCCAAACAACGAGTACGAACAGGAAGTCCAGGTAAACCACCTTATGTCTTCATGCTGGCTGAGTTCATGCCCAAGCAACTTCGGCTGCTGGATGACACTGAATTGGAAGTCTTAACCAGAACAGAAGTGGGGCGGGGAGAACTAGATACACAAGAAAAAGACAGACTGGAAAAGGGGCTAACAGCTCTGGAAAGCATCGCCAGAGGGCATATCCAGGAAGATCGTTTTGCCGAAGCGATTATTAATATCGCTGTTCAAATTGCAAAAGAATCTCCTGTCGAGTTACTGCTCAATATGGCAGAGTGGGTAGTGGAAGACATCAACCGGCTGGCTGTTGATCTCATTTGGATGCGTAACAATCAAGTCGATGTGGCTGAAATCGACAGTTTGGCGGGACAAATTACTCACAGACTCCAGTGGGGAAAACAGTATTTTCACAATTTCTGGAAACTTAGTAAATCGAGCCAAGATGGGCAAATTATGTTCTTGCCTTTTGATGCCAATGAGGTGCTAAGAGGGTATAAAGCTACAATCAACCGTATAGCTGCACGCGAAATCTTCCGAAATCGTGTTGCTGGGAACACAATTATTTCTGAATGGGAGCCGCAAATTGAAGCCCCGGTATCTGCTGTAGGAACAGATGCATCAGTGGCCGACGTCTCACTTTACCATTCCACTGGAAAATTCATGCGTCCCGATCCAGTTGCGATAATGACGGCTGCTGCTGCCCAAATAACCCGCGAAGGTGGATCAATCATTGGAGAATATCAAGATTTTGATATATTCCCGGATGCTTTAAAAGAATATGAAGAATACACAGCCGCCGTAGAAGGTCTCATCATTTCACCTACAATGCGTTCCATACTCCCTGAAGAAGATTTCAAGCACTCGCGTATGGCAGCGATGGAGTTAAGGCAGTATACCGAAGACCTACGGGTTGTATTGGGTCAAGCAAGATGGAGACCAATTGGAGAATTGCAAAACCTTGATATATCACCACATAGGTCTACACTAGTTATTCGTGACGGCAGAGTATTTCCATTGGTGCATCGTTTAGGAGATTATGAGAACACGGGATTGTACGGGCAAATCGTTCGTAACCAAATCAAACGATTTGCCCGAGTCATTCACCATACCATGTCAGGGCCAGATGGAGATATTGTATACGGGGCAGCGGTAAAAGATCCGCAGCAATCGTGGTTAGCGCCTCTGGTTTTCTGGTACGCTTATATCTGCCAAGAGGATACAGAAGAAACCCTCAGCAGTGATGACATCTACAAATTTCCATTTACAGATACCGCCGTTTCTCATTTACTATTTCTGGGTTTAGCTAACAACCTAGAGAATTACCCGAATAATCGCTTGTTTGTTACATTCCGTGCCAAAAGGCGCTTTTCAGATATTGCAATGAAAGACAATGGAATTCCATCTATAAAAACGGAAGATGGACATCAATCCATCAACGAAGACAGTGAAATTGAGTGGAGATATTTTATTCAACAGCATATTGAGTCTAATAAACATCGAGGAAATGTACTACCGAATGTGAGAGATTATAACCATTTTATATATTTGTGTTCACGCGTGGGAGTTTCTATGTTCTATGCAGCACCACTCGGAGCATATGGGATGCTAGCGCAGGACGAGACAGAAGGCGCAGGCCATTTCTTATTATCGAGACTTGAAGTATCCATTCATTTTGGCGATGATGATCATGAACTCAAAGGGTTGCATGGAATGTTGTCTTGGCTTGCTCATGGGGGATGGAAATTCGATAATGCACATACCCCGACAGGGTTTGATGTAGGGCGCGAAACTAGAATACCAATTTTAGTTCCTGATGTTGTTGTACCTGCTCACGAAGCTGTCACTTTTGCACGTACCCAGATTGGGGAAGAGGTTGAAGACGCACTCAGGCAATTAATATCGGAGATAAAAAGAAAACAGGCATAAGTGCTGCCACAGGTATTTGGTTGATAGAGGGCATTTTGGTAGAAGGTGTCGCGTCGTCAAGCCAAGTTTTGATCGCATGGGCAACTGCCTGCGCCAACAGTGGGGGAACAGCATTGCCAATCTGTTCGGCAACAGCATCCTTTTTCCCTTCAAAAACAAAGTTATCAGGAAAACTCTGAAGCCGCGCAGCCTCTCGGAAACTGATACCTCGATCTTGAGTTGGATGGACAAACCTGCCCTTCGAGACATTGGTACAGCCAGAAGTCATCACCCCTGACGGTTGGTTGAGCGACAGTCTTCCATACACATCTCGGTGCCCACAGTTTGGTTTTTTGTGACACGTCAGCCAATGTTTTTTGGGCACATCCGTGCGACTGCCACCGTCATGTGGCACTAATCGGATGAAATTGGAGACTCTTTTACCCATTGAGCGGGCAGCGTGATTTGGTATTCCATTAAATGAATCGCCCGGATTTAGCGGCGGCAAACCAGACAATGCTTCTTCTACAGTCTTCCAGGGCATTAGCTTTCCTGATAGGACATCAGGGCTACCAGGTTTTCCGTGAGTAGGTTCAGGATAAGGGATGATGAGGCCATCTCTGCCAGCAATCAGGACAACACGTTCTCGGAGTTGTGGAACACCATAATCGGCAGCATTAAGTTTCCTGCCCGGATTTTCATAGTCAAAGCCATATCCCAGGTCTTTTAAGCCATCACATAATGCTCTATAGAATGCTTTGCCATGTTTTTGCCGAATAATTCCTGGTACATTCTCAAAGACAACACATAGTGGCCTGAAAGCATCAACATATTCCAAATACCGTAGTACGAGGTCATTTCTGGGATCATCTTCCCCGCTAGAATTTCTCATTCTTGTGAACCCCTGACACGGCGGGCAACCAACCAGCACATCTACTGAGTTTTGTTCAATACCGAGTTCAGTCAGAAAATCTTTGGGAGCTAGTACTCGAATATCAGCAAGTTTTGGCGCGACTCCTAGATTGAGCGTATAAGTTTTAGTAGCGTAGGGATTATTGTCAACAGCTCCTATTATCTCAAATCCAACCCTATGGAAGCCAAGAGCAGTACCACCAGCCCCAGAAAATATGTCTACAACAGTATATTTATCTTTGTTGTTCAATCCGATGGTTGTCATGACCATGTTTCTACATCCAATACAATGTACAAGCAACTATAATGTACTCATAATTTTAACACTTTGAATAGTTTTAAAACAAGCAATCTATGAACTCAGAGAACAGCTGCTAGCTACCACAAATGCAATTCGCTGTAATCTAGCATCTGCTATGATCCCTGTAACGCCACCTCAAACGCCAGCATCTTCTCGCGCCAATCCTCCGGTATAGGAACCGTCTGCTGTGCCGCATAATCATACGCCACCAGTCCCGTGAAGCCCGTCGCAGCGATGTCACCGGGTTGTCCATCCTGGTCGCGGCGCAACAGATAGGCCATATCGAAGCTTTTGTTGCCCAGGCGCGTGCAGCGTGCGAATACATAGACCCGCTCGCCAAATTGCAGCGCAGATTTATATTCCACCCAGGCGTTCGCCATAATCAACCCCAGGGCCGAAAAAACAGTGTTCCAGCCCAGAATATCACGGGCATAGCTGACCCGTGCCTGCTCCATGTAGGTCAGATATTTGGCGTTGTTGACATGGCCCAACGCATCCACATCACCAAAACGCACCGTCATGGTGATGTGGAAGTAGAAATGCTCCGGTTGATAGAGTTCGGGGTCTAGCGGCCCTGCCATTTTGCCGCCCGTTTATTGACAAAGGCGTTCATGCCTTCTTTCTGATCCTCGGTGCTGAACAGGAAATAGAAATTGCGGCGCTCGAAGCGGATGCCCTCGGCCAGCGACAGTTCATAGGTAGCCTTGACGCTCTCTTTCGCCAGTCGGATAGCGATGGGAGCGCGAGCCGCAATTTCACGCGCAATTCGTATCGTTTCATCCAAATAGAGTTCAACTGTATAGACGCGATTGACCAGCCCGAAACGATAAGCTTCCTCGGCATCAATCCAGCGGTTGTTCAACACCATTTCCATCGCCAGGGCTTTACCCACTGCTCGTGTCAGGCGTTGTGTGCCGCCCGCGCCCGGGATGACGCCCAGGTTGATTTCTGGCTGACCGAAACGGGCACTCTCCGAGGCGATAATCATGTCACACGCCATCGCCAGCTCGCAGCCGCCACCTAGCGCCACACCCGACACCGCCGCAATGACCGGCTTACTCAAGTCGTTAATGCGATCCCAGAGGCCGATGCGGTCTGCATAGAGCATCTCGACGGTGGTGGCTTGCTCCATTTCTTTGATGTCCGCACCCGCCGCGAAGACTCGTTCGCTGCCAGTAACGATCATGCAGCCAATATCGGGATCGGCGTCAAAGGTCGCCTGTGCCCCGACCATCTCGGTCATTAAGGTTTCATTCAGAGCGTTCATAGCTTTGGGGCGATGTAGCCGTACTAAGCCAACACCACCTTCCAGTTTTTCCGCAACAATAGTTTTATGGGTCATCGTTTATCAATCTCCTCAAATCAATACGACTATTCTACCAGTGTCACCAGGGCGCTGAGAATCAAGAATAGTCCAAACATGGCATGAGCGCCCACCGCGGACCAGGTAGATTTGGTGTGGGCACGCAACAGTCCAGCAGTTGTACCTAACACAAAGGGATAGATCAGCCCCCAATAGGTCACATCCCAGCCTAAATCAGTGTTGAACACTTGCACCAAATATAGAATGGTGAACAACGCCGCCGCGCCCATCGCCGCCCGCAAATTATCGCCCAAACTGCGGGCCAAAACCGGATAGAGTATACCGCGAAAAATCAGTTCTTCGGCCAGCGGACGCACCACGATAAATAACGTCGCTGCCAATAGCCACGTTGTCCAGGTCGCCCCCTGAATCCGATCCAGACCTACCGGATAGCTGGTTTCAGGACGGCCTAGGATCAGTGCCAGGGCATCCAAGATAATGACGATTGCCAGCGCCACCAGCCAACCAATCCACAGCGGACGGCTGCGACTCTCATTCAGATTCAAAAGACGAGCGATACTGAGTGTCGCGGCTCTTTTCGATGATTTCTCCCGCTCGTCGATAATGGCGCTTCGCATGTTCTGGATAATGGCCCAAATTGTGAACAAGCCGCCAATGATTCCGGCTACAATCAGCGATATAGCTTCGGGGTTATCCAGGCTATCCTCGCGCCAGGTTGTGACCATCAACAGACTCGTGAGTGTGGCAACAATATAGCTGACAGTTAGCCAGAACGGCAGGGGCCAACGCCATAAAATCGGCTGTGTTTCAGGTTGGCGTACATAATGCAGAAAAGTTTTGAACAATAGATAATCTCCAAATTGCTACACAATGTGGCCTGCAACAATATAGGCCGTTGCCATGATGGTCAACATGGGGTTGACACCAGATGCCGTCGGCAGGGCACTGGCATCCGCCACATATAATCCCTTAACTTCAAATGTTTCGCCACTGGGCGCAATAGCTCCTCGCGCTGGGCTATCCGCCATGCGACAGGTAGACATTTGGTGGGCACTGAACAGCGCAAAATTGTTCGGTTTCAACCGCATGTTCTCGATGGCAAACAGGTAGGTATCCAAATCGCTATCACGCCGCCAGGTAAGCGGGATGGCGAAGGGTGCGCCAATCTGCCATGCGCCCGCCGCCGCATGAATACGGATACTCTCTATAATGCCACGCAGGGTATGGCGAGCATCATAACGGTTGAGCTGGTATTCAACAACTGGCTGTTTATGCTGGTTAAGCGTAATACGCCCGCTATAAGTGTCTCGGGTCAGGATGATGATGTTGGAGAGGTGATCCAGATACGACATGATTTGCTTATGCTGAAGTCCACTCGACCACGGCAGCGATAGTGCCCCTATACCGGGATGAATAGGAGCCGTTTCCATTGTTACACCATAGCCACGGCCATCAAGATTTTTGAATTTATCGACAACGCGGGTCATGATGGGACCTTGCCAGCCACGAATGGGGTCATCATATAGCCCGTAGGTAACGGTGGTCGGGTGCAAGTGTAGATTGCGACCAATGTGGGTGTTGCCCAAGCCAGACCGCATCAGAATCGCTGGTGTATGAATGGCTCCCGCCGCCACAACCACCGTACCAGCTCGCACCGTCAGTGCATGGAAGTTCCCGTCACGATCTCTGACAGTTGCCTGTACACCGCTGGCTTGCCCCTGCTCCACCAGCACTTTATCCACATGCGCCCGCACAATAATCCGTCCCCCACGCGCTGCCATATCTTGTAGATAGGTTCGCAGCGTGCTTTGCTTGGCTCCGTGCGGACAGCCGAAATTACAGAATCCACAATCCTGACAATCACGCACATTACGCGGGATTGGATGAGCATCATAGCCGAGTTGCGCGGCCCCTGTCTCTAATACACGGTTCTGAGCATTGATCTTGCCAGTAGTTTTGATATTGAGACGTTGCGAGATGGTATCCATCGCGTCTTGGTAAGCATTGCCCCAATTCACGCCAAAATCCCGTGCCCATTCATGCAACACTGTGTCCGGTGTGCGAAATGAAGCTGACCAATTAACCACTGTACCACCGCCGAGCATACTCCCCGCAAGAATAGAGATGCTCAAGTCACGATTTGTTAGCAATCCATACTTTTCAAAGAAGCGTTCAGTGCTACGCCGTTCGTCGCCATCGAAGTCAGTTTCGTTGTGATAGTCACCTTTCTCCAGCACAATCACATCTAGACCCGCTGCGCTCAATTGGTCTGCGACCACGCCACCTCCTGCCCCGCTGCCTACCACGACTACATCTGCATAAAGCACAGTATCGCTAGTGATTTCTAGCGGGGTGATGGTGGTCTTCAGTTGGGTGGGAGGAGACGGGGGTGGACCACTGTAGCCAATAGCAGGCCAATTAGGATTACGGCTCTTGTCGTCTGTCAGGCTATAAAACAACATCAGTGCCAACCGTTTGAGTGCTTGAAATGCCTTGCGACGAATATTAAAGCGACTGGTTTCCCACGAACGCAACAAAGCCGTGCGTTGCGGCAAGCTCATCGCTGAAAACGCCTTGTTTTTCCTGGAGAGCAGCATATTCATCGGGGGTAATTCAATGACGCGCAGGAAATATCGCAATTCGCGGATCATTCCCGGATCGCTGACGCGCTCAATGACCAGCGCCAACTTTCGCGGCACATCGAGATCATTGGCACAACGCTGATACAGTTCATGCGGGTCGGAATCGGCGACAAGCGATGGAATGAGCGTATCGCAAATCAGCGCAAGCGTTTCCATTTCGCGTTTAGTGAATAATGTTGATACTGACTGATATTGTGAATCCATAGGCAGTCTTTCTCTGCAGGCAAAATTTAGCGATGCAATTTCGCCTTGTGTCTTGCTGATTGATACAATCTGTATTTATAGGTCTTACGGGTTTCGGTCATCATGATCGCATTATATCGCGATACATGAATAGAGCAATATAGCAACCTGAACGCCTTATATCCAACCACTCAAGCAGATTGGTTTTACGACGCACATCATAAGGTGTGTCGTGGTTCCAAACAATCAAACATAGTGCGTGGAATTCTGAAAGACAGTGTATATAACTGCGGAGGTAACGTTATGCCCCAACAACCCGAAGTTGCATCTGTGCAGGGTGTTGAACAAGATGTTCTCGATGAGTACGGGCAGCAATATTTCGAGAACTATAACTACGCAGATCGTCCACTGGGACGCTTCAGCATGTATTGGTTCGCCCGCCGCTACTATGCAACCCTCATTCGTCGCTATGCACCGCCCGACGGCGGTAAATTGCTAGAATTGGGCTGCGGCCTGGGAGATTTACTAGGGTTACTCCAGGATGATTTTGACTGCGTAGGCATCGACATCGCGGCCTATAGTATCGAAAAAACCCGACAGAACGCACCCAAAGCCACAGCTTTCATCGCCAGCGCCGATGATCTCAGCCATTTTGCAGATGAAGAGTTCGCGGTGGTTGTGGCGTTGCATCTGATAGAACACCTGCCTGATCCCGAACAGACATTGAACGAGATCAACCGCATTTTGGCAGATGGTGGATTGTGGTTATTTGCCACGCCCAATCCGGTATATAGCTTGCGACGTTTTAAAGACGTTGCCACCGATGCCATTGGCAAAGACCCTACCCACATTAATGTCCACCCGCCGCAACAATGGCGAACTTGGACCGAAGCCGCTGGTTTTACAGTGTTACGACACTTTGGGGACGGTCTGTGGGATGTTCCGTATCTACCACTACTCCCAAAGAGTATCCAGTTTGGCTTGTTTGGGCTTCCGGCGCTCTTTCAAGTGCTTACCCGCACTACCTGGACTCCACTACGGCATGGTGTAAACCAGATTGGCATTGCTCGCAAAACTGGCACTTAACTCCGGTTGGAGAGCCAACGTTCAATGGCTTGTCGCGTACTGAGAAATGCAATTTCGGGCAAGCTGTCTTTGGTAAACCATCCCACGTCGTCCACATCGTCCTGCGCCTGTAATGTGCCACCGACAACACGCCCTGCGTAGATAATAGCGATTGACGCCCCGTGGAATGTATTGGGAATCGGTGGGTTAAAGACCACATCTAATAAACGGTGAATGGTTATTTCGAGGCCCGTCTCTTCCACTGTTTCGCGAATAGCCGCCGCTCGCGGATCTTCGCCAGCATCCACATAACCAGCCGGCAAAGCCCACTTACCACGTTCCGGGTTCATCGCCCGTTTGACCAACAATACGCGGTCTCCATCACGCAGGAAAACCACCGCTGCCACTTTGGGATCAGTGAAATGAACATGCTCACAGGCCGGACAGACCCGTCGTATTTTGCCGTAGGCGAAACGATCTTCCATCGCCGCACCACACCGCACACAATAGTTTATTTCAAGCATGGAGGTTATTGCAGCCAGGATAAAATCAATGCAAATATAGACATTATCATACCGATAATGCCACCTACCAGCCAGGACGTGATTTCAAAGACATTATCGAAATCGGTCGTTGTTTCGCTCTCAGCTGCATCATATAAAGCGTCATCGTCTGCCGTTGCGGGTGCTATGCCCATGTCTTCTTCGGCCACCGCCTCATCAGCTCCGTTTTCACTACCATCTGATACATCTGGTGCTGCGGCTTCCATAATCGAGGGTTCCTCAACCATATCGCTATCAACGCTCTCTGTACCCGTTTCAACAGCACGTTCCGATGTTTCACTAATTTCAAATGGTAGGGTTGACGTAGGTAGTGCCATCAGCATGGTCGGTATTGCGGTGGGCGTGTGCAAGGGTGGGGCTGGTGGTGCATCTCCAATATCACCGCCCGCGCCACCGGCCTGGCCTTGACTAGTATCATTCGGTATTGCTGCACCAATGCCTTCATTATCTGCTGGGGTGAATTCAAAACTATCCCCATTAAGCGGAACCGATTCAATGGCTAATGCCGTCATCGTCAATCGCCGTTCCAGCGTTGAATCCTCTTGATCTCGGTTTTCCATCGCCACCTGAGTTGCCGTAGTAAACATCATTGCTTCAGTGGTAGGTGCAAGAGTTGTTTGAGCATGTTGTGTTGCTTGAGCTTCAGCCTCGGGTTGAGAAAGCGCCGGTGTGACGCTCATTGATGGCGTAGAATCCATCGCCACTTCGACAGATGGCCGCCGCATCATAGATTGCTGTACAGTTTGCGAGTCTTGATTTCCACTTAAAGACAATAGAGCTGCTATCATCAACACCAATGCTGCTGCCGCTGCTGCCAGCCCACCGCCTATTTTCCAGATTGTCCCGCGTGATAGGAACGTGATCTTCGGTTCAGGAACGACCTGTCGTCCGTAAATACCTGGATCAAGCATAAAATCTCGTGGGGCTTTCAAACGCGGCAAAGATCGCACCAGTTCTACCGTCTGACGCAGGTCTTCCAGTTCGGCCTGTAGTTCGATATCTTCAGCCAGACGGGCTTCCAACGCCTCACGCTCGACAGACGACAGCTCGCCATCGAGATAAGCGGATAATGTGAGTAATTCGTCAGGCGTTGGTCTTTCAATCGACATTGGTTGCTCCAGCGGAGATCAATCCTCCTTTAGCTATTACTTAGACGATATTGCCCTGGCAAAAGTTCCCCATACTGCCGTAAGCAATCCCGCAGACGCGCCCGCGCCCGACTTAAACGTGATTTTACGGTCCCCAATGAAACATCGGCCATATTCGCGGCTTCTTCATAGCTATATCCTTCCACGTCCACCAATACAGCGATCACCCGATAGGTATCGTTCAATGCTTTGATGCAGCCTTCAATGGCATCGCGGAGTTCGTGGCGCTGGGCAGAGCTTTCAGGTTCTTCAAATCGGGAGATGAGATGCAGGTCATCGTCGTTGCTTTCCAGAGGGAGGCTGTCGACCTCAGCATCGTCCATCATGCCATCCAGTGAGAATGTAGGATGGCGTTTCAAGCGGCGTAGTTCATCATAGCAGGCATTCGTGACAATACGTAGCAACCAGGCTTTGAAATAATCGCCAGCAAACTGGTCTAACTTGCGAAAAGCCGAAATAAAAGCAGTTTGGGTAGCGTCGGCGGCTCCTGCTTCGTCCTGCACGATGCGATAAGCGACACTATAAGCCAGGTCTTGATAGGCCATCACGAGTTCATTAAATGCTTCGACATGGCCGCGCTTGGCGGCAGTAATCAGTGCCTTTTCATCCATCAATTATGTCAATGTTCCCCGTTGACGAGAACTCAGAAAGGCCGTATACTTGCACCACTTAGTGCCGGAGTGGCGGAATTGGCAGACGCGCACGACTCAAACTCGTGTGGGGTAACTCCCGTGTGGGTTCGACTCCCACCTCCGGCACACCATCATAGTTAGATTTACAAGGCCGGGGTTTACCGGCCTTTGTGTATTTTGGCACACAACGTTATGATAGGTGTCGGGATTATACCACCACGAGGACGGTAATGCGAAGCTATATCTTCACCGGTGCGATTGCCATGGTATTAGGGACAGGCATCGGCCTTTATTTAGGCTGGATTCAGTTTCCCATTGAATATCGCAACAGTCATATGTGCCAGCTTGCCGAACGTTATCAGGAAAACTATACCTTGATGGTGGCGCGTGGTTATCGGCTCGATGGCAATCTGACCAAAGCCATTGACCGCCTGCGCCCGCTGCGCATTGAGAACGCCTCGACCTGCGATGATGGACAAGTTTACCCAATCGACAACATCCCCGATTGGGTACAATATCTTACTGAACAACAAATCAGCGAAGGCGCTAATCCCGATACTATCCGAGATTTAGTGGCGTTGGCGGAAGGTTTTGATCGTTTGACGCCTGTCATGGAAAGTTTCCTTCCTCAACCCGGTCAGCAATAGATTAAATGACACACTATCACACCGACCACGACGATTTACTCTATGAACCTGATGCTACTAGCACTACCCAGGGAATGCTTTTCGCAGTAGTGGCACTGATTGGTCTGCTGGGGGGCATTGGCCTGGGGCTATTTTACTCCTGGCGCATTTCGCCAGCAGTTGAGCGCAACACGCTCCCTAACCAGTTGCGGGATGAAGATCGCCGCAATTACATCATTGCCGTCGCGCTCGACTATGCTTACACCAGTAATCTGGACCGTGCTTATACTCTATTGACTGAAGTTGACCCGAACATAGACCCATTCCAACTGGTCGCTGACACTGCCTGCGAGATGACACGGGCAGGCGATGTGCAAACCAGCGCCGATATTCAAGCGATGCTACATCTCATTGCCATATTCAATCAACAACCTGATGTCCGTGTCGATTGCGACCTCTCTATCTATGCAACATCACCCCCGTCTACAGCAGTCGTCACTACGCCAACGATCACACTGCCACCGTCACTTACGCCAGTAGCAACTAAGACCACCACTCCCGACGCGCCCCGTGTCACGCCACCCACTGTGGCTGCCACGACTCCCGCACCCACTACAGCATCTTCATCCCAAGAATATAGTGTCTTACCCATCAGCCAATTCTGCGATCCCGACAATAGCGGCGTCATTGAGGTCTATGTGCAAGAATCTGGCGAAAGTGTTCCGGGTGTTCGTGTGACTGTTCTCTGGAATACATCCACCGGCCAAACTCAACAGAGCTTTTATACCGGCTTGAAACCCAATCGTGGTGATGGGTATGCCGACTTCCAGATGGAGGAAGGCATTGCTTACCAGGTCCGGCTGGGGCGCAGCGAAGTTACAGATCGGTTGGAAGCCGGTGTTTGCGATGAAGCAGGCACACTCCGTTCCTATCAAGTTATTTTCCGGGCACGTTGAGGCAATAATCTTATGGCTGAAGCAGTCTTCCGTTTTCCCGAAGGGTTTTTATGGGGCACAGCAACCGCCGCCCACCAGGTCGAAGGCAATCTGAACAACAGCTGGGCACATTGGGAAAACATGGAAAATGGCATCGTCTATCAGGATCAGAAACACGGTCAGGGCTGCGACTGGTGGGAAGGACGCTGGATCGAAGATTTTGACCGGATGCAATACCTGGGCCATTCTACACACCGTCTCTCGATTGAATGGAGTCGCATCCAGCCTAAACCAGAAACCATTGATGATGACGCTGTACGCCAATATCAGGACATGCTAAAAGGCCTACGCGTGCGGGGCATTCGTCCGATGGTGACACTGCACCATTTCACAAATCCAATGTGGCTGGAGAACGAGGGGGGCTGGCTGGAAAGTCGAACAGTAGATCGGTTTGTGCGTTGGGCGGAAATCGCGGTGGAGGCTTTTGGCGACGACTGTGACCTGTGGTGTACATTCAACGAGCCAATGGTTTATGCGGTGCAGGCTTATCTGGTCGGCATGTTCTATCCCGGCCAGCATAATCCGTGGAAGATGTTCCGTTGTGCTGAATTGATGCTGCGTGCCCATGCCGGAGCCTATCAAGTTATCAAATCGCGCTATCCAGAGGCCGAGGTGGGACTTGCCAAACACCTCCTGATCTTTGATCCCCTGCGCCCCCGCTTCATCAATCGCCATCCAGTGCGGCTGGTGCGGCGCGTTTTCAACCACGCCTTTTTAGAAGCCATCGCCACTGGTGAATTACGCTTTCCGCTGCGTAAGCGTGTGGTCCTCCCCAACCTGCCTGATACACTGGATTTCACAGGACTCAACTATTATCAGCGGTATCGTGGTGGATTTTCTCCGCTGTCACCCGGCACATTCTTTTTGAAACAAGTTCCTGATCCTGACTCGCCACCTTCCCCACCGCTTTGGGGTGAAATCTATCCACAAGGCTTGTTCGACCAGATTAAATATGTGTGGAAGGTACTCCGCAAACCGATTTATGTTACTGAAACCGGCACACCCGATAAAGGTGACGAAATCCGCCGCTGGTACATTGCCCAGGCTGTGCGGCATGTCTGGCGAGGGGTCAATTTCAATATTCCCGTCAAAGGTTTTTACTATTGGACGCTGATGGATAATTTTGAATGGACTGCTGCATATAATCCTGATTTCCACTTCGGACTGTATGCAATGGATTTCGAGACACAGGAACGCACATTGCGGTCCAGTGGAAAATTCTATCGCGCGATTTCGCTTGAAAATGGCTTGAGCAGCGACATGGTGCGCGAGTATGCGCCGCAACTGCTGGGTGAGTTATTTCCGGGGTCGCCTGGGCAGGCTGTCGTTGAGCTTCCGCCTCGCAAATCGGGTACTGCAGATAAAAATGCAGGATAATTAGAAGGATTCCCGAAGGCTTGCCAAGAGAGATAATACATTCGATTTTGATATGACCACTCGCCAGCAGGGTCAAGCCGTCATTATATGGCAGATTGGCTAGCCTCAAATCTCCTCCTCTGAAAACAAACTCAGGCAGCTCCCTTACATACTCATCCTTGTCGGACGGTGACATCTTTGTGTGCTTCTGAGGTTCTTGAGTTTAGCTCCTCTTCGGCCTCCTCACAGTTTACTCTTTTTGCACCCAATCTGGAATGCACCCACCAATTGATTGACATTCGACAAGAATCATTGCATACTGATTGTATATCGGTTGTATACAGCTTTATTTTGTTATTAGATTTTCGTGATTGACATAATGAATAAAACCCTTCAACGGATAGAAACTTTTATTCAAACAAATATAGACAATTACCATACACAACATCGCCTCTTGCGTGATGTTGCTTATGAGTGTCTTAAAGATGCAATCATGAATGTGGATGTGCAAGAGGGTGATTTATTATCCGAAGTTCGCCTATCTAATGCACTTGGTATCAGCCGCACGCCTACGAGAACCGCAATCCAGCAACTAGCACAAGAGGGTCTCCTCCAAATCATTCCGGGGCGTGCTGTCGCAATTGCCTCCCGCTCAGTAACACAAGTATTAGAAGCATTAGAAGTCCGCGAGATGCTGGAACCAGAGGTTTCGCGCCGCGCCGCAGAGGCAGTCTCAGAAGATCTTAAAAACAACTTGATTGACTGCACAACCCGGCTTGAAGCAGCCGCACAAATCGCAGATCGATCAGCCTGGGCGAGTATAGATGCGGAATGGCATGAAGTCGTTTGCCGTGCATGTTCAAATGCATGGCTTGGGCAGATCGTATTGCAAGCAAAACTCCGCATGTACAAACAAGGAGTCAGCTCTCAAGTAACGGATGAATTCCTCATATTAGGCACTCTAGAACATCGCGAAATAGCCGACGCCATCATCCAAGGAGATGGCGACAAAGCATACCGGCTTACGTCTACGCATTTGCAGAATGTTCGTAAGAATATTTTCAGGACTCGTGATTTTCGTGCGCCCTAGTGGCATTTAGCAAATGTAAAACAAGGAGGAGGATAATCGACTACATATATAGAATAATCCAACCATATCTGTTTAAATCTCTAATTTGAGTGGAGGATGAAAAAGTGATGAAGAAAGTTGCTATTGCGTTGTTACTTACCTTGGTGATGATGGTGGGACTCTCTGGCCCTGGAAGCACACCCAGGCCAACAGAAGTTGTTCTTGCCCAGGATGGCATCACGGAATTGACAATTTGGTGGGCAGAATGGGATCCTGCGAATTTCTTGCAGCAGGTTGGCAACGAATACGAGGACGCAACTGGCATCAAGGTCACTGTCGTTCAGGAACCTTGGGGTAGCTATTATGACCGTGTACTTGCTGAATGGGCGGCTCGAGGCGATTCATATGACATGATCCTTGGCGACAGCCAATGGCTTGGGCAGGCAGTTACCGAAGGCCACTATATCGAGATCACTGATTTTATGGTTACCGAAGGCCTGGTTGAAACAGTCACACCAGCCACACTGCAATACTATGGTGAGTATCCTGCCGGGGAAGCTCGTTATTACGCTTACCCCACCGAAGGCGACGCCAATGGATTCGCTTATCGCATGGATCTATTCGAAGACACTGATGAAATGGCGGCTTTTGAAGCGGCATATGGCTATCCTCTGGCCGTCCCAGAAACTTGGGCACAGCTTCGTGATATTGCTGAGTTCTTCTATCGCCCCGACGATGGTCTATATGGCATTGGTATTTATACGCAGATCGACTATGATGCCATTACCATGGGCTTTGAGAACGTCCTCTTTAGCTATGGTGCCAATTTTGCTGACGGAGACTTCAATGTCTATGACGTAATTAACTCGCCAGAAGCTGTAGCTGCGCTAGAACTCTACGCAGAGCTATACTCCTTTGCCCCGCCGGGCACCAATAACGCATTCTTCGCTGAGATGAACGATGTATTCATTACCGGCCAAGCAGCAATGATTATGAATTACTTTGCGTTCTTCCCGGCCCTGGATAATCCTGATGTTAATCCCTATCGTGATGTAACTGGTTACTTTGCAATGCCAGCTGGCCCCAACGGTGATCGTTTCGCTGCACTTGGTGGGCAGGGTATCAGCGTTAATTCTTACATCAATGAAGAGCGCCAGCAGGCCTCTCTGGACTTCATCCGCTGGTTTGCCCAACCCGATATTCAAGCACGTTGGGCCGAGCTGGGTGGTTATACAGCCAATATTGAAGTGCTGAACTCAGAGGCATTCTTGAATCAGACACCCTATAATCCTGCGTTTGCCGAAACAATGACCTTTGTGAAGGATTTCTGGAACATTCCTGAATTCGGTGCGCTCCTAGAGGCCACACAACGGAACATTCATGCTTACGTGGTTGGCGGTGAGGGAACTGCACAAGAGGCTCTTGACAATCTCGCACTAGAATCTGACGAAATTCTCGCTGAAGCGGGTTACATAGAATAGCCTGCTTAGGCCGCTGAAGATGGTGATGGGGTGTTGTTTATATACCCCATCACATCATAAATATTACTAAAGTTCATTTTGGGAAGTTATAGAGTGTCAGACACAACGAATATTTCTCGACTTCGGAAGAGCATTAGTGATCGCAATATTGTCCTGCTCTTTATCGGGCCGACAATGATATTGCTGATTCTGATGAACATATTTCCATTGTTCTACAGTCTTTACCTGAGTTTCACTGATTACTCTGTCATCAAAGATGATGCGCCCAGATGGGTCGGCCTTGACAATTATCACTCTATTCTTAGTGATGAGCGATTCTGGCACAATTTTGCGGTGACTGGTCGCTACACAGTCTTGTCTGTGTCCCTACAGATGATTGTCGGTTTTGGCCTTGCCATGCTGCTCAAAACTAAGTTTAAGGGTAGTGGCCTCATCACGACTCTCATCCTTATTCCAATGATGGTATCACCTGTGGTGGTCGGCGTATTCTGGCGAAATATATTCAACCCATCCAGTGGTATCCTCAACTATCTACTGCTCTATGATGACCCAAATACCGCGCCCGAATGGCTGGGGGAACCCAAACTAGCAATGTGGGCGATTGTAATTGTTGATGTCTGGATGTGGAGTCCCTTCGTCATGTTACTCTCACTCGCTGGTTTGAGTGCCATCCCGAATTATCTTTACGAAGCGGCTGCCATTGACCGTGCCGGGTGGTGGTTCCAATTTCGACGTATCACGCTTCCCCAGGCTATGCCGTTGCTCCTGATTGCACTCCTTTTCAGAACGATTGAAGCCTTCAAACAGTTTGATCTCGTCATGGGCCTGACCGGGGGTGGTCCTGGCGATGAGACTGAAACTGTAGCCGTTCGTTTGTATCGAGAGGCAATTTTGCAGAGCGAAACGGGGCCATCAAGCGCGTTAGCTTACATCGTATTGGTGATCGTGATTGCCGTCAGCAATTTATATATTCGCGCCCTAAACCGCGCAAAGGGGGACTGATCAAATGTCACGCCAACCCACGGCACCACGTTCTCCCATCGTTCATTCAATACGGGTCGATGAGATAGGTTTTCGTGCCCAACTGCTACAAGGCATCCGTACAACCCTTGTGACAATATTTGCTCTCATTATGCTCATTCCAGTTGTTTGGATGGGTTTGACTGCTTTTAAATCCAAACCAGATGCGGCGGCTGTACCCCCCAAGGTATTCTTTGAGCCAACACTTGAAGGCTTCGTCAGTTTGCTGACGGATCGGCGTCAGCTAACTGGAAGTGAACTGGAGGAATATCAGCAACGTGATGATTTGAATTGGGCCGAGGAGCTAGCAGTCAAACGTGGACAAGCTATTATTGGCACAAGTAAATTCCCCAATCAACTGAAGAATTCACTGATTATTGCCAGCCTATCCACAATCCTGTCCGTCAGTATGGGCGTCTTGGCTGCGTACTCGTTCAGCCGCTTTGACATTGCTGGTAAAGACGATATGTTGTTCTTTATTTTGAGTACACGTATGCTGCCGCCTGTAGTTGTGACGATTCCCATTTTCTTGATGTACCGCGAACTAGGGCTTTTTGATACCTACCCAGGGATCATTGCACTCTATACGGCATTTAATTTATCGTTTGCCGTATGGCTGCTGAAAGGCTTCATTGATGAAATCCCCAGGGAATATGAAGAAGCCGCATTGGTAGATGGGTATACGCGCCTTCAAGCCTTCAGGAAAGTTGTGTTGCCACAGGCGGTAACTGGTATCGCAGCAACAACTGTTTTCAGCTTCATTTTTGCCTGGAATGAATACGCCTTTGCACTCATGTTGACATCCGGCACAACCCGTACTGCACCACCAAGTATCCCGTCACGGATTGGAACCCTCGGCGTTGAATGGGCGGCTATCGCGGCTGGATCGCTGGTTTTCCTGGTTCCCGTAATTATTGTGACATTTGCCCTACGCCAGCATTTGTTACGTGGCGTGACCTTCGGGGCCATACGTAAAGGGTAATTAGTTAATTATGGCAACAATTGAACTTGTAGGTGTTGAAAAGATATTTGGACAAGCATACGCTGTCAAGCCCATGAACTTAACAATCAATGACGGCGAGTTTGTTGTCCTGCTGGGGCCGTCTGGGTGTGGAAAAACGACGACACTCCGTATGATTTCGGGGCTGGAATCTGTGACCGGAGGAAACATCCTGTTCGATGGGCAAGATGTCACATGGCTCTCTCCCAGTGATCGCAATATCGCGTTTGTTTTTCAGTTCTTCGCATTATATTCGCACATGACTGCATGGGAGAATATTGCCTTTCCTTTGCAAGCAGAGCGATTATCACGCGGAGAGATTAAAGAACGGGTTAGCGAGATTGCACAACTGCTGCGAATTGAGCATTTGCTAAAGTCTCGCCCTGGCAGCCTCAGTGGCGGCGATCAACAACGAATTGCACTGGGACGTGCGCTCGTCCGTCGTCCGACAGCGTTCTTGATGGATGAGCCACTTGGCGCACTTGACGCTGAGTTCAGGGAGACAATGCGTGCTGAAATTAAACAACTACATATTGATCAGCATGCGACAACGGTCTATGTGACTCATGACCAGATCGAAGCGATGGCGATGGGTGACCGAATCGTCGTGATGTCCGAAGCTGAAATTCAGCAGGTCGGCACACCGTCTGATGTTTATCATAATCCGGCAAATTTATTCGTGGCCCGCTTCATTGGAAGCCCTGGCATGAACCTGATCCAGGGGCACTACGTTGATGGAACCTTACACCTGCCAGGCGACAATAAGTATCAAGTGCCAGACGCCTGGCGACCCTCCGTGGAAAACAATCTTCCGGCCAACCAAGAGGTAATTTTAGGCTTTCGCCCCGAAGCCACAGAGGTCAGTGAATCAGGTGAGATTGCATCGTTGGTTTATGCTGAGGATTTTCATGGTGGTCATGCCATGTTGCATCTTGAACTTGTGGCAGACAAAATTATACACGCACGCACCGGACGCACCTATGAAGCGACAATAGGAACACAACTACATTTTAACCTGAAGCCAGAGATGGTGCGTTTCTTCAACCCAGAAACTGAAATGGCCTTGCCGAAGCCCAACGGTGGTGCAGCATGAGTACGATTGAACTAAAAAACGTTACAAAAAAATATAAGGATGTTGTCGCGTTAAATGATGTGTCCTTCACTGTTAACGACGGTGAATTCTTCGTTTTGCTTGGGCCGACGGGTGCAGGCAAAACCACAACACTGCGGGTCGTAGCGGGCCTGGAACGGCAGTATGATGGTACGGTTGTTTTTGACAATGAAGAGGTCGATGCGCTTGCTCCCTCCGATCGTGATGTCGCCTTTGTTTTTCAGCAATATTCACTCTATCCCAATATGACAGTATTTGACAATCTGGCTTTTCCATTGCGCTCTCCGCTTCGCCGATTAGATAAAGTTGAAATTGAGCGCCGAGTAAAAGAGACAGCCGAGAAATTGCGTATCACACACCTATTGGAGCGCAAAACGGCACGGCTGTCCGGTGGCGAGATGCAGCGCGTCTCGATTGGGCGTGCCATTGTTCGCCGACCACGTATTTATTTGATGGATGAGCCGCTTTCAAACCTGGATGCGAAGCTGCGCGAAGCCCTGCGTGTTGAATTGGAACATCTGCAAAGAATTGAACATAGCACTACCCTGTTTGTGACCCACGATCAGGTTGAGGCGCTGACGATGGCCGACCGTATCGGCGTTTTGAATGACGGCCATATTCTGCAAATCGGCACACCTTATGACATCTATGATCGGCCTGCGGCGACCTTCGTAGCAACTCTCGTGGGAACCCCCCAGATTAACATGCTGACAGCCCATCGTGACAACGGGAACCTCCATATCAAAGATGGTGATTTACAAATTGCCGTGCCGGAGAACACAGAGATTCCGCAAGAAGTGTTCATCGGAATTCGTCCAGAAGACATCCGTATTCATAGTGATGGGAAATATGCAGGATCAGTCGCGCTAATGGAACCGTTGGGTGTCGAGACTGTCATTCATATCGCTACAGGTAATTCAACGCTATTGAGTGTTATTCCCGGTATCGCGCCGTTCAACATCAACGATCAGATTAGATTCGATATTTCGTATGATCGTATCCATTTCTTTGGGGGAGATGGTAAGCGGATTGCTGACATAAATTAAGGGGACAAATATGAAATTTGGTGTAAATTGTTGGGTTTGGACAGCCGGTGTTACAGTCGAAAAATTGGCTCCGCTGGCTGCAAAAGTCAAGCAAATGGGCTTCGATCTTATTGAAATCCCTATTGAAGACACCGCCGTCCTAGATTACCAAGCAGCAGCACATATTCTACGGGACAATGGCCTGGAAGCGAATATTTGCGCTGCCATCGGGCCTGATCGTGACTTAATACATCCTGATGCAGCTATCCAAGAAAACGCCAAAGGGTATCTATCACATTGCATAGATGCTGCATCCACGCTGGGCGCTCAATTTATTGTTGGGCCGATCTATTCAGCAGTGGGACGTACCTGGCAGCAAACGGCTGACGAACGCGCCCAGGATGTTGAGACACTCGTCAATAACCTCAGTACAGTCTCGAAAAAGGCAGCGGATCATGGCGTTACACTGGGAATCGAACCCCTCAACCGGTTTGAAACCAGTTTTATCAATACAGCCAAACAGGTCGTGGAAGTTATTGACCGTGTCGATAGCCCATCATGCCAGATCATGCTTGATAGTTTTCATATGAACATTGAAGAAAAGTCTCTCTATGATGCCATTGTGACGGTTGGGCATCGTCTGGCCTATCTCCATGCCTGTGGCAGTGACCGTGGTGCGCCGGGAAATGGCAATGTTCCCTGGCATGATGTAGAGAAGGGCCTTAAAGCGATTGGCTATGACGGCCCCGTCGTTATTGAGTCATTTACTAGCGAGGTGAAATCAATTGCTCGTGCTGCGGCAATTTGGCGTGCGTTTGAGCCGACCCAAGATGATATTGCCGAAAACGGGCTGGCATTTCTAAGAGATTTGTTTGCTGCATAGTGTGTGCTTATGGCTTGCATATGATGAAAGATAGTGTCAATAGATGATTGCCAAAAAATACATACCACCTATCAAATATCTCGGCAGTGCAATAATTATACTCTTGATTCTTGGAGGTATTGTTTTACCAGTGTGGAGTGACGCACTTCTACTAAGAAGTTTGCAAGATTATGATCCTGATGCAATACAAAGCTTGCAAGACAGTGCCCCTGATGATTCAATCCCCTTTATTGCACGTCAAGATAAGGTGATGGTGAGTTCGATACCCTTTGTCACACGTTTTGTGGCGCTGATATTGGGCTATATCCTCTTCATGTTCATATTTGCCCTCCGATTCAACCACGTTATCCCATATCGCACCTATCGCGCCATCGAGATTCTTATTATTGCAGGAATCGTGGTGGGGATCGGCTCACTATTGCAACCGGAGCAATTAACCGCTTACCGCTATAGTTTCTTGTGGCTACTAGGCTCCACGCTCCTATTCATCATGTGGAGTCATGTCATACCAAAAAGTGCGGAGGAAAGCTCCCAGCTTGCGCCATTCAAGATCAGTCATCAAATTGTTGGCGTCATCGCCGCTGGCATTGTGATAGCGCTGGTACTGGCCTATTTTCTTTCAATTGCTCGCCCCGAAGCACCTTATGGATATACAGAGCGTCAATGGAACCGGGGTTTAAGGGATGAGCAGAAACAAACTATCATCCAGGAAGCTGACGATACATTCAATAATTTTACAGCCCCTTACCTGGTTTTTATGTCGCTCTTTCCCGCAGCATTGGCATTCCTTTCAACCCGTGAGATTGCGGCTGCTGTTGAGTCACGTGTCCGATCTGGGTCGTCAATTCCATCTCCGGTTTCACCGAAACACTCAGGTGTGGAACCTTGAGTAACTTTCATGCTTATTGCGACTAGTATTTTGCACAGTATTCGTTTGTGTGCATTTATGAAATTTTGAAAGAGAGGGACAAGAACAAATGGCAAGACCAATTACGATTTTTACCGGTCAATGGGCAGATTTGCCTCTAGAAACAATGGCTGAGAAAGCAGCAGCTTTCGGCTATGATGGACTAGAGCTGGCCTGCTGGGGCGACCATTTTGAGGTAGATAAAGCCCTCAGCGATGATTCATATATTCAGTCTCGGAAAGATATTCTCGAAAGACACAATTTGCAGTGTTTCGCTATCAGCACTCACTTGGTTGGGCAAGCAGTCTGTGATCATCCGATTGATGAACGTCACAAGGGAATATTGCCCTCCCGTCTCTGGGGTGATGGTGATCCCGAAGGTGTACGCCAGCGTGCCGCCGGAGAGGTCAAAAACACTGCCCGTGCCGCTGCGCTGATGGGCGTGAAAGTTGTCAATGGGTTTACCGGCTCCAAGATTTGGCATATGTTAGCTGGCTTCCCGCCTGTGGCAACTGAGATGATTGAGGATGGATACCAAGACTTTGCAGACAGATGGAATCCAATCCTAGATGTTTTTGATGAAGTTGGGGTGAAATATGCCCTGGAAGTGCATCCTTCAGAAATTGCTTACGATTTCTGGACGACGCAAAAAACCCTGGAGGCGATCAACCATCGCCCAGCTTTTGGCATTAACTTCGATCCGAGTCACCTATATTGGCAAATGGTTGACCCTGTGGCATTTGTCTATGAATTCGGTGACCGCATTTACCACGCACATGTAAAAGAAGCCGCGCATCGGTTGGATGGCCGCAATAGCATCCTGTCGTCGCATTTGATGTTCGGCGATCATCGTCGTGGCTGGGACTTTGTGTCGCCGGGGCGTGGCGGTGTGCCATTTGAGAAAGTGTTCCGAGCTTTGAATGCAGTCGGCTACGACGGACCACTCTCTGTGGAATGGGAAGACAATAACATGAACCGCGATCAAGGTGCGCCCGAAGCCCTCCGATTGGTCCGTAAATTGGATCTCACTCCTTCAGATGTTGATTTTGATGCTGCTTTTGCATCCGATAAGTAGGAGGCGATCATGTCTGACGAGCAAAAAGGTGGCGGTTTCACCTCAATGGCTGCCCAAACATCTGGCGATGATGCTCCCAAAATCGGCGTGGGAATGTTGGGTTATGCGTTTATGGGCAAAGCCCACTCCAATGCGTTGAAGACAATTCCATACATGATGTATCCTCCAGCAGCGATACCCAGACTGGTGGGTATTGCTGGGCGTAACGAGGCGGCGGTCATAGAAGCAGCCAAGCGATTTGGTTATGAACGCCATTACACTAACTGGCGTGCGATGCTGGAAAATGACGATATTGATGTGTTCGACAACGGTGGCCCCAACAATGTACATGCCGAGCCATGTATTGCCGCCGCCGAAGCTGGCAAGCACGTATTCTGCGAAAAGCCATTGGCACGCACCGCAGAAGAAGCACGCGGTATGTTGGATGCTGTCGAAAAAGCCGGTGTCAAGCACATGGTTGCCTTCAATTATCGTTTTGTGCCCGCCATTGTCCAGGCCAAGAAATTGATCGAGAGTGGATTGCTGGGGCGCATATTCCATTATCGCGCGGTATACCTACAAGAATGGATTATCGACCCCACGTTCCCCAAGATATGGCGGTTGGATAAATCCGTAGCGGGGAGTGGCGCACTTGGTGATCTGGGTGCTCATATCATTGACCTAGCACGGTTCCTGGTGGGTGAACCTAAACGCGTTATGGGAATGACCAAGACATTTGTCGAGGAACGCCCACTGGATGGCGCGGAAGGAATGGGTAAGGTCGATGTTGATGATGCCTTTACGGCTCTATTAGAATTTGAGAATGGGGCACTGGGCACTGTCGAGGCATCTCGGTTTTGCCAGGGACGTAAGAACCACGAAGTCCTTGAAATCAACGGCGAGAAGGGATCCATCCGGTTTAACCTTGAGCGCATGAATGAACTGGAAGTATTCTGGGCTGGCGAATCTCCTAACACGACCCAGGGCTTCCACAACATCCTCGTCAGCGAGCCGCACCATCCTTACTGGGAAAACTGGTGGCCGCAAGGACACATCATCGGTTGGGAACATTCGTTTGTGCATGAATTTGACCATTTCTTCAGGGCAATCGTGAACGATACTGATGTTGCCCCCTATGGAGCCACCTTCGTGGATGGATATCGCAATGCCGTTATCTGTGATGCGATTGTGGAGTCAGCAGTCTCCAACCGTAGTGTAGACATTCGTTACTAAGTGATGCGATCCTGCTGATGGATACGTGTATCTGTATTATTGGTGCATTAGACACCAAAGGACAAGATTTCAGTTTTTTGAAAACTGAGATCGAGAAACAAGGCCATCAGACCCTTGTTGTAGACACGGGCATACTTGGAACACCCGCTTTCGAGGCCGATGTATCGAGTGCCCAAGTCGCTGAGGCTGGCGGCACGCCCCTAACCAACCTGGTAGCTGAAGCCGACAGGGGCAATGCCATGGCTGTTATGGCTGATGGCGCTACCAGGGTTGTCCGTGAGCTATATCAAGAGGGTAAGATTCACGGCATTGTTTCAATGGGTGGCGGCGGAGGAACATCCGTCGCCACTAGCGCCATGCGTGGATTACCGATTGGCTTTCCAAAACTCATGGTTTCTACGGTTGCTTCTGGCGATGTGAGCCAATATGTTGGCACAACCGACATCACCATGATGCCATCCATTGTTGATGTGGCAGGCGTAAATCGCATCAGCCGTATCATCTATACCAATGCCGCTGGTGCTATTTCCGGTATGGTCGCTAGGGAAGTCGCAGTAAATGACGATAAGCCCTTAATTGCTGCCACCATGTTTGGGAACACAACCCGTGCCGTAAACCATGCACGTGCCATCCTAGAAGCCGCTGGTTACGAGGTGCTGGTTTTTCATGCGACAGGTACCGGTGGTCGCACCATGGAAGCCTTAATTGCTGATGGTCACTTCACCGCTGTGCTGGATATGACTACAACCGAATGGGCTGATGAAGTTTGCGGTGGGGTTCTCAGTGCTGGCCCGAATCGTCTGGATGCCGCTGTTGCAACAGGCATACCGCAGGTTGTAGTGCCAGGGTGCATTGACATGTGCAATTTTTGGGGGCGTGATACGGTTCCAGAACGCTACCGAGATCGCATTTTGTATGAATGGAACCCCAACGTCACGCTGATGCGAACAACACCGGATGAAACACAACAACTAGGCCAAATCTTTGCCAGCAAACTGAACGCTGCCACCAGCCCGGTCAGTGTATATATTCCTCTGGCCGGAGTCTCCGAGATTGATGTAGAAGGTAAACTTTTTCATTCTCCCGAAGCAATGCAAGCGTTCGTGGACGCACTAAAAGCGAATCTTCGCAGCGATATTCCGGTCATTGAGATGCAAACCGACATCAATGATCCAGCATTCGCCGAACAAGTCGCTCATGCACTCCTCGATATGCTAGGAGGATAAGATAATGCGAATATCGCGGGCTGAGATTTTGAAACGCCTTCGATCTCAAATTGAAAATGGTAAGCCAATTATTGGCACGGGCGCTGGAACCGGCATTTCAGCCAAATTTGAAGAAGCGGGCGGCTCTGATCTCATCATCATCTATAACTCAGGGCGCTATCGTATGGCTGGGCGCGGTTCTTTAGCTGGTCTCCTGGCCTATGGCGATGCGAATGCTATTGTGATGGAAATGGCTGGCGAAGTCTTGCCGATTGTCCAAAACACACCAGTTCTGGCTGGTGTCAATGGAACGGATCCATTCCGCCAGATGCCAGTGTTTTTACGACAAATACGCGACATTGGGTTTTCTGGCGTTCAGAACTTTCCGACAGTTGGATTATTCGATGGACTATTTCGCGCCAATCTTGAAGCCACTGGCATGGACTATAACAAAGAAGTCGCCATGATTAAAGCTGCTCATGACTTGGACCTCTTTACATCGCCCTATGTCTTCAATGTAGATGAGGCTCAGGCCATGACTGAAGTTGGTGGCGATCTCATTGTCGCCCACATGGGCCTGACAACTGCTGGCAGTATTGGAGCTTCAGAAGCCCTGACACTCGATCAAGCGATTGATACAGTGATGACGATAGCCGATGCTGTATGGACCATTGATCGCCAGCGTCTTGTCATCTGTCACGGCGGCCCGTTCGACACACCCGAAAATGTCGGGAAAGCGCTGAAGCAAATGCCCGGTATCGCCGGATTTTACGGGGCGTCCAGTGCAGAGCGTTTGCCAACAGAACAAGCAATCCGGGCACAAGTTGCCGCATTTAAAGCACTTGCACCAGGCTAGCCGAGGACAATCGACAATCCGGCATAATCGTTTAGGTATATTTATCAATTTAAGGAGAATTTCAACTATGAAAATCTGTATGCACAATTGGATGCGTCCGGAGCCGATTGAAGTCACCATTGCCCGTTTGAGCCGCCTGGGCTATGACGGTATTCAAATCATGGGCGAACCCAGAAAATACGATGTCAAAGAGGTTAACGCGCTCTTGAAGAAATACAACATCGAATGTATGGGAGCCGTCAGCATTATGTTAGCCGGTCGCGACTTGATCCATAGTAACTCGTACTATCGTGACATGTCAGTGGCATACTGCAAAGAAATTGTCGCCATGATTGAGGCGATGGGCGGCACAGTCCTGACGCTGGTGCCAAGCGAGGTTGGCAAAATCGTAGCGATGGCCGACCCCGAAATCGAATGGCAATGGGCTGTCGAAGGTATTCAAGAAATTGCAGATTTCGCCAAACCGAAGGGCGTTACCATTGGCCTGGAACCCCTGAACCGTTTTGAAACAAACTTCCTCAATCGTCACGATCAGGCCATCCGCTTGATGCAAGACGTTGGCCGTAGCAATGTAGGCGTTACGCTGGATACTTTCCATATCAATATCGAGGAAGAGGATCCACTTCAGTCCCTCCGCAACACAGCGGACTATCTTGTCGATGTGCATATTGCCGATAACAATCGGCGTCCACCAGGCGAAGGTAGCTACGATTGGAAAGCCGTGATCGACACGCTTAAGGACATTGGCTATGATGGCTATCTGACAAGTGAGTTTGTTGTTCCTTTTGATCGTTCGCCGTTGGCTGAAGCAGACGAAGACGTGGGTACAGAAGCGACTGAAGATGAACTCAAGTTCATTCGGGATCACGGCAGTGATCTGATGAGTGATACTCAATATTCGCGCCATGTTGAAAACACAATCAACCACCTGCGTGCATGTGGCGCTTAGAGGATATTGATGCCAACCGTACTTCTTATCGGCACATTAGATACCAAGGGGCCAGAAACGGCCTACCTACGGGATCAAATTCGTGCCTTGGGGTGCGATACTTTGGTACTTGATTCTGGCATCCTGGGTGAGGCGATTGGGATAGAAGCTGATTTCAGTCGCCAGCTCGTTGCCCAGGCTGCCGGAACGTCAATTGATGCCCTACGGAACGCTGGTACACGTGGCAAAGCCGTCGAAGGGATGCTTGCGGGTGTCCGCAAGTTAACCCTGGAACTGTTTACAGGCGGCAAGATACATGGTGTGACCTCGCTAGGAGGAGCTGAAGGGGCAGTGCTGGCTGCTGCCGCAATGAAAGTATTGCCCGTTGGCTTTCCCAAAATCATTGTTTCGCCGATTGCCTCTGGTCATCGCAAATTCGCGCCCTTCATCGGCACTAAAGACATCATGGTCATGCACTCTGTAGTGGACATTTTGGGCATTAATACAGTCAGTCGTGCAATTTTCAATAGCACTGCCAGTGCCATTGCAGGCATGGCACAAACCTATGCCTCGCAACAATCGAAGCCTACTACCGAACATCAGCGGCGTTCACTGGCAGCGACCATGCTGGGCAATACCACACGCCCCCTCATGCACATTAAACCAGGCATCGAAGCGCAGGATGTTGATTTGGTGATCTTTCATGCCAATGGTGTTGGTGGGCCAGCGATGGAAGAACTGATCCAGCAAGGTTATTTCAGTGCTGTGTTGGACTTCACACTCAGTGAAATTGCAGGCTATATTGCAGGTGGGTTTCACGATGGCGGCAGTTCACGGTTGGATGCGGCGGGAATAGCTGGTATCCCACAAATCATTGTCCCAGGCTGCCTGGATTTTGTCGTGTTCGGTGCACCGCATCAGATTCCAGAACAATATCATGGCCGTCCCACCTATTATCATAACCCAGAATTTACACTGGTCCGACTGACGCGAGAAGAACAGCTTGAAACAGTGCGATTCCTTATCCAAAAACTCAATCAGGCAAGCGGCCCTGTGGTCGTCGTTATGCCGATGGCTGGGGGTTCGGTGATGGAAAATCGAGACGGCGGGAACTTCTGGGATGAAGACATCGTGCTAACCAGTGCATCGATGCTACGAGAGGGGTTAGCTTCCACCATAATGTATCGTGAAGTCAATGCCCACATCAATAGCACTGAATTTGCCGATGTTGTTCTGGAGGAGACTCTGCGGTTCCTGGAAGCCTGATCTGCCGTATAACAAATAACTTCATACTCAACGAAAAGGACTAACTTACATGCCACGCGAAACGACAAAACTCGATTTCCCATCATTTTGTTTGGGAGATCTCAGCTATGTCCATGTTCAAGAGTATCTAAAACACTCAGATACAATCCTTATTCCCCATGCCAGTCTGGAACAACACGGGCCGCATCTTCCTCTATATACAGATACCATTACGTCTACAGAAGTTGCCTCGCGGGCTGGTGAGCAAGCAGGGATTATCTACACACCGACCCTATGGCTGGGATACTCGCCTCAACATCTTCGTGAACCTGGCTGGGGCGCTGGCACAATTACACTGCGGGCCAACACCCTGTTAAATGTGATCTACGATATCGGGCGCAGCGTAATTCATCACGGTTTCAATCGTCTGATTTTTGTCAACGGGCATGGGTCAAATATTAAGGTCATTGACCCTGTATTGCGTCGCCTGCGCTATGAGACTGGCGCAATTATTGCATTCTACAAGCCCTATGCCGAGCGTTACATCGGGATGTTGGAAGACGTCCTGGAAGGCACTAAAGATCAAACCCCGGGATGGCATGCTGGTGAACTTGAAACAGCACAAGTGCTGGCTCATAATCCAGACCTGGTACGCCTGGACCGCTCGTCTACGGATAAAGCTCATGCCCCACGATGGCTAGGTCCTGCCTGGGAAAAACAGGATGGTATGCCGGATGCTGCATTCAAAGGTTATCAGTATTTCAACTTCCCCTTCGACCATCAAGAGTTTACCGATTCAGGTGTGATGGGTGTGCCGACCATGGGAACGGCTGAAAAGGGTGAGACAGCACTCTCGCGTTTTGCTCAATACCTGGTTGATGCCGTTGACGAGCTGGAAAAAGTCGATGTCAATGTTACCAACCGTGACTGGACATTGGATAAGGCATGGCGTCCTTCATGAGCGACCAAGACTTAGTGTACCAATTGGCTCAAATTGTTGGAGAGGCAAATGTCCTCTCCCGCAATCATGCCCAAATACATTACGCCAACGACCAATATTGGTATTCCATCGCTGCTGCGGCAGCTAATAAACCCCTGAGTCGCCCAGACATAGCCGTTACGCCGCAGACTACGGAGCAAGTCGCACGCATTGTGCGGTTGGCAAACGAACGGCGCATTCCTATTACGCCCTGGGGTGGCGGCAGCGGTGTTCAAGGCGCGGCGAACGCTACGCACGGTGGCATTGTGATGGATATGCGTCTCATGGATGCCGTGCGCCTGATTGATGAAAAATCCCTGGTGTGTGTGGTGGAGGCAGGTAAAGTCATCGAATCATTTGAACAGGGACTCAACAAGCGCGGCCTTTCATTCACCCATTATCCTGCATCAGCAGAGTGGGCCACCATCGGCGGCGCGATTGCAGCACGCGGCTCCGGGGTTCTATCAACCAAATATGGCAAGATTGAAGAGCATGTCCTGAGTGTCGAGTTTGTGACACCGACAGGCGAAGTTGTCCAAACCCCATCGGTTCCACGTCATGCTGCTGGTCCAGAAATCACCCAGCTCTTTGTTGGAGCCGAAGGGACATTAGGAATTGTCACGGCTGCTACTGTCAAGTTGCAATATCTACCAGAGAAACGTGTCTTTGGCGTATTTAGCTTTGACAATCTAGCGGATGGTATCGAAGCAGGTCGAAACATCATGGTGAGTGGACTAAAGCCTCCCGTGATTCGCCTGTACGATGTTCATGGCGCTTCGACGAGTCTGGCACGGGCAGTTGGAACTGAACTCAACACGCCCACAATGGTATTGATGTTTGACGGTCTATATCCTGATCTAGTGGCTCTAGAGGCAAAACTCGGGTTCGACATCTGCCGCGAATACAATGGAAAAGAACTGCCAGATAGCATTGGTCAAACATGGTGGGAACGCCGCTACGATTTCTATCATCCCCCCTACTCCCCCGAATTGCCAAGTATTTGGGGGACTGTCGATGTCGTTGCTGATTATGACAAGGTTGAAGCTGTCTATCATGCAACGACTGAGGCCATGCGGGCTGCTGCACCACCAGAGTACGACATGAAGCTGAACACCCATTTTTCGCACTGGTACGAATGGGGATCAATGATTTATGCTCGCATGAAGATTCTGACAGGACCGGATTCTTTGGAAGCCGCCAAAGCTTTGCATGACAAAATCTTCTATGCAGGTGTTGAAGCTGCTCTTGGTGCTGGGGCGGTACTGAACGATCATCATGGAGTTGGAATGCGATTGGCTCCTTATATGGAGGCACAGTTTGGCGACGGCATGCAATTTCTTGCCAGGATGAAGAAAGCTCTGGATCCCAATAATATCCTTTGCCCTGGAAAACTTGGCTTTCCAGACAGTTATTAAGGTTTCACAGAGCCAGATAAGACACAAAACTGTGAGTTGAAGTGAGAGAAATATGCAATCAATTGGACGCTGTTATGTAACTACCACCGATGATGTTGACAAACTTGAATTTGATTGGGGCATTATCCATATGCTTTCGACTGAAAAGGTCACCGGTGGGACAACATTCAGTTTTGGGCATGTTGTCTTGCAAGTTGACCAGGGTCACGTTCGTCATAACCATCCAACAGCAGATGAAGTGATTTATGTTATCTCCGGTGAAGGTGACCAGATGTTGGATGATGAGGAACCTGTACGCATAAAAGCAGGGGATTGTGTATGGATCCCCAAGGGAATCTACCATTCGACGATTAACCGAGGTACTGAGCCAATGCATCTCATCGTGGTATATGCTCCGGCAGGGGCTGAACAGGTACTTTGGGAAGATCCGAATGTGAAGATCGCACCACCCGCATCATAACCCTAAACGATAAGCCCGGCACAAACGCATTCAACGAATGGCCGGGCTTGTCGATAGTGCAAATCAACGTACCCCGAGCAATAGCCCAATCGTCAATTGATCCAGTCTCAAAGCGATTAATTCCAAACTACACTAACAGATGATCCAGAATATACCAATCGAGACCATCATAATCACGCGCATCAATCAATTCAGCGATCTTTGTGTGATCCAGAGAGCGCACCAATCCAACTAGGCGTAGAAACATACGCATACTATTGGCTAAGTGGGTTGTCGCCAGTTCAGATGGCTGTGTCCGAAGCGCCTTTACATCTAAACCAATCATGCCTTTTTCCCAATAACCATTATCATCCAGCGCCCGCACCTGATTGAATGCACGGCGCACATCAACAGCACCAAATGACCGATCTTGATCATATTTGAGGCTGTTTTGGTCGTTGAGATGAACACTCCAGAGTTTATCAAATGACAGGGCAAAACTGATCTCGTCGGCTGGATCAAGATTCGCAAGAATGGCATGGGCGGACTCCACCAAAACACCTACCCGGTGAGGCTCTGCAGTACTTAGCCCAAGAGCTAATCCATGACCAATCGTGGGAATATAGGCCATATCCATAGGTTCATTTGGTTTGGGTTCGATTGCAATTCGTATGTCTGGATCATAAGCCAGAAGGGTATTGACGGCTTCTACTAGCCGATTGGTCATCTCGACTGTGTCTTTCGACTCCCGCAAGTAAGTTCCTTCCCTTGCCAGCCACAAGACGACCAGGTCCGTTTCAAGAACTCGTGCAATATCAATCGTTTTCTTTCCACGTTCAAGAGCATATCTGCGTGATTCTGCGCTATTTGATGTAAATGCGCCATCAATGGTCAAGGGATGCTCCCAAAGGCGCGGGGCGACGAACTCTGCTACGAGACCAGCATCTGTTAGTTTCTGCCGCATGGATCTGGCTGTGGCCTCGATCTGTGCAGGCGAGAGGTCATCTAGATCGGGTACAGCATCGTCATCGTGGAACTGAACGCCATCAAAGCCTAGTTCTTTGTAAAGTGGGAGTTTTGAGTCGAAGCTTAACGCAGATCTCACAGGTGGCCCAAAAGGATCTGCGCCTTCGTGAATATTCCAGGGACCAAATGAAAATTTGTAGCCGTATTTTTCCATAACACAATCCACCTAATTGTAATAACTACCAGGATTGATACATACCGTGACGGCTCCCCATGATTGAATTCAGGGGTTTGTACGGATTTACACCGAAGCACCGCCGCCCCAGTGCCATGTTGCAGATTCTCTCTAGAGAAGTGCAGATTTGACATGATGGCCTACCCATCACAACCTGCAATCTTCAGTTTTTAATAAGCCATATTAGGCCAAAACTGAGTCTTCTCAACTGCCGCTGTTTGACGCCCAATTGTGTACACAAAGGATATACGAACTTGGCATGACGCGCCACTTCATCCTACATCCACATTGCTAAAATTAGAAGCATTGAATTCAGCATACCGTTCAATCTTCAAACGCAACATAAATCCAATGTACAAATTGAGCAGTTTCAACTTCAGAGGCAATCATCGTAGCTTATGCGTAGAGAATGCGTAGTCTGCCACTAGGTTATCCGTCAATTTGATATAACACCAGCAAGTTAGACTTATTCTAAAGATATGATTTTCTTGATTTGGGAGGTTGTTGTGAAACGTTGGATTATATGGATATTTTTAGGTGTTTGCCTCTTATCCATCGGCGAACACAGCCACGCTCAAAGCACTAACTCCTGGTCCCAAATAATACCCCGCGTCGGTTTCGGCTATGGTGGTCTGTCAACCGTCTATTGGTCTCCACTGAATGGACAGTTAGGCGTTGCCAGCGAGTCGGGATTGCAGTTCTACAATGCTGATATGCATTTAGAAGCCGAACGGCGTTTCGCGTCAAGCACACCGAGTTCGGTGCTATTCAGTCCCGATATGGCCTACGTGGCACTTTACGAAGCGAACGGGCTTATTATCCGTGACACACAAGCGTGGGAACCCATCCTGGCACTAGGGCAATTTCGTGCCCCGTCATGGAGTCCTGATAGCCAATTCCTAGCGGTTTGGGCCGGAAGCACACTGCGAATTTGGAACGTGGCAGAAGCCGAAGTTACGCTGGAGATTTCTGAACTTATCAGCGAGAACGTGGCCGTTCAGTGGAGTCCAGATAGTCAGGTTGTAGCAGTCCCCGGACGAGGAGCCATTGTTATGGTCAGTGCGGGAACGGGCGACATTATCCGTATTCATCCCTTTGAGACGGTCCGCGATTTTCATTGGAGCATCGATGGGCGTTGGCTGGCGGTGATTGGCTTGAAAGACCCACTTCCTCTGGATCGTGATCCCGATGATCCTGTTCTTTATGACTTGATGTTGGTCGATGCCTTGAGCGGTGAGATCGTTACTTACTATGACACATCATCTGGAGGAATCCTGGGCAGCCGTTATGGAGCAGACCAGTTTGTATCAATCAGCCCCGATGGTAGATACATTGCCGCGCAACTCACACGCTGGGAACCCACAATTGGACGGGATGACATCGGAAATTACCCTGATGATGCTGTTGTTACTACGCTAACTCCTGTCGAAGAACAAGCGCTTTCTTCGTTGCTTGATGAAACCTTTGTGTTGGCTACGGAACAAGGAGACACTACGTTTTGGTATGCGTTAATTGAGGCGTGGTGGTTGGGTATAGAGGCTGGCATATATAACACACTTTATGTCCAGACAGAAAATATCCGCGATGCCCTGGAATTGGGCGACATCGAACTGGCTCATCATTTCATCAACATTATTCTCAGTGAATCTGAAATTGAGCAATTGAATAGCCCGCCACAGCAATTGCCGAACCGGGCACAGAATGCACGGTGGGTATCGCCGGGGATGGGCGTCTGGGATCTGGAGACCGGTGCAACACTACACAATTTTGCCGACTTAGGACGCCCACTGGCGAATGTCCGGTTTATTACATGGTCACCCGATAGCAACCGATTTGCCACTGCCCAGGATATGACTCTCACCATATTCGAAGCTAATCGAGGCGGAGTGGTCGATAGCCTGCGAGCCTATATTTCCAGCACTTCACGTCTTGAATGGTCAGGGGATGGCAACGGCCTAATAGTCGCTAATGGTTTATGGGATGTAACTGGCGAGCAGCCCATCTATCAACGCTATGTGCCGTCGCCGTCAAACCCAAGACCTATTGATCTCAGTTTTTTGCAACCCAATCCATACGTATTTGATTACAGCAGGCCACCCTACCGCTGGGAAGTGAAACAGGTGTATGAGGATCGTGGATTGGTCATTACCTATGAACAAGACATTGAATATCCTGGCACACCCGAATATGAGGATGACATTCCTCCAGACGAGCGATGGATTATCTGGGACATTGCTACCCAGGAACGTTGGGAAGAATACAGCAATTTAGGCAAACAGACAGCGTGGCTTTATGATCTGGACAATGCTCATGAACGCGACGGTGGCAATACGTATTTCAATGTCAAACGCACCACGCGCTTTGTTGTGATTGGCGACGATGAGATTGTCGATTTACGTACCGAGGAAAAAACCTGGCTGGAAGTCAACCGATGGGAATGGCGAGAGGTGTGGTTCGGCCCCAACGGTGATCGAATTTATGCCTATGACACCGATAATCGCCTCAAGGCATTTGATCCGCTCACCGGAGAATTGCTGTATGAGACTGTGCCCGCCCCACGTAACGCGATGGTCTTTACTGACGATTACAGCCGTTTCACGTTGATTGATCGCACGAATACCGTTTATGTTTATGATGCCCCAACGGGTGATCTATTGTTGGAAGCTTATACTGGCAACCAAAGACCAGATTTGTTATGGAGTGATGATCTCTCACGGTTGGCTATTGGTGGCGATAACAATGCCATTATCATCTATGATATTTCCAGCCAGACACGGTTAACCGTACTGCGCGGCCATCGCGGCCCAATCACAGCAATGGCGTGGCATTCGACTTGCGACTATTCCAACATCGCTGCCTGTAAGTATGTCATGGCCTCGTCTGATGTAGATGGCAGGGTGTTATTATGGGGCGTTGCTGAAACTGAAGACGACATCCCCGGTATTCCAGACGCACCGGCTGCGCCCGAATTTGTATTGCCAGAAGCAGAAATTGATTTCGGTGGCCTAGAACCCTTATGGACTTATGTTGCTGAGGGTGAGACATTTGGGCGCTCAAGTGCCTACCGTGTGCGTTGGGCAGCCAACGGCATTCGAATCAACAGCAACTATTTTTATGATACCGAACTCAATTTATTGGATGATTTCCCTGGCGGTGATGATTGGGATATGCCAACCGAACAGCATCCCGACGGTTTAACCGTATCCGAGGATGGGATGGTCATCAATCGGGAGGGCGACGTTGTATGGGTTGGCCGTGATACCGTTTATGATGTAGCGTTTAGCGTCGATGGAACCAGAGTTTTTACGGCAGAAGTCGCCGAAGGGCGCAACACGCTCACTGGCCGGATCCGAGTATGGAGTTCACGCAGCGGGTTGCAGGCCGACCATTTTGGCGGCGGTGCGCCCGGCTACAACCAAGTTGAACTTTCTCCTGATGGCCGCTGGTTGGCAACGACGACGTTGGACTTCTTTGGCAGTGGCGGGCGTGGACAACTCTGGTCTACTGTTGATTTCACCTTGCATCACAGTCTAATCGGCCATACAGCGGATATTATCGACTTGCGATGGCATCCGAGTAGTGGCGCTATTCTTACGGCTAGCCATGATGGAAGTGTGCGACTGTGGAATACAAGTGGCGACGAGGTTGCACGCTGGCGTCATTTGAACGCAGCACCCATTGAGCAGGTGATGTGGGGCACGACCCCCGACACCTTGATTGTTAGCGCAGGAAACGATTTGTATGTGTTAGACACGTATCTATTGACGGAACTGCGACGATTTGCGGCGGTGGGCGGGCGTGACTTCGACTGGTCGCCCGACCATACGCAACTGGTGAGTATTGGGCGCGATTCGGTGGTCCGTGTGATTGATTATGCTACGGGCGATATTTTGGCTGAAGAGCGGCGACACATGCCATCTATCACATCGCTAGAGTGGCATCCTGACGGCGAGATACTCGCGGTGGGACGGCGTGATGGCAGTGTAGTTATTCTGGACGGTAGTGATGGCACATTGCGCGAGATTGTACGTCCCTATGGGCTACCCATCCGCGCAATGCACTGGAGGCCTGACGGCACGCGACTGTTGCTTGATCTGGAAGATGGCCCAATCGAAATTATGGACGTCACCAGCGATGGAGACACAATCCAAATTGAAAATATCTGGCGGCGTTCCGGTGTATGGTGGAGTCCCGACGGCAGTCAGATTGCCTTCGGAACTTATCCCGATCCTGAAATGGGTGTCTATACGGCCACATCACTGGTCTGGGTGTATGATACAGCCACCGGACAACCTACCTTTCAATTCCCACTAGAATGGTACGACTATAGCTGGTATTGGGATGTCAAACCCTTTGCTCTGAGTTGGTCGCCTGAGAGCCACTATCTCGCCGCGTTCTACGGCGGAAATCTGCGCTATTGGGATCTGGCACAGGGAGTGTCTCTCGGCACATATCCTGATATTGGGCGAGAACTCGGCATGAGCCTATGGCAAGACGGGGTGCTTTACCTCTGGATGACAGACGGACACGGGAGCTTGATTGCCAGTAATGGTGCTTTTGACTATATCGAGCGTGATGGATTGCCTGCTGGAACACGGTTACGCCCGGATGGACAGGTGATTTTGGCAGGTGATTACATTCTGGACTTTGCCACATTCTACCCACTGCAAGAAGTTCCTCGATACATTGACGCAGCGGCTTGGCATCCGAATTGTTGGGCAGCCGATTGCTCGGCAGTGTTGGCGGTGGCTGGTGGTTCTGAAGTCATCATGCTCGGCTATCCCCAGGAGGATGAGTGATGCGCTTCATAATTGCTGGTTTTTTCCTGGTTCTGCTGACAATCAGCCTGGCCCCTGGTCACGCACAATCACCGGACGGCACAACGCTAACAGCAGCCAATGTATCTCACATACGACCATTAATGGTATTGCCTGTGGATGACACTATCACTGAATTGGCATTCAGCCCTGATGGGCAATATTTAATAGGTATTTCTGGCAATGATACGGAAATCGCTTCTGTATGGGACTTAAGTGTCTCAAATCCTATTCCAGAGCAATACGACGCCCCAGCTATGTTTGGCCCGGAAGGCCTGGTCGTCACGAACCCACGCGAGCAACATTTAGAACATATCACGGCTGACACAGTTGTAGCGTTTGGAGAATATACAGACACACTGCGTAGAACAGCAATCAGTCCTGATGGTCGTCTGGTAGCTTTCAGCGGCGATGCTGGCATGGTGCGTGTATGGAATTTGGAGCAGAATACTGAGATGGTCACGTTGCGGGGCTATTCCACGGCAGCAGATGCGCTCCAGTTTGACCCCACTGGCACGATCCTAGCTTCAGCCGATTCTCAGAGACAAATCATTCTCTTATGGTCAATTGAAGCGGATTCAACGCAGCAACATTTATTGCCAGGAAGAATGCCATTGGCATTCAGCCCTGATAGCCGCTTGATCGCGACAGTCAGCGAAAATTACTCAGTTGTCATCAATCAAGTTGAAAACATCTTGAATGATGAGCCAGATGCCATTGTTGCTATCCTCTCCGGTCATTTTGATGCCATCACACATATCGCCTTTAGCCCCGACGGACAAATCATTGCCACAGCCAGCGACGATGCCACCATCAGTCTGTGGAATCCGGTGACTGGTGAAGAGCAGCGAGTGCTTATCGGGCATCGGGCGTCGGTAGCGCAGTTGTTGTTTAGTCGTGATGGCACGCTGCTAGTTTCAATCAGTGATGATGATACAGTGCGGTTATGGGATGTAGCGACAGGTGAAACGCTGACTGTTTTGGAAGGCACAACTGGTCCATTAGCAATAAGCTTGGATGGGATGCGGCTGGCATCAGGCTATGGTAATAGCAATCTTGTGGTGTGGGGCATTGGAGAGGGAGTTGATTTACCTATTCTTGATCAACCGCCGCCACCTTCAACTGATTTAATGGCTACGGCAGGAGTTACTGGTACGACTAGCCAGCAGATCAATACCTTTACCTGTAATATTCCTACCGACGAACGCATATTGGGGTTGGCAACAGCAGGAGATCGTATCTTGGTAATCGCTTCTCCATGTGAGGGGCAGCTATGGATTCCCAATGCTGATGTAGCCTGGGATGACGATATAGCGATGCTCCCTGCGCCGCATACCACTCCCGATCCCCTGTTACGAATCTCTGACTATCAGATGGTATGTGACGGCGCGCCGGGCACTGAACGTTTGCCAAACAATACTGCATTCAATACAGCTTTTCCACCAAACTCTTTGCCATCGGAAGCACAAGCAACTCTGGACAGGGGACTTGATCTCCTGATTTGTCATGAATTTACACAAGTGACAATTGAAAACTGTCACAATCTGGGGCCAGGCAACTATTCCTATATCTATGTCCGCAAGCGACTGGACGACCATATCCGGTTGGTAGATTACCATAGCGGGAGTGTCGTCGCTGAATCCAGATTCGTAGGACTACCACCGCCGCCATGCCCGACGACAGCCATACGCGGTGAAGGCATTGGTGATCCACCGCCGCCGACTGATTGGTTGCCGTTTGTATTAGAGGTCTTGTTCCAACGAGAAGGGCCATCACGCACAGTAATCCATACATCGCAGGTAAATGCGCGACGTTGGCCGTCCACCGAAGCGGAAATTGTGAGACAACTGGCCTCCAATATCCCAGTCACGTTGATCGGGCGTAGTGCTGATATGGCGTGGCTGGCAGTGGTGCTGCCGGATATGCAGAAGGCGTGGGTATCTGCTGCCTTTATCACCATTGCAGCCCAAACGGATGTTGGTGCTTTGCCTGTGGTGAATGGTGATTCTGAACAACTCTTAGTTCCATTACAACCGTAAGCGGTAGCCTGTGAAAAGCAGCTGCTGTTTTCACGGAGGACACCAATGAAAATTATGAAATTGTTTCTGACGCTCGTGTTATTGAGTTCAACCTGGGTGGCAAAGGCACAAGAAGGCGATGCTGCCGATCTGGTGCATTTTCAGCCGTTGGGACGCTTCACGGTGGATGCTAGTAACATCATCTATAGCAACGATGGCATTTATATTGCTGGTGTGCAAACTGAGGTTATTTACCCTGATCCTGTGGCGGAAACCGATGCGACTGATTCCAGTGACAGCGACGAGATGCCAGTTGAGGCAGAACCAATGTATCGTTACTGGTTGGTGTTGTGGGATATTCGAGGTGGTCAAATTCAGTGGCGAGTCGAATTGCCCGAACAGCGGCAACTAGAGACATTACAGTTTTCCCCCGATAGTTCGATCTTACTTGCTAAGACGGTCAATCCCGATACGCACGAGGAAATCCGTTTCTCGTTTTACAACAGCGCGACAGGAGCGTTAATTAGCGCAACAGGAAATGTCAGTATTCTTGATGCCCCCCTGATTCCGGGTGATATGCCTCAACGACTTTATGCTGACTCTACATTTAGTGCTGATGGACAATATGTGATTGTTGATTATTGGCGGCGAGCCGAAACGCCGAAGTGCGCCATCTGGCAGATCGCAGATGCTGCATTGTTATGGTCGATTGATTATTCGTGTGGAATTGCGCGTGGGCCTTATATCGCTTTCCTACAACCGCATCAGGATCGCTTTAGCTCCTATCAACAACTGTTTGTATATGAAATCGCAACCGGTACGATAATCGCCGAGTCTGATGACGAAGTGGACGATTACAAGTGGCTCGATTCGGCAACTATCCTCATTCATCGCCCTTATGGTGATGCGCCGATTGTTTGGAATACGTTGTTCAATGCACGGGCTGTTTTGGAATTGCCAGTGCAACTCGGCGTTTTTTGGCCGATTATTGCCCAGGATCAGGTCATCTATAGTGATACACAGGTGGTCTATTTTTGGGACAAAACAACTGGGCAGCTTATCAATACCCTTGAATCTCCAGGGACGGGCTATGTGATTGAGCAGGCAGACCGTCTCATACTCTTACAAACCGTCTCCAATTGGAGAGAGCTTGAAACTGAAGATCGCAACCGGGCATTCCGGGCACTTGATTTAGAGACTGGTGAAGAACTATGGGCGACTCGCTGGCAGCATTCTGAGCTATGGGCTAACGCTAGCGGTACACATGCAACTGCCTATGATGAAGAGTTCAACACCATCGACGTTTTTGATCTTAGGACTGGTTCTCAGTCAGGAAGCATCGTGTCATACACCAGTCGCTATTATTTCTCAGCCGATTGGTCATGGCTGATCGAAATTATGGGGAACACCCATGTTGTATGGGGAGTGCCTGAAACAACATCGACTTTTACTGACCCACCAATGGCACAACTAACGAGTGAGACTGAATGGTACTATGAGCCAAATCTTGACTTCGACACAGGGGGTTCTTTTCCAGCCGGGCAATATATTTGGATTGCCGGACGACTGGCTGATGGAAGCTGGTTGCAGCTTGAAATGCCCGCCGGGCAAACATATTGGGTTCAACAGGAAACTGTTTCACTGCGTGTTGCGATAGACTCCATTGTTGTTGTCGAATAGAAAAAGCAGCGAGGAATGTTCCTATGAGTTAATGTGTCACCACTACCCTTAGTCTAAATCATGTTTGGGTGGCGGTAGCATTTTGGGTAGTTCATCAATAATAGCGTGGAGGTTTTCCAATTGAATAGCTGCATGATGTACCCAGCGTGAATGAGGGGCAAGACGGATAAATGTATCAAGATCCAGGGCGGAGGCGCGATAATCCCCCGCCCGATAGAACGCCATACCGCGATAGAACAAAGCGATGTAGTGGTCAGGTTGCTGGTCGAGGAGATGTGTAAAGTCAACGATGGCTCCTGACCAATTGTCCAATTCACGCCAGCGAATCAGGCCGCGATTGGTGCGAGCTTTGATGTGTTGTATATTCAGTATTAAGACGCCTGTCAATGTACGTTCGGCTGCCAGAAAATGCCGTCGGTTGCGTGTGCGGATGCCCATCGCCCGCCGAAACATAGCCCAGCGATACAACCCAAAAGCCCACAGACGCTTTAAGAGATTCACCGGGGTTCGATAACCTCAATCCCTCCCATATAAGGTTGCAAGACCATTGGTATACGAATGCTACCATCAGCATTCTGATAGTTTTCCATAACAGCGATCAGTGCGCGTGGAATCCCCAGGCCAGAGCCGTTGAGCATATGAACAAACTGTGTCTGACCGCCACCTACTGGACGATATTTAATGTTGACTCGCCTCGCCTGAAAGTCCTCTGTGTTGCTGCAAGAGGAGACTTCCAACCACTCGCCACAACCTGGTGCCCACATCTCCACATCGTATTTCTTGGTGGCGGTAAAACCCAGATCACCTGTCACAATTTCCACCCGCCGGTAGGGTATCTCCAACTTAGCACAGAGTGTCTCAGCAACATCAGTCATTTCCTCCAGCGCGGCATAACTGTCTTCGGGGCGAGTGAATCGAAACATCTCGACCTTTTCGAATTGGTGAACGCGCTTAATACCACGAACATCTCGTCCGGCGCTCATCTTCTCCTTGCGAAAACAGGGGGTGTGCGCTACATAGAATAAGGGCAATTGGTCCTCGCTCAGAATATCGCCGCCGAGCATGTTGGCAATAGCGACTTCAGCAGTGGGTAACATGTAGGTTTCGGCTTCTTCAACGCGATAGCTGACATCAACAAACTTAGGAAATTGACCGGAGCCGTACATCGCGTCCTCTTTGACCATTAGTGGCACGTACATTTCTTGATAGCCCCAGGTGTCAATGAGTTCATCCAGCAGAAAGTTAATTAAGGCGCGTTGTAGGCGTGCGCCCATGCCAGCCAGCATATAGAAGCGCGTGCCGCCCAGTTTAACACCGCGTTCAAAGTCGATGATGCCCGCCGCCGGGCCGAGATCCCAGTGAGCCTGTGGCTCGAAATCGAAAGTGGGCAGTTCGCCATGCACTGGATGAATAACGTTTTCTTCTTCGTTGTCCGCAACAGGAACACTTTCATGGGGTATATTCGGTAGCCAAAGCAAGTGTTCTTGTCGAGCAGCATCCACTTCGCGCACCTGGTCATCTAAACCACCGATGCGTTCGCTGAGAATTTTCATTTGGGCAAAGACATCGCTCATGGTCTGGTTGAAAACGGCTTCATCGGGTTCTGCACTCGCTCTGGGGTTTTCAAATACCTCGATGGCTCGCCCGTAGTTATTCTGTTGCAAGGCCAATAGCACTTCCATGGCTGTACCCAGGCGCGTTTCCAGATCAGTCTTTTTATCGCCCCGCAGTCGTCCGGTGGCTTTGCTGAGTTTATTGCGATAGCCCTTCAGTTCCTCAACTTCAGTTAGCAATGCCCGGCGGCGTTGATCAAGGTCAAGAATTTGATCAATTCGGGCCAGTGCATCATGATCGTTCAGTTTACGCATTTGCGCTTTGACCCAGTCGGGTTTCTGACGGATCAGTTGAATATCAAGCATGATTCTTTCCTTCCTCAGTAGGTTCTTCGGCGCTTCCAATACCAAATAACTCGGCATCTTCATCGGGTAGCGGGCGTGTGAAGTCCTGGTATAGACGGATAGCAGCCAGGATCAGGCCAACTCCAATGACAATATAGATGAGTAAGTCGAATACCTGTCGTGAATCCATAGGCGCTCCTTTTGCAAATAAAAAATCCCCTCGACACTCAGGACGAAGGGATTCGCGTTGCCACCTGATTTCGCTGCGACTTCGCAGTAACAGCCTCGGTGAGTCATAAACTCAGACGCGCTAACGGGCGAACCCGACCTACTTAGCACCGCACAGGGCGGGGATTGCAGGCACTCAGGAGTGGAAATTTGCCAGTGTTGTTACCATCTTTCAGCAATTGATGGTTCTCTGTGAACACCAAACCAGGAAATTGTGACTCCATCAGTGTTTTAGGTTGTTTGAAATGATGTGCTTAGTGTAGCATAGCGATTGTGAGAGTCAACTAAAAAATCCCACAAAGTCACTTTGTCCAAATTGTGAAATTTGGGACCAACGGCGATTCTCTGATAATCTTTAAGGACAATGTGCAATTAAACAACTGGTGGAAAGTCTTCGGCTCCAATGCGTTTTGCAATACATTTTTGTCATGGATTAGCCTTTATTTAGGACACATTCAATGTTCACGAGTTTGCGAAATCGTCTAACATTCTCTTTCATTGGCCTTGCCATTATTCCTGTTGTCACCATCAGCGCCATCCTGACATTGCGTAGCTTTTCCACACTGGAACAAGAATCACTCGATTCTCAAAGTGAAATCGCTCAACGTGTTGGCGCTGAGATTGACCGATTTGTTCAGGAGCGCGAAAGTGAACTGCGGCTATTATCCGATGTGAATGATCTGGCTGCACTGGAACAACGCGAACAGCGTATCGTTCTCAACAACCTGCTCGCCAATCAACAACTCTATCTGGAACTGTCACTGCTGGACACAGATGGGCAAGAGCTATTCCGACTTTCACGTTTTGGGGTTGTAGACGAGGGCGACTTAGTTAATCGAGCCGACAACGCCGAATTTCTGATTCCATCAACGCAAGGCGCATCTTACTACAGCCCCATTTACTTCGGCGAAGCGGCACGTGAACCACTGATTACTATTTCTCTCCCTGTGAATGATTTAGTCAGCAGTGAATTGCGCTATGTGGTAGTGGCTGATTTCCGCTTCCGCACCATCTGGGACTTCATTGCTGGGCTGGAGTTTCGGGATGAAGAAACCGTCTATGTGATAGACACCATCGGAAAGATCGTCGCCCATAGCGACCCGGCTGTGGTGTTTGAAGAAACCCGCATTGAATTGCCGGACGAGGATGGACGTGCCGTCGGACTATCGGGCGAGGATGTCATTTTCGCCAGAGAAAACTTGCAGTTCGGTGAACAACAGTTAACTGTCATTGCTGAACAACCAACCTCAGTGGCTTTGCAGCAGGCGAATGAAGGTTTAGCGGTGGCTGCCATCGTGACTGCTATCGCACTGATGATTGCCATTGTGTTAGGATTCCTGACGGTACAGCGTGTCATCAGGCCGGTTGAGCGCCTGGCAGCCGTTGCCCGCACCATCCAGGAAGGCGATTTATCGGTTCGTGCTGAGGTGACAACACGTGATGAAATTGGTGCGCTGGCTGAATCATTTAACAGCATGACCAACCGCTTGAGCGGATTTATTGAAACACTGGAGGAACGGGTGACAGACCGAACCCGTGATCTTCGCGTGGCCGCGGATGTATCGCAACAAATCACTACAGAATTAGATAATGAACACCTATTACAACAGGTGGCAAGACTCACCGCTAGCAGCTTCAAATTCTATGCGACTGTTGTTTTCTTATATGATGCCAAACGCAAACTACTAATTCCAACTACAGGAGCCAATGCTCAAGGTGAACTACTAGAGACCACCACCATGGAACCAATTGCTTTAGACGCTGAGCCGAGTGTGGTTGCGCTGGCAGCTCGCCAGCAAGAAGCTATTGTACTCAACGATGTTGCTACAACGCCAGCCTTCTTACCCCTGCCCAATTTGCCTAATACCCGCTCGGAATTTGTCATCCCGATGGCACGCGGTGGTGATCTCTTAGGTATATTCGACATACAATCGGAAACAAAAGATCGCTTTAGTGATGAAGATGCTCAGGTTTTGAAAACACTCGCCGAACAAGTCGCTATTGCCATCCGCAATGCCAATCTGTTCACAGAAACGCAGGCAGCAAAGGCCGAGGCTGAAGAAGCCGACCGCGTGAAGTCGCAATTTCTGGCGAATATGTCTCATGAGCTACGGACCCCGCTCAATGCTATTTTGAACTTCACAGAATTCGTGGCAGATGGTGTCCTGGGGCCGGTCAATGAGAAGCAAGAGGAAACGCTGCGGCGTGCCATCACTAGTGGGGATCACCTGCTCAGTTTGATTAATGATATCCTGGATCTGACCAAAATTGAAATTGGACGAATGGATCTCTTTGTTGAAAAAGTGGATATGAACGATCTCCTGGAAAGTATGATGGCGACGACCAAAGGGCTTACCAAAGACCGACCTAACATTCAGATACACCATCGGTTCGAAGCAGATTTACCGGTTATTGATGGTGACAAACGCCGCATCCGTCAGGTGCTTTTGAACCTGATCTCGAACGCTGTCAAATTTACTCCATCCGGCGAGATTCACATTTCCGCACAGCGTGAAGACGACACGGTTCATCTCATCGTGCGCGATACAGGTATTGGTATTTCACCTGAAGATCAAGCCGTGATATTCGATAGTTTTCGCCAGGGTCAACAAGGTTTAACGGCTGGATCTGGAACCGGTCTGGGGCTACCAATTTCTAAGCTATTGGTTGAGTCGCATGGGGGACGCCTTTGGATAGATAGTGCGGCTAATGTTGGTACAAGATGCCACGTTATATTGCCTATCAAAGCACCAGCTGAACAAAAGGAAACTGAAACCAGTTGAGCGACATGGACACGCCAAATCAACAACCAACGTTTCTCTATGTAGAAGATGATATGATGAGTCGACATGTCATTACCCTGATGTTGAAAGATATGATGGGCTATACCAATGTCATCATATTTGAAGACAGTGAAAATTTCCTGGAACGTGTGCGTGCCTTGCCGACTGTACCTGATGTGATATTTTTAGACGTGCATATTAGACCACATAATGGTTTCGAGATGCTGACCATGCTACGGGGGGAGGAAGCCTATAAAACCGCTACTATCATCGCTATGACTGCGAGTGTAATGGCCTTTGATGTACAAAGACTCCGCGAGGCAGGTTTTGATGGCCTGATTGCCAAACCTGTTCGCAAGAAGCATTTTCCTGACTTGCTACAACGGATCCTGAAAGGGGAATCAATCTGGTTCGTTACCTAATGGCATAGCTTGTCGAAAGGAGGGCGCGTAATCGTCGCGCCAGGATAGCCATGACCTACCAAAATATCAACGCATTAATTATTGAAGATAACGCCACCGATACGGATGTATTGCTCAGTTTGTTTGACTATCTTGGTGTGCAATATCATGTGGTCTATGATAGTCGCCAAATAGCTGACACACTGGAAGCTATACCTGTGCCAGATGTTATCTTTCTTGACTTGGAAATCCCCGGCACAACAGGCTACGAAGTTTTGTTGCTCATTCAATCTTATCCTGAATTCCAGGATGTGCCGGTGGTAGCGTATACCTCTCATGCGGCTGAAATGGCGGCAGCTCGAAATGCTGGTTTCCACAGTTTCCTGGGTAAACCACTCCGCAGCAGCATATTTGCTGATCAATTTGAACGAATCATCAATGGTGAACCTGTCTGGGAGGTTCGGTAAGCACTAAAATAAAGGCAGATAGCTTATGGGGCGAGAAGACGCAGTGACCAAACAGATACTCATTGTCGATGATGATTTAAACAATCGTGAATTGCTCTATTTCACACTCATGAAAGGCGCGTATGATATTCATCAAGCCGGAACAGGGGATGAGGCCACCCGGCTGAGTCAGGAAACGCCCATGGAAATGGCGTTAATTGATATTGAACTACCAGATGCAAATGGGCTGGACCTGGCCGAGCAATTTCGCCAGGGGTTTCCCAAAATGATTATTTTGATCTTATCTGCGCTTGATAACCCAGATTTGTTGCAACGTGCCTGTCGTGTGGGCGTCAATGCCTACGTCGTTAAACCTTTCAGTATTCGCCCGCTTTTGGATTTAATTCAAAAATTGGAAGCAAAAGCCGAACTCCCGGAACGCGAGATGCAAGTGTTACATAATCGCACATATACGACCCATCACGAATGTCCTGATTAAATTATTTAACCAAAATAAGGAGGCGTTAAATCATGAAGACGTCCAAACGCAACTTCTGGTTCTTGGTTCTGTTGGTCGTCGGGTTATTGGTGGTACTGGCGGCTTGTGGCGACGATGAGGAGGATAAGTCAGACTCGGAAGAAGAACAATCGACAACCACTGTTTTCCGTGTAGCCGTAGTAGCGCCGAGTGCCATTGATGATCTCGCGTTTAGCCAGAGTATGCACCAAGCTCTCCTCGTGGTACAGGAAGAGCTGGGCGCAGAGAATTTCCAATTCGACTTTCAAGCGGAAACTTTCGTTGTAGACGACGCTGAAATTGCTATGCGAGCATGGGCTGAATCGGGCGCTTATGATCTGATTATCGCGCATGGATCGCAATTTGGAGCTATTGTCGAGGCGCTGGCAACAGAATTTCCGCAAATCTCGTTTGCCTGGGGGACAGATCTCAATACCTTTGATCTAGCGAATGTTTTCGCTTATGAAGCTGCTTCGGAACAGGGCGGATATGTCAACGGCGTGCTCGCGGCCAGTCTGACGCAATCCGATACCATTGGTGTTATTGGCCCTATTGAGGTAGGCGATGCCAAACGTTATGTGGATGGCTTCGTGGCAGGTGTTAATGCCACTAACCCAGACGCTGAGGTAACAGTCAGCTATATCGGTTCATTTAGCGATGTTCCGCGTGCTAGCCAAATTGCCGAGACGTATGTCGAAAATGCCGTCGATGTCATGACAGGCACAGCACAGATGGTCGTCGGGCCAATCGACATCGCCAAAGAAAATGGGAATATTCTGTGGTTGGGTACACAAAGCAATCAGGCTGAAGTAGCGGGAGAGGCCGGTGTTGCATTCCAAGTTTACCATTGGGAACGGATCCTATTCCCGATGATTGATCTCATCAAAGCAGGCACACTGGGCGGCACTAGCTATTCACTGTCACTAGAGAATGAAGGATTGGTTATAGAGTTCAGTGATTCATTTGAATTGACAGATGAATTGGAAACACTGGCGGAAGAAACTATTCAGGGCATCATTAGCGGCGATATCGAGATTACCCTCGAAGAATAGGTTCTGAGCAAAATTAATCATTGCAGCTCACTGTCAATCCCAGTGGGCTGTTTTTCGTGTTACCCCCTACAGAATGGGATTATCCTGTCGGTATGGGAATATGATATGCTACAATAAGCGCAACTTTTACCAGCAACGGCACGTAGAGATAAACGAGCAATAGCCTCAAGGAGAGTAGCTGCCAATGGCTTCTATTTTGAAGAAATTTAATACGTTGATTTCAGCTAATATGCACGCCTTACTTGATAAAGCCCTCCGCAACAATTCACTGAAGGTGGTTGACGAATATATCCGCGAGGCTGAACGCAATCTGGATGATATGGAAGATACAGCGGCAACCATTGGCGGCACAGTGAAAACACTCAAGCGTAAATATGACGAGTTTGCAGCTCAGGTCGAGAAATTGGACCGTGATATTGATACGCTTCTGGTTAAGAATAAAAACGAGCTGGCGCTGGCGGCGCAGACTGATCTGAACAACAAGCAAAAGATCGCCGAGGAATATCGTCAGCAGTGGATGGCGCAAGAGGAAGAATATAAGCGCCTGATGGATGCACGTCGTAGACTGGAAGCCCGCTTAATGTCTGCCCAGCAGCAACGTGAGCAATTGCGGGCGTTGTTGGAATTGACTGCGGCTCGTCAGTTAACCACGCGCACCATCCGTAGCCTAGATGATCTGGCAGGTCTTGGCGACGATGACATCACCCGATTGAGCGAAGGTATTCTGGCTGAATTGGATCGTGCCGAAGCCGAAGCTGAAATCGCTTCCAGCCGCTTGCAAAACCAGGTCGAGGAAGCCATCGGGCAAAGCGAAATTGAGTTGCAACTGGATGAACGTCGTAAACGCCTGGGGCTTGAGGAGTGATTGCCGCAGTTTTTCGTTCAAGATGCCTTCAAATCAACAAAACAGCCTAAAACATTAAGGAGTGGCGATGTCCGGTCGGCAGACACCTGCTAAACAAGCTCGGAGTATGTTGCTTCGTTCGGCACTGATGAGTCCACAAAGTGCCAGTATCATGATTGTGGCGCTGCTTGGGTTTGGTCTGAACATCAGCTTTCTGGGACTGCCAACGGCATTATGGCTGGTATTCGGTATGGTGGGGATGCTGGTGTATGTGATGGCAACGCTCAGTGATCCGAATGCCATTACTGAAGCCGTAGACCGCTTGTTTATTCATCAATTCAATCCTGCTGACATCCGTAACCTGCGGGCACGCCAACGCTTGCAACAAGCTCTGGAATATGTGGACAATATCCAAAAGCTCGGTTTGCAACAGGGCGGTGCAATGCGGGTACAGATTGATTCGACAGTCAGCGAAATTCGGGATTGGGTTGAGCAGATCTATAAGGTTGCCCGGCGCATTGATCTATATGAAGATAACACGCTCATCAATCGGGATCGGGCGCGAGTGCCCGATGATCTGAAGGTCTTGCAACAACGTCTAAAAAACGAAACCGATGAGCGTGTCAAGGCCGAATTGCAGGAGACCATTCGTCTCAAAGAAACACAACTCAGCAATCTGAAGGCGCTAGACACCAACATCAAACGAGCCGACATCCAACTAGAAAACACCATCACGGCGCTCGGCACAATCTATGCTCAGGTGCAATTATTGGATGCCAAAGAGGTTGATGGACGACGCACTAGCCGGTTGCGACAGGATATCCGCGACGAGGTTCTCTCACTCAAAGACACGATTGAAGCTCTGGACGAAGTGCAGTCCAGCAACCAATACACCGCCTACTCCTAAGCATGGCGTGTGGTGATTATCAGATTCAGCGGGCGCATTTGTTCGACGCGCGTCGTATTGTTCGCCTGGAACGCGAAATTTTCCCGAAGGATGCGTATTCCACATTTGAAATCGCTCTCTTGATGTTCTCGCCGGGCGTCCGTAACTACAAATTACTTGCGCCAGGTGGCGAGTTGGCCGGCTTTATTTCCGGTTCCCGCGAGACTTTCTTCCAACCCGCCTGGATTATCACGATTGGTATCGGCATGGTGTATCAGCGCCAGGGATTAGGGCATTGCTTATTAGGATGGTTTGAGCAGAAGATCAATGCAAAACGCATTCGGCTATCCGTGCGGGCCAGTAATACACCAGCCATTGCCCTTTATCGACAAACTGGCTACCAGCATATTGAGCGCCATCAGGGTTTCTACAGTGATGGTGAAGATGGATTGGTCATGGAAAAACGCATTGAACACTCATGACCACCAAATACCTGTGCATTCCGGCAAAATGAGATGTTGTTCGTGTACCACTCGTTCCGCCATTTCCTCGCCGAAGAAAAACCGAGTTAACTGTTCGGCCTCTGCCAATGACTCAAAAAGATAGTCGGTGCGAATGGCCTGGCGGTTGAAGCTGCGGTCGTTTTCCAGCCACGCATAGTAATCAGCCAATCCAGGAGTGGGCGGTGTTGGGGTCGTTGCACCAGTTCCCAGTGTCTCAATAATGATACACACACCGTCTGGGTGTAATATCCGTCGCATTTCAGCCAGGGATTTGCCGATTTCGTCCCGCCAATGTGAACCATACCATGAGACAAAATGCCCCAGGCTCCAGCCCACAAGTGCAATATCAGCGACACACGCTTGAAGAGGCAAGACTCGATTGTCGGCAACCCCCAATTGCCAGTTGGTATATCCAGTTTCGGCTAGGGTTGTGGCCGCAACCGACAACATATGCGCCGAAATATCGAAGGCTATGATAGACTTGACACGCGGGGCCAATAAACGGGTGACTCGTCCGGTTCCGGCTCCCAACTCGACCACCTGGCAATCATCCAGTGGGCGGATAGCCTTCAGGGCACGAGGCAGATTACCTTGATAGTCCTCGCGACTGACTAGTAACTCATAATCTGCTGCACGGCTTTGATAAATCGTGTGATAATCAGGCATAAATGACCGATCCTAAAGACTACTATCGGATTTTGGGGATTGCCCCAGACGCCGATTCCGAACAAATCAAAAAAGCCTATCGCGGATTGGCTCGCCAATATCATCCCGACATGCGCCCGAACGATCCACAGGCGATTAAACACTTCAAAGAAATCAACGAAGCGTATCACACGCTCATCAAACCAGAGCGCCGCGCTGCTTATGATACGTTATACCAGCAGCAATGGCTGATTGCGTATCCGCGAAAACCCACGGTCATATCATCAGCGCCCGATAAAGAGTCTATCACGATTTTACGTCTGATTTTCGTGGGGTTTGCCTTCATCTTAATTTTGATTGCAATTCAGGTGGTATTGATCGTTCATTTCACCGATACCTCAGAACAAAACCCAACGCTACCTCAGCCAACTTCCACACGAATTTTACCGAGTGAATCAAAAATATGCGTGTCGCTCGACCTGACCGTTGCGATGAGTTATCCCAGGTGCTATATTCGGAACCGCTTCCACAACCTGTCCAAACAACAAAGTGAGATCGAATGTCTGACGAGCAACCTAATCCTGAAGAGCGTGCCCTGGCGCGTACATCCAATGCCCTACATGACCTGACTCAATACGTCTATAACGTAACTGTCGAGGCCGCTGCCCGCACGATGGGTAATCTTCGGATTGACGCCATTCGCCATGAATCCACATTGACAGAACGCTTTCTGGCCTATATGGAAATGGGACTGGATCGCCAGGTTGTGGATGCCGAAGAACCACTCCGTATATCTGCGATAGCGTTTACAGATCGAGGAAATCCGCACGATACCTACGAACGTGAAACTGGCGCTGATATGGCTTGTTTTATTCGCTATGATTTGCCGGGATTGCGTTGGGCGAAAGGTTTCCTGGGCCAGAGCAAAATGGCGGTCATACATGACATGGATGGTGACGGACGTCCCCAAGTTGGTCTCCGGAGCGAAGAGGATTATGACGAGATGATTGCCAATGCGGTTTCGATGCGGAAAATCACCGAAGACAGTTATGTCTTCTTCTTCTCGCCCGAAGCCATCACGGTTGAAAAAACAGGGGCACTCATCGCAGATATGGACGAATCGCATCCACACAAGCCCTGGCAAGATGTCCACCGATTTCGCCAGGATCAACAAGGGGTAGACATTGGCAAGTTTTATAGTGCGTTTGTGGCGTGCCAATTGGGAGATACCTTGCTGGATCGTCCAGCAGCAGGTTTTGACTCAATGTTTGATTTGATTACGGCCAAAGGTATCGCCGTGGTGCTGGTTGTAATGGTAGGAACCGTTACCCCGATGCCACCGCTCAACCGCAGTTCGCAAGAGTTGGCGGCACTTCCTTTTGATGTGCCTGAGACATACTGGACATGGCCGCAGTTGCTCCAGACGTTGATGAAAAAATAGCTTCTATCACAAGGATCAGTTGCCCAGATTAATGCCGACCAATTGGGCACTTTCAATCCAGGGGTGGTCCAAGGGTACGGATTTACGATTACCGGCTACTTTCTCCAATGGTACAGCCTCGACGCCTTCGCCGCGAGACGCAATCATCACGCCATAGACACCATCATTGATACATTTGGCAGCCCCCGTCCCCAACCGCGTTGCTAACAAACGATCAACTGGTGACGGCGTTCCGCCACGTTGAACATGTCCCAAAATTGTCAATCGTGATTCCAGGCCAGTACGTTCCTCAAGTTGATGCGTCACATGCAGGGTGCTTTCAACCTGCCGCGACTCCACTTCCTCAATCTGCGCTTTGAGCTTATCCTTATCTTCTTTGGATTTAGCTTTTGACTTTTGCTCATTGAGGACTTGTAGCGTATCGTAGTCACCTCTGGACATTGCACCTTCAGATACCGCCACGATGCTGAATCCCTTGCCACCAATGCTCCGCAGCCGGATCGCTTCTGCCACACGGTCTATATCATAGGGGATTTCGGGGATCAAGATGACATCGGCCCCGCCCGCCAGACCAGCTCCTAACGCCAGCCAGCCGGTATTGTGCCCCATAATTTCCACGACGATGATGCGATGGTGACTATGGGCGGTACTGTGCAGGCGGTCAATGGCTTCTGAGGCGATGTTGAGCGCCGTATCAAAGCCAAAAGTCATATCGGTCATCGCCACATCATTGTCAATGGTCTTGGGTAAGGTGACAATATTCAGGCCCTTCTGATGCAGCCGGAAGGCATTTTTCTGTGTGCCGCCGCCCCCCAGGCATACCAGTGCATCCAACTGATGTTTCTGATAGTTCTCGATAATGACGTCGGTCATATCCATTTCTTTGTTTCCCATCATCATACGATGCGGCTTGTCGCGGCTGGTTCCCAGGATGGTCCCACCTATGGTCAGAATGCCAGATAGCGCATTCCGATTCAGTTGCACTGTGCGATTTTCGACCAGCCCTCGGAAGCCGTCTCGAAAACCGATGATACTCATTCCATAAGCATTTAAGGCCGCTTTGCCCACGCCCCGAATGGCGGCATTCAAGCCGGGACTATCGCCACCTGCTGTCAAGATACCAATGTTCTTCTTGGACATAAATGAACCCTTCAAGTTTTTGGAGAAATTCTAAGAATATTGTAAAGGGGGAATGGGGATAACGCGAACCGGACGAACTGTGTAGTCCGTCCGGCGAGTATCATGTCTATTCGAGCGATGGCACATCCAACGTAGTTTGAGGTTCGGGAGATGCTTCCTCAACTGGGGCTGGGGTTGCAGTATTGGGCTGGCCCTTGCGATTGGCGGGCTGTATTACCAGATTGTCAAAGGCCACAGTGATCCTGTTATCGCGCACGCCACCCGCCATTAATGCTACACGGCCAATGTCGTCGATTCGGCTGTCGGTGTGATCGCCAACGAACTCATCATTGACGTACAACGCCAAATAATCGCCCACACAATAAGCCCGAATATGATTGGTCTCTCGACCAGTGCGGATAGCATCCGTTTCACGCCAATTTTCGAGGAATTCCAAGCTACGACCATCAGTGCGAGAAATTCCCCAGAAGCCATCGGCGCTGATGAGAAACGCATAACCCGTTCCCTCTTCATCCACCCGACACATCACACCAAACCAATTGTTTTCATCACCGGCTTGGGGAGTCGTTTCAACTTCAATGACCACGTTTTTTAACTCAGGATACTGGTCATTCAGCGTACCATATAGATAGCGACTACCTTCGGTGCTGGTTGTGCTAACCAAATATTGCCCATCGCGCACCAGCAGACTTGATCCATCATCGAAGCCACCAATTTCAATGTCATCTGCCGCGCTGAAGTCAATCTCGGTAATGGGGTCGGCAACCTCAAATTCATTACGTTCTACTTCTGGCTCATCGCCACCACAGGCTGCCATGACCAACACGCCAAGTATGATTAAAGGCAACCATTTTGCTAACTGTCTCATCAATTCTCCCTACTATGTTTCGCAGGATTTTCAGGACTCGATTTCTCAAGCCACAGCAACACTTAACGATAGCCAACACCTCAGAGACCATCCCTATTTCCGGTGTCTGCCGCAGCGCATTCTATCATCTGAGCGAACGTAATGTGAATATCTTTCGTGTTGCCCACCACTCTTGTCTAATTTTTCAGGCCACAATTATCGGATCCAGACCCATCTCGGCTCGCCTGCCGATTAGCAATATTCTGAACTTATTGTCTGTATGAACTCTGATTGGAATGACCTCTCAATCTTTGTCCTTGGTTGGCTTTATCTCGATGTTTCAAGCAACAAAAAGGAGCGCAACTTTCCACGCCCCATGTTCTCTAAATACTTACCCCATCCGATTCCTATTATGCCGAGTCGAATTCGGTGCTTTCAGACAGAACTCCTACACAAAATCGTGCATGATAATTGGTTACTGTCGATCAGACGCTGGCCCATTATTCGATTCACCACGTAGTACCCGTAAACGTTGGATCACCCAATTTTGCTGCATCCCTGCCGCGAATGCCAACAACCAGATAGCGACCGGCCATTGTTCCAGTGTGTCAGGGTCGGTCAGGTCTTGGGTAACGGTGGTTGCCACGCCAACGACCGCCAGCAAGAACGTCAAGAAACCCATCAAAATACCGATCAACGGTGTAAACAAATACCAGGGAACGTGGATTGAGTCGAAGTCGCGGCGCACGGTAGTATGTTTATTCAATGTGGAATAGGCCAGGAAAAGACCGCCTGCCGCCCCAAAAAGCGCAGGAAGATAAGCTGCTGCCAGGAAGGGAGCCTCAATCGAATCGGCCACATCGTTGATAAATCCCTTGAAAAAAGCCAATACAACCAGGGCAATTGACCATCCCAACAGATATTTCAACAACAAAGGACGAAACCGGATAACATCGGCCTCAATTTGTTGGTCACGCCGGAAATCCGTGCGAACCCGATATAAAATCGCCCGCGAATCATCATAATTTTCACGCGATTGCAACAACAGTTCGCTGGCCCGCAACAATTCTTGTTGATAGGTATCGGTACGGGTGCGATCCAGCGGTGGTTGATCAGCAATGGCTTCCTGCAAATCTTTAATTGCCTGCCACGCCTGCTGAATCTGGGCATCATCCACCAATTGATCAAGGATAACCGGATCAGCACTACCTGTTGGCCCAAAGAGTTCCTCAGAGCGTTGGCGAGGAACGGGTCTACCAAATGGACTTTCGAGCAATTCCGCTTGGGGCATAGTACGCATCCCCAGGCCGTAGATGCCACCACTGCCTTTGATATGACCTTCGTCTGCCACAACAACCAGATCCGGCCCCAGATCATCAGCAGGGGTTTCCGGTGCAGTCGGAATCAAGGATGCAACCCCCTTCACCGAATGTAATGCGCCGTCCAGATCAACCATACGGGGATGATCAATGTCTTCGATCAAGGGAATTCCTTCGTTGCGCTGACCAACTGGCCCTACTCCCTCAGAGCGGAAGGGTTGATCAGCAGAGGCCGCCATTGGCGATTCTGGCATTTCGGACAATTGCGCTGGACGTTCTGGTGCATCGGGAATTAGGGCTTGGACACCTTCCCGTGTCTGGCGAGATTGCCCCTCCAATTGGACAACATTAGTAGCAGTATCACCTGTCTCAACAAGGGGTAGCGCCTCATCAGTTGCACTAATCTCAGGCACTTCCTGGTCGAGGGGTTGAGTCACGTATGCGTCTTGATCGGAATCGGCAGAAGTGAGAAGAACATCATCCGCATGTTGAATCAGCGATGGGTCATCAGAAGCTGATGCAGCACTAGTGAACCATTCTGCTTCGTCCTGTTCTGTCAAAAGTCCGGCCCATTCGCTGCTTTCCAAATCAGTCTTGCCTGTGGTTGATTCCACTGGTAGCCGGTATCCACTTTCAAGAGTTTCAGGTGCAGCCATTTCTGGTTGAGATGGCAGTGTGGCAACGGGAGAAGCATAGTCCTCGGCAGGTGGTGGTGCTGGAGGCGTAAGGGTTGATTCAGGCAGTGGCATGTCCAAATCCTTCTCAATTGGCGAGGATAAGGGCATCATCATTCCAATAGGAGGCGGGCCAGCAGACAGAAAATCATCGACTTCATCCGATGTCAGTTGTAAATCATCTGAAATCGGGGACTGTTCATCAGGCTGATCCTGTCCGCGCAATATCCGCCAACCACGTCCTCGCAGCGATGCTCGCTTGAAATCGTCATCATGACTCACGCTTGTTTACTCCCCGACTGATAATTTCTTGTGTGAGTGCCCGGTACGCCTGAGACGCCGGGTGTTGTGGTGCATAATCCAAAACCGACAGTTCGGCTACAGGTGCTTCGGCCACCACATCTGCTAATGGAACAATCGCCTGAAACATTTGTGATCCAAAAACCTCGTGCAATTCATCCACCACTTCCTGTGCGTGCGTGGACCCTTCCCGATACATGGTTGCAAATAAACCCGTCACTCGCAAATCTGGGTTTAATTGGCGCTGGATACGTTGGGTAGTATCCAATAATCCTCGTACTCCACGCATTGCTAAATATTGGCATTGAACGGGTATCAACAACTCACCAGCCGCCACCAAACCATTGGCCGTCAAGATGCCGAGGGCGGGTGGCGTGTCAATAATAATATAATCGAACGCCACTGCAACCCGATTTTGGTCCAGGGCACGCTTCAGACGGACCACCTGATCACGTTTGCTGGCAAGCTGAACCTCAGCACTTGCCAGATCAATACTGGCAGGTAACAGGGCTAGATTCTTGCTGACGAGACGCATCAAACGCCCCAGTGAGGTATTTTCGTAAATCAACAGTGAATAGGTACTGCGGCGCACACTATACGAATCGACACCAACAGCAGCGGTCAATCCGCCTTGAGGGTCCAGGTCAATCAGCAAAACACGATACCCTTGTTCTGTAAGGGCACGCCCGATGTTAAGCACCGATGTCGATTTACCAATGCCGCCTTTTTGATTGGCAATAACCAGTGTGCGGGTCACCCAATGCCTCCCACCGATTGGTTCAATAACATGACACCCACTAACTTTTCTCTAACTTATCCCAAGATTATAGCACTCTGAGGGGTGAACGGAAAACCGTTGACCGTCTGATTCACGTGCGCTATACTTATTGGCCTGAACGCCATCGGCGTTTTTCTTTTGTAAGGCTAACATTTTGAAATGGTGGAGTTATGCCGAAACGTACTTGGCAACCCAAAATCCGGCGTCGTGCGCGTGTCCATGGTTTCCGCAAACGAATGACCACACGCGGCGGGCGTCGAGTGATAAAAGCGCGGCGGGCTAAAGGCCGTCATCAATTGGCCGTACAGCGTGCCCATGTGAAGAAAGTGAACTGGAAGGCTTCCTGATCTTTGCAGCGTCATTTGCGGCTGCGGCGTCGAGTCGATTTTGAACAATTGCGGGCCGAAGGACAGGTTGTCCGACACCCGCTCTTTGTGTTCAGTTATCGCGCCAACGACAAACAGCACAATTGTTATGGCGTGATTGTCAGTCGTCGCCTGGGAAAAGCCGTACAACGCAACAAGATTCGGCGTCGCCTGCGCGAGGCTTTGCGTCACTACGAACCCATGATTGTACAGGATACGACGCAAGGCTATGATATGGCCCTGATTGCCCGCTTACCTGTTGCCCAGGCCAGTTATGGACAAATCCACACAGCATTGGGTCGTCTGTTGCGCCGTACTACACTTTTGGCATCATAATTAGGCTTGGAGATCATCATGCGATATGTGGCGTTAGGCTTCATACGGTTCTATCAGAAATTTCTGTCGCCGATCTTTCCTTCCGCCTGTCGTTATGATCCAACTTGTTCCCATTACACTTATCAGGCCGTTCAACGCCACGGTGCTTTGCGCGGAACATGGTTGGGGATCAAACGCATCTCGCGATGTCATGGTTTAAGCCCTGGCGGCTATGATCCTGTGCCAGAAGGTAAGAAGGACAAGCGGCGTGCAAAAGCCTGAAAGAGGAATCCCTGCAATGAAAATGCCACATCTGGTCCCGCGCTCCTGGGTAATAGGAGCCTTAATCTTGTTGGCACTGCTGATTACCGCTTGTTCTGGCAACAGCGAAAGTTGGCCGGGCATCAGCGGTACAGCCGATAATGACTCGGTAGTGGTGTCATACAAACGCACCATAGTTCGTTTAAGTACCGAGATCACCGAAGAGGACACAATTCGGAGAACCGAGATTTGGCGCTATAAAGGTGAAGATGATACCGATTTCTATGCGCCAGCGTTAATTGTTGATGACCGAGTCTATGTTGGTGATTTCAAGGGCCGTATTCACGCCATCGACTTTGAAACTGGCGATGGCATTTGGGTTTATGAGCCAGAACGCACGAAATTCTTGGGCTTCACCTTTGGCAGCAGTGAACGTGTCATTGCGCCAGTGAGTCTGAGTAATGGCACACTTTTTTTTGGCAACGAAGGTGGTATTACGGCACTGGGTATTTCCGACATTGAAGGTGCTGATGCCCCAGAAGTTGCCTGGGAATTCGAGACAGAGCATAGCGTCTGGAGCCAACCGCTATATTTGGATGGCGAAGATTTCGGCATTGATCCCACGTTGATTGTCGCCTCGCTTGACCAACACATTTATGGTGTCAACCCAGCTAATGGTTCCCAACGGTGGGTAATTGATCTGGGCGGTGGCATTCCTGGCAATATCACGCTGGATCGTGATCGCCAACGCATTTATGTGGGCACGATGAACAATGAAGTTGTGGCTGTAAGCCTAGAAGGGGAAATTGTAGACCGCTTCGAGACTGATGGGTGGGTGTGGGGAAGTCCCGCGCTATATAATGATATGTTATACTTCGGAGACCTGTCTGGTTATATCTATGAACTTGAATTAACTGAAGATGGGTTTGGTGAAGCCAGCCAACGCCAGTTGACAGAAGACAAACCTGTGCGAGCCACACCGTTGATCGTAGACGATGCCGAAGGGCGATTAGTTTTGATAGTTGGTAGCGAAGATGGCTTCATTTATGCCCTCAACTTAACGTGGATTTCAGAGCGCAGTGAACAGTTGCGGTGGAAATATGAAGCCGACACTCGTGCTGTTTCCGAATTGACCTGGATCAGTGCAGGTGAAGAACGCTTGATTGTAGTTGGCACAGAAGAATCGGATAGGATGGTTCTGGCACTGCGGCTAAATGCTAACAGCACCGAGGGTGAACGGATCTGGTCGTATGAGTACGACAATTAAGGCGGGCAGGAGCAAATAAATGGGTATTATTGTCGATATTCTAAGTACCTTGTTGTTACTGCTCTATCGCTTGTTGGGGCAAAATGTAATGCTGGCGATTGTGGCCTTCACGGTCATTATCCGCCTAACGATCTTGCCCTTGACACTCAAGCAACAACGCTCCATGAAGAGAATGCAAGAGTTGTCACCCAAGCTCAAACAGTTGCAGCAAAAGTATAAGGATGACCGCGAACGGTTGGTGCAGGAGCAAATGGCACTCTATCGCGAGCATGGAGTTAATCCCTTTGCAGGTTGTTTACCGCTGCTAATCCAGTTGCCGATTCTATTCGGCTTGTGGCGGGCGATTATTGCCACGCTGGCTTCCAGCCCCCGGCAGTTGTTGGAGCTACAAGACCGCATCATGATCGGTGGCCTGGATCACCTGGTTCCGATGAATAATACATTCATGTGGCTAAACCTGGCCCTGCCCGATCCCTATTATGTGTTGCCAGTGTTGGTGGTTGTGACAACCTATGTGCAACAAAAACTTATCATGCCCGCTAAACAGAAGAACAAAAAACCCAAGAAACCCGGTGCTAAACCAGACCCCACTGATCAAGCCGAACAAATGACACGTTCCATGACGACGTTTATGCCATTGCTGTTTGGGTTTCTAGCACTGTCCTATTCATCGGGTCTGTCCATTTACTTCATTACGTCCAATATCATCGGTATTGTGCAATATACGGCAATGGGCAAAGCTGATTTCCGGCGCTTAATCGGGCGTGAAACCCCACAAAAAGATGATGTATCTGCCATAGCCGCTACTCCGGCAGCAAGTTCGGGCCAGAGTTCGGGCCAGAATAACGGTCAGAGCAGCATCGAGGAACAAGTAGTGGCTGAAGCCATTGAGCGAACTGAACGCCAACTGAAACCCGGCATCAGTGTAACAAAACTTAAATCGAGCGCGCCCAAAGGCGACAAACAAAGCAAGCAAAGCAGTCGGGCCAAACAGCGTTCTTCCGGTGGCCGGTCACGCTCGAAATCCCGTAGCCGTTCCCGGCGTTAGTCAAATTTCAAGCAGGAGCAAGAAGAAATGAGCGAAACACGCACGGTGGAAACCACCGGCCCTGATATTGAGGAAGCCATTGATGAAGGGCTTAAACTTTTGGATGTCGCTCGTGAAAACGTAATTGTCGAAATATTGGAAGAACCGCGTCGCGGATTGATGGGCTTCGGATCACAGTTGGCGCGAGTGCGCTTGACAACAGCCCTTCCCCCCCGCAGCGAACGCGAAGAATTTGTCCCCTCGGTGGCAGAAGAACCTGAAGATATACCCGTTGAGAAACCAACCGTGCAGACTGATGATGAGCGCGACTCTTCATCAACCAGCCACGACGCTGCGGCGCTGCGCGAAGCGGTGGTTAGTGATGATGAAACTGAACTCTCGGAAGATGTGCGGTTGGGCACGGCGACACTGCATGAATTGTTGAATCGCATGAATGTTGAGGCTGATATTGCCGTGGAACGCACTTTGCCTGATGATGACGACGATGATGATAGAGAAAGTCCCTGGGTCTTGCATGTGAAGGGCGACGACTTAGGGTTGTTGATTGGGCATCGTGGCAAAACTCTGGCCGCGCTGCAATATCTGACACGCTTGATTGCGGGACGCGATTTGCAAAGTCGGGTAAACTTCATCATTGATGTCGAGAATTACAAAGCCCGTCGCCAAGTATTATTGAAACGACTGGCACATCGTTTGGCGCAAGATGCCGTCCGCCGTCGCCGTACCATCGAGATGGAACCCATGCCACCTCATGAGCGCCGTATCATTCACATGGCACTGAAGCATGATGAACAGGTTTCTACGCAAAGTATTGGCGATGGCGATCATCGGCGCGTGACGATCATTCCGAAGCGATAAATTGAAGCCCGGCCCTTTGCTGGGCTTCTTTCATTGTACATAGGCTTGATACCACATTTCTAGCACGACCAGCGCCCAAATTAACAAGGAATGGTCACGCTTGCCAGTATCATGCTCCTCAAAAAGCTGCTGAACAGCTCTCGGTCGAAAATAACCCCGTTGGCCTACCCGTTGTAATTGTGCCTGCATCCATTCTCTTAACTCGTGCCGAAACCAGAGGGAAATGGGTAAATTAAAACCTTGTTTGGGTGACTGGTAAATCGTAATCGGCAAATAAGGTGCCATCGCCTCCCGAAACAATCCTTTGGTTATGCCTCCCTGCAATTTCCATCGCAATGGAATGTTACTCGCTACTTCAACCACTCGTTGATCGACAAAAGGCACACGCATTTCCAACGATTGCGCCATCGTCATACGGTCTCCAAACGCCAGTTGATTGAAGGGGAGATAACTCGCCATCTCAGTCGCCATCAGGAGTTCTAATGGCTCTTGGTCAGTTCGCTGCAAGCTTTCCTGGATAAAATTCCGATCCCCTTCACCGACTCTCTGCCAAAAGTCTGGCGTATACAACGCCTGTTTTCGAGAACCATGCAAGATAGAAATAATATGCAAATAAGCCTCGTCAAAAGGCAGAATACCACTTTGGAGAAAGCGTCTCAGTCGTTGGGTAGCCAGGCGTCCATCCGTGGCATCACGCAGATAGCTTGCCAAGTGGGCCGCTATTTGCCGCATGGATGCAGGTAAACGCTGGTATCGCTGGAAATATTGCATTCCTTTGTAACGCACATAGCCCCCGAACATCTCATCGCCACCTGTGCCAGTCAGAGCGACTTTAACATGCTGTCGGGTGCGTTCAGACAATACATAAAACAATAAGGCCGTCGGATTAGCGAACGGCTGATCAAAACCCGCGATGACCTGGGGCAATAAGGTGATAATATCAGGCTCAACTCGAAATTCCTGATGATCGGTGCCATAAAACGTCGCAACACGACGCGCCTCGGCCAATTCATCCCAACGATGCTCCTGTTCCCCAAAACCTATCGAAAATGTGCGTACTGGTTGACTGTTGCTGAAACGAGTCATCAAGGCAACGATACACGCTGAGTCGATGCCGCCACTGAGAAACGCCCCCACTGGAACATCTGCAACTAACATGGAACGCACGCTATCTGCAACAGCGGTTTGAATGGCTGCTATGGCCTCGCGCTTAGTGGCATAGGGCGATTGCATCGGTTTAAAAGACCAATAGGGTTGAGTTATGACATTCAACCCCATCCCACAAATCAGCGTGTGGGCAGCCGGCAAGGCTTGTATGGCCTGAAAAATGGTGCGTGGTTCAGGAACATATTGCATAGATAAGTATTGATCGAGCGCCGTCAGGTCAATTTCACGTGACAGGTTCGAATAGGCCAGCAATGACTTGATTTCTGAGGCAAACAACAGTGTGCCATCCACAACCGCATAGTACAATGGTTTAATCCCAAAATGATCGCGGGCCAACAACAGACGTTGTTCGGTAGTATCCCAGATTGCAAATGCAAACATGCCCCGCAAATGATTGGGCAGGTCATCGCCCCAGGATTCATACCCATGTACCAGCACCTCAGTGTCGCTCTGGGTAGTAAAACGATGACCGAGGGCGATGAGTTCTTGGCGCAATTCGCGATAATTATAAATCTCGCCATTAAAGACAACGTGAATAGTGCTAGCTTCGTTTTTGATGGGCTGGTGGCCGGTTTGCAGATCAATGATGCTAAGACGACGCACGCCCAACCCAACATAATTATCGGTGAAATAGCCTTCATCATCTGGGCCACGATGCGCCAGTAGATCGGTCATGCGACGTAGGTCAATAGACAGTCGGGCTTGATCTGTCAGGCGATAATATCCGGCAATCCCACACATGGAAGTCTCTCTGATCTGCGAATTTCATTGCAGTGACAGTGGGTTGAAGATTGACAATGGTTGCTCCAATCCACATGCCGCGCTATAAACAAAACAATAATAGCATCCGCAATCTATGGTAACAACTATGCACATCCTCCTGATTACCAACTATTTCGCGCCGGACTCTGGTGCAGCCGCCACCCGCCTAACCCGTCTGGCCCGGTTGCTACAGCAACGCAACCATCAAGTGACTGTGCTAACCAGTTTGCCGCACTATCCACAAAATCGCATCCATGATGGCTATCGACGTCAGTTGGTAGTCGTTGAAAATCGGGCGGGTATCCGGGTAATCCAGACCTGGCTGTGGACAACCCCCAGTCCACGTATTAGCCGTAAACTCAGCAGCCAGATTTCTTTTATGCTGACGGCCAGTCTGCGCGGAATCGCGATTAAGAAGCCGGATGTCATCCTAATTGAGGCACAACCGATTTTTACATCGCTAGTCGGAGTCTGGTTGGCATTGTTGAAGCGGCGTCCTTATATACTGAATGTCTCAGACTTGTGGCCTGACCATTTGCTCTCAGTAGGCGCACTAACCGAAAACAGCCGGGTTTACCGGTTGGCACGGCGCGTCGTTGATTTCACGTATCGGCGAGCCAGACACATCGTAGCCATGAGTCCAGGCTGGGCAGAACAGATTCAGCAACACATTGGTCCCTCAAAGAAGCTAGAGGTAATCTACAACGGTGTTGATCTGGAACGATTTCGCCCTGATGTTGATACTGAGACGTTTCGGCAGAAATATCAGCTTGGAAATGCACAATTGGTGACATTCATCGGCACATTTGCCACACAATACGATTTTGGTACGATGCTCAATGTTGCAGGTCAGTTGCAGTCGCGAGACGATGTGCGCTTCGTGTTTATTGGCAACGGCAGCCAGGGAGACTATTTTAAGAATGCGCTGACACAACAACCATTACCCAATATCCACTGGTTGGATTGGATTGACCATGAGGAAATTCCGGCGGCCTGGGCAGCATCGTATCTCACATTTTGGGCGATGGGCGAGCATGATCTCTATCGTGGAACCATTCCCGCCAAGCTATACGAAGCTCTGGCCTGTGGTGTGCCAGTGGTTGCAGCAATGGACGGGCACGGCGCGACCATGATTGAAAATAGCGGCGGCATTACTGTGCCGTGTAGAGATGTAGCTGGCCTTACCGATGCTATTCAACGGATATTGGATGATGGTGTGCTGCGTGCCACGTATAGCCAGGCCGCCCGCCAATATGCAGAAAGCCATTTCGACCCGCTGCATGTCGCATTACAATACGAGACTGTGTTGCAAGCTGCGTGCCAGTTCAACAACTGAATACTCATCGAGACCGAATACTTATGCCATTCAAACGCATTCTCATTCTCGCGCTAGTTTTATACATTACCTTCATTGGCGGCACGGCTTACACTGCCAATAATGCCGTTTTGCGTATCGTTCTGCATCTGACCGCTACCCTACTCGCCACAGGTTGGATATGGACTTTGTATCGACAGCAACGTTCGTGGCCGCGCACGCCGCTGGATGGACCGCTGTTGATGATTGTTATCTGGTTTGGTGTGGCGACACTTGCCTCACACAATATGCGTGTCAGCCTGGAACAAGCCTGGCCGTTTTTGATGCACATCCTGTGGTTCTATATTCTGGTGGATGTGATACGACAGGGGCAGCAACGGTGGGTATTTGAAGCTCTGTTCATGGCAGCTGGTGTAATCATCATTGTAAGCGTAGTTGAAATCACGTCCTGGTATTTTGGTTTGGGATTTGCAGGCTTCAATCAGGGTTGGTTCCAGATTGGTGGATTCAGCTTGCCGCCAGGCCAACGCTACAAATTATCGCTGGCGCTAAATGTATCAACCATTTTGGGCAACTATGCCGCTGTTCTATTGCCTCTAATATTTGGTTGGAGCCTGAGTGTCGAGCGCGACGATCATCGTCTAGGGTTGCGGCTACTCAGTCTAGGAATGCTAGTGGTGTTGATTGGCACAGGCTCGCGCGGAGGGTTGGCGGCATTTGTGGCAGCAGTTGGACTGATGGTAGGCTTCGGATTGATACGCTGGCAACAAACACGGGCGGTTATCCAGCCTCGCCTGATCTTGATTGGCATGGCACTCGGTATCCTAGCGATCGGGGTTGCACTGATTCTGTTCGCCATGCAATCCGACTCCACCAGTGACCAGCGCCGGGTGGATATGTGGGAAGATGCCCTGGACATGGCTGAAGCTGATCCACTGACCGGTGTCGGTATCTTCCAATTCGGAACAGCTTACCGCGAAACCCGCAATAAAGATTTCATTCAGGACAAAATCGTTGCGGCTCATAACCTATGGATGAACACCGTCGCCGAGATGGGTGTGCCCGGCTTGCTATTGCTACTATGGCTAGGAGGCACGTTTGGGATGGTTTGGTGGCGACAGTGGCAGGCGGCTTCTGCCGGATACCAAATACGGCTGGAAGCAATACTGGCAGCATTAGTCGCTTTCAATATCCACAGTCTGATCGACACCTTCACACTCTCGTCGTCGGTGCTGCCAATCCTAATCGCTGGAGCTTACGTGGTTGCTCCGGTCGAACCAGTTCGCGGGTCATTAGCAAAGGTCTACCGCTGGAGTCGTTTGTTTGTTGTGGGTATTGTAGTCGTATACCTGGGATGGTTATTGCGGGTAGATGTGGCCGAAATTCGCTTTCTGTTGGGACTGGGTAACATCAACGATGAGAAGTACACTGAAGCCCTGGAAGGTATCAAACGGGCAGAATCGCTTGATCCACAGTTGGACCTCTATCCACTGGCCCATGCCTATGTTTTGGGATTGATGGCTGAAGAAGACCCCGACACCTATCTTGCAGCAGCTATTGATGCCCACCGCGATACATTGACCGACAACCCAACATTTGATCTGGGCCATGCTAATCTATCGGTGCTGTATGCAGAACAAGGCAACTATGAGAGCGCCATTCGTCATATCATTATTGCGCTTGAGATTCACCCTGATGTCTGGCAATACTGGCTTAAGCTGGCAGAATATCAAGAAGCGACAGGCCAATATGATGTTGCCGTTCAATCCTATTTAGAGGCATTGACATTGGAGCCTGACATCGCCCGTTCCGCCTATTGGGACAGCACCCATCATCCTGCCCGGCAGGATGGGTTGGAAGTGGCTTATGATGAATTTGGCCCAGCGAGGCAAACGATTTTGGCGCTACATCGGAATTGGGAAGATAGAGCCAGCGATGCTAGTGCGCGAATCGCTCCTAATCAAGAAGTGCTACGCCATCGGGCACGGGCACGCTACGCTGTCGATCATAATGATTTTGAAATAGCGATTGACTGGTATGGCAAAGCGATTGAACTCGAAGATCCGTCTGAGTTGCCAGAATTATATGCCGAACGGGCTGAAGTCTATTGGATGCTCGGTCAGGTTGATGAAGCGGAGCAGGATGCCCGTACCGCCGTGTTCCTCAATCGGGTGACAGGGGCACGGGGCTATTATGTGCTGGCGTTGATTGAACTACAAAATGATGATGCTACCCCGGACGAGATCAATCAACTCTTGGCCGATGGCGTTATACCACGTGTGATCGTATCGGAGTATTCGGCGGCAGTTTATGGGCATCTGGCACTGTTCGATTTTCTTCCGCAGATGCGGTTACCCGGCCAAGGTGAGGCCGCCTATGCGCCCTGGTTTTTGCTGGCCGAACGGTATGCCAGTGATAATGATGACGAAACGAATCCAGCGGATGTCTATGAGGCGATTTTGGATAGCGACCCGTATGTGGAAATGTCCCAGATACAACTTGAGCTACTGGACGAATCTGAGTAATTGACAATCGCCAAAACCCGCATAAATAAACCTGATTGAAGGCGCTTAAAACAACGGTTTTCCATTGATTTTAAGCGTCTTTTGCGGTATAATAGAACATATGTTAAGCAAAAATAGTAATGGCACATCATCTGCCCTAATTTTAGAATCCCCCCCCTTTCTTAATCTTCGGAACCACCACTTGCAGACCAGTGATAGGCCAGTGGTTAGTGTGTTTGTTGCATAGGAGGACAATCTGGTGACTGATAGAACACCCAATTATGATGAGGGCAGTATTCAGGTATACGAAGGCGTCGACCACGTTCGCCGTCGTCCCGGCATGTATGTCGGCGGGACTGATCTACGGGCACTGCATCACCTGGTCTACGAAGTTGTTGATAACTCAGTCGATGAAGCATTGGCAGGCCGTGCTGGTGCCATTGAGGTGGTTCTACATGATGATGGTTCAGTCAGCGTCAACGACAATGGCGATGGGATTCCGGTAGGCACTCACCCAGAAACGGGCATCTCGTCACTGGAACTGGTCATGACCAAAATCGGCGCGGGGGCTAAGTTCGAAAATAAAGCCTACTCAGTATCGGGCGGTCTCCACGGGGTTGGTGTTTCGGCGGTAAATGCACTTTCCATAGACCTGCGGGCCGAAGTCAAGCGCGACAAAATGCTGTGGCGGCAAGATTATCAACAAGGCCGCCCAATAATGAATGTGGAGCCAGTTCGAAAGCTGAAAAAAGGCGAGCCAACCGGCACATCGATTCGTTTCCTGCCCGACCCTGAGATCTTTCCCGAAAGAGACTTTGACTATAACACACTGGTGCAGCGATTCCGTGAAATTGCCTTTCTAGTCAGCGGCGTCACCATCACCGTCCGCGACGAACGCGTACAACCCATTCCTGCCGAAATCACATTCTATTTTGAAGGTGGCCTCAGTTCATTTGTGCGTTACCTGAACCGCAACCGCCGCGAACTGCACCCTATTGTCTATGTCGAGCGCGACGTTCCTTTCAACGAGGATGATCCTAAGAAGGCTTATAAAGTTGGGGTGGAAGTCGCACTGCAATACACTAATGGTTCGACGAACACCGAACTGGCATTTGCCAATACCATCAACACCCCGGATGGTGGTAGTCACCTGACAGGAATGCGTTCGGCGATTACCCGCACGATTAACCTTTATGCACGTAAAGCCGGGCTGCTGAAAGAGCGTGATGCTAATTTCTCCAGTAATGATACACTGGAAGGGCTGACAGCGATTATTAGTGTCAAGCATCCCGATCCACAATTTGAAAGTCAGACAAAAGTTAAGCTGATGAATGCCGAGGTACAGGGAGCCGTATCATCGGTTCTGTCAGATGTATTTGGCGAGTTCCTGGAAACCCGCTCGCGTGATGCCCGACGCATTATCGACAAATGTATGCTATCCAAACGTGCCCGTGACGCAGCAGCTAAGGCACGTGACCTGGTACGTAACAGCCGGGGAAATCTGCTGGAAAATACCACCCTACCTGGCAAGCTAGCCGATTGTTCCAGCAGTGATCCTTCGCAGGCCGAGTTGTATATCGTCGAGGGTGACTCGGCGGGTGGTTCGGCCAAGCAAGGGCGCGACCGCCACTTCCAAGCGATTCTTCCTCTGCGGGGTAAGATCTTGAATACTGAACGTGCCCGCATGGATAAGATTCTGGATAACAACGAAGTTCGGTCGTTGATCGCCGCACTGGGAGTCGGAATTGGGGACGACTTTGACATCACCAGATTACGCTACCATAACATTATACTTATGGCCGATGCAGATGTCGATGGAGCGCATATCACGACGTTGCTGCTGACCTTCTTTTTCCGATATATGACACCGCTTATCCAGAATGGTCACCTCTACATTGCCCAGCCGCCACTTTACCGGATTCAGCATAAAAAGAAGGTGCGTTATGCCTATAGCGATGCAGAACGCGATACGTTAGTGGACGAGTTGGACGGCGATAAATTCGCCATTCAACGCTATAAGGGTCTGGGAGAAATGAATCCCGATCAACTCTGGGAAACCACGATGAATCCTGATAATCGCATACTGTTGCAGGTACAGATTGAGGATCAGGCCACTGCCGATCATACCTTCGATATGTTGATGGGCAGCAGTGTGCCACCGCGCAAACGCTTCATTCAAACCCACGCCAGAAACGTGCGGAATCTAGACATTTAGCAACCTCCCCATTCGATACTTGATCGTACACCCAGGTCAAAAGCAGGTATTGAATGGGGTAGTCATCTTTGTTATGATACGGTGCTGATTTCAGAGAGAAATTCCCATCAAGGTGTGATTGATTATGAAGGTCATTTTAAAAGAATATGTCTACATGCACGGCGTGGCCGGTGATGTAGTTGATGTTGCTGATGGGTTTGCACGCAACTTCTTGATCCCACGCGGCAAGGCGATCAAAGCAACCCCCGAAGCACTGAGCCGCAATGCAACATTATTGGCGCAGGCAGCTATGCGTCGCCAGGAATTGAACGATCAATTGATCGGTGTTGCCAATCAACTGGAAGGCCTAGAATTGGTATTCGGGCGTAAAGCTGGCCGTAATCGTAAGCTCTATGGCTCGGTGACAACGATGGATATTGCTGAGGCTATCCACGAGAAAACTGATATCGACATCGACCGTCGCCGTGTCAGTGAACGTCCATTGCGCGAACTGGGTGAACACCTCGTTCCCATTCGTATGGGACCAGAATTGGCTCCAATGGTCAAGGTTATTATCTTGCCAGAGGAAGATGTGGAAGCCTATTTGCAGGGTGAGATCACGGTGGAAGGGGCTGTACTAGAAGTTGAAGAGGCTGAACCAGCAGTTGAGGCCGTTGATGAAATTCAACTCGAAGCTGTTGACGCTGAGGTTATGGACGCCGATGCTACACAAGTTGGCACGTCCACCGAAGTTTTGGAAGTTCCCCCTGCTGAGTCGGAATAATCAATTCGGCAACCAATTAACACGTTGCTGGCTATAGTGAAACAAGATTGGGCGTCGTCGTTGACGCCCATCTTTGGTTAACCGGGTTGTCAACGGGTATGAACGATTTTGAAGCGTTGGGCACACAATTTCGTCAGGCACGCGAAGACCGTGAACTCAGCTTGCAAGATGTCGAGCAGAAGACACGCATCCGCGTCAAATATTTGCAAGCCATTGAGCATGGCAATTTTCATCTGATCGACACTTCCACTCAGGTACGCGGTTTCTTGCGAAGCTATGCCAACCAAGTTGGCTTAGATGCCGATTTGCTGGTTCGTCAATATGAAGAGGCGCAGCACGGCCAGCGCAAACGGCGGAGACGTCGCGGCAAGAAGGGGATGCCGTCGGCTCAGATAGTTTCGGAATCTGCCGCCCCTGATCCGGCACTATTTTCCGAAAGCCAGCGTCAGGGTATGAAAGCAATAATCGCTGTATTGGCGGCGGTGCTTTTAACGGGGGCAATTGTTGGCGGTGCAGTCATCACCATAAACGATTTAGTGGATCGCACTGAAACCCCACCTCCCAATGAGATTCAGAGTGTTGAAATCGCCCCGACCCGCATCTCACCAACACCGACAGAAATTATTCTGCCCACTGCGATCACGCCACCAGCATTTGATGGTACAGAGGGGTTATTTGTCACTATCACCGTCCAACAACGTCTTTGGGCACGTATAACAGTCGATGGGGATGTGCGGTTCGAGGGAATCTGGCGTCCAGGTGAGGGCATGGATATATCAGGTGAAACGATCACTATTCATACTTCGAACGCCAGTGGATTGCAATTACTCATCAATAACCAACCTTATTCCCTGGGCGAAAGTCGCGAAGCGGTTGAGCAAACATTTTCTGCCGGAGGCATTTCATTCCCAACACCCGGACCAACAACCACTCCTACGGTGTCGTATACACCCACTAACACATTTACACCCAGAGCCTCAATCACGGCGACGGACACCAGCACTCCGACGGCAGAAACCCAAGCGTCGCTCCCCACAGCGACGTTCTTTTTTACAGCAACCCCCGCCGTTATCACACCAACCGCCATTCCCACCATTGGCTTTACCACAGATACCTATACCCCCAGCCCGACGCTCCCGTTGCCCAGCGCAACGCCCACCTTCACACCGTCGCCCATCTTGCCTCCCCGCGAGACTCGCACACCCACACCCGATAAATAACACAAGCAATCGACATCTAGGAGCGACCATGACCGAATTCTACGATACCATTGCACGTTTTTATGATGCTGAAAACCTGGAGATGACCGATGATCTCCCGCTATACAGTGGTCTGGCCGAGATCTACGGTGGCCCAATCCTTGATGTGGGATGTGGAACAGGGCGTGTGATGCTGCATCTGGCTCAGGAAGGTCATCAATGTATAGGTGTCGATACATCGCCCCAAATGTTGGAACTAGGACGCCGTAAAGCAGAGGCAATGCCGGAAGTTGCGCGTCGGGTACAGTTCGTTGAAGGCGACATCACCACGCACCAAGCTGCCGACAAATACCAAATGATTTTGCTGCCCTACCACACATTTATGCACTTTCCCAATCAAGAAATCCAACTGCACACCTTGGCACAGCTCACTAGAAATCTGGCAGATGGCGGTGTAATGGTCTTCGATTTACCTAACGCTGGTGAAGCCTTTGGTACACAGGATGACCACGCCATCGCCCTGGAGCGCACGTTCGTTGACCCACAAACCGGCCATATCGTCATGCAACAATCGGTGAGTACGCTGGATCGTGTGACGCAGCAACTCCACATCACCTGGATTTACGACGAAATTCAAGCTGATGGCATGGTGCGCCGCACGGTAGCTCCGCTGGTATTACGTTATGTATTTTTCAGCGAAATGAAACTACTCTTGCGCCTGAACGGATTGCAATGTGTCGAGGTTTATGGCGACTATGATCAACAACCGTTTGAGGATGGCAGCCCGCGCATGATACTCGTGACACAAAAAACCTGAAAGAAATGATATCGGGCAGGCGTACTGGTGGCCTGCCCTTAATGGATGCCTCAGCGACTAGTTCTTGCCAGGTAGACTCATTCGTAGAGCCTCTGCCAACGAACGCGCCTCGATTAATTCCAATCCTCGCGGCGGCGCAGGTTTGTCGCGCCATGAACGTGGGATCAAAACTCGTTTGAAGCCCAAGTTAGCTGCCTCGTTCAGCCGCAATTCCAACTGGCTGACCGCCCGCAATTCCCCACTGAGACCGACTTCACCAATAATGGCGAGATCGGCAGGCACAGGCACATCCCGCATACTAGAGGCAATCGCCAGTGCAATGGCGAGGTCTGCCGCCGGTTCATTGACTGACATACCCGCCACCACATTGATAAACACATCCTGTTCATACAGCCGGAATCCAACGCGCTTGCTCAACACTGCGATCAGCAATTGCAGCCGCCGGAAATCGACGCCATTCGCATTACGACTAGGGTTAGTATAGGCTGTCTGGCTGGTGAGTGCCTGTACCTCAATCAGCAGCGGGCGCGTACCTTCCAGCGAAACGGCAATGCTACTTCCTGGCTCATTAACCACGCGCTCGGCCAGAAATGCTTCAGAGGGATTGCGTACTTCAATCATGCCGCCGCCCTGCATCTCAAAGACACCAGTTTCGTTGGTCGCGCCGAAACGGTTTTTCACGCTGCGTAATAAGCGGTAGATTTGGAATGTGTCGCCCTCCAGATATAGCACCACATCCACAATATGTTCTAACACACGCGGCCCAGCGATGACGCCTTCTTTGGTGACATGCCCAACTAGTACAACCGCGATGCCAGTCGTTTTTGCCAGCGTTTGCAACTGTGCCGCACATTCTCGCACCTGGCTGACGCTGCCCACAGTTGAGGTCTTGTTGCTGCTATATGTTGTCTGAATCGAATCCACGATCAACACATCAGGCTTAATCTGCCCAACATGCCCCAGAATCGTTTCCAGCGATGTTTCCGTTACCAAGAACAATTCCTCGGCAGCCAACCCCAACCGTTCAGCTCGCATTTTGAGTTGTTGTTCACTTTCCTCGCCTGATACATATAACACCCGCCCGTTATCGTTAGCGAAATCGGTAGCGACTTGGAGGAGGAGCGTGCTTTTGCCGATGCCAGGATCACCACCGACCAGTGCAATGCTTCCCGGAACCAGCCCACCACCCAACACGCGAGCAAATTCTTCATTCCGCAGCAACCAGCGATGGCGGCTATCGGCCTCAATGTCTTTCAGGCGGCGTGGCTGAGACTGGACGGCGTTGGCTCTGGCATGTTCGGCCAAGACTGTACCTTCGGGGTGTTCTACGATTTCGACCATGCTATCGAAGTTGCCACAGCGCGTGCATTTCCCCATATAGCGTACCGAGCGCCAACCACATTCTACACATTCATAATAGGTTCGGGCTTTTTTTGCAGCCATTCAACTTTGCTTTCGTTTTATCGATAATCCACACTGGATATAATCAAATCTACGCGAAAAAATCAACCGCATTTATCCCAAACTCTCAACCATACACATCTGCATCCCAATCCGTTAACATAGGGAGCGTCAGCATCCCGCCTTGTAATCGTCAACCAAATCGGTAAATAGATAGCTATCATAGAGGAATGCAAATTGTGAAGTATCTCCTGGCAGCAAGCATTGGGTTTGTGATAATTGGGCTTGTAGTAGTATCGACATTAGGCAATGCAGTTCGCGCTCAAGATGATGTCACACCTGTATCCACCCTCAATCCCAATATTTCATCCTCGTTACTGGCTGACTTGCAATTGGCCGAAGGGCGCGTTCAGGAGTTGCGTGGCCTCCAGCCGACTCGTGATGTCGTGCGGCGGGTACTGCCACCCATTGAGTTAGGGGAAGCCGCTGTAAACGCAACATTAGTGACTTATACACCCACCCATGCTCAAGACGATTTGCTGTTTTATGCAGCTTTCGGCTTCATGCAGCATGATCTAGATTTATGGGCAACTGTGGAAAGCCTGATAACCAGTCAGACCAACGGCTTCTACGATTCGCACGCTGGTACGCTCTATTTGCTGAACGCAGAGTCTCTGAATCCCTTCGATTCCATTTTCTATGCGCGTTATTATGCGCTAGATTTGTTGAATCAGAACTTTAACACGAAAGCTTTACTAGATTCAGCAAACAATGTGATGGACAGTGAAATGGCATTGCGGGCACTTATCGAAGGCGATGCCCATCTGACCACTTTTCTATATGCAGATTGGTATATCGAGAATGATCCATTGGCTGCAGAGCAATTGATCGCCCGCGCTGGCCGACCATCTAACAACCCGCTGGAGCGTGCGCCTTCCATTCTACAGCGCGAATTGTCATTTCCGGCCCAGGATGGCTTCGGCTTTGTCCAAACTTTGTACGATGAGACTGGCGATTGGCGTCTGGTGAACCGTGCTTATGAACATCCCCCCCTCAGTACCGAACACATTTTACATCCTGCACTCTATCTACTTTACGATCAGCCGCATACCGTCGCCCTGGAACCGCTGGATTCCGCGTTGGCCGAACAACCTGAAACCTGGACGCTCATCCGTGATGATACATTAGGTGAATTCTATCTACGTGAGCATTTACTATTGCATCTTGAACCCGATATGGTGGATCAGGCAGCGGCTGGCTGGGGTGGAGATCGTTTTTGGCTATACGCCAGTGACGATCAATCTCTCATGCTCTGGAAATTGAGTTGGGACACCGAAAACGATATGCAGGAATTCAACAGTCATTATGGCAGTTTTCTAGGGCGATGGCTGGGTGTCAGTGGTTCGATTCTGCCTGGCAACAATCTCATATGTTGGTTTGGGGAGACTCGCAGCGTCTGTAAAATGGTTGTGGGGGATGATGTGCTGGTCGTCTTTGCGCCGACACTTGAACTCGCCAACAGCTTGATTCATTCACAAATCGACATACCATCCGTCAGGATTTTAGGTTAACGTTCATGGCCTATTCATCAACAGCCTCCAAGCAAAAAACGCCACCACTACCCGATAGGATTTTGGGCTATATGCGTCGTCGTTGGCGTCGTACTTTTGCGCGGGGTGATATTTCCGCGATTTTGCTGTCGGTGGGGCTGTTATGGATGCCAGCATTGGCGCTTAGGACAGCCGCCTGGACCGAGGGACTGCTGATTTTATTACCCATTATCATCATCGCTCTGTTCTCCAGCTTCTTCCTGGCTCGCAGCCGCTTCTCCGAACTCACAGCTCTACTCATCAGCACGCTATATGGCTTTTCAACCATCATCATTGCGCATGTTCTGGCGCTACCGGGGCCGCTGTCATTTACTCAGCGATTTCCTGAACTGGCAGACCGCATTCACCGTTGGACGTCGGCAGTTAGCAGCGGCGGTTCAGGGACAGACAATCTGATTTTCGCTATTTTTCTGTCGATACTGTTCTGGTATCTGGCCCATAACACCATCTGGCATCTCATCAGATTAGAGCGGGTCTGGCGGGCAGTTATCCCTCCAGGCCTGGTATTAGTTATTAACCAAGAACGCTATGCAGGCGACGCGGACCTCAATCTATATTTAATCGGATTCCTTTTCTTTACGCTGTTGCTGGTCATTCACATCCACATCCAAACGCGTGAATATGAATGGAGCCGCCAGCGTGTCCGTTATTCCGCGCGAGTCCGCCGCAATTTTATGCGGATCGGCGCTGTAATGACGATTGTCATTCTGCTGTTGGGGTGGCTAGTGCCCACTGGCTATGGCGAGGATATTTGGGATAAGTTTAGTGGCAGTCTTGGTGAAGATGTATTCGCCCAAATCAGTAAACTCTGGACACGCCTCTTCTCATCGTTGGAAGGGCAGGGTATCGCTACAACCGACTATTATGGTGGTGACCGTCTGGACTTAACAGGGGCAGTGCAGTTGGGCGAAGAGCCGGTCATGGAAATCAGCGTGGATCGCAATATGCAAGACATTCGATTATATTGGCGCTCCACCAGTTTCACCGTTTATGATGGACGTGGCTGGGATAGTCGGGGATCAGTAAGAGCCTATAAAGACAGCGATGACATGAATTTCAATGTCGGGACATATGCTGAACAGCGTCAGTTTACTCAAGAGATCACACTCTTTATTCCCGCTTCATCACTGGTATATGGTGCGCCGCAGGTACGATCTCTGCAAGATATTGCCGTGGAAGCCATTCTCATTTGTGTCGAAGGCGGTTCTAACTGTATCAACAGTGGTCAACAAGCCGATGTCCTGATTACACGTTCACGTGATCCCCTGCGTAGAAACGAACGCTATTCCGTTACATCATCGACCAGTGTGGCGACGGCGGATCAATTGCGAGCAGCAGGCACGGATTATCCCGCCTGGGTTACTGATACTTATTTGCAGGGAACCCAGCTGGTTTCGGATCGGGTACGTGCCCTACCACAACAAGTTTTTAGCATTACTGGCGCTCAAACACCCTATGAAAAAGCCAGAGCAATTGAGTATTGGTTGCGAACGTCCATCGTCTACGATGAGACCATCAGTGCCCCGCCCATCAGTGGTGACCCAATTGCCTGGTTTCTGTTCGATATTCAGCGCGGCTATTGCAATTACTATGCAACGGCAATGGTGATGATGTTGCGTTCGGAAGGCATACCTGCCCGTATGTCGGCTGGATTTGCCCAAGGGAACTATGAAGATGGCACATATCTGGTGCGCGAAAACGATGCCCATACTTGGGTTGAAGTGTATTTTCCAGGTTATGGTTGGGTGAATTTTGAGCCAACGGCTGATGAAATTCCGCTGGAGCGCCCCGGCGACCAGCCACTCGACAGTAGTTTTCCGACTATGACACCCATGCCAACCATCACCCCCACTTTGACACCACTTCCCACTAACACACCGCCGTCGTTGGATGCCCCAACGTTGACCCCCACACCAACTCAGCGTCCAGAAGAATTAGCCCCCGGCATAACCGCGACACCTGAGTATCTGGCTACGCCAACATTGATGCCAACGCCTTCACCATCACCCCAGCCACCAGCTGTGACGGATGTTGAGGCACAAAATGGTGGGGGGGGCAGCATCCTGAATACAATTTTCTTCATCTTTCTGGTGACGCTGTTTACCATCATGTTGTTGATATTGATGGCGACAATCATCATTTGGTGGGTAGAACAACGCGGTCTAGGTGGACTGAATCCCATCCAAAAAGCCTATGCTCGCCTAGAAATTTATGGGCGTTGGTTGGATATTCGTCTGCACAATCGCCAGACTCCTCATGAGCGTCGGTCTACGTTAGTCGAAGAAGTTCCCAAGGGTAAACGACCTATCAGCGCCATCACGTTGCTATACACTGAAGACCGCTTTGGTCCGCCATTACCACAGAATGAGCAAGACGAAGCCGAATATGATGCACGCCAGGCCTGGAGCGATGCCCGGTTTGCCTTTATCTCTGAAAAGTTGCGACGTTGGCGACGACGACGATAATAGTCGGTGTATCAATTTCAGTTGGGGGAGAAAAAGACATTGATCCGAGTTAATGTTCTAACTTTGCTAAACAGTATCGGAGGTACGTCTATCTTCCCGTGAAAATACCGGGTAGTCCATACATAGATGAGGGGTGTGCATAAAAAGATGATAATGATTTTTGAGCTTCTAGCCAAGCGAATCTCATAAACGGATTGAGCTAATAGTTCTCATGATTGAGCAAAAACGACACACATTGACAGTCTATTTCAATCATGGTATTCCAATCCGCCTTGTAAGCGATTCAAGAAATCGCCTATTTGACGCCGATTACTCGCACTCATGATTTATGCACACCCCTCAATTAGATACAATCATTCCAAAATCACACGAAGGTCATGAACAATATCTGTGTATGGCGTGCCATATAAGAATTGCTCAATGAGCCGACCATCTGGCCCCACCAAAAAGATCGAAGCAGTATGATCCATCAGATAACTCAGGGCAGACTCACCAACTTGTTGCCGTTCTGCATAAACGCCAAACTGCTCCATGAGTGCCTGAAGATCGTCACCCTCGCCTCGCAAGCCCACAAAATCCTCATTGAATAGCCCCAGATAGAGCATCACGCGATCCAGCGTATCTCGCTCCGGGTCTACCGTTACAAAAACAACTGTCACGCGGTCGGCCAGCGGGCCAAGTTCCTCATAGGCGCGTTTCAGTTCGGCACCAGTGGTGGGGCAAACATCCGGGCAGGTCATATACCCAAAGTAAAACAACAGCACCTCACCGCGATGTTCGTTTAACACAAAATCCTCACCAGTGGTTGATGGCAACGTGAAATCAGCCAGCTCTCGCGGAGGATTCAGCACGCCACCCCACAAGTCATCGGCATCATATCCGGCCTCCGAGACTACCTCTGTGTCCTCTTGTGCTTCGACAGCACTATCCACATCAGAAATAGATTCAGCGTCCGTCTCCACTGTATCAGCCTGGGCGGAGTCCTGACCACAGGCGCTCAACAAGGGTATGGTCGCTACTATCAACCATAATAGCAATCGCCGGTACATATCAACCTCCCTAATTGAGTGTGCGAACATAGGCGATGATGGTCAGGATTTGCTCATCGGTCAGTGCCGGATTACCACCTTTTGGCGGCATATCAATACCTGTCGTATTTTCGGCATCCCAGATCGGACGCCCGACCTTCACAAATGCCAGCAACTGATCATCCGTCTGGCTAGTGACAAATTCGCTTTCAATCAAATTTTTGCCTAAACCTTCCATACCACGTGCATCCGGCCCATGACAGGCTGAACATGCCGCAATGTAGGCAACTTCGCCTTCAGCCACTACCGCCGGATCATAAGCAGCAGCGCTACCTCCAGTACCGCCCTCTTCTGACGCAGCATTGTCAGCGGCGTCATCACTGCTAATACGAGGGCGTGGAGGCGCGGCAGTCAATGTAGCAATAACGCCAGCCTCACGTGGCAACTCCCGCGTAGGTTCAAACACAGCCTGGCTACCACCTTCTCGACTCGATGAGTCTCCTGACGAACCTGTCAGTGCGGATAAACCAACTGCCACCAACGCCATACTTACCACAGCGAAAACAATAACGACCAACAATATCAACAATGCAGTGCTTTCAGAAGTATCTTGTGTTCTCATCTCAATCCATTACCTTTATTCAGAGACAATGATCTGGACCTGGTTACTCTCGTGAATTGTGCATTCGCCTTCATAAACAGCCGGTGTACGAAATTCCTGACGCAGTGTTTCACCCGCTCCTACATAAAAGCCACCGATACGATGCCCTTCAAGGTCATTGTTTTCGATCACCAAAATATCTTTTTCATCTAGTTTCAGCGTAATTTGCTCCGGAATGACGCCAGGGTCTTCTCCAGCAGCAATCAGGGCGCTCGTGCCTTCGGGGATCACGATGCGATACTCGCGTGAAGTCGTTTCATTGACAGAACGAGCAACCGTAATCACTACACCAACAATCAACGCCAGCACCACCAGCCCTATCGCCGCCGGTATCATCAGTTGTTTGTTCATTACACGCCTCGCTGGCTAAACAGAACTTGAGCGATCAACAATGGGACGAGTATCCACAGCAGCAGGCCCATCACCATCAACGGCATAAACATAGTGTCGAATGTTTCGGTCGCATATAGACCCGCTGGCCCCAAAACATCTAATGAAGCCTGGGCGCTGAAAATCGCTGCCATTTTGAACAGTTGCAGCGGATTAATCATAGCAATCAGTAACGTCGTTTCGATGGGCATATCCGCCATCAATGTGGCCCCGATCAGCCCTAAATCGCCCACAAACACCAGTAACAACCAGACGAACAATGCCCCGCCTAACGCTGTTGCTGTTTTACGCGTCATGGATGAAATCAGAAAACCCACACTGAGCATGGCAAATCCCAGTAAAAACGCCATCAGGACTGTATTCAAATAGCCATTTGCGTCACCACCGCCACCCTGCCAGGCCAGAATCACACCTGCTGTCCCGAAACCCAAAGCTAATGAGGCCAGCAGTGCGCCTGCCATCCCCAAATATTTGCCCAGCAAAACTTCAGTGCGCGTAATTGGTTGAGCCAACAGATAATCCAAAACACCGGTTTCACGCTCACCTGCCAGGCTGACCGCTCCAAACATCAACCCAATCAATGGCACAAATAGGAGAACCAGATTGACCAAACTGGCGACAGTTCGGTTGTAGCTAGCAAGTTGAGTAAACTCCACTTCCGGCTGGGACAGCGTAGATAGCGCCAGTGCCAATCCGCCGAAAACCACTGTATACACCAGATACCAGCGATTACGGAGTGCATCGCGCAGTTCTTTGCGTGTGACTGTCCAGATATTCAGAACGTCAATCATTGCGCACGCTCCTTGCTATCTACAATGTCAAAGTCCTCTACTGGAATTTCGGCATCTTGCAAGAGGCGCAACGGAACCATCTTATTGGTTGCCCCCACCGGAATAAAAAGTGCCGATCCATTCGGCGATGTCTCGAAACCGCCTTTCCGTAGAGTCGCCAGCGCGGGTTCCCAATGTGTATCAGGTATCCAGAGTTTCAACCAGCGTCGCAACCCCAGCTCTTCAACCAGTTCTTGTGGGGTACAACTTCGCATGAGCCGACCAGTCTGCAACATTAATACTCGGCTCGCCAATGCCACCACTTCATCAACGCGATGCGAAGAGAAGATCACCGTTTTGCCCGCTTGATTAAGACTCAGGATCAATTTAAGAAAATCTTGTTGGGCCTGCGTATCCAGATTGGCCGTTGGCTCGTCCAACAACAGCACTGGTGGATCAGAAAGCAAGCTGATTGCCAGCGCCAGACGTTGTTTCATGCCGCCCGATAGCTCCGCAACACGTTTGTGTGCGTGTTCAGCCAAGCCGACACGCTCCAGAACATCCAGGCCAACAGTAGGTACTTTCCTCAACCGAGCATAAAACTTGAGTGTTTGCCACACACTCATATCATAAAAATTAGCTTCCTGGGGAATATAACCAATCGCCGACCGCGCTGCTTTACCATCGCGCCGGACATTGATGCTATTTACGGTAATTTGCCCTTTAAACGACTGCACACCCAACAAACAACGCAGTGTAGTTGTCTTCCCTGCGCCATTCGTTCCCCACAAAGCGACTGATTCTCCTGCCTGAATCGTGAATGAAACATCCTCCAGAACCACCGTGCGGCCATATTGTTTCGTTAAATTTTCTACAACAATCATTGGCTTTCCTTCTTCCACCACAGCCGCCGACGCCACTGGCGCTAATTGCCCTCCCCGCCCCACTTCTGGATCAGGGCGTTCGTACATCACCACACCAAAACTTGCAACAAAACCCATCAACAGTAGCGATGCAACCAGCAAAGATGTCGAGATAGAACCATCGTTCGCTTCCAAATAGTGGGGGAACTCGTAGTCCATCATGGGCGTATCATCAACCAACTTTGGCTGAGGTCGCAGTACTGGAAACGCAGCCGAGGCAAACTCAATAGCTTGCACTGCAGGGCTATAAGTGAACAGTTGCAGCGCCGGATTCTGATCGACCAGGCTCTCGAATAACCGATCAGATTTATAGGCAATCTCACCAAAGCCATCACCATCACCGTCATACCCGACGTAATCGCTCCAATAATTCCCCATGCCATCTTGCGACCAGATATTGCGGCTGACAACTTCACGCCCACGTATACCCACCTGTTGAGTGTTGTCCAGGTAGCTATTGCGCTGGAAAATATTGTGTCGAACTGACGGCAAGGACATTGTACCAATATCGTTATAGGCAAAGACATTGCCAATGAAATGGTTATAGACATCGACCAGCGCCGGAGAATTATCCAGGTAGAGACCAGCTCGATTGCCGACGAAGAAGTTATCTGTCGCCTGTACCTCATCCATGTCTTTCAAGGCCAGCCCATAGCCACTCGGTCCTCGGTTATAAGCGAAGATATTCTCGCTGATAACCGTGTTTTTTGAATACATCAGGAAAGACCCGACCGAATTCTCCTCAAAGGTATTGCCCTCCACTGTGGCCCCATTATTATACATAAAATGCAGGCCATAACGGTTGTCACGGAAAACATTATTCCGGATGACAAGATTATCAGAATACCAGATCAGCGTATCGCGGGAATGTGTAATGGTATTATCAATGAGATTGACACCATGGCTGTACCAGATGCGGACACCATCACCACGCAATGCCGGCTCATCTCCGATACCGTAGACCGTGTTATTGCGAGCTATCCCGTCTGGAGCGTTGGAGAAGAAAATGCCATTCAACACATGCACAAATGTATTATCAGCCACCGTTGCCCGCGGAGCTTCAATAATAATGCCAGCAGGTTCATGATGCTGAATAGTACCACTATTTTGGACAGTAAATCCCTGAAACGTTACATCAGGTGCAGCGATGAACACTAGTGTTCCCTCACCACCGCCATCAATCACCGGATTGTTAATCCCAATCAGACGCACACTTTTAACTACGATGACTGGCGCCGGATAGTGGCCGCCATGAACTTCAATGATGTCGCCGTCTTGCGCTGCTTCGAGTGCTGCATCAATGCTGGTATAAGGACCATCAGAGCCAACGACCAATACCTGTCCATCTTGAGCATAGACACGCTGGACTGGTATGATGACTAGCATCAGCAACAGGCAAAACCAGGTGAACGTGCGGCGATGGTGATTAAGCATGGCTGGCTTCCGTTTCAAGTTTGGACGTTGGTGGCGCTGCTACTTCATCACTCATAGACTTCGGGTTACGGGTGATGAAGAAATGCACGAGTGCGATCAGCATCGCTACACCAATCAAGATGGCTGCATACAATGCCAAATACCACCCCTCGTCCAAACTGGAAATGGTATAAAATTGCCCTACTTTGCCCTCGCCCCATGTTGGTGGCGTAAAGGGATGAATCGAACTGGAGAAAGGTGCATTGGGGTCCAAATTTTGCCCACTATCGCGCAGCCAGTAATACAAATCCCCGACGAATACAGCTGGAAAAGCCATTGGTGCTAGGACTAGTAACCAACTCCAGCGCAACCAGCGACGGAAGCGCCCACGCCATGCTGCTGCAAACGCCACAAAAACCAATATTCCGGCAAATGTGTAAACAGCAGGTATCGCAATTGAACGCTCGAACTCTGCGGCTTCCTCTAGGGGGCGCATCCCAATATAGTGATTCAGACCATTCAACTCGCGCAATTCATCAAATTTAGGGTCTTTACCCTCCATCGAATCGATATACACGATAATATCCAGGCCACCGCGATAATCATATTGAGGCGCATCCAGGTGCATATTCCAATAGGGTTTTTCGATGGATTGGATAAGCAAGATTGCTGCAATGATCAAAAGAACTGACGGAATCCAGCGTGTAGCAACTTGAATTAGAGTCTTCATTTTCACTTGTTCTAGCACACCACCCTCATTCTTCACATCTGTTTTTGCAATAGATGTCATAACTTTATTCCTTAGCCAAAAGGGGAGGACATTATGCAACGTCCTCCCCCCATTCGCAAGCTATAAATAGTTTATGGTTCGATAGTCAGATACCCGATCATCTCCAGGTGGAGTGCCGAGCAGAATTCGGTGCAATACCAGGCAAAGACACCAGACCGTGTCGCCTCGAATTCAAAGGTCACAGTCTCACCCGGCTCAATACTCACGTTAATGCCATAGTAGGGAATTGAGAAGCCATGTGTGGCATCATAGGCACGCTCAATATTCGTAATATTCCATACGACATGATCACCCGCTTGAATGTTCACATGCTCCGGTGTGAAGTGACTGCGGACAGCCGTCATATTCACATAAACCGTGTCACCATCGCGCACCACGCCTTCGTCACCCGGCATCGTCGCATCTGGATCAACTGCCTGGGCAACAGGGTCCCATCCCACTTCTGGGTATACTTCCCAAGCATTCAACTTATCTGCTTTGATGATCTGAGCATAGTGCGGTTCACCGTCAGGCAGTGGCATATCGTAAATTACCTGCATGGCATCGCCACTCTGCGAAATATCGACCAATTGCAAATTTTGTGGCAAAAGCGGGCCAACATTGAGGAAACGATCAATAGCCCATTTATTCAATGCCACCAGATAGATGCCATCCGGTGATACTGTGTCACCTTCTGCGGCTGCGAGATGTCCGATGTTGTACTGAACGGGGACCAAGCTTTGCAATGTCCAACCATCTTCAGGACGATAGCCCTCTGCGCCGATACTCCAACGTGCTACAGCCGGCTCAAGGAACAGACTGGTATAGGCATAACCCTGATTGTCAAACTGAGTATGCAACGGACCAAGACCAACCTCGATCTGTGCTTCCATCACATCTTCCAACGCCAGGATTGGCACACCATAGTCGTCAGCATCTGTCGGACCAGCAGCAATCGCGGCTTGAATCTTATCGAAGCTGTAAATCGTCACATGTGGACTGAGTTTGCCGGAAACCACCATGAATTCGCCACCTGGCGTGATATCCACACCATGGGGGCTGCGGGGCTCTGGCATCAGGTATACGAGGTTGTTGGCAACAGCAGTATCCAATGTAATGACTTGCATACCCTCAATCTCAACTGTCTCGCCAGCTTCGTACAGAGCTGTCGCTGCATCGAGATTGATCGCGTGCATATAGTCATGGGTATTTTGGCTGACCCCGGCTTCAAACGGCGGATTACCTGATTCGATACCACCTGTTGCCATTTCGGTATTCAGCGAATTACAGAATACCCAACCTTCGGAAACCAACTTGCCCGCGTCGCACAGGTCTTGCCAGTATGGCGGCAATTCTATAGCAAACGAGCGTGAGGGATCAATCCGGCCTGTTTCACGATCAAACTTCCAGAACGTAATCATGCCGCGATAGACCTCTGCATATTGATCCAACGGCACGAAGTCGTCACCCAGTGGTTGAGCGTATTGTCCCGCCTCAATCACGTATTCAGTGTTAGGGGTCACAAATGCGCCACCATGATCGTTCAGGTAGAGTGGGTTATTGACGATTTGCTTCGTCTCGAAATCACGCAGGTCAATGACAGCCACGCGGCCATTAGCCTTGTCATTGATGAACAGGAATTGACCGTCATAATCACCTTCAGTCTCACTGAGGGCTGGATGATGGGTGTCGCCCCAACGCACGGGCGTACCATCAATGTCGCCGCCTGCCAGCACTTCTTCACCAGCTCCATAGCCGTAACCCTGCCAGGGTTCAGGTGTGAAGACTGCAATCGTCTTGATCATACGCATCGATGGCAAGCCAACGACATAGACTTGCCCACTGTGCCCGCCGGAAGCAAACATGACATATTCATCATGCACGCCACTGGGGGTGTAGGTCATAGCAGCAGCCAGCAGGTCATCTTCAGTCAAGCCACGTTCTTCAGCAATTTCTTGCCAACGGCTATCCTGCGCCTCGACATCGGTTTGAGGCGCGAGTGCCCGTGAGCCAACCAGGCCCAAAGCAATCACCAACCCCAAAATAAGAAAGGTCCGGAAATCTTTCATGGTTATGTACTCCTATATAAGCTTTCTAGAGAAGCTAAAAACCAACCTTTCCCTTATGATGACGCCAAAAAGCAAAAAGCAATGTGACCTAAGTCACAATGCTTTCCAGAAAGTCTAGTGAAGGAGATCGTTATCAGCGCGTCTCTTCGGTGGCAATCGCCACCATGCGGTCTACATCCAGGATGATGAATGCTTGGCGCGTTTGTTTTAGAAGATCCTCTTGTTCAAACTGCCTCAAAGTACGATAAATCACTTCACGGGCCGTGCCAGTCATGGCTGCCAGATTTTGCTGAGAAAGAACACGCGGCACACGTAACCCCTCCTCGGTCACTTCACCATCAGCCTCAGCGAGTGTCAACATCGCCCCTGCTAATCGAGATGAAACATTGCGAAAAGCCAAATCGTGAACAAGCCTGGCGAGTTGTCGTAAACGGCTTGTGACCGTCTCCAGGAAAAACGTCATGAAGTCAACGTGCGCCATCAGCAATTGACGAACATCTTCGGGAGTTACATACAAAACTTGTACATTGGATATGGCTTTGGCAGTGTATGGGCTGGGTGTATCGTTGGGCAATGATTCGCCGCCGAAACATTTGCCAATTGTTAGCACAGAGAGGATTTGCGATTTTTCCCTCGATTGTCGATAGAGAATAACATGGCCGCTTTGCAACACAAATAACCCAGTTGGTGGATCGCCCCGGTGATACAGAATATCCCTGCGTCGAAAAGTTTGGGCGACCATCAATGGGGCCATATGCTGCAAAGTTGCAGAAGATAGATTCTCAAAAACTGGCATTGTAGCCAGTTCTTCCGCGGCCACACTCATAAATAGACTGCTTTATGTTGAACTTGATTTATCAACAGCCTACCTGATGTCATTGAAGGAAAATGTAACCTAAGTCACATGTGTTGTCAGACAACCACAGCGAAGGCTGTCATATTCCAGAATAGTGATGCGGCCTGTTTCGACCCGGATCACGCCTTCTTTTTCCAGGCAACTGAGATGCCGTGAAACGACTTCGCGTACTGTGCCGACCAGTTCTGCTAGACGCTCCTGGGTCAACACCACCTCACCGTCTTCGGCGTGAACCACCAGGCAGTCGTTGATGCGTGTACCAACTGACCAAGCCCCTAACCCCTCACTTAGACGGGCTAAGTGTTCAACACGATGACTGTAGACCTTCAACAACATCCACAACAATTGTGGATCGCGCTCTGCCAGAATTTCTGTGGCATCACTCGGTAGAATCAACAATGTAACCTGATCTAATGCCTCGGCACTAGCCGGATTCACCGCATCATCAAACATTGGACAGCCTCCAAAGCACTTGCCAGGCCGCGTGATACACAAACCCTGGACCCGACCATGAACCGATTGTTTGATGATACGAACGCGCCCTTCCAAAAGGAACCACACCCCTTGAGCGGGTTCTCCCTCCAAAAAAATCAATTCGCCCGCCCGATACAACTGGCGAATCATCAATGGTGCCAACTGCACAAGTTGGTCATCTGTAAGATGGGTCAGTGATTTTATAGATTTGAGTTCAGCAGGATTGACTGACATTAAATTTCCATCCCACACCTGATGATCTAACTATACCCTAATGTGCCTTCCGCTCGCAACATAAAAGAAAGTTGACAAGTTGCGCTTCATGTATACCGATTGTTTGTTGCGTGAGCGTATCTCCGCCTATATCCTGCGCCGACCTGACGAGAGTTCTGGAACATTTGCATGGGTAGCGATTTCGGAATATTGGTTTGTAGATCACAGGCTACCACGCCTCTGATTATCAAAACTAAATATGGGCGAAGTAATTCAACAGCTTCTCATCAAACTCATCAGCGACGTGAATCCACGCCTGGGTGATGAACTCGACGACAACTCTCCACCAACTCAAACCCTATTCTATGAGTGGCTTGCTGGGGCCAGATGGCACTTGCTAATTACGTGGTGATGTTGAGACGGTCAAGCGTGGATTCGCTTGGTGGGTCTGCGAGCAGATGTCATTGCGGCGATGAATGAGAGTTTGTCACGATCCCCACCAGCAGGTGTTGGGATCAATCACCAGTTTGGGAATTGGAAAGTGCGAGTTGGGCAAATCAGACGTCGCAATGGGATTTAATTGAAGTAGTCGAGACCATCCCAATGGTTTCAATCGTGTCTCACACAGACACCAAATTTCTTTGAGGCACACCCCACATGCCCTGGCTACTTATGGAGGAAACAAATAGAACTCGCATAATCAAAACATGGAAATGTTTTTATGGAGCGGCATTCAAAACATAAATTATGCGAAGTCTAAATGATTTACCCATTAGCTCATAATTCGCTTGTCGTCAGGACAGTTGTTTGTTCCAATTTGGCACATGAGATGGCAATTGCGAATTTGTTCCTGTTTGGGATTGCCTCAATTGACTGGTCAGTTCGTCGAAACGCCGTTTGGTCTGCTGGTTAGTCGGATTGATGAACAGCGCACGAGCTACACAATAGTGACGCTCTTCGGCAGTTGCTACCCGATCTGCTGCCCACAACCATTCCATTTCCAGGTTGGAGTTTTCGCCGATACGCTTTTGCAAAAATGCACTGATGCTGGTTGGGTATTGAGGTCTGGTTTGTTTAGCCATGATATATCTCCTATCAGCGGTCTTTCTTGTTGGCTGCTCATTCAGGGTGATTTCAGTATGGCAGAACAAATACGGCCAGTCGTCCACCTTTAGTAGGATTAGGCCGCGCCAGGGGGTAGAATATTGGGGGAGTATTGGGGATCGTCGGAGCTATCGGAGTGTCAAGATTCCCATTCCGCCAGTTGAGTACGCAAATCAAACACATCATGAACGCGATCTCGCAAAAACAGCGTCAATACGCGGATAATACCCTGAGCAATCTCACTACGGCTATTCATCAGTTCATGAAACGGCAGGGCATCAAGGCGAAACAGGGTAGAATCTTCCTCGGCAGTGATAGATGCGATGCGTGGTGCAGGTAAGAGTAACGCCATTTCACCAAAAACTGCTCGCGGCTCCAGATAATTGAGAAAATGTTCCCCATCATGTGCCCGTAATTTGCCCGACACTACGATATACATGCTGTCGCCGGTCTCGCCCGCCCTGAACAGATTTTCGCCTGCCAGAATTTCGACTTCGGTAAGCAAATTGGCTACATCGGCCAAGATTTCAGTGGGGGTTTCCTTGAATAAGTCGACTGATTTTAGGATGAAGGCTTTTTGAATAGTGGATAACATTTCTTGATTCTCGCTATTCTCTCGAATAAATATTCCGACGTTGTGCTGGCTGAAACGGGCACACCAGCCTAACCAATCGGTGACCTTGAACGGACATTGATTGCTAGTAATTGCCCTCATGTATTCCAATACCTTCGCCAAATTATGGCGAGGTGGAGTGACACGCAACGGTATGGATAGCACCGAGAGATGCCACCGTGCTAAAGATGCGATCCAATAAAATAGGATCAGGGATTTCCGGAAGTAATTTTAATGTTTCAGTGACATATTTGCGACCACGAAAGCGGGCTTTGAGATCAAGGATACTGGCATCCGGATAATCTGGGAAAAGGAGGCGGCGTAGGATACGGGAGAGCGTGACCATCAAGAAAGATAAGTTGGCAGCGTTAGTGACCGCTGTCTCAGCGACATTCATGAAATCTTCCAATCCGAAATGCTGTTTGGCATCGCGGAAGATGAACTCAATCTGGAAGCGCAGGCTGTAGTAGTCAATCAAGCGATCATAAGTTAGGTTGAGGTCACTGCTGAACAAAATCACACGCGCCTGTTTCCCTGTTTTCAAGTCTGTTTTGACGATGATAACGACGTTGAGGGGTTGGGCGAAGTCTTTGTGAAGCAATGTTGCCTGAAAGGTCTGGGTTTGGATATCATCTTCCAGGGTGGTTTCCTTCAACTAGTCAGACGGGATAGCCTGATAGTTGAGCTTATCACCATATTTGCGACGTTGACCATACTTAGATTGTGGGCCAGCATAGGGTATATACAACGCCGCATCATGACGCAATTTGGAGATCAAATGCACGTCACATTGCCGGGTCATTTGCAGGGCATTGTTGTTGCCGAACTTACCATCCAACACCAAATAAGTCACCTTAATCGTGTCCTTGAGCAATGCCAATTGTCGCTGCACCATGCACTGAATCTGCTGTAGCTCCGGGGTCAACGCCACCTGTGTCTTATCCTTGTTCTTACTGCCTTTGGGACGTCCAGGCTTGCCTCTTTTTCGCTTCTTCTTGGTCTTTTTCTTGGCTGCTTTGGCGGCTCTTTTCTCAGCCTCACTGCGTACCCGTTGCTCCACCATGCCCGGATAGGCTTGCCGTTCTTCAATACTTATCAGTGATAGCCCGAAGAATGCCACGCCCGACACTGGTTTCCCGTACAATCCCGAAAAGAAGCGATCCACCCCATGGGTCTTCTTGCCCGATTTTGTCACGACGCATTCATCGCCGGCCAGTAGGTACTCATCTTCCGGGTTGAGGGCGTGTTGGCGAAAAAATGCCCAATGCATCTCTGCCCACGGTAGCACTGTGTGGAACAACCGCTGTATCGTCCGATAGCTCCCGCCTTTATCAGTCCATCGTGAGATACCCAGCATCGTAATCCGCCCTGTCATCGCCAGCATGGCTGGGATAATCCGGCCCATTTGTCGTAGGGTTGTCGGCGATAGGTGTGCCTCAAAGCAGAGCAATAGTGTTACAATATCAATCATGGGCTTTTTTCGTCATGCCTTTTTGTCTTCATGCGTTTATGTAGACAACTTTACACGACACTAAAGCCCTTTTAATCCCTCATTTTTTGGCGAAGGTATTGGTATTCACCACTTGTTTGAGTGATTTGCAACTTTTGGATAGAAATCACCGCAGTTGCATTCGGGGTGAAGGGCAGTTGCAGTTCCAGGATGGGCATAATTTGGCGGCGTAATGTGGCAGGCAAAACAGTATCTACGCGCTCGATAGCATAGGCGCGTTGGGCAGTATTACTCATCTGCCATGTGGTAATCACATTGGACGAGAGGGGATACAAAAAGGTCAATACATATAACAGACTGAGTTGTGTTTGGCCGAAGGTATCGTAGAGAGTTTCCACCAGCAACCAATGGGCAATCAGGGCAACACCATCACTCACAGATAAGTATGGTGGTGTTTCATCACTCAGCGCGATAATTGCATTAACCAACCAATGCCCGCTTGAGGCCAATTGTTCCTGATATTTTTGGAGCGTTATCTGTTGATCGCCATTTGGCTTGAAGGCGCTATTATGCAGAGATTGGACAATCGTCAACCGCAAACTTGGATGGGCCAGGAGGAAGTAATCAAGTAATATGCCATGAGCTGCAGGCGTGCCAATTCGTCCGAGACTGGCGACCAACCGTGATTTTGTGGCCTGGAGTGAATCTGGTGATGTCAGTTTTTTCTGGATATGGGTAAGTGCCTCGTCGCCAGCCCTTTCAAAAGCCCGCAGAACACCATCCGCCAATGTAGACTCGCCTATGAGATCAGCCAGAGCTGAGAGCAGGCTCGTATCGGGGTGCGTACTGGCACTAAGTACGGCTGACTTGTACACATTCGGATCAGTGTCTTGTAACAATTGGAACAGCAACTCATTTCTTTTGGAGATATCAAAATCGACCTCGGCCAACACCTCCGCAGCCAGTTGACGGTGCGCCGCATCTTTGGCAGTAGCCAACCGAATCAGATAATCCAGGGCCAGCTGCATTCCTACCGGGTTGCTCTTGACCAAACCGGTCAGACAATGGCGTAAAAAGAACTGATCTTTGTGAATATCCAGACTGTCAAGGTTGATTTGTGCGGATTTCAGCTCTTCCAATCCGCGAATACTGTATAGCACTTGTAGCGCCTTGGCCTGTGTCAAAGTTGGCATTGTGCCATCCTCGCTCGTGCTTAATATCCGCAAATTGGGCAGATAATCGTTCAAACCTGCTGCCCCAATATGTTGCAGGGCGGCCCATTGCACGTCAGGCGAGGGATGATTTAGCAAGTCCGGCAGATACTTGTCCAGCAAATGCGGATCATAATCCGAAAACAATTCCACAGTGTATAAAACTGTTTCAGGATATTCACTCTGTAATCCCTGTTGTAGAACAGGTTCCTGCAATTGGTCGGAGAGATCAAACCCACCGGTAATCAAACGATAACGTGCCAGAGCCTTAATCAGCATTTTTTTGTACAGATGCGTCACACGCCGAGCGAGATCGTACTGAGTCAGTACACATCCCAGCAACAACACCCCCAACAAAAGGCTGGTTAAATCAATGAAACGGGCGATGATTACTAAAAGCACACCTAGAACGCCAATCGCCAGCGGTTCAACAATGGTCTCCATAATGGCATTAATTCGCGCACGCATTGGTGCTGTCAGCGGTTGATAGAGAATGCGAAAGGCGGCAACATCAAAAGTCAGTGCGGTTGCCATATTGACCATGCGACCCGCTATCGCCAGAAACAACACGACCTCTCCCCATCCACTTAGAAGATCGGTGACGATCAACATGCCATATATGACGATCATCGCAATCAAACTAACCAACAAGCCTGCTCTCAGACCATACCGCTGCAAGACAGGAGGGACTACAAACAAACTGTTGCCAAGAACGGCCACACTGGTAATCGCCGAGATAATCCCTAGAAAAGCAGCCAAGTCATCAGGGTTGGGGTAAGCAGAGGAGACTTCCAAAAACATGATTTGGTGGGTGAAAAAGTAAATCACGATCCATAAGATTACCACACCAATAATGATGGAAACATAATTATCTTTGAGAATGCTTTGAATGCTGACGGTATCCGCCAACGATTTATCCTGGGAAGTATTTTGGGTAAGGCCCAACGATTCTTTCAGATGATGGCGGCTGATACGTTGGTAAACCACAATAGCTACCATTAGACAGGCTAAACTAAACCCCAGCAGGTTAATTGTGCCTACCACATTCACCAGCGGTGCGAGGATTAAGCCGCTGATTATTGCGCCTGACCAGCGTCCCGCGATAATCAAGCTATACAGACGCTTGCCCTGACGTACATCCAGTAGTTGACCTGAGATATTCCATACCACTGTATTGCTCAGGTTGATACTTCCCAATTCCCACACGGGAAGTACCACAATCACCAGGCTCGCCAGAGCCGTATTCAATCCCGCCCATAACAGAAATGTGCCCGCGCATAGAAAAATGAGGGTGATGAACAGCAAACGATCCAGCGAGAATTTATTGCTCAGGTACAGATAGGTTATCCCCATCAAGGTGATGCCAACAGCCATAGCCAAAAATGCGTAGGCCAGATTCTCCGCCCCATATTCTTCAACAAACAGGACATAAGCCACTGTCGAAATGAAAATATAACTGGCTCCAAGCAAGAAATACAGCAACCAGATCAAGCGCAGCAGAGAGATCTCGTCGCGCTCAATTTCAAATGGCAGAGCGAACCTTTTCAACACATTTTTCTCCAGCACCGAGGGATTTAAGAAATTATAACTCAAAATAAACATTAACAGACAACAGGGCAGCCAAAGCCAATCACACCTCGTGCTTTCCCTTAGCTGTACTTGCCCACCTAGAGATTCCATCTTGAATCAACCCTATTCTCCTTCCGTTGATATACAATGGAAGGGACAGATTACATCGGAGAGTTTCCACTTGAACCAGCTGCAATCCAAATACACCTATGTACCCATTGACCGCCTAGTGATGCTGGAAACCAAACGCGCCTTGCCTCAACAGGATACCGGAACAGTGTTGTTTGTAGATATTTCCGGATCAACTGCCCTGACAGAATACCTGTATACAACACATGGAATGCGGCGGGGAGCAGAATTGATCGCCCAACAACTGAATGCAGTTTATGATGGTCTGGTCAATGCTGTGATGCACTTCGGTGGCAGTGTTTTGGGGTTTGCAGGTGATAGTATGTTGTGTTGGTTTGGGGTCCACCATATTCAGGATTTTCGGCAAACTTGTTTACAGGCAGTGGCCTGCGCCCACACGATGCAACAGGTAATGCAGGAGTTGGAAGAACATCCCATCTTGACCAACATTCCCCAACCAATGGCTGTCAAGATTGCGATTGCTAGTGGGCCAGTGCGACGGGCCATTGTGGGAGATCCCCAACTCCAAATCATAGATATTCTGTTTGGCAGACCTGTCAATATGACAGCGACTGGCGAGCATCTATCCAATCGCGGTGAAATTCTGCTAGAGGAAGAGAGCGTCGATCTGGTTGCAGAAGCCATCACCGTTCTGGAATGGCGAAACGCCTCCACAACACCAGCAAAATTCGCGGTTGTCCATGTCCAGGAACCTGAAACTGGTATCCCGGATTCATTTTCTTGGCCGCCTCGTGAAACTTTGACCATCCCAGATGCAGAAATCCGCAATTGGCTATTGCCTATCGTTAATCGCCAATTGGCATCAGGGCTTCGCGAATATCTAACTGAATTGCGAACCGCTGTGGCTTTGTTTATGGGTATTTCGGGCATTGACCTGGATCATGATGAAAACGCCGGACAGTTGATGAATGAGGCAGTTTGTTGGGGACAACAGATCACTCAACGGTATGGGGGAAATGTTCTGCAAGTGACCACTGGCGACAAGGGCAGCTATTTGTATGCGGCATTTGGAGCGCCCGCCGCCTATGAGGATAATGCGTATCGTGCGGTAGCCGCTGCTCTGGAACTTAGTCATCCGCCGGAACATCTGGGCATCGAGATACGGTTAGGTATCAGCCAGGGCTTGATGCGGACAGGTGCTTATGGCGGTCTGCAGCGGCGGACTTATGGTGTATTGGGTGATGAAGTCAATATCGCCGCTCGTTTGATGCAACGGGCCAAAGCAGGCGAAGTGATTTTGAGCGGCACGGTAGCCAAGCTGGTCTCCGAAGATTTTTCTGTGGACGTTTTTGACCCAATCAGTATGAAAGGCAAAACTCAGAAAATGTTGATTGCCAGTCTGAAAGGAACACGCAATCAAATTGATGTAGTTAATACCTATACCACTGAATTGGCGGGGCGCAGTGATGTTCTTGTAAAGATGCTGGAGCAGGTTCAACCTGTATTTTCCGGACAATTTGCCGGGATGAGCATCATCTACGGCGAGGCCGGAATGGGCAAAACCCGCCTCATCCATGAAGTGCGACAACATGTTGCACGGCACGGCGAGGTAGACTGGTTAACTGCTGCCGCTGATGAAATTCTGAGTCTGGCCTTTAATCCATTCGTTTCCCTGCTACGCAATCTTTTTGAATTGCGGCCAGATCATACACCCGCGCAAAATTTGACTCGTTTTCAAGCAGGGATTCAGCAAGCAGTAGTCAATCTCGAACAAAGTAATTTTCCCAATGATAGTATCCTTGCCGATGACTTACGACGCACACAAGGGGATTTAGCCCTGTTATTAGGACTAACCAATGGTGAGCAAGCCATTGAATCTGTATCGACCCAGGCCCGTCTGGAAAATACCATCACTGGCTTAATTGCTGTCATTTTGGCGCAGGTGACCCACCACCCGCTGGTGTTGTGTATTGAAGATATACATTGGCTAGATACAGCATCTCATAGAACCCTGAGCAAACTAGTGCAAACGGCTGCCCAGCGCCCGCTATGGCTGTTGTTTTCCAGCCGTTATGTTGAGGATACTCCGGCTTTCGATCTGACATTAGGGCCAAACACACCACAGTACACTATCAACTTGCAGCACCTCTCGGTAGAGGCAGTATCAGAAATCGCGGCCAATCTGCTGGGTGGGATGATTTCGCCTCGATTGGCTATGCACTTGCGCGATCAGACCAATGGCAATCCGTTTTTTGTTGAGCAGATGTTACTGGATTTGCAAGAACGTGGCTTGCTCGAGCAGGCCGTTAATGGGTGGCAAATCATCTATACATCCGATGTCGAAGTTCCCGACAAAATCAATCAGGTATTGGTAGCACGTCTTGATCGCCTACCCGCGAAGTTGAAAGCTGTTGTCCAAACAGCCTCCGTTCTGGGACAGGAATTTGATGTCCAAGTGTTGACGACGATGCTCCATAAGTTGCCTGTCAACGCCTTGTTACGTTCTGGTACTCAGGCTGGTATCTGGTTTCAGGCTTCAGATGCAGTCTATAGTTTTCGTCATGCCCTGCTCCGAGATGCAGCGTATGTCATGCAAACCGACAGTCGCTTACAAGCCATGCACCGTTCCGCCGCCGAGATTATCCAACAGGTGTATCAGAATGATGTTTCGCAGGCGGTTGTCTTGGTAGAACATTGGCATCGTGCTGGCGATATTCACAAAGAAATTGCTTATGCCCAAACTGCCTCTCAGCAAGCCGTCGCGGTCAGCGATTTTCAAACTGCGCGGCGGATCGGCGAACGTGCCCTTAAACATGTCGGTCATATTACGCCAGAAACTCAGATTGTTCTGCTGAAAACGGTCAGTAAAGCTACCTTTCATCTCAGTAACTTTAGTGTTACTCGCCAATATTTGGACACCGCACATGACCTGATTACTACCTATCAACAATCAGAGCATCTGCCGGAAGTACAATATCAATTGGGGCGATTGATGTTTGAGCAAGGCGACGTGGATGCGGCCACTACCTATTTCACAGAAACACTCACTCTGGCTGAGACTGCAAACGATCAGATAATCTTGGCTAATGCTTTGAATGGTCTAGGCGATCTTGAAATGAGCGAGGGTAACTACAGTGCCGCCCAGACATATTATCGGCGGAGTATTGACATCTCCCGCTCCCTCAACAATCTGGCTAACGTTGTGAACAGTCTGAACACATTAGCCCTCGCTGAAATGCGCCTCGGTTCACCTGAAAATGCAAGTAAGATGTGGGAGGAGTGTCATCAGCTTTGTATGCAAATTGGCTTGAAGGATAGTGCCGTATCCGCCTTAATCAACCTGGCCTACGTCACAGTTAATCTGAAAAATTTCGTCGATGCAAAAGCGTATAGTTCAGAGGCATTAAAGCTGAGTTATCAGATTAACAACCGTGCCCGCATGGCCGTTGCACACCAAAACCTGGGCGCAGCTCTGAATGGCTTGGGAGAAAAGGAAAATGCGATTCATCATTTGTTTGTGGCATTGGGAATTCTTCATGAAATAGGAGCCGTTCCGCGCATGATTGTTACCCTGGGGGCTGTTGCCAATATGTGGGTAGAAACCGGACAATACGAAAATGCCCTGCTTCTGTTGGGCTGTTTATTGCACGATGAGGCAACCAGCCCTGATTCAATCCAATTCTTGCAACAGTCGCTTGATACTGAAATGCGGCCCGTGTTGAATCAGCATTTAGATGGTGCCGCGATTGATGACATCCTCCTGAAAGGCTCGCATTTGCAACTGAAGGACGTCGTGCCCCAAATTCTGGAACAGCGTAGCTTGGCAAATATCGACTGTACATGAAACACAAAAGCCGTGCTAAGAACGGCTTTTGCTTGCAATAATTTGTTTTGATTACAATACCTTCGCCAATTATGCGGCAAATTTGTCAATCTGACGAGCGCGAATGCCGCCGAGCGCAGTAAGTCTGCGCCAGATGCGCGAAATTAAATTATCGTCAGGCGGATCGGGAAGCAATTTAATTGTTTCATCCAGATAACGACGAGCCCGATACAAGGCTTTAAGATCAAGAATACTGAAGTCTGGATGATTACGACGATAGGGTTTGAGAATGACTGCCGACAAGTTGACCATGAGAAAAGCAAGGTTGACCGCGTTAGTCACAGCAGTGGGTTTGACGTTCATAAAATCATCCAGGCCCCAATACTGCTTGGCATCACGGAAGTTGAACTCAATCTGAAAGCGCAACGCATAGTAATCCACAATTTGCGGCGCGGTAAGATCAAGATCAGTGCTGAAAAGAATGACATGCCCACGTTTGCCTGTTTTGAGGTGAGTTTTGACGACAACCACAACATTGAGCGCGTCCGAAAAGGATTTATGGAAAACGTGCATCTGGTAAGTCTCAATACGGTAGTCGCCTTCGATGGTCGTCTGGCACAATGCCTCAGATGGTAAGTGTTGGTAGTCCAGTTTCTTGCCATAGCGCGGCATGGGGCCACGCGGTGGTTTGGGGCCGTTGTACGGTAGGTAAAGCGCCGCGTCATGGCGCAATTTCGAGATGATGTGCAGTCCACAATCCCGCACGGCATAGGTTGCTGGATAGTTACCAAAATGTCCATCTAACACCACATGGGTGATTTTCAACGGCTTGATACGGCGCGTGATGGCGTTGAGCATCCCTTGTAGCAAGTTCAATTCGGGGGTGAGGATTGGCGTCGGTTTGACATGGTTCTTGCTGCCTTTGGGACGACCAGGTTTCCGTTTTGGTGGTGGATTAGCGGGTTTCTCAGATGGTGGGGCTGGTTGATGTTGTTCGACCTGAAGCGGATATGAACGACGCTGCTTTACATCAATCAACGATACGACCAGAAACGACACACTGCTGATGGGTCGCTTGGCAATGCTTGAATAGAACCGTCCCAGGCCATGTGTCTTTTTGCCGGACTTGCTGACCACCACATCATCAGCCGCCAGCAGATAGACGCCATCGGGATCAAGTAGATGGATACGCACGATGCTCCACAGGATTGTCGCCCATGAAAGCGGCGTGTGATACCAACGTTGTAGGGTCCGATAGCTACCCCCACGCTCCGTCCAGCGTGATAGGTTCAGCATCGTAATGCGATTCGGAATGCACAGCATTGCCAGGACAATATGCTCCAATTGGCGCACTGTGGTGTTGGTTAGGTATGGTGAAAGGTCCTTGAGCAGTGCTACAATGTCAACCATGGGCTTTTGCCTTATCAGCAGCTTGTTTTGGTAAACTACTACTTTAAGGCAAAAGCCCTAACTTTTCCGCCGTTATTTTGGCGACGGTATTGGATTAAGAACAAATATTGGAAATTCAATCACCTGTCAGTACGTTTGAACTTACTCCTTGCTACCAGCGGATCCACCCCAATCCGGCCCGGCCCAGCCTGTGCTGATCGCTACTTTGCCACCGCCCTTCTTGGCATCAATAACACCATTGATGACATCCTGGTTAGTGATGACTAGATGCCCATCCTCATTAATGTAATGGTCCTCATCAGATAACTCAAAAGTTTGATTCTTGGGATCGTCAGACATTGAAATACTCCTTGATGTTATTTTGTATAGCTAGTGCAACTTCGCCAGCGATTCTTTGGGTTCTGAACCTGGTTGCCGAAATTTTCTGCTGTATTAGCTCGATTAAAGGCTTTCTTGAGGTCTACGCGCTACACATCAAAGACATTGCCCCGAATTTGCACCAGTTACCCTGACATTGAAGCCAATTATGGCACAAAGTGAAATTTTGTGCATTTTCATCTCGCCAAATAGAGTATCTACTTTCGCTATAAACAGATACACTACCCATACCGCAAAATAATCTTGACAAATCATTGATGACACGCTAGTATGTTAACCGTCCAATGCGGGCGTGGCTTAGTGGTATAGCGTCTCCTTGCCAAGGAGAAGGTCACGGGTTCGAATCCCGTCGCCCGCTCAAATTCAGACCTCGCTTTGAGGTCTTTTTTTATCCAGTCACTTCATCACTAATCCATTTCAGATAATTCGCTGCACCCACCACCACTGGCAAACCAATAACCTCCGGCACATCATAGCTATGGGTGTTTTCGATTGCATTGACCAGTTTATCCTTGAACACCGCCGATTTTGTTTTGATAATCATCAGAACTTCGGGATCATTCTGAATTTTATCTTCCCAAATATACAATGATTGCACTGGAATCAGATTGGCGCAGGCAATCAGCTTTTTCTCCAACAAATTGTGCGCCAGCCGCCGCGCTTCTTCTTCCGAACCAGCCGTCACCAACACCACCAGATAGTCGTCCATATAATCTACTCCACAATGAAAGGCGCAACGCCATAGATTTGATCGAGTTCAGGACTATATATCACTAGGCTGCGGTAAACAGATAGGTCAACGCTCTGGCTGATAAGATAATTTTGTCGTCCACTATTGCCTTTCAAACGCTCAACTTCTAGTGCCGCACCGAATTCCTCGAAGGCCTCTTCAGGAGTCCTCGGGTCAGAATGCTGGCTGAGATATATCCGCAAATCAGGGCCATTCGTCACCAAAAAATTGCCATCACCTCGCCCTTGCAACCGCACAAAATAACGCACCACAGTTAGATCGGAGGAGACAATTGATACTACCTGTACTTCACCAGTAGCGTTATGGATAGCGTCAATGGGCGGGTTGAAAACACCAACGTGTACATCGGAGATTTCAGGTGTATCAGAACTGTTGATACTATCGCGCAATTGAATGGCAAGTTCATTGAGTTCCGGGTCGCGCACTTCTAGGCTGTTTTCCGGTGACATCAGTTCCATCTGTCGTTCGGCGCTTTCCGGGTCTACCAAATATATCTCACGCAATAAATCGCACTGGGCTGGCGGTACATACTCCCGACAAATCAGGGCCTCTTCTGCCTCTTCCTCCACCAAATATGGTTGGACAACCGGAATCCATAACGGTGAGGATAAGGCAGCAATGCTGAAGAGTCCCCCCAGAAACACCAGTCCCCAATTGGTATAGCGCCTCATGGTGTCTCCCAAAAGAATCTGGACCGAAACCGCCGCAGCGCCAACAGCAGGGCTGGTCCCACCATGAGTAGCAAGATCAAATTACCCACAGCCCGAAACACATCCCACCATAAACTGGTGACACTATAAAATGCCAGATAGCGAGCGACACCTTCACCAATCGTCAGGCCAGATTGCCAGCTCTGTTGGAAATCGCCCGCGAAGAACGGCCAAAAATACAGATTGATAGTAAATCCGTAGAACATCCCCAATCCTGCACCGCTGATCGCCAATAGCCAGCGTTCCTGACGGGGGTGTGCTGTGCGATGTGGCAACCAGCCCGCCAATAGCCCAACCCAGCCCGCTGTGAACATTTGGAATGGCAACCAGGGGCCCACCCCGCCCACAAGCAGGCTAGAACTGAACAGCGTTAGGGATCCCATCAAAAAGCCCATCTGAGAGCCATAGCAATATCCTACTAAAATGATGAGTAGAAAAATTGGTGAGAAACCGCCCGGCAACGGAACCACAACATCTAACAGTCGCAGGACACTGTTGGCCGCCAGTAAAACACCCAACAACGCAATCGTGCGAGTATTGAGCGCCATTCCTAACTGCGCGAACAGAACAATCAAACACACGATGACCAACACTGCTAACAACAGCAAGCTCTCGCCAGTCCGCACATTGGTCAAATCATCGGTTGTCTCGTTTGTTGATGTCAAAAATGGCGTAATAAACGCCAATACACCAATCAGGTTGATGACCACCAGCAACCCTAGACCTTGCCAATCGACATTCGGCTTTCTAGCCGTTATTGAATGCGCCGCCGTTGCCATATCACTCCTGCCAATACCGTGCTGGCGATGATACCAAAAGCTATATAGCCTACAATGGACGAATTCTGTGCCTGCGCTTCCCTCTCGATTGGCTGACTTTCAGATGTCGTACCGCAAATATTGTCCCAGGATATATCCGGCAGCGGATCATCTTCGTTTTCATCCGTGCGCCAGATCCATAGCTCGACGAAGCCATCTTCCACCGGACGCCCGCTTGTTCCAATTCCGCTGTAGCGCCAATCTTCATCTTCTAGCTCGCGGATATAATAAGCCCAATAGTCGCATTTGCCACCTTCACATTGGCAAAAACAGGTTTCCGCTGGATAAAAACAACCAACATCATCAACCGCGCATATCGCAGCCCCCATCGGGCCAACCATTGCATTAATTTCCAGTCCACTAGCCTGCAATACATCGAAGCCGGTTGGCGTTTCTTGTTCAGGCATAATACAGGCGGTGCGCGTGTCACCATCCGGGCCAATGATAATCAACCCAATTCGATGAGGGGGATCGTCGGCGCTGGCGACTGCCCATGATAACACCCCTACACCCAGTATGAGTAGTATAAGAAAAATCCATCGTTGCAACATGCCATGCAGTATAGCGACAATAGGATGCAGAGTCCAAGACTTGAGAGAAATTTGATACCTGATCGGATATAATGAGACTGGTGAACAACAAATCGTAGAATTGAACCAAATAATGAGACCAATAAAACGCATCATCAGTATCATCATTGCCGCCCCGCTGGTTATATTACTACTCCTTTTTGTAATCGTTGCTGTCACGCAGGGTATAGATGAAGCATTGGAATTGACCTGGAGCGCACCGCGCAACCTGTTTTGTAGTATCGCACCATTTTGTGATGTCGATGATGAAACCGAAGTTGTCGATTTGGGCGAACTATGGACACGCATCCATGAACGCGCATTGTTGGACATTGGAAAATATGAGACACGCCAATCGTGGCGAGCTGAACAAACAACCTGGCCTGTAACCCACAGTATGCGAATGCGAGCCACAGTTCATGTGACGATGGGTATTAACCTGGACAACCTCACCGAAGAGCAAATCGCTATTGACGAGCAAAACCAGACCATCACCATTACCATGCCTCAAGTGCAGCCTGTTGAATGTTTTCTGGAAGACATCGAATATTACGATGAATCATGCTTGTTGGTATGTGATGATTTGAAGCAGGAGCTACAAGTTGTTGCCCGTCGTAACGTCATGGGGAGCGACGAGCTAGCCGCTGAACTGATCAACGCCCGTCAGCGGGCCGAGGTTGAAGTTTCCAATCTCATTGAGCCGTTCATCGAAGATTACACACTCCAGTTCGTCACCAATCCTGAAGCACCGCCACCAATTGAGAGTGGCTCTTGCAACTAGCAATCGTATAGAGACCGCTGAACAGCCGCATTGTGCGAAGTGTCAATAGTGCATACAATCTTCAGTAGAGAACGATGTGAGTATTGAACTGAAGGGTATGCACTTATGCAATTTCGACGAATTACAGTAATCATCATGCTGTTGCTGGTGGCGCTGATTTTGGGTGCGTGCGGCGGCGGCGATGAGGAAGACGGGGCTGCCGATACACCCACGGTCCCGTCCTTTCCATCCTCCACACCGATGCTTGGCGGAACAGTTGCGGTTACTCCCTCTCTGACACCGCTTCCACTGGGGCCAACCCCAACCCGTTTTGCGGGATTCCCCACGTTATCGGCCCCGCCCACAGTGCCCTCAACTTATCCCAACAGTATGCAAATCGTGTCGCCAGTCAGTGGGCAAGAGTTAGCTGGAAACGTGACCTTCTTTGGCAGCGCCAGCCATCCAAATTTTGTGCAATACACATTGGAATATGGCCCAGATCCCAACCCCAGCAATTTGTGGTATCCCATCACTCCCCAAGCAGTGACGGTTCCAGTGTTGAACAACGCACTGGGAGCCTGGAATACCACATTGGTTCCCGATGGCAATTATCAGGTTCGGCTGCACGTTTATTTGAATGGCCTGCCAGAAGTCACCAATGTAGCAATAACAGGCCTGCGGGTGCAGAACACAGCCCCGCCACCGCCCCCACCAACCAATACCGCGCCAACGATTAGCCCAATTGCTCCGCTGAATTTGCAAGTGGGCCGCACAGCGACGATTGCACTCGGCATTTATGATGCCGATGGCGACTCCACGACATTTATCCCCACCAGCGACAATACCACCGTGGCGACGGTGACTCCTTCCGGTCAGGCGATTACGATTTTTGCACGGGAGGCGGGCGTTGCCACAATTCGCATTCAGGTCATTGACGCACGCGGCGCGACGGCTGAAACTAGCTTTCTGGTGACGGTAGTCCAACCTGAATTGCCCAATAATCCGCCGAATATTGATCCAATCCCCAGCCAGACGTTGACGCAAGGGGCTACCATCAACATCGCCGTCAACATCTCTGACCCTGACGGAGATACGATATCGGATCTGGTTGTACAAAGTGCTTCACCAGCAATTGCAGGCGTCAGCAAAAGCGCAGACAACCAGAGCATCAATATCGCAGGCTTCGCGGCTGGCACGACAACCGTGACTCTGACCGCTCAGGATAGCCGGGGCGCATCCAGCTCAATTGCGTTCGCAGTGGTTGTCAATCCACCTGCACCTACCAACGATCCACCTTCTATCGGAACTATTCCTGGTCAAAGCTTGGAAGAAGGCACATCGACCGACATCGCATTGTCGATCTCGGATCCCAACGGAGATGCCACGAGCTATACATTAGCAAGCAGCGAGCCCGCAGCTGTTGGAGTCAGTGATCTTGGTGGAAACACAATCCGCATTACGGGTAATCAGCCCGGTGCAGCAACCGTGACAGTTACAGTAGACGATGGGCGTGGTGGTATCGCCAGCACTGCCTTCAGTGTGACGGTCAACGCCAGGCCCGACCCCAATCAAAACCCAACCATTTCGCCTATTGCCGATCAAACTCTGGAAGTCGGTGAGATACTTTCGGTTGATTTGTTGATGAGTGACCCCGATGGCGACTCGTTGACCTTCTCCACAACATCGGATGATGTCAATATCGCCACCACCGGCCAGGTAGATGCTGACACACTGAGTATTACCGGCGTCGCCGAAGGCGTGACCTCAATCACCGTGGCAGTCGGTGATGGCAATGGTGGTAGCACGACCACAACGTTCAACGTAACAGTCACACCAGCCGTTGTGCCCAATAATCCGCCCATTCTCGATGCGATTTCTCCGCAGGCTCTTGAAGTTGGTCAGACAGTGCTGGTCACGATCAACTATAGTGATCCCGACGGTGACCCACTCTCTATCCTGGCTACATCCGACAATACAGGTGTGGCGACAGTTTTCCAGAGTGACACCTTTGAACTGACGGTCGCTGGCGCAGCGCAAGGCGGTGCAACGATTACGGTGACCGTAGACGATAGCAAAGGTGGTACTGCCAGCCGGAGCTTTGGTGTTACAGTCAACGCCGCCAACCAGAATCCGATTGTAGACCCAATTGCCGCGCAAGCATGTGTCGCGGGCGAACAATTGAACCTCACAGCCAACTACTACGATCCCGACGGAGATCCGGTGACGGCTACTGTGGCATCAGATAATGACGGGATTGCCAGTACTGCCTTGAATGGGGCAGCGTTGACCGTCAATTGTGTATCGGAAGGCGTCGCCGCCATTACCATCACAGCAGAGGACAACCGGGGTGGTCTTGCAGCGACAGCATTCACAGTCACTGTTGGCTCGGCCAACCAGTCACCCATTCTCGACCCAATTGCGCCACAGACCTGTAACGAAGGTGATGTCGTTCCGGTGACACTCAATTACAGCGACCCCGACGGCGACACCGTGAATATTTCGCCAGTGTCAGACAATCAAGCATTGGCAACCGTCGGCATGGCCGATGCCGTCACACTCAATGTCAATTGTGCGAGCCAGGGGACAGCCAACATCACGGTCACTGCCGATGATGGCAAGGGTGGCACTGCTGTTCAGGTTTTCAGTGTTACGATTAACGTCGCGCTGCCAATCAATCAGCCACCAACCATTGATCAGATTGACCCACAGGCCTGCCAAGTCGGTGACTTTTTGCCAGTGGCTCTCAATTACAATGATCCTGATGGTGATTTGTTGAATGTCACAGCAATTTCTGACAATAATGGGATCGCCACTGCAACGGTGAACGGAGATCAACTGGATGTCAGTTGCAATAGTGCGGGCACAGCGTTTATCACAGTCGCGGTCGATGATGGCAAGGGTGGCACAGCCAGCACCACGTTTGGAGTGACAGTCAATGCAGCCAATCAGCAACCCTTCATTGATCAGATTGACCCACAAGTCTGTAACATCGGAGATGTATTGTCACTCACCATTAACTATAGTGATCCTGATGGTGATCTCCTGAGTGTAAACGCAACTGCCGATAACGGTGCAGTAGCAGATGCCTCAGTGGCTGGATTCACACTCACTGTCAGTTGCAATAGTGCAGGCACAGCGTTTATCACAGTCGCGGTCGATGATGGCAAGGGTGGCACAGCCAGCACCACGTTTGGAGTGACAGTCAATGCAACCAATCAGCAACCGACCATTGATCAGATTAACCCACAAGTCTGTAACATCGGAGATGTATTGTCGCTCACCATTAACTATAGTGATCCTGATGGTGATCCCTTGAGTGTAAACGCAACTGCCGATAACGGTGCAGTAGCAGATGCTTCAGTGGCTGGATTCACACTCACTGTCAGTTGCAATAGTGCAGGCACAGCGTTTATCACAGTCGCGGTCGATGATGGCAAGGGTGGCACAGCCAGCACCACGTTTGGAGTGACAGTCAATGCAGCCAATCAGCAACCCTTCATTGATCAGATTGACCCACAAGTCTGTAACATCGGAGATGTATTGTCGCTCACCATTAACTATAGTGATCCTGATGGTGATCCCTTGAGTGTAAACGCAACTGCCGATAACGGTGCAGTAGCAGATGCTTCAGTGGCTGGATTCACACTCACTGTCAGTTGCAATAGTGCAGGCACAGCGTTTATCACAGTCGCGGTCGATGATGGCAAGGGTGGCACAGCCAGCACCACGTTTGGAGTGACAGTCAATGCAGCCAATCAGCAACCCTTCATTGATCAGATTGCGCCACAGGGTGTTGAAGTTGGACAATCGCTGTTGGTTGCCATTAACTACAGCGACCCCGACGGCGATGCACTAACTGTGACCCCAACTTCTGACAATCCGGGTGTGGCTGGCGTTGTCCAGAGCAATATGTTTGAACTGACGGTATCGGGTGTCGCAGAAGGTACAACCAACATCACTGTGACCGTAGATGACGGCAAGGGTGGCATCAACAGCACATCCTTCTCAGTAACGGTAACGGCGGCTGCACCCCCACCGCCCTTCGATGTGACACCGTACCCCGAAATCCCCGATATGGCCGCCTTGCTGCCGGACCTGGGTCCAGTCTACAGTGATGGCATCAACAATTTCGGCAGGCAGCCGAATGCCTTCTCAATCGTAGGTGACGACTCGCTCTCCGGCTCCAGCTTCCTGGAATCAATGGCCGCAGGAACCTACAATCTGGGCAACTACGGCAGCCTTCAGGGAACAATTGATGCATTCAACTTCGGCTTTAAGACCGTAGCGAACAATCCGGGTTGGAACACCGGCACATTGCTTGATCCAGCCGCCGCTGACGGTGGCGTATGTAATCCGGGCGAGACGCCGCTGGCTTGCGAGTTGCGCGTTACGGCTCCAGTAGTCGTCTTCGTCAGCTTCAGCCCATCCAATGCGGTTGCGATACCGGTCGATACATTCCGCGTCCATCTGGAAACCATCGTCGATACAGCATTGAATACTGGCACGATTCCGGTGTTGGTCACGCTACCCGACGATGGCACAGTCGATGCAACGACGCTAGGCCAATACAATCAGGTCATCGTCGAGGTGGCGACGCAACATTCGGCCCACCCCGATCTAGATGTGCCATTGTGGAACTTGTATAACACCATGACAGGAGCCAGCAACGGCGTCAACTCGGTCAGTCCCAGCGGCCCGGTAGACTTCACTGATGCTTCACTGACCTATGGCGTCAACCGGCGTGGTTTGGCGGCCTTGCGTATCCTGGATACCTTCCGGCTGACGTTCCAATAATCCACCATAGCCAATCTGGCTAACGACAACTCTCCCACTCAAGATTAGAGTGGGAGAGTTTTTTCTCGGCAACGTGTTAACAAAAATTACCGCAACTTTTTTCCAGTTATCGACTCGGTATGGGTGTATCGTTGATTAACTGGAGGTATATGATGCGTTCAAGATTTACCCGTTCATCCCAGTGGCTACTGCTGGTAGTCTTTGTCTTATCACTCACAGGCATCGCCAGCATTTCCGGCACGCCCGGTATTGTCCGTGCCCAGGATTCTGGCTCCCCCGAATCAGTTGAATTTATCGGTTTTATCCAGACGTTGACGGACAATCATATCGTCGTCAACGAGCAAGTTATTGACATCACCGCTGCTGAGATCAACGGCTTGTTAGAAGTCGGCCTCGCGGTACGGGTCGAGGCGATTCTATATCCGGAAGGCGTCTTGGTTGCCACTGAAGTTAGTGTCATTGAAGATGGCTTGTTGCCCGGCGAGTTCGAAGTCAAAGGCATTCTGGAAAGCTATGGCGAAGCCACTATCGTTGTCAGTGGTCTGACATTTGATATTACAGAGGCGGTGATCGAAGACAACCTAGTGGTTGGAGACCTGGTCGAGGTAAAAGGTACACTCTCCGAAGCTGGCGAATGGATTGCCCGTGAAGTCGAACTTGCCATCCCAGATGACGATGAGGACGACAGCGACGACGATAGCCCCGATGACGACGATGGCGTTATCGAGATCACCGGCACGTTGGACGAAATTGGCGACAACTTCATCGTTGTCAACGGATTGACCATCGACATCAGCGATGCAGTCATCGAAGACACGTTAGTTCTAGGTGCATTGGTCGAGGTCAAAGTCATCGTTGTAGATGATCAACTCGTGGCGCTGTCAGTCGAAAATGCTGACGACGATGACGATGATGATGACAGCGACGATAGTCCCGGCGATGACGACGATGATGACGACGACGACGACAGTCCCAGCGACGACGATGATGATGACAGCGACGATAGTCCCGGCGATGACGACGATGATGACAGCGACGATAGTCCCGGCGATGACGACGATGATGATGGCGACGACGACAGTCCCCGCGATGACGACGATGATGATGACGACAGCGATGACAGTCCCGGCGATGACGACGATGATGATGGCGACGACAGTCCCAGCGATGATGACGATGATGATGATGGCGACGACGACAGTCCCAGCGATGACGACGATGATGATGACGACAGCGATGACAGTCCCAGTGATGATGACGACGATGACAGCGACGATAGTCCCGGCGACGACGATTAATCAATAATGCATACCAGCCAAGAGGGGAGAAACGGTCAGTTTCTTCCCCTCTTCGCTTTCCAGAGACTCTTTCCTCTTAAATTCTGGCGTCTATTGGAATACCCTGTTGCTCTAATGCCGCGACCAATCCCTCCCACTGATCTGCCCGCACCGTCACCGCCAGCGGCCCCAACTGGCGACCCAGAAATCGTCGAATTGCGGGCGTCTCCCAGACCAGTTTCATCAAATCAGGCGCGTCGAGTTGCAACACCAGCAGATGCTCCAAAACTATCGAAGCACCACCGGTAGTCTCCCAGGTGTCCAACAACGATTGCACGCCGGTAGGCAACGGCTGTCCGGTTGTCCGTTGCAGAAATGCACGAATGTGTTCAGGTCGGATGCCTTGTGTATCGGCATGTTTCAGGCTGGTACTAGTTAGTGTATAGCGATAAGGGTCACCCGACGGTCCCCAGGTGGAAAAACGCGCTAGCTGGAAGCGATCATAACGATTGGCGGCACGGGGAACCAGTATTTGTCCATCGGCGTCAATTTCCAACTGCGTTTCAGGGTCTTTCACCACCGGCCAGGGATTGCGCTCAATCCAAGCTTTGCCGAAAGCGTTCAGTTTGAAGGCATTGCTATCGGATTTGTCGGGCGTTTCACCGCCGAGATCCAATAACCCTAGCCAATACAGCGGCCCAATCACAGCATAGTGCAGCATTGCACCTTCAATGCGATCCCAATACTCGAAGCCGGTCAAATAATCACCGCTCTGCCGGTCGCGAATATACCAGCCAGTGTAATCACCACTGGGGCGTTGAAAATCGGGGTCGGCCTCTTTAATCTCAGCAATCATACCGGCCAACGAGAGCCATTGGCCACCATACAAAAACTGAAGGGTTTCGCGCAAAGTTTGGCGCAGCAACAACGGGTCATTTCGCCAGCCAGTTTCTTCTGGTACAAGGTCAGGAACTTGCCAGAGTTCATTGAAGAGGGTACTCCTCTGCCAACCATCAACCAGCGTTTTGACCTGGCGTGTGCGTGGATATTCCAGCCAGGATCGCACGGCCTGGCGGACTGTTAGCAAGTGCCCATCTTCCTCAACAATCAATCCCACTTCAACCCCTAAATAAAGGATCATCTCCAGGCGGTCGGGGCGCGATGGTTCAATCATGTGTTGTTGCATATCAGCCAGCAAATCGGCTGGAATTACCCCTTGATCCAACTGCACTTGATGGACATGAATATAGGCCAGAATAGTCGTCAGATCATCAACAATGCTAGTATCCGTCCGGTGGACATGAAGCGGATCATCGGCTTGGGCGATTTGGCTGGGCATTGCTATTTCTTGCATTGTGTCGGCGGGCTGGCTAGATGCTTCATCATCTTCCATTTCAAAGCTAACCTGACGCGTCGGCAGGACGTCTGCCAGGTCTGCCGGAACGTACACAAAACTCTGCACGCCTGTTTTCCCTTCATCAAACATCAGGTAGAGCAAGCCACGATAGTACAACACTTCTGCCACGCCTTCGGTGTTCAAATGAGGTTTCTCGCGTTCCCGGCGATCTGGCCCCATGTGCCGTATCTCTCCAAACAGCCGTGCATAGTGCGCCGTTGGCATCTTGTGTTCAAAGGACGCCAATAAAGTTTGGAGAGCGCCCCGTTCGTTGTCTTTCAGTCGCTCCCACTCCACAGCCACTTTATCTGGAACCGACATGGCCGTCGCCAACCGTTCGGCAGCAATATCCACATCGCGGGTATCCAGGTCAACATCCCAGCGGTTTGCGATGATCTGCAACAGGTGTAAATCGTATTCTTTCAGGCTTTCCTGCAAATTCAACATCATGTAGCGCCTCTATTCAACAATCAACTTGACGGGCGGCGCGTTGTCTTTGCCATAATCCGGCATCAACAATCGTTCCAGAATATCATAGCGCCACACAAGGTATAAGGCTGCGGCCCAAGCCGTCATTGAAGCAGCTATCGTCCCCAAATCAGCCCAGGACAGGGTCGTCATCTCGAAGAAATCGCGCAACCCTGGCACAGCCATAATGATTCCGAATAATCCCAGCATGGCCCCCGCCAGCGCAATGCGTCGCCAATCGTATTGGTTGGGAATGTCATCCTGCCAATCTTCGCGCTCATGTTCAGCCAGAATAATGATCCACAGCCCACCGATCAAAGCCGCTGCCGTCAATACGCTCCGACTGGTTTCCACCGATGCCACGCCATACGTCCGGTACAGAATCCAGATAAAAACGGAGAGAACTGTGAAAGTGAACCCCGCTGGGAACACAAACTGGGTAACGCTGGTGATGAGATCAGCTTTCGGTTTGCCGGTTTTGGCCCACATTGTCAGGAAAAAGGCCGGTAGACCGACCGGCAGCGTGGTTAACAAGGCATTATGGCGCGGTGTCAGCGGAAATTCTGTCCCGATGAAACCCACAATGAGGATCAGTAAAATCGTATAGAAGGTGCGCGTGAGAAACAGGCGCGTAACATCGTTCATGCCATTGAGGATACGCTGACCTTCCAGAAACGCATCCGGCAATGCAGCGAAACGATTGCCGAGCAAAACAATATCGGCCACGCTGCGGGTGGCCTGGCTGCCATCCTCCATCGCGATGCCAACCTGGGCCTGTTTCAGCGACAACACATCGTTCACCCCATCGCCCATCATGGCAACATAATGCCCCTCACCACGCAACACATTCACAATCGCCTGTTTTTGCTCCGGCGTGATGCGCCCGAAAATAGCACAATCCCGCACCGATTCCTCAAATTCCAACTGAGTCATCGCGGTCAGTTCTGTGCCGGAAATGGAAAGATCTTCGCTCGAAAAGCCAGCTTGATAGGCCAGCGCCGCCACCGTCACGGGATTATCCCCCGAAATTAACTTCAGGGTGATCCCAGCCTTGCGGAACTTCGCCAGCACATCCTGTACATCTGGGCGCAATTCATCCGTGAAGCTGATCAAACCCAATGGTCTCAAGTCCGGTGGCAAATCAGGTTCGCGGTCTTCAGGGATTTGGTCAGGTTGAATAACAGTGTCCGAATGAGCAAACAATAGCACCCGATAGCCTTGCGCGGCCAGTTGCGCGACCTGGGGTTGAAATGAGCCACCAGGCACTACCATTTCCGGCGCACCCAATACATACGTTCCATGCTCAAAGCTCCCCGCTGCCCATTTACGTGCCGATGAAAAAGGGATGACAGCCGTTGTCGGATGGGAACGTCCGCTAATAGCGTTGACAATTGCCTCCCCGGTGCGGGTATCGGCTCCCACGCTGGCAATGTAATCTCCCAATCTTTGCCGCAACTGGTCTTCAGAACTATCGCCTAATGGATGCAGCGCATGGAAAAGAATGCGATTGGTGGTCAGCGTGCCGGTTTTATCCAGACACAGCACATCAACATGGCTCAGACTCTCAACGGCATTGCTTTGTTGTACTAGCACGCCCCGCGTCGCAATTCGCACTGCCCCCAGCGCATAAGCGACGGTAATCATCAGCAACAAACCCTGGGGGATTAACGAAATAGCGACGGCGGCTTCCTCAACGGTTTCAGCGAACAATTCTTGATTAAATGCCGCTTTCAGTCCCAACATAACACTCAACAGCAGTGCTACCATCACTAAACCCCGCACAATGATGCTGATTTGTTGCTGAAGTGGAGTCAAGACAACCGTATATTGCCGTGCGCCTGTTGTCAGCTTTTGGGCAAAGCTCTCCTCGCCCACTTTCTCGGCCACGAATAGCCCGCTACCAACCACACAAAAACTTCCTGACAAAATTTCATCGCCCGGATATTTAGGAATTAGATCCGACTCACCTGTCAGCAACGACTCATCCATATCCACCCGTTTCGCCCCGCTATTATCGCGAGGATTATCAATCAGGCGACCATCAACCACCGCTTGGTCACCCGCGTTCAGAACAATAACATCATCCACCACCACATCGGTCTGGTTGATTTGGGTTTCCTGCCCATCGCGGACAACAGTAACTGTTGGGCGAGCCAACAGCGCAATTTGATCCAGTTTGCGTTTGGCACGATATTCCTGAAATGCGCCCAAAATGACATTGATAATCACCACCCCACCCGTGACAAAAGCATCTACCGGTTTGCCAACAATCACCAAAATGACAACTATCGCCAATAATGTGACATTTGCAATCGACAATAAATTCGCCTTTAAAATATCATTCAATGAGCGGCTCGTGCTTAAATTCATTTGGTTGAACAGACCTTTTTGCTTGCGTTCTTCAGCTTCTTGCGCTGTCAACCCCATGATAGGTTCGTCGGTCATAAACTAGCTCCTGCTGGCTAGACTGCTAAATGTTTCGGCAAGTTTATCATGCAATGTCCTCTTAGCCTAAATGACAACCAGCCATCGGACAGGTGATTTTCTGTACTGGCAAGGCCGTGCCCCCCTGTTTACGATAGTAGAAAAGCTGTGTGCGAAAAACTTGGGGGAGGCGTGTGTCTCTCCCCAAATCGGTTATATACACAAAACTCCTGAATATTCCCCATGAGGAGGGTTATATCAATGGCAAGAGGAACGATCTTCATTGACCAGGATCGGTGTAAAGGGTGTGGCCTCTGCCTTTCAGCGTGTCCCCAAGATGTGCTTGTGCTTGATAATGACATTCTGAACGCAAAAGGCTATCACCCCGCCATACTGGTTGACCCAGAAGGACATTGTACTGGCTGTGCAATATGTACGGTTATTTGCCCGGATTCGAGTATCACTGTTTTCCGAGAAGTCCGGGCTAAAGCAAAGGTATGAGGAGTAGTTTGATGGCAAAAGAAATGCTAAAAGGAAATGTCGCCATCGCCGAGGCCGCAATTCGGGCCGGTTTGCAGGCATATTTTGGGTATCCCATTACCCCCCAAACTGAACTTTTGGAACATCTCTCCAGGCGTATGATTGAAGAAAACCGAGTGTTCTTGCAGGCCGAGAGCGAAGTGGCCGCCATCAATATGGTTTATGGCGCAGCCTGTACTGGGGTACGGACAATGACATCATCGTCCAGTCCTGGCATCAGTTTAATGCAAGAAGGTCTTTCGTATATTGCAGGTTCCGAGGTTCCTGTGGTTTTGGTAGACATCATGCGCGGTGGCCCTGGTCTGGGCAATATTCTACCCTCACAAGCTGACTACTTTCAGGTTACGCGCTCGGCAGGACATGGTGATTTCCGTCCCATTGTCCTCGCACCAGCCTCAGTGCAAGAAGCGATAGATTTCACGGTGCTGGCTTTCGACCTGGCTGATAAATACCGGCATATCGTCATTGTTGCCGCCGATGGACAGATTGGTCAAATGATGGAACCAGCCGAGTTGCCCTCTATGGACGAAGTGAAAACAGAACGACCAGATTGGGCATTAACTGGCGCAGAGGACCGCGACCCGAATGTGGTCACCTCCATTTATCTGGTCGGTGAAGAAATGGAAGCCTTCAACCTCAAAATCCAGTCTAAGCTGGCAATTATCAAAGAATCTGAAGCACGCTGGGCTGAATATTTCACCGACGATATGACCATGCTGGTCATTGGCTATGGCACAGCCGGACGCATTGCCTATAGCGCCGTCGAGGAAGCCCGCGCACGCGGCATAAAAGTTGGCCTACTGCGCCCGCAAACACTGTGGCCTTTCCCTGAAGAACGTGTCTCAGAACTGGCGGATGAGCTGGAGGGCGTGCTGGTTGTGGAAATGAATGCCGGCCAGATGATCGAAGACGTGCGCCTGGCTGTTGGCGGGCAAATTCCTGTCGGATTCTATGGGCGTATGGGCGGTATCGTCCCCATGCCAGATGAAATTCTGGAGGCGATTGAGCGCCATTACAACCGTCTGACGGTCCTGAACCCATACTAAGGAGAATAGTTTATGGCAACCACAGTATCTAAACCACCTCAAAATATGGACCTGATCTACCAAAAGCCAAACGCGCTGGCCGACATTCACACCCACTATTGCCCAGGTTGCACGCATGGTGTGGCGCACCGGTTAATCGCCGAAGCCATGGATGAATTGGGACTGCGCGAGCGGGCAATTATGGTAGCTTCGGTCGGATGCTCTGTTTTTTCATATAAATATTTCAATGTTGACTCTTGCGAAGCAGCGCATGGTCGTGCCCCAGCTATGGCAACCGGCGTGAAGCGCGTCAATCCTGACCGAATTGTAATGACCTATCAGGGCGACGGTGATCTGGCATCAATTGGCATGGCTGAGGTCATTCACGCCGCAGCACGGAGCGAGAATATCACCATCTTTTTCCTGAATAATGCGATTTATGGCATGACTGGCGGACAAATGGCTCCCACCACACTCCCCGGGATGAAGACCCATTCATCCCCATTTGGGCGTGATGTAAAACAGACTGGCTTTCCGATCCGTATCAGCGAATTGTTGTCGCAATTGGATGGCGCATCCTATATCGTGCGACGCTCTTTGCATGATGTGAAACACATTCGCAAAGCTAAAAGCGCCATTAAAACAGCCCTCCAGGTGCAGATGAACAGCCTGGGCTTCAGTCTAGTGGAAATGCTCTCCAGTTGTCCAACCAATTGGGGGCTTGAGCCGGACGAGGCCATGCAATGGATTGAGGACGAGATGGTGCCTTATTATCCATTGGGCGATTATAAGATCATTGATGCTGTCAAAGAACTTCCCAAAGTTGGACGAGGACGTTAGCGATGCAAGAACAAATTCTTTTTGCAGGTTTTGGCGGTCAGGGCGTGATGTTCGTCGGTCAATTGTTAGCCTATGCCGCGATGGACAACGGCTACGAAGTCACCTGGATTCCCAGCTATGGCCCTGAAATGCGTGGTGGCACGGCCCATTGCTACGTCGTCATCAGCGACAAACCCATCGGATCGCCAGTGGTTAGTAAACCGAAAGTGGCAGTCGCGTTCAACAAACCATCTTTCGAGCGTTATGAGCCGTTGGTGGCTTCAGATGGCCTGTTGGTCTACAATTCGTCGCTGATTGAAGATCGGAGTGAGCGCACTGACACCACCCAATTGCCAGTTCCTGCCACAGATATTGCGGATGAATTAGGCAACCTGCGGTTAACCAATATTGTTATGTTGGGGGCATTACTCACCATGCGACCTATCTTGACCGTAGATGCGCTCCGAGAAGCATTGGACGCACATATTCCGAGCCACCGTCGTAATTTACTGCCGTTGAATCTGGAAGCGCTAGATCGTGGCGCGGCAGAGGTCAAGGATCTGGTGACGACATAACAATGCTGACAGTTCGTGACATAATGACGCCTGACCCTATCACTGTTCAACGCGCTACTCCCCTGGCCGAGGTGATCGGGTTGATGAAAACTCACGCCTGCCGTCATCTGCCCGTTGTGGATGAATCGCAAATCGTGGGTATCATCTCCGACCGGGATGTCCGCCTGGTACTGGATTCGCCACTAATCCCTCATGAACGTTCACAAGAATGGGAATTACTGCAATCAGCCATCGCGGAAGCCTGTATGACTCCTGATCCTATGTGCGTTGCACCAGACATGGCGGCGGATGAAGTTGCGCGATTGATGACTCGCTACAAATTCGGGGCATTGCCAGTCGTAGAAGAGGAACGATTGGTAGGGATTGTCACCGTCAGCGACATTCTGCAAAGTTATATTACCCTGCTAGGAAAAAACTGAGGTCTCTTTAGGCCTCAGTTTCGTTAGTCCTACAGATGTTTTTGGGCTTCTTCTTCAGTATTGCATCCGATGATGGGAATAGGCGGAATCCCGCGTTCACCACGAAAAGCCGACATGTGACTGACGGCTGGTGCGGGGTTGCTGGCGACAATAATCATCTTGCCCACATTATCATGGAATAGAATGTCACGGGCTTTGGGCAATCCATAGGCCGTATATACTGGACGTTCGTCGCCCGCCACAATCATCAGTGTCACCGCATCTTCAGCATTATCTAACATGTCCAACAACTCAGCGAACATCGTCTCCGATTCGGCATGAGCGTTCCACTTCTTGGGGAATTGGACACGAACGACAACCGGTGTTGGTTGTGAAATTTCAAATTTTGCCATTGCGCTACCTTTCGTTTTATTCCAGTGCCGACCAGATATCGGAATTCAGGCTGCCTCGCCTACGCCTCAGATTCAGTTTATAGCGTTCGTCCGGGGGTTCGCCTATCACAATTAGCCAATGATCCTCAATGAGCTGCGTTAACGTCGCGACCAACGGTTCTTCATCCGCATCGAAATGCTCCTGCAATTCCTCAAAACCGATCCCTTCTTTCACGGCGGCTTTGTCACGCAGCATGAAGAACATAATGCTCTTTTGATCTTCAGGCAACCCTGCAATGTCCAGCGGTGTGATACCACCTGTTTCCTCATCCGAATCCGATTTTGAGGAACTCAAGTCGCCAGACTGAACTTTCTTCTTAAATCCGCTCAAAAAATCCAGTGCATCATCTTCGCCTTCAGACTGCTTTTTGCTTTTCTTGGGTAATCCCCCCAGCAGATCAGATAGATCGGACATGGGATTGCTCCTGCAGGCTAATAGAGCTGTGGCATAGCAATTGGTTCTGATTGTGGGCTGCATTCTCCACACCATATAGCATCAGCCACGACCAATGCCTTGGGTGTTTGATTAGCGCCGACATACACTGTCAGAAAATAAGGATACTTGGAAGCCTGTTCTTTGGCGACGAACCGCCCACAAAACCGGCATACTGCGTTGGCTGGTTTGTCTGAAATCCAACAGATAACACCCATCGTCATCACTCTTTCTTTAGATACACTCAAGACTGTTCAGGTTCTTGCGAGTCGGTGCTTTCTTCATCTGCTGCTGCTTCGGTTGTTGGTTCTGTTTCGGAACTCGAAGAACCCCGATTATAACGTTCCCGCATCTGTGCGGCGTTATCCTGCAAGTTACGGAAGAATTCGCTTTCGGTAACTTCTTCAACCTGTTTAGCGAGTTTGGCTTGGTCAATCTCGATTTTTAGTTCCCGAATCTGATTCTTCAATTCTGCTTCACGTTCGCGTACTTGCAGCGCATTGTCGATGGCAACTGAAGCATGGTCGGCCAATTTATTAAGCTGGCGCATGTCACCAGCGGTGAAGAAATTTGACTGGTGATGAACGAGCATCAGGGTTCCAATCAACCGTTCACCAATCAACAATGGAATACCCAACAATGAGTTAATTCTAAGCTTGGTGGTCTTGGCAATGAACTCAGAATGCATGGGCGCTTCGCCAATGGTCCGCATGATTTCTGTTGATTCTTCTACAGTGGGCATAAACAATGGTTCCTGAGTGGCAGCGATAATGCCTGTTGGGCCTTTGCCGACACGGTATTTGCGCCCGGTAGTATCAATGAAATCCTCTTTGCCCCACCATGCCTCAACCAGCAGGGCTTTGCCACGCAACACGGCCACTTCCGCCGCGTCATAATCAACCACTTGTTGCACTGCGGCCAACACTGATTTAACAGTCTTCTCATAATCCAACGTCGATAGCGTAATGGTCTGCGTGATGGCATGGATAGAATTCAACTCGGTCAGCCGCTTTTGGAAGGCTCCTGCCACACCCTGAATAGTATCAGTCAGTCCGGAAAACTCCTGGCCCACGCCACCGTCGAGGTTATCAAGTTTGGGAAAACTAATATCCTTCTCAATCGAATTCCCCAGGGCTTTCGTTGTTTCCGATAAGCGTCGGATGGGTTTACCAATTGCGCCCGCCGCCCAAAACGATACCACACCAACGACAACGACCAACCCGGCTGCACCTGCTACAATGCCGCCAACATGGCCGAGAACCAACGCGACAAGGCCAGCGATGATCAACAACGCGGCCAACACAAGATGTATCGGAACCTTATTCATTGTAGAACCCTTCCCTTCCTAGATAAGCAGCAACTTCTGATTGACTTCGAGGGCCATTGCTTCTTGTTTAAGTTTCCCTTTGAGGCCTTCCACGTATTCCAAAACATCACCCAGATAGCGGTCTAATTCCGTCTGTGTCACATAGGTGCGGACAATGTGAATAGTTTCGCTCACCAGTCCAATTTCTTCACTATTCCACACACCTTGTGCTTCGCTGCTGGTGGCAACTGCTCCACCGAAAATCTTGCCAAGAAAAGCCTTGGTTTCTTGTATGTAACTCGATGTGTCGACAACTTGGTCAACATCAGTCGTGGTTGGAATATAGATGCCAACTTGGTTGGTACGTCCCAAACGATCAGCCAAGTGTTGAGCAGTATCTTTTAACGAATCGGGAACTTTATCCTCAGTCAATTGATTGAGCGGTGGCAGGTTCGACAGGAAGGGAATGTCAAAATCGGCATTACCAGCCAGTGGCAGTGCCATTTGGTCACTACTCTTGCGGTTAACAACCATCAACAGACTGGTGCGTTCGGGATGAATATTGGCTTTTAATTCCGCAACCAGTTGCGTTGCCTCGGCCCAAGATTCGCTATCGGGCGAGGTGACGATGACGACCTGATTGGCTTTTTCGAGCATATAGGTAATGGTATCGTCAACCTGACTGGATAACCCAATGACAATGTTGGCATAGTCATTCAACATGCGGTCCATCACCACCGTTGTGCGCACAGTGGGCGGTAATCCGGCTGCGCCTTCAATCACGGCAATATCATAGCCGCCGGGGTGTGTGTAAATCTCGTCGGTCGTCTCGAAATCAAATGTTTGCGGGAGGCTACCGGGATTTGGATGCTCAGTATATACTGCCTTACGCTCTGTAACATGAGCCAATGTCAGTGCCAGGGCACTCCCCAACGTAGTGGTTCCACATCCTCCAACCCCAAATATCAACGAAAGCTTGATCTCGGCTCCTTTGCTACTGAGTCGGGTGTTAATGCCGATCAAGCGTTGTGACAACATGCGAGCCATTTCGAGCGCTGTGTTGTCATATCCCAGCATCATTTCCAACATATTCTGCCGATTGACCCTTAACAGTTCCACTTCACTGAGAGCGGTTGCTGTCGCGGCAGCCGGATAGTGATGCCCCTGCAACAGATTATGTTCAGCTAAAATATCACCTTGCTTCAGATAGGCCAAGATTTCGGCATCCTGCTGGCTGGAGCCAGGCGTCAGGCGGCTAATACCAATGATCCCATTTTTGATGAAATAAATGTCCTCGCCCACATCGCCTTGCCAAATGATGACCTCATTGCGGTTGTACCGCCGAGCTTCCATCATCAAAGCAATTTTCTGCACTGCATCATCCGATAGATGGCTAAACAGCGGCAATTGCTTCAAGAAGATTGTGTTGTCGAGGTCTACAGCATCCCAAATGGCCTGGGGCACACCCCGTCCCGACCGACTGACTTTCCCGCCAAACACCACGCGATAGTATAGTTCGCCATCGACCAATGCTTCGTGGACATACCCCGCCGCAACCAACTCCCTAGCAACTTTCCGCACATCCTCTGCAGTTTTTTTCAGGCGCTTTTGCAAATCACCCAGTGTCGCTTGCTTGCGTCGCGATAAATAATTGACCATATCACGCTGCGCAGGAGGTAGCCCCAAAAGATCAAGGGGATTCAGTCCGGTTTCGCCTTTGGGTTTTTCGGGGCGAGAAAAATCAATATCCGATGTCTGCCGCCCCTTCTGTCGCCGCATTGAGCCGAGTAATCCGGCCAGTGGGTCATCGCTCATAGGCTTGTCCTAATATGGTTAGTATTTAGTCGCCGTCGATCAATTCCTCGGCAATTTCCCGAACGGTCTGTGACCAAAGATGGTCAGGGTTCATTGCTGCAAAGACGTGGTTGCTGGCGTTGGAAGCCACATCATCCGACAGTGGCAACACCCCCGCCACCGGCACATCATATGTCCCGCTGACACTGGAGCGCAACTGGTCAAAATCGTAGCGCGGCAATGCCATATTAATTACCAATCGCAATTTCGGTACTTCCAAGCGTTGCGCCACATCCACCGTCACGGCAGTTCCCTGGAAATCTTGCTGGTCAGGGCGCAGAATAATCACCAGTGCGTTGGAAATGGCGATAGATAACAGTGTCTCCTCGTTGATGCCAGGATGCGTGTCGATGAATAGATAGTCCAGTTCAAGCTCATCAATGATGGTGTGGAACCCTTCATTCAACAACCCCACATCGTAGCCTTCACGAACTACACGAGCGATTTCGCCAGTGCGGATGCTGGAGGGGACCAGCCACATTTTATGACCCTGCAAATAGCTCCGGGTGGGATCCTTAGCGGCAGTTTCATGCACCGCATAAGCACAGTCCTCAATCGGTGCTTTACCCCACAGATAATCGTTCAGGGATTTGTCGATAGTCGTCTCATCAAAACCAAACAGGGTATGAATCCCCGGCGACTGAATGTCCGTATCGACGATAGCGACACGATTGCCCATCGTGGCAACAGTTGTGGCGACATTGGCGGTCAGGTTCGATTTGCCAGTTCCGCCTCGAAATGAATGGATGGAAATAATCTTACCCATAGTGTTCTCCCGAAAGGTGTGTTCATCAGGATAATTGTAACCGCATCAAGCCCACCTGGTAAAGCAAGAGATTGGTATTTTATGATGAAATGCCTTGCAATGACGAGAATTATACCATGTTGCCGCCTGATTTCGTATTTCGCCCTTGTCAGGCCCACGACCTTTTCGCTACACTATTATTGATGCCCCTGTAGCTCAGAGGATAGAGCAGTGGTTTCCTAAACCGCGTGTCGGGAGTTCGAGTCTCTCCAGGGGCACTAACGATCTTTCAGGCGATAAACAAACTTCAACCCCGACCATATGTGATCCACTGCACAAACTTTCACATCAACAAGTCCATGATCCAAACCACTTTGACGGATCAGGTTTTCGTTCAAATCAGTCGGCACTTTCTAGGCTTTTTTGGGCCAAGATATCCATAACATTCCAGTTGTTGCCAACGTAGCTTTTAACTCAGGGAAACGCACCTTCAGTTCAGCAGCACTTTTCGTGAAATACTGTATAAAATCTAGCTCATCAGCGGGGCCTGATACTAAAATGACCAATTCTGGCAGCCCGCCCAGCGTATCCAGATAATCCGGCGGTGCATTGACCAACCACACACGATGTCCAGCTTTAATGCCCAGTTTCTTGACCAGTGGCGTCGCCATAAATATTATCCCTTGCCATAAATCTCTTCACAGCTAAGACTATAATCATTTTGTCTGACAAAGTAAATCGAATGGAAAAGTCGTTTATGACCCTCAACAACATTTTCAAAGGGGAACTGGTGCGGCTCGCAGCTCCACACCCCGACGACATCGCTATCATGACGCGCTGGACGGAGAACGACGACTATCTACGCCTCCTAGACTCTAACCCAGCCCGACCGCTGTCACTAGTAGATTGCCAATTGGTTTTTGCCGGATGATGTGGCATCCTTCTCGGTGAGTATAGGACGAGGAGAGAAAAGATGCCAGCGAAAGTCTATCGTGTGACGTTGAGCGACGAAGAACGTGAGGAATTGACAGCAATGGTGAAGAAAGGCAAGGGTGCAGCCCGGCGCATGACCCGTGCCCGGATATTATTGCTGGCTGATGAAAATCGAGAGGATGGGGGTTGGAAAGATGCTGATATTGCCCCAGCATTGGGTGTGCATCAGCGAACAGTGGAACGCATTCGAGAAACATGCGTGATGAAGGGTATTGAGGCTGCCTTGAATCATAAGCGCCCGCAAAAAAAGAAGAAAAAACTCTTAGATGGAGCAGCTGAAGCCCGGTTGATACAGATAGCATGTAGTGAGGCGCCAGATGGACATGAGCGATGGTCGATGCAAATGTTGGCTGACAAACTGATCGAATTGGAGGTGGTCGAGACCATCTCACGCGAAACGGTGCGGCTAACGCTGAAAAAAACGAACTTAAGCCGTGGCTAAAAGAGCAATGGTGTATCCCTCCCAAAGAAAATGCCGCGTTTGTTTGTGCAATGGAGGATGTTCTGGAAGTTTATCATCGCCCGCACCATCCCAAACGCCCCTTTGTGTGCTTTGATGAGGGCAGTAAACAACTGACCAGGGAAACACGATTACCCTTGCCAGTACGACCAGGGGACGTCGCCAAATATGATTATGAATATGAACGCAATGGGACCAGCAACATGTTCATCTTTTTTGCACCGTTGGCGGCATGGCGACATGTCAAAGTGACGGAGCGCCGCACCATGATTGATTTTGCTCACTGTATGAAGGATTTAGTGGATATCCATTTCCCGGATGCTGAGAAGATTGTGTTGGTGATGGATAATCTCAATACCCACAAATTCGCCTCACTTTATGAGGCTTTCGAACCTGCCGAGGCTCGCCGCATCATTGAGAAATTGGAAATTCATTTCACGCCCAAGCATGGCAGTTGGCTCAATATGGCAGAAATTGAATTGAGTGTGCTGCATCGTCAATGTACTCAGGCACGAATCCCCGACCAGGACACCCTGAAAGCAAAGATAGCTGATTGGCAACACCGCCGCAATTACCAACAGTCAACCGTTCATTGGCGCTTCACTACCGAGGATGCTCGTATCAAGTTGCACAAACTCTATCCGACAATTGACGTTTGCTAGACTACTAGATACCGTTACGCAACACCAGAAAAACGCCAATACGCACAACAATTTTGAATTTCGGATTCGCACGCTGGCTGAGGATCAGTTAATTGGCTATACCGGCTTAGAGGTAATGTGGGCTAACCAGCATGCATTTGTGGCGATTGGTATTGGCGAGCCGGAATTTTGGGGCAAAGGCTATGGCTTGGATGCCATGCAAGTCATCCTGCGCTATGCCTTCGATGAACTGGGACTATACCGCATCAGCCTCAATGTCATGAGCTACAACACGCGTGCCATTCACCTGTACGAGAAAATCGGGTTCATCCACGAAGGCACGCAACGCGAATGTGTCTATCGAGATGGACAACGCTGGGATTTGGTCTACTACGGCCTGCTACGTCATGAGTGGGAAAGCGGCTCGCGGAAATCATAAATTTCATCTTGTTTACCCCAACTCGCACCACAATTCTCGCAATCCAAACGGTCATCCTTTTCGTTCAGTGGTAATGTTCTGCAGGCCGGGCATTTGAACAACGGGCCATCCAGTGCAGTTGGTGTTATACCAGCCGCAATATTTTGCGTAAAAATACTCGGCGAATACGTACCAGCTCGCTGCAACAGTCGATCCATACCAACTAATAGACGGGTGGGCAACAGACTCTTCAATAGGCCAATGCGGAAATAAGAAACAGCCAGTTGTCGCTGCGTCTCGAAATCGGTATTCTGTAAAGCTTGAGCCATATAGCGTGGGTGAAAGTCGAAATTCAACTCCACAAATTCGACTGGTTCCAATGTATACGGACTCCATTCCTGTCGACGCAATAAATAGCGCAACATAGCTTTCAAATTACGCTTGTTGGCAAATTCCAGCACAAAGGTCGAGCCAGGAGCCAGCGCCATCCGAATTTGTTTCAGGGCTGCTGGAACATCAGCCATATGGTGAATGACTCGAATCATCGAGGCCGCATCGCAACATCCAGCGGACAACGGCGATTGGTAAATATTGGCGGCCACGTAGACATAGCGTGGATCTGTGCCCAGGTGGGATTGCGCTTCGGCGAGGAGCGAGCGCGAGTAGTCCAGCAACACCACCTGATCGTAGCCAGCAAATTCATTGGTCAGGCGTCCGAAACCAGCTCCCACTTCCAGCAGACGCCTGCCAGTCGGCGGCAACAGACGCCGCAGTGCCCCGCGCTCGACCTGATCTTCATAGTCGCGTCCCTGGCCTACCCAGAAATCGGTTCGGTAGCCTGATCCTTCATAATCACAGACAGAGGGAGATGTCATCGGCCTACATTCTCACTGTGTTTGAGGGAAAGGCGTAATTGTTGGTGTTGGCGCAATAATTGGTCCATCGGTTGCTGGTGGTGTACCCACATCGCCGTTATCGGGGGACGAGCTTGTATCAGCACCGCTTTGGTCATCACTCGCTTCCTCGCTACCCGCATCCACAACATCAAAACCCTTCCAGGGATTGCGGCTGTCTTCAGTAGGAGTCAGCAAATCAACTTTACCATCCAGCACATCGAACACAAAAGACCGAACCTCACCCCATTCATCGGGCAGATTATCCAGGATCTTCACATACGGTTCCAGCAATTGCCGCAGGTTATTGAACGGAACCGAAAGTTGTGTTTCGTTCAACGGAATATCGACATCAACTAACAAGGCAATATCAATATCTTGATCTACCGGAACCATCATATCCAGTCGGATCGGCAGGCGTGTTCCGATTGGCAGCCGAATATCGACCGTGCCGCGAATCGTGCCGCCGCCCCCTTCAATGACAAAGAAGGCCGGGACGCCAGGAATCAACACTTCATCGGTCAATTCCACTTCCACATCCTGTTGCAGTGGCAAATCAAATACCACTGGAATGGTATCGTTGACTGGAATTTGGGTTTCGATACGTGCTTCGTCCAACCCGACAAAATTCGAGTGCAGGCCGTCAATTAACGGCTCGGCGATCCCATTCTTAATTTGGAAAATAAGATAGAGAACAAAAATCAGGACAATCAACAGCACAAAATTCATAATAAACGAAAACATGATGGCAAAATTCCGGAATGCATTCCAAAACTCGCGGAACCTTTGCATGGGACGCTCCTCAGTTTGCGTTAAAATCTTCAAACATCATAACGCAAAAGCAATAAAAACACAGACTTCAAAGACGAAATCTGTGCGATTTGGTTTGCAGAAGATGATCTTATTCGGGCGATGATGGCTCTCTATCCACCGGAACAACCTCACCTTCCAATGGGTCTTCTTGTGCTTCAGCGTTCTCATCACGCATTCGCCAGATCTCGGTGGCCTGGTCTATGAATAGCACGCCGTCCAGGTGGTCAATCTCATGCTGGAAAACCCGTGCCAACCAGTCTTTGGCTTTGATCTGTATCGGTGTGCCATGACGATCATAACCCTTTATTTTGATTGAGATATGACGATCCACCTTGCCAAAATAACCAGGAATCGACAGACAGGCCTCCACACCTTCGGCCATTTCGCGAGATGCTTTGACGATTTCGGGATTGATAACCACGTGCAACACACCTGCGTCCTCGCCATATTCTTCGCGGGAGTCTTCATCATCCGGCAAGCGCACCACAATTAATCGCTGGCTGATGGCGACTTGAGGAGCAGCCAGGCCCACGCCTGGCGCATCCAGCATGGTTTCCACCATATCATCAATCAACCGCTGGAGTTTGGGGCTGCCGAAGTCATGTACGCGGCGAGCTTTCTTCCGCAGAATGGGGTTTTTGGGGGTGATGATATCCAGTAAAGGCATATTTGATTAGCGTCACAATGCTTCCATTACCACAAATTAAGTGGTGACGCTCGAACTCCTTTCACATTTCAACGCTTGCTGATCTATTGTACTACGCTTTGGCGTGCATCAGGCTGATCTTTGCTATACTAAGGCAAAAGTGTTTGTATAGGAAGGCAAAATAGCAGATGTTTCCGCGCATTCCCCAACGGTATTTACTGATTATTGTACTGCTGTTGATCGCGGCAGTGTTAGTTGCTTGTGGCGGCGACGATGACGGAGATCGGCAAGCCTCGCGTCCAACCGATGCACGAGCAACGGTCCCCGTGTTCCCTAGCGCGACTGCCCCGCTGACAGGCCCAACCCTGACACCCCTACCGAGCGGTCCAACGCCGACCCGGTTCGCAGGGTTCCCCACGCTGCCCTCAGCGCCAACACTACCCTCACGCTATCCCAACAATATCCAAATTGTTTCACCTGTGACAGGTAGTGTTGCCCAGGGCGTCTATCCAGTTTTCGGCAGCGCCAGCCATCCCGATTTCATTCAATATGCTCTGGAATATGGCCCTGACCCCAATCCCGGCAATCTCTGGTATCCCATCACGCCCCAGGCGGTGACGGTTCCGGTTATCAATAACGTATTGGGGTCGTGGAATACGTCTCGTGTGTCAGATGGATCATATCAGGTTCGCCTGCATATTTACTTGTCGGGCGGACGAGAATTGACCAATGTCATTGTCAGCGGTATCCAGGTGCAAAATCAGGCTCCGACTGAAGTGGCGGTGGCGACCAACACCAATCCGACCATCAGCCCGGTGGCATCGTTGAATTTGGAAGCTGGCAGATCGGCGACGATTGCGCTCGGCATATTCGATGCGGACGGCGACCCCACAACCTTTGTAGCAACCAGCGACAATTTACTTATCGCCACTGTGACACCTGCGGGTAATGCCATCACAGTCAATGCCCTGAATGCTGGCATCGCCACTATTCGTATTGTGGTGAATGATGATCGAGGAGGCAGTGCCAATACCAGTTTCCTCGTCACAGTATCGGCCCCAATTAACTCCAACAGCCCACCAGGCATTGATCCTATTCCCAGCCAGGTCATCACACAAGGTGCGACGGTGGTTGTGCCCGTGACACTGACTGACCCAGATGGCGATACAGTAGACTTTACAGTAGAAAGTTCCCAACCCTCCATCGCCCAGGCGACTAAAGGCGTAGACGGTCGGAGCATCAATTTAGCTGGCTTCACACCTGGCTCAACGACCATCACAATCACTGCCACTGATGCGCCCGGCAATTCAGCGACATCGGTCTTTGCGATTGTGGTAAATCCGCCAGAAGAGAACAACAATCCACCATCATTGGCAGCCATCCCCAGCCAGGGAATCGAAGTCGCTGAGACGCGCGATGTGACTCTATCCATTTCTGACCCCGATGGTGATGCAACAACATTTACCGTGGAGAATGAAGATCCATCGGTGGCAAGTGTTCAGGCGTTGAATAACAACACGATTCAGCTCAATGGCCTCAGCGCAGGCCAAACGCGAGTCGTTATTACGGTAAGTGATGCGCCTGGCGCGACCACAACCAGCCAATTTGTGGTCTTCGTGACAGAGCCACCCGCCCCTAACCAGCCGCCGACCATCGCGGCTATCCCTGACCAAACTATCGAAGTCGGCCAGCGGCTCGAAATCGACATGGCAATTTCCGATCCCGATAGTGCTAGCACGACCTACTCCGTCACATCGGATACGACTGGCGTAGCGGCTACTGGCCCAACGGACGCGGATACATTCTGGATCTATGGTGTGGCAGAAGGCACAGCCACCATCACTGTATCTGTAGGTGATGGTGACGGAAACAGCACAACCGCTACTTTTGCAGTGATCGTCAACCCGGCCCCCATTCCCAACCAGCCACCCACCATCGACCCCATCAGCCCACAAACGGTTGAAGTCGGCCAGGCGATTCAGACATCGTTGAACTATGGCGACCCCGATGAACCGCTTGAGGCATTAACCATCCTGGCATCTTCAAGTGCTTCGGAAGTCGCTACAGTCTATCAGAGTGGGCAATTCGAGTTGACCATAGTTGGTGTGGCAGAAGGTACGGCCAACATCACTGTGACTGTCAGCGATGGACATGGAGATGCAGCTAACACGCAGATTGTCGTAGTGGTTGAGCCAGTCAATCTGTCACCGCGCATCAACCCCATCGCTTCACAACGGTGTGCAGTGGGCGACATCATTGATCTGCCCCTAGTTTATGATGACCCGAACGGCGACTCAGTGACAATTTTGCCCCAATCCAGTGACGCAATTATCGCCAGCACAGCCATGCTAGACGCTACGACGTTGCGCCTAAGTTGTCTGACATTGGGTAATGCCACCATCACGGTACAGGCCAGCGATGGCAGTCTCGATAGCACTACAACTTTCGTGGTGGCAGTTGTCAATCGGAACCCGACCATTGACCCCATCCCCTCGCTGAACGTGGGTGAAGGGGATGAAATTGCTGTCCCGCTGACTTACAGCGACCCTGATGGCGATACATTGACAATAACGGCTGTGTCCGACAATCAAGCTGTTGCCACAGTAGCAACTGGCAGACCAACCGAAGCCGTAGTAACGGGCATCAGCCCCGGCACAGCGACGATTACAGTCACAGTGGATGATGGCAATGGCGGCATCATCAGTACGGCTTTCACCGTTGGTGTCGAAATTGTGAATGAAGTGCCGACGATTGACTCCCTGGATCCAGTTAATCTGGAAGTCGGTCAAAATGCTGTCGTGAATCTCAATTATTCTGATCCTGATGGTGATGCACTGCATGTGGAAGCCACATCCGACAATGAAGGCGTGGCACAAGTTGATGTCACCACACCAACCACACTCACTGTTAGTGCTACAGGCGAAGGTACAGCGACCATCACCGTGATGCTAGATGATGGACGCGGTGGATCAACCGACACCATTTTCACGGTAACTGTCGTTCAGCCCAATCTGGAACCAATCATTGACCCCATCAGCCCAGTAGGTCTGAATACTGGCGACAGTATCACGGTTCCGATCAGTGCTATTGATCCCAACGGCGATGAATTGACAGTGAGCGCGACATCAAGCGCCGAAGCAATAGCTACCGTAAGCACCAGCGCTCCGTCGGAACTGACCGTGACTGGTGTTGGCGAAGGAACAACCATCATCACCGTAACGGTGGACGACGGACGGGGTGGCATAGCCAACACCGCTTTCGAAGCAACGGTACAAACACCCAACGAAAGCCCCATCATTGACCCGATTGCTCCGGTGGAGATCGCGATTGGCGATAGCGCCACCGTTTCCGTTGTCGCCAGTGACCCCAACGGCGATGAACTGACGCTAAATGCCAGCTCAGACAACGAAGGTGTGGCGGTGGTATTCATTAATACGCCCACTGAGTTGACCGTGACAGGCGTCGGAACAGGCACCGCGACAGTAACCGCGACAGTAGATGATGGTCGCGGTGGTACAGTCGATACTGCCTTCACCGTGACCGTTATTGAGGCCAATCAAGACCCCGTGATTGATCCAATCGCACCTATAACAGTGACAACAGGTGATAGTGCTCTGGTAGCGATAACTGCAAGTGATCCGAACGGCGATGAACTAATCCTCGGCGCAACCTCCGATAATGAAGCCGTAGCGACGGTACTTGTCAGTGCGCCATCAGAATTAACTATGACAGGCGTCGCTCCGGGTACTGCCACCATCACCGTGACTGCCGACGATGGCAACGGCGGCACGGCTAGCACCGCCTTCATCGTGACCGTCGACGAGGCTAATGTCGATCCGGTAATTGATCCGCTGTTGCCGCTTGATCTGACCACAGGCGATAGTGCGATAGTAGCTGTCGTTGCCAGCGATCCCAACGGTGACACCCTGACCCTCGGCGCGACTTCCGATAACGAAGCCGTAGCAACTGTACTCGTCAGCAGCCCAACTGAACTCACCGTAACGGGTGTTGCGCCGGGTACTGCCACCATCACCGTGACTGCCGACGATGGCAACGGCGGCACGGCTAGCACCGCCTTCATCGTGACCGTCGACGAGGCTAATGTCGATCCTGTCATCGACCCGCTGTTGCCTCTCAATCTAATCGCTGGTGACAGTGCGACTGTCGCCGTCGTTGCCAGCGATCCCAACGGTGACGCGCTGACCCTCGGTGTGACCTCTGACAATGAAGCCGTAGCAACCGTATTGGTCAGCAGCCCAACTGAACTCACCGTGACAGGCGTGGCGCCGGGTACTGCCACCATCACCGTGACTGCCGACGATGGCAACGGTGGCACGGCTAGCACCGCTTTCACTGTGACCGTCGGCGAGGCCAATGTCGATCCTGTCATCGACCCGCTGTTGCCTCTCAATCTAATCGCTGGTGACAGTGCGACTGTCGCCGTCGTTGCCAGCGATCCCAACGGTGACGCGCTGACCCTCGGTGTGACCTCTGACAATGAAGCCGTAGCAACCGTATTGGTCAGCAGCCCAACTGAACTCACCGTGACAGGCGTGGCGCCGGGTACTGCCACCATCACCGTGACTGCCGACGATGGCAACGGTGGCATGGCTAGCACCGCTTTCACTGTGACCGTCGGCGAGGCCAATGTCGATCCTGTCATCGACCCGCTGTTGCCTCTCAATCTAATCGCTGGTGACAGTGCGACTGTCGCCGTCGTTGCCAGCGATCCCAACGGTGACGCGCTGACCCTCGGTGTGACCTCTGACAATGAAGCCGTAGCAACCGTATTGGTCAGCAGCCCAACTGAACTCACCGTGACAGGCGTGGCGCCGGGTACTGCCACCATCACCGTGACTGCCGACGATGGCAACGGTGGCACGGCCAGCACCGCCTTCACCGTGACCGTTGGCGAGGCCAATGTCGATCCAACCATCGAGCCGCTGTTGCCGCTTGATCTGATTGCTGGTGACAGCGCGACTGTCGCCGTCGTTGCCAGCGACCCCAACGGCGATGCTCTGACTCTCGGCGCGACCTCTGACAACGAAGCCGTAGCAACTGTATTGGTCAGCAGCCCAACCGAACTCACCGTGACCGGCGTAGCCCCTGGCACGGCCACGATTACCGTGACTGCCGATGATGGACGTGGCGGTTTGGCAGGCACGGCCTTCACCGTAACAGTGGTGCAACCCAACCAAGACCCGATTATCCAGCCGATTGCGCCAGTGACCGTCAACGCGGGTGAGAGTATCCCCGTCGTCATCAGCTACAACGATCCTGATGGCGATGCGGTAACCGTCACTCCCACCGTGGACAACCCTGGCGTGGCGAGTGTCTCCGCTAGTAGCCCGACTGAACTCACCGTGACGGGTGCGGCTGCCGGTACGGCCACCGTGACCGTCACCCTCGACGATGGACGTGGCGGTTCGGCAGGCACGGCCTTCACCGTAACAGTGGTACAGCCCAACCAAGACCCGATTATCCAGCCGATTGCGCCAGTGACCGTCAACGCGGGTGAGAGTATCCCCGTCGTCATCAGCTACAACGATCCTGATGGCGATGCGGTAACCGTCACTCCCACCGTGGACAACCCTGGCGTGGCGAGTGTCTCCGCTAGTAGCCCGACTGAACTCACCGTGACGGGTGCGGCTGCCGGTACGGCCACCGTGACCGTCACCCTCGACGATGGACGTGGCGGCGCGGCAGGCACGGCCTTCACCGTAACAGTGGTGCAACCCAACCAAGACCCGATTATCCAGCCGATTGCGCCAGTGACCGTCAACGCGGGTGAGAGTATCCCCGTCGTCATCAGCTACAACGATCCTGATGGCGATGCGGTGACTGTCACTCCCACCGTGGACAACCCTGGCGTGGCGAGTGTCTTCGCTAGCAGCCCGACTGAACTCACCGTGACGGGTGCGGCTGCCGGTACGGCCACCGTGACCGTCACCCTCGACGATGGACGTGGCGGCGCGGCAGGCACGGCCTTCACCGTAACAGTGGTGCAACCCAACCAAGACCCGATTATCCAGCCGATTGCGCCAGTGACCGTCAACGCGGGTGAGAGTATCCCCGTCGTCATCAGCTACAACGATCCTGATGGCGATGCGGTGACTGTCACTCCCACTGTGGACAACCCTGGCGTGGCGAGTGTCTCCGCTAGTAGCCCGACTGAACTCACCGTGACGGGTGCGGCTGCCGGTACGGCCACCGTGACCGTCACCCTCGACGATGGACGTGGCGGTTCGGCAGGCACGGCCTTCACCGTAACAGTGGTGCAACCCAACCAAGACCCGATTATCCAGCCGATTGCGCCAGTGACCGTCAACGCGGGTGAGAGTATCCCCGTCGTCATCAGCTACAACGATCCTGATGGCGATGCGGTAACCGTCACTCCCACCGTGGACAACCCTGGCGTGGCGAGTGTCTCCGCTAGTAGCCCGACTGAACTCACCGTGACGGGTGCGGCTGCCGGTACGGCCACCGTGACCGTCACCCTCGACGATGGACGTGGCGGTTCGGCAGGCACGGCCTTCACCGTAACAGTGGTGCAACCCAACCAAGACCCGATTATCCAGCCGATTGCGCCAGTGACCGTCAACGCGGGTGAGAGTATCCCCGTCGTCATCAGCTACAACGATCCTGATGGCGATGCGGTAACCGTCACTCCCACCGTGGACAACCCTGGCGTGGCGAGTGTCTCCGCTAGTAGCCCGACTGAACTCACCGTGACGGGTGCGGCTGCCGGTACGGCCACCATCATCGTAACGGTCGATGACGGACGTGGCGGCGCAGCCAGCACAGCCTTCACGGTGACGGTAACTGAAGCCAACCAAAGTCCTTTCATTGATGCGCTGCCACCGCTTGTACTGCAAGCAGGGCAATCCCAAACTGTCGCAGTCAGTTACAGTGATCCGAATGGCGATGCTGTGACCCTGACGGCAGCTTCCGACGCTCCACGAATCGCTGCTGTTACAGTTATCAGCCCTGTCGATCTCCAGATAGATGCGGCCAACGCTGGCACAGCAACGATCATCGTGACAGTGGATGACGGACGCGGTGGCGTCAATAGCACGGCCTTCACCGTAACGGTCGAAGCGGAACCGGTTGGGCCGCCCGATGTACCGCCATCTGCTTTCGATGTCACGGCATATCCGGCCTTCAGCGATCTGGAAACAATGCTGCCCTTCCTACAATCGGTTTACAGTGACGGCATCAACAATCTGGGCCGCAATCCGATAGCTTTCTCGGTTGCGGGTGATGAACTGTTCAATAACGCAGATCAGCTCGATCCCATTGTCAGAGGCGAGTACGTCCTCGGTAATCGCGAGAACTTGCAGGCAGCGATTGACTGGTACAACTTCGACTTCCGCAGTGTGGCATATGGCGAGGACTGGACAATCGAGACGCTGTTTGACAACACCTACGCTGATCCCGAACTATGTCTACCGGGCGAGGCTCCGCTGGCGTGCGAATTGCGAGTGAATGCCCCCACCATTATCATCATTGGTTTCACGCCCGAAAACGCGTTGGCTGTACCTCCGAACCAGTTTGAAGCAGGACTTCAACAAGCGGTGGACATGACCCTGAACGCCGGTACAATCCCCATCCTGGTGACAATGCCAGACGATGGCACAGTGCCCGCAGCCAGATTGGCGGCGTATAACCAAATCATCGTCAATACTGCCACACAGCACCCCAACCATCCGGGTAACGCTGTACCAGTATTAAATCTATACGTCATTCTTCAGGGAGTGCCAGGTGGCGTATATGGTGTTGGCGGCGCTGGCCCGGTGGATCTCAGTCCAGCCGGATTAGATTTCGGTGTCAACCGGCGTTCAGCGGCCCTGTTGACCGTTCTCGACGAACTACGCCAAAGGGTCATTGCTCCTTAGCTTGATGCCACGAACATCTGCCCTCTCCACGGCGAGGGGGCGGGTTGTACCTTTTGGCACATCTTGACATTTAGTAAACTGTTCGATAGCATTGCGCTAACAACTGCATAATATCTCATCCAGAGCGGGGGAGGGAACGGCCCAATGAACCCGCGGCAACCCTGACGGCCTGGCAAACCGTCAGAAGGTGCTAAATCCAGTAGATGAGCGGGAGCCACCACACGAACGAAAAGTACCCCCTCATCCAATCGGACGGGGGATTTTTTATGCCCCATAGCTTTGTTAGGAGCGACAAAACATGACCCACAACACCCCCACCTTTACCAATCGGCGTTACCTGGATGCCATTCAGGATCACGTGCTGATTTACGACGGTGCGATGGGAACCAGTATTCAGCTCTATGACCTGACGGCGGACGATTTCGGCGGCGAACAATACAACGGCTGCAACGACTTCCTGGTCATCACCCGCCCGAATGTCATCGAAGCCATCCACGCCAGCTTCTTCGAAGTCGGTTCCGAAGTCGTTGAGACCGACACTTTCCGCTCCAACCGCCACACGTTGAATGAATATGGCCTGGGGGATCGCACGCTGGAAATCAACCGAACAGCAGCGCAACTGGCGCGGCGTGTAGCAGACCACTTCACGGCAAAGACTGGTATCCCTCGTTACGTAGCGGGCAGCATCGGCCCCACCGGATTTCTGCCCTCCTCCAGCGACCCCGAACTCAGCGCCATCACCTTCGACGAACTGGCCGACATTTTCTATGAGCAAGCCCAGGGCTTGGTGGAAGGTGGTGCGGATGTACTGTTGGTCGAAACCAGCCAGGATATTCTGGAAGTGAAAGCAGCCATTCATGGCATCAACCGCTATTTCCAAGACTCCAGTCAACGCATCCCGCTTCAAGTCCAGGTCACGCTCGATGTAACAGGCCGTATGTTGCTGGGAACGGAAATCGGTGCAGCATTGGCGATTTTGGAGGCCTTGCCAGTCGATGTGATTGGCCTCAACTGCTCAACTGGCCCGGAACACATGCGTGCCCCCATCAAATACCTGGTTGAACACAGCACCAAACCCATCAGTGTGCTGCCCAACGCGGGTTTGCCGATCAACGTCGATGGCAAGGCCGTTTATCCCATGCTGCCCGGCCCATTCGCGCAGATGATGGGTGAATTTGTGGATTGGGGTGTGAATGTCGTGGGTGGCTGTTGTGGCACAACGCCGGAGCATTTATCCAGGTTGGCGAAAACAGTGCGCGACGATCAACCCACGCGCCAACCGACCGCGCGCACCCCGGTGACACACGCCGAGGTTGCATCCGGCATGCACAGTGTTGCGCTGGTGCAAGACCCCGGCCCCACGCTGATTGGCGAGCGCGTTAATAGCCAGGGCAGCCGGGCTGCCAAGCGCCTTTTGCTGGCCGAGGACTATGATGGTCTCGTAAATGTAGCCCAGGATCAGGTTGATGGCGGCGCTCATATTCTGGATGTGTGTGTGGCATTGACCGAACGCCCCGACGAAGCCGAGCAAATGGCGACATTGGTCAAAAAACTGTCGATGAGTGTGCCCACGCCGTTGATGATCGACACCACCGAGCCAGACGTGATTGAAGCGGCACTGGCCGTCTTTCCGGGGCGTGGCGTCATCAATAGCATCAACCTGGAAAACGGGCGCGAGAAAATCGACCAAGTGTTGCCCATCGCCATCAAACACGGCGCGGCATTGGTCGCGCTGACTATTGACGAGGAGGGCATGGCCCACACTGCCGGGCGCAAGCTGGAGATCGCGCAACGCATCGCCGACATCTGCATCAATGACTATGATCTGAAACCTGCTGATTTGATCTTTGACGTGCTGACCTTCCCTGTCACCACCGGACAGGAAGAACTACGCGACGATGCCCGTGCCACCGTTGAAGGATTGCGACTGATCAAAGAGAATATCCCCGGCGTATTAACTTCGCTAGGTGTCAGCAACGTCAGCTTCGGCGTCTCCAAAGGCCCTCGCGCTGTGCTGAACAGTGTGTTCCTCTACCATTGTGTCCAGGCCGGTCTGGATATGGCGATTGTCAATCCTAAGCACATCAAACCCTACGCCGAAATCCCAGAGGAGCAGCGTAAACTTGCCAACGACCTGATCTTCAACACCGACCCCGACGCCTTGCCGCGCTTCATCCAATACTTCGAGGAACACGAGGTCGATTTAGGCGACGATGAGGCAACTGATCCCACCAAAGGTATGACCAGCGAGGAAGCCTTGCATTGGCATATCGTCCATCGCAAGAAAGAGGGCGTGGAAGACCTGGTCGATCAATGTCTGGAAAATCAGGATGCGGTGGGCGTTTTGAATAACGTGCTGTTGCCCGCCATGAAAGAAGTTGGTGACAAATTCGGCGCAGGCGAACTGATTCTGCCCTTTGTGTTACAGAGCGCCGAGGTTATGAAGAAAACTGTCGCCTATCTAGAAAACTTCCTGGAACGCGCCGCAGGCTCAACTAAAGGCACAGTTGTCGTGGCAACCGTCTATGGCGACGTGCATGACATCGGCAAGAACCTGGTCAAGACTATTCTCAGCAACAATGGCTACACCGTGCATGATCTGGGTAAACAAGTCCCGGCCAACACCATCATCCAATCGGCCATTGATCACAACGCCGATGCCATTGGCCTCAGCGCCCTGCTGGTCAGCACCTCCAAGCAAATGCCACTGATTGTCAACGAACTGGCGCGGCGTGGCCTGGAATTTCCCGTCTTAATTGGTGGGGCAGCCATCAACCGCCGTTTCGGGCGTCGCATTCTGTTCACGGGCGACAATGGCGACACCTATGCCCCCGGCGTATTCTATTGCAAAGATGCCTTCGAGGGTCTGGCCGTCATGGATCAGTTATCCGATGCCGCAAAACGCCCCCAATTGCTCGATCAGATCGTCAGCGAGGCGTATGCAGAAGTCGGCAGACAACGTCCGGCCAAAGCATTGGCGGCTGGCGCAGTCAAACCTGTCGTCAAACCCGCGCCCGATATTCCCACTCCGCCATTCTGGGGTACGCGCACCATTTTAAGCATTCCGTTACAAAACGTCTTCCCACACCTGCACAAACCAGAGCTATACCGGCTGAGTTGGGGAGCCAAGAATGCACGCGGCTCCGAATGGGAGCGCCTGCAAGTCGAATTTGATGAGCGTCTGGAATGGATGCAAAAAGATGCCATTCGCAAAGAATCACTGCGTCCCCAGGCCGTTTATGGCTACTTCCCAGCCCAATCCGATGGCGATGATCTGGTAATCTACGATCCCAACGTCTGGAGCGAGCGCCAGGAAGCAATCGAGGTGGCTCGTCTGAGCTTCCCCCGCCAGCCCAGCGGTGACTATCTATGTATCAGTGACTATTTTGCGACAGTCGATAGCGGCCAGATGGATGTCTGCCCCTTGCAGGTAGTGACTGTCGGCGAAATGGCAACCGATACCTTCAACGGTCTGCAAAACGACGACCAGTACAGCGAAGCCTACTATTTCCACGGCCTAGCCGTACAAACGGCTGAAGCTACCGCAACCTATGTCCATCAATTCGTCAACCGCGAGCTAGGCATCGATACCCGGCGCGGCAAACGCTATAGCTGGGGCTATCCGGCCTGTCCCGATCTAGACGATCACCAAATCATATTCCGATTGATACCTGCTGTTACCGAAAAACTGCGCATGAGCCTGACCACAGCCTACCAAATGGTACCAGAGCAATCCACTGCCGCCATCGTCGTTCACCATCCTGCTGCCCGTTACTACAGCGTCGGCGTGAGTCGCGTCGAACAATTGCTGGAAGCATAAACCGAGGTCTATCATGCCCAAAGTCCCGTTTCTGCAACGTCTAGATGAAGACCGCCCAGTATTGGCCGATGGTGCGATGGGAACCATGCTCTATCAGACTGGCGTGCGCCTGGGAAGTTGCTTCGATGCACTCAACATCACCGACCCGGCCATTGTAGCCAGCGTCCATCGCCAATACCTCGAAGCCGGTTCGGAACTCATCGAAACCAACACCTTTGCCGCCAATCCCTTCAAACTGAAGGATGCCAACTACCACAACCGCGTTATCGAGATTAACGAGGCGGGGGTGGAATTGGCGCGGCGCGTCATCGAAGCAACCTTCCGCGATGATGCCTACATTGCTGGTGCGGTCGGGCCTTTGGGTGTCTATCTGGCTCCTTTGGGGCGCGTGACCGAGAAACAAGCTTATCAAGCCTTTCGCTTGCAGGTCTCGGCATTGATCCATAGTGGCGTTGACCTGCTGGTTTTCGAGACATTCAGCGATTTGAAAGAACTGGCCGTGGCCGTCCAGGTGGCACGCGACATCCGGCCAACCGTTCCAGTCGTTGCCAGCACAACCTTCACCCGCGACGACCGCACCCTGCTCGGGGATTCACCGGGTTATGTAGCCCAGCACCTCATCGAAACGGGCGCGGACATCATCGGCGTCAATTGCAGCAGCGGCCCAGCCCAACTGCGACGGATTTTGACCATCATGCGCCAGGTTGCGCCTGATGCTCGCTTCTGGATAATGCCCAACGCAGGCTGGCCCGAAACAGTCAATGGGCGTGTGATGTATCCGGCCACCCCCGATTATTTTGGCGACTATGCGCTGGACTTCGAGGCAGCGGGAGCCAGGGTCATTGGTGGATGTTGTGGAACCACACCCAACCATATTCGCGCCATGCGAAAGGCATTGGACGACGACACGCGCTCGCATATCATTCGTGCTGTGCTACCCGACGACAATGGCAATGGCGTAGCCGATGTCATCCGCCATCCAACGGAGCTACAACATCATCTGGCCCAGGACAAATTTGTGGTGACGGTGGAGATGGCTCCGCCGCGTGGCGCAGTGGCCGAGAAGGTCGTCACCGCTGCCGCTATGCTCAAAAGTGCTGGCGCTACCACTATCAATGTCTCCGATAGCCCGATGGCACGGATGCGGATGAGTCCCTGGGCAGTGGCACGGCTGATCCAGGATCGCGTTGGCATCGAGACGGTGTTGCATTTCCCCACTCGCGGACGCAACCTGCTACGTGTGCAGGGCGACTTGCTGGCGGCTCATGCCCTCGGTGTGCGAAATGTATTTGTAGTGATGGGCGATCCAACCCACATCGGCGACTATCCAGACGCCTTCGATACCCATGACGTTGTGCCATCTGGCCTCATCCGCATCATCAAGCAGCAACTCAACCTGGGCGTAGATCAGGCAGGCAGCGCCATGAATCATCCGACCAGCTTCTTTGTGGGCACAGCCCTGAATCTCAATCATCCCCATACCGACACAGAAGTGGAACTTCTCCGCAAGAAAATTGAGGCCGGGGCCGATTTTGCATTGACCCAGCCAATTTATGACGCGGCGTTGATTGATCGCTTCCGGCAACGCTACGAAGAACTGCATGGAACACTCAGCGTGCCAGTGTTGGTTGGCCTGTTGCCCCTTTATAATCCGCGTCATGCTGCTTTTTTGCATAACGAAGTGCCCGGCATCGAGATACCCGAACCCATCCAGCAACGCATCAATACCGCTGCCGATCCTGCCGAAGAGGGCGTGAAAATAGCCCAAGAATTGTTACTGGAGTTGAAAGACTTGGTACAGGGCACTTATATTATGCCACCGTTCGCCAAATATCATCTGGCGGCAGCCGTCGTAGAGGTCTTGGAGCAACCAGCCTGAAGTCCATAGGGCAGCCGACAGGTAGCCGTTGTCCTGGAAAGAAACGACTATGCTATAGTATCTATAGTAGTGTGAAATTTATCGTTAGGGTTAGTCAAACTTGGAGATCACATTGATGCGTAAACCTTATCTGATGCTCTTTTTCGTGGCTGTTTTGATGATTATTCCTGCCAACATAAATACGGCGGAAGCGGACAACTGCCTCTCGGAACCCAACGGTCCAGGCTGCCAGTCCGGGTTGCCAGTGGTGGAATACCAACGTCTGCTGGACGAAATAATGCTCTATCCTGAACCAGATGTGGTGCAGGTTCCACCCAACGAGCGTGAACTCAACCGCTTTAACTTCCGCCGCCTAAACAACCCCGGCGGCACACCAATCTTTAATGCACCAGGTGGCACACAAACCGGTTTCGTAGAACCTGGCTTCAATTTTGTGAGCGTAACCAACATTTCGGATGGCTGGGTCGAGATCAACCCCGGCCAGTGGGTGCGCGAGAGCGATACGACTGCAGTAGATCCCAGCACATTCTCCGGCGTTCTGGTCAACCCCGCTTCACCCTTTACTATGGCCTGGGTGGTATACCCCATTCGTCCCAGCCAATATCCCGGCGGCCCCGAAAATGAAAATGCCGCCCGGTTGCCACGTTATACCCGCCTCAATATTTACACTCACGTTGAGGTCGATGGCTGGCGCTGGTACTTGATTGGGCCGGAAACCTGGATCAAGCAAGTCTATATCGCCAAAGTGCTATACATTGAACGTCCTGAAGGCATTAAAGGACGTTGGTTCGCCGTCGACCTGTACGAACAAGTATTGGTGGCCTATGAAGAAGATACACCGGTCTTCGCCACACTGGTTTCCAGTGGTCTTCCAGATTGGGAAACCAACGAAGGCTCATTCCAAACTTGGGCACGAGTCGCCAATGCGCCGATGAGTGGCGCGGAAGGCCAAGAAGATTTCTATAGTCTGGAAAATGTGCCCTGGACTCTCTATTTCGATAACGACATCAGTCTGCACGGAACTTACTGGCACGATGGCTTTGGCTATCGACATAGTCACGGCTGCGTCAATCTGACCGTGACGGATGCCCACTGGGCATTCAACTGGAGCCAGGAAGGTGGCTACGATATGCCGATGGTACATGTCTGGGCCAGTGGTGAGTATCGCTAGGTTAGACCTTTGCACGTCGGGGAGAGGCGCAAACTCTTCCCGGTATTCTTGTCTCGCTCTTTCCACAGTTTTCAACGCCCAATCTCGATCATAGACCCTGAACTCTCAACTATCACTACTCTCATCTGTATAGGGATGAGAGTAGTGATAGTTGAGAGTCGGAAGAGAACCACCAGCATTGAATACAAAAATTCTTGCTCTATGCTATATACAGATTTTTGAAGATAACTGGGCGGTCATCTATCGCAAATTGGGGTATAGTTTTGAGGAAAATTGTGTCATTGCATATAAGCTAGGCTATGCAAGAGAAGTTTCTGATTGGTGACAATTGGCAAACGAACAACAAGGTACAGTTCTATGCTACAGAATGCTCAAAACAAAGTTGCCCGCTTTGTCAAAGAACATAATCTGGAAACCAGTGTTGAAGCCCGCTTACTTGATTTGGTTTCCGAAACTGGTGAACTGGCAAAAGAAGTTCTAAAAGGCAGTCAGTACGGTCAGCGCCCCCTACAATTAACGGCTGACTGGTCTGGTGAACTAGCGGACGCACTCTTTTCGCTGCTTTGTCTGGCAAATAGCACGGGTGTTGATCTCGACACAGTGCTGGATCAAGTTCTGACGAAATATAGCCAACGCCTGAATGCCAAAGGTGACGCCGGTTCAGGACCCTAATTTGTATTTGTACTCTGAAGTTTTCTGTGTATAGGTAATGTCGATGACACCCCTTGATTATCTTGACCACCGCCCCTGGCCTCGTCCCAAAAGCCCCTGGGTGCTGTTCCAACGCTGGGAAAAGCTGCTATTCGCACATTGGAAATTGCCCGCCGAGCAACTTGCACCACATATCCCTGATGGGTTGACGCTGGATACCTACGAAGGGCAAGCATATATCGGCGTTGTGCCGTTCAAAATGAAAAATATTCACCCGCGTTTTTTGCCTGCTGTGCCCTGGTTGTCACATTTCCTGGAACTGAATGTACGGACCTATGTGACCGATGGCAAGAAACCGGGCGTGCTATTTTTCAGCTTGGATGCAGCTAATCCGGTTGGCGTTTTTCTGGGGCGCAACTGGTACCGGTTGCCTTACTTCAATGCGCGGATGTCCATGACCATTAAAGGCGATTCCGTCCGCTACACCAGCCACCGCACCCACCGTAACGCGCCAGCGGGCGAGTTTGCCGGTTCCTATTGCCCCAACTCTGAAGTGTTTCAGGCCCAGCCCAGCACACTCGAATATTTTCTGACGGAACGATATTGTTTGTATGCTACTGGCCGCAAGGGAGAATTGCGTCGGGCGGAGATTCACCATGCTCCCTGGCCGCTACAGATCGCTCGTGCCGAGATTATGCAACGGGCTGTGACACCCTTCAATTTGCCTAACGAGGCTCCCCTGGTACATTATGCAGATGGTATTGATGTGGTCATCTGGGGCTTAAAAAAGGTACAGTTCGGTTAGCGTCCTCACATCGACCGTGAATTTAATGGAGCCTGGCGCTATAATCGTCAGGCTTTTTTATGTGGATTGAGGATGATGTTCATTCGTCGGCGCTGGCTTCTATTCGATACCATGTTTCTGCTCCTGGTGATGGGCTACATCACACTGGGAACAACCGATGTACCCTTTCATGGCGACGAATCGACAACCATCTGGATGAGCCGCGACTTCGATACTGTTATTCTCCAGGGCGATTTTGATGCAGTTGCCTACGAAGCCCCACCCCGCCGCACCACCAATCAACACATGCGAATCATCACCAGCAACGTCAGCAAACTGGCAATGGGGCTGGCCTGGCATAGCGCGGGTTATTCGGTGGATCAGATCAACGATCAGTGGGTCTGGCATCCCGATTTGGATATGACATGGAATCGGGTCAATGGACACATGCCCACCGCCGATCTGCTCTCTATCATGCGCCTGACATCAGCCTGGATGACGGCCCTCGGCGCGGTATTTATCCTGGCAGCGGCGCGATTGATTGCGCGGCATGTGCTAAATCACCCCTTTGCCATTGCGGCAACAGGCTGGGGAGCCATTGGATTATATGCGGTGCATCCTGCTATCTTGCTAAATGGACGGCGGGCCATGTTCGAAGGCGGCTTACTGCTGGGTCTGACGATGGTGGCGTGGATCATACTTGCCTGGGTGCAGAAACAACGCGACTGGCAAATAGTGATCGTGGCGGGTATCGCCACTGGCATCGCCCTCAGCACTAAGCACAGCGCGGCTGTTACGGTAGTGTTGTTCTATTTTGGTTTGGGTCTCACTGTTGTGTTGTACCGACGCGATTGGAAGCAGTTGTTGCAGATGGCATTGGCAACGCTGGTTGCCTTGCTAATTTTCCTGCTGCTCAATCCGCTGTGGTGGTCACAGCCCCTCGACATGCCCAGTATCGTTATCGACCAACGTCGTCTGATTCTAGACGAGCAAATAGCGTCGTTTGGTGGCTATGAGAATTGGAGCGAGCGCCTCCAGGGCTTATGGAATGAGAGCTTGCATGTAGCGCCTCAGTATTATGAAGCACAATATTGGACCGATTTTGAGGGCGTGCAAGACGTGATTGCTGATTATGAATCCAGCATATGGTCCGGTTGGCCGGACGACATCGCTGTCTTTACAATCCGGCTGGCTTTGTTAGGTTTCGGCGCACTACTGATAATCCATACGCTGCGCTATGGTGATGTCAGGGGGCGGCGACTAGTGCTGACCTTAGCACTGTGGGCAATTGGCATTCTGACGATCACATTGTTTACCGTGCCGCTCGGTTGGCAACGCTACTACTTACCCATCCAGCCTCCATTGATGATTCTGATGGGCCTCGGTTTGGGAGCGTTGGTCGAATGGGGGCGCGATGTCATCACGCTCTAAGCAGTGGCCTATCCTGCTCTCATCGACCTCATTGCTCCTGTTGATGCTCTATATCTGGATTGGGCGAACAGCAGTGCCTTTTCACGGCGATGAAGCCGATCATCTGTTCAAAAGCCACGATTTTGTAACCGTATTCGTCGATCATCGCCCCCAAGATTTGCGCGTCACGCCACCTGTTCAAATCGACTCACCGGAGCATATTCGCCTGCTAACTGGTACGACAACAGCTTATCTGGCGGGCTATGCGATCTGGTCGGCGGGCTACCATCCCTGGCCCGGTCCCTGGTATTATGGATTGGATGTCGAATGGAATATCGCCGATGGGCGTTGGCCTGCTGACGATGTGTTACAGCGTGGGCGCGTGCCAACAACGGTGCTGGCAATGTTGAGCGTGCCGTTGATCTATGCGTTGGGCTGGCAATTGACCCAATCTCGCCTGGCCGCATTAGGAGCCGCTATTTTGCTTGGCACACATCCCGTCTGGCTCTTGAACAGCCGCCGCGTGATGCAAGAAGCGACTTTGGGCACGCTGAATCTGTTGGTTGTGTTGCTGGCGATGACCTGCGCCCAGAAATTGACCACAAAGCGTCTGGTGGCGCTGTCATTGGCAAGTAGTCTGTGCGTGGCGGCCAAACCCACCGGTGCAATCACAGCAGCAGCCGTATTTCTGGCGCTCGGTTTGCTCAATGTGCGGAGCGGGTGGCAACCCATCGCTTTACTGACAATCGCTGGCATTCTGGCGGTTGTGGTGTATATTGCCCTGACGCCTGCCATCTGGGGAGCGCCAGTGCAACGCATTCAACTGGCCGCGGAATTACGGGCCGATGTCTTGCGCGGCCAGACCAACGCCAGCAGCAATGCTTATGATACGCGCTGGGAACAGGCCAGTGCATTGGTCATGCAACCATTTTTGACCAACCTACAATATTATGAGACGCCCGCCTTTGATGGTGTGATTGATTACCAAATTGCTGATTACGAGGCCCGATACCTGGACGGCTGGCAGATGAATCATGTAGTAGGCTGGTTCTGGACAGGGTTGGCCGGGCTGGGCTTGCTGTCATTAATCAGACAACGACGCAACCGCACTATGGTTGTCGCGCTAGTCTGGATCATCATAACCGGACTGGCGCTGGCAATCAGCATACCATTGGCCTGGCAACGTTATTATTTACCCTGGTCGCTGGCAGTTTGTTTACTGGCCGGTATTGGATTAAACGCTTTCTATCAGAAAATTCACGCTTATGCCTGATTGGTTGGAACCTTTTCTCGTCGCAACACCACATATGGCCTGGTTTTTCGCCGGAATCGGTATTCCCTGGGCACTGGTACTGCTACCTCGTCAAGATTGGCGTGATTGGCCGACGGTAGCTGGAACTGGTCTGGCATTAGGGCCAGTTCTCGGTACAACCTGGCTGTTCATATTAGGCACATTCGGGCAATTCAGTTGGCTAGCGGCTTTCAGTGGCACACTGACACTATCACTGGTCGGGATGGGATTAGCCTGGCAGCGCCGCTACGAAGACATAGGCGACGCCCCGCCGGATAACGGGCCGCGCTTCTGGGGATTAACACTGGCGTTGCTGGTCATGATGGCGATTGGCTGGCTGGCAAACATCTGGGATACAGCATTCTGGCCTTTCCTGCGCTACGATACGCTCTGGACATTCGGCTACAATGCCAAAATCTTCATGATGGAAGAACGCATCCCCGATCACATTTCCTACTATCCACAATTAGTCCCGCTGACGTTCACCTATGGCGGGCTAGCCTGGGGTGCATTTAACGACCACGCTGCACGAGCCGCTGTCCCCTGGTTCATGCTTTCCAGCACATTTGCGGCCTACCTGCTGGGCTGGCGGGTTTATCGCAGACAGCTGACGGGTATTCTCACGGCGGCACTATGGCTGCTGTTGCCATCAAGTCTGGTTTGGTCGAGTTCCGGCGATTTAGAGCATCCGATGGCACTCTATTTCACGTTAGCGACGGTTTTTTTCGTGCTGGCCTGGCGACACGAGAACTGGCGCTATGCGATTCTGGCGGGTCTGATGGCGGGCGCAGCCATGTGGACCAAACCGACTGCTGGCGCGTTTGCATTGGGTGTCTTGCTCGTCATCAGTCTGACAGGTCTCTATGCTTACCAGCACAATCAACGCGACTGGTTCCGAAACAAATTCCAGATAGCATTCATCATCGGACTGACGACACTTCCCATTGGCAGCATGTGGTACATTCGCAATCTGCTTTTGGGCCACTCATGGACAGATTTACCCCCTCCATATTGGCAAGACTCTGCCCAACGCTCCGGAATGCAATTGCACTGGCTATGGTTCTTCGCCGGGCTAGTGGTCGCCTATCTGATGCTACAGGCATGGCGTCATGATTTACGCCGCGCCATGTGGCCGGTGCTAGCTTTTGTTTTGATGAGCGTGGCTATTCTGCCTACTGCCCTCAGCGTTCCTGATGACGGCTGGACATGGCAAACTTCTTGGGGCTGGATTAACGGTTTTCGTGAGCCGAGCCGCCGCCTGAACGCGATTGAAGGTTCCTTGCTGCTCCTTGGCGTCGGGTTGCTCATCTGGAGTGGCCGCGTAACGTGGCGCAGACAACAGCGTGAAGATCAACAGGCGCTCCTACTGACTTGGGGGATCGGCTTGCCCTTCTTCACGGTATATTTCTGGTCGTTCAGCTATCATTACCGACTGGCACTGACCATCATGCCCCTCATCCTCGCGCCGATTGCTGCTGTGATCGTGGCCTGGGTCATCCCTTTCATACTAGAAAATCACGCCCGCCGCTATGCGACCATCACCGTTGCCGTCCTCTTAAGCCTGATTGCCCCCGTCGCTGCCACCTACCACACCGCTCTCAACACCCTCAACGACACCGGCATTGACACAGATCGCGAGAAATATGCATATGCCAACCCTGCTTTACTGCAAACCGTAACCATTCTGGAAAACTATGCCCAAACTCAACCTCTCACCGTTTTGATTCCTGGTGAAAACCGGCTGCATTTCTTCTTTCCCACCTGGAGTATCGACGACAGATCCCTGCCAACCGATGTCACCGATTTGCAGGGTTATGATTTGTTCGTCGCCTACACCGCGACAGATTTTTTATGGCGCATCTATGCACTAGTGCCCAATCAGGTTATGGCCTGGACAGAGCTAGCCTGGATCTACCCATTGCCCCAAAACGGCCATGAATGGGCGCTTGATGGGCCATTCGATACACCATTGCCGCGTGTATTGAAGCCAATCTTCACGCCCATTGATGACGGCAAAGACCGCTACGAGGTTTTTGCTGTAAACGTCGATTCTGCCTATCAGACAATTGAACCCCAAACAGCCCTGGATCGTGTGGTTTTTGGCAGCACGCTGCAACTGCTTGGCTACGATTTACCAACGACAACCTTCCAGCAGGGTCAGTCCTATACGCTCAAGTTTTATTGGCGCGGTGCAGAGGATGGCCCACCCCAGGCCGACTATAGCATCTTCATCCACATCATTGATCCCACCACAGACGAGGTCGTTGCTCAATTAGATAGTGGGTTGATGGACGGGCTGTTCCCAACCCGCATGTTGACGCCAGGTATGATCTTGCAGGATCGCCGCGTCTGGTCAATCGGATCAGACTTACAATCCGGCCCAATCTTGATCCGCATTGGAGTCTACGAACCGCCAGCCGGACCACGATTGCCATTGATGATCGGGGATTCGCCTGCTGGAGATGGGTATGTTTTCGAGGAAACCATTGTCGTTGAGTGAAAGCTCACTAAAGAATTCACGGTAAATTTGGGCTATTGTATACAAATCTTAACTAAACCAACTTGACATCTTTTCCTAACCTTGTGAAAATACGTGCAAGCGGGCAACAATTTAACAGTTATTTCCCTGACGATTGTTTCCGTATTGTTAAACATAAAGGAGTCAAGCATTCATGGCTGGCAAAGTAAAACGCGCTGTCGAAAAAGCACTGCACCGTAACACCTTCACTGCCGACCAATCCATTCGCGTCCTAACACGTGGCCGATTAGTGGTTCTGGCTGGTGAGGTCGATTGTGAAGATCTGATCTATGAGGCAGTGGCAACTGCTGAGGCAGTATCATCCTTATTGGTCGTCCACAACCGGTTAACCGTCTGTGAAAGTGAGCGTGAGCGCGAGCTGGAAAAAGCGCTTTGCTAAACGGAAGCGACTACCTGTGATAGTCGCTTCTTTATTATTATGCTAGTTGCTGCAAGGCGATTGCCAGCCGATCAATTTCTTCGTGGGTATTGTAGTGTGCCAATCCAACGCGCACCATCCCGCCGCTTTCTTCTTTCCCTAGACGTTCCATGATCGCCAGCGCATAATAGTTGCCGTCCCACGCATAAATGTTATGCTGTGCCAGATGGCGACAAATGGTCTCTGGATGGTGTCCCTCCAGTGTGAAAACGACAGTAGGCACACGCTCCGCGTACCGATTCGAGTCTGTGATGCCCGCGATTTCAATCCCCGGTAGCTCCTGCAATACATCAATCAGGTGTGTCACCAGTTCGCGTTCATAATCTACGATGAATTGCATACCGGCTTTGAAATGCTGTCGGCGACCCTCAACATCAGGGAACTGGCTAGCATCACCATATTTCTCACCAATCTCCGCCAGATATTCCAGCGCCGCCATCGTGCCTGCAATGGTCTCAAAGCTCGGCGTGCCGGTTTCCCAGCGATACGGTGATACATCTTTGGACGGACGCACCTTGTAGGCTGGCAGGCTCTCCAACAACTCGAAACGCCCCCACAGAATGCCAACATGTGGGCCATAGAACTTGTAGGCGCTGCACAACAAAAAGTCGCAGCCAAGTGCCTGTACATCTAATGAAATATGTGGGGCACTCTGCACAGCATCCACCACATACAGCGCCCCCGCCGCATGAGCCATATCTGCAATCCGCGCCACCGGATTGATAGTGCCGACTGCATTCGAAGCATGGACTGTCGCCACTACTCGCGTGCGCTCTGTCAGAGCTGCTTCCAAGCTATCCATATCCAACGTGCAATCCTTGATGTGAATATTCACCCAACGCAGTACCAGATCATAGTCCTCGGCCAACCGCATCCAGGGCGCGATATTGGCATCATGGTCCATCAAGGTCAGTACAATTTCGTCACCAGGCTGCAACGTTTTGCCAACCGCCCGTGACAGCTGGAACGTCAGTGAGGTCATGTTAGGACCATAGACAATCTCGCTGGGCGATGGCGCATTGAGAAAATCCGCTGCAATTTGACGAGCGGCATCAACCATCGCATCATTGCGTTGGCTGGTCGGAAACGCACCACCCGAATTGGCATTCATGGTCTGATAATAGTGGCTCACAGCATCAATCACCCGTTGGGGAACCTGTGTGCCTGCCGGGTTATCAAAATGGATATGATCCTGGCTGATAGCCGGAAACTGTGCCCGTAAATTGTCGATAAGTGTTTTCATCCTCGGCCTTTTGCTCTGAACTTTTGGAAATCTTGCTGAGTCTTATAAGAGAATCTGTACCCTGTGAATTTAACAGGCTTTAGCTATCTCATCAATCTTTTGAGGCGTAGGAGAGAAATGCCGCGATGAAGTGGAATCTCCGTTTAATTGGTTTATTCTTAGTCCTGGTATTGGCAATGGTGGCCTGTGGTGGCGATGATGATGAAGCGTCCCTGTCATCCGGATCATCCGACAGCGCACGATCCAACAATGCCCAGACAGGGTCCGAAACACAAGAAACTAACGTATCCGATCTGACGGGTTGGAATCTGGAGCCAATCGAGGGACTGGAAGATGACCTGGTATTTGTCCAGGGCCGCACTCTCTATATGACCCATTTCGATGGCGATGAACCAACCATGATTGCCGAGGAAATTTTTCCACCCACATTGGGTATCAGTCCAGACGGAACCAGTATCACCTATAACGATCTCCTTTCTCGCACCGACCGCTTTATGACGCTGGCCTCGTTGGAAACTCTAGAAAGCGTTCAATTGGTCGATTCACAAGGGGATTTTGGTGGCTTCGGCGCGTGGTCACCTAATGGTGAGTGGGCCTTCGTATTTTCATTCCCGCGCTTCTTTGTGGCTAAGGTGGATGGAACCCAGACCTATAGCATGGAATCCTTCCAAAACCAAAACTTGATAACGTTCTGGCTGACAGACAACACTGTTTTACTGATCGTTCAGAATAACAACACCAATGTAAACTTTGTACGCCGCTTTGACCCCGAAGCAGATGAAGATATTGAGATCACCGAAGACAACCAACAGGCGCTCATTGAAGCGTGGAATGCGGCTTCAGCTTTTCGTGCCCCCCTCGATGACGGGCTGCATTTCCAACAACTTGTAGCGGAGTTACTCGGCGAGCCGTTGGTCTTCGCTGTTGACCTAGAAGCCGAGAATCCGCCTGCCATCAATGTCATCGGCCCGCCACCACCAGCACCCGGTGGCGGCGGCGGAGCGCCTCAGCTTTGTGTCGATTGGGAGATTCAGCGCCAGGAGATTGCCCTCGGTGTTGATCCGGAGACGGTTTATGTAGCGCGTGATACACTGTTCATTAGCAACCTGAGTGTTTTGGATGACGGCACATTGATCTTTCTGCGCTGGTATTTCCCAGAATGCGGCCAGCGGAACCATGTGGCGAATGTGATGCGTATCACTCCGGATGGAACCGCCGAAGTGCTGGCCGATGCGGTTGATCCCTCCACCAGCCAAAATTACGGCTTCTTCTTCGGTGATGTTGGCGCACATCTAAGTGTCTCTACCGATGGGCAATTTGCCGTCTGGATTGGCGGTGGTTTGGACGCTGGAGAGACAACACTCAACCTCATCAACCTGGAAACCAACGAAACGACCATCATCGCCCGTGAAGTTCGCAACGTCGCCAATAGCTCCACCTTCCACCTAGATACCATGTTCACGTCCGTACTGTTCGTGCCGGGTGACTGAGAGTCGGAGTCCTGAAAAGTGTAAATATCCCTGGCAGCAACAGTGATCAGGGATATTTTTTCGTAACCTTTCCACGCTACAAGATGTCTGAAGCAGTGAAAGGAGTTCACATTTATGCACAAATCACATCGGTTGATCATATTCTTGATAATTATCGTTTTGGGGGCTGGCATCTGGCAGTCGGCTGTCGTGGCTCAGGATGATGACGATAGTGTTCAGGCACGAATTGAAGCGACGACCTTCCGGCCAGTCGAAGATATTCTGGAAGGTGATTTGGTTGTGACCGATTTTGCCAGTGACGGCACGGCGACTCTGCCCATCACCACCACCATATCGGTAGCCTGCACCATTGTTTACGGATCAACGCCAGAGTTTGGCCGCTTGACACTCGACCAGGACATGGCTGGCGGCACACACGCCGACCACAGTCCGCTATTGAGTAATCTGGAATCCAATACCGAATACTATTTCCGTGTGCAAGGTGTCGATGATCTGGGCGTGATCTATCTGTCGGATTTGATGACCTTCACCACCCCAGACTTTGCGGCCCTGGAAACTGAAATCACCAATCTGGCATCTCCCGCGCTGGGTGCAGAAATCATCGGCTACAGCAGTGCCTTTGGTAACGCCGGCCTGGATGAACGCTGGGGAGCGGGCAGCGCCTTCGACGACAACCCTCGCTCCGAATGGGCCACCGCTGGTGATGGCGATAACGCCTGGATCGAGGTAGAGCTAGCGAGCCGCGCCCGAATTACCGGTGTCGAGTTTTGGTCCCGCGCCATGACCAATGGCTCCTCAATCACCCTCGCTTTTACCGTCACAACCGACAGTGGTGAGGTCTATGGTCCCTTCACTGTGCCCGACACCACTATGCCTTACCTGTTCGATGTCGAAATCGAGGCATCATCGCTGCGTTTTGACCTGATGGAGACGACGGGCGGCAACACCGGCGTCGTCAATATCGCGGTCTATGGGGAGTTTGTCGAATAACGACTATAATATAGGGGTACATCGCAGGAATGCAGAAACAAAGGACTCAAGCAATGTCTATCATCGGTGGCCGGTTCAAAATCGGTGAACTCATTGGGCGCGGTGGTATGGGTGAAGTGTATCGCGGGGTCGATACACAAACTGGCAAACCAGTAGCGATCAAGGTGCTGAAAGCTGATGTTATAGGCCCTAAAGAAGAAATGTTGGCGCGTTTTATTCGCGAAGGTGAAGCCCTTCGTAAACTGAATCATCCCAACATTGTGACCGTACTGGGCGCATTTCAGGAAGACGATAGGCATTACATCATCATGGAGTTAGTCACGGGCGGCACATTGGCCGAATTGATGCGGAAACAGCCCCAAATGCCAATCCAACAGGTGCTTGCCATTTCATTGGAATTGGCCGATGCACTGACCCGTGCCCATCATTTGCGGATCATCCATCGCGACATCAAACCTGCCAATATCTTGCTGGCCGAAGATACTACACCGCGCCTGACTGATTTCGGCGTAGCTCGCATTGGCGATTCAAATCTGACCCAGGCCGGTGTCACGGTGGGAACATTTGCTTACCTCAGTCCTGAAGCCTGCCGGGGTGATGATATTGATGGGCGCACCGACATCTGGTCATTTGGGGTCCTGCTCTACCAAATGTTGACCGGACATTGTCCCTATGAAGGCAATTCTACCGCATCCATCATTACCGCCATCTTGACCGAACCGGTACCCGATATTGAGCAATACCGCACTGATCTGCCAGTGGCCCTGGTCGATCTCATCTATCGTATGTTAGAGAAAAACGCGGACGCCCGTATCCCTCGAATGCGAATGGTCGGCGCTGAATTAGAGGCCATCATTGATGAACTGGACACAGGTATCCGCGCACCACTACACACATCGAAGCGGGATCGTTTCGCCACTCAGAACATGAACTATCCCAACCAATCCACCTCGCGCCCCGCTGCTCCTAATAATCTGCCGGCCTTCACGACACCCTTTGTTGGACGCGAGCAGGAAATTGAGGAGTTGACGCAGGTCATGGGCGAGCCTGGCACGCGCCTAATAACGCTGCTTGGCCCTGGTGGTATCGGCAAAACACGAGTGGCAGTGGCGACGGCTGAACGCTGGCTAGAATATTTCATGCATGGCGTGTTCCACGTTCCTCTCGCGCCCATCAGTGACATTGATCTGATTCCTTCGACCATCGCCGAGCATATCCGGTTTACGTTTGGCGGGGCCGCTGATCCAAAGACGCAACTCTTGAACTATCTGCGTGAAAAAGAAATGCTGCTGGTGCTGGATAATTTCGAGCATCTGACCAGCGGTGCAGATCTTGTCGTCGATATTCTTCAGGCCGCGCCAAATGTCCGCATTCTGGTGGTATCTCGTGAACGCCTGCGTCTACACGGTGAACATATCTATGACCTATATAGCATGATCTTGCCGGAAGGCAACACGCCAGAAGCCCTCGAACAATATCCAGCCGTACAATTGTTCCTGGAAGGGGCACGCCGCGTCGCGCCTGGCTTTGCTCTAGACGAAACGACAGCCCTGGATGTTGCTCACATTTGCCACCTTGTCGAAGGAATGCCGCTGGGGATTGAACTGGCAGCGGCCTGGCTGGAGCAATTGCCGCTCGCCGAAGTTGTGGCCGAAATTGAGGATAGTCTAGACTTTCTGGAAACCGATTTGCGCGATGTCCCAGAGCGCCATCGCAGTGTGCGAGCTGTTTTCGAATCTTCGTGGAACCTGATGACCAATGACGAGCGCAGTGTGTTCATGAAACTGTCGGTCTTTCGCGGTGGCTTCAGCCGCGACGCCGCTCAAAAGGTGGCAGGCGCATCACTGCGAAACCTAACAGCATTAGTGAATAAATCCTTGCTGCGTCGTGCCCCGGACGGTCGTTATGCTTCCCACTTGCTCCTACGCCAATACGCCGAGGAACGCTTCCAATCCGACCTCGACGAACAACAGACCGTACAACATCAACATGCTCGTTTCTACATTGCGCTTCTGAACAACGTGCAATCAGACTTCAACAGCAAGCACGAAAAGAAAGCCGTGGATGAAATCGAAGCCGAGATCGAAAACATACGGGCGGCCTGGCACTGGGCCGTCGAGAATCAACAGTGGACAGAATTGGACCCAGTCCTGCATACATTGACGCTGTTTTACCTGGTACGGAGTATGCTGCGCGAAGGGCACACCACATTCTGCGAACTGGCAGATTCGTTGCAGAAAATCGGACAAGACGATGGTCGCCTGTACTGGCGGGCGCGTTCACGCCAATCACTATTTACCAGCCGCTCAGGTGGCTATGCTGAGGCGTTTGAACTCGCCACATCCTGTTTTGCCCATTTTGCCGATGATGATCTGGAACGCAGCCATGCCCTGAATGTAATGAGCTACGCCCGCATGATGCAGGGGCGCTACGAGGAATCGAAGCAATACGCGGCCCAGGCACTCGAGTTGGCGCAAGCTGTCGCTGATAAAGAAATGACTCTGACCTCGATGGGCAACCTGGGCTACGCCGAATATTTGGTAGGCGACTACGGAGCCGCCATACAAATCTACGAGGAATTCAACCAAATTGCCGCCGCCGAAGCTTCACCCATCAGTCATGCCTTTGGCCTCAATAACCTGGGCGAAATCCTATCCGCACAAGGCCAACGCAAAGCTGCCCGCGAACTCTACGAGCAGGCTTATGCCATCTTCAAGTCCTACAGTCACCGGCGCGGATTGGCTTTCACGCTCAACAATTTGGGCGGTGTCTATTTCGTGCTGGGCGACTATGCCGAAGCCAAACGGAGTTATCAGGAAGGCTATACGCTCAATAAGGAAATCGGAGATCGAGCGGGCATCGGGCACTCATTGAGTGCGCTTGGCAACGCCGCCCTTTCGACAGGAGATTACGACGAAGCCCGACGCTACTACAATGAAAGTCTCCGGTTGCGGCGCGACATCGGCGATAAACGTGGTGTGGCCGATTCGCTGAATGATCTGGCCTCCACAGCGGCTTCCGCTGGAAACATCGACTCAGCCCGCAGTCTATACAAAGAAAGCCTCATCATCCGGCGCGACATCGGCGACCAGCAGGGTATGATCTTCTCACTAATTGGCCTGGGTATGATGACCCTGGACGACGATCCATCAGCCGCCCGGCGCAACTTTGAAGATGCGTTGTCCATGTCGCAAGAATCCGGCCAACAGTTCACCGAAGCCTGGGCATTATTAGGACTTGGGCAGGTTGCTTTACGCGACCACAATATCAAAACGGCACGCGCCCATTTCTATCGTTCCCTATACCTATCATCAAGTCAAATGGGCATGGCTGCTATTACGTTAGGAGCAGTGATGGGCTTCGGACGTCTCCTGATGGAAACTGGCGACAAAACACACGCCGTTGAGTTGATCTCGTTAGTTCAAGCCCATCCAGGTGACTTCATGAATATCATCGCCCGCCTCAGCACCGAGTTGCTGGACCAATTGCAGGCCGATCTGCCACCAACCGTATTCAAAACAGCACAAGAAACGGGGCGAAATCTGGATCTGGAAGAGGTAGTTGCTGATTTGCTAGGGCAATAACATCATGCGATCAATCGTTTTTATGCTGGCAATCGTTTCTCTGACTGGGTTGATATTGCTTTCATCACTGATGAATCATTCATCGGCCCAGGCATTGCTGCTCCCCAGCGGCACACCTTCACCAGCCACCGAACTTTCGGTCGAGGTTATGGTCGAACAAGGCCGCCAGCTATATCGCGCAGGTCGTCTTCGGGCGGCCCTGTATACGGTTAACCAGGTGCTTGAACAGACTACGGCTGCCGATGATGTTTCGTTGTTCCGTGCCCATTTCCTGCGCGGTCAAATCTACCTGGATATGGAAGCTGTCGCTTCGGCGGTTACTGATTTGACGCAGGCCATCGAATTGCAACCCGAAATCTCGGAGGTTTATGCTTACCGTGCCCAGGCTTACCTGTTGCAGGGCAACACCGATGATGCTCTGGTCGATTATGAAATGGCAATTTCCTACGATGCCAGCGCACCGACTTATTACATTGCTCGTGGCGATATTTATCTGCAAACTGGCGAGTTTGAACTGGCATTGGAGGACTATAATCAGGCATTGGCGCTCGATCCGCAAAGCGTCGCCGCCTATCATCATCGGGGCATGGCCTACGCTGCAAATACCCAATACAGAAACGCCATCGTCGATTTTGATACAGCACTAGAACTGGATCCAGAGTATGCCGCCAGCTATCGTGAGCGCGGCTATGTCCACCTGGCACTTGATGAGAATGCTCTGGCACTCGCGGACTTTGAGCTGTATTTGGAGAAAGACCCCGCTGCCCCAGACCGCGAGGCGATAGAGGTGCAAATCAGTACCTTGCAGGCCAACTAAAGCCGATAGCGCACCCAGATGTGCGGTTCTTCATAGCGTCCGACATCCTGCTCACAGTCGATGACAATTGCGTGCAGAGCGTCCCGTACAACATACAGGCCACTTTCCGGAAATCGCATATCGGCCCATTCTTCCCATTGCGCCACGCTCCCCGTGATAACCATCGAACAGGGGGCGCTCCGCAATATCTTGGCCCCCAACAACACATGAACCCGCACCCATGGATCAAATGGCAATTGACGGCGGTGCGTCTGTGTCCAGCGCATATAGCGTTCAATCGGTGTGAGTGGATAGTGACTTTTTTGCGGCGGGCGCACCGGTGCAATGACCGTCTCAAGACCCTGCTCACCAGCAAATGACTTCATCGCTCGCAAGATCGCTAGTCCCAGCCCCCTACCGCGATGTTCTGGTGCGACAATCGCTCCCAGCATAGATAACGTGTTAGGATTGTCGATACCGTGTAGTCCCTGCATCAACACATTATCCCAGCCACCCGGCAAACCAGCCGCCGTGCCATCCCATACAGCCGGGATCATATGCCCGATTGCCAACGCTCGGCCATCATGATCGCAAATAACAATCTGGTAATCAGGGAACATCTCCAGCAAAGTTGACCAATAGGGATCAGAAACCCCCGCCTGTTTCATAAACATCGGCCAGGCTTCCCTATTAATCGTCTGCACTTGATCAAATAATTCTGGTTGCTGCGCCAGCGTCATTATTTCAAAACTCATCTAATTTCTCCGCACAATAACGTTGCGAATCGTCACAGAATGTGCAATCATTTGGCAGGCAAATCTTAATTAATGGAGAGTCTGCATAAAGATGTCCAAAAAATCAATGATATGGATGGGGCCTGCCTTTGTTGGTGTTGTGGCGGGGGTTGCTGTCGCGGTCATCATCGTCATATTCTTGGCGTTGCCCGCCGATGAAGAAACCCACCCCAACGATTTAGAAGAACCCGGCATCACCGAAACCGACGATGTACCGAGCGACACCGAACACCCCGAAACCGAATCGGGCGAGGAAACCGACGACGAAACTGACCACTCGGAAGAAACTGAAGAACAAAGCAGCGCTGGCGACAATATGGCTGCCGCAGATGCACTGCCTTTCCAACCCGGTGGGTAACATCCAACACGGGCAGGCGATGGTTTGTCCGTGTTGCTTCTAATCTTCTTTGGGTTTCGTCATCAAGGGTAACGTAAACACCACCTGCGTTCCCGCCACCAATTCACCCTCGGCTTCAACCGCTTCAACCCATATCTTGCCTTTATGCGCTGTCACGAAATGGTGCGCCAAGTAACTCTGCCATTGCATCTGTCGCCAGCGGTTGTTTTCCAATTTGCTCATCCAACCAGGTTCAAAGAAATACGTGAAATCATCGGTGTTGGCAACCTGACAGCCATCCCGAATACAGACTTCGACTTCAGCTTCTTTGACGGTCACTTGTAACTGCACCGGTACAGCAGGTACGTTCACAATCGCATTGCCGATCAACCCCAAAATCGCCTGTCGTAAGCGCAGCTCGTCGCCATTGATGGTCGCAGGTTTTTCATCAAGCTTCAATTGAAGCGGCTGGCTATTCTCCAGGCGTGTGCGTTCCACATCGCGGATCACATCCTGCATCAGTTCTTGAATGTCCAGTGGGCGCTCTTCATATTCCATTTGATTGCTAATCAGCAGCATCACATCTAGAATATCATTGAGATTCCCCAATGCCTGCCATCCCGAAATCCGAACAGCTTCCACATCTGTTGCCTGTGATTTCGAGAGGTCACCAGATAGCCCCTCTAACAAGGTTTCACTAAAACCAATAATGGACACATAAGGGGCGCGGTACGTCGGCGCCATTCGGACAATTGCCTCAGCAATGGCTTCGTAGTCAACATCTTTCGGAGTTTCAGGTTGAAATTTTCGCATGGCTGCACTCTTTATTCAATTTTCTTGGGTGAATTTTCCCACAAACCATCAATTTTGCCGTATCCTTATAATAACAGCATTCACATCAGGAAGGCCATATATCATGATACGTTCACAAGAGCCTCGTGCTGATCCGGTCATCAGCCTCTATATTCTCTCAACTCGGCAACAATTGACTATCCCCATGAAATCCAGAGTGATACTGGGGCGCTCATCCAAAATCGAAGCCGACGGCACGGTCCATATTGATCTTACCCCGTTTTACGGACATCAGCTAGGTGTCTCTCGTCGTCATGTGATGTTGACTTGCGAGGGGGAGAAAGATGTGGTCGTGTTTGATCTGGCGAGCCAGAACGGAACTTACGTGAACGGCCAGCAGATTTCGTCACATACTGGCTATTCCATCAACGATGGTGATGAATTGGTCCTTGGTTCTCTATCAATCCGCGTTTATTGCGGTGACAAGGTTCCTTTCGCCGATTTCCCCAAACGGCCCTTTGAACCAAAGCGAGCCTCCAGTCAGCATCCGGAGACACACACGCCACTACCCTACCCACCACCAGATATTCGGGATACCTTAGAAACACGCCCGCTACAATCATTATCCGAAAAAGATCGCGAGAAACTCATTCAACGATGAATAACATTCCAGCAGACGTATAACGCCGACCAGCGAAATCCCCTCACTGGTCGGCGTTTTGGTTTCCTAACTGAGTGTCAGCGGTTGTACGCTACGACTGACCGTATTGAGCAGAATATAGTCGCCGTTTTCCAACACCAACACCACCGCAATACCTGTCGGCAACAGGAACAGTTCTGCGACAGGTGCATCCACCATAATTTGTGCCGAAAGCCCCATATCTGGGTTACTAATTGATTGGATAAACACCGCACCTTCCAGCGTCAACCACAACAGCCGCGAGTTATCGGCCACGAAATGCACCCCGGCCACCTGACGGGGCAAGATTTCCGCAGGCAACGCCACAGGCTGTGCCGAGAAGATGTTGCGCGAGACTTGATAGGTCAGGGTTTCTGGGCAGCCACTGAGCGTATTGCACAGCAACAGTTCTTCGCCATCGGATGTAGCAGGCAAAACGACTCCTGTTGAATTGAAGACACCCGGCACAAACTGAGCGCCGCCTGTCTCTCGTTCGATTGGTAGATTGGCACGCTGCAACTGTCCACCACTCAACAGCCACAGTTGCTCCTCCTGCACATTATAGGCATTATCAACCTCGAAGCCGAAGAAGTACAGTTGTGTACCACCACCAGACCAAATTGCCCGTCGTCCTTCGCCCACGGGAGTCACCGCACCATTGAAAACATCCACCATAAAAATGAAATAATAGGCACATTCGCGCCCTGCCGTATCCTGATCGAGATAGCGGACTGTCAAGGCTACGGTATCACTATCTGGTGACCATTCAATTTCGCTGAGATCTGTCGGCCACGCGAGGTTGGCAACATCCGGAGCCAAACAGGCATTACGCGAGCGCACCCCGCCATGCTGCCCATACGGAAACAGGTCAATCATCCCATCTTCAGACAGCATGTGGGCCGTGCTAATTCCGTAATAGGATCCCGGTGCGCCGCTGCATGTCGGTATCTGAAGCACCCAATGTCGCACCAGAAAAATCTTGTCACCATCCGGCGACGGCACATAGGTGTAATCGCTCTCCGCTACAGTAACATCGCTCGCATCGGTAACTCCAGCCCAGGGCGTATCATCCAACACCTGGCTACATTGTGCCCGCCGGTTTGCTAATGCCGCATTGGCCGCATCCAAATCGGGCTGTTGCCATAATTCACGAGCTGGACGCGGTGTGTCGATGGGAACCTGTAAACTGTTCAGCGGTGTCACTTCACCCGTATAGCTGACTTTCCAGCGTCGTAATAAGCGGGGATTACCGCTGTCGGGGAGTACAACTTCAGATTCCAACACAAAGGATTCCAGATAGTAGTTTTGGACATCGCCTTCAGCGATCCAGGCTTCGCTGCCATCAGGCAAGTTGGCTCGCCACCAAACCAGACCATCCAAGCAGATCGGTCCTTCGATCAACGTGACGACCGTCCCTTCTGGAATCGTGCCAATGATCTGGCTACCACTTTGCTCTTTGCCAGGATTGTTGCGTAAGGCGCTGCCGATGCCGTCCCCATTATAGACAACACGGGCTGTGGCTCCCGTTTCCAGCAAAGAAGGAACCAGACCGCTGCACGGGTCTTGAGCCTGCACTGGCGATGATGCAGCCGGAAAAATCAACGATGCGAGGATAGTAAACAGAAACAGCAAGGATAAGAAATGCATGGCGCTTTCTCCCTTAATTAAGACAATAGTTGCATCAAGATTATAAACCGCAGAGTGCCGCCTGGCACGTCAACGTAGTACGGCAGTCGGGAAATGGTAGGGAAATGGTCTTATTGATCTGGCAGATCGCCTCCCCGACTCCGAAAGCTGAGGCGGATGGGTGTGCCTTCCATCGGATACACCTCACGCAGACTATTCTCCAGATAACGCTCGTAGGAAAAATGCACCAGCCGCGCATCGTTGACATGAAACAGAAACGTTGGTGGATCAACTTTCACCTGCGAGGCATAGTAAATCTTCAAGCGGCGGGTTCCCGCTCCTGTCGGCGCATGACGCGCAACCGCCAACCTCACAATACGATTCAGTTCGCTGGTCGGAATACGTCGGAAACGCTCATCCCAAATGATGAAAGCTGTTTCCAAAACGCGATGGATGCGTTGACCAGTCAAGGCACTGATAAATAGGATGGGAGCCCAGGGGATGAAACTAAGAGCTTCGCGGATTTGGTCAATGTGTTCGTTCATGGTGTAGGTGTCTTTTTCAACCAAATCCCACTTGTTGATGATAATGATGACGCTCTTCATTCGGTCCAGGATCATCCCTGCCACATGAGCATCCTGCGCGGTAACGCCTTCTGTAGCGTCAATCAACAACAAGCCGATGTCGCTCCGGTCAATGGCTTTCAGCGCCCGCAAAACGCTGTATTTCTCAATACCTGGTTCAATACGCCCTCGTCGCCGGATACCGGCTGTGTCAACCAGCGTGATGGCTTTGCCATGCCAGGTCAACTCGGTATCCAATGCATCTCGCGTTGTTCCAGAAAGATTAGAGACAATGGCGCGTTCCACACCCAGCAACTTATTCAACAGGCTCGATTTGCCAACATTCGGGCGACCCACGATAGCGATTTTCAGGCTCTCGTCTTCAACATCGTAGTCAATTTCAGGTGCTTCCGGCAACGTCAATACAACGGCATCCAACAAATCGCCGCTACCACGTCCATGAACGGCACTCACGCCAATAACTTCTCCCAGGCCCAGCGTATAAAACTCCAGTGCTTCATTATATTGCTGGGGATGATCCATCTTGTTGGCGGCGACCAGGACGGGTTTATTGGTCTTTTGCAACACAGTCGCAATATCCTCATCTGCCGCCGTCACACCTTGTTGCGAATCGGTCACCATTACAATCACATCAGCTTCAGCGATTGCCAACATAGCCTGAGCCTGGATCTGGTGTACAAAGTCGATTGATCCTTCGGCCAACGGCGATACATCCCGGCTGCCTTTAGGCTGATAGACTTCAATACCGCCTGTGTCAATCAGCATAAACTGGACACCGTTCCATTCTACATCGGCCTGAATACGGTCACGGGTTGTGCCAGGAATCTCCGAAATCACTGCCTTGCGTTGCCCGACCAGACGATTGAATAATGTTGACTTGCCTACATTGGGGCGGCCTACCAGAGCTACCAACGGTTTTCTCATTACAAAAATCTCAAGACTTGTTTGATTATTGGGAGATCATTATAGCACGCACATGAAAACAAAAACGCCCACACTTTTAATAAAAGGGGAGTCGTGGGCGTTTGCTTCGGGGTTGTGCTTAACAGTCAAATTGGGTGGGAGCCAGGGAGGGAATGACTATTAAGCACTACAGGATGCTACTCTGATTACAATTATCAGGGCTTCCTATAAAAAATCACTATAGGTTTTGTTAAGATTTTGTCAAGAAAATCACGCCTTGTGTTTTTCCTCGACCAACAACGAACGAATCAACGCCACCCCTTGGGCCGCCACCAGCGCCAGGATTGCCACCCACACTGCCCGCTGGTTTTCCGACACTTTCTCGATATGCTCAACCGATGGGCCGATAATCTCAATCGTTTGTTGCTGACGAACGTGTTCAAATGGATCAGCGCCAGCTTCGAGCAACTGAGCGGTTTCGCCAGGTGACAGTTCCTCCGGTCGATAAGGGTCGGCGCTGATCATTGCCACCTCACGCCCATCATCCGTGTGAACACGACTAATCTGTGCGCGACGACTATTGAGGAAATCGTAGACATACAACTCGCGGATCAGAACCATGAACACAGCCACCAACGGCACAGACAACATAACTCCCAAAAAGCCAAACAAAGTACCTGCGATAATCTGGGTAATGATGATAATGGCCCCTGGCAGATTGAGCGTATTCTTAACAATTCGTGGCGTAATAACATTCGATTCCATTTGTTGCAGAATGAGATACCAAATCACAACAGGCAAAATCTTGTCCGAATTGGTTGCTAGTGTGAAAATCACGCCGATCAACAACGCGATCAATGCACCAAATGTTGGGATGAAGTTCAACAAGCCTGAAATAACCGCCAACGCCAACGCGTTTTCGACGCCAATGATGTATAACCCAATGTATGTCAGTGTGCCCACAATGAACATCGCCAACAATTGCGACCCCACCGAAAGCCGGATCGCATGGGCCAGTGATTGCATGATTTGATAGGCGCGGGGCCGGTAATCACGGGGGACAAGAGTCAATATACCCTCGACATAGCTATCCGGTTCAGTCAGCAGGTAAATCGACAGAACAATAATAATGAGGAGATCTGTGAAGATACCCCCAACGCCACTCAAAAACGGTAATACACTGCGTGAAGCTGATCCCAGACGCTCAATCAGCACTTCAGCAATATCTTGATCCCCCAATTGCCCAGCTTCGATCTCAGGCAAAAAACTCGTGTCTTCAGCCAACTCAGTATAACGATCTTGAGCATCTTCCCAGGCTTCTGGCAATTGATCCACCAAGTCACTAATTTGACTGGCAAAGACTGGCAGGATAATTAGTGAGAGCAGGAAAATTATTAGAAATACGCTGCCTAATGTTGCCAAAACCGCTGTTTTATGCGACCAGCCGCGCTGTTTCAGTGCCTGCACCGGGCCAGAAAGCGCCACCGAGATGATAGCAGTGAAGAATATGGTCATCAACGCCCCGCGCAAATACCACATACCCAACACCAGCACCACCAACAGAATAACAACGGAGGTACGTTGGATGAAGCTCCGTAATACAGGGTCAGTTTCAGGTCGTGTTGTCATACAAAGTCCTGGTTGTTCTTGTTCTCAACGGCCATTGCACCGCCTATCAAGGAATAGCGATACTATCAGTGACCAGGAGTAATAGAACACTGAAGACTGTGACAACCAAGAAAAGTCCCACTGAGACAAACATACGCTCCACCGCATTCATGCCGAATATCTTGCCATCATCAACTTCGCGGGCCTTGACTGCCGACGCCTCAAAATCGTCAAATGAAGGTTCTTCAGCCGCCAGCGTCAGTTGGCGCAGTTCTTCCAGTTGGCCCAAACGATCTTGTTCAACTTTTTTGGCACGCTTACTCATTGATTGTTCCCTTCCGACTACTATACTAACAGCATACATCGCTGGCACTTGACAGGCAAGTATGGAATAATGCGCCTCATCATAGCACAGGACGAGCGATAGAAGCAGATTGATGATTCACAGAGGCATTTTTATCATCTTATTGTGGAATATCCTGGCATCAGGCGTGGGTGTGCTGGCCGCTCAAACCCCCGGCCTTGATTTGTGCATCCATGATTTTACCGATACCAACCAGAACAGCCAATTCGACGAGGGAGAGCCGCCCTTCCCCGGTATCAGTGTGTTTGTGAGTCGTAGCAGCGATGGTGCTGTCATTGGCAGCCTAACGACCACGCCCGACCGCGATTGCTTGTTAAATCTGACTCCTGACACCTATGATGTGACGTTTAGCGGTAACGCCACCCATCAACCCACCACACCCACATCCGTGACCGTTACCTTGATTGACCAAACGGTCACTGTTGATTATGGGGCGATCACGCTAACCTCAGATGATCCTTCGCCTCAATTGACCGAATCAGGCAGTGAGATTTGTGTACTGATCTTCCACGATACCAACACCAATAGCCAGCATGACGCTGATGAAGGACTAATCGGCGGCATTGATGTTAATTTATTGGTCGATGATGTGATTATTGCCACACGCATCACCGACAATCAAGATTATTCGTGTTTTGAAGGCATTCCTATTGGCTCCTATCGTGTGCTTATCCCCGAAAGCCCCCGCCATCGCCTGACCAATCGCAATGACCTGGCATTAACATTCTTAGACAATGCCCAGAGTGTCAAAGCCGATTTTGGCGCGGAATTACATAACCCTTTCTTTGCCGACGCACGAGCGCAAACCTATGGTCGCAGCGAAGATCAATTGAACATAGACCGCGACACGCGCCTGTTATTGGCAATTCTGGGTGCGGGGATTGTGATGCTCTTTATGATCGGCAGTGGGGCAATCCTGTTAGGCATTATGCGCCGTTAGCGGGTGAGGGCTTCATAAAGCAATTGCTGAAGACAGCCGATGTCTACACCATAGCTCTGCAACAATTGTCGTGTCTGCACATTCAGTGTCATGGATAGCAGAATATGTTCGGTACCAGTGTAATGTGATCCCATAGCCTCGGCTCGATCCACCGCCCGATCCAGAATTCGATCAACCAATGATGTTGCGTCATTGGTATGAGTTGATAGCCCAGGAATGTCAATCTTCAATTGTTCCACATCACAATGACATGTTGTCAACAACCGTTTAGCAATACTCCGGCGTTCCTGGGTCAATGCCAGCAATAAATGTTGAGGTACAATGGCTCCATGATCATAAGAATCGGCAATTTGCTCAGTAGCATTGAGAACACGTTTACCCAGCTCGCTGAGTTTTGCCATCCGTCGCATGGCTTCCATCGTGATCTCAGAGATACCCTGTTGCACTAGGCGTTTGATCCGCCCCCGAATTTGCTCAGTAGTAATGCCCAAATGCTCTAGCAGCATTCGCAATTGTCCGTTTCCGCTGCGAATCAACCCCAACAGAATATGTTCGGTGCCAATGTAATCACTATCCAGCGATTGAGCTTCGGCCACCGCCGTAATGAGCGACATACGGAGCGCATGGGAAAAGGGCAGGCGTTCTGCATCTGGATGGGTGGCTGGATGCAAAATCAAAATATCCTCAATAACTTGTTGGCTATCAACACCCAGGTCGTTTAAGATACGCCATCCCAGACAACCTGCTGTATTCAGGATACCTGCAAATAGATGGTCAGTATCAACCTCGCTGTGTCCATAGCGGCGTGCGAGAAAATGACCTTGCACGAGGGCACGCTTGGCATTCTGACTATAACGATTATATTGGGGCGGAGCCATTCATGTTATCCAGCATATTTCAACAACTATCCCATTCATTATAGTAGTGTGTCAGAATACCCTGCAAACATTTTTAGTATGGAAGTTGACAATATGCTTAGGAAGCCGTAACATCTCAACAGTCTTTTAAGGGAGTCTTGATGCGCGTCTTGATGCTTTCCAAAGCCTGCATTGTAGGTATTTATCAACGCAAATTGGAGGAGATGGCAAAACTGCCCGATGTTGAATTGCGGGTGGTTGTGCCCCCTTCCTGGCGAGATGAACGCGGCGAAACTCAACTGGAACGCACTTATATAGAAGGCTATGAATTGGTTGTGACACCCATCCGGTTCAATGGTAGCTACCACCTGCATTACTATCCACAATTTGCAAAACAGGTGGAGACATTTCAGCCAAATATTGTTCATATTGACGAAGAACCATATAACCTGGCGACATGGATGGCATTGCGTCCAGCCCGTCGTCATAAAGCCAAAACCTTGTTTTTCTCCTGGCAAAATCTCATTCGGCGCTATCCATTCCCCTTTGGGTTGATGGAACGTGCCGCTCTCCGCACAGTGGATCATGCTATCGTAGGCACAGAAAGCGCCGCCCAGGTCTGGCGCGAAAAAGGCTACACGGGCCAGATGACCGTTATTCCGCAATTTGGCGTTGATCCCAACCTCTTTCACCCACCATCACAACGTCCAACTGGCGGTCCGGTACGCATCGGTTATGCCGGACGACTGTGGGTCGGCAAAGGCGTGGATTTGTTGATTGACGCCCTGACAGAGCTGCATGAGTTAGACTGGCATCTGGATATTATTGGCAGCGGGCCAGAACAAAACGCATTAACGAATCAGATCCAACAGAAAAACCTGGCGGAACGTATCACTTTGACCAATTGGCTAGCCTCCACAGAGATGCCAACACGAATGCGTGACCTGGATATTCTGGTGATCCCATCTCGCACACGTCGGTCATGGAAAGAGCAATATGGACGTGTTATTATTGAGGCGATGGCAAGCGGTGTTGCCGTTATTGGTTCCGATAGCGGAGCAATTCCCGATGTTATTGGTGATGCAGGGTTGGTTTTTCCAGAAGATGATCGGGCGGCGTTGGTCTGCATTCTCCGGCGTGCTATCGAGGACATACCCTATCGCCACCAACTCAGCCAGGCTGGGCGACAACGTGTCCTACAACAATTCACACAACAACAGATTGCGGCACACACTGTAGCGGTTTATCGAGATATGATATAGCAACTTGTTCAGTATCATTTATTAGAAAATCATGTAAAATAAACAGAGAATTGATGTTATGTGGAGGGTGATGGCAGAATGGTAGCTGATTTAATTTTGTTTGTAGAAGACAACACCGATTTTCGTGACAGCGCGGCACGCTTTCTCGAACTAAATGGCTTTGAAGTCATCGTAGCAACCGACGGTGTTGAAGGGTTGGAGGTTCTGGCACAAGATGGCCGCATCCCTGATGTAATTGTCAGCGACATTTCCATGCCACGCATGAATGGCTATGAATTCTTCGAGGCCGTGCGTCAGAAATCTCGCCTTAAAGCTGTGCCTTTTATCTTCCTGACGGCCCTCGATGCCCGTGCCGATATGCGTTTGGGATGGGAAATTGGGGTAGACGAGTATCTAGTCAAACCATTTCGTCCCGAAGATTTCCTCACGGTTGTCCGCAATCGCTTGAAACGAGTCCGCGAAATTCAAAGTCTGGCCGAAGGACAACTAGAAGAAACCCGCAACATGATTGTCCGCATCCTCTCCCACGAGCTACGCACGCCCCTAACCTATGTCACGGGTGGATTTACACTGTTGGCCGACGAAATTAATAAGCAACAAGAGGAGGTTGGTGGTGTTGGGCGGCGTGATGTTCAGAACATTCTTGACCTAATCCATAATGGAACAGATCGCCTCAACCGGTTAGCTGAACAAATGGTATTGTTGGCCGAGCTGATGAGTACCCAGTCTGGACACCCCTGGGAAAACATGACTGAGACCATCAGCCTCAACCATGTGATCGAAGGGGCGGTCAATAGTATGATGCCATATGCTAATGAATGCCAGATTACACTTGAGCTGGACCATATGCCATCGTTTTATGTTGAAGGCGTGACCACATTGTTGCTCTCTGCCGTCACCGAGCCAATACGAAACTCCATTCAATATTCTGAAGCCGGTGATGTGGTAAACATCAAAGCCAATGCTGATCCTGAAAACCCCGAATATGTCATCATCGAAATCATTGACGAAGGCCGTGGAATCGCCGAAAGTGACCTGGCGCTAATTTGGGAACTCATGACACAGTCAGGGCGAAATGAATACGAACAACAAGGCTTTGGGTTAGGACTGCCGATTGTCCAGCGGATTATGCAGCTTCATCACGGCGCGGCTGATGTCCAGAGTGAGGAAGAAATCGGCACTATCGTTCGTTTGCGTCTTCCCTTAAAAGAGATGTGAGGTGGTTAAAAACGCAGCGTCAAACCGCCATCCACCAGGATGACCTGACCACACAACATCGCAGCATCCGGTGTACACAAGAAGGCCACCAGTCCGGCAATATCCTCAGAAATCAGGTTGCGCCCAACGGGCGTGAATGCCGCCATTTCCCCAAATCGCTCTTCCATCACCTCGCGCATTTGCGGGAAATGTTTCATGGCGTCTGTCAATACTGGTCCGGCAGAAACCGCATTGACCACAATTTTCCGAGGAGCCAGTTCTACTGCCAAATAGCGCGTCACGGCTTCCAATGCAGCCTTAGAGGCTCCAACGACCACATACTCCGGCAACACACGATGAGCGCCAATACTCGACATATTAACAACATATCCCCCGCCTCGCGCTTCCATCAAAGGAACCGCATGTTGGGCCGCGAATAGCGCCGACCGTGCATTGATGTTCATGGTCCAGTCCCAACCTTTAACACGCTGCTCCATCACCGGGCGGTTATAGCCCGACGCCGCATTGTTAATCAGAATATCAAGGCCGCCAAATTCATCACCAACAACCCCAAACAGCGTGTCAAGCCCCTGTTCCTCCGCCACATTCGCCTTCACCACGATAGCGCGGCGTCCGAGTTCCTGAATCTCAGCGGCAGTTTGCTCGGCAGGCGCACGGTTACGAAAATAATTCACGACGATATCGGCTCCCTCTGCCGCCAAACGAAGCGCAATAACCTTCCCAATCCCGCGCCCACTACCAGTGATGAGGGCTATCTTGCCCGCAAAACGCTCTGCATAATATGACTGTGTCATTCGGTGCCCTTCCGTACAAGAGACGGATCATAGATGATAGGTTTCAACAAACCTTGGTCGAATTCGCTGATACGCGCTGCACCCAGGCGTTCCATTGCCAGCCGCGCCTGGCGAGCCTCGTTTCGCATACGGCCAATGTTCACTCCCTGGCAAATATCTGGCAGGGGATCCAACCATTGTAAGGAGCGCAAAAACATCTTCAAAGCTCCCCGATAATTCTGCCTTTGAATATGATAATAAGCCACTGCAATCTGCAAAATACCCCGGTACATATTGCGTATGGGGCCATGTTCATCCATCCAAGCTTGTTCGAGAGTCTCATGCGCTTCATAATACGCGCCTGCATTGAATTCTTGCAACCCTTGATGAACCAATGTAGGCAATGGTTGTTGGGCCGCTTCCGCCAGCGCCGCCTGCAACACGGAATCGGTGTCGCGCATATGAATCTGTATACGTGACATCAGTTTATCGAATGACATTTGGCTCAGATCCAGAACATCATCGCAGCCCACGCCAGCTGCCTGAGTATGAAGTGTCGTGTTATCAGTCCGTAAAAACCCTAGAATCGCCAGCCGCCGAGTGGCCGGATTGGTCTTCAATGCCCAGACGATATCCGACCAACCCGATTTCTCATCGTGCAAATCGACCAATATCACCAGTGGGCGCACCTCGGCCACCATCTTGACTACACCCCGCAGCTCCACCTGCCAGATGATGTCGGCGGATACCGTCTGGGCAATATGCAAAGTATGATCTTTCAGCGATTGGTCAGCGATCAGTGCAATAATGCGCGACAAATCAGTTCCTCTCGTAGCGAACACCGATGAAATCGACCAGTTCCGGTTCCAACATGCCAGCGGCATCTACATTGCCATTGATTGTAGCCAGCAGAAAAGCCGTGACCATATGATTCGTCAGATCGTGCGCGCGTTGCATATCCCAGACATCATCGGAACATCTATCGAAGAATCCAAACCGAATCGCCACATCAGTACACTCAAACACAAAAACATAATGTCCAGCGTTCTCAAAAACCACCAGGGCTTTATCTGGGCTGCTGATTTGCTCGTACATGACATAAGCGTCGTTTTCAGGGACCGTCACGTCATCTGCCGAGCCGACAAGAATCATGGTCGGTATAGACACCGCTGCCAACCCGTGTTCGCCAAAAAGCGGGGCCGCGGCTGGTGCGAGTGGAACCAACGCCTTGATACGGGGATCGGTGGTTGCAGGCCATAATCCTTCCGGGACACTATCCAGCCCACGCAAGCGTGCCATCGTTTCGAGCGTCTCGCCAGTCATGCAAGCTAAACTCCCTTCCTGGCCTTCCTCACAGGCGGCATCCAGGATAGCTGTATCAAGTTGTGCGCCACCCGCCGCAATCGTAGTATAGCCACCAAAGGAATGACCGGTAACCACTATATTGTCTATATCCACCATTCCGGCGAAGCGTTCATCGCCAGCATTCAAGCTCTCGACAAATTCAATTTGTCGCAACACTTCCCAGGGACGCAATGCAAAGCTCTGTAAAACGCCTTCTGCGGCTGAGGAGCCAGCCAAATCAAACAATGTGCTACCCGGGTGGTCAGCAGCTACAACAACAAACCCATAGGATGCCAGATGTTCCGTATAAAAAGTGCTTTGTATACGAAACCCGCCCATCCCATGTGAGAAGACAATCAGAGGAAAAGGACCAGCGTCAACATTCGGCTCGCCATCCCGCAACGCCCGACCCTCGATCTGTGCAATCTGTACCTGATAGATCACTGTCTCTTCAAGACCTTCCGAATTTAGCGCAGGATACCAGAGCGTGACATCCAACGGATAATCACCGTTTTCAATTTGGAGTTCGGTAGTCCCGACCGAAAAAGGGCCGCGCTCGGCATAGACAGGTGCATCCGGGCGCTGGGCTGCGGTCGAACTGCCCATCAATAACAGACTCACGATCAGGCCAATAAAAAACAGTTTTCGCATCAAAATTGCTCCTTAATTGATTGGTTCAATATAAATGGATTCTAGCGCCAGCCATTGCGCTTCTTCAACTGCGATATAGCCCGAACCAAATTGCCCCTGCGGTGTCACAATAGCATATTGATTATCGAGCCAGGCGATGAAGCCCAACGGCCCCTTGGGAGCAATGGGCGCATAATGCGCGAGGCGGTCATCTACAAAAAACTGAACGCTCTTCGGACGCCAGATCAATTCGTAAGTGTGGGGTTCTGCCAGATCAACGGGCAACAATGCTTCAGAAACACCGAGAGATTGCTGCCCAACCGGCCACAAACGATGATAGAGTGCCGGAATCCGCATCAGAAAAAATCCCAACGGTGCAAACGGCAGCAATGCCCTAAATCGCCACTGAGAAGCATCGAACGTGGCCGCCTTCCATCCATAGCCCGGAACACCTCTTGCCAATGCCATATCGTTTGGCGGCGATGCAAAAAAGAACCAGACCGCTCGCGGCAATTGCACAGACCACTGCCCTGGTATATAAGGCTGATTCCAGAAGCCAAATCCTGCTGTACCACGCAATTGGTCATTGCCATGCGATGCCCAGGCTCGCACTTGCAAGCGCAACGGGGGACGCCAGGGATAGAAACCTCGTCGCAGTCCGGCATAGTCATAGATTTGGGCGTTGTGATACGTTTTGTCATCGCATGGGCCAATTTTGCAATAGTGAGTTTGCGAGCTTGTCTCCAGGCAACCGTCGCCAATTGTTAAAACATCCCATGCATACATGGAGTTGACATCCTTTGTTCTGGATATGATTATAGGGTGAAACACGAAACTTGACAGAAAATAAATTCTACATTAGCATCTTTACGATCTTAATAAATCATTAACGATCCAGGAATGGCAATCTAATGGCTATCAATCAACGCCAGGCCGCAATAATCAGTTGGGGTGCCGGCTTCCTGGCCCTCTTACTATTGGTTGTATCACCTCCATCCGTGCCTTCAGATTCCTGGGGGCTGTGGCTGACCATTGTGGCGCTGACTGCTTTCGTGGTCAACTTTGGATTGACCTTCAGCCAGGGGGAAATCAACGGCGCACATGTCGTCGGCATCATGGCCTATCTGATGCTGGCAACACCTGGCGATTCTGGCAATGCACTTTGGGCCGTAGCCATTGGGGCTTTCCTCGGTGTATTGTTGCGCGAGACCACACGCCACTATTGGCGAGACTGGGGCATGTTACTTCGTAACGTCTGGAGTCCGGCCATTCGCACTGTAGGTCAGTTAGTATTGGGGTTGGCAATTGGCGGCTGGATCTACCAACAACTAGACGGCAACCTCCCCCTAGATCACTTTGAAACAAATGATGTGCTTCCAGTTTTGGGTTTCATGACCACCTGTTTGGCTGTTTACTTAACCTTGCTGTTAATCTATGTACGAGGTCGCCAGGGACCCATGTTTGGCGAGGTCGTTCGCCTCAACTGGCAATCACTAGTCGGCGTCTTGCTGGTTCCTGTTCCATTCGGCATCTTGGGCAGCGTCGTCTACACGGCCATTTCATCATTAACCTTTGGTCTGGTCAGCATCGGCATTGGGGTCATCATCGTTGGCATCTATGGTCTAAGCCGAACCCAACACCTATACGAACAGCAAGTTCGCGACCTTTCCACCCTGGCAACCATCAGCAATGCCATGCGGACCAACCTGAATATGGCATCCTTGCTGGAAGTATTGTATCTCCAGGTGGCATCTTTACTAGAGGTCAGCAACTTTGCCGTTGCACTCTACGATCCAATCCAAGAGCGCATCGCCATTCCAATCCACATACGTGCTGGTCGCCGCATTAATTTACCCTCAGTTGTTTATGAAATTCAGCACCCATCCGAGAAAGTCGCCAGCCACATCTCCAAATATATTATCGACCATGCGGTTAAGATCGGCATCGTCCCCGACAATTTGTCATCTTATGCTTGGATGGGCGCACCCATTCAAACCTCCGATCAAACTATCGGGGCCATCGTCGTCGCAGCAGACGATGATACACACCAATTTACGCCCCAAGATCAACAATTACTATCGACCATCGCGGCTCAATCCGGCATGGCATTGGACAGCGCCCAACTTTATGAAAAAGCCCGCAATCGCGTCACCCAACTACGAACACTGACGCGCATCAGCGCCGAACTCAGCAGTACCCTGAATTATCAACGTGTCCTAGACCATATCGTCAGCTTTGCACGCCAGGCTGTTGGGGCCGAGGCCGCCGCCATTTACGCTTGGCGTGATGACACTCGACAGGTTTTGGACTTATTGCGTCATGAAGGCTTGAGTGAAGCTTTTCTGGACGATCCACCTCTACCACTAATTACTAGGCGCGGCAACCTGGAAGCGCATCAACAACCCGTTGTGATATTCGACGTTCACCGCGATGCTCATTCCGAACAGTTAAATGAAATCATGGATCGTGAAGGCAAACGTGCCTGGGTAGAGGTTATGTTGCAGAATGCCGAAGAGGCGCTCGGCGTGCTGGTCGTTTATTACGATACACCTCATCGCCAGAGCGACGAAGACATCGAAGTTTTACAGACTTATGCCAATCAAGCCGCTCTCGCCATCGTCAATGCCCGTCTCTATAGCCATATCGACACCGCCCTCAGCCGCCGGGTCGGACAGCTTTCCTTGCTAGAAGCACTGGGTCACGAACTATTCTCATCACGCATTTCTCTGAGCGAAATTGGGCAACAGGTCCTACGCCGAGCCGCAGAAGGCACTGGCGCACAAGCTGGTTTATTAGCCTTGAAAGATGATAAAGACAAAGATTTCATCCTGGCTGCCACACTTGGCACAGACTCAACGGATGAGATTGTCGAAATCACCCGGCATGTTTTGAAAACAGCCGATGCCACCATTATCCGCGACGTACAAACCAATGCCCGTTTCGTTCCCCTAAATGAGGCAACGCGTGCCATGCTCAGTGTGCCGATTTTGGACGATGTCTCGGTCATTGGCGCACTTACCTTAGAAAGCGATACCCCCAATTGTTTTGGCGATGAAGACATGATATTCGTTATGCAGGTCGGCGCTCAAATTCGCATTGCAATGGAAAACGCCCGCCTGATTCAACGTATCGAGGCCAACCGTGATCGCCTGCAAACCATCCTCGATAGTATGAAGGAGGGCATTGTACTGGTCGATACCGATGGTGTTGTTCGGTTGGCAAACCCACGAGTAGGGCAACTGCTGAACATTGATCCAGCATCGCTGATTGGCTACCCAGCCGAAAATTTCCTATATCTCGCCCAAGAATTCGGCATTGAAGCCCATACCCTCCATCAATGGTGCATGGGGCTTCGAAGCGGCAAATGGGAACCGGACGGCAGTCGCCATCTATATAGCCGTATCCAGGGCGGCCAACAACGCTTCCTGGATCGCGCCGACGTTGCCGTCAAAGACCAACAAGGCGCAGTCATCGGTTGGTTGATGGTTTTTGTGGATGTCACCGAAGAACAGGAACTCAAACAGGCTCGCGAAGACTTGTATAGCATGATTATTCACGATTTGCGTAGCCCGCTCACCGCCGTTAACGCCGGCCTGAAACTAATCGACAATCTTGCCGCCAGCAGTGAAATATCCACACGGGATATCATGCACCAAACCACTGCCAATGCTGGTCGTGCAGTTCGCAAGCTCTTGAATCTGGTGAACTCACTACTTGATATCGCCAAGATGGAAAATGGCACCATTACCTTAGAACTTGAACCCGCCAGCCTAAACAACATCGTCACCACGATTTTGGAGGAACTGGGACCGCTAGCCCAGGAAATGGAAGTGAAACTGCTACAAGAAATCCCGAAAAACCTACCGCAGCTGGATGTTGATGCGGAAAAGGTTGAACGCATATTGCTCAATTTGGTCGATAATGCCATAAAGTTCACCCCCAGCAAGGGCAAAGTGACCATCAGAGCCAGCTTGCTCGATCCCGTTGGCAGCATACCCAGCCTGATAGTTCAGGTTATTGACACCGGCCCCGGCATTCCCGACGAATACAAATCAAGTCTATTTGATCGTTATGCTCAGGTCGAAGGGCGGCGTGGGCGACGCCAGGGTACTGGATTAGGGTTGACATTTTGCCGGTTGGCAGTCGAGGCACACGGTGGCATAATCTGGATTGAGGACAACCCCCACGGCGGCTCAATTTTCTGTTTCACACTGCCATTGGTTGACTTGGTGGCCTAAACTCAACCTAGTCGCTTTGAACCATTTGCACAATTTCACAATTCTTTCATTGTCGACAATACTTATTTTATGTATAATTTATTATGGGATTCAGGATTGGGAATTACCACAAGAAAATATTCAAATTGGAGTGGATTGGTGTAACATGCGATCTATTGTTTGAGCATGTTTGCTATTCTTTTGCCTTGCATTTTTTGTCGAATACACAAACCGTCAAATATTGATCAGTCATGGCAAGTGGCTTTTCTGAAGCCCCAGTCAGGTCTGTAGTGACACCAAAACATAGTTCGAAAGTATGCCATGTCCGACCAAGTTGAACCTATCAAAACCCGTACCGCCCGTATCTGGCTGGGCGAAGATGGCATCATCCGTAATATCATTATGCCTGGGGCCGAGCAGACATTGGCCGACATCCAAGAAAATATCGGGTCTTATGCTAGTTTCGGTAAAGAGAGCTATCCGATTCTGGCCGACTTGAGAACCATGAAATCCATTACCCGCGAAGGCAGGCAGTATGCTGCAAGTGAGGAGGCCGGACATCATATCACGGCCGTCGCAATGTTGATCAAATCTCCTCTCAGCAAGATGATTGGGAACTTTTGGATGAGAACCTCTCAACCGCGCTATCCTACACGGCTGTTTACGTCGGAGAAAGAGGCGCTCAAGTGGCTGAAAAGTTTCTTAGATTGAGGAATACTTACATAGAAGGCGATTGGTTGTTCATGCCGTTGTCTGCCGATAAATCGCCCAACTGTAGCAATATGTTGTAGAAGTTTGAAGGGATATATGAATTGGCTTCTGATGCCGAGTCACAACTCGAATATATTCTCAATGTTCTTAGACATCTCAATGCCGGTAATTTTGAGACCGCACTGACTCCTTCCGGTAACGATGATGATTTGAATGAAATTAATATTGAACTGAGTGTTCTCGCCAAAACGCTGTCAGAGCGACCTGAATCCACCGATCAGGACGGCCTGCGGACAGCCGAATTGATGGATGGCCTGATCGCCATTGCCAACCTCGACTTTTCCAGAGCTTTACCGGTAAGTGATACCGGCGATGTCTATGATGCCCTAGCTGTAGGAATCAATGCGTTAGGCGAAGAACTATTTGAATCGACAGTATCCAGGGATTTCCTGGAGAGCCTGATTGATTCGATGATGGACGCCCTCATGGTTATCGATTCCGATGCGATTATTAGAATGGTCAATCCAGCTGCACTTCGTCTGTTAGGCTGGCGGGAAGAAGCATTGGTCGGGCAGCCAGTTGCCTCCATTCTGGGTGAAGACCTGTCGAAGAACACTGCTCTCTTGATGAATCGCGTGGTTGAGACAGATCTCGTGACGCGAGAAGGAACAGCGGTTCCGGTCTCCCTGTCACGCTCCCTTCTACCTGAGCATACTGGCAACTTTCCAGCTGGCATGGTTTTGGTCGCACGTGACATCACCGAGCGTAAACAGGCTGAAGAAGCTTTGCTGGCTAGTGAAAAACGCTATCGCAACGTTGTTGAGGATCTGCCAGTCCTCATCTGCCGTTTCCAAAGTGATGGAATATTAACCTTTGTCAATCGACGTTATTGCGAATACTTTGATAAACCACGTGAAGAATTGGAGGGACAGAATTTCTTCCAATTTATCCCTGAAGCGGACCGGGAAAGCGTTCACCAGCACTATTCATCGTTGACACAAGATAATCCTATCGTGTCTTACGAGCATGAGGTCTTTACTCCGGACGGAATCCGTGGCTGGCAACGATGGATTGACCGGGCTTTGTTCAACAAAGACGGGCAGATATTCGAATACCAGTCCATTGGAGAAGATGTCACTGAACGTAAACAGGCCGAACTCGAAATTCACAGGCTAAATGCAGAGTTGGAGCAGAGGGTGATAGAACGCACCCATCAGCTTCAAATGGCAAACCAAGAATTGGAGTCTTTTGCCTATTCAGTGTCGCATGACCTACGTGCGCCGCTGCGAGCCATTGATGGGTTTAGTCAGGCACTCTTGGAAGACTATCATCACCAACTAGATGCCGAAGGCCAGGATTATCTCCAGCGTGTGCGGGCTGGCAGCCAGCGAATGGGACAGTTGATCGACGATATTTTGACATTGTCGCGGGTGACCCGACAGGAACTACGCCGGCAAGCTGTTGACCTTAGCGTGCAAGCACAAGACATTGTGGCCGAACTCCGCCGAATGCAGCCGGAGCGTCGGGTTGAAGTTAAGATTGACGAAGGAATCGTGGCACGCGGCGACGGCACTTTACTGCGCGTTGTACTTCAGAATCTACTCGAAAACGCTTGGAAATTTACCAGTAAACGGAACAATGCCCAGATCACCTTCAAAGCATCGATCCAGGGAAATGAACATGTTATCTCAGTGAGCGACAACGGAGCTGGCTTCAACATGCGCTATGCCGATAAACTGTTCGGAGCCTTCCAACGTCTTCACCACGCCAATGAATTCAAAGGCACAGGCATTGGCCTAGCAACTGTACAACGTATTATTCACCGTCATGGTGGACGGGTGTGGGCCGAAGCAGAAGTTGATAAAGGCGCTACGTTTTACTTCACGTTGCCTTTGGAATAGGAGTCAGGATGAAACCTAAAGTGATTTTATTGGTCGAGGACAACCCAGACGATCAGACCTTGATACTGCGTGCATTGACTCGCAGCAATATCGTGAATGAGGTTGTAGTTGTCAACGATGGTGTTGAGGCGCTGGATTATCTGTTTTGCCAGGGCATTTACGCAGACCGTGATGCCTGCAACTTGCCACAGGTTGTCTTGCTCGACCTCAAATTACCGCGCGTCAATGGATTAGAGGTATTGCGACAATTGCGAGCCGATCAACGCACCAAAACGTTACCAATCGTCGTCCTTACATCCTCCGACGAAGAGAACGACATCATCGATAGCTATGAATTGGGGGCTAACAGCTACATTCGTAAACCAGTCGACTTCGCCCAATTTTCTGAAGCGGTGCGCCAGTTAGGACTTTACTGGGTTCTTTTGAACGAAGCACCACCAGAGGCGGGAGGATAGTATCATGGAGATTCCCCTACGTGTCTTGGTGGTCGAAGATTTGGAAGATGATGCACTCTTGTTAATCCGCATGTTGCGGCGCGGTGGCTACGATCCGATATATAAACGAGTTGATACACCTAGTGCTTTGCGTGCAGCTCTCATACAAGAAAAGTGGGATATTGTCATTTCTGACTACAGTATGCCGCAGTTCAGCGGGCGCGATGCGCTGATCTTGTTCAAAGAGGTTGGGCCAGATATTCCCTTTGTTATTGTATCCGGCACAATTGGCGAAGCGGTCGCTGTGGAGGCAATGCGACTGGGTGCGCACGACTATTTGATGAAAGATAACCTCACTCGTCTGTTGCCTGCTATCAAGCGTGCATTGCAAGAAGCCGATATTCGTCGGGCACGTACTCGTGCCGAGATGGCACTCCGTCACTATGCCGAACGTCTACAAATCCTCCATGAGATTGATCGGGCCATCTTGGCAGCTCAGTCCACAGAAGAAATTGCCCAGGTCGCTTTGCACCACATCATGCAGATCGTTCCATGTTTGGCGGGGGGCGTGGTCATGTTCGAGGCTGAAACCCGCGAAGTGGTCCTGGTTGCCGGAGAAATTCCCGACACCATGATGATTCCGATTGGTGCCAGATTCCCTATAGAAGCGTGGAGTGGTGTTGAGGAGTTCCTTCTAACTCTCCAGCGTGGAGAAATTATCCGCTACGATGAAACCTCAACGCTCGTGCAAATATCGACCGATCTACAGCTTCCGGCCTTAAAGGAGCTAGGCGCAATATTAAATGTGCCATTGAACTTAAAACAAGAATTAGTCGGGTTTGTGAGTCTGGGCGCTGTGTCTGGAAGTGTGTTTGATGAAGATCGGGTTGAGGTGATTAGTGAAATCACCACACAATTAGCGATTGCCATTAGTCAAGCACGCTTACAAGAACAAGTCAAGCAACATGCCGGTGAACTTGAGAAGCGCGTCAACGAGCGTACTGAGCAACTCATCCGTGCTAATGAGCAACTGAAGGCACTCAGCCAGATGAAGGACGAGTTTGTCTCCAATGTCTCACACGAACTCCGCACACCCATCGCCAACATTAAGCTGCATCATTATCTGTTAGAGAGAAATCCGGTCAAACGTGACGTCTATATGGCTACCCTGAACCGCGAGACCGACCGCTTAGAGGATCTCGTCGAGGGACTATTGACATTGTCGCGACTTGATCAGAAGCGTGAAACATTCAGTTTTTCGCCCACAGACCTCAATCGCTTGGTAAAAGAATGCGTGACCGACCGAGTACAGTTGGCCGAGAGCAAAGACATCACGTTAACACTCCAAACCCAGGATGTTATACCCAATACCCGCTCAGACTGGCGCTTACTTGCCCAGGTTCTCAATATTCTATTAACGAATGCCTTTGCCTATACCCCCATGGGCGGCAGCGTAATGGTTCACACCTGGGTACGTCAGTCCGAAGACAGTCAATGGGTGGGTTTCAGTGTCAGCGACACCGGACGTGGCATCTCATCAGACGACCAACAACACCTATTTGAAAGGTTTTTCCGGGGTTCAGCCAGCCACGAAGATAATGTACCAGGCACTGGCCTAGGGTTATCAATTGCCAAAGAGATTGTGGATCGCCATCATGGCAGGATTGATGTTGAAAGTGAAGGTAGTCCCGGAAAAGGTTCGACCTTCATGGTCTGGCTACCTGTTGACGCTGCCTGACTCGTTGCAGAATCTTGTTCTACTTTTCGTCGGACTGAGAATAGCTACCAATAGCTTGTTGGATAGCCTCAATCACCTTACCGATTTTCTGAGGCGGTTGCGGTGCTTCACTCAGGAAATTCAGTGTGTCCAGTGCTGTATACAAAGCACCAATTGACGGCTTCTGCGTAATGACCTGATTGTATTGATTGATTGCTTCGGTAGCATTCCCCAAAACCAAATACGCTTGTGCCAGATCCAGCCGCGCCCAATGATCCCCCGCATTGCTCGACAGCTTCGTTTCAGCAGCCTGCTGCACACGCTCGAACATCGTCGCCGCTTTGTCTTCCTCGCCCGCATGTTTATAAAGTGTTGCCAGATTACTGACCGGATAGGACGATTGTGGCGTTGCCCTGAGCGCCTGCTCATAGGCCAATGTCGCATCCTCATAGCGTTTCTGGCGACGATATAGCCCACCCAGCGTACCAAAGTAACTTTCGCCATCTGCATCAACCAGGCTGGCATCGCTATCCAGGGCACGTAACAGATTGGTTTCGGCCTCAGCCCAATAGCGGTTGCGCTCGTGCTGATTATCCTTGATCTGGTCACCAAAGCGACGTTGCGCCAAACCCAATGCAGCCAACGCGGGTGCAAATTCAGGATCAGTATCCAGCGCCGTCTTCAAATAATCACTGGCTTCCTCAAACCGGCGTTGTGCCGTATACAAGTACCCCAACAAATAGTTGGTCGTCTGATTATGCGGGTCCAGCGGATACGCTTCTAGCAGACGGAAGATCGCGGTATCGTAGTTCCCAGAACGGACTTGTTGCTGCGCCAGCATTTGCAACTGCAAAACACGGAAGGACTTCTCAGCTTCTTCACGAGCGATCTGCAATTGAGATGTCACCATCGCATCCAACGCATCCAGCCGGGCTTGCGATTCATCGGTCAACGACGAAAGATTGGCGGTCAACATATTCAGTTGATCTTCACGCGCTTTCAACTCTCTTTCGACACGTTCCTGGCTTGCATCTGCCTGTTTTTCAAGGTTATTAGCCAGTGTATCCAAACGCTCTTTTTGCATCCCGACCGTTTTTTCAATGCTTTCGCGGTTAGATTCGGCCTTGCTTTCCAAATCCTCGCGTAAATCGCGGATATTCAAGATTGTGGTTCCAGCCAATAGTACCACCGTCACCGTCAATAGCACCGAACCGCCTTCCAACAAACCGAGAACGGTTCCCGCCGTTTCATTGTTCTGCTGTGCCTGGTCTAATGCCCGTGCAGCCACATCTGCTGCTACCTCGCTATCCAGCGAACCCTGCTCATAAATAACCGGGTCTTCGAGATTTAGAACGAGATAAAGCGCCGCCACCGAAAATGGTAGCGCAACCACCGCAAAAATAAGCGGTAACCAATCAATCAGTCGTTTTGTCATGCCGCCACCTTTCCACTCCCAACGCTCGATAGTCCATACCAGCATCAGGGCTGCATAAACACTTCTTGCTCAATATTGCCTTGTTCATTTATAAATTGAACACGCGTCGCACTGACTATGCTATCGGTTCTGATATACAAAAACCGATTGCCAGTCATGGAGGAAGTCATGTCTCGGCCATCTTCAAACATGATCGTGGCGACATTAACGGGTAGTGCGGAGCTGAAGATTTCGCCCACCACAGCACGGAGTGGCTGGTTATTATGCCACGTCAGGAAAAACCAGTTGCCGCCCACCGCCCGTGCGCCAGGTTCAGTCGCACATTGCGCCTCGCCGTTATAAACGAATAACCCCTGAGCGCCACTCCGATTAACCATCACCGCTCCCGCACACGGCAAACCGCTAGGATTGGTGTATGAAAACCCCACCACTGAATCCGCGCCAATGGGTATCACCTGCCAATCAACCAATGTGCCAGGCGTTACCTGCTTGCCAGTCTCCACCTGCAAATAGGTCTGGATTGCTAGGCGATCAGCATTACTGAGTGTCCCTGTATCTTGGGACGTTGTTGTTGGGGATGTTGTTGTGCCATTACCCACAATGGTTGGGGGCGTGGGCACAATAGTAGTACCCTCGGCAGTTGGCGTTCCCCCTTCTTCCAGGGGGCGAATGCAACCCACCAGAAGCAAGGTCAGGACACTAAATCGGAGTAGCTTGATAACCCGTTCGCGCAAGATAGTCTCCCAATAGTGACTGCCAGCAAAGGATACTTCCATTATGCAACGATTCGGCGCATAAGGCGAATATTTCTTGACGCCGATATATCGGAAGCACTGAAAATCTCCTGGCTCACTGAATCCTCGTCGAGTTATTCTGACAATATATCGGATGCAGCCTCCATTTCAGCGATGCGCTCCACCATGATAGGTTCGAGCGAGTCTGTTAATTGTCCGTACATTCGGTAATCAGCAATGGCATTTTCATAGTCACCGAAGTGGTAGTAACTATCGCCCCGTCCCCAATAAGCACCAGCAAATTCAGGATCAAGTTCGATGGCGCGGGTGTAATCGGCGATAGCGGCTTCCATGTTGCCCTGGTTGCGGTAGGCGAGACCTCGGTTATAGTAAGCAAGGGCAAGAGCAGGATCAAGTTCGATGGCACGGGTGAAATCGGCGATAGCGGCTTCTAAATTGCCCTGGTTACCGTAGACGAGACCCCGGTTATAGTAAGCAAGGGCAAGGCCAGGATCAAGTTCGATGGCACTGCTGTTCAGCGATAGCGGCTTCTACGTTGCCCTGGTTGTCGTAGACGTTACCTCGGTTAATGTAAGTACCGGGATAGTCAGGATCAAGTTCGATGGCACGACTGTAATCAGCGATAGCAGCTTCTAGATCGCCCTGGTTGCGGTAGGCGAGACCTCGGTTATGGTAAGCAAAGACATAGGCAGGATCAAGCTCGATAGCGCGGGTGTAATCGGCGATAGCGGCTTCCAGGTCGCCCTGGTTACGGTAGACGATACCTCGGTTGTTGTAAGCAGCGGCATAGGCAGGATCAAGTTCGATGGCGTGAGTGAAGTCGGCGATGGCGACTTCAAAATTGTCAAATTGCTGATGGGCAACGCCGTGATAAAAATACAGTGTCTCAGCTTTCACATCGCGCTCCCACCCTACGGGAATAAGACCCACCGCCGCGTCAAAATTGGTTAGCGCATCACTGTAGTTTTCTTCAAAGTAAAGAATTTGCCCTTGTACAAAATTCACCACATATAAAACATCCATCCCCTCGAAAATGTAAGAACTGAAATTCTCCAAATCGGCGGACACGGCCACGTTCTCAACAACAGCCTCTACCCGCCTCTCACGACGCGGCGTGATCTCATAGAATACTTCGACACCTGACTCGAACCGTTCCCCCCAAATAATAATGGTTGCATTGTAGGTATTGCCTACCAGACGAGCTTGCTCTCGGCTTGTAATGAGGCGGCTTACGGATATAAATGGTACATTTTCTTGCTCGAATTGACGTTCAATACGGCGGCGCGTCTCCTGTGTATAATCATCCGGCCCCAGAAACTCCGCCAACACAACTCCCACCGCGCTCTCGGCAAAGCGTTCGCCCTCAAGTGGTGTGGGAATCAGTAAATATTCAGCAGTGGCCGTTCCGGCTTCCTGGCTGGCCCTGGCTTGATTAGTAGCCTGGCGATCCGCGATAGCCGTTTCATCGATGGCAGAAAGTAGCACTGCCGCCACAATCGCAATCAGCAGCACGGCGATAATCCCAAATCCACTCTGCAGCAGGCGGCGTTGCTGGCGTTCGCGGCGGGTCAGGCGCTCGGCGTCATGCGCCAAGCTTTGTGAGATTGCCGCAGCCAACGAGTCGGGAGAAGTGAATGTGGCCCATACTTTTTCCGACCCCATCCGGTTTCTGAAAGCTTTTAGTTTGTCGGCATTTGCGCCTGTCTCGACCAGTTTGTTCAGGTCGTCGCCGCTGAGGTCAGGGTACAGGTCTTTTAAAGTGCTGCGCCACTCATTTGCTGTTTGGTCAGCTACAAAGGGGCGAATAGGGATTCCGGCTTCTTTGGCCCAATCGTATTCCATTTCAGTGATGGAGCGATCCGCACCCTGCGGCATATAGCCATAGCGATAGGCATAAATGCCCACAAATAAATCGCAATCCAGAACTTTTTGTTTGCAGGCAGACACCGCGTCGGCATCCATCGCTGGGAAATGCTCCATCATAACTGGTTGCATTCCCAGACCAAGTATTGCATCCTTGACTTTTTCACGGTGTTTGATTAGATCACGGCTGGTGGAGCTGACAAATACGCGAGTCATCAAAAATGTCTCCACACTATTTAGCAATTTGCATCCATTATAAATAGAAGGGCGTAATTCTGAAACAATGGTAGATGTACACGACGCGAATGGAATTGGATTTACTGGGAATCTCAGGCAACAACGTGGGCATCACGCAGCAGCATCAAAACAAATGCTCATCAATCAGCCGCGCCCCATCCCCCACGCGGCTATGGATGACATCCCCCACACCCTCCAACTGGCCGAGGCGTGTTTCCAGTTCGGTTGCATCTTGGCTCTGCGCTATCACATGTACATTGGCCCCAGCGTCGATGGTGTAATATGCTTCCAGTCCCTCCGCCCGCCAATCCATAACCGCTTGCATAATCCGTAACGTGACCGGACTCCAGTAAAAAACTGGCGGCTGCGATGTCATGGCGATCATATGCAAACGCACGGCCTCGCGCTCCGTTTCCTCACCAAACCGCGTCCAATCCCGCTCCAGAATAGCCCGTCGGATAATATCCAGGCTTTCTTGTGTTAATGCCACGCGGGTTTCATTAAACGGGCTGGTCGTCACCAGATTCATGCCTTTAGTAGATCCGACGGCTTTGTGTTCGGTCTGCGTAATCGCAATCAAATCGCGGATGTCCCAATGCCCGGCAGGCGCAATGCTCTCCGCAAACGAGTCCGCGCTGGTTTCGCCATAATGCCATTCCACAAACCCCGCCGAAATAGAGCGACAGGCCGACCCCGATCCCTGTCGCGCCAGAATAGTCAATTCACGTTCGCTCAGGTGCAAATCCGCTGCTTGTGTTGCTGCCACAGTCAATGCCGCGAATGCCGCTGCCGAAGACGCGACCCCTGCCCCCATTGGGAAATTATTCCGTGTAGCGACACGGGCACGGGTCCTGATACCGGCCAGCGCCCGAATACGGTCAACATGGCGGAAAACCCGCGCTGCCTGTTTGTCATTCAGGTGCAGCCCCGCCCCGCCATCCACTCCGTCATGGCCCAGCAACGGGTCGAATTCAACCGATGTAGTGGTGGTCGCCGCCGCCAGGTTCATCGAAATCGAGCCGTTCATCGGCAAGCGTAGGTCATTGTCAATCCGCCCCCAATATTTCACGAAAGCGATGTTGCTAGTAGCGCGACAGGTAGCTTTTTGCGTCATAAACTCAGTTCCCAAAATCAGGATAGATGTCGATACCCACTGCCGTTGCCAGCGCAACCAACAGCGGCGCAATGACGAGTGCTGGCAGAAAGTTTGCCATGCGCGGTTTTTGAACGTCCAGCAAAATCAGGCTCAGACCCAACAACAACAACCCGCCCGTCGCCGTCATTTCATCAATCATAGCCTCGCTCATCACCTCGCCTGCAAAATAGCCAATTGCTGCCAACCCGCCTTGCAGCACAATAATCGTGATGATCGAGAAGATTACCCCCATGCCCATAGAGGCCGCGAACGCCAGTGCCGCGAATCCATCCAGCACCGACTTAATCGCCAGCAATTGATAATCACCCGACATGCCATCTTGCAACGACCCGATAAACGTTAGTGGCCCGATGCAAAATACCAAGCTGGCTGTAATAAAGCCATTGATAAACCGTTCGCGGGCACTGTCTGGCCCATCAGTCACCTCGGCATCCAGTTGCCTTTGAATACCCCGTCGTCCGGCGGTCTTGGCCTGCAACCATCCCGCAAACGTATCCAATTTCCCTTGCACATTCACCCCCTCACCAATGATGACCCCAATCACCACACTGATAAGTGGGATGATGATATTGCCGGAGAGAAACGCATTTTGCATCCCCACCACCAACGTCACCAGACCCAGGCCAGTAATTACCGAGGACTGCATATCTTTGGGCAAGCGGTCACCGATGAGCAGGCCAAATGTGCTGCCAATGGCGACAGTAATCACGTTGAGGATGGTTCCGACCATGATCTTCTCATCGGGCATAAATACCAGATTCGTGTAAACAATATGTGGCTCGCCACTACTTCCCCAAACATAGAAGAAGAACAGGTATCACGCTCCACGAAGCTCCTCTCCCATGTTTAAGGCTGGGAGAGGGCTTGAACATATACCAATCAACCAAACTTGGCATAATGAGTTCAAACGAAGCACCGCACATAATAAAGGAGGGTTCACGACCCTCCTCTATTGTATCTTACTGATCATCGGACTATTAGCTAGTTCCACCAGCCGGTAGCCCCTCCGATGCGCCACCAGACGGCACGCCTGTTGTCACATTGTTCACGTTAATCAACACCGCTGGCGAAGCCGCAGCAGCATTGGTGGTACTGAATACCACGACCCGCACATAGTATTGCCCATTCGGCATTGTGTGGCTATCAATGCTGCCCAATAATCCGCTGGCCGATTCCTGTTCGAAGTTTTGGGACACGATTGTGGTATACGTATCCGGTGTGCTGATCGGCGCGTACTGGATTTCATAGCGACTGAAATTCGGGGCGCTGGCCTGCCCTCGAAACTCCATCAGGTTTGCAATGGTCATACCACTCTGCGGCGAGGTCAGGTTGACGATAGGCACTTCCTGGCCTGCCTGACATTCGCCAGTCGGAATCGTACCATCAAGATTGTCCGGATCAAGATCACGTGACGCCGCCCATTGACGCCCTGTCTGCGTTCGTAGCCAAGGAATCACCGTCGGATCCTCGACGTTCAGGAAAGCACGCGGTTCGCTATAATCCGGGCAAAACTGGTTAGCAATCAGATTCGTGAAAATATCGACTTCCACAAAGACGATCAGACTCTCCTCGCCAGACGGCGGTGTGCGTCCTCCCGCAAAGTATTCGGTTAGTGTGCCAGCGGGGCCACACAAAGCTGGGTTATTAGAAGGCGGGTACGTTCCCGAATCGACGCAGACAGTTTCTTGGGTCACATTGGATGGTTGCGGGAAATTGGCGACAGGTTGGTTGATGAGATATTGCCACATCGTCCGATTCCAGATTGGCGAGGCCACATTCCAGCCAGTACCATTACTGCCCATTTCACTGTTATCCGTATTGCCCACCCATACGCCCACTGCAATCTGGGGCGTCCAGCCAATCGTCCAGGCATCGCGGTTATCGTTGGTCGTGCCAGTCTTTACCGCTGCTGGGCGGAGATCAGGCAAATCGAGACGGGTGGGATCTGTTCCAAATTCCTCGCGCCGCGTTTCGCTATCGGAGAGGATGCTATTGATGAGGAAAGCCAACGCCGGGTCAACTGTTTGAATAGCTCCCGCTGGATCCGAGTCGACCTGCCAATCATAGATAACCTCGCCCTCCACCGTCTGCACTCGCAACACACCGAAGGGTCGATTATACATGCCATTGTTGGCAAAAGCCGCATACCCTGCCACCATATCGAACAACCGCACTTCCGCCGCACCCAACGCTGCTGGCAAACCTGCTGCCACTGGTGATTGCAATGGGAAGGTAATCCCCATACGATTTGCTACGACTTCAAAGCGTTCGGGCGAGACAAATGCCATAGCCTTGACCGCCGGAACATTCAACGAGTTCGATAATGCTCGCCGCACACTCACCGGTCCTCGGAACTGGCGATCATAGTTAACTGGCTCATAGCCACCCCAATTGGACGGAGTATCCCAAATAATCGTGGCTGGCGTCCAATATTCGGTAACGCCATTGAGTTCATAACCCTCAAACGACGTCAGATAAACCACTGGCTTGATTGAAGACCCCGGCTGTCGTGGTTGAAAGGCTACATTCACTTCGCCATCAATATCTTTGTTCCTGAAATCGGCGCTGCCGACCATCGCCATCACCGCGCCAGTTTGCGGATCAATCGCAACCACAGAGCCATTATTAACTCTGATACCTCGCGCCGGAGCCTGCACCGTGACTTGGTCAACTACTGCCGCTTGTGCAGCATTCTGCAACACAGGGTCGATGGTGGTAATCACCCTCAGACCTGTGTTATAGATATATTCCTCGCCATAGCGGTCAAACAGTTCCTCGCGCACCCAATAGACAAAATGAGCATAGCGCAATTCGGTCCCCTGCGGCTCGAATTCTGTAATTTGAACGATAGCCTTCAGATGGGGCACTTCCTCCACCAAATATTGCTCCGTCACACAGAGTGGCTGCGACAGATCATATCCGGTGCCGTTAAAGGTATGTTCCATCTCCACACACCCCGTGCCATTCGCTTCTTGCATTAGGCGCAGCACCGTTTCCATACGCCCTAACGCCAGTTCACGATTCTGGAAAGGATCATAAAGACCCGGCGATTGGATTAGTCCCACCAACAATGCCGACTCAAAGATGTTCAGGTCGCTGGCTGGTTTACCAAAATACGCCTGGGCCGCCGCCTCAATACCAACAGTAAAGCTCCCGAAACTCATCTCGTTCAAATAAAGTTCGAGAATTTCATCTTTGGTATATTGACGACTGATCTCAGCCGCCAGGATAATTTCCGTCATCTTGCGCGAGGCCGAAACTTCAGCCGCAAATTCCTCATTCAAAAGTAACCGTCGCGCAAGCTGTTGGGTGATGGTGCTGGCTCCAGAGCGCGGGGCACTACTGGTAAAATTAGTGTATGCGGCTCGCATGATAGCGAAGACGCTGAAGCCAGGGTTCTCATAGTAGGTCTCGTCTTCTGTAGAAACCAACGCATGAATAACCCAGGGCGAAATGTCTTCTAACTCGACTTTTTGCCGCACACCACGCACCGGATCGTTGAAGGTCGCCAACTCGGTCACGCCATCGTTAGCATAGATAGTTGTGGTCTGAAACGTGCTAGCCCGTTCAGGCAGGCTAGCGATAGCTTCGCTGTAATCGCCGACGGTGTAGAAGTAATAACCAATCATGCCGAGCAGCGCACATAAGATCGACCCCAAAATGACGACCACGCCCACGACGCTCGACCAGACGGCAATTTTCGCCAGGCCGCTGCGACTGAGCCTGCCGCCCAATGCTTCACTATAATCTGGCTGGATAGCGCCCGTCGCTTTGCGTTTTTCTTCGCGCCCCGCCCCAATGTATTCGCCCGTCACCAATTGTCCATCGTCGCTGACACCATAGTCATAGCTGGTGTCATAGGTCTCACCATCGGGAGCCACATATTGGTCTACGCTAGGTATTGGGGCCAGGGTTTGCGCCTCAGAAGGTTCAATATACGGCTGCACCGGCTCTGCAACGGGCGCTGGGGCTGGGCCAGGTTTCTCGATACTCGGCAGAGTCGGGCCATATTCATCCGGGCTGATGGCGGCGTTAACATTGACCATCGTTGCTTCTGGGTCTTCTTGGGGCACTCTTTGGGGAAGCGGCATCCCATACTCATCAATGGCAATTTGAGGAGTACCGCCTTGTTGCACGGCAATGTCACCACCCGGCGGAATTCCGGATGATGCCTCGCGAACGGGTGGCTGAACGCCCGTTTCAGTCCGCACATAATCTGCTGGAATGCCGACGGCGGGCACTGGGCCAGTTTGGGGTGGCGTGTCCGGTGTCCACTCACGCCCATCATACCGATACCACCGGCTGCTATCCACACCTAGCGTCCACCACCGCCCCTGATCGTCAAGTACCATCAGACGACGCAGTTCCGTTTCAAGTTGATTACGTGTGATACGACCCTGCGCGAATTGCTGGCGTAGCACCTGTACCGATTGTTCCACTTCTTTGAAGCGTTGTGCGGCAGGAGGTTGTTGGGGTGACATAGGCTCACTCACTTGCGATTGTGCGATTTGAAGGTCCGATGTAGGGGTCGGTTGAGGCGTGACCGGGGTAGGTTCTGGTTGCAGGGCATCAGTATCGCTGAGTACCCGCGTTGCGCTAAGATCAACGGCGGCTATTGGGCCAGTATCCGATTCGTCATCAACGATAGTCGGCTGCTCAGAAGCAGGTGTCGTTTCCGAAAGCCGATCCTGCACACCACCAAAGCCCTGTGCTGGCACAGGAATGTGACTGACAGCATCTTCTTGCTGATCCCCAGCTTCTTCTAACGACAGGCTTTCGTCTTCAATCTCCAGTTCAGCCGTCTCCACCGCAGGCACATCGCGCAATCCACCCAGCCCAACATCTAAAGTGGTCGATAGCGGCATATCCGGCGCGGCCAAGAAATCTTGCGGGATAGTTCCTTCGATTTCTGGCGTTTCCCGATATGCTGGGAATTCGCCTTCCCATGAAGGTGCTTCCCGCACCGTGATCCCAGCTTCAGCAGTTTCTTCAGGCGATACAGCTTCTATTTCGTCCAATATGTCATAAGTAGCATCTTCTAATAAATCGCCCAACGCCTCTGCTGGTTCCACCTGATAAGTGCTGCCTTCGGGCGAATACCAACCACCGGAACGGCTCGGTGTGCCTCCTGGCAGATCACCAATGTCGATTTTTAGATCAACATCAATCGAAGCCCGCAGTGCTTCCAATTGCTCATCAGTGGCGGCGTTTTCTGGGACAAACCAGCGTTGCCGGTCTACTTGTGGCGGCTGACTGACTGGTTCTTGTCCGTCACCATCCGGCTTCTGTTCTTCCGTCATAAAATTAAGCCCCAAATCCGAGTTGTTTGTATTTGTTAACTACGCTGTATTATACATGAACTCGACAAAATGCACCCTTCACACGCTACTGGCATTTTAGCAACCTAAAATGCCAGTAAATCCTGCATACGCTGGCGAATCAACGCCACTGTTGGCACAACCCCATCCATCAATCCCGTATTGAATGGAACTGGCACCGATGGAGATGTAACACGCTGCACGGGCGCATCCAGGTCAAGAAATGCCTCATCCACAATAGTCGCTGCGATTTCCGCCCCAAAACCTCCCAGGCCAATATCCTCATGCACAATCAAGACCTTGCTCGTTTTGGCAACAGACCCCAACACCGTTTCTTTATCCCAGGGCACAATCGTCCGCAAGTCAATAATCTCAATTTCAGCATCAACTTCTTGCGCCGCTAACTCACACCGCTCCACCATCGCCCCCCACGTGATAACCGTCAGGTCATCGCCCGTCGTGATAGTTTTCGCCTTGCCAAATGGCAGCATATAATCATCGCCCGGATAAGGCCGCCGCGCCCATGCCGCATCCAAAATCGCCCGATGCTCGAAAAAGATCACCGGATCATTACCACGCAACGCCGTCCGCAACAACCCCACCGTATCCTCAGCATTTGATGGAAACGCCAGCTTCCACCCCACCGAATGCGCGAACACGATTTCATGCGAGACACTGTGCCAGGGATCACCGATTTTCCGATAGCCTCCCGGAATCCGCACCACCATCGGCGCAGCAAATCGGTTATTGGTCCGCCACCGCACTGTCCCACAATTGTTTAGTTGCTCTGTCGCTGGGTCAGCATATTTTCGAAACTGGATTTCCGGCACCGGCATAAGCCCCGCATAGGCCATTCCAACTGCCCGCCCGATAATGCCTTCCTCCGATAGACTCGTATCAAAAACTCGTGCCTCGCCATGATGCGTCTGCAACCCCAACGTCGCTGCATGAACGCCGCCCTTATATCCCACGTCCTCGCCAAATACCACACAGTGCGGATTCTGGCCGAGTTCCACATCCAACGTCCGCCGAATCGCCTCAATCATATTAATCCGGCGCGGATCACTCTTATCCGGTTCAGATGTACCCTGCGGCAACCGGATTCCCTCCGCCAGCACGCCACCCACCTGCTGCGGTGACATCAGTTCGGCGAACACGAAGCGCCCGACCCGCTCCGGATCAGGCTGTGGCAAGGCCAACGCTGCGTCCCGTGCCTGCCCTACATCCTGTTTTGCCTGCTCAACTAACGCATCCCATTCTTCGGCACTCATCAAAGCTGGCACCAGATATTCTCGCAACGCCGGAATCGGATCCTGTTGCCATTCAGCCTCACGCTCTCCCTCAGATTTATAAGCCTGATTATCGACACTGGAATGCCCCGACAGGCGCGGCACAGTCAGCCGCAACAACCCTGGCCCCTCTCCCTGCCGCATAGCCGTCACTGCCTCATACACCAATTCAGCTGTCTCCGCCGGATTTGTGCCACTGCCATCCCAAATTTTCAGGTTACCAAACGACGTCAGATTCGCCGCAATATTGCTACCCGGCGTCTGCGCTGGACCACGCACCGAAATCGCAAATCCGTTATCCTCCACCATAAACAACAGCGGTAACTGCAGCGTCGTTGCTATCGTCAGCGCCGACCAGAATCCATTGGTCGCCACCGCCCCATCCCCCGAAAACACGACGGCGATGCTATCTTGATAGTTTTCATCATCCAGCACCTCGACTCGATAGCGAATTGCCTGTGCCCAACCCGCCGCTGGTGTGAACTGCGACCCCACATCACCGGCCATCGGCATGACCAACGCTCGCCCTCGACGCGGCATATTAAACACCACCCCCACATCTCGTCCGGCACTGATCCCCTCTGCCCGTGCCATATCCGACGCCAGCGCCTCCTCTACCGTCAACCCCGACGCCAACATAAACGGACGCGAGCGATAATAAGCACTCACCGCATCAAACGGGTGATCAAGCAACTGTGCAATGAGCAATTGTCCCAACTCATGGCCCCGCGCCGAAAATTGATAGGTTACCTGACCTTGCGGCACAAGTTCATTTTCTTCCATTTCATCTAGCAAACGCGACGTCAATGCCAGACGCGCAACTTCATGCCAATCAAATGCAGGATGCAATACTGACAATGGTTTTTATCTCCATGAATATTTGTGAATCCTAGGGCATTATAGCGTGAGGTCCGGCAATGAGGAAAACACCGCAAGCCGTCAATCAGGTGAATGTTGAATGTTCGCCGCCTGTCGCCGTCGCCAAATGTAATAACCAACCAAGACAACCGTCGCCACCCAGAAGATCAACCCCAGATAGCTATTATTGAGCGCCCAGATCCATTCCAACGCCTTCTCCAGGTCGCCATCAAACAGTGCCGCCGCCCCCATCCCCAATCCAATGAACGAGGCCAGCCAAATCAGCACACCGATAACACTTGCCACCCACCATCGTTTCAATGGCATATGCGAGACACCTGCCAGAAAAGGCACAATCCCCCGAATTTGCGGCAGATTATACGACAACACCACCACGCTGCTGCTCACCTGGATGTCATTCATTTTTTCCAGATCAACCAATCGCGGATAACGGTTCATCCAACGCAGAACCCGCTCTCCATGCTGCTGCCCCAGATAATATTGCAAGTGCGTGCCACTCTGGGCCGCCACAAACATCATGACCGCCATCAACACCAATGGCACATCACCCGCAAATGCCAGAAAGCTAACGAATATTACTGCATAAGAGCCAGGTGAAATGAACGAGAGGATAACCAATTGCTCCATAAAGACCATCACCGCCACCACCACCAAAATGATGTACGGCAATGGTCCTTCCATAGAGATGTCGAGTAGACTCTTCAAAAATTCGAGCAAATGGTTTACACCTGGGCAAAACCAACTGACGATGAATCGCCGACATTCATAGAATTATACTGCCCATAAACCGATGAGTTTTGCCCGATCAAACTCCGTTGCAACAAAGCATCACGAATTTCGGCAGCCTCACCCACAATCGTATCCTGGATGATACTACCCTCAATCTTACAATCGGCGGAAATGGTCGCATTCGGGCCAATGATTGAACGCTTAATCGCCGCTGTAGGATGGATACGCACTGGCGGGATAATAATGACATTTTCATAGTGGACTTCTCGGCTATTGTCCATCCGGCCTTCGGTCAACAGATATTGATTAGCGGTCAACACTGCCGTCGGGTTTCCACAGTCCAACCAGTTCGGCACGGTCTCGATCTTAAATTTCATGCCATCATCAACTAAATATTGCAATGCATCGGCAATGTAATACTCGTTCTTGGTCATATTTTGCTCTGCAATTTGCCGTTCGAGCGCCGCCATCAGCTTACGTCCATTATTCACATAATAGAGTCCGATGATTGCTAGATTCGACGGGGGATTGGGATCTTTTTCAACAAACCGCTTGATGTAGCCATCTCCATCCAACATCACCACCCCGTACCGGCGAGGATCTTCCACCTGCTTCACATAAATCACTGCATCCGAAACTGGGTTATGAATGAGAGCAAAGTTGGTCTCGAAAATATGGTCGCCAAACACAACGAATACTGGCCCATCATCAATATGTGGATTGGCCTGATAAATCGCATGTGACTGTCCCAACATTTCAGCTTGCTCAACGAACTGCGCGGGCAGATTATAGAAAGTCTCAACATACTCAGCTATCTGATCCCCCAGATAACCAACCACAAAAATATATTCGCTGATCTCCAGTTCAGCCAACTTGTCCAGCAAATGTCCCAACACTGGCTTGCCTGCAACATTAATGAGCGGCTTGGGCTTGGTGAAGGTATGCGGTCGCAGACGTGTGCCATATCCCGCCAGAGGAATCACAACTTTCATATAAACTGCTCCTGATGATTATAGTTCGGGTAATTGCCGATACCATCCGGTCGCCTGCTCATAGGCATGGGCCACCCGAAGGATCGTATGCTCTTGCATAAATGGCCCCATCAATTGCAGGCCAATCGGTAACTGGTCGCCATCAAAGCCACACGGCAACGACAATCCACAAATCCCCGCCAGGCTAGCGGGCAGTGTCAACACATCGCTCAAATACATTTGCAGCGGGTCTGCGGTCTTCTCACCAATCCTGAAGGCTGTGGTGGGTGTTGTTGGCGACACCACAACATCCACTTCCTCAAAGGCTTTATCAAAATCATGCTTGATTAATGTGCGAACCTTCTGCGCTTTCAGATAATACGCATCATAATACCCCGCCGACAATGTGTATGTGCCCAGCATGATCCGTCGTTTCACTTCAGCGCCAAAACCATCACCTCGCGTCGAACGATATGTATCCCACAACGACGGTGCATCGTTCCGCAAGCCAAACCGCACACCATCATAACGCGCCAAATTCGCCGATGCTTCCGCTGGCGCAATCAAATAATAAACCGAAAGTGCATAGGCCGTATGTGGCAGACTGATCTCCTTGATTTCCGCCCCCATCGCTGCCAACTGTTCAATGGCCGCCCGAACAGCCTGCACAACATCGGGATGCAACCCCTCACCAAAAAATTCGGCTGGCACACCGACTCGCAGCCCATCAACACCCTGCTCAATACCCGACAGATAATCTGGTACCGGCTGATCCATTGACGTGCTGTCCCGTCCATCGTGTCCGGCGATGACGTTCAGCAAATAAGCGGCGTCCTTAACCGTGCGCCCAAACGTCCCCACACAGTCCAATGACGACGCAAATGCAATCAACCCATAACGCGATACGCGCCCATACGAGGGTTTTATCGCCACCACTCCACAAAAAGCCGCTGGTTGTCGCACGCTGCCGCCGGTATCCGTTCCCAACGCCCCCAACGCCATCTGGGCTACCACGGCTGCTGCACTGCCGCCGCTTGATCCCCCTGGAACCCGTTCCAAATCCCACGGATTATGCGTCACAAAATATCCGGAATTCTCTGTCGATGACCCCATTGCAAACTCATCAGTATTGGTCTTGCCCAGCATCACGGCTCCGGCATCAAACAATCGCTGGACAGCAGTCGCAGTAAATGGCGGCACATATCCCTGCAAGATCCGCGAACCACACGTTGTTTGCACTCCCTGGGTACTCAGCACATCCTTGATTGCCAGCGGAATCCCCAACAATGGAGCATCATCACCTTGTTGCAAGCGTTCGTCGGCGGCTTGGGCTGTCTCCAGAGCTTGGGCTTCGGTCACCACCAAATATGCACTGACCTTATCGTCCAATACACGGATACGATCCAAATATCGTTGTGTCAACTCAACCGCTGTAAAGTCGCCACTTGCCAGCCCAGCACGAGCCTCCAGAAGACTCAACCCCAAAAGATGATCTGCCATGCCTATCTCCAGGTGCGTTTGTGAATAATGGTACTGAGTCCCGCCAGTATAGCATAGATAGGTGGCACTATTCAGGGTATGTTGCATACGGTACAATCGTGGATGAACTGTACATCTGTCAAGGTGCAAGCAAAACCTGTCATGTATATTTCTACAGTACCCAGCGCGACCATCGGCTTTGCGCCAAAACCATATACTAATGAGGTCTCTGTAGAGGGGTTGCTATAGCGCACCCGTCTGATCACCCAAATAGACAGGCTATCTATGCACCCGTCCGTCAGGGTAGAAAATCTGAATGCGCTCCAAACGACGCTGGCTACGCCTATTGTTTATTCCCTTCTATGTATTTATCTTTCTGTTTGGCATCAGTGTTGGCATCGTTGAAGCCACCGATGGGATTCGCGGCACACGATGTACGGTCAACGCCGACGAATATATCGACCACGACTTCTATTTCCTATGCCGCACCCTGGTGATTAGGGGCACAGTTGATGGCGATTTAATTGGCCTCGCTTCCGAAGTCACCATCGACCGCGAGGGCGTGGTCATGGGAGATATTTGGGTGATTGGCGGTCAACTCACTGTCAACGGCACTGTCGGCGATGATCTCCATTTCGCTGGAGCCGATCTAGACATCACCGAACAATCCAACTTCACCAATTCCCACATTGATGTTGCGGCAGTATCTTTAAGCCTGGAACTATCTCGCGGGGCGGAAATTCCCGGCGATATTCTGATGATCGGCTATCAGGCTTTGGTCTATGGCAATGTCGGTGGCAATATCGACTTCCAAGGTCAATCACTCGACATCAAAGGTTCCATCGGCGGCGATGTTGATGCTATTGTCGGTGATGCCCGTGCCGAAATCAGGTTACGCAGTATCTCATTTTTACCCTATTCCATTCGTTTACGGGATTATGGTTTATATGTCGGCGACGAAGCATACATCGAGGGCAATCTGCGCTATGAAGCCGCACAACAATCCAATATCCCTCGCAACGCTGTTCAACAAACCACTAGATATAAGCAGGTTTTCACACGCGACAACATCACCCGTGCCCAACAACCGCGCACCTTCCTCAGTATCCTGAAAAATTACTTCGTCCAAGCCGCCAAAGATGCCATATCACTCTTATTAGTCGGTGCATTAGTGCTACAATTCACGCCCACGCTTGTCATAAAACCCAGCGAACGTGTTCGGCAATCCCCCTTGCCTGCCGTCAGTTGGGGATTGATCCTGTCCATTCTATTCACTCCGGTCATAATTTTAGAAATCTTCGCCAGCGTCATCCTAGTTATTCTTATCACCTTCATCACCCTCAGCGCCCTGACTCTGCCAACATCCCTCTTTTTAATTGTTATCAACCTAATCTTCATTTTCAGCTTCTATTTCTTGCTCTTTTATCTGGGACGTGTCATCACATGCTACCTAATCGGCAATACCATCATTCACAGCGTGCGCTACTACCTTACCAAACGCCATCACGACCCCGATGATCCCCCCATCTATATTTACCCCATCTACGCCCGCCACCGCTGGATCGTGCTGGCGCTGGGCGCGATGATCTACGGGCTATTGGTCAACATGCCATTGCCTTCGCCCGTGCCCACCCTATCGCTGATCTTCGAGGCGGTTGTCGCCCTATCCGGGTTAGGAGCCATCTTTATGCTGGGGCGCGACACCTGGGACAAGTTCCGCGACAGCAAACGCACCATGATGCCGTTGCGTGGCCGTCCAAAGGTCGAAGACATTGAACTACCCGCTGATTCGGACACGCCGCTGGGGATGGAGAACTTACCCGAAGGCTTCGAAGGCTTCCACGATTAACCTGAGTTCTGTTCAAGGGATACGACGAAACACCACGTACTATCTGTCATGCCAAATTGCTGATGCCAAAATCCGGGAATGTATCAATGTCCCAAAGCTTGCTTATGAAAGGCTTTATTTCTCATATCCCATCCTTCAGGTGTATGTAAGGCATTAGGATGCAATGCGGGCGCAGCATATCACATCTTTCGCAGAATCCGTATGGCAAAGGGATTGTATAAGGGAGGCGACCGCGCCCCGTTTCCTTAAAACACGCAATCAATAACAACGATGTACAGGTTTTTCATGCACCTGATTCTCTGTTCCATTGTCGGTCACACACCATTGAACGCACATTGTTTGTCGGGGCGAGGGCATATATAATACAAATATCAACTACAGGGCAATTTAGTCTCACGAAACAATCGAACACCCACTCCCAACAACCATACATTTTGGGAGTGCATAGAACTGAGGGGTTTTCCAAATGGTGAGGAAAAGGGAAACACAACCAGCTAGACCCCATAACCCAATGGGGCAAGAATCCGCAAAACGCTCTACACCTCGACACACTATTAGACGTATGCTAACACCAGCAGATGTCCTACATCTTCAGCGGACCATTGGTAATGCAGCTGTAGGCCGGATTATGGTACAGCGACGACTTCCCGACATCGAGGTGGTCAAACAGCTTATCAATGACAATAACGCGGAAAGAGCGCGTATACAGTTGAAGAAATTAGAAAAAGAGTTTAAGCGCACATTTGCACGTTGCACGCAGGAACAGAGACTCAAGATCGCCGAAATATGCAATGTCGCTGAACTAAAAACGCCGGGATCAATAAAAGGGGATCCCAAAGTAGCCTTGGTGAATAAAATCAAGATTACCAAACACGTTCTCCAAGCTCGCCCGCTTGACATCGTATATCCCGGACGCGAAAAACGACTGGTTGCTCCGGAAGGACAAGCCGCCAAGAATCTCCTGGCACTTGTAGCACAAGCGAAACAACTACTGGAAAAAGTCTCCAATACATCAGAGTTTGATGAGAATTTAAAACAAGTCTTTGGCGATGATACTGAATTCGGTTGGCAAAAAGCGAAACTGCGGTTTGTAGATGCCGGGGCGTGGCTTGAAAAGCTAGCAGCCGAGCATAAGATAGGAGCGGATCAAAGTGGCGTGCCAGAATTCTTGGGGTTCGAGGCCAAAACGAATTTCCAGAAAAGTATTACAATTAGCTCACAGAACTTCGAACTGCTGAAAAAGGACCTATTTCCAGGCAGCAGCGTTCCACAGGCTCATGAACTGGAGGCGATGGAAAAAAATCGAAACCGTTTGTTGATCGTGTTGATGCATGAGAGTTTTCACGCCGCCCATCGCGATGTAAAAGATGAATCCGGCTATCACGGCGAAGGACTATTTGCGACTCGTACTCCTCAAGAGAAATATACAAACGCTGCACACTACGAAGAGATCATGAGACGTATGGTCGGATTTGGACCGACGGGTGGTACATTTGTGCCTGCCGTAAAGGCGTCAGATACAACCGACAAAAGTGCTGTTACTATGGACATTGTTGGGGAAGGTAAAACGCTTGCAGCGCGGGAACTCGGCAAAGCTCGTATTTTATCTGTCTCGGCCTTAACATGGTTAACTGAGTCGCAGGAGCACCAAGCAACCGCCGATAAGATAGATGCAACTCGCATCAAACGCCTGCTCAAACTATCGGCTGCAGCAGGATGGACACTGCATCGCCGTGCGGTATCAGAGGATGCCCTACCACCAGTTACCGAGCTGGACATTGTTCTTGCCGAAAGTGTCGCCAGGGCCATTCTCGACACCCTGAAGTATATCCATACTTCCGCACCAGCAAGCTCCGATGCATGGCCTAGTTCATGGAGTCCATATGAGCAAAACACCGAAGCCATCAGAGACATTATCATCGCGAAGAGCCTAGAACACATTGGCCCAATCCGGAAAAATATCACACGTGACAAATTTATGGTCACAACGATGGCGAGACTCTATGATGAAGTCAAAGGCGGATAACGTGTACTAGACAAGACTTAATCTGGCACTACCGAGAGTGGGGTCAAGCAATTCAAGACTCGCCTCGACTATTTCATTTCAGGTATGCGATGGTCACGTCCTGGTGTTGAATGCATGATTGCCATTCATTCGGCTGTTCTTGGTCAATCTTTTGATACCATTTGGCAATCTGTCGCTTGAAGTTGCTCCCATATTGAAATGTACCGCATCACTGGTTTGGGCTTTTCATCGTGCCCACAGTCTTGTATACTCATAAGCGAGATGGGCCTATAGCTCAACGGTTAGAGCAGTCGGCTCATAACCGATTGGTTGGGGGTTCGAATCCCTCTAGGCCCACTTCACTTTCCCATCTTCTCCCTCACACACTTACCAATATTGCGGATTTTTCGGTATATCCGATCTCATGAAACATTGCTGGCTACAAAAGACCCCCGGCGGTCTGACAGGCCCTGCCTTCCAATAATGATCCTGGCAAATCGCCTTGCCGCATATCTGGCACACGGATATTTTCACCTGTTCTTGAGTACGGCCACATCGAATACAGGCTGCACCTTCCAATTCCGCCTTGAACCCCAATGATGACAGTGTTTTCTCAATAACATCGGTCAACTCAGGTTGTTTTTCTATGAGATGTTTGAGTATATCCCGTGCCCGTTTTCGCTCTTCAAGATCATACTGTCCAAAATATCCCAGCCCATGAATCCCTGCCGCCTGCATTTGAGAGTCTTCTGGCGACTGGGCCAACATTAACAGACGTTCCCACACCTGTTGCACATTTTCACGATTTCGGCTTTGAACCTGGAAACCATAAGTTACGCTCAATGTCCCAATCGCTGCCACTTGTACGTCTACATCCGTTTCGTCACCTATCACACTTAACAACCGTTCGAATATTGTTGATGATGCTTGACCACGATCAATATCCCCCAGGATACGAATCGCCTGCACGTGAGTTTCCGTTTCCACAGCCTCATCCAACAGTCGCATCAAAGTCGTTTCTGCCCTGTGGCATACCTCAGAAGGCGCACTTCCCCACAAAAAAGCAAGTTCCCGCACATACTTCACTGCATCAGGTCGGTTGGTTACCATCGCTATCTCAACATAAACATCCATTAAATATCGGGATTGCAAGCGGTTAATCATCGCCAGGACTGGTGCTGATTCCTCCTCGCGTTGCAATTTTTCCTTCAAATACTGAGCAGCCGTTGGTCCCAAATATTCGTTGTCACGTAAGACAGCTTTGGCATAGTTCCCCACACCAGGAACCTCGAAAACTTGAAGCAGCGGCTCAATCACGCGCTCATCCCGAAATTCACCGAGTCGTCGCGCAACCCAGGAACGCACGCCTCTATCCGTGTCATGATGTAATACATGGATCAATGGCTCTAGCGCCCGCTTATCGCGCATTTTGCATAATACCCGCACCGCTGCTGACCGTTGCCCCACATCTCCTGTCTGCAATACACCAACAAGCGCCTCCACCACTGGTTCTCCAATTTCAATCAGCGCATCTTCAGCCGCTCGGCGAGTTTGTTTATCGTTTTCAGGTCTCAACTGACCAATATATGTTTGGATTATGTTGTCATTCCCCATCAGGTCTCTCCATAAAACCATCTCAGCACCATGTCACCAATTGTAGCCGATTCGACCATTCTTTGTGCTTCAAACACCAGCTTTTGTCCCCTGGCTGGGCACTGTATGTACACAGAGATGTCTGGGTTTTGCCGCCATTTCCAGGACACTCTCCACACCATTTTTCACAGATATTTCTACACACTTTTTTGCAAAGTTCCTCGCTGCACAACGGGGAAAAGTTTTTTGGAAAAGACCCTTGCAATTTGAATATGGTTTGTGATAGTATCTGTTTACCGCAGCAATGCGGCACATTAACAACGTCGAAGGACGGAAAAACTGAATGCCAACTTACGCACAACCAGCAGGCAACAGACGAATAGCATGAGGACCTAGCTGCACTCGCAGCCTCTCGTGTGTCTGTGCCGACTGGTCATCCAGTCGGTTTTTGTTTGGGCGTAGGTCGGCCCGCACCTTACCAACCAAATAGTGACAGCAAACACATCCCTGTCAAAGATGTATCCCATCTTTGAGACATATACACACAGCCTTGCGTTTCAAGTAATACCAAATCTAGACCTACACACTGTCCTTGATGACAGTGCGGAACAAGCTCTTTTACGGAGAGTTTGATCCTGGCTCAGGATGAACGCTGGCGGCGTGCCTAATACATGCAAGTCGAACGAGAACCACGCTCTTCGGACTGTGGGGACAGTGGCGCACGGGTGCGTAACACGTAGCCGATCTGCCCTTCGCTGGGGGATAACTCGCCGAAAGGCGAGCTAATACCGCGTACGCTCGTGGGGCTTAGACATCCCATGAGGAAAGCACTGGATGCGGCGAAGGAGGAGGCTGCGGCCCATCAGCTGGTTGGTGAGGTAACGGCTCACCAAGGCGAAGACGGGTAGGGGGCCTGAGAGGGTGACCCCCCACACTGGCACTGAGACACGGGCCAGACTCCTACGGGAGGCAGCAGTAAGGAATATTGCACAATGGGCGCCAGCCTGATGCAGCAACGCCGCGTGGAGGATGACGGTCTTCGGATTGTAAACTCCTTTTCGGTGGGAAGAGATCGGACGGTACCACCGGAATAAGTCTCGGCTAACTACGTGCCAGCAGCCGCGGTAAAACGTAGGAGGCAAGCGTTATCCGGAATTACTGGGCGTAAAGCGCACGCAGGCGGTGGCGTAAGTGATGCGTGAAAGCGCCCGGCTCAACTGGGCGAGGCCGTATCAGACTGCGTCACTCGAGACAGATAGAGGCAGACGGAATTCCGGGTGGAGTGGTGAAATGCGTAGAGATCCGGAGGAACACCAGTGGCGAAGGCGGTCTGCTGGGTCTGTTCTGACGCTGAGGTGCGAAAGCGTGGGGAGCGAACGGGATTAGAAACCCCGGTAGTCCACGCCGTAAACGATGCACACTGGATGTTAGTGGTCGAAAGGCCATTAGTGTCGTAGCTAACGCGCTAAGTGTGCCGCCTGGGGAGTACGGCCGCAAGGCTAAAACTCAAAGGAATTGACGGGGGCCCGCACAAGCAGCGGAGCGTGTGGTTTAATTCGAGGCTACGCGAAGAACCTTACCTGGATTTGACATGCTGGTAGTAGGGAAGCGAAAGCGGACCGACCTTCGGGCGCCAGCACAGGTGCTGCATGGCTGTCGTCAGCTCGTGCCGTGAGGTGTTCGGTTAAGTCCGAAAACGAGCGCAACCCCTAGCGTTAGTTACAAGTGTCTAACGCGACTGCCCGGGGAAACTGGGAGGAAGGTGGGGATGACGTCAAGTCAGCATGGCCTTTATGTCCAGGGCGACACACACGCTACAATGGCCGGTACAATAGGCAGCCAAGCCGCGAGGTGGAGCGAATCCAATAAAGCCGGTCTCAGTTCGGATTGTAGGCTGCAACTCGCCTGCATGAAGTCGGAGTTGCTAGTAAACGCGGATCAGCCACGCCGCGTTGAATACGTTCCCGGGCCTTGTACACACCGCCCGTCACGTCATGGAAGCTGGTCACGCCTGAAGTCGGTGAGTTAACCAATAGGAGACAGCCGCCGAAGGTGGGGCTGGTGACTGGGACGAAGTCGTAACAAGGTAGCTGTACCGGAAGGTGCGGCTGGATCACCTCCTTTCTATGAGATGCTGCAATCTGCGAAGGTTGCAGCGGCGTGGGGCTGTGGTCGAAGGGTGCGTTTGTTGTCACTATTTGTTTGGCAAGGGCGGGAATGTAGCTCAGCTGGTTAGAGCACTCGCCTGATAAGCGAGAGGTCAGAGGTTCGAGTCCTCTCATTCCCACAGGCGGGGACATAGCTCAACCGGGAGAGCGCCGCCTTTGCAAGGCGGAGGTTAGGGGTTCGAGCCCCCTTGTCTCCACAGGAAGTTGTTTTGGGAATGGTGCTGGCAAGCTGGTGTTTGTCATTACCATTCGGAAGGGAACTTCCGAAGCACCTTAACAGTTGAATAGAAGAAGATGTTTGGGTAAACGACGAGAACGATCAATTTCTCTGGATCACCGCACGACTGTGGATACCATAACACAGCGGCAAAGTGACAAGGGCGTACGGCGGATGCCTGGGCATCGTGTGCCGATGAAGGACGTGGTACACTGCGATAAGCCTCGGTGAGGTGTGTGCAACCGTGAACAGCCGAGGATTTCCGAATGGGGAAACCCGCGTGGGGGCATGCCCACGCAGCTAGGTGTGAACACATAGCATCTGGCGGGGAACCGCGGGAACTGAAACATCTCAGTACCGCGAGGAAAGGAAAGCATTCCGTTAGTAGTGGCGAGCGAACGCGGAGAAGCCCAAACCGGTCTTCGGACCGGGGTTGTAGGCCGCACATCAGTGTTGAGCGGGCGAGGTAGTCGAAGGGTCTGGAAAGTCCCACCGCAGCGGGTGAAAGTCCCGTAGACGAAACCTCAAGCGCCGACCGTGCTGTGCCTGAGTACCACCGGGCACGCTAATCCGGTGGGAAGCTGGGGCGTCCACGCTCCAAGGCTAAATACACACGATGACCGATAGCGAACTAGTACCGTGAGGGAACGGTGAAAAGAACCCCGGCGAGGGGAGTGAAATAGAACCTGAAACCGTATGCCTACAAGCAGTCAGAGCATTCTTAGGAATGTGATGGCGTGCCTTTTGGAGAATGAGCCACCGAGTTAATGCGTGTCGCCAGCTTAAGGGAGTTACACCCGCAGGCGCAGCGAAAGCGAGTCTGAACAGGGCGCACAGTGGCACGTATTAGACACGAAACCTGGTGAGCTACCCATGGGCAGGTTGAAGCGAAGCTAATCCTTCGTGGAGGACCGAACCGGTAACTGTTGCAAAAGTTTCGGATGACCTGTGGGTAGGGGTGATATGCCAAACGAACCAGGAGATAGCTTGTTCTCCCCGAAACAGCTTTAGGGCTGGCGTGCGCCGGTGGCTGGTGGAGGTAGAGCACTGGATGAGCTAGGGGCCGCAAGGTTACCAAACTCAACCAAACTCCGAATGCTGCCAGCTCAGGCGTGCAGTTGGACGTCGGGAGATGAGTTTCGGCGTCGAGAGGGAAACAACCCAGACCCGCCGCTAAGGTCCCCAAGACCAGGCTAAGTGGCAAACGAGGTGAGCGTGTGTAGACAGCCAGGAGGTTGGCTTAGAAGCAGCCATCCTTTAAAGAGTGCGTAATAGCTCACTGGTCAAACGCGCTGGCGCGGATAATGTAACGGGGCTCAAGTCTGGCACCGAAGCGCGGGATGGTAGGGACAGGGCGTGCCTTGTCCGTACTATGGTAGGGGAGCGTCGTGATGGCATCGAAGGTGGCTTGGAAGGGCTGCTGGAGCGATCACGAGTGAGAATGGTGGCATGAGTAACGCAAAACAGGTGAGAACCCTGTTCGCCGCAAGCCTAAGGTTTCCGACGGAAGGTCAGTCCGCGTCGGGTTAGTCGGGCCTAAGCCGAGGCCGCAAGGCGTAGGCGATGGACAACGGGTTAATATTCCCGTACCGGCTGCTGGAGTACGGACGCGACGAGGTGGGATAGCCCAGCCCCCGGCTGGAAGTGGGGGTGGTAAGCGGAGAATATCCGTGACGCCGGGCCTCCGGGCCAGAAGTGGGCAAGTTCAGCCTCCGAGAAAAGCGTACCGGCGAAGAAAGCAGCCGCCCGTACCGCAAACCGACACTGGTAGGCGAGGTGAGGATCCACAGGTGAACGGGAGAACCCTTGTTAAGGAACTAGGCAAAATGGCTCCGTAACTTCGGGAGAAGGAGCGCCTATCTGAGAGGATAGGCCGCAGTGAAAGGGCCCTGGCGACTGTTTAACAAAAACACAGGTCTCTGCCAACCCGAAAGGGGAAGTATAGGGGCTGACGCCTGCCCAGTGCCGGAAGGTTAAAAGGACGGGTTAGTGTGTGATTGCACACGAAGCTCTGAATTGAAGCCCCGGTGAACGGCGGCGGTAACTATAACCGTCCTAAGGTAGCGAAATTCCTTGTCGGGTAAGTTCCGACCCGCACGAAAGGCGTAACGATCAGGGCACTGTCTCAACAAGGGACCCGGTGAAATTGAAGGACGTGTAAAGATGCGCGTTACCCGCAGCAGGACAAAAAGACCCCGTGGAGCTTGACTGTAGCTTGCTATTGCGTTAGGGCATGGTCTGTGTAGGATAGCTGGGAGGCAAAGAAGCCTGGGCGCTAGCCTGGGTGGAGCCAATGGTGAAATACCAGCCTGACAATGCTTTGGCCCTAACCTGCGACCGTGAAACCGGCGTGGGGACAGTGGCAGGTGGGCAGTTTGACTGGGGCGGTCGCCTCCTAAAAGGTAGCGGAGGCGCCCAAAGGTTGGCTCAGGCGGAATGGAAACCCGCCGCAGAGTGTAATGGCACAAGCCAGCTTGACTGCGAGACGGACGTGTCGAGCAGAGACGAAAGTCGGGCATAGTGATCCCACGGCGCCGTGTGGAAGGGCCGTGGCTTACCGGATAAAAGCTACCCCGGGGATAACAGGCTAGTCTTGCCCAAGAGTTCACATCGACGGCAAGGCTCGGCACCTCGATGTCGGCTCATCGCATCCTGGGGCTGGATCAGGTCCCAAGGGTTGGGCTGTTCGCCCATTAAAGCGGTACGTGAGCTGGGTTCAGACCGTCGTGAGACAGGTCGGTCTCTATCCGCTGTGGGCGTGAGATGTTTGAAGGGAGCTGTCCCCAGTACGAGAGGACCGGGATGGACGAAGCGCTCGTGTGCCGGTTGTCGCGCCAGCGGCATCGCCGGGTAGCGACCTTCGGACGGGAGAACCGCTGAAAGCATCTAAGCGGGAAGCCCCCCCTGAGATGAGACATCTGTTCCTCAATTGAGGACTAAGACCGCTGGCAGACCACCAGTTGGATAGGTCGGACGTGGAAGTGCAGCAATGTATGTAGCGAACCGATACTAATGGTCGAAGGCTTTGATGTTGTGTTGAGGTCATGGTCGGTGCGGTGGTCTTGAGAAATGGGTCGGTACTCGTTGGTGAGTGGGTTGGTCATTCGCCAGTCACCCCGCCAGGTGTAGCCATTGCCGGACTGGCAACCGCTGCTACATCTCAACTTCTTCTATTTGACATCCCCAGCGTGGGGGATGGTGAGTGTGTGTGCATGTGTGTCAGCGATGTTGGTGGTTTGGCGGCGGGGGTCCACCTGGTTCCATCCCGAACCCAGCAGTTAAGTCCGTCTGCGCCGATGGTACTGCGATGGCGACGTCGTGGGAGAGTAGGTCTCTGCCAACCGCTCCACATTCACCTCCACCCCCTCCGCTGGTTACGTTAGCATTTATCACATTTGGTTAACCAATGATTTATTTCTATCACTTGAACATCATAGCTCGTTGTAATATTTCTGGCGATGCGGCGCACCCATTAGAGGAGTGCGCCTACTGATATTGTAATATCAACAAGTAATCGCAAAAAGCGGCTTTGGGCGTACAGATGCCTGAAGCCGCTTTTTGATTCTGCAGGAGGCAGACATGCAATTGCTCCAGCTAGACCACATAACTGTAAGCTATGCAGTACGGACAATTTTCTCGGATCTTAGTTGGGCCGTACAACATCGAGATCGCATTGGCTTGATTGGGCCTAATGGCTCGGGGAAATCTACCCTGCTCAAACTGATTATGGGAGATGTTGTTCCTGATGCCGGCTTTATCACGCGAGCGCGGGGATTACAAATTGGCTATCTACCGCAAGATGTTCTGATGCCACCCGATATAACATTAATTGAGGAGGCTATGACACTCCCACCTCGACTGGCTGAAATCGAGGAAATGCTCGCGCATATCGAAGACCGATTGGGTGACCCGAATGTTTATGGCAACGACGATAAGCTAGCACGTGTACTGAAACAACAAGAGCAACTATTGGAATCCTATGAAGACTTAGGTGGTCCACAACACGCCAGTCATGTGCGAGAAATTCTAAGCTCCCTGGGCTTTGATGCAGATGATTATGAGTTACCAGCCGAGAGTCTCAGTGGTGGGCAAAAGAAGCTAGTCGCGCTCACTCGTCTGATTGCTAAACGTCCCGATGTCCTATTGCTGGATGAGCCTGACAATCATCTGGATGTGGAAGCTAAACGACGTTTGGAGACATTGCTTGTCAACTATGATGGAGCAGTCATCATCGTCTCGCATGATCGCTATTTGCTGGATGAAGTCGCCACTGAAATCGCCGAGTTGGAAGATGGAAAGCTAACAATTTATAAAGGTAACTATACCGCCTATGCTACCGAGCGTGAGTTACAGAGACTTCGTCAACAACAGCTTTATGTCGCTCAACAGAAAGAAATCGCCCGGATTGAGGCTGCGATTAAGCGATTTGAATTATGGGCAAGCATGGTCGTTGATGAACGTCACATAAAACAGGCCCGCAGTCGCCGCAAAATGTTGAAGCGGATGGAAGCTAACGGCGAGATCATCGAAAAAGTGACAGAACGACGCCAGATGGGATTACAACTCAATGGTTGGCGTGGCAGTACCAAGGCTTTGGAACTCAAAGATTTGACAATGGCGTTTGACAACGAGTTTCTGTTCATTGATTTGAATTTGATATTGCGGCATGGAAACCGTGTGGGGTTAGTGGGATCAAACGGAACCGGCAAATCGGTGCTTCTACGCCTGGTTATTGGGCAAATGGAGCCGTTGGACGGTGAAATCATCATGGGCCCCAGTATTCAGACAGGATATTATTCGCAAGAACACGAGACATTAGCTGTATGGCTAGATCGCTCACCGCTGGAACTGGTGCGTGATGCAAAACCGATGAGTGAAGATCAGGCTGTTGCCTTCCTCATCAAGTTCTTATTCAGCTATGAGCAGATACGCCAACCAATCCGCACGATGAGTGGTGGCGAGCGAAGCCGACTACAGCTCGCTTGCTTGATGCTAAGTCATCCAAATCTGTTATTGTTAGATGAACCGACGAATAATCTCGATATTCCATCGGTCGAAGTTTTGGAACAAAACCTCGATGAATTTGAGGGCACAGTGCTGGTAATTTCGCATGACCGTTACTTTTTGGATAAGGTCGTTGATCATATCATCGAACTCGGTGAAGAGGGGTTAACTTGGTATGAAGGCGGATATACCGATTATGTGGAAGCCAAGCAGCAATAGCAGTATCAGGTTTGTTCCGTTTCATAATTAGCGAGACAAAAAGGTAGGATAAACTAAAGAAGGTCTTCATCGCCCAAAAGCGTATTAAATTGTGACATATGATCAACAGAAGCCACCATCAGAGATATTAAGCGTAGAACACAACACAAGTAGTACAGTGTAGAAGAGAAAATCCGGATTGTCATCGAAAACCACGTGATGAGATGACGATTGCTGAGTTGTGTCGCCGGGAAGGGATCGCCGAGAGCCTGCACTACAGTTGGAGCAAAGAATTTATGGAAACGGACGAGGCACGGTTGTCGGGCAACTCGAAATGGCAAGCCTCCAGTCGGGAAGTTGAAACATTACCCGACGAAAACGAGCAGCTCAAGCAGTTAATGGTCGAACTGATATTGAAGACCCGGGTGTTGCAAAAAAAGTGTGCTTGGTTTGGTGAAGTAGTCGAGACTTGATGTGATTACTTCAGCATGCGTGTAGATGGCAAGTTCATCATGAACAAGTGATATAGTCTGAAGCAGATACTCAGGTGGGTAGTTTGCTATGTATGTCGTGGGGAAAGACCTGCTATATGAAGTCAAGGGCAAAATTGAAAATAAATCAAAGGTCAACGAACTTCGTAAGGGCGCTGGTCACGCAGAATAACAAAGATGCGAGCGAGCAACTTGCGGCAGACCGCACCCAAGACGGTGCCGTGGGCTTTGCCCTCAGCCCGACGCTTTTGGTAGTAGGCGTTGAGTTGAGGGTCGTGCAGACGGGCAGCATTAGCGGCCAACCACAAGGCATGGCGCAAATAGGGCGAGCCACGCTTGGACATATGGGTTTGGGAAGCCTCAAACTGCCCAGTTTGATAGAGTACAGGGTCGATACCGGCGTAGGCGACGAGTTGCTTGAGGGTGTCAAAACGCTGAATATCGCCGATTTCGCCCAATATGGCAGCAGCCGACACCGAACCAATACCAGGAATAGTGGTGAGATATTGGTTGGGCAGCGCGGCTACCAGGTCGGCCAGAGCAGCATCCAGTTGAGCAACTTGTTGGCTCAGGAAGTCCAATTGAGCAACCAAACAACTCATCTGGATACGACTGGCATCAGCCAGGAAAGTAACGCCAATGGATTGACGAGCCGCCTGCTGGATTTTCTCGGCCTGTTGGCTACCCAGCCGCCCACGGCTAGTAGTCTAGCAAACGTCAATTGTCGGATAGAGTTTGTGCAACTTGATACGAGCATCCTCGGTAGTGAAGCGCCAATGAACGGTTGACTGTTGGTAATTGCGGCGGTGTTGCCAATCAGCTATCTTTGCTTTCAGGGTGTCCTGGTCGGGGATTCGTGCCTGAGTACATTGACGATGCAGCACACTCAATTCAATTTCTGCCATATTGAGCCAACTGCCATGCTTGGGCGTGAAATGAATTTCCAATTTCTCAATGATGCGGCGAGCCTCGGCAGGTTCGAAAGCCTCATAAAGTGAGGCGAATTTGTGGGTATTGAGATTATCCATCACCAACACAATCTTCTCAGCATCCGGGAAATGGATATCCACTAAATCCTTCATACAGTGAGCAAAATCAATCATGGTGCGGCGCTCCGTCACTTTGACATGTCGCCATGCCGCCAACGGTGCAAAAAAGATGAACATGTTGCTGGTCCCATTGCGTTCATATTCATAATCATATTTGGCGACGTCCCCTGGTCGTACTGGCAAGGGTAATCGTGTTTCCCTGGTCAGTTGTTTACTGCCCTCATCAAAGCACACAAAGGGGCGTTTGGGATGGTGCGGGCGATGATAAACTTCCAGAACATCCTCCATTGCACAAACAAACGCGGCATTTTCTTTGGGAGGGATACACCATTGCTCTTTTAGCCACGGCTTAAGTTCGTTTTTTTCAGCGTTAGCCGCACCGTTTCGCGTGAGATGGTCTCGACCACCTCCAATTCGATCAGTTTGTCAGCCAACATTTGCATCGACCATCGCTCATGTCCATCTGGCGCCTCACTACATGCTATCTGTATCAACCGGGCTTCAGCTGCTCCATCTAAGAGTTTTTTCTTCTTTTTTTGCGGGCGCTTATGATTCAAGGCAGCCTCAATACCCTTCATCACGCATGTTTCTCGAATGCGTTCCACTGTTCGCTGATGCACACCCAATGCTGGGGCAATATCAGCATCTTTCCAACCCCCATCCTCTCGATTTTCATCAGCCAGCAATAATATCCGGGCACGGGTCATGCGCCGGGCTGCACCCTTGCCTTTCTTCACCATTGCTGTCAATTCCTCACGTTCTTCGTCGCTCAACGTCACACGATAGACTTTCGCTGGCATCTTTTCTCTCCTCGTCCTATACTCACCGAGAAGGATGCCACATCATCCGGCAAAAACCAATTGGCAATCTACTAGCCGTTCGCAGACGTTGGGTCAGTTCGTCCAGGTCAAAATCGGCAAAATCCTGGGCAGTCGCCGCTTCAGCCAGCAATTGGCGCGAGCTTTGCAGAAACACAGACGAAAACAGCGTTTCGTACTCTGGAAACACACGATCCAGCAAGCCCAGAATGCGCCGCTTGGTATCACCAATCTGCTCAACCAGACTGAAGCGAAAGCGCGACAACTGGCGCAATTGCATGTAAATTGGCATCGTCGTTGGGTCGGTGGTATGGCGAGCGCCACCAATTCGCACAAAATCAGCAATCCAAATAGCATCAATGCTATCCGTCTTGCGCTTGCGAATGCCACTGCGCTGATAGGCATGGACCTGCAAGGGGTTCAGCACATGTACGGTGTAGTCCGCCCGCGTCAGTTGCTCAAACAGTGGCAACCAGTAGTGCCCGGTGGCCTCCAGTCCAATCTCAATGTCTTCGTCCCATGCCGACAACCGCTGGATCAGATCGGTCATTCCACTGTAATCATTTGCAATCGAAAACGGTTTCGCCAACGGCTCGCCACGATCATCGATAACGGCAATCCGGTGCTGGCGTTTGGCAACATCAATCCCGACGTACATGGACATGCTCAACCTCCTGGTCTATTGAATAATGAAGTCAGGCGACCTCGGATTTCTGCCAGCCCTTCCGCCTTGTGGGTGATGCGTGACGTAACCCAGCCGGGCACTCACAACCTGCTTATTCGAAGCCACTCGCAGAACCGAGGCAACAGTCTTTCCGACGAGGCGCAATCCCCAAGGATAACAGCGTTGACCTCGACTTCTGGGATGAATTCTAGCGTTAGCAAGTCTTTTTGCCAGCACCTTTATCCGTTCACATAGTTATACAAGGATTATACTGGTTGTTGATTACGATAGATCATGTGGCCCAGTCCATAATCGGAAATCTTCATTCCACTTCCACCCATTCAGTATGATGGAGTTCTTTCTCTGAGGGGGGTGTTCCTGAATTCTTTGTTGAACAGTGTTCCAATTAGGAATACCGCTAATCGCATCGGAACTTTCTACATTGAAGCTGCCCACAGCAACAGCTGCTATAATAACCTGTTCAGGTGACAATTGTTTGACCAAACCGGCCAAAAAGCCTGCTATTGTCGAGTCGCCTGCGCCTGTTGTGCCAACAACTTCCGCTGAAAAACATGGAATCAGCAACTCTCTGCCAATCCAAATAGTAGGGTTATCCGGAGCAGCATTTCCCATCCGTAGCAACCGCTCACGTTTATCCGTGGTTCGCAGATAAAGTCCCTGATCGCCTAATTTAAGAACGACCATTGCTGGCCCCATCTCCATGAGATCATCAGCAATCTCGCTAATGATCTCACCAGGCAAACAAGGTTCATTTTCCCCCGAATATCCTAGCATGAATCGCACCTCATCTAGACTAGGCAAAAAAACATCGACCAGCGGAAGCGTATTAGCAAAAAAACCTCGCCAATTCACAAGCCCGGCCTCAGATACTGGATCTGGGTATGCCATATCCAGCGATGTAGTGACACCCAAATTCTTGGTTTTATTTAGGAGTTGTACTAGTTCATTGCCTTCGTGTTGAAATATGCGCCGCATAAGAGGTGGATAGCCAAAATGGAATATCTTTGCCGATTGTAGTTGAGACTCATGGATGTCGTCCGCAGCGAATGTATCATTGGCTCCAGAATTATGTAAAAATGCTCGGTCAGAACCGGGAATATTGAGAACTATTGAATACGAGGTCGAGTCTGCTGAAATGATCAGGTCTTTCCCAAGATCGACATTTTCCTGGTTAAACAAATTGATAATGATGTCCCCAAATATATCATTGCCAATCTTGCCCAATAATCTGGTCGAAATTCCCAGGCGATGGAGTGCTAACCCTGTATTTGCTACAGCACCACCAGTAGAAATCGTCACATCACTAACTTGAACTAGTTTGCCTGGTGCAATCGCCTCTGAAACAGATCTGGCGGTGGCTTCAAATGATGGAATAATGTCTAGACAGACGTGCCCAGCTACAACTATCTCTGGGGGAATTTGATTCTCATATCCCATTGTTCATTTCCTGATATGTATATTAACCACTGATGCTAGTTGAAAGTCACGGACATCGCAGTACACTTGAGGTGTCAAAACCAAAAAGTGAGGCGATGATCCGTGACTACAGAAGACATTATCATTCACATATTTTGCAAAGTCGATGATAAAATGCCCAATCTTGCCAAACATAGCCAGGCCAAACTCTATCCAAGTGAATTCGTAACCATCGGTATCTTGTTCGCGCTCAAAGGCGGTTACTTCCGCGCCTTCTATCGCTGGCTGAAGCGGGATTACGATGACTTGTTTGCTGGCTTGCCAGACCGGGCCCGCCTGCAACGGGCTTTGAAAGTCCATCAGGATTGGGTCAATACGTTGCTGGCCGAAGCGACCTTGTTTACCGTGATCGACACCTATCCCATTGAACTGCTGTTTCCGATTCGTGAAGGTCGTAGTGAGCAGCAAATCGGCAAAAAAGGCAAAGACAAGGGGCGCTGGTCGATTGGCATCAAGCTCTGTTGGCTGCTGAACAAGTATGGACGCATTGTTGGCTAGGACTGGAAGGGCATGAATACTCATGACAAGCATTTTCATCCCGTCGCTGAAGCCGTGGCTGAGACCAGTCTCGTCTTTGCTGACTTCGGCTTCCGCAGTCCAGACGGTGTTCCCGACAACCTCAAACTCTGCAAGAAAGGCACCTGGAACGAGCGTATGTTTGTAGAAACCGCTTTGTCGATGGTCACCATTGTCTGCGACTTGAAACGGCTGCGCCATCGTGTTGCCGACTATATCACGGCCCGATTGGCCTATGTGGCGGCCATGTTCAATATCTTGCTCGACCTTTATCATGACTTACATCCTGATGCTGATCCTATGAAGATGAGCATCGCTGATTTTTCAATGTGAACTAGTAGTTTGACAATTGGATTCTGTCGGATGATGTGGCATCCTCCTCGGTAAACATTAGGGCGAGGAAAGAAAGATGCCAGCGAAAATCTATCGTGTGACATTAAGCGACGAAGAGCGTGAGGAACTAACAGCAATGGTGAAAAAAGGCAAGGGTGCAGCCCGGCGCATGACCCGTGCCCGCATCCTCTTGCTGGCTGATGAAAATCGAGACGATGGGGGTTGGAAAGATGCTGATATTGCTCAAGCATTGAGTATCCATCAGCGCACCGTTGAACGCATTCGAGAAACGTGCGTGATGCAAGGGATCGCAGCAGCCTTCAATCATAAGCGCCCGCAGAAAAAGAAGGAGAAGCTCTTAGATGGAGCGGCAGAAGCACGGTTGATACAATTGGCGTGTAGTGAAGCACCGGATGGACATGAGCGATGGTCGATGCAAATGTTGGCTGACAAACTGATCGAATTAGAGGTGGTCGAAACCATCTCACGCGAAACAGTGCGACTAACACTGAAAAAAACGACCTTAAGCCCTGGTTGAAAGAACAATGGTGTATCCCACCCAAAGAAAGTGCTGCGTTTGTTTGTGCGATGGAGGATGTTCTGGAAGTCTATCATCGCCCACACCATGCCAAACGACCTTTTGTGTGCTTTGATGAGGGTAGCAAACAACTGACCAAGGAAACGCGATTGCCCTTGCCGGTACAACCAGGATCAGTAGCGAAATATGACTACGAGTATGAACGCAATGGAACCAGCAACATGTTTATCTTCTTTGCACCATTGGCGGCATGGCGGCATATTAAAGTGACGGAACGCCGCACCATGATTGATTTTGCTCACTGCATGAGGGATTTAGTAGATATCCATTTCCCGGATGCCGAGAAGATTGTGCTGGTGATGGATAATCTCAACACGCACAAATTCGCCTCACTTTATGAGGCTTTCGAACCTGCCGAGGCCCGCCGCATCATTGAGAAACTGGAAATTCATTTCACGCCCAAGCACGGCAGTTGGCTCAATATGGCAGAAATTGAATTGAGTGTGCTGCATCGTCAATGTACTCAGGCACGAATCCCCAACCAGGACACCCTGAAAGCAAAGATAGCTGATTGGCAACACCGCCGCAATTACCAACAGTCAACCGTTCATTGGCGCTTCACTACCGAGGATGCACGTATCAAGTTGCACCAACTCTATCCGACAATTGACGCTTGCTAGACTACTAGCACCATTGGTTAGTAAGTTTTCAAATCTGGGAACAGAAGAAAAACCTGATCGCTTCGAGTGGCAGCCGTGACGTATGACAGACATTATGTCGGACTCACTACATTTTGTGGGTGGTTGTTCAGAAACGCTTTAATGTTTTCGATGGCAATTGCCATGAGACGCTGCCGGGCTTCTCGCGTGGCCCAGGCAATGTGTGCGGTGATAATGATGTTCTTGGCGAATAGCAATGGGTTATCGGATTCAGGTGGCTCTGTAGAGAGGACATCGAGTGCAGCACCTGCGATTTGATCAGAATTCAAAGCCGCTGCTAGATCATCATCAACAACCAAGCCTCCCCGAGAGGCATTCAGTAAGAATGCTGAGGATTTCATCAGTCGCAGTGTTTCTTTGTTGATCAGTCCTGCTGTTTCCGGAACCAAGGGACAGTTTAGGCTAATAACGTCGGATGTTTTAAGTAGTTCTGGCAATTCAACCCATTTGAAATCATCAATATCCGTTACCATTGCCTGAGTGCGGTCATGTGCCTGTACTTTCATACCCAATGCTGCGGCAATCCGACCGACTTGGTGACCAATCCGGCCAAATCCCACAATTCCCATGATTTTTCCGTCAAGCTCAATGAGTGGGTAGTCCCAGAAACAGAAATCAGGCGAAGCTGTCCATCGTCCCGCTTTGACAGCATCACTATGAGACTCCACATGTTGGCAAAGTGAAAGTAGTTGGGCGATCACCATCTGCGCTACAGATTTGGTTCCGTAAGTCGGGATATTGGTCACGAGTACACCGATTTCTTGGGCAGTTCTCACGTCTACAACATCATAACCCGTTGCCAAAAGGCCGATGTATTTCAAGTTCGAGAGTTGTCTCAATAAAGAGCCAGACAAAGGCACTTTGTTAGTCAAAATAATTGTTGCATCATGGACTCGTTCAAGGATATGGTCAGGTGATGTTCGTTCATGTACTGTTAGGCTGCCAAGAATTTCCAACTCGGCCCAACTTAAATCACCTGGATTCAAAGTGTATCCATCTAGAACTACAATCTTGATGCTCATAACCTGACCATATCCTTGTATAACTATGTGAACGGATAAAGGTGCTGGCAAAAAGACTTGCTAACGCTAGAATTCATCCCAGAAGTCGAGGTCAACGCTGTTATCCTTGGGGATTGCGCCTCGTCGGAAAGACTGTTGCCTCGGTTCTGCGAGTGGCTTCGAATAAGCAGGTTGTGAGTGCCCGGCTGGGTTACGTCACGCATCACCCACAAGGCGGAAGGGCTGGCAGAAATCCGAGGTCGCCTGACTTCATTATTCAATAGACCAGGAGGTTGAGCATGTCCATGTACGTCGGGATTGATGTTGCCAAACGCCAGCACCGGATTGCCGTTATCGATGATCGTGGCGAGCCGTTGGCGAAACCGTTTTCGATTGCAAATGATTACAGTGGAATGACCGATCTGATCCAGCGGTTGTCGGCATGGGACGAAGACATTGAGATTGGACTGGAGGCCACCGGGCACTACTGGTTGCCACTGTTTGAGCAACTGACGCGGGCGGACTACACCGTACATGTGCTGAACCCCTTGCAGGTCCATGCCTATCAGCGCAGTGGCATTCGCAAGCGCAAGACGGATAGCATTGATGCTATTTGGATTGCTGATTTTGTGCGAATTGGTGGCGCTCGCCATACCACCGACCCAACGACGATGCCAATTTACATGCAATTGCGCCAGTTGTCGCGCTTTCGCTTCAGTCTGGTTGAGCAGATTGGTGATACCAAGCGGCGCATTCTGGGCTTGCTGGATCGTGTGTTTCCAGAGTACGAAACGCTGTTTTCGTCTGTGTTTCTGCAAAGCTCGCGCCAATTGCTGGCTGAAGCGGCGACTGCCCAGGATTTTGCCGATTTTGACCTGGACGAACTGACCCAACGTCTGCGAACGGCTAGCCGTGGGCGACTGGGTAGCCAACAGGCCGAGAAAATCCAGCAGGCGGCTCGTCAATCCATTGGCGTTACTTTCCTGGCTGATGCCAGTCGTATCCAGATGAGTTGTTTGGTTGCTCAATTGGACTTCCTGAGCCAACAAGTTGCTCAACTGGATGCTGCTCTGGCCGACCTGGTAGCCGCGCTGCCCAACCAATATCTCACCACTATTCCTGGTATTGGTTCGGTGTCGGCTGCTGCCATATTGGGCGAAATCGGCGATATTCAGCGTTTTGACACCCTCAAGCAACTCGTCGCCTACGCCGGTATCGACCCTGTACTCTATCAAACTGGGCAGTTTGAGGCTTCCCAAACCCATATGTCCAAGCGTGGCTCGCCCTATTTGCGCCATGCCTTGTGGTTGGCCGCTAATGCTGCCCGTCTGCACGACCCTCAACTCAACGCCTACTACCAAAAGCGTCGGGCTGAGGGCAAAGCCCACGGCACCGTCTTGGGTGCGGTCTGCCGCAAGTTGCTCGCTCGCATCTTTGTTATTCTGCGTGACCAGCGCCCTTACGAAGTTCGTTGACCTTTGATTTATTTTCAATTTTGCCCTTGACTTCATATAGCAGGTCTTTCTGTGATCACTAGTTATTCGTGCGGTGGCAGCTTTGGAATAGCTGGATACTCCATTTATTCTGCATACAGAAAATTAGCTCCGAGGTTTCATGAACTCAGATACATTGCCAAAATCTACCCGAACAGGATTCCCAGGAGCCGCCCACCGAACAGCATTGATAATAACTCGCTGGATCTCTTCTTGATAATATATGGGATAGGTTTCGTGTCCTGGCCGAAAGTAAAAAATACGCCCCGCTCCGCGCTGATAACAGCATCCACTACGGAATACCTCGCCGCCTTCAAACCAGCTCATAAGAACCAGGGTATCAGGAGCAGGAATATCAAAAAACTCGCCGTACATTTCTGCGCGAGGGACTTCAAAATATTCGCCCAAGCCATTGGCGATTGGATGCCCCGGCTCCAATATCCAGATACGTTCTACTTCGCCTGCTTCTCGCCATTTTAAATCGCAGGTTGTTCCCATGATGCGCTTAAATATTTTGGAGAAATGTCCAGAATGCAAAATGATCAAGCCCATGCCTGCCAGCACACGCTCCTGAACACGAGTCACGATTAGATCGTCTACTTCCTCGTGTGCCATATGCCCCCACCACAGAAGTACATCAGTTTCAGCGAGAACAGCCTCAGTGAGGCCATGTTCTTGTTCGTCAAGGGTAGCTGTATTGGTTGAAAACCCATCGTTATTTAGGAAATCAGCAATAACGGTATGGATGCCGTTCGGATAAATCGCTTTGACAGTTTCATTATGTTGTTCGTGGCGGAATTCGTTCCAGACAAGTATGCGAATGGGTTGTGCCATTATCTATTGCCTCCGTCTGATTTTCTGAGAGAACTGATTCAAACTTTTGCAGCAAAAACATGACGCAGATTGATCATCGCAAAAACGATACAATGGGCGCCAAAGAAATAGGCATCTTTGCGGTCAAAACGCACCAATAAGGCTCTAAACTTGTCAACCCAGGCAAACGACCGCTCATTGGTAAAACGGCGCTTATAGATGTCAGGATTGAACAGGCGTTTACGACCGCGTTTCGGGCGCTTGCGATTACGCTTATTTTCAGCAATATTGGGCACCAAGCCATGGTTGAAACAGACTTTGCGAGCGGCTTTGGTGTCGAAGGCACGATCGGCATTGAAGTACGCGCCTTGGATGGATAACCCCAGGCGTTTGATGGCTTTGAAGATGGACTGCAAAGTGGCTTTGAGATTGAAAGCGTCATTGTGATTACCCGCTATCAAAGGCGTAGAAGCCACAATGTAGCCCTGGGCATCTGTCAAGGGGAGAATATTCGTTGTTTTGGCACGTTTGCGCCCTTGATAGGCCACCGATTCACCCCCTTTCTTCGCAATTGCATGGGTACCATCCAAGTTGATTTCAGATAAATTCAACTCAGCTTGGATGGTTTTGATACTCGCTTGCCACACCCGCTCCAAACTCCCATCTTGGCTCCATTTGCGGTAGTGATAATACACGGCCTGCCAACTGATCTCTTTTTTCGTCGCATCGGTAGGATCCGCCTCTACGGGCAATTGATTCCACTGACACCCAGTATGTAAGCGATACAAAATGTAGTTGAACACCTTGTACAGCGGTATTTGGCATTCATACCCGCGTTGGGCTGTGCTTACTTGCGGTCGTATATGTTCATCGAACTGTTTTTCTGTTACTCTCGTTGGGATAGTGCTCATGGTGTTTGACCTTTGCTGTGGTTTTTCACTCATGATGCACTTTTTTCCCTATTTTGATAAGTTTGAATCAGTTCAGAACATGGCCAGACTCACAAGATTCAATCACGTCAAAAACCATCTGGAGTGATTGAATGTTGTCCTGAACAGAGGTTGCAGGCATACTATTGCCCTCGATTGCGTCCATAAATTCACGTAATAAGTATGTTTGATTGTGCAAATCCATTGCTATTGGTTCGACATATTCGACATCTTCATAAGCAAAAACATGACCGTCGTTGCTACTAGGTCGCTGGATAAAGATTTCGTCATCTCTCATTAAAATCACACCATTTTCGCATTCAAAACGCCATGTCCCGCTCCAGGAGGTCGGGTGCCCTTGCGATACCCAAGATGCGGCATAGGTCACGACCACATCTTCGGGGAATTCCATAATAGCGGTTACAGACGCATTGCCAGCATGTGTACTCCAGGGCGGATTCCAGCTTCGCCCATAAATTGACAGTGGCTCACTTTCCAAGAAAAAGCGCATCAAATCAAAATGATGAATAGACATATCCTGAAGAATAGTGTGTGCAAGTTTCATATGAAAGCCGGGAAGTACCAGCCCACGATAGTGTTCCACCTGAATAGCAGTAATCTTTCCCAAGTCACCATTTTCAAGAAGCCATTTTATTGACTGATTTTCTGGCTTATAACGATAATTCTGGGCAATCATATGCGGTAGCCCACTTTCATTTGCCATTTGTACAATAGCGTGAGCATTTGCCATTGTATCAGCCAGGGGTTTTTCAAAAATAACAGGAATACCTGCATCGGTGGCAAGACGAGCATGGGCATGGCGTGTAAATGGAGGAGTAACTTCTAGAAGCGCGTCGGCTTCAATACTTTCCAGGGCATCGGCAAGCGATGAAAAAACAGGTATATCTGGCAATCTTTTTTCGATTAAGACTGACCTTGCCCGTTCTGTATTTGGCTCTACAAACGCAACATATTCAATGTCATTAAAGGTATGTACTGCATTAACCCAGTGTGCGCCCATTAGGCCCAGCCCACTTTGTATAAGTTTCATCCTGAAGAATGTCCTTTCGACAGATGTTCTTGAAACTCTTGAATTATAACGTGAGATTCTTGCGGAAGGACTAATTTCAGTGAGACAAAAGAACTCTGGAAATAAAGGAAACTATTAACGTATCTATTCACGTTGGACAGCAAAAACGGGAAATTGAGACGGGTTTAATGCAGAACGCAAGGTCTGGAGAATGTCCAAGCCCTGGCGACGGGCGGTTTCAAAAATAGAGGCGGCATTGGCATAGACCGTTGCCCCCCAAGTAGTACGAAATCCCCCGGTGACCTTGCGATAAATCACCGAATTACGAAGGGCTTGCTCGGACGCATTGTTGGTGGGAGGGACATTATGGCGGTACAAAAAGATAAACAGACTCTTACGGTGTTTCAGGAAACGTCGGCGTAATCGTTGGCTATCAGGCGTTTTAGGCGTGATGGACAGCAGATAATTGCAGGTTTGCTCAATGGCTTGGGCTTGCCGAGCATAGGCCAGGGATGGCATATTGTCACGTTGTTGGCCCAAACGCATGGCGCGATAGAGAAGCACCTGGAAATGATAGGCCCAGGCACAGCGGTCATTATCAATTGACCATTGCAGATCACGAACTTGGTGCGCTAGGCAGATTTGCAGTTCCGAGGCAGGATGTTTGAGTTGGGCGGACGCCAGATCACTAACCCAGGTAACCGGACAACCATCAGCCATGACGCTGTGCAACACCTCAGCATTGTGGCGTGGCGCAATATGAAAGTAAACATGTTGGGGCGTTTGGAAAACCCATTGCCAATGATTTTGTCCAGTGACCCGGACGCCAGTCTCATCAGAACCAATCACGGGGCTGGCCCGGACTGCATCGCGGATGGCAGTGGCCGCTTCTTGCAGGGCAGAATACCCGCGCCGCACAGCATTGACCAAAGCCCCCACGCTGATTTCTACCCCCAATACATCACGGGCAATGCGCTGTACTCGTTGGTAACTCAAGGGATGCGCCAAGTGTAGATAGTGAACCAATGTCTCCAGGTTGGGGCCAAATACGCGCTGTGGCTCGTACCCTGTTGGATACGCGGCTATTTGCTCGTGCTGGCAACTTGGGCAGTGAACACCATAGCGTTGTGCTTCGATTACCATCGGACGGATGGGTTGGATTTCCACGATTTGACTGCTGCCCACCTGATAGTGCCGCGCCCTTGCCAGATCCTCACCACACTGCTCACAACTTTCCACCCGGCACGCCACGATCATATCCGGCTCTGAACGTTCCCTGCTTTTTCCCTCATGCCCAGCTTTGGGGCCGCGTTTCGTCCCTCGTCGTCGTCGCCGGTCTCCTTTGCGACTTTGGCCGGATGGTGTTGACGAATTACGCGGTGTCTTGCGGGGACGTTTCTTTTGCCCTTCAAGTGCTACTATTCGTGTTTCCAGGCTCAAGATGACTTCTATCAATTCATCCTTGCTCAATTGCTGGAGTTGTTCTCGTCGTGTCTTCATGGCTCCAGTGTAACACTGCTTTCCCTGACGTCCATCGTCATTTTGTCGCTTGTTTTTTTCCCTGTTTTACCCTTATTCTTCAAGGTGAATAGATACCTATTAACGAATTCAGCATCTTCGATTTTGCTGTGAGTGTCAGATTAAGTCTCGACTACTTCAGATGAATTCCAGGCGATCAAATACCGTGCCTGGCAACACCAACTTGCGCTCACGCTACTGGCGAGTTGGTTCATTGCCGAGACCCGCCTTGATTGGCGTGCAAAACACCCACCAGACCCCACGTTGATCCAAGGTATCTATTCACGTTGGACAGCAAAAACGGGAGATTGGGTGGGGTTGAGAACCGAATGCAGAGTTTGAAGGATATCCAAGCCCTGACGCCGAGCGGTTTCAAAGATCGAGGCAGCATTGGCATAGATGGTTGCCCCCCAGGAAGTACGAAACCCGCCCGTGACCTTACGGTAAATCACCGAATTGCGAAGGGCTTGCTCGGAAGCATTGTTGGTCGGTGGAACATTATGGCGATACAAAAAGACAAACAGGCTTTGGCGATGCTTGAGGAAACGGCGGTGTAAACGCCGACTATCAGGCCAGATGGGTGGCGTGGATAACAGGTAATTGCAGGTTTGTTCCAGGGTCTGAATTTGTTTAGCATAGGCTTGCGGTGGTATGTTGTCACGTTGTTGACCAAGACGCATGGCCCGATAGAGAAGGGCCTGGAAATGATAAGCCCAGGCACAGCGATCGGTGTCAATCGACCATTGCAGATCACGGACCTGGTGAGCCAGACAGATTTGCAGTTCAATAGCCGGGTGTTTGAGTTGGGCTGGCGCCAGATCGCTGACCCAGGTCACGGGACAACTATCGGCCATAACAGTCTGCAACACAGCAGCATTGCGACGCGATGCAATGTGGAAGTAGACGTGTTGAGGGGTTTGGAATACCCATTGCCAGTGATTATGTCCTCCCACCCGAATGCCCGTTTCATCGGAACCTATCACCGGACTGGCACGGACTGCGTCTCGAATGCTGGTTGCCGCATTTTGTAGTGCGGTATATCCGCGCCGCACAGCATTGACCAATGCCCCTACGCTGATTTCTAAGCCCAGCACATCACGGGCAATGCGCTGTACGCGTTGGTAGCTCAAGGGATGCGCCAGGTGCAGGTAGTGAACCAACGTCTCCAGGTTAGGGCCAAATACCCGCTGTGGCTCGAACCCCATTGGATAGTCTGCCGCTTGCTCGTACTGACAATTTGGGCAGCGGGCTGCATACCGTTGCGCTTCGATCACCAGCGGACGGATGGGGGGGATTTCCACAATTTGACTACTCCCCACCCGATAGTGTTCTGTCCCTTTCAGATGCTCACCACACTGTTCACAACATTCCACCCGGCACGCCACGATCATATCTGGCTCTGAACGTTCCCGGCTTTTTCCCGCATGTCCAGCTTTTGGTCCACGTTTCGCTGCCCGCCGTTGTCGCCGCTCTCCTTTGGGGCTTTGTCCCGACGGTTTTGACGAGTTCCGCGGTGTTTTGCGTGGCCGTTTCTGTTGCCCTTCCAACGCCACTACCCGTGCTTCTAGACTCAGAATGACTTCTATCAATTCATCCTTGCTCAATTGCTGAAGTTGGTCTCGTCGTGTCTTCATGGCTTCAGTGTAACACCTCTGCCCCCGGCGTCCATCGTTATTTTGTTGCTTGCTTTTTTCCTTGTTTTGCCCTTATCTTCAAGGTGAATAGATACGATCCAAGACTATGAGACCGATGTCCTGCCTAATTTATCCATGGCAAATGTCCGTGAACTCTTGCGGGCAACATTACCTTTGCCTCAACTTTCGACGGAACAGGCGGCGCGTCTCGTTGTCAAACACTTTGATAATCGCACTCGTTCTCGACGTTCTCGGCTTAGAAAGCATTCTGGGCCTTGAATGTGACATTGTCGAAGTAGTTACGAAATTATTGACCCTTTGTACTCTACCAACCAGCCCATTCATCAGGATCCGAATAAGTGGCCGCTAATGCAAACGGCTCCTGACATAAATCACAGATCACGGCGTCTTTCATCAGTATTGCCTGGATGACCAGTATCAACCGCGGAGGACTGCACATACAACGCGCCATCACATATTGGCATAGTCCCGCTGGTTCCATGAAGTCGTTCAGGGTGTTGACTGACAGAACCAATGCGATATTCTGCTCAATGGCCGTTGCCAGGCGGGATAGCTGTTCTTTCCAGAAACACACCGCGTCGGCTGATAACCGCCAGTGTGTCTGGTGGGTGTCGGTTTCTACATGGTGAAGTAATCCAAAGCACGTCGCTGATTTTCTATACCAGGGCGAAAATCGGCAGATGGATTCCATGGCCTCAGATAGCATATTGACTAACACTGCCTCAGCAGCTTGGATAGACGTACTCAAATCAACACCACCAAATAGAGTTTGCATATCGGGCAGTTCAGCATCCACATCATAGGTTGCACAAACCGTCTCCCATGCGTGTCGGAGCGCATACAGCAAATCAGTATACATTGTGTCCCCCCTTGCGACACGTCTCTCAAAAACGAGGGTGACGAACGTGTCGGGAATGCGGGTTCCTCTCGGCCTGTTACCCGTATTGGGGCCGAGGATTACGGGACCGGATCAAGCAGCGCCTTTTCGCGCAGCAATGGGCGTGGATCGACCAGATTCTTATTGAGTGCGGCGGCCTTTTCCGGCAGACCCAAAGCGAGCGCCATCAATTGTGTAAAATACAGCACCGGCATAGGTGTTTCCAATTCCATTTGAAACTGGCGACCATCAAGATTAGCATGGCACAGTGGACAGGCCACTGCAATTACATCGGCTCCCACTTCTCGTGCGCGGGAAATCAGGTCGCTACTCAGTTTATGAACAATATCAGTACATGTCAGCGAATGGGCCGCACCACAGCAACTCGTCTTGTACGACCAATCCACCACCTCGGCTCCCAGCGCCTCCAGCAATACATCCATATCGGTTGGATTTTCGGGATTCTCAGCTTCCGTAATTTGCGGCGGACGAGTCAGCAGGCAACCATAGTAGGGCACGACGCGCAATCCTTCTAATGGCCGCTGAACCCTGGCCGCGACTTCCTCTTGGCCCACGCGTTGCGTAATGGTCTCCACCAGTGTGTTGACCTGCACCACATCGCGGTACTCATAGTCGATTTCTTCCTCAACCATAGTCCGATGCTCGTCATCATGGCGGATTTCATACAGGGCAGCTTTATGGCGGTTAAAACACGCCGCGCAGGGCATGGTGACTTCTGTGAAACCACTCTGTTCGATAACAGCTAGATTCTCCATCGGTAAACGCAACGCTGCATCAGGATCGGAACGATGGGCGGCGGAACTTCCACAGCAGAGCCACCCTTTCGGCTCCACCAGGTCGATATCCAGTACCTCGCAGATCGCTTTTGTCGATGTATCGAATTCAACGGCTGTCGAATGGAGGGAACAGCCAGGATAGTAAGCTACCGCGCTGGCGGCCCCTGGCATGGGCTTAACATTCTTGGGTGGACGGGCACGTTTCGGCAGAAAAGCCACCTTGCCTTTACGGACCATCTTCATCGCCAGGTCCATGTCCTCAGTGAGTTTGCCTTTGCCAAGCAGTCGCAGCTTCATCTCTGCCATCAAACCGGCTTCATACAGTCGCCCCCACCAGTTCACCTCGCGCATGAAAGCTTTGTTGAATACATCGACTTCGCGTACTTCTGGCTTGATACCTTGTTCCAGTGCCTCACGGGTTAGGAAATCCATGATGGCGGCGATGTCCAGGTTTTGTGGGCAGCGCGTGGTACATGTCTGACAGGAGGCGCATAACCAGGGTGTCTCGGCATGGAGCGCGATATCTTCCTGGCCCAATTGCACAGCCCGCATGATCTGGTTGGGCTGCCAATCGAAGAACTCCGCTACCGGGCAACCGCTGGTACATTTGACACACTGGTAGCACAAATAGACATTTTGGCCCAGTTCTTCCTGAAGCCGTTGAGCCAAATCAGCATTAATCGTCGCCGGATTGTCGGGTTGTTCGCTCATCATTGGCCTCCTACGCGACGGGTTCGGCAATGGTCGGACGCGGTAGCAAACCAGCACCTTCAGCAATGGGTCGAACCGCTTCTTCCCACTCGATTGCCATGATATGCACGCCCGCCACACCTTCGATCTCTCGAATCTGCTGGATCAACTCAATGCAGATGCGGATGCCTTCTTCCTTCCATGCAGCGGAACGGGCTTTCTTGTCTTCTTTGGTCAGTTCGTCTTTCTTCTTGCCCAACCAGGTAGCACCCGCCTGCGTCATGCGTTCAATCAACCCATCGGGAACCAACAGGCCTGGCACGTTTCTCTTCATGTAACGAGCCATCCCCGGACTCTTGAGTGGGCCAAGGCCCGCCAAAATATAGGTTTTCTCGTGCAAACCCAGCTCGCGGACTTTCTCCATGTAGACCTTGAACGCTTCGATGTCATAGATCAACTGCGTCTGGATAAAATCTGCGCCCGCCTGCACTTTCTTAGCCAGACGATAGGGCCGGAAGTCGATGGGATCAGCGAAAGGCGCGGCAGCAGCTCCCACAAAGAAACGTGGCTCCTGACCTTTGAAGGCATCACCACACTGGAAGATGCACTCATCGCGCATCTCCGAGACCATCTGCACCAGTTGAACCGAGTCCACATCGAAGACATTCTTGGCGGTGGGGTGATTGCCAAAATGCTGGTGGTCGCCTGTAAGACACAGCAGATTCTTCATTCCGAGTGCATAGGCTCCCAGCAGATCGCTCTGGATTGCCAGGCGGTTGCGGTCGCGGCAGGTCATCTGGATCACCGGCTCCAGCCCTTCCTGAACAACAATCGTTCCGGCCCCGATGCTGGACATGCGAACGATAGCGGTCTGGTTATCGGTGATATTGACCGCATCGCACATGCCTTTCAATAGCGCCGCTTTCTCCCGAATCACATGGCCGTCAGCACTTTGGGGCGGGCCAAGTTCGCCCGTGACAGCAAAATGCCCGGCGTGTAACACCCGTTCCAGATTGGAACCAGACAGATAGCCATTATCACTTGCAGTAGCGACCATTTACTCTTCCTCCTCGGCAGCCAGGCGCAAGTCCTCACGGACAATCTTGCGCGGGCCACCATCACGCGATGTGCGCCAGTTCTTCGGCGGTTGCAGATTCATCAACACGTCCAATTTACCACTACTACTTAGGCGTTCATAAATCAATTGCCAGGCGCATGGAATATCGGGGTCAACTTCGCAATGACCAGCTTCCGAGCCACCGCACGGCCCATTCAGTAATGACTTTGAACAGCGAGCGATGGGACAGATACCGCCCGTGATTCCCAACACACAGTCTCCACAGGCTGCACAACGTTCGGCCCAGACGCCCTGTTCGGTAGGCAGACCGAGGAAACTGGTGTTCAGTCCCGGCACAACCCAGGCATTCGGGAAGTGTTCCGCGATGGCCTGCACCCCGATGCCGCACCCTAGCGACAATACCACATCCACCTCGCCAATCTGTCCGGCAATCTGATCCAGATATTCCCATTCACATTGACGCTGGACCGTGACTTCGGTAACTGCTTTCGCATTGCCATGCAATTTGGAGGACATTCGCAGCGAAGACGCGACAATAGCAGCCTCCCGTGCCCCACCCGCAAAACAGACCGTGACGCAGGTTCCACACCCCACGACCAGCACCTTTTGGGCATCTCCAATTAATGTTTTGATTTCTTCCAATGATTTTTGTTCTGCTACGATCATGTTTCGTTCTCCACACGCTCACGTAATGGATTCGGGCCGAGCGCCGAAACCCGCTCCGTCATCTCCGTGGCAGCTTTGACAAATTCACCAGCCATCGCCGCCGACATATTGAACATCTTCACCCGTTCAGGCTCCAGACCAATCTGTTCCAACAACTCCTGAATACGGGCCACCCGTCGTTTCGCATTTGCATTACCTTCCAGGTAATGACAGTCTCCGGGCAGTCACCCGGCCACCATCACCCCGTCAGCACCACTTTCAAAAGCATGGAGTGCCATCAGCACATCCGTTTTGCCGGTACAGGGCAATTGAACAATCTTGATGGTTGGCGGATAAGCCATCCGCAACCCACCAGCCAGATCAGCAGCAGCGTAAGCACAATGTTCACAACAATAAGCGATGATGTTGAGGTGGGTATCAGACATCTTGAACTCCTTGCGGGCTGAGTAGGGCGTCCACTTTGGCATTGATTTGTTGATCCGTGTAGTGCATCAGTTGAATGGCCTGGGCCGGACATTCGGCGACGCATGAGCCGCAGCCCTGGCAGATGGATGCTTCGATGTAAGCCGCGCCCATGATGTTGCCAACACCCATCAGATCAGACCGGATTTGTGGCACACCAAATGGGCAAATTCGCACGCACGTTAGGCAGCCGGTACACATCGAATCAGTGACCATCGCCACGCGCCCGCCCGCCGTCAGAGTTTTGCGGCTGAGGATTCGAGCGGCCCGCGATGCAGCGGCCTGAGCCTGGATCATAGTTTCATCCAATAACTTGGGATAGTGCGCCATGCCCGCCATAAATACGCCGTCGGATGCGAAATCCACCGGGCGCAACTTGACATGGGCCTCCAGGAAGAAGCCATCGGCATCAATATTAGCTTTGAACAGACGGGCAAGGTTCTGGGCATCCGTGTTTGGCACAACCGGCATACTTAACACCAGCAAATCCGGCTGCAAGGCAATGTTTCGCTTCAGGATCGGGTCCCAGGCATTGATTTCCAACCCATTCTCGTGCTGAACATCGGGCCGGAAATCATCGTCATAGCGCAGGAACAACACACGTTTATCGCGGGCGTCGGTATAGAGCCGTTCTTTGAAACCATAGGTTCGGATGTCACGGTAGAGTACAACGACCTGTGCTTCCGGTTTGAGTTCTTTCAGGTACAGCGCATTCTTGAGGGCTACCGTGCAGCAAATCCGGCTGCAAAACTGTTCGGCAGGACCAACACACAGGATCATTACCACCGAGTCGGGCAATTCATCCCCGTTTGTCAATCGTTGCTCGAATTCCTGTTGGGTGACAATGCGCGGATCACTGCCATAGCCATATTCCGGCCCACGATATTCTTGTGCGCCCGTCGCCAAAATAGTGATGCCGTGTGGGATTTCGTGGCGTTTGCCATCTGCACCCTGAATAGTGCTGGTGAAATCGCCTAGATGCCCGCTGGAATCGACCACCTGGCAACCCAGGTGCGTCGTAATGCGCCGATGGGCCTCCATCTGAATGGTCAGGTCGCGCAAGACGCGCTGTGGGTCTTTGCCATTCGATCTGGTAAACACGCGTCGCAGGTTACCACCGAGTTCAGGTTCTTTCTCGACCAGATGCACGTCAAAGCCTTGTTGGGCCAGCGATTGCGCAGCGGTCATACCGGCCACGCCACCACCAACGACCAACGCTGCCTGTCGCACCGGGACTTCAATGGTGTGCTGTGGTTCCAGCAATGCCGCCCGTGCCGCCGCCATTCGCACCAGATCCTTGGCCTTGTCGGTAGCAGTATTCCAACTATCAGAATGTACCCACGAACAATGGTTGCGAATGTTCGCCATCTCAAACAGATAGGGATTCAATCCAGCAGCACGAATGCTATCCTGGAATAGCGGCTGGTGGGTTAATGGTGTACAACTGGCGACCACCACACGATTGAGGCCATGTTCCTTGACCTGTTCGGTAATGTGCCCGATGCTATCCTGTGAACAGGTATACAAGTTCGACTCGGCCAGTACGACATTGGGCAAGTCTTGGGCATAAGCCGTCACGTCGGGAACATCTAGATAGCCGCCGATATTCGAGCCACAGTGACAGACAAACACACCGACACGCGGCTCCTCCTCACTGATGTCGCGCTCTGCTGGATATTCAGGCAGTGTCGTCAGGTCAAAACGTGACTGCTCAATTCGCCCCGCAACTGCCGCTGCCGCACCGCTGGCCTCAATGACCGATTCAGGGATGTCTTTGGGTTCGCGGAAGGGGCCAATCGCATAGATACCGGGGCGGCTGGTTTCCAGGGGATTGAATTGCACGGTATGACAGAAGCCGTACTCATCCAGTTCAACGCCCAGGCGATGCCCCAGATCACGCACTGATTTGGAGATTTCCATGCCGACGGACAGCACCACCATATCAAAGTCTTCCTGATGAAACCCGCCGTCATCATCTTGATAACGCAAGATCAAGTCACGGGTCTGCGGGTCTTCATACAAATTACTGACCCGGCAGCGCGTGTATTGGATGCCGTAGCGATCTTTGGCACGTTCGTAGTAGCTCCAATATCCTTTGGAGAAGGCCCGCATGTCCATCATAAAGACGTGAATATCCAGCCCCGGCACATGCTCTTTTGCCATAATCGCTTCTTTGGTGGCATACATGCAGCACACCGCCGAGCAATAGTCATGGCTCTGGTCGCGTGAACCCACGCATTGCAAGAAGGCAATCCGAAGTGGCTCTTGCTCATCAGATGGGCGTTGGATATGGCCCATCGTTGGCCCCGATGCCGACAGCAAACGCTCGAATTGCAGCGCCGTGATGACATTCGGATAGCGCCCGTAACCATATTCTTCTGACAATTCAGCGCGGTAAATCTGGTAGCCCGGTGCCAGAATGACAGCCCCAACCTCGACCGTCTCCTGATAGGCCAACATGTCATGATTGATGGCATTCACCCCGCAGGCAAAGGTACAACTCATGCACTCCGAGCAAATGCCACACGCTAGACAGCGGGCTGCTTCGGCCTGAGCCGACTCATCATCATAGCCGCCTTCAACCTCAATAAAGTTGTCAATGCGTTGCTCAACGGGAAGTTCGGGCATGGGCACACGTGATTGCCGTTGGATTTCCCCACGTACCATCCGGTCCTTGATTTCTTTCTGCGATAGATGGACAATGGGCAAGTCTGGTTTGCGCGGTGGCTCCAGATGTTCGCCTTGCAGGTAGCGGATTATCGAACGTGCCGCCGTATGCCCACTTTCAACGGCCTCAATCACAAACGATGTGCCGGAAACACTATCACCTGCTGCGAAAACGCCTTCGCGGGTGGCCGCCAATGTATTCGGATTTACGGCAATCGTTTGTTTACCAGTCAAGCCCACTCCCGCATCATCTGGGATGAAAGCCAGACCGGCGCGTTGCCCAACTGAGAAAATCACCGTGTCGGAGTCAATCACATGGTTCGATTCGGGCACTTTCTCGACATTGAGGCGACCTGTTTCATCGAAACTGAATGAGGCCACATGCTGACATTCCAAGCCGCTGACGTGTCCGGCAGTATCACCCAAAACGCGCTCGAAGCTGCGCCCTGTGTGCAGGACAACGCCTTCTTCCTCAGCCGCTATAACCTCCCAGTCGTGGGCGGGCATCTGGTCACGGCTTTCCAGGCAAGCCAGATGCACTTCGCGGCCCAACCGCACGGCGCTGCGGGCCACATCAATCGCCACGTTGCCGCCGCCCAGCACTAGTACCCGCTGACCGAGTGGAGGTGCGTCGTTGGAGCCATCAGTATATTTGCCGAGCCGCACATCGCGCAGGAAATGAGTATTGATGAGGACGCCGTCCCGATCCGCACCTGGAATAGGTAGCCGAATGCCTTCGTGTGCGCCCACTGAAATCAGCACGGCATCATAGCCCTGCTCAAAGAGATCATCCAGGTTGTCAATCTGGTGGTTCAGCCGCACATCAACGCCCAGATCAATGATGTCCTGCACTTCGCGCTCAATGATCTCAGTAGGCAGTCGATATTCCGGAACACCCAGGCGCAACATGCCGCCCGCAACGGGCATCGCCTCAAAAACTGTAACGCCATATCCAGCCCACACCAGATCTTGTGCTGCTGTCAGGCCACATGGCCCGGCCCCGATAATGGCAATCTGCTCGTCATAAAGACGTTGGGCTGGTTCGACAGGCTGGCGTGGTTCCTCATATTCTTTATCGGTGACAAAGCGTTTCAATGCGCGGATATTGATCGGTTCATCGGCCAGCGCACGATTGCAGGCACTTTCGCAACGATGGTTGCAGATACGCCCGCAGATACCCGGAAAGGGATTGTCCATTTTGATGACGCGCATCGCATCGTGCCAGCGGCCCTCGCGGATCAGTGCAATATAGCCCTGGGCACGTTGACCAGCTGGGCACGCATCACGGCAGGGGGCAATGCCACGTTTTGCGATAGCAAAAGCGTTGGGGACGGCCTGGGGATAGAGTTTGAACGCCGCCCGGCGTTCGGAGAGACCTTCGTTAAATGTATCTGGAATAATGACCGGGCAGACTTTGGCACAATCGCCACAACCAATACAAATATCGGTATCAATGTAGCGGGCATGATGCTGCACGCGAACTGCAAAGTTGCCAACGTCGCCACTGATGTCCACAACTTCACTATCTGTCATAATTTCAATATTGAGATGGCGGCCTGTCTCAACCAGTTTAGGTGATATGGTACACATGGCGCAGTCATTGGTGGGGAATGTTTTGTCGAGTTGGGCCATCTTGCCGCCGATGGCTGATTTGGCCTCGACCAGATAGACCTTGAAGCCCTGATCTGCCAGATCAAGCGCGGCCTGCATACCTGCAATGCCGCCACCCACGACCATGGCTGCGCCAACAGGTGATGATTGTGGAGCGTTGTTGTTATTCATCGCGCCGTTCCTCGATGTCCTCACATCCCTAGCGCGATCATGCCTGCCAGCTTATCGTGTACCGGGTTTACGCTCTGCGCGTCTGCCGCGCCAGCCGATTTCCTCGTCTGGTTCTGTGTTCACCGGTTGGGGTGATACGCTGGCCTGGTTCTGTATCTTTAGGGGATTAGGCCCCAGCTTGCGAATTCGATCCGTCATGGTTTGGGCTGCGATGGCGAAGGCATGGCCCTGGCTACCGGACATAAAGAACATATCCAGGCGCTCACCGCCGATGCCGACTTCGTCTAGAATCTGTCTGGCTCGCTGAACCCTGGCGCGTCCGCGCTCGTTCCCTCGCACATGATGACAATTACCGATGGGACACGCCACCAGATAAACGCCATCTGCTCCTTGCTCAAACGCCTCCAATAAGTATCGAATGTCGGTTTTGCCTGTGCAGGGCAACCGCAAAAATTTCACATTGGCAGGATACTGGACTTCCATCGCACCAGCAGTATCCGCTGCCATATATCCGCAGTAAACGCAATAAAAGGCCGTGATTTCCGGCTCGAACTGATGACTATTCAACGGCTACCTCCTGATGGGCAGCAAACTGCCAGCTTCCCAGACCACCAATTGACCGCAACATCACCTGATCGTCGGTGAAATGGACAAGCTGGATAGCACTGGCAGGACATTCGCCAGTACAGGTTCCGCATCCCTGGCATTGGGCTGTGTCGATATAGGCTGCACCGCCAAGCCCACCGACACCATGCCGACCTTCCTGTTGAATGACTTGTGGAATGGCAAACGGGCAAGCGCGGGTACATGTCAGGCATCCTACACATTTATCGGGGTCAACCCATGCAACTACCCCGCCCACATGCAACGATTGTTGCGACAACAGGGTCAAGGCGCGGGCCGCCGCCGCCAGGGCATGACTGATACTTTCCTCCAAAAACTTCGGGTAGTGGGCCATGCCCGCCAGGAAAATACCTTCGCGCATGAAATCCATGGGGCGCAGCTTAATTTGCGCTTCCTCGAAAAACCCTTCACTGGATAAAGGTGTCCGCAGTTTATTCGCCAGTTCGCGTGTTCCTTCGGCGGGTGCAATCGTCATGCTCATCGGAACCAGATCGGCTGGCAGCGTCAGCCAACGATCCAAAGTTAAATCTCGGACTCGTACCACCATGCGATCACCGTCGAGAATAATTTCAGGCAATTCATCATCGGTGTACCGGATGAAGACTACACCGCGTTGGCGGGCCTCGGTATAGTATTTCTCGCGGAAACCATAGGTCACGATATTTTTATACAGCACCGTGACATGGCAAGATGGATTAAATAGCTTGAGGCGAATCGCGTTCTTCATGGTATTTGTGCAACAGACCCGCGAGCAATAATCTGGCGTGCCTTCGGGCCGCACGCACTGGATCATTACCACATCTTTCAGAGCCGCAATTTCCTCTGGGTGATGGATAATCTTCTCTTCCAACTCGCGTTGGGTAATGATCTGGGGATGGTCAAGCAATGGGTGTTCGTGTGTTTCACGCCCACCCGTAGCAACAATCGTTACGCCATGTTCAACAGCTGTCTCTTCAATCGTCCCACCCTGATAATGCGTCAGAATTTGGGTCTGGAAATGCCCGACATGCCCGGTATGGCTCACAACCTCGCTGCGAGTATAAGCCATAACGCGCCGGTGGGCACGCACACGATTGACCAAATCACGCAAGAGACGTTGCGGTTGGTAGCCCTCCGCCACATAGAACAAATTCAGTAAATTTCCGCCCAACATATCCGTGCGTTCGACAAGGTGAACATCATAACCGCTGTCGGCAATCGTCAGCGCCGTCACCATACCGGCCACGCCGCCACCAATGACCAACGCCGCCGGATGACAACGGTGGGCCTGCTTATGAACCGATTCTGAAGCCACGATGCGCCCAACCGCTATGCGAACCAGTTCAACGGCTTTACGATTAGCAAGTTCGGGTTGTCGCTGATGAACGGTGCTACATTGTTCGCGCAGATTGACCAGTTCTAGCAAATAGGGATTCAGGCCGACCTGTCGCATCATGCGCTGGAACAATGGCTCATGCGTGCGGCTGCTACAGGCAGCAATCACCAGGCGATTGAGATTGGCGTCCTGAATACGCGACTGGATATATTCCACTACATCTGGGAAGCAAGCAAAATCCAACGCCTCGGCCAATTCGACGCACGGCCAGCCCACAGCCTGATTTGTCAGCGCCTGAAGATCAATCGTATCACCAATAGTTGGCCCACATGAGCAGGCAAAAACACCCACGCGTGGGGCGTCATTGCTGACGTCACGCTCAGGGGATAAATCATTGGCGGAAAGGAAGGTCCACTCGCGAGTGAAGGTGTGCGTACTCAAGCGGTCATTCAGCAATCGCATGACCTCTGCTGCCGCACCACTGGCATCAATGATGGTTTCGGCAATTTCCTTTGGAGATGAAAATGCTCCACAGACAAAGACACCTGGGCGCGAAGTTTGTAACGGCGCAAATTTATCGGTCTCGCAGAAGCCATGCTCGTTAAGGTCAATATCCATGAGTTCGGCCAGATTTTGTGCCGAATCTGGCGGTTGCAGACCAGTCGCCAGCACCACCATTTGAAAGCGTTGTTGCTCCAACTGCCCATCGGGGCCAGCATAGTGCAGAATCAGGTCGTGTGTTTCTGGATCTTCCTGAATCCCAGAGACACGACAGCGTATATATTCAATGTCGTGTTGTTCGCGGGCTTTAGAAAAATAGGTGCTGTATTCCTTATTGAACGCCCGTTCATCCATGATGAAAACGCTGCAATCGACATCGCCTGCTAGACGTTGTTTCGCTAGCATTGCTTCTTTGGTGGCATACATGCAGCAAATGGAGGAACAATAGGCATTGCTCTGGTCGCGGGAGCCAATACATTGGAGCCACGCGATTGAGCGCGGCTTCTGCTGATCGGATGGCCGTACCACCACGCCTTCCGTCGGCCCCGAACGGCTTGCTAGACGTTCGTATTGCATGGCGTGGAGTACGTTTGGATAACGTCCATATCCTAATTCTTCAAGTTGGGTGGGATCGTAAACCTGGAAACCCAGCGCCAGGATAATGGCTCCGGCTTCAACCGTCAGCAAACGGGCTTTTTCATTGAGGTCAATCGCCTGCGTGGGGCAAATTCCCACACAGCGTTGGCAATCATCACAGTATGGTCCCCGATCAATGACATAGGAATCGGGTGTCGAGCGTGCCGACATTTTATAAGCAGCTTTGCGAGTAACCATGCCCTGCTGATAGCTGTCGGAACGCTTAACCGGACACACCTCACTGCAATAACCACAATTGATACAACGTGCTGGGTCAATGTAGCGTGGTTCTTGGCGCAGTGAGACCGTGAAATCCCCCGCCTGACCTTCCAGGTCAATCACACGCGTATTGGTCAAGATTTCGATGTTGGGGTGGCGATTGTGCTGGATGTAGGCCGGAGAGATGGAAGGGCGTGTGCAACCGTAGCCATGATCGGGTGTGCCTCGGCATAGCACACAGTCGTGTTGCGGGAACATGTAGCCGAGTTGGGCCACCCGCCCGCCCAAATATGGCGTTTGTTCAACGAGATAGACTTTTAAACCAGCGTCCGCAAGGTCCAGAGCGGCTCGCATTCCACCAATACCACCCCCAATGACCATTGCAGCGCTCACAGGTTCACTGTGGCCTGAATTTCCATTGACCTTAATCACAACAGTTTATCTCCTGAGTGATTGCGTTTGAGGTGTACCACCTCCAAAATTTTGTGTGATATATTTGCAAATATTGATTGTTATAATTATAGGGGGCTTTGCAGATTGTCGATGATCTTGATGACATTTGTCATCAGTTTTTGTTTGTTATGTTGCAGAAGTTGGATCATAGAGGAGAAATGTTGTGCCCTTACCCGCGAATCAGGTAGAGAGTGAGGGCAGGGCACAGTGTTGTGTTCTAGAATACGGAGAAAACTTGCAGAATGATTACCAATGCCAACACATGCACAACAGGATAGAGGCGGGTGAACCAGGTATCAGTTCGTGCCAATTGCTTCATGAGGTATTTATACTCAGGGTTATCCTTATCGTCGTCCATTTTGTCTATTAACACGTTTTCGCGGCGCAGCAAGGCAACGTCGAAAGCAAAAACAATGACCGCAAACAGAAAAGCCGTTAGCAATAGCACATCCATAAACGTAAGATATCCCAGGCGTGGCAAATCATCTGCAATAGTGAAATTGAAGGCCACAAACAGCAACAAATTGCCACCCGACGCTGTCACACGATTTTCATATTCTCGGATAAACTGGATAGCCCATCCGATACCAATAATCAACCCCAACGGGATCAGAATACGCAGGACATAGAAATTGCGCTGGCGATTGACGGCCAGAGTCAGGGTATATTCCGAAAAATTATCAACGCTTTCACTGTCAGCAAAGGTATCATCATCGGCAACGATCCATTCTTCTTCGCCTAAATTCTTGCCAATCAAATGCTGTCCAGCATGTAATACATAACGCGTCTCAGGGAAGAGTGTCCGCACCTGTAACTTAAATATCTGCTGGTCGAAGGGGAATTTCCGAAAATCGAAATCCGTCGCCTGCAAAGTGGCAGCAAAACGTTCCTCATAGCGAATGCGTCCATCACTCCATACAACAACTCGCTGGCTCTGTACTTCACGGTCACTTTGCTGGTTGGTCAACACAAATTCGGGCCAGGTCGTATCCGGATACACATTGGTGAAATCCTCAAGACTGGAAAATTGGCGCTGGGGATTGTCGTCATTATCACCCGGATGAAAAATCAGGCTTTCGTCATACCAGCCCGCACTCAAAATGCCGACAATACTAAAGTTCTCTGACTTTTGATTGACTTCAGTAATTTGCAATAACTCGAACCCGACTTCGATTGGTGTAGACGTTTCCGCTGTCTCGGCGAGACTACCCGCTAATTCCGCATTGCCTTCCAATACTTCAGGGGTATTTACCCCTACCAACAGCCGATAAGTTGCAGCTTGACCTTCAATGAATATATCTGCCGAAATGAAAAGGTCGGCTTCATCAACAAGTGTCCGTATGTTATAAACCATCATCACTGGTTGTTCATTCAAATTTCCCCATTGAACAGGGTTCTGTGTCACATCCAGTGCATAATCGGGAACGGCCAACGCCAGCGCGACTGATACCACGTCGCCATTCGTTCCTTCCAAATAGGCATACACTGTATCGCCCGGACCTAAATTCGACAGCCTGATCCGGCGTGTATTGGGCGATGCAGTAAGATCAACTTCTTCTGTATATTCAAACTGCCCCTCAAATACTTCAACCGCCCTGACACGGGTGCTGGAAAGTTGTGGGTTGAGTTTCAATTGAACTGAGCGCAAACCGGTGCGATCTGCTGGAGCATCAGCTTCACCAATCAAATCAGGTCGATTTAAGCCGACTTGTAGCCGGTACTCACCGATGGTTTGGCGATCTCCTGCGTTAGATGGAGCCAGCGTGACACGAACATAATAGCGATATTCTGGTGTCAGTGTTTGCGACAATTGTGTGGCTTTAGTCGTTGTGGGAACTGTTTCGCTAACCCCAAACGACAACAGGTCACCTGAAGTTATGGTTTCGATATCCTGATTTATCACATACAGTTCAATTTGGGGTGTTCCATTGCCGGATGTTGCTTCAGCATAGGCATACAAGCGGTCTCCCGAATGAATTTCGCCAACTGCAATTTCATAAAAATGACTGCTTTCCTGCCGCATAAAGGCATCTGCGCTTGTTAATACTGACGGCGTGAACTCCTTCTCATTGGCTTCATCTTGAGTAATGATGTCGCCAGTTGGTTCAGCATTGCCCCGCAAAACATCATTCTCGTTAATGCCAATAGTCAGCCGATACCGCCCACTAGAACTACCACCACAACACGAAAGCACCTCCAGGTGATAATTGCCGTCCTGAGAAATGTCATAAGCGAAACGTGCGTTCAGGTTGCCAGCACTATCATCATCAGCAATAAGTTGTTGAGCATCAGGTGAAAACAAGCGGATATAAGGGTCAATCCGCGAGTCTACGCGATCCATATAAACATATAAAGTATCGCCAGCCCGCAATTGCAACAGCTCGTAGTCGTCAATCACGACACCAAAGCCACTCAATCGCCCGTCAATCACTTGCACCGGTCTGCGGCTGCGAGCATCATACGAATCGGTACTATCATAGAATGCGACATTGGAACCGCCCACCCGACTACGACCTTCTAGCACAGCCGGATGATTTATTCCTACTCGCAATTCATACCCTCCCTGCGAATTACCTGAATAGCTGGTCAACTCCAGAAGATAGTCACCGGACCGGAGTATTTCATAGACCAGGGCAGAGTTGAAATTTTCGGAGAAGTAATCATCATTCTCAGCGACAATTTCGCCATCTTTCATCAACCGAATGACGGTATCAAGCCGGCTGCACCATGCACCAGCATAAACATACAAGGTATCGCCTGCATTCAAATCGGGAAGATTATAGCGATGAATACCCGAACTTAATTCCAGTGCGTTGTTTAACACCTGCGATGGTTCAGGACTCGCTGCTGTTGCAACAGGCGGCGTTGCACATTCGTGTTCTGATTCATCAGTGCGGGTTTGGTTCAATGTTGCCGTAGGGTAGCAGGCTGGCGAGTTACGCTCATATCGCGCACTTTTCCATCAAGCCCCCTCCGAACCACGCATGACCGTTTCCGTATCACGTGGCTCTCCAGTAATCTCAAGCCATTGCCCGTTGGCGAGTGGATTGTCCTGCATGGATTTTCGTGTGACAGTCCTTACAGACGATCAAGGTTTTGCGTCTTCTAGCTGCCATGACCTTCATCCAGGTTGGCTTTTCTCGCTGGCCCTTGACCTTTAGATCAGCTAATCGGCGGATATGGTGAACTTCAACGTTCTGCTGTGAACCGCAGAGTTCGCACTCGTTCGCCAAGAGGCGTTCAAGTAGTTCGCTGTAGCCAATCCATCGTGTTTGCTGAGGGTTCTGGTCATAAAGGACTGCTGACTTTTTCCGACGTAGGGGAATACCACCAAAATGGGCCACCAGTGATGGCTTGCTGTTGTCACGCTCTACTGTTACCTCTATACACTTATATGTGCCTTCCGAGGTCTCCTTATTAGCTCTATACTTGCGTGCCATCTTTGAGGGTTGAACAAATTAGGCAACCCTCCGAGACAATTTTGAATTACGTTTACGTTTATGAATACGGTGCAGCGTCTTGACATTGATCACGATGTAAATCAGGGTATTTCGGTGGGCAACGGATTGTTGGTTACGTTGTCGAGGTCGCTCAATGCCGTGTTCTTTGGCCTGGGAGTTGATGCGTTCAGCAGCAGTGCGCTGTTTGTAGATGTTCTTGTAGGCATCTGACTGCCGATCCAATTGTAGCCGCATCAAGCCCCCCGGTTCGATATTGAGAATGCGATGGTTGCGACAGTGAAAGCATGTGAAACTCTGGCAGCGGTGAGTATCTTCAATCCAAATACAACCCGGTGTCATTTCCAGGCCATTACAGGCGCAAATGGGATACCCATTTTCACCAAAACAGGTGGTTGGATGTCCGCGTAAGTTCAAAGCGATAGCCGCAATGCCGCCTACTTCAGCACTGCCTTGATACATGTACCAGGCATCGAAGGCCGCGTCAGCCGTGATATTGCGCGGCGGACGTTTCAGGTTACGGCGAGACCGTTCCAGCAAACTCAATCCATATGTAACATCGGCGGCATTGAAGGGTTGGGTGTATTCGGCCAGTACCACCTCATCACCCTCTGGCGTGCGTGTCACCGCGATACCCGTGCCATAGCCCCAAAGGTATTCTTTTTCGACTTTGGTTTGACCGCTGGTGGTTTCCTGGTTCCGGTTGCGTTTCACGCCTAATCGACAATCCGGATCACCCGACGGTTGCTGGGTCTTATCATAGCGATCTTTGACATAGGTGCGCGGGTTATTGGCTTTGACGTAAGCATAAATGTGTTTGACATCCAGCGATACTGTTTCACCCAGATCAGGGATAATCTCACACAGTGTTTCGACTGTACCCGCCAGCAGCGCGGTTAACACACGATCATTCAGGGTCTGGAGCTTACGTCGCAGATGTCCCGCTGTGGGTATACTCGCCTCAACATCAAAGCCTTCAATACGCTGTTCATCGGCCACAACGCGAAAACCAATGACCCATACCAGGGCTGGGTGTTCCAGCAGATATTGGTGCAATGTACTCACCGTACTGTGTTTCTCACAAACCATCACCAAATACGCCTTGATGTATGATGCCTCGGAATGCGGTAAGCGTCCTGGATAAACTTGGGTTTCATCACGTTCGAGTACTTGTGTCCAATCTAACCACTCGAAAAAGGCTATGTAGCGTTGCGCTACCCGATCTTTGGCGAATCCATCTGGTACGGTCACCAACTTCACTTCACGGTTTTGCTGCATGACCTCCCGTTGGAGTATCATGATCCTACACTCCGTTCTGGTCTTGTGTTTGTTAGAGACAACTACAAGTATCCACTTCGGAGTGCTTCCGCAAGGTTTTGTTAACTTTGTTTTATTTGTTCAACCCTCATCTTTGAAAGAGTTGCTTTGTGTTTGTTTGCCAGTGTTTTGAGCAGTGATGTTTGCATCACCCAATGCAATTTCCAGAAGCTGCTAACGTTTTGGGCAAGCATGTAATACTGGACAATACCGCGATATTCGTCCTGATATAAACGAACAATCGCGTAATCACTTTCGAATGTCAGTTCTGGGCGGTGGACGGGTTTGCCGTGTCGCATATAGGCTGTACAGTATCGGTCTACTGTGCCTTTCGGCACTTTCAATGCAATCCGCCCATTCGTTCGCCGCCCACCATCCGGACTGCGTTTATCGTCCGCGAGTTGATTACTGATAGCATAGCCCAAAAAGTGCGCTGCTTCCGTTGTGGCGTGGGTTATCAGGGTCTTTTCTTGCGAGAGTTCAAGATGAAGAGTTTGCTGGAGATAGTTTGCCAGACTTCGCTTAATTTCTTCAGCTTCCGCTTTCGGGCCTGCAAATCCCAGCAAGATGTCATCTGCATATCGAATATATCGCAGTCGCCTGTAGTTCGGATCGTGCGGGTCGAGTGCAGGTAATTCCTGCATCTGTCGCCGTAGTTGCTTGGCTTGCTCTCGGTTTCCTCGATTCCTTTGTTCCCGCGATTGCCACAAGAGTTTCTGATATGTGGGGTTGCGTCTACGCTGCTGCCCCTGAGTATAGGCTGGGCAGAGGTCTTGTTTGACAAATTTATCCAGTTTATCCAGATAGATATTGGCTAAGATGGGACTACATACGCCACCTTGCGGTGTCCCACTTATCGTGGTGTGATAGTTCCATTCCTCCACATATCCCGCTCGAAGCAAATTGCGAATGAGCCGCAGAAAGCGGTTATCATGTATCTGTTCGGCCAGAATGCCAATCAGAATTTCGTGGTCGATATTGTCAAAACACCCTGCAATATCGCCTTCGATGAACCAATGTGTTCCTTTCCACGTTCGTTCTATTTCCTTCAACGCTGTGTGACATCCCCGATTGGGGCGAAATCCATGAGAAGCTGAACTGAACTGAGGTTCGTAGTATGCTTCGAGAATAGCGCGGATAACCTCTTGGAGTAGTTTATCTGTCCAGGTCGGGATACCGAGTGGGCGCTTCTGGGTACTGCGCTTTTTCTCGATGTAGGTTCGTCGGACTGGTGTCCAGCGATATCGTTCATACCGAAGGGCTTCAATGATGCTATTGATACGTTCGAGGGACATCCCGTCAACCGTTTCTTCCGTCGCGCCGGGTGTCATTGCTCCATCATTACTGTACAGCTTGGCATAGGCTTTCAAGTATAGATTGGGATTGTAGAGTTGGCGATAGACATCCTCCAATGGTAACTTTCTTCTGCCGCGTGCTTGGATGACACCTAATACAGTTTCGGCTGTTCGCATCTCGCGTACCTCCCTGTTTGGATGTCGAGACTACCTGCCTGCCTTCGCCATGTGAATGGCTTTCCCATTCTCGGACTACTATGCAGGCTCCGTGACCATAGGGTTCTCACCCGTTAGGCCATCCCACATTCCGTACAATTGCGACGTTTTGAGGTCAACGTAGGTACTCCGGTCGTTCCCTTGCCGATACTCGTTGTATCGTGTTCGCAGCAGGTGTCCTTCGGAGGGCACACCCGAATACCCCTCCTACTGCTGCGTCAGAGGTTTCAGTCAGTCTTCCTCTGGGCGAACGAACGCACCACCGGGAACTAGAGTTCAAGCAGTATAACCTTTACCATATTGACCAGCCGTTGCGAAGTCCTCTTGAGGGTATCTGGCCCCTCTCAACCCGCTTTACCTGGATGCTCTGTTGGGCCTTCTCTTTCGATCTGGCTTGACCAGGTTCAGCTTGTAGGTGTGGTGACACCTGACCTACAGCCACCTTTAGTGGCAATCGCAATTGTCGTGATGTGGCGCACAGGCGTGTCGTTGTTTCGATGGCTGTTTGGTCTAATACCAGCGGCTCATTAATGCCAATAGTAATTTCATAATCCCCTCCAGCGACTGGCCCAGTATTGGTCACGCTCAAACCAAGCCCTGACACATTTTCAGGCGGGATAATCCCGCTAAACGACACAGTGCCGCCAGCTACCAAATCCGCATATTCCGATACCAAAACCGTTTCATAATCATCGCTGTACAGTGTCACAACCAATTCCAGTTCTGCCTCAATGGACTGAGCATGGATGTACAGCGTATCTTCGGCCTGAAAATCGGATAAGTCGTAATAGTGAACACTGATGGGATACTCTAGTGTGCCAGTAATTTTTTGCACCTGTGAATCACCTTGCGCTTGAACTGGCGGAATAAACATTATAGTGATTATCAAAACCAGAAAACTCAAAGTAGTAGCGATTTTTCGATCAAACATCAGTGACTCCGAACACCTGGAAGTTTTGGGGAAATCTATTGTGGCATAAAAGATCAAAACATAGCGAATCGAATGTTGTTCTGTATGAAATTGCAGGCGTCCAGTGCGAGCCGAATCTATGCCATCTCGTCCACAGTATTCCTTCTATCTTGATTCACCTTTTCCGAACCGTTATACTAGCGCCCAGACTGCCTCCACAAACCAGAGGATTCTTGTACTATTCATGCGACGGGAACGAGTTGCAGACGATATTTACGTCTTCACGAGCAACCTGTACGCTCAGGTGACGGCTGGCGCAGTCATTACGCCAGCAGGAGCCATTGTAATTGATACTATGGTCTTCCCTGAAGAAACCAGGGCCATCCATCAATTTCTGGAACAACGGCTTAACACACAGGTTCGCTATGTCATCAACACGCATTATCATGCCGATCATACTTATGGGACTTGTTTCTTTAATGGTGCAACTGTCGCATCACACTCCTTATGCTATGATCAATTGCAAAGCACTGGCAAAACGAGCCTGAAACAAGCCCAACAAGGCTCTCGTACATTTCAAGATGTGACGATCCGCCTTCCACAATTGGTCTTTGAGTCTGGTACTATGGAAATACGCCTGGGCAACAAAACACTCGAATTACGCCACTCGCCAGGGCACAGCAACGACTCAATAACAGTCTTGGTTAAAGAAGATCGTGTATTGTTTGCCGCCGACACCTTGATGCCAATTCCATATTTCGTGGATGGCAGTTACGATCACTTTGTCCAATCTCTACAAAATCTTAAAGGCGAAAGCTACGAAAATGTGGTGCAAGGGCACGGTGAAGTGATTTTGCGCGGCGAAGTCGAACGCAAAATCGACTCCGATTTGGCCTATCTGGAAAAAGTGAAAGAACATGTCGAAAATGCGCTGACTAAGGACGATCCAGGGGCTTATCTGGAAACCATTGATATTGAACAATGTGGTAAGAGCCGCATCCCGCTCAACGGTGAGGTACAAAACCTGCATCTGGGCAACCTGAAGGCTTTGCTGCAACAATATCAGCCCCCCAGGAAGAAACGGTGAGTGGATCAATGCAGCACGAACAATTATTAAATGGACGCTATCGCTTGGTGTCTCAAATTGGGTCAGGTGGCATGGCTGTCATCTACAAAGCCACAGACCTGGCTTTGGGGCGCACTGTCGCCATCAAAATATTGCGGCCATCACTGACCAGCGACCAATCGTTTTTGATTCGTTTTCGCCAGGAAGCCCGCAATGTTGCTAACTTAGCCCACCCTAATCTTGTCACAGTACATGATGTCGGCCAGGATGGTAACACCTATTATATGGTGATGGAATTCCTGGATGGTCAGGACTTGAAGAAGATCATTAAGGCCAAAGGTCCGCTATCCGTCGAGCGTGTTCTGGATCTTACCATTCAGGTTTGTGCAGGCATTGGCTATGCGCATCGTGCTGGTCTCGTCCATGCCGATGTCAAACCCCAGAACATCCTTGTCAATGAAGGGGATCGTGTCAAGGTGACAGATTTCGGGATCGCCCAGGCGTTAGCAATGACTAAGCCGCAAGAGCGCCAGAAAGTGGTATGGGGCAGCCCACATTACTTTGCACCAGAGCAGGCACAAGGCGAATACCCCACCCCATCATCCGATGTATATTCCATTGGGGTTGTACTGTTTGAGATGCTGACTGGGCGTTTGCCGTTTATGGCAACTGATCAGCAAGAACTAGCATTGGCTCACATCCGCGATGCACCGCCACGCATCTCCGAACTTAACTCAAAAGTACCGGTTGCGCTGGATCGAATTGTCCAAAAAGTGCTTTCCAAAGAACCATCAGCTCGCTATTTGACAGCCGACCAATTGGGGCGCATTCTGATTGCCTATAAAGAACAAGGGCAAGAAGCGACATCGGGCATGAATGCTGTGCCACCCCCTCCTTCTCCAGCAGAATCCGATCCGCAGCATTCAGATCTTTTCAAAGAAGCACCGACTATGGCCTCGGTGCAATCGCCATATCCAGCACCAGTCCATGAACCTCCACCCCAAAACTACGAGTATACAGAAGGAGGATACGCTTATACAATGCCCCCAGAACCAGAGGTCATGCGAAGCCGGGGCTATCGTTCTCCAGAACCACAATCGCTCGATATGGTTACACTTATGCTGGCAGTGGTGGCCCTAATTGCCATGGTTGGTGTCGTCATTTTGTGGATATTTGTGTGGCAAGCCTATAGTTAATTTCTTCTTAGAATAATGGGGTAACCATAGTCTTTTCGGCTTGAATCGCGTATAATCCATGATGAATACTATGGCCTACCTCCAAAAACTTTTTTGAGAAATTTCCTGTAAAGAAAACCTTTGAGGTACATGACTTCACCTTTATCAGCCAATAGGAAAGGAGGAGGCCCGTTTGTCTTTGTCATCTGACAAGGGCCTGAAGGGCGACAGTCTTGAAGAATCCACGCTACCGGAACTCCCTCATCTGGATAGTTATTCTGGGCATCATTTTGCTCGTTATCCTCACCGTCAGCGGCTCCAGCAGTACGGAAGAAGTTACGCTGTCTGAGATGGTGAACAAAATCAACAGCGGCGAGGTAGAGCGTATCGAACGCTCTGAAACCGATCTGAAAGTAACACTCAAAGGCAGTGAGACGCCAGAACTTGAATCACGGATTGATGCCAATGTTGAGAATTTACCCGATCTGCTGATTGCTCATGGTGCATCCACCGATCATGTTGAAGCAATTGATTTCAACTATAAGAGTGGTGGTGGTCTCGGCCCATGGCTAGGTATCTTGACTGGCCTCTTGCCACTCATTCTGATTGCTGCCTTTTTATTCCTGATGGTACGCCAGGCACAAGGCAGCAACAATCAGGCGATGCAGTTTGGGCGCAGCCGTGCCCGTTTGTTCAGCGGCGACCAGTCGAACGTCACATTTGACGATGTCGCGGGCGTCGAAGAATCTAAAGAGGAACTGAAAGAAGTCGTTGAGTTCCTCAAAGAGCCGGAAAAATTTATCCAACTGGGCGCTCGCATTCCTAAAGGCGTGTTGCTCGTTGGACGCCCTGGCACAGGCAAGACTCTACTGGCGAAAGCGGTGGCGGGCGAGGCTGGTGTGCCCTTCTTCGGCATTTCCGGTTCCGAGTTCGTTGAAATGTTCGTCGGTGTCGGGGCCAGCCGTGTGCGTGACTTGTTCGAGCAAGCCAAGCGTCATAGCCCATGCATCATTTTCATTGACGAGATTGATGCTGTTGGCCGTCAACGTGGAGCTGGTTTGGGCGGCAGCCATGATGAGCGCGAACAAACCTTGAATCAAATTTTGGTGGAAATGGATGGCTTTGATACTGACACCAATATCATCATTGTCGCCGCCACCAACCGTCCTGACATCCTTGACCCCGCGCTGATGCGCCCCGGACGTTTTGATCGGCGTGTAGTGATTGATCGCCCCGATTTGCGCGGACGCGAGGCTATCCTCAAAGTTCATACTCGTGGCAAACCGCTGGGCAATGATGTTTCTGTAGATCAGATCGCCAAATCTATCCCCGGCTTTGTAGGAGCTGACATCGCCAATCTGGTTAACGAGGCTGCGATTGTCGCTGCCCGTAAAAACAAGAAATCTATCAGTCAGCGTGATTTCGAGGAAGCTACTGAACGTGTCATTCTCGGCCCAGAACGCAAGAGCCGCATTATCACACCCGAAGAGCGCCGTATCATTGCTTATCATGAAGTAGGCCACGCACTGACGCATCATTATCAACCACTGACGCACCTGGTTCGCAAAATCACCATTGTTTCGCGGGGGATGGCTGGTGGTGTCACTTGGACCATGCCAGAAGATGACTCGGCGCTGGGCAGCCGCGCCGAATTCCTGCAAACAATTTCGGCATTGCTAGGTGGTCGAGCTGCTGAAGAATTGGTCTTCGGTGAAATTACCAATGGGGCGGCCAATGATTTGGAGCGTGTTACTCAACTGGCGCGGACAATGGTGACCCGTTGGGGCATGAGCAAGCGTCTTGGCCCGCGCGTCTTTGGACAACGCGAAGAGTTAATCTTCCTGGGTCGCGAAATCAGCGAGCAACGCGATTATGGCGAAGATGTGGCCCAAGCCATTGATGAAGAAGTTCATCAGTTCATCACCGAACGCTACGAGATAGCATTGGAAATCTTGCATGAACACCGTGACGAACTGGATCTGATTTCCGAGCGGCTGTTGGAAGTAGAAACAATAGGACGTGAGGAGTTCCTGGAGTTGGTCGGTGAGCGACCTGTTCACACGCCGCCATCTCCGCAGGCAACGGCTTCGCGCCAGACGCCTACTTCCACCTATCCATCTGCTGAGGATCGCGGTGGTGATTTGCCGAACATTGGCACTGCACCATCACCGGCCTGATCGCTAATTGTTTGCAATATAAATACCTTGCTGTGATGAACACAGCAGGGTATTTTCATTTGCCGATGTGCCTGATCAAGCCGTGCACCGTCTCCCAACGATGCGTTTGCGCGACTGTTGCAATGGCTCACAACTTACACGGCACATCGATGATATGGCAATGAGTCTACCGTCGAGCTACCGACTGACCCTTGACAACCCTCACGGGTATTGTTAAGATTTGCACAATCTTGCGGGGTGGAGCAGTGGCAGCTCGTCGGGCTCATAACCCGGAGGTCGCAGGTTCGAATCCTGCCCCCGCGACCACCAAATATTTCCCCCATTTTGGGGGATTTTTGTTCTTATTAATAGCACCCCGACCAAGTACGCACAAATCCATTTGGGTCGGTGCCAATGGGTGCGTTAACCTGAAACTCTCCTGTAATCAAGCGATATAGTCGAATATTGGCATCACCCTGTTTGATGAGTGTATTGGTGGCGGGCACACCCACCACTGCAATATCGGTAGCGGTTGCCAGCAGTGCCGGAACACCCGCCCCACTGACAATTCGATAAACTTCAATACTGTTATCAGCATGACAATAGATGCGGTAGGGATCAACATTAGTGGTGATTTCACGCTCAACACCGCCGCCACTACCACCGCCAACCGTCGGCAACCCGCCCGAAATTGTCTCCGGTGTACACGCGAATTGGGGCAAGATGGCATAATTCTGCGGGATCGCCCAACGGTAGGTGTAACGAGCATCATTGGCATCCGGCGGTGCCTCAGCAAACAGCAATATTTGGGCATCAGACACCGAAGACAACACTTCAACCGGAACCATGCAATACTCCTGTGCAGCGGACCCTGGATTTTGTGCGGCTAGGATGGCGGTCTGGTCAGGAGTGAGAGGGCGCACATAAGTTCGCACAATGCCGGGCTGCACCTCCTGGATTTGCGGGCCATATTCAGATGGTGGTGGCTGGTTGCTGGCAAGCGGCAGTGCTGCCGGAACCATGCCCCCACGCCCGTCTGGCGTCAGTACCGATCCCTCGAAAAACCATTCCTGCCGGAAAGAGATACATTCCGAGGCCGGATCTCGCAAGCCCCTAACGTTGCAAATACGTGCTTGATACATGCCGGGCGGCGCAATGAGTTGGGGTGTGCCAAAAGGATGCACGTTATACATGCCCAGCATCGTGTCACGCCAAATTGGGGCCGCTCCCTGTAATCCGGAAATGTTATTCATCGGCGTATTATCACTGTTGCCGGACCATACACCCACTACCAAATCAGATGTATAGCCCACTGTCCAATTGTCGCGGAAATCATTGGTCGTGCCAGTTTTGGCCGACGTCAACAGCGTACCAGTGTTCAATGGGCTACTTGCACCCATCGCTGGAGTACGGGCAGCATTATCCGACAGAATATCGTTGATAACAAATGCGATGCGCGGGTCGATCACTGGGACAGGACTGGCACTCTCAAAACGGGTGTGGTCAGTGCGAGCGCCTTCCGGACAGCCCCCTTCATATTCATAGAGAACAAAGCCCTCATTATCAATGACGCAAATGATGGCATGGGTTGGCGTGTAGTAGCCACCACGTGCGAAATTCGCGTAGGCGTTGGTCAACTCCAGCAATGTCACATCGCCGCCGCCTAGCGTTAACGATAGACCATATTGGGACGCATCCTGATTCAAGCTGTGTACGCCAAACCGGCGCATAAAGTCCAGCAAATAGGGAACGCCGACCTGGCGCAAGGTTTGGACTGCCGGAATGTTGTAGGAGTTGGCGAGGGCATCTCGAACATGAACTGGTCCGTGCCATCGGTTATCATAGTTTACCGGGCTATACGTGCCATAACCGGGAATATCAATGTGCGTCTCCGTATCCCAGATAATATTGGCCGGAACCCACCCCTGCTCCATAGCCGCCGAATAGGTAAAGGGTTTCATGGTGCTGCCGGGTTGTCGCATCGCCAGCGCCACATTCACCTGTCCATCAATCACCGGATCATCAAAATTCACGCTGCCGACCATCGCCAGAATTTCACCGGTCCGGGGATCAATCGCCACAATTGACGCATTAGTCAGATTATGGGCATCGCGCAAAGCCGCCACATTTTGAACAGCCGCTTGCTCTGCGACAGCTTGCAGGTTCAGATCAACACTGGTATACACCCGCAAACCGCCATCAGAGACAATTGATTCGGCCAGCTTTTCGGCATCATCCGGCAAATACCCCTGTGCCTCGTATTGTGATTTGAAAAGCAAGATCAACTCATCGCGGGCATAGACGACAAAATGTGGCGCGGTATCCAGCGGGATATCCGGATTGGCATAAATCAACGGGCTTTGTTTGGCAGCATCCGCTTCAGCACGAGTGATATAGCCTTCTTCCACCATCAAATCCAATACCAAATGCTGGCGATCTTCTACCAATTTCTTGATTTCAGGATCATGGCTCAGTGGATTGAGGATATAGGGAGCCTGGGGCAATCCAGCCAACAGCGCCGCTTCATGAAGTTCCAGTTCACGGGCTGATTTTCCGAAATGAACCTGAGCCGCCGCTTCAATCCCATATGCTAAATTGCCATAGTTGATATTATTCAGATAGAGTTCCAGGATTTCGTCTTTGCTTTTGCGGCGCGTCAGGACGACTGCTAGCAATGCCTCGTCCATTTTGCGACGGAGTGTGCGTTCATAACGATAATCGCCTTCAAATAACACATCGCGCACCAATTGTTGCGTGATGGTGCTGGCTCCCGACACCACACCGCCAGCTTGTACATAGTCCCGTGCAGATCGGATGATGCTGGGAATATCCACACCGATGTTGTCATAGAAAGTGTCGTCTTCTAATGCAATGGTGGCAAAGCGTACAACATCGGGAATCTCCGACAACGGGATGCGTTCGCGGCGGCCCTGGCCTACGATTTCATATAATTCATGGCCCTGGCGGTCATAGAGGAACGTTGACTCGAAATTCTGATCGGCCACCCGTTGATCAAACACATCCAGGCGCTCATCAATGCGATTGGAGTAACTGGCATATACCACCCAAGTGCCCACCAACATGGTAATGAGCATAACCCCCACAACGCCCAAACATCCCACCAGGCAACTGGGACTGCATGAAATTCCGCGACGTCCAGTGCGGCGTTTCCGATAACGTCTCCGGGGACGTTGCCGGGACGTTGCCGGAGGTTGCCCCTGTGGTGGATACTGTGGAGACGGCGCTGGTTGTTGGTAAACCGGTTGCTCTGGTGGGCGGGCATACGGGGAGCGTGGTTCCAGAAGTGGCGGCGGCGGCGGTTGGGGTGGCCGTTCATAAGAAGCGCCGCGAGTAACGGGCGAGTGTTCGCCAGGTTGTGTCGGGTCTTCAGCAGGCTCGACAGGTTGCCGGAACATAGGCATGGTCGGTTCACTGGTACTATCCAGTTGGCCTGGCGGCAATCCGCTGGGGGCTGTTTTTTCATCATCGTCCGGCGGTATCACCGGGGGTTGCTTCGATTCAGATTGATCCATTGATTATCCGCAATTCGTTCGGGTTTTGCTTTCACTTTATCACAAATTACGGCCTAATACCCTACGCCCCATAGTTGGGCAAACAACGCCTTATCGACGCCCTCCCCATTTAAAGCTTTCTGCCTCGTTTTGTAGAAAAAACACCGCCAAGCCCACCATCGCGCCACTGAAAATCAAACCCACTAACAAGCCACCCAGAATTGCCCAATCATTACCAATATCTGGGTTGATGATGCCAAAAGCAACGAGAGTTGTAGTATTGATGATCGTCGCCATAATGCCTCCCAGTGATGGTCGCACGGATTTGCGCCGGATGGCAATATAGAAACCCACCAGGCTGATAAAGAATATCCCCAGGAAAGCCGCGCTCACTGGTGTTACGTGTGTCACCCTCATCCGCCCCTTTCAGTTACTTTGCTACAGACTCCGCAAGATAGCCCGCACCGGACTGCCGCAAACATCGGCGATCTTCAATGGCAAAGCAATCAGTTCATAAACGCCATCCGGCACACCCGCCAGACATAGTGTTTCCATAATGAAAATATCATGGTGGTTCAGGCGATGGTGGCAGGGCAAGCTATCATCTCCGAAACGATCCACCGAGGGCATATCGACACCGAGCAACATCACCCCCAACTCCGCCAGCCAATCGACCAGTTCAATGGTGGGATGAGGAAAACCATCGGGCCATGTATCGTCAGGGTTATCGCTGACCCAGGTGTGTATCAACAAGCGTCGAGCGCCCGTCAAATCAGCATGGTCGAAGTCCGCCGGAACAATGCCCCCATGCTTCCGTTCGATGGTCACGACATGGGCCGGGCCGATATAAACATCTAGGGAAAGTTCAGCGGGATGAGCGCCAGCATCGTCATAATGATAGGGAGCATCGACGTGGCTACCTGTGTGGGCACCGAAGGTGAGTGAGGTCACATTAACTGGTGCGCCAGCAGCTCTAGTCACCACGTGCTGGAATGAAAAGGGCGCATCGCCGGGCCATACAAAGAGATCAGGCGAGAGAGTACGGCTAATGTCGTAGATCTTTGACATGAAAATTTCTCCATCTATGTGACAAATGTACGCGAGACAGCATGTTGTTGCCATACCCCGCTATCCAGAATGTCCTGCATAGCCGCGATGGTGTCGCGCACCTCGTCATCGCTATTATAAAAATGAGGCGACACGCGGATGCCAGCCTGGGGACGGTAGTCGATGATGATATTGCGAGCCAGCAATTCACGGGAGACTTCGTAGGCATGAGGCGGATTAATGACGACTGTACCGCCGCGTTCGGCAGGATTGCGTGGCGAGTGGATCTCAATGCTTGCTGCCTCCGCCAACTCAATCAGCAAAGCCGTCTGGCGCATGGATTTGCGGCGGATATTCTCGACACCCACTTCGGCAATGATGTCGATGCCGGGCTGAATAGCATAGAGCGATGGAATGGCGGATGTGCCGTTCAAAAAACGGAAGGCATCATCACGCAACTCAATATCAGCCACCTCAAAGTCAAAGGGGCGTTGGTGAGCCATCCAACCCGTAAGGCCAGGCCGTGCTGTTTTGAGATGATCCTGACGCGCATAGAGAAATACGCCACCCGGCCCGCCACACATCCATTTCAAAACGCCACCCAGGTAGTAATCGACATTCAATGTCTGCACATCTATGGGCACAATCCCGACAGCGTGATAGCCATCCAGAATAACCGTGGCTCCGACTTGATGCGCTTTCTCGATGATGGCTTTGGCATCCAGGATATAGGCGCTACGAAACAGAACATGGCTGATTGGAACCAGCAACGTGCGTTCGTCAATGGCGTCAATAATTTTCTGGGTAGGCACACTAATGCCGCCATCCTCACTGGCAACTGTATGTAGTTCAATATGCGGCGGCAACATGCCACGCAACACATAATAGACTGAGGGGAAAATGCCGCTTTCGATGACGACTTTGTTGCGCGGGCCGTTGAAATCGAAAGAGGATAGTAGAATGCCTTGCGCCAGCGAAACATTCTGGTGAATGGAAACTGTATCAGACGGTGCGCCGATGATGGCCGCGATTTTGTTGCCGATGGTGATATTCAAATCCCACCAGCCTTCGCTCCAGGCTTGTACACCGCGCCCAGCCCAGGTGTCGGCATAGTTTTGCAGCGTATCATAAACCGCACGCGGCATCGCACCAAGCGAATTACTGACCATATAGTTTGTTGTCTGCAAAATGGGAAACTGGTCGCGCCAGTTTAGTAGGGGATCTACCATTAAATTCATGCCTTTTGCACTCTATCTTTCAGAAATGATCGTGCCAGCAAGTATAACAGCCCGCCTGATTTTGGCGAGAAGTGGCTATAATGAGAAGCGGATTGTAGATGAATTTAGAAGTGAAACGACAAAGCAGATGGATACCCTCACAATCGGATTGGCACAATGTTATCCAAAATTCGGCGATGTACAGGCCAATTTGCAATCACATATGCAGCTGATGGCGCAGGCCGCCGAACAAAGCGTGGATCTCATTGTATTTCCAGAACTGTCGCTAACGGGCTACTATTTGCGCGATTTAGTAGATGATGTGGCGATGACCACGGCCGGGCCAGAATTACAGACATTGTGCAACACTTCCCGACAGTACCAGATGGACACAATGGTCGGGTTCGTGGAACGAGACAGACGCGGCCATTTCTATATCGCAGCGGCCTACATCAGCCGAGGTGAGGTACTGCACATCCATCGCAAGGTGTATCTGCCGACCTATACATTCTTCGAGGATGCACGCTTCTTCGCACCAGGGAACCGGATCCGGGCGTTTGAGACCCCTTATGGACGCGTGGGTATGTTGATCTGTGAGGATTTCTGGCATGTTGCCACGTCGTATGTATTGTGGATGGACGGAGCCGATATACTCTTGCTGCATAGTGCCAGTCCGGGGCGCGGCATTAGTTCAGAGGATGGGCTGGAAACCTCGCATCGGGTCAATCGCCTTATTCAATCGTATAGTGCGTTCTATACGTCGTATGTGGTGCATTGCAATCGAGTTGGGTTCGAGCAAGGTGAAATCTTCTGGGGCGGCAGCATGATCGCTGATCCTAATGGGAGTATTGTCATGCAGGCTCCCCAATTCGATGAGGCATTGGTCGTACAGGAAGTCAATCTCAGCAAAATCCAGCAATCACGCAGCCGCACACCACTGCTGCGTGATGAGCGCATGGCGTTGACGCTGCGCGAATTGGGACGCATTGCCAGACAACAGGCCGATTAGTCGTTACTCTGGCTTGTTGAAGATCTGCTCCGCCGCTTCCATCAACCGTGCAATCCGATCAGGGGAAACCTCCTTGCTCAATAAGTAACGTTCCAGCAATTCGTCAGGAGCCAAACCTTCTGGCGTGGGACCAAGCCGCATTCGGGTCGGCTGCTCAACATCACGCTGAATAGCCCCGATGGCGCTGGCTCCAGCTTCTCGCAATGTGCGTTCGATAACCACTGGGTTGATAAGCGAATTAGTTTCCACGTCAGCGTTGATGATGACGCGCACAATGGCATCAGTGACATCGTGGCGCTGGATTTTGTCGAGGATAGCTTGCATTGGATCGCCAGCCTGCCGCACATCAACACGCAAGGTCAGAAATGGCCGCGCATCAACTGACACAAATTCCCAGGTCGTTGATCCACGTTCCACCTCCGCCCAAACAAAACCTTTCGTGTCGCCTTCCTCGCCAAAGTCAATGCGTTCCAGACTGCCGCTATAAACCACTGAAGGCAGATCGTCGCGGTCATCGGTCAAATTTTGGTGTTTGTGGATATGACCCAATGCCACGTAGTCCCAGGCTGGGTCAGCGAGATTGGCAAGCGTAATCGCAATATCGCGTCCCAACATGACCTGTTTCTCACTGCCGTGCATCGCCCCAAATACACTAAAATGACCAGTGAGGATACGCGGCGTATCAGATTCCGCTGCCTCCTGTGCCAAATCACGAATGATGAGTTCCAGGCGTTCCTGCACAAGTGCATCCAGATCGGTGATGGTGCGCCGCACCGCATCTTCCAACAAACGGGCACGGATAGGATACGGTGCGGTAGCAACTTGAATCGGCCCGGATTTCGTCTCGATGTGATGCAACTTGTACGAATCACCCAGAATGACATTAGGAACTCGCAGCGTATCGTAAATTTCCACACTGGAGGCCTTCTGGATGTTGATTGGCAGATCATGATTCCCGACTAACAACACCACTGGGCAAAGCTCCGCCAGATCCAGGATCCGCCAGGCGAATTCGCGCTGGTAGGTGGGATTTGGATTACGATTCTTGAAGGCATCACCCGCGAAAATCGCAATATCCACCTCGCGTTCACGGGCATATTCGATCATCTCATCCATGCGGCGCAAAAAATCCATTACACGAGTCGAGAGACCGGTACGAGGGTCAGTACGTCCATAGTTTTCCATGCCGATATGCACATCGGCAAAATGCAGCAATTTAATCACGTTAACCTCCACGCCGTCATTATAAATGCAGGCGGAGCAAAGGGCGATTCTGTTGCCCACGATTTATTTTTCTTCTATACTCCAGGCCAACGAAAGTTAATGCTTGAGGAGTGATAGATTTAATGGGCACAAAAATTACATGGTTCGGGCATTCGGCTTTTCAAATCAAAACTGATGAGCATACGATCTTGATTGACCCCTTCTTGAGCGGCAATCCGATAGCAACCGTTAGCCCTGACGATTTGGATGCTGATTTCATCCTGCTGACACACGGACACGGCGATCATGTGGGCGATACGGTCGCCATTGCCCAGCGTACAGGTGCGACAGTGGTTGGCAACTACGAAGTGGCAAGCTGGGTCAGTAAACAGGGTGTGGAAAATATCAGTACACCGAACACGGGCGGAACGGATAACCTTGCGTTCGGGAGCGTCTATTTGACACTGGCATTCCACAGTTCATCCATGCCAGATGGCAGCTACGGGGGGTCTCCTAACGGCTTGATTATCACATTGAACAGCGGCATGAAGATTTTCCATGCAGGTGATACAGCTCTGTTTTCGGACATGCAGTTGATTGGCAATAAGGGGTTGGATATAGCGATTGTACCGATTGGCGACTATTTTACCATGGGGCCAGACGAGTCTATTCAGGCGATTCAATGGCTGAAACCCCGCTTTGTACTACCTTGCCATTACAATACATTCCCGCCCATTATGCAGGACGCAGCACATTGGGCAAACGAGGTCAGCAAGCAGACACTCTCTAGCGCGATTGTGTTAGATCCTGGTGGATCATACGACCTGTAGATTTAATAGGCTTTACAGCAAAAAAGCCCGCCGTATACGCCTGGCCGGGCTTTTTGATTCTTGAGAATATATCATTCAGTTGCGTGTTCGCGTTGGAGCATATCGCTTAATACGCGCTCCAGTGCCATGGTATGACTACAAACATCATGTGTGCGGAAGAAGCTGCAATTACAATGCCATTTGCCCTGATCGAAACTGACGAGATGATTGCTGTTGCCGCCCTGGAAATCAATCTCGAAATTAATGAACTGCATCAGTTCAGGTTGCTCGGCGTATTCTTTAGCTTTCTTAATTTTGCCGATCATTGCTGAGTCCATTTCTGCACATCTCCTTTAGGTACTTATGTACGGAACACAAAAACAAAGAGACACGCGCCTCAATCACCGCGTGCCTCTGATAGACACCCTTCTAAAACCATTTCACCAGGTGCTTTATACATATCTATCAACTTCCTCACTTTGCCTGAAAGTATAAGTCGGATTTAAGGCAAAGTCAAACATCGCTATCCTGATTTCACACGTTTTTCAAATTGAAAATACTAACGGTGAATCGTGGTGCAACTGGCAGTGTTAGTGCCATTTTACGCCAGGGTGTCTGTACTACTGTACTATCAGATTGTCAGGCGAAACAGTGTGATTTGTCACTTGTAGACACCTATCGAAAAACCTACCATCGTGTATACACGCCATGATAATCCCTATGATCCCCTCGTGGGCCTTTGACATTCGGGAGCGAAAAGGAGGTACTCTGACAGAGAAAAGAAGATTGATTAATAAAGATGCCATTGTAGAAGTTGAAAACGTGTGCATTGCCTGGCAGCTTCACTGAAGGCACACATTAATCCATTAGGGAGTGAGTATTATGAAGAGAAACGTACCCCGCTTGACCGCAATAGCGATCATGATTGTGGGTTTCTTGCTTATTTTCAGCATCAGTTCCGGTGTTCAAGGCGAACAAGACTCCGGCGACGCGGCATCCATTGTTGCTGCTGGTGCTGGCCCTGGACTAAACGTCGAGATTACCGACGCTGTCGTGGATGAAGGGGGTTTCGTGACCGTCACCTTCAAGATGGATGACGGCGCAGGCGTACCTCTCAGCAGGGACGATGTTGCCAATATGCGCTTCCTCTTCGCCCGACTCGAGGTTGATGAAGAAACCGGCCTCTCGCAATATGTTAGCTATATTACTCGTGAGGTCGAGGGAGCGGAGTACGTCTTTAATGGTGAGACCCGCCAACCAGCGCTCGCTAGCGCCATACAACCGACCTTTGAAGGTGGTGAAGGCGAGTATGTCGAGCTGGGACCGGGGCAATATAGCTATACCTTTGCCGAACCGCTGGGCGAAGACTATAATCCTGATCTCACACACACTGTCGGTATGGGCGTTTATCGTGATCCGCGCACCATAGCGGAAAATCCGACTTTCAGTTGGGTGCCATCCGGCGGTGAACCCATTACCCGCCTGGTCTCCACCACCGAAACCTGCAACACGTGCCACTATCAACTTGAATTCCATGGTGGCAATCGCCAGGAATTCGAGTATTGCAATCTGTGTCATACGCCACAAGCGGTGGATCCGGAATCTGGATTCTCGGTGGATATGAAAGTGATGATTCACCAGATTCATGCAGGTGAAGAACTACCCAGCGTTCAAGAAGGTGGAGAATACTTCATTGTCGGTCACCGTCAGAGCGTTCATGACTATTCACATATCGTGTGGTCACAGGATCTCCGCAATTGCCAGACCTGCCATACTGGCCCGGATGCGGCTCGTGGTTTCTCAGTCCCAAGCAATGCTGCTTGTGGCTCGTGCCACGATGATGTGGACGCTACAACGGCCACTAACCATGTGGGCCGTCCCAGGACCGATGAAGAATGTGTGGAGTGCCATACCACCGATATGACCTTCGATGAAGAGTCGATCTACGGCGTGCATGTGATTCCGCGCTTCTCAGAACAAATCGCCGGGTTGAACTTCGAGATCATGGCAGTCGAAAACGCCGTAGCAGGTTCATCGCCCACGATTACCTTCAAACTTACGACTAACGCTGGCGATCCAATTGCACCAGGCGACATGAATCGCCTCTCGATCGTAGTTGCTGGTCCGACTACTGACTACACCAATATGCACATCGAGACGATCTTCCGGGCGGCTGAGGATGCTCCTGAACCGAATGTTGAAGATGCAGGAGACGGCGCTTATAGCTACACGATGGAATATGTGTTGCCTGAAGATGCTACCGGAACCTATGCCTTCGGTATCGAAGGCCGCATCGAAGAAACTATTGATGACGTCGAGGATCCGGTACGAGTTCCTGGCTTCAATGTAGTTTCGTATGTCAACGTGGAAGGCGGCGAAGCCATGCCACGTCGTCAAATCGTCGATCAAGAATTGTGCCACGTCTGCCATCAGGATTTGGCGTTCCACGGTACCAATCGCCGGGCGGTAGAACATTGTGTGCTTTGCCACAATCCATTCGCCAACGATCTGGAAGAAATTCCTGAAGACAGTACGGACCTGCCGACAACCATCGACTTCCGCTTTATGATCCATCAGATTCACATGGGCGGCGATCTCAACACCCCATACACAGTTTATGGGCATAACAGCAGCTTCCACGACTACAGCAGCGTTGCGTTTCCTGGCATTATCACTGTTTGTGAAACCTGCCACTTGCCGGGCACCTACCTGCTGCCGTTGGACGCTGGCACGCAACCTGTGACCGTTTTTGGTGAAGAAGGTGATGTCCTTAGCGAAATATTGCCTGAAACTGCCGTCTGTATGTCGTGTCATGACAGTGTAGCCGCTGGCGGCCATGCTGAATTGCAGACAACCGAGAGTGGCATTGAAACCTGTTCAGTCTGTCATGCGGCTGGCCGAGAAGCTAACGCCCATCCATAATGTTTACTGGAGCTTCACCAAATTTTGCCGCTTCAAGTGTACAATTGTCTTTGACGACGTATAGAGCCATTGAGGAAATTCTATCGAACGTTTTCTAGATTGTAATCTTCAAGCCACTATCTACTATCTGGAGGAAATACAATGTCGAAAAAACTTGCTTTACTATTTGTATTTGCGGGATTAGCCCTGGTCATGATAGCCATGGTCAGCCACAGTTCTACAGATACTACACTCGCTCAAGACGACCCCGATGGCGACTGTGTCGCTTGCCATAGTGAAGAACCGACCATCTCCGGCAGAGAGACTGCCTGGGAAGAATCAGTACATGGTACGGGTGCCTCGTATATCCGCGGCACAAGGGCTAGCTGCGCTGGTTGCCACTCTGGTGGTGCCTTCTCTGCCATGATCGGCGCTGGACAAAACTTCACTGAGCTCGAAGAGGGCGACCCCAATCCGACCCGCCAGGACTGCCGTACCTGCCACAACATCCACACCACCTATACCGTTGATGATTGGTCACTGGAAACCACCGACCCAGTTAACCTCGCTATCTTTGAAGGTGTCACGTTTGATGGTGGCACAGGTAACCTGTGTGCCAACTGTCACCAGCCACGCCGAATGTTTGAGGCCGAAGAAGGTATCGCGAATGTTAGCAGTACACACTGGGGACCGCATTATGGGATGCAAGCCGCTATGTTGCTTGGTGTTAACGGAGCCGGAGACGTTGAAGGTGAAGAGTCTTGGCACTACGCAGATGCCGAAAACACATGCGTGACCTGCCACCTTGTCGGTGGTAATCACTCCTTTGAAGCGACTCTCGATGCCTGCCTGGAATGCCATGAAGATGCCGAAAGCTTTGACATCGAAGGCGTACAGACCCAGTACAACGAACTGTTTGCTGAACTCCAGGGCCTCCTGGTCGCCAAAGGCATGCTCGACGGTGATGACGAACATGGCTACCACCCGGTGGTTGGGGAATACCCCGAAACCGAAGCCGCTGCGCTGTGGAACTACAGAGCAATCTATCAAGATCACAGCCATGGCATGCATAATCCAGATTACACGATTGATTTGCTGGAATGGAGCATCGCGGCTCTGAGTGAATAATTGACGCATACGCTGAGGTTAGTTTGAGCTAAAGCTCTTCTGCCTAGGGTTGTTGAAATATACTGTACGTTGTCAAAGTACACCATTACCATGCTCGAAGCTGAGATGGGTGGTTAAATCAAGTGATCTATAGGGCAGGATGCTCTGCCTGCCCTTCATTCCAATTCAGCCCGCAGGTTATAATAGCCTGGCGGGTTTCCTTATGTGGTATGGAGACCTGTTCAGGTGTCATGCATCTGGCCGGGAAGCCAATGCACATCCGGGTCAAAAGCAGAAATGCTGTTGATCTGAGAAACTATGTGGCGGTCCGAGGGTTAGGCCGCCACTTTGATTTATGCTTGCAACAGAGCTTCAAGATCCGCCGGTTTTTCCAATGAAATGCCGGTGGCATCACGGTCAATTTTCCTCAACAGCCCCTTCAACACACCTTTCGGGCCGAATTCAATGAAAGTCGTCATGCCCTGTTTTTGCATGAATTGAATGCTCTCTGTCCAGCGTACAGGTGAGGTCAATTGGTTGCTCAATTCATCCTGGATCATCTGCTCAGTCGCCAAAAAATCAACATTGGAATTGCCAACCACCGGAATTTGGGGGAGCTTGATCGGCGTATTCAACACCGCTTCACGATACGCTTGTGACGAATAGGCCATCAATGGTGAATGGGCTGCCACACTGACCGCGAGCTTGATTGCTCGACGTGCGCCACGTTCCTTCGCCAACGGTAGCGCATGGTCGAGTGCAGCGCTATCACCCGAAATCACAATTTGTCCAGGGCAATTATCGTTCGCCAAAACCAACGGTTTCCCAGCCGCTTCTGATGCTTCTTGGCACACTGCTTGCACAACATCTACATCCAAACCCAAAATGGCTGCCATTGCGCCTGGCGACTGTTCGCCAGCTTCGGCCATCAGTCGCCCACGTTCGCGCACCAATCGCAGGCCTGGTTCGAACTCAATTGCACCTGCGGCTGCCAAAGCCGTGATTTCGCCCAAACTGTGTCCGGCAATCATAGCGGGTTGGGCATCAGAAGTTTCCTGACGAAATGCCTCCCAAATTGCCAGACTGGTAACATACAGCGCCGGTTGGGTATTGATGGTATTGTTGAGATCATCGGCAGGGCCTTCAAAACACATCTGGCTTAAGGAAAACCCTAGGATATCATCAGCTTGATCGTATAGGGCACGGGCAATGGGATATTGAGCAGCGATTTCAGCTCCCATTCCAACGACCTGTGATCCCTGACCAGGGAACAGGAAAACTGTTTGTTGCCAATTGATCATTGTTACAAACACCTTGCAATCAAGAGGCGGGTCATCAACTGGCCCGCCTTGTATTTATTATATTTCGGCGAAAGTCGTACTGTCACACAAGTTGCCTAAAGATCGACTTCCCCCGTATCACCAAAAGGCGATGGCGGTGGTTGTCCGCCCGGTCCCTGTGGTGGTCGTGGTGGCGGTGGCCGTCGTTGCGGTGGCGGCATCGGTGGCCGTTGTGGCGGTGGCCCCTGCGATGGACGCTGTTGTGGCGGTGGCATCGGCGAACGCTGCGGCGGTGGTGCTCCTTGCGGTGGTCGTTGTTGCGGTGGCGGCATTGGTGAACGCTGCGGCGGTGGTGGCCCTTGTGGTGGGCGCTGCTGCGGTGGCGGCATCGGTGGGCGCTGTTGTGGCGGCGGCATCGGTGGTTGTTGCTGCGGTGGTGGCCCTTGTGGTGGGCGCTGCTGCGGTGGCGGTGCAGATGCCGCTAAGGGAGTAATCGGCAGTTCAGGTCCAGTTTCGACTGCGCCTTCCTTTTGCCAGACTGCAATTTCAACCGTCAAACGCTCAAGTACGCTGTCGGGAATCGCACTGCCAGCCGCATATTCCAAACTGATGATCCGTACCTCGGCCCGTAATGTCTGCGACTCTAGAACCGTGACTTCGCCTTCGCGTGCTAATACTGCTTCGCCACGCGGCGCTAATTTCGCACGTAGAGCCTCATCATAGTAGGCATGTTCAGACATCAATACATGCGTGATGGTGCTGATATCGTTCTTATCAAATAGCCAGGCTTCGGACGCAGTAACCTTCTTAGGATCCCCGACGCCAATGGTTTCAGAGATGCCGGAACCACACTCGCCCAAAAATGTATTATCTTCTAATTCGATGGCGAACGAGTCGTCATAATAGTTGTCGCCCGCCAGATAGGTAGACATGAATTGCCTGACAGGCGGTGTGTCGAAGGTAGTCTTTTGTTTGGCAGCTTCCTTGACGGCCGCCCGACGCCGGAGTTCGGCCTCCAGGTTGGGATCAATTTCACGTTTAATAAAGAAGCCTTTGATGGTGGGGATGACATCGAATAATGAAGAAAGGATCGTGATCAACGCACCAACAATAGCAACAACAATCAGTATGATAATTGGCATGATATAGGCGGTAAAGAAGCCAGGATCGCTATATTTGTCGCTTTGTTCTTCGCCAGCCGAGTTGTTGACAAGCCCTTCATCTTTGACACGTTGCAAGGCCTCATTCAGATATTGCACACCTGGATTAGCAGATTGCAAACGGTCAATATCATCCGTCGTGACTCCCGCATCACCCAATCTGTCCATCGTCTCTGAGCGGATATTATCCAGGTTCAATTGGCTTTCGGGATGTTCACTGACGTAGTCAAAAATATGTGCATACGAAATGGCTGTGTCTTTAACCCAACGGTCCAGATCCACATCATTTAGTTGAGCAGGAACGGCGTTGTTGCGGAACTTGACTGGCACGAAGATATACACAATCAACATGCCCAGCGCCATACCCAGCACTACCCAGGCATAGATCCGAAGCACTGGTTTGAAGGCCGAGATCATTAAATCGACCTGTTTTAGTAAGTGGATAAGTCTTTTCATCATAGATATCGCTGCCTTTTCTCCAGTCGGCGGCTTTCAACAAGTGCTGCCCGACACACAGCGTAATTGTAATACGAATGGGCGGGGTGTACAAATCAAAATATTATGACCTAAGTGCTCCCCACGGGTGTATTGTTTTGCAATATCTTTTGACACCATTGCTCAATCAATTGACGCTTACCTGGCGACAACTCGCGAGTGACGGGCATATAATAAGTCTTATTGAAGAGTTTTGGATCGGTCAATTGTTGAATGCGGAGCGCGTTAGCTTCCATCGCGGCTTGATCGTTAAACGGGAAATATCGCGACATGGCCGGATACAGCAAATAATAGTAACGGAACACCTGGGTGTAGATGTAGTCCCATGTCAGTTGTTCGTCGGTCACATTATCGAATTTGTCGTCTGGATACACTCGAACATTGCTGTAGAATCCATATGCAAACCACCATCGGAAATCGTTGACATCTTTCTCAGCCCCTTCAGGAATCATGCTGATCTGCACTTCTTGGCTATCTCCAGCTTGAAGTTGAACCAATACATTACCCATCTTGTCAACCACAAACTCATGTTGGCCCAGTGAATTTGCGTTCAAAAGCAGAGTCAGTTTAACCTTTGTGCCTTCGGGTACGGGTTGCCCTAGACGAGTCAATCGCACATTAATGTCATAAATGGCATCCGGTTTGACATATTGACCACGATCATCTGTCTGGCAACAGATATACGGAGGCTCCACCACCAGTGGTTTGTCATCTTGCACGATGCACAATGGCTGGCCTTTCACATCATTAGGAGACACATCATTAGGAAACGGAATTTCTACAATACCGGCAGTTTGTTCATAAACACTTTTCTGGTCGCAGTCCGGAATTGGGCCGATGATGACGGGTTTCCCATCCACCAGGTATGCCAGATTCAAGATTCCCATGCTAACCTTTGTACCATCCGCAGTTACTTCTGGCACCATATTTACCGTATCCAACGCAATATAGGGAGTTGATTTGCTATCTTCAGCAGGCATTACACTGGCGATAACAGGCCCAAAATAGAACTTTCTGTCTCGCTCAGAATCGGGATCGCTAACCTTGGATATGCTGTGTTCTTTGCGCGGAGATTGAGGGTCTACTAAATCGCCGCAATCCAATTGAACTTCCAATTTTTCGCGGGGCACTAGGAGTCGCCCTGTGGGATAGCTCTTTAGCTCTGTTTTGCGCCAAACGCCAATCGTGCCAACCATTTTGGCTGCACTCATATTGGTTGCATAATTCTGTTTAGCGAATTTTTTAGCCAAAGTCGAAGTTTTGAACTCTTTCAGAAAGAAATAGGTACAATAACGCACCACTAAGCCGTCGGCGTTCTCTAATGCCTTCTGTAGCGCGGATATGATTGGAGAAACCACCTTTTGATCCCATTCCAAGTTATCTTTAGTTATCACCGTTTGCCAGACAGCCGCCGCTGCCGCATCATATTTGGCGCACAGATTACGCATGCCGTTGGTATCCACCCAAAAGCTGGGGGCAATACTCGGCTCGAAACCACGCATAAACATCGTATATTCGCCGTTGGCGTCTAACCCGCTGATACGAAACTCTCCGCTGTAAATCTGAGAACTATAGGCATTGGTGGGATTGACATCCACCATCACCGCCGGGCTTTGCTGAACAGTGATGCCTTCAACATCCAGATTGTGCCCTAACAGATGTACATCAGCCTTAAACAAGGGGTCGGTGGAGGACTCTGCTATCTCGGTTTTGTTATGTGGCAAAAAGGCAGAGGTTATGCGAACATTTTCGAAACGAACCGTGCCATCCCCGAAAAAATTCCAACTGGCACGAACCATCCCTGTTTTCATATCGGTCTGAATCAGCCAGTCAAACAGGTCTTTGTCTTTCTTTTTCAAATCCTCGGCGTCTAAAATAACATCGGCGGGATCAAGCAAAGGCACCACATTATTGTTATTACCAGTGGGCACGTTAGCGACAAATGAACCTTTAAAATTGACACGCGGACGTTCCAGATAGCTCATAACCAACCTTTTCTCTTCTTCACTTGGCAACAGGACTTAATCAATCAAGGGGAGTTTTTCCAGGGAAGTCACCACATCTTGCAGAGATGGATAGCTACTCAACAAATTGTTGGCATTTTGTAGCACAATGTTTTGTGGCGCGGTGCTGAATTGAAAGCCAGGACCAGCAGTCTCGCCGTGAGCATTAATCGGCAATTGCATCAACTGGATAGCAATGGGTTTCATCACGCGTTCCATCAATGGCAGCATCACATTATAAATTAAATCTGCCCGTTTCTTTGGCGAATCGCCTTCGCCGGGATTAAAAATGGCTTGCAGACATCGCAAAAACAGCCCGTAGCAATCGTCGAATAAACCCGCCAGAGCCAGAATATTTTTGTCCTGAATGGAGGCTTGATGCGGGTCCTCTATCATGTTCCATACCGCGCCAATAGGCACGGCTCCATCCGCCAATTCTTTGAACCTCAGATAGTGGGGCAAGTCGCCTTCCTCATCGTATTCTGTTTGGGCAGATCCTTCCCCCTGATCGACAATTTCATGAATAGCGCGTCGGGCACTGTCCAAATCTGTAATGGCGTATAAATCACCACTGCCACCAAAATATCCCTGTGTGAGCTGCTTGTAGGCTCCACTGTTAAACAAAGTAGCCTCGCCAAGTGAGTGTGTCAGGGTCTCCAGCCCCAATTCAACAGCGGCGTAAAATTGGCCTATTGTTTCGAAATTATCATCTTCCGGCAAAGCACCGACGGTTTCGGGTTTCTCCAAAGCCATAAAAACATGGCGGACGACCTCCGCTGTGCATTTGGTCAGATGAAAAGTTGGTTGCCCACGATGATGCTTTAGAGAAGTGGGATATTGTGGAATATTGGCAGGATTGTTGAAATCTGGCTGGCCGCCAATCGCATTCAGGAGATTGCACGCCAGGCACAAATGAAGCATTTCCTCCATTACTACGCTGAAAATGATGCGATATGCTGCCGATTGAGTATCTTTAAGTGAATAGAGGGCACACAAGTACAATGGAATAGTGGTATGTTCCAGCGTAATCGCCCATTGCAAATGTTTTTGCAGGTCTTCACGGGTTTGGATAGGCATGTGTTTTTTGTTCCTGAGTGAAAGTTCTAAACCAAGCCACGTTCCTGAGCCAACAAGATCACCTGAGCGCGGCTTTCTACATTCAATTTGTCATAGATATGGCTGATGTGTTTCTTCACAGTGCTGACCGCCACCACCATATGATCGGCGATTTCTTTATTGCGAAATCCTTTGGCAATCAACCCCAAGACTTCCAATTCACGCTTGGAAAGAGGATCGGCTAATTTCTGATTAGCGAGTAATACATTAGCTGGCAAGGGACTACTTGTCCCGGAAAAATCGGCCAGTTCAACCATCAGATTCGAAGCCAGCTCCAGCAAATCGGTGGTTTGGCTAACCGAAGCTAGCTCCTGCCATTGTTCAACTTGTTGGCGATACGGGGACCAGTATTGTACCCAGGTATTGGGGATATAATATTCCGCCAAAGCACATAAACTCTTGGCTCTGGTATGTTGCCCCCGCTGGTTGATCACCAGGGCACACAATGGCAAACACCAGGCGATCAACCCTTTGCCTTCCACACCATCAGCGTATTCGAGGGCCGCTACGAGGCGATCAACCGCTTTGTCATTGTCACCACGCGAATAATAATCCATGGCCGATCCCAGGTCAACGAAGTAACGAATCATCTGCGGAGTAGGCAGGGATTCCAATTTCAAAGCTGTATCTTTATCCGAGTTGATCAGGCTGAGTAAATTCTGTACCAACTCTGCATAAGTTTTTCCCAATCCATGATGAAGTTCTATCGCCCGTGTCCAAGCTTGCTGGCTACGTGTTTCAGCCTGTGAAAAATCGCCCTGCAAAAAAGCGACTAGGCTTAAGATGGTAGTTGCCATTAATTGACCGGAACGTTCATTGGTTTTTTCACTTAGCGTAAACATCTCCTCGGCTAGTTGCTGACTCCTTTGCAGGTCCCCCATTTGTAGCCAGTAGCTAGCCAAATTGTATTGGGCATAGATCATGCCATTCAAGTCGTTGAGAGCGGTCCGCAACTGCAAACTGGCCGTTTGTAATTCAATGGCTTTACTGGGGCTCGCACGCCCCATAAAATGCAAGACCCAGGCGCGATAAAAATCATCGCCTGCTTCGGTAAACCCTGCCAAACTTTGCTCGAAGTATGTCTTAGCTCGATTGATTTCATCGTCTACTACATTGCTGGCGTTACCCAGAATGAGCAAACAATGATGCATATCAAAGGCCGTTCCATTGTCCTGAAAAATATCGAGACACTGTTGTAACTGTTCTAAGATATTGTCATTGTAGGCATACGTTCCCTCGCGCCAGCGTCGCAACCATATCCCGCGCACCACCAGTCGTGCATACAAAACCTGTCCAGCCGGGGAGCTATCGTTGGCGAAGACCCTGGCGGCATCCTGAAACAGTAATTCCCCTTCAACATAGCGATTTCGCATCAGGCAAAACCAAAACAACGCCTCCAACGGCGGGCTGATCTGGTCGATTAATGCTTCATTGACAGCACAACGCCACGCAGTACGGATGTTTTCAAACTCGACCTCAATTTGATTCAACCCTCCTAACTGATCACGCCCTTTGAGGAAGATTTCGTTCTCCGACAACCATTTCAGATAATATTCGCAATGGGTACGAGCGATTTCCTGATGTAGATTTTGTTCTGCCAGATGATCGAGGGCAAATTGGCGAAGTAGTTGATGCAAAGTGTAACGTCCTGCTTTGGGAACTTGAAGCAAGGATTTGTTAATCAATACTTGTAAATTTCGCAACGATGCCCCAGCCACTACCTGTGCGGCACTGGGGGAAAACCCGCTACAAAACACCCCCATTTTTGCCAAACTCATTTGTTCTTCTGGCGACAAACGACTCCATGATGCGACAAAAGTGGCAGTCATGCTTTGATGACGTTCAGGAAAATCACGCAATTCTACCGCCAAGAATTGATAATTTTGCTCAATCTCCTGTGCAATTTGCTCTGGTGAGAGAATATCCAACCAGGCCGCTGCTAGTTCAATTGCTAATGGACTACCATCGACCAATTGGCAGATCTTGATTAAGTCCGGCAAATTTTCAGGATTGGCTTCAAAATCTGGAACAACTCTTTGCGCGGATTGGACCAGTAACTGAATGGCTTCATCTGTAGATGTTGCTTCTGTTTTCAAACCTAAACCATCGAGAGCGAAAACAGTTTCGCTTCGCAAATTCAGCTTTTCACGCGATGTAGCAATAATCGAGATGTTGGTTGCAGTGACAACGATCTCATGTAGAAGTGTGATCGCCGAAGGCAATGTTTCTAGATTATCAACGACAATCACTCCAGATTTATCAGCCAGGTATTCCAGCAGATGCTCACGTGTGAAATCCCCAGTGAAGAAACTTATGCCGAGAGTCTGCCCCAACGCAAGCACAAACTCGTCTGACGAGGTTAGTTCTGCTACCGAGACATAATAAACCGCCCGCTGAAATTCGTTTGACAAATGTTCAGCCAGAGCCAGCGAGAGACGGGTTTTGCCAATACCACCTGGGCCTAAAATTGACAGCAAACGGACATGTGGGCGTTTCAGTACATTTAGCAATTCGGCGAGTTCGCCCTGGCGGCCTACAAACGGGGTAGATTGGGGAGGCAAGGCGGATGTGGAAGTGGGTTCTGTAACTATGACAGATTCCTGGTTTGATGTTTCTAGCAAGCCCTGTGCCTGGGCAATGGCAACGGCCTCGGTTCGTCGGCTTGTCCCTAATTTGGCGTAGATACTCTTGTTATACCAACGCACTGTTTCGGTAGACAGGAAAAGGCGTTCGGCGATTTCTGCGTTGGTCAATCCTAAAGCAATAAGGCGCAGAATTTCCAATTCACGATCTTTTAGCGTATCTTGTTCAAAATTGTTCATCTGACTCATAATTGATATTCAGGCTCGCGCTGAATTATGTAAATCTCACCCTGTACAAGGGTGAACCAGACCGTATGGCTTGCCCGGATTTAGTGGGCACATAGATAAGCCATAATTAGGCTATTTGAACGCAAAAGGCTGAATGGCGATACTGGCGATTGTATTATCATTTGTAAGCGCATGAGCGTTTGCGTCAACCATACCTGGCACGAAACAGTGCTTTCACTTACATTCGCTTGCCATGGCTGTGAGGCTCAAGAATCAGCTTAGGTTCATTGGTAATATCCGAGCAATGTTTTTTGGTGACTCAAACTCGTCGCAGAATCCTATCAAATTGATGAGGATTCTGCAATGAAATGTACTTGATGGCAAAATAACAAAATCCGACAAAATGTCGGAAAATTGTGAATTAGTCAAATAGGAGAAGCCATCGTGGACTATCCAAAGCCGTCGTTGTTCGAGGTTTTTGAGGGGATGAATGAAGTCAGGCAAGCGGTACACGCTGGGAACAATGACCTTGCCCGATTTTGGTGGACACATAGATAAGTCATGAAAGGCGTCGTTGTTCAAACTCGAAAGGGCTGAGATAGCCCAAGGTTGAATGGCGACGCTGATGATTGTACCAGATTTCAATAAACTCAAAGAGATAGAGCCGGGCCGCATCGCGGGTAGCGAAGACATGATTAGCCCCCTCAACTTTGAGTGTTGCAAAGAAGCTCTCCATCATGGCATTGTTGTAACAATCACCTGTGCGGCTCATGCTGACAGTGATGCCGTATTGCTGAAGGAGCGTTTGGTAGACGGTACTGGCATATTGGCTGCCCCGATCCGAATGGTGCAGTAGATCAGCAGATGGGCAGCGACGGGCCAGTGCCATTTGCAGAGCTTGGGCAACTAAAGGCGTCGTCAACCGATCCTGCATGGACCAGCCCACAATCAGGCGTGAATAGACATCTAGCACGCTTGCCAGATACAACCAACCTTCACGAGTTGCCACATAACTGATATCCGCCAGCCACTTCTCATTCGGTGCAGTGGCCTGAAACTCTCGATTGAGCAGGTTTGGCGCGAGTGGATGCGTATGGCGTGATTGGGTGGTGCGCGGACGCCAGCGCCGACGTTGGCGAGCCTGAATGCCTGCTTCGCGCATCAACCGCGCTACCCGGTGACGTCCACAGTCCAGCCCTCGGCTCTGTAGCTCAACCGTCATCCGTGGACTCCCATAGCTTTCCCGGCTCCAGGTGTGAATCTCCTGGATCGCTCCCAGCAACTCACTATTTGCCATACGCCGCTGGCTGACACGCCCAACACCGCGCACATGCGCCGTACACTATGCTGCTGGCGGTGTTCCTCGATGAACGCATAGCTTACACCTTTTCCTTGCTGAAGATGCTCACGGCTTTTTTTAGGATGTCGCGTTCCTCCTTTACGATTGCCAGTTCACGCTTCAATCGCCGTATTTCCGCTTCTGTCTCAGTTTCACGCGGGTTTCCATGTCCCGGAAAGGCAACTGCACGGCCATCTGTTTTCACTTCACTACGCCGCCGGTACAGTAGCTCTGGCCGGATACCTAACTCGCGTGCTACTGCTGACACTTTTTTGCCGGGCTGTTCACTCTGCCGCACCGCTTCGATCTTGAATTCTTTCGTGAATGTTCGTCGTATACTTACCCCCAAAAACTAGACCACAAGGATAACTCGTTTTGAGGATAAAATCAGAGCAACTTGTGGAGAGAAAAAGATGAGTAGAAAACGACGAGCATACAGCGCCCAGTTCAAGTTCCGGGTGGCAATGGAAGCGATCAAAGAAAAAAGAACGGTCAATGAGATCGCCAGCGAACATCAGATTCATCCAACGCTGGTGCGTGACTGGAAAAGGCAATTGCTCAATGGCGGAGCCAGCGTTTTTGAACGAGGCCACAAAGCGCCGAGCCAAAAAGAAACGGAAGCTCTTGAAGCGGAATTATATGAACAGATTGGACGACTGAAGATGGAACTTGAGTGGCTGAAAAAAAAAGCTACCCAGTTCAGTTGAGGTCAAACGAGCGATGATAGATAACCAACATCCTGACATCAGCATCCGGCGGCAGTGCGCCCTGGTAGGCCTCAACCGCGCAACATATTATATGAAACCAGCGGGGGAGACACCCTTCAACCTGCAATTGATGCGGTTGATTGATGAACAATACCTGAAAACGCCCTTCTACGGGTATCCCAAAATGACTGCCCATCTACGGCGACTGGGGCACACGGTCAATCCCAAGCGTATCGCTCGCTTGATGCGACTAATGGGTTTACAGGCCATTGTTCCCAGACGGAAGCTGACCCAACCGGCGCCCGGCCACAAGATTTATCCTTACCTGCTGCGGAATGTGGCGATCACCCACCCTAATCACGTCTGGAGTACCGACATCACGTATGTGCCATTACAGCAAGGCTTCATGTACCTGGTGGCTGTTATTGATTGGTTTAGTCGCTACGTATTAGCCTGGCAACTGTCCAACACCCTGGAAGGCAGCTTTTGCCTGGCGGCCCTGGAATTGGCGCTCCGCCAGGACACGCCTGAGATATTCAACACCGACCAGGGCGCTCAGTTTACAGCGGATCGGTTTACCGGGCGTTTGAAGGCGGCGAATATTGCTATCAGCATGGATGGGTGCGGGCGTGCCCTGGACAACATCTTTGTTGAACGCTTGTGGCGTACCGTCAAATATGAGGACATCTACTTGAAACACTATGAAACCGTTCCGGCATTGGAAAGGGGGCTACACGACTACTTCCATTTCTATAATCATGAGCGACCCCATCAGAGTTTGGCCTACCGGGTTCCCAGCGAGGTTTATCTATCTTGTTGAGATTCTGGTATCAATTTTCCGAGCTTAATTTTGCCAATCTGTGGTCTTGACAATGGGGGTAACTATAGTCATCAGTCCGCTACTTGCAAATATTGTTCTCCATGAGCTGGACAAGTTTGTGGAGGACAAGCTCATCCCTCGTTACAGTCGAGGAAAACAACGAGCAATAACCCCTGAATACCGCAAGTTGTACAAGCGCATACGTCAATGCGAACATCGCGGTGACAGAGAGAGTGTTCGTGAGCTTCGCAAACAACTGCGAAAAATACCAAGTAGAGACACCCATGACCCTCACTTTCGTCGCCTGAAATACTGTCGGTACGCCGATGATTTCCTGCTTGGTTTTCAAGGCCCCAGGAATGAGGCAGAAGACATCAAGGCGGAACTTCAAATGTTCCTACCAACGATTGGCCTGGAATTAGCCGAAGAAAAAACAAAGATCACGCAGGCTCAAAAACAGCCTGCATTATTCCTCGGTTATGAGATCTCGGTGGCAGGTAACCGCAGTAAACTCAGTCCAGCCAAGCACAATCCTCACCGCAAGCAAAGAGCGGTAAATGGGGTTATCCTATTACGTGTCCCACAGTCAGTCGTAAGCAAATGGCGTAGAAAATACTGCCGAAAAGGAAAACCATTCCCTATCAACGCCCGACTTCGGTTGAGTGATTTCGAGATGGTAACGACCTACGGCGCTGAACTACGTGGTATCTGTAACTACTACGCCATGGCCCAGAACTACGCCAAGGCATGTGGTACGATACGTTGGTTTGGCATGGAGTCATTACGTGTCACGTTGTGTAGCAAACACAAACTGAGTAAGCGTGCCAGCTACCGACGGTACTACTCCAAATCAACCAAGCCTGGAGAACTTGCCCATATGCGGGTAGAAATCCCCCGTGATGGGCAACCTCCACTCGTCGCAAGATGCGGGGAAACTCCTCTCAAGATCAAGAAGGTAGCGTACCTGGAGTATCTATTCACCTTGAAGAATAAGGGTAAAACAGGGAAAAAAACAAGCGACAAAATGACGATGGACGTCAGGGAAAGCAGTGTTACACTGGAGCCATGAAGACACGACGAGAACAACTCCAGCAATTGAGCAAGGATGAATTGATAGAAGTCATCTTGAGCCTGGAAACACGAATAGTAGCACTTGAAGGGCAAAAGAAACGTCCCCGCAAGACACCGCGTAATTCGTCAACACCATCCGGCCAAAGTCGCAAAGGAGACCGGCGACGACGACGAGGGACGAAACGCGGCCCCAAAGCTGGGCATGAGGGAAAAAGCAGGGAACGTTCAGAGCCGGATATGATCGTGGCGTGCCGGGTGGAAAGTTGTGAGCAGTGTGGTGAGGATCTGGCAAGGGCGCGGCACTATCAGGTGGGCAGCAGTCAAATCGTGGAAATCCAACCCATCCGTCCGATGGTAATCGAAGCACAACGCTATGGTGTTCACTGCCCAAGTTGCCAGCACGAGCAAATAGCCGCGTATCCAACAGGGTACGAGCCACAGCGCGTATTTGGCCCCAACCTGGAGACATTGGTTCACTATCTACACTTGGCGCATCCCTTGAGTTACCAACGAGTACAGCGCATTGCCCGTGATGTATTGGGGGTAGAAATCAGCGTGGGGGCTTTGGTCAATGCTGTGCGGCGCGGGTATTCTGCCCTGCAAGAAGCGGCCACTGCCATCCGCGATGCAGTCCGGGCCAGCCCCGTGATTGGTTCTGATGAGACTGGCGTCCGGGTCACTGGACAAAATCATTGGCAATGGGTTTTCCAAACGCCCCAACATGTTTACTTTCATATTGCGCCACGCCACAATGCTGAGGTGTTGCACAGCGTCATGGCTGATGGTTGTCCGGTTACCTGGGTTAGTGATCTGGCGTCCGCCCAACTCAAACATCCTGCCTCGGAACTGCAAATCTGCCTAGCGCACCAAGTTCGTGATCTGCAATGGTCAATTGATAATGACCGCTGTGCCTGGGCCTATCATTTCCAGGTGCTTCTCTATCGCGCCATGCGTTTGGGCCAACAACGTGACAATATGCCATCCCTGGCCTATGCTCGGCAAGCCCAAGCCATTGAGCAAACCTGCAATTATCTGCTGTCCATCACGCCTAAAACGCCTGATAGCCAACGATTACGCCGACGTTTCTGAAACACCGTAAGAGTCTGTTTATCTTTTTTACCGCCATAATGTCCCTCCCACCAACAATGCGTCCGAGCAAGCCCTTCGTAATTCGGTGATTTATCGCAAGGTCACCGGGGGATTTCGTACTACTTGGGGGGCAACGGTCTATGCCAATGCCGCCTCTATTTTTGAAACCGCCCGTCGCCAGGGCTTGGACATTCTCCAGACCTTGCGTTCTGCATTAAACCCGTCTCAATTTCCCGTTTTTGCTGTCCAACGTGAATAGATACCTCATGACAAGCATTTTCATCCCGTCGCTGAAGCCGTGGCTGAGACCAGTCTCGTCTTTGCTGACTTCGGCTTCCGCAGTCCAGACGGTGTTCCCGACAACCTCAAACTCTGCAAGAAAGGCACCTGGAACGAGCGTATGTTTGTAGAAACCGCTTTGTCGATGGTCACCATTGTCTGCGACTTGAAACGGCTGCGCCATCGTGTTGCCGACTATATCACGGCCCGATTGGCCTATGTGGCGGCCATGTTCAATATCTTGCTCGACCTTTATCATGACTTACATCCTGATGCTGATCCTATGAAGATGAGCATCGCTGATTTTTCAATGTGAACTAGTAGTCTAGCAAACGTCAATTGTCGGATAGAGTTTGTGCAACTTGATACGAGCATCCTCGGTAGTGAAGCGCCAATGAACGGTTGACTGTTGGTAATTGCGGCGGTGTTGCCAATCAGCTATCTTTGCTTTCAGGGTGTCCTGGTCGGGGATTCGTGCCTGAGTACATTGACGATGCAGCACACTCAATTCAATTTCTGCCATATTGAGCCAACTGCCATGCTTGGGCGTGAAATGAATTTCCAATTTCTCAATGATGCGGCGAGCCTCGGCAGGTTCGAAAGCCTCATAAAGTGAGGCGAATTTGTGGGTATTGAGATTATCCATCACCAACACAATCTTCTCAGCATCCGGGAAATGGATATCCACTAAATCCTTCATACAGTGAGCAAAATCAATCATGGTGCGGCGCTCCGTCACTTTGACATGTCGCCATGCCGCCAACGGTGCAAAAAAGATGAACATGTTGCTGGTCCCATTGCGTTCATATTCATAATCATATTTGGCGACGTCCCCTGGTCGTACTGGCAAGGGTAATCGTGTTTCCCTGGTCAGTTGTTTACTGCCCTCATCAAAGCACACAAAGGGGCGTTTGGGATGGTGCGGGCGATGATAAACTTCCAGAACATCCTCCATTGCACAAACAAACGCGGCATTTTCTTTGGGAGGGATACACCATTGCTCTTTTAGCCACGGCTTAAGTTCGTTTTTTTCAGCGTTAGCCGCACCGTTTCGCGTGAGATGGTCTCGACCACCTCCAATTCGATCAGTTTGTCAGCCAACATTTGCATCGACCATCGCTCATGTCCATCTGGCGCCTCACTACATGCTATCTGTATCAACCGGGCTTCAGCTGCTCCATCTAAGAGTTTTTTCTTCTTTTTTTGCGGGCGCTTATGATTCAAGGCAGCCTCAATACCCTTCATCACGCATGTTTCTCGAATGCGTTCCACTGTTCGCTGATGCACACCCAATGCTGGGGCAATATCAGCATCTTTCCAACCCCCATCCTCTCGATTTTCATCAGCCAGCAATAATATCCGGGCACGGGTCATGCGCCGGGCTGCACCCTTGCCTTTCTTCACCATTGCTGTCAATTCCTCACGTTCTTCGTCGCTCAACGTCACACGATAGACTTTCGCTGGCATCTTTTCTCTCCTCGTCCTATACTCACCGAGAAGGATGCCACATCATCCGGCAAAAACCAATTGGCAATCTACTAGCACCATTGGTTAGTAATCTCGCTACACGACTACATCACCGCTAGTCGTCTTAATAATACTTGGGTTTCTTGCCCTTGCAACGCAGCTTGCCGCTACAGCCCTCGCACTTCACGCCTGCTTCCGGCTTGGCTTGCTCACTCGCTTGCGTCACTAATCCTGCTGTTATCTTCCCTTTGATCCCTTCACCGACCTGATGGGCCAGTGCCTCGATCTCATCCAAGCTGATTTCATTAGCCGACCTTTTTTCTGCTATCAGCCGTTCTATCTCCGCATCTGCTCTTGCTTTCAGTCCTGCCAACAATTCTTCATCTGTGAGACCCATTGTTTTCTCCTTTCGTGAGTTCTCACAGCTTACTCCCTCTGCCCCCAATCTGGAATACACTCAAAGTTTGTCTTGACCCCTGTTTCGGGAAGATGTAGAATGCAATTAATCTTGCCCCCATCGTCTAGTGGACTAGGACGCGGCCCTTTCAAGGCTGAAACAGGAGTTCGAATCTCCTTGGGGGCATATGATTCCCCTGCTCTTGAAGAGTAAGGGGTTTTTGATTCCCGATAACCTCAAGAACGTCATCATAAAGCGCCGTTCGCAATGTTACGAACCGCTGCGCCCAGGGTTTCAACTCCCATCCTACAATCCGGCGCGTGTCCAGGTCATAAATCAGATACTCAAACAAGTTTCGGGCCAACTTCCGTTTAGTCTCAGGTTCGGCTGTATCCCAGAGCTGGTCGATTTCATTGACTGCTTCAACACACTTGGCAAGCTCAAATGCTACCTTCTCGGTTTCTGTCGTGCGCGATTCCCAATAGACAATCTCACGCTCGTGCTTCTCAATGCGCGCCCGGTAGCCTTCGTAATCAATCCGCCCTTCATCAAACAACACGACTGCTGCGTTAATCTTGCGTCTACACAAGGCAATGGTTTCCTGTTTCTTGGTCTCCAGGTCTTCTTCGTCATAAACGCCTCGCATCTTATCCGCCTGAATAGCAAACTCCGTCATCATATCGACCATACCTGGATCAATGGTCATCTGGCGTACCAGGCGGATGAAATCTTCTTCTACGACGTCACATGGCACAGAACGATTCCGGCAACCACATTTAATGCCAGGCTTGTGCTTATAGCGCCGTACACCACTATCATCCTGGCGACCTCGCAGACTTGACCTGAGTTTCGGGTTTTCTTGGCGTTCAGCAAGCTGCTCACAATAGACACAACGGGTAATGACACTCAAGGGATAGGCATAGGATTTGCGTTTAACACCTTGATCCTTGGGGCGGACTGTCCGCTTCTGGCGGATGAAAGCAACTTTGCGGAGCAATTCGATGGGCATAACGGCACGGTCTTCAACAAACAGAATAATCTCAAGGTCGATACTTTCATAACCGGGTCGATCTTTAGCACGTTTATCAATCACCATACCCCCATACTCCGGCCAATTCCCAACAACACGGCGAATATCGGCGCGGGCTACCGGACGTGGGTTACCCCAGCGATCTCGAAACGGCCAACCCTCGTTACTCAACCGGTAGGCGATTTTTTCCAGACCAATATTGCCCTCGCCGTAAATCTCCAGGATATAGGTGGCACAGTCGTAGTAGCTTCGCCATATCGCACCCTCGACAGGGGGTTCATCAGGTTTTCCCTTTGCAAACAACCCATCCGGAAGCAACCACGCACCCTCGGGAGTTGGTATCAAATAACCCTCGTCACTGCGGGTGGTTCCGAAGGGTGGAATACCCACCACCTTCCCCTGGCGTTTGCGATGAGCAATGCTGTCTTTGGCTTTGGCCGATATATCTTTAGCGTAGTAGGCGTCCATCAAGCCGCTGAACTGAGCAAACATCTGCCCCATGAGCGTTGAGGTATCAATCGAAATATCAGCGGCGGCCAGAAGCAGAGCTACATTGTACTCTTCGAGGGTTTCAATCAGACTGCTGACGCTGGCGACATTGCGATGAAGCCGCGATAAGTCATTGGCTATCAGAGCAACCACATCGTCATCACCCAACCGCTCTTTCAGATTGAGCCAACCTGGACGATTGTCTTCAAAGCGCCCCGACTTATGCCCGCCAACATCTTCATACCATTCGGCGATCCAGTCATTGCGCTCAACGATACGCTCAATATTGGCTCTCTGACGCTCTGGACTACTGGTGTCTTCTTCATCGCGGGTGTAGCTTTGGCGAATGTAACACAAGGCTACTCGGCGTTCAGGTGCCGTGTTTTGCTTTTGCTTACGGGCCACCATGCTGCTCCTTTAATCTTTCTCTATGGTTCAATTGCTGGGCTTTCATTTCGGCCACGATATTGAGAAACTCCGCAAATCCCTCAACGACTTCAAGTGAGCGATAGACCGGGTTTTTCTGTTTGGCGAGTTCCTTGCAGGTTTGGCGTGCCAGCTTGTCTATCGCTTTGGATTTTGGTGGTACATGAATAACATTCACGATATCCTTTCGTGACGACGACCGTAACAAAGAAGCCGCCAGTTGCTGATACAGCAATTGACGGCTATGAATGCCTAAATTAATATATGGCCTAGCCACCATGCTGCGTTCTCAGCGTGGTTGGTTAGCCCTCAGTTGGTGTTGCAAGCACCTTCTGGGGGCATTTTGTATGTTGTTGTGTACAGTATAACCCCTCTTTTCTATATTTTCAACAAATGAATTATGGTTTCACTCTATATTTTGAGGCGTAGCCTTTTGGGTAATATTGGGGTTCGACTGAAATCAACCGATTAATCCAGAACGCAAACCGCGCCCATTTCATAACGCCAGGAAATCGTATTGCTTTGGTTGCAATCGTTGACTCTGCTTCAAGTAGTTGCTTCTTGTAGAAACGCAAAACGCCCAATCGTTTGCGTCTTGCCCATGCAACCAGGCGTTCAAGTTCACTTTTCCGATGTAGCCACACTAACGTGGATTGGTACTGTAGCCAGGTGTTTCGCCAATGATACCAGCGGTATTGTAATCTTTCTTTCATTGACTCGGAATCTACTAAAGACGGATACAAGAGTCAATCAGCAAATTCATCCCTATTTCAGCAGTGTATCGGCAGCCTGGGTGAGTAAGCGCACAATCTGGATGACGTATGATTTCATATCATGGGGCAACTGGTGAAACTCGTCCAGCAGCGCCCTATCCAGATCATCTTCCCGGCCTTCACCCTCGAAGAAATAAGCCATCGGCATTTGAAGTTTTTCGGCAAAAAGCGGCAAATCGGTGATAAACATCCGCCGTTTGCCATTCTCGTATTCTGAGATAGCGGTTTGGTCTTTACCAACCATCGCAGCAAACGCTTCCTGGGAATAACCCAGATTCTCGCGTGCACGGCGTATACGTTGCCCAAGCTCAATTAGATCCAATTCAGCGATTCCATGTGTCATAGAAATATTTTATTGTACGATTATCCAATTCTGTGCTACACTGTTCTATAGCATCGGTGCTTTAGTTTATTTCTCTCGCAGGTTTACTTGGGTGAAGGAGTAAGCACCATGAGTGGTGGCAGCGGCAGCTAGCCAACGTTCGGGCGGCGTGTCTGAAGAGGCACGCCGTGTTTTTCTACCAATCCCAACGAATGCTATAAGTCTCATACAAACGCGGATGATTTGTCTCCCAGACCACTTTCTGGCGACCATCTGGAAGCAACTGGATGTGTTCTGGCCCCAATTCTATCGTGCGATTGCGATTACGTTCAATAATGGCGACTTGTCTTGGTGGGCGTTCGACGGGGAAAATCACAGCAGTGGAGAAATACCGCATAGGGTGGTTCACCTGGTTCTGGTAGTATTCGCGCCTCCGGCAGAACCCATTACGGATAGTGCGTTTGATGTAAAATTCTTCGACATCGCCTCGATTCTTAGTTTCCCGCAGCGAAATCAGGATGTGATAAATATTGCCTTCAGGATAATGGTCAACCGCTACGCCTGGCGAACACTGGTAGTCGGCGAATATGTTGCCATCACCCCAGGCGAGATCATGGTAGGCAATGATATTGTCCTGGCAAAATTTTACTTTCTGGAATTTGCGAAAGATCGCCTTTGCACCTTTTTCATCAATGAGTTCCAGTTCGGACTCATAACGCAAGGACTCGTACATTTTGGGAATGCCAAATGAGACCCTGCGGATTTGTCGGAGCAGATCAAGTTCGATAATTAGGTCGAGTGCAATTTTGAGGTATTTCAGCACAAAGTGTGCATATCATAGCACTCGGATAAGTTGTGTAGAAGCAACATTTCTCTCAGGTGTCTCCCCACTTGAAAAGAGGTAAACATTATCTTCATGCTGTTTCCAGCCCGCTAACTCGAAGACATTTTCCTGTTGCTGTAATGGCAATATTCACTGACTGGGCAGGTTTCACATAATGGCTTGTGTGGCCTACAAACCAGGGTACAAAGATCAAGAATCGCCAGATTCAGTTCACGGGAATTGGCTTCGGTTAAAAGTATTCTTGCAATATCGTATAAATATTTCTTTCTTGCTGGATTGGCTGGTAGCGGCTCAGGGAGATTATAAAGTCTGTGGAGAAAACGAGCTATGTTTGTATCAACAATTGGAACTTGTTTTCCAAAAGCAAAACATAACACTGCGTATGCACAATACTCTCCTATCCCCGTTAGAGACATAAGGTCATGGAAGTCGCCAGGAATGTTTCCCTGGTAGCGTTCAGTGAGTTCTTGGGCCAGTGTCACCAATTCTTTGGCGCGGTATTTTAAGCCAAGAGGCGCAATAATTCTCTCAATATCTTCGATGTTGGCTTCGCCAAGCTCCTGTGGATTTGGGAATAATGAAAGGATCTGCAGATAAACATCTACTACAGTGGCACGTGCGCGGGTTTGCTGGAGCAGCTTTTCAGCAAGTAATACGGCGAAAGGATCCGTTGTCTCTCGCCACGGGAAATCGCGTCTGTATTCTGAAAACCATTGCAGGAGCCGATTCTGGAAATCGACTATGTTGTCATCCGGTTTCACAGGAGAAGCCAGTATCGTTAATCATCAATAAGTTCATAGTGAAGAAGCGTGCGCTTTACCGACATTGCAAGGTGTTTCGCCAGAACACAAGGCACACCATTGCCAATCATTTTGAATTTATCTGTGAGAGTGTAATCACAGGGAAGCACGTATTCATCTGGAACCGTTTGAATCCGTAAAGTTTCACGCACCGTTAAACGACGTGGTTTCCATGGGTGCAAATGCACTTCGTTGTTACCATACCAAGCGGTTGGGCTATAGCGATAGCGGTGCAATCGCTTAAATGACTTTCCGGAAACATCACCTTCTGCAATCAATTGAAATTTCTTGGAGTAAGGCCTAAATGCTTCAAGGCCGTTAGGCAATTGTTCAACGTTATGGTTTAGCAATGAGTACACTGATAGCTCAAGCGGAACTTCATCGGGCTTGGCTACTACCTCAGTTCCAAATGGTACAAAAGTCGGCCATGGGAGGGATTTAGCGTTAGGATAGAGAGGTTCTGGCCACAAAAAACACTGAGAGTCGCCGGAAATTGAAAACTTCTTTGTGTCCGAACCTGTGACTAATTCATCTCGTATTCCGACAAAGAAAAGTCGTTGGCGATCTTGCGGAACACCTAATTCGAGCGCACTAAGGATTCTTGCATCGGTGAGGTATCCACTTAGTTCGAGTTGTTGGGTGACTTGATCGAAGTAGCTGCGATGCCGCCCTCGAAAAAGCCCTGGAACGTTTTCCATCACAAAGAAAGCTGGTTTCAATTGGCAAATAAAGTCAATGAAAACCTGGGTGAGCTTTCCCCGGTCGCCATTTGCGCCAAGATATGTTCCTGATGGGCTAAAATCAGGGCAAGGCGGGCCACCTATAACACCAAAGAACGGTGGTGTTATAGTGCCGAAAGCCTTAGCCGATACTTGTGTAGGTTGCAGGTTTTCAATACTCTCGCGCTCAATTATTTGTGCTGGGGAGGGATTAGTAGAACTTTGCGAAGCACGCCAGCTTGAAATCCCCGCCTCGTACATATCGGCAAAAGCCTCTTTGAACTCATTGTTCCAAACAATTTCAAAACCAGCTTGTTCAAAGCCAATATCGAGGAATCCCCCACCACTAAAAAAGGATAAGATTGGTATTTGCTTTATACGCTTCATCTAATGTTGAAAAACCCCATATTGTTTGTGCTATTTAAATCACCCACTACTATAGCTCGATCCAGAAACCTATTGAAATGTTCACATGCCGTTTCTGGAACAAGCGAACAATTGTGACAAGCAGCCAAGTTACAGGAATCAGGTCCCTGCCCCCCTGATCCACCAATCTCCATACATACAGGATCAGCAGAACACCATATAGCACCTCGCAATGCCTGAAGGACAACTGGTTCTAAATACCCAGGCTTGCCCATGCGTACCAGTCCACCCATTGTACCTTCGGCATCGCCGTCAGCAGTATAAATTAGAACGCCACTCATTGGGTTTTCATTGTCTACTGAAACATAAAGGCGCTCTCTGAGCGAGGCCGAACTGTAACCACATTCAAAGGTAAGCTGGTTCATCACAAGATGGGAAAAAGTATGCAGCAAAACGAAACGGGGTGAAATTTCTAGATATCTAAGGCGTCGAGTCTGTTGTAAACCACTGTAGTAGTTGTTAAGAAATTCTATTCTTCTAATCACATGGGGATTTGCTTCCCATTGCCGGAGAAGGTTTTCGTCAAACTCGAAAAATATACCTTCTCCAAAAACAACATATGCTGGCAGCCAATCCTCGCGTGCTAATGGATTAAGTCGCAACATAGCTTTGCGTTGTTCGATGGATTGGTCATTTTCCGGATAAACTCTCGAAAACCCGACCATTACTCGTGTTTCGCGCAGTTTTCTCAGAAGCATTACTCTCGAAAAATATAAGGATATTTCCTGTGAGTAGTCTTCCATATTGCTCTTTTCAATGCTTAGTTGTTCACTAGCTAAAGGTTCACGAAGAATTCTATACTCTTCTTGACGGAATTCTTGCTCGCTTACCTTGATGGCATTGTCTGCTGATTGGGCATCTAATTCGTTCTTCTCGCGCACCTTAATTTCAGTTGCACCTAAAATTTGTTCATCTGAAAACTCTCCTAGAACCCGTCCGTATTTGGACTTAAGTTTTTGAATAAAATTATGTTGCGTAGGCTGATCTTCTAGAAAGTCATCGACTGCAGATAAATACACCTCAAGAAAAGTAGACAAAGGAGGTTGAGAGAATAAATCAACCAAGCTACTTGGGATGTTTGTGGAACCTCGTGGTAAATAAATAGCACTCTTTACTTGTGAAAAATACACATTCGATGCACTCCGCAAGGAACCACGGATATGTTGGTTACATTTATCGTGAGTATCATCTCCTAGCCAGGGTTTTCTTCCTTGGCAGAGATATTCCTGCTCCGTTCTTGACAAGTGACGGCTCAAATAAGTAGATCCATTAGGATAAGCTGTTGTGATCTGACTGAGATAGCTAGAGGCGCTGCAATTGTCACAAGTTACTTTCTGTCCTGAAAGAGAAGCACTTCCGGTGGAAATCAACCTTAATGGCCCACGACACGAAGGCTTGATTTCACGATGAACCCATTCGTTCCATGGGAAATCCTGCAAGTGCCCTGCGCCACACATCGCTACAAACGGTACTTGAAACATTGAAAACCTGCATTCAGGACATTCGGCTTTACCTCGATGTTGTAAAGGCCATTCTTTTAACCGGTGACACCTTGGGCAGAAATGCCACTGTGGAAACCGGTGAAAAGGAACTGTCAGGCCAATATTAGGAAGGTTACTACTTCCTCTTTGCATCTCTCTATAATCTGGAGGCAAACGAAAATGATCGACGTTTAATAACCTTTGAAGTCGCCACTCCTCAATCTTAAACTCATCAGAATCAGGAAGCCCGGCGCGGTCTTCACGCTCATACCAATGATCCAGACCAGCGGTTAATATACCAGTACCGCCTTGGCCTACAAGCATTGCCCCAACACCAAAAGGTGCAATTAACTGTGCCCGTCTTATCGGATTTCGTTGCATTTTTACTCTTCCGTGATGTATAGACTTGAGATAACAGCTTGGCATTCAGCGTCTACATTTCTCATTGAAGTGGGAGTAGACCATGAGTACAATTTTTGCTCTGGTTCAGCATATTCACCGGCATGTAGCAACAAGAAGCTAGGCGAAGCAGAGCTTTTTTTCCAGTAGGTACGTTGCCACCTCTTCCATTGTTTTACTCGCTTGTTAAAGACAGCCTCAAAATTATCCTGTTCTGCTGGATCCACCATTCTTACTCGAGGAAGTAGTATTTCTTTGAGATCGCTTATCATATCTTCTGGGTATGGATGCGGGCTACTCGCTATATTCTTATCACCAAGCTGTCTCGCATAAAGCACCATGACGGCATGTAGAGCCCGGTCCAGGGCGGGGGGCGAAAAAGGGGTTACACTAACCGGCTCTACCTGTGCATAAAGTTTTTCATGATACGTTCTAAATTTCTCAAAATGTGACCTGTCTCGAGGTTTTGATGCTGTGTAGATTGTTGCAATGAGTCCAGGACGTTCCCACCATCTACGCCCAACCCGACCGGTAACTTGAATATACTGGGATGTTGACTTTGGTTGGCCGACCACAGCCATTAGCGACAGTCTGTCGATATCTACCCCAACCTCCAAGATGTTCGAGGCCAAACAAACGTCTGTGGTGATGTTCTTGCCTTTCGATGTGCGACTGATTTCTAGATTGGCGATAGCCTGGGGAACCTCATCACTCCGCAGTCGTCCTGTTAGCTCAAAGACTCGCCGTAATTGTCTCAGTTTCCTGAACCCAATCCCGAATCGCTGTGAAACAACTTTCAAGTAATCAGGGATGTCCGATTGGAAGAGTGACAAAGTGGTTCCCAATTCTCGTAAGCTATTGAAAAACAATAATAGTGTCCACCATGGATCTTGATACTGTCTATCCTCAATTCCCAAGGGTGCTTGAACAAGAGCCGTGAACGTCCGCACTTGAACGGTCTGGAGAGACCCCAGTCCTGGTGCATGAACTCCAACATACATCTTTCCTGGGAGCAAGCCGCCCGTTTCTTGATCTCGTGCATATCGTGCGAAGAAAGAATCACCAGCATCTAATCCGGATGGAGGAAACAAAACCACATTCTCTCGCCCGTACAAAGCCCGGATCTGATCCTCATAGCGACGTATAGTGGCGGTGGAACTGACAATTTTGGGTCGTATTAGATTGCCATTTCTACGATCTGTACATAGCTCTTCGATAACTGCCTCATACAACCCAACCATAGATCCAAGCGGGCCTGAAATCAGATGGAGTTCATCCTGAATAATTAGACCTGGTGGCGAGTATGCTCGGCGACCATTCTGATCTATCCCAAATAGGCTGCGTGCTTCTGGTCGCCAAGTAAGCATAGCGAATTTATCAACTGTTCCAATCACCAACGAGGGACAATTTTCGTAAATATCCTCATCAATAACATAAACAGGTATGCCCTCAGAGAAAGGACATTCTCTATCCTCGCAACGGAAACCAATCGTATTTTTCAACCTGTAATAGCCTAGCACCTTTGGAGTGGATTTCGGTGTTCCACGCTTATGCTGCATTGGACCTAATTGGCTTCCACACCACGGACAACGGCTCAGTACAAACTTGTTTTCTGCGTATCTATCCCCCCTTTGTAGTTGACTCAAATTGTCTATTGCTTGCTTCTTTGTATTCGGTGTATTCGAACCTCCTACCCAAATACCTATGGAAAATGGTTTTTCGCCTAGCTGGTTAGGATACTGTCGACGAATAACCTCCATTGCACAAATCAAACCAGAGGCACGCTGGAATTGTTGCGCCGTGAGTAGTCGCAATGTATATCTCATCAGCACATGTACACCTGTATCGTCAGGGTTTCGTAGACGCCGCATAAACAAAGAAAAAGCAGTTAGGCCCAAATATGCCTCTGTCTTACCACCACCGGTCGGAAACCAGATTAGTTCAACAGTCTCTCTATCTGGCTCACTGTCCTCAGCGGTGGATTTTAGCGACATCAGAAGAAACGCTATCTGAAAAGCCCTCCAGTTTCCTCTGCCTTCGGGCAAGTCATAAAAATCAGGCTCGTTATAAGGTTCGTCAAAATCCCATCGATTGTTCTTGGTATTATATGTCGCTATTTTGGGTTCACGGCGGCTTGTTAATTGTTGGAGCAATATCGCTCTGTTCGCAAGCTGGAATGCCGTTAAAGCCATAGGGTTTGAAGTCAAATACTCTAAACCCTCTTCTATCCGGCTCACACAGTGTTCGCAATTAGCCAAATGGCGTTCCGCTGTTTCCTTATGTAGCTCGATCAAAGTTTCGATTGAACTACGTTGCTCTAAAATCCACTCTTTGTACAAAGCCACAACACGTTCTAGTTGATCAAACCCATTGTCTTTGCCAAGCCCTGCCAATGAAAGCATCGAGACCTGAATAGGATTGTTGTTTTTGTCTGTAATGTCCGGCGTAGTGCTTGGGGTTTCATAGGAAGGTAAAGACTCTGCGGATACTGTTGAAACACAGTTTGTCTTTGGATTCTTCTTCCAATTAGCTGCACACCCGTGCCCCACAGCATAAGTTGCATAATCTCTGTAGAGCAGTGCTAAAGAACGCTCTTCAAGGTCTTCTGAAACCAGTGGGGAGTCAGGATAGGGTAATATGTTTGGACTACCAGGGCTGTCTACACGGATTTCAAAATAGCTCTGGAACAAACTAGAGCTTTCGGTATTTCCTGATGATCGATTAACAAGGACAACTGTTAGCAATCTTTCACTGGGATTCTCGGAAAATGGATTGGGACGGGAATAAACCTCAACAGATAGAACTATTTCTGACGAAATCCCCATCTCGTGATGATGGGCCTTACTGTGGCGCTTAGATGTAAATATAGAATCTGCAAACTCGACTTCAAATGAAACGGGTTTTCTAAGCCACCATGTTCTTTCCTTTTCTGCTACTTTGACGTCGATGGGAACATAATGTCCACCGTTTACGCTGACAACAAGTCGTGAATTCGATGGAAAGCTCGCAAGGAAGCTTATTCCCATACTGCTTGGTCTATAGGCATTCGACGACGAAAGATCAAGATCAACAGGTGCATCTTCCCCCTTCAAATTCTCAATGCGACTCAAGGCATCTTCTATATTCTCACTACCTTCTGAGGTCAAAGTCTCCAACTGGGAGAGTCCTGTTTCATCCTCTTGGTCAATCGATGACTGCAAACCAACACCAGCAAGACCAGCATCCTCAATATTGTCATCAATAGAAGTCTGGAAGGGATAGAGAACTCCTATACCATATCTTCTTGTCGGGCGGTCCCGCTGTAAGATTTCTTCACCGAGTCCCCATTGTTTCCATGGGCCATAAGAGTCCTCAACTTTGGCAAAGATGATTGATTTAGTACAGTCCAACTCTTGCCCCCTTGGGTCTGGACCTACAAGCTCACGTCTCAGTGCATCAAGAATTTGGCTACGATTGCGAATGTGGCTCATTGTCACGACTATCCCCTAGATGATTCTCAAAATATCTTGCTTGACTTTTTCGTTCGCCAAGATGTACAGACGGTGCAAAGCCCTAGTAGTCGCCACATAGAACAAAGATGTGGCTTTATCATCGCCAATCCTCTCTACATCTGTCACGATTACAGCTTGCTTTTCTAAGCCTTTAAAAGAATGGATTGAGCAGTAACCGATATGGCGTTTGCTTGATTGCTCAAAAGGCAATAGTTTTTTTCCATACCTCCCAGTTACTTTTGAAGCAATTGCCTCACTATCAGCTCTTGTCGAGAGAACGACTATTTCCCCATAATTAAAACCTTCTTCACGAAGTTCATGAATTGCTCGTTCCAGTAATTGAATCTGCCCGGTCGCTTCACGATAAAACAGGATACGTGGCTCAAATGAGGTGTCAGGTCGAAGAACTTTCGAGTATTCAGGAGTAAGCTGGCTCAACAATTGTACAAAAGATGCGATGCGTGGAGCATTTCTACAATTAATCCTCAATGAATATACACTGGTAGTCCCTAAATATTTTCTAATTACAGCACTAAGCGTGATATCTGAAGAATTCCCATATATTGCCTGCCTCTCAAAATCGCCAAAAAGCTTCCACTGACCCTCTTTTAATCCCCCCCTCAAACTGACATCCAGAAAGTCAAGATAGTTTCTTCTAAGTAAATCCTGAGCTTCATCGATGATGATTTCATCAAATAGAAATTGATCCGAGCTACCTACCAGCAATTTATCAATCGCCTCTGCTGGTAAATCGCTCTGCCAGAACTCCGGTGACGAAGCCAACTTATCTAAATCAATGCCAGCCACATTCAGCATATGTTTATGTAAATTCGTTGCTATAACTCCGGGGAATAGAAAACTCGTTTCAGTTTCTAATTTTTTCCCAAGAAGCCTATTAAAACATAGCAGAAGTGCTTTGCGGTTGTTAGCCTGCCCTCTACGTGCAGCTTCTATGGCAAGCAGGGTTTTGCCGGTTCCTGCAGGCCCCTTAAAAATGATTCTTGGGTTTGCTTCCATAGCATCAAGGGCATTGAACTGTTCTTCCGTAAATCGCTTAACTTCTTTATCGAGGTTTTCGACTTCTAGCCTGGGAGGTTTGTAAATCTCAAAATCGGGCCTCAATATCTGTGAAATCGACTGGCATTGCGTTGCACTAGGTGTCTTTCCACGAGGATCAAACCAAGAAAGCTTAGTCTTGGAAATGAACTGCCTTGCACTGTTTAGAACGCCTTGCACAATCTCACTTATTGTCTTTGATCGCAAATCCCGGCTATCAATTACCTGCCAATGATGCCATTCATCAGGATATATGTTGAACTCAACATATGGGAGGGCTACAGCCGACCAAAACATCACAGACGACAGAGTTGGGTCAACTTGAACCAAGCGTTGGCGTATACTGTGCATGGCTTCTGAGGCTTGTTTAAAAGGACCTCGACGATCACTTTTCTCACTGCTGCCGTAGTACCATATTCCTTGCTTTCTTCTAATGGAGTTGGCTGCTTTGACTTCCAAGCAAAGCACACCTTTTTGCGGAACAATGATCACGAAGTCTAGCTCTCCAGACAAGCGTTTTATATGGTTTGCAATGTCGAGGGAGTGCAGCACAATCCACGATTTTGTACCGGGGTCGTCACGAAGCTTATTAAACAGCTCATGCTCACCGGGGCTTTTGGTTTCTGCATGGATGTACTTTGGTATCATTCTAGCCATTAGGAATCAACTCTGAACGGTACACCTAATTGCCCATATGGAATTTCAAATAACTCTGAAAGTACAGTTTCTACTCTATAGGCAGTGAGGGAAGCTTCGTCATCTTCCGATATGCGAAACTCCATCTGACCATATCTCTGTAAACTTGAAACATCTATGTGTTCGACTTGCGCGAGTAACATTTTTCTGATCCTAAAGCCTGCGCTCCTATGTGCGCCATCGATTCGTCTCATCATTTCCCAGTAGTCTTTTGCAGATTCCTGAAGTCCGATAAGCTTCATAATCGCCTGAAAATCCTTATAATCGTTAGGTCTGATACTTCTGGGATGCATCCAGTTGGACAGATTTACGGGATTCGCTATTTCAGATCCCAGATGTTCTAGAGCATGTACCACCTGAGATCGCCCCCTGTTTGTTACTTCTTGACGCAAAAGCGTTTTCCAGTGTACTTGGTAGCGCCTTGCTCTTACAGCTAATTTCCCAAGCACTCTATCGGCGATTGGAAGAATGTAATCCCCCCCACCTCCAGTTCTTACCAGAATAAAGTATCCTGGCTTAATCGCATCGGCAGCAATTCGTCTGAGGCGCTCACCATCACCATCCTCATCATCTAGATCAATAATAAGTATGGAATCCTTCTCGTTCTCGATAAAAATAGCCCAATCACCTTCCAGGACAACACACTTGGCTTTTACCTGTTCATACTCGTCAACGTCATCGTACTGGGAAGAGGTTGCCGATCTAACGGAACTGGCCGAAACTGCGAGAAGTATGTCTTCAGAAAGGAACCGATCAGTTTCCGCGAAGATGCTTTTTGTCGATGGTTTTTCTTCCCTATAGTTTACCTGTGAAGCTTTTACAGGATTAACAAAGCTTTTCGCTGGTTTCCAACTATCTTGAATCCAAGAATATTGCACTATATGCATGTTAGAAGCTCGAGGAGCCAAGAATACACTGTCTGGGAACCATCTTGGTGGGCCGATTACTATTGCAGTTTCATAGCATGAATAACCCAACAACTCTGTGAAGTGAACAGGTTGTGCGTTGATATGAGAGCGTTCTTCAAGTAGGTCTTCAATATCCCTAATAAAGCGAGACTCCTTGGTGACCCATACTACGGCGTCGTGATCGCAGGCGAGGGTGACTTCTTCTAGTTTTTCAAAAAGAGGATTTTCGGGGTCTATCATTATCTGCTCTAAGACTCCGAGCAAGGATTGGGTTGCGTCGTACAGTCGCTTGCCAAAGATAGAGGCACAAATTTGAAGATTGTGATCGATTTCATTTATGATTTCTTGAATACGGTTTCTTTTATAAGTAAGTGTAGACGGAGATGCACTTAGCCCAAAACGTAATTTCTTCAATGGATTGAGGATTTTGCGCCAGTACATATCGTCAGATAGTTCCGCCAAATCCCTCTCTAGGTAACGTAGCTTGTAACTGAATTCTTCCATCGGTGGGTAAGACACAAGGTGTCTTGTCAAAGCGAGGTTATCACTGCAACTGTATATTTGGCTAACCTTACCCAAGGATATTATGTCCACGGACATCTCTCCTGATAAACCATAAGCTCGATTCCGTTCGGAACAAGAAACGGTATTTTCTTGACTTCACCTATCCGTCGTGCGTAATTCTGGTTTACTAAGTCCACTGCATCAGGAAACTGTTTCTCCGTTCGATCTAAAACGATGATCTGATTAGCATGTAGCCAATCAAACCCATGTTTTAGATATGCGGGTGCCCGGTCAAATATAATATTGGGTGGTGACTGGTGTTCGATTTCTTGATCGTGGTTGTTGGTTGAATGGGAGTGGACCGGAAGTCCAATTGTCCCCAATTCTAACCAGGTCATGATGACTCCGGTGGTGATCGATATCACCTCGGATGGTATCCCCGACATCATATTTTCGACGTTTATTGGCGGGGATTACACCAGCAATGGTCACTTGCGAGCGATTCATGGGGATGGCAGTGGGGAAATATTTACCGTCAGTAATGCAAATTACGAAGTCAATCCGTCGGGTACTCTTGCCGCGGGAGATATCGATTTTGATGGACAACCAGAAATTATTGCGATTGATGAAAGCCGTACCCGCCTGATTGCTTTTGAACATGATGGCACTTTTAAGTGGCGGAGTGCAACATTATCTCTCCCACCTGCTTATCCCTATAGTAATGGTGGTCCTTCGATTGCTGATATTGATCAAGATGGGACGCCCGACATCATTTACAGTGGTGCCGTATTTAACAATGATGGTTCCTTGCAGTGGTGGGGTTCACATGGGCATGGCGGCAAAGAGATAGCGTTTGCTGTCAATTTAGACATGATTGGCACCCCGGAAGTGTTGGTTGGCAATACCGCCTATCATGCGGATGGCAGCGTCTACTGGCACCATAGCAGTCTGCCGGGTGGCTTTACTGCTGTTGGGGATTTCGATGATGACCCTTATCCTGAAATCGTCTTAGTCGGAAACAACAATATCTATTTGCTTGAACACGATGGCGGCATCAAATGGGGACCGGTCAGTATGCCAGGTGGCGGCGGTGGCCCGCCAACCGTTGCTGATGTCGATTACGATGGTGACCCTGAAATTGGCGTTGCCGGTGGAAATAACTACGTTGTTTTTGAGACTAATGGTAGCGTGAAGTGGAGTAGCCCAACGCAGGATTTTTCTTCGAGGCAAACCGGATCATCGGTATTCGATTTTGAAGGCGATGGGTCGGCAGAAATCATTTACGGCGATGAATTGAAACTGCGGATTTACCGGGGGACTGATGGCCTTGTTTTGTGGGAAACGGTTAGCTCAAGCGGCACATTAACCGAACTGCCGCTATTGGTTGATGTCGATGCCGACAATCATGTGGAGATTGTTAAAATCAGCAACGACTATGGGTATACCGGTAGCCGCGGCGTCCAGGTTTACGGCGATAGCCAGGACAACTGGATTGTAACGCGCCAGATTTGGAACCAACATGCCTATCACATCACCAATGTCAATAATGATGGCACTATTCCTACCATCGAAGCCAATAACTGGGAGATTTACAATAACTTCCGCCAAAATATCTATACCGAAGGCTGTGCCAGCGCCCACCCGGACTTAACCGCGTCCTATGTGCGGGCCACCCAAAGCGGCATTGACCAACCCATCACGCTCACCGTGCGGATTGGCAATGGCGGTGGTGCATATGTTCCAGCAGTCAGCAATCCCGCTGATGGCGTGCGTGTTGGTTTCTATGATGGCGACCCCGGCGCAGGTGGTTCGCTCTTGGGTGTCACGACCATCATGAATGGTCTCGCCCCGGGCACCTACCAGGATGTTGAGCTAACCGGACTGGGTGCGAATACGGTCGCTATGCCGGTCTGGGTGGTGGCCGATGACCTGGATCGCTACAGCGAACCGGACGAGGTCAATAACATCGCCGGCTCAAATATCTATCTCTACCCACCCGTTTATCCGAGCTGTACGCCCCCCGATGGCCTGCCGGGGCATTGTCCGCCCACGGTTGACGCCGGACCGGACCAGATGGTCAGCATTCCCGATGCAACCCTGGCGGGCCAGGCCAGCGATGCCGATGCCATGCCCGAACTCCTGACCCACACCTGGCGCGTGGTCAGCTTCCCAGATCCTGAAGCCGAGTTGACTTTCGATGACCCGGCCAGCCTGGCGGCCATCGCTACGGCTAGTTTGCCGGGCGTCTATGAACTGCAACTGACCGCCACCGACGGCGAATTCAGCCGCGATGATACGGTGGTCATCACCTTCGATTTCCCACCACCACCGCCTGATCCTGAAGACCCTGGCGCACCCCCGATTGACGTGCCCGGCTTCCTCGACGACAGCGCCACCCAGCCAGTGTGTGGTTCATTTGATGTAGTGTCAGATGGCACTGGCCCGGCGGATGCAACCGTGGATTACTGGCCGGTCAATTACCCGGACCAGGTGCGCGTGTTGGCAACGGGTGTCGCGGCGAACGTACCTGGCACACTGGCGACACTGGATACGACCTTACTGGCGAACGACTCCTATGCCATCCGCGTCACGGGTGACGATGGGGGACAGTTGGTGGCATCCGGTGTGATGATTACCGTCGGCTGCCAGTACAAGCCAGGGCGCGTCAGCTTCAGCGTGACCGACCTGGTCGTGCCGGTGACCGGACTGCCGATCACCGTCGGGCGCACCTACGACAGCCTGCAACGCGACATCGTGGGCGATTTCGGACATGGCTGGACGCTGGACATTGGCTACCCACGTCTGGAGGTTGATGAGGCCCTGAATGTCACGTTGACCATGCCCGATGGACGGCGCACGACTTTCTTCTTCACGCCGACGCCCAACCCGCTGTTCCAGTTTATGCTGCTGCAGAACTACACTGCCGAGCCGGGTTTCTATGGCACGCTGGTGGCTGACAGTTGCGAGTTGATTACTATTTCGGGCGGCGTCTACTTCTGCTTCCCCGGCCCGGAATATGATCCCCAACGTTACATCTACACCGACCCTTACGGGCGCGTATTCACTATCGGGGCTGATGGCACGCTGGAGTCGATCCAAGACCTCAACGGCAATACGCTGACCTTCTCGCCAAATGGCATCACCAGCAACTCAGGTGGGCTGAACGTGCATTTCGAGCGCGATACCGCCGGACGCATCACGCGCATCATTGACCCGGCGGGCAATATCTACCAGTATATCTATGACACGGCGGGTGACCTGGTGGCGGTGGAACTGCCCGGCACGCCTGCTCCGCTGACCTACACCTACAACACCGACCATTTCTTCCTGAGTGGCACCGACCCGCGTGGCTACACCGTCGCCACCGCCGAATATTACAGCCCGGCCAACACCCAGGATCCGACGCTCTATGACCGGCTGTACCGCGTGACCGATTCGCTGGGTTATGTCACCGAATTCGACTACGACCTGGGCACGCGCACCACCACCGTCACCAACCCCGACGGCGGGGTGGAGGCGACGGTTTTCAATGAGGAAGGTTACCCCACCAGCGAGACCAATCCGCTGGGCTATACCACGACTTACACCTACGATGAGCAGTTCAATGTCCTGGAGGAGACGGAGGCTGCCGGGGAGTTGAACCTGACCACCGTCCGTGAATACAGCGAAGACGGCCACCTGACCTATCTACGCAATCCAATGGGTCAGCAGGTCATGGAACTGGAATATAACGAATATGGTGGCCCTACTACTTTGACCAATGGTGAAGGTCACACGATTAACATTACCTACAGCCCGACGTTCATGCCATCCGATGCCAGTGATGAGTTAGGTTACTTGAATAGCTATACCTGGAGCGAACGTGGTAGTCTTTTAACATTCGCCAACGCTGACCCTGACGAAACTCAGACTTTTACCTATGACACCTATGGCAATCTGGCGAGTGAGACCCAACCGTTGGATGCCGGGCGTAACATCGTCAAACAGCATCAATATGACCTGTTGGGACGCCGCACTCAGACCATCACCAACTACCAGGATGGTATCTATGACCCAGCTTATCCCGACCAGGACTTGATCCAAATGACGAGCTACGATGAGCTAGGGCGGGTATTGTCGTCAACTGACCCATTGGACAACACCACTTATTATGAATATGATCTCAATGGCAACCGGACCGCAGTCATTGATCCTCTCGGTCACCGCACCGAATATACCTATGATGCTGCCAACCGCATGACCAGTATGATTGACCCGCGTGGCATCGAAACCCGCCATGAATATGACGAGATGAGACGGCGGGTCAAGACCATCACCAATTACCAGGATGGTGTTTATGACTCGGCCTACCCCGACCAGGATCTGATCCAGACCTGGAATTATAATGTTGAAGGGCAGCTTATTAGTATCACCGACGTTGGTGGTGCAACTACCAGCTATACCTATGACTCTGCCGGACGACAGATCACCATGACCGATGCCCGCAATTACACCACCACCTACACCTATAATGAAGCTGGTCAGCAGACGGCAGTCACCGACCCGCAGGGAACGGTTACAACATATGTCTATGACATCACCGGGCGCGTGGTGCAGACAACGGTCGCCGCTGGCACGGGTAATGCGGCGAGTATGGGGTATGTCTACGATGTGCGGGGTCGCCAGACGGATGTGTATTATCCTGATGGCTCCACGACAAGTTCCATCTATGATTCGACAGGTCGCGTGATTACTGAAATAGATCTGGCAGGTGTCTCAACCGTCTACAGTTACAACCATGCGGGTTTGACAACCCAGGTGACTGAGGCATTGAATACGCCCGACCAACGTACTGTGAGCTACACCTTCGATACCGCCGGACGCACGGTGGGCATGATTGATCCATTAGGTCATGAAACCCGTTATGAATATGATGGACGCGGCTACCAGACAGCAGTCATCGCCAATTATGTGCCGGGTGGCTCCACGCCCGACCAAAATATCACCACTACCTATGAGTATGACGCGGGTAGGCAATTGGTTGCTATGACGAACCCGGCGGGCATGGTCACTCGTTATGAATACAACCCAACTGGGCAACAAACTCGCATCATTACCAATTATGTGCTGGGTGGTTCTGCCGCTGACCAAAACCTGACAGAGACATTGGCTTATGACTATGCAGGACGTTTGATCCAACGCACGGATCCGGCAGGCCATAGCACCACCTACGCTTATGACGAATTTGATCGGCTGAGTGGGGTAACCAATCCGTTAGGCCATGCCACGACCTATACCTATGACCTGATGGACAACCTGCTCTCTGTGACCGACGCCAACAATCATGTCACAGCATTTGAATACGACGAGTTGGGCCAGGTGACACGCAAGGTCTGGCCCAATGGTTCCGATGAGGTCTATACCTACGACTTGCGTGGCAACCGCACGGGACATCAATTGGCTGATAACAATTGGAACACCTATACCTACAATGTCTTGAACCAATTGGTAACGGCCAATTACTTCGACGGCCAGACTGAAACTTATACCTACACACCCACACATCAGCTTGATACCGTCGTCGATAGCAGAGGAACCACTGATTACGACTACGATTACTTGAATCGTTTGGTGTTGGTTACACAACCCGGTGGCAATAGTATCACCTATACCTATGATGATGCTGACAATCGGACTGGTATGACCGTAACCGTCGGTATAACTCAGCAGACAACGACCTATACCTATGATGGTGTCAACCGTCTGGATACTTTGACGGCTCCCGAAGGTGATACCTCAACCTTTGCCTACAATCCGGTCGGGCAGATGACAGGTTTGACCACTCAACGTCCTGGTTCAGATGGTGTACAAACTGCCAACACCTACGATGGCGCACACCGCCTGACAGCGATTACCCACACCAATGCTACTTCTGGCGCATTGATCCGGTCTTATGATTATGATCTTGACCTGGCAGGTAACCGTACTCATGTTCTGGAAAGTGATGGCATCAACCAGCAGGAGTATTGGTGGAGCTACGATGCGGCTGACCGCCTGACAAGCGAGACCTATCCGGATGGTGGTGGTGGTTCAATCACGACAGTCTACACATATGATCCTGCTGGCAACCGTTTGACCGAAACGACAGGCGGGCAGGCTACGACCTATACCTACAACAACCGTGACCAGTTGACCCAGACCAATGGGCCGAATGGCATCATCACCTATGACTACGATGGTCGAGGCAACTTGTGGCGTATTGTTGATGGCATGGATGTCACCACCTATAGCTATGATGCCCGTGACCGCTTGTCGGGGGCTAATCTGCCCGATGGTACAGCGGTTGCCTATGCCTATGATTATGGCAGACGGCGCATACGACAAACCGTCAACGGCAGCAGTACAACAAACTATCTATGGGACGAACTCTCACCTTACGGCGATGTAGTAGCCGAGATTGACCAAAGTAATGCTATTCTTGCTAGCTATTCACTCGTAAAAGGGCGTTTGGTTGCCCAAACTCGAAGTGGCGTAACCAACTATTATTTGCCTGATGCCCAGGGCAGTACGCGCCTGCTGGCGGATTTGAATGGTTTCATCACCGATACCTACGATTACAGTGCTTTTGGCGAGACTGTAGCACAGACGGGTACAACAACCAATTCCTATCGCTATACTGCCCAACAACATGATGACTTGACCAATTTGTATTACCTGCGGTCAAGGTACTATGCACCAGGGTTAGGGCGTTTCCTGAGCAGGGATACATGGCCTTTGAATATGCAAAGACCGGTGGAGTGGAACCGTTATGTGTATGTTGCCAGCAATCCGGTAAATTTTATTGATCCAACTGGGAATAGTGTGACGCTCGAGTATTCGGGTACTACAGGCATAGCAGATACTCCAGCAGCCATTGTCCTCGAAAGTGCCAGACAAGCGTTTGTTGGTGGGGCAATATCGGGTCTCATTGGATATGGTCTTGGTGTCGCTATCGTGGCTGCTGGATACGCAGCTTCGAAAGGTGAGGATTTCTTTGCTACGTGGTGGGATTTGTTCTGGAATCCAGTGGATATTGCGATGAGTATGGTAATAGGTGGCTTTATCGGCATTGCAAATCAAGTTGTGAAAACGAGTATCCAGGAACGAATAAATAGCATAATAACAAAACAGCCAGACCTAACCCGTGTTCAACGATTCTTTCGTTGGGTATCAGGAACAGCGCTACGTGATTACGTTTCACGGATGATCCAGTTAGCAAAACTTAATTTGATAAAAACTCTCAAGTACACGGCCATTGGAGCTATTATGGCGGGATCAGGAGGAATATTGGCAAACTTGATCAACAATTTACCGACGGGAGATTTTGATGAAATGCTTACAGATGGATTGATCACATTCTTATCAATGCTTTCAACTGGAATTGCAAATGGAACAAGTATAACTGTAGATTGGGGATGGTGGGATTGGAACAAGGGACCAATACAAGGTAGTGTAGTATTTGCAGTTCTAGCAAATACGTTTGTTAGTTTATTAGCGGCTGGCCTTGATACATTGGACAACACATGCGACAATTCTACTGGAGACTGTTGATAGTAACCCATTCTGCAACGTTGCGTCCTCTACTCAGAATATATTGCTGATCGAGGACGCCCTGATTTCAGTAGCAATAAGGCTGGTGCGTGAAAATGAACCGTCTAAACTGAGTGCAGCGCCATGCCAATATTCGGTCATAATTTAGAAGATTTTTGAACACGGATCGGCCTAAGCTGTTATTGGTGTTGGTTTTAGGGCATACAAAAATATATTCTCCTGAAATTGCCATCGGGTAAATTATTGCAACAGAGTGTATTAAATACAACAATAACTTTTAACAAATTGGCATTAGATCAGTAATTTGAGGGTTGAGATGTCCAAAGACGCAATATTTATAAGCAAGAAGAATAGAAGATTTGCCAGTGGTAAACGTGCGGCTAGGTTGCCCCGAGAACGAGAAGTATTCCAAAATATCAATAACCGGTTAGATCTCTCTCTACCTCCGATGCCATTCCGGAATTGCATGATTACATTTGTTCTGGCATTGGGGACTTTAGGTCTTACTATGGGAGTACTGGTCTGGGGTGCTTCAGTTATTGAACTAGTAGCAATTTTAGGGCGATGGGAACAAAACCATGACCAAATTCCAATGATATTGGTATCTTTGGGAATGGGTGCTATCTTAATTGTGGGCTTAGGATATACTTACATTCTTCAGGGATATCTTATGATTATTTATTCTCGTTACGTACATGTACTGTACAAGCAGCTTTGCCAGGAAGGAGTAGTAATCTACGGCAAGGTGCTTTCTCAGGAATCCGCAGAGAATATGAAAACAAGAATAAATTATCATTTTACGTTGACTGAAACTAACGAGGCTATTGAAGGCGTGTACTATACCTCGACTAGACAACGGTTTTCATCGGGGGATAAGGTAGCAGTACTTTATCTAAATAGACAAACTCATATCCTGTTGTGACTTTGCCTGAATGAATTAAAAACTACACAAACGCAGTCAGCAAAGGGCTGCCGATGCTGCTGCTGGGTTGTGGGTGGGGTGTGCGTTCGCACCACGCGGCCAGTTTCCCGTCTCCAGATAGCATGACGAACAAATGACGCATAGCATGCCAGCCTATCTCATGTTGCGGCAGGGCTACGCCGTTTGTTGAATGCCAACCCTGATGTGCTATGCTGAATCATAGCGCATGGGATGGATTGAAAAAGAACGACCAACCCCTTTTGACAACCAGCCTATTCCGGGGCTGATGTTTCTGGATGGGAATCAAGTAGCACGACGTACCGGGCGAGATTGGTCTGCCGGACAGAAGTATCCGGTTGTCCAATTTCCCTCCGGTGTGGTCTGCGACTTGTGGGAGAGTGGTAGTCCTGACGCGATTGGCATTGTGCATATTTTCGGTGAGTTGGATATGCCCCTGGCAGATAGCCGCGATGCCGCCTTTGCGTGAGACAATGACATCGGCTCCCATTGAAAGTGCTACCCCAGCGAATACCGGCTATCACGGCGCTGCACCTGCGTTAATCTGCGACCCCACGCACAACCTGATGGATACGTTGCGGCGACACGCCATATCTGGCGGCCAATGTGTTCAGCGACACACCGTTGCGATATTGCGCCAGGATTTCTGCATTGCGCTGGGATTTACGGCGTTGGGGATGGTAATTGATGACTTCGCATTCTCGGTACAGGCGTTTTCTGTGGTAGAGCAAGCCTAATTCGTAATCATCCAGCAAGCGGAGGAGCAACTCGATCTTCGATAAAGTGGAGGGGAATGGTGTATGGTCGAGACTCCTTGGGGGCACATCCGTATACAGCCTGGAAAGAGCCGCAAAAGTTATCTTGTGGCTTTTGTATTTAGATAAACCACACCCTACTATTCCAGTAACGAACCATACCCCAATCAAGAAATCCCGCAATCAGGAAATTCGCTTTCGTTACCAACAAGGCGATAGTATTCCCACACTAGCAACCATGTTTGGGCTGTCAAATGCTCGTATACATCAGATTATTCACGGCAAGCGGAAGTAAGTCGTTCATATGGGGAGGGCATGCAAAATTATCAATGCCCTCCCCTGTCGTAATTTGAACCTGTCTTGTTTCCGGCTTCACCAGTGGGAATGTGTTTTCTTGAAAGCGAAAATCCCATACACATCCATGATGTATTGAGAAATCGGTAAGTCTGGGATACGATGCGCTTGCCAATCCGGTACTTATCGGATGCATTGTCGTACTGGAACCCCAGATATCAGGAGCATATGCAAACATCAGAGAATCAACCTATCAGCCGCCGAGACTTCTTGAAGCTGAGTGGCTTTGGTCTTGGCATGGTGGGATTGGGCCGGTGGTTCACCCAAAACATCTCCCCGGCAGCGGCACAGGACATATCGTTTCAGCCAACACCTACCCCCGAATATCAATCAACAGCAGTCGCTGAAGAAGGTGAAGCGGGCGAAGAAAACCCTGTAAAAGCTATTATCGACGGGTTCACTCCTGTAGAAGTGCGATACTTACCAGATGTTATTCTGGACACCCACAACCTGGCTTATAAAAGGTTGCGTGAAGATGGACGCTGGGAATATTGGCGACCGCATAACGCTTTAGATCAAGAGACTGACTTCGAGACCGGTTGGGTGACCCAGCAAGCCGAGTTGACTAACCCTGACACCGGCCACCGGCTGTTAATCGAAATGAATGCGGAAAGGATGGCAAATCGCCAGCCCTATCCTATTGAGTGTGTTGTACCAGTTCCCACCGCCCAGGAAGAGTTTGTGCGCTGGGATGGTGCGTTCGGAGATACCTTCCCGCCAGGAACGACTTTCGCTGTCCAGCTTATTCCCGACAACCCCGGCTATAGCCACCCAGATGTGGGAGATGTTATCACTGCCGACTTCAGTCTGGGAATAGATCAGCCAATGGAGAACTTCTACTTAATACGTGTCTTCGATGGCTCCAGCGGCCACCAATCCGAGTTGGTGTCGTTTCGCATTGCGGATGGTCTGACGGTCATCACCGAAGGCATGGTTGGTCAACCCCGCCAACGGATCTACCGCACCCTGATTACCAACCAGGGCCGGGTAACTGAAGTAGCAATGGCTCACGCGGATGCCCTGTTGGGTGAGGATCGCAAAATTGTGGAAGTGAACCCCTAACCGCTTTGCTATAGCATCGCTGTGTACCCGGCTAATCCCAACATTTCACTACTTGTTTTCACGATGCCAGTTGGTCTATTCTGGATTTATGGTGCGATATGTCACGATTTGTGTGTGGATGGGATTGGCAATTCTGCTGTTTCTATTTGGTGACCCTCGCCCGATAGCAGCCCAATGTAGTGGTGGCTATCAGTGCCATTTCAATTGCCCTTCGCTTTGCTACTGTAACGGTGTTGCCCAGGGGGATGATTTTCCATGCCGGAATAACCAACCTGGCTGTAGCTACGAAATCCGGCAAGAAAATTGTCTGGGGCAAACGGACATCGGTTGTGGGCCATTCCCCGACTGCCAGGTTATTCCTGACACGCAAGGGTGCCAGTTCTTTTCGGGGCAATGTTTTGCTGGTGGGCCGAGTTGCGGCGATGGCAACTGTGACCCAGGTGAAAACAGTGACAATTGCCCAATAGATTGTGGCGTCTGTCCGCCTGGCTTTCAGTTCTGCGGCGACTGTATCCAGGATTGCCGGTCAACGCTGCAATCCTGCCAGGATCACATCAATAACGAGTGTGGCTCAGGCGGGCCAGCTTTTTGTGAAACCATCACCAGCCAGGAACCCGCGACTGAATGTGGTGGAGCATGTGGCGCTTGCCAGCGATCTTACTGGCGAAGAGACTTGAGTGATGCCTGTACGCCAGAAATTCAAGCTACCAATCCACTTTGCTCATGTGGCAATATCTGTATTTTTGAACCTGATTGCGGCGCATGTTCCCCACCCTATTGCGGCCAACCCAATCCTTGTGGCGGGTTTTGCCCAGATACCGACAACGGCCCCCCTGGCGCAACGGTTCTCTCTCCCTCGGATGGCGGACGGGTCACGCTCAGTCCCACCGGTACGATTACTGTCTCCTGGTCAGCAGCCAGTAAAGCCAATCTGTACCATGTTCAGTTGTATCCCCAGGCTGGAAGTCTGGGTTGCACACATCCCAATGCGATTTGCCGTGACCAGGCGAGCCGGAGTGTGACCTATACACCCGACCCGGCAGATGGTAACCGTTACATATTGCATGTGCAGCCCATCAACATCACCTGCGACAGTGATTATGGGGGTGTCTATACATCCAACTTCACCATTTTTGCCCTGATTCGCGGCAGGTTCTACCTGGATTCCCAGCAAGATGCAGTTATTTCAGGTGGGCTTTGCACCTCATCCACGGCTGACCCAGGCGAGGCTGGGATTGGGGCAGCTATTGGCGCTACCGGAGAAAACGGCTCATACTCAGGTCGGATTGACGGAACGAAACCTGGCGTGGCACAGCCTTATCAAATTGCAGTCCCCTGGTGGCCGCCAGTGGCTAACAATATCCTGACCCTCACGCCAGGATTGTCCGGCGGTGGAACCCCCTATGTGTGTCGCTGTCCCGGCGGGTGTCAAATCGGTGGCATTGCCTCCCCCCAGGATAATGTGAATTTCTACCTTATTGACGCAGCGTTGAGCCACAGCGGGTGGTGGCAGGTGATGGGCGCGAACGTTTATGCCGGACAAACAAGTGGACTGGTATTGAATACCCCGGTGCCAGTTGACTTTTGTGCGGCTGCACCGGACTGCACACCAGCCATGATTGCCAGCGATGCGGTTGGTACGCTCCACTCGGCAGGTGTTGCCATCACTGGCGGTGGCGGCGTGGATACAACCGCCGAGACCGGTGACCAGACCGGCTATGTGACCGACCGCGACAGCCAAACCTTTGTCATGGGTAGCTCGCTTGGGCCACTCAAGGAAAACTATGCCTACTTCTATCGCCAGTATAGTATGGGCCTCAATCCCGACGATGACTTTGCCAGTAGCGCCGGGGATGCTCAGAAACCCAATCAGCCACCTGTCAATGGCCGTGCCTATTTCCACGCGGGCGATATGATTATTCAAAGTCCCTGGACTGTTCAGGCAGGCGAGGAAATCGTGATTTTTGTGGATGGTGATCTGACCCTGAGCGACCCAACTGGTGTGGAACAACTCATCCAGGTCGAGCCGGGTGGCTTTCTGGCGTTCATCGTGTCAGGAAACGTCACGATTACAGCGAATATGGGGAATACAGATGTAGATGATACCACCGCTAACATTGAAGGTGTGTTTATCGCGGATGGCATGTTGACGGTGCAAAGCCGGGGTGAGGCTGCTGGCGGTGATGACCGGTTTGTAGGTGCGGGCACATTTGTCGGTTGGGGAGGTGTGAGTTTGGGGCGAGATTTCTCCGATGGAGCCGAACGCAGAGCCGAGAACAACACCCGTCCAGTCGAGTTATTTGTGTATCGCCCCGATTTTGTCCAGAACAGCCCGGCACGCTTTAACCGACCCCGCTACGTCTGGCAGGAGACGAATTAATCCGCAGATTTGGCGTTTTCCGGCAGTGTCAGGCCAAAGTAGAACCCCAACTGACGACGCTCGCCATATTCACATACCTGGCGGGCAATGCGATCATTGTATTCTAGGATCAAGACCGTCACTCGCCCTTGCTTCCGCCGCACTTTCTGCGCGAATTCCTCCAACATATCCGCCAACTGATTTTGGGTTGTCTTCGCGGTTTTTGGCATATGGGCGCACCATAACATACCGTGTCACCAAAGACAATCGGCAGTCTCAGAATTTGCGTTGGGCTTCTGGCAAGGCGACCTGGATCGCTTTTTTGAGGCTACTGACCTGGGTCACTTTCAAGGATTTTGGATACTGTTCGTGTCGCTTGCTTTTGGGAATAAGGGCTTGTTTGAAACCCAGCTTGGCCGCTTCGCGGAGCCGGTGGGACAGTTGACTCACCGGACGCAGTTCACCGCTTAGACCAACCTCACCGACAACCACCATATCCGCTGGCAAGGCCAGATCCAAAAAACTGGAGGCCAGGGCCAGGCCGATCCCCATATCTGCTGCCGGTTCTACAATCTTCAAGCCACCGACAACATTTATGAATACATCATGGTCGACCAGCGCCAACTCACAGCGCCGGGTTAATACTGCACTGGTCAGCAGCATCCGGTTGGCATCCACCCCATTGGAGGTACGACGCGGGTTAGCAAGGAAAGCGCGATTGTTGAGGGCTTGAATTTCAACCAGCAAGGGCCGTGACCCTTCCATAGTGACCGTGATAGCTGAACCTGATGCCTGAATAGGACGCTCGGCCAGAAAAGCAGCTGAGGGATTGGAAACCTCCACCATGCCCGCCGATTGCATCTCGAAGACCCCAACTTCATTGGTGGCTCCAAAACGGTTCTTAACGCTCCGCAGCAAACGAAAGAGTTGAAAGGGGTCGCCTTCCAGATATAGAACGGTATCGACCAGATGTTCCAGGAGTTTAGGTCCGGCGACATCACCCGATTTCGTGACATGTCCCACCAGAAACACGGTTGTGCCCGTCACTTTCGCAAAGGACTGCAACCGCCCGGCGCATTCGCGGATCTGGCTGGGGTTGCCGGGTGAGGAATCCAGCGTATGGGTATAGGTGGTCTGGATCGAATCGACAAGCAGGACTGCGGGATTGAGAGTTTGAACCTGATCCAGCATGTTTTCAAGAAGAGTCTCGGTCATCAGGTACAAATCATCCGCCGCCAGCCCCAGGCGTTCAGTACGGAGTTTAATCTGGGCTGCGCTTTCCTCACCGCTGATATACAGCACACTGCCAAGTTCGCCGGCGATCTGGGCCGCCATCTGGCTGAGGAGGGTCGTCTTGCCAATACCGGGTTCGCCACCCAATAAGATGACGCTACCGGGCACAATCCCGCCCCCCAGCACACGACTCAATTCCTTCATTGCCAATGGCAGGCGGGGTTCGCTGTGGGGCACGACGTCGGCCAGGCGTTGGGGTTGGCTTTTTGGCATTCCTGACCAGTGACGCTGGCGTTGGGCAGTGTCACCGGTATTGGCTAGTGTTTCGATCATGGTGCCGAATTCACCGCAACCTGGGCAACGGCCATAGGATTTGGGAGATTGGTATTGGCATTGCTGGCAGGTGAAATTGGAGGAGGATTTTGGCACGCCTGATTATAGCATAGCGGATAGCAGCGTCGCCTTGATGCGCTACGCTTTCAGGGCGACGTCCAGCCTGGAGGTCCCGCAGGCAGCTTGAGGATGAGCGCAACTTTCGCCTGCAGGGTAAAGCTCATACTCATAAATATCAGCTTTATTTGCAGTAGTCCAAGATACGTTAAAGTTGCCGACTCCTGAGTATGTTAGCGTGCCCCCGTTGGGAGGGGTGATGGCCACTAGTGGTGGTGGGCCAGCATCTGTGTCGGGACAAGTACCACTGCAGCCGTTGGCCTGACCGCAAGCCGGAGAGCACGAGCCGACTATGCAAGTGGGGTCAGAGACGCAGAAGGAACCACAGAATTGGTGAGTTATGTTGGAGCGCTTGATCATTTCTCGTTGGCAGGGGCCGCATGCGCCAGTACCACAAAAGGCAGACCCCTGAGTATAGAACCCTTCCGCGTCGCAAGGTCCACAACAAGGTCCTCCAGGGTCAATGCACCACCCACCCCCAGCACCACCCCATGTCCAGCCTGGGCCTCTCGCCAAACACTCAGCTTGCACTACACAATCGCCAGGGGGTGCATCACAGCTACCTCCTGAGCCACATTCGTTGTTTATATGATCGGTGCAAGACTGACTAGTGTCCCGGCAAGCATTAATACAGCCGCCGCATAGTTGAAAGCCTGCAGGACAGCCAGCTGGTGGAGAACCATTCCAGGAGCAGCCGCCGGCGACTACTTCTGCGCCTACGGCTCCACAGCCGAAGTCGCCGTCACTGGTGCATGTTGTTTGGTTGAGACCGGCGCAGGAGCGAGTCCAGATAGCACCGTCACAGATGTGCTTAAGTTCACAAATACCCCTGTATTCTAAAGTATCTAAGTCTTGATCACATTTTCCGTCATTTTCTGTGGGAACACAAGGTAGTTGACTTGAACTACATAGATACTCATCGTGACAGAAGTCACACCAGTAGTCGCCTACGCATTGGGCAGAAATTGACTTTGGAGTTAGTAATAGCAAAAAATAAAAGATTAAGAAAACAACAACGCAACCAATCGGCCTTAAAGAAGTTAGGTTTCTCATTACTCCAATATATCATCTCGGAAACGGAAACAGCAAAACGTTTATTAGGGAATGTAGTCGAAATCTGAAGTTATATTTGTGTTTATTGATCTATCAAATGCGAGCATTCCAAGCCTATCATCAAAGATTAGGCCTAACTGCACACCTTCAACATCTTCATCAGATGTAAGAAAGAGCATTCCCATGAACACTAATTGTGAAATTTGTGGTGATGATTGGTCAAAGTCGTCGATGTAAATACGCAAAACTATATTTCCAGTTCCTTCTTCAATAAATCTGGCAAATTTTATTCCATAGAAATCATAAGTAAAGTCTTGACTTTCATTTTCTCGAGTTCTGTCACCCCACATAGTGTCAATACCATATTGTGCTGTTGGGACTACCTCAACGACAATTGGTCGTGAATTGTTTGTATTGAAAATTTCGCTAGTGAAGCCAGATCTTGAATAGTCCGGTTCTTGCCCAGGCGCTGGCAATATTCCGTATGTAACAGAATTATCGTCATCTTCTCTGGCTTGACGTATCATTAATGGAATGACTTCTTGTTGCACAAGGTTAACTGCCTCGTTAGTTGGTACAAATTGAACAGCTTCAACTCCCCATTGGTCATTCACTCGGTCGGTTAAATCGATATTTCTAAATACAACTATCATGTTAGTTGAACGGATCCAAGTCGCGGAGAAGGTGTTTTCTTCACTACGATACCTTGTAAGTAAATCCATGAGCTCTGGCCTTATTTCTGTCATCGGTTGTTCCATATTCCATACAAAAGTTGAACTTATTTCCTCATCATCCGGCCCTGCTGGCACCTCCTCTTCCCCTGGTTCAAACTCAACCAAACTCGTATCACCATCACTCTCACCCTCCACCGTCTGTTGTCCACCATCACCTTCGCCCCCACCAACAACTCTGTCTCCTCCTGAAGTTGAAACTACTGTTACTGTTTCGGTGGATCTATTAGTGCGACTACCCTCCTCAACACTTCCAGCATTGTAGTTATCTCCGTTTGTTTGAGAGTCAACAATAGCCACCCTTTCATCGCCATCTAACAATGCCCAAACATACCCATTTTCTGTAGTAGTTTCAGTGTATTCGAATACTGTGCCGGCTTCTGCGAAGTAAGAAATGTCAGCGTTAGTACTGGTGCCGAATCTAACATTGGCTCCGTTGGGTCCTATTGTAAGTCTGAAAAACGTCACTTCAGTTTCAACAGTCCTAGTCTCGGTTCTTTCAATCTCGACGTCATCAACCAATACATCCCAGGTACCACCTTCAGAATCCCAGGCGGCAATCAAAGTGATTTGCTCGTCTCCCTGGTAGATCATTTCTAGTGTGTTGTCGTTGAGTCTGAAAAAGATTGTGCTGAAATCAAGAGCCATGTCACCATTTCTAATCTCGACAATTCGCTCAAGAGCAGCCACAGCTTCGGGGAAGTCATCAAGTTCTTCAGAAATACTAAATGAATCTCCAGGATTTTGAGTTGGTGTCGGTGTTTGCTCAGACTGTGCATATGTTGAAGAATAGCCAGGAACAAATACCAGACTTGCCACCAACAAAATCACGATCATACTCAATCCAATGCTCAACGTTCTCATGCTATCATACTCCTGTCAAAAACAGTCGTCCCGCAGTTGCCAATAGATATAGCGTACAATAACCATGTGTCACAACGCAAAGAATATCTGCCCAACCCGGATTATTGGGAGCAGCAGGTTGTCCGCTTCAGCAAAACTTTCATCCAACGCAAAGACTGCTATCCTTTACAATTGTCCACCGGACGCTACATCTGTGTCAAAAAACAATTGACGACCACGCATATCATTGACCATATTCGCAGCAAACACACACTGGGAGCCTATGCCCTGGATACCAACAGCGTGGCCCGCTGGTTATGCCTGGATGCTGACCACGATGATGACTGGTTGCAACTACTTCAATTGGCTAAAGTGCTGCATAAAGACAACATCCCGGTCTATCTGGAAACCTCACGGCGGGGTGGGCATCTGTGGCTCTTTACCCCACCCTTATCCGGCACGGACATACGCCGCTTTGGGAAAACCCTGCTCAAGCAACATGGATTGCCCACCCGCATCGAACTGTATCCCAAACAAGACCAACTCAAGACCGGCCCTGGCTCGTTGGTACGCTTGCCGCTGGGTGTTCATCGCAAAACGGGCAAACGCTACCCCTTCATTCAATTGAACGGCACTCTCCTGGCGCCCACCATCCGCGAACAGGTGGTGGTGTTAAGCCAGCCGCGCCGTGTGCCACGCCCGTTCATTGACCATATCCTGGCGCAATTTGCTGAAACCCAGCCACCACCGCCATCACTTCAACTAACTGAAGTGTCCCCCATCGACGGAAAACACCTCTCTGAGCGCATCAAAGCTGTCATTTCCGTGCGAGATTTTGTGAGTCGATATGTGGAACTGAATGAACGCAACGTCGGAAATTGCCCATTTCACGACGACCAGAACCCCTCGTTTGGCGTCAATGACCGGGAGAATTATTGGGCGTGTTGGGCCAGTTGTGGTGGCGGCAGCATTATCGACTTTTGGAGTCGCTGGCGCGAGAAACAGGGACAGGATGGCAGCTTCACAGCTACTATCACCGACCTGGCGCGGATACTATTCTGATGCAGTTTTTGCTACTTGACTCCCCTCTGCCATACGTTATGCTGTCCATATGTCATCCAGTCTGACACAAGGACAATATGTATAGAGCTTTCTTCAAACTCCAAGAAAACCCCTTCACCACTTCCCCGGATCCCCGCTTTTTCTATCTGGCTCCCAACCACGCTGAAAGTGTCGCCAAATGCGAGTATGCCATTCGCAACAAGAGTGGCCTGGCAGTGGTCTATGGCGATGTGGGAACCGGCAAAACCACCATTCTGAACGAGTTGAAACGCCGCTTTGACGCCGATAGCTACACTATCGCTGAACTCAATTACACCAACCAGAGCAGCGATACGGCTCTGCTCAAGTCCATTGTGGCTGAGTTTGGTCTATCCCCGACCCGTACCAAACAACGCGCCTTCGACAGACTGCAAGAGTTTCTGGCGCGTGAAGTGGCCGAAGGACGCACGCCCCTGCTGCTGATCGACGAAGCCCAAGACCTGGGCTACAGCATTCGTCAGGATCGTGACAAACTGGGCCTGATCAAAGTCCTGACCAATATGATGTTGGGCAGCGAACGCCTGTTGCAAGTCATCCTTTTCGGCCAACTGGAACTGATCCAGCAACTCAAGAGCCGCCGGGCTTTAATGAGCCGGGTCGCGCAATTTGGTATTCTTTCTCCCCTGACCCGCCGCCGGGCCGTGGAGATGATGGAGCATCGCTGGCAGACCGCGGGTGGCACACTGCCCTTGCCTATTGACGATGACGCCATTACCGGCATCTATGAGGCGACCAAAGGCTTACCCAGAGACATTGTGAAAGTGGCGAATTCAGCGTTAACCCATGCCTTCGCCAACAAACTCGATACCGCCACGCTGGAGAGTGCCCGTTACGCCATTGAAGAACATCATATGGTGGAAGAAAGCCATGTCGAATAAAGCCATATCGGTCTACGCCCAGGCCATCCAACGCCAGCAAGAAGAACAACGGACACAAAACCAGGTCAGTCCGGCAACACCAGATGCGGATGAAAGACGTGCCAGACATGCAAGTCCTGCAAGACCTGAAAGCACTGCTATACCTGCCAGTGATGCCAGACATGCTATACATGCCAGTCGTGATTTACAATTCCAGGACACCCTGGAAGCGTTTATCACGGATATACTTGACAAAAAGTCCTCACAGGCGGCCTATTTCCGGTGTCCACCTGAGTTAAATGCTGCGCTCGATCATGTATTGCCGCACACCGAAATTCAATCTGGTGTTCGTATCTCCAAGACCCGCCTCTTCGTGTTTGCTTTGGCCTATATCTTATGGGACTTTCACCACAATGGCCCTCAGAGCCAGCTCATTTCTTTTTTCAAGCAATCGTAATCGTATAGCATGTATAGCTGTGCAAGACCTGCTATGCCAGAAAGACATGCCTGTCTTGCATATCATGCTTGTATAGCAAGCCTTGCAAGTTTGGCACGGCAAGCAAGACATGCCAGTATGACTGGCAATTTAGGCGTTGACATCAGGCTTTTGGGGATGCTTTAGTAAAGTGCCGACCATTACTGGTTGGTGGAACCCTACCGTTGCGGGGCACGGGCAACGGCCTGACCAAAGCGAGTGACCGATCCTATACAGTGAACAGTGTCTGGTTGAACCATTGACCAGACTTAGCTCCGACCTTTCGGTAGGAGTGAGGACACCTCGAGCGAACCAGAAGCTCACGCCAGGCAATAAAAACGAAGCGTGCGCTTCGCTCAGGCAACACCGGCAGGGAAGGGAACGAAGCAGGGAAGGGAGGAGCCAACATCCGCAAGCCCGAAGGGCATGAAAATGTCCGGGTTTGGCCTGCTCAAAACTCTGGGTTTGCCTGTGTTTGCCCGTAAACACAGTTTTGGGATAAACTTACCTGATAGGCTCTGGCGCTCATTGCCCACTATCCATCAGGTTACGAGCGATGCGCGTCGCCCGCTGCTCAGGCGCTCTGGTGTGTTGCTGATGCCCCGACTGCCCTTCGCTCTTCACGCACTCAGGGCCCCGCGAGAAAGTCTGTCACCATGACAGCCGAATGATCTTTAATCGTCAGTTAGATAACAAACATATCCGCCAACCTTGAGATGAAACGTTCAGGAGTTGTCCTGATGTCAGCGAACCGCCGCAAACGTCACCAACGGCAAGACCCGCCACCGCCCATGCGAATGACCGCCCGTGATGTGCAGATATTGGAAGCGGTATACCACTACCGGACGCTCAGTCAGGCTCAAATCCGGCGTTTCGTGTTCACCGGCCTCAGTCCTACTACCGCCCAACGTCGCCTGTTTTTGCTATATCACAACGCCTATTTGGAGCGCCAATTCTTGCCCAGCATCGGCGGCATAGTCACCAGTCCGATGTTGTATCTGTTGGATCGACGGGGTGGAGAATACCTGGTGCAACAAGCAGGCTATGACGAGATCCGCTGGAAACCGAGCGACAACCGGGTGGGCTACGAGTATCTGGAACATTTGCTGGCAATCAATACCTTTCGCATCGAGATTACATTGGCCTGTCAGTCCGCTGGCTTACCACTCCATCCGTGGTTGGATGACACCACCCTCAAACAAGACTACGACCGCGTGCCGTTGCCCGGATCTACCCGACCGGTAGCCGTTATCCCGGATGGCTACTTCGCCATCCAACTCAACACGGGTATAAATCACTTTTTCCTGGAATTAGATCGCGGCACAATGGACAGCGGACGCTTCAAGCGAAAAGTTCAGGCTTACCAGGCTTATGCCCGGCTGGGTTTGTCCAAACAACGTTTTGGAACGGCCAATTTCAGGGTCTTGACCGTCACCCAGAGCCAGACCCGCGCGGCCAATCTCAAACAAGCCACCGAAGCCATTGGTGGTGGTCATCACTTCTGGTTTGGCGTGTTGGAACATCTCACGGCGGCGACGGTGTTGACCCGGCCAGTCTGGCAGCTTGCAAGTCGTGTAGAACCAGCGATGCTGATAATGAAATAATCCTGGTCTTTTTCTGCCCGGTGTGTATCGTTGCTTTTCAATACCCCCAGGCAGCCTCGGATATGGGGGCAGTATCTTGGGTCCCAGGTTCTCAAGGCGTTTGATAAGTCCACACGATACCCCGGATTGTTACTGATGTAACTTCAGAGTCTTCCAAATCATTGACAAATCTGCACTACAAAAAGCATCAACTAACCAGCTTTATATAAGAAGTTCCCCTTCTTCTGGAAAAATCAAACCTACGTAACTCCCGCACATCCTCATAACCACTCGGGCTACATCACTATAGTACACACCAGCGGCACCAAAACGATTGAAATCAAACATACTCTCGACCAGTCTCACCAATCGATCACGATTATCATATAGCTCCCGTTGTCTGTGCGGTAATTCAGGCTGGTGATCTTCGAACTCAAATCCCAGCGTTTGCCCGTCAACCTGCATCCTTGCGTACAGTTTCTCGGAATAATACACATCTTCCCGGCCTTCACCGGTTTGAAAATCAAATGCCCGGATTGCGCGTTTCAGAAACCGATTTCTAGTTTTCATGGCTTGGCTTTGTTTCATATCTGCCTTTTTAGTAATAGTTTAATTAATAATATGTAAAGTGTACCATAAGTACCACTTTTGTCAATAAGGTAACGTTGACACACAATGAACAAGAAGCTATAGTGCGAATACCGCAAATACTATGAAAACTACAGACATTTCATCAAAAGAAATCCGGTATAAGATAGGGGAATTGCTCAATTTCGTCTTCTACGGAGGCGGGCAGGTTCGCATTACACGACGAAAACGAGTGATGGCGTATCTCGTTGGTGAACCACTCATGACGGTTTTCAATCAACTGATTGAAGATGATCCTGCACTTGCTGATACTGTCGCGCTTATGTTGAATAAAGAGCTAATGCGAAACATCAACACATGTCAAAAGGATACAAAGTCTGAAAAGAAAAAGCCCTACAAAAGCGCGATTGGAGCAATCCAGAAGTGATGATCATATGGTTTTTTGAGCTGAGACATGTATACGGAGATACCATTATTGGCAGTATCATGCGAGAGTAGCGTGTATATCGAACAAGCATGGCAACGAGGGCAGAATAACGGCTCCCACTGTATGGTAAAAACACCCTGTACTCAATCTGCGTCTTCTTCGTCAGAAATTTCCCCATTTTCCGCAGGGTATCCAGAACACCTCGTGCATATTCTTCACATAACGGTAGTGGGGACACATTAACTGATAGCCTCCAAATGATACTGAAGCATCTCATCCGCAGATACCGTGTTAACCCAACCCGTCTGGCAACTAGCGGGTCGTACCGAACCAGCGACGCTGATGAGATGACCGGTATCTGGTTTTCCTATCTACCAGGCATTGCATTGTGTACCGAATGTTCTTATCCTGATAGTAACGACCAGTTCGGTATGCTCGGGCGGTGAGGAGGATGGGAAATGGGATATGCGTTTGTGGGAGCGCCGGTCTACCGCTTCCGGGTCGCCCAAGATCGCCCCTTTGACAGCGGCCAATCGCTCCACCTGATGCAAACACTGCTAGCGCGGGGACGGTTGGCATTCCAGATCATCGCCCGACCAGCCGGTATTGGCTGGCAGGTGGTGGATTTGTCGCCAGACCCCCGCTCGCTGGGTGGGTTGAAAGCCCATAATGTTGCCGTGAAAACGACGCACCTGGCGGCGGCTCGTCAGTGCCGGTATCCGTTCTATCGCGGCAAACTCAGCTACACGACCTATGCCATCGCTAATCGCCCCCTGATGTATGTCGGCGATATGCGCGAAGGCAACGATCCCCTAATCCAGTTAGCCCAAACCGCCAGCTTCCTGCAAGAAGGCGAAGAAATCCGCTACACAGTCATCGTCAACCGGCCTCATAAACCAACCTTGTACCGGGGGTTACAGTTGGCGGGTGATATGCTGAACTCCGGCGGGAATGACCGGTATGGGGAGGTCATCGCCCATAAGCAACGCCAACCCTGGTACGAATGCCTGGTGTTGTTGGATGTCGAAAGCCGGATTTTCGACCGGGTGTTCACCCTGCGCCAGGCGGTAGATTTGCAGTTGAGCGGTGGCTTTGACCGCAACCAGGCCAACCACCCACTCAACGGGCTGCGCTCACGGCGTTACCCGCGTATCTTTCAGGTGAACAATCCCCAGGCATTCTATCCAACTTCTAGCATCGGGTGGTATGATCGCAGTTTCCAGCATACGGAGATTGCCGAATGGTGGGACAACCACTGGTTATATCTGGAAGCTGCTGAGTTGGCTACTCTCTGGCATTTGCCCCACCAGGGGTTTGCCGGTACAAATGCGTACTGGCTGCAACCCCGACCGGCCTTGCCCCGCCCCCTGGCGATGAGCCAGACTGGTATTGCATTGGGGCAGGCTCACTTCCAGGATACGCGATCTATTGCCCATCTCCATCCTGATGACCGCACGACCCACCTCAATATCGTGGGACGTAACGGGGTGGGCAAGAGTACCCTGATGTATCACATGATCTGCCAGGACATCGCGGCGGGGGAAGGGGTAGTGGTCATCGACCCGCATGGCGCGCTGGTAAAGTCCATCCTGCGCGGTGGTATTCCCGCCAGACGGGAAGCAGATGTCGTTGTATTAGATTTAGGGCAGACAGATTATCCGCTGCCGCTGAATGTGTTTGCCGGGACACAAAGTTATGCGGCCATTGGACGGATTGTGGATAGCATTGAGCGCCTCTATGAAAACACTGGCGTCCGGATGGACAAGTACCTGCGAGCGGGTGTAAAAGCCCTGGCACATGTGCCGCAAGCGACGATGAAAGACGTTTATTATCTGTTGACCAGTGCCGAATTCCGGGCCGGGGTACTGGCCCATATCACAGATGATGACGAGACTTACCAGACCCTTCACGACGACTACCATCTGATTGGCGCAGGACAACAACGCGCCATTCGTGGCCCTATCCTCAATCGTATCAGTCCCTTCTACGCCAATGATTATCTGTATCCCAGCCTGTGTCATCCTGACCGCCTGGATTTTGCCCGGCTCATTGCTGAACGCAAAGTCATTCTGGTATCGCTGGGAGTGAGTGGGGAAAAAGTGCCCAAGAAAGAACGTGATTTGGTCGGGGCACTGCTCATCTCATTGCTACAAATGCTCGGCATGGATCCTGACCGTGACCCTATCCCGTGTTATGTCTACATTGATGAAGTGCAGAACTTTGTCACCTCGGCCCTGGAGACAGTATTCTCCGAAGCACGTAAGTACCGGCTGGCAATGACGGTGGCCCACCAACACTTTCACCAACTCTCCAGTGAAACCTTCCATGCCATCATGGGCAATGTCGGCACGACAGTCGTCTTCCGCACCAATGTCGATGACGCCCAAAAACTGGCCCCGTATACGCAGCCCCAGTTCGGGGTATCTGAGTTGGTCAAGTTGGATAAGTACCGGGCGGCGGTCAAGACCCAATTGCAGGGTGAAACCCAGGATGCATTTCTACTGATGCCAGCGCCACCACCCCGTGAACCAGCCGGTGCTGTAGACCGCGAGTTAAGACTGCGCGAGTTATCGGCAGTCCACTATACGCCCCAAACTCGCCAAATGGTCACGGCCTGGCTACAACAACGGTATGGAGGTGCATCCTCCCCGCCGCCACCCCCGGTAGACGTGCCACCGGATGATGACAGGCCTGCTGGAGATGGCGACTTGGATTATGATGCTTTTGCTGAGTGAGCGCGGCAACAACGTTACCAATCTGGATCTCCCAGCAAGAGTGCATCTTCGTCAGCCGTGAGTTCAGGCGGAAGGGCCTCATCGAAACCGCCAGCCATGAACCAATCCGGGGCTTGTGACTGATGCAGACCGGTCAGTATACCAAGCAGTAGCCCAATGGCGGGCAGCCATATCTGCCAGTCAGGATGGAAGGTGGACATCAACCACCCGATGATGGTCAGGGGTACCACCGAGATGATAAGCGCCCCCATCAACAGTCGCATCGGGGTTGAGTTGAAGTCCACCAGGGTACGAGTTTCGAGTTGAAACAGCATGTGCTCGTAGAACATCGTCCAGCGGCTCATCGGCCAGGCCCCGAACAGACGTGGTTGCGGGGAGAATAGCCAGACCAGGATGCGGTAGATGATATAACCCACCACGATCATGACCAGGGCCACGACGGATACAAAGATGAAGGCTATGCCCAGAATCAGGGCCATGACCAGGCAACCGCCACAGCCACCCGCACAGCCACCATCACCTTGAGCCGGAACATAATAGCCCATCGCTATGCTTCTGCTTTCTCACGGCGCTGGTGAACACCTATCTGCCGTTCTGGTTCCTCACGACGCTGGCGAATATCTATTCGTCGTTCGATACGCGCCAACCGTCGTTCCAACTGCATTTCTTTCTCGACAGCGATGAAAATGGGCCAGTCAGGTGACTGGGGTGGGTGTTCGAAATAGATGTGGTTGTAGTCTTGTAGCCAGGTCAAACTGAAAGCGACTGCCAGGATGAGTGCTATCCGGAACGGCAGTATGCTGTTCACTAACACCAACACAACAACTCCCCAGATCACCACAAATAGACTTGGCAGGTAGAAGAGCCAGGTCTTGACCGCTGCCCGTTCACATTTATGGTCACGAACCCACCCGCGCACTAGGCTGTTGCGGGCAACCAACAACAGCAACCCAGCCATGCGATACGGTGATTCCCGCAAGATCAGGCACAAGAGCGACCAGGAGTCAACTAAATGCCTCCACATAAGGATAACTAACATCAAGAATGCGGCAAAGCCACAGATCATTATTCCTGCGACCGCAACCTGCTCCAGATTAACAAACTCGTTCATGAATAACAAGACAACGAGAACAACGGAGGGGATTGTCAAGCAACCATCTTGACCGCCCATCATCGGCCTCCCTTATCAATTGGAAATGAGGTCTTCTGGGGAGTATCTGAATTCGCCGCGTCGTCTACTATCACCTCGCCTTCGATGATCATAGGATCATCCGGTTCATCGTGTAATCCCAGTTGAGTTTCCAGGCTGGCCCGGATATCTGCTTCTTCACGGAGAATTCTCTCCCGTAGATCCATTACAGTATCCGCAAAAAGACGGGTGATGTACGGGTTGTTCAGGTCGGCATCGCTAGCCATTTCCTTGAGGTGATGGCCGCTGTCTTGCGCCTGAGACCGCAGACGCCGTTGATGTCCAGCCATCAGTATCTCGACCAATGCCTCTTTCTGTTGTCGATCATCATTCGTATGTTGTATGTTAGTCATGATCATTTATCCCCGGATCTTCCGGACATCATTCCAGTAAGCTTCTAAAGTTTCCTGCTGGGCGAGGAGTACTTGCTCCAGGGCTGTCGTGATTGCTTTCGTCATATGCGGGTTGTCAGTATGCTGCTCTAACAACGAGTACAAGTGCTGTATAGTCTCCATCGTTTTTTTCATAGAAGCTTTCATCAGGTTGTTGCCCATGACATGCGCCATCAGACGCAACATAGCAATTCCTTGTAACTCCAATGCTGCGTCTGACAGGGCTGAAAGGAAGCGCCAACTCTTGCCGCGCCAGCGTGCCACTTTCAAGAAATGAGGGAATGACCAGTTGTGGGCCATAGCCTTTATGAGTAAGGCATCATCGAGATTGCCCTCGCGGATACTTTGGAGTTCCAGGTTGAGTTGCTCCTGAATTTCAGGCCGGTATTGCTCCAACTCCAATACTTTTGTTCGCGGAATGTTCATTGAAAAGCTCCTTGTTTTACCCAGCAAGGTGGGGGGTTGCGATAGGTGGAACTGCTATAGCAACAGTCCACTGACGATTGGTACTAAACGCATTCAACGCAATAGTCACCTCCTCCTCAGACAAAAATACGGTGTCCACAGTCCCGCGATACTGCACAAGGTGCTTGGGGTATCGCCGTTATTCGTGATTGCATGGTGCCAGGAGATCGGTTATCCTCTTACTAGATATAAAGGATATAATAAATCACCTGACGTGGACTCATGCTTCCCATAAATCTATCAAAAAACTCGCCCCAAAGTCATTGTATTCAATACACCAATTTATGTTTTAAAATTACCAATATTTGGTCAACAAAGTGGCCTTTCGCTGGCAATCCGGCTTGTAGACTATAAAAGGGAATGATCAATGGACAATGAATCATTTGGTGAACTCGTGAAATCGCTTCGCAAAGCACGCACATACCTTGACGAAAACGCCTACCCTCGTCAGTGGTCGCAGGAGAAACTAGCAAAAGAGGCGGGTTTATCCGCCCGGCAAATCGCTCGCATTGAACAAGGAGTAGTCGCAGATCTCAGACCCTATCTCGAGGCATTGGCAACCGCTTTCAAATTGACTGAGCAGGAGAAAAAGGCGTTTTACGCTGAAGCGGGTTATGTCTATACCATGTCACACCAGAGTTATGATGAGGAGGAGTTGCGCATCTTGTTGGAGCAACTGCCGTATCCGGCTTCGGTGCGGACGCCGTTATGGGATTTTGTAGCGGTCAACGCCTACCACCGGATCATACGTGGCATGACCCCCGAGGTTGTGGACATCCTCAATGAAGAGCCGTTAGGGCCAAATCTGCTGTGGCTGTTGTTCGATGCACGTTTTCACGAGGCCAATACCAATATTCACCACACCAACTGGCAGGCTGAGTCCATCTGGGCCTTCCGCGCCACATCGTTCCGGTATGTACGCACCCGGCGTTACCGGTTTTTAGTCAACGAGCTAAAACAGATTCCGGGGTTTGCTCAAGCCTGGCAAATAGCCGAGAAACTGCCGGAGTTTGGCGACCGGTCGCAGCGGCGGCGTCCGACCTCAAAAATCTATACCGCCGAGTTTGGCGAGATGGCGTTTCTATCGCTGCGGATACCCAGCCGCTATTTTGGGGATTTGGAGGTTTCTGTCTATGTCCCGTTGGCCGACAGTGAAACCCGGTACCAGGCCTTCCGTGATAGTGTCACCGACCAGGACGTGACTTTCTTTCGACGACACGACCTGGATTGAGAATTGTGACTGGTGCGGGTGTACGGTGTTTGTTAGGCTGGTAGCTGGATGGTCTTACTTTTTGACGGTACCCGGCGACAACGTCAACCTAAACAACGCTTACCGGCCCACACCCGTGCCAGTCACCCACCAAAGATGATTTTGACCCGGCGTGATGTAGATATTCTGCACGCCATTCATCACTATGATGGCATCCTGTCGGTTGACCAGATCCACCGCTGGTTTTTTGGCGTCAAACGTCATGCCCAACAACGCATCAGCAAACTCTATCACAATCGCTATCTCCAGAAGCCTAGCCGCCAGGAGCAATACCGCGTGCCAGAGCCAGTTGTGCGACTGGATACACGCGGCGCACACCAGATAGCGGCGCACCACGACATGGCGTTCAAAGACTTCCACTGGCAAAACACATTTCGTTGGCGGCGGGTGGCACATGACATTGGCCTCAATGAGTTTCGACATAGCCTGGAGTTAGCGATTCAGCAGCAGCCAGTGGTTGGCCTAGATAAGACCTATGGGCAAAACCATCTGCGACAGATGTTGTCGTCACCCGTAGATTTTCTGGATGTGCAGGGTCAACAGCAATCTAAACACGTCTGGCCGGATGCGTATTATGCGCTAACCATTCGCCGGGAAGCGCACGCGCCGACCAGCCGGTTATTGGTGGAATATGACAACAATACCACCGACAATACTCGCTTCGGACGTGATAAAGTCTCACCAGGTATCCACCTGATCTTATCTGCCCTGTACCGCCAGCAACTGGGCGGCAATACCGGGCGGTTTCTGGTGCCAACTACCGTCTCAGATATGCGTTTTGAGAACCTGCGAAAGTCCATTACTCAGGCTGGCGGCGCACGCTATTTCCTGCTGGCAAAAGCACATATTCTCACGCCAGCGAACATCCTGACGGAAGCGGTCTGGCATTTGCCGCATCTCGACCAACCCGTATCGTTGCTGGATTATCTGAGGCCGGACTATGACCGGTGGCTGAAAGAAACCACGCGGCAATGTCCCGCTGTACAGGTGTTATCCACCGGATAGCCATGCTAGGCTGGTTAGTATGCGGATATTGCTGCCCTATCCCGATGGACTGTGCCTGGGGCGCTGGCACGGACTGCCTAATCTGAATGTCTATTTGTCAGGCGGAGAACGTCGCCAACATCTGTATGTGTTGGGAATCACTGGCAAAGGCAAGTCCAAGTTCCTGGAAGGTCTGATCTTGCAGGATATCCTGGCCGGGCGCGGGTGTGCGGTCATTGACCCACACTCAGATCTGGTCAGGAACACGTTGGCCCATCTATCAGCCAATAGCTTCTTTGGCAACCCGGACAATGCAAAACGGGTGGTGTATCTGGACGTCAACCAGGCCAGCCAGCGATTGCCGTTCAATGTTCTGGCGACACCAGGTGAACCCTATGCAGTGGCCCAACTGGTCATTGAAGCCTTCCGGCGCACCTGGCCGGACGCGCTCAAGGAAGCCCCACAGTTCACCAATATCATGCTGGTAGCCCTGGTGGTACTCATCCAGACCGGCCATACGCTGATGGATATTCACCGCCTGTTGAGTGATGAGGTCTGGCGCAATCACTTGCTCACCCAGGCCCAGAACGAGCAGGCGACTACCTTTTTCCATGATCGTTTTGACCGGTGGGGGCGAGAAGCCCCCCTGATGATTGAAAGCACGCTCAACAAAGTCAGTGCTTTTGCCTTCAATCCCACCCTCCGCCAGATGCTGGGCCATCCCGACAATGCTCTGGATTTCCGGAAGATCATGGACAACCAGCAGGTCTTGTTGTGCGACCTGGGTGGGGAACCCGAAACGCGGCGACTGTTGGGCAGCCTGCTGGTGACATTTTTAGAGTATGCCGCCTTCACCCGCCGCGCCATCCCAACCTGGCAGCGCACGCCATTTTTCTTGTACATGGATGAATTTCAGGACTTCTCGGCCAATGATGGCAGTGCCAAAACCCTGTCTCAAATTCTCTCCGAAGCCCGCAAGTTTGGCCTGCACCTGATTCTGGCCCACCAATCTTTGTCACAACTGCAAACTCGTCTGTCGGGCGCAATGGGCAACATCCAGACCAAAGTTCTGTTTGGCATGTCGCGTCAGGATGCGGAAGTGTTTGGTCGTGCCATCGGACAGGTACAGAAAAAAGCAGTCAAAGACAATCCTAAAACTGACCACCAGCACCCCCTCTACGAAAGTCTGCCGGAGCAATGGGAAGATTGGGTCAGTGGCTTGCAATGGCAGAAACCGCGCCTTGCCAGTGTGATTGATAGCGATGGCAAGGTGTTACGCCTGACCACCTTACCACTGCCGGATTCTCAGACCAGCCACCAGCACATGGCACAGATACGAGAACAATTGCTCACCAGTACACCATCCCGCAAACAACCCGTAACACCATTCATCCAACCCGCCAACATCGCAGTGTGTGAAACTGTCTAGCAGCGTTCATCTGAAGCCAACGTCCCTGTTCATCACCCGTTCATTAAGAGTGAACGTTCGATGTTTGAATTTTGTGGGGCATCGAACCCCACAAAATTCACCGGGGTGTTGCCTGCCGGCGCTGAACCTCCTCGGCGTTGGGCCGCTGTATCGCACCAAACGACGGCGCGTCCAACAGCGTCACCAACTACCCGACGAGGCTCGCTGGGCAGCCAAGGGGTCGGGGGCAATCACCCCCGACCACCAGGTCCCGCCCCACACGGACACGCGGTTTCCCACCACCCAGGCCGTGTCCGGCGTGTCGCCGAAGCTGCACAACAAAGCGCCGCGCAGCTCCGGTTCAGTCCTGGTGGTCGGGGCTGTGCCCCGCCGCCCCCTTGCGCTCGGCATACCCCGAACCCCCTTGCCGAGCGCGTCACGCCGCCACGCGGCAGTGACCGATGGCACCCCGCACGCGGGGTGCAGGTTATGGTTTCACTTCACCACATCGCTGCCACAGACTATGCCTTTGTTTTAGACAGGTACGAAACGACACGAGCCGCCACCATGAATACAAGCATCATCAAATATTGTGAGGCTCACCAAAGATAACGGGATATGTTACGATAACGAGGGGAAGGATCGCCAACCTTCATTACCGCTCCATGCACCGCCAGTCACGACAGAAGGACGTCATCTATCGTGATGACCTGCACTACTTCTGCCCACTGGCCTGGATCCGCCCCGCCACGATGACCAATGCCACGTTGAGGATGGTCAGCGCCAAGGGTGACCAGTCTAGGGGGGTAAGCGTACAAGGAATCATGGGTATCACCTCCTTTCCATCAGACCGGCGGTGGTCTGGTCGGGCGTGAGGTGACGATCCTTCCAGTTTAAGGATAGTGCGCTTGCTCATCACGTGCAACATACTACTTGGCAAGGCACAACCGGCGTGCTATGCTGCGTTTACTGTTATGGCATGGTTCGCAAAAAAATCCCCGCGCCGTTTGACAATGATCCCATCCCAATCTCTAAATTCCGGGACGGGACACGCATCGCCTATTTTTTCAACATCCCCGCTATTGAAAACCCAAAATATCCCGAAATGGTATTTCCCCAGGGGAAAATTGTGCGATTTGGGAAGGCGCGAAGGCTCCTGTTATTCACGTCTTCTCGTTACACCAAGTTGTCATCAGCATGTAGCGAGCCAACGCCTAAATAATGAGTAATCCTGAAAAGAAGCCTCCATTACAAAACGAACCGGCGCCACGTTTTGCGCTGGGACAGATAGTTGCTACGCCGGGCGCTCTCAATAGTCTTCAAGACGCCGGACAGAGTCCACTTGCACTCATCACTCGTCATGTCACTGGCGATTGGGGGGAGTTGGGCCAAGAGGATAAGCAAGAAAATGAACGCTCGGTGGAAAAGGGCTATAGGATTTTGTCAGCCTATCGGCTGAAATCTGGGGAAAAAGTTTGGGTCATTACTGAGGCTGACCGGAGTGTGACAACGATCTTGTTGCCTTCGGAATATTGACACAAACCACCTACGAATAGATCAAGAGCGGCCAGCTAATGCAAGACAACACTGAAACACAACCAGCGCATTTGCTATCCCACCGCGATGTGGAAGAGGCCACCCTGCTCATTGGGCAGTCGCTGGAGCAGGTGACAGGTGACCTGCTGGCCCAAGCCCCCGATTATCCTGCCGGGCATATCTACCGGCTCATCGCTCGCGCTATTGATTGTTATGTGCCGGGGGTTTCCCAGCACGTCAGCACCGACCATTCCCAGGAGGTGCATGTCTGAACGTCCCCGTCGATCTTATCCACGTGCCACCGAAGCCTTTGGGCTGACTGAGCGTGAGCAATTGTACTACCGCCTCAGCGATAAACGCTTCCGGGCAATTTTGACCGATCCGGCCACCACCATTCATCAAGTGAGTCTGTCACTCAATACCTTCGGCGAATATGTGTTTGTGACCGTCAGCCGTGAGATTAAGGGGCAGCGAGCTATTCTGACAATGTATTCGTTAGGGTATCACCAGCAACGTGAACAGTGGATTGTAGATCACTGGTACTGGTATAGCTCGCATCCCATGACGACACTCACTCAACAGCGGGTACCGTTGGCGGAAGCACAACGGCTTATCCAACAACGCCGTGAGGAGATCCAGGCGTCAATCACGGATGATGCTCCTTCCCAGCGAGCAGTATTGTTCGCGTTACTGGCCGAGGTCACGGATGAAGACTCTGCCATGACCGAGTTGGAAGACCTGGGCTATCTGGGGGTATTGCTTGATGATAGTGAGGATGACATCGAATGAAACCAGATCTTGAACATCCCCAACCTATCGCTGATCCAGCCGAGTTGCTGGCGTTGAAGGCAACACTCCAGGACATCTGGGAGCAACTGCCGCCCGAACATCAGGCGACGATGGCTCTGGTATTGCTGCAATCTGTTGCAGCAAGTGCGTATGGAGCCTGGCTGTATGACGCCATGCAGCGGACGTGGGAAGGCAAAACCCACACCCCCGATTTGGCTGTTCCCATTGCATCCATCTCTCGTGCCGATCTGAAGCGCGTCCTTACTGCGGCTGAAATTGCTCGCTTGAGTGATGCTGACTTGCGTCTAATCGCCGAGAAGATGGAAGACTTATATGTGGATGACATGTTTTGGGGCGATTTGCAGTCGGTCTCCCGTGACATTCTGGTAAGCAAGCCGCCGAAAGGACGAGATGGGACGTGAACGCCAGCCCGACAAACAGTTAAAAGAAGCCATCGCCGCAGTTGAGGCAGCACAACTTACTATCGATGCATTGGAAACCGTCGCCGGGCAGTTGATGACCCACTTTGCCGACTATAGCGGTGAACAAATCCAGACCATGATTGTTCAAGCGCTTGAGCAGTATCTACCGTATGTATCAGGCTGGGTGGACGCTACCCGCCAACCTCAAAAGACGGGCACATCTACCAATACACGATCACCTGAACCCGCTTTTCATCCGATTGCCTGGGTGGGCAAAGCTGATTTGCTGAATTGTCGCCCTGACCTGGCACCGCAAATTCGGGCACTCAACGATGCTGAAGTGGCTTACATCGGCCAGAAGATTGGCGATGCACTTCAGGAAACCTATCATCTGGCGCTGACAACCATCCTGACTGCCTATCTGGCGGTTTCTCATGACACAACGCCTGCCCCATCCGTACCTGCCACACCATTATCTTCCGAATCTGCCCTCGAAGCTGGGGTTCCCAGTTTTAAGTCTCAACGATTTCACACCACCAGCATTCAGCGTGGAGATTTGCAACGCTGCGAATTCAGCGACCAGGAAATTGCCCAACTGGATGACCGAGATATGCAGGTTATTGCGACACGAATGGGGAAATGGTACCACGACGAGAGTTTCTGGCATGATTTGACGGTCATTACCCGCCAGGTATTGGACAGTAAACAGCGACAATAGATTGTCGGGACATGTAGCGTATCGCGCCGGAGGCCATCATGACCGTCTATCTGGAGAAAAATAAGCGTGTCATCACGCGGAAAGGAAGATTATGAGCATGAACTACCAGAAGCTCATCATCGCCGGGAATGCCACCAGCGACCCGGAAGTCAAGCAGGCCAAACAGGGCGATGTGACCTACACCCGCCTGCAAGTGGCAGTTGGGGGCACGAAAGACCGCACTTTCTTCCCGGTGACAGTATTTGGCAAGCTCGGTGAATTGGTGGCCCAGTACGTGACCAAGGGCCGCCAGGTATTGGTGGAAGGTCGGGTCAGCCTGAGTGAAAAAGGCTATTTCGGAGTGATCGCTGATAAGGTGGTTTTCGGCGTTGGCAAACGAACTACCTCCAATGATGAAACCGACACGTCAGATGTCGAAATAGATGCGAATGAAATCAGTGTATAAGTTTGCACTGGATAATGGGCAGGCTCAGAGTCTGCAGGGCTATGACCATACCTGCTGAACAACGATATGCTCATTCGGCGAATATGTGAGTAGTCTGCCAGCCAGTGACTCGCACAGATTTCATGATAATGCTTGAAGCAGGACACAAGTGCCATAGTAGTTCTCGTGTGCAGCGGTGTCATGGAGATAAGCTGGTGTTTTTGGACCCATTGGTAACGGATATGACATGAGCAACACCAGGGGACTTTGCAGGTGCGGCAGGCAGTCCGTGACGTTTGTCCGGTTGCGTGATATAAGGAAGCTATGCCTGAATTCCCACGGGCTAATTCATCCCAGGCAGATACGCCGCGATTGGCTGCTTATCTCAATTTAGTGCGGGCTGGCGAACTGCTCATGTTTTGGATGCATCCTGCACCAGATGTGTTTATCGACCGCCATGCCGCCCGGATCGCTCGCGTCACCATTGCCGCACTGGGGGTGGGTTTATCTTCACATGTGATTGAAATGGCACTACACATCGGTGAGCAACGTGAACTCATGCGGCAAGCTAATGACCAGACCTCACGGATGTACCGACGATAATTCAGAAACGCTATGCGCTATGAACGCTCCGAACGCCGTTCTCATGAACACCCGGCAGATACGACCTCACCGGAGACTTACCATGTTATCAAGCATAGCGAAATACCGGGCAGGACGTATCCCTTCCTGGATCGCACCGGCCATGCCTGGACGCTCATTACCCGTGAGGTGGGCACATCTGCCGATTATCGTGCTACTGACACCTTCGCCATGTCCCAACCCACCCTACGGTGGGTCAATGGGGGACAGGTCAATGATGTTTATGTGGAAGGGCTGACGACGGAGGATTTTCTGGCAGTAACAGGCCTGACGTTGGATATGGAACGCGGCGGTTATGTTCTCTCCAAACGCCTGTCGCGTATCATGCGACCCTATACCCTGGGCGGGTATTTTCCCGACCATGCCGTTCACATTGATTATTTGGATAATCTGGATCGTGCCGGGCAACAAGTTTGGGATGGGGCCGGGTTAATCAGCCGGAATATGCTGGAACGGTTGGGGATTGCCAGTGGCAGTGAAGCACACCAGACTCGTTGGCAAGCGGCGGTGCAACGCGCCGGGCGGGTCGAGTTCACAATTATGACCACTCATGGTCAGGATAAAGGCCATGCCATCGTCGCCGATCACTTACCCGCAGACTTCATCTTGCCCCGTGACACCAAACCATCGGTCAAACTACAGGGGTCGGAAGTCTTTATCGGCATCCAACTCGTACATGGACACCCAGATATGCGATTGGACATTCAAAGCCTGATCAACCTCTACCCATTTTTCAATGTCGAACAACTGGCTCGCTGGCTGGCAGATGAAGGCGACCTCTTTCTGGGAGCAGTAGAAAGCGGTCAGGTGGGTGAAGCCATGGCGCGGGTGGGCCGGACTACAACGCTGGAAAGTCTGCGCGACTGGCCGCTACGTGAGTATCTGGTCAGTGGCGGTGACCCACGCTGGTTTGGCTATCCGGTGCGGAGTCTGATGAACCAGCATTTAGAGCGCCTCAACCATAGCACACTGGGCAAACTGCGATTACCCATTCCGGGCGGACGTTATTATGTGATGCCGGTAGGCGTCGGCCATGCCGCAGGATTGGAACAGGATGTGGCTCGCGGGCATATCCGCATCGACCCTACCTACAGCACGGCCTGGATCAACGATGCCGACTGGGTGCAACTGGCGGGGAGTGACGCCGGTATTGCGGCTATTCTGGGGGGAGCCGACAACGACGATGCTTTGTGGGTGCATCCCTTCACCGACCATGATGGTCAACGCCAGGTATTGGCCTGGCGCTCACCCAACCAGGTGGGGGAGTATATCATGCTCAAGCCCACGCTGGACTCATATCCGCTAATCTGGGCAACACCGGATGGCGACATTCAATACCCACCCGGCGATAGCCGCCAGTTGATGCCACGCATCGACACATTGACGGTGGATTACCTGAACCTGGTTGACCCTGACACTGCTGGTGGTTTAGGTGAGGGCGAACCCTACAGCATCGCGGCAATGTACACCACCATCGAACGGGCACAAGCCAACCAGAGTGTATTGGGAGCCTACTGCAACCTGCTGATGGTCGCCAAAGCCGCATATGGACAATTGCCCGCCCGTCCACCAGCCCCACTGGAGGATGTGATTGATGGCAGTGTTAAACTTGGCACAGATTTATCACCCGTGATGGATTGGATTCAAGAGGCCGTGCGGCGTATCCTGCGACATGGCAAGCCTGTTCCAGCGATGTTGCAACCCAGATTGGGCGTGGCCTGGATGGGGGATGCAACCGTTCCCGCACCCATCACCAGCCAGGGACACTGGTTGGATGAATTGGTCAAGGTGGTGCAAGACCACATCGCTTATATCACCGTCCAACGGGATACCCTGGCCCAAGCCACCATGCCACCGGCGGCAGTCTTTGACCATGCTTTCAGTACACCTGAATGGATTGCAGTCGGCGTTCAACTCAACCAGACTTACACCGCGACCCTGCACCGACAGTTGCGGCAATCCACCACTGGGATGTTGACCGACGACGACTATGCAACTATTCAAGACCGCCTGGCAGCTTTTTTGAACCAGTATTCACCGGAAGTTCATACGGCCATAGTGCGGGGGGCGATGGTCAGCCTCTACCTGAACGACACACCTGGCTCGGATGCCGGTCTATGGTTGCGTGGGGCCTCCGACGACGCGGGCATGGCAGCCCTGACATTGGATGCCTTGCGGGAAATTGGCCTGTTGGACACGCTAGACACCAATGCGACGGGGGAGATCCTGGTCTATCCAGGGGCAGTGGTACACGAACCAACCTACCGGACAGTGGTTATCAATGGGGTGTGGTTCCACTGGTACCGGGTCTGGTGCGCCACCCACGGTCAGCCCGTTCCAGACACGATGGGAGATGTGCCGCCGGAAGAAGCCCAGCGTGCCAAAATCCACATCCACCACCTGGCACAGACCCGCTGGCGTGACCTTCCGCTGACCGTAGGGATTGAAGATGGGCGGCAGGTACTCTACACTTCGCATGGCAATGTCTTCGGAGTGGTCAGTTCCCATAGCACATCATTACTAACCACCGAGCTACACCTCGTATTCGCCCTGGCAACCGATGGCAACCTGCGAGCCGCTCTCCGCTGATTCCTCCCCACCATTACTATAACTCCATCTTTTGAGGCGCTGACGCGCCTGGGCTGGGCGAGATACGGTTGGCGCTGTATCTCAATCGCATATTCATCGACGCTGGTAGCTGCGTGCTGCTGGCGTCTTTACTTTTCACCAGGAGAACGTCATGACCCCTTATGCCCAGCGGCCAGCGCGTCCGGCACCATACACGGCCTGGTTGGTGTTTATGGAACAACTCCAGCGCCAATTGGAAACACGCCAGTTACCCGCCCCAGCGCCCAACCAACCCCCAATCCAGGTTATGCCTACCTTGCACGACCCCTGGACGCAGCCGGGCAGCATGACACCCATCGCTCAGTCATATGTGGGTTCCATCACGGCCAACGGTGAAGCCTTTGTATTTGGCGTGGCACTGGATCGCCACCAACTGGTCTACCTGGACTATGCCGGGCCAGTAGAAACCGTCAAGACCATCCGTAGCCAACTGGTCAGCCAGGGCCGGGCCTGTTATCTCAACCCACCGCAAGGTGACACGATCATGTTATGGCCGGATGGCAAACAATCCCTGGATGTTCAGCACAAGAAAATCGCCTATGGATTGGTGCATTGCATCCTGACGCACCGCTCGATGCGCCAGCCGGTGTACGACGAATTGAGTAGCACCTACCTGATCTTCGCCGACAAAACGCAGGCTACAGCTCGGTTGGGGATGCACATCCACCATCTGCTGCAAATCCCGGTGCGTAGGCCCTGGTATCCCTACCTGGTTCAGCAAGGTCGTTTTGAAGGCTTAATCACCCCCTGTGAAAGCTATGGCGGTATCCAGCTATATCGCATCACGCTGGATCGCCAACGCTGGACGACCGTGATCCAACGCGGCTTGCAGCGCGGCACTTTAGTTTTAGTAGAAGGAGACGAGCATGGCACGTCTACAGGCTGATCTCAAAGCCGGTTATTATCCATTATCCGACGAACATTTACCGCTAATCGCATCGTTGTTCGCACCAGGGGTAGGCAAGCTGCTGGATCCGTGTGCCGGGGAAGGTGTGGCCCTGACCTATCTGGCCGAGGCCTGGCACCTGACCCCCTACGCCAACGAACTCAACCACGAGCGGGCGCAAGCCTGCCGGGAACGCTGTGGGCCACTCCAGGCCGTGCAGGGAGATTTGCGTGAACTGCGAACCTCGCACAATGCCTTTGGCGTGATCTACTGCAACCCACCCTATTCCCAGGACACCACCGCTGACCGGGCTGACCGGCGCACCGAACTGGCTTTGATGAAAGCCAGTTGGAAGTGGTTGCAACCGGGTGGGTTCATGGTCTGGATCATCTATGATTACCATCTGGCCCGCAACCCGCACGCCCTGGAGTTTCTGGCCTTACGAAGCATCCAGACCGGTGTCTACCGCCTGCCGGGCTTGCATCTCAACCACTATCGTCAGATTGTGGTGGTCGCTCAGAAACGCCCCAACGGTCAGACAGCCCCTGACGATCTGGAGCCGGTGATCCAGGCCCTCAAGTCTCAAGCTGAAGACCCGCCGTTACTAACGCTACACACCGAACCTCATTACCAACTACCCCCACCGCCGCGAACTCACCAGTTTCGTTTTGTCCCAGCCCGGTTGACACCAGATTTTGCCCTGGCCGCCGTGCAGTCGAGCGGTGTCCAACATAACAACCGTTTCCAGTCCCTCATCGCACCACCACCGCCGGAAACCCTGGAACGACCTATCACCTTGCCCAAAGCAGCCCAACTCCTGATGTTGATGGTATCCGGTTTCACCAATGGTCTGGTCTTGACCCAACCGGATGGGCGGCAGGTGATGGTGCGCGGCACGATCCAACCGGTGCGAACCCAGACCGCCGATGAAGAAGTTTTGGCCGGGGATAGTGGCAGCGTGGTGGGGCGCAAACAGACCTTCATCACCCGTCCCCAATCTACGGTAGCCTTGTTGGATGCAGATGGGCGGGTGGCGTTGCTCGACGATGAAGCGGCCATCGTGGACTTTGTAGAAACCCACCGCGAGATCCTCTTTGATTACGTCAAGACCCACCATGCGCCGTTGTATACCTTCGACTACGCCGGTCTGCGCTCGTTGCTGGATGGTATCCGGCTGCCACTCCAGGACGAACAGACGGGCCTGACCGAACTCCGCCCTTTGTACACCACCCAACGCCACATCATCGCCGCCGCCTACACTGCCTTGCAGCACCGTGACCGGGTGCTGGTGGCCGGGGAACCGGGCATTGGTAAGACTGCGATGGGTGCAGCTCTGGCAGCAGCAGTTGGACAAGAGCGTCAGCCAGGTCAGGTGACCATCGTGATGGCCCCGCCGCAGTTGACGCAGAAATGGCAGCGCGAAATTGAGCGCATGCACGGCTTACCAGCCCGCTACACGACGATCTTGAAGCGGGTTGACGATGTGCGAGCCTTCATGGAACGGGCAGCACGTTGCCCGGACATCCTGCACATTGGCATCATCTCCCGCGAGATGGCTAAGTTGAGTAGTGGCTGGCAACATGCTTTGCACTGGCGACGCCAGCATCATGCTTTGTGGCCTGCCGGAGAAGATCCACCGGATATTTTGGCTGGGCAAGCCCGCACCACAACCACTTATCTCCCGTGTTGTCCAACTTGCGGGGCCGTGGCCTTGACCAAACCCGGCGGTGATCCTTACACACCGGCCTATTTTGGCTACGACCCCCAGACCAGAACTTATGACCGCCGCCGGGGCAGCCGCAGCCAGCATCAGTGCCGGGCCTGTGGTGGCGCATTGTACCAGGTGGTTCGCATGAACAGCAGCCAGCCACGGCCAGGCGAGAAGTACCCACGCCGCAATCCACGGATGGCACTGGCGGAGTACATCGCCCGTGTCTTTCAGGGGCGGGTGGCGCTCTACCTCGCCGATGAGGTGCATGAGTTGAAGTCAATTGCCAGCGACCAGGGGCGGGCCATGACCCATCTGGTCAACGCCGCCGACAAGAGTGTGGGATTGACCGGCACCTTGTATGGGGGCGTGGCGTCCTCATTGTATCTGTTGTTGTTTATGTTCTCACGCCATATCCGCACACAGTATCCCTTCGGGGCGGGTGGGTTGAGTACATTCATCAACGATATGGGGGTATTGGAGCAAGTCATCGAAGACCGGCCCCAATATGCCAATGGCGTCTACACTGGCACCAAACGTTACGAACGCGGGGCCAAGGAAAGCCCGGGCTGCTCACCACGTCTGGTGGTGGAGACGCTACCGGTGGCGGTCTTCGCTGGCTTGCAGGACATCGGGTTGGATATGCCGGCCCTGGTCGAGATACCCGTCGCCGTGCAACCCGATGCGCCGTTGTCGGCGGCTTACCAGACCGGAGAAGCGCAGCTCAAGAACTACTTGCTGGGATTGCGCTATGAGGGCAAGACGTGGACATTCATGGGCGCGTATTTGCAGGCGTTGATGAACTATCCTGACGCGGCAGTCCACCCGTATCCAGTCGTTCACAAAGAGGACGACCACCTGGTCTGGACATTTCCAGGCCTGGGTGCCGACCGCATCGCGCCTAAAGAACAAGCCTTGCTTGACATCGTGCGCGAGGAGTTGGCTGAAGGTCGTAATGTAGCAGTTTTTGTGCGCCAGAGCGGGAAACGTGACATCCAGCGGCGGCTGGCAAGCCTGATCCGTGAGCAGGTGCCAGGCGCCAACCCGACCATCATCTATGGTGGCAATCGCAGTGCAGCGGTGGTTGACGATGGGATTCCATCAGCCTCAGTACCGACCGCCAGGCGCGAAGCAGCCATCCAACAGGTGTTGGAACAAGGCCATAATGTGTTGGTGTGTAACCCATTACTAATTCAGACCGGCCTCGATCTCCTGCAATTCCCTTCGTTAGTATTTTTTGAAATCCTGTTCAGCTTGTATCCAGTCGACCAGGCATCACGGCGGCACTGGCGGGTCATCCAACGGAAGGAGTGCCGTACCTACTACCTGTATTACCAGGAAACGATGGAGCAGCAGGCCCTGGAATTGCTGGCCCGTAAACGCGAAGCGGCCCAAATTCTGTATGGTGACTTGAGTGCCCGTGGATTGGCGGCGTTGACCGGTGAGGGTGGCATTGCCAACGATCTGGTCAAGGCGTTGGAGCAGGCCATCTGTCAGACCAGTTCCGACTTGACGACACCAGATGAGCAGGTCGATTTGCATGACCTGTTCGCCCAGACCTCGTTGGCTCATTACGAAAGTCCCTGGACGCTGGCGGTGGCTGCTGAAGGTGTGCAACATCCGGCAGAGATACGACCCGTTGTGCCGGAGCCTGAGCTTGAGCCAGCGCCAGTGCTGGTACCTGTCGAAACCCCGCAACCGAACCCCTTGTTACCCCGTCGTTTTCCGGTGGCGATCCCGTTACCACCCCGTCCATCTACGCGCAAACGCCGAACCCAATCCGGTGCTGGTATGCCTGAGCCTGTGCGTCCTGCTCGCCGGGCACGGGAACCAGTGCAACTCAGTCTGTTTTGACATCTGGTGTGCCGGTGAACAGTGTGATCTGGCATTCCAGTCTCTTGTTTTTCTCATTAATCTATAGTGAAAGGATTCGATCTATGTCCAGCAAGACACCCCCTGAAACGGTGATTACCCTGCGGTTACCGAGTACGCGCAGTGGCATCCAGCGGCGTGGTCAGGGCACGCTGCTGATCCAACGCGGTGATCTGGCCCATATCCAACAGTTTAGCTACACGGATTGGGATTCGGTTCAGGCTGTTATCCGGCAGGCCGAGATGACGCTGACCGGCCTGGAGATTGACCCGCCGGAGACACCTTCGCCAGCGGTCACATCCGTTGAAAATCCACCGGAGGCTGCATCGCTGGTTTCGACGACCGAAGTGGTCACGGAGCCAGCCTCGACTGGCGAAACGCAAGATAACGATGCCGCGCAGCCCGTTGTCACTGACACGAGTGAGCCGCCCGCGTCTGATAGCCCAACTGCTAACGGTGCTGATCCATCGACCCAACAACTGACCATGTTTTAGGAGGATATCCATGACTGATCAACCATCTACCCAACGTATCTTCAAGATTGGCACCATCCGCATTGTGGCTGACGATGCGATGCGTGATTTGAGCCACGACGAAGTGCGACAAATGCTGCAAACGACCTATCCCCAGGTCGCCCATGCCACCGTCCGTGAAACCACGACGGAGGATACCATCCTGGTTGAGTTTGTGCCCAAACCGGGCCGGAAAGGATAGCGCGATGACTGCTGTGAATCTCGCGTCCTGTCTGGCCGAGGTTCCGGCGTTTGCTCCGCTGGGCGTTCAGTTGCTTCAGCAATTGCGCGTCCAGACCGGAGCCTGGTTGCCTGCTACCAAGCTGGATCCGGCTACGGTGGCCGCGGCTACGCTGGAAATCCTGGAATATACCCGCCAATGTGCGGTTGCTATTCGTAAGTTGCGTGCCTTACTGCCAGTGCCTTTAACACAACCTATTCTGGAGGTGGGACTATGACGAGTGCTACCGAACTGGCCGAGGCGCTGACCCTGTTGGGCCAGTGCATGTTGGCGGATCCCATCCAGGGATTGGCGACTATCATCAGTTGGTTGGATCCCTTATACGGCCATCCGGCAGCGGACATCCCGTCCTACAACCGCTTCGATTTTGATGAGATGCTGGTGGCCGGAACAGTCTGCCGCGAGTGCTTTCCCGCTGTTTACCAGGAGTGGGTCAGTCGTGCCCGGCGCGGGGAGTCAACCCATCAGTTAGAACAATACCTGTGTGGGGCCATCAGCCAGCAGTTGGGTGTCGAACTTGAGAGCCTGGAGTTGATCCCCTATGGCTTGCCGCTCAATACGCAAGGTGTGAACCTGCTGGATCCTGATCTTTGCACCGTTGACGAGTTGCAAATCTTCCGTCCTTTGCTGGCCTGTTTCGGCATTGAACAAGAACGATTGGGCGATAGAGCGGCTTACCACCAGGCCCAACAGATTGGCATGGTCCTGATGGAGAGTTTGCTGGCCCACAACCAGGATACTTACACCCAGCTGGCCTATGCGCTGGGTTGGATGTTATCCATTATTGGCAACACGCTGGTTGATTATGTTGAGGGCGAACTCTGGGAGATGGGCTTGCAACCATTGGCCTGGACACCGGAAGACATTGCCTGGCATCGCGCCATCCACCAGGAAGCTGACGAGATACTGGCCCTGGCGAAACAGGGACTTGACTTGATCCAGACCGACCTCACCCTGCGCCAGGCGCTTCAACAGAACATCCACCGTATTGCACCACAACTACCCCAGGAGAGGAATGATTATGGTTTTACCAACACTGACATCCAACGCCTCAGTCGCCAGTGTCGATGGCCTGGTGACACTCCAGAGCTTGCTGGAAGCCCAGCCGGTACTGCAACTCAAATTCTATGAGTTTGGCATTGTCATGCACCGCCAGACTGAGCAGGGAGAAACCGCCTATTTGGTTGACGCTGACCAGGTGGCAACCACGCTGGCTGCTCGCGTGCGTTTTGCGCCAGGACTGCTGTCATCGCGCACCGTGACGGTCATCCAGGAAGGTACGCGCAAGATCCTGGTCGAGTACCGCCGCCGCCAGAAGACTGCCTTGTTGTTGGATGGTCAAGAGCCGTTGGTTGTGCCGCTACCAGCCTTACTGATGCTGCGTGTCACGACTGCCGATGCGCGTCCCGACTACCGGGTTTATGCGGTCAAGGAACGCCCAATCACGTTAGCAGCACCGTTGTTTCGTGTGCCATTACCCAATATCCACCCCGATGGACGGATTTGCTGGGGCAGTGTTCCCCAGGTTTCAGCGACAGCCTTACAGGACAGTGACCTGGATGAGGATTGGTCGTTGCTGCTGGGTACATTGTTCACCGACCATGCTTGCCGGGGCAAGAGTCAGCAATTTCCGGATGACATCCGGCTGATGTACCCCGCCCTGCAAACGCGGAAGTCACGAGTCTATCCCAAACGGGATCTGGTCGCGGCTAATCTGACCTTAAATGATGTATTGGAAAGGTTGCAATCATGAACACGCCCTACAAATTCAACCCTCACCAGATGGTGCGCCAGATTGTGTTAGTCGGGGTGGGTGGTACCGGGTCGATCCTGGCCCTGCATCTGGCCCGTATCCTGGTGGATCTACGAGCGCGCCGCCACCATCTGCCATCTGTGTTGTTAGTGGATCCTGACCGGGTAGAGCAGCGCAATATCGGGCGGCAGAGCTACACGACTGCCGATATTGGCGACTACAAGTGCCGCGTGCTGGGTACGCGCCTCAACTTTGTGTTCGGGTTAGATATGGCCTGGGCTTGCGAACCACTCGATGCGGAGAAGCACATTGAGCGAGGAGCCATTGTCCTGGGAGCCGTTGATAACCATCTTGTAGCGTCTCAGAGTTTTTGCGCCAGGCTATGCGGATAACAGCCTCTAATCTCACAGTTTTTGCCCCATTATTCTCACAATTTCTGCGCCAAAGCAGCGTTAATCTCGTAGTTTCTGCCCCAAAGGAGCAGTCATGATTGACACAACTATTCTCACCTATGATCCACCGTATCACTTCAAACAGATCGTCGTTGTGGGCCTGGGTGGTACCGGGTCGCAAGTTGCCCGGTGTATCGCACGCCTGTTGTATCATCGCCAGCAAAAAAGCCAACACATACCACCGGTGTTGTTGGTTGACCCGGACATCGTGGAGCCACACAATGTGGGCCGCCAGATGTTCTCGGTAGCGGACATCGGCCAGCCCAAAGCCGCAGTCTTAGCCAAACGTTTTAATCTGGTGCTGGGATTATCCATCGCCTGGTGCAATGAGCCGGTAGATAGCCAGAAACACCTGTCGTGTGGCAGCCTGGTCTGTGGCTGTGTGGATAACCATCTGGCGCGTGCTGAAATTGCCCGTACACAACATATTGTGTGGTTGGATACGGGCAATGGTTATGATTTCGGTCAGGTCATTTTAGGCGACAGCGGCGACCGTGACGAAGTGCTAAACGGGCTGCATCAGGCCCAGCCGGGAGGCTGTCGTCATCTGCCCCATGCCGGGTTGTTGTTGCCCGCCTTGCTGCTACCGGAGCCGGAAACGTCCCCCACACCGCCGTTATCCTGCGCGGAATTGGCTTTGCGAGATGAGCAGCACCTATTCGTGAACGATGTCGTCGGAAATATTGCTGCACAATATCTTTACCGCTTGCTTAACCGTGAGCCCGTGACAACCTTCGTGACATTCCTTAGCCTGACCCCAGCCCCGGCGGTTAGAAGCATCCATGTAACCCAAAAGAACCTGGAAGCCTATCTGGGCGAAGCATAGTGTTCACCACAAAGGAACTTTCCCCGGTCATGTAACGTCCTACTCCCAGGTCAAGTGTGTAGAAAGCAGCCGTGATGGTTTCCAAACCGGGTGGAGTAATCAGTGGCACATTTCCCAGCCTCAAACTGGGACGCCCAGTAGCCATTGCGATACTCAACATACCGCGTGCTGCTTTGAGTCAGTGGGCGCGTATGGGATACCTTGATCCCTTGAGTGGCCCTGGCATCAATAATCACGGTCGCTACGTCTTTGACCGTTCTATGTTGGAAGAATGGCATCGCACTTATGTTTCAACCCCGGAAACCAAACAACTTCTTCAGGCCACCGATGTTATGCTGCGTCGTTGGCGTGAAGCCGGTAAACTTACCCGCCTTGTTTCGGAACCTCGTATTGCTGGTTTCTACCGGCGTGATGAGGTGTTGAATTTGCAGCAAACCTTGTCGCTGGCGCAAAAACTGTGAGACGTGGCGCAGAAATTATGACGTTCGGCGCAAAAACTCTGAGACGCTACAATCGGGCACGAGCTGAAATCTGCAAAGCGGGGGAGGTGATCTGGTTATCCAGTGGCAACCATGCTACCAATGGGCAGGTCATCATTGGCAACACCGGTGACCGCCAGCAAGTATTGCATAGTCTGGAGAATGCCCAACACAGTGGGACGATACGCTACTTACCTCATGCCGGTCTGGTCTTCCCCGAGTTACTGCAACCTGAACCGGTTCCCGAACTCCAACCCAATCTCTCATGTGCGGAGCGTGTCACTCAGGGCACCCAGCACCTGCTCGTAAATGATTTTCAAGCGATGGTAGTGGCCCAATACCTGTACCGGTTGCTGCATCAGGAGCCAGTGACTACGTTCATGAGTTTCGTTGGCAGCAGCGACATGGTCATTCACCATACCCCGATTGAGGCCGCGACGTTGTTGCCCTATCTGGCGGCGTGAAGCCCTACTATATTGATAGCCGCATCAGTTTATGCCGCTGGTGTGGCTTTTTCCTATCTCAACGTTGCAGATAGTTGTTCTGCGTCTTGCGATGTTGTAGTATGCGTTTATGCCAACTCCTGAGCGCCCCAATCCCAACAGTGCTGACTCACCAACTCTGGCGGAATTGATAGCCGAACTGGCTTATATCAATAGAAAACTTGAACTTGCCAACGAAAATGAAAACACAATGGAACGATTCTTCATACGCGATGCTCTGCTTGAACAGCGGGATATGCTGGAAGATGAGATTGCTGAATTGAATTCTCCATCCGAGTAACTCTGACCTGTTCCGATGATGAAATTGTCTTTAATTCGTGGGGCGAAGCCGTAACTGGCGTAGCGTGCGGTAGAAGTTCTCGCGTGAAGCGGCGTAGTGGACGATGATCTGCTGATCCTTGACCTCATACGCGACGCGGTAATCTGTGTTTTTATAACGTGTGTGAAGTGACCACAGGAAATACCAGGGGGCTTTGAGGGCTGGTGAGTGTAACGGATCTTACACCGAGTTGTCAATACCAAACGTATTACAAAATCTGCAATTTGCTGCTTTTTTGATTCGACATGATCCGTCAATGTCAAAAAGACAAGTAGATTATCGGGATACGAGGTCTAGTGGACAGAAGATTTATTGTGTTTACTACACCGTGCTAATGTCCCATATACCGCTATTTTCGCAATTGTTGTTTTTCAGCCTAACGCATCATAGTAGACATATTCGTCAAAAGCACATACGATGTTCCTATCACCATAATCCTTAAAAGAAACCCCCAAAGATGAATTTTGTCGAACCTATTCGTGATCGGAAAAAGCTTGCACAGATTAAGAACCAGTTGCGTGGAGAGCAACGCTATCGTGATTTTTTGCTCTTTGTAGTTGGCATCAACACGGCGTTGCGAGTCTCAGATTTGCTGGCACTACGGATTGGTGACTTTGTAGATGAACATGGGCAAGTGTGCCAGCGATTTTGGATACGTGAACAAAAACGCGGCAAACGCCACGAGATTATTATCAACGATAGTATTCGTGATGCCCTAACCGAGTACCTATCAACATATCCCGGCATTACCGATAATCCAACCAATTTCGTTTTCTTCAATACGCGCACCAATAACCACCAGGAGGCTATCAAGCGTGGTCAAGTCTGGAAATTCATCTCCGCTATTTGTGAAAACGTGGGATTACAGGGTAACTTTGGAACACATAGTCTTCGCAAAACGTGGGGATACCATGCCCGTATGAGCGGTGTTGATCTGGCTCTGATTATGCACAAACTCAACCACAACAGCTTGACTTACACCAAGCGTTATCTGGGTATCACCAATGAAGAGCTAGAAACCGTCATCCGTCGCTTAAATCTGTAATGATCTGAATGTTATTGGACTTCAACCCCATATAGAACAGGCCAATCTTCAATCGGTATAGCCTCCAGGGTGGATATTGCCGCCTGGAATTGACGATAAAGTGTTTGGTCATAGATGTGAGCATATATTTGTGTGTCTGTCAGACTTCTGTGTCCCAGAAGTTTTTGGATGGAGTGGATTGGAACCCCTTGATTCACCAACCGGGTTGCCAACGTGTGCCGCAGTCGATGAGGGGAAACTTGAATACCAATTTGCTGACCATATTCTGACAGCCTACGCTGGATTGTACGCGCTGTTGGTGACCGCTCGTGAAGCAAAAAAACATGGTCATTATCTGGGAGGTTAGGGCGCACATCGAGATAGCGACTGATTGCTTTTGTGAGTGGTGGTGTCAGATAGACAGTTCTGTCTCGCCCGGGTTTGCTGCCACGTATGGTGGCTGTGCCAGCGACGAGGTACAGATCTCCCAAGCGCCAGTCGAGTAGTTCGGAAATTCGTATACCGGTGTGAGCTAGAGTCAGGAACCAGGCGCGGTCAAAAATTGCAGAGTAGGTATCACTTTCCGTGGACCTGATTATAGTGGCTTCTAAACGCAGATAATCTGGCTCTGGTAGATAGCGTGGCAATGTAGCTTCTTTTTGGGGAGGTTTGATACGAAATAGACCAGGATCAATTGGATAGTCATGATTCTCAAGAAACCTCAATAGACTCCTGAACTGCCCCAAGTTGTTTTGAATGGTAGTGTTACTGACCTCGTTTTGAACACGAGCTTGTAGCCAGGCTTCAATATCAGCACGCCGGAGTGTTTCCCAACTTTCAACTTGACGATGGGCTGCCAACCATTTCCAAATTTGCTGGATCGTATTTATGAAGTTGTGACCTAGCTGGTAAGCTGTCTGAGAGCGCCACGTCGACCAGCGCCAGGAAAGGTAAGCGTCAACAGCCTCTTTTAGCCAATCCGGGAACCTATCCAGTTTTTGCCGCAGTATATCCAGCTCAGATTGAGGTGCGGTTCTTGATTGAGGGGGTGGTTTGGGTTGTGTTACCGCACTTTCAGGCATAACCCGGTCGCTTGTTAGATTGCTTTCTAACCGTGACATGGCGGTGATAAATTCAGCCCGTAGTGTAGGGTCAGCACCGTCAATGTACCGTTGAGTAGTGTCGAGTTGACTATGGCCCAGTAGTCTTGCCAGACTCTCAACTGGTAGTCCATTTTCAACTAACCGCCGGGCAAATGTATGACGTAGGCGATGACAGCTTAACGTGACTCCTGTAATTTCGCAGTACTGCTTTAGGCGATATTGGACACCAGATACGCTGAGAGGATGCCCATGATGATTGAAAAACAGGTAATCGTGATTAACTGGTGGTCGCTCGACAAGCCAGGTTTCCAATTCGTCCCATAGCGTAGTCGTAAGCCAGACAATGCGTTCTTTGCTGCCTTTACCATGTACTCGTAACTTTGCAAACCGAGTTGGGTCTGCTGGTTTCTCCAAGCTACCTAAGCGCAGTGTGACGACTTCACCAACTCTAAGCCCTGCACCGACCATCAGACCAAATATCGCCCGATCACGAATACTGTGGATGACATTGAATAGCTGAACTACCTCGTCATCAGGTATATCTCGTGGCAACTGTGTACCTGCTTTTAGTCGGTGTCTTCGCCAAATGATGGGGTTTGACCATTCTTGAGTTAAATCTTCACCTGCCAGGTATTCAAAGAATGTGTGAAGGCTGGCTAATCTGCGGTTGATTGTTGTTGCCTTCAATCCTGCTGTTATTTGACTTTCAACGAAACGATCAATATCAAGCGGGGTGATTTCTTGAGGCGGTTTGCGACCTATGGTGTGCAGAAATATCTGAAGATCACTGAGGTAGTGCTTGGCTGTACTACTATGATTGAACTGACGCATGAGGTATTGTTCGAAGCAAATGAATGCCTGATCCACATTGGCCTCCACTGATACCTTGTATGCTGGTCATTAAGTGTACTCAGTGTAAGACACCAGCCTGTTGAAAAAGTCCTCAAGATTGTCTCAATACTATTGGCTGAAATCCACGAGGCGTTCAGTGTTAACCAACGATAGAGGGTGATTCAGGCCAAAAATGTGCCAGATAGTTCCAAAGACAGAAGAAACAAGAGATGGGACAGGTAGCGCCAGGACTACCGACCAACCACTTGGCCCAAACCTACGTCCCCAGCCCCGAAAACTGAGCAATCGTTTCAAATTCTGACCAGCGGCGGTCAGTACACCCTGGATATTGACCTTTTGCAGTCGGCGAAGTCGGAATTTCTCAAGTTGATGCCATTGTTTGGCTTCACCAAAAAGCGGCTCTACCCAGACTTGCCGTTTTCGCATCGCTTTTTTGTAGGCTTCGGTTTCATGGTAATCAGTGTTGCGGTCTAGATACTCCTGAAAAAATGAGCGTCGTAGGTGGCGACCACTTTTACTCTTGGTACACTCAGATTTCACCGGACAGGCATCGCAGGTTTTGGCATCAGACCGGTAGACCCATTCATTTTCACTATAGCTGTGCTTGTGAAGTGGAATATCATGTCCCTGCGGGCAGATGAAGATGTCCCGTTCCGCGTCGTAATGGAATTTGTCAGGGGGATAGAAATCAGTGCGCTGGCTGTGGTCAGGCACAGGCACATATGCTTTGAGACCGTCTTGTTCGAGACCAACGATATTGGCGACGGTTCCATATTTCGCATCCCCGGCTGCAAATTCAGGTATTAGTTTCCAGCGAAAGCGCACCTGACGTACTAAATCCAACATGGGCGTATTGTCCATTATCGAGGAAGGTGTGACCAAAGCTGCCAGAATAATCCGTGCTTTGCCACCATCAACCACATAATGCAGATGGTAGCCTAACTCCGCTTTGGCTGAATTGGAGCGTTTCATGGGAGTTGCATCGGGATCCGTCGGACTGACTTTTTTATCAGTTGTCCGTTCATAGGTCTTCGTTCGTCTTCCGGTCAATCGCTCACCATTGTATTTCTCAACCAGACGACTTGGAATGGAAGCGGGTTTTTCGGGTGGGAGTGATGAGGTGGGGGCTTCAGCATCACCTACGGAGACCTGTTCTTGTTCAAACAACTTCTGGATATGTTGCTGTGCTTCCCAATACCAGCGATCAACCATGCCATCAATGGCAGCATTGGCACGTATCTTAGTGCCATCCAGATAGAGTTCTTCACCCCATACCAAACCAGCTTCAATGCACATCTCAACAATCTTGTCGAAGAACGCCAGAAAAGTTTCCAGACCATAACGATCACGGATTTTACTCAGCGAACTATGGTCAGGTACTTTCTCATCCAGATCGTAGCCGATATACCAGCGATGATCGAGACGCATCGCCGCCATGTCCATCAATTGACGTTCAGAGCGAATACCCTCGAAGAACATAATCAGTTGCAGTTTAAAGAAGACAACAGGATCAATTGAAGGTCTCCCCATGCGGGAAGAATAGCAATCCTGCACCAACTCTCGGACAAAACTCAGGTCGAGTTTGGCTTCAACGTGACGGTAGAAGTTGTCTTTGGGAACGAGGTCTTCCAGTGAAACGGCAATGTGGTCTTTGAAGACACGCTCTTTTTGTCTGAGCATCGGCACTTATCTTTGTCGTTATCATGATGGATCATCTTCGAGTGTATTCTGACATGAGATAGGAATGCCCCGCTACTGACCGACAGACAAAATATTCCCAGGCCACCCACGAAAAGCACAGGCAGGTCTGGGAATAACATTATCCGGCGGATATTTTTTTGTGCTGTGCATCAATGCTGGTGACAATCACGCGCTGCTGTCACCAACCCGGTCATTAATGTGGACACCCGGTCGTGATGAACGGCGAATACACCACCAGTCCCGCGATACTATCTCCTGAACCTGGACCACCACCCGATGGCCCATCCGCTGCACCCCACCAGTTATTGGTGAAGTCCATCGTGCCCAAGATGCTCATGCTGGCATTGTAAACCGCCGTATCACTATTCCCACTGATACACGAATTGTGGACTATCGTGTCGCCTTCCGTATAGCTATAGACCGCGCCACCCCGCAAATGTGGCGACGTGTTGCCCGTAATCACACTATCCGTAATCGTCAACGTCGCATAATTAGCCACTGCACCACCAGCGGGTTTATTGTAATTGGGTCGTGGGAACACCACATAGACATGCCCCTCATTCCCTGACAATGTACTTCCACTAATTTGCATCGTACTATCAGCCGTATTGACAATTCCACCACCCGCCGCCTGCCGGGAGGAGTTATTGATGATCTGCGTATTGTTGATCGTTACCTGTGCTGTATTCTGCGCGGAATAGATACCACCGCCACTACTGCTGACAAGATTGCCATCCAGTGTGCTATCCGTGAGCGTCACCATGCCATGATTGTAAATCGCGCCACCGGCTTCACTCTCATTGTTGTTGAAAACCCCACCATCAATCGCCACCGTACCGCTACCGGTATTATAGATGGCCCCGCCATACCCAAGCAAGAGTATCGGCCCAAAATCAGCATTGCGGTCCGTTGAATTGCCAGCGAAGGTCGTGTTGCTGATGGTCAGCGTGCCAGTGTTGTAAATCGCACCACCACTGGCATCTCCATGTGTATGATTATCGTTGATGGTGCTGTCGTTGATGGTGAGTGTACCATTGTTCAGGATAGCACCGCCATCCGTGTTCAGGTCGCCGCCGGAGAGTGTGACACCATCCAGCGTCAGGCTACCTGTGACGGTGAAATGACGATGCTGGACGGTGGGTGAGGCAGCGAGTGTGGCTCCATTGCCTGTGATAATGATGTCACCTGTAATCTCTGGCAATTCTCCTGTCAGATTGTAAGTGCTGTCCTCAGCGAGACAGATTATTGTAGTGTCTCCCGCATTATTTGCGGCATTAATTGCGTTCGTCAGCTCGATTGTGTCGCCCGCAGCAACTTGAGTATGGCAAGGAACGGGTACATCTAAAATATGGAAAATCCCATCAGCACCTCCATAGATAATCTTCTTACTATCTGGACTCAGATCAAAGCTATAGTCATAATCAGCCACAGATAATTCACTACTCATTGTTAGCGTTTGTGTATTCCAAAATTGAATATAAATATCCGTTTCGCTCTCTACGACTAAGGCAGCAATGACCCCATTCTCCCAATGGACTTCTTCCGCATAATCAAAGGCACCTTCCAGAGTTCCAATTTGTTGTAAGGTGGTGGCATCCCAAATATGATAAACATCGTTATGATAAGCGACAAATTGTGGGCTATCTGGACTCCAGGCAATGGGATACACATGATCGTTGACTTCAATATAATACTGTATCCCTAACTGTGTATCCCATAAAATACCAGGCGCATCTCCGACCAGTAAATAACGTCCATCATAACTCCAGTACATATCATTGACAGAAAAAAGTTTGCCAGGTGGTGCAAGAGTATCTTCCAAGGTATACAGCAAACTGCCATCGGTTGCGTCAATAACTCGCACATCGAGACCAGTGTTCATCGAGATTTCATTTACTGATTTCCAACTGACATTGACTTCGTTTCCATAAACGTCTGCTTGGTATTCGGTTACCAATTGAAAAGGTACAGTGCTTATATCCCAAATCTCAACCCAGGGATTGCTCCCGATTTTAGTAACGGCTAGCCTTGTACCATCCTGATTCCAGGCAAATTCTCTGATAGAGATAATCCCGCTATGAGGAATATTAGGAATGACGCCAATTTGATCTAATGTTTGACTATCGTAAATTGCCACAATATCGTCATTGTTAGCCGGTGTTCCAACGATGTACATCACTGCGAACTTGTCGGCTACCGGACTCCAACCCACTTGCCAAATATAGTTTGCTTCAGGAGGTTGTGCCATAACTGAGTATATGTATTCAGAGGTTGCTACAACGTTTAAAGATACGATAAGTATCAGGAGTACCAATAGGTATGTTTTTTTCATCAGATTTAAGCCTCCAGGATTTAAGGCAAAGCAAACAAACGTTCAACAGGCAGAGTAATTTCACTGGGCATTGTTACAAAAAACCATGAATGACCAGATAAAAAGAAGTCATCTGGACCTGGTGCATTGTAATAAGAACAGTAGAAAGGACGTGGGACAGGAGATTGGCGACGGATAGTAGCAATGGAATCTTTGCGTGATCCAGGGAAATCGACAACATAAGGGATAGAATTAACGTATGCGCTATTTTTATCTGCAAAAATATTCGTTCCTAGACTTAAAGTAGACTGAATGGCATCCTCGCAATTTTGGATTTCTCCCCAGCCCACAACAAAAAAACCATGATTATCTGAATCTATACCAGGAGCAGTTGAGTTGATATAGACATAATCCCCATATTGAACGTCTACTAATTCAATCACATTTGGATATCGATCAGCAATTGCCCAAGTGTAGAAGGAAGTCCTGTTCTGGACGTTTACAGTGCCACTAAGCAAATTCACATAGTTGGACAACTAGATGTCTTGAAACACCACACCGCCATGCTGGTTTATGAAATGGTGCGCGAGGAGGGGAAACTGATCGCGTTGCGCGAACGCACTACACACCAACTTCCTGGCGGCAGCATCCAAAGCCCGCTATTGGAGGCATTTGTCACCGGTTACCTACTCGGAGCTACCCGTCGAGATCATCACCTCTCACAGTTTCCCTAAATACATTTAGTAATTGATCTGGATGTTATTAATTGAAATATTTCGCTTTGGTTAGGCCGTTACGCGAAAATAGATCGCCTAAACTGAATGCGGCATTGCGCGAACAAGCCATTTGATCGGGTTTGCGAATGTTTCAGCCACAGTTTAGAAGGTTTTTAAACATGGATCGGCCTTAGTAGCTGGGTCTGTCGACCTCGTTTTCAAGATAGTCACGGAATTCTTCTGAAATCATTGTTGCTGCTGGCTCGAATTTGGCAGTCCCAAGTAAGGTGGATATGACGAATGGACTATCGGGTGAATCGCAAAAAATATACACCGGATACTCCTGCCACCACCAAACGTTCCCCGCAGGGAAACCAGGCACATGATCTCAACCAACCATCTACTCGTAGCGTGGCGAGACATTTACCATACAGGGTATCCCATATTCGAATGGTATTATCACTGGACACAGAGGCGAGTAGAGTGTTGTCGGGACTGATTGCACACCCGTTGACCCACATGAGATGTTCAATCAGACGCAAGCGGATTGTTCCCGTTTCCACATCCCATATATTGAGCGTGCCGTCATGCGATGCTGAGACAATGAAAGTTCCATCCGGGCTTATGGCACATCGAGCGACTGCCTCCAGATGATCTTCCAATGTATACCGATGACGAATGGCGTTCTGAGATATTTCCCATATCCTCAAGGTGGTATCTTCTGAAGACGACACGATAAAACGCCCGTTCGGGCTAATCGTGCAGCCCATGATCGGTTGGGTGTGTCCATACAGAGTGAATACTTCCTCGCCCTGGTCTGCATCCCAAACTCTCAATGTTTTGTCATCAGAGGCAGAGACAACCATTGCACCATCCGGGCTTATCGCACAAGCATTTATACGATCTGTGTGTCCTGTTAATATGTGCTGCACTACACCAATTACTGCGTCCCATACCTTGATGAGTTGGTCGGCGCCTGCTGTGACGACGATTGAACCATCGAAATTGATAGCACATCCATCAATTGAACCTGTATGCGCTGTTAGCGTCTTGAGTAGTTTCGTATCTTTCAAATCCCAGATATGCAGCATCCCATCAACGGAACATGTTGCCATGCATGACCCGTCGCCGCTGATTGCACAATCCTGTATGTTCTTTAACGTGTCCGCTATTGGAGTTGCTTGTGCAAGTTTTTTCACGTTCCATACCTTGATCGTCCCACCGACAGAGCCTGAAATCACAGTGGAGCCTACCGGGTTGGACGTGCAGCTTAACAATCCGCCTTGTAGAGCAGCACGATGATCGACCAAGATGACATCCTCCCGGCCTTTCTCAACATTCCAGAAACGAATTGTCTCATCGGCAGATACCGACATCAGCCAACCATCGTCATCGAGGAATGCACAGGCGGTTACTACAGCTACATGCCCGCGCAGAGTCTTGTGTTCATTTTCAGTCATCAAATGCCAAACCTTGACTGTTTTATCCTCTCCGGCAGATGCGATAAGCCTACCATCGGTGCTAATCGCGCAATCCCGCACCGTCCCGGCATGACCTTGAAGAACTAACCATTCACTGCCATCATTTGTATTCCATATTCTGAGAGTGCTGTCGTCGGACGCCGAGATGATGTGGCGACCATCGGGGCTAAATTTACAGGCATTGACAGCTCCCTGATGCCCGTGTAGTGTGCGAAGCTCAGTGCCAACCCTATCCCAGATTTTGAGGGTATGATCGGCTGATGCTGACACAATATGTTCACCAGATGGGCTTATGGCACAGTCGTTAACAGGTCCAGAATGCCCATCCAATCTCTGGATAGCTATCCCCACCCCAATATTCCAGATAATGAGTGTGCCGTCATCTGATGTAGTAACCAGCATAGTACCATCAAGACTTGCTGCACAACCCAAGATTTTGCCATGATGCCCCTGCAAATATTGCTGTTGTTTCCAGGTTGATGTTTCCCACAGCGTGATAGCATTGCCAGTTGTCGCCGCCAGCCATGTGCCGTCTGGACTTATCACGCAATCCCTGATCGGGTCATCTGCAAGACTGCCACGCAACGTGCGGACTTCAGCAGGATGCGTCCGGTCGGGTAAGGGATAGACCGGGATTAGACGTGGCCGATCACTAGAAGCGTGACGTATTGGTATATCGGCGGCGGCTTCTATCAAACGACTGTACAGCGTATTGGTTAACTCATCATGGGTTTCACAGCGGTCAAGAATATGGCTGGTTTGAGTGAGTGTCTGCTGAATTTGCATCAGGATAAGATGACTGTTATGGGTCGCCAGTTCATAGTCGCGTGCGAGACTGGCTGTATCAAACGTATAAATCTTGGCTTCCAAGAAGCGAATATCTGTCAAGAGCGCAGTCAGGCGTTGATACTGCTTGGTTTCTGCAAGATACCTGGGAAGTGTCTGGAGTGTATATTGGCGGCGTTCCATTGCGAGAACATCAATGCCAACCATGATCAGCCCCTTCATACAACTGGAAGAAGTGAACATTGCCGGCTTTGTCACCAACGACGAGCGTATTCAATTTGCTCGAGAATCCACAGGATCGAAAGACATGGTCGCCATAGTATTCGGTCACAATCGTGCCTGTGAACAAATCCCAAACCTTCAGTGTATGATCCCAGGCAATGGAGATAGCATATTGATCAGTAGGCAAGATCATCACTTTGCTCACTTCGTGGCGATGGCCGACAAACTGCCGTACCAGTTTGCCAGTTGCTAGCTCCCATAAGGACAATGTGTGGTCGGCAGAAGCGGCGAGTACAAATCGCCCATTAGATGTGAGGGTAAGAGTGGTGACGCCGTCCATATGCCTTTTTAAAACGAATTCTAATCTTCCATTATCAATATCCCAGACAATTAGCGTGCTATCCTCTGACGCCGATATGGCTTGCTTCCCATCGGGCGTCACCACAACGGACGTAACAGCCCCATGATGTCTCTGCAAAATATGAAGCAGGCTACCCGCGGTGACGTCCCAAACGATTAGGCTACCATCATCTGATCCAGATACCACATACCTTTCATCAGGTGTGAGGGCTAGGGTCGTCACATAGCCGGTATGCCCCCCCAGTGATCTCAATTCGTTGCCTGTGGTGGCATCCCAAACTTTCAGTGTACGATCATCCGATGCAGAAATCGTGGTTTGACCATTGGCAGTTATGATAATATCCCGGACCCAATCGGTATGTCCTGATAGCGTAAGAATCTCAGTTCCCTGATTGATGTCCCATAGCCGGACCGAATTATCGTCCTTGGTTCCATAAGCTGATCCCGCTCCCGAGAGAACATATTGCCCATTCGGAAATGGAACCACTACATTGATCCCACTGTGGTGTCCCTGCAACGTTGTTAACGCTGTACCTGAGTCAATGTCCCATACCGTCATCGTTCCATCCTCTGCTGCCGATACAGCTTGTTGCTCATCGGGTAAGATGGCAATAGCTTTCACTTCCTGCGTATGCGCTGGTCGCCTTTGGTGTGACCTGCTACCGGGAGACAAATCCCACACTCTGATAGTGCCATCAAGTGCGGAAGAAACGACGCGGTTACCGGTCGGTGCTAGTGCAACATCAGTGGCAATATCGGTATGGCCGATGAAGGTCGCAATCCCCTGCCCTGTATCAATGTCCCACAGTCTAATGGTGTAATCATCTGAAGCTGAAGCCAAGTATCGACTATCGGACGCTATCGTCAGGCCGCTGACTGCACTGGTATGGCCTGTGAGTCGACGAATTTCTTGACCAGTTTCGAGATCCCAGATGATGATCGGTGTCGCCGTAGAACCGTAAGCTTCACTCAATAATGATGCGAAGCGAGAACCCGTAGCGGACGCTACCATCTGACCACATAGGCTTATGCAAACAGCCTCTACTTCTCGATCATGTCCGGTGAATGTCAACCGTTCAGCACCTGTGCTTAAGTTCCATACTTTGACCGTCGTATCATCCGATCCAGATATTACCCAGCGGCTATCCGGAGTTACCACCACGCAATGCACTTGCGCCGAATGACCGTCGAAGATTACAAGTTCGTCACCAGTCTCAATATCCCAAACCCTAACTGTATGATCTCGAGAGGCAGAAATCACGGACTTCCCGTCAGGGGGCACTGCGACGCAATTGACATGATCTCCATGGCCCGTAAGAACCCATAAAAGGGTGCCGCTCTCTAAGTGCCAGATCCGGATCGTTTTATCCATACTGCCAGATACAACCAACCTGCCATCAGGCGATGTTGTAGCCGACAGCACCCAATCGGTATGGCCGTGTAACGATTGTATTTGTTGTCCTGTCTCGATATCCCAGACCCCAACGGTGTGATCATCTGCTGCCGAGATAATTTGCTTACCGTCAGGTGTCATCGCTACCGAGCGAACGGAACCCTCATGCCCGGTGATTGTGCGCTGAAGTGACCCTCCGGCTGGAGTGAGGCAAGGGTGAATCGGACGTAGCCATAGCGCCAGAGGCGGCTGAGATAGGAGGTCAAGGATTGCAGTGTCGGTGTGGCCAATCAAACGAGCATAGAGTTGAGACCAGAGCTGCGAAGGGTTTTGCTCAATGACATGCGCTGACAATTCTAGCGCCTGACGAATCAAGCACATACCTGCATCCTCATCGACGAAACGGTAGTCTTCAATCAGGGTTTGAAGATCGATAGTATCCACCTTCTGTTGCAGAAACTGAAAGGTTGTCAGTAGCTTTTTCGCCCGCCGTACCTGTTGCGTATCAACCAGATAACGGCACAAGGATTGTAGGGTGTTATGGCGCAGTTCAAGTGATAGAGTCATCAGTGTCGCAGATCGGAGTCTTGGTGGAAATCATCCCACATAATGCCAGCAATGTACCGTTTGGCAGCATCCAGATTAACACGCTCTTCGGTGACCTGTTCCTTGGAGGCGATGAATTCAAAGAAACTGGCATGGTAGAGACGGTAGCGTTTCTGAATGTGACCGCCGATCTCAGCTTTCTCTTCATGCAAAAATTGTGACCATGCCTGAACAACATTGAGGACCCGGCTCGTTTCTTTCACGCCTGAGTATTCAGCAATTAATGCCAGTGATGCCGGTTCATACATGACCGACAAAGCGACCAGAACCGGCAACTTATAACGAAACCAGGCATCCTCGTTCTGGCCTCGCATCCGTCGCCAGTGATCTTCGTAGTAGTTCACGAGGCCGGTAGGAATGGCATCAAAATCCTGATCTTGGTAGGCGCCTTGTTGAATTTCTGGCAACACATATCGCAGGTACATGAAATTGCCTTCGCTTTTGTTGACCATGTCCTTGACAAACATTTGACTGTCAATACCCTGCCTGGCAATATAATGCTGAATATCGTCATCAACTATCCAGGATCGTATGTAGTCAGCAACATCCCGGCGGTTTTCGGACGCCTCGGTTTGGATATACAGCGTTTCGGATTCGCAGGCAACGCGCGGCATATATCGCTGGTCGTCACGGACTGTCACAACGAAGTAGATTCCTTCCGGCAGCAATGTCGGCAGGTAGAGTGGGTTGATGCCTGCGATTGCCAGGCCTTGCTCAACTTCGTCCAGAGCATCGACTACGATAACACATGATTCATGCGGCGCGAGTCCGGAAGAAACTTCGTTCAGTAGTCGATTGAGGAATCCAGCATCGTCGAAAGCCTGTGCTGGAAGTTCAGTATAATTCAAGCCGAATGTGTCAATCAGTTGAGAGCAGATGTTGCGAAGAAAGATCGCCGGTTTGTTGATACCTTCAGCACGGATGTTGAAATGATGGATAAATCCATGTGTCTTGACCAGTTGTCCGGCCAGGGCCGACTTTCCAATTCCAGGGTCGCCGACAATGAAGAAATAACCCCGCTGGTGATTGGTAAGGAACCTGGTTATTTGCTCGAAAATCCAATTTCGCCCTACAAATCCCCTTGTTTTTTCCTGAATATAAGCGACGAAATCATAGATTGAACCCTGAATGGTTGTCGGTGTCTGTAGCAGATCAAGTTCGGCAAAACGTCTTTGAATGGCTGCGTCAAATTCATCAGGAGGAAACAAAAGTCTGAGGCGTTGATAATCCGCAATCGCTATGCCGGTTAGCTCGAACAACCGGATAGCTTCGCGGGCCATACAACGTTGTTCGTCGCCAAGTCCCTGCAGATACCCCCAGATGAGACCAATAACTTCATTGATGTCATAAGTCGGCAGTTCGCCGGGCCGCGTCCGAAATCGGCGATCAAACTCATCCCGGCTCATTTCTATGCCAATGATTTCACGCATGTGTTGTGTGCGAATCGCCTCATACGAACGTCCGGTGCGTTGCCGCAGTCGCCCAACAATATCTATGATTTCCATTTTGTGGGGATCGCCCATGTATTTCTCCGTCGAAATCAACGCAAAAACTTGCCCAATCCGTCGTAGCTGTCGGTAGAAGAATGGCTCACTGAAGCCCTATACTCAAATCAACCTCGACCTGGCCGGGACGATGGTGCAAGGTTTAATAGTTGAGGAGAGGACATCCATGATTAGCCATTCACAGCTTTTCAATTTCTATATTAACCTGACACCGCGTCAACGGGAAGTCGTCTACTGGGTTTCGCGTGGTCTGAGCAACGGTGAAGTTGCTGATAAGCTGTGTATCGAGAAGTGCGGAGTGGCCGGGCATTTAACCAATATCTATGGTGAACTGGCAACATTGCACGAGTTGGCCGACTATCCACGTATCAATCGCCCAATTCTCATTCACCTATTCAGTGTATTCTTTGTTTGGTATGCTGATTTGGACTCGGCAGTAGTATGAACAACGCGAAGGGGAGCATGGCTGTAAATCATGCTCCCCTTTCAACTTTCTTCAAATCAAAGCACATCTCGCTGGCAGGTTTCAGATCGTATAGTGTCCCTTCACGCGCTCCATCACCGCACAACCCAACAAACGAATGCGCTTCAGATCGGCCTGATTGAGCGGATAGATGCGGATATTGTCTTCATCATCATTGATGACGAGATTGAGTTTGCGTTCAAGGCGTTCCAGTCGCTTCAGGTCAATCTCACACTCGAACACACTATACTGCACCCGGCGGCCAAAGCCCTCCAGAGTTTTCTGGACTTTGCGCCGCCGTTTGTCGTCGGAAATGTCATAGCATATTACCCAGAACATCAGACGCCCTTGCTAGCCCATTGCCGTCCGGCAACGGCCTCGCCCGCCAACGCATTGGCAATCAGGTTGTACTCACGCCGGACATGTATATATTTCACGGCTGGTAATGCTCGTGCCAGAGAGCAAGCACGTCGATGCAGGGGTTTGAGGGCCTGGCTGCGAACGGCATATTTGCCGACCATCTGGTAGACCACCACTTCGCTATCCAGGCGGATTTCGACTGATTTGGCTGGAAAACGGGCCGCCGTTTCGAGTGCCATAATCAACCCCTGATATTCGGCCTCGGTATTTGTCATGCGTTGCAGGATACGGTTGGCAACTAGAATAACCAACCCCCGTTCGTTCTGTACCACCACACCCACGCCGGCACGTTGCGGCGAAATGCCGCCGTCAGCGTGGATAACCAGTTGCGCTTCATGGCTCATTGCCTCCTCCTTGTAGCAATTCTTCAATGGTCAGGCTGACCACCGCCAGATACCCGTTATCTAGGACCAGCACCGCCTCGCGGGGATACCCATAGGTCAGGTTGAGGACCTTGTCCGGACCGGCAGCAGTCAACAATCGTCGAATATGGGATGAGCGGGGATTGCCGATGGCAACGATGCGTCGTCGGTCAATCGCACCACCCATCCCCAGTTCAATCCAGTCGTTCATTATCACAACTCACCGCATGGCTAAGGCGTGATAGTCGCCTTGCTCGCCACGCACAATGCGGGCCATCTGGCGCACCTGCAATTCAATCGCCCGGCGGTAATCGGTTTGCCCGTTCGCCAGGGGATGATGAACACGATCCGCCAGCCGTGCTTCGTAGGCTTCGACCAGGACATCAATGGCGGCTTTGGACATCCGCACCGGCATCTGGGGCTTGTTGGTCCACTCGAAATCATCTAGCGTGATGTAGCCACCATCGACCAACCCCAACACCACCACGTCAGCAATTGATGGCCGGAATTCCTCCATCACGTCCAGTGCCAGACCGGGCCGGTTGTAGCCCAACGCATGGAAGAATCCCAGGTAGGGATCAAGGCCCACCAGTTGGATCTTGGCTTCGACATCCATGAGTAACATGGTGTAGGCGAAACTCAGCAGGGCATTGGCTGGATCGGGTGGGGGATGGTAGGCACGTTCTTTGAAGCCCCACTCCGGGTGGAAGAAGGCTTTCACTGCCTCAAAGTAGTAGGCGCCGGCCTTGCCTTCATACCCACGCAGTTGGTCCAGGCTATGGGCCTGAGATGCCTGGCGTAACATCTGCTGCATACCCTGGAGAAGTGACTTCATGGTCGGGTTGCGATCTGCCCGCCGTTGCAATACCACACGCTGATTGTTGATTTTGCCGATGACGACTTCCTGCGCGATAGCCAATGCTCGCGTTTCGTCATCACACAAGCGCAATTGCATGTGCCGCAACTGCGCGAACTTCGATCCAACTTGCAGCAAGCGGCCTCGATAGCGTCCGTACATGCTCAGGAATACCACGTCCACGCCTTCATTCATCAGCAGGCCCGCCGCCTGCGTGGTAATTTGCACGTTGCCCATCAATCTCAACTGCTCCAGATTCGCCAACGGAATCTTGAACAATTCGTGCTTGCCTTGTGTGACCCGTAACTGCTGATTGTCTTTGCGAATCATCGCCCCTTGCTCTTTCACGTATACAATTGCCATTGCTTATGTTCCTCCTTTAATCACACGTTTACGTTTGAAGGTGAATCCCAGGAAGTCAAAACCCTCCTGGAAATGCACCACACGGGTTTTGTTCGTATTGAGTTGTAGCTTCAGATTAGCGAGTGATTGGGCCGCTACTTCCAGTGCCCAATCTGCCTGTGCTTTCTCTCGGCACAAGATGACAAAATCATCGGCGAAGCGCACCAGATACACGCCGGGCAGTGCCGCAAAAATCATCTGGTCGAAGCGATGCAGGTACAGATTTGCCAGTTGTGGTGAAACGACACTGCCTTGCGAGACACCTGTTTTTTCTCCCAACTGACCCAGCACCGGCGTATTCAACCAGTGTTTGATGAGTTGTACAGCCAGTTCGCAAGGCACAACCCGACGCACCTGACCAAGCAGTAGAGGGGACGGGATGCTGTCGAAACACTGCGTGATGTCGGCATCGACCACCCAGCGCCGTTTGGTCTGATAGGCATGGGTAACGGCTTTCACAGCATCGTCAGTGGAACGTCCGGGCCGGAAACCATAACTGCATGGCAGAAACATTGCCTCCAGGATAGGAGTCATATAATCATGCACCACGCGCTGGGCCACCCGATCCCGCACGGTCCATATCGACAATGGGCGATTGCCACCCGAGGCTTTCGGCTTGTAGAAACGCCGCACCTTCTGGGGTCGATAGGACCCATCAAGAATTTCCTGGCGCAATTGCTCCAATTCCCGTTCCAGATTGCGCTCGAATTTGACGAGGGTTATCCCGTCCACACCCGGCGAGTCGCTGTTGCGCCGCACCAGACGCCAGGCCCGGTGCAGCGCCTCTGGCGAAAACAGAACCACCGGGGCGAGATTATTCGTCGCCCGTTTGCGGCGTGTCATAGGGTCGCTTCCCATTGAACCACTGTGTTAGTGATGGCAGATTGGCCTGGTAGTAGGCTACGGCTAACCGCCCAATCACCCATGTACTGGCTGCACCCAACGACGTCGTGACCATCTGGCGGTCAGCATCCACCGTATGCGCCATCTGCCGGGCATAGGTTTGCTGCACCCGACTGAGGATGGTCGTCATCGCCAGTTGCACCAATTGGTCATTGCGGGCTTTGTAACCATATAGCGCGGCAATGCGGTTCAGCATATTCGTCTGGATATTGCTGAGAGAACCCGGATCGCCGGGCATTTCGGGGTTGCTTGCCAGCGTACTCAACATGGCACACTCGCGGATGATGCTATGAGCCACCTTCTGACGTAATCCGGCGACCTCGGAGGCCAGCGGAACCGCTAGTTTTGGACAGGCTTTCAACAGCACTGGCAGGAAGCGTTGGCGCACAGCATCTTTATCTCTGGCTGATAACGGAATTACAGACCGCGCCAGCCGTTCTTCCAGATCAGCACGGCATGACTTTTGCTCCTCGGCAGAGAGCCTGTCGGACTTGTTCAGGGCAATCACCAGCGTCAGTTCGCTGGAGCGCAGCCGGGCAATCCAACTGAAATCCGCCTTCGAGACTTCCGCTTCAGCATCCAGCAGGTAGATCACCAGATCCACGCTTTCCAGACGGAACATCACATTCTCGATATCAAATGGCTCAGTTGGCAGGTCAATCAGGTAGAACAGGCCATAGTTCTGGACGACGTCGCCATTCGTCTCATCATCCAGCACATCCCAACCCCATAAACTGTTGCACAGCGTCTTCTTACCAACACCCGGCAGTCCGACTACCGCGATACGGCCTTCCGCCGAGCCGTTCAAATCTCCCAGGGTATCGTTCCAGTAGAAACGATCCATCAAACCAAAATCATTACCAATCATTCGTCACTCTCCCTACACATGCTGCATGGCTGAGATCAGGACGAAGCTCGTCATGCACAGCAGCAGGATCATGCCAAGCATACTGGTCGCCATGCACCCGAACAGCATCAATTTCGGGCTGAGGCTATTGATAAACTCCATCATGGGAACTTCTCCTTAAACATAGATTTATCGGTATCTAAAGCCTGCCACAAATCAAGTTCTGAACATATAGAAGTGATTCGTGTTTTCCCCCTAAGAAATTCGAGTCTGGACGAGGCGATGAGGAGATTTGGGCGATAATTATAGCCGATTTCTCCCTTGCTCATAGACACTGTGTCGGAAAAATGTAAAGTGTTTCCGCTAGCCCGCAAGATTTCCATTTTTGTGCAATATGAAGTACGGTACGAAGAGAAATTTGCCACTGGGAAGTAATATAACTATGATTGTAATTAACAATCTGATCTGTATGAGATCTGTAGAGGGTCGATAGTAATAACACCTTGAAAATAGAGGTTCCACCAAGATTTCTGGATGTCTAATGAGTAAATTACGGTTGACTTTAGAAACTGTTACTCCCCTGTTGATGAATGGTGCAGATGGAAAACCAGAATTGCGAGCAGCATCGTTTCGCGGTGTGTTTCGATATTGGCTGCGAGCGGTGCTGGGAAGTGTTTATCAGAGGAATATTACGACCTTGCACGAGGAAGAGAGTCGTTACTTCGGTAGCACGAAAGCCGCATCCCCAATACGAGTTCAGGTAAAAAAACATTTTGAACCCACACAAGGAAAGTCAAAACTCGTGCTACCGCCAACAGTAAAAACAAGGGCAAAGAAACGCATACCACATACCCATGTGGGGTTTCACGAGTCTACTACGGAAAACCCACAACGATTTGACTTGATTTTTGATGTTCATCCTTTGGAGAATGTCGAAAACGTTTTCGATAAACCATTTTATGCTGCACTAATGCTTGCATTTCATCTGGGAGCATTTGGCAAACGAGCGCGGCGGGGTGGCGGGGTTCTAAAAATCGTAGGCCCAGATGGCTTGGAGGCCTCGATAAAGAATCTCCTTATGCCTGAAATTGCCAACGGGGATGCACTTGTAACATCATTGCGCCAAATCCTGCTACCCTATGTGGCTACCGCTACAAGTGGTTTTCAAGTTCAATCAGAATTCCATTATCGAGATAATCAAATTCCAAACTACCCGATTTTCACTACCTCGAACTGCCGGATTTTTGTTGGCAAACAGGGATATGATGATTATCTGGAAGCCCTCGAATCTATGTGGATGCTGACAGGCGATTTCCATCGTAAAACTTATACCGACAGGAGAGGTAGAGAAAAACCTGATAAATGGGCATGGGGTTATGCAATTGGTCAACAGCGCCGTGCCTCAGCTTTGCATATGCGTGTTTATCAATGTACGAATGGCAAATATTATCCACTTGCGACCTTCTTTAGAAGTAGCGGATTTGATGACCGAAAGAATCGACAGAAAAACGAAAAATGGTGGCAGATGCAATTAGTGATTGACCTATTTGAGAATTATAAGAATTCTAAAGGACAGAAAGTTTTCACTTTGGTCTATGGTGATAGTAGGGTATGGTCATGACGCATGTCTATATTTTGTTCTCCATTGGCCCTGTTCAGAGTGCGATTAGTCAGGCACGGCGCACGCAGGATTTATTTATGGGTAGTCGGGTATTATCCGTGCTGGTGCAGGCTGGACTCTATGCTGTGCAGCCTCCAGCAATAGTGATATATCCATCTATTGTGCGGGATGACCTCAATAGCCCCAATCGCTTTCTTGTCCACTGTCCCGGCGATGTTGAGAAAGCGGAGACATTAGCACAGGATATTCATGATGCAATCTATAAGCAGTGGTTTTACATAGCAGATGAAACACGCCAGATGTTTGAGCTCCCCCCACCGAAAGGCGTTGGCATTGCCATCAATGCTGACATTTGGAAAAGGCAAGTAAAGCATTGGTTGGAGATTTATCGTGTCAGTGTGCCTGATACAGGGGATTACAAACGAGATAACTTGAAGGCGAATCGTTTGCTGGCAGCGCGCAAATTAGTGCGCGATTTTCGTGAGAGTGATGAACCAGGGCATAAGTGTTCTCTTACAGGTGAGCATGAAGCTCTGCACGGCAACGCCAGTGGTAAGGGATCATATACAGATGTACAGGCGTATTGGAATTCGGTTCGCAAGCAACAGCGCAATCTTGCTATTTTAAGTCAAGGCGAACGGTTGTGCGCTTTGAGTCTGATTAAACGCTTTGCCCATGAAGCCATTCCAGAACTCAACCCAGAAGGACGATTTCCTTCCACTAGTAGTATTGCCAGCGTGCCGTTCCGTGCCGCAGTGATTGAGCAGTGGGATGAGTTGCGGGCTTTTGTGGATTCATACCTTTCGGCGTTGGAAGGCTTGTTTGTAAATGTCTTCAAATTAGACAAGGAAGCACCGTATTTTCACCGCCGTAGCCAGAATGGTGAGACGCTGCATCCTGAAGTTTTCCCATTGTTAGATACTATTTGCCCCATTGGTAGCGATCGTATCTTGTTGAAATTTCGCAGCTTAGACGGAGATTTTCTGTATGAGGAAGGGCTTCAATCCGCCGCTTTACAGGACTACGCGGGTGTGAAGACATCTCCAAGTCTACAACAACTTGAGGGTATACGGAATGCACTCAAAACACTTTATATGGAAGCAGAAAAATTGGGGATACAAGCTCCCTCTAGCTATTTAGCTGTTCTTTCGATGGATGGCGACGAGATGGGTGAACAAGCAAAACGATTCCAGGAAGCGAGCAAGCATACTGACTTTAGCAGTCGTTTGGCGGCATTTGCCTATGTTGAAGTGCCCGATATTGTAGAAAGCGATGTTCTGGGACGATTGGTCTACGCAGGTGGTGACGACGTTCTGGCATTGCTACCAGCGGAACATGCTCTGGTTGCCGCCGAAAATTTACGAGCCAAGTTTGCCGAGAAATTTCAGCAGGAAAAATTGCACATTAGCACAGGTATTGCTTTTGTTCATCGTACCCATCCGCTCCAAGCGGCGGTGTTGGCAGCAAAAAACGCCCAGGAACGCGCAAAAAAAGATTATGGGCGCAATGCACTCGCTGTTGCGCTACTTCAACGTTCCGGTGAACCCTTATATATGGGACTAAAGTGGGAAGTCTTTAATACCGAGAATATGCTGAGAACAGTAGAAGTTTTATGGCACATTGTGAGAGCAATGGCTACTGACGTTCTATCGCATAGCCTAGCTTATGATATTGAACACGTGATTTATACATTTGCTGACAGGGAGATGCCTGCAGAACCTCGCCAAAAAGAGTTTGAACGTATGTACAAACGACGTTATCAGGGCAATGATGAAGTATATAAAACAGATGAGTTGTATGGAGTAGATCTATGCAAAGCGATACTGGCACTGGGTGAGTACGGTGTAATCGACCGAAATAGTAATCCATCCCCAGCACAAGCGTGGCCTGATGTCATAAACTGGCTACGTTTGGCGCGGTTCTTAGCGGGAGAGGAGGTAAAACGTGTGGCTGTTCCTTGAGGCATTCGATGTCTGGATGTTCCGTGATGGCAAACCATTCAATGCAGGCGAAGGCCATATAGCAAATACTATATTTCCCCCATCAGCCCATACGATTCAGGGGGCGCTTAGAGCCTTTCTGTTGAATACGCTTGATGTCAATGTGCAAACTTATGTACGGGGAAACGCCAACACGGATATTTATGCTCTGATTGGTAATCCGCGTGATCCCGACAACTTACTTGGAAAGATGCAACTCTATGGCCCCTTTCTTGCCAGGTGTAATCGTGATGATAGGGGAGCAGTACTTAATTATGAACGCTATCTGCCACTCCCTAGCGATATCGTAGCAGCAAAAGATGCTGATTTGCGCTATCGCACCACGCCGTTGAAAATATTACGCCCAATGAGTGAAATCGTTCCTACTGCAAACAGATTATTGCAGGCGTTGAGTATTGACGCTGATGACGAACATCTAGAATCATTCTGGATCGCTGAAAGTGATTTTGTCGAGTATTTGAACGGCTCAAGAGGACAATCGCTTACAGTTGACCATATCGTTCATGAAGAAAATTTGTATGTCCGTGAGTACCGGTCTGGCAATGCTTTACGCTACGATAAACGGCGTGTGCGTTCTGAGGAAAGCATGTTGTATTCAGCCTCATTCATCCGCCCTCAAAAAGATGTTGGACTTCTCGTCTGGTTAACGGATGAAGTCGTGCAAAGGCTACCAGATGAAGGCTGCTATCGCATGGGTGGTGAGGGGCGTGCAACACGCTATAAAAAGATCAAGGGTAACACTCAGGTTATTCCAGAGACGCCATTAGTATATGGATGGCAAGATCGAAACCGATTGAAAATTGTGTTCTTGACCCCGACATATTTTTCGCGGGGATGGCTCCCACAAGAGTCCTGGTTTACCGATTATCTGGTAGCGGCAGCATTGGGTCGCTCTTTGAATAGAGGCGGCTGGGATTTAAGTCAAAACAGGCCGCGTCCCATCAGACACTATGTACCACCAGGGAGCGTGTACTATTTTGAATTTGAAGATGAATTATATCCGGACACGTTGCAATTGAGCGAACAGCCGAGTGAAGAACTTCCGCTTTTGCAGCTAGGTTATGGACATGTTGCTGTTGGTGTATGGTAGGAGAAAAAAATGACTGATGTAAAAACGTTATATATCTATACTGAAAGTGGACTCCATGCTGGCACGGGGACGGGATTGGGTGCGGTTGATCTGCCCATCCAACGCGAGCAAACAACAGGTTATCCCATGATTCAAGGCAGTGGTGTAAAGGGCGCATTGCGAAGCCAGTCGGACGCCGATCAAAGAGATAAAGAAGTTGTGTTTGGCCCTGATAATCAACAAGGCAATCAGCCAGACTTTGCTGGAGCTGCCGCCTTTGGTGATGCGCGTATTCTGTTATTTCCAGTGCGTGCCCTAAATGGTGTTTTTGTCTGGACAACATGTGAAAGTGTTCTGGCACGATTTGTTCGTGACTGTCGTCCACAAAATACGCCGAAAATTCCCAGTGTTCGGGAGGATAGTGTTCTGGTTTCTGATATGTCTATTGCCAAAAGGCAAAAAATGGTTCTGGAAGAATATATTTACAATGCATTGCAACTACAACAAGATCCACTAATCCAAAAAGCATGGGGCGATTGGTTCGCGGAGAACGCCCTGCCTACTGATGGCAATAACGGCGTCTACGAAAGCCACTATCAAGATGCCATGAAGAAACGCCTTGTTATCTTGCCAGATAACGATTTTCGTGATTTCACACTCTACGCCACACAGGTTGTCACTCGCGTAGCATTGAGCGATTCAACAAAGACCGTCATAGCGGGACCATTCACAATGGAACTTCTACCATCCGATACTTTGCTTTATGTGCCGATTACTTCCCAAGATCCACGTTCAACATCACCGTACTTCACGGAAGGCAAGAAAGCAAAAGATGTACTCACGTGGTTTGATTCTCGTTGCTTCACCTCAAACTCGATACCCCCCCGTATACAAATTGGTGGGGATGAGACAGTTGGTTATGGTCGCGTTGCGCTACACTGGGGAGTATGAAAATGCCAAACAATAACCAGAGCCAAGTGGCAAACCGTCGAAGCATTGAGCAGGATCGGGCAAAACAAGCATGGGATGCGATTAAAGAAATGCGCGGTACAGGTGCAGAAAATGACTACGGCTCACGAGCAAAGGACCTGCCATCTATGCTTCAAGTCAACGGCTTGGGCGCAACGATGGCGTTCTTACGGGCAAAAGCCGGAAAAAAAGGAACAAAAGACTACAGGTTACATGAAGATAGGTTATACAAGCAGGTCTCCCGCCGTGTCACCTCATATTTAGAATATGATGAACAGGGTGACCTCATACACCTGATCCAAAATGAGGATACCGAAACCTATCGTCGTGCAACTGCTGAGGCCATTGCTTTCAGTATTTGGCTCAAACGGTATTGTGAGGCTGAGGGCTGGAAGGCAAGTGGTTCATGACTAGGTGGAAGTGGACGTTGCCTCAACTGCTGTGTAAACATTTACAAGATCAAGATCATTGGAAAACAGCAGATCACTTTGGCTTACTTTTGGATAAGTTTACCCCGTATGCTAAATACCCTGAACAGCGTAAAGGTCGTCGGGTGGTGCCTCAAGGATATCGGTTGGGTCCAAACGACTTAAAACGTGAATGGCTTGATGCCTTGGTGAAAGCTAACCAAAAGGCTGTGCCTCAAGCTGCCAAAAACAACCGCAGGCGTTGGGAGGCGATGGTGCAGGCAAGGGGCGGGGGTTTTGAAAGAATGATTACTGCCAGCCCGCTCATTGTCGGGCTAGGTGCAGGGCACGTTCTCGAAACTTCTATAACACTTGACCGCAACACGGGTATGCCGCTTATTCCAGGCAGCGCATTAAAGGGCTTGGCACGAATGGTAGCACTGATTGAAGTTGCAGAATCTGTACTGAGTAACCCACGTCCTGAAGATTTAGAGAGGTTTAATGAGGAAATTATCAAGGGGGCAACGGAATTCACTAAACAGAAATCTGAGGTTTCTAAGCAAGTAGTTCAAACATTTCATCATTTCATTGATATTTTTGGTACCCCTGAAAGTGCTGGAAATATTGTTTTTGTAGATGGTGTCTATGCTGACGATCAATTCCCGCAATATCGTCTCGACATCATGACTCCCCATTTCCCACAATATTATGGTGAGAATCAAGCTCCATCCGACGATCAGAATCCTAGGCCGATATCGTACCTTACTGTTGGTGTAGAACAACTATTTTTGTTTGGATTATTGCCTCGCAAACAAGAATATACTTCCTTACTCGAAAAAGCCTGGGGATGGCTAGAGGAAGGATTGACAGAATTCGGAATTGGGGCAAAAACAGCGCAAGGATGTGGTTTGTTTGAACGGACAAAGGATTAGAGGACAAGACATGGCGTATCTATTTTTTAGCTACTCACGTAAGAATAGCCTTCCGGCGCGAGAAAATGTGGAAGACTTAGCTGCCCAGGGATTCATTATCTGGCAAGATATACGTGAGGGTGATGAGGGTATACGGCCCGGTGAAGATTTTGAGCAGCGTATCGAAAGCGCGATTAGGTCCTCTCAGTGCGAAGGCTTAATTCTTCAATGGTCAGAATATGCCAATCAATCGGTTTGGGTGGAAAAGGAACTCTCGTTGGCACTAGATGCTGGCAAACCAATTTATCCATTGCTTTTAGATGGTACCGAACTTCCCACAATATTAGAGAAAAGAAACTACACCAGGCAAAGTGAATTTGACCGCCTTGTAAATCACCTATATACTGCTGCTCCAAACTCAAGACGACAAAGGTTAGATTTCTTGCCGGATATCGAATTAAGGCTTCAGACGAATAACAGTCGGGTATCTATGAAAGTTGGCGATGACCAATTTGTCGCAATCCCTCTTTTGCGTTCGAGTTACACACATGCTTATGTAGTTGGCCCTGCAAACCATTGCATAGATGAACCAGACCATGTACTCCTGTGTGCAGAGTTTACTGGAAGGCCTGGGACATTATTTTTAACAGAAGCACTGCGATTTTTCATAAAAGCATATCCAGAAGTTGCGTATGTGGCACTTCATGTCACACCGACAAACACTCGTCGAAACGAGTACAAAATTAGCGACGACAATTATGCTGAATGGGCAGATGCGGCGGGCACGTGCACCGAAGCTATTGAAAAGTTTCGACAGACCAAACGTCCAAAGATTCACATTTTTGCAAAAATGCCTGTAGCATTGGGGGCATTGCTAAGTACACACTTGCCAACCGGTACTGAGGTTTATCTGTATAATGATATTCCAGCCGATGATGGTACAGGCTATACATACTCAGAAGTAGCTAAGGTTGTCACGCGCTAAACGGGTTGATCCGTATCAGGTTTGAGGACATACCATCCCCATGCCTTGAGTTGTCTTAATGCCAACCCCCGCATAGAACACGAGTGCCGCAAGCCGCGCCACGATACTACTGAATTCGGTGTGCCGTTGCATCAACTCAGTATGTAATCGATTGTTCTTTTTCTCCAAATCTTTGTTACGTTTCAACAATGTAAAAGTTGCCAATCCTTGAAATCCCACCTGAATAATAACGTTGTTTTTTTTCTTAAACCGCAGCGTTTGCGTTGAAATATTATGATTACTGAGTACCATCATATAACGAATAAAATCATGAATTCCATCGACTACTGATTCTCCAGTGAAAGCACTCCATTTGTCTAGGAGACTGCCAAATACCCTATCGGGGTTTGGTAGCGGTATACTGTTGCCGTCACTACGGAAGCTCGTTGGACTGGAAAATTGAAATTCTATCTTCCGAGGTACAGATAGCTGGTTGAAGTCTTCACGGGAGGCACGGCCAGCCCAAGCGTTATGCTTGCTATCAGATGAAAAAAGTTCTACCCTCCAGTTGGGTCTGATTCTGTCGTCGATTTTCTCATCAACCGGACGTGCCCTGGCGCATCGTTTTTCATACGCTTTCAGGGCGTCAACCACTTCACTGTTTAGACCCACCATCCGCAACCATGCTCTATCACCCTCAGCTATCTTACCTAAAACGTTTTGAGTTGTTCCCGGCTGCAATAAACCACTTACTGCAAATGGTTTGAGGGCATGCCTATCTTTATGTAACCGTTCGGCAAGTGATGGATCATAACGTCTCATAATGGTATAGAAAAAGCGGTGAATTGCTCGTCCCATGTGATGTTTAATTTCCATCGAGCGTAATGCTGATAACTCGCACACATAAGCTGCTAGCTGGACCACATTTACTCCATCCTATCTCAGTAAAGCCTGAAATATCAGTCGATTATCTTCACTATTCTATCTATTCTAAATGTGCGTGTATCATCCGCCAAATGACACCAGGCTTCAACATATTCGGCTCCATTATGTTCGACTATCGGCAATATTGGCTCTATTGACCGCTTTACCGCCTCGCCACGCCCAGGGCTAAAATACTCTATGGTGATACTACCTTGCGTCTCAAATGCCAACTCAATCGCCTTACGAATTTCCTGGGGATTGTCTTGAGATATGCTGCCAGTCCATGTCGATTTGCCTTCCATGGTTTGCACGAAGTCATCTAACAATTTCGCTGAAATCTGCTCAAGAAAGTCTACCTGGGAAAGTGATAGCTGATTGGAAAGCCAATCTAATATGGCACCAGGTACTCGTACTTCTTGAGGTGATAATCGACCAGTACGCTGATAGACTCGAACAGCCAGCCACAAATACTCTACCATTTCCGGCGTCAAACCATCAAATGGTTCCGTACTCTGAGGTGCAGGCGTTTGCAGGGTTACTGAAATGCCACGACGTTTTAGACGTTTGCACAATTTGTCGACTTGATGAGGATACACTGCCAGACAATGAGGGGATAACGCTTGCTTAACCATCTGGCGTAGGTGTCGATCAGCGCGGATACCAGCCAGGAGTTGGCTGTCCGGCGATGTTATCACAACCATATGCTGCACCTTTAACTGGTTGACTTGTCGTTCCCAGTGACGCAAGCGTTCTTGTGCATCGGGTGCAATTGGTTTTCCACACAGCATCATCAATACACTACCAATCTGTACGGCATCGTAGCCGAGGCCCGTTGCTCGTTTCACCACCTCATTATCTACCCAAAGCCCTGTTTCATCCACATTAGCCCAGCTAAATACCTCACATAATGGGCGCAAACGAGGGAATTGTGGCAATCCTATCCACAATCGACCCGGTTCAATAGCCAGTTCAGCGTTCTGAGGCTTCAGGTGATTTGGAGATTGATGGGAAAAATGCCCTCCGTTGATAGTAACCAGTCCCGACCAGTGAAACGGGCATTTCAGCAAATAATCAACCTTCTCGAGATTCTCGCCGGGGGCGTAAGGTTTTAAGGTCGTTACGAACTCACCGATTTTATAGCTCTTGCCGTCATTACCTATGTCTTCTAGTTGATTGCATACTGTTTTCCATACCTTGAACGGGACTGCTGGAAACCGATAAGTAGCCCAGAGACGTTTTTCATTAGGGCGCTGCATATCACGTTCCCAGGCACTCCACACCGCTAGCCATTGTTCTTGCGGCAGCGACTCAAGCCATTGCCAGGCGGCTACAGTGGGTTTCAGAAAACCGTTTTGTAAACTTACTAATCCAGCAGCATCAGCAAGGTAGTGCAGAAATCGAATACGCCCTGTCTGCAATTCGCTCTTAACTCCATCCAAATCTTCCTTGCAAAAAAGGCGAGAATTCACCGCTTGTAATACGTGTGGTGCGAACCAGCGTCCCCAGCTAAGATGCACATCATTCCCCAGTAAAAACCCGAGCAATATGGTGATATCTACACAAAGTGTGTAGCGGGTGAAATCCGCAGGCGGTAAAACGCAATGTACTGGTGTGGGACGTGGAAGACCTGGTAGCAGGCACATCACCTCATGCGGAGCTACAATGCAGTCAGGTTTCCCTTTTTCGCCCTCAACAATCTGAATGAATCCCAAATACCATAGTTTCTCAGCAGTTGATATGGGACGTTTCCAGGGATAGCGCGGCGTATCTGGTCGCCATGGCCGGTATGCACGAATATCCCCATAGATCGACAAAAATGATGATAGGCGCATTTGTCCCTCACCAGCTTGTAACACTTGCAGAGCCTCACGATGAACTGGTGCTAGGTCACGAAATGCGTGTTTGAGTTGCCCCTGTTCAATCAGGTCAGTATACAAACGTGCTTTTGCCTGACTACGAGTATGATGTCCATTAAATTTCAATCCATGTGCTTTAGCCGTTGCTCTCAGTTCATACCATGTACGAGATGCCAACAGGTCTTGTAGGGCATACATTAGATACCGTATCCTGCATAATAGAGTTTGAATAACTATATCAAAGTTCTGGCTGTTACTTCTAAAGGGTGAATTTACATAGCGCCCGCAAACAGCGATACAGAGAGTTGAGACGTGCTGCGACGAGATTTGGGTGGTAAAATCAGCCAATTTCTGCCCTTGCTCATGTACCCCATGTCAGAAAAACACGAAACTTTTTCACCTGCCCGCGAGACTAACACTTTGATGCGATACAAAGAGATAGTTGCCGCTGAGAAGAGATATTGCTATGATTGTAATTAGCCGTCTGGCCGGGCTTAATCCCCTTCGGGGGCTTGAAACCGAAAAGCATTACGTTATTGCTTGCATCTGCGCTGTGTCTGGCCGGGCTTAATCCCCTTCGGGGGCTTGAAACGTCATAACCGAAATCAGAGCAATCGGTAATATTGCGAGTCTGGCCGGGCTTAATCCCCTTCGGGGGCTTGAAACCCGCCGGTCCACGCAGCTTCAGACCAGCGAGTTTCGAGTCTGGCCGGGCTTAATCCCCTTCGGGGGCTTGAAACAGGAAATCCCCAGACGGATATGCGGTCATCTGACGGGTCTGGCCGGGCTTAATCCCCTTCGGGGGCTTGAAACTCGCGTCCACCCACTGCTGGGGCAAATCCTCAATAGGTCTGGCCGGGCTTAATCCCCTTCGGGGGCTTGAAACCTGGTTCTCCTCAAGGATCAATGCATTGGCATAGGGTCTGGCCGGGCTTAATCCCCTTCGGGGGCTTGAAACTCTATACCATCCGACGCCCCTAAGAATAGTATTTGGTCTGGCCGGGCTTAATCCCCTTCGGGGGCTTGAAACACAGTTTCCAGCCCTTCCTGCTGCGAATACAGCAGGTCTGGCCGGGCTTAATCCCCTTCGGGGGCTTGAAACTAATGCGAATAGTATATATGACAGGATAAGTCCCTGTCTGGCCGGGCTTAATCCCCTTCGGGGGCTTGAAACACATTAGTGCAATGCGGGAGAGCATATCTGTCTGAGTCTGGCCGGGCTTAATCCCCTTCGGGGGCTTGAAACTGATCTCCACCGTCTGTCAGGATTGTTGTTCCCCGTCTGGCCGGGCTTAATCCCCTTCGGGGGCTTGAAACCCACATCCTGGTACTGTAAGTTCTGCGGCTGATCAGTCTGGCCGGGCTTAATCCCCTTCGGGGGCTTGAAACTTATTGTTATTGGCAATCATAACAGTTTCTCCTTTGTCTGGCCGGGCTTAATCCCCTTCGGGGGCTTGAAACGAATAATCCACCCCTGTTGCAAAGGGGTAATCCTGTCTGGCCGGGCTTAATCCCCTTCGGGGGCTTGAAACGAGGCTTAGCCTTCGTGCATAGGCGTCTCCTTTCAATCGTCTGGCCGGGCTTAATCCCCTTCGGGGGCTTGAAACGGAACGAGGAACAGCAAGGATAGGAGAATATCAGAGGTCTGGCCGGGCTTAATCCCCTTCGGGGGCTTGAAACTGGCGACACCGCTACAGTGTGAGGGGGGGCACTCACACGTCTGGCCGGGCTTAATCCCCTTCGGGGGCTTGAAACCTTTCTCACGACCCCATCCATACGCCAGGGCCCAGGTCTGGCCGGGCTTAATCCCCTTCGGGGGCTTGAAACTCATAGGACCAGCATCAGTAGTAACTGTCCCTCCAGGTCTGGCCGGGCTTAATCCCCTTCGGGGGCTTGAAACTAAACATCGAACTTTCCTCTCTTCAATCGGTTTTTGGTCTGGCCGGGCTTAATCCCCTTCGGGGGCTTGAAACGTACCTGCCGCAAGCGCTGGCATGAATGGTCCCTGGTCTGGCCGGGCTTAATCCCCTTCGGGGGCTTGAAACAATTCGGGAATGTACTCGAAAACGTGTAATTCCCTGTCTGGCCGGGCTTAATCCCCTTCGGGGGCTTGAAACTCCATGACAGGGTTCCAGTCACGAATAGTTCTATGGGTCTGGCCGGGCTTAATCCCCTTCGGGGGCTTGAAACTTGGTTCCTTTCTTCGCGGGTTGACTGTTCATGTGTCTGGCCGGGCTTAATCCCCTTCGGGGGCTTGAAACTCAACACTGGTGTCTGACTTGTCTAGTGATCGCTGAGTCTGGCCGGGCTTAATCCCCTTCGGGGGCTTGAAACGAGGAACCCGATGCTTAGACTGATATAGGTTATGGTTCGTCTGGCCGGGCTTAATCCCCTTCGGGGGCTTGAAACTTAAACAGCTGGCGAATATATTATCGCCGACAGCGCGTCTGGCCGGGCTTAATCCCCTTCGGGGGCTTGAAACCCACGATATCCGACTCCTCGAAGACGCTCAGGTAGGAGTCTGGCCGGGCTTAATCCCCTTCGGGGGCTTGAAACCTTGAGGCCGCCAGTTGAGGGTAATGATTAGCCACCGTCTGGCCGGGCTTAATCCCCTTCGGGGGCTTGAAACCCACGTCCAGCAAATACAACCCCGTATTCCAGTACGTCTGGCCGGGCTTAATCCCCTTCGGGGGCTTGAAACTCATATTGCCCCACAAAAAAGACATTTGCTAATTCGTCTGGCCGGGCTTAATCCCCTTCGGGGGCTTGAAACATTGCGAAGATACCGGTGCGATTATCAATGGTACCAGTCTGGCCGGGCTTAATCCCCTTCGGGGGCTTGAAACTCGGTTTGTACCAACCCTCTGCCTGCCCAAATTCATGTCTGGCCGGGCTTAATCCCCTTCGGGGGCTTGAAACAGCAGGTGTGTCTGTAGCTGTAATAGCCATGCCACAGTCTGGCCGGGCTTAATCCCCTTCGGGGGCTTGAAACGGGCGTAGGGTATGTACTACTCTTATTTCCATCGCCTTGTCTGGCCGGGCTTAATCCCCTTCGGGGGCTTGAAACACAACGGCAGTTGCACCTTGGGATTCGAATCGAACGTCTGGCCGGGCTTAATCCCCTTCGGGGGCTTGAAACCGAACTGGCCCAGGCCCAAAATTGTTGCTACCAAGTCTGGCCGGGCTTAATCCCCTTCGGGGGCTTGAAACCGACTGGCGAGCCTACACGCATTTCAAACGCTTTTGTCTGGCCGGGCTTAATCCCCTTCGGGGGCTTGAAACCGAATGTAACTTCGACCATATTCTGAGGTTCGTTTGTCTGGCCGGGCTTAATCCCCTTCGGGGGCTTGAAACACAATCACGTCACCGCCGGGCACCATATCTGCGCGTCTGGCCGGGCTTAATCCCCTTCGGGGGCTTGAAACTTTTCGAAATTGAATATCGAACGATAATGGTCTCGTCTGGCCGGGCTTAATCCCCTTCGGGGGCTTGAAACAAATCAGATTCCCACCTCCTTTTCGGCATACGCGCGTCTGGCCGGGCTTAATCCCCTTCGGGGGCTTGAAACATATTTTTCTTTTCCTCCTTGTCATTTTTTTTTGGGGTCTGGCCGGGCTTAATCCCCTTCGGGGGCTTGAAACCGAAGCAGGAGGTTCCCTGCTGGGCGAAGGTGGCGTTCGTCTGGCCGGGCTTAATCCCCTTCGGGGGCTTGAAACCAAACGGCAACTTATTGCTCGGGGGCTCCTCATGGGTCTGGCCGGGCTTAATCCCCTTCGGGGGCTTGAAACGATTAAGACCTGTCCATTGACCGCAGATGCAACCGTCTGGCCGGGCTTAATCCCCTTCGGGGGCTTGAAACCAGCAGACACTGCGGGATTCACTGGCACCAATGTGAGTCTGGCCGGGCTTAATCCCCTTCGGGGGCTTGAAACTCAGTTCCAATGGGACATATCTGGTAAGCCAATGGTCTGGCCGGGCTTAATCCCCTTCGGGGGCTTGAAACAAAAACAGAATTGCGACTGCAAATTTCTTAAACATGTCTGGCCGGGCTTAATCCCCTTCGGGGGCTTGAAACCAAAAAACCTCATATACCTGGTTTTCTTCTTGGTTGGTCTGGCCGGGCTTAATCCCCTTCGGGGGCTTGAAACGGTGTGCGCCGGCGATTGCGTAGTTCTTACATTCAGTCTGGCCGGGCTTAATCCCCTTCGGGGGCTTGAAACTCAGAAACCCAGACGGTACCGCCGTTGACGCTCAGTCTGGCCGGGCTTAATCCCCTTCGGGGGCTTGAAACCTCCTGAAAGGAGCCAGGTACTTGTCATTCGCAAAGTCTGGCCGGGCTTAATCCCCTTCGGGGGCTTGAAACACATGCTCACCCTCTACTTCATTTTTCGAGTTAGAGTCTGGCCGGGCTTAATCCCCTTCGGGGGCTTGAAACTTTTGATTTTGAGGCACATGCTCACCCTCTACTTCAGTCTGGCCGGGCTTAATCCCCTTCGGGGGCTTGAAACAAATGAAGTAGTCATTTGCCGAGTTTAATTGCTTTTTCGTCTGGCCGGGCTTAATCCCCTTCGGGGGCTTGAAACTTGAAAAGTTTCATTGCCTATATCTCCGTGGAAACTGTCTGGCCGGGCTTAATCCCCTTCGGGGGCTTGAAACCACAATGCTGGGAGTTTGTCCAGTTACCTGGACATATGTCTGGCCGGGCTTAATCCCCTTCGGGGGCTTGAAACGAATCATCCCTCCAGAGTTGGATCGGCCCATGATCGTCTGGCCGGGCTTAATCCCCTTCGGGGGCTTGAAACAATTGAAGACAGTTCGAGGGAATAGTTTCTTTGTAAGTCTGGCCGGGCTTAATCCCCTTCGGGGGCTTGAAACCAAAGTGTTGGTGTATCAATATGTACAGAAACTTTGTCTGGCCGGGCTTAATCCCCTTCGGGGGCTTGAAACAATCAATGCCGCCATCCTGAGCGAAGGTGGTGCCCGTCTGGCCGGGCTTAATCCCCTTCGGGGGCTTGAAACAATCAATGCCGCCATCCTGAGCGAAGGTGGTGCCCGTCTGGCCGGGCTTAATCCCCTTCGGGGGCTTGAAACTCGCCCGTTCCCCGCTATCGCGCAGTTCGGTCAGGGTCTGGCCGGGCTTAATCCCCTTCGGGGGCTTGAAACGAAATTGCTCGTACAACCACTGCTCCTGCGCCGGTAAGGTCTGGCCGGGCTTAATCCCCTTCGGGGGCTTGAAACACGCTGCTTTTTCAGGAATCTCTGCCACAAGTATGTGTCTGGCCGGGCTTAATCCCCTTCGGGGGCTTGAAACCCAAAAACAATCGCCAAAGCGATCAAGAACGAAAAAGGTCTGGCCGGGCTTAATCCCCTTCGGGGGCTTGAAACCAGGGTCAAACCCCAATCTTCATCACCCGTCACACTTTGTCTGGCCGGGCTTAATCCCCTTCGGGGGCTTGAAACACGATTTGCCCCCAGATGTAACGAATGGCAAAATCTTGGTCTGGCCGGGCTTAATCCCCTTCGGGGGCTTGAAACTCAAGACCAACAGCCACAGCGGTATCAGGCCAGGTCGTCTGGCCGGGCTTAATCCCCTTCGGGGGCTTGAAACCGCCCTCTGGAACTTGAAGCGTCTCGACATCACGGGGTCTGGCCGGGCTTAATCCCCTTCGGGGGCTTGAAACCGAGTTGCCACGCCTGCTGAGTTTCCTCAGCTTGGGTCTGGCCGGGCTTAATCCCCTTCGGGGGCTTGAAACCATCACCAAGCGATTCCAGCACGGCCAGGCGATCTGAGTCTGGCCGGGCTTAATCCCCTTCGGGGGCTTGAAACTCGTATTCGTTGATCCCCTCTTTGAGGTTTTCAATAGTCTGGCCGGGCTTAATCCCCTTCGGGGGCTTGAAACATGTGTCCCATAACCCAGACTTCAGTTCCGTCTTCAGTCTGGCCGGGCTTAATCCCCTTCGGGGGCTTGAAACATAAACCAGAAACTGCCACAGTGCTGCATAAAAAGGTCTGGCCGGGCTTAATCCCCTTCGGGGGCTTGAAACGTACCATCGCCATTGAGGCGATAAACACAGCCAGAGTCTGGCCGGGCTTAATCCCCTTCGGGGGCTTGAAACCTTCTTCATTAGGGTTTTAACCTCCAAATAGCCCAGTCTGGCCGGGCTTAATCCCCTTCGGGGGCTTGAAACGGTCATCAGTGACCCAGAATGAATCTGCATCTGAGAGTCTGGCCGGGCTTAATCCCCTTCGGGGGCTTGAAACGGGAGCAGAGCCCCGACCCAGCCTTCTGGCACCATGTCTGGCCGGGCTTAATCCCCTTCGGGGGCTTGAAACCTTCTTCATTAGGGTTTTAACCTCCAAATAGCCCACGTCTGGCCGGGCTTAATCCCCTTCGGGGGCTTGAAACCAAAAACAACTGGCACAACTGCAAAAACCATAGCTTGTCTGGCCGGGCTTAATCCCCTTCGGGGGCTTGAAACACAACTCCTGTGACTACGCTTTGCAGTGTAGCCTTCAGTCTGGCCGGGCTTAATCCCCTTCGGGGGCTTGAAACGATGAGGTCGGCTTCAGAGAGAACTTCATCTCCCCGTCTGGCCGGGCTTAATCCCCTTCGGGGGCTTGAAACGATGAGGTCGGCTTCAGAGAGAACTTCATCTCCCCGTCTGGCCGGGCTTAATCCCCTTCGGGGGCTTGAAACTCGATGTCGACGTCGCCGGCCATCTGAGACTGGCGGTCTGGCCGGGCTTAATCCCCTTCGGGGGCTTGAAACTAGTAACGATTTCCGCCGAGTCCAAAATCATCCGTGTCTGGCCGGGCTTAATCCCCTTCGGGGGCTTGAAACGGGCCACAACGGATTCAACAAATGCCTCGTCAGGTGTCTGGCCGGGCTTAATCCCCTTCGGGGGCTTGAAACTTTTCTTCGCATACAACCATGCTATGAGCAGCACGAGTCTGGCCGGGCTTAATCCCCTTCGGGGGCTTGAAACATATCAACACGGTTAACACCGCGTGTACTGATTTTGGTCTGGCCGGGCTTAATCCCCTTCGGGGGCTTGAAACCCGCAGCATAGCAAGCCACCGCACTCCCTTGGCATACGTCTGGCCGGGCTTAATCCCCTTCTAGACTTATCATCTTGGTTTTCTCCTGATCTAGACTGGATTGGTGTGTTGTATACCTCCAGTTTAGGTGATTTGGGGAAAACCTTGATGATGTTCAAGCGTAACCCGTTATTTTCAGGTTACGCTTTTGATAGCGCTTTCGTAACCGGGTTACGTTTTGATAAAATGAGGTTACGTTCAGGCGTAACCGAGTCTTTCCCTCTTCGGGGGCTTGAAACAGGCACCCCCTTCCCACGTGGGGATTGACCAGTCGGGTCTGGCCGGGCTTAATCCCCTTCGGGGGCTTGAAACGGAGCGGTAGCCCCAGAAGCTACCCTGGTTGATAGTCTGGCCGGGCTTAATCCCCTTCGGGGGCTTGAAACGGATCGCCAGTTTGATACTGTCTTAATTTTGATGGGGGGTCTTGAGGCTGGCATCTTTGCTTATTGACTCTTGTATCTGTCCGTTATAGAGTCCGATTCAATGAGACAAAAATGGATTCACTACTGGTATTTGTGGCAGTTCAACTGGCAACAGTACCAATCAATTTTGTTGTATTTACACCGCGAAGATGAACTTGAACGCCTAACTGATTGGGCCAAGCGCAAAAAACTTGGTGTTTTTCATCACTACAAAAAATTGCACTACGAAGCCGAAGACTATTTGGCAACAAAATCCATTCGTTTTCCAAAGATATTTCAGTGGGCATTGTTTGTTTATCGAGTAAACAAGGCGATTTCGCCAGAACCCCGTTATTATCCAAAAGGGTTTGCCTCAAAATATCGCTTGAACGCAGCATAAACGTTTGAACTGGAGGAGAAATCAAAGTATAATATCGACAACACATTGAAATAAAACGCCCCCAGAAGGTGCTGGTAACACCAACTGAGGGCTAACCAACTACGCTGAGTGAAGCAGCATAGAGGCTAGCCATATATTAATTTAGGCACTCATAGCCGTCAATTGCACATCTTCAGCGATTGACGGCTTTTTAGTTGCCAGAAAGGAAGTAATGAATGCCAAGAATGCCAACACCCCCAAGCAAAACGAACCCAAACAAACCCAATCAAATGTCGAGTATGTTGCACCAGACGACGTTACGGTTGAAACATTTGCACATGGTGTGTGCCAACAAATGAACGAAAAACACGGCAAAGCGTATGCGGATAACGATACCGTTCACGAATTCACATCGTTCATCAAAACAGTAATTCGTATCAAGACCAAGCATCTTAATAACAGCAGAAAGGTGAAGAAACCAGATGGCAAGTAAAAAGAAGCGGTCACCCGTAAAACCCACCGTTGCACTGTGCTACATCCGCCAGTCTTATTCGCGTGATGAGGATGACGGCAACAGTCCAGAGCGCCAACGCTCGAACATTGAGTTAGTTTGTGAGCGCAACAACTGGATACCTGAGTGGTATATTGATGTTGGTGGGCATCGGTCAGGAACATCCGAGGACAAACGCCCGCAATGGCTGGCTCTAAAGAAACGCCTGAATGATCCAGATGTAGTGGCAGTCGTCGCCAATGATTTGTCACGCCTGCATCGCAACTTGGCAAGGTTGAGCCTGCTGATTGAAACACTGGAAAAGCACGAAATTAATCTGGTGCTGGCGGCCACCAACAGTGATATTGATGTGACCACCCTTACCGGACAGATGTTTGCTCAAATGCGTGGCTTAATGGATGCTTTCTATGCCAAAGATATATCCGTCAAAGCCAAAGACAGCATCGCTTATCGCAAACGCCAGGGCAAGACAGTTGGCATTCCCCCATTCGGAACCATTCGCAATGACGACGGCTACTTGATGCCAAGTCCAGACGGTGCATGGTTGTTACCTGATGGCACATACATTGCTGGTACTCAAGACAGCCAACCCGAAGAAGGTGCTATCTGGCGTGGGTATTATGATTGCACTCACGAAATCCTGAAGAAGTACGCGGCTGGCAACATCGGGGCACAGCGTATTTCCTATGAAATAGACGAGGAAGGCTGGGCTTTTCGCTCACGGAACAACGAACCACGTCCTATCACCAAGTCCGATGTGCGGCGAGTAATTGGCAATTGGGCGGAATATGGGGGAATTGTGAGCGACAAACCTTCTAAGGCACGCCCCGCTTACGACACCAATGTTGACGACTTGCCCTTTGTTGAAGAACGAGCTGTTTTCCCAATAGAACTACTGGTAGCGGTTGCCAGAAATCGCCAAAAACGCAGTTATCGCCGCCCAACCAATCACGGTGTTAATCGTAACACTCGTGCCTATGCACTGGCCGGATTGGTCTATTGCGCCCATTGCGATCAAGTTGCCGAACACCATCAAAACTCAAAATTCCGCAAGCGTCTGCGGGCCATGTATGGCAACGGAAAGCCACGTTACCGTCATGTGCAAGGCGCGAAGTGTGGCAGCCACAATCGTTCTATTCGATGCGAAGAACTGGATGCTGAATTTGGCGAACTCATTCAACTGCTCGACATTCGCCCAGAGGCTATCAACTTAATGATCGAGTTGGCAATCCAGTCTGACCGGAACTTTGAGCAAGACGAGGCTGATTTTGAGAAGGAAAAGCAGGAGGCGATTGCACTTTGTCGGCGACGGATTGATGCCGCTATTCATTTGTACCGTGACGGGACAATCTCAAGAGAGGACTATCTACAAGACGTAGAGCGTAACGAGCGCGAAATCGCTCATTGGCAAGCCCGCACGACTGAAACTCAGAAACTTGCAGTGGAATTGACCCTTTGCATCGAAGCGGTGAAAAACGTCAAGGAACTGTGGGATATTTCTGACAATGAGGAGCGCAAGGCACTGGCCCGCAACCTGTTTACCGAAGTTGTATATGATCTGGATACCCGCCGGATTGTGGACTTCAAACTCAAGCCCTGGGCTGATAAATTCTTAGTGTTGCGAGGAACAATGCACGGCCAGGAAAACGGTTTTGATGAGAATGATCCTGCTGCTACGCCGGGTGCTGCTGGTACAGGGTATACGGAGGGCGCGAAAAGTCTCCTTGGGGGCATATGACGCTTCAGGTCTTGATCACCTGGAGCGATTTCTGTTTCTGCCACAATTTCAGCCAGTTCCTCGTCATACATCGCAGCCCGCAGCGACATAAACCGATCAGCCCACGGCTTCAGTTTGAACCCCACAATGCGCTGATAATCCAGGTCGTAGATAATCTCTGAAAACAGATTGCGAACCAGGCTCTGCTTTTCTTTGTCGTCACTTATCTCCCACATCTTATCGAGCATGTTGATCGCCTCCATGCACATCGCCAGCTCGTAAGCGATTTTCTCGGTTTCGGTGGTGCGTGCTTCCCAGTGAGCGATGGTACGCTCGTTTTCATCCACACGCCGCAAGTATTCCTCACGGTCAATCCGGCCATCGCCATACAAATGAACTGCTGCGTCGATCTTGCGCCTGCAAAGGGCAATGGCATCGCGTTTCTCGGTTTCTGGATCAACGTCATCATCAGGATTGGCTGCCTTGTTGATCTGGATTGCCCATTCTGTCATCAGATTAAGGGCTTCCGGCTTGATCGTCAGTGACTTGATCAGTCTGGTGAAATCGGCCTCATAAGTTGTGCAGACCACCGACTTGTGCTGACAGCCACACGAGACGCCAGCTTTGTGGCGGTAGCGCCGAGTACCATTCATGTTCGTTCCACTCAATGTGGTCCGTAAACTTGGGTTATCGTGCTTCTCGGCCAGACGCTCACAATGGGCACAATAGGTGATGTTGCTCAGGATGTAATGATGCACCGTGCGCTTGGCCCCTTTGTCTACGGGGCAGATGGTACGGGCTTGCCGCACGCTGGCGACTCGTCGCAGCAGCTTGATAGGGAAGACCGCTCGCTCTTTGACAAATGGCAGTTTGTCCACATCATAGTTTTCGTAAGCTGGGCGGTCTTTGCCACGATCACCGTGGACAATGCCACCATATTCCGGCCAGTTGGCAACAACACGGCGAACATCGGCACGATTGACGGGGCGCGGCTTGCCCTTACGAGACCGGAAGGGCCAACCCTCGGTGTTCATTCGATATGAGATTTTCTCCAATCCGACACCACCTTCGGCATAAAGAGTCAATATCCGCCCGGCACATTCATAATAACCGCGCCAGACTGCATCCGGGTGCGGCGACTTGTCAGGTGTGCCAGCCTCAAAGCAGCCATCAGGCAGTAGCCATGCACCGTCTGGGCTGGCGATGAGAAAACCATCCTCGTTGCGGGTAGTACCAAATGGGGGAATGCCCACCGTTTTGCCCTGACGTTTACGGTATTCAATGCTGTCTTTGGCCTTCGCCGAGATGTCTTTTGCATAATAGGCATCCATCAGGCCACTGAATTGAGCAAACATCTGGCCCATCAACGTTGTTGTGTCGATATTGATGTTCGATGCTGCCAATGCCAGTGCAATACCGTATTCTTCCAGCACTTCGATCAGGTGGCTGATACGTGATACATTGCGGTGCAGGCGTGACAGGTCGTTGGCGACAACGGCGGCAACATCTGGATCGCCGAGGCGTGACTTCAAAGCTAACCACTGTGGGCGGTTGTCTTCATAACGTCCTGATTTATGACCGCCGACATCTTCATACCATTCTGGTATCCAACCATTGCGCTTGCAAAGGGCTTCGATATTCGCCCGCTGGCGCTCTGGACTTTGGGTATCGTCATCATCACGGGTAAAGGATAGGCGAATGTAACAAAGTGCGATCTTGGGCTTCAGTCCAGTCTGTCCCTGGCGTTTCTTCTTGCGGGGCATGTTCATCATCTCCTGGTTTTGTGTTCCTGCTGATTGAGATATTGAATGTGTATCTTCACCAGTGTTTTCATGAATCCGGTGAAGCCACTGATGACCTCGGTGGTGTTATATTCTTTGCCCATGTTCCTGCACACCTTGTGGGCGTACAGCTCAATAACCTCCGGCCTGGGCGGATAATATTGTCGTTTTGGTTTCTTGGCCTTTCCTTTCGTCATGTTGGTCAATAAAAACGCCGCCAACTGCGGGTAAGCGCAATTGACGGCGGCGATATGCAACGATAATATAGCTGTAGCTGCCATGCTGCTTTCCCAGCGTGGTTAGTCAGCCCTCAGTGGTGTCTCCAGCACCATCTGGGGGCGCACAATATATTCAATTATTACATGATGCTATTGTATTATCCCGTATCGCAATCGCTATGTCAAGCGATACTTAGCGGCGGAACCTCTCCCATAAAAGCGCGATGGCGGGTTGACAGCTTTCCCAATACGGTGAGCAGTTCGCGCCCAGAGGACTACTTTGGGGGAGCGAAGTAATATGCTGTTCAAGCGAACCTCAGTGTCTAACAGATGATATTGGTATAAGTGGCGAGGTTTGGCCGCTCGTTTGCGCTTTGCCCATTCAACCAGACGCCCCAGCTCGTCACGTCGATTGAGCAGGCAATAGACCTTGTAGAACTCACGGATAGCCGACAATAACCGTCGGTAGCGTCGTGGCTTCAGTGGTGTGACATTCATATACTCAGTATTATATTGTGTTGATACAATGGGTGTCAAGGGGATGAATCATGAGGATTTTAGGGGATTATGCTTCAAAGGCATCCGAGAATATCCGGACAATACCTATCGCCGATTTCTTTGATCGTTCATCAGGTAAACGCCGGAACTCGTCCAATAGCTCACGATCCAGGTCAGTTTCGGCAAGGTCGTCTTCAAAAAAATATAACAGTGGTACATTCAGCGCCCTGGCAAAGTTAGGTAACTCAGTCACCGAAATTCGGCGCTTGCCGTGTTCGTATTCGGAAACAGCTCGCTGATCTCTTGATATGAGTGCAGCAAACTGCTCTTGGGAAAGTCCCTGTCGCTCCCGCGCACGCCGGATACGACGTCCCAATAATCTTGCATCCAATTCGTCTATATCCTGAAAACGCATAGGTTTATTGTGATTTTAGAAAATGTGTTGTATACTGTCTATTGTATGAGAACAGTGTTTCATTCCAATATTTGAATATCGTTGTTGGATACCATAAACCTGCTCTCACCAGAATATCAGGACAGGTGAAAGGGGACTGCCATGAGCGGCGGAACCGGAACCTAGTTCCACAGAGCGGGCGGCGTCATCGTCGCCCTTCTTCGTTTTTCACCATTCCCAGTGCATGATATAAGCTTCAAATAATCGGGGATTGTTGGTCTTCCAGGTTGCTTTGTGGCGACCATCGGGCAACTTCCGGATGTGATCCGGGCCGAGTAGGGTAGACCGGCCAGTATTCTGCCGGATCAGGGTGCATTCCAGATTGGGGGCAAAAAGAGTAAACTGGGAGAAAAGCGAGAAGGGTAAACAACAATGAAGTTGAGCGATGAAGAACTGTTGGCAGGACTGAAGGCCAGGGCAGAAGCAGAGCTGGAACGACTGATAGCAGAGAAAAAGTCAGCTAAGGAAATCAGCTTGGATGAGATTGAGGCCTTGGCGCATCAGGCTGGAGATGCCATCAAAGCGGAGATAACGGCAGGGTTGGTGGCACAGGCGAGCGAGGAAGCGAAGCCAGAAGGAGGCGTGAAGTGCAAGGGATGTGGGGTCAAGATGCGTAACAAGGGCAAGAAACCCAAGTATGTCAAGACGACCAGTGGGGATGTGGTCGTGCAGCGCGGTTACTACTATTGTGAGACATGCCGGATCGGCGTTTTTCCCCCTGGATCAGCAGTGGCGGCTGGGCAAGAGCCAGTATAGTGCGACACTGGCCTGCCAGTTGGTCTGGTTAGGCGGGTTGCTGCCGTATGGACAGGTAGTGCAGGTTATGGAGCGGATCGGGCGGCAGACCATTCCGCAGAGCAATCTGTGGCGCGAGGTACAAGTGCAAGGGGAACGGCTACAGGAGGCAGTTGTGAAGCAACGTACCAGGGTATCGCCCGAACGGATTATCCTGGAGAGTAGCGACCAAGATCACCAAACACCCCAGGGGATAAGTATGGATGGGGGTATGGTTAATATCCGCGGAGAAGGCTGGAAGGAAATGAAAGTGGGCACGGTCTACACCATCGGAACGGCTCAACACGAGGACCCCCTCACGGGCGAAACGGTTGACTTGCCAGCTGCCGAAACAACTTATTACACGGCGGTGCTGGGCAATGTGGCGCAGTTCAGTACGGCACTCTGGGCGCTGGCGGTTCAACACCGTATTCCTCAAGCTGCTCGTACCAGTGTGACTGCCGACGGAGCTGAGTGGATCTGGAACCTGGCGAATGATCTTTTTCCCGATAGTACCCAGATTGTGGATTGGTATCACGCCATGCAGCACTTGGCGCAAGCCGCCCATGCGCTTTTCCCTGACGATGACGACCATGCTCGCCGCTGGTTTCGGCGTATGAAAACGCCACTCTTTCGCGGTGAGATCTTCAAAATTACCACGGTTCTTAATGACCACGGTTTATCCGACCATGCCCGTTATTTTGACCGTCATCAACGGCGTATGCACTACCAGCAATTCCGTGCTGACGATTGCTTAATCGGATCAGGTACCGTCGAAAGCGCCATTAAGCAATTCAAAGTCCGCTTGACTGGCCCTGGTATGCGCTGGGAACGTGCCAATGCTGATCGCATGTTAGTCATTCGTTCTGCTATCCTGAGCAATGAATTTGATGCGCTATGGGACGCTGCCTGATGTTTGCCCCTAATCTGGAATGCACCCATCCGTTCCCACAGACTTGCTTCGTGTTGAGGTCTTTCCTGTCTTTCCATTTGTTCCAGTCGTGGCCTTGGCCCCGCACGCTTATCCCCAGCCGCCAGCTTTCCTTCCACGTTTGGCTCAGTCTCCCTGAGTTTCGGCTGTCCTACCACGTCTCTACGCCTTTCTCCTCAACTTCTTTTCCGTTCAGCCCTTCGCCCTGTAGTTGGCTTTCACCAACCGCCCCGGATGGTCGTTACCCCATCGACTACTACGGCCTCGGCTGACTTCTGACATTCAAAAAAAACGCCAGACCTCCCCGGATAAGGTACGATAACTTTCCTCCAAGCCCTGCCACGTTTACATCACGCCACTTCTGTCCGTTGGGGCTTTACTGTCTCGTGCCAGCTTACCCGGCGCGTCATACCTCTTTACGTGGTTCCTGTCCGTCAGGTCTGGATTTTGCCCTCCGGCTTCCTCTCCACATCTGCTCGCGCTCGATGCAGTTGCCTTCGGCTAGTGGTTCGTCGGACTAACGCCCACAGCGGACTTTCACCGCCTAGTACCCAGACTTGATTAACTTGCGGGGTGAGGATATGCTCTGGCATATGAAGAAATATGTCGTCAAACTCACGCCAAAAGAACGGAAAAGATTGTTGGCTGTCGTCAACAAAGGCAAAAACAAGGCCTGTGTGATTCGGCGTGCCCATATTCTGCTGAAAAGCGATGAAGGGCGAACAGACCAAGCTATTGCTGACATGCTATATATCAGCGAAGACACGGTCAGCCGAACGCGACAACGATTTTGTGATGATGGGCTAGAGGCCGCTTTAGCTGATAAGCCACGTCCGCCACGCGATCCGAAGTTGGATGCTAAACAAGAAGCGTACTTGATTGCACTGGCTTGTTCTGACCCGCCAGCAGGCTAAGCCAAATGGACAATGGAACTTTTAGCGCAACAATTGGTGACAGATGGCATGGTGGATAGCATAGCACCCGAGACTGTGCGTCTGGTACTCCAAAAAACAAACTCAAGCCCTGGCAAGTGAAAAGCTGGTGTATACCCAAGATTACGCCCCAGTTTTTGGAACGAATGGAGCATATTTTGACCTTGTACGCGCAAGCCTATGACCCGCAACATCCGTTGGTGTGCTTTGATGAGAAAAGCGTGCAACTGCTGGGCCAGACCCGCCAACCCCGTCCGCTTCGCCCTGGCAAACCACACCGGGAGGACCATGAGTATAAGCGCAATGGAACACGCAACCTGTTTGTTTTTGCCGAACCGAAAGCCGGGCAACGGCATGTGCTGGTTTCGCGGCGACGGACCAAACAAGATTTTGCTTACGCGATGCGTTATCTGGTTGATGAGTTGTATCCCCATGCGGCTCACATTGATGTCGTACTCGATAATCTCAATACCCATCATTATCATTCTTTGGTCGAGTTCTTCGGTAAATGCGAAGCTGACCGCATCATGACGCGACTTCGTTTCCATTTCACCCCGGTTCATGGCTCTTGGCTCAATATGGCCGAAATTGAACTCAGTGTGATGTCCCAGCAATGCCTTGCCCGTCGTCTGCCCGATGAGGTGACTTTGGCTTCCGAACTCATCGCCTGGGAACGCCGACGTAATGCAGCTCAAGCTCAAATTCATTGGTCATTTTCCGTGGACGATGCTCGCCAAGTTTTCAAAGAGCATTACCCCGCAACTTTAGAAAGTTACGGTACTAGTTATCGCCCATGCCGGGCGTACACGCAAAAGAGACACACTACAATCCAGTACGTCTCTTTTCAATTTGAGTACCCGGTAGATTTACGCCCAGTTTTCCAGCGTTTGCTTGATCGTCATTAGCCAGCCATCGCCTATCGCACCATCTGCAATGCGGTGATCGAAAGTCAGACTGACATACACACAGGGTCGGATGGCAATCGCGTCGTTGATGACCTTAACGCGCTTTTCCATAATGCCGACGCCAAAGATCGCCGCCTGGGGCTGGTTGATGATCGGTGTGGCGAACAGGCTGCCGCTAACACCATGATTGGTGATGGTGATGGTTCCACCGGCCACCTCGTCGGGACTGAGTTGCTTGTTGCGGGCACGAACCGCCAGATCATTGACTTTCTGCGCTAATCCCATCAGGCTCAGTTGCTCGGCGTTTTTGATGACTGGCACAATCAATCCATCATCCAATGCGACCGCCATCCCGACATGCACCGCATGATGCAGATAGACACCCTCATCCGTCCATTGACTGTTGAGCGTGGGATAGGCGCGACATGCTTCGACCATGGCTGCCACGAAATAGGCCGTCAACGTCAGGTTGATACCCTGCTTGGCATATTCCGCTTTATGAGCAGCACGATGAGCCAGCACATTGGTCATATCCACTTCAAAAACAGTAGTGACATGCGGACTGGTGTGCAGCTTGGAACGCACCATATGATCGGCAATAGCGCGGCGCATGTTGCTAAGTGTCACCAGTTCGCCAGGAACGCCTTGCGGAATAGGTTCAGCAAGAATAGCACGTTGTGGCTTCGCGGCGGGTGGTGCAGCAGGTGGCGCTGGCGCTACTGCTGTCTGTGTCTGAGGAACAAAATCGCCAGTCGGCTTGAACAGATCACCACTGCCAGGCTGTTCCCAGGGAGCCAATTCTTCGGTGGTTCCACCACTGTCCAGATATGCCTGTACATCCTTCTTAGTGATACGTCCGCCGCGTCCGGTGCCGGCGATCTGGGTCAGGTCGAGATTATGTTCAGCCGCCATCCGTGCTACAACTGGACTAATCCGCATGCCAGCCGGTGCATCAGCTTGACCCCCGTTACCGCTGGGGCCAACGGGGGCAGGTTCTGGGATGGCCTCAACCGAAGCGGATGCAGCATGGGCGCTTCCGCCGGAACCCGCATCAGGAATGGCATCGCCGGGTTGTCCAATCACTGCCAGCAACACGCCAGCCTCGACGGTTTCACCTTCAGCCACATAAATATGAAGCAAGGTACCAGCGGCAGGTGATGGAACTTCCGTATCGACCTTATCCGTGCTGACTTCCAGCAACGGATCATATTCATTTACTGAATCGCCCACCTGAACCAGCCACTTGCTGACGGTTCCTTCGACGACGGACTCGCCAAGTTGGGGCATAATAACTTTTGTGACCATCGAATTCTCCTGCGCTAATAAGCTGCAATCTCGCGGATTGCGTCAGCAATTTTCTGGGGAGAGGGCATGAATGCCTCTTGAATGGGATGGCTGTAAGGCACGCCCGGCACATCTGGCCCAGCCAAGCGTCGAATGGGGCCATCCATATACTCAAAGCCATCATCGGCCAAAATCGCCGCGATTTCCGCCCCATATCCCAATGTCAAATTGTCTTCATAGACAATCAGTGCCTTACCGGTCTTCTTAAACGACTCCAGAATACCTTCGCGGTCAACCGGCAACAGAGTGCGGACATCTACGACTTCAGCTTCAATGCCATCCTGCTCTTTGACCATACGAGCAGCTTCCAACGCATAATGCGCCATCATGCCATAAGCATATACACTCACATCGCTGCCCGTGTGCGTCACATTGACCGGGCCAATGGGAATTGTATATTCCTCGTCGGGAATTTGTCCCCGAATAGCTCGATAGCCTTTCTTGGCCTCAAAAAACATCACCGGATTGGGGTCGCGCACAGCACTTTTCAGCAGCCCCTTCGCATCGTAGGGTGTGCTGGGGATGACAATCTTCAAACCTGGTGTGCTGGCGAAAATCGATTCGACACTCTGGCTATGATAGAGAGCGCCACTGATGCCACCACCATACGGAGCGCGAATGAGCATTGGCACATTCCATTGCCCGTTACTGCGATAATACATTTTGGCCGCTTCATTCATAATCTGGTTCATCGCGGGATGGATGAAATCGGCGAATTGGATTTCGCAAATGGGGCGTAGGCCAGCCATCGCGGCTCCAATGCCGATGGCGATAATACTCAACTCGGCTAATGGGCTATCCACCACGCGTTTGGCCCCATATGTATCGTACAAGCCCATCGTGGCCCGAAACACACCACCACGCGGTCCCACATCCTCGCCCGTAATGAAGACTCGTTCGTCGAGGGCCATCTCCTCATCCATGGCCTCACGGATTGCATCAATTAACGTTACAGTTCGCATCATATCTCCAACGTTATGCTTCAAGTGGTGCGTAGACGCTATTGGGGTCGAGGCTGGGTTCAACCTCTGGATACGGGGCAGCTTCGGTAAAGGCCTGGGCCTCATCAACCATCTGTTTGGCTTTGGCCTCATAGTCATCAACCATCGCCTGTGTCAGAATCCCACGTTCTATCAATACATCTTGGAAACGCATAATGGGATCTTTTTGCTTCCAAGCTGCCACTTCCTCACGGGAACGATAACTGCGATCATCATCGTCGGAGGAATGGGGCACGGGTCGATAGGTCTTGGCCTCGATCAGCGTTGCACCCTGGCCGTCATAAGCCCTGTCTCGCGCTTCGGCTATCGCATCATACGACGCCAGAATGTCATTGCCATCGACGATGACGCCCTTGACCCCATAGGCCGGGGCACGATCCGCCACATTACTAACTGCCATCTGTTGCTCCATAGGAACAGAAATGGCATAGATATTGTTCTCGACGAGGCAAATGAACGGCAGGTTATGGACCCCAGCCCAGTTCATGCCCTCATGCCATTCGCCCTGGCTAGTCGATCCCTCACCCAAACTGGTGAGTGCCAGGCGCGGTTGAGTCTCGTCATTGGGATCTTGCAGGCCCAAGTCCATGCGATATTTGATGGCGAAGGCCAATCCAGCAGCCTGGGGAACCTGGGTGGCAACTGGGGACGACATTGAGAAAATATTCAAAGGTTTGTAACTGAAGTGACTGGGCATTTGACGTGCGCCCGAACTAGATTCATTGACTTTGCCAAAAAGGCTAACGATGAAATCCCTGGGAGTAATGCCAATTGCCAGGCACAATGCGAGATCGCGGTAATAAGGATGCACATAGTCCACACCACGATTAATGGCAAATGCCGCCGCCACCTGACAGGCTTCATGTCCCATTCCAGAAATGTGAAAGGGAATACGACCCTGCCGGTGTAAAATCCAGGCGCGCTCGTCCAACCGTCGGCTCAACAACATATACCAATACATATCGAGCAACGTATCTGGCGACAGGGAGTCGGAAGGGCGAAGGCCATCGGATGCAGCATTCGTCTCCACGTCTACTGTCTGGTCTGTCATAAATAAAAGATCTCCTGAGTTTAATGATGGGGATTGGTATCTGCCCGGTAGTCATAACTGAAAAATTCGTGAAATTTCCCAGGGTCGGATTATAACATGAAAACAGATGACTGCAAATGGATTGGTTCTGAAAGCAAATGCCATCCATCGCATTTCTATGCCTTTTCAAGGCAGTAGATGACATTAGGGAAGAGCAATACTTTGTAGTATAATGTGCGCTGTACAAGAGAGCGACAGTCAGCCAGGGTTGCTAATGATAGTTTTCACAAGACCCATTTTAGTGATATATTTTTAACCAGTTCTCAGTAAATACTTCTAGGGGCTACCATGCGTGTTCTCGTAATTTCCGACATCCATGCCAATTTAGCGGCATTTGAAACCGTATTAGAAGATGCAAAAGACAAATGGGATTATGTCTGGTGTTTGGGCGATGTGGTGGGCTATGGCCCGGATCCCAACGAGTGCTGCGATCTGTTGAAGACATTGCCACACCTATGCATTGCTGGCAACCACGATTGGGCGGCGCTGGGACGGCTCGACATCCGAACATTTAATGTTGATGCGCGGCGTGCTGTAGACTGGACTCAGAAGACATTGACCCCAGAGAATATCGAATATCTATCAGCCTTACCGACCACGTTTGTTTTAGAAAACTATACACTCGCCCACGGTAGCCCGCGTGAGCCAGTATGGGAATATATCCTTGATCCTCTGATTGCCGCTTTAAACTTCCCCCACTTTGAAACCAATTACTGCTTCGTGGGACACACGCATACACCCATCACCTACCGCTTGACCAGCGATGAAGGCGATACAGATGCCGTCTCTCCGCAGTATGGCAAAACTCAACAGTTAAACGGCAAACGGCTTATCATCAATCCGGGTAGCATTGGGCAACCTCGTGACAGCAACCCTGATGCCGCCTATGGCATTTTACACGTGGAAGACGCCGTGTTTGAACATCGCCGTATTCCCTATCCCATCCATATTACGCAGGAAAAAATGCGAAACAACGATATGCCTGAACGCTTGGTTAAGCGATTGGAACATGGCTGGTAATTATGGTTTGCAGACCCTCATGATGCAACTGGTAAGGTGACGGTGAACGTTGTACCCACATTAACCGTGCTTTCCACAGCAATAGTGCCTTCATGAGCTTCAACAATTGATTTGGCAATCGCTAGTCCCAACCCTGATTCGCCACTATCTTGGGGGCGCGATTCATCACCACGATAGAAACGCTCAAAAATATATGGCAGTTTTTCGGGGGTAATACCCCTGCCATTGTCCTGCACCGTCAGCATCACATAAGCGCCGTCCGCCCGCGTACCCAGCGTAATCTTGCCACTTTCCGGTGTATAGCGCAGAGCATTACTAACCAGATTACCCAACACCTGCACCAGCCGTTCGGGATCAACTTCTACAACGGGCAACCCCATATTCGTCGCAACGTCAAGTGTGATATGTTGCTGGCGGGCAGCGTGATGATACGTATCAGCAGTGCGTTCCAACAATTGTTGGGGAGCAATTCGCTGGCGCTGAAGAGTCAGTTCTCCAGCATCGGCCAATGACAGTGTTCGCAAATCCTCGACCAGCCGTTGTAGCAATTGGGTTTCATTGTACATCATCTCGAAACGCTCGGATGTGGGATTCAATATCCCATCACGCAACGACTCCAGATAGCCAGCGATCACTGTCAATGGTGTTCGCAAATCATGGGCAATATCAGCGGTCATCTGCCGTCGGAGCTGGTTGGCATAAGCCAGGTCAGCACTCATCTGATTAAATTGTGTCGCCAGAATCCCTAATTCATCACGAGAACGCACCGGCACACGTTGTTCCAAATTGCCCTTAGCCACGTTTTGTACTGCTGAGGTCAATTCACGTAACGGGCGCAGATAGATCCGCGCAGCCAGTATCCCCAGAAGCAGCGCTACAACAACAGCGCCGATGGCTGCTGCTACGAAAGCCTGGTTGGCGCGGCGCAAATATGCTTCAGCTTCAGTATCACGCTGGAGTGAATCATCGGTTGTGATCACCGTGCCCACAATCTGCCCGTCAACTTCAATCGGTGCGCCGCGTTCGATCTCATCATCCGATACGTGATCCCCCATTCGATACTTCTCAAATGGAATGACGACATGGCCGGACTCATCAACCAGTGCGAAGCGAGCCGGAGCTGGTGGTGGGGAATTTTGGGGTGGTTGTGACTGTGACTGGTTTTGGGGCGGCGGTTGGCGGGATGATGACTGTGGGCGCAATGCCCGATCCACCTCATCCCAGGTCTGATATTGAACATAATATGTCGTCACATTGTCGATGAATTCGGCACGGTGTTGATCCAACACATAACTGTCAAATTCGCGGGTCACAAGCTGCTGAATGAATATCACGGCTAATCCAATCCCAACCAGACTGGTCAGCAACAACGCCAGCGTTAATTTGACCCGTAGCGAATGCACCATCTAGCTCCTGTTGTTAATTGCTATCCCAACAACACCGGTAACCAACACCAAAGACCGTCTCAATATATTGAGGCTGGGCTGGGTCCGGCTCAATTTTGGTACGGAGATTGCGAACGTGTACATCAACTGTGCGCTCAGATCCTTCGTAAGTATTGCCCTGCAAATATTCCAGCAACTCCGTGCGTGAGAAAACACGCCCCGGTGCAGCCATCAGCGTTGTCAACAACGTAAACTCAGAGGGTGTCAGGTCAATCAAATGCCCATCGACCATCACCGTGCGGGCGGTCGTATCCACAACAATATCAGCCACTCGTAAAATATCGGGGATACTTCGTTCAGCGCCTACTCTCCGCAACACTGCACGAATACGGGCGACTAATTCCGCCATGCCAAACGGTTTTGTGACATAATCGTCAGCACCAAGTTCCAGCCCCACCACTTTGTCAGATTCATCCAGCCGGGCGGTCAACACAATGATAGGCGTATCATTGTCTCTACGATAGGTACGGATAAACTCGTAACCATCCATTTGCGGCATCATAATATCCAGCAAGATCAGGTCGGGGTTTTCGTGGCGGGCGGTAAATAGCGCATCGCGTCCATTATCTGCTGTAACCACGCGGAAACCATGCTCAGTCAAATACTCACGCAGCAACCGTTGGACACTGAGCTTGTCATCGACGACCAGAATTGTCTTAGACACGACGAACCTCCATTTCCTGTCAATTAGTCCGCAATTGACACCTGCGTATGTGCAATCAATGACCACAGGACAGCTTGCCCCTGTGCATCAGCATCCATTGTCGCAAAATCTACACCATTGAACAATGTGCCCAAATCACGCGAAATGACGATGATTGTTGCTGTCTCGCTAATGTCTACCTGCGAAGGTAATGCCATAACTGTTCCGTTTGCCAGTGTCGTCTCGATCACGAATGACGTAGATATCATCTTGTCAGGATACCGAACCGTACCCGCAATATACACACTAGTGCCCATTAACTCAATCTGATTGGGTAGATTCGCTGTTGTGTTGCCAGCCCGCGCCACCAAGTAATGTGCCTGGCAATAGGTCGCAGCAGGAACGGCTATACTCCCATACACCAACATCTCTGGTGCAGCAAATGATTCCACAGTTGGTTCAACTAAACTAGACGGATCAGGCGCATCAGAGCCATGCCCAGCATAAGCTGTTTGGATTCCAAACAGATCCAGCGAACTGGCCGTCTCCTCATGATCCTGTTCACACTCAACCAATTGGACACTATAGCTGACTAAATAAGCTTCATCAACATGGATATGATAACCCAGGTCATTGGTGACATCCCATCCATTTTGCGATGGCGTGGCCGCGCCCCAGATCCAATCTAGTTGGTAGATGATGTTGCCTGTCAGGTCAGTCTTACCCTCGGTCAAAAACGCCGATACCAGACCACTACTCAGTACAAGAACAGCGATTAGAACAAGTAGGTTGAGTCTGCGAAACATCAGCCCTATGCCTCCACCGAAACCACAACCTGGTCCACGATTGTTTGTTCCTGATACACCAGACTGGCATGGTCATTGGTATTCAGCGTCACCTTGATTTCGTGCAGGCCCGGACTGAGGTTAGCAACATGCACCCACTCGCTATATACCCGCCCTACTTTGACACCATCCACATACAAATGCGCGTGCCCCTCACCAGCCACATGCTCCAGGCCAGCACTTTCCGGTGAGAAGGAGAAATTCGTCAGAGTGATTTGTAGATTGTAGCCAGAGACGGGATCTTCAAAAGCCTGGATTTCAATAGTGGGAATGATGTCATCGTCAGTTAATTCCAGACTACTATGGGTATGAGACGTTGTGGAAGCTGTTTCGGCAGCGTCGTAACACTGAATATAATCGTGGTCGTGTTCGGCAATGGTCTCTGATGCCAAAGCCACAATGTTAGCCTGGATGAGGCCCGCGGTGACCGCAATCATGACAATGGCTCCGACAATTGTTCCTGTGACGAAGTTTCGATTGATGTTCATAGGTCTCTCCCTTTTGGACGATGAGATGATTAAATTCAGGAAAATGAGGTGCGGAGCCACATGACCCCACACCATGATGTTCGCTCAAGTCCCAACTACATTGCTGATATTGGCATCCACATCGTCTCGCAACACCGTCGAGGCAAATTCGGGAGTGACGTCGCTGGTTGCTGGGATTGTGGCTGCGCCAGTGCGCGGGCCAGGGCCACCACCACTAGGTCGTCCACCGCCAGCACCAGGGCTGCCAGTGCTTGAGGTATCATCGCCGCCACCGCCAGGAGTGCCTTCTCCACCACCCGCACCGCCACCAACAAAACCTGGCTGATTGCCATTAGTGACAAAATTGGCATTTGGCGTACCGGCATAGCACCCCATAATGTAAGGGAAGCTGGATGTAGCGTGGTAGCCATACGTCCCATCCGGGCCAATACGTCCATTGCAGCGATCCAGATATTCAACCCCCGATTTGTCAACATACTGATACGAATTCCAGGCATCAGTGGTCGGATCACCGACTTGCTCCCAACTACTCTGGAATTCCACCACTTGTGTACAAGCCACATCTGCACAGCCATAGGGGCCATAAATTGGGAAACCATCGGGTGCGTAAGCAATGACCGGTGAAACCAAGCTCTCCGCGTTATTGCCGCCTAGGCAATTCTGACTCAAAGCATGGTAGTGATACTCATTGGCTGTATGTCCTAGACAGAAATCCACGATGCCGTTATAGATGGGGTCGCCAAAGGCCTCGCTGGCTGGCTGAGCCGCTTCGTTTGGCCCATAGAAAACAATGCCATTCACCGCGACACCCGCCACACCTAGCAGGGGAATTTCAGTCGTTTGCGCGGCCAATTGCGGATAACGCGGAATTTCAAAATGATAGTTCTGCGCTACCAACGGATTCGGGGTGATCTGAATGAACTCGTAGTGGGGAATGCCATTGCTTTCGATGATGATGTGGGTGTCTGTGCAATAGACTTCCAAGTAGGGGTCATCATAAGCTGTGCCTGCTGCCCCGGCATAGACCGACAAGTCCATGAATGCACTCGCCTCTGGGCAATCAGCAACTTGCTGCGAGTTATCGTTTTCACTGTTATCCAGACTATAGGTCGATTCGCTGACGGTTGCACTTTCATCCTGTGCAGACGCCGACGTCAGGTAGCCAGTCGATGTCAGCGACACAACCAGCACACCCAGAATACTCAATACGAGCCATTTATGAATCTTCACAAGAACCCTCCTCGCCACTAATGATTGAATTTGATAGTCAGACTTTAAAGGAGAGATATTCAGAAGTTGTTCAGAAACTCACAAAGTTTCGTAAAAGGACTCGTATCCGAGGAAAATATGGCAGAGATTATGAAAAACTTCAGCAATGTAAGCGTTTGTGCGTGAGGGCTGGCAATTCAATATCGCCAGCCCTCACGCTGTGATCACGCGTTTCCCTTTGCGGCACTTCATCCAAAATATGTGGTAATCCACGCGAATAGGTGTAGAAGCCACTGATTGACCAATCGGGATTTGTAGCTCAGACACTCTGCCATAGAGTCATCAACTCTGATAAATCAGCCATCACAAAATCAGGCTCAATAGTAGACTGTTGAGCGTCTGCCAGGCTAGTGATTCCGGTCAATACTAAGACTGTCATTAATCCGGCGGCCTGCCCACCTTGTATATCGGTTTCCAGATTGTCACCAATCATCATCAATTGATGAGCTTCCAATCCGAGGCGTTGCGCGGCCATTTCGAAAATACGGCGTTCGGGTTTGCCCATCACCATCGCTGCTTTTTGCCCTGCTACTTCCTCAACTTTGGCGACGATTGTGCCAGTGCCAGGTTGCACACCTTTTTCAGTAACAATGGCACGATCCGTGTTCGTTGCGATCAAGGTTGCGCCATTCTGGATAGCTGCGGCAGCAGTTTTTAGCTTTTCATCATTGAATTCATGATCCAATCCGACGACCACATATTCTGGACTATCGTCCGTAATGACAAAGCCGATTTCTGTCAGAGCCGTGTGCAGGCCGGTTTCACCAATAATGTAGACGTGGGTTCCAGGTTGGGTAATTCGTCGTAGATATAGGGCAGCCGCAAGAGATGATGTAAGTATCTGCTCTGATTTAGCAGCGATATTCATCTTCGCTAGTCGTTCGACGACGGTTTCGGGTGTACGAGTGGAATTGTTGGTCACAAATAAATAGGGATACTCCAGCCAATTAAGGAATTCCAACACACCGTCTAGTCGCTGTGTGCCATGATAAATAACGCCATCCATATCAAATAATACACCGCGTATTTGATGAAACATGATCTTTTGTTTATCCTTGTGCCTATTCTTGTTGACTTGAATATATTGATGATAAGGAACGAATAGGGAATCTCAATGGAGAATTTGACAGCACTCAAGAAACGCACGGCGGAAATTCAAAATATTAACCATGCTGCTGCTTTACTTGGATGGGATCAGCAAGTTTATATGCCACCCGGTGGCGCACCAGCCCGCGCTGAACAACTGGCGACTTTGTCCAAATTGAGCCATCAAATGCTGGTGGCTGATGAAACAGGACAGTTGATTGAAGCTGCCGCGAATGAAGTTGATGGTATGGACGCTGATAGCGATGAGGTAGCGATGGTGCGGGTGGCGCGGCGTGACTATGACCTTGCCACACGATTGCCAACCGAATTTGTTCAAGAGTTAACCCGTGCAACCACGTTGGCCTATGGTGTTTGGGTTAAGGCACGTGAAGAGGACGATTTTGAACAATTTCGACCGACACTGGAGAAAATTTTCGATCTCTGTCGCCAGCAGGCCGAGTACCTGGGCTATGAAGATCATATGTACGATGCGTTGCTGGATCTGTATGAACCCGGCATGAAGACTGCTGATGTTGATGCAATATTCAGTGGGTTACGCGAGGAACTGGTACCGTTTGCCAGCACGATTTTTGAGCGTCAGGATCAGGTATCGAGTGATATATTGCATCTTCATTATCCGAAGGACAAGCAGCGCAAGTTTGGCATGATGGTGGTGGAGCAGATCGGCTATGATTTGCAGCGAGGCCGCCAGGATGAGACGGTCCATCCTTTCTGTATCTCGTTTTCACGGGATGATGTGCGAATTACCACCCGCTTTGACGAGAATTTCCTGTCTCCGGCATTGTTTGGGACAATCCACGAAACCGGCCATGCTATGTACGAACAGGGCAGCAACCCCGACTATGAAGGAACCGTTCTGAGTGGCGGTGTGTCTCTAGGAGTACACGAGAGTCAGTCTCGGATGTGGGAAAACATTGTAGGTCGCAGTCGGGGATTCTGGCAGCATTTCTATCCCCAGTTGCAGGCCATGTTCCCTGATAACCTGAACAATGTGGCATTGGAGGAGTTTTACCATGCCATGAATCGGGTACAGCCGTCACTGATTCGTGTGGAAGCTGATGAAGTAACCTACTGTTTACATATCATGTTGCGCTTTGAACTGGAGCAAGACATTCTGACAGGTAAACTGGCCGTTAAAGATGTGCCTGAAGCCTGGAATGCTAAAGTGGAAGACTATTTGGGGATTGTACCACCCAATGATGCCCAGGGTGTTTTGCAGGATGTTCATTGGTCGAGTGGTATCATCGGTTATTTCCCAACTTATGCACTTGGCACACTACTGGCTTCGCAGCTTTATGAGGCAGCTTTGCAGGATCACCCGGATATTCCGACGGAGATCGCGCAGGGCAAGTTTGATACGCTGTTGACGTGGACACGCGAGCATGTTCACCGCTTTGGGCGCAAATATATGCCCGCCGACTTGACCCAACGCGCCACCGGACAACCCTTGCAATACCATGCCTTCATGCGCTATCTGCGGGAGAAATTCGGCCCAATTTACGGGGTGTAGTCAGCGCAGCGTTGCTTTACAGTAGGGTAATTATCAGGTTGGCGTCATTCACGCCAGTCTGACATGTCCGATAATAGAACTGAAAACCATGAATTCAGAACGGAAGGATGTAAGGTAACGATGCGTAATCGGGTACTGCTTTTGGTTATATTGTGCATGATTCCGGCGCTGGCTTGTAATTTGACATCGAACGATAGCAGCAATGATCGTTCGAGCGTGCCAACGGTCCCAGTGGGGGGTGATCGTGGGCCAGTTGTAACGTCTGCGCCGACGATAGTCTCGTCATTTCCGACGTCTACGCCCTCGCCTACTGCAACTGCTACAACGGCTAGTAGTAGCGGTAGTAGTGGAACCAGTGGCATACCAGCTTTCAGCAGCATGTCATTTAGCACGACAGCGGGCGGGGCCAGCATAACAGCTTTCCCCAATGGCACGCAGCAAATTTACGTGCGCTGGAGCTATAGTAACGTGCCGATTGGTACGGTGATGCAACGCGAGTGGTATAAAGACGGGGCACTGTTTACCAGTAATTCGGATAGTTGGAGTAGCAGCTGGGGGACAGCAGGTCGCCTAACCCATATCAACCTGTTCAACTTTGAGACGGGGTTACCGGCTGGCAACTACTATGTAGTCATTAAGTTACCGACCTATGGCACACAAATCTCCGGCAGTTTCAGCATTTCGGCCACTGCGCCGACATTTAGCAATCTGACATTCAGCGGCAGCCAGTCCGGTGCAGCCGTAAATACTTTCCCGTATGGCACGGAAGCAGTTTACGCCCGGTGGTCTTTCAGTAATGTGCCCGCTGGTGCAGCAATGCGCCGCGAATGGTATCGTGATGGGGCACTCATCATCGAACGCGATGAGAACTGGCAGGTAACCTGGGGATATACGGGCACGTTGACCCACGTGCGCTACTACGATTTCGATTCAGGCTATGGTTTGGAGCCAGGAACTTATCGCGTGTTGATGTATTTGCGCGATTTCCCGTCTGTGCGCGTCGAGAGCACGTTCGTGATTGAAGGCAACCTGGGGCCGCGTCTAGCTAATCTGCGTTTTGCGACATCGGGAAGTGGCACACCCGCCACGCAATTTGATCCTGGAACGCAGCAAATTTTTGCCGTATTCGACTATGCCAACATTCCACTACGTGCCGAGATTCGCCGTATCTGGAAGCATAACGGTGTTGTGTTCGCGGATCGCCATGAGCTGTGGGATTTCGATAAGTATGGCACTGGCGGCACGGTTCGCGATATATCCGTTTACGATTTTGACAACGGATTGACGAGCGGGACCTACGAAGTGCAGGTCCTGATTGTCGGGCAACCCGGCGTGGTTGTAGCGGGTAGTTTCACGATTGGTGCGGCTTCGCCTCCCAATCCATTGTTCAGCAATCTGGATTTCGGTACGTCATTCGACAGCGCACCCCAAGCGACGTTCCCGGCAGGCACAACACTGGTATTTGCCCGCTGGACTTTTGCAAATGTACCAGACGGCGCTGCTATCCAGGCCGAGTGGTATCATGAAGGAGCGTTGGTTTTTCGCGAGACAGGAACCTGGAATTCAAGTTTGCTTGGAGAGGGGAACCGCCATTCAGTGGAATTTGAGCAGGCCGGAGGCTTTGCTTCTGGTACATGGACAGCCATTATTGCGTTGCTAGACTATCCGCAGGCCGAGGTAACTGGTAATTTTGTAGTTGGTTCACCTGTCGAACCCACAATCTCCAATCCAGCCATCAGCACCACGAAGGGTGGCGCAGCAGAAACCAGCTTCTCGCATGATGTCGGCAATCTATACGCCCAATTCGATTTTTCGGACGTGCCTTATGGTGTTGATATACGCGCCATCCTGTTATCCGATGATGGACGCACCAACCTGGAATTGAATGGCGTCTGGACCTATGTTGATAGCGGACGCGTCACCGATCTGTGGATTGGTGACCCCACCACGCCTCTACCACCGGGTAATTACAATCTGACGATTGAGCAGTGGGGTGATTACGCGGCACAAACCAGTCTCAACTTCACGGTGGAAGCTCCGCCGGGTGGTGCAGAATGGGATCCAGCCACAATTACGTACTATGTCCCACCACAGCTTGATCCCAACGCGGAAGAACCGGTCACGCCAGATGGCATCTGGCAGGCATATATCAAAGAGTAGGATATACAGCGACTCTATCAGGCTCCGGTAATGGCTATCGGAGCTTTTTTCTTTCGTTATTGTGTTGATAGTTTTCAGAGGGAGTTTATTCTCGTCTCAGTAGATCAAATCACCGGAGACAAAAGCTGCTGTGCGGGAGTCTTGTGGATCATTGAAGAATTGCTCCACCGGCGCGACTTCCACCAATTCGCCATCCAATAACAAACCAACGCGTGTCGCCAATCGTTTCGCTTGAAAAACATTGTGAGTGACGATCACAATGGTCGTTTGATATTGCTCATGTTGCTCGCGTAAAAATCCCTCAATCAACCGCACATTGTAAGGATCAAGATTGGCTGTTGGCTCGTCGAGCAACAATACTTTGGGTTCCAACACCAACGCCCGTGCCAGCGACACCCGCTGCATCTCGCCACCGGAGAGTGTCTGGGCTTTGGCATTGGCAAAATCTCCCATCGCCACACGTTCCAATGCTGCATCAACCCGCGCTCTGGCATTGCGTTCGCCGCGTAACCGCAGGCCATAGGCCACGTTTGTTCGTACACTCCGCGACAACAGCACCGGGCGTTGAAATACCATCGCCAGTTGGCGTCGCTCGTGAATGGAAGCCGTCTGACACGACACATCCGAGCCGTTCAACGACAATTTTAACGTGCCTTGAGTTGGCGGCTCCAACAATGCCAGCAAGCGTAGCAAGGTGCTTTTGCCCGCCCCACTAGGACCGACCAGTGCGAAAATTTCTCCAGGGTAAATGTCGAGTTGGGCAATGCGGAGGATAGTACGTTTGCCATACTGCTTCTGAACATGCGAAAGGCTATACAAACTCATGCCGGGGTTGTCCTGCCCTGCAAGGCTACCATCACCATATTCGCCGTGAACGACATTGCCAGCAACACAATACCCAGCGCCAGTGCAAAATCAAAATCGCCACGCCGTGTTTCCAGCACAATTGCCGTCGTCAGTACACGAGTCCGCCCAGCGATATTGCCCCCGACCAGCATCACCGCGCCGACCTCGGAGATAATGGACCCAAAACCCGCCACAAGCCCTACAATCACGCCAAATCGGGCTTCGTATAGCATGGCACGGGTCGATTGCCAGCGCGTCGCACCGAGCGCCTGCAACTGGGGGCGTAGTGCCGGATCAACTGCCAACACACTGCTCATGGTGATGCCAATAATCAGCGGTGTAGCGATCAACACCTGGGCAACAATCATGGCTCGCATGGTGAACAGCCATCCCAGATCACCCAACGGGCCACTGCGCGACAACATCAAATAGACCACCAGACCCACCACCACTGGAGGCGCACCCATCCCGGTATAAATTAATGCCGTGAAAATGCGCTTGCCAGGGAACTTCACTAACGCGAACCATGTCCCTAGCGGAATCGAGATCACTGTACTAATCGCCAGGGCACTTATAGCTACCTGTAGCGACCGCACAGCAATCTCGACCACCGCCGGGTCAAATGCATAAATCAGGCGTATGGCTTCTTTGAGGGCTTCAATGATAGTGGAGATAGATTCGCTCCTTATTCCTCACCCTGCGCCGCGTGCCATGCTTCGGAATTTGGGAAGAACAGTTGCAAATCGCTGACCTGATAGCTGGCAATCAACTCCTGAGTCTCGACTGACGTCAGCCAGTCCACAAAATTCTGGGCCATTTCGGCGTTGACCGTCGGGTGTCTTTCGGGATTAACCGGAATAACCCCATATGGATTGAATAGAATTTCGTCGCCCTCGACCAGAATCTCCAGTGATAACCCTTCGGCTTGGCGTGCGATATAGGTGCTGCGGTCGCTGAGGGTATAGCCCTGGAGTTCTTCCGACATATTGATGACGGTTCCCATGCCAGCCCCCGCCGAGATATACCAATCGCCTTCGGGTGTAACACCAGCGGCTTCCCAGATCGCACGTTCCTTGGTATGTGTGCCACTGTCATCGCCCCGCGAAACAAAGGTCGCACCCGATTCGGAAATGGCGGTAAATGCGGCGGCGGCATCAGTTGTGCCGCTGATTCCGGCAGGATCATCAACAGGTCCCAGGATGACAAAATCGTTATACATCACATCATAACGCGCCGAACCGAAACCGGCTTCTACAAAAGCATCCTCCCTGGCGCGGGCATGAACCAGCAACACATCGGCATCGCCATTTTCACCCAGTGTGAGTGCCTGTCCAGTTCCCACCGCGATGACATCGACTTCCACGTTATGTTGCTCCTCGAAGTCCAGCAGGATGTAATCCAACAGGCCTGAGTCCTCGGTGCTGGTGGTGGTTGCCAGAATCAAACGCTGGGCATCACCGGATGTCTCGTCGGTATCGGATGACTGTTCTTCGCCTCCAGTACCTTCAGTCTCACTGGTTGTCTGGTCAGACTCAGATGATTGGCTCTCATCTTCATCATCACCACCGCACGCAGCGAGGGCCATCGCCAGAATCAAACACAATATCAGGAATAAACGCTTTTTACTCATCGAAAATCTCACTCCTTTAAGATTGTCGTCCCCAGCGAACAATTATGCCATGATGAATGAGGGAGCCATAAACACCAGGAGGATTCTACCACCAAACGGGGGGGGGCAAAATCAATCTGCCACCTGTATCTTGCCCGTTTCGCGGGTATCATAACCCGGCTGTGCGCCCAATGCCGCCTGAAATTCAGCGTTATTCAATATTTCCAGCAAATGCACGATACCCGGATGTTCCAGGTAAACCATCGGAATCACCAGGTCGTAACGTTCCCATCCCACCGAAACAAAATCGAGGTCGAGGGCAATCGCCGCGCTCCGTACCCCAAGACCGCAATCGCCCACACCTGTCGCCACTGCTGCCGCCACCGCCAGATGGGTATATTCTTCGCGTTCATAACCAGCCATATCTACCGGATCAATGCCGCGTTGTTTCAATTCATAATCGAGCAGCAACCGCGTCCCTGCTCCACGCTGCCGATTGATATAGCGAACACGGCGCAAATCATCGAGCGAGCCAATATTCTGGGGATTACCTTTCGCCACGATCAAGCCCTGTTCACGGTGAGCAAAGGTTACAACCTGCACCGGCTCGTCGCGCAACTGCCGCCGGATATAGGGAAGATTGTATTCGCCAGTCGCTTCATCTAAGAGGTGCATTCCAGCCAGATGTGCCTCCTTCCGCCGTAACGCCACCAGCCCGCCCATCGACCCGATATTCGCCGACGCCAGATAATCTCCAGGAAACATTGTCGCCAGATGCTGCCCCAGCAAATCTAGCATTGGATCATGGCTGCCCATTGCCAACACCGTCTGTTGAATGGCGTCCAGCGAACGGTAAAGAATAACCTCAATTGTCTGCCCCATATCCACGCCTTCGCTGAAACGCGGCACATGCGCCAGGCCATCGGCTCGTACTAGCGACGTAATCACACCTGCACCCCGACTAAGTGGTGTCGCCAGCAAACGTTCTCCAACCTGCGCCACTGTTACGCGCACAAAATCATCATCACCAATTGGCGAGAGTAATTTGCGCGTCATCCTCGCCTGGAGATGCGGATGTTTTTCCACCGGGGCATGTAAACCGAGCCAATGTGCCAGCAATGGTTGGATAAATAACTCGCCTGTTAGAGCTGCACTGACGGGATAACCCGGCACACCAATCACCGGAATCTGCTCGACCATGCCCATTATGACCGGATGGCCGGGGCGGACTGCAACACCATGGACCAGCAAGTTGCCTAAATCGTCGATGATCGACGACGTATAATCACGGCTCCCAGCGGATGAGCCGGATAGCACCAAAATCAGATCTGGTTGCTGTTCGATAGCTGCGACCAATGCCGCCCGCAATTTTTCTTTCTCATCGGGCACAATATCCATGACCTGCGCCGCCCCACCGCTTTCTAGCACCTGGGCACGCAACACCAAACTGTTATACTCGATGATCTGTCCAGCATCAGGAGTCTGATCTGCTGAGACCAGTTCGCTGCCTGTCGGAATAATCACTACCAGAGGCCGCCGTCTCACTTCGACTGTATGGTGGCCGCATCCAGCAATGGCTCCAATATCCACCGGGCGAATAACGTGATTAATAGGAAGAACCAACTCAGTAGCGATCATATCCTCACCCATCATGCGGACATGTTGCCAGGGGGCAACTGGCGCATAGATGGTGATTTGTTCATCAGTGGGATGCTGTACATGCTCGATCATAATGACAGCATTGGTATCAGTGGGCAGCAGATCACCTGTATTGACCGGATAAGCCTGCTCGCCCATGATCAAACTCAGGGGACGAGTCTCGGTAGCATTAAGCGTCTCGCGTGCCCGCACCGCATAACCATCCATCGCTGCCGCATGATAATGAGGCGACGATAGTTTGGCCCAGACGGGTGTAGCCGTCACCCGGCCCAATGCTTCTGTCAATGACACAGTCTCACCGAGCATTGGCTTCCAACGGCCAGTCGCCTGAATTGCCGCCGCCAAGTGCGCTCGTGCTTCATCTAAAGGAATATCTTCAAGATAATAATTGCGTTCCGACATCCACCACTCTCAAAATAATCGCACATCAACCAACGTTCCAGCTTTGATACCGTTGCTATTCAACGGCACATGCACCAGGCCATCAGCATCAATCAGAGTAAAGATCAAATTGGATTTGCCAAAGATGGGCTCGGCCATCATTTCACCGGCGCGCTCAAACAACCGTACCGGCATAGTATCATCGCGCCCTGTCGTTGACGAGATATTGCCAGTGAGTGTAGCGGTCACCCTTGCATTCACTCTCGGTGACTCTCCTAAAAAACGACGGATCACTGCCAAGACAATTTGTCGCGCAACCAAAAACGCTGACACTGGATTACCGGGTAACCCAATCACTGGCTTGCCATCACAGACTGCAATGATAGTCGGCTTGCCAGGTTTAACTGCCAAACCATGCTGCAAAATACCTGGACTTCCCAGTCCACTGATCACCTCACGAGTCAAATCGCGGGTGCTAACCGAACTACCGGCTGTCATCACCAACATGTCAGCATCAGCCAAGCCGTTGCGGGCACGTTCCGAAAAATCCTCTAAATTATCAGTGGCAATTCCCAAATAGATAACCTCTGCCCCGGCCTGCTGCATCAACGCCCCCAGAGTATAGGAGTTGATGTCTCGAATCTGCCCCATATCCGGCGTTGTATCCGGCGCGACAAGTTCATCACCACAACTCAGCACGGCCACTCGTGGCGGCGCAGCAACTTCCACCGATACAATCCCCACTGCCAGCAATCCACCAATATCCTGCGGGCGAATGCGATGTCCAGTCGGCAAGATTTCATTCCCTTGCGCCACGTCCTCGCCAATTTGCACCAAGTTCTCGCCAGGAGCCACCGGAGCCAGCACCTCGATTTCATCTGCACCCAATGTTTGTGTTTTCTCGATCATAACAACTGCATCTGCACCAAGCGGCAACATCGCGCCAGTGAAAATCTCAGCAGCCTGTCCCTGACTGACTTGAACATCAGGTTCTTCTCCCATCGCCACACTACCGGCGACACGCAAATAAGCGGGTAAAGACTGCGAGGCTCCGAAGGTATCTGCTGCCCGCACCGCATAACCATCCATAGTGCTTCGAATAAATGTCGGCAAGTCAACGGGCGAACATGGCGCAACTGCCAAGACATATTCCAGCGCCTCCTGCGTCGGGACACTAATAGCGCGTGTCTGGCATGTGCAATGGGCGAAAAGTATCTCAAGTGTGGTTTGTACTGGCTGAACGTTGAAAAATTCAGAAGTTGAACTCATAACCTCTCTCAGAATGGCTCTCATAGATCAAAATATATTACTTGTGAGAATGGTGATTCTCAAAAGCTAATTTAATATTTGCTATCGACCCGGTGGAAAAATATGAATTTCGTCATCCGGAGATACCGTCGCCCCTAATCCACCAATATGACGCAAATCGCGTCCATTAAGCAATACACGCCAGTCAGGATTGCCTTTGATCCTGTATATCTTCTCGACTATTGACCAGGGTCTACCCGTTGTATCCAGCCGCTCGGCTTCGGACCACTCGACATCGAGGACTTCGGCGCGTACTTGGGGAAAATAATTGAAGAATTTTCGCAGGACAATATCCATTGCATCACCATTTGACAGGTGCATAAGGCGTTCTCGCCAACCCAGCAAGTCTCGCATCCGCCCAAACGCCGACAACCGAACACTAAATTCTCCACTATCCATTTCTTGTGCGGCTTTATATCCGTTCAACATCATATGCAAATGCAAACTCAGCACTTTGTTCCAACCCGCCAATGCTGCTGGAACAATTTCTGCACCTGGCATTTCTTCTTTCAAGAATTGGGCGAAGGTGGCGTTCACCAGGCTGATCGCGCCCGTCACATACAAATCTGGCACATGAATCTGGCGTGGCCCATGTCCGGCATGGATCTGCCCAGCCCGAAACAAATAGCGGGCAAAGTCATCGCTGAAGTCCAAGCCTAACATGCGAGCCAGCCAGATGGTGAAGAAGCGACGACGCTCGGCTAGATGTGCCTCATCAACACTCTGATCCCATCCCAAAATCACTGCGGTATCATGGCGGTGACGTAAATAATCGTATGTGCCCACCACCAGTTCATGCCCACGTTTGAGCAACGGCTCGACAGTCTGAAGCATTGCTTGAATATCTTCAGATCCAAGTCCTAAGAAATCTTTCAGCCGCCACCACTCTTCCTCTGGTGTAGGATTTAGGCCGACCAATTGCCATTTTCCATTAAGGTTCATCAGGACATCCCTTTCGCTATTTCAATAATTTAGCCGGAGACTTCAACGCATACTTAAACATCTTAGGTGCAAAAGCAAAATTCCTATATAATGGTGTTTAGGTCTCGGCATTTTACCATAATGCCGGCCAGAAAATCCCTGGCTCCTGGGATAACGGGCAATCTATGTACTGTTTTAGTTTTTTAGAAGGAGTTCTGTTATGGGTGGATATGCAAACCACGTCGCCCGCGTCAATTTGACGACTGGAGAAGTCGGCTACGAACAAATTCCCGACGAATGGAAACAGAAATATATTGGCGCACGCGGTCTGGGGGTGCGTTACTGCCTCGAAGCTGGCCCCAAAGCCGACCCACTGGGGCCTGACAACCTGTTGTGCTTCATGAATGGTCCCTTGACAGGCACACGGGCCAACATGAGCGGGCGCATGGCGATTGTCACCAAGAGTCCGCTAACCGAAACCGTCACCGATAGCCATCATGGTGGGTGGTCAGCCGCCCGGCTACGCTGGGCTGGTTTCGACGGTCTACTGTTCACGGGCGCATCTGACCAGCCGGTCTATGCCTATATAGAAGATGGCAAACTCGAACTGCGCGACGCTAGCGAAGTCTGGGGCATGGGTATCCACGATACTGTCAAGCATTTCCAGACCAAGTATGGCGAAAAAGACCTGACGGTGATTGCAATTGGTCAGGGTGGTGAAAAACTTGTGCGGTTTGCGTGTTGGGTCAATGAGGATGATCGTGCATCAGGGCGCGGCGGCACAGGCGCTGTCGGTGGCAGCAAGAAACTGAAGGCCATCGTGGTGAAGGCTAAACGGGCTTATCCTGAACCAGCTCGCCCAGAGGATTTCAAGAAGGCTCACGCTGCTGCTCTAGCAACCATCATGGACGAAGCCAACGTGACCGCCCCCAAGAAGGGTGGCCTGAGTGTTTATGGCACAAACGTCCTCATGAACATCACCGAATCAATCGGCGCTCTTCCTTCGATGAACAGCCAGCAAACCGCTTTTGGCGGGGGACGTGCCGAAAAGATCAGTGGTGAATATGTCAATGACAATATTTTGGTCGATAATCCCACTTGCCATGCCTGCCCGGTGGCCTGTAAGAAAGAGGTCGAGGTCGAATATGGTGGCAAGACCATCCGCATGGAAAGTGTAGAATATGAACCGGCCTGGTCTTTTGGGGCACACTCTGGCAACGACAACATCCGTTCCGTCGCCTTCATGATTGACCAGTGCAACGACTATGGCATGGACGCCATTGAGATGGGTAATTGTCTGGCGACCTACATGGAAGTTTGCGAAAAAGGCTGGAACGGGGGCGAATCACTGGCTTGGGGCGACCATGAACACATGGTCAAACTGGTGGAAGCTACTGGCCTGCGCCAGGGTGTAGGCGATATTCTGGCTGAAGGTGTAGCTCGTATCGGTCAACATTTCGGACATCCCGAAGTTGCCATGCACGTGCGCGGCCAATCTATCCCGGCCTACGATCCGCGTGGCCTGAAGGGTATGGGGTTGGGTTATGCCACCAGCAATCGTGGTGCTTGTCACCTGCGCGGCTACAGCCCGGCCAGCGAACTTGGCCTGATTGGCCTGAAAACAGACCCGTTGGCTTGGGAAGGCAAGGGCGAGCTGTTGAAACTGCTTCAAGACTTGCACGCCTTCAGCGACTCACTTGATCTGTGCAAATTCAGTGCCTTCGCTGAAGGAGCTGAGGAATACGCCGATCAATATGCTGCCATCGTAGGTGTTGATTTCAGTGTTGACGACGTATTGTTGGCAGGCGAGCGTATCTATAATTTGGAACGCTACTATAACCAGCAAGCAGGCGAGAAGGCAGGTAGTGATAAATTGCCAACGCGATTCCTGGAGGAACCCAGCACCAATCCTGGTTCGGAAGGGCATGTCTGTGAATTGGACAAGATGTTGGAGGAATACTACCGGCTACGTGGTTGGGAAAACGGTGCCGTGCCAGAATCCAAGCTGCAAGAATTGGGTATCCTCTAAATACGATTTGTTTTGAATCAGTTGGGCAGACATCATGTGGAGTCTGCCCATTTTTTCATCCCCCGCCGCGCATAGTTTTATGACGCATAAACGCTTTCACGCGTTCCACTTCATCCGTATCTTCGCCTTCAATCACCAATAAATCACGCGGTACTCTAAGTTTACCCACATAGGCCGGTTCCATTTTCTCCAACACCGCCGACCATCCCGCACCACTGACAGCACGCTCACCATTGAGTTGCCCACCGGCCTCAACCAAGTATTCCATGAGGCGAAACAATGGCAGATTCCGCAATTCCATTTCAACGCGCATTAGCCACCTGCCGTCGGAGGCATCAGCACAAGAATATCGTCCGCGCCAATGGTTGTATCTAGCCCTTGCAGCCACATAATGTTACGCCCATGCACCAGAATATGCACCAGCCCTGTCAACTCACCATTGGCATCCCAGATTTCTGCACCCAGCGCGGGGTTAATTTCCTGAATGGTTTCTATCAATTGGCGAACTGTTTGCCCCTCCTCAAACGGTACGGCCATTTCTTTCGACCCAACCAACTGCCGCAGGGTCGAAAATAGTTTTAGGGTCTTCATCGCAATGCTTCCTCCACCAAATAAAGTTAAAATGCAGACTTGTTCTGATGCTATAATATTACTATAGAAGCCAATGGTGCTGGCAAATGGAGCCGTTCCTGGCCTCCCAACCCTCCAACAACATCCTCGTCCGGCTGGCCGGGCACTTCAACAGCGTGCCTGAAATCCGCATTGTCAGCTATCAACTTCTTCCTTCATCATCAAGTTGCTGGCTCATAAAATGTATCCGAGTTTTTTAGGAGTCTGACATTAGCACCAATGGTAGTGAAATATGGCATCCATTGAATAAAGGACTGCCCCATCGCGGTGCGTTCATTCTGGCGATTTCCAGCGATGGCGGCATCCTGTATGTAGGCATAGAAGGTGCGGGGGTTTTCCGTCGGCTTGAGCCATCTCGCTAGATACAACATCTTCGACACAACGCATAGCAAAAGGGAATGATACATATGTGTATACCACTTTTAGTCATAGTCGCAGCCGTCATAGCCGGAATCATGGCATATATCCAATGGGGAGCGCAATGGGGCGCAACCGTTGACGAATGCACCTTGCCGCTGACAGGCGATTCCTACCTCGCCGATAATGCTGCTGCAACACGCATTGTGATGACCCGTGCAGTTTCTATCCATGCTTCCCCCGAAACCGTCTGGCCGTGGCTGGCTCAAATGGGACGTGGGGCGGGTTGGTATAGCTTTGATCGCCTGGATAATGGCGGAAAACCTTCAGCTCGCCACATTGTCTCTTGGATACCCGAACCGCAACTCGGCGACGCAGCGGCTATCGGCTACTTACGTCATCTCGAACACAATCGGGAAATCGTCTGGTGGGTTCCAGGTGAATGGTTGATGGGTGTCACAACGCGGATGGTCATCAATCTTCATCTTGCAGGCAATGAGAGACAATCACGCCTTATCATGCGCATATCGGCAGATGCCACCGGGCCAGCCGCCTTGCTCGTGAAATGGGGCTTCATGTTCATCGACACCATTATGGCCCGCCAGCAATTGCTCGGCATCAAACAGCGAGCCGAACAGCATGGCAACCGCACCACCGACCCCAATCAACCTGAAACCGGCAAATACGCCCAATACCAACTATACCAGACCATCTATGCCTCCGGTGAAACCATCGGGGTTGCTGGTAAAGAAAAAGCCTCTCAATGGCGGCAGGCTGCCATTGATGCGGGATTGATTAACGACCAAAACAAATAGAAAGGATCTGACATGAGGCGCATTTACGGATTATTTTGTATTCTTTTACTACTCGCGCTGGCCTGGCCCGGTCTGGCGCAAGATGCCAATACCCTGCTCTACGAAGAAGACTTCGACGATGGACAAGCACAGGGTTGGGAACTTGGCCCCGGTTGGAATTTACTGACCGAAGGTGATAACACGGTGCTAGCTGGGGAAGGTCATGAATGGGCCAATTCCGGCCAGCAATACCCAGGTGACTATCATCTCAGCTTCCGACTACAACTACTACGTGGCGACATCCATCTTGTCTACCGAATGAACAATCAGGGACGTTATTTCATCGGTTTCTATGAAGGCGGATCTGGTTTAAACAAACAATATTGGCCCGATACATTCATGGATGGATTGGCAACTCACCCGGCGACTCACGTGCCGGGCGCCTGGTACCAAATCGACGTCATTGGAGAAGGTGCGACACTGCGATTTCTGGTCGATGGAATACAGCAGTGGGAATATACCGACCCCGAACCCTTGCTTTACGGCTCGTTTGCGTTTGAGACACTTGATGCATCAGCAGCATATGTAGATGACATTACCGTTTACGGTACACCAATCGAGACACCTACCGTCACTGGCCTAACCTGGGTTCGCACCGGTGGGCCACTCGGCGGCCTGGGCTATGACATAAGAATGCGCCCCGACAACCCCGACATCATGTATGTCACCGATGCCTGGGCAGGCGTCTTCATGAGTACCGACAGCGGCCAGACCTGGTTTCCTGCCAATAACGGTATCACCACCCGCATCGGTGGAACAGGTGACGCCATTCCCATTTTCTGTCTGACTATTGATCCGCACAACTACGACACCATCTGGGCAGGTACACAGAATACACGCGGCATCTTCAAATCCATTGACGGCGGTCAAACCTGGACTGAAATGGTGAACGGCATTGTGGAACGCCACGGCATCACCTTTCGCGGTATCACAGTTGATCCCCATAACTCAGATATTGTGTATGCCGCTGCCGAACTCTCCAGTTTTGTCTGGAACAACGGCCAGGAACGCGGCGGGCGTGAATTCGATATGACGGCAGGTGTTGTCTATCGAACTACTGATGGCGGACAAAATTGGACGGCCATCTGGCGCGGCGACAATTTGGCCCGCTATGTCTGGATTGATCCCCGCGACTCGAATGTCATCTATATTTCCACAGCCATCTTTGACCGAGAAGCTGCCAACTCCAATCCAGAAGGCGGAATTCCAGGTGGAGTCGGCATTGTTAAAAGCACCGATGGAGGCCAGACTTGGGCAGCGGCCAATGTTGGTCTAGAAAATCTGTATGTGGGGACGCTGTTCATGCACCCTGAAAATCCTGATATTCTACTGGCCGGAGTCGGCAACATCCAATATCCCGAAGGCGGCGGCGTCTACATCAGCGCCGATGCTGGCGCGACATGGCAACACGTTCTACGCGATGGCATCATCGAATCTGTGGAATTCGCTATAAGCGACCCAACCATTGCTTACGCTGGCAGTGAAGGCGCGATTTATCGTAGTGAAGACGGTGGTTTCACTTGGCAACGCATGACTGGTAGTAGTGAAGAATGGGGCTGGGGGCCACCGGGTGTACGGGCTGGCTTTCCTATAGATTTCCAAGTCGATCCACGTGACGCTAACCGCCTTTTTGCCAATAACTATGGCGGCGGCAACTTTCTCAGCACCGATGGCGGGCGCACCTGGGAAGTCGCCAGCCAGGGCTATACCGGCGCTCAGGTGCGTGATATTGCTGTTGACCCTACCGATGGAAACCGGGTTTTTGCGGCGGCTCGCAGTGGTATTTTTGAAAGCACCGACGGCGGCAATCAGTGGACAGGTCGTAGTTACCCACCTGCCTCAGCCCTGGAATGGTATGTGGTCGCCATCGACCCTACCGATGCTCAACATATCCTGGCGGCTAACAACTGGAACGGTACGATTCTGCGTAGTATGAACGGCGGTGACGCCTGGACATCGGTCACCCAACATCTGGGGCACGGCAAAAGCTGGCGGGCTATTGTCTTCGCACCATCCGAACCCACCACCGTCTACGCCGGAACATCCGCTTTTCATTCCGCTGGAACACTTAGTGATGACATACCTGCCGCTGGCATCTATGTTTCGCATGACAGCGGACAAAACTGGGTCTCTGCCAACGACACTATCACTCAAGATGCCAATGTAACTGCGCTAGCCGTCGCCCCCGATAATCCACGCGTGGTTTATGCTGCCACTGGCAACTACGATTTGCTAAAGACTACCGACGGCGGCCAGACTTGGAATGAACTGAACCTGGGCCTCAGCACCACACTCCCCGCGCTGGCAGTAGCCGTTCATCCCACCGACTCCAACATCGTGTTCGTCGGACTAGATCGCGCCAGCATCCGCCGCAGCGCCGATGCCGGGTCAACCTGGATTGCATCAAGCGCAGGCATGGAGCCTGAAGCCAGCATTTCGGACATCATTTTTTACTCTACCAATCCACAAATCATGTATGCCGCAGATCGCACAGGCGGTGTCTATCGTTCGGAGGATGGCGGCCAGACTTGGGCAGTCATGAACGATGGTCTGTTCATGCGATCTGTAAACGCACTGTCATTATCATCGGATAGTCGCCATCTGTATGCGGCAACCGAAGGCGGTGGTGTCTATCGTTTGGATTTGGAATAAGGAGAAGCGACCATGAAAACACGATGGTTTGCTTTATTAACTATACTACTTGGCAGCGGATTGCTATTGATGGGGAACAGTAGCCCAATCCAGAGTACGGCTCCTCTAATCACCACGTTTGAAAACAATATGATCTCAGGCGTGGTATATGATGAAGAAGGCCCGTTGGATGATGCCATTGTCATCATCCAGGCCACATCCATTCAGACAGTAACCGATAGCGAAGGCCGCTTTTTCCTGATGGGCATGGGAGAAGGCATACCGGTTACCGTCAGTGCTTGGAAACATACCTACTACAGCCGAAAAGTTGATGATATTGCGCCGCCACACTCCGACGTTGAAATCCATCTGGAGCGTTATCAGACCAGCGACAATCCCGAATACGAATGGATTCCTCCGATGGGCGATCACGAGTCGGCTTGCGGTGGATGTCACACTATCTTGGCTCCTGATTGGATGAACAATGCCCACGCCGGAGCTGCGACCAATCCTCGTTTTTTGACTATCTATAATGGAACTGATATTGACGGCAACCAGAGTCCCTCGACGCGCTATGGTTACAACCGCGACTATGGCCCCTTCCCCTTGCCGCCTGATCCTACCCAGCCATACTATGGCCCTGGCTACCGCCTCGATTTCCCCGACACGACTGGCAACTGCGCCGCCTGTCATACCCCTGGTGCAGCGGTAGATGCTCCCTACGATACAGACCCCACCACCGTCAGGGGAGCCGATGAGTTTGGTATTCACTGTGATTTCTGCCACAAAGTTGCCGATGTACGTTTAGATGCCGCGACTGGCCTGCCCTATCCTAACATGCCCGGCGTCTTGTCGATGGACATTCGTCGTCCCTTCACTGACGAAGAAGACGGCGAACAACTATTTTTCGGCACATTTGCCGATGTCAATGCCAATGAGGGCGACACCTATCTGCCACTGATCGAGGAAAGCGCGTTCTGTGCCCCCTGTCATTTTGGCGTCTTCTGGGATACGGTCATCTACAATTCATTCGGTGAATGGCTGGATAGCCCTTACAGCGACCCAGAGTTTGAGGGGAATCAGGCCTGCCAACAATGTCACATGCCCACGCCATATATCCTTAGTGGCGAAATTGTGACCAACGTCGCACCCGGCTTCGGCGGCATTGAACGCGATCCGACCACCATCCATGCCCATACACAACCCGGTGCAGCGGATGTGGATTTGTTGCAGGATACCGCCGAGCTTGTACTGGAAGTTGAACAACAAGACCAATCCATCACCGTTACTGTCACTGTCACCAACACCAGAGCAGGGCATCACATTCCGACTGACTCACCCCTGCGTCAGATTTTCCTGGTCATCAGCGCGACAGACACGCAGGGCAATCGACTCGAATTAGAAGAAGGAGAAACACTTCCCACCTGGGCTGGTAATCTAGCCGATGAGCCAGGCATCTACTTTGCTAAGATTCTCCAGGAAATCTGGACGGAAATTACGCCAACAGGTTCCTATTGGTCGCCAACGCGCATCTTGGAAGATACACGTCTGCCTGCACTGGAATCAGAAACAGTAATATTCACGTTCACTGTCCCACCTGGCAGCGAAGTAAATGTCGAAGCCCGTCTGATCTTTCGGCGAGCATTCTATGAAGTGGCACAACAAAAAGGATGGGATGTTCCCGATATCCTCATGGAAACCGCAACGGCCACACTACCCTGACGATCCAAAGTCTGCCTGGTGAATGGTCATCAGGCAGATTGTATCTCATCACCGGTTGGCAAACCGGTATCCTACGCCTCGCGCTGTCAGGATATAGATGGGGTTAGGGGGATCAGGTTCAATCTTCTGGCGCAAATAGTGGATATAGAGCTTCAGACTGTCGGTAGCATCCGCATATTCTGGCCCCCAGGCTTCCTTCACCAATTCAATGCGTTCCAGGACGCGCCCAGCATTTCGTACTAGAATCGCCAGTAACTTGAACTCTTTCGGCGTCAAATGCACCAACTTGCCACTCACCCATACTTCGCGGTTTAGGAAGTTGATACGGAAATTACCACCATCGAAGACTAATTCTTCTGAAATCGACGGCTGGGGTGTCCGGCGTAAATGGGCACGCACCCGCGCCACCAATTCCTCATTGTCACAGGGCTTCACAATGTAGTCATCGGCCCCCATCTCCAAACCCTTCACCACATCACGGGTTTCGCTGAGGGCTGTCAAGAAGATAATGGGCACATCTGACAGTTCACGCAGACGGCGGCAAACCTCCCACCCATCCATATTGGGCATCATGATGTCCAACAATACCAAATCGGGGTGGGTGCGATAGGCTTTACGCAGGCCGTCCTCCGCCCGATAGGCCTTAATCACCTCATATCCACGCCGTTCCAGTACATATGTGATTAACTGGACTGTGGTTTCCTCATCATCAATCACCAGAATTTTCTCAGCCATTGGAGTCACCTCACAGGCATTTGTTTGAAAGATTCGAGCTTTTCAAACTTTACCATGCTATTTAGTTTGAGCGCAAGTGAGGTATTACTGATGAAGGCCCTGAAGATTAGCTGCGGTAGATTCAAATTCATCATACAGAAAGTTTACTGTTTAAATGAGCCAGGTTGATCGGTTAGAGATTACGTCACCTCTTGCCAATATTGATATTATGAAGATAACAACAACACACCAATAGGTTTGAAACGTTTGCTTCACTACATATCATTGGTTTGAATATGAACAACATCTATTGAAATACAGCATGAACATCTGTCCCACTGATCTCTGATTCCGCCTCAGCGATATGTTGATGCTCCATTTCAGCCATCACCCGTGCTACTTCCTCTATCGCTGCTCGCTGTTTGCGATAAAAATCAGCCTGGCTCATTGCCAACCGCAGCGCCACATCCCGCACCTTGCGACCTTGCAAAAAGCGCATTTCCAGAATGTTATACAAAATCCATTCCGTGCGGGTGAAGTTTTGTTGCCCCTCTGGGCGCAGCCTGTCAATCGCATCCACCAGCACTCGGCGAAGAGCATTTACCCGATTGCCGTCATTTTCAGCCGCTGCCTCATCCACCACACCTAATTGCAACAAATCGCTCTCGACCAGGTGTGGCCCACCCCAATAATCTCGCAGTGCATTCTTGACCTTCTCCGTAAATTCAGGGCTGCCGACAATCGTCTTTCGCAATTGGATGAGATCAGGTTGTTGTTGAACATCGCCATTCATTGATACATAGCCATATGCGCTGATACTGGCTGTATGAGGCAATGTAGACGGCCCAGTCACCAATCCCTCTAGTGTCGTCAAAACCTGAGTCTGCAAACGCATATCAGTCAACACTTCAATGACCCGTGCTTTGAGTGCATGAATAACCCGTTCTTCATCCTCGCGAAGTATATCATCACTCGAACGTGCCCATACACCCAACAGTCCTAATAACGTCATTTGTCCATTTACCGTATTGGTTGGTACTAGCCGCAAAGGGATTAGCCAAAATGATTGCCACCGGAAAAACCCACCGTGTTGTTTCACATCTGCTGGCAACGGCCCCGTTGACAATTGTTCAGCCAATCGGGATTCTGCCCCCGGAGTAATGTCGCCTGTATAATGCTCCAGGCGTGCCCCACGCTCATCAATTGAGGCAATGAAGGCTGTCGGCACACGCAACTGATCGCATACGGCAGCTAGAATCGCTTCCAACAACTGTTCAGCATCAGCACGAGTCATTAGCCGCTTGCCAATCTCTTGAAACAACCGGGCTTGTTGCTGATCCTGCGTATAGATCAAGTTGTTCTCCAGCCAGGGCATTATCAGTGTGATTCCCCACTGCAAACACAACACAGCGCCAACCGCCGCAAAGGTCATAAACTCTTGCCCTTCGACCCCCAACACAGTTGAGATGCGTGGGAAGGATTGAATGACAGCCACAATTACCACGCCTGTCAATGGGCCACGCAACATAAACTGCAGTAACTCGGCCTTGACCACGCGATCTGGTTTATAAGCTCCAAAAAATGAAAGTGGGTAGGCCATAAATGCTAGCATCGCTAGCACCGCTAGGTTGGCGACGTTGAAAATTAACCACAGCCAGATTTCCGAAATAGCATCCAACCCGGATGAGAGTGCCGAAAATAGTAATGAATAAGGGAAAATACCCCAGGCTGGTGTCAAAAAAGCCGCCAGTAAATACGTCATCCGACGACGGGTCGTCGTAGTCAGACAACGTCGCCAGGCTCGCACCACGTTCGACAGTGCCACACTGGATGCCAGCACGAAATACACCAAATACACGGCAAACAACGGCCCCGATTGCATGTGCCAGACAGGTTCTTTGACCAATTCATAAATCACTAAATCGGTCCATACTGCCGCCAGCACTAACAATGCCCCAATAATATACAACACCCGCACAGCTTTGCGGCGTCGCCCACGTGAGACCAGCCCTGTCGTCGCCAGCAACGCATCTGAAAGGTGAAATAACGCCGCCGGAACCAACCCCACACCTATCCATTGCACCCGAAACCAATTTTCTAAAGCATGTTGGCCGGGTTCTAGTGCAATGAACACATCTGCGATATAAGCCAGCGTCACACACCCCAGCAAAATACTGGAGGCCCGCGTAACACGATCTCGCACATTGCGCGTGAGATTATAGAGCAACATTGATATCGAGATGATAACAATGGCAATTGAGAGAATTTCGTTCGAAAATTCCAGAAAACTGACCAACGATCTGTCCTGATCCTATGTTTGTATAACAAGGTCTTCCACCATGCCGCTTGTCACAGCAACCAACCGTGCATAAGCAATGGGGAAAATGCTATTTGGCGACCCCGCTGCCGCATAAACCGTTTCAAAGCGTGAAAGTGTCCTGTCGATATAAATCGGGAGGATCTGACGATGTCCCAGCGGCGGCACTCCGCCCGGTGTATAACCCGCGTGTGTCAGACATTCATCAGGCTTGGCAATCTTGACCTTCTTGCGCCCTACCCCAAATAGAGTAGCAATTTTGCGCGTGTCTATTTTCTGATCACCAGATGCCAGCACCACAATCGGGTCACCATTCACCATCAATACGATGCTCTTGACTATACTACCCAATGAAGTTCCGATACTCTCAGCCGCTTGTTCAGATGTCGCGGTTGAAGTATCGAATGTCCGCACCTGAATATCAAGTCCCTGTGCTTTTAATGCTGCCTGTACATCGGCAGGTGTCAATGAGTCCATGATGTATTCCCTTTCACGCGAGTTGATAAGCAATCCCGATGACGCCCGGCCCCACATGCACGCCAATCGCAGAGCAACAACTGTTCAAATAGATTTTGTTATGATTAAACTGGCTCTGCAATGTCTGACGCAAGGCTTCAGCATCATCCAACGCTGCGCCGTGTATTACCCCCAGCCGCTTGAACTCACGATTTTCAGCATCCTGAGCTGTGATGTCCAGAATCCGTCGAATCACACGTCTGCGTGTACGGACGCTCTCTTTAGCTTCAATTGTACCTTCATTCACATATAAAAGAGGCTTAATTTTGAGCGCGTCTCCAAACAACCGCTTGGCGGCACTTACACGCCCACTGCGATGTAAGAATTCCAGATTAGCAACAGTAAAGTAAATTTGTACGTTGGGGACTGCTGCCCGCACCGCCTGAACAATATCATCTAGTGAGCCACCCGCATCCCGCGCATCAGCGGCCTCCATCACCACAAAGCCCAACGGCATTGAGGCAATCCGCGCATCAATCACCTGCACCGGAAAATCCACCTGTGCTGCCGCCTGAATCGCTGAGTTATATGTCCCGCTGAGATCCGCTGAGAGGGTGATACACACAACGGATTCAGCGTTGTCGGCCTCCCGTGCTTTCTGATAACCATTAACGAAATCGGCCACAGATGCCTGCGAAGTCTTAGGCAACACGTTATCCGTCGCCAGCCGTCCGTAAAACTGATCGACAGGCAATTCTATGCCATCCAGATAACTTTCCGTACCCCAGATAATGTGTTGGGCGACAATATGAATATTGCGTTCAGCCACAATCTCTACCGGTATATCGCTGGTGCTGTCTGTCACAATCGCAATCGCATGTCCCATTAAGAACTTCCTTCCCTGATGCCTAATCGGATTGATATTCTACCCCGATTGTAGACCTGTCAACAAAAAACACCCGCAGGCCGGGCGTGACCTGCGAGTGTTGTGTAAACAACGGTGTACGATACGTTATTCGACGCTGGCTTCAGGCGAAGAAACGGTGAACAACATGCCTTTGGTACGGCCAAACACCTCTGGGAAGTAGAAGGCATAGCCTTCGGCAGGCATAGTCTGGAATTCACCAGGGACACTAGCCCGAATCTGATAGGTATAGACATAGGTGCCACGCGGCAGAAAATCAGCATAGAGATTGACTTGCTCGTCACGCATTTCAGTACGATCAAACAACCACCAGCCCCAATACCAGAACCATTCATCGCCCACGGGTCGCAGCGAGGGGCCATCAGCAAACTGACTCGTCGTCAATAGCGATGTATCCACCGGTTCTGTACCGGCTGGAATGGGATCTTCCAGCACGAAATAGTACACATCCTGCGTCAGTGTGATCGTCAGCCGTACCGTGACCACATCACCTACAACGGCACTAGTGACAGGATTATCGCGGTCACCGTCTATGAAGTATTCCCGGTTGACCATAACACCTCGGTTCAACGCATCCACCTCAGACGCATATAGACGCAAGTTCATGTGAGCCGTGTAGTACAAGACGCCGGGGCCTTCATCGCGCACAAAGACCAGGCGATTGACCTCATCCAGCAGCAAATCACTAACTGCCACACGCAATACCTGCCCATCGCGCACTGTATCGGGCGTAACTGTACCTTCAGCCAGCCCTTCACGGTTGAGTGCGACATCATAGGTATAGTTACCTTCCAGTTCACCAGTCAACACCATCCAATCGGTCAACGCCATGACTGCCCAGGCGGTTTCTTGAGTAGTTTCCCAATGATCGCCACGTCGCGCTACCATCAACCAACGCACTGCATTCGGTAGTAATTCACTATCAGGATCAGTGCGAACCAACGCATTCAGAATCACGGCTGTCGTGCGTGTGTTGCTGGTCCAGTTCCACCAATCCAACCACTCTTCTTCCCAGTGCGCTCCAGTGGACGAAATAATCGCCGCCGTGTTCAGGTCGCTGATGAGATCATTCACCGCCGGATCATTTGGGAAAAGCTCGTGATAGGCCATCAACAGATAAGCCCGACTCATATAGGACATATTCAAGCGCCATTCGAGCAACGCGTTAAAATCGTCCAGGCTACCCTTACCATCCCGCGCCAGTACATAGAAGTAGAATGCCTGCCGATTCAGTCGCCAGCGGGACGTTTCCACATTCGGGCGGATATAGTCGTGTTGCACGAAATTCAGGGCACGGTCAATCATCGCTTGATCGACCTCGAATCCAGCATCCCGCGCTTCGATTAAGCCCAACACCGCGTAGGCTGTCACCAATGGATTGCTGTCCATGCCAGAGAACCAACCCCAACCACCATCCGGATTTTGCTCACGGGTCAGCCGTTCCAGGGCGAACTCCAACGCGATATAGAGATCAGCTTCCAACTCAGGATCACTAATGTTCAGGTCTTTCAGTGCCCGGTAGGTCATTACATTCGGTAGGAAACGGCTGACGGTTTGCTCGATGCACTGATGCGGATAATTCCACAGATAGTCCATCGAGTCGATGGTCGTCACCGCCAACGAGGGATCGACATGGATCACGAGTTCGCCTTGCGACGTATCTAGCAAGCGTGTTGGCAAGCTAATGCCTTCGGTGCGTGCGCCGCCTTCGCGCAAAACACCGCCGGTCCCCACATGATCGGGAGCCGTGTAGCGATATACAGGAATCGTACCGTCTGGGCCAGTTGCTAGTGTGGGCTTGGTGGCATCCTGATAGCCATCTGCCCCGATTGCAATGAACGTCAAATCGACATACGGCACATCCTGAGCAACTGCCATCCACTCAACCCGTGCTCGTGAACCCGCCGGAATTGTGACTGACTGCGTGGCCTGACTCTCCAGGTCAACACCCTCAACCAGCAAAGTAGCCTCGACAGTCTGCTCCTCGTCAGTATTGTTATTGATGACACTGGCAAGATGCACACGATCCCCCACCACTAGGAAACGCGGCGTCACTGGACGCACTAGCAACGGCAGTGTTGTCACGACATCCGTAGTCGCCTGCCCAACCTCGGTCTGGACCGTCAACGCACGAGCATCTAGGGTCCAGGTCGTCAGATTATCAGGCATATCTACCGATACTGTGGCATGGCCGGTCTCATCTGTAACCACATGTGCTTCCCACAGCGGCGTCTGCTGGAAATCCTCACGAACTGTGACTTCTGGCGCTGCATCACCACCACCGCCCATCCCCTGCGCTTCACCGACAGCTTCCGGAGCGGCTGGCGCATAGGCTTCATCAGCCGCAGATTCCATGACAACACCATCATCAAAATCCCCATCTCGTTCCTCTCGCTCCACGCCAATCGTGTCATCTGTCACGCGATCTAGCAGTGCCGTGATGGAAATAGATGTATAGACATGATTTGGCTGCCAGCTATAATACGTGTCTTCCAGCGTGCCACTATTAGCCGGAGCCAACGACAGAATAGCTTTGTCTGTCAACACCAGTCCAATTTCAGCCTGGACTGGATTACCTTCAACGTCCGTCACTTCCACATCAAATGTCAGTGTTTCGCCAGGTTGAATGCGCGTGGACGAAGGCGTCACGGTGACGGTCAACCGTTGCTGTACCGGCTCCACTTCGAGCGCAATAGTTCCGATGCGGAAATCAGGATTCAGACTCTCCTCATCAATACCCTTCACCAACGTCACTGAGAAATGCACCATCGGCACAAAATCTTCGGTGATAGGTAATTCATAGAGCAGTGTTGAACCCTCGACCTGAATGACCTCATGTGACATGATACCAGCCCGCTCCGCACTGACCAACACCGTCGAACGCCCCTGGAAAGGAATGGGGATGAGGATTTGCGCCACGTCGCCCGGCTGATAGGTATCTTTATCAGCCACCAGGTCAATCGTCTGTGATGGCTCGCCCCACCAGACGGGACGCTGGCCCATCACCCAGAAACGCAACGTACTGCTGTTGGTACGTTCGTACTCATCGTGTGCCGTCGCCCTTACCCTGAATATACCAGCGTTGGGCGGCGTGAATTCATAGCTGGCTTTACCATCCTCATCGGTACGAATACTGGTGGTCTCGACTTCGATGATTTCCTGCGTCCAGGAATAGCGACCAAACTGGCCTTCGATGGGCGTCCGCGACCAGCGCACCTCGACCACAGTCAACTCGACCTGCTTGTCTGCCAGTGGCACACTGTCAATATCGACGGCGACTAACTCAATATTCATCGGCTGGCCTTCGCGCCCGAAATAACGATCCGAACGCAGCCCGACATAGACATTCGCCGGATGGGCTGTGATACTTGTCCGCCCGCTGATGGACTGGTAACTCTCATCTGTCACCGACGCTTCCACAGTGATAGTCATCGGGCGCGGTGTGGCGATGCGCGTGTTATCCGTAGAAATCACGAATCGCCCGCTACTATCAGTTGTGCCGCTGCCATCGCCGATGTAGGTTGAATAGAAATATTCCGCTTCCTCATTATAGAAACTGTAGCGCCCAGGCCCCGTGTAGTTGAAGAATGTCGGGAAGGCATAAGCACTCCAGTAGACTTCGGCATTGCTCACTCCACCGCCAAAATAGTACGAGGCTTCAGCAATAGCGTTGAGCGTTTCACCCTGGAAAATCGGATCCTGTTGAGCCGTTACCCCGACTTCAAACTCTGGCACACGGAACTCAGCAATCTGGAAATAGAGCCAGATACCTTCCACGTTGATGATGGCATCGCCAATTGCAACATCCTCCGGCAATACCAATTCGCCACTGAATGTACCAAATTCGGTCATAGGCACTTGTTCGGAAAAGAGCTGTTGCCCATCAGGAGCCATTATGACAACATTCGCAAGACTCCGATTCGGCACACTATAGGTCATATCTACACGATCTCGCAGCACACCCCGGAAGTAAACTGTTTCGCCCGGACGATAGATGGGGCGGTCAGTATAAAGATACTGCTGCTCAGTGGGTAAACGGTCAGCGTTGTAGCTATACCAAACACCATAAGCGCCTGCACCTTCAGCTTCGATATAATCGAACCCAGCATACTCGCCCAAATCAACCGGAAAACGGAAGATCCCCTCACTATCAGTCTGCCCCCGCGCCACCATCTCGCCACGATGATAGATTGACACGGTGGTTTCCTGTACTGGGTTGCTGGTAGGCATATCAGTCACCCACACCATTGTCTCATCGGGCGCACGTTTAACGGTCAGATTAGCCGTCACTACTGACAACGGGAACTGGTAAATTTCTCGATCATCACCATAGCGTTCTGGCATTTCAATGACGAGCCAGTACGTACCATTCGGCAGCGCGCCACCCATCATTGAAGCCAACAACACCTCTTTGGGAACACCTTCGATGCCCCCAGAATCAAAGGTCTGAGTCCAGCGCCGCAGCAGGTTACTATCTTTGACCCAGAAGAAATCCTCGTCTTCGTCGTAGTAATAGTAGTAACCGCCATGCTCAACCGTCCTGCGAATGACAGCCGGGATTTCATCCTCATCAATTGTATACAGCCAGAACTCAACCTCCGGCTGACCACTGACCATCAGCGACATGCGCGTATCCTGGCGATGTGCCCCCGTTTGCAAGATGGCTTCACCCCAACTGAAGATGGGATACGCCCAGGTTGCGATATCGCCTGTGGTATAGCTGAAAGTGTAGTCTGTCTCGATAGCGTTGCCGTAAATATCCTCAGCACCAGCCAGTAACGTAATGGTATAGATGGTGTTGGGCATCGACACAAAGCGCAAATGAAGCGCATCGTTGCCCCAGGTTTCCGGCAGCCATTCAGTTTCCGGCGAAATTACCACCTTGCCTTCCAGCGTGTCGGTATTCATTAGCGAACGGAAGTAGATTGTCGCGCCGCTGCCGGGATATACCTCTCGTTGACCATTATTCGGCGAGGTGTTCCGTACACCCGGATAAGGAACGGTACGGAATGACCCTGAATAGCCATCAGTTAAGTTGGCTTCACCGCCTGCGCTGCGTGCCGTATCTGCAACAGTAATTAAATACAGCGAGTCGATGACCAAATTTTCGACGGGAGTAAAGATGAGGGTCGTGTCGTTGCTTTGCCAATCAATCGTCCCTGCAACTGGCTGGCCGTTATAAATTAACGCAAAAGCGGTCTCGGTGCTGGCTTTCTCCATCGGCTGGCTGAAACGCACCTGGATATTACGCTCCAACAATACGTCATCTGAACCAGAACCCGGCGACACGCTCAAAATTTGCGGCGGCAGTGTGCGGAACGACCACGAGAAATCCTCACCCAGTTCAGCGCCATCCACTGCGATTAAACCGGCTGGCACACGCACAGTATAGTTTGTGCCGCCACGCAACGCTTCTGCTGGATTGAAAACATAGATCGAGGTATTCAGCCATTCGCCGGCACCCTCAACTGGCGGATCAATCTCGATGGGCGTCGGCAAGTCGTCCAACTGCTCTGTCGATACTAAGGGCACAACCGGGCGATTGAAAGTCACCACAATCCACGCATCGGCAGCTACACCTTCAGCACCAGCATCGGGCACAATCGCCGCCACCTCCAGCGGGCCAACCGTCTTGACCTCGAATAGCACGGTGTCTTCCAGCATCAGACCATTAACGGCCCGCGCCGTTTGGTTGATCATCACCGCATATTCGGTAGCACGTTGCCAGCCTCCATCTGGCAAGAAATCCACTGTCCGTGCGTCTGACCAAGCAAACGAGCCAGTCAACGCTGGTTGGACATTGAATGCAGTTTCCACAGTTTCCTGATCCATTGCCTGATTAAAGGTAACTGTTAGACTTTCATCAGGTGATAGCTCCACGCCGGGCAGTGGCCAGACGTCGATGACCTGGGGCGCTACCTCGTCCGCATCCTGTGAACGCACATCGTCTGATCCTGTCAACAGAACCGCAATGGCGACCAGCATCACTATACTCAATAACAACGATTTTCTTCGCATAGATGCCTCCATAAGAATTCGTGCTTGCTACACCTCTAAGACGACCCTCTATAAAATATAGTTCCCGAATCGGAATATAATCTTGATGAATCAACCATAACATAAACAAGGGCAATACATAAAAACGCAGAGTAAGGTCGAAAACACATTCCTCAATATTCAAGCTCCAACCCAAAAAGACAATAGTTATACAAGTTACGTGGTCAATGAACCGTCAAATGTCGTGAAAGGTAGTCAAAAAAAGATATCAACCGTTGAATAGAATGACCTTTTCAAAAACATCTAGGGTAGCGGAGGTTTTTTATGGCACTTTTTTCTCTTACTGTAAACGGAGAGCAGCATACGGTGGATGTAAGCCCAGATACACCGTTGCTGTGGGTATTGCGTGACACATTGGGCTTGACGGGAACGAAATATAGTTGCGGTCTGGGTCTGTGTGGCACTTGCAATGTACATATTGATGATAACTTGGCACGCTCATGCCGGGTCACAATAGCCGAGGCCGCCGAAAGTAATGTCACCTCTATCGAAGGACTTTCGGTAGATGGCACACATCCTCTGCAATTGGCCTGGATTGCCGAACATGTTTCACAATGTGGTTATTGTCAGCCAGGGCAGATCATGGCAGCTGCCGCCCTACTGAACGAGAAGCCATCTCCTACAGATGAAGACATTGACACCGCAATGCGCGGGGTACTCTGCCGGTGTGGGACTTATCAACGCATTCGCCGTGCCATTCATCGTGCGGTTGAGATTGGGGGTGAAGCATGAACCTCAACCGTCGCGAGTTCATCAAGGTATCGATGGCTACCGGGGCAGGCTTAGTCCTCGGTTTCCAGTTACCGGGCGGTTCACAGTCAGCGAGTATTGCCAATGCTGCTGACTCCGTCGCCGAATTTGTGCCCAACGTTTATCTGCGGGTTGATACGACGGGAACAGTGACCATATTGGTCCATCGCTCGGAAATGGGTCAGGGGGTGCAGACTGCATTTCCAATGATTATTGCCGAAGAACTGAATGCCGATTGGTCACAAATTCGCATTGAGCAGGCTCCAGCCGACTTCGCCTATGGTCATCAAGTGACTGGCGGCAGCACTAGCATTCAAGAATCCTATGATGTTTTGCGGAGTGCGGGGGCTGTTGCCCATGATATGTTGCTAACCGCCGCCGCGCAGATTTGGGATGTTGAGAAAGAAAAATGTTATTGCGAAAGCGGCGTGGTCTTTCACCAAAACAGTGACCAGCAACTCGGATATGGGGAATTAGTTGAGGTTGCAGCCACACTGCCCGTGCCCCGTGCCAGAGACGTTGCATACAAAAATAGAGCCGACTTCAGCATCATCGGCACGCGCAAAGGCCAATTCGACGAACCACGATTTGTGACGGGACAGGCTGTTTACGGCAGCGACATTCAATTCCCTGACCTGTTAGTGGCCGTTGTGGCGCGATGTCCAGTATTCGGCGGTGAAGTTGCTGATTTTGATGCAATAGACGCCCTGGCTGTTGATGGTGTGCGCCATGTGACAGCGATTAGCACTGGAGTCGCCGTAGTGGCAGAGAGTACATGGGCAGCTATCAAAGGCCGTGATGCCCTGGAAATCACGTGGGACGAGGGGCCGAATGCGGAACTAAACACCGAGACTATTCGTCAAGAGCTACGCGACCGGGTGCAGGGGTCAGCCGATCACAACGTGGGTATGACCAGTGAAGCCACAACTGTGATTGAGGCCATCTACAGTTGCCCCTATCAGGCCCATGCTACGATGGAACCCATGACGGGCGTGGCAGATGTACGTGAAGATAAAACAACTGTCTGGGCACCGACCCAAAATCGCCAGCGGGCGGCCCAACAAGCCCAAATCATCAGTAGCGAATGGAATAATTTTGATCTACACGTTCCATTGCTCGGTGGTGGGTTTGGGCGACGCCTTGAGGTAGATTATGTCGAAGAAGCTGTCGAAATATCTCAAGCAATTGGCGTACCGGTCAAACTTTTTTGGAGCCGGGAAGACGATATGCAACACGACTTCTATCACGCAGGAAGTTTCCACTTTATGCGGGCTGGATTGGACACCAACAACAACTTCCTGACATGGGAACACCACGTCGGGGCAGCATTCTCCGATCCGCGTCACGGCATTGATATACCTTATCGTTTCCCTGGCATAACCGTTCGTGCATCAATTCCCCGAATTGGAATCCCTGTGGGAGCCTGGCGGGCTGTCTTCAATATTCCGAATGCCTTTGCCAATGAGTGTTTCTTCGATGAGTTGGCCGAAGCAGCTGACCTCGACCCTTATGAAGCCCGTTTGGCACTATTGCCGGATGATTCTCCATTGCGGACAGTGTTGCAAACAGCCGCGACGGCAGCAGGGTGGGGAGAACCATTGCCTGATGGCTGGGGACGTGGGATCGCGTGCCATAGTACCTGGAATGTGTCGCATGTGGCACAGGTCGCCGAAGTATCTGTCGATAGTGATAATCAGGTGCGTGTCCATCGGGTCGTATGTGCAGTCGATTGCGGTATCGCCATCAATCCAGATGCCGTTGAAGCTCAAATGGAAGGCGGTATTGTGTTCGCGCTATCCGCAGCTTTACACGGCGAAATCACGTTCCAGAATGGGCGTGTGCAGGAAAGCAACTTCCACGACTATCCGCTGCTCCGTTTCGATAAGATGCCAGTGGTAGAAGTGCATATCATTCCGAGTGATAATCCTCCGACAGGAATCGGTGAGATGAGCGGGCCACCAATTGCACCAGCAGTTGCCAATGCAGTATACGCAGCAAGTGGTAAACGTGTCCGTAGATTGCCGATTCGCCTGGATGAACCGTGAAATTAGCAGACGCGGAAGCGTTATCCAACGATTATTGGCAGTTGAATCATCTACTTCAACCAGTATCGGGCTAAATATTAATGAGGGCAGATTGCGATCTGCCCTCGAATAATGCAAAACTTTGGCAATTAACGTGCATAATCGACAGCACGTGTCTCGCGGATAATAGTGACCTTGATTTGGCCGGGATATTGCATATTCTCCTCGATCTTTTTGGAGATTTCGCGGGCCAGCCGCACCGACGCCAGGTCATCAATCTCATCTGGGCGAACCATAATGCGAACCTCACGCCCGGCCTGAAGCGCAAAGGACTGCTCCACACCATCAAACGAGTTGGCGATTTCTTCCAGAGTTCTCACACGCCGAATATAGGCATCCAGACTCTCCCGGCGAGCGCCAGGACGTGCGCCCGAAATTGCATCAGCAGCCTCGACAATCAGAGCTTCAACACATTCCTGGGCAACTTCGTGGTGGTGACTGGCAATGCAATTCTTGACCTTACCATTGACCCCAAAGCGCGAGCAAAATTCCGCGCCGATGATGGCGTGCGGGCCTTCGATTTCGTGGTCGAGCGATTTTCCGATATCGTGCAGCAAGCCACCAGCACGGGCAATATCGACATCTGCACCCAATTCAGCCGCGATCATCCCCGCCAAGTGAGCGGTCTCGATGGCATGGGCATGTTGGTTCTGGCCGTAACTGGTCCGGAATTTCAAACGGCCCAATGCTCTGATGATTTCGACATGCAACCCGGCGACTCCGGCTTCGTATGCAGCGCGTTCCCCTTCTTCCACCACAATACGTTCCACCTCTTTGCGCGTATCATCAACCAGCTTTTCAATACGAGCCGGATGAATACGCCCATCGAGAACAAGTTTCTCCAGGGATCGTCGAGCCACTTCGCGCCGAACGGGATCGAAGCTGGAGATGGTAACAGCTTCGGGGGTATCGTCTACAATTACGTCCACACCAGCCGCCTGTTCAAACGTGCGGATATTACGACCGGCACGTCCAATGATGCGCCCTTTCATATCATCTGATGGCAAAGGGACAACAGAGACCGCCACTTCATTGACGTGTTCAGAGGCCAACCGTTGAATCGAAAGCGCAATGATATCACGGGCGCGACGATCTGACTCGACCTTAGCTTCGGCCTCGATTTCGCGAATGCGGCGTACCATTTCTTGCCGTGTATCTTCTTCAACGGCTGACAACAACCGCTGTTGTGCCTCATCACGGGTCATCTGAGCGATACGCTCTAACTCGATAGTTCGCTCATCCCAAAGTTTCTGGAGTTCGTTACGTCGCCGATCCAATGCACTTTGACGTTTGTTCAGATCTTTTTCGCGCTGCTCCAGACGGTCGAATCGCTGGTCGAGGTCGTTGCGCCGTCGGGCCAGTCGTTCTTCCTCGTTTTCCAATTCATTGCGTCGTTTTTGTAATATCTTCTCCGTATCTTCTTGCAACTTGATCGCGTCATTTTTTGCGTCAATTGTAATTTGCTTGGCGTTGGCATTGGCATCAGATAATAGACGCTGAACCTCTTCTTCAGCCTTTTGAAGTCGGCTGTTGGCTCGCTGGGTTTGCATTACCAGTAAAGTGCCAGCACCAACAACCAGGCCAACCACCAGCCCTATTAGGGCTAGTACAATATCCATGAGTTTCACTCCTCAATGCTGTCATCCGTGTCATATTCCGCTTGTCGTTCTTGTAGTAACATATCCGTTACATCACGGGCGGTCTCGTAACCAAAGCCACGGCGCACCAGAAAGTTGCCCATTTTTTGCCGAAATGTGCGTTCATCCGTTCTTCGCAAACTCCTGAGCTTAGAACGAGCAGCCGCCAAAGCTGCGGGCATTGCGTCGAAGTCGGCCAGTGTTTCGTCAATGACAGCATCGGAAACACCTTTAGCTCGCAATTCGAATCGCAACGCCATCGTGCCACGCGGGTTAAACTCTTGGCGATTCTTCACCCATAATCGGGCAAACTCCAAATCATTAACATACCCCATCGTTTCTAGACGTTCGATAACGATGTCAATGATTTCAGAGGGGATATCTTTTTCTCGAAGCTTGCGCCGGATTTCAGTAATACTGCGGGGGCGCGTCCCCAAAAAGCGAATCGCCCGTTCATAAGCTTGTGCGATACCATCAGTTTGTTGCAGTTGGGCAATGTCGGCAGCGGAGAGTATCTGTCCTATCTTGAGACGAACAGCAGTCAGCATATCAAGACCGAAAGCAAATTCGCCATCCAAGTAGACATTGATGCGGTCATTATTCCGTTTTTGTGGCTCCAGTGCCGTTATCTTCTTGTCCATTGTCCTATAAAAACAAATAACCGAGGCCAATCATGACCGCGGTTACAGATCAAGAACACAACGCACCAGATTCAGTTGTTGGTGGGAAAACGAATCACACATAATGCACATTGCCAATAGCGGCAGTGATGTGCTGGCTAATTTACACATTATTTGGTTATTCATTCAGCCTGTGTTCGGTGTTTTCCCTCTTTATCCTTGATTAACAATACCTGTACCATTTGCTATCAAAGGGTTGAAAACCATCACCAACTATTGATCGTATCTGCTGAATGACGCCTAGTTTATTGTACCTATCAAAGCGCCAGTGTTGTTAACGACAAACGATCAGGGTGTTTAGTCTGTTTACTCTGGTAAGCGTTATTTGTCTGCAACCAATGTGTCATGCAAGACCTATCCAATGATGTTGGTTACATTATGCACCAGACTGTGGAAACATACAACTGGTGACCGGGTGCATTCCAGATTAGGGGCAAACATCAGGCAGCGTCCCATAGCGCATCAAATTCATTGCTCAGGATAGCAGAACGAATGACTAACATGCGATCAGCATTGGCACGTTCCCAGCGCATACCAGGGCCAGTCAAGCGGACTTTGAATTGCTTAATGGCGCTTTCGACGGTACCTGATCCGATTAAGCAATCGTCAGCACGGAATTGCTGGTAGTGCATACGCCGTTGATGACGGTCAAAATAACGGGCATGGTCGGATAAACCGTGGTCATTAAGAACCGTGGTAATTTTGAAGATCTCACCGCGAAAGAGTGGCGTTTTCATACGCCGAAACCAGCGGCGAGCATGGTCGTCATCGTCAGGGAAAAGCGCATGGGCGGCTTGCGCCAAGTGCTGCATGGCGTGATACCAATCCACAATCTGGGTACTATCGGGAAAAAGATCATTCGCCAGGTTCCAGATCCACTCAGCTCCGTCGGCAGTCACACTGGTACGAGCAGCTTGAGGAATACGGTGTTGAACCGCCAGCGCCCAGAGTGCCGTACTGAACTGCGCCACATTGCCCAGCACCGCCGTGTAATAAGTTGTTTCGGCAGCTGGCAAGTCAACCGTTTCGCCCGTGAGGGGGTCCTCGTGTTGAGCCGTTCCGATGGTGTAGACCGTGCCCACTTTCATTTCCTTCCAGCCTTCTCCGCGGATATTAACCATACCCCCATCCATACTTATCCCCTGGGGTGTTTGGTGATCTTGGTCGCTACTCTCCAGGATAATCCGTTCGGGCGATACCCTGGTACGTTGCTTCACAACTGCCTCCTGTAGCCGTTCCCCTTGCACTTGTACCTCGCGCCACAGATTGCTCTGCGGAATGGTCTGCCGCCCGATCCGCTCCATAACCTGCACTACCTGTCCATACGGCAGCAACCCGCCTAACCAGACCAACTGGCAGGCCAGTGTCGCACTATACTGGCTCTTGCCCAGCCGCCACTGCTGATCCAGGGGGAAAAACGCCGATCCGGCATGTCTCACAATAGTAGTAACCGCGCTGCACGACCACATCCCCACTGGTCGTCTTGACATACTTGGGTTTCTTGCCCTTGTTACGCATCTTGACCCCACATCCCTTGCACTTCACGCCTCCTTCTGGCTTCGCTTCCTCGCTCGCCTGTGCCACCAACCCTGCCGTTATCTCCGCTTTGATGGCATCTCCAGCCTGATGCGCCAAGGCCTCAATCTCATCCAAGCTGATTTCCTTAGCTGACTTTTTCTCTGCTATCAGTCGTTCCAGCTCTGCTTCTGCCCTGGCCTTCAGTCCTGCCAACAGTTCTTCATCGCTCAACTTCATTGTTGTTTACCCTTCTCGCTTTTCTCCCAGTTTACTCTTTTTGCCCCCAATCTGGAATGCACCCCTGGTGACATGTTCGATCCTATATCTTCTCGGCTGGAATTCAAAACACCCACAAGGATTAGGAGTACGCTTGCAACGCGTACAATGGTTGTCAATAACCCAGATCGAGAGTGATGAACAACAATCGGGCAACAACCTGCCGATTGATTGACAATCAGATTGCCATTGGAGAAAATCAATTCAGGTTGAAATGAATTGTGTTTACTGATGGAGGAAAAATGTTAAAACCCCGATGGGTTCGTTTATCACTATTGGTCACCCTACTACTCTTGGTGTTGACCACCACATCTCCCACCGCTGTTGTGGGACTTTCAGAAAACGCGCCAGAAGCCATAGAATCACCCGATGCTGGTGTGTGGTTTGCAACCGGAACAACACCGTTACCAACTGCCGGTATGTCGCCGTCTAACACCGAACAACCGGATAATGTTAGCATTCCTGGCACTATCCAGGAGCAACTAGGGTGTCCGGACAACTGGCAACCGGAGTGCGAGGCAACTCAGCTTGTTTTTGATGAAGAGGACAATCTGTGGTATGCCAGTTTTGATCTAACAGCGGGTGAATATGAGTATAAAGTCGCGATCAACAACAGTTGGGACGAAAACTATGGCCTGAACGCCGAACACGACGGCCCCAATATCCAATTGGTATTAGAGGGAGATACCAGTGTCTTGTTCTTATACAGCCATGACACGCATTGGGTCGCCGATAGTGTCAACCATCTTGTGGCGAATGTGCCTGGCAACTATCAAGATGAAATCGGCTGTCTCGGCGAATGGGCACCCGACTGTCTGCGTTCCTGGTTACAAGACCCCGACGGTGATGGCATCTACATCTTCGCTACCACAGATCTTCCGGCAGGCAACTATGAGGCAAAAGTCGCCCTGAACCAAAGCTGGGCGCTGAATTATGGGACTGATGGACAACGCGATGGCCCGAATATTCAGTTCTTTGTACCGGAGGATAACGGCCTTGTCGAATTTCGTTTTGATACATCAACCAATATCATGACAATTACGTTCGAGGGGGAAGTACCAGTGCCGCCCGTTGGCGACATCACACAAGCTGGAGCCTATTGGGTCAGTCACGATACGATTGCCTGGGACATTAACCGAATTCCCAACAGCGTCTATACACTGCATTACTCATCAACTGGCGAGCTGGAATTGGTTGATGGTGTCATTGTTGGCGGCGAAGCCATTGAGTTAAGCTATGATCGCAATGGACTGAGTGATGACGTTATCGCCCAATTCCCCCATATGGAGAACTATCTGACACTGCGGCTGCCTGAAGATGCTTTGGACGCTGTGCCAGAAATTCTGAAGGGGCAACTCGCGATCTATGCTAGCTATCTGAGCTTTGATGATAGTCAGGTTGTGTTGGGTGCGACAGGTCTACAAATCCCTGGTGTATTGGATGATCTATACACTTACGATGGTGATTTGGGCACGATTTATGAGGGTGATGTACCATCATTGAAATTGTGGGCTCCCACTGCACACTCAGTTCGGCTGCACCTGTTTGATGATGCCGACTCTGCAACAGAAAGCACCGTCTATGATATGGAAGTTGATCCAAATATCGGCGTGTGGAACATCACGGGTACGGCAGACTGGACATGGAAGTATTACCTGTACGAGGTTGCGGTCTATGCACCATCAACAAGTCAGGTCGAGACGAATTTGGTAACCGATCCTTACTCGTTCAGTCTATCAATGAACAGCCAGCGCAGCCAGATTGTTGATCTATCCGATCCGTCGCTGATGCCGGATGGCTGGAATGGCTATGAAAAGCCTGCCATCGCCCAGCCCGAAGACATTGTCCTCTACGAACTGCATATCCGTGATTTCAGCGTCAATGATGCGAGTGTACCGCCTGAATATCAGGGAACCTACATGGCCTTCACCGTTAGCGAGTCGGCAGGTATGACACACCTGGCGGCGCTAGCGAATGCTGGTCTAACGCATCTACACTTATTACCTGCTTTCGACATCGCCACCATCAACGAGGACCGCAGCGCATGGCAGGGTCAAACCTTCGACGACCTCAGCGCGTTTGCACCCGATTCTGATGAGCAACAAGCCCTTATCGAATCGGTCTATGATCTAGATGCCTTCAACTGGGGTTATGATCCCTGGCACTACACCGTCCCCGAAGGCAGTTACTCTACCGATCCGGACGGCCCGCAACGAATCATCGAATTCCGCCAGATGGTGATGGCGCTCAATCAGGCTGGCCTGCGGGTCGTGATGGATGTGGTCTACAACCATACCAATTCCAGCGGCCAGAGCGAGCGTTCTGTGCTGGATCGTATTGTGCCGGGCTACTATCATCGTCTAGATGAACAGGGCCGGGTCGCCAGCAGTACGTGTTGTTCTAACACTGCCACCGAGCATAACATGATGCAGAAATTAATGGTCGATTCGGTACTGGTGTGGTCAACTGATTACAAGGTAGACGGCTATCGCTTCGACCTGATGGGCCATCATATGCTAGCCGATATGGTCGAGGTACGCGAGGCGCTGAATGGGCTGACGATGGAAGAAGACGGTGTCGATGGCTCTAGTATCTATGTGTATGGCGAAGGCTGGAACTTCGGTGAAGTCGCTGACAATGCGCGAGGAACCAACGCTACACAATTGAACATTGGCGGCACAGGCATTGGTGTATTCAATGACCGTCTGCGCGATGCTGTGCGCGGTGGCAATCCGTTTGGAGGCTATCAAGAACAAGGTTTCGCCACTGGGCTGTACTATGACTGGAATGGTATTGAAGAACGCACCGAAGAGGAACAACTGGCGCGGCTGTTGCTGTTTAGCGACCAGATTCGCATAGGATTGGCTGGTAACCTGCGCGACTACTCGTTTATGGGCTACGAAGGCGAAATAGTCATCGGGTCCGACATTGACTATAATGGCGCACCTGCTGGCTACACGCTTGATCCACAAGAAAACATTGTGTATATCTCAGCGCACGATAATGAGACGTGGTTCGATGCGATCCAGTACAAGATGCCAATTGATAGCAGCATGATGGATCGCGTTCGGGCGCACAATATGGGCATCAGCGTAGTTATGATGAGCCAGGGTGTGCCGTTCTTCCATGCCGGTATCGACATGATGCGCTCTAAGTCGTTCGACAGAGATAGCTACAACTCTGGCGACTGGTTTAACCGCCTGGATTTCACCTATCAGACGAACAATTGGGCTGTGGGGCTGCCACCCTCTGCCAAGAATCAGGGCAACTGGGAACTTCAGCAGCCTATTCTGGCAAACGAAAGCATCCGACCTGGGCCAGATGACATTATGATGACGGTCAATCACTTCCAGGAAATATTGCAAATTCGCATGAGTTCACCGCTGTTCCGCTTGCCGACAAGCGAAGATGTAATGACACGAGTCGCTTTCCATAATACCGGTCCCGATCAAGTTCCCGGCATCATCATCATGAGCATTGCCGATACGGGTGACGTGGAAGACCTAGATACCAACTATGACATGATCGTGGTGGTATTCAATGCGGCAGATGAAAACCTGAGTTTCACTGCGCCGGATGATCTGGCAGGGCTAGCGTTTGAGTTACACCCAATTCAGGTCAACTCCAGCGATCCAATTGTTCAGACAGCAACTTTCGGCGATGGGGCATTCGTCGTCCCAGCACGAACGACAGCTATATTTGTCGTGCCGCAAGGCTGAGAATAGATTGGGTCAAAACGTGAAATCAACAACTGGGCGGTTATGGGAATCGCCCAGTTTTTTCAAATATTAGGCGGATCCACTTCTGGACGAGGGTCGAGGAATGGCAACACCACCAAGGCCATCCCCAAAGCAAGATGGAGCCAGAGTTCAAATGTGAACCGATCTTGCAGCACTTCGCCAGTGGTATAGGGTTCCTGCTGAGTAACAGCAACGGGCGGCGCCGACGACGTGGCATCAGGATCCACGGAAAGGTCATCCGGCGATTCTGATTGTGTAACAAGGTCTGTATTCAGCGACTCAGTCGCGTTAAGCGTATAAATACGCACCCACAGAATCGTGCAGACCAGCCCAATGATCAACATAGCGGCTGTCACACTGCGGCGGCGCGGTCGCATCGTATCTCGCACACGCCGATAATATTGGATCAGGACGCTGCCCGTAACCAGTGGCAAAATAAAGACAATTCCTGCTGGAAAATCCTCTGTCAAAACCAAATTGCGTGATCCGACATCCAGACCAGAAAGCGCCTCGTCCCCTTGCAGCCAGGGAAATAGAAATAGCACCAACACTGTCAGAGCAACAGCAGCAATCATCAAGCTGAGTATATCTACCTGGGGCTTGGGTTCAGGTTTACGTGTCTTTCGCGCCATCAATCCTCGTCGTTCTGGTCATCACTTTCATCAGGTGTATCGGTTGCATCTGGCGCAATGTCGGCATCTTTAGCAGATTCGTCATCCTCATCATCAAGATCATGCGCCGTTTCAAATTCTATACGAATACCATCCTCATCATCAACGATACGAACCTCTTTGCCAGCGATAATTGGACCATGATCGTTGCCACTATCATTCAGCAATTCATCGGGCAGGCCAACATCGTCCATCGGCGTCATCTGTCCTGGTGAGAACCCCGGCAGTAGCGGAGAGTCCATTGAATCGTCACTATCTTCCTCAGCTTCGCGCTCAAATTCTTCATCATAGCGCCCCTCAACCATAGACCCGTTATGTGCCAAATTGAAGATTTCGCTATACAAACGTTCGGCGTGGTGCGAAATTCCATTCAGCGCATCAGAAAAATGGCTATATTGGAAATTCTCCGTCGGCATTTCGACTGCCAGGAAAATGTCGCCATCACTATCCAACCCAAACTTGGTCATGTTCATATCCAAGTTCAGGCGGAGTATATGATAATATACACGCAGGCGATCATCAGGGTTCGGTGGAGCCACAACAAAAGGGTTAATGACAAAATAGACCCAATGCTCACTCAGACGGATGAAAATGCGGAAAGATGATACTGATGTGCGGACACCTGTTATCCAAGTATTTTCACTGCTGCGCGTATAGCTCCAGGCATAGCGTTGGAAGTAATCTTCAATTATTTCTGGTGTCAGATTCATAACTTACCTTGTCTGATGGTGAATGAGGAGTTAATGATTATTATCGCTTTTTTTTCTGGCTAGGCAATGCGAGGCTTTCTGACGAGTCTTCGATCCGGTCCGCCATATGGCGCAAAACGAAATAGAGAATACTACACAAGATGCCGAAAGCCATCGCTAGGGGGGTAAACCCAAACCCACCTAGAACAAGCGCCCCCAAACCAGCAATAGATAGTCCCCCGCCAATTGCCATTGCAGGACGGCCCTCATAAAGATGAATCTCGCCCCGTCGGTAGATTTCGATACGCTGCTTGATGACCACACTCAATCCATATCCCAAGCCAATAGCGCCCGTAAGCGCCAACAATACTGTTACGATATTCACTGGATCTGCCCTTTCCTGCCTAACAATACCTGTACCGCACTGGCCGGATCTAAGTCACGGTCTAACATACGTTGGATCGTATCTTCCAGCATTTCCGGCGCGGTTGCCGACAATAACTCATTCAATAATGATACTTGAAGCCGGTTCATCAGTTCATTGTAAAGACGAATTCGATCTCGTTCTCCCTGAATGCCTGTTTCCTCTAGATAGGCATGGTGATTGGCAATGGCCTGCGCCAATGCGGGCACACCTTCCCCCGACACCGCCACCGTTTTCTCCAATGGCACCATCCACAAATCATCCACCACACGCCTGCTGTCGCTCTGCATCATCGCCTGCCCATGATGGCTAACTAGGCGTTTGCGATGTCCCAATTCAAGCATAGCCTTAAGTGCCCGTAGTGTATTGTCAACGCCTGGTCGATCCGCTTTATTGACAGCAATAACGTCAGCGATTTCTAAGATACCTGCTTTGATGGCCTGAATATCGTCGCCCATGCCAGGCGCTTCCACCAGCACCGTTGTATTGGCAACTTTGGCGATCTCGACTTCGTTTTGTCCTGCACCAACGGTCTCAATGATGATGTAATCGAAACCAGCAGCGTCCAGCACGCGCATCACATCGAACGTGGTTCGCGAAAGCCCGCCTAATTGCCCGCGTGTCGCCATGCTACGAATGAATACGCCAGCATCGCCCGACAGATCGCGCATCCGAAAGCGGTCACCCAACACAGCTCCACCTGTGAATGGACTGGTCGGGTCAACAGCGATAATGCCAACAGTTTTCTTCTGCTGACGATAATACTTGGTCAACTCCGTGACCAGACAACTTTTGCCCGTGCCAGGGGAACCAGTGACGCCAATCGTATAAGCATTGCCTGTATGGGGATAGAGGCGGGAAATGGCGGTCAAAGCGTCGGCATTGCCATCTTCAACTCGCGAAATGACTCGCGCCAGCGCCCGGTGACTACCAGCCAGCAGCCGGTCTACTAGTGCATTGATGTCTGTCACGTGACCAATCCATTGATGAATTCAACAATTGCTTCGGTACTGGAACCAGGGCCAAAAACGCCACTGATACCGACCTCTTGCAACGCTGCAATATCGTCATCAGGGATGATTCCCCCCATGATGACCTTCACATCATTCATATCATTCTGATTCAATAATTCGATGAGGCGTGGAGCAATCGCCATATGTGCGCCTGACAGAATGGAAATGCCAATCACGTCAACATCTTCCTGCAACGCCGCTTCCACAATCATCTCCGGTGTCTGACGCAACCCCGTATAAATCACCTCCATACCGGCATCGCGCAGGGTACGGGCAATAACTTTTGCGCCGCGATCATGCCCGTCCAGACCGGGTTTAGCAATGAGTACGCGAATTTTCCGATCACCCATCAGACTACTTCCTCATTGATAATCCATTCAAATTGGTCGATAGGTTGGCAATTGTAGCGGCTATTCGTCGTCTATGCCACGATCCAGGCCACGCAGAATATCTAGCACCTCACGCTCGTATCGCCACATATCGGTCTCCTGAAAACGACGCCGCAGATTGGCAAGACGCGGATAGCCGTCATTATGTTCCGATACCCATTCCTGCGCGAAATCGCCGCGCCGAATATCATCGAGAATGGCTTCCATCTGGCGTTGCGATTTCATCTCCTGAAACCGACCAGTGCGAGTTAACAGACCATATTGGGCGGTGGGCGACATCATCTGAAGTGCGTTGGCCCAACCCGTGACGCCAGCGCGAGAAAGCAACATCCCCAATTCCCCTGACAGATAAAGTTCGGTCAACACGACTTCCGGCGGATATCCTTCCTGCGACAAAACATCGACCGCTGTCAACAGAAGATGGTGCAATGCAGGGAGAACAGCCTGTTGTGTGAATAAGTCGAGTTCAACTTCCTGATTAAACGATACCTCAATTGCACCCTGTCGCAACGCCCCTAATGCCCGGGCTAGAGCCAGGAGATGGTTCCAGGCTTGACCGGAACCATCGTGCCCCACCGATACATAACACGGATAGCCCAGGCCATTCAAATAGCCATCGCGAACCCCGACACCTAATGTGCGGGGCGCTATCAAGCCTGCATCAACATAAGTTGGAGGTTCGATGAAACCATAAGCCACATTGTAGCCAGAGGCAAAGACCAACAAGTCGCCAGTGCGAAGTTGTGGCGCGATATGATCCAGATAGACACGTGGCATCACCTCGTCGGGGATAATAAGCAACAAGGTGTCGGCCTGGCCCGCTGCTTCGGCAATGGACTGCACGATAAAACCATCATTAGCTGCTAGAGTCGCATATTTATCGGGATTATTGCCCACCACCAGATTCAGGCCACTATCCCGCAAATTGAGCGCAAACGAGCGGCCCAGATTGCCATAGCCAATTATCGCTAAACGACGCTGGCCTAAATACCGTAAATCCGCATCAGATTCTTGATAAACAACTGTCATGAATAATTATCCAATAATTCTAGGTTCCAAACTGGAGTCTCCCAACGCTGGTTTTGGAAACCTAAACGAGCATAGAGATACTGAGAGGCATGATTGGTCTCTTGAGTGTTGACGGTAATGGGGTGTCGTGGGAATTTGCGAATCAGTGAAGTCACTAATGCCCGACCCACCCCTCGACGCTGAAATTCGGGCAAAGTTGCCAGCCGCGCTAGATGGATAGCGTCAGCATAACGTGTGGAAAGTTGGTAACCTACGATTTGGTCATCTATTTCGGCTACGGTAAACCAGCAAGCATGACGATTGGCTTCCTGGAAATCATCGATTCGCATCTGCCAATGGGGCGCGAACGCTGCATGATCTACCAGTTCGATAGTACGTAGATCTCGCCGCATGGCTCGCCGAATCTTAAGGTCAGGAATAGGCAAATCGCCTCCAGCTGGACGCCGTAGATGAATGACACGATCTATCAACTGGAAGCCGCCAGTAATTACATAATGCGCCAGCCAATGTTCGCTTTCCAGCACCGCAATCTCCTGAATATGATAATCTGGGCAAAGCATATATACCTGAGTCAGCATGGTGTGGAAAAGACTCGTTGGAGCGTTGTCGTGCAGTGCAACTAAACGTAACCAGGCGACGCCATCAATGGCTGGTGAAAACATCAACGCCCCGACCAACTGTTTCTGTTGATCATGGGCGAGGATTGCCAAATAGTCATTCGATTTCAACCAAGTCGAAAGCGGATGCCAGTCCAGGTGATAATGTGTCCGTGACTGATTGCGAGCAAACCGTATCACCTGGCGACGCTGGCGGGAGGAATAGGGGGTGACCGTAATTTCCAACGGCTACTCCGGTGTCTCTGGCGTCTCTGTTACTATCATTGATTGTGGCAAGGAGAAAGTGCATCGCTGGTCACTGGTCTGACAGGTCGTGATTTGCTGGCCGTTATATATCACCCCAAATTGTCCGGTATCATTTTCCGCATCGGCCCAAACCCAATAGTAGCTTTGCTGAATCCGGCTACGGAGGGGGATGTCTTTACTATCATCTCCTTGACAAAAATCAGGCAAAGGTACTTGATCCTCAATGTGATAGATATGAATACATTTGTTAGGTGTAATGTTGGGGACGGTTTCTGTGGCTCCCCAAAATTGAGTATCGTGGGTGCAAAACTCTGATCCACATGTTAGATCCGCGACAAACTTAAGGCCAGTAATATTAAATATGTGATCGGAAGCATTGTAAAACGTGAACGACTCGGAATCGTAGACAAGAACAATATCCTCGCCACTAAATCTGCCATCCCCTGCCGACTCATCGTTGCCACCACTCAGCAAAAGTACAGCCCCCGCACCCACAATCAACATTACCAACAGTGCCAAGTAAGGCAACCAGTTCCGGCGTTTCTCCTCCCCAGCGTCTAATTTCTTTGGTGACTTAATTCTGACCGCGGCCTGCGAAGGAGAAGCCGGGGTCGGAGTATAGAGTGGCACATCTTCAGTCACGTCACTGGCTACTGTAGTAGTTACTGATGTGGTCGCAGGAGCAGCAGTCATCGCCTCATCGTGAAGTAATGCTACCTCAAGTGCATCCACCAATTCCATGGCCGTTTGATAGCGATCTTCAGGTTGCTTTTCGAGTACCTTCATAATAACATTCACAGCATCACCCGGCAGCTCAGGACGAAATTCGCGGGGCGAAGGTGGTGGGCTGGTAATATGACTGAGCGCCAAGCTCATCGCCGACTCGTCCTCAAAGGGCGTCTTGCTCGTCAACATCTCATATACAATCACGCCCAACGAATAGATATCGCTCTGAGGAACGGCCTGGTGCGAAGAAATGGCCTGCTCTGGCGCAATATAACGCGGTGTACCGAAAGCAGTACCCAGTGTACTGTTGTCATCAGTCTTAATTTCCATAACAAGACCAAAATCCATCAGCACGGCACGTTCTGTCTTACGTTCCAACATAATGTTGGATGGTTTTATATCACGATGGATGATGTTATTCTGATGAGCATAATCCAACGCATCCGCTATCTGGCGCATAATGGAGATGATTTCTCCATAAGGCATATAAGCTTGATTACGCTTATAACGGCCTAAGCGTTGTGTCAGTGTTTCACCCTCCACCAATTCCATTGCCAGATAATGACGATCATCACTTGTAGACCCATAGCGAAAAATAGTGACGATATTATTATGTTTATAAAGTTTGCCACTGGCCCGCGCCTCGCGTTGAAATCGTCGCATCAGCTCTTTTGCACGATCTCGTTCAAGCGTGATGACTTTGAGTGCCACTTCACGACTCATTGTCTGTTCGAGGGCTTTATAGACCTTCGACATACCACCTTTGCCCAACAGACGCTCAATCTTATAATCATCCAAAACCTGCCCGATCAGGGCATCATCTCTGTGCGACACTACGTCATCCTCAATTAACTATAGAACCGAAACCGGACCCAAATGCCCGGTTCGATTACACTTTCAATTTCAATGATCTATGAAATATATCGCTGGTCTTTAGAAACAATCAATCCCCAAGAAGCCCCATATTTTGGGCTTCTTCATAGCTGACCGACCCCTGATCAGCCAATAAATCGTCGTCCAGTTCCAATTGGTCTGCTGAGAACAAATCTGCGAACGCGGCTTCGTCCGCCTGCTGACTGAACAGTACATCGAGATCAAGATTGTCAACTGGCTCCAGTTGTTCTTCAAATAATTTAGAGGCCAACTCCTCTGGGGCGGGTGCTTCAGCAGCTGGTTCCTCGGCAATCACAGCCTCAACTACTGGGGCTACTGGTTCGGCAGCAAGCACCACCTCCGGTTCTGCTGTTTGAGAATAGTGCCAAGCAGCATCCCCCAACATATCAATAATCTTATTGACATCACGACGCCCCGTGCGAGTGATATTGCCAAACACATATTTATTAGCGGCATCAACCAGATATAACAAGAAATAATGATAGCCGATTGCCAGCGCAAACAAATTATAACGGTCACCCTCAATATAGTTCATGGTCCACCCGCTACCACCCACCTGGGGAGCGACCTTCACCGCTTGAGCAAAATTTGGCCCCAGCATTGCTGCAACTTCGGCCTTATCAATATAACTGGTTGCGCCTTCATCAACCACAATACGACCAGCACGATCCGAAATCAATGCTCCAATAGCTCCCAAATCGCGGATTGAATTCTTTAAAATCGCAGCAGCGCGGCCCAGGTCGAGCTGAGGAACCGGACCTAAGTCCAGGTGAGCGCGGTGTTCAGTGTCCTCCGCTGCCACCACATGTTCACCATCCAGCCCAATACGAATAGATCGCAAGAACTGTTCACCAGAAGTGTAGGGAATGAATTGGAAAGGCGTATCCTGTACTCGAGAAGCCGACGGTTGAAGGTCCTCATCAGATGTAGCCACAATGATCGGGACGCCAGCTCGCTCACGGATCGCTCGTTCGGCCCACTCGATGCCATTCATGGTATCATCCAGTTTATAAGCGGTAACTGCCAGGTCTATCTCCATGCGAAACACTTCGTCCAGTGCCTCGTCTGGAGAAGGAATCTCGATCATAATATAACGTCGATCCAGCATGTTCATCGCCGCCCGCACAATATTCCCCAGGCGGTTCTTTGTATCCAAAACCATGATACGGGGTATTGAAGCCATAACCTATCCAACCTGTATCTCTATCTTCAACCGCAAATGAAACTGATTTCTAACAGATCACTGTTTACAACACACTTTATCACTAGCTCTAATTGTGAGAGATGAATGGGTTAAACCATTATTTTAGCTTGCTTTTCTGATCTGTTACATCACGATTATAATATGGAACTGGAAAAACTGCGATAGGTAAGGGTGAGATTTTGATTAATGGCATTTCAAGAGTCAGGGCAATTGGGAACCAACGATAATGCCTGCATATCGCCATCTTGCCCGGTAATCAAGTAGCGTCAAGCCATCTTCCTGTCAGCGTTGATAAGGCCACACATTCGCATATTCCGATTACAATTATCCTCATAACAACCAGCGATTCAGACTCTCACAATGATTTTGGCATTCGGAAATAATTGACAAAAGCTATTCATTCACGTTATAGTTTTGGAAACGGTTCCATAATGTTAAATGTTTTAGTATTGAACAAAATATCAAAATATCCATGTTATTTAAGGGCAAAGTCTCATTCGCATGACAATCCGTGATGTTGCTAGACACGCTAACGTCGGAATTGCCACTGTATCACGTGTGTTGAATGGTCATCCCTCAGTTCGAGAAACAACCCGATTGCGCGTTTTAGCAGCAATAGAAGAACTGGAGTTCTCTCCTAATACCGCTGCACAAATGCTCTCTAGTGGGCAGACCTATGCGATTGGAGTGTTTGTCCCTTATTTTACCCGCCCGGCTTTTGTCCAACGCTTAATCGGTATCCAACAAATACTAGACGACTCTGACTATGATCTGGTCTTGTATAACACCAGTTTGGCTGAAAAATACTGCGAAAACCTAAAACAAGTCGTCCGCCAACGGCGCGTAGATGGCATACTAGTTGTATCCATGTCAGTCTCCGATGAAGATCGCCTACTGATGGAAAAAATGAATATTCCTCTGGTTCTTATTGAAACTGAAAGCGACGTGGCTTCCTGTGTGCGGATTGATAATATATTTGGTGGGCGACTGGCAACGGAGCATTTGTTATCACTGGGACATCGTGTCATTGCCTTTCTAGGTGACCAACGCGACAGTCCATTTGGATTCAGTGCTTCAAATGAGCGATATATGGGCTATCGTTATGCGTTATCTGAAGCCAATATCGAGTTGCCATCTGTATATAGTTCATTTTCAACTCTAGCCGAACACAGTCAGCAAAAAGCAATTGAACAGGCTCAACACTTGCTCTTGCTACCCGAACCGCCAACGGCGATTTTTGCCGCCAGTGATACTCAGGCATTCGGAGTATTAGAAGCCGCTCGCCATATGGGTTATCAAGTTCCCGACCAATTATCGGTCATTGGCTTTGATGATATTGAGCTGGCATCTTATTTAAACCTGACGACCATCCGCCAACCCATGATCGAGAGTGGCCGACACGGTGCCAGTTTGCTGTTAAAGCATTTGAGGGGTGTTGAAACCTCACGTCACGAAGAGTTGCTTGAATTAGAGATCATTGTGCGTGGCTCGACTGCCTCGCCGGTATCACAAGGGTGAATTCATTGTGAACCCGAAAGTTGTTTGTTTTGGTGAATTGTTGATAGATTTCGTGGCGCTGGCGCGTGATGTATCGGTTGGATATGCCGACCGTTTCCAAAAAGTTGCGGGTGGCGCACCAGCTAATGTTGCAGTGGGCCTGGCAAAACTCGGAATTCCCTCAGCTTTTATCACACAACTAGGCAATGATCCATTCGGACATTTTTTGAAAAACACCCTTGACGATAATGATGTCGATACCACTGCCATCGCTTTCACAGATAAAGCTCGGACGGCCCTGGCTTTCGTTTCAGTCGAGGCCAGTGGTGAACGCAGTTTCGCATTTTATCGCCACCCCAGCGCCGATATGTTGATGACGCCTGATTCACTCAATCACACCATGATTCAACAAGCTACAATATTTCACTTTGGATCAATTACCTTGATTGATGACCCGGTACGGGCCACGACGCTGGCCGCGATAGATATGGCCCGACAATACGGAGCCACCATCAGCTATGACCCTAACCTGAGACCAGCCTTATGGCCGTCATTAGATGCTGCGAAAACTGGTATGCTGACGGGGCTACAGCAAGCCACTATTGCAAAAATGAACGAAGAGGAAGTGAAATTCCTGACTGGCAAAGACAACCTGCCTAGCGATATTGACATGGTTGAAGCAGCCCATTCACTATGGCACGCCGATTTACGTTTGCTGGTCATTACACGCGGTCCGGCGGGATGTCTAGCGATCACACCCTCCGCCTTTTGGTCTGTACAGGGCTATACCGTACAGGTTGAAGATACCATTGGTGCAGGCGATGGGTTTATGGCCGGGTTGTTGGCGGGAATCGCCACACAACCAGCGGCCAGCCTGGATAGTAAAGACCTAATTCTGCCCGCCTTACAACAGGCCAATGCCGTTGGTGCTTTGACTGCATCCCGGCGGGGTGCAATTCCGGCATTGCCTGGTATGGATACTGTCCAGGTATTTCTAACTGAGCGAGCAACACGGTAAATTCCAAACCAGATATAAACGGATTGCCGATTTGCCCGAAATTTTGTTTACAGATAGGCTTGATATTTAGGAGGTGTTTATCAGAAGTATCACAACACTACCATCAGAACTTCCTGACCAACAAATCAAGTTTTTAGATAAAGAGGAGATTTATCCCAATGCTTAAGCGTTTTGCACTTTTGGCTATTGTAGCCGCTCTGGCAATTGCTTTGTTGCCATCTGCCGGACACGATGCTGTTGCGTTCGACAGCCATGAGGTATGGTGCGGCACCGATGACGACGTGACCGTCACCATTATCGCCGGTTCGGTCGGCCAGGAATTCGATATTGTGACTGCTCAGGTAGGCCGCTTCATGGACGCCTGCCCCAACGTTACCGTCGAATTGGTTGCCCGCCCGGACAGCGCGACCGAGACGATTGCTCAATATCTGCAATTTGCCGAGGCCGAGAGCAGTGAAATTGACGTCTATCAAATCGACGTGATCTGGCCCGGTATCCTGGCCGAACACATGGTTGACCTCAGTGAATACCTGGACGCCGAAATCACCGACTCCCACTTCCCCGCCATCGTAGAGAACAACACGGTTGATGGCCGCCTGGTCGGTCTACCCTGGTTCACCGACGCTGGTCTACTCTACTATCGCGCTGACCTGCTGGAAGAATATGGTTTAGAGCCACCTCAAACCTGGGCCGACCTCGAAGCTGCCGCTGCTGCAATTCAGGCTGGCGAGCGGGAGAAGGGCAACGAGGATTTCTGGGGCTTCGTATGGCAAGGTAATGCCTATGAAGGTCTGACCTGTGATGCTCTCGAATGGCAGGCTTCCTCTGGTGGTGGCGTCATCATCACCCCCGAAGGTGTCATTGACGTGAACAACGAGGCCGCGATTGGTGCTTTCGAAATGGCCGCTGGCTGGATTGGTACTATCAGCCCCGAGGGTGTCCTCAGCTTCATGGAAGAGGACGCGCGTGCAGTATGGCAGGCCGGCAATGCTGCCTTTATGCGTAACTGGCCGTATGCCTATAGCCTGGGCAATGCCGAAGACAGCGCGATTGCTGGCTTGTTCGACGTACAGCCCCTGCCGGGCGCTGAGGCTGGCATGAGCGCCGCCACACTGGGTGGCTGGCAATTGGCCGTCTCGAAGTATTCCGAAAATGTTGAGCCGTCAGTGGCCCTGGCCGCCTTCCTCGCCAATTATGACGAGCAGAAGGAACGCGCCATTGTTGGTAGCTATAACCCCACCATTCAGGCTCTCTACGAAGATCCGGACGTACTGGAAGCCGCTCCATTCTTCGGCAGCCTCTATGATGTGTTTATCAGCGCCACTGCCCGCCCCTCCACGGTATCAGCCGAGCAATACAATGATGTATCGCAACTGTACTACACTGCCGTCCACAGTGTGCTGACTGGTGAAGTGGATGCCGCAACTGCTATGGAAGAACTTGAGTTCGATCTGGCAGATCTCGGCTTCGATTTCCCGTAAACCGCTGAATCCGGACAATTAAGGTTATTTCTGGGGGCGGATTATTCTGCCCCCAGACTTTCATTTTTCTGAGTAATTTCTTTATAGAAATGGAGGGCGTACCACAATGACAACAGTCCCCGCTGGTGGGCGACGACGCCCCACTGATCAGGAAGCTATCTCACTTGAGTTGGTGAGTGGCTTGCTGATGATTATCGGGTTTATTGCTTTTGGATATTTGTTCTACTCCATCGTGACCAACGATGAAATCCGCGAAGTCACACAAGGCCCAGAGTATGTTGGCATTGGGGCCGAAGTTCACCTTGTTGAACCAGAACCTAATGTCGAGAATCAGGCTCATTTTTCTCTGGCCGTTGATGAAGAATCGTTAGCATCCGAAGCTGGTTTGGTCAATGATGATATTCTGCAGGCTGTCGGCGAGACTGAACTCAATGCCGAAGAAATGTCTGAAGAGGATTTAACAACCGCCCTGGCTGGTGCATTCACCACAGCTTCCAATGCTGGGGATGAAACCATTGCACTACAGGTCTATCGAGATGGCGAATCTATCACATTAGACGTGCCACTGCCCGACTACGAATACCTTTTTGAACTTCGGGTTCCATCCGATGATGTTGCGGCGATTGGTCTTGAAGTCGAGTCAATTCCGGCACAGGACTTGACCCCTTACTTTGAATTGACTCCACTAGTTGGCGGCCCAGCCGACCTATCCGGCGTAATGGATGGTGATCGCCTCATCAGTGTCGATGATATCGAACTGACATCTGAAATTCCCATCGAGTTGGTTCGGGACCGCATCCAGGAAGAAAATCTGGCGCTGGAAGATGATGATTTCGAGATTAATATCGAATTCCAACGTCTCGAAGATGGCCGCTTGCAAACCCTGGAACGCGCCATCCCCAAAGATGTTCCACCGTCTTTCTTGATAGCCTACTTGAACAACTTTGGCTTTGTGGTCCCTCTCCTCACCCTCTTGATTGGCTTTGGGCTGATCCGTCTGGGTGGGCGTTTGCGACAGTACGACATTGTTTCAGCCCGTTGGGCGCAGGTCGCTTTCATGTGGATCATCGTTGGTCTCATCGTTGCGGCACTGCGAAATTTCTGGGTCGAGGGCAAAGGTGGCCTTGTCTCCGATGAACCGTTCAATGTTGGCGATGGGCTGAACAATGCTTTGCCACTCATCATTGCTACTATTCCACTCATCATCGCTTTCACGTGGCTCAATAATGTCATCAACATCATCTTCAAGGGCGAAGAAACGCTGACATCTCGTAACACGCGCTTTGCCTGGAGTCTGTTGATTCCGACATTGGCCGTGCTGGTGTTGGTTGCCGCTCGCCCGCTGGAACAAACTTTCACTACCAGTTTGACCGATGACGTTTTCGGAGCCACCCGACCAGCGCGTTGGGTTGGGATTGATAACTACACCAAACTGATTAGTCTCCGACCCGTTCTGGTTGACTGTCAGATTGATGAAGAAACCGACGATTGTGCCCGTACAACCGGTGTCAAAGAAACTATCATCTGGGAAGAATCCGATTTCGAAGCTGAGGAAAAAGAAACATTCCGCAGTCTTTCTAGAGAAGAACGTGAGGATTTCCAACGCCATCAGGAAGCGACAACCTGGCGATTGCTGCGGAGTACCAAAGGATTGCGTATTCTAGGCAAAGACCCCGTTTTCTTGACCAGTATTGGCAATACATTGCGGTTTACCGTCGTATCAGTCATCCTCGAATTGGTTTTGGGGTTGATAATCGCGTTGGTAGTCAATTCCAGCTTCAAAGGTCGCGGTCTCATGAGAACGGCTATGCTGGTTCCTTGGGCCATCCCCACAGTAGTTGCCGCTGCTTTGTGGGATGTCGTCCTTCGCCCCGACGTGACAGGTATTTTTAATGTTCTACTCAAAGATATAGGATTGATTGAAACTGGCGATCATCAATGGCTCACTGCGACTGGCCCTTGGATGAACTCCATCATCGCTGTTGATGTATGGAAGACCGCTCCCTTCATGGCCCTGTTGCTCCTGGCGGGTCTACAGGTCATTCCAGGTGATGTTTATGAGGCTGCTTCAGTGGATGGAGCAGGCCGCATCCGGCAGTTCTTCTCCATCACGTTGCCATTGTTACGTCCCACAATTGCCGTTGCGTTGATCTTCCGCACCCTGGATGCACTCCGCGCTTTCGATGTGTTCCAGGTATTGTTGGATCCCACACGCCCATCAATGGCCTACTACAACTATGATCGGCTTGTCTCAGGGCGGTTAAACGGCTACGCATCGGCGGTTGGTGTGTTGATCTTCATCATGATTCTCGTCTTCACCGTCCTATACGTCAGATTTGTAGGGATAGAACAAGAATGAACGACCAGGACCTCTCACGCAATAATGTAACAGCTTACATCAATCGGGGGGCGTTCTGGGCATTGGTTATCATCATTGCGCTCTATACCATGGCCCCATTCTTCTATGCCATCAGCATCTCGTTCCGCACTAACGCTCAGGTGTTGACATCCGCCCGCTATTTGCCTGAAGACCCCACACTGGCGAATTTCCAAAACCTGTTCGGAGATAGCGACTTCATGCGGACAATGGTCAATTCAGCCGTTGTCTCCACCGCTACTGTTATCCTGGCACTGGTCGTGGGATCGTTCGCAGCCTATGCGTTAGGACGGGTGCGCTTCCGGGGTCGGATGATTGTTCTCTATCTCGTACTCGCGATGACGATGTTCCCCCAAATTTCGATTCTGTCGGGCCTTTTCACGATTGTGAACGACCTCGGCATCTACGGTTCCACCGTCTCGCTCGTCTTCTCATACCCAATCTTTACGTTACCATTCACAGTTTGGGTCTTGACCAGTTTCTTCCAGGGTTTACCGGATGAAATCGAACAGGCCGCGCTGGTAGATGGCGCAACAGCGTTTCAGACATTCTGGCGCATCCTGGTTCCCTTAACAGCTCCGGCCCTGGTAACAACTGGCCTGCTGGCTTTCATCTCAGCCTGGAATGAATATCTATTCGCGCTGACGTTCACCCTCATTAGCCCCGAATCACAGACGGTTCCCGTCGCGATTGCCAACTTCAGCGGTTTCAGCTTCGAGCAGCCTATTGCTGATCGTATCGCAGCCGCAGTCGTGGTGACTGTGCCATTGTTGGTATTGGTGCTGGTCTTCCAACGCCGTATCATCGAAGGTCTGACGGCGGGTGCAGTCAAAGGCTAATAACTATCACATCAAATACACACAGCCCTCAACCACGAGGGCTATTTTTTTGCCACCACTTTGCTATAATTTAGAAGTAAGCCTATTAGAATATAGTTTTTCTGGAAATAGCCAATGTCTTCTTCAAAATTGTCGGTTGTTGCCACAATACTTTTGGCGATTGCGGTCATCATCACTGCCGGTTATCTCATTACCTACGACCCACCCAGCACCACCGTCCAAATTTTGCCACCCGCGCCCACCCCCACTGACCTCCCAACAGCAACACCAGCTCCCATTGAAGTCTATATCGTGGGCGAAGTAGAAAACCCACAACAAAGTTTCACTTTGCCGCCTGGCAGTCGTGTCGAAGACGCCATTGCCGCAGCGGGCGGTCTCACTGAAAATGCCAATCTCGACGCCATCAATCCTGTCCAGGTGTTGCGCGATGGCGACATGATCTTTGTACCACCATTGCCAGAAACAGGCGAAGCACCTGTCATGATTCCTACCAGTGCATCCAGCACGTCTGGCAATCTCATCAACATCAACACTGCTAGCGCCGAAGAATTGCAAACACTACCCGGCATCGGTGCAGTTAAAGCCCAGGATATTATTGACCACCGCGAAGCCAATGGTCCTTTTAGGAGCATAGACGATTTGGTGAATGTGGCTGGGTTTGGCGAACGCACAGTGGATAATTTGCGCCCATACATCACTGCTGAATAAATTCCGGTGGAGGGTTGATACGCCAGCACGCCAGCAAGCTGATACCTCCGATCATGGTCCACCACACCATGAGCAGGGCGGCTGGCTCCTCAACACCATTAGTAATAAATGCATCTGTACTAAACGCGATACCCGCCAACAATACTGCCTGAAACACCCACCCAAGCTCATTTCGCAAAAAAGTCTGCAACACCATCCACGACAGGCAGATATGTAACATCAACTGTGCGGGCTGCATGATGAGTCCAGCCCACACGTCCGCTGTAGTCCCTTCTTCCTCCACCACATTTAGCAACGTCAGCGCAATCAAGACACCATTAACCACCATAAACGGCAACGCGTGACCAATGCCCACCATCACAGCCTGCGACCGGTAGACCACGCCTTTTGCAACTTTGTGATAGCCCCAAAAACGCGCTCCACTGTCAGTAAACCCGATGATGATACCCAGCAACATAGCCCCAAATAGCGGTGAAGCAAATAGTGGGCCACCAATAAGCCAGGCCAGGCCAGATTGCGCGGCAAAAGCCCCGCTATAAGTCAGCATCCCGACGGCCAATAGCTTCCCCGACACACCATAGCGTCGTCGAACACCCCACATCAGAAATATGGGCAAGCCAAATGCAACCAGAACGAAAATCAGCCGTAGAATCTTTCAGACCTCCTGTGCAACTGCAAACGGCTGTATAATAGCATGAGTTATGCAATTTTGAGGAAACAATACTTGGGAAAACAGGCACTAATCGACGCTTTAATAAGGGCACGTGAAAATCTTTTAGAAACCATTGACGACTTATCCTCCGATGAGATGTTGCAACCGGGGGCGGTTGGCTATTGGTCGGTCAAGGATGTGTTATCGCATATCACCGCCTGGGAATCTGAATTGGTGACGGCGTTGGTGCGTGTCGAGCAAAAGAAACGCGGCAAACCCAATATCATCACGATTGACGATATTGATGAGTGGAATGAACAACAATATCATGCCAATGCATCGCGCCGGCTCGAAATGGTCATCAGCGACTTTCAGGGCGTCGGCAAACATCTGGTTGCAGCTCTCGAAGCTCTCGACGACAAGATTCTGGATGATAACCGCCGTTTCCCCTGGCTAGAAGGTGAGACGTTGGCCTACTTGATCTACGAAAACGCCATCTGGCATGAAAATGAACACGCCGATGATATCCGTACCTGGCGTGCTAACCAGCAGGGAGATTGACATCATGATACCTTCCGATTTGTATCATCTTGCCCAAACACATGCCATTCGTTTTGATTTAGCAGCGATGGGACGACTCGAAACCTCGGATCGTGACAGGCTGGATCTAATAAATCGCCTCTCAACCAATCAGGTGATCAATCTACAACCTGGTCAGGGCTGCGCGACGGTCTTCACAACATCCACCGCCCGCATTCGCGATTGGGTTGTGGCGCTAAATCGGGGCGAAAATGCACTGGTCATCACTGGGCATGGCCGCGCTAACGCTGTTGCCGACTGGCTACGTCGTAACATTTTTTGGAATGATCGCCTCAAAGTTGAGGATAAGACTGAAATCCTGCGACATATCGGCATTTTTGGCCCCAGCAGCGCCGAAGTCGTTGCTCAATGGTGGGATATTGCTGCTGAACTGCCCCTTTATCACTTTTTGGATTCCGATATCGGGCTATTGGTGCGAGTCCCCATGAACGGATTTTGGATTATTGCCACGCCCGACCAAATGGAGCCAGTCATTCAGCAGTTAGACAAATATGACGTAGCAGAAGTCCCTCTCAACGTCTATGATGCGTTGCGAATCGAAGCCGGTTTACCGGAAGTTGGGCACGAATTGACTGAAGACTATATCCCATTGGAAATCGGACTGTGGAACGCAGTGAGTTTCAACAAGGGCTGTTATACTGGTCAAGAAATCATTGCCCGTATGGAAAGTCGAGGCAAACTGGCAAAAATGATGGTGCGTGTACAGCTTGATGCTGCTGTGCCTGTTGGAACGGCACTGCTCGATGAAAACGGCAAAACAGCCGGAACATTGACCAGCATTATGACTTTGCCAGACGGTAACATTATTGGATTGGCAGTTGTCCGGGCGACCATCGCCAATCCCAACCAGCATCTCCGCGCCCAAACCGATGACCAGCCTGGCATAACCATCGTATCGTTGGCCGGGCATTATCAGGCAGTTTTTGACTAGTAGGGAGACACCTCATGCGGTGTTTAGGGCGAATTATCGGTATTATCCTGATCCTTGTTATCATGGTAATTGCACCATGCGCCATTTGGACATTCGCTTTCTGGAATGTGGGGACAGATGCCGAAGCCTATACTGATTCATTAGATGATCAAGCCTACGAACAAATGGTGTTGCTTGTTGTACCAGGCATCGCTGAACTTATCCGCGAAACTGAAACCGGTGGACGATCACAGGAAGCTGGTGTACTCGCAGATGTCATTACCAATATGGAATCTGATGAATGGGAAGCAATTGCCAGCGATTTGCTTGATCCCGAATGGCTGCGCGAGACTATCAACGCTAATCTGGATAATATCTCCGCTTTCGGGCGCTTCGAGACTGACGAACTCATTATCCATGTTGATGTGGAGCCAATTGCTCTTGCTTTGGATGAAAATCACCAAGAACTCATCACTGGCATCATGCAAAACATTGACAACTGGGATAGCTGCACAAACGCACAACGCACACAATTGATTGAATACATCAATGGTCAAAATTCGGAGTTTGTCGCCTGTAATCCTGGCATATCGTCACAATCACAGGTCCGCGACGCTCTGAGCAGTTCGATAGATGCGATATTGAGTCGGTTGCAAGAAGTGAGAGACTATGAATTTGACTTACGAACAGAAGCGGCCAAGGACACTGATGGGGGACTTGCTGAAGTTGATGAGAACTTGAACGATATGCGAAGAGGATTGTTCTTCATCGACCGCACCATCGTTGTCTTACTCTTGATCCCGATTATGTTGCTATCGCTTATTGTGGTTGTTGCAGTGCGCTCGGCCAAAGAATTCTTCTTCTGGATGGGACTGCCGTTGATTGGCGCCGGGCTAGCCACGACTGTTCCTTTGTTCCCCTGGATATATGGCATGGCCTATGGTCATAACAGCGCACCAGGGTTCATAAAAGATCCAGAAGTTGAATTGGGTTTTCACTTCCAACGTTGGCTATTCAGCGCATTCGCCCAGCCCATTGGTATCGCCATACTTTCTATGTTGGCTGTTGGTTTCATATTCATCGTCATCGCCGCCGCGCTGAAAGGGCCACGCGAGGAACAGCAAGTTTTCTACATGGTTCCCGGCGCTCATGGTACGCCACCCGTTCCTGTTATGCCACAACAACCACCAATGCCACAACCCGTTATCCAGCAACCTGTTGTTCGACAATCTATAACACCTCAACCTGTTACTACCCCACCACTACCGAGGTCAGCGCCAGAACCTAAACCACGAGTCACTACACCCCAGCCTGCTGCGCCACCCGTATATCCACCCGGTCAGTATGTTCAGACCGGTACCGAACCATCAGAATCAGGCCCGAACCCTATGCAAATTATTGTGCCTAAACGTATTGATGATCCGGGTTCAGCAAGCACTTCCGACGATAAACCAGAGTCAGCGGCAGATCATCATAGAGCCGCGCTCGATACACCCGATCTAGCAAATGACCGCACATTCATCCCGCCTGACGGGACCGGCAGTGGTGTGCCACCACAAGATGATACGGAAGACGCGAGCGACTCAACTAACCTCGATGCATGTTAGAAATTCAGGGCCAGGTGATATAGCTCCCCGGCCCTGATACTCATGTTATCTCGCTCTATTCGTTAGCGGACGCGCAACCTGAACGCCTTCAATTTATCGCGCCAGGTGGGACCATACCACAAATGTACAAATCGTTTCAGTAACGAGCGTTTCATTGACGTGTAAGGCAACCAAAATGGCTCGAATGGTAGCCGGGCACGCTCATAGCTAATGGCGTGTGGATACGTCATTTCAAGCAATCCCTCTGGCCCGCGTGTGCGCCCATAACCACTAGCATTCACACCGCCCCAGGGCATCTCTGGTGCTGAGGCCGACCAGATATGATCGTTCAAACTCGACACCCCCACGTGCAATTGGCGTGCTAACCACAAACCGCGTTCTTTATTCTCGGTCCAAACACTCGCCGTCAACCCAAATCGACTGGCATTAGCTCGTCGGATCGCTTCTTCACCTGAATCAACTGGCGTAACAGTTATCACTGGCCCGAAAGTCTCCTCGGCCATCACTTCAGAATCTTCGGTGACATTGGTCACAATCGTCGGTGTACAGAAACGGCCTTCGCCCGTGTTTTTTCCTCGAATAAGGTGGGCATCGTGTTCTGCTGCATCATCGAGTTGGTGTTGAATAGTTTTCAGTTGTGTTTCGGTAGTAATTGCACCGTAAGTCGAACGGGGATTATCGCCAGGACCAGGATAAACATGCTTATCCATTACAGCTTGCATCGCTTTCACCAATTGATCTGCTACTGAACGCACCACATAAATCCGTTCCACAGATAGACAAGCTTGCCCTGCATTGACCATGCCAGCCCACACCAGCCCCCGCGCTGTCCGTTCAATATCAGCATCCTCCAGTACAATCGCCGCATCCTTGCCACCTAGTTCTAACGTGACGGGGATCAGCAATTCGCCCGCTTTGGAACCAATCTTGCGCCCGGTTCCCTCGCTGCCGGTAAAGCAAATCTTATCCGGCTGGGCTTCAATTAATGCCGCGCCAACATCGCCATAGCCATGCACAATCTGTAACACATCCGGCGGTATCCCAGCTTCCTTGGCAATGACGCCTATCAACTCCGATACCTGAGTCGAATATTCCGAGGGTTTGAGGATCGCCGTATTACCTGCAATCAACGCCGCGATGATGGGTGTTAACGACAAGAGTACCGGGAAATTCCAGGGCGCGATAACCAACACTACACCATGTGGGCGGCGTTCCACAATATGACGGCGATGGGGAGCCAGTTTTACGAATGTCCGGCGTGGTTTTAAAATGCGCTTTGAGCGCCGCACATAATAGCTGAACATCTCAATGGTCGGCAGCAGTTCGGTCATGGCTTCATGAGCAGTTTTGCCTTGCTCGGCGACCAACATGTTCACGAAATCATCATAATGACGATACAGTGCCCGCTGCATCTCGCGCAGCAATTTCAACCGTTCGTCTAGTGAGCGAGCAGCCCAGGCAGGTTGGGCTGCCCGTGCGCGTTCCATCACGTCTAACACATCATCGGCTGTGGCACTCACGACCTCGCCTAATGGCTCATTGGTAGCCGGATTATGAGCAACAATAGTACGCTTCTGCTGGTCATATCCATTCGCTTTCGTTTGCAGTGATCTTTCTACCATCAGCTTAATATCCACGCTTAACTATTAACATTTTTTGGCTTGATAATCAGGGGTGCAGTCACCCTTTACAAAGTATACCGCACATGATATAAACTTGGTAACCTGCTGTGTACGTGATGCTGCTACATGTTATGGGCCAACACTACAACACTTAGGGTATCACGTCTGGTCGAGGACGTGCGGCACTAGCCACCACGGTAATCGGCGGTAGATACCCGCCCTGCGAGACGCAGGTTCCAAAACCAGGCGGACACACGGCATAGCGGGTCACCTTTTTGCAAGTTCGGGGTGTGGCGCAGTTGGCTAGCGCGCTGTGTTTGGGACGCAGAGGTCCCCGGTTCAAGTCCGGGCACCCCGACTTCACACAATTCCCTCAAAACTGGTTTTCCACTTCCATTTAAGCTATACTTCGCGCCATGAAATGGCATTCAAAATTCACCGTGCATTGGATTGTATTGGCGACTGGCACAACGCTGTTATTGCTATGGCTGGCGGCCTGTGGTGTGTTGGAAGACATCGGCCAACGTCCGGTTGTCACTAACACGTTTACAGCCCCGCGCACCGCCACCTTCGGGGGACGCATTTCGGTCTGGATGGTCTCGCCCACCGGCCAGCCCCTGATTCCACGCTCTACCACGCCTGATCCAACTCGTGGGGAGGTAGTAGGTCCGGTGGGTACAGCCACCGCCATTTTCAATACATTCGCCACCCAAACTGCCATCGCTGCCGAGTCCAACCCTCCCAATTTTCAGACTGCCGATTGCCCATTGCCCAGCGGACGAGTGCCAGAACCACCGCCCGATACATTCGCCGAATTCCCGTCGGCTATTGGCGCTTATCTCAGCGATGGCGGGCCAACGGCTGTGCTGGAAAGCGAACTGCGCGTTTGGGGGGCCATCACGGAGCGAGGAGGCGTGGTACAGGCCGACACCGATTTGACTGGGGATCGTGTACCCGAAATAATCATCAATCTGTACAATCCGTTTCTCTATAATCCCGAAGCTATTATCAATGCCGGACAATTGCTAGTTTATGGTTGCGACAACGGTGCTTATCGCCTGCTCTATCAAACTCCCAATAGTCCTGGATTGGTGTTGCCTGTGTTGCACCGGGTTGGCGATATGAATGGCGATGTGAAAGCCGAGCTGGTTTTCGACATCCAGTCCTGTTCCCAAGTTGCCTGTACTCGTGAGGGCTATGTGCTGACCTGGAATTCCATTACCGGTGCTTTCGATCAACTCAACAATGCCTCTATCATCGCCATGAACGGGCGATTGGGCGTGGTCGATATTGACAGCGACGGCATTTTGGAAATCACAGTCGCCAGCAACCCGCCTAGTGATATTACCTCCGGCCCGCGTCGCCCCGTAGTTGACATTTGGGACTGGACAGGCAAAAATTATGTATTGGCAGTTCAGCAACAAGACGACCCGGTATATCGTATCCATGTGTTACACGATGCTGACAATGCACTCCAGCGCCAACTTTGGCAATCAGCATTAAGTGGCTATCGGGAAGTACGTAGCAATGAAACACTGTTAGCCTGGACCATTCCCAGCGAGCGAGAAATTTTGCGTGGCTATGCCACCTACCGGCTGGTAATTGTTTATGCGCGGTTGCGCGACGGCAGGGCCGAGACCATGTTAAATGCACTGCTCGCCGAAAATCCGGAAGGAACACCAGGCGCAGTCTATGGCGCGATGGCAAATGCTTATATGGAAAATTTTCGTGCCGGTGGCAATATTAGCACTGCCTGTCAGGCAGCATTAGCAGTTGCCAGCGCACGCCCAGAGGCACTGACCACACTCAACAGCTATGGATACGCAAATCCAATCTATAGTTGGGGCGATCTTTGTCCTTTTTAATCGATAACCATTATTGAAAAACGGAGTGGTAGTAGATCATCATGAGCGAAAAAACCAGTACAACTAACCGAACCTGGCTTATCGGTGGCATTTTCTTGTTTGTGATTTTGTTATGCGTGGCTTGCTTTGTATTTATGGTCTTTCAATATCGCAGTGCTATCACAGCTTATGCCTGGGTGCAAATTGCCAACGATGGTCAGGCCAATGAAGCCAACGACATGATTTGCGAAGGGTCTCAAGCGGAAATATTCGGTGATGCCTTCCACGCTCGCTATGGCGACAGCATTAAAATCACAGTATCCAACTTTGAGGAATCTGACCGAAAAGTGACTTTTGAAGGTGCGCTGGAAATTGATGGCGATGAGTCCGACTATCAAGCCACTTTTCATATCAGCGACGATAATGGTCGCGGTTTCCTGGGGCTGTTTGGTTGTGTAGAACGCATCGAACTTGTTGACCCAGATACGATGCCGATTGACTATTTCGGCGGTTGATACCCAGCATAATTATTGAGGAAAATATGAATCAGTCACCATTTCAGTCGGATCAGCAACAGCAAGATTCGCCGCAAGAAGCGTTTCCCAGCAACTATAATTTTGGGCAAGGTGATTTTACATTTGGAACGCCCGCCCAGCCCAAAAAAAGCAACACTGCTCGCAATTGTCTGATTATTGGCGGTGTTGTATTTGCCTGTATTGCCATTTGCTGCCTATGCGTCGGCGCAGTAATGTATAATGCTCGCGAAACCGTTCCACCATTGATGTGGACGCAGCTTACTCAACAAGATATGTTGGACAACGCTAGTGAATTAAACGTGGTGTGCGAAGGTTCACAGGCTGAGAGCTTTACACGAGATTTTGTAGAATCCTATCCGGGAACTGTTGAATTCTCCATCGACGACGAAACCATCATTGACGAAGACGCCAATCAAGTAACCATCAAAGGTACTATGCAACATGCTGGTGAGGTCCTTCCATATGAAGCGGTTTTTACCATTAATCCGGACGATAAATTTTTCCTGATCTTTGGTTGTATCTCCCATATCAACCAGATTTCGCCGCCACTTCCATAGCTCGACAACATATCATATTCGCTTAACGTTGCGGCGAACAGACCACGTGGTCTGTTCGCCTTGCTTATGAGTGAAATACAATTAAGGAAAACTCATGTCGGATCTATTAGAATTTTTCGAGTCTCGTACACCCCAGATGCTCGACCTTCTGGAGCAGATGGTCAACCACGAGTCTCCCACTCACAATAAACCATTAGTTGATAATTTTGGGGGATTTCTGCACGGCACTCTGGCCCAGTTAAGAGCACAGATTGAGGTCTTTCCTCGCAAAGAGGCTGGCGATATCCGGCTGGCAAAATGGAACGCCGATGCCCCTGGCAAACCCATCTTGATATTGGCACACATTGATACAGTGTGGCCCGGGGGCACAATCGCCACCGAAATCCCCATTAAACGCACTGAGTCAGCCTTCCACGGGCCAGGTGCGCTAGATATGAAGGGCGGTATCTTGGTATGCTTGGAAGCCATCCACGGCTTACGTCGGCGTGACGAATTGCCTAATCGCCCCATCTGGATGTTATTAACCACCGATGAGGAAGTCGCCAGTGTTCACAGCCGTGAACTCATCCATGAACTTGCACCCCAGGCTGGACTGGTAATCGTACCAGAACCTGCAGGCGATAACGGTGGCATCAAAACCAGCCGCAAGGGAATTGGACGCTATTGGGTCCGCTCCGAGGGGATTGCATCGCACGCCGGTAACGCTCCCGAAGCCGGTATCAACGCCATCGTCGAAAATGCCCATCAGGCCATTCGTGTCCATGACCTCAATGATCTACACAACGGCACATCAGTTTCAGTGACACAGGTCAACGGAGGTGTGGCAATGAACGTCATTCCACCCCAAGCCGAGTTCTATGTCGATGTCCGCTTTACTAAAGCAGTCGAAGCGGATCGCATTGATCAGCAGATTAAGTCATTGCAACCAGTTCTCCCTGGCTCAAACCTCAGTATTCGCGGCTATGTAGACCGCTATCCAATGGAACGCAATGAGCAAATGATTGATACCTTTAAACAGGCCAAAGCGATTGCCGATGAGATTAATCTACCTTTGGGTGAAGCGTTTTCGGGAGGCGGTTCCGACGGCAACTTTACTGCCGCAATAGGAATCCCAACCCTGGATGGTATGGGACCAGAAGGCGCTGGAATGCACGCCACACATGAACACGTCTTGATCCGCAGCCTGCCTCGTCGTGCTGCTTTGATTGCCGCCATCCTAAAAGAATGGAAAATGTCAGAAGCCTAATTACCCCAACGCTGCCGGGCTTCGATCAATGCAGACACTAATTCCTGGCGCGTTGTGATATTACGCATCATAACCAAGAACGATTCCAGGTCAGGGGCCAACAGCAACATCTCATGAATGACCGGGCCAGTGAGATCGCCCACGAACGCGGGGTCTGTGACATCCACCACAGGCCCCAAAGAAACCCCGCCACCAGCCCCCGGATCGGCCTGATATCCACCATTGAAAGCAAACCAGGCCTGATTCAGAACCCTCATCCCCAACAGTTGCCTACGATTTTCCATAAAAGCTTCTGCGCCTTCGATGTACCCTATTGCCAGCAGATAATCGACAGTGATGCGGGTGCGATTGATCTCAACGGATGGCGAATCGGGTGTAGGTAAATCTAGATCATCAGTAATGCCATTTCCGGGTAATCGTGCATCTTGTTGCCACACATCCAGGATACGTTGTGCGGCGGCTGAGTGATCTTGTTGCAGCAGGTAATCAGCCGCCCGGCGAACAGAAATTGTTTCGTAAACTGGTACCACGTCGGGATCACTGACCGGAGATCGATCATTTCCATGAAAATCTGCTAGTGTTGGGTAATCAGGAACCCAGATCAACTCCTGAGCAACCTCATCAGCGTAAAAGCGTCGCAACACCTTCAGCGCCACAGCATTACCAAAAACCGTGGCAGTTGTCTCATTGATAATCCGTGTTTCGGGCAATACTAGATATTCCAGTCCTAGCGGGAAGAAAAACAAGTAATGATGCGACCATTCATGTGCCACGACTTCAAATGCAATGGCCGGATAACGCGTCTGGACAATCATTGCAGGCCAGATTCCCACTCCCCCGATGCCGGTTACATAAGCAGAATCCTGAGGAGAAACTGCCATCACCCGTGCCTCGATAATCGCTCGATCTTGAACTGCAACAGGTTTGATTGAGATAGCAAAATCTTGGCGAATAGTATCGCGGGGTGATACGACTAAAACATCCGGAGGTTGTACAAACCGAAACGACACTGGCGGCAGGATTTGGCCGCGTGCCCCAAAGCCCTCCTCTTGCAAAATTGTCGCAACCTGCCGTTCAATAATCGGTTCGGCCAAAGGTTGCAACTCACGGCGACGACGCTCCAGGTCATCGCGTTGCCGTTGCAACTCCCCCGATGCACGCCCTGGATCAGGCACAGTCGGATCAGCATAAATAGCCTCAATCTGCCATTCGAGACCCAGAATCTGTCCCACAATGTCCAAATAATCGAGAACAATTGTCTTGCCCGTGTCTCCGGGAATAAAAGCCTGGTAGCCTAACAACGACTGTTTGGCTTTCTGAAACAGTGCATCTAGCTCCCAGGCAATGTAATTAAATTCATATTCCCTGATCTGCGCCCTGATAAGCCCGCCTCGACTGAGATCAGGGACATTGCCGCGCAAAATCATCAACAGCAGCAAAAATAGCAAAGTCAGGCGAACACGCAGACATCTGATCATTATGATAGTTTTATTCTCAACTTGCACAGCCATTCGGGTTATGTTTGCTTCCGCATAGCTATTGTAGCATTACTGGCTCCTCCCATACTTTTTTCTCCATTTACATTTCAATCAAAGGTTACTGTCGGACCCGACACGGAAATTGTCACCATGATTCAGGGAGAAAATCATCGTTATTCTAATAGGGATGGGGTATCCTCTTAGCAAATGGAAGCTATTTTGCGACCTGAATTGCGATTTTTAATATGAGGAGCCATTTTAGATGGATATTCGTGGCAAAAACGTACTGGTGTTTGGTGGCTATGGCTTGGTAGGCGAGGCTGTCTGCAAACTGCTGATGGAAGAATCGCCAGCCCGGTTGGTGGTGGCTTCGCTGCGCGAGAGTGAAGCGCGTTCCACCCAAGACATGCTGCAAACCCTGTATCCCGATTCGCCGACGGAGATCGTACCCGCCTGGGGCAATATTTTTGTGCGGCACGAATTGAAAGACCTGCACCCCAACGAAACTTATGCTGAACCGGCACTGCGGGCCAAGCTAATCGGCGATATTTTCAGTCCGCTGGACGAAGAGACACTGACCAGCTCATTTCTCTATTTGCTGATTACCGGGCAGATTGAAGGCGGCGAACCCGCAGATATTGTGATTGATTGTGTCAACACTGCAACAGGGTTAGCCTATCAAAACATCTATCAGAAGTCGATGGATGTGTGGGACTGCACACAAGATCCCGATAAATATTCATCCGATCAGCAGCAAGAAATCGCCGAACGATTGCTCATTGCCCAATATACACCTCAACTGGTGCGCCATGTACAAATTCTTTATCAGGCTTTCAAGACAGCCAGCACACAAGCATATATCAAGGTGGGAACTAGTGGCACGGGCGGCATGGGCTTGAATATCCCCTTCACGCATGGCGAAGAAAAGCCGAGCCGCGTCCTGCTCAGTAAAGCAGCCATGGCTGGCGCACACAGCCTATTGATTTTCCTGTTGGCACGCACCCCAGACGGCCCTTCAGTCGTCAAAGAGGTCAAACCGACCGCTGCAATCGCCTGGAAGGGCATCGAATATGGCCCAGTGGGGGTTGGCCCCAATGTGCTTCAGTTGTACGATTGCCCGCCACAACAAGCCCTTCCCATTGATGAGGCCATGACCCAGCATACCTATGGCGAAGACCTGGGCCGTCCATTGCGAAATGTTTATATTGACACAGGTGAGAACGGTGTTTTCAGCCTAGATGAGTTCAAAGCCATCACAACGCTGGGGCAGATGATGTTCATTACGCCGCAGGAAATTGCACATGTGGTCATCGACGAAATCTTGGGCAGTAGCACGGGTAAAGACATTGTGAGTGCGCTGGATGCGTCAGTAATGGGACCGACCTATCGGGCAGGTTTCTTGCGTGAGTCGGTGTTGCAGCGCATGAAACAGCTGGAGATGCAACATAAAGTTCGCAGCGTGGCTTTTGAGTTCCTAGGACCACCGCGTTTAAGCAAGCTATTATTCGAGGCGCACCTGTTGGAAACCACTTACCGGACGATGGGTGACACCTTGAAACCCACCCCGGAAGAACTCAGCGAACGGCTGTGGGAAGAAATTTCGGAAAACCAGAATCTTCGCGCCCAGATCATTAGCATTGGTATCCCAATTCTGTTGCCCGATGGACAGCAGTTGCTGCGAGGGCCAGAGGTCAAAAGCGACAATACCTATGGTGGCTGGGTCGATCTGACGCCAGAGAACATGGCACTATGGCAGCAACGTCTCCTGAAGATTATCGAGTATCTTCGCACCGACCTGTCCAGTAAAGACACATCTAGCGAGATCAACCGCACCTTCCCAGCAGCTCGCATGTGGATCGAAGACCATCATTTTGACATTGGCGAGATTGTCGGGTGGATTTTCATTCACGAGGAACATGGCTTGCGCGAGAAAACATAGGTTGAGGATTATTGAGGCCACAGGCTATTTTGCACTGCCAATGCTTCGTGCATTAACGTATTAGGGACATCCAGTCCGGTGACCATCAGATAGCGTTTGGAACGGGTGACACCCACATAAAACAACGCCCGCCCCAGCACGGTATCTTCGATCAGGTCTGTGTCTATCAGAAAGGTAATGGGGGCATCATAGCCTTTGGCAGCATGAACCGTCGCCAACGTCAGGTGGTCGGGTACGATTAGCATCTCATCCAAGAATTGCCGGTACCCACCACCTACCAGCCGCAGCGGGATAGGCTTTTGCAATAATTGTGTGATGCGCTCACTTAGATAGCGAAATGGTGTTGAGCGCGGTGCTAAAATCAGGATATGGTCGGGGCGAACCTGTTCATTTTCCAACAATGCAACAGTAGCTTCGGCTACCCAGTCTAGTTGTTCATAGCGGCTTTGGAAAGCTCGCACCTGGGGCCGCATGTTCATTTCCTCAGCAAAATGGGCACGTACTCCGTCGGGAGTTTCTTTCACCAACTTCTTCTCTAACAAGGTATGTATATCCACAAAACGGCGCGTCGCTACCCGTACCCGTTGATGTGCCTGCGTGCCCAGCAAAACATTGAGACCCAACTCAATGATTTCTCGGCTATTGCGATAGCAATATTTCATGAACGCAGCACGCCGGCCTGTCACGTTCAGGCTTAATTCGCGCCAGGTGGGGGGAGGATTGCCATAAAGGTTTTGCGCGTCATCATAGAAAATCATGATGCTACGCTCGCCTGTTTGTAGATTGGGTCGCACAAGTGCCCTCAAAAGTGCATATTCGTTGGGGTGAGCATCCTGCCCTTCGTCAATCATCAGGCCATCGAAACAAAATGGGGTCAGTAGATCAGGTGCATTTCTCTGGAGCGTTTCAAGTTGTTCCAGATGGCGGCGGGTGCGTTCTCCCGATTGACGCACTTTTTTGACGCTAATATAGCGAAAGTTTTGCTCGCCCAATTGCCCAGCCATTTGATACAGCAGGCGGTTCATATCGGTGATGACCAGCGTTTTGGGCAAGTCTTGGTTGGTTAGCGCCTGGTAGGCTCTCGAGACGCGGTCACGCAGCATAGGAACTAACGACCGATTAAAACAAATCACACCCAGGCGCGGTATCGGACGCTCATTATCTTCAAATAGTGAGAGTTGGGCGCGTTGTTTCTGATGGCGATAGATGGTGCGCGCGACCTGGTTCGCCAACACAACGCTTTTGCCAGAACCCGCTACACCGCGCACTAAATAAGGATGTCCCCACGCATCAACCCGTGAAAGGCGTTGTTGCTCGGCAGAAAGCTGTTTATGTGCCAGCTCCATTTGGTCAATTTGTGCCCCCAAACTATCAGGTTCCAAATCACGAATGGTCTGACGTGCATCATTAATTACTGCCGAATCGCCAAAGACACGCAACAAGACCGACTCACTGTCCACTGGATATGGTGTTGTAGCCCCGGTGCGTCGTTGAATCTGTTGGGCTAGCGTCCCCAGGCGTTGTTTTAGCTTTTCAGGTGTTTGCAATTGATCCTGAAACAAAACCACCTGTCCGTCCATACTGCGATGATAGCCAAGGCGTTTCCATTCGGCCTCCTCAATATTGGGCAGAGCCACCACCGCATGAAACAATGGACGTGGGCCAGCACGGGCAAACTTCTCGAATGTATCTTTGATGGCGAACATACCCCGCCGCGCCTGTCGTAGCGGGTTGACCCTTTCTTCGCGCCCATGCCGCATAATTTTCAAATACCCGGCTTCTATCCCACGCAAAAAATCCACATCATAAGCTTTACACTCGAAGACCACCACGCCCAACGAGGGATGCGCCAATACTAAATCAGGCGGGGGAACTTGTGCGTTAGGCAAAGCAGGTTCAGCATACAGGAATCCTTGTTTGCTTTTCCCATAAGCCCGCAGCACCGCGATCATAAGCGTGATTTCGGCTATGTCGAAAATATCTTCATGACCAACAACACGCAACTGGGCCGCTTGAAGTTCTTTCTGCAATTGTTGATGAATGTCAGACGGTATCGTTTGCATAAGTCTTCTTTTCGAGAAAAAAGTCCCTCAATCGTCTATAATAGCTGATATTGGCTATGATTTGCAGGAGAATTCTATGCCAGACCAACATGATACGCGCCCATTGTCTCCGCCTCCGGAAATGGAAGATAAGCCACTCAACCCTTCCCCTTTACCTGATACAACTGCACAATCACGCTGGGTTGTGCGTTTTGTTGCCACCGATCAGTCGATTCCGATCCAACTACCCATTGACAATAAGGCACTCATTGGGCGGTCCGATCCTGATACCAGTTTTATGCCCAATATTGATCTAGCATCACATGGAGCATTAGATAAAGGTGTTTCGCGGCGACACGCCGAAATTCGTGCCGGTAAAGATTATTTGGTTTTGATTGATCTACACAGTACCAACGGTACACGCATTAACGGCCACACATTGCTCCCCAACGAACCCTACCGCCTTAATCATGACGATACGGTGGAGTTTGGGACAATGGAATTTCAAATGCAGATTTCAGTGACACCGGTTCATGCAGGCGTCAAGCTCATCAAGTCCGGCACCGGACTGTTAGGCAGAAGTGATGATGATGAGAAAACACGAGCGCGGCGCTTGATTTTGATTGTTGATGACGATATAGATACAGCTCACACATTTGCCAGCATGGTTGAAGCGCTTGGCTACGACTTTGAAATCTTACACCGTACCGGTGATGCCATGCGTTTTATCGCACAAGAAGTACCTGATTGTGTATTGGTCGATCTACATATGCCAGATTATCCCGGCACCGAGATTTGCCGCATGATAAAAAACGATCTGGCTAATGTGTACGTCCCGATATTTGTGATTTCCGGCGAGACTGATGAAGCGGTTATCGAAGACGTTTTCACCGCCGGGGCTGATGTATTTCTCAGCAAACCTCCCGGCATGGATGAATTGATGCGAGGGTTACGCCGTTTTGTGGGTAATCCCATTATTGATACCAATGATTAGGTACGTGGTGCTTGCCACACATCATCATCCACACCGGCACGCGCATTGGCAGCACGAGCCAGAACGAATAGCCAATCAGATAATCGGTTGACATAACGCAACACGACTGGGTTAAGATCGGCTTCTCGGCCCAATGCCACAATCCAGCGTTCGGCCCGGCGACAAACCGTGCGGGCAAAATGGAGAGCCGTGGCGGCAGGTGTTCCTCCTGGCAAGATGAAATTCTTCAGCGTGGGAAGTTCACTTTGCAGGGCATCAACTTCATTCTCCAACTGCATGACTAACCCCTCAGCCACCCGCACAATCCATTTAGCATCAGCCTCCAGCGGCGTTGCCAAATCCGCCCCCACCTGAAACAATTCGGCCTGTACCCGCCTGACTATCTCACTCAGAGCCACATCTAGGTTCTCGGCACGCACCATGCCCAAGGCACTATTGAGTTCGTCAATCGTGCCATAAGCATGCAGCCGCAAATGATCTTTGGGCACGCGCCCCCCAGCAAAGAGACTAGTTTCACCGCCGTCGCCAGTTTTGGTGTAAATCTTCAAATCATTTACCTTTCAGCCACAAGCATTGATACGGAGTCAGAGTACAAGTTTTTCCGTCAGGCATCGAAGGAAAACTATCTGTTAGCAAATCAATGGGCGTTTGCTCCAACGCGATATTCGCGTCATCCAATGTAACACGCTGATCTTCACCGGAAAGATTCGCCAACACTAGAACATGCTGCCCTTGCCAAGAGCGTTCAAAGGCAAACACGGCTTGGTTTTCAGGATGTAACACGCGCCACGCACCACGCCCAAAAACGGGATATTGTTTGCGAACACGGAGCAAGTGACGAACAGCGTTCAACAGTGAGGCGGGGTCATTTTGTTGCTGTGCGACGTTCACCTGCCGATAACCGAACTCGTCATCATCAATCACCGGTTCATAAGTCGCCTGTGCCGTTGAGAAACCTGCATGGGGACTATTATCCCACTGCATCGGCGTGCGAACGCCATTACGATCATCAAGCCAAATATTGTCACCCATACCAATTTCGTCGCCGTTATAGAGAATTGGACTACCCGGCAAACTTAACAAGATGGTGTGCATCAACATAATTTTGCGGCGGTCATTGTCCAACAAAGGAGCCAGCCGCCGTCGAATCCCTAAATTAAGCCGCATCCTGTCTTCGGGCGCGTACTCCTGCCACATCCATTGGCGCTGTTCCTTCGTCACCATTTCCAGCGTCAGCTCATCATGATTCCGTAAAAACAAGCACCATTGTGTTTCAGGCGGGATAGACGGTGTTTGATCCAAGATATTGATGATCTCCGACCGGTCTCCTTGCCGCACTGCCATAAACAGACGCGGCATGATGGGGAAATGGAAAGCCATATCGAATTCGTCCTGCAAATATGGCAGCAAATCCTGGGGCCATTGATTAGCCTCCGCCAGCATAATCCGGCCTGGATATTCAGCCTGCACCACAGCCCGCATTCGTTTGATGTAGTCGTGCGTCTCCGGCAAATTCTCGCAATCGGTTCCCTCACGCTCGATCAAATAGGGCACAGCGTCCACCCGAAAGCCATCAATGCCCATATCAAGCCAAAATCGCATGACATCCAGCATGGCTTCTTGCACGGCAGGATTGTCGTAGTTCAAATCAGGCTGTTCCTTGTAGAAACGGTGCCAGTAGTATTGCCCAGTGATTGGATCAAGTGTCCAGTTCGACGGTTCTGTATCCACAAAAATAATACGTGCCTTTTCATATTTCTGGTCGCTCTCGCTCCAGACATACCAATCGCGTTTAGGATTATCTCGTGTCGAGCGCGACTCGACGAACCAGGGATGTTTCTCTGAGGTATGATTGACTACCAGATCAATGATGACACGAATCCCGCGCTCTTGGAGAGCATCCAGTACAGCTTTGAAATCGTCCAACGTGCCATAAGGTTCAGCGATATTGCAATAGTCGCTAACGTCGTATCCATCATCACGCAACGGCGACGGATAGAACGGCATCATCCAGACGCAATCCACACCCAGATCAGACAGATAATCGATTTTTTGCAAGAGGCCAACAAAATCTCCATGCCCATCGCCATTTCCGTCCGCAAAAGCCCTCACATTCAATTCATAAAAAATTGCATCTTTATACCAATCGTTGGTCATTGTTTCCATCCCATTTGTGACCATGAGAATTTTCTTATGATGATAGCCACGAGAATGATAATCCACAAACTTGACAGCAGGGATTCTTGTTGCTACTCTATCGACAACAACAAATTACAATGGCTGTGAACCGAAAGAGTATTATTCACCACTTTGTTATTAGAGAGCTGCTGGTAGCTGAAAAGGCAGCACAGGATGTGAATGAGAATGGATCGGGAAGCCGCATGGGCGAAGGCAACAGGCTGCGTAGTTCATGCCGGAAACGCCACCGTTATCAAAGGCGAGAGTATCGGCCATAATTGCCCGTACCTACAATGAGCGAGATCGATTCCATATTGATCTAAACCAGGTGGCACCACGGAAGCCCTTTTCGTCCTGGAGACGAAGGGGCTTTTTGCATTTATGGACAAAGAGGAAAGCCAACAATGAGTATTCAGCACGCAGTCCGCAAAATTCTGTTACAGCAAGACCTAACACAAGACGAGGCCGAAGCCGCTATGCAGGATATCATGACAGGCAACGCGACTCCGGCACAGATTGGCGGCTATTTGATCGGCCTGCGCCTCAAAGGGGAAACGATAGACGAAATCACTGGCAGTGCGCGGGCGATGCGGGGGGTTGCGAATCGCGCTCCTGTCAATGCAGATCGCGCTATTGATACTTGTGGCACTGGCGGCGATGCGACCAATACCTTCAACATCTCAACAACGGTGGCATTTGTGGCGGCGGGCGCGGGTGTTCCGGTTGCCAAGCATGGCAATCGTGCAGTCAGCAGCAAAAGCGGCTCGGCAGATGTGCTGGGTACACTGGGCGTTAATCTGAAATTGACACCGACCCAAGCGGCAAAATGCGTAGATGAAGTCGGCGTAGGATTCCTATTTGCACCTGCTTTCCACCCTGCCATGAAACACGCCATCGGGCCGCGCCGCGAATTGGCCGTCCGGACAATTTTCAATATTCTCGGCCCCCTGACTAATCCAGCAGGTGTTGACCGGCAGGTGTTGGGCGTATTCTCCAAAGATCTGACCGAACTACTGGCGAACGTATTGCAAGCTCTGGGCAGTCAAGCGGTGTATGTGGTACACGGCGCAGGCGGCCTGGATGAATTCAGCACGCTCGGTGTGAATCATGTCAGCGAATTGCGTGACGGCGCAGTACAGACCTACGAATTCGACCCCACTGTGCATGGCTTGAAACCAGCCAGTTTGGAAGATATTCGCGGCGGTGATCCAGAAACCAATGCTCAGATCACTCGCGATATTCTGGGCGGCGGCGGCACAACCGCCCAACGCGAAATTGTGATGTTGAATGCAGCAGCGGCGCTAGTAGTCGGTGATAAAGCCGCTACCATTGACGATGGTTTAGAACAAGCGGCACGCGTTCTTGATGCAGGCAAGGGGCTGGAACGGTTGGAAGCATTGGTTGAATTCTCGCAAACCTTCGGGTCTGAGGACTAAATCCGATGACGAACACAGGACTGACCGAAACTGGAACCGTCTTAGACCGCATTATCGTCTACAAAATAGAGGAAGTAGCAGCGGCTAAAGCACGGGTTCCCAACCCAGATTTGCAATCTGCCGCATGCTCGCGCGATTTCATCGACGCACTGCGACGCAATACAGTTGCGCTTATCGCCGAAGTGAAAAAAGCATCCCCCTCCAAAGGTGTCTTTCTGGAAGACTTCGATCCGGTGATGATTGCCCAGACCTATGCCGATAACGGTGCAGCGGCAATCAGTGTGTTGACCGACGAGCGTTTTTTTCAAGGCCATCTGGATTATCTGCTTCAGGTACGAGAATCCGTGCCTTTACCCGTGCTTCGCAAAGAGTTCATCATCGACCCTTACCAGGTTATTGAGGCGCGAGCTGCCGGAGCCGATGCTGTCCTGTTGATCGTCGCCTGCCTGGAAGATAGCTTGTTGGCAGACTTACATGCTCAGGCGAAAGAACTCGGTATGGCGGCGCTGGTCGAGGTGCATAATGCAGCGGAAATGGAGCGGGCATTGACACTATCGCCGCAACTGATCGGCATCAACAATCGAAATCTACATGACTTCAGCGTTGACTTGGCGACAACCGAGCGATTGACGGCTATGTGTCCCCCCGACATCACGCTGGTAGGCGAAAGTGGCATTCATAGCGCGGCAGATGTGCGGCGGTTGGGCAATGTTCATGCCATTCTTGTCGGCGAGTCATTGATTCTGGCCGAAGATCGCCCTGCCAAAGTGCGCGAGTTAAGTGGAGTCGTGCGATGACTCAGGTCAAAATCTGTGGAATCACCAATCTAGACGATGCGTTGCTGGCGGCAGAAGCGGGTGCAGATATGCTCGGCTTTATCTTCGCCGAAGTCAGCAAACGCTATATCACGCATGAAACTGCTCATCCGATTATCGAGCAGGTGAAAGAACTGAATCATGCGCCGTTGTGTATAGGCGTTTTCGTGGTAGCAGATGGTATGTCGCCCGCTGATGTACTGGCTCAATGCCAGATCAGTGGTATAGATGCGGCGCAGATAGTCGACATGTCTGCACCCGAATTTCTGACACAGCTAGATTTTCCCGCGTATGGTTGCATCCGCCCCGCCACCCCCGAACAGGCCATGCAGGAAACGGCGCAATTCGAGCATTTGGATCAATCTCCCAATCTGCCGACATTGCTGCTGGATGCCTTCCACCCCAAACTCTACGGCGGCACAGGTCATACGGCTCCCAAAGCTATCGCCCGTGCCGTGAGTCAGCAATCCTCGCGCCTGATGCTGGCCGGTGGCTTGAATCCCGACAATGTAGCCGAATATATCCGCGACGTGCAGCCCTGGGCGGTGGATGTCGCCAGCGGCACAGAAGCGACCCCCGGCAAAAAAGATCCTGCCAAAGTCCGCGAGTTTATCCAGGCAGCCAAATCATGATGAAAATTGCGGATTTTGCGCCCGAAGGCGTGGAAGCTGGTGTTGGGCTGGCGATTCAGGATGAGGCTGGATGCTATCTGTTTTTCCTGGCTGGGACCCGCCATCGCTGCCCGCCGGGCGAGTTGTTCTATGCCGGAATCGGCGGCCACCGTGAACCGGGTGAATCCTGGTTGGAATGTGCCCGCCGCGAGGCGCATGAGGAAATCGGAATCGATATTGAGATTTTGCCTGCTACAACGACCTATCTACTTATGCAGGGACAACCACTACAATCCGTTGAAATCGAGGACGAGCCGCGCCCCTTCGCACTGTACGAGATGATCCACCCGCCAAACACGTCCCGTGCTGGCGAAAGCTACCGGATCGTGATTTACCGCGCCCGTTTGCAGGGCACTCCCCAAGATTTGCCACCCGACGAATTATTGGGTGTAATCGCACTGACCAAGAAGCAAGTCCGACAGGGTATTGAACGCAAACCGACACTAGAGGTTTTGCTGGCTGAAGGCGCAGCCATCGTAGCAGGCGGCGAAACCGTAGACCGCCAGACGCACCTTTACCCCATTGGCACGGCCTACGCATTAGGACAAATTTTGAAAGGGAAGGAATCATGAAACCGACCATTCTCACCGGTGATCGGCCCACCGGCCAACTGCACCTGGGACATTATATTGGCTCTCTGCAAAACCGCGTGAAACTCCAGCACGATTACAACACCTATATTCTCATCGCCGATGCTCAGGCGCTAACCGACAACGCCGAGAATCCCCAAAAAGTGCGCCGCAATATCCTGGAAGTGGCGCTCGATTATCTGGCAGTGAGCATTGATCCCGCGATTGCCACGATTGCCATTCAATCCATGATTCCCGAAATCGCCGAGTTGACGATGTATTTCATGAATCTGGTCACGTTGGCTCGTCTGCAACGCAACCCGACGGTCAAAGATGAAATGCAGCAAAAAGGTTACGGAGCCAATGTTCCGGCAGGTTTTCTGGCCTATCCGGTCAGTCAGGCCGCCGACATCACGATTTTCAAGGCTGACCTGGTGCCGGTAGGTGATGACCAGTTGCCCATGTTGGAGCAAACTCGCGAAATCGTGCGCCGCTTCAATCGTACCTACGCGCCTGTCCTAGTCGAACCAGAAGCGATGCTGTCTGAAATGTCGCGCCTGCCAGGAACCGATGGTGGAGCTAAGATGGGCAAATCGCTGGATAACGCTATCTTCCTATGCGATCCAACCGACATCGTAGCCCAAAAAGTAATGGGCATGTTCACCGACCCCAACCATCTGCGCGTGGAAGACCCCGGCAAAGTCGAGGGCAATCCCGTGTTTGCTTATCTCGATGCGTTTGACCCTGATCAAGATGAGGTCGCAGCGATGAAAGCCCATTATCAACGCGGCGGTTTAGGCGATGTGAAGGTTAAACGCCGCCTCATCCGTGTTTTGAATGATCTGTTGACACCCATCCGCGAGTGTCGGGCGACGTATGCTGAAGATCCGGCACAGGTCATGGCGATTTTGCGCGAAGGAACCGACAAAGCACGGGCGCTGGCTGCCGCCACCATGCGCGATGTGCGCCATGCCATGCAAATTGACTACTTCCAAATTGCGAGTTAAAGGCTGATTACTTATGATAACCACACTACCCGATGCACGCGGCTATTACGGCGCATTTGGCGGACGTTTCGTGCCAGAAACGGTCATTCCAGCTTTAAACAACTTGACTGCCATTTATACCCGCCTTAAAGATGACGCGGAGTTTCAGACCGAACTGGATCGTTTACACCGCACCTATACCGGACGCCCAACACCCGTCACCTATGCTGCTCGTCTGAGCAAGCACCTGGGCGGGGCACAAATATACCTGAAGCGCGAAGACCTGGCGCATAGTGGCGCACACAAAATCAACAACGCGCTCGGTCAAGCTTTGCTCACTCAACATATGGGCAAGCAACGCATCATCGCCGAAACCGGAGCTGGTCAACATGGCGTGGCAACGGCAACAGCTTGTGCCCTGCTGGGTTTGGAATGTATCGTCTATATGGGGCGCGTCGATATGGAGCGCCAGAAACCAAACGTTTTTCGGATGCGACTATTGGGAGCCGAGGTGCGTCCGGTAGAATCCGGCAGTCGCACTTTGAAAGATGCCATCAACGAGGCCATCCGCGATTGGGTGACCAATGTCAACACCACCCATTATCTGCTGGGGTCAGCGTTGGGGCCACATCCCTATCCGCTGATGGTGCGCGATTTCCAGGCCGTCATCGGCACTGAAGCACGGGAACAAATCCTGACGATGACGGGTAAATTGCCAGATGTTGTGCTAGCCTGCGTTGGTGGTGGCAGCAACAGCATCGGTATTTTCCATGCTTTTCGTGACGACAACGACGTGCGTTTGCTGGGTGTGGAAGCTGGTGGACGTGGCATTGAGTCAGGTGAACATGCCGCGCGTTTCGCTGATGAACACATCGCTCGCCTCGGTACACTGCATGGGACGAAATCGTATGTCATGCAGACTGCCGACGGACAGATCATGGAAACCCACAGCATTTCCGCCGGATTGGACTACCCCTCCATTGGGCCAGAACATGCCCACTTGCGTGATATTGGCCGTGCCGAGTATACCTATGCTACTGACGCCGAGACGCTGAACGCTTTCCAGTTGCTCTGCCGTTTAGAAGGCATTATCCCCGCGTTGGAATCGGCACATGCTGTTGCCGAAGCCGTCAAGCTCGCGCCGACCATGCCAAAAGACGCCATTATACTTATTAATCTATCGGGACGCGGCGACAAAGACCTGGACACCGTGTTGAATGCGCTTGGCGAGGAGTATTAAACCATGACTAAACGAGGACTTGAAGCGATCAATACTGTTTTCGCCAATGCCAAATCAGAGGGTCGGGCCGCTTTTCTGCCCTATCTTCCAGTGGGTTATCCCGATTACGAAACATCCCTGGCCGCACTGGAAGGACTGGCGAACGGTGGCGCAGACATCATTGAAGTCGGTGTACCATTTTCTGATCCATTAGCCGATGGCCCCACCATCCAGGCTGCCACGCAGATTGCTTTACAAAACGGTACAACGCCCCGACATTGTGTGGAAGCTGTGGCCGAACTGCGACGGCGCGGGGTCGAAACACCGATGGTATTGATGGGTTATCTCAATCCATTTATGGCGTATGGATTTGAGCAACTGGTCGCCGACTCACAGGAATTCGGGATTGATGGCTTCATCATACCAGATATGCCCGCCGATGAAGCTGCCATCTTCCAGCCTTTGCTCGACGCGGCAGATCTGGCCTTGTCGCATTTTCTGGCTCCCACCAGCGGTCCAGCTCGTATTGAGTTGGTCGCCCAGAAGTCACGAGGTTACATTTATCTGGTGTCGGTGACAGGTGTAACAGGAGCTAGAACCAGCCTACCGGTTGATCTTGTGCAGCATATCAACGCTATTCGCGCTGTAACTTCGATACCCGTTGCGGTGGGGTTTGGCATTGGTACGCCGGAGCAAGCACAGCAAGTCGGAGTAATTGCCGATGGCATCTTTGTGGGCAGCGCATTGGTGAAAGCCGCCGGGCAAGGTGTGGCGGATGTCGAAACCCTGGCACGAAGTTTGCGAGAGGCACTTGGTTAGTAGAGAAACTGTGCCAGTGCCTCCCGGCCATCGTATCTATTTCGACAATGTCAGATTAGAAAAATGAGAGCGATTGTGATAAAAAAGGCCGAATGACAATGAGAACAATCAAACAGAAATCAGTCGTTGGGGCCTGTCGTTAGAGGCGATAGAAGGATTAGGTGAGCGGTTAGAACACTTTTGGAAATACTATGGCCGGAAAGTCCGCACCAAGACCCGCGATACCCGAGCATATGGATTGGCGTATTTGAGCGGATTACTACGGATGACAAGTAATCGGAACATCGCGGAAATCGGAAGAATGACAGGGGTATTAGAACAGAATATGCAACATTTCATCAGCCAATCGCCGTGGTCGGCGCGAGCGGTGATCGAAGATATGCAGCGCGAGATAGCGAGACGTCCCGAATTAAGGGGCGGGGTGTTGATTCTGGATGAGAGTGCCGATGCCAAGTCAGGGGAAACAAGCGCGGGAGCGGGACGTCAACACAATGGTCGTCTGGGCAAAGTGGATCAATGTCAGGTCGGGGTCTTTCTGACCTATGCCAAGGATGGGATATGGACGTGGGTCGATGGCGAATTGTTTTTGCCTGAAAAGTGGCTGAGTGAGGCTTATGCAGCGCGTCGTAAAAAGGTGGGCATTCCCGCTGATCGCCGTTTCCAGACCAAAATTGAATTAGGCTGGCAGATGATTGAGCGTGTTCAGGCGATGGGGTTGCCATTTGAAGCTGTTGCCTTTGATACGTTGTATGGTCGCAATACCGGCCTGCGCGATCAATGCCGGGCCAATGGGATTGAGTATTATGCGGATGTGCCCTGCAACCAACGTGTTTATTTGCGTGAGCCTGAAATCGTCTACCCCCTGACGAAACGTAACCGTCCCGCCAGGCATCCGCAAGTGGTGGGACAAACGCCAGTCACCGTGCAATCGCTGGCCGATGACGCGCAAACGTATTGGCAATCGTTGGTGCTGCGGCCATCCGAACGCGGGATGTTACAGGCGGACTTTGCGCGGCGAGCCGTCTGGACGGTCGACAAAGATGGAACCTCGCGGTGTGAAACCTTATTGATACGACGCGCCCCCCAACGGTTGACCTATACGCTGACCAATGCGCCGCTGGATACACCGTTGCAGACCCTTGCTCAACGTAAAACCCAACGCTATTTCCTTGAACGCAGTATTCAAGATACCAAATCGGAGTTGGGCTGGGATGAATTCCAGGCCATAAAATATCGTGCCTGGGAACACCAACTCGCCCTCACGCTACTGGCGAGTTGGTTCATTGCCGAGACCCGTCTTGACTGGCGTGCCAAACACCCACCTGACCCCACTTTGATCCAAGACTATGAGACCGATGTCCTGCCCAGTTTATCCATGGCAAATGTCCGTGAACTCTTGCGGGCAACATTACCTTTGCCTCAGCTTTCGACGGAACAGGCGGCCCGCCTCGTTGTCAAACACCTTGATAATCGCACACGATCTCGTCGTTCTCGGCTGAGAAAGCATTCTGGGCCTTGAATGTGACATTGTCGAACTATTCACCTTGAAGAATAAGGGTAAAACAGGGAAAAAAACAAGCGACAAAATGACGATGGACGTCAGGGAAAGCAGTGTTACACTGGAGCCATGAAGACACGACGAGAACAACTCCAGCAATTGAGCAAGGATGAATTGATAGAAGTCATCTTGAGCCTGGAAACACGAATAGTAGCACTTGAAGGGCAAAAGAAACGTCCCCGCAAGACACCGCGTAATTCGTCAACACCATCCGGCCAAAGTCGCAAAGGAGACCGGCGACGACGACGAGGGACGAAACGCGGCCCCAAAGCTGGGCATGAGGGAAAAAGCAGGGAACGTTCAGAGCCGGATATGATCGTGGCGTGCCGGGTGGAAAGTTGTGAGCAGTGTGGTGAGGATCTGGCAAGGGCGCGGCACTATCAGGTGGGCAGCAGTCAAATCGTGGAAATCCAACCCATCCGTCCGATGGTAATCGAAGCACAACGCTATGGTGTTCACTGCCCAAGTTGCCAGCACGAGCAAATAGCCGCGTATCCAACAGGGTACGAGCCACAGCGCGTATTTGGCCCCAACCTGGAGACATTGGTTCACTATCTACACTTGGCGCATCCCTTGAGTTACCAACGAGTACAGCGCATTGCCCGTGATGTATTGGGGGTAGAAATCAGCGTGGGGGCTTTGGTCAATGCTGTGCGGCGCGGGTATTCTGCCCTGCAAGAAGCGGCCACTGCCATCCGCGATGCAGTCCGGGCCAGCCCCGTGATTGGTTCTGATGAGACTGGCGTCCGGGTCACTGGACAAAATCATTGGCAATGGGTTTTCCAAACGCCCCAACATGTTTACTTTCATATTGCGCCACGCCGCAATGCTGAGGTGTTGCACAGCGTCATGGCTGATGGTTGTCCGGTTACCTGGGTTAGTGATCTGGCGTCCGCCCAACTCAAACATCCTGCCTCGGAACTGCAAATCTGCCTAGCGCACCAAGTTCGTGATCTGCAATGGTCAATTGATAATGACCGCTGTGCCTGGGCCTATCATTTCCAGGTGCTTCTCTATCGCGCCATGCGTTTGGGCCAACAACGTGACAATATGCCATCCCTGGCCTATGCTCGGCAAGCCCAAGCCATTGAGCAAACCTGCAATTATCTGCTGTCCATCACGCCTAAAACGCCTGATAGCCAACGATTACGCCGACGTTTCTGAAACACCGTAAGAGTCTGTTTATCTTTTTTACCGCCATAATGTCCCTCCCACCAACAATGCGTCCGAGCAAGCCCTTCGTAATTCGGTGATTTATCGCAAGGTCACCGGGGGATTTCGTACTACTTGGGGGGCAACGGTCTATGCCAATGCCGCCTCTATTTTTGAAACCGCCCGTCGCCAGGGCTTGGACATTCTCCAGACCTTGCGTTCTGCATTAAACCCGTCTCAATTTCCCGTTTTTGCTGTCCAACGTGAATAGATACCGGCCATCTATGTTTCAATCAATTGTTGACTAGGTTCTGTTGACATTTCATCGTAACCAAATCAAAACACTGGTAAATTGTAGAAAGCCAAGATAACGAGATGCCAGCTTATCGAAGCGTGAAAAGACCCGTCGAAAATGCTTGATTTTGCCGATGAAACACTCAATCAAATGGCGTTCACGATACCGCCACTCGTCATACTCATGTGGCGCTTTGGCATTTTTCTTGGGCGGGATCACGGGTTCAGCACCTGTATCACGGATTTCATCCAGAAAATCGCGGGCGGCATAACCGCGATCAGCGATGACATATTCAAAGTCGAGGTCAATGATCAAATCAGAAGCCTTGATGATATCATGGCGCTGTCCGGCGGTCAGTGCCAGTCGCAACGGGTTGCCCAAGCCATCAACGGTCACATGGATTTTGGTGCTGAACCCACCGCGACTGCGCCCCAACGCCTGTTCCGCCTGTCCACCGTTTTTTTTCGGCACCAGCCGCACAGGCATGCGCCCGCACAATGGTACTGTCAATCATGCCATTTTCCATATCAGGATCATCCGCGAAGTGGGCCAGCATCCGTTCCCACACGCCGTGATCACACCAGCGGGCGAATCGCTTGTAAACACTGTTCCATTTGCCATGTTGCTCCGGCAGCAGACGCCACTGTGCCCCACTGCGGTCAACCCACATCACGGCTTCTACGAACCGACGGCAAGCCTCTTCGTTGCCCACATAGGCTCTGGCATCACTGCGTAGAAACTCAAGCATCTTTTCCCATTGTTCGTCAGTTAATGTCACCGTTGTCATGCGGCTACCGTAGCAGAACTTTGTCAAATGTCAACAGAACCTAGCGGCGATGAGTTTAGCAATGTCGGGATGATCGCCCGCATGGTCACTATAATAGGCATAGTGAATGATACCTGCCTGGTCTACGATAAATGTGCCAGGTAGCATTTTGACATCACCAGTAGGCTTACCTTGCTTGTGACCTCGCAACGTGGCTCTGGCCCCAGCAGCAGCCATCTTCGGTGAAAGAGCCTGTAAGCCGAATATGCGTGTCAGTCCGTAAGTTTTGTGCGTACCGGATGTGTCATCAGTCAAGCATGTCACGCTGGGAGCCTTGCGGCCACAAATCTTGCGGGCATGTTTCGGCTGTCCCATGCCAATACCAATCACTTGCAAACCTACTGCCTGAATATCATCCTTGTGTAGCTCCAACTGAGCTAACCATTCCCGGCAAAATATTCACCCAAAATGGCGCAGCAACGTCAGCAATGTGGGGCCGTTTGCCCACAAATCCTTCAGATCCACTTCATCGCCGTCGGCATTCAACAAGGTTACATCCGGTGCAGCGTCGCCAGGGCGTAGTTTTTTGCTCATATCACACTTTCTTTTACTAGTTTGTATACATTTAGTGCCCGTTGGCGGGCGAAACGATGGTCGATAATCGGAGATGGATAATTACCGGGCGGCTTTTCCATCGTCCAAGGCGCATGGATATGGTCACCCCGAATGCCGCGCAATTCAGGAATCCAATGGCGAATATATTCCCCGTCAGAATCGAACTTCTGTGACTGTAACACTGGGTTGAAAATACGGAAATAGGGTTGAGCATCTGTGCCTGTGCCCGCTGCCCATTGCCAGCCACCGTTATTGGCAGCCGGGTCGCCATCAATCAGATAGTGCATAAAGTGGCGTTCGCCCTTGCGCCAATCAATCAACAGGTCTTTGATCAGGAAACTTGCGACGATCATCCGTGCCCGGTTGGGCATCCAGCCGATTGTACGTAATTGTCGCATGGCCGCATCCACTACCGGATAACCCGTCATACCATCTTTCCAGGCCTGCAATTTATCAGCGTCATTCTCCCATTGCAGCGCATCATATTGCGAACGGAAGTTGCTTTTCATCACGTGTGGAAAATGATAGAGGATATGAATATAAAACTCCCGCCAGATCAATTCACTGATAAATACCTCGACGGATTGTCGGGTTGTCTTATCTTCAGCTTTCTCGTAGGCACGTTGGGCAGCCCAATAAACCTGGCGCGGCGAGAGCAACCCGAAACGCAAGTATGGTGATAAATACGATGAGCCTGGGCGCTCATCATGCCAGGGTTCTGCGACGAGACGATTGCGCGTAGTGCTGTAGACAAAAATTGGTCCCGCCATGAAGCTATCCAGATAATGCCATGCCGCTTTTTCGCTGGCATCAGGTAATGGGATTGTCTTACTGCCAAAGCCCAAATCAGCCAACGTTGGAATATTCTGGGGCTGTTCAGCCTGAAAAAATCGTTCTCGGCTGAGATCAATGGTAGAAACTGGCAAACGCGATAGACTCAAAACGTGCTTTTTGAACGGAGTGAAGACCACGAATGGCATGCTATCTTTCTTCATCACGCTTCCGGGCGCATGTAATACTACATCATCAAACGTGTGGGTTGGAATTGGCGCGGCTTTTTCTACCGCTGCATCACGCTGACAGGCGAAAGGCGTATAGTCTCGATTGAAATAGAGCGCAGCTGCATCGAATTGTTGAATCACACGCGGCAAGATATCAACAGGGTTCCCGTGTTGAATCATCAGATAGCTGCCGTAGTTCCGCAGTTCAGCATCCAACGAGTGCAACGCCGCCAGCATAAAGGATAGGCGGGGTGTTCCGATTCTATCACTCCGCAAGATGCCCGGATCGAAAATGAACACTGGAATAACTGGCATACCCATATCTATAGCAGTTTTTAACGCCAGATTATCGCGCAACCGCAGGTCCCGCCGAAACCACATGACCACCGGTTTATTCATGAGCCAGTTGCCTCCGATTCTGGTAGGCATGAGAAAGTCGTGGTAGTTGCCGCATTACATCAGCCGCCACTCGCATAGCTCCAACCGTAACGCCCGCTGTCGATTGGCCGGGGAAAATCGAGTCGCCGACCAGCCGTGCGTTGGACAATCCGGTTCGCGGGCCACGTGCTTTAAACAATGATAACTGGGGAAAACCACCGACCATTCCCCGGTGACGGCCAGTGTAGAAATTGTAGGTCACCGGACTACCGGCCATCACCAGGGATAAACCGCTACGGAAGCCAGGAATCGCAGTTTCGACAGCATTTAGCATAGTTTCGGTGTAGGTTTCTTTGCGGGCAGCGTAGGCTTGTGGGTCACGTTCCAATAAATCCCACCAGGGCTGCACTGCTGTATGGGTAGAAACCGTCACAGCCCGCTGACCTGCTGGCGCACGCGATGCGTCCCATTCTGGTGACATGGAAACGAAAATACTACGTCCTTCACCAAGTGACCCTTGCATATCGGTGATGATCTGATGATGGTCGGGAATATCTGATGGTAACTTATTCGCCTGGACGCCCAGATGTAATACAAAAGCTCCCCACCCAGTTGCACGCCTATTGACCTCATGCTGAAGACGGCGCGGACTATCCTCGCCGAGTAATTGATCCAGTGACCAGGGTGTAAGATTGGCAACCAGGAAATCGGCGGGAAAGAAGATTTCTTGCTGGCTGTGGCGGCCTTTGGCAGCATACACACCCGTCACTTGCCCACGCTCAACCTGGATGCGTGTCACTTGTTGCCAGTAGAGGATTTTGCCGCCCAGTGCTTCCAACTTATGTGCCAGAGTTCGTGCCAGCCCGCCGATACCACCTTCAACATGATAGACACCCTGGCGAGCCAAATCGAGCGCCGTCGCTCCATAAAGTGCATTGGCATTGTCAGCAGTGGTCTGTGCCGAGATTAACAACTGGGCATCAATGAAACGTTTGAAGGCCAGATCATCCGCCAATTGATGACGTTGCAGCCAGCCATTTACTGTACCAAGCGCATAAGGCAACAACTTCAAGTTACCCAGAAAACTTGCTAGTCCAGTTTTCGTCAACTGCCACCATTCGGCCAGACTGGTCGGCGGCCAGGGCAAACCCTGTGCAGTCAATTCCCAGGCCATGTCTGCGATCTGTTGCTGTTGTTCCCAAAATGGCTCGCTGTTAGGGAATTGACGAATTAAATCAGTACCATCGGATGCCACAACCACATCCCGATCTGGCAAATGCACTGCCCAAGCGGGATCACTACGACGGACAGGCCAGTTGATCCCTAGTACTTTAACTTCCTAAAGTTGCGGGGTACATAGAGCCTTTTCTACCTTGAGAAGTACATTCTTACTCCGCATTTTAAGCAAGTTCGGGTACTAGGCGCTCCCCAATCAGTTGATGCGGACCGTTAAGTTGAAAGCCACCAGCGAGCGTCGCGCCACTATCGAAGCGATAGCCCTTGTGATAGAACGTAGATGCACACCCGCCGGGATAAGTCTGGGCTTCCAGCACTGTGACCCGATAGCCTTCCTGAGCCAACAATGCAGCATTTGTCAGGCCGCCTATGCCTGCACCAATAACAATCACCTGTGGAATTTTTGCCATGCCAATCCTCGTTCGTGCCGAAAGTGATGAATTTCACAGTTTCAGAGTATGGCAAAGATGGTGGCGCGTCAATAGATTTTCATGGCTTTATAAGCGACCTTTTAGCGTTTACTCATCCTGTGTATCAGAAATCGCCATGCAAGAAAGGGTAAGCAGGCGGGAACATTGTTCGAATCGCAGCTTGTGTCTCCGGTGATGGATTGCCCCAGCCCCGAATCATAAAATCAGCCGGATCATAGCCACAGAAAACCAATCCTGATAGCCCCTGAATGGTTAATTCACAATCGGCATCAGCAGCGGGCGTTACCTCCAATAATCCATCGACGCTCTCAAAACGGAAGACACCGTTATTCCAATCGCACTGCTCGTCTATAATTCGTGCGGTGAAATGACCCGGTCCGACCTGCATCCCGCCAATCTCCTCAACAATCGCCACGCGGCCCATTGGCGTCGGGATGTCCTCAAGCGTCCAGCGCGTGTGCATTTTTGCCCGCATATCAAAAAACCATGTTTCCATAATATCTGCTGGCGACACTTTGATATAGATATCGCTGACCTGGTCGGCATGGCGAGCAATCCATTGCAACAACAAATACTTACCAACGCTATTCTTGTGCAAAAAATATCGTGCCTTCATATCTTTGTTGAAACCCATCAGCCGATAAACCATCGCACCCACAACTTCACCGTTGTGTCGTGCCAGCGCCAGCCAACTGTTGCCGAATTCCTTCATTCCGGCCAAAGAACTATCGGGATGAAGCGCCATACCATGTACCTGCGGTAACAAATTCTTCAGAAATGTAATAAACTCGTCGGCACCTTCCTTTAGATGTATCACCTCAACCACACCTGGAATGTCACTTTTCAAAATAGGCGAGAGGTTCAGCGGTGTAATCTGCATCAGGCGCATCGGCGGCAGGCCAATATAGCCCAGGCGACCATAAAATGACTCGCGGAAAGGATACAGACTGGCGACCGCCTGGCTCTCGTCCTTCATATTCTCAAAAAGATATTTGACCATCTGACGAGCATAACCTTTACGACGGGCCTGGGGAAGCGTTGCGACTCCGGCTATTCCACCCATGCGATAGACTTTGCCGCGCACATTCTGGGTCATGTGGACTGAGTTCGCAACAGCAACGGGAACTTCGTCTTCAAATACACAGACCACATGCCGATCAATCTGATAGGGCAGGTATTTTTGCAATTCTTCACGATCACGCGACGTCGGTGTTTCGGCAAAAGCATAAGCACCCAGCGGGAACATCGTATCAAGTAATTCTTCACCCTGTACCTGACGAATCGTCACAGTTGGCATTCCAAATCATCCTTTCAAAAAACAAAAACCCAAGCTATAGGGTTTAGCTTGAGCTGGTCGCAAAAGATCAAAGTGTTTCTATATTGCCTTCAGAGCTTTCCTGGTACGCCAGTGACGATAGGTAAACAGAAACCGTAAGGGCAGGCCGTCGAAGAACAGGCGCGTTAGCCACCCACGCCAGCCGGGTTTATGAGCATAGGTCACACGGTCGATTAGTTCGACGCCATTTTCGACGGGTTGAAAGACATGCTCATGAATCCATTGTGCCATCGGGCCGTTGATCTGGCGATCAATAAATGATGTTGCAATGGGGCCGGGTTCGTGTTGGGCCACCCACCGCACTGGAACCGGGCCAAACCACATCGTAAACGCCACCTTGCCATGCGTCAGGGATTGCACTTCATGGCGACGAATCTGGATGAAGACGGGCGGTGGTGTCAATCGTTGAAAAGCACGCGGATGATCGTGAAAGGCTGTCACATCTTCAACGGTAGCTGGAATGACGGAACGGTGTTCAAATATACGGGGCGTGGGCATAGTTTCTGTCCATTTTTCGTTTTATTTTCCGCTATCAACAATAGCAGGTGAGAATTAGCGTTACCTGAGCTACTGACTAATCCAAAATGAAAGTGCCATCGCTTCGAAAACAGGAGTATAGCTATTAAAATCCGATTCTTGGGCGTTGAAAACCAATTGATACATCCAGTCTCCAACATTAATAAGATAATGAAACTGATGATCAACGATCTGGCTGCCAGCGGGTGAAGTCGAAACCTCCCAACGCACGGCATCTCCCGCTGAAAGGGCGATGGATCGTTGGTGATAAGGTGGCGTGCCCTGGTCAACTAGCTGCTGTTGTCGGGCACGGAGTGTACTGTCGAAGTCAATATCAATGGGTTCTCTGGTCGCCTGCAACCAGGCTGTGCCATCATTTTTCATCAGGAGTAGCACATAAGAATCGACGACAATGAAGCGCATCAAATCACGATAGACATTTGCCACCGAGGGATCACGCTCCAACCAGTCATTCCACTGGTTGGTGGCATCTCCAATTGTAAAGGGGATCTGACTCCAGGAACCAGCGGGCGCTCCAATCCGAACATCTTGCTCGGTATACGATACCCACCCATCAGTTCTGGCGGGGGTCAGTTCTGAGGAGAGAAAACGGGTTTCATCTGGCGCTTCCATCAGCGTACACGCCAGGATGCTACTCAGTATTGCCACAAAAGAGGTCCACAAACGCCAAACGCGCACGACGGCTATCCTACCTTTTCTACCATGTGCGCTATTGTACGGCAGAAGCACCAGATAGGAAAACCATCATCAATCATTATTCACCAGCAATAAATCGCACCGAGCCAACAACGCTCTGCATATAGGGCGCACCCGCAGTATAGCGGGTGGCTGGCTCAATCGCCACGTAGAAAATATAGTTCTCGCCACGATACTGCAATGCCATAAACCAACCCGCCACATCAGGGACATCCTCGCCACAGTCTACCGCAGAGAACGTTGTGCCCAGTGCTTCTTGCCCGTCAATGACATATGTCCGGCGACCTTCCAAATTGAGGCCGATATTGCAACCTTCAAATAACAGCGCCCGCAGATACAGAATCGCATCCGGCCACAGATCAAGGTCACCTCCGACTGGCACCACATTCGGGAACTGCGACAGCAACCAGATATTTCCGATCATCCCCTCCGGCAGCGGTCCTTCATATTTCGACAGAACAATATCGTCTGATGAATAGGGACTGGAAATGGGAATCAGAAAATGCCCTTCATCCCAACTTTCCGGCAGATCAACCGTCAACAGTGGTGGTTCGGCCAGACGAATTGCAGGTTGTATAGGCAGTATCGTGGGTGATGCGGTCGGTGTCAGGGCGATTGGCGTTGATGTTGATGTTGCGGCCTGAAATGGTGTGATGGTCGGTGTGCCTTGCGCCACGGTGGCAGACGGTAACGTGGTTTCTTGCGCCAATCGTGTCGGTGATATTTCTGGCAGTGGCGTGGTCGATGCGTCAATAACGGCGGTAGCTGTTGGCGTGGAGGTGACAACCACCTGCAAGGCGTTGGTATCACCAAGAATCTGTACATCGTTGCTTCGCAGCCAACCTAGCCGGTCTTCAACACGCACACCATAAAAAATCGTGCCGTCTTCCTGCACTGGTGTCTTACCAATGACTTCAAACTCAGCCAATTCCTCGGCAGTAGTAAACGCATTGCCTTCTGGCCCAGGATAATCCAGAACAGATGATTCCGACACAATGACAACGGCAACGACCTGCCCTGGTGGCAGCAGCGTCGGAGCGTCGGTCAATATATCCAGGTTAGGGGCCGACACGATAGCCAATTGACTTTCATCTCCGCTGAATTCGACCTGTGATGCCGCCACCCAGCCGGTGCGATCTCCGATGCGTACCAGGTAGAAAATCGTGCCCAACTCATCGGGTTCCGATTTTCCCGACACGGGCAATTCATCGCCCTCCACCAGACTATAAATTACCTCAGCAGTGCGATTGGGCAGGGAAAAAACTGACGCACGGGAAACTATCACCCGCAATTGGATCTGGGCGGGTGTGGCCGTCGCGGTGGGAACCTCAGTCTCCGTGGCAGTCGGATTGACAGCCACTTCCGGCTGATTATCGCTGCCATCATCGCCATTGCAGGCTGCTAACGCCAGCAATAACGTTAGCAACAACAATAAACCGACTTTATTCCCACTCAATCGTCGCAGGTGGTTTGGTGCTGATGTCATAAACAACACGGTTTACGCCTTCAACCTCATTGACAATACGGTTACTGACTTGTGCCAGCAGATCATAAGGCAGCCGTGCCCAATCCGCTGTCATAAAATCTTCGGTGGTCACAGCTCGCAGTACAATCGTCTCGGCATAGGTACGCTGGTCGCCCATCACACCCACGCTTTTGACAGGCAACAGCGCCGCATAAGCCTGGGCTATTTCACGCATCAAGCCAGCAGCCTGTAACGCATCCAGGAAGACGACATCTGCCTGCCGCAGCCGTTCTAGACGCTCGAATGTGACTTCACCCAGACAACGGATCGCTAGACCGGGGCCAGGGAATGGTTGCCGCCAGACTATGGTCTCTGGCAATCCCAGTTCCAAGCCCACCCGCCGCACCTCATCTTTAAAAAGGTAACGCAATGGTTCTACCAGTTCAAGTGTCATATCCTCCGGCAAACCACCGACATTATGATGGGTCTTAATAACATGTGCGCCGGGGCGATCCTTGCCCGCCGATTCGATTACATCTGGATAGATTGTACCCTGCGCCAGAAAATGTACATCTTCGATACGAGCCGCTTCTTCCTCGAAGACCCGCACAAATAACTCCCCAATGACTTTACGTTTCTGTTCCGGATCGGTAGTGTCTTGCAGAGCTTCCAAAAAGCGTTCAGTAGCGTCAGCAGCCACTAACTTCGCGCCAATAGATTGGTGAACAGTGTTGACGACCGACTCTGGCTCGCCGCTACGCAACAGACCTGTGTTGACAAACACACAGGTCAACTGATCACCGATAGCTTTGTAGATCAGCGTGCCCGCCACCATTGAATCGACGCCCCCGCTCAATCCCAACACAACGCGCCCACCGCCAACCTGATCACGGATGGATTGCACGGCCTGGTCAACAAAATTGGCAGATGTCCAATCTGGCGTACAGCCACAGATATTGAGTGCAAAATTACGCAGTATATCGCGCCCCTGTGGTGTATGAACGACTTCAGGATGAAATTGCACACCATAGATATGCTGATCCGGTTTGCCAATGGCGGCATAAGGTGAATTCACACTGGAACCCAATGCCATAAACTCTGGCGGCGGTTCCTCGATGCGATCCCCGTGACTCATCCAAACCTGGAATGTATCGGGCAAATCTGCGAGCAAAGGTGTCTGGATATCATGTGTCTGGTCAAAACTGGCCTGGCCGTATTCATGCTGGGCAGAGCGGTTGACGCGTCCTCCCAACTCATAGGTCAGCAATTGCATCCCATAGCAAATGCCAAAGACAGGTATGCTTTGTCGCATAACCCAATCTGGCAATGTCGGCGCTCCATCATCATAGACACTGGAAGGGCCGCCTGACAGGATAATTCCACGTGGCTGGAGTGACAGCACATGTTCAGCCGGAATGTTCCAGGGATAAAGTGCCGCATACACACCCATGTCGCGGATCCGACGAGCGATTAATTGTGTATATTGAGAACCATAGTCCAGGATGGCAACGCCACCCCATCGGGTATCAAAATCTCGGGTCATTCGTCGGCCACTACAATTTTGCCCTCGTCCAACGAGGTAATTTTGGCAATGGATTCAATGGGTACGTTGTGTTTAGCAAGGTTATCGCGCCCCCCCTCAAAAGTTTTTTCGACCACACAGGCAATGCCTACTAAATTGCAGCGTGCCTCACGAACAATCCGAATCAATCCTCTCAATGTTTTGCCGGATGCCAGAAAGTCGTCAATGATGAGAACACGCTCCCCCGGTGGCATAAACTCGGCAGCTACCATCAGATGAACTTCCATGCCTTTGGTATGGCTGGGCGCGGTCTCTAGAAAAATGGGGCCGAACATGGTGACCGGCTTGGTTTTGCGCGCATAGACTACCGGCACATTCAGCGCATATCCCGTTGCCATTGCCGGTGCAATGCCAGAAACCTCGGCGGTGAGGATGCGTGTCACCCCTTGATTGGCAAAACGATCTGCCAATTCCTGACCACAGGCCATCATCAGATGAGTATCCAGTTGATGATTCAGGATGCTGTCGATTTTGAGTATACCTTCACCGAGATTCTGACCTTCTTTCAAAATACGTTCGCGTAGCTCTTTTACCACTGAGGACATGAACTTACCTTATGAACAGCAAAAGGATATGGTGCAAATATAGCGCGTGATCTTTGTGGGGTGTGTGCCGCTGTAAACACATTTATCCGCCAATCTTAAGGCCGGAAAGCTGCTCCAAAGCCTTTGCTAGTGCATGATTGCCGTCACCACCTAACCCCTGAGCTTGTAGTGTGCGATATAGATTAAAGACCATGCTTGTTCCCAAAGCCGGTACGCCCATCTGGTCAGCGGCTTCCAACACCAGCCGCAGGTCTTTCTGTTGCAAATCAATCGTGAAGCCAGGCCGCCAGTCACGTTGCACCACTTGGGGACCACGATTACTCAACATCCAACTACCGGCTGCACCTTGCGTCACGGCATCAAGTGTTTTCTGCAGATCAAGTCCGCCTGCTTGGGCAAAGAGTAGCGCCTCACTAACGGCCAGACCGTTAATCACCACTAAAATCTGATTGACCAGCTTCACCATTTGTCCTGCGCCATGATCACCGACGTGGGTGATAGCTTTACCCATCGCCTGGAAATAGGGCAACGCCCGTTCAAACTGATCAGTCGTTCCGCCAACCATAATGCTCAGTGTACCCTTTGCTGCCCCTTCACTACCGCCGCTGATAGGCGCATCCAACATATCCGCCCCTTTTTCTTGAAGCTGGACAGTAATGTCGCGGGTGGCTTGTGGACTGATGGTACTCATATCAACGACCAATGCCCCTGGTTGGATACCCTGAATAACACCGTTGTCGCCCAATATCACAGCCTGTACGTCGGGTGTGTCGCTGACGCAGGTAATGATGATGTCGCTACGCGAGGCTAGATCAGCGGGGCTTTGAGCGGCGGTGGCACCAGCCTGCACCAGCTCATTCATGCGGTTTGCCGTACGATTCCAGACAGTCAATGAAAAACCTGCCTGGAGCAAATTATGGGCCATACCGCGCCCCATGATACCCAGGCCAATAAACCCGACACGTTCACTCATAAATTGATGCCTTTCATAATGGGTTTGCTCAACAAAAAAGCCCCCGGTTCGTGTGGGGGCATGGTTTTTATGTTGCTTCACGCATAATCTCATCGGCCAGCGGAAGCGTGAAATGGAAGGTTGACCCTTCGCCGGGGGTACTCTCCACCCAGACTTGACCGCCATGCTGCAAAATCAAGCCATGTGTCAACACCATTCCCAGACCTGTACCGGGCTCATCACTTGCTCTAGCTGTATCAGTGCGGAAGTATTTTTGCTTGAAGATCTTCTGCAAATCTTCCTCTGCCATGCCAATGCCAGTATCTTGAATCTGAACATGCAGTACGCGTCGCACACCTTCGGGATCCCAAATGTTGACGGTGGCCTCAACCTTTACCCAAACTTTGCCGTTGGCAGGTGTATATTTATTGGCATTAGTCAGAAAATTGAGCATGATCTGAACCAACCGCACACGATCACCCCACACTTGCGGTAAATCATCTTTGAATTCGTGGATAACCTCTTGCTCTTTGCGCTCAAATACCTGTTGGAGCGAACGTAAACTCTCGCGAATGATTTGTGAGAAGTCCACAGCGCCCATGACCAGCTTCAATTGTCCTGCGTCCTGTGCTTCAACATCACGCAAATCATTAATCAGAGCTTCCAGGCGATTGACGTTGGTAAAAATAGTTTCCAGAAATCCAGATTGTTGCTCATTTAAGGGACCAACTACACCCCGCATCAGCAAATCAGTATAGCCTTTCATAGAAGTCATTGGATTCTTTAGTTCGTGCGCGATAAAACTCACAAACTGTGTACGTGCTTCTTGTTGATGGCGCAATTCATCGAACAATTGGGCGTTGGTGATGGCCGGGCTGGCATGGTCGGCCAAACGGGTCAGAAATTCCATATCTACCAATGTCAGATCGGTCTCATTGTCACTTTCCACGATAACAACCCCGATAACCTCCTGAACACTGACAATAGGAATAATAATCTGGACAACGGCCCCCGACAGAGTCTCCACATAATCCGGATCTTCGGCAAGATTACGAGTAAACGCGGGTGTGCCAGTGCGGATCACACGCCCCCAGATACCCTGCTTCATTGGAAATTCAGTGCCCACCTTTGTTTCAGCAAAACGCGAATCATCTGGATACCCCTTACTAGCAATTAGACGCAGAGCATCATCTTGATCGGGAACCATCATCGCTAATGCACCAGCTTTAGCCCCCGACTGACGGACTGCCCAATCCAGCGTAATGCCGACGACTTTAGTCAATTCCAATGTTTGATTGAGCGATTGGTCGATGGCTGCCAAACCCTCAAGCTCGTCAACTCGTTGGATGAGGCGTTCATCTTGCAGAGCATAAAGACGGGCGTTTTGGATAGCAACTGCCGCCTGGGCTGCAAATGTCGTCAACATGGTTGCGTCATCTGGAGCAAACGGACTGCCATCGCGCTTATTGATGACTTGCAGCACACCAATGGGTTCACCTTGGGCTAACAAGGGTGTAGTCAGGATCGCTCTGGAATGGAAGGCACGATCAACGCTATCATCCGGATTATCGGATGATAACACTTCACCATGCCAACGGTGATCGGTAGTAGTATCGTTGACAATAACTGATTCTGCCGATTTTAATGCTTCGGTTGCCAGGCTGGGTGTGTTAATGGGAATACGCTGCCCGACCAATTCTTGAGCACCAGGACCAAGCGCCACCTGAAACACCATATCCTCGGTTTCTGCATCTTGCAACAACAGACTACCCGCCTCGCAACGTAAAATATCCATGGCACTGCGCGTAATCAAGTCCAACAAATGATCCAGATCAGCCACGGCTGTTGATAACTGATTCGAGATTTCGTTCAAGACTTCGAGCTGCTGAGTACGAGTGCGAGCCGCATCAAACAGCTGTGTTTTGTTGATAGCACTGGCAGCGATGCTAGCGATGTCCAGGAAAAGTTGTATTTGTTCATCACTATATCGAATGGTGGGGTCGGTTGTGCCAACAGTCATCACGCCTAACGTCCCCGCCGCCGTATCAGCCGTCAGCGGCGCACCGATCCAGGCTTTTACATTGGGGTGAACAACTTCGGCATTGGGAAAACGCTGGCGTAAAGTCTTCACATAATCATTTGTGCGGATTAAGGACTGTTTAGTGGCAACATCACTGATGAGATCGTTACCTAATGACCAGCGCCGTCCCTCCAGATGTTCCAGACGTTCATCGCCCTCCACAAAAAACGCATATCGTAATTGTGTCGCATTTGTCTCAACAATCGCGATTGAGAAAATATCGGTCTCGATGACACGACTCGTTTGAGCATAGAGCAACTCCATCAGTGTATCCAGGTCAATTGCGTAACTGAGGGCACGCGACACCTGACTGAGTACGTCCTGTACCCGGAAACGATGTTCCAGGTCTTCCACAATCTGGGTTCGTTCGAGCGCCAATGCCGCTTGATCTGCTATACGCTCGATAAATTGTAGATCGCCATAAGCATACCGCTCACCATTGCGCCGCGCACTTAATGCCAGAAAACCATTGAGTTGCTGGCGGCCCATTAGCCGAACGATAACCGGCGTGTTCAAGACAGCCAGTTGCGCTCGATCCTGAATTAAGCGTGGGGGCAATGCCTGGCCGACCTCCAGATAAATCACACTGGCATCATTTTCCAGATATTGGGACAAACCAGAGTCGAAAGCGAATGTGACGTCTGTAATCGCACGACCGGTCGTCGGATCATCCGTTGCTCGGAATGCCTGTGCCTCCTTGTCGCGCACAAAGATCATCGTTTCAGTGGGTGCGACAGTTCCTTCCAACTCCGAACGAACAGCACCATCAACATCGTTCAAGTTAATGGCATCCGTGAGGTTATTCATCAAGCCCGCAATACGCTGCTCATATTGGCGGCGGCGACGGAACCAGATTTCGTTGATATTATCATTCAGGCGCGTGCGAATCGGCACAAACGCCAGCGCCACAACCAGCACCACGCCAGCAATAAACACCGGACTATTGGAGTCGGCAAACTGTACGCCAATGACACTCAGGCCAAAGACCACGATAGCATAAGACATAACCAGTGCCCCGCTCAAAAAACCGTAAACCGCGACGGTCGGAACTAGGCGATCCGTTTCCAATAAGCGTTCCTCAACAATGGCATAGGACACGCTAAATATGAACAGTAGGCCCAGAATTTGCGTCAGCAACAGCCACCACGCTGGCAACTCGCCATCTGTAAGTAACTGTGCCAAAGCCCAGATAATGGTTGGAGCCAAGCCAAATAGGGTTCCCAGAAAAACATAGGCCGCCTGTTCGTGGAAGATTGGCGACTGGGTATATTGCCAGCGCCAAGCCATCACCGCCATCATCACACCAACGCCCGTCAGCAGAGCCAGGAAGAAAACCGACGTCAACTCTTCGCCATTTTGGTAAATGCCATAGCCTAACACGGCAACGACCAATCCACCCAACAGCGGCGCATAGCGCATAGCGGGTAGGCGTTCGATCACCGCCATATTGGCCGGAAACATCATACTGAAGCTAATCATCAGCGCCCCCAACATCGAAGCGCCAAACCACCACATAAATACCAGTGTAGGGTCATGGATCGCCACTAGATTGAGGTGGCCCATCTCAACCCAGGCCAGCATTGCGCCAATTAGAGCAAAGAAACGCGCCGAGGTTAAGTTAGCCCGGCGGATGAACAATAAAATACTGATGAACAATGCCACCACCCCGGCAGCAAACCCAACCCCAAAATAGGCAACAAAATCTACCCAGGGCATTGTGGAGAGCGTCACAGTCACACGGCAGATATTGAGCGTTTGAGTGCTATTCAATAAACAGCTATCCGCCTGAGCGATCCCTGTACCGAGACTGGCATCGCGGGCAACCCGTAAACTGATACTGTCGCCACTATCGAATTCCTCCATAATGGCATCCAGTGACTTGTATGGTTCGTTTGCTGGAAATTCGTCCACACCCTCAGCCCCAATAATTTTGTCACCGGGGTCAATTCCCAGTTCGAAGCCAGGCCATACTTCATCAGTAAAGGGCTGGTGCGGCAGGACCTCCAGATCGCGATTCAGAAACAATCCTAAAAAGGGTTCGTTTCGATATTGCAAAGCGATAACCAGATACGCAATAGCACCCGCAAGCGCGACGAGTATGCCGATGGCCGTCAGGCTGCGTTGCATCCAGGCTGTAATGGAAAGTTGTGGAATCAGTCGTCGGCTGTCGTTCACTGTTCATTCCCGCAAAATTGGCTCTAATTTTCCTTATGGGGATTTTATCACACCTGGCCCCCCCTCACTAGAACTCCGTTCAGATTTTCAAACCTGGTAGCTGCATCAATACCTTCGCCAATTATGCGGCAAATTTGTCAATCTGACGAGCGCGAATGCCGCCTAGCGCAGTAAGTCTGCGCCAGATGCGCGAAATTAAATTATCGTCAGGCGGATCGGGAAGCAATTTAATTGTTTCATCCAGATAACGACGAGCCCGATACAAGGCTTTAAGATCAAGAATACTGAAGTCTGGATGATTACGACGATAGGGTTTGAGAATGACTGCCGACAAGTTGACCATGAGAAAAGCAAGGTTGACCGCGTTAGTCACAGCAGTGGGTTTGACGTTCATAAAATCATCCAGGCCCCAATACTGCTTGGCATCACGGAAGTTGAACTCAATCTGAAAGCGCAACGCATAGTAATCCACAATTTGCGGCGCGGTAAGATCAAGATCAGTGCTGAAAAGAATGACATGCCCACGTTTGCCTGTTTTGAGGTGAGTTTTGACGACAACCACAACATTGAGCGCGTCCGAAAAGGATTTATGGAAAACGTGCATCTGGTAAGTCTCAATACGGTAGTCGCCTTCGATGGTCGTCTGGCACAATGCCTCAGATGGTAAGTGTTGGTAGTCCAGTTTCTTGCCATAGCGCGGCATGGGGCCACGCGGTGGTTTGGGGCCGTTGTACGGTAGGTAAAGCGCCGCGTCATGGCGCAATTTCGAGATGATGTGCAGTCCACAATCCCGCACGGCATAGGTTGCTGGATAGTTACCAAAATGTCCATCTAACACCACATGGGTGATTTTCAACGGCTTGATACGGCGCGTGATGGCGTTGAGCATCCCTTGTAGCAAGTTCAATTCGGGGGTGAGGATTGGCGTCGGTTTGACATGGTTCTTGCTGCCTTTGGGACGACCAGGTTTCCGTTTTGGTGGTGGATTAGCGGGTTTCTCAGATGGTGGGGCTGGTTGATGTTGTTCGACCTGAAGCGGATATGAACGACGCTGCTTTACATCAATCAACGATACGACCAGAAACGACACACTGCTGATGGGTCGCTTGGCAATACTTGAATAGAACCGTCCCAGGCCATGTGTCTTTTTGCCGGACTTGCTGACCACCACATCATCAGCCGCCAGCAGATAGACGCCATCGGGATCAAGTAGATGGATACGCACGATGCTCCACAGGATTGTCGCCCATGAAAGCGGCGTGTGATACCAACGTTGTAGGGTCCGATAGCTACCCCCACGCTCCGTCCAGCGTGATAGGTTCAGCATCGTAATGCGATTCGGAATGCACAGCATTGCCAGGACAATATGCTCCAATTGGCGCACTGTGGTGTTGGTTAGGTATGGTGAAAGGTCCTTGAGCAGTGCTACAATGTCAACCATGGGCTTTTGCCTTATCAGCAGCTTGTTTTGGTAAACTACTACTTTAAGGCAAAAGCCCTAACTTTTCCGCCGTTATTTTGGCGACGGTATTGTGCATAGCAATGCCATTGGTTGTAAAATATGCAGTATCTTGGAATGAATATGTAGCAGGTAAACCTAGAATGGGACAACCCTTGCGCCTCAGTATTTTGATTGTGATATTGACGCTGGCTTTAGTGGGATGCTTTAAAGATGCTTCTGATGATAATGTGGCTCCGACTACGGTCCGCTTGAATCAAGTACAACCGACCAGTACCCGACCTGACCCCTCCCCAACGACCGCACCATTACCAACTATCGTGCCCGCCGCTTCGAAAACATTTGTGGATACCATCGGCGGCCCTTCCGGCAGCAGTGCCGACGATGAGGACGACAGCGACGATACTATCGACGAAACCACAACAACACCAACCCCGACTAAAACATCGGTTCCACTCGACGAAGCCACCGTCGCGCCGCCGAGTTTTGGTGATACCGGTATTAGCCCCACACCCAGCGTGACATTCACACCATCGGATGTGCCAGCCGGTTTCCCAACACCATCGCCTGTCGCCACACAGGACAATTGCATCTATCTGGTATCAGGTGGCGATACCTTGTATAGCATTGCCCGCGAATATGATCTGTTCCCAGAGGATTTCTATCCTCTGAATCCTGAACTGCAATTCAGCGCCGATTCACTCTATATCGGGCAAGAAATCCGTCTTCCGAATTGTGAGCCGGAAGGCGACGAAACCAGCACCGAAGAAGCAGCACCAGTTGATGACCAAAATACACCCGAATCCACATTGCCGCCGGGCATTCAGGTTTATGTGGTGCAACAAGGCGATACCCTATTCAGCATTGCGACGCGATTTGGTGTTTCTGTACAGGATATTGTGGATGCTACCGATTTCCTGATTACCCAAGAGACGACCCTTTATCCTGGGGATGAGCTGGTCATTCCTGCACCACAGGAGTAGGCAGGGTGGTTGATTTTGGCAAAACCGCCGCCGACTATGGCCGTCATCGTGCTGGCTTCCCAGAAGAATTGTTCGAGCGATTGCCAGCCTTTGGAATTGGGATTCTAGGACAGCGCATTCTCGACTTGGGTACGGGAACTGGCACGCTCGCCAGAGGATTTGCGCGGCGCGGATGTACGGTCACAGGACTGGATAAAGCTGGGCTATTGTTGGAGGAGGCCAAACGCCTGGATACTAGAGCTGGTGTACAGGTGCAGTATCTTGAAGGCATGGCGGAAGATACCGGCTTACCAGCAGGCAGCTTCGATGTAGTCTCCGCTGGGCAATGCTGGCATTGGTTTGATCGCCCCAAAGCCGCTGTCGAAGTGCGTCGCTTGCTCGCAAAAAGTGGGCGTGTTCTTATTGCCCACTTCGACTGGATTCCGCTACTGGGCAATATGGTGGAAGCCACAGAACATCTGATTCTGAAGCAAATCCGGCCTGGGGCTTTGCCGGTACGACAGGTATCCATCCCGCCTGGTTAGCAGATTTGGCGATGGCCGGATTCCAGAACCTCGAAACATTCTCATTTGATTCACCAGTGTTGTATACACAAGACGCCTGGTGTGGTCGTATTCGGGCCAGTTCAGGCGTTGGAGCGTCGTTATCACCAAAGCAAGTTACTGTGTTTGATGAGGAACATCGGGCAATTTTAGCGGAACAGTTTCCTGACCCAATGCTCGTGCCGCACCGTGTCTATGCGGTTATTGGCCGCACGCCCTGAGTTGATGACTATATTTTCGTAGACCGCACCACCGGCAATAGCTGGTCTGGATAGTCCGTCGTCATACCATCAACGCCAGCGGCAATCAACCATTGGGCTGTCTCTACATCATTAACTGTCCAGGCCCACACCCGTTGGCCGCGCTGGTGAATTTGAGCAATGGTTTCAACTGAATGGAGTTCATACAACGCGCCAATAGCTTTAAAGTGCGTTTCATCATCATCCGGCAATTTGTGATACCACAGTTCGGAAATGAAGATGTCTGGTGCAAGTTGATAAGCTGTATGCAAAGCGGGTAGATAAAACGAGTGAATTTCCACTCGTTCCACCAGCCCATATTCACGGATTAGGTCAATTACTTGCTGCTCAATACCCTGATGAACCCAGGCGTCTTTGAGTTCCAAATGCACCATCACATCACAGGCCTGCAGCAGATCAAAAACCTCGCGTAGTGTTGGCACACGCTCTCCGGCAAATCGAGCATCGAAGCTGCTACCTGCATCCAGGGCTTTGACTTCTTTCAACGACAATTGGTGCAACATCCCACTGCCATTGGTGGTGCGATCCACGTCCTCGTCATGAAAGACAACCAGAAAGCCGTCAGCCGTGCGCCGCACATCCAGCTCAACACCATCCACGCCCAAGTCAATTGCTCGTTGAACGGCAACCAGTGTGTTTTCGGGTGCAAGCCCCATCGCGCCACGATGCCCGATAATTAATGGACGTTGAGTGCGGTGTGATTTAGAAGCAGAATCCGAATGAAACATAGTCTGGCTAGTATCCTCATAACAAGTCAACTGGATCGATGTCGAGCATCGCATTTTGGCCCAAATCCACATCACGGAAAATCGCCGTTGGATCAGGGCTACGGACTAGTATTTGCCAACGAAAAACTTTGTCCAGACGCATGAAAAAGCACGGTGTTGGCCCGATAACCTCAGTGGCACTAAACCCGCCATCTGTCTGCCGCGTTCGTAAAAACGTGGCTATCGTCTCAGCTTCACGCATAGCCTCAGCCTGGTTGTGATGGCGCACCAGCACCCGTGCCAGTTGTGCAAACGGCGGATAGCGCGTCATTTCTCGGTAGACGATTTCCTGTTCATAAAACGCATGATAATCGTGTTTGGCAGCGGCGGCAATGGCATAGTGATCGGGCTGATAGGTCTGCAAAATGGCTCGCCCACCCAACAAGCCCCGCCCGGCACGTCCGGCCACCTGCGTCAGCAATTGAAAGGTGCGTTCACTCACCCGAAAATCCGGTAACCCCAGCGCCGTATCCCCCGATATAATGCCAACCAATGTCACCAACGGAATATCCAGTCCTTTGGCGATCATCTGCGTACCGACCAGAATATCGGCCTGACGATCCATAAACTGCTGCAAAATGCGCTCATGTGCCCCGCGCTGGCTGGCTGTATCCTGATCCCATCGCAACACACGCGCATCAGGGAACATCTCTTGTAATGTGCGATGAATCTTCTCGGTTCCAGTGCCAAAGTAGCGAATCCGGTCACCGTTACATTCTGGGCATTGCTCAACGATTGGCAGGTGTGTGCCACAATAATGGCAAACTAATTGCTCGCGGCCAGCGTGATAAGTCAAAGGTGTATCGCAATTAGGACATTGGGCAATATAGCCACAGTCGCGGCAGAGGATAAAGGTCGATGTACCGCGTCGGTTGAGAAATAGAATGGCCTGCTCTTGCGCGTTCAGTACATCTATCAGCGCCTCTTGCAATGCCCGGCTTAACACACTCCGATTACCCGCTTTCAACTCATGGCGCATATCAACAACCGTGACTGGCGGCAAATCAATACTGACAGCTTCTAGTGCATCGGTGGGGATATAGCGAGCTGATGGCAAGTGCAGATAGTCGATCTGACGTTGAATCCGATCTCGATGAGCCAACACACGATCTGGCAGCCGCAGCAAAACCGCATCCCCGTGCAGTGCGCGGTACATCGTTATAATATCCGGCGTAGCACTGCCCAAGATTACCGTTCCGCGATTGAATTGCATGGCAGAAATGGCGACTTCTCGGGCGTGATAATAAGGTGGAAGAATGGGCGGTCCTTGTTTATAGCTATCGTCGTGTTCTTCATCCAGCACAACCAGGCCAGGATCAGGCAATGGTGCAAATAAGGCCGATCTGGCCCCCACTACAATATCAATCTCGCCCGCCCGCGCCCGCCGCCAGGTATCATAGCGTTCCCCCGACGATAAGCCGCTGTGAATAATCGCCACTCGTCCTGGAAACCGTGCCGAAAAACGCTGCACCAATTGTGCTGTCAGTGCGATTTCAGGCACAAGGATAATTGCCTGGCGTCCCTGAGCTAAAGCCTGCTCAACGGCTCGCATGTAGATTTCGGTCTTGCCAGAACCGGTGACGCCGTGCAGCAAAAACACATGTGACGAATCAGGGGCAGGCGAGGCTTCTCCCCAACGAACACCTGCCATATATTCTCGCACGACATCCCAGACCTTTTGCTGCGAGCCTGTCAATGCTGGAGCCAAGTCAGGCGTAACCGCTAAATCCGCCAGCGGATCGCGCCAGACTTCCTCCTCACCCAACACAATTAACCCATCGTCGGCCAGCCGAAATAAGTTGGTGCGAGTGGCTTTGGTTTGCTTATAAATCTGTGCGACGGCCATGCCCTCTGGGTTCTCAGCTAGCAATTCCAACACATGCAAATCACGATGCCCCTGCCGCAAATCCATCATCAACGATTTGGCTTCGTCGGGTTCCAGGCAGAGGCGCACCATTCCGGATTCAATTTCCACGGCATCAATTTTCGCGAGTGTTTTGATCGGGCTTTCCTTGCAACCGGCAAAAGCCATCACGTCATCTTTGTGCAAACAGTAATCAGGAGCAGCCACCAAAACTTCCAACACATTAGCCCGCCGCGACTCACGCCCCAGGTGCGGTTTGACAACATCAATCGCGTTGCGCGGGATCGCTAACCGAGCTGTGTTAATGGTTTTGGGGCGAACACGGGGTGGTCTAATGATATGCTCCTGAGTGAGGGTATCTCGCTTCACCAGTTGTCTTATCGCATTCTTCCAATTGAGTACCGATGGCAAAGCTCGTTGCAATTGGGCATGGGTCAGTGGACCGCGCCGCGTCAATAGGTTGATGACGCGCTTTTGGGCAACTGTTCTGCCAGAATCAGTGGGATTAGCCAGGGTATAGCGGATGGCATTCTCGGTAGTCAGGCCCGGCGGCAGCATCAACCAGATACATAGACCTATCGGGGCCAGTGTAGTGTCGGCAATCCACAATGCCAGTTTAAGTTGCAACGTTGTGATAACCGGTGTGGGGTCGAGTAGGCGGCGTATTGGCTTGGTATTCGGCACGGGTGATGCATCGCTGAACGCGACAACGACCCCGTTCAGACGAGCTGTACCGAACTCGACTTCGACCAAATGCCCAGCCTGTAACTGGCCGGCCAGTTCAGGTGGAATGTGATAATGATAGGTTTGCCTGACCGGGCGATGAACGGCGATTTCAACGTATAACATAGTTAGTTGAACAAGGCGGCTCCATAGCCAACGACCCGCGACATATCGCCAAGCACATCGCCTGATGTCGCATAGCCCACGATTTGCGCGGTGGTTGCCCCTAATTTGCGCGCCGCGACCATCACCGTTGCAATCGCCGCCCGCCCACAAGCAAAGCCACGCCCATCCTCGTCGGCTTGGATCACCCCTTCTGGGTCATATGCTGCCACGGCATCCAGCACGACTTGATCGAGTTGCTTGGCTTGGCTCTGAGTATAAAAATGCGATAGATCCGAACTGGCGACCCACAACACCCTGCGTCCTGCAACGATTTCAGCCAATACCTCGCCTAATCGTTGCGCGGTTTGCCAAGATTGGTCAATCATCGCCAGTGGCAGGATATTAAATGCACCCAAAGTGCATTGGAGAAATGGCAACTCAATCTCAATAGCGTGTTCAGGATCATCCGTGACACGCAGCAGTTTAACCTGTGCTTCAAGTGCCTCCAGCAAATCAACGGCTACCTGCACGCGCCCCAATGGTGTCTCGAAATGGGTATGGCCGGTGGACAACAACGCCGCCGGGTAACGGTGATGGGATGGCGCAACAATCACAACAGTTTCCACGTCCAATTCATAGGTATAACGAAACGCCTTGCCTGCCACCGACCCTGAATACATCAGGCCAGCATGAGGGACCAGAATACCATAGAGTGGCTTTTCAGGAACCAGTGGCTGTTCCAGGTAACGATCTACCATGTTCATCAGCGCATCTGCATCACCCGGATACCAGCGTCCGGCTAAAGGAGAAGTTCGCACATTCATAGCAGCCATTTTAGCCCCCAAAATACTTCTTAGAATACTTTTGCCTTGAGTCTAGCATAGAAAACAAAGGAACCCCACCAGTGTGGTAGGATTCGATGAGGTTTTATCGTATGATGATGCGATTATCAGTCTTCTTCAGGCATTTTGACCGCGATGTGCAATTCCTCGAGTTGTTCCAACATAACGGGCGACGGCGCACCAGCCATGATGTCAGCGGCCTGTTGGGTCTTGGGAAAAGCGATCACCTCACGAATGTTGGGTTCGCCTGCCAGCAGCATCACCAGCCGGTCAAGGCCAGGTGCAATACCCCCATGTGGCGGCGTGCCATATTCAAATGCTTGCAGCATATGTCCAAATTTCTGCTTGGCATCCTCCATCTCCAGCCCGATCAAGCCGAAGATCTTTTCCTGTACATCGCGCTGATGAATACGAATGCTGCCACCTGCCACCTCATAGCCATTGCAGGCCAGATCATATTGCAGTCCGCGCACCCGACCGGGATCAGTATCCAGCAACGGAATATCTTCGGGAAAAGGCGACGTGAACAAATGGTGTGACGGATCCCAGCGATTCTCGTCTTCATTCCACTCGAACAGCGGAAAGTCAATGATCCAGACAAAAGCGATTTGCTTTGGATCGACCAATTCTAGCTTCTCAGCCAGATGGCGACGCAGTGCATCCACCACGTCATAGACCACTTCACGCGTATCGGAGACGAACAGCAGCAAGTCGCCCGGTTGAGCATCCACAGCCTCAAATAATTCCAGCTTCAATTCTGTCGGGAAGAATTTACCAATCGGCCCGCGCACCTCACCTACCTCGTCAGTGGGAATAGCCATATATGCTAATCCCTTCGCCCCCACCGATTTTGCCAGTTTTTCCAGTTCACCATGCAATTTCTTGATCTGGCTATTGCTCCAACCACCGAGTTCAGGCACGCGGATAGCTTTCACTGGCCTGCCAGCCTCGACATTGCCGGTAAACACACCAAAGCCGCTGCGTCCGGCGATGTCACTGACGTCTATCGCCTGCAGGTCATAGCGCAAATCAGGTTTATCGGAACCGTAGCGTTCCATCGCATCGCGATAAGCCAAACGTGGGAAAGGCTGATAGACCAGTTCACAATCAGTGACCGCTTCAATGATGGCCGTCATCAACCCTTCAACCAGTTGCAGCACATCCTCGCGCTCGACAAAGCTCATCTCTATATCAAGCTGGGTAAACTCCGGTTGACGGTCGCCACGCTGATCTTCATCACGGAAACAGCGCACAATCTGAAAATATCGCTCGAAGCCGGAAATCATCAGGAGTTGTTTTAATTGCTGGGGACTCTGTGGCAGGGCATAAAATTTGCCGGGATGCACACGACTCGGCACCAGATAATCGCGCGCGCCTTCGGGCGTAGTTTTAAAGAGCATCGGCGTTTCGATTTCCATGAACCCGCGTTCGCTCAGGTATTTTCGCATAAACAGCGTGACATTATGGCGCAAGATGATGTTGCGCTGCATCCGTTCGCGCCGCAAATCTAGATAGCGATAGCGCATCCGTAACGCCTCGTCCAGATTTTCTTCTGCTTTGTTGATATAAAATGGCGGATTCTTAGCCGGATTCAGCACCTCAATGCCCACCACTTCGACCTCAATCTCGCCTGTCGCCAGATTAGGGTTTATCATGCCTTCGGGCCGCTTGTGAACTAACCCACGTACTTGGATAACCCATTCATTGCGAACATCTTTGGCGCTGGTATGCACATCTGGCGTCGTCTCCTGATTTATAACCAGTTGCGCGATGCCCTCGCGATCTCGCAAATCAATGAAAATCAGGCCGCCCTGGTCGCGCCGACGATGAACCCACCCCGCCAGCGTCACCTCTTGACCAGCATGTGTAGCACGCAATTCGCCGCAAGCATGAGACTTCAACATAGGCCATCCACTCCTTCAATTCGGGCTATTCAGCGCCCCATTGTGCCCGAAGCACTCCCGCATTGCAAGGATAGAAAAACAAAAACGCCCGGAGCAGGGGGCGTCTTCATCACAGTGTGTTGAACGCGGAAAAGCGCGGTGTGATTTACACCACGCTAGAACTGAAAGTGGGAAGTGCCATGCCTATGCGACCTTTGTACTCAAGAAGCCATTGGTCAATTGGTCATCGACCCAATCCGCCACGTAGGGATAGCGGAAGTTGCGACCATTCCAGGCGGCAAAAGCAGCGATCATACTATAGATGACCATGACGACTGGCATCAAAAAGGATACAACAGCCAGCAATGCCCAAATCAAGATGAATAGAATCAGGAACGGTATGCCGATCAGCACGATACTGAATATTGCGGCTACGATGATCAAGGCTACCATGACCAGTGATCCGCCGACTAACAAGGCCAGCGCCCCGATTGTGCCTACAGTCTGGATGGTGAAGGCTTGCAGGGCATGATAGGCCACATATTCCGAACGCCGCCGAAACATCAGATAGATACCCAGTGGGATCAGCAAGAGAAAGACCACACCTGGGCCAGTCGCCAACAACCCTATCAGCGTCAAGATTGCGCTTGCATGGGCAGCGGCAGCCCACAACCGTTCGCTGTCTTCCAAATGGGCCGGGGCGGGGCGAGTGCGATAGCGGTGGCGAGGCGGCAACTTCGTCCCCTTGACTGAATCCCAATAGCTATCCCATTTGCGCTTAGATTTGCGCGGGGGCAATCCTACAGCAGGTTCGGCTTCGGCGTGCATATACGGGCCATAGTAGCGAGCTTCATATTCACGGACCAGCGCATCGTCGTCCTGGTCATCGCTCTCATCAGCTTCAACGTTGATGCGAACCGGAATTGGAATCGCACCATCTGGGTTAGGATTGTAGTTCCATTCGTCTTCGTTGATGCTCAATCTGTCGTCACTCATCATTCTGCTCCTATTGATATTGTCTCCATATACTGGAGGGTGTTTTCAATAATCCTATACGCAGTTTATGATGGCAGGTTGCAGGAATAGCTTACGCCTGCATCTGAGCCGTGCCCAAAGGGTTCCTTGCATCATCCAGTATGCAAATGCAAGGCAACGATTTTGCCGAGAACGTATTTAAGATTTATTCGGAGAACTCCCCGGACGCGACAGACGATAACGTTCATAGCGTTGGCGAGCCAGCTCGCGCAAATCCGATACATGATCCGACTCGTCAGTGATTTCAGCGCCCAACAATGACTCAATCGCATCTTCCAGTGTGATGATGCCCGCTGTGCCGCCAAATTCGTCAAATACCAGCAAGATGTGAAGCTGTTTGGTCATGAAAATCTCGAGTGCTTTGGCAACTGAGAGTGTTTCGGGAACCGACTCAATTGGGCGGGCAATTTCTTTCAGCGGCATCTGGTCACGGTCTTCAGCCGCCGCTTTCAGCACATCATGACGCAGCACAAAGCCGGTGATGTCATCTGGGCTGTCGGTGTAAATCGGAATACGCGAATAGGAAAGCACCGGATGATTTTTCACAATATCTTGAATGGTATCGGTCTCTGGAGCCATAAACATCACGGTGCGGGGTGTCATCACATCTTGCACCCTTACACCATCCAATTTCAGCAGATTGCGGAGAATGAGGCTCTCTTCCTCTTTAAGTGCGCCTTCCTCAATGCTGACCCGTGCCAATATCTCCAACTCAGACCGTGTGACGGTGGGTTCGCGCTCGCCTGGAGCCAGGAGATTGGTGAGTTTTTGGAACGCCCACACCGCCGGATAAAGAATCCATACCAGGAATTGGATGATATAGGCCGAGGGTGGCATTAATTGTTTCCAATAAACAGCACCCAATGTTTTAGGGATGATCTCCGAGAAGACGAGAATCAGCAAGGTAAGTACCGCTGAAATTACGCCCAGAAATTCATTCCCAAAAACAGCAGCGGCCTGTGCGCCAGCGCCAGCAGCCCCCACCGTGTGCGCGATGGTATTCAGCGTCAGGATGGCCGAGATCGCCTGCTCCACGTTTTGTTTCTGCTTTCGCATGACCAGCCCGGCCCGTCGGCCTTCGCTTGCCAACACTTCGATATGCGAGAGTGAACTGGACAGCAGAACGGCTTCCAAAATGGAACACAGGAAGGAAATACTCAATGCGATGGTGATATAGAAAATCAGGCCCCCAACGGAGCCTTCCACCTGTCCGGTGGGTGCGGTTGCAGCCAGAAGAATCTTGTCGCCTAACAACGATGCATTATCCTTATCTATACTTTCTGCTGAATAATAGCACGATTGTCTAGCTTTGTGAAAAAGATGTTGAACTATCATAAACTTGAATTTGGAAACAGCAGCATCTAGAATGAACATTCGCAGGGAAAAAGCAGTTATACAAATAAGTCATCTGGTAGTTGTGAGCAGGAGAAAACGCATGAATCGGAACCACAGTTTTATCTTAACCAGCCTGGCAGGTATCTTGGTATTTGCCATTTTGTTCGGGACAATTGGGTTTGAAGCCATTGCTCAAGATGGAGCGACACCCATGCCCGGTGATGACGACAGCGCCAATCGCCGAGATCCAGAGGTATACTATGGCGATCCGGCGATCAGCGAAGGCGATGCCGAGTGGACCATCACAGACCGAACATTCACCAGCAGTTATCCTGATGGGTTTCAGTTTACCGCAACAATCACCAGCAGTGCTGGTGATATACAGGACGCCACGGCGGTCTGGTCACATGCACCACGCCAACTACGCCGCCGGTCTGCCGAATATGATGAAGGAACCGAAACATTTATTGTCACCTGGGAAGCCGAAGAATCGACACCACCCTGGGTCGCAGTGAACTACCAGTGGCGCATTACTGACGTTGAAGGCAATTCCTATATCAGCGAGTGGTTCCGTGGTGACGAATACTATGATCTGACTGCTGAGTGGGAACGCCTCGAGTCGGACGACATCATTATTTTTGTACAAGCGGGGCTGCCCTCGGACACCGGACAACAGGTCATAGATGCTATGGCTGCCCAGCGTGAGACGTTTCGACAGGCGTGGGGAGATTTGTTGTCTAACAAGCCACGCGCCATTTTGTTTGCTAATCGGGAGTCGTTCCGGCAATGGCGCACTGGAGCCAGTAACCCGGCAGTCATCGGCCAAACTTCTTCAGATTGGGGCGGCACGGTACAGGTTATGGCATCAGGCGGAGTGGTTGATCTGGCCTGGGGAACCGTCTTGCATGAAGTCGGACATCTGTATCAGGAGGAATTTGCTCCGGCTGGCTTCCCAGCAGGTTCCTGGTGGCTCGAAGGCAATGCAACCTTTTTCGAGTTGCACCAGCAATATGATTATGAACAACGAGTCCGGAACATCGCCGCGCGTGGACAGCTTCCGGCCTTACTGCAAGGGACTGGCCCTAACCCAAGTGGCACTGGCCCAGACGGTATCGGGCGCTTTGGCTACGACGTCGGCTACACGTTCTGGAAATGGATCGTAGTCAATTATGGGCTGGATGCTCATCGTGCAATTGTCGAGGGTATCGCCACTGGTATCAGCCGTGATGTAGTGTTGGAAGAAGTCCTCGGCATGTCTACGCAGGATATTGAGCGTTCCTGGCGAGTATGGTTGGGCACTTTTCCCGATCCTCCTACACTGATTCCGACGCCTGAATTCCGGTTCCCGCCGACGGTGACACCTTTCCAATTCCCAACCAGTAGTTCGGAATAATCCACCCCCGAATAGCCAACCAATTTTATTATGATTGCCAGCAGCCCCGTGTTGCTGGCATATTTTTCATGTAGATGAAGTAGTATGTTGATTAAAACGCATATACGATGGAAAATCATCCTAATTTCACTGCTGATTGTCGTGCTAGCCGTTTCTGGGCGGGTATCGGCACAGGATAGTGCGGATACCCGCCATATAGTCGGCGTGCGGACGGTGTTGGCTTTGCCGGTTGCCATCAGCTTCCGCGTGCGGATTGACGCTCCGCATACACAGGTTGAACAGGCCATGCTGACAATTGAGCAAGAGAGTGGCCTGATCCGCACGTTGGAACTCGATTTGGAACGCACGATTTTCCTGGATTATGGCGATCAGATTGAATATGAATATACCTGGGATGTCATTGAGCAACCGGGACTGATGATGTTCCAACTATTGACGTATCGTTTTGAGGTTATGACAGTGGATGGCATGGTATCGGTGGTCGAGGAAACGGTGGATGTGGAATTCTCGGCCTCACACCAACAAACTCAGGCTCCCAATGCCCCAATAACCCTTTATTGGTTCAATCCTAGCATTGGGGGAACGCAATTAGTCAATAGTTTGGGCAATGTGTATGCGATGCTTGATGCCCATGTTGGCTTCGAGCAGACTCTATCGCTGGCCCTGCACGAATCACCCAATTTGTTCTGCGAGCGGTGGATCGACCCCAACACTGGGCAAGCGCAACTTGTCGTCTTTTCGGAAAATCGCCCCTGGCCTTGCTCGCCCGAAGATACTCGCACCCTCTATCGCAATAATGATATTGTCCCTATCATCACCAGCGGGTTTAGCTATGTGGCGTTTGAGGAAGTTCTGACGCAAACGATAGTCGAGATGGCGTATGCCGATCTTTGGCAAGATCCAGATGCTCCAATGTGGTTTCTGGCCGGGCTACAATCCTACTATCTGCCAGGCGGCCTACCGGAAGCTGCCAGTATTGTGCGACGAGCCGCCCAGCTAGATCGACTGCTCCGTTTATCGCAAATGACCGAGTCGCCTACCACCGACAATGCTGATCTGTGGCAGGCCCAAGCCACGCTGCTGACACTCTATCTGGCCGATCAATATAGTGCATTGGCTCCAGTCGAAATTGCGGCAGCACTTATCAATAGTGACCGTTCATTCGAAGATGTTCTGGCCCAAGTAGCCAATAAACCCATTGAGCAGATTTATCGTGCCTGGAGTGTCTGGGTCAATTCGCCGCGTGCGATAGAAGTCGCCCAATGGACAATTTATCAACCCATGACGCCGACACCCACTCCCACCCTGACGCCAACGACCATCCCGCCCTCGCGCACTCCACGCCCGACCGCCACCACTACCCTGACACCCACTCAACGTCCACTGTATATCCCCCCTTCGCCCCATATCAATACACCAACCCCACCGCTGTCGCGCCCTACCGCCAGCAACACACCCTTACCACCTGGTGCGTTCGATACTCCGACACCTGCCCCTCGACAGAACAGCTCGGATGGCGATAATGGGATATGTGGAACCGGCATCGGAGCCTTATTGCTCCCCATCGCCGGATTATTTTTGGCGAGGCGAAAGCACGCATGACCAAGATAAATCTTTATGACCTAACATTGGCTGAATTGGAGGCGCTCATCACCGAATTGGGTCAGCCGCGTTATCGAGCGAAACAAATCTGGCAGTGGATCTACAGTCAGAAAGTGACCGATTTCGAGCAAATGACCAACCTGCCTGCCGCGTTACGTCAACAATTGGATGAAGAAACCTGCATCGGCGTCATGCATATTGCGGTTGAACGCACATCACGCGATGGCACAATCAAACGCCTTTATCAGTTGCCAGATGGTCAATTCATTGAAAGCGTCTTGATGTTTTATGATGACAGACGCCGCACAGCCTGTATCAGCACCCAGGCCGGGTGTGCGATGGGTTGCGTTTTCTGTGCAACCGGACAGATGGGCTTTGTCCGCAATTTGAGTGCAGGCGAAATCGTCGAGCAGGCCATTCACTTTGCACGCCTGTTGGAAGCTGATAATGAACGCCTGAGCAACGTTGTTCTAATGGGTATGGGCGAACCGCTGCATAATTATGAGGCCACACTCCAGTCCATTGAGCGTCTGACCGCGCCAGATGGTCTCGGTATTGGGCAACGCCATATCACCCTCAGCACCGTGGGTTTGGTTCCAGCTATACGCCGCTTTGCCGACGAGAGTTTGCAGGTTGGGCTGGCAATCAGCTTGCATGTGGCAGAGGATGTCGGGCGTTCGGCGTTGTTGCCGGTGAACAACCGCTGGCCGCTTGCCGAATTGATGGACGCTTGCCACTACTACATCGAAAATACCGGACGGCGACTGACATTCGAGTGGGCATTGATTCAGGGTGAGAACGATACACCGGAGCAAGCTGTACAACTGGGCCAATTGCTACAAGGGCTATTGTGCCATGTTAATCTGATCCCGTTGAATCCCACACACGGCTATGCGGGCAAACCCTCTGATACAGGACGTGTCCAGATGTTCATGGATACGCTCCAACAATACGGCGTCAGCAGTTCGGTACGCGTGCGACGCGGCATTGATATTGAGGCAGGGTGTGGACAATTGAAGGCAACCATTGTGGGAAATGGCGAATAGAGTATCTTGCCGGGTGTACAGAATTCTGGCATAGTTGCCAGGGTTTTTCGATGTGACGCTATACAGCGTCTCTTTAAAATTATTGACCATAGGAACATACACAACACATGATTGAGCGAAGCAACCATCCTAAGACACTACGCGATTATCTGCGCCTGTTTTTCACAGGCATTGCCATGGGGTCGGCGGATATTGTGCCAGGGGTATCCGGCGGAACGATGGCGTTCATCCTGGGGGTCTATGAGGATCTTATCAACGGCATCAAATCCTTTGACCTCGAAGTCATCAAACTTGGCCTGCAATTGAAAATTAAGCAGGTCATGGATCGCGTACCCTGGCAATTCCTGATGGCATTGGCATTGGGAATCTTTACAGCTGTATTGTCATTATCACGGATTTTGACGACCATTCTCGACAATGATCCAGAATACCTATTTGCCTTTTTCTTCGGGCTTGTATTGGCCTCTATCATCGCTATTGGTGCGAAAATCGACCAATGGACACCGTATGTCACGGGGGCGCTGATCATCGGAGCTGTGGTGGCGCTGTTCATCGTGACGCGCACACCATCCAAAGTGGAAGCCAATCCAGTTAATCTGTTCTTTAGCGGGATGCTGGCGATTGTCGCCATGATTTTGCCCGGCATTTCGGGATCATTCATTTTGCTGATCCTGGGGCAATATGACAATGTGCTAAACGCCGTCAAAGATTTCGATATGGTCAGCATTATGGCCGTTGGCATTGGCTGTGTCATTGGCCTGGCGCTGTTTGCACGAGTTTTGAGCTGGCTGTTAGAGAACTATCATCGGGTAGTGATTGCGCTGTTGGTCGGGTTTATGATCGGGTCACTATGGAAAATCTGGCCGTGGAAGAAAGTCCTGGAATGGGACATCGACCGGCATGGTGAAAAGTTTGCGGTCAAAGAAGAAAACCTTTGGCCGGAATTTGCGTCCCAAGAATTCCTGATTGCGCTGGGGTTAGCCATCCTCGGTTTTGCGATTGTTACCCTCCTGGATCACCAGCAATCAAAGGCAAATCCAGTGTTGGCACTATTTCGCAGATCCGATAAAACACCTTCGACCGAACCCGAACAGGCGATTGGATAGCCGCAATAATGATCTTGCGTCGCTCTAACATCCTTGTGCTATGCTAAGTCTGGAAGACACTGGGAACAGGCAGAGCTATGGAATTTAAAGATTACTATGACATCCTGGGTGTATCGCGTGATGCCGACCAGAAAGCCATTCAAAAGGCATTCCGGCAATTAGCACGACAATATCACCCAGACACCGATCCTGGCAACAAGAAAATTGCCGAAAAGTTCAAGGAAATCAATGAGGCCTACGAAGTGCTGAAGGATCCCGATAAACGCGCCAAATATGACCAGTTTGGCCGCGAATGGCAGAACTATCAGCAAGGCGGTGGTGGCTTCGATTGGACATCCTGGGCACAAGCCACTGGTGAGGGACCAACGCGCTCGCGTTATACACGAGTAGATAACCTAGAAGACCTCTTTGGGGGCAGTGGCGGTTTTTCTGACTTCTTTGAAACGCTATTCGGCATGGGAGGATCAACACCTGGCAGCCGCACGACCTATCGTGCCACACAACGTACTCAGCGCGGGCGCAACATTGAACATCCGCTGACCATCACCCTGGCCGAAGCCTATCATGGCACTATTCGCACCTTGTCTAAAGATGGGCGTCAGCTTCAGGTGAAAATTCCGCCCGGAGCCAAAACTGGTTCCAAAGTTCGCATCCCCGGCGAAGGTGAACCAGGTTTTGGAGGCGGCCAAACTGACCTGTACCTGATTATCAACGTCATGCCCGATCAGCAATTCGAGCGCAAAGACGACGATTTGTTCACCGAGTTTGAATTGTCGCTATATACGGCCTTGTTGGGGGGAACCGTGTCAGTGCCAACCCTGGATGGCGATGTCACGCTGACCATTCCACCAGAGACCCAAAACGGCAGCCGATTCCGATTGCGCGGAAAAGGTATGCCCCGGCCACGCCAATCGGACACTTATGGCGATCTGTATGCAACAACTTCCATCCAGATACCCACTAATCTCAGCAAGAAAGAGCGCGAACTGATCCACGAACTCCAGAAGATGCGTCCATCAGACTGAGAAAATCTTGAAAACCCCTGATGATTTCCTACGAGATTTTAACGCGATTTGTGGTAGGTTTGGTAGATTGTGGTTAATATAAATCGTGGTAAAATTGTGGGTGATGCAAAACAGTTTCACTCACTCATCAACCTCGTTTAGTGCTTAGGAGGCATAAAAACGTGAAGAAACTTGCTATTTTTGTAATTGCTGCTTTGATGCTTGCCACCCTGATTCCATTTACGTCGGCACAGGATGGCGATTTCCGCACCACCTTCGACCTCGCCGGTCCTGCGGAAGACGGTGAATTAGCTGGTGTGGATCCGAGCGGTCAAACGGTGGTCTACTGGCACCAGCACAGTCGAGCCCGTGAAGAGCGCCTGAATGAACTCATCGTCGAGTTCAACGAGAACAATCCCTGGGGCATCACGGTTGAGGGTTCCAACCAGGGCGGCTATGGTGACATCTATCAAAAGGTGATTGCCGGTTTGACCACAGGCGAACTGCCCACATTGGTAGTAGCCTACCAGAATCAGGCGCTAGCCTATCTGTCTGGCGGTGGTATTGTTGATATGGATATTTTCGTCAATGACGCAACTTGGGGTCTGAACGAAGCTGAGGTGGCTGATTACATTCCTGGCTTCTTCCTCCAAGACTATGCCCCTGACGGAACCCGCATCGGCTTCCCACCTAATCGTTCCATCGAAATTATGTACTACAATGTTGGCGCACTTGAGGAAATGGGCTACGATGGCCCGCCCACCGATTGGGAAACCTTCCGTGAGATGGCCTGTGCCTTCACCGAGAACGGCTGGAGCGGCTACGATGGTGACGCCATTGGCTACAGCATTCGTACCGATGCATCCAACGTCGCTGCCCTGACCTATGGCTTTGGCGCTGACATCTGGGATCCCGATACCGGTATCTTCAGCTACAACAACGAATCAACGGCTGCCGCGCTTGGCTTCATGCAAGAGCTGTACAACGATGGTTGTGCAAACCTGATCGCGGAACGCTTTGCCGATCAGAACGACTATGCGGCTGGCAAGAACCTGTTTTATATGGGTTCCAGCTCTGGTCTACCCTTCATCCAAGCTGCCATTGCTGAGAGTGAAAACCCGATTGAATGGGGCGTCGCTTATATCCCCTACAGCGAGGTTCCCGCAGTTGACATCTATGGGGCCAGCGTCAGCATTCTGCAGGGTCCGAACATCACTGTCGAGCAACAACTGGCAGCATGGTTGTTTGTCCGTTGGTTCACCGAGGCCGAGCAGCAAGGTCGCTGGGCTGAAGCATCCAACTACTTCCCCGTGCGTATCAGCACTACCGCTGAGTTGGACAGCATCTTCGCCGAAATTCCGCAGTATGCAGGAGCCTGGGAGCTGTTGCTGGGCGGCGAGGGTCGTACTGAACCAGCCGTTGGTGGTTACGATGTGATTCGTGACGAGGCTGAAGCGGCCTTTAACGCCATCCTGACCGAAGGTCTGGACGTGTCAACGGCGCTTGAGGCATTGGATGTACGTGCCAACGAGATTCAGGCCGAATTCGAGGCCCAATAGTTTCTAACGCTTCGATCACTCAAGAGGCCCCTCGATGGAGGGGTCTCTCATTTTATGGCAACATTGATCTGGAAAGCCAAATATACGCGTGCGAGTTCTATTCCTGACATCTCATTTTCCTTATCCTTCCCATAGTGGTAGCGCGTTACGGGCCTATGGTCTCATCAACGGCGCAGCAGAGGCCGGGCACGAAATCGACCTGTTTTGCTTGGCTGATCGTGTGCCACCAGACACACCGCTCCACACGCTTTGTAGACAAATTATCAACCTGCCACCACCAGCCCGCCGTCTGTCAAATCGTCTCCGCGACATTATATTCACTCGCCGCGCAGATATGGCCCGGCGCTTTTGGTCCGATGCTGCCCTTGCTTGTGTCAATGCCCTGCTCGATGAAACCAACTATGACATCATCCATGCCGAAAGCATCGAGATGGCCGCCTATTTACCCGCGCTTCATGTCGCTCACCCTGAAATTCCGTTGATCTATGGCTCTCTGAACGCCGAGGCAGACCTCCAACGCACCATCTTCCAGGCCGAGCGCCGCAGCCCTCACCGGATAATTGGTGCTTTGTATTCATGGATACAATGGCGACGTTTGACGCGCTTAGAAGCGCACATATGCAGCATTTCCTCGCATGTCCTGGCTGTCAGCGAACCTGACGCGGTGCTTTTGCAATACTTCAGCAGCACGCCTGTCGCCATTGTCAAAAACGGCATCGACACCGCAAAATACGCCCATATTGAACACGCTAATCATCTAGGTGCAAAAACAATTGTTTTCACCGGTTCCATGAACTATCGCCCAAACGTGGATGCCGTGCTGTGGTTCGCCAACGACATCCTCCCCCGGATACTAGCCCAACACCCTGAAGTGCATTTTTATGTCGTGGGCCATCGTCCCCACCAACGCTTGCTCTCCCTCAACGACCACCCCAACATCACCCTCACAGGTCGTGTAGATGAGATTGAACCCTATTTGGCAGGCGCACAAGTGTATATTGCACCGTTGCGGATGGGAAGCGGCACACGCTTCAAAATATTGGAAGCACAGGCGGCGGGTTGTGCTGTGGTTTCGACCACCATCGGCGCAATGGGCCTCGGTGTAACATCTGGTCAAGAACTCATATTGGCCGATGCGCCCTCCGATTTTGCCGTTGCCATCAATCAGATACTCGAAAATCCGGCCCACCGCACCCAATTAGGCACAACAGGCCGCAGCTTTGTGCGTCAGTATTTTGACTGGTCGGTCATCGTGCCTGATCTGTTGGCAGTATACGAACAATTACGGCGCTAATCGTTGGCAGGAGCGGGCTTGACCGTTATTCCCTCACGCTCTTTGTGAATCGTCACCTGTCCTGGCCTACCCCCTTTCATTTTTTTGATATGACGGCGTTCCGCCACCTGCACCAACACTTTAGTCTCGTCACGCAGCTTGCTATAGTAAGCTGCCAACGACGCTGCCCGTTCCAAAACATGGGGCGGCACGGTGCGGGCATCGGTTTTGATGATGACGTGCGAGCCTGGCACATCACGGGCATGTAACCACAGATCATGGTTTTCGCTCTTTTGCAGCAATTGTACGTTTTGCCGCGAGTTGCGTCCCACCAAAATCACAAACCCTTCGGGGGTATTGACCTTCAACGGCGCAGACTTGCCACCTTTGGGGTGAGCATATTTCTTGCCCCGCCAATAACCGTTTTTCGTCAGGGTGTCCTGCACCTCACCAATGTCTTGCCAATTCTCCGCCAGTGCCAAATCAGAGTCGAGTTGATCCAGATATGTGACCTCAGCTTTGGTTTCACGAATGCGTCCCGGCAATTGGTCGCGGGCACGTTTCTTTTTCTCGTATCGCTCAAAATAGCGTTGTGCGTTCTCCAACGGTGTCAGATCAGTTTTCAGCTTAATCTCCATCGGTTCACCTTCGGGATCATATTGCGCCACCAGTACATCCTGGCCGGGTTGAATTGTATATTGATAGGCCAGCAATAATTCGCCCGATTGTCGCAATACCTCCAACTCCGATTGATCCACTAATTCGCGTTCCAATGCCGCTAATTTCCGAGTAACCCGCTTCCGCGCCTCTAACAATTGCGCCCGGATCGGTTTGCGAGCCGCTTCATAAACTGCCGGGCCTTCCATTGCGCCATAATAAGTGTTGAGCATGGCGCTCACCGTCGCGGCGGATTGCCACTCGCCTATGTGTGTTATGGGGAAAACGCCCATCCCCACTGGAATTCCGTCCGCGTTGAATGCAACACCCGGTTGCCAATCTCGCCGCAGCAAGCGTGGCAGGAACGATTCCAACGCCGCGTGCAGATTATACGGATTAGCATCCGCCGCTTTCAGATTGACTTGCTGATAGGCACGATGCACCACTTCTTTTGCCAATAATGGGCTAAAGCCAAGAATATTCCTGACCAGCACCAACCACAATTTCTCATCGGGCTGCCGCCGCAGTATATTTTCCAGGGCGCGTGGGGTCAGTGTATCGGGTTCAACTTTGCCTTGCTGAGGTGGCGGTGGCACATACTCATGACGCGGTAAACTCAGGCGATAACGATTGTCTTGGGGACCGACGCGCCGCGCACAATCCAAGATCACGCCGTCTTCGATCAACAACACATTCGCCCGCCGTGTAATCATCTCCACAATCAATTGCAATTCGCCATTTTCGCTAATCAGATCAAAAATCAGCAGACGTTCCCACGGTGGTTGGCGTACCGCCTGTAAGCGCATACCTTCGATTCGATTGCGAAACAACAGCCCCAGCGGTGAAGGAGTCTGCACACCACGTCGCAGCTTGTCTGGTGTAATTAACGCTCGCGGCTTCTCGGAATCAGCGCTCACCAGCAAATGGTGTCGTTGGCGATTAGCATAGATTTCCAGCCCAAATGTGACACGATCAATTTCCACCGTATCCTGAACCCGACCACCGGCCAGCAATTCATTAAATTCATCGGCCAATGCAGTTGTCGTAAATGTGTCGATACTCATCATTTTCCCTAATTGGTTTTTTCTCCAAGCCAATGCTAAAATGCCCGCAAGTCTTAATTGCGTCAAGGACGATTTATGCTCATTGCAGTTGGTTCCACCAATCCAGTAAAATTGAACGCTACGAAACGGGTATTGTCAGCACTCTATCCAGAAGCGGATTTCGCGCCAGTTGCGGCTCAGTCTGGTGTACAAATGCAACCCTGGGGCGATGAAGAAACCCGCCGAGGAGCATATAACCGCGCTCAATATGCACTACAAGCCACCGAAGCCGATCTGGGCATTGGGTTGGAAGGCGGTGTGCAGGAGACCGAGTTCGGGTTGTTCACCTGCGCCTGGTGCGTCATTGTGGATCTCCTGGGGCATACCGGCGTTGGTGGCAGTTCCTGTGTACGCTTGCCAGAGGTCGTAGCACAATCTGTCCGCAATGGTCTGGAGCTGGGCACAGCGATGGATCAACTTACCGGTGAACACAATACCAAACACAATCAGGGTGCTATCGGGATTCTGACCAATGGGCTATCCTCACGACAAGCAGCGTATGAATCGCTGATAAAAATGGCCCTATCACCGTTTATCCGACCTGAATGGTACGAGAATAATATAAATTAGAACCAAGGAGGAAGCGCCACGGCGCGGTGTTTATGAAACGACAGGCATTGATCTTCTTCATTATATTGGCCTTATTCATTGCAGCTTGCGATAGTGACAACGGCGGCGAAGATTTCGTCGAGCCAACGCGCCCAACATTGACCATCTCCAATGGTGATGTATCAGTTAACGGCCAACTCCTGAATATCTGCTGGCCTAAAGGTACGGGCAATGTGAGCTGCGAACCTACATTTGGTGACGCTGCACCGACCGAAACGCTCCCTGTCACTGCTAACAGTCAAATCACTATCAGTGTTGGTGAAGCAGATGCCCCAGATCGCTTGGTAGTAATTGGCTCCAATCCCGCTGGTGAGGTTCTCTATTCTCAAACCTTCTGGCGCGGTGAATCACCATCTTTCCCCATTGATTCATTTGGTAGTAACTTGAGTGAACTCGAAATCACGGCCTACTACGATAATCTGCAAGAATCCGAGGCGGTGGTCAGCAGTGTATTCGCTGTCGAAATGGCTGGCGCAGTCGCGGTCGATCAGACACCCGACGCCACTGATGATGTCCCACCAACTGAAGCGGCAACTGCCGAACCTACAGAGGAGGCGACAGCGGCAGTAGAGACTGAAATGCCTACTGAAGAGGCAACACCAGTGGCAGACACCGAAGTTCCGACAGCAGAATCTACCGAGGATATGACGGCAGCAGTGGAAACTGAAATGCCCACTGAAGAGGCGATGGCAGAATCCACTGAGGAATCGACACCAGCGGCAGATACCGAAGTCCCAACAACGGAATCCACTGAGGAACCCGCTGAGACAGCCACCGACGAGGTTGGCATTTCTGAAGCACCAACTGAAGAAACTACGATGACGGTCACTGAAGAGGCCACGGAAATCGAGACATCGCCAACCGTTGAGCCGCCGCCACCAACAGAGCCGGGGGCGGTTGACACCTCTGCACCGCCAACACCAACGATCTTTGCGCCCAGCGCGACAGCGGCGGCTCCAGCAGGATCACCCACACCGTTTGTGCCCAGCGCCACCCCATCTGCAACGGTTATGGCCCCAACACCGACAACTACGCCGTTCCCGCCGCCGACTTCTGTTGGCGATGAGGAAGTTGGTATCAACCTGCGTATTTCAGGGCAGGATCATACGCCAGTGGGTTATGAAACCTGCCAGGTCATTGAAGATGAATCGGTCTGTGAACAATTTGTCTCCGATGATCCGCCACAACGCCCACAGATTACACGTGGTCGCTCCGCCGTTGCTGAAATCAGCGGCGATGATGTCCCGATGTTTATCACCTATCAAATCCTCGAATCGGGCATATTGAACATTATGGCGGGTAATTATGTTGAAGACGATAATGTGATCTCATTCAGAGTAAACCTGCCCGCCGATGTTTACTTGCTGTCCATCGAGGTTGTTTGGCCCGACACTAGCGTGACCTACTTCTACGACATTCAAATTATCGAATAATGACATATGGGGGGATCGGTTTGACTCCGATTCCCCTGTTTCCTATAATGGCTACAAATAAGCGGTTTCTACTGTAATTGATGGTTTTGCATATATTTTTCCATGTAAAGTGAGTTTAGGGAGACGTAGCATGGCTTCGGAGGTACACCGCTACGACCTGCCTCCCACCCCGCCGCCAGACGAAGGTTATTGGGCCGCACTTCTGGAAGAGGCGGAAGTAGCGATGGGGGGAATGCCTCAACAAGCTAATGGTGGTGAACCGGAAGAAGGTGTCTTCTTTCATGATTATGACCAGCCACAATCTTTTGGTACATTGGCCGATTGGGAACAGGTTGAACAGGTATTTCAAACGGATACAGCCGTTGAATTGCAAGTTATAGGCTACAATCGCGGCGGGTTACTGGTCGAATGGGGATCATTACATGGATTTGTTCCTGCTAGTCAACTCACCGATTTTCCGCTAGATCATGACTCCCCTGACACCCGCCAGAAAGCTCTGAATGAATATATTGGTCGCACGCTTCAACTTCGGATTATCGAATTGGAGCGTGACCAAAGCCGTCTTATTCTGTCCGAAAGAGCCGCCACCGTCCCACCGGGAACGCGCAACCACGTACTCCACGACATCCAGCCGGGCGATCATTGTCGCGGCCATGTAACCAATCTTTGCCACTTTGGTGCTTTTGTCGATCTGGGTGGCATTGAGGGATTGGTCCACATCAGTGAACTAAGCTGGGGCCGTGTTCGTCATCCATCAGATATTCTCGAACGTGATCAAGATATCGAAGTCTATGTTCTAGAAGTCAATCCCGACGAAGGCCGTGTGGCATTAAGCCTTAAACGCCTGCAACCCGACCCCTGGAAAACCGTTGAAAGCCGTTACCAGGTCGGGCAGCAAGTCAAAGGCGTGGTTACTCATGTGGTTGACTTTGGTGCATTCGTTTGCGTCGAAACGGGATTGGAGGGTCTGATTCACGTTTCCGAACTCGCTGAAGGCCATTTTTTGCATCCCTACAACGTGGTCAAAGAGGGAGAACAGGTCACCGCTCGCATTTTGCATATTGATGGCACGGCTCGACGACTGGGCTTGAGTCTGCGGCGCTAATTTTCTTCAGATGTGGTTGGACCGTTTGCAACATCCCAAATCACCTAGAGTTTGGGATGTTTTCGTTGCATTGACTCTGCTCAGTTTATTGTTGTTATTGTTCTGGCGCTATATTTTTACATCCCCTATTCCGCTCATATTTCCTAATTCCGATCTCGGAACTGATCTCACCCGCGAAGTATGGCCCCTGGCACGGTTCATTAAGGATAGTTCGACACTTCCGCTCTGGCGTCCATATTTATCCAGTGGCGCACCCTTAATCGGCCATCCCGTTGCACCAATCTTCTACCCACCCCATTGGATCATTCTCATCCTACCCTTACCACTGGCGCTCAATCTAAACGCAGTAGCACACCTTTGGTGGGCAGGCATGGGGGTATACATATTTTTGCGCTTGCACCTACACACTCAACGCCCAGCGGCATTTATCGGTGCATTGATATTCGCGCTCTCGCCGAAGTGGATCGCGCATCTCAGCGGTGGTCATTATCCCATGTTAGCCGCGATTAGCTGGTGGCCCTGGGTATGGTGTGCGATCTATGCTTATTGGAATACTAGCCGTCTTCGCTGGAGTGTCCTGTTGGGTATCGCGCTGGCTGCCCAACTACTCAATCACGGCCCCTATTTGGCAATTAGCCTTATTACACTGGGGATCCATACGCTGCTTCTATACAACAAATCTGCCTGGCACAGTTGGTTCAAAAAAGCTTTCCTGGGATGGAGCTTCGCGCTACTAATTATGGTCGGCCTGACTGCCGTCTGGTTACTACCATTCATTGAACTCCTCCCCTATACCAACCGTGCTGCACTAACCACTGAGGAAGCAGGATTTGGCAGCCTCCCACCATTGCTTTTCTTGAGTGCCTTTGCCCCACCTGACCTGAAATTCCCTGAATGGTTTATCTATCCCGGTGCAACTGTCTTATTAATGATCGGCTTCGGTTGGGCAATTAGCTGGTCACGGAAAGAACGCCACTGGGCTACACTAGCTGTTATCGGCGTCATCGCCAGCCTGGGAACTCATACACCTCTCTACCAACTCTTCCTGCAATTGCCGATCTTCAATTTACTACGGGTTCCAGCACGATGGTGGATACTCACATTATTTGCGGCTTTAGTCCTGGCGGCGCTCGCTCTCGATAAGTCAAAGTATCCAGCAATTACACCAATTAAGCATCGCTGGAGTCGATTGTTGATGGGCATGATTCCATTTTATGTTGCGTTTGGTTCACTGGCATTGGTGTTGCCGTTCACGGTTTGGCCTTCAGCGTTCTTGTTGATAACGCTGGCTCTATTTCTATCACGACCCGCCAAAATGAACATGGCCTTCATTCTACTGATCGTAATTGCCGACCTGTACATCGCCAATACAAACCTGATACGCCCAGCAGCCGAGACCGAGCTAACAAGCACAAATAATGCCCTCCATGTACTCCAAACCGATACCACTGCTCGCAGTTTTTCTGTTTATGAGGAAAGCGTTCCCGAAGCCTGGATCGTATTGCATGATTTCAAAACTGCCGATGGCTACGATCCTTTTCACCTCCAAGCTTATGCGGAATTCGTACAAGCAGCGACCAATTGCCCATATTCCGGTTATAGCGTCAGTATTCCAGCCACCAAGACCAGCCCCGATGCCCGCGACGACTGTCCCAGCTTCCAACCCAATCTGACGTTGCTCGCTTTACTGAATGTGCGTCACGTGGTACTTCCGCCACAAATGCAATTGCCTGAAGGGGAATTGGTTTATTCCGGACAAGAATTTTGGATTTATGACATTGGACCAGGCTTGGGCGAAGCATTTATCGTCACTGAAAGCACTCCCAGTTCATCTGAGCAATGTATTGACCATCTGTTGGCTATTGACCCGTCCCAACAAGCCATAACTGAAAAATTACTTACGCTGGATAGTGGTGCTACTGCGACTCTGACTCTCGGCGAGACACCATTATCATATACCGTTGTTGCCGGGGGCAATGTGTTGTTAGTACGTTCTGAGGTATGGTCGCCAGGCTGGCAAGCCAAAATTGACGACGTCGAAACGGATGTTTTGCAGGTGAATTGTACGTTACAGGGTATCTGGATACCCCCTGGGCAACACACCATTCAATTTGAGTATCTGCCATCCGGTTATGTTCTAGGACAATGGATCAGTCTGGCAACCGCAGGAATTCTCCTCTTGGGAATGATAGCAATGCTCGGCCTCCACCATTTTCTGAAAATGAATTGACAAATCCATACCTATCCATTACAGTGCTTGCAAATCGTATATTGTTTTTGGGGAGCTTAGGTGGCTAGGCTGAGAGGGTGTTCCAAAACAACACCGACCCTTGAACCTGAACCGGGTAATGCCGGCGGAGGGAATCAAGCTCAATGACACACCAATCCGACCACTCCCAGAAAGAGTGGTTTTTTGATAAATAAAGCTATCGTCGTCGCCAATGGCATTGTTGACGACGGCCCAGCACTACAACAAACACTATCCGAAGTCACCCCAGACACAGCCATTATCTGTGCAGATGGTGGCGCAGACGTGGCGTTGTCGCTCAACTTGCAACCATCCCTCGTTGTTGGTGATCTTGACTCCATCCAACCCAAAACGCTGAACCAATTAGAACGACAGGGCATCACCATTAGTCGCCATTCGCCTGATAAGGATGAAACTGACCTTGAACTGGCGTTGCTCGAAGCTGTACAACGGGGCGCAACCTGGATGCGAGTCATCGGTGCTGGCGGAGGCCGCCTGGATCAAACGCTGGCGAACATCTACCTGCTTGCACTGCCCCAGCTAAAAACGACTGATGTCCGGTTGGTTTCAGGCAAACAGACGACATGGCTTCTCGCACCCGGCCAGCATTCACTCATAGGACAAGTTGGCGACACCATCTCGCTCATTGCGTTCAACAACGATGTACAAGGCATCACCACTGCCCACTTGAAGTACCCTTTGAACAATGAATCCCTGCATTTTGGTCCGGCGCGGGGCATCAGCAACCTCATCACCGACTCCGATCCCCGTGTGTCGTTCACCAGCGGACAATTGCTGGTTATTCATACCATTGGCAAAGCTTAAGGAGTTCACCATGTCTCGTGTCGTAACCGTCAGCGTCCAGGTCTTGCCTATGACCGAAGACCCTTATCCCATCGTGGATCAAGCCATCGCCGCGATCAAAGCTACTGGAATCCGCCACATGGTTACGCCGATGGAAACCGTTCTGGAAGGCACGCTGGATGAATGTCTGGCGGCGGCGCGGGCTGCCCATGATGCCTGTTTCGAGGCTGGCGTCCAAAAAGCAGTGACAATCATCAAAATCGCAGATGATATTCATGGCTCACGCATAGATGACAAACTGGCGAATTATTGAAATGCGGTTCTCACTGGCCCTCCTCATCGAAATCACCCGCTCCCTATCGTTGCTAATGGCGTTGGGACTGGTCGTCCTGTTCATAACAGGCGGCCTGGCTCAACTCTACGTAGATTGGCATGAATTCAATGACGGGCAACTGGATGGTCTGATTCCTACCACTGCTGAAATCCGCGACGCCTGGGAATTGCATAGCGATACCCTGCAAGAAAAACACATTCCGGCTACGCTCTGGACAACGCTGACTGGGTTAGCCCTGTCCGTCGGCGTGGGGCTGAGTCTAGCGGCGCTAATGGATTTGGTTCCACTGCTTCGGTGGATACTCTATCCTCTGCTCATCATCTCACAGACCATTCCCATTTTCGCCATCGCGGTCATTTTGATTCTGCTATTTGGCTTCGGCTTCGGTCCCAAGATCATCGTCGTGACATTGTTTTGTTTCTTCCCCATCACCGTCAATACACTGAGTGGCTTCCGCAGTGTGGATCGTCTACACACCAATCTACTGCGTTCAATGGGAGCCAATCCACTACAAATCTGGTGGAAAGTGCGCCTACCAACCGCCATGCCTTCCTTCTTCAGCGGTCTTCGCATCGCTGCCACCTACAGCGTTGTGGGCGCAGTCATCGGTGAGTACGTCGGTGCGGGCAACGGACTCGGTAAGTTTCTACAACGTTCCTACCAATCGTTCAAATCCGATCAGGTATTCCTAACTGTCGGCATCATCGCGGCCTTGAGTGTGATGCTGGTGCTACTCGCCACTCTGATAGAGATTCTGGCACTACGTTGGCGCTACGCCGGACGCCCTCGCGGTCAAAATCCACTAGCAATATTCTGGCAATGGCTTCATTCACAATTTAAGTCACCACGAGGAGAAATTGTATCGTGACCCAACTGCGTCTTCTGCTACTAATTATCATTTTCCTGCTCGCGTTGAGTGTACCCCTATCCATCACGGCTCAAGATGGCGGACGTGATCCATTGGGCGGCGCAATTGAGTTCGCGCATCTGGATGAGCGCACAACCGTCCGCCTGATGCTGGACTGGACACCCAACACTAACCACACCGGTTTTTATGTAGCCCAAGCACTCGGCTACTATGACGAAGCTAATTTAGATGTCGAAATCCTGGAACCGACTGATTTACTGGTAGAACAAGCCCTAGACGCCGGTCTCGTAGAATTTGGTATCGGCTTTCAGGAATTTACCACTGCCGCGATGGTTGAAGGGGCGGATATCGTATCAATTGCCGCCATCATCCAGCACAACACCTCTGGTTTTGTGACCATCACAGACGATCATCCCATATCACAGCCAGCCGACCTGGCTCCTTTGACTTACGGTGGCTTTAGCTTGCCCGATCTGGAAAACGCCATTCTGAGCCAACTGCTAGCCTGCGATAAGGCAACCTGGAACGAGGAGAATTACCTGGATATTGGCTATGTGGATGCTATCGAACTTATGGAGCGCCAGCGCATCGACTTCGCCTGGATTTTTTACGGCTGGCAAGGCATCAATGCTGAAGTATCGGGGCTTGATCTGGATAGTATCATGTTGATGGACTACACCGAGTGTGTACCAGACTACTACACCCCCATATTATTGACCACCAGCCAGATGATTGATGAACAGCCCGATGTCATTCGTGCCTTCGTCCACGCCACAGCACGCGGTTATGCCGACGCCATCCTGAATCCAGAAGAATCTGCAACGATCTTGCTGGAAGCTGTGCCTGAACTCGATGCTAATTTGGTCAACGCCAGCGCCCTATGGTTAGCCGACCAATATCAAGCTGATGCGCCACGCTGGGGCCAGCAAAGCGCCAACGTCTGGCAAGATTTCACCGATTTTCTGATTGCGAACGGTATCATGGACGGCCCATTTGATACATCGAGTGTTTTTACCAACGAATTTCTGCCTGGCACAACAGAAGACTCCGACGAGTCCTGATGGCAAAACTCAAACTGCGGAATATCACTCAAACTTACCACGAAGCTGGACGCCGCCTGACTGCAATCCAAAACATCAATCTCCGGGTGGCGTCTGGCGAATTCGTGACCATCATTGGCCCCAGCGGGTGTGGCAAAAGCACCCTATTGGAGCTGATTGCCGGTCTGCAAAAACCCGATACCGGAACCATCGCCATTGATGGACAGGTCACAGCGCGGCGTTTGGGGCGTTCGGCCTACATGCCCCAACAGGATGCCCTATTCCCCTGGCGCACCGTCCTCGATAATGTAGTTCTCGGCCTGGAAGTACAAGGGCAGAGTCGTCACGCTGCCAAACACCGCGCCCGCGAACTTCTACCGCTGTTCGAGCTAGATAGCTTCGCCGATGCGTTTCCAGCCCAACTGTCTGGAGGGATGCGCCAACGGGCTGCTTTCTTGCGAACTTTTCTCTTTGGGCAAGATCTCCTGCTGCTCGATGAACCCTTCGGCGCTCTCGATGCCCTCACCCGCCGCAATCTACAAGCCTGGCTTCTTGATATCTGGCAACATTTCCACCACACCATTATTTTCATCACCCACGATGTTGAAGAATCCATCTATCTGAGTGATCGCGTCATTGTCCTGAGTCCGCGTCCGGGCCAAGTTGTCATGGAACTAACGATTCCACTACCCCGCCCCCGTCGCGAAACTGTGCAACCCTTCTCGCCCGAAGTTGTCGCCCTCGAAGCCCAACTCTTTGCAGCCCTCAAAGGATGACCATGTCTCAGCAAATCACTGTCCACAAACGCGATCATCATGGCAAACTAGTCTGGCAATATACCGGCAGGCTACTCTCCCGTAATAAACATACCATTGTCATCGAAGCCTATTTCAATCGTGATGATTACCCGACACCCTACCACACGTTCAAATACAGAGACCGTTTCGTGGAATGGTTCTATAACAATCGATGGTACAACATCTTCGCTATGCACCACCGCGACACCGGTGTTCTCGAAGGTTGGTATTGCAATATCACACGTCCGGCCCAGTTTGAAGCGGATACCATCTACACGGATGACCTGGCGTTGGATATGATGGTTTATCTCGATGGTCGCTGGCTGGTTCTTGATGAAGATGAGTTCGCTGCGCTTGATATTGACTCTGCTACCCGACAACAAGCCCGTAGTGCCCTTCAAAATTTACGCTCATTAGTCGAAACACGATGGGGACCGTTTGCGAAAATTCAGATTTAATTCGTTTATTTTCGTTGACTTTACTCCCCGAAATGTCATACAATGAATATAGGATCGGTAAAGGAAAGGGGGTCCATTATAGCAATTGAGATACCTCAACTAAATACCCCTTATAACCTGTCCAACGACAGGATGTAGTCCCACCATTGGGATTAAAGAAAACCGAACCACAAGTGCAATCACGCTGGTTATATTTATCCACCAGTGTGATTGTGGTTTAAGTTCCCGCTCGCCCTCCAACAACTAGATTTCAGCCAGAACCAAATTGCCAGGCAAATTGACTCTGGCCGTATCTGAACATCAATTCCTATGTCTAGGCTAATTCCTTTGATGATAATGCTCGGCTACCAAGCTAATGACTACCGGCAATTTGTCCAGGAATTAATCAACACTGGCTGGGTTGAAATCGTAGGCCAAATTTATCACCTGACCGACGCCGGACATGAGGTGCGCCAACGGGCCGAGGCTGAAATCCAACAGATCGACACGCTGGCACAACAGATCTGCGAACGGTTGCAGACTCATTGAGGCCGCACGACCCGCCAGACGTCGATACCTGTATCACAACCAATAATCAAGGTGGCTCCATCCTGTGAGAGCTGCACCAAATCGGGCTGAACACGTTCACAATGGCGGTAGAGACCGAGATCAAGGCGTTCACCAGTCTCTACCAACCATGCGCTGACTGTGCCGGGGGCGTCTGCGGGATCAACTCCAACAATCACGTCGGCATCGTGGGCGAGTTTGATGTGCGAAATATATGTGGCATCCAACGCCGTCACCAGATGATCTGTCCCGGCTTCAAAATCGACTAGATGTAAGCCGGAGAAATCGGTCTGTAGCCAGGCATAATGGCTGCCAGTCGGTGTTGTCGCTCCAAACATCGCCAGTGCGCCAAGCGCGATAGTGGCGGTGATAGTGTGCGTATTCATATCCCAGCGATAGAGATTGCCATCAAAATCCATCGTTAGTGCTAACGGCGGCAGAATGCGCCCTACTCGTGCAGCGGCATCTGTTCCGAAAAGTTCAGGATGCAAAACCGACAAATCGGGGGCCAGAATGAAAGCTGCACCATCATCAGCAGCAATTTCGGCATAGATTTGGGTACTACATTCGGTATCGTCAGTCAGCCACAAATTCGCCACAGTGTCATTTCCAAGCGGATCACTGATATAGTGGGCGGTGGCTTCAACTGAATCTGGGTTAAGTTCCCATACAGCATAATAGCCCCGATAACCAGCATAAAGGCAGCGACCTTCTGCCGAGAGAAAACGTGTGATGCTGCCGTCGGCGATGGAATTGACCAGTGGTTCATCACCATATCCCCACAAAATGGCCTGATTGAGTGGTGGATCGCCGGGGTAATTGCCAAAGGTGACGATTCGTGAAGCATCAGCGTTGCTGACGAAAAGCCCTGAAGCCGGTATCAAGTCCTCTGGCAAGGCGTTGAAGTCGAGTGTTTGCACCGATTGTAAATACAAAATGTTATCGGCAGTGATTGTTGATGGCTCTACATTGTCCTGCGCCATAGCCAGAAATGAACTCCCGATACTTATCAGCAGTAGGACGACAAATAGACGTTTTATCACCACTCATCCTTTTTGTTTGCTTACATGGCCCTCTGGACATTATACTTGACGTAGTCTCTGCCGTTGACAATTATTTGGAGCTTTGCAATATGCGCCTGAAAATGTGGGTAACACTGACCGTTTTGGTACTGTTGCTCTCTGTGGTCGGCCTGCCATCCCAATCTCCTGTGATGGCGCAGGATGATCCGGCGACAGAAATCAACCAACTGGCAGCCCAAGTCCATATCCAGAACTTGCGGACGGGGAATGTCACACGCTGGGTAGGAGGCGATCTGGGGCAATTGGATGGTACAGAAATTCGCGCCCGGGCAGGCCGACAGTTTACTGACTGGTATTTCACAGACTTATATGACGATAACACCGAGATCACGATGGCCGATATGGAGCGCCCGGCCCTGATGAATATTTGGGCGTCGTGGTGTGGGCCATGCCGCTTTGAGTTCCCGTTTTTATCAGAGTATGCGCTGAGTGGTGACACCAGCTACGATTTATGGTTTTTGAATGCCAATGACACTCCCTCGGCAGCACAACGATTTTTGCGTTCACAGGCTGAGGGCCTAATCGTGTATGTAGATCCCGGTGATTCATTTATTCGATCTATCGGTTTGACGGTTTTCCCCACAACAGTCTTGATGGATACCGATGGTACTATTCTGGCTGCTCATTCGGGTGTAGTAACTGGCACAGTCATGGAATTCTTTGACGCGGTAGCAGCCAATCCAGGTGTGGGCGGTATTGATACCTCGACCATCGAGATGCCGGATATTGAAGAAATCATTGGCCCGATTGATCCTGAAGCTGCTGAACCTGTCGTTTTTGGACAGCAAGTTGTAGGCGTGTTGGATAATGACACATGGCGACTGGATTATCGTTTTGAAGGCCAAGCCGGACAGGCCGTGACCATTCGTATGGTTGCCACTGATACGGAACTGGATACCTATTTAATTTTGATTGGGCCAGATGGCAGTATAGTCGATGAAAATGATGACAGTTCGCCAGGCATAACGAACTCCACCCTTGAAACCACATTGCCCGATGATGGTACATATGTCATCATCGCCACACGCTTTTTGGAGCAAGATGGCTTCGGCGGCGGAGGCTTCAACTTGCATATCGCCACACCCGACCAACAACCCAGTCAAGGCAATGCTAATGTTTTGCAGGTCGGCATACCCGTCAGCGGTCGATTGACATTTGAATTACGACAACAGAATTACCTGTTGGATGCGGCGGAAGGGCAAACACTGGTATTCACGCTGACGCACGATTTGCCTGATGAGCGCCTTAATTTGCAGGTGCGTTTGGGGGCTGGAGACAGCTTGATACCCTACACGGGCACGGTCGATGGTGAGTTAATTGTTGAAACCGAAGTGATGACAACGGGTAGCTACAGCGTCTATGTTTCACGTCCGCTCAGTTCGCGGGCTGGCCCCATCACTTACACCCTGTCGGTCACTGAAGTTGGTGGCGATACACTGCCCGATACCCCACCGACAACGGATGGCACAGAATTAAGCTACGGCACAGCGGCCAGCGGCTCCATCAGCAATGATGCTTATGAACAATCGTATACATTCGAAGGAACTGCCGGCGACGTAGTGACCATTGATGTGGCTGCCGAAAGCGGCAATCTGGACACCTATGTCACGCTGATAGACCCTGATGGCGCAGTATTAGCTGAGAATGACGATGTTGACTTGACAACCACTAATTCGCGCATTGAAGGGTATGAGCTACTAACGACAGGAACCTATACCGTCGTCGTCAGTCGCTTCCAAGGTGAAAGTGGTTTCAGCAGCGGTGACTACACAGTCAGCCTGACGTTGGGTGAAGCCGGGCCAGATACACCGCCGGATACCCCACCTGACACTCCACCGACTACGGATGGCACCGAATTAAGCTACGGTACAGCAGCCAGCGGCTCCATCAGCAACGACGTTTATGAACAATCATTTACATTCGAGGGTGTAGCAGGCGATGTTGTGACCATTGATGTGGCCGCCGAAAGCGGCAATCTGGATACTTATGTCACCCTGATTGATCCCGATGGCGCGGTGTTAGCTGAGAATGACGATGTTGACCTGACGACAACCAATTCGCGCATTGAAGGGTACGAGCTGCTAACGACAGGAACCTATACCGTCGTCGTCAGTCGCTTCCAAGGTGAAAGTGGTTTCAGCAGCGGTGACTACACAGTCAGCCTGACGTTGGGTGAAGCCACGCCAGATACACCCCCCGACACACCGCCAACTACGGATGGTACTGAATTAAGTTACGGTACAGCGGCTAGTGGAACTATTTCAGACGAGAATTACGAATGGCAGTATACCTTTGAAGGTAATGCTGGTGATGTGGTTAACGTTGAGCTAGTGGCCGAAGGCGGCAATCTGGATACCTACCTGGTTTTGTTGGGGCCGGATGGTTCAGTAGTCGCAGAAAATGATGACTTCGACCTGACCAGCACCAATTCGCGTCTTGAGGGAGTTTCATTACCTGAAACTGGTACTTACACTGTCGTCGCTGGACGCTTCCAGGGCGAAAGTGGTCTGAGTACCGGTGATTTCATGGTGACGCTATCTCTGTCTGGTGAAGGGCCAGTCACACCACAAACCACTGATACCGACCTCAGCTATGGGTCGTCGGTAACAGGTACGATCTCTAGTGATGAATATGAAATCGCCTACACATTCGAGGGCACTGCGGGTGATATGGTAACCATTGAGCTGACAGCCACCAGCGGCGACCTGGATACCTATCTGACATTGTTGGGACCAGATGGTGGTGTGTTATTGTCCAATGATGATGTTGACCTGAGTGGTGGCAACTATAACTCAGCGATTTTCGATTATCGCCTGGACACCACCGGGACCTACACCATTCTTGCAACACGCTTCCTGGGCGAGGAGGGTAACACGACGGGCGACTTCACATTGACACTCACGGTCAATACAGGAACGGTCACACCGCCGCCGACTGCCGACACCGACCTCAGCTATGGATCGTCAGCGACAGGCACGATTTCTAATAATGAATATGAAATCGCCTACACATTCGAGGGCACTGCGGGTGATATGGTGACCATTGAGCTGACAGCCACCAGTGGTGATTTGGACACTTATTTGTCCCTCATCGGACCAGATGGTGGTGTACTGGTTTCTAATGATGATATTGACGTAAGCAACAACAACTATAATTCTGCGATTGTGAATTATCGTCTGAACACTACTGGAACCTACACCATTCTGGCGACACGCTATCTAGGTATGGATGGCAGCAGTACAGGTGACTTCACCTTGACGCTTGAGGGCGACACCGGGACAGTCACACCACCCACAACCGACGGGACAGAATTGGTTTATGGGGATAATGTCACGGGTGGCCTGGATGATGCAACTTACGAGTTGAGCTATACGTTTGAGGGCACTGCGGGCGATACGGTGAGTATCCGAATGACTGCCCTCAGCGGTAATCTGGATACATTCGTGGGATTGTATGGCCCAGATGGCACGTTGCTGGTCACTAACGATGACATTAGCCTGGAAACAGGTAATTTGAACTCAGCCATTGAGAATTATGAATTGCCAGAAACCGGGACTTACACCATCTGGGCAACACGCTTTGATGGTGAAGTGGGCGTGACCTACGGCGACTTCGATCTAACTCTGGAAGGTGCGGCTGGCGGAGGTCCTGGCCCAGACGTACCAGTAGGCACGGGAGACGAGATCGTCTATAACGCCTCCATTGACGGTACAGTAGACGACACGAGCTTCGAGCAGCAATATACATTTGAGGGAACTGCTGGTGATGTGGTCACGATTGAAATGACGGCCACCGACGGCAGCCTGGATACTGTGTTGATCCTGCTCGATCCCAATGACAATGAGCTGATTGCCAATGATGACATCGACATTTCGACCACCAACTCAGCCATTGTTGAATATACGTTGCCCAGCTCTGGAACCTATACCATCATCGCCACGCGCTATCAGGGTGTGGACGGCCAGACGACAGGTACGTACACACTGTCGCTGTCGAGCGAGTTTGCAACCCCGCCGGATGGTGATATAGACATCGTGCAACCAACACCTGCCACACGCATGAACTACGGCGATACGTTGGGTGGCACAATTGACGACGCGAATCTCGAAGACCGCTTTGTCTTCACTGGCAACTCCGGCGATGTCATCACCATTGAGATGCAGGTTACCAGAGGCAATCTGGATGCATACATCAGTGTTTTGACGGCACAGGGCATTGAAATCGCGTTCAACGATAGCGACATCAAAGGTTCCTATAAAGATGCAACGATTGTGTCGTTCAAACTGCCGGAAACAGGCACATACACCATCGTAGCGACACGCTATGGCGTCTACTATGGCACAACTGCCGGTGACTATGAACTCTCGCTCAACGTTCGATAAATAACCAACGATCATTATTGGGGATGGAGCGTAACGTTTCATCCCCGTTCCAAATTCGATGAATACGATTCAGTCTCAATTAAACCAGGCTTATCGTTTGATCCGCTCCGGCCAACGCCAGGCTGCATTGCGGGTTTTGGCGCCGATTTGCCGTGACTATCCTGCCAATGCGTCAGGGTGGTGGCTGGCAGCCCATGCTCTGGAAGACCCACGTCAGATCCGCTATGCCCTGGAACAGGTATTGCGGATAGCCCCGCACTATCCCGAAGCTAATATCACGTTGGATCGTTTGAACAATGGTGTTCTTCCACCTCGTTTCGCTACGCCACCTAACGCCAACAGAGCAACAAAGATCAACCAACCCCTATACACCTTGATACCTCCTTCTCAGCAGGCCGCTGCTCAACGAGCTTACATCGCCCACGAACGCAGCAAACACCAAGCTCGCCAACAATTGACACGTTTCTATGTCATTGCTTCTGTGCTGGCGATAGTCGTGCTGGGTGTCAGTATTTTGGCGGGTGTCTTGGTGTATGATCGACTCCAGGAAGCTGCGCCCAGCATCTCAGAAGTGTTCTCTAATGATGTGGGCGGCAGTGATGTAATTCTTGTACGTCCAACGTCCGATACTCCGCAACCAACGCTGCCTCCTGTGGTCAAAGTAGTCGCTACGCCCGATCCAATCCAGTTTGGAGACACATATTGGGAGGGATCAGGTGACGGCGTCACCATGGAATATCTAGCATATGATGGCCGCTACCGGCGATTCTATCAATTGCCAGTCAAGCTATACGCGACTGGCTTGCAAACTCAGGTCTGGGTAAATGCAGTCGATAACGCTATCCGCGAAATTAATCAAGTTGTGCCTATGGTGTTGACTGATAGTAGGCGCGAGGCCGACATCATCCTCGAAATCGTCAGTCCTGTCGAAGTACAGCGCCGCTGCGTGGGACTGAGCATGACGCGAGTGGTCGGGTGTGGGGCCATTGAATATGAGGGAGAAGGGGCTAACGGGCCGATTATCAGTGGTTATGCGTTGATCGCCACCGATACCAATAACCCGCAGGGCACAGTGCTGCATGAGCTGTTGCATACTATGGGCGTGATCGTGCATAGTCCCAACTCTGATGACATTATGTACCATCGGGAAACACGCCGCCTTGTCACCCAAATGTCTCAGCGCGACATGAATACTCTGCGTCGTCTTTATGCCTCGCCTTCCTACGCCGACTAATCATCCCAAAACAACAACAAAGCATTGGAAATACGCCGTTCACCCGATTCACGGAAGCCATTGACTGAATTGTGCCGGACCCATAATTGAGACGACCCTCCGCCATCGAACTCCATGGCGGTTTCTGCGCCAAAGCGGATAAACATCTCTGCCAGAGCGTGTTGTTTGATACCCTGGCTACCATAGAGACTGTAACCTTCGACCATAATCAGAATCAGGGTGTTGGCAGTTGGATTGTAACCTAATGCAGAACGGGCAATGAAGGCATTGTGATAGTGGCTGGTCCGAAAATCCTGTCCAAAATCTTCACAATCGCGCTCTTCAACAGGAGTTTCCAGGTCGCAATCCTGCCAAAATTCCCCATCACGCACAATGAGGGGACCGCCACCGATAGCAAATTGATAATCGCGCCAATCAGGATCGGTAGTGGTGTGGATCTCAATTGTATCGCCCACTTCCAGATTATCACGCAACCAACGCCCCGCCTCGCTATTTACTCCAGACCGCAGCACACGATGTCCCGAAAGAATCTCCAGCGGTTCGTCGACGCTGATTGACAGCACCTCATCATCAGGACTAAGCAGCACCCGAATGCCCAGATAGCCTTCGCGAAGTGGCAACTGCTCCCAAATGTCTGTGTAGAGACATAGCCAATCATCCTCGCACGGGATATTGGCCCACTGAAGCGGTATCCAGGCATCATTTTCGGCGACCACGCTACCGTCCCATGTCCAGTCTTCAGTGAAATACCCCATAAATGGCGTGTGATCTTCGGTAATGGCGAAAGTGGCACGATAGCGCGGGGCACTAATGAGTTCATAATCAACCAGCATCAAATTTTGGGGAATAAAATTGCTATGATAAAAGTCGCCATTAATCACCACAAATGCACCCGATTCAGTCGCAAATTCGCTCATCAAATTATTGCGAACGCCAGGCGTAGCAATCAGCGCCGTTTGCACATCCAGCTTCGGATGGCTGAGATCAGCAATGATGATATGGGCGCGGAGGGTATCCGCTTCATGCCGCACATAAACAACACCATCGTTCAGGAAAAATATTCGTTCTTCTTCAACAAAGGTCACATCGTTGGCGAAATTTGGCACTGGCACAGGCGGTGGTGGATCAAGCGGTACTTCTGGTTCCAGATCATCCGTTGTCACCGGTAAATCCGTGCAATGACCGAAGAAATTGAGATTTTGGTCATAGAGCCAGCCGATTTTGTTCAGCGGATAGTCCAGGTAAACCTGAAACCAATCGCCCTCCTCGTTGCGCCCGAAGACACGCATTTCGACCCCGGAAGGAATATTGCGCTTGACACCATAATTATAGCTGGGGCCACGCCGCAATTCCGCCCAATAGCCCAATTGCACTTCTACATAACAAGTCTGGCTCGCCATGGTCACCGGGTCACCACGTTGAGCATAAGAGGACGGTGATAAATTAAAGTGACCTGTCAACAGCAAACAAAACATCAAAGTCAGAATAGCTCGTCGTATCATCAACAGTTATAGTCCTCCTCAGCCAATCTCCAAAGATGGATCACGCGCAAAATTTTAACACACAAACTATACTGAATTCTATGAACTCAGCGTTAATTGCTTTAGGATTAATTCCACGCATTGGCGGTAAGGTATTGCGTGTATTGCTGGATACCTTCGACTCACCCAGCACCGTACTCAATGCCGGTGCTGATGAGCTGATGGCTGTGCCCGGAATCGGTAAGACTATCACGCAGCAGATTCAATCGCTGAATCTGGCCGATATTGAGCGCAAAATCGCCCGCTGGCAAGCCGAGGATATTCGCATTGTAACATGGGACATGGACGAGTACCCGCTTGCATTGCGAGATTTGCCAGATCGCCCACCAGTGCTATTTGGACGTGGCACACTACCTGGCACAAATTCTGTCGCCATTGTTGGTACACGCCAGCCAACCCCCACTGCAACTCAATTTGCACAGTTGTTGGCCTATTATCTGACTGATGCAAACTGGACTATCATCAGCGGACTAGCCTACGGCATCGACGCCGATTCTCATAAAGGTGCGGTCGCCAATATTCGCAATGGTAACACAGTGGCTATTTTGGGTTCAGGAGTGAAGTGCATTTATCCACCAGAAAATGAGGTGTTGGCAAGGCGGATATTGAATATACGGGGTGGGTTATGGGCCGAAGTCGCGCCCGAAATGCAAGTCTCCAGTGGGCAACTGGTAGCACGGAATCGCATTATCAGCGGTCTGAGTCAGGCGTTAGTGGTCATCGAGACCGGTATACCCGGAGGAGCATTACATGCAGTCCGGTTTGCACGGGAACAGGGACGCCCGGTATTTGTGGTAGATTATCCGGCAGAGGGCAATCAAAAGCTGATGGCGGAAGGAGTGTCAATCATCAGCCCAGATATACCTGGCATTGAGACATTGCTTGATCACCTGAAATCATAAGGGTATCCTAAAAGGAAGATCGGGAGAAAATTGGATTATCTGTTTCAATATTAGATGGGCATAATCCAAACACTCCATGTCCCATTTTCCAATGACAACGATTCTGATTATAGAAGACGAAGCCAATATCCGTAATCTGGTTGAGGCATACCTCACTACCGAGGGTTACACAATTCACACTGCTGAGGATGGTCCGGGCGGGCTGGCAGCGTTCCGACGTTACCGCCCGGATCTAGTAGTGCTGGACATTATGTTACCTGGTATGGATGGCCTGGAGGTTCTGCAACACATTCGCCGTGAGTCAGAATCCTACGTGTTGATGTTGACCGCTCGGTCCGACGAGATGGACCGCGTGGTGGGATTGACTGTCGGGGCGGATGATTACATGACCAAGCCTTTTAGTCCACGCGAACTGGTAGCACGAGTCAAAGCCATTTTGCGGCGGGGACGAGTGACCAATACCGGTGAAACACCGTTGAACTTCGCGCATATCCGCATTGACCCACAGCGGTACGAAGTCTCGAAAAGCGGTCAACTGATCGAATTGACGACACTCGAATTCAATTTGCTCAAGACATTGGCGACTTATGCCGGGATGGTGCTGGATCGTGAACAATTACTGCAAAAAGTATGGGGTTACGATTATTATGGCGATTCGCGGGTGGTTGATGTGCATATCGGTCACATTCGCCAAAAACTTGAAGACGACCCCGCCAAGCCAAGCCACATCATCACCGTGCGCGGCGTGGGTTATAAGTTTGTAGACGATGCGCCTGACAGCTAAACTTTTTCTCTCCTATTTGGTGGTTGTGGTGGCCGGATTACTCGCATTGTCACTCTCGACGGCGTTTGTCGCACCACAAAACTTCACGCGTATCATGGGCCACATGGATGAACCAGGTCACATGGGCAACGGCGGCATGATGGGCAGCAACAGGTCGGACGCTGCGCAAAATGTCAATGATGATCTCGATGCCAGTTTTCGCCAAGCGGTGGATGAGGCGCTGATTGTAGCAGGTATAGTGGCGATCATAATGGCAGCAGGTGTCAGTTGGTTTGTCAGTCGCCGCATCGTGAAACCGATTGGCGCGATGGTCGAGGCCAGCCAGCATATCGCTGATGGCAACTATGCTCAACGTCTGAAAAAATCATCAGATGACGAATTAGGTGATCTGGCACAGAGCTTTAATCAGATGGCAGCGGCACTTGATGAAACTGAACACATGCGACGTCAATTGCTGGCCGATGTCAGCCACGAATTGATGACCCCGCTCGCCAGCATCCGGGGCTATATGGAAGGTCTGGAAGATGGTGTGATTCAACCTACTGCAGAAGCCTTCCAATTGGTACAGGGCGAAGCGGCCCGCCTACAACGACTGGTTGAGGATTTACAGGAACTCTCACACGCCGAATCGGCAGCGATGGTACTGGATGTGTTGCCTTGTGATCCGTACCAATTAATCCACACTGCTGCCGAACGGCTACGCCCACAATTTGATGACAAGGGAGTAGCTCTCAATCTTGATTTGCCAGATGATTTACCGACAGTCCAGGCCGACACTGATCGCACCAGCCAGATCTTGACCAATTTGCTCGGCAACGCCCTACACTATACCGCAGCAGGTGAGCATGTGACCGTAACAGCTAAACGGGTGGATGCAGCCATTCAATTTGCCGTAGTGGATACAGGTCTCGGTTTGCACCCTGCTGACCTCCAGCGCATCTTCCAGCGATTTTACCGTGTGGACAAATCACGAGCGCGAGCCAGCGGTGGTAGTGGGATTGGCCTGACCATTGCTCGCCATCTGGTCGAGGCACACAGAGGATGCATTTGGGCCGATAGTGACGGTCCGGGCCAGGGCAGCACCTTCTATTTCACATTGCCAGTTGCATGACATCCTACACAATCTTTACACAAACTTCACATAATCATCATCACAGCTTTAAGCAACCCTGCCAGAATACGATCCAGATACGATGAATACTCACGTAAAGTCCAAAGGAGACGCTACACAATGACACGTAATTTTCTGGGGATTTTGGCAGTTAGCCTCATCGCAATTCTGGCATTCACGTTGGTTACAACAGCAGTAAGTTGGGCGCAGGGACCAGGTGGAACCGATTGGCCTTGCCATGATGATGAAACAACCTATCCCGGCGGTAGAGGCCCTGGCATGATGGGGGGGCGTGGTGGAATGCACGGCCATGGTCCTAGCATAATGTATGGTGACGAAGATTGCTTTGGTGTCAGCCCATTCTGGGGTCAGCATATGGAAAACCACCCGATGTGGAATGATGACACATGGGAATCTGGGGGCATGATGGGCGATTTCGGTATGATGCAGACCTGGACACCTCCGGCTGACTTGGTTCCAACAGAAGGCGCAACGCTTAATTTAGACAGTGCGGTCGCAGTAGCCGAAGCCTATATTGCCGCCTGGGAAGATGAGAACCTGGAACTGCACGAAATCATGCAATTCGACAATCACTTCTACGCCGAGGTGGCAGAAGTTGACAGTGGGCGCGGTGCATTTGAATTCCTGATTGATCCATCCACGGCTACTGTTTATCCCGAACCCGGCCCCAATATGATGTGGAATGCCCGCTATGGGATGCACGCAGAGGGCTATGGTCCTGGTATGATGAGCGGTTTTGATCCGGATTACGATGGCATTGAGATGACCATCACACAAGAACAAGCTATTGAGTTGGCACAGGCATTCCTGGATGATTTCGACGGTGATCTGACAGTAGGCGGTGAACCTCTGGTGTTCTATGGTTACTACACATTGCATATCGAGGAAGATGGCGCGATTGTAGGCATGTTGAGCGTGAATGGCTACACCGAGCAGGTATGGTTACATCATTGGCACGGCGAATTCATCGCTATGACAGGCCACGCTGAATAGTTTGAATCTATATTTTTCGACATATCACGCTTACATGAGCGATCTACCACCTGGTGGGTCGCTTGTGTGCTTTTTTCACAACTAAGCATAAATTGTGATAATGGCACACCACGCAATTGATAATTCGTTCATTCTTAACCAATAATCGACTGAATCAATGCCAATATGGGGTTGTTTTCAGGGCTTTAATTCTTGTGGGGGGCATAGTATAATGGCAAGATAGTTTTTCCGGCCATGTAATTTTCTGTATTGCTCTGTCTTGCTGGAAAAATCCATGATAAGGCAGATCATACCTGACGCGAATGGCGGGCGCTGTAAAGCTGGTGGGGAAAGGCATTTCTTATCCTCCCTACTATATTTTGTTGGCAGAATTATTATGTTTGAGCGCCGTGTGCCGTGCGTACATACGTTTACGGAGATAAGATTCTATGGATTCCCGCGATATGCCCTTGGGGGATGAGCAACAGACGACGGATCAGCAGGAAGAGGCGCAACCCCAACCTGTGGCCGAGAATGAGGCTCCTGAGATGAGTCTAGAAGATACCAGCCAGCCAGTCGGCACTGGCGAGGCAGATGTGGTCACGGCTGAACCAGCACCTTCCGTTCTGGATGCAGCGGCTGATGTCGAAACTGATGAGGAAAATGACGCACTACCCAACACTAGCGAGGCAGATGCAGCCGTGGATGAGCCAACGCCATCTACTCAGTCTACTCAGGATGCGGCATCTGATACTGAAGATGATATGCCAGCCAGTAGTGACGATGACACGGCAGATGAGACCGGCACGGATGATGACACCAGTCGCCTGCAACGCGGCACTCTGTTGGACGGGACTATCTTGAGTACATCTCCCACTGAAATCCTGGTTGACCTGGGTGAACATGGCAACGGCATCATTAATAGCCGAGAGCTAGAACGGCTGACCAGTTCTACCCTCCAGGAATTACAAGAAGGAACACCTGTATTGGTCTATGTTCTGTCAGCAGCCAATTCTGACGGAATACCCGTGCTTTCCATCAGCCGCGCCCTCGAAGAAAGCGATTGGCGTCAGGCTGAAAACTTTTTAGAAAGCAAAGAGATTTATACTGGCAAAGTGGCAGGTTACAACAAAGGCGGCTTGATCGTGCGCTTTGGTCGGCTACGCGGTTTCGTGCCCGCCAGTCAGATCAGCCCGGAGCGCCGCGATAGGGCCGGCGGTGATAGCCCTGAATCGCGCTGGGGCGAAATGCTTGGTGAGACCATTGATGTCAAAGTCGTGGAACTCAAGCGTTCGCGTAACCGCCTAATTCTCTCTGAGCAAGCTGCCACCCGCGACAGCCGTGAGCGTGAAAAATCACGCCTGCTGAGTGAATTGAATATAGGTGACCAACGTAAAGGGCAGGTCACCAGCATCACCGACTTTGGCGCGTTTGTAAACCTGGGCGGGGCAGATGGGCTGGTTCACCTGACAGAGCTATCCTGGAAACATGTGGCGCATCCCAATGAAGTTGTCGAGGTTGGGCAAGAAGTCGAAGTCACTGTTATCAGTCTGGATCGTGACCATCGGCGGATTGGATTGAGTATGCGCCGTCTGGAACATGACCCCTGGCGGCACGTTGAGCAACAATATGTCAAAGGGCAATTGATCCAAGCCAGCATCACAAAATTAACCAAATTCGGTGCTTTTGCACGGCTGGTGGATCACCCCGAAATTGAAGGGTTGATTCATGTCAGCGAGTTGTCCGAACATCGGGTGCGCCATCCTCGTGAGGTCGTGAGCAAAGGTGATGTGTTGACACTACGGATTATTAAGATTGATCGCAATCAACGACGGCTGGGCTTGAGTTTGAAACAGGTCGATTCGCCTGATTACATGGACATTGACTGGAACCTGACCGACACTGATGAGAAATAATCCATAACAACCTCGACGAGGAGACATGAGGGTTTGATAAGACTTGGAGCCAAACCCTTGATGTGATTCCTCGTTGTTTTCTAAAATTACTTATAAAGATTTTATAGTTTGCTGTGTAGGATTTTCCGTCTAAATTTCGTCAAACTTAATATGTAGATTGATCTGGCTAGCAGTTCGTGGTTTTTTTGGGTATAAACATAATTGTCTCCCACACACCACTTTTATTTTCAGTGGACTATGTGGACAGGTAAGATCCAGAGGAGAACAAAACATGCCAGAGCAGCGTAACCAAGGTAACAAAATGGAACGATTCACGCAGCGGGCACGCCGGGTATTGAGCCTGGCACAAGAAGAAGCCGAGCGTATGCAGCACAGCTATATCGGGACCGAACATCTGCTCCTCGGATTGATGCGGGAGGAAGGTGGCGTCGCGGGACGTGTCCTGAGTGAACTAGGGCTTGATCAGCGCCGGGTGGAAGAGTTGGTCGAGCGTATGACCAACTCAAAGCGTGCCGCAGGTTCAGTACAAATGGATCTTTCCCCCAGTACCAAGAAAGTGCTTGAATTAGCCGTTGATGAGGCCCGCCGTCTAGGACATCATTACATTGGTACGGAACATTTGCTGCTGGGGTTGGTACGTCAAACCGATGGTGTTGCCATTGAAGTCCTGAAACGCTTGGATATCAACCCGGTTGATGTTCGTAATCAAACCAAACGTATCCTTCAGGAGGATCCCGAACGCAACCGCCGCGAATTCCCCACCCGCCGTGAAACCACCCGCAGTGAAGGGTCTTCCCGCAGCTCGCGATCACGTGAGAAATCCAGCAAGAGTACAACTCCCTTAATTGACCAATTGGCGACCGATTTAACTCTCATGGCCGAGGAAAACAAACTAGACCCGGTCATTGGCCGCGAAATGGAAATTGAGCGTGTCATCCAAATCCTGAGCCGTCGGACTAAGAACAACCCGGCATTGATCGGTGAACCTGGTGTCGGTAAGACAGCAATTGTCGAAGGTCTGGCTCAACGCATCGTGGCTCGCGAGGCTCCATCCCCGCTTTTGAGCAAACGCGTCCTGCAATTGGATGTTGGCAGCCTGGTAGCTGGCACGATGTATCGCGGCCAGTTTGAGGAACGCCTGAAACGTGTTGTAGAGGAACTGAAATCTTCGGACAGCATTTTGTTTATTGACGAAGTACACATGCTGGTTGGGGCAGGCTCGGCGGGTAGCAGTGTGGATGCAGCTAACATTCTGAAGCCTGCGCTTGCCCGTGGAGAATTACAGTGTATTGGGGCCACCACCCTCGATGAATATCGCAAGCATATCGAGAATGATGCGGCTCTTGAACGTCGTTTCCAGAAGGTGCTGGTCGAAGAACCTACCATCGAGCAGACCGTCGAAATCCTACATGGCATCAAGAAAGCCTACGAAGATCATCATGACTTGGAGATTTCTGACGAAGCCATTGAAGCATCAGCCAATCTGTCATCACGGTATCTACCGGATCGCTTCCTGCCGGATAAAGCTATTGACTTGATTGACGAATCCTCCAGCCGTGTGCGGATGTATAAGAGTCCTGACAGCACTCGTTATCGTCGTACCGAAAAACGACGTTACTCGCTTCAAAACGATATTGAAGAGCTGGAGCAAACACAGGAGCAGGATTCCGAAAAAACCAGCGACTATGACAACCGTCTGAAAGAATTACATGGTCAAATGGAAGAAGTCGAGACACAATTAGCCAGCTTCAAGGCCAGTTGGAATCCCGACACCCAGAAACCCCGCTTGATGGCCGAAGACGTGGCCGAAGTCTTGGGTATGCTAACCGGTATTCCTGTCACGACAATTGCCGAAGAAGAATCACAACGCCTTCTACGGATGGAGGAGGAATTGCATAAACGCATCATCGGTCAGCACGAAGCGATTGTCGCCATCAGCAAAGCCGTGCGGCGTTCACGGGCTGGTCTGAAAGACCCTCGCCGCCCGATTGGCTCCTTTGTCTTCCTTGGCCCCACGGGTGTCGGCAAGACTGAGCTGTCGAAGGCTCTGGCTGAATTCCTATTTGGCAGCGAAGAGGCTCTAGTCCAACTAGATATGAGCGAATTCATGGAACGCCACACCGTCGCCCGCCTGACTGGTGCGCCGCCAGGCTACATCGGCTATGAAGATGCTGGACAACTGACCGAAGCCATCCGCCGTCGTCCATACAGTATTGTGGTCTTCGATGAGGTAGAGAAAGCCCATCCTGAAGCCTTGAATATGCTCCTGCAAATCATGGATGAAGGGCATCTCTCTGATGCACGCGGACGTCAGGTAGACTTCCGCAATGCAATTATCGTCATGACCAGCAACATCGGGGCCGATGTCATCAAACGCGGGACATCACTGGGCTTTGAAGTACAGACTGATGAGGATGTGGAAGCTGAACAAGCCTACGAAGACATGAAGAAGCGTGTGTTGGATGAAATCCGCCGCCACTTCCGGCCTGAATTCCTCAATCGCCTGGATGGAATCGTCGTCTTCCGGTCGCTGACCAAAGATGAAATCAACAAGATCGTTGATCTGCGGCTGGACGAGGTACGTGATCTGATGCAGGAACACAACCTCGATCTCAAGGTTACCGATGTGGCACGCGCCTACATGGGTGAAGAAGGCTACGATCCTGAATATGGCGCTCGTCCGTTGCGCAGGGTGATTACCAATCTGCTTGAAGACCGCCTCTCCGATGGCATCCTATCCGGCGAATTCTCGCCTCACTCCACCGTGATTGTGGATCTGGACGAGGACAAGAACCTCTTGTTTGATGCAGAGCAGTCTATAGATGAGGATCAAGAAGCCGAGATCGAAGCCGGAGAACAGGAACAGACGGCTACTCCCATGAACTAACCGCTGTTCTTAACCAAGAAAACTCATGCCCGATGTCATTTTCACATCGGGCATTTTTATGTACGCCCGGCATGGGCGATAACTAGGCGGTGAAAGTCCGCTGTGGGCGTTAGTCCGACGAACCACTAGCCGAAGGCAACTGCATCGAGCGCGAGCAGATGTGGAGAGGAAGCCGGAGGGCAAAATCCAGACCTGACGGACAGGAACCACGTAAAGAGGCATGACGCGCCGGGTAAGCTGGCACGAGACAGTAAAGCCCCAACGGACAGAAGTGGCGTGATGTAAACGTGGCAGGGCTTGGAGGAAAGTTATCGTACCTTATCCGGGGAGGTCTGGCGTTTTTTTGAATGTCAGAAGTCAGCCGAGGCCGTAGTAGTCGATGGGGTAACGACCATCCGGGGCGGTTGGTGAAAGCCAACTACAGGGCGAAGGGCTGAACGGAAAAGAAGTTGAGGAGAAAGGCGTAGAGACGTGGTAGGACAGCCGAAACTCAGGGAGACTGAGCCAAACGTGGAAGGAAAGCTGGCGGCTGGGGATAAGCGTGCGGGGCCAAGGCCACGACTGGAACAAATGGAAAGACAGGAAAGACCTCAACACGAAGCAAGTCTGTGGGAACGGATATTCAGTCGTGGAAACCTGTTCACAGCACTGGAAAAAGTGCAGCGAAACAAGGGAGCCGCGGGGATAGACGGAATGACGGTATCAGAACTGCCCGACCATCTCCGCGAGCATTGGGAAGGGATACGCGCCAAACTGGAACGGGAGAGTTATGTGCCCAGTCCAGTGAAGCGGGTGGAAATCCCGAAGCCGAATGGTGGAACACGGCAGTTAGGCATACCAACCGTGCTCGACCGAATGATCCAACAGGCAATACACCAGGTACTCAGCCCGATCTTTGAGAAGACATTCAGCCCGCATAGCTATGGTTTCCGACCAGGGCGTAGTGCCCATGATGCCGTGAAAGCGGCGCAGAAGACGATAGCAGCGGGATACACCTGGGTAGTGGACATTGATCTGGCGCAGTTTTTCGACACGGTGAACCATGACCGCTTGATGGCGCGAATGAAGACTATGATAGACGACAAGCGGGTGCTGAGACTGGTAAATGCCTATCTGAAGTCCGGGGTGATGGTCGGCGGCATGTACACTGACACGGACAAGGGGACACCGCAGGGTGGGCCATTGTCACCGTTATTGAGTAACATTGTGCTGACCGAACTGGACGAGCAGTTGGCGGAACGCGGCCACCGGTTTGTGCGCTATGCCGATGATTGCAACATCTTCGTGCAGAGCAAACGGGCAGCGGAGCGCGTGATGGCAAGTACGTGCCGTTTCATCGAAGGCCGAATGCGTTTGCAGGTCAACCGTGAGAAAAGTGCGGTTGATTTGGCTGTAAAGCGCAAGTTTCTGGGTTTTAGCTTCTATTGAAGAGCAGGCGGTGGGGTCGGTATTCGTATCGCACCGCAAAGCCTGGAACGTGCCAAACGTCGCCTTCGAGGAATGACACGGCGCAACAGTGGACGCTCGTTAGAAGACATACGCGATACGCTCAATCAGTATACGGTTGGTTGGGTGAATTACTATGCGCTGGCGGACGCTCGCGGCCATTTGCAACGACTGGATGAGTGGTTACGAAGACGGTTACGGCAACTTTGCTGGAAACAGTGGAAGACGCCCAAGAACCGTTATCGTAATCTGCGACGTCTGGAAGTACCGGAACATTGGGCGAAGTTGAACGCCGGGACAAGTCAAGGTGATTGGCGTCTGTCCAATTCTCCCTGGCTACATCGTGCGCTCAATAATGCCTTTTGGCAGACCTTTGGACTGAAAAGTCTCGTTCAACAGTACAATCTTCGTCATACTTGACCGAACCGCCGGATGCGGACCCGCATGTCCGGTGGTGTGGGAGGGGGCGGTCGCCCGTCCCCTATCCCGATTGGTAGTCAAAGTCGGTTGGCAAATCGGGGTTATAGTAATGTTCGAATAGGCGACGCAGTTGAGCATCGGTGACGCGCCCCAGCGAGAGGTCTTCGGGAATTGCCTCGGCGGTAAAGAATTCCGCGCCGTCAGTCTCGATACTGATCAAGGGTGAGCCACCGATTAGCTCGCATAGAAAAAACAACTTGTAGATGTGGAATGGATGCGGTGGATGTCCATGCAAATCACGATCATACACAGCCAGCAACTTCACAGCGCGAGTCTCATAACCTGATTCCTCACGAACTTCTCGGACAACGGCAGCACTCGGCGGCTCGTTCACATCTGCCCAACCGCCCGGAAGTGTCCAGCGTCCGCTATCCTGACGTTCTCTGACCAACAGAATTGCATTTTCCCGAAAGACCACGCCCCGCACATCGACCTTGGGGGTGGTGGCTCCGGCCTGCTGGTCGAATAATCCCTGCACCTGCGTGACTGAAGCATTGCTATGTGCCGCCAGCATCTTAGTCGCAATAGCCTGCAATTGCTGGTATCGTTCCATATCAAATGGGTTTTCGGTATAGTGCATTCCGGTCTGCGTAATAGCCTGAATTGCTCTGGCCCAGTGTAGCCATGGATGATTAGATGACGCCAAGACTCTTGCCCACTTTCTCAAAAATACCTAACGCTTCATCAATATCATCGGTCGTGTGGGCAGCCGTATTCATCACCCGAATGCGAGCCGCGCCGCGTGCCACTGTCGGGAAAGCAATTGCCATCGCAAATACGCCGTTTTCAAACAACTGACGACTGAATTCTTGCGTCAATTTCTCATCCTTCAACATCACTGGCACAATCGGGGTCTCAGTTTGCCCTGTATCGAAGCCCAAGTTATTCATACCAGTCTTAAAGTGGTCAGCATTGGACCACAAACGATCCACCAATTCAGTCGATTTTTCCAACAGATCAACCGCCTCCAGACAAGCAGCGGTATCAGGCACGGTCAGGGCACTGGAGAACAAAAACGGACGTCCACGTTGCCGTAGCCAGTCGATAATGATCTTCTTACCAGCCACGATGCCCCCCATGACGCCGAATGCCTTACTCATCGTACCAACCTCAATATCGACCTTACCATGCAGATCAAAATGATCGACAATACCGCGCCCACCTTTACCCAGCACACCTTCGCCATGAGCATCATCCACCATCAGTAATGCATCGAATTCCTGCGCGACTTCATAGAGAGCAGGCAGTGGCGCAATGTCGCCATCCATACTGAAAACGCCATCACTAATGATCAGATAGCGGTTATATTCACGACCGGCTTTCGCCTCTTTAATCTTGGCTCGCAAATCAGCCGGATCATTATGAGCATAGGCGATGATTTTAGCGCGGCTCAGGCGACAGCCATCAATGATACTGGCATGATTGAGGGCATCGGACAGAATAGCATCGCTGCGTCCCACCAGGGCCGGTATGGTCGCTAGATTCGCAGCAAAGCCGCTTTGCAATGTAATAACATCTTCCGCACCCTTAAACTTGGCAAGACGTTCCTCAAGTTGACTATGCAGCGACATCGTTCCGGCGATGGTTCGCACTGCGCCTGGGCCAATGCCATAATCATCAATTGCTTGTTTAGCCGCCGCGACCAATTGAGGGTGATTCGCCAATCCCAGGTAATTGTTGGCACAGAAATTGATCACCGCCCTACCATCAACCACGATTCGTCCTTCCATTGGGCTTTCAATGGTACGAATGGTGTTGAACAATCCCTGATCGCGGAGTTCTTGCAATTGTTCTGCCAGATAAGCAGTTTTATTCTCCATTCAAAAGACTCCTTATAGTTTTGCACATGGGATGACATCCACCATTTTAACACGGCAGGAACACGGTATCATTGACCGTGATAGTTTGCACATAAAGACGGGAATAAGATCATGTCGGATAGCTTGAATAATGCGTTGAAAGTAGCTCTTTATTTGGAAACCAATGATATTGAAACGAACCGAGACGGGCGTATCAGTGAACACCAACGAGCGCGAATCTTGGGACAAATGCAGGCTGTTTGGATTGGAATGGGGTGTCTGTGGTCGCTGATGACGTTACCATTAATCATACTGGCGTTGATCTTGAGCTATCCGATGGTACGTATCATTATATTGATATTGATTGGTATTTGGTTATTGGGGTATGTACGTGCTACCATGAACATCCGAAAGCAACACCGGACAGTGCGCGAAGATCTGGCGCGTGGCGAAGCTGATGCTATACAAGGGACACTCGTCAAAGATCATCCCCCCAACACCCGTAATTATTATCTAGGCATTGGTGATGCATTATTTCCTGTGCCACGTTTTCTTTATGATATGGCAACCGAAGGCCAACCGACGGTGATCTATTATCTGGCAGAGAGCCAACAATTGTTGTCGCTGGAATATCTGGAGGATGGAGCTGGAAACCAAACAGCGGAGGAGTAACGAACTCCCCCGCTGCTGACTAAATTCTTATTTGGCGACTACTAGCTGCCGTAGCCCGTTGAAATGCGACCCGACGCCAGATCAATTGCTAACTGCTCCAGTTCGGCTTTCAATTCTGCCGGAATAGCATCATCGAAGTTGTGGAAGGGGGCCAGGCCCACCAGACCCACATAGTTGCCATCTTGAATTGTGCCGTTTTGATGCTGCACAATCAACGTCGCCAGACCGCCGTCGATGATCTTCGTGGCGCTGGAAACGAGGCAGGGATGTGCTTCGGGGACGGTCAACCACTGGTCGGTATCGACACCGATGCAGTAGGGCGGATTGCCCTCAGCCGCAGCCGCAGCAACTTCGATCAAACCACCGTTACCGGTCTTACCACCAGCAGCGAAAATTACATCAGCACCCTGATCTAAGGCCTGACGAGCGGTCGCCGCACCCCATGCCGGGTCGGTAAAGGCAATGTCCAGCCCACCTGGATGATAGGTGCTGATGAGATTAATGTCCGGGTTAGCATACACCGCCCCGTTACGGTAACCTTCGTTAAAGGCGACTACTGGCGGAACCTGGTCTGTGCCTAACACAGCCGCAATCGTACCAGTTTCACTCAGGTTAGCGGCCAGATAGCCAGCCAGGAAGCCGGCCTGATCTTCTGGGAAGATGAGACCCGTTACGCCTGGCACTGCCTCAACCTGGAACTGATCCACGCCAATGAAACGAATGTCAGGATAAGCTGCTGCTGCTTCTGCCGTCGCCTCGCCCAGCGCGAAACCAACAGTCACGATAATGTCTGCCCCTTCTTCCGCGAAGGTAGCAATGTTATTGGCATAGTCAGTGGGGTCCTGTGTTTCAATGAAATCAACTTCGGCTCCACACCGAGACGCTGCCAAAACACCATTCCAGGCGCTTTCATTGAAGCTACCATCGTCTACCTGGCCGACATCAGTCACCAAACCAATGCTCAGGTCGCTCAAATCAAGATTGTAGCAAGTCAAGACAGCACCAGTCCGCAGACCAGCATTAGCCTGATTGATTAAGGCTACAACATCGGCTGGCACAGCGTCAGCAAAATCGTGGAAGGGGGCCAGCGCCGCCTCACCTAGATAGTTGCCACCCTCAATCGTGCCCTCCACATAGGCCTGGATTAAGTTGAAAACACCGCCGTCGATGATCTTCATGGCGCTGGAAACCAGGCATGGGTGTGCTTCGGGGACAGTATTCCACTGGTCGGTATCAACACCGATGCAGTAGGGCGGGTTGCCCTCAGCAGACGCGGCAGCCACCTCAATCAGGCCGCCGTTGCCAGTCTTGCCACCCGCCGCAAATATGACGTCGGCCCCTTGATCCAGCGCCTGGCGTGCGGTAGCAGCGCCCCAGGCCGGGTCGGTGAAAGCTACATCCAGGCCGCCGGGATGATAGGTGCTGATGAATTCAATATCGCGTCCCAGGATTTCGGCGGCCCATGCCGCGCCAGCTTCATAACCTTCTTTGAAGGCCACAACGGGCGGCACCTGATCAGTGCCCAATACAGCAGCGATAATACCACTTTCAGTCAGGCCAGCGGCCAGCACACCTGCCAGAAAACCAGACTTATCTTCGGGGAAAATCAGGCCAGTGACGTTGGGAATAGCCTCTACCTGGAACTGGTCAACGCCGATGAAATGAACATCGGGATAAGCGGCAGCGGCTTCCACCGTCGCTTCGCCCAGTGCAAAACCAACAGTCACGATGATGTCATAATCTTGTTCGACAAATACAGCGATATTGTTGGCATAGTCGGTGGGGTCTTGTGTCTCAATGAAATCGACCTCAGCCCCCAATTCGTCCTGGGCACGCAATACACCTTCCCAGGCGCTCTGGTTGAAGCTGGCATCGTCAACCTGGCCGACATCAGTCACCAAACCGACTTTCAGCGTTCCTTGACGGCTCGGCGTTGTACTATCCAGCTCCGAATCAGCGGCAAATGATGACGTCAAGCCACCGATGCCCATAGCGATAACGAGAGTCAGAACTATGAGACTAGAAAGAACTCGTTTCATTAAAATCTCCTTTTAGGTTGCTTGTCCGAACCTTACTTGTCATCCGGGGAGATTCCCGGCTAATGACCACAATCAAAAACGGAAGCACAAATGCTCCCGTCTGGACAATCAAGTATGAATGGAGCCATTAGCAACTATCAAATGGCTCTTTATGACTTGCAGGATGTGATTTATCTTAAAAATAGAAAGATTACGTTTCACTGAACCTATTTCACAAAATATTTCTGCATGTTTCACTCAAAATTATACTCTTTCACCAGTGCATGGGCAATGTTGAGACAAAATATAACCCATTTGCGATCCACCATTTTTTAAGGTCATATACAGCATTATAATGGCGTTCGTAAAAAATCACCGTCAACCTGACGGTATGAATGAGGAGCAGACCGTGACAACTGGTAGCAACGGAAACAATTCACAAAAAGGAACTGAAACCGTCAAACGTGGCCTGGCGCAAATGCTAAAAGGCGGCGTGATTATGGATGTGGTGAACGCGGAACAAGCCCGCATCGCCGAAGACGCCGGGGCCGTAGCCGTGATGGCACTCGAACGAGTTCCGGCTGACATTCGGGCACAGGGCGGCGTAGCTCGTATGTCCGATCCAGAATTGATATTGCAAATCATCGATTCCGTGACCATTCCAGTCATGGCAAAGGCACGTATTGGGCATTTCGTCGAAGCCCAGATTTTGCAGGCACTCGGCGTCGATTATGTTGATGAGAGCGAAGTGTTGACGCCTGCCGACGAAGAACATCACATTAACAAACACGATTTCGCTATTCCCTTTGTGTGTGGGTGTCGCAATCTGGGTGAAGCCCTGCGGCGTATTGGCGAAGGCGCTGCCATGATCCGCACCAAAGGCGAAGCTGGAACGGGTGATGTAGTAGAAGCGGTGCGCCATGCACGAACCGTTTTGGGCGAAATTCGCCGCCTCCAAAACATGCCCTCTGAAGAGTTGATGACCTATGCTAAGAATATCGGTGCGCCCTATCATCTGGTCAAAGAAGTTGCGGAATCGGGTAGTCTGCCAGTCGTCAATTTCGCGGCTGGTGGTATTGCCACACCCGCCGATGCTGCGCTGATGATGCAAATTGGAGTCGATGGCGTATTCGTTGGCAGCGGTATTTTTAAGAGTAGCGATCCGGCCCGGCGTGCCAAAGCCATTGTCGAAGCCACAACCCATTTCCGCGACCCCGATATTCTGGCCCAAATCAGTCGGGGCTTGGGGCAACCCATGAGTGGCATCAGCGTGACCACCATGCCCGAAACAGATAAGATTGCTCATCGCGGTTGGTAGGCAAATCCATGCGTGTTGGTGTATTAGCCCTGCAAGGCGATTTCCAAGAGCATTCCCGACTGCTGAAAGTCGTTGGTGCTGAAGCAATAGAAGTGCGCTTGCCTGAACATCTGGACGGGTTGGATGCATTGATTATTCCAGGTGGTGAAAGTACAACCATTGGTAAACTAGCTGTGACCTATGGTTTGCTAGAACCTTTACGTAAGTTTGCACGGTCAAAACCCGTCTGGGGAACCTGTGCTGGGTTGATCTTTCTGGCAAAGCACATCGGCCAAGATCAACCTTTGCTGGGTATGATGGATATTACGGTGGATCGTAATGCTTTCGGACGGCAGGTCGATAGTTTCGAGGTCGATCTAGATGTTGCTGGTCTGAAGGGCGGCCCACTACACGCGATATTCATTCGTGCCCCAGTTGTAACAGGCGTGGATGATGGTGTTGAAGTACTGGCACGTCTGCAAGATGGTCGAATCGTCGCCGTGCGACAAAAACACTGGCTCGCAACTGCCTTTCACCCCGAATTGACCGACGACGCCCGGCTGCACCAATATTTTATGCAGATGGTTGGAGCATAACCATTTATTTTGTGTTGAATATGTAACGATACCCACCATGTTTGTAACAGGGTGGGTGTTTTGTTTGCAATATACAGGGCAGAAATGCGCTGTCGTGATACAATCACGCTTCGAGGAGATGCCATGATAAATCTTGATGATCTGGAACGTATTAAACAAATCGACACCGACGGTATCTTGCACCATATTGATGCCCTGCCCGAACAATTTGAACGTGCCTGGCAACATGCCCACACATTGCCCTTGCCAGACTGGATCACATCAGTACAGCAGGTGGTCATTGCTGGCATGGGTGGGTCAGCAATTGGTGGAGATTTGCTGACCGCCGCCCTCGCAAATCGGGCATCCATCCCGATTACAACCATTCGAGGCTATGAGTTACCCGCCTGGGTTCAGGGCGAGCAAGTTCTGGTCATCGCCAGTAGCTATTCTGGCAACACCGAAGAGACGTTATCGGCCTATACACAGGCAGCGCAACGCAGCACACACCTCCTGGGCATCACAACTGGCAGTGGACTGGCGCAACGCCTTGCTGCGGACGGTTATCCTGCCTGGACATTTCCGGATGAAATAGGGCATCCACGAGCAGCGATTGGCTGGTCTTTTGGGCTACTGTTAGGTCTGGCTGCGCGGGCTGGATGGGTTATTGACCTGGAAGGCGATGTTGCTGGTGCAATCTCCACTATGCAGACTCAGCGTCAATACTATCAGGCGGCAACACCCATCGCTGACAATCCAACCAAGCGTCAGGCCGGTCAATTGGTGGGACGTATGCCAGTCATCGTTGGCGGGGGTATCTTTGAGCCAGTGGCACGCCGTTGGAAAACGCAACTTAACGAAAACAGCGATGTTTGGGCTGCTTATGAGCCAATGCCGGAGATGAATCACAATGCTGTTGTGGGAATAGCCTTCCCGCAAAACCTAATCAATCGCCTATCCACCATTTTCATCACATCACCCCGTTTCGACCACCCGCGTGTCGCACTACGGCATCAATTGACATCGGAATTAATGCTGACGAACGGGATCATGGTAGATCGTTTCGAGCCAATGGGAGACACTGCCCTAGCCCAGATGATGCACGCCATTCAGTTTGGTGACTATGTCAGTTTCTATCTGGCAATGGCATATGACACCGATCCTGCTGATATACAACCTATTAGAGAACTCAAGCAAGCTTTAGCTGATTTTACACAATAAGGAGACTTCACTTACGATGACTGATTCGCATGTTCGTCTTTTCGTTCCAGGGCCAGTCGAAGTTCGCCCAGAGATTTTGCAGGCGCAAACCGCCTGGATGATCGGACATCGTTCGCCCGCCTTCGCCAAACTCTATGCACGAATGCAACCCAAACTACAACAAACCTTCCGCACTCAAAATCGTGTTTATGTCTTTACATCATCCGGTTCTGGTGTATGGGAGGCGGCTTCGCGCAATTGCATTCGCGATGATAAACCCGTGTTGCATCTAGTCAATGGCGCTTTTAGCCAGCGTTGGGCCGAAGTCAGCGCCGCCAATGGCAAGCAAGTAGATCGTATTGAAGCTGAATGGGGCCGAACAATCCTGCCCGAACAGCTTGAAGAAGCACTCCAGCAAAAAAGCTATGATGCCGTCGCCTGTGCCTATAACGAGACCAGCACAGGTGTATTAAATCCGGTATCTGAATATGCAGAAATTCTGAAAAACTATCCGGATACACTATTTCTGGTCGATGCTGTAAGTGCCTATGCCGGTGCGCCCATGCATATTGATGCTTGGGAGGTCGATGTATGCCTGACCAGTACCCAGAAAGCGTTTGCATTACCGCCAGGCATGGCATTTGGGACAGTCTCGCAACGTGCCCTGGATCGCGCCGCCACTGTACCGAATCGGGGCTACTACTTCGATTTGCTGGTATTGGAGAAATATCACCAGAAAAACAACACCCCGGCCACGCCACCTGTTGCCTTGATGTTTGCAGCCGATCAACAATTAGATGATATTATGGCAGAAGGACTAGAATCTCGTGAAGCCCGCCATCAGCACATGGCCGAAATGACCCGTGCCTGGGGCCGAGCTGTCGGATTTGAACTGTTTCCCCAGGCAGGTTATGAGTCCCCAACATTGACAGTTTTCCGTAACACGTTGAATATTAACGTCAAAGACTTGAATGCCTTCTTGCGAACCCGCAACATGGAAATCGCTGGTGGATATGGCAAGATTAAATCGGAAACATTTCGCATCGCACATATGGGCGACACACAGCCCGAACACATGGAAGTCCTCTTCACCAATTTTGACGATTACCTAGCACAGCGGCAGGGAGCATGAACCATGCACATTCTTATTCCCGACAATTTACACCCCAAAGGTCTAGCAGTGCTAGATGCCGCCGCAGACATTACCTATCATGCGCCTGGCAAGATGAGTCGTGATGACGTTCTGGCCGTTATCGCCAGCGCGGACGGCATGATCGTCCGCAGCGGCACAACTGCCGATACTGAACTACTGGAACTGGCAGCCCAGTTAAAAGCCATTGTTCGAGCCGGTGTCGGTGTCGATAACATTGACCTACACGCTGCCGCCCAGCGCAATATCGTTGTGATGAATACACCCGGCGGTAATACCATCGCCACTGCCGAGCATACAGTAGCCTTGATGTTGGCACTAGCCCGACACATTCCACAATCACAAGCATCGTTATTAGACGGCCATTGGGATCGCAAGAAGTACACCGGTACCGAATTGCGAAACAAAACGCTGGGACTGATAGGTTTCGGGCGTGTGGGACAGGCGGTCGCCAAACGGGCGCTGGCGTTTGAAATGACTGTTATTGCTCATGATCCTTTCATTCCCGCCGAGGTTGGGCAAGAAATTGGCGTGAAGATGCTGCCGGTGGATGATGTGCTGACACAGGCCGACTACATCAGTTTGCATACCGCAGTGACTCCCGAAACGCGTGAATTCATTAATGCTGAACAGTTGACAATGATGAAAGATGGCGTTCGCATCATCAATGCTGCACGCGGCGCATTAATCAACGATCAGGATCTGGCTGTTGCACTCCACAGCGGTAAAGTGGCAGGCGCAGCCCTGGATGTCTACATCAATGAACCACCGCCACCTGACCATCCGTTAATTGGCCTACCCAATGTGATCGACACACCGCATTTAGGAGCCAGCACAGTCGAAGCGCAGGAAGCAGTGGCAGTAGAAGCAGCTTCCAAAATGCTCAACGCACTGCTGCATAACAAATTCCAGGATGTCGTCAACTCATAACAAAAAACCGTTGTGGAGAGGGGGGATTCCCACAACGGTTTGGTTTCATCCTCCAACAACCGAATAACGCATGGAAATTCGATTGTTGAGAGACAAAATGTTCCTGATACCTGACTCTACAATGTCACGACGATGCCATACCATCTACCAATACAATTGCATCAGGAACATGATGACTATGTTAAATCGGGCATTTAAGCCCGATATGAAAGGAGTATGAATGCGACATTAAAGATAACGCCTGTGCAATTTATTATTGGATGCGACGTAATTCTCGTTGGAAGGACACCCGCATAACTAACCGCCCCATCCTTAGTTCATCACCATCACGCAAGACACGAATTTCCTGCGGAAACACACGATCTCCATTGATAAAAGTACGGTTGACGCTGCCCATATCCGAGATGGTGATAACACCATCTTTACGTTTCAACGTGGCATGAACACGCGAAACACCCAATTTCTGTGCTTCATATTTGGTCAAATCAATATCGGGCACAATGACACTATCTGACGCCGTGCGGCCAATGATGAGTTCTTGGAGTTCCTTAACCTTCACCCTGATCGGCGTGTCTTCAAAATTACGGACCAAAAAAATCAAACTAGATAGGCTGCCAAACGTCGTTCCCATGGCGTCGGCCTCACTCATAGGTAGTTGCTTAGTGCCAGCGCGGGTTAGCAACGTGCCGCAGGCATAGCAATAGCGAGCATCAGTTGGATTTGGCGTCTTACATTCCGGGCAAGTCAGTTGATTTTCGGTGGGAGATTGAGACTCTTCTGCTGGCACAAGCGTAACCGGGGCGATTTTAGCATCTGGATTGGGAAGATGACGGATACCCTCCGTTTTTTCCCACTGCCGAATCATCTGCGCCAGTTCTTTACGTTCATCAGGTGCAATCGTAGGGCGCAGTTTCTTCAACTCTTCCAACGCATAATCAGGGCTGGCTCCCTGACGCCGCAAGTATACAAATGTTTCAAACAGATTCTGAATACTGTGTTCAGGTTTTTCAGACATTGATCTGGCCCACTTCCTTGATCTGTCTCACGTTTTAATGATTGTGCTTCAGAGAGCAAGCGTATGTCAAGTCAGATGCACTATATTCAAACAAAAACACTGTATTACTCGACCTGGAACAAACGATACAGACAGGCTATACTGTCACACGGAGATGCCTGGCTCCCGGTGGGGTCCCCGGTCTTCAAAATCGGTGGCGGGTCGCGCAGAGCGGGCCGCGGTGGGTTCGACTCCCATGCATCTCCGTGCAACTTCCACACTGCATAGATTGATAACTAGAACAGTTTCCCAATGCACGTCAATATCAACAGCCTCCGACCCAATAATTGGTACATCAACCAGCAAAAGCTCGACAATGTGCGTGTCGCCTGGCAAAACGGTCAACAAGATCAACTCCCCCCAGTATTGGTCACTACCATTGACGGCGAATTAAGTCTGATAGATGGACATAGCCGGACTTTCGCTGCGCTAGAACATGGCGCGACTAACATCACTGCCATTCATCAGCCATTGGAAACGATTTCGGGGCAAACGGCGCTCTATATCCACATTCACCGGGCCGGGCCATCGCAGGGGATCTGTTCGGTGCGTGATCTGGCAACGCGCATTGTGTCGCAAGAAGCGCATCGTCTGTTATGGATCAGCTATTGCGAGCAATGGATTGCTGAGAACCTGACGGAATAGCGACACGCCTTGACAATAGACTCTATCGGAAATAGAAAGAAACAGGTAAGCTAGATCGAAAAAAGCATATAGGTCAACGATCAACGATGATAAACTACCAGGAACTGAGAGGCAAACCGGGAGTATTCAGGAGTTTCACAGGCTTGACGCCGCGAGCTTTCGCCAAGCTGCTGGTCGATTTTGAAGCCGCCTATGAAGCGGATTTGGAAGAGCGCGAACAGCAACGCGAAGGCGAGCGGCAACGGCAACGAGGTGGGGGTCGGCGCGGGGCAATACCAGCGATCGAAGATAAGTTGATGTTTATCCTGGTGTACTTTCGGTTCTATCCGGTGCAAGTGCTGCAAGGGTATCTGTTTGGCATGGGGCAACCCCAAGCGAATGAATGGATACAACGGTTGATACCAATTCTCAATGCGGCATTGGGTTATCAGCAGCAACTCCCGGCGCGTCAGGCCAAAGAAATCGCCGAGGTATTAGCCAGGTGTCCGGGGTTAGAGTTCGCCATTGATGGGACGGAAAGGCCAATTCGCCGCCCAAAAGACCCTGAGCGCCAGCGCCAGCACTATAGTGGTAAGAAGAAGCGCCATACGGTCAAGAACAATGTGATTATGGACAAGCGCACGCGCAAGATCAAAGGGTTGAGTCCGACCAGTGAAGGCAAGAAACATGATAAGAAACTCGCCGATGAACACGCCCTCCAATTTCCACCCGGGAGCAAGCTCTGGAAAGACACCGGTTTTCAAGGCTATGAGCCAGCGGGTACCCAGACATTTCAACCCAAGAAAAAGCCCAGAGGACGCGAGTTAACACCGGAGGAAAAAGCCCGCAATTCAGAACTCTCCAGTGAGCGTATCTGCGTTGAACATGGTATTGGTGGGGTGAAAGCTCTTGCCATTGTGCGGCATATCTTTCGCCACATCAAAACTGACCTGGCAGATTTGGTCATGGAGACAGCGTGCGGTCTTCATAATTTACGGATTGACTATCCCCTCGCTGCCTGATCCTGTCATGGGTAAGGGAAAATTGTATCTGCCGGTTGCTATTTGGCTATTTCCGATAAAATCTAATGTGTATAGCAAAGCGTAGAGTCATCAACGGAAAAAATAGAATTTGCAATAGGGCAACTTATGACTAGATCAACACGTTTTCTTGTCTTCTTTATGCTGATGAGTTTGATGTTGTCAATAACAGTAGTGGCGCGTCCTGTACATAGTCAGGGTGCAACCTTGACAGCCGTAACCAACAGTGAAGCAAACTTCCGTACTGGCCCAGATTTAACTTATTCCATTCTGCGTACTTTGCCCATCGGGACATCCATTACCCTAGATGGTCGCAACGCCAACACAGCGTGGCTGCGAGGTGTGGTCGATGGACAACAAGGCTGGATCTTCTATTCATTGCTCGATGTCGAAGGCGATTTGCTGATCCTGCCAGTGATCGCGGTTGCCCCTGCGCCTGAAGCCCCACCTGTCGAAGTGCCAGAGGGCGGATTGGCTGGCACAACGACCAATGCTGTCAATTTCCGCGCCGGTCCTGGGACTAACCATAGCATTATCCGTTTGCTATCTACCGGAACATCAGTAGCCGTCGTAGGGCGAAATAGCAACAACACCTGGTTCCAGGTGATTGTTGGCGACCAAGAAGGTTGGCTCTATTTCTCTCTCGTCAATATTACAGGCGATACCAGCGCCTTACCCGTAACCGCCCAAGTTCCAACTAGTGGGGCGGGAAGCGGAGGCGGTGCTGCGCCGCCAACCGGAGGTGGGGTTGCCCTTCCCGGTGTCATCACCAACATCACGCCCCGTGCCCGCGAAATCTTCCTAGCTGGGCAGGCGATGGGCAACCGTGCCGATGTATTCTCAAAAATTGGCGATAGTATCAGCTACAGCCCCTATTTCCTATATCCCATTGGCAATGGTGGTCTGCAATTGCATGGGTACACTGCTTTGCAACCTGTCGTGAACTATTTCTCGCAAACTGGCGCACGCACGCATTTCTCCTTCGCCAACGCCAGCGTCGCCACAGGTGGCGGCTGGACATCGGCCAACTTGTTGAATCCGGGCAATGCTATGCCGGGTGTCTGTGGCCCTGGCGAAACACCATTGGCCTGCGAATATCGTGTTGTCAGACCAGCTCTGGCTCTCATCATGATCGGTACAAATGATGCGGCCTATTTTGGTACAGCCGTTTACCAGACAAATTTACAGACGATTGTGCAGATTAGCATTGATATGGGTGTCATTCCCGTACTGAGTACATTGCCGGATAATTTGGCAAACCCAACAGCAGGGGCACGTGTGCTGGCCTATAATGGCATTATTCGGAGTACAGCCTATGCCTACGGCGTGCCATTATGGGACTATTGGGCAGTGATGCAGGATTTACCGAATAAAGGGCTGAGCGGCGACGGCATTCACCCAAGCGTTAATACTGGCACACTTGAAGCCGGAATTTTCAGTGCCGCTGAGCTGCGGTATGGATACAATATGCGGAATCTGACCGCATTGATGGTACTGGACGCTATCTGGAGACAGGTATTGTACTAACCAACTAAGGCAGGGTGGTAGACTATTTCCGTGGGGATAGCAATTTAGCATTCTCACTTGCCCACTTCAGATAACCTCTTGTCTATCCCAGTGAGAGGGCATCGCAACTAATAAGCAAGTGATTTTATGCGCCGATGGTAATGCACATTGTATATCATGTTCTTTGCCCGCCTTGTCTCGGCAGTGCGCTTTCTTCCAAAAAGACAGCTCTTAGTTCGATAACGAATTTGTCCGGAATACACCAATTGTAGTATCATTGACGGTGTTGGGCCTGGGCAATATTTGAGAGGTAGACGATGCAAAAATGTCCCGTGTGTAGCTATGTGAACCGTGTTGGCGAAGTGTTTTGTACCAAATGCGGCTCCAATTTACGGACCGGCACCCCCCCTCTCAGCACAAAAACGCTGGGAGAGGAAGCCAGTGAAGAGTACCAAGATGTGCTGGAAGTGGAGACCATCGACGAAGACAGCACAAGTGGGCGGGGCACAGATGTGTTTCCAAAAGGCGGTTCGTTGCGTCTAGAGATTGAGGGCAGCCCAGAACCCATTCACCTGTCTATGTCACATCGAGAAATTGTGCTGGGACGGCGAGATCCAGCTACTGGCGCACTACCCGATGTCGATATGACGCCTTTTGCGGGGTATCGCATGGGAGTCAGCCGCCGTCACAGCCAGATACGTTACGCCGATGATGACCACTTGGATGTTTTTGATCTAGGAAGTAGTAACGGTACCTTTCTCAATGGGCAACGCCTAGAAGCCCACTATCCTTATCGGTTGCACGATGGCGACCGGGTAGGTTTGGGGCAAATTGTCATTCGTATGTTCTTTCAGCCAATAGCTGAAGTCGCCAAACAACCTGTACCGCCATTCGTAGAAGCCACAGATGAATCAAAACCAACAACAACTGTCAGCGAAGAAAAGCCTTCAAATACTGACATGGACGAGGAGGAAACAGTACGTCGCGCCGCACCTAATAAGAGTCAAATCGAAGCTGCTCAAGCAAAAGCTCAGGCCGCTACAGTTACTGAGTCTGAAGTCCAGGAAAAGGCAGAAAAGCCCAAGATTGTTGAACCTACTTCAAAACCAGCCCTAACCCAACAGGAAAAAGAGACAAAGATCGAAGCTGAAGCCAGCCAAATGGCAGAGTCCGCAGAAGCGGTAACGAAATCCACAGCACCACTTGTGGCTAAGACTACGGAGTCTGGCACTGACACCAAGCTAGCCGAAGCTCAAGCAAAACCCCCGTCGCCCTTTGTGACTGAAGATAATATTTCTGAAGCAGAACCACCGGAAAAGGATTCTTAGCGGTTATTATCCAGATACTTAAAATAACTTCTGGCGAAGCTGCCATGATCTGTCGCCAGCAAAACACCGGATAATTTATTAACTGTTAATTCACCAAAATGGTTGATGAGGCGACGGATTTGGTCAGCCATGATGGCGATGAAGTCTTCCCACGTCAGCCTATCAGGTAGAGCCGGTTCACGAGCCGGACGGCTACTATTTAGGTATTCAATCACAGGCCGCGCTTCTTTGAATACCAGGGCACTGGGCATTTCATATCGCGCAACAGCACGGAAGTGACGTGCCAAAGTTACCGCCCCATTTTCTAATGAAAAACCTTCAATAAAACGCCCATAAACACTTTCATGTGTCAGTGGTGGATGCCCTAGCAGCGTTAAAGCCCGACGTGTCAGGGTATCAAATTCAGACATTGTAAACTGGCTATGGGTGGCTGCAAGCAAAACGCCGCCTGGTTTCAATATCCGGTGTAATTCTGCCAGGGTAGCTTCCAGATGCGGAATATGATGGAGCATGTGGTTGGCGAGGATTACATCAAAGCAGTGATTGGCAAATGGCAACCGATGCGTCTCATGAACAATCATCTGAATATCATCAGCCAATGGATGGCGGTAGGCGGTTTTCAAGATGTCGTAGGAAAGATCAGCCGCGACATACCTGCCCTGCGGCCATAGTTCTCTAGCTGCTTCAAAATAAGTACCATTAGCCGGATTAATGTCCAGCACCCATTCATCGCCTCGCCAATTGTGTTGACGAGAAAGCGCCCAACGGGGAAAATCGAGACGAGGAACTGAGTAAATATCATGCGTGCGCTGTCGAACGGCAAACGCTTCAGCATCCATGTAGGCCTGGCGGATCAAGAGTTTATCTGATTCAGCCATGAATCCAACTTTCATTCTATTCAGGTTCAGTAATGACTTCGGTGACAATATCTGTCATCGACACAATTCCAATAAGTTTACCAGCATCATCAACGACAGGGGCATGACCTATATTATGTTTACGGAATAAAGATGAGGCTTTTTTCACAGTTTCATGAGGGCGAATGGCAATTGCTGGCGTCGTTGCGACTTCATCCACGGTAATCTTGCGTGGGTCTTTGCCATCGGCGATAACATGGTTGACAATATCGGAATAGCAGACAATTCCATAAGGATCGCCTTCCTGACGTGGAATCACCAGCAGGCTTCGGGTGCCAGAAAAACGCATAACGGCGGCGGCTTCCTGCACGGAAAGGTCACCCAATATGGTCGCCACTTCTATTTGCATAATCTCACCCACTGTTAGGTGATAATTCGCCACAATGAAAGCCTCATTGGATTGCATTTATTCAGTTCCCACTACTGCTCTACACTATACAATTGACCACTAGGAAGTGCAACTTGCCCCGCCTACACATGTGTCACAAAACTACGCGAAGTCTACCCTTCAGTATCTCGGCGAATATAATTAAGTTTCGACAGTTCCCGCACCTGTTGTTCTGCACGATAACTACTCCGCACCAGCGGACCAGCTTCCACCCACTTTAAGCCCAATTCCTCAGTACCAATACGCTGCAATTCATCAAATTCGTGGGGTTCATAGTAGCGGTCAATGGGCAAGTGCATTCGGCTGGGTTGCAGATATTGACCGATGGTCAAAATATCCAGCCCGACGTCAGCTAAATCGTGCATGACTTCAACCACCTCATCAAACATCTCACCCAATCCAACCATAATCCCGCTTTTCGTCAACACCAGGGGATCCAGAGCTTTGGCATTAACCAGCGTCCTCAGCGCCCATTCATAGTTGTCTTGGGGTTGCACCTTCTTGAACAAACGCGGCACAGTTTCAACATTATGATTAAGGATCTCCGGCTGGGCATCCATCACGATTTTCAGCGCATCACGGGATCCCTTGAAATCGGGAATCAGCACTTCGATACTACACCCTGGCTGCAATTTGCGAATCATCTTGATGACCATCGCAAAAATAGGGGCGCCGCCGTCCTCACGCTCATCTCGATTGACGCTGGTGATGACGACATGGCGCAAATTCATCTGTTGAACAGCTTGAGCGACCCGCAGGGGTTCTTGCCAATCCAGCGGCTCTGGCATACCAGTTTTGATGTCGCAAAATCCACACGAGCGCGTGCAGACATCGCCCAACATCAAGAACGTAGCCGTTCCACTTCCCCAACACTCACCAATATTGGGGCACATAGCCTCTTCACAAACCGTGTTCAGTGCCTTACTTCGCATCTGGCGCCGCACAAATTCATACGTATCACCACTCGGCGCTCGCACCTTGATCCAGGGTGGACGTCGCCGCGAGACTTTGCCAGCCGGGTTATGACGTTTGCTACCCCGCACACCATGACGTGGGTTTTGCCTATCAGTATCGTCAATAATCGGGATGTTTTGTGGGTTAATTGTGTCAGCCACGTATTGCTTCCTCGAATTTTACAAATATCGGCTTTTATTATACCGTGCAGGGGGCTAGAACGTAAGCCCAGACAGGAAAATTCAGTGAGTGTCAATATCCTGTGATGACAACTCTGGCACATATACAGCATCAGCATAAACTTGCCGATAGCCCGTATCAATATAGCCCAGACTCTCGGCCAATTGCCGCGATACTTCGTTACGAGATTCCACCAGATAAATAGGCTGACGACCCTCGCGCAACAATTGATCGGTCAATGCTGCCACCACATGCTTGCCCCACCCTCGTCCCTGCACTTCAGGATCGACCTGTACATAGATTTCGGCAAAGCCGGGACTCTGCCAGTTCACACCCGCTACCGCTTTTATCCCCGCCATATCGATCTCGCAACGCGGCGTACCATTCGGTGCGCGGCTATGGACCACTAATACATTCACACGTGGCTGGAAGCGTGTGCTATCCAAGCGAAGGATCTGCAGGATTTGTTGATTTTCCAGTCGCAGTACCGCATCCACCAACGGCAACTGGTTCAAATTGGCGAAGAAAATGTAGGGGCGTCCTGGGGTCAGGGCTTCTTGAAATAACTGCTGGGCAACCTCAACATTCTGACACACCATTGTCATCAGTGGGCGAAAAAGATCTTGGCCGGTCTGAAAGACACCAACGAAACCCTGTGCCTGACCATTAACATCAACCGACGTATAGAGTGCAGAACGTTGTGGGTCATGAAACAGGGCATAACAGGCGCTGGGTGCGTCTTTAGAACTGGTGTCGTCCAACAATTGACGGGCGTGGCGACGACGCTCGCTAAGATTCATCGCCATTTGCACTATGGAGCCAGATGCGTGAGCATACGCGCATAGGGTATCGCTTCGCGGATATGCGGCAGACCACAAATCCAGGAGACGGCCCGCTCGATACCTAGCCCAAATCCAGCATGAGGCACACTGCCATATTCACGCAAATCCAGATACCACTGGTAGTTTTCAGGATCAATGCCAATTTCCAGAATACGCTGCTTCAGCAACTCAGCATCATAAATGCGTTCGCTGCCACCAGTGATCTCTCCATAGCCTTCTGGAGCCAACAAATCCACACTGCGGCAAACTTCCGGGCGGCCATCAACTGGCTGCATATAAAATGCCTTGCACGCCGTTGGATAATTGTAGACAAAGACCGGTTTATCAAACATCTCAGCAATAGCGGTCTCATGGGGACTACCGAAATCCGTGCCCCATTCAATTTTCAACAGATTCTTTTGTTCTGGATCATCAACCTGCTCGACCAATGTTTGCAGACGTTCTATCGCTTCATCGTAGGAAATCCGTGGAAAAGGTGGCGTCACTTTTTCTAGCAACGTTGTGTCGCGTCCGATCATTTCCAACTCTGGACGATGTTTTTCTAGCACTGTCTGTACCAGATGGCTGACGAACTCTTCCTCCATCGCCATCATATCCTCCAACGAGAAGAAAGCCATCTCCGGCTCCAGCATCCAGAATTCGATCAAATGGCGGCGTGTTTTGGAGCGTTCAGCGCGGAAGGTAGGGCCAAAGCAATATACCTTGCCAAAGGAGGCGATATTAGCCTCATTATAGAGTTGACCGGTCTGTGCCAGATAAGCCGGTTGCCCAAAATAGTCCACCTCGAACAAATCAGTGGAATTCTCACCAGCAGCATTGGATAATATCGGTGTATCGACCAGTAAATAGCCATGATCATCTAACCAGTTCCGGATAGCACGGACGACTGTCGCCCGTATCCGTAAAATCGCCCACTGGCGTGATGACCGCACCCATAAATGGCGATTATCCATCAAGAACTCAACACCGTGCTCTTTATTGCCAATCGGATAGTCGTTGGCTTCCTGAATAACCTCAACATTCTGCAAGCCAATTTCATAACCACCAGGAACGCCAGGGGCACGCTCTTCTTTGCGTACCTGTCCGGTTACCACCAGCGAGGTTTCTTGTTGCAGGCGTTTGACAGTCTCGAAAACCTGTTCATCCATATCTTTCTTAAAAGCCACACATTGCACAATGCCCGTGCCGTCCCGCACTTTCAAGAAATGCAGTTTGCCTTTGCCAGTTTTGTTATACACCCACCCCCGAATGGTCACTTCCTGTCCATCATAGTGTGCAATGTCGCCAATCGAAATCAGTTCTGCCACCAGTTAATTCCTTTTATATTGTAATTTGCGTCCTGGGCATTCTATCTGCCCCCTACAGGGTGGTCAAGCATCCAGTCGAGCTATGTAGAAATTATGAAGCCAGATCACACCGCCCACATCAATTCATCAGGCCCGTTTCCACCAAAAATTTATCACGGTTGGCGCTACGAGCAATCTTGCCGCTGCTGGTTTTGATCAACCACTTTTGCTCTACCAGATGAACAAAACGAGCATTCACATCCATGGTCTGCACCACACGCCGACGAATCTCACGCTGGATACGGGCACGTGCTTCATCAGTATTCTCCATTAATTCAGCCACCACCCCAATATCCTCTGTGCCCAAACTCTCATTGAAAACACCAAACACCACCACACGCCCCCGCTTCACGCCCTCGATCTCATTGATGATCGCTTCAATGTCCTGGGGATAAATATTCTTGCCACCCACAATAATCAGATCTTTAATACGTCCGCTGACATAGAGTTCACCATCAGCCAGATAGCCCAAATCGCCAGTGAAATACCACCCATCACGGATGGCTTCTATCGTAACATCTGGTAGCTGATAATATCCACTCAACATCGAATTGCCCCGCAGAATGATTTCACCGACGTGCCGTTCCGGCAATGGTTTACCCTGATCATCAACTACGCGCACTTCAACGCCCGGAATCGGCACACCACAAGAAACCATCGCCAGTGCAGAATCGTCCTCACTCAAAATGGCACGACGTTGCTCCTGAAACAGCGTGCGATCAATATGTTCCACACGTACCGGTTCATTAACCTCACTTTGCGTCACAGCGAATGTGTTTTCAGCCATTGCATAGCACGTCGTCAACGCCGCTTCACGCAGACCATGAGGGGCAAATTTCTCATAAAAAACGTGGTGGCTATCAGCCCGCACTGGCTCCGAGCAATTGACAAATGCTCGCATCGAACGCAAATCCAGCCCCTCTAATTGGTTGGGGCGAACACGCAACGCCATCATGTTATAGGCAAAATTCGGCAGCCAGCAAAGCGTCCCCTGGTGGCGCTGAATAGAATGTAACAATGTATGCGGCGCACGCACCCAATGGAACGGCGACATCAACACCAGTGGAATTCCTTGTACGATAGGCATAATGAAGCCGGCAATCAGGCCCATGTCATGATAAAGAGGCAACCAACTACATACTACATCATCATTCCGCAATTGCATCGCCGTGCTATAGCATTCAATTTGGTTCATCACAGCTCGGTGCGAAAGCATCACGCCTTTTTGCAAACCCGTTGTCCCCGACGAATGTTGCAAGAAAGCTGTATTATCGGGATTCGGGTCTGCCATCTCCGGTGCTTGATCCGAAGGCTCCAACTCCTCCGCCAATAACAGCGGTAGCAAACCGTCAATGTCACCCAAGGCACTGTCCAGTGCCTCCTTCAATGCCGCATATGTGATTACCGCCCGCACCCCAGACCGCGCCACCAGTTTTTGCACACTATCAAAATAGCGATCTGGGTGCAGCTTTTCTGTCAGGAATGGGAAAATACTGGGCACAGCCCCCATCATAATTGCACCCCAAAAACTGAACAGTACATCCAAGCTATGTTCCAACACAAGCACCACCAAATCGCCGGGTTGTACCCCGATTTGGCGAAGCGCATGGGCATATTGCGCCGCCTGTTGGAAAAACTCATGTGTACTGAAAACCTGCTCATCATCCTGGCTAATGAAAACCAGGACTTTGGCATCGGGTTGCGTTTCCAGAAGGTATTGAATCCGCTGGTTGAGTGTGTTAATCATTGCTTATAGACGCTGTTCGACCAAAACTGCCAGATCATTCAGACAATCAATCGCCTCGACAGTTAACTCCGTATCATCAATGAAAACGCCGAATTTCTCTTCGATAAAAAGCTGAAGGTTGACCAGCGAGAACGAGTCGATCAAACCGCCCGAAATCAAAGCTTCATCGTCTGTCAATTGGTAACCAGGGTCGCGCATCAACTCGCCAGTGATATATTGACGCAGGGCTTCGCGTACTTCCATGAAAAAATCTCCGCTGTAATGACTATAGTTTTACAAGCAGAGAATTATAGCAGAGGGGAGAGGCTGTCTCAATCAGCTTCGGGAAAACCGTAGCGGCCAATCAGAGGGACAAACAGCACTGGCATCAGGCTATCAATATGCCAAGTCGTATCGGAAAGCCAGATTCGTTCGAGATTTTGGGAGTCCTGATTGCCAACCGGCATCACCAAGCGGCCTCCATCACGCAACTGTGACATCAATGGGCCGGGAATCGAGGGGGCCGAGGCACTGACACAGATAGCATCATAGGGGGCCATATCAGCCACTCCCTGGCTGCCATCACCCACATAAATCTCCACATTATCGTATCCCATTTCCGCCAGGCGCTTTCCGGCCCGGCGTGCCAAAAATCGGTTGCGCTCAATAGAATAGACAAACGCGCCCAACTCACAAAGCAGCGCGGTCTGATAGCCAGATCCTGTGCCGATTTCCAAAATGATTTCATGCCCACTCATTTGCAGAGCTTCTAGCATGAACGCCACAATATAGGGCTGCGAAATCGTTTGTTGAAAACCAATCGGCAGCGGACGGTCCGCGTATGACGCGAACTGAAATTCTTCTGGCACAAACTGGTGGCGCGGCACACGACGCATGACATCCAGGACTCGCGGATCCATGATGTGGCGGTTGATAAGCTGTTCGCTCACCATGCGTTCTCGTTGGGTAGTAAACTGTTCTTCAGTCGGCATTGATAATCCATTCCCCTTTAAACCAAATTATAACACGCTTAACAGGGATGTGGAGATGATTTTTAGCCCATGATCTCATATTCGATTGTCACCTATCACGCTTCAACAAGAAATGGGGCAGCCCGCAAGCCACCCCGATCCATCGCTAGATATTCGCCAGCGCCGCATCAATCTGCGCCAAGCCAGCCCTAACATCTCCTGTGATATGTAAGTGAATCACGCGCCGATTGCGTTCGCGTAATGCCTGTAAATCGCCTAGTGATTGCGCCTGCTTCAAGATGCTGAAGCTATATGATTTGTTCGGCACGGGCAGCGTGGCCGGATCATCCACCGTGATTTGCACAAAAACCCCATTATTGGGGCCACCCTTATGCAATTGACCAGTCGAATGCAGATAGCGCGGCCCAAACCCAACCGTCACAGCCCGCTGGGTCGCAACCCGGACGTGATCACGGATACTGTGCAAGACGCCTTCCGTGTGATCATTTGCGCCGAGATATGCTAGCACGCCAATATAGTGGCCGGAACGTGCCAGTTTCAGATGTGCCGCCAGCAATCCTGCCAAGCTATTAACATCATATTTGGCTTGTTCGCACACTGCGGTCAACATTTCTGCCGTGAGTTTGTCAGTATATAGGCTGATTGCACCTTCGGTCAGATAAGCATCTTCGGTGGGCAGCGTGCCATCATCCTCATAATCCTGTAACAGCGATTTAGTAATCTTCTTGGCAACGGTCACATCCGGTTCATCAAAAGGATTGATGCTCAACATCTGACCCGCTATCGCCGTCGCAAATTCCCACCGCAAAAACTCGCCCCCGAGATCGTAAGCATCCACCAACCGAATTTCATAGACCGGATGGCCGGCATCACCAAGTGCCTGCACCTGAGCATCCAGCGTATCATCCACCGCATCATCGAGCCGCAAATAGACGAAGAGGCGGTCATCACTATAATCAGCCGGTGTGCCGACACGTTCACCTACCACTGGCACAATGCCCACCCCCTCTTTGCCAGTGCTTTCCGCAACGAGTTGCTCAACCCAATTGCCAAAACTGGCGATTTGAGACGAGGCCACAATGGATACTTTGTCGATGCCAACCGATGCCAGATGGCTCATCATCACACCCAATACCAGCCCCGGATTACCAGCGGAGGGCACAACTTTATCCATTGCTTTTGCCATCCGTTCGGCGCTGGCACATAGCCGATTCAGATCAAGCCCCATCAATACCGCCGGAACCAGCCCAAAATAGCTCAATGCCGAATAGCGCCCACCTATATCCGGTGGGTTTAGAAAGACATCATAGGCTTGGCGTTCACGGGCCAGGTTATAAAGCGGACTGCCGGGGTCAGTGATGATTGTGAAGTGGCTGCCAGCGTGTTCCAGCAAATCCTCCGCCTTCCGATAAAAATAGTCGAACATGCTGGCCGTCTCAATGGTCGAGCCAGACTTGCTGGCGACAATAAACATGGTTTGTGCCAGATCAATGCGGTCTTCCACAGCCTGAATCGCGGCGGGCGCGGTGCTATCCAGCACCAATAGTTCGGGAAATCCTTTTTGAGGTCCAAAGGTCTTTGCCAATACTTCAGGCGCAAGACTGCTGCCACCCATCCCTAACAAAACCACATATTGCCATTCGTCCTGAGCCAATCCCTGCAATATCGCCAGCCGTTGACGATCAATGCGCTCCGATTGCCACGCATCCAGCCAGCCCAAGCGGTTGTCGATCACCTGGCGATGGGCGAATTCCGCTTTCCACCAACTGGCATCCTTACTCCAGATACGCTCCGGAGCATCTGCCATATGTTTCAGCGCATCACGAAAGCCGGGTTCATAAGCCCCCAATACCCGCGATTGCCGTGTCGCCAACCCCAGTTGAAGCATATGTCGCTTACCTTCAATGGATGCCATCAACTGTTGAAAAGCACTGGCAAACTTGTCGACACCATCGACCAACAAGTTATGCGTCACCATATCTATATTCACGCCGACTTCAGCCAGCATATCCAGCACATCGTGGGCGTGATCCACCTCCTGCTCCAAAGTAGGCGCAGCCACACCATGATCCTTAAAGGCCCGCAAGGTATGAGGCGGGGCAGTATTGACGGTATCTGGGCCGATCAAGTTGTCGATATAAATGGTATCGGGATAAGCCGGATTCTTGGTACTAGTGCTGGCCCATAGCGGTCGCTGTACTCTGGCTCCGGCGGCCTTCAAGCGGGCAAAGCGTTCACCCTCGAAAATCCCCTTGAAATGCTGATAGGCCAGACGGGCGCTGGCGATGGCAGCCGTTCCAAGCAGTTTGCGATTGGCCGCCACGCGATCCAGGTCGCGGCCCTGGGCACGCAAGATGTTGCTTTCCAACTGCTGGTCAACCAATGTGTCGATCCGGCTGACGAAGAAGCTGGCGACTGACGCAATTTGGGTAATATCCTCACCAGCATCCAGGCGACGCTCCAGCCCGCGCAGATAGGCTTCGATCACCTCCGCGTACCGATCCAACGAAAAGATAAGCGTCACATTAACATTAATGCCACGTGCAATGGTTTCTTCAATAGCCGGTAACCCCGCCTCGGTGGCCGGAATCTTAATCATCAGGTTAGGTCGCTCGATTCGCGCATGTAATCGTGCTGCTTCGGCCATGGTGCTGATCGTGTCGTTGCCGAGCAGCGGCGAGACTTCCAAGCTCACATATCCATCCACACCGCCGGTGCGTTCATAAACCGGAAACAAAATATCAGCAGCCTGCTGAATATCCTGCACCACCAGTGGCCTCGTAAATATCATTTACATCTGCATCCAGCATCTCGGCAATGCTGGCATCATACATGCTCGACGCCGAAATCGCTTTCTCGAAGATGGATGGGTTGGACGTAATGCCCATGACTCCATCCTCATCCACCAGTCGTTGAATCTCGCCATTCAGAATCAGATCGCGGCTGATGTTATCGTACCAAATGCTTTGTCCATAAGCCTGTACATCAACAGGCGGGTTTTCTGCCATGATTGCTTTACTCCAGGAACTCATTATCAAGTGATAATTGCTGCAACACTCTCGTTTCAATTAGTCCAGTTGCGCCTTGGCGGCTTCCACCACTGCCTGTGGCGTAAGGCCTAGTTTTTCATAGATAGTCTTGTATGGTGCAGACGCCCCCAAACCGATCTAGACCGATAAAATGGCCGCCCTGCAACAGCGCATCCCACCCCTGACGGACACCGGCCTCAATCGCCACCCGTGCTTTGACAGTCGATGGCAAAATGGCCTCAATGTAGGATGCTGGTTGCTTTTGGAAAAGTTCCAAACTCGGCAGACTGATGACGCGAGCCTGGATGTTATCTGTTGCCAATAATGCCTGGGCTTCCAAGAGGATATGGACCTCGGAGCCACTTGCCATTAGCAACACATCCGTGTGCCATCGCAATCCGAGAGAATGTATCCGCCTCTGAAAACACCATTCCTCAATGATTGCTGACGGTTCGAGGGTCGGCACACTCTGGCGCGTGAAGATGAGCATAACCGGGCCACCCTGATGCGTCATAGCAACTTTCCAAGCCGAAGACGTCTCGGTTGGCGTCCGCCGACGTAAGACAACACCATGCGGAATCGTCCGTAGTGCCGCCAATTGTTCCACCGGTTGATGCGTTGGCCCATCTTCACCCAACCCTACACTGTCATGTGTGAACACAAACACCGGCGAAATCTCCATCAATGCTGCCAACCGCACCGCCGGACGCATATAGTCTGAAAAGGTTAGGAAAGTAGCTGTATAGGGTTTGGTGATCCCACCATGCAACGTCATGCCGTTGATAATGGCTCCCATGCCGTGTTCGCGCACACCAAATCGCAGATTGCGCTGATCGAAGCCATCCACACCGAAATCACCGTCGCTATTGATGTAACTCTTCGTGCTACCTGCCAGGTCGGCATCGCCGCCCATAAAGGTCGGGACGCGAGCAGCAATCGCATTCAGCACCTTGCCGGAACTATTGCGTGTTGCAGTGCCTTTTGCATCGGCCTCGAAAACGGGAATATCGGTCTCCCAACCATCTGGCAATTCACCCGCCAACGCCGCCTTGAATTCCGCCGCCAATTCAGGATAAGCAACTTCATAGGCGGCCAATCGCTGCTCCCACACATCTTCCAATTCAGAGCCACGCTCCGTTGCCTGCCGGTAATGAGATAGTACATCTTCGGGAATGTAAAAAGTGGGTTCCAGCGGCCAATCCAGGTTCTCTTTGGTCAGCCGAATTTCTTCTTCACCCAATGGCGATCCATGCGCGGCAGATGTCCCAGCCTTATTGGGACTGCCATAGCCAATGGTTGTCTTAATGCTGATGAGCGTCGGACGATCCGTGACTGCCTGTGCGGTCTGTATCGCCGCCGCAATCCCTTCCAGATCACGATCGCCATCAACTTCCAGCGTATGCCAACCATAAGCATCAAAGCGTTGCGGTACATTTTCCGAGAAGGTGACTTTGGTTGGCGCAGCCAGCGTAATCTGGTTATCGTCATACAACACAATCAGCTTACCCAACCCCAGATGCCCGGCCAAAGATGCAGCTTCAGCAGCCACGCCCTCCATCAAATCACCATCACCCGCCAGTGTATAGGTATAGTGATCAACAACCGTATGACCCTCGCGGTTATAACGGGCTGCCAGAAACGCCTCGGCCATCGCCATGCCCACGCGTTGCCAAACCCTGCCCCAATGGGCCGGTGGTGGTCTCGACGCCAGGTGTGATGCCAACTTCAGGATGGCCGGGTGTCTTGCTATCCCACTGCCGGAAGTTCTTCAGTTCATTCAACGAAAGGTCATAGCCCGTCAGATGCAGCAGCGCATATAGCAACATGGAGCCATGTCCTGCCGAAAGCACAAAGCGGTCTCGGTCCGGCCACTGCGGATTGCGCGGGTTGTGCCTCAGAAAGCGCGTCCACAGTACATAGGCCATCGGCGCACCGCCCATCGGCAGACCCGGATGTCCCGAATTAGCCTCTTGAATGGCGTCCACCGCCAAAAAACGAATAGTGTTAATCGCACGAGAATCGAGATTCAAAGCGCGTCGCTCCTTTTTGGGGTTAAGTATAGCGCATGGGTCGGAGAATGTTGAACGGATTGTTGCACAATTGTGACGCAGCGAGTGAAGCTCCCCTTTCGGATCAAAACCCCATAACTGCGGTGCAAATTGCTAAAGCTATCCCAGAACAATATTTGTCTTTCGCACCCTAAACAAAGATACCCGACAACACTTGCCCCAAGGTCGTCATGGCGACCATTCCATTTATTGAAATCCATTGTCCGTGGCCTTATTATTTGGTGGCAATGCCGTCGCGGATAGCCTGCAAAATATTACCTTGAATAGCTTGATGCGCCTGTCGCAAAGCGTTTTTGACGGCACGGGCATCGCTGCGGCCATGCCCGATAATGACGACGCCATTCACCCCCAACAACAACGCCCCGCCCACTTCTGCCGGATCATGTTGTTTATAGACGCTGCGGATCATCGGACGCATCAGCAGACCACCGATTTTGGCCCGCCAACTGCGGCGAACACTCTCTCGAATAGCATCGAACAATGCAAAGCCCATAGCTTCTAATGACTTCGTGACCATGTTGCCCACGAAACCATCACACACCGCCACATCTGTCACTCCCCTGACCATCTCTTTCGGCTCAATACTGCCGATGTAGTTCAGCTCAGTCGCTTCGATCAGCGGCACAGTGTCCCGAATCAAACTGTTACCTTTGCCTTCTTCCTCCCCATTCGAAAGCAACGCCAGCCGTGGCCTGGTACAGCCCAACATAGTTTCAGCGTGGATACTGCCCATCATAGCAAATTGCGCCAACCATTCCGGTTTGCAATCCACGTTAGCTCCCATATCGATCATCACCACTGAACCACCATGAAACGGGATAACCGTACTGAGGGCCGGACGATGTATGCCGCGAATGCGCCGCACTTTTTCTGACAGTAGCAATCCCCAGAATCGCGCCTGTATTGCCACAACTGACAAAAGCTGCACAATCACCTTTGTCTACCAAGCCCAACCCGACGTGCATCGACGAGTCTGTTTTTGTCCGAATGATTTCGCCAGGCTTGTCTTCCATTGTGATTTTCTGGCTGGCATGAACGACCTCAATCGACAGGCCCGAGGTATCATGTTTTTTCAGTTCAGTCTTGATCTGAACTTCATCACCAACCAGCACGATTGTCGCACCATATTCAGCCGCAGCCTGCACGCCACCAGCAACATCTGGCGCAGAATGATTGTCGCTACCCATTGCATCAAGCGCGATTCGCATCAGTTATGCCTCCTGATATTTTAGAGGCCGAATCATAACAAAAACCCCATCGCACGAATAGGGTACAACGGGGCATGGGATTTGCCAGTGTGGGTGTTTACTCGCGGAAGGAAAGCGCATCAATCCGCGCTGCCAGGTCGAAGTCCTTTTCCGTCAAACCGCCTGCTGAATGCGTACTGAGCGTCAATGTAACCGTGCGATATTCAATCAAAATATCAGGATGGTGGTCGGTTGCTTCTGCCAGATGGCCGACAGCTCCCACAAAAACCAGCGCCGCTGGAAAGGACGCCAGCCGGTATGATTTGCGGATGGCGTCGCCGTCACGAGTCCAGCCGCTAAGTCCATCAAGTTGAATTGCAATTTGTTCATCTGTCAGGCGCATGGTTATGTAGTCCTTTCCCCACTGCTCAAGGTTTGCTGAGTAGCACGCGCCTGCCTGCACAACACATTGCCACCTGCCCCCAGCCATTCATCCAATCGCTCACTAGATGTCTTGCCATTGGCCGCATCAAAATAGATGCCAGCACCCCAATAAAAATACCGTTGCGTTTCGCTGGCCCAGGCTGCCCAACCAAGGTTAATTACACCATGCCCCCCATTATACCCTGCCAGTGCTAACCCTGCATGACCATCTGCCAGTACTAATCCTTGCGAGAGATAGTTCAGGCCACGTCGGGCATTAGTCTGCACATCCAGCATTGATTCGCCTGCGGTAAAATGGAAGGGCATCACCTGGAAAAGCCCTTGTGCCCCCGCCGGAGAACCTGCCGTTGGATCACCACAACTTTCGATCTGGATGACAGTGGCAATGAGATTGGGGTCCAGGCCATAAGCAGTCGCCCACTGAATAATATCATCCGCCCAAAACTGCACTTCAGGCGTGAAGATGGGCGACAGGCCCGATACCGGCTGTACAGGATCATCATTCTCCACAACCACATACACAGTCGGGCCAGGCATCGCGACAAACAATATGCCGCCCACAATACCAGCCACCAGCACAAAACCAAAGAATACCAATAGCGCCAACGGCCACCTGCGTCGCTGGCGAGGCATCACAATATCAGTCATTGTCGGGGCTTCGAGGGGGTCATAGACCACCTCGCGTACTGTCACGATTTGTTCCTGGTCCGCCCAGTTATTTTGATACGACATTCACCTGCCTTCGTTATTTAGTCCGTTCCCAACGAGCGTTCGACATGATCGAGAAATTCTGCACGGGTTTTCTCATCTTCGCGAAAGACACCCAGCATGGCACTGGTAACCATGCGAGCGTTCGCTTTCTTAACACCACGCATCATGGCACACATATGTGCCCCTTCCACGACAACAGCCACACCCACCGGATCAAGCACCGCCATCAGAAAATCGGCGATTTGCTGCGTCATGCGTTCCTGCACCTGCAAGCGTCGCGCAAACATATCAACAATGCGCGGAATTTTCGATAATCCAACAACTTTTCCGCGTGGAATATAGGCCACATGCGCCTTGCCGATAAAGGGCAACATATGGTGTTCGCATAGGCTATAAAACTCAATATCGCGCACCAGGACCATCTCCTGATAGTCCACGTCAAATAGAGCATCGTTGATGAGTTTTTCTGGGTCGATATGATAGCCCTGTAATAACTCATTATACATGCGAGCCACACGATCTGGTGTTTTCAGTAGCCCATCACGTGCTGGGTCTTCACCAACACTCTGAAGGATAGCACGAACGGCATCCTGAATCGCGGCGTCATTTTGTTCATAGTCAGGGTTGAGTTCAAAGTCATCCATCAAATCAGGATAAGTTTTGAAGCGGCCACTGTTCATCATTGGTTTCTCCTGGTTATAAGCATACGACGCCAGTTGTCGCAGTGCCATCAGTGTTTTCTCCATCTCGCCAAATATACCAACACCCCCAGATCCAGCATTTATTATCCATGACGAACCTGAGCCACAGATAATTACCTCATGAGTGCCATATAACGAGTTAGTTTAGAGATTTTGTGGGTCTTCTTCGATCTCAGGCTCCTCGACCTTGAGAAAACGAATCTTCAGTGCCGCATTTTCAAAACTGGCTCCACCTACTTCATATTTCCATAAAGTATATGGCAATACAATATTACGCCGGTACGGTCCAACCCGAACTGTCAGTTCATCGGCGCTACGGTAGAGATCCATATCGCGCTTGTCAGCAAACGGTAGCGGAATCGTCAGCCAGTAATCTTCTCCATCTTCAGCCTGTTCTATCGTATGTGAAGCTAATCCTTTCGACAAGAATCCTGCTGGGTTTCGATCTCCAAAAAGCTGGTCCGCCAGCCGCCGCAGATCGTCAAAACCACCAATGTCGCGCTCGAACAATGGAGCCTGAACCATGTGCAATTGCCCAAAGGCTTCACGGATCAGCGCCATATTCTCCACCTGACGGTCTTTCCAGGCCGCGAAATATGGATCGTTGACCTCCGACGGAATAACGCGATTACACACAATCGCGTCGGTAGCATAGCCATAGAGGTTGAGGTAGGTATAGGTACGCTGCGTCTCTTTGATGACCATTTTTTCGGGTGTCATGACAAGACGCATCGAACTCATCTCTGGATCACCTAACAACCGCCGTACATTGTCTAATGTATCGAAGAGCAGTTGAATACTATCCAATTCCTCTTGTTCTGGTAAATCAGTGCCAAAGAGGGGTTTTGCCAATGGCCGTAACAAGCGCGAGGCCCGCCCACCCAATAACCGCACCATACGGTCAAACCACCAGCGCGACGCTTCGGGCAGGCTCAACAATCGCAATGTTTCTGCGGTGGGCGCTGCATCAATAATGAGGACATCATACGCATTTTCTTCAAAATACTGGTTGATCCAAAGCAGATGTGCCCCTTCTTCCAACCCCGGCAGGATCATGACCTCCTCGGCGATGAGATCTTCGACACCACGCTGAGTAAAGGCCCGCATCAGATAACGCTGGATACGCCACCAAAATTTCTCCATTGAATAGCGAGCATCCACTTCCTGCCCCCACAGACGATCCCCAATCTGCACGGGTTCAGGGCCAATGGTGGTCTCCAACGAATCGGCAAGAGAATGAGCCGTATCGGTACTGATGACGATGGTCTTCAATCCCATCTCAGCACAACGCACAGCCGTTGCCGCCGAAATACTGGTTTTACCAACGCCGCCTTTGCCGGTATGAACGATAATCCGCATTGTTATCCATTCCTCGCATCCAAATTGAAAAGGCGCACAAAACACGCCTCTAATCAATATCTACGTTCAATTAACACCTGGAGTTGCTAGAAATGCCCATGTCCCAACAGACGTTGGGCGTTGTTGACCACTGCCTCGTGTTTACGCGAACGTTGTAACACCTTCACACGATCTGGCAATTCATGAATACGCAAGCTCTCGACACGCTTATTATCAGTAACAATCAATAACGGCGTCATCGCCAGCGCACCTTCCACATCCGAATGCTGAAGCTCTAGCCACTGGACGGCATCCAGCCCAGATCTCAGATTATCAATAGCGACAATTAAGTTCGGTTTGCAGCGCCGCGCAACTTTAAGTCCTTCTTTAATGGATGTGGCTTTCACAACTTGAAATCCGGCGTCGATAAACCGGTTGGTTAATGTGTCAAGCCGATAGCGTGTGGCATCTACTTTAACAACCACTGGACGTGGCGCAAATGACATGAACGTTGATCCTAATTGGCCTTTATGCTGCTTCCATTTTAACGTATGTGGCGTCATTGTGGCATGGGCAAAACACCAGATTTGCGACTTGTGAGCCAAATTGCAACTGCTATAATGACGACTGTGAAGTACACCGAGGAATTCAGAGGATCATGCCCATACCCCACTGTCACATCTGCGATGCGCGACCCGAAGACAAACGCACCTATGCCGATTCAGGTCTGGAAAATGGAGATTATTGTCCTGTCTGCTACCGCCCCACCTGTCAGTTTCATCTGGCGACCGTGCGCTTTCGCTGGTTGAGAGATCGCCGCCTGGATAGCGCCCAGGTTTGTATCGACTGTAAAAAAACCTATCAACACCGCAACTGGGATATTGCCAACCGCGAGTGGATTAGCTGAAAGGAACATCACCACCAATGAGTCATCGTCCTCATCTCGTTTTCGAACCAGATGTCCAGAACGCGATCAGCCAATACATTGTTGATCTATTTGTCCAGGAATCGGCAGCCCAACACGCCATCACCACCTCCACTACAGACAATGGACTGCCCCAAATCGACCTGCGTTCCGAAGAAGGCTGGATGCTCTACGTGATGACTCGCTTGGTCGGGGCCAAACGCGCCATTGAATTCGGCACACTAGGGGGCTATAGTGCCACATGGATCGCCAAAGGTTTAGGCGAGGATGGCTATTTGCTGTCACTGGAACTAAGCCAAGATCATGCGACAATCGCTCGGAAAAATCTGAAAGCCGCTGGATTGGAAGGTCGGGTGGAGGTGCGTGTAGGCGATGCTCACCAGATCATCGAAAGCCTAAATGAAACCTTCGATCTCGCGTTTCTAGATGCCGAAAAAACTGGCAATGATCACTATTTGACATGGGCATTAGATCACGTGCGGCCCGGCGGATTAATTGTGGCCCACAATCCCTTCCGACACGGAGCCATCGTGACTAACGATGACGGTGTGAACACAGTGGCGATGAAAAAATTCCTTGCGCGTGTGGCTGCCGATGAGCGCCTGGTCAGTACCATCATCCCCGTCGGCGACGGGCTACTCATAGCATTGGTACAATAGGCTAAAGACGATGGATAGCAAGCGTAAGCAGCAACGAACCCACTTCGCAGGTCTGGCAGCAGTAATCCTGGTTACCATTTTGATGCTGGCGGCCTGTGATCGAATCACGGGCGAAGATGAACCCGTTGTCATTCCTACGCTTGCCGAACTCAACTTCGAGGAATATCAAACTGCTATAGTGTTCACACAAAACGCACCTCCTCCTGGCTTCGATTCTGTGGCCTTCCCTGAAATCAGCGACAACCTCATCACCACTGTTTATTCACGCTTCGAGGTCACCGCTTATTTTGAAGGGCACTACAGCGTCACTGGCGAAGCAGTCAACGATGCCTACCTACGCGTGCTAGCTCGCAACGACGAATACAATGTAGCTCGCTACATTCGCATTGAATTTCTAGGCGATGTGTTCTCTGGTGGCTCCAGCAACCTCGACATCGCACGTTTCGGCAACGATTACTATATGGTCGATGTCAACGGTATCTGTACTACCGATTCGGCTATCGTGGGCGAACTGGCAAATCTGCGGGCCGGGCAACTCATCGGCGGCATCGAGTTTGCACAACCCACCGGACGTCGGGGTTACATTAATGGCATCCAATCCTGGCAATACGGCTTCGATCCCCAATTCATTAACTGGCCTGCCATTGAGCTAGACAGTGAAACCTCTGAACTGGATTTCCTGACCGGTGAGATATGGGTCGCTCCAGAGCCGAACATCGTCGTCAGCTATACCATCGAATTGAATGTGCATCGCGCTAAACTGATGTTCGGCGAGCGCGAAGTCACCGGGCGACTGCGCTATCAATATAATGTCTTCGATATTGGCGTTCCGCTCGAAATTCCCAAACCGAACGGATGTTAGAACAAAAGAGCGATAAAACCTTTTCAGACCCCTTTTTGACAGGTATAATTGAAGCAATATGCTGAAGGTCCCTAGGGAGAGTATGTATGCGCGTGTCGGTTTTGCAAGAAAATTTGCATAAAGCGTTAAGCACCGTCTATCGGGCGGTTTCCTCTCGACCCACCTTGCCCATCCTGGGAAACGTCATGCTGGCAACCGAAGATGCTCGCCTGAAGCTCTCTGCCACCAATCTAGAACTGGGCATCAACGCCTGGATTGGAGCCAAAGTGGAAGAAGAGGGATCCATCACTGTTCCGGCCCGTCTCTTGCTAGATTTGGTGAGTAATTTATCACCAGAACGCATTGATATGGAACTCAATACACGGACTCTAACCCTCAATCTACAGTGTGGCGGCACAACAACCAACATAAAGGGTATCGATGCCACAGATTTTCCGCTGGTTCCCGAAGCCGATGCCAATGTCGGCATCGCCATCCCTGCCAAAGAACTCCGCCAGATGATTCGCCAGGTTACGTTTGCCGCCGCTAGAGATGACAATAAACCAGTGCTGACAGGCGTCCTGACACGCATTGACGGTAACACGCTCACCCTTTCTGCCACTGATGGCTATCGGCTCTCAGAACGGCGAACAATGCTGGAAATTGGCATTGATCAGCCGGTCAGCATTATCATTCCAGCCAGCACTTTGGAAGAGGTGGGACGCGCCATTTCGGACGATGCTGACGAAGTCTTGATCTCCATTCCCGAAGGCCGTAACCAGATTATGTTCCACCTGCGCGAGGTCGATATTGTGTCAAGTTTGGTCGATGGCTCATTCCCAGATTATGAGCGCGTCATTCCTACTGAACACCAAACGACGACAACGGTCTATACCGATGAATTACTGCGGGCGGCACGGCGTTCAGAGGTTTTTGCTCGCGACAATGCCCACACGACTCGCATCTCCATCACGCCCCCCGAAGATAATATGGGGCCGGGCGAAGTCCGTTTGCTGGCACAATCCAACGAAAAAGGCGACAACGACAGCATGATCGACGCTTCAATTCAGGGTACCGATGTCGAAATTTCGTTCAACATCAAATACCTAATTGATCTATTGGGCGTCATCGACGACGATCAGGTAGTGTTGCTGACCAATAAATCGTCCGATCCATGTCTGGTGCGACCGTATCACATGGATGAATATAACGAATATATCCATGTAATTATGCCAATGCGCGTCGGCACATAAAGTACCCTCACACACATAATAGGGGTCATGCCACCACACCGACCCCTAATCCACACTTGCCATCACTTCCTGACGCCGTTAAACACCGCTTTCGCATCTTGACGCGGCGTGTTCCCTCGTCTACAATGCCGGTTTGACGTGCCAGCAATGATTAAGAGCAAAGCGCATCATGCCTATTTTTGAAAACCTGAGTGATCGCCTTCAGGATGTTTTCAGCGCGTTAGGTCGCAAAGGCCACCTGACAGAAGCGGATGTCGATTCGGCATTACGCGAAGTCCGGATGGCACTGTTGGAAGCAGATGTTAATCTGAAGGTCGCCAAGAACTTCATCAAGCGCGTAAAAGAACGTGCGGTGGGCGCTGAGGTCCAGAAGAGTCTGAATCCAGCCCAACAAGTCGTCAAAATTGTCAACGAAGAGTTAATCAAGACTCTAGGCGATGCTGGCAGATTGAACCTGGCAGGGCAATCGCCGCGAGTCATTATGTTGGTGGGATTACAAGGTTCGGGTAAAACGACTACCGCCGCTAAACTGGCACTCAATTTGCGGCGCGAGGGGCGGACGCCCTGGCTGGTGGCAGCAGACACCTACCGTCCGGCTGCTGTTGATCAGTTGGTAACGCTCGCCAAACAGCTCGATATGCCCTACTACGAAGAAGGCACTGCTGCACCACCACCCGATATTTGCGAACGCGCTGTGAAAGCCGCCAGAGACGCCGGGGCTACCGTTGTCCTATTGGACACTGCCGGGCGTCTGCAAATCAACGACGATTTAATGAACGAACTGGAGGCCATTAAAGCTCGCACCAATCCAGCCGAAATCTTGCTGGTAGCAGATGCAATGACCGGTCAAGAAGCGGTGCGAATCGCAGAAGGCTTCAACGAACGTGTAGGGCTGACCGGACTGATTTTGACCAAGGTCGATGGTGATGCACGCGGCGGTGCTGCCATTTCCATGCGCGAAGTCACCGGAGTTCCCATCAAATACATGGGTGTTGGCGAAAAATTGGATGCGTTGGAAGTCTTCTACCCGGATCGCTTGGCATCACGTATCCTGGGCATGGGCGACATGTTGACGCTCATTGAGCAAGCCGAAGAGCTTTATGATGAAGCTGAGGCCGAACGCCTGCAAAAGAAGCTACTGAAAAGCCAATTCACACTCGAAGACTTTCTGGATCAAATGCAGAAAATCAAACGCATGGGAACAGTCGGTAAGATTCTAGATATGGTTCCCGGCATGGGGCGGCTGAAAAAACAGCTCGATCTGGACGATCATGAAGCACAGCAACGCATGAAACGTGTTGAAGCCATCATCCTGTCGATGACGACCAAAGAACGCCGCAACCCCAAGGTTTTAAACGCCAGCCGCAAACGTCGCATTGCTAGCGGCAGTGGCACAACAGTACAAGAAATCAACCAACTGCTCAAGCAGTTCCGCGATATGCAACGTATGCTTAAGCAAATTAAAAAAGGACGCATGCCGCAAATTCCCGGCATGAAAATGTAAGGAGTATGAAAAGGTTATGGTACGGATTCGTTTACGCCGTGTTGGCATGAAGAAACAAGCCAGCTATCGTATTGTGGTAACTGATCAACGCAGCCCACGCGACGGGCGCTACATTGAAATTGTGGGGCACTATAACCCCCGCACCCAACCCGAAACGGTTGAGTATAAAGAAGACCGGGTTCTGCACTGGCTGAACGTCGGCGCACAGCCCAGTGAACGGGTCAAACATTTCTTTAAGCGAGCCGGGACTTACGACCGGTTGGCACGATTGCAACAAGGCGAGGCGCTAGAAACTCTGGTGGCTGAGGCCGAAGCTGAAAAAGCTGCCCGGCCCGCGATTAGCCCCAAAACCAAGCTCTTTCACGCCACCACACCTGCCAGCCCGCCGCCTGCCACAGAATAGACCACGCAACGAGCGTGTAGCAGGAGGAGCTGAATGAAGGAACTGGTGGAATATATCGCAAAATCGCTAGTGGACGATCCATCGCAAGTAGAGGTCAACATCATCCACGAGGGCAAGACTATCGTGGTGCAGTTGCATGTGGCCGCCGGTGATACTGGGCGTGTTATTGGTAAAGAGGGCCGTGTTGCCAATGCCATCCGCACCCTATTACGGGCGATGGCAACTAGTGATGGACGGCGGGTTACGCTGAAGATTCTGGACTAAGCATCATGCGTACCCCGACAAGCTCAGAAACACAATCCAACCCTTCTGAGATTCCACTGATGACATTGGGTAAGATTGTACGTTCTCATGGCGTGCGGGGTGAAGTGCGAATGCAAATCTTCACCGCTTACCCAGACAATATCCCACATCTTGAGAGCGTTTATTTGTGTTATGAACGCAATCCTGATGCCCTGACCCCTTACAATTTAGAAGGGGTTCGTTTTCATCGGGGTGTGGCTCTTTTGAAACTGGTCGGCATTGACGACCGTAATCAGGCCGAAATGCTACGCGGCCAACTGGTCAAAGCCTATTTGGCTAAAGGCGCACCCCGCGAAGAAGGCGAAATCTATCTATTTGAGTTACTGGGTATCGCTGTCTATACCGAGGCAGATGAATATTTAGGCAAGGTCGAGCGTATCATTGAAACCGGTGCCAACGATGTTTTCTTGCTGCAAGGAACCGAACGCGGTGATGTACTGATTCCCGATACCGACGAAGTTGTGCAACACATTGACCTGGGGGCGAAAAAAATGATTATCACGCCCATTCCCGGCCTGCTTTCCGACGACGAGTGACGAAACCCATGCGTGGCAAACAGCACAAATACTGGCTGGGGCTTAACCTCATCAATGGCATCGGCTCCAGCCGGTTGCGTGGTGTTTACACCTATTTCAAACAAGATTTGCAGGCTGCATGGCACGCTATCCCACATGATTTGCAACAAGCGGGTTTGGATGAATCCACCATCGAAGACCTGTTGACAAAACGCCGCCGCTTCAATTTGGATAAGGCCATGGGGCGCTTGGATGAACTAGGGGCTTGCATCTGCACCATCGAAGACCCGGAATATCCGGCTTTGTTGCGTGAAATCCATGACGCACCACCGATGTTTTACTACAAAGGACAATTATCACCCGCCGATGACCGAGCATTGGCGATTGTCGGTACACGCCGCGCAACCAACTATGGACGACAGGTGACGCATGATTTGGCATCTGACCTAGCGCGAGCGGGTGTCACAATCATCAGCGGATTGGCCCTAGGAATTGACGGCGAGGCTCATAAAGCTGCGCTAGAAGCAGGCGGTCGGACTATTGCAGTATTGGGCAACGGCATCGACAGTGTTTATCCCCCCGAGCATCACAATCTGGCCGACGCCATTGTTTCTAGCGGCCAGGGAGCAATCATCACTGAATATCCGCCGCGCACTGCACCCGATGGTCGTCACTTTCCTGCCCGCAACCGAATCATCAGCGGATTAGCATTAGGTGTATTGATTGTAGAAGCTCCAGAAAATAGCGGTGCGTTATTGACAGCGGGTCAGGCAGCAGAACAAGGCCGCGAGGTCTTCGCTGTGCCAGGCAATATCACCCTGATCAATAGCCAGGGGCCAAACCGCCTCATCCAAGACGGCGCTAAACTGGTGTTAGACACTGCTGATATTCTAGACGAACTTGATCTCAGTCACCAATTGGTCCAGACGCGACAGACTGTACAATCGCTAGCTCCCACGGATGATCTGGAAGACGAGTTGCTGGCGTTGATTGAACGCGAGGCATTGCATGTTGATGAAATAGCCATTCAAAGTGACCTGAGCGTACACGAAATCAGTGCCAAAATGACGCTAATGGTTCTCAAGGGACTGGTCCAGGAAATCGCACCATTGACCTATATCCGTAAGGCGAATTAGTGGCGAGATCCTGACATGCTGCCGAAATGTGGCGTGTTTTCAAAACGAATGCGATATAATGCCCGTCCCATTGGATAAAAATAAAGGGCCGGGTTTTTGGACTCTGGCAGTGTGCTGCACCAGAGCAAGTTAAGCTAAGGAGATGAATTTTGACAGAAAATTACTATGCCTTGATTATGGCTGGTGGTGGCGGAACGCGATTGTGGCCTCTCAGTCGCAAAGATCGCCCCAAACAATCATTGCCGTTGGTCGATAACGCGACCATGTTCCGTGTTTCCGTTGAGCGACTGTTACCCCTGTTTGGAGCCGAGCGCATTTTCATCGTCACTGGTCAACAACTAGTCGATGAGATGCGCCAGGATGTCCCGGAAATCCCCGCCGAGAATTTCATCATCGAACCGTTTGGGCAAGATAGCGGCCCAGCAGCCGGGCTGGGAACCACGCATATCGCTGCCCTGAACCCGGATGCGGTAGTGGCGGTTTTGCCCTCCGATCACCACATCGCCGACGTCGAAGGCTTCCGCAATACACTGCAAGCCGCCTATCAAGTTGCGTTGGACGGCCAGATCGTGACACTCGGCATCTCCCCCAGTTTTCCCTCAACCGCTTTTGGATATATCGAACGTGGCGACTATCTCCAAACCGTCAATGATCTGAAAGTCTATCAATCGAGGGGCTTCAAAGAGAAACCTGATAAACAAACCGCCGCCGAATTCCTAATCAGTGGACGCTATAGCTGGAACAGCGGCATGTTCATCTGGAAAGCTAGTCAGGCACTGGCAGAATTTGAACGCCAGCAACCTGCCATGTACGATCATTTCCAGGCCATTCGTAACGCCCACAGCACACCCGACTATCGCGCCACCATCGAAAATTGTTGGTCGCAGATGACCAAAATCTCGGTAGACTACGCCATCATGGAAAATGCCCAGAACGTCTCCGTTATTCCGGTAGACATTGGATGGAGTGACATCGGTAGCTGGTCGGCACTGTACGAAGTCTTGACCAATGGTACATCTTCGCCCAACGAGAATATCGTGCGCGGGGGCAAAATGCTGCCAGTCAATACTTCTGGCACGCTGGTTGTCAGTGACCGCATGGTGGTTACCATTGGTGTGCAAGACATGGTTGTGGTTGACACTGATGATGTATTGATGATCTGCCACCGTGACCGTTCTCAGGAAGTACGTGGCGTTGTCAACCAATTGCGCGAAATGGGGCACGAGGATTTGTTGTGACATGAAACCCAATGTTATTGTTGACCCCAATTTCCGGCAGATGAATGAAGTTTTCTCTCCGGTTGATCGTGAGCGTCTATATGATCTAGCAAATGTCATCTGGGGCCAAGATGATCCCATGCCACAGAGCGCATTCCTTGAGGCACTACCCAATACTGAGGCGATTATCTGTGCCGACTGGCGTTACGGAAGCGTGCTTGAAAACGCAGCGAGTCTACGAGCTATTTTCGCAATATCGGGTGCTTTTCCGCTTGCACTAGACTACGATTATTGTTATCAGAACAAGATTCGTGTGTTGAGTGTTGCACCAGCCTTTGCCCGTCAGGTTGCCGAGATGTGCCTGGGGTTGGCACTGGCGGCGTCACGCGACATTGCGACTGGTGACAGGGCGATGCGACGTGGTGACGAATCTTATCTGCATGACGGCAATATCGGCACATTTATGCTTTACGATCAACCAGTGGGGATCATCGGCTATGGGGGCATCGCCCGTGCGCTTCATCCGCTTCTCGCTCCTTTCAATGTCACCGTGCATGTCTACGATCCCTGGTTAGGTGACAGTTACCTGCGTCGCTTAGGCGTAGAACCGCTGCCACTTGACCGTCTGATGGCCGAGTCGCGGGTTATTTTCGTGCTGGCCGCTCCCACCAGAGAGAATCAAGCCATGCTGTCACGCGAGTATCTTGAATTGATTCAAGAGAATGCGGTACTAGTGGTGGCTAGTCGTGCCCATGTTGTGGATTTTGACGTCATGACCGAGCTAGTGCTGGCCGGGTGTTTCAAAGTCGCAACCGATGTGTTCCCAACGGAACCGCTGGCATCAGACCATCCCATTCGTACCGCAGAAAACGCCGTACTCTCTGCCCACCGCGCCGGTGCTGTACGAGAAGGCTTGTGGGAGATTGGTGAAATGGTCGTCGATGATCTTGAGGCGGTATTGCGCGGACTGCCGCCACGTCGGTTACAAAACGCCGAGCCAGAATTATCTCAACGCTATGCCATCAATCGAGCCAAGAATCCGGATGAAGAATAGCATCAAACCTTTTACGGGTTAGACGATCCCGCACTGTGCATAGTCGGCCAGGATTGCGTCATCCACATCCAACCATTCGCGCAGAACCTCCGTTGTGTGCTGCCCCAAGGCGGGCGGCGCACGGCGGATGGTAGGCGGTGTATGGCTGAGGCGTGATGTCGGCCCCACCATATCTACCATCTGACCATCAGCCAATCTGACCTGCTGCACCAACCCCCGTGCCTGCACATGCGGATCAGCAAAAACCTCCGGCACTTCATTAACAGGTGACGCCGGAACACCCACGCTCAACAATCCTTTAATCCATTCTACTGTGGTCTTCTCACGAAATATCGGCTCCAAAATCTCAATCAATGCTGCACGATTCATCACCCGCGCTGGATTGGTTGCAAAACGCACATCCCCCGCCAGTTCAGACTTGCAAATATAGTCACAGGTAGCTCTGAACTGAGAATCATTGCCACACGCCAGCACAAACGTGCCATCGGCTGTTTCAAACGCTTGATAGGGCACGATATTGGGATGCCCATTCCCATACCGTCGGGGTCGCTCACCAGATACCAGGTAATTGCTGGCGACATTCACTAACGCTGCAATCGTCGAATCTAGCAACGAAATATCGATGTATTGCCCCTGGCCTGAACTTTCTCGGTAATGCAACGCCGCTTGAATCGCATTAGCGGCATACAATCCCATGATAACATCGGTGATAGCGACTCCGACCTTATAAGGCGGCCCTTCCTCTGGCCCAGTAATCGCCATCAACCCACTCATCGCTTGGATTGCATAGTCATAGCCAGGGTTTGTGGCATACGGTCCGTCTTGCCCATAACCCGTGAGGCTGCAATAAATGAGGCCGGGATTATCGGCAGCCAATGTAGCATAATCTAGGCCGTATTGCTGCATTTGGCCGACCTTAAAATTCTCCACCAGCACATCAGCTTTCTGAACAAGCCGCCTCGCCAAATCACGGCCCTCGGTGGTTTTTAGATTGAGCGTGATGCTCCGCTTATTACGATTCACGCTCAGATAATACGCACTATATTCGCCTGTATAAGGCGGCCCCCACTGGCGTGTATCATCACCACTGCCAGGGCGCTCGACCTTGATGACATCAGCCCCAAAATCAGCCAGCATCATTGTACAAAATGGCCCCGCCAGAATACGTGAAAAATCGAGAATACGGATACCTGTGATAGCATGGGGTTTTTGTTGCATGAATCAACCTCTATTCGATTTGGGTGATAAGTACCATGTTGACACCGCCACCGATTTTATCCACAATTGCGAATTTGTAACATAATGGCCCAACACACGAAAGGAATTTTAATGGCACGTGGTATTTACGATAATATTCTTGAGGCGATGGGCAATACACCATTGGTACGCCTCCACAGCGTGACAGACGGTATACAAGCCGACCTGCTAGCGAAAGTCGAATTCTTCAATCCCGGCGGCTCTGTCAAAGACCGCATCGGGCTGGCAATCATTGAGGACGCTGAACGTTCTGGACAACTAAAACCTGGCGGCACGATTGTCGAGTCGACCTCTGGCAATACCGGCGTGGGACTGGCGATTGTTGCGGCGCTCAAAGGTTATAAAACGGTCTTTGTGATGCCCGACAAGATGTCCGATGAAAAAATCCGCCTATTACGCGCTTTCGGCGCACGAGTGGTCATCACCCCCACTGCTGTCGAACCCGATGACCCACGTAGCTATTACAAAGTCGCCGAAGCGATTGTTGAAAGCACCCCCAACAGCATCTTAGCAAACCAATACCACAACCCCGTCAATCCCCAGGTGCATTATGAGACCACCGGCCCCGAAATCTGGGAACAGACTGAAGGCAAAATCGACGTTTTTGTGGCAGGTCTGGGCACTGGTGGCACAATCAGCGGCGTTGGCCGCTTCCTGAAGGAACAGAATCCTGATATTCAGATCGTCGGTGTTGACCCCATCGGATCATTGTTGCACGACTATTTTTATACAGGTGAAATGACTGAAGCGTTTTCCTATCGTGTGGAAGGAATCGGCGAGGACTTCCTGCCATCGACTACAGATTTCTCGGTCGTTGACGATGTGGTACAGGTTGATGACCGCGAGTCCTTTTTCTATACACGGCGACTAGTGCGCGAAGAAGGTATCTTTGTCGGAGGATCATGCGGCAGCGCCATTGCCGGAGCAATCAAATATGCTCGCCAGAAGCAGTTGGGGCCGGATATAACGATGGTCGTCTTGCTGCCCGATTCAGGCTCACGCTATCTGAGCAAAGTCTTCAATGATGATTGGATGCGTGAGAACGGCTTCTTCGCTCAACAGGGATGTGGAGATGTATCAGTAAGCGACGTATTACAGGCTAGATCGCAAGCTGAACTCATCAGCGTAGCTAGCACCGATAGAATGCAGGAAGTCATCACGTTGATGAAGACAAAGGGGATCTCTCAGGCTCCGGTCATGCAGGACGGCAAGTTGGTCGGCATCGTGCGCGAAGTTGATTTGCTGGAACACATGCTGCTAGCAACGCACAGCCGTTCTGCCGCCGAAACCATCTCCGACATTGTGCAACGCGAGACCACTACCATTCCGCAAAACGCGCCATTGGAAGGACTGATGCAGTTATTTATGACTGGGGCGGACCATACTCTAGTTGTACCAGATAGCACTGAACCGCCAACTACCGTGCTGGGAATTCTGACTAAAATCGACGTGCTGGACTACGTCGCCACCCATTGCATATAGAGGATAATATATCATGGCCGAGTCACACCGTTTTGAGACCCTTGCTATTCACGCTGGACAACAGCCCGACGAAGCGACTGGCGCAGTGATGCCACCCATCTATCAGACGTCAACTTATGCTCAAGCTGCCCCGGAAGATCACAAAGGCTACGAATATAGCCGCACCGATAACCCCACACGCACAATCTTACAAGACCTAATGGCAGCATTGGAAGGTGGACGATATGCGTTGGCCTTCGCATCGGGCATGGCCGCCATTGATACCGTCATGCGTCTCTTGAAACAGGGCGACCATACCATTGTGGGAAACGACGTATATGGTGGCACGTTCCGGCTGTTCGATAAAATCCTGGCACGCTATGGCCTGGATTTCAGCTATGTGGATATACGCGATCTGGGTGCAGTTCAGGCCGCCATTCGCCCCACAACCCGTCTGATTTGGCTGGAAACACCCACCAATCCTTTGCTGGCCCTGGCCGACATCACGGCCATCGTGGATCTAGCTCCACAACACACTTGGGTCGCCGTCGATAACACCTTTGCCTCACCTTATTTACAGCAGCCTCTCAAATTGGGCGCAGACATTGTCGTCCATAGCACAACCAAATATCTGGGTGGACACTCGGATGTTGTCGGCGGTACGGTCGTGGTTAATGACGAAGACCTTTACACACAGATGAAGTTCTTGCAAAATGCAGTGGGGGCCGTGCCAGGCCCCGTGGATGTCTGGCTGACCATACGCGGTATCAAAACCCTCCATTTACGCATGGAACGCCATTGCGACAATGCGCTACAAATCGCCCGCTTTCTGGACGATCATCCGGCCTTCAGCCAGGTCATTTATCCTGGTCTGGAATCCCATTCCCAGCACGATCTAGCGCAACGACAGATGAATGGAAAATTCGGCGGCATGGTGTCGGCTATCTTACACGACGGCGAGAAAGCAGCGCGATCACTGGTCAGCCACACCCACCTCTTTACACTGGCCGAGTCACTGGGTGGCGTCGAGTCATTGATCGAACATCCTTATAGTATGACTCACGCCTCAACGGCCGATAGCGAAATTGCCGTTGATCCAGGGTTGATTCGCCTATCGGTAGGTGTTGAACATGTGGATGACTTGATCGCTGATTTGCAACGAGCATTGGCCGAATTCTAATCTCGCCCATTCCATAGTCGGGGCGGCAATGGGTCGCCCCACCTGAATTTCCCCCGCTCCGATCAATACTGGCAAATATAGCCGAGTGCCTCATCATGTTCCATGTCCATGACGATACGCAAATGGCGTCCGCCAGTCACCTGCGAAACATCAACGACAGTAATCACGCCTGCCATGTCAGCATTATTAGGCAAAAACTCCGCTAGCAGGTTGGGCGCTGCGTCGAAAAATTCTTGATTGAAGAGGTTATCGGGTTGTTCAGGAAATAAAGCCAACGGGTATATCCTTGCCTCGACCAAGTCTTGGAAAAAATGTGTGCCATACGCCATTTCAGGGTCACCTCCACCCTCGCTAGACATAGCAACCTCAATCAACGCCAACGCATTATAAATATCGGCATACGACACTTTCACGCCCAGATGAGTATTGGAGGTTCCCCAGCGCCCAGGCCCAATCAAAATAAAACGTTCACCTTGCAACCGTTCATTCAATCGGCCAATTACACGCCCAACTTCCAGCCGTTCATGTGATGTTGCAAGACGATGGTAGGCATTCGTAACCAACACCACATAACGGACATGTTCAATAACACCATTTGGAACTAGACGGTGAGTGCTGAGGATTTTATCGTCATCCGGAATATTGCCCGGCACTCGAACCGGCCCATCGCCCTCATGCTGACTCAAAGGGCGGCATTGCAGCAATGTGATTTCTATTGGTTTTTCCCGTGTGCTGTCAAACTGTCCCGTGAATTCGATATCAACTGGACATCCAAAATATGCTTCCAAGCAGGCCAATATTCCGCGCATAATATCAGGAAATAGTGTTTTCTTGAGTAACTGATCGAATGTGAAGACAAGTTCAGAAGGATTCACATTGATGGGGCGTGAGATGAAAGGTCGCAACAACCCATCGTGATCATGAGATGCCAAAAAACGCACTTGTGGAAAGTCACCGCCAATCACCTCGCTGATCAGCAGTGTCTTGAATTCATTACTCTCCATATCAATCACATCTATAAAACAATACCTTCGCCAAATTATGGCGAGGTGGAGTGACACGCAACGGTATGGATAGCACCGAGAGATGCCACCGTGCTAAAGATGCGATCCAATAAAATAGGATCAGGGATTTCCGGAAGTAATTTTAATGTTTCAGTGACATATTTGCGACCACGAAAGCGGGCTTTGAGATCAAGGATACTGGCATCCGGATAATCTGGGAAAAGGAGGCGGCGTAGGATACGGGAGAGCGTGACCATCAAGAAAGATAAGTTGGCAGCGTTAGTGACCGCTGTCTCAGCGACATTCATGAAATCTTCCAATCCGAAATGCTGTTTGGCATCGCGGAAGATGAACTCAATCTGGAAGCGCAGGCTGTAGTAGTCAATCAAGCGATCATAAGTTAGGTTGAGGTCACTGCTGAACAAAATCACACGCGCCTGTTTCCCTGTTTTCAAGTCTGTTTTGACGATGATAACGACGTTGAGGGGTTGGGCGAAGTCTTTGTGAAGCAATGTTGCCTGAAAGGTCTGGGTTTGGATATCATCTTCCAGGGTGGTTTCCTTCAACTAGTCAGACGGGATAGCCTGATAGTTGAGCTTATCACCATATTTGCGACGTTGACCATACTTAGATTGTGGGCCAGCATAGGGTATATACAACGCCGCATCATGACGCAATTTGGAGATCAAATGCACGTCACATTGCCGGGTCATTTGCAGGGCATTGTTGTTGCCGAACTTACCATCCAACACCAAATAAGTCACCTTAATCGTGTCCTTGAGCAATGCCAATTGTCGCTGCACCATGCACTGAATCTGCTGTAGCTCCGGGGTCAACGCCACCTGTGTCTTATCCTTGTTCTTACTGCCTTTGGGACGTCCAGGCTTGCCTCTTTTTCGCTTCTTCTTGGTCTTTTTCTTGGCTGCTTTGGCGGCTCTTTTCTCAGCCTCACTGCGTACCCGTTGCTCCACCATGCCCGGATAGGCTTGCCGTTCTTCAATACTTATCAGTGATAGCCCGAAGAATGCCACGCCCGACACTGGTTTCCCGTACAATCCCGAAAAGAAGCGATCCACCCCATGGGTCTTCTTGCCCGATTTTGTCACGACGCATTCATCGCCGGCCAGTAGGTACTCATCTTCCGGGTTGAGGGCGTGTTGGCGAAAAAATGCCCAATGCATCTCTGCCCACGGTAGCACTGTGTGGAACAACCGCTGTATCGTCCGATAGCTCCCGCCTTTATCAGTCCATCGTGAGATACCCAGCATCGTAATCCGCCCTGTCATCGCCAGCATGGCTGGGATAATCCGGCCCATTTGTCGTAGGGTTGTCGGCGATAGGTGTGCCTCAAAGCAGAGCAATAGTGTTACAATATCAATCATGGGCTTTTTTCGTCATGCCTTTTTGTCTTCATGCGTTTATGTAGACAACTTTACACGACACTAAAGCCCTTTTAATCCCTCATTTTTTGGCGAAGGTATTGTAAAATGCTGAGAATAATGACGCACCTTTCCCGCACCTGTTTCAGGCCGCAGATGCGGATGTGAGAGTGCCACCATACGTGGATAATCATGTGCCACGCGATCTACTGCTCGTGTTCCCAAACCACACACCATTCGCAGCAAGCCACCTTCGCGGCGAATTTTTGCGCTCCATCGGAATGGATTACGACTGAATCCCACGCCCGCCAGCATGGGAAAGAAATATTGTCCATATCGCTGTCCCTCAACAGGCTGCACCAAAATCGCCATCCGTTCATCGAAATCCACCAAGTTATGGCGTTGGCGATAGATAAGTGCATTGGGATTCATCACACTCGCATATATTTTTAGAATAGCTTCCCGTAGAGCTTCGAGATTCTCCTGGGGTGTGCCCTGATTGGGCAAAAAGAAACTATCATATTTACCGGCGAATGAGGTATTAGCACTGTCTTCCAGCAAGCTAGATGAGCGCAGAATCAACGGCCTGGAGCCGATTCGTTCAAGCAAATCCTGAAGTTGTACCACGACGTATCCCGGTAACCGGGCCTGGAGATATGCCTCCCGCACCGCCGGATATTCCACGACAATATCTTGCTGGGTTTTGTACTTCTGATTCATATATGAATGCAGATCATTAAGTTCATAAACCTCATAGACAACATCCGTCGCAATATAGTACGATTCTGGTATCGTAATTTGCTCCAGCGGAAGATCAAATGCCTTACCATAGCGTTGCAGCATTTTCCAGGCAATGAGCATACCAGCAGCTTTACCACCAATTTTTCCCCTCCCAATCCGAGCGTATCGAATCCGTTCTAGATCAGCCACGGTAAACAATTCACGTGCCAATCCGACATGATCCAAATGATCACTAATCATCGCTTTGATAAGGACGGCCTTGATCTCACGCAGATGATGTTGAACCTGAGCGCGTTCATCGGGCGGCAAGCGTTCATACCGTTTGCCTGTCGAAAACAGCATATCCCAGGGAGCCAATTCAGGATTAAATGACAAATGTTGTATTTCCGTTTCTGGATCGCGCTGCACTAGGATGCCTTGCACAATTTGTTCAAATAGATTGTGCGGCAAGTTATAAGCAAAGTAGAAATCTGTCAAATGGCTGCGGATAGTTTCAACCCGTTCCGCCCAATCCTGCGAGCTTTCTTCCTCAAATCGGGATAGGGGACGGGCGACCGCCCCCTCCCACACCACCGGACATGCGGGTCCGCATCCGGCGGTTCGGTCAAGTATGACGAAGATTGTACTGTTGAACGAGACTTTTCAGTCCAAAGGTCTGCCAAAAGGCATTATTGAGCGCACGATGTAGCCAGGGAGAATTGGACAGACGCCAATCACCTTGACTTGTCCCGGCGTTCAACTTCGCCCAATGTTCCGGTACTTCCAGACGTCGCAGATTACGATAACGGTTCTTGGGCGTCTTCCACTGTTTCCAGCAAAGTTGCCGTAACCGTCTTCGTAACCACTCATCCAGTCGTTGCAAATGGCCGCGAGCGTCCGCCAGCGCATAGTAATTCACCCAACCAACCGTATACTGATTGAGCGTATCGCGTATGTCTTCTAACGAGCGTCCACTGTTGCGCCGTGTCATTCCTCGAAGGCGACGTTTGGCACGTTCCAGGCTTTGCGGTGCGATACGAATACCGACCCCACCGCCTGCTCTTCAATAGAAGCTAAAACCCAGAAACTTGCGCTTTACAGCCAAATCAACCGCACTTTTCTCACGGTTGACCTGCAAACGCATTCGGCCTTCGATGAAACGGCACGTACTTGCCATCACGCGCTCCGCTGCCCGTTTGCTCTGCACGAAGATGTTGCAATCATCGGCATAGCGCACAAACCGGTGGCCGCGTTCCGCCAACTGCTCGTCCAGTTCGGTCAGCACAATGTTACTCAATAACGGTGACAATGGCCCACCCTGCGGTGTCCCCTTGTCCGTGTCAGTGTACATGCCGCCGACCATCACCCCGGACTTCAGATAGGCATTTACCAGTCTCAGCACCCGCTTGTCGTCTATCATAGTCTTCATTCGCGCCATCAAGCGGTCATGGTTCACCGTGTCGAAAAACTGCGCCAGATCAGTGTCCACTACCCAGGTGTATCCCGCTGCTATCGTCTTCTGCGCCGCTTTCACGGCATCATGGGCACTACGCCCTGGTCGGAAACCATAGCTATGCGGGCTGAATGTCTTCTCAAAGATCGGGCTGAGTACCTGGTGTATTGCCTGTTGGATCATTCGGTCGAGCACGGTTGGTATGCCTAACTGCCGTGTTCCACCATTCGGCTTCGGGATTTCCACCCGCTTCACTGGACTGGGCACATAACTCTCCCGTTCCAGTTTGGCGCGTATCCCTTCCCAATGCTCGCGGAGATGGTCGGGCAGTTCTGATACCGTCATTCCGTCTATCCCCGCGGCTCCCTTGTTTCGCTGCACTTTTTCCAGTGCTGTGAACAGGTTTCCACGACTGAATATCCGTTCCCACAGACTTGCTTCGTGTTGAGGTCTTTCCTGTCTTTCCATTTGTTCCAGTCGTGGCCTTGGCCCCGCACGCTTATCCCCAGCCGCCAGCTTTCCTTCCACGTTTGGCTCAGTCTCCCTGAGTTTCGGCTGTCCTACCACGTCTCTACGCCTTTCTCCTCAACTTCTTTTCCGTTCAGCCCTTCGCCCTGTAGTTGGCTTTCACCAACCGCCCCGGATGGTCGTTACCCCATCGACTACTACGGCCTCGGCTGACTTCTGACATTCAAAAAAAACGCCAGACCTCCCCGGATAAGGTACGATAACTTTCCTCCAAGCCCTGCCACGTTTACATCACGCCACTTCTGTCCGTTGGGGCTTTACTGTCTCGTGCCAGCTTACCCGGCGCGTCATACCTCTTTACGTGGTTCCTGTCCGTCAGGTCTGGATTTTGCCCTCCGGCTTCCTCTCCACATCTGCTCGCGCTCGATGCAGTTGCCTTCGGCTAGTGGTTCGTCGGACTAACGCCCACAGCAGACTTTCACCGCCTAGTTATCGCCCATGCCGGGCGTACACGGAAATCGCAATCCCTCTCGCGTTTGCGATTCAATGGCCTTGTATTTAACCTCAGCCTCAAAAGTAGTTTCGTCGATGATGCCCCGTGCGAACATCTCCCGCCGCATTCGCTCCCGAATCGTTTTACGTAAGATGGGATAGCGGGAAATCTCAAGATAGAGACGAAAGACTTTGGGCATAAATTGTGGATTGACTTCCATAATGGCTTGCACATTCTCTATATCGTCTTAAAATAATTATATACAGAGTGCTGGAGTCCAATAAACTTCGTCTTATGGCTCATCTATTGCTTTACCACATTTGTATAGTTGGGCAACATGCGAGTCTCACACCGCAGTCGGGGAGGCTCGTTTTTCATTTCATAATTGATTTAAGGAGGTAGCAGAACTCATGGGAAATGCTAGCATGAATCCATTTCACATGGCACAGCGTCAGTTTGACGAAGCTGCTGAGTTGCTGGAATTGGACCCGGCCATGCGAGCCTTTTTGCGCGAACCATTGCGCGAATTACACGTCACCTTGCCAGTTCGCATGGACGATGGCTCCGTCAAAGTCTTCAAAGGATTCCGTGTTCAATACAATGATGCGCGAGGGCCAACAAAAGGTGGCTTGCGCTTCCACCCCGACGAAACGATTGACACTGTTCGCGCCCTGGCCGCCTGGATGTGCTGGAAGTGCGCGGTGGTCGATATTCCGCTGGGTGGCGGCAAGGGCGGTATTGTATGTAATCCAAAGGAAATGTCAGATGGCGAATTGGAACGTCTGAGCCGTGCCTATATCCGCCAGGTGGGACGTATTTTAGGTTTGGAGAAAGACGTGCCAGCGCCTGATGTGTATACGAACCCACAAATCATGGCCTGGATGGCGGATGAATACTCGTTTCTGAAGGGATACAACGAATTTGGGGTTATTACGGGCAAGCCCCTTGAATTAGGTGGTTCGGCAGGACGTGGTGATGCGACGGCACGTGGTGGTATGTTCACCGTGCGTGAAGCGGCGAAGGTACTGGACATCGACACTCAGGGAGCGACCATGGCCGTTCAAGGCTTCGGCAATGCGGGACAGTTTGCTGCTTTGTTAGGCGAGGAGTTGCTTGGCCTCAAGATTGTGGCAGCATCGGACTCACGGGGCGGTATCTACAATGCTAATGGTTTCGATGCCCGTGCATTGGTCGATCACAAACTGAGTACCGGCCAGGTCGCTGGATTCCCCGGTAGTGAGCCAATTAGAAATGCCGATCTGGTGGAACTGAATATCGATGTCCTGTGCCCGTCAGCTTTGGAAAACGTCATTACTGAAACCAACGCCGCCAACATCAAGGGTAAGATCATCTGCGAACTCGCCAACGGCCCAACTACCCCAGAAGCCGATGTCATTCTTCACGAACATGGCCGGTACATCATTCCCGATTTCCTTGCCAATGCAGGCGGGGTGACCGTTTCATATTTTGAGATGGTGCAAAATGCCTACGATTATTATTGGGAATTAGATGTTGTCCATGAACGCCTGGATCGGCGTATGACTCAGGCGTTTCATGATGTCCACAACCGCGCCCAGGAACTCGGTATTCACAATCGTCTGGCGGCTTATACCGTATCAATGTAGAGTAGGCGGCTAGCGAGTTATCGTGATGATACTTTTCTATCCGCCCCTCTCCGAACCGTGCTTGATGCTTTCACATCACACGGCTCTCCAGAATTCATTCATGCAAATTGGGGGGGCTTTGTCCGGCATGAATAGCCCGATGACATTGCCGACATACCACTAGTGATTTACGGCGGATGGCAATCATCTTGGTTACCCATGCGGGTTTTTCTTTGCGTCCTGCCCAACGCCTTTTCAGGTCTGCCAGCTTACGGATATGATGGACTTCCACATCTATGGTGGAACCACATAGCTCACATTCGTCCGCTTGCAATCGCTGAATGAGGTCAGTTTTAGCCAACGCCCCTTCAAACTTCGGTTGGTCTTCAATCGTTTTCATTCCAATCGGAACGACCCGCAAGGAAATTGCGCCCCAATAAATCAGGCGCGTTCCATCACGAATAGGAACTTCCACTTGAAGTGTCCGATAGTTATGTTGAGCAACGATTTTACGACCTGTATACTTCCGATAGATTTGTTTCGCCGAGAGTTTGAACTTACTGGCGAGGGTTTTCACCAATGAAACTTGCATCATATACTGCAAATAACTCAATTGGCTTCGGTCAGTCGCATATTTGTAGTATTCGGCTATACCTCGAAAACGTTGTTGATATGTTTCGATGATATGGGCATCTGAGTAATGGAGCAAAGTCCCATCACCAATGATTTTGCCATCGCGCAGATACCGTTTAGCCTTTTGTTGAATCAGTCCTTGCGGCAGCCCAAGCCGAATGTTCCCATTCGCACTTCTCACTCTATAACCCTTGCTGTTTCGGGTCATTTTAGAGTTCTCATGCTGAGTGCTAATGGCATAATTCAGAAAATGGGCTTGCTGGGTACGTGCATGTGTAATCAAGGTTTTAGCGGTGTTTAGTTCCAAGCCTAATTGATCGCGTAGAAAATCCGCAATTGCCGCTTTAATCGCTTCTGCTTCTGCTTTACTGCCCAAGAAACCGAGCAGGAAATCATCGGCATAGCGCACATATTTTAGGCGGCGATAATTTGGGTCTTGGGGATCGCCCGATGGAAGTTCACGGAGTTGGGATTGAAGGTCACGCACCTGGCTACTCTGCTGTTGGCGTGCCCTAGCCAATTGATGCCGTATCCGTCGGTAATCGGGGTTACTTGCCCGCATTTTGCCCTTTGTGTATTGAGGAATAAGAATATCCTCGACGAAAGTATCCAGTTCATGCAGGTAAATGTTGGCGAGTAGCGGGCTAATAACGCCGCCCTGGGGTGTACCACTGTAAGTTTTATGGTATTGCCAATCTTCTAACACACCTGCCTTCAGGCAACGTCGCACTAGTTCCAATATGCGTCCATCATGAATGTCGCGGGCTAGTATTGCCAGCAAGATGTCGTGATTAATGTTATCGAAACACGCACTGATGTCGCCTTCTATGAACCATACCGTTCCCGGAAACTTCTGTTTGATGCGCTTTAATGCTGTATGACAGCCCCGTTTAGGCCGAAAACCATGTGAACTCTCGCAGAAACGTGGTTCATAATAGGCTTCCAAGAGCATACGGAGTGCTTCCTGCACAAGCTTGTCACTGAAATTCGGGATACCGAGCGGGCGCTTGCCACCTTTGGGTTTGTCGATATATGTCCGCCGCACTGGCTGAAAATGGAAGCGTTCATAGCGTAGAGCTTCAATGATAGCGTGAATACGTTCCATACTCATTCCATCGACGGTATCGGGTGATGTTCCAGGTGTCATTGCGCCTGATTTACTGTACAAATGGCTGTAGGCAGTCAGGAACAAGTCCTCACTGTAAAGGCTTCGATATACCCGCGTCAGGGGTATACCCTTTTCTCCCAATTTGCGTATAGCTGTGAGTATTTGTTGAGCTGTTTGCATTTCGCATACCTTTCAAAAACTTTCAGCTTGAATTCCTAACCCCCTTCGCCCTGTAGTTGGCATTACCCAACTGCCGTGGTGGGACGTTACTCCCACGACTACTATGGGGTTTCCGTTGCCATGAGCCTCGCGGCTTTTAGGCAATCCCGCAGTACAGTCATGCTAGACGTTCAGAATGGTTAGGGCATCCGTTCGTAGCTTGAGAGGTTTCATTAACCCCGTTCTCAGAGAGAAGGTTTCGCATTTCCGTTCTACTAAAATGCTGTCTCTGAGGCTTGACTTCAGTCGTTGTGTCAAGGGAAGCCGCATCTCCAACTCGCTACTAGATTTCAAGCAATTCAGCTTTGCCCATACATTCAGGTCTTGGGGCTGCAAACTCTGCTAAACGACTTCGCAGTTCACCCCTTTGCCAACATGCTATTTTCCCCTTATGGTTTCCCACTCAGGTAGGTTGGCTGACCTCACAGGTAGTTTCCTTCAACCTGCGGTGTTTCTAAACACGATCTAACATGCCGCCGTACGGCGCACTGAACGTGTGGCACGGGTCGTTAGCCTACGAGGTTGGGTCTAAACCGACTTTGTGTCCACCTATTAAAGACGCAATACTTCTACTCTTCTGAAGTTTAGCTTTTGTTGAAGAAAAAGGGCTTTTTAGTGAGGGTAAGCCAGACCAAACAACCTAAACCAAAAAGCCCATCATTTCAACTTTCGTTATACAATTGAAAATCGAAACACAATTATGATCCGAATTGAAGGTGGATTTGATTGGTGCATTACCTTGCCTGCCACCAAACAATAGCATTCGTATAAAAGTGATGCAGAACTGATGTTACACCGCGAGATTGAACGTCGTCTATTCCATTTTATCCGAGGTCTTAACACCTGGGTCGTTCACATGCGCGACGCCCTCAATCGCCCACGTGAGTTCTTACGGGTGTTGCTAGGTGGTGTCCAGATTCAGTTAGTAGCAGTCGGACTACTGTTGATCCTGGTCATAGGCACACTGGGATACATCATCATTGAAGGATGGAGTGTCGTCGATGCAACGTACATGACTATTATCACAGTGAGTACAGTCGGCTTCGGCGAGGTGGAAGCCCTCAGCGACACTGGACGATTGTTCACGGTGGTCATCATCATCCTCAGTCTCGGCATTGTCACCTATGGTCTATCCAGCGCCATTGAATACATCGCCACGGGACAAGTGCTTCAACAGATGGAAGAACATCAGAAAGGGCAGATTTTGAGCAAGATGCGTGGACATTTTATTATTGCTGGATTTGGGCGAGTTGGGCGTGAAGTCGCTGCGGCGTTCCAGCGTGACCGTGTTCCTTTTGTAATTGTAGATGTAGATGAACAAGCTCTCAATGAAGCTGCCGAGATGGAATTTGTCACCATTCGAGGCAGTATCACTGAAGACGATACCCTGAAAGCCGCCGCCATCGAACGAGCCAGCGGACTGGTAGCTTGCGCAGGCGATGATGCGATCAATGTATACGCCGTTCTATCAGCACGTGGCCTAAATGCTGATTTATTGATTATCGCCCGCGCCACTGATTTGGGTTCGCAGGCCAAAATGATCAGGGCGGGCGCTAACCGTGTCATCTCACCCTATGTTCTGAGTGGACGCCGCATGGCCGACCTGGCAGTGCGACCACATGTCGTTGATTTCCTGGATCTCAGTTCAACATCCTCTGAAATTGAGCAATCATTAGAAGAGGTTGTTGTTGAGGATGGGTCGGTGATTGTCAACCAGACTATCGGGCAGGTCAATCTACGACAACGAACGGGTGCGAATATTCTGGCAATGTATTTGCCAAATGGTGAATGGTTGAGCAATCCCACGGCCCATACCATGCTGGAACCTGGCACGCGCCTCATCCTGTTAGGCAGTCGCGATCAGCTGGATGTGACCGAAACCCTGGCAAAAAGCCTCGCCAGCTTCAATCCTGAACACAAAGAAAGTTAAAGGATATAAAACTCAATGTTGAATATTGCATGTCACGCCTGGGGCTACAATAATCTACCACTGGTTGAAGCATTGGGAACCATTGCCCGGCTTGGCTTCCGTTATGTCGATTTGGGCACTGGCCCACACATCGACATTGCCCAGGCCACGAAAGAACCCGTGGCGGCGGCGAAGAATATCCGTGTTTTACTGGACGACTTTCACCTGGGATTAACCGATCTATACTTGTTATTGCCACATGTCAACTCACCTGAACCCCAGCGACGCGACCAACAACTCCAGCTATTTGAGCATCTAGTTCCATTTGCAGTTGAGTTAGGAACGCCGAGCATCACAGTGTCGCCGGGTATTTTAGGGCAAGATGGGTCAGATCATAGCCTAGCACGCGCAGTCCCAGCTTTACAACGCATGATGGACATAACTGAGGACACAGATTTCATCGTCTCGTTCGAACCCCACCTGGACTCCGCCGCCCAAACACCAGATCAGGCCCGCCTGTTGCTGGATGCCGTGCCAGGTTTGAGTCTGACGCTTGATCTGGCACACTTGATCGCGCAGGGTATCAAATGGGATGCCATGCGCTCGTTGTTTGACCACACTGCCCACATCCATATTCGCCAAGCTGCACCCAAACAACTGCAAACACCTTTCGATGAAGGCACACTCGATATTGACCAATTAATGCGCGATCTGTTGACGGCTGACTATCATGGCGTGTTGACGGTAGAATATATGACGACTTTTGGCTGGCACGGTATGGCCGAGGTGAGCATTACCCGCGAGGTTGTTCAAACTCGTGATGCGTTGGTCAAGGCCCGTACCACATCAGGGATAGCTTAAGCTTCGTCGAGTAGCTCCGACCGCATGACAGCAGCACGGTGCTGAATATCTTGCAGGCGTTTACCATGCAACGGGTACATCGCTAGGAAAATGATACCTGTTAAGATAGCAACAACGGGAGCCGCCGCCGTAAAAGTGCGGATGATAGTCTCGACAGCAGCAGGCTGCTCGGCTACCGAGAGATCGGCGTTGTAGTCACTAACAGCCAACAACTCTCCCAATACCAGCCCAGCCACTGCGGGCGGAAAACGGAACATGAAGCCCAGAATGCCTCGATACAATCCTTCGCGGCGCACACCAGTTTGCACATAATCTTCATCTATCAATTCAGCGAACAGCATATCTGGCCCCAACAACAACCCACCGCCAACACCCAATCCCAACGCTACCAACACGACCACCGTCGCGATCAGGCTGTCGGTAAATAGAATCGGGAAAGCCAGCACACCCGCCAACGCGAACGAGATCATCAGCGAACGACGTGTGCCATAGCGCCGGAAAATCCCTTGCCAAACGACGAGCGAAACCACCGAGGCCACCACCAATGAACTGAGCAAAATCGTCTGCTGACCGCCACTCAAGCCCAGTACATACTCAGCATAAAAAGGCAGAGCTGTAATTAAAGCGGCCAGGAAAAAGCGAAAGATGAAGTTGATTGCTAACACAACCAAAAAGGTACGGTTACCGAGTGCCAGCCGCACCTGGTTTTTGATCGAGAGTGTTTCGGCTTCAGCATAGGCCGGGTTTTCTTCAATGCCAATCAATGAGAGAAAATAAAATAACGCAGCCACCGTTCCCCAGATAAATGCCAGCCCTGTCCATCCCAAAGAGCTATCATAAATCATTGGCGATAAAGCAACGGCTATACCGCCGCCCAATCCAAACCCGACAAATTGCCGCACAGAGGAACCCCGCGCCCGTGTTTCGGTATTTTGGAACATTTCGGGAAAAAGTGCGTCTTGATTGAGCGTAATGATGCTTTGGAACATGTCGTAGATACTGATGATAACCAGAAAATAGACCAATACGGCGGTAGGGCCATGGTTATCCACATCCAACGGCGGCAACCAGACCAGTGCAAAAGCCACCGCCACCGGGATCGCCAGCAACCGAATATAAAAGGTTCGCCGTCCAATCCTGGACTGTGTGTTATCAGAAAGCCATCCTGCAATCGGGTCATTGACGGCGTTCCAAAAGCCAAACGCGAACCAGCCACGCCCGACCCATTGCGGCGGTAGCCCTATATGGTCAGTATAAAAAAATTGGATGAATGCATTGAAGGTGTTATAGGTCAACAGACCAGCCGCATTGCCTAATGCATAGAAAAACACTTTCCAGACTGGCAACTCGTGTTCATCAGGAGGACTGCCCGACGGCGTGAGAGGTTGCTCTGGCAATGTCATGGCGCTGGTGTGGCCCTCGTTGTCAACTATCGAGTGGCTGAATGGTCAAGGTAAGATCAAACGCGTGGCTTTGGCCTGGCTCCAATTGGATATTCCACCAGGGCATCGTCACAATCCCCTGATGCACACGCTCGAAACCGCCTTCCGATAGTGTTATAGGAGCCAGCGGAAAGTACCATAGGGTTGCGGATTGACTGGTAACGATCTCAGCTCCGAACTGCCGCAATTTGCTGACAGCACAATAGCTGTTTACATCCTGAATTTCTCGGCTTTCACCCATGCTATGGCTATCGCCACCTGCGCGGATGAAGCAATATTCTCGATTATCTCCACCATCAAAGCCCAACGCCATCTCAACGCCAAAACGGGTCTTCAGCGCATGGTCACTTTGATTGGTGATAGTGTAATGGGCCTGGATTGCGGACTGGCCCTCAATCAACGTCAGTCTCTTCTCAACGCGCACTGGCATATGCGTGTCACCCAACCAGACATAACCATCACGGCTCAAAGTGACCACCAATGCCGACGCCTGTTGCTCAACTTCGGCGTCATAACGCTGGTCAACAAAGTCACCCTGTTCAGGGTATTGCACTGCCTCAAAGCCCTGGAGCGTGGCTTGCTCGCCCAAGAAATGATCGACAAACATCCCGCGTCGATGCCAATCCACATAAATGTAGTTTTCCAGTCCACGTTCTTTGGCCCGCACTGGCTCGCCTTCAAACTGGTCAGGGCTATCGCCGGGTGTCATCAACATGTTGGTGGCAGCGGCTTCCTGAATCTGGATGTGATAGCCTTCGGGATGGCGCGTCATCACGTTCAACAGGTTGTATAGTGCCGGACGATAATCAAGCTCGGTCATAATACCACCCTTATTAGGTTCAATAACCATCGCCAGCGTGCCATTGCTTGACATGATTTCGTCGTAGCTGTCTCCATTGAAATCGGTAGTTTCGAGCCAGATATCCCCCGCCTCGTCCAGCAATGTTTCGGCCTTGATGATATTGGTGTAGTTTGCCGAGCGAATATGGAACAGATAGATACCTCCGAAAACGCCGTGCCAATAACCACAATTGCATTGCGACGCCCAGAGCGCATCCAACGCCTGTTCGCGCTTATCGCCAGGCGGCATATTGTGGATACGTTTGCTCAGGGACAGACCGCGTTTTTGCATATGGTTGATTTCAGGGTATTTAACCAGAAAATTGCGCCAGAAACTCCCGTGCAAAAAACGTAACACCCGTTCCAGTTCATCGCGCTTATTTCGATCCCATTCTGGTATCTGCTCCAATTGCACTTCGTAGCTTTCACGCAAATCGCGCAGTACCCACGATTCAGGGGATGGCAATGCCCATTCGCCCATTTCCATGTAAGAAGCAGTTGGCAAATAGGCGATGCCCCGTGCCCGATAACGATCGACATAATCCCGCGGCTGAATGGTTTGTAACCAATCTGCATTGGCCTCCAGTGCCTCAAAGAAGCGATCCATCCATTCTTCGCCCCAGATACTATCAAATGTCTGAGGCCACATGCCGAATTTCTCGCCATCATCGCCCATCACAACCCACACCGGGGGTTTGCCAGGTTGTTGGCGCAGTTCAGCCTGTTCTCCTAACCATGCAATGACTTCATCTACCGGACGCCAGGGGATTAAATAGCGCAATTTAGTTTGGGTCGGGACCAGTTTGAGAGTATAACCTTGTTCTTCAGTAACAAAATAGCCAAAAAGTTGCTCAGCTTGAAAACCAGCAGATATGAAGTGAGTATCGTCGATGATCGTGTAATCCAACCCAGCTTCACGAACAGGTTTGGAGAGATGCGGCTCCCAGATGCGCTCGGCTAACCACATGCCTGTCGCCTGGGTACCAAACTGGTCTTTGACCACCCTATTGAGTTTTTCAATTTGCCCGATTTTGTCAACATCTTGCAACATTGCCAGAATCGGCTCGTAATAGGCTCCAGAGAGGATTTCAAGCTGGCCGCGCTGTACCTGTTGAGCCACTTGCCGCAAATAATCGGGGTGATGTTCCAACAGCCAGTCGATCAGCGGGCCGGTGAAGTGAATCGCAACCTGGATAGATGGATGACGATCCAGGCAGTTCGTCAGTGGCTTATATGCTTTTTCAAAGGCTTCTTCAAAAACAAAATTGAAATTGCCTACAGGTTGATGATTGTGGAAAACAAGGGACAGATAGATCTGAGGCATAACTCAATATCTCCAGGCTTGTTGCCGATTAGCATATATCTTGCAAATCTTCAGCAATTTTTCGTAACACTCCACCAAAATTGGTGTTATTATATACAGATCATTGTTGAACGACATGATTTTTGTGCAAATTTGTTAACGAGGCTTTCGCCTATGGAATTGCAAACTGTATTGACCATTTTCAGCATCAGCTATCTGATTGGCTCTATTCCAACAGCTTATGTTGTTGGACGGCTGCACGGCATCAATATTTTTGAAGTCGGCAGCGGCAATATGGGGGCTAATAATACCGCCCGCGCTCTAGGGGCACAATGGGGAGCTGTTGTCTGGGTGCTGGATGGGATCAAAGGCGCAATAGCGCTACTATTGGCCCGTCACCTAATCGTTGATGAGCAATCAGCAGCAATGATCCTGGCCGCTATTGCAGTTGTCTTTGGGCACAACTGGTCCCTTTTCGCTACCATGCTCACGGGCACAATTCGTGGTGGCAAAGGTGCAGCAACAGCCAGTGGAACATGGTTGCTGCTGGCTCCTCCGCTTTTGCTGGCTGGCGTTTTGATGCTGGGGGCTGCCTTAGTCGCCTTGACACGCTATATGTCGCTGGCGGTTTTAACCAGCATCGCGGTTGCTTCGTTAATTATAGTTATAGCGGCACTTATCAAAGACAATAACCCCATCTACATTGCTTATATTCTGGTTCCCGCCATGATTTTTTATCGCCACCGCACCAATATTCAAAGTTTATTGAATGGCACAGAACGACGATTCGGAGATCGCGTCTGAGCTAGATTTAGGCAAATCTATGGAAACGAGGTTGTTGTTCGTTGGCAATCTCGTTTTTGTTTGCGGAATCAGAAAATCAGGCTTATGATTTGACAGGGACTGGGGCCTTGTTTAAACTCCTACAGACTCCAAGCTGGTCACTTCTGAATAGTCCGGATGGTATGTTATGCTGCAAGGTAGTGGGCAAAGCAACTCCAAAATACAGATTGATATTCGCACACAACTTGATGGCGAAGTAGTGGACCTATTGCCAGACTTTGTCATCGTTATCGACCAAAATGGCATCGTTGTTGAGTGGAACCAGCAAGCACAACGAAAATTCGGGTACTCCAAAGAAGACGCCGTCGGGCAATCGTTCGCTGACTTGCTGGCTTCGGACTCTTTTCCTCATCAATCAATTGATATGATCCAGACCCAATTGAAAACCAACACCTATTGGGAAGGCGAGGTTGCTCTAAATACCAAAAGCGGCGAACATGATTGGTATTTCATCCGTGCCCGACGTTTGACTGTCAAAGATAGCGATTCCTGGGCTATCATTGCCAGCACAGAGTTGGTGGAACATGAATTACACCACCATCTTGTACAGGCTGCATTAGACTATTCTCAAAAAGAATTGAGTGGGATTCTCTCAGCAGTCGGCGATGTTGTATGCTCTTATGATATTCAAGAGCGCAATCTAGTCTTCATCAGCCCTTCGTGCCATAACCTCACTGGCTATACCGAACATGAACTGATGGATAATCCAGACCTCTTTTTAAGCATGATTGTGCCCGAATATGCAGAACGTGTGGAGACGACACTCCGCAGCCTATTGCCAGACCAAACGGCCAAGATTGAATATGCTATTAAACGCAAGGATGGGAAGAAACGATGGGTTCTCAACAACATGACGCCCATCCAAAATGCAGAAGGCGAAAGCACCCGTGTCATTTGTGCGATAATGGATACCACCGCCTACCGCGAAATGAATGAACTGAAGTCGCGCATGATGCGGATGGCATCGCACGATCTCAGAAACCCGCTGGCGACTGCCATGAACTTTTTTGGTCTTCTGATTGCCGAAATTCGCCCTCAGCTAAGTGATCTTGACAACAAAGCAATTGAGGGCATCAATCGCGCCCACGAACGTATGGCAACGATGCTCAGTGAGCTGATGAATTTCGAGCAATTGCAAGCCCAGGAATCACCAGGGGTGGTACAAGATCTAGATTTGGTGGAAATCATTGAGACCACTATTGAAGAATTTTCTTTACAAGCTCAGAAAAAACACCACAAGGTTCTCTTTGTAAAACCAGACAAGCCCGCTTGGGTCAAGGCAGAACGTGTCCAGCTTGCTCATGCTTTTGGCAACTATATGAGCAATGCTATCAAATATACACCCACTGCTGGCCTCATCGTTACTAGAATATTGGTTGAAACTGAACGTGTTGTTGTGGAAGTAACTGACAGCGGATATGGTGTACCAGTAGAGGCCAGAGATCATTTGTTTACCCCCTTCTTCCGAGCCAGACAACCCGGCACTGAACACATCAGGGGAACGGGTATTGGGCTGAGTCTGGTGAAAAGTGTTATCAACACTTACGATGGCAATGTTTTCTACCACCCAATCTCGGCAAGTGGTAGTACATTTGGCTTCTGGTTGCCACTTATTGCCCCGCCAAAAACACCTCCATCAGATAACCCAAAAAAATGAAATTGCTACGTACCAGCATACTATTTACAATAGCCGCTTCGTTACTTTTGTTGCCCGTTTCCGTTACCCAGGCACAGGATGACCCTACCCCCGAAGCCACGCGACCATTGCCTCCTGGCGATACAGCCCGCACCAACCCCAGCGATAATCCCAAACTGGCAGCCATCGTGGCGTTGTTGGTGGTTGTAACAACGTTGTTATTGATGACAATCGGCTTGTTTTTGGTGTATTTCCCAAAGGGATATCAGGATGCCCGGCGAGAGGCACAAACGATGTCTACACTTGATAACGACCAGACTCAGATTGATGAAACGCCTGCCGCATCACCATCCGAAGCACCACGGGTTGTCTTCCTCAACGACGATCAATCTTAAATGTCATCCTCAAGGTCGGCTGATATTTCCTGTTCTTGGCGGGCGATAGTTTGCATAACTTCCTGCAATGAATGATCGAATGGCCCAGATCCTTTGAAGATTTGTCGCAATGGAATCTCACGCGTGCTGTGTTTGCTACTGGTAACACGTAGAACCGTTTCGCCATCTTCCGATTCCCGGGATTCAATAGAAGTATTGATGTTGTCCAACAAGTAATCCACATAAAGATCGCGCACCAGCACCAAAATGACCATGAACAATGGCACAGCTAGCAATAGTCCCATGAAGCCAAATAGCACACTCGCCATCACCTGAAAGACAAGCAAGGCTGCTGCTGGAATTTGCAGACGGCGTTTGATGATCGTAGGCGTAATCAGATTCGATTCGATTTGCTGCACAACGATATAGGTTATCAAAACCGGCAAGACATAACCGGGGCGTTCGGCCAGCGTGAAAATCACACCAGGTATGGCTGACATGACCGACCCGAAGTTTGGGATGAAGGTTAAGACTCCCGCCAGCATACCCAACGCAATCGCATTGGGTACACCCCAGATAATCCCTAACGTAAACCAGATCAAAACACCGGTAATCGTCATGGCGATCAATTGGCTGACTAACCAATTAACCAGAGCCTGTCGCAAATCGACCAGAATTTGCAGAATGAGGCTCTGACGATGCTTCGGAGTCAACGCCAGCAAGCTATTGGCATAGGTTTCAGGATCAGCCAATAAATACATAGAAACGATAATCACCAACAGCAAATTGACCGCCAATGAAACCACAAAGGATCCCACACTGGTGACCAACAATGCCCCCCCTGTCAGTGTGTCAGTAGAAACCAGGCTAGAAGTTGTTCCCTCATTGTCTGTGCCAAAGTCATTGACACTTTCAAAGGTAGGGAGTATGGGCGAGTCCTCGGCAAGTTTAGAATAATCCTCACGTAAGGTTTCGAGCGCACCTGGTAAGTCTTCAACCAGATTTTGGGTTTGGATCACGAGCGGAGCGCCGATGGCGGTGATCAGAATAATCAATACAAGCAAAGACACTACACTGACGATCATCATCGCCAGTCCACGCCGAAGACCATAACGTTGCAGCCGACGCACAGGTATATCCAGCGAAATCGCGACGATAATTGCCAAGAACGTCATCAGCAATACCAGACGCAATTGCCACAAAGCCAAGGCTCCGACAACCAGTGCCCCAAACAACAATACACGCTGGGCAAACTCTCCGATAGACATGAATGACTTGGAAAGTGGCTCTGTCCTCAACTCAGGCGAATCGATACTCATGACCTTGCTCTCAATAGCTTAATTCCTTAATTTAAGTCTAAAACAAAACAACAAACGAAGCCATTGTCAGCCCACATAGACTATGTTAACGTTGAATGGTCAAAATGACGTCTGCACATAAGGAGATGATTTTGTCTCAGCCCATTGTGGCGTTTCAGGGTGAGCATGGTGCATACTCTGAAGAAGCCATCCGTAAACATTTTGGAGCATCAGTCAAGACGCTCCCCAGCCATAGTTTTGACGACATTTTTCAGGCAGTACACAGTCGTGAAGCTCATCATGGACTTCTGCCCGTTGAGAACTCACTAGCTGGCACGGTGGCTCACAGCTATGAACTGCTGCTGGAACATGATCTGCGGGTACAGGCCGAGGTTATTCTACGCGTCCGGCATATGCTATTAGCCCCACCGGGAACTAGCCTTGACCAAATTGTGCGGGTGCAGTCCCATCCTCAAGCATTAACACAATGCGAGGGATTCTTACGGCGGCGCGAGTGGAAACCTATTCCGGCCTATGATACAGCGGGTAGTGCCCGCGACCTGGCAACTAATCCCGAACCGGGCACAGCCGCCATTGCCAGCGCCCTGGCAGGTGAGCTTTATGGCCTAACAATCCTGGAAAGCGGCATTGAGGACGAACCCTATAATTCGACTCGTTTCTTTGTGATCGGTCATGACGAAGCCCAGCGAGACAATGGCGCACAAAAAACTTCGGTGGTGTTTGCCGTGCGGCATTCTCCAGCCGCATTGTATGAATGTCTGGGGGCATTTGCCCAAAACCAGGTTAACTTAACCAAACTCGAATCACGCCCGATGCGATCCCGGCCCTGGCAATACTGGTTTTATCTAGACTTCGAGGGTCATGTCGAAGATCCCGCCTGTGCGCGAGCTTTGACTGGGTTGATTCAACATGCCTCGCTGGTCAAATTTCTGGGTTCCTATCCGGCGGCAACAACAAGGATTGATGACCGATGGCTCCCTTAACCTGGCTTCAATGTGTGGGTTGCAGCGAAACCTATTATCGCAACGCCCGCCTCTATACATGCCCCAAATGTGGGGATTTGCTTGATGTACAACACGATCTGGATGTGCTTCGCAAACAGGTGTCGATTGAAGTATTTGACCAACGAATGGGCGGCTTCCAACCCTGGGAGCGCAGTGGCGTCTGGCGTTATAAAGAATTGGTCGCGCCAGATATTGACACAATGGAATTGGTGACACGTGGCGAGGGCAATACCATGTTATACGACAGCCCGCCCTGGCTTTCGCAATTCACACATCATCAACGGCTGCAATTAAAGCACGAAGGCGAAAATCCCACAGGCAGCTTCAAAGACCGGGGAATGAGCAGTGGCGTAACGCAGGCACGGCACATTGGGGCACATGCAGTTATTTGCGCCAGCACGGGCAACACCTCGGCCAGCATGGCGTCCTATGCACGACTGACGGGTTTGCAGGGCGTAGTCGCAATTCCAGTAGGAAAAATCGCGCTGGGCAAAATCGCGCAAGCCGTAGCCTATGGCGCAACATGCCTGGAAGTATGCGGCGATTTCGACGACGCACAAAAATTGGTGTTGGATGCCGCCAATAAACTACCAGTATATATGCTCAACTCGGTCAATCCTTATCGGCTAGAAGGCCAAAAAACGATTATGCTTGAGATGCTGCAACAGCGCCGCTGGCAAGTACCAGATTGGGTGGTGGTCCCGGGTGGCAACCTGGGCAACTCATCCTCGTTCGGGAAAGCCTTTATCGAACTACACACATTGGGCTTGATCAAGCGGATGCCGCGTATTGCCATTGTGCAAGCCGAAGGCGCGTCGCCGTTTTATCGTAGCTGGAAAGACAATTTTCAGGAACGCCATACCATGCGAGCCGAAACAGTCGCAACGGCTATTCGCATTGGCAACCCGACCAATTACCCCAAAGCTGTGCGAGCAATCGAGCGCACGGGCGGGCTGGTAGTATGCGTCAGCGACCAAGATATTATGGATGCCAAAGCCTGCATTGATGCGGCGGGGATTGGCTGCGAACCAGCGTCAGCGGCGTCGGTGGCAGGTGTGCGTCAACTGGTTGAGCAAGGTGAAATTAAACCTAAAGACGACGTGGTGGCAATTTTGACTGGCAATCTTTTGAAAGACCCGAACGCCGTGATTGATTATCACAGTGGGGCTATCGACCATGTTGTGCCACATTACGCCAACCAGATTCACCAGATTGAGGCGGATTTCGATGCACTGGCGGCCTGGGTCGCCGAGCCATCACCGCCGGAAGATGTTTGAAAATTCAAGTTGTGAGCCAACCCGTTCGACGCTATAGTTGTGCAGGTTTTTTTGACGACACAGAGTAACGACGAAGGGTTACCAATTTGCCACTTCCAGATGTAATTGCCATTGATGGGCCAGCCGGTTCTGGGAAAAGTACCATTTCCTATCTTCTGGCTGAACAATTAGGGTATTTATTTATTGATACGGGCGTTTTCTATCGAGCGATGGCGCTGGTCGCCTTGCGTCAACAAATTTCGCCGAATGCTGTAATTAAATTGGAAAAACTGGCTTACGAAACCCTTATCGAGATTCGGCCAGAACCAGATGATGATACGCGTCAATATAGTGTGTGGGTTGACAACGAAGATGTGACCGATGCATTGCGAAGTGGGCCAGTGGAAGCCCTGGTTTCAATAATCGCAGCTATTCCAGAGGTACGCGGTGCATTGTTGCCCACCCAACGTAAAGTAGCAGAACAGGGCAAAGTTATCATGGCCGGACGCGACATTGGGACAGTGGTGTTACCCAATGCTGAAATGAAATTCTACATTGATGCATCACTGCAAGAACGGGCACAGCGGCGTTATCTACAAAAACGCGAAACCGACCAACATGTCCAAATGCAGGATATTGAAGATAACTTGCGTCAGCGGGATAAAGTCGATAGTGAGCGCGAAACCTCGCCATTACGGCGTGCCGAGGATGCTCTTTATATTCTAACGGATGCTAAACCCATCGAAGTTGTCGTTAGAGAGGTGCTTCACCAGATTAGGCAATGGGAGTCGTGCTAACGATTTTCGGTGCGAATCCGCAATTCTTGACCATCTGTAACGATTTCGATGGTTCCATGTCGGTCTGTTCGATACAATTGTCGTCCCTCAAAGCGAGCGATGACATGTGCAATGGCTCCTGGCTCCCAACTACCAGGATCATTTTGAACAATAATCACCTGGGGATCAACCGCTTCTAACCATTGCTGACTGTTGCTTTTATCAGCAGCATGATCCGCCGCCTGCGATACCGTAGCGCGTAAGGATATACGATTTGCCATCAACAAGAGTTCGTCGTTGCGCGATAGCCGATTGGTAAACAGGAAAGTCGCTTCGCCATAGTCCAGTCGCAAAACAGCCTGATCGGGTACATCCTCATACCAACGCGGGGTCAACACTTGCAGTTTGACGCCATCTCCGGTCTCGATCCGCCAACCGACATCGGCCTCAACCAACGCTATATCCCGCTCAACCAGTTCCGCTAACAGATCATAATAACGCTGTTCACGGCTATCTTGCACTGCCGACACCGCTACTCCGACATCATAACGTCGCACGACATCAATCAAAGCGCCAATGTCATCATTCTCATCGCTGGTGATGAACAATACATCAATAGCTCGATTGGTCGGCAGATAGTCGCCCAATGCTGTCAGTAGCCGCGATGGATAACGCCCTCCATCAATCAAAAATGTCGCCCCATCCGGAGTTTCGATCAACACACTGTTGCTCTGGCCCATATCTAAATACACGACATGCAAATCACCATCAGGCTGTTTAGTGACTTGCTGAACCATATTTCCCACCAGAATGAGGCTCATCACGGGTAATATCCACAGTGTCCCAAACTTCAACATCTGGTGACGGCGACGCTCGTACCAGGCGGGGCGTGTAGCATTCAGAATCATCAGTACCAACACCACACCCACCAGACACAACACCATCCATTGTGGCAGCGTGAACTCAATAGATGCCAGAGAGAAATTGGCAAGGCGACGCACAATACCCGTTGTCCACGACAGGAACAGCCAGACTGCCGGATAGAAACCTAAGCCAAGTTGTGACCAAAACAGGCTGACAATAGTCGCTGCTCCGCCGCAAGTCAAAATGACCGCCTGCACCGGGACAATCAATAGATTTGCCAACGGAGAGACCAGCGACAGCCGACCAAAATAATAGAGGATGAGGGGTAAGGTAAACAATTGGGCTATTGTACTGACAATCAGTGGTTCAGAAAGCCACTTTCCCATTTGCCTCCCCGCCGAATCACCGAATCCAGTTTCCAGCCAATGGGTAAAAGCGCGATCCCACGAAGGCGTCAGCAACGCCATACCTAACACCGCCGCGAAACTCAACTGGAACCCAATATCCCACAATACCCAGGGATCATGCAGACTCATCAACAATGCCGTGAATGCCAGTGTCGCCGGAACATAAGTGTGTCGTTTGACCAATGGGGCTGATATGAGAACAATACTCATGATCGCCGCGCGCACGACAGCCGCGTTTCCACCCACAAAAATCGTATAAAGCCCGATAATCACCACGCCGATACCGACTTCCAGCCGAGGACGATGCAAAGCACGCAACATACCCGCAATGATTCCAGCGATGAGCGTCATGTTGAAGCCCGAAATAGCAATCACGTGCGATGTGCCGGTGGTGTTGAATGCTTCTTTTACTGGGAAAGAAAGACCGCTTTCGTCGCCTAACAAGATGCCTGACAGCAATCCAGCCTGGGGTTCAGGCAAAGCGTCTTCGATTCGTTCACGGGCCTGATGGCGTAAACTCAAAAGTTTTTCCTTCCACCAACTGCCATTATCGTGACTCAAGATACGCGTATTGTCAGGAGCCAGGTAGCTAAAAACTCCCTGACGCGCCAATTTTTCTCGATAATCGAAGGTATCCGCCGCTGGCGGAGAGCGCAATTCGCCAGTAGCTTGGATGCGATCACCATAAACCACACCACTATGGGCTGCAAAGCGCACCAACACGGTTCCGCTGGCCGGATATTGAGCGCCCAATACCCACACTTCGTCAACAGAGACACGGACATTGGAATAAGTATCATAGTGATCAGGTTCTGCCGAGACCACACCATAGATCGTTGCCCAGCCACGATTATTCCAATGGGCAACATGATTTGGCGAACGTTCCGGTCGGGCACTATCCAAGCGAAATGCTCCCCAGGCGAATAATGCTAAACAGGCAATGATTAGCACAACACGCGGGCGGGCGTGGGGCCAGATTAACCCAAATAATCCTGAAATTATCAAGGCAATAATGCCGAACGGGAAATCGGTTACAATATAATGAGTAAAAAGAATACCCGCGACCCAGGCCAATGTTAAGTAGATAATTGCCATAAGGTTTTATCAGCTATAGGACGTATACGTTTCCCCATGTTATAACACTGAGATCGCCTATAGACAACTATTGCCTTAATGCCGAACCTACCGGATACTTGGTTAAGAAAACAAAGCAAAGGACACGTCAGTCATGCGGAATTTCGTGATTACCGATAATCGCCTCTTATCTCCTTTCAATGAACCCGCCCGCAACCTGACGGTAATCGGCAGTGACGGGATACCGGCGACACTACACATTCACCAGAAAGAAGTCACGGATCGGTGTTTGAAAGAACCTTGTCCGGTTGAAGAAGACCTGACGGGCATTATGGATCTGGAATCTGTATTGCAACAAGAACGTCCTGGTGTGCGTGGAGATGATTCAGTCTTTGTTTATCGGGATAATCTGTATTTTGATGAACCGTTCCTGGACTATTTCTTACAAGCCGCCAGATCGTTGGGCCAACCTTGTCAGGCGGTACTGCCTGCTGATGATCCGGCATGGGCCAAATACACTGTGCCTCTCAGCAGTTTACAATTGATCGAACCGATCAGCGGCCCCAATTATTATCCAATCCAAATGTGGTATTTTCCGCAAGGCTGGGCTGATCAGGATGCCTGGGTTCCAGTGGCGATTCCATCTGATGCAATAGAAAAAGGCTACTACAATATCCCCGATAGCATGACCAACATCAAATTGGACATTGCGGGCAATAGTGGTAACCAACGCAGCGGCCAGCAGCATAGCAGTGGTGGAATGCGGCGCGAACAGGATTTAACACATTATCTATCGGAGCGCACCTGTGTATTGATTGAAAGCTGGGTGCATTTGTTCAACGCAGCGGTTCCATTGGGTGTATTTTCGATTGGCAGCCGTTTTGAGGAATATGCCAGGCACCACAATCTGTTTGCCATACGCCTCCTACTGCGATCCATTTTGGAACAGAAACAGATTCTCTCCAGCTCGCATGTGGTGAAAGTCGGCGCAGGTACAGATATTCATCCGTCTGCGGTCATCCTGGGACCAACAACCATCGGTCGTAATTGCAGCATTGGGCCAGGAGTAGTCATTGACAATTGCGCTATCGGCGATAATGTCACCATCGCCCAGGGTTGCCAACTAATGCTGAGTGTTGTCGGCTACAATGCTTTCCTGCCGTTTCGTTCTGCACTATTTATGACCTTGCTAATGGAAAACACCATTGTTGCCCAGAACACCTGCCTTCAAATGTGCGTCATTGGGCGAAATAGTTTTATCGGTGCTGGTTCGACATTCACTGACTTCAATCTGCTACCTTCACCAATCAAAGCACTTAATTATGCCGGCCAATTGGAAGATATTCGCCAACCGGTTATTGGCGGGTGCGTGGGGCATAATTGCCGTTTGGGAGCGGGCATGGTCGTTTACCCAGCCCGAACCATCGAATCAGACGTGATTTTAGTCGCCTCACCAGAACGTCGGGTCGTAGTGAAAAATATCAGCTACGAACAAAGCGACCATCATATGTTTGCCCCCAGAATTTCGGCCCTACACCGTCGATTATATATGCGTGGCGAAATTGTGGACGAAAGCCAGCTCTTGGAAGAATGGACATAAGTGCATGCCCCAGGATACCTTTGCCTTTATCATCCATCCCATCAATATCAAAAAGGACGTCACGCGGAAATTTCCGATCCTAGGTCGTATCCTGGGTGAACGCCAGATCAATTTCTTCTCTCGCTTTTTCCCGCCATTGTATATCAGTGAAATCACTGGCGTTGTATCATCCAGCACGCAAACACCGCTGTTGGGTTGGTTTTTTGCCGCTCCTTATACCCCGCCGACCATGTTGCGTCTGCCCGTGGACGAAGTGTACCGAAAGCTGGTGGCATGTGGCCGCAAAGCCGAGAAAAAGGGCGCAAAAATCCTGGGATTAGGCGCATTTACATCAGTGGTGGGCGATGCAGGCATGACCATTGCCCAAAACCTTGATATTCCCGTGACCACCGGCGACAGCTATACCGTTTACATTGCTGTAGAGGCGATACGTGAATCAGGGCGTGTAATGGGAATCGACTTGTCGCAGGCCAAGGCAGCGGTAGTGGGTGCAACTGGCAGCATTGGTAGTACCTGTTCTGCATTGCTGGCAGATGATATGGGGGAACTGTTGTTGGTCGGGCGGCGCGAGGACGCGCTGGCGGAGGTGGCAGCGCGATGTGCCAACAAGTGGGCACATATCATTATGAGTACAGACATCAACAGTATCTACGACGCCGACCTTATCTTGACCGTGACGAGCGCCGTTGGACCGGTCATTCAACCTCAGCACATTAAGCCAGGCGCAGTGGTATGCGATGTAGCACGACCCCGTGATGTCAGTTGGCGTGTATATCAGGAGCGCCAGGATGTATTAGTGATTGAGGGCGGTATGGTGGAAGTGCCAGGTCCGGTTAATTTTGGTTTCGATTTTGGGTTTCCGCCGGGCAAAGCTTTTGCGTGTATGGCTGAAACGATGGCATTGGCGCTCGAAGGGCGCTATGAAGACTATAGTATTGGCAAATACATTGCTGCCGAAAAAGCGAAGGAGATTGGCGAAATCGCCACACGACACGGCTTTAAACTGAGTGGCTTCCGCAGTTTTGAATATGCCGTGACCGATGATCACATTGCCCGAGTCCGCGAGAATGCTATCGCCAGCCGTCGGGCATGGTCCCCCACCTGATAAGAATAGGTATGGCACATGCACATCCTTTACCGAACGCTCAAATGGGCGTACAACTAGCCCAGGCTGGCAATAAAGCCGATGCGTTGAGTTATCTGCGACGGGCAGTGCAAAGCGAGCCGGTAAACGCAGAAGTATGGTTGTGGTTGGCTCATGTGACGCCGGATTTGCAAGAATATCGCCACTGCGTGTATCAGGCATTGGCGAAGGAACCCAATCATACCATTGCTCGCCAGATGCACGATGCCCTGGTGCGAATATATCCCCGTTTGAGTGCGAGCCGTCCCCAACCGCAAATAAGTTATGTGTTTCCGTCTGAATCGAAGCCATTGGTGGTTGACGATGCGCTGGTGTCATCGGTGGAACTCCAACAGCGAGTGCGTGGGCGGCGGCGGTTGCTGGCGATAATTGCCGCATTCTTCATTTTAATCGGCATGGCGACGGTGATAGGGCTGATTCTGACCAATCAGCAACAAGCAAAAACATCTAACCAGACAACCATTCGTGTGCTTGGTGCAAACGATACAGTCTGGCAGTTTGAACTTGAGGTTCCGGAAAGTTGGTTGCTGGCCGATAGCAATTCGGCAGACTGGGTGGCAGCACGTGAACGCCTAGCTGAAACCTGGCCGGATGTGGATGTGTGGGCACAGGTCGAAACTGATATAAACAGCGTAGTAGTCAGTGAAACAGGCAGCGTGACTCCACAAATTACCCTGATCGAAACAGACCCAGGTGCTATTCCCGAAAATCCGACACGCCTACAATTGCGGCGAATAATATCTGTGAGCGACACAACCTGTGAAGGTATGCGGCAATTAGCCGAAAATCGGCAGGCTGAATTGCAAACCGACAGTGTTGTCAGTAACCAGATTGTTGAGCAGGCACCTGATCGTTGTATTTTCGTGGTTCACTTTGAGGGATTCAGCGGATATACACAAATGATGGAGCATATCTATGTCATGCAAATTCCAGCCAACGAGGAAGCAGTCGCAGAATGGCATCTGACGGTGGCCGACGCCGAGCATGAAACTTATCAAGAGGCGATCCAGCAAGTGATTCGCACCTTACGTGCAAAACCTGATTAGAATCCCCAAACAAACTCCACACCCCATAATAACTGATTCTTAGATCGTGATGTCATTGTTCGGCTGATCCGATTCCAGAAAAATGGCTCCAGAATAAGCATAATAAGTCAAACTATATTCTCACCAAATGCTTACTGAAACTGTATAAACATAACTATAACCAGATTTGGTACTGTGGTACAATTCGCCAACTGTCATCGAACAAGTATGCTATAAACAGGCTCGACACGCGCACTGAAAGGGATACTCAAGGTATGTATGCACCCAACGAAATTATGTTTCCGAGAAAGGTGATCGTGGTGCTACGCGAGATGCGTGGCCCCGAATGGCAGTCGCTCGTCGAGCGTGTGGAAACGCTGCCAGAGACCCATGAGGAAACATTAGCGTTTATGTTGATGATGGTACGGTTAAATGGTTGTTTAGAATGTGAAACAGATAGTTATCGCGCCATGCGCGGCTGTGATCTTTGTGCGATCCAGACTCTCCGACGTTATAAAGGCACAGACCACAGCTTGATTGAGATGTACCAGAATGCACTCGGTACTGTTCGAGAACATATCGAAGCTCAGACTGTGCAGGCGCAGTCAGTGCTGGAAATGGTCTGACAATTGGCGTCATTTCCACATGCAGTGCAACGCATGATAGATGCAAGTCCTCAACGGCTTGCATTTCTGTTATAAGAGAACCACAAAACTGAATGGTGACCAAACACGAACTCGACTATATTTAAAGCAAAGTCGAATCGTGCCACATGAACCAGATTGAACTCTGAATTAAGATAAAATCTGTGCTTACTGCGACGTTTCAGGAGGAAGTCAGTCGGTGATTGAATATAACAATTTAAATTGGGAAACCCTGAATTTTGTTCGCCAGCACTTATATCCGCGCCTTTCAGAATTATTGGGTGAAACTACCCGCCTGTTGACCGGCGATGAAGGAAACCGCGCTCAGAATCAGGCCGATGCGCGTCGCCAACTGGATATGGCGATGAATATTGTATCGGCCTGGGAATTATTGGTGCGCTGGAAAACCGAGGGCAACGAAGCAACAACAGCCGCGTTTCAAGAAGTTAATCTAACCGAACTGCCGGAATGGTTGTTAACGCTCCTGGGCGAACGTGCCATCCTAAAAATGGAACAGTCAAAGTCCATTTGGGTCCATCCCGAAACGTTTTATGAAGGACTGTTCTTATTAGTGAACATCGCCGAGAAGGTCGGGGTATTGAGCCACATTATGCTAAACGATGCCTCATCGCCGCGCGAGGGAGTCTGGCTCCGGATTGTATTTGTGCCTGCCGTTGCGGGTGGCTTTCAGAGTAAAGTAGCAATATTAGATAAACTGAACCAGGATGCCAGTGCTAACCGCGATACCGTGATTCAGTTTGCTGCGGTGAATGACTTTCTTGAAATCAATCGGACACGATTTAGTTTACAAAATAACACGCGCACCGGACATCAGGCATTTGCGGTTTTGTTGCCTATCTCAACAACCGAATCTTCATCAACCATCAGTCATGGAGATGTCGGCGACACACGCCCCACCCCATCGCTGCCATTGGCCGCTCCCGCATCTATAACAAACGTTGCTCTACCAGCCAATACATCGTCACCCACAACCCAGATCACAATTGCCGCTGCTGAAGAACCTGCCTCGACATTAGAGCGCGTCCGGTCGTTACTGGCTACCGCATCGTCTACATTGGGGTTTGAAGAAACTGTCGATCAGGAAAAAATCGAGAAGGTTGAAGATGTTCTGGCTGCTTTGCACCACACATTACAAGCTGAAGGCGAAGCCGATTTGTTGACGGCCATGAAAGCCATTTTGGATAAAGTGCCCGAAACATTGAATCTCAAAGCCTTACAAGAGAAAGCGGTGGCCGAACTTTCGGACGCCGAAAATGCACTAATGTCCGTGCATCACTTATTGCAGGAAAACCACCACGCACCGCCTGCCGTCAAGCTTCAAACAGAAACAACCTTACTGCCTGCTCAGGTCGAATCATCTGCACCTATAGGGTCCAACACCAATACCGATGTTATCCGCGAAGGTGAAACAGGCGATACAATTGATGCCGACACTCCCCAACAAGCTACCAGACTCACTGGTTCTTGACCTGGATTTCATTGCCCAGGCAGCCCAGCAGCGGAATGATTATGAGGCATTTCGGTACTATGTGGAATTGGACGAGCGTAGCGATGCGGAACTAGATGCGCTGGTAGAATCCATTGCCAGGCCGATTGTTGATGTTATCGATTGTACACAATGCGCGAATTGCTGCCACCAGTTGAATGTATATGTCACTATGGCAGATGCACAACGGCTGATACAGAGGGCTATGCTGCCAGCCATACAACTGCTCACCCACATCATTGACTGCGAGAAGGCTTTCCAGGTAGATGAATGGGGCGTCTTTCGTCAGCAACCCTGCGTTTTCTTAGAAGGGAATTTGTGCCGCATATATGAACACCGCCCGGATAGTTGCCGGACATATCCAGTTTTTACGCCAGATTTCCGATGGACCTTGGATGATATTCTGGGCGGCGTAGGCATATGCCCCATTATTTACAACGTGATTGAGCATTTGCAAGTAGCATTGGGATGGTGACTCATGTCGTGCAAGCCACCACCCGTATATTCAACACTTGAATCAATCTGGTTACCGGCACATGTAGATTGATTCCGCGCTGACCAGCACTGATGAGAATGTGGTCACGTTCGGTGGCGAGTTGGTCAAGATAAACCGGCCAGTTTTTTGCTATCAGCGCCAGAGCCGAGATACCACCAACTTTCAATCCCGTCAATTTTTCTGCTTCTTGGTGTGCTGCCATACGCAATTTCTTATGACTGGTCGCTTTCGCCAATGCCTTCAAATTGAGCGAACGGTCACCACTGAGCAACACCAGCATCGGACGCCGCCCCTTACCATCGTCGGGCATCACGACCAACGTCTTATAGACAGCCTCAACGGGAATACCAACAGCCTCCGCAACCCTCTGGGCAATGTGAATAGAATCATCAAACTCGAACACTTCGTAGTCAATCTGGTGTTGTTCCAAAAACCGCATGGAGTTGAGTTTTTTCGCCATAACGTCGGTGCTTATTGCCGAAAGCTATCGGCAACTTCCTGATTAAATTCTTCCTCGCCCTTCAGACAGTGATAAACATACTTCAGCTCAGTCGGACCGGGAGCCCAGCACGCCGGTCGATGTAGTAGATGGCGGGCAACCCAAAACGCATGAACCAACAAATCGTCATCCATTTCATTCAACTCGTCGGTGGTGGTCAAGCGCTCGATTTGCAGCGCCAGCCCACGGCTACTGATCGTCCCTTTCGCGAATACATCCATGGCCTCGATAAAAGCCTGAACCAATTCCTGACGGCGATTTTCTTTTGTAGGTGAAGTCATATTTTATTTGCTCCTGAAACTACGTTTGTTGTGCAGCTTCACCCTCTATTTTCTCCAAATTGTCACAAAAATGCCAGCCGATATGCTTTGCGAAAACTATCACGAGCGTTATAATCACGCATAATTTAACGACGGCTCAATTTCTGGTAAGTTAAACGTTAATATCCGTAGGGAGGTTAATGCCATATGGCAACCCTCGTAACAACGATTACCGAAACGCTGCGGTATCGTGGCAAAATAGGTCAGTGGAGTTGGGTATTTCACCGGCTATCTGGTTTAGGGATCGTATTGTTTGTCATCCTGCACGTTATTGATACGTCATGGGCGGCTTTCTATCCCGAACTATATGAAGATGCCATCAAGGAATATCAAAACCCTCTGTTCACAGTAGGCGAATTCATCTTGGTAGCGGCGGTGGTCTATCATGCACTCAATGGACTACGCATTGCCTATCTAGACTATCGCCCCCATCTGTGGCATCTGCAACAGAAAGCGGCAACCTACGTCTTTGTTGCAACAGGCATCATTTTGATCCCCACCTTCATCTTAATGGCTGGGCATGTAGCTGATTTCTGGGCAGAAGATCGTGACTACGCCAGCATCGGTGACATCATTGGCACACAATCACAATTCTTGTTAGGCTTCATCGTCATCATCGGCGCGGGGCTGATCCTATCCTTGCTCTATTCACTCATCAGCGGCGTGGATAAACAAGAAAACACGCCACCCAAACGCGCCAGCCAGCTCGAAATCTGGTTCTGGTCGTTCATGCGCTGGTCAGGCGTTCTGATTGTGCCATTGGTCTTCGGCCATTTAGCAATGATGCACGTCATTTCGGGCGTATTCGACATTAATGCCGCCGACGCTGCGATCATTGGTACAGATGCGAGTAATATCGCTGGTGATGGGTCGGCAGTCGTCTTTGTCGGTGAAAGATGGAATCACCTGTTGGCCGGTGTCGCCATTTGGCGCATATACGATGGGGCATTGCTGGCACTGATTGTGCTGCATGGATTCAATGGACTGCGCTATGTGGTCAACGACTATGCCCATAACCCGATTGTCAACCGGGGGCTGAATTGGGCCTTGGTGTTCGGTGGCGCATTGGTCATTATCGTTGGCATGGCGGCCTTGCTGGCTGGAGCCGAAGAAGCTGCACTGGACATTGCTCGTGATAAAGCCGGGCTTCCAGACGCCGTAAGTTTCTGGCTTGGCGGATAAATACCCGAAAAAGGAGTTAATGAAGCGAATGGAAGTTCATACCCATCAATTTGATGCTGTGGTGATTGGCGGCGGCGGTGCTGGCTTGATGGCGGCGCTGTATGCCAGTCGTCATGTGAAGACCGCTGTTATCAGTAAGCTATATCCCACTCGTAGCCACACCGGCACTGCTCAGGGCGGCATCGGTGCTGCACTTGGCAATCTGGAAGAAGACCGCTGGGAATGGCATGCTTTCGATACTGTAAAAGGCGGCGATTATCTGGCTGACCAGAATGCAGCAAGAGTCCTGGCCCAAGAAGCCGTCGAAGCTGTGATCGAACTGGAGTGGATGGGGTTGCCCTTTGACCGCAATCCTGACGGTACGATTTCACAACGGCGTTTCGGCGGCCACACCAACAACGAAACCAACAAACCCGTGCGGCGGGCGTGCCACTCGGCAGACCGCACCGGACACATGATTCTGCAAACACTCTATCAGAATTGCATCAAGGAAAAAGTAGAGTTCTTCGACGAGTATCATGTGGTCGATCTGATTATGAATGGCGATAAGCCAGCCGGCGTGGTAGCGGTGTGCATCGACACGGGCGACATTCATATATTCCATGCCAAAGCCATCACCTGGGCGACAGGTGGCTGGGGCCGGGTGTGGGCCACCACCAGCAATGCCCATAGCTTGACGGGCGATGGCCCGGCGATTCTGTGGCGCAATGGCCTGCCGCTGGAGGATATGGAATTCTTCCAATTCCATCCAACCGGATTGTATCCCCTCGGTGTCCTGATTACTGAGGGCGTGCGCGGTGAAGGTGGTGTGTTGATTAATGACAGAGGCGAGCGTTTCATGGAACGCTATGCACCTAGCATTAAAGACCTCGCCAGCCGCGATGTGGTCAGTCGTGCCATTTTCCTGGAAGTCCGCGAGAATCGTGGTGTCAAAGGCAAACCCTACGTCTATCTGGATGTACGGCCCGAAACTGTCAACCGTTTCCTGGCCGAAGCCGGTGAAGATCGGCGCATTGATGCCGAATTTATCATCACCAAGCTGCCCGACATCCTAGATTTCTGCAAGACCTACGCTGGCGTTGATCCAGTCACAGACCCGATTCCGGTTGCGCCGACCGCTCACTACGGCATGGGTGGCATCCCTACCGATATTGATGCACGAGTCATCCGCGATGGCAAAGGCACAGTGGTCCCCGGCCTATATGCAGCAGGCGAAGTGGCTTGTGTCAGCGTGCATGGTGCGAACCGTCTAGGCACAAACAGTCTGACCGATCTGATTGTATTCGGACGCAAATCCGGTTTAGAAATGGCCGACTTCTGCAAACAGTCGGACTTCGTGCCGCTACCGGATGATCCTGCTGGCCGGGTTGTGGCCGAGCTGGAACGTATCCGTAGCAGCAACGGCAAAACTAAAGTGCATACCATCCGTCTCCAGATGGAAACCGAAATGATGGATAAAGTTGGTGTATTCCGCGAAGAGCCGACTATGCAAGAGGCTTTGGATAAGATGCGTGAGTTGAAGGAAACGTTCTATAAAGACTTGATGATTGAGGACCGAGGACGCCGCTTCAACACCGATTTACTAGAAGCCTGGGAATTGGGCTGCTTGCTAGATACGGCTGAAATCACCGCCGCCTGTGCCCTAGATCGCAAGGAAAGCCGAGGCGCTCATAGCCGCGAAGACTTCCCCAAACGAGATGATGAGAACTATCTGGCGCATACAATGGCCTATCCTACCGAAGATGGTGGGATTCGCGTTGCTTATGATCGCCCGGTAGATTTGTCGTTGGGCTACGAACCGAAGGAACGTGTGTACTAAGGAGCTGATGGAAGAATGGATATCAAACTTCGTATCCGGCGGTTCAACCCCGAAAAGGATGAAGAGCCCTATTGGGGCGAGTATGAAGTCAAAGATGTGGAACCCACCGATAGCGTGCTGGAGCTACTGCATCGTGTGAAGTGGGAGCAAGATGGCACGTTGACCTTGCGCCGATCATGCGCTCATGGTGTCTGCGGTTCAGACTCGCTGCGGATCAATGGCGTCAACCGGCTGGCCTGCACAACGTTGTTGCAGGTTTTGAATACTGAAAAACCCATTCAAATCGAGCCGATATTGGGACTCAAAGTTATCAAAGACCTGGTGACAGACTTCGAGCCGTTCTTTGAACACTATCGCTCGGTGATGCCCTACTTCATCGCTGCGACGGCTGTGCCCCAGGATGGGCGCGAACGACGCCAAAGCCCCGAAGATCGTGCGAAATTCGATGACACAACCAAGTGCATTTTATGTGCATGTTGCACGACCAGTTGTCCGAGCTTCTGGGCCAGTGGTGAGTACGTCGGTCCAGCAGCCATCGTGAATGCCCATCGGTTTATTTTCGACAGCCGCGACGCTGCCGCCGAACAACGCCTGAATATTCTGGCACGTGGCAACGGTGTCTGGCGCTGTCGTACCATTTTCAACTGTACACCTGCCTGTCCACGTGAGATCGAAGTGACTCGCGCTATTGGCGAGGTGAAACTGGCGATTCAGCGCGGCGTGCGCTAATCCACTGATTTTCTAACTATTCAGCCCGGCGGTGTTATTCGTCGGGCTATTGTTTTAGAATGGGTACATGGATATTTTAATCGTTGATGACAACTGGATGAATCGAGAGATTCTCGAAACCCATCTGGAACTAGCAGGTTATGATTTGGCGAGTGCCAACAGTGGTGAAAAGGCTCTACGGATGGCCGCTGAGGATCCACCACAATTAGTGATCTTAGACCTCAAAATGCCGGGCATGGATGGCATCGAAGTTTGCCGACGTCTGAAAAACGCCCAGCAAACGTCCTTGACATCGGTGCTAGTTATCACCACACTGAATGATGAACGCGATATTCAAAAAGCGATGGATGCTGGGGCAGATGATTTTCTGCCGAGAGCATTTATCCCACTGGTGATGCTGACACGCGTCAAAACCTTGTTAAAGTTGCATCGGTTGTTGATGGAACACGAACGAAGTTAAGGAGGATCAGCGGGCGACTCCTGGGGGGCAATCTGCCCGGATTGCGATGTACAACTCACGCTATGGTAGTCGAGGGCCGTCGCCATTGACTATTACGCTGATTGCGGCGGTGATGGTCTTTGGTGGATATTTGTTATGGTCAGGCTTTATGAACTGGCTCGACACGGGGCAAACCCAGGGGCGTATTGACGAACAGACGCGAGAAGCGGCATTTACGGCAACGGCTGAAGAAGTCTTGAATCAACCGTCGGTGAGGCTGTTTCCCACGTCAACCCCCATCCCTCCTTGCGAATTTTTTTATGTGAAAGGCCCCCAAGCCGCCTTCATTCGTGAGTGTCCTTCCACCAACTGCGACGATGTCGGCTACGTTGATCCCGATGAGGCTGTCTGTACAGTAGGACGTGCCACTGATCCCGACTATCCACACCCTGAAGAATGGCTGGTGATTCTGCTTGATCCCGATGCCATCATCGCCGAATTTGCCTATATGCACGAGTCCGTGTTGAAAGCCGCCAACCCCACAGCCACCAGTACCTCAACGCCAGAGCCACTACCAACCATCACCCGAACTCCCGGCTCGACACCACAACCGACCGCCACCGCCGGATCATATACCCCCACGCCCAATCCCAGCGTCACACCTTCACCAGTGTCCGATGGCGTAGAAATATAGGACACAGCGCAAGAATATCTCACCTAATAGAACTGAGGTTACTAAGCGACATCAATTAGCGTCACTGGTTTGCCAAACATCACGAGGGCCATTCACCATCAATCCCTATGTCGATTGTTAGAAATATGTTAGAATTTAGTGGGATTTGTGCTAATCTTGCTCTATATGTGCAGGGGTATAAATGGGCTGGGAAAATATCATGCAACAGGAATGTACTCATGTCAGACAACTATGTTTACATCAGCTTTGCGCGGGCCGATGGGCGAGCGATTGCTGAACGGATTTTTCATCATCTGCACAAGCACAAGATTCCGGCAATCTATGATATTCGTGATTTAGAATCGCACCAGGATGTTAGCGCCCATCTTGAAGTTGAAATTGCGCGGGCTTCTGCCGTTGTCCTTTGTTTGACTCCTGGCGCACTCCGGGCCGATGCGTTTTACATCCGCCGTGAGATTAACTACGCACAAATCTGCAAAAAACCAATGATTATGCTGGTGTTCCCAGGAATTCCCGCCAGGCGGATATCATCACTGACGGATTCTCTGGACTCAATCACTATCCATAACTTTGACGAAGGTATGCGACAATTGGAAGATTGGTTGAGTGAAGCACACCAACTGGAAGTCCCCGACACATCACTCGACCCGTTCTACCCTTACCTAGAAAACTTATACCAACGCATCGTGTCTTTCCTGCGCGTCCAGGTTTTTGGGCACTATCTACCAATGATATTTTCGATTCCACGTCCCAATCACCACCCCGTACCACCTGATGAGGTATTTGAATATTTCGCCAATTTCACAAACGCTTTCGATTATTTGCAAAATCGGGTGCTATTAACTGGCGAGCCTGAAGTTGGCAAAACAGTTACGCTGATGTCTTATGCCCGCGATGCGATTATTGCACGTTTAGAACATCCTTCTCAACCAGTGCCCCTGGTGGCTTCCATTGCCACCTGGCCTGATTTCAGAGAACAATCAATTTCAGCATGGTTAGCTCATACCACTCATCTCAGCCAAGATATGATCGAAAATCTAATCCGTGAGGAGCGTGCTTTTTTTCTATTGGATGGATTGCACCAAATCGGCCCGCAATATCAGGATGTAGACTTGCGCCTAGCATTTATCCAGGCGATGCACCAATGTCTGAATGAACAGTCCTCTGGCAGCGATTGGCTTCCGAAAACCCCTTCCCAGCACAACCAGGTTTTAATAACCTGCCGCACCGGAGATTGCAGCATCATTCGCCAACTATCAGCAGAAATGGTTCAGTTGCATTCTTTAGGTAATCATCAAATCCAACAGTATTTGGCGAATTTTCCGGCGTTGAGCGCGGTCATCGAATCCAATCCCACATTACATGATCTATGTCGAAAGCCTTTTTTCCTCAGCGCCATCACTTATGCCTATCGGGATACCACACCGCCCATTATCGATCTAAAGCACCTGCATGATCCCGACCAATTGCAGGCGCGTGTGTTGGATGACTACATTCAGCGCCGCCGCCAACGCACACTATCGAAGCAAGCTAACTTCGATACGATATACGACTCTTTGGAGCGTGTGGCAGCTCATATGCTCGTTCAATCACGCCATCTAAATGGTGGTGAGGCCGCCATGGTCATCAAGATCGAGACGCTGGATGCGTTGGTAACCGGTCTGGCAACGACCTTTCTGGAAGTGGCTGATCGTCTCTCATTGATGCATTCAAGCCCGCTAGATACCTGGAACACGGTACGCTTCAGCTATCCGGCCTTACGTAACCACCTGGGATTGTCCAGGTGCTTGAAGCGATTGGAACAGAGCGATATTCAACGGGATATTATCTGGACACTGGGCAAATTTGGCAGTGTTCAGTCGGTTGTTATGTTATTGGCACTGCTGACCCACGCCGACAGCCCAACTATCCGCTGGGAGGCGGCTCAGGCGCTTGGTGAAATCGGTGATGAACGTGCTGTCGAACCACTCATTACAACCCTACAAAATGATCCAGCCTGGAGCGTGCGCCAATATGCAGCCTTGGCCCTAGCAAAACTCAATGATACGCGTGCTGTTCCATTCTTAGTACATGCCCTCAAAGATCCAAAGGCAAGCGTGCGCGGCAGTGTTGGTACTGCGTTAGGATACCTGGGCGGAGTACATGTTATGGAGACACTCTACTATGGTCTCTCAGATCCAGACCCTGGTGTACGTTGGCAGGTTGCCCAAGCTTTTGCCCACATTGGTAAACCGGCAATCGAGCCGCTTTTCGATGTATTGCGAACTGTTGATGATATTGTGCGGAATGGGGCAGCAGCAGCACTGGCGTTGATGGGCGACGGTGTTATTCCACTATTGGTAGATAAACTATTTCATGGCTCTGAAGAAACGCGCATCGGCATTACTGAAGCTTTGGTATATGTTGGCGAACCAGCCTTACCAACACTACTCAATGTTATCGAACACGAGGATACACCGTCTGTAAAAAGCATCGCAGCAGCGGTGTTAGGCGAGATGAAGCTGGTAGCAGCGATTTCTCCCCTCATTGAGTTGACACGTCACGAAAACCCTATCGTGCGACTGAACAGCGCCGAAGCATTGGGAGAAATTGGCGATGAGCGAGCAATTCCGGCGCTACAAAGATTGTTGCAAGACAATGACAACTTGTTTTATAAAGAACGGGTATGTGATGCAGCGGAACAAGCATTGCTGAAGATTAACACCCCCGAAGCCTACCAAATTGTCCAGACCTGGAAGCGTGAGCAGGAGTCGGGCGAATCATTGTAGTTAACTTTCTGGACAGGCATGGGGCATTCTGGTACAATGGCGCGGCTCAAAGACAAAAACAACTCAAAAATTATCGGAGACAAGTCCGTTGGCTAATCATAAATCTGCTATTAAACGCATTCGCAGTTCGGAGCGCAAGCGTCAGCGCAACCGGGCTTATCGTTCCATGACCCGCACCCAGGTTAAGCAAGCCATTCAGGCTATTGATTCTCAGAATCAGGAAACGGCCATTGCTACCACCCGCAAAGCAATGAGTCAACTTGATAAGGCTGCAGATAAGGGTATTATCCACAAGCGCAACGCCGCCCGCCGCAAGAGTCGCCTGATGCGTAAACTGAACGCGCTACTTGAAGCTGAACAGACCAGCTAAGTGATCCATTGATAATACAAATACAAGACCCCACACCATAGCAATGTGGGGTTTCGGCATTTATGACTCCCTGGGATTAAGCACTTTATAAACCTTCACAATGGTTACATCATCGCGCAGCGTCCGCTCAGTAAACTCCGTCTCGAAATGCTCTTTGACAGCCTCATAGGTTTCCTGGCTGATAATCACCTCGCCCGGTTCTGCGATTTCTTGCAGCTTTTTGGCAAAAGTCAGCGCATTGCCCAACACCGTGAACTCTTTGCGGCTGGGGCTACCCACATTCCCTAACATTGCGTCGTCAGTATGGATCCCGATTCCATACCACAGGCAATGCTCAGAAGGCAACGCATGATGCAGTGTGGGAACGCTATCTCTCAACATAACTGCTGCTTCGACCGCTCGCAAAGCATGATCATCTGCCTGTGGATTGAGCTGCGTATTATAGAGACCCACAATTGCATCGCCCAAATATTTGTCAACAATACCCTCGAAGTGTTCAATGGCGGCGCTGCCACTGGTCAGATACTTATTGATGGTTTCCAGTACCTCTTCGGGCTTCATGCGTTCGCTGAAGGAAGTAAAGCCCCGCACATCAGCAAATAGCACCGTGATTTCACGTTCCTCACCGCTGAGGCCCAATCCTTCAATACTCTGAATATTCCGTACCATCTGTGAAGGCAAATAGGTACGAATCACGTTCAGCGTCTCGTCTCGTTGCTTGATTTCCGTCAGATCATCAACCACTAATGCCACACCCAATGTGCTATGATCGTCGCTCTTCAAGGCGCTGAGTTTCAAACTCAGGTTAGTCGGGCCACGCTCCGGCAGCACGGTGTTAAGTTCAATCGTTTCCTGCGTATTTTCTTTCTGGACTGTCGCCACCACATCATCAAACCCCTCATACACCGCTGGCAAAACGCTGGTCAGAGGCTGACCAAGTGTATCCAGGCGATTGGTCGTCAGAAGTGACTCGGCAACTGGACTATACGTATGAACTTGACCGGATAAATTGGTGGTGATGATACCACTGGCAATCGAAGCGAAGATATTATCCAGAAATTGCTGTCTTTCAGTAACTTCTGACAGCCGCGCCTTAGCACTTTCATACAGTTGAGCGTTCTTGATTGCAATAGACGCCTGACTCGCAAACGCTAACAAAAGTTGAAGTTCACGCTCTCCAAACAACGCCTGGCGAATCCGGTTATCTGCATAGACCACTCCGTTAACTTCATCTCGATATAGCAGTGGCACACACAGGATGCTGCGTAGCGAATAACTCATGACGCTTTCCTGGGCACTGAATCGAGAATCCTCCTGAGCATTGGTGGTCACAATCGGTTCGCCAATTTGGATAACCTCTTCCACGATACTGCGACTGATGATAAATTCACCATCCTCAATCGCCTCACGCCCAATTTTACGGCCAATCATGAATTCCATTTCGTTGGTTTCAGGATTTCGCAACAAAATATAGCCGCGTTCTGCATCCGTCAAGCCGATGACGGTATCCATCGCACGCCCCAACACCTCGTTGAGATCGAGTGTGGAATTAATCATAGCGGCAGTGTGGCCCAGCGCCCGCAGTTGTGCCAATTCAGTATGATCGCCTTCCAATTGAGTGGTTAATTGGTCAATCGTCTCAGCTAGTTCGCCTGCACTATTGACCAATTCATCTGGCAGACCATGTTCACGCATCCGCAAGAGCCGGGTCTGTTCATCAAGTTTGTCGCTGACATCGCGCACCATATAACTTAAACGCATAATATCAGCCGATAAGCTATCGAAATGTTGCGTAATGAGAGTCATCCGTTACACCCCCGCATCAAAAAGTTCATATATCCGGACAGCTTTCGAAATACCCTTTACCAGAATAGGTTCCAATTCCTTGATACTAATCCAATCCGTACTATCAATGTCATCCTGGCATTGAGCCAACGTTTCCTCACTGATAATGAGTTGCCCTCGCGCTGCGTTTTCTTGCAGGCGCTTCGCCAGGTTAACGTTGTTGCCAATAGCCGAGAATTCGCGTCGTTCTGCGCTACCAACATTCCCCATGGTAGCGATGCCCGTATGGATACCAATGCGATAATGAGGCTGCTCACTGGACGGTTCACCTAACGTGCCAAAAACGGCCATTGTCTTGAAATCAGCAGCCATCCGCGTGGCGGCCTGCACGGCGTCCCAAGCATGGGTATCCGATGGGTTGAGCTGGGAATTGAAGATACACATGATCTCGTTACCCATGTATTTGTCGATAAGGCCTGCATGATGATGAATGGCTTCCGAACCAATGGTGTGATAAGTGTTCAGCCACTCCATCAACTCTTTAGGTGTGAGCGATTTTGGGAATGTATCGAAGGGGCGGACTTCAACATACATCACAGTTACGGTGCGCCGTTCACCACCCAATGCCAACTTATCAAGGCTCTGGATATTTTCGACCATCGCTGGTGGCAAGTAGCGCCGCACCGCCGCCAATGTGTCATCTCGTTGTTTCAAATCTGTCAAATCATCCACCACCAGCGCCACACCCTGCGTCTGATTCTCGGCATCTTTAAGCGGGCTAAGTTTGAGCTTAAGGCTGAGAGGGCCACGCTCGTCGATTTCGACCTCTGTTTCAATGGTAGTGCTGACATCATCTTGCAATACCGTAATGAGCGTGTCACGGATTTGCGGGTAAATACAATCCAATGCTTCTTCCAGCCAAACACCAACAGTTTCATCTCGTGAGATGCCAAATATCACTTCGCTGGCATCGTTATAAGTCGTGATGCGACCCTCAGCATTGGTAGTAATGACGCCACTAGCGATAGAATCTAGAATATTATCCAACAGGACTTTGATTTCAGTGATTTCAACTAAGGCTTGTTTGATTTGCTCAAAAAATTGAGCGTTTTCAATGGCAATGGCCGCCTGGTGTGAAAAAGTAGTCAGCAGTCGCGTTTCCCGATTAGTGAACAGGCCATCATGAATGCGATTGTCGCAATAAATAGCCCCCGTCACCTGCTCACGAGACTTCAGCGGCACACAGATGATGCTTCGCAAGGCAAAGTCGATAATGCTTTCCTGCGACATGAATCGACTGTCTTCCTGGGCATTGGTCGTGATAATCGTCTCCCCCTCACGGACCACACGCTCGACAACCGTATAGCTGACAATGAACTCCTCACTATCTTCCAGCTTGCGGACGACATGAGGCTCCATATCATCCGTTTGGGTGTTGCGAAGCATAATATAGCCCCGTTCTGCGCCAGTCAGTTGAATCACGCGGTTCATCACCTCTTCCAACACTTCGTCCAGATCAAGGCTGGAATTAATGAGTTGGGTGGTGCTGGCAAGGGTACGAAGCTGGCCCAGTTCGGTCTGTTGTTCTTGCAACCGCTTGCCCAGATTCTCCAGTTCATGATAGGCCGACGACAGCTTTTCCAATGTGCCCGCAGGCAAACCCACACCTAACCGCCGTAAGCCCGGTTCCTGAGTTTGCAATTGTTGTTGCAAGATCTTGGCTGAATGCCCCAGGCTTTTAGTTAAATCTTCGATTTCTTCAGGAGACGCAAATAAAACCATTCCATCCCTCCGCTTCAAAAGCTATGTGGCTATTTTAACACAATCACGACAGTGGCAATTTGAGCGATTATGCGTAATGCTTAAAGAGATCGTGATAGTGTACAGGAGAGTTTTTCTATGCCAGAGATTACCGTTGGAGACCAGGTATTTGAAGCAGAAGACGAAAAGCGTCTGGTACTGGTCCTTGAAGACGCCGGTATTGAAATTTTGCACCGTTGCGGTGGCTACGCTCGTTGCACAACCTGTCGGGTAGAATTTACAGAAGGGGAGCCGGATCACATCACCCAGGCTGAGAAGGATCGCTTGCAACAAGATCCCAGCAATCTATACGGGAAAGTTCGGCTTTCTTGCCAAATATTATGCAAAAATGATATGAGTGTTACACCCGTCATGACCATGCAGAACTCAAGTGTAGACGATCCCGGCAAACGCCCAGAAGATCACATCACGCCTGATCCCGTCTGGGTGGAGCGTTGATGGAGCCACGAACCGTCACTGAACTCCCCACCAGCTTCAGCGAGGCGCACTTTTTTAGTCTTACACAGCGACGGCGATTAGTGGCACTGAATATGGCCGCGGTCGGGATATTAATCGTGGCGCTTGGGGTGTTTTTTATATGGCTATACGGGTATCATGCACTGCTGGATGGACCATTAGTCATCCATGCCTTACCAGACAACATCAACCAGATAATGGGGTTGATATTGGCATTGCTCATTGTACCGCTGCATGAATGGTTTCATGGTCTGGGCATGACGTACTATGGTCATCCAGTGCGCTATGGGGTTAAATGGAGAAAGGGGGTGGTGTACGCCACCACCGACAACGGCCTATTTTGGCGACAGCAATTCATTGTCGTCAGTCTGGCTCCATTAGTCGGCATATCATTGATCCTCGTGTTCATCAGCATGTTTACGACAGCAGCGATTGGTGTGTGGTTGATGTTTGCCGCCTCATTAAACGCGGCGGGAGCTATCGGCGATTTATGGATGGTACAGGCGGCCTATCGCTATCCAGCAAATGCTTTAATACGGGATGAAGAAGACGGAATGCGTGTATTCGTATTATCGTCATAAACGATCAGGACAATTTGCTCAATGGGTATCCTCGAAGTTCTCTCTTTGCTTTTTGTATTGGCAGTCCTCGCAGGGCTAACACTTATGGCGAATTTTGCCGACCGCCAGCGACGACTCTATCACATGCTGGTCATAGGTGGGATCAGTGTCATCAACATACTGCTGATCTTGAATACGCTGTTGCTGATAGCAGTGGAGAATACAGACTCCGAGATAATAACTGATGATGTGGAAAATGTGGGGTTAGCAATAATTATCAGTATAATCACCGCCGGTCTTGCCACACTTTTGTTGTTCACATCTGTTCGCCACGCCATTCGCAGTTGGTTCCCACAACGGATAGACGATTCCGCTGCTACAGATGAGGGCGCTGATGTAATGCACTATGGGCCGTTGATGTCGGATGGTGAGGTCATCCTGACACCTCCCGTCAATATTCAACCAGCATCACAATCCCGCACTCTACCCAATGAGCTGCTGGGCTTTGATCCTCGCAGCACCATGCACATGCTCGCGTTGGTTTTTTGCATTTACCTCATCGGCACACAACTGGTCAGCTTTGCGTTGGGGGGGGGGCTATCGGGAGTAGCCGAAGATACCGAAGTGAATGCAGCCGTTTTGCTGATGAACTTCATCCCAATGGTAATTATTCCACTGCTGGGCGTTGGCATTTTCATACGACGGTCTGGGCCGGAGGTTCTCGAACGATTGGGCCTGGAATCACCTTCCATGACTTCTGTCGGGGTCGGTGTTGCTGCCGCTATCGCGCTCATCTTTGTGGTTTTTGCTCTGACCATCGCCTGGCTGATCGTAGTCGGCGAAGAGACATTTGAACAACAAAATGAAGCGTCCGATGCAATTACGCAAAGTATCAATACCATCTGGTTAGCCTTGGGCGTGGCGGTGACCGCCGCCATTGGCGAGGAAATCGCCTTTCGAGGCGCGTTGCAGCCAATCTTTGGACTGTGGTGGACGGCCATCATTTTCACTGCCACCCACATTCAATATACCCTCACACCAGCCGCACTCATCATTTTTGTCGTGGCGATAGGGTTGGGTTGGTTGCGCCGTCGCTTCGACCTATATGCCGCCATTGCCGCCCATTTTGTATACAACTTCATTCCGTTGTTACTTCAGCTATTGCTATAAGCATCCAAAAACGTGGGCTGTGCTATACTAATCATTGACGATTGACTGGAGAGAAATTAATGACAACATTAGGCGATTTAAATGGTGGCGAGGCTCCCAATCTGGAAGAAATGTTGCAGATTGCGGCCTCGACCCTGAAACAGGGCAGCCGGGAAGGGGCGACTGTCCTCATTCAACAAGTTCTGGAGGAAGATAAGCGCAATGATCGGGCCTGGGTTTTGCTGGCCGCCGCTACCACCAATCCGGTAGACCGACGCCGTTATCTCCGCACAGCCCTGCACATCAATCCAAACAATCAGGCCGCCCAACGTGCGCTGCAAAAAATGAAGAAAGCTCAGGTCAGTTCCGAAAATCAGGCACTATGGTATGGGTCAATTGGGTTGGCAATAGTCCTGGTGATAGCTGCAATAGCCTGTGTACTTGTTTTTATTATGGGGTGATGACAAATTGGACCAAAGCGAAATTCGTGAATTCTTAAGACTGGGTATTGAAGCTGCTGAAAACAACAACTTCATTATTGCCCGTGACTATCTTCGGAGTGTGATCGACGCCGATCCCACTAACGAAACCGCCTGGCTATGGATGGCACGAGTCTCTGATACAGTTGACGACCGGCTGCGTTGTTTGCGGCGTGTGCTGCAACTGAATCCACACAATCAAAACGCGCAGATGGCCCTGGAAGCCCTCGAAGATTCCATGCCGCCTAGTGAAGAAGAAGAAATGGGTTTTCGCAGCCCATTGATGACTCAGCGCACCACCACCCGCGAGGGCTTTGAAGAAGATCGCGACTGGTTTCAGCCCGTCAGCCGTCAGCAAATGCCTGGCGAGATGTGGTCGGGTGTGCGGCGTGAAGGCCCGAACCTCGTGCCGATGCTAATTGTGGCAGGTATTGGGATTATGGTGCTGGCCCTGGCAGTCATTCTTTTACTGGATTATGTCGATACGGACGAGGACGAGACACCCACGCCCACATCCGGCGTGCTACAAATAACTCAGACTGCCGAGGCGGTGGCGTTAGCATCTATTCCACCCACTATCACAAGTACACCACGCCCAACGTCCGTCTTTCTGCTGACCCCGACTGTCGAGTTGCCACCGACATTGCCGCCCACAGCAACACCTACCGAAACACAATTGCCGACCAATACACCCACTCCCAATCCACCAGAACTCTATTCCGTATTGTTTTCCGGCAACACTGGCTCTGAAGGTGATCCGTACCGGCTGTTTGTAGTGGATGGCGATGGGGCGAACTTCGACTCGGTTTCCATCACGCTACCGCCACTGCCAGGTACATCAGATCCACCCAGCCCAGCTTCTGTGGAACTCTCATCACCCGATTATTCCCCTGATGGCACATTTATTGTGTTTACTGGACAGGTTGGCAACATTCAGGAACTTTACATTGTGGCAACATTCGGCGGCGAAGCTCGTCAGTTGACTGCGTTGCAAGCCGAACGGACGACAGATGCTGCCTGGTCACCTGATGGTGAAGAGATTGTATTCACGTCAGATGCAGAGGGAAGCTTGGACCTGTATATTGTGCCAGTCGATGACAGTTCTGCCCCTACCCGCCTGACCACAAATATTTTTGATAATCATCAACCCACGTGGTCGCCTGATGGGCAATATATTGCTTATACATCAGATAAAGGCCAGCCCGGTGACTCCGAAATCTTTGTGATGCCACGCCAGGGCAATGTTGAAGAATGTCCGATGACCAATGGCACGGGCAGCAGCTTCTCGCCCCACTGGTCACCCGACGGGGCAACCATTGTATTTATTTCGAATCGCGGCGGTGATAATGACCTCTACATAATGCGTTCCGACGGCAGCGCCGAGACCTTGCTTTCCATCAGCGATGGTGATTGGCAAGAACGCGACCCGGCCTGGTCACCAGATGGCGAATGGATTATTGTGAGTTCAACCCGTGTCGCCGGAGATGACGATGCCCCGGCTAGTTCATCTTCGACATTATGGTTGGTTTCTCCGAATGGCCGCGAATGGTTGTCAATAGCAACATCGACCGACAACAACCTGGACGCAACCTGGGTACTGGGTGGCGATGTGACTGCACCAGAGGACGTTGACTTTTCATTCCGCTGTGCGATCAATTAAAGAAGGTGGTTGCTCGTGAGTAATGACTCACCGCAAGTTGGCAACTTGCTGAGACAGGGTATTCTGGCGGCGCGGCAGGGTGAAAAAGACGACGCCCGCCGCCTACTTCGTCAGGTGATTGAGCTTGACCAATACAATGAACGCGCCTGGTTCTGGCTGGCAAGCGTGGCTGAAACCGATGAGGAACGTCATACTGCCTTGTCGAACGTTGTACTCATTAATCCGCATAACACCCGTGCCCAAGAATTGCTCGATAAACTTGAACATACAGAGGCAGTGGGGGCTGGGGTATCCAAAAGCTCTGGACAGAACAAAATGATGATAATGGGGGTGTTGGGTATATTCGCCATCATCATCCTAGCAGTGATACTGGTCGCCGTGATCGGCGGTGGTGGGGATGAAGCCTTGCCCACTCAGGTACAGCTTGCCTCCTTCACAGAGACACCATCACCAACTGAGATTCCGCCCACCGCCACCGACATACCACCAGAAGTATTATCACAAACGCCACCGACGGCCACGCCATTTCAACAGCCCACCCTCCCGCCACAGCTCACCGCCACACCAACGCCTTTACCTCCAGAGGCGCTGCCAACTCTTCCACCGCCCCCAGAAAGCCTAACGGGGCGTTTGCTGTTCAGTTCTGGCACTGCTTTTGGCGATAGAGAATTTCAGCCAATTGTGATAATGCCAATCAGCGATCCATCCGGGTTTACTCCCGCCAGTTTAGATGATGTGCGAGGCCGTTACGCATCCTTTTCTCCTGATGGTTCTCGCTATGTCTTTGTTCGGCTTGGCATGGGTGGACTTTCCGATACATTGCAAGTATCCAGTATCACCGGTGCTAACTCGCAAGTGATCTCAGAATATTGGGGAAACGATCCCATTATCTTTTCACCCGATATGCCATCTTGGTCCCCAGTGAGCGATCAGGTGGCGTTTGTGGGGAAAGCACCGAACTCCCTGCAAAATGATCTTTACATCATCAGTGCATCAGAGTTTATTCCACCGACACCTGCAGAAGGCGGAGATGAAACGCCATCGCCTTTACGCCAATTGACCAGCGATGAGGTAGAAGAAACGTGGCCCGCCTGGTCACCCGATGGCCGTGAACTTGTGTATGTGGCTGATGGTGCTGCGACTGACGTCAGTGGGGTTGATCTGCAAATTATCAATGTGATAGATGGCTCTATTCGCTTTGTCACGTTGGATGGTCTGGCAGTAGTGGAAAGTGCGCCGAGTTGGGGAGGGCCGGGTGGCAACTGGATTGTCTATAGTGGCACAGCCGAGGGATCACGCGAAAGTGATATTTGGATCGCAGCCGCCGATGCCATGTCAGCGCATACACCAGCGGGAGATGGCGCGGAAACAAGCGCCACAAACGATCTCGCCCCCCAACGTTTGGTCGATCTTGGGCCTCGTGACATTCAACCTCGTTGGTCACCAGATGGACAGTATATTGTGTTCTCATCAGATCATGGCGGTGGCAGGTTTGATGTGTATATCTATGAATTTGAGACGGGTGAGATTTTCGCGCTCACCAATAATCCGGATCGCACAGATATAGCCAATGATTGGATAATGCCATAGTGCAGTTAAGCAATACCGAACGTGAGGAGTTTATCCGTCTTTGTCAAGCCGCCCAGGTTGCTGCAAAAGCAGGTGATTCGGACGAGGCGCATCAATACTACCGTCAAGCAGCAATCATCCATCCGTTCAGCACAACAGTTTGGCTGGGGTTAGCGCGAGTGGTTGATAAAGAAGCAGATCGGCGGGTGGCGCTAGAAAATGTGCTATCCATCAATCCGCACCACACTGAAGCTCGCCGCCTGTTGGATGAGATGAATCCGACCGATAACTAGAGATTCCCAACACCATATTTCATACCAAAACTTGCTGCTACATCACTATAGGCAGCAAGCTCGTTTATTCGTCGGTGTCCTCGCCACTGAAGTCGATGGTTTCACTTTCAACTTCAAACATAGATTGAATTGCACCTGCACCGTCCGATAGCGTGGCAACATCGCCCACTTCCCAAACTGGTACAGTCTCATTCCAATACAACGCGCCCGGTGTATTCTGTCCAACTCGCGTAAAGATACGGATGATTGTGTTTGGTTGAATGCGAATATCGGGGAATGTATAGATGTTGCCCTCAATATCGGACAATGTCCATCCCCCCAATGCCACAACCTCTTCACCCTGATTTTGAATTTCGACTACTTCCAGCGTAACATCACCAAAGTTGAAAAGCTGTACAATTTGAACATCAGCATCAGTCGCGGTCGGGGCGGGCGTGTTGGTCACAACGAATGTGCCGAGGGTAAAGGGTGTGCTGGTGATGGTTGGGGTCAGTGTGAAAGTCGGTGGCGGTTGACAACTGGGGCCAGGGATACGCAACTCTTGGCCGACCTGGAGACTCTGGCAGGCTGCATCAATGTCATTCAGCGAAATTAGTGTTCCGGTGTCCACTTCGAAGCGTTCGGCGATAGAACCACAGGTATCGCCGGAAACCACAACATATCGCTGACAACCATCATCTGGTGCACCGGTTGACACACTATCGCCGTCGCCACCACTCCCACCTGCTGACGGTGGAAGCGTCACGTTGCCCAAAATTTCGGGGTCAAGCGTTGGCACACCTTCCGATGTGGAATCGAAGGTGGTGAAGGTCGGCACTTCAGTGGCAGGCCCCTGCCCTCCGCTATCAGCAACAGGTGCACCCGGTGTCGCAGAAATGAGTACAACCATAGTCACGACGTCTAGTCGTTGCCCGGTAGCTGTGACAACAGTGGAGTGGACACGAGTGACGATGATTGGGTCTTGCTCGTGGGTAGCATCCCACAGCAAAATGATCATCATGACCACTGCGACTGAAACAATAATATTAATGGCGATAAAGCCCGCCAAAGCCTGACGTGTCATAGACAATTCCTCGTTTGCTATTGCCCTGGCATCTTAGCATAGGCTGACAGACGGGGCAATTTCAAAACGAATTGGGGGTGCATTCCAGATTAGGGGCAAACATCAGGCAGCGTCCCATAGCGCATCAAATTCATTGCTCAGGATAGCAGAACGAATGACTAACATGCGATCAGCATTGGCACGTTCCCAGCGCATACCAGGGCCAGTCAAGCGGACTTTGAATTGCTTAATGGCGCTTTCGACGGTACCTGATCCGATTAAGCAATCGTCAGCACGGAATTGCTGGTAGTGCATACGCCGTTGATGACGGTCAAAATAACGGGCATGGTCGGATAAACCGTGGTCATTAAGAACCGTGGTAATTTTGAAGATCTCACCGCGAAAGAGTGGCGTTTTCATACGCCGAAACCAGCGGCGAGCATGGTCGTCATCGTCAGGGAAAAGCGCATGGGCGGCTTGCGCCAAGTGCTGCATGGCGTGATACCAATCCACAATCTGGGTACTATCGGGAAAAAGATCATTCGCCAGGTTCCAGATCCACTCAGCTCCGTCGGCAGTCACACTGGTACGAGCAGCTTGAGGAATACGGTGTTGAACCGCCAGCGCCCAGAGTGCCGTACTGAACTGCGCCACATTGCCCAGCACCGCCGTGTAATAAGTTGTTTCGGCAGCTGGCAAGTCAACCGTTTCGCCCGTGAGGGGGGCCTCGTGTTGAGCCGTTCCGATGGTGTAGACCGTGCCCACTTTCATTTCCTTCCAGCCTTCTCCGCGGATATTAACCATACCCCCATCCATACTTATCCCCTGGGGTGTTTGGTGATCTTGGTCGCTACTCTCCAGGATAATCCGTTCGGGCGATACCCTGGTACGTTGCTTCACAACTGCCTCCTGTAGCCGTTCCCCTTGCACTTGTACCTCGCGCCACAGATTGCTCTGCGGAATGGTCTGCCGCCCGATCCGCTCCATAACCTGCACTACCTGTCCATACGGCAGCAACCCGCCTAACCAGACCAACTGGCAGGCCAGTGTCGCACTATACTGGCTCTTGCCCAGCCGCCACTGCTGATCCAGGGGGAAAAACGCCGATCCGGCATGTCTCACAATAGTAGTAACCGCGCTGCACGACCACATCCCCACTGGTCGTCTTGACATACTTGGGTTTCTTGCCCTTGTTACGCATCTTGACCCCACATCCCTTGCACTTCACGCCTCCTTCTGGCTTCGCTTCCTCGCTCGCCTGTGCCACCAACCCTGCCGTTATCTCCGCTTTGATGGCATCTCCAGCCTGATGCGCCAAGGCCTCAATCTCATCCAAGCTGATTTCCTTAGCTGACTTTTTCTCTGCTATCAGTCGTTCCAGCTCTGCTTCTGCCCTGGCCTTCAGTCCTGCCAACAGTTCTTCATCGCTCAACTTCATTGTTGTTTACCCTTCTCGCTTTTCTCCCAGTTTACTCTTTTTGCCCCCAATCTGGAATGCACCCACGAATTGGCGGCCTCCTGATTGCCCATCGAATCTCGCATGGAATAGACCATCTATCGTTGTTCAGCAGCCACTCTTGCCTGCTCGGCCACATCCTCAAACTGCTCGAAGTGTGCGGCTTCATGACGCAGCCCTGACAGAATCGACGCCACTGCGTTTATCTGTTGATACCAGGGCGAATGCTCCGGTACTTCGCGAAATACGTCCAGATGCGGTTCATCCGGCCAGGTATCCAGATATGCCAATCGAATGTGGCGACTCTCTTCTAGGCGATGCAAAACCTGTGCTTTCGTGGTCACGTCACGCCAATTAGGTTCATAGCGCAGTCGCAGGCCGCCAATGGAAATTCCTCGTGCTAGGATAGAACCGAATGCTGCCCCTTCTTCAGCACTGGCCGTGACATGCAAAACCAGATGCGCCAGACTCCAGCCAATGTGCTGATCTTCATCTGGCGCGTGTGAATCGTAGGCTTCTTGGTCATGAGGTACGAACGTTATTTGGAAATCATCGGCATCCTTGATGATCGTGCGGATATGGTCAATGGACGCATGATTCGCCATCCGCAAATCATCAATCGTGAACTGGCGCGAAAACTCTAAATAGGTCACTTCTTTTTTGTTGAGCCGTGTGAAATCAATCAACATCCGATTCTCCAAATATAGTCATTAAAACAGACACCGTTAAGATGTCGAAACTATCACATATATTACATAGATGCCATAGGTTCCCAACAATGCCCACCCTTCACGTCGAGTCAGCTGGCGTTCTGTATTCAAAAACACGTATAACAATACAGTAGTCACACTCAGCAAGAAAATCGACTCGATAAGGCCATCGGTCTCCACCAATACCTCTGGTTCAATGAAAAGCAGTGCCAGCAACCAGGGTAATCCCAACCCAACCAGAATATCGAAAATATTGGACCCCACTGCATTCGCCACCGCCATTGCGCCGCGCCCGTCACGAGCCACATCCACCGACGCAATCAGATCCGGCGCAGAGGTTCCCGCTGCCAGAAGCGTCAGCGAAACAATGACAGGCGACAAGCTCAGGGCATCTGCCATAATTACTGCACTTTCGACCAATACCCAACTCAAGCCTGCAATGGCCGCAATGGATACCAATAACGTCCAAATATAGTTCTTCTCTGGGTCATGTGTCACCAGGCGAAAGGTTTTTTCCATCAAATTATTAAGCAAGCTAAACGGACCCTCTGGTTCAGTTTTAACATGATGTCCCCCAATAGTTTCAGTGGCCGCATCTTCAGGATTAGTCCGGCTCCAATACCACAAGGCTCCCAGATAACCCACATAAGCTGCCAGCATAACCAGGGCTTCTACTAACTGAATATCGCCATCCCAAAAGACAAACAATAGAATGGCGATGCTGCCCATATAAAAGATAATGTCGCGTTCTACTGCACCACGCTTCATTTTCAAATTACCTGCAATTACAGCTGCCAAGCCCGTAATCACCAGAATATTGAAAATCGCCGAGCCGACAATGGCCCCAATACCAACTTCGCTATGTTCGCCACCCCGATAAACAGCAATCAAGGCGATGAATAGCTCTGGTGCAGATGAGCCGACTGCCATCAGAGAGGCTCCGGCTACATCAGATGGCAGCTTCAATCGTTTGGAAACTTCATCCAAACTAACGACGAAGAACTCCTCGGTAATCACGGCCAGGACATAGATCGCAACGATGATAATGAGAAAACTGATAAGTGCGTCCATGATTATTCTCCAATTCCAATATCCAGACCTCGGTAAGCGATGTCTAGCAATTCCATGATGTGCAAAACGGGTGTTGTTGCTGCCCCCTGATTGAGCATAGTTTTGATTTGCGTGATACACCCAATATTGCCGGAAACAACCATATCCACCCCAGCTCGGCGAATAGTTTCAGCTTTTTGCTCCCCCAGTTGTCGGGCCAGTTGTGGTTGCTCCAGATTATAGGTTCCGGCTGAACCACAGCACGTCCCCGCATCCGCCAATTCACGGAGAGTCAGGTTGGGAATACGCTCCAGCAAGCGACGCGGCGCATCCTGGATACCCTGGGCGTGAAGCAAGTGACAGGCATCTTGATACGCGACTTCGCGTGGTTTAGATAATGATGGCGGAGGTATAATCTCCAATTCATCCAGAAACACGCTCACATCTTGGACGCGGGCGGCAAAATCAGTGGCACGGGCCTGTTCAGGCAAACCAGCAAAAAGCAGATCATACTCGTGGATGCCAGAGCCACAACCTGCTGCTGTCGTCAAAATAGCGTCAACATCGTGCGGAAACGCGCTCAGATTCTGGTGAGCCATCTTTTGCGCTAGGCGATCTTCCCCAACATGCAGCATAATCGCGCCGCAACACCCCTGATTGGGCGGAATCACCACTTCAACACCATTTTCCACGAGAACGCACACTGCGGCCCGCGTGATATTCGGTGCCAGAGCTTCCTGTACGCACCCAACCAGCAAAGCAACTCGCGCCCGCTGTTGGCCTTTGGCGGCCACAATATCGGGCAATGGGTCGGCGGGGGGCAGTTTGCCCGGTAACAATCCCAACATCGCACTCAATTTATTGGGCAACACACGACGCAAGGGCTTCACCATTCGGCCTGCCCGCGCTGCCCACCGAAATCGTTGCGGATACGGGAGCGTGGTACAGATCAGACGATGAGCAATCGTCTCCACTAATGATCGGCTGCGCTCAGGTGCAACATGGGTGCGGTATCCAGCCAGCAAATCACCATATTCCACACCCGACGGGCAGGCGGTGACACAAGCCTGACAGCCCAAACAGCGATCAACATACTGTTGGATTTCCTGGGCAGTTATCGCATTTTCCAACACATTCTTCATAAGATAAATGCGTCCACGTGGTGAGTCCATTTCTTCACCCAGGAGTCGGTAAGTGGGGCATGTCGCCAAGCACAAGCCACAATGAACACAGTTTTGCACGGCCTGAGATATGGCATCGGCTCGCGGACCGAGTTTTACCTGGTCAATGTTATGCCGCATCGTCTACAGCTCTCCAAATTTATTATTGGGATCAAGCACAGCTTTGACCCGTCTGGCAAACGTAAGACCTTGCTGATCACCAAGAATCGTATTATCCGGTGGCCCAAATAGGCATAAGCCAACCAGCCCGCTAGCAGCGAGAATGGATTTGATACTGGGCATATCCTCGCCCGCGATCCAGGCCACATTACCGCCAGATGTATAACGTCGTTTCAAACCATACAAAGCCAGCTCATATTCCAGAGTATTTAACTGGCGTGGTGCGATGGGTATTTTGACCAGCACCGGATCGTCTTCGACCCAGGTGAAATTATTGATACCTTGCCACAAGGCCTGATCTTCCTCAACTGGCTCGTCGTCATCAGCAAGAGGAACGCCCAATCCGTGTAGAAAGTTACGGAGGCGCTCCACCCGCGCTGGCATCGCATCGCTGGCTCCCCCCAGCCGAATCAGGAGTTGGTATATGTCGTTGGAAGCGGGTGCTATATCGAGGGCCTCAATGTCAAATGGCTGGTTGGCAAGTGCAACAAGTACCGCCATAACCATCTCCAGCGACGCATAGCGAGCAATCAGCGTGGCATAGGTCAGCGGTTTCGGAAATACCTTGAAGCTGATTTCCACTAATGCTCCATAACGCCCCAGGCTACCCACGAAGAATTTTGGCAGGTCAAATCCGGCAGCGTTTTTCACGACTTTGCCACCACCCCGCAGCAGATGTCCTTTGCCATCAACGAAGCGCACGCCCAGAATAAAGTCGCGCACGCCACCATATCGATAGCGCCCTGAACCTGAGAGATTGGCGGCCACAGTTCCGCCGAGCGTCGCGCCCCTGTCTGCCAGCAACGGATCAAATGGCAGATATTGGCCTTGTTCCGCCAAAGCTGCTTTAATTTCTCCTAGACCAGTTCCCGCATAGGTTGTAATGGTATACTCAGAAGGATAATATTCGATGATCCCGCTGAGTCTGCTCATATCCAGCGCCACAGCATTACCAGTAGGCGTCGAGAGTGCGGGTTTACTGCCACCGCCGCGCAATATCAGCCAATTATTATCCCGAACAATACGCTGTACCTCGGTGACGGTTTCCGGTTGGAACATCACCATTTGATTTTCCATCGTTTCTACCGATCTCCCTGCTGATACGTTGCGGTAACATCGGAACCAGGAAACATCTTGCCGCGATTAGCGATTTCTTGCGGATCAATTTGCCGCCAAATAGCCCGCATCACATCCATATCGGTCGCATTGAACATCGCATCCATATACTTGCGTTTCTCCATACCAACGCCGTGTTCACCAGTAATTGAGCCTTCCATACGGATACACATTTTCAGGATTTCACCTGCCAGCGCCTCCGCCTTTTCCAGTGCGCCGCTTTCCTGTCCGTCGTACAAAATCAGAGGATGCAGGTTCCCATCCCCTGCGTGGAAGACATTCGCCACTCGCAGGCCATGTTCGCGGCTCAGGCGGCTGATTTCAGTCAGTGCCTCGCCCAGATGGCGGCGCGGAACCACTCCATCCTGCACGATATAGTCTGGGCTTAGGCGACCCACTGCTGAAAAGGCTCCCTTGCGTCCTTTCCAGATCAATGCTCGTGCTTCGGCAGTTTGGGCCTCACGCACTTCATATGCGCCAGAAGCGTTGATAAGTTCGCGTAATTGGCTGAATTCCAGTTCGACTGGCCCGGCTTCGCCTTCTAATTCAACAATCAACAGAGCTGCTGCATCTTGAGGATAACCAGCATCAACTGAAGCTTCCGCCGCCTCAATCGCCAATTGATCCATAATCTCCATAGCGCCCGGCAGCAACCCGGCAGCCACAATTTGTGCCACCGCATCGCCCGCTTTCCCCAGGTCGTCGTAGGCAGCCAAAACCGTCCGATACACTTCTGGCTTAGGGAGCAGGCGCACAGTAACCTCCAGGACAATACCGAATAGCCCTTCTGATCCGACAAACAACCCCACCAAATCAGGGCCGACGCCAACACCCTCCGTACTTTCGCTGCCAAACGTGACTACTTCACCATCGGCCAATACCACTTTCATACCGAGGATGTGATTACTAGTCATGCCATATTTCAGACAATGTGCGCCGCCAGAATTGAAAGCGACATTGCCTCCTATTGTGCATATCGGTTGACTGGACGGGTCAGGCGCATAGTACAAGCCATATGGCGCGGCGGCGTTGCTGATGTCCAGATTGATGACGCCCGCTTCCACAACAGCAATGCGTTGCTGTGGATCAAGTTTGGTAATGCGATTCATGCGATTCATGCTGATGACAATGCCATCTTGCACCGGCAATGCCCCGCCAGAGAGGCTCGTACCACTACCCCGCGCCACAAATGGCACACCGGCTTCATTACACAGCCGAACGGTAGCAATCACTTCGTCCTCAGTTTCCGGCAGCACTACTGCACGCGGTTTGGCACGAAAGGCAGGCAATGCATCAGTTTCATAGACCAGCAATTGCGCGGGTTGTGTCAGGATACGGTCTTGTGGATAAATCTGCGTTAATTTTGATAAGAATGTCTGTATATTCATCTCAATCCCAAAATAATTTTGTCAAGGGAATGACGCGCTTGATTATAATGTGGCGGCTATGTGTTGGCGAGTGGTTGCCGCCTACGCCTGCCTTGCTCGTTGTGCAACCTCCATAAATGACTTAGCATGTTCCAAAGATACTGGATTCGCCGCTGTACCACCGACTTTGAGTGAGGAGCCAACAATCGCACCATCGGCAATATCAAGCACCTGGTTCACATTGCTCAGTGTTGTCCCACTCCCGACGACAACCGGTAGATCAACCACTGTTTTCACTTCCCGAACCGCATCCAATGGCGTCGCTTGCCCAGTAGCCGTGCCCGTCACAATCACCACATCTGCTCCGGCATTTTGCGTGTCAATCGCCGATTGCGTAATGGATTGGGCAATTATATTGTGCGTGTATTTCGTCTGGATGTCAGCCCTCAGTTGAATATGGGTTGCGCTTAACGCCTGACGATAACGAGTGATCTGAGCCGAGCATGGCATAATCATACCCTGCGCCGAGATAACTGTATCGATAAATACCTCCACGCGCACAAACTCAGCCTGGCACGCATATGCCAGCGCAATTTCAGCCTGCCACGCATTGAATTGCACATTCACACCAATCGGAATGGTGGTCATCTCACGAATCATAGCCGTAATACCTGCCATCGTCGCCAGTTGTGCCGGAGGCGGTTCGCCGACAACATAAGGTTCATCGCCAAAATTCTCAACAATAATGCCATCTATGCCCGCTCCGATAAGCGCCTGAGTATCAGCTTTTGCCCGCTCATAGATCGCAACCAAATCCCCTGCGAAATCGGGAGTTTCGGGCAATGCCAACAAATGCACCATACCGATGATGGGTTTATGTGTTGAAAAGAACGGGTTGTCTTTCATGAGCTGAGATTCCTATTGTCGTGGCAGCTGATAACGATAGCGCACGTGTTTGGTTTCCATATAACTATCGAGTCCCGGCTCACCCAGTTCCCGACCAATGCCACTTTGCTTCATGCCCCCAAACGCGGCTCGAATGTCGGTGATGTCATTGACATTGACGCCTACCCCACCAAATTTAAGCTGGCGTGTCGCATAAAACGCCGTATCCATATCACGTGTGTAAATATACGCCGCCAGACCATACGGTGTACCATTCGCCATCCCAATTGCATCCTCAAGTGTATCGAAGGGTGCGATAGGCGCGATTGGCCCAAAAGTTTCTTCCTGCATTACACGCATAGATGTTTCCGCATCAACAAGCACCGTTGGCAAATAGAAGAACCCCGCCGAATCATAGCGGTCACCAACAGGCCGCGCACCGCCAACCTGCACCGTTGCGCCCTTAGACTGAGCATCATCAATATGCTGCTGAACTGTTGCCAGTCCACGCGCATTAATCATTGGCCCCATATCTGCATCTGGTTCCTGCAATCCATCAGCAGCAACCCGCAATTGCCTGGCGGCCTGAGCAAAATGTTCCACAAATGGCGCATAAATATCACGCTGCACAAAAACACGGTTGACGCTGATACAGATTTGCCCAGTGTGCGAGAAGGTACGGCGCAAGGCTTCCGGCACAGCAATGTCCAAATCGGCATCACGACACACAATAAATGGGGCACTCCCCCCTAACTCCAGAGTCACACGCTTCATATGGCGGGCAGCTCGTTCTGCGATCCATTGGCCGGTGGGAACAGAACCTGTAAAAGCAATTTTGTTGATCTGAGGATGTTCAACCAGCTGCGCCCCCACGTCACCTGCGCCAGTTACAATATTCAGTACGCCATTCGGTAGGCCCGCATCCTGAAAAGCGCGTACCAACAATGAGGCCGCTAATGGTGCTTCTTCGGATGGTTTGATGACAAATGTGCAACCTGCCGCCAGCCCTGGCCCGATCTTCCACGCTAGCAAATCAACTGGAAAATTCCAGGGGAGGATAGCCGCTACAACCCCAACAGGTTGCTTCAAGATGAAACTATGGGTTGGCCCCACATCGCCTGCAAAATGTGTGCCTGTGATACGGCGGCTTTCATCAGCATAGAAGTCAATCACATCAGCCGTATAACGACACTCTTTGAGCGAGTCGTTGAGCGGTTTGCCGTTTTCCTGAGTCAAGAGCCGGGCCGCTTCATCTAAATAGCGGTCGCGGAAAATAACCATGGCTTGGTGCATGACAGCGGCCTTTTCGCGTCCGGATATCGCTGCCCATTGCGGAAATGCACGATTCGCCGACTGTAGTGCCGCGTCAATATCATCTGTCGTGGCACGGGCGGTAGTGGCGATGATTGATCCATAGGCCGGATTGATAACGGGTAAGGTCACCCCGTCCGATGCCGCTCGCCACTCACCATCAATCAATAAAGTCTCACTCATAATTCAAATACTCGCTTGCTACTAAATTTGCTTGTTGATGATAATTTGTCAGCGTAGGTCGGGAAGCGGCGCAACATCCACACGATAGGCGGCAGCATGAAGATAACTGACAATGAACATCGCCATACCGCCCACAAACCCCACACCAGATAACCCCATCAAAATGATTAATACCAATACCACCACCTTAACATTCTGCACTTGCGTGGCATCCAACGCATCGGAGTCAATTTCCCGGCTTCCAAATAGGCTAAACTCTGGATAAGCTGCATCAATTTCGGTTTCATAACGATCCATAAGTACCGCACCAGCCAGAATCACCAGGCAGAAAGTGAACACTGAGATCATCGCCAACAACATCGCCATAACGCCCCACCGTCGCGCTATCCGTGAACGTCGCCGCCGAATATGCGCTGCCCCTGATCCCTCTTCATAAAGTGAACCATCTGGTTCCAAGCTGACATAAACTATATCGCGGCGGAACCCTGACAGCAGCAAAATAAACCAATACCACAACAGTCCCACGACACTCATAGCGCCGATGATCCACCAGAAAAAACTCAGCGATTTGCCATAACTGAGGACAGCTTCATGCTGTTTCTGATGCACCAGTTGATAACCCCCATACAAATAGGCCTGTACCCGCTGTTGGAGCCAATAATCCTGAGATGGTACACCTGCCATTGTCGGCGGCATACCAGTGGGAGGTGACACAGCTTCTGGCGGCAATGTAAACGGGGCTGGTGAAATTGTGATGGCAGACGGCATCGACACTTTTGGCTGCGTATCCATCACAGGCAATGGCTCTGGATCGGGCACTGGCAACGGACGTGGATGTGAGGCGGTCAATGGTGTGTCAGAAGGCGGCAATGGAGCTGTATGGGCATTTTCAAATTCTAACAGCGACGCGGGCTTGGGTGTTTCCTCCCTCCCCACACCGCCATCTCCGGCAGAAACCTCCGCGTCAGGTTCAGTATCGACAGCGGGAGGCTCATCATCAGCTAATTCAGACGCCGAGGTCTCAATTGGATCACGGGTAGCCTCTTCCGCCAGGGATTGATCCGACAATGCTTCTGCATCATCAGTGGGTGGTGCAACACTGCGCCGCAACATCAAGATTTCAGCTTCTTCTTCGTCGGGCCTATCTAACCAGGCATCACAACCGGGGCATTGTTCAGTATCGCCACTAACGGATGCACCACAGTGAGGACAGATGCGGATGTCTGCCGACATTCCGGCCCCCTACCAATCAAAGACCGCGCCTGAATCCGACTGTCCTGACTCGTCAGGTTCATCAGCGAGCGGCTCAGGTAGAGGTGGTTCCTCGCCGGGAAGTACCGATACCGCTTTCATGGGTCGTGTTTCCGATATGAACCAGTGCGATTCGAGCCAATCCAGCAATTCATCAACCACATCCAGGGTAACACGGACAGCGGCCTCAAACCGATCTGGCGCAAACGCATAAATCCGTGCAAAATTCTCGCGCACCACACAGATCAGGTAATCTTTTTCCCAGCGTTCTTTTGTCCATAAAAAGGCGATGCCGCTTGGACGGCGCATCAAGTCTAGCCAGCGGCGACGATCTGTCTTGTCCAGTATCCCCAGATGAAAACGAAACGAGAGCATACTACCATACGTGAATGTTGTCTCCAGCATTCCGGTGCGCGGCTGTAAATCGAAGGTTATCATCGCTCCGCCATCTTGCGATTTCATGATAGCCGAGATTCGTCGGGTATTCAGCCCATAATCCTGGGGATGCAGCGTTATATCCGTCATCAACGGCGCATTGGTAAAACGTTTTGCCAACTCTGTGTCCAGGTCAATTTCGCCCACGAAAAATTGCTGAAGCTCAATAGGGCCACGCGCCCGCACCGAGCGTTGGTGGCCAGATTCCTGCAACTCCTCTTCCAACCGTTTCCGATCAGCATTGGTGATGCGTTGCGTCAATTCGCGGGTCAGGCGAATCAATTCATCAACCGGAATTTCATCATAATCAGAGGGTACCTCCACAGACGGCTGTTTAGGGCTGGCCGCAGGGTGGCTGGGTTGGTGAGCCGGTTTGGGAACGGTCGGGATTGTCGGGTCACCTAGATGATCTGGATTATGGGTACGGTCCGACATCAGCAAATTCCTCAGCAACGCTGTTTCATAGTGTATTGATTATACGACGCGCCGCATTGATCCGCCATAAACATTTTTCAGGATGCCAACATATTCCTACCACTATAAGTAGGCGCTGAACCAACGTTATGCAAACGGTAACTCGTAGGGACAACGCCCAACAGTCTTGACGCGCTCCATCTATAATAGTAGAAGATTATGACTACTTTGCTGAAAATCAGGAGCGCAGGTCGTGAGAATACGATTGATGATCGCCCTTTTACTAATGTGCATCACATTTTCGCCCGTCTTGGCCCAATCCGACGAGGCCATCAGTCGGATAGATCAAGCTATGGGGCATCTCAGCGAGTATCTGAGACAAACCATTGCTCGCGATACCCATGTTTGGCGTTGGACAGAGAAAATTTTCCCCGATGCCAGCTTCGATTGTCCGGTCCCAGACCAGACCTATACCTCAATCCAGACGCGTGGCTATCAGGTCTGGATTACCGTTGATGGGCGTGAGTATGATTACCGTCTATCGGCGGGCGGCGATATTGTGATCCTGTGTATCAGTGGGCAACCTGACTCGTCCAGCATCGGGATCGAAGTCCCTGATCAACCAGTGGCAGACGAAGCAGCTGAATTCGAAATTCGCCAACTGGGAGCCAGCCAATGGTGGGTGTGGACTTATGTGCAGGATACTGACACCCTTTATTTGCTGAATACACGTGGCGAACAGGCCGCGTTGCCACGCCCCCGGCTACCTGATGAAACACCCGGCACATTGCCCAAACTGACATTTTCACGCGATGGGCGTTTTCTAATTGAGACAACGCGCCTGAACAGTGGTTCACCAGGATTAGGCTTCTATGCGGTGGAATCGGGCGCTTTTATCAAAGTGCATCAGGCTCGCCCAGATGAGACAGTATACTTGGGCTTTGGCTACGATAATTCATCACTCACCGGTTCGCCTTATATCGTTGATCCCGAAAACCGTCTGGTAGCAGTGGGACTGGCAAACACCGATTTTAGGAACCCCACTTGGCGTATCATTGTCTTTGACTTGGTAACGGGCGATGCACTCTATCAAATTGACCAAAGCAGTCCCCTCATCGCGGCGCTGGGCACAGCATTTCAGGAGTCGCGGGTGATCGTACCGCGTGTCGTGCATTTTGCGGCAGATGTGGTACATGTGCAACTCATCCAGTTTGGTGCTGGAACCGCCGAGGCCTATCCCACATTTGCCTGGCATCCCAACGCCAATTATGTTGAAGCCAGCCCTTTCTACTTGACGAATATCGACATTCTGCCCGGCGACGAAACAGCCGTTTTTTCTTATGCAAATGGCAGTAACATCACGCCATCCAATGATTTTTTCGCCACCCTGGATACCATTGGCATCGGACAACCAGCCACAGCCCAACAACTGTACCAGAACACCAGTTTTTCATATGTCGCGCCCCGCTGGGCAGATAACGGCAATCTGGTGCTGTTTCGAGCCGAAGATACAGAAGGTAATATACAATGGGGCGGCGTCAGTGCCACAAATGGCAATTATTTCGAGCTAGATCCGGCTGTCGAGGCTGTATATGCCATACCCAATGGATATTTGACACGCCAGCCCGATAACACTATTTTCGTATTTCGCGGGGCAGGATCACCCATCGAACTCTGGCAAGCACCCGAATCCTCAGAAATCGTGATTGCATGGGCCAGCCCACCAGGGAGTACATTTGCGCCCACACGCCTCTATGTCCCTCTCAACTTGACTGGCATCGTGCATTGCCCTGGCACACCCGTCAGCAACATCGCCATTGGGATGCAAGGGCGAGTGGCATTCTTTGAAGGCGGTGGTACATTGCGGCTGAGAGACGAGGCGGGCGGTGAACCAGTTCGCTCGTTGTTCCAAGGTACAGAGTTCACAATCATCGGTGGACCGCTATGTGAGGGTGGCTATACCTGGTGGCGCGTGCGTTTGGCCGATGGTGCGGATGGCTGGTCAGCAGAAGGTGTAGACAACACTTACTACATCGAACCAGTGCCCGAAGATGGATAGCGGCGGCAATTTTGCGCTAAAATAGCCCCATAATTTCAACGATCTTTTGGAGGTTGTGGTGCAACATTTTCTCAATTTACTGGACTGGCCGAAAGCCGAACTCCACCGTCTGATTGATGAAGCGGTGTTCCTAAAGCGTGAATATCAAACCGGCGGCAACCGCCTGGCATTGCAGGGGAAAGCGCTGGGGATGGTCTTTCAAAAACCATCGTTGCGTACCCGCGTAAGCTTCGAGATGGGCATGGTGCATCTCGGCGGCCATGCCATGTACATTGGCCCACAGGAAATTGGACTAGGCAAGCGCGAGTCCGTTGCCGACGTAGCACGAGTGCTGGGCGGCTATGTACAGGGTATCATGGCGCGAGTCTTCGACCATGAACACATTACGCAACTGGCAGAGTGGTCGCCTGTGCCAGTTATCAATGGCCTCAGTGACTACAATCATCCCTGTCAGGCAATGGCCGATACCCTGACGATCTATGAGGAATTTGGCGATTTGCAAGGTTTAAATGTTGCCTATCTGGGCGATAGCAACAACGTCACGCGCTCATTACTATTTGCAGCAGCGCAATTTGGGTTTCACCTGACCGTGAGTAGTCCGGCGGGCTATGAATTAGATGGCGAGTCAATTCAAAAGGCGAAGTCGGCGGGCGGGGTGGATGTCGTCCAGTTGGTTTCGGAACCTCACGAGGCCGTAAAACATGCTGATGTAATTTACACGGATACCTGGACCAGCATGGGACAAGAAGCCGAAGCAATCCATCGCCGCGAGATTTTTCCGCCGTATCAGGTCAACTATCCACTAATGACCCAGGCCCCATCTCATGCCATTATATTGCACTGCCTACCCGCGCATCGTGGCGAGGAAATTACCGACTCAGTTGCCGATGGGCCACAATCCCGCCTATTTCAACAAGCCGAAAACCGCTTGCACGCTCAGAAAGCAATACTGGCGCGTCTATTGCAATAGGCGTTGTACCATCACAGATCATCCCTCGCCTCTCCATCGTCTGGAGGGGCGTTTTCACCTACGGTAGTGTTCTCCGTATCCGTTTCAGGAATCATGGCAGATGTCTCGGCGATAGGTGTGGCGACGTCAGCAGGCATAGCATCTGCTGGGATTTCCTGACTATGGCGGCGCGAGGTGAAAGGATTACGCGCCCCAGATTGCGGCGGTGAATAACGGGGCAATGGTAGTGCTTTGGGTGATGGCCCGCTATCAACAGATTCAGTTTCATCGTCCACAGGTGCGTCTTCGTCAATCATTTCTCCCAACACCAGCGGATAGCGGAAGGGTTTCCACCAGCGGCGGTTGATGGTCATGACACTCACACTACGCCCGTTTTGTGAACGCGCCATCGCCAATATTTCTACCAACAGTTCATGCGGCGGCTGGTGAAACATGGTGCTGCGTGTCGTCGTACCGGTATGGTCCTCACGGATGGTTTGCTGCGTGATGGTGTCACAATCTTTGCAATAGTGATACCGCAATGTAGACGAATGCCCCTCGGCCCATTCATCCATCATCGTTGCCAGATGGTGCTGGGGTTTGCGGCAGGTATCGCACAGCGTATAAGGATCGGGGCGGCGGCTACGAAATACCACCAACTCGAACCCGTTTTCTTGATAACGTTGCTCAGTCATAACACAAATTATAGAGCAGGTTGGGGGCATCCTCCAATGGAAGATACCCCATGATTTTTGCAATTATGGTGCGTAAACACGATAGGTCAGGGTAACACTCGCACCACTGCGGCCATCAATACGGATGAAGCCATATTGCCCTTCATGAACGATGAGCGCATACAATCCACCCGCTTGCGGATTAGCAGCACTAGTATTGAGCGCATAGGTCGGCACCTGATCATAGTGCGAGTTTTCATAAGTCTCACCGACTGGCATGGGACCGACACGTGCCGGACCGGCTGCCATGTTCAAGTTCGTACCATCCCAAGTGACATCAATCGTGCCACCAAAGAAATCGAAAGAGTTACCAGAATTCAAGGTAATCTGCGCCTCGGCTACTATCGGACGATCCACCTTGTAAGCGATACTGTAGATATTGTTGGTTTCGCCCGGCGAACCATCCGCACCTTCATAGACTTCGTTGTTCAGATCGACCACAATTGCCAGGTCAGGCACATAACCTGTTGTGGTAAATGTGGTCGTCAGGGTCGTCGTGACTACCTGACCAGCACCCAGACCGCCCAAATTTTGAGCCGTATAGAGTTCTCCCGGCAAGAACGACGTAGCAACGGCAAATGGGCCAGCATCCGTCAACCCTTGGTTCATAATCGTGACAGTCGCCGAAGTCGGCACACCCGGTTGCGGTTGTGTTGGCGTCAAAGTGACACTGGTAATAACCAGGTCCGCGTCCTGCGGTGCAGATGTCGCGGTGGGCGCGGGCGCGGTAGGAGTCGGCGGATCAGGAATCACAGGCAGAATCGCCAGGAACCCGCCGGGATCGAAAATGTCCACAAATTCAGCAAACACCCACCCCGTCTTGCCATTATATTGCACAAACAACCAGGTAAAATCACCATTCCGCCCAGAAATCACCATTTGCTGACCACGCTGCACCTGGTCAATCCGGTCATAGTTTGTACCCGGACCACTACGGACATTCAATGTGCCAGTAGCGACGGTTGCAGTCAACACACTCGGTGTAGCCGATGGGAATAACGTTGCTGTAGCGAACGGTGTACTGGTTGATGGCCTGGGTGTAGGGCTGGGCGGCACAGGTGTTTCAATGGGCCGTTCCTCGACTGCCCGCGAGACACCATTGTCATAAACCGCGACAACTGCCGCGCCACCGCGCCCGTTCAATTCATAAACGAACGCTGTCCGCGAAAGCGTGCGGCCACCATAAGCAGCAGGATCAACTGGGCCACGCACCAACGCCAGGGACCGCATCTGCGGAATCCGCTGGCGTGTTGAAGCTGGTGATGGGCCACCCGCCACAATGACGCTGTTCAAGGCATAGATCGTATCGTAACCTGCCACGGAAAGCGCCCCTGGCACGGTTCCATATTCGTTGACATAGTTGGTGATGAATAAGCTGCTGAGTGTATCGTTAGCACCATACGTCCAACTACCAACACCCAAAACACCTGCAACAACATCATTCTGGAAACCAGCTATCTGGGCACGTCGGTAGGCAAAAATGCCATTCCAGCCACTATTTCGCAGATTAGTTAGCGCATTCAGCGCCGCGTCCGGTGGCCCAAACATCACTACCGCGTCCGGATTCAGCCCCGGTACACTCTGCATACCAGTCTGGAATTGCGTAACATCAGCGGCCTGGATCATCTGTGCAGGCGGTACACCGACCTGGTTAAGCGCCGCACTAAAGCTGGCGACAGCTCCATTCCACTCTGCACCCAATTGAGCAATGACAATGACCTGAAGCGCCAGATCGTTCACCAGATAATCCGCTAACGCCTGGCCGTAAACACTCTCCGGCGCAACAACGCGGAAAATATTGCCCGCAGTATCTTGATTGAGTAGTGTCTCGTCGGTGGCGGCGGTGAAAACCGGCGCTGATGCATTCGACAAGAATGGCAAATTTCCTAAGACTTCCTCGTTACTGTTCGGCCCGAAGATAGCGACCACACTCTGCGAATTTAATTCTTGCAGTGCATCACTGACCGAAGTGGATTGCGCGATGATAAGTTCGTAATCAAATGGGCCATCGGCACGATTGATTTCTGTGATTGCCAGCTGCAACCCCAGCGCCATATCGCTATCGGCTTCTCCGATATAGCCAATTGCCAGAACATTGACGGTTTGCTCTGATGGTTGAGCCGCAATCTGACCACTGCCAATCAAAATTGTTATCACGATAGTGGTGACCATCAACACCAGCAGGGGACGACGTTTTGCCATAGGTACCCTCCTTTATTGGATTTAACATCTAGCATAGCATAGGAACGCAGTTAAAAATATCTGAGCGACCAACGGTTTCCCATCGCTTTGACTCGCGTTACACTTGATGAAATTGACACCAATCAAAATGAGAGGTTGAGCAAATGCGACAAGTCTCAATCATTATCGTGTTATTTTGTTTCTTGATCGTAGGAAACGTGCAGGCACAAGAACCGACAGACCAGCACATTTTCACATGGCGCGAAGCCGTGATGACAGTAGCATATCCGGCAGATTGGCATATCGGGGCTTATGCTGGAAATCCAGTGTTAAGCAGCACAGAATCAGCATTGGCCCAGGCCGAACTGGGCGAAACGCCGGATGACCCAGCCGTTACCTTCCTATTCTATCCAGCAGCAAAAACGCTTACGCCCGACGAATTGATAGCAGTTATTTTTCCAGATATTGAAACTGCACCTTACAGTTTTGGCGGAATTGATGCTTTACGGGCTGAATTTATGAATGGGGACGAGACGCATGTGGCACATGCCATTGCCTTCATGTCACCCGCCACACGCAACTCTCAGATCATATTAGCTGTCTCCTCTGTTGATGACTGGGATTCTTTTGAGCCGACACTTGATGCCATGTTGAACAGTGCCCATTTCTTGAATGATACTGCCGAACTGGATTTCTTTGGCTCGACGGTCACCTTTGAATACTTCGATGGATGGGTGCAACAGGCCAGCGGTCAGGTGTTAGTTGCCGCACCCGATACCGCTAGCACCAACACCATCTTAGAAGGAAACTTGCAGACTGCTGCTCCTTTTGTCCGTGCCCAGTTACTCATTCCCAGTGGTATTGGCATTGACTTCGCCAACCCTGATGCCGCCACAGAAATCTTGACGCGTTTCATTGGATCGGCGGCGGATCAGGTGGAAATGCAACGGTTTGAATGGGCCGAAGATATGCCCGCGGCATCTGCCTCCCTAGAGTTCGAAGGCTCGCAATTGGTATTGGTGGCCGCCCTTCAAGAGGACACAGCATTGCTGTTGGTTGGTGGTGCGCCGTTGGATAGTTGGGCAGACAACCAGGCTTTTATTCTGGGAGCCATGAACATGACGCAGTTTCAGGATATACCCCCCACGCCTAACCTGACACCTATCATCAATAGGCAAGCGGGCGACGACGCTGAGATATTCGGTATGGCAGTTGATTGATATTGCCGACTGCCCGTGAATTTGATAGGCTATTGCCATTCGTTGAAGAATTTGGAGTGGATGGAATGCGGCGTCTTAAAGGAATATTTATCGTAGGTATCTTGGTTGTAGCAATAGTATTGGTATCCGCCACCTGGAATGGAACAACACCCGATTCCATTCAAGATCATAACGCAAATTCAGCGATGACGGCACAAACATCGTCGCCATCGGCTGGCAGCGATCAATTAGTTGGCTATCAGCGGCAGTCGTCCCAGCAATTGAATTGGCCTGAAGCCGGGTTAACCCTATTCTATCCTGGCGATTGGTCACTCATCAGCGATCAAAACTTCGATTTTGTGCTGTTGGGTCCCCAGGACGAAAGCACCGATGGTATACTCTTCATCGCGATGCAATCCGGGCGCTATGACATTCAAAATGAGAGCCTGGAAGATGTCGTGGGGAACTTGGCAGATGATAGCGCCATCGAAGCTGTGTCCTTTGACGAGGCGGAAGCCTGGCAATTTGAGTTCGCTGACGAGGCAAATCGTACCCGCATCATTGGGTTTTCTCCAGCAAATGGACATATCAGCATTTTGATCTTAACCTCCCCTGTCGGAGCCTGGGACGAATGGGATCCTATCTTCACACAAATTATCAATGAAGCCAGCTTCACACCACTTGCCCTGGACTATGAAACCCTAAATGCTCAGATGCAGGAGAATCTGGAGGCGACTGGCTTTCTAACGGTAGGCGACCCTGATGCCCCGGTGTTAATCGTCGAATTCATGGACTTTTCATGTGGACATTGTGCCACCTTTAGTCCTGCCGCAGATCGACTGGTTCAGGATCAGGTGATGAGCGGCAATGTCCGGTTTACACTGAGTGTCCTAACATTTGTCGGTGGCCCGCTCTCCGAGACAGCAGCGCAGGCCCAATATTGCGGAACACAACTAGGCGTTGGCTGGAATATGCACGAACTCTTATTCAAGGAATATGCTGCCGAAGGCGCACAAGTCGCTTATACTCGTGACCATATCACAGACATCGTCGCCGAAGCTGACCTGGATATTGACCTGAATGCTTTTGAAGAATGCATGGACGAAGACATCTCGGACTGGCTGGCGGCCAACAGCGCCCTTTCAACCGAACTAGGTGTGACAGGAACACCAACCCTCTTCGTGGGAACCAGCATGGATAACCTGGAAGTCCATCCACGCCGCGACCTGATGGGGTTATATGAAACCATTGAGGCTTTGGCTGAATAGTCTCACCCCTCATCCACAAAAGCGGAGGCACGACATCCCTCCGCTTTATTGTTGTTCTCGTGAATTTCAATGAGTAGCCCGCTAGTTGGGCTACCCATGTCAGTTTTGCATTGCTGCCAATCGCTATTGCAACGGGCGTGGGGTAATTTGATTCTGGGTAATGGCGAGTTCGATATTACCGCTCAAATCAATCTCAAAAAATTCGAGGAAACCACCGGAGCAATCCTCAACACGGATGTCATAGACACCAGGCTCCAGATCCCATTGGTAGTAGAAGTTCGGGGCTAGCGGATCTTCATCAACGATCTGGTTCTCTCCCCAGGTTGTCTCTGTGGACAAGCTGAAGTAGATAACACAGAGTTCGAATTCAGAATAGTTGGAAACACGCCAAGCATATGTTGTCGTGGTTGTGGTTGTTGTCGGTTGTTCGTCCAACGGCACAACTGTAATACGATTTTGGTAAATCTGAATATCGATATTACGTGTTGCATTGATGTTATATTGTTCCAGCTTGTTACCAAAACAATCCCAAACTTGCACATCATAGGAATCTGGTTGGATAGGCCATTGATAGTAGAAGCCATCTTGCAATGGATCACCCTCAGTCATATCCGATCCCCAGGTGTCGCTGGTGGAGGGGCTGAAGTAAATCTGACACAATTCGGTACCGGCAAAATTACTGATACGCCAGGTGATTTCCTGCGGTGCGGGCGGCTCATTCGAGGGTGGGGTTTCGCCACCTGTATCACCACCAGTGCTATATGAAGCGGTTAAAGAATAGGAGCCGGAAGTCGATCCACCATCCAAGCCATAGCGGGTAGCAATGACTTTATAGGCCCCACCTGTTTCAAAGGTATACACCACACGAGAATCGGTGCCGACCCAATCATCATTTTCGGCCAACACTTCCGAGAGGTCTTCGGTCAATATACCGACCAGCGCGTCCAAATCACCATCTGTTCGGGTCATCGTCAGCGTGACGGTTACCCCATCTTGTACTTCTAGGTCCCAAATGTCATAAGGGTTATTGCTGTCGATTGAACCTGTAACCTCATCAACATCGGCTTCGGACGCCGGAATATCGCCATCGGGCGAGTCAACATCTGTATTGTTATCGGTTGCCGGTGGCGTATCTCCATCAGGTGGACCATAAAGCCGCTGAACAGCCTCAATGTCATCATTGCCAAGTTGAGTCGCGTTCCCAGCATAAGCATACATGATGGCATCAGTATATTCACTGTGATCCAGGCCAATGCCGTGCCCGATTTCGTGCGTGGCAGCCAACACCAAGTCATACTCACCACGATCACCAATGGTCCACGGTTCGCTGTCGTCAATGTACATATCACCGCCATAACGCGGGAAGTAATTATAAGCTAGCACGCCACCCGGCTCACCCAGTGATCCTTCAGGATCGTTCACTGTCCAGGTGACTTCAATATCGGCCTGCGAAACATCGAACACTTCCTCAAATGTCAGGGCCGACACAACCGCCCAGGCCTGAAAACCCTCGCGCACAGCATCACGCCCTTGTTCGCAGTCCAGCCGGCTCGGGCAATTGTGGAAATAGAAGGTCAAGTCACTCTTGTCCCAGGGGTCACGTAGCGAATAAGCCATTGCACCACCAGCAAATGGCTCAGGATAAAAGTCCATCGGGGCGGCTTTGTCATCATCACCACCCTCTTGAGCCAGCGCAACATCCACCGAACTCAAAGAAAGACCGCCAACTACAGCAAAGATCACCACGTTAAGCAAAATTACTGCACCCACACCAGCCAGTGTGCGCCAACTAAAAGAGAATGTTACATGAGCTTTCATGTTGGGGTTTCCCACCTCCATTTCTATAGACACCTATAAATCACATTCTAGGGAAATTTGCGCAAGACGCAACTGGACAAAAAACACGACGACTCCACTGGAGAACCGTCGTGTCAGCATTAGGTTAGTGTGAGGAATACTATCGAGCTTCAGCGATACTCTTAGCCTGCGTGAACAACAACAGATAGTCTGGCCCCCCAGCCTTACTATCCGTGCCGCTCATATTGAAGCCACCGAAGGGATGCACACCCACCAACGCCCCCGTACATTTACGATTGAGGTAAAGATTGCCAGCATGAAATTCGCGACGAGCGCGTTCCAAACGGGCACGGTCTTGTGAGAACAGCGCACCAGTCAGGCCATACTCCGTACTATTGAAAATCCGTTGGGCGTCGTCAAAGTCGTTGGCGGGGATCATTGCTAACACCGGTCCAAAGATTTCTTCCTGAGCAATCACAGCATCACCCGGCACATCACCGAATACCGTCGGTGGAATGAAGTAGGCATTCGTATCCGTTTCGATAGCTTCGCCGCCTGCCAGTAATTGATGGTTTTCGCGCCCGATACGGATATAATCCATGATGCTACCGAAAGCCTTTTTGTCAATAACTGGTCCCATATAGACATCCACGCCCTGATCCGTTTCACCCACAGAAAGCTGGTTCGTGAGTTCGACGACTCGTGCGGTCACTGAATCGTATACATCACGCACAATGATTGCCCGACTGCCCGCCGAGCATTTTTGCCCCTGGAAGCCAAATGCGCCAGCAACAATACTACGTGCGGCCACTTCCAAATCAGCGGTTTCATCAACCACCACAGCATCTTTACCACCCATTTCCAGAATTGTCCGCTTCAGCCACAATTGCCCGGGATGAACTTTGGAAGCACGTTCAAAAATCCGCAGTCCTATCTCTTTGGATCCAGTAAAGGCGATGTAGCGTGTCAGCGGGTGATCGACCATAGTATCGCCCACTGTTCCACCCGGACCTGGCAGAAAGTTCAGCACGCCAGACGGAAGACCCTGCTGCCAGAACAATTCAGCCAGCATATAAGCAATCATGGGGCTGGTACTGGCAGGTTTCAGCACAACACCGTTGCCACTGACAATAGAGGCGCTGGTCATGCCAGTCATGATGGCGTTCGGAAAATTCCAGGGCGGGATAACCACCCCAACGCCTAGCGCGATATATTGCAGGTCAAGTTCTTCGGTCGGATGCTGTACCAATAGTGTATGTGCCTGATCGAGCCGCATCATCTGTCGAGCATAATATTCTAGAAAATCTATCGCTTCGGCAGTATCAGCATCAGCCTCCACCCAACTCTTGCCAACCTCGAAAACCATACAGGCCGAGAATTCATGCTTTCGACGGCGCATTTCAGCAGCAGCCCGCAGCAAATATCGTGCTCGCTCATCAGCCGATGTATATTGCCATTTTTGATAAGCGGCATGAGCAACCCGCACCGCTTTATCGGCCAATTCGCGTGTGCCCTTTGCAAATGTCCCCACGATCTCATCCGGACGAGCGGGGTTGATGGAATCAAAGGTGTCGTCAGTCCAGTATTCTTCGCCACCAATCACGAGGGGATACTTCTGTCCCAACGTCGAGCGAAAGTTTTCGATAGCCGCTGCAAACGCCTGAATGTTGTGCGGGTCGGTGAAGTCAGTCAGAGGCTCATTCCGAAATTCTGGCAACATTGATGGGTTTCCTCCATTGGAATCTCAGGTACATTAGAAATTTGGCGAAAAGAATTAAAGTTTCGCCCGCTGATTATATCCATACTGTCAACCGCTTGACAGCATTAACCAAAAAGAAGACACTTAAGATCAATCAAATCTTGTTTAGATTATCTGGAGATAGACTTATGTCTCAACGCGAAGAAATTATTGCAGAATTTCGGCGCAGTACCCGCACACTGGGTTTCTGGTGGCGCACAATTCTTACCTTGGGGCTTTATGTTGTGATATTGTGGCGTCGGAATGTTATCACCGTCACCAACCGCCGCATCATCCAACGCACCGGCAATATCATCGGCGGCGAAGAAACCTCCATGCAAGTGGCCCGCATCACCGACGTCACTGTCAGAACCAATGCCTGGGGATCCATCATGGGCTACGGGTTAGTTGAGATTCAGTCCGCCGGATCCAGTGGGGCCGAAATTCGCTTCGATGGCATTGCAAAACCTCATAAATTGAAAGATCTCATCTTCGACTTGCAAGATGGCGTGGTAGATGGTGGCCCGCACGCGGAAATCGGGGATACAGCTACAACGGCAAAAGAAAAAGAAAAGGAAACGGCATCGAAGGATGATGCACCGCAAGATGAGGCTCCGCAGGATGATGCGCCCAAGAGCGACGATTAGGCAGGAGGCGTTTGATGTCTAAAAAACCTCCCATTCGGCAGGAATTATTGACCTGGGATGATATTGATAAACTGGTTGATATTCTCGTCCCCCAACTGCGGAGTGCTGGTAGCTTCGACGCCATGGTCATCATCACACGCGGTGGCATTGTGCCCGGTGGCTTGTTGGCAGAGGCACTCGACATCAGTGAAGTCTTGACGGCTTCGGTCAGCTTTGCCGCCCCCGATCCGTTGATGCCAGACGAAACCAAAATCTGGCCCCGGTTTCTGCAATTTCCACCTAACGAGTTATTAGGTGGGCGGCGTGTATTGACGGTGGATGATGTATGGGGCAGCGGGCGCACCAGCACTGCCGTCCGCAGCCGGTGTGAAGCCGCTGGCGCAACAGCCTATACATGTGTCTTTCACTTCAACCCTTATCGCTCGCTCTTTACCAAAGCCGAACCGGATTTTTATGGCGCGGTCACCGATGCCTTCATCATTTATCCCTGGGAATCAGACCGAGACTTGCTTGGCTTCTCAGCATTTACACCGACACCGCATGGTTCACCCGAAGCGAATTAGTGTTTTAATAAAGTCTGCCAGGTTGCCCCACAGTAAAAACTCTCCTGGGTACTCAAATGGCCGGTGGCGCTTTGTCGCTATCGGCTTTTGGGGGTTATTGGCATCATTGATTGTTGCCTGCGGTGGTGGAAACGACCCAGCGCAAACAACACCACTTTCCCCCATCCCTATGGATCAGACTCAAGAAACCATTCCAACGATCGACCCCATGAGCCAGAGCAGCGATACCTCTGGTTTTGCCATGCCGCGCGGCGTGCAGGCGACAGATAATCTGTCAGTGTTAGCTACTAATTATTTCGTTCACGACGGTCGTGTCTATGTCGTTGTGGTCGTTCGCAATGACAGCGAATCCATCATTGGAACCATCAAAGCCAGCTTGAATTTTATTGACGCCGATGACCTGCGCCTGAGTACCCAAAACCTCAGCACGGCCTTCACCAACATTCAACCCGGCCAGGTGGTGGTATTGCAAGGTGATTATTTGCTGCCAGATTTCTTTGATGGGATTTCGGCATTAGTCTACACAGAGGAAAGTGCTTTTGATAGCTTTATTCCTCATCTGGATGCAGCAACCGAAACTGAATTTATCGCCAGCGAAAGATTGATTCGTGGGAGTGCCACCAACACCAGTCCTGATCCGTTGATTTTACCAGTGGCCTATTTCTTGCTCTATGGCGCGTCGGAAAACGATATCCTGGCGGCCATACCGGCGCAACCAACCAGCGGCCTGGATGCCGAGTCAATGTGGCAACCAGGCACACTGCTCCACTACAACGTGTCGGTTATTGCACTGCCAAGCGAGAATATCTCCGCTGTGCGCGAAGTGCAACTCATGGTTGTTGCCTACACCCTCGCGCCATGAGCTATCAAACCAACACGGTCACTCTTTAGACCGGATACTGACCACCTTCCGCAGCAAATCAAACCAGAATGGCGCACCAAACATGGCAGCAGCCACCGTTACCATCCACCCGATCAAATTGGTAAACCAATGGGGGACCGGACGTGTTGGGTCATCAACCTGTGCCAACGACTCTGGGAAAATAATGGCGTCCAGTTCTTGTGCAGTCCAACCGACTGGCAAATTCAAGGCTACCAACTCTTCCTCAAATATCTGAGCGGGTGGGCGCAAATCTTCTCCCTCACCCACCAATGAAGCATCAGTAACCCGCTCAATCTGGGTATCAGCCGCCGCCACCACCGCATCACGCAAAGTCGGCCCCTGCCACAAAGCCTGAGCAATCAAAATCGTGTTAATGTTAAAAATCAACGTCACCGCCAGCGCAATCCCCATCAACCACCACTGTGCCCGCTCCTTGAACAAGCGTGATAAGATCGTCATGCGTTGATCAAACCATTGCTCGACTTCCACTTTCACAGCCATGAATGTCTTTTGTTTTTCCTGAATTTCCTCAAGGAAATATTCAATAGGCGGCGTCAGTTCATCCGGCAGATAGCGTGTCAAATCCGACGAGTTAGCGGCCTTCTCCAAAATCTCAGTGAGTACCCGCGCAAACGTGTCGGGGTCGATATAATCGGGAAGTGTTTGATATTCCATTTCCAGAATACGAGTAAATCCTGCGCGTTTTAGCTTTAGGTGGTTCTCATAGATCAAGGGGTGGTGCATCAATTTTTCGTATATATCGGGGCCTAGCAACCGCTCCAGGCTTTCATTAAGCATCTGCCCCCGTGTATTCAGCATCCGTGCAATCAGGCTATATGCAGTTGAGCAAATCGTACTCACCACGAAGAAAAGCAGAATGATGCCAATCGCGGTATCAATCACTGCCGATCCAAACATAATCGGTTATCCTTATAAATTATCATCAAAGCTATTTGAGGCAGTATAGTGTGGTTGAGGCTGCAAAACAAATATCCGGCAGCCAGCCCCCATAGTCGGCTACCGGATATTTGCATCCCCATGTGCAGTTTCGGAGCCATTCAATGAAAGAACAGAGAAACCGCAGAAGTTTGCTGTGCATACACACTGTATGACAGAAAGCCTGGAACAAAAATGGTTGTTTTGCACGAAAGCCGCCCAAATTTGTTGTATGAATCAGACAAACTCAACGGCGACGCGCAACCATCAAAAGGCTGGAAACTGTTTTTGCATCTTCGATTTCGCCGTTGATGATTTTTTCAATGGCTTCATCCAATGTGTAAGCGACAGGTTCCAAGAACTCATCGCCATCAGCAGCAAGTGGAGCCTTCTCTAATTCCTGTGCCAGATAGAGGTGAATATATTCGGTGGTGTAGCCGGGCGCAACGAAAATCCCGCCTAGTCGAGTCAGCTTGCCAGGGCGATAGCCGATTTCTTCTCGCAATTCTCGGATTGCAGCATCATGAGGGTCTTCGCCAGGTTCGAGGACACCCGCCGGAACCTCCAACAGCACACGTTCGGCGGCCTTACGAAACTGCCGCACCAGCATCACACGCCCATCCGGAAACAGTGGAACCATCGCCACTGCACCATGATGCAAGACAATTTCACGGCGTGTCACTTCGCCATTAGGCAGTCGCACACGCTTGAGATGAAGGTTAACAACCCGCCCCTCATAAATCGGTTGGTCATCAATTTCGATTTCAATCAGATCATCCTGATCGGCCATATCAGCTCCTCCACAAAAAATCGGCCCACACCGTCAATGATGTGAGCCATTAGATTCTGTTGGTTGTTATTCCACTACAATCAGCCTGCGGCTCCACCACTGCTCGCTGGCGTAACAGTCGGCGTGCCAGTTGTCAAAGGACGCGAGCGCCGCGGAATGGTAATCGCCTGCCCTATGTCAATTTCATCAATATTGCTATCTCGAATAACTGGATTGGCGTCCAACAATTCAGCCATGCTCACGCCAAAGCGCACCGACAGTCTGTAGATAGTATCGCCCGCCACCACCGTATATTGAATGGGGCCAGTTGTGTTGTCATAGGCGGCCTCCGTCTGGGTCTGGTTGGGTGTCAATGAGATAGTAGGTGTGATAGTAGGAATACGCCCACATCCAGGGATAACCAAAATATCTCCTGCTTCGATATGGTCTACGTCTTCAATACCATTGTACTCCGCCAGCACTTCCTCATCGAGGTTATATAACCGAGCAATGCTGCCTAACGTGGCTCCGGCATCAATGTAGTGGTCACAATCCGGGTATTCCTGCGTTGGCACAGGGGTAGATGTCGGGGTGAAGAACGCGCCACCTGCACCCGCCCCTAATGGAGTTGATGTTGGGAAAAATGTACCTTGAGCAGCCGCTGCCGTATGAGTCGCTTGTACAATGAAAGCTGTAGCGGTTGCCTGGTTAGGATTCAGTGTCTCCGTTGGGGCAAATTGCGCGACCTGAGTTGGCGGTGGCGGCGGTGGTGGCGGCAGTGTGGGAGTTGCGCTAGGAGCCACCGCCTGCACTGCTGGGTCACCACCACCAATACCCGTTTCTATAGATGCTCCAACGGGCGTGAAACTCGGCGGCGGGAAAGGTGTAAATGTAGCAGTGAATCGCGACGTCGGAGTAGCCGTCGGAGTCGAAGTCGGTGTATGCGATGGTGTAAATGTCAAAGTTGGTGTATGGGTTGCTGTGTTCGTGACGGTCGCAGTATAAGTTGGTGTGCTACTGGAGGTGGTTGTTGCCGTTGGCATACTGGTCCACGTTGAGGTGGGCGATAAGACAAATACTTGGATGGTTGCCGTCGGTGAAGCAACCATAGGTGTCAGCGATGCACTAATACTAGTCTGCCCTGTATCAAGTGTAGGCGTATTTGTAGGAGCTGCCAATGTCGCCGTTGGTGTAAACCCTATTGTGGTGGGTGTTGCGCTAATGGGAATTTCCGGCGTGGGCGACGAATTGGATATATGATTAGCCGAGACACTGCGCGGCGTGGGGTCCTGGTCTTCTCCGGCTGAACGCACCCTGCACCCTGCAATCGCCAGTGATGTCAAAATAAATAGGATGATAACAAAATTCTTTCTGGGCATATAAACCTCCCGACACAAGGCCGAGTCATCTTTTTAAAACATCAATCACAACAACGACGGCTTAAGTGTAGCACCAGTACCACCAGTGGGCAAGTTACCGCTTATATCTTGTCTAGCGCCGAAATAAATCCTTGACAATCAGCCGGCCCGACGTTTACAATGCAAGCAATCTTATAAGCTCCACAGGCATTGAATGGGAGTAGTAAGCCACTTTTCTAGCGAGTTGGGAATGGTGTAAGCCCAACACCCCGGCTGAACTCGCCCAGGAGCCGCATCATTGAAACACACAGTAGGTGATGCCGTCTAACGTGCGTTAAACGTGAATGAAGTGGGTAATAGACATGGGCCCATAGCTCAGCTGGGAGAGCGCTACAATGGCATTGTAGAGGTCAAGGGTTCGAATCCCTTTGGGTCCACAAACACTATTATCAATCAGGGTGGTACCGCGGAATCCTTTTCGTCCCTATGTGGCGAACAAGGATTTTTTGTTTTAACGTTTGATGAGTAAGATTTCACTTTTTTGAGACTTTCTCTATAATGAAAACAAAGCTTAACTATGCCACCAATAAAGGAGCTTGTTATGGCAAACCAGAATCAGCAAAAGCAAACCCTTGCTGACCGACTCCGTCGGTTGCTTGAAAGCCTTGAAAAAGCACTTTGGCCCACGCCACAGGCTCCTCAACCCATTCCGGTACGTGATGAACCGCGCCAAACCAAACGTTAATCCGTCTAGGAGCAACACGGCGCTCTAAATATCAACTCTGGGTGATTAGGAGAACCGCGGCGATGGCTGCGGTTTTTTGTTGTGAATATTGAATGAACGTCGATGAGTAGTAGGAAGGAATCCCAATGACCGATCAAGTACGCACCCAGGACTATGTCCACCAGGAAATCGAAGACCACTGGGCACGCCAGTGGGAAGCCGATCAAATTTATCGCTCCAATGTAGATTGGGATAGGCCCAAACACTACGCGCTGACTATGTTGCCCTATCCTTCTGGTGACTTGCATATCGGTCACTGGTTTGCCATGACTCCATCCGATGCCCGTGCTCGTTATATGCGGATGAAGGGCTACAACGTGCTATTCCCAATGGGCTTCGATGCCTTTGGGCTGCCCGCCGAGCAAGCTGCCATTTCACGCAATATCCATCCCTGGAAATGGACTTATGCCAACATCGAGCGGATGCGCGGCCAACTGCGGAGCATGGGCGCTATGTTCGACTGGAAGCGTGAGGCCATCAGTTGCACGCCGGAATATTACGAATGGTCGCAATGGTTCTTCAAAAAGTTCTACGAACATGGTCTGGCCTATCGCGGTGAGGCACTGGTCAACTGGTCGCCCACTTTGCAGACCGTGTTGGCAAACGAGCAGGTCATTGATGGCAAAGACGAGCGCACCGGCCAGCCTGTCATCCAGAAATTGATGACACAGTGGTTCTTCAAAATCACGGATTACGCCGATGAGTTGTTGGACTTCGCGGGGATAGATTGGCCGGAACCCATCCGCATCATGCAAACCAACTGGATTGGGCGTAGCGAAGGTGCAAAAGTGACCTTCCATACCGAAGATGAAGATCCCATTGAAATCTTCACCACACGGCCTGATACGCTGTGGGGGGCAACGTTTATGGTGTTGGCTCCGGAGCATCCGTTGGTAGATAAGGTGACGACAGACGACCAGCGCGACGCCATAGAAACCTACCGGGAAAATGCGGTCAACGCCACCGAAATCGAGCGCATGGCCGAAGACCGCGAGAAAACCGGCATCTTCACCGGCGGGTATGCCACCAATCCTGTGAATGGCGAGCGCATCCCGATCTGGATTGCTGATTATGTCATGATTAGCTATGGCACAGGCGCAATTATGGCCGTTCCTGCCCATGACCAGCGCGACTTCGAGTTCGCCCGCAAATTTGACCTGGAAGTGCGGCCCGTCATCCAGCCCAAAGGCGAAAACTTCGATGGCAACACAATGGAAGCCGCGTATGATGGCGCGGGCTTGATGATTAATAGCGGCCAATTCGATGGAACAGATTCTAACAATCGGAAAGGGCGCAAGAATCCGGCTATTAATGATGTGATTGATTGGTTGGAAGCGCAAAACATCGGTGAGGAAGCCGTTAACTATCGTATGCGCGATTGGTTAATCAGCCGTCAACGCTATTGGGGCGCACCCATTCCGATGATCTACGACGGTAATGACGCGGTTCGTGCTGTTGATGATGCCGCCATGCCGGTAGTGTTACCCGAAGACGTGGAGTTCATGCCGACAGGCCGCAGCCCACTGACTTATCACGAGCCGTTTATGTATGCAACCGATAAAGACGGCACTCCAATCCGCCGCGAGACGGATACCATGGACACCTTCATGTGTTCATCCTGGTATCAATATCGCTACCTGTCGCCAGCATTTGATGCTGCGCCCTTCGACCCCGAAGAAGCGGCCTACTGGCTGCCTGTCGATACCTATACTGGCGGGGCCGAACACGCCACCATGCATCTATTATATACACGCTTTTTCACCAAAGCGATGCGTGATTTGGGTATCTTTGATAAAACGGCTGAGGTCATGCAGCAACATGGGCGAAATCCAGATGAGTTGTTCGACGAGCCAATGATCGTGGTACGCAATCAAGGGCAAGTCTTGGGTGCGGAGCGGACCGGCCACTTCGTGCTGGCATCGGGCTATACCGAAGATAGCAAACTGTTCGCCGAGCGCGTCGAGGTTATTGATCCGCAAGATGCACCATCATCATTTGATGGCGTGATGGGCGAGGTCATGCGTCGCACCGAGAACATCATCAACGTGCAGATGGGTGACGAGTTGAAGACCGTCGAAATCTTGCCGGATGCGGAAATCATTATTCCGGAGATGGAAGGTGAGGCCCGTGTCGATCAATTGCAGCATCATCTAGACATCCAGCGCATGTCCAAGAGCAAGGGCAACGTCGTCAACCCCGATGAATTGGTAGCGCAATATGGCGGTGATACGGTACGCGCCTATCTGATGTTCGCCTTCGATTGGGAAAAGGGTGGCCCCTGGGATCCCAAAGGTGTACAGGGCGTCGTGCGTTGGATCAACGATGTGTGTGAAATTGTCAATGTTGGGCCACCCTCTGCAACCGGCGATCCCAAAGTCGAGCGCGACATTCGCCGTAAAGCACATCAGGCCATTCAACAGGTCAGCAACAGCATGGAACGCTTCAGTTTCAATACGGCTGTCGCGGCATTGATGGGGTTGCGGAATGAGATCAAAGCCGCAGTCCGCAATCAATCCATTGGCCGCGAAACCTGGGAAGAAATTGTCAATACTATGTTGCGTTTGATGGCCCCTATAACGCCGTTTGTTACTGAGGAGTTGTGGTCACGGTTGGGTCTGCCCTACAGCATCCATTTGCAAGAGTGGCCGGAATACGACGCAGACATCGCTGCCGAAGACGTGGTGACTTTGGTCGTGCAGATCAATGGCAAAGTGCGCGACAAGATTCAGGTTCCGGCAGACATCAGCGAAGAAGATGCCAAAGCGAAGGTTCTGGCTTCAGAGCAGGTGCAACGCTATCTGGGCGACAAAGAACCACGCAAGATGATCTACATTGCTCAACGCTATATGATGAGCATTGTCGTCTAACACACCATGAAATACAACTGCCCACTGGTTACATTGGCTAGTGGGCAGTATTTTACGGCACTTGTGCTGTGCTACTGAAATTCAGTTCACTATAAATTGAGCGACCAATCCCGCCACAGCCAATAAATTCAGCAAAAATAGAATGACGACTCCGGCTCTCCCACCACCAGATTGATCACCCACTTGAATCTCATCGGGAATTTGGGCAAAAAATTGCATTGCTCGCGATTTAGCCTGATGTTCAGCATCATCCAAAAAGCCCAGGTCGAAGAAATCATCGTCGTCTTCATCATCAACATCATACAACGCACTGGCACTACTCGGCATTTCATCAAGCGATGCCAGGTCGTCATCCAAACTATCGACATCCGTCGCTGTTGCAAACTCCTCGATAGCAGCTTCGGTGACATCATTAATCGGGCTTGTAAATGGCGAGGATTCCTCTTCAAGATCAACACCATCACCCGCGCTCCACATCGCCGACCAACCATCGTCCGCATCGGTGTCGGTAGTAGATACGGGATCAGCACTGGTTACAGGAATCTCTGTTGGTGTTTCAATTGGAGCTTCAGAGGGTACAGTAGTGCCAAACGAGGCCACAGAATCCGAAGTCGCCGCATCCTCACTACTTCCCAGATTCATGCTGCTCATCCAATTATCCCACTCTTGAGATACTGGCTCATCAACCACCTGTCCAGAATCAGGATAAGATGGTGTGCTGGCTTCCTCTTTACCCCATTCCACACTAGTTGGAATAGCTTCATCCTCAGCAACAGGGGGAGCTTCCGGCCAACCGGAACCAAGATCAAGGCCTCCACCGCTAATAGCTGGATCGCTAGCATCAACCTGCCAGGGGGTTTCGTCGAGCCAACTGGTATCCTCAGCTGCCGTTGTGGCAGAAGCAGAGGGATTAGCTGTTGCTGAATCAGGTGTAGTTGTCTCGGGAGGGCTGGCGACAGGTGTAGTTGGCGCAAAGTCAGCAAAGTCCATATCGGGAGTGGCATCAAGCATATCACCCCAGCCAGGTCCCATACCATCTTCGGGGGCCGCAGGAGCAGGCGTTGGGGTTGGCGGCACGGGCGTTGGAGCTGGTGGAATTTGCGGAGTTGGTGGAGCCGCGAATGTTTTGGGTGGTTTCCCTTGTTTTTCTAATATCACGGTCAGCGCCTTTTGCGCCTGCACATTATGAGGATTAATTGCCAGCACATTCTCCAGACAAATTTCCTGCTCATCCAGCGAATCAACCACCAAGCTTAAATAAAGCCACCCCTTCTCGTTATGGGGGGCAATATCCACCACTTCCGTCAACATTTCACGCGCTTTGGATTTCTTGCCAGACTTATAAGCCGCCAGCGCGGTTTCGACCATACTACTTACATCCCGCATATGTCCCTCCAGCCAAAAATTAAGGGGAAATGTTGTGGCATCTCCCCTTAATCATAGCACATCAACAATCAAATTTTAGAACAGGCCAACGACGCGCCCATCCTCATCAATATCCACACCCATGTAGGCTGGTCTGGAAGGCAAGCCCGGCATAGTCCGCATTTCACCCAACAGCGGATAGATGAACCCAGCTCCAATACTGGCACGTGCTTCGCGCACTGGAACGATGAAACCAGTTGGACGGCCCTTCAGGTTCGGGTCGTGGCTGAGGCTGAGGTGTGTCTTCGCCATGCAGATGGGCAGGTTGCCAAAGCCATTAGCTTCATAGCTCTTAATTTGCTTCTCGGCCAGTGGCTCGAATACCACACCATCGGCTCCATAAACTTCGCGGGCGATGATCTCAATTTTCTCTTTGATGGGCAAGTTGACATCATACAAGAATTTGAAGTCACTCGGTTGCTCACAGGCGTCAGCTACAGCCTGCGCCAGATCGAGTGCGCCATCGCCGCCCCATGTCCAGTGATCAGTAGCTACAGCGGCATATGCTCCAGCTTCTTCAGCGATGCGTTTCACCAAATCGACCTCAGCATCCGTATCATCGGTGAAGCGGTTGATGGCAACCACGACCGGCACGCCGAATTTCCGCGCCACTTCGATATGCGCCACCATATTCACTGCCCCAGCTTCCAACAATTCCAGATTTTCGCTGGTATAGGCCGAATCGAGTGGACGGCCAGGAACCACACGCGGCCCCCCGCCGTGCATCTTGAGGGCACGAATCGTAGAGACCAGCACGACGCAATCCGGAATCAGGCCACTGGTACGACACTTGATGTTGAAGAATTTCTCCATGCCGATGTCTGCGCCAAAGCCACTTTCCGTCACTACGTAGTCGGAAATGGGCAGAGCCACCTGGTCGGCGATTACACTACTATTGCCGTGCGCGATATTGGCAAATGGCCCGGCATGGACAAAGGCAGGTTGCCCTTCCAGCGTTTGCAGCAGATTCGGCATCAAAGCGTCTTTTAACAGTACCGTGACTGCGCCGGCCACTTCCAGGTCTTCCAGTGTAATCGGTTCTTTATCCATGTTGTTGCCGATAACCACACGCCCCACGCGCTCACGTAAATCTTGGAGACCAGTGGTCAGCGCCAAAATTGCCATCAGTTCGCTAGCAACCGTGATGTCGAAACCCGTCTGGCGCTCAAACCCGTCAGCACGCGGCCCCAACCCCACGATGACATTCCGCAGCGCACGGTCATTCATATCGACCACACGCCGCCAGGTGATGTCATAGGGATTGATATTCAGGCGTTTGAGGCCCACTTTTGCCAGCCTCTCATCGTTGCGAATACTCTCGTGATACCAACGTGCGTCAATCGCTGCTGCAACGAGGCTATGGGCAACACTGATGGCATGAATATCACCGGTCAGATGCAGGTTGAAATCCTCCATGGGGATGACCTGGCTGTAGCCGCCACCAGCTGCGCCACCTTTAATGCCAAAGGTCGGCCCCATACTTGGCTGACGAATGCAGCACACCGCATTGTGACCGATTTTGCCCAACGCCTGTGTTAAACCAACCGTCGTGGTGGTCTTGCCTTCACCCAGCGGGGTCGGGGTGATGGCGGTCACATCGATATATTTACCCATCGGGCGATCAGCAAAGCGTTCACGCACATCCAGATGAACTTTTGCTTTGTATTTGCCGTAAAGATCCAGGTCGTCTTCAGTCAAACCAACTTTTGCTGCAATATCAAGAATGGGGTGCAGCGTTGCAGCCTGTGCAATATCCAGGTCGCTCGGAACTTTTCTGGTAGCCATGCTTACCCTTTCAATTTAGAAATAAGAAAACAGCTTACCCTTAAAGATAAACGGCAAAATCAGAATTCTGCAAGTGTATTTTGTTATGTGATAGGAGTGTCATCAGCACCCTGTGCTTCCCAATAGTAGCTATGTTGATGAGCATTAGATTTCTTTAAGATGGCACGGTGCGCTTGATGACCAAAATGGTCGCGTCATCAGCCGGAGGAGCATCAGCCGTGAATTCACGAACCGCCTGCTGGATACTATGGTTAATAAGTTGGGCTGTTTCATCACGATTGTCGGAGATGCAATCCGTTAAGCGGTCTTCTTCAAATTCCTCCTCTTCATCATTAATCGCTTCCGTCACGCCATCGGTGTAGACCACCAACACATCTCCTGGAACTATCGTGAGCGTAGTCGCTTCATATGGCACATTCGGAAAAACGCCCAATGCCGGGCCACTCGAGCCAATCGACAATGTATCACCGTGTTGCCGCAACAATATCGGCGGATTGTGGCCGCCATTGCTATAGTGCAATTCGCCTGTCCTAATGTTCAAGATGCCATAGAACAGCGTCACAAACATATTGGCGGTACTTTCGGCTTTCAGTTTATTGTTGACATCGGCCAGCAATAATGCAGGCGGTGTATCAGCCAGCGCCAACACACGAAAAACCGTGCGTGAGACGGCCATGAAGAGCGAGGCGGGAATGCCTTTGCCACAAACATCTGCTACCACAAACCCCAGACGATCTTCCGGCAAGTCGATGAAGTCATAGAAATCGCCAGCAACTTCTTTGGCGGGCTGCCAACTGGCAGCAATGTCCCATCCTTCAATTTGCGGTGCAGCGTCCGGCAATAGACTGGATTGGATTCGGCGAGCCGTCTCGGCTTCTTGTTGCAATCGCGCCTGAAGAAGCGTCTGTTGGTGCAGGCGTGCCCGTTCGATGGCAGCCGCAGCCTGGTTCGCAAATGTCAGCGCGATTTCGGCATGGAATTGACGGTAAATACTGGGCGTTCCATGATTGAGCCCCAATTCTCCAATTACGTGATTTTCCACAATGAGCGGAATGCCCAACCATGACCGTATGCCGCGTGTTTCTTCAATATCAATCCAACGTGGGTCTTCTAAAACGTCAGGGATGATAATGGGCGTCCGACTCTGTACCAGCTCATGAATTAAGGCGTTTTCGTCGAGCCGGAAGATTGGCAAACTATACTCAATAGGAATGGAGAATCCTCTAGCAGCACGGACCACCAACTCCTCCCCCTCAATCAGCAAAATCGCCGTGCTTTCAAACGGCAACACACGTTCCACTTCACGCAGGATTAAGGCCAACACCTCCTCTAACTCGAAGGCGCTGTTGATGATTGAGGAGACTTCGCGCAACGTATCAGCAACCCGACGACGCTCCTGCTCCGAGGCCAGCAAACGAGCGTTTTCGATAGCAATGGCCGCCTGCGACGCCAACACTTGCAAAATGACTTCATCACGGCGTGTAAACACACCATCCCGCTTGTTCAGCAACTGCACCACGCCATTGATCTGGCCCAGTGCATCGCGCATCGGTGTGCAGATCATGGTGCGCGTCTGATAGCCGGAACGTTTATCAAAGTTTTTAGCGAAATAGGGACTATCTTCAGCCGATTTGATATTGATGGTCTCGCCTGTGGCCGCCACATGCCCAGCAATACCTTCCCCTACTTTCAGCCGGATTTCACTCAGACGACCTGTCTCATCCTGCAGGATTTTTGAAACCAGTTCATCTTCTTCATGATCCAGCAAATACAATGTGCCACGATCTGCATTGACCACATCCGTCAGCTTATCCACAATTAAATCTAACAGGGTATTAAGATCATGTTCTGTCGAGATAGCCCGTGCCACATCATCAAAAACCTGGAGTTCGTGTTCAATCTGTTCCTGTATTGGTGGGGGCTGCGAGAATGGATCAAGATTCTTCGTCATGGTCAGAATCGTCCCTTCAACTTCATCAAACCGGTACTGGACACTATCCATCAAAGTTCGCATGAAATGGACGCCCATGCCACCGTTGATCCGTGTATGAACTGGCGCACTGTAGTCAAACGGTTTAATGGTGTCGGGATTAAATGGCTTGCCCCAATCCTGAATAGTTATTTCCACCCAATTGCCTTCATGCGTGATCCGTAGCATAAAATCGCCTATGTAGTCTTCATAGGCATGGGTAATGACGTTGGTCAGGGCTTCCTCAATCGACAGTTCAATATCGAAGTGGGCTTGGGGCGACAAACCAATGTCTTGACTGGTCTCGCGGAAAAAATCGTAGACACGATTGAGGCTATGTTTCTCTGCTGGCAGCCGGATTTCGTAGCGATTTATTGACATTTGGTTTGCCCAATACCAGTGAGACGTTGATTAAATATACCAATAGTTCCCGATAAAAGCACGAAGTCTACGGCGATCTGTCACAGGAACAATATCAATCTATCAGCAGAAGACGTTCTCTCAAGGAATCCCACCACACATCACCATATTCAATTCGCAGCAAATGGGTCTGGCCGGGGGCATCATTAGCACCTAAGCCACTCTCAAAAACCACAGCGTCTTGCATCATGGTCTGAGCAACAGCCACCTCCAGGTGTTTCATGCTACGAAGCACATAGACCTGTACAATCGTAGCCGCCTGTTCATCCAACAAATAATCAATATTCCAAAACAGAGTTTTAGCCTTCGGGGTTTTTCCACCAAGCTGTCGTATGATTTCTTTCCGGATAGAATGTGGTAGCGAACCATCACTGCGGGTAGCATGACGGATCAGGCGAGCCGCCAAAGTTGTAGATCCCTTCCGTCCGATCGCCGATCCCACATACGCATACTCGCCTGCTGAAACGCCGACAACTTTGCCACCTTTGAAACGCCCAAAGCGAATATGCAGCGCCTTCTCAACATGTATACGAAGCACATAGGCTCCGCATGGCAAATCCTCGCCGAGCAAAATCAACTCAGGCTTCGAGGTGGACGCCAGCTGCATTGGGTTTGAAATCCAGAACGCGTTTTCCAGCCAACTCCAGGGCAGCGCGGACTGATATACATTGATCGGGTTGACATAGAATAATGGCACAATCACCGCCGCCTGCCCCGCTTAATTTAGCCCCCATTGCCCCCGCATCGCGGGCCGCGAAGACAATCTCAGCTAAGGACAGCGTATCAACGCCCACCCCATGCAGCAATCCATGTTGTATGTTCATCAACTGTCCCAGGTGTTCCCAGTCATGATTTTCCAGAGCCTCGCGTCCAGCATCAACAATTGTCAACATCGTCGCAATAATGGGTTGAATAATCGTCGGCCGTTCATCGCGCAATTGCCGGACCTGTTTCACATAGCTAACGGTTCCGGCTTTAGCTCCACTATAGACGACGAGCAGCGGAAGGTCGTTGATGTCTAGCGGCGTGATGTCTCTGGGAGATTGGTTGGAATAGTAAAGCGTGCCACCATATATCGCCGCCGCCAAATCAGCCCCTGAACCCAGATGCTGCACCTGTTGAATAGCCTCCACCCCCATATCAAACAATTGCCGTCGAGATAAATCTACATTTAGCAGCGACGCTAAACCAAACACTGCCGCCGCCACTGTCGCCGATGAACTACCGAGGCCCAGTGTTGCACCAAAATCACTGGCCGTTTCGATTTGTAGCCCCTCCGCAAACGGATATTGACGGTAAAAGAGTGCCACACAACTTTCGATAAAGGCACTGGGACCACTGAAGTCTGTCTTGCTGACGACCGTTGTCAACGGCGCAGACCATTTATCCAGGCCGACATCCGGTGCAGTAATTGTCAACGTAGCCGAATTCTGACGCGATAAAGTCATCCGTAAGCGCGAATCGACGGCAGTCACCAAGCACTTGCCATCGTAAACCACTGCATGTTCGCCCAGTAGGAACAATTTGCCCGGAGCCGAAACCGTTATCATCCCCAACCCGCAACTTCCATCAAACCCTCCGGCGAGTGAATCAACAACCGTCGTCCATCCAATCCGATGTAATCTTCTTCCTGCCAATCATCCAATGTCTGTTGCAACCACTCCATCTCGACACCTGCCGCCCGCGCAATGCGCTGCAAACGGAAATTAGTGGTGACGAGACCTGTCCTGATGCGCCCCTGATCCTCAGCCAGAAACAGAATCAAGCTAGCGAGTCGAGCATCGGGGTCAGTCGCACCTAATTCACGCAATTTGAGATTCATTTGGTGCAAACGGCGGCTGAGTTGCACCAAAATTTGAACCGCCATGCTAGGATAACGCCCCAGATACGCAAAAAACACATCACTATCCAGCGCAATCAAGACCGTGTCTGTGGCAGCAACCACTGTGGCCGTGCGCGGCATGTTACTGAGCATGGACAGCTCCCCAATGACAGCTTGCGAGCCAAGCGTCGCCAGCCGAATGGTTTCCCCTTCTTCATACTCACGCATCACCTCAATCTGACCGCTATCTATCAAATAGAGCGTGCGTGCCGTGTCGCCCTGCACAAACAAGTTTTCGCCCGCTGACAGTCGAATCAAACGACACTGTCCCGCCAACTCACTGAGCGCCTCTTTTGATAGATCCTGAAAGATACTGATTGTTGCAAGCTTTTCATGGGTAACTTCAACAGACATCGGCAACCCCTGGCAACTTCTCTTTAGTTTGATATAGTGTGATTGTATTATAGCCCGATGCAAAGACGCCCTGCCAAAATACAGATGTCATTGTGCCATCAGCATATGGAGTGTGGACCAGAAAATTTCGGGAGGCAATATCATGATCGGAAAATTGACAATTCCTCGCCGCACAGACCGCCATATCTACACCGCCGTTTTCTATGGTGTGGTACTGATGATCTGGCTGTCTTCCGAAAGCACGCACATGCTCCTGACCGCCGCACTGGGCATTGGGCTGGCTTTCATGGTCATTAGCCTGACAGTGGTGGTTCGCTTCGGCGGGCGTACCCCGTCACCCAAAATCTGGCTGCCAGGCATGATTGCCCTGGGGGCACTCTTGGGCTTGAGTAGCGTATTTATGACGTTTATGCTGATGCTCTTCAAAAATGTGCAACACTCACACCTCGCGCTTGATTTCCCTGGTGAGGTAGTGGCAGACATCTGGCTGCGTGCGCCCGCCTGGACAATAGCCGGAGCATTGTTGGGCGGGGCAATAGCATTGGCACGGATCGCCTTCTATTCCCCCTCGAACAAAGTTACCCTATAATGACAACATGTCTACATCAATTACACGCCGCGAGTTTTTGCAATTTGCTGGGTTGAGTCTGGCCGCCCTGCATTTTCCCTGGGTTGCCAGCGCCAGTCACCAACCGCTACGGGTGCGGGCCTTAGCCACCGTACCTTTGCGGGCACGTCCTAATTTCCATGCCCCAGTCATCGCTGTCCTTTGGCCGGATAGTATTCACTACATACAGTCACACGCCAACGACGACTGGATACAAATCGGCGATGGATTTTCCCCGACGGCTCTCATGCAGCCCATGTTGCCTCCCGATCCCGACGCGACGATCACTTCCCAGGGATTTCCAACCTGGGTAGAAGTCATCGCGCCTTTTGCAGCCATCCGGCAATATTGTGCGGCCAGTGCGCCGCTGTTGGCACGGATTGGACATGGTGGTGTTTTGTGGGCCGAGCGTGCATTGGTCGATGATACGGGGAGTATATGGCTACAAACGGCAAGCGGCTGGCTACAAGCTCACCATATACAAAGGCCACCTGAGTACATGAACCGTAGAGAGGTGCTACAGCGCCCCCATCACCCAAATACTCAGACATTGTCTTCTCAAATGATCTCTCATCCCCCTACACTACCCCGTCGCGCATCTCATTCTAAACAACTCATCATCATTCACCAGCACCATATTGACGCCTACGAAAATGAACGCCATATCATGCGTCTCAAATGTCGCGTACCAAAGACTTTGCCACGCCAAATAACAATTACCGACATGCAGCCAGGGCAAACAGTAACGGATGCCAACGGAACCCGGCACGGCGCTCCCTGGCATCTCATCATAAACGGCGGCGCATTGACCATCGGCGGCGTCTATTGGCATCACGACTTCAACCATGCCGCCAAGCGACATGACTACATTGAGCTATCGGCACTCGCAGCGCGGGCATTGTATAGCTGGGTGCAACCAGAGCAGGTGGAATTTGAAGTTGCAATGTAAGAAATCAGGTCAGCGTAGCCGTCCTAAACTACGAAACCTGATAGCACTTAAGAGGTGAAAGCGTGGAAATCGAAAACCTGAGCATTGGATTGGCATTCATGGCGGGACTGGTATCATTTATCTCGCCTTGTGTATTGCCACTTGTGCCCGCCTATGTCGGCTATATGGGGGGGCGTGCCACCACCGAAGCTGGCAAAGAACAGCCCCGCAAATTTGGCACATTCTTGCACGGTCTATCATTCGTGCTGGGATTCACCTTCTTCTTTGTGGGATTTGGCCTGCTAACATCAGCAGCAGCATCTTTTCTGGACAGCATCGGCATCGACATCCCGACGATATTAACCCGGTTGGGTGGTGTGGCCGTTATCCTGTTCGGTCTATACGTCATGAAGTGGCTAGATCCCTTCTTCAACTTCATGCTGAAATTGACGGAGGGCTGGAAAGATGACGAAAACGAAATCGAGCCGCTGTTCTTTACCCTGTTTGTCAGCGCCGCATTGCTCGGTTACTTCTTTTGGGCCTTCGGTGCAGAGTTCTGGCAATCACTGGCGTGGGCAGCAGTCTTGTTCTTGCTCATTCTGGCCCTCTTCCGCAATGCCCTGAATTCAGCAACAGGCATTGCCGATTTCTGGAATCGCGCCATCATGGGCCTCCAAATCGCGCTCATCACTGATACACGCCAGCAGATGAACATGCAGCCCAAAGGTACGCAGGGTTATGCCGGTTCGTTCGGCATGGGCTTGGTTTTCTCGGCGGGCTGGACACCCTGCATCGGGCCAGTCTATGGGGCGGTATTGGCGCTAGCAGCAGATGCGTCGGCAGAAGGTGGTTCATTGCTTCCGGCGGGCGCACTACTCACGGCCTATTCACTGGGGTTGGGCATTCCTTTTCTGTTGACCGCCCTTGCCTTCAATCAATCGACTGGATTGATGACCCGCCTGAAACGCAACATGCGAAAAATCGAGCTGGTCAGTGGCGCATTGTTACTCTTCATCGGTGTCTTGATCCTAACCGGTGGCCTGACTAACCTGAGTGCCCGATTCGGTAGCAACGGTGCGCTCGGCGATTTCTCGTGGCGGCTAGAGGAATGCACGGCTGGTGTGTTTGAAGGTCGTATCCACCGGGGCAGCTATCCCGGTTGTTTAGGAAACGGCGTCGATAAATTGGAAGACCTGTATATCGTAAGCGTAAAATCGGTGTCACAACCTGGTTATGTCTTCGAGCCAGTCAGCGGCAATGTCGAAGTCGGTCTCGAAGTCGGGCAACGTGCCCCCGATTTCACCCTGCAAACCGTGGAAGGCCAAGAAGTCGCCTTATCCGATTTCCGCGGAAAAGCCGTTCTCATCAATTTCTGGGCAACCTGGTGTGGCCCATGTCGCGCCGAAATGCCCGCCCTGCACGAGGTCTATCTACTGGAGCGCGAACGTGGTTTCACCGTACTGGCCGTTGATTTCCAGGAAGGTCAGGAGCAGGTACAGGGATTCGTCGATGAGTTTGAATTGACTTTCCCCGTTTTGCTAGATGAGAGTGGCAACATCAACCGCGAATACCGGATTTCAAGCTATCCCACCAGTGTCCTGATTGATGGCAACGGCATCATCGTCTGGAGTCATCGTGGTGCGATTACCGCCCAATCATTGCTGGAAGAACTATCTCAATTCGAACCAAATAACGTGGAAGCGGCGGCGGCGCTTCCGATTGGCTAGATGATCCATTTTCGACTCCGCATCTTGGCGGCGACTGGAGCAGTCATCCTGCTTCTCGCCGCCGCTTTGATTCTGTGGTGGGCTGGCCTACCCCAAATACCCACGCTGGATATTGTTCCTGCCTTTGAAAAAACTACCCTGGATGGACAACCACTAAAAATAGACACTGAACTCGGACACCCATTGGTGATAAACTTCTGGGCAACCTGGTGTATCCCCTGTATCATTGAGATGCCACTGTTGGAAGAAGCATCTCAGGCCAATCAAAATACAGGCCTACTGATTCTGGGGATTGATGCTGGTGAGGATCGCCCCCAGGTATCTGGTTGGATTGCCGAGAATGGAATCAGCTTTCCCATCGTAATCGACGAAGATGGAAGCCTGGAACGTCGTTATGGTGTGCGCGGCTATCCCACCACGTTTTTCATTGATCGCCAAGGGCGCATACAACGTGTTGTTGAAGGGCCACTGAGCGAGGAAGCACTGGCCGCCGGATTAGCCGCCATTGATGTGCAATGAGGATATAAAAACTTATGGAACAGGCATTGCGTGAAAAACTGAATGAGCAGCACTATCGCATTTTCAAGCGTAAGCGGCTGCAAATCCGGTTACTCGAAGGCTGGTGGATGTTCGCCGCCGCCATTTTATTGCTATATACCAGCTTGCCCATCGCTGCACCAGTCCTGATGAAAGCCGGCGCCACCGGCCCGGCCAACACCATCTACAGTGTGTATGGCTTTATGTGCCACCAATTTGCATTCCGTTCTGTGTTCTTATTTGGCGAACAAAGTTTTTATCCACGTGAATCAGTGGGGACAGACCTACAACACTTCGAGGAACGCGCCGCACAATCCGAGACATTTGTGGCACTCTATATAGAACGCCGCAACCAGGAAACCGGCCTTGAAAGCAGTGCATTTGATCCAGCCGAACTCTATGTATGGAACCCTGAACTGCAAATGTCGTCTCGTAGCTTCAAAGGTGACGAGCAAATGGGCTACAAAATTGCCCTGTGCCAACGCGACATCGCCATCTATGCGGCGATGGTAGTTGGAGCCATCGGCTATGGATTTGTTCGTAAGCGACTGCGACCAATTCCCCTATGGCTATATCTGATGATTGGCATAGCCCCAATTGCTCTCGACGGGTTCAGCCAGTTGATGGGTTATCCACCCTTCGAGTTCTGGGAACCCCGTGAGACAACGCCCTATTTCCGTATATTGACGGGCGCACTCTTTGGCTTCATGAATGTCTGGCTAGCATTCCCCTACATCAACGCCTCAATGAAGGAAAATGCAAACCGGATACGCTACATGTTGTCCGAAATCGAGAAACAGGTGAGCCGTCTCTAGCGCCACCACACATCGACCATCTGCACCCAGAGCGTGCCATCGTCGTCCTGACGCGTGGGATAGACCGTCAGGGGGGCGGCGGCTGGCCCATGCGTCGCCTGTCCGGTGCGAAGACTAAACCGAGCATCATGCAGCGGACAGGTCAATTCGCAAGCAATAACGTCAACCAGCCCTTCATGTAACCACGCCTCCTGATGCGTACACCGCGCATCGACTACACAGACTTCATTTCCAACCTCAATCACTGCCACCGGCCAGTCATCAGCCAGCCATACTAGCATTGCCCGCCGCGTAGAAAGTTCCTCGCGTGTCGCAACAGCAACCCATTTCATTCCAACAGCGTCCGTTGCAGATAGGTATATGGTGCAGTGATGTCGAAGTACAGTTCAATGGGAGATGCGCCGGGGTTTTTGCGGGGAACGCAGGTCAAAATATCAAAATGGCGGTCTACCCGATTAATCAGTGCTTGCTGCTGCATTTGCAGCCCCATCACACTCAACATTGTATACTCCTCGGCCACCGAAACCACTTCCCAGGCCGTTTCCAGTGATTTTCCATCACCTGTCGCTTGGATAGCATTAAACATACCCATCGTAAAGGCATGATGATGGGCCGCCAGATCATGCTGCTCCATTTGGTCATAGGCAAATTCCAGCAGCATCCTGACCTCTAAATCCATCGGATTATCTCGCAAGATTTTCTTGCAAACAATTTCGATTTCCTCAAAACTCTGGTACTGATTAGTCGCTCCCTGTAGTCGCCCATAACTGAAGTGATTAGTTGGCTGATAAGCCTCGCTTTGAGTATAGGCATAGCGCAAGTCAGCAAAATCCACGCTCTGTGGGTCTTTTTCAGCAACGGCAATCAGTTCAACAAAATTCATGGCGGTCTCCTTGTTAACCCTTGTTAAATCTGGATGAATCGCAGGTTAGGATCGGCAACGCAGACCCATTAACCTCGAGATTAACGCCTGCCATAGACGGCCCACCAGCGGCACAGTAGGATGACATATGTAACTATAGCTTATCACTCTTTTTCGAGGAGCATACGCCATCATGGCAAAACGTCTCAGCATTGTATTGTTTTTACTGGCGATGGCTATCACTGCCCTGCCTGTCAGCGCCCAGGATGTTCCCACCTTGACTGTCTACTCTGGGCGTAACGAGAATCTGGTCGGCCCGCTGCTGGAGCAATTTGAGCGGGATAGCAGCATCCGCGTCGAAGTGCGCTATGGCGATACAGCAGACCTGGCCGTGCAAATTCGTGAGGAAGGCGATGACAGCCCGGCAGACATATTTTTCGCGCAAGATGCTGGCGCATTAGGCTTACTGGCCGAAAATGGGCAACTGGCCGAGTTACCAATAAGTGTTCTGGATCTGGTAGAACCACGTTTTCGCTCGCCAGATGGTCTATGGGTTGGCATCACTGGACGGGCGCGGACGCTGGTCTACAACACTGATTTCATCAACCCTGAAGATTTGCCCGACTCTATTCTTGATTTCACCGACTCCGTCTGGGAAGGGCGCGTGGGTTGGGCACCGGAAAATGCTTCATTCCAGGCGTTTGTGACTGCCCTGCGCGTCACAGTGGGCGATGAAGTTACACAGGAGTGGCTGGCAGGCATGGTCGCCAACGATGTCAAAGCCTATCCCAAAAACAGCGCCATCGTGGAAGCCGTCGCAACGGGCGAAATTGAAGTCGGCTTCGTCAACCACTACTATGCTTATCGTAAATTGGCCGAAGATCCCGAAGCACCCGTCGCCAATTATTTCTTCCCTGGTGGCGACATTGGCTCCATGATTAACGTGGCGGGGGCTGGCATCCTGGCGACTTCGGACGACACAATTCTAGCCCAGCGTTTCTTGTTATACCTGCTGTCGATCCCCAGTCAACAATATTTCGCCGATGAAACATTCGAGTATCCGCTGCTGGTCTATGGTGATTTTGACCTAGTTGAGGGGTTATTGCTGTTGGACGAATATGAAACGCCCGAATTCGATCTGAGCGATCTATCTGATTTGGCAACGACCCTGGATATGCTAGAGGAAGTCGGTGCGTTCGAGTAGTCTTCCCAATCCACAACATATATCATTAATTCTGAAGCTAGTTGTCGGAATGTTCTGTGAGGTTATCGCAATGGTAAACAACCAAATCTTGGAAATTATTCCAAACGGCATCATCTATATCGATGAAAATGGCAATGAAGGTTTCATCGACCTGGTGGAATGCTATCACAACTACTTGAAAAGACAACTGGCTCCAGAATACATTGAGAAGGTGAGACACCTCAACCATTGGGGAGATGATGAAAAAAAATTGGAGCGATACATCAAACAAGTGAAAGAACGAAAAGAAGTGGGAAAAAGGGGGCTTCTGGAAGACCCGCCATTTATTTGCTTCTATACAGAACCGCCTGTTTGTTTCGAATTCGACAGCTTTGAAGAAGCGAAAAGTATAGAAATTCAAGTATGGGAAGCTGGCGGTTGGCACACATTTGATACATGCTGACTAACCAACCGACGCCAACACAACCCCCATTTCTTGCAAGTGGTTGGTCAACAGAAACATATCCATCGGACCAACCACCGCATCATACACCAAACCGTCAGCACCAATAAAGTACGTCGTCGGCACAACCGCACCTCCAAAAAACGTCGCAAAAATCTCGCCCTGTGGGTCAACCAACATCGGATAAGTCACCCCCAGATTTTCAGCCAAATATCGCGTTTCTTCGGCCAGATCGCTGACATTCACCGCCAGAATCAGCACTTCATCTTCAGCCACCGACTCGTGTATCTCTTGCAATAATGGAAACTCGTAGAAACACGATCCACAGCCCACCGTCCAGAAATTGATAACGACCACCCGTCCCCCCAATTGATCCAACTGGTAACGATTGCCGTCAATATCAGTCAGAACAATAGGCGGTACGGGCTGCCCTTCCTCCAACAAAACATTGCTGGTTGGATCAACCGTATCACTAAAGCGTGAGACAACGACCTGGCGCGGGGTCGGCGGCAACGTGGGGACTGCCAACGGGGTCGGTGTACCGGTGGGGGTGGCTGTTGGTGGTCGGGGTGTAACTGTCGAGGTGGGAACATCCGTGATGATCTGCACCTGTGGCGTGGGAGTTTCCTCACTCCCACAGGCCACCATCACAATCACCAACAATACCAATACGCCAAACAGTTTTTTCATCAACCCAACCGCTATGTAGAATGCCCGTTGCGGCGCGGCACATAATGATGCTCCCGGCAGCGGGCCTCGTAAACCTCCGATGCGCCGACCATGATAATGGGGTCATCATAATCAGCAGGTTCTCCGTTAATCAGACGTTGTGTGCGGCTAGCTTCTTCCCCACAGATCATGCAAATCGCGTGTAGTTTCTGCACATCCTCAGCCAGACACATCAATTGCGGCATTGGCCCAAACGGAATTCCTCGGAAATCGGTGTCCAGCCCACAGACAATAACCCGCACACCGCCCGCTGCCAGTTTCTCAGTCAGATCAACGAGAGCCTCATCAAAAAACTGCCCCTCATCAATGGCAACAACGGTGGTTTCTTTATCCAACGCCTGCTCAATATCCGTCACTGATATCACTGGATGGGCCACAAAATCCTGGCCGCTATGTGATGTCACACGAGTTTCATGATAACGAACATCTATGTTGTGCTTGAAAACCTGAACGCGCTGGCGGGCGATCTGTGCGCGACGCACGCGCCGAATCAGTTCCTCGGTTTTACCGCTGAACATACTGCCGCAAATAACCTCAATACGTCCGGCATGGTGTTTCAATGTGGATGCCTCCTCTAACAAAATAAAAGGCAGATGGAGTCATCTGCCAGTGTATTCAATGACGATACATGTCGATGATTGGCCGCTATTCAGCCTCATCCATTTCAAAGGCCAATTCAAAGCCCATCGTCCGCAATTTGCGCTTAATATCAGCCAGGACTTTACGCCCAATGCCCGAAATATCCAACAGGCCGTCATCGCCCTTCTCCGCCAGCAAATCAACGATATGACCGATTTCCGTCAGGCCCTCGTCTATCAAAATTTGCGTATACCGCTTGTTCAATCCCAACGCTTCCGCCGAAACATTGGTCGCCTGCGGCTGTTCCTCACGTTCCAACACGCGCTCCATCATGCGATCACGTTGCTGCAAACGCTTGTAGAAGCGGTCCACCTGGCCTTCGGTGTCCACGATACGCTGCTCACCCGTATAGAAGGGGTGACAATTCGAGCAAATATCGACACGACGTTCCGGCACAGTCGAGCCAACAACCCACACCGTACCACACGAGGTACAAGTCATTGTGGCTTCTGGATGCCATTCAGGATGAATTTTTGCTTTCATTACTGCTTTTTGCCTTTCTTATGCCTGGGCTGTCGGCAATTCCGCCACGACATCCACAAATTTCCGGCCATCACGTCGCTTACGAAACACCACAAACCCTTCCGACTTGGCATACAGGGTATGATCTTTGCCAATACCCACATTCAACCCAGGATGGAAGCGCGTGCCCCGTTGGCGCACAATAATGTTGCCCGGGATCACCACTTGCCCACCATACTTTTTCACGCCAAGGCGCTTGCTCTCACTATCACGACCGTTACGGCTTGAACCGCCGCCTTTTTTATGAGCCATGTTCCTTCACCTCCGCCTTTTTATCTATACCCCATCAATCGATTCAATCTTCAGTCTGGTGTAATGCTGGCGGTGACCCTGTCGCCGTCGATAACGCTTCTTCGGCTTATACTTAAAGATCAAAATCTTCGGGCCACGAAATTGACTGACAACTGTCGCCGTCACTTTTGCGCCATCCACCAGCGGCTGCCCAATCACCGGGTCGCTGCTGTCGGGTGCTACCAGCAACACCTCGTCCAGTTCAACTGTATCACCTTCATCATACGGGAGTTTTTCAACATCAATGGTCTTGCCCACCATAGCGCGGTATTGGCGACCACCCGTTCTTACAATTGCATACGTCATGTTTTGGAATACTCCAATTCTCGCTTTGCCACCACTATTCGTTGCCCCGCAGGACACCAATAACGGGGAAAATTGGCGAATACTAAAAATCTGCGACTTGTGATTATACTTGAGCTAACGGTGCAGCGTCAATGGCTCATTGAGCCGCTGAGCCATCATACTCAAGCCACTCCATAATCTCTGGACAGAACCAGCTTGACGCACCTTTTCTGCTCGGTTAGACTGAATCTGGGGACGCACCTACCAACCAAGAAAGGCCACACCATGTCTGATGATCCTGCCTTACGCGACTTGCGCTCGGAAGCCGTTGAAGATTTTCTGAAAGCGGTTTTCCAATTGCAGCAACAATACGATCTTGTACCGACGACTGTCCTGGCACAACGGCTCAATATCACCCCCCCATCAGCAACCGATATGGCAAAAAAACTGTCCGATCCCAAACGGCTCCAACAACCTCTCCTGACTCACGAGCGTTATCGCGGTGTGCGTCTGACACCATTAGGCGAACAAATTGCTCTGGAAGTGCTACGCCACCATCGCCTGATTGAACTTTATCTGGTCAATGCACTCGGCTATAGCTGGGACGAAGTCCATGAAGAAGCGGACCGCCTCGAGCATGTCATTTCGGAACGGTTTGAGGCCCGCATCGCCGAATATCTGGGCCATCCTGAGATTGATCCTCATGGTGACCCTATCCCTACTATCGAAGGTACAATTCCCTCCCAGGAACATCTCGCGCCTCTTTCAGAATGGCCGACCGACGAACCGGGTGTTGTGGTGCGGTTGGTTGACCAATCCGCCGATAAATTGCAATATTTAGCCCAAAAGGGATTGAAACCCGGTGCTGTCATTCGCATTACAGAGCGCGAACCCTTTGATGGCATTACACATGTGGTGGTCGATGGTCAAGCCCACGTTCTCAGCCAGAGCATCACGCAGTCTGTTCTCATCACTGCCCAAGAATAGCACTTGCTCAATCCCCAACCATCGCCTATATATTAGTCAATAGTTTGTGCCTGTTTTCAGGAAGGTGTTCCAATGGATGCAGTTAAAGAGCTTCTATCGCCCGCCCCAGGACACGAAATGTGGGATTATTTCGTCTATGGCCTGTTCGTTCTCGGTGTTTTTTCACTGATTTTTATGGGAGACAAAGGCTCCCAGATGGATACTTATATGATCTCACTAGTAGTGTTTATCACATTATTAGACAAAACTTATGCCTGGGGCTATATCGACCCACCGCCAGTCGAAAATCCGACTTATGAACAACGCATTGATGTTCATATCACACATTTGGGTACGTATCTCATGCGCGTGCTGATATTTGTTTTCCCGCTGATCGTCGTCGCCCAAACGAAATCAAAAGTCGCTCGTGGAGCTGGCTTATTGCTGACCATCGCCGGGGGTCTCTATGTATTTGGCCGTTGGTGGGATGAACAATATGAGTCGCCAGGCTCATCGGGTATTTTCATTCTAATCGAAGAACCCCAGATCATTTTAACCCAGGGTTCATTCCTGTTGCTATTGTTAGACTTACTAGGCCGTCGGTATTTGCGCCGCCTCGGTGGCATAAACTGGCATCACCCACTGTTGATACGCCGGGTGCTTGCCGCGCACAACATCGAAGTAGAGGTCTCGCAATTCACTGACAATCGGTCCCATTTGGCCGCTGCCAACAGGCCGCCGATCAACCTCAGTGATAGCCGCGATCTGGACACCAGTGCCGCAGAAGAACGATTCCTCGGCCACATAGAATTCAGTTCGGTCTAGCGGGCGTTCAACTACTTCCAGGCCCATTTCTTCGCGGGCCAGGTGGATAACCGTCCGGCGGGTAATCCCCTCCAGAATATCGGCATTGACGGGCGGCGTCACGAGTTTGCCATCGCGCACGATGAACACATTCTCGGCGCTGCCTTCCGATACATGACCTGAATCGTCAATGACCAGGGCTTCATCAAATCCATTTTGCAGGGCTTCGGTCTTGATAAATGCAGAGTTGATATAAGCTCCGGTAAATTTACCTCGCGCCGGAACCGAATTATCGCTGACACGCCGCCAGCTACTTACTCCCACTCGTGCCCCCTCTTCAGCATCCACATAACGCCCAAAGGGAACTGCAAACAGCGCAAACTCACCAGCGAGACCATCTAACTTAACACCGATCATTGGTTCAGATTTGTAAATCAGAGGGCGCATATAGCAATCTTCCCGATAACCTTCTGCCTGCAACAGATTCAGCATAATGTTAACGAGATCTTCTTTATCATATGGCAAGTCAATCATCAACATCTTGGCAGATCGCAGAATGCGCTCAAAGTGATCGTAAGGGCGGAAAACATATAATTCTTGATTGTTGTCGTTCCAATAGCCACGCACCCCACCAAACGCACCAGTTCCATAGTTCAGTGCATGGGTCATAATGCTGACTTTGGCCTCTTCAATAGAAACCAGCTTACCCTCAAAGAACGCGAAACGATTTCTCGGATTTGCAGCCAATCTGAACTCTCCTTAAAGTGGCTAGTTACCACTACCCAAATGCTATTGATTCTAAGTTATAGAGCCGATTCCGGTTCACTATTTTAAATATACCGCATCTTGCCAAAATTCTCACATTCACAGTGGAATAGCGCGATCCGGTGGCGTCGAACGACGGTTTCGCGAACGTCCACCGCGCCGCTTGCGATTGTTCGGCACATTCAACGTCGGCGGGCGGTGCGGGTCGTTCTCAGCATAAGTCAAATTAGCATGAATCGACAGGACCATCCGGTGTAGCCGCCGCATCACGCGTAATCCCTGTTGAGGGGGCACAGCCAGCAAACAACATTGCGGTGACCCGTGTCCCAACGCCAGCAACTCCGCCCGCGCCGATTTCACGGCATTCAACACCTGAACCGTTTGCTGAATATCGACCACTCCGATAGCCGCTACAATTGCAATGGGTTCCACACGCCAGTCAGTATGCTCGGCGCTAAAGGTCGCCTGCAACGCCTCCACGCTATCCTGCATGGCTCCACGATTAGCCGTAGTAGGAACCACATAACATAACAATCGTCCAGCATGAGAGTCCACTGTAATGACAGGCCGCGCCTCCTGCCGAAAATGTTCGCTCAAAACGGCACGTGTCCGCTGCAAAGTAGCCTGCGAATCGTGACCATTATTTGGCACAAACACCAATACCCCATCAATCGAGGTCACCGCACTCAAATGCCTGGGGCCGTCGGGATTTTGACTGTTGATGCGTGTGCCGGGTTCTTCAGGCGAAAATGTATTCTTCACCCACAATGGGATATGCGGTGTCATCAACGGCTCGACAGCGCGGGGATGTAACACCTTTGCCCCAAAATGTGCGAACTCACTGACCTCTTGATACGAAATCGAGTCCATAACCATCGCTTCTTTGATCTTACGTGGATCAGCCGACATCACACCGTTAACATCCGTCCAAATCCAGACCTCATCGGCTCCAATCAGGTTTGCCAGATAGGTCGCCGAATAATCCGAACCCCCACGCCCTAATGTGGTAATAATTCCTCGAGGAGTCGCGCCGATATATCCCGTGACAACCGGCACTTGCTTATCTGCCAGCAACGGTAGAATAATCTGCTGTGCATTCGCTTGCGAAGCCGCAAACTCTGGTTGAGCATTCTGATAATGGTCATTCGTTACCAGAATCCGGCTGGCATCCACACCCTGTGCTGGAATATCCTGCCCGCGCATAATCGCCGATAACACCCGCGCCATCAACCGCTCGCCCATCGACATCACCGCATCGCTCAACTGTCCATCAGCAGCTCCAGATTCGGCAATCATCCGCAAACTGGCTCGCAGTTCATCTAGCAAAGCATCTACTTCTTCGTCCGCGCCATCGAGAATCGCAGAATGTGTTGCCTGTGCAATGAACTCACGCAGAATCGTCCGATGGCGCTGGCATAAGGCATCCAGATGTTTTTCAACAGCAGGTTGATCATTTTGGGTGGCGCTCCTGACCAATTTCACCAGCCCGTCGGTCACGCCTCCCATAGCCGATGTAACGACCACCACCGCTTCCCATTGTTGGCGTTGTTGACGAACGATATTCAGAACATGCTGGATGGCATCGGCACTGCCAACCGATGTTCCTCCAAATTTCATGACCAGTGTTGGCATTGTGATGTCTCCTCAATAAAAACAAAAGCGCGACGGTGTGGGTGTTCACGTCGCGTTGCGGGTCTTAACTGAAACTTGGGTCAATCTCTACGGCGACTGCAAACACCCAACTCCGATGTGGGTCATACCCATATCGATAGTAGTTGTAGTCATAGTAGTGAAGACCAAAAATCGCACGGTTGGATTTCCCTATTTAAGTGATGGGGTCAGAATAACACATTCAGAGAGCAAAGGCAATCATGCAACTTGCACAAGAAGTGCAACGATTTAATCATTAGAAAAAAGTCGAGGGGATAAATTGGAACAACCAGAGACTCACGAGCGTCTAATAGAGGTTGCCTCGAATGCAAAGCCGGTCGGGCTAACCAGGGGAACACTAGAGATAATTCACAGGCTCCCCATGCTACATAACTTGATCAAAATTACCCGGTTAACTAATCGGGGTCTAGAACAATACGGAGGCGCAATATGAAGAACAAACAAAGATCAACCAAACAACAACTCACATTGAGCATCTTGTTCACCAGTGTACTGCTATTCGTCAACACATTCGGCGGCATTCTAGCACAAGATTCTGGCGATCCCATGTCGGGAATGTTACGCAATATAACCTGGATACTCATCGCCTACGGCAATCCAGATACCCCCCAAGTTGTATTGCCTGATACGGAAATCACTGTCATTTTTGATGGCGAAGCAAGCGCGGTCAATGGTAATGCGGGTTGCAACGCCTACTTCGGCAGATACGAGCAAGATAGCAATCTGATTACTTTATCGACGATTGGGTCTACGAGAATGGCCTGTGCCGAAAATATTATGGAACAAGAACAGCAATACCTGGCGATTCTCCAAGCAGCTGAGGGTTACACCATCGTGGACGATCAATTGTGGATCACTGCCGGTGAGGAGATTCTGGTATTCACTTCACGGATAGTTCTGGAGGGTACTATCTGGACACTCGTTGAGTATGGCAGCCCAGATAGTACCCAAGTGGCGCTGCCTAACACCGAAATCACCATTGTTTTCTATGGTGAAGCAGGTGGGATCAATGGCAGCGCGGGTTGCAACCGTTATTTCGGCGGATACGAGCGCAACGGCGACCTAATTACCCTATCGGCGATTGGCTCCACCATGATGGCCTGTGCCGAAGACGTTATGGAACAGGAACAGCAATACCTGACGATTCTTCAAGCGGCTGAGAGTTACGCCTTAATAGATGGTCAACTGCGGATCACTGCCGGTGAGGAGATTCTGGTATTTAGTCCACAGTCTGATGCCTCCACATCTGCGTTGATTGTCATTACCGCCCCGCAGAATGACACGGAACTGGATGCTAACCAATCAATACATATTGCCGGAATCGGGCGCGGTTTGTTCGAGGGCAATGTTGTCGTACAGATACTTGATGCCGAGGGCAACACCCTGGCCGGGCAGGCCATTATCTTGCAGGGTGAGAATGTGGGCATGGGTGAGCCTGGTACCTGGATGATTGACCTGTCAATCGACGTCATTCCCGGCACCTCCGGCCAAATCATCGCATTTTCACCATCACCTGCAGATGGAAGTTTGATGGCAAGCGACCGTGTAACAATAACATTCGGATCAGACTAAGACTCTAGACTCGCATTAAAGACCCGGCTCGCCCCAAAGAGCTGGGGTTCAATGATGTATTGGACACCAGTCATGCACCACCCGCAATTATGGTATGACAGGTAAGGAGAATGCCATTGGACCTTTCTATTTGTCGGGATATGTTTTCGATATAGTCTGTATTTAAAACGAAGCAAGGAGCTGTACAATGCGACGTGTATTCATTTTGTTGGTATTTTTTCTGGCAATTCTCGGCAGCAGTGCAATCTACGCCCAGGATGATACATTGGAGCCAGTACGAGTCGAGGCGACAGCGGGCGACGGATTGACTCTAGTCGCGGATTATTACGCACCAGCAGGTGACGAGTCGGTCTCAGCCATCATTCTGTTTCATATGTTGAGCAGCGAACGAAGTGCCTGGGAACCTTTGCTGCCAATATTAGTCAACGACTACGGCTTTGCAGTGCTGAATGTCGATATGCGCGGGCATGGCGAAACTGGTGGCGAGCGCGACTGGGCACACGCCGAAACCGATGTGCAAGTCTGGATCGACTGGTTACGTCAGCAGGAAAGCATTGCCTCGGTCTCACTGGTAGGAGCCAGTATCGGCAGCAATTTGGCGATTCGCGGCTGGGCCAACGATCCCGACATAGCCACCGCAGTGGCCCTCTCGCCGGGTCTGGATTACCGGGGCGTCACAACGGCTGATGCAGTGGAGGCCGCCGCTGACCGCCCAATCATGTTAGTGGCCGCACGGGATGATGTGCCGAGTGCCCAGGCTGTCAACCAACTCTATGACCTAACAACCGGTTATGCGACAGTGCGGATGTATGAAGGCTCGCTACATGGCACACGCATGTTCTCAGCCGAAAATCACGAGTTTCTGCTATATGCTATTGCTGCTTGGGTGGCCGAAAACTCTTGAGCCATTTATCTTGTTCGCCTGACCCCTGCCTTTCCAATCGAGGTCAGGCGAACTTCCTTGCCAGAACTATTGATGCTCTTCAACAATATGTTACTGCCAGACGCACCGCTCCCAATCCCCCCTCACCTGTCTTCTGCAGAATGCCTCCCTTCATAAATGATGTGAGTCAGGTTCGACAAACAAGATAAGTCTGCCCAGCGCAATATCCATATCTCTTTCCTCATCGGTGCGTTATAATTGCCATAGAGAGGGAATTTCATAGCAATTCTGAGGATCAAATATGGATGAAACACTTTTATTGGTGAAGGTTTTGGTGGTCGAAGATTCCATCACAACCCGCAAATTCTTGGTGAACTTAATTAACTCCATGCCTGGCATGATGGTCTGCGGTGAGGCATATAACGGGGTAGAAGCCTTGCGCTTGACAGAACAAATCCGCCCCAATGTCATCAGCATGGATATTCAATTGCCACGAATGGATGGCCTGGAAGCTACTCGGCAAATTATGGCTTTTGTACCTACACCCATTGTGGTCGTGTCATCGGGTGTCGGTCAAAAGGAAGTTGATGTAGCGATGCAGGCAATGGAAGCCGGCGCTCTGGCTGCCATTGAAACCCCGACGGCCAAACCCCAAGACGAAGCCAAACGGATGGAGTTTTTACGATTACTACGGTTAATGTCGGGTGTACGCGTGATCCGACGAAATACCAGTCCTTTCACACTCACCGAGCCAGTGACCGTAAGTCCCAACCATCGAACCCAACCAGAAATCGTCATCATCGGCGCGAGTGCTGGTGGGCCAGGAGCATTAGCGAAAATTCTCAGCGAATTACCCACCGATTACCCTTTGCCCATCATACTGGTGCAACATCTGGCTGCCGAATTCATTTCTGGTTTTGCTGCATGGTTGGACACCCGCAGCGCCCTGCCAGTGCGCCTAGCCCTGGAAGGCCGCCGTCCGACGCCGGGCGAAGTCTGGGTTGCCCCTGGCGATTACCATATAACCCTCAACGCGAATCGTCGGATTATGCTACACTCGGAGAAAGCAGGTTATCGTCATCAACCCTCCATAGATGTGCTATTGGAGAGTGTCGCCAGCGTTTATGGTCCACGGGCCATTGGCATATTGTTAACAGGCATGGGCAAAGATGGCGCTCAAGGCATGACGTTCTTACGAACAAACGGCGGGTGTACCATCGCCCAAGATGAACACACCAGTGTTGTTTTTGGGATGCCACGCGCGGCCATTGATCAGGACGGCGTAGAATATGTCCTGCCCCTTCATCAAATTGCATCCGTATTAACCGAATTAGTGCATCGTTAGAGGATTATAACCGAATTTTGCGAATAATTCGGGCACAATAATAGGAGTAGTTTAATGGCCCATAATGTACTACTGGTAGAAGATAGCCCTACCCAGGCCCAACAGATCAAAAACACCCTGGAAGAAGTGGGGCTGTTGGTTCATGTGGTTGGTGATGGGCCAGATGCCATACGCGAGGCGATGACACATCCGCCACATTTGATTGTACTGGATATTAACCTGCCATCTATGAATGGTTATCAAGTTTGCCGTCGTCTGAAGCGTAACCCAGACACCCGTGACATTCCAGTGATTATGTTGACCGAACACGCCAGTCCCAAAGAAACCATGATCGGGTTACAGGCCGGGGCCGACGATTATATTCCCAAAGATATTTTCGCCGGAGAGCATCTGCTAGACGCCTTGCGTGAACTGGGATTGGTTGAATAGGTACAGCAATGTCACAACCCGAAGTGCAACGCATCAAAGTACCACCTGTTATGCTCATCCAGGTCGAAGATAGCATGGACCTGATGTTAGCTCGCAATACGGCACGCCGCGCTGCATCGTTACTCGGCTTCAACTCCGCCAGCCGCGCTCAAATCGCCGGAGCGGTTACCGCATTGGTCAACATCATCCTCAATGCCGGTGAGCAGCAGGTGGTGAATTTACATGGGCTACGACAGGGTGTTGAATTGGGACTACAGGTGCGGTGCGATGCGCCCTGGTTAGCGTCGGCCAGCCCTGAAAATGCTGGGGTTGCGCTGCGAACCAAGTTGGGGACGATGATGGATGAAGTTCAATTAGTTCCCGGCGAACCACCTTGCATCGAAATGGTGCTGTGGCGCTCCGATGATCGGGCGTTGGTCCACAAAACCCAGTCCATCGACCGGTGATGTATGGCGGGATTAGTTGTGTTTTCGGTGGCAGGACAAAATTTCGGCCTGCCCATCGAAGCAGTGGCGGAATTTATGCCTATCATACATACTCGGCCTGTCCCTCAATTGCCACCAGCATGGGTCGGTGTTGCGAACATTCGTGGTGCAGCGACACCCGTGTTGGATTTGCGGGCACATCTGGGATTGGAAACAATTGAGCCAGATCTATCGGCTCCACTCATCATCTTGCGACAGGATGGGCAACAGATTGCGATACTGGTTGATCAAATCGAACGAATCCTGCACAACGCTGGGAGCCACACTGTCGAACTTGACGCGGGCCACATGGTAGTTGTGCTGGAACCACGACAGTTTTTCGAACAGATAGAAGAAGTGGTGTAATCATGAGCAAAACAACTAAGGGACGTATCCTCATCGTCGGGCATGACCAAGAATTGTTGACCCATCTTTCCGATGTGCTAGAAGGCGAGTATCTACCCGTCAAAGCTCACTCATTTGAAGATGCTCTCAGCGAGATATTGCTCGGTGAGTTTGACATGGTTATCACCGAAACCCGGCTGCCGGATTTAAGTGGTATGGATTTGCTGACTGTGGTCGGTGGCTTACGCCCTGGCACACCCGTCATGATTATCGACGATGACTTGTCAGCAAAGTCAGCCGTGTCCGCCATGCGCCTCGGTGCGTGCGACTATCTGCATAAACCTGTTAATCTGCAACTCTTATTGGTCCAGGTCGAGCGCCAGATTGAACAGGCTCGCAAACGCCACCCTGTAGCATCAGTGACATTGGTCGAGAAGAAGAAAACCACACTGTCCCGCAACCGTGAGCGCCAAATCAGCCGTGCCACCCGTCCCGCCACGCTACTGCTCAACCGCGATCAGTTCGACCAAATCAACTTAGAGCTATCCACACTACTAGGCCATATCAAAGCTCATTTCGTGGGCATCATTGATTCTGAAGGCAATCTGGCCGGAGCAGCTGGTACTCTCGAAGACTACGACTTGGTATTGCTTACACGGGCGCTATCCATTGACCACACAGCTACCGATACTTTAGCCCGCATTCTAGAAGAAAACCAATTCCATGCGGCTTATCTGGAAGGCGAGTATAGCGGCGTTTACATCGTCGAAGTCCGCGAACCGTTTTTGATGTCGCTGGCCGTCATTTGCAGTACCGAAGTCAAACCCGGCATGGTCTGGCTCTATACCAAACGCGCGGCTGAGAATATCGCCAACTTCTTGAAGAAAACCAGCTCGGCTGCCGAGCAACCATCGCCGACCCTCAGCACGCTATAGATCGCGTTGTGCGATCTACTCGCTGGGTTATTTCCCTTTAGCATAGTGGTGCATCAGCCTCGCCAACAACCGCATATTCACTGAAATTGCTTCAATCTAATTGCGAAGTCCTGCTTTGCGACATCAGTTTTTTCTCGCAGTCAGTTTGGCCTTGTATTTTGGCGGATTTGCCGTTAGGTTAACTACTATCAAACAATTCAGGAAGTTTCATCTGGCCTATGCAAATCGTTCCCGCTGCTAACAATTTAAACATTGAATTTGGCCCTGATACTTGGCGTTTGGTCAACACCGAGCTGAGTACACCCACGACTCTGCTCGAAGCTACCCCCGAGGGCATGGTGACTCATCCTGTTTTTCGAGCAGCACGATCATTACCAGGTGCTACGGTAGCCCCAGCTCAAATCATGCGCGTGATGTTGGGCTGGGCACCCGAAAGTCAGGCATGGCGACTGGGCATGTTATTGGTCGATGTCCCGGCCTCCACTTTCGATACCACGCAGATGCAATGGTGTGAATTAGCAGCCTGGCCCGATGCAATCTTCACACATCAGATCGACGAAGTCCGGCTTTCCGGGCAGGCATTGGCTCGGCTGATTAATCGTCCCTTTCAGTTTGTAGAACGCCCTGGCGAATCACGGGTCCCCATCTTTTCACCATCTGCTGCCTCCCCTCCTGCGACATCAGCCACCGATATTGATAATGGAACCGAAATCCCGGACAACCCTGAAACTGAGGAAGAACCCGTCCTACCAGAAATCGAGTTGCTGAATCCCCCCATTCGCTTCTCCGATTGGCGCTTCACACGCATTTCGTCTGGGCTACGCTGGCAACGGGTAAGAACCTGGTGGGCCATCAATATCGGACGTCTGACACTATTCGTCGTGTTGGGCGTGTTATTCTTCGTCTTGAGTATCGGCAGCCAAACACGTGGGTTGGCGCAAGTGGAACCAGCCGACTTGCCCGATATTGGCCTTTTAATCGGCGGTGTGATGATTTTGAGCCTGCTGCACACACTCTGGCAGCTCCTCAGCGCCACCGCCGTCGTCATTGACCAGTTTCAACGCGAAGTTTACGGGCAAGGCTTAATCTTCCGCTTTATCCACTGGCGTGTTCCTTTCGACCACATTGAATATGTCCTCATCAGCCAGTCGCCACCCAACGCCCAGGGCCGCCGCCGCCGCGAAGACCCCATGCGGATCGCCCAGGACGTATGGATCCACGTTTACGACGGTACTGAGTTCCACGAAGTTGTCAATTTAGGCAATGTCGAGGGCCTGAGTTGGACCTGGGATTTGGTGCGGACGCACGGACATGCTCATGTGCGTCGTCGTCTGCAACTGGTTCAATACGACACGCCCGCCCACCACGCCGCCCAGCAAATCGCCAACCTGATAGATGTCCCCGTTTATCTTGATCTGGTCTAGAAAGCATGATTGAGATATGATTAGGCGATATTGGCACGGGGGGCCAGTGTTATTATCAGGACAACGTAATGGATTATCTTCGAGAAGCAGAGCAAACACGCCGGTTTCGTCACCGCTCCATATTATTATTCATCCTTCTGGCGACCCTCCCTTGTTATATCATCGGTGGCATCATGTTGGGTGTCGCGCCGAATGACAACGATGACATCTCAGACAGCGTAACCTTGCCTCCCGCTGACCAACGGACGAGCGAACGGCCAACCGAAACAGTAACGATCACCCTGGCCGCCAACCTGACGCCATCTCTAACCCTGTTACCCACGTCCACCGGCCAACCATTGCCGAATACGCCTTTCCAGTTCCATACTCCGACGCCATTTCCATCACAACCAATTCCTACGGCATCCGATGCACCCACCCTCACCGACACACCAACCACCACAATCACCACGACCGCCACCGCCACAACAACCGTTACCGCCACTGTTCAACAAAACCAGAATCCTGTGTTTGATGTGCCGCCCCAGGATATTGCGCTGGAAATCGGCCAAACTGGTACAGTCAGCTTTACTTTCTCCGATCCCGACGGCGATCCCGTCAGTTTTACCGCAAATGCTGATGACACAGGCATTGCCACCATTACACAATTTGGCGTCAGCTCGTTCGATGTACTGGGCATGGCTGCGGGCGTAACCAGCATCACTATTACGCTTGAGGACGATCAAGGTGGCAATGCTTCCGTCGCCATTACCGCTACAATCAGCGCCGCCAACAATAACCCGACCTTTGACACGGAACCCACTGATGTTGTTGTGAACCAATTCGAGAGTGCTACCGTAAATCTAGTGTTCAGCGATCCCGATGGTGATCCTGTGATGTTTGAAGCAGTTCCAGCGTTTCCAGATATTGCGAGCATCACGCCACTAGATGGCACATCATTCAGTGTAGCAGGCATCGCTCCGGGTTCGACTTCTGTGACGATTACGCTCAGTGATGGACGCGGTGGCACAGATAGCCGCACCATCAACGTGACAGTAAACTCCGTCGAAGTCAATCAGAATCCGGTATTCGACCAGATACCGTTGCCAATCACCATTGCTGCTGGCGATAGCGATATTGTGTTCTTGTTTGTGAGCGATCCTGACGGTGACTCCGTGACTATGACAGTCGTATCCGCCAATATGGGTGTTGCCACCGCAACATGGCTCGACAATGCATCTTTCACCGTACAAGGCGTAGCCGCTGGCATCACGACCTTCACCATCACCTTAGAAGATGGTCAAGGTGGTGTGGCCCAGGAAATTGTGGAAGTAACGGTGACAGCACCGCCTAACAATCCCCCCCAATTCACGGTTCCTCCCACCGACCTGACACTCGCTGTCAACGCCACTCAGACTGTTACTTTCAGTTTCAACGACCCAGATGGAGATCCAGTGACAATTTCGGCGATTTCTGCTGCCCCTGGTACAGCCGCTGTCATATCAACCGGAGCATCCAGTTTTGATGTTCAGGGAGACGCCGAAGGCACAACCAGCATCACCGTCACATTAGATGATGGACGCGGCGGCACAGATTCAGCCACAATAAACATTATGGTAACGCCCTAAAAGGAATTCGTATGGATAAAAAAGAACTTAAAGAACATATTAAAACACTTAGTCAACTGACCGGTCCCTCTGGTTACGAGGACGAAGTTCGAGATTATTTGCGTGAAGAATGGGCCGGGCTGGTCGATACGTTTGAGCTTGATGGCCTGGGTAGCTTGGTTGCCATTAAATACGGAACTGGCAACGAACCCCGCCAACGCATTATGTTAAGCGCACACATGGATGAAATTGGCTTGCTCGTTACCGAGATCAAAGATGGCTACCTCCGTCTGGCCGACATCTGGGGGAGTGACTCGCGCTTGATGCTCGCCAAACCTGTGCTGATCCATACGCGAACTGGCACATTGCGCGGCGTTGTGGCCGCCCAACCGCCTCACATCACCCGACATACTGGCAATACAAAAGAATATCCGCCCTTTGCCCAACAATGGGTTGATCTTGGCCTGCCCGCCGACGAGGTAACTGCTCGCGTTCGCATTGGCGATCCTGTGACTATGGACGCCCCTGTCGTCGAACTGATGGGCGATCAACTAGCAACCAAAGCAATGGACGACCGAGCATCAGTCGCCTCCGTCACTGCGTGCCTTCACTATCTCCAGACACGCAACCACAACTGGGACGTATACGCCGTCGCCTCTGTTCAAGAAGAAGTTGGCTTGAAAGGCGCTGCCACCGCCGCCTACTACACCCGTCCCGACCTTGCCATTGCCATTGATGTCACCTTTGCCCAACAACCCGGCGTCAACGGCGACCAGTATGTGAAGCTAGGTTCAGGTCCCACGCTAGGTATTGGCCCCAATTTCCACGACGGACTGGTCAAGGGACTGCAAAAAGCAGCGGGTGATCTGGAAATGTCGGTCACCACTTCGCCCATGCCACGTGGCAGTGGTACAGATGCCTGGGCCATTCAAATCAGCCGCGAAGGGGTTCCCACTGCCCTATTAAGCATTCCCCTCCGCAGTATGCACGCCCCCGTCGAGACCATTAGTCTCAAAGATGTGGAACGCACCGGACGCCTGATGGCAGAATTCATCGCTGGGCTGACCGAAGATTACCTGGAAACAATCGCCTGGAAACCAGATGCGGATGATGATAACGAGAATGGAGATGATGCTGAATGAAACTTCAGGATACGATGCTGAAGGAACTAGCCGATGCGGCTGGCGTTTCTGGCGCAGAAGATGAAGTCCGTAAGTTGATTTGGGACGCCATCAAAGATCATGTCAGTGATTTGCGCGTTGATGCCATGGGCAATATCCTGGCCGTCAAAAAAGGCACAGGCCAGAGCGATTTGCGTGTATTGGTTGCCGCCCATATGGACGAGGTTGGCTTTATGATTACCGGCATCGACAGCAATGGCATGTTGGAAATACGCGCCGTCGGTGGCATCGACAACCGCATTTTGCCCGCCATGCGTGTCCGTGTCGGCAAGAAGAAAATCGCGGGCGTCATCCCCTGGAAACCCATCCACCTTGGATTCAGCGAGAAAAGTGTCAAGAAAATCAAGGATTTCCGGATTGATATTGGAGCCAACAGCAAGAAAGCTGCCGAAGGAAAAGTCAAAATCGGTGACCGGGCCATTTTCGATAGCGAAACCATTGAACTGTCCGAAACCATTGTGCGCGGCAAAGCCTTCGATGATCGGGCGGGCTGTGCCGAACTGGTTGAATTGTGTCGGGGCGAACCCTTCCCCTTCGATTTGTTAATCGCATTCACCGTGCAGGAGGAAGTTGGGCTGCGTGGAGCATCTGTCTTGGGCGAAAGCCTGCAACCCGACGCCGCCATCGTCCTGGAAACCACCGCCTGTCATGAAACACCCCAGGACGAAGACGAGCCAGATGTAACAACCGTTACCAAGTTGGGGCATGGGCCAGTCATCAGTTATATGGACCGCACTTCCATCGCTCACCCTGGCCTACTACAGCATTTTATTGCAACGGCTGAGTCAGCAGGAATTCCTCACCAATTCCGCTCCCCACAATATGCTGGTGGCACAGACGCCGGAAAGATCCATATATCGGTAGCCGGTATTCCATCATTGATTGTGTCGCTACCCTGTCGCTATTTGCATACGCCCTACCTGCTTTTGAACCTGGAAGATTTCGCCAACCGCCTGAAGTTGGTTCGCCGTGCTTTAATGGAATTGCAACCTGAACACTTGGAGAGAATGTAGTGAAAGACTTAATTAAGAAACTGGTCGAAGCCTGGGGGCCATCGGGATTTGAACATCATGTCCGAGCATTGATTGAAGATGAGGTCGAAGACCTCTGCGATGAGATGCACGTCGATAATATGGGCAATTTGATTTGTCGGGTTGGTGAGAAAACAGACGATAATCTGCGAATCATGATCGCCGCTCATATGGACGAAATCGGCGTGATGGTCTCGCACATTGACCGCGAAGGCTATCTGCGCTTTACCAACCTCGGCGGTTTATTTCCAGGCACGCTCACCGGCAACCGTGTTCTATTCGAGAATGGCGTTGTCGGTGTCGTCGGTGTAGAAAACCCCTGGACACGGCCCAAAGAATTGCCCGGCCTGGACGGTTTCTATATTGATGTCAGCAATGAGACCAACGATGGCAAGAACCAAAATGACGATATAAAAGTTGGTGACGCCGCCGGTTTCTGGCGACAAATGGAAGAACGCGGCAACCGCCTGATCGCCAAGAGTATGGATGACCGCATCGGCTGTGTGGTCGCCATTGGCGCGATGCAGGCCTTAAAAGACGTGGGGTGCGCTCACGAAGTCTATTTTGTGTTCACTGTTCAGGAAGAAGTTGGTCTGCGTGGGGCGCGTCCAGCTGCCTATGGTGTCGACCCCGATTTCGGCATTGCCCTCGACATCTGCCCAACAGGTGACACACCCAAAGGCTTCAAGATGGAGGTCAAATTGGGCGCGGGTGCTGCCATCAAAGTCAAAGACAGTGGAATGCTCGTGCCGCCCGCCGTCAAAGACTTGATGATCGACACCGCTGAAAAACACAATATTCCCTATCAACTTGAAATCCTAACAGGTGGCTCAACGGATGCCGCCGGTATTCAGCTAGCCCGCGCTGGCGTGCCCAGTGGCTGCATCAGTATCCCATGCCGCTATGCTCATACCGTCAGCGAGACGGTAGACATCACTGATGTTGAAGCCTGCATCAACCTGTTGGTCAACATTCTCGCCAACCCGATTGAGAACATCAAGCCACACTGAGTTGGTTGAATACATTGATATATGGAACCGAGGGGTTAGTGGTGCAATGCTGCTAACCTGTTCCTTTTATTTCTCGCAATACAAAAAGGAAGTTTTGCAATGCACCTATATTTGGTACGTCATGGACAAAGTTACGTCAATTTACCAGACTGGGATTGGCGCAATGAAAGCTGGGACCAACCCCTGACAGACCTGGGACGCACACAAGCGGACGCTGCGGGTAAATGGCTAGCAAAAAACATTCGGGCCAGCCATCTCTATGCCAGTACATTGAAACGTACTCAGGAGACGGCAGAATTAATCAACAAACACGTTGGGCTGACCATTCAGAGTGAGCCATTAATCCGTGAGGTAGGCACAAATGCGCCCGACGGCACGCCATTTTCTGATGCACTCAAGCACCGCTATCAAGATGGTCTGTGGGGCACACAACAACCCTACGACGCCCTGACCAAAGATGGCGAAAACTGGATGCAATTTCGCACTCGTGTCGGCGTTTTCATCGAAAGTCTGCTGCGCCGTTTCGACAACCACGGCCCCACAGACCCCAACGCCATCGCCGACCAGAGTTTTTTTGTCGTCTGTCATGGCGGCGTGATCGAAGCTTTCTATGAGTATGTGTTCGAGAAAGGCCCCTGGAGCGTGGTGTCTGTCATAACACGTAATACTGGCATCACGCACCTGGAATATAAGCCTGTTCACAATCGTCCCGCATGGCGGCTTCACTATCACAATCGCCTGGAACACCTGACACCAGAACTCATCAGTTAATCATTCCAGCCACACTTCGACACGCTCACCACCTTCGGTGTCTTCAAATTCGACGATTTTGCCAGTTTCGCCAGCTTCAACCGCGTCTTTCAGTTCTGCAATGTCAATATCGGCATCGGATGGGATAAAGCGTGCGCCCATCTTGAGGCCGATGTTGACCAGCCCCATCGGGATCGTCACATTGACTTTGTTGCGCCCGCTATTAGCATCCGTAATCCGCACCCGCAATTGATGTGGGGCACGTCCACTGCTCCGCGGTTTGGCTTTAGTGGTTGATTGGCCCAGCGCGGTTAACAGTTTGCTGGCTTCGTCTGCCGTAATTTTGCCTTCCTGCAACATCGACAGGATACGCATTCTTTCTTGTGAGCTAACCATCATTTACCTCCGTCTTCCAGCTACCCGCTACGTGATATAAACCAGTACATTGTCGTCATCATCATCCACCGCCACCACCAGTGGGTTTTCCGGCGACAGCTCATCACCCATTTCGCGCACCATCGCCCCAATATCCAGGTTTTGTAGGTCCACATCGCCGGCCTGCGCCTTAATCATCGGCTCCAATACCGAAACCAGCCAACCCGTAAACTCTACTGGATACGGCAACGATATGTTGATACGCGTTCCCGTTCGCTCCCGAACCCGAACATGAATCCAATGCGATTCCCGGCTCCAAATACCCACTAGAGTCAGCCCAAAACCCACCAGCACCAATGGCGACAGGCACAAATAAGCCAGGAAAAACCCCATGGCCGTCATCATATACCCAAAAATGCCCATGATGCTTAATCCCGCGCCAAACGGCAACAACCATAGTGTCTTAGTATCAGGCAGTGGCGGGTCAATCGGGTCTGCTTGTGACTCAAAGTCCTCCACTTCTTCATAATCGAGCGCCTCGATTAAAGCTTCGGCTTCCTCCGCCGAGATTTCGCCCGCATTCAGCATATCCAGAATTTGCAAACGTTCTGTTTCTGACATGATGTTCTCCTTATCATTCCACCGTAATCGGCCCTAATTCCCAATAATCGCCCGACGAGTCATCATTGGGTGTGCTGATAGCCAACCGCAACCCCGACGCCTGCAAATACATTCCCACCCGCAGCGTATACACGCCAGGCGGCGCATCGTCGGGCAACGTCAGCGTATAGCTATCGTCCACATATTCATCTGGAACCCACAACGACACAGGATAGCTATTCTGGCGCGGCTGCATATCGCGCTGATCGTAGGTGATGCCATCTGGCCCCACCAAATGTACAAAAACGGTCAACGGCAAATCCGTCATAGTTATAGACTGCCAGTACAATATCAAATGGAAAGAGTCTCCAGACGAAAGGGTTTCAGCTGACAAATCATAGCCAACCAGCCCCACCATATCACCCAAATTCAAATTGAGCGTAGTGGCCGGATCAGGCGCATCAAACTGCCGGTTAACCTCTAGCACCGTGAAATCCCCCACAACCACCTGACTATCGCCCAGCGCCACCACCAGTTGATAATCTCCGGCAGGAAAATCCGTTGGCAGTCGCCAGCGATGCCGATCCATTACTGGTTCCCCCACAATCCATTCTGTAAATGGATAACTGTCCATCACTGGCGCACCTTCCCACAGCACCATATCTTCCCCATCAGGTGGTCTCGCCAGCACAATAATGTCCATCTGTGACCGCTGCCCGTCTATTGCCTGCCAAAGCAAGTCAAAATCTAGTCGCTCGCCGGGCCGCACACTGGCTGGCGGACTCCACCAATCCCGCAATCGCACACCAGGAGCCATATCAATGACTTTACTGGATGGCGGATACTGACTCGTATCAATCGGCGGCAAGAAACTATCAGGCCGCTGCACCGTCACCATTCCCAAATCCAGCCATATACCGGCAAAATTCCCCTGCGAGTCTATGCGCCCGGCATATTGATCGGCAGTCCGCCCAACCCACGTCACTCGTACTGGATATTCCCCTGGCGGTGTCCCATCCGGAATCCAAAACTCAGTTTGTTGGATCAATACCTCGCCGGGTCGCCAGCGTGTGCTGTGTTGCGTAAACGGCTCATCGCGTCCTAACACATCCCCGTATGGCGTTTCTAGTTGGAAAATCGGCGTAAAATCCTCATAGGGCGGCGCGTGGATAATTTTCCAAGCCGTTGTAAAGACAATACTTCTCCCAGACACCCCATCTGGCAACACCGCCTCGCGCAAACTCAACCACCCACCAATCGTCTCATCAATCATTTGCGGTGTCGGCGTGCTATTTTGCCAGTGATAAACCGTAAAACCCTCACTGTGTTGTTCGCCGCTGCCAAATTCTGCTTCTACAGTAGCCCGCCACGCATAATTCATCTGCCTATTAGCTGTGTCTATCAAATACGCATCATGGTCCGGCGGTGGCAAGAACACACGATTTCCCACCAAAAACGTAATATTATCCCCCGGTAAATCGTGTATAAGCAGCGAGGGATGGTCATAATGCTGCGATGTGACATACATCAGTGTCTCATCAGTGCTATGATCTTCCAGCCATGCCCCCGCCGCAACCATGTCGCTATCTGTCAAATAATATAATTCAGGATTCGATGCCCAATCTCGATAACGCCCCCAGACCAGCACCGCCGCAATCAGCAAAATGCCCCAGGCCCCCAAAATCGGATAGGCAATTGGATAATATCGGCCTGATCGCTGCCTCTGGATTGCCCTCCAGACGATTTCGACTCCAAGTGCTGGCAAAAAGAAAATCAACGGAACCATGCCAATTGATCGCATGTGGCTGGGCGGCAATCCACCCACCGCCAACACACTGGGCACAACCATCAGTGGCGCACAGGCAATCAGTGCATAAGCCCCGCGCTCCACAGCATTGGTAGACCGCGGGATGCCCCACAAAACGCTTGCCAACCCCACCAACAGCAACAACCCACTGATCGGGTCAAAATACGGGGCCGCTGGATCGTTGTAGCGGACATAGGGGTCACCCTCAATGAAAAACATCTTCACATGCAGCCAGACACTCTCAGCATAAGACAGCGTGTCATCGCCAGCACTTAACTGGTCAAGTCGGTCCGCAAACACATCAGGATTGGCCGTGTAGTAATGGATAATCGGCAATGCAACCATCACCAGCATGCCCATCACTACGACACCTTGCTGCAACCGTAACCGCCGCCAATCTTTATCCAACAGCCACACCACCAGCAACACCAATCCCACCCAACCCGGAAACAACCGCGCTGCCATATACGTATATAGCACCGCCGCGCCCAACACACCGCTTACCACCAACCAAAGCCATCCCCGGCGACATTTTTGCAGCCCCACAAACAATGCCCATAGGCACAACGCCTGCAACATCGGCTGGCTGACCGCCCGAAACGCCTGACGTGCCATGAAAATCTGTGGAAACGAGACTGCCATGAATCCCGCTGCCAGCAATCCCAACACCAAACCCCGCTGCCGCCCAAACATCGCTCGCCCCAGGCCAATCGTCGCCGCCAACGTGATGAGATTCATCATGATGCTGACAACGTGCATCGTGAATATATGTTGGCCGATACCGAGCATCGCCAGCGCATTAACGTAGAAATAGAAAACTTCGCGTCCATTGAACGCCGCAAACACCGGAAATGGTCGTGCCCCATAGACAGCAATTTCCCGCGAGACGATGAAATTCACCGCTTCATCATAATGAAAGCCCGGCGGATAACTGCCAATCTGCACCAATCGCAGTGTCACACCCACCAACAGCACCACCAACGCACTCCCCCACAGCAAGAGGCGGCGTGATCCAATATCGGGTGTAGATGGCATCACAGGTCGCAACATAGCGTTTATGCTCCCGGCGTCCATTGCATGTGGATCAGGTGGCGTTTGGCCTCGAACTGATACATTCTGAAAACCGCTATCGCCGCCTCATCATCGTCCGGATGTTCGATGACTAGGCCACGCCGTTGGTCAGCCACATGCCGCAACGCGAAATTCAACAATGGTTGTTCCAAAACCCCCTGCATTTCCGGTATAACCATCATCATGCCTCGACTGTTGCTGGCCCCAAACATACTCTCAATGGGTAACGACGCCAACAATTCACCATCATCTCCCCGCACTATCCATCGCTGGCGCTGGCGCGGATTAAACATCCCGAACAAATGCCCCCTTAGCGATTTACGGAAGCTGGCAGGCTTTGTGGGCTGCAACCAACCTAGCCCTCCCCAGCGATCAGGTCGCACAGTTTCAGCTAGTGCCAAATCCGCTTTCCAATCACGCCCACGCCTTAATGTAATCGACGGCATATCCCGTAACGGCACAGGTGGATCGAGATAAGGTCTCCATTGCCAGCGGATAAATCCACGCAGAACCCGAAATCCCAATCGTTCATACAAGTGCTGCGCCCCGTGATTATCTGCTTCCACCTGGAGGATCAACCCCGCTTTGCCACGTTGAACCGCCAGATCAAATGCCATCAGCATCAATTCATAGGCAATGCCCCGACGACGGAAATCAGGATGCGTGGCGACATTGGCAATTACCCATAGGTTGTCGTACTCCGCATCATAAATCGACACATTGCCGACCAGTTTGCTTGAATCAGGATCAATCCACACAAAACCCCGATTCATCGAACGCACACCCTTATCCAGATGTGCCAGCAACCACAACAGCGGTCCTGTCCGGCTCAACGCCCGCATTTCGCTCACCGCCGACTGCCCCCCAGCATCCATCGTTGCGCCAAACGCTAACTCAATCAAATCGGCAATAGCCCCCAAATCCTGACGGGGCCGCACGGGGCGCGGTCCGTCAATGGGGGCCACAGATGATTGTTCATGTGAAGATAGTGCAGATGCCGACATGCGCTAGTTGTTTTCCAAAGCCCGAAGTAGTGTCTCGGCCTCCTCGACTGAAATCTTGCCATCCTGGACCATTTGCAAAATCGTCATGCGTTCCTCATTGGTCACGGGTTCCCATACATCTGCTTCGGGTTCACTCCGCCGATGGAAGCGGCGCATTCGTTCCGCGTGACGTTGTGCCCGCTCGGCCTGGCGTTCCACTTGGCGCTGGGCGCGTTCGGCTTGACGTTTGGCCCGTTCTGCATGGCGCTGGGCGCGTTCGGCGTGTTTCTTGATCTTCTTCTTTTTCTTCCCTGTAAACTGCTTGCCAATTTCAGCCGCAGCGGCGATAGCTTCCTGCGTTTGAGCATCAATCATTTCACCCAGTTCACTCAGGTTATCCAATCCACTCAAGCTATCGCTGATCGTTTTGCCAATATTACCGATTTCCGCGTCCAGGTCAATTTTGAATTCCAACCGACGCTCGCTATCAGTTTCCAACGATAAACTGTCGGCAGATAATATCGTCACCTGCGCCGAGCCATCCCCCAGAGTAATCGTCTGGAATTCTTCATCTTCCTCGATAGTCACCGCCAGCTTATCGCCAATAACGGCCACCTCTATCCCCACTGGCACGCTGAACGTCGCATCGGTATCTGCCGTCACGACACAGACAATATCACCACCAGCACTGAGTTGATAGGTATGTTCCGGCTGAAAATCAATTTCCACATGTAGGTCACTGCCTACATCAACACAGTTACAGGCACAATCCAACCCTCGAATCTTGAGATCATTGCCCACCACGTCCACCGCCAGATCACCGTTGATCTTGAACGCTGCCATATCGCTGCCCACTGCTGCGACTGCCAGGTTTCCCTCAACATGCTTGGCAATCAAATCGCCACCAATACTGCCAATACTGACATCGTCCGCAATATTGCGAACAATCAGATCACCAGCCACCGACTCGATGCTGATGCCACGTTCCAGATTCGTGACCTTAGCATCACCACCAATGGTTTTGATGGTCAGTGTCACCGTTTCAGGCATCTTGATATCGCAATCCCCAATACACAGAACATGGATGGGAGAATCACCATCATCCTGGAACACTTCCGGCTCCTCGCCCTCAATGCGGAGATCATCGCTGCTATGACCACGCACGCGCAAATCACCGCCAATGTTCTCCACGATCAACCCTACCCGCACATCAGATCGTTCTATCTTCGTCATCGCCTTATCCTCGCTTACGTAAAATGTCGATAGCTTCATCCGGGCTGAGTTTGCCCGTTGAGAGTTCTTCCAATACTTGCATCCGGTTGGCTTCGCGTTGTGCTTCCTCAGCTTCAATATCCGTCACCGGTTCATATCCCATCGACGTGATAATATCGTGCAGGCGGCTCCGTACCGTGGGATATGAAATCCCCAGTTCTTTTTCAACACGATTGATTTTGCCTTCACAACGCAAAAAGATTTCAACAAATTCCAGTTGTTCCGGACTTAACGATGACAAACCACTAACCTCAAAATGCCCATCAATGCTGATAGCACAATGCTCACAGCGTAACTGCGTCACAGTCAACGTCCCATGGCAAACGGGGCAGTGGGTAAGAATCGGGTGGTACATTCCTGCCTCCTTTATAGGAGATTTCTATTTCTTTGTTAAAATTCTAATATTGAATATCCAAATTGTCAATAATATATTGATTTTATTGAACTTGAAATGTATTAAATTGATAAAACGAGTTCAAAGAAGTTTCTTCGGGGGATTGGAAGTACTCGGGCGCACCCCAGGGAACAACAATGACCAACTGGCACGAGTAGGTGGTGTAACATGCAGCGGCGGGTTTTCCGTAATCTGATGAATTTCGTCAGCAATGGCCCAGGCTGCATCTGGACGCGCCAAATCATAAGCAGCTTGTGAATAAGCAGCGAGCTGGCGACGCGGACCACCGACCCACTTCACCAAATCCTCAGCAACTTGGCGCGGATTACCAGCATAGACCCCTGCCCCATTCTCAACGACCATTGTCACATTGCCATCCTCCTGCCCTGGCACTTTACCACTCAGAATCATCGGCAATCCCGCCACACACGCTTCTGAGATAGTCGCCGGGCCAGCTTTTGTAATGAGGATGTCAGCAGCCGTCATCAAACGCGCCATATAATCCACAAAAGGATAGATGTGTGTCGGTTGCTTCCAATGCATTTGGTTTAGCTTGTGTTGCAGGCTTTCGTTACGCCCAGCAATAATCGCCAGTTGAATATCCAGGCCTTGTTCATTAATGCCACGTACAATCTCAAGCACTGGCCCCATCGCATCGCCACCACTGACCACCAACACCGCCAATTTTTCAGAATCCCACCCCAACATAGCACGAGCTTCCTGCTTATCGCTCAAGCCCTGTACGAAATTCGGATGCACCGGCAGTCCGGTCAGCTTCATCTGATCAGGCCGCATCCCCATTTTCAAGCCCCGCTCATATGCCTGCGGAGTTGGAACCAGGCACAAATCAGCATCGTGTTGATACCCAGAAGCCGGCGTCGTGACTAAATCAGTGATGACAGTCACAAAAGGCGGTGGCCTGTTTCCAGCATGTTTGACAGCTCGTAAAGCCGCCCGGTTAAATAGAGAATGTACGCACACCACCACGTCCGCTGGATATTCCGTAAAAACCCGTCGCAGACCAGGTCGCCACAACAAATAAAACGCATCCAGAATCCAGCGCGAACGATACCGTCCATCAATGACCTTATAGCCCAGCTTCCAACTCAAACTACTACGATTAACCCAAATGGGATAAAACTCTGGCATCGTCTTGAATGGAAATGGCGTGTGGTTGCGGAACACATCCACCATTTGAAAACAATACTGCTCAGGATAATTCATTTCCATAGCAGCCTGAATCGCCATGGCCGCCGCACGATGTCCTCCTCCCGTATCAGACATCAAAAAGAGAACACGCCTAAGAGTCATCAATTTCCACAATCTGAGATGAGCTTGCGTTTGAAAGCTTTTTGAAATTTGGTACGCGGGATCATTTGACGTCGGCCACAATTCAAACATTGCAACCCAATGTCAGCTCCAACCCGATATACACGCCAACGATTATCACCACACGGATGCGGCTTGCGGAGCTGCACAACGTCATCAACCATCACTTCAGCGGCCATGCGATTTAAAATCCCGGGTTCAGAACGCCGGTGTTTTCAGGAGAATTACCGCCAGATTACTACCGCTATGTTCCTTCGCCTGATCAACCAGGGCGTCACAGCTTGCTTCCAATCCACCAGGTTGGAGACGCATGGTCGCCTCAATAGCTTCAGGCGACACAACATCCCACAATCCCTGACTGCACAACAGCAGGCGGGCATCCAGCGGCAGAGGACGTGTCAGCACCTCCAACGGCGGCAGTTGATCGCCAGAGCCAATAGCAGATGACGCATCCAACTGATCGGTAGTAATTTGTTCCACCGCCTCCGTCATGATATACATCCGGCTGCTGCCTACATGAGCCAAATGCAGCTGATGATCGACGATGATTGCGGCTGTCATGGCGGTGGTTCCCACCTCTGGAGATACCCGCAATTCAGTATCAGCGCCCCCCAGCGCGTCGCGCAACATATCTTCTGGCGAAGGAAAATCGGACTGCATTAACGATACATGATAATAATTTTGCACTATTTCGGCAGCAACAATGCGCGTTGCCGCCTGAGAAGCAGCCCCTTGCGCCACAATAAACAATCCAAAATCAGTATGTGTGCCATCACCAACCCGCGACGACACCAACGACATGGCGTTGGCCTGGCTGGAGCTAGGGCTATTGTGTTCATCGCTGACCTGACAGTATAGTAGGCGATCTCTATGCTTTTTCAACATTATGTTGTCCCTGAATATCCTCAGTAGCAACCAAAACTATATCTCAAAAACGCGCTGATGAGAAGTGTTGCGGCGTTGGTTGGTTTGTTGCAGAATGGAAGGAGTTGAATTGAAAGGCCAATCATGGATCAACCAAAGATTGTCTACGATCCTGATCTCGTTGATCAACTGGAGATTTCAGGGTTTCTCGGCGAAGCAGTAACCCATATCAAACAACGTGTCCTCAAACGGCAACATGACGTTCCGATTGCCGGATTGAAAGCCTTGATCTCCATGCAAAAACGCCCACTGGATTTAGCCAGCGCCTTACGCAACGATCAGGGACTCTCACTGGTAGTCGAAATTAAACAAAAGTCACACACTGGCAAGCAACTAATTAAAGGGCGCTATGAACCCGACGAACTGGCCCGTCAATATGCCGACATGGGTGTGCAGGCCGTCGCCGTTGCCACCGATCCCAAATATTATCAAGGCGAATTGCACCATCTGACCTATGTCTCTCAGGGTGTACGGATTCCGGTGTTGCGCCAGGACTTCGTATTTGATCGTTATCAGGTTTACGAATCACGCGCTGCTGGGGCCGATGGCGTCATCCTGATTGCTGCCTTGCTTGGCGAATATCGGCTGTGGGATTTAGTGTCCTTAACCCAACGATTGCGAATGACGGCTGTCGTTCAAATCGAAAATGAAACCGAACTCGCCCGTGCCCTTCAGGCCGACCCGCGTGTGATTGGGATTAGCAACGTTGATTGGCGCACTCTGGGTGTCAATCTAGACAATACACTCCGTCTCCGAAAACAAATTCCCGATCACACCCTAGTCATCAGCATGGGCGGCCTGCGAACGCCAGCGGATGTTGCCCAGGTCGCCCAAGCGGGCATTGATGCAATTTTGCTCGGCGAGTCGATCATCTCGGCCCCTGATCCACATCTGGCAATCCATGAAATGTTCGCTCAGGTTGATAGCGACCCCACCGACCCCTGGAGAACCATCGAATGACCATTCGCCCATCGCGTTATCTTGTTGTGTTATTCAGTTTGCTGTTTCTGGGGCTGGTGGCCTGTGACACCGGAGATGCGACACCAGTGCAAGACATCAATGCGCCCATCCTATCCGGTGATAACATGCCCAAAGTGCTAGTGACGGTTTGGTTTTCGCCCACGCCCGAAGGTGGCGACTCCACCCCGATACCCATCACTCCCACCCCTACCCTCACGCCAGAACCACCCGAAGCAACAATAACGCCAACTCCCTATGTGGGCGTATTCGTGGGAACCGAAGTTGACGGCACTCCTGTTGATGTCGTTCCCACTGTATTCGAAGTACAACCTGGCGGCGTTCCCGGCGGTGGTGTTGCCGGAGGCGGCACTCCTGCCAGCGGCTCTTGCACTATCGCCGTTGACACTCAATTCACCACTGCCTATTCTGGTAATGCAAATGTTGCTCAACAATTAGGTTGTCCGCGTGCTGCCGGGCAATCTATCACACTCGTCTATCAAGCCTTTGAACGCGGCAAGATGTTCTGGCGCGACACTCGCCAGATTTATGCACTACAAAGTGATGGTCGTCTGCTGGTGATTGCCGATGGTTGGCAGGAAGGGATGCCGGTGGATGATCCAGGCTACGCACCACCTGGAGGATTGTTACAACCGGTACGCGGCTTTGGGCTGGCCTGGCGTTCCAACGAAGCACTCCGCAACGCGATTGGCTGGGCAAACCAATCCGAAACACCGGTTCCTGGATTCTGGCAAGATTTCGAGAGTGGTGCAATGTTCGTTGGCGATGGCGGCTTCGTCTACGCCATATTCATTTCAGTTGGAACCTATTCTGGCCCATTGTAATCCCTAGAATCCCAGATATTCATGAGGATTCTGGGGAACGCCGCCCGAATTGCGGATTTCAAAGTGCAGATGCGGCCCAGAGGAATTGCCGGAACTGCCCACATTGGCGATATGCTGTCCAGCTTCGACCACCTGCCCACACCACACAAAATCGCCAGTCAGGTGAGCATACAGCGACATCACTGGCCCATGTGCAATAACCACCGTCCAGCCATAGCCCCAATCACTCAATCCGGCGAAGATGACCGTGCCGCCGCCAACGGCATATACTGGTGAACCAAGTTCCGCCGCCAGGTCAACCCCACGATGCTCCCAACTAAAGTCATTCGTCAACACATACCCATAAACCGGACGTGTGCTGGGCAATGTGCCGTCATAAATTGGCTGGCGACCACATGAGCCGGGCTGCCCATCTCCAAAGACCGCCTCGCCCTGATATATCGACGTTTCGCCAAACGAGCCACTAGGTTCAGCACTCGTAAAAGCCCCGCCCGGCGGTTCCCAATAGATCGGCTCTTTGGAACCCGTCCCACCTGGTATCACGATTTCCAGCCCCACCAACAACATATTCTCCGGCGTCAGGTCCTTCAACTGGTTATAGTCTGAATCAATGATGGCATAAGGGTCAACCAGGTAAAGATCGGCCAACGCCTGCACTGTTACCGGATTCTGGACTCTGTGTAATGCCCCATCCACTGGCAAGATGTTTAGTTCCAAACCAGGTCGCAGCGCATTCATATAAAAGCGCCCATTCGACCAGATAATTGTCTCCAGGCTAATGCCAAATCGCTCGGCAATGCTATACACATTATCGCCAGGCTGAACCGTATATTGAATAACGTCTGTTCGCTGCGTAGCGCGGTTGATGGTATAGGGACTCTCGCTGCGCGTAATCTCCCCACTCGCTGCCCCCGAAGGCCCAACAGGTTGCGCCGCCGACGTTGCCAACCAACTGGGGTCCGCCGTCGGCACAGGTGTCCAGGTAGCCGTCAGAACAGGTGTTGCGGTGGGTGGCAGGGTTTGGATAATCGTCGGCGAAACAGTAAGCGTTGGTGTATGCGATGGCTGCTGGACGACTTTCTGGGTATCTGGCGATGCACTCCCCGTCACTACCAACAATATCGCAACAGCACTGATCCCAATTGCCAGCGCGAAGATCAAACCTGCCAGATGGCGTTGCTTGCCTTGCATGAGGTTACCTACCCACCCAGCCTAACAACGGATGGTATAGCATGGATCCATCGGATCGAAGTTAGCATCACGAATCTCGAAATGCACATGTGGCCCTGTCGAATTGCCCGTATTGCCAACTGTACCGATATATTGTCCCTGCGATACATTTTGCCCACACGCCACGTCGTAGGTTTCCATGTGTCCATACAATGTAAACCTTGTGCCGTGGGCAATCACCACTGTATAGCCATACCCATATTGATTCCAGCCAGCAAATATGACCGTCCCCAATCCCGCAGCATAAAGTGGCTCACCAATAGATCCCGACAGGTCAACACCTGTATGATACGCCGAAAATCCCTGGAAAAACTGATAATTGTTGATCGGTGTCTGCACCGGAAAACCTCCGCCGCTAATGGTGGTTTCGCAACCCCACAGACTATAGTAACGAATGGTCTCAGTCACATCGCCGCCATCCTCATCGCCACTGACAGTCGGCTTACCACTCCAAATATTGCAGTTGCCGCCATCACCATCCACCACCATAATTTGCACCCCTTCTAGCAAAATGTTGTTCGGCGTTGCTCCTTCCAGATAGGGGTTATAGGGCGAATCAATGATGTCCATGGGATCAACACCGGTGGTCTCGGCCAATTCAGCAATGGTCATCGATTCCCGTATTTTGAAGAACACGCCATCTTCTGGTGGAATCAACAATTCACTGCCAGGACGCAGCGGGCTGACCTTGCTACGGTCATTAGACCAGACAATGGTACACAAGTCATTGAGATTGAACGTAGACTTAATGGCTTCCAGTGTATCGCCCTGTTGCACCACATAACGCGCGAAGGCCTGGTCGCCACCGCCTGATTGCCGCGTGAAAGGAATATGAACCCGTTGCACCGCCGCACCACTATCCGTCGCCGCCGGAACCGGCGTCAGCAATGCAATCGACGCCTCATCAACTGCTGCTGTCGGCAAAAAATTATCCGGTTCCGCAACCACCACCGTCGGTGCAGATGCAGGCGCTTCATCCGTTGGCACAATACTGGTCGGTTTATCCGATACCGTAGTTGTATCCGCTCCACCTGCTGATTCTGGTTCCTCATCATCCCCCGCAAAGATCACCAGTCCTGCCGCCACCGTCAAAATCAGCGCCGCCAGCAAGATCAGGCCACCCATATATTGCAGCCAGAGGCCACCACCCGACCGTACTGCTGGGCGAGGAGTTGTGGCCGACGGCGATGTGTCGTCATTGTCGAGAGGTGGCTCTTCCGCCGCCAATTGCTGAAAAAGCGGATCCTCTTCCGGTGATAATGGTTTCCCGTTTTCGTCCATACATCTGCCATTCCGTCTCTATCTTGCATCATTGGTAGTTTAATGGCTCTGAGGGGATTAACAAGGGCGATTTCCCTACGACTGCCAGACATCCCAGGCTTCAGCCGCCAGCATCAGGTGAATTCGTGCCGTCTCCAACGCTGTTGCCGCCTGACGCACCACATCTAGCGGAATCATGGTACGTTCCAATTGACATTCTCGTGCCCAGATGTCAGCTGCCTCCTGTAAGTTCACCAGTACCAGGTTCAAGTGGTCATGCACTGTCAGACTCAGTGGTTCAACTTCAACCTCGTCCACTGCCATTTCAAAAACTGGGGGAAAATCCAACGTTTCGCTACAACTGACCACATCCCCAAACAACACCCGATCCCATAGATCGCTGGCCTCAGCCTCAACTTCAATTACCCGATTGAGATGGGTTCCCAAACGAGTTGCCAATGATGACTCGGCTTGCTGTTGCGAAAAATTGCAGGCCAGTATTGCACTTACCCAGAGAGCCATGTAAAGTAATCCGGTGCGTGACATACCGCCATTATGCGCTCGAATCCCACCTAAAATCAATTGCGAGGCAATCTGTGTCCGAAGCCAGTGCCGTCCAGAACACCCCCACGCCCAATACTGTATCTACCCTCCAACACGATTTCACTGCTCTCGGCATCCAACCTGGTGCGATCATCATTTTGCACAGCGCCCTCAGTAGGCTCGGATGGGTAGCAGGCGGACCGATAGCCGTCATTGAAGCACTGTTGGCCGCATTGACTCCCGAAGGCACACTCGTCATGCCAGCCCACTCAGCCGACAACAGCGACCCTGCCCACTGGCAAAATCCGCCCGTACCCGCCGACTGGTGGCCGATCATCCGTGCTGAAATGCCGCCTTTTCGCCCTGAAATCACCCCGACTCGCGGCGTAGGTATCATTCCCGAAACATTCCGTCGCTGGCCCGGTGCCTTACGTAGCAATCACCCCAACGGCTCGTTCTCCGCCTGGGGCAAACATGCCCATTACATTACCCACAAACACCCTTTGGACAACGAATTCGGTGACGAATCACCGCTGGGGCGCCTCTACCAACTGGATGCACAAATTTTGCTACTCGGTGTCACCCATGCCAACAACACCTCGCTCCATCTGGCCGAATTTCGCAGCTGCTATCCTGGCAAAAGCACATCGCCTCAAGGTGCGGCCATACTCGTCGATGGACAACGCCAATGGGCCACCTGGGAAGGGCTTGAGTTTAATGCAGATGATTTTGATAAACTTGGTGCAGATTACGAAGCCAATATTGGCTATACTCCCGGCAAAGTAGGGCAAGCCGAAGCTCGCCTGCTCTCCCAACGCGCCATCGTGGATTATGCTGTCCAATGGCTGTCTGAAAACCGCCAAGCATAGGGCTGGAATCCCACGATCAGTGGCAAATGCGGCGGCGATGCCCTTTTCATTCGCTAAAACCCGGCCTCGGCTCTCTTATCTAAACACTAATTGATTTAGACACGGCACGGTACGTTCCAAGCCTCTCTATGATTCAGCATGGCGGCTTCAGCTCCGTGCGATCCAAAACCGCCCCAAATGATGCTACTACAATGGACCTACCTCCTCAACCGTGCAAAGAGGACAGACTACTACCATGTAACATCACCGCAATCGCAATGATGAGAACCAGCAACACGAATCCTGCGAACAGATAAACGGTAAGCCGTGCCTTACTCATGATATTATCTCCTTTGTCTGACTACTCGTATGCCAATACTTGATGCGTCGGTGCTTCAGCCGCCCGCAACGCTGGGAACGCGCTGGCAAACATCGCAATAACCACCACCAACCCGAACCAGATGCCAATGCCCAGCGGCGAGTAAACCGTCGTTAGCGGAGCCTGAATGAAAATCTGGCCGGAAGTATTGCCGACCAATCCTGTCAACGGAATCGACAGCGGAACCGCCACCAACCAACTCAACACACCGATAAATACACCCTCAATCAGAACGATTTGCAGGATTTTCATTGAAGTCGCGCCAATCGCCCGCATTACCCCGATTTCTCGCATCCGTTCCAAAACATTCAGGCTCATAGTAGACATCAACCCTAATCCACCAACCACTGCTACCAGCACCGCCATCATCAACAAAAATGCGACGATAATCAGCATATGGTCACGCAACACCTGTTGTTGAATGGCTGTAGTCTGCGCCGCAACCACATTGATCCCCGCGCTCTCGAAAGCCTGATCCAGCCGCTGCATCATAGCCTCTTGCGAATCAGTGTCGTGGTTATCAGCCATCACCAGCACATAGTTGGAGAAATCCACCGTATCCGTGACACTGGCAAATGCGGCATAGTTCACATAGACAACCGGCGGCACGCCCACCTCGCGCACCATCCCCACCACCATCCAACTGGATGCTTGCCCATTCAACTCCAGCGTAATTTCACGGCCCACCTGCATGTCTGGCTCGTGATCGAACAAAGCATGATTGACGACGATTGCATTCGTATCATCGGGTCTCAACCAGCGCCCCTCAATCACAGTCCAATCAATTTGCTCGGTGGCAGCGGGTGGCGCAAGCAATGTGAAACGATTGCTATTGGTATTGTCATCGTGAACCAACGACGCCTCGGCCTGTCCCCAGCCTTCAAACCCGACTACGCCTTCCGCCGAATTGATAGTTTGCGCCAGATCATCCAATGCATAGGGTTGGTCCAATTGAACCATCGCATCATAGGAACGCGCATCGAAGGCATCATCCACTGTAGCCGTCCAGGATGCACCGGTATTAACCGCCACCATAAACATCGCGCCACCTGCCGCCAATGTACCCAGCGTCAGCCACAAACGTGTCTGGCGTCGAAACGTATTTCGCAGCGCCAACAGGGCAATACGCCCCACGCCACGCACCCGAACCAACAGGCGATCAATCAGTCCCGCGCCGAATCCATCCTGACTGACACCATAATCCGTGATAGCTTCCTGGACTGTAATCCGGCTGCCACGATAAATGGGATAAAGCGCCGCTATCGCCGGCATGAGCAGTCCCGCAACAATTTGCGCCATATAGACCCAATATGGAATGCTGTTGCTGGCAATCTCGAAATTGAGCATTTTGGCTGAAAATGCCGCATAACCACGCCCGGCGAGCATCCCCAACGGAATACCCACACCTAGCGCCAGCGCCCCCAGGATCAACACCATGCTCAGGTAAATACCCACGATTTGCCGTGTACGCCCCCCGATAGATTTCATCACGCCAATTTGCCGGATTTGCCGTGCCAGCAGCGCCAAAATCATATTGATAACCAGCACGCCACTCAAAACGAAGGCCAGCACGCCAAACGCCTCCAACAGATACAGCAACGTCATCATCTGGTCGTTATGCGGATGTTTGCCCGGCACTGGGATTTCGATATGAGAAACAATGTAGCCACTGTTCTCAATATCCGCTTGCAACCGCATAACCGTCCGGCGAATGGTTTCCACATTATCAGCACCATCCGCCACCACCACCCGCAACTCATTCAATGTCGGCGGCGCACCAAGCAGCGCGGCGGTGTCGCGGGTGATATACCCATACGCCCGCCCTTCCATCCAGCTCGGCGCTTGACCCGGATCATGCGTAATCCCCGCAATTCGTAGTTCCTGCCCGGCACTATATGGCGTCCGTACCATCGCCACATCACCAACTTCCTTATCAACGATAGGAGGAGCCATACTCATATCAAACACTGGCGTCCCCGCCCGTTCAATCAAAATTTCACCCATCGCCGGAGTCGCGGCCCCACTATCCACGGTAAACGTGTTCACCCGCAGGTTGTTGAAATCGTCGATAACGAACAACAAAATCGTGCGCCATGTACCGGGTTCAGTCTCGATACGCCCCCGCATAACACGCCGCGTCTCGACCTCTGCTACATCCGGATGATTCTGTATCATATCGACCAATGCTTCATCCGCGTCCTCGATAGTCAAAATAGCTGATGCCGGGTTGGTATCCATATAGTTTCGATTCATCTCGCGGGTCAGGATTGAATAGGCCGTCAATATCGACCCCACACCGAAGACTCCCACAGCAATCGCCAGCACTACCAGGATTGTCCGAGCCTTATTCAGCCATAAATCACGAAAGGCTTTGCGCCAACGCGGACTAAGCATGGGAAACCTCCACTACATTCAAACTGGACTGTACGCCGTTGGCCTCATCGCTGATGATTTGCCCATCTTCCAGCACGATGGTGCGATCCACCCACCGCGCAATATCGCGCTCATGCGTGACCACCAACAGCGTTTTGCCCATCCCTACCAAATCCACAAACAGTTGCAAAACAGTCTGTGCCGTCCGCGTATCCAGATTTCCTGTCGGTTCGTCCGCCACCACAATCGGCGGATCATTTGCCAAAGCCCGCGCAATAGCCACGCGTTGCTGCTGTCCACCTGATAGCGCCGCTGGCAACTTGTTGGCCTGATCGCCAATCCCGACCTGTTCCAGCAACGCCAGTGTACGATTACGGCGCTGCCGAACCGGAACCACATTGGCAAAATCCATTGCCAACATCACATTTTCAGTGACAGTCAATGTCGGCAACAACTGGAAGAATTGGAAGACGATGCCCACATTGCGACCTCGCCATAGCGCCATCTGGTCTTCATTCAAATCATGCAGCGCCGTATCATTGATGAAAATTTCGCCTGCGGTGGGTCGGTCAATACCAGTCAGCATATTCAACAACGTCGATTTCCCGCTACCCGAACGTCCCACCACCGCCAGAAATTCCCTGTTTTTTACCTGCAAACTGACACCGTGCAATGCCGTGAACGTTCCGGCTGCCACCTCGTAAGTTTTCGTGATTTCCCGCAAATCAATCAGCACGCCATCGCTGCCATTATTGCTCGCTATCTCTGATTTTCGTTGCACCATCACCAATCCTTATCACTAAACCTGCTTGTGTTTTGTTCGTTTTCAGTATACGATGTTCAATATCGAACACCATGTTCAGAAACACGATAATCTAAAACACATATCACGGTCAACAAACAGATCGCCGCAAATGTCCAGAACTGAACAATTCAGCCAAATTATGCGGAAACAGGAGGCATAAAACATGGCACAGCGGAAGTTAGACCGGCGTGTTCAGCGCACTCGCCAGTTACTCCATCAGGCATTGATTGAACTGATTACCGAGAAAAGCTACGACAAAATCACTGTGCAGGATATTCTGGATCGCGCCAACATTGGCCGCTCAACCTTCTACGCCCATTTCACCGACAAGAATGACTTGCTACGCAGCCAGCTCGACTCGTTTCGCTTCGATTTACAGCATCACCAAGCCGAAGATCAAAAACCGAGTGTCATCATTTCCGTAAAACACATTTTTGAGCATGGTGTCGAAAACTATCACCTGCACCGCGCCTTGATTGGCAGTCAGGGCGTTGAAATTGTCCGCCAGGCTGCTCACAACCAGCTTGTGGAAGGCATCGTGCAACATTTAGAGGAAGCACAAGCCGCCGGACATCCTATACCGGTTCCGCCAATAATAGTCGCACAGTTTTTAGCCGGAGCCTTGCACGCATTGATCGGGTGGTGGCTGGACGAGCAAATGCCCTATTCACCATCTGAAATGGAGGATATGTTTCAATTACTGACATCGAGCATGGTGCGCCAGTTCGCGGAGCATTTGCATGGAGAAAAAAGTTCATAAGAAGAGGATAATTACTCCGAGCGAATGGCCTCCACAGGTTGGATGCGCCCTGCCTGCCACGCTGGATAGAGACCCGCCAGCAACGCCGCGATAATCGCCACCGCGAAGGCCTGCGCGAAGAATTCCCAGCGCAAATTCATCGCCAACGACCAGCCAAAACTCCGCAGGTTGATGATGTAGATGAGAATCGTCGCCAGTACCATCCCCACTGGCATTGCCACTGTGCCCGCAATCGTCCCCATGATACCAGTCTCCCACAGTGTCAGTCGCAGCAATTGGCCGCGTGTCAGCCCATTAGAACGCATAATGCCGATTTCACGGCGGCGCTCAATTTGCAGGGCCATCAACGCGCTAAGAATTCCCACGAATGCCACCACCGTCGCCAATAAACTGAGTGCATTTGTAATAGCGAATGTACGGTCAAAAACGCCTATCGCTTCCTCTCGCAAATCACGATTGGATTGCACTGTCAATTGCCGTCCGGCCAATGCTGCCCGCAAATCCCGCACCACATGGTTGATGTCGGCCCCCTCATCCACATATGCTCCCAAATTGCTGATCGAGTCATCATGCCATAATTGTTGGTACGCATCCAACCCCATCAAAACCGCCCCCCGCACGCTGCTAAAGTCCTGATAAATCCCCAACACCGGAAAATCATAGGGGCCGTCTTCAGTCAGCAGTGTCAGCGTCAACCCCTCACGCCATTCAATGTCATACCGGCTGGCGAAAACCTCTGTTAGCATCACACCATCCGTCGCCAACAGTTGTTGTACCATTTCCGCCGAAGATAGCTCCAGCCCGACGATGACCTTGCGCCGTCCCTCAGTAATGTCACTCATCACGGCATTAAGTTGCACTGGCTCATCATAATCCGGCGACAGCACAAAAACCGCCCGCACATAAGTCACCTGTGCTATACCGCCCACTGCCTCAATTTCGTCAATCACATCCCGGCTGATCGGAATTCCGGTCAAGTCGCCACTGGTATCCGGTTGGCTGATGAAAATATCCGCCCGCAATGTATCTGCTAGCCAATCCTGCACAGTGATTCGGAAAGAGCCAACCATGACCGTCACCCCCACAATCACACTTACCGCCAGCATCAACGCCGTAATCGCAATGCTCGTCCGGCTCAGATTCCGCAGAATACTACGCGGAGCCATCCGTCCCACCACACCCCCCAACTGACTGGTGACAGGCCGAAGCAGGCGCATCATGATGAGTGTTGCCAACACTGTCAGCATGGCTAATCCCACCACAATCCCGAACACACCCGCTAGGTTGATGTACAACTGTTCAGTGGTCAACAGCATGGCTCCCACCAGCGCCGCCAATATTCCCAACCCACTGATCCAGGGCAACAGTTTCATCATCCGTTGCTCAATTTCACTGCGCCGAATAACACCCGACGGTGTGGTATGCGTCGCTTCATAAGCGGGCAGAAATGCGGCCAGCAACGCCGCCCCCACACCCACCACCATGCCCTTACCGAGCGTGAAAGGTGTAACCGTCATCTGGTTCACTGACACCGTGAAATATGAGTCATTGATCGTCTGTGTGACCATCGCCACCGTGAAGCGTCCCAACACAATACCCAATCCCAGGCCCAGCAGTGCCCCCACCGCACTCAAGATAGCCGCTTCCATCCAGATTAACGCAAAGATCTGGCGACGCGTGACGCCCAAACTCCGCAAAATCCCTAGAACCGGACGGCGCTGCACCACACTAAACGTCACAGTGTTATAAACCAAGAACATGCCGACCAACAATGCCAACAGGCTCATTGCTGTCAGGTTCATCTCAAACGCTTGTGTCATTTCATCCACGACACTGCTGCGTGTGGCAGCGGTGGAGAGCGATGCTCCCAGCGGTAAAACGGCTTCAATATCTCGTAAAGCAGCCTGCCCTGCCGTACTCTCAGTGTCGATAATCAAATCAATCCGCGTGAGTCTACCCTGTTTATTGAGGAGTTCCTGCGCGGTACTAATGTCCGCAATCAACAGATTTTGAAGCGCCTGTGCCGACAGGCTATCCGACGTCCGCAGCAACCCGACAACGGTCACTGTCCGCACTTCAGCTCCATATTGCAATGTCAATCGGTCGCCGGGACGCAAACCATAATCTATCGCCAGATCCTCGCCCATCAACACCGTATTTGGTTCAACTAAAAATCGCCCAATTGCCAGCAAATCCGCATTTTCTTCATTGCTGCCCGTCACAATTTCGCCCGATGTCGCGGTATAGTCACGGAACGGCCCTTCGGCAAATGGGTCGATTCCGAATAGGCGAATCGGCTGCGCGTCCAGTTCCTCTGCAATAACAAAATCGACCACTACTGGCGCAGCGTCCTGCCATCCGACTTCAGCCCGAATCTGGCGATAGAGGGTCTCATCCAAGCCGGTTGGCCCGCCTCGGATCTCGTGCGTGGTTTTGCCCAACAGTGCATCCGTACTCAAATCAAAGGCACGCCGGGCACTATCATTGGCGATGTCAATGGAGACCATCATCGCCACACCAATCATCACACCGATGATAAACAAGGCACTCTGAGTTGGGCGACGCCGGATATGCCGCCCCATGAGACGCACTAGCGAGGGTGTCATGGAGTTGCGTCCACGATGGGAAGCTGGGCATTCATTCGAGCTTCCATCTTAGCCCGTATCTCCGCTCCCCGTTTCAACCGTTGTGTATCTTCAATCACCTGCCCGTCATCAATACGGAAGATGCGGTCTGCGTGAGGAATAATGTCCATGCTATGTGTTGCCATAATGAGCGTCTTGCCACTATCGCGGGTCATTTCCAGCAACAAAGTCAGGATGTCATCACTCGTCTTGTGATCCAGATTACCCGTCGGCTCATCTGCCAGGATCAATAGTGGCTCATGCACCAACGCCCGCGCAATCGCCACCCGTTGTTGTTGCCCACCAGAAAGTCGGTCTGGATAGGAATTGCCACGATCTCCCAACCCGACACGCTCCAACATCGCCTGTGCTTTTTGCGTGGCTTGTTTGCGCGATTTTCCCTGCAATTCATCTGGCAATGACACATTTTCCAACACCGTCAGTGTCGGGATGAGATTATACGATTGGAACACAATGCCAATGTGATTCCGCCGAAACAATGTGCGCTGAAGTTCGCTCAGGGCTGTCAGGTTCATTCCATTAATCGTAACCGTACCCTCATCAACCACATCCACCCCACTCATCAGATTGAGCAGTGTACTCTTACCACTCCCCGACGGACCGAGCAGCACAACGAACTCGCCTGCATTGAACACCACCGAAACACCATCCACCACTCGACGTTCGCGTCCGGCTTCCTCATAACACTTCGATACATTGTTGATTTGAACAATTGGAGGCATAAATTTCTCAGCGTTGATCTACGTTGACCATGATTGTACAGAGGCCGCATATAGTTACCCCCATTGTCAAGACCACAGATTGGCAAAATTAAGCTCGGAAAATTGATACCAGAATCTCAACAAGATAGATAAACCTCGCTGGGAACCCGGTAGGCCAAACTCTGATGGGGTCGCTCATGATTATAGAAATGGAAGTAGTCGTGTAGCCCCCTTTCCAATGCCGGAACGGTTTCATAGTGTTTCAAGTAGATGTCCTCATATTTGACGGTACGCCACAAGCGTTCAACAAAGATGTTGTCCAGGGCACGCCCGCACCCATCCATGCTGATAGCAATATTCGCCGCCTTCAAACGCCCGGTAAACCGATCCGCTGTAAACTGAGCGCCCTGGTCGGTGTTGAATATCTCAGGCGTGTCCTGGCGGAGCGCCAATTCCAGGGCCGCCAGGCAAAAGCTGCCTTCCAGGGTGTTGGACAGTTGCCAGGCTAATACGTAGCGACTAAACCAATCAATAACAGCCACCAGGTACATGAAGCCTTGCTGTAATGGCACATACGTGATGTCGGTACTCCAGACGTGATTAGGGTGGGTGATCGCCACATTCCGCAGCAGGTAAGGATAAATCTTGTGGCCGGGCGCCGGTTGGGTCAGCTTCCGTCTGGGAACAATGGCCTGTAAACCCATTAGTCGCATCAAGCGAGCGATACGCTTGGGATTGACCGTGTGCCCCAGTCGCCGTAGATGGGCAGTCATTTTGGGATACCCGTAGAAGGGCGTTTTCAGGTATTGTTCATCAATCAACCGCATCAATTGCAGGTTGAAGGGTGTCTCCCCCGCTGGTTTCATATAATATGTTGCGCGGTTGAGGCCTACCAGGGCGCACTGCCGCCGGATGCTGATGTCAGGATGTTGGTTATCTATCATCGCTCGTTTGACCTCAACTGAACTGGGTAGCTTTTTTTTTCAGCCACTCAAGTTCCATCTTCAGTCGTCCAATCTGTTCATATAATTCCGCTTCAAGAGCTTCCGTTTCTTTTTGGCTCGGCGCTTTGTGGCCTCGTTCAAAAACGCTGGCTCCGCCATTGAGCAATTGCCTTTTCCAGTCACGCACCAGCGTTGGATGAATCTGATGTTCGCTGGCGATCTCATTGACCGTTCTTTTTTCTTTGATCGCTTCCATTGCCACCCGGAACTTGAACTGGGCGCTGTATGCTCGTCGTTTTCTACTCATCTTTTTCTCTCCACAAGTTGCTCTGATTTTATCCTCAAAACGAGTTATCCTTGTGGTCTAGTTTTTGGGGGTAAGTATAGCAGTTGAGCGGTCAATTGCTCCGTGCCATCTCTCACACGAAGTTAACGTTCACTCCAGTGTCAGCAGAAACGCGATCAAATCTGCGATCTGTTGTCTGCTCAGTTTTTCCTCATAACTGGATGTCATCGTATTATTGAAACCATCCACGATATATTTCCCAGGTGCAATGATGCTATTGAGTGCATACAATTCTGCGCTTTCACCTTCAACTCGGCTATCAGCATGGCTAGCGAATCCCTGTAACGAAGGCGCTGTCGAGCGATCAAAACCATCCAATGAGTGACAGGTTGAGCAAGCTACCGCACTACCCGACCCGTTCTCAAACAACCGTCGTCCATTTTCCACATCGCGTTCAGCAGGCAAACTACTCAGATCAAACGCGGGTTCGTCATTTTTCTTCTTGCAACCCGTCACCACCAGGATCAAACTAGAAACCAATACAACCAGCATGAGTGTTCTGAACATGAATTGAGTCACCTCTTGTGATTTGTGCGATAATTCACGAGAGCAAAGTATAACGTTCGCAATACAGCTAATCAATGGAGATTACTCACCATGCAGTTGATTGACTTGAGCCACATCATTGCACCAGGAATGTCGCTGTTTAGCCCCCAGGCTCCCCAACCGTCCATCACTGCCTGGCAGAGTCATGCCCAGGCAGCCCAAAGCGGTATATATGAAGACTGCACCTGCGAAATCAGCACCGTCCAGTTCATCACCAGCATTGGCACATATATGGACAGCCCCTATCATTTCCACCCCGACGGTCCTACTATCGACCAACTCAGCCTGGATCAACTCATCCTGCCCGGCGTCATCGTCGATTGCACACCGACCCAGCCCCGCACACCTATTGAGCCAGCTTTATTGGATGGAATCGACATCGCAGGCAAAGCCGTCTTGTTTCACACCGATTGGAGCCGCTATTGGGGACAACCCGAATACCAGCAGTGCCCCTATCTAACCGAAGCAACCGCCCTGGCATTACGCGATGGCGGCGCAAAACTGGCTGGCGTCGATTTCCTGGTGATTGACGATACCCGCAACCCCCGGCGGCCTGTTCACGTCACATTGTTAAAGCATGACATTTTGATTGTGGAGAATCTGACCAATTTGGGCGCTTTACCACGGTTGGGCTTTACGTTTCATGCTGTTCCGGTTAAGGTAGCAGGAGTGGCAGCATTTCCTGTGCGGGCATATGCTATAGTCGTTTGAGGAGGTCATTGAGTGAAGCATTTATGGTTGGTACTCATTTTGGTTTTGGTAGCCTGTGGCCCGGATGAAAAACCGGCACCACCGCTACCCACCCTGGCCGACTCCGAGGCAGTTGCCGCAACATTGGGCCTTCCCGCCGAGGAAGATATGGCCGCGACCATGACCGCGCGTGTACCGACCATCACTCCCTCCAACACACCCATAACGCCAACCTTCCTGCCGACTGAAACGCCCTCCATCACGCCATCGGTCACCTTTACGCCCTCCATCACCGTTAACCCAATTGAAGCGACGATCACTGCCATCTACCACCTGACCCAACGAGCCAGCACCGAACAATTTCAGGCTCCGACGGCCTCGCTCACTTTTACACCCTCAGTGACCTGGACACCAACCCCTTTGCCATCACACACTCTGGCTCCAACTTTGCTACCCGTACTGCCCGATAACCCAGAACCGAATGCCATTCTGTTTTCTTCTAACCGCGCCGGAAGCACCGACATCTGGGTCATGCCGCCTACAGGTGGATCAGCCCGCCCGTTGGTGTTGACTGCTAACAACAATGAATATATCGCCGCCTGCCATCCGCGTGGCCTGGGCCTGATGTTCGATACAGATCGTGGCGGAGACCGCGAAATCTATCTAGCCGATTATATCGGGCCAGATGCACGCCCACTCACGGATACCATTGGCGAGAACCACAGCCCGGCTTGGTCGCCGCAAGGTGATCTAGTGGCATTCGTCTCAACACGCTCCGGCAATGCCGACATCTGGATCATGGACTTCGGCGGCGGCAACGCCCGCCAGATCACGTCTTCCGTTGGTGACGAAATCATGCCCAGTTGGAGCGCCGATGGCAATGTCATCTTCTATAGCTCCAACCGCAATGGGGATTTTGATATTTTCCAGTTCAATTTGGACGCCAACCAGGAATCGCAAGTTACCTTTACTTCTGAAATAGACGAACTCTACCCCATCCTGTCCCCCGATTTCCTGCAACTGGCCTACGTCGCCGAGGTAACACGCGGCGACCCATCTACCGGGGCTGTGTTCATCACGGATGGGCGCAGCGAACCTCGTCCGGCGGTGGTCTCGACTGGACGTGTCGAAATGCCACAGTGGATCAATAACACCCAGATGCTAGTCGCCGCCGACACCGAGGAAGGCGTCCACATTCTCCTGGTTGATTTAAGTGCCAACACATCCATTCCGCTGACGACCATCGGGCGATCAAATCGGTGGCCGATGGTGTGTTATGTCGAGCCGTCTATTTTCGAGCAATTACCCCAGGCTCCACCTACGCCGCGTGTACCGCCCACTGCCATCCCACCGACAGTTCCCTCCACCTTCATTGCCGAAGGCGACTATGCCCCGGCTGCTACACCGCCCGAATCAGGTTGGATTATCACCCGTGAAACCTGGACTGGCCCTGAACTGGCGAGCATCGCCCCTTCCGCCTCACCAATAACCGGCGGCTTCCTGATTGGCAATCTGCTTAGTTTGACCTGGAGTGATGCCGCTGGGCAGCATATTGTCACTATAGCATTTGAAGTGTTCGAGGGTGAATTGACGGCGACCCTCATCGGTTATACCATCAACGACCTCCCCGGCCCTATCGGCGAAGTTATTGGCCTGGAAACCCAAATGCGTGATCAACTGCTTCGTAACAGTCTCCGTCCAGGCAGTTATCATGCTTTTGAAATCGTCCCTACCGAAATCAACACCACCTTCGCCTTTCTGGTTCCGCCCCAACTCGATCCCATCCCTGGCGAGGGTTTTGAAGTCTTTGTCGGTGATTTACCGGCGGGCTGGCTGATTTCAACCGAACGCTGGACTCCCGGCGAACTGGCCCTATTAGCTGGTGTGGACACAGTTGTCTTGAGCGAGGAACAAATCCTCTACCAATGGCAGGACGACGGCTTCCGACAGCACGAACTGGCGCTGCGTTACGAGGCTCAGAATGGGGATTTGGTGCTGGTTCCATTGAACTACACGATTGATGGTGAATCCGCCGATATGGTCTTGGTTGAAGATCGACTGGCAGCTAACCGCCGTGCGCTTTTGCGAAACAGTATCGTCGCTGGTCGATTCTCACTCACCGAGGTCAGTTTTATCGAAGGTGGTATCAATATGATCTTTCGTGTACCGCCTTTGCAGTAGAATCTGCATTTTCCTGGGATAAAACGTCCCCATTTTGTCCATAACCTGAGTTTTGGATAAGTAATCACATGATGACTTCGCTCGGCAACAATTGCATCTCGATGTTGAGCGAGGGTTTCTTAGGCTGAAATGTATAAGCAATCAAGCCGCAAACGGCATTTGCTACAAAGTCGATTGGACTCCGGTGGCGGGAATGCTCAACTTGGGAGATATTCTTGAGTTGATCGGTAACCGTTTCGTGATGGTGAGTTTGCGAAGCAAGAACCAGTCTGAGGCATCCAGGATACGAGCTTTCATATTGCGACGGACATGCGTCAGGAGTTGGAGACCTTGCTGCATGAGCTGTGCGGCTAAAGGCGCAGAGAGATAACCACGATCACCAAAGAGTTTACCCCACAAGCGACGTGTCAGTTTAGGCACGGGCTTGCGGTCATCGACGTTGCCAGGGGTTAGGGTCCAGGATACTAACTCACCTTGATCGTTGATAATCAGATGCAGCTTGAAGCCATAGAACCAGCGCATTGAGGTTTTGCCACGTGCGGCTGTTTCTGCAAAGGCCTTATGCCGCTTGATGCGACGATTATCGCACACGGCCAGCGGTGTTGAGTCGATGAAGGCAATGCCCCGTGTTGGCACACACCGGTGTTGTAGATACACACATAATGGCAACACAACCTGGGGAATCAGCTGCACAAAGAGACTGTAGCTGATCAACTTCGGGAACTCGCCGCGCAAATGCACACGCACATACTGGGTGTTATACTTACCCCCAAAAACTAGACCACAAGGATAACTCGTTTTGAGGATAAAATCAGAGCAACTTGTGGAGAGAAAAAGATGAGTAGAAAACGACGAGCATACAGCGCCCAGTTCAAGTTCCGGGTGGCAATGGAAGCGATCAAAGAAAAAAGAACGGTCAATGAGATCGCCAGCGAACATCAGATTCATCCAACGCTGGTGCGTGACTGGAAAAGGCAATTGCTCAAAGGCGGAGCCAGCGTTTTTGAACGGGGAAACAAAACACAAAAACAAAAGGAAACAGGTGTTCCTGAAGCGGAATTATACGAACAGATTGGGCGGCTCAAGATGGAACTTGAGTGGCTGAAAAAAAAAGGGGTCAACGCGGAAAAGTGTGAAAAAGGCTTCACCGTGTTATAAGCTATAGAGCAACAACCAGCACAGGAGAAGCCAAGATAGAAACAATAGCGATGTTAACGGCAGGCGTCAAGCCAGAGACAGAACGGAAATGGGCAGCAGTCAGCCTCGCAACCATAACGGAGTTGGTAGAATTACCAGAATTTCGCGTGACACATTATGAGCTAGAGGGCGAAGCATTGCATCTGAAGTGTGAACACCGCTACGATATCACGCAGTGTCCCGACTGTGAGTATTTGTCTCAGCAGGTTCACCAGCAGAAGGAACGCCGGGTGCGCGACCTGAGTGTGATGGGAAAACGAGTTAATCTCTATTTTATGGGGCGTCGCTTCAGGTGTGAGCATTGCCAACGCCCGTTCACCGAGAACCTGCTGAGTGTCAATCAGCAGCGGCGTCAAACGCGACGCTATGAGCAATATGTCTACGAACAATGTTTGCAGTGTGATCGCAAAGCTGTGGCGCGACAAGAACACTTGAGTGAGTCAACGGTCAAAGAGATATTTGTGACCTATGCTCAACGCACGACCCAACGCCCAACCCAGAATCCTGTACGGGTTCTGGGGATCGATGAACTGGCTCTCAAGAAGCGTCATAAACAGTACGTATTGATCCTGTATACTTACCCCCAAAAACTAGACCACAAGGATAACTCGTTTTGAGGATAAAATCAGAGCAACTTGTGGAGAGAAAAAGATGAGTAGAAAACGACGAGCATACAGCGCCCAGTTCAAGTTCCGGGTGGCAATGGAAGCGATCAAAGAAAAAAGAACGGTCAATGAGATCGCCAGCGAACATCAGATTCATCCAACGCTGGTGCGTGACTGGAAAAGGCAATTGCTCAAAGGCGGAGCCAGCGTTTTTGAACGGGGAAACAAAACACAAAAACAAAAGGAAACAGGTGTTCCTGAAGCGGAATTATACGAACAGATTGGGCGGCTCAAGATGGAACTTGAGTGGCTGAAAAAAAAAGTTACCCCCTACAGTTGAGGCCAAACGGGCGATGATAGACAACCAGCATCCTGACATCAGTATTCGGCGGCAGTGCGCCTTGGTGGGTCTCAACCGCGCAACATATTATATGAAACCAGCGGGGGAAACACCCTTCAATCTGCAACTGATGCGGCTAATTGATGAACAATATCTGAAAACGCCCTTCTACGGGTACCCTAAAATGACCGTCCATTTACGGCGGCTGGGACATCTAGTCAATCCCAAGCGTATCGCCCGCTTGATGCGGCTGATGGGTTTACAGGCTATTGTTCCCAGACGGAAGCTGACCCAGCCGGCACCAGGCCACAAGATTTATCCCTACCTGCTGCGAAACGTGGCGATCACCCGCCCTAATCACGTCTGGAGTACCGACATCACGTATGTGCCCTTACAGCAAGGATTCATGTATCTGGTGGCTATTATCGATTGGTTTAGCCGCTATGTACTGGCCTGGCAGCTATCCAACACGCTGGAAGGCAGCTTTTGCCTGGCGGCCCTGGAATTAGCACTCCGCCAGCACACACCTGAGATCTTCAACACCGATCAGGGCGCTCAATTTACAGCGGATAAGTTTACCGGACGTTTGCAGGCGGCGAATATTGCTATCAGCATGGATGGGCGCGGGCGTGCCCTGGACAACATCTTTGTCGAACGCTTGTGGCGTACCGTCAAATATGAGGACATCTACTTGAAGCATTATGAAACCGTTCCAGCATTGGAAAGGGGGCTACACGACTACTTCCATTTCTATAATCATGAACGACCCCATCAGAGCCTGGCTTACCGGGTTCCCAGCGAGGTTTATCGATCTTGTTGAGATTCTGGTATCAATTTCCGAGCTTAATTTTGCCAATCTGTGGTCTTGACGATGGGGGTAACTATACGGCCGATTTGGAAAGGCACTGCGTTTTGGCAGTGTTGCCAGATCGTAAGCAGGAAACATTGATCGCGTGGTTCAACGCGCAGCCAGATCGAGAGCAGATCACTGTCGTCTCAACCGATCTATGGGAACCGTACCGCCAGGCTGTCAAGAAGGCTTTACCACATGCTCGCCAGGTCGCGGACCGCTTCCATGTGATGAAGCAACTCAATGACCGCCTAACACAAGCCCGCCGCCACCTTCAGAAGCAAGTCGATCCGCCGACCTATGACATCCTCAAAGGGTCGCGCTGGATACTAGTGAAGGCGCGTCATGAGTTGTCGCCCGAAGAAGAAAGCAAACTCCAGCAAGTCTTGGCGGCTTGTCCTGAGTTGCGGGTCATGTACTTGCTCAAAGAGGAATTTCGCACTATTTGTGATAAAGTCCAGAACCGTGAGCAGGCGACCCGGTTTCTACAGGCCTGGATTTGCAAGGTGCAGGCCACCGGCGATCTGCGCTTACTCAAGTTCGTCAACACCTTGCGTAATTGGTGGGATGAGTTCCTCAATTACTTCATCAATGGCGTGACCCAGGGCTTTGTCGAAGGCATCAATAATGCGATCCGTGCCACCATCCGTCGTGCCTTCGGTTTTCGTAATTTCAACATCTTTCGATTACAGGTTTTGGCCCAATATGGAGGTGGTTGATGCGATTTTCACACTTTTCCGCGTTGAGCCACTTTGTTTTATTTGTTCAACCCTCGTACATGGTGATCCTGAAGATCGCCAGGGATTAGCGCGAAGCCTGTTTTCTGAAATCGTTTATGATTTGGACGCAAGGCGGATTGTTGACTTCAAACTGAAGCCCTGGGCAGATCGTTTTGTGGTCTTGAGTGCAGCGTTATATGAAAATCGGGATAGGGGACGGGCGACCGCCCCCTCCCACACCACCGGACATGCGGGTCCGCATCCGGCGGTTCGGTCAAGTATGACGAAGATTGTACTGTTGAACGAGACTTTTCAGTCCAAAGGTCTGCCAAAAGGCATTATTGAGCGCACGATGTAGCCAGGGAGAATTGGACAGACGCCAATCACCTTGACTTGTCCCGGCGTTCAACTTCGCCCAATGTTCCGGTACTTCCAGACGTCGCAGATTACGATAACGGTTCTTGGGCGTCTTCCACTGTTTCCAGCAAAGTTGCCGTAACCGTCTTCGTAACCACTCATCCAGTCGTTGCAAATGGCCGCGAGCGTCCGCCAGCGCATAGTAATTCACCCAACCAACCGTATACTGATTGAGCGTATCGCGTATGTCTTCTAACGAGCGTCCACTGTTGCGCCGTGTCATTCCTCGAAGGCGACGTTTGGCACGTTCCAGGCTTTGCGGTGCGATACGAATACCGACCCCACCGCCTGCTCTTCAATAGAAGCTAAAACCCAGAAACTTGCGCTTTACAGCCAAATCAACCGCACTTTTCTCACGGTTGACCTGCAAACGCATTCGGCCTTCGATGAAACGGCACGTACTTGCCATCACGCGCTCCGCTGCCCGTTTGCTCTGCACGAAGATGTTGCAATCATCGGCATAGCGCACAAACCGGTGGCCGCGTTCCGCCAACTGCTCGTCCAGTTCGGTCAGCACAATGTTACTCAATAACGGTGACAATGGCCCACCCTGCGGTGTCCCCTTGTCCGTGTCAGTGTACATGCCGCCGACCATCACCCCGGACTTCAGATAGGCATTTACCAGTCTCAGCACCCGCTTGTCGTCTATCATAGTCTTCATTCGCGCCATCAAGCGGTCATGGTTCACCGTGTCGAAAAACTGCGCCAGATCAATGTCCACTACCCAGGTGTATCCCGCTGCTATCGTCTTCTGCGCCGCTTTCACGGCATCATGGGCACTACGCCCTGGTCGGAAACCATAGCTATGCGGGCTGAATGTCTTCTCAAAGATCGGGCTGAGTACCTGGTGTATTGCCTGTTGGATCATTCGGTCGAGCACGGTTGGTATGCCTAACTGCCGTGTTCCACCATTCGGCTTCGGGATTTCCACCCGCTTCACTGGACTGGGCACATAACTCTCCCGTTCCAGTTTGGCGCGTATCCCTTCCCAATGCTCGCGGAGATGGTCGGGCAGTTCTGATACCGTCATTTCGTCTATCCCCGCGGCTCCCTTGTTTCGCTGCACTTTTTCCAGTGCTGTGAACAGGTTTCCACGACTGAATATCCGTTCCCACAGACTTGCTTCGTGTTGAGGTCTTTCCTGTCTTTCCATTTGTTCCAGTCGTGGCCTTGGCCCCGCACGCTTATCCCCAGCCGCCAGCTTTCCTTCCACGTTTGGCTCAGTCTCCCTGAGTTTCGGCTGTCCTACCACGTCTCTACGCCTTTCTCCTCAACTTCTTTTCCGTTCAGCCCTTCGCCCTGTAGTTGGCTTTCACCAACCGCCCCGGATGGTCGTTACCCCATCGACTACTACGGCCTCGGCTGACTTCTGACATTCAAAAAAACGCCAGACCTCCCCGGATAAGGTACGATAACTTTCCTCCAAGCCCTGCCACGTTTACATCACGCCACTTCTGTCCGTTGGGGCTTTACTGTCTCGTGCCAGCTTACCCGGCGCGTCATGCCTCTTTACGTGGTTCCTGTCCGTCAGGTCTGGATTTTGCCCTCCGGCTTCCTCTCCACATCTGCTCGCGCTCGATGCAGTTGCCTTCGGCTAGTGGTTCGTCGGACTAACGCCCACAGCGGACTTTCACCGCCTAGTTATCGCCCATGCCGGGCGTACACGAGGAGCGCATGGCAAATCGCCAGCCCTATCCTATCGAAAGCGTTGCACCAGCTCCCACCCCACAATCCGGCGTGTATCCAGGTCATAAATCAGGTACTCAAAAAGGTTTCGGGCCAACTTCTGTTTGGTTGCTACCTCGGCTGTATCCCAGAGTTGATCGATTTCATTGACCGATTCGACACACTTGACAAGTTCAAAGGCCACTTTCTCGGCTTCTGTTGTGCGCGATTCCCAATAGACTATCTCACGCTGGTGCTTCTCAATACGTGCCCGGTAGCCCTCGTAATCAATCCGTCCTTCGTCAAACAACACCACTGCGGCATTAATCTTGCGTCTACAAAGGGCGATGGCTTCCTGTTTCTTGGTTTCCAGGTCTTTTTCATCATAAACACCCCGCGCCTTATCGGCCTGAATGGCAAACTCCGTCATCATATCGACCATTCCTGGGTCGATGGTCATTTGGCGTACCAGACGAATGAAGTCTTCTTCCAAAACATCACATGGCACAGAACGGTTCCGACAACCGCATTTGGCGCCAGGCTTGTGTTTATTTTGGTTTCAATTCCTCGTTCGGAATAGGCTACCCTGAAACACAAAGACTGTGGCTGGATAGCTGGCACAGTCATAGTTTCAATTCCTCGTTCGGAATGGGCTACCCTGAAACAGGAACACTTTGGTGGGGCGATTGACTGGATTGAGGTTTCAATTCCTCGTTCGGAATGGGCTACCCTGAAACGCGCAAAAGAGCTAGTACATTAGGGCACAAAAGGGGCCAGGGATAGGGTAAAATGGGCAACCTTATCCAAGGAGGAAGAAATGCCCGGACCTAAACCTGAACCTATCGAACTAAGCGCCAACGTGCAGCATGAGCTAGAAAAGCTGAGTGCCCGCCACACAACGGGCCAACAAAAAGCGCAGCGCGCACGGATTATTCTGAAAGCCGCGGAGGGTAAGAACAATGCCGACATTGCGCGCGAACTGAACCAATCGATTGACATGGTGCGGTTGTGGCGGCGACGGTGGCATGAGCTTGAACCAATCGCCTGGGATGACCTGAGTGTCGCGGAACGACTGGACGACTTGCCACGCCCCGGTGCGCCCACACGGTTAACCGCTGACGAGGTGTGCCAGATTGAGCAACTGGCTTGTGAAGCGCCCGAAAAGGCCGGACGACCCATCAGCCAATGGACAGGGCGAGAGATCGCCGACGAATTGGTAAAACGGGGCATCGTGGACCATATCTCGGCGCGCCATGCAGCGCGGCTGCTCAAAAAGGGGGCTTGCAGCCGCACGTAATGCGTTACTGGCTGAATCCCGAACCTGATCCGCAGTCGGACGAGAAAATCGCGGACATCAATCACCTGTATCAAACGGCTCAGGAACGAGCCGAACGAGGCGAAGCTGTCGTGAGTACGGATGAAATGACCGGCGTCCAAGCTTTGGAACCCAAGCATCCCGACCTGCCGATGCAACCGGGGCGCGTACTGTACCGGGAATTCGAGTATATCCGGCACGGGACGCTGTCGTTTATCGTCAACTTCCATGTCGCTGATGGCACGGTGGGACAGGTGTCGGCTGGCCCCACCCGTAAGGAAGAGGATTTTCTCGCGCATATTCAACGCACCGTTGAGGCCAACCCGCAGGTCAGGCAATGGCATTTCATTGTAGACAATCTCAACACGCATCAGTCTGAAGCGCTCGTTCGCTATGTGGCCGACGAGTCCGATCTGGACATCGACCTGGGGATCAAAGGGAAATCCGGCATTCTGGCTTCGATGAAAAGCCGGGCCGCTTTTCTCTCGGACCCAACTCATCGCATTGTGTTTCACTACACGCCGAAACATGCTTCCTGGATGAACCAGATTGAAATTTGGTTCAGTATTCTCTCTCGTAAGTTGCTCAAGCGCGGCACGTTTTCTTCCGTTGTCGATCTTAAGGCAAAAGTGCTGGCGTTTATCGAGTATTTCAATCGGACGATGGCAAAGCCTTTCCGTTGGACTTATCAAGGCAAGGCACTTGCCGCTTAACCTTTGGCTCATTTGAGCCTCGCTGTACTAGTGTAAAAGAGCCTTCTGGTTGTTTCAATTCCTCGTTCGGAATGGGCTACCCTGAAACATGTCACGTTGTCAGGTAGTGTGACCTTGACATGGTTTCAATTCCTCGTTCGGAATGGGCTACCCTGAAACCTGCATGAGCGGAGTTGTTTGCTCGTGAGCGGCGGGTTTCAATTCCTCGTTCGGAATGGGCTACCCTGAAACACTTGCCTGGTCGTGCTGTTCGCTCTTTGGCCGGAGTTTCAATTCCTCGTTCGGAATGGGCTACCCTGAAACCCCTGGTCTATCGCTTGGGCTATATCAGTCTGAAGTTTCAATTCCTCGTTCGGAATGGGCTACCCTGAAACCTGACATTATGGCAACGGTCCATATTGGAACATACGTTTCAATTCCTCGTGTACGCCCGGCATGGGCGATAACTAGGCGGTGAAAGTCCGCTGTGGGCGTTAGTCCGACGAACCACTAGCCGAAGGCAACTGCATCGAGCGCGAGCAGATGTGGAGAGGAAGCCGGAGGGCAAAATCCAGACCTGACGGACAGGAACCACGTAAAGAGGCATGACGCGCCGGGTAAGCTGGCACGAGACAGTAAAGCCCCAACGGACAGAAGTGGCGTGATGTAAACGTGGCAGGGCTTGGAGGAAAGTTATCGTACCTTATCCGGGGAGGTCTGGCGTTTTTTTTGAATGTCAGAAGTCAGCCGAGGCCGTAGTAGTCGATGGGGTAACGACCATCCGGGGCGGTTGGTGAAAGCCAACTACAGGGCGAAGGGCTGAACGGAAAAGAAGTTGAGGAGAAAGGCGTAGAGACGTGGTAGGACAGCCGAAACTCAGGGAGACTGAGCCAAACGTGGAAGGAAAGCTGGCGGCTGGGGATAAGCGTGCGGGGCCAAGGCCACGACTGGAACAAATGGAAAGACAGGAAAGACCTCAACACGAAGCAAGTCTGTGGGAACGGATATTCAGTCGTGGAAACCTGTTCACAGCACTGGAAAAAGTGCAGCGAAACAAGGGAGCCGCGGGGATAGACGGAATGACGGTATCAGAACTGCCCGACCATCTCCGCGAGCATTGGGAAGGGATACGCGCCAAACTGGAACGGGAGAGTTATGTGCCCAGTCCAGTGAAGCGGGTGGAAATCCCGAAGCCGAATGGTGGAACACGGCAGTTAGGCATACCAACCGTGCTCGACCGAATGATCCAACAGGCAATACACCAGGTACTCAGCCCGATCTTTGAGAAGACATTCAGCCCGCATAGCTATGGTTTCCGACCAGGGCGTAGTGCCCATGATGCCGTGAAAGCGGCGCAGAAGACGATAGCAGCGGGATACACCTGGGTAGTGGACATTGATCTGGCGCAGTTTTTCGACACGGTGAACCATGACCGCTTGATGGCGCGAATGAAGACTATGATAGACGACAAGCGGGTGCTGAGACTGGTAAATGCCTATCTGAAGTCCGGGGTGATGGTCGGCGGCATGTACACTGACACGGACAAGGGGACACCGCAGGGTGGGCCATTGTCACCGTTATTGAGTAACATTGTGCTGACCGAACTGGACGAGCAGTTGGCGGAACGCGGCCACCGGTTTGTGCGCTATGCCGATGATTGCAACATCTTCGTGCAGAGCAAACGGGCAGCGGAGCGCGTGATGGCAAGTACGTGCCGTTTCATCGAAGGCCGAATGCGTTTGCAGGTCAACCGTGAGAAAAGTGCGGTTGATTTGGCTGTAAAGCGCAAGTTTCTGGGTTTTAGCTTCTATTGAAGAGCAGGCGGTGGGGTCGGTATTCGTATCGCACCGCAAAGCCTGGAACGTGCCAAACGTCGCCTTCGAGGAATGACACGGCGCAACAGTGGACGCTCGTTAGAAGACATACGCGATACGCTCAATCAGTATACGGTTGGTTGGGTGAATTACTATGCGCTGGCGGACGCTCGCGGCCATTTGCAACGACTGGATGAGTGGTTACGAAGACGGTTACGGCAACTTTGCTGGAAACAGTGGAAGACGCCCAAGAACCGTTATCGTAATCTGCGACGTCTGGAAGTACCGGAACATTGGGCGAAGTTGAACGCCGGGACAAGTCAAGGTGATTGGCGTCTGTCCAATTCTCCCTGGCTACATCGTGCGCTCAATAATGCCTTTTGGCAGACCTTTGGACTGAAAAGTCTCGTTCAACAGTACAATCTTCGTCATACTTGACCGAACCGCCGGATGCGGACCCGCATGTCCGGTGGTGTGGGAGGGGGCGGTCGCCCGTCCCCTATCCCGATTCGGAATGGGCTACCCTGAAACCGTAGAGTTGTGCATCTTGCGCTTTACGCTCCCAGTTTCAATTCCTCGTTCGGAATGGGCTACCCTGAAACGTGGCTTTCTTTTTATACAAACAACCCTGCCCGAACATATGTTCTATAAAAAGCCAATCGTCTTAAAATAGATCATGGCGAATGGAGGAAATATGTCTGTAGGGACAACCCCACGTGGTTGTCCGTCGCGTGAATAGACGGTTTTTGGGAGCGGACAGGCACGTGGGCCTGTCCCTACAATCCGACCCCGAACAAATGTGCGTTAAGACCCCAACGAAACCTTAAGCAAAGCTAAAGCCGTTTTTGGGCTATTTCCGAACATGTGTTCTGCAGTATGGATTGCAGGTATGGGCAAGGTAGGGTACTTTTAATAGACCACCCTGTTTTTTAAGGGTACCCCCCCGGTCCCATAAGAGTTCGCAGCTCAGGGGCCGAGGGGCTCTCAAAATCGTAGAGAGATCACTCTCTTTGCCTTTGATTATACCCCAAAAATCGCAGCGTGGCATGGGCGCGTAGAGCCTCAGTTTTCTTTAGCGGGATGTTAACCGCTCTTTTCAAGTCTAGGTTCGGCTTTAATCGAAGCCACGCGCAGCACCTCGATGCTCTCAAAAAGATCGGCCACTCCGTAGGGAGAAGGCATCGCCGAAGCGCCCATTTCGTTTAAGACGTGGCAGAAAGGAACTGAATAATGGCAAAACGTGTGAAAGCCTCTGGCCGAGAGCGGTTTCAGGCGCGGTTCGATGTGACCTGCGGCATGGATACCGACAAAAATTATGTGGTCGTGGCTGTTTTTGATGCGACGACTGGCGAGGGTCAGACCCGCGAATTCGTGCAAACCCGAGAAGGTGCTGAAGCTGCGGCAGCGTGGGTGAGCGAGTTCGGTGTGCAACTGGCGATTATCGAAAGCACCGCGAATTACCATCTCCTGTTTTATGACATCTTCCGGCTTTTCAAAATACCCATCAATGTCATCAATCCGATTGTGGTCAAGTCACTGCTTCGTGTCGAAGGCAAAAGCGATAAAGCGGATGCGTTCACCCTGGCACGGCTGGCGGCATCTTTCGATTTGCGCGTATCGAACATGCCGGACAGCCAGATGCGGGAAATCCGCAACACGATGCGCTGGCGCGACAAAGAAATCCGCAACCGGACGCAGGTGACGAACATGATTGCGTCCATGTTGACCGCTGCTCATTGTACACTTTATCGCATGTGCAAAATCAATTCGGTTTCTGGTCGGCAAATGCTGGAGGCCATCCTACGGGGTGAGACCCCTGAGCAGGTAGCAGGCTTTTATCGAGGCCGGAAGCATACCAAAGAAGAAATCGCGGCGTCCGTTCAACAAATTCCCGACTATTTGTTCGAGCGACTGTCATTTTATAGGGCTGATCTGATGCGCTTAAATGAGCGTATCGAGTACCTGACTGACCAGACCATCGGCTTTATTGAGCAATTCGGCTTAACTGAACAGGTTGAACTGATGAAGACCGTACCACCAGTCACGGAAATGCTTGCGCTGCGCATCATAGGGGAGATGGGGGCGGATTATTGGAATCGGTATCGTAGCCACCGCTCGTTCACAAAAGCCCTGGGTCTCGCACCAAACAATGAAGTCAGTGGCGGCAAGCTGCTCAAACGGAAAGGCAGTCATGGTAACAGTAGCGCTAAACGTCACTTCCGCGATTCCGTGAAGGCTTGGCTGCTGTACAGCCCGGCCAAAGACCCCTTCAAAAAATGGTATGTTGAGTACCGCAGTCGTGCGAATTACCCTCGCGCTGTCAATGCGCTGGCGCGGAAGTTCGCCGAAGGGCTTTTCTGGGTTGGGCTGAAGGGTGAGCCATACCGACCGGCTTTTATAGTCAGGCATAATGAGCAAAACCTCCCTGGGGGCACAAGATTGACCGATTCAGAAGTAGATGCTGAATTGGCTGACGATGATGTTGAACTAAACGTTTAATTTTGCAGGATGGTTGCGCGGATGGTAGGGGTCGCATCAATGTATCGACCCTGGACATGCCCAATCGTGTCCGAGCGGCTGGTTGGCAGCCACGCGCCGTTTGACCATTCGCGTGACCTATTTTAAGACGATTGGCTTGATGTTGATGGTCATATGGAAGCGGTTTCAATTCCTCGTTCGGAATGGGCTACCCTGAAACCGCCATCCAGCAACGCCGGGAAGCTGTCGAAGCAAGTTTCAATTCCTCGTTCGGAATGGGCTACCCTGAAACTTGCAGCGTGGTCAAATCCAGCAAGTCATAGTAATTTCAATTCCTCGTTCGGAATGGGCTACCCTGAAACGTGGTTTTCTACAAAGATGGATTTGGATCAGCGCATTTCAATTCCTCGTTCGGAATGGGCTACCCTGAAACGGCTCGTAAAAACCGGCGGTCGTGGAAGTTTACAAATTTCAATTCCTCGTTCGGAATGGGCTACCCTGAAACGGCGCTTACTATGCCTGTCTGCGGATACCGTACAATTTCAATTCCTCGTTCGGAATGGGCTACCCTGAAACGAGGTGAAGCAAGATGAGTTATCCCGATATGGCAATTTCAATTCCTCGTTCGGAATGGGCTACCCTGAAACCATCGCAGGGGGCTTTGTTGTTTGGGCAGTTTAGCATTTCAATTCCTCGTTCGGAATGGGCTACCCTGAAACTTATATCAGCAGTGAATGGCATTTGGTTTATGTGATTTCAATTCCTCGTTCGGAATGGGCTACCCTGAAACCAGTGTCATAATGGCCTACCTCCTAGTGTCGGGAAATTTCAATTCCTCGTTCGGAATGGGCTACCCTGAAACTTTTACGCTGGTGAGTTCTGCGTTGAATTTGGTAATTTCAATTCCTCGTTCGGAATGGGCTACCCTGAAACTCAGGGCGTGGGTGGCGGCGTTTAATGAGGGGTTGATTTCAATTCCTCGTTCGGAATGGGCTACCCTGAAACCATCCTCCCCTGCCGAGGTGAGGATTTTCAAGGCTGACAATGGGATTTCAATTCCTCGTTCGGAATGGGCTACCCTGAAACCAGATACTCTTTGCCCGCCTGGAGCGCGGCCACATATTTCAATTCCTCGTTCGGAATGGGCTACCCTGAAACGAATTCTGGCGTGAACGCTGCTGATGATTGGATGATTTCAATTCCTCGTTCGGAATGGGCTACCCTGAAACATTCGAGCATTTGTGTACTACAAGAGCGTTTCCGGATTTCAATTCCTCGTTCGGAATGGGCTACCCTGAAACCTGGTTGAAAGCAGTGACACCGGCGTGCTGTGTTTCATTTCAATTCCTCGTTCGGAATGGGCTACCCTGAAACGCGCTCTGAGATGGCAATGTCCAGGAAGGGTTGATTTCAATTCCTCGTTCGGAATGGGCTACCCTGAAACGGACATCCTTCCGCGCCCCATTGTTCTAATTTAGATTTCAATTCCTCGTTCGGAATGGGCTACCCTGAAACGAGTGAGTATCAAAACTTCTCATTCGAGACATGGATTTCAATTCCTCGTTCGGAATGGGCTACCCTGAAACTTGGTAATGCGGTCTATTGCTTGCTGATACGTTTATTTCAATTCCTCGTTCGGAATGGGCTACCCTGAAACATGATCCGGCTACCAACAGCTTCTCATCATTTGGATTTCAATTCCTCGTTCGGAATGGGCTACCCTGAAACCTTCGGCGACCTGGCGGCAGTGTATCGCAGCGAGATTTCAATTCCTCGTTCGGAATGGGCTACCCTGAAACAAAGAGACTTCTTCCAGGCCGGTTACGAGCGATGATTTCAATTCCTCGTTCGGAATGGGCTACCCTGAAACCACTTATCTGGCGGGGCTGAAAGAGCGATTGCTGATTTCAATTCCTCGTTCGGAATGGGCTACCCTGAAACATGGTGGATGACAGCTACCTGGGTGTTCTACGCATTTCAATTCCTCGTTCGGAATGGGCTACCCTGAAACTGTCAGGTGTCCGCTACTACGCGGAAGTCTTCATATTTCAATTCCTCGTTCGGAATGGGCTACCCTGAAACCAGGTCAAAGCCGTCGAGTTATTGCCGGAAAGGGTATTTCAATTCCTCGTTCGGAATGGGCTACCCTGAAACGCCCCAACTCGCCTGCAATCCTCATTCCCTCGCTGATTTCAATTCCTCGTTCGGAATGGGCTACCCTGAAACCTTCCCTGTCAAAAGCTGATGAACAGTAGTATACCACCATCTTTTGCGAGCGCCACCTCAAATCGCCAGTTTTCCGCATTCCATAATAACTCAAAATCATATCAATCCCTTGTGGTAGAGGGCTTGCGAGCGCCTCCCTGATAATCCTGTCCAGCTTTACCGCTCGCAAGGTTTTACACAACATAAATCTGATCTTCTGTAGGGAGCGCACCACCAATCGTAACCGTGCGTTTTACATCATCACGTGACAACACATATATTCGCACATGGCCTTGATCTTGACTGATGATTGCTTTGATTTCCGCTATCAATTTAACCGCTTGCTTGGCAGTGAGAAAGCATTCGAATAAGCTGAACTGTGTCCATTCCCCATACCGACACAGTAGTTTGTGCAGTTTTGTGCGAGTTTTGTCTTTCGAAACGTCATAGGCGATCAAGTGCAACATGGTATCGGCAGCCATCAACGAATCCTTACTGGACTATATTCGGAAAGATCATGGAGTAGCAGGGATGCAATCTGTCGCGCCTGCGATACAATCAATTTGCTATAGGTGGTTTTCTCCTGGGTGATATGGTGTTTGACAGACTGGTCAAGTCGGGCCTGGAAACGTTGTAGAAAGGTCTTGCGTGCTTTCTCGCTCATCCGGCACACATTCATATCAACGGTGAAATCATCTGGCTTCAACATTTGGTTTCCGGTGATCCCCAAAATAGCGGAGTCAACAATAACTGGTCGGAATTCTTCCAGAAGATCAAGCGCCAGAGATTTTCGCCCGGGGAATGGTTTATGAACAAAACCAACATAGGGATCAAGCCCAACTTTGTGCAATGCTGATGTGATAAAGGCTTCCAGCACTGTGTAGCCATAAGATAACATAGCATTGATGGGGTCACGAGGAGGACGACGGTTACGTCCAGTGAATTCCCAGGATGACCCAACGATCAAACCCAGCGACTTGAAATAGAGCTTCGCAACCTGTCCTTCATATCCCATGATCGTCGGAATATCTTCACCAGTGTCAATGTGTTTTATCAGACACGCCATTTGGTCAACATATTCGATAAGTTCTGATCTTTCACGGGCGTATCGTTGTGCCAACGTCCGCTGATTTTGTGCTTTGCCGCCGATGAAGTGTCGGGCGAAGTATATGCTTATATCATCACGTTCTGCGGCACGATATTGCTCTCGGCGCAGCAATTGATTGCCATTGACCGGCGTCAATAACGCCCCGATGAATCGCTCGTGGTAATCCACAAACGAAACCGGCACTTGTAATGATAGGAGCAGTTCAATAGCACCGGATGTAATATGACAACCATTGCCAATCACCACAGCGGAGATTTTCTCGACGGGAATGCGCCGCTTCTGTTCCGGATGGCGAATAATTAGCGTGTTGTGTTGGCGAGCTAGTGTACATCCGTTATGTTGAATATATAAAGTGGTCATCGTGTTTGTCCTTTCTTGCGAATGAGGGTTGGCTGACAGACTTCACGGAGGCTACACCCCCGACATTTTTGCTTCTTAGGTGTTGGGGTAGGGCGATATCCAGCATCAATAGTAGCGTGCATATCAGCCACGACTTGCTCAACCTGATAGTGCAGGGTTTCTGTGATCTCAAATTCGTATCGGCGGCGACTTGTCCAGGAGAACACACTGCCACTTGTTGCTGTCATTTCTGTTGTTTCTTCAAAAGCGATAGCCTGGGCCGTGACTTGTAACTGGTCGTTGTCCCATTGGTGGGTGGATCCACGTTTATGTTCTACGATGCGGTATGTGCCATCCTCTAGAGGTTCAGCAACATCAATTACACCTACAATGCCCAGTTTTTCGGATGCGACAGGCAATGCCGTCATACGCCGTGATGATTCGGCATGGACACTGGTATGTTGTACAATTCCTTCTAAGACTTGCACGTTTAATTGCATACTATCCTCAACAACTATTAACCAGAATCGGCGAGGGCAGTATACAAATTGATTAATGCGGGAAATGGATAAATAGTGCATGGGGCGACCACCTTTACCTGTTGTTGCGAAACGACGTCTGGCTTTATTGAAACTGGCGTTTGAGAAGCCAACCTTTACCTACTCTGAAGTGGATCAACTGATGATTGACGAGCAGTATGCGTATGATGGCGACCTTCATGACGTTCGTGATACCTTCCGTAAAGACCGTAAGTGGTTGCGGAAAAACCTGGGTGTTGATATTGGTAACGTGCGCGGCAAACGCGATGTCTACAGCGTCATACGGATTAACCCGCCTGTTTTGGCTGTATTTATGCCCCAGGGAATTGAGCATCTTCTCGCAATCGCTCAATTACCACAATATCGCCAGCAATACTTACCTGAATTGATTGATAATCTTCTGGCATCAGTTCGCAGCCGTTTTGGTTCTGAAACCACTTATTTCGATGATGTTCTTGATCGCGCCCATAATCTGGCCGCCTGGCGCGACAATGATCAGATCACTGCTGCTATGCGGGCTACACTGCGACTGGCAGTGCAACAACGCCGCGTCATTATCTTTGACTATTTGCCGCCACGTCAGGATGATGAACTTCGGCAACACCTCATGGAACCCTATGAAATTTATGTTGAAGACGGCCATTTCTATTTGATGGGATTCTGCCGCCAGACAACCAGTTATTTAGGGAGCTTTGAACAGAACCGTCACTTTGACTATCGTATTGGGCGTATCCAACCGGACTCTATTCAATTGTGTGATGAAACATACACACACCAACGCGCTCGCCAACTGTATCGTGTCCATTGCATCCTCTCCGAGAAGTTGGTCAAAGGTGGAGCGAGCCAGATATTTGACCAGGAACTGGAAAAACGACAACGCGCCGACGGGTGCCTGGAGGTGATCGCCACGACAGCTCGCCCACTCCGGGCCGTCCAGAAACTTCTGCGCTATGGCGGTGAATGCCGGGTGTTAGGCGGCGATGAGATATTGACCCGGTACCGCGCCGAAATTCATCAGATGTATTCATTTTATGATTGGTCATAGAAAATAGAACGGCTTACTTGGGCCGTTTTGAAACGCCCAACCTGTGATACATATAAAGTAAAGTAGAAGGGGAATGAATGAAAATTCGTTTGTTGCCAACACATAGCGCCTATGCTCTAGATGTTGATTATGCACCGCCAGGGTTCTCTCTGCTCCAGCATCAGGTGGAAACCTACGAAGCGGTGCGTACACAACAGGCAGATGTTATCGTCCACACCGGCATGACGGGCGATGGAAAATCGTTGGCGGGTGAATTGACGGCACTACAAAACCCCCGACATCGCATCCTAGCGATGTATCCCACCAAAGAACTCATCCGCGATCAGGAACGCCATCTTCTCAATGAACAAGTGCGATGGGACACAACCATTGCCATTAGACGCCTCAATGCCGAAACACTGGATATGCACGGCCTGGAAGAAGCTGTAGACCGTCCAACATCGCTTCGGGCCTATTTGCAACATGCTCAAATTGTGTTGACTGTGCCCGATATTCCACGCTACATACTGGCTGGGCGCTATCTGCGTGGAAAGAATCAAAACCCTTTTCGTAATATCAATATCCTGAGTGAGTATCAACAATTCACATTTGATGAATTTCATCTGTTTGACCAACAGCAAGCGACCGCCGTCTTGACTGACATTATTTTCTTACATTACTACGGTTGGTCAACCACATTTTTATTGCAGTCAGCCACGCCTGAGCCAGAGGTCTTGGAAGCACTGGAGCGGGCTGGGCTTTCAGTGCATGAAATACGCGGTCACTATTTGCATCAAGAGGAAACACCGCCGGAAAGCTACCGCACGATTTTGCAGGGCGTTGATCTAGAGATTGTCAGCGGTGATGTAGCCACCTGGTTAACGGAACATGCTGACAAAGATTTGTTGCCAACCTTGCAGAGCGGTGGGCAACGGATCGCTGCTTTGTTCAACAGTGTATTCGCTGCCTTATCTGTTTTTCCTGAATTGAAACATGTGTTACGTGGCTATCGTGTGGCTCATAATACTGGCCTATCACCACGTTCGATGCGAGACAACAGTCTGGAGGCTGATGTGGTGTTGGGTACGGCAACAGTTGATATTGGTGTAGATCTCAAAATCAACCATTTGATCTTTGAGGCGCACGACGTAGCTTCTTTTAAGCAGCGTCTGGGACGATTGGGCCGCCATGCTGGCTATGCCGAAGATCACCAGTTTGATCGCTTTCGGGCTGTGGCCTGCGTGCCACCCTGGATTAAAGCGGCGCTGGAGGAGCGATGTGAAGCTGTGATGACCCGCGAGAATCTCTTTGCTATGGTTAATGATATCTTCCCAAAGCCACGTCGTGTTTTTGCCTACAATAAGCTGTGGGGTTGGTTCCCAGCTTACCATGCCTGGCATCGACTGAGACATCCAGTGGTCCGTGAGCAAAACAAGGATATTGCACCTGTTATCAAACAGAAGCTCTCTGACGCCCTCTTTCCCAATACACGTTATTCGTTAGATGCAAAAATCACCGAATTCAAGCAGCTATTCAAAGACCGCCCGCGCCGGGATGCTATTGACGCTTTCCGTGGTAGTAGTGAAATGACAGCCTTGATCGTCAATGAACACTATGCTGGCTCCGAAAAATACCAATTTTATGATCTACTGCGAGTGGCCCGCGCCGCCAAATTTGAGCTACTTGATTTGGATGAAACCTGTCAGGCTGCTGTTCGGGATGGTGTGTCTGAGAAAACTATCAAACGCAATAATCCGGTAGTGGCATTGCAGTGGCAAGGTGTTTTGTTCGAGCGCCGAAAACTGTATCTGACAATTGACCGTACCGAGTGGCTTGAACACGCTGAGGAATTTCCGGCAAGTGTGGTTGTGACCAGAGGGGTGTATCCAGTTATCACACCGTCACCTGATCTGGGCGATGCACCTCGACGGATTCGCAGTCGCAAACTGGTGGTACGGGTTATCATGCACCGTTCGCGTTACGAGGTGCAACGTTACCTAAAATTGGGCATGTATTTCTCCCTGTACGATTTCGAGACCTACGATGGACAAACTGGCTGCATTGCGTTGGGGCGTGATGCGCTGCTATTGGATGCCGCTGCCTTGCGCCTTCGGGATGAAGGTGGGGGCGCATTCATTATTTGAGAGGAATTGAATGACAGACTTTGATGAATATGATGATTGGCATGATTATGAGGAAGACGACGAGCCGGAGCCACTGGACATCCCAGAAGACGAACCGCTGCTGGCGGCGCTCCTGAAGACGGCAATTGCCCGCTATTGGCCGGATGATGCCGTCATGCACGATTTCTCTGAAATGGTGCTGCCCTATGTCGTAGACGTGATGGCATCTTTTTCCGCAAAAGGTGGACAATTTGCAACCGACAAGGCAGAGGAAGGCAGCGACACCGCTCATTACCGGCGTGACCAGTCCATGCGTGCCCATATTCTGAATGGCTTATTGGCGTCACTCAATATCCTGCGGCTGGCTGTTGAAGCTGGTAACAGCATTGCCCAGAGTATAGATGACTATGGTTGGCGGTTGCTGATTGCGACGTATATCTTGCATGATTACACCAAACTGCTGGGGCCAGAACTCCACGATGCCATCGGTACACCATCAGCAGAAAATATGCCCATGATTCGCCGTGAGATCATACAATGGACCGAAGCATTCAATCTGCCCATGTTTTTCCATCAGGGCGGCCACGAACTCCATCTGCCGGATCTGATTTTCGCCATTCACAATACTCAGGTGAAATGGGGAACCATGCCAGCTCGCTTGCTGGCGGCAAATGTTACCGATAGACAACAGGTACGGATGGTTGCCAATTTCAGCCGCATCGCTGATTTACTAGCCTATGGTACATTTCTGGAATTCACTACGCTGGATCGGATCAATACCATCCTGACAGAAACGCTGGGTGAACGTCCCTTTGACTTAACCGCCCATCGTGTTACCCAGGTAACAGGCATCCTGACAGCTTATATACACAATGCCGTGATTGAAGCTATGCAAGAACACGGCCATGAACCGATTTTGTTTGCGCCGAATGGTGTTATCTATGCCAGTCCGCGAGATGCCAGGATACCAGAGATTGGAACCATTGCTGACGCGGCCATTGATCGTGTGCAACATGCTGCGCTGCAAGGGATACACCGTTTGGCAATTACGACCAATCCTGTTGGGTTGAGTTGGGGAACCCAGGGCTTGAAAATCGCTCCGTTCATAGAAGATTTGCTTGCCCCTGTACAGATTCTCGAACTTGTGTGGCGACACTTGACTCGTCGTCTACATGATTCGCGCCCAGTCAAACCGCCTGCCCTCAAAGTTTATAAACGCTTGAAGAAAGGCACGGATAGCGGTTGGTTTTCTGCTGAACAGGTTGAGCCATTGGTTGAACATATTGATCGACGAGCCGAGGCGATTGGCGACTGGCTGGCTTTTGCGATTACCTTGCCTGACCCGATTGGTGAACAAGCTGTCGAAATCATCATCACAACGCTGGGTTTTGCGATGGATGATGTGCAATCCGTTATTGATATAGCGCAAAAGGGCGGTGTCCACTATTGGTCAGCATTAGTCGCTGCAACCTTTATCGCCCAACATCCCACTTTCTCACCAGAGCAAGTGGGTGATTATATCAAAGATCAAATCTTTCCTCAGTTACAGAACGAGTTAAGTCATTACCCATCCGGCGGAATGTTATTAGAAAGCTTGCGTGTTTATATTCAACAGTCGATTAGTCTTCCACAACGCGAGATGGCTGAAGTAGAACGTTTTGCCGCCGAGTTTGACCGGTACAATCTGGCTAAAGTAGATCGCCAGCGAGGAGTCTACGACACGCTTTATAATTTGCCGGATAGTGTGGAACAACAGCAAGACGCGACATTGCCCTACATGCCAACACCTTACAGCCAGCGATTGCCCTTGGGAAAAGGCGATAGTCTGAAATCAGGCTGGCGGCGCGGTATTTCAAGCATCGGTGTGGTCAACATGTTACTGATGCAATTGGCACTCCGTGACCCGTTTCCCTTCGAGGCTCACAAAAGCAAGATGGTATTCCTCTATCCAGTGTACTATTTCACCCCCGAAACAGGTGATGTGTTGCTGAATATCTTGCGACGGCTGCGAACTTTCAACATTGCTGGTTGGTTGCGTCATACCCAATCTGGTCTTGATTTGGATACCAGAAAAGCAGCGCACTACCATGATGTATTGGATAAACCCACCCGGTTTACCAGTATCAAACCGATGGCTTATCCGGCTGTCATCGCGCCCACTTTGGCCCAGATTTCCTTTGATTCCGGTAAATCCAAAATCACCGATATTGAATCGTGGGTTAATCCTGTGATAGTCAGTCTAATTCTGGCGACGGTGGTCGATGTCAAGATTGCCGTCAGCGAAAGCCCGGTGCCGCTCTACCAAGCGGGTACAGGCTTTGACGAAACAGTGATATTCGACGCCTTACATCCGGCCTATGCTGACCTGATTGGGCGCGCCATCAAGGTTGATAGTGTGCTGGGCGCATTGGAGCGTATGACCGTTATGCTGGCGATTATGCAAGATGCCTATGGTTACGATTTTGGACGTCTGGCTGACATTGGCCGTCAATTATCCGAAGAACCAGCCACCGTATTCATCTACTACCGGCGTCTGAGTGAACGCCGCAAGCGTGATCCTCATGTTGATGATGCCCGTCGCTATTTGCAATATGCCGCTATTTTGGAACGAACTGCTCATAAACAACAAAGGAGTGATACTGTGAATCATGCTCGTGAACTTGTCACCCGTTACCGGCGTTTCTATCGTGCTTACTATCCCCTGAAGACCAGCACAATCCTACGACCTATCCAGGAGTCCGCAAAAATAATCTTGGCGTCTGATGCTGCTCACAGCGCTCCTGATATGCTGGTAGAGACTATCTGCGGCAAGCTCATTCAAATTGACATTGCTATCTCAAACAACCAGGCCAAAGGCTATCATCCAAAAGGGTCCAAATACCAGGACCTCCACGCCGCCATGCGGGATTTCGCTGAGTATTTTGTTTATACCTACTTCATAGAAGGCTTGAAAGGCCGAACCTCGTTGCTGCGCGGAACACAATTCAACCTGCTACGTCTGGCCTGTGATGCTGTCTACCGTGATCTTGACGCTACCGAGCGACAATCTAAAAATGAAGGAGAAAACGAATCATGACCACCCTGGCTGAACTACGCGAATTATTCCCGGAACAAATTGCCACCCGCCCCAGCGGGCATTATGCTCACATCGTCACGCTGCGTCTGACTGAATCCTATCCTGTCTTTCGCACTGATGAGGGATTAAATACTGCCCTGGTTCCACTTGGACGCCAGGACCGCACACCAGTTGACCGCATCGTGATGTTTATGCGGAAACAAACCACACCTGAACGTCTGCGTGGACGCGAATTGCTTCGCAAATATCACCCGGAGACGGCGGAGGCTTGCCGCTACAATGAAAGCCCCTGTGGTGCGTGCCCAGATTGTATTGCCTATGGCTATGCGATTGGCGAGAGCGGGGCCGAAAAAGCCAAAGTTTTTGGTGATACGGCTTATTCATTGTCGGGGCACGCCACCAGTCATACGGTGCGGACGTTCAATGCACCCAACGAAGGCGGCGTTATGTACGATCATGCTGATGGGCGAACCAGTGACCGTATCAATGCCACCGAATATGTTATTCCAGGTGTTTTGTTTCCTAGCGTGACAACCACTCGTGACTTGACCTTTGCCATGTTCTGTTATGTTCTCAACAACATCCTGAGTACCACCCGCTATGGGGCCATCACTACGCGCACCGGGCGAGTCGATAATCAGGTGGTGGCATTGGTGGTGGCCGATGGCGAGGTAATGTCTAATCTGGCGCTGACGCAGGCGGTCTATGATGAACTGCAAGCAGCGGGGCAATGGGGTGATGATGATCTTATCGACCCGCTAGCCAGCCAAGAGGCGATGAATGCGGTTCTGCCAGATTTGATTGCTGGTTCGCATGTTCAGGCCCAGGCGGTTATCACTGGAAATGGTTTGGCGGCGTTACTGGAGGAGTTCCGCACGACAGTCAGTCAAAGTTTTGGTGATTTGACTGGCGTGTTGATGGATCAAGTAGCTGATTATCGGGAGCGATTGACGGCAAAGGGCAAGTGACCGATGGCAACTGCTTATGTTCAGGATTGTCTGCTGCGGGCAGACAGTCCGATTTATTACGCAACACGAGAAGTAGGACGCTTGTATGAAACAGGCGACCACATCCATAACTTTGCGTTGACGTATGCACTAGGTTTCGCGCAGGTTCCCTATCACATTACGCGGTTACAGCCAACTTATCAGCAGGACCTGGCCGCTGTCACCGCACAGGGTATCTATGTGACGCCCGCCACCCCACGCCATGTGACCCACATGATCTCGACCATCAAATTTGGCAGCGAGTGTTGGCGTGAACCAGAACGCAATACCAACAAAAACTACCCGAACTATGGACGCATCAAAGAAATTGCGCCGGGTAGTGAATTCACTTTTTGCGTGGTTTCTACGATGCCGGTAACACTGCCACGCTGGATACGGCTGGGAATCTGGCTAGGAAAATGCGAAGTCATTATGCAGACTGAAGGCACGGTTACCGAACGCCAAAAGTCTGACATCTATCCCAACGCTTTGAATCCACTTGATCTTGAGTCACCGGCTGCCAACTATGATATTGTGCCGATGCCGCCCAACAGCCTGATTCGCAATGTGCGGTATGCTGGACACTGGCTAGTCGGTGATCATGTCCGTATTCCGGCGAATATGGCCTATTTGCGAGGGTATCATGCCAACTGAGAATGTACAGGCGTTGGTATTACGTATGACGGCGGGCGGCCATACCCGATTGAAACTCAATATGGGGCGGTTGGTTCATGCCGCCTTTTTTGAGGTGCTGCGCCAATTGGATTCTTCGCTGGCCGAACGCCTGCACAATGCGAATCAACGTAAGTTATATACTATTTCGCCATTATGGGCCGATATACCCAGGCTGCAACCCGGCGATTATGCCTGGGTGCGGATTGCGTTGCTTGATCCCACAATCACGCGGCTTTTCGTTGAACAATTTCTTCTGAAAGGCAAACGTCATCGCCTGCGAATTGGTCATGTTGAGTTTGCCATCAATGATGTATATGCTACTGGCGAAGGCCATCCTCGTGCTGGGCAATTTTCGTTGCAAATACCAGATGACCAACCCTTGTTTGATACCATCCAAATTAACTTCCTGACACCAACTGCTTTCAGCCGGCGGCGCGGCAAGCATATTCAATATGAAACATTGCTCATGCCACGTTTAGTCTGGAATTATGCGCGGCGCATGTGGGGAGCGGCGGGTGGAGCAGACCCCGGCCAGAGTTTTGATGATTGGTGTGAACAACATACATCCATCGTTGATGCTCAACTGGAGACAACCAGAGTGAATTTTGGTAAATTCTATGTTATCGGAGCCGCCGGAGTTATGACTTATCGTCTCGTGGATGTTGAGCCAGACGATCCGTTCCACAGGCTTTGGTGCTATCTGGGACAATTCCTACCATTTTCATCTGTTGGATATAAAGCAACAATGGGCTTGGGACAGTGTGTAATCCAATACGAATGTTAAATACAGTTGCGAGCGGCGAAGCTATACCAGGATTCCTGGGAGTCGCTCGCAGCCCGATCATACTGGGCAATTCGCAGTATTTTGTTCCGATGCAAATTTTCTCATTCACTCCAATTATGACAAGCACTCGCAAACAGCATTTTAAAGCGCCTCAATTTGCCAGATTGAGCGAAAGGGGTTAAGCTGATGGCATTCCGAACGAGGAATTGAAACGATCTGCATGGTGTTGCATTGACTGACCGCGATAGTGGTTAAGCTGATGGCATTCCGAACGAGGAATTGAAACAAAACGTATCAGCAAGCAATAGACCGCATTACCAAAGGGGTTAAGCTGATGGCATTCCGAACGAGGAATTGAAACACCAATCGCGTGATGCGCCATGCGGGGGGACACGGTTAAGCTGATGGCATTCCGAACGAGGAATTGAAACATGGGCGAAGATGGCCCGGGCAGCGTATAGTACCGCGGTTAAGCTGATGGCATTCCGAACGAGGAATTGAAACGGGCGCAATCCATCCCGGCCCTCATACTTGTCGGAGGTTAAGCTGATGGCATTCCGAACGAGGAATTGAAACGTTGCTATAAGTGCGCTGTACGCTGTCGATGATGCGGTTAAGCTGATGGCATTCCGAACGAGGAATTGAAACCATCAAAAAGCATAGCAAGGCATTTGAAGGGGCGTGGTTAAGCTGATGGCATTCCGAACGAGGAATTGAAACATGTACATATTCGGTATGATCCCGGCGGTTTTCACCGGTTAAGCTGATGGCATTCCGAACGAGGAATTGAAACAACTACACCACCGATGACAAGTACACCAGCGGCGTGGTTAAGCTGATGGCATTCCGAACGAGGAATTGAAACTTTGTGCCATTCTGAATGTCGATGTCCAGCGCCCGGTTAAGCTGATGGCATTCCGAACGAGGAATTGAAACAAGAGTGGGCAAGCCCTGCGCTTGAAGAGGCCTCGGTTAAGCTGATGGCATTCCGAACGAGGAATTGAAACGAAACACAGCGCGCCGGTGTCACTGCTTTCAACCAGGGGTTAAGCTGATGGCATTCCGAACGAGGAATTGAAACCGGCTCCATCGCGCAATGCGGTTCGTGTTGGATACGGTTAAGCTGATGGCATTCCGAACGAGGAATTGAAACACCATTCATCAAACAGTTGGTGACATCGCCACTGCGGTTAAGCTGATGGCATTCCGAACGAGGAATTGAAACATACGCGCCCGCCAGGATACCAGCCAAATTGGTGGTTAAGCTGATGGCATTCCGAACGAGGAATTGAAACCATCAATCACTCTCCTGTATTTCTACTTATGAGAAGGTTAAGCTGATGGCATTCCGAACGAGGAATTGAAACGTCCTGTTCAAATCGGCCTCGAATGCTTGCTCGACGGTTAAGCTGATGGCATTCCGAACGAGGAATTGAAACGAAAGTTGGCGTAAAACCGGACGCCGAAAAGGGTGGTTAAGCTGATGGCATTCCGAACGAGGAATTGAAACCAAGGAAATGGGCCTAGACCTGATGGAGGGGCTACGGTTAAGCTGATGGCATTCCGAACGAGGAATTGAAACGATCAGGGGGTATTGCCGGGTTGCGGCTTGGTGAGGTTAAGCTGATGGCATTCCGAACGAGGAATTGAAACTTCGCGCACGGCCCAGTTGTAGAGATCGGCCCGGTGGTTAAGCTGATGGCATTCCGAACGAGGAATTGAAACCTTCAACCACGTGTCGTAGGCAGCGCGGTTCAGTTGGTTAAGCTGATGGCATTCCGAACGAGGAATTGAAACTGTGTCACCCTTTTCTGGGTCAAGAAGGGTGACATTGGTTAAGCTGATGGCATTCCGAACGAGGAATTGAAACAAGTCTGATTTGGTGAAAGGTCAGCAACCATTCTAGGTTAAGCTGATGGCATTCCGAACGAGGAATTGAAACCAAGTCGCGCTTAGGGCCAATGCCCGCAACAAACGGTTAAGCTGATGGCATTCCGAACGAGGAATTGAAACTCATCGTTCGCAGAAAGGTCTTTGTCGGAACCTGGGTTAAGCTGATGGCATTCCGAACGAGGAATTGAAACAATTACACCAGATGACGATGCGCTGGCCGCAATCGGTTAAGCTGATGGCATTCCGAACGAGGAATTGAAACCAGCAACCTCTTTTAATCCAAGCAAATCCAGCACGGTTAAGCTGATGGCATTCCGAACGAGGAATTGAAACTGATATAATCTGTTTTCGTCGATTGACTAGAACCCGCGGTTAAGCTGATGGCATTCCGAACGAGGAATTGAAACTACCATGCTGCACCAACCTTCAGGTCCTCCGGCGGTTAAGCTGATGGCATTCCGAACGAGGAATTGAAACTGGCATAAACTCATCCAGATTAATCGGGCGGCCCGGTTAAGCTGATGGCATTCCGAACGAGGAATTGAAACGAACTCTGCCCCAACTCGCCTGCAATCCTCATTCGGTTAAGCTGATGGCATTCCGAACGAGGAATTGAAACTGCCCTGGTGTTGGCCTACGAAAACAATTTCCTGGGTTAAGCTGATGGCATTCCGAACGAGGAATTGAAACCGGCAAGTATGATATTTCTAGCTTTTCATTCTATGGTTAAGCTGATGGCATTCCGAACGAGGAATTGAAACACTCATGTTCTTGTCTCCTGGGTTCGCACCATAAGGTTAAGCTGATGGCATTCCGAACGAGGAATTGAAACTTCCCTGATACGATGGCTACGCGCACGGCTGAGGGGTTAAGCTGATGGCATTCCGAACGAGGAATTGAAACCAACCCCTCATTAAACGCCGCCACCCACGCCCTGGGTTAAGCTGATGGCATTCCGAACGAGGAATTGAAACAATCGCCAGTAGTCGACTTGGCCTTTCGCCGTACCGGTTAAGCTGATGGCATTCCGAACGAGGAATTGAAACCTATCCGTCCAGGGCGCATTTTCTTTGGCGTATGGGTTAAGCTGATGGCATTCCGAACGAGGAATTGAAACAATCAACCCCTCTGCATACGCCCAGCGCAGCGTCGGTTAAGCTGATGGCATTCCGAACGAGGAATTGAAACAGTCCCGGCCGCCTCTCAACGCGCAACTCTGGCCCGGTTAAGCTGATGGCATTCCGAACGAGGAATTGAAACGATGGGTAGTTCTATCCTGGTGGTGGGGGCTGGTTGGTTAAGCTGATGGCATTCCGAACGAGGAATTGAAACCATCAAAAAGCATAGCAAGGCATTTGAAGGGGCGTGGTTAAGCTGATGGCATTCCGAACGAGGAATTGAAACCTTTCCTGCGCGAATTGTATGACTGGCTGGCAGTGGTTAAGCTGATGGCATTCCGAACGAGGAATTGAAACCTGCCTTTTTCGCACAATTGTTCCATAATCTATTGGTTAAGCTGATGGCATTCCGAACGAGGAATTGAAACTAAAGTCACTCTTGGCGGATTGGGCAATCGCTTTGGGTTAAGCTGATGGCATTCCGAACGAGGAATTGAAACATACGGGCAGTGTAGGCAGTGCGCTCGCTTGCGGTGGTTAAGCTGATGGCATTCCGAACGAGGAATTGAAACGAGTACCTAGCAGCGCGAGGCTGGGATATTGATACGGTTAAGCTGATGGCATTCCGAACGAGGAATTGAAACGTCCCAGAAAATCAGTTCGTGAGTACTGGCTTCAAGGTTAAGCTGATGGCATTCCGAACGAGGAATTGAAACCAGCAGAAAGATTACGACTCGGCTTTTGAAGCGTGGTTAAGCTGATGGCATTCCGAACGAGGAATTGAAACGGCGACATTTGCCAGTGCATCGGCGATGTCGGCCTCGGTTAAGCTGATGGCATTCCGAACGAGGAATTGAAACCGGCGTGCCGGTAGGCGATGTTGATGATCATGGAGGTTAAGCTGATGGCATTCCGAACGAGGAATTGAAACGAACTGGCACGCACCACCTATCCCAATCTCACGCCGGTTAAGCTGATGGCATTCCGAACGAGGAATTGAAACCAGGTCACGACCAGGGCCGATAGCCATCACGAATGGTTAAGCTGATGGCATTCCGAACGAGGAATTGAAACTTATAAGGAGCAAACCCATGCAATTTCAAGAAATGGTTAAGCTGATGGCATTCCGAACGAGGAATTGAAACATGCTGCATCAGAAGTTGCGGAGTATGGGGTATCGGGTTAAGCTGATGGCATTCCGAACGAGGAATTGAAACTCCCGGTCAATACTCCGCAGCATGGCGTCTACCTGGGTTAAGCTGATGGCATTCCGAACGAGGAATTGAAACGCATCCGAAGGTGGATCATTGTGATGAGAATGCGGGGTTAAGCTGATGGCATTCCGAACGAGGAATTGAAACGCCGCCGTCTTGTTGGGTAGTGATACATACCACGATGGGTTAAGCTGATGACATTCCGAACGAGGAATTGAAACAGCGAATGCCTCAAAATCCACACACGGGTGCAGGGGTTAAGCTGATGACATTCCGAACGAGGAATTGAAACCCGTCTCGCTGGCTTCTTTGCGGGCCGTGCGCGTGGTTAAGCTGATGACATTCCGAACGAGGAATTGAAACTTGAAAATCTTGAGTTTGCTCTCCAGCAGCCCTATGGTTAAGCTGATGACATTCCGAACGAGGAATTGAAACTTGGTTAAATCCCGTGACGGCCCCCACCACGAAAACGGTTAAGCTGATGACATTCCGAACGAGGAATTGAAACTTTCTGGTGTGGCATCAACCGGATAGGCCGCGACGTGGTTAAGCTGATGACATTCCGAACGAGGAATTGAAACTTTGGTGATGCGTATCCACAGGCCATGACCTACCGGGTTAAGCTGATGGCATTCCGAACGAGGAATTGAAACTTGGAACCCCTGCTGGCTACGCTTAAACCAGCGAAGTTTAAGCTGATGGCATTCCGAACGAGAAATTGAAACTACTTTTGCGACTGGCACGTCGTTTGTTTCGGCGGGTTTAAGCTGATGACATTCCGAACGAGGAATTGAAACAGGCTTACGCTACCCGATAGCGTGACATCAATGGTTTAAGCTGATGGCATTCCGAACCACGCTGTAAGCGCCTTAAAGACCTTTTCCCGATCATTACGCAGCGTGTTTGGGATATTTATCACACTGAGCAGGCCAGCAGTTTCAAACAACAAGTCCGCGCTTTGACAATCAGGGCATTCACACTCATGCACCGGCTTTGGGGGCATTCTAGCCTGGTCTTTTAACTTCTTAAGCAACATCCGTCGATTGTACCAAACTGCGGCTTTGTTTTTGCACGTTTATATAGAAAGTGGGATCAATCAATTCAAAACCCGTTTGACTGGCCCTGGTATGCGCTGGAACCGCGCCAATGCTAACCAAACGTTAGTTATTCGCTCGGCTATCTTGAGTAATGAGTTCGATACGCTTTGGGACGCGGCCCAAAATATTCCCCCAATCTGGATTGCACCCTTACGGACGTTTTCCTTTGCGCGTTTCTCTCATTTCACTATATAGTTGATTCTGAATATTGAAATGCAGGATATAATCAACAATGTCAGGAAATAACCCAATCTCCTATCTGGCCCCAGGCTTCAAACTTGGAAAATATGAAATCAAGAGTCTGTTAGGACGTGGCGCGATGGCCGAGGTCTATCGCGCTGTTAACCCCGCATTAGAGCAAGACGTCGCCATCAAAGTTCTGCATCCGCTTCATATGGAAGATGACCACGATACAGAGCGTTTTCAGCGTGAAGCCAGAGCTGTGGCGCGTCTCACACATCCCAACATCGTGCGTGCCTACGATTTTGAAGTGCAGAATGATATTTACTACATGGTGATGGAAGTGTTGGAAGGCCGCACTCTACGCGAGGTTATGACAGAATACCCCGAAGGGATGCCGGAGGATGAGGCTCTGCGAATTTTTAAGCAACTTGCAGGTGCTGTAGGGTATGCACATCAACAAGGGGTCATTCATCGCGACATCAAACCTGCCAATATTGTCATTGTAGATGATCGTGCAGTTCTGACTGATTTCGGCCTAGCACGGCTCAGTGGACAAGCTCAACTTACTGCCACCGGGGTCAGTTCAGGAACACCAGCTTATATGGCTCCCGAACAGGCATCTGGTGGGGAAATTACACCACGCGCTGATATTTATGCTCTGGGTATTGTCCTCTATCAAATGATGACAGGCGATGTGCCATTCAAGGGTAAGACCTTTGCAAACGTTTTGGTGCAGCACCTACAAAAGACTCCTCCTCTGCCCAGCGATATTGTGCAAGATGTTGACCCAGTAGTCGAGGCAGTTATCTTACGAGCTTTAGCAAAAGACCCAGGCTTGCGTTATGCCACTGCTGAAGCCATGGTAGCTGAACTGGATCGACGATTTGAGGAATTACCCGCACAAACAACACGCTTCCGCACCACTCATACCCAGCAGAAATTGGAGGATTCAACAATGCAGATGTCGCTATCCGACATCGCGGAGCAACCGACAAATGTGTCATCCTGGGACAAAATGAAACAACAGCGGGCACTATGGGGAGCGGGTCTCATTGTGAGTCTGCTCGTCCTTGCCGTTTTGTCTGTATTAGTCGTATTCAATGGCGGCGATGACACATCCTCATCAACAGAGGAAAGCACACTGCGCGACGGCCCGGAGGCTCCCCTTGATATGGTGTATGTGCCTGGTGGCACATTTCGGATGGGATCGTCAAGTGGAGAAGCCATTGAAGGCCCCTCACATCAAGTCTCCATCTCGCCATTCTTTATCGACCAATATGAGGTCACCAATGCCGCATACCAACAATTTGTCCTGGAAACCGGTTATCGGGAGCCAATCACCTGGACCCGGCCCGAACCGTCGGAATGGCAGGCCAGCGGCGCGGGAATATATGTCGTTGGAAACGTTGAAAACCGGTTTGCCTACGATGGTGAAGGCGTAACGTTCTATGACAACGGCATAATCTCAATTGATTTGAACGCTGATGACGATTCCGGGACAGTCGGTGTCGAATTTACAGGTACGTTATCCCCCGAAACTGATGTGGAATATACTGGCACATTTCGCATCGAACTCACTGAATTCAGAGAAACTTCTCCTTTCCATGAAGGCGGTGTGGGTGATTATGTGTTGATGCACGGCGATAGTCGGCAGGAGGGTGGCACATTGCCACTGATGATCTCGCCCCTCTCAACATGGGGTTCCGCATCTGTTACACTGGATGGGGAGCCTCTGTATGACGATATTGGGGCGCACCTCATGCTGATGCAGGGCATTCGTGATGAGCAACAACGGATTCTGAAGTCCGACGGCTCTTGTTGTTTTACAACCACCAATCCAGCCGACGGATTTGTGAATCTGGATGATCTCGAAATTACCCTGTTTCTATTCGAGGGGAGTAGCGAGTATGACAGTCGATCAGCCGTGCCGGGGCTTGCGTCGCAACAACGTGAGGTGTGGATAGACCTTTACTTTGAGGATGTCACGATTGAAAATCAACCCTCCGTTTTTGTCGCCGAATTTGCTCCAGAAGCTGCCAACCAGCCAGTAACGGGTGTTTCATGGCAGGGTGCATTGGCATATTGTGAGTGGGCTGGCAAACGACTGCCTACCGAGGCTGAATGGGAATTTGCGGCACGCGGTACATCTGGCACGGTTTATCCCTGGGGGAATGACCGTACTGTAGGTGGACAAGTGCCAGCCAATGTCGGGCAATCGTCGCCAGTGTTGGTTGATGTCGGCAATTATCCTGACGGTGCGAGTCCGTTTGAGGTTTATGATATGACAGGCAACGCCTGGGAATGGGTCAACGATTGGTTTGGTGAGGATTATTACGCTACCAGCGAGGGTTTTGATGATCCTAGAGGCCCCAGTACCGGTGATCAGCGAATCTTACGTGGTGGCGGATCGGCTGACCGCAATCCGGTGGGGGCCACCGAATTCACCACCACTTTCCGATTGCCTGCTTCACCTGATACACTGGATGCAAGTTTTGGTTTTCGGTGCGCCACAGACTCTTAAGAGGAACTGATGCGTCGTATTTTGACAAATGTTATTGTTGGCGGTTGTTTATTACTGGTAATTAGTCTCTTGCCGGGGATGATACATGTGCGGGCGCAAGATATTCCCACCCCAACATTTGATGCAACAATTTTTCAACCGACGGTAGAGACTGGCTTGCCGCCCATTACGACCGCTACGCGCACCCCGTCACCAACGATTACGCCGACCTTCACCGCCACCGCCACTGCCACCCTGACCTTTAGCCCAACGCCAACATCATCCCTGACGAATACACCGACTTCTACTGTCACCGCATCGCTGACGCCAACTGTACCCACCACGACACCAACGCCCACAATGAGTTCGACATTGACGGCCACATCCTCAACGACATCAACAGCAACCATAACGCCAACAACAACTACGACATCAACCTTTACGCTCACTGCGACACCGTCGCCTACCCCCACGCAAACTGTGACTGGTAGCCCAACCTCTTCCCCTACCTCCACGATTAGTCCAACAGTTACCCAAACGCCGACACTGACCTTCACGCCGACGGCCACGCTTACCAAGACCCATACCACCACACCAACGGAAACTCTCACACCAACCGAGTCCTTGACCCCAACTGCTACCGAAACGCGCCCACCGCCAATTGTGAGAAGTACCCAAACCACTGCTGACAGTGATAATAGCGGCTCCACCTCACCTTTACTCTTGGCTGGCGGCATCATCGCAACGCTGGCTGTGGGGGTATACATGCTATCCTATGCCACCAGTGTTGCCGCGCTGGAACGTTATGCCGATGGTTTTGTCATTCAGCACTGCCCGGTGTGCTATGATGGTGAACTCAGCCTAGAAGAACGTATCTACCGGCTGATGGGCATTCCGCGTGTGCGACGGACGGTGCGGTGCGATAACTGTCGGTCAGTATTGCGTGAAGTAGGCAAACAACGCTGGCGCTACGCCGTTGATCCAACCGCTAATGACGACCTCTACCATGCGTTGAATAATCGTACTGTGCGTGAAGGGCAATTACTTGCCATTGCGCCGGATGATGACTTCGATTCGCCACAGTATGTTGATGAGGCTTGATGACCTGCCGTTTACAGCATCATGGTTGCCCGCTAAACTCAATTTCTAAAAACCGTTGAAGGTGTTCTAAGCATGGCAGGAATTTTCCAGAGCAATTTAACACTTCGTGTGTTGACGGGCCTAATCGGAGGCCCAATCATCCTGGCACTGATCCTCATCAGTTGGTGGACGACAGCCTTGCTCATTATCTTGGTCATGATTCTGGCGGCTGTAGAATACGTACATATCGTTCAACAGGAACCAAGTTCTCCTCGTAATAACTTCATCTTCGGTGTTTTATACCTGGGGATTCCATTGGTGGCTGCATTGTGGCTGCGTGCCTACGAAGACGGTCATCTGTGGTATCTATTGCTACTGGCTTCTAACTGGACAACGGATAGCGCCGCCTATTTTTCAGGCCGTTTCTGGGGGAAAACTCTCTTCGCTCCAAAAATATCGCCCAAGAAAACATGGGAAGGTGTCGTCGGGGGTGTGATAGGTGGATTCTTGGTGCCGGTATTGCTGGCAGAGGTACTAGATATGAAGATAGGTCTGGCGGTGATCTCGCTGGCGCTCTTTGTGCCAGTTGCCACCGTTCTTGGTGACTTGCTAGAGTCGAAACTTAAGCGTCGCTTTCATGTCAAGGATTCCGGTCATATTTTGCCAGGGCACGGTGGTATACTGGATCGCATTGACGGCACACTGCTGGCATTACCAGTGGCTGCATTGATGGTGGCGTTGTTTACATAGGATAGAAGTTATGAATATCTTCGGAATTGGTACAGCCGAATTGCTGATTGTGGTCTTAATCATGATGGTTGTTGCTGGCCCCAAGCGCAGTGTAGCCTGGGCACGGCAGGCTGGTGTTTACATGCGCCAATTACGCTTGTACTGGCAAAAGATGATGAGCGATCTGAGGGACGAATTAGGCGAAGATGGCGAAACTTTTATCCAATTGGCTGACGATCTAAACCGAACTGCCCGCGATGTTCGGCAGGCGACATCTAAACAAAACATTGCGCTCCAGACCGCCGCTTTGCTGGAAGCCACAGATATAACAGAAGATTCACCAGATGCTAATAATGAAAACGGCTCATCAGAAGCCAACTCTGAGAGCCGCTATAGTGCCTGGACACGCAAGCCGGAAGACAATTAACGCTGCGACCAGTCGCGTATATACAAAAAATCGTGACCTATCGTGCGGCGGCTGATTTTAGCGACATTTGGCAGCGTGCGCTTGAAATGGTTACGCCGGACTCGCTGCCAGATTTGCTCCACAAAATCGCGCTCAAAACCTTCAGCCGCACATTCCTCAATGGTATAACGCTCATCAACTAGTAGATAAAGCACTTGATCCGCAGCATCATAGGTGTGGCCTAACTCGTCCTCATCGGTTTGTCCTTGCCACAAATCAGCGGAGGGTGCTTTATCGAGGATTGGTTGGGGTACATTCATGGCCGCCGCCAGTTGACGTACCTGACACTTGTACAGGTCGGCAATCGGTTGCAAGGCAGCGGCACTATCACCGAAAAGTGTTGTATAGCCCAGTAAAGTCTCAGTTTTGTTGCTGGTTCCCATCACCAACCCGTTGAAAGCAACTGATTGATCGTAGAGAATAATCATACGCTGGCGGGCCATGACATTCCCACGCCGGATGGCATTCATATCTGGGAAGCGTTCCAGCATCGGTTCAACCATTGGGGTGATGTCAATCGTATCGTGCTGAATTCCTAACTGCCCAATGACCGCATCTGCATCCGATAGGCTGGCATTGGATGATGTGCGATAGGGCATTCGCAATCCCAGCACATTTTCCGGCCCCAATGCCTCAACAGTCAGAAACACACTCAACGCTGAGTCAACGCCGCCGCTGATACCGACCACGGCCCGCTCAAATGCATTGTGCTGCACCTCGTCGCGCACAAAACGCACCAGAATCTCACGGGCCAGTGCCGGGTTAATATTCAGCCGTGGCAAAATATGAGTCGGCATCGCCATGTTCAACCTGTCCCTTAATTCGGACGTTGCCCCAACTCCAGTGGAACTTCGAGGGTTTGGTTATCACGCACTACTGTCAGTGTAATCACATCTCCGGGGGATGTGTTCTGGATTAAATATTCCATCAATTCGTCAAGATCGAAAATGAATTCGCCATTAATCGCCACAATGATATCACCATCAACCCATATCCGGCGTCCACGAATGACCACTTCGCTTTCCGGTGTGCCGCCCTGCAACCCGGCACGTTCAGCGGGCGAACCCGGCTCCACTTCCATAATTAACACGCCATTTCGCACCGGTAAATTCAATTCACTTGCCAATGCGGGCATACTTAAACCTGGCTCCGAATGTCGTGGGGTAACAATCCCCAGCCAGGGATAAGCCACCTCTCCATTTGCGATCAACTGGGGCGCGACCTGGTTAAGAGTGTTTGCGGGTACAGCGTAAGCGACTCCCTGAAATGTTCCTGTATCCGAGCGAATTGCAGTAGTCACGCCAATTACACGCCCATCCAGATCCATCACTGGCCCTCCCGAATTCCCAGGATTTACCGCTGCATCAATTTGGATAATGGCGGGGTTACTGTATATATCTTGCGTGGATGGATTAATCAGAAATTGTGAGGCTAATGTGCGGCCTGTGGCACTGACAATACCGGTAGTCATACTACTGCGAAGCCCAAAGGGGTTGCCGATAGCGACGACATACTGTCCAACTTGCACCGTACTGCTGTCACCCACCTCGACCGGAAACAGATATTCAGGATCGACATCAACATGGATAACGGCCAAATCACTATATTCATCAATGCCAACCAGCTCGGCTTCAGCTACAGAACCATCTGAAAATGTGACCAGAATCTCGCGGGCTTCTAACACCACATGGGCATTGGTGACAATGTGTCCCTGGCGATCATAAACAAAACCAGAGCCGCTGCTATCGAAAATATCGTTATTGGAAGACCGTTCAACGACTTCAATGTTCACCACTGACGGGTTCACGCGCTGATAGATGTTGATGAGTACCGTCTCGACAGCCCGCGCCTGATCCACAGATGATGGCGGTAGAGGAGTGGCTGTGCCGGTTTGAGACGGCCCATTTGCCACTGGATCAAGCGGCTGGTTGCTGATGACCACAATGTTTTCATTGGTGACGTTATTGCGTTGAGATAAGGGCTGTGTTTCCGCCTGTGTATCGGCATCCTGGCTGGCACTACATCCAGCGACCACTGCTCCAATCAATACTAGCAACAAACTCAACACCAGGAACCATTTTTTGTTATTTGCCATGCTTGCTATATCTCCCGCTAAATTATCCCTGATCTAATGTTCGCAGTTCCTCAAAAAGTTGCTGTTCTGCTTCACTGAGTTCTGTGGGAATTTGGATTAGAGGTCTTACATATAAATCACCATATTGGTCAGGATTGCGAAGGCGTGGTAGTCCTTTATCATTTAGCCGAATTCGATGCCCTGATTGGGTTCCCGGCGGAATTCTGAGGATAACATCGCCGCCTAATGTTGCAATGCGGGTTTCGCCGCCCAGCACCGCCGTATACAAATCCAACTTCAGATCCATATACAGATCGTCGCCTTCATATTCAAAGATAGGATGCGGTTCAATGCTGACGACCACATATAAATCACCATGCGCTCCCCCTGCAAAACCGTGTTTCCCCTGACCCGCAAACCGCACTTTGGTTCCATCTTGTGAGCCACGCGGGATATGTGCTGTGAATTGATGGCCGCGTTCGCCATTGCTGATCTTGCGTGTTGTGCCATGATAAGATTCCTCAAGCGTAATCTGCACCGGAACTTCAACATCGCCACCTCGGATCGACTTCTTCCGACGTTGCCGCGATTCGTTGCGGGGGCGTCCACCATCGCCAAAAATGGTGTTGAGTAAATCGCTGAAGAAGTTTCCTGTTCGCTCCTGAGAACGCCAATTTTGTCCCTGGCTAGTGTTGCCTGTGCTGCTGGCCCAACGCCCCCAATCAAAGCCGACATCGCTGTTGCCGCGCTGCCGGTTGTGTCCCTTCCGATCATAGCGTGTCCGCTTTTTGGTGTCGCTGAGAACTTCGTAGGCCTCATTAATTTCTTTGAAGCGATTTTCAGCACGTTTATCACCTGGGTTGAGGTCAGGGTGATAGCGGCGTGCTAAGTCTCGATAAGCGCGTTTGATCTCTTTATCAGATGCATTGCGCGGCACGCCCAGGATTTTGTAGTAATCACGATATTCCATTGACCAGGACTTCCTACCTGAACCAACGACAAAATGAAGGACATAGTTACTGAAATGTGGCTATGGACATTGTAGCACATCATTTGTTCAAACTTCTATGCTGCGTGTCGTTGCTCATCTGACTATAATGACGTTATGAAAAACCTGACGATACTCCTCAACACGACCTGGCTCCCACGACTCGGATTTGCGCTGCTGTTACTGTGTTTTGGCGAATTGGTCGCGTGGCATCAGGCCAGCACCTACTCAATGCCGGGCTGGTTGGCGGTGGCTGCAATCTATATAGCTCTGGCCGCCATTACATTAGATCTATTGGCTCGTTGGCACATGCAAGAATGGCTGAGTGCATTTCTGGTCGCTGGTATCTTTGGAATCGGGCAAAGTAGCCTGGTCACGCTTGCACTCGATCAAAACCTACCATTGAGCCTCGCCTTATTTGGAACCGGTGTTCAAACCCTTATGTTTCTGTTAGCTTATGGTAGTTTCCGGCTGCTATATACCGGTAAACATATTGGCTATGCACTGTATTTATTGCCGCCTGTTGTTGGATTAGCCGCTGGTATCTGGACACGCTGGCTACCCGAGTTGGAAAGTGTTCAACTGCTTGTGCCAGAATTTGACGACACCTTACCTTATACACTCTTTGGCCTGCTAGCTTGTGCATTGCTGGTTTTTTATATGCCGTTGCCAGAAAAAATCACCCGCGAGGATTGGATGCTGATGCCAATGGAAATGGGTATCAGCGGTGGTGTTTTACTAGTGACGCTGATCCTCCGTCTGGATGGAAACCATCTATCCACGACGGGATTAGTTATCAGTGGTGCAGTGGTGGGTATCCTGGGTCTCATGTTGTGGTTCACGCACCAAATTAGCACCAATGAGTTCCGCCTATTGGTCCAGCCAGAACCCAATTTGCTGATTCGGTGGGTTTTGATGTTATTCCCTTTTGTCTTGATGGGATGGGTTGGGTATCATTTGCCCAGCGAGAATGGTAATGCCATCCAATCAACGGTATTATTCTGGGTGTTGGTGATTTTTGGGGTATTGTGGTTACCACTAGTTTCAGTGTGGATAGCAATGCGGGCCTTCACAGAATTGTTGCGACAGGAATATTGATAGAATGGACAGCGACTCGGCAGTTGATTATTTCACGTCGGTTCAGGCTAGCCAGGGCTGGATAATGATTCTAGAAAGTTTTGCGAGATTCGTCGCGCCAGATAGCGGATGTCGTTTGCTGGATGTCGGTATGGGACCCGGCGCACTGGTCAACATCTTTCGCCAAAACTATGCTGTTAGTTCATTTGGCCTAGATTGCGATCCAGCCATGGCGGAACGAGCTGTTGCGTTATATGGTGCATCTATCGATGCTGTATTCTGCACAGGCTGTTTACCTGTCTTGCCTTATCGTAGTGCCGCATTCGACACCGTGACCGCTTCCAACGTACTGTACCTACTGGATGATCCTCAGCCAGCTTTGCACGAAATGGTGCGAGTGTTGAAACCGGGTGGAATATTTGCCATGTTAAATCCATCGCCACAGATGTCTGTCGATGCCGCTGAAGCCGTGGCCGAAGAAAAAAAGATGGCGGGCTTTGCGCGTGCGAATTTTCTGGATTGGGCTTATCTGGCCGAGCAAAACCGGCGCTGGTCAACATCTGATATTGAAAACCTGTTTGCCGATGCTGGCTTGCGATTGGGATCGACTCGTGAACGTATCGGTCCAGGATTAGCGCTCTATACACGTGGCATCAAACAACATAAATAAGAAAGGGAAGATCATGGTCGATGAAGATCGTATGCAAGATATTGATCATCTGATGAGCGAAATTCGACAGGCGCTCTCGTGGACACAAGAACGACGCGAGGTGAACGAGTTGATGGCTTTACAGTTGCTGCTTGATTTAACCCGGCAGCTTCATAGCGTTCATGACATTCATCAACTCATCCGGCTTATCCTGGATAGTGCCATTGCATTTGCTGATGCCGACCGCGCTTTTCTGATGCTGCTTGAACCTAGTGGCGGCCTGCATTTCAAAATGGGGCGTAATCGGGATAAAGACTATATTCAGCAGGAAGCCTTCACCCCGTCACGAGGCGTTATAGAACGCACGCTGGAGCGACGCCGCACCCTGCTTGTTCCTGATGCTCAAGCTGATCAGGAACTTAGCAAGCGGCGCAGTGTGCAAGAATTGGATCTGCGGACGGTGATGTGTGCCCCCTTGATGGTGAAAGGCGAGGCCGTAGGCTTGCTCTATGTCGATTGTCAGCATTCGTTGGGCAGCTATTCATCCGCGCATCTTAATGTTATTGCCAGCCTGGCCGATCAAGCGGCAGTGGCTATCCAGAATGCACAGAAGTTCGATACCCATAATTAAAGTTGCTAATCTGTCGCATACTCAGTACACTCTGCACACGTCGTAGAAACTGAATTTATTGAGTGATACATGATCGGGCAAACGCTTAATGATCGTTATAAAATTGAAGACCTAATTGGCGAGGGTGCTACCGCCATCGTTTATCGTGCCACAGACTTGCGGTTACAGCGCGATGTTGCAGTCAAGGTCTTGTTACCGCATGTTAATCAAACCACCCGTCGGCGATTTGAACGCGAAGCTCATGCTGCAGCGCGTTTGAATCATCCGAATATTATGGCAATTTATGATATCGGGCAGGATAAAAACTATGAATATTTAGTGGTCGAGTTGATACATGGCCGCCCACTATATCAACTTATTCCCGCCGATCCGTACCTGGTTGCCGAAATTGGACAGCAAATTTGTGTGGCGCTGGATTATGCTCATCAAGTGGGGCTGATTCATCGTGACATCAAACCGGCCAACATCTACTTGACTGCTGAGAATCAAGTCAAACTGATGGACTTTGGTCTGGCAATTCCCAAGCAAGGTGATCTCAAACGCCTGACGGCAGAAGGTACGATTATCGGTACACCAGCCTATCTGTCGCCAGAGCAAGCTCAGGGACTGCAACTCGATCCGCGGACGGATATATATTCAACAGGCATTGTTCTGTATGAAATGGCAACTGGCCTCCTGCCGTTCGACGCTGATGACATTGGCACTATCCTGCTCCAGCAGGTTCGCAAAGACCCGGTTCCACCTTCCCAACACAATCCAAATATCTCGAAAGCTCTCGAAGCTGTGATACTGCAGGCATTACAGAAAAAGACCTCTCAACGCTTCCAGAGTGCGGCGAACATGGGACAAGCATTACACCAGGTGGCGGCAGAGCAATCAGGAGCAGCAAAAGCTTTGCCTACTACTCGTGTTCGTGGTGAATTGGCTGCCGAAGCGCCAACTCCCGAAGACGATAACATACGTATTGTCTTGGCAGATGATCATGCGTTGACGCGACAAAGCCTCGCCTATTATCTAGATGAATTGTCGGGTTTCTCGGTGATGGGGCAAGCATCGAATGGTGATGAAGCATTTGAGCTGGTCGGCCAGTTGAATCCGGATGTGTTGTTGCTCGACCTCAACATGCCTGGCACAAACGGCCTGGTCATCTTGCCAAAAATCCGTCAGGAGTATCCAGATGTGAAAGTCCTGGTCCTGACTGGACGCGAGGAACAATCCATGATTATGCAGGTGCTTCGCGCTGGGGCACATGGCTATGTCCTCAAAACTGGTTCCGAAGATGAACTGGAGCGTGCAGTGCGTGAAGTCTCACAAGGGCATTTAGCATTGGGACACGGTGTCGCAGAACGACTAGTCACCGGACTTGTGGGGAAAGTTCCGGATGAAGATGAGCGACTGGATGCCACCGAGAAGGATATTTTGACACTGGTGGCCGCTGGAGAAACTGATAGAGATATTGCCTATCAGTTGGGAATACCCGAAGAAGACATGTTGGGGACATTGATGCAAATTATTGATCGTTTGGGCGTATCCTCGCGCACAGATGCCGCGTTGGCAGCATTGCGGGCGGGATGGATCAGCCTGAATGATGTTCACAAGTTCTGATCTAGGGAATATCTCATGTGCCGAATAAAGCGTGCTCTTTGGTTAGCTCTGATTGGCACGTTTTTGTTTTGGATGACACCTCAACGCCCGCTGCAAGCGTTTGATGAAGATCAATTGCAAGGGCCGCTGGTAGTAACTAACCTGCCCGATGATAGCGGGTTCTTGATCGTCGATTTGGCGACGGACTTACAGCGAACGCTCACTTTTGGTGATGGACAACATATTTTGGGCGGATTCTCACCGGACGGTTGTGAAATCACATTCTCTCTGGAACGTATACCCGGCAATCATGATCTATTTGCGGCTCGGCTGGATGGCAGCGGCCTGCGGCAATTGGTGGTAATCGGGCGCATGGCGGCCCAGCATTATCGAATATTGGAGTCAACGTGGTCACCGGATGGAACCCGTATCGCTTTCACGTTCATCCGCTATTATGATCCACCCGATGACGATCCTCGCCGTGAATCACATATCGCCTGGGTTCCGCTTGAAGGTGGCTCCCCCAATTTCTACTCGGTTTCTGGTAGTGAATATCAGCCCCAATGGTCACCGGATGGCAGCACATTGGTTTATGTTTCCGAACAGCCCATTCCTGATGCTGAACCAGTGGGTGAAGATGAAGAGCCACCCAAACAACCTGAGCTGTGGATTTTGGCGGCAGATAATTCCAACAAATATCGCCTGACTGACTTTCTGGACGGCGGCATCTTCAATCCACGTTGGTCACCAGATGGGAAAGCATTAGCTTTTATTTATGCCCCTTATGCCAACAGCCATCGTCTGATGACTATGGCATTGGATGGCACATGGGGGCCATCTTCTCTGAATCACCAATTGGTTACCATATTGGATTATGTATGGCAACCCAATGGACAAGGCCTGATGGTAGCGATCCAGGGATTGCAAGAAATACCCCAAAATGTGCTGTGGAGCTTTCCACTCGGACGCATTGCTGATGAGGCTGCAACCTTGCTATTCGAGGACATGTACTATTTGGATTTCCCGCGCTATTCATCCAATGGTCGATGGTTGGCATTACGGCAAGCTTATGAGCTGGTGGTATATGACACGGAACAACACACGCTGCACTCCTTTGGTCTGTCCAGTTTGCATAATAGCCCGCCGCTTTGGTCTCCTGCTGGTTTCAGTGGGGAAGCCGCCTGCTCACGATGAGTCGCCAGGTGCTTCTATCGTCTCTGGTTGCGGCGTATCCTGATCTCCGCTAGTTTCAGCTCCAGGTTCGGGTGTGTTTTGCCCAGTATCGGCAGGTAGCACAATTTCTTCGGTAGCCTCTGGCACCACTTCTTGGGTGGCCGCCGGGCTATCAACGTCGTCACCACCCAGGTTGACCGGATCAATGACTTCGTAGCGCGTGATATAAGTCAAAATGCCCAACGCTGCAATGAAAAACCACAACCCCAATGTCAGACGCATGTATTGTTTGGCATTTTTGAGCCAATATTTCTGAGAATTTGTTTCACCACGTTGTTTCGCCCTGGCAATTTGCCAATCTTCCCAAAGCATACGAATTACCAGGAAACTTGCCAGCAATTGTGCTGCCAGACCCAGGAAGCCGTGAATAGCTGGCAATAGATAGCGCGAATTGCCCGGTTCATCGCCAATGTTATCCCCAACATCATAGCGAATAGCAGCAATCATCAGAAAGAGGATTAGCCCCCAATTAACCAGGGTAATGATTGTCATGGCATATTTGTGATGGGGTCGAAACATCTTTCGACGGGCAAAAGCAAACCCAACAATCATTGCAGGCAAAATCAAGAATACATAGGCCAACAGCGTTAAGTCGGCCAATAGGCTCGCGCCAGTTCCCAGAAAGCCATCGGGATCAAGGTAGAGATCTTCAATCATGAACAACTCCTCAAAACGACAATGAGATGATGATAATCGACCTATTTATTCTACGAAAAATCTTAAGGAACGATACCCGGTCGCTTTGTACAAGGTTCTTGTATAGAACAAGTGTTTGGACCGCTAGTCTGCTAGACAACTTAGACAATGGATGGGTATAATGACGAAAGGCTATAATTTTTAGACAAAGTTAAATATTAAATAGCCATTTAGCATTTAGGAGAATGGGGTTTTGGTCGCTCGTCGCCCCAATATCTGGAAGCTCCAGGCAAATAAAGACACAAATGGCTTAATTGCGGCTTTGTCATATAGTGATCCGGGCGTTCGTAAACGTGCGGCGGCGGCGTTGCGTGTTCTAGGAGCAATTGAGGCGGTTCCAGCTCTGAAACAAATTCTGACTATTGAGCGTCATCCTGGTGTGCGAAACCATATCATCGCCACATTAGAGCATCTTGATACCACTTTTGCTGAAAAATCACTCCAGGGTAAAAGCTTCCAGGAATTGGTTACAATGTTGTCCAGTCCCAATCCCGCTGATGTTATTCGTGCTGCGGAAACACTGGGGACCATGGGCGACCAGTTGGCAACCGAATCCTTGGTGGTTGTTTTTCGTAACCCTATACAACGTGATGATATACGACTAGCAGCCGCTGAAGCTCTACTCAAATTGAAAAGCGCCCCGGCAGTTGTTACGTTGCTGGCTGGGCTGCGGAAAGAAAACTGGCGTGTGCGGCACAATGCGGCGGCAGTGTTGGGACAATTACGCGCAACATGGGCTACTGAACCTCTTGTTGAAGCCCTGGAAGATGAACACCCAAACGTGCGAAGAGCATCAGCTATGGCGCTTCGACGTTTCCAAACTCCGCGTGCTTTGGAAGCCCTGGAAACCTACAAAACTCGCCATACTGGCAAAACTGCACCACTGTCCATACGGCGTGCTGCTCCCCGATCAACAACACCTAAACCTGATGTAAAGCCCCCGACGGTTGAGGATGCACCGGATGTTGGGAGTGCTGACCCAAAAGCAGATACCAAACCCAAACCTCCAGCAGGATTGGCTGAGGCTATACAACGTATTAAACAGCCACAAAGCAAACCAAACGCGCCAGCCACGCTCAAATCATCCGAATCTCCATCATCCTCTATTGAAGAATAATAGAGAATCCGAGCAGTTTATAGCTGGCGCGAAATTGCGTCAATCTGTAGGTTTCAACAAATTCATGACCAGATCAATCGGTAGCGGGAAGACAATCGTTGAATTGTTCTCCGCCGCGATTTCGGTCAGGGTTTGCAGATAGCGCAATTGCACCGAAATCGGCGATAAAGCCATTTGATCAGCAGCTTCACGCAGTTGCTTGGCGGCTTCCAATTCACCTTGGGCATGGATGATCTTGGCTCGCCGTTCACGATCTGCCTCAGCTTGGCGTGCCATCACACGCTGCATGACCGCTGGTAATTCGACATCCTTGATTTCAACTAGGCTAACTTTCACGCCCCACGGATCGGTTGCATCGTCAATAATCGCTTGCAATTGGTCATTGATGTGTTCGCGTTCTGCCAACAACCCATCCAATTCCGCCTGTCCGACCACACTACGGAGCGTGGTCTGAGCTATTTGGGCAGTACCCAGGTTGAAATTCTTGATTTGGACCACTGCCTTGGTGGGGTCCATCACGCGATAGTAGATGACGGCATTCACACGCACGGTCACATTATCACGGGTGATACAGTCTTGTGGAGGGACATCCAATGTCACGGTCCGCAAATCCACAATTTGCATCCGCTCGAAACCGGGCAGGATGAAGAAGAAACCGGGGCCGCGTGCCCCAATAACACGTCCCAGGCGGAAGATCACGCCGCGCTGGTATTCATCGACAATGCGAATACCCGAAATTAGATAACCACCACCGAGAATCAACAATACCCCACAACATAGAGCAACAACATCCATGATTACCACCTTTCTATAGTAGTCAAAGTCTCTTTTAATTATAAACTGGCGTCTTCGCGCCCCAACACCCTAAATTCTAGTGGCTTCCTCATCTCCGCGCCATTTTGATTTTTCCTGGTACAATTGTGTGGTTGTATATGTATTGGTTGACATGGAGTAATGGTAATGATGAGAAGCCATGCACCACACGCTGCCAAAGGCTCAAGAAGCGATTTGCTACGAGGCATCAGACATTTGGGCCAGCACAAGTGGTATGCATTCGGCGCTTATGCCAGTTTGATTGTTGCCACATTTGGCACATTAGCCGTTCCATTAGTAATCCAACGCATCATTGATCAGGGTCTCAATCCCGGAAATCCCGCCGAGAGCGACGAATCGCTAGTCGTCCATCTGGCGATTTTGATGGTCGTCCTGGCAACGGTGGGTGGCGTATTCACATTTTTACAGGGCTATCTGGCCGAGCGCGTTAGCCAATGGGTAGCGTTCGATCTACGCAATCGTCTATATGAGAAAGTGCAGACCTTGTCGTTCAGCTATCATGATCGTGCCCAGACGGGCCAATTGATGACCCGTGCCACCAGCGATGTTGAGCAGCTACGCATGTTTATTGGACAAGGGTTGATTCTGGCCTTAAGTGCTGTTCTGTTGCTGACGGGCATCACGATCATATTGGTAGCATTGAACTGGCTACTAACGCTGGTTGTCATCCCTGCTCTGCTACTCATGTCAGTGATTTTTGCCATGTTTGGCCGCCGGATACGTCCTCTATTCCGTGCTATTCAAGAGCGATTAGGTATTTTCAACACAATTTTGCAGGAAAATTTGGCAGGTATCCGTGTGGTGAAGGCCTTCAGTCGTGAACCCTACGAACGCGACCGTTTCCAGGTTGCCAACTATGCCCTGCGTGATGCCAACCTCCGCACCAGCCGGGCTATGGCAACCATCTTCCCGACAGCCTTCTTGATCGCTGGTATCAGTTTGGTGCTGGTCGTATGGGTTGGTGGCAATTTGGTGGTTGATGGGCAGTTGAAGCTGGGTGAACTGACCGCATTTTCAACTTATCTGGCCCTGATGATGATGCCGGTTGCCCAGTTAGGATTCATCGTCGCCTCGGCAAGCCAAGCCAGCGCCAGCGCCAAACGTATTTTTGAGATACTCGATACGCGCAATGACATTGTTGATAAACCCGGCGCAGTTGACCTGAACGATACACTAGGCAATATCCAATTTAAGGAAGTAACATTCCGCTATTTCAAGAGTGGAGCCAATGTGCTGTCAAATGTCAACTTCGGAGTGAGTGCAGGCCAGACTCTGGCTTTGCTGGGCGCTACCGGCAGCGGTAAAAGTACCATCATTAACCTCATTCCACGCTTCTATGACCCGACTGAAGGCCAGATTATGCTGGATGAGCAGGATATAAGCGATGTGACGCTCGATAGCCTGCGCCAACAAATTGGGATTGTGTTGCAGGAAACACGTCTGTTTACTGGCACAATACGTGATAACATTGCCTTCGGACGGCCTAACTCTACTCAGGAAGAAATTGAGTCGGCAGCCAAAGCAGCAGCAGCCCATGACTTTATCATGGATTTCCCTGATGGGTATGATACCCCAGTCGGTGAGCGCGGCATGACGCTTTCCGGCGGCCAGAAGCAACGTATTGCTATCGCTCGCGCCCTGATCCTAAATCCGCGCATTTTGATTCTGGATGACAGTACAAGCAGCGTTGATGTGCAGACTGAGTATCAGATACAGCAGGCGCTTGATCGGTTGATGGAAGGCCGTACCAGTATTGTTATCGCCCAGCGTATCAGCACTGTACTGAGCGCCGACAAAATCTTGGTGCTGGAAAAAGGTGAAATCGTAGCCGAAGGTACGCACGCTGAGTTGTTGGAAACCAATGCGATTTATGCCGAAATTTATCATTCGCAACTGGTCGAAGATACTTTCCCGCCCAACATTCCCGCCCCAGCACTGGTACAGGAGTAGCGAATCATGATGCGACGAGACTTGATGGAGCGTGAATTCATCAAAGCCAAATCGGCTCGCCAATCACTTAAACGGCTGGTGGATTACTTTAATCCTTATCGCCGGACCTTGATGATTGTTCTGGGGCTGATTATTCTGACGACTATCCTGCAATTGAGTACACCGTTCTTTATCGGGCAATCCATCGACTGCTTTGTAGCACCAGGATTAAGTGATGGGGCATCCCATTGCAAATTGGTCGAACACCCAACTTCACCTGATATGACCGCCCTCAGCATAATGATGATTTTCCTGATTTTTCTCAATGTTTTCAGTGCGGCAGGCAACGGATTCTTGTTTTATCTGATGGCCTATTCCGGTCAACAAGTGTTGACAACAATTCGCAGCAACGTATTCGACCAGATCCACCGCCTCAGCCTGCGCTACTATGATCGCAACCCGGCAGGTGACATTATGAGTCGCTTAACGAATGATGCTGACCAAATTGCCACCGCTGTCAACTTCTCGCTGGTACGTGTTGGCAGCCAGATTTTGATTCTGGTGGGCAGTCTCATGATTATGTTCCTAGAACACCCACCCCTGGCGCTGATGTCCACCCTGGTCGTGCCGCTGATGCTTTTGACAACCGTGATATTTGCACGGGCCGCCCGCCAAGCCTTTCGCAAAACACGCGAGGAAATGGGTGAGGTCAATGCTGATTTACAGGAGAGCATCTCTGGTGTGCGCGAGGCACAGGCCTTTAATCGCGAAACGGAAAATATCGAACGCTTCCGCGCCCGCAATGCTGCCAACCGTGATGCCAATATCCGTGCTGTTGCTATCACTAGCGGCCTGCAACCCACCCTGAACATCTTGAGCGTCATCGCCCAGGCCGTCATCATTGGGGTTGGTAGCCTCTGGGTGATACGAGGCACAGAGGTTATGGGCTATCCGGTCACTGTTGGTCTGATGATCGCCTTTCTGGTCTATATGCAACGTATGTACGAACCTGTGCGAATCATTGGGCAATTGTGGGCACAGATTCAGGCTGCCCTGGCGGGAGCCGAGCGTATGTTTAACCTGCTGGATGAAATACCTGATCTGGCGGATGCTGGAGATGCCATTGAAATGCCACCAATTCAGGGATGCATTGTGTTTGACAACGTGCAGTTCAGCTACAATCCCGATGAGCCAGTGTTAAATGGCATCAGTTTCACTATCGAACCCGGTCAAACAGCCGCTATCGTGGGGCCAACCGGTGCTGGCAAGACCAGTATCATTAACCTGATTGCCCGCTACTATGATGTCACAGGTGGTGCTGTCACCATCGACGGTCATGATGTTCGCCGCGTCACCCAAAGCAGTCTCCGTCAGCAAATCGGAACGGTGTTGCAGGATAATTTCCTATGGTCAGATACCATTGCAAATAATATTCGTTATGGTAATTTAGATGTGACCGAAGAACAGATAAATAAAGCAGCCAAGCTGGCGCGTGCCCATGAGTTTATTGAGCGTCTGCCAGAAGGTTATGATACAGTGTTGGGTGAACGCGGATCTGGGTTGAGTCTAGGCCAGCGCCAACTTATTGCCATTGCACGAGCAGCCCTGAACAGTCCAAACATCCTGATATTGGATGAAGCAACCAGCAATGTTGATACACGTACCGAGCGCATGATCCAGGGCGCGTTTGATGATTTGATGAAAGAGCGTACCAGTGTCGTGATCGCGCATCGCTTGAGTACCATTCGGAATGCTGATGTAGTGTTGGTCATAGAAGCCGGACAAATTGTGGAAACCGGTACACACCAAACGCTTATGGCTCAACAAGGAGCCTATTATCGCTTGTATATGAGCCAATTCCGCCGCGAAGAACAAATGCAACCAGCGGTTTGAGGGAACAAGTTTGAAGCCGACAGATAGCACCCGGCGCGAACAGCCGGTTTCACCAGATTTATACACAGAAGAATATTTCACCACAGCTTGCGAAGGCTACGACGAATTCTTGGCAACTGAAGGCCAGCAACTCTCCCGACGTCTGGCGGCAGCCTTTGAGTTAGCGGCAGTGGAACCTGGTATGCGTGTACTAGATGTGGGGTGTGGGCGTGGCGAAATTCTTATCCATTGTGTCGAACTGGGTGCTGAAGTTCACGGCTTGGACTACGCACCTGTCGCCTTGAAGCTCGCGGAGGAGGCACTGGCAAAAGCGGGCGTTGAGGAAGCCAATCTTTCATTAGCCGATGCTAAACACTTACCTTACGCCAGCGGCCACTTCGACCGGGTGCTGATGTTTGACGTGGTCGAACACCTGCATCCCTGGGAGCTGCATCAGGCCATGCGAGAGGTACACCGGGTACTGAAACCCGATGGCCGCTTTATCATCCATACCGCACCGAACATCTGGTATGATCGTTATGCTTATCCTATTGTTCGTTGGTTCCGGCGATTGATCGGCCAAGGGGCACAATACCCGAAAAATCCGCGTGCCTTTCTGGTCGATCATAACCAGGATGTTCATGTCAACGAGCAATCGTGGTGGAGCCTGAAGCGAGCATTGCAAGCGGCAGGCTTCAGGGGCAAAGTTTGGTTGGATAGCCCGCCGCAAAACCGGCAGGAAAATATCATTCTGGCGCTGGTACGCCGGTTACTATTTGGTGTACCACCATTGCGGTGGTTTTTTGAGCGCGAGGTTTTCGCCGTTGCTGTGCCGGATGGAGAAGAGAGCTAAAAGATTATGCGCGACAAACGCCCTGTAGATGAACTGTCCATCGAAGAATTAGAGCGCATCCTCGTTATCCGTAAGCGCGAACAACGCCTGGCCCGCTTTCGCAAAAGCAATGCAGCCCGTACTGTACAAGTGCCACCGCCCGTTGAAACCAAAATACCACAGAGACCACTCGCTCAACCAGTTGAGCAATTGCCCGTACCAGCGGCTGTTGTTCCTCAGAACGCAATGACTGATTTCGAAGCAGTGCGCTTTGTGGATGATATGAAGTCAGCTAATCCCATCTTGGAAACCGATGCTCTCTGGCGACAGTACCTTAGTGTTGTGTTATTAGTCGTCGAAATTGCCGCTGTATTGGGGTTGGCGGCTGTACTTTATCGAGCATTTATTGGATTAGAAATTATCCAGGATAACACCAATAAAACTCAGCGTGAGTATGAAGCTGCTCTCAACAGGCCGACGTCTACTCCTGCTCCTGAATTATCGCCCTATCAGATCGTATTGCCCGGCGGCCACACCAGCCCCACTGAAGGTGGTGATCCAGAAATTAATCTCAATGAATTGTATGCAGCCTTTGACTTTTATGATGTTCCAGCCAACCAACGCCCGGCCATCGAGAGGCAGATACGCACTACACGGGCACTTGAACGCGAATTACAACCCACTGATCCTGAGCGCATTGATATTCCATCACTTGGTATTCAAGGAGCATCAATTGTGCCTGGAATTGATTGGGAGAGCCTGAAAAGCGGTATTGGCTGGTTTCAAAATGGTGCCAGACTCGGCTCACGCGATAATGTTGTACTGGTCGGCCATAATGACATCTATGGGGAAATTTTTCGCTATTTAGAAGATCTTGAGGTCGGTGATGAAGTTGTCATTTACGCAGCAGGTAATCAAACGTATACTTACCGGGTCACTGATTCAAGTGTTGTGGAACCAACTGAAGTGCGCGTTTTGCATCCCACCAATACCGGCGCACATCTGACATTAATTACTTGCCATCCATATCAGGTAGATACTCAACGCCTGATTGTAGTGGCCGAACTGGTTCAATAAGAAGGTAAACAACCAATGGCAAAAAAGAAAACCAAGAAGCCCAATATTTCATCAGCGGCCTTAGAACGTGCCCGACGCGAACTACATGGCGGTTCGGCTCCCGTAGCCAAAACAGTCGACACCTCGCGTCAGGACGCGAAACCAAAGGCCAAACCACTTGCTGATTCCTACGTGGTAACATCGAAAAAACACGGCATGTCCAAAGAAGAATTGGCCGAAGAATATGAATATGTGATTGCTGACTTGCGAAGCATGGGGACGCTGGCAGGCGTTCTGTTTATCGCAATGGTGGTGGTTTCATTGCTTATTGAGCAATTGGTGTAATTTAATGAGGTGTGGACTATTCCACACCTCATCGTTTTTTCATTTGATATAGTGCGTCGCTATTTGCCGGTCTGTTCAGGTTGCGCGAAATACATCTTGCCAGCATTGCTCAGAATATAGCGAGTAATGCGGGCTTGTATCGTGCGGTCACGATAGCGTTTACCCCCTTCGACAACCACCATTGTCCCATCAATTAAATATCCTACCCCCTGATCCGCCTCTTTGCCTTCCTGAATAATATGCAGAGTAATGACTTCGCCGGGGATGATAACTGGCCGCAACGCCAGCGCCAGATCATTGATGTTTAGCACTTCTATGCCACGCAACGTGGCAATCTTATTCAGCGGAAGATCATGTGTCATGATAGGGCAGGTACCGCGCTCCTGCGCCAATGCCACCAACATTTCATCCACACCTTCTCCGTCCGCTGGCACGTCATCAATCACTTCTACTGGCGATTTACTCTCTTGGCGCAGCTTGTTCAACACATCAAGCCCGTGCCGCCCACGCTGGCGCAAGAGCGTATCGCTTGAATCAGCAATATGCTGAAGTTCACGGATAACAAATTGTGGTATCAGCAACTTATCTCGGATGAAACCTGTCGTACTGATGTCCAGAATGCGACCATCAATGATCACACTGGTGTCCAGCAATACCTCGCCTGTATAAGACGAATGATACAGCTCACCCTCGCGCACCATAGCCCCAAACAGGGTGAATATGTCTGTGGCCCGCAACCCAAATAAAATAATACATAGATAGGCAGCGACAATGGCCGTGATGGCCGGAAGATATTGACCTGCTGGGTCTGGTAATTGCGATAGCGGCCAAGCCAACAATGCCGCCACAACCAGGCCGAATAGTAACCCAACCAACGACGTAACCAGTGTTTCAGCATTGGTTTCGATGATGATCCGTCGCGCGGCCCGCGCTGGACGAGTGGTCATCCAGGGCGTTGTAATCAACCCAATGAGTGCCCCAACCAAAAGGAATAATAGGCTATTGGCTTCGCTGGGCAAATTCATCGAGTCGGCCAGCCGTGCCCCCAGGCTGGCTCCCAGGCCGGCAAAGACAGTCATCCCTACCAACCGAAAAGCAAATTCATAGGACATAGTTGTGTGTGTGCCTCCTCAACGCCTATCCCCGACCATATTTGTTATGATGGCTCTTGAATTAGATAAATGCGTCCATATATTCGGGAATGACGTTTGGCAGAAGCAGATTCCCAATAATGGGAAACAGCCAATGTGATAAATGTTCTCCGTGACTCTATCATGACGAATTGAAAACGTCAAAACCCATTTATCAGCACGACAGCTCTCTCATTTGATCAGCTTGGGTGCATCCGTTTGCATAGATTTTCACCCCGTCATAAACTGTGAAGTGAATTTTTCTACCAAATTTGAGTTTTTTGTGGGGATTGAATGGAACCTCTGAATCTTGCCTATCTTCAAACCCATTTGCAGCGCATTGATGTCTTGCTCCGTCTGGCGGTGCAACGAGCGCGAGCTGCGGGTTTCGACCCTGACAACGAATTTCAGGGTCTCTACGTGGCCGATGATGAAATTGCTCGTCATTTGAGCCTGCCACCGGGCGCGGGGCTTTGGGGAGCCGCAGGACTGGCGACGGATGAGGAATCCCAACAACAACTTGAACAACTGGGGCAGGCGCTACAAAAACTTGAAACTGAGGCACGGCAGACCGGTGTCCAATTGCGTTTGTTAACCTTAGCTGCGGTATTAGGATTCTCAGCAATTGATCTGGATATTCTGCTGATTTGTCTGGCCCCCGAACTCGACCGGCGATATGAGCGCATTTATGGCTTTCTGCAAGACGATGTGACCCGCCGTCGCCCTACGATCCGGCTGGTTATGAATTTATTAGGAATAGATTGGTTGCAGCGCACACGTTTATTGGACAGATTGATCGACGAATCTCCACTCATGCACGAGGATGTGTTGACGGCTGTCAATGACCCTGCCGATCCACATACTGTTTTCGTCAATCGCCTGCTGAAAGTTGATGGCCGAATTGTTCAATATGTGCAGGGGATTGATAACATTCCCCACCAATGGCGAACGCTCATTCGTCAAGTCTATAAGCCAGATATTGATGATATTATTTTGGATGAAAATGCTCATCAGATGGTTTATCACGATTATGGGGATTTGCGTCCCATTTTCCATATTTATGGCAATTATGGCAGTGGGCAACGATCGATAGCGCGTATGTTGGCCCAAGACAGCCCACTCATTGAAGTGAACTTACAGGCGGCTCGACAAGAAGCAAACGGCGGTTTGCGGCCTATTGAATGGGCTTTCCGTGAGGGGCGCTTACGCCAGGCAACGTTGCTGTTGTCTCATTGGAATGTGGTGTTAGATGATAGCCATGATCCACCCCAATGGTTATGGGATGCTGTGCTGGACTACCCTCATATTGTGGTATTGAGTAGTAAAGAAGGCTGGGAACCGCGCGGTGTCGAGCGCCAGCGTCCGGTGTTGCGTCTGCCGTTAGAAGTGCCAGATTTCGATGCACGTCAAGTATACTGGTTACAATTCCTCGGCGAAATCGGGGTTGATCCATCCGAGCTGGCTTATAAGTTTAAGTTGACTGGCGGCCAGATTCGAGACGCTGTGTATACTGCTTTTGATTTAGCAATGGGGCGCGGCGCAACGGTCCCCACACTCAATGATTTGTACGCTGCCAGTCGTGCCCAGAGTAACCGTAAGCTTTCTGATATGGCTGTAAAAATCCCTCCTGGCTTCACCTGGGAACAAATTGTATTACCTCATGATCGTGTGCAACAACTCCACGAAATCTGCGACCAGGTCCGGTATGCCGTTCAGGTCTATGATCGTTGGGGCTTCAAGGGACGCGGTTCCAATGCTCAAGGTTTGACAGCGTTATTTGCTGGTCAAAGCGGAACAGGCAAAACCATGGCGGCGGAAATCATCGCGGGTGAATTGGGGTTGGAACTTTTCAAAATCGATCTATCATCCGTCGTCAGTAAATACATCGGTGAAACCGAGAAAAACCTAGCCGCCATCTTCGACGAGGCTACCCAAAGTAACGCGATCCTGTTTTTTGATGAAGCCGATGCACTGTTTGGTAAGCGTTCCGAAGTCAAAGATAGCCACGACCGTTATGCTAATATCGAAATTGGCTATTTGTTGCAACGGATGGAAACTTATGATGGCGTAGCAATTTTGGCTTCTAACCTGCGACAGAATCTTGACGAGGCTTTTACGCGCCGTCTGGATTTCTTGATTGATTTTCCTTTTCCTGAAGAGGAAGACCGCTTGAAAATCTGGCAAATCAGTTTCCCACAGAACGCCCCATTAAATAATGATGTCGAGATAGGTTTGCTTGCCCAACGCTATCGGCTGGCGGGTGGCAATATTCGCAATGCGGCGTTAGCGGCGGCATTCCTGGCGGCGGCTGACGATTCCTCGACGATTCGGATGCACCATGTCTTGCAAGCTATTCGCCGTGAACATCAGAAAATGGGCAAATTGATGGAGGATGAATTGTCGCACCAATACTTAAATTAGGTTTTGGACGACTAAATGTTCAGAGACCCTAACAATCCGGATGGCAATTTGGAAATTATGATAGAATAAATTTATACTTTGTTTAATCAAAAGATTTCCCTAAAAATGTTTTTCGTAGTATAAAATTATATCTAAATGAACGCATACCATATCATAAGGGCAAGATCATGAGTACGCGAGACCGTTTGCGTCTGCTTTCTGAAGAACCACTACACCAACACAACAAAGACAACAGCGAGCCGCAGACCGAATATGTGCCTCCCGCACATTCGCCGGCCCAGGCCATTCTCAAGATGCAGCGCACGCATGGCAATCAGGCTGTCCGACGTATGCTATCTCGCATTCAGCGTTCCACTCTGGAAGATGGTGGCCCGCTCAATGAAGAGATCAGCTCTCAGATCAATAGCAAGCGCGGCAGTGGCAGTGCTTTAGATGGCCGTGTTCAAGCTGAGATGGGGCAGGCATTGGGGCGTGACTTTAGCGATGTATCCGTTCACACGGATTCACAGTCAGATCAATTGAACAAGCAACTGGGCGCGAAGGCTTTCACAACTGGCAGTGACATTTTCTTCAGCCAGGGTTCTTATCAACCTGGCACTGGCGATGGCGACCGTTTGTTGGCCCATGAGTTGACCCATGTTGTCCATCAGGATGGGGCAGCGCCATCAGGCAATCTAACGCTTGGCCCAGCCGATGATCATTATGAACGCCAGGCCGACCAGATGGCGGATTCGGTGACGTCAGATGCGACACAAGCACAGGCCGTCCAACGTGCGGAAATGGAAGAAGAATTAGATCCCGAGGGGCTCCAGGCCATGCGTGACCCTGCTCTCCAGCGCCAAGAGGAAGAACCGATACCAGAGGAAGAAGAGCTGGAGCCAGACACTCAAGCTATGCGCGACCCAAAATTGCAGCGTCAGGAACTACCTGAAGAGGATCCTGTATAGACTGTGTGTCCCATCGTATGGTGCAGGAGTAAGTAACAATCGGAAATACCTAATAAGCCTGAACTCTGGGGGAGTGGAGTGCTTATAAAACTCAGAAGAGTAACTCCTAATTGTGTGCATTGGGATTCAGCCCAATCTGCCGCTTGCGTATGGCGAAGCGAGGTAGTGGATGATTCATGATTTAGATGAAACTATTAAGCAAATTCTGATCAAAAAAGGGAAGCTGAACGCAGGCGATATTGATATTGCCTTCGATCAGCCGACGGGTGAATGGACGGCAAGCCTCAATCGCCCAACGATCAACCTATATTTGTATGACATGCGTGAAAATCTGGAGCTTCGCAATACCAGCCACATCAAGACGGAGCGGCACAACGGTAGAGGTGGTAAGCGCGTCTATCCCTCCAAGCGTATTGACCTCAGCTACCTCATTACTGTTTGGGCACGCAACCCTGAAGACGAACACCAACTTTTATGGCGCGTATTGCGGACTCTTTCACTTTCTCGCTCGATTAAGCCCGAAACAGGGATAGGGATGGTGCGTGAACAACCATTTGATTTGCCAATTAAGGTTGCGCTGCCCTCCGATGCTGTTCGTAACTTACCAGATTTATGGGGGGTGATGGAAAATCAGTTAAAGCCGAGTGTCAACTTGCTGGTGACGGTCGCACTGGATACTCAGTTAGTGGTCGAAGCACCTCTGGTATTGACCTCTACATTACGTGTTGGGCAGTCCGCACATCCCCTGGAACAAGAGATGACAGCTGTTGATGTCAGTATATACCATATTGGCGGGCGCGTGTTACATCAGGGTATGCCAGTGGGTGAAGGAGTCGAGGTTACGCTCTTGAATCGGGGAGATACTGTCGAAACCGACGCCTCTGGGCAGTACGTATTTGCGTATATGCAACCTGGTGAATATGATGTAGAGGTGGTCGCTGACGGTCGAAAGCCCAAACGCTTTACAATCACAGTTCCTAATGATGACCACACGGACCCGCGCAATTTCGATTTGTCACTATGAGCGAGTTCACTATAATGAGATACGGGAGGCAAGCTATAGGCGCTAAATCAGTCATATTCTAAATCTATCAGTCTCGAAGTCAATAACATTCTTAGGAGTATATTCGTATGGCAACATCCTATTTGTCCCCTGGTGTATATGTAGAGGAAGTTGATCGCGGCTCAAAACCGATTGAAGGTGTGGCAACTGCCGTTGCCGCTTTCGTCGGTTATACTGCCAAGGCCGCCGATCCCCGCAATGGTGATAGCCTGATTGGCAAGCCCACCTTGGTCACTAACTGGAGCCAATATGTCCAGGCGTTTGGTGACTTCGTTGATGGCGCTTATCTTCCCGATTCCGTCTATGGCTTTTTCAACAACGGTGGAACCATCGCCTACATCGTCTCGGTGAAAACGCTGGGCGTGCCGGCTGAGGGGGCTAAGCTGATTTCGGCTGGTGCTCAACTAACTAGTGGTGGCGATAGCCCGGCTGATGTTTTGCAAATCACAGCTAAAGCTGGCGGTCCGGCAGGTAACAGTATCAAGGTCACAGCGGAAACTGATCCTGGCACAGACGGCGACCCAACCTTCACCTTAACGGTCACCGACGGGACAACCAGCGAAACATTCCGTGGCCTCGGCCTGAAAAAGACTGGCAAGAACTATGTCGAGACCCAACTCAAAGAATCGACGTTGGTTGATGTTAAAGTGACGGCAAAAGATACCAAGCTTGTTCCAGCAGGCGAGGTGCATCTGGAAGGTGGCAAGGTCGAAACCAAGCCGGTTAGTCTGAACGACTATCAGGGTGAAGCAGCCAAGCGCACCGGTCTGGGTGGCCTGGCAGCCATCATGGACTTGACAATGGTCGTTGCCCCAGATTTGATGAGTGCCTACGAGTCGGGTGAACTCGACAAGAAAGGCGTGCAGTCAGTCCAACAAGCATTGATCGACTTCTGCGAAAATCAACGTTACGTCTTCGCTATTCTGGATACCCCGCCTGGTCTCAGCCCACAGGAAGCCTACGATTGGCGCATGGAAGTCAACTACGACACAACCCGTGCGGCGCTGTACTATCCCTGGGTTGAAATTGCTGACATGCTGAAGCCCGGCAAGACCCAATTCATGCCTCCCAGTGGTTATATGGCGGGTCTGTATGCACGTGTAGATGGCACACGAGGCGTTCATAAAGCCCCGGCCAACGAAATTGTGCGCGGTGCGTTGGGCCTGGAAATCAATGTCACCAAGGGCGAGCAAGACCTGATGAATCCGGTCGGTATCAACTGCATCCGTAGTTTCCCCGGTCGTGGTATTCGGGTTTGGGGCGCACGCACCCTGACGAGCGACCCGTCCTGGCGCTACATCAATGTGCGGCGTTTGTTCAACTATGTCGAGGCCAGTATCGAACGCAGCACCCAGTGGGCGGTCTTTGAACCGAACGATCATATGCTGTGGGGCCGTCTCCGCCGCGACATGAGCGCTTTCTTGCGGAACACGTGGCGCAGCGGGGCACTGTTTGGGCGCACGCCCGAAGAATCCTTCTATGTCAAAGTGGATGAGGAACTCAACCCGGTTGAGGTACGTGATCTGGGTCAATTAATCGTCGAAATTGGTATTGCGCCCGTCAAACCTGCCGAGTTCCTGATTATTCGTATCAGCCAGTGGTCACCTGAGGGTGGCGAATAATTTCGTAATCATAGTTATCGTAAATCTCAAGGAGGAATTTACATATGCCTGCTGGAACAGATGCTCTTGATGGTGATCCCCTCGTCAGTTGTTATTTCTCGATTGATGTAGCGGGTACAATTCAAGGTTTCTTCACCGAGTGCTCTGGTCTGGGTTCGGAGACGGAAGTCGTCGAAATGAAGATCATGGGTGAGAACAACACCGAAATCGTCCGTAAGATTCCGGGCCGCCTCAAATGGAGTGACGTCACGCTCAAGCGCGGCATCACTGGCAACATGGATTTCTGGGATTGGCGTAAGCAGGTCGAGGACGGCGATGTTTTCAGTGCCCGCATGAATGGCTCGATCTATATGTACGACCAGGAAGGTACAGTCGTGGCCCAATGGGACTTCGAAAAGGGCTGGCCTTCAAAGATTTCTGGACCGAGTGTGAAATCCGACAGCAATGAAGTCGGTATTGAAGAGTTAACTATCGTACACGAATTCATCAAGCGTGTGCAGTAGTCGGCTATTGTTTAGTGTGGTCGAAGCCGGGCCTGGGTCTACTAAGGCCCACCCGGCTCCCGTTCTATCTTGAGGAAAATATCTATGCTGCAAACAGAGTTTGACTTCACGTTGCCACGCGGTTTTGTGGATGAATATGGCAACCTACACAAAGAGGGTTCGATGCGTCTAGCAACCGCTTTAGATGAAATTGAGCCATTGCGTGATCCCCGTGTGCGTAACAATGAAGCTTACCTGACCATTATTTTGCTATCGCGGGTTATCACACGATTGGGCACTTTCCGCGAGGTGTCTCCTGGTATCATAGAAAAATTCTTTGCGGCTGATCTAGCTTATTTACAGGACTTTTATCAGGAAATTAATGGAACCGGAATAACAGAAGCATCCGTGACTTGCCCAAATTGTGGTCACGAATTCACGGAGGAGATTTCCCTGTTGGGGGGGGAATCGTAGGCTACCCCTTGAACCGCCTGCATGAGGAGGTAGCCTTTTTAGCCATGCACCTACACTGGTCGCGGGCGGAAATTTTGGGGATGGATCATCGTGAACGCGTGCGGTGGGTTCATCATGTAAGTCGTATTAATCGTCGCCATCCACATTTGTGAGGTCATTATGAGTATTGGACGTACAGGCAAACGCGCACAGCGACTTGGGCAACACCGCCAGCAACGTCATCAGGTGTCATATGATGCTGCAGACGGGTCGCCGCTCTATGCACCACAACAAGTTCAGCGCCAACCGTATTCGCCTGTTCAACAATCACCGATCTCATCCACGAGCGATGGGGATGCCATGAGTATTCAGCGCGATGATGATGCGCCAGTTGAATCGGCAGCTGGTGATGATGCTGAAACCCCAACTAGCAATGCAGAGGTGACTCCAGAAGCCGTGGCCGAACGCGTGTATGCCATGTTGAAAGCAGATGCCCAACGCCATCGAGAGCGCACGGGCAAACCGCATAAACGTTAGATAGAGGATGTAAGTTGATGGTAATGGAACCCCATGCCGCACATCGGTTTGTAGTGGAAATTGGTGGAACTGTGATGGCTGCTTTCACTGAGTGTACGTTGCCGACGCTGGAGTTTGAAGTCACCGAACACAAAGAAGGCGGCCTGAATGATTACACTCATGTTTTACCAGGACGCCGTAAGAGTGGACGTGTGACATTGAAGCGCGGCCTGGTTAGCAGCTCCGAACTCTTGACCTGGTACCTGGATATGCTGGGAGGCAATATCACCAAAGCCACCAAAACGCTGGCTATCGTTGTCTTCGACTCAATGGGTAATCAATTGGCTCGTTGGGATTTCATGGAAGCCATCCCAGTTAAATGGACTGGCCCCCAGTTTAAAGCGGAACAAGGGGCAACGGCTATTGAGACACTAGAATTGATCGTGCATGACTATATACCACAGTAGATCAGGGTTTATGGGAGCAGAGCAGTGATTATCCGCCGGAAAATGCCGCGTATAACTGGCCGTCGCTCACTGGGCAAAACCGGGGCACAGGTTCTAAAACGGAGTGTCTCGCATGTACGCCGGATGGTCGTTTCACGCCTGCCAGATCATACTCCCGAAGATCTGGCAACGACACTTGATGAACCAATGGTTTGGAACGCAGACTCCGGTGTAGCACCGACCCAAGCCCCACCTGCCGAAGCACCTCCTGTGCAGCGCGATGCAGCGCCTAGCTCGACCTCACTGCCTGCCCAATCAACATGGGGGGGGCCGCAGGTTGGCTATGTCTCAGACGTTACCTCATCACCAACCATGCCTAATGATTTGCAGCGTATCTTTAACCGGCATAAAGACCGAGGGCATGTTTCGGAGGGTGGTGGCATTCAGCGGTTGATGGGTCAACAACGTCAGACAGCCATCCAAAAAGCCAGGAAGACCAGTAAATCTAGGATTGTGGAGCGCCCCAAAAACGTACACTATGAACCTCCGCCCAAAACTGGTGGGCCGAGTCCAAATGTCACGGCAGATCGTCCACCAGGACTTGAAGAAGGTGGACTACCAATGCCGGTCGAATTCCCGACGGAAGTTCGTCGGGTACGTTCACGGGTAGAATATGTCAATGTGTCTTCCCCAGATCGGGAGGATTCAAGTGGTGAGGATAGTGATGCTGAGTCCGAGCATGAAGACCTGCCTGAAGACGATTTACCGGATGCACTGCCTGGAACCTTCTCAGAAGATTTTGAGCCAGTCGATAATTTAGCGGCTAGTCCAAGTGATACGACGACGCCTACATCGTCGGTGGCATCCCCAGCCCTCCAGCGTTCATCTATGGATCGTACAACTCTAGACGAGGCTATCCGACGCGCAGAAAGCCCTCCACCCAAACTTGATATCCCATCAACGGTCCCAAGTACATTTCGCGGCGAATCCCGGCCCTCTGCGTTATCCCATCAACAACAGCCGCCGCGTCAAGCATCTTCACGCCAGCCGAGTGTACAACGCGACCCAATTACACCAGCTCCACACCAATCTGCGCCTCCTGAAGACCCAATTCAGCGGGCAGATACCATACAACGCGCTCTTGATACACCCTCACCATCAATTGAGTCAGTTCCGTCAATTGATACACCGCAGCATCGTGTCGCCCAGCATGACCCGGACCTTGAGAATCCATTGGTAGATATTCGGCCCGATACCGAGCAACCATCGGAACCTGTTGATCCGATCCAACGAGCCGAGACTATACAACAGGACATGTCAGCGTATGATCCGGTTGACGTTTCACCACAAACAGTACACCCACCGCCGATGAGCATTGAGGAACAAATTCAGCGAGCCGAACAACCGTCGGCTCCACGACCAGACATGCCGCCAACATCTGGTATACAGCGCGACTCTGAGGCTGATAGCGGATCACCACCGCCGTCAATGACCATCGCGGAACAGATCCAGCGAGCCGAACAACCATCAGCCCCACGCCCGGACATGCCACCAATATCTGGCATACAGCGTGAGTCTGAGGCTGATAGCGGGACGCCACCGCCATTGACGAGCGTCGCGGAACAGATCCAGCGAGCCGAACAACCGTCGGTTCCACGAACTGATATGTCGCCGACATCTGGTATACAGCGTGAGTCTGAGGCCGATAGCGGAGCGCTGCCGTCAATGAGCATTGAGGAACAAATTCAGCGAGCCGAACAACCATCAGCCCCACGCCCGGACATGTCGCCAACATCTGGTATACAGCGTGACGCTGAAGCTGATAGCGGAGCGCCACCATCGTCAATGACCATCGCGGAACAGATCCAGCGAGCCGAACAACCGTCGGTTCCACGAGCTGATATGTCGCCGACATCTGGCATACAGCGTGAGTCTGAGGCTGATAGCGGAGCGCCGCCGTCAATGACCATCGCGGAACAGATCCAGCGAGCCGAACAACCGTCGGTTTCACGAGCTGATATGTCGCCGACATCTGGCATACAGCGTGGCTCTGAGGCTGATAGCGGAGCGCCGCCGCCGTCAATGACCGTTGCGGAACAGATCCAGCGAGCCGAACAACCGCCAACTCCACGAGTTGACATGCCACCAACATCTGGTATACAGCGCGATTCTGGGCTTGATAGTGGAGCGCCACCACCGTCAATGACCGTTGCGGAACAGATCCAGCGAGCCGAACAACCGTCGGTTCCACGAGCTGACATGCCACCAACATCTGGTATACAGCGTGAGTCCGAGGCTGATAGCGTGACGCCACCGCCATCGTCAATGACCGTTGCGGAACAGATCCAGCGAGCCGAACAACCGTCGGTTCCACGCCCGGACATGCCATCAACACCTGGTATACAGCGTGAGTCTGGGTTTGATAGCGGCGCGCCGCCATCGTCAATGACCATCGCGGAACAGGTCCAGCGAGCCGAACAACCATCAGCCTCCCCATCAGATTTTAGGCCAACCAGCGAGCCGCCCGTGCAGACGCCCCAGCAAAGTCATCGACCCGATATTGAAGCTGCTATTCGACACGCTGAAGCCCCTGCACCCAAGCCCCCATCAGCACGACGGATCACTGTCTCTCGTTCACAACCACCCGTTGTCCAGCGGCTACCGGCTGCTTCGCCAGAGGTAGCGGATACTGACGACATTGACATGATGAGTGAAGCGGCATGGGCATCACCGTCGCCTCCACCTGCTGCAGAACATAGGGTTGCTGCTGAAACTCTGCCAGCTCCCGGCACTGATAGAACAGCAACACCAGTGCAACGCGATGTGATTGAAGTGCCTGGCGAGTCATCATTACCAAGGCAATCTGTTGATCTGGGGCAAGCATTGATGGCCTCTGGTTTTGTGTCACGTCCGCCGACTTCAGATCCGGTAACTTCAACAACTGGTTATAGCACGCCCATAACAGAAGCGGAACCTATATTGATGCCACCAATTGGCCGTGCCCGACATCCCAGCCCATCGCCAACACCGCCGGTCCAGCGATCTGCGTCGCAAAGCGTCACGCCACCGCAGGCGCCGGCCCCGCCGCCTGCCAACACGGCAACGGATGTTGAATTGCTGAATCTATTGAATTTACCGGCTGATACGCCTATTCAACGCAGTGGGCCGCCGGTTCCTACGCCGTCGTCGGATGTGGAATTACCAGCTATCCAGCGCGAGGAAACTGCGCCAAGCGCCACTGCCGAATCGACCGAGACCGGTGAAGCTGGTGCTGGCGAAGGCCAGGCTGATGTTGAAAAGATGGCCCGCAAAGTTTACAAGATCCTACAGCGTCGTTTTCGCATCGAGCGCGAGCGAGAACGAGGGCGTAGATGAAAGCTTAACTGGAGAGTGTCATGCCTAATACAAAAGGTGGTCTGGTTCCCGCTGCACTGATTAACTTATCAACAGGCGAGCGTGTGAATTTCATGTTCAATCCCACCGAGTATTCGCTCACCAAGAGCAATACCTGGAAATCTAAACCTATTAAGGGTAAGAACATTCCTGCTGTCGAATTTCAACAGGGCGGTGTCCAGACTCTAAAACTGCAATTGCTATTCGACACTTACGCCGACGGAGCCGATGTGCGTGGCTATACCGATATGATCTGGAAGATGATGGCGATTGACGAAACCAAGAAAGATGCACGCACTGACAAAAGTGAGCCGCCGCATGTTGCGTTTGAGTGGGGGCAATTCTACTTTACTGCCGTGTTGACCAATGTTTCACAGAAGTTCACCATGTTTTTGGCAGACGGCACACCCGTCCGCACTACTGTGGATGTAACACTGCAACAGGCACAGGACGAAACAAACTTCCAGGCGCAGGCCGCTGGTGCAGAGCCAGCCGCAGCCCCCTCGGCGGTAACCACCACCTCTAGTGACCGGTTGGATACGGTGGCGGCCAGTCAAACAGGGGACGCATCTAACCAACGTGCTATTGCTGAAGCCAATAATATTGATAACCCCCGCAGCATACCACCGGGAACGACCCTGCGGGTTTAGCGTTCATGTAAGGAGTGTGGCGGATGGCAAGCCGTTCAAGTGGCAATACGTCGGTTCGTCAGGCCAAGGCTTATGTCAAAGTCAATGGCGCTGACATCGACAAACAATATATGGATGAATTGGTCGAGATAATCGTTGACAGTTCGCTGAACTTGCCTGATATGGTCGAACTATCTTTTCATGACGACCAATTAGACCTGACCGATGGCAATGTGTTTCCATTGGGGGCTTCTATCGAAATTGAGGCAGAGAGTTACGCTGGTGGAGGGACGGTCGTCGTTTTTAAGGGCGAAATCACATCGGTAGCCACTGTGTACGATGAAGGGCAATTGGCGACATTCACTGTACGCGGTTACGACAAGAGCTACCGCCTGCACCGGGAATCCAAGACCAAAGCTTGGCTCGAAATGACCGATTCAGACATTGCCCAGTCTATTGCTGGTAATGTGGGCTTGAGTCCCCAGGTCGAAGCGACCACCGAAGTTTTCAAGCATGTTTTTCAAAATGGCTTGAGTGATATGGAGTTCTTGCAACAGCGGGCGGCTCGGATCGGTTTTGAAGTCTTTGTGCGTGACGAAAAACTCTATTTCCGCAAACCCGACCCAACCGGCCAGGATGCTGAACTGGAATATGGCACAGAACAGGGCCTACACACCTTCCATGTACTGTTGACCGTTGCTAACCAAGTCAATAAGGTTACGGTCAAAGGCTGGGATGTAGCGAAAAAAGAGGCGATTACTGGTGAAGCCAGCTCCAGCCAAACCGCCCCTCAAATCAATGTGGGCGGCTGGGGTGGCGCAGTTGCCAGCAGCAAAGTGAGTAGTGCGACCCGGTTAGAAGTTCGCCAACCAGTTCAGAGTCAGGCGGATGCTGATGCTGTTGCCAAAGCCATTCTCAATGAAGTTAATGGCAGTTTTATTGAGGCTGAAGGTGAAGCGCATGGAACGCCTCACCTGAAAGCAGGTATGGTGATTAAGCTGACCAAGCTGGGCAGCAAGTTCAGCGGTAAATATAAACTCACTACAGTGCGACACTCGTATAGTGCCGATAACGGATTCATGACATTTTTCACTGTGGAGGGTATGTATCCCGGCATCTTGACGCGCTTACTGCGCGAACAGCGTACATTGCCCTGGGGAGGGGTGGTTCCGGCCATTGTCACCAATAACGAAAGCCCTGAAGATTACGCCATGGTCAAGGTGAAATATCCCTGGCTGACCGACACCGAAGAGAGCCATTGGGCGCGGGTGGTGCAACCTGGCGGCGGCGCAGATCGTGGTTTTTACATATTGCCAGAGATTGATGATGAGGTATTGGTAGCGTTCGAGCATGGCGATTTCAACCGACCCTATATTATCGGTGGGCTGAATAACGGCAGGGATGCCCCCTCCGACGCTCTCGGCCAGATCGTCGTGGATGGCGCGGTGAAGACTCGTATCTTCAGGTCACGCACCGGCCACACCATCCGGCTGGTAGATGAGCAAGGTGGTGACAACTATATCGAAATCGTCGATGCTCAACAAAAGACATCTATGAAATTCGATACCGCCAATGAAACAATCTCTGTCGACAGCAGCAAAGACATTACCCTCGAAGGCCAGGGCAACATTACCTTGACCGCCAGAGGAAATATTGAGATTAAGGCCACCGGAAACCTGACCATGGAAGGTCAACAGGTAGACCTATCGGCCCAATCTAATGCCAGCCTGAAGGCTAACGCCCAGATGAATGTCAAGGGCGCACAAACGACAGTCGAGGGAACAATGGCTACCGTCAAGGGTAGTGCCAGCCTGATCTTGCAAGGCGGAATCGTTAAAATCAACTAGTCGCAGGAAGAAGTGCAATGGTAGATATTATCGGACGTGGATGGGCGTTTCCGCCCCAAATTGACAATCAGGGGCATGTGGCGCTAACAACTGGCGAGACCGAAATACGACAAGCCATCCAGATCATTCTCGGTACATCGCCAGGGGAACGGGTGATGCGTCCCGACTTCGGCTGCCGAATCCACGAACTTGTTTTTGCACCCAATAATCAGGCAACTCGCGCTGCTGCTGAACGGTATATTCGTGAAGCCCTAGGCCGCTGGGAGCCACGCATCACTGTTACCAGAATCCAGGCTTCCAGCGATCAGCATGACGCTGGTATCCTGAATATCACAGTCAATTATGTGATTAAGGGAAGCCACGATCCACGTAGTTTGGTGTTCCCGTTCTATATCTTGCCGGATTAGGCCCAGAGGCCGAAACCTGGAATTTATTTGAGGAGATCTAATGCCGTTCGATACCCCCCGTCTCGATGATCGGACGTTCGATGACATTGTAAAGGAAGCCCTCCGGCGAATACCGCTTTACACGCCAGAGTGGACCGATCACAACATCAGCGATCCGGGTGTTGCTTTAATAGAACTATTCGCCTGGATGACCGATATTATTCTTTATCGTCTGAACCGTGTTCCAGACCTGCACTATATCAAGTTAATGGAATTATTGGGGATGAGGCTCCGTGAGCCAGAAGCCGCTAAAACGCGAGCGACGTTCTGGTTGGTGACGCCACAGCCCAACGACACCACGATTCCAGCAGAGACCGAAGTGGCGACTACGCGCACGGAGAATAACCCGGCCATCGTGTTTTCAACTGATGAGCCATTCACCATCGTCGTTCCACAACTGGCGTTTGTCATCCGTGAAGTGAGCAAGGGTGAAGGCAAAGGGTTCAGCTATTTGGCACATGGTCCCGATGATGTAAACTCGCGTTTTACCAATTTCTACGTTTTCCGCGAAAAAGATAACGACGATCCACAACCCGACGACTCTATCTACTTTGGTTTCAGCAACAATCTTTCCTATCACATTGTAGGGCTACAGATGGATGTTGACCCGGCGCGTGGTGCAGGTATTGATCCGACTGATCCACCCTATGCTTGGCAGGTGATGACCGGCCCTTCGTATGAAACCGATTGGGAAGATTGCGATGTGGATGTCGATGGTACAAAAGGCTTCAATACCCCTGGTGTTATCCGCATTCACCTCCCCAAGATGGCGCAGGGCGAAGTTGCCAAGCATCGTGCCTATTGGCTGCGCTGCCGGATTCTACCCCCTAAGAAGGGCGTGGCACGCTATCGTAAAAGCCCTCAGTTATATGAAGTGAAGGCAGCCTCGTGGGGCGCAACAATTCCCGCGACTCATGCCTCAATTATCAAAAATGAATTATTAGGTCGCAGTGATGGATCCCCCGGCCAACGTTTCTATCTGCAAAACGCACCCATCCTGAAGCGTAACGAACGCGAACGGATATTGGTGCGCCAGGGGGACAATGAGCAAGAATGGTCCGAGATCATTGACTTTGCTGATTCAAATGCCGATGATTTGCATTATTCGGTTGATAATGCCACAGGCGCAGTGCGTTTTGGGCCAGCTTTACCCCAGCGCGACGGTTCCATCAAACGTTATGGATCAATACCACCTCGCGGCCACATGATTTTAATGCAACGCTACCGACATGGGGGTGGTGCAATTGGTAATGTCCAACAGGGGGCACTTAATGTTTTGAAAACGAGTATCCCCTATATCAACAAGGTTGCCAATCGCCAACCCGCCGCTGGTGGCCTGGATCGTGAAAACCTGGACGATGCTAAATTGCGCGTACCGGGACATTTGCGGACGCTGCGCCGGGCTGTCACTGGTAAAGACTTTGAATATCTGGCGATAGAATCTATCCCTGGTAAGGTGGCGCGTGCCTTTGCAGTACCGGTCTCGGCCAAAGAATGGCAGGGTATTAAACTTGTCTTGATTCCGCACGTTAACCAACCTCACGGCCACATTGCTCGCGAGATGCTGGAATTGGATAAAGAATTGGTTCAGTTGGTTACTGATTACCTCGACGAGCGTCGCTTGTTAACAACAAAACTTGATGTGACCCAGCCTGCCTACCGGTGGATTTCAGCCATTGTTCACTTACACGCCAGTTCCCATGCCGACCATGAGAAGGTTGAGCAAGCTGTTTATCGGCGTTTGTATGAATTCTTGAATCCCATCGTGGGTGGTTTTGATGGCAAAGGATGGCCGTTTGGACGCGACCTCTCCGAGTTTGACGTGGTCGCTTCTTTACAAAACATCCCAGGCATTGAGTTTGTTCGTTCAGTGAAACTTTTCCCAGTGATCTGGAAGTCTGGTGGTGAAGCCAAACATGGTGATCCAGAACAGTCCATCGAAATTGTGGCGCATGGGGTGGTGGTTTCGCATCAGCATGTCGTCAAGATCGACTAGGGTGGAGGAGCGACTGTGGCTACTGGCAAACACGCAATTCTAAGGATTACTGGCCCCGATATTACGCAAGACCACATTGAGGTCGATGAAAAAGGGCTGTCTATGGGACGGTTGGAGTCTAACGATCTCCCGCTGCTCAGTGGCAAAGTATCGCGCCAACATGCCCGCTTCGATTTGACCGCACAAGGCTTGACAATAACCGACCTGGGCAGCAGCAATGGCACAGTGGTCAATTCACAGCGTATTCCCGCTAATCAAGCCGTTTTGCTGAAAATTGGGGACGCGGTGCAAATTGGACCTTACGTGTTTTACCTCAAACAGATTGCAGAGGGGAAAAAGCCAGCATCCAAAAAGCGCAGAACTTCTGGCTCGCGCAAAAAGAAGCCCCCTGCCGAAGAACAGCCCCCAGCGGCCACTGCCGATATGGGGTTTCCACCTGCACCGCCACCGCCACCGCCACCACCAACGTTGGGTGAGGAAGACGGTTTCCCGACACACCTCTTTGGCATTCCGGCGGATTCCAGCAGTTATTTGCAGCACCTGCCAGCCCTGTTTGGTGATGACCAGTTTCTGGGGCGCTATTTGCTGATTATGGAAGCCCTACATGCGCCGCTTGAATGGATTGTGGACAATTTCGACTGCTATCTTGATGCCAAACTCACATCATCAGAATGGCTACAGTGGTTTGGCGGATGGGCCGACATTCTGGTTCCATCCGAGATTCCTATTGAGCAGCAACGCAAGATTGTGGAAGAACTGGATGTTCTATTCATGACACGCGGCACAAAAATCGGGATGACTCGCCATTTGGAGCTGGTGTTTGGCGTCAAACCAGAGATCACAGAACCTGATGACGAGCCGTTTCATTTTACAGTAACGTTGGATTTGGGTGGTAATGAAGCCAGAGAAGATTTGGCCCGGCGCGTCATTGATGCCCAGCGCCCGGCACATACTTACTATACACTCACCTTGAAATAACTGGGTGGTCTAACAAGGCCACCCCTTTCCTCAAATGAATCATGAAAGCATCCAGACAAGCATTTCAGGATTCTCTGGGCTATAATAGTTTGACTCCAGCGATCAACATTGGCGTCTGCATAAGGAGACTCTATGCCGTCAAATAACCCAACCGAAGACTCCATTATTGTTCGGCGAGAAGGTTATCCGGATCAGGTGATTCCGGTCAATAAACCTGTCTTATTGGTTGGCCGTGACCCTTCGCACGAAATAGCCCTTCGCAGCGAGAAAGCCTCACGGACACACGCCCGCATCGAACGTCAACCTGATGGTTCTTTTACGATTACGGATCTGGGCAGTACCAATGGGACGTTCATGGAGGATTCTCAACTCTTGAGCTATGTCGCCGAACCCTGGCTCTCGGAACAAGATGTCTTCATCGGTCAATACCGGCTTACATTGCAGAAAGCCAAAGTGATCCGTGCCAAATCTCTTGAAACGCCGTCTCAGATATTTAACCCAGCAGCCGGATGGGATGAGGGCGGTGACCAGAATAACGACATTGTCATGGCAAGCGAAGCACAATCCGTCGAGGTTGCTGGCACTGTCGTAGAGTTAGAGCCGCGCACAGTACAGGTGGACGCAGGTTCGCACGCTAATGCTCAGGTCAACATCAATAATCAAAGCGATCTGGTAGAACACTACCGTGTCCAGGCGAAGGGAATTCCGCCCGCCTGGGTGATTGAACCGCCCGACACCCTACGCTTGTTTCCTGGCGATCAAGGGACTTTGATCCTGCTATTCCAGCCACCACGTTTGCCCAGCAGTACAGCAGGGGACCATCCCTTTGACCTCATTGTTTCCAACGAGCGCGGCCAGCAAGTTCATCGATCTAAAGGTATTTTGAAGATCAACCCTTATTATGAATACAAGACCAGCCTTAATCCCACGCAAATTCCCAGTGGTCGGTTGGTTTACGTTTATGTCAATAACGAAAGTAATGCTCCCGATAGTTATACGATTACAGGCCGCGATGACCAAGAAGCCTTGCGCTTTTATCCGCCCTACCAATCACTGACGATCCCGCCCGGTCAATCGGGGGCGGTTGACTTTGAGGTACGTACCCGACGTGGTAAAGGCGTATTGTTGGGTCGCCCCAAGCTATATCCCTTTGAGATGCACTCGCAAGCAGCTTCCCAAACGCGGCGAGCGCCCTTGATGGGTAAGCTAGAGGCCCGTCCAACTATTCCCCTCTGGTTGTTGCTATTGTCGTTAGCATTCTTGATTCTCTTGATCCTCTTGCTGTTCTTATTGTGGCCTGACCCCAACCCTCCTGCATCGCCACCGGATGACGGCCCCTCTGAACAGGTCAATTTCGAAATCCGCGATCTCTTGACGGCTACCGCCGAAGCGTATGCCGGCTTTGCAACTGATTGGGCTAGTTATGCCGCTGCAACCGGTACTGCTGAAGCAACAAATGATGCCGATGGTGATGGATTGACCTATCTGCGAGAAATCGAACTGGGCACCGATCCTGAAGATGAAGATACGGATGGTGATGGTCTGTCAGATGGCTCAGAAGCCGATGAACATGGTACTGACCCGCTGGAAGAAGATACTGATGAAGACGGTCTGAGTGATGGTGACGAAATCAATGTATACGATACCAATCCATTAGAAGAAGATACCGACGGCGATGATTTAAATGACGGTGACGAGGTCAATATTCATCGCACCGATCCTGATGATGATGATACGGATGGCGACAACTTCTCGGATGAGTTTGAAATCAACTCTGGCAGTGATCCCACCGATTTCGAATCGGTACCAGGTAGCGACGAGCCACAAGATAGTAGCTAATCCACCCTCTCATTTAGTGATAACCAAGCCGATGCCCAGTGTGTCGGCTTTTTGTTGCACAGAATCCCCAAAACTGTGTTTTGGCGTCCGGCGACTTCATGTTATAATTAATCAAATTGTGATTTGATTACTTGAGGGAGTAGTCTCATGGAACGTGTAGCCGCCGAAATTTCCGGTGTTTCATTCAACCTGACCGATGAACAAAAGATGCTCCAGCAAACCGCCCGCGACTTTGCTCGCAAGGAGATGGCTCCTGTTGCCGAACATTACGATCAAGCCGCCGAATTTCCCTGGCCTGTTGTTAGAAAGGCACAGGAATTGGGCCTGACGATCCTCAACATCCCCGAAAAATATGACGGTATCGGAGCCAGTGTATTTGAAGAGTCTTTGGTTGCTGAAGAATTGTCATGGGGATGCTCCGGCATTGCCACTGCAATAACCATCAACAACCTCGCAGCATTGCCCATCATCCTGGGCGGGACTGATGAACAAAAGAAAGAATGGCTGGGTCGCCTGGTTGATGGACAATTCTCAGCCTATTGCGTCACCGAGCCGGACGCCGGATCAAACGTGATGGGAATGCGAACCCGTGCCGAAAAACGCAGCGATGTCTACGTCCTCAATGGCAGCAAGATGTTCATTTCCAATGCCAACGTCGCCGATTTTCACACCGTGTTTGCTGTCACCGATCCACAATCGGGACACAAGGGACTAAGCTGTTTTGTGGTCGATGCTAAAGCGCCTGGCGTGACCATCAGCAAGCACTTCGATAAATTGGGCCAGCGATGTGCCGATACCGCTGAAATAACCTACGAAGATGTCGAGGTTCCGGCGGCCAATCTGCTCGGCGGCGCTGAAGGCCAGGGCTTCTATCTGGCGATGAAAGTTTTCGATAAGAGCCGTCCACCTGTTGCAGCCGGGGCGGTTGGTGTCGCCCAGCGTGCGATGGACGAATGCATCCGCTACGCTCAGGAGCGCGAGACCTTTGGCGTGCCGATTTACAAGCATCAGGTCATCAGCTTCATGATTGCAGATATGGCGATCAATATCGAAGCTGCGCGGATGTTGGCATGGCGGGCTGCCACAATGGTCGATCAAGGCGGGCGCAATGCCAAATATGCAGCGTTTGCCAAAGCCTTTGCCGCCGACATGGCGATGAAAGTCACAGTTGATGCCGTGCAGGTCTTTGGCGGTTATGGCTTTATGAAGGAATATCCAGTTGAGAAACTAATGCGCGATGTGAAGGTTTACCAGATTTACGAGGGAACCAGTCAGATTCAACGCAGCATCATTGCCCGCGAACTATTCCGTTAAACCTGAGTTGTTGATCACGACGCAAGGTTTCCATACCTCCTCCTCACTATAGGTAGCTGGGGCGGGTCACTAATCTGACCCGCCCTGTCTATTGACAATGATTATCGACCAGGCATATTCACATCTTCCAACGGGCCGATATACGCCAATGATTCGTCTAGTACATCAGCGTAGTGCCCCTCCAACAATTGCTGGCAACCCCGGATCGTGTCGGTCGAAGACACACATCGCCCTGGATTGCCTGTCCAAGGTTCTGCACCGACAAACGCCTGCGTCAAAAAACTGTCGATGCGGCTGGCACGATTGGTTTCCACTTCATCCAGGTCGCCATTCCGATAACGTCGCAACAAATCACGCACCGCTTCCGCAACCCGCTGATGATCCTCGCTCTGATAATCGCCCGCCCGCGAACGCCCGACGTCAACCGCTGGATACAGTTTTTCTTTCGCACGGCCTGGATCAAGCGTTATCACAGCGTCCAGGTTCTTGAAGATGTCCAGCGCGTCCTCAAATTTCTCGTCACCATAATAGAAAATCGTAATTGAGCTGCCAGCTTTGCCTTGCAGAACAGGCATAACATCCGCCGCCCGTGCCAACTTGCTTTCGACGACCAGCACAACTTCATGTCCCTTGTCACTCAGCCAGCGAGCCTGCTTAAGCGCCTTGCGAGCAACTCCTACTGGTGAATCATCCGGCTGACCAAACACTGGTATGATTTGTTCCTGTGTACCCCATTCGCGCAACTGAAACATCAGATTTCGGCTAGTGTAGTGACCTTCCTCCAGGCTCATCCACACCACATACACGCCTTGATGAATGGTGAGGTTGTAAACAATCTCCATCAACAGCACCATCTTGCCAGCATGGGGCAATGGCGTGAAGAATCCCACCTGCCCACCGCGTTTGAAGGGCGCGAATAAATCCACAATCTTGATCCCTGTCTCGATAAGGGTTGTATCTTTCGGCGTCCGTGGGGTGAATTGTGTTTCAGGAATCATGGATTGTGTGCCACCATGTGCCCGCAATAGTTGGGCCAACTTCCCATATTGATGCACCACCGCCCAATCCAATGGCGTATACCGGCGTTCATCCATTGCATTCACCGCCGCCTGTGGCAACAACAACTCCACCAGTTCTGGGCTGTTGCGAAAAACGGCATAGTGCAGCGGCGTGTGCCCGCGCTTAGTCTTGAGATCAACCTCAGCTCCATTCGCGATGAGCAGATGTGCCGCTTCGGCTTGCTGCATCAACGCTGCCAGGTGGAGTGGCGTCTTGCCAAAATCCGTTTGCAAATTGACATTGATACCCTGAGCCAGCAGTTTGGTTATAAGATCAGTGTTACCGGTAGCCGCCGCCCAATGCAGCGCCGTTATACCCGTCGGCCAATAATAGCCATCCGAAGCAATGCCCCATTCAGTTTTAGCCTCCACCAGTTCAGGGTATTGCTTCAGCAAAGCCACAATCTGTTCCACATCACCACTTTTGAGCGCGACAAAGAACTGTACTTTGTTGGCAAATTCTTCGTCCTGCGAGGGTGTGTATTCCTGTCCTTCAGCCATGTTGAACCTTCCTTTGAGATTTTTGCGAGCGTCGTAGAGGCGTTTTTTGATGGTCGTTACCGGCAACTCCAGAAACTCGGCAATCTCTTGTTGAGAATAGCCCTGCACATAGAAGAATTTCATCACCAATTGCTGATGGTAGGGCAGTTCGGCCATCGCATCGCGCACGGCGGCATTCATCTGATCCATCTCAACCGTCAGCGATGGATCAGGCAATGACGATGGCATAGCCGATAGCGTCTCCATTGGCAGCAGCATCACTCGTTTGCCGCGTGTAAGGCGGTCACAATGCTTGAAGATGATGCGCCGCAACCAACCCGGAAACGCCAGCGGTTCGCGAAGCCCTGGCAGGCACAAATAAGCTTCAATGAACGCTTCTTGAGCCGCGTCCTGCGCCAATTCATCATCTCCCAGAATGGCATTAGCAGTAGCGTATGCCATATCCTGAAAGTGCAGCACAATCTGGCTGAAGGCATGACGATCATCGTTTTGAGCAGCAACCACCAGCGGTTTGAGTGCTTCCATGTGTGTTCCTGTCCTTTCGCCTCTACTATAAAGTCCCAATTGGCGGGCCAAAGGTTACTGATTATGATAAACCGAAACGATTGAAGGCGGCTGATGCTCAAAACAGTCATACTTCTGATCAGCGATGCGGGGTTTTGGGCGACCTGGACAATGTCACGCAACAGACGCAATTTTTCCAAAGAGCAAGCTGATGGAGAAGTCATTTAGAGTGTTGTTCCACACTAAAGACTGTTATTGGCACACTCCCCAAACTCGTATCGAATACGCTCCATCTATGCCTGCAAATTGAGTGCCATCTGGACTCCAGACAAACCCAACCGCTACCAACTCCCAGCCGGATTGCCAGGTCACCACACCGGTATCCCAACCCAGGCTTCGTACCTGTGTTCCAGATGAGACATCCCACAGGATTGTCTCAGTTGGGCCACTCAATGCTCCATAAGAGATAATCTGGCTACCATCCGGACTCCAACCCAGTCTATAACCACTGGCTCCAGTGATGGGTGTTGTTACTGCTCCGGTTGTACTGTTATACATGGAAATATCGCCATTCCCATGACGTATGGCTAGACGTGATCCATCTGGATTCCAGGCTAAAGAGTACACAAAATCAGTGTCGATTGTCTCCACGCTTTCCCAGCTTGAAGTATCCCACAGTTGCATGCCCCCTCTTAGACTCTGACTTGCTGCCAGGCGGGTTCCATCTGGACTCCAGGCAACCGCGCTTGTGCCAGTGAGTATTTGAACAACCTCGTCGCTGCCCACATCCCAAATGTAAACCTTGCGTGCAGATTCACTTGTACCACCAAACAATGTTGTGCCAGCGAGCATGGTTCCCTCCGGATTCCAGTCCAGTGAAGTTACTCGCTCAAGGTCGCTGTCCAGCCTGCCCAGTGCAGCTCGTGGTGAGGTGGCATCCCAGATCATGACGACCCCATCCTCATGCCCACTGGCGATTCTTGTGCCACTCGGATGCCAAGCCAAACTCGCTATCGGTGTATGGTGAGTTTTGAGTGTGTGTAACACTTCTCCTGTCTGAAAATCCAACGTATATAAGACGTTATCATCAACACCGGCTAAACGCTGCTCTGTCAAATTCCAGGACAAATACCATCTCAGATTTTCATGTTCTAGGAGCGTTTCAACTTGACCTGTTTCGATGTCCCATACCCAAATCCGGCCTCCGACAGCATGATCTTCTCTGACTATTTGCTCAATGCCTATCACATTGGAACCGCCCGGCCCCCAATTGGCTAATGTGATGGGATATTCGTGTCCGAATACGGCCACCAGTTCACCTGTGGCTGTATTCCAGATGGCAACCGACCCCACACGGTGACGTCTAACAGAATCGAGTGACTCGGGACTATCCTCTCGACGGGCTAAAACGCGAGTCCCGTCCCTATTCCACTCCAACGAACGGATCATATCATCGAAGCCTGTCTCAATTGTCTGTAGCAATTGGCTTGTTTCCGCATCCCAAATACGCAATGTGCCATCAAAACTGCTACTGGCAAGCTGTGTACCTTCTAAATTCCAGGCAAACGCACTGACATGTGCTTGATGTCCTTGGAGTATTGATAGTTCGTCATCAGTTGCTATATCCCACACATGAATGGTGTCGTTTTCTGGGTTAAGACTTGCAATTCGCGTGCCATCGGGGTTATATGCAACCCATACAGGCCCCTGTATACGTCCATTTTTTAGTTGTATCGTCCTAACTATGTTGCCAGTAGCGACATCCCAAATCCGAGCTGTACCATCCTGACTCCCACTAACAATGAATTGGCTATCTGGACTCCAGTCAAAATCATTGATAAAACCTGTGTGACCCTCTAACGCAAGAGGATCTTCGAGGATGGTGTTATATATCCAGATGTTCTGTTCACTTTGTACTGCAAGAAACTCGCCATTCGGACTCCAAGAAGGCATTCGCGCAGGACCATGACCAATCTGCAATATTTCACAGAAATCACCAATACCATCTGGCTCTTGAGCATGTAGGTCCGAAGACAATGTGGCCGCCACGAAGAACCAGATGATCGTCAATACTCGAAGTTTTTTCATCATAGCTGTCTCCCATTTGAGTCTGGGTTTTGCTGTAATTCTCAATTAGTCAGGAACACCTAGCAGATACACACGCCCATCAACATCACTGAAAACGATCCATTTGCCATCAGGCGACCACGCAAACCGGTATAGATCAACATTCGGCGGCGCGATCTGCGAACGATTGATCTGCACCTCACTCCCCGTCATCGAGTCCAGCGCCGTCAAATCCCACAGATCCAACCCCGACCCACGTGTACCCGTCAACAGCAAATCACCGGAAAACACCGCCCCAACAACCGACTGCCGATGCCCCGGCAAATCCACAACACGCCTGCCCGTCGCAACCTCCCACAGCGTCACCGCATCACCCGCCCCATACGAAACCAGCAACGCTCCATCCGGCGAAAACCCGATATAACCCGCTGCCTCATTTTCTCCCACCGGAATACTCATAACCGGCGTGTAATCATCCAGTCGCCAGAAGCGTATCTCGTCCGAAAAAGCCACCGCCAGCAACATCCCATCCGGCGACACTGCCAGTTGAAATGGCTCGGTTTCAAATCGCCCAAAATCGTGCAGCGGTTCATTGCCTTCTGCAAAAGCCCAGACTTTCAGGCTACCCCCTCTTCCCACAGTAATGAGGCGCTGACCGTCCGGTGTGAAAATCACCTGTTCCACCGCCACAATCGGATGCGCGTCAATAAATCCCATTTCCGCCAGCGGGTCAGCCGTAAACAAATACACCCGTCCGCGCCGTCCGCCCACCGCAATCCGCGTTCCATTCATCGACTGCGCCACTGGCCCCACCGTCGAATTCTGTGCCGGAAAACTCGCAACCTGCTCACCACCCTCCAGACGCCACTCACGGATTTGCTGGTCACGGTCAATTGTGATCAGCGAACGATTGCTAAAGAGAAGATGGCGGGCTGGCAACGTATTCAGGCTGAAAACTGAACGCCCATCCACCAGACTCCAGACCTGTATTTGCGTATCGCCCGTGCTGGCCGTCGCCAGATAGCGACTATCGGCGGAAAACTGAAGCGTGACCACCGTGCTACCATGCACATCCAGCCGCCCCAGTAATTGAAGAGAAGGTGCATTTTGTAAGGTGATCGGTTGTTGGGCTTCTCGCCAGACAACAGCCGTTGGCAATGGCGTGTTACGGGGAGTAGGACTGGCATCTGATGAGCCACAGGCAGCTAATACCATCGCCAGTATTAAAATCATTGCCTGAAACAAAAAACGCCGCTCATCGCAGCGTTCACTATGTTTAGTGACTGATTTCTTCAACCCAAATGCCTTTTAGGTGAAATCGCGCAATTGCCGCGAACGGCGTGGATGCCGCAGTCGCCGCAGTGCCTTGCCTTCGATCTGGCGGATGCGCTCACGAGTCAGGCCGAATTTTTGGCCGACTTCCTCTAACGTATAACTGCGGCCATTTTGTAGACCAAAACGCAGTCGCAAAATGCGGGCTTCGCGGGGTGAAAGTGTGCTGAGGACTTCTTCCAGCTTTTCGCGCAACAGGGTTTGATAGGCGCTTTGCAGTGGCGTAGGCATACTGTAATCTTCGATGAAGTTGCCCAGCTCGTTTTCTTCATCCTCGCCTACCGGACGCTCCAGACTGAGAGGCCGCCACGAGACTTTCAACATCCACTGTACTTTGCGAGGTTCCAGGTCAAGTTCGGTGGCGATTTCTTCTGGTGTCGGCTTGCGACCATGCTTTTGTTCCAATTCGCGAGCGGTTTTGTACAGGTGGCGGATGCGATCAGACATATGGACTGGCACGCGGATGGTACGCCCCTGGTCGGCAATGGCCCGCGTGATGGTCTGGCGAATCCACCATGTGGCGTAGGTACTGAAACGGTAACCGCGTTTATAATCGAACTTCTCAACGGCTTTCATCAGGCCCAGGTTGCCTTCCTGAATCAAATCCAAAAATGGCACACCACGCCCCATGTATCGTTTGGCGATGCTGACAACCAGGCGGGTATTGGCTTTGATGAGATGATCGCGAGCGTCACGGCCATCTTCAACCTCAGTGAGTAATGTCTCCAACTCTTCCTGGCTGGCGTTGCCGTTTAGTGTAACCAGCTTCTCGCTTGCAAACTGACCATGTTCCAGACGTTTTGCCAGAGAAATTTCTTCCTCTGTTGTCAGTAGGGGTACACGCGCCATTTCTTTAAGATACAAGCCCACTGTATCATCGGATGAAACATCGGTGAGATCTAAATCGTCATTGAGGTCGTCGTCATCGAGGTCATCGAAATCCAGCTCATCAAGTTCATCTGCGTCGAGCTCATCTATTGTATCGTCATCCGTTTCACCATAGGCAAACAACTCATCGTCCAGCGAATCCATTTCGTCCTCTTTACCAGTTTGCGATCTCATTTCATCCTCGTCCAAGAAATCCCCCGAATTTATGCGTTTGTATCGTCTGGACATGACCTTCCCTGCTGATATTATCAATCATCATTGTTGTTGTTCAATTTATCACGCAGAGTTTTCAGCACAGCCAAGCGAGGATCAATATCCCGGGACAGGCCATGCTCTTGCAGAATATCTTCAAACGTGCGTTCGCAGAATAGACAACGGCCAGCTTGATCGGTTGGCGTTACCATTGGCACATGCAACAAAGCTTCCTCACGAATCAATGGGGCCAAGTTAATGAAATTGCTGTCATCAACCTGATATTGTGTGTCGAGGTTGTTGTTGATGCCGAACAATTCCTGAATTTCAAACTCAACTGGCAACCAGATCTCGTCCACACATCGCGAACATTCGGTCATCACGCTGGTTTCCACGTTGCCCTGTACCAAAATGCCACCATGAACATGCGTCAGCCGCAGTCCAGCATAAAGATGTCCCACAATGAGATCATCAGAGACCTGCAATAGCGACGGCACTTCAAAATCGGTCTCACGAGTAAACCCCACACCTTGAGATGTGATATAACCCACATTGAAGCGCAGGACTTTGGCATTAACGTAGTGCTTAGGCTGTCCTGGAGACACTGGCTCGCGGCCCTGAAGCGTCTCAATACAACAAGACTAAAGGGCCGACCTCCTTTCGTAAGGGATGGGGGATTCAAAAACTACCAAATCTGGCATAAAAAATACGCCAGATGCGTTTTGATTTATAATAGTTAAATCCCCATTCACAATAATTGTATGCGTTTGAATCCTTGATGTCAAGCATTATTAGCAGAAAAAATACAGGCCGGTTAATTAATATTAATGAAACGAGTACGCTTTTCCGACACCAGCATACTTGTTCCCAGAGTGCAAAATATGTAAATAGGCCAGTTGCTAACCCAGGCCAGCATCTTGCATCACCCGCCGAGCAATGACGATGCGTTGGATCTCGCTTGTGCCTTCACCAATGGTCATCAATCGTTGGTCACGATAAATGCGTTCCACCGGAAATTCCTGACTGTAACCATACGAGCCATGAATCTGAACAGCATTGAAAGCCACACGCTCGGCAGTCTCAGACGCATAAAGTTTGCCCATTGCGGCCTCTTTGCTGAATGGTTTACCCTGTGCTTTGAGCCAGGCTGCTCGCAGCACCAGCAAGCGTGCCGCTTCAATTTGCAGAGCGCCGTCTGCTATCATCCACTGAATCGCCTGGTGCTGGGCAATGGGTTTACCGAACGCCTCACGTTCAGCAGCATATTTCAGTGATGCATCCAGCGCAGCCTGGGCCAACCCGATACTGATTGCCCCAATGGTAATGCGCCCACCATCCAATGTCTCCATCGTCTGATGAAAACCGCGCCCTTCGGGACCAAGCGTGCCTGATTCAATCGGAACACGCGCATTGTCAAAACTGATTTGTTGGGTTGGCGATCCCTTCAAACCCATTTTCTTCTCAGGAGCATGAACCGTGACGCCGTCCATATCTGGCTCAACCAGTAACATCGAGAAACCGCGTGTACCAGCGGATTTGTCGGTGCGGACCAGAGTGACGATGACTGGCGAATAACCCGGATTGGTAATCCATGCTTTATGGCCGTTTAACACCCAATCATCGCCATCTTTATAGGCAGAAGTGGTGACACCACCCGCTAGATCAGAACCAGCGTTAGGTTCAGTAAGCGCCAATGATCCTAACGTTTCGCCAGAGGTGAGGCTTGGCAGATATTTCTCTTTTTGTTCGGGTGTGCCCCAGCGAGCAATCGGGAAGCTACCCAGACCATTATGTGCCGCAATCGTCAGCGCCGTCGAGCCACATGCTCGTCCAATTTCCTCCAGTGCCAGCGCCGCCATAACCGGGTCAACATCGACTCCGCCATATTCTTCAGGGACCATCAGACCAGTCAGGCCCAGCGGCGGCATTTTCTTGATAGCTTCCCACCGCAATTGGGCTTTTTCATCAACTTCGGCAGCATAGGGAGCCAGTTCTTTCTGGCAAAAATCGCGCACTGCATCTCGATACAGGCGCTGTTCTTCAGTCAGTTCAAAATCCATCGTTTGCTCCTTGATTCACTGCATCATGGGTGTGTGGGGGATTGTACCATTAACAAAGAAAAAAGCCCCGTGCCAACTGACGGGGCCAGTTATGGCTAGATATAGAGGTTGTCGGGATCAATGTCCTCGCGTAATGTACGCAACTCCTCCCGTGTTGGCGGCTCGATTTGATACACATTCTCCGCCAACAATAACTCAAAGCCAGTATTGTCGAGGACTTCCTGCACTGTCACGTTCGGATAAACTGCATCTAACCGCATCCGATAGGTGTCATAATCATAGCCCATCAATGCTAGGGTACTGACTACATGTGCCGGGCCGGTGTGGGCCGGTAAGCCTGCTGCCTCTCGTGCGCCAGGACCACTCAAATAGCCCGGCGTCGTGATGAAGTCACATTCAGGTACAAAACGCCGCTTATCGTGGCGCATAATAGCGATGGTTTTCCAACACAATGAGCCAACATCATTGCCGCCGCCACTGCCAGGCAATCGCACTTTTGGCGGATAGTAGTCGCCGATGATGGTGCTGTTCAGGTTGCCATACATATCAATCTGGGCGCCGCCCAGAAATCCATAATCGATGAAGCCACGTTGAGCCGTTTCCATGATGTCGCAGATACCCGATGCTGCCAGCGCTTTGTGGAAAGTACGCATCCCACCAACTGCTAACGGCAATGATTCCATTCTCGCGCCCGTCCCGCCGAACTCAAATACGGGGATCAATGTTGGGGCATATAGGCGTTGCGCCAGGGCCGCCGCCAGCATCGGGATACCGGTTCCGATGAATGCGGTTGTGCCGTCTTCCATTAAACGCGCCGCCACACAAATCATCAATTCTGTCGGCGAATAGTCCAATTCGATATGATCTTTAGAAAGTGTGTTTGCTGGTTGTTCAATCATCAGCGGGCCACCGCCTTACGACGCAGCTCTGTCAGTTTCTTCTGACCGATTAAATCCAGGTAGCCCTCATGGCTCTGTGTGCCGCACACATAAGTATCCATATATTCAATTGCACTATCCATGGTTCGAGAGGCTTCTACCCAGGCGCGGATTTCATCCTCGTCGCGCCCATAATAGAAGGGCATTTCGCCGGGGTGTGCGCCAAAGGGGGCATGAACGACCGCATCAACTAGATAATAGGGAATGATGGTGCGATCAGGATATCGACGGATTTCTTCTGTATCAATAATCTCTTCTGCGCTGATAATCAGACGTTTGCTAGCCCGCGCCAACTCAAACGCAAAACCGCTAATACCGTCAATTTGAGCATTACCGTAGCGGTCAGCGCGGTGGACATGGATCAGGCCCACATCTAATACTAAGGCTGGGATCAGACATACTTTTTGGCCGGTAAATGGATCTTCGGCGACTTTTGCCGAGCTATATTTCAGGGTATCTGTGCCCAACATGGATCGAATCGGAATGAAAGGCACACCCAACGCTGCCGCCTTCAAGCGCCACGAAATTGCCGCGTTGCTCCACTCGGCAGTTCTTTTGACGCGCCCACTTTCGACCTCACGCCGTAAAGCACTACTAATGCCATAAACTTCCAGGCCGATGTAAGTAATGTCTATTGCCTCAATCAACCCCGCCGCCAGCCACAAATCGAGTTCCAATACGCCCTGACCTGCTACTCGCAGATTGGTGGGGCGTTGGCGCACCACTTCTCGTGCTAAAGACATCGGACACCGCACTGTACCATACAGTTCAGTGCCGAGATAACTCCCATCGTGAACGTATTTTTCGATGGCTTCATGTTCGCTCATCAGTTTGTCTTCCAACCGCCGTGATTTTTTACTGCGATTCCATTCGCGGAATGCTTCCATGTCGACGGGCTGAATGAGTTCACTGATGCCTTCTTCAAGCACTTGCATCAGAGACTTTCTCCTTCAGGTTACTGTTGATGTAGCCTGCTTATTGATGCAGATGGGACCATGGTTATGGAGTGTATTCCTTTCTATTTCTGTTTCCGAAACTGAGTAGAACGCCATTCTTCGAAGCGACTACGCAGCCTCAAACGTTGATATTTACCGGTACTCGTCACCGGAATTTCTTTCCCAAAAACAACCACTTTGGGACTTTTTTCAAATGTCATATGTTCGCGACAATAGTCCAGAATCTCATCTTCAGTCGGCGTTATGCCATCTTCTAATACAACATATGCGCCCACTTCCTCACCATAATATTCATTCTCGAAGGCGATTGCCAATCCTACCTTGACGCCTGGAATATCCAACAAGATTTCCTCAATGTCGAAGGGACTGAATTTGACCCCACCGCGATTAATCAACTCCTTGATGCGGCCTGTGATGAAGAAGAAACGACGACCCTGTTCATCTTCTTCATAGAAGCCTTCATCACCACTACGGAACCAGCCAAATTTGAATGTCTCAGCGTTGGCATCTGGGCGCTGATAATAGTGTTTCATGATGTTGTGCCCGCGTATGCAAATTTCACCTCGATCACCAGGACCAAGTTCCTGCCCGCTGCCAGTCGGATCAAAAATACTCATTTCATTGGGCGAGATAGGACATCCAATACTAGGATAGCCATAATCTTGCATCCATTTTTGATGTGTTTCCCAGTTCAGGTCAATCGGCAGAAAGCAACTATAGCAGGTGGATTCGCTCAAGCCATAGCCATGCAGAATGGGAAAGCCAAATTGGTTTTCGAAGCGCCGCGCCAACTGAATTGCCAGCGTACCGGCTCCACAAATGAAATGCCGGAAATGCGACAAATCTTCCCGGTCAAGACCTTCGCCAAAAATACTCTCGCCTTTCAGTGCCAACTCATCAGCATATTCACAACTGAACTGGAGCAACGTCGGCACAACACTGACAACATTGACATGTTCTTTGGCAATCCGCTCCCAGAAATGGCTAGAGCTATAAACGCGATTCAGCACGGTGCTGGCCCCGACAAGCATGGGAGTGACGAGTGTAACAATCGTGCCATTGACATGATGAATCGGTAACACGCACATCATCCGTTGGTTGCCAGTGATACCTTGCCAGGACGAGATGCCATACGCATCAACCAGCATGTTATATTGGGTCAGCACCACACCTTTAGGGGGGCCGGTTGTTCCGCTGGTATAGACCAACAGACTTTCATCATCCAGCGTAACTTCGTCTTCAGCATCCAATGTTGTCGAATGGCGTTCCAGCATAGTATGAAAATGTGGGTATTGTTCGCTGGCCTCGCCACCCACCTGCACAATCTGGTGAATATTGTCTACACCCAGATCATCTTCTGTGCCATGAATGATATGCTCGGCACGTTCCAGATATTCCGAACGCACCAGGGCGATAACTGCCTCACTATTACGAAGGATGTAAGCAATGCGTTGGTCGTCTTCGGCTACATTCTGGGGGGCAACTGCCGTGCCAATTTTCCAGCAGGCGAAATAGATAATCACTGTGTCGGTGTGGTTATAGGCAATCGTCGCCACTCGATCACCGCGTTTGACACCTAATGCCAACAAGAGGTTGGCTGTCTGATTTACCCGTGCATTAAACGCTGAATAACTATATGCTTCGCGGTTGCCATCTTTGTCATAATGAATCAAGTAGGCTTTATCTGGTGACTCCATAGCCCGATTATCGAGCAAGTGGCGCACATTACGATAGGGCACAAGTCGGCTTTGGGGAACACGCCCACGCAATGATTGGGCTTTCAGAATATTGTGTTGGGTTTGGGTGTCAACTGAGTGGCTCATATTGCTTCAAACTCCATAACTATCAGGGGTTTATGGTTGGAGGGTTGAACAAATTAGGCAACCCTCCGAGACAATTTTGAATTACGTTTACGTTTATGAATACGGTGCAGCGTCTTGACATTGATCACGATGTAAATCAGGGTATTTCGGTGGGCAACGGATTGTTGGTTACGTTGTCGAGGTCGCTCAATGCCGTGTTCTTTGGCCTGGGAGTTGATGCGTTCAGCAGCAGTGCGCTGTTTGTAGATGTTCTTGTAGGCATCTGACTGCCGATCCAATTGTAGCCGCATCAAGCCCCCCGGTTCGATATTGAGAATGCGATGGTTGCGACAGTGAAAGCATGTGAAACTCTGGCAGCGGTGAGTATCTTCAATCCAAATACAACCCGGTGTCATTTCCAGGCCATTACAGGCGCAAATGGGATACCCATTTTCACCAAAACAGGTGGTTGGATGTCCGCGTAAGTTCAAAGCGATAGCCGCAATGCCGCCTACTTCGGCACTGCCTTGATACATGTACCAGGCATCGAAGGCCGCGTCAGCCGTGATATTGCGCGGCGGACGTTTCAGGTTACGGCGAGACCGTTCCAGCAAACTCAATCCATATGTAACATCGGCGGCATTGAAGGGTTGGGTGTATTCGGCCAGTACCACCTCATCACCCTCTGGCGTGCGTGTCACCGCGATACCCGTGCCATAGCCCCAAAGGTATTCTTTTTCGACTTTGGTTTGACCGCTGGTGGTTTCCTGGTTCTGGTTGCGTTTCACGCCTAATCGACAATCCGGATCACCCGACGGTTGCTGGGTCTTATCATAGCGATCTTTGACATAGGTGCGCGGGTTATTGGCTTTGACGTAAGCATAAATGTGTTTGACATCCAGCGATACTGTTTCACCCAGATCAGGGATAATCTCACACAGTGTTTCGACTGTACCCGCCAGCAGCGCGGTTAACACACGATCATTCAGGGTCTGGAGCTTACGTCGCAGATGTCCCGCTGTGGGTATACTCGCCTCAACATCAAAGCCTTCAATACGCTGTTCATCGGCCACAACGCGAAAACCAATGACCCATACCAGGGCTGGGTGTTCCAGCAGATATTGGTGCAATGTACTCACCGTACTGTGTTTCTCACAAACCATCACCAAATACGCCTTGATGTATGATGCCTCGGAATGCGGTAAGCGTCCTGGATAAACTTGGGTTTCATCACGTTCGAGTACTTGTGTCCAATCTAACCACTCGAAAAAGGCTATGTAGCGTTGCGCTACCCGATCTTTGGCGAATCCATCTGGTACGGTCACCAACTTCACTTCACGGTTTTGCTGCATGACCTCCCGTTGGAGTATCATGATCCTACACTCCGTTCTGGTCTTGTGTTTGTTAGAGACAACTACAAGTATCCACTTCGGAGTGCTTCCGCAAGGTTTTGTTAACTTTGTTTTATTTGTTCAACCCTCTGGTTGGGTAGTGAACCGTTCGCTAAGTTTACCCGCTCTTGTTGTGCTGGCAAAATATAGTTACCCCCATCGTCAAGACCACAGATTGGCAAAATTAAGCTCGGAAATTGATACCAGAATCTCAACAAGATCGATAAACCTCGCTGGGAACCCGGTAAGCCAGGCTCTGATGGGGTCGTTCATGATTATAGAAATGGAAGTAGTCGTGTAGCCCCCTTTCCAATGCTGGAACGGTTTCATAATGCTTCAAGTAGATGTCCTCATATTTGACGGTACGCCACAAGCGTTCGACAAAGATGTTGTCCAGGGCACGCCCGCGCCCATCCATGCTGATAGCAATATTCGCCGCCTGCAAACGTCCGGTAAACTTATCCGCTGTAAATTGAGCGCCCTGATCGGTGTTGAAGATCTCAGGTGTGTGCTGGCGGAGTGCTAATTCCAGGGCCGCCAGGCAAAAGCTGCCTTCCAGCGTGTTGGATAGCTGCCAGGCCAGTACATAGCGGCTAAACCAATCGATAATAGCCACCAGATACATGAATCCTTGCTGTAAGGGCACATACGTGATGTCGGTACTCCAGACGTGATTAGGGCGGGTGATCGCCACGTTTCGCAGCAGGTAGGGATAAATCTTGTGGCCTGGTGCCGGCTGGGTCAGCTTCCGTCTGGGAACAATAGCCTGTAAACCCATCAGCCGCATCAAGCGGGCGATACGCTTGGGATTGACTAGATGTCCCAGCCGCCGTAAATGGACGGTCATTTTAGGGTACCCGTAGAAGGGCGTTTTCAGATATTGTTCATCAATTAGCCGCATCAGTTGCAGATTGAAGGGTGTTTCCCCCGCTGGTTTCATATAATATGTTGCGCGGTTGAGACCCACCAAGGCGCACTGCCGCCGAATACTGATGTCAGGATGCTGGTTGTCTATCATCGCCCGTTTGGCCTCAACTGTAGGGGGTAACTTTTTTTTTCAGCCACTCAAGTTCCATCTTGAGCCGCCCAATCTGTTCGTATAATTCCGCTTCAGGAACACCTGTTTCCTTTTGTTTTTGTGTTTTGTTTCCCCGTTCAAAAACGCTGGCTCCGCCTTTGAGCAATTGCCTTTTCCAGTCACGCACCAGCGTTGGATGAATCTGATGTTCGCTGGCGATCTCATTGACCGTTCTTTTTTCTTTGATCGCTTCCATTGCCACCCGGAACTTGAACTGGGCGCTGTATGCTCGTCGTTTTCTACTCATCTTTTTCTCTCCACAAGTTGCTCTGATTTTATCCTCAAAACGAGTTATCCTTGTGGTCTAGTAGATTGCCAATTGGTTTTTGCCGGATGATGTGGCATCCTTCTCGGTGAGTATAGGACGAGGAGAGAAAAGATGCCAGCGAAAGTCTATCGTGTGACGTTGAGCGACGAAGAACGTGAGGAATTGACAGCAATGGTGAAGAAAGGCAAGGGTGCAGCCCGGCGCATGACCCGTGCCCGGATATTATTGCTGGCTGATGAAAATCGAGAGGATGGGGGTTGGAAAGATGCTGATATTGCCCCAGCATTGGGTGTGCATCAGCGAACAGTGGAACGCATTCGAGAAACATGCGTGATGAAGGGTATTGAGGCTGCCTTGAATCATAAGCGCCCGCAAAAAAAGAAGAAAAAACTCTTAGATGGAGCAGCTGAAGCCCGGTTGATACAGATAGCATGTAGTGAGGCGCCAGATGGACATGAGCGATGGTCGATGCAAATGTTGGCTGACAAACTGATCGAATTGGAGGTGGTCGAGACCATCTCACGCGAAACGGTGCGGCTAACGCTGAAAAAAACGAACTTAAGCCGTGGCTAAAAGAGCAATGGTGTATCCCTCCCAAAGAAAATGCCGCGTTTGTTTGTGCAATGGAGGATGTTCTGGAAGTTTATCATCGCCCGCACCATCCCAAACGCCCCTTTGTGTGCTTTGATGAGGGCAGTAAACAACTGACCAGGGAAACACGATTACCCTTGCCAGTACGACCAGGGGACGTCGCCAAATATGATTATGAATATGAACGCAATGGGACCAGCAACATGTTCATCTTTTTTGCACCGTTGGCGGCATGGCGACATGTCAAAGTGACGGAGCGCCGCACCATGATTGATTTTGCTCACTGTATGAAGGATTTAGTGGATATCCATTTCCCGGATGCTGAGAAGATTGTGTTGGTGATGGATAATCTCAATACCCACAAATTCGCCTCACTTTATGAGGCTTTCGAACCTGCCGAGGCTCGCCGCATCATTGAGAAATTGGAAATTCATTTCACGCCCAAGCATGGCAGTTGGCTCAATATGGCAGAAATTGAATTGAGTGTGCTGCATCGTCAATGTACTCAGGCACGAATCCCCGACCAGGACACCCTGAAAGCAAAGATAGCTGATTGGCAACACCGCCGCAATTACCAACAGTCAACCGTTCATTGGCGCTTCACTACCGAGGATGCTCGTATCAAGTTGCACAAACTCTATCCGACAATTGACGTTTGCTAGACTACTAGTTTTTGGGGGTAAGTATAAAAAACCCTTATCTAGATAACTACACGACTCCCATAACCCAAACAACCCCGGAAGCACTTACGTCTTCCAGGGAAACAACCTCCCAACGTCCTCGTCTACGAACGTCTAGAAAGGTTTAGCATCAACGATGAACCGAATAGCGGTGCGTTCCTGTCCATTAATGATGACATCAGTAAAGATCGGAACGCTCACAATATCTGTCTCTTGTGATAGATAACTGCGGGCAATAGCCAGCGCCTTGACTGCCTGATAGACAGCGCCAGCGCCGATGGCTTGCACCTCGGCATGTTGATGTTCTCTAATGACCCCCGCAATCGCCCCGGCGACTGAAGTAGACCTCGAATTCGCCGCAACTTTGATGATTGCAGCTTTTGTGCGATGTGTGTCGGATGCATGTGCTGTTGGATCTAGGGCGTTCATTATCACATCCTACGTTGCTCAGATCTAAGCTTAGGCTACTAAGCTTTAGTATACAGTGCGATTGAGAAAAATTTCCCAAAAGGTGATTCTTGTCAGTGCTGATACGGTAAAACATCACATGCCTTGCTTTCATTTTTGGCTTTAGGAATCGCGTTTGTACATAAAAACGGACATTTTGGGAAAAGTTGAAAATTTTAACATTCGGGTCGATAAAGAGCAATTTTCCTATTTTGCCCCCCACCTGTTGGGGTGAACGATAATCTACCCCCCATATATACTGCCGAACAAATGGTCGAAAAAATCATGTAATGGAGTCACTTAGAGTCAACCTTAAAAGGTTCAACTCTTTAAGGTAAAAATGCCCAAAATCGGTTGAGTCTTTTCATGCTGTTTGCTAAAATATTTTTACATTGGGAATGATGACCTGAAAAAACATCTAATTTTCACAACTTGATAATCCTCACAGAGAGATGCTGCGTACTGTTCCGCGAGAGATACTGTCTACCACACAGGTCTAGCGCATTCCCGTAAGAGATGCTTCATACAACAAAAAAATAACAATCGACTAACGGACATAACCGATAGTTTAGCGAGCCGCTTCGGGCGGAGTGGGATTGTTTTTGCTAAATTAACTACGCGGTGTGTCGGCAGAAAAGGCGAAACCGATGAGACCAAAAGACGCCTGGCTTGCCACACAAGGCCAGCTCGAATTACAACTGAATAGAGCCGCTTATGATACATGGGTCCGCGACTGCAAATTCGTTGGATACCAAGACAATACTTACACGATCAGTGTGCGAAATGCTTATGTCAAGGATTGGCTAGAGCAACGTCTTTACCGGGCCATTAAGCATACCCTTTCCGAAATTTATCGAGAACCGGTTGAAGTTGTTTTTGTGGTTTCCAATCCAATCCAACGCACAGTTACCCCTAATCATATGCCGTTGCTTTCAGAACCGATGGCTACAGAAACAGCAGCGCCAACAACGCCTAATTCGTTTTTTAGCAGTTGGGATTTGCCCTATAACTATGAGGAAGAATGGGATTCTGGGCTGAATACCCAATATACTTTTGATAACTTTGTAGTGGGTTCCAGCAACCAGTTAGCCCACGCAGCAGCACAGGCGGTGGTCCGTGCGCCTGGTCAAGTTTATAACCCCCTCTTTATTTATGGTGATGTTGGCTTAGGCAAAACTCATCTCCTACATGCTATCGGCAATGCCTGTGTCGGACAAGATCAGAAAATTCTCTATACGACTTGCGAACAATTTACGAATCATTTAGTAGAGTCTATTCGCAAGAAGAATACAACCACTTTCCGTGAACATTATCGGCACGTTGATATTTTGCTGGTAGATGATATTCAATTTATTGCGGGCAAGGAAAGTACACAGGAAGAATTTTTTCATACATTTAATGCACTACACGGTCAAGGTAAACAAGTAGTCATTGCCGCTGATCGTCGTCCGTCTGAAATCAAAGGTCTCGAAAAACGACTATTATCCCGCTTAGAGTGGGGATTGCTGGTCGATATTCAAGCACCATCGCTGGAAACCCGGTTGGCAATTGTGCATGATAAATCAGAGCGGCGCGGCTATCCACTGGCAAATGATGTTGCCCACCTGATCGCACAAAAAGCATCACGCAATATTCGTGAACTGGAAGGGGTATTAACACAAATCCTGGCGCATTCAGCGTTGATGGGCACGCCGCTCACCTTTGAAATTGCCGAGCAGGTGTTGGCCGAACAACGCAGCAACAAGCGGCGACAGGTGCCAACCCAACCAGAAGCTCGCAATATCTACCGGCTTACACTGGACCAAGTATTGGAAGGTACTGCCAAAGTATTGCAATTATCTTTGAAGGATTTGATTGGTAAGCGCCGCACCAAAGATGTGGTGCAAGCTCGACAATGGGCAATTTATCTGGCCCGCGAAGAGACTCAAGCTTCCTGGCCCGAAATCGGCGGAGCGATGGGCGGACGCAATCATAGCACTGTTCTGTATAGCTATAACAAAGTCGTCGAGCAAATTAAGGCTGATACCCAGATCCGCCAACGCGTTAACGATATTCGCCAGAAGATCCGTGAGGTGATGGTCTAGTCTGGTGAGAAATATAAAAGCACATTACCGGCCTAGCCAGGGCATGGGATGGCGTATGGCATGGACTTTCAGCGGCACATAGTCGCCCCGAATGCCATTATGAAACCAGAGGACGATCTCGGTTTCGATGATGCTTGGTGTAATTGCCAGCAATTGCAAGCGCAAGTTTAGTTCCCCATCTGGCGACAAAGTTGGGCGAAGACGCCGCGAGAAGATATATTCAGTCCATTGCCCTCCAGCATCAATGCTCCGATAGCCTGGAACAGTTTCCACTACCTGTAATGTTTCTGTCTCCAGCCCAATACTCACGATTTCCCGGTCGTCATCACTGAGATTGGACAGATGAATGTTCACATCAAAAGGTTGCCCGACGAAAACCACCGCTGGCGAGTCTACTCGTGCTTCAACCATGTGCGCTTCCTGGCCCAAATAAGCCAGTGCCAGCCCACCGATAATAACTAAGGTAACTAGCACCAGCCCGGCGCGTATCCAAAAATGTTTGGTCATGACTCCATTCCAATAGAAAAGCCGCCGATCAATGGTGACCAACGGCTTTGTTTTTGATAGTACCTCGTCAGTTTAAATCTGATTGAAATACCCGCACATAACGGTTGGGTTCGCGCCCATAACTATTCGAAGCCAGGTTGGCACTTCGTATCAGTTCGTGCTGGCTTCTCCGAATATAGGAGGTCTGCGGTTTTAGATTGACGGATCGCGTTTTGCCAGCCTGAATACTCCGAATCGCCCGTTGGACATCGGCCATGGCCGTTTCATAAGGGTCTTGTTCTTCTTCCGTATCCAGTTGGAAAATGTCAACCAAGAAACTTTCCACTTGGGCAGCGGTATTGGCACGCAACACATGAATCGGGATATTGCGTCGCTCTGCATCCAGAATCAGCCGAGGTCGATTGCGATAGTAGCTTTTGATGGTAACCAACACATCCGCATTCGTCATATCCTCCACAATCTGCATGGATACCTGCAAACGCTCAGCGGCTTCCAATAGGCGATTATGGGCCACCCCATAGGGATAAACTTGAATGGTGACATTGGATGCCAACCCGTTGCCCGACTCATCAGCCGGATCTGACGCGTGTACTGCTTCCGCTTGTGCATTAGATTTGCGGCGTGTTTTGCGATGATTAGTTTGGGGGCGGTGGTCTACGTCGCGTCGCCCGAATTGCCGCCCATGCTTTTGTTCCAGGCGCGGAACCACTGTTTCGGTATATACTTCACCATCTTCATCGCGGTACCGAAGTTCAGCTGGTAATGGATAGCCCCGTAGATGAGCATCTACCGCCGCCGCGACATCTGGATGAATGACCATTTGTTGCCGATCCTGAATCTCGATCAGAATGTCAAATGTTGGTGGCGCACGGCGCTCCAACACCGTTTTCTGTGTTCGTCGCCGCCGGGCCTCCTCATCGGAAAGCGTAACGGCCTGAACACCGCCCACCAAATCCGATAGTGTGGGATTCCGCAATAGATTCTCCAGCGTGTTTCCATGCGCTGTACCGATCAATTGGACTCCCCGTTCGGCGATGGTACGCGCCGCCAGAGCTTCCAATTCGCGTCCGATTTCGTCAATGATAATGACCTCTGGGTTGTGGTTTTCAACGGCCTCAATCATTACCTCATGCTGCAAAGTTGGCTGAGACACCTGCATCCGGCGCGATTGTCCAATAGCTGGGTGGGGAATATCCCCGTCGCCCCCGATCTCGTTGGAAGTATCCACAATCACCACACGGCGCTGGTCAGCCAACACTCGCGCAGCTTCGCGCAACATTGTGGTTTTGCCCACTCCTGGCGCACCGAGTATTAATACACACTTTTGAGAGCTAATCAGATCTTCGATGATCTCGATGGTTCCAAAGACTGCTCGCCCAACGCGGCATGTCAGACCCACAATATCGCCGACTCGATTACGAATTGCACTGATGCGATGCAGGGTGCGCTCGATACCACTACGATTATCAGCATCAAAATTGCTTAACTGCAAAACCACATATTCAAGATCATCATGGGTGATCTCTTTTTCTCGCAAGATTTGTGTGCCATCTACATAGCGTGCCGCTGGCTGACGCCCCAGGTCCATCACAACTTCGACCAGCTCGTCCTGATGCCCAAGTTGTTTGAGGGCATGGACAATTTCTGGGGGCAAAACTGCCATCAGTCTGTCGATGTCATCCCTGATCTGATATTCCATTCCGTGCCTCTAGTACCTGTACTGACCATGCTTGTGGTGTTGTTATTATTCTTGAGAGGTTGTGATATCGACATGCTGTACCACAGACCTCAAAACAGCATCCATACCGACAGCGAGATGTTCAACTGCGTTATGTACATGAACGGTCGTATATTTGACGAACATTACCTGTCGATCCAATTCTTGCATTCCCAACCTGAGCAAGGGAGTTCCCAACCATTCTTGATAAGAGCGCACACAAAAATAGAGTGGTAGCCGTTCAACCTTAGACCAAAACGAGAGCGCAGATTCCAGAATGGATTCGGCTTCATCGAAAACATCGGGATGGAGCAATGGCTTGACCAACAATCCATGACGTCCGGCAGTCATTGCCAGATAACCTACACGCCGGTTATCTTCCAGACTCTCGATGATTAGGCTTGTGCCGCCATTGCGTGTACTCTCCAGCTTGGGCATAGGATCAGCCCGTTGTATCAAGCTAGGAACTAAACTCCCATATAGCAAATGTAACTGCGGCCAATCGTGTTCAGCTACAGGGCGCACCCGTACCCGCCGGGGCAGACGCTTCACTATTGCTTTGCCGGGTTGCCGTTGGTAAATTGTTTGTCGCGCATAGATGATAAATCCCCCTTTTCGTAGTATCTCAAAAGCCGCGAACGCTGTTTCTGAAACTTCAGCCGTCACTATCGACGCCCCGCGCTTACCAGCGGTTGCCACCAATCCCTCGATCATTTGCAACCAAGGTGCATAAGATAGATTCTGATCTGGGATGGGAGCCAACAACGCCAGATGTGCGCGTGGTTCGCCTGTACGATGGCGCAACTGCCCAAGATACCCGGATTCTTTTTCACGCAACACTAGAGTTGGAAAGCCCAGGTCTGCCAATGGCACAACTGCCAATAATGCAGCCTCTACTGGATTGACTCCTCGTGTTAACGCCGTTGCAGTGTCCATTGATAACTGACACGTTGCCAGGCGATGCACGAGTGCCAAATCCATCGGCGTGGGGGAAAAGGGGCGAACTTCTGTCACTTATTATATCTTCTCGACACCTCAATTATTCAACTACATGAATACATTAAGAGAGCCTCTTGTTGATAATTCTATCATTGATTTCAGCCAGTTGACAATGCCGTGTTTGCAGCCAGATGGGTGCATTCCAGATTAGGGGCAAACATCAGGCAGCGTCCCATAGCGCATCAAATTCATTGCTCAGGATAGCAGAACGAATGACTAACATGCGATCAGCATTGGCACGTTCCCAGCGCATACCAGGGCCAGTCAAGCGGACTTTGAATTGCTTAATGGCGCTTTCGACGGTACCTGATCCGATTAAGCAATCGTCAGCACGGAATTGCTGGTAGTGCATACGCCGTTGATGACGGTCAAAATAACGGGCATGGTCGGATAAACCGTGGTCATTAAGAACCGTGGTAATTTTGAAGATCTCACCGCGAAAGAGTGGCGTTTTCATACGCCGAAACCAGCGGCGAGCATGGTCGTCATCGTCAGGGAAAAGCGCATGGGCGGCTTGCGCCAAGTGCTGCATGGCGTGATACCAATCCACAATCTGGGTACTATCGGGAAAAAGATCATTCGCCAGGTTCCAGATCCACTCAGCTCCGTCGGCAGTCACACTGGTACGAGCAGCTTGAGGAATACGGTGTTGAACCGCCAGCGCCCAGAGTGCCGTACTGAACTGCGCCACATTGCCCAGCACCGCCGTGTAATAAGTTGTTTCGGCAGCTGGCAAGTCAACCGTTTCGCCCGTGAGGGGGGCCTCGTGTTGAGCCGTTCCGATGGTGTAGACCGTGCCCACTTTCATTTCCTTCCAGCCTTCTCCGCGGATATTAACCATACCCCCATCCATACTTATCCCCTGGGGTGTTTGGTGATCTTGGTCGCTACTCTCCAGGATAATCCGTTCGGGCGATACCCTGGTACGTTGCTTCACAACTGCCTCCTGTAGCCGTTCCCCTTGCACTTGTACCTCGCGCCACAGATTGCTCTGCGGAATGGTCTGCCGCCCGATCCGCTCCATAACCTGCACTACCTGTCCATACGGCAGCAACCCGCCTAACCAGACCAACTGGCAGGCCAGTGTCGCACTATACTGGCTCTTGCCCAGCCGCCACTGCTGATCCAGGGGGAAAAACGCCGATCCGGCATGTCTCACAATAGTAGTAACCGCGCTGCACGACCACATCCCCACTGGTCGTCTTGACATACTTGGGTTTCTTGCCCTTGTTACGCATCTTGACCCCACATCCCTTGCACTTCACGCCTCCTTCTGGCTTCGCTTCCTCGCTCGCCTGTGCCACCAACCCTGCCGTTATCTCCGCTTTGATGGCATCTCCAGCCTGATGCGCCAAGGCCTCAATCTCATCCAAGCTGATTTCCTTAGCTGACTTTTTCTCTGCTATCAGTCGTTCCAGCTCTGCTTCTGCCCTGGCCTTCAGTCCTGCCAACAGTTCTTCATCGCTCAACTTCATTGTTGTTTACCCTTCTCGCTTTTCTCCCAGTTTACTCTTTTTGCCCCCAATCTGGAATGCACCCCAGCCAGATGTGTGCATTGACTTCAATCTGGCCCTCAGCTAGAATTGGCAGGCCGTTTTCCATGCGAAACATAAACAATGATCCAGCAGTCTGGCTGCTGGTTGAGGAGTTAGTAGAGTTCGATGAGCGAAACATTTGTCTTGGAAGTTAATAACCGTGATATTATTGGCAAAAAAGTTCGCCAGCTACGGGCACAGGGGATTATTCCAGCGGTCATTTATGGCCCCACCCATGAACCGGTACAAATTAGTGTTCCCTGGGTGGAATTGCGTCCGGTATTGAGTGCGGCGGGCGGTACACAGTTGATAGATTTGAAACTCAATGACGAGAATATTACCACCCTCGTCCGTGCTGTAGACCGTCACCCGGTGTATCAAGAACGCGTTTTGCATGTTGATTTCTACGCGGTGAATCTGAAGCAAGTGATTACGACCAATGTGCCGCTGACGATGGTCAATGACGAAGAAACAGGAATACGTATTACTGGTCGTATTGTGCTGGACATAACCTCAATTGAAATCGAGACCCTGCCTGCCAACATTCCCTCTGAAATCATAGTCGATGTATCTGTATTTCAAGAAGTGGGCGATAATTTGACTGTTGCTGATTTACCTCAACTTGAGGGAGTAACTTATCTTCTCGATGACACGACGACCGTTGTGCGAACAGCGCACTTCAGCCGGGTCGAAGAAGAAGAAGAGGAAGAAGGCGAAGAGGTCGAAGAGATCGAAGAAGGAGCCGAACCCGAACTGGTTACGCGCCGCAAAGAAGAATTCGACGACGAATAAATACCCTGGGACTACATACAACGGCTGCCAATCGACCGTCGGCAGTCGTTTTTGTGTACGCCCGGCATGGGCGATAACTAGGCGGTGAAAGTCCGCTGTGGGCGTTAGTCCGACGAACCACTAGCCGAAGGCAACTGCATCGAGCGCGAGCAGATGTGGAGAGGAAGCCGGAGGGCAAAATCCAGACCTGACGGACAGGAACCACGTAAAGAGGCATGACGCGCCGGGTAAGCTGGCACGAGACAGTAAAGCCCCAACGGACAGAAGTGGCGTGATGTAAACGTGGCAGGGCTTGGAGGAAAGTTATCGTACCTTATCCGGGGAGGTCTGGCGTTTTTTTGAATGTCAGAAGTCAGCCGAGGCCGTAGTAGTCGATGGGGTAACGACCATCCGGGGCGGTTGGTGAAAGCCAACTACAGGGCGAAGGGCTGAACGGAAAAGAAGTTGAGGAGAAAGGCGTAGAGACGTGGTAGGACAGCCGAAACTCAGGGAGACTGAGCCAAACGTGGAAGGAAAGCTGGCGGCTGGGGATAAGCGTGCGGGGCCAAGGCCACGACTGGAACAAATGGAAAGACAGGAAAGACCTCAACACGAAGCAAGTCTGTGGGAACGGATATTCAGTCGTGGAAACCTGTTCACAGCACTGGAAAAAGTGCAGCGAAACAAGGGAGCCGCGGGGATAGACGGAATGACGGTATCAGAACTGCCCGACCATCTCCGCGAGCATTGGGAAGGGATACGCGCCAAACTGGAACGGGAGAGTTATGTGCCCAGTCCAGTGAAGCGGGTGGAAATCCCGAAGCCGAATGGTGGAACACGGCAGTTAGGCATACCAACCGTGCTCGACCGAATGATCCAACAGGCAATACACCAGGTACTCAGCCCGATCTTTGAGAAGACATTCAGCCCGCATAGCTATGGTTTCCGACCAGGGCGTAGTGCCCATGATGCCGTGAAAGCGGCGCAGAAGACGATAGCAGCGGGATACACCTGGGTAGTGGACATTGATCTGGCGCAGTTTTTCGACACGGTGAACCATGACCGCTTGATGGCGCGAATGAAGACTATGATAGACGACAAGCGGGTGCTGAGACTGGTAAATGCCTATCTGAAGTCCGGGGTGATGGTCGGCGGCATGTACACTGACACGGACAAGGGGACACCGCAGGGTGGGCCATTGTCACCGTTATTGAGTAACATTGTGCTGACCGAACTGGACGAGCAGTTGGCGGAACGCGGCCACCGGTTTGTGCGCTATGCCGATGATTGCAACATCTTCGTGCAGAGCAAACGGGCAGCGGAGCGCGTGATGGCAAGTACGTGCCGTTTCATCGAAGGCCGAATGCGTTTGCAGGTCAACCGTGAGAAAAGTGCGGTTGATTTGGCTGTAAAGCGCAAGTTTCTGGGTTTTAGCTTCTATTGAAGAGCAGGCGGTGGGGTCGGTATTCGTATCGCACCGCAAAGCCTGGAACGTGCCAAACGTCGCCTTCGAGGAATGACACGGCGCAACAGTGGACGCTCGTTAGAAGACATACGCGATACGCTCAATCAGTATACGGTTGGTTGGGTGAATTACTATGCGCTGGCGGACGCTCGCGGCCATTTGCAACGACTGGATGAGTGGTTACGAAGACGGTTACGGCAACTTTGCTGGAAACAGTGGAAGACGCCCAAGAACCGTTATCGTAATCTGCGACGTCTGGAAGTACCGGAACATTGGGCGAAGTTGAACGCCGGGACAAGTCAAGGTGATTGGCGTCTGTCCAATTCTCCCTGGCTACATCGTGCGCTCAATAATGCCTTTTGGCAGACCTTTGGACTGAAAAGTCTCGTTCAACAGTACAATCTTCGTCATACTTGACCGAACCGCCGGATGCGGACCCGCATGTCCGGTGGTGTGGGAGGGGGCGGTCGCCCGTCCCCTATCCCGATTTCCATTAACCCTCTATTTCAGCCAGCACAATTGGCTGTTGAGGTTTCTCCCCATTTATGTCATACACTATTGCCACCACCTGCGCTACCGACTGATTGCAATGATAGGGCAATTCAACGCGTCCCAACGTGGGCACGAACGGTGTCCATTTCTCTTGCGGAAAGTGATAGCCCGCCGGAGGAAAATCACGTTGTACTAGCAATTCGCCACTACTGCCAATAAGCCGCATACTGACCATCGTATTGAGATAATCAGTTTCCCCGCGCCACCACCAGGTATGAACGATAAACATACACTGCTCATCAATTAAATTATGTAGGACATCATACCCCAATAGACTCGGCCCATCAGGAGGAACCTGGATAATCCCAGGATAGTCCACAATATGCTCAATCAGCGAGGGTTTGTCTCTGGTGATGGTGTAACTCACCAATTGCACATTGTTAACGTCCGATTGAAGCCAGGTATGGTACTGACTGTCGCTTAGGTATTCAGGCAAAGCAAATGCCAGCTCGGTTGGATCCATCGTATTACCTTGCCATGATAATACCCAGATTGTTTGAGGCGGATCAGTTAGGTGCGGAGCAAGCATATTCCAGGCTTCGTGCAACTGCACCTGATGGTTAACATCGGTTAGGCGATTCGAGGGTATGCCAACATAGGGAATCGGGCTGCCGTAATATTCCGCCGCCGTGAACAGCGTACCATCACGTAGAATCAGGATGTCGGTAGGCTGTGCTTCGTGGTGCAGAATATCGAACGCCCCGCGAAAATTGCCGCTATACTGCTCATCTAATGCACGGCCCTGGTGAGTCGTGATGAGTAAAAATGCACTCACGACTCCCGCTAGAAGCATACGGGGTGATTGGCGCTGGAGATAAGCCCCCACAGCCTGAGTCCCTCCAGCCCAGAGCAGTGCCATGCCCGGCCACATGGCCCAGGCATGTCGTCCGGCAAGTTTAGCCTCAATTTGATTGGCGGCGTAAACCAGTGCGGCTATCGGCACGATGGCAAGCACAACGGCGAATGCGACACCGATACGTTCAGAGGAATCTCGCCATGTGGTAGCTATCCAGATAACAGCGCCTAGTATAGCCGTGCCAATCACTAGAATCGTCGTCTGTTGAGCCACGTCGGTGAATAATTTTTGCCCAAAAGCATAAAAGCTTAGATAAGTCTTGGTGGCAGTTTCTAGCGGAACTTGTCCAGCAAAGGCTGTTCCGACATTGAAATCGCGTCCACCCAACGCCACAAACCACGGCAGAATACTCACCAACAGCGCCCCCATAATAATACCGCCATAAACCCACCGTTGCCGCCCCTGTAAAATCCATAGAAACACAAACTGAATGCCGATTGTCAACCACGCAGTATAGTGGGTATATATCAGCAAAACAGCAGTGAACAAATAGGCAACCAGTAAACTTTTTCGTCGAGGGTGGTGGCAGAATTCCCACAAAAACACCGATGACCATGCTAGCAATGCCAGCGCCAGTGCATAGGTGCGGACTTCGGCAGCGGCATATAGAAATGATCCAGGGATGGCGAAATAGAGACTTGTTGTCCAGCCACCCCACTGGCTATGGAGCAATCGCCGACCCAGCGCCATCAATCCTGCAACAGTCAACAAAGCACTGAATAGTGAGAAGAGCCGTAGCGCGAATTCACTATCGCCTAACCCGGCTGTCCACATCTTGAGCGCGACAAAATGTAGTGGCAGTTGATTATCGACTTCGGTGACCCACTCCCAGATCGTAGACCAAGAACTCGTAGCTAGGTAAGCATTGACTGTTTCGTCATACCACAGACTGTCATCTGGGAATTGCAATATGACCCAGATGAATATTGCTAATAACAGCCCGCAGGAAATCCAAGCTCGGCGCATCACATCAATCGGCGGGGCGGATCGGCCTCGAACATCATACTGTGACCGCCACCCATCTGCACATGGATAGCAAGGCGTTCGCTCAAACGTGTTACGCCTTCAAAGCCCCAACGTCCATAAGCCACGCTATCACGGGCATGAAGTTCGGCTTCCCCTTCCTGATAGTCGAACATGGTCATGTTGAAAACAAAAACCAGAGTGTGCTGGTCATCTGTGCGGACAAAGACCATAATGTTCGGATTGTCGGAGCTGCCCGAATATAACGTGGTTGGATCAGGATTGGTCAGCAAATTACAATAGGCATGGCGCAGGTGCATAGCATAGCGAATCGCACCGACCATCGTTCCAGCACGTGTCCAATCGTATGCCTTTTCACTGAATAAGGGCAATTTGCTAGGAGTGTATTTCTTTAGCGCCTCGGATGAAAAACCCAGGCCGGTGTTAATAGGGTGCTTTTCATACAATTCAAAGCCGCTGCTGACGAATGGCATTCCTGGCAACGCTACCATGTATAGCAATGCCTGATGGCAAAAGCCCAGTGGATTCAGCCGGCTGGCGGCGCGAGGTGTATTGTGGTTTTCGGGTGTAATGCAAAATGTAATTTCGGGCTGATGATAGGACAATTGGTCAATGAACGCTTGCATACGTTCAGGTTGATGCAGGTCAAAGATCAGATACCCCATTACCGCATTATAACCTTGCTCGCGGTTCTCACGGCTGATATTGAAATCTTCGCCCCAGAATGCAAAATCGGGGTCAATCGAACGGGCTACCTCCATCAAATTCTGCTTCAGCGGTGCTGGTAAGGCATGGCCCATATCCAGCATCACACCATCAATCCCAAATTGCTGCTGATAATATGGGATGACACCTGTCACTGCTTCCCACAAATCGCCAATCACATTATCTGGCTGTGCCAGGCGCTCGTCATACATTCGCAGCGTGTTGTAAGCCATGTAGTTGAAATCGGGATGATCGTAAAATCGCAGGTAAGTAACATCTGACCAGGGCGGTTGTGTGTCTTCAGGCGGCCAATCAGTAAATGCACCCGGAATACGCACACGAGTACCATCCTCCAGTGTTCCAATCCAACGACCATTCTCTTTCTGGATGGTTTCCGGACGCGGCGGCGGGGTATACATATGGCGATATTCCAATGGTGGTGCGGGGAGATCATACCGTTGCCCAGATTGCACTTTCCAGTACACCTCGCCAATCTTTTCCTGCGGCCAGATGGGTGTGCCGAAAGCTCTGGCGTCCCTGGAACCATGCTCACGATCCGTGATGTCAGCCCGAATCCAATAAAACCATTCTGGATGTTCAGGGACCCATTCAGAGTCTTTGGCTGCCACACGAAAGGCGAACTCCATCACAACCCGCATCCCCAGGTGATGTGCAGCTTCCACAAAACCTTTGAATAATAATTCCACATCGGGGACTGCTGGTTCTGCCAGGCTTTCGTCCAACTTATATGGATTACGAACGGCATAGGGCGATCCCAATGTCCCCTTTTTACCATCAACACCAATCGCATTAATCGGCAGCAGGTGAACGGTATTGAATCCCATAGATCGAATATAGGGCAGCAATGCAATGGATTTCAGCAACGTGCCCGTTTCGCGCCAGCCACCATCGTTAACCGATTCCAACTTGCCTGAATCGTTGTGATCAAACGCGGTAGATAGGCGTGGGAATATATTGTACGTAATAGCAAAGCGCGTCCATTCACCCCCCGGCGGCCCGTTGACCAATGCTTGCGGCTCTGAATCCAAGATAGCCTGCAAACGGTCAGCGTAAAAGTCGTAGGGGTTGTGATTTTGCGCGGGAGGATTTTCAAAGTCGATCCACAGACCGGGAATTAAATAAGGAGCCTGAAGATCATGCCGTTGGCGGCGAAGTTGGTCGATAATGTTTTGTAGTGCGGACATATACTCGTCTCAGATGGTTGGTTTTCTACAAAGAAGCTAATCATTATATCCCTCACCAAAAATTTCCAACATCAATGGTGTGAGTTTACTGCGGTCTGGAATAACGACTGATGTGCCATCCTCTAATTGGTAGGGTACCAGATAGTCCCAATCGACCACGCGGTTCAGGATATTTTCACCGGGAATATCTTTGGCATAGAGCGCCAACCGGATCATATCATCCAACGAAAGGCTGGTTTCCACACCATCGCTCAGATCATTCCAAATGGGGACGGCCTGTGCAATCAAATCATCTACCATATTCAGCGACAGGACTTTGCTCCGAGCAGCGAAAATGATTTGCTGCTGGCGACGCCCGCGATCAATGTCGTCGGTGGTATGGCGGCTACGTGCATATTTCAGCGCCGTTTCGCCGTCGAGATGTTGGTCACCTGCCGCCAGAAAAAACGGGTCGAAGCCATAGAACATATCGGGATATTCACGATCATTGATTTCTTGCTCGACAACCACATCAATGCCACCAATGCGATCAATGATGGAGATGAAAGCATTGAAATTGACCAGGACATAGTCATGTACCCGGATGCCAAAATTATATTGAATAGTCTGCATGGTGAGTTGCGGGCCGCTATTCGAGTCCAGGTTGCCGATGAGGCAGGCCTGATTGATAGGGCGCAGGCCAAATTCAGGGATTTCAACATAGGTATCACGCGGGATGCTGAGAATACTGATGCGGCTAGTCACCGGATCAATGCTGATGACCATGATGGTGTCAGTACGACACATCCCAATTTCATCAGGACGGCTATCCAGGCCCATGACCAGCACCGTGAAACGCTCATCACCATCCCAGGGTTCGATGACCATGCTATTGCCTTCCAGTGCCCCACCTTCATCATAAATGGCAGAGGTAGGCTCCACTGGCGCGAGACTATTTGTGGATGAAGAATTATCGTTATCACGCGCAACGAAAATCAGGAGCATGGCCGTGATGAGTGTCATGCCTACCAGGGTCCCGGCAATCACCATCCAGGCCCAGTTACCTGGCTGTCCACTACGACGACGTTCAACACGCTCACGTGCCCGCGACTGTCGCCGGGGGCGGGGTGCGGAGGCGTCATCAGTCGATTGGCGTACTTTGGATGTGCGCGTTCGTGCGCGAATATCCTCGATATGGCTCAGGGGATCAACACGTCCGGAACTATACCAATGGCTGCCCGAACCCGATGACCGTGAATAGTCATAGAGCGAGCGCCGTTTGCTATTTCTGTCACCAGACGGTTGCTTACTCAATACCAGATTCTCCTTGCCAGCTATTGTAGCGGCAAACATCTTTTAGCTCAATGTCGGCGAATCTGGAGCGGGATTGCTGTTAGGTTTCTCTAGGCACAGCGATATATCCCACCTTTTTCAGAATCTCAAAGCCATGCTCAATGATGAGTGGCGCTTTATGTTCTTGTGGATTCCAATCGAGGTGTTGGCGAGCATATCGAATCACTCTGGCAACCGTTTCCGGCTCGTGAATATTCAAATATCTTTCAGGGTCATGTAGATCGACAATCTGAACGCCAAAAGGACTCCAATCCCAAAACTCATCTTCCGGATAGTGAACTTCCAATTGCCCATACTTATACGCTTTGCAATACACTACAAGTATTCCGCTATAGAAATCGAAGTAGTTTTTGAAACACCACAAGTACGGCTCGCCATCAACCACAATTTTCCGCAACTTCTTTCTCGAATGGCTCATGTGAACATCCTCCTGTATGCACCCCATTTTATCATGCCCACGCGCCATCTCTGCTGATCGAAAACATGGTTTACCAACAAAATCGCGTTGACGATTATGCCAGCAACCCCCATTTGTCAACTTTCCGCCCCGAAACCTGCACCAAACGCCTCGCCGTGTTCCCAAAACACCCAATTTTGTCCATTAAATGTCCGATAAATGACACCCTTTTTTTGAAAATTTTCGCGATACTTTTCGAATGTTTTCTCATCAAAACATAGTGATTTTTTCCAGAAAATCCGAGTAGTATTTTTAGGTTATCAAGCCCCCTCTTGCTGCAACAAATTTTTATAGCCAAACAGCCTACAAATATCTGCGGTACAATGGCAAACGTACACAACAGGAGATTTTCGTTATGGCAACTGTCATCTATCTGCATGGCTTTGCATCATCACCCAACGGCACAAAAGGTTTATGGTTTCGGGAATTATTTGAAAAACGCGGCGTGCAATACCGTGCGCCAGATCTGAATGTGCCATCTTTCGAGAAATTAACCGTAACCGCCATGATTGAGCGTGTTGCCCAGGAAGTCGAAGATTGCCCACCAGGACCAATATATTTAATCGGCTCCAGCATGGGTGGCTTCGTGACCACACATTACCTGAACCGCCATCGTCCGCCACGTATCACAAAGGTCGTTCTGCTCGCACCAGTCTCACAAAAAATCTGGCCCGAAGACGAAATCACCCGCTTGTGGCGCGAAACCGGCCACACCCCGATTTTCCACCATGCCTACAACGAAGAACGCCCATTGCACTACCAATTCGCCGAGGATGTGGAACGCTACCAATCAGATCAAGTCCAGATTGAGTTGCCCGTATTGATTCTTCATGGCAAACATGATGATGTCGTCGATCATCGTGGCAGCGTTACATTCGCTGAAAACCGCGCTAATGTCGAATTACGGCTGCTCGAATCCGGCCATACGCTCGTCAACCAACTTGACGAAATGGCCGCCGCCATGCTTGAATTCTTTAATGTGTAGAGTGAACGACGGAGTGTGTGCATGAGTCGCATTTTCATCAACTATCGCCGCCAGGATAGCGAAGGCTATGTAGGCCGCCTTTATGACCATCTGGTGCAGCATTTTTCCCCCGACGATATTTTCATGGACGTCAGCAGCATCGAGCCGGGGAAAGATTTCATCACCGAATTAGAGAAAGCCGTTGCTGCCTGCGATGTATTCATCGCCATGATTGGGCCACAGTGGTTGAACATCAAGGATGATAGTGGCAAACGCCGCTTGGAGCAATGGAACGACTATGTTCGCATCGAAATCGCCAGTGCCCTCAAACAAGACAAGTTGGTGATTCCCGCATTGGTAGGCCGCGCCAAAATGCCCAAGCCCACCACATTACCTGACGACATTGCTGCCCTCTCACGTCGCAACGCCATCGAACTCAGTCACAGCCGTTTTGCCTATGATGTTGAGCAACTGGTGGATGCCATCAAAGATGCAATCCCGTCACACCCATCTTTCAAACTCGCTGCTGACCCAGAGATGCTGCGCCAAAAAGAGGCTGCGCTTAAAGTTGTTCGTGATGATCTGGTGAACGCCAGTGACTCGCCGCTTTACGCAATCCGCATCGAAAACCGCTTCTTCCCGGTGCTGGGCGAAGGCAATCCCGACGCAAACATTCTGTTCATTGGTGAAGCACCAGGCAAAAATGAAGCTAACCAGGGACGGCCATTTTGCGGGCCATCAGGCGATGTGTTGGCAGAGATGTTGCAAAGCATCAACCTCCAGCGTGAAGATGTCTATTTGACCAATATCCTGCATGATTGGACTGCGGAAAAACGCGACCCCAGGCCAGAGGAAATCGCATTTTATACACCATTTGTAGACCGCATCATCGACATCATCCAGCCCGCCGTGATTGTGACATTGGGTCGCTTTGCTATGCAGTATATGTTGAAAAAACTGGACTTACCGGAAAAGCGCGGGAAAATTAGCCAGTTGCATGGCAAACTTATCAAAACAGCATTGCCCTATGGCGAAATCCATGTTGTGCCGTTCTACCATCCGGCGGTGGTACTCTATAGCGCCAGCCAAAAAGATGTGCTGCAAAAAGATTTTGAGAAATTGAAGCTGTTTATTTAAAGGAGCGACCATGACAACGCCACGCTGCGAGTGGGTGGGCAACAAACCCATCTACGTTGCTTACCACGACGAGGAATGGGGTGTGCCCGTGCATGATGACCGCCACCTCTTTGAAATGCTGGTATTGGATGAGGCACAGGCTGGATTAAGCTGGCTGACCATCCTACAACGCCGCGCGGGCTATCGTCGGGCGTTCGATGATTTCGACCCACGCTTGGTGGCCGCCTATGACGATGCCAAAGTTGAGGCACTGCTGCAAGATACCGGCATCATCCGCAACCGCCAGAAGATCAACTCAGCAATCAAGAATGCCCAGGCCTGCCTCGCCATTCAGGAGGAATTCGGCAGCCTGGATGTGTACCTCTGGCAATTTGTGGGTGGGAAAACGATTCAGAATGCCTGGGAAACAGATTCCGATATTCCTACCCAGACACCCGAATCGGTAGCGATGAGCAAAAACTTACGCAAACGTGGATTCAGTTTTGTTGGCCCCACCATCTGTTATGCGTTTATGCAGGCGACAGGCATGGTCAACGATCACCTAATTAGCTGCTTTCGTTATGCTGACTTGCGCGGTTAATACATACCGGCCCGATATGTCTCGCGCCGCAATTGATTCAACAGTTCGATCAACATCTGCGGCCATACCTCGTCCTCCTCATCCATCGGAATCCAGATGGCAGTCCGGCTGACGCTAATCGACTGGCCGAGTTGGCTTTGCAAAGCGACTCGATCTATGCTGCCTAAGTATGGCAAGCGTATCGACAAACGCGAACGCTCAGTGGAGATACCTGTTGCACCAGCCATCTGCGCTAGCAACTTGACCCGAATCTGATAGAGCAATCCCCGTACTGCTTTAGGTGGTTTCCCAAAGCGGTCCTGTAATTCGGCTTCCATCGCGTCCAATTCAGCTACCGACTCGATATTGGCAAGGCGGCGATAAAGTTGAACACGTAGCGCCATATCATCAATGAAATCGGTGGGGATATAGGCAGGCAGCGGCAAATCAATTGTGACAGGCGGACGAACGGCTGGCTCTTGGGGCGCTGTAGATGGCTGCGATTTATGATCTTTCAGCGAATGCACGGATTCAGTCAACATTTGTGTATAGAGATGGAAACCGACCGCGTCGATGTATCCACTTTGGCGCAATCCTAGCAAATCGCCCATGCCCCGTATTTCTAGGTCACGAACCGCAATCGACATTCCCGCTCCCAGATCGGTATATTCGTTGATGGTATCCAGCCGCGCCCGCGCTTCGGGAGTCAACGGTTGGTTGCGGGGATGGAAGAAATATACGTAGCCCTGGTTAGCGCTGCGCCCGACCCGCCCCCGTAACTGGTAGAGTTGAGATAGACCAAAACGATCTGCCCGGTCAATGATGATGGTGTTGGCGTTGGGAATATCAATGCCATTTTCGATGATAGTCGTCGAAACCAGCACATCGTATTCACCATTGACGAAATCGGTCATCACATCTTCAAGCTGGTGTTCACTCATCTGACCATGTCCAATAGCAATGGTGGCTTCGGGCACCAGCCGTCGCAAACGATCTGCAATGGTATAGATGGTTCGCACGCGATTGTGGACGAAAAACACTTGCCCGCCCCGATCCAGTTCACGCAAAATAGCTTGGCGCACCAGTTTTTCATCAAATACGCCCACATGGTTCAAGACTGGCAGGCGCTCTTCCGGCGGAGTCTGGATCAGGCAGATGTCGCGCAATCCGGTCAGGCCCATGTAGAGCGTGCGCGGGATCGGCGTGGCGGTCATGGTCAATACATCGACTTCGGTTCGCATCTTTTTCAGGCGCTCTTTATGGGTGACGCCAAAACGCTGCTCCTCATCAATAATGAGCAATCCCAGATTCTTGAAATGCACATCCTCTTGCAAGATGCGATGGGTACCGATCAGAATATCAACTCGGCCTTCAAAGGTATCGAACAAAATACTACGTTGCTCGGCAGGGGTGCGAAAGCGCGAAAGCATCTCGACGTTAACGGGAAAAGCGACCAGTCGGTGAGCAAACGTGGTGTAATGTTGTTGGGCCAGAACAGTGGTCGGAACCAAGAGCGCCACCTGCTTGCCATCCATCACTGCTTTGAACGCTGCCCGCAAAGCAACCTCCGTCTTACCATACCCTGCATCGCCACACATCAGGCGATCCATTGGGCGGCTACTTTCCATATCAGTTTTGACCTCGCGCAATGCCTGTATCTGGTCATCCGTTTCCACATATGGAAAAGATGCCTCCAGCTCGTGTTGCCAGGGCGTGTCAGGGCTGAAGGCATGGCCTTGAATGACATTGCGGGCCGCGTATAAATCTAGCAATTCCTCGGCAGCATCTTGAACAGCCTGCTGGGTACGTTTGCGAGTGCGCGACCAATCCTGTGTCCCCAATCGGTTGAGCGTAGGCTGGCCTTTTTGGGTGCCGACATATTTCGACAACCGATCCGCCTGATGAATCGGCACATACAGCATATCGTTACCCGCATAGCCCACTACCAGATATTCTCGCTCAGTATCTTGCAGGCGACGTTTTTGAATGCCCTGAAAGCAGCCAATTCCATAATCGACATGCACTACATAATCGCCTTCTTCTAGGTCAGCGAAGTAGGCTTCGGGGTTGACTGGGCGTTTCTGCACTCGGCGACGCGGTTCCGGACGTTTCCAGCCAAAGATTTCGGCATCGGTAAATAGATTCCGGCGACGTTGCCCCTGAATATCGAGTACCCACCCTCCAGCTAGTTCCCCCTCAACGAACGCGATGTCTGGCAACGCATCTAGGTTGTCGATATGTGCCCAGGGAATGATTTCCTCATCGCTGCGTTCACTCCAGAGTTCAGCGATGCGCTGGGCCTGGCGAGTAACAACGATAGCCTGCTCACCGTTTTGCAGATGGTCGAGGAACAACCGCAACTGCCCACCGAAGCGTGGCCCAGGGGTAAACATATCACCTACGACACCGTCACCATTGCCAACCACTTCTGGTTGACCTAGATGCAATGGCGTGCGAGTCTCTAATGACTCATGCAAATCGTCCCAGGTATGATAGGCCAGTGGCGCGTCAGGCGGCAGTTGATTCGCTTCCAGCCTATCTTCGCGCAATTCGATCGCCTGCGTCTCCAATTCACCGATAGTATCCTGTAAAGTGTTCCAACTCTCGACCACGATTAGTGCCTCATCCGGTAGATAATCGAGCAAACTGGCCGCATTGCGGTAAACGAACGGCAGATAATACTCGGCGTGCGGAAACGTTACCCCGCTTTGGAGCGTGCTAAAATCGGCTAACGGCGATGTGACATCTTTAGCAGGATCAGGCAGTGTGGTAAACCAATCCTTCAACCGCGCTGCCAGAGTTTGCAAAGCTTTGGGTGTGGCTTCGCGGGCGGGTGTGGTGACAAAAGTTTCAATCGCTTCGTGTGAACGTTGGGTTTCGGGCCGAAATGTGCGGAGGCTGTCGATCTCATCACCGAAAAACTCAATCCGTACCGGAAACTCAGCAGCCGGAGGAAAGACATCCAGAATGCCACCGCGCCGACAGAATGTACCAGGTGCAGTGACCACCGAAGTTGCCTCGTAACCCACTGATACCAGATAACTTAACATTTTCTCCAGGTCGATGCGCTGTCGGATATGGAATTGCCTGGATCCTACTCGGAAATCGCGGGCAGGCAGCGTCTTTTGCATCAGCACATAGGCCGATGTCACAATGATAGGCGGAGATTCTTGTGGCAATGAAGGGCCGGATTTCGTGGGGATAGGCGGAGCTAGCGCTGCCAGTGTTTGCAACCGTGCCCGGATGATGTTAGCTGTCCAGGGAGCGCGTTCATAAAACATAGCTGTTGGCTCCTGAAGCCGCAGAACACGCGCTTGCGGTAGCCAGGCCAGCAATTGCTCGGCGATATTGTAGGCACGGTCAACACGGCCAGTGACGACCAACACAGGAATTTGCAGCTGGTGAGCCAATGCTGCGACAACAAAAGGACGAGCGGAACGCACCACAGCTTGACTGGGAGCTGTTTCGCCCCTTTCCAGACGCTCAATCAGATCATTGAACGTCGAAGTTGCGGACAACATATCGAGTAGTCCTGTCAGGTGCATATGATAATCCTGTTTGGGGAATGAGGGAACGAGTTGCCGAAACCCGCTCCCTTATTTGCTTGTTTGAATGAGTGGGGGGAAAGTGCGCTTTTTCCCCGTATGATTATATCAGATTTTGCGCTCGGCATAGGCTGTAATAAAACGATACGGATACAATTCGGGCAGTGTGCTGGCCGCATCCAGGCGCGACATTTCAGCAGTGGATAAGGTGACCGTGCTGGACTTCAGATTGTCTTCGAGTTGCGCCATTGTCCGCACTCCGATGATGACGCTGGCGATGGAGGGCTGTTGGCGTACCCAGGCCAGAGCAACCTGTGAATAGGTAGCGTTATGCGCCTCTGTGATTTGTCCCATCGCGTCGATGATATTCCAATTACGTTCCACGTTACGGCGTTCCCACGACTCCTCCTCATGACCGGGAGTGGTCGAGATACGCCCTTCATCGGGGCGTTGATCAGGTGTATATTTACCGGATAGGAACCCACCACCCAATGCCCCCCAGGGACACAGGCCAACGCCCTCAGTTGCCAGTAAATCAGTGAATTCATACTCAATATCGCGCTTCACGAGGCTATATTGATACTGCGCTGCAACAAAACGTGCCCAGCTGTTGGCATCGCTGACCGCCAACGATTTCATCAACTGCCATGCTTTAAAATTCGAGACACCGACATAACGCACTTTGCCTGCCGCCACCAGATCATCAAACGCCCGCAATGATTCTTCAATCGGCGTCAGTGGGTCCCAAGCGTGCATATAGTACAGATCAATATAGTCGGTATCCAGACGACGCAAGCTGGCGTTGACACCTTCAATAATGTGGTGACGTGATAACCCTACTTCATTGGGGCCTTGCCCACATGGGAAGCGTACTTTCGTCGCCAAAACAATCTGATCACGTTGAGGCTTGATGATCTTGCCGACGATTTCCTCCGAACGCCCATCAGCATAGACATCTGCTGTGTCGATATGGTTGCCGCCTGCATCAATGAAGCGTTTAATGATGCGAGCAGCTTCATCAGCGGGCGTCGAACGATCACGGGTTTCACCAAAAATCATCGTGCCGAGGGCCAGTTCCGAAACCAGTAGGCCAGTATTGCCCAGGCGATTATATTTCATTTCGACAAACTTCCTTTTAGATTTCCTTGATCTGCGTTTTACTTTTGGGGAAGATTGTTTTGCCAGCCGTGCCGCCACGTCCTCTGCAGTTCCGTTCTGGCGATTCATTGCAGCATCAATGCCATCTTGCAACCAGATTTCGATAGCTTTCACTGCACGGTCAATTGTCTCAGTTGCCAGAATTGCATCATCACCTTTAAACGGTCGCAGCACATATCTAGCTGGGTCCATCTTGCCCGGTGGCCGCCCAATACCCAACTTGGTGCGCGCGAAATCCTGTGTGCCAACTTGCTGGATAATATGGCGCAGTCCTTTTTGTCCGCCTGCCCCGCCTTTAGGGCGAATCCGCAGCATCCCCAATGGCGTGTCCAAGTCATCCGAAATCACCATCAGGTGTTCTACTGGAATTTTGTAGAAATCCATCAGGCCACGGACGGCATTGCCGCTGAGGTTCATATAGGTCTGGGGTTTGACGATGATGACGCGCTTTCCGACGATGACCCCGTCCGCATATCTAGCTTTGGATTTTTTCTGATCGAATTTCAACCTATAGGCCGCCGCCAATGCTTCGATAACTTGGAAGCCGATATTATGGCGCGTGTTTTCATAGTCCTTACCTGGATTGCCCAGGCCTACGATCAGATAGCGTTCGTTACTCATTGTCCAACTCGTTGCGAATTTGCCACATAATCTGGCGAACAGTCGGGCGGAAACGGGCACGTAGCCATAAATAGCCTGCGAAAATGCTGAAGAAAATAGCTGCAATGATACTACCCGTGCAGAATGCACTCTGAATGTGTCCAAAAGTCAATGATGAAGAACCGCCGCTGCTATCGCCAACTGTTGTTATCGTATCGTTACCATTGCTGCGTGTTTCAATGGTGGGGAGTGGTTCGTTAGTAGGCGGTTGTTCGATGGCAGATGTTGGCGAAGGGCCGAGAGTGGCCTGGGGTGTTTCGCCAGCTTCTTCTGCTGGGACCGTTGGAAGCGCAGTGGGCGGACTATTGATAAGATTGAGATTAGTTACGATGGCTTCCACTGACGACCCTTCAGCATCGTTGAGAAAGACTCGCAATCGGATTTGATATTGTCCATCAGAGATACCTGTGCCCACCGTATCCCAAATGCCTAGCGTACCCTCGGTGACTTGCTGGGCAACCCGGCCACTGCCAATTGGTATCCAGAATTCGTTGGGGTCAAGCAGGTTATCGAATTCCAATTCATAATAAGCAAAAGACGAGAGGTGACCTGCACTGCCGATAACGACCACCTGGCCCGAAATCGTTGCACCAGGGACCGGGTTGGTAATCACCACTACGGTATCTTCTATGCCAGGAGGTTCCTGAGCATAGGCAGGGTGGAATGTGGTTAATATACCGAATATGATCAGTACCCAAAACAGATTCTTGCCCATTTTTCTTTCCTAATATTCCAGCGGGCTGGCAAGACTTTCAGTCTAGCGGCTGCGGTTGCCAGATGCCAGTCCCAAAGTCCTGTTGTTCCTTTGGTGGCTCTATGTTATTATGGCATAGTGTGGGCGAGATAGCCTTTTATCATTAGATAATGGAAAGGTTGGCAAAACTGCCTGGAGGTGGTATCATGTCGAGAAAATACACAGGCCAACCAGTTGAATACAATTCATATTGAACGGTGATGATATTATCCATTGAATATTCCCAAACGTTTGTTCAAATCATGAGTTAGTAGGTGCGATAGTTCATTCATCAGGTGTAAACCTGTAAAGCAAATTTATCAGTAGGTGTCTTGGGCTATTCCATATTTTTCTACTGAAGAGAGAACTATAGTCTAACCAATTTTGAGTAGTGGTTTTTCGGAATATCTTCACCAATAACTATCTTAATTTGGTCTTCAAAAACAGTACAGACCGGCAGCGCACCAGTCTGGAACAGAAATACGTGAAAGGAGCGCGTCAAGATGGCGAAATCGCGGACCGAACTGATGGTGGATCGCTTGCGCGACCTCGCATCGGGTACGCCTGATATTGAAGCATCGGCAGTGGTGAGCGTAGATGGGTTGATTATGGCCTCGGCTCTGCCAGCTGAAGTCGAAGAAGACCGCGTGTCGGCGATGTCGGCGGCGTTGCTCTCTCTGGGAGAACGTATTGCAGGCGAACTCGGACGCGGTTTGCTGGAGCAAATATATATTAAGGGCGACAAAGGCTACGTGATGCTGACTTCGGTTGGCGAAGAAGCCGTATTGACGATCCTGGTACGCGCCAGCGCACGTCTGGGCTTGATTTTCTTGGACATGCGCCGCGCTGCCGAAGATCTACAAACTCTGGTCTAGCAACCAGACTTTTCTAATTACCTAAAAGTCATTTAAGTTGGCATGTTGGTTATGCCAACTATTTTCCTGGAACTGCTGACGGTGGAGAGGAACCTCTCCACCGCGCTTTGGTTATATGAGGAATAGCAATGCCTCACTATATTTTCTGTACAGGCGGTGTCGTTAGTTCGGTGGGCAAAGGTGTCACTGCGGCTGCCATTGGGCGCATCTTGAAAGCACGAGGGTTGCGCGTCACTATCCAGAAGCTTGATCCATATCTGAATGTTGATCCGGGTACGATGAGTCCTTATCAACATGGTGAGGTTTTTGTCACTGCGGATGGCGCCGAAACCGACCTGGATCTGGGGCATTATGAACGTTTTATCGACGAAAATTTGGATCGTAACTGTAATGTCACCACTGGACAAATTTACCACGAAGTGATTGCTAAGGAACGACGCGGAGATTACTTGGGTGGCACAATCCAGGTTATTCCTCACATTACCAACGAAATCAAACGACGTATCCGCATTATGGGCCAGAATAACGATGTAGATGTGGTGATTGTAGAGGTTGGCGGAACAGTCGGCGATATTGAAGGCCAACCATTTTTAGAAGCTATCCGCCAGCTTCGCACCGATGTCGGACGTGAAGATGCGCTATATATCCATGTAACGTTTCTGCCGCACATCGGTGCAACCGGTGAATTGAAGACCAAACCTACTCAACATAGCGTTCGAGAATTGCGGAGTCTGGGTATTCAACCCCAGGTAATTATTGCCCGGTCCGATTATGAAGTCAGCGAGGAACTTTGCAACAAGATCGCGTTGTTTTGTGATGTGGAGCCACAAGCTGTCATTCCGTTGGTCACCACAGATAATCTCTATAGAGTCCCATTGATTTTGGAAGATGCGGGTCTGGGCGACTATATTATTAAGGCCTTGAACCTGAAGACACATAAGCCCGATCTCAAAGACTGGCGACGTATGATAAATCGGATGCAAAAGGCTTCAACCCCCGTGCGAATTGCGCTGGTCGGCAAATATGTCGAATTACATGATGCCTATATGAGCGTCAAAGAAGCTTTGCTGCACGCTGCGACGCCGGTAGATCGTGGCCTAGAAATTGATTGGATTCATTCCAGCGATTTAGAAAGAGGCAAAGGGTTTGAGCGATTGGAAAAAGCAGCGGGCATTGTTGTGCCGGGGGGCTTTGGTGAACGTGGTATCGAAGGCAAAATTGTCGCAGCTCGTTTCGCCCGCGAGCGCAAAATTCCTTATCTAGGATTATGCTTGGGGATGCAGGTCATGTGCATCGAATTTGCCCGCAACGTCCTCAATCTGGAAGATGCCCATAGTACCGAGTTTGAATTGCATTCTAAACACCCCATCATTCACTTGATGCCAGATCAACACGGAATTGATAACATGGGTGGAACCATGCGGCTGGGATGGTATCCGTGCAATTTGGAAGCAGGGACTATTGCTGCTGACGCCTATGCCACACCTGATGTAAAGGAACGTCACCGTCATCGCTTCGAATTTAACAATGCTTACCGTGAATCATTTGAAAAGGCTGGCATGGTATTTTGTGGTCTCAGCCCCAATGGCTATCTGGTCGAGATTGCAGAACTGACCGACCATCCCTTCATGCTTGGTAGTCAGTTTCACCCTGAATTCCAGAGCCGCCCTAATCAACCACACCCTCTTTTTGCAGCTTTTATGAAAGCTGCCGCGCTGGTTGAAACTACCCCAATGCAATGCCAATAGTCTAATTGAAGGATGCCTCATGAGTCTGGAACACTATTTGCGTGAGATGCCGAAGGTTGAACTTCATCTGCATCTGGAAGGTTCGATCCGACCGGAAATTCTGTTGCAACTGGCCCAACGCCATAATGTTGATTTGCCGGCCAGTTCTGAAGCTGAAATCCGGAATTGGTATACTTTCCGGGATTTCAATCACTTCGTTCAAATTTACATCAACATTGTCAAAGTCCTGCAACAGCCGGACGATTTCTCACTGATTACCTATGATCTGGGCAAGACCTTAGCTGCCCAAAATGTACGTTATGCCGAGGTGACCTGGACCCCTGGACTACACATTGACAAACCAGGGCTAAGTTTTGAGGCGATTTTGGATGGCATCAACGCTGGGCGCGATCAAGCCCGCTCTGAATTTGGCATTGACATGCGCTGGATACCTGATATCGCCCGCAATTTGGAAGCAGAACCCGAAGTGGCCGAGCGCATCGCCCGCCTAGTATCTTCACAACGCGGACAGGATGGCGGTATTGTCGCATTAGGGCTGGGGGGAATGGAAGTTGATTTTCCGCCGGAAATGTTCACAAACGCCTTTGCGATTGCCCGTCAGAATGGACTGCCTGGCAATCCTCATGCAGGTGAAACAGTGGGGCCGTCAAGTATTTGGGGGTCTCTACGGAGTTTGCAAGCATGCCGGATCGGGCATGGAGTACGGGCTATTGAAGATCCAGAACTAGTGCAATATCTGGTCGATCAGCAAGTGCCGCTGGAGGTTAACCCCACTAGCAACCTTTGTTTGGGGGTCTATCCTTCCTACGAATCACATGCACTGAAGCAACTGGTTGAGGCGGGCGTTTTGGTGACCATCAATTCTGATGATCCGCCGATGTTCAACACGACGATCAACGATGAGTATGTCCATGCGGTGTACGATTGTGGCCTGACATTAGAACAACTAGAAACCGCCGCGCTCAATGCCGTGCGCGTCACTTATTTGCCAGATGCAGATAAGGCAACAATGTTAGCTGCTTTCGAGAGCGACTATCATCGCCTCCGGCAAAAATACAGTCTGGGGGAATAATGCAATGTCAGACTGGCTGGAATACTTCTGGGGCGAAATCCTGAGCCGCGAGCCAGAGCGCACGCGCACAGCATTCGAGAGCCTGGATGCTCCTGAACAACGTGCAGCAATCATTCAACACTTGAATAACATGGCGACTGAAGATGGCTGGGCGGAATCACAACGGATTTCCGCCCAATGCGCCCTGGACGCTCTGGCCCCGTTTATCGAAGATTAATCCTCTTGCGAGACGACTTTGATGATCTTTGGCTCGGCTTCGGGGATTTTGGGCAGAGTCACTTTCAATACGCCGTCCTTCAATTCCGCTTTGGCACGATCCGCGTCAATATCGGCTGAAAGCGTCACTTTGCGGCTGAGTTGTCCATAGCGCCGTTCCCGTTTCACATACGCCTCAGCGGGATATGTATCCTGGGGAGCGGTTTCACCAGAAAGCGTCAGTTGATTGCCACTGATGGAAACATCAATCGTTTCGGGAATGATACCCAACAATGGAACCGTTAAGACTATAATACTGTCCTCAGTCTCAACGACATCGACGGGCACACTAAAAGTGCCGCCTCCAAAAGTATCTCCAATAACGCGGTTGATGGTTTGACGCATACTGTTGAGATCGAACCCTTTGTTGGTCATGATCTGCGGCCTCCTTATGGTTTGATAGAGTATACGTTTGGAGGCCGCGATGGTTGCTGGTGATTAACTATAACGTTCCACAAGGTCAATAATCTGAAGGAGTACCTGACGTACACTAGATTTGGAAAGCGCGTTGCAAGGCATAATCGTCACATAATCGGCGGCGCGGGTTCCATGTCGGACCTCGAATTGATCAACGGCGTCAGGTAAATCGGTTTTGTTGGCGACAACCAGATATGGTACCTGATGGAAGCTGGAGAAGGTTTCGATGAGTTCGCTGGCTTCAGGAAAAGAGGGTGCATCGGTGCTATCGACCAAGACAATAAACGCATTCATCTCCATTGCCAGAATTTCCCACATGAAGCTAAAGCGTGTTTGGCCGGGTGTTCCATTAAGATGCAAAACACGGTTATCAATCGTTGCACGGCCATAGTCCATCGCCACTGTCGTTTCAGCCTTGATGCCACGATCTTCTGTGGTGATTTTACGTTCAGTGCTTACCACGGGAATGTCCGAAATTGTCTTGATAAACGACGTTTTCCCAGAACTGAATGGTCCTGTTACAACGATCTTGTAATTCGCTGTTGCCATAAACACCGTACTCCTTTGCGGTGGTTAGATTCGACGAATTGTACTCATTCACGGCTGTTTGCGAAAGTCAACAAAACGATAGCCCACCCCGCGCTCGGTCAAGATATAACGAGGGTTGGAGGGATCTTCCTCAATTTTCTCGCGTAAGTAATTGACGTAGAGGCGGACATAATGAGCCTCATCGCGATATTCATAGCCCCATACTTTTGCCAACAATTGGTCGTGGGGAACTGTCCAACCAGCGTTTTCAATCAGATGGTACAACAACCGATATTCAGTGGGACGCAGCTTAATATGCTCGCCCTTCACAATCACCTTACGCTGGTTAAAGTCCACGCTCAAATAATCGTCTATTTTCAAAATGGCCTGTTGAGGCACGGCGGGGCTTTCAGCACGACGCAAAACTGCCCGCGCCCGGCTGGCAAGCTCACGCGGGCTGAATGGTTTGGACATATAATCATCTGCGCCGATTTCTAACCCACGTACCCGATCATCTTCTTTGCCTTTAGCGGTCAACATAATCACCGGAATATTGGAGAACTCGCGCAGCATCCGCAGGGTCTCAAATCCGTCAGGTGGAGGCATCATCACATCTAGCACTACCAGGTCGGGCAATTGGGTACGGATGACTTCCAGAGCTTCCAGCCCACTGTGTGCTTCCAACACTTTGAAGCCTTCGACCTCAAGATTCATACGAATCATATCGACCATTCGCGCTTCATCATCCACGACCAAAATACGTCTGACTTCGCGTGGCGCAGAACGAGGGAGTTGTGGTGTACTCATTGGCTAATCCCGGAATGGTGTGAAAACTTCTTCTTCTTCCTCACCGGTTGGCATCACCTCGATATAACTGATGCGCCACCAGGGAATCAAAATCTGAGTTACATCATCTAATAAATTGCGTAAATCCTTACCATCTCTAGTGCGAGGATTTTTTACCAACAAAAATGTATCCTGGGGATTTGGCATTTCTTCCATATCACCTACAAGAGGCTCACTATCTGTGAGATGAATATAGAGTACACGCATCAATCCACTCCTTTTTTAGATCACTACTCACACAGCAATTATTTGAAGTAAATCCGAGTTGTCAGCTTTCCAAACCGTATCTCATCGCCGTCATTCACTTCATGTGGTTGATTTGGTGTTAATCGTTGCCCATTCAAATATGTCCCATTGACACTACCAAGATCAATGACGGCCAGTGAATCTTCACTACGTTGCAAACAAGCATGAACCCGTGAAACTCCGTGATCGAGCGCCCCGTGCGGTGCCAAGTCGATATCAGGATCATTTTGGGTATTCGGGTCAGATCGCCCAACCATGATTTTTTCTTTGTTTTCCAATTCGACTGGGTCTTTACCTTCCTCCAAGCGCAACATCACCGAAACCGACGAGTTAAACCCGCGCTTCTCCCAAAAGGGATGGGGCGCTGTGGTCGCGGGACGTTTGTCGGCGGAAAGTAGACGAGTCGCAATACGTGGGCTGCCCGCCAGGGGATTACCGCATTCCTGACAAAACAACTCACCTTCACGATTGGGTGAATTGCAATAAGAGCAAAGAATCATTCCAATATCCTCTGGCTATTCGGGAGGAGCCAGTAATAATCGTGTGCCGAATTTCAAAGAGCGCCGCCCTGCTTCAGATAGTTCTTTGTTTTGCGAAACACGCTGGGCTTCAGAACGGGCCATATGTGCTAATTCATTGTGCCCTGACTCCAGAAGTCGTGTCGAAAGATTTTGCAAGCGGCGGGTAGCCTCCGTAATCTGTCCTGCCGTGATCGCTTCCTCAGCCTTTTGTTGCATTCGATACAATGTATATTTACCTAACGCATCCAGAATAGCGGTGGGTGGCTCTTCTGAAGGTGGATTATGTGAAATTTCAACAGATTGGTCACTAATTGCCTTATAGGCAAACCGCTCGCCTTCACCTAAAATATCGCCAGTGACATCCAAACGAGCGACACTCCGAAAACCATCTTTCATATTAGCTGGCATCAGAAATTGCAACAACACGCGCATCGGACGAAAGCCACTAAGTTGCCCCAGCTTGATCGGTTGTGTTTTGTGATCCAGTGGTTGGGCACTGGGCATCAACCGAAATACTGATTCCAACGTGACATCGGAAGCAGGTGCGACTGTCAATTGCAGACGTTCTGCAAATGCCTCGCCCAATGTGCGAATACGCTTATCCAGAAATTGCACGACAGCCGCGGGTGAGTTGATATAGGTCGCTGCACCGCCTGTTTGCGAAGCCAGCTCGTCCAGGAATTCGTCGTTCCACTCTTCTCCGATTCCCATGGCACTGATACCAATACCCAATTGACGAGCTTCTTTGGCCAATTCTAGAGATTGCGGTTCATCCCCATAGGTCTTCCCATCTGTAATGAGGATGATGTGATTCACCATATTGCGGTTGAAGTGTGCTTTCACCTGCCGAAATCCGGCCAGGAGACCTTGATAAATCTCTGTACCACCCCCGACACTAATGCCGTTAATCAAAGCTTTCAGCGAGTTGCGGTCTTTTACATGATTGCTGCGGTAGACGACTTCGGCACGATCACTGAATGTGACGATACTCAAGCGGTCCTTATCCCCGAGATGACCAGTAATTTGATGGGCGGCAATCTTTACACGATCCATCCGCACGCCACGCATTGATGCACTGCGATCCAGAATCAATGAAATGTTCACGTTGCGGCGATGGTGTTTGTCTGTATCATCTTTTGTGCGCGGTTCAATTTTCAGTAATAAATAAAGCACTTGTGGTTCGGGCAACACCGATAACACACGTTTGCTAGGGACACTGCCAGATGTATAGCAAATCCAATGCCGGTCCTCATAGTGTCGCTGATAAGCATTGCGCGTTGCTGTTTCACTCAAAATATCATAGGCTGCCGCAATATCACGAAATTGCAAAGCAGCTCCTTCATGAGCGTTCACATCAGGGTGAAATCGACGGGCTGCTGCCCGATACGCTTTCCGGATATCATCGTAAGATGCTTTCGACGAAACGCCAAGTACTGCATACAAATCAAATAATGGGAATTTCATAGTCCTTTAGCCAGGAACTCGTATTAAAACAACAGTAATGTTATCGCTACCACCGCGCTCATTCGCGAGCGCAACCATCTCTGTGCAGGCATTTTGTGGATTGTCAGCTTGTTTCAATACCATCTGATGGATTTCTTCTTGCGATACCAGATTCCACAGTCCGTCGCTACACAGTAATAGATATCCACCTGGGGGTATCAGGCGCTTGATGGCGTCTACTTCTAGGTTATCGCTTTGCCCAATCGCCCGATACAACACATTCCGTTGAGGGTGTTCGATGGCATCTTCAGGCGTTAGTTGATCTAACTCAATCAAGCGTTGGACTAGGGAGTGATCCCGTGTCACCTGCTCAATATTATCCTGAGAAATGATATAGGCTCGGCTGTCACCCACATGAGCAATATAAGCGGAACGGTCCAGAACGGCTGCTGCCGTCACTGTAGTTCCACCATCCGGTATGCTATCAGATACCACTTCGTTGGCCTGTTGCACTGCATGTCGCAATACCTCAATTATTGTTGGCCGGCCCGAATCACCGCCAGTTTCACCATTCAGCATTGGTATAAAAATATCGCCTGTCACATGTTTGGTGATAATCTGCGTAGTGACAGCCGAGGCTTTTTCCCCATGCTCGTGCCCACCCATACCATCTGCCACAACAAATAGACCAAAATTGGGCTCGTGATCTGCGCTGGTCATTGAGGTCATGAAAGACAACACGGCATCTTGGTTGTTATCTCGTACCTGACCGACATCGCTGAGTTGTCCATAGATTAAGCGGGCGCCAGGCACTGGGTCAGACAGCACTTCTTCCAATGGTGGCAATTGACGCGTGCGGCCATCATCAGGCATTTCTTCTTCTTCAGACGCTCCCGCAATGGAAGACATCTCATCGGCAGATGCCAACACTTCATCGACAACATCCATCACAGGTTGAACTTGCTGTACAGGCGTTTCATCGGTTTGTTCTGTTTCTACAGGTTGCAACCCCAAAAGGCGACGTAAAAAATCCATTGGTTGTTCTCCACCAAGTTATCAGGCTTTTAGTGCATAAAGATGCTGGTCAGTTGAGCCGATATATATAACACCATCGTGAACACCGGGGGAACCAGTTATTGGCCCAGCAGTTTCAAAGATCCACCGCTCATTTCCATTTTTGGCATCCAAACTATACACCTTGCCATCCACACCAGCAATATACACGGCACGGTCATAATAAGCAGGAGAGGCAATAACCTGGTTGCCAGTTTGATACTCCCAGATTTTTCGCCCGCTAAAAGCGTCCAACGCGTATACATTACCGTCGGCAGATCCGAAGTAGATTGTACTTTCCACCAGAATGGGCGAGGAGATAATTGCTTTAGCTGCCCGGAAGCGCCACACAGCCCAGCCATTTTTGATATCTACGGCATACATATGAGCATCAAACGAGCCAAAATAGACAACCTCTTCATGAACCAATGGAGTTGTCATCACGCTGCGCTTGGTCTTAAAACGCCACTTCACCTGCCCGCTGAGATCAACCGCGACCAATTCTCCACTTTCTGCACCTACGAAAACCAGTTCATCGGTGACGGTGGGTTTACACCGAATCGCTTCCCCAGTTTGGAACTTCCAGGCTGGGCGGCCACTGGCAATACGCATGGCATATAAATGACCATCGTCACTGCCGACAAACACGTGATCGTGAGCAAATGTTGGCGATGAACGGACGGGACCATCGGTTAGTGTACGCCAGTTCACCCGCCCGCTGCGAATATCAACTGCATATAGGTGGCCGTCGTCGCTGCCTATCAGCACAGCTTGGCCTTTTTCGTAGATCGCTGGCGTGGTACTGATACCAGCATCCGTAGGATATTTCCAGCGCAATTGGCCGTTTTCAGCATTAATCGCCCATAGATTGTGGTCATATGCGCCAACGAAGACGATGCCATTGTAGTATATCGGGGATGATCGAATTTCATCCTCAACCTTGAATTTCCAGCGGGTGTCGCTGCCACTTGCTTCAGAGGCATCGGCCCAATTTTCCGCTGTTCCCACACCTGGAGCATCAACCATCACCACACCCTGACCACCGGGTCGTCGCACCGCTTCCAGGTGTTGCTTTATCTCCACAGCCGATTCAAATCGCTGAGTGGGATCAAACGCCAGGGCACGCATGACAACAGTTTCAAGTTGAGGTGGGGTGGTGGGATTGGTCTCATGAATAGGCCGGTCTGCAAACGTAAAAGGCGGCTCCAGACGGGGGTCTTGCCCGCTCAGAACGTGATGCAGTGTCGCGCCAAGCCCATAAATATCACTTTGTGGCGTCGCTTCGCCTTTATACTGTTCAGGAGCCGAGTAACCCTCAGTCCCAATCATTGTTCCTTTTTCGCCTACCTGGATTGTGCGGGCAATACCAAAGTCGATCAGGCGCAGACGGCCACGTTTGTCGATCATAATATTGGCTGGCTTCATGTCCCGAAAAATAATCGGTGGCTCATGTTCGTGCAGATAGCTCAATACATCACATAAAATGACTGCCCAATCCAGGATCATATCCAACGGAATGGGTTCATCCATCGTATTTAGAATAGTTTCAAGATCTTTTCCATTGACGTATTCCATTACAAGATAAGCGCGATCTTTGACGGTAAAGTATTCGTGGATGGTAGGGACAGCGGGGTGGCTGAGAGCTGCCAGCACGTTTGCTTCGCGCTCGAAGTTACGCAGGCTCATGCTCCGCAACTCAGGATCTTGTGAGAGATTCAGCATCTCCTTAACGGCTACATAGCGTTCAGCACTGGGAAATTGTAGGTCGCGAGCCTGATAAACCGACCCCATTCCGCCGACGCCAAGGACACCTGTAATGCGATAGCGATTCATTAAGATCGCGTTGGGTTGTAGAGTTCCATCAACCCCCAGCAGTTCTTTCTTTGGCTCACTTGCAAATTGCTTGGTGTCAACCATGACGATAAGACCTTCATACTAACTCGGTTAAATGATACCCGGATATTGCGATTGGCGACGTGTCACCACCAGAAAGTCTGGATAAAACTTATTGGGATAAATAGCAGCATTTCTGATTGCATGTGATGTTTGGACACTATTGCCATTATAGCTGCTTAGTCAACAGAAAAGAAAGTGTAGTTTGAGTGTATCCTGCTTGTCACTCCCTCATGAGATCAGCGGAGTCAAGTTGTTCTTAGAAATCATGACTTTATAGGTGGCAGCAGCCCAGCCCCATACACCCAGTTGTTAGATACGTTCTAAATGAACAACCATAATCTTCTTTGTTAATCGCAAGGATAGTATGCTTTTTTATACGGTGCAACCGCGATCCAGGCGGCATGTTGACCGAAGCTATCTGCATAGTTACCGAAAAAGCGCCGTAAAGCCCCTTGCTTTAGCGATGGGGATATTAAGGCGCAAAGACAAGATCGAAAAAACAGCCTGCTTGTATTATACTCTAGTCTATGCGATTGACATACAAGTACCGTCTGAAAATCAGCAAAGCCCAACAGCGTAAGCTAAACCAAACGCTGGCAATTTGCTGTTGGGTATACAATGAAACACTGGCCGCCCGTAAACAAGCGTATGAGCAAACGGGTGTAGGCCTGTCACTGTATGAGACGCAGAAGCTATTGCCGGGCTGGAAGGCGGCTCGCTCAGAACTGAAGCAAGTACACGCGCAGGTGCTACAGAATGTGCAGGTGCAGGTGGATCTGGCATTTCAAGCCTTCTTTCGGCGGGTGCAAGCGGGTGAAGATCCGGGGTATCCGCGCTTCAAAGGACGGGGATGGTACGACAGTCTGACTTATCCGCAGTATGGTAATGGCGTGCGGCTGGACGGGTGTGAGTTGTACCTGTCGAAGATTGGCAGGGTGCGGGTCCAGTTGCATCGACCCATCGTCGGCGTCATCAAGACAGTCACGATCCGCCGTGATGGACTGGGCAACTGGTACGTCTGCTTTTCGTGCGAAGTTGAACCCCACCCCTTGCCCGCGAGCGATGAAGCGGTAGGGATTGACCTGGGTTTGAAAACCTTCGCCATGCTGTCCACTGGCGAGGCGATCCCGCGCCAACGCTGGATGAAACACGATGAGCGAGATATCGCCCGTTTGCAGCGCAAGAAAGAACGTTGTGCCAAGAGCAGCCCCGAACAGCGCAAAGTCGTGCGGGCCTTGCGCCATGTGTACCGGCGGGCAGCCAACCGCCGCAACGACTTCGCTCACCAGGAAAGCCGCCAACTCGTCAATCGCTTTGGCTTGATTGTGTTTGAAGATCTCGACATTGTGGGCATGCAAGGCAACGGGAACCGTGCCATCAACCGGAATATTGCGGATGTGGCCTGGGGCCGATTCGTACAATACACGACGTACAAGGCTGCGAGTGCCGGTCGGCGTGTGGTCCGCATCAACCCCAGAGGTACCACGCAAGACTGTTCTGGCTGTGGCGAGCGGGTTCCCAAAGCGTTGTCCGTGCGTGTCCCCATTGTGGTCTTCAGTTAGATCGCGACCTGAATGCAGCCTTGAACATTCTCGGACGTGGGCTAGCGTCCGTCGGGCTAAGCCCCGTAGAAACCCCCGCATTGATGCGTGGGGAGTAGTCACAATGCAACCCCATAGCAATCATATCAAAAAACGAGGCAATTATCATGGATACACAACGGTACGATCAATTAGTGAACCACGCTGAAGCATATGTGCGTGCCTTGAACGGCCTTGATTCTGAAGCCTATATCAAGTTATTTGCACCGAGCTGTACAGTACACGACCCTTATGGCAGTGGTGAGTACAGCGGGGCAGATGGGCTACGAAAGTTCTTTGACGGTATGCTCAAAACCTGGCAATTTTTCGAGATGCGGGCCGATGGAATCTATCCAGGTGGCGAGAATCGTCTAGCGATGCGTTGGTCAGTCAGTGCCACTGCCAAGAACCAGAAACGAGCTGAATTCAGTGGGATTACGGTTTTTGTTTTTGAAAGCAACACTATTGTTCGCCTGAATGCCTACTGGAATTTGCGGAGTATGTTGAAGCAAATTCAGGAAGCCTGATGCGTCTCCATATCCTGTATACAGCGTACTTACGGGCAAACTTTGACTTGATGCCGCGTGTGTTTACGCTAATTCAACAGGTACGTCGCCGTTTCACTCCAGAGGCAACATTACTGTTGGATTTGGGCAACGCCTGGTCTGCAGAATCCTGGGTGTGTCAGGTAACAAACAACCGCGCCCCTTACCTCATTTTGGATGCAATGGGGTACAATGTTGTCAGGGCTGATGGCTTATCGGCTGAAGGCATTATGGGATTGCAAGAAGCAACACAAGTTCGATTGATCGGCGAACAAGGGTATGAGCGTTGGGCGAAGGGGGAAATGGTGGTGAATATCGGCTCTAATATCAAAGTTCCCGGAATTGACTGGGCAGCTACCGCCACAATGGGATCTGAAACCGAGATGGCCGTTGTAGCATCTGGACGATTGATTTTAACACCATTAGCAGCAACACTGGGTTATGTTGTCGTTCATTGGCCGGATCTGACCATTATTGAAGGACGCCGATTCGCATTTAATTTTAAAGGACGACCTGACCCAACCATTATCAGTGCAATTGAATTTGTCGAGCGTGAAGCACAATATTATGCCCAAAAAAACAAGGGGCGGATGAATAATGAAACCCATTGATTTAGTTGCGGCGCTGGATGCGTTTTTTGATGTCGCATCTTTTATTGAGAGCGATTGGCTGGATCTGTTATCCGAAGCCGAGCGTGGTGCAATCCAGCGATTTTTGCGAACCGATTTTATGGATACTTGGAATGGTTTGATGCTGGACAATACCGCCGAGGTTGAATCCATCGAGCGTGCATATCTGGTTGTATTTCCTAGTCAGGATGTTCTGGATACAATTATCGCCCGCGAGGTGGAACGTGGCGCACCAGGGGCGTTGGTTTTTGCCCATCATCCACTGACCTACAGTGAGCATGAAGCGACATTTAAACCCATTCCCACTGTACAACTAGAAGAATTTCAGGAACATCGTATTAGTTTTTATTCATGCCATGCACCATTGGATTGCCATACTGAAGTCAGTACCGCGACCGCACTGGCCGACGCGCTTGGGTTGGAAGATCAGCGACGTTTTGGTGAATATTACAGTGGATTGGCGGGCGTTCACGGGCAGATTACCCCGACTACGTTTCAATCATTCGCTGGACGGCTGGCCCAAGTTTGTGAACTTGCTCAGCTACGTTACGATCAGTGCTTGCATAATGGTCGTGTTGTAAAGCATGTCGCGGTTGCGCCTGGTGGCGGCGGCGATCCTGCGTTTATTGATGAGGCGATGGACCTGGGAGTAGATACTTATGTTACCGGACATTGGTGGCTGTTTGGAACCAGTGAGTTTGCTGCTGAAAATCGGCTGAAAATGTGCAATTATGTATCTGCCCAGAAAATTAATTTGGTGGGAGCCTCGCACTATAGCAGCGAACTTGTCGTTATGCGTGATCAGATGCCAGATTGGTTCCGTCAGCACAATATTGAGACGGTGCTAATCCGACAGGAAGACCCCTGGCAATAATTAGTTGTTGCAGGCTTGACTTGACAACGTGGATACATCTAATCCCATAATTTGATCGGCAATCTGAACACGTAGCACAGGATCGCCCGGCTGTTTGCCCAACCAAACATTGGTGCGGTGCTGTCCCCACATATGCAGTTGTCCGGTCAGTTGGCCGCTTGGTAGATCAAAAGCCAGGACATAGCCCCGCTGTGAGGCCAGTATCCCTGTACAGCGATTGGCTTGAATGAGTGCCGCTCGCGATAATCCCCACAATGTGTATTGGTGTAAATCGGTCTCCCAAACAATTTCACCCTGCAAAGAAATTGCTATCAATCGGTTAGGTCTTGTGATTCCCCACAAAATAATGTTACCCGTGTTTTGGTCAAACATCATTTGGTTATCACTGCGATTGGCACTTAGAGCGTTGGTAATCGTCCGCCATTCGCCTGCTGACGAAATTTGAGCCAGTTCCCCCTGATTCCGCACAAACAAACCACCATCTGGACTGGCAATAACATCCGAGTTACGTTCGACCTCGAAACGTGCTATCAGTTGCCCATCCAGCCCAATAAGGAGCAAATCGTGTTCGGTCAAGATACCTACCATGCGCTCAGTGACAGCATAGGCGCGAATATCGTCAAGATCAGCATAACTCGCTATGGACTCGCGGTTGGCATTGAAGATATGGAGCATCTGGGCATCGTCCATAACCACTATCAGATCGCTGAAAACAATTGGCCCCAACGTAATCGCGCTCAGGCCCGTCTCCCATTGTTCAAGATAACCTGCTTGTGGACTCCAATATTGCAACCGCCCATCAGCGGCGCCAACGAAAAGCCGATCATCGGCCAGGGTAGCTAATCCAACAGGCTCTACTGTATCAGCCATACGATAGCGCCAGAGCAATTGCCCGGCGTCGCTATAAACTTCCAGGTATTGTCCATCTATCAATATCAGACTGCCGTCGCTCGTCAATACAGGCGATGGTGTCAAACCTTGATCGTCACCAGCTTCAATATGCCAGCGATAGGCCGGACTTAACCAGGCTTTTGCATTGTCGATGAACTGGCGCGGATTGAACCACCCACTCAGCCGAGGATCAATCTCGGAGTAGCCGGGGCCAGGTGCTGCTGGGCCAAAGTTGCGGATTTCAAAGTGTAGATGGGGAGCTGGGCGAGGATCGGCAATAACGCCTACCACATCGCCCAAATTGACACAACTGCCCCGTGCTGGAAAATTATGGATTTCGCTTTCATCAATATGGCCGTAAAGCGAATAGAAATATGTGCCATCGGCCAGCACATGCTCAATTATCACCACGCCACGATCACGGCCCCAACCTGTCGGATTAGCATAGGTAACACGCCCCGGCCCAATGGCGTGAACGGGTTCCCCTAACGATGGACCCTCAATCTTGATCCAATCATCGGCAGCATGGAGTTGGCCGTCATAGCGCCCACTGGGGCGTCCAAATGGGCTGATAACCTGGAACTCAAAGCGATCCACTGGATAGTCAATCAGATGTGGAGCATTGATAACGCCGCACGGCTGAAGTAAGGTGGACTCGCTAGAAACCGGCAATGCAGAGGCCCATGCTATGTTGATAATGGTTAACATCAATGCAATGGTCACAAATATTCGCATGGTGTTCTTATCCTCATTATTCCCGACAGTTGATTTTATTTTAGAAGATCAACCGTGAAAAGAACCATAACAATCCACCAACAACAACCTGACAAAGCCATGCCGCTGCTAATCCATTACGAAAGCGGACATAGCTATAGAGAAAACTGAGCAGAGTAAAAAATAATCCAATTGACATTGCCACGCCTGTCACATCTTGAAGCCGCATATGAGGGAAAAACAGCACCACTGTCCAGGCCGTCGCCAGAATCGCCGTCAAAAATAGGTTGCGGACTTCTTGCACAGCCCCTCGAAAAAAGAGCGAGTCGGTGGCTGGTTGCACGAAAATCACTGCCATGAACACCCAGGTATCCATTACCATGCGTGGGGTATCATCAACATCGAACATACGCTCAGAAATTTGTTTCAGCGGCGCCCCCAAAATGATCAGGAAGGGAATGCCTACCCCCAACCCAAAACCGATACCGGCCAGTAGGTCATCGGGTGTCGTCTGGCGAATGTGCTGGATCGTGCCGAGCGTGGTGGCAATAATTCCGGCCCCACCCAACAGCGACCACAGAATAACATAGCGCAGAACAGCATCCATCGGCGTTAGGCCAATGCTGATGGCGGCCAACACCATTAACACAAAAAGCGGATCAGCATCGCGCTGAACATATGGTCGCGTTCTTTTTGGTATATCAGAGTCTTCGGTCTCGTCTTTTGTCTCAATACCTTCATCGGATTGTTTGGGGGTTACATGTGGCTCGCGATCTTTGAGAACCTTTTGAACATGTTGCTCAACATCGCGGGTCGAAGTTTTGTCAATAGTTGGCGTGGTATTATGGCCCTCGGATTCCTCACGAGGCCATGCCATATCTTCCGGTTCATCATTGCCGTGCCGCGATTTCATGCCAGATATTGCCGCATCCGTTCCAGGACAAAATCAACTCGTTCTTCTGTAATCCAGTAGTGTGTTACAAAGCGCATCCGGCCATGACGATTTGCACCGCCAATTCGGATATTGTCTTTGGCTAATGCCTCACGCAGTTTTGCTGCCGATAAACGGGCGTTCGGTCGCAATGTTACAAACAGGATATTAGTCTTAATGCGCGAGAGGTCAACATCGAATGCCGGAAGCTCCGCCAGTCCTTCGGCCAATCGGTAGGCATTGGTATGATCCTCCGTCAGGCGATCAACCATTGTTTCGAGTGCCACAATCCCCGCCGCCGCCATAAATCCAGCCTGACGTAGCCCACCTCCCAGTGATTTGCGGATACGCCGTGCGTGGTAAATGAAGTCGCGGCTGCCTACAATAACCGACCCCATTGGGACACACAGCCCTTTCGACAGGCAAAAGCTGATACTATCACTGGCCTGTGTCAAACGTGCCACATCTTCATTAAGGGCAACAGCAGCGTTGAATATCCGAGCGCCATCAATATGGAGCCGCAACCCGCGCCGCTGGCACAATTCCCCGACAGCATCAATATAGCTGACGGGCAGGGGTTGGCCGCCGGTACTGCCTTGCGTATTTTCGAGACAGACTAGTGTTGTTTGTGGATAGTGGGGATCATCACCGCGTATGGTGTCTTCAATAGCGTCCAATGCCAGTGTGCCATCTGGCTGCACAGGCAACGTCCAGGAATGAATGCCGCCCAGCGCCGCCGGATTGCCCGTTTCATTGACAAACGTGTGGCTACTTTGGCCCATAATAGCTTCATCGCCACGCCCACAATGTACCAGAATCGCGACCAGATTACCCATCGTACCGCTGGCGACGAACAGACCGGCTTCTTTGCCAAAGCGTTCCGCCGCCATCGCTTCCAAGCGATTTACTGACGGGTCTTCACCATACACATCATCACCAATCGCCGCTTCGGCCATAGCCTGCCGCATATCATCAGTGAGCCAGGTGACTGTATCACTCCGCAGATCTATTTGATCCATGTTCTAATCCTGAACTATCTTTGTCATTAACAAAAAACAGCCGGAGCCAATATCCATAGGACTGCACCGACTGTTTTGCTAGTGTCACTTTATTATGTTGATTAGTAGCGTTTAACGATGGTTCGATAGGCCGTTGGCTGACGTTCCTGCATCATCTGGAACTGCTCGCGATTCTTCCGCACGTCGTCCAAGTCAATGCGGGCCACGGCATAGCCTTCAGGTGGACCAGCCGGTTTTTCCTTCTTGGTCTCCCCCTCTTTGTCGCTGTTCTCTTTTTTCTTTGTTGTCTTTGGTGCAGTCACCACCGCATGGACTTTGCCACGCGGCCCAACGATCATGCTCTCGCCACCAAAGTTGATAGTCACATCTTCACCGACGCGATTCGAGGAGGCGACAAAGAGTGCATTCTCGTAAGCACGGCTCTTGATGTAGGTGCGATACTCTTCCATGTGGCTAGTTTCCCAATTAGACAGCGCACACAGGATTTCGGCGCCATCCAACGCCAGGCTACGGGCCACTTCGGGAAACGCCAAATCCCAACCCACCATCAAGCCAATAGCACCAATTTCAGTTTCAAAGACCGGGAAGCGATAGCCCTCGCGGAATGCCATGCGCTCTTCACCACGCAGATGCACTTTGTTGTAGCTTCCCACCAATTCGCCATCCGGGCCAACCAGCACCGCCGAATTGAAGATGACACTTTCGATCTTCTCTTTGGTTACCAGACCAAACGCTATGTATACACCGAATTCAGCCGCACGTTGCGCCATCAAATTAATCGACGGGCCGGGAACACGCTGCGCGACCTCGGTAAACCGCACACCGAGTTCGTAACCACTGGTCACGAGTTCAGGAAAAACAATGAGATCCACTTTTTGTTGGGACGCGATTTTGGACACGAAGTCCGACATTTTCACCAGGTTATCTTCAGGTTCACCCAATTTCGGTTGAAACTGGACTGTTGCAATCGTTACTTCACGCATGGGTTATGGGTTCTCCCAGAATGGTTACTTATCAGGGTATTCAGACGTGGTGGCATAGTCCTTGCGTTAATAGACACAGGATTATTGGGACTGGTGAGCGCATAATTCCAATGGGATTATTGACTCTCCACCCAGGGTCGATGCCCCGACCCGCTGGCGTGCTATGATACCATTCAGGTATCTCACAATGCAACTGGCAGTGTTGGCGAGAGTCTGCGAAACTGTTGCCTCAACCACAGATATGCAGCGTAGAGTCACTTGGGAATCAAACCACCCCCTTGCTTCTCACTTGCGTTTGCAATCCACTGCTTCCATCCTTATCATTAATGCCAGGAAATTCCCAACTATATAGTCATGTGAGGAGTCCCTGAATGACCGATGAAGCCTTCACCCCTCCAACGAGTGAGTGGTATCACCCCGCTGAAGATATTGTACAAAACGCGCATGTTCCTGATTATGAAGCTGTTTATCAAGAAGCTATGCAAGATTTAGAAGGATTCTGGGCCAAACGAGCTGAAACACTGGAGTGGTTTGAACCCTGGCAACAAATATTAGATGACAGCAACGCACCTTTCTTTAAATGGTTTGTTGGTGCAAAAACCAACATTGCCCACAACGCCCTGGATCGTCATACAAAGACTTGGCGACGCAATAAACTGGCTCTTATTTGGGAAGGTGAACCCGGCGACAGGCGAACCTTCTCCTATCATCGTTTGTGGCGTGAGACCAACAAATTTGCCAATGTTCTGCAAAGCATGGGAGTCAATAAAGGGGATCGTGTCACGATTTATATGGGACGCATTCCTGAATTGGCAATCGCTATGCTGGCCTGTGCCAAGATTGGGGCAGTACATAGTGTGGTTTATGGTGGCTTTTCCGAGCAAGCCCTGGCAGACCGTATTTCTGATGCCCAGAGCCGTGTGTTGATTACTGCCGACGGTGCATGGCTGCGTGGCAATATCGTGCGCCTAAAGGACACTGTAGACGAAGCCATTCACCGTTCGCCAGTGGTCGACTCTGTGATCGTAGTCAAACGCACCGGTCAAGAAGTTCATATGGAACCTGGACGCGACTATTGGTTGCACGATCTGTTGAACCTGCCCATCGCTAGCCCTTATTGCTCCACGCAAGTTATGGATGCTGAAGATCCACTGTTCATCCTCTACACCAGTGGTACAACTGGCAAGCCCAAAGGTGTTTTGCATACACATGGTGGCTATCAGGTTTACACCTCAACCACGCTGGAATGGGTTTTCGATATCAAAGACGATGATCGCTGGTGGTGTGCCGCCGATCCAGGTTGGATCACTGGTCATAGCTACATTGTTTATGCTCCATTGATTCTAGGTGCAACCAGTTTTATGTACGAAGGCGCACCCACCCATCCTTATCCGGATCGCTGGTGGAAGATGATTGAAGACTATGGCATCACCATTCTGTACACTGCCCCGACAGCCATTCGTGGCTTGATGCGGTTTGGCGATGCCTGGCCCAACCGGCGAGATCTGAGTTCTCTGCGTTTGTTGGGAACAGTGGGCGAACCCATCAACCCTGAAGCCTGGCGTTGGTATCATCGTGTTATTGGCAAGGAACGCTGCCCCATTATGGATACCTGGTGGCAGACCGAAACGGGCGGTTTCGTCATTACTCCCTTGCCTTCAGTATCATTAAAACCTGGCAGCGCCACCCGACCTTTCCCCGGCCAGGAAGTCGATGTTGTGGACGAAGATGGGAATTCTTGTGCGCCCGGCAAAGATGGCTATCTGGTTCTCAAGAAACCCTGGCCGAGTATGCTGCGGACCGTCTACGGCGACCCAGACCGCTATATCGAGCAATACTGGAGTCGCTATAAACAACAAGGTTGGTATCTGGCTGGTGATTCGGCCCGTAAGGATGAAGACGGCTATATCTGGGTCATCGGACGTATTGATGATGTTATCAAAGTCAGCGGCTATCGCCTGGGCACAGCCGAGATTGAGTCGGGGTTGGTCAGCCACACTGCGGTTGCCGAATCAGCAGTGATTGGTGTCCCCGATGAGGTCAAAGGTAATGTAATTTATGCCTACTGTATTCTGGTAGCTGGCTTTGAAGGTTCGGAAGCTCTAGAAGATGATTTGAAGCAACATATCCGCCACGAAGTTGGTCCGATTGCTGTTCCGACCAAAATTGAGTTTGTTGATAAATTGCCTAAGACGCGCTCCGGCAAGATCATGCGCCGTGTATTAAAAGCCCGTGCGTTAGGCTTACCCGAAGGCGATTTAAGCACACTCGAAAGCTAGTCACGCAATTATGACACAATACACCAGCAGAACTCGCTTAAGGAGGGTTTTGCTGGTGTTTTTGGTTCCAAGACTCAAGACTATCCGTAGTCGAAAATTTGTGCTACGCTTGCAGATGATCGGATATAATTGAAATTGCTATGGGGTTGGGATAGCGTTCATGCGCCGCAGGGATCGACAAAATGAAGTAGTTGTCGCCGTAGTGGTATTCAGTGCATTAGCATTAGCACTGATGTTTGGTATTGTTCTCAACCTCGGCAGCCAATCTGATGATGAAACAGGCACACCCTCACCTGAAGCTCTACAGATTGGCAATCAGACTCCCACTCAAATCGAAGCCAATGGCGCCTCTGTCGCGGCTGAGGTATCACCAGCTGCCGCAGCTGCCACAGAAGGTACTGCTGTTGAGCAACCGCCTACATCCACCAGGACGATTGCCTCATCGGTCGAAGCCAGCTCTACTGAGACCATTGTGACCACTCAAGCTCCTACGAATACGTCTACATCCGAACCATCGGTGACTTCGACCCATACACTTGTGCCTACCCAGACTGAGCGGGTAGTGGAGTTTGATGGCGATACCGAAACCCCGCGCCCGACTCGCACTCGGCGTCCCACACGCACACCTACAAAAACTGGTACTCCAACGCCATCGCCAACCAATACGCCCCGGCCATCGGCTACGCCAACCCGCACGCCGACGTTGACGACTACGCCTACTCAAACCAATACTTCTACACCGACGCCGACCCATACAGCTACGCCAAGCCCGACCCGTACCCCACGCCCCACTCGGACGCCTACTAACACACCAACGGCCACCAATACGCCAACACCTACTATCACTGTTTTTCCCTCAATCACAATTACGCCTTTTGAGATGACATCTTCTGCTCAGGCTTGCGTCCCCCGTGAAGATTGGGTGCCATATATTGTGCGTCCGGGCGATACACTGTTTGAATTGGCACTTCAGGCCGGTTTGCGAACCGATGTAGTGCGTGAAGGTAACTGTATTGAAGGCAGTGATCTGGTCAGTGGGCAAACGCTTTTGCTGCCACCATCTTCCCCTATTTTTCTAACTCCTACTGCCGCATTGCCACCTTCGCAGCAATGCAACCATCCCGGTATTCAAATTACTTACCCTATGTCGGGAACTGGATTACAATACTCAACCTTCATTGTACGCGGCATTGCCGACATAGAATATTTCGGCTACTACTATCTGCGCGTTAGACCGGCCGACAGCACACTTTACCATAGAGTCTACGACAGCAACCGCCGCGTTCCGGCTGAAAGTGAATTGGGGCAGGTGAATGTTGATCCATTTGTCACCCAAGGACCGTTTTGGCTAGATTTGCAGGTCTATAATCTGTGGGGCGGTCTGGTTGATACCTGCGAGGTTTCTCTGAGCTTACACTGAGCAATTGTTACCTTGCGTGGCTTTGTTGTAGAATTGGGCCATAGTGTTTTTAGACTTTAAAGAGTGGAAACCTTATGGCTCAGGATCGGGCAAAACAACTACTTCAACAAGGTATCGCTGCGGCTAAAGCTGGACAAAAGAACCAGGCATTCCAAATTTTGCAGCAAATGGTGAAGATTGACCCCCACAATGAAACTGCATGGCTCTGGCTCAGCAGCGTGGCACGAAACGACCAGGAACGGATTTTCTGTTTAAGGCAACTATTGGGAATTAATCCGCAAAATGAACTCGCTATCAAAGGGTTAAAAGCCTATGGTATTGAGCCTGCACCGCCTGAACAGGAAGAACAACAGCAGAAGACCGCTGCACCCCAGGCTAATGTGCCGGTGGTTTCCAAAGAAACGCTCATGAAAATCCAACCGGCTTTAGATGATTTTCTGCGTGGTTACAATCCGGCTCCTTACACCCCACTTGAGATCGAATGGGTACATAAAGAAAAACGGCGCTATGGTGAAGGCGCGGCGCGGCGTCTGCGTACATCTATTTACGCGGCAGCAGCCCTGGGTGTTGCCGCTGTGTTGGTGTTGGCATTGGTGCTGGGCGGTTCGGTCTTGGATGCTTTGCGAGGCGATGCAACCGAGCAGGTCCGACGTGCGGAGGTTATTATTAGCCTCACTCCGACTAACACGCTCATTCCAACGCAGAACCCCAATACACCGGTACCAGAGGATTTGCAAGAAAACGCACTTGTTTTTCCAACACCAGTCGGCTTGCGGCCCGGTGACGCAGCTGCGGTAAATCCCACTGCCACTATTGTATATCCGCGTTTTTCTGGTGCGGGGAGTAGCATGAATACTGCTGTGGCCTTTTTCTCAGTTAGTGATTATGAGCAGGTTAGCGAAATTTCGGAATCAATTCGTGTTTCACAATCTTTACACTGCTATGAAGAAACATACTATTATGATGCAGTTGGGATGGCGATGAGCGGGCGGCGGAGTGATTTGGACGCTGCCGAGCGCCTCCTGCGCGATGCCCTGGCTGCTGAACGCCCGCAGGGGACAAATTCCTGTCAAGAGTCGGCATTGCTAACAGCCGGGCTGTGTTTTGTGAAATACCAACGTGGTTTGAATATCAACCCTGCTGAGTTAGGGAGTGCAGCAGTAGATTGTGAGGCGGCCCTGGCGACTGATCCGGCGATTGTCCAGGCTGCGGATACATTGGCAAAAATTTACCTGGAGCAGGGGAATCTCGACGGTGCACGCCGTGTCTTAGAAGATGCCCTGGAAGCCAACGAGCGTAATGCTGGCAACTTGATTTTGTTGTTGGGTCTGGCTGATATTGAACTGGCATTAGGCGATCCGGATGCTGCCCTAGTTTATGTTTCGACAGCCCTTTATGTTGATCCTGTGTCCGAACTTGCCCTGCAAAAGCGCGTTGTGGCTTATTTGAGTCTGGCTGAAGAGGCTACGCGCCCAGAACGGCGTATTGTTCGCTACGGGACGGCTGCTACCTTCGCTGAATACTATCTGGAATTCTACCCTGGCTCTGCGATGGGCCATGCATTACTGGCCGAGGCACGGTTGCGCGAAGGCAATCCGGATCAGGCACTCTACCTGCTTAACAAACTGATTGATTCCCAAAATACGCTCGACGATGCCAACCGTGATACCGAGGCACTCCAACGAGCTTATGCCTTGCGCGTTGAAATCTACACGGGACGGCGCGATTGGGATAAGGCGGGTGAAGATCTGGACACGCTCATTGCATTGGATCAAGGCAATGCCGCCCAATGGGCTACAACCCAGATCGAGATTGCTCTCAACACCGGCGACTACGCGACAGCTCATGCCATTTATGTACAATTGCGTGCAGAAGCTCCCAACCAAATTGATCTGCTCCTGCAGGAAGTATTTACTTGGCGACAGGCTTGTCTCTTCGGCGCACGCTGTCCCCGTAACGACTACAATACCGCCAGTTACGAAGCCGTCGTTATCAATGAACTGCTGACTGAAGAAATCCTCGCTAGTTTGGATGCCGACTCGCCGGAATATGCCGATGCCCTGTTCTACCGCGTCGAGGCCGAGTTCATTGCCTTCTCGAAGGAAAAATTGGGGATAGACGATGCAGCAAATGGCCCTGATCTATTCGATTTTGATCTAGAGAGCCTGACCGATGAAGACGCTGCGACACTTGATTCCATGTTGGAACGAATGCAGGGGGTGGCGGCGATTCGTGAGACGGCCGATACTTACTACCTGTTGGGCCGCATTTATATTATGACCGGACAACAACCTGCGGCATTGCAGGTGTATGAATGGCTGGCGTATTGGGGACAATCCTATGACTATCCCTTCGCTGCTGATGTCAGTTGGACCTATGATCGTTTACAGGAAGGCCTGGCTGAAGCATAAGAAGAATCAGACCTGCCCATAAAACAAAAACGGCCCTGAATTTTCGGGGCCATTTTTACTGTGTGGACGTGGCCGGAATTGAACCGGCGTCCGCAAGAATCGACGACATGCGTCTACAAGCGTAGTTGGTCTTTTGCATTCGCCGAGGGTAGCCCGGACCAACACGGTACACCACCGACTAGCCGATAGTCGCTTAGGCCTGTGTTATCGGCGTCGACAGGACCGCACTTCGTCTTTAGTGTCGCCCATCGAACCTCCCGGACGAAGACGGGAGGGATGAACGGCTGGCTACTTTTGAGCCAGCACTATCGCCCACGCGCTATTAAGCGGCGAGAGCCATAGCGGGTTGATTTTGGTTGGCACTTATAGTGCTAGCCTGTTGTTCACGCGGTCAGACTCCGCGGCTTGCAACATGCAATCAGCCTCCCACGTCGAAGCCACTGCACGCCCTTGTACACACATTATAGCAGAATCAAAATCAGGATTCCATCCAAAAACAAATGGAAATGCGACACTCAATAATCCCTTTATCTTCAAAGGGCTTGCCTATCGTTGCTATTGTTCTTTCGGCGTTGATATACGACAATTTATTAATGACACCATATTTTATCTAGTGTTCGTTTGGGGTATTCTGGGGTGGCACACGATGATCCAGACAATACCCGATGAGGAATCTTGATAATGTCACAATCAATACCGGAGTTCCGTGATATTCTGAATGCCCAACGCCGTTTGCGACCCTATCTAATACCGACCTTATTAGAACCCGCTCCCGCGTTGGGAACAAATGTTCATTTTAAGCTCGAAAACCTGAACCCCACACACGCTTTCAAAATTCGTGGTGCGTTGAATGCCACATTATCGCAGGCTGAGGCCGCCCGTGAGCGGGGTATTATTGCCGCTTCTGCTGGAAACCATGCTATTGGTGTTGCTTATGGCGCAACTCTGGCTGGGGCAAAGGTGACCATTGTTATGCCCACTCATACTCCTCAGCGTAAAGTGAAGGGTGCCGAGCAGTACGGAGCCGAAACACTCTTGCATGGCGATATATATGATGATGCGGAACTGCACGCTCGCCAATTGGAAAAAGAACAAGACCGTTTGTTTATCTCACCCTACAACGATTTTTATGTGGTGGCAGGACAGGGCACAATCGCCCTAGAAATCTTTAATCAATTGCCATCAGTGAAACGCATCTTGGTTCCCACCAGCGGGGGCGGATTATTGGCAGGGGTAGCCATGGCCGCCAAGCACATCGCGCCCGATATTGAAATTATCGGTGTTCAGTCCATTGCCACGCCAGCCATGTACAATATCTTCTATGGTGTTGATTATCCTCAGCAGGCGACCATCGCCGATGGATTATCCGGCGACATCGAGTCGGGGGCCATCACAATACCGCTGTGCCTGCAATATACTGATAAGGTTGTGTTAGTTGCAGAAAATGAAATCATTGAGGCAATGCGCTGGATGTTCCAAACACATGGCTGGATAATTGAAGGCGCGGCGGCGGTGGGTATTGCCGCCATATTGGGAGAAAAAGTGGACGCGCCTGATGAAACTGTCATCATCATTTCCGGTGGCAATATCGATGCTGACAAATTTTTAGGGCTAATGTAGTATTGTCGCGGCCAGACGAACGTGCTACGCTGTTAGCGTTCAATTTGAGCGTGGAGATTTTGCATGATTAGAGCAATTAGCCTCTTATTGGCTCCTTTTTTGAATCTACGCCCCATTCGACGCATCCGGCGTAATCATGGCCTGGAACATGCCACTATCCATATGATGGCGCGTCAAACTCGCGAATTAAAAATTCTGGGTGGGCGAGCTGTGGTAGATGGGTTTTTTATATACGGCACGGCTGAAACGGAAGATGTCAAAACCGCCGTCGAAGAAGCCATTTCCCGAATGCGAAAAGGTGATCATGGACTGGCCGTACATCCCAATTGCGGCACAGGTCTAGTCACCGCCGGTTTTATGACCAGTCTTGCCACCCTCGTCGGGACAGTAGGAGCCAACACGAGTTGGAAAGACCGCTTTGGCCGTCTGCCAACCCTGATTGTTCTCTCGGTATTGGCCCTCATGATTTCCCAACCGACTAGCCTTTCTTTACAACGCTATATCACCACTTTGGGAGATCCAGGCGACTTGGAAGTTGTGCAGATTTCTCGTCAGGAGATGAAAGCGCCATTTTCACGCCGATCTATGACTGTACACCGCATTTGGACCCGCGCAGGTTAGCCTATGAGTCTGGTCAGAGCTTTTCAATATACATTTGATGATTCCAAGTGGATTGGCAAGTTGGCGACGGCCACTGTATTGTTATTCATTCCTGTTGCTGGCTGGTTTATACTCATGGGCTATGGGCTTCGTCTAATACGTCGTGTGGCAAACAGCCGAAAAACTCTCCCCGATTGGCGAAACTACACCCAGGATCTCACCAACGGGTTCATGTTATTCCTGGGAGGCCTCATTTATGCTGCCCCAATTTTGCTCTTTAGTTGCATGACGGGGGTGGTGTGGTCGCTCGGTGGTAGTGAGGTGGCAACACTATTTCTGTGTTGCATCAGTCTGACCCTGCTACTTTACATCGTCATCATGACGCCGCTCTTCTACTCCGCCATTGCCCAATTCGCCGCCACCGGTGACTTTGCCGATTTCCTCAACATCCCAGATCGCATTAACGACACGACAGCTCACACCGACAAAGTATTGCCGCTGCTCGTCAATATGGCTTTTGTATCTTTGCTGGGGGGTGTTCCAGTGGTCCTGGCTGGTGTCAGCATCGGGTTGCTATTTTCCTCGCCATTGTTAGGTCTTTTGTGCATTGTTGTTCTCACCCTTCCCGCCACATTTGCGCTGGTACTGGCAACTGTCCTTAGTTTTCATTTGATTGGGCAATGGGGGCATATCATCGGGGCACGGCGCTACACTGGCTATTCTCAGAACGATCCTTATTGATTCAATCTAACAACAAACCATTGATCCACATACCGCCCCTCTGAATCAAGTAATTCACTGGTGCGATAATTATTCTCGCTGATCAGTGTATACATTCCAATGCGAAGCGACTGCGTCTCAGCGTAGGCTGGCAATGTGGTTCGCATCAATAAGCGGTCGCCTTCTTGCCAATAACTCTGTTGCCAGAACGGTAAATCCACCTGGTCAAGCCGGTTGTCGCTTTCGTCCATTGTATGAACGAAGACGATATATTGCGTTTCATCACGTGGCACGGGCAGTTCCCAGACCAGCCACAGTGTCGCCTCGTCTTCTCTCCACAGTCCTACTAACCTTACCCCATTCTCAAAACGCGCATCGATGTTTTGCAGGTCATTAGGTGTATCAAATGGTATCTCATTCCAAAGCTGATATTGACCCTCGTCAGGCCGCAGATTGAATACCTGATTCGGTGGATGAGTTGTGTTTGTCAACCAGTTGTCGTCTGCTCTGGGCGATACCAACAGCATCGTTTTATCATCTACAGGTAGCGGCCATAAATATTCACTGGCAACGAATCCTACCGCTGGTAGATCGGTCAGTAACACATTCCACACTGCTGCTTCCCCATCAAACGGTGGTGTATCCCCATCACTGACGACAATAATACGCGAGGCCTGGCTGTCCATTACCGCCGAGCGTACATCCAATAGATGCCCTAACGGTGTTCCAAACGCACCAATTGTATTATGGCTTCCCAAAAATCCGAATAACGCCAATAACAGCCAGGCTTGCAGGATAACCACCACTGCTACTGATACATACACTACAGTTTTCAAGTGACGCTGGACATAATCAATACCAACGCCCAACACTAAAAATGCTACTGGCATCATGGGAATCATATAATGTGGTTGAGGAGCCGCCCAGGTATAAATGAATGCTGCCACTGGCAATACTAACCATGCCAGTAAGACGACCAATAATCGCGAACGCCGTCGATAAGCAGTAACACCCATTCCCAGCGCAGTGATGACAACGCTCAAAGGAATCAACTTAAACAATGCATAAACAGATGGCACGCTATCCAAGTAACGTTGAAACTGGTGTTCACCCGCCAGCGAATGAATATCTGTGCCCGCCACCGTGAACCACGCATAATCTAACGCAGCAGAATCGACTGTGCCCACTGGAACTGCCGTTTCCTCCGTTGGACGATCCAGACTCTCCCGAATAGAGGCAGTGTGCAACATATCAGCATCATACAGTCCATACAGATAGGGCAGACAAGCCAGCCCGGCGATTCCCAAGCCCAGCCAAAATTCACGCCGGATGTTACGCCAACCCAGCCCCAGTATCAGTCCCGTTAGCGGAATCAATGTAAACGCCCCAAAGTGGATTTGGACCGTTATCGCCAGCAGTGGCACATGGAGTAACTGTGACCATCGTTTCGGTTGTTCTTCTAAAAAGCCGAGAATGCCAGTAAATACGGTCGCCATCACAAATGGCGGCAACACGTCCTGTGCCCAGATTTTGCGCGAATAGATGGCCGCCCATGGGCTGACTGCATAAAATAACCCGGCCATCAGCGCGGCTGTCTCACCAAAATAACGCCGTGTCATTCGCCACAACAATGCCACCGCCACGATATTCAAAAACCCGACGAAGAGTGACGCAATTAATGGATTATGGCTGATTGTATAGGGGAGGGCGAAAAGGTAGACATTGATCGGCGAATTGGGAAAACCGACCGAAGAACCAATGCCTAGCCAGGGAAACTGCTCACCAGTGGCAAGATCAATCGACAGGCGCGAGAGGTTGGCCTCATCCCGTTTGAATTCAACAATTTCCGGTGATCCTAGACGCAACATCGCCGCCAGAAAACACATCCCTACCAAAGCAATGAGTTCCCGACGGCGATGTATGGCGACCAGCTTGCTCAAGACACGCTATTCCTCGTCATCCATACCAGCAAACGCTTGCCAGGGACCATGTAGTCCTTCTTCGGTCACACCATAATAGGCATGAATGTTGCTGCCATCGAATTGTGCCAGGTCAAATCGGACATCATTCCCACGTCGATAACGCTTGATTAGACCGACTTCACCTCGCCATTGCACCATATCACGAGTCAGTGTGCGGCTCTCGTGTTCCGTGATGGCATAGTGCCACAAACGCCTGGCTGATGTGCGTGTCACATTGCGGACGGTGCTGCCATTTCGTAAATCCCGCACTGTATGATAGAGGCGATTCTGGCGTTCCTCGGTAGCGATGATCTCCACTCCCGTCCGCGGTGCTGTAAGTCCTCCCTCATGGGCGGCTTCTTCAACGGGAGTTTCGTCACTCGGTGTTTGTGCTTTGGCGGAACGCACCACCATCTGCACAATTTCATCGCGCACCGCCAGTCCTGTTTCCGTATCGTCCCGTACATAGATCTTGTTTTCGTCGATGGCATACGGCACATCTGGACCACGCGGCACTTGAATGCGAATGATGGTTCGTCCCTGACTTTCCTGGGGATCGATGTCAACGTCTAGTTTGGGTGTTATTTTACTGTCAATTTCATTGTGCAATTGCTCAATGGCTTTACCAAATTTCTCAATACCCACAGGCTTCTTATTGGGATTTCCATGCAGTCCCACATAAATTGTCCCACCGTTGGTATTCGCCATTGCGCACACATCAGTGATAATGTTATACAGATGCCCGTTGCGGCGTGTCATGGATTCATGGAAGGATTGCACAATATTTGGGCCTTCCTCACGTGCTGCCTGGATATGATCGTAAGGATCACGCGAACTACGATAGGGGCGGGTACGGGCAAAATCCGTTCCTTGAAACAACGCTATCAATGCTTCAAACGAACAGGAAGGCAGCAATACCTCGGTCACGCGATCCCCAATGCCCAGATTTTTCGGGCTTCTGGGGTCGGCGCTCAAGCGATGTGCGTCAGAACCTTGAATACATCGCATTCGGCGCGGATATTCAGGTTTGGAACCATCGAAAAATCGTGAAGTGGTATATCGTCCACGTTTTTCCAGGTCAGTAACTTCTAATGCATGGAGATGTGGGTCCTGGGTGTAGGCGATTTTGGTCTGGCCGCCGAAGTCAAAGCCCCGCATGGCAACCCCGTGCGTTGAGTTGGCATGAGCAGCTAAGACAATGCCACCTGCTTCATTGATAGCACGATAGGCGGTCAGAACATCCGACGATGCTCCAGCAGCGGGATTACCTTCATCCATGACTGCCGGAGAAATGCGTAGACTCATTAGGATGTGTTCAATTTGGCGCAACGGGGCGTCTGGCGAGAAAATACCAAGGATATGAAACCCAAATGTTGCTGTAAATTCAAATCCTGGCAGCACCAGGATCTTGTCAAGTAAACGGCGATATTCAGCCAACCGGCGGCTTTCATCGGGTTCGGCACGCCCCAGGCGTTCCAAGAACTCCAATTGCTCAATTTCTTGCATCATGGCCGCATAGCCGCGCACTGTATTGTGGTCAGTGAAAGCAATAATCTCCAGGTTGCGTAGTTCGGCTTTGCGAAGAATATCTAGATAGGTTGCAGACGGCTCTTGATAATCAATAGAGCCAGGGGTATGGAGGTGTAAATCCATCCGATACCATTGCATTCGTGCTGAACGGCTTGATTTAGTTGTCACAAAATATAGTCTCCGTGGAAAACACAAAACTGGCTACCTGAAGCCAGGTAAACCGAAATTTCATTAGGGGTAGTTATGTAACAGGCACTAATTGATCAGGCCCATCAATTGTTCGGCCAGTTTTCCGGGGTCATATGGCTTGACCAGGAACATATTTGCGCCAGCGGCCTGTGCCTCTTTGCCAACATCGCGCCCAGAAGCCATCACGATTGGTGTGCTGGCAAATTCTGTCGATGACCGCAATTTCGTGACGAGTTCAACCCCGGTTATGGTGTCGTGGAGATGGAAGTCGATCAGGAAAACATCCGGCGTAAATTCTAAGGCTTTGGTCATCGTCTCACTTCCACGCAATACAACCGTAACCTCGAACCCATCCATCTCCAATAAAGTTTTCAACAATGCAGTTGAATTTCGGTCATCGTCAACGATCATTACTTTAGGCAACTTCAGTTTCTCGCTTTCTATCCTCTACATCAGATCAGTATGTTGAAAATACTGTCGTCGTGTTGAAGGATCATAGGTTTCGGGTTCCAGTGCTGCGCTCAATGCATCATCCACTGTTTTCACCAAAATGAACTTCATTGAACGCCGCACTTCAGTCGGAACCTTCTCCAATTCAGGTTCGTTGCGGACAGGCAAAATGACCGTATCCAATCCCATCCGATGTGCTGCCAATACCTTATCTTTCACGCCACCCACTGGCAATACCTGACCATGCAATGTGATTTCACCGGTCATCGCAATATTGCGCCGCGTCAGGCGACTTGTGAACAATGATGCCAGTGCTGAAGCCATCGCGACTCCCGCAGAAGGACCGTCTTTCGGAATTGCACCCGCCGGAACATGCAGGTGAAAATCACGAGACTCAAAATAGTTCGCACTCAAGTTAAACTCATCAGCCTTTGAGCGCAAATAGCTGAAAGCAGCGCGGGCACTTTCTTGCATGACCGATCCTAATTGCCCTGTCAATTGTAGTCCGTTTTTGCCCGGCATCTGTGTCGCTTCCACAAACAGAATATCGCCACCGACGGGTGTCCAGGCCAGTCCGGTCGCCACCCCTGGACGCATTACACGCTCCTGTATTTCGGTCCGATAGCCATACGGCGGGTGTCGCAACAGGTCACGCGCTTTCTGCGGTGTCACCACAATGTGATCATTCTTGCCTTCAGCAATCCGTGTCACTATCTTGCGAGCCACCTTGCCAATTTGCCGTTCCAGATTTCGCACACCGGCCTCGCGGGTATAATCTCGAATGATAGTCAGAATCGCCTCTTCTGTGAAGGTGACCTCTTCTGGAAACAGTCCATTTTCTTCAATCTGACGTGGCACAAGATAGTGTAATGCAATTTGCAGCTTTTCCTGCTCGGTATATCCACTCAGTTCGATGATTTCCATACGATCCAATAACGGACGTGGGACCGGGTCTAGTTCATTTGCCGTCGTGATGAAGATGGTCTCTGACAAATCGAAGGCTACATCCAAATAATGGTCCCGAAACTCATTATTCTGTTCAGGGTCAAGCACTTCCAACAATGCTGAAGCTGGATCGCCCCGGAAATCGCGCCCCAGTTTGTCAATTTCATCTAGCATCATCACCGGATTATGGCTACCCGTCCGGCGAATCGTCTGGATAATACGGCCTGGCATAGCCCCCACATAAGTCCTGCGAAATCCGCGTATCTCGGCCTCGTCTCTCACTCCACCCAGACTCATGCGGATGAATTTGCGCTCCATCGCCCGCGCAATCGACGCCCCCAAAGATGTTTTACCAACGCCCGGCGGGCCAACAAAACATAAGATCGCTCCTTCGCGCCGCCGCCGAACATAGTCCGTAACCTTGTGTTCCGATAGTTCCTCAGCTCGTTCTTGTCGCAATTTGCGAACGGCCAGAAACTCCAGGATACGTTCTTTAATATCGTCCAGGTCGTAATGATCTTCATCCAGCACTTCCCGCGCATGGCTGATGTCGAGATTATCATCGGTGCGGATGTCCCAGGGTAAGTTCACCATCCAATCGAGATAAGTCCGGATGACACCATACTCAGCGGCAGCAGTGGGCAACTTGGAAAGCCGATCCAGTTCCCGTCGAGCCTCGCGTTCAGCTTCTTCAGGCATATTGGCTTTGGCTATTTTCTCGCGGAATTCTTCAACTTCGACCAGTTGCTCATCGCCTTCGCCCAACTCGCGCTGAATGGCCTTCAATTGCTCGCGCAGGAAATATTCGCGCTGGACTTTTTCCATCTCTGATTGCGCTTCGCTCTGGATTTTATGGCCCAGCTCAAGTACCTCTAGCTCTTTATTGAGAATACTCATCAAGACCCGCAGTTTGTCGCCAACGTTATCCACTTCCAATAGCCGCTGTTGATCCTCCAGGTCGATGCGGACATAGGTGGCGATGGTATACACCAATTGCAGTGGATCATCGACATTGAGCGCCGACGCAATCAACTCGGTAGGTAAATTGGGCATCAGGTCTGAGAGGCGGGTGAATTGATCGACCACGCTCCGCACCAGCGCCTCAATTTCAAGCGATTCCGCAAAATCTTCAGGATGCGGTGTGATTTCGGCCCGCAAATACGGTTCGGTGGCAACATAATGGTCGATTTGGATGCGTGCCAACCCCTGCACTAACAGCCGGATTGTTCCGTCCGGGGCACGGAACAGGCGATGAATTTGTGCTAGTGTACCAGTGGTATAAATCTGGTCAGGGTTGGGCGTCTCCAGGGCTGGATCAATGGCGGCAAACAATCCCACTAGACGATTACTCGTCGCGACATCGTCCACCAGGCGAATCGAGCGTGGCTGTCCAACAGTCAGAGGGATGGCTGTATGTGGATAAACCACAGTACCACGCAGCGGCAAAATTGGCAATTCGGGCGGAATTTGAAGTCCTTGCTCCTCGTCGTCTTCATCCAGGCCAGTGGAAATGCTGACTGGAGGATAGTCATTCATTGAGGGAACGTCGTTGTTGTACAAGGAATGGGTATGAGTATTGTCGAAGGGTGCTTCGCTTGTCATAGGCTATGTGCCGGTATCCTCTTTAATGATAAAAAAACCTCAAAATAAGCCCGATTTGCGGTTCTCTACGACAACATCATACCACAGCGCCCAACACGGCTCAATAAGAGTTGCACTAGAAAATCCCCAACTACCAGACAGGTTTCCTGAAGTGAAGTTCGCTGCCATGAACATGCTATCTGTTTATGTTTGCCCTATCAATGTTATAATGCTGCCGAAGAAGGAATATAGGTCTATGCAACGATTGATTCTTATTAGCTTAATAATCTTCACGTTGACGTTCTTCTGGCAGCCTGTCCAGGCCAGCGAACTTGACAACACATCTGAACAACTCTGGCAAAGTGGCGACGTATTTCCTCTAGGACAGACGGTCACTGGTATATTGACTCCTGTAGCTGCCGAGCATGAGTGGTCGCTGGATGTCCCGACCGGAACTAGCATCGCACTCACAGTGATCCGCACGAGTGGCAACGCCCCTCTAACGATCCAGATGTTCAATGCCATTGGCAATTTGGTTATCAGTCTGAAAACCGATGACCAGGGAGTGGTCAATTTACCGTTGCTCTATCTAGAGGGAGGGGTATATCACCTGACACTCTCTGGGGATTTTAATACTGGTGCAGGTGATACAGGGTATGAACTTAGTGTGTCACCGATCAATTTCGATTTTGCCACTCCTCAACCCACCTCCTCATCTGCCCAGCCAACATTGCCTCCGACACCTGGTAACCCTGCGTCAATCGGTCGTGAATCGACACGTTTGGAACTGGGCGATGTCTATATTGGCGAATTCACACAAGATGGGGATACGCATCGCTTTAGCTTCCTGGGATTTGCCGAGATGCAGATCACCTTCGGTCTGCACGCATTGGAGGGAGCGACTTTCGACCCCTTTATCCAGCTGCAGGCTCCCAATGGCGAAATTATTGCTGAGGATGATAACCACAACGACTCATTGGATGCACTGGTCATCAATTTCGAGCTACCCGCTACCGGTGTTTACACCATCTACGCCACCAGCATTGACGGCTTAGGTACGGGAGCCTATTTATTGGCACTCAATGAGGGCTTCATCCTACGGGATGTGGAGCAGGGTGAAACATTCAATAATGAACCTATTGTCGCCGAATTAGAAGCCTACGGCGTGCGTGATGTTTGGGTCGTTGAATTAGCGGCGGGCGATACTGTCACCATTTCTGTTGAAGTGTGGGACGATACGGATGAATTCTTTGATCCAATGGTCGAATTGGTTGCTCCTGATGGGGAATCACTTGCTTTTAATGATGATGGTGGCGATGATCGCAATGCTTTTCTGGCAGACGTAGTAGCGCCAACCACTGGGACCTATCGCATCCATATCGCTGCTTTCAGCCATGACTCGATTGGAGCTTATCGTCTGTCGTGGCAAAGAGAACGTCTGATCACAGAAACAACCACGTCCGTTCCCACGAGCAGCCCCACGCTTGCCGAGATACCCAGCAGCCCCACACCTACCGCCACACAACCTGAGCCAGAGAGTGTGGCCTTAACCGAAAGCGGCTCCGAACTACTGAGCGTGGACTTCGGTGGCGCATTGACTTTCGAGGTTGAATTGGAAACCGGCCAGGTCTTTGATGTACGCGTTGAGGGGCATTGGGGCTTCGACGGTGTGCTGGAGATCAGTCGTCCAGATGGTACATTGTTAGAACTGGTCGACGATATTGGCTTCGGTCAGAATTACGACATCAATCCACGCCTGACCTTGATTGTTGAGGAAGACGGGGTTTATGTCTTGCGCGTTTACGGCTATCAGTTCAGTGCGGGTGAATTTACCCTGCATTGGGAGATTCGTTAGGATAGGGGGAGAAATAAACATGAAACGCCGTTTCATTTTGGGTATGTTTGTCTGTATCGCCATTGTTTTCATCTGGAATTCTGTCGCTGCCCAAGAGGGTGAGTGGCTGACTCCCGATATACCATTCAATGGATCTATCGCCTCGACAGATGAGGTAGACACTTGGTTATTCGATGGTACAGGCGCGGCAACTGTCCATGTTTCTGTGACACCTACAACAGATTCGATTCTTTCACCTGTCATCATGCTGTACGATGCAGAAGATAACCTGGTCACCGAAGGCAATGCGATGCTCGAAACTCGCCTGCCTGCCACCTCGACATATCGCCTGCTGGTATCTGGCGCCGAAGGAACTACAGGATCATATGAAATCTTGCTGCGGGTAGTTGACGCTCCAACTGCGAACCCGCTTCCGACCATCAACGCCACCAGCACTTTCATTCCTCCTACCCTAACGCCCGAAGGAATGGACCCATCCACATTTATTCCCTCCGGCCCGCTGCCCGGCATACCCATTGAAATTGGACAAACGGTAACTGACCACCTGACGATTGGGCGTTGGGACATCTGGGAGTTTGAAGGCGAAGCGAGTCAACACATCACTATCCGCCTGCGTTCTAACGAGTTTGATCCATTCTTGGAACTATACAGCCCTATTGATGAGCATATTCCACTATTTACTGATGACGATAGCGGGCGCGGACGCAATGCGACACTCTACGACATTGTCTTGCCCCAAACCGGACATTATCGTATCTTCGCTCGTTCTTATGATAATCTGGGTGAAGGGGCATACACGCTTTCTTTAGAACCCGGCCTAGGTTTTCCTCCAACAATCGAACAAAGCTTACCAATCCAATACAATGAACTATTGGCAGGCACACTGGATAGTGAAGAAGTTTACTATTATTTCAGAGGCAGTGCCGGAGATCAGGTATCGGTGCTGCTATCCTCGACCAGTTTTGACTCTTATCTGGAATTTCTTGATATTGATGGCAACATCCTGGATGAAAATGATGACGATGGACGTGGTCAGAACGCTGCCATCGTCAATTTCCAGTTGCCCGCTGATGGGGTTTACTTCATCACGGTCACATCCTATGTTTTCGACGCTCAGGGTCCCTATATGCTCGAATTACTGATAACCGACCCAATGGCATCTCCGCTAGTTGGCGAGATTGAGGTCGGCCAGACAGTTTCGCGCCGCCTGTTGCCCACTACCATACACGAATGGCATTTCTGGGGTACTGCTGGACAGGTCATCAGTATTTCCGCTGTGCCTGTTGATCCCAACGAGTTATTGGATATGGTTATGGAGATAGTGGCTCCTGGTGGACAACGATTCACCGACGACGACGGCGGCTATCAACGCAATCCGGCCCTGACCGATCTTCGCCTGCCCGAAAGCGGACGTTACACGGTCTATCTGCGTGAATATAATGCTACTATCGGCGGGGCTTATTATCTATCGTTGGCCGAAGGACGGACTTATTTTTCGCCAGCAGGCCAGCCTGGTCGCTATGTTCCAATCATGAACGATGACTCGATTGCTATATTGGACACTCTGCATAATCCTGAAGATACTTATTCCCTGTGGGTTGTCGTTGTCCCTCCCGAACAATATCTTTCTCTTACACTGCTAACTGGCAATGGTGGTGAAGGCCTACCCCAGGATTTCCAGATTGAACTTATGGATATTATCTGGGCTGATGTCGCCGAGTCCTCAATGGGTAGTTTATATACTGAAAACGTTATGCCTATCGCCACTGAGTATCTGATCCTGATACACTATCGCGGACCGGGCCAACAAACTTACCAACTGCAATTCCAGACATCGACCACTGACCCCGCAACTGTCGCAACAGAGAGCGCACGCGGCGATTTGCAAGTTGATATTCCCATCACGAGCACGTTACCCCGCGCCGAACGCCATACCTGGCGCTTCACTGCCCCTGAAGCGGGTTCCTATAGCGTGATCTTGACTAGCACCAACGAAGACCAGGTTTACGACCCTTATCTCTATGTATACAATGCTGAAAACCAGTTACTTGCTGAAGATGATGATAGCGCCGGAGGATTTAACCCGCGCATCATCGTACAGCTTGAGGCTGAACAGCAAATGATTATTGAAGCTTCCAGTTTCGGAGATTTATCCGGTGGTGACTATCAACTGGTGGTGACAAGGAATGAATAACCAACTATGGAACAACGTTTACAAAAACTGATTGCCCAGGCGGGGCTGGCCTCGCGACGTGGCGCTGAAGACCTCATTGCAGCAGGAGCTGTCACAGTTAATGGGCAAATTGCACAGTTAGGTCAGAAGGCGGATCCTGAGCGCGATGAAATTCATGTGAAGGGGCAGCGATTGCCCAAACCTGAACCCAGGCAATATTTTGTGGTGCATAAACCACGCGGCGTCCTGTCCACGGTGAAAGATGAGCCATTGCATGATCGTCCTCTTATCACGGAGCTGGTGAACTCTGATGTGCGCCTCTATCCTGTCGGACGACTTGACCTCAATAGCGAGGGATTGGTGTTGCTGACTAACGATGGTGAATTGACCAACCAGATCACTCACCCGCGTTATGGACATAAGAAAACCTACAAAGTGTTGATCGAAGGTCAAATTGATGAACATAAATTGAATAGTTGGCGTAGTGGTATCAAATTGCCCGATGGCTTCCATACTGCACCCTGTTCTGTACGTGTCTTGAGCCAAACCCGCAGAACGACCTGGCTGCGCGTTGTTATGGGCGAAGGTCATAAGCGCCAAATTCGTACCATTGCTGAGGTATTGGGACATCCAGTCGAGCGGCTTATTCGCACCCATATCGGTCCGTTGGAACTGGGAGATTTGCGGCCCGGTAAATCGCGTCGCCTGACCCGTGATGAAGTGGAAGATCTCAAAAAATCGTTGAATAAACAACAGACACAGCGGAAACAAAAAGCCATCCGAAAGAGGAAGCGTCGCGATGGGAACCGCTGAGTCTACTTCGCCTGTACCAGATATTGTCCGTCGTCAGAAACGGTGTAACTGGCGACGGCGCATCCTGCGAGACTGGTTGCTGCGCCCACTGGGTTTTCGCCTGATCGTCAAACCGAGAATTACGGGCACAGAGTATATTCCCTCCGATGGTCCGACATTGCTGGTCATGAACCATATTGGGTTTCCTGATCCCATTGTTGTGATGGGAGCCGTGACCAATCGTTTTGTCGTGCCTATGTCTAAAGTTGAGAATTTGCGGAATCTGTTTGTGGGAACATTGGCGCGGTTATGGGGCGTCTATTCAGTGGATCGCCATAATTTTGATCGCAAGGCACTCACCAACACCATCGACCTTCTCAACGCTGGGCATTGCATACTCATCGCTCCCGAAGGCACGCGCCAGCCCCAGATGATTGAGGTCAAAGAGGGATTTACCTATGTTGCCACAAAAACCAATGCTGCCATTGTGCCCATTGGACTCGAATATACCGATAAAGTGAGCCGTAATATGAAGCGCCTCCGCCGCACGCGTATCGAGATTCGCTTTGGGCCGGCATTCCGCTTCAAAACGGGTGATCAGCCCCGCATTCCCCGCGAGATAATGCGCCAGATGACAGATGAGGCCATGTATCAACTCGCCCAACTGGTCAACCCTGAACGGCGCGGCTATTATCACGATTTGTCGAACGCTACCACAGAAACACTGGAATTCTTGCCAGTTGAGGGCTAGATTGGCTTAACGATTATATCGCCCGCGCAAACTGTTCCACCGGATTCTTAAAACATCACGGAACATCTTCAGTGCGTCTCTAAATGGTTTAATTTTGGAATTGTTCTTGTAGTACCAGGTAATTGGCACTTCCCGAATGGTATAGCCTCGTTTTTGTGCGATGTGCAGCAATTCTACATCAAACGTCCAACCATCTATCGTCTGCAATGGAAACAATTCGTGTGCGATTTCCCGCCGAAAACTTTTGAAGCCACATTGAGTATCGCGCAACCCACGGACTGCGAAAACCTGTACAATTAGATTGAACATGCGGCCGATAATATGCCGGAATTCTGGCTCGTCCACACGCTTGGCTCCCGGCCCCTCACGGCTAGCAATGGCGATATCATAATCTTCAAGATTGGGCGGCAGGAAATTTACCACCTGTTCAATTGTCATTGATAAATCCGCATCGCAGATAAATAGATAATCGTTTTGCGCCGCCATCATTCCTGTTTGCACCGCTGCACCTTTGCCTTGCGTTTCTTCAAACATCGGCTTGACGAACGGAAACTCCGCTGCCGCATCGTCAATAACGGCTTGTGTATTATCAGTGCTGTTATTGTTGACAATGATGACTTCTATTGGAAAACCTTGTCGCTGCACGAACGTCACGATTTCCGTTATACTCTTCGGCAGCCGATCTATATTACCTTCGTTATAAGCGGGAATGACAATTGATAAGGATGGCTTCTCGCCCAAGCTATGCTCCTGCATCTTGTGTTACTGGGGACGCTTGTTCATCGGTTGCTGCGGATGATGCAGACCGTCCCTCAATCGGAGACAAAATAGATTCCAAATATGCTATAGATACACTACGGCTATGTTGAATGGCGCGGCGTTTGCGGAAGAAAATGCTCGGCGCACGCAATACTCCAACCATCTGCCCGCGCAGGGTGGCCCGTGCTGCTTTGCCGCGCCAGGCTCGCAATGCCTCGCGCGTTTGGCGCAACTGATTTCGCAAAATTGCCCACCAGTAGCGTCTCCACAGAGCTGCCGGATAATCTTTGACCAACAGATAGATCAGATTGCGAGCGTTATAAAAGCTGGCAGTCACACCACCACCACTGGCCGACAACTGATGATACACAACAGCCGTCGGTACGTATAGGCATTGATAACCCTGCAATTGCGCTCGCCAGGCTAGATCCAGATCTTCGGCAGAGAAAAAGAAATCATCATCCAGTAGACCAATATCTTCCAACATTGAACGTCGGTATACGCTAGAGCCGCCACACGCGGAGAACACATACGCTTCGTGGTCATATTGCCCGGTGTCTTTTTCCCACACGCCCCGATTCCCGGGTTGCCCATCTACTCGATAGAAATCGCCCGCTGTATGAAACCGATCCCGTTCTTCAAATAACAACATCTTAGACGCCACAAAGCCTGCATCCGGCTGGCGCTCAAAGGCGGCCACGACTTCTGCTGCCCAGTTTGAATCAACCTCAGTATCATTATTCAGTAGCGCGATATATTCCCCGCTGGCAATTCGTATCCCAGCATTACACGCCCCAGTAAACCCCCGATTCTCTGGCAATTGCTCGATAATGGTATCCGGGAAATATTCGCGAACATACGCTTGGGACCCATCTGTAGACGCATTGTCGGCCAAAATCACCTCAATGTTGGGATAAGTTTGGGCCTGCAGCGCGGATAGGCATGTCTCCAGATGATGCTTACCATTCCAGTGCGGAATGATAATCGACATCCGGCCTGCCACCATCGTCGTTTGAAATACCACCTCAGACCACGTTCGGGAACTCGATTTCACAGAAAGCTCGGACCGCATCCTGCCAGGGCCGTAGTTTGATCCCTAGCCGTGCTGCTGCAAAGTTTCGCAACACTGCATATTCCGGTGGCTTTGAGGTGCGTGGATACTCATACGAACTGATACGTTCAATCGGTGTGTCCTGAAAACCCGCAATGTCCAGCACATACCGCGCAAAATCCCAGCGTGACGCCCGGCCTTCATTCGTTAGATGATAAATGCCATACATGCCAGTCGTCATCAATTGAATGATGGCCGCTACCGCATCAGGATTATAGGTTGGCGTGGCGACTTCGTTGACAACCACGCGCAACGGTTGCCCTGACTTCGCACGACCCAAAATGGCATGGATGAAATTACGTCCCCCATGTGCGAACAACCACGATAGCCGCACAATATAATGCCGCTTCACCAAATCGCGCACCATTCGTTCCGCCACCCATTTGCTATAAGCATAAGGATTAACAGGCTTAGTCGCATCATATTCCAGGTAAGCCCCTGTATTCGTCCCGTCAAAAACCTCATTGGTGCTGATATGCACCAGTGTCGCGTCCACCGCCTGACAACCCAACGCCACATTGCGCGTTCCATAGCCGTTGATCCACAGCGCCTTATCAGGATGTTTGGCACAGTAATCTACATTAGTTAACGCTGCCAGATGGATCACTATTTCTGGCTTCAAATCAGTGATAAATTCCAACACACGCTGGCCGTCGGTGATGTCTAGTTCTTCAATGTCGATACCAGTGACGCTGTGGTCGAGGGCTAACTGCCGCATCAGTTCTCGGCCCACCTGACCCTTCGCGCCTGTAACGAGAATCCGCATAATAATTAAGGCTCCAGTGTTAGAATCAGCCTGATTATAGCGGATTGCCTCATCGGAAACCAGCGGGTAGGGACTGGGGGGTGCATTCCAGATTAGGGGCAAACATCAGGCAGCGTCCCATAGCGCATCAAATTCATTGCTCAGGATAGCAGAACGAATGACTAACATGCGATCAGCATTGGCACGTTCCCAGCGCATACCAGGGCCAGTCAAGCGGACTTTGAATTGCTTAATGGCGCTTTCGACGGTACCTGATCCGATTAAGCAATCGTCAGCACGGAATTGCTGGTAGTGCATACGCCGTTGATGACGGTCAAAATAACGGGCATGGTCGGATAAACCGTGGTCATTAAGAACCGTGGTAATTTTGAAGATCTCACCGCGAAAGAGTGGCGTTTTCATACGCCGAAACCAGCGGCGAGCATGGTCGTCATCGTCAGGGAAAAGCGCATGGGCGGCTTGCGCCAAGTGCTGCATGGCGTGATACCAATCCACAATCTGGGTACTATCGGGAAAAAGATCATTCGCCAGGTTCCAGATCCACTCAGCTCCGTCGGCAGTCACACTGGTACGAGCAGCTTGAGGAATACGGTGTTGAACCGCCAGCGCCCAGAGTGCCGTACTGAACTGCGCCACATTGCCCAGCACCGCCGTGTAATAAGTTGTTTCGGCAGCTGGCAAGTCAACCGTTTCGCCCGTGAGGGGGGCCTCGTGTTGAGCCGTTCCGATGGTGTAGACCGTGCCCACTTTCATTTCCTTCCAGCCTTCTCCGCGGATATTAACCATACCCCCATCCATACTTATCCCCTGGGGTGTTTGGTGATCTTGGTCGCTACTCTCCAGGATAATCCGTTCGGGCGATACCCTGGTACGTTGCTTCACAACTGCCTCCTGTAGCCGTTCCCCTTGCACTTGTACCTCGCGCCACAGATTGCTCTGCGGAATGGTCTGCCGCCCGATCCGCTCCATAACCTGCACTACCTGTCCATACGGCAGCAACCCGCCTAACCAGACCAACTGGCAGGCCAGTGTCGCACTATACTGGCTCTTGCCCAGCCGCCACTGCTGATCCAGGGGGAAAAACGCCGATCCGGCATGTCTCACAATAGTAGTAACCGCGCTGCACGACCACATCCCCACTGGTCGTCTTGACATACTTGGGTTTCTTGCCCTTGTTACGCATCTTGACCCCACATCCCTTGCACTTCACGCCTCCTTCTGGCTTCGCTTCCTCGCTCGCCTGTGCCACCAACCCTGCCGTTATCTCCGCTTTGATGGCATCTCCAGCCTGATGCGCCAAGGCCTCAATCTCATCCAAGCTGATTTCCTTAGCTGACTTTTTCTCTGCTATCAGTCGTTCCAGCTCTGCTTCTGCCCTGGCCTTCAGTCCTGCCAACAGTTCTTCATCGCTCAACTTCATTGTTGTTTACCCTTCTCGCTTTTCTCCCAGTTTACTCTTTTTGCCCCCAATCTGGAATGCACCCGGACTGGGATATCAAATTCGGATAAGGAGAAAAAATAGACTCTATCGGAAATAGAAAGAAACAGGTAAGCTAGATCGAAAAAAGCATATAGGTCAACGATCAACGATGATAAACTACCAGGAACTGAGAGGCAAACCGGGAGTATTCAGGAGTTTCACAGGCTTGACGCCGCGAGCTTTCGCCAAGCTGCTGGTCGATTTTGAAGCCGCCTATGAAGCGGATTTGGAAGAGCGCGAACAGCAACGCGAAGGCGAGCGGCAACGGCAACGAGGTGGGGGTCGGCGCGGGGCAATACCAGCGATCGAAGATAAGTTGATGTTTATCCTGGTGTACTTTCGGTTCTATCCGGTGCAAGTGCTGCAAGGGTATCTGTTTGGCATGGGGCAACCCCAAGCGAATGAATGGATACAACGGTTGATACCAATTCTCAATGCGGCATTGGGTTATCAGCAGCAACTCCCGGCGCGTCAGGCCAAAGAAATCGCCGAGGTATTAGCCAGGTGTCCGGGGTTAGAGTTCGCCATTGATGGGACGGAAAGGCCAATTCGCCGCCCAAAAGACCCTGAGCGCCAGCGCCAGCACTATAGTGGTAAGAAGAAGCGCCATACGGTCAAGAACAATGTGATTATGGACAAGCGCACGCGCAAGATCAAAGGGTTGAGTCCGACCAGTGAAAGCAAGAAACATGATACCCTATCTATGAGTTATCAATAGTTCACTAGAGATCAAATATAAGGATATTGGGCAAACTTGGTGTTGAAATCTAATCGCAAAACACTGAATGTAGAATGAGACATTGCCCAAATATCTCGAATCAAGCTGACAAGGCCATTTTTTCGCAAGGATAACCCATAGATAGAGTATGATAAGAAACTCGCCGATGAACACGCCCTCCAATTTCCACCCGGGAGCAAGCTCTGGAAAGACACCGGTTTTCAAGGCTATGAGCCAGCGGGTACCCAGACATTTCAACCCAAGAAAAAGCCCAGAGGACGCGAGTTAACACCGGAGGAAAAAGCCCGCAATTCAGAACTCTCCAGTGAGCGTATCTGCGTTGAACATGGTATTGGTGGGGTGAAAGCTCTTGCCATTGTGCGGCATATCTTTCGCCACATCAAAACTGACCTGGCAGATTTGGTCATGGAGACAGCGTGCGGTCTTCATAATTTACGGATTGACTATCCCCTCGCTGCCTGATCCTGTCATGGGTAAGGGAAAATTGTATCTGCCGGTTGCTATTTGGCTATTTCCGATAAAATCTAATGTGTATCAAGAGCATGAAATCGTGATAGGCTAGACGCCCAAAGAAACGAAAGAGTTCGCACTCAATGAGAAAGATACTGGTGAGGACACCGGGCGTCAATTGGAAAAGCGGATTTCAGACGATCAATGGGATCATGGAAAAGATACAGCACAGGCTGGCGCGACAGTTCTCGACCATTGACCAGCAATTGAGCATTCGAGGGTTCTAATACCCCGCCACAAGCAGCAGGGTAGTTTATTCCACCGACTTCGATACACTACCTGCCTGACAAGTTTTGCTTGCACCTTGTTAAAAGTGCCATTGTATTCTGCTAATTATCCCGTATACTCAACATTCTCGAAACGCATGAAGCAAGTCTCCCCACCCTTCATCGACAGAGGTGGGTTTTTTGCTGTAGGAGCAACAATGTCAGACACTTTTCAAAATCTGGGTTTGGTTCCCGAACTCATCAATACCGTAACTGAACTCGACTACATCAAGCCAACGCCCATTCAAGTCGAGGCAATTCCCCTTTTATTAGATGGACAAGACGTGATGGGGCAGGCCCAGACAGGCACTGGGAAAACTGCCGCTTTTACTTTGCCGCTGCTCCAACGGCTGCATTCAGACAAGCTTCAGGCGCTCATTCTCGCACCAACACGCGAACTGGCGATTCAAGTGGCCGAAGCGGTATATCGTTACGGCAATAAACTGGGTGTACGTGTGTTGCCCGTGTATGGCGGCCAAAGTTACTCGCGCCAGATTCGCCGTTTGAAAAAAGGTGTCCAGGTTGTCGTTGGCACACCTGGGCGTACCCTGGATCTCATCCAAAAAGGTGAGCTTGACCTGAGCCATGTGCATTTTTTGGTATTGGATGAGGCCGATGAAATGCTGAAAATGGGCTTCATCGAAGATGTAGAGGCCATTCTCAGTGCTACTCATGCTGATGATCGCCAGACCGTCATTGTTTCGGCGACGCTCTCTAAACCCATCCAAAAATTGGCCCGCCAATATATGCATGATCCACAGCGCATTATCATCGAAAGCGAAACTATCACACTGGATAACATCGCACAGCGATATTATATTGTGAACGACAAGGATAAAGTTCCGGCCTTAAGCCGCTTGCTGGAGGTGGAAGATCTGCGAAATACGTTGATTTTCACCCGAACCAAAGTCGGCGCAGTTGAATTATCTGAAACACTGACTACGCGGGGCTATCATGCCGAATCCATCCAAGGCGATTTGCCACAGGCCGAACGCGAACGCATTCTACGCCGTTTCCGGAATGGGCAATGCTCAATTTTGGTTGCAACCGACGTGGTAGCACGCGGTATCGACATTCCCGATGTCTCCCACATTATTAATTTTGACCTACCCCAGAGGGGCGAGGAATATGTGCATCGCATTGGGCGCACCGGACGTGCCGGGCGTGAAGGTGATGCCATCAGCTTTATTACACCGCGTCAGAAAAAACACATGGCGATGATTGAACAATTCATTCAAAAGCCCATCCGGAAGGCGACTTTGCCTTCACGAGATGATGTGCTGCGCCGCCGTGCGGAAAAACTGATGCAGCAATTGTTAGACCAAATGACCACGCAGTCCGCCGAAACCGAATTTGCCCTGCTTGAAAAATTGCTGGACATGGGCTATGCACTGGAACAGGTAGCAGCGGCAGCCATTCAACGCCTGCGCGTCCACGAAATCCAACGCCCTCTGGAAGATATTGCTGAACCACGCAACACCGCGAAACGCCGACACGATAAACCCCGCCGCCGGAAGCGTGACCACAATGGACACGAACCGGGTATGGTCCGGCTCTATATGGATATTGGGAAGAAGGACGGCGTTCGCCCTGGCGACATTGTGTACGGCATTGCCAGCCAGGCCAATATCCCTGGCAGCACAATTGGAGCCATCAAGATTCTGACGCATGAAACCTATCTCGATGTGCATGAATCTAGTGTTGACGCTGTACTACGGACAATGGGGCACGGCAAGATTCGAGGACGTTCCATGACCTTGGCGCGGGCTGATGACCTGTTCGAGATGCCGCCCCAGAAACGCAGAAATAGACGCCGACCTGCGCCTGAAATGGGCAGGGCATAACACTGCTTTCCATAAATGGTTAGGAACAAACTGAAAGCACGGGGGTTCTTCCGTGCTATTTTTGCTCCTACGCTAAAATTGACAAAGGTTTTGCGCAAACCTCGTGCGGCTTTGCCTTGCATTGCGGGCAGGTATATTTCAATAAACTACCCTGCCCCACAACTGTTTCTTCACCGCCGGGCACTGTCGAAATACCTCATGGGCCATTATGTTCTTGATCAGTGCCACGATTTTTGTAACCGAGTATGTCAGAACCGATTGCACCCAAAAGTGAACATGATCCTTATCTGCCCCTATCTCAAGAAACTTGATTTGATACCGTTTCTCGATTTCTAAGAGGCCATTTGAAAAGTCCCCAGTCGATAGTAAACTGGCGGTATGGACATCAGAAAATCATACCCAAGTGATCTGAGCGACAAGGAATGGGAAATTCTGGAACCGCTGATTCCTGCAGCGAAAGAGGGCGGACGCCCGCGTGAAGTTGACATGCGGGAAGTCATGAATGGAATTTTCTATGTATTGAAAAGCGGTTTTCAGTGGGACATGTTGCCGCATGATCTCCCACCTACAGGTACGGTTTACTACTACTACAATATGTGGCGAAAAGATGGAACATGGCAGTGGATGAATGACCAGTTGCGAGAAGCGTTGCGTAAGAAATTGGACCGGGAAGCGATGCCCAGCGCCGGAAGCATCGATAGCCAATCCGTCAAAACGACGGAAAAAGGGGGGTGAGAGGCTATGATGGCGGCAAGAAAGTCAAGGGGCGCAAACGTCATATCGTGGTCGATACGGAAGAGCTGGTTCTCAAAGCATTTGTGACCGAAGCCAATTGCCATGATGGTACAGTCAGCACCTGGCTATTACCTGGTTTGAAACAACGGTTCCCGCGCCTGACGAAACTATGGGCGGATGGTACTTATAGTGGCACATTTGTCGAACAAGCCGCACAATATGGCATTGATGTCGAGATTACAACCCGTATATCGGATGGCACGGGTTTCCAAGTCATTCCACGTCGCTGGGTTGTCGAGCGTACCCTGGCTTGGCTCAACACCTATCGTCGGTTAAGCAAAGATTATGAGTATTGGGTTTATTCCTCAGACGCCATTATTTATGGGGCTATGGTGCATTTGATGGTTCGGCGATTGGCTCGTATGTCGTCCGATCCCTGAACTTTCCAAATGGCCTCTAAACACACATCTTTCAAAACCTTCTACCTCCTCGTCAAATACTGCCCGTCGATATTTCGCGGGAAGTACCAAGTGGTAAAGGAGTACCGTAACATTATGACTTGTATGGATATAGTCGCTCATCCCTCTATGTTACGCTGCAAGTGGCGGGGAATGAAATCTCTTTATGATTCAAAGTCCGGTTGACTGGTCCTGGTATGCGCTGGCAGCGGGTCAATGCTGAACAGAAGTTAGTTGTTCGCTCGGCTATCTTGCGTGATGAATTTGATGTGCTTTCGGACGCGGCCTAAATATGCCCCAATCTGGATTGCTCCCTCTCATGCGCCGTTTGTTGAAACGTGCTTGCCTCGCTGGACGAGTTGCACCAAATCGTAGAAGTATCTGGTTAAATTGCCACTGGTCCAACAGATAGATCCTGTTGGCGAAGTCGCATAAGAGCGATTCTGAGGGAAAAAGGTTACACTGAATCAGGAAAAAGCAAGCCCAAGGAGCAGGCAATGTTGATGCCCGAATACGACCGAGGAATTCCTGAAATGACCGTAAAAGTTGCACGTACTGCTTTTCCCAAAGGCAATATGATAATGGCAATCAGGGATACACTTGGTCCAATTTTCCAAGATGAACAATTCGCGGATCTGTATCCAAGTCTAGGTCAACCGGCCAGCAGTCCAGCGCGACTGGCATTGGTAACTATTCTGCAATTCATGGAAGATTTGACAGATCGAGCGGCGGCGGATGCAGTACGTGATCGGATCGCCTGGAAATACCTACTCGGACTTGAATTGACCGATCCTGGCTTCCATTATTCAGTGCTAAGTGAGTTCCGGGAGCGGCTGATTGAGCATGGGGCAGAACAACGCCTGCTGGAAAGACCTGCTATATGAAGTCAAGGGCAAAATTGAAAATAAATCAAAGGTCAACGAACTTCGTAAGGGCGCTGGTCACGCAGAATAACAAAGATGCGAGCGAGCAACTTGCGGCAGACCGCACCCAAGACGGTGCCGTGGGCTTTGCCCTCAGCCCGACGCTTTTGGTAGTAGGCGTTGAGTTGAGGGTCGTGCAGACGGGCAGCATTAGCGGCCAACCACAAGGCATGGCGCAAATAGGGCGAGCCACGCTTGGACATATGGGTTTGGGAAGCCTCAAACTGCCCAGTTTGATAGAGTACAGGGTCGATACCGGCGTAGGCGACGAGTTGCTTGAGGGTGTCAAAACGCTGAATATCGCCGATTTCGCCCAATATGGCAGCAGCCGACACCGAACCAATACCAGGAATAGTGGTGAGATATTGGTTGGGCAGCGCGGCTACCAGGTCGGCCAGAGCAGCATCCAGTTGAGCAACTTGTTGGCTCAGGAAGTCCAATTGAGCAACCAAACAACTCATCTGGATACGACTGGCATCAGCCAGGAAAGTAACGCCAATGGATTGACGAGCCGCCTGCTGGATTTTCTCGGCCTGTTGGCTACCCAGCCGCCCACGGCTAGCCGTTCGCAGACGTTGGGTCAGTTCGTCCAGGTCAAAATCGGCAAAATCCTGGGCAGTCGCCGCTTCAGCCAGCAATTGGCGCGAGCTTTGCAGAAACACAGACGAAAACAGCGTTTCGTACTCTGGAAACACACGATCCAGCAAGCCCAGAATGCGCCGCTTGGTATCACCAATCTGCTCAACCAGACTGAAGCGAAAGCGCGACAACTGGCGCAATTGCATGTAAATTGGCATCGTCGTTGGGTCGGTGGTATGGCGAGCGCCACCAATTCGCACAAAATCAGCAATCCAAATAGCATCAATGCTATCCGTCTTGCGCTTGCGAATGCCACTGCGCTGATAGGCATGGACCTGCAAGGGGTTCAGCACATGTACGGTGTAGTCCGCCCGCGTCAGTTGCTCAAACAGTGGCAACCAGTAGTGCCCGGTGGCCTCCAGTCCAATCTCAATGTCTTCGTCCCATGCCGACAACCGCTGGATCAGATCGGTCATTCCACTGTAATCATTTGCAATCGAAAACGGTTTCGCCAACGGCTCGCCACGATCATCGATAACGGCAATCCGGTGCTGGCGTTTGGCAACATCAATCCCGACGTACATGGACATGCTCAACCTCCTGGTCTATTGAATAATGAAGTCAGGCGACCTCGGGTTTCTGCCAGCCCTTCCGCCTTGTGGGTGATGCGTGACGTAACCCAGCCGGGCACTCACAACCTGCTTATTCGAAGCCACTCGCAGAACCGAGGCAACAGTCTTTCCGACGAGGCGCAATCCCCAAGGATAACAGCGTTGACCTCGACTTCTGGGATGAATTCTAGCGTTAGCAAGTCTTTTTGCCAGCACCTTTATCCGTTCACATAGTTATACAAGGATATTAGCGGAGTGCGAAGCCAAGGAACTGCTCAAAGGAAAAAAGAAGCAACGCACTGATTCGACCCATGTGCTGGGGAAAATACGGATGATGAATCGGATTGAATTGGTTGGCGAGACCATGCGTCGGGTATTGGATGATATAGCCCGGATTGCTCCGGAATGGCTAAAACCATTCATCCAGCCAGATTGGGGCAAGCGATATGGGCGAAAAGTCGATCTACACCGTATGCAAAAGCGTGAAGCTAAACGCCTCGAACTCGCGCAGACGATTGGGCAAGATGGATATGATTTGCTGACAATCATCTATCAAGGGGATCATACGCCATCTGAAGTTCAGCAATTGCCCAGTGTTGAAGTGCTACGCCAAGTCTGGGCGCAACAATACTACCTGGTCGATGATGAAATTCACTGGCGGACAGAAAAGCAATACGGACTGCCACCAGCTCGCAAGACGATTAGTTCGCCTGATGATCTGGAAGCACGCTATGCTTCAAAAGATGGGAAAACTTGGGGTGGCTACAAGGTTCACATCACGGAAACGTGTGCCGAAGATGCCCCGCATCTGATTACCCATATAGCGACAACCGTTGCTACAACAACCGATGGCAGTGTGACTGACAAGATACAAGACGACTTGATTGAGCGAGACTTAAGGCCTGATTCTCACTGGGTTGATGGTGGCTATACTGATGTCGATGTGCGATGCAACAGTCAGGCCAAGAAGATTGATCTGATTGGCCCCATGCGTCCGGATACCAGCTGGCAAGCCAGACTTGAGCATGGCTATGACCAAACCAGGTTCACCATTGACTGGGACCAGATGGTTGCCACTTGCCCCGAAGGAGCGGCCAGCCGGTACTGGAAAAACGCGAAGACTGCTTTCGGTAAACCTCTTATCCACTTCATCTTTAGCTTGCCTGTTTGTAAGGCTTGTGCTGCACGGACACATTGTACTCGTTCTAAAACAAGAGGACGCCAGCTATCCGTGCCGCCGCAGGAGGCTTACGAAGCCTTGCAGCGTGCCCGTCAACGTCAGGAAACGAAGGAATTCAAAGAACTTTATCGCCGCCGGGCTGGCATTGAAGGAACCATTGGTCAAGCCGCGAATGCGAAAGGTGCCCGGCGTACCCGGTATCGAGGTTTAGTACGAACGCACCTCCAACATCTAATGACAGGCGCTGCTATCAACTTGGAGCGGGCAGTTCGGTGGCTGTTAGGGGAACGTCCGGAAACTACCCGAACTTCGCCTTTTGCCGCTCTGGTCGCGCCTATCTGACTTCGCCAACAGGATCAGATAGACCGTCCGCGCAGATTCTTGTGTATTGCTCAAAAGCTTATTGCCAGATACTGGCGATGAGTGCTGAAATCTCGTGCATCGTCGCTGCCTGTCCTTCTGCAAGTGCAGACGACAGCATATCTTCGGTCAATTGTGTATTTAGCGTATTGAGCAATTCCTCTGCATTCTGCTTAGTATCGAGATTAGTTGCACTTTGCTCTAGAGCAAAGGATGTAACAACCGCTGCTTCATAAGCATATTCGATTTGGAGCATTGCTTCAGCCAAGCCAACCAGTGAACCCAATACAATTGATACCATATGAATGCGTTCTGCCGTATGACGTGCTTCCAGGAAGTATGGTGCGGCTTCGTGGGGAGCATGTAATTGGAGTGCGTTGCGACCTAGCTCATTGAGTGCCCAGGCAATGCCCTGGTCATACGAAAGTGTACGATATTCTTCCAGACTTTTCAGCAGTCGCTTTTTGGCTTGCTCAGGCTTATCCTGGCGGCGTTGGATTCGACCTCTCTCCAAATCTACATTTGCTCGACGACGACGATCTTCGTCTCTTTCATGCTTTTGCGCTTGTTGAAGTACATTTTCAGCATCCTCCGGTTCCAGCAGTTTTGCATAACGCCACAATACGCTGTCGATCCTGGTGATTGAGCTTTGATCCAACAAATTCATATTGGCTTCAATGAATTGCTTTGCTTCCTCTCTTTGAGTATCAGATGTTGCAAACTCCGCGAGCAATCCAGCAGACAAAATATACTCTTCATCTGCACTCAGATCTCGTAAGATAAGCGTGCCTCGCTTTATCATTTTATAGGCTGTATTCAATTTGCCCGTATGGCCCAAGAAGTTGCCACAAAGCGCCAGACAGCGCCCGTAATTAATGCCAATTTCTCCCTCGTACTTCTCGTCTTCCAGTGCATTGATGACAAGGCGAAACGCGGAAGCGCCTTCTTGATGCCAACCCTGGGTGTCAAACAGCGCCCATACCCCCTCTCTTAAGCGACTAATAGCCTTCATATCACGGGATTCGACGGCAAATCGCCAGGCTTCATAAATATTCTCGAAATCCTGGATGGCTACTTTTTGATTCATCGCCACGATGCTAGGTTCATTATTTGCCACAAACGTAGCAAAGTAATGACAGTGGGCCACCTGAGCATCTGCTTGGAATGACGGATTCTCTTTCAATGTTTCATTGAGATACTGTTGCATTAATTCATGAATTTCATAACGTGCATCATTGGCACGTGATAGGAGCGATTTACTGAGCAGGATATTGAGCATCCGTAGTCCTGCTTCCGCCACAGCCTGTGCCGAGTGCCGGCTAAACCCACCACGAAAAACCGCCAACTTCAACAACGCAGATTGCTCTCCCGAATTTAGCCGCCTCCATGTTGATTCAAAGATCGTGCGGATACTCCGATGACGAGCGGGAACGTTGACTTGCTCGGTGGACAAAATGTCTATTCCACGGGTAATCTCATCGAAGATTTCAGCCGGATTCAACATGAATATCCAACCCGCCGCCAATTCAATGGCAAGCGGCATTCCGCGCACGATGCGACAAATCTTGGCGACAGATTCGAGATCGCCATCTTCAGCGGTAAAACAAGGGTCGGTACGTTCCGCGCTTTGCAGAAACAGTTTGCCAGCATCACAATCCAGTATTGTTCCTGTACTTTCATCGGGGCATGTGTATTCCAGGCCTTCCAGTGGGAAAAGTGTTTCCCCTTGTAAATACAGCATCTCACGAGACGTAGTGATAATTTGACAACTCGGTGTTTCAGTAAGGATCTCGGCGATCAGTTCTGCACTATCCAAAACTGTCTCAAAATTATCCAAAATTAGCAGGACTCGTCTGTCAGCCAAATAATCCAGAAGATAATCTATCGCGTGGGTTTCCGAATGAATTTCCAAATCCATGGCTTCGATAATCGTGGGGATCACTTGCTCAGAAGCAGCCAAGTCAGCCAATTGGACAAAGAAAACACCATCCTGAAAGTGCTGCATCACTTCTGCTGCAATCTTGAGGGCAATACGAGTTTTACCGATTCCACCGAGGCCAACGATGGTTATCAGACGAGCATGAGACTGCTCAATTAAATTGCGAAGATCCTGTCGTTCGTTAATGCGTCCCACAAATGGTGTGAGGTGACTAGGTAAGTTGTTAGGTATTGTCTGGATGAGACGAGATGCTGAAGTTGATTGTGATGCTTCTTCAGTGACGAAATATTGGTCGAGCGATTCACCCGCCCGTATGCGCTCATAAAGATCCGTAATTTCAGGGCCGGGGTCTATTCCAAATGCCTGGTTGAGCAACTCATGACACGTTTGGTAATGTCGGAGGGCGGCTGCGCGTTGCCCTGACAATGCTAACATAGCGATGCACAACCGGTGGCCTTCTTCATCAAGATCATCAACCAATAGAATCCGATTGGCAACCTCAATACCCGCCTCATATTGCCCTTGATACAGATAAAATGTGGCGAGTGTCCGCAATCCATGTAAAACACGCCGTTCAAGGCGATCACGTTCCGCACTGGTCCAACGCTCGAACTCGGTGCTATCCCCATAGAATCCTTCCAGAAATGGACCTCGATAGAGTTGCAACGTTTGTTGAAGATCAGCGGCTTCCTGCTCAGTTGGGAAATCGGTAATGGATAACAGCCGCGCCTCGATTTCAGCAAAGTCAAACCGGATATCGGCCTCGATATTGATGGAGGCAAATTCTTCGCGTGGCGGCGCATTCATGAAATCACCGAGCGATTTCCGCAAGTTGCTCAAATTACGCCGCAAATTCCGACCGGCATCCTTTTGTGAATAACCTTCCCAGAACATTTCTGCCAGTGTTTCCCGTGGATGTGAGCGCCCTGTTCCTAAAAGATAGATGAAAAGAGCCGCATCTTTGCGCGTTTCGAAGGAAATATCCTGAGTGCCGAGTGACACGCGAAAGCCACCCAGAGAAATAATATTGAGTTGAGGAGACATCCTTTGGTTTACTCCCTCATTTGACTCATCTGACAGGTTGAATATTTCTCGAACGTTTCTTGCACAAATCTGTCACGGTGGTCGAACGCCTGTTTTCTAAGCTGGATTCAAACAGTTGAAAGCAGAAGGAGGGCCACTATGTTCAACTATAACCTGACGCAGACTAAGGAACAAATCCTAAAAATCATCGTCAGTATCATCATTCTCATGACAACTTTCGGCCAATTAGCAGGGAATCTTGGGCAAGCCTGGGCCATTGGGCCGAGGTTAGTTGATGTCAATGAGAATGAACTCATTGCATTGGTTGAGACTGGGCAAGGGCAGATCGCAGTTGAGCAAATAGCCGAGCTGGCTTACAATCTAGGGCATTGGGAGCCTGCACCGGGTGATGTCATTATCTTCGATCCTTATATGCAGCGCCGGTATCGAGGCGCCGTAGTGGACTACGACGAACTCCCGCCCGCCTGTGCCGACACCTTCGATCCTGCTGAATGCGCCGCCGAGTTCGAAAGAATGGAGACACAAGTGCGTTTTGGACGCTCCTTCTTCACTACACGCCAGCAAGATCGCAGTGAACTGCCGCGTAGTGGCGATGACATCATGTCTACTTTTATTGAGGAAACTGGGCACTCTTGGCAAGAATATCAATATGAAACCTTTGGACAAGGTGGCGAACGCCAACGATTGACAACTCTGGAGGAAGCCAATTATTGGGCCGCTGGTCGAGAATACCAGATCAAGCGATACATTTTGAGTTTGGATGGCGATTTGCTCGAACTGTCGGATAGTCAACGCGGAGCTTTGATGGATGCGATTTGCAATGGCTATGCTAGTCCCACTGGCGCTGAGGTTCCCGCTTACGGTCCGCCAGACGGTTGGCCTAATCCCAATGGTTGGCCGACCAGTAATCCGACATGGGAAGAACAGACAGAGTTCTGTGGCACAGTGGCTTTCGAGCCTGCATTCTAGCAAAAGCATAAGCCACTCGTCATGTATTGTGGCTTGAAACACAATCAGAAATCCCATCAATCCCAGGAGCTTGCCGGGTAGTGCATTTGGCAAGATGCACTACCCAGTGAAGATTCCTCTATTGGCAAGTATTGTCCCAACGCCTTGGAACAGCTACTATACTACTTAGGAAAAGTTAGTTGATCGCATGCGTCTGCTTTAAGATGACTTTTATTGCGTTTTGCTCAACCATACTCAGATTCTTGTGTTCAATCTTATTCTCTCAGATCATTGTTTCAGTGTTGGGTGGCTAGTAGAGAATTAGGAGTCCCAATGGCAATCAATACATTATTCATTGACCCTGTAGATATTCTATACAAATACACCGAACCAGATGTCAACTTGCACACTTATTTGGAAATGCTGGGAATCACGCCACGTCACCCGCGTGTGGTACAAAAAGCACTCAAAGCGGCCTATTACGATGTATTGCACGGACGCATTGACCGCGACCTGTTTTACGATGCGTTGTTGCGCTTTCACGGCGTGGATGAGACGGGTCTGGCGGCAGGGCGCGAAGCCTTATTGGCCGATGAAGCATCCATCCGGGCCCAGCCAGGTGCGACTAGCGCAATCAGGATACTACGCCAGTTTAACCTGCGAATGGTGATTATCATCAACTCGCCGCATTCTAGTCAAGACATCGTTGATTTATTAGCGAAAGTGGGATTTGCGCCCGATATATGGACTGCCGTGATTGCCTCTCGCGACGTGGGACATGCCATACCAGAGCCCGATATTTTCGAAACCGCCGTGAATATTGCCAACGCGGTTTCTAGTGAAACTGCCTTTATCAGTACCGATATATCTGTGCTGCCATTACTGAAAGACCAGGGATACATCACTATTGCCTTCGGCCCCACTGAAAGCGCAGTGCAAGCACATTATCATCTACATTCTTTTGAAGCCCTGGTCAATTTGTTAACGAGTTAGCCGTTTCCCCAACGAAATCCCGCCGCTACTTGATCCTGACTGCACGGTCAGGTACTATTTGCGTTCCAGATTTTCAAGAAATACGATGAGATAACTGATGAAATTAGCACGTTTTGGGGTTGTTGTTGTTCTGATGTTGTTAGCCACCGCCAATGTTTACGCTCAGGGAGGCGTGGAAGCCGTTCGTGATCGCGTGGAGGAGTTCTTCCGCAACCAGTATGGCCGTGATTATGCTTTGGTTGAATATACATTTGCCTATCAAACCTGGGCGGATAATAGCCTGGGCTGTCCGCAACCAGGACTGGTCTATACACAGCAAACGGTGGAAGGCTATCGTTGGACTTTGGAAATCAACGACGGCAATACCTATGAATTGCATAGCAATCTGGACGGCTCACTCGTGGTATTATGCACCCCCATTGACCGTGCCCGCCTCGTTGATTACACCACCTATCAAAACGGCAATTATTTGATTGACTATCCTGACTCGTGGCTGATTAGCGCGGCTGATGACTTATCCTGGGCCATTATCTCTCCAACCGCCACCGAGAACTGCAATGCTTCCGGTATGAAAATCCTGCTTCGGCAACCGGTGGGTAACGCCAATACCATGCTGGATGATGCCATACGCGAAGCCGGGCTGGTGCAAAATATGGGGGCACGCACCCCCATCGGCGATACGCAGACGGCGTTGAGTGTGCTGTATCAGGCCAATTGCAATGGTGCGATTGTGCAATATCGCACTACTGCTTTCCCTGACGCAGCCACCAGTACCGGCTATCTAGTCGTTCAGTGGACACCGCTAGCGGACTATAGCAGTTGGGCAGCAGTATATACACACATTCTAGCGACCTTCCAGCTAATTGATGACCTGGATTCTGCTGATGCCGATAGTATTGATCCAGCACGGTTGCTGGCTGGTTATCCATTGGCACACATTTTTGTGCAGGATGTTTACATCGGCCAGTTTAATGACCTGCCGGGTGAACCCGTTACGGTTGGCTCATCGCGGGCACGACGCGGTTTGGCTTTCTCGGCTGATGGGCAATATCTAGCCTATATTGATCCGAGTGAATCCAGCGGCGCAGACTGGCTGGAGGTTGTTGGCCTGGATTTGCCACGCACAACCGTCAGCCGCAATGTCGCCCCCGGGTTTACGCCTTCTTGGTCACCCACCAATGCGACATTGGCATTCCTAGAAACAGGCACAACAGCACAAACCCTGGATATTTATGCAGCATCTCTCGCCAATCTCGCCAATCCGCAATTGTTAGGAACCATCCCTTTTAACGATGACTGTCTAGAACCGTCAACACCCTATATCACAAAGCGCCTGTATTGGCAGGAGACGGGTGTTAATGGAAATAAATTCATGTTTCAATGGATGCCCGACAACCGTTTTTTGTATACTACCAGTTGCGATGGAATCGGCCTGGCGCTCTGGAATCCAGCAGATAATGTGGTGCAGGAATTGGGAACTGATTTGCGACGGGCAGCGATAACTGAGGACTTCACACGGCTGGCAGCTATAGACTCAAGTCAGAGTGTTTTTCTGATAGATTTGACCAATGGTACACGCAGCCCCCTGTTACTGGACTATCCGGCAGATCAACTGGCATGGTCGAATAGCGGACGTAAATTGTACTATAGTCACATTTTCCAGGACTCACCCTATATGGTAAGTGATCCTACTGTGCAAGAACGGGCTACTGAGACCCTAGGTGTGTTCCCCTATGAATCGTACTTGAACACCGTATCCGTTCTAGAATACGATTTCGGAACTGGCGAAAACCGTGCGATCTGGCAGGGACAGGGCTATGCAATTGGGCGCATCCTTGCAGCTCCCAACAACGCCGGTCTGCTCCTTACACTGATTCCCAGTGACCGTAACTATGTGATGAATTTTGTGCAAAACACGGATTCAACGGCCCTGCGCTTCTCATTGCCAGAGACCGAGTTGTATTGGCTGTCGCCATTGACGCAGGAAGCACAACTGTTGGCGGTCACATCACAACCTGAGTTCGCACCCGTTGTACCGCCGCAGTAGACATTAGGTGCAATTTCAGTCCGCCAAACACAGCATTGCTTTAGTCGCTATGTTCCATCGCTAAAGCTGGAAGATGGTACAGGGATTTCATAAAATGGGCCAATACCGACTTGTTGATCGGTAGTGCCATCCGGCATTTGCACAATCAGCGTGTTGCCAAAGCGGTCAATCATTGCCACACTGACCCACCACTCGCCAGCCACAGTGCTATGCAGTGGAATCGTATAGTAATCACGGATTGGGCCGCTTTTTGGTAGCCAGCACGTTGTCGGATAAGCTTTGTTGAATAGTGATGCGGCGACGGGAGCAACACTGCCATCGGGTGCAACAGGAATGAAGGTTAGTTCATAGGGACGGTCAAGCTGTCCGGTTGACGCCCATTCCAGCCAAAGATGTAACACCAATTGTCCAGTTTCCTCATCTATCACCACGTTGCCCGCAAATTGATTGAGTTGGTAAGTGTTGCCAAATACGCTTCCATTGGAGATAGGTGCAACCTCGGCAGTTGGAAGTATATCAGGTGGGGCATCTGGTGACTCGGTGAGTTCAGTACCGATAACGCGTAAGAATCCAATCATAATGAACAACACAAACGCCTGAGACAGCGTAATAATTTGACCAATTCGAGGTGATGGGGTGTGCTTCAGTGTATCAGCGGCCATCAACACGAAAAATGGCGTCAGAAATAGCCAGACACGTCCGGTCTCTCCCCTGGCAATTCCCGAAATATCAAGCACCAGCACGGTAACCAGTGCCGACAGCCCCAACACATCGCCCATGCTCCATGCTTTCTGATGACGGAGCAATGTCAGTCGCCAAATCGCTAGCAAAATCAAGGGGAGGCCAGTGAATATGACGAAGTCATACACATGCAGAAACAGCCAGGGCAGATAGTCTCGTTCTAACGCGAGGTGATGCTCCATTGAGGCGTCGAACATCTGCCAAATGCCTACGCCAAAGAGAACATAATAGACAATCCAGACGGAAGCCAATCCCACACCAAACCATGCCCCCACTGTGAAAGGCCACTCCAAGCCAACTGCATCGCGCCGGATGACATAAACTCCTAATGTAAAAACACCCGCCAGAAAAATCAGTGGTAAGACCGAGAAATTCATAAATGTCAGGAGTGACATCACCAACCCCGCCGCCAACACCCAACGCTGCTGTTGACGGTGTATTCCTTCAACCAGCAAGGCAAATGCCAATAATCCGAGGAGAGGATAGAGGGTCGAGGGATAGGGCGTGAACATGAGAAATGCAGGTATCAGCGGCCACCATAAAACGCTCCAGCGAGCGGCTTGTTCACTATAGAGACGCCGCCCCAACCAGAATAGCGGCATTACTGTGAACGCAGCCCATAATGGCGTCAATACACCCAGCCATGTACTGGTGAACTCGGCATTAGAATAGTTGAAAAAACGAAATTCGTGACATTGCTCGGCCCGCAGAGGTGGTCCTAGTTGGTCTGTGATGGAGTCGAAACGTTCCAAAACCTGATTAACAGCATAATATCCCATGACCATTCCAGGCGGCGAGATAGCAACATGGGCGCTCTCTTCTTGGCGCATGGTATCCGGCCATTCGCTGAATACAGTGTCAGCCCCGCCCTGCTCGTCAATGAGGGTTGCGGCACGATGCCAGCCAGTTGTCAGGCCACTTAGGGTGCGGGTATAGAGTGCATAGTGTGGATTGTCTATGGTAACAGTTAAGCTAGCAACGCTGAGTATGGCACTGCCCAATAGCGCCCACATCACCAAGTATTGTCGTTGCAATAGGTAGATACCTACACTCAGATAAACCCCTAGACATAGAGCCAGTGGGAAGAGACGGGGCACCTCCGGCGTATCATACGGCCACCGCCACCCATAGTCACCCCGTAACTGCGGAATCCAGTCGGCGGCCAGCACAATTGCCCAGGCAATGCTAACTATCGTGATTCCCCAAATCACCCGGTTGAGTAGCTTACGATCCATCATCAGGCATTATTGACCAGCATTAGCGGTGAACCATGCCACCGTCCGCGCAATACCTTCTTCAAAACTGACTTTCGGCTCATAGCCAAGCAGACGACGTGCTTTCTCGATACCAGCGCGTGAGTGTTTGATGTCACCAGGGCGGGGCGGATCAAAGTGCGGCTCGAATTGCTTATGGATGGCTGTGTTCAACAAAGCCACTAGGTCAAGCAGTGAGTGGCGTCCACCACAAGCCAGATTGAACACCTCTCCCGCCACGCCAGGGACAGTTGCGGCCAGCAAGTTGCCATACACAGCATTGTCGATATAAGTGAAGTCTCGCGATTGTGTGCCATCGCCATAAATGGTCGGAGGTTGATCATCCAACATAGCCGTGATGAAACGAGGAATGACAGCGGCATATTCCGATAATGGATCCTGACGCGGGCCGAAAACATTGAAATAGCGCAGCGAGACTGTCTCCAAACCATATACGTGATAAAAAACCTGCATGTAATGTTCCCCAACCAGTTTGGCGACGGCGTAAGGCGAGAGAGGGCCAGGCGGCATATCTTCTACCTTGTACTCACCCTCAATGTCCCCATAGGCCGAAGAAGACGCTGCATAAACCACACGCTTAACACCAACATCTCGCGCCACGCATAGCAAATTGAATGTTCCGTTGACATTGACATCGTGGTTGGTACGAGGATCATCAATTGAACGCGGTACGGAGGGAATTGCAGCTTGATGAAACACATAGTCTACACCCTGCATGGCTTGGGTCAGGGCTTTGGTGTCGGTGATGCTGATTTCAAACAGGTCAATCTGGTTCAGAACACTGGCAAGGTTCTCGCGTTTGCCTGTTGAGAAATTATCTACCACACGCACTGTATGGCCTTCGACCAGAAGTGTCTCGGTTAAATGTGAGCCAATGAAACCAGCGCCGCCAGTCACAAGTGATACAGTCATAAATCCAGCCGTCCTCATGTTCAATATAGCAAAAACCGTTCTGTCCAGATCACTAGACGGGCCACCAGTGTATCATATTCGCTGCTCAAAAGCTGTGAACGCCGGATCAGCAATCAGATACCCATAACGATACATCTGCCCCTAAACACGCCTGGCAACAATGGCAAGCCATTCATCATCGTCAGGATTGTGAGGTGCGCCTGTCAGATCACCCCAATGCATATCGACCACAAAGCCATGTGCGGCCAGCTCTTCAGTAATCCGATCCAACGTATAATCCTGATACCAAAAACGATAGATCTTGTAGCTACCATCTTCCATGATGACGATATGTTGTTTCAGGAAAATGTCATCTGGATAAACAAATCCTCGATCCAATACCAAGTATGCTTCCGGGCGATAGAATCCAGATCCTGGCACAGCAGCCCAATCCGGATTGAGTGCGTGTCGGAGATGATGTACTGGTGTAGAAACATCGAACACAAACCGTCCGTCCGGTTTCAGCGCACGGCCAACCCGCTCCAATAGGGTGGATCGTTCTGCCGGAGTAAGCGGGCAAAGATCACCAGCAATCAATGAAACCACATCATATTGAGCTTCGTCTTCGAGCGTCAGATAGTTCTGAAAACGATAATTTATGTCGAGATTATGTTTTGCGGCATAACTACGCGCGTAGGCGAGTGAGTTTTCAGAGAAATCGATGCCGGTTACGTGCAGCCCACGTTGTGCCAATCGTGACGTATATAACCCTGGTCCACAGCCAATATCCAACCATGTGGTGTTGGGTGTTGCTCCAAGCTGTTCAAGCAACCAGTTCACCCTGGCTTCGATAATTTCCGGCCTATGGCTGGCAGCATTTGTATCAGGATCCAGGTGTACTTCAAGCATCATCTTTGAAATGTGTGGATCGTTCCAAAATATGGGTTCGCCTGGTTCATAGAGCGGCGGCTTTTGACTGAGATTGTGTAATGTTTTGATATTTAGCATAAGATTCCTCAATTTTGCGGCTAATGTTAGGGAGCATACTGGCGACGCAGTGGAGGATCAGGGATGGTGAGGGTCTGTGCCCTGGTCGTTGACTATGTTGTTCTACGCAATATGTGGCGAACAGTTCCATCCTCACACCAAGGTTTCAGTATCGAAAGTGGGATCATCACCCAGAACCATCAAACAGGGCACACCACAGGATATTGATGCTTGAAAAGTAATCTGCTCCAATCACCTTTGAATAAGGTGTTGATACAATTCCTGGGTTGATGGCATTGGAACAATGCTCATGTCAGCCATAAGCACATCAGATAAATTTTGATACTGCTCAATGACCCCTTTGCGATCACCCAGCTCAAATAGGTAACGCATAATATCACAATGAACTTCTTCTGAGAGAGGATTGAGGGTAAGCAAACGGCGTGCAGTTAGAATAGCGGCCTCGTAGTTTCTACGATTTGCATAACCTCGATAGACGGTACTGAGAATATAGATAACCTGTGCTTCCAGTCTTTGTCGTTCTACTGTAAGCCAATCGAAGTAGAGATTATCCATATAGGTTCCGTTATAGAGAGCTAAAGCCGCCTTGTGCTCGTCAAAAGATTCTTCACCATTGGCTTGTCCAGCAGCTTGCACATGGTGTTCAAATTGCTCAACATCAATATCAAAACGCGCAATATCCAAGCGATAATCCCCCGCCTCAACTGTAATATACTTAATTCCTTCATCACCATGGCGCAGTGCTTGTCGTACCCGATATAGTGCCGTATGAAAGGCTGCTTTTCCGCGCTTTTTTTCACCGGGCCACAGATCATACAAGGCTCGATCAATTGAGATGTTCTCATAACGAAATGTGACAAAGTAAGCCAGCATATCTCTGGCTTTGGCTGAACTCCACTCGCTGATCTCCTGAGTATCGCGGAAGACTCGAAAAGTACCGAGGGTTTGGATACGAATACGGTTGATATCAAGATCTTTTATGAATAACCCATTGAGGCGGGATGCATCCAACTCTCGCAGCACTTTCTTTAAGAAAGGATCGTCCGGCAGAATCTGGGCCAGTTGATAGCACACCAACACAGCACGCTGTCCCTGATCTACATATAGTTCCCATGCACGCGACGGTGCTAGAAGATTCAATGATTTTCGGGCGTAATCTAAGCCAAGTTGGTAACTATTCTCGGCGAGATGAATATATGCCAGTCCAAAATAAGCCATCGCCAACGGTATCCGATATTGATGGTCCTCACCAATCGTCACCAGTTCCTCAAAAACATGACGCGCCTTAGCAATCTCGTCGTTTTCGAGATAGATATCGGCCAGCACACTCCGGCAAACATAAATCTCATAAACAGTCGGTTCCCCAATATGCGGCCACAAAGCCGTCTCGGCAACTGTCTGCGCCTCATCAATGCGACCTTGAGCCACAAGATTATAGGCCAGATAGCCACCTGCCATCACCTGAGCATAACTGGCCGCTCCCATACCTTCTGCATGTTCAATCGCCTTCTGTAGAGTGGTTTCGGCGCGGTTGAGTTCACCGACGCGGGTCAAAATATTGCCTAATACCGAGTATGCTGTTGGTAGCAGTTCTTGAAGTTGAAGTTGTTGACAAATATCCAGAGCTTTTTGGGCATATGTCAACGCCTTATCATATTCATGGCGATACAAAAGCGGTGTACCAAGTGTCAGCATAATTTCAGCAGCCAATGGCGACTGTGGGTTAGCAACATTACTCAAAGCGTCTTGCCCATAGCGCACCGCCTGGGCGACATCCCCATGCCACCAACATATCTGTCCCAATGAGCGTAACAATTGGGCTTTCTGGTACTGTGTTAGGTTACTGCCAGCACGTGCAGTTTCCTCAATCGCTTCTTCAGCCAACTGCCTCCCACGTCCCATTCCCTCTAAGAACCCAGTGCTTTTTGCATTTTCCATCAATGCCAACGCTCGCATTTCAGAGGGGGCTGTTTCACTAAGTTGGACAGCTTTATCCGATAGTCGCTGACTCCTCAAATAATCACCCTGTGAGCGCACAATTCCAGCTAATTCAATCAGCGTTAGTATTTTGCAGCGCACGGCATCCAAATTATCGGCAACACCCACAGCACGCTCGAACTTGCTAATTGCTTCTGTGATTCGGCCTTGATGCCGAAGCACCTTCCCATATAGCAGCCACAATTCAGCATGACGGCCAAGTTCTTCTGGCGGAAATTGATCCAGATAATGATTTAATATATCGGCGCGACCCTGCTCAATATATGCAAAGCCAAACACCTTGAAAACCTCGGCGGCGCGTGGAAAATCTTCAATTGTAAGCAAATGAAGAATAGCTTCTTCAAATTCCCCAGCCCCAGCATAATACTCGCCTGCCAAGCGGTGTAAAGCTTCGAGCGTCCCCGGCATCTGTGATCGGATTTTGTTCCGTAAGAACTGATGAAATAATTGGTGATAGCGGAACCAACGCCGCTGACTGTCCAGGCTGAATACAAAAAGATTATTTTTTTGGAGAGTCTCTAGCATTAGCTGGGCATGTTCTATATCCAATACAGCATTACAGTCTGATGCATTCATCTGATTTAACACCGATGATTTTAATAAGAACGTCTGCAATTCTTCCGGCTGTCTTTCAAAGACTTCTTCCATTAAGTAATTGAAGATATACGGATGTGTTCCTTCCAAATTTTCTGTCAGGGCACTATGATCTTGGAGTTTACTATCACCCAAAAACGTCAAGGCCAGTTGTAACCCAGCACCCCAGCCTTCGGTCTTCTGAATCAGTGTTTCGATAGTTGTATCAGCTACATCGGGGATGATACTGTTCAACCATTTCTGGGCTTCATCGACGGAGAAACGGAGTGTGTCTGCTCGAATATCCAGCAATTGACCGCGTACTCGCCAACGCGGGAGTGGCAACGGCGGTGCTGTGCGCGATGCCAACATAATCTGCATATCTGGGGGACGATTTTCAATGAGCGTAGTGGTCAACTCATGGACGGCTGGGTTGTTAATAACATGATAGTCGTCCAACACCAATGTCCAGGTAGTTCCCGGGTTTTCAAACAGTTCGTTTAAGATAATGATGATGGCACGCGAAGCATGGAGCATCTCAGAGCCTTCCAACAGATTTTTTATCTGTTGGCCGACATCAGGGAGTGTGCGCCGTAGGCCTTCCACAAAATAAGCAAGAAATGTAGCCGGGTCGTTGTCAGCCGTATCGAGTTGATACCATACGACAGGTTGCCCAAGCTCAATAGTGACATCAACCATCAATGTTGTTTTGCCATAGCCCGCTGGCGCAATAATCATCGCCAGTTTATGGTTGATATCACGAATCACACGATCCACTAAATGTTGGCGCTGGCAGTGGCTCACGGTCACACGCGGTACCATAAATTTGGTTTGAAGCAAATTAACCATCAGGATGCCAGTTTGAAAGAATTTTGAAAGAGATTTGCGAACGGCTGATGTTAGTATATCCAAAATCGGTGTGTATTGGAATAAATAAGGGAGTTTTAGACATGCACCGCAAAGCATTAATTCTCTGTTTGCTATTGGTTCTTTTGGCTATTCCTTTAGCTTCACCCAGAATTTCCACAACATCTGCCCAAAGCACAGTCGTTCTTCGTGTGGCTTCGACTGCAAATATCACAACTTGGGATCCCAGTTTGTCTTTCTCAACCGAAGCCCTCTATATGGCGAATATTTATGAGCCTTTATTGTGGATCAACGCGCCCGGCTCGGAAGAACTGTTTACGCCAGCCCTGGCAACCGATTGGTCAGTTTCCGAAGATGGCCTGACGTGGACATTCAACTTGCGCGAAGGGGTGACTTTCCATGATGGTGCTGAACTGACATCGGATGCCGTTAAACGTTCCATTGAGCGAACTAAAGCCATCGGTGGTGCATCCTTTATCTGGGGGCCGCTTGATAGTATTGATACGCCAGATTCACTGACAGTTGTCTTTAATTTGATTTATCCAGCCCCCTTAGATCTGATTGCTTCTTCACTCTATGGTGCATGGATCATCAGCCCCACGGCGCTGGATGCCGTCGCCGACAATGAGAACTATTTCGAAGAAGGCCGTGCTGCTGGTACTGGCCCCTACATGTTGGCCGAATTTACTCCCGATGCTGAGGTGGTTTTGGCGAAATTTGACAATTATTGGCAAGGATGGGACGATAATGCCCATTTTGAAAACGTCCTGATCAGCATTGTCAGCGACGCCGTAACCCAGGAACAACTTTTGCTAGGCGGCGAGGTCGATTTCGCTGACCGTCTGCCCCCGCCAAGTTATGATCTATTTGCTGGTGACTCTGCTTTCAACACTTATGATGTCAACACGTTCTTCAATTATGTTGGCTTTTTGAATGTGCTGCGTGAACCGTTGGACAACGTACTGGTCCGTCAGGCCATTTCATATGCTATGCCCTATGACGACATCATCGCAATCGGGGCTCAAGGTCGCGCTACCCAGGCTCGTGGCCCAGTACCGGCTGGTGTATTCCCGTATTCGGAGGATGTACCACAGTATGAGCAGAATATGGATCGTGCCCGCGAATTGTTGGCGGAAGCAGGCTACGAAGGTGGCGGCTTTGAGCTTCGATTGACCTATGCAGCTGAAAACACTATCGAAGAAGCCTTTGCCCCACTCATTGCAGATGCTCTCGGCGAACTTGGTATTGAAGTGACGATTGAGCCGATGCTGTTTAACCAACAATGGGAACTCGCTAAGAATGATCCAGCGAATGCCCAGGATATCTTCCTGCTGCTTTATTGGCCCACCTACAGCGATGCCGGGTCAGACAACCTGTGGTCAATGTTCCATAGTAGCGAGAATCCGTTCTTTAATCTGAGCTACTACAACAACCCCGACTTTGATGCACTGGTCGACGATGCCATCGTCTTAGCCGCAACAGACCGCGACGCTGCTCAGGAACTATACACTCAGGCAATGACTATCCTCGTTAACGATGCACCGGGGCTGTTCTTCATGGATGTTGGCAATTGGTATGCTGTGCCGACCTACGTCGGGGGCTTCCAATACAATCCCAACTACGCTTTCGCTCATTTCTTCTATCCTTTGTATCTCGATCAATAAACACATTCAACCAAACACCGATCTGGGAAAGGAAGTTCTCTCTCGACAGAGAGGACTTCCTCCTTTAGGGAAAAAAGATGTTGCGAAAACTCGAATATATTGTGCGGCGTTTAATTCTGTCGATTGGGGTTCTGGCAGTATTTTCGGTCGTGGTGTTTGTACTCACTAGGGTTGTGCCTTCCAACCCAGCCGCCCTCTACCTGGGACCTCGCGCTCGTTCTGATGACATCGCACGTGTCGAGAAGGAACTCGGACTACATAAATCGCTACCAGAACAGTATTTCATATACGTCAACGATGTGCTTCACGGTGATCTAGGAGATTCAATTGGCTCCAAGCGACCTGTTTTGCAAGAAATTACAGATCGGCTACCAATTACTCTGGAACTGCTTTTTGCAGCAGTCATTCTCACGATTGTCATTGGAATACCATTAGGTGTTCTTTCAGCCCAATTCAAAGGTAGCCCTATTGACATATTCATACGAGTGTTCTCACTTGCTGGTGTGTCGATACCTGCCTTTTGGCTAGGATTGCTGCTTCAGCGGCTATTCTTCTTTGAATTGGATGAACTCTTGCCGCTGGCTTTACGTGTTGATGGAACTTTACGCTTTACTAGCCCAATTGAGCATGTCACCGGATTCTACCTTTTTGATACAGCCTATACAGGTAACTGGATAGCATTTAAAGATGTGGCATCTCGCATTATTATGCCGGCTCTGACGCTCGCGGCGTATCCCATTGGGCTTGTAGCACGGATGACACGCGCCTCCATGGTGGAAGTGTTGGAGCAGGACTATATTCGCACGGCACGAGCCTATGGCATTCGTCACCACATCATCATGTATAACTATGCACTCAAGAATGCTATTATTCCGGCCCTGACAGTGATCGGGCTGACCGTTGCTTATTTGCTCACTGGTGCATTCTACGTTGAACTGATTTTCAGTTGGCATGGCCTGGGTGAGTTCACGATTCGGTCCTTCTTGAATGTTGATTATCCAGCCATTATGGGTGTAGCCATGTTTGCCGCAGTGGGCTATATCTTCATCAATCTTATTATTGATTTGATGCAAGCCTGGATTGACCCGCGTATTAGCCTGCAATAAAGAGAGAAACCTTGTCATTCTTAAGATTATTTCTGGGGAAGAATGCCGAAGCTATTGAAGATATGGTGGATGGTGAGCCGCTGGCAGAATTAGCGGCGGCAGCGCCACCAGGCAGCTTACGGCAGATCGCTCGGATCATACTGCGTGATCCATTGGCAATTGCCAGTTTGCTAGTAATGGTGATTCTGGTTCTGATGGCGATAGCAGCCCCGCTCATTGCCCCTTATCCAGAGCAAGGTGCGGGGCGTACCAATGCCGACGATGATGCGCTGGAACCTTCATCCAAATACTGGTTGGGTACCGATAAGCAAGGGCGCGACATTTTCAGCCGTATTGTATATGGCACGCGTCCAGCATTAATCGCGGCAGCCGTGGTGGTCTCGATTGCAGTCACCATTGGTGCGCCTCTTGGGGCCATAGCAGGCTACTTTGGTGGATGGCTCGACGAGACCATCATGCGGTTGACAGACTTATTCTTGGCCTTTCCATCAGTATTGCTTGCTATGGTTATCGTAGCCCTCCTGGGGCCAAGTTTACTACATGCTGTCATTGCATTGACGGTTTCATGGTGGCCCTGGTATACGCGGTTGGTACGCAGCGTGACGCTCACACTCCGCGATGCCTATTTTGTTGAAGCTGCTCGTTCGATGGGCGTGCGCGATAGGACTATTATCTGGCGTCATATTCTGCCTAATGCCCTGACACCTGTTCTGGTCCAAGCCACGATCGATATTGGAACAGTTATCTTGGCGGCCACATCTTTCGCCTTCTTGGGGCTGGGAACACAACCCCCACAAGCCGACTGGGGGCAAATGATTTTTGAAGGCCGCGAATATTTGAGAACCAATGTATGGTACAGTGCGGGGCCTGGTCTGGCGATTCTAGTTGCGGTGCTTGCATTCAACCTGATGGGCGATACCCTGCGTGATATCTTCGACCCAAGACAATATAGATAGAGCATTATGAACTATTTGCTGGAAATCAGGGACTTAAAAGTCGAGTTCAAGACGAGCCGAGGACGATTGCAGGCTGTTTGCGGTGTGTCACTCAGTATACGCCCTGGCGAAATCTTTGGGATTGTTGGCGAGACCGGGTGTGGGAAGTCGGTTACGGGCCTCTCAGCAATGCGGCTAGTTCCCACACCGGGCCGTATCACACATGGCGCGATCATTTTCGATGGTGAAAACCTGCTCAAAAAGCGACGTGGCGCGATGCGAGGTATCCGCGGCAACGAAATTACGATGATTTTTCAGAATCCAGGCACATCACTAAACCCGATTTTTACTGTAGGCAAGCAATTAACACGGGTTCTGCACCAGCATCAACGAATCAGCCGACGCGGTGCGAAAGAAAAAGTGTTGGAAACGATGGCATCGGTAGGTTTACCCGACCCCAAAAGAATCTATCGCTCATATCCTCACGAGCTATCAGGTGGAATGCAGCAGCGTGTCATGATCGCGATGGCACTGGTTGGCGAGCCAAAACTAATCATTGCCGATGAGCCAACTACCGCACTTGATGTAACCATTCAGGCACAGATCATTCGCTTGTTGCGTAAATTGCGGGACGAACTGGGCCTGACCATACTGATTATCACGCACGATATGGGTGTGGTCTCAGAGCTATGTGATCGCATGGCAGTTCTTTATGCCGGGCGCGTAGTTGAAAGTGGATCGACATGGGAGGTTTTTGAAAATCCGCAACATCCCTATACCCAAGGGTTAATGGCCGCCATCCCAAATCCTGAAAAACATGGACAACAATTGCAAGCTATCCCTGGAACTGTGCCAGATAATCCAGGCGTAGTAAGAGGGTGTGCATTTGCATCACGCTGTTCAGCAGTGTTCGAGCGTTGCAGAGTATACGAACCATCGTTGTATACGGTCGGATCAGGTCATCAAAGTGCTTGCTATCTTGCCGAAAAGGTGGAGATTAATGCAACCTGAACCCCTGGTCCAGATCAAACACCTTGTGAAACATTTTCCAGTGCGTGGCAGCGTATTGTTGCGAGAAAAAAAGATCGTGCATGCCCTAGATAATGTGTCCCTGAACATCTATCCTGGTGAAGTATTGGGCCTGGCCGGAGAATCAGGTTGCGGCAAGACAACATTGGGCCGGTGCTTGCTACAACTCATTCGTCCGACAAAAGGCGAGGTAATCTTTAAGGGAATTGACCTTATACAACTTCGTGCAGAAGCACTACGCCGACTGCGACCCGAAATGCAGGTTGTTTTCCAAAATCCGCTAGCTTCGCTCAGTCCACGCATGAGAGTCAAGAAGATACTTCAAGAACCGCTACGAACACATGGTATCCCTCACGATGAAGCCGAAAGCAAGATTCATCAACTGATCGGTCAGGTTGGGCTAGGAGTGCAACACCTGGATCGTTTCCCGCACGAGCTATCAGGCGGGCAATGCCAACGCGTAGCGATTGCTCGTGCCCTGACTCTGGAACCTAAACTCTTGGTTTTGGATGAACCGACGGCTGCTTTGGATGTGTCGGTACAGGCCCAAATCATTAATCTGCTTAACGACCTGCGCGAACAACGACAACTTACCTATTTATTTATCTCGCATGATCTGGGAGTCGTGGAACACCTCAGCGACCGAATTGGAATCATGTATCTGGGTAAACTGGTGGAACTTGGCCCGACGCGAAAAATCTATGAGGCTCCAAAGCATCCGTATACACAAGCCTTGCTGAATTCAATACCGAGCTTGAAACCTTCTGCGCGGCGCGATGTGGAGCCATTGGAAGGCACAGTACCAAGTCCCTCGAATCCACCGCCGGGCTGCCGGTTCCATACCCGTTGCCCCATCGCCGAAGCTATTTGTCGTCATAACGAACCGGAATTTCGGGAATTAGAACCCGGACACCGTGTTGCTTGCCACTTTGCTGAGTAGGAGGAACACATGGCTCGCTTATTTGGAATCGCTGGTGTGCAAATGAAGGTAGTCCCATGGAATCCCGCAGAAACAGTAGATAAAATGGCACAGGTCATCAATCGTATTGGTCGGAACTTTCCCTGGGTCAAAATGATCGTCTTTCATGAACTGGCGGTTTCCGGCCTCGTACAATTCGACAGCCTACCCACACTTGATGTTTGGAAAAGCATCCCGGAGGCAATTCCAGGGCCGCTGACAGACCGGCTGTGCAAGATAGCGCGTCAAGAAAAGAAATGGCTGATTCCAGGCTCCATGTACGAAAAAGATGGTGAGTTTGTATACAACACAGCCATCGCAATTTCTCCACAAGGTGAAATTGTGGCAAAGTACCGCAAGATTTTTCCCTGGTTACCTCTGGAAGCTGAAACTACACCGGGTAAAGACTTCATTGTGTTCGATGTGCCCGACGTGGGACGGTTCGGTATTTCGATTTGCTACGATATGTGGTTTCCTGAAATGATTCGCTCGTTAGTGTGGATGGGAGCCGAAGTGATTCTGCACCCCACCATGACGCCTACCTCTGATCGCGACTTGGAGCTTGTCCTCAGCCAAGCCAATGCCATCATGAACCAGTGTTATTTCATTGACATCAATGGCGTTGGGCCATGGGGCGGCGGTCATTCGCTAATCGTTGATCCCGATGGTCGCGTCGTCCAAAAAGCCGACACTAATGAACGAATTATGACTGAAATCTTAGATCTAGATCGCGTGACGCTTTCCCGCGAATACGGTAATTTGGGGTTGGCACAAACACTCAAGCAGTTGCGAGACAGCGCCCTGGAATTCCCTCCCTATCAAAATGGAATCGCTTCCGGTGAGGTTTTCAAGCAGTTAGGAGAACTTTCTCTGCCCGATCAGATCAAATTGCGGCCATAGCACGAGTTATTGAAGGATAAAAATATGGGTTTTGAAACATTGGCGTCGGTATGGACACACCTCAGTAAAGCTGTTATCGAACGCGGCGAAGGAATTTATGTCTACGACACAAATGGCAAACAGTATATTGATTTCACAAGTGGCATCGGCGTCACAAACACAGGGCATTGCCACCCGCGTGTAGTTGAAGCAATTCAGGAACAGTCCGGGAAACTCCTCTTTGGTCAGATTAACTGTGTTATCGCGGACAGAACGCTCGAACTGGCTGAAACATTGCGGCCTTTATTGCCGGATGGTCTCGATACACTTTTTTTCTCAAATAGCGGCGCTGAGGCTGTGGAAGGTGCTATCAAGTTGGCTAAAGTAGCAACTGGACGCACCAATATCATCTCATTCCAAGGAGGATTTCATGGGCGCACTGCCCTGACAATGGCACTGACTGGCAGCAAAATCATTTACCGGGCAGGTTTTCAGCCCTTGCCATCTGGGGTATTTTTCGCGCCATTTCCCTATGCATACCGCTATGGATGGGATGAGCAAAAAACGGTTGATTATTGTCTCAATGAACTGGATTTCATTCTTAGAAGCCAATCAGATCCGCACGAAACTGCAGCTATCGTTATAGAGCCGGTACTAGGTGAAGGTGGGTACGTGCCAGTTCCACCGTCATTCCTGGCAGGCTTGAGAGCAATCTGCGATGAACACAATATCCTACTAATTTTTGATGAAATTCAATCGGGGTTTGGACGAACAGGCCGTTTCTGGGCACATGAACATAGCAACGTCCAACCGGATATTCTGATTATGGCAAAAGGAATCGCATCGGGAATGCCGATATCTGCTTTTGCTGCGCCACGCGCAATCATGGAAAAGTTTATCCCAGGTTCCCATGGCGGAACTTATGGTGGTGGTAACGCTGTGGTGATGGCGGCCGCCATTGCAACGACCACAGTGATTCAAGATGAAGGTCTTATAGAGAATGCACGAGAGACTGGACAGTATCTCATCAACAAACTTTGTGATCTGAAAATCGGCCATCCTGAAATCGGTGATGTGCGTGGGCTGGGCATGATGGTAGCCACAGAATTTGTGGAAGGTGGGCAACCTGTTGCAACAATGGCTAAAGCTATCAGTAAGCATTGTGAAAAACATGGATTGTTGCTGCTGACAGGTGGAACCTATGGCAATGTCGTGCGCTGGATTCCACCCTTAATCACCACCAGATCACAAATTGATGATGCGTTAGATATTTTCACGGAGGCGCTGGATCATGTTAGAAGTAACTAATCCCTATAATGATGAAGTTCTGACCGAATTGCCGATATGCAATGAAACTGAAGTTCGGCGTGCCATTGCGAATGCCTATGATCTGCGTGAAAAACTGAAAAACCTTCCGATCATTCGGCGCGGCAACATATTAAACCGAGCCGCTGAAATCATCAATCAACAAGCCGATACGCTGACTAACTTAATCGTAGCGGAGAGTGGCAAGCCAATACGTTATGCACGCGGTGAGGTCAGCCGAGCTGTCGAAACATTTATGTTCGCGGCGGACGCTGCACGGCAACTGCATGGCGAAACTATTCCTATGAGTGCGGCCAAGGGCGGCATCGGCAAAATTGGTTACTATATACGTCAGCCTATTGGTGTCGTTGCCGCCATCACACCTTTCAATTTCCCGCTTAACCTTGTTGCACATAAAGTGGCCCCTGCCATCGCGGCTGGTTGCCCCATTGTGTTGAAGCCTGCTCCAGCTACGCCATTGACTGCGTTACGTCTACAAGAAATTCTATTGGAAGCTGGGCTTCCAGAAAATGTGTTTGAAGTTGTGATTGGCGATGCTGACGTCGGGCATTGGCTGACAACTGATCCACGTATTGCGATGATTAGTTTCACTGGCAGCCCAGCCGTGGCTCAGAAAATCAGTGAAGTATCAGGACTACGCCCCACCGCATTCGAACTTGGTGGCAACGCAGCTACCGTTATCCACCATGACGCGGATATTGAGGCGGCGGTGGAACGTTGTATCATTGGGAGCTTTGCCTATAGTGGACAGGTTTGTATCAGTGTGCAGCGCATTTATGCACACCAAGACATCTACGCGCAGTTTCGCGATTCATTTCTGGCTAAAACAACTACCTTGAAAATGGGGAATCCGCTAAACAGTGCCACTGACATCGGCCCAATGATCTCAGAAGCAGCCAGTGAGCGCGTGAAAACCTGGGTAGATGAGGCTGTAAATGAACATGTACAGGTTGTCACGGGTGGCATCCAAAATGGTAAATTCTTTGAACCAACAGTGCTTGAAAAAGCACAACCCCAGATGCGGATAATGCGAGACGAGATATTTGGGCCAGTGGTCAATCTCATTCCCTATACGGATTTCGATGATGCTCTACGCCAGGTTGATGACTCGTTATTCGGCTTGCAGGCTGGGATCTATACACAAGACATTGGCCGGATAATGCAAGCAGTTGATACCCTGAATGTTGGTGGTGTAATCATCAATGATGTGCCAACCTTCCGAGTTGATCACATGCCGTATGGTGGCAACAAACACTCTGGTGTAGGGCGCGAAGGTCCACGCTTTGCTATTGAGAGTATGACAAATATCAAAATGATTATAATCAACACGTAGCAGCCCAGCAGAGCATCAAAATTTACCAGCGCCTTTGTGCAGTGATAGGGAGTAAACCGCATAGCATCACGCAAACAATCGAAATCCGTGACTATTGGCGCTACTGACGTTCGCCGCAAGTTTGGTGAAGTGGTGCAACGCATTTATTCCGGTGATAAACACTTTGTCGTTGAGAAGGGTGGCTTGCCAGTGGTGGCGATTATCTCAATGGCGGAATACGCAGAATTGATGCAAGCACGTGACCACCATGAAACTGGCCGTACCGAGCGTCTGCAACGTTTTGAGGATGCAGCCCGCACCCTCGGCGAAGAAGTCGAGCGCCGGGGGCTGACCGAGGAAGACCTGGAAACCATGATCGAAGCTACTCGTCAACGGCTGCATGAGGAACTGGAACAATGGTCGGGGTGATTGCCAATGGGATCCGAATTCAATAGCAGATTCGCTTGTCGATTCGCCTGAAAGTGGCTATGCTCATGGCATTGATCCGCAACCTGTAGCAAGGGGAATCCAATGGAATACTGCACAATTCCAGGCATAATGGCGCTGGTTTTGGCGCTCATATTGGGCCGCGTTTCGCAGTCGGACGAACAAACCACAGACACCACCGCATTCCTCGAACCCTGCACCATCAGCACCGAGCAAGCCGGCATTGTAACCGTGCGTGTCGGCCCTGGCACACATCGCGGCGTGTTGCAATTTCTCCCGGCCAACGAAACCCTCAGTGTAATCGGCCAGGCCACTGACGAAGGCGGCGCGATATGGTGGAAAATCGAGTTGCCGGGCGTGGTCGAGGCGTGGGTTGCGGCAGATGATGTCGAGGAGATGGGCGGCTGTGAGGTTGTAGGGGATGCCGACGCGCCGCCAGTGGTTCTCCCGCCAATTTCAGATACCCCGGCTGGGGAAGGCACGGTCTACTTTCCAGTCTACAACTGCGTCTATCTGGGGGATGGCGTCTTCGAGTGGTATAGTGCCGACGTGACATATGATGAAAGCGGCGCAATCATCAATGTGACTATTCTGGAGGGGCCGTTCACAGGTGAATTCCAGCCGACCTGCCCGCCCGGCGATGGGGGCGGCGGTGACGGTGGAGGCGGTGATCCAACAGCCGAGCCACCCTCCGATCCGACAGCCACGCCATCGGCTTCCAGTTCGAGCAGTTCGTCGTTTTCCGGCGGTGGTGATGACTAACGATTAGGCGCGGACGAGCAAGGGATTCTGCTCGACAAAGTAGTGATTGCAAAATGCACAGGTATCGAATTATTTCAAGGAAAATCTGATGGAATACTGCACCGCTCCAGGCGTAATAGCATTGGTTTTGGCCCTCATATTGGGGCGTGTCTCGCAGACCGATGAACAAGCCACAGACGCCACCGCCTCGCTCGAACCCTGCACCATCAGAACCGAACAGGCGGGCATCGTAACCGTGCGTGTCGGCCCTGGCGCACATCGCGGCGTATTGCAGTTTCTCCCCACCAACGAAACCCTCAATGTCATCGGACAGGCCACCGACGAAGATGACGCGATATGGTGGAAAATCGAATTGCCGGGCGTGGTTGAAGCCTGGGTTGCGGCAGATGATGTCGAGGAGATGGGCGGCTGTGAGGTTGTAGGGGATGCCGACGCGCCGCCAGTGGTTCTCCCGCCAATTTCAGATACCCCGGCTGGGGAAGGCACGGTCTACTTTCCAGTCTACAACTGCGTCTATCTGGGGGATGGCGTTTTCGAGTGGTACAGCGCCGATGTGACGTATGATGAAGGCGGCGCAGTCGTTGAGGCAACCATCCTGGAAGGGCCATTCACCGGCGCATTTCAGCCGACTTGCCCGCCTGGGGATAGCGGCGGCGGTGGTGGCGACCCGACAGCCGAGCCACCTCCTGAACCGACAGCCACACCATCGGCCTCAAATTCAAGTAGTTCGTCATTTTCCGGTGGTGGTACCCAATAACATACGCAAAATGTGAATTAAGTTGACAAAATCGGAATACCTTCGAGAATGGGCGTTTGACAAAGACACCGGACTCGAAAGGCATTCCAATGACCACAAGTATAGACATGGAAACGTTGTTGACAACCATCTATGTAGAAGTCGATGACTGGTATGAGGTATACGGAACCGAATGGCGCAACCACAAACCGGGTGTGCGCCCAGAATTCAGGGATAGTGAAGTGATCACACTGTTGTTGGCGCAAGAGTACCTGCCCTATCCAGGTGAGACACAGTTTCTGGGACATATTCGCGCCAATTATGGGGACATGTTCCCCCACCTGCCTGACCAAAGCCAGTTCAATCGGCGTGCTAAACACCTACGGGAACTCCTGGAAGGGTTGCGGCGGTATTGGGGGGTGCATTCCAGATTAGGGGCAAACATCAGGCAGCGTCCCATAGCGCATCAAATTCATTGCTCAGGATAGCAGAACGAATGACTAACATGCGATCAGCATTGGCACGTTCCCAGCGCATACCAGGGCCAGTCAAGCGGACTTTGAATTGCTTAATGGCGCTTTCGACGGTACCTGATCCGATTAAGCAATCGTCAGCACGGAATTGCTGGTAGTGCATACGCCGTTGATGACGGTCAAAATAACGGGCATGGTCGGATAAACCGTGGTCATTAAGAACCGTGGTAATTTTGAAGATCTCACCGCGAAAGAGTGGCGTTTTCATACGCCGAAACCAGCGGCGAGCATGGTCGTCATCGTCAGGGAAAAGCGCATGGGCGGCTTGCGCCAAGTGCTGCATGGCGTGATACCAATCCACAATCTGGGTACTATCGGGAAAAAGATCATTCGCCAGGTTCCAGATCCACTCAGCTCCGTCGGCAGTCACACTGGTACGAGCAGCTTGAGGAATACGGTGTTGAACCGCCAGCGCCCAGAGTGCCGTACTGAACTGCGCCACATTGCCCAGCACCGCCGTGTAATAAGTTGTTTCGGCAGCTGGCAAGTCAACCGTTTCGCCCGTGAGGGGGGCCTCGTGTTGAGCCGTTCCGATGGTGTAGACCGTGCCCACTTTCATTTCCTTCCAGCCTTCTCCGCGGATATTAACCATACCCCCATCCATACTTATCCCCTGGGGTGTTTGGTGATCTTGGTCGCTACTCTCCAGGATAATCCGTTCGGGCGATACCCTGGTACGTTGCTTCACAACTGCCTCCTGTAGCCGTTCCCCTTGCACTTGTACCTCGCGCCACAGATTGCTCTGCGGAATGGTCTGCCGCCCGATCCGCTCCATAACCTGCACTACCTGTCCATACGGCAGCAACCCGCCTAACCAGACCAACTGGCAGGCCAGTGTCGCACTATACTGGCTCTTGCCCAGCCGCCACTGCTGATCCAGGGGGAAAAACGCCGATCCGGCATGTCTCACAATAGTAGTAACCGCGCTGCACGACCACATCCCCACTGGTCGTCTTGACATACTTGGGTTTCTTGCCCTTGTTACGCATCTTGACCCCACATCCCTTGCACTTCACGCCTCCTTCTGGCTTCGCTTCCTCGCTCGCCTGTGCCACCAACCCTGCCGTTATCTCCGCTTTGATGGCATCTCCAGCCTGATGCGCCAAGGCCTCAATCTCATCCAAGCTGATTTCCTTAGCTGACTTTTTCTCTGCTATCAGTCGTTCCAGCTCTGCTTCTGCCCTGGCCTTCAGTCCTGCCAACAGTTCTTCATCGCTCAACTTCATTGTTGTTTACCCTTCTCGCTTTTCTCCCAGTTTACTCTTTTTGCCCCCAATCTGGAATGCACCCGTATTGGGTACAGCAGTTGATGGAGGGTGATCTGAACGTGTTGATCGTGGATACGAAACCCATTCCAGTGGTAGGCTACAAACGCAGCAAGCGCCAGAGTGACTTTGCTGGCAGCGCCAGCTATGGCTATTGTTCCAGCCGTAAGATGCACTATTTCGGCTATAAGCTGGTCATGCTGACTACCCTGGACGGTCTGCCCCTGGTGTATGATCTGGTTCCGGCGCATTCCGATGAACGTCAGGCAGCAGAAACCATCTTGCATCAAGTCCGCAACATGCATATTCTGGGCGACAAAGGCTTTATCGGCGAAGACTGGCAACGTAAACTCCTGACCCATACTGGCAACCGCATGTGGACGTACCTACGTCGTAACCAATCTGCTCAGAACCCACCAGTGATTAAATCTCTGCTCAATCGTTTCCGTCGCCAGATTGAGACCACTTTCAATCTTCTCCAGAATACAGGGCGTTTCTTAGAACGCTTGCTTGCCCGTTCCGTTATTGGTTTATGTACACGTGTTGCCGCCAAAATGGCCGCGTTTTGCTTGACACGTATTCTCAAGCAAACCTATCATATTGATGTTTGCACTTTTCAAACAGTCTAATTCACATTTTGCGTAACATTTAGGCTCGGACGAGCAAGGGATTCTGCTCAACAAAGTAGTGATTGCAAAACGCACAGGTGTCGAAATCTGGCGCAGTACGCCCGTTCAGAAGCGCATCGGTGCGATGGTGCTGCAACTCGTTGGATCGTGCCAGCCATGCCTTGATTAATTCCCCCAACGGCTGACGAGACAATGCCCCGATTACTGCCCCATAGCTATGCGTGTCGCAACAGAACATCAATTCACCCCGCGAGTTGAAGGTTAATTCCCACAACGTCAGATTATTGCAGAAGTTTATGCCGCCGCGAGTATGCAGCGAGCTGAAATAGGTGATTCGCAGCCCCTCCGAGTTGTGTTGCAGTGTCGAAACTTGTTCGTACAGGGCCAGCCGTTCGTCATCGTTCAACTGCAAATCCTCATTCCAGGGTGTAGGAATAGTTCCACCGATCATCAAATGACTGACGCCGAGGTTCTGGGCTAATTGCACAAAATCCTCTAGTTGATGCTTGTTGAGCGTGTTCAGCGACGTACTCATTTTGACCTTCAAACCCATCTCCACATAGCGACGAGCGGCAGCCGTTACCCGCTCGAACGCGCCTGCCTTGCGCCGAATCTCGTCATGAATGTCGGCAGTTGCGCCATCAATGCTGAGGCTGATATGGCTCAGGTTTTCCCCAAAGCGTTCCAGGAGTGGCTCATAAGGTTGGGTACGCCCGCCATGACTGACAAATGACCATGTGTAGCCTGCCGCCACGACCATGTCTACCATCTGGTCAAATTGGGGGTGCAAATGCGGCTCACCGCCAGTCAACGCAATGTGTTTCGCGCCGAAAGGTTTGGCTTCCATGAGTAGGCGCGGTAACAATTCAAGCGGGAAATCGGGGCGCTGTTTAGGGAAATCGCGTAGGCAATGAGCGCATTTCAGGTCACAGCGTAGGGTTGTGATGATGGCAAGAGTACGAAGCATGGCGGTTTCCTAACAGCGTGTCTAATAAATCTTCATGCAATCATAACATGTCGAGCGGGATGTAGGTATCAGGTAAACGGAATTGGCGTTGGCGGACACAGCACCGACCAATTCGATAGCCTTTGGTGATGGAAACCCCGCCAGGGACTCCAGTTTGTTTGCAGCCGCAGCCGTGAACTATAGGCGACTTCGGTCACTTTGCTGTAGGGAGATAGGCGACTGCCAGCCGGAACCGTAACCTCGACGGTCAAAGCTTCAGCCTCGTAGTAGAACGTGAATACCTGTTGGGCAATGACACAATTCTGTGGACTGGTCCCCAAACGGATTTGCTCCTCCACCCTCTCATAATCGGGCGTTCGCCAGTTGGCAATGATGTCGCCAAACATGACCCCCTCCGGTGTGAACGAAATCGCCGTCACCACGTTTTCTTGCAATAGAAAGAACTGGGCCTGGTGCTGATATTCCCCATCCGGCGAAAACATCCATCGGACTACAACCACTGGCGACACTTGTGGCAATGCTTCAATCAGTGTCTGCGCTTCCGCGTAGCTGGTGACGCCGACTTGCACACCATTCCAGCATGGCGCGGGACAGTTGGGATCGGGCAATAGCGGCAAAACGTGGTCGGTATCGCGTTCGGAGTCAGGAATGAGGCGAAGGAAAATCAGAAAAGCAAGCAAGCAGGCCAGCACAAAAACATGCGTCAAGAGGACTTTTTGCCAGCGCATTAGCTTCGCCGGTAGATTTCGTACAGGATGATGCTGGCCGCCACCGCCGCATTGAGTGACTCACCCGCTGCCATCGGAATGCGTACCATATCCGTTGCGGATTCGAGGGCCTGTTGGCCTGGACCTTCGGCCTCAGAACCAATCACCAATGCCAGTGGCCTGTGCCATTCCACCTCGTACATCGTAGTCTCAGCTCGTGCATCTGCGACGATGAGTGGTGTATCCAGTCCACGAATCCGCTCCCAATCCCAACGACGAATGGGTACACGGAAATGTCCCCCCATTGCCGAACGCAAAACTTTGGGGCTGAAAGGATCAACACTATGAGGAGTTAAGATCACCAGATCAACACCAACCGCACCCGCCGTTCGTAGAATCGTGCCAACATTGCCAGGGTCAGATACACGGTCCAAAATGACGGTTAAGCTGGGTTGAGTTGGTACATTCAGGTTGGGCCAGGGGCAAACAGCCACAATGCCCTGGGGGGTCTGTGTATCGCCTAATGTATCAAATGATGTTTGATCGACTTCCAGGCAGGGAACCCCAGCAGTCTCCAGGTGGAGCAGCAGATTGGTAAAATCAGTACCTGACCGAAACAGCACATAATCAGGACGTACCCCCGACTCCATCGCATCGCCAATGAGCCGTGCCCCTTCCAATGTCAGGCTTTTTTCGGCACGACGACGTTTGCTATATTGCAATAACAGCCGCGCTCGTTTCAAACGGGGATTATTGACCGAGGTAATCACAACAAAATGCGCTTCCCCAGAAAACAAAAAAGGGCGGAGAACACTCCCCACCCACCAGCATACGACCCGGCTCCAGCCTAAGCCATTGCGGTTTCGACGATCTTACTGAAGGTCTCAGGATCGCGCACAGCAATATCGGCCAAAATCTTGCGATCCAATTCGATATTCTTGGCCTTCAGGCCATGTACCAAGATGCTGTATTTGACACCGTTCAACCGGGCAGCAGCATTGATACGGGCAATCCATAAACGCCGGAAATCGCGCTTGCGCTGGCGACGATCACGATAAGCATACATGAGGCTTTTCATCATGGCCTCGTTTGCACGCTTGAACAATTTATGGCGGGTATCCCGCTGGCCTTTGGTTAATTTCAGAATTTTCTTATGGCGGCGGCGTGTGACCGACCCACCTTTTACACGAGCCATACCAGAACTACTCCTCTATTCTACGCAGGTGGATTCGCTTTATACTTGCCCAGATAAGGGGCTAGCCTACGAACCCGTTTCACTTCGGCGGTGGTGGTTACTTCTAACATTTCATCGAACTGACGCTTGACGCGCTTCGATGATTTGCGGCGTAGGTGGCTTTTGCCCCCTTTAGTCCGCATCAATTTGCCACCACCAGTTACGCGGAAACGCTTGGCAGTAGCTTTATGAGTTTTGAGTTTGAATTTTCCCTTACGCGGTTTGCGCGGCATGTGAATTCTCCTTCAGCAAACGAACGCCGCAGCACGTGTGCGGCATTCCAGAATTTTTCTGCTTTAGCAATAACCCAGAGCCAAAAAGCTATTTCTTGCCTTTAGGTTTCTCTGATGACGGAGCCAAAATCATAAGCATTGTGTTGCCCTCCATACCAGGGCGTTTCTCCTGAATGGCAACATCCTGCAATTCATTCCAGATTCTTTCCAGCATTGTACGAGCAATATCTGGGTACTGGATTTCACGCCCCCTAAAGCGGACACGGGCTTTAACCTTCATGCCAGCTTCCAACCAGCGACGAGCATCACGAATCTTGAAGCCCAAATGATGATCGTCGGTCTTTGGACGCAGCCGAATTTCCTTCACCTCAACCTGTTTCTGTTGACTACGTGCCGCTCGTTCGCGTTTCTTCTTTTGATACAGAAACTTGCCAAAATCCATAATCCGACAGACTGGAGGGTCGGCGTTTGGCGCAACTTCAACTAGGTCAAAACCACGATCAGCAGCTAATTGCAGAGCTTCCGATAATGATACGACACCTCGATTCTCATTGTCGTCCATAATCAGACGAACTTTTCTGGCGCGAATCTGGTCATTAATCCGATAATCGGTGTCGGCTATTGTTTGGCCCCTTTCAAAGTCTGGTACATGAACATAACAGGGAAAGTATAACACTCCCCCACAGACGAGTCAACGCAGAATCCCTGATAGGAATGCCGGATACAAGCCATCAATCGCCCAAAAGCTGACGTGCTTCCTTGCCGATCTCAGCACGGGCAGCCAAGACCTCGTGCCCATCGGCAAGACGTTTCAGACGAACGATGCCGCGCTCGGCCTCATCTGGCCCGACAACCGCCACCAATCGCACGCCTTTACTATCTGCATAGCCAATCTGTCGTCCCATACTCTTGCGAGGGTCCATATAAGTTTCAGTCCGCAGGCCAGCCTGCCGCAATTCCATCGCCAGTCGCAACGCATCGTCTTGCAGACCCTCGTTGAAAGCCGTTACCAACACCTGCACAACTGTCCCAGTGATTTCATCGGGATAAAGTCCCAGCATATCCATCAAATCCACAATACGCTCAATCCCCAGACTGATGCCGGTGGTAGGCAAGCTCTGGCCGCGAAATCTGCCAATGAGTTCATCATAGCGCCCGCCCCCATGCACACTACCCAAATTGTCCGGTTTGGTGATGATCGTCTCACAAATCGGGCCGGTGTAATAGCCCAACCCGCGCACCATCGTGAAGTCCATCATCGAGTTTTGTGAGGGAATGCCCATTGCGTCCAGGGATTGTGTAACAGATTCCAGTTCGCTGAGACCATTCTGAGCAATGTCAATATCATCCAGTTCTTCGCGTATTTTGCCCAATGCGGCCAATCGTTGGCTAGTGTCGCCCGCCCCATCAATTTCCAATAACGCCATCAATCGCGCTACTGCATCCGACGCCATACCCTCGTCTTTGAGTATGCCAGCTACGCCGTCCAGTCCAATTTTGTCTGTCTTATCAATGATGCGATACAAGCTCGGCAATTGCTGGTCGGGCACACCCGCATACATGCCAATACCGGTCAGCAACTTACGGTTGTTGTATTTGATCGCGAAATCGTGAAAGCCCAGACGCTTGAGCGCGGTATAGACGACGCTCATACCCTCCGCATCAGCCGCCATACTCCGCACACCCACAATGTCAGCATCACATTGATAGAATTCGCGATAGCGCCCTTTTTGAGGGCGTTCGCCACGCCACACAGGAGCGATATGATAACGACGGAAAGGCAAACGCACATCATTCTCGTGTTGGGTGAAAAAGCGACATAATGGCACCGTCAGATCATAGCGCAGCGCCAACTCTTCTTTGGCTTTAGGATGCTGGGCATAATAGATTAATTTTTCGGCATCCTCACCATAGTCACTGCCCAACAATGTCTCTCGTAATTCCAGCACAGGCGTTTCGATCGGTTCAAAGCCAAAATCTTCAAACACATCACGGACTGTATCGAATACATAACGCCGTTTAATCATATTGGCGGGCAGATAGTCCCGCATTCCTTTAGGGGTTCTTGCCTTTAATCTGCTCATAGCTTTTGTTTGCTTTCGCTTGTCGATAACCATATTCCCCCTACAATTAGGGGTACAATATTGCTCTGCGATGCTCCCATAATAATGTGCAATTAGAAAGGCGCACCACATGAGCCAGATACAAACGATTCATTTTAGCAGCACTCAACAGGCATCGGCAATCCTGGTCAAGCCAAATATTGATCCCAAACGGGCCTTAGAGCAGGTGAAGATTGGTGATTATCAGGCTGTCATCATTATGCACAGCGGGGCAGCGGGCATGACTGACGACTACCTGAAGCAACTCTCGCGCTTGTTCACTGAGGGGTTAGTTTGCTTTGCCGAAGAACATCGCGTACTCATTGTCGATGGTGGTACCGAGGCAGGTGGCATGAAGTTGATCGGCGAGGCTCGCCAGGCCATTAATGGCACATTTCCGCTGTTGGGACTTCCCATCACCAAAGGTATTACCTATCCTGGTGGACCGGAACCGGAAGAAGGTCGCTGGCCGCTAAATGCTGGACATTCCCATTTTTTGTTGGTCGAAGCTGATGATTTTGGCGAGGAATCGGACTTACTGGTAAGCATTGCAGATGTACATCCGGTTCCCCGCTTGGCACTGATCGTTAATGGTGGCGGCATTGTGGAGAAGGAAGCTGGAATGCACGCCAAGCGAAATACACCATTAGTTACGCTTAAAGGCAGTGGACGCTTCGCCGATGACCTGGCTTCCCAAACTCCGCCTAGCTACCCCCCGGGTGCAGTGGTCAAGGTCTTCGACACCAACCAGCAATCACCGCAAGAGTTCTACAATTTGCTGCGCGGATTACTGGTCCCCAAGCGGAGTATCATTGCCCGACTCCTCAGTATCTTCTTTGGGAAAGGCCGCCGCTAATGCTTTAACAATCAACACAATATTGTCTGAGGCTGACCGTACACGTTCTTTCAAGCTGGCGACTTCGCCGGGAACCATTTCTGGCTTGAGTTCCAGTGCCCGCTGGATGATTTCTACCTGCGTATAGAGGGCGGCCACAGGATTACCAACATGTGTGTGCAACAAACGTTCCATCCAATAGCCATTTTCTTGTGTGAATTGCTGCCTGATTTCTTCACGTAACTTATCGAAATCAAGTTCCTGGTTCGACATCGTGTCTCGTTTCAACTGTTAATGAATATATCTGAGATTATATTTTTGCTGTCAGCACCCCGCAAGCCGCAAGCACTTATTATTCTCTTCTCATGATCTTACGCTACAATTTGGGTGTTGAATTCGTGATTCATTGAAGGAATAAATCATGATTCGGAAGTGTACCCTATTGATTTTTCTGGTTCTATCGCTGCTGCTTATCCCAACTTCACAAGCCCAGAATCCCGGCAGTAGCAGCTATACACTGCAACCCATCGCCACCGGCTTTGAACGCCCTGTACATTTTCTGGAAGCAAATGATGACATCGGGCGATTTTTCATTGTGGATCAGCCCGGCCATATTTGGGTGATGGTGAATGGGCAGGTGTTGGACGAGCCATTTCTGAATATTACAAACCTGACCGGTGTTGTAGCCAATGAACAGGGGCTGTTGGGTATGGCACTGCACCCGAATTTTGTCGACAATGGCTATTTTTATGTCAACTACACACGTCTGACAAATGGTCGCACCGTTGTTGCTCGTTATGAAGTATCAGCCGAAGATCCCGACCAGGCAGATTCTTTGAGCGAACATATCCTCCTCGAAATTGAGCAACCTTATGGCAATCACAATGGTGGCATGATCGCTTTTGGACCAGATGGCTACCTTTATATTGGCATGGGCGATGGTGGCTCGGCTGGAGATCCACGAAACAACGGACAAGATCCATACACGCTATTGGGTGCTATGCTGCGAATTGACGTTGATGGTGATACACCTTACACCATTCCAAACGACAATCCCTTTGTCGATGAAGCGAATGGGTTGTCAGAAATCTGGGCGATTGGCCTGCGGAATCCCTGGCGATTCAGCTTCGATATGGCAACTGGTGATCTTTACATCGGCGATGTGGGCCAGAACGCGTATGAGGAAATCAACTTTCAGCCAGCAGATAGTCCCGGCGGTGAGAATTATGGCTGGAATATCTACGAAGGGCTACATAGTTTTCGGGGAGATGAAGCTGAGGATATGGTTTTCCCCATCGCTGAATACGGACGTGATGGCGGTTGTTCGGTCACCGGAGGCTATGTCTATCGAGGTGAGGCGCTATCAGAGTTGGATGGCGTCTATCTGTATGGTGACTATTGCACTGGTACGATCTGGTGGCTTCAGCGTGACGAAGATGGCGACTGGCAAGGAGGTATCTTCCTGGAGACTGACATTCGCATCAGTTCATTCGGGCAAGACCTAAGTGGTGAAATCTACATCGTTGATCATCGGGGTGGTGTCTATCAATTGGTTGCAAGTTGATGGCAGACATTCCGCACCAGCCAATTATGGTAGCAGCCATCCTGACCGGGCTTCAGGTCGAATCACGCCCTCAAGCAATCTATATTGACGGCACGCTCGGGGCAGGCGGGCATACTCAGGCAATTCTGGAAACTCGCCCTGATAATCGCGTGATTGGCTTTGACCGCGACCCAGCGGCGCTTCACATCGCTGAAACACGTCTGGCAGTCTATCATGATCGCCTGCAATTGATTCATGCCAGCTATCTGGAAATGAGTCACTTCAGCAATGTAGATGGTGTTCTGCTCGATCTGGGATTGTCGTCTATGCAACTCGATAACGCTGGACGTGGCTTTGCTTTTCGGCTTCAGGGACCGTTGGATATGCGGTTCGATCCCAATGCCGATAGCCCCACTGCGGCGGACCTGGTCAATGAGTTACCCGCTGATGCCTTGGCCGACATCTTTTTCCGCTATGGTGAAGAAAAGCACAGCCGTCGCATTGCGCGGGCAATTGTGGATGCGCGTCCACTCAAAACCACAACCCAACTCGCCACCTTAATAGAATCTCTAAATCTGCGTGGCGAGAAAAGGATTCACCCAGCTACGCGCATATTTCAGGCACTTCGCATCGTGGTTAATGACGAGTTGGGGGCGGTGGAACGCGTCCTGCCAATGGCGCTAGGCTGTCTGAAACAAGGCGGGCGGCTGGCAGTTATCACCTTTCATAGCTTGGAAGATCGCATCGTGAAGCACTATTTCAAGCGAGAGTCGACGGAGTGCCTGTGTCCACCCCGCCAGCCAGTGTGTACCTGTGACCATCAACCGACGCTGGCGTTAGTAAATCGCAAGCCAATCATTGCCAATGCAGCCGAAGTCGCCCATAATCGCCGCGCCCGCAGCGCCAAAGTCCGTATTGCCGAACGCCTATAATCTACCGATGATTTTTTGCGGGTCTCCAGTATACTGGTAGCATTACAAATCTCCGGGAGGCAAATATGGACAATAAGAAAAAATCCCCTAAATGGCTCGAAGAGATTGAACAGCTTGCCAATGAGCAACTTGGTGAAGGGTCGGCCTGTAAGCAAGTGCATCCCATTGTCGAAGCTTGGTATGACCAGTTAATGGATAGCGCCCCGCCCGTCTCCCGTGATTCAGTGATACAGGCTATCGCTTGCCTTAGCACTGAAATCTTGCTGGATATGTTGGATGAGGTGCCAGATTCGTTGGTGCTTGACGATAGCGACGAAACTGATTTGGCGCTGTGGATTCAACAGATTCTCATGGTTGGGCGGGCGTTTCAACAAGCATTGGATTCTGGCGAACTGGATGATCTATAGACCTTGATGATTAACGGGCGTCCGACCCCGCCCTATTTGCCAGTTCAATGCGCCACGCAATGTACGTTGAAGATAAGCGTGTGCATTGCGGACTGCTTCCAGTAATGGGGTGTTCAGTGCCAATCCAGCCGCAATGGCCGAGGCAAATGTACACCCCACACCATGCGGATTATCTACGGGCAGAGTCGGTGCAGTCAATTTCACAAATTCCCTCCCATCAAAAAACAGATCCACCTTCTGTGGGCCTTCCAGATGCCCACCCTTGACCAACACCGCCTGTGGTCCCAAAGCATGTAATCGCCGCGCCGCCGCCCGCAAATCGTTCTCGGTAGTGATAGCTGTCATGTCGGTTAACCAGCGAGCCTCATCCAGATTGGGTGTAATAACTGTTGACAGCGGAAATAACTTCCGCCGATAAACATTCACGGTTTCTTCATCCACAATTGGCTGCCCTGCCCCATTCACCAGCACGGGATCAACCACGAAGGGCGTTTTTCCATAATCAGCGACTAATTCCGCCACCAACTGTACTACATCAGCGCGGCCCAATAATCCCGTTTTGATAGCATCGGCCTGCATATCCTCCAATACAGCGACGATCTGTGCCTGAATAAGACCGAGCGGTAAGGGTAAAGCTTTCTGTACGGTGCAGGTGTTTTGCGCCGTGACAACAGTCAGGGCAGACATGCCAAACACCCTATGGGCAGCGTATGTTTTTAAATCAGCTTGTATACCAGCACTTCCGCCTGAATCGGAGCCACCAATAGCTAGTACGCGGCATGGCAATCGTTCCATAGAAAATCTCTCAGCAGCTTGTGTCCAGAGGCAGGCTCGTAGTATACTCGCCTTGAATTGGCATTATAGCGTCCACTCAGGTACAGTCAAAATCGTTATGTGCCATCCCAGGAGGCAGTCATTATGTATAATAGCGGTGGGTTCCGTTTAGTGGTTCGGCGCGGCCCGCAACCCAATCAGGTATTTGAACTAACCCAAGATATCATTACATTGGGCCGCGATATTACCAATGAAATTACAATCAATGATCCCGAAATCAGTCGTCACCATTGCCGCCTCACTCGCGGCACTAATGACTATACCATTGAAGATCATGGGTCAACCAATGGGACTTTTGTAAACGGCCAGCGGTTAACGGGCGCTCAACCCTTGCGGGCTGGCGATTTGATTGGCCTGGGGGAAACGGTGAATTTGGTCTATGAGACCAGCGCCGCCGCACAGCCCGCTGCTCCGCCACCTGCGTTCGGTGCAGCCCAGCCGCCGGGTTATGGTAGCCCCGAGTATGCAGCACCGACGGGAGGTATGCCACCAGCAGCCCCCGCTGGTGATTTCTATAACCAACAGCAGCAGCAGCAACCCCAACCCTACCAGGACTTCGGGCAAGCTCCGGCTTATCCAGGTGGCTTCCCCCAAGCGCCGCCAGCCTATAGCTATGAAGACGACGCGGCAGCACGTGGCAATCGTGGCTGTGGCCTATTGATTGGCTGCGGAATCGTTATGGCATTAGCAGCAATCATGATGGTGGTTGGTGTAATTGTGATCGACTCACCATTGGATGATATGCCTTTGTTATCCGATATTGCGGGAGCCGCTGGTCTGCCGGGTAGCAGTGTCGATAACGCAGAAAATTACTTGCGGGCGATGGGGGAATGCGATATAGAAAAAGCCCAGCAATACGTGTGCAGCCGCGATGCTTCTTTTGTCAATGAGGGCATCTGCATAAATAACCTCGAAGACTATTCCTGCGAGAAAGACGGCAATGATGTCACATGTGAGACCACTATTGGTGGTACGACCGAAACGGTCACATTAAATATTCGAAACGGTCAAGTTTGTGGATCTGTATTTTTTCTCTCGGATGGCCGATAGTAGTGGGGAGAGTGGTAGATGCAAAGTGGCGGTGGGTTTCGGCTAGTGGTTCGGCGTGGGCCACAGCCTAATCAAGTATTTGAACTAACAAAAGACATCATCACATTGGGACGGGATGCCAGCAATGACATCTCGATCAATGATCCAGAAGTAAGTCGTTATCATCTGCGTCTGACGCGCTCTGGTGGTGGCTATACCATTGAAGACCTGGGGTCAACCAACGGCACGTTTATTAACGGCCAACGTCTGACTGGAGCTAGACCACTGACCAGCGGTATACAGGTTGGCTTGGGCGAGACGGTCTTGTTGCAATTTGAAGCATCTGCAATGTCGCCCGGTGGTCCCGCTCCTTACCCTGATCCAGGACCAGGGGCAACCATGCAACGCGGGGCAACACCACCGGGTTATGGTGCACCACCGCCGCCCGCCTATGGAGGCCAGCCACCAGCTGCCCAGCCACCTCCTCAACAACCGCCGGGTTACGGCTATGGTGACCAACAACAGCAACAACAACCTCCACCGGGCTATGGTGCACCGCCGCCCCCGGCTCCACCCGACCATGTTTACTATGAAGATGAGTATGTTGATGGCGGAAGCGGGCGCTGGATTTTCCTAGCATGTGGCGTATTTTTAGTGCTGTGTATCATCACCAGCGTTATAGCCATTATCATCATCGACCAGTATTGTCTTTGGGACAATACGCCAATTCTCTCCGATATTATTGATGCGCTGGGCTACACTGTCGAGGAAGCGCAGTGTAATTAAGATACAACCACCCTCCTGTATACCGTTTGATATGGTTTCAGGAGGGTGTATTTTCCTCAATGCTTTATAGTGGGATATTGCCGTGTTTCTTGGGTGGATTATCGTCGCGCTTATTAGCAAGCATCTCTAGTGCATTAATCAGTCGCGGGCGTGTTTCGCTGGGAACAATGATGTCGTCCACATAACCATACGATGCAGCGACATAGGGATTGGCGAATTTCTCACGATATTCTGCAACTAAACGTGCTTTCTCGGCCAACATTGCTTCTTCGCCACCCGCTTTCATAGCAGCAGCTAGCTCGCGGCGGAAAATGATCTCAACCGCGCCGTCTGGCCCCATCACTGCAATTTCAGCGGTCGGCCAGGCCAGATTAAGATCGCCTCGAATATGCTTGGAAGACATTACGCAATAGGCCCCACCATACGCTTTGCGGGTGATGACAGTCAATTTTGGAACTGTCGCCTCGCAATAAGCATAGAGCAGTTTCGCACCCGAACGGATGATACCATTGTGTTCTTGACCAACGCCAGGCAGAAAACCCGGAACATCCTCAAAGGTGAGAATGGGAATGTTGAAGCAGTCACAGAAGCGCACAAAACGGGCGGCTTTCTCACTGGCTTTAATATCCAGGACGCCAGCCAAAACAGCTGGCTGATTGGCAATGATGCCGATACTGTGGCCGCCCAACCGCGCAAACCCAACCACGATGTTCTGAGCAAAGTGTTCATGAATTTCAAAGAACTGCTTATCATCCACAATCAGGCGAATGACGTCTTTGATATTGTAGGGTTTATTGGGGTTATCTGGCACAATCTCATTGAGTGCCGATTCCATCCGAAGTGGATCATCCCTCGTGGCAGCGAATACGGAGTCTTCCATATTATTTTGCGGTAGATAGCCGACCAACTCCTGCACCAGGAATAGTGCATCTTCCTCAGTCTCGGCGGCCATATGGGCTACGCCGGAAGTACCAGCATGAGTTAAGGCTCCCCCTAGCTCCTCTTTCGTGACATCTTCTTTGGTAACGGCTTTCACGACCTCGGGGCCAGTGACAAACATATAGGATGTATCCTGAACCATAATCGTGAAATCGGTGAGCGCCGGGCTATAGACTGCGCCGCCAGCACATGGACCCATGATGACACTGATCTGGGGAACAACACCGCTTGCCATGACATTCCGTAGAAAAATATCGGAATAACCCGCCAGGCTCAAAACACCTTCTTGGATGCGTGCCCCACCTGAGTCATTGAGGCCAATCAAAGGCGCACCATTCTTGAGTGCCAGATCCATAATCTTCACAACCTTCTCAGCGTGGACTTCACTCAAGCTGCCACCAATAACCGTGAAATCTTGTGAAAAGACATAAACTAATCGTCCGTTGATGGTTCCCCAACCAGTAACCACACTATCGCCCATAAATTGCTTGCTGGGGTCGTCCATCCCAAAATCTTTGGTGCGGTGAACAACGAAAGCATCCATTTCACGGAACGAATCGGGGTCAAGCAGGAGTTCCAGACGTTCACGGGCAGTTAGTTTGCCTGATTGATGTTGTTTGGCAATACGAGCTTCGCCACCACCAACCAGGCTACGTGCCCGCTGTTGGTGCAAATAGTCAATGGGATCAATATGTTCTTGTTGTTGAACTTTGGGTATATCCGCCATGCGAAATGTCTCCAAGTTAATTGATAGATTGGCGAAATCGTGGTCGATGTGTCAGCCAATAGTTTGTAAGTAAAATGCTGATTGCCATAATAATCAAAAATCCAAGCCGTTCACGATCATAAGTAGTTTTTGCATAGTAAGTAAACCACATGACCTCAAAAGTGATGACCAACACTAACGCCGTCCAAAGCCAGCGCATTGCCCAGGAACGTCGTCGCCATAGGCCGAGAAATAGCACTACAAAAGTTATTCCCCAGATGATATTCACCAAGACATAAAGTCCCAATGGCGGAGTTGTAACCCATGCACGATAACGCTGGCGATCATCAATGGCAACCCAGGCTCGCCCCAATCCGCGAGCAGCGATCAATCCTGTCTCCAAAAGCAACAGGCGAAAGCCGAATGGACGTGGCTGAGAATCCATAACAGCGCCGATTATAATAGCAGCACAGTGAAATTACCACGAAATCGCGGGCTGATTATTGCTGTGTCAAGACCGTCTCCTGGTCTCGATAGGCCATATAACATTCCAGCCATTCGCGATCATATTCCCGAATGAACTCGTCTGCTTTCCCCACCAATTCACGATTGCCAATGAATAGTGGCACGCGCTGGTGCAATCCATAGGGTTTGATGTCCAAGATGGGCATATGACCATCGGAGGCTGTACCACCAGCTTGCTCGGCCAGGAAAGCCAAAGGCGCGGCTTCATACAACAAACGCAACTTGCCGCCTGGTTTTTCGGGATTGCGGAGATCGCCAGGATAGACAAAGATGCCACCTTTGAGAAGATTACGATGAAAATCAGCGACGAGCGACCCAATATAGCGTTGTGAGAGAGGCGCATGTCCCTCACCATGAATACCCTGAAGCCATTTTACATACCGACGTACACCGGGCGTCCAATATTTCTCGTTGCCTTGATTAACGCTGTAATACTTCGGCTTTTGGGGAATCTGGATGTTCTCATGACTGAGAAGAAACTCGCCCACACTGGGGTCAAGCGTGAAGCCATGCACACCTTTTCCGGTGCTATAGACCATCATGGTACTGGCCCCGTAAATGACATACCCGGCGGCAACCAGGGCACGTCCAGGTTGCAAGACATCTTCCATCGTCCCCACCAAGCCAGGAGAGGCTTTATGGAAAATGGCGAAAATCGTACCAATGCTGACGTTGACATCAATGTTGGACGAGCCATCTAATGGATCAAAGACCAGCACGTATTTTCCCGCATCATATTTTTCGGGTATGTGCATCAAGCCCTCTTCTTCTTCGCTTGCCATCACGCACAATCGCCCGGTGTGATCGTTCATTTGAAAGATGACGTCATTGGCATAGAGGTCAAGCTTTTGTTGGCGCTCGCCATGAACATTGGCCGAGCCTGCTTCGCCAGTAATGTCAACTAGACCAGCGCGGGTAGTTTCTCGCGCAATGATTTTAGCGGCCAGAGCCATATCATAAAGTAGTTGCGTGAAGACTCCCGTGGCTTCGGGGGCGCTTTGTTGCTTTTCCAGAATATGACGTTCAATGGTAATGAGGCTTCTTGCCATTTTTTATTAATCCAAACAATCTATTTATTCATTAAGAACTTTGCCGAAACGGCGTTCACGTAAACAGTAGTGCATCAAGGCTTTGCGGAGTTCCTCTCTATCGAAATCCGGCCAGAAAATAGGGGTGGTATAGAATTCAGCATAGGTCGATTGCCAGACCAAAAAATTGCTCAGCCGCATATCCCCTCCAGTACGGATAATTAAGTCTGGGTCTGGCTGACCAGTGGTATACATATAATAGCTCAACATATCTTCAGTGATTTGATCGGCGGGAATGCCATCTTCAACAATGCGACGAACCGCCTGCACGATCTCGGCCCGGCCTCCATAGTTAAACGCCACATTCAGAACAAGTTTATCGTTGTGGCTGGTCAGGTCGATAGCGTCCTGAATCTTACGCTGCCGCCGTTTGCTAAGGGCGCTCAAATCGCCAATATGACGCAGTTGAACACCCTGCTTGTGCAGATTTTGAAGCTCGCGCTCGATATAGAAGTCAATAATGCGGATTAAGAAGCGCACCTCGGCACGGGGACGTTGCCAATTCTCCGTGGAAAAGGCGTAGATGGTTATATACTTCACGCCAAAATCGCCACACGCTTCTAACACACGGCGAAGATTGTCCACCCCTTGGCGATGACCGTCACTGCGGCGCAACCCGCGTTGTTTGGCCCAGCGCCCATTGCCATCCATGATGATGCCAATATGGCGTGGAACCGGCGTGGGGAAAGCGGTATCTGGCTCTGCCTGAGTTTTGGCTGGAATACCCGGCTGGTCACCCACAATTAAACTTCCATAATCTCATGTTCTTTGCGTTTGCCTGCCTTGTCAATTTCGGCAATGTATTTGTTGGTCAAATCCTGGACTTTTTCAGTCCCGCCATGCATATCATCTTCCGAAATCAGGCCCTCTTTTTCAAAATCACGAATGTCATCATTGGCACTACGGCGAATGTTGCGAATGGCAACCTTGGCATCTTCCACCCGTTTACCCACAAATTTGACTAGCTGTTTACGGCGTTCTTGAGTTAATGGTGGAATGTTAAGGCGAATATTGGTGCCGTCATTGTTCGGTGTCAAACCGAGATCGGAGGCCAAGATTGCTTTTTCGATGGTGCCGAGACTGCCACGATCAAACGGACGAATCATGATGGCCTGGGGTTCTGGCACGCTGATGCTAGCTAGCTGGTAAAGGGGAGTTGGTGTCCCATAATATTCAATGGGCAACTTCTCCACAAAGGCGGTAGAGGCACGTCCAGTACGCAAGGCTGCCAAATCATCCTCCAATACGCTCAGGGTTGATTTCATACGGTCTTCGGTTTCTTTCAATAAGTCTTTTATCATGTCAACTCCAGACTAGATTGTAGCCCCAGCGGGCAGCAACTTCACAACATGAGTACACATCAAGTTGATGGTTAGCTCAGATAATTCAGGATACCGCAATTGGTAGCAAAGCACCAAGACCATTATAATCCTTCTTTTGGATTTAAGCGCATAAGGAATGTTATTTAATGCTTGCTGACCAGCTTGAAGCCAGGATTCGTGCCAATCGCCTGCTAAATTTGCCCGCAACCTGGGCCGATGAACTGATATTTCCCTATTACGATGGACTTTCGCTGGCGAATATTCCCCAGACAATTACGCATCTGCTTGGTGCTGGCACTGGTATCGTGCCTCAGCTGAACGACGTTGTATGGCATGGCGAGTCGCTGGTGGGGCAAATTGACCGAGTGGTAGTCTTTCTAACTGACGGGTTGGGGTATCTGTGGCTCAGACAATTGATCAAAACAGATTCCAGTATGGCTGATAACGTCGCTGATTTAACAGATGGGCGCGGGCCAGTACCCCTGACATCAATTGCACCCAGCACGACAGCAGTGGCCTTGCCGACACTCTGGACGGGGGCCAGTCCAGCAATGCACGGCATGGTCGGCACGCGTATGTTTCTGCGAGAATTCTCAGTATTGAGCGATATGTTGGCGTTTAAACCCGCAATAGGATCACATCGCAACGGAATTTTCGAGGATTGGGGAATGCCTCCCGAAACATTTTTGCCCGTGCAAACCCTGGCTGAACGATTAGCTGAGGTAGGCGTTGAAACGCACCTATTGTTACCAAAAGCTCTGATGAGAACCGGCCTGTCGCGTATTATGCACCGAGGCGTAACCAATCCTCATATCCATGCAGGCTATACCGATTTATGGCTGCGAATGAAAGACGTGTTGACTGAAACTGCTGGACAGCGGTGCTACATGAATGTGTATTGGTCGGCAGTGGATTCGATGTCGCACCTGCATGGGGCACACAATCGCTATCTGGAAGCCGAAATTCGCTATCAACTTGAGCAACTCCGTTTGCTGGCGAACGATCCCGCTGTCCAAGATGGGCGGACGTTATTTATCGTCCTGGCCGATCATGGACATTATGATACGCCACAACCGATTTTGTTGAATGAGAATGAGCGTGCCAGCCATATTTGGGATGCTATGCGCGGCGGATTTGGTGCGGAGTCTCGCTTCATATACCTATATTTGCGCGATGGTTACAAACAACAAGTGATTGACACAGTTGAAGCGCATTTTGCGAATTGCCTGACTTGGATTGAACCAACCGCAGCATTGGACGCCGGATTGTTTGGCCCAGGTGTCCCTTACCGTGAAATCCCCCACCGGCTTGGCGATCTAATCCTGGCTGTACGTGCTGGTTTCGTCGTGGGTGATCCAAGTCGAAAATTCTCCACAATCAGTCGGCATGGAGGTCTCTCGGATTGGGAAATGCTGATTCCCCTAATGTGGAAGCGAATCTAGCACGCAACGATTCATCACTGACAGCGTAATGACTATCAGAGATTAGTTTTGTTTGGGAGAAAATCTGATGGCGTTACGCCCGTTCAAAATGCCGGATGATGCGGCAGCTTTTCTAGACATCATTCCCGTTGCATTTCAATATCCTGAAAACGAAGCCTGGAGCGTTCAGGAAGATGAGATGCAAAACTTGGTTGACTCGATCAAATCCATGCGACGCTTGTGGTGGTTGATTCGTCTGCTTGGCGTTGTGGTTCCGCCACTGAAGGATGTATTTCGGGGGTTTGTGTGGGAAGAGGATGGCAAGCCCGTAGGATTAACGAACGCTGCTCGACACGGCACAACGGATAGCTGGGTAATTGGTAATGTCGCAGTGTTACCAGAGTATCGGCGACGAGGAATCGCACGCCAATTGGTACAATCTTGCATCGAGCTAGCAAAAGAACACGGCGCACAAACCATTACTCTGGACGTCGTCGATGGTAACATACCGGCCTACACCCTCTACGAAAAACTGGGATTCACGCACTTTTCGGGTAGCAACATACTGGAGTTAGAATCCACTCAATTCGCGGAACAGTCAATGGAACCGTTGCCCCCTGGCTACGAACTTATTCCATTGAAAATGAGCAACTGGCGGCCACGCTTTGAGCTGGCACAGCGCATCACGCCAGATATCGTCGCCCAATACGAACCGGTGGAGGAAAAACGATATAGGCAACCTCGTGTTTTATTGCTGCTGCTTCCTGTTTTCTTGCGAGCCTTTGGAATGAAAATTCAGCGCCACGCGATTCTGGCTGATGGACGTATCGTTGGTATGTGTGGCTATGCAGGACGTACCCGGTCTGGCGGAGTGAACGAAATCTTTTTGCAGCTTGATCCTGCCCATGTCCATCTTGCACCCTGCCTGTTGAAGCGGATTGTCGGTGATGTATTAGAAGCCAGCCCAGATCGTCGTGTCGAGTTCACAGTTCCACATTGGCAACCCACTATCATCGAAACCACTGAACAGATGGGTTTCGCCTTCCGGTATGGGTATCATGCTATGGGAATGAAGGTGAATTAAAGTGAACCCATATCGTCTGCCAGTGTGAGGAATATGCTATCATTAAATCAGCGACAACTGGCAATTAAGCGAGTGATTTCGATGGCAGATGTAGATTTGTTAGGCGAATTGAAGCAGCTTCGTAAGCCACTAGCAGGTAATGACCCGACTTCGACCCTCATTGACCCCATGGTGCGCGAGGGTGAACTATACGAAAAATTGGACGATAGCAAAGTCCATTGCTATGCCTGCGGGCATCACTGCACCATCAAGCCCGGCGGACGTGGCATCTGTCAGGTGCGCTACAACCTCAACGGCAAATTGTATGTACCTTGGGGCTATGTAGCTGTCTTGCAATGTGATCCCACTGAGAAGAAACCGTTCTATCATGTCCACCCTGGCTCCGATACCTTGACGTTCGGCATGTTGGGCTGTGATCTGCATTGTTCCTATTGCCAAAATTGGGATATTTCACAGGCTTTGCGTGATTCAGCCGCAGGGCGACCTCCCTCTGAAGTAACGCCTGAGACAATGATCGATTTGGCGAAGCGCAACGGTGCGACCTGTATCGCCAGTTCCTACAACGAGCCTCTGATTACCTCAGAATGGGCCGCTGGAATATTCAAATTAGGCACAGCGGCGGGCTTCACCTGCATGTATGTCTCGAATGGCAATGCCTCTCGCGAAGTATTGGAATACATCCGTCCCTATACCGACGCCTATAAGATCGATCTGAAAACAATGAACGATAAGAACTATCGCAAATTGGGCGGCGTGTTGGACAAAGTGCTGGATGGCATTCGGATGACGCACGAGTTAGGCTTTTGGGTGGAAATCGTGACATTGATCGTGCCCGGTTTCAATGATTCAGCAAACGAGATGCGAGAGGCAGCCCAATTTATTAAATCAGTGTCGCCGGATATTCCCTGGCACGTGACCGCTTTTCATAAAAACTATAAGATGCGCGAACCCGACAATACGACTTCTCAGATGCTTACTCAGGCAGCGGAAATTGGCTATGAAGAGGGATTGCGTTATGTCTATGCTGGAAATGCGGCGGGGCAAGTGGGGGAATATGAGAATACTCGCTGCCCACAATGTAGCAAAACCCTGATCGAGCGTTTTGCATATATCATCCTCGATTACCAAATCACCAGTAAGGGAGCGTGTCCTGATTGCGACACTCCCATCGCCGGACTCTGGCCCCAATCGCGCAAGGATGTTCGGTTAGGAACTGTGGGAGGATTATTTGGGCGACGGCCCCGGCCAGTACGTTAATGTCCAACAGTTGCCAAGCTACCGATTTCACTCGTCAAACATCATTAGGCACTAACCACACCTTTATCAGGGCGTGGCGTTGAACATTCCCAAGAAATCAGTTCTAATTGACGCGTCCACCGGAAAATAAAGGATTTAGCAATGCCCAACCTACCCACAACAGCAGACGTTATTGTAATTGGCGGCGGCCCGGCTGGAACCTCGGCGCTCTGGGCTATTGCACGCATGGCCCCTGGCACAAAAACTGTGTTGATCGAGTCTGCTAATCATCTGGGCGCTGGCAGTTCAACCGCCTCCCTGGAAGCGTTCCGCACCTGCTGGCCTGCTCGCTGTCTGGCAAAACAGATGGAACGCAGCGTTGAGGTATTTCTAAATGTAGACGAGTATTTGGGTGATGGAGCCGCTGAGTCATTGGCGGTTCGCCAGAATGGATATTTGTTCTGTGGTTTCAGTGAGCGACAGGCCGCGGTCCTCAAAGCCGATGTTGAGCATCTTCATGCAATGGGTATCACACACATCGAATATCTGGAAGCAGGAGAACTAACCTACCGTTTTCCCTGGTTGGGTACGCAAGTCATCGCTGCCAAATATGATCCCATCGCGGGTTGGTTGGATTCAAATTCACTGATCCATCTATTCGCCAAAAACGCGGCATCGAGCCAGATATTGCTCGATACCCACAATACACAAATTGTTGTCAAAAATGGCAGAGTGGTAGGTGTAGATACCGAACATGGATCAATTGCTGCCCCCAAAGTCCTCATCGCTTGCGGGGCCGGATCACGTGCAATCGGACGCACTGCTGGAGTCGAACTGCCAATCATCGCTCGTCCTCGCCAGAGCTTCTCGACACCCTGGCGGCATACAGGGTTTCCGCCAAATGCGCCAATGGTCATTAGCGCCGCACCTTTTCCGCACTGTCATCCCGAAGGCACTGATGGACTAATTTTCGGCTGGGAATATGCTTGGAACAGCAAATATACCACGCCTGGTGTCGTACAGGAGGCGCTGATTGACCCCATCTCCCCTATTGAACCATTGAAGGATCTGCGTTTTCCGTCAATCACATTGGCATTGCTGGCGAGGCAGTTTGGGCATCAGGCTAGAGAAGGCTTTGCATCATCCAACTATCTGCGTGGTATCCACCACAACATCGGCTACTACATTTCTCGCGATGAGACCGCCGCTTATGCGGTTGACGAAAACGGCCAGCAGCGTCCCTACGAAAGCCAGCGGGCGATTCTAGATCAACACCCCGACGTGGCAGGTCTCTATTTGTCAGTTGCTCATGTAGGACACGGCATCATGACCGCGCCCGCCGCTGGTGAAATCGTCGCCAGCCTGATACTTGAACGCCCACTACCTGATCCAGTCTTTGCAGACTTCAGTCTGGCCGCTAGCTGGGTTGAATTCGATGAAAATGTACTCTAGCAATAGCCGTGAATCACAGCTCCAAGCGACAAGATTCTCCCTTGACGCCAGTATTCCCACCCAACTGTTCCCTTATTGGTGGAGCCTATCCACTGTTAGATCGGAATGTGTCAAGAAAATGAGACAGCTTCACAAAAAAGATTAAGGAACAACCAGCGGGTTAGGCGGGTTGATCCAAACGGACTGTGGCGGCCCGGCCACTTGCGGAGGGCCTTTGACAAAACGTTCGGGATGGGCCGCAAAAGCATCGGCTAACACGGCCTGACGCTGTTGCTGAACAAGGGTAGCTTGCCCATGATGCACACTGGCTGGGGTCAGCAAATTCAAGCCGGTATGGTAGTGTTGCTGGTTATACCAGTTGAAGAACTGACGTGCCCAGGCCCGCGCATTCTGAATGGAACGGAAACGATCAGGGTAAGTGGGCTGGTATTTGAGCGTTTTGAACTGCGCTTCAGAAAACGGATTGTCATCTGAGGTATAGGGGCGTGTAAAGCTGGCATTGACGCCCAACTCAGCGTACAACAAGGCTAATGGTTTGGCTCGCATCGGTTTGCCGTTATCGGCATGGATGGTCAGTTGTTGAGGTTCAATGCCTTCTTTCTGACAACTGGTCTCGATCAGGGTTCGGGCCAGTGACGCCAGTTGGCGCTCGGCCAGGGTCCACCCCACGACATAACGACTAAAGATATCCAGAACAACATAAAGGGCATAGTGCTGACCCTTGTGGGGGCCTCGCAACTGGGTGATATCCCAACTCCAGACCTGGTTGGGAGCCGTTGCCAACAATTCGGGTTTCTGGTAGGTCGGATGCCGCCGTTGGTTGCGCCGTTCGCGGACTTCAGCATGGGCGCTTAAGATACGGTACATCGTGCGCCAGTGACAATAATACTGTCCCTCATCCAGCAAGGTGGCATACACCTGACGCGGCGATAGGTCAGCAAATCGCTCACTATTGAGAATATCGCGCACCGTCAGACGTTCCGCACTGGACAACGCCCGCGCTGGGGTCGGACGTTCACGCCAAGTTGTGGCGACTGGCGGGCACGGTAGAGCCGACTGCGCGGCACATTCAATACGGCACAGGCACGGCTCACACCCACCTGGACTGCCAATTCCTCAGCCATCTGCGTCATGATCCTTCGTCCTCGTTGAGTATCTCCAGTAACCGCGTCAGCTTTTTTTGCGCTTCAATGATCGCCTCGGCTTGCTCCAATTGGCGGCGCAGTTTGGCATTTTCCTTCGCCAATCGCGCTGCCTCGCTAGCAGCCGGATTGGGTGTCGGACCACGTCGTCTACCCGCCAACTCACCCCGTGCCCGTTGTGCCCGCCACGTCGATAGGTGCGAGTGATATAGCCCTTCTCGACGCAACAAAGACCCTAACTCACCGTACTGACACTGATCCGCTTCTGCTAAGATTCGCGCTTTGTACTCCGCGCTGAAACGACGTCGCGTTGCCTGCACTCGGACTTCTGGATCTGCATATTTGCCATTCACTTGAGACATTTTCCTGTTCCTTTGCTCCGCCCTCAATTCTACTCTAAACTTTTGGGCGAAGTTGTCTCATCTATATGATGCTGTCGCCGAATTCAACTGAAACGCCTTTTGACAGAAATCGACTACAATAGAGCGCAAGTTCAAGTGGTTTAGTCTGTCAGAGAGGATTCCAATGTGTTTACGTCCCCGACCCGTCAATGATATTCCCGAACAAACTATCGCAGTGGCAAAAGCGGCCTTTCCCAAAGGCAATGTCTACATGAAGATGCGGGATGAACTGGGTGCTTTTTATGCAGATGAAGCTTTTGCTGAACTGTTTTCGAGTCGAGGACAACCTGCCGAAAGCCCATGGCGTTTGGCCCTGATCACCATCCTGCAGTTTGCTGAAAATCTCACTGACCGCCAAGCGGCGGATGCGGTACGCGGGCGGATTGATTGGAAATATGCGCTGAGTTTAGAATTGACAGATCCGGGGTTTCATTTCTCGGTATTGAGTGACTTTCGGGCGCGGTTGGTAGCGCATGATGCATCCGAGCAGTTGCTCAATGCTATGCTCAAGCGGTTCAAGTCACTGGGTTTGGTAAAGGTCAGAGGCAAACAACGGACGGACTCGACGCATATCGTGGCAGCAGTACGGATGCTGAATCGTCTCGAACGGGTGGGGGAAACGCTCCGCTATACGCTAAATGTCCTGGCTGAACTTGCGCCGGTGTGGCTCAAAGCGCAGGTGCCGGTCGAGTGGTTCGACCGCTATAACAACCGTTTCGAAAATCACCGACTACCGACGGAAAAACTGGAACGAGAAGTGCTGACCAAAACCATTGGAGCGGATGGGTACGCGCTGCTCGCCGCGGTCTATGATGCTGGGGCTCCGGTGGGTTTACGAGATCTCGAGGCGGTCCAACTCTTGCGGACGATGTGGATCCAGCAATTCTATGTTGAAAATGACACTATTCAATGGCGCGGCAAGAACAACTTGCCCCTGAGTGAGACAATGATCGCCTCGCCTTATGACACGGAGGCGCGTTACAGCCATAAGCGCAGCACGACTTGGACGGGCTACAAGGTTCACCTAACAGAAACGTGCGATGATGATCGCCCCTGCCTGATCACCCACGTTGAAACGACATCCGCCACATTGCAAGATGTTGAAGTGGTTGAGCGCGTTCATGACGACTTGGCCGAGCATGACAATCTCCCCGATAAGCACTTGATGGATATGGCCTACATGTCCAGCGATGTGCTGGTTTCCAGTCAGAAATTGGATGTTGATCTGGTCGGACCAGTTCGTCCTGACACCAGTTGGCAAGCCCAAACAGAAGGGGCTTTTGACATTACCTGTTTTGAGATTGACTGGGATAAGAAAAGGGTGATGTGTCCGATGGGCAATTTCACCAGCTATTGGCGCGAAGGTCGTGGCAAACATGACAAACCCAATATCAATGCGGGCTTCAAGCCATCGGATTGCCGGGCCTGTTCGAGTGCGTCACGCTGTACGCGCAATACTGGTAATGGCGCTCGAACTTTGACCTTCCCTCCGCAAGCGCAATATCTGGCATTACGAACCGCCCGCGAACGCCAACAAACGGACGAGTTCAAAGCGCAGTATCGAGTACGTGCGGGGGTGGAAGGCGTCATTTCACAGGCAGCTTTTACTCTCGGCATGCGGCGCACACGCTATCGAGGAAAGGATAAAACCCATCTCCAGAATGTTGCGACTGCTTCAGCGATCAATCTGTTTCGGGCGGTCAATTGGCCCACGGGCGAGCCCAAAGCTGAAACACGCCTCTCGTCCTTTGTGACCCTGGCTGCCTGATTACCCATTCGGCGACAGCATCTCTATATTGGCACTGAGGGACTGCATAAGCAGGGAGTCCCCTAGCGCAAATTCTATGGTGTCATCGAGGCTTTTTCACAAAAATGATAGTGTTGCCATAGATTGCCTACACCAGAATGTTGATCCCCAACCCCATAATCAGACACGCCGTTGCGATTTCAAACACTTTCCCGAAACGATTGCTACCAACCCAATTTTGAGCGCGTGTTGCCATAAATGCGATCCCCGAATGCCATCCGAAGATCAACACCACTTTCAGCATACCTAGCGCAATCATCGCGGTAATAATAGTTTGCGGCTCGACAGTCTGTGGCACAATCACATTGTAGTAGATCAATGCTTGTGGAATATAAGTCGCCATCACCATCATGCCCTGCACGAAGCCAAATTTAGTACCAGGATTGATGTCATCAGTGTTGTCGTCTTCTGCCCACAAACTCTTATACGCCGCATACAGCCCCATGATGATAATCCCCAGCGCACCAATGCGCTCAATCACCATCAAATTATCCGATTCCAGGATTGCTGAGACTCCAGCGATGTGTAGCAACACTGCTGCCACCACCATCAATGTCGCGGTCAACGTCGCGCCGCCCGATACAGCCACACCCGCCTTAAATCCATGTTTGCGCGATTCATGCAATGTCATTACTGCCACAGGTCCCGGTGAAAGCGCCCAAATTGTGATGAAAGTTACCAGCAGCCACATGTTGTTATCTCCGTTTATATGCCGAATTGACTTCAGTGTCTACAGCATAAAACGACCACCCTCCCCAAATCACGCCCCCTAGAGATAGTCTTTTGGAATTCGCCCGAAATATGATGGTGGATATAATGAAAACATCCAACTGATGAGCCAGCATTTGGTAGCCATAATGCCCGATCAACCATTTATGCCATTGGATGACTTCAAAGAACGCGAGCTAGAAATTCTTGCGATGATGGCCGATGGCCTATCAAACCAGGAAATCGCCGAGCAATTGTTCATCAGCAAAACAACTGTGCGCTGGTATAACAAGCAAATTTACAGCAAACTCGGCACCAGTCGCCGCACCGAAGCCATTGCCCGCGCCCGCGACTTGGGCTTAATCGGCGACTCTACAACCGAATCCATCGCCACCCAAACCCTTCAACACCACTTCCCCATCACCACTGGCCCCTTCATCGGGCGCGACGACGAGCTAGCCGAACTCGCCGACCTGCTCCACAATCCCGACATTCGCCTGCTCTCCATCATCGCTGCTGGCGGCATGGGCAAATCCCGTCTCTCGCTCGAACTCGGCCATCTTGTCAAAAACAACTACGAACACGGCGCTACATTCATCGACCTCACCCCCGTCCGCAATCCCAACGACATCGCCCAATTCGCAGCATCCAGCCTAGGCTTAACTATCAGCGGCCAACAAAGTCCCCAGAACACTTTGTTCAACTATTGCCGCGAAAAAGAACTGCTCCTGATATTCGACAACTTTGAGCATGTCCTATCCGGTGCGAGTCTCTTATCCGACATCGCGGAAGTTGCTCCGAGAGTGACCATCATCGCCACCTCACGCGAACGCCTCAAACTGCGAATTGAAACCGTATTTAATCTGTATCCTGTAGACAAATCCGGTGGCAAACTATTCGTTGAAGTCGCCGCCATGATGCGTCCCAACATCGTCATCGGTGAAGATGAACAGGCCCATATCCAGCGCATCGTTGAACTGGTTGGCGGACTACCGCTGGGCTTAATCCTGGCCGCCACCTGGGTCGATACGCTTTCCATCCCCGAAATTGCTGACGAAATTGAGGCCAGTCTCGACTTTCTCAGCGCTGACATGAGCGACATGCCCGAACGCCAACGCAGTATCCACGCCGTCATTGATCCCACCTGGAAACGTCTCAGCGAACCGGAACAACATGCTTTCATGTGGGCATCGGTCTTTCGTGGCGGTTTCACCCGCGAGGCATTCCAACAGGTAACAGGCGCATCCGTCCACACCATCCAAACCCTCCTCAGCCGCTCCCTGATGAGTCATGGATATGCACGACGCTATGATATGCACCCCCTGTTACGCCAATATGCGCGTGAAAAACTCGAATCTCATGGCATGTTAGCCGCCGCAAAACAGGCCCATCTGGAAACCTTCCTAACCTATACTCAACACCAAAATGAACGCATGTACGATGGACAACACTACCTCGAAGCACTGGATGCCTTAGATCTCGAACAAGATAATTTCCGGGCAGCCTTAGATTGGTCATTCAGTGGACACGATGTTGAAGATGGTGTGTCATTGGTATTGAATCTGTGTGATTTCTGGTCGATTCGTTCGCAAGTCATTGAAGCGGTTTATTATCTTGAGCAGGCACGCAACCATCAGCATGAAGCTGCGTTGTATCACCGCTTAGGCCAGTTCCAATTGCGCCTGGGCAAGCGTGATATTGCCGAAGAACACTACCAAAACGCGATTGCCCTGGCAAATGAAACGAACCAGCAAGACATCCTCGCCAAAACATACCGTTCCCTGGGCGATTTGCACATCCACACAAAGTCAGAGGAAACTCGGCAACTTTATGAGCAAGCATTAGCGATCAGTCAAGCCTTGAACATACCAAGAGAAGTTGCCGCTTGTCATGTTGTACTTGGTCTTCTTGAAGCTGAGGAAGGCAAATTAAATAGGGCACTCGACTATAATCATCAAGCAATGGAAATGTATGAAAAACTCGGCGATATAAGGGGCACATCAATAGTCATATACAATACGGCTCTCGTTTATTATAGGCAAGGCAACCGTCAGCGTGCCAAAGCCTATTGTGAACATAGTTTGTCCCTCAAACGACAAATTGGGGATAAAGCGGGTGTTGCCAGACGGTTGTCGGTCCTTGCCGGTATGATTATTGCCGAGGAAGATTTTGAGCGGGCCATCGCCTACATTGCTGAAAGCCGTGCAATCTGCCAGGAAATTGGGGATCAAAAACGGCTAGGTGAGGTGTTCAGCAAAGAAGGGTTTATATATTTGATTATGAATGAGTACAGTCAGGCCCAGGCTATATTGGAAAAGGGCTTGCGAATTGCCCAGAGCCTTGAAGACTATAGGAATATCGTGGAAATGAAGTCCTACCTCGCCATGCTCCACCTAGTTCAAGGCCAAGTTCAAAGCGCCAAACCTCATGTCCTGGATGCAATTGAAGCCAATGAAATATCAATCTATACAAGCTGGTTACCGGTCGTCGTTTATGCGAATTACCTTTGGTACGCTGGCGAATTTGACGCCTGTCTACCCCTCGTGACGGTTTTATCACACCATGCAGAACAGCATAAAGGCAGCGATAACCCAGACGACGAATATTTTCTGAAGCCTCTGATTTATCGCGTACAACAACATGGCGGTGCTGAAGCGTGGCAAGATGCCCTTGTTGCCACATCTGGAATCACTGTAGAGCAAATGTTCCATGAGATGGTAAATACACTCCAACTGTAGATGCCACATGGAAATATGCACCATCATCTTCAACCATATCAAGTAAGGACCAGATCACATGAAAACCATGACCTCCGATGAATATCGCCACTTCCTGACCGAAAAACCCCGCACGGGCAAACTCGCCACCGTTCGTCCCGATGGCCGCCCCCATGTCGCGCCCATCTGGTTTATTCTTGATGGCGACCACCTCGTATTCAATACCTGGCACGAGTCGGTCAAAGCCGCCAATCTTTCTGCCGATAACCGCGTGAGTCTATGTGTAGATGACGAAGCCCCACCGTTTTCGTTTGTCATTATCGAAGGCATCGCACACGTAGATACCACACCCAATCTGGATAATCTGCGCCATTGGGCCACCGAAATTGCTCGGCGTTACATGGGCGATGACAAAGCGGAAGCTTTTGGCAAGCGCAACGGTGTCAGAGGCGAATGGCTTATCCACATTGAGCCAACCAAAATCATTGCCAAAAAAGGTGTTTCGGACTAAGTATGGTTGCTGCATAGTTCCCACAGATTCCAGAACATGCTGATAGGAGGCTGTGTCTATCAAAACCTGCTATAATCGCCCCGCGAATCAAATACATGCAGAAAGGCAAGAGTTAATGCGGCCATTAGTGGAATGCGTGCCGAACTTCAGTGAAGGTCGACGCCCGGAGGTGATTGAGGCAATTGTGCAGGCCATTCGTAGCGCAGGGGCAGTGTATATACTGGATACTAGCAGTGATGCCGACCATAATCGGAGTGTGGTAACGCTAGTCGGGCCACCGCATGAACTTGAACAGGCCATGTTCGCTGGTATTCGCACTGCCGCTGAACTCATCGATCTGAATCATCATAGCGGTGAACATCCGCGCTTCGGAGCTACCGATGTCGTGCCATTTATTCCCATCCGTGATGTGACGATGGATGATTGTGTGGCGATGGCGCAGCGTCTTGGCAAACGGGTTGGCGAGGAGTTAGAGATTCCTGTTTTTCTGTATGAGGCGGCTGCGACCCGCACAGAACGTCGCAACTTGGCGAAAATTCGCAGCGGCAAATTTCAATATGAGCAATTGAAAGCCACCATTGAAACTGACCCGGAATATATGCCTGATTTTGGCCCAGCGACGGTGGGAGCTGCCGGAGCTTCTATCATTGGGGCACGTCCGCCGTTGATTGCTTTTAATGTTTATCTGACCACCAATGATGTGGGTATCGCTAAAAGGATTGCCAAAGCGGTACGACAATCCGGTGGAGGATTGGCTTTTGTGAAAGGGGCCGGATTCCTGGTCGAAGGCAAAGCCCAAGTCAGCATGAATTTGACGAATTACCAGAAAACACCAATTTTCCGAGTAGTGGAGATGATCCGGCGCGAGGCAGCGCGATATGGTGTGGGAGTGCTTTCCAGTGAATTGATTGGCCTGGCTCCGCAGGATGCTTTTGTGGAGTCGGCACAGTGGTATTTGCAACTGGACGGCTTCCAATCCGATCAATTGCTGGAGACACGCATTGCGATGGCTGAGGCCGAAGCCGCCGCATCGCCATTAGCCCAACAGGAACCACCCATCCCCGATGGTGCTACCGGTACGATGGCTCCGACGGCTATTGACCAGAGCAGTCGCCCCTCAGCGTTTGTTGATGCTGTGGCAGCGTCCACACCCACACCCGGGGGGGGATCGGTGGCGGCGCTGGCGGGAGCTTTGGCCGCAGCATTGGCGCAAATGGTGGCTGGGCTAACTGTTGGCAGAAAACGCTATGTTGATGTGGAAACTGAGATGCAGGCTGTTTTAAACGCGGCCAGCGATCTACGTGAAAAATTGCTGGATAGTGTAGTTAAGGATGCAATGGTCTTTGAAGCGTTGATGGCGGCGTTCCGTATGCCAAAGGACAATATACATCGCACGCAGCTCATTCAAGAAAAGACACTGGAGGCCGCCAAAGTGCCGCGCACGGTTGCCCGTTATTCGATGGAAGTGTTGCAACTGGCCGAAAAAGCAGTCCGTCTGGGCAACCCCAACGCAGCAACGGATGGCGCGGTAGCAGCCCACATGGCGATAGCGGCAATTGAAGGCGCTGCATTAAATGTGCGGGTTAATTTGTTGGGACTGGAAGACCAGGAGCAGGTGGCGCAATTGCGGGCTGAAATCATGAACATTGTGACCGATGCGCGTCAATTGCGAGATCACATCATTGTGCAGGTCGAAAATCGAGCAGGATTATAACAATTTGGTGAATTTACAACGTGTCTGGATTTTTATCACAGCATTACTGGTGGTTGGGCTGGTCGGGTGTAATCAGGCTAAGTCTTCAGCCAGCCAACAGTTATCCACCGAGACATTGTTACCACCGCCGGCTGTTCACTCGCATTCTGTAGAAGAAGATGTCGTGGTCAACCTGGCGCTCGAATCACCAACGGCTGTGCTACAAAGCCTGACACCCACACCCGACCCACTGGCCTCGCCGCTGCCAACAGGCACGCTATCAATAGATGCTTCATTGGAACCGACTGTGATCTATGCCGAGACTGATGTGCTGACAGGAGATCATTTTTGGCTGGCGCGGCCTTTCTCGACCAGCAATGGTATCCGTGATTATGTTGAGTCAGCTTATCCGTATGGCACAACGGCGTTGGGCTATCAACCCCATCATGGTGTCGATATTCCTAACCCGATTGGTGCGACAGTCCGCGCCACAGCCAGCGGCATTGTCTTTTATGCCGGGGATGATCTTAATACGATCATTTTTGGCCCCTGGCCCAATTTCTACGGCAACGTGATCGTTATTGAGCATAATTTTGAAGTGCCCTCCATGGATGGCGTGATCTTCAAGATGTATACGCTATATGGGCATCTATCGGAACTCTATGTTCGCACTGGTGATGAAGTTTCACAGTTTCAGGAGATCGGTGCAGTGGGCCAGGAAGGTGTGGCGATTGGCCCTCACCTGCATCTGGAAGTGAGGATCACCGATGACCCGTATGATTATGAATCAACCTATAATCCGAACTTATGGGTACAGCCTTGGTCGGGTTATGGCGTGCTGGCCGGGCGGGTGTTGTTGCGAAGTGGAGGGTATCTGCCCAATATTGAGATTGAAGTTGAATCATTAGAAAGTGGGCGCGTCTATCGTACATTAACCTATACCTACGACATGGTAAACCCTGATCCCTGGTTCCGCGAGAATTTCGTTGTGCCGGATTTGATGGAGGGACGTTACGAAGTACGTGTCAACTATCAGGGGCGCGTAGCCTATCGCACTACTGTTGATATTCGTCCGGAGCAAACGTCGATCATCAATGCTTTCATCGAATAATGAGAAGCGGTTTCAGCTCCCGCAGAGTGTCACTTGTAGAAGGACTGTGCTATGTGAACGAATATATAGCACAGTCTTTAAGCACAAGCACACATCATCCTAAAGACTGGAAAGTGTCTTTCAGGACTGGATAGAGGCTGCGATAGGTTTGGTAGGCGGCTGAATAATCCGTGCCATCAGGATTAATAGGGCTACCAGTCTGAATTAAGTGTTCAACCTTAGCCCAAACACCAACTCCCATCCCTGCCAGCAGTGCTGCTCCATAAGCTGCCCCTTCCAAAGCATCTACAGATTTCAACGGCTGCTCGAGTATATTGGCTAGGATTTGCAGCCATACATTGCTCCTGGCTCCCCCACCACTTACCCGAATCTCCTCTATATGCGAAGCCTGGCCGATGAGTTCAAAGCTATCCCGCAAGCCAAACGCGACTCCCTCCAACACTGCACGAGTAAGATGTGCGCGCGTGTGGCGGCTGGTCAGACCAATGAACGCACCTCGCGCCAATGGGTCAGCATGAGGAGTGCGCTCACCAGTCAGGTAGGGCAAGAAATACAGACCGTCTGCCCCCGCAGGTATGGTGGCGGCTTCTTCAAGTAACGTGTCAAAATCAACTGAAGGGGCTATGGTGTCCCGATACCATTGCAGGCTACCTGCGGCAGAGAGCATAACGCCCATGAAGTGATATTGACCAGGTAAAGCATGGCAAAAGGCGTGGAGTCGTCCTTCTGGCTCGTAAGCATAGTCTGACAAAGTTGCAAAGACTACCCCCGATGTCCCCAGCGTCAAAGCAACGACGCCAGGTTGAATAGCTCCAACTCCCACCGCCTGGGCGGCCTGGTCTCCCCCACCGCCAACCACTGGAATACCCGATGGCAAGCCCGTTATTTCAGCAGTCTGCTTAGACACCACACCTGTAACCTGGGTTCCTTCATGAACGTTGGGCAACCACGCAGCAGGAATATCCAGGGCGTCGATAACTTCTGTGGCCCATTGCCGCTTTTGAACATTGAGCAATAAAGTACCGGCTGCACCTGCTAGATCAGTGTGATAGTCTCCAGTTAACTTGAAACGGATGTAGTCTTTAGGCAACAAGATATGGGCAATCTGAGCGTAGGTATCAGGCTCATGATTACGCACCCACAAGATTTTGGGAGCTGTAAAGCCTGTGAGCGCTCGATTGCCCGTCAGTTGGATAAGGCGTTTTGCACCAATAGTCTGTGTTATCCAGTCACATTCTGCTTGCGTGCGCTGGTCATTCCATAGCATGGCTGGGCGAAGCACATTGCCTGCCGCATCCAGACAAACCAGGCCGTGCATCTGGCCGGTAAGCCCAATACCCACAATCTCTGACGGATCATTTATTTGTTGGATGACCCCCTGAATGGCAGTTATCATCCCTCCCCACCAGTCGTCGGGGTTTTGCTCGCTCCATAGCGGGTAGGGCTGGCTCAGGCTTTGGGGTACGGAATGACTGGCAACGACCTGCCCTTGTTCATCGACTAGGAGTGCTTTGGCACTGGTCGTGCTGATGTCGAGACCCAATACATAGGGCATTAGCGCACCCCCAATAACAACTCCATCGTCAATTGATCGAGTTGTTCATAAGGCAATCGCCGTTGACCGATGGCGACACGATCAAAGTTCATACGCTTCAGTTGATCGGCATTGGCCTCACTGTAACCGCTATTGAGGAAAACATACGCGCCATCGTCGGCGTGAATCTCAGCTAATAACGCCTGGATTTCTGTGTCCTGGTTGAAACGTTCGGCTTTCTCTTTCAATATCAGGTAGGTTCGCATACATCCACGCGCAAAAGCTTTCACGTCTTCATAGTCAGCCGAACGGTAGGCATGGGCATCGAAGTGGCGGCTACCAGAATATCCGACATCTTCCAAAAACTTGACCAGGTAGAAAGCTTGCTTGATCATCTCCGCACCGAAGCGGAAGTCCTGATCATAACGACCAAATTTCTGGTCATTCAGATCGATATGAAATAGTTTTCCAGCTTCCCAGGCTTGTGCGACAGCGTGCATAAAGTTCAGCCCGGCCATGTGTTCGTGTGCTACCTCGGGATTAACACCAACCATCTCCGCATAGTCAAGTGTTTCAATAAAGCCCAGCATCGCCCCTGTTGTCGGGAGGAAAATATCGGAGCGTGGTTCATTGGGCTTGGCTTCCAGAGCGAATTTCAAGTCATAGCCATTGTCTTTCACGTATTCACATAAGAAATTGAGGGCATCTCTGAAGCGCTTAAGTGAATCAACCGAGTCCTTAGAAGAATCGGTTTCAGTGCCTTCGCGCCCACCCCAGAATACGTAGATGGTGGCTCCCAACTCAACGCCTAGGTCGATGGAGCGCATGGTTTTTTGCAGTGCGTAGGCCCGTACTGCTGCATCGTTGGAAGTGAAAGCGCCATCTTTGAAAATAGGGTCACCAAACAAGTTGGTGGTTGCCATTGGCACAACAGTGCCAGTATCTGCTAAGGCTTGCTTAAAATCCCGGACAATGCGATCGCGTTCAGCTGGAGTAGCATCAATAGGAACTAGGTCATTGTCGTGGAAGTTGACACCATAGGCTCCCACCTCAGCCAGCATGTGAACGATTTCAACAGGACTCAAAGTAGACCGTGTTGGCGCACCGAAAGGATCACGCCCAATATTACCCAGGGTCCATAGGCCAAAAGTAAATAGGTGTTCTGGTTTAGGATCGTACATCGTTATATCCTATATTTAATCTAAGTTTTGTTTCAATACCTTCGCCAATTATGCGGCAAATTTGTCAATCTGACGAGTGCGAATGCCGCCGAGCGCAGTAAGTCTGCGCCAGATGCGCGAAATTAAATTATCGTCAGGCGGATCGGGAAGCAATTTAATTGTTTCATCCAGATAACGACGAGCCCGATACAAGGCTTTAAGATCAAGAATACTGAAGTCTGGATGATTACGACGATAGGGTTTGAGAATGACTGCCGACAAGTTGACCATGAGAAAAGCAAGGTTGACCGCGTTAGTCACAGCAGTGGGTTTGACGTTCATAAAATCATCCAGGCCCCAATACTGCTTGGCATCACGGAAGTTGAACTCAATCTGAAAGCGCAACGCATAGTAATCCACAATTTGCGGCGCGGTAAGATCAAGATCAGTGCTGAAAAGAATGACATGCCCACGTTTGCCTGTTTTGAGGTGAGTTTTGACGACAACCACAACATTGAGCGCGTCCGAAAAGGATTTATGGAAAACGTGCATCTGGTAAGTCTCAATACGGTAGTCGCCTTCGATGGTCGTCTGGCACAATGCCTCAGATGGTAAGTGTTGGTAGTCCAGTTTCTTGCCATAGCGCGGCATGGGGCCACGCGGTGGTTTGGGGCCGTTGTACGGTAGGTAAAGCGCCGCGTCATGGCGCAATTTCGAGATGATGTGCAGTCCACAATCCCGCACGGCATAGGTTGCTGGATAGTTACCAAAATGTCCATCTAACACCACATGGGTGATTTTCAACGGCTTGATACGGCGCGTGATGGCGTTGAGCATCCCTTGTAGCAAGTTCAATTCGGGGGTGAGGATTGGCGTCGGTTTGACATGGTTCTTGCTGCCTTTGGGACGACCAGGTTTCCGTTTTGGTGGTGGATTAGCGGGTTTCTCAGATGGTGGGGCTGGTTGATGTTGTTCGACCTGAAGCGGATATGAACGGCGCTGCTTTACATCAATCAACGATACGACCAGAAACGACACACTGCTGATGGGTCGCTTGGCAATGCTTGAATAGAACCGTCCCAGGCCATGTGTCTTTTTGCCGGACTTGCTGACCACCACATCATCAGCCGCCAGCAGATAGACGCCATCGGGATCAAGTAGATGGATACGCACGATGCTCCACAGGATTGTCGCCCATGAAAGCGGCGTGTGATACCAACGTTGTAGGGTCCGATAGCTACTCCCACGCTCCGTCCAGCGTGATAGGTTCAGCATCGTAATGCGATTCGGAATGCACAGCATTGCCAGGACAATATGCTCCAATTGGCGCACTGTGGTGTTGGTTAGGTATGGTGAAAGGTCCTTGAGCAGTGCTACAATGTCAACCATGGGCTTTTGCCTTATCAGCAGCTTGTTTTGGTAAACTACTACTTTAAGGCAAAAGCCCTAACTTTTCCGCCGTTATTTTGGCGACGGTATTGGAAATCCCTGATCCTATTTTATTGGATCGTATCTTTTACACGGTGGCGTCTCTCGGTGCTATCCATACCGTTGCGTGCCACTCCGCCTCGTCATAATTTGGCGAAGGTATTGGTTTAGTAGAAGGATAACTTTGAAAGCGATATGCTTTCATTACTCAACAAGAGAGATATCCCTGTCATGAGTTTACTGGAACTGTTCTGTGATGTCGATGATTTCTGTTCAGTCCCAAAAAACCTCGCTCAACATTCAGATAAAACTATTGCCCAGCGAGGTCATCTGTTGATTTCTTATCCAAACTCAGGTTACTCTACCCCGTTTCGACAAGAATTGGTCGGTTTTTGATTCTGGGCTACAATATCCGCAGCGTACTACAAACTATTGAATTTGATGCAATAAGAGAGCGCCATGAGCGACGAACCAAATACTTCAGAAGTTGTACTTGAAACCCGCAATGTCACCAAGCGATTTCCCGGCGTACTGGCAAATGATGATGTCAGCATGAAATTGCATCGGGGCGAGATCCTGGCCTTGTTGGGTGAGAATGGCGCGGGCAAGAGTACCCTGATGAATATTATTTATGGGCTTTATCATCAGGATGAAGGCGAGGTCCTTTTGAAAGACCAAGAGGTGCGCTTTGCCAGCCCGCGAGAGGCTATCCATAGCGGCATCGGGATGGTACATCAGCATTTCCAACTCGTCGATGTGATGACAGTGGCAGAAAATGTGGTGCTGGGTGAGGAAAAAGAGGCTCCGGCTTGGCGAACGATATTTTCGGTACTATTTGGAACGCTGCTAGGAATGCTTACTTTCGGTCTAATCGTCGCTTTCAACAATCCACTGGTCTATAGCACCTTCACGTTTGGATTGCTAATTATTCTGGGGCCATGGGTAGTAAGCCGGTTTGTACTTCAAATCATCGGTTCTATCTCGGACAATGTAAAAGCGAGCATACAACCGTTTCGGCGTGGAATCATCTATTTTGTACAGATACTCGCCTTCTTCAGTGTGGCATTAGCAGCGAGCAATGTACAAGCCCTAGATTCTGAGTTCTGGGTGGCAATAGTTGGGATGATGTTGTTTATTGGTGCTGGTTACTTTATTCCCATCATCCTATCTCGCAACCCATATCAAGAACGTCTACGCAAGCCGCTATCGCAATATCTTCAGGTTAAACGCGAAACCTTTGACGTTTTGACGATTTTTGTGTCATTGCTGGTGTTGGCGGGTGTTGGACTACTCATTGTCGCCGTTATGTGGTTGATCAGCCAGCTTGCTGATACTTCGACGGACGCCAGCCGGACACTAGAGTTTTTATTGTGGGTGCAGGTTGCGATTGCCGGCAGTGCGCTAGTCGCTCTGGTTTTATCATGGGTGTTTTCATGGATGTTCCAGTCTTGGGATCAGGTTACAAAAGGATTGAGAGTAACCTGGGGCCTGGCCTGGCGTATTGGATTGGTGCTGGTGGCTCTGTGGGCTGGCAACATGGCTCGTCAGGTGAGCGAAATGGCAATTGTGACGCGTCTGATGCAAACGGATCGGCCATTCACAATAGAAAATACTCGCCAGGCAGGCTTGAGTGCCACCGCAACCGGCAAAACTGAATTTGCGCTTCAATGGCGTTCAGTTGAACGAACTGGTGATAGAGATCAACAAATTACACGCATATTGGAACTGATTGATGAGGCATTCTATCGGGAAGAAACTATAGAAGTCTCGCCAGGATTGCAGACACATGTCGCAGGCTATGATGGATTATCGACAACTTGGCGCGAAGCTGTCGATAATGTTCCTCTAACCGTGCGAGACATCATAGTAGTGAGCATGCTCATCGCTTTCTCTGTCGTTGCGGTGCGAACATGGCGAGGATCAAAGCCATTCCCTGGTGATCTTACTTCTTTCAGGGAGAATGATCCGCTAAAGGCGCTATTTTCAGATTACTTGTTGATGATTCTCATTTGCGTGTTTTACATTGCCATGATTGTTTTGAGTGCCGAGCATATTGACACGCTTTGGAAACTCATTTTCGTCGCTGTCGGAACATTGATTATTGGCCTTACATTTATCCGCACGATTCGCAACCGCCAACAAGATCCTGACCGCATCCGTCCAGTGACACCGCTAGATACAGTCATAGACGCGCTGATGAATTGGGCCTATACCATTTTCAGTGTGCGTAATACTCGTCAGGCAGCCGAGCGTGTCCAGGAACTCTCGCGCCAATATGGACTGGAGGTTGACCCTGATGTAGTTGTGGAGAAATTACCCGTTGGTCTGCAACAGCGTGTCGAGATCATTAAGGCGCTCTATCGCCGCGCCGATATTCTGATTTTGGATGAACCAACGGCGGTACTGACTCCCCAGGAAGGCAAAGAACTCTTCAAGATCATGCGCGAGCTGGCGGCACAAGGTGTCTCGATTATCTTCATCACCCACAAGTTGAAGGAGGTGTTTGAAGTTGCCACCAACATTGTCGTAATGCGAAACGGTGCGGTGGTTGGGGCTACGACACCTTCTGAGGCGACGGAGGGGTCACTGGCAGCCATGATGGTCGGGCGCGAGGTTCTGTTGCGGGTTGACAAGACCGAAGCCCATCCTGAAGATGTGGTGCTGCGGGTAGAGAATTTAGAGGCGATTGATGATCGGGGGGCTGTGGCGCTCAATAGGGTCTCGTTTGATGTGCGGGCAGGCGAGGTTTTGGGTGTAGCGGGTGTGCAAGGCAACGGCCAATCAGAGTTGGTCGAAGTGTTGACGGGTTTGCGTCCCATGTCAGAGGGGGCAGTGGAACTGCTGGGCCAAGAATTGAAGCCGCGCCGCCACCCGGATGCCAGCCTCTCACAACGGATCTGGTCGGTGGTCATTGATCTGGGTGTTGTGGCAGTCTTCACAGCATTAGTCAGCTATTTCTGGTCCTATTTCAGCAATGATCTAGACAATTTCAGTCTGATTTCGCTGCAAACAGCCATTATCTTTCTGGTACTGGATGCGGTCTATACCCTGACAGCCTGGCAATGGATTGGCGCAACCTTTGGCAAGGGGGTCATGAGCCTGCAAGTCGTTGATGCCCCGAGCGACCGCCAGCCAAACTTTCTTCAATTGGGACTGCGCTACCTGGCACACAGTTTGGTACGCTATCTGTCGCCAGTTTTTGTGCCAGCAGCGGCCCTCCTCGCGGCGTTGCTTGCTGATGAGCGTCCGTACAGCGAACGATTGCAAAGCATTTTATACTGGTACGACTCGATACCAGCAATTCGGTGTCGGGTCATCAATCGTATTTTAATCACACCCCGCCAGATCAAAGATCTGCGTTCCAGTCATGTGCCGGAGGATCGACATCGGTTTGGACTGGTCAAACCGTTCACGGTCGCCGAAAATCTAATTCTGAATGATTATTATGAACAACCCCATGCCCAACCGCCCTCGCGCCTGCAAGTTCCAGGATTGTCGGCAGTGTATGTGATGTTGTTTGGCAGTATTTTCGCCATTTTGGGCTATGCTTGGCTTTATGTGTGGAACTCGTCATTGTGGGATGATGTGCTGACACGCTATGGTGTGCCAGACTCTGGGTTGCGTACTGTCCCTATAGATCAAGGGATGACTAGCCTCCAGCGTAATTATCTCAATGATCCACTAGTGCTATCGCTCGGTATTTTGTTGGCACTGACACTGGGGTTCAGTGTTTTGGCGTATTTGTTGACCAAAGCCGTACTGCGGTTCGTCGGCAATCCGTTTGGTGTGTTGATGCCGCTAGCAATGATGGCTGGAGGATACGTTGTCTTGCTAGTTGGCAATGCTGTAGCAGATATAGCAGGTGTACGAGACTTCTTGGCATTACCATTTATTAACCTGATGGCGTCAATTCGGACTGATTTCGCGACGGAGATTAACCAGGCTATTCAGGCAGTGGCTGGGCTGTTGTTGCTCATTGTGATAGGGGGGCTATATAACTGGGTGACGCAAAAGCTGGAACAAGAACCAGCACTTGTCCAACGGCGGCAACGCCTCGCCCAAAGTCGTGTCGGCCAGTTCCTCGAAATGCAGAATGCTCAAGGTCTGACGCTGAATATACGCGATAGCTTGAGCTATACGGGGCAATTGATTCAAGAATATGATATTCGCACGCCTTCACCACTGGTCGCAGGCGGGTCGCTGTCAGGGGGAAATCAGCAAAAACTGGTGGTAGCGCGCGAGTTCAGCCGATTGCCGCGTTTATTGATCGCTTCTCAGCCAACACGCGGTATTGATGTTGGGTCGATTGAATTCATTCATAAGCGAATAATCGCCCAGCGTGATAAAGGCGCGGCGGTGCTATTGGTTTCAGCAGAATTAGACGAAGTAATGTCACTGGCAGATCGCATTGCCGTGATGTATAAGGGGCAAATTGTCAAGATTGTCGAGGCCGGAACCGCCTCCCGTGAAAAATTAGGTTTGTTGATGGCAGGCATCGTTGATGACCACTGAGGCTTCAGGCTAAGGATGGCGACCTGAAAACCCAATGAATTGTTTGCGTTTGCGGCCAATCAGCTTATGTCGAACCTGGTGGGGAAATTTCAGCTACACTCAGGTGTTTCTGATACCAGCGGACCGTCTTTTGCAAACCTTCTCTCAGGGAGGTTGATGCTTTGAAGCCAATTATTTCCTCTGCCCGGCTGACATCCAAACATCGTCGTGGTTGTCCATCAGGCTTGGTTCTGTCCCAAACAACTTGCCCTTTGAAACCAATCACATCTTTGAGTATCTCAGTCAATTCCAGAATACTGGTTTCAATACCAGTGCCGAGATTAAGGGGACGTGGATCATCGTAATGTCGTGCGGCTTGTAAAATGCCATGCGCCGCGTCTTCGACATACATGAAATCACGAGTGGCAGTTCCGGTTCCCCATACAACGATATGATCCTGTTCTTCGCGTTGGGCCTCCAAATATTTACGAATCAGCGAGGGGATGACGTGGGATGTCTCTAGATCGGTACTATCGCCAGGGCCGTACAAGTTGGCGGGGAGTAAATGGATAACGTTGAACCCATATTGCTGGCGATAAGCTTGGCCCTGTACTAAAAGCATTTTCTTCGCAAGACCATAAGGCGCATTCGTTTCTTCAGGATATCCGTTCCATAAATCACTTTCCTGGAATGGAATTGGGGCGTGTTTTGGATATGAACAAACAGTGCCGACCACCACGAATTTCTTTACGCCCGCCCGCCAGGCTTCGTGCATAAACTGTGTACCCATCAGAAGGTTATTGTAAAAAAACTCCGCCGGGTAATTTTTATTGGCGCCTATACCACCGACCATAGCCGCCATATGAATCACAATTTGCGGCTGCGTCGTTTGTAACATCTCCACAATATCGCTGTTTTGCCGCAGATCGTAGTCCTGGCTAGAAGGTGTAAAAAGTTGATTTGCACCTGCTTTTTCAAAAGTGCGAACCACATGCTGTCCCAAAAAACCATTGGCTCCAGTAATGAGGATGGGGATGTTAAGCATGGAAGATAGTGTCATAATAACTCTGATCTGATGGTATACTATAATCGCAATTGCCAACCAGCATACTATAGTGACAAGTATATAACCAGTGGCGAAATGTAAGATTTTTGATCTCCAGACTGATGCTCAAACCCTGCAAATCGCAACAAATACAATTGTTGATTGGGCTTCTCAATCCAACCAGAAGTATTATGTGTCGGCCTGCACCGTCTATGGGTTGATGAAAAGTCAAGAAAACCACAATATCCTAGAAGCCTTCAACGGCGCAGATATGGTCATTGCAGATGGAATGCCGATACGTTGGTTACAACGTGTTAGCGGCTTTCAAAATGCCGAGCGGGTGTATGGGCCTGATCTGCTTTTAGGTGTCTGTAAAGCGACCCAGCAACGACCAATCCGGCATTTTTTTTGGGGAGGCTTGCCAGACGTTGCTGACCAACTGGCAGCACAACTTCACCAGCAATTTTCGGGACTTCAGATCGCAGGAGTTCATTCCCCACCAGTTGAAGAACTGCCCAGTGAACCCCATAAAGAGGTAGTGGCTCACCTTAATGCCAGCCAGGCCGATATTGTTTGGGTGGGGCTAGGGTCACCCAAACAAGATCTATGGATGCAACTTTATCGCCCGCATCTAGAAGCGCCGGTCTTAATTGGCGTTGGGGCTGCGTTCGATTTTCTTTCAGGTAACAAACGCCAGGCCCCGCGTATTGTGCAGCGATTGGGCTTGGAATGGCTTTTTCGATTGCTCCAGGAACCGCGTCGCCTCTGGAAGCGGTACTTGGTTTACAATACAAAGTTTGTGTGCCGTGTCGGGTGGCTAATAGTGGCGCGAGTATTTGGAAGAAAAGAGAACACTTGACGCCGATTATTGTTGGAATATCTGTTCTTCTGGTTTGCATACTGGCGGCAATGTTAGTTGCATCAATCATTGCACAGCGCATTGGACGGCATGATGATTATGCCCCTCCACAGACCCTTATCATAATACCCAATAGCTACTTGAAATCACCGAATCATGGGTTATCGAACGTTATAGCTAGTATTCGAGTGAATGTCCGGAATGACTTCAGCACAATGTATAAAGAGATTCAAGCTCTGCTGCGCCAATACCCTGCTGACCAAGTAGTCATTTCTTTACCGGAGTCGCCGTCTAAAGGGTTTCGTCAAATATTCTTCGTATTACAGAAACTACGCATCAAGTTTCTTATCATGACACAACATGAGCTAGAAGCCGCACAACATTTTCCCGCTTATCAAGAGGGGCAATACCACTTTATTGAGTTCTCTACCTCGCGGTTCACCTTGATGCGACGTTTTGTCAAACGCAGTGCGGAGTTAGTCATAGCAATCATGGCTTTAATGGTGCTTTGGCCGGTGTTTATTGTCATAGGTGTAATCATCTGGTGGGATAGCCGAGGCCCGATTATCTTGGCTCAACAGCGGATAGGGCAATATGGACGCTCGTTCACGATGTACAAATTCCGCACCATGTACGCTCATTTCGATCAAAACCGATTTGATGAGTCATTGCTCAATATCATCAAGAATCCAGATGATCCGCGCGTGACACGCATTGGTCGAATTCTGCGTCGCACTAGTCTGGATGAACTCCCACAGCTTATCAATGTTCTGATAGGAAATATGAGCATTATTGGCCCACGACCTGAGATGCCACAACGCATTGTCCATGACTATGATTGGTGGCAATACCAACGTCTTGCCATTCCGCAAGGAATGACAGGCTGGTGGCAGGTAAACGGTCGAGCAGACCGTCCCATGCACTTACACACCCAGGATGATCTATACTACATTCATCATTATTCACTGTGGCTGGACTTTAAAATCCTCTTGAGAACTGTGGTGGTTGTTCTGAGGGGAAAAGGAGCTTTCTGAAAGGGCATAGCCCCATGCCAATCCTAATGCCCAGAAGAAAGTCACGCGGAATGGTTGCACAGCCCACCAATAGTTGTCAAAGATCATGATGACGGCAATACCTAACAGTGCGGTGTTCCAGATCAACCACGGAGATTGCTTAAATGATTTCCAAAGGGTCGTGCCGAATGCTGTCACAAATAAGATTGCTCCTATCAATCCCAACTCGCCCCATATGAATAGATAGACATTATGAACTGGCAGCAAATCAGCGATTTCCAACAGCCGACCTCGTCCAATTTCAATCATCAGGTTCCCAATCCCGGCTCCTGTTAGTGGATCATTCTGGATAATTTCTAGCGTATCATCCCAGAAAAACTCGCGGGATCCAAAAATCCGATTCTGCACATTATCCCAGTTGCCTGATAGAGCAATTCCTCCCCAGGCCAAAGCGAATAGTACGATGACGACAACACTACTCCACACCAGCCGCCGCCGATTAGAAGTTAGGAATTGGCGACGCCAAACAACGGCAATAAGCGACAAAACTGCCCCGGTAGCAAGAATGGCACTGCGCGACAATGTGGCGATCAAGCCTGCACCAATGAGTAACCCTGCTACGCTTAGAACAAGGACCCATTGCCACTGACGACGCTGGCGCTGAATAAGAAGCAGACAGGCCAGCAGCGCCAGCATCAAATACCCTCCCAGGTAGTTGGGGTGCATTGAAAGCCCACGTGCCCGGAAGAAATTTTCGGTTTCATAGTAAAAACGACTTTCAACTTCCCCCAAGGCAGTTAACCCCAGCGGCCCATTGTTGAAGACTTGTGAAATTGCAACAATTCCTTGCAGCACGGCACTGATGATGAGACCCCCTAGCAGCCAATTGTCATAACCGTTCACAACCAATACCGCAATTACAAGCGTCATTCCAAAACAGGCAACGATATGTAATGCTGTGAAACGGGCCAATGTAGTTTCGGCGGACCAGAAGATGCTGGCGATTGTCACTGCAATCAATGATATCCATAACCAACCGCCCAGGTGTTTCCAGATAGTTGAATTTACCTGAAAGAAGTGTTCGCGAAATAGGGTGTTTTGACTGAGCAGCAGGGCTGTTGTGATTAATAAAACCACCATGAAATAATCTGGGATAGAGATTGCAACCATGCGAAATTCTAGGGGAATGTTGGCTTGGTCAGAAATCTGCAAGAGCATATGTCGTGGTGCAGAAATAACACTGATGGCACCGACAACAGTTGCCATCAGTAGTTGAAAATAAACAAGCGGTCGTGCAGACATAATAGATTATCCAGATAAAAAAAATCGGCTGTTGCACGCAAGCAACAGCCGATTCCAATAAATTGCTTTCTACTGACTATCGGAGAAATAGCGCGGCACAATCTCACCGCTTCCCGCTGGTACCCATACCAATGTACCTGCCAGGTAGATTTGAACGTGGGTATCCGACACGGTTCCTGGGCATACCAGATATTTCTGGAGTTTCTTGCCAATTTTTGCACCTGGAATTAGGATAGCTTCTTGTGTCAGGCCAGAATCCGCATAGGTAAGAACATCGCCATAAAAGCGAATCTGTTCTTCGGCATTCCGGGCACAAGCGGCAGCGCTCGGCGAATATTGAGCAGAAACACTCTTCAGGCTAAACTGTGCAAATGGCAGTCCCACAGCTACTGCGAAAACGGCAATTGCAACAACAATTGTAGCAACGAACGATACTGTATTTTTCTTCATATAGCAGATATCTCCCTTAGCTAATGCTAGAAAAAACTCAATTTACCTGCCCAGGTAGCACCCGTTGGGGTTTCAGGATGTTAATAGCTACAATGTTTTTTAATGTGTGTTTGTATACATCCCCAGATTTATGCCACACAATCAATGACAATGGTGATTATAGTTTGGATGATTGTAGCAACAAATCTCAACCTGTTACTGCTAATTATGATACACTCAATGCATACACTTGGCAAGATTGTAGAATCAAGAGTATCAGTGTTAAATAATAAGTTATTCCCAGTATCGCAAATGTGGATAGACCGATGTTTCCGCATGGGTGTGGGGATTTTGTGGAGTGGTTTCAACGTTTAGCTAATTATATCGAGAATTATGAAAAATTCCTGAAAAATAATGAGACTCTTTCGACATTTAGCAGATGCCCAACAGCAAGACTCGCTTGCCAGTCATCTACGACGTCGCCGATTCCAGCTATTTGTGGATATGTTGAATATATTTGAAGCACCCGTGCATATCTTGGATGTAGGCGGTACATTGTCGTTTTGGGAGCAGATGCAATTCGTAGGGGAATCAGCGGTTCGTGTGACACTTCTAAATACTTACCCGCAATATCCTCACTATTCAAACTTTGCCAGCATAGTAGGAGATGCCCGGCAAATGGATGAAATCGCTGATCATAGCTTTCATCTGGTTTTTTCCAATTCAGTTATTGAACATGTTGGTGAGTTAGAAGATCAGCAACGATTTGCGAATGAAATTCGACGTGTAGCAATTGGGTATTTTGTACAAACACCCAATCGGTACTTTCCTATTGAACCCCACTTTTTGATACCTGGATTTCAATTTATGCCAATGGCGCTAAGAATTTGGCTAATCAGGCACTTTGACTTAGGCTGGCATCACAAAACACCGGATCGCAAAATGGCTGCTGAGTTGGTGCAAGGAATCAGGCTGCTTACTAAACATCAAATGCAACTGTTTTTTCCCGAAGCGACCATTCACCGAGAGCGATTTTGGGGATTAACTAAATCATGGATTGCCTATTATTTGCCTGAGCAATAATCTGCTGCCGTTTCATTCTGTCTGATTCAGTGTCAAGAGATAGGCAATGATGTGGTTGATTTCGTCTTCGCCCAAAACGACATCCCACCCTTGTGGCATGACACCCTGTGCAAATACGACACCACTTTGCTCTTCTACTAAATGTGCATTTGGCTCCAAAATTGACTGGCGCAAATAATCCACTGCACTTAACCCTTCCACACGCTCTCCGGCACGGTTAGCGATGCCATACAGATAAGGGCCAGTCCCCGGAACCGCTTCATCAGGATTATGACAGGTGATACACATCTGGCCGGTGGAGGGATCACGCACTACCTGGAACAACTGCGCTCCAATGGCAGGATCGCCCAGGTCAAATGTTTCTTCTTCTGGGGTTTCTTCAGTAGTTTCTGGTTCATCTGCGGGTGTTTCTGTAGTGGGCAGTGGTGTAGCCGTCGGAGGAATTTGCGTGTTGGCGGGTTGTTCATCGATCACTGTCACACGTTCATCAGCCGATACCCGCAGCGAAAAATCAAAAGTAGCTGTCGGTTCAAAGGTCGGGCGCGGGTCCGTGACTTGCTTGCCACAAGCCACCAGTACGCCTACCAGAATTAGCGCAACGATTATCGTGCGACGCGCCATAGACAAATTTCCTTTCCAAAAAACAACATAACCATCGTGAAAAACGTCACTTATGATACCTGATGAGATGCACTTTTATCAAGCATCCGCATTCTATCACGTAAAATGTTACCGGGGGTGTATGGTTCTTTCAAATGATAATGTTACCGAGGGAACCATGTCCAGCGACGAGAGAATGACGATAAATGAGCGACGGAAATTGCTGAAAAAGATGCAAAAACGGTACAAAGCAGGAGACCGACAGGAGAAGCAACGCTTGTTGGACGAAATGGAAGCACTCACCGAGTTGCATCGCAAAAGCCTGATCCGGTTGATGAATAGCGACTTGGGTCGGCAGCCACGACAACGGCAGCGGGGGCGAACGTATGGACCGGAAGTGGCGAGTGCGCTGGGGGTGATTGCGATGAGCCTAGATTATGTGTGTGCGGAACGCTTGCAACCAAATCTGGTGGTAATGGCGGAGCATCTGGTGCGGCATGGCGAGCTGACAACGACACCCGACCTGCTGGAACAGCTGGGCAAGATCAGTGTATCAACTGTGCGACGCCTTTTGGATGAGCAGCATCAGCATGAGGACCGGGTACGATTGCCCCAGCGCCGCGCCGCGCGAGCGAACCGACTGCGTCGCGAGATCCCCGCCGAGCGTATTCCCTGGGATGAGACCGAACCAGGACACTTTGAGGTTGATCTGGTTCACCACTGTGGCGTGTCGGCGTCCGGCAACTATGTGCATACGCTCCAGATGATTGATGTAGCAACGGGTTGGAGTGAACGCGTGGCGGTGTTAGGCCGGAGCTATCGGGTCATGCGGGATGGCTTCGAACGTATACTGGCTCGCTTGCCGTTTGATGTGCGTGAAATTCATCCTGACAACGGGAGCGAGTTCCTCAATGACCACTTGGTCCGCTTCTGGAAAGATGCTGTTCAAGGTGTGCATTTGTCGCGTAGTCGTCCCTGGCAAAAAAATGACAACCGCTTTGTCGAGCAGAAGAATGATACCTTAGTACGGGCCTTTCTGGGCTATGACCGCCTGGACACGATTGCCCAGACCATCATGCTCAACGATCTGTATGACAAGATGTGGCTGTACTACAATGGCTTTCAACCCGTCATGCGTCTGGCCGAGAAAACGGTGGTTCCTGCCCAACGCCGACGCGGTTCGTCCATCAAACGTCGTTTTGATCAGGCGCGGACACCCTTTGACCGCCTGTGTGATACTGATGCTCTGTCGCCTGACCAACAAGCTGCTTTTGCCAACCTACGGCTAGCCACTAATCCAGTTCAATTGCGCCAAGACATTTACGCGCAACTGCACAATCTGTTTAGCCTTCCACTGGCTGAACCTGACACGACCCAGGATGTATTCCTAACTTTATTCAATCCACCCCAAATATTGAAAGGAGAAGCGGACACTCCAGTAACATTTTCAAATGAAAGAACCATGCCTGTTCGCTAACATTTTCATTTGACTTGACAGGGCAGATGGTAGCTTTCAATTTCGCCGCGTTCGACTGTCAGTTTGATGGGTTCCAAACGGGTGGCATACTGCTGGAGACGGACAAAGGTATCTGAATCAACATATACTTGGTCGCGTGGCGTCGCATTCAATAGCTCAAAAGCAGTGTTGACCAAACGCCCGACAACGCCGGTGGGCGACAGAATCAAATCACCTGTCACAATCGCCGCTTTAAACGCATAATGCAATAATTCAGGTTGCTGTTGATTGTGTTCTATAGCCAGCGTTCGCAAATTTAGCATGGCCTGAACCGCATCATCAGCATCACTGAAGCTGATGAGTGCCCGATCTGCCACAAATTGTCGTACATGCCCACGTAACTCAACAATCGCTTGTCGGTGCAAATTTGCCCAGCGTGACAGCCAGTCATTCAGTGGCACTGGGGCCAACGTTTCGCCCACTTCGATATAGCGATGTAAATCAGTGACAACCAAAATGGTGCCATATTCGATAAAGCTTTGCTCTGTGTTTTCCAGCGCATAAACAGTCACAGGTTGAGAGCGTCCGCGCAATTGCATATTGCCCACATGATGAAATACAAAGTCGCTGGACCCAACAACTTCCCGTGTGCCAGCGGTTAACCAAACCTGATTAGTCGGCACACTTTTTTCCAACCGGGCACAGACAATGACTCCATCACCCAGAACCTCATCATCTTCACACACCACATCTGCCGTATTGACGACCACGCGCACACCATCCACTGCCAAGCCACCAGGAGTATATCGCTGTCGGATGTAGTGATCGCGGATAGCATCGGCACAAACCAATGCATCACGGGCATTCTCAAATGTCGCCCAATAGCCATCGCCCGTGAATTTGACCACTGTGCCATTATGATCATTGATGGTGTTTTCAATGGGGCGTGTGGCATCCTCCAGATATTCAGCAGCTCGTTTTGTACTAACCTGACTGACCTGGCGAGTAGATCCCACCAGATCGGCCAATAAGATACTTAGGGTTTTCGTGGACACGGTTTCACTCCCTTCCCAAAAAATCAATCGTCGCCCAAGGCTTCGATTATGCAACTGGCAGTGGCCGGGTTCGAGGCCAACGGCACATTATGAACATTGCAAATCCGCATCAGCATTTGAATATCAGGGTCATGCGGATGTTTGCCTAATGGATCCACGAAGAAGAACACGGCCTTAACTTCGTGCTGGGCCACACGCGCTGCAATTTGGGCATCGCCCCCCACTGGCCCGGAGAGCATTCGCTGAACTTGCAAACCAGCTTTATCCATGAGTAACTGGCCCGTTGTGCCCGTCGCCAGGATATCATAGTGCGATAGCATGGCGCGATTTTCCATCGCAAACGCCACCATGTCGGCCTTCTTACCGTCATGAGCAATCAGCGCCAATATGCCTTTTTTCTGGTCGTTGTTCGGCATAGATCGTCTATTTCTCCTAATACAGCGGTGGACGTCGAACCAGTTGATATAGGAACAACATCACGCGACGGCGCGGAGTCAGGTGTGGTTCTTCGAAATCATCATCCCGCGACATTTCCTCAGTGTTATCATAAACATATTCCATCAATTTTTTCAGTTCGCCAGTGTCCAGCCACACACCTTTGCATGACAAACATTGCTCAACCGTGATATTACTCTCAGCGAACTGATATGCGACCAGCTCCAGGCCATCTTCTGGACAAAAACGCCCGCTGTGGTGCATGGTGGTCTCGTTAATATCGAGCAAGGGGGGCAACGCTTGTTCCAGTTGATGCTCAGCCAAGCTCTTTAAAACACCACAGGGCAGCCAATGGCCGTTGGTTTCTGGATCATGGTAAATGATGACACCCTCAAATTTGATAGGACGCATGTCGGCATTGCTGACTGGAGAAACAAGAGACTGATTTTCAGACACGATTTCTTCCTCCTAAACGCCTGGATCTTCAAACAATTTATCATGTAATGATCGGCGCACAAAAAACTGGTACGCCATCAAATTCACTTCCTTGTATTCTAGCACTCTCTGAAAAATACACCCTTGAATATCCCCCCCAACACCGATACAATTTTGACACTACTGCCGAAGTGGCGGAATTGGCAGACGCGCTACGTTCAGGGCGTAGTTCCCATTACGGGAGTGTGGGTTCGACTCCCACCTTCGGCACAAAAAAACCCGATTTAATGATCGGGTTTTGTGTTTTCATGAGGCAAGCAACAATATCAATGGCCCTCGACATCATATGCTTGTCCGACATGCGCGGGGGGCCGTGCCCGTCCCACAAACCCAGCCAACACGATCACCGTAACGACATATGGCAGTAGTGATACCAACTGGTGAGGGACATTGATTCCCAGGAATTGCAACTGGCTTTGTAAGGCACTGAGGAAGCCGAATAACAAAGCGCCGCCCATTGCTCCAACAGGATGCCACTTTCCAAAGATCATCACCGCCAATGCGATGAAACCTTTCCCCGCAACCATTCCACGTTCAAATACCCCTACATCGGCCAGCACCAAATAGGCTCCCCCTAATCCAGCAAATACACCACTAATAAACAAATTTGTATATTGCAGGCGATAAACGTTAATCCCCAGGGTATCAGCGGCCCGTGGATTTTCACCAATCGAGCGTGTCCGTAGTCCCCAGACAGTGCTGAATAGCCAAAAGGCCATCACCCCCACCAGAATAAAGGTCAGGTAGGTAATAATATCTTTGTCAAAAAGTACCACACCAACAGTGTGCAAATAGTGGTCATCATCCCAGGGGTTCTTGATGAATTCAGGAATTTTCCCAAGTGTTTCAGCATTGGCATCATAATAATAACCCGTGACGCCTGCCGCCAATAAGTTAATTACTACGCCGCTGATAATATGATCGACTTTATACTGGATACACAATACGGCGTGTAAAAGCCCTAGCATTCCACCCGTCAGCAATCCCGCTCCAACTGAAAGCAATAGCCGCAGATTATCAGCAATGGGCACACTTATAAATATCAGGTTAATCTCCTGCCCATTTCCTTGCAGGCCGCTGAGGTAGACATTCATCATATACCCAGTGAATGCTGACAGCAGCATCATGCCTTCAATGCCAATGTTGACAATGCCGGAACGTTCGCTGGAAATACCACTCATTGCGCCCAGTGTAATGGGCACGGCCTGTCGGATGGTTGCACTTAATACAGCAGCGAGAATAAGGTCATTTATAGTCATTATTTTTTACCCTTGTCCCCAACTCGTACTTAAGGATTGACGGGGACCTTCAGCACCGCCCACACGATAGATATAGTGAATAATCTGAGGGGCAGCAACAAACGCCAAAATAAGTGCTTGAATAACAAAAGTGAGTTCCACGGCAACCCCGGTCAACTGCATCTGAGTTGCGCCTTGTTCCATCGCACCAAAAGCAAACGCGGAGAAGATAATGCCGATAGGGTGGTTGGCTGCTAGCAATGATACCGTGATACTATCAAACCCCAGCGAGAGGCTTTGGTTAGCTTCATAATAGCCATTCACGCCGAGAGTCTGGATCACGCCTGCCATACCCGCCAATGCACCAGCAATGCCCATTGTGATAATCATCTGACGTCGAACATTGATGCCAGCATAACGGGCGGCATGAGGATTGAGGCCAACCATTCGCAGTTCAAAACCAAATGTAGTGCGATTAAGCAGGAACAGGATTAGGATGGCGACGGCGATAGCGATAAACAAGCCGATGTTGAGTTGTGGTGTTGAGGCAGGGGGATAATGGAACACGAGCGGCAATCGGGCACTTTCCAACACCTCTGGCGAGCGTTGCAAAGCTGTTTCATCAATACGCGCCATCGGGCCTGGTGGAATTGTGCCGTCGGCACTTCCGCTGGAAATCAACCACTCGGCAATTCGTGAGGCGATAAAGTTGAACATAATCGTCGTTATCACCTCATGCGCTCCCGAGTAGGCTTTTAATGCGCCAGGGATGGCTCCCCAGATAGCCCCAACCGCTCCTCCGGCAATAAAGGCTAGCGTGATATGTGCCCAAGATGGCAGACCTGTCACACTGTATCCTACCCAGGCCGCTGCTACCGACCCCATAATTAATTGGCCTTGAGCGCCAATATTGAATAATCCACCCTTGAAAGCGAATCCTACTGCCAGACCGGCCAGGATAAACGGGGTGGTTTTCAAGAGCGATTGCACCAGCCCACGTGGTTCCAGCAACGATCCTTCGATCATTGCTTGATACGACGCCACGGGATCGCGCCCGGCCAGCAAGATCATTATGGACCCAACTAGCAGGGCCGTGAAAACAGCCAGAACTGGCACTATCAGTGTTTCTGCAAGCGCCTGGAGCCGGAGCCATAATCCGCGAAATAGCGGGGGGGATTGGGCATAATTGGTTGCCATAAGACGACCTTTAAGAACGAACTTTTAACTATTGTTTATTTTGCAAGTATTCCAGCAGTATACTCAACGCTGCATCAGCACTATATTGCTTGTTTGCCTCACGGTCTCCGTCCCACACAAACCGGCGCACCATCGACATGTCAGCAGTCACCAGGCTGATATAGGTCAGACCAATTGGTTTTTCTTCGGTTGCACCACCGGGTCCTGCGACACCCGTAACCCCTAGCGCAATCTTCGCGCCCAGCGCCGCCCGCACACCACGTGCCATGGCTGCCGCAACTTGTTCGCTGACCGCACCAAATACATTCAATGTATTGTCTTGAACAGCCAGGATAGAATGTTTAGCTCCGTTGGAATAGGCCACTACTCCGCCCATAAAATAGACCGAGCTACCCGGAATGTTGGTAATGCGATGGGCCAGCAATCCTCCCGTGCAACTCTCAGCACAGGCCAGCGTCATACCGCGCTCGGTCAATAGTTTACCAACTTCAAATTCAAGTTTTTCTGTTTTCTTGCTCATTAAAACCGCCTTCCAGCAGAAACTCGTGTTGTTAATTGTTGTGCCAAGTCATCTGGGTGTGTGATCAGAATTATATCTAACCATACGTTCGGCCAACGTGATGTAATACTGGTCTGAATCCATTCCACCATATCGGGTGGTGTGATCGCGGTCACCACCAAAGATTTGTCGCTGGGCAAGAAGTCGATAAACTCCAACGTTGTCATCAGCGTGGGTTTGAATGCATCCCAATACGACTCAGCAATGTCAAAAAACCAATTGCTATCCAAGCCCGGTGCCAAAAAAACAAAGTGTAAATCGGCTGCACCATGAATCGGCCCTGGCCCCGGCACAACTTGGGGGACCATCACCGGGATTTCTTCCACAGTATCAGTTAGTGCGGGGATGGCCGGGACATCTTTATATATGGGCGCACGCTGCTCAAACATCGTTTGTACGGCCAATGGGCCTTCAGGGCCTCGATAATAGTCGTCAAACTTCCAGAGTGATATGCCAAACATCCAGGGCGGCGCGGCAGTGGCAATCCATTCAAACATAGCCACGGTCGCATGAGCATGACTATCCCAGGTAACTCCAGGGAAGCGTCCATCTGCGCGTGCAATGCCCTGGCGGTTGGGCGGTGGCTGAATCCCCCCTTCTGTGCCGACCACTGGAATCGCACCCACGCCAAACATGGATTGCAGCCGCTCCATAATGGCAATCCCCGACCCTAATAAACATACTGTATCACCATGTGGTGCAGTGGGGGTTCCGCCCCATACCGTGCGACCCGGATCATCATATTGACTGATTGGATCATAGGGGTACTCAAAGTGCCAGCCACCCTCGGCGACATTCTGGGCCAGGGGAGAGCGGGCGCTGCGCGGACCGCCACCAGGCATCTCTTGATGAAAATGATTATAGATATAGGGATGCGTGGCGATATAACAGCCATTATCCAAAACTGCCCGAAAGCGATCATAGTGATTATCGGCCAAATAGGTCAACATGCGATCAACCCATGTGATCGTGTCTTGCCAATGTCCGTCGTTATTATCAGCCAGCGCCGGAAATCCCGGATAGGCATCAATACTCACTACATATTCTGCCCAGGTCAGCCAATGATCCATCAATGGACCAACGACGCCATCTCGGCGCGGGTTATAATCAGCCCCCCACGGCCACTCGGCGTCCAAATTGGGTTCATTGTAATACTCAAACCACCGCACACCCATCGAGCGATATAGGTCACATTGACGATAAGCAGCGGAATCAACTGGTGAATTACCAGGACGTTCCCGATAGAGGCGTACAACTGGCGTGATTCCCAGCTCCAATGTTTCCTGCGCTTTTGTCACTTCGCCATCGCCCAATGCAACCAGCTTGACCCAGCCCATGCGTTGGCGCGACATCAGGTTTATATCCAAATAGTTGACGGCACTGTGCATCCCACGCGGGTTGCGTGACCATTCGTACTCGTTCAAGTTCATAGCGATTTATTCAAGCGGGACGCCAAACGGCTGATTGGTGGCGACCCGTGCTTCCAGGGTCAATTGAGCATCTTCCAAATAATCATACACCAAAGGATCATGAACAGCACGCGAATAGTTCTGTTCCATCAGGTTATGTATCATATCTGCTGTATCGGAACGTGCAATCGTTGTCACGACGACGTGATAGTCTGCTGGTACATAATCAACAATCAGTAGATCATGGAGGACAATTGGCTGATAGCGCTGCCAATATAAACGCGCTGCACGGAACAACCAGGCGGCACTGAGGTTAGGAGCCAGGTAAAGAAAGTGGAAATCAGCGTGCTGCGACATCAGGATTCAACCTGAAAGATTAGTGTTGTCTCGCCCATCGTGATGGTATTGCCGTCTTGCAACAACACTGGCTCAGTGATGAACGCACCTTCCAACATGGTGCCATTAGAACTGCCCAGGTCTTCGAGATACCAGGTGCCTCGCTGCATAAACAGCCGTGCATGGGGCCGCGAAATGGCATGGTCTGGCAACGAAATATCCCAGGTGGCGTTGTTAATAGCTCGCCCAAAGGTGATGATCTCTTTTTCTATAATAAATTCACTGCCATTGAGAGGACCTGAAGTGACCAACAAAACCGGACGTTCTAACAAGACATCATCGGTCTGAGGCTGGTGTATATCGCTGGCAACATCTTCAGGGTTTAACGCCGCAAATTTCAGCGGAAACTGAAACAATCGGAAAGTATCACCGTCAATGAGAGGATAAGGCTCCGTAATCCGAACATCATTGACCCAAACCCCATTGGCGCTGCCCGTATCGGAAATTACAAAGACTCCGGCCCGATAGCTAATGGCTGCATGGTGGCGCGATACAGTGCGTTCTGGAACATAGACTTCATTATCGGGACTGCGTCCCAGAGATACCGTCACACCTTCCTCCAAAGTATACTCGTTTGGCGCTTTGGTTTCAGGGTTTGTCCAGATAACTTTGGCAAGCGCAATAGGATTTTCGCTCATTATAAATCTACATATTTAACCTGATGGCGTGGCGCTGACAGGCCACATCCAGTGTATTTGGCAGAAGTTGAATCGTAATTATACAACCATTAGAACAGAACTGCATCCTACAGAACGGTTCAGCAATTATTGTGTGACCGAATATCTGCTCCCGGATTTGAGAGTTGCTGGGCTTTGAAGGCGAATAGAGAATAGCGAATCAGTACAAGTCCCATCCACGCTGGTCATGCCTCTTCGGTAGTGGCTGTCAGTTGCTCGTCTGGCGTCAGTACAATTTCCTTGATGGCATACGGCCCTTTATGTTGCGACTCGTAGTAAGTTCGCATCAGCATTTCAATAATCAATCCCAATAGAATGAATTGCACCCCTGCCACAATAAAGACTGCTGTGAATATCGGCAAGGGGGTTGAAATCAGCCGATTACCAGTAATTAACGTGTGCAAGATCATCCAGATCAATGACAGGATTCCCAGACCGCCAAAGATAAAACCAAAGCCACCAAAAATATACATGGGGCGCGTATTAAACCGGGTCAGAAAAGTGACTGTCATCAGGTCCAACACAACTTTGGCCGTGCGCCACAGACCGTATTTGCTTTTGCCATGAATGCGTGGACGGTGATTGACTACCATCTCGTCGATGCGTGCGCCTACTGCATAAGCTAACACGGGGATAAAGCGGTGCATCTCGCCATAGAGACGGACATGATCCAGCACTTCGCGACGATACATTTTTAGTGTGCAACCATAATCGTGTAAACGGACATTGGTGACCTGCGAGATGAGACCATTTGCCATCATTGACGGGACACGGCGGGTTAGCATTCGGTCCTTCCGATTTTTACGCCACCCGCTGACCAGATCAAAGCCCTCGTCCATACGCGCTTTCATCCGTGGAATGTCGGCAGGATCATTTTGCATGTCCGAATCCATGAGTGTAATGATTGCGCCTGTTGCCAGATCAATGCCGGCCTGAATCGCGGCGGTCTGGCCGAAGTTGCGCCGCAGATAGATGACTTTGGTGTGTGGTGATTCTTGGGCAATAGCCGCCATGATCGACCGGCTGTTATCGCGACTACCATCATCGACATAGATGATTTCATACGTCACGTCCATTGCATCGAGAACTGTCTCCACTTCTTTATGCAATGGGCGGAGGTTATCTGCCTCGTTATAGACTGGCAATATGATGGATAAGTCGTAATGATATTCACGGTGTCCTTGCGTGATGGTCCCCATGTTGGGCGTCCTTCGGTTTCAACATACCAGACGTGCGGGATTATATCGTGCCGTTGCCAGGCATGTCCAGGCTAGCCGTGCAGTGTAGCGGTCAGGCGCGTGGTGTGATGTTGAATTGCCCTGTCGATTTCAGTGTAGAGGTTGGTGGGGCAGGTAGCACCCGTGAATCGGCGAAATACTCAAATTCGAATTCCACCGCATCACCCGCCTGTTTACCAGGGAACGGCATCAGTCGTGCCGTCAGTGGTTTATCCAGGCGCAAGGCCAGCGCCGCAACATCCAGCAAAATATCACGCAATGGCCCTATGCCAATATCACCCGGCAGTGGAATGCAGTCCAGTCCGGTCCCGCAAATAGCACTCAGCAACAACAGATCATTGAGTGTCAATCGCCCCTCAGCCGCCCGCTGTGCTAGCACACTGTCCTCCAAAATCGGTAGCATCAATCCACTGAATCCGACACTCGGAAAATCTGCTGCTTCAATGGCATTCATCACCAGGCTGGCCGAAGCCACCAATCCTGCTCCACCGAATACCGGACCTAACGCTTCCAATGCCCCACCCAGACTCTCAGTATTCACCGGATAGGGAGCCAGCGAGAAATCCAACCCACCGAAGCGAATACCGTATTGTCCTGCTAGCGATTCTGCTACCGGAACTAGTTGGTCGGCAGTGGTTTGAATGGCATCGGTTAGACATTGGCGGGCGTGTTGCAGCGAGTCGGCTTCCCTAAAGGCTTCTACAGCGATATCTGCCGCCTGGATTGCCAGCGCAAAGCACGGCGAGCCGCCATCATGATAGGCCACCGGAAAGAACGGTGACCCCGGCGGGCAGTTGGCGATGGCCGTTAGATAGAGATTGGTCATGCCATCGGGTGTGATGCGGCTGATCTCGTCGATTAGCTCCGCTGTCCGCTGCAACATCGACAATGAAATGCCGTTAGCTTTGTCGGCAATATTGATTGACGCGAAGACACCCGGTGTGGCCCGAAATACGTCGGGAATCAGCCTAGCATCCTCCAGATTGAACGCTGGCCCGATGGAGAGATAGTCAATACCATGCTGTTCGCAGTGGGCATAGAGTTGGGCGGCCATCTTTGCGATGTCGGGTGTGAAGGGCTGCGAGGCAAAGCGCCGCGTTTGCACGATTTGGCCTACGCTAGTAAAGGCTTCGGTGGCGGTATTTAGGAATGTTCCGGCATTGGTGAGTGTTGCTTCCGCATCAGCCGGAGTCAGGTTCGCAAAATAAGTTATGGAGCGTATCTTGGGCATGTTTGATCCTTTCAAGCGGAATCGTGCTATTCGTTGTCACTTGCTCCACATTATCATCTCAACCACCCAACGGCTTAACTCGGTGCTTTTCTCATCGGGATCATCCGTATGCCAGATTCGCAATTGATTCGTTTCTGCATTCGGAACAAACGGTTGCAGCGTTTCGATTTCCGTGTAATACAGGGCACAATAGTTTGGTTTTGCCTGCGTGTTGTCGCGCATCTTGAATAAACCCTTACACACAAGATCACTCGCAATCTGGCCTGATTCTTCCAATAATTCGCGGCGGGCACAATCTTTGGGGCTTTCACCGGGTTCTATGCCACCAGAGGGGAGTTCCCACTGGTTACGATTGAAATTGTAAGCGGAAATGTAGCCTTCCCCATACTGTGCCACGACCATCGTCCATGACAATGGGATGTGGCGATCAGTTTCGGGGACTTCTGGTGTGTCGCAATAGATGAAATCCAACACTTCGAGTCCATTTTGTGTGATGAGGAATGCCATCAAGTTACCTTTTTTGCTGACGCCAGACTGGATTTTCGTCTTTAGTATAGCAACGGCTTGCCATTTTGCACCGGAAACCATGCATCGTGGTCTCAAGTCCCATAGTCTCATCTATAAGGGATGAGACTATGGGACTTGAGACCAGCGGACGAGAAATGCACGACTTGACTCATCGTGCCCGCTTTGTTAAGATGCCCGCATAGTTGAATACTCCACAAAAACTGTGAAGTCGGATGAGTATGTTTGCAAGCAGTGTCTAGAGAGCCGCCGTGTGCTGAAAAGGTGGTACACCAGCCCAAACTGAATGGACCGATGAGTTGCGCGGGGGAACCTAGCGAAGTATCCTGCGCCGGAGACGCCACCGTTATCAGAGGCGGGGGTATCGGCATATTCAACGCCTGTACCTACTAAGTGAGATCATTGTTTTGATCTAATACAGGTGGCACCGCGGGTCCTCTTCTCGTCCTGGAGAAGACGGATTTTTTTGATTCTTATAAGGGGTCATGATTATGTTGACAGGATTATCACCATCGTTAGACGAGATTCGCACGTTATTTGAAAAGGGTGATTTGGTTCCCGTATATCGCGTGTTGCCCGCCGACCTGGAAACGCCAGTTTCGGCTTTTCTCAAGCTGTTTCGAGATGACGAATCGGCCTTCTTGCTGGAAAGTGTGGAGGGGGGGGAGCAGGTCGGGCGTTATTCGTTCATGGGTGTCAAACCGCGCAAGGTGCTGCGTCCCTCGGCTGATCCTGATGCCGATGCACTGGCACAGATCAAAGCTGAACTCGATCATTACCGTCCAGTGCAGTTGCCGGGATTGCCGCGTTTTGTGGGCGGAGCAGTTGGTTTTCTGGGCTATGACGTGGTGCGCCAATTCGAGCGCCTGCCTGCTGATGCTCCGCACGTGACCGATTTACCCGATGCCCGCTTCATGATCTTCGATAGCATCGTGATTTTTGATCACGTCAAAACGCAGATCATCGTGCTGGCAAATGCCCACAACACGGGCGACCCTGAAATAGCTTACCAAGATGCGGTTCGGCGTATTGATGATACCGTCGAGCGCCTGCGCCAGCCTTTACACCATATTCCTAAAGCCGATCATGTAATGGCTGATCCACTCCAATCGAATTTTACTCAGGAAGGATTTGAGGACGCCGTTCGCCAGGCCAAAGAATATGTTGCGGCAGGCGACGCCTTTCAGATTGTGCTATCTCAACGCCTGACCCAACGCACCAGCGCTCCACCATTTACCATATACCGTGCCCTGCGGATGCTGAATCCCGCGCCGTATATGTTTTTCTTCCACTTCCCGGACGAAATTGAAGGCGAAGCGTTCAATATCATTGGGGCATCACCGGAGATGATGGTGCGGTTGGAAGATGGCGTTGCCAGTGTGCGACCCATCGCCGGAACCCGCCCGCGTGGCGCTACGCCTGAAGAAGATGCTGACCTGGAAACGAATCTGTTAACCGACCCCAAAGAACGCGCCGAGCATGTTATGTTGGTCGATTTAGGTCGCAATGATCTGGGGCGGGTGTGCGAATATAGCTCGGTGCATGTGCCAGAATTGATGATTATCGAGCGTTACTCTCATGTGATGCATATCGTTTCGCATGTGGAGGGCACGATAAATCCCGACCTGGACGCCTATGATTTGATTCGTGCCACATTTCCAGCGGGCACGGTCAGCGGTGCGCCCAAAATCCGCGCTATGGAGATTATTGACGAACTGGAACCTGACCGGCGGGGACCTTATGCCGGAGCCGTTGGCTATTTCAGCTTCGATGGCGCAATGGATACCTGTATCGCCATTCGCACCATCACCATGAAGGGCGACCGGGTGTATATCCAGGCCGGCGCTGGCTTGGTAGCGGATAGTGACCCGACCCGTGAATTTGAAGAAACCCATCATAAAGCAGCAGCATTGGCCGAAGCGGTGGCATTGGCCGAGCGCGGTTTTGAATAGGAGGGCATCATGATTCTGGTGATAGATAATTACGACAGCTTTACCTATAACTTGGTGCAACATCTGGGATCACTGGGCGCGGATTTGCAGGTTGTCCGCAATGATGCGCTGACGCTGGATGACATCGAAAAGCTCGCTCCAGAGCGCATTGTAATCTCGCCGGGGCCGGGGACACCGGAAGATGGTGGCGTCTCGCTAGAGGTGCTGCGAACATTTGGTACGCGTATTCCGACGCTGGGCGTTTGTCTGGGGCATCAATGTATCGGGCAGGCGTATGGTGGCAGGGTGGTGCGTGCCCCGCGCCTGATGCACGGCAAGACCTCGCAGGTGTTCCATCGCAACCAAAAGTTATTCACTGGCGTGCCCAGTCCCTTCGTTGCCACCCGCTATCACAGTTTGATTGTCGAGGAACCGCTACCGGATTGCCTCAGTGTGACGGCTTTCACCGAGGAAGGCGATGTGATGGCCCTCCGCCATAAGGAATATCCGGTTGTGGGTGTGCAATTTCATCCCGAAAGCATCCTGACCACCTACGGAATTCGCATCTTGCAGAATTTCCTCGAAGGTCGAATGTAGATTTTGGTCATTTTGACTGGTTGACTTATGCAGCCCACTCGTGCTATGCTTTTTGCATCTTATCGTCAACAAGGATTCTGTCGTGTTCAACTTTGCTGTTCGCAACATTCAAATCAACGACGACGCACCAGACGCCGGTGCGGGCGACAGCTTTTATTTCTATTTTTGCTTTTTTGGCGGCGCGAGACGGCGGGAACAACGCACCTTGTAGCGATTAATCGCATTCCAGTGAAACAACCAGGCGCGGAGTTCCCAAAACTCCGGGCCTTTTTTGTTTCGCAGAAAGGGCTATGTATGAGTCAATCTATGATCTGCCGAGGAGTGCGCGGGGCAACCATCGCACAGGCCAACACCCGTGACGCGATTCTGGATGCCACCCGCGAGCTATTGATGGGCATCATCCTCCTCAATGGTATCCGCCCAGAAGATGTTGCCAGTGTTGTCTTGACCACCACCCACGATCTGAACGCCGAATATCCAGCAGTAGCAGCTCGCCAGTTAGGCTGGCGTGATGTTCCTTTAATCTGCGCTCACGAAATGGATGTGCCGGGCGGCCTGCCAATGTGCGTCCGGATTCTGGTGATGTGGAACACTGAACGCCCCCAGGATGAAATCCGTCATGTTTATTTGCACGATGCAGCCAGCTTACGGCCTGATCGCTCGATTGAAATGCCAGAACTGATGGCCGAAATTGCTGAAGAACTCGCCAAACTACCCGCTATTTAAGGACCACTTTGAGGAGAAACAAAAATGATCGTTATTATGTCGTCCAATGCAACCGCCCGCCAGATTTCAGATGTTATTGCCCGCATACGTGGGATGGGCTACGATGTCCACCTGTCGGAAGGCGAAGCACATACCATCATCGGTGTCATTGGCCGGGGACGTCCGCTGGATCGTGAAAACCTCAGCACTATGGATGGTGTGCATGATGTATTGCAGGTCACACACCCCTACAAAATTGCCAGCCGTGAATATCATCCTGAAGACACCGTGTTTCATCTCGGCAACTTGACCGTTGGTGGTCCCGATCTGTCGATCATTGCCGGGCCATGTTCGGTAGAAAGTCGTTCACAAATACTCGAAACCGCCCATGCTGTGCGCGAAGCTGGTGCAACTGCCTTGCGTGGGGGAGCCTTCAAGCCGCGTACTTCACCCTATGCTTTTCAGGGAATGGGCCGAGAAGGATTGCGCTATCTGGCCGAAGCCCGTGAAGAAACTGGCCTACCCATCGTAACGGAAGTCATGGATCAGAACTTGGTCCCGCTGGTATGCGAATATGCCGATGTGCTGCAAATTGGGGCACGCAATATGCAAAACTATGCACTGTTGCACGCCGTTGGCGAGAGCCAACATCCTGTTTTGCTGAAACGTGGCATGAGCAGTACCATGCAAGAATTGTTGATGGCGGCGGAATACATCCTCAGTCACGGCAACATGCGTGTGATGCTCTGCGAGCGCGGCATCCGAACTTTCGAGACCGAAACGCGCAACACCTTCGACATCAATGCCATTCCTGCCCTCAAGAATCTGTCGCATTTACCCGTCATCGCCGACCCTAGTCATGGAACTGGCAAGTGGGAATATGTCGAAGCGGTGACGATGGCAGCTATCGCGGCGGGGGCGGATGGCCTGATTATCGAGGTGCATCCTGAACCCGAACAGGCGGTATCAGATGGGCGACAATCGCTGAAACCGGAGTCTTTCGCCAAACTGGTCGAGAAGGTTCGCCGTCTAGCTCCAGTTGTGGATCGCCGCGTGCCAGAAATTCAACCAGTGTAACGATGACTGACGATCTCGCTGACTTTAGTATTCACATTATCGGCCTGGGGCTAATGGGCGGTTCGCTGGCGTTGGCTCTGCGTGATCATGTGCGACACATCACGGCTGAAGATTTGGATCCAACTGTTGTTCAGGCGGCTTTAGATCAAGGCGTTATTGATGGGGTAGAAGGAATAGCAAAAGCCGACATCATTATTGTGGCGATTCCAGCAGACCGTATACCGGCGTTGGTGACAACTATCGCACCGTACCTGCACTCTGGCACTCTGGTTATCGACATTGGCAGTACTAAATCTGCCATTTGCGAGGCGTTGGATCAACTACCAGAAGGAATACAGGCTGTCGGCGGACATCCGATGTGTGGTCTGGCCGAGAATGGCTTTAGCAATGCTATCCCGACGCTCTATCAGGGCGCACGCTTTGTGCTATGCGAGACTATCCATACACGCCCCACTACACGCCCCATTGCCGAAAAATTGGTGCGAAGCTGTGGCGCGGTTCCGTTATGGATGGATCGTGATCGGCACGATTTTTTGACTGCACTCACCAGTCATTTGCCACATTTGCTGAGTTTTGCATTGATGCGATTGGCGTCTGAAATTGCAGGCGAGGATGCTGAACTCTTTGCGTTGGCAGCGGGTGGTTTTGATGGTGCGACACGCCTGGCACGTACCAACGAAGCGATGATTACCGGCATGTTTCAGACCAATGCCAATAATATCCGAGAACTGGCCGCCCGTCTCAATGAACATATCACTAAATTAGACAACTTGTTTAATGACCCAGTTGCCCTTAACAACGAATTGGGGCAAATTGTACAAGCACGCCGCAATTATTCAACCAATTATGGAGAACGACCCATCGCATGAACAAGCTACGCATACGTCCTGGACGAGGTTTGCAAGGCACAGTGCGTGTCCCCGGTGATAAGTCGATTTCGCATCGCGCATTGATTTTGGGGGCACTGGCCGACGGTATGACGCAGGTTAACGGCTTTCTACCAGCCGGTGATACGCTGGCAACATTGAATTGTATCGAGGCTCTGGGGGTGCGGATTGAACGCCACGACGATACAACGTTGACCGTGCATGGATTGGGATTGGGCGGTTTGGAACAGCCTACCCAATCGCTGGATTGTGTCAACGCTGGAACCGCCATGCGTTTGTTAGCAGGCGTCTTGGCCGGACTACAATTTCCAAGTGTATTGGATGGCAGCCCCCAATTGCGCCGCCGTCCTATGCGCCGCATCACCGAGCCGTTACGCCAGATGGGGGCCAATATTGAAGAGGACGACGGACGCGCGCCGCTGTATATCGGAAGCGCGTTTTTGCATGGTATCAACTATCGGATGCCGATTGCCAGTGGACAGGTCAAGGGGTGTTTGTTGTTGGCCGGCTTGTTCGCCGATAGTCCCACGACCATCATTGAACCCGGTCCCTCACGTGACCATACTGAACGCATGTTGGCCGCGATGGGGGCTGAGGTTAAAGTCGATGGCAATTGCATTATTCTCACTCCTCCTGCCAAACTATCTCCTCTCAACCTGACCATTCCTGGCGATATTTCATCAGCAGCGTTCTTGCTTGTTGCTGGAGTCTTGAATGCCCAGGATCGTTTGACTGTAGAAAACATCGGCATCAACCATACCCGCAACGGCATCCTGGATGCATTAGCGATGATGGGGGCTAGTGTAGAAACCGAGAATATCCGTGAGGAAGGTGGCGAACCGGTGGCCGATTTAGTTGTTAGCCCGACGCCACTGCAAAAGGTTTCCATTGATGGGGAATTGGTGGTGCGGATGATTGACGAGTTCCCAATTCTGATGGTCGCTGCAACGCAGGCCAAAGGCAAAACCACCGTGCGCGATGCCGCTGAATTGCGCGTCAAAGAGACGGATCGCATCGCAGTGATGGCTGCCGAACTACGAAAATTTGGCGCAAAAATTGATGAGCAAGAAGATGGTTTTACTGTTGTCGGCCCACAGTATTTACAGGGAACCACAGTAGATGGCAATAACGATCATCGTGTAGCAATGAGTTTGGTGGTGGCCGGATTGTGTGCAATGGGCGAAACAGTGGTCGAGGACGCCCGGTGTATCGACGATTCCTTCCCTGGTTTTGTCGAAACGCTACAAACTCTCGGTGCTGATGTGCAATGGTGCGAATAGCTTGTAGAATAGTTAGAAATTAATCGGAATCATGTACGCATCGAATTGGTGGATTGATGCAAAACCCCATAGATCAATATGTTGATATTCGTAGCAACGGCCTAACAATCAAGACGCGCTATTGGGAAGCTGGAGAAGGAAGTACCGTTCTTCTGATTCATGGGTTGGGGGGCTACGTCGAAAATTGGGAGCTGAATATCGCGGCACTGGCCGAACACCATCATGTGTATGCCTTCGATATGGTAGGTTTCGGACGCTCGGATAAACCTGATACTGACTATTCCATTCCTGCTTTGACCCGCTTCACTCAAGCTTTTATGGATACTCTACACCTTGAGGAAGCCACTGTTGTCGGGCATTCACTCGGTGGTGCTATCGCCCTCAACCTCGAACTGCAATTCGCTGAAAAGGTCAACAAACTGTTACTGGTCAGTAGCGGCGGCTTTGGGCGCGAGGTTGCCACTGCCTTTCGGGTTCTATCTTTGCCGCTGATTGGTTCGTTGCTGATGCGCCCCAATCGTAAAGCCATCGCTCGTGGCTTGAAGCTGGCTTTTTACGATGAGGCGCTGGTGACAGAAGAGCGTATCGAACATGGCTATCAAATGGCTAGCCTGCCAGGGCTTACGCATACATTTCTGGCAACGATCCGGGCTTCTACCAATTTTCTTGGCTTTAAAGCGTCGGCTATTGATCCAATCTTGAATAACTTGAACCAAATCACTGTGCCGACGTTGGCCGTCTTTGGCAAGCAAGATCCGGCAATCCCATTAAGTCACACTGAAGTTGCACAGAATCGTATCGCCGATTGCCAGTGTCATATTTTCGACCAGTGCGCGCACTGGCCCCAGATTGAACACGTCGAGGAATTCAATCAACTCGCGTTGGAGTTTTTGGCGGAATAAATTCGATGACAACAATAAAAGTGGGACTAATTGGTTGGCCCGTCGAACACAGTATCTCGCCTGCTATGCACAATGCTGCGTTTCGGGCATTAGGGATGGATGATTGGCACTATGATCTAATACCGACGCCACCTGACCAATTGGAGACCCAAATACGGAAACTGGCGGATAACGGTTATGTGGGGGCCAATGTCACTATTCCCCACAAAAAGGGTGTAATCCCCTTGATGACGACAGTCAGCCTGGCAGCACGAGGTATTGGTGCGGTGAATACAATCCTGATTGATGCAGAGCGAAGGGAGGGGCACAATACGGATAGCATTGGCTTTATTATGGATTTGATGGCGCAAGAGGTTCCGCTGCACGGCCAACGCGCTTTGGTATTGGGTGCAGGTGGCTCGGCTCATGCGGTTGTATTGGGGTTGGCGAATCGGGGCGTACATGTGACAGTTATGGCGCGGCGTGATGACGCCGCTTGGCAATTGCGTGATGACGTGCGGCGCGGCGTTTCACGTCAGTTGCAGGTGGAAGTGCAGCCCGAAGCAGCCCTAGCCAAAGTTGCGCCATCGGTTGATCTCATTGTGAATTGCACGCCAGTTGGCATGTGGCCTGCCGTTGATCAATCCCCTTGGCCGGACAATGTGCCATTGCCATCAAAAACAGTCGTTTATGACTTGATCTATCGCCCTGCCATGACACGTCTCATGCAACAGGCCGAAGCTGTCGGGGCGCGGGCAATCGGCGGGATCGGAATGCTCGTTTATCAAGGAGCCGCTGCGTTTGAGTTATGGACTGAGCACGAGGCTCCGATCAATACCATGCTTGAAGCTGCCCAGGCGGCTTTGCAAAGTTGAAGGGATGCTCAATGAAACGGTTCAAGAGCCTGACCATGCTCTTTTTTATCTTGATCGGAATTACGCTCATTTTTGGATTGCAATCCACCGATCAAATCACAACGGCACAGGATGATACCGCCGCCTGTGATACCTTGATTGAGTCGGCGCTGCAAGAAGTCGCCAATACGTGCATTAATATCGGCAGAAACGAAATTTGCTATGGTTTCGATCCCGTTAGTGCGGTACTGCGTGATGATACATTGTTTTTTGATGCACCGGGCGATATTGTGCCTGTCACTGCAATCGAGTCCATCATCACCCGCCCCTCAGATCCTGATACCGGTGAATGGGGCATTGCTTTGATGGATGTTCAGGCTGATTTGCCAACTGACGATTCCATTCGCATTGTTCTCTTTGGGGGTGTCGATCTGGCTCCAGCCGTCGAAGCGCCCACCGATCTGCCAACCTGTACATTTGTCAACACCAGTGGCAACAACCTCAATATGCGGGCTGTTCCTGATTTGGACGGAAGTATTGTTGATATTTTGGACAATGGTGATGATTTGGAGATCTACGGCCAGAGTGGTGATTGGTTGCGCTCCTCACGTGGCTGGGTTTTCGCACCAATAGGGACACTCGACTGTGGTTCTGTGACATTGACAGAAATAACCGACACAGCGGATGCTTATACTGCTCCGATGCAAGCGTTTACCTTGCAAGTTGATGAGGCTGCCCGTTGCCAGGCTGCACCTTCGGGGCTGATGATTCAGTCGCCAGAAGGTCAGACCGCGAATCTGATGGTTAATAGCGTCGAATTGCGCGTTGGCAGCACGGCGCTGGTCACGATGACTGATGACAATGGCTGGTTGGTGGTCAACAATTATGCTGGCGATGTGAGCATGACCGTTGGCAACGAGACCACCAGTCTCTCTGAAGATACCCAGGCCGGTGTGCCGATAGCTGATAATGAACCGGCTGGCCCACCCTCTGCCCCACAGGAAACTGACGGCTTTGCGGCGGACATTGACCCGCGTGTGTTTGGAACTATTACCCAGGACTCACTTCCTGGCGGCGAAGAGACCGGTTCTGATTCAACTGATGGGTCAACGGTGGAGGGCGATGCAATTGTCAGTACCGACCAACTCAACGTTCGTGCAGAACCGGGCACGGGCGCGGCGGTTGTGGCGGTTGTGACCCGCGATACTCCATTGACGATCCTGGCTCGTTTACCTGATGGCTCGTGGGTCCAGGTATCGACTCCGTCTGGTACAACGGGCTGGGTGCTTACCTCGCTCCTGGATGTGACAGTCGACCTAGGTGGTATCCCGGTTGAGGACGTAGAGATTGTGACGCCCGAACCAGAGGCCACTCCAGAACCCTCTGAGGAGCCACCGCCACAGGAGCATGGATGGATTTTCACGGTTGATCGCACATCAATTATGGTGGGTGAGTGTGTGACCTTTAACTGGTCAGCTCCTGAAGCTATTGAAATGCGGTTCCAGGGATCGGGCGTTGGCAACCCTGGTTCAGCCATCGAGTGCCCCTCATCGACCGCCGATTATACGGCATTAGCTCGCTGGGAAGATGGATATACTGCCACGCAAACCATTACTATTACGGTAACGGGTGGATACGGATACTGATGGCTGGATTTCGGCTGGCGGCATGGCGTTTATGGGCTGTGCCGTTGGCCCTAGTTCCGCTGATTTATAACCCCATCAGCTATTGGCAATTTGAACCCAATAAGGCGGCTTTGCTGGTTGCTGTGGCTGGTGTGTTAATCGGCTGTTTCCTATGGCAGGGCACGATCTATCGGATAAACATCAGTTCAACCGAGCGATGGATCGCCGGTTTTTGGCTGGTGAGCATGGCCGCCACTGCTGCATCAATATTGCCACATTGGAGTCTGTGGGGCACATCTCTCTGGCGCAATGGGTTGCTGATGTGGATTGTGGCGGGGTTGTTGTTCATGCTGATCCGTCGCCAGCTTATCACCCCGCAACAACGCTGGTTTGTGGTGGATGTCATTATTGCTGCCAGTATTCCAATGGCATTCAGCGGGCTGTTGGAGCAGTTCGATTACGCCAGTTGGATCATTGACCGCAATTCAGACCGTGCTACCAGCACATTTGGTTATGAAAGCCTTCTAGCACTTTATCTGGCGATGGTCTTGCCTTTGACTGTCGCTCGTCTGCTAACCACGCGCCGCCAAATCGCTTTGCTCCCGACTCTAGGACTTCAGATAGCTACTTTGTTGGTAACTTATTCACGTTCTGGCTGGTTGGCAGCAGGGATTGGCTTGGGGGTGATGGTGGTGGGGTGGCTTTGGAGCAGCAATCGACATCAGATAGCGTTTGGATTGATGGCAGCTAGTATAGTGACACTTGTGGTATTGGTTATGTTGAGCCTATTGCCACCGCTGGATGATGACGCGCCGCTGATCCTTCGCACCTTGACATCCATGTTTCGTTGGACAGGCGCAACCGAGAAAGCACGTTTGTGGGGATGGGGGACAGCTCTGGAAGCCTGGGGTAACCGTCCGTTGCTAGGCTATGGCCCGGCGACATTTGGAGTTGTAGCTGAATGGTTTGCCCCGCCTAAATTTGCTTACCTGGGTGGTGTACAAATATTGGGTGGCAATGTCCATAATTTTTATTTACAGATTGCTGTCGATAGTGGATTGGTCGGCTTGGTGATTTATACCGGATTACTGGTGAGTTTGTTCCGAGGTGTTGTTCAAAGGCTTCATACAGCAGAAAATGATGAACGTCTATTGCTGGCAGCTATTGGCGGAGCGCTGGTTGCTAATTTAGTGGGCAATGGTTTCTCGTTCGATAGCATAGCGACACTGATGCTGTTCTGGACATTGGCAGGCGTGTCTCATAAGCCAGAAATTAACACTCAATATACCCGTTACATGCCTCAACGAACCATTGGTGGCTTGGTCGGATTGAGTGGACTGTTGCTGGGACTATGGCTTGTGCTGCCGGGAATGCTTGCCTATCATTTCCAACACTTGCCAACAGCCACTCAGTGGTCTCCTACGCCAGAAGTCTTACAAATTGAATGGGGGCGACAGAATGCGCTGGTTGGTGACTGGCAGGTCGGTGCAGATCGTTATGAGCATTTGGTTTCCGCATTTCCGACTGTAACCAACTTGCGGCGACAACAGGGACTTTTTCTACGGCGCTGGTATCTGGCAACACGGGATGTAACTGTGGCAGAACAGGCTATTGCAGCCTATACACACGCGCTGGCTCTCAGCCCGGCTAATCCTGATCTGTGGCTGGATCGCGGACAGATCTATATGGATATACATGATTTCGAGAAGGCCCTGGCCGATTTTGAGAAGGCTAATGAATTACTCCACGATTATGGGCGTTATTATGGTGTCATGACGGGCTACGCAATTCAGCAAGGAGATCTGGAAGCCGCTGCCCAATGGGAGCAAAAGGCGGTATCAGCACGTCAGATGAGTGATGATCTTTGGTGGCGGTGAATCCAGCAAAAAAACGCTATACTAGACGGTAATATAGCTCGCCATTGTTTGAAAAAAGTTTGCGAGGACTGCGATGGCTGAATTAACACGCGAAGCCGTGATCGATATTCTCAACAAAGACCGCAATTTAGCACGGTGTGATTTGTCGCGGTTGCATCTGGTCGGCATTGACTTTCGAGAAGCGAATCTGGCCGGTGCTGATCTCAGCTATTCCGATCTAACTGGGAGTGATTTCGACAGTGCGAACATGCGCGAAGCTAGACTATTTGGCGCGAATGCACAGGAAACCGGCTTTGAAGCCACCAACTTGACCGGAGCCACACTTTCCAGTGCCAAATTCTACCGTGCCTATTTGCACAGCACATGTCTGGTAGATGTCGTGGCCCAATATGTCAATTTCACTCATGCTGACTTAGTTCAGGCAGATTTAACAGGGGCGAATTTAACGTCATCCTATTTCATCAGTGCAGCACTGATGCGAGCAATTTTGGTCAAGACACGGTTGACTGAAGCCAACATGACGGGTGCTGACATGACCTCGGCTAACTTATCAGGGTGTAATCTGACAGGTGCAAATGTGAGCGAGGGAAACTTATATCAAGCTGTCGCAGCTGGTGCAGTCTTCGCTAGTGCCGATCTGACAAAAGCCATTTTTGAGGAAACTGATCTCACACAGGCCAATTTTACGAAGGCTATGCTATCTGACACCGACTTCACCCACGCGAACCTGACAAACGCGAATTTTGCAGATGTAAAGCTCTATCGCACTCGCTTTGAGCAAGCTATCCTGGATGGTGTAATTGGTCTCAATGAATAGGTTGCGTTTCCTAACAGCAGGCGAGAGCCACGGACCACTGTTAACTGGTATTTTGGAGGGACTGCCTGCCGGATTATCCCTGGTGATTGCTGACATCAATCATGACTTGGCACGACGGCAGCGGGGGTATGGTAGCGGCGGGCGTATGCAGATTGAGCGGGACCGTGTGCGGCTGACGGGTGGTGTGATGACTGGCAAGACAACCGGTGGTCCCATCAGCATCATCATCGAGAATCGCGATTGGAAAAACTGGGCCGAAAAAGACATTCTTCCCATGACGACGCCGCGTCCGGGGCACGCTGATCTGACGGGGACGCTCAAATACGGTTATGATGATCTGCGACTGGCTTTAGAACGGGCCAGCGCCCGCGAAACCGCTATGCGCGTTGCTGTTGGCGCAATCTGCAAACAAATACTTCGCGAATTCGACATTATCATCGGTGGGTACGTGACCGAAATTGCTGGGGAAGTCGCTGCTTTGCCGGAACCGCCAGATTACATGGCGCGTTTTGCCGCTGCTGAAGACTCCGATGTGCGCTGTCCTGATCCTGATACAACAACCCGTATTCGAGACGCCATTCGTCAGGCTAAAGTGGATAAAGATACTCTCGGTGGTGTCATTGAGGTTGTTGTGCTGAATCTACCGCCTGGCCTCGGTTCACATGTCCACTATGATCGCCGTCTGACAGGGCGGCTGGCGGGGGCAGTGTGTAGTGTGCAAAGCATCAAAGGCTGCGAAATCGGCCCGGCTTTTGCCAACACCCGTCAACGAGGCACACAGGTTCACGACGAGATTACGCGGGATGAACAGGGACAATTGAAACGTCATACCAATCGTGCTGGAGGGCTGGAAGGTGGCATCACAACTGGGGAACCGTTAGTCGTCCGTGCTGCAATGAAACCCATTAGTACGACCCTGACGCCACTGACGTCCGTCAATCTTTCGACAGGTGAACCTGGTCAAACGACCTATGAACGCAGCGATTTTTGCGCCACACCTCGCGCCGTGCCTGTGATTGAAGCAATGGTGGCGATTGTTATGGCCGATGCACTATTGGAGAAACTGGGCGGTGACTCCATAGCCGAAATGCACCCACGTTTTGAGCAATTAAAGCTCGGCCATATCGACGATTTTTCTATGCACAATACTCCTTGGCGATTTGGATATGAATAGACGCAAACTCGTCCTGACCGGCTTCATGGGCACGGGCAAAACGGTATTAATGCAACGCATCGCCCAGAAGATGGGCCTACCCGCTATTGATACCGATGATCTAATTGTGCAGCGCGTAGGCTTGACCATACCAGAGATTTTCGCGCAACACGGCGAGGCAGTCTTTCGTGCCTGGGAGTCAGTGATATGTACGGATGTGGCAAGAGACGATGCACCAGCCATTATCAGTACAGGTGGGGGAACTCTGCTCAATCCTGCTAATCGCCAGGCCATAGAGCGCAATGCAACCGTAGTTTGTCTGACGGCACAACCCGGTGTGGTCTATGAACGCCTAAAAGCAGAGAAAGACCGCCCACTGTTGACCGTGGATGATCCATTGAGGCAAATTCACGAATTACTGAAATTGCGCCAGCCAGTTTATAGTAGTTTCCGTTATCAAATTGACACCTCTGACCAAAACCCCGACACTTTAGCCAAGCAAATCATCGCGCTCTGGGAGCATGATTCGGCGCTGCGCCTCAATGAGCAGTTAATTCAATCACCAGAGGGAAATTATCCGCTGGTCATCCAACGTGGAACACTCGATAGATTAGGTGACTTTCTAGAGGTCTATGGTCTGCATCAGCGGCGGACTCTCATCGCCACAGATTCTAATGTGGCTCCGTTATATGGTAAAGCACTTGCTCGCCGATTGCTCAATGCCGAGTTGGTCGTGATGCCCGCTGGTGAAGCCTATAAACACCTCGATACCATCAACCGGTTTTACAGCGATTTTGCGCGACTGGGCCTAGATCGCAACGGATTAGTGATTGCGCTGGGCGGTGGCGTGGTCGGTGATACTGTGGGTTTTGCCGCCGCAACCTATATGCGCGGCGTGCGGCTGGTGCAAATTCCCACTTCTTTGCTGGCAATGGTCGATTCGTCGGTGGGCGGCAAGGTCGGGGTCGATATTGCGATGGGCAAGAATCTTGTAGGCGCATTTAAACAACCTGATCTGGTGCTAATCGACCCGGATGTATTGCGGACGTTGCCCAATGAGGAGTTCAAGGCTGGCATGGGCGAGGTCATTAAACACGGGCTTCTGGCAAATCCGGCACTGTTGAGTGACGATATGCCCTTGGAAACACGGATTAGGGAAGCTGTACAGGTCAAGATCGAAGTCGTACAGCGCGATCCCTATGAGGCTGGCGAACGTGCCCACTTGAATCTGGGGCATACATTCGGCCATGCCATTGAGCATGTCAGTGGCTACACCTGGCGACATGGAGTGGCAATTGCTGTCGGGTTGGTAGGGGCTATTCGGCTATCGCAACGGTTGGGATTGGTCGGTGCTGAATTGGTGGACGCAGTGGAGGAATGGGTGCAAGATGCTGATTTGCCTATTCGATACCAGAGCCTTTCACCCCAGGCCATTTGGGAAGCAATGCACACTGACAAAAAATGGCGCGATGGACGCTCCCATTTTGTAGTGCTGCGTGGCATAGGCAAGCCCGATGTGGTTCGGGATGTGCCGCGTGAAATGGTGATGGCGGTGTTGGAGGAATTGCGTGATTAAACTCGTGGTTTTGCATGGGCCAAATCTCAATTTGCTGGGAACGCGAGAACCAGAGGTGTATGGGAGCCTGACGCTGGAGGATATTAACACCCGATTGCAAGATTATGCCACCGAGATCGGGATTGAACTCCGCACTATGCAATCTAACCATGAAGGTGTGTTGATCGACTGGATTCATGAATTCCGTGACCGGGCATCCGGCATTGTAATAAATCCAGGCGGATATACACATACATCGGTGGCGTTGCGAGATGCGATAGCGGGAGTAGGGCTACCGACGGTTGAATGTCATCTTTCCAATGTTCATGCCCGCGAAGCCTTTCGCCATACTTCTTTGGTTGCACCAGTCTGCATAGGGCAGATCAGTGGTTTTGGCTGGCGTAGCTATCTCCTGGCGATTGATGCCCTGGTAGGGCATCTAAGCCGTTAGTCAGCAGCATCGACAGCGTCCGATAATCTTTCTTTCTTCTGATTATTTCGCCGGTTGAAGCGGGCTTTCTCAATCTGATACATAATCACCAAGATAAACACAATCAAAATGCCAATGCTCAAATCCACGCGCACAGTAGCATTGTCGGTGTCCGTCAGGCCAATGCCCCAGAAAGCAACTATGGCAAAGGCAAAGTTGTGAATGATCTTGCCGACGAACATCGGTAATAAGACCTTGCGAACGGGGTATTTGACAATCGCCAGCGGCCAGATGATAACGTCATCAGGCAGTGGTGTTGCCGCGCCGAAAAACACAATCAGGGGAATACTGCGTGGGTGATTGTTAACGGTTCTATTCGTCCACCGGAAAAAGCTGCTGTCTTCTGGTTTGCTGATAGGTGATGACGCAGCACGGGCAATGATATACGAGTTAATTTCGCCAAGACCTGCCCCTATGCCAATGGCAATGCTCAACAAGACCAATTTCAATAGGCTGTCAGTGACCAGCGCAATTTGAATCAGTGGCACAGTATAAGGAACCTGTACCAGTAGAGAGGTGTTGGAAATGAGGCCGATTAAAAACAAGCCAATTGCACCACTGATAAGCCCTTCTTCATTGGCAACCCAATTCAACATATCCTCAGTCGCATCCTGAAGCCCACGCAGAGCATCACTGCGCCCCAGATACCATAACAGGATTAAGAGCAGGGCCGTTATCGCCAGATATTTGAGTTCGATGCGGTATTTGCGAAATATGGCTAACAATAGATGGCCTTCCACTCTGGGTTTCTCAGTTTACGTTGTGTCCACCACCATAGTAGTCGATATGCACCATTATACGTAAAACGGCCAAATGCATAGCGCGGCGTCTTCAGCGCCACACTCGTGGACAGGTCAGCCTCCACAAATTTTCTGAGTTGCGCGAGTAAATCCGGATTGCTGCTGAAAATATTGAGTTCCTTTTGGCTCAAGCCCTCCAGTTCAAACATATTCAACGATCCGAAACTGGCCCAGCGATCATCAACTAGCACTAGCTTGGCGTGGGTCATGTCGTGGTCGCCACGATAGCCAAAATAGGTGATATTGGGATGATGTAAACGCCGCATGGAGCCGCGAACCCACAGGCGATAAACGAATTTGTTACTGTGATAAGGGATAATCAACTTGCATTGGACGCCCCGTTCGGCTGCACTCAATAAAGCATCCTCAATTTGATTACCCAGGAGATAGGGCGACTCGATGATAATTTCATGCTCGGCCCGCCCAATCATTGCTAGGATTTCATCGAAGATAGGATAGCGCCCAGCACACTGATTCAGGATAAAATCCCCATTTAGTACCGGTGTATCAAATGGTTGTGTGCCTCCATCCCACGTCGAGCAAAAATCCGATGCGAGGTCACCCACTAACGGCCCCTCAATGCGAACCATCAAATCATGCCAGGCATAGTTATGGTCGGAGATGTTGATGCCACCCACGTAGGCAATTTGTTCATCCAGCACAACCATTTTCTTATGATCGCGGAAGGGAAAGTAAATCCAGAGTGGGCCAGTCGGTGCGGTGCGTTTGATGCCGACGCCGCTGGTTTCTAATGCTGCCAGGATCGCATGGGTCTGGGCACGCTCTTTTTTCACCTCACCCCGTCTATGAATTAGGAATGGGTAGGTATCGCTTAGAACGGCATCGGAATAATAATCGATGATTAAGCGCACGTCGGCTCCTTCGTTAGCTTTCTTTGTCAACAGACGGGCAAAATCCTCGCCGCTGGCATCGCCCTCGAAGGTCGAAAACTGGACATATAGACTATGTTGGCAATTATCCAGATCGGTTTGCAGTGCTTCAGTGAACATATCAGGGCCGACAAGCAGCCGGAATTTGTTGGTCAACGACGCCTCCTCTAAAGCTGCCGCATAATAGTACCGTCAAGTATCGTTGCGGTCAAAACCTATAGGTAATAGGTGATCTATCTCATGAAATAGTTCTATCAGGGCGGCGATGGTGAATCGTAGTTGACAGTGTTTGGGGCGAATGTTACGATTCGATTTAAAGAAATGGTTGGATAAATCAGCTATATCGCGGCGGAACCGCCGGTTTTTTGTCAACATAGCCCGGAGGAAAAACAGATGTCGATGCGAATTCGTCGTGACCGATCCTCCCTGCATTTTGGGGGCAGGCGGTCTCGTGCCCAACGACGTCTCTGGCTATTCTGGACATGGTTTTTGATGATGGCGGCAGCAGTAGGCGTGATCTGGCAGTTTGATCACGTACAACCGGAGGTATTGGCGGTTGTCATGGGGCCGCCAACTGCCACACCCGACGCCATCAGTCTTGCACAACTGGCGCAAGACGCCTTTTGGGATGGCAACCTCGAGGACGCTATTGTCTACTACTCACAAGCATCAGAATTGGAGCCAACCAACACCTATATCCAATTCGAATATGTGCGAGTGTTGGTTTATGGCAGTTATGAAGGGCGTGGTTATGCTTTCCGCGAACGAGAAGCTTTGACAGTTGCTGATCGCACTGTGCGCCTGGCACCGAACGATGCGCGTGCCCAAGCTGCCTATGCGATGGCACTAATTGAGAATGATCGCAGCGACGAAGCGGCGGCGGCAGCATTACGAGCCACAGAACTGGACCCAGCCTGGGCCGAGCCACATGCGTATCTCTCATTGGCCTATGGCAATCAGAACCGTTACCGTTCTGCTCAAGAACAAGCCCAATTGGCCGTTGACCTGGATGCAAATAGCGTTGATGCCCGACGGGCATTGGCCTTGTCTCTGGCGTTTTTTGGTGAGTGGGATATTGTAATCCGTCAATACGAGGCCGCCATTCAAATTCACCCACGCCTAGATGCGCTCTATTTTGAGGTAGCTATATACTATACCATTCTAGACAATTTCGACGCCGCCATTCAATCTTATGATCGCATCCTGGCGCATGATCCGCGTAATGTGAAAGCCTGGACGCGTAAATGCGAAACCTTCTTCCGCCAACGCGACGATGCCAGCGCCCAGGAAGCTTGTGAACAGGCTGTTACCCTGGACCCGACCTTCCCCGAAGCTCATGAGCAACTCGGCCAGGTTCGCTATACGCGGCGCAATTACGAAGGCGCTATTGAGTCTTTTGAAACGTGCATTGATTTGATGGTCGCTCAGAATTGGGAATGGCCGGATCGTCTTGTCAAATGTTACTATTTGCACGGATTGGCCTACTATCTCCTGAATCGTTGTGATCAGGCGATGCCCTTACTAACGGATGCACTGCTAACCGAACCAGAAGGTGCTGCACGTGATTTAACCCTACAGGGTATGCAACAGTGTGCAGCGGTGGATGATTCGATCACTATTGATGACCTACCCACACCAGCTCCTCCCACGGCCACACCGCCGCCACCTATCGGGTTATATTAGCGACGAGGACAGACCCGATGCAATTGCGTGTTCCAAAACGCTATCAGCCGAACCGCCGTCGCCGCCGTCGGTTGTTCTCGCGCCGGTTTCTTTTCCTATTATTCCTCACAATGTTCATGTGCGGGTTAGGCTATATCATCCAGCGCGACCCTGATAGTTTCCGTGCTGGTGCTTCTGATGTGGCCGACAAAGCCAGAGAGCAAATTGATATTGCTCAAGACCGGATGTTTCCGGTGGAACCTACGGCTACTCCAGATGTGCGCCCGGACGTGGTGGCGTGTGATAATGCTTATCAGGTAGGTGATTGGGAAGCTGTCATTGATGCCTGTTCGCGGGCGTTGCCGGGTCGTCCAAATGATGTGGAGTTGCATTATCGTGTCGCCATGACATTGGTCATCACCTCCGGCCAGGGCGCTGATGTTGAACGCATGAATGCTGCCCTGGATGTGGCTCACCGCACCATCAATGCCAACCCTGAATCAGCATGGGGGTGGGTGGTGCAAGGCATGACACAAGACTGGACATTACAATATACGGCGGCGCTGACCTCTATCCAACGTGCCCTGGAATTGAATCCTGCTTCCATCATCGCTAAAGCGCACCTAGCGAATATCTACCGCAATCTGGGGCAAAAAGAATTGGCGCGGACGACTATCGAAGATGCACTGTTGGATGTGCAGACAGTCGGAGCCGATAATGAAACACGGGCAGTCGTCTACCGCAACTATGGGCGCTACTTATCAGGATTTGATGCTGATTTTGAGAGTGCGCTTGAATACTACCAGTTGGCCCGTCAGGCCATGCCCGGCTACACCTACATCACCATCGAAATGGCAACGGTCTACATTGCGCTAGGCAATAATACAGCCGCTTTTGAATTGCTCGAAGATGTGCTGACCACCGCGCCTCGTGATGTAGAGGTCCTATATTTTCTGGGTGAACTCTATCGCGGCCAGGGTGAAGGCATCCGTGCCACGGAAATGTTCTCACGCTGCCTGGATGTGAATCCGGATTATGGGCCATGTCTATCGCGCCTGGGGTGGGTATATTATTTTAGCCCTGAACCTCGTTATGATTTGGCGATTGAGAATTTGAGTCGGGCGACGCAACTCGGCTCCACCCATCCCTATGACTGGTATTTGTTAGGTCGATCTTATTTCCGTATTGACCAGTGCAATTTGGCAGCGACTCCGTTGAATGAAGGCTATCGGCTTCGTCAGCAGCAACCGGAGGTGTCCCAGGTAGGTCTGTCAGATTTCGTTGCGGCGTTTACTGAGTGTAACTTGCCGGAGCCACAAAACTAAAAAAGGCAGGTCGCTTGTGCAACCTGCCCAATACCCGGCGATTATTCCTCGCCTTCGTCTTCCTCTGGTATTCGCAGTAACATTTCCCGATCCAGCATGAACAGTCCCGCTGGATTATTGCCGATCAACTTCAGATTTTGCACGATGCGATCTGCGCTGGCTTCTTCCTCCACCTGTTCGGCGATAAACCACTGCAAGAAATTGCTGGTGGCGTGGTCTTTCTCCTCCAGTGCCAATGTCGCTAGGTCATCAATCAGGTCGCTGATTTTGCACTCGTGGTCATAGGCATTTTGGAACACGGCCAACGGTGACTCCCATTCAAAGGGTGGCTCACCAATCGCCATCAACCGCACCCGACCACCGCGCTCGTTGATGTAGTCAAAGAATTTCTTGGCATGTTCGTCCTCTTCAGCCGCCTGCAATCGCATCCAGTGAGCAAAACCTTCCAGATTCAGATCTTCAAAATAGGCTGCCATTGCCAGATAGATGTAGGACGAGAACATCTCCTCATTGATCTGAGTATTTAGAGCAGCTTCCATCTTGTCACTGAGCATCTTAGTCCTCCATAAGGTAAAATCTCAAATTAACCGGAGTTAATTTTAGCAGCAGTGGGGCAATTTGCCCACGATTACACCGTTTTCAAATGTGGTTCTAATACGCTTCCATCTCTTGCCAGTTCTTGCCGACTCGTGCATCGGCCCGCACTGGAACTTTGAGCGTTATCGCCGACTCCATAATGTCGATGACGAGTGGCACAACATCCTCCAATTCCGTTTCTGGCACTTCCAGCACCAATTCGTCATGCACTTGCAAGATCATCTGCGACTGGTAACCGTCGTCGCGCAACCGGTGGGCCAAATTAACCATCGCAATTTTGATGATGTCGGCTGCCGTCCCCTGAATCGGCATGTTGATGGCTTCGCGTTCGGCTCGCTGGCGGGCGACGGCACTGACACCGGGATTTTGCAGAATGGCGAAGTTGCGTCGGTGGCCTTTCAACGTCTCCATATAGCCATGTTGCGCTGCAAACGTCCGGCTTTCATCCAGATATTGCTTCACGCCGGGGAAACGCTCGAAGTAAGCATCCACAAACGCGCGGGCCTCAGCCAACGTCAACTCAGACTCGCGGGCCAAACGGAAGGCACTCATGCCATACATTAGACCAAAATTCACAGCTTTGGCGAAACTGCGTTGCTCATACGTGACGGCATCCAGCGGGATACGATGCACAGCGGCAGCAGTGCTGGTGTGAATGTCCAACCCCTGTTCAAAAGCTTCGATCAAGGCCTCATCACCGGAATAGTGGGCCAGAATCCGCAATTCAATCTGTGAATAATCTACTGAGAGCAATATGTGGCCTTCAGGTGCGATGAATGCCCGGCGTACTCGACGACCCTCCTCAGTGCGAATGGGGATATTTTGCAAGTTGGGATCACTAGAGGAAAAACGCCCAGTGGATGCACCTGTCTGGTTGAAGGATGTATGTACGCGTCCAGTGTATGGATTAACCAGCACCGGCAACGCATCAACATAAGTGCTTTTTAATTTACCTAATTGGCGATAATCGAGAATCATAGGGATGACCGGGTGTTCGTCGCGCATATTCTCTAAAACATCTGCTCGCAGTGAGTAATTGCCAGTTTTGGTCTTCTTTAAGCCCTGAGTAGAAAGCCCCAGCTTACCAAACAACACATCACTCAGCTGTTTCAAGCTGTTGATATTGAATTCACCGTAGCCACTAGCTGCAAAAATGTTCTGTTCTACCTGAGTCAGGCGTCCGGTCAATTCTACACTCAAGGTTTCCAGATAGGGCAAATCTAGCAGAACACCCTTCATCTCCATATCGGCGATGATTGGAACCAGCGGCATTTCCATCTCGTTCAGAAGGTTTTGCGCGGTTGGGTTAGCCTCCAATTCAGCCTGCTGTTGATCGCGCAAACGTATGGGAATCGCTGCATCTGCTGCCGCGTAGGTCGCTGCATCGGCGACAGGAACACGCGCCATAGTAATCTGTTTGCGTCCGGTACCGATCAGCTCCTTAATATCAGTCATATTGATACTTAGACGTTGCACTGCCAGGCTTTTTAGACCCAGGCTGGTCGAGTCTGGATTGATCAGCCACTCAGTAATCAAGGTATCCAAAGTGATGGGGTTAACATCAATCCCGTAGCGGCGCAATATCACCAGGTCAAATTTAGCGTTGTGGGCTATTTTTTCGATTTCGGGATTGGTCATAGCTGGATGGATTGCATCCAGTACGGTTGCTAGTGGAAGTTGGGGTGGTGGCGGCTCATTCAATAAAGAAGCTTGTTGCGGAATCTGGTTGGATGTAGGCGCAGAACTAGTACCTGACAGCACGCCTTCCACCACATCATCCGGCGCGTTGGGCGCGACGTGTCCCACCGGAATATAGTAGCCATGCTCACCATCTACTGCCAGTGAGATTCCAACTAAATTGGCTGCCATCTTGTTTAAACCAGTACCCTCAGTATCGAAACTAATCACACTGGCCGAATTCAGCACATCCACCAGTTCATGCAACTTTGTCTCGGTATCCACAATGGTCGCGCCAATCACATCACTGGCATTGTCCATCCGCGTCTCGATTTCCACATCGTCCTCGCCTATGTCAGATTCCGCCAGTTTATGTAAACGCCGCCGGAATGTGCGAAATTCGAGTTCCTGGAACAACGCATCGACCTTCATTGGGTCGTAGTCATGAGTTACACAGGCATCCAGATTAAGCGTAATCGGGACATCGCGCTGGATGGTCGCCAACTGTTTGCTGAGAAAGGCCATCTCGCGGTCTGTTTCCAGTTTTCTGCGGATTGCACCTTTGGTTTCGCCAATGTGGTCGTAGAGATTTTCTATCGTGCTATATGCGCGGAGCAGTTTGAGAGCGCCTTTTTCACCAATACCTTTTACACCAGGAATATTATCCGACGAGTCGCCCATCAATCCCTTCAAATCGGGGAGCTGGGGTGGTGTCAATCCTGGATACTTCTCTCCGAAGTCTTCCGGCTCATAAACACGATCCGGGCCACCGCGTTGGGGGAGCTGCACGTGGGTATGCGGGGTCAGGAGTTGTAGGATGTCGCGGTCTCCGGTCACGATACGTATATCACATCCCTGTGCCTCGGCTTGTTGCGTGATTGTGCCGATGACGTCATCTGCCTCATAGCCATTTACAGCCAGTACCGGAATATTGAAGGCTTCCACCAATTGTTCGATGCGGTCAAGCTGTAGCGCCAGATCGTCTGGCATTTTCTCGCGGGTTCCTTTATATTCCTCGTAGAGTTCTTCACGCCCGCTCATACCGCGATCAAAACTGATAGCGAAATAGGTCGGGCTTTCATCCAGAATATTGAGAATAATGCGGGTAAAACCGTAGGTGGCATTCGTCGGTTCGCCTTGGCTGGTCTGGAAACTATCGGCCCGCAGTGCATAATAAGCACGATAGGCAACGGCGTGCCCATCCACAATAACCAGCAGCGAGCGAGCTTCTTGCTCTGACATTTGGGGACTCTCGTTTATGTTTGCGAACACATGTGCGAATTATAACATATCCTGAGTTTTGTTTAAGCAACACCGCGAGAAGCGCGAGAGCTGGCAGCCTACCCTCAGTGCAAAAGAGAGAAACAAAAATGGGACGAATCAAGACAGGTTTTTCGGACTTTTATCAGTTCAGCATTTAGCAACATGAAAGCAGAGTATGACGTGTTGCAGACCAATACTTGTCCCAAGCTGTTGATGTTTGATATAGGAGGTTGTGTTGACAAAGATACTGCTCGTTGAGGATGGTACTGATTTAGCGCATGTCATCACCCGCGAACTTGAAAATGCCGGATTCCAGACACTGCACGCTGAAGATGGACTGACTGCATTGCAACTTCACGCCCACCACCAACCGGATGCTATCATTTTGGACTGGATGTTACCAGGATTGGACGGATTGTCTGTGCTAGAGCAAATACGCCGATTTTCTGCAACGCCAGTGCTCATGTTGACTGCTCGAGACGAGGAAGATGACCGTGTGGCTGGATTACAGGCTGGCGCGGATGATTATTTGACAAAACCATTCAGTATGCGGGAACTGATAGCTCGTGTCGAAGCACTGCTGAGGCGTGTCGAGTTCATTCGACAGATGTTAGAAGCTGACCAGGAGGAACCACTTGATATTATTCGCTGTGGGCAAATCGCACTGGACCCTGATGCGTACCTTGTGACAATTGATGGTGACTCTGTTGATCTGAGCCGAACTGAATTCGATTTGTTGCACTTGCTAATGCGAAACATAGGGCGCACCTTCAGCCGTGATTATCTGTTGGATGCAGTGTGGGGTGAAACTTTCACGCCGGGTGACCGGGCAGTCGATAATGTGATCGCACGAATCCGCAAAAAACTGGGGAATTACGGGAATGCAATTGAGGCCAGATGGGGAGTCGGCTACCGGTGGCGACTCGATTAAAAGACACACTGCATTACTATCGATTCCTTTCGAGTGTGAGTTACCAACGTGCCTTGCTTGAGGTTCTACTTCCCGGCACAGTGTTGATGACGATTCTGACCCAATATGGCACAGAATCCTCGAATAATACGTACCTTGGCAATATGTCATCCATCATCCTTTGGGCAGGTGTGGGCTACGCGATTCGGTTGCAATTGGCTTTCCGACACAAACTCAGGCACGAATTTATTATCGGCTTGGTGACGATAAGTTTTTTATCTGGATTACTGATTATCCAGTTTCTCATGCTGACGCCCCAAGATAAATTAGACAATATGTTCTCAGGCAACACTCCCGATCACGCTGGTTTTCGAGCCACCGTCGCCGTCGTTCCATTCACGACAATATTTGACTTTTTCATTATCCGTGCGCTCAGGTATGGTTGGCGTTTCTGGAATCGTTTTCGCCGCCGCAAATTGGTCTGGCAACTCATCCATTCACATCTGACACTCATTATATTGGTTGTTGCGATAATTGTCTTTAGCTTTTTCACCGTAGTCAATGCCACCAATAATACCCTATTCATCCCTGATTATGTCGCCAGTATTCCGATGTTACTCCTTATCATAACCAGCCTGACTATCATTCTATCGTTGTTGATCTTGCCACCACTATCCATTGTCTCTTATATCATCACCCGTCGTGCTACGCACCGCCTGGAAACACTGGCCCACGCCATTGGTACACTTCGAACTGGGAACTATCAGAATCGCATCATGGTGATTGGCGAAGACGAGGTGGCGCAACTTCAATCAGATTTCAATATGATGGCTGATGAACTTGAACGCGCATTGCGGGATCTGGAGATTGAGCGTGACAAAGTGACCGCTGTGCTTAAATCACGTCGTGAGTTGTTTGTCAGCATCTCGCATGACCTTCGCACCCCAATTGCCACCATGCGCGGTTATCTCGAATCCATTTCTGCGCGGGTGGAAGAAATAGGTTTGTCCGATCTGCAAGAAGATTTCGCAGTAATCGAGCGTGGAGCCTTGCATTTACAGCGTTTGATCGACAATTTATTCGCCATCGCACGAGCTGAAACCGGTGGAATCGACTTTGTGTTGCAAGTTACCGACATTAAGCCTTTACTAGAACATATCACCGCCAGTATTAACCCATTGGCCTGGCGCAAGAGCCGGATCAAAATCATGACCGAACTGCCGCCAACATTGCCAGCCATTCAGGTTGACAGCCAACGGCTAGTGCAAATTATCAGCAACCTGGTTGACAACAGTCTCAAACATACCCCTCCGGGTGGGATAATCATTATCTCCGCCAATGAAATCAACACCAGTGTCGCTATTCAGGTCAGAGATACTGGTGAGGGCATCGCTGCGGAGGACTTACCGTGTATCTGGGATCGTTTTTTCCGTGCTACCGCCGCGCAAGATAGGAAAATCAGTGGGACCGGATTGGGGTTAGCCCTGGTTAAAGAGTTGACTGAAAGAATGGGGGGCACGGTAGCGGTTGAGAGCGCAGTCGGCGACGGCACGTGTTTTACCCTCACATTTCCCCGTGTAGAAGCCTCCTAAATTTCACTTTTCCCCATCTAACAGACTGCCTGGTGCGGTTTGCTTTGCTTTGCGACAATTTCGCGACAATTTTGCAGTTATTTTGCGACAAGTGATTTCTACACTGGTTACATCTGCAAATGATGAAGGAGTAGAAAGCATGATTAAATTGAGATTGGTAGTTGTGTTCATAATCATTGGGATCATCACTGGTGGTACGCTCATTTCCCCAACGCTTGCCCAAGACACTCAGCACAGTTTCGAGGCTGCGCCTTGTGTAGTGCCAGTTGGCGATCTTCTGGAAGGCGAAGACATTACATGCGGCTATGTTACCGTCCCAGAGTTTCATGATCGAGACACCGGAAACACAAATCGCCTAGCGGTAGCTCTCGTCCACAGCACAAGTGATAATCCAGCGGATGATCCGGTCATTATGGGTATGGGTGGGCCAGGCGGGTCTGGACTGGATAGCATTTTGCCACTCGTTCTGGGAACAAATGGACAAGCATTGCTTGCCCAACGCGATGTCATTGTCTTCGAGCAACGCGGTGTTAAATACACCGACCCTCACCTGACATGTCCAGAAGTAAGGGCGGTTGAACACGACTATATCGGTCAGGATATACCAACTGAGGTTGAACTAGCCGCTTTTGTCGCATGTCGAGATCGCCTGACAGCCGAGGGAGTCGATTTTAGCGCGTTTAATAGTGTTCAGAGTGCTGCTGATATTCCGTTTATCGTAGATGCGCTGGGCTATACAGGCGACTACAATTACTATGGTGTTTCGTATGGCACGCTCTTGGGACAACACTTGGTGCGTGATCACGCTGCGGGGCTGCGAAGTGTCATCTTTGACGGGGTGATTCCTATCGAAGGTTATTTTACCAGTCGCCACGCGATCCCCGCGGATCGTATGTTCCGGCATGTCTTTGCCTCCTGCGCCAATGATGCAGCCTGTAATGACGCCTTCCCGAATTTGGAGACCGTTTTCTTGGAAACGGCGGACGCCTTGAACACCGACCCAGCGATCTTGAGTGTTGAAAGTGAAGCTGGAACCGTCTATGACCTCCCGATGGATGGCGATGCTTTTGTCTATTCATTAGTGATTCTATCGTATGAAGCAGAGGCAGTGCCCTACCTGCCACAATGGATCTATGATATTGCAAATGGCGATTATACATTGCCGCTGTTGCTCGCGCAGGCACTTGTGTTTGGCGAAGAATCGCAAGCGCCAGGTATGCGTGATGCGATCATTTGCTCTGAAGAAGGTTTGCTCATTCCGAATGATGTGGTAGACGAGAGCGCACTTATTCCGCAAGTGGCTTCGGCTTTAGGTGGCGATGGTGGTTTGGCTGATCGCTGTGCTATTTGGGACGTCGATGTGTTGGGCGAATTCGCCAATGAGCCAGTCGTTAGCGATATTCCAGTTTTGCTCATCTCTGGGGAATTTGATCCCGTTACGCCTCGGAGTCATGCTGACACGGTAGCCGCGTATCTCGCTAATCATTACTCGTATACAATTCCGGGCGCTAGTCATGGAAACTTCCTCAACGAGGATTGTACAGACACCATCACCCTGCAATTCCTGGCTGATCCCACTCAGGAGCCGGATGCCAGTTGTCTTGATGACATACAATTCGAATTTGTTACTCCGCCCGCTGGCGTGGACCAAGCCATTACCGAATTTGAACTGGTTCCGGTTGTTATCGAAGCGTTGGGTGTGAGTACAGTTGCGCCCGATAGCTGGGAAGAAATTTCTGAAGGCACTTATGCTGCTGGCGAAACGATACTGCTCTTTATGGTGAGTCCTGGCGATGATGCTGTTAGTGTCGTCATCGAGTTTGCGGCAAATGAAGGATTGAATGAGCCACTACAATTGGACGGTCTGGATACCAATGGCTACTCGTGGTCGATTTTCGCTATCCTTCAGGATGAACAGACTATCATTGTGGCAGCGACAGCTTACGAAGGAGAGGTCTACCTGGCAATTTTGAGTGGCTCGGAAGCGGATGTCGGAGTTCTTGGAGAAACGCTCTTGCTCCCTGCAATAGAGACGTTTGTTATCGAAGATTAGGTCGAGCAACTATTTGGCGGCAGAGAAGCTAAACCCTGCCGCCCTTGCACCATGATGTAGAGAATCTGCTATACTGGTTTCTCTCAAATGATTGAATAAATGCCATAGGTAATATAAATGACCGATACACTCCGTGATTTGATCCGTTCGACGGTTGAGTTTTATGATCGCTTTGAAGTAACACCGCAATTAGAACCTTCCCTGCGGGTATTTCAAGAGGAGGTTGATGAACTGATTGAGGCGACTCACAACGGTGATAACAAACAGCATATTGCCGAAGAAGCGGCAGATGTCTTTGTGACAGCAATTGGTATGTGTCTGGCAGCGGGTGTCGATGGTGAGCAGATCATTGCCCAGACTCGTGCCGTCATCGACAAAAACGATGCCAAAACGCACGAAACTCATGCCATTAATGAGAACGGCAAGATTGCACGGAGAAAACCGAAGCTATAGTAGCAAAAAGGTGATAAAAAGCGGCCTCACCACTACTAATCTACGTAATGGTGGGGCCAGTTATTTATGTACGGCGAGAAGCTACTGCATTAGTGTTAGTTGCCCACATCCGCACAGGCTGATGGTGGTGCGGCGGCATCCTCAGCCGCATTGTCGATGGCACGTGGCAACAGGTAGAAGGTGATCTCGCCCTCGAAGTTATCCACTTCGTTAAAGGCTGGATCGAATTGTGCCAGTGTGTCTCGATATTGGAAGAAGAACTCGGAATCGACATCAATGGTGATGCGATAGCCATAGAGAATGGTCTCATCTTCCGACCACCAGAGATCGACCTTGAAGTCATCGAATGGCACAACCTCGCCACCTTCTTCCAAGCCCAGCAGTTGATAATGTACACCCTCAATGCCGACCAGCCCGCTTTCATCAACCACACCGAAGGCAGCATTAGCAGGTAGATCGCCCAGGAACGCTACTTCATCAGCGGTAATCAAAGCCTCGAATTGCGTCAGCACATCCTCCATCTCGACATCTGGGCCAAGATCGAAGCATACATCATCGTTCTGTGAATAGAAGTAGTTGCTCGACCCATCCGTGCCGACGGTTACCGGCATAAATTCTGATAGGAAGGCCAAATCGTTGTTGACCAATTCGTTGACGAACGCGCCCGTTACGTCCACTGTCACGGTTGCGGTGCTGCCATCTTCTGATTGAGCATAGTTCAAGCTAACAAAACTCTGGTAATCGTCGCCATCAGCTTCGCCGTTGATGGCAAGTGTCACCTCATAGGAATATGCACCCACATCCGGCAATTGATCGTAGTTCATATCCAGCGTATCAGGTAATTCGACCACATCCACCGGTCCCAGGCTGCCAGCTGAAGAACTGGCTCCAGTTCCAACATCACCTTCGCCGACAGTTGGCTCTGTGCCTTCAGGTGGCGGTGGGCCTGCCACAGCCGGTAGCGCACCCAAATCACCTGCCACATTCACCACTTGACCGGATACCCAGCCCAGGCCATCTGGTGCAACATCAAACGCCACCTGGAACCACACACCATCCACGGAAACGCCAGTTAATTCAAGTATCTGGTTGGTGGAAACAATACCGACAGTCGGGAAAACCTCTCCCGGCCCTTCACGCACAACGACAAACTGTCCAGCAGCCATCGCCTCTGGCACACTTGGCGTCGGAGCAATGGTGGGCGGCGGCAATGTGGAATAGCTGGCAACGCCAATACCGACCAGCGAACCACCAGTTAATTGCAATGCTTCAGCACGCACAAATCCAGTACCACCCTCATAAATCACCTGCAACCACAGTCCATCCTCACTGGTTCCAACTACGGACACTGGCGCATCTTGATTAATGACATCGGCAATCGGGTATTCCTCACCTGGTCCCTCATGCACCGTTACGGCAATTGCCATCACCTGCGCTTCTGGGGTTGAGGGTGTGGGCGTGGGTGGTAAAGCTGTCGGAGTGAAGGTGGGTGTGTGGGTAGTGGTAGGAGTGGGCGTATAGGTCAATGATGGTGTAGGAGTCAGCGATGGGTAGTCGGAAGCTACCTCAACATTGTCCATCGAACCGACGGTCCGGCTGACGACGGTGGCTGGCACAAAACCAATGGCCGGAGTATCTGCATCGCCACCCGCCGGTATATATTGCACCTGAAGCCATTCGCCATCTTCACTGACCCCAATAATCTCGACCATCTGGCCCTGATTCAGATTTCCAATAATGGGAAAAGCCTCACCAGGCCCTAGCCGCACTATAGTCGTCACCGATTGTACTTCGCCCTCTGGGATCAGCGGAGTCGCGGTCGCGGTTGGTGTTGGGGTATAGGCTTCGACGATGGCTGTCTCAGTCGCATTGGCTTCAGCAGTTTGTTGGCGTTGTTCGCCGACGGCTTGCGTTACCTGATTGATGGCTTCAGTTGCTTCTGCACGCTGTGTGGCAATAGCCTGAGTTGCTTCGGCGCGGCTGGTTGCCATGGCTTGTGTCGCTTCAGCCCGGACATTTTCCAAATCACTTTGCCCCTGAGCTTCACTGGTTGCCAAATTTGCTACTGCTTCCTGGCGACTGGTGTCCAGCATCGCAGCAGCACTGATGGCGCTCTGTGTCGATATGGCATTGATCGCCCCCACAGTCGCAACCCCATGCGCCTCACTCGTTGCCATATTGGCCTCTACGCCAGCTACAGCAATGGTGCTTTCAGCATCCATCTGCGCCACATTAGTCGCATGTTCCTGTTGAACTGCTTCGAGCGTTTCTTCAGCCTTCTGGCCTTCTAAAGTAGTTCCTATCACATAACCGATAAGAATAGTACCCAGTGCCGTCATAATGAGAGCAACCAAATACCAGACAATTGATGCATCGTCTAAGGCTTCTTCGGGTGGAGCTTCTTCAGGTCTGTTTGATTTAGTATCGGACAAGACGATCCTCCCAATTATTTGCAAGCGGGTGTGCTTAAAAGATTATAGGCCAAATTTGTCTGAGGGTAAAATGATGGGTATTGATAATAATTCGCCGATTCAGAGCATATTGCATAAAACACGAAGGCATACAGGACAAGCTTGTGGAGTTCATTGGCTTTGGAGTAACGCAGGACTTGTGGGCAAAGTAGGCCACTCGTTGCCAAACCGTACTGGACCAATGTTCAACACAAACCATGTGAGAATCTCCTGGACAAGTTTCATTGCGTTCGAACCTGGCAATATGTGTGCTACAAACATGATTCTGTGCTAGACTGCCTGCCATATGCAGGAGGTCAAGATGAGCCAAGAAGTTGATCTGGTAATTTATCATGCGGGACAATTATGTATCATGCCGCCCCATGCAGATGGGCCACAACGCGGCAGGAATCTGGGTGATTTGGGCTTAATTCCCGACGGAGCTATTGCTATTAACGATAGTCGGGTGGTGGCGACTGGAACTAGTGACCGCATCACTGCCAACTATCATGGACATCGCAATATCAATGCTAAAGGCCGCCTAGTGACACCAGGACTGGTTGATCCTCATACGCATGTAGTGTGGGCAGGCGAACGCGCTGCTGAATTTGAACGTCGGATTGCTGGCACAACCTATCAGGAAATTATGGCTGAAGGTGGCGGGATCAACCGCACCATGCAAGATACACGCGCTGTTGAATTGAATTTATTGATTGAGCAATCCAAATCGCGGCTGATTCGTATGATGCAGCATGGCACCACCACTGTCGAGGTTAAAACAGGTTATGGGTTGGAACTGGACACGGAGATGAAAATGCTGAATGCTATCGCCGTGTTGGACACTGAGCTGCCGATTGATCTGATCCCAACTTTTCTAGGCGCACATGCTATTCCGCCTGAATATGCCGACGACAGCGATGCCTATATTGACGAGGTAGTTCACCGGATGATCCCAGCAGTGGCAGCTTGGAAAGCAGACCACTGGCCGAAACCGTTCTTCTGTGATGTTTTTTGCGAAACGGGCGCATTTAACCTGGAGCAAAGTCGTCGGGTGTTGGAAGCTGCCCGACAGGCTGGATTGGGATTGAAGATTCACAGCGATGAGTTTGATGCTTTGGGCGGAACAGAGCTGGCTGTTGAGATGGGGGCTACCTCTGCTGATCACCTGGTGGCGACCACATATGACGAAATTGATTTGTTGGGGCAATATGGGACTATCGCGGTTTCGATGCCACCCACGCCGTTTGGATTGGGCCACCACGACTATACACCGGCTCAAGAGATGTTGGATGCAGGCGTCGCTCTCGCTATTGCCACCGATTGCAACCCTGGCACGGCCTGGACAGAAAGTATGCAAATCGTATTGGCATTGGCGACGCGCTATCTATATCTGACACAGGGGCAGGCATTGGCCGCGGCGACGGTCAACGCTGGATTCGCAGTGGGACTTGGGGGCGAGGCCGGTACGTTAATAAACGGCGCATGGGGCGATGTCGTGATCTGGCAGATTGCCGACTATCGTCAACTGGGGTATCGCTTTGGAACCAACCTCGTGCAACAAGTTATCAAAAGCGGCAATGTCATCTATCTGCTGGGTAACGGTGGAGGTATCGCTTGAATGAGATGCAATCTTGGGGACTGACTGGCGCTCAAACTGCTGTGTTGTTCATAGGCATTTTTATTATCCTGGGCGCATGGGTGTTCCTCAAGAATATGGTTGAAATCGCAAAATCGGCAGTGCTGGGAATCCTGGCGCTGTTGATGGCCTGTATATTTTTTGCAACAGTGGTCTTTTACCTGGTCAATAACGCCTGATCTCGTCGCTGTACAATCTTGAGAGTCAGAGTTCGTGAGATTACAGCACAGTTCACATAGTACCAATTGTTTATCGATGTTGAATTTTGGGAGCGTATTGCTAGCCTTAATGGCTTATGCTAGAAGTCGAGATTATGCGCGATAAACTCATTGTCGTTATTCTGTTGCTGATACAGTTCTATCTGCGCGGTTACAACATCACAGTGCAGCATCCTTATGTGGATGAGGGGGCACATACATCCCGTGCGGTACAAGTCTGGGATTTCGATGAGAATCCAGGACGTTATGCCCATGGAAAAGTGTTGCTCTATTATTGGTTGGGATTGTTTGAGACCAAACCAACCGTTGCTTTGCCGATAGTCCGTTTGGCGATTGCACTGTTTTCGCTGCTCGGTGGAGCTGCATTATTTGTCGTAGGACGGATGCTGGCTGGACGCCTGGCGGGATTGATGGCCTTGGCGCTATATGCCATCATGCCATTGGCAGTATTCTTTGGACGCATGGCACTGGCCGACCCATTCGTGGCAACGTTTGGGTGTGTGGTGGCGTGGCGCAGTTTGGTATTTGCCCGATATCCTTCGATGCAGCAGGGGGTAATTCTGGGCGTACTGCTGGGTCTGACGACGTTGGCAAAGCTTACTCTGGGATTACTGCCGCTTTTACCCGTAGGAGCGGCTTTGCTTTTCTATGACTGGCAGCGCATGGCGGGATTTGCTGAACGTGGGCGCGAGTGGTTGCGACTGTACCTACCCCCGCTGATTCTGGCAGCGGTTATTGTGGCTATAATGTGGATGCCGTTGGTAATTCCGGCCTGGGTTGCTCGCGATTCGGATGAGCCGTTTGTGCTACTCGATTCGCCAGTTGCCCAGCGTGAGGACGATGAGGCTGCCGTCAATCCACTAGACTATGCCAAAGATGTATGGCCTGTGATCGAAGATTTCACCACACGATCCTATATGATTGTAGTTGGGTTGACATTGGTCGTGGGCTTGATTCTGTCAATACGATTGCTCATTATTGGCTCCGCTCTTGATAATAAGAACTGGCTTTTGAGTAGTACATTGTTTCTGGGACTGTGGCTGGTGTTGACGACAGCATTAATCTTATTCAAAGCGCGATTGCCAGTCGCACGCTATTTCACGCCGATGGCTGCGCCGACAGTGACTATTCTGGCCTGTGGGTTTGCTTGGCTATGGCGAATACACTGGAGCCTGCGCGGGGTGTTGCTATTTATGACTGGGTGGTGGTTGTGGTTTGCGCTACCCTTTGACTACACCATAATCACCGCACCTCTGGAACTCCCATTCCGTGATCTCAACGCAATCAATCACCAATCGGGTATTCTGAACGGGGATGAAGCAACCAGCGAAGCTGGGGCACTGCTTCAGAGTGTTCAGGCCGATCTAATCGTAGCAAACTGGCGAGAATGCTATAATCTATATTTCTATGTCGATCAAGAAATCGTCTGTCTGGATGGTCATGAACTAGTTCCTGATTTACGGGTGGCTGTGAATGAACAACTGAGGTCAGGCGAAACAGCCTACTTGGTGACCAGTGGAACGCCACCATTATACAATTGGATTGACGGGCTGGAGGGTGAAGCTATTCAATCATATCCCCGCCGTCGCTTTCCGCGTTCGGTCGATGTGTGGCGGATGTGGTGGGCTGAAGATCATGGTAGCTAAAGCACACGCCGCAGAATAGGGAGTGCTGCCTGAAGTGCCCGCGCCCTGTGACTGATTTGGTTTTTATCAGCAGCAGATAGTTCGGCCAGAGTGTACCCATCGGATAACAGGAAAATCGGGTCATAGCCAAAGCCATTTTCACCTCGCGGGGCGTCGGCAATATGGCCTTCAAGTGTGCCACGCGTGATTTCAATGGGATGGTCCGGGACGGCAATCGCTACTGCACATTCAAAACGGGCTGTGCGTTGTGAATGTGGGGTGTCAGCCAGCTTTTTCAGCAGCAGTTGGTAGCGTTCCTGGTCGGTTTTCAGGCCACCGTAACGGGCTGAATAGATACCGGGTTCGCCATCCAGTACATCAACGACGAGGCCGGAATCATCAGCCAGTGTAATCAAGCCAGATGCCTGGCAATAAGCGTCGGCTTTGAGGTGGGCGTTGGCCTCGAAAGATGTGCCGGTTTCATCCACCTGCATGTTATTTAGATTTACATCCCATAATGAGAGCCAGTCAATAGTATCAAGCTCCGCCAGCAGATCACGATACTCCTGAACTTTATGGCGGTTTTGAGTGGCGACAAGTAATTGTGTCATGATTGAATAGTCCCTGGATTGTCGATGATAATTGTTGGTTTGATCGTTTTTCTCGCAATTTTTACGCAAACATTGACTGGTTTTGGGTTGGCGTTGGTGTCAATGCCGCTGTTACTGCTGATCATGGATATTCACATTGCAACACCGCTAGTGGCGCTGGTTGCTGTGACCTCGGAAATCTTTTTACTGGCCCGCTATCGCCATCATTTGAGTTTCCAAACGGTGTGGCGGCTATCCATCGCGTCACTGATTGGTATTCCACTGGGTGTAGTGGCATTGAGCCGCGTGGACGAGACTATTGTACTGACGGCTCTCGGTATTGTCATCACTGGTTATGCGATCTATGCACTTCTTGAACTTCGGTTGCCGCCCGTTGAGCATCCACGCTGGGCCTATGGATTTGGGTTTATCGCTGGGTTGTTGAGCGGAGCCTATAACACTTCTGGGCCGCCAGTAGTGATATATGGGAGCTGTCGAAGATGGGAACTTGCTGCATTCAAAAGTAATTTGCAGGGGTTTTTCTTGCTTAACAGCACCATGGTCATTACCAGCCATGCCCTCAGCCACAATTTCACCAGTGAGGTTTGGCAGAACTATTGGGTGGCCTTGCCAGGCATTGGGCTGGGGCTGGCGTGCGGCTTTTTCCTGGATCGCTATGTCAATCCAGAGCAGTTTCGGAAATTGGTGTTGGGATTGTTGGTTTTTCTGGGAATTTGGCTAATCCTCTAAGTTCTGTTGATAACGACCAAAATGCGAAGCCTCCCTATTCCGACTTTTCCAGCAAATGGCTGGTGTTGTCGAGAAAGGATAGCAATAGCGCCAGATAGACGTGAATGAGCATCCAACTGATGAACGTGAATTCCAGCGTGAAATCGCGTTGGGCAACGGCGGTCTGAACGTCATAGACAAAACCTTGATAATCGCGCAAAAAAGCAACAAAGAGCAATACCATCGCTGGAATCGCCGAAAGCAAGTGGCCGGTGGCGGCAAAGATTAGGGCTTCAGGTTCTTGAGTTATTGTGCGCCGAACCCCTATGTAAAATAACCAGGCGGCCATCACCAATGTTCCGGCAAATGCGAGCATTAGGATCAACACAGCCAGTACAGGGCGGCTATTGATAAACCCGCCAAAGCGCGTCTGAAAAATCCAGAAGGCCGCAGTCAGTGAGATGGCAATCATCGGTACGCCAACACCAATAGCATAAATTTTAGCCGATAGCGGCCACCGTACAGTAGGCATATTCTGATCCGGAGTCATTCTTGATTGCTTCCTCGGCGACGTAGCCAGTTGACAAAACGCGGCGCAGCCTGGGCATAGAGCCAATATAATGCGGGATAAGGTGTATAGTCCCAAGCGCCCATTGTCCGCACGATTTGGCTGCCGAAACCGCGTTTGAAACGATAGACGCCCCACATGGGGTCATCTTCGGTAAACACATTGGGCGCTCCCCACCAATCGTAGATTTTATATCCCTCAGTTTTAGCCCACCGAATCGCAGCCCATTGCAAAGCATAGTTGGGCTGACGGTCGCGGTGTTCACCGGACGACATGCCGTAAAAATACCAGACTCGCTCCCCGAAATGGAACAATACAATTCCAGCCAGGATTTGTTCCTGATATTCTGCTACCAATATACGTGCCAGACCTGCCGCATGGAATGTAGACCATAGGCGACAATAGTAGTCCCACGGACGAATGGCGAAATCTTGACGTTGACCTGTAGTAGCATAGAGATCGTATAGTGTCCGCCAGTCGGTTTCGTTATGCGTGGCACGGACAACGACCTCGCGTTTGTCGGCTAAACGTATTTTGCGGCGGGTACTTTGGCTCATGTCTGCCAGCAACTTGTCCTCAGATTGCGTTAAATCGAGAACGAGCGTATTGCGGAACTGCACTTGGTCCCTACTGAAGCGCCACTTGCGGGATTGGAGGAGGTGTTGAGTGGCTTCCCCCGCTGGGTTGGGTTGGTATGGCTGGTCATTACTGGCTTCAGGTGGGAAGCCGGTAGCAATCACGATGTCTGGGTCGATTTTGAGCCAGACGGCTCCTCGCGCCAGTTTTTGTAGATGGTCGAGGACAGACTCAATATAAGCTGGAGAGGTATCGGCGAAAACCGGACCTTTCGGAACATAAATCATGCGAAAGGGGCCGACGCGGCGCGTTAGAATGCTGGCAGCGGCCAAAACGCGATCATCCTCACCCAGATAAAGGCAACGTCGGGGTGTCCAGCCGGTTGTCTGGGCTTTGAATTCCCCCCATTCCCAGGTCTGTAGAATATGGGCGGCTGGTAACGATGCAAGCTGTTTGTTCCAAGTCGTTGGGTCATGAACCCATGAAATTTGCATATTGGCTGCTTTCAGCAATAGGTGACGCTGCCGACGGAATGTGGATGTTTCAGAATTGGCGGCAAAGTCCCTGTCATCGGCCCCGGTGCCCATACCATACCCACGATCTCATCGGCATCATCCAATACCGCCAGATGTCCCCAAGGAGCCTGAGCTGCCAGTCTTTCGGCTTCACCATCGTCGTATTCGTGACGATAGATAGTGGGAGCCATAGCGAAATAAGCGTGTTGGTCTAGTGTTTCTCGTAACAGATAGGGGGCCAGTTTCATCAAATAATCACGTACATCATGGGCAAAGGGACGGCGGGCAGAATGACCGAGTAGTTTGTAGCGTAGCGGGTTAATCAACAACCAGACTTCATCACGCTGCAACCATCCATCATCATACCATTGCGCACGCAGACCCAATAAATCCATCAGATACCAATTGAGCGATGTGACACCCGCCCGCATCAAAGGAGGATTGGTGCCAAAATCAATGAGCGATGTGGCTTTGGAGGTTGCCGCCACAATGTCCAGCCAATCACCAATTGTAGCCCAGGCTGGAACAATCACACACAGGTTGTAGTGTTCTTGCAATAAATGATTTGAAATCGGCATTGACTATTTGCTCCAATCAATTCAGTTCATCTTTAATGCGTTGCGCCAGCTCCTCTGTAATGCCTGGAACCGTTACCAACTGGCGAATGCTGGCTTTGCGAACAGCTTCAATGTCATTGTTAAAGGCTTTCAGCAAAGCTCTGCGTTTGGCAGGCCCGATTCCGGAAACCACTTCCAGGCGGCTTGCCAGGCCTTTTTTCTTGCGCTGGGCACGGTGGCTGGTGATGGCAAAGCGATGGGCTTCGTCCCGTGCCCGTTGCAACAAATGAGAACCTTCGCTAGTGCGAGGCAGGAATACGGGCAATTTATGACCCGGCACATAGACTTCCTCAAATTGTTTAGCAAGAGCCGCCACTGGAACATGTTCCTGTAATTCGAATGATTGCAAAACCTCATCTGCAATACTTAACTGACCTTTACCCCCATCTATCAAGAGTAAATCGGGCAGCAAGCGCCAGGTCTCGTTCTTATCAACTTTACCCGGTGTTTCATCGGCCAGGGCATCCACATAGCGTTGAAAGCGGCGGGTCAGGGCTTCACGCATGGATTGGTAATCATCCGGTCCATCGGGGCCAACGGTGCGGATATTGAAGCGGCGATATTCGCTTTTGTAGGGCGTTCCCTGGACGAAGACCACCCGGCTGGCAACAGTAGATGCGCCATGAAAAGTGCTGATATCGAAACACTCAATGCGATTCGGTGGTTCCGGCAATTCCAACGCCTCTTGAATTTCACGCAAGGCTGTTTCATGACGAATGGTGTCTTTCTCCCAACGCGCCTGGAACAGGTTGAGTTGTTCAACAGCCGTTTCTGCCGCCCGTTGGATGAGCTTGCGTTTTTCGCCACGCTGCGGAACAGTCAGAGTCACTCTGCGTCCGTCGCGGCGTTCACGCAGCCAGGTTCCCACTATATCCGCTTCGGGAATACTCACCGGAATGATGATTTCCGGTGGTAATTCTGCCGCACTTTCATAATATTGAGTTAAAAAACTGCTCATGATGGTGTCGTCAGTTTCATCTTGAATGTTCATCAGTGGAAAGGACTCACTAGAGATCAAATGCCCATCCCGGATGATAAGCAACTGCACCATCGCCATTTGTTCGGACGTCGCCAGGGCTAATACATCCCGATCCGATCCGATTTTGGCGATCCGGTGCTGACGCGCAGTAGCTTGCTCAATGGCCTGAATCTGGTCACGTAGGGCAGCGGCTCGCTCGAAGTTCAGGTTATCGGCGGCAGCGTTCATCTCAGCTTTTAGTTCACGAACAACAGCTTCACCTCGGCCCTCCAACACGCGCATCAGCGAGTCCATAGTCGCACGATATTCTGCCTGGGTCTGTGCGCCGATACAGGGAGCGCCACACAGCTTAATATCGTAGTACAAGCAGGCCCGATCATCCTGGCCGGTGATTTTGCGATTACAGGTCAGGTAAGGGAATGCCTTTCGCAACGTATCTAAAATCCGTCGCACTGCCCAGGCGCTCGAATATGGACCAAAGTAGCGATTGCCGTCCTTGCGATTAACGCGGCGCGTCAGTTCAACTTTGGGAAAAGCATCACGGGTACGAACCACAATATACGGATAACGCTTATCATCTTTCCAGATAACGTTATAGCGCGGCTTGTGGGCGCGAATGAGTTGGGCTTCGGCAGTCAGAGCTGCGATTTCGCTTTCCATCACCAGGATTTTGATGTCAGCCACACGCTCGCGGATACGCTGGACTTTGGTTTCCTGATTAGATGGCTGAAAATAAGAGCGCACCCGGCTCCGTAGATTTTTGGCCTTACCGATATAGATAATCTCCCCATGACGGTCAACCATCTGGTAGACGCCGGGACTGGTCGGCAGGTTATCCAGGAGTTGCTGGATGGCTTCAGGGGCTTTGTACATGATTCTATTTCAATGGCTTCTGGTAAAGCCGATACTGGCGATCTTGCTGGGCACGCGATTGGATCAACACATCGTTCATTTCTGTATTGTCTTCCAGCACCCAGCCGCCGTCGAAATGTTTCCATCTATCAGGATTGAGGTTGCGAAAGCGTTGCAGAAATTCATAGGCCAACACGGCTATAACACCTGATGGACGATATTCGGGTTTGATACCGCCTAATGGTAAGCGCACCGTGTTGATTTTGGGGCGGATTTTCCAATGCCAGAATACTTTCAACAGCGAGATGATTTCTGGTACACCGGGACGAGGATAGGCATGAATAAGAGCTTGGTTGAAGTCTGGCACACCAACGAAGAAACCTGCTGGATCCCCGTTGACAAAGGCGTAAACACTCAATGATGGATCATATACACTCTTGAGTTCCTTAATCATGGAATCTAGTTCGCGCAGAGTTAAGGGAACGAAGCCCCAATTCTGTGCCCAACCTGCATTGTAGAGTTCGTAGATAATTTCAAAGTCTTCGCGCTGGTTGCGTCGCTTGCCACCACGCACGGTGATATTTCGGCGCTCTTTTACTTTTTCGATCAGCCGTTGGGCTTTTGCCATGCGGCTCGAAACGCCTTCTTCACTCACTAAATTTTCATTGTCAGTGTACCAGCTAAACACATCTCTGATTTTTGCGTAACCTGCGCCTTCCATGTGCGCTGGGTAGTAGTCGTAATTGTAAGGCATCAGCAAAATCGGTGGGCGATCATAGCTGTTCATCAGCACACCCATTTCGGAATGTAGGTTGAATGTTGCTGGGCCGCGAATGGCATCACATCCTAGTGTTCTCACATAGTTCTCAGCCGTCGTTAGCAATGCCGCGGAAACGGTTGGGTCGTCGACAAACTCCATTGCACCAAACCAGCCAATGTTTTCGTTCCAGGTTTCGTTGTGACGATGGTTGATGAAAGCAGCAATTGTGCCCACTGGCTCATCTCTCTGCCAGGCAATGAAATATTCACCTTCCAGATATTCCCAGGAGGCATCATGTTCTCGATCCAGCACATGACGGCGCGTGGATTTCAATGGCGGAACCCATTGCGGACAATTTGCATAATGTCGCCAGGGAAACTCGAAAAATACTTTGTAATCGGCTTTGTTTTCGACTTTGCGGACGGTGATGCCACTCATCACGGGCTGCCTCCTCCGGTGTTTGCAGATAGTGACCTATTATAGCCGTCTACCGCCAGTTGAAAACCGTGCAACCCAACAACGGGAAAATCAAGACGACTAGGCTTCAGAACTTGATCTTGTGCTATGATAGGTCATCTGGGCGGAAAACTCATTTCTGCGAACACATTTGCAGGAAGGATCTTTGCCTGCAATCATCTCAAATATCAAGTTCTGAAATCAATTTGGGAGTCATTATGCCATCGCCGTTTGACACTGTTATTGACCCACAGTTGAAGATCAATCCAGCATTCCAATACATCCCTGCCGATACCTTTCCCTGGATACATCCGATTCACTGGCTTCATTCCCATTTTGCTGTCGGCGGCTGGAGCCCTTTACAGCGTCTTAGTGGAATGCTCACGGCACACATGACACAGATCGCGCCCCATAATGGTTTTACTTGGCATCCCCATCGAGGCCTTGAAATTTATACATGGGTGTTAGAAGGCGAACTCTATCACGAAGACACTACTGGTGGGAAAGGGATCATTAAGACTGGTGAATTCCAGCGCATGTTCTCTGGCGATTGGATTGAACACCAAGAACTCAATGAAAGCGATACGCCAACCCGAGTCATTCAGATATGGTTTGTGGCAAATCCTCAATATCGCCATGTGAAACCGCACTACCAGCAGCTTGCTCATGGCGAGCTGCCGGTGCGGCGAGTAGGCGAGGCAACTGTCTATAGTTTGATTGGCGATCAGTCACCGATGGAACAGCATGTCGATGCACGCCTAACAGCCACCTATGTCGATAGCGGTGGAACGACTACAGTCGAGGCTCCGCAGGACGGTGAGGATCTGTTTCTATATGTTACAGATGGTGTTGGACAGTTGTCTTATCAGGGTGAAACTCAAACTATCGGGTTATATGATGTGATGCTGGCAAACTCCACAGTTGAGGAAGTGCAATTGCAGACTGATAGCGACCTACGGTTTTTGAGCTTCTACTTGCCCCGGTTCTTGGACTAATTGCCCGAGAATGCACGATCAGTCGCCAACCCCCAAGATATGGTATCATTGTCGCCAGCTTTTAATGAGTGGAGACAATGCAACACAAGCTACTGAAGCATTCTCTAGTAACGCATTTCAATGACTGGCTGCTATCGCTGGTCATTGTCGCTTTGCTGTTGGCGGGGATGATTGGCGGGACGTTAGTGCTAACGGCATTTCTGGTCTCGGATGATACGGAAAATGCAGCACGATGGGGTTGGTTAATGATGTGGTCAGAGTTTCGGAGTCCTTATGATTTTGAGCCATTGGTCTGCGAGGACTCGCAGGCGGATGAGTTGACACAGCAATATCTCCGTGTCAATCATGATACCCCGTTCAAATTCAGCGATTTTGTTATCGAACCCATCGACGATCATCGCGTTGGTGTTAAGACAGTTGTGAGTTGCACCATCGGCGATGATACGGTGGAGACATTGTGGGAAGCCCAGTTTTGGACTCGTTTCCAGTTACCAGTTGGCATTTGCGTGGAGACAATCTATGTCACATCTTCTGAAGCCAATCCCTGTCCATTAGATTGAGTTGTTTCGTGCAAAAACGGTTATTTGGTCTTTCAATCCACACTCTGTTAGTGATTGTACTCACGCTAGGTATTGCTGTGTTGGCGCTGGCGGTTGATTTGGTGATGGATGGGCCAGTTGAGCGTTTGTTGTGGAATGTGACAGGTGAAACCGAACCGTTGGCGCAAGTATTGGGCGGGACACAATATCTGGCAAACTTGACACGCCGAATGCCGGAGACTGACTCCACTGCTAACATCCAACACCTGCCCGATAACCCGTTTGGCATCAATGCGTTTCTGCAACTAGAGGCCGAACCAGAGAAGCGCGAGCGTTCGATGGAATTGATTGCCGAGGCAGGATTTGGCTGGCTGCGGCAACAATTTGCCTGGGAAGACATTGAAATTCACGCTAAAGGCGATTATTGGGATTTGCGGAATGTTGAGGATACGAATGGCGATAATGTCATAGACCGCAATGACGGCGACGGCGGTCATCCCAGTTGGGATAAATATGACCAGATTATTGATCTAGCCGAACAATACAATGTGAATATTCTGGCGCGAATCAGTGGCCCCACACCATCGTGGGCCATGGCTCCTGGCGCTATTAACACAAATGGCCCGCCCGGTGACATTCAAGATTTTGTGGATTATGCCGTCACGCTCGCCACGCGCTACCAGGGGCGCATCACCCATTACCAAATCTGGAACGAGCCGAATTTATTTCCGGAGTGGGGCGATCAACTGATTGATCCGGCAGGCTATACCGAATTGCTGTGCCAGACGCATGATGCGTTGAAAGCAGTTGACCCTGACATCGTGATTCATACTGGTGCGATTGGCCCCACGATTGATCTTTCCGGACGGGATGCCTACGACATGCTCTTTTTGCAGCGCATGTACGATTTTGGTGCAGCGGACTGCTTCGATGTTTTGAGCGCCCAGGGCTACGGGTTATTCAGCGGCCCGACGGATCGACGGATGCGACCCTATACCATGAATTTTGCCCGCCACCAATGGTTGCGCGATATTATGGTGGCGAATGGTGACGCCCACAAACCCATCTGGATCAGCGAGGCAGGTTGGAATCCGGTTCCCAATGATCCGGCTATTCAGGGCATCGAGACCTATGGGCAAGTGACAATGGAACAGGCAGCAGAATGGGCACCGCTGGCCTATGAACGTGCTTTGCAAGAATGGCCCTGGATCGGCACGATTAACTATTGGTTTCTGAAACTCCCAAATGAACAGGAACGCGGCAAGAGCTGGTATTATTTCCGTCTGGTGGAGCCAACCTGGGAACCAACCCCCATCTACCACAGTCTGCAACATTATATTCAGTCAGGTGACTGGCGCGATCCTGGCAAATCCTGGCCCCGACGCGCCCGCGAGCAATTGCCAAAGGTGTTGGCGTTGGGATTGGGCGTACTATTCAGCACCTATGTCTTGATTGATGCTGTTCTCAAGCGCCTGTCTGGGACTGATAGTTAATGCGACGACTGATTCCGGTTGCCATTTTGCTGCTGGCAGCGTTTTGGCGTTTTCATCATCTGGAGACGCAATCGCTGTGGCATGATGAAGGTAATAGCCTGCGCCTGGCCGAACGTAGCCTCTCTGATCTGGTTGAAGCTACCAGCCGCGACATTCATCCACCTGGCTACTATATCGCACTCAAAAGCTGGATGGGATTGATGGGCACGACGGAATTTGGCCTACGTTCACTCTCGGCGTTTTGGAGTATCGTGGCCGTCGCCGCGACCTATGCGCTCGGTAGGCGGCTATTTGGCGACTTTGCGGCAACTCTAGCGGCGTTGCTGGTTGCAGCCAATCCGTTTGCGATCTACTACGCGCAGGAAACGCGCATGTATGCTCAACTCGGCGCGTTGAGTATCCTCAGTCTGTGGCTATTGCTGCGATTGTTGGATACATCTCACGCTCGACGTCGGCTGTATTGGGCAGGTGGGTTGGCTACTGTCAATATTCTGGGTTTGTATACGCAATACACTTATCCACTGACCATGATCGTGCAGGGAACCTATTTTGTTTGGTGGTGGTTGCACCATCGGCAGCATGGACTAGTTTATGTTGGGCTAAATTTGGTGACGATTACGGCATTTCTGCCCTGGCTGCCAACAGCCTATGATCAAGTTACGACCTGGCCTTCGACGGGCAATACAACAGTATTGGCTGATCGACTGGAACGTATCGCCACGATTCTAGTTTATGGACATACGACTACAGAAATTGATCTGTTGAGGATTTTGCTGCCTAGTGTCTTGATTATAGCAGCATTTTCATCACTGGTAAGTGGCGGGCGAGATATATCTCGCCCCTACACGGAATCCATACGACAACGCGGTAGGGGGGGGCTACAGCGCCCCCGCTTTTTGACCACTCAGCGGAACTTTGATAGATGGAATATCGCCTTAGCACTCCTGCTATGTTTGTTGAGTATCGGGACGTTGCTGGGATCGGGAGCCTATCGTGAAGCGAATCTGAAATTTTTGTTGCCAGCGCAGAGTGCAATGGCGTTGATAATCGGACTAGGGGGGGCGCAAATCAGTCGATTGCGTAGTGGCATTATCCTACAGGGGACAGCAATAGCATTGGGTGCTGTCGTCTTCATACTGACGATGCGGGGTATTGATCTACTTGACAGCGATCCGACCTATGCCCGTAGCGACTATAAGGGAATTGTACAGACCATCAATGCCAATCCACGAGCGGATGACGCTATTATTCTGAATGCACCCAACCAGCAAGAGGTCTTCAGCTATTATTATGACGGCCCGACGGATGTTTACACACTACCTGAAGGGCTTGGCGGTGATGACCCAGCCACTCAAATTTCCACTGAAAGAATCATCAATCAACATGGGCGCATCTTCCTGGTACTGTGGGGGCAACAAGAGCGTGATCCAAATGGCATCGTTGAAGCAACCCTGGCACAAAACGCCTACAGTGTTGATCGTGATTGGTACAACGATGTGGAGCTTGTGCAATATGTTGTACTGGAGCCACCGCCCCCCGAACCCGAACTAGTCTTAAATGTGAGCTTTGGGGAAGACATTATTCTGCGAGGGTATACGCTATCTGGGGATACGTTTATGGCGGGCCAGGGGGATGTAGTGGGCATGACGCTCTATTGGGAAACCGGCGCGGTGTTGGCAAGGCGTTACAAAGTGTCGGTGCAGGTGCTTTATGACTATGGTGGCCTCGCCAGCCAGCACGATAGTGAACCTGCCAATGGACAGCAGCCTACAACATTATGGGAAGCCGGAGAGGTTATCGTGGATAATCATGGATTAATCTTAAACGATAACCTGCCACCCGGAACATATCAACTTATCGTCGTGATGTATGATGCGACTGACCCTAAGACGCGACTGCAACCCGCCAACGACGACCCGGATCAGATTTTGCACCTCGAAACCATCACTCTGCGGTAATGTCGAATTCCAGCGTTGCTTCGCGCTCACCATTGAGGCTAATTTCCACTTTATACTTACCCGGTGGCAAATTAAACGAAGCTGGCTCCATAGAGAACCACAAGCTCCCTGAACCTGTTTCTAATGTCACAATTTCATCATCGGTGGTTGGATCTACATCGCCAAGCCTTGTGCCGGGTTCGACGTCTGGAGCATCCACCACAATCCACACAGCAGAAACTTCGGTATCATCTGGTGCGTTCTCTAAATCCATCACAATATAAACGGTATCCGTCATCGTAAATGTTGTGGTTTTATTATTGCCGTCTTCATCTACCGCCAGGCGGATATTTTCGAGTTTGGCGGTGCTGAAGCTGAAATTGCAAGCGAGAATTGCCAACAACATCATTCCCATCACCATCCAAACCGGCCACTTAATTTTTTTCAACATGATAATTGTCCTTTGATATAGAATAATGGCATGTATCTTGCGCTTGTTCATGCACCGCTTATCACACCCACTGGTATTGTGACTGATCAGCCGTTGGTTATCAATACCCGCACCGGGCGCATCCTGTCGTCCGATATAGCATCAAAAGCCACAGTTGTCAATCTGGATGGCTATATGCTTTATCCTGGGCTGGTCAATGCTCATGACCACCTAGAACTGAATCACTTCCCCCGCACACGCTTCCGTGAAGACTATCCCAATGCCCATGTTTGGGGGGAGGATGTGTCCGCTCATTTGGATGAGGCTCCTTTCCGTCAATTACGGGATTATACTCTCTGGGATCGTTGTTTCGTTGGTGGCTTGAAGAATTTACTATCGGGCGTGACCATCGTTGCCCATCACAATCCTCTACATCGCCCGTTGAAATCACGCAAATTTCCGGTGCGTGTAGTGCGGCGCTATGGGTGGGCACACTCATTGCATTTCGAGACAGCGGCTCGCATCCAGCGAAGCTATCAACGCACACCAACGCAAGCTCCTTGGATGATTCATCTGGCAGAAGGGACGGATGATATTGCTGCCAGGGAGTGGGGGCAATTAAGTGATCTAGGTGTGGTAGGAAGCAATACGGTGCTAATTCATGGCGTTGGCATGGCGACGACAGATGTCCAAACGGCATTGGCGCAAGGTGTCGGTTTGGTATGGTGTCCATCCACTAATCAGTATTTATTAGGCAAAACAACAGATGTGACACAATGGGCTGAAGCCGGGAAACTGGCATTAGGCAGTGATTCACGATTAACGGCAGATGGGGACATGCTGGATGAACTGCGAGCGGCGCGGGCAACGGAGCTACTAGATGACAGGACCCTGTTTCGGTTGGTTACAGATAATCCGCGGCGGATATTACGTCTATCAGATGTCGGTGATCTTGCACCGGGAATGCGAGCAGATATTATCGCGTTGCCCGCCACCGATGATCCGTATCAGACTTTTACGACAGTCCGGCGTGCAGATATTGCGCTGGTGATGCGTGGCGGCAGCATTCAGGTCGGGAAACCGGAGTTGGTGAACCGCTTCCCAACAGGCAAGTTTGTGTTTGTGGAGCTTGATGGGCGGCCAAAATTGATGGCGAAGCCGTTGGTACAACAGGTGCGACGCTGTCGAATTCCAAACCAGCTGGGTGTAGTCGAGATCACAAGATAGCTCTGAATGACTTTGCGCCGCAAGAACATTGAGCATTCATGCAAAAGCTCCCTGACACAAAGCCAGGGAGCCAAGTGGATCAGAGTCATATCAATTTAGGGCCAAATACCAAACGCAGTGTAGGTATTGGCGACCTTCTGGAGCGATACGACAAAAGCAGCGGTACGAAAATCCTGAATCCCGTCGGTTGTATGGAAGACCTCGCTGATTTCCTGGTAAGCCTGTCGCATCGTATCATCTAAACCAGAACGCACCAGCGCCAGTTCATCCGCACCTTGTGTGATTTTCTGACGTAGATGAGCAGGAACTGTTTGGCCGGTAATCGTTTCCAGTGCATCCACCACGCGCTGACCCCGCCATTCATCGAAGCGGCGACCCATGCGGCCAAAGCGAATGTGCGAGAGGTTCTTGATCCATTCAAAATAGGAAACAGTCACCCCACCTGCATTGGCAAAGGCATCTGGCAACACCACCACACCACGCTCCCGCAATATTTCATCGGCCCCGAAGGTAATCGGGCCATTTGCACCTTCGACAATCAGTGGGGCTTTGATATGAGCCGCATTATCCAGAGTAATCTGGCTTTCCATGGCCGCCGGAACCAGAATGTCGCAGTCCAGTTCCAAGCAAGAAAGTCCATCCTCGACATACTGGGCGCCTGGATAACCCTTGACACCACCAAATTCCTTCATGTGTAGGTGAACATCCTCCACGTTCAGCCCATTGTCATCAATCAACGCACCATCCCATTCGATAATGCAGATGATCTTGGCCCCATCTTCTTCCGACAGGAACTTGGCAGCATGATAGCCCACATTGCCCAGACCTTGCATGACAATCCGCTTGCCTTCCAATCCACCTTCCAAACCAGCCATCTTCATATCATCAGGATGTCGGAAGAATTCTTGTATAGCGTATTCAACGCCACGCCCTGTTGCTTCGGCGCGTCCTTGAATACCACCAGCAGCGACGGGCTTGCCGGTGACACATCCCAGATAATTGATGTCCTCCGGACGCAATGTGCGGTAGGTGTCGGCAATCCAGGCCATCTCGCGCTCACCTGTTCCCATATCTGGTGCTGGGACGTTGGTGCTGGAATCGATATATCCGCCATTGATAAGTTCAAAGGCAAAGCGGCGGGTAATTCGTTCGATTTCGGCATCTGAATGCTCGCGCGGATTCATAATCAATCCACCTTTTGAACCGCCGAAGGGCACATTCACAATCGCGCATTTATAGGTCATCAATGCAGCCAGAGCCTCAACTTCATCTTGGTTAACATGATCCGCGAATCGAATTCCGCCTTTGGCTGGCAAGCGATGGGCGCTGTGAACTGCCCGCCAACCTTTGAAGACATGAATTCTGCCATCATCTAGCGGCACTGGAAACTGCACTTGAAAAACTGTGTTGCAGATCAGAATTTGGTCGGCCAGGCCGGGTGGCAGGTTCATAAATTGGAGCGCCCGCCGCGCCATTAGCTCAACACTTTGGCTAAACGAGACTTTATTCTCTTTGATCTTCGTTGCCATGCGGATGCATTCCTTTCGGTTAATTGATTATTGATAGGTGGACACAATTCACTCACGACGATGTTGGTTCCACAACAACACTCCGTATATTATTCGCATCTATCCATATTCATTTGCATATGTTAAGTGCATTGACCTAACTTACAAAAGAATTGTAACTGAGAGGGGCGCAAACTGTAAGGCGAAAAGCCATCAGTTTTGTATATCATCTGGCACTATTCATTAGCAGAGTGTGACGGGGGTAGTTAGCATCGAATTGCGCTAATCAAACTCAAGGTACTGCAACAAAAATGCCGAGATAACATCTCAGCATTGAATATTATTTGGTCTATGACAATACCTTCGCCAAAAATGAGGGATTGAAAGGGCTTTAGCGTCGTGTAAAGTTGTTTGCGTAAACATCAAAGCCAACAAGACATGACGAAGAAAGCCCATGATTGATATTGTAACACTTTTGCTCTGCCTTGAGGCACACGTATCGCCAACAACCATACGACAACTGAGCCGGATTATCCCAGCTATTCTAGCGATGACGGGGCGGGTCACGATGCTGGGTATTTCACGGTGGGCCGACAAGGGCGGGAGCTATCGGACGATACAGCGATTGTTCCACACGGTGCTACCTTGGGCAGACCTGCATTGGACATTTTTTCGCCAACACGCACTCAACCCAGCAGATGAGTACCTATTGGCAGGCGATGAATGCGTCGTAACGAAATCCGGCAAGAAGACGCATGGGGTAGATCGCTTCTTTTCGGGATTGTACGGGAAACCAGTGCCGGGCGTGGCGTTCTTCGGACTATCACTGATTAGTACTGAGGAACGGCGGGCCTATCCGAGCATGGTGGAGCAACGGGTACGAAGCGAAGCCGAAAAGACAGCGGCCAAAGCAGTCAAGAAAAAGACCAAGAAGAAACAGAAAAGAGGCAAGCCAGGACGTCCCAAAGGCAGTAAGAACAAGGATAAGACCCAGGTGGAACTGACACCGGAATTACAACAAATTCAACAGATGGTGCAACGGCAATTGGCACTTATCAAGGATACGATCAAGGTGACTTATCTGGTACTGGATGGGAAGTTTGGCAACAATAATGCCCTGCAAATGACCCGACAATGTGACTTGCACCTGATTTCCAAAATGCGCTATGACGCGGCGTTGTACATCCCCTATGCTGGCCCACAACTGCCGCGTGGTCAGCGGCGCAAGTATGGTGATAAGATCAACTATCAGGCTATTCCCGATGATTACTTGAAGGAAACCACCCTGGAAGATGGTATCCAAACCCAAACCTTCCAGGCAACGTTGCTCCACAAAGACTTCGCTCAACCCCTCAATGTTGTTATCATTGTCAAAACGAACCTGAAAACCGGTAAACAAGCGCGGGTGATCCTGTTCAGTAGTGACCTCAGCTTAACTTATGATCGCTTGATTGACTACTATAGCCTACGCTTCCAGATTGAATTCAACTTCCGCGACGCCAAGCAGCACTGGGGTCTGGAAGACTTCATGAATGTCACCGAGACGGCGGTCACCAACGCCGCCAACTTGTCCCTCTTTATGGTCACCCTCGCACGGGTGCTGCTACGCCAACTCCATCCTCAGTATCCCGATGCCAGTGTCTTGGACCTCAAAGCCCTCTTTCGTGGTCGCAAATATGTCGCTGAAACATTAAAATTACTTCCAGAAATCCCTGATCCTATTTTATTGGATCGTATCTTCAACACGGTGGCGTCTCTCGGTGCTATTCATACCACTGAACGCTGCCTCAATTCGCCATAATTTGGCGAAGGTATTGCTATGAATAAAGCTTATTTGGTTATGATCACAGGCTTTCATCGACGGCGCGAATGGTGTTGATAAAAAATTCCCAGCTATCCTCGTCAACCTCATCGCCCAATTTGATATATTGTATTTCGATCAACATATCATCCCGTTGGAATATTGCGATTCTCCCTTGGGATAGATCGGCAATTTGTGCGGTTGGACTTCCCCGTCGATTGATATCAAATTCATAGCCCATCAGGCGCAGGTCGCGCTGGCGACGTGCCAAGGCGACATCCGCCGCCGATTTTGTGCCGAACGTATCAATGACAATATAAACCTCGGCTACGTTGCGCTGGGTATATAAAACAGTGACGTGTCCGGTGCTGCCAATGGCTTCCGCCGTCAGTTCAACGCGGTTATCCTCTTGCCGAAACTCGCCGATTTGCTCTGGCAGACGCTCGGCAAACTCACGAGCTTTGGCTTTGGGGCTGCCCCCACAAGCCGCTACCAACAGCACTAATACCATCAACAATCCATAACTACGTCGCATGAAAGGTCATTCCTTATTCCAAAAATCAAGAGAGCAGGAATCCTCTCCTGAAGAATCGCCTGGCGTTATATTCAAGGCCGCATCTTTAATCCGGCAAAATCTTAGTGTCAGCCAAATAGTCTAGCCAGATCAGCACTACCGACCCGATAGAAACTACTGTCAACAATGCATAAACCGCACCATAGAGATCTAGGTTCGTATCAAGCCATATAAAAATAATGAACCAGGTTGCCAAAAGACCCACAAGTAGCGAAACAACCCATACACCTAAGGCTTTGATGGTATCAGCAGATAATGTCTTCATGCTGTGTTTATTCCTTACAAATGATTTTCAACCACGCTATTCTACTGAATTACGCATTCAGCGTCAAAATTCTAGCCGATCCATTCTCATCCAGCAAGGACAACCCAATCTATGCTCGTTCAGATATGCTATAATGCTGTGGGTGCAGGCAGAAATCTGTCACCATACTTGTTTGAACAGTGTTATCATGATATCGTCCGCCAAGGGAATGGCTGTGCAGCGAATTTCAACTGGTGCTGAATCACCAGTCTATTATCAGTTTAATTGCTGGCAAAATGCCCCGCTCAAACATGGTGTTTTTACCCGGTTGGGCGGCGTTAGTCAGAATCCCTGGTGTTCCCTCAACGTTGGCAGCACCGTTGGCGACGATTCCCAGGCTGTTGCAGAGAACCGACGGCGAATGGTTGCGGCGTTGGCTATTTCTCCCCAACAGGTTAGTACGGTCTGGCAAGTGCATGGTATTGAAACGGTCGTGGTGAATGGACCGCTGAAGAATGGGCGTGGCTGGCTAGCAAAAGCCGATGGTATGGTCACTAATCAAGTTGGGCTGGCGCTGACAATGCGTTTTGCTGACTGTGTCCCGATCATGCTTTATGACCCGGAACATCATGCAATAGGCATTGCTCATGCAGGTTGGCGTGGCACAGTAGACGCCACGGTTCTAAGCACCTTATACACGATGCAAACGACGTATAATTCGCGCCCAATTGCACTACAGGCTGGGATTGGCCCTAGCATTGGCCCGGAACAATACCAGGTTGGCGAGGAAGTCGTCGCGGCGGCGCAGGCACGGTTTGAGACGCTGGATGGTTTGGTGAAACGCGCCACTGATGGAAGTGCCTATTTCAATTTGTGGGAAGCTAATCGCCGTCTTCTGGCCGATGCAGGTGTACAACAAATTGAGGTTGCTGGCATTTGCACGGCTTCACACACCGATGAATTCTTTTCCCATCGTGCCGAAGCTGGTAAAACGGGACGGTTTGGGGCGGTTATTGCATTGGAGTGACGATGGAATCTATTGCCCAGAACCTTGCTGCTATTCAGAAACAGATCGCTGCTACTTGCCAGCGGGTCGGTCGTGACCCTGCTTCCGTGACTTTGGTAGCCGTGACTAAGCAGCAATCTCCCCGTGATATTGTGGCGACCCTCCAGGCTGGTGTAACTCATATTGGCGAAAATCGTGTGGAAGAAGCTCTCCCCAAAATGCAGCAGGTTGAGGCATTGCTGCCGCCAGACGTGCCGCCGCCTACCTGGCACATGGTTGGACATATCCAGAGGCGTAAAGCACAGGCGGTTATTCGAGGTTTTCAGATTATTCATTCACTGGATAGCATTAAACTCGCCAGGCGTTATGATCGATTTGCCAGAGAGTTGAACCGGAGACCCCAAGTTTTGCTTGAAATCAATGTGTCCGGCGAAGATACAAAGGCAGGTATCCCAGCCCATAATTGGCAACAGGATCGAACTCAACGCCAATCGCTATGGGAAATCATTGCCGACATCGACCAACTGGAGCATGTCCATCTGGCTGGGTTGATGACCATGGCTCCTTTCGTGGCCGAGATAGAGCAAGCCCGACCCGTGTTCGCGGCGCTTCGGCGTTTACGTGACGCGCTAGCTGAGGCATTTCCTCATCAAGCATGGCACGAACTTAGTATGGGCATGACTAATGATTATCCCATCGCCATTGAAGAAGGTGCAACCATGTTGCGGATTGGCCGGGCAATTTTTGGTGATCGGTTCTAGGATGTAGAGGAAGCAATGTTACTTTCCGAATTGGTTCTCGTACTCACACAGTTATATGCGATTGTTATTTTGGCACGGGTTTTAATGAGCTGGGTTCAAATCGACCCCTATAGCCCTCTTGCCAGAACGTTATATAATTTAACTGAGCCGGTGTTGGCTCCCCTTCGTAATTTGATGCCACCCGCCGGTGGATTCGACTTCAGTCCAATTATTGCATTGATTGGTATTCAGTTTTTGGGGGCAATTCTGGCGGAGTTCTTGCGTCAGGCTGGCCTCTAACTCTAGGAAGGAGCGCAATATGTCTCGCAAATTTGAAATCACCGATGCTCATAGTGGAGCAGCATTCACCGTTCGAGTCATCACGCGGGCCAGCAGTGTTGAAATCGCGGGTGTCCATGATGATGGGGCACTCAAAATTCGCTTGACCGAGGCCCATACCGATGGTGCAGCAGATCGACAGTTGATTCAATTTCTGGCCGAGAGTTTGGGCGTTGACGCAGCAAAGATTGAAATTGTGGCGGGAGAAAATAACCGCGATAAATTAATCTCGGTTGAAGGCATTACACCTGCTGATGTCGAGGCATTGGTCCAATAAGAAAAAACGCCCGCTTCAGGGCGATTTTGGCCTATCAACTAGCGATAATAGTCACTCGGTATGCCCTTGTTCGGCTATATCTACGCCCAAATCAGCCAGTGCAAACTTGGCTGCACGGCGTACCGCCGGACTGGGGTCATTATTTAATGCTGCCCACAAAATATCAATGGCACGCGGATCGTTCAATTCACCCAGGGCGCGTGCTGCATTAAAGCGCATGGTCGGCAACATATGTCTCAGTTGGGTTACCAGATAATCAAACTTTCCAGTGGGTGATATTGTCATCTAAAGCGCCTTCTTTATACTTTATTTTAACTTCATCAATAATAACGAAAATCTTCGCTAAAAGCAATCCGGTTTGTATGAAATTAACAAATCGCTATCCCTCGATAACACAATGTAGATGAGGGTTTGGGCGATACTGCAAAATTCAGAAGTTTTTCACATTTGCTCAATGTTAGAAATTTCATAGAAATTTAGCACTCGTAGGGGGAGAGTGCTAAATAATCCTTGACCTGTTCATTCAGGATTGGTATAGTTTTGATGACATTAGCACTCCCACTATGAGAGTGCTAATTGAGTGAAGCAAAATCACAAACACTTATCATCCCGATCAGGAGGATTACACTGGTATGTCTTTGAAATTGCGCCCACTGGCAGACCGCGTGATTGTAGAACCACAAGAGCGTGAAGAAACTTTTGCTGGCGGCCAACTGGTACTTCCAGAAACCGCTAAAGAAAAACCCCAACAGGGTGTTGTGTTGGCTGTTGGTCCGGGCCGTCGTGATGACGATGGTAAGCACATCAAGATGGATGTCGCTGCTGAGGATGTCGTTCTGTTCGCTAAATATGCTGGGACCGAGGTCAAGGTGGATGGCAAAAAATTGCTCATCCTGAAGGAAACTGACATCCTGGCCGTGGTCGAAGATAAGTAACTTAAGGAGTAGATAGATCCATGCCCAAGCAACTTGTATTCAGTGAAGATGCCCGTCGTCGTTTGAAGAAAGGTATTGATACGCTGGCAGACGCCGTCAGCACCACGCTTGGTCCCAAAGGCCGTAACGTTGCTGTCGATAAGAAATTTGGTGCGCCCACCGTCACGCACGATGGCGTAACCGTTGCCAAAGAAATCGAACTGGAAGACGCCTACGAGAATATGGGTGCCCAGTTGTTGAAGGAAGCTGCCACCAAGACCAACGACATCGCTGGTGATGGTACAACCACTGCTACCGTTTTGGCCCAGACCATCGTTAACGAAGGCCTGAAGAATATCGCCGCTGGCGCAAATCCCATGTTGCTGAAGCGCGGCATTGAAGAAGCCACTAAGAAAATTGTGGCCGCTATCCGCGATATGGCTGTCGAGATCAGCACCAAAGAAGAAATCGCGTCGGTAGCTTCCAACTCGGCCCAGGATCGCGAAATCGGCGACCTGATTGCTGACGTGATGGACAAGGTTGGTAAAGATGGCGTTATTACGGTTGAAGAAAGCCGTGGCCTAGAATTCGAGACTGAATACGTTGAAGGTATGCAGTTTGATCGTGGTTATATCAGCCCCTACTTCGTTAACCACACCGACACCATGGAAGCCAGCATTGAAGAACCCTACATCCTGATCCATGATAAGAAGATCAGCGCCGCCACCGATCTCGTGCCGATCCTGGAAAAACTGTTCCAGATTGGCAAGCGTGACGTCGTTATTCTCGCCGAAGATGTTGATGGCGAAGCTCTGGCAACTCTGGTGTTGAATAAACTGCGTGGTATGCTGAACGTTGTGGCGATCAAAGCTCCTGGTTTTGGTGATCGTCGCAAGGCCATGCTGCGTGACATCGCTGTGTTGACTGGCGGCACAGTCATCAGCGAAGAGACTGGTCGCAAGCTGGATAGCGTGGTTGTGGACGATTTGGGCCATGCCCGCAAGGTTGTCTGCACAAAGGACGAGACCGTGATTATTGATGGTATGGGCGACGAAGGCGACATTGAAGCTCGTATTGACGAAATCAAGGTCGAAATCGACAACAGCACCAGTGAATATGACCGTGAGAAGCTACAAGAGCGTCTTGCCAAGCTAAGTGGTGGTGTTGCTGTGATCCGCGTCGGGGCTGCCACCGAGGTCGAACTGAAAGAGAAGAAGCATCGTGTTGAAGATGCTCTGAGCGCCACCCGTGCCGCTGTCGAGGAAGGTATTGTTCCTGGTGGTGGTGTGGCCCTGGTCAATGCTGTATCGGCCCTGGATGGTTTCGAAATGACCTATGCCGATGAAAACACCGGTATTTTGATCTTGCGGACCTCCCTGGAAGCCCCGCTGAAGAAGATTGCTGCCAATGCTGGTCAGGATGGCGCGGTCATCATCAACGAAGTTCGTCGCAGCCAGGCTACCGAAGGCAATGTTCGCATTGGCTTCAATGTCATGACAGGCGAGTATGTGGACATGATCTCTGATGGTATCCTCGATCCAGTCAAGGTTACACGTGGTGCACTGGAGAACGCCGCCAGTATCGCCGCTATGATTTTGACGACCGAGGCACTCATCACCGATATGCCGGAAGATGAGAAGATGCCCGCAATGCCTGATGGTGGCATGGGCGGGGGTATGTACTAAGCCTCAACTCACTGCAATAAACGATGGCTCTGGGATATTATTCCCAGGGCCGTTTTTGTGTACGCCCGGCATGGGCGATAACTAGGCGGTGAAAGTCCGCTGTGGGCGTTAGTCCGACGAACCACTAGCCGAAGGCAACTGCATCGAGCGCGAGCAGATGTGGAGAGGAAGCCGGAGGGCAAAATCCAGACCTGACGGACAGGAACCACGTAAAGAGGCATGACGCGCCGGGTAAGCTGGCACGAGACAGTAAAGCCCCAACGGACAGAAGTGGCGTGATGTAAACGTGGCAGGGCTTGGAGGAAAGTTATCGTACCTTATCCGGGGAGGTCTGGCGTTTTTTTTGAATGTCAGAAGTCAGCCGAGGCCGTAGTAGTCGATGGGGTAACGACCATCCGGGGCGGTTGGTGAAAGCCAACTACAGGGCGAAGGGCTGAACGGAAAAGAAGTTGAGGAGAAAGGCGTAGAGACGTGGTAGGACAGCCGAAACTCAGGGAGACTGAGCCAAACGTGGAAGGAAAGCTGGCGGCTGGGGATAAGCGTGCGGGGCCAAGGCCACGACTGGAACAAATGGAAAGACAGGAAAGACCTCAACACGAAGCAAGTCTGTGGGAACGGATATTCAGTCGTGGAAACCTGTTCACAGCACTGGAAAAAGTGCAGCGAAACAAGGGAGCCGCGGGGATAGACGGAATGACGGTATCAGAACTGCCCGACCATCTCCGCGAGCATTGGGAAGGGATACGCGCCAAACTGGAACGGGAGAGTTATGTGCCCAGTCCAGTGAAGCGGGTGGAAATCCCGAAGCCGAATGGTGGAACACGGCAGTTAGGCATACCAACCGTGCTCGACCGAATGATCCAACAGGCAATACACCAGGTACTCAGCCCGATCTTTGAGAAGACATTCAGCCCGCATAGCTATGGTTTCCGACCAGGGCGTAGTGCCCATGATGCCGTGAAAGCGGCGCAGAAGACGATAGCAGCGGGATACACCTGGGTAGTGGACATTGATCTGGCGCAGTTTTTCGACACGGTGAACCATGACCGCTTGATGGCGCGAATGAAGACTATGATAGACGACAAGCGGGTGCTGAGACTGGTAAATGCCTATCTGAAGTCCGGGGTGATGGTCGGCGGCATGTACACTGACACGGACAAGGGGACACCGCAGGGTGGGCCATTGTCACCGTTATTGAGTAACATTGTGCTGACCGAACTGGACGAGCAGTTGGCGGAACGCGGCCACCGGTTTGTGCGCTATGCCGATGATTGCAACATCTTCGTGCAGAGCAAACGGGCAGCGGAGCGCGTGATGGCAAGTACGTGCCGTTTCATCGAAGGCCGAATGCGTTTGCAGGTCAACCGTGAGAAAAGTGCGGTTGATTTGGCTGTAAAGCGCAAGTTTCTGGGTTTTAGCTTCTATTGAAGAGCAGGCGGTGGGGTCGGTATTCGTATCGCACCGCAAAGCCTGGAACGTGCCAAACGTCGCCTTCGAGGAATGACACGGCGCAACAGTGGACGCTCGTTAGAAGACATACGCGATACGCTCAATCAGTATACGGTTGGTTGGGTGAATTACTATGCGCTGGCGGACGCTCGCGGCCATTTGCAACGACTGGATGAGTGGTTACGAAGACGGTTACGGCAACTTTGCTGGAAACAGTGGAAGACGCCCAAGAACCGTTATCGTAATCTGCGACGTCTGGAAGTACCGGAACATTGGGCGAAGTTGAACGCCGGGACAAGTCAAGGTGATTGGCGTCTGTCCAATTCTCCCTGGCTACATCGTGCGCTCAATAATGCCTTTTGGCAGACCTTTGGACTGAAAAGTCTCGTTCAACAGTACAATCTTCGTCATACTTGACCGAACCGCCGGATGCGGACCCGCATGTCCGGTGGTGTGGGAGGGGGCGGTCGCCCGTCCCCTATCCCGATTTTCATATAACGCTGCACTCAAGACCACAAAACGATCTGCCCAGGGCTTCAGTTTGAAGTCAACAATCCGCCTTGCGTCCAAATCATAAACGATTTCAGAAAACAGGCTTCGCGCTAATCCCTGGCGATCTTCAGGATCACCATGTACGAGGGTTGAACAAATAAAACAAAGTGGCTCAACGCGGAAAAGTGTGAAAATCGCATCAACCACCTCCATATTGGGCCAAAACCTGTAATCGAAAGATGTTGAAATTACGAAAACCGAAGGCACGACGGATGGTGGCACGGATCGCATTATTGATGCCTTCGACAAAGCCCTGGGTCACGCCATTGATGAAGTAATTGAGGAACTCATCCCACCAATTACGCAAGGTGTTGACGAACTTGAGTAAGCGCAGATCGCCGGTGGCCTGCACCTTGCAAATCCAGGCCTGTAGAAACCGGGTCGCCTGCTCACGGTTCTGGACTTTATCACAAATAGTGCGAAATTCCTCTTTGAGCAAGTACATGACCCGCAACTCAGGACAAGCCGCCAAGACTTGCTGGAGTTTGCTTTCTTCTTCGGGCGACAACTCATGACGCGCCTTCACTAGTATCCAGCGCGACCCTTTGAGGATGTCATAGGTCGGCGGATCGACTTGCTTCTGAAGGTGGCGGCGGGCTTGTGTTAGGCGGTCATTGAGTTGCTTCATCACATGGAAGCGGTCCGCGACCTGGCGAGCATGTGGTAAAGCCTTCTTGACAGCCTGGCGGTACGGTTCCCATAGATCGGTTGAGACGACAGTGATCTGCTCTCGATCTGGCTGCGCGTTGAACCACGCGATCAATGTTTCCTGCTTACGATCTGGCAACACTGCCAAAACGCAGTGCCTTTCCAAATCGGCCGTATAGTTACCCCCATCGTCAAGACCACAGATTGGCAAAATTAAGCTCGGAAATTGATACCAGAATCTCAACAAGATCGATAAACCTCGCTGGGAACCCGGTAAGCCAGGCTCTGATGGGGTCGTTCATGATTATAGAAATGGAAGTAGTCGTGTAGCCCCCTTTCCAATGCTGGAACGGTTTCATAATGCTTCAAGTAGATGTCCTCATATTTGACGGTACGCCACAAGCGTTCGACAAAGATGTTGTCCAGGGCACGCCCGCGCCCATCCATGCTGATAGCAATATTCGCCGCCTGCAAACGTCCGGTAAACTTATCCGCTGTAAATTGAGCGCCCTGATCGGTGTTGAAGATCTCAGGTGTGTGCTGGCGGAGTGCTAATTCCAGGGCCGCCAGGCAAAAGCTGCCTTCCAGCGTGTTGGATAGCTGCCAGGCCAGTACATAGCGGCTAAACCAATCGATAATAGCCACCAGATACATGAATCCTTGCTGTAAGGGCACATACGTGATGTCGGTACTCCAGACGTGATTAGGGCGGGTGATCGCCACGTTTCGCAGCAGGTAGGGATAAATCTTGTGGCCTGGTGCCGGCTGGGTCAGCTTCCGTCTGGGAACAATAGCCTGTAAACCCATCAGCCGCATCAAGCGGGCGATACGCTTGGGATTGACTAGATGTCCCAGCCGCCGTAAATGGACGGTCATTTTAGGGTACCCGTAGAAGGGCGTTTTCAGATATTGTTCATCAATTAGCCGCATCAGTTGCAGATTGAAGGGTGTTTCCCCCGCTGGTTTCATATAATATGTTGCGCGGTTGAGACCCACCAAGGCGCACTGCCGCCGAATACTGATGTCAGGATGCTGGTTGTCTATCATCGCCCGTTTGGCCTCAACTGTAGGGGGTAACTTTTTTTTTCAGCCACTCAAGTTCCATCTTGAGCCGCCCAATCTGTTCGTATAATTCCGCTTCAGGAACACCTGTTTCCTTTTGTTTTTGTGTTTTGTTTCCCCGTTCAAAAACGCTGGCTCCGCCTTTGAGCAATTGCCTTTTCCAGTCACGCACCAGCGTTGGATGAATCTGATGTTCGCTGGCGATCTCATTGACCGTTCTTTTTTCTTTGATCGCTTCCATTGCCACCCGGAACTTGAACTGGGCGCTGTATGCTCGTCGTTTTCTACTCATCTTTTTCTCTCCACAAGTTGCTCTGATTTTATCCTCAAAACGAGTTATCCTTGTGGTCTAGTTTTTGGGGGTAAGTATACAGGATCAATACGTACTGTTTATGACGCTTCTTGAGAGCCAGTTCATCGATCCCCAGAACCCGTACAGGATTCTGGGTTGGGCGTTGGGTCGTGCGTTGAGCATAGGTCACAAATATCTCTTTGACCGTTGACTCACTCAAGTGTTCTTGTCGCGCCACAGCTTTGCGATCACACTGCAAACATTGTTCGTAGACATATTGCTCATAGCGTCGCGTTTGACGCCGCTGCTGATTGACACTCAGCAGGTTCTCGGTGAACGGGCGTTGGCAATGCTCACACCTGAAGCGACGCCCCATAAAATAGAGATTAACTCGTTTTCCCATCACACTCAGGTCGCGCACCCGGCGTTCCTTCTGCTGGTGAACCTGCTGAGACAAATACTCACAGTCGGGACACTGCGTGATATCGTAGCGGTGTTCACACTTCAGATGCAATGCTTCGCCCTCTAGCTCATAATGTGTCACGCGAAATTCTGGTAATTCTACCAACTCCGTTATGGTTGCGAGGCTGACTGCTGCCCATTTCCGTTCTGTCTCTGGCTTGACGCCTGCCGTTAACATCGCTATTGTTTCTATCTTGGCTTCTCCTGTGCTGGTTGTTGCTCTATAGCTTATAACACGGTGAAGCCTTTTTCACACTTTTCCGCGTTGACCCACATGTTTTTGAACTGGGTCTATCGGAATGCTGTAGTGACTCAGGGTTTTCTCAATCGCAACTGGTTGGATGACCGAACTAACGGGCCAAATGACTCTCGATTGCCTGGTTACTATCGATTCAATTGGATGGAAAATGAAATGGGCCAAATCTTTGACAATCAAGACTGGTAAAGGATATTTTCAGATGAAACATAAAGTGTGGATATATATTGTTGTAGGATGTTTGGTCGTATTATTCCATAGTCCAGTTTCTTATATCGAGGCACAAGTTCCGGATTCTACCAAAGTATTTCAGATCGAATGGAGTCCGGATGGACAATTCATTGCGGGTGCCATCAGTCATGGTCTCATTATCTGGGATGTTAATACTGATAGCCTGTTTAAAACATTTGAGATGCAAACAGGTGTGGCTGATTTGGCCTGGAGTCCAGATAGCAGCAAAATCGCGGCTGCCGATTGGGATGGTACAATCAGCATTTGGAACGTTGGCGACGAATTGGTAATAACCACGCTAGATCAGAGTAGTCAAACAATGATAGCTGTAGAGTGGACAAACGATGGGAGTCGAATAATAGGTCTCAGTTTTGAGGATAAGATCGTGATATGGGATGCATACAGCTATGAACCTTTGGTATCTGTTATGTCCGGTGGATATGATATTGAGTTGAATAGTGATAACAGCGTGTTTGTTCGCGGTGCTTTTAGTGGAATTGCGCTGCATGACGCATCCACATCTGAGTTAATTACAATTTTTGAAGGGGATGAAAGAGGTGTATTATCAGTTGATTGGAGTCCGGATGATCAAAAGATTGTTAGTGGAAGTGTGGATAACGTCCGTATTTGGGATGCTTTGACTGGCCAAATCATTATGACATTGGAAGGACATACGGATTATATTAGAACCGTTGCATGGAGTCCAAGTAGAGACCAGATTATCAGTGCTGATAACAATAATCTCATGCGAGTCTGGGATAGCAATACCGGAGAGGTGCTTTCAGATATTACTGGCATTACTTCAGTAGCAGCATGGAGTCCGGATGGAAACTGGATTGCTTACGGCAAATCCGGACTTGAAATCGGTATAATTCCCACGCCAGGGAGTGCGGCCTGTGCTTACAATATAGCCGCGGAAGATAGCACTGCTCTTGCAAATGCAATTGTAGTCGCTAATGGAAGCTCTACACCTCAAACGATTTGTCTATTTTATGGGACTTACACTTTGGCCGATCAGAGGCCATTTGGAAAGTTCAGGGATCGGACGACATACGAGCCAATCGCCGAACCATCAAATGCACCATAGCCCCATAAATAATGGCGTCTGAGGAATAAACCCAATACTCATAATCTTTGCTTAACCGACGATAGGTGTTGAGCCAAGCCAGGGTACGCTCGACAACCCAGCGACGTGGAATGACTTGGAAACCCGTGCCATCCGATATACGGGTTGTAATCTCGACATCAATGCCATATTGTGCGGCTTGTTCGACAAATGTGCCACTATAAGTACCATCCGCCCATAGTTTCGTCAGGCGCGGGAACCGTTGTTTCAAACCAGGTAATAGCCAGGTGCCGACTGTACCATCATGGCAATTGGCTTCGGTCACAAATGCTTTGAGAACCAGCTCTTCCGTATCGACCACGATATGACGTTTGCGCCCCTTGACTTTCTTGCCGCCATCATAGCCTCTCACCCCCCTTTTTCCGTCGTTTTGACGGATTGGCTATCGATGCTTCCGGCGCTGGGCATCGCTTCCCGGTCCAATTTCTTACGCAACGCTTCTCGCAACTGGTCATTCATCCACTGCCATGTTCCATCTTTTCGCCACATATTGTAGTAGTAGTAAACCGTACCTGTAGGTGGGAGATCATGCGGCAACATGTCCCACTGAAAACCGCTTTTCAATACATAGAAAATTCCATTCATGACTTCCCGCATGTCAACTTCACGCGGGCGTCCGCCCTCTTTCGCTGCAGGAATCAGCGGTTCCAGAATTTCCCATTCCTTGTCGCTCAGATCACTTGGGTATGATTTTCTGATGTCCATACCGCCAGTTTACTATCGACTGGGGACTTTTCAAATGGCCTCTGATATTCGGGGGTAGGTGTTGGCTGAAATAGACTCTATCGGAAATAGAAAGAAACAGGTAAGCTAGTAGTTTGACAATTGGATTCTGTCGGATGATGTGGCATCCTCCTCGGTAAACATTAGGGCGAGGAAAGAAAGATGCCAGCGAAAATCTATCGTGTGACATTAAGCGACGAAGAGCGTGAGGAACTAACAGCAATGGTGAAAAAAGGCAAGGGTGCAGCCCGGCGCATGACCCGTGCCCGCATCCTCTTGCTGGCTGATGAAAATCGAGACGATGGGGGTTGGAAAGATGCTGATATTGCTCAAGCATTGAGTATCCATCAGCGCACCGTTGAACGCATTCGAGAAACGTGCGTGATGCAAGGGATCGCAGCAGCCTTCAATCATAAGCGCCCGCAGAAAAAGAAGGAGAAGCTCTTAGATGGAGCGGCAGAAGCACGGTTGATACAATTGGCGTGTAGTGAAGCACCGGATGGACATGAGCGATGGTCGATGCAAATGTTGGCTGACAAACTGATCGAATTAGAGGTGGTCGAAACCATCTCACGCGAAACAGTGCGACTAACACTGAAAAAAACGACCTTAAGCCCTGGTTGAAAGAACAATGGTGTATCCCACCCAAAGAAAGTGCTGCGTTTGTTTGTGCGATGGAGGATGTTCTGGAAGTCTATCATCGCCCACACCATGCCAAACGACCTTTTGTGTGCTTTGATGAGGGTAGCAAACAACTGACCAAGGAAACGCGATTGCCCTTGCCGGTGCAACCAGGATCAGTAGCGAAATATGACTACGAGTATGAACGCAATGGAACCAGCAACATGTTTATCTTCTTTGCACCATTGGCGGCATGGCGGCATATTAAAGTGACGGAGCGCCGCACCATGATTGATTTTGCTCACTGCATGAGGGATTTAGTAGATATCCATTTCCCGGATGCCGAGAAGATTGTGCTGGTGATGGATAATCTCAACACGCACAAATTCGCCTCACTTTATGAGGCTTTCGAACCTGCCGAGGCCCGCCGCATCATTGAGAAACTGGAAATTCATTTCACGCCCAAGCACGGCAGTTGGCTCAATATGGCAGAAATTGAATTGAGTGTGCTGCATCGTCAATGTACTCAGGCACGAATCCCCAACCAGGACACCCTGAAAGCAAAGATAGCTGATTGGCAACACCGCCGCAATTACCAACAGTCAACCGTTCATTGGCGCTTCACTACCGAGGATGCACGTATCAAGTTGCACCAACTCTATCCGACAATTGACGCTTGCTAGACTACTAGCAACCCGACACTGAACAGATGATCTAGGGGAATGGGGTTGAAAGCACGATGGAAACCCAATAAGGTTGAGCAAACAACCATAAGCACAACCCTAAGGGAACCACATGCGGTCAATCAGCATTCCCCAATTGTATAGTAGCTGGTTCAAAGCGTTGGGACAATACTTACCAGAAGAGACACCCAATTCGCGGATCATGAACTTTAGACTCTATCGGAAATAGAAAGAAACAGGTAAGCTAGATCGAAAAAAGCATATAGGTCAACGATCAACGATGATAAACTACCAGGAACTGAGAGGCAAACCGGGAGTATTCAGGAGTTTCACAGGCTTGACGCCGCGAGCTTTCGCCAAGCTGCTGGTCGATTTTGAAGCCGCCTATGAAGCGGATTTGGAAGAGCGCGAACAGCAACGCGAAGGCGAGCGGCAACGGCAACGAGGTGGGGGTCGGCGCGGGGCAATACCAGCGATCGAAGATAAGTTGATGTTTATCCTGGTGTACTTTCGGTTCTATCCGGTGCAAGTGCTGCAAGGGTATCTGTTTGGCATGGGGCAACCCCAAGCGAATGAATGGATACAACGGTTGATACCAATTCTCAATGCGGCATTGGGTTATCAGCAGCAACTCCCGGCGCGTCAGGCCAAAGAAATCGCCGAGGTATTAGCCAGGTGTCCGGGGTTAGAGTTCGCCATTGATGGGACGGAAAGGCCAATTCGCCGCCCAAAAGACCCTGAGCGCCAGCGCCAGCACTATAGTGGTAAGAAGAAGCGCCATACGGTCAAGAACAATGTGATTATGGACAAGCGCACGCGCAAGATCAAAGGGTTGAGTCCGACCAGTGAAGGCAAGAAACATGATAAGAAACTCGCCGATGAACACGCCCTCCAATTTCCACCCGGGAGCAAGCTCTGGAAAGACACCGGTTTTCAAGGCTATGAGCCAGCGGGTACCCAGACATTTCAACCCAAGAAAAAGCCCAGAGGACGCGAGTTAACACCGGAGGAAAAAGCCCGCAATTCAGAACTCTCCAGTGAGCGTATCTGCGTTGAACATGGTATTGGTGGGGTGAAAGCTCTTGCCATTGTGCGGCATATCTTTCGCCACATCAAAACTGACCTGGCAGATTTGGTCATGGAGACAGCGTGCGGTCTTCATAATTTACGGATTGACTATCCCCTCGCTGCCTGATCCTGTCATGGGTAAGGGAAAATTGTATCTGCCGGTTGCTATTTGGCTATTTCCGATAAAATCTAATGATATGTCTTGCGCCGCTGCCGGAGAGATGTTTTGGGTGAGCCACCGGCCCAATCCCACCGTGCCAAGGCCAAAGCCACTCAGCTTCAAGAAGTCACGGCGGCTGATGGGTTGATTTTCTGCGGTTTGCATACGCTCCCGTGTCTGGGTTTCCAATACGACAATACATCCGATAAGTACCGGATTGGCAAGCGCATCGTATCCCAGACTTACCGATTTCTCAATACATCACGGATGTGTATGGGATTTTCGCTTTCAAGAAAACACATTCTCAATAACCACATGAGCCACAGATTGGCTGTGACAAACATTATTGAAGGGGTTTAGATGGCATAGTTTTGTTCTAAAAAGGTTTGAATGACTTGCTCCACTCACGAACATCTTGTATCCTATAAGTGTAGAACGCATGTTTTAATCAGCGAGCTACCAAGAGAGGATATGCCGTTGAACCAATTAAACACAGACCCCATTGGGCCGGGGGATGATTTAGATTCCCGCCTGGCTAAAACCTACGAATTCCTGTGTCGCTTTTGCGAGACCTACCCGGGTTCCGCGCCGACTCTGCGTGCCATCCGTGACGCGCTGGGCATCAGCAGCACCGCCACCGTCAGCAAATACCTGAATACGCTGGCCCGACAGGGCAAAGTCAAACGCTATCCCACTGGCGGTTGTCGGGGCTACGTGCCTGCTGGCGGAAGTTGGCAACGTCCAGGGAAAGGAGTATAAGAGCGTGTATGGAAAGGTCAAAATGTTGATTTCAAATCGGCGAAAATCGGCTTTCAACATTGAATATTGCCATAATTATAGGCGGATATGTTATGATTTTCCCACTTAATCATGCTTTCCGTACACGCTCTAAGGTTTGAAGTTGGTTCGAGAATCTGGGAAATGGATTGACATGTCAGGCTAAATCGCTTATGATGGTATTGTGTTCTATTCTGTTCTAGGAATAAACGATGTAACAGATAAAACCCGCAACAACCATCATTGGTTACACACAACAAACGACCCAGGTGTAGTCGCACCCGGGCCGAGCCATACTGCGAACAACTGTTCGCACTAACACATCTTCAGTGTAACACAGGTTGCTGATTTGCCGAAATTCTCGGCGGTCTTTTCGCATCTATATCGTCCCCAGAGCAGATCGAGCGTGGCTTTTTGAAGCCACATCAATAGATTTCTTTGTACTTAGTGTTCTTGCCGTTTGCTGGCAGAGACAAGGAGGTGTGTATCGAACGGATGAAGACGACCTGATCCACCCGACAGGCATGTACCCCTGGTGACCGTATGTAACCCGGGGGTACGTGCGCCGACCGTATCGAAAGAGACATTTAAGTTTTCAGAAAGGAATTGAATGGAAGATCCAACACAATTTGGGAATGCCGTCCTCATTGACGGTAGTGAAGATGTGACCCAACTCGAGGTGCGCGGGCACTCTGCCCAGAGCGAACCGTTGCAAACCTGGACGGACGCCGTCGGGGATGTACTGGCACGCCTGAGCGCCGAAGGGCGTCTGCAACTGGGTGAGCCGGGAAGCGGCGCTCTGGCAGCATTGCTGGAAGCCAACCGGCAGCTCACTTTGCCCGCCGACGACCCCGAACACGGGTTGCAATCTCGTGGGGAAGTCACCGGTCAGGTCACGGATGCCTTGGCCTGGGTATTACATGAGCTGGAACTACTGGGCACCGGCGGTGTCTACAGCTTGCAGGCCGCGCTACGCTCGCGGCTGGCGCACCGCAACAGTGGTGACAGCAGCCAGGCCGAACTGCGGGCCGGTGACTTTGAAGTGGTCAATGCCGAAGGCCCGGTGGCGCAAGCGACGGGTCTACATGCGGCGGCCAGCAACGAGTCCAGCGCCTTGCTGGACAAAGCGGTGGGGGTGGAAGCCACCATCCACAACGAACTAAACGGCGATATCGACGAGGCGGCAGCTTTCGCTGTTGCTCCTCCGACCAACGACGGGGTGATCGACACCCTGATCGGCCTACAGATTCCCGACCTGGATCACGGCACAGCCAACTACGCCATTCACACTGGCGATGGGCTGGTGCATCTGGGTGACGTGGTGGAACTCAGTGAGCAGGCTAGGGCAATCGCATATCAAACCTTAATTCTTAAACAATGAGCCATTATGACCTTCAAAATCCCCAAAGATCGAACCGAATTTGCAGCTTTGACATTGAGTGTTGCTCTGAATATCCGATAACCTTATCGGATGCATAAACCCATGAGGTCAAGAGGGTTCAATAAGGCCCATTTTTCCATTAAGAAAGCATATGCGATTGCCCTAGTGAGCAGGCAGTAACTCCAGCCAGTCCACCGGCTGGCATCATGCGCCTGTATCCGAAGAATGACCAGAAGCTCTATGCCCTGGACTCCAACGGCAATGAGTACGACTTGATCGATGGGCCATCTATCGGCGCACGGATCTACAATAGTGCCAATATCAATATCTTAAACGCCGCAATGACATTATTGTATTTTGATAGTGAGCGTTATGATACCGATAACATTCACAGTACCACTACCAACACGAGCCGTCTGACAATACAAACCGCTGGCAAATATCTTATCAGCGGATCAGTTGGTTTCGATGCAAATTCTAATGGTTACCGATGGGTTAGAATACAATTGAATGGCGCGATACCAATTGCAGACATGATCACGCTGCCGGCTTCTAATCAATGGACCGTGTTGACAGTTGCCACTATCTACGATTTGGTTGTGGGTGATGTTCTGGAGTTAGTTTGCTATCAGAATTCTGGTGGCAGTTTGCTAGCGCCATCAAACAATGCTACAACACCCGAATTTTCTATACAGAAAGTAGGACAATGATGACGATTTATCAAGTCACCAAACCACAACACTATTTGTCTCGTCTTCACGACTCGTTGCCGCGTGCGGGTGGCATTGCCAGCGACTACTACGTCGAAGGAACCGATGGCCCCGATGCCTGGGTGCGTGTCACGACCGATGTCGTGGATGAGACGACCTTGCAAGCGGTCATCGCAGCTCACAATAGCCTGACCATCAGCTCTGACAAAGCCGTCATTCAGGCCAATGGCGTTGACACCGCAACGATCACCTGCTCGGACACGACCATCGTGGCTGATGCTGCTTTAGATTATCAGGTCCATGATCTTGAATCTGGCAGCCTGGAAATGGCAGGCACACTTGATGTCGTGAGCGGCACTGCCACACTCTTGTTTACCTCTGCTTTGGCGGGCACGTACCTGATTGAACTGTCCCGCCAAGGCAGTGGACATTACGAAACCGGTTATATCGAAGTGGAGGCACACTAATGGCCCAAAATCAGACGTTTATTTCAAATCGCCAACGCATTGCTGGTAATCAGGCTCAAGTACAGGCCACCAATGCATTGGCAACCATGCTGCCTGCCCAGGCTAAAGCACACATGCAAAGCAATGGGGGCACGAGCTTCCCGGTTGTGCGTGACTCTCTGGCTGATCTGGCAGAACTGGTGGCTCTGTTGCAAGAGCGTGTTGCTGAACTGGAAAAAGCTAATGCCAGTCCAGCACTGAGTTCATAAGGCGGTGAACATGGGCGATTTGAGTGCCGGGATTATCCTGGCGATTGGCGGGGCAGGATTGCTGGCGGCGCTAGCTTTCCGCTACCTGATCGAGACCGTCATCCGGCTCAACAACAAGCTACAGGAGACGATCCAGGAACGGCACGAGTATCACAAGAACTGTGAGCAGTTCATGGCGAAGATGGGCGATATGGAAATCCAGATTGCCCGACAGTCCGCCGAAATTCAGCAATTGCAGGCACAGTTGACGATCTGCAAGGAACTGTTGGAACGCTCACAGACCGTACCGACAACTCAATAACGGCTGCCCCTCGCGCGTCGGTCACGGCTTTGACCGAGGTGCAGAGAGGGGCAGTCTCAACCTACAGATATGAATTGTAACGTAAGTTGAACCTAAAAACATAACTAAACAAAGGAGAAAAAGACACATGGCAGATTATGCCGGTGCAAATATCGTTTTTACCCATAGCAGCGACAAGCTGTATCGTACAACCAATTTCGGGGATACCGACCCGGATTGGACAGAAATCGCCTATATTGGCATCGGAAGCCTGGAAGATGGCTCTGAAATCCGGGATGTGGCCGTGGACCCCTTTAGTCTAGCTCTGCTCGAGACGGGAAATGCTATTCATGGTTACGTATTGACCGACGAAGCACTGTATCGCTCCGAAGATATGGAAGCCACCTCACCAACCTGGGCCCAAATCCGGGATGTGGATAACTATAAGCTCATCCGTTGCCCGCGTTCATTGCAGGGTTCAGTGGTTCTCTATACCAATGAACGGGTGATTGGCCCATCAACAACTACCAAAACGATGAACTTTGATGGTGGTGATGAGCTGGCCTGGGAGATTGCCTATACCACTGATCCTGTTCACGGCGGCGCCTATCAAGAAGCCTTAGACGTATGGTTCCAGCCACCTCAAGCTGCGTATGTGACCGCACGAGAGATACCGGGTTATGGTGGCTCGGCAAAGGCTATCCGCGTACAAGGTAGTGATGCCAGTGCAGACCATGTTGAGGGTGGTATCCTTATTGACTTAGGTGATGATGTCGATGTTATCGATTGCGATTGGAAAATGCGCGTCACCAGAACCGGTGGGGATCACCAAAATATGCTCAGTGGTTTTGTAGACTTCCATTGGTTTGATAGCAATTGGAACTATATAGAATCTCACGGACAGGGAACTGGGACGTGGGCTGATAATGGCCGATGGATCACAAAAGACCTACAGCTAAAGGAGACTATCCTTGATGCTCGCTATGTGTTCGTTATCCCGAGTACGTCAGGTAATTCGGGCCTCGTTTGCGATACGGATTTTGACAACATCAGCATCCGGGGTCTGTTTCCAGGCGGAACATTTGCTTCTGTCATGTATCTGGAGAACTATGGAACAGTACAGGTCAGCGAACGTACCTTTGGCGGCGGACCATTTGCCAACAGCCTGGGGATGGACATAGATGACCATGCTGACAAGGCTACCAATGGCCTTATCCGCGCTGCCGGACGGGATGGGCAGATTTACAAGACTACCGAGGGCTACAGTAGCAACCTGGTACCCATTATCAACCCCGACATCATCGCCAACCCCATCGCCAATATTCTGGTCTGGCCGCGGCAATTGAACCGCGGGTTCACCCGCACCTTGCTGAATATGGAAGGGGAGAAAATCCACGGCTCGGTGGGCTTCAAGACCAGTGATACCAACGACGTCAGCGCCCGCTGGACCGAAGATGACTTTGTCAATGCCCCTGACTTTACCCCACCCAGTACCGCCAATCCTCACATCGCGGGCGGACCCTACGCCTTCGACATGGTGGAAGCCGACTCACGCCAGGGTGTCTTCACTGGCTACGATGAAGACTCACCCTCCAGTTACAAGGTCTACCGCATTGACATCACCGCCGATGGCACGGTGACCTATACCCCCAGCAGCTCATCGTTTGAGTTCAACATGGTCGGTCTCGGCCAGAACCAGGCCGATCACGTCTATGCAGCTGGACCGAACGACGCCCTGGACTCCAACAAAGTCGGCGTCGGCTTCTCAGATGACAGTGGGGCGACCTTCATCGCCAAGACGGGTAGTGGTAGCACGGCCTTGCCGGATAGTACCGCCTTTCTCAAAGTTGTTCCTCTGCCCGCCCTGGCCGGTGGTGGCGGGGGCGCAGGCCCTTATGACCACAAACTGGCGTATTGTCCCTATGCCTATGGGGGGGACGTGGTCGATGTGACCTCGCCCAACCCGCTGGTACTGCGGAATGGCGACAAAGTCGTCAATGCCACTGATTTGACGGTGCAAACACCCGCCGGACCCCTGGCCTTTACCCGCGCTTATGTCCAGAGCAAGCTGGGCGTCTACAATACGCTGGGCGATGGCTGGACCCACAACCACAACCTGCACATCGTCCTGAGTGGCACCTCACCCAACCGCAGTGCCGATGTGGTATTACCCAACGGCGGTGTCCTCAAGCTGGACGAAGATAGCGGCAACCCAGGGACGTTTATCGCCCGTGTTGGCTCGACCTCTGAAATGGTCTACAGCAGCGGCAATGATGAATACACCCTGACTGCCCAGGACCAGACCACCACCTTCTTCGATGGCACAACCGGGCGTATCAAGTCGCGCAGTTGGCCGAGTGGTGAGACCTGGACCTATGCCTATGCCAACGCCAGTGGTCTACTGAGCGAAGTTGATGATGGCTATGGCCGCAAGCTCAAGTTCAGCTACATTTCTAACCCCGGCAACTTCGATGATAGGCTGCTGTGGCGGGTCGGTGACAACACCGCCAGTGGCCTGGACACCGGTAGTCCGAGTGGGCGTTTCGTTGAATATGCTTACACGGACCTGGGCGGCAACGCCTACCTGACCGGTGTAACCGATGTGCTGAGTGAAGACTGGGGCTACATCTACGATGGCACAGCGCCCCACCGCTTGCTCAAGCGTCTATCGCCCGAACTGGATACCGATGGCGATGGGGCGGTTGAGACTGGCAGCGAGATCATCCTGGAAGAACTGAGCTACACGCTGGATGGTAGCGACATCACGGCTATTAACCAGAAACGCGGTGATGGTCTGCTGGAAAGCGACTTCGCCTTTGGTGGTGGCGAAAGCGCCACGACAGTTACCGTCGTCGGACGCACGGCCAAACATCACTTCGGCGGGGGCGTCTACCAGGGGGCAGAAGACCCGCTGGGCAATCGCTCTGACCAGTCGGTTTCAGGTGTATATCGCCCGGTCAACAAGCAAGACCCCAACGGCAACGCCACTGTCCTGGCCTGGAGTGCGGATGGCAAATTGCTGAAACAGGTGACCGATGCCCTCAGCAATGTCACGCAGTTCAACTATGACAGCAGTGACCGCCTGGAAAATAGCTTGGATGCCGAAGGCCGCAAAACGGCTTACACCTACGGCGATGCCAACAATGAGCGCCTGCCAACCCAGGTCGATGTCTACGACGATGCCGCCGGGACGGCGCTGCTGCAACGCCAGCAGTTTACCTACGACTCGATGGGGCGCGTCCTGACCGAAAAGACGATTGACCCCAGCGATGGCACGACTGAACTACGTCGCACCGAACGCACCTACTACGCCACTGGCGATGGTGCGGGCCTGCTGGAGACGGTCACGCAAAAAGACCTGGTCACACCCGCCAACGATATGACGACCACCTACTTCTACGACACATTAGGGCGCACCGTCCAGGTCAACCAGAGTTCGACCTTCGGCAGTTGCACCAAATCGTACACGATCTATGATGCTGCCGGGCATGTCGTCGCCAGCATTTGCAACTTCGATCCCACGCACGACCCGACCAACCCGTTGGCCGATGCCGAGGATGCGATTGATCTACGCGAAGCAACCACCGACCCGAATGCCAACCGCGTCACCGTGCATGAGTACGATACGCTGGGACGCCGCTTCAAGACTATCACTGAGGCCGGAACCGACGAAGCGCGGGCATCCTTGACCGTCTACGACAGCCTGGATCGCGTGGTACGTTCCATCGCCAACTATGTGGCCGATGCGGCAGTGCCGAATCCGTTTACGGCGGACCGCGACGTTTTCGAGCATGGCACAGATGGCACACACAACCGCCTCAGCGAGACCGTCTTCGATGCGCGGGGACTGGTTGTGCAACAGATTGATCCCCAGGGTAACATCACCCTGATCGGCTACGACGATGCCGGACGCCAGGTGCGCGTAATTCGCAATGCCAGCCAACCCGGCTACAACATCGCAGCGGATCCCGAACTGGCGGATTACTTACCCATCGCCGATGCCGATATGGACATCATCACGGCCTCCGGCTACGACGCCAACGGCAATCTGGTCAAGAGTATCGACGTCAACGGCAACGTCACCTTCACCGTCTACGATGCGCTCAACCGCGTCATCCAGACCGTCCGTAACGCCAAAGCCGAGGCGACACTCGACCTGGAACCGGGCGACCCCGGCTACAGCGCAGGTAATGACCCACGCACGATGCTCTACGACGCCAGCGCCGCGCCCGACACCGACCTCATCACGCGCAGTGAGTACGATGCGATGGGACGGGTCGTGCGTAGCTGGGATGTACTGGAGCATGTGACGCTGACCGGCTACGACACGCTGGGTCGCCAGGTCAAGACCATTCGCAGCGCCAGCCAACCGGACTACGATCTGGTGAGTGACCCCGACCTGAGTGCCTACGTCCCCTCCGCCAATGCCGATGAGGACATCATCAGCACGACCACTTACGACGAGGCCGGACAGGTGCTTTACACCGAGGATGTCAACGCCAACAAGTCGCGGCTGGTCTATGATGGGCTGGGCCGCCAGGTACGTAGCATCCGGAACTGGGTCGATAACAGCGTCGATCCCGCCGATTGGGTCTGGGATGCGGTTGATAGCCGCTGGGAAGATGGAGCCGGAAACCCCATCAACCATGGCGACGCCGACCAGAACATCATCGCCCACACCCACTTCGACAGCGACGGGCGCGTGGAATGGACGCAGGATGTCCTGAACCGTCTGACCCGCCACGTTTACGACGATATGGGCCGCCGCGTGCGCTCCATCCAGCACTGGATTGACAACAGCGTTGATCCTGCCGATTGGATTTGGGACAGCACCGATGGTCGTTGGGAAGATGGCAGTGGCAACCCCATTGACCTGGGGGCGAACTATGACCAGAACCTCATCAGCGACACGATCTATGACGATAGCGGGCGCGTGGCCTACACCCGCGACAGTCGCGGCAACGAAACCCACAATATCTACGACGAGGCCGGACGCCGTATCCAGACCATCACCAACTATGGCGATGGCGTGTTCGATCCGGCGACCCCCGACGAAGACCTGGTGCAGACTACCGTTTATGACGGGGATGGCCGCGTGCTGAAGACCGTCACGGTGACGGGCATCGCCACCCGCTTTGTTTATGACCGGCTGGGACGCCGCACGCAGACCATCGCCAACTTTGTGGATGGGCAGTTCAACCCGGATCGTCCCGACGAGGATTTGACCAGCACGACGGTCTACAACAAGGGTGGGCAGGTCGTGGCTTCGATTGACGCACGCAGCACGCGCACCGAATTCACTTACGACGCGGCTGGACGCCGCCTGACGATTACGCAGGCCGCCGGAACGGATCTGGCGACGACCAGCTACACCTGCTACGACAAGGCGGGTCGCACCCTGCGCGTCATCCGCAACTGGATCGACAACGGTCTGTCGCCCGACGCGGTGGATGCCAATGGCGACTGGCTGTTCGCGCCCAGCGAGCATGGCCCTAACAATGACCGCAACCTCATCAGCATCTACCAGCTCGACAAATTGGGCCGTGTGGTGAGTACCACCGATGTGTTGGGCAATGTCAGCAGTATCAGCTTCGCCAAAGATGGCCGCGCTCTGGCTGCCACCAACCCGGCGGGCGTATCTTCCGCCAACCGCTACGACGGGCTGCGTCGCCTGACTCGCGTGGTGCAGAACCATGTGACGAATGGCGTTGATCCCGCCGACTGGATTTGGAATACCACCCAATGGGAAGACGGTAGCAGCAATGCCATCGTCTTTGGAACCGACAACGACCAGAACATCATCGTCGATGTCGAACTGGACCTGGTCGGACGCCGCAGCGCCTTGCGTGATCCGCGTGGCAACCGCACCACCTATGCCTACGACGCCCTTAACCGCCGCACCGGCCTGACCGATCCGCTATCCCACACCTGGACCACAGCCCATGCCTTGCTATCCGGTGGTGGCTCGCGGGTGACGGTCAGTGATCCATTGGGCCACGATACCCAACAGGATTTTGACCGCCTGGGACGCCTGGCCGAGATCGCTTACCTCAGCGAAAGCCCCAAACTGACGCCTGATGTGCGATTGGCCTACGATGGGGCGGGCAACCGCGTGGCGATGACCGAGAGCGTGGATGGCTGGAATACGCTGGAGCGCGGGACCGGCTATCGCTACGATGCCGCTCGACGACTGGTCGGCGTGGATGTTGACCGTGACGGGGATGGGGCCGCCGAGCAGGCGGTGGAATACGAATATGATGCCGGTGGCATGCGGACGCGACTGGTCTTGCCCGATGGCAAAGCTCTGGTTTACACTTATGATGAACGTGGGCAGTTACGCGCCCTCAGTGATTGGGATAACCAGGTCGTGTCTTACCGTTATGACGAGACCGGACGCCGGGTGTCCACCATCCGGGCCGACGCCTTCCAGACTTTGCAGGACTATGATGCCGCGGGCCGCCTGACGCAGCTTGAACACCGCGCCGAAGGGGTCACGCTGGGTCGTTTTGCCTATACGCTGGATGCGCTTGGCAACCGTGTTTCTGCTACCGACGTCATTCGTCAGCCAGATAGTGCGCCCGTCGTCATCACTTATGATGATACGGATGCCGTGACCTACAACGGCAACTGGACGAATGGCATCACCGAAGACTTTGATGCGTCGTTGCAGATTGCGGTGTATAGCGAGGGTTTCACACTCAAGCTGGGCACGGGTGATGATCGCAGCCTGTGTGATGTCTATGTGGACAATGTTTTCTGGGGTAGCCTGGATACCTACGCCGCGACTCCTGGCGAGTTAGCCGTGACGATCCCCTTAGCCCGGTTAGGTTTGCATGTTGTTGAAATCCGCAACCGCCCTGAGCGCAACAAATCGGCTGTGCCGAGTAGCGCAACCAGTTTCAAGCTGGAGTTCAAGCAGTTGGAAACCGCCTATGACGGTCATGCCATTGACTACAGCTACGATGACCTGTCGCGGTTGCTGGCAGCGGACTACTTCGCGGCCTGGGATGGGGTCAATCCTGTCCGAGACTACACGTTTGCTTATGATGTGGCTGGCAACCGCACCAGTGAGGTTGTCAATGTGGACGGTTCGCCGTTTAGCAGCCAGACGCACACCTACGATGCCGCCAACCGCATTTCGAGTACGGGCTTTGCCTACAACGACGCTGGTCAAATGACTGCTGATGGCACACTGTCCTACAGTTGGGACAGAGCCGGGCGGTTGTTGGGTGCAGGCGACAGTAGCTATGCCTACAATGGCCTGGGCCAGCGTGTGCAGCAAACCGTGAGTGGCGTGGTTACTGACTACTTGCTGGATGTGCAGCCGGGGTTGGCGAAAGTCATCGCGGCCACAACTGGTGCGAACACTGAACGGTATGTGCATGAACGTGGGTTGTTGTCGCAGCAGGACTCGGCTGGTGACTGGCATTGGGCTGTGAACGATGGATTGGGTAGTGTTCGAGTGCAGGCAGATGGCGATTTTGATGTAGAAGGGTCGCGGTTGTTTGCGCCGTATGGAGCGCCGTTTGACGAGCAGGGTACTTTCGATATGCCTTTTGCCTTCACGGGTGAAATGTTGGATGCGAATGGCTTGCAGTATCACCGGGCACGTTATCTGAATCCGGTGTTGGGTGTATTCCCAAGTCTTGATCCGGTGGAAGGCGTGTTGCAACAAGCGATGTCGCTGAACCGGTATGCGTATGTGGCTGGGAATGTGGTCAATCTGATGGATCCAAGTGGCTTTGCCCCCTCATGTAATCCGCTTCTTCAAACACATCGTTTACGCTTCACATACATCGGCTCTAATGCAGCCCATATGGGAATATGGCTTTCTCTGAACTGGAATGATTTTAAGAACGACTATCAAGTATCGCCTGTAGGAGAACACCAGTCAGCACGCTTCATGTCGTTTTCAATATACTTGGGCAATTTTCCCATGACAAATGACCCTGCCAAATCTTACCCAGTCGACTTAAATAGCGACGTTGGCTGGCGTGCTAGATTGGACGGTCTTGATAGAATCGAGGGGAATCACGTTTGGAACAACCATAACCGAAATAAAACGTCACCGTTTGGTGGTATGGTTGGTTATATTTCGGGAGAATCCCAAACAGCAGGAAGTGGCATTACGGGTCTAAATGCAAGTTTTGCTACTATAGATAAAAGCATCTTTAGCGACCCAATATGGCAGTATTCGTATGATGTTCTGCCTGACGGAAACCGCCTTTCCACAGCAATGACTACCCTACAACATATCACTACTGGTGATTATGTGTACGGGCGACGGAACGACTCAGGTGATACCCACAGCTTCCTGGTCATTGGTTGGGGACCCGCGATAAGGTGTAACTCTCCCGAACTAGACGAACAAAGCCTCGGATATCGTGTCCTGCGAGGTAGTTTCAACGCGAGCAACGTAACTTCGGGCAATCAACCTCTGGTTCATACAGCCAATCCAGTAGATGTACCCTATGTAGTTGATGTTCCAGGAAAGCAAAGAGGAACTGCCCGACCGTTTTATTGCTCCATTGTCCCTGACGAACAGGTGCCCGGTGATAATACATTCACTCAAGAGGATTGGAGATTCTACAAGTTCCCCTCTGTCGTCGGGGTGGAAGTTACTCGTTTGTACAATCCCCCGACAGACAGAAGTTTAACAACAAGGATTACATACAGCGATTTCCTGCCAGGTCATCCTACTGCATCACCCTAGTGTAATTGAGGAGTAAACCATGAATGTTAAGCGACTATCACTATCTTGCGTTTTGCTGATATGCCTATTTCTATCTCAGGTGAGTTCAGGTTTTGAACAACCATTGTTTGCCACTGAAGTATCTGACGTTCCGTTCATTTATTATCATTCGAGCGACGATAATGCGTTTGTCATTGAGCGAGCAGATGGTAGTGATAGTCGCTACCTTACAGCATTCACGTTACCTAGTGAACATTTCATTGTGGGACCCGGCTGGTCTCCCTCCGGTAACTACTTTGCCTGGATGACACGGCAATATGATGTCAGTTCTAGCATTTTTGTCATAGATCGGTACGGAAACTCTATCTCGCCTCAAATACAATCGGAGTACATATTCAATGCAGTATGGTTTCAGACTGGCAGCATACTGCTCATTGATCATGTGCCATTAGGAACACGCTATCGGGAGTTCGTCGTATTTGATGCTGAGACCCAACACTTGATCGTCGCTAGCCGCGACGATGCGCTTGGTCTGAATACTGCTGGGCTACTTGCGGCTCCCGATGGTAGTCATATTGTCGCATTCTACAGTGCCTTTGGCGCTGATTCCCGGTCTCGCACATTGCAAGTAATCTCAAAAGATGGGCAGGTAACAACACGCACAGCCTATCATTCTGCATGCAATACAATACTGCCGGTATGGTCACCTCAAGGATCGCTTACTTATGTTCATCCCTCCGAGAATATGCTAATTATAGAGAATATATACGATGGCGAATTAGAATATATCACTATTCCAAATCAGGAGGTGGCTCTTGTCGATTGGAATGCAACTGGTGACTACGCATTGGTCTTCTTAGCGAATGGATGTAGCACCAGTCAGACCACATTTGAATTATGGCTACTGGGGTTGAACGATCAATCAATCAATTTGCTTGTTCAAGATACGGCAAGGTTATTCCCTCCACAGCCCCAGCATATCTACTCAAGGTCGGTTCCGTACCCAAAGACGGCCTGGCGACCACAGGGCGATATGGCAGCCATTCACATGTCCGAAGGGCTATCTTTATTTATAGTACCTGAAAGGCGCATGCAACATATAGCGACAACCCAACAGGCTTTCATTGAACCTTTTTGGTGGACAAATGATGGACGACAAATTGTGTTCAGCAATCATGAATATTTATATGTTCATGATGTAGACTCACACACCACCGCACAGTATGCTAGTTTGTCAAATTATGGAATCGACTACATATCGCCACTGCACAACGATACTTATGTTGGCTACACTAGTGCTGGTTACGGTTACATGTTGAATATCACTACTGGAACACAGCATCAGATGGAATTAATCAACGGGGTCTATCCAGACAGCGACATTATTGGTATGGCTCAAGTCTACTGGAATCCAACCCAGAATTGGCTTTTTGCCTTCAGCGATGCAGGCTTCAATTATCGTGTCGTGAATATAATGAGTGCCGATGGAATGCTGCACAGGGAAATAGGTGGATGTACTCTGTCTCCTGCGTGTTTCGGCTGGATGCCTGACCATGATAGATAGTGGCATGTGCTGGTTACTTAGCTCGTCCGCCGCTGTATCACCTGAAATTCCGTATTAAGCCACACGCCGGTAGATGTGGTAAACCACCCGGAAGCTGCCGCACAGCGTCCCGCTGGTGATGGAAGACGACCATGATGCGGTGATCTACAACGGCTTGGGTCAGCGTGTGCAACAGACGGTGAGTGGCGTCGTGACCGAGTATCTGCTGGATGTGCAGCCGGGCTTGGCGAAAGTCATCGCTGCGATGACTGGCGCGAATACTGAGCGTTTTGTGCATGTGCGTGGGTTGTTGTCACAACAGGACAGCAATGGTGACTGGCAGTGGATGGTCACTGATGGTCTGGGCAGTGTGCGTGGTGTGGTTGATGGCGCTGGATTCGATCCGGCCTACAGCGTCCACTATGCGCCATACGGACAGCCCTGGGGTGAGCAAGGCACTGAGCAGACGCCGTTTGGCTTCACTGGTGAACCGACGGATGACAACGGATTGGTGCATCTGCGAGCGCGGTACTATAACCCGGCGCTGGGTGTATTCCCAAGTCTTGATTCGCTGGAAGGTGTGTTGAAGCAGGCAATGTCGCTGAACCGATATGCGTATGTGGCTGGGAACGTGGTTAATTTGGTGGATCCTTCTGGGTTAATACACGAGATACCACCTCTAATGTGTCAGGGGGAACAATCGACCACAAATAGTTTTGCCCATCTGTGTATTCCGGCCTGTCAACGTTTCTATCCTCAAGAGCCAGCACTCAGCAATTGTGTCGCTAATTGTGTAACTACTCCTCCTATTCCATTGATGCCACCATCTTATTGCACCGGTGAACTTGTCGGTAATTTAACTCCTATGTCGCAAGATGGGCAATATTGTGGTCCGGTGTTTGTACGACATTGTAGCTCAAATCAATGGGAATGGAACGATTATTACCCCAGTGGTATGGCGATATTCGAAGGGGATACAATAATAGCCTTTGATGGAACTCCAGAACGTTCTGCCCATGTTAGTTGCGGTCGCGTGACATATTATCCTAATTATCCTAACGGACCACACACATGGTTCGATTTTTCTGAGCAAGGCGGTTCAGCTCTTTTCGCCCAACAACCATCTGCTACAGCATCACAAGAGCCACCTCGTGATTGCCAGCGAGAAGCAGAAGAAGCTTTTGATCTGCTGTATGAATCCTCCGATTGGACTGGCCTGAATGATATTGTCTTTGGCAATGCCACTGCTTTATGGGTACTAGAACACGCGCTATATTTTCAAGACATATGTAGCCCATTCACAGATGACGAGATTGCCGTCTTGACCTCTATCGCACGACAGCAGGCTTCAATACCTTTTATGCCTGATCTGGGTCCACTCGCAGAGTTACTAGGCGGCAACAGTAGTTTAGTGGTTATACTTGACACTATCCTGGGTGCAGTATCTATTGCCATTCCTCCGAGAATCGTAGCACCAGATTGTTTTATAGCGGATACTCTTGACCACGTTTACAGAACGATTGGAAGTCCAGCCAACCCCCAATGGGGATGTATAATTTGAGGCTGTTAACTTGGGTAATCTCAATTTAGGGAATACGCCCTAACTTGAACACTTTTAGTGCTTGTGTCCAGCATAGTTACATTATGCTGGACACAAGGGCCAAGAAAAAGGAAACTATCATGAAACACCTAGCAATTGTTTTCACACTATGTTGTTGGATTCTTCTTGCTCTACCTACCACATTCGCACAATCACAAGTTTTTTCTCAAATAATAAGTATCTCATGGTCTCCTGATGATAGCGGTAGCGAGTTAGCATTCTCTGGCTCTAGCGACGAACAACTCAATAGGAATATTTGGGTTGTCAATCGAGATACCAACGCAATCAGAATTCTCACCGAAAGTATGCATGACGCTTTATTTCCAAAGTGGTCATACGACGGGAGTTTTATAGCATTTTCTTCATGGATGGACCCTCGTGATGTTCATGTTATGAGTACAGATGCTAGTTTCCATATTAACCTCACAGAAGACATTGATTCATTTACTCCGCCAGCTTATGAGTGGTCTCCAGTTGAAAATTTAATTGCAGCAATTTCAGACTCTGGGGATTTATGGCTGTTAAGTCTATCAAACACAGTAAATTTGACTACTGACATTGAAGACGCTGTAACATATTTTCGCTGGTCACCCAATGGTATGCACATTATTTTTGATACATTTGATGAGGGTAATGGGGTTACAAAGATGTGGTTGCATGATATTCCTAGCCAGAATTCTATAATAATACACGAACAGGCTACCGAACAAGGTAGTTTTTTTCCTAGTTGGTCTCCCGATAGTTCGTTGGTCGCCTATACTACAGTAGAATCTGCGGAGGAAATCGCCGAACTTTGGACATTAAATACTAATACACTGGAACACTACTTATTATATAGCGGTATATTCAGAATACCACTTGGTTTTATTGACGACCACACTATACCTATACAAACTCAGTCGGAAACTTTGCTCTTGAATACAGATGGAAGCGTTCGCAATACCATTACTCAACCAACTGGGCGTATATTAATTGGTTGGTCTCCTGATAGACATTATCTCACTTACCAATGGTTCGATAGCGAGACCTCGTATTCTCCATATTTCGGTATTATGGATATAGAGACATCAGAGTTCATCTACGAAAGCCAGGGTAGAAATCCTGTCTGGTCGCCGAATTCAGCAGAATTGGCATATATTACATTTACAGTTACCCGATCAGATATATGGGTAATGAGGGTAGATAGTCTAGAACCAGTGAGCCTTACGGCGATTCCGTAGTGAAAGCAGGGACAGCGGCAATAGAGTTAACGGTGCGACAGAGGACTTCGATGCCGCGCTGCGAATCTCGTTTTTCGGTGAGGAGATAGCCCTCACGCTGGGTACAGATGTAAACCGGAGTATCTGTGATGTGCTGGTCGATAACGTCTTCTGGGGCAGCCTGGATACCTACGCAGTCACATCGGGCCAACTGGAGGTCACTATTCCGTTGGCGCGGTTAGGTCAGCATACGCTCGAAATCCGCAACCGCCCTGAACGCAACAAAGCCGCCGTGCCGACCAGTGCGACCAGTTTCAAGCTGGAATTTGTGCAGATGGAGACGCTCTACGATGGGCAGACCCTCCAGTACAGCTACGATGACCTATCGCGGTTGCTGGCAGCGGACTACTTCGCCGCCTGGGATGCGGTCAATCCTGTCCGAGACTACACGTTTGGCTACGATGTGGCGGGCAACCGGCTCAGTGAGGTGGTCAATGTGGACGGTACGCCGTTTAGCAGCCAGACGCACACTTATGATGCCGCCAACCGCATCTCGAATGCTGGTTGCGCTTACAACGACGCTGGTCAAATGACCGCTGATGGCACACTGTCCTACAGTTGGGATAGAGCCGGGCGGTTGTTGGGTGCCGGCGACAGTAGCTATGCCTACAATGGCCTGGGTCAGCGCGTGCAACAGACAGTGAGTGGCGTTGTGACCGATTATCTGCTGGATGTGCAGCCGGGCTTGGCGAAGGTCATCGCGGCCACGACTGGCGCAAATACTGAACGGTTTGTGCATGAGCGTGGGCTGTTATCCCAACAGGATTCGGCTGGTGATTGGCAGTGGATGGTTAAAGATGGCTTGGATAGTGTGCGTGGTGTAGTTGATGATGGATTTGATGCAGTAGGATCACGGCATTTTGCGCCTTATGGTGTAGCTTATGATGAGCAAGGTGCTTTCAGCGTGCCATTTGCTTTCACAGGTGAAATGCTGGATGCCAATGGCTTGCAGTATCACCGAGCGCGTTATCTGAATCCAGCGTTGGGAGTATTTCCAAGTTTGGATCCAGTCGAAGGCACATTAGAACGCATCATGTCAATAAATCACTATTCCTACGCCGAAGGACGAGTACCGAATTGGAGTGATCCGAGTGGAGCAGACCCGTTATGTGGAATTCCCAATTATCTTGTGGCTTTTCCATATAACCGCTCCGCAGCAGCAGCATGGGCATCAGATAATAGTCGTAGAAATTATCTTATGCCGCCACCTATAAACAGAGTATCGCATGTCGGCTTTAGATATCACTATTTAACCGGAGAAACAAGTTCCGAAAATATATATGTAGGAGCAACGGGATCAGCAACTTTCGTTTCTGAGGCTCTCTGGTTTGGTGGAAATCTGCCAATGACGCTCGCTTTAGATGATGACCCCTTAGCTCCCAGTCAATGTGCTGGCGGCAGCGGTGGGTATGATGGAGGTTGGAGAGTATGTTTTGAGGATTATATCGAGAAATATACCAACATAAGGCATAATGAATATAATGCGACTTCCAACTGGAAAGGCCACTTACAACTTAAGCGGTATATTCGAGATATTGGAGGAACTCAACTACCACAGGAGTTTGTATCTGAGGGCATACCTGACCCCGGTCCTCCTTATGTGTTTTCCACTGGCCCCCTAATCGACTACAATACTGGCGAGATAACCAACTCCGATAGATTAGAAGCCAGACTGGATAAGTTAGTAAACGTCAGCGTAGACGGAAATATGGTCAGCCTAAGAGCTGGTGACTACATGTTTATACCTTCCTCTGCACATGGTTTACTTGTGGTGGGTTGGGGGCCACCCAATCTATGTGCTGATGTAATCGAAAACGAAAACACAGGACAATTTCCTGTATTAGAGGAGAGGCGCACAACCACATCATATGTTCCATATGTTGCGGACTATAGCTATGGTGTTGGTGGGTGGACCCAAGATCCAAGACCCAGGCCATTCTACTGTACAGCAGTAAATGATGGAGTCAACCCTCTCGGTAGGTGGGACACTACAGGGGGATGGGAATTTTATACAATTCCTGATGTTATATCTATTCCATCTGAACGTCTGTACCTAAGACCCAATACGGGTTTACGCCTATAATAACCCTTGAGTGATGCACGGAGAACCTCGAAACCAGCCCTTTTACAATTACAAACCCATTGTATCAAGGGCTGGTTTCCTGCATCATACGTGATAATAGACAATAATTAATATATGCGAGACCAGCCATAAACGTAGGAATACAACTTGCGACAGAAAGGGTATCCAATCATGCAACTAGTTAGAAAATGGTCTATAGCATTGATAATTTGCTATATAGGGCTTATGCACCACCTTGAGAATCCAATTTACAGCCAGTCAGGAACACCTAATCCCCTTTTGCCACCAGATTTACAAGTTATTACTGCGAAAAACGTTGATGAACTAACACAGTTATCTGTGTTGGGGCAGGGTTGGCTGAATGAAGTTACATGGTCACCTAACGGACAACGTTTGGCATTAGCTAGTGCAGCTGGTGTTTGGATTTATAATGTAAACAACTTTGAAACCTCACCAACCCTTCTCTCAAGTTACCATAATGTGACTACCACCGTAGATTTTAGTCCTGATGGCAACATTATAGCAGGTAGCATAGTTGATTTAGTGACTGAAGAGAGTACCATAATCCTATGGAGCTTTGAAACAGGAGAGGAATTATCAACTCTTAATAGCAATCAACATCGAATTATTGATATTTCCTTCAGTCCGGACGGAGCATTGTTAGCATCTGGCGATGGGAGACGTATTGTAATATGGGATATAGCTACTTTAACAGAAAAGCTCTCTCTTGAGGGATCTGGCCCAGTCCAGTTCAGTCCCGATGGGGAATACTTAGCTATTGCCAATCGCAGAAGTGTTGAAATATGGGATTGGGAAAACGACATACTTGTGGCTACACTGAGCAGCCACAATGCACCAATCACAAATTTGAAATTCGACTCCGGGGGAACGCGGCTAGCCTCTAGTTCTTCCACAGATAATACTGTATCTATTTGGGATATAGAGACTATGAGCCTATACAAAACTTTGCAAAGTGACACAAGAACAACCACGATGGATTTTGCCCCTAATGGCAATGTAGTTGCCGCAGGCGGAGAAACTGTGCAACTCTTTGATGCAAATACATCGGAGGTCTTAGCTGTATTGTCCGTAGTTAATTCTGCCAACTTGCGTTTTAGCCCTGATGGCTCAGTTTTGGCCACAATAGATATAGACGGAGCTGTATACCTATGGAATGTTGCATCCTTTGAAGAAATTGATAGTCTACCAGGCGCAGGAAGACACTGGTTACTTGAGAAGATGGCGTTTAACACTGACGATACGCTTATATTGTCTATTTGGGGCGATAGAATTGTAGATACTGGAGCCACAGTTCGTTATTGGAATCTTCAGACTGGAGATGAAGAAGATTTAACGCTTTTCACTGGCGTAACTGTTGGCCCTGTTGCTCTAGACCCTGTAGCGAGGCGAGTTGCCTTTAACTTACATGACTCCCTGGAAATTCATATCTACGACATAGATTCTGACACAACACATTTGGTTCTCCCTGCACAACTTGAAAGAGTATCTGGCATAGATTTCAGCCATGATGGAAACCTTCTGGCTGCTATGTCTTTTTACGATCCGTTGTATTTGTGGGATATCACTACAGGTGAAAGGGTATTGGAACTGCCTGTAACTGCTGGCCGTGGACTGCTATTCAGTCCAGACAGTTCGCTTCTAGCTGTAGGCAGTCTATCGCTGTGGGATCTATCTGCGCGTGAAAACCTCTGGACTATTGTTCCTCATATTCGTTCAGAAATGACGAGTTTAGTATTTAGTCCAGATGGGTCTAAACTCGCTTCAGCAGGCAGAGATGGCACTGTATATTTGTGGGACTTAGCGACTGGCGAACGCCTAGTAGAGCTAAATCAAAGCGGCCCTGCGATTACAGGGTTGGCTTTCCACCCCAGCGAACCTTTACTAGCCGGAGGTCGCGTTGATGGTATTATTCAGTTCTGGGACACCATTGATGGTTTAGAGGTTGCTTCAATAAATGCACATCCATTTCACCTTGATGGAGCCATTGATGGGTTAACTTTCAACTCGTCTGGAACTATCTTGGCTTCTGGGGGCAAGGATCGTACTATCCGACTCTGGGGCATCCACTCTAATTAATCCGCAGGGCCAGATGTTGTCGCTGTAGATTACTTCGGCCAGCCTATCGCCATCGAAATCGCAGCTTGAACACCGGGCTGAGGGGGGCACGCTGGGGCGTTTTGCCTATACGCTGGATGCGCTCGGCAACCGTACCACTGCCACCGATGTCATCCGTAGCCCCGACAGCACCCCGCTGGTTTTGGCCGACGATCATGACGCGGTGGTCTACAGTGGCAATTGGGTCAACGGCGTGACTGAGGACTTCGATGCCGCGCTGCAAATCTCGTTCTTCGGTGAGGAAATAGCCCTCACGCTGGGCACGGATGTAGACCGGAGTGTCTGCGATGTGCTGGTCGATAACGTCTTCTGGGGCAGCCTGGATACTTATGCGGCTACATCGGGTCAACTGGAGGTCACTATTCCATTGGCACGATTAGGACAGCATACGCTTGAAGTCCGCAACCGGCCTGAACGCAACAAAGCCGCCGTGCCAAGTAGCGCAACCAGTTTCAAGCTGGAATTTGTGCAGATGGAGACGCTCTACGATGGGCAAACCCTCCAGTACAGCTACGATGACCTGTCGCGTTTGCTGGCAGCGGACTACTTCGCGGCCTGGGATGCAGTCAATCCCGTGCGTGAGTACGACTTCAGCTATGATGTGGCGGGTAATCGCGTGCAAGAAATCCTGACGGTAGATGGTGGCGCACCGACCCAGACGGACTATACCTACGATGCCGCTAACCGCATCTCGAATGCTGGCTTTGCCTATGATAATGCCGGGCGCATGACATCCGACGGCACGAATACCTATAGTTGGGACCGTGCGGGTCGTTTGCTCGGAATGGGAGTGTCGTCATATGCGTATAACGGCTTGGGCCAGCGTGTGCAACAAACCGTGAGTGGTGTTGTGACCGACTATTTGCTCGACACACAACCCGGCTTGGCAAAAGTCATCGCGGCCACAACGGGTGCGAATACTGAGCGTTTTGTGCATGAGCGTGGGTTGTTGTCGCAGCAAGACAGCAATGGCGACTGGCAATGGATGGTCACTGATGGTCTGGGCAATGTGCGTGGCGTGGTCGATGGGGCGGGCTTCGATCCGGCCTACAGCGTCCACTATGCGCCCTATGGACAGCCCTGGGGTGAGCAAGGCACTGAGCAGACGCCATTTGGCTTCACAGGTGAACCGACGGATGACAACGGACTGGTGCATCTGCGAGCGCGGTACTACAACCCGGCATTGGGTGTGTTCCCGTCGCTGGATCCGGTGGAAGGCGTGTTGCAGCAGGCGATGTCGCTGAATAGGTATGCGTATGTGGCCGGGAATGTGATTAATCGCATAGATCCGAGTGGAAATCTCAGCAGAGGCGATGTGGAAGATGGCACGGCTAAGTATTCCTGTCATTGTGGTTGGATTGACAGTTCTCATGCGTATGCCCATAGAGGCCTGTTGTTAACTATGAGACAAGCAGTTGCTCATAGCCAGTCAGGAGAATATTCATACTATGGTATCTCCCACGAAATTACCATCACGGGATCCCGCTTCGGTATCACTGTAACTATACCCCTATTTGATGATACTGCGATTATCCCTGCTACACTGTTGCGATATGCAGATCAAGCAACAGAAATATCCTTAGCCCTTGGTATATTTATGGAGGCTAATGAGCTTTTTGAATCAGCCCAAGGGAGTAGAACTGACTATCTCATAATGCCAGACTATGGTATTTTTCCAGGATTAACTGCATCGTCGTTTTCGGAGGAGGACTTAGTATCCGATCTAATTGGTTTCTACAAGGCCAAACGAGAAATTTATGACGGTGTACCTGCCCAAACTGCTGAAGCTGAGATTCAAACAATGTGCGACGTATTTGATGAACAAGAATCGCTTAGTGTTTGGGACAATAATTACGGATCAACCTATAGATTCGAACGAATGCTGGGTTTAAATAAATGGCGACATTGGTTCCCTCGGTTGTTGCTTCTGTTAGATGAATGTGGACATCCTGATAATAGTAACTCGAGAAGTGGTCAATGTAACAATCAAAACCGTCAATTCCCATCGCCGCTAGCAAGATTAATCGGCTCAGAAATCAGATCTATTGATAACATTGATACTCTGAGAAACGCTATTAATAGCGGAAATCCTGATTGGGGATACGTCTACAAAATCTGGTGGTGGCCAACCGTCAATCCAATCATACCAGACCTAGGTTATCTCTATGACCGAGCTGAGTTGAGAGAGATTTATCGTGCCGGAGACCATAATGCGCTTTATGGCGCTTACGATTGGTTTGAGTGGTTAGACGAATACGAACGAAGCTTGGACGAACAGTAGAAATTCAAAGGTGTTGTGTAATTTATACACAACACCGCTATTCTGCTTTATAGAAGGATAGTGAAGTAGAAATGGCAGTAAGAATCGGGTGTTCTAGACTGTTGGTGTGGTTAACAATATTTTCAATAGTAGGTTGTGTTTTCTTCTGTTGCATATTCTCATATTATGGGAGTGAGAAGATGAAATGCCGTGATAATGTGATACCTGAAGTTCCTATATATCCCGCATCAACTCTTGTTAACGCTAGCGATACTGCTGACTCTCAAAATCCATACGTGGGCGAGATTGAACAGGAGTATGAATCTGTAGATACATCAGAACAAGTGCTTCTTTTTTATAAAGAAATTGCAGAATGCCGCCAAATGGAGATTGGAGACAATACTATGATGGTTTGCTCTGCTCAACCTAATGACTACCTTTTCTATCAGGTCAATATCCGCGAGGGATATGATGTAACCTACTTCACCTTATACTTTCGATGGCAATGTGGATTAGAATAGGCCAGTAGTGTTCAAGACTTATTTAGCAGCAAATTAGGCATCCTGGTTACTCAGCTCATTCACCGCTGTATAAACGGGTGTTTTGGATCAGGCCGCATGGCGGTAAACATAGTGTGGTCTCTCCAGAGACAGCCGGACAGTACGCCCGTCGTCATTGCTTATGATGATACGGACGCGGTTACGTATCACGGCAACTGGACGAATGGCATCACGGAAGACTTTGATGCGTCGTTGCAGATTGCCGTGTATAGCGAGGGTTTCACGCTCAAGCTGGGCACAGATGATGACCGCAGCCTGTGTGATGTTTACGTGGACAATGTCTTCTGGGGCAGCCTGGATACGTATGCCGCTACTCCTGGCGAGTTAGCCGTGACGATCCCGTTGGCACGGTTGGGCTTGCATGTGGTTGAAATCCGTAACCGTCCTGAGCGCAACAAAGCCGCCATGCCAACCAGTTCTACGAGTTTCAAGCTGGAGTTCAAGCAGTTAGAAACCGCGTATGATGGTCATTCCATTGACTATACCTACGATGACCTGTCGCGGTTGCTGGCAGCGGATTACTTCACGGCCTGGGATGGTGTGAACCCTGTCCGAGACTACACGTTTGCTTATGATGTGGCGGGGAACCGGCTCACTGAGGTTGTCAATGTAGACGGGTCGCCGTTTAGCAGTCAAACACACACCTACGATGCCGCCAACCGCATTTCGAGCGCGGGCTTTGCCTATGACAATGCCGGACGCATGACATCCGACGGGACGAACACCTACAGTTGGGACCGTGCCAGTCGCTTGCTGGGTATGGACACTGCTGCTTATGCCTACAATGGCCTGGGTCAGCGTGTGCAACAGACGGTGAGTGGCGTTGTTACTGACTATCTGCTGGATGTGCAGCCGGGACTGGCGAAAGTCATTGCGGCCACGACAGGTGCGAATACTGAGCGGTATGTGCATGAGCGCGGATTATTGTCACAACAGGACTCGGCTGGTGACTGGCAGTGGATGGTCACTGATGGCCTGGGTAGTGTGCGTGGTGTGGTTGATGGTGGCTTTGATGCAGTGGCATCACGGCATTTTGCGCCTTACGGTGTACCTTATGATGAACAAGGTACTTTCACAGTGCCATTTGCTTTCACAGGCGAGCCGATGGATGACAACGGACTGGTGCATCTGCGTGCGCGGTACTACAATCCGGCGTTGGGCGTGTTTCCAAGCGTAGATGTATTCGAGGGATCTATACAGCAGCCGACGTCATTAAACTTGTATTGTTATGTCGTTGGAAATCCCATTAAATTTGCAGATCCAACGGGTCATCAAGCAAGCAATGATCCTCGACAGGGCAGCTGTGACAATGCCAGATTTGAATGGCTTTGTCTACAAGAGATAATGATCAAACTCAGAATACTTATGACCGGGGGATATGCAACCGGAACTCCGGCTGCTGACTTTATGTATCATTACCTCTATGGCGAAAGTCTTAGCAACATAAGACGACGGCCTATCTACTTTGAACCTGATTCAATCCTTGCTCAGTCATATTTTATGGCGGGTGTAAATGATAAACTGAAGGAGCATACGTTTGGAAGTATACGGACTAGTGGTATCAGTCAGCTTCTGGGATTAATTCAGAACGTTGACAATACGCTTATTCCTTCGCCCCCCCTAGATGTGACAGTTACCCCTTGGGAAGAACGTAACATACGCTTCCTTGAAGAAACCCGATTGTATCCGGCTTTCGGAGGTTCAGCAATTCGAACGTATGATGACAGAGCAACAATTCAAATCACCGAGAGGCAAGGTGATAATCTAATCGTGTCAGTATCCCAAAGAATAGAATTCTACGATTTCTATGACTGGTGTGGAACCGATCCTGGTTGTCAGCCCGATGCTATCGATGAAGGTCTTTTAGAAAGACAACCAGAAACAGGAGGACTAGGTACACCTGATCATCCATTCGGCATGTATGTTGGAGATTTCACAGCATTGGAAAAGGCGGGAATGGCTAAGACCTTCGACATCTATTCGTCTTGGTGGCATTCAAACGTTTACTCTGTTTTTTGGCCTTGTGGCAGTCCTTGCCAAATTGATGCAAGTCTTGCGACATTGCAAGAAACAAACACCTATGCCCCTCTACATGTTCAAATACCGCATGACTATAATCCACTGTCTACAGGAGAAGTAGGAGATCTTGAGCAAAATGGATACCAAGTATCGCTATTTTTCGGGCCTAGCACACGGCCTTACTAGAAGATTCGGCTACCTTGTGATTCTGGCTCCAATTGTAGCTACGTGTGGTATATGTTCTTTGTTAAGGACAATGCCTGTACCTGATTGTGGGGTTGCTACCAATGTTGGAGTGACAGGAATCGTCAGTAACCAAGATCAGAAGCCTATAGCCGGAGCCGAGATACTCATTCGGAGTAAACAGCAAACAAGCTGTCCTAATTCAGTACCTATAGATGATCTTCTTCTCATCACTGACCAGGATGGAAGTTTCAACGGTATCATACCTCACATTGCCGAGGACGATATTTTAGAGGTGATAGTTTCGGCAGATGGATATGTAACAGGACACCTTAGTTATGTCACCTATGTGGACTTTGAAAGCCCCTTGGAGATTACTCTGACTGAGAGAGACCAGAGTAACTGATAAGCACTCTCCTTATCGGAGATTGTTCGGAGCGGCGGTTCGTGAAAGCCGTCGCTCCTATTTGGGTATCACCAAGATTCGCCCGTAAATGTACGCTAAGGAATACGTTTTGAGGGCGAATTTGGGTGGGAAATGGCTCCAATGCAACTATTTTGGAACAATCTGCGGTGTTTTCCATGCAAATTCACCTGGAAATCATGTCTGAAGATAACGGACGTTTAAGTGCGACCTCATGTCGTACAAAAACCCACCGTAAAATGCGACATTTTGTCTGAACTTACGGGCGATTTGAGGTTTTTATCAGACAGTTAACGTACATCTACGCGCCGATCTTGGTAGTACCCAGGATACGTATGCGGCCACATCGGGTCAACTGGCGGTCACTATTCCGTTGGCACGTTTAGGCCAGCACACACTCGAAATCCGCAACCGGCCTGAACGTAACAAAGCCGCCGTGCCGAGTAGCGCAACCAGTTTCAAGCTGGAATTCGTGCAAATGGAGACGCTCTACGATGGGCAGACCCTCCAGTACAGCTACGACGACCTGTCGCGTTTGCTGGCAGCGGACTACTTCGCGGCCTGGGATGCGGTCAATCCTGTGCGTGAGTACGACTTCAGCTACGATGTGGCGGGGAATCGCACCAGTGAGGTTGTCAATGTGAACGGGTCACCATTTAGTAGCCAGACTCACACTTACGATGCAGCAAACCGCATCTCGAATGCTGGTTTCGCTTACAACGACGCTGGTCAAATGACGGCTGATGGCACGCTGTCCTACAGTTGGGATAGAGCCGGGCGGTTGTTGGGCGCAGGCGACAGTAGCTATGCCTACAATGGCCTGGGTCAGCGTGTGCAACAGACGGTCAGTGGGGTTGTGACTGACTACCTGCTGGATGTGCAACCTGGATTAGCAAAGGTTATCGCTGCGATGACTGGCGCGAATACTGACCGCTTTGTGCATGAGCGTGGCTTGTTGTCACAGCAAGATAGCAATGGTGACTGGCAGTGGATGGTCACCGATGGTTTAGGTAGTGTGCGTGGTGTGGTTGATGGCACGGGTTTTGATCCGGCCTACAGCGTCCACTATGCGCCCTACGGACAGCCCTGGGGTGAGCAAGGCACTGAGCAAACGCCGTTCGGGTTTACTGGTGAGCCGACGGATGACAATGGACTGGTGCATCTGCGAGCGCGGTACTACAACCCGTCGCTGGGCGTGTTCCCGTCGCTGGATCCGGTGGAAGGCATGTTGCAACAGGCGATGTCGCTGAACCGGTATGCGTATGTGGCTGGGAATGTAGTGAATGCTGTTGATCCGAGTGGTAATGCTTCAGTGGAGATTTGGGCGGCAGCCTTTATCGAACCTTCTGAGATACAATTCCCACATCCTGCTGCAGTTACTATGGCAACATGGGATGGGGATGACAGATCCTGGTATAATGGTACACAAGCATTGCCAATGAGTTCTCGAATCTGGTGGTGGGTACAGTTTGACACCTGCGCTATTTCAACATTCAATTCTAGTCAAGACACAGGTATAACCCGGGCAACTTACTACTCATGGGATCCTGGGCTTTGGCTTCCAATGACGCCGGGGCTGTCAAGGCCACCTGGTTATAAATACCACGATGAGTCTGATAAAGCTCCCCCCCCTGACCCAGCGACTATCAGATTTTGGGTTAATACTAGCCAAGGACAAAGATTTGAGTTCTACGAGGTACATATAGAAGGAGCAGGCAGCAACCCGTTGATTTCATTTTCACCTGCTATTGAGATCAACCATGATATAGTGTTCTCACTTGCTACAAATGATATCCGCGTTCGCAGCAGAGTAGACCGTTATCCTTGGCACGAATTATGGATTAGCGTAAATGGAACCGGCGTATATGCACTCCAATTACCACCACGTGGACCAACACAAACGGCGTTTGATTTAGCCCCATCAGCAGAATTTCTGCCTAATATAACTGTGACATTAGGAGCATCCGTGAATCTCTCCTGTGCTGCGTTCGGATTCCGAACATCACCATCAATGTTGGTGAATATCCCAGCAATAGTCAATACCTTCGCCAAAAATGAGGGATTGAAAGGGCTTTAGCGTCGTGTAAAGTTGTTTGCGTAAACATCAAAGCCAACAAGACATGACGAAGAAAGCCCATGATTGATATTGTAACACTTTTGCTCTGCCTTGAGGCACACGTATCGCCAACAACCATACGACAACTGAGCCGGATTATCCCAGCTATTCTAGCGATGACGGGGCGGGTCACGATGCTGGGTATTTCACGGTGGGCCGACAAGGGCGGGAGCTATCGGACGATACAGCGATTGTTCCACACGGTGCTACCTTGGGCAGACCTGCATTGGACATTTTTTCGCCAACACGCACTCAACCCAGCAGATGAGTACCTATTGGCAGGCGATGAATGCGTCGTAACGAAATCCGGCAAGAAGACGCATGGGGTAGATCGCTTCTTTTCGGGATTGTACGGGAAACCAGTGCCGGGCGTGGCGTTCTTCGGACTATCACTGATTAGTACTGAGGAACGGCGGGCCTATCCGAGCATGGTGGAGCAACGGGTACGAAGCGAAGCCGAAAAGACAGCGGCCAAAGCAGTCAAGAAAAAGACCAAGAAGAAACAGAAAAGAGGCAAGCCAGGACGTCCCAAAGGCAGTAAGAACAAGGATAAGACCCAGGTGGAACTGACACCGGAATTACAACAAATTCAACAGATGGTGCAACGGCAATTGGCACTTATCAAGGATACGATCAAGGTGACTTATCTGGTACTGGATGGGAAGTTTGGCAACAATAATGCCCTGCAAATGACCCGACAATGTGACTTGCACCTGATTTCCAAAATGCGCTATGACGCGGCGTTGTACATCCCCTATGCTGGCCCACAACTGCCGCGTGGTCAGCGGCGCAAGTATGGTGATAAGATCAACTATCAGGCTATTCCCGATGATTACTTGAAGGAAACCACCCTGGAAGATGGTATCCAAACCCAAACCTTCCAGGCAACGTTGCTCCACAAAGACTTCGCTCAACCCCTCAATGTTGTTATCATTGTCAAAACGAACCTGAAAACCGGTAAACAAGCGCGGGTGATCCTGTTCAGTAGTGACCTCAGCTTAACTTATGATCGCTTGATTGACTACTATAGCCTACGCTTCCAGATTGAATTCAACTTCCGCGACGCCAAGCAGCACTGGGGTCTGGAAGACTTCATGAATGTCACCGAGACGGCGGTCACCAACGCCGCCAACTTGTCCCTCTTTATGGTCACCCTCGCACGGGTGCTGCTACGCCAACTCCATCCTCAGTATCCCGATGCCAGTGTCTTGGACCTCAAAGCCCTCTTTCGTGGTCGCAAATATGTCGCTGAAACATTAAAATTACTTCCAGAAATCCCTGATCCTATTTTATTGGATCGTATCTTCAACACGGTGGCGTCTCTCGGTGCTATTCATACCACTGAACGCTGCCTCAATTCGCCATAATTTGGCGAAGGTATTGAATAGTATATGACAATTTCAACATGAATTGTCTATTCACATAACAATCAGTAATGGTTGAAACTTGGGGTCACTTTTGTGGCAAGCAGAAGTGACCCTAGCTGAAGCCTGAGAAATAGTTGTTGCCAATCAGATTAAGGGATAACAACTCAACCAACTGCCACGATAAAGCAGTTTAGATTGGATAAACCTTTGATATCACATATCTCTTTCAAACCTTTGCTCTACCTCCTGCTAAACATAATTGTCCTAACAAGTTGTAGAAACGACGATGTCATTTGGGAATACAATATTCCAAATGGGTACGAAGGATGGCTCGCTATTCAATATGACTGTCCTGGCGGCACACCGCTCAACAGACAAGGGAATGTTATACAAGTATCATTTGGAGAAGACGGTCTATTTTGCACAACTGATTCATCTTTTTCCTGGCATGGTCAACAACGTGCTACAAGCACTAACGGAGACCAAATCCCTGTATATGTACAACCAGCAGGGAAAACGGGTTATGGTGTTTGTTGTGGACAGGCTTTCTCATCATATTTCCCAGCCTATGCACAGCGAATAGAGATTGTGCTTGATCTCATGTGGGTAGGAAATCTGGAGAATGGCTACCCGCCACTTGATGTCGATGCAATTCAGGAGGATGCGGTTGAAGGACAGTTAGTGCCTGCTGATTGGTGAGTAAGAATTGGCATCTGGGCTACTTAACTCATCCGTCGCCCGGACAGCGCCCCGCTGGTGATGATCGATGACCACGATGCAGTAGTCTACAGTGGCAATTGGGTCAACGGCGTGACCGAGGACTTCGATGCCGCGCTGCAAATCTCGTTCTTCGGTGAGGAAATAACTCTCACGCTGGGTACAGACGTGGATCGGAGTATCTGCGATGTGCTGGTCGATAACGTTTTCTGGGGCAGCCTGGATACCTATGCCGCCACATCGGGTCAACTGGAGGTCACTATTCCGTTGGCACGGTTAGGTCAACACACGTTGGAAATCCGCAACCGTCCTGAGCGCAACAAAGCCGCTGTGCCGACCAGCCCGACCAGTTTCAAGCTGGAATTCGTGCAGATGGAGACGCTCTACGATGGGCAGACCCTCCAGTACAGCTACGATGACCTGTCGCGTTTGCTGGCAGCGGACTATTTCGCGGCCTGGGATGCAGTCAATCCCGTGCGTGAGTACGACTTCAGCTATGATGTGGCCGGAAACCGACTGAGTGAGGTGGTCAATGTGGATGGGTCGCCGTTTAGCAGCCAGACGCACACCTACGACGCTGCCAACCGCATTTCGAATGCTGGTTTCGTTTACAACGACGCTGGTCAGATGACGGCTGATGGCACATTGTCCTACAGTTGGGACAGAGCCGGGCGGTTGTTGGGTGCAGGCGACAGTAGCTATGCCTACAATGGCCTGGGTCAGCGTGTGCAGCAGACGGTGAGTGGTGTTGTGACTGACTATCTGCTGGACGTACAACCTGGATTAGCAAAGGTTATCGCTGCGATGACTGGCGCAAATACTGAACGTTTCGTGCATGAGCGTGGGTTGTTGTCGCAGCAAGATAGTAGCGGTACATGGCATTGGGTCGTGAACGATGGTTTAGGCAGCGTTCGAGTGCAGGCAGATAGCGATTTTGATGTAGAAGGGTCGCGGTTGTTTGCACCGTATGGAGCGCCATTTGGTGAACAAGGTGCTTTCGATGTACCGTTTGCCTTCACGGGTGAAATGTTGGATGCGAATGGCTTGCAGTATCATCGGGCACGTTACTACAACTCAGGTTTGGGCGTATTCCCAAGTCTTGATCCGGTGGAAGGTGTGTTGCAGCAGGCAATGTCGCTGAATCGGTATGCGTATGTCGCCGGGAATGTGGTGAATCTAGTGGATCCGAGTGGGAAGATCTACGAATCTCTAGGTGAACTGGATTGTTCATATCAGGATTCGTGCGAAGAGGATTGTATGAACGCGACATTTCCCCCAGCGTTTCCAGGCAGCGATTTGCAAGGATTTCCAAGTCAAGCCGAGACAGCTACATATATCGACTGTCTTGAAAGGTGCAGGGGGATACGGCCTCCAGTACGTCGCCCGTGGTGTCCACCCAGTGGCGCTACAGATTGTCAACGGTTTATTTCCGAAGTGGGGTGTTTCATTGAAAGTTACTGGGAAGTCATTCATAGCAATTGGAGATATGAGATACTTTCCTGGTTTATTGATGATACATCATACATTGTCCGTATGCTTGCATGGTACTATTCAGGCTTTGAGCCGCAGTTTTTTTCAGTTGACACTGGAGTACCGGACTTAAGTCCGACCTTTTATCTGCCTCTAGCTTCTATAGCCTATAGAGAGGATGTAGAAAGATATCCGGTACCTAGAAGCCTTTCCGACCTGGGCATTGATGAGCTAGACAACGATATGCCGTTCGCTACGCCAGAGCAGATAGCGAATACCTTTAGTTCTGGCTATGGATTTCGCAGACCGTATTTTCACAATACTCATCACTATATGGGTTATCTATGGGCGTTCTACACTTTTCCTATGTTCGGCGGTTTAATAAAGGATGCCAACCGTAGCTTGGAAGAGAGTAGTCTTCAGGGGCCTCATGCAGCATGGCAAAATAGCATTGGAAGTCGAAATGAAGACTTGAGGAGACTTGAATATGCTCATGAATACAGAGAGTCCGTTAATGATCTCTATATAGTTGAACATGCGGAACGCGCCGCTTCCTATATCGCTTCTTTCGGTATAGAGGCATTACCGGAGTTCTTGGAGAGAGAATTCTGCGCTACGAGTGATAGCGATGTGTTTTCACTCCAGCCGTCAGTAAACCAATACTTCTTTGACCTACCAATGGAGCTATGGCCTGATGAATCCGCTTGGCCCGATAACGGCTAGACGATGGGTAACGTATGCTGTGCTTTTTACCAGCCTCCTGGCTACCGCCGGGGGGTTGGGATACTTTTTCATCAGCAACCAGTCTGAAATCGACTACAATAGCCTTTCTCCTCAGCAGTTAGAGGAGGCTGGTTATTATTCATATATATTCCCTAGTGGATATGAGCAGCAATTTGAATGGGAACGAACGATACATATGATGTCGTTTGATGAACATTGTGCAAAACGATGGCAAGATGGAGTTAGATGGAATCCTGTTGTCGTAGAATATATGAGAGGAGATATAGATTTCACGATTTTTATTTCACCTAACGACACTTTCTTTGATAGCCTCCAAAACACAAGTGCAATTCCATTAATTGCTGACTGGATACCGACACAGACCGGAAGATACACTGTATTATCCAATGGAATCACTTGGATAAAGATTAAGGATACAGTAGGCATGGATGTGGTCATAAGTTCTGATTTGGAACCAGACAGAATGGCAGAGATAATTACTCATCTTGAATACAATGGGCCAGACTCAGACACGATTGGCAATCCTTGGGTAAATGCGTGTAATTAACGTAATCACAAGCAAGTAAATCTTGCTTGAATACACAACCGTATTCTGAATTAAGAGGGTAATCCGTCGTCCGGACAGCGCCCCGCTGGTCATGGCCGACGATCATGATGCAGTGGTCTACAATGGCAACTGGACGAATGGCATCACCGAGGACTTTGATGCGTCGTTGCAGATGGTTGTGTACAGCGAAGGCATCACGCTCAAGCTGGGCACGGATGATGACCGCAGCCTGTGTGATGTCTATGTGGACAATGTCTTCTGGGGCAGCCTGGATACTTACGCCGCAACCCCTGGCGAGTTAGCCGTGACGATCCCCTTAGCGCGATTGGGCTTGCATGTTGTGGAAATCCGCAACCGCCCGGAACGCAATACAGCGGCGGTTCCAGTCAGTTCCACGAGTTTCAAGCTGGAGTTCAAGCAGTTGGAAACCGCCTATGACGGCCATGCCATTGACTATGCCTATGATGACCTGTCACGTTTGCTGGCAGCGGACTACTTCGCGGCCTGGGATGATGTGAACCCTGTCCGAGACTACACGTTTGGCTATGATGTGGCGGGTAATCGACTCATTGAGGTTGTCAATGTGGACGGTGCGCCGTTTAGCAGCCAGACACACACCTACGATGCTGCCAACCGCATTTCGAGCGCGGGCTTTGCGTACAACGACGCTGGTCAGATGACTGCTGATGGCACACTGTCCTACAGTTGGGATAGAGCCGGGCGGTTGTTGGGTACTGGTGACAGTAGCTATGCCTACAATGGCCTGGGGCAGCGCGTGCAACAGACGGTGAGTGGTGTTGTGACAGAATATCTGCTGGATGTGCAGCCGGGACTGGCGAAAGTCATTGCGGCCACGACAGGCGCGAACACCACGCGCTTTGTGCATGAACGCGGGCTACTCTCGCAGCAAGATAGCAATGGCGATTGGCAGTGGATGGTTGCTGATGGCCTGGGTAGTGTGCGTGGTGTGGTTGATGGGACGGGCTTCGATCCGGCCTACAGCGTCCACTATGCGCCCTATGGACAGCCCTGGGGTGAGCAAGGCACTGAGCAGACGCCATTTGGCTTCACTGGCGAGCCGATGGATGACAACGGACTGGTGCATCTGCGAGCGCGGTACTACAACCCGGCGTTGGGCGTGTTCCCAAGCCTTGATCCGCTGGAAGGCGTATTGCAGCAGGCGATGTCGCTGAATAGGTATGCGTATGTCGCTGGAAATCCTATCAATGATATTGATCCAACAGGCCTTCTAAGCTTGGACGAGCTTAAACGCCTTAAGGTTAGGCTACAACAACTATGCAGCATTCCGGTAACGGAACTAATTACGCGACCTGGCACTCAAAGAGAACTCGACTTGTGCAACCAACTGTTAGGATCTCTGTGTGATGCGGCTATAGACTTGGTAGTGCATTTGATAGCATTGGCAGAAAACCCTCTTGATCTCTGGTACTACAGGGAAACAGAAGAAGGCGCAGGAACTATAGATGGTCACCTACATGAAGTTGAAACGATACTCCAACCTCTACTGAGATACGCTCTCAATCGATTTGGGCTTCAAGAAGGTAACTGCCGACATGAGATTTCAGAGGAAATACGGCAATTAAGTCGATTGCGTCGTGGGCAAATTCGTATTAGGATTGTGCCTTCTGACCCTGATCGGATGCTTGTTTTCGAGTATTCCTTAACATCAGATTATGTTTTTGTCTTCCCACTTGAGGCAACTGAAAACCCTGTAGTCGAGTCTATGCCATGCATAGCTTGCCATCAACCCATTACCGATTCCTCACCTGTATTCACACCAGTTGAGGGCGGAGCAAATCTATGCGAGATAGGGTGTCATGGGGGTGGAATAATACCAGTTTGGACGGGTCCGCTTGACGACCGTCCGGTGATTTCGACTCCCGCCGACGCTTATGTAGTGCCCGTAGTATTAATAGCCGGTGCATTCTGCGTGGCTTCCGGCTTATGCCCTCTAGCCCTGGGAGCCATCAGCGCTGGTTGTAGCCAGTTGGTTACGCAGGGTGGATTGCCATAGGTTCTGTTCAGGTGTATTCAGTTGAGTTGGCCCAAAATTCAACCTTGAAGAATTGAGTAAGTAAAGGCTCTAAAACAGTAACCCTCGTTTCCCGATTCGTTGGGAAGCGAGGGGAAACTATAAAATTCCAGTCATGAGGTGATATAGACATGTTCGACTTTGCTCAAGAAGATCAAGAAGAATTCTGTTCGCTCTTTTTCTCAATATTTGTATTACTTAGTATGATAGAAACAATACCCTTTTGGGAACAGATGGGACTAGCTGTTTCCCCCTCATCAATATTGCATGAAACTGCAAAGCACTATGTTGAGCAATACATTGCAGGATTATCATTAGAGCCGAAAGAAGAACTTATTCCCAGAAATAAGTTGCTAGAAGATGCGTTCACAAAAATATCCCAAGAAACCAATACCGATACTGCCGAAACACTTGTACACTGGGGTAAGAATACCTATGTGCGGTACCCAGAGGAAGACAACTCTTTCAGTACATGGATAAGGCTACTATACGGATTGACCCTCACTGATTTTCCTGAGAAACCTATACCATTAGATTTGCCACAAAGCAAACGAGCATATCTCGGTGATTTATCGGAATCCTACCGTGCAGAAAATGAGTATCTAAAGACACGCATAGACGAACTCGAAAAACAACCGCGTACCCCATGGACTGAAGTCATTTATAGCCACTATAAATATGGATCTCCTTTGAACTGGATGGCACTTCAAATTCAGTTCCGAATGGCGGCAGTTCGCTGGAAAGCTGTCTCGGAGTTACTTAATGATGCCGAGTATGATCTTTTAGAAACCTGGGGATATCAGTTTGGCCCGCTGGTTAATCTACCGCCTACACCAATTGTAAGGCGCTTCAACTACGAAGCTATTGGTTTATAGAAACGCCGGTAGTGGTACCGGAGTATCTGCGATGTGCTGGTCGATAACGTCTTCTGGGGCAGCCTGGACACCTATGCGGCTACACCGGGTCAACTGGAGGTCACTATTCCGTTGGCACGTCTGGGGCAGCATACGCTCGAAATCCGCAACCGACCTGAACGCAACAAATCCGCTGTGCCGAGTAGTGCAACCAGTTTCAAGTTGGAATTCGTGCAGATGGAGACGCTCTACGATGGGCAGACCCTCCAGTACAGCTACGATGACCTGTCGCGTTTGCTGGCAGCGGACTACTTCGCGGCCTGGGATGATGTGAACCCTGTCCGAGATTACACGTTTGGCTACGATGTGGCGGGCAACCGCACCAGTGAGGTGGTCAATGTGGATGGGTCGCCGTTTAGCAGCCAGACACACACCTACGATGCCGCCAACCGTATTTCGAGCGCGGGTTTTGCCTACAACGATGCTGGTCAAATGACGGCTGATGACACACTGTCCTACAGTTGGGATAGGGCCGGGCGGTTGTTGGGTGCAGGCGATAGTAGCTATGTCTACAATGGCCTGGGTCAGCGTGTGCAACAGACGGTGAGTGGCGTCGTGACTGAATATCTGCTAGATGTGCAGCCGGGCCTGGCGAAAGTTATCGCTGCGATGACAGGCGCGAATACTGAGCGTTTTGTGCATGAACGTGGGTTGTTGTCACAGCAAGACAGCAACGGTGACTGGCAGTGGATGGTCACTGACGGTCTGGGCAGTGTGCGTGGTGTGGTTGATGGCACGGGTTTCGATCCGGCCTACAGCGTCCACTATGCGCCCTATGGACAGCCCTGGGGCGAGCAAGGCACTGAGCAGACGCCATTTGGCTTCACTGGTGAACCAACGGATGACAACGGTCTGGTGCATCTGCGAGCGCGGTACTACAACCCGGCATTGGGTGTGTTCCCGTCGTTGGATCCGGTGGAAGGTGTGTTGCAGCAGGCGATGTCTCTGAATAGGTATGCGTATGTCGCCGGGAATGTGATTAATGCTGTGGATCCGAGTGGTCAGGCTTCAGAGCCGCCATGTGGAATCAACCTTGTTGCTGATCCGCCTTCCCATTACTGTGTGGACTATGATGCCGCTGAAGCAGCTCAGTTTGCCATAGACAATGCTTACCCACAAAGCGAAATAACAATATCTTACAGGGGAGCGAACATTACTTTCTGTAATTACGACAGGGCAGGTACAGGAGATTCAGGTTGTGGTTCATCAGACTCAACCAATTGTGCAAATTTCGTGTCCATGGCTCTATTCGTAGGTGGATTACCAATGCACTATAACGAACCTACTTTGGGAAGACGCGGGTGGACAGGTCTCAACGAGATTTCCGACACGGATCTTAGTCAACTTAACAATATAACCCACACCGAAGGCTGGGCTTGTATAATTCGAAGTGTGCGTTCCCGCAGAATATGTATTGGCACTTCCGCATGGAGGGGAGCAAATGAAATGCAGCAGTATATGGAAAACATAGTAAGCGGCCCTTCCTATCACACAATTTCAAGTTATCCGGGATATGGAGGATCACTTGTAGATAGAGATACTACTACAGGAGATGTCATTGCAATAACCTCCCCAACTTTGGAAGCAACTCTGAACGACGCTGATTTCCAGAAAATTGAAGCTGGCGATGTGGTTGATTTTCCTCAAGCATCAACACCTCATGTGGGCATAGTAGTAGGCTGGGGCTCCATACTGAGACGTAACGAAAGTGATCAGCTAAATGCACTAACTATAGGCGATCTTTCACCTCGTTACGATCCCGCGCAGCCATTGAACAAAGTACCCTATATTGCCGATCATGGTGGTCAAGGGTTACCCGCAAGACCCTATTACTATCTGAGATGGGATTCTATAACAGGCACATATATCGACGGTGAGCAGGTCTATTACAAGATTCCTTCAACACGCTGTATACCCAGAGGTGATTTTGTTGATCCCAGGCTTGCGTAAATCATAGATATTTATGGAGGTCTAAAAACTAGACCTCCATACAAACCCTATTGGAGAACATATGAGCAATAAACACATTATAAACGGTGTTATAGCATCTTTACTGATCATAAGTGTTTTAGTCGGCGGACATCGGCTATTACAAGCGTCTTCAAGATATCAACTGCATCCCAGCTTTGAATTAGGACGTGGCGCAATTGAAGACTTGGCCTGGAATCCCCAAGGCGAACTACTTGCTGTTGCCAGTCGTTCGGGAATCTGGATATATGACAACCAACTTGGAGATTATGCTCATTTGGAAACAGGTCGGAATACTGCCATTGCGTGGTACCCTAACACTGACATAATCATCACGGGGAGTATTAATGGTGATATTGCTATTGTCGATGCTACAAGTCAAACTGTACAATCAACGTTCAAAGCACATGATGGTCGTATTACATCAATTTCTCCACGCCCTATTCGCAACCAATATATTACATCTTCCTACGATGGTACACTTTCTGTATGGGGTCCAGAGGATACGACTCCCCTCCATACAATCCAGTTAGAGCATATTGCCAGATCAGTGTTCTGGAATTTTGATGGCACTCAACTTGCCATGATCACTGTAGACCGCATACTAACAATCTGGCAAGTTTCCGATTTGGAGTTCTCGCAGCTTTTCTCATTACCCCTGATTGATAGGGCAGCCTGGGGAGAAAATGGTGATTGGATTGCCGCTGGCAACGCGACTGAAGTTGGTGTCTGGTCTGTAAGTACGCAAGAACAAGTTTTAGCTTTTTACCCGCAAGACATGGGCTTGCTCCGCAGTATTCACTGGCAAGGTAGTAACAAATTGATTCTGGGTGGATTCCCTAACTCGCTACAGCAATTTGATATCACGTCGCGGACTCTGGAGTTGCTTCCAACCAGTGAGCAGACCATCAGCCTAATAGCCTGGGCTTCGGGAGATACTACCTTTGCGTCTGTATCTGACTCCGAATCAAGCGGCGCGATTACACTGTGGGATACCCAAACATGGATGCCTCTGTATGTCCGGTATGAGCATTACCCATTGCCCATATCATCCCTGGATTGGCACAACGATCTGATTGCTGCCGGAGGATCATCCAATGATGTCATACTGTGGGATTCCGATACTCAGGATTTATTGGTTGAGTTGGAAGCCCCTTATGAAACGGTTAATCCTGGATGGATTGGCTGGAATCCGACTGAGGACTATCTCTTGACCCACTCAGAATCGACTCTCGTATTATGGGACACAAGCAATGTCATCAGTTCCACAGCAAAACGAATCTTCCCAAATGTATCCGCCGCAGTCTGGTCACTTGATGGGCGATACATCGTGTATGCTACAGACCCCAGACAAAACACTGTTGAGATCACCCGCTACGATATGGATACAGAAATAGAAACACAATTGCTCACAATGGAAAATCGGGTAGTGGACCTAGCTGTGAGTTCCGAAAACATGTTGGCTATTGCTGTTGCATGGGACGGCAATCTGACATCCATTCGTCTTTGGGATTTGAATGCCTCGGCACTGATAGCAACGCTTCCGGTTACAGATGAAGCTGCATTTCTGCATGTCTCATGGCATCCCGATGGTAGAATTCTCTCTGTGGTTGATAGCACAGCACCACAAGCCTTCCTGATAGACATTGCCACCTTAGAGTTATCGCAACCGTGGCTAGATGTTATCGATATTCAATGGAGTCCAGATGGACAATATGCTGCCGTATCACGTTCAAGCAGTCTTGAGATTTGGGATGCCAATCTTACCCGCGTTTTGACAGCGTTTGATATGCCCGAAGGCCTGACTATTTACTCTAGTCAGTGGGACGTGCCAAACAGTAGTATTGCTCTGGGGTGCAGTGATGGCATCATACGAATCTACGACCTACGACAAAGCTTGGAATAGGATTGAAGTGGCACGACAAATGAGATGATGGTAGTTAGGCCAGCAACACGACCTACTCCGACGATGCTGGTCAAATAACCTGTGCTGGTTATATAGCTCATCCGTCACTGGTATAGCGGGAATTCCGGATCAAGCCACACGCCGGTAAATGTGGTGCAAACCACCCGGAGGCTGCCGAACAGTGCCTCTGGTGATGGCCGACGACCACGACGCGGTGGTCTACAGTGGCAATTGGGTCAACGGCGTGACTGAGGACTTCGATGCCGCGTTGCAAATCTCGTTTTTCGGTGAGGAGATAACCCTCACGCTGGGCACAGATGATGACCGGAGTATCTGCGATGTGCTGGTCGATAACGTCTTCTGGGGCAGCCTGGATACATACGCGGCTACAGCAGGCCAACTGGAGGTCACTATTCCGCTGGCGCGTCTGGGGCAGCATACCCTCGAAATCCGCAACCGCCCTGAACGTAACAAAGCTGCCGTGCCGAGTAGCGCAACCAGTTTCAAGCTAGAATTCGTGCAGATGGAGACGCTCTACGATGGGCAGACCCTCCAGTACAGCTATGATGACCTGTCGCGTTTGCTGACAGCGGACTACTTCGCGGCCTGGGATGCTGTGAACCCTGTCCGAGACTACACGTTTGGCTACGATGTGGCGGGCAACCGCACCAGTGAGGTTGTCAATGTGGACGGTTCGCCGTTTAGCAGCCAGACGCACACCTATGATGCCGCTAACCGCATTTCGAGCGCGGGTTTTGTCTATGACAATGCCGGGCGTATGATATCCGACGGGACGAACACCTACAGTTGGGACCGTGCGGGTCGTTTGCTGGGAATGGGAGCGTCGTCGTATGCCTACAATGGCCTGGGCCAGCGTGTACAGCAGACGGTCAGTGGTGTTGTGACAGAGTATCTGCTGGATGTGCAGCCGGGCTTGGCGAAAGTCATCGCGGCCATGACAGGTGCGAACACTGAACGGTTTGTACATGAGCGTGGGTTGTTGTCACAGCAAGACTCGGCTGGTGACTGGCAGTGGATGGTCGCTGATGGTCTGAGCAGTGTGCGTGGCGTGATTGATGGTGCGGGGTTCGATCCGGCCTACAGCGTCCACTATGCGCCCTATGGACAGCCCTGGGGTGAGCAAGGCACTGAGCAGACGTCATTTGGGTTTACAGGTGAGCCGACGGATGACAACGGATTGGTGCATCTGCGAGCGCGGTACTATAACCCGGCGCTAGGCGTGTTCCCAAGTTTGGATCCGTTGGAAGGCATGTTGCAGCAAGCCATGTCGCTGAACCGATATGCGTATGTGGCCGGGAATGTGGTGAATGCTGTGGATCCGAGTAGGGCAATCGCATATCAAACCTTAATTCTCGAACAATGAGCCATTATGACCTTCAAAATCCCCAATAATCGAACCGAATTTGCAGCTTTGACATTGAGTGTTGCGCTGAATACCCGATAACCTTATCGGATGCATAGATCAAATGAGGTCAAGAGGGTTCAATAAGGCCCATTTTTCCATTAAGAAAGCATATGCGATTGCCCTATGGATCCGAGTGGAAACACCCCTGTAGAAATTTGGGCAGCAGCCTTTATTGAGCCTGCTGAGATTGACTTTATTTACCCTGATAGAGGTGTTGTGGCAACATGGCACGGAGACGACAGGTCATGGTATGGTGGTACTGATCCGTTACCCGTGAGTTCTCGAGTTTGGTGGTGGATTCAGTTTGATACTTGCGCTGGATTATCCACCTTTAGTTCTCGTCAAGATACAGGAGAAACTGTAGCAACATATATCAATGTTGAACGTCCGCCTTGGTGGTTTCCGATCCCCATTCCAATGGGAATTGAGCGCCACATTGAACGTGATAAGGCTGATCCACCTAACCCAGCACGGCTTGATTATACGCTCTGGCGAAACCCCCCTACGGATCTACAAGATGAAGCTTATGCAGTAACGATAGAAGGCTCAGTTAGCAACCCTTTGGTACCGCTATCACCTACTATTGACATACACTATTTTGTGTATTTTTCTCTCACTTGGAATCGCATCGAAATTAGTGGGCATTTAGATCGTTTCCCGTGGCATGAGATATGGGTTGCCGTTGATGGAAGACATGTCATTGGAGTTCAGCAACCACCGCAAGGGCCAGCTATGAACCCAGCAGATCTTGCCCTTCCACCAGAGCCTTTTTCTACTTCACCAACTCCATTGCGCTCTAGGAATCTTTCCTGCAACCAGGGAAGACAAACCCCATCATTGATGTTTGCAAATGCCCCACAAGCAATAATGGATAACCTTGATCCAAATTGCTTATTTGCATAACACCTATCGCCTAAACTTGGGACCACTTTTGTAGCTGGCAAAAGTGGTCCTGGTAGAATGGAATAAGAAATGAATAAGAATATCTTTAGGTTCTGTTGACATTTCATCGTAACCAAATCAAAACACTGGTAAATTGTAGAAAGCCAAGATAACGAGATGCCAGCTTATCGAAGCGTGAAAAGACCCGTCGAAAATGCTTGATTTTGCCGATGAAACACTCAATCAAATGGCGTTCACGATACCGCCACTCGTCATACTCATGTGGCGCTTTGGCATTTTTCTTGGGCGGGATCACGGGTTCAGCACCTGTATCACGGATTTCATCCAGAAAATCGCGGGCGGCATAACCGCGATCAGCGATGACATATTCAAAGTCGAGGTCAATGATCAAATCAGAAGCCTTGATGATATCATGGCGCTGTCCGGCGGTCAGTGCCAGTCGCAACGGGTTGCCCAAGCCATCAACGGTCACATGGATTTTGGTGCTGAACCCACCGCGACTGCGCCCCAACGCCTGTTCCGCCTGTCCACCGTTTTTTTTCGGCACCAGCCGCACAGGCATGCGCCCGCACAATGGTACTGTCAATCATGCCATTTTCCATATCAGGATCATCCGCGAAGTGGGCCAGCATCCGTTCCCACACGCCGTGATCACACCAGCGGGCGAATCGCTTGTAAACACTGTTCCATTTGCCATGTTGCTCCGGCAGCAGACGCCACTGTGCCCCACTGCGGTCAACCCACATCACGGCTTCTACGAACCGACGGCAAGCCTCTTCGTTGCCCACATAGGCTCTGGCATCACTGCGTAGAAACTCAAGCATCTTTTCCCATTGTTCGTCAGTTAATGTCACCGTTGTCATGCGGCTACCGTAGCAGAACTTTGTCAAATGTCAACAGAACCTAGTAAAACCAGGCTTTTTCTAATTTACATAGGACAGTGTTCCAGCAATCTGATTGGACTCAACAAACCTTTCGTTCGATATTTCCCCATGAAACTATTACTTAGTCTAGCGTTAATCATAATCACCCTAACGAGTTGTAGAAATAGAAATGATGGTATCACGTGGGAATATACTGTTCCCGATGGGTATATAGGATGGCTCGCCATTCAATATGATTGTCCTGATGGCACACCGCTCAACAGACAGGATAATGTAATCCAAGTAGAATTTGGAAATGATGGATTATTCTGCACCAGTGATTCATCCTTTCCGTGGCGAGGCCAAAAATATGCAACGAGCAATAGCGGAAATCGAATCCCTATATATCCAGAAGGGGAAGTAGGGTATGGTATTTGTTGTGGACAGACGCTATCAACACAGTTTTCAGCAGATGGACAGCAAATAGAAGTGATCCTTGACCTTATGTGGGTGGGGAATCTGGAAAATGGCTACCCTCCTCTTGATGTAGATGCCATTGAAGATGATGCCACTGAGGGGCAGTTAGTACCTGCTGATTGGTGAGTGAGAATTGGCGTTCCGACAGCACCCCGCTGGTGCTGGCCGACGACCATGATGCAGTGGTTTACAGTGGCAACTGGACAAACGGCATAACCGAAGACTTTGATGCCGCGCTGCAAATTTCGTTCTTCGGTGAGGAAATAACTGTACGGTTTACTATCTTCGACCGCCAAAAGTGTTGTTGGCATCATGCCGCTGAGTACGCACCGGTGCCGTCGTCGCCCAGGACTGATCCTTTGGCCCCAATAGCCGCCTGTTGCCACGAATCCAACGGCCAGGTTCCTTCTGTTGCATTATCTGCCGGTTACTCTTTATTTAACCCAGTGGAATCGGTTCGAAGCGATAGATCCATAGCGGCACGATGTCAATGTCAGTTCTCACGGTCGAAGATAGTAAACCGTACAAATAACCCTCACGCTGGGCACAGATGTTGACCGGAGTATCTGCGATGTGCTGGTCGATAACGTCTTCTGGGGCAGCCTGGATACCTACACCGCCACACCTGGCGAGTTAGCGGTGACGATCCCCTTAGCGCGGTTGGGTTTGCATGTCGTTGAAATCCGCAACCGTCCTGAGCGCAATACGGCGGCAGTTCCAGTCAGTGCTACGAGTTTCAAACTGGAGTTCAAGCAGTTGGAAACCGCCTATGACGGCCATGCCATTGACTATACCTACGATGACCTGTCGCGTTTGCTGGCAGCGGACTACTTCGCGGCCTGGGATGATGTGAACCCTGTCCGAGACTACACGTTTGCTTATGATGTGGCAGGCAACCGCACCAGTGAGGTGGTCAATGTGGACGGTTCGCCGTTCAGCAGCCAAAGTCATACCTACGATGCCGCCAACCGCATTTCGAGCGCGGGTTTTGCTTACAACGACGCTGGTCAAATGACTGCTGATGGCACACTGTCCTACAGTTGGGATAGAGCCGGGCGGTTGTTGGATGCAGGCGACAGTAGCTATGCCTACAATGGCCTGGGTCAGCGTGTCCAACAGACAGTGAGTGGCGTAGTCACCGACTATCTACTGGATACACAACCTGGCTTGGCAAAAGTCATCGCGGCCACAACTGGCGCAAATACTGAACGGTTTGTGCATGAACGTGGGTTGTTGTCACAACAGGACTCGGCTGGTGACTGGCAGTGGATGGTCGCTGATGGTTTGGGCAGTGTGCGTGGCGTGGTTGATGGCGCGGGATTCGATCCGGCCTACAGCGTCCACTATGCGCCCTATGGACAGCCCTGGGGTGAGCAAGGCCCTGAGCAAACGCCGTTTGGGTTTACGGGTGAGCCGACGGATGACAACGGCCTGGTGAATCTGCGAGCGCGGTACTACAATCCGGCGTTGGGTGTGTTCCCGTCGCTTGATCCGATTGAGGGTGTGTTGCAGCAGGTGATGTCGCTGAACCGGTATGCGTATGTGGCTGGGAATGTGGTCAATGCTGTGGATCCGAGTGGGTTAAAACCAAGCTGTCAAGAATTGCCATGTCCCTCCAGATTTTATCTACCAGAAACGAATTTTCGCCCAACCCCGCCTGAACAGGGTTATATTGACGAAGGTACAATCCCGTTAATTGGTGGTTTGCTCTTGGCGATAGAGCATGGTGAGGATGCCTTGAATGAATTTCTAGGTTTAGATGGTACACCTTTTGCCCTGGATTTTAACCCGCTTGACCTAATACCCGGTCTTGGAATATTCACTAGGTATACAATAAGAACCATCATGTTGCTTGCTGCAGAACGAGCAGAAGCAGTTGGCAACGACGATGCAGCCAGAAACCTGCGCCATTTTCTGACCGGAAGCGGAGATATGAGTGACTACCCTGTCGAGAAAATGCTGCGTGAACTACCTTTATGGCACATCGACATAGCGGACTATCTATTCAGTTCCGTACAAAGCTTGATTAATCCCAACAATCAGCAAAATGCAGCAATGTTCAGAGTACAAGACGACACCTATCCAGCGCATTGTCGAGCTTATTGGTATTCCACTCGATGGCGTCGTGTCGGGCAAGGTTCTAATGTCACCGCAGGTCATCCAAATTGGGGAAGTGACATTTACAGCACTGGATTTGATCTGAGTATTGGGTCACGGGATTTTAGCAACATGTACCGTGATAACCTGGATGGCAGTTACACCAGAGAGGAATTTGATTGGTATTTGGCGATGAATGCCTTCAACTATTGGATTTCTGAAGGTGTTGTAGTTGACGATAGCCGTGACACGGTTCATATTTGCTTTCGTATCCATGTAGAAGACCGCTACGCTTGGTATGTCAACGAAGGCACAGGTAGTGTAGATAGAATCATGGCCGGTGTGGATATATCAGGCATAGGTCAGAACTACGGAATCAGAGGTCGTTCAACAGAAAGATGCGTGCATTTCACAATCCCACAAGCATTTGGAGATCTAGATAGCGACGAAGACAATAACTTCAGTGCATTCGCGTCTTCTATCATCTTATTTGAATAAAATCTCTGCGGGAGAGTGCCATACTCCCCCGCAGACTTCCTGTTAATCTGGAGGTTATAGCAATGAGTTTACATCCCCAGCAAAGAAGCGTTTTCATCATTGTTTTCATCATCTTCATTCTGGTAGGCTGCAGCTTATTCAGTCTATCAAATGAAGATGCTTCCGGTATAGGTGAACTTGAGGATTACTTCGACACACAGATACCGGAAAGCGCCATTGACCTTGAATATGACTACAGCATCGGCAGGCTGCACTATATTCAACTTTCCTTCAAAGCCCCACCCGATGATATGGAGGAATTCGTAACAGCCATTTGGGACGAGTTGCTCTTTCAAGGCTACGACCCTTTCAATGCTATTAATGGCGAGATCATTCCAGGTGAAGTGCATTTGATTATAAGCAACTTTCCCTATTATTCGTATTCGCCGGATGCCCCAGATACTATCTGGGGTGGTGCATATAATCTCTCTTTTATTCGCATTGACAAAACCAATCCCGAACTATATGAACTACGCTATGAGGAATTTCAGAGTTGTATTCGTGGTTCGGTTCCACCATGTTTACCCGTCGGTAGGCCGAATTACATCAATCCTATCCCCACTATGCCAGTGATGATTATAGGTATTAATGAAATAGATGGTGAGTATGTCCTTGTCTCTGAGGAATTCTGTATAGAAACGCAACTTGACTACTACAGCGCAATACCTAGTGCGTTTGACTATTTGTTAGGGGCTAGTGTAGATATCAGTATTGACGGCCAACACATGGCACGTCGGTACATCACAGAGTATTTTTTTCTGGCTACAGAAAGCGAACTTGATAAAGCGCTACGTGGCAGGTATATCTTCAATGACTGCTTTTTCGAGGAATGGGAATCTGGCATGCATACCATGTCAGTTACTATCACACCAATCGATGGTTCGCCAGAGACATATTCCTGGGAATTCAGAGTTCCCTGATATGATGGAAAGCAGGGCAACAACAGCTTACAGCTACGACGCGGAGGCCGCCTGACGCAACTCGAACACCGGGCTGAAGGGGTCACGCTGGGTCGTTTTGCCTATACGCTGGATGCGCTCGGCAACCGTGTGTCGGCCACGGACATTCTGCGCCAGCCGGACAGTGCGCCCGTCGTCATCGCTTATGATGATACGGACGCCGTGACCTACAATGGCAACTGGACGAATGGCATCACCGAAGACTTTGATGCGCCGTTGCAGATTGCTGTGTATAGCGAGGGTTTCACGCTCAAGCTTGGCACGGATGTTGACCGCAGCATTTGTGATGTCTATGTCGATAACGTTTTCTGGGGCAGCCTGGATACCTACGCCGCCACCCCTGGCGAGTTAGCCGTGACGATCCCCTTGGCACGACTGGGCTTGCATGTCGTGGAAATCCGCAACCGTCCTGAGCGTAATACGGCGGCAGTTCCCGTCAGTGCTACCAGCTTCAAGCTGGAGTTCAAGCAGTTGGAAACCGCCTATAATGGTCATGCCATTGACTATACCTACGATGACCTGTCGCGCTTGCTGGCAGCGGACTACTTCGCGGCCTGGGATGATGTGAACCCTGTCCGAGACTACACGTTTGCTTATGATGTGGCCGGAAACCGCACGCAGGAAATCTTGACGGTAGATGGTGGTACACCCACCCAGACGGACTACACCTACGATGCTGCCAACCGCATTTCGAATGCGGGCTTTGCCTACAACGATGCTGGTCAAATGACCGCTGATGGCACACTGTCCTACAGTTGGGATAGAGCCGGGCGGTTGTTGGGTGCAGGCGACAGTAGCTATGCCTACAATGGCCTGGGCCAGCGTGTGCAACAGACCGTGAGTGGCGTTGTGACGGATTACCTGCTGGATGTGCAGCCGGGACTGGCAAAGGTTATCGCTGCGATGACTGGCGCGAATACTGTACGGTTTGTACATGAACGTGGGCTGTTGTCCCAACAGGACGCGGCTGGCGACTGGCAGTGGATGGTCGCTGATGGTCTGGGCAGTGTGCGAGGTGTGGTTGATGGCACGGGCTTCGATCCGGCCTACAGCGTCCACTATGCACCCTATGGACAATCCTGGAGTGAGCAAGGCACTGAGCAAACGCCATTCGGCTTCACTGGCGAACCAACGGATAACAACGGACTGGTGCATCTGCGTGCGCGGTACTACAACCCGGCGCTGGGCGTGTTCCCGTCGCTGGATCCGGTGGAAGGTACATCATTGAACCGGTATGCATATGTGGCTGGGAATGTAGTCAATTTTGTGGATCTGAGCGGTATGATCCGAGAGTATCCAGAGGCTTGGAATAAATGTCAGGAATCTAGACCATGCGAAGATATTAGTGCAGAGAATTTCCTGCTCCGCAACCCTGGTCAAGGTCCAGCACCAATTATTCATGATTATGTTGATACTCCAGACCGTACCCTCAATCGTTACCTTATCCCGTTCTTTCAAGAACAACTTCTTGAAATCAGGCATAGGGCAAGAGAGGCGGGCAATGACGACGCAGCCCGTCACTTCATATGGTATTTTGCTGCTGATGGCCGTGAGCTACCTCTCCCTGTAGGAAAAATGTTAGATGAATTGCCTACTTGGCGGGAAGACGTATTGGAAATTTTAGAAACCTCATTAGCAGCATTATATGATCCGCATCATGTATCGCATCCACGAGATAACCCTATATGGGAATCATCTTCAGTTCAGAATACTACTCTCTCTACATCTTGTTCAGCGTATCGAAACAACACTAGTTGGCGTGCAGTAGGTATAGGAAAGGAAGGTTTTGAAACTGCCAGAAATATCTATCCCACTGTTAATAATGATCTTTCTATTGGATCGCCGAGCTTTCAATTAATGTACCTCCCGGGTCCCTTGGGATCAACCAATAGAGAGGAATTCGATTGGTTCTTGGCTATGAATTCATTTCACTATTACATTCATGAAGCTCTCATTGTAAACAGAAACACAGGTGAGGCTCAAGTTTGTTATGAAATCTTTGTAGAGGATCATTATGGATGGTATTTCGATACTGGAACTGTAGATCAAATCATGGGCACTGTCGAATGGATCGGATGGGGCAACAATTTCCCCATGAGTGGACGATCAGGAATTAAGTGTGAAAGATTTAATGTTGTATCCGGTCGAAACGGGCCGCCTTTTGATGACGGTGGTGTAGAAAGAATCCGGTTTACTCTTGATGGTATTCTTCCTGGTGATCTATGGCCGCCAACATAATGGGGAAAATAATCTAATCTCGCATAATTCGTAGTTGCTATCTACGATTGGACAATTGTAGGTCACTTCCAATTATGTGATTTCCATCTGTTTTCTCCATAAGTCAATCTAAAGCAATAAGGTGCTGGGAACCCAACATCATGACTCTGAACCCAGCACCTTATACAGAAAAATAGCTGAAAGGATAATTACGAAGGAATGAAAGGAAGATTGAAGCGACATAGTAAATCTATCAAATCCTCAATACTAATTCTTGGGGCTATTGCGATTGTTCTCGTTTCGTGGCTACTCGTGACTACACTAGCCTCCAAAGTTCTTGAGAAGGATAAGAGTGAAGCAGTCTGGAGTGTAGAGTACATAGAAGACTACTTGAGCGTGAATATCCCCGAAAATGCAAGAAATATTGAAATTAATGGAAAGCGGGGTTATGGTGCATACTTCGATCTGACATTCGAAACAGACCCAGAAAATTCCATGCGCTTTTCAAGCCAGATATGTAGTGGCAATCTCCACCAGAGCTATAATCCATTTAATGCCGTTGATGTCGGTTTTAGCTATTCCTATACACATAAAATTGTGATGGATGGGTTCCAGTATTATTCTTACTCTCCAGATACACCCGAAACTCTGTTTGGGAATCGGTGCTGGGCCCCAGGAATTGGTATACATCAAATCTTAGTTGACCAAACAGATTCAAACTTATATCGACTTCGACTTCAACTTACAACTACTTGTGATCTTCTAGCACCACCATTACCTTGCTGGGTTATTGACATCCAGTCTATTAACCCAATAACAGCTCTTCCAATTACTGTTATTGGAATGAAAGAAGAATTCTCAGGTTTTATATTGATCTCTGATGAAATTTGCATTGATATGAGTGTCAGTTTAGATGGTCAGTGGAGCTATCTAATTGGATCTGAAATTCAGTTTTCAGTTGACAACCACCTTAAACCAATCGCATATATCAATGAACAAATGCGAATCATTCCTCTGAGTAACAATGACAATGATGATTTCCCCTCTGAAGGCATGTTCACTTACTGCTTAATGGAAACATGGTCCAGAGGATTACATACCATGACAATCAATGTGATTTTAGGTTCTGGCGAAGAGTACGAATACTCTTGGGAATTTGGAGTCGAATGAGTTCAAACCGCCGTGCTGGTTACTTAGCTCATTCGCCGCTGTATAAGCGAGGATTCTGAATCAGGCCACACGTCGGTAAATGTGATGCAAGCTACCTGAAAGCAGCCGGACAGTGCCCCGCTGGTGATGGCCGACGACCACGACGCAGTTGTTTACAGCGGCAATTGGGTCAACGGTGTGACCGAGGACTTTGACGCCGCGCTGCAAATCTCATTTTTCGGTGAGGAGATAACGCTCACGCTGGGCACGGGTGATGACCGGAGTATCTGCGATGTGCTGGTCGATAACGTCTTCTGGGGCAGCCTGGATACTTATGCGGCCACAGCGGGTCAACTGACGGTCACTATTCCGCTGGCACGTCTGGGGCAGCACACGCTCGAAATCCGCAACCGACCTGAACGTAACAAATCCGCTGTACCGAGTAGCGCGACCAGTTTCAAGCTGGAATTCGTACAGATGGAAACGCTCTACGATGGGCAGACCCTCCAGTACAGCTACGATGACCTGTCACGTTTGCTGGCAGCGGACTACTTCGCGGCCTGGGATGCGGTCAATCCCGTGCGTGAGTATGACTTCAGCTACGATGTGGCCGGGAACCGCACGCAGGAAATCTTGACGGTAGATGGTGGCACGCCCACCCAAACCGACTACACCTATGATGCCACCAACCGCATTTCGAGCGCGGGCTTTGCTTACAACGACGCTGGTCAGATGACCGCTGATGGCACACTGTCCTACAGTTGGGATAGGGCCGGGCGGTTGTTGGGCGCAGGCGACAGTAGCTATGCCTACAATGGCCTGGGTCAGCGTGTGCAACAGACCGTGAGTGGTGTTGTGACCGATTACCTGCTGGATGTGCAGCCGGGCTTGGCAAAAGTTATCGCTGCGATGACTGGTGCGAATACTGAACGTTTTGTGCATGAGCGCGGCCTGCTATCTCAGCAGGACTCGGCTGGTGACTGGCAGTGGATGGTTGCTGACGGTCTGGGTAGTGTGCGTGGCGTGGTTGATGGGGCGGGCTTCGATCCGGCCTACAGCGTCCACTATGCACCCTATGGACAACCCTGGGGTGAGCAAGGCACTGAGCAGACGCCATTTGGCTTCACTGGTGAACCGACAGATGACAACGGATTGGTGCATCTGCGTGCGCGGTACTACAACCCGGCGTTAGGCGTGTTCCCAAGCCTCGATTCGGTGGAAGGCGCGTTGCAGCAAGCGATGTCACTAAACCGGTATGCGTATGTGGCTGGGAATGTGGTTAATCGGGTGGATCCGAATGGGAGATACGGCGAGAAACCCTGGCAGGATCATTGCTGGCAAGCCAATGTACTATGTGGAGGGGTGAATGCACAAAACTACATGCGCCCCTATCCTCACCAAGGGCCAGCACCAATCGATCATAGTGCATATGTTGACACGCCGGAGCGGGATAACACCCCTTTAGTATTCACCTTCGAAGAATTTCAGAATATACTTCTCGAGTTGATAGACGCAGCTGAGGCGGCAGGGAATGATGACGCTGCACGCCATCTTCTATGGTATGTTATAGCTGGAGGAGCAACGATGGACTTTTTACCGGTAGCAAAAATGTTGAGCGAATTGCCGGTATTTAGAGAAGAAGTCTTAGAAATTCTTGAAACTTCGCTGTCAAGCGTATACGATCCAGAGCATCCCACACACCCACGGGGAGGAGAGGGCACTTCCGCAACTCCCAATCCTGCTCTCCCTGCATCTTGTCGTATATACCGTAACAGTACTTGGTGGCGACGTGTGGGAATACCGAAAAGAGATGTTCCTGTCGACAAGAATATTTTCCCCACGGTTTATAACGAACTTGCTCCTGGGTCACCAAGCTTTTTGCTGATGTACTCCCCAGTTCCGCTAGGCGGAACTAATCGAGAAGAATTTGATTGGTTCTTAGCTATGAACATTTTCCACTACTACATTCATGAAGCTTTGGTGGTAGACAGGAATACAGGCGATGCTCAGGTTTGTTACGAGGTCTTTGTTGAAGACCATTATGCTTGGGAATTCGACGAAGGAACTGTAGATAAAATTATGGGGGGTGTTGAACTTGCCGGTCTCGGTAATAATTACCCCATTTTTGGGCGCTCAGGAGTAAAGTGCGAGAGATTCAATGTGGTCTCTGACCGAACCGGTCCGGAGTTTCGAGATGGAGATGTTATGAGAGACTCTCGTTTTAGTCTTGAAGGCTTCCTTCCTAATGAACTATGGCCTCCCCAATAAGTTGAGTTGAAACAACAAGTCATCGGGGCAACCAATTGATTAACTTTCGGTTGCTCCGATGCTTCAATTACACACAATTATCAAGAGGACAAGAAGATGAGAAAACCCAGGTTTGGTACTAGACCAACCAGAACCCTCATAGTGTCTCTGACAATTATGGTCATTGTCATGATCGGATGGGCAATTCTTATTACGCTGGCCCTCCGACTATTCGAGAACGACGAGAGCAAGTCGGACTGGAACATAGAGCGTATCCAGGAACACCTCGGCGTGAACATTCCCAGCGATGCACAAGATATTGAGATTGAAGGCAAACTGGGATATGGTACGTATCTGAATCTGACATTTAGCGCACCTTCAGGCCAAACAACCCGCTTTGCGAACCAATTCTGCGGTGGGATTCTTCACCAGAGTTATGACCCCTTCAATGCCATTGATGTCGGTTTTGATTACTCGTATACGCATGAGATTGAGATGAATAGATTCCAATATTCTTCTTACTCGCCCAACACACCTGATACATGGTTTGGAAATCGGTGCTGGAGCCAGGAGACCGGTATTCATCAAATCTTAGTTGACAAAACTGACCCCACTTTATATCGAATCCGATTTCAGCTTACAACTGCCTGTAATCTTCTGTCACCACCTCTACCTTGCTGGTTTGTTGACCCCCATGCAATCAGGCCCCTTGCTAACTTTCCTCTTATGGTATTTGGAATGAATGAGGAATCTGGAAGATTCGTACTAACTTCCCCTGAAATCTGCATTGATACATACATTAATCTGGATGATCGGTGGTACTATCTAATAGGATCTGAAATCCGTTTTTCAATTGACGACCACCTGAAACCAACCGCATATTTCGACGAACGAATGCGAATTGTTCCCACGAGCAACGATGACGGTGATGATTCTCCCCCCAAAAGCATGTTTACTTACTGTTTGATGGAAACTTGGGTAAGAGGATTGCATACTATGACGATCAATGTAATTTCAGATTCCGGTGAGGAGTACGAATACTCCTGGGAATTCTGGGTTGAGTAAGTTCAAACACTGCACAAAATCGCGTAGACTGGTCTCTTTGATAGAAAGCCTACAATGGCCTGGGTCAGCGTGTGCAACAGACGGTGAGCGGCGTGGTGACGGACTACCTGCTGGATGTGCAGCCGGGGCTGGCGAAGGTTATCGCTACTATGACTGGCGCGAACACCACGCGCTTTGTGCATGAACGCGGGTTGTTGTCACAGCAAGATAGCAATGGCAATTGGCAGTGGATGGTCGCCGATGGCTTGGGTAGTGTGCGTGGAGTAGTTGATGGCACGGGTTTCGATCCGGCCTACAGTGTCCACTATGCACCATACGGACAGCCCTGGGGTGAGCAAGGCACTGAGCAGACGCCATTTGGTTTCACAGGCGAGCCGACCGATGACAACGGACTGGTGCATCTGCGAGCGCGGTACTACAACCCGGCGCTGGGGGTGTTCCCGTCGCTGGATCCGCTTGAAGGTATATTGCAGCAAGCAATGTCCCTGAATCGGTATGCGTATGTAGCCGGGAATGTGGTGAATGCTGTTGATCCAAGTGGGAATGCTCCTGTAGAAATTTGGGCAGCGGCCTTTATTTCACCCAATGAGGTTACATTTCCGTACCCCGATGGTTTGGATCCTAATGCAAAATGGCATGGAGATAACAGATCATGGTACAACGGTACACAGGCATTACCATTGAGTTCCCGCGTTTGGTGGTGGGTACAGTTTGATACTTGTGCTATGCCGACTACATTTGATACTCAACAAGACACGGGCAGAACTTCTGTAACTACCGCACCACTGTTGCCGTGGCCGATATCCGAAGTCGTACAACCTGTCACATATACTGACAAAGCAGATCCCCCTAGTCCGGCGACTTATCGTAGTTTCCGATCGTCTCCTACAACTTTTACTCACATTGTATACATAGAAACAGAATCCACGAATCCTTTGGTTGCAACTGCGCCCCCTATTCAGATTCTGTACGACATATTCTTTGACCTTGCTACAGTTACTGTCTCAGTTTATGCAGAGTTAGATCGTTATCCTTGGCACGAACTAAGAATTGCAATCAATGGCATAGAAGTACAAGATGTCACAATTCAAAGGGAACCACAGGGACCCTCGTACTCTGCGGCGGATCTATTTTTCTATCCAGATGAGATTGTCATGTCATCACCATCGTTAAGCGGGACTCCAATGGATTTTCACTGTGAAGCATATGGATACCAACCGATACAACCGACGCTCGTAAATATTCCGTCAGTGGTATACGACAATTTCAACGTAGATTGTCTATTCACATAGTGTAAAGGTCAATCTAGGGCTGCCCATGAGCAATGGCAGCCCTAGTAAACCTAGCAAAAAAGGTGTTGAGAAATTGACTAATTGCAATTACCAATTGGACAAACAGTATAGCTCTAACTTAAATAATTGCCCACAAGCATATACTGAGCAATCACGGAAAAACCTTTTTTTCATACTATATTCTCTGCCGAAAACGTTACTCTTTTTGTTACTAAGCGTAGTTATCCTAACGAGTTGTAAAGACGACCAAATTACGTGGGAATACACGATTCCAGATGGATATGAAGGGTGGCTTGCTATTCAATATGATTGTCCTGGCGGCACACCCCTTGACAGGCAAGGAGATGTCATTCGAGTGGAATTTGGAGAAGACGGGTTGTTTTGTACAACGGATTCGTCCTTTTCCTGGAGCGGCACAGAACAGGCTATGAATAATAGCAGGGATCGAGTTGCTGTATATCCAAATCCATCAGGGGAAACGGGTTATGGTATTTGCTGTGGTCAAGCGTATGGAAGGCAGTTTTCATACTATGGGCAACAAATCGAACTTACACTTGATCTTATGTGGGTTGGAAATATGGAGAGCGGCTACCCTCCCCTTGATACAGATGCAATTAGAGAGGATGCGATTGAAGGGCAGTTAGTGCCTGCTGATTGGTGAGTTAGAATTGGCGTTCCGACAGCGCCCCGCTGGTGATGGCCGATGACCACGACGCGGTGGTCTACAGCGGCGATTGGGTCAACGGTGTGACCGAGGACTTCGATGCCGCGCTGCAAATCTCGTTTTTCGGCGAGGAGATAACCCTCACGCTGGGCACGGATGATGACCGGAGTATCTGCGATGTGCTGGTCGATAATGCCTTCTGGGGCAGTCTGGATACTTATGCCGCTACGCCTGGTGAGTTAGCCGTGACGATCCCCTTAGCGCGGTTGGGTTTGCATGTGGTTGAAATCCGCAATCGACCTGAGCGTAACAAAGCTTCTGTGCCGACCAGTTCCACGAGTTTCAAGCTGGAGTTCGTGCAGATGGAAACGGCCTATGACGTGCGCCGCATCGACTATGATTATGACGATTTGTCGCGGCTGGTGCAGGCCGAGTATTTTGAGATCTCGAACGGGATTTATGCACTGAGTCCCACCCGGGTTCATGAGTTTACCTACGATGTCGCTGGCAACCGCACCAGTGATCTGGTTACAGTTATTAGCGAACCCGAGCCTGACGTGACAACCTACACTTACGATGCTGCCAACCGTATTTCGAGCGCGGGTTTTGCGTACAACGATGCTGGTCAAATGACGGCTGATGGCACACTGTCCTACAGTTGGGATAGAGCCGGGCGGTTGTTGGGTGCAGGCGATAGTAGCTATGCCTATAATGGCCTGGGCCAGCGTGTCCAACAGACGGTGAGTGGCGTGGTAACTGACTACTTGCTGGATGTACAGCCAGGATTAGCAAAGGTTATCGCGGCCACGACAGGTGCGAATACTGAGCGTTTTGTGCATGAGCGTGGGTTGTTGTCACAACAGGACTCGGCGGGTGACTGGCAATGGATGGTTGCCGATGGGTTGGGCAGTGTGCGAGGTGTGGTTGATGGCGCGGGCTTCGATCCGGCCTACAGCGTCCACTATGCGCCCTATGGACAATCCTGGGGTGAGCAAGGCACTGAGCAGACGCCGTTTGGCTTCACTGGCGAGCCGACGGATGACAACGGATTGGTGCATCTGCGAGCGCGGTACTACAATCCAGCTTTGGGTGCGTTCCCGGCGCTGGATCCGGTGGAAGGTGTGTTGCAGCAGGCCATTTCGCTGAATAGGTATGCGTATGTTGCTGGGAATGTGGTGAATCGCGTTGATCCGAGTGGGATGATTTTGGAACGGGTACCGGATGGCTGTAACTTGCCACAGGTTGGTGAGAGATGCCCTGAAGATCGTCCATCAGAACAACGTCTTAGTGATTATCTAGTCGTACCTCCCTTCCGAGACTCCCTCATGGGCCCTCTAAGATATGAGTCTTACATTGCTGAGGCCAAAGGGATTCTTTACAGAGAATTGTATTCGGGCGGAAATTGTGGTGTTGAAATTCTCAACAATGTACGTCTGCTTGATCACGGCCAACTGGCGGTCGAAATCTTAGCACAAGCGGCTAATGATTTTGGACCTTGGGCGCCTCCGCCTGAGTATGAAATAACTTATGCCTCTACTCTCAGTGTCAGAGGACAGGTAGTTCCTATCTTCTCCATAGAGGTATATTCTACTACCCTCTCCCTGTGTTTCGAGCCGCAGGATTGGTGCAAGAACAACTATGAAATCTATGTGCAGCAGAATCAGATAATCAAGTTTGGCCCTGGTTTGTTCCTGTTGAACCCCAACGATTCCGCATCTCCCTTAAGACCTAACACTGGTGATATGTTCAGTACATTTATTGAAGAATCGGGGCATGCTTGGCAGATACTACAAACTGGGGGATTTTCTGAAAGCCCAGACAATCCTGAAGCCCTTGAAGAAAAGAATACAGGGTATGAATTTCAGGTAAAGGCTTATGTACTCTATCTTTCTCAGAATGGGATAGAGCTATCTTCGCAGCAAATGGGACGACTCTGTCAAGATATAACAATTCCTGGTGGTTACGGTTATGTAGATGAAAATGATACTCTACCCAATGCTAGTCCTCCCGATAACTGGCCTTACCGTGATTTATGGCCGATGGAGGTGCAACCAGTACCATGCTAGTACCCGAACTTGCTTAAAATGCGGAGTAAGAATGTACTTCTCAAGGTAGAAAAGGCTCTATGTACCCCGCAACTTTAGGAAGTTAAAGTACTAGATGACTTGAATCTACAAACTCATCCTATATTGATTCCTTAACAAGTTAAGGGGTCAGTTTATCCTGGGCTGGTCTTGGATTAGCCCAGGTGTAATTATCTTGGAGGCAACTGATGAAATTGAATTATAGATTCTTTGCGATCTTCGGAGTAACAAGTTTAGCTATTTTGCCCTTGTGCTTTACTAGTACACTGGTAATATCTTTGACTTATTCTAGTCAGTACATCATTGATGGATTTCCTATTATGCTAAGTCGGCAAAAACTAATTCCATCACGGGATCAGAGTGTATTGATGTGGGCTTCAAGCGGAAACATGCTGATGACATCCGATCCTTTACGTGGAGTTTGTTTGTATGATATACAAGCTTTCAGCGAGGTTTCCTTCCAGAATGATTTTCAATCAGAATCACCTGTTTTCAATGCAAGTTTCGGTGGCAGTGAGGCCTTACTCATCACCGGACATGAAGATGGCGAGATACGGTTATGGAATTCGGAGAATGGCATCCAATTAGGATCAATAGATGCTCATGACGGAGCTATTGGAGCGATAGCTGTAAGCCACGAGGGGGATGTGTTGGTTTCTACTGGATATGATGATACAACTGTGCGGTTTTGGGATATTGCAGACTTATCCCTTCTAGTAGAGATTAGCGAATATTCGCAGAGGTTCTCTCGGTCTGTGATTAGTCCAGATGGCCGTACATTAGCACTAACTGGGGACAGAGAAACAAGCGAAGATGAGAATTTAGGCGTCATATTCCTATGGGATATTGAGAGACAAGCTGAAATTCGAACACTCACACTACCTTTTGATGAATGGGTATTGACTTTTTTTGCTGGGATGGGATTTAGCCCTGATGGGACTATCCTTGCAGTCGCCAATAGCAGCGATGTAGTTCTGTTTTGGGATGTCGAGACAGGTGAAGCAATTTTGGATGTATATCCAGTTTATATGCCTACCTTCAGCGTAACTTTCAGCCCAGATGGGCACCTCTTTGCAGTTGGGGGATATGGCCTAATGGTGCATGAGGTAGAAATCGAGGATAGTATATTAAACTTTGGGCATATCGTGGTTCAGGACAGTAGGCCACATTACGACGTAGCATTCAATCCTGATGGAACTATCCTTGCATCTACTACCAACGAAGAAATTTATCTATGGGATATGGAAACTGGGGACATAATTGCCACTTTTGAATTTTGCCGTAATCCCTGATATATACAATAACTCTGTACCGCGACTTCGCTTATAGATTGCCGCTAATTACCGCACCGCCACCACCGACGTGATCCGTCGCCCCGACAGCGCCCCGCTGGTGCTGGCTGACGACCATGATGCAGTGACCTACAACGGCAACTGGACGAACGGCATCACAGAAGACTTTGATGCGTCGTTGCAGATGGTTGTGTATAGCGAAGGCATCACGCTCAAGCTGGGCACGGATGATGACCGGAGTATCTGCGATGTCTATGTGGACAATGTTTTCTGGGGCAGCCTGGATACCTATGCCGCCACCCCTGGCGAGTTAGCCGTGACGATCCCGTTGGCACGATTGGGTTTGCATGTCGTGGAAATTCGCAACCGTCCTGAGCGCAATACGGCCTGTGTGCCAGTCAGTTCCACGAGTTTCAAGCTGGAGTTCAAGCAGTTGGAAACGGCCTATGACGGTCATGCCATTGACTATACCTATGATGACCTGTCGCGTTTGCTGGCAGCGGACTACTTCGCGGCCTGGGATGATGCGAATCCTGCGCGAGACTACACGTTTGGCTACGATGTGGCAGGCAACCGCACCAGTGAGGTGGTCAATGTGGATGGGGCGCCCTTTAGTAGCCAAACACATACTTACGATGCCGCCAACCGCATTTCAAGCGCCGGTTTTGCTTATGACAATGCCGGGCGCATGACATCTGACGGGACGAACACCTACAGTTGGGACCGTGCGAATCGCCTGTTGGGAATGGGCAGCGCGTCCTATGCCTATAATGGCTTGGGCCAGCGTGTGCAGCAGACGGTGAGTGGCGTAGTTACTGACTATTTGCTGGACGTACAACCTGGATTGGCGAAGGTTATCGCAGCGATGACTGGTGCGAATACTGAGCGTTTTGTTTATGATCCGATGGGCGTTTCAGCGCAGCAAGATTCTGTCGGGGATTGGACATGGATGGTGAAAGATGGTTTGGGCAGTGTGCGCGGTGTGATTGATGATGGCTTTGACGCAATAGCATCGCGGCATTTCGCGCCTTACGGTGTATCTTATGGTGAGCAAGGTAGCTTCACAGTGCCGTTTGCTTTCACGGGCGAAATGCTGGATGCGAATGGCTTGCAGTATCACCGTGCGCGGTACTACAACCCGGCGTTGGGTGTGTTCCCAAGTTTGGATCCGCTGGAAGGTGTATTGCAGCAGGCGATGTCGCTGAACCGGTATGGGTATGTCGGCGGTAATGTGGTCAATCTGGTGGATCCGAGTGGGTTAGTTCGAGAGAATCCAGGCGACTTTGACCAGTGCGCCCCGCTCCTACAGGGAAGTAATTGCTGCGGATTTGACGTCACAGCATGGTTTCTCGATGATTTGAAAATTCATTGGAGGTGGGCGATGGAAACATCAGACACACTTGATGGCCCCTATGGATTGTTTACCTATGGGCCGGCACCATTATTAATCAAATTCGCGGCCTTTCTAGATTATGCAAAAGCGATACCCTATAAGTGGATGAATTTCGATCCCCTATGGGGAACTCCTGGACGAGGATTTTGTTCTTCCACAAATTGTAGAGACACAGTTACATTGTGTGGTGCATGTATCCACAAATCTGAGTTGGGAAACATTGTCTATGGAGCTATCGGAGCTGGTTTCCTTGATTTTGGCACATTTGATGATGAGCTTTTATGGTATGGCGGGCGATTTGCTCAAGGCCTCTCAAGAGATGTCGAAGAAGCTGCCGTTGGTATTGGCATTTCATTGCAAAGAGAGTACGATATCGAAAGAATTCAAACTCCTATTCAATTCTGTAACGCATTACGAAACACACATGGAGGTTGGACGTTTACCCCTAATGATCGAGTGGGTGAGGTGGTTTCGCAACTCCTTGGAGACGATATAGATTTTGGCTCGCCTCATATTGAAGAATGGTCATGGAGTTACTTGCAATCAGGACCAGAATCTTCATGTCGGCCAAGTATCACACCATTATTTCCGTACCCACACACTGAGCCTGGAATTGGCTATCGTGGCTTATTCGAAATTTGGAACTTCAATCGAACTGGCGGTGCAGCTGGTACAAGTGGCAAAGGAAACCGTCCGGGACACGCTGATCCATTCTATACCTATCAATTACCATATTCTGGTGATTGGGCGTACCTCGATATAGATCTGTGTAATCCTAACTATACTTTAGCTGGAGTGCCCAATGTTTACTATGGCACTCAACCAGATTCTGGGTGTGGTTCACTACAACCATGGCTATCCGCTAACTAACCCTATTAAGTTATGTGCTGCTGGGTATCATCTTTGATACCCAGCTAGTTTCTTAGGATATGTTCACCATGAATCAAAAACATTGCGTTCTGTATGCTTTATCTTTCTTTACTATTGTCTTGATATTTGCTGGGTTTGCTCTAAATTATCGTTCTAAACAATATCAAAGTGAAGTTCGTTTTTTTGAAGAAAACAGAGAAAAGTTTGATGAATTAGTCTTATATGCTGAAAATCATACTAACCTTGAGGCTGGCTGCATCTGGGATGCGGCCCCAGAAACCATTGGCATCCCTATATGGACAACTCAAAATGCAATATATATTTGCCGAGATCAGAATAGAGACTTGGTTTGGATGAGTGTGGCAAATCCGTATAGAGGACACCTGTTTACTTATATTCCAGGACAAACAGATCTGGTAAGAGGATACTCCGTGAGTCTCGCTTACGCTGGAACCTGTTATTATGAATTAGAAGATGAGTGGTTTTTATGTGGTCTATCAACGGATTGACTTTCTCCGCCCTCGTTTTCCCAAATCTCGAACAGCCTCGGTTCGCCGTTTAGCAGTCAGACGCACACCTACGATGCCGCCAACCGCATTTCGAGCGCGGGCTTTGCTTATGACAATGCCGGACGCATGACATCCGACGGCACGAATACCTATAGTTGGGACCGTGCGGGTCGTTTGCTCGGAATGGGAGTGTCGTCATATGCGTATAACGGCTTGGGCCAGCGTGTGCAACAAACCGTGAGTGGTGTTGTGACCGACTATTTGCTCGACACACAACCCGGCTTGGCAAAAGTCATCGCGGCCACAACTGGCGCAAATACTGAACGTTTTGTGCATGAGCGTGGGTTGTTATCGCAGCAAGATAGCAATGGCGACTGGCAGTGGATGGTTACTGATGGTCTGGGCAGTGTGCGTGGTGTGGTTGATGGTGCGGGCTTCGATCCGGCTTACAGCGTCCGCTATACACCCTATGGGCAGCCCTGGAGTGAGCAAGGCACTGAGCAGACGCCATTTGGCTTCACTGGCGAGCCAACCGATGACAACGGACTGGTGCATCTGCGAGCGCGGTACTACAACCCGGCGCTGGGCGTGTTCCCGTCGTTGGATTCGATGGAAGGTGCGTTGCAACAAGCGATGTCGCTGAATAGGTATGCGTATGTAGCGGGGAACGTGGTCAATGCTGTTGATCTAAGCGGGGCACAACCCACATCTACTAATTGTCCTGACGAACGTTTTGCGATTAAGCTTTTGCTAACCGAAGGACTGGCAATCCAAAATAACCCATCTCTTGATCCTCGATTTCAACAATACAAATGTCTCAATCCTGGAAGATATCCTTTCGGCTGTGACGGCCTTAATCAGCCTGTTGCATATACAGTAGTTCAGAGTTTTGGTCGATCTCCCTATCAGGCAGGGGCATGTCGCTATTGGGATAATCAAGACGATTACAGTTGTACGCAATCTGTGCGCCATTGTGGAGTAGATATGGTCAGCTATTTTGATGAAGGCTGGCTCTGGGAAATTGACGAAGACGGAGTGACTCCTATATCTATTGGGGGTGTTGATGATACGTATAATTGGAATACTGGCGAAACAACCAGTGGAAACTGTGTAACAGTGCAAGACATTCTTAATGGCACAGTAAAATTCCTGTATCGTGGCGCAACCGATACAATAGTAAGCCAGGATCACTTAGGCGGACGCAAGGTGTTTGCTATATCAGATGGTATAGCAAACGGATATAACTATTATACTCTTCGTGTCACCTTAGCAACGCCATCAGAAGAAGAACTACAGCCCATAGAGGGATTACAAGGCTCCTACCTTGAAATCCAGTATACTCACCTAATTGCGTGCGACGGTCAGGACCCGGGAAATTTAGTAGGTACTGATATCCGGCAAGGTCAATTGCTCGGCTGCTATAGCAAAGAAGGTTTTACTAATGACCCTCATCTGCATATAACATATAAACAAGTTCGAGATGAACGAGGAAACAGTTTTTCTCCAGCAAATTGGCTGTGTGATTATGGCTACCTAAATCCGCATGATCCTTTTGTGCCCAATCCTCAACAACAGGGGGAAGATCTCTACGGATTTGGAGACTATGGTCTCTGGGAACCTCCTACGATGGATCAGTTTCCTGCTCACATTGTTCAGTTTGGCCTACGACCACAAGGCACCTACGAATGGGGCAGGTATGACAATTAAATAGTATTCTACAACTGGCCTCCTCTAGTTTTCTAGCCTTACCCTGCTAAGAAGAAAAGAGGAGGTCAGGCGTATATTACTGATGTAAATTGTCGGCTCACGGAAGATCGATTTACTCAAGCAAAGGCGTCTTAATCTACATAAAGACCTGCTATATGAAGTCAAGGGCAAAATTGAAAACCAGACGAAAATCAACGCATTTCATAAGGGCGCTGGTCACGCAGGATAACAAAGATGCGGGCCAGCACCTTTATCCGTTCACATAGTTATACAAGGAGAATCAGAATGAATACAGAGAGAGCATTATCCACATTCTTTCTTTGGGTTAGATTAATTGTACTCATTATAATCTTTCAATTATCTCAAGTTACGATTTATGGACAGTCACCTGAAGCACCTAATGATCTAATTGCGTTTGCTTCACATCAGATTTATATAATGAATGATGATGGATCAAATGCAACTCAACTCACTGACATACCTATAGGATCTGCCCGTTATCCAGCATGGTCATCAGATGGCAGTCAGTTGATTTTTGATGCCTCTATAAGTGACCCTCCAGATAGCGGACGTGTTGCTCATAACGTATTCTTGTTGGATTTAGATACACTCGAAACTACTCGAATTACCGAAACCCTTGAAGGTTCCGATGTTTCACCTGTCTGGTCACCGGATGGATCACATATTGTTTTTACATCTAATCGAGATAGAGTCTGGGACGCTACAAAACCTTTTCGTTGGGAACCTTATCGCAGGAATTTTGAGATTTATATTATGAATGTTGATGGAACTAATCAAATTCGTTTGACAAACAACAATGGTGACGATGGTTTAAGCGGGTTGGTATGGTTAGAGGATAGTACCCACATAGTTTACATAAGGAGATACAATGACCTTTATGCCATGAATGTATATACTGCCGCTGAAGGCTTGGAAGGCGAGTGGATTGTCAATCAAGGCTGGGACATAAATCCCCAATGTGTTTTTGAACGCTACTATAGTATGGCTTTGAATTATTCCAGCGATACTCTTGCTTTAGTTGTAGGTTGCTCATCAGAGGTTTCTATCTATCTAATTCCAGATGCAACAGATGTTGTACAAGGTAATAGGGAACCAAGTTTTGAACTCCTTTTAAGATCTCCATCTGAGCCATTCGGCGAGATTGCGGTTCATTCGAGAATTAGTTGGTCATCTGATGGTAACCAAATTGCCTTTGTCGCACTTCCTGAATCAGGGCAACAAGATACAGAAATCTATACTGTGCAATTTGATGTATCAAGCGGAAATCCACCTATCGTTACGCAGTTGACTACAAGTTCAAGTACAATTTCATACTATGATGATCCAGCGTGGCAGCCATAAATACAACAAATCAGAATCTGGACTAAAATAAGTTATCTTGGGTTTTCCCAACGCCTCGTGCTGGCTACATAGCTCATCCGCCGCTGTATAAGCGGCTATTCCGGATCAGGCCACACGTCGGTAAATATGGTGCAGGCCACCCGGAAGCTGCCAGACAGTGCCCCGCTGGTTGTGGCTGACGACCACGACTCAGTGGTTTACAGCGGCAATCGGCTCAACGGTGTGACCGAAGACTTTGATGCGTCGTTGCAGATTGCCGTGTATAGCGAGGGTTTCACGCTCAAGCTGGGCACGGATGTAGACCGCAGCCTGTGTGATGTCTATGTTGATAACGTCTTCTGGGGCAGCCTGGATACTTATGCGGCGACTCCTGGCGAGTTAGCCGTGACGATCCCCTTAGCGCGATTGGGGTTGCATGTGGTTGAGATCCGCAACCGTCCCGAACGCAATACGGCCTGTGTGCCAGCCAGCTCTACGAGTTTCAAGCTGGAGTTCAAGCAATTGGAAACCGCCTATGACGGCCATGCCATTGACTATAGCTACGATGACCTGTCGCGTTTGCTGGCAGCGGACTACTTCGCCGCCTGGGATGCGGTCAATCCTGTGCGAGACTACACGTTTGCTTATGATGTGGCTGGCAACCGCACCAGTGAGGTTGTCAATGTGAATGGGTCGCCGTTTAGCAGCCAGACTCACACCTACGATGCTGCCAACCGTATCTCGAATGCTGGTTTTGCCTACAACGACGCTGGTCAGATGACTGCTGATGGCACACTATCCTACAGTTGGGATAGAGCCGGGCGGTTGTTGGGTGCTGGCGACAGTAGCTATGCTTACAATGGCCTGGGCCAGCGTGTGCAACAGACGGTCAGCGGTGTTGTGACCGACTATCTGCTGGATGTGCAGCCGGGACTGGCAAAGGTTATCGCTGCGATGACTGGCGCGAATACTGAGCGTTTCGTACATGAGCGTGGCTTGTTGTCACAGCAAGATAACGGTGGTGTATGGCATTGGGCCGTGAATGACGGTTTGGGAAGCGTTCGAGTGCAAGCAGATGGCGATTTTGATGTAGAAGGATCGCGGTTGTTTGCGCCGTATGGTGTACCGTTTGGCGAACAAGGTGCTTTCGATGTGCCATTTGCTTTCACTGGCGAAATGCTGGATGCGAATGGCTTGCAGTATCACCGGGCGCGGTACTACAACCCGGCATTGGGCGCGTTTCCAAGTTTGGATCCGGTGGAAGGTGTGTTGCAACAAGCGATGTCGCTGAATCGGTATGCGTATGTAGCCGGGAATGTGGTCAATCTGGTGGATCCGAGCGGGATGATCGCGCGTAGCGAAATAGCAAATGGCAACCCACCCAGAGTCCAATACTCATGCCGATGTGGGTGGATTGATTGGGATCATGTACAAACATTTAATGCTTCGCAGCTTCGCCACAATCTTCGTTTAGTGAAAGAATTCGCGGATGGTCCTGCTAGAGATTATCATTTTCTATACTATGGTATTAGATACACAATGTCTCTGTCAAAGGGTCCATTCACTGATCACCTGCTAGATGACTACGCTTTCATAAATGCTTTTTTAGTCAATAGTCCAGAATTCTATGCGGTATTTGAACCCCTAGTGGCAGGCATATTCAAAGAAGCCAATGAGCGTTTTGAATTGTCACAGTATAACAGATTGTACGCACCTTTATTCCCAAGGCTGCGACGTTCAGCTTTTTCCGAAGAGGACCTGGTTTCTGATCTAATAGGATTGTATCTCTCAAGAGAATATTCGGAGAACACACCTGCCGCACGGTCTGAGGTTAACAGGTTGTGCTACCTATTTGACAAGGAAGATTCCCTGTACGTTTGGGATAATACGTATGGAGCACATGGAGCAGAGTTTTCTGATGAGGTCATTTCCATGTATTCCGATGGTGTAGGATGGCGTAATTGGGATCCAAGGCTACTAGTGTTGCTTGATGAGTGTGGCAACATTATCACAGATGAAAACAATAACTTCGGGCGCTGCAATTGGATGTTCAGAAGAGGGGCATCCACGCCTACTAATTACGTATTCCCAAGTCAATTCTGGGAATTGATGGATAATATGATGCCGTCAGAACTTGCTCCTTCAACTTGGAGTCCGGATATGGTGGACACATGGTTCTGGTTACTACACTCAGGTAATCCTCGCTACATGTCCGAGGGCCACTGGATAGGCTATGTTTCTGATACTGTCGTAGGAGTTGAACCGAATATTAATTACTAGTTGAGAATCCGATGTGGATTGGTACTTGATCTATATGAAGTGCCAGTCCACCACTATCACATCAATTGAACAATGATGTGCAAAGTTGTGAAGGTGCTGCAGCGCCCTCACATGTCACCAGCGTTCGCTGTCTATCAGTTCTGATTTGGTTCGTTACTGTGTGCTTGAGGATACATATCCAATGAAAAACAGACTAAACACCATTGACTATAATTCAAGAATAGTGGTTCTCCTTTTGCTCGTCACATTAATGGGCTGTAGTCTGTTTGAGTCACCCCGTGACTGTCGCGACGACGTCATTCAGAAAGTGCCTATCTATCCCAATTCACGCTTGATTCGTGAGGAAACTAATAGCACATCTGAAGATCTTAACTGGGGGAGCTTGACCAGAGTCTATGAAACCACTGATTCCCTTGAGGATGTCTGGAATTTCTACCATTCCATTGCTGGATGTACCATTTCTAGCCCAATTGAATGTATGGATTCTCCGGACGGTGATCAGCGCATTTCCTATGTTGTTACAATATCAGAACAAGATGAGATGGTCATATTTTCGGTAGATTATGGATGGATGTGCAGTCGAGGGCAACTTTCTAATCCGTAGACGAGGGCGGTCACATCTGCGATGTGCTGGTCGATAACGTCTTCTGGGGCAGCCTGGATACCTACGCCGCCACCCCTGGCGAGTTGGCCGTGACGATCCCCTTAGCGCGATTGGGGTTGCATGTGGTTGAGATCCGCAACCGTCCCGAACGCAATACGGCCTGTGTGCCAGCCAGCTCTACGAGTTTCAAGCTGGAGTTCAAGCAATTGGAAACCGCCTATGACGGCCATGCCATTGACTATAGCTACGATGACCTGTCGCGTTTGCTGGCAGCAGACTACTTCGCGGCCTGGGACGCGGTCAATCCCGTGCGTGAGTACGACTTCAGCTATGATTTGGCTGGCAATCGCACCAGTGAGGTTGTCAATGTGGACGGTGCGCCGTTTAGCAGCCAGTCTCACACCTACGATGCAGCCAACCGCATTTCGAGCGCGGGTTTTGCCTACAACGACGCTGGTCAGATGACTGCCGATGGTACGAACACCTACAGTTGGGATAGAGCCGGGCGGTTGTTGGGTTCAGGCGACAGTAGCTATGCCTACAATGGCCTGGGTCAGCGTGTCCAACAGACCGTTAGCGGTGTTGTGACGGATTACCTGTTGGATGTGCAACCAGGATTGGCGAAGGTTATCGCTGCGATGACTGGCGCAAATACTGAGCGTTTTGTACATGAGCGTGGATTGTTGTCACAACAGGACTCCGTCGGGGATTGGACATGGATGGTCAAAGATGGTTTGGGTAGTGTACGTGGTGTGATTGATGATGGCTTCGATGCAGTGGCATCACGGCATTTTGCGCCTTACGGTGTATCTTATGATGAGCAAGGCAGCTTCACAGTGCCATTTGCTTTCACTGGCGAAATGCTGGATGCGAATGGCTTGCAGTATCACCGGGCGCGGTACTACAACCCGGCATTGGGCGCGTTTCCAAGTTTGGATCCGGTGGAAGGTGTGTTGCAACAAGCGATGTCGCTGAATCGGTATGCGTATGTAGCCGGGAATGTGATGAATGCTGTGGATCCGAGTGGAGCATACCCATGCTCAAACAATCCTGCAATATCTGGTGCTTGCGAAGAACTCCGTATTGCAATACTAAGAGCGGCCACTGCGGGCGTGATGCCAATGGATATTGGTAGTATTTTGCAGCGGATATCTCAAGTAAATTTAGTTCAAGGACGAGAACATGTAACCTACCGCATGTTTGAACGTAATTTTGAAAAGGTTTTCGGCACACAGTTTCGTCTTTACAATTCTTCTGCCTTTGACAACCTTCCAGTTGACCTGGATGATTGTACTAATGCACCTCAACAGATACAAACAGTATCCGGTGACAGCTACTATGTGGCAGCTATACGTTCGCTTCTTCGAACAACATCTGCCCTCGTTCACATTGTGGCTCGTTTAGGGGAAGACGGTAGAAGTACAGCTATTCAGGATTTCCGTAACAGTGTTGGAAATCAACTCCAGTTCGATTTCGTAGCAAACGGAGCCCCTAGTGCAGAAGGTTACACTGTCCAACCAGGCACAGGACACCACGCAGGTCATGGTCTCTTACGTCTTGGTAGTCATGTTACTGTCGCCACTATTGTCCACGAGATAGGACATGCATTTGAAGATTCAGGTGCTACTCCCCAAGCAGTACGAAACATAATGGCGGGCCCTGAAATAATCATAAGTGGCGATATAATGAAGGGTGATTATTTGGATAATTTTACACCAGACGAACTAGGGTTAGCAGCAGACAGACGCTCTATAAATCATACCGAATGGGATGGCATGATGGCAAGAGCAAACCCTTCATCCACAGCTGGAGAAGTGTGGGCTGATATGTTTATGACCTGGGTTCTGCACGGGCACTATGTCATGGCCTCATCAGACTATTGGGGATCTATAGCCTCACCTTATGAGATTTCAGACGATTGGGGACCTACGGTAGGTTGGGACTGCACTTATGACATAGACAAGGCTCAGGCAAACTTTAAATATACATTCACACGGCATGTGGTTAACCAATTGATTGATACTGGTACTCTGTCTTCTGACATCGTGCAAATCGTTAATCGTGATACTTGGGAAGGCAATAGTGAAAACCTTCCTTGTCCAACGGATTATTGATGTCTAGACAGACACTTCAGCTATTCCGATGAAGATATCATTAGTAAGTGGGGCAGGTTCCAGCGAAAACTAAGACTGGTGAGCAATTTAGAAAAATACCAATCTGGTGGACTTCGAACCTGCCTCATTCATAAACATGAGGAAGTGTTTTCTGCGGAATTTGTACAAGCTGTCTCAAAACTTTGATACCCCCTAATTGAGATTATTATGCGGAGGCGAGACTATGCATAACCATAATCGGGCATTTATTCTTGGACTAATAACACTACTCTTGATACCAATTATCACAGTTTCTGCCAGATTTTCAGAGGATACTCTATTATTAGCATCTACAGGTAAGCAAGAGACTATCACTCCAAGTGGTCCAAATGTTCCTCCGCCAATCACAATTGAAAACACAACCAATCTTATCGAATTCACAACATTGGGACAAGGTAGCCTTTATGATTTTGGATGGACCCCAGATGGCCTCTACTTTGTTGTGTCGTCCTCTACCGGCATCTATCGCTACGACTATCAAAACGCTAGCCCCCAGTTAGCATTTGGACACTACCCCGTATTATTGACGAGCCGCAATGACGCAATATGGATTGCCCTCTCCTCAGACGGTTTGTTAGCCACGTCAAGTCCTGTACTTGACCAGCTACAAGTAAAACTCTGGGATTTGGAGACTGGCCAGGAAATGTTCGCTTTTGAGGTTGATTTCCTAAGTCCGGTCAGCATGGTGTTTTCACCCGATGGTGGTATTTTGGCGCTTGGCATTTACGACAAAATCTATTTGTGGAATACAACCACTGGCGAGTTACTCTACACGCTTGAGTACGATATCCGATTTCGATTATCGGGAATCGCATTTAATGCACAGGGGACAGTTTTGGCAGCAGTTGGTGAAGAAGACTCGTCGATCCGTCAGTGGGATGTCCAAAGCGGCCAGGAACTTCCATCATTCAACGATAATCAGGCAGGTGGTTTAGCTATCACTTTCAGCCCAGATGGACAATACGTAGCTGTTGCACATGGCGATGGGGAAATTGCTATTTTTGACGCCGAGACGCACGAACTCATATTTACGGTGCAAGGTGTGGGCGGCTTTATCAGACAAATTGGATTTAGCCCGACGGAGAATATGTTTGCAGCTACAGGTGGTGAAGAAGACGTTGTGCAACTCTGGAACTGGAACGTAAGACGAAATCTCTCACCAATGCTTTTTGGTCCTGGTGGTGATGGGTTTAGCTGGAAGTTTGAGTTTAGTCCAGATGGTAGTTTTATAGCAATTCCTGAGAACGGTAATATCGTTTTTCGGGATACTCAATCTGGCATTGAAGTAACAACTCTTAAAGAATACCGCTCTCCGATTACAGCTCTCGATTTTAGCAGTAGTGGGCACTTGCTCGCTTCCGGTCACGAAGATGGATTAGTGCGAATATGGCAATTGAATACCTTCGAATCACTGGCGGTGTTTCAGTATTTTTCAGAAGCCGTAGTGTGGATCAGCATCAGTGAGGATGAAACGCTACTGGTATCGTTGTCATCCGATGGTTTGCTGCATATTTGGGATATTGAAGCAAATCAGTCTCTCGCCATTTTGCAAACAGGCGAGGTTTTTTCGGCGGAGTTTACAGGAAGCTCCGGAGAGGCACTCTCAATAGCTTCTGATGGGCAAGGTATGATATATGTCCAGGGAATTGCGGTTTCAGTACAAAGAAGTCCAGAAGATGGCATTAGCACACTCAATTCAGATGGTAGTCTACGTGCCTCAGTTTCCGAAAACTCGATCATTCTGCAGAATGAGACGGGGGAGACACTCAATGTGTTGGAAGCCTATTCGGAAAGAAGCGGATATGTTGCAACTCAGGTTAGTTTCAATACCAACGGGACATTGTTAGCATCTGGTTTTAGTGATGGCACGGTGCATTTATGGGGAGTACAACCATAACCTCCCAGATAAGTTGGTGGCAGACAACAGGTAAGAACACCATGTCGTCGTGCTGACTACTTCGCTCATCCGCCGCTGCACCAGCGGGGATTCCGGATCAGGCCACACGCCGATAAATGTGGTGCAAACCACCCGGAAGCTGCCGGAAGCACCCCGCTGGTGATGGCCGACGACCACGATGCGGTGGTTTACAGTGGCAATTGGGTCAATGGTGTGACCGAGGACTTCGATGCCGGGCTGCAAATCTCGTTTTTCGGTGAGGAGATAATTGTACGGTTTACTATCTTCGACCGTGAGAACTGACATTGACATCGTGCCGCTATGGATCTATCGCTTCGAACCGATTCCACTGGGTTAAATAAAGAGTAACCGGCAGATAATGCAACAGAAGGAACCTGGCCGTTGGATTCGTGGCAACAGGCGGCTATTGGTCCAAAGGATCAGTCCTGGGCGACGACGGCACCGGTGCGTACTCAGCGGCATGATGCCAACAACACTTTTGGCGGTCGAAGATAGTAAACCGTACAAAATAGTCCTCATGTTAGGTACGGATGTTGACCGGAGTATCTGCGATGTGCTGGTCGATAACGTCTTCTGGGGCAGCCTGGATACCTACGCCGCCACGCCGGGCCAGTTGGAGGTTACTATTCCGTTGGCACGTCTGGGGCAGCATACGCTCGAAATCCGCAACCGACCCGAACGTAACAAAGCTGCTGTGCCAGTCAGCGCAACCAGTTTCAAGCTGGAATTCGTGCAGATGGAGACGCTCTACGATGGGCAGACCCTCCAGTACAGCTACGATGATCTGTCGCGTTTGCTGGCAGCGGACTACTTCGCGGCCTGGGATGCGGTTAATCCCGTGCGAGACTATACGTTTGGCTATGATGTGGCTGGTAACCGCACCAGTGAGGTGGTCAATGTGGACGGTTCGCCGTTTAGCAGCCAGACGCACACCTATGATGCCGCCAACCGCATTTCGAGCGCGGGCTTTGCTTACAACGACGCTGATCAAATGACCGCCGATGGCACACTGTCCTACAGTTGGGATAGAGCCGGGCGGTTGTTGGGTACTGGTGACAGTAGCTATGCCTACAATGGCCTGGGGCAGCGCGTGCAACAGACGGTGAGTGGTGTTGTGACAGAATATCTGCTGGATGTGCAGCCGGGACTGGCGAAAGTCATTGCGGCCACGACAGGCGCGAACACCACGCGCTTTGTGCATGAACGCGGGCTACTCTCGCAGCAAGATAGCAATGGCGATTGGCAGTGGATGGTTGCTGATGGCCTGGGCAGCGTTCGAGTGCAGGCAGATGGCGATTTTGATGCAGTAGCCTCACGGCATTTCGCACCTTATGGTGTATCTTATGACGAGCAAGGTGTTTTCAGTGTGCCGTTTGCCTTCACAGGTGAAATGTTGGACGCGAATGACTTGCAGTATCACCGTGCGCGATACTACAACCCGGCGTTGGGTGTGTTCCCGTCCCTAGATCTGCTGGAAGGCATGCTGGAGGAGGCGGTGTCTCTGAACCGATATGCGTACGTAGCCGGGAATGTGGTGAATCTGGTTGATCCGAGTGGGTTATATGGCGAAAGCCCAGGAGTATTTGATGGATGCTGGCAAGATGATAATACAGCATGTGTCTGCGGACCAGATGTAACGCAATGGTTTAAGAGAGAGTTGTTTCTGCACCATCAGTGGGTGCGCGGAGAAACTCCCCATGTTCAGGGATCTGGCATTCAGCGCCTGATAGGAATCATAACTATACCTACGGACTTTCTCTTTGGTGCTCCTTCCTTCGCTTTATATGCAGAAAGGATTCCTTACAAATGGATTGATTTCAACGATCAGGATATCAATGGGGAATGCCCGGGCCCAAGCCCTATCCAACCGCCCAGGTACCCCTGGCAACGCCCATGTGGTGGTAGTGTGACTCTGTGTGGGTGTTGTTTAGAAAGATCCGAGTTAGGTAACTTCATGTATGGTTTCGCCGCCAGTGTTTGGGGATACCCTGAAGGAATAGTAGATCGTGCAGGACAGGCTATAGGTTTTCGACCTACAGGTGTTAGATCAGCGAGATCCTGGGACCGTGCAGCATGGCAACGAGGATTTCACTTCGGAGAGGCAGCAAGTCGAGATATTACAGTTACCTATGTTTCTGGAAGTGGAACTATGCTTACTACACCAAATGTCTGTAATTGGATTGCTTGCTCTGCAATGCGAGATCCGAGAAACCGTAATTGTCAGCCGTGTTCCTTTCCCTTACGATCGAATTTTGGTCATACAGATCCAGGGCGCGACAATCAATGGACGGGAACACGCACAGATCCAACACCAAGAACAGGAAATGTATCGACCGATTCATGCAGTGATTAAGATTCTACGTTTCCAGTAGGTAATCGACAGGTGAATTCGAGGATCAATTATGTAGGTTTCGTCAGTCTTTAGTCTGTGCGAAAAAAGGGGCGCTCGTCAAGCGCCCCGATCGTACTTTAGCGACAAAAGGTAATTAGGTATCTATGCGAACAATACAATCTCCTATCACTAGAAATATCATCATACCCGTTTCTATACTGGGAATTAGTTGCTTGGGTTTAGCAATAGTATTCCTGTCTTGGCTACGACATCCAATTGGAAGTATCCCTGCATTTGAAATATTCCACATAGCAATTATGTCAATTTCTTTGGGTCTTTTAATCATCGCTCAATATTTCAGGTTTATGGAATCCAAGCGGAGATTCGATATTATCGCCATGGGAGGAATACTAACTGGTAGTTACATGATAATCTTGCTGGTCTTCTTGCAAATTACATATACTTCCGAAAGACGGTCAATTTGTCCGCCCGGCATTGATTTGTCTCTAATGGGGTTTGGTTTCTTGTTCTTTATTGTGTCTTTATATCATTTGATAAAGCAAAGATCACTCCAGAAACAGGATGCTAGTGCCCTGTTTCTAGTACAGACAATCATTATTAGTGCTTATGCGTTGCCTTGGATGCATGCACTCAGCTGTACCGGCTTCGTTGATTATGGATTGTTGTATATCGGACCTTGTACTGTGTGGGCAATTCCATTACTTCTAATTGTTAATATCCGTAGCTCTCGTCACTGGAGTGAATTGCCTCTTGTTGCTCGTCTAGGATATGCTATTTCACTTGTTATATCGATCACAGTCTCTTCCCTGGCTTTATATTTCGTGTTCACTTTTTTTATATAATATACGCGAATATGAATTAGAAAAGCTGGCTAGTTGATCCGTTCATCCGTCCAGAAGAAGTCGGACGTGCGCCTGTCGTCATCGCTTATGATGACACGGACGCCGTGACCTACAATGGCAACTGGACGAATGGCATCACCGAAGACTTTGATGCGTCGTTGCAGATTGCCGTGTATAGCGAGGGTTTCACGCTCAAGCTGGGCACGGATGATGACCGCAGCCTGTGTGATGTCTATGTGGACAATGTTTTCTGGGGCAGCCTGGATACCTACACCGCCACACCTGGCGAGTTAGCGGTGACGATCCCCTTAGCGCGGTTGGGTTTGCATGTCGTTGAAATCCGCAACCGTCCTGAGCGCAATACGGCGGCAGTTCCAGTCAGTGCTACGAGTTTCAAACTGGAGTTCAAGCAGTTGGAAACCGCCTATGACGGCCATGCCATTGACTATACCTACGATGACCTGTCGCGTTTGCTGGCAGCGGACTACTTCGCGGCCTGGGATGCTGTGAACCCTGTGCGCGAGTATGACTTCAGCTACGATGTGGCGGGCAACCGACTGAGTGAAGTGGTCAATGTGGACGGGTCGCCGTTTAGCGGCCAGACTCACACTTACGACGACGCCAACCGCATCTCGAATGCCGGATTCGCTTACAACGACGCTGGTCAAATGACCGCTGATGGCACACTGTCCTACAGTTGGAATAGAGCCGGGCGGTTGTTGGGTGCTGGCGACAGTAGCTATGCCTACAATGGCCTGGGCCAGCGTGTGCAACAGACCGTGAGTGGTGTTGTGACTGACTACTTGTTGGATGTGCAGCCGGGACTGGCGAAGGTTATTGCTGCGATGACTGGCGCGAATACTGAGCGATTTGTGCATGAGCGTGGCTTGTTGTCACAGCAAGATAGCAATGGTGACTGGCAATGGATGGTCGCTGATGGCCTGGGCAGTGTGCGTGGCGTGGTTGATGGCACGGGCTTCGATCCGGCCTACAGCGTCCACTATGCGCCCTATGGACAACCCTGGGGTGAGCAAGGCACTGAGCAGACGCCATTTGGGTTTACGAGTGAGCCGACGGATGACAACGGCCTGGTGCATCTGCGAGCGCGGTACTACAACCCGGCGCTGGGTGTGTTCCCAAGTCTGGATCCGGTGGAAGGTGTATTGCAACAGGCGATGTCACTGAACCGGTATGCGTATGTTGCCGGGAATGTGGTCAATCGCATTGACCCTACAGGGTTGTTTGATTGGGGTACGTGTTCGCCGGATGAGTCAGTATGCACTGGTACTGTCCAGGCTGGTGATTGTATTGCCTGCATTGGTCGAGAAGGTGGACTTGGAAGCACCATAATCATATACGAGGGTGGCCGATGCACCAATGATTGGGACAAATTGTGGGTCTTGCAGGAATTCATTGAAACAGTAGTCAGTATGAACTGTGTCGGTTCTGGAAATCAAAATGAAAATTGTGCCTTGATGGAAGATTCATCTCCTTGGAGGATTCTGGCTGGACGTCGCCTCAAATACCCTGAGTTTTTCGACCAGTTTGTAGAAGCGAATCCTGACACAGAAATCGCTTCTGTTCAGATCAACGGGGTTAACCAGCTTGCCGGAACCCATTGTCCTTGCCATAGTAATCAATGCCCAGTTCCCCAGGATGATAGTTGCTCGCCTGAGTGTGCAGGTTCGTCGAGCGCAACTCCATTGCCAGTCCCAACAAGGCCAGAGCCACCCCGCGATTGTCAAAGAGAAGCTGAACAAGCTTTTGAACGGCTGTACGATCCCTCTTTTGGCACTCAACTGTTTGATCTTGCTTTTGGCAACGAGACGGCAGGATGGGTACTAAACAGAGCATTAATGCTAAATGATATCTGTGTTCACTTTACCGAAGAGGAAATTGCCGTGTTAGTAGCTATTAAGCAAGAAGAGGCATCATTAGGTGGTTTCGCGGATTTTGGCACAGGATTGACAGCAATAATAAGTACCGCACTAAGTCTCATATCTATGGTTTCCCCTGAGACTATTGAGGCTCCGGACTGTTTTGTGGCTGATACCCTTAATCATGTTTACGAGTATATTGGTAGCCCTAGACACCCTCGTAGAGTGGGATGCCCGACGTGAGTCTTTTATCGTGAATAGCCTGAACTTATGGAGAAATCGAAAAGAACCCGCATAATTAACCGTTTCGTTTTTCCGTGACTGCCGCAGATATTATGCAAGTTTGAATTGATTTCTCCATTAGGGTAAGAAACACAAATTTGCTAACCCGATTTTGATCACATTTCTGATGACCAGTGTCCAGCTTAGTATGCAAATGCTAAGTTGGACACACAAATCAAAGAAAAGGGAAATATCATGAAGCATTTGGCAACAATTTTCATCCTATGTTGTTGTATTTTGTTTGTTCAACCAACTTTATCTGCACAATCACAGAATTTTTCCCAGATAGTTAGTATTTCATGGTCTCCTGATGGTAGCCAGCTAGCATTCTCTGGCTCTCGAACCAATCAACTCAATAGAGATATATGGATCGTCAATCGAGATGCCACATCAATCAGGATTCTCACCGAAAGTTTGCATGATGCCTTATTTCCAAAATGGTCATACGATGGAAGTTTTATTGCATTTTCATCCTGGATGGACCCTCGTGATGTTCATGTTATGAGTACAGATGGTAGTTACCATGTCAATCTTACAGAAGACATTGATTCATTTACACCGCCAGCTTATGAATGGTCTCCGGTTGATAATTTGATTGCAGCAATTACAGACTCGGGGGATTTATGGCTGCTAAATTTATCGGATGCAGTGAACTTGACCGCTGACATTGAAGAAGCCGTAACATACTTTCGCTGGTCGCCCGATGGCATCCACATTGTTTTTGATACATTTGATGAGGATAATGGGATCACAACAATGTGGTTGCATGATGTTCCCGATCAGAGTTCCATAATAATACATGAGCAAAATACTGAACAGGGCAGTTATGTTCCTAGTTGGTCTCCCGATAGCTCGTTGATCGTCTATGCTATAGTTGAATCTGAGGAGGAGCCTACCAACCTTTGGACATTAAATGCTGATACTCTGGAGTCTCACTTATTATATAGTGATATGTTCAGAGTCCCCCTTGGGTTTATTGACGACCACACTATACCTATACAAACCCAATCGGAAACTCTGCTCTTGAATATAGATGGAAGTGTTCGCAATACCATTACTCAACCAACTGAGCGTAAATTAATTGGTTGGTCTCCTGATGGACATTATCTCACTTACCAATGGTTCGATAGTGGAGAGCCGTATCTTCAATACTTCGGTATTATGGATATTGGGTCATTAAAATTCGTTTACGAAGGGCAAGGCGAGTATCTCGTCTGGTCTCCGAACTCAACAGAATTGGCATATAGTACATTTACAGTTACCCGATCAGATATATGGGTAATAGACATAGATAGTTTAGAAGCAATGAATCTCACGGTGTCCCAATAATACTGGTCACGGCAGCAATTTAGTCAATCGCGTGACCGAGGACTTTGATGCCGCGTTGCAAATCTCGTTCTTCGGTGAGGAGATAACCCTCACGTTGGGCACGGATGATGACCGGAGTATCTGCGATGTGCTGGTTGATAACGTCTTCTGGGGCAGCCTGGATACCTATGCCGCCACAGCAGGCCAACTTGAGGTCACTATTCCATTGGCACGTTTGGGCCAGCATACACTCGAAATTCGTAACCGTCCGGAGCGCAACAAGGCCGCCATGCCGACTAGCTCTACGAGTTTCAAGCTGGAATTTGTGCAGATGGAGACGCTCTACGATGGGCAAACCCTCCAGTACAGCTACGATGACCTGTCGCGTTTGCTGGCAGCGGACTACTTCGCGGCCTGGGACGACCAGAATCCCGTCCGAGACTACACGTTTGGCTATGATGTGGCCGGAAACCGCACCAGTGAGGTGGTCAATGTGGATGGTTCGCCGTTCAGCAGCCAGACACACACCTACGATGCCGCCAACCGCATTTCGAGCGCGGGCTTTGCTTACAACGACGCTGGTCAGATGACGGCTGATGGCACGCTGTCCTACAGTTGGGATAGAGCCGGGCGGTTGTTGGGTGCTGGCGACAGTAGCTATGCTTACAATGGCCTGGGCCAGCGTGTGCAACAGACAGTGAGTGGCGTTGTGACTGATTATCTGCTGGATGTGCAGCCGGGATTGGCGAAGGTTATCGCTGCGACGACAGGTGCGAATACTGAACGGTTTGTACATGAACACGGTCTGCTATCTCAACAGGATAGTAGCGGCGCATGGCATTGGACTGTGAACGATGGTCTGGGAAGCGTCCGCTCCGAACTGGACGACAACTTTGATGCAGTGGCGTCACGGCATTTCGCACCTTACGGTGTAGCTTATGGTGAGCAAGGCAGTTTCACAGTGCCGTTTGCGTTCACAGGCGAAATGCTGGATGCAAATGGCCTGCAATATCACCGTGCGCGTTATCTGAATCCAGCGTTGGGTGTGTTCCCGTCGCTGGATCCGGTTGAGGGTGTGTTGCAGCAGGCGATGTCACTGAACCGGTATGCGTATGTGGCCGGGAATGTGGTTAATCTGGTAGATCCGAGTGGAAACATACATGAGAAGCCAACTATGCAAAACTGTAATACTTACCAATCTTGCACTGGCTCACGCACATTTACATATCAACCAACGAAAGCAGTTGTACATGCAATTCTTCTTTCTATCCTGAATGATTACGCAGGAATGAAAGACCCTGGCTTTGTTTCCGCATCGCCGCCTCGTGATTTCAATTCCGCAAATTTCATATCACAGGTACTATTCGCCGGGAGATTGCCAATGATCGCCCCTGTTGGTTGGCAAGGTTGGTCTACCCCAACAGCAGATATTGATGGTGAGGTGATTGACCGCAATACTGGATGGTATGCTCGTCGGAGAGATTTCGGAAAGCGAGAAGGTAACAACGTATGGTTTAACCACTCGGCTACTTGCGAGGGAACATCTCCGACTGATTCTCGGTTAATCGGTTTCCTGACCGGCCAAGCTGGAATTGGCTTGGATCCTACTTGGGGATTTTCTACGTCGAGTATTGCCGAACTATCAACCGGTGATGTATTCAACCTTGGTACTGGAGACCCGACAGGCACAGATAATGCAAGCCGCATGATAGTAGACAGAGGTTCAGACTTTGGAATGGTTCAGCATCCAAATGCCCTGGATCAGATTATGCAAAATTTGCGAGTTGCTGGAGTAAGTCAAGGTGATTACCTGTTCATTGATGCTGCAGTAGGGCAATGTGGACAGGATGACGCCCCTCATGGGTTTATCATCGTTGGTGAAGGCCCAGCTGTACCATGTGCTTCTCCCATTTTAGACAATAACCTCCGTCTTTGGGCAGAACTAGCATACCTTGGTATATCTCAGGAACCCAATTACACGTCCGTGTTCTATGTTGTGGACGACTCAACTAATAGTCAAGGGGTATCGACACAACGTAGCACACCTCGCCCATTTTATTGCTCCCAAGCAAGCCTTCCCGCATCTGGTTATAACCGATTTAACCACGACAGGTGGACGTTCTACAAGGTCCCAACCAGTTTAACGGTACCTTGTGACCGATTATTCCACGATGCAGACGGCACAATACCAATGTCTTAGTCACTTTCGGTAGTATGATCGCGCAACGGACTTGCTCTTGTAATTTACCTCTTATGAGAGCAAGTCTGCACTTTATCAAATGGTCTAATTTGTCAAATATGTCTCGCCAAATGAAGAAACCTTGAGGAGATTTATAATGAAATACATATCTCGCCCTATTCTGATGCTGCTAGTTTCTCTGTTTCTCAAGCCTTCTCTTATAACTAGTGCCAATACGTCTATAACGCCGCTATTGTACTATTATTCAGAGGAACGCTCTGCATTTATTATCGAAGATGCTGCTGGGGTTAACTCGCAGTTATTTGCCGAAACAGATTTGTATAACATTTTCGGGCCTGGGTGGTCACCATCTGGCAATTGGTTTGTGTGGGCAGGCACACAAACAGACACAGGATTCCAAACAATTACCGCGATTCAGAAAAACGGAGAGCAACGGTCTATTCTACTCGGAGATATAGAAGATGATGTTACAAATCTGGTATGGGCCCCCAGGCGTGATATATTGAGTATAGGCGTCCTAACGGATTATGATCGTTACCGCTACCTTATTATAGATCTAGACAGTCGTGAGATTCTAGTTGAAGTGGAACTCACCGACAAACGGGTTAGCTATGTTGAATGGGCACCTGGGGGTGATTTCTTTGTTATCTACTACACGCAATCTTATTCCACCTCTCTGTGGAACGAATACCCACCAATGATGATGTTGGTTTCCACAGATGGTACTATTGAAGAATATCCTATTGGTCTTTCGGCCTGTGATTCTAATGCACTTGCAGCAAGTTGGTTTGGTGATTTTTCAGTAGTATACCCTACCCGCGACCAGCAAAGCTTGACAATAGAAAATGTGCAGACTAGCACATCCTATACCACCGATTTCAATACACAGCCTCAAGTCGTGCATACTCTGGAATGGAATCTAGATTACTCATACGCTATGGTAGAAACTTATCCCGACTGTACCGAGAACCCCAGGAGCGTATGGCTATTATCAACCCAAAATCAACGTCTCGATTATTGGACACGGGGAGTAATTTCCTGGGCATGGTCACCATCGACAAATCAGATCGCAGCCCTCAGTGACGAATACTCGTTACTACTGCTAGATCCAATATCCTTGTCTTCCTTTGAAACAAGCCTACCAGCAAATCAAGGAACAAATATTATCAATGCCCAATTCAAATGGTCTCCTGATGGTACTTATCTACTACTAATTATCGAAAGGACTATGGTTGGTAGTGAAATCTACACTTATGATATTGCGTCAAGGCAATTTACTTCATTATTAGCTACTGAAGATATGAGAAGCATCCATGATTTCGAGTTTTCACCGACAGGAGATTATGTGGCTTTTACTGGCCTTTGTCGGCTTCAGAATCTCGTCTGTATATACGATCTCACGCATGGAACGCTTGCCTTCATTCAACCACATCCTGAATCAGTATACGATATCAGTGATTTATTCTGGCACGAAGACGGTTCCTGGCTCATATCAGCAGAACGATCTGGCTTCGTTACTCGGTTGGTTAAGGTATCCAATGCTACTGGCACAATACAAAGAGACTTAACCCTTTGTACTGCAACACCATCATGTTTTGGATGGATGCCGCAGAATTAAGACAGTAGAGTAGTTGAAGACAACGACCAGAGTAAATGACTCGTGCTGTCTAGCTCATCCGACACTGTATCAACGGAGATTCCGGATCAGGCTGCACGCTGATAAATGTGGGGCAAACCGCCCGGAAGTTGCCAGACAGCGTCCCGCTGGTGATGGCCGACGACCATGATGCGGTGGTTTACAGTGGTAATTGGGTCAACGGCGTGACTGAGGACTTCGATGCCGCACTGCAAATTTCGTTCTTCGGTGAGGAAATAACCCTCACATTGGGTACAGATGTTGACCGGAGTATCTGCGATGTGCTGGTTGATAACGTCTTCTGGGGCAGCCTGGATACCTACGCCGCGACTCCTGGCGAGTTAGCCGTGACGATCCCTCTGGCACGTCTGGGTCAACACACATTGGAGATTCGCAACCGCCCTGAACGCAACAAAGCCGCCGTGCCGAGCAGCGCAACCAGTTTCAAGCTGGAATTCGTGCAGATGGAGACGCTCTACGATGGGCAGACCCTCCAGTACAGCTACGATGACCTGTCGCGTTTGCTGGCAGCGGACTACTTCGCGGCCTGGGATACAGTCAATCCCGTGCGTGAGTATGACTTCAGCTATGATGTGGCGGGTAATCGCACGCAGGAAATTCTGACGGTAGATGGTGGTACACCCACTCAGACGGACTACACCTACGATGCTGCCAACCGCATCTCGAATGCTGGTTTTGCCTACAACGACGCTGGTCAAATGACCGCCGATGGCACACTGTCCTACAGTTGGGATAGAGCCGGGCGGTTGTTGGGTGCTGGTGACAGTAGCTATGCCTACAATGGCCTGGGCCAGCGTGTGCAACAGACGGTCAGCGGTGTTGTGACCGACTATCTGCTGGATGTGCAGCCGGGACTGGCAAAGGTTATCGCTGCGATGACTGGCGCGAATACTGAGCGTTTCGTACATGAGCGTGGCTTGTTGTCACAGCAAGATAACGGTGGTGTATGGCATTGGGCCGTGAATGACGGTTTGGGAAGCGTTCGAGTGCAAGCAGATGGCGATTTTGATGTAGAAGGATCGCGGTTGTTTGCGCCGTATGGTGTACCGTTTGGCGAACAAGGTGCTTTCGATGTGCCATTTGCTTTCACGGGGGAAATGTTGGATGCGAATGGCTTACAGTATCATCGTGCGCGTTACTACAATCCGTCATTGGGTGTGTTCCCGTCGCTGGATCCGGTGGAAGGTGTGTTGCAACAGGCCATGTCGCTGAATAGGTATGCGTATGTGGCTGGGAATGTCGTGAATCTGGTGGATCCGAGTGGGATGATTTCTGAATCTCCGATTGCACATGATGATTGTTACGAACCAGCACCACCACCGGATGACCCGTGTCCGCCTGGCTATATAGATACCCGATCTCAGGCTTGTGCATGTCGTGAATTTGATCCTGATTGTCCGATAACACCTGCTCAAAGAGAGCAGATATGTTGCTGTCGCTCATACTCATTTGGCAGAGGAATCGCTTATGACCCAAGTGATTGCTTTTGGCGTGCGGACTATGAGGGCAATTGCTGGACACAAGGTGAGGCTCGCAAAAATCAAAATGCCTTACTAGACGAGCTTCGATCCCCTGACCCCTTAGTAAAGACCCGTGGGTATATTGTAGGCTTCGAAAGACCAATTATAACGGTGGGGGTAGCCGGTATTGTCGCAGGTGTCAGTGGAATGCTTGTGTGCCAAGGTCAACATTGGTGGGAATTCCCCCCCCTTGGTGATGCTGATTGTCGATTGTTTGCCTCTGCCGAATTTGGTGTTGGAGTCGGTGGCGATTTGAGTCAGGGAGTGACAATTGGAGCTGTCTGGTCAACTGCTGGACTTGACGATTTTGCTGGAATTTCTCTGAATATAAGTGCAGATCTCCCAGTTCCAGGTTTGGGTCGCGTTGCGGTTGAAAACCCAGCTTATCCATTACTCGCCAATGGGGTGGCAGTCAATGCAGGCATTAGTCTTTCGGCAAATTGTCATGCCACGATGTTTATCGGTTTTGGACAGGGTGGGCCATTCTCAGTAAGCGGAACATTTGGTTTGACAATTGATGTTAGCACTTGGGCAGATAGACTTTCACGTTTGACAGGGCCCATTATGTTCGATCTTCCGTTTTTACTCCCGTAATGAATTAAGATAGGCCCCCTTCCCTCAGCTTTTATGCAGGCGGGGGTCTATCTGGATAGGATTTGCACATGGTGTACCTTGTCCTTCTAGCTCTAATTATATCAATCGGTATGTCACTAATTCGCTGCATTCATGCAGTTAGAAACCGACGTTTTGTGCTACGGCAACGTTCTTTTTTTCGAGTTGAACTGCAAGTATTCGAGGGGGCGAATGCAATAAAAGCCGCGATTCTGTATACAAGCGCGAATCTATTATTAGCTTTCTCTTTTTTTGCATTGCTTATACTTAATAATTATTCAGCCGCACTGATCTCATGTGGATGTGTAGTTACGATATTTCCCGTCATGTACTTTGCACTGATATATCAGGACATCAAATAATTCAGGAGAATGGATAATTAAGCGTCAATTGGATGGTTCGCCGTTTAGCAGCCAGACACACACCTACGATGCCGCCAACCGCATTTCGAGCACGGGCTTTGCCTACAATGACGCTGGTCAAATGACTGCTGATGGCACACTGTCCTACAGTTGGGATAGAGCCGGGCGGTTGTTGGATGCAGGCGACAGTAGCTATGCCTACAATGGCCTGGCCCAGCGTGTGCAACAGACGGTGAGTGGCGTTGTGACTGACTACTTGCTGGATGTACAACCAGGATTAGCAAAGGTGGTCGCTGCGATGACTGGCGTAAATACTGAACGGTTTGTGCATGAACGTGGGCTGTTGTCACAGCAAGACTCGGCTGGTGACTGGCAGTGGATGGTCGCTGATGGTCTGAGCAGTGTGCGTGGCGTGATTGATGGTGCGGGTTTTGATCCGGCCTACAGCGTCCACTATGCGCCCTATGGACAGTCCTGGGGTGAGCAAGGCACTGAGCAGACGCCGTTTGGCTTCACTGGCGAGCCGACGGATGACAACGGATTGGTGCATCTGCGAGCGCGGTACTACAATCCGGCGTTGGGCGTGTTCCCAAGCCTGGATCCGGTGGAAGGTGTGCTGCAGCGGGCCATGTCGTTGAACCGGTATGCGTATGTCGCTGGAAATGTGGTTAGTCTGGTGGATCCGAGTGGATTATTTGGTGAAATGCCGTGGGTGATTGATAGCTGTGGACTTTTCTTCCAATTTGGAGGATGCGATATTGAACGTTTTGGCTCAGTAGAGAGCAGTACGTCGACAGACGCCAATGAAATCAAAAACATTCTCACTCGTGAAGCAACCCAAGGAGGGTATTGCGGAGGTCGGATCCTAACCGAAATAGCACTCGAAAATAATAGAGGACAAGTCGCAGTTGATATCTTAGGAGATGCAGTGGGCAACGCAGGGTGGAACCGTCCCAGCGAGTACGACCTAGTGTACGACTCAAGTCTCGGACCTGATTTGCCAGCCGCGGTTACACTACGCCCTAGTATTGAAGAATACTGCATTGAAGCAACAGAGAACGAGCCTCACCCTCTTTCATGCAGCTCTTCAGTTGATGCTGAAACAGGGCAAATAGTCTGGAACAGGAGTAGAGATTCATTAGAATGTGCCGCAGAATATCAGTCATGCCTTGAACAGGGAAGTATTACTGACCCTAATTATTTCAAGATCCGGGTCGGATGGGCAACCTTCATTCAATTCTTGTCCCGGGCATTTGAGCTTCGCTTGCCGGGATCGAGAGTAAGTGGCGATCTATTTGCCGTGCTTATCGAGGAGACTATTCACGCATGGCAGGATAGGGATTTTGGGCAAGGGCAAGCCCCAGCTGATTCGATTGCTCTTGGAGGTTGGGAACACCAACCAAAGTATTATATTCTCAATCTACATATGTCAGGATTCCTTCGATTATCTACTGGGTTCAGACGTTCGCTTTGTGACCAATTGTATTCCCCTGAATTTTACGAATACACACAGGGAGGAGAATTACCACAAATGCCAATACCACCGGGTTGGCCTCACGCTGACTTGTGGGTAACAGAACGTGCCGGCGACAGGCATCCTGCCTGTTCATAGCCTTCAGGGGTGGAAAGTATTTACTCTCCACCCCATTAACGTTATCTACATTATCTGAAAGAAGGGAACTATGTTAGGTCGTGCTTTATTTGCAGTATTCTTTATCTCGATGCTAGTCCAACCTTATGGTGAACTTTTGTCATCTTCGGACTCTACTTATCCATTTCTTAAAGTACAGTCTGCAAACTTGATAACAAGAATTGAGTGGTCTCCAAATGGTGACATTTTGGCTATGTATAATTCCCAACGCGGCCTATGTTTGTACAATGGGCAAACATTTGAAGCATTGCATCCACAGGCCGATTCGCTGAATTCGATACATCTAGTTTCGATGGTTTTTTCCAACGATCACATACTTGTTACAGGTCATGAGGATGGAACGATACAACAATGGGATGTAAGTGGGGAACAATTGGACGTACTCCAGGCTCATCAAGGCGAAATACAGGCGCTTAGTGTAAGTTCCGATGGCTCTTTAATAGCTTCAGGAACACTTGATAGTGATTTAGTGCGTATTTGGGAGCACGAGACTCAGGAATTGCTAACTGAGATTGATTATCGGTCTAGAGGTGTAGTGTTCATGGTATTTAGCCCGGACAATCAACAACTAGCTTATTCCGGCATTGAACCAGCTGTTGTGCTATGGAGTCGTCAAGGTGATTGGCTTGAATTACTCCGTATGCCTCCGCCACGACTTATAGGAGACTGGATTGGGCGATCAGTGTTCATCGCTGATGGCGAATTTCTAATGGCAGTTACCACACGCGGACTGTCAGTATGGAGCACCAAAACACGCGAGTATTTTTTACTGAATAGGGATTACTTTGACGATTTCTCCACTATCTTCTATGAATCCTTTCGTAACATTTCCAGTAATGTTGATGGTAGCATGGTGGCTCTCACATCGTTGGATACTGTATACATCTATGATGTCGCTGTACAAGATGATCAAGTAAGGCTTTCGAGGAGAACATCGTTTCCAAATAGGGAAGGATCCGGCATACCAATAGCCTTACATCCGTCAGGCACTACTGTAGCCTATGGATATACTGAAGTACGCTTATGGAACATCGAAACCCATGAGGAAATTAGCTATGAATGGTGTCGATAGCTAATTTAGCGAAAACTTACATCGCCCTGCTGGTCATGGCCGATGACCATGATGCGGTGACCTACAGCGGCAATTGGGTCAACGGTGTGACCGAGGACTTTGACGCCGCGCTGCAAATCTCATTTTTCGGTGAGGAGATAACTGTACGGTTTACTATCTTCGACCGCGAGAACTGACATTGACATCGTGCCGCTATGGATCTATCGCTTCGAACCGATTCCACTGGGTTAAATAAAGAGTAACCGGCAGATAATGCAACAGAAGGAACCTGGCCGTTGGATTCGTGGCAACAGGCGGCTATTGGGGCCAAAGGATCAGTCCTGGGCGACGACGGCACCGGTGCGTACTCAGCGGCATGATGCCAACAACACTTTTGGCGGTCGAAGATAGTAAACCGTACAAAATTACCCTCACGCTGGGTACGGATGATGACCGGAGTATCTGCGATGTGTTGGTCGATAACGTCTTCTGGGGCAGCCTGGATACTTACGCGGCCACATCAGGTCAACTGACGGTGAACATTCCGTTGGCGCGTTTGGGGCAGCATACCCTCGAAATCCGCAACCGCCCGGAACGCAACAAATCCGCTGTGCCGAGTAGCGCAACCAGTTTCAAGCTGGAGTTCAAGCAGTTGGAAACCGCCTATGACGGCCATGCCATCGACTATACCTATGATGACCTGTCGCGTTTGCTGGCAGCAGACTACTTCGCCGCCTGGGATGATGTGAACCCTGTGCGAGACTACACGTTTGCTTATGATGTGGCCGGAAACCGACTGAGTGAAGTTGTCAATGTGGACGGTGCGCCGTTCAGCAGCCAGACGCACACCTATGATGCCGCCAACCGCATTTCGAGCGCGGGCTTCGCTTACAACGACGCTGGTCAAATGACGGCTGACGGCACACTGTCCTACAGTTGGGATAGAGCCGGGCGGTTGTTGGGTGCAGGCGACAGTAGCTATGCCTACAATGGCCTGGGTCAGCGTGTCCAACAGACCGTTAGCGGTGTTGTGACGGATTACCTGTTGGATGTGCAACCAGGATTGGCGAAGGTTATCGCTGCGATGACTGGCGCAAATACTGAGCGTTTTGTACATGAGCGTGGATTGTTGTCACAACAGGACTCCGTCGGGGATTGGACATGGATGGTCAAAGATGGTTTGGGTAGTGTACGTGGTGTGATTGATGATGGCTTCGATGCAGTGGCATCACGGCATTTTGCGCCTTACGGTGTATCTTATGATGAGCAAGGCAGCTTCACAGTGCCATTTGCTTTCACTGGCGAAATGCTGGATGCGAATGGCTTGCAGTATCACCGGGCGCGGTACTACAACCCGGCATTGGGCGCGTTTCCAAGTTTGGATCCGGTGGAAGGTGTGTTGCAACAAGCGATGTCGCTGAATCGGTATGCGTATGTCGCCGGGAATGTGATGAATGCTGTGGATCCGAGTGGGATGATAGGAGAACAACCGCCTAACTGCACTATCCAAACCACATCTTTTGAGAAGTGCTGCGGTCCAGATGTGAGCGCGTGGTTTGTGGAAGAATTAAACATTCATAGGAATTGGGTAGAGCAACACTTCTCTGATCTGGAAGAAGAGTGGCTTGAGATAAACCGACAAGTCGCACGTGATCCTGAATCTCTTGTGGCCATTGGTTCAGCAATGCTCATGGATTTTCTATGGGACAACTTTAGACCATACGCTCGAGCTATACCTTACAAATGGATGAACTTCAGGACCCTTGATTGCCCATCCATCGACAATGAGTGTAAGAGAAGTGTTACTCTGTGTAACAAATGTATAGATCGATCAGAATTAGGGAACATAATGTTTGGCTGGGCAGGTAAAATAGCTGGCATACCAGCAACAGCACTATGGGTTGGGGGTAGAGTCGCTCAGGGATTGAGTGGCCCTGCAGAACAATCCACCGCTGGCCTGGGATATGTTATGGCTTCGCGTACTATTGCTAGCCGCCACGATCTTTGTGGCTTTCTCCAAAGCACAAGCGGGAACTCAGCTGGTAGCTTCTTTGATCTAGGCCTTGGCTGGAGTGCTGAGTGGGATTGGGATAACGCAAACAGAGACCAAGGAGGTGTCGATCAATGCACTCCATGTAGCATTGAACTCACCGACTATGCTCATACCGTTCCAGGTTTGACAGGTGATCCAATAGGGTATAGCGTATTTGCAAATAGACCTGAAAAAGAAGGTCCTTTCTGGATTGATCAATTTCCTCGCAATGAAATGTACGGTTTGATTGATTGGGCTTACATATCCCCCGAACTCTGTCCAGCACTTAGTTTTCTTGGGTTAATGGAATTCGAAGGACGTGAAGACTGGACTTCGCAGATGGAACTCTACTTCAGTGCCCATTGTAACCCGGATAACTATACGGAGCCGATAATTCTACCAGACGGAACGGTTATACTAATAACCTAATCTAGTTGTATACTAACGTGGGCTATCCTAATGGATAGCCCACCCTGAAGGGTAGTTGTGAATGAGGACTACAATCTCGATTCTATTGCGTTTTACAATGATATCTCTCGTTCCAATCGGATTATTTTTCTACCGTGACTTTGACTATTCCCGTCACGTTGAGATGTATTGTGTATTCGCGTTTATTTTTATAGTTGCAATCTTTAGTGCTTTAATCACTGTCATTCAAGGTATAGCAAATGTACTAAAATCCGATAGGAAACATGCGATCAGCATTTTTGTTCCAATTATAATACTCATTACAAGCATTATGTTTAGAACAGAATTACTTATCCTAAAAGAGATTGTCAAATTCAAAATATACAATGAAGATTTTTCCAGAGTAGTAAATGTAGCTTCAACTTGTTCTGGATACTGCGATATCCCTGATGATATAACTTGGGCAGACAGTCGTCAAATGGTCATCTACAAAACTTTACCGAATCAATTGCAATATGTCCTTATTCCTAGTCGTAGCAATACAAATATTGTCTTTTTTTCCGATGAAGAATATGTCAAAGAGTGGTTCTGTTTTTACCAACTGGATACCCATTGGTATGTATGTAACAGCTGGAAATGGGGAAACTAATCCCCGTTCTGGCTACTTAGCTCATCTGCCGCTGTATCAGCGGGAATTCCGGATCAAGTCGCACGCCGGTAAATGTGGTGCAAACCACCCGGAAGCTGCCAGACAGCACCCCGCTGGTCATGGAAGACGATCATGATACGGTGGTTTACAGTGGCAATTGGGTCAACGGTGTGACCGAGGACTTCGATGCCGCGCTGCAAATCTCGTTTTTCGGTGAGGAAGTAGCCCTCACGCTGGGCACGGATGTAGACCGGAGTATCTGCGATGTGCTGGTCAATAACGTCTTCTGGGGCAGCCTGGATACCTACGCGGCTACAGCAGGCCAACTGGAGGTCACTATTCCGTTGGCACGTCTGGGGCAGCATACACTCGAAATCCGCAACCGGCCTGAACGCAACAAGGCTGCTGTGCCGACCAGTTCCACGAGTTTCAAGTTGGAATTTGTGCAGATGGAGACGCTCTACGATGGGCAAACCCTCCAGTACAGCTACGATGACCTGTCGCGTTTGCTGGCAGCGGACTACTTTGCGGCCTGGGATGCAGTCAATCCCGTGCGTGAGTATGACTTCAGCTATGATATAGCGGGCAACCGCACGCAGGAAATCTTGACGGTAGATGGTGGCACACCGACTCAGATTGACTACACCTACGATGCTGCCAACCGCATTTCGAGTGCAGGTTTTGCCTACAACGACACTGGTCAAATGACGGCTGATGGCACACTGTCCTACAGTTGGGACAGAGCCGGGCGGTTGCTGGGTGCTGGTGACAGTAGCTATGCTTACAATGGCCTGGGCCAGCGCGTGCAACAGACCGTCAGCGGTGTTGTGACCGAGTATCTGCTGGATGTGCAGCCTGGACTGGCGAAAGTCATCGCGGCCACGACAGGTGCGAATACTGAGCGTTTTGTGCATGAGCGTGGGTTGTTGTCTCAACAGGACTCGGTTGGTGACTGGCATTGGGCCGTGAACGATGGTCCGGGCAGCGTTCGAGTGCAGGCGGATAGCAATTTTGATGTAGAAGGGTCGCGGTTGTTTGCACCGTATGGAGCGCCGTTCGACGAACAAGGTGCTTTCAGTGTACCGTTTGCTTTCACGGGTGAAATGCTGGATGAGAATGGCTTGCAGTACCACCGAGCGCGTTATCTGAATCCGGCGTTGGGAGTGTTCCCGTCGCTGGATCCGGTGGAAGGTATGTTGCAGCAGGCGATGTCACTGAACCGGTATGCGTATGTGGCTGGGAATGTGGTTAATATGGTGGATCCGAGTGGGATGTTTGGCGAAAATCCTGGTTGGTGGGATAGATGTCAACAGGAACAGAGTTGTTCGCAATGTATCGAAGATAATTTGAGCTATCCGGGTTACAGTGTTCCATTTGGCGCACCGTACTTGTACGCTGCCTGGCTGGCTTGCCAACATGTCTGCCCGCCATATTACGGAACATCTCAACCATCAATATCTCCGACTAACACTCCTCCTGGCAACCCATGTAACCCTGCAAACTTGCCTCCTAATTTAAAATCTGAAATGTTGGCAACTTTTAGTGGTACTCTGCAGCTAGATTCCGAAAGGTATCAGTGGTGGGACGGTGCTATTACGGGAGTAAAAATCACTTTCTACGGCACTAGGGCACTTCGTGATACCACTGCGACTAGTCCGGCACAGCTATCGCCCCAGGAAGCAAAGGACATCTGCTGCGGTCAAGGTTCAGTTGCTATCGGCAGTGAGAGCTATCGATGTAACTTGCCTTTTGACACTCTAAGCAACTTATGCGCGGGTGCAAGTGATCCTGGCACAGTTCAGTTTTCCTGGATCCCATCTGGGAGGTGCAGCCCTCATCCATTCTTAGCAAACGAGACTTGTGCTGTCTCTGGTAAGACCGGAGCCGTGAAGCCCGAAACTGGTGTGGCAGGCAATCATATTGGCAGGGTATTCGCGTATGTGATCCCTTCCCCTCAGTGCCAATATAGAGATGCTGTCGCCGAATGGGTAATCAGGCAGCCAGGGTCACAAAGGACGAGAGGCGTGTTTCAGCTTTGGGCTCGCCCGTGGGCCAATTGACCGCCCGAAACAGATTGATCGCTGAAGCAGTCGCAACATTCTGGAGATGGGTTTTATCCTTTCCTCGATAGCGTGTGCGCCGCATGCCGAGAGTAAAAGCTGCCTGTGAAATGACGCCTTCCACCCCCGCACGTACTCGATACTGCGCTTTGAACTCGTCCGTTTGTTGGCGTTCGCGGGCGGTTCGTAATGCCAGATATTGCGCTTGCGGAGGGAAGGTCAAAGTTCGAGCGCCATTACCAGTATTGCGCGTACAGCGTGACGCACTCGAACAGGCCCGGCAATCCGATGGCTTGAAGCCCGCATTGATATTGGGTTTGTCATGTTTGCCACGACCTTCGCGCCAATAGCTGGTGAAATTGCCCATCGGACACATCACCCTTTTCTTATCCCAGTCAATCTCAAAACAGGTAATGTCAAAAGCCCCTTCTGTTTGGGCTTGCCAACTGGTGTCAGGACGAACTGGTCCGACCAGATCAACATCCAATTTCTGACTGGAAACCAGCACATCGCTGGACATGTAGGCCATATCCATCAAGTGCTTATCGGGGAGATTGTCATGCTCGGCCAAGTCGTCATGAACGCGCTCAACCACTTCAACATCTTGCAATGTGGCGGATGTCGTTTCAACGTGGGTGATCAGGCAGGGGCGATCATCATCGCACGTTTCTGTTAGGTGAACCTTGTAGCCCGTCCAAGTCGTGCTGCGCTTATGGCTGTAACGCGCCTCCGTGTCATAAGGCGAGGCGATCATTGTCTCACTCAGGGGCAAGTTGTTCTTGCCGCGCCATTGAATAGTGTCATTTTCAACATAGAATTGCTGGATCCACATCGTCCGCAAGAGTTGGACCGCCTCGAGATCTCGTAAACCCACCGGAGCCCCAGCATCATAGACCGCGGCGAGCAGCGCGTACCCATCCGCTCCAATGGTTTTGGTCAGCACTTCTCGTTCCAGTTTTTCCGTCGGTAGTCGGTGATTTTCGAAACGGTTGTTATAGCGGTCGAACCACTCGACCGGCACCTGCGCTTTGAGCCACACCGGCGCAAGTTCAGCCAGGACATTTAGCGTATAGCGGAGCGTTTCCCCCACCCGTTCGAGACGATTCAGCATCCGTACTGCTGCCACGATATGCGTCGAGTCCGTCCGTTGTTTGCCTCTGACCTTTACCAAACCCAGTGACTTGAACCGCTTGAGCATAGCATTGAGCAACTGCTCGGATGCATCATGCGCTACCAACCGCGCCCGAAAGTCACTCAATACCGAGAAATGAAACCCCGGATCTGTCAATTCTAAACTCAGCGCATATTTCCAATCAATCCGCCCGCGTACCGCATCCGCCGCTTGGCGGTCAGTGAGATTTTCAGCAAACTGCAGGATGGTGATCAGGGCCAAACGCCATGGGCTTTCGGCAGGTTGTCCTCGACTCGAAAACAGTTCAGCAAAAGCTTCATCTGCATAAAAAGCACCCAGTTCATCCCGCATCTTCATGTAGACATTGCCTTTGGGAAAGGCCGCTTTTGCCACTGCGATAGTTTGTTCGGGAATATCATTGACGGGTCGGGGACGTAAACACATTGGAATCCTCTCTGACAGACTAAACCACTTGAACTTGCGCTCTATTGTAGTCGATTTCTGTCAAAAGGCGTTTCAGTTGAATTCGGCGACAGCATCATATAGATGAGACAACTTCGCCCAAAAGTTTAGAGTAGAATTGAGGGCGGAGCAAAGGAACAGGAAAATGTCTCAAGTGAATGGCAAATATGCAGATCCAGAAGTCCGAGTGCAGGCAACGCGACGTCGTTTCAGCGCGGAGTACAAAGCGCGAATCTTAGCAGAAGCGGATCAGTGTCAGTACGGTGAGTTAGGGTCTTTGTTGCGTCGAGAAGGGCTATATCACTCGCACCTATCGACGTGGCGGGCACAACGGGCACGGGGTGAGTTGGCGGGTAGACGACGTGGTCCGACACCCAATCCGGCTGCTAGCGAGGCAGCGCGATTGGCGAAGGAAAATGCCAAACTGCGCCGCCAATTGGAGCAAGCCGAGGCGATCATTGAAGCGCAAAAAAAGCTGACGCGGTTACTGGAGATACTCAACGAGGACGAAGGATCATGACGCAGATGGCTGAGGAATTGGCAGTCCAGGTGGGTGTGAGCCGTGCCTGTGCCGTATTGAATGTGCCGCGCAGTCGGCTCTACCGTGCCCGCCAGTCGCCACAACTTGGCGTGAACGTCCGACCCCAGCGCGGGCGTTGTCCAGTGCGGAACGTCTGACGGTGCGCGATATTCTCAATAGTGAGCGATTTGCTGACCTATCGCCGCGTCAGGTGTATGCCACCTTGCTGGATGAGGGACAGTATTATTGTCACTGGCGCACGATGTACCGTATCTTAAGCGCCCATGCTGAAGTCCGCGAACGGCGCAACCAACGGCGGCATCCGACCTACCAGAAACCCGAATTGTTGGCAACGGCTCCCAACCAGGTCTGGAGTTGGGATATCACCCAGTTGCGAGGCCCCCACAAGGGTCAGCACTATGCCCTTTATGTTGTTCTGGATATCTTTAGTCGTTATGTCGTGGGGTGGACCCTGGCCGAGCGCCAACTGGCGTCACTGGCCCGAACCCTGATCGAGACCAGTTGTCAGAAAGAAGGCATTGAACCTCAACAACTGACCATCCATGCCGATAACGGCAAACCGATGCGAGCCAAACCATTAGCCTTATTGTACGCTGAGTTGGGCGTCAATGCCAGCTTTACACGCCCCTATACCTCAGATGACAATCCGTTTTCTGAAGCGCAGTTCAAAACGCTCAAATACCAGCCCACTTACCCTGATCGTTTCCGTTCCATTCAGAATGCGCGGGCCTGGGCACGTCAGTTCTTCAACTGGTATAACCAGCAACACTACCATACCGGCTTGAATTTGCTGACCCCAGCCAGTGTGCATCATGGGCAAGCTACCCTTGTTCAGCAACAGCGTCAGGCCGTGTTAGCCGATGCTTTTGCGGCCCATCCCGAACGTTTTGTCAAAGGCCCTCCGCAAGTGGCCGGGCCGCCACAGTCCGTTTGGATCAACCCGCCTAACCCGCTGGTTGTTCCTTAATCTTTTTTGTGAAGCTGTCTCATTTTCTTGACACATTCCGTTTCCATTCCAGAAAGATGATTATAGGCAGCTTCTAGTTTCACTTCTTGCAGTAGCCAAGAAATTCGATCACGTACTGTTAATGGGTCTTTGACATTAGCCCTTTCTCGCTGGTTCTTTGAGAACTCCAATGTTTCCAGTATTTGTTGGATTCGTTCTTGGGGAGACCTTATAGGTGACATAATTAGATCAAGCGTACTAAAAACACTCTGAAAAGATGAGGCCGTGGTGAGTTTGGCAACTCTTTCTCCCAACGATTGATTAGCTCATCTCGTAAACCGATTTCTTGTTCAAGATTACAGATTAGAGCATATTGTCGAATGAATCTTGCATTCAGCCATGCATCATCTGCCCAATCTTGAGAAATATCGCCGATTTCTATGATCTCTCGATTCTTAGATTTTCGGGCAAGATCAATGAGTAACAATCTTGGGTGATCGCTAGCGAGATATCGTGCTAACTTTTCAATCCTTGCTACTTCATCATCCGGTTCGGGGGTGTTATCGCAAAGCTCGATATATTCCAGCATTGCTTCAACATTGTGAGGGTTGGACTGGATAATGTCGAGCAGTTGTGATTTTGCTTCAGGAATACGTTCACTGCGAATAGACAATATCCCATTCAATAGATCCGCTTCGGTATTTAACGATGTATTGTTTGCATCTAACAGCAAAACATCAATTTGAGATAGAAATGCTCTAGCTTCATTAATAAGTTGCCTATGAAGGAGATCACGACAGGTAGACAGTAATTTTCTGATAATTGATTCATGTGTAGAACTGATTCAAACTTTTGCAGCAAAAACATGACGCAGATTGATCATCGCAAAAACGATACAATGGGCGCCAAAGAAATAGGCATCTTTGCGGTCAAAACGCACCAATAAGGCTCTAAACTTGTCAACCCAGGCAAACGACCGCTCATTGGTAAAACGGCGCTTATAGATGTCAGGATTGAACAGGCGTTTACGACCGCGTTTCGGGCGCTTGCGATTACGCTTATTTTCAGCAATATTGGGCACCAAGCCATGGTTGAAACAGACTTTGCGAGCGGCTTTGGTGTCGAAGGCACGATCGGCATTGAAGTACGCGCCTTGGATGGATAACCCCAGGCGTTTGATGGCTTTGAAGATGGACTGCAAAGTGGCTTTGAGATTGAAAGCGTCATTGTGATTACCCGCTATCAAAGGCGTAGAAGCCACAATGTAGCCCTGGGCATCTGTCAAGGGGAGAATATTCGTTGTTTTGGCACGTTTGCGCCCTTGATAGGCCACCGATTCACCCCCTTTCTTCGCAATTGCATGGGTACCATCCAAGTTGATTTCAGATAAATTCAACTCAGCTTGGATGGTTTTGATACTCGCTTGCCACACCCGCTCCAAACTCCCATCTTGGCTCCATTTGCGGTAGTGATAATACACGGCCTGCCAACTGATCTCTTTTTTCGTCGCATCGGTAGGATCCGCCTCTACGGGCAATTGATTCCACTGACACCCAGTATGTAAGCGATACAAAATGTAGTTGAACACCTTGTACAGCGGTATTTGGCATTCATACCCGCGTTGGGCTGTGCTTACTTGCGGTCGTATATGTTCATCGAACTGTTTTTCTGTTACTCTCGTTGGGATAGTGCTCATGGTGTTTGACCTTTGCTGTGGTTTTTCACTCATGATGCACTTTTTTCCCTATTTTGATAAGTTTGAATCAGTTCGTATTCATTTGCTCGGCAGTTTGTGTTTCAATGCTGGTGAGCATGTTTCTAATTTCTGGAGGCAGAGATGGTGAACTCTTTGTTATCGCTGAGGCCCAGTTTTCATGGTCTGCTTTCCATTTTCGAAGAATATCGGCTGTATATAGGTCTGCATGTTCCTTATCGTCAACAATTTTATGATGTTTTAAGCAGCAATACCTTCGCCAAAAACGAGGGATTGAAAGGGCTTTAGTGTCGTGTAAAGTTGTCTACATAAACCGATGAAGACAAAAAGGCATGACGAAAAAAGCCCATGATTGATATTGTAACACTATTGCTCTGCTTTGAGGTACACCTATCACCAACAACCCTACGACAAATGAGCCGGATTATCCCAGCCATACTGGCGATGACAGGGCGGGTCACGATGCTGGGTATCTCACGATGGACAGATAAAGGGGGGAGCTATCGGACGATACAGCGGTTGTTCCACACAGTGCTACCGTGGGCAGAGATGCACTGGGCATTTTTTCGCCAACACGCCCTCAATCCGGAAGATGAGTACCTACTGGCCGGCGATGAATGGGTCGTGACAAAATCGGGCAAGAAGACCCATGGGGTGGATCGCTTCTTTTCAGGATTGTACGGCAAACCCGTGCCGGGCGTGGCATTCTTCGGACTATCACTGATAAGTATTGAGGAACGGCAAGCCTATCCAGGCATGGTGGAGCAACGGGTACGCAGTGAGGCTGAGAAAACGGCAGCCAAAGCCGCCAAGAAAAAGAGCAAGAAGAAGCGGAAAAGAGGCAAGCCCGGGCGTCCTAAGACCCAGGTGGAGTTGCCCCCAGAACTACAGCAGATTCAAGGCATGGTGCAGCGACAATTGGCACTGATCAAGGACACGATTCAGGTGACTTATCTGGTGTTGGATGGTAAATTCGGCAACAACAATGCCCTGCAAATGACCCGGCAATGTGACGTGCATTTGATCTCCAAATTGCGTCATGATGCGGCGTTGTATATACCCTATGTTGGCCCACAATCTAAATATGGTCAGCGTCGCAAATATGGTGATAAGCTCAACTATCATGCCATCCCGTCTGACTATTTGAAGGAAACCACCCTGGAAGATGGTATCCAAACCCAGACCTTTCAGGCAACATTGCTTCACAAAGACTTCGCCCAACCCCTCAACGTCGTCATCATCGTCAAAACAGACTTGAAAACAGGAAAACAGGCGCGTGTGATTTTGTTCAGCAGTGACCTCAGCCTATCTTATGAGCGCTTGATTGACTACTACAGCCTACTAGTCTAGCAAACGTCAATTGTCGGATAGAGTTTGTGCAACTTGATACGAGCATCCTCGGTAGTGAAGCGCCAATGAACGGTTGACTGTTGGTAATTGCGGCGGTGTTGCCAATCAGCTATCTTTGCTTTCAGGGTGTCCTGGTCGGGGATTCGTGCCTGAGTACATTGACGATGCAGCACACTCAATTCAATTTCTGCCATATTGAGCCAACTGCCATGCTTGGGCGTGAAATGAATTTCCAATTTCTCAATGATGCGGCGAGCCTCGGCAGGTTCGAAAGCCTCATAAAGTGAGGCGAATTTGTGGGTATTGAGATTATCCATCACCAACACAATCTTCTCAGCATCCGGGAAATGGATATCCACTAAATCCTTCATACAGTGAGCAAAATCAATCATGGTGCGGCGCTCCGTCACTTTGACATGTCGCCATGCCGCCAACGGTGCAAAAAAGATGAACATGTTGCTGGTCCCATTGCGTTCATATTCATAATCATATTTGGCGACGTCCCCTGGTCGTACTGGCAAGGGTAATCGTGTTTCCCTGGTCAGTTGTTTACTGCCCTCATCAAAGCACACAAAGGGGCGTTTGGGATGGTGCGGGCGATGATAAACTTCCAGAACATCCTCCATTGCACAAACAAACGCGGCATTTTCTTTGGGAGGGATACACCATTGCTCTTTTAGCCACGGCTTAAGTTCGTTTTTTTCAGCGTTAGCCGCACCGTTTCGCGTGAGATGGTCTCGACCACCTCCAATTCGATCAGTTTGTCAGCCAACATTTGCATCGACCATCGCTCATGTCCATCTGGCGCCTCACTACATGCTATCTGTATCAACCGGGCTTCAGCTGCTCCATCTAAGAGTTTTTTCTTCTTTTTTTGCGGGCGCTTATGATTCAAGGCAGCCTCAATACCCTTCATCACGCATGTTTCTCGAATGCGTTCCACTGTTCGCTGATGCACACCCAATGCTGGGGCAATATCAGCATCTTTCCAACCCCCATCCTCTCGATTTTCATCAGCCAGCAATAATATCCGGGCACGGGTCATGCGCCGGGCTGCACCCTTGCCTTTCTTCACCATTGCTGTCAATTCCTCACGTTCTTCGTCGCTCAACGTCACACGATAGACTTTCGCTGGCATCTTTTCTCTCCTCGTCCTATACTCACCGAGAAGGATGCCACATCATCCGGCAAAAACCAATTGGCAATCTACTACGCTTCCAGATTGAATTCATCTTCCGCGATGCCAAACAGCATTTCGGACTGGAAGACTTCATGAACGTCGCCGAGACAGCGGTCACCAATGCCGCCAACTTGTCTTTCTTGATGGTCACGCTCTCCCGTATCCTACGCCGCCTCCTTTTCCCTGATTATCCGGATGCCAGTATCCTTGATCTCAAAGCCCGCTTTCGTGGTCGCAAATATGTCGCTGAAACATTAAAATTACTTCCGGAAATCCCTGATCCTATTTTATTGGATCGTATCTTTTACACGGTGGCGTCTCTCGGTGCTATCCATACCGTTGCGTGCCACTCCGCCTCGTCATAATTTGGCGAAGGTATTGAAGCAGAGGTAAAGAAGGTTGGGTTCTTGTCTTCTATCTTCCAGGGGAGTTGTATAATCTTCTCTAGGGTGACTCCCTACTCTACGCGGGACGATATGAGCGCATTCCCCTAATGTTGTTCTGTTTTGCATTAAACGGTTTAAGCAGTTCGGTTCAGCACAAATCCCCATCCCATCAGCGAAAACTTGGCGCTTCACCTTTTCTGATACTGAACCAGAGTCCATCCCTTTTCTTAAATCTTTTGACATAACATTTTCGCCATTTCTCTATAATTTTCTTTTATCCATGACTTGATAATCACGAGTTCAAGCGGCGGGGGCGATATTGGATGGCTTCAGCCATGTCGGCGACTTCGATGAGGTCGTGTCCGGCCAGATCAGCGATGGTGCGGGATAGTTTCAGGATGCGATGGTAGGCGCGGGCGCTGAGTTGCATCTGGCGCAAAGTGGTGTTAATCAGGCTCTCGGCTTCGGGAGTGGCGCGGCAAAAATCACGGATTTCGCTGGCTCCCATATCGGCGTTGGCGTGCAAATGAGGATGTTCGTGGAAACGGTCACGTTGGCGTTTGCGGGCCGCTTCCACCCGTTTACGGACTTCGGCGGAGGGTTCACCGCGCCGGTCGTCGGTCAGTTTGTCGTAATCAACACGCGGCACGTCGATATGAATGTCGATGCGATCCAACAAAGGACCGGAGACGCGCTGCTGGTAGTTTTTGATAGAGCGAGTGGAGCAAGTGCAGGCATGGGCTGGATCACCTAAATAACCGCAAGGGCATGGATTCATTGCCGCGACCAGCATGAAATTGGAGGGAAATGTCAGCGAAATTTTGGCGCGGCTAATGGTCACCTGTTTATCTTCGATGGGTTGGCGTAAGACTTCCAAAGTTCTGCTACCGAACTCAACGAATTCATCGAGAAAGAGAACGCCAAGATGGGACATGCTTACTTCGCCGGGGCGTGGTACGCTGCCACCGCCGATCAATCCGGCCTGGCTTATTGTGTGGTGGGGGGAGCGAAAGGGACGATTCACCATCAATGGATGTTCGGAGTCAAGCATGTCTGTCACAGAGTAAATGCGGGTAACTTCGAGCGATTCGCGCCAATCCATACGGGGTAGGACACCCGGTAGAGCACGGGCCATCAGCGTTTTGCCAACACCAGGTGGGCCAATCATGAGGGCGTTGTGTCCCCCAGAGGCGGCAACCTCAAGGGCACGTTTGACATGTTCCTGGCCTTTAATGTCTTGAAAATCCACCAAGCCGCGCATAATGCGATCTTCGGTATCGTATTCAAAATCGCGGCGATTGAAGGGGGGGATGATGCGTAGATCGTAAAGATGTTCGACGAGTTGGCCCAGGGTCTCGACAGGGATAATCTCGATATCGCGGACGAGAGCAGCTTGAGAAGCGTCATCCGCCGGGACAAATGCACATTCGAAGCCCGCTTCTCTAGCTTTGAAGATCATCGGTAAAATACCACGAATATGGCGCACCTTTCCATCCAGGCCCAATTCACCCAAGAAAACAGCTCCTTCGGTGGCCGGTAGCGGAATCTGATCGGTGGCAGCCAGCACGCCTATTGCAATCGGTAAATCGTAGGCGGGACCTTCTTTGCGTAGATCGGCGGGGGCAAGGTTGGCGATATAGCGTTTGTTCAAGAATTTTAGCCCTGTATTTTTGATGGCAGCCCGCACTCGTTCACGACTCTCTTGCACAGCAGCATCAGGTAATCCGACGACCTGAAAATAGGGCGACTGGCTATGAGAATAATCCACCTGCACATCAATGATCTCGCCATCGACTCCGACCAACGCACACGACTTGACGATTGCTAGCATTGTGCCTCCGTTTTTGACTTGAGGTTAATATTATGGACCGCCCTGGAGATTTCAGCCAGTCAGCAGGCACAATGCAATGGTGAAGCAGGTCAGAAGACCAGGCTTGCTTCTTGGGGTTGATCTTTAATCGAAAATATCAGACAGAATATTAACGGCTACTCGATTCACCAGACTGTCGGGCGAGCAGCTCTTCCAAAGACATCGGAACCGGTTCGTTATCCAGTTCAAGGCGTTGTTGGGCTTCGCCATCAATGCCAAATTGCCGCCGCCGTTCTTCAACTGAAGGTGTCACACTGAAGGTATGTACCGCAACCAATCCGCCATTTATCCACACCTGCAAATCCCATTTTCCGGTACGATCCAAACGTTGATTGCCTTTGAGAGGCAGGCGATAGTCAGGTAACACAGCATTTTCGCCAGGGCGCATATAATAGTCCATCTCGTAAACGAACTGACTTGCTCCGGAAGCATCGTTAATCTCGAAGCGAATAATGACCTGGGCGGGATGCCCATAGCTGGGTGTGTGAACCACCAAATAGGGACGAATAGCTTCATCATCCAATGACACCAGACGCGCACGCCGCAAGTGCAACCCATCGGTGCGTGGCTCATCCACAATCAATCCAACATCTTGCAAGCCATAGAACTCATCGTAGTCGGGGCGATGGCTGGCCTGTAAACGGGCGGTGCGGGCGGTGGGGCTGGCGGCAGCGACACGCTGGGGAGCTGGCAAAGCATCTTGGAGTTGTTGCAATGGTCCCTGACTGATAAACAGGAGTAGCAACAGGATGGCGCTGATCGCACTGACGATCATCAATGCACCTAATTCCCCCGAACTAAAGAAAAGAAATGCTGCTAGGGCCATGATGGCCGCCCACACTAGTGTTCCGCGCCGGTTGGATTCAAACATGATCTTTCGCACTTTGTTAGTATCAGGTGAAATTAATCTCGATTATATCATATCCTCCCTATCGCTCGTCATTGGATTAGAGACTTAGATTTTGCTGTAGGACTGTCTTATTCCACGATATAGGGGAATGGTACAGAACAGCTTAACTCACTTTATCCTGTAGCGAAGCACGAAACATACTCAACCAAGAATCAGGGATACGGGCGACTTTGCCCTCAAGTGTAACGCAAATATGGCTGGTTGTTCCGGTGACATGGAGTGTGTCGTCTGTCGGGTTGAGAATTTGATACCCAAAGGTGATACGGCGGCTTTTCAAATCTACAATCCAGCCGCGCACGGTAATGCGTTGCCCGTAGACAGCCGGAGCAAGAAAACGCAAACTAATCTCACTGACGGCCAAGGCCAGACCATCTTTCTCGAAATCAGCATAGTTTGTGCCCATATCACGCGCATACTGACTCCGCAATTCCTCGCAATAAACCAGATAAGCTGCGTGATGAACAATTTTCATGGTATCAGTTTCAGCGTAACGTACATAGAATGTGGTTTCGCAGATGTGGCGGTCGTCAGGAATTTGCAATCTACATCTCCTTCAAGCACTTTGAAGTAGTGTATCGTCCGGTTGCGAATTCGCAATACCAAGTGCAATATCGACTTCAATCGCCACGATGCAACCATGCACTGGTTTCAGCTTCCAGTTTGTCGTCAATGCAATGTGCTACTGTCTCTAGCAGTCTGCTACAATTTCATTGAGTTTTGGATGGGTTAGTCGGTATTTTCACAATTAGACGTGTTTCGGGTTCTGTTTGGCGATTATAAAATGCAAACTTGGATTCATGTCTGTTCCCTTTCAACCAAACGGCCCGCTTTTACAATTTACATATAATAGAAGGCAAGTTTAAGAGGGGCTGGCCTTCATCCGTTTTATACTCCAAAATATTGACTATGGCTGGCGAATCTAGGAAATGTTCGAGTTCCACCAGCCCACCATTATCCAACCGAGAAAAAGGAGGATCGGCGTATCTGTTATGCGCCCAATGCTAATGAACTTGGATCGGTTTACAACACGCGCACAAGAAGCCGTTGCTGCTGCTCAACGGTTGGCCGAAGATAGGGGAAACCCTGAACTGGATACAGCACATATTTTGGCATCGTTATTACAACAAACCGACGGCGTTGTGCCACAGGTCATTGGTAAAGTTGGCGCACGGCCCACAATTGTCATGCGCGATGTCGAGGGTGTGCTGCAAAATAAGCCACGTGTGCAAGGCAGCGGCACACGCATTGATCTCAGCCGGGCGGCAGTTAGTGTTTTGCGAGGTGCAGAAGGTCATGCCCGGAAAATGCGCGATGAGTATGTCAGCACTGAGCATTTGCTTTTAGCTTTAACTGATGATTCGGCGATGGGTGATCTGCTGGCTCGGCACGGTGTTGACCAAACGGCCACACTTAAAGCTTTGAGCGAAATACGTGGCGGTCAGCGTGTAACATCGCAGGATCCCGAAAGCACTTACGCCAGCCTGGAAAAATACGGGCGTGACATGACAACTGACGCTGCTCAGGGCAAGCTCGATCCGGTCATTGGGCGCGATGCTGAAATCCGGCGCTTGATCCATGTTCTCTCGCGCCGCACCAAAAACAACCCCGTGCTAATTGGCGAGGCTGGTGTGGGTAAAACGGCGATAGCAGAGGGGCTGGCCCAACGGATTATCAATGGCGATGTACCCGAAGGATTGAAAAACAAGCGCGTAATCGCACTCGATATGGCAGCTTTAGTAGCTGGAGCCAAATATCGTGGTGAGTTTGAAGAACGCCTGAAAGCTGTTTTGAAAGAAGTCAGCGACTCGCAGGGCGAAGTGGTACTGTTTCTGGATGAATTGCACACCATCGTTGGAGCCGGCGCTGCTGAAGGCGCAATGGATGCTGGCAATATGCTGAAACCGATGCTGGCGCGGGGCGAGTTGCGGGCGATTGGGGCAACGACGTTGGATGAGTATCGGCAATACATAGAGAAAGATGCCGCCCTGGAACGCCGTTTCCAACCTGTCTATGTTGAACAGCCCTCGGTGGAAGACACCATCAGCATCCTGCGCGGCCTCAAGGAACGCTACGAAGTACATCATGGTGTCCGCATTCAGGATGGCGCGGTGATCGCAGCAGCAGTATTGAGTAATCGCTACATCGCAGACCGCCATCTGCCAGATAAGGCCATCGACCTGATTGATGAATCGGCCTCACGTCTGCGAATGGAAATCGACTCTAAGCCGCAATCGCTCGATACGGTCGAGCGTCAAATGATGCAGCTTGAAATTGAGCGCGAGGCATTGAAGAAGGAAAGAGACCGCGCCAGCAAAGATCGTCTGAAGAAATTGGAAGAGGAACTGGCCGATCTGCGCGAGGAAGCAGGTGCATTGCAGGCTCGTTGGCAGCAGGAGCAGGATGCCATTTCCCATATTCGTCAGGCGAAGAGTCAGATTGATGAAGCACGGATTGACTTGGAACGTGCCGAACGTCGCGGTGAGTTGGAAATTGCGGCACGTTTGCAATACGGCGACATTCCCCGGTTGGAGCAGGAACTTGACGAAGCCGAGGCCATGCTCCAACAGCTTCATGCCGACGGCAATGCCATGCTCAAAGAAGAGGTGGATGCTGACGAGATCGCGGCAGTGGTATCTAGCTGGACCGGTATTCCCGTCAGCAAATTACTGGAAGGCGAGGTCGAAAAGCTGCTCCAAATGGAAACTCGTCTTCAGGAGCGTGTGGTGGGGCAAGATGATGCAATCGCCAGCATCAGTAATGCTGTACGCCGTAGCCGAGCAGGATTGCAAGACCCCAACCGTCCCATTGGGTCGTTTCTATTTTTGGGGCCAACCGGTGTCGGCAAGACCGAATTGGGACGGGCACTGGCAGAATTCCTTTTTGATACCGAGGAATCGATGGTTCGTATCGACATGAGTGAGTATCAGGAAAAGCACAGCGTGGCACGGCTAATTGGTGCGCCACCCGGCTATGTCGGCTATGAAGAAGGTGGTCAATTGACAGAAGCTGTGCGTCGTCGTCCTTATTCGGTGGTACTGTTTGATGAAGTAGAAAAAGCCCACAACGAAGTCTTCGATGTGTTGTTGCAAGTGCTAGAAGACGGACGATTGACAGATGGACATGGGCGCAAAGTGGATTTCAAGAATACTGTCATTATCATGACCAGCAATGTTGGCAGCCATCTCATCAAGCAAATGACCGGACGTGACCGCGAAGACGTTCGGCAAGCAGTGATGACCGAACTGGATCGTACCTTCCGCCCTGAATTCCTCAACCGCATTGACGAGATCACTTTGTTTCATAATCTGGAACGCGAACACATGCGGCGTATAGTGGATATCCAATTGGACCGGCTGTCGCATCTGTTGGCCGAACGCCGCATTACCGTGAATTTGTCAGATGCCGCGAAAAGCTATCTAGCAAACAGAGGCTATGATCCAGTTTTCGGAGCGCGCCCTCTCAAGCGCGTCATTCAGCGCGAAGTTCATGACACACTTGCCAAAGCTCTGCTGGAAGGGCATGTGCATGATGGTGAGCATGTCTATGTGGATTATGATGAACAGGGATTAACGTTTCAGACGATTATTCCCGACGATCTCAATCATTGATAACAAAATGGGGGAGTTGATGCCTCCCCCATCGAATTGCCGCAAGCTCCAATGGACTATGGGCCAGCGGTCAATGCTGGAAATCGCTGGTCGCGGGCGCTCATTGCGGCGTCGGTCACAATCGCCAGGCGTTGTACATGCTGCATTACATCTTCGGGCTGATATTGCAGATCGGCGCAAACGGTATTGTCCCAGAAATCAAAAGCCAGTTGCAGACCATCTAACCCAAAGTTGATCTCGTCTGTAATAAACGCCTGAATTTCGGGGTAGAGTTGTGCTTCCGTTTCGACGACTTGAACCGGTGTTGGACGGAAGAATTGACGCGAACAATCCGGTTCTGTCGCATCCTGCGTGGCCTTACGCAGTTCTTCTTGCAAACCTGTGGCATCGCTGACGATGGCATCCAGCGTCGTGGAAACCTGGTCGATCATGCCCTGGCGACCGACTGGCGCAGTTTGGGAATCTGAAGGTGGCTGACCGGTCAATACCGCTAGCCCGACATCACGAGCCGATACTGCAATGTCACTCACGCCTTGCAGTCTGCCACTATAGCCTTCATGGCGATATTCTTCGGCCTCACAAATTCCGTCCCAAGAGTCCAATGTCGGAGCAAACCCTTGAAAACTAAGAGGATAATCCCCATCGGATACAAACTGGTGAATATCAGGATATAGTTCGACTTCGGCGGGCGTTAGTTGAACTTGTTGTGGGCGAGCCAGGTCGCGTCTACAAGCGTCAACAATCAGTTTTTGCCCAGCTTCGACAGCTTGCATTTCTTCAATGAGGGCCGCTGAGTCGGAAATAACATTGTCCAGAGAAGTCGAAACTTCAGCCAGTAATTGTTGTCGGGAGCGAGGGCCAGTCGATCCTGTCTCATCTTCGTCATCACTGCTATTCATCACGAAAAACACAGCGTTCGCAGCAATCAAGGCCAGCAACGAAATGGTCAGGAATGCTTTCAAGATACCGCCACCGCCGTCGCCGGAATCTGCTTTGGAGACTGCCTCGCCTTTCATCTCTTTTTCCATGTGCCGGAAGCGACTCAGCACATCCTCAGCTATCAGGCGGACTTCCTCGTCTTCATCCTCTTGATAGACCTCCACGAGGAATCCTATCGCTTCAGGGTCACCCAGTTCCCACATTTTTTCGCAGGCAGCCATGCGAGTTTCTGGGTTTGCGTCTTCAGTTTGATACTTCAGTTTGATGAGTTCAGGACTGGTCATGAGCCTTGTCCCCAGCTAATAAGCGTATTTTTCCCGTTAATTGACAACAAAGGTGCAGCTTCCGGTTTGCTCCGGGATATCAGTATCAGGGCCATAATCACCCTGACCATCACTGATCTGTTCTGCCCATGTGACACGATATTCAATGGTATGTTCACCTGACTCCAGTGTACCCACTGGTACATACCAGTATACCGTCCAATTATTGTTTTCTTCGGGGTCCTGTCGCATATTGGTGCGGAACTGTCGCCAGCCATCCAAACGCCGACCATCTAACAACACTTCATATTCTACTGCGTTGATATGGTCTTGCATCAATTCGGGTTCAGTTACCCACCAACTCCAAAAGACGCTGACTGTCTGGTTGCGATTGACCGCAGCCCGGCAACGGGTGTTATCTTCGCCTTCAGAGGCACGAATATTCACTTCGCTCAGGGCTGCTGGAGTAACAGAACCTGTTGGCAACGGCGTCACAGATTGTTCTGGTGTCGCGGTTTCAAAAGGCGGTGCGGTAGCAAAAGTTGAGGTGGGTTCGGGCAATGTGGCTGTCGGTTCCAGAGCCGGAATTTCTTGCTCCAATGGATCAACCAAATCCGACCGCATCCACCCCATCTGGATTTCATCGTCTTCGTTAATGAAGCTGATTTGATACCAAGTCTCGCCACGTTCGTTAATGACAAACCCGAGGACGCCAATTTCTGTATCACCCGGTAGCGAAGTCACAATGTCATATAAAACAACATCCGGGCCTTCACGCACCCGCCGCCCGTTTTCATCACCACCTGCCAATACCAGCCCGCCCAACGTTGCTGTACCAGTTGCGGTCGGAGTGGAACTGGGGGTCACAGGTGTTGGCGTATCGGACGGAGTCGGCGTATCCGATGGCGTGGGTGTCGTGCTGGGTGTCCATGATGCTGTAAAGGGTAGTGTTTGTGTAATCAGGTTTGGTGGGGGTTGCAATGTTGTGGTAACCTGTGCCGCGCGTGGAATATCTGGTGGTTCCTCTGTCGGCGAATCATTGCACGCAGCAACCACAAACAGGAATGCTACCAATACTACCCAATTTAAACGATATGATCGCGTATATTTCACACCCGATCCTCCAGAATTCTTGTCAAGTTAATCAATCAACCAGCTTATCAAGAACTTGGCTGCCGCACAACTGTTTGTGCCATACGTGCTATGAGTAGCATGGCCGTCATCAGTACAGTTTCGCCAAAAACAACTGTCCATGCGGCTCCAGATGGGCCATAGGCTGGAATTAAGACAAGGCCCACAGCAATCTGAAAAGCTAGCGCCAGCCCAATGAGCAGATTCACACGCTGCTCTTGCTTATAAGCATACAACTGGAGGGTTAAAAGCGCACGTAGCAGCCCAGGAACCAGCGCCCAGGCCAATATCATCAAGACAGCAACAGAATTGTCGAACGCTGCGCCAAAAATGAGACGGATGGCAGATCTGGCCCCCACAAAACTCAATAAGCCAATGATCACAGCATAGATAAAAACACCTACACTGGCCCGCCGGAACAGGCGTTGGAACGCAACTTGGTCATTGACCAGTGACGCCAACCGCGGAAACAACGCCACAAACAACGCACTCGGAGCCATACGTGCGGCTTCGACCAATCGGCTGGCCGCCGCATACCACCCCACTGCTGCGGAAGTGTCAAACTGGTCGAGAAGGATAATCACGACACGAGTCTGTAAAACCGCCAGCACGCCTGCCACCGCGAATGGATATGCCCCTCGCATCATCTGGCGATAGGAAATCATAGGGTTTTCGCCCGATATAGAAATTCGATTTTGAAGGTAGCGCCACACGAACCACGTTGCCACCAATTGAGTCAAATCTGCACCAACAATTACCAGGAGCAAATGACTGACATCACCACCCCACACAACAATCAATAAGGCCCCAAAGATTTGTAGCACCAGTAAACCGACATTCAACACCAGAATCGGCCACATGATTTCCCAGGCGCGAAAAATGGCTGTATAGCTACCAAACAGCGCATCAATCAACACCAGCCAGATACCGATGCGTAGCGCCAGCACAACAAATGGATCGTCGCTCATCCAGGTGGCGGCGGCCTGTACAATGCTGATAGTTGATACACCCACCATCAGTCGCAAGGGATACGAAAGGTGTAAATAGTGGCGTGCCTGGGCACGATTTTGAGCAACATCACGAGTGATGAGCGTAGAAATACCAAAATCAACCCAGACGGTTAACGGCAATACCCAGGCCATCACGGCGGCATATTGCCCTAACGCCGCATCGCCCAGGCCACGCGTGATAATGACGGTCAATGCAAATACTAAAGCGGCGGTACTGATGTTATTGAGCAACAGGATGATGGTGTTTTTTGACAAGCGATTCGTTTGCTGATTCATCACAGTTAATATAATATGCCAGACAGAATGCGGGAAGACATTGTATTGGAAGACGGATGACAGATATTCTCTTTGGGCAAAGCTATTATCTCCGATTTGACCCCAAACTTTATGCGGCTATGCAGCCTTACCCGCCGCTGGGCACACTTTTTGCGGCCAGTTTCATGCGCCAACAAGGATATGAGGTAACGTTATTTGATGCGATGCTGGCTGCATCCGAAACTGAATGGGCGGACGCGCTCGACCAACACCGTCCGCGTTTTGCTGTATTGTTTGAGGATAATTTTAACTACCTCAGCAAAATGTGTCTGCTCAACATGCGCCAGGCGGCGTTCACCATGACCCGCATGGCAAAGGAGCGTAATATTCCGGTCATTATCTGTGGAGCAGATGCAACGGATCATTATAAACTCTATCTGGAAAATGGTGCAGATTATGTCATTCGGGGCGAAGGTGAAGAAACACTGCATGAGTTAATGGCATATCTGACTGGCCAGATTGAAGTCAAGCTAGCGGACATCACAGGAATAGTATTCTGCAATGATCAGGGCGAAATCACTGTAACGATACCGCGTCCGGTCATGAAAACGTTGGATGAGTTACCATTTCCGGCTTGGGATTTGGTGGATGTCGAACGTTACCGACGTATTTGGTTAGAACGACATGGCTACTATAGCGTGAATATGGTCACGACTCGCGGCTGTCCTTATAAATGTAATTGGTGTGCCAAGCCAATCTGGGGCCAGCGATATAATGTCCGATCACCTCAGAACGTTGCACAGGAAGTAAAGTGGCTGCGTGAGCATTTCAAACCCGATCACATCTGGTTTGCCGATGACATTATGGGCCTGAAACCAGGCTGGATACAAGCCTTCGCAGATGAAGTGGAACAGCTTGATATTCGCACGCCGTTCAAGTGCCTCTCGCGGGCTGATTTGCTAGTGGTCGACGACACGGTGGAAGCCATGCGCCGTGCTGGAGCTAGGAACATCTGGATTGGGGCCGAAAGTGGTTCTCAAAAGATTCTGGATGCCATGGACAAAGGCACAACCGTCGAGCAGATCTATGACGCCCGACGCAAATTGGGCAACGAAGGTATTGAAGCCGGTTTCTTCCTGCAATTCGGCTATCCTGGTGAGACACATCAGGACATTGAAATGACACTGCAAATGGTCCGCGATTTGCTGCCAGATGATATTGGCATTTCGGTCAGTTACCCTTTACCCGGCACGCCGTTTTATGAGCGCGTCCGGCAAGATCTGGTCAACAAAGCCAATTGGCAGGACTCCGAAGACCTCGCCATGCTCTATCAGGGTCCCTATAGTACCGAGTTCTATCGCCAACTACATAAAGTAGTACATAAAGAATTCCGGGCGCGTCGTACTGCACAAGCCCTACGACGTGGTAAAATCAATGTAATGCGCCCTGCTGGTTTGCGGCGCATCGCGGCAATGGTCTATCACACCGCAACCATTGGTTTCGCACGGCGTAAACTAAATAGACTGGCACAACCGGCTGATAGACAATTGGAAACCATTCCATCGTCGCCAACAAGTTGAGAAGAGTACCAAATGGCCGATAGGCAGGAACCTGTTACGCTTTCTGGCAGCGGGGGGCAACAAGTCGCCCAAATCACGGGTGGCAGCAACTCTACGCAAATCGCCGATAGCCTGGGTGCAATCATCCTGGGCTTCATCTGCATCATGTTGCTGCTGGCGCTATTGCGATCCCATAAACACACGCGCAAGATTCTGGAAGCCCAAATCAAGAAGTTGCAAACGCAGCTTGAAAAGGAGAAATAGGCTATGTCCACTTCGTTTTCTACTGAAACCGATACAGCTTCACTAAATGGCCGTGAGGCTGAAGCACCGACATCTGGTGATATGGTCGATGTGAATGTCGAAATGCAAGAAGCCATCGGCATTGGCATTTTGGGCTTCTTGTTTTTCCTGGTATTGCTAGCGATGCTGCGTTCAATGCGGCGCGAACGCAAATTGCTGGAGCGCATGGCCGAGTTGCGTGCCCAACTGGCTGAAAAATCCACGCCATAGTTGTCATCCATCATACAAGGTAGCCTACATGGACATTTTACTGGCACATGGATATTTTCTGCATGAAGACCCGCATGAACTAGCGGTGATGAAGCCTTATCCGCCATTGGGGATGCTGTATGTTTCCTCACATCTCAAGGCTAAGGACTTCGATGTAGGTGTTTTTGACTCTACATTTAGCAGCATGGACAACTTCCAACAGATTGTCCAGGATCAACGCCCGCCGATTGTGGGTATTTACACAACATTGATGACCAAGCAAAATGTCCTCAAGATGGCCCGGTTTTGCAAATCACTTGGCATTACAGTGGTACTCGGTGGCCCAGAGCCGCCTCACTATGCCGACGAATATCTGAAGCGCGGCGCGGATGTCATCATCATCGGCGAAGGTGAACTGACATTAGAGGATCTGTTACCTCATCTCGCCCAGCATGGTCTGAACCAATTAGGCGAAATCCAGGGTATTGCGTTTCGAGATGATGCAGGACAGGTCATCCGGACTGCGCCACGCCCTTATATTCAAGATTTGGATGCCCAACCTCTGCCGGACCGCGCAGCTATTGACCTGCCGCGATACATTCAGGCCTGGCGTGACCATCATGGAATAGGCAGCACGTCGTTGGTGTGTGCGCGGGGTTGTCCCTATACTTGTACCTGGTGTTCGCATAGCGTTTTTGGCGAAACACACCGTCGTCGTAGTCCTCAGAACGTTGCCGATGAGGTGCAATTTCTGATCGAAAACTACCAACCTGACCAATTGTGGTATACCGACGATGTATTCACAATTAATTGGCGCTGGTTGCGAAGCTTCCGTGATGAATTGAAGATACGCGGATTGCATGTGCCTTTCGAGTGTATCTCGCGAGCAGACCGCATGAACGATGAAGTTGTGGATATATTAGCGGAGATAGGCTGCACGCGCTTATGGATTGGCTCTGAAAGTGGCTCGCAACGTATCTTGGATGCTATGCAGCGCCGTACCACTGTCGAAGCCGTGCAACAAATGACCTACAAACTACGCCAACGCGGTATCGAAACGGGCATGTTCATCATGTTGGGTTATGAAGGTGAAACGGCTGAAGACTTGCAGCAAACTGTGGAGCATCTGAAGCGAGCCAATCCCGACACGTTTCTGACCACCGTTGCCTATCCCATCAAAGGCACACGCTATTATACCGACGTTGCAGACCGTATTATCGCCCCGGGGACATGGGAAGGCCGTACCGACCGCGATTTAGGCGTGGCTGGGCGTCATTCCCGCCGCTATTATAGCTTTGCAACGCGCTGGATGGTAAGCGCCGTCAATGCCCATCGTGTGCGTCAGCAATCCAATGGCGGCTGGAAGCAATATCCTCGCTGGTTAAAACATACAGCAAATGCGCTGATAGGCCGACTAGGAATGATGGTGACAGCACGTGAAGTTGAGCAAAACCAGCCCCCTGCCGGGCGCGGCTGGTATGATGAAAAACGGCAGTCAAAGGAGACATTCAGCGATGCCCACCTATGAATTTTGCTGCAACGATACCGGCAAGCGATTTGAAATCAAATGCAGCTATGCTGAATATGATCCATCCTCCGTGACCAGTCCTTTTACTGGCTCCACAAATGTGAGCCGTATCATCCGGCGAGTGCGGGTAATGCGCTCGGAGGGATCGCGCTGGGATCGTATGATGGACGGGGATGAAAATGCCATGGATGAACTGGAAGCAAGTTTTGACGAGGACGACCCCCGCCAATTAGGACGAGCCTTGCGGCACTTCGGCAAACACATGGATGAAGATATGGGGCCGGAATTCGGCGAGGTGATTGATCGCCTGGAAAGCGGCCAGAGTCCCGAAGAAATAGAACAAACGCTGGCCTTTGACGACGGCGGTGATGCCCTCTAAACTACTGCATTAATCGCCATTTATTTGTGGATACAGTGATGTGATTGGTAAAACAAACCTCAAAGTTATGGTTTATGATCCCGATATTTATGGACGCCACGCGATCAATAGCTATCTGGCATGGGATCGTCGTACACGGGTGATTTTTCTGCCGAGTTCATTTGAGGAAATCTTCGATTGGGTCATGGAACATGCGGAAGCTGAATGGCCCGACGCGCTGGTTCTGGATACTTACAGCGCGGATTCTGCCAATGAACTGCGTCGCCTGATTCACCGAATCCGCAGAATTATCCCGGATGTGCTAATTATCGTTCTGGATCGCGGCTTGCGAGTCGATTATGCACTAGCAGCATTGGAATCAGATACAGGTGCATATTTTCTTCGCAATGATGTCGGGTTACAAATTGCCTGGGCAATTGTATGGGCACAACGTCCAGAATTCGCCATCTCGATTGGTGTCAAGCGAGCCTTACCCCCGGACGCCGACCACCGGTTACATCAAGCTGTCATCCTTCCAGAACGCCGCCGTTACCCTGAGCTGACGGACCGTATCCGCGAGGCAATACAGCTTTGTGTGGTAGAGGGTATGAGTGCTGACCTGGCGGCAAACGAGATGGGCGTCAGCACGCACACCATCCGCAGTTATGTTAAAGAGGGCTATCGCATCCTCGAAGCCTATGACGAAGGGCAGATCTATCCGTCTGAGATGAGCGCCCAGGAACGCGCCTTTATGCGTTTTACGGCCCTGGACGATGAGCCGCCGCCGCTAAACGAGCCACAGGAAGATGAATAATGGCAACAGCACTGGTCACGGGTGCAACAGGCTTCGTTGGCTCATGGTTAGTTCGCATACTGCTCGAAGCTGATCATCGTGTACGCGTTCTCTATCGCAACCCAGAACGCCTCAACATCCTGACAGGTTTAGATGTAGAACCCTTTCAAGGCGATATGACAACCCCTGAAACACTGGGACCAGCCTTGAATGGGGTGGATTGGGTCTTTCATGTGGCGGCAGTGGCCGATTATTGGCGTACTGGTAAAGCCAAAATCTATCAGGTGAATGTCGATGGTACACGGCATTTATTGAACGCATGCCAGAAAGCCAGTATTGAGCGTTTCATCTTCACGAGTAGCGTCGCCGCTATTGGTTATCGCGCCGACGGGAAACCAGCCAACGAATCAGACTATTTCAGTATCGACCCGCGCCTGTCGCCCTATGGTCACAGCAAATTTCTGGCCGAAGCTGAGGTCTACCGCGCTATAAAGAATGGCCTGGACGCGGTCATCCTAAATCCAACAGTTATTTTCGGCCCTGGTGATCTCAATTTGATTTCAGGAAGCCTGATTCGTGAAGTGGCAGGTGGACGCGTACCATTCTTACCAGCCCAGGGCGGTATCACCCTCATTGATGTGCGTGATGTCGCCCAAGCACACCTAGCAGCCGCAGAAAAAGGCCGAAGCGGTGAACGATATTTACTTGGTACAGTCAACATGAGCCATCGTGCCCTAATGCGACTGGTCGCCCATATCACCGGAGCTAGAGCACCATTTATTCCGTCGTACCGCCCCATGGTGATGGCGTTTGCAGCAGTGGCCGACCTCAGTCGCGCTGTGGGAATTCAGTTGCCTGGCGATGTGGAAGGCAACCAGCTTCGATTGAGTACCCACGAACTATATTTCGATTGCAGTAAAGCCTGGCGTGACCTGCATGAGCCGCAGATCGACATCACGCAAAGTATTGCGGATACCTACGACTGGTATCAGGTTAATGGCTACATCACCTAATTTGGTGCGCCATTTTGGCAAACGGAGTACCCATGCAGCGACCATTATCGCGGGTCTGGAACGTCACTGTTCAGACACATATCGTGCCACACAAACTTACTACGCCATCTTGTGCAAACAGCTTGCCGCTTTAAGAGTGGCACATTATTGTCAGAAGCCCTTGCCCCTGAAAAACATTACACATTATCTACAATCACTAGAAAGTGGGATGCTATTACAGGACATGGGGGTGTCGTTTCCGCCTATCAGTGACCGATTCGACTGGTATCTGAAAGTTGATGATAAAGCATTGATAGGCGCGATACATGAGGCACTGCTATCCCTCAATCACTACGCACCCACAATTCAAAAGCAAGATTGGCCTGGAACACTCTATCGGAACCTCTTCCCTAGGCGGCAGCGCCACGCACTTGGCGAATATTACACACCAGATTGGTTGGTCGAACACACATTGGGCCGTCTAAACTACACGGAGAATAGTGATTCTCGTTTGCTTGATCCCGCCTGTGGGTCAGGAGCCTTTCTGATAGCAGCCATCCGGCGCAGCAGTGATCTATCCATGGAGCAAATCAGCAGTAATGTGGTGGGTCTGGATATTAATCCGTTGGCCGTGATTGCTGCCCGCACCAATTATTTATGGGCATTAGGGCGGTTAGATGGGGCGGTTACGATTCCGGTTTTTCAAATGGATGCAGTTCTAGATGATTTGGGTGCATTTGGTCACTTTGATTTCGTCGTGGGCAATCCTCCCTGGGTGAACTGGGAAAACATGCTCCCAGCTTATCGTCATACGACACGCCCTCTCTGGGAACAGTACGGCTTATTTCCGCACAGTGGCTTTGAGACCATTTTGGGCAAGGGCAAAAAAGACCTTTCGATGCTAATGACCTACCGCATAGCTGATGTTTGTCTACGCGCTGGCAGTCAACTGGGGTTTCTCATCACGCAAAGTGTATTGAAAACAGCAGGAGCAGGGGAAGGGTTTCGCCGATTTCAACTGCCAGATGGGACCCCGCTAGCGGTGCTGCATGTTGATGACATGACCACGCTCCGGCCCTTTGATGGCGCAACCACGCGTACCCTCCTGTTGATCATCGAAAAAGGTCAGGCTACCCGCTATCCTGTGCCATACTGCGTCTGGTATCCCAAAAGAACAACCCGCCACAAAACAAAAGCAATCCACTATCATGAGCATGTAGCGGAACCGATTGACCCCAAAACGCCGACATCTCCCTGGATCAATACCCATCCAGCAGTACTCCAGGCCATTCGTAAATTGGCCGGACAGGCGGATTATCGGGCACGGGTGGGAGTCTGCACTTGGTTGAATGGTGTCTATTGGCTGGAAATTATCCGGCAGTGTGTCGATGGACAAGTGGAAATCCGCAATATTGTTGATGGAATGCGCTATCCTGTCGAGCAAGTGCAATGCACAATCGAGGAAACTCTGGTGTTTCCATTGTTGCGAGCCAGCGATATTCGGCGCTGGAATGCTATGCCGCAAAAATCCATCTTGCTGCCCCAGGATAGCCAGAAACGCACCGGATACGATGAGGATTGGCTTGGCAGTCAACTCCCCCTTACCTATGCTTATTTGGCGCATTTTGCCGACCGCTTGCGTCAGCGTTCTGGCTATCAGCGTTATTTTCGGTCTGCACCATTCTATTCAGTGTTCAATGTGGGAAACTACACATTTACTCCACACAAAGTCGTCTGGCCTCGGATCGCACGGCAGATGACGGCGGCGGTGATCCAGACAGGGAATGAACGCCCAATAATTCCCCAGGAGACTGTCACATTCGTGCCTTGTGATAGCCTGGATGAAGCACATTATATCTGTGCGCTTGTCAATTCAACGCCGTTTGACTTCGTGGCACAGTCTTATAGTCAACGTGGCGGCAAAAGTTTTGGCACACCCAGCATCCTGAAGCGTATTCGTATTCCTCTATTTGATGCGAAAAACGCAATACATGGAGAGTTGGCAGTCCTATCGCAACAAGCTCATGTTGGTGAGATAGCATCAGATAAAATCGACCATCTGGCGGCTAAATTATGGACGTTGACACCCATTGAGCTTAGTGAAATGCACGACCAGTTGATCGAATTATAATGATTTTCAATTTGCGCTATGTCTACTGCCTATCAGCGATTAGCTCTGGGATCGCCTGGCGGAACCTGATATTGTGACGGCCAAGGCACATAGTTGCTATAAAATTCCTCGCGATCAACCAGTACGTCCCCTGTTTCATCCAGAATGGTTCGGTAGACATATACCTCTGCACCAGGCACAGCATAATCCACTTGAATAGTACCGGAGACACCTGGTGTTTCAATGTAAACCGGTGGTGGGGCCGGGCGCACATTTCGTACATGCGGCCCATCTTTGACGACCTGTCGCCCCGTGCTAGTGCTATAAAATTTGAATGTCACCGTTGAGTTGCTCAGATTCACATAAGTTTCAATCAACAGGTGATCAGGTGTATCGTTTTGGAACTTGAAATCCACAATCGGTGAATAGACGGTTGCATCCATACCCGGCCCTTCGCCCGTTTCATAATAACTGACACGATACCCATGTGGCACACGCTCCAGAATGGGATAGCCACCATAAAATGCAGCCTGGAACACCGTTGATGACACCTGGCAAACGCCGCCACCAACGCCAGTAATGGTCTGGTTGCCATAGATAATCAATGCTTCCTCAAAACCTGTTTCTAAGCTGACATCACCTAGCCACTCATTGAATGAAAACGCCGCATAAGGCGCAATCACAACACCGTGGAAGCGCGAAGCCGCCACTTGGACATTGGTCTTGCGAGCCGAGGTACTGCCGAGGAAATAGGTTGTTGCCGAAATGACTTCTTCGGTGATGCCCAATTCGACAGCGGTCATGCCATCGTGAATGGGTGCGGGAACTTCAATGAATTGCAACGCTACTGAACGGCTATCTGTTGAGAAGACAGCTTCGTGAAAGAGCGGCAAGGTGCTTGTCACATCCAATTCAAGGCCATTTTCGCTGGGTTGAATAACTTCCAATTGGCGAGTGTCGTCATTGAAAACAAAACGGGCATTGATAGGCTCACGGCGCAAATCCAATGTCAGGCTTTCCAGGAATGCCTGTGTTTGGTCATCTGTGACATATACCTCATAGTGGGCCGTGCCGTTTTCGGCATCATCGACCCGCACGATTCGCAGCATATTTTCAATCGATTCAGGAGTCGCCGTCCAGGGGCCAGCCACCGGACCAGCTTCAGAGGCCACAAAGAACGTCACGCCACGTGGATCTAGCGCGATATTGACCAGTTGGGCCGCTTCCGATGCATCCCAAATCGCCGGATTTTGGGTCTGAACATCGAGTTCAATATCACTGTACAGATTCAGCTTCATAACTTCTTGCCGAAGCCTAAACAAAGTGGCGGAGACATTCACTTCGCGCCCAGCCTGCCCTGGTGTGGTATAGGCTCGGCTATCCCGAATCGTCAGTGTGGCATCCAGCACTGGCTGGTTGAGATAGTCGCTAGCAATGCGCGTGATGATTTGCTCGGCCTGGGTCTGATTATACGTAATGACTGGCGCTACCGGATGACCATTACGCCAGATTTGCCATTGATCCCGCAAATTGCTAATTGTGCTACTGCTGCGCCCAGCATTGAACACCGCGTCAACCGTCGCGTCCACATCAAGTTCAACACCGAGTTCCTGGGCCGTGTATTCCCATGTTTGCCCCTCGTAGTGAAACGCAAACGTGGCATCTTCGGCATAAGTAAAGCGTTCTTGCAGGGCCAGCCGCACTTCCTCACGAGTCATACCCGTCAGATCTAATCCATAAACTGTGGAAATGCCGGGATAGACCTTATCCTGGTACATAAACTGATAACCAGCCAGTGTTGTAATCAGGATAAAAAACACCAGCAACAGACCGGAAACCACCAACAGTGGCAAACGAATCATCCAAGGGTTGGTGGAGTTTCTGCGGGATGGACGTGACGGGGGATAGTAGCGGCGTGGGTCGGTGGATACGGACATGGTTTTATTACGCCTATAAACTCAATAGCCTGATGAGATGTACCAATACAATTTTGGTTATGATGTCTGGATTTGATGGTAGCATGGTTAACCCACGCAGGCAATCTGATATTCCACCGATTGATCTACGCTGGTCTGGACTCCATCCTGTGCAATGTTTAGAATAAATTAGTTGAAAGGGGATTTTCATTCATGAAGCGATTGTTTGTTATTTTTAGCCTTTTTATCTTGATTATCCTTATCATTACTCCAAATGGTGCGAATGCCCAACAGATCAGCACCTATCTTTCAATCACTATTGAGCCGAATAGTGATATTCGCCAGGGACAGACGGCGCTGCTGAGGGTGAATGGCACTAGTTTGACACAGGTGCGAGTTGCTTTCCTGAATCGTATTACGCTGTTACATCCCAGCAATGTCGGTGATTGGTTCGGATTCCTGGCAGTAGATATGGATACATCGCCCGGTGCTTATACACTGGATGTCACTGCTTGGATAGATGGTGAGCAAACCCCTACACGGGTCACCCAATCTGTCAATATTATCTGGGGCACATTCGACTCGCAGGATATAGAAATTCCTTATCGCCTTGAACACCTATTGGACGCCGACTTGAACGCCGAAGACTTTGACACCTTGTTGGCAGTCCATAGCCGTTGGTCGCCGGAGCGTCTGTTCACGACATTCGAGCAACCGATTCCTGGCCCAGTGCTATCACAGTTTGGCGGATTTCGTGTCTATAACAGCGGTGTGTTGCGTGGGCGTCATACAGGTAGCGATTATCGTGCAGTAGAAGGCACACAGATTCATGCCGCATCTGATGGACGAGTGGTCTTTGCGGCCCGATTGCCCATTCATGGCAATCATGTCGTCATCGACCATGGCTGGGGTGTGTTGTCAGGATATTCCCACATGAGCGATATTGTTGTCGTGCCCGGCCAATTGGTGCGTAAAGGTGATATTATTGGGCAAGTCGGCGTGACTGGACGCGTGCAAGGGCCACATCTGCATTTTGAAATAGCAGTCAATGGCTTTTGGGTAGATGCTGCCCAGTTTCTCGATCTCGACATTCCACTTTCTGCACCCAATTAGACACAGGCGGTTTCATGACGGATCAACCACTACAACCAGACTTTCTGGCTCCACATAGCGTTGAGGCTGAAGAGGCTTTGCTGGGCGCAATCCTCATTAACCCCGAAGCGATGGTGGACGTGATAGCCTTTCTGCGTGGCGATGATTTCTTCATCCTGCGGAATAGCTGGGTCTGGGAAGCGATGACTCGTCTGAATGAACGTGGCGAGGCCATTGATAACCTGACGGTGATTGAAGAACTTCGTAATCAAGGTCGTCTGGAAGATGCCGGTGGCGGAGCCTATATCACCTATCTCATCAACAACACACCCACATCGCTCCATGCTGAAGTTTACGGGCGGATCATCGAACGGGCCGCCATTCGCCGCCGTATTTTGGAGGCTGCTGGGCAGATTGCTCAACTTGCCAGCACCGAAGATGCTGATATTAACGAGGTGGTGGATCGCTCTGAAGCGACATTGTTTGCAGTCACTGGACGCAATACCAAGAAAGACATTGTGCCGCTGCATGAAGCTATCACCGATTATTATGATCGTATAGAAGCTCTTTATTTGCAGCAAGAAGACCCGCATGGCGTTCCGACAGGCTTCGCAGGAATCGATAAACTCTTAGGTGGTCTGCAAAAGAGCGATTTGGTTATTTTAGCTGCCCGACCCGGCATGGGTAAGACATCGCTCATTTTGAACATCGCGTTGAATGCGGCCCGTTATGGACACTCACGGGTCGCTGTCTTCAGCCTGGAGATGAGCAAAGAGCAACTGGTTCAGCGCCTGGTGTCATCTGAAACCGGCATCAATACTCAGCAGTTACGCCTGGGGCAGATTTCGGAATCCGAATGGGATCGCTTTGTCCATGCAACCGGCAAGTTGGGCGAATTGCCAATTTTTTTGGATGATACACCTGCCATTTCTCCTATGCAAATGCGGGGCAAATGCCGCCGTCTGTATCGTGAGCATGGACTTGATCTGGTGATTGTCGATTATCTGCAATTGATGTCATCCATGGGTGTTGCCCGACGCTCCGAAAATCGTGTGCAGGAAGTCAGCGCCATTTCACGTAATCTCAAAGAACTGGCTCGTGAATTGAATGTACCAGTGATTGCCGCCTCGCAGCTTTCGCGTGCAGTGGAACAGCGAGGCGATAAGCGGCCTGTGCTGTCCGATTTACGTGAGAGTGGTTGTCTGGCTGGCAATACTCAGGTGACAATGTCCAACAATGGGGCACGAGTGCCGATTCGTGATCTGGCGGGACGCTCAGATTTTACGGTATGGGCCTTGAATGAAAAAACGATGAAACTAGAACGTGCTGCGGTCAGCCGCGCATTTTCGACTGGAGTCAAGCCGATTTTTCGAATGACTACGCGCTCTGGTCGTACTATTCGCGCAACCGGGAACCATAAATTCTTAACAATTAAAGGATGGAAGCGACTCGACGAGTTACAATTTGGCGACCATATCGCTACGCCCCGCGTGATTCATAGTACAGATGCACAGACAATGAGTAATCTTGAACTGGCTTTACTTGGTCATTTGATTGGAGATGGGTGTACTTTACCACGACACGCTATTCAGTATACAACACACGAGGAAGACTTAGCGGAAATCGTGATGAGTCTTTCTATAAAAGTTTTCCCTGGGCAATTGAATACGCGGATTCAACAAGAACGCTCTTGGTATCAGGTATATCTGTCTGCATCCAATCATCTGACACATAACACCCGAAATCCGGTGGCAGCATGGCTAGATGAACTTAGCGCATTCGGACTACGATCTTATGAAAAAAGGATTCCCGAAGCCGTATTTCAACAAAATCTTGAGGGTATTAAAGTCTTTATACGCCACCTTTGGGCAACAGATGGTTGCATAAGAATGGTTGCTGGGAAATCGCCACACCCTGCAATCTATTATGCTACGAGTAGCGAGGGACTTGCGTTCGATCTGCAATCTCTCTTGCTTCGTCTCGGTATAAACGCCAGACTGCGGAGAGTGCCCCAGAAAGACAAAGGACGCGATCAGTTTCACCTTATCATCAGCGGAAAAGCTGAAATAGAACTTTTCATAAAAGAGATTGGCGCAGTTGGGCAACATAAACAAGGTGGCCTAGAGGATATTGTTCGATATATTGAAAATCGTCCGGCAAACACTAACCGAGATATTATCCCTCGTGAAATATGGCATCTATATGTCAAGCCGGCAATGAAAGTCAATGGCCTGACTAGCAGACAAATGCAGGAACGAATTGGTACAGCTTATTGTGGCACGGCCCTATTCAAACAGAATGTCAGCAGAGAACGAGCGTTGATTGTGGCACACGCTGTCCGATGTGATACTCTTGCACAACTATCCGAGAGCGACATCTATTGGGACTCAATAGTGGCAATTGACCCTGACGGAGAGGAAGAGGTCTTCGATCTCACCGTGCCAGGCCCCCACAATTTCGTCGCCAATGACATCATCGCCCACAACTCTATTGAGCAAGACGCGGACGTCGTGATGTTCATTTATCGCGATGAAGTCTATAACGAAGACACCGAGCGCCCCAATCAGGCCGACATTATGATTGCCAAACATCGTAACGGCCCCATCGGAACAATTGCGCTATACTTCAGGAAAGAACTGACACAATTCGCCAACCTCAAACAGACTGACGTTGATCTCTCTGGCTATTAGGACTGGTACGACACAATCTGATGCAAGGCTTTAGCGGCTTTCCACCTGGAAAAACGGAACAGATTCGCATTCCTGGCCCGTTTTTCGGCGAGTTACTCCCTATCATTGACCATCTCGCCGAAATGAAGGTCACGCTCTATTGCTTTTGGGCGCTGCAGCGTCAATCCGAGAAGTACCCTTACGTGCGCTTTTCGGAGATATTGGCTGACGAAGTGTTCATAGCTGGGTTATCGCCGCAGGCCAACAAGCGTGAATCGGTACTGCGCGAGGGCTTTGAGCGTGCTGTTGTGCGTGGCACATTGTTACATGTTATCGTCAATATGCGCGGCCAGACCGAAGATATCTACTTCATGAACACGCCCAAAGGCCGCAATGCGATTGATGCTATTGACCAGGGATCGTGGCTGCCTGGTGATGCGACACGCCCCATCCGTCTCATCATTGAGCGCCCGAATATCTTCGTCCTGTACGAGCAAAACATCGGTGCATTGACGCCCATGATCGCTGATCAGTTGCGCGATGCTGAACAGGAATTCCCGCACGAGTGGATTGTGGAAGCCATTGAAATTGCTGTCGCTCAAAATGCACGAAGTTGGCGTTATATCCAGAAAATATTAGATCGCTGGTCTTTGGAAGGAAAGCGTTGATGCAGCCGTTGAAAGACGAATTACAAAACCTGGAAATGCGACGCATATCATCAAATCCTTCAGATGAGCAACTGCCACCGGAAGACATATGTCCTCACTGCAACGGCATGGGCCTTGTGACCCGTGATGTACCGGTGAATCATCCTGATTTTGGCAAGGCCTTCCCGTGTGTGTGCCAAACTGAAAAGATGGATCAGCGCCGCGAGAATCGGTTGCGGAAGATCAGCAATATGGATGCTTATGCCCGCTTCCGCTTCGATAATTTCCACATCAATATCCATGACTTCCCGCCAAACCAAATGAAACCTCTGACCGATGCTCAAGAGTCTAATCTGGTCTCCAGTTTTGAGATCGCCAGTGAATTCGCCCAACAGCTGGAAGGATGGATATTGTTTCATGGGGCTTATGGCTGTGGAAAGACGCATTTAGCAGCGGCTATCGGCAACTACCAATTGCATCGGGGACACGAAGTTATTTTTGTAACTGTTCCCGACTTATTAGATCATCTGCGGGCGACATATGCACCATCATCAGATGTCACCTATGATGAACTGTTCGAGAAGGTCCGCAATACGCGTATGTTGATCCTCGATGATCTGGGAACAGAAAGCCCAACGCCCTGGGCGGTTGAGAAGCTTTATCAACTGTTGAACCATCGCTATACGCTACGTTTGCCAACAGTGATTACAACCAATCATCGTGCCGAAGATATTGATGGACGTATTCGCAGTCGCATTTTTGATGACCAAATTACCCGAATAGTTAACATGAGTCTGCCAGATTTTCGACTGGGCGGTGCAAAGCAATTGTTAGATGCTGAAAGCACTATGCTCTCCAACCTACGCCTGTACAATGAAATGACGTTCCAGACATTTATGCGTCGTTCGGGTCTGACTCGTGATCAGGATCAAAGCTTGCATCAAGGGTATCAATCTGCGCTAAACTTTGCACAAAACCCCATGCATCGCTGGCTGATTCTTTATGGCGAGCATGGCTGTGGCAAAACACATCTGGCAGCGGCAATTGCCAATCATCGTTTGAACGATGGTTATCCCGTATTCTTGGTAACGGTGGCCGACTTATTAGATCATCTGCGGGCAGCATTTGGTGAAAAGGCAGACGGTGGCCCATCACTTGATCAACGGTTTCAAGAGATTCGCAGTGCCCCGTTGTTGATTCTAGATGATTTCAATCCCAAAACTGGATCAACTTGGGCGCAAGAAAAGCTCTTCCAAATTATTGATTATCGTCATCTGGCTCGTTTATCAACGGTGATTACTGTAGCTAATGATACACTGAAGAATCTACCCTCTCGATTCTTGAGCCGTTTTCAGGACACCAGTATTTGCACATTCATCGAAATTACTGCGCCGGCCTATCAAGGTGGCATCTCGGCCAGATCGCGGCGTTAATCTCTGGTTTGATCTTGGGCAAGAAAAACTTCATATTCCTCGCGCCCAGCTAACTCGCCATTCTCAATGTGATGGTCAATCAGGCGATTCTGGGCATTAAGATAGAGCGTTGCTTCAGCCCGGCGGAATGTCTTCGATCCCACCACCGTTTTTCTGACAAATCGCTGACCATCGTCTGTTTTTGAAATATCGTTGGTCGGATGCACTCGAATCTTCACAATTTCATCATTAGGCGACGCCTGGCGCGGTCTTTGATAAACCCGGACGTAAAAATACAGGCCAGAATCCTTCTCGCTGCCAGCCAATAAACGACGAATACGTCCCCACATTTCAACAATCTCCTTTTTGGGAGCTATGTTGATTAATGCAGTGTAGATTGTCAAGTATCAGCATAGCTTCATAACAAGACGGGCACAAGAGTTTAACAAAATTCAGGAATTATTTGGGAAATTCGGAACAAATGTTTCGCAAATGACGACTAAAAATGGTAAAATATGAGTTCCGATCAATATGCGCCGTGAGACGGAAAAGATGCCACAGGAATTACCTGAAGCTTCTGAAACACATCAAGACCCATCTTTCAAACGCGATCCTGATCTACGGGACAAGTTGGCGCTAGAGGGCATGGGAGAGATGCGGGCTATAGGCCCATATGCAAAAAAAGATCCGAAGGATAACCCGCGTCGTGCAACTGGTATTCATCCGGCCATCCGTGCGACAAGCACCGACGACGAGCCGCTGACTTATCCGGCTCCAGTGCAAGATGAACCACACGACGACACACCCGGCGAGCGCGAGAATCCTCGGCGTGAACTGGAAGACGAAGACTTCATTGAGGATGTTGCAGAGGACAATTAGTTTCAGAAAATGAACCCCGATGCCGTAGTTTTCACTACAATTCGGACTATTTGAAAAATAATCCGGGAGAATTCGTACCATGAGTTCTCCCGTTTTTGTTTTCTATTCGGTCGCTACCTGCCAGTAATCAAACTGAAACGACCCATAATCAGCGATATTGGATACCCAAGTTTGCTGTGCCCAGTACGTTTGTGTCAGTACCAATGGCACGGCGGGAAATGTGCCGCCCGTCCCAAACAACCGTTGCTCGGCTTGCCCATAAACCGTAGATCGGTCTGCAAAATCCAGCATAGTTCCCGCTTGATCCAATAGTGTATCAGAAACGTCACAAACACGACCTACCCGCAAAAAGCCAAACTGACAATGGAGTGCATCGCTTGTCCAGGCGTTCGCATCGGGATAATCGGCAGTCCAGGTCACCAACCATGCCTGGAACCGGGTAACCTCGCTTTCTTCGCTGGCATCAATGGTAGCATGGGCTGAATCAATTAACGTCTGTCGTGTCGCAGTTCCAACCTCAAATATGCCACTACAGCCCAGGTTTTGTGCCCATTGTTGAACAACAAACTGGCCGATAGTGATGGCAAGGTCAGTGTCTTCAACAACCAGCATGATCGTAGTAGAAGGGAAATTGGCGCATCCGGGATAGCCAGCCGAAGCCAGTGCATTCTGGGCTACTGCTGGATCAAAGGTTAATCCTGATGTGCCGGGTGCAGCAACCACATTGCGTGGCGTAAATTGACTAACGGCCCGATATTCAACGTTATCCTGCGACGAAAGCTGTGCCGCCAATTGTTCACGATCAATAGATTGGGCCAATGCTTGGCGTACTAATGGATTATCCAGCGGTGGATGTTCAAAGCTGAAACCTACCAGAAAGAGGGTCTGGCCGTCTGTAGCATGGACTGTCGCAGCATTTCCCAACCGAACAGTTTGGGCAGCAGCAGCATCCAGACGAGCGACATCAATCGCACCGCTGGTTAATCGCACCGGCAGGGCTTCATCAGGCACATCAAACCGAATATCCACCAATTCAATATTGCCTTCGCGCTCCAACGGCCAGAAGGGATTCGTCTCCAATTGCATTTGCCCCCCATCCCATTGTGCCACAATCCAGGGGCCGCTCGTGACGATATTAGTAGCAATGGGCCAAGGATCAACAACATATTCTGGCGGTAACGGGCGAAACTCTGGCAGAGTCGTCATCGTCAGGAAATAAGCTGCTGGATATAATAGCTGGAAACTCACCGTTTGGTCATCAACTACTTGAACACCGACATACTGATCGAGAAACTCCGGGTTGATATTCCAGGTGTCTGTCCGATTAGCAATATCTAGACAGCCAACAATCATCGACATATTCGCAGTAACAGGCGAGGGGCGGTTGGGGTCACAAGCACGTTGAATGGCGAAAACAATGTCGCTCGCTACTACTGGGCGCAACGTTATTGGTTCGCCATCTCGTACTTCGACCCACTGAATATCATCACGCAAGCGAAACGTCCAGCTCAGGCCATCGGGGCTGATTGACCATTCGGTTACCAGTTGCGGCTCAATCTGACCAGTACGGGGATCCAGACGAGTCAGCCCGATCCACAGATTTTCAGCCATATCACGTTCGTGTACATCAAATCGAGATAGTGACACGGGATCCAAGTTTTCAGGTTGGGACATGGCAACCCGCACAGTTACCGGTTCGGTCTGGGCATTTCCAGTCAGAGCAAGCATCAACAGGAATGAGAGCAAGACAATGATCAGCAGATGGTTCTTCTTCAATGTAACCTCACCAAATGTATTCATACATAACGGAGGCTATTGTACTGCAAGAGTGCAACGGGCAAACTGACGCCTATCCTACGCTGTCAGATTGACTCCGAAAAGCACACAAGTCAGGAGGGCATCAGCGATCAAAAACGTGAAAAAGAACCGCTCACGGTGACTATACCTCGCAATAAGCCAAGCAATAATAAAGGCCACCACAGCGCCACTCGTTAACATGCTGCCAACCAGCAAGGCTGGATTACTGGTCATGTCGCTCCAAGCTTCCGGCAGGGCAAACAGGCTCATCCAACGGAATGCTGCTTTGACAGCCCAATATGTCGCCAGTGCCGCCAGGAGGCGAAGCTGCCAGGAATGCGCTGATAATATATGCCACATTATGAACGCGGCTAGCAACCAAAATGCACCATAAGGAATGCTCAATAGACCCGCCAGCAATGCTACTAGCGGCTTCATGCGTTCAACTTCAGGTGGGGGCGGCAGTGACAAGAAGCTTGAATTGTCCGTGGCAACATGCTGGACAATATCCCAGCCATCCAAATAAGCCCAGGCAGCGACAATTTTGCCATCGGTTGCCAACCAGACTCGCGGCGGGCCAGCGTCCGCCACCACACCAGATAGCACTTGATAGTCCCGCACTTCTCCCTCAGCCAGATGCAGCAACACCGGACGCCAAGCATCATCCAGAAACGCCGTCAGTGCCACATAGCCAAGGTTTTCAGGATACACGCTCCCAATCCAACGAAGGGGTGCATCTGCCAGCACAAGGCTAAATTCCGACAATTCATCACCCACAATTCGTCCAAAATAAGTCGTATGCTCCGGACTTTGAATGTCTACAATACCCCACAATAACGTCAGCGTTTCAGCGTCCGAAATGATATACAAGCTATCAATCCAGGTTCCATCCGGCACGGTAAGCGTCCAGGCCTGCGACTCTGTCAGGCGGCTCTCTGCAAAAACTCCATAATGCAATTGAGTTCCCACTACCCAGGCCATTTGCCCGTTCACCCCCAACGCAACATGATCTGCGTCTTCGATCAACACCTGCTCATTACCAAACGGACGGCCCCACTCGTCAAGGACTAATCCGAACACTGGCTTGCGAAACTCCTGCGTGGTCTGCCAGATCAGTAATGTCTGGCTACGAGAGAGAGGCGAGACTGCGAAATTCCGTACATTGGATGATGCAACGGGCAACACTGCCAACGTTTGTTCACCAGCCAGATTGATTTGTGAACGCCATAATTCACCACCAACTGTTAACCAGATCAAATGATAATTCGTCTCTGTCGGAGCAATGGCCCAATTCTGGGGAATTCCAGTGACCCATTCATAAATGATAGGTGGGCGATCATCCAGAGGATAATACGCCAATAGTGTACCCTGCCGCCGGATAACCGCATCTTCCAACACCACCGGAACCGCGAGACTACCATTATCAACAAATGTTGTGGAACGCCATCGCGTTTCCGATGTAACGGGGTGTGGTTCCAGAGCCTCAGTATCCCAGGCCGCTATCAGAATTCCAGCCAGGACAATAACAATTATCAAGAAACGAAAAAACTTTTGGGCTATAATGACTATAGAACCTTATGACTCATTTTGTACATCATCAGGATTATGCTATGGCACGCCGGCAAAAACGTTCAGGTCAAACTGGGCTATTGGGTCGTTCAGCTCCTCAACCTGAAGTGAGCTATCGCCCAGTAGGTAAACCATCCAAAGCCCCCAAACATCTGCTGTTACAAATCGGCAGTTCGCCTGACTCAATCACAACTATCGGATGCGAGGTCCAAGATCGGATACTGCTGGGTCGTGCAGATGCCCCAACTAATGCCAATCCCGATATTGACCTGAATCCTTATAATGCCCACGAAAAAGGCATATCGCGTCGCCACTTGTTCATTCTCCGGACGGATGATGCACTGTATGTGCAAGATCCAGGCAGCCGTAATGGGACTAAGTTAAATGGCACACCTTTGAAAAAGGGAGAGCCATATCCACTGAACGACGGCGACGTGCTGATTTTGGGCGCACTACAGATTGTTATCTGGTATGTGGCAGTCGATTAGAGCTTCAGACACATTTCATATTGCGCCATCTGCTCCTCATAGCCCAAGTCCAACAGCACTGGCGTTATGGCATCATCCTCGCCTAAGTTGACCACATGACCGGAAGCACCTGGCGTCTCGTGATGAATATGCGCCAGCAAAGCCCGTGTCACACATTCACGGGCAGGATGTGATGGGGAGGTAGCTGTGTCCATAAAGTGCAGGCTTTGAGGGCCAACCCAGCCCATTGCATAACCTAAGACCGTGTCAAGATCAGACTCGGCGGCAATCATCCACCCTTCCAGATTGGGGCTTAGATCATGGAGTGCTGGGCGGCTGCGTTGCCAGGGATTTTCTACATCATGGAAACGATCATAATAGTTGGCAAGTGCTTGCTCAGGTCTGTATGGCGTGACCTGATACCCTTCAACAGGCGCAACATCGCCCGACGGGCGCTCTAAAATCAGTAATCGTCGCAGGGTTTCGAAATCCAACTTTTGGTAGAGATCATACGCGCCTGTATTGGCTTGAATAACCTCCAGATAGACCTCCTCCAGCTCTCGTTGACGTGCCTGATCAATGAGGTAGTGCATCATCTGTTGGGCTATACCACGTCGCCGGTAATCCGGAATGACACCCACGCCACCAATCCACCCACGCGGACGGCGGATCGCCAACATCGAAATACCCACGATTTCATTTCCATCCAATGCCGCCACACTGGCCGTCAGATCAATGGCGTCACGTTTGATAAGGGCGGTAAATGATCGCGTATTCAGTATAATTGGCACATAGTAGCCCTGGTAGGCATGATTAAATGCCTGAATATAGGCTTTGAGATCAACCTCGGAAGCGGGGCGGAATTCAATGTTCATGTTCCAACTCGTTTCTGCGCAAAATATCAATACCCTTCCAATCTTGACGCCGCCACAACAACCAGAAATAGACCAACATTGGAAAAGCCACGTACACAATTGACGCTTCTCGGCCAGCCTCGGCATCCGATGGCAAACTGACAATATGTAATATCCAATAGCCAGCAATCAAGATCAATGTGCCACCAACCAAAATTGCAGCACTACGCTTCTCCAACAACATCATACCGACAAAAATGGCTGGGTATAGTTCAACATAGTATGTTGTGGCAACACGCGGGGCGACGATCAACGTGGCGGCCATCGTCAACATCATCCCCCACAGAAAATCATCGTACTGTTGCTCAAAAACGGCTCGCCGCCAAAAACGCGCTACCGGAAACAATAATATGATAGCGAGAATCACCTGGGCAATAGCAGTCAAGATATCTGGCGCACCATCAATCACATGCGTCAAAATATACATCGAAGAAAGCCGCTCGGTATAGGTGCTATAGTCAACTGTGCGATTTATCCATTCCATAAACCAAGCTGGGAATAACACAAACGATGCACCCATCAGCAGTCCAAATGAACTGACGAAGGCATAGACCATCAACCGTCGCTGATTCCACCAAGCCCAAATGAGTAATAAGGGCACAATGAGATAGCCCGTCTGAGGTTTGATAGTCGAGAGAGCCAACATCACGCCTGCTAATCTATCACGTCGGCGTGCTAGTGCCCAATATGCCACTATATGAAAGAAATAGGCCAAGAAGGCGGGTTGCCCTAACAACAGACCACGCACAGAAAAATAGGCCATTATCACAAACAAAATCATCATGCCCAGTGTAACCGGTTTGGGCAGCCAACCGATCATATCCAGGCTCATCGCCAGCGTTGCCGCCAGTAATATTAGCAGTATTTCCATAAAAATCGCCGCTGCGATGTCAAATTCTAATAGTGGCAATGGCCCCATGTAAAAGATTAAGTAGAATGGGTACACAAATTGAAACTCGTCCTCATCGCCCTCGGCAAGCCGTCCATAGATTTCCCGTTGGCTTTCCTCACCAACACGTTCGGCATAAGGACTAACGCCTTCCTCCCAAAACAGCTTGCCGCCCTGCCAGGTCGGATAAATATCGGTGCTGCCAGCAATCAGATTCTCCCGATAGATGACCACAGTTGAACCAACAACAAAAACAATTCCTGCCAGGATCAGTAATAAAATTGCTAGTGTCTTTGAATTCATCGCACGCTCCATCCGTTAAGCCACGCTCTAATCATAGTGTGCCTATGCCGCTTCGCCAATCGTCAATAATTTTTACACGAATCTTATTCGGTTTTTATGTGCTTCCTATACACCACATAGATTTTTCATATACTGGCCCGGTAGAGTCATCATCGACTGATAATGGTAATGACTGATAAAGGTAAACAAATCATGGCAACATTGGTACGTTGGAAACCATTTCGGGAATTCGCTGAAATTGAGAATATGATGAATCGTGTATTCGATCATACGCAACGACCAACTTTCCGCAATGGCGAGGTACAGGGCTACAAGCTGCCACTGGACATCTTCGAGACCGAGGAATCCTACGTGTTGAATGTGGAAGTTCCCGGCATCGCCCCGGATCAAATCATTGTGCGTCTGGATAAGGATGAACTCGTGATTGAGGCCGATAACGAAATCGCTGAAGATGAGAACATCAAGACACTGTTGCGGGAGCGTCGCAGCGGACATTTCTATCGTCGGGTGCGCCTGTCGGATAGCATTGATCGTGACACCGTCGAAGCCAGCTATGATAACGGTGTCTTGACCCTGACATTGCCAAAAGTTCCCGCGGTCCAGCCGCGAACCATCGCCATCAAGGCCACCAACTAAAACCGCCAATCAACCATCGGTATACTCACCAAACGGCAGTTCTGCAAAACGCGGAATTGCCGTTTTTTTCTTGCAATATCGACGGATTGTGATATATTGTACAGCGTTTTTGGGATGTTTGTCACAATACAAAAACAAATGCGTCAGGAAGTTTTCCTCCAGCATTGTTTGTGCAGAATTTGGCTATAGTTAAAACAACCGATACAATTGACCCGTCCGGTTGAAATGTACGATTTTGGAGTACGCTTGATGACTGCAACCAGCACAACTAACAAACCTGCCAAACCGGGAGGCGTGGCAAAATCGGCCAAAACCGATGTCCAGATCCCCGAAGATGGCGTTCAAATCCCCATGGTTTCCCGCCGCGAGTTTTTATTTTATGTGTGGGGAGCCAGCATGGCATTAGTAACTGCCGGAAGCACCGGAGCGTTGATCTGGTTTATGTTGCCGCGCTTCAAAGAAGGTGAGTTCGGTGGTATCTTCCGCGAAAGCACAATTCCCGTCCAGGGAGCGCCCCCACTGAACAACCCGACTGGCAAGTTCTGGCTGTCGCATAGTGAAGAGGGCGTGGCAGCACTTTACAAAGTCTGCACCCATCTCGGTTGTCTGTATGCCTGGGTAGCAAACAATGGGCGCTTCGAGTGCCCGTGTCATGGCTCTAAATTCTTCCTTAGTGGGAAATGGATCGAAGGCCCAGCACCACGCAGCCTGGACCGTTTTGCCATGACAATCCGGTTGAATAATGGGTCCGAACTGATCACTAACGAGGCGGGTGATTCAATCTCGGGTATTGACCCAGCAAACGTGGCCGAAGTCATCATTGACACCGGGACACGCATCAAGCGCGATGGTCGTATTTAAGCGGCTGGCGTTACGTTTTTTGAGGAGAGTTTGATGTCGGTATTGCCTGTTCCATCAATTCTTGACGATATTAAAGAAAAAGGGGTTCGTAAGGCGCTGTATGAGGCGCTGGATACGACAGTAGAGCGCGTCACGGCGGGCATGAACATTCAGGATATTCGTGAGGCGATGCGGGGCGATAAAGCCTCACGGCGTCCCAACCCGCGCCTGACACCTCATGCTGATAGCTTCTGGTTGCACATGCGCCCCTCCTATTTCCATACCAGTGTCACGGGCCTGTATCCCACCTTCCGCTTGGGCTGGTTATCTACCTTCTTCTTTGCATTTGAGACTATCACCGGCCTATTCCTGATGATTTTCTATACGCCCTCGCCAGATGTGGCGTATGAAAACATGCAAAACATCCTGGGCAATGTGCCTTTCGGCCAATTGATGCGGGATCTGCATCGTCTGGGGGCGGAGGCCATGGTGGCGATCGTCATGCTCCATATGCTCCGTACATTTATAACAGGGTCGTATAAAAAACCGCGCCAGTTTACATGGTTTACTGGTATGGTATTGTTGCTGACAACATTGACTCTCAGCTTCTCTGGCTACCTGTTACCCTGGGATCAGTTGGCGTTTTGGGCCGTGACGATTGGTACCTCCATGGCGGAAGCTGCACCGCCTGAAGTGGTCGGAACCAACGTAAATTTGCTATTACGCGGTTCGCCAGATATTGGCGCGGGCGGTCTGTTGCGGTTCTATCTGTTGCATGTATTCGCACTGCCGTTGATTACTGCTGTCTTTTTGGGTGTTCACTACTACAAAGTGGTGCTGCATGGTCACAGTTTGCCGCCACGCCTGGATGATGTCGGCAAAGATACCGCCAAACGTGTGCCATTAGACCGGCGTTCGTATTTCATTCCTGATGTTCTCAGCAATGAACTGGCGTGGTTGGGTGTCGCCTCGCTGATTACCGTGGCTCTAACTGTGTGGTTCTTCCATGCGCCGCTGGAAAACCATGCTGATCCCCAGGTGACGCCGCTGCATACCACTGCACCCTGGTATTTCTTATGGTTGCAAGGGTTATTGAAACTAGGCGATAAGGTCATCATGGGGATTGTTGTGCCGACCATTATCTTCGGCGTGTTGTTTGTCTTCCCTTATCTCGATCTATCACCCAGCCGACGCTATGCTCATCGCCGCTTTATGCTGTCGCTGGCAGCAGTCACTGTGCTGGGTTGGACGGTCCTAACCTACATGGGTACTCCCTGGTACGGTGTGGAAACGTCGTCGGATGTAGAAGTGGCGCAGGAACTCGTCCCACAGGAAGGCGTGGGGCCAGTACGTGCCGTGCCTTATGATCAATGGGTGAGCAATCTGACTGTACTTAACGAAGACGAGGCCATCTGGTTGCAAGATGTTGATGCCATCAAGAATAACAAAGACATCACAGACTACGACTCCGTCATTGCACCACTGTCCCTCGCCATTACGGAAGATGCGCTGATCCATCCAATAGCAGGCACAATCGCCTGGGAAGACGTGGAAGAGGAATTCGGCGAAGAATATCCGGAACTTTACCATGTCATCGAAGAATACCACGAGTTACTTTTCGACAGCGACCATACCGAGAATCTAGAAAATGCGGTGGGCTATTTCAGTATTTCGATGAAGCAAGAGGGCCTGATTCGTATCTATCTGCTGATTACCTGGAATGGTGTGGATGATCAAGGTGTTGAAGGCCGTCAGCTTTCCGGCAAGGTTGTTTACATCCATCAAGAATCTGAGTGGCACGAACACTAAAGCGTAGTCGAGACACGTGGCGGCGACGGAGGTATATCTCCGTCGCTGTGCGAAATTAATCAAGGGAAAAAAATGGAAAACAAACAACCCTTTATGCTATTTCCTGGTGTTGAGAGCCGCGTGATTGCCGGGATCATCTCCTTCACAGGCATCTTGATCCTGTTGGCCTGGGTGGCAATCAACGAAGAAGCCCGTATGGAAGAATTCACAGACCGTTTCTCCGGACGTTCTATCGAAACCGGTGCCATTCTGTATGAAAACAACTGTGCCGAGTGTCATGGGCAGCTTGGTTATGGTCTTGCTGGCAGAGCGCCGGCCCTCAATAACTATCAACTGTTCGGTTATGATTTTTTCGCTGCATACAATAACCAGATTGATGCCTTAGAAGCCGAATTGGCCGAAATCGGCGGCAGCGATCCGGAGCGTGCCGCCCAGATTGAGGCAGAAATCGCCCAAATCCAGGCCGAACGCCAGGTGTTGGAAGAACAGTTATTATATGATTACAGTGACCAATTAGAGGAACTGCGGGCCGAACAAACTGCCCTGGACACTGAAATTGTTGAGTTATTCGGTGAGAAATATGGCATTGTCACGCCAGCACTGTTTGACAACACGTATACACAGTTAGAAATTGATAAAACCAACCTTGAAGCAGAACGAGATGAGATCAATGCTCGTATCAGTGCCGCTGAAGAGGCGGGCGAAGAACCTGACGCAGCAGATGCAACTCGCCTGGACGAAGTCTTTACCGAAATCGTCGAACTGGAAAACCAAATCGACGAGCTGAGTCCCTACAGTGCAGTTCGTAGCCCGTTGGTGACCCAAGTTGGCCGGTATACAGCATTGGAAGATGTTCATCAGGAAGTGTTGCGGTTGCGTGGAGAAATCGCTGCCAAGCAGACTGAACTGGCTGCGTTGTCACCTGCACCCGAAGAAGGCGAAGATCCCGATGCTGAGACACGCCTGAGTCTGGGCGAAGAATTGGACGCGCTGGAAACTCAACTGGTTGATCAAGAAACTATCCGCGACAATGCTCGCCAGGAATTGATTGACGCAGGTGATATCGTTGCCTTTGATCCAGAGCGACCAGATCGCCTGCACGAAGATGAATTGAATTGGCAAGGTGGTATTCGTACTCTCCTTCGCACCACCATTATCAGTGGGCGACCTACCAGTAATAGCTATTGGGATACTCCGATGGCCGCTTGGTCAGTGCGGGCTGGTGGGCCATTGCGCGATGACCAAATCGAAAATCTGGTGGATTACATCCTTAATTGGGATCGTGAATTCACAGTAGCCGATGTCCATCGTATTCAGCAATACGCGGTTATTCCAAGTGCAGATGTAGGTGGTGAAGTTGAAGATGGCGTAGGCACTGATCTTGATGCCATCCTGGCTCAATTGGATGAACTGGAAGCTGCCGCAGCAGCTGGTGAACTTGAGGAAGGGTCAGCAGTTCCATTTGACAGCACAGCGGGTCAGCAGTCATTCCAGAGACCGCCTTTGAATTGTACATCGTGCCATGTCGCCGGCGGCGGTGGTGCAGGCCCAGATATGGCAGGGATATTTACCCGTGCCGAGCAATACGCTGCCGAAAACGATGACATCTCTGACGCCCGCTACTATCTGGTGCAAAGCATCGTTCAACCTGGCGCATTCATTGTCGATACCTATACCGACGCAATGCCACCTAACTTTGGGGAACGCATTGATCTGGTTACGATGTCCAACATCATTGCCTATCTGGAGAGTCTGGATAACTAACCAGCACACGCAAACCACCAGAGCAATACAATCCAGCGCCTTCGGTCTAGCCGGAGGCGTTGTTTTTGGACAACTTGCTATATGCGCTACAATTCCCCTACCCCTTATCAACAGTGATTCGTTATAATCGGATTACGGATGAAAATTTGGAGGGCCTTGTGACAAAACGATTGACAATGATTTCCCTTATTTTGCTGGGGATTGCTCTGGTCGCAGTGGGGATGGCACAAACCACCCATGCTCAAGAAGGTGAAGACCATGCCGACCCAGCAGTATTGCGTGGTGCGGCGTTATATGCTGAATTTTGTGGAGCCTGTCATGGACCACAAGGCGAAGCCATTGCCGCTGGCCCGGCATTTCACGTCATCACCGACTACGATCCTAGCTTCGTCAAAGGGCGTATTGTGGAAGGCTATGACGCCGACCCCGATGATGATTTTATGATGATTGGCTATGGTGAAGATTACAATGGGCCTTTGAGCAATGAGCAAATTGATGATATTCTGGCGTATATGAATACATGGTCGGATGAGGAGACCTCCACCCCACATTTGCCCGAACCTAATTTGGAACCTGGTGAGGCTGAAGTCATTGGATCCGGTGATCCAGAACACGGTGCGGTAGTTTATGCCATAACTTGTTTAGGATGTCATGGGCGCAATGCACAAGGGCGCGATCTGGACAACTTCCCGGCCTTTACTATAGATGAAAACGCCCGGCGCATTGTGTCACGTGGTGAAGGTCATGGCCCTGTTCCAGCTTTATCAATAGATATGGGCGGGCCACTGACAGATGAAGACCTGGACGATTTGGATGCTTATCTGAAGTCCATTGAAGCCGAAGACGCAGAACAAGCCGAGGGCGTCAGCATCTTGCTCATTATTCTGGGTTTAGGGGCCGTCGGAGCGGTGGGTGGAGCCTACTTCGCCAATCAACGTCGTAGTAACACAAAACAAAAGGAAGAAAACACAGCATGAGTGAAGGAACCTGGGAAAAATCCCCTGAACTCGCAGCCCGATTGGAAACTAACCAGTCACAACGCTGGATGTATTTGATCGCCGGTATGGCATTGATCGGTGTTGTGGCATTTCTGGTGCTGCGTGGCACAATTTTTGGATCAAGTTACTTCAAAACCGTCGAAGAATTGGTCACTGATCCTGAACTGGTTGGTAAGAAAGTGCGCGTATCGGGCGCGATTGTTCAGAATGAACTGGGCGAAAACGATGTCCATTTCGATGCCGCTACCGATACCTTAACATTCAGTATCGCCCATATTCCGAACGACAATGATGCCATTCGTGACCAGGGTGGCTTGGGGCCAGTGTTGGCGAAAGCAGTGAATGATTCTGAATTGCCGATGATCCAGGTTGTTTATGTCAACCGCGAAATCCCTGATCTGGTCTATGGATCGGAACCAACGCAGGCTATTGTGGAAGGCAAAATGGGCGAGGACGGCATTTTCTATGCGACATCGTTGCAATTGAAATGCCCGACTAAATATTCGGATGAAATACCGGATCAGGTTGCTGCTAATTAAGCATCATGCCACTACAATTCAACCAACTTTGGGGGGAACCGTCATCGACGGCAACCCCTTTTGTATGCCTGTTCATTACAGCACATTGCAGCAAGTGAGATGGATAATAAAACTATGATTGCAGAAATCGGTTTGATCACTACAGGTATTGCTTTCCTTGCGTCTTTGGTAGCAACTGCCATTGCACTATACAGCGCCTTTACAAACAATCCCGTACTGGCCCGCAGCGCCCGGAATATTTTGTTTGCCTCTCTGCCCCTATTGACAGTTGCGTGTCTAGTATTAATCTATGGGCAATGGACTGGAGACTATAGCATTGTTTATGTCAACAATGTTTCATCCAATGCCCAACCTGACACACTGAAGGTCACGGCCTTATGGGGTAGCCAGGCCGGGTCGCTGTTATTCTACTCGTGGATGTTATGTCTGTTCAGTGTGGCGGCCATTTATTTCAATTGGAAACGCCATAGTTCGCTGATTCCTTGGGTCATGGTCTTCACAGGAGGAACACTGGCCTTCTTCCTGATGCTCAATTTGTTCTACGAGAATCCGTTTGAGAGAACCTGGATTGATGAGTCTGGCGACACCACGACTGTCGAGTCGGCCATTCTTCAGCCAGAAGGTAAGACTATCGCCTATCCCTGGCATATGCAATTGGGCGACCAGCAGGCAGGCCGTCTTGAAACTTTCACTGTCTTTTCAACCTCCGATGAAGTGCCACCGCCTGTCCTAAACCCACGCTATGTTGTTCTATCTGCGGCCTATGATGGTAATGGGCTAAATCCGCTATTGCGTCACCCAGGTATGATCATTCACCCGCCAATGCTTTATCTGGGGTTCACAGGCTTTGTGATACCTTTTGCTTTCGGTATGGCGGCTCTTGTGACCGGGCAAATGGGTGCAAGCTGGATTCATGCTGTGCGACGCTGGAGTATTCTGGCCTGGATGTTCCTATCGCTGGGATTGGTACTGGGAGGGCGTTGGGCCTATGATGTCCTCGGCTGGGGCGGTTATTGGGGCTGGGATCCGGTCGAAAACTCGGCTTTCCTCCCCTGGCTAACAGGCACAGCCTTTCTACACAGCGTGATGATCCAAGAAAAACGCGGAATGCTTAAAGGCTGGAATATGGTGATGATTATCGCCACCTATTTGCTGGTGCTATTGGGCACAGTTGCTACACGCACGGGGCTGTTGAGCAGTGTCCATACTTTCGCCCAAAGCCCGCTGGCAATTCCAATGGGTGGCTTCTTCGTCCTATCACTGATTGGAAGTGTGATCCTATTCCTCTGGCGTGGACAACAAGGCTATTTCAAGGGCGATCATGAAATCGAGGGCATCCTCAGCCGCGAAAGTATGTTCTTGCTCAATAACTGGGTTTTCTTCGCACTGACGATAGTTGTTTTCTGGGGAACATGGGCCGAAAAAATCACAGATTTGATGGTCGGTGCTGGTCTGCGCGACACGATCATCAATTTGGGACCAGCATATTTCGAGGCTCCCACAGCTATTCTGTTCCTTATCATCTATATTCTGATGGGGGTCGCGCCGTTAGTTGCCTGGCGACGGGCTACCGCCGAGCGTCTAGGGCGTGCCCTGTTGATCCCAAGCGTCTTCGCAGTAATCTTGTTCGTCGGCCTGCTGGTATATGGCATCAACATTCTGGCAACGATTGGCTATAGCATTATCAGCTTTGCTGGTTTTGCCACGCTCATTGAAATCTACAAAGGCGCTGAAGCCCGCCATCGTGCCCATCGTGAACCTTATGCCGTAGCCGTATACAAACTCCTACGTCGTAATCGTCGGCGCTATGGTGGCTACATCATCCATCTGAGCATTGTGATTATGGGTATCGGCATTATTTCTAGCTCAGTCTTTCAAGATGTCACACAACGCACCCTCATCCCTGGCGACAGACTGACGCTTGGCCCATATGAAATGCGCTATGACCAACTTTCTACAGCCCTAGCTGTCGATGATCGTGATATGGTGATTGTTGATGCCACTGTCTTCGATAGAGATAATGGTGAGGTCGTGACAACAATCCGGCCACGCCGCGATATTTATGCGAACACTTCCCCCATGTCAATTGCTGGTGTACATAGCACCTGGAATTCCGACTTCTATGTTTTGTTAGCGCATTGGCCGGGCCGAGGTAATGAAGTTACATTCCGGGTCTATTATAATCCGTTAATTAGCTTTGTCTGGGCTGGGAGTTTAATGTTGGTTCTGGGGACTGTTGTGACTGCATGGCCCAGCGCCCAACCAGCCGTTGCCTATCGCCGACGCCGCGTCCCCAGGACATCTGCCGTTGTCGGTGCAGGAGATTAATAACACGATGAGACGTTTACGTTACCTGTTGATAATTGCCCTATTCAGCTTGTTGGCTGGGCTGATAAGTGGCACTGTACTCGCCCAAGGCGGCGACCGCTATCCACCAGGCGTTGACCCGGATGACGTGTACCAAATCGCCCGTGAACTACGCTGCGATGTATGTCAAGGGGTCCCCTTATCCGACTGCCCCAGTGAGCAGTGCCGGGTCTGGCGTGAAGAAATCGCCGATTTGCTCTTTGAGGGCCGTACCGACGACGAAATCATGGAACATTTTGCCGAACGCTATGGCGACAAAGTATCGGGCGTGCCGCTTACCCAAAGTGACCGCACCCTGACCTATGCAATTCCAATTCTTCTGGTTGGGGTAGCCGCCGCTGGCATTGGTTGGCAAATCTATCGCTGGAAGGACCAGGAAACCCGTGCCTTACAGGTGGCCCGTTCCGCTGGCACACGCGACGATTTTGAGCGCCCCGTGCCAGATAATGTTGATCCTGAATATTTAGACCGTGTTTTGAGCGCACTAGAGGAGCAAAATTGATGGCTGAAAACATCGTTGATCCTTATGCTGATGATCCCTACGCTGCACCAGCCGTTGGCACGGATGATGGCCTGGTCATTAACCGTGAGCAACGTTCACGCCGCGTGTCGCCGTTCGCGATTGTCATTGTTCTGGCAGCAGTTTTGCTTTCAGGGGTGGTGATATGGGGTGTCATTCAGTCTCAAAAAGACACGATTACCGAAGGCCCCGCACCTGATTTCGAGCTGACAATGTATGATAGTGGAAATATTGAATACACCGATCCTGATCTGGAAATGGATTTATCGGGTCAAACCGTCAGCCTTTCGTCGTTTGAAGGCGAAAAGGTGGTGGTGGTGAATTTCTGGAATAGCACGTGCGTTCCCTGTCGTCAGGAAGCGCCCATGTTGGTACAAGTCTATGAAGATTACCGTGACCAGGGCGTTATTTTGATTGGCATTAACGCCAAAGACCCCGACCGATTGGCCCATGAATATCTGGCTGAATATGACATTACCTACCCGAATGGACTGGATTTGGGCGACCGTATTCAGGGCCAATACCGCACGACGGGTTACCCAGAAACTTATATTATTGACCGCGAAGGCAACATCCAGCGTCACTTCGCCGGACCACCTTCGGAACGCGAGTTGCGTACAGAAATCGAGAAGGCGTTAGGGAATAGTTGATGACAACCGGTGCGTTTCTCTTTGGAGGCATTATCGTAGGTGTTCTTATCTATCTGGCGATTCTGCCAATCATGAGCGCACGCAGCTCTACCAAAGAAAAGGAACTCAATAAACTGAATGTGCAGGAGTTACGGACACGCTATCTCCTGTTGTTAACCAGTGTACGCGATCTAGATTTTGACTATGATATGAACAAGATTTCGTATGAGGTCTATGCTGAACAGCGCAAGATGTTGATTGGGCGCAGTGTCAGCCTGCTCATGCAGCTTGATCGGGCCGAAGCTCAACTGGCGACTGTTGATGGGGAAATTGAACAAGCCATCGAAGCTGCCCGCCAACAAAAACATTCGAACAATGGACATGATGAAGACCTCGAATCTCAGATTGCTGCCCAGCGTCAAGGAATCCAAACGTGAGGAAAGGCTGGCTCCTGTGGCTATTCATTGCGAGTTTGATCGCATGGAGCAATCCCACTCTCTCCGCTCAAGAGGATGATCGTCTGGATATACAAGGGCGTGTCGAATTGGGAACCCCCGCTGGCACGCCCCTGCCAGAAAACCTGCCAGTCGAACTACAAGTTATCAATGTGGCGGAGGTCCGCCCAGTCTATGTCGTTACAGCACTGACGGGGGCAGATGGCAGTTTTGTATTTGAGGGTGTGCCAGCCGTAACGGGCAGCGACGTTTATATACTGTATGCCACCTACGACGGCATCCGACAGCGCAGCGTACCGTTCTATCTTGAGCAAACCGGTTTCGTAACATTCGTTCTCTACGAAACGACCGATCAGCCTGATAGCCTGGAAATCACCAGTGGTAGCATCCAGATTGATGAGTTTACATTCATTCAAAGTGCTGGAATCACGCTAGAAGTGTTAATGGAACTGGAGGTTTTCAATCGCGGGGATCGTATCGTCACAGGCTTCTCGTTCGAGTTGCCGGTGGGTGCATACGGTGTTTCAGAAGTCACTGCCGAAAATACGACTGACACCCATCTATCCTTCGAATCGGGAGCAATACCGGTCGTTACTGAAACAGTGCCGATCATTCCCCACTGGCCGCAGCCTGTCACCATTCGCGTTACCTATTTACTGCCCTATCCACAGGGCGCTATCATCGACCAACTCTTTCCCATAGCTGTTTCTGGAATTGAATTACGGGTTCCAGACGATACGGTCGAGGTTACCAGTGACTATTTTGAACCTAGCTATGAAGAACGAACAAGTGAATTCACCTATCGAGTCTACCAACAATCCCGTGAACTGAATGCGGGCGAAAGCTTGATCTTTACTCTGAGTGGCAAACCCACCCAAGCCCTAAACGATCCCACGCAAATTACAATAGCCAACGATAACGACACCAACTGGGCAGGGGCGTTGATTGCAGCAGTATTGGGCGTGGCTCTGTTAATCGGCGGAGGAACCTGGTGGGTCTGGACACGACGCAAATTTGAGAACTTCCATGATTAAAATTGACAAAGTGACCAAAGCCTTTGGTTTCTATCCCGTATTGCGGGGGATTGATCTGGAAATAGAGCGTGGGCAGTTTTTAGCCTTGCTTGGCCCCAATGGTTCTGGCAAGACAACACTACTGAGGATATTAGCAGGACTTGGCAAGCCCACCACAGGTAACATCACAATCGGCGGCTGGCATATCCCCGAAGAAATCGCGGCAGTACGGCCACAATTAGGCATCGTCAGCCATCTCCCCTTGCTCTATGATGGGTTGACAGCAGAAGAAAACCTGCTCTTTTTTGCCCGTTTGTATGATATCCCTTCCAGTCAGCGCGAGGCGCGGGTTGCCGAGATATTGCAGGAAGTGGGATTGCACAAACGCGCCAAAGATGTGGTTAATACATTTTCGCGGGGGATGCAACAACGGCTGGCAATTGCGCGTGCCCTGATTCACGATCCGGCTATTTTGTTTCTGGATGAGCCGTATACTGGGCTAGATCAAGATGCAGCCGCCCTGCTAGATCGTTTGTTGAAAGAGGTAGCCGGCATCGGACGGGGTGAACGAACAGCCATCATGACCACCCACGATCTCCGCCGCGCCTACAATTTGACCTCACATGTTGCTATCCTTAGTCGTGGTAAAGTGGGTTATTATGGCCCAACTGGAACCATGCAGCCCGATGATCTGCCGCGCATCTACGCCACCACCATTGGAGCCTCGGCATGAAACAAGCATTCCGAACGCCCTACTTGAAAGTCATCGCAGCTATCGCCTGGAAGGATCTACGAGCCGAGATTCGTGGGCGCGAGATGGTCACGTCCATGATGCTTTTTGCTGCTATTTCGGTGCTAATCTTTTCTTTTGCATTGGAGCTAGATGATCAAGCCCAACAGGAAACGGTTAGTGGTGTACTATGGGTCACCATTGCCTATGCTGGTACATTGGGATTGGGTCGCTCGTTAGCTGCTGAAAAAGATAAGGGTAGTCTGGATGCAATGCTCATCGCACCCATTTCACGCAGTGCAATGTTCTATGGCAAGATGATTGGCAATCTGCTGTTTACCATTGTGGTAGGCGCATTGATGGTTTTCTTGTTGACAGTTTTGTTCAATGTCAATCTGTTTTTGCCACTGCTGTGGTTGATTATTGTGCTGGGTTGTTTGGGTTTTGCCGCAACAGGCACACTGGTCGCCAGCATGAGCGTTCATGCACGGGCACGCGAGATGCTGCTGCCCATCCTGTTGTTGCCGATTGTGCTGCCCGTCATCATCAGCGCCACACGTGCCAGCGTAGCCATTGTCACTGAACTGAAGCAAGAAGACTGGCTGCCCTGGCTGGAACTCCTGGCGTTCATCGACTTTGTATTCTTGGTACTGGCTTACTTCCTATTTGACTTTATCGTTGAGGAATAGATGTTATAATTTTAGCCTGGAGGAAATACACTATGGCATACACGCAACCTCGTACACAATTCCTAAAAATATTGACCTATGTCACAATTGGACTGGTGGCAGCGTCGGCAGCGATGATCATCGGATACGCAAAACCTGAAGCCCTGCAAGGCAATGCTCAGAAGTTATTCTATATCCATCTGGGTACGTTCTTTGGGTCTTTTGTGCTTTTCGGCACAGCTGTCGTCGCTGGTATCCAATATCTTCGTACCCGTGAAAACAAATGGGACATCCTGGGTCTGGCAACTATCGAGGTTGGGCTGGGATTTTCGCTAATCAATATTGTAACGGGTGCAGTTTGGGCACGCCCCATCTGGAATACATGGTGGACATGGGATCCGCGCCTGACAACGATTGCCGTCATGTGGCTGACATACGCCGCATATATGATGTTGCGGGCAGGGATTGAAGACCCAGAACGCCGCCGTCGGTTTGCTGCAGTTTATGGCATTCTCGCTTTCAGTAGCGTAATTCTGACAGTGGTCATCATTCGCCTGCGCCCAGACACCATCCATCCGGTGGCGGCGGGGCCAACCAGCACTAGCGACAGTATTGTGGGTGATTTCGATATGACGCCGCGTGTGGTGCAAACCCTAATGTTCAGCATTTTCACCTACACTGTTGCTGCCATCACAGTCACCTGGCATCGTGTTCGTCTGGAAAACCGTGCCCATGAAGTTCAACGTCGCAAAGTCAATTTGCTGATGAATGCTTGAGGAGCCTGAATGTTCGATATTCTACTTGCAGCCAAATACACTGAGTATATGATTTTGGGATACGCGCTGGCCGCTGGAATCTTGATGGTTCTGGTAGGCAGCATTTGGTGGCGCTATCAAATGTTATCCAAAGACGAAGCATTATTGGAGCAATTGGAACAGGAAGAGCAAAGAGAAACTGCGCCCTCCCCATGAATTCTTGAGCAAAAAATGTACCTCAGCTATACTTAACCGTTAATCAAGCACAAGTAACCAGGATAGGGATTCCGCGTGGCTTCTGCAAAATCGTCCGAGATTACTGCATTGGTTCCGGCGCTGTTACGTGATCGATTGGCAAATCATAAATCGCTGCCGATTGGTATTATTGAACAGCGCGAAGCAGTGGTCGCCTGCATCCGCATCCCGCCCTCTGAAACACAAAAAACCATCCAGGTTATCGACCGCCCCGGCGTCATCTCAGTCGTTCTCAACACACTTTACGATTCGTTGGTCAGCAGCCTAGCGAACGCCGAGGCGATTATCACTGAAATGGATATTGATGGCCTGACGGCAGTGTTCTTGCTGGAAACCAGTGCCCAGGCCGGGCGTGTTTATCAATCCCTGGTCAGCATCGAGAACGCGCTGGCCGAGACCGCTCGCAAATCGCCGCCGGGTTATCCAGACGTCCGCTGGTATCCCGCGGCTGGCGTGGGTGTTGGCTCTTTAGCATTGACTGTCGTCCATAGTACCCAACAAGAACGCAGTGTATTTCTGATAGATGGCCCTACTCTGGCACAAGCTAAAGCAGCCAGAGATGCAGCTCAAGACGGACAATTGGTCGCCCACCGAGATGTAATGAAGCGGTTGGGTAGTGCTATGGATGGCAAATGGGTGAAATCGCAGTTCTTCGTCCCCACTACTACATTTGCCAATAGTGCCGTCGGGCAAATGTTTGGCGTGGCAACAACCAACCATACCTCCCCGCATATACCCACCCTGAACGCTGCGGCAAAGCAGACCCTGGCAGCTTTCCTTGATCCGGCGTTGCTACCAACTGCCGAGGATGCCGCAATCTTTCACAGGGGAACGCAAGTTCGCCAAATGACGTGTATGGTTCTCCGCATCGCCGAATTATCCCTATCAGGTGAAGCTGACATCGAGCGATGGCAGTTGATCCTCGATAAAGTATTGGGAACCATTGCCCGGTATAGTGGGATCGTTTACCATGTCATTGCAAACGACGGCCAGGGCGAGATTTATGCAATTTTCCGAGAAAGTAAAACCCAGGAAAATGCAAATCAACGCACAGTCAGTTGTGCGCTGGCGCTACGGCGGGCATTGCATACCTATGAACGCCAACTACATATTGGGATGGCGACCGGAGCCGGGTTCATCGGGTTCATGGGCAATGACTATTACCATGGATTGGTTGTCATCGGCGAACCTGTCCTGCAAGCCAAAGCTCTGGCTCGCCGTGCGGACACCCATGAAACATTAGCAACCGAAGCTATCTGCACCGCGACAGAAGGCATCTTTAGCTGGCGACAACTTACGGACCAGTCATCCACATTTGCGTTAACAGGCGAAGTGGTGTTGGGCAGTGGGTTGATCACTCGTGTCAAAATTGCCCAACAAACACCGTTGATTGGGCGTGAGGCCGAGATTGAACGCCTGCAAACCCTTATGAAAGAAAGTCAACAGAATAAAGAGCATCGGTTTTTGATCATCAGAGGCCAGGCTGGGCATGGACGTTCGGCACTGATTGAAACGCTGGTTGATCAATGGCTGATGGCAGGCGGCAATGGGTTTGTGGCAATTGGCCCAGCGTATACCCCTGCCGCACCATACGCATTGTGGTTTCCCATTTGGCAGGCATTGTTCGATCTGAGTCAAGAGGCCGCCCCAGAGGAAAACATGGAACGTCTGGAAGCCGCTTTCACACGGCTGTTACCTGAATTTGAGGGAGGAGTTGCTCTTTTTGCTGATGTCTTGGGGCTAGCAAATGACGAAACCATTCGGGGATTAAGTGCCCAGGCCCGTCAACAACGATTGCTGGATGCTAATTCTGTCATCTTTCGCCAAATTGCTGACCTCACACCGATTTTGCTAGCATTTGAGTATCTGGAATACACTGATAGCCTTTCACTAGAATTGTTGAGCCGCCTTTCAATGCAATTAGAAGGCGCGGCAGTATTCATATGTTTGGAAGATCGCAGCGACCGCTCGCATACACTCCAGAAAACTTTCCCTGACGCTGAAATCATTGATGTTCCGCCGCTTTCAGGCCAAGATGCGTGGCGACTATTTAATACGCTCATGCCCAAAGTTCATTGGCCGTATAGCCACCGTACAGCACTTGAGAGCCGCCTGGGGTCAGAACAGGATGCACAGCCCGGCAAACGTGGCCCATCCCCAGCTTTTGTGGTGGCACTGGCAACAGCCTTACGTCAAAGTGTTTTGGAACAAAAGAGAGGGAAATGGCAAATTCGTGAAACCTACCCTCCCCAAGGCTGGCCGCGTGATTTGGCAGAAACGACAGATCTACTCCTGGAAACAACCCTGAAAGATTATGAAACTCAAGTCGCAGTCCGGGCATCGGTGGCAGGGGCATTGTTTTATCACAACGCACCCTGGCTAAAAGTGACGGGAGCTTCTGCTGATTTGATGCTAGAAATTGCCCGGATGCGAGCCTTACATTTAACAGAGGCTTATATTGACATGGGGCACGGGCAACGATGGGATCGCTTCCGGCATGAGGAGATTCGACAGACTCTCTATTTGCATATGGATCTCTCCACACGCACAGAACTGCACCAAATGGTAGCAGACTGGCATCGTCAGCATCAACCTGGAAGTGGTGGACAAGCGACAGTAGCCTATCATACGCAACACGCCGGACAATCACTGGCCGCCGTCGAAGCCTATCTAAACGCTTGTGAACATGCGATTACCTGGGGGGCCGATGCCGAAGCCTCACAAAATCTATTAGCTGCTGAACGTCTGTTGACTCTGCAAGATGCCGAGAAAACTCGCGAAGCCTTTGCAAAAGTATATCTGGTGCGTGTCCGGCTGCGATTGAATCAAACAGATTATGAAAAAGGCATCGCTGATGCCAATCGCGCCTTGCGCTATGCCGAGCAAGCAGAAAATCCAGTGCCCCAAGCACAAGCTTTGATCCTGCGGGCACATCTCCATCATCTGCAAGCTGACCATGAAGCCGCCCAAAAAGATGCCGAGCAAGCCGCTTCATTGGCTCAAGATAGCAGCAATAGTGATTTGCTGGCGCAGGCACTCTGGTTGCAGGCTCGCACTCTGAATGCTAACCAACAACATCGCCAGGCAGCACGCCTGTTGAAGCGTGCCCTTGCCGCTAGTTCGTCTCGCGACATCCCTCTGCAAATCAAGATGGGCCTAGACGCGGCGGAAATCTTACTGGCCGATTACCAGCGGGATCGTGCCCAGGGCTATGCCTATCGTGCTTATGAACGTGCTCAAGCCATTGGGGATCCCGTGCCCTTGCACCAGGTCATGAAATTGATAGGACACCTGCAGGTGTTATATGGACAGGCGGAACAAGCCGTTGAGACCTTAGAACAAGCCTTGAGTTTGCCAGCGCCGCCAGAAAGCGGATTAGGCCATCTGGGGCAAATTTTGACCGACCATGCTATTGCGTTGTGCTATCTGGGACGCTATGTGGAAGCCGAAGCTGCGTTTGAAACAGCTATAGGTTATGCGCCTGATGATGATGCCTATATTAATGCTATCCGTGCCAGTGAGTTATACTTGGACCGCAACCAACTGACTGAAGCTCAGGCCGCGCTGGATAATGCACAAGCATTCGCCACTGCCACTCCTTCCCTAAAACCACTGATTGATTTGACCCAGGCCGCAATTTACACACACCAACGCAAATTCGATGAAGCAAAGGCATTGCTCGAAGCACAAAAGAATGCTCCCGACTCGCCTTATAAACACTGGTATGCGCCTCTATGTTATGTTCGCGAAGCCGAACTCGCGCTGGCGCAAGGGCAACCCACTGTCGCCGCACAGCTTGCTACACAATCACTAGGAGCTGTCAGCGTTCAAGGTGATTTACGGTATCTGACCCTGGCGTACTGTTTACTAGCCGAATCCTTGATTTTGAACAGGGATAATTCCACTACCATTCAAGATGCGCTAGAACGAGCGATCCGTATGGGACGTGACCAGGGCCGACGCCTGCATCTGGCACGTGCCCTCTATCTATTGGGTAACCACATTCAACAGACGGCACTCCGCTTTCGTAGCCGCGCCCTTGCCAGCACTTATTTGTTCGAGGCCGATTTGCTCTTTAAGCAGATGGATCTGGCTATAGATGATCAAATCCCATCCTATATACTACAACATTGGGCTGATACAAAGGAAACAAGCAGCTAAATCTTGCTGGGTGTCTGTCGATTGGCTATAATCCGCCATGATAATTACAAATTCAGGAGGATAAATTCCGTGCGAAATACAGCGTTGGCATTGGCAGCGATTGTTTTTATCGCGCTGGTGTTTGGTGGTTATGCCATCGCAAATGGACAAGGGTTGCCGACAACAGAACAGGTCAGCAGCCCCGAAGCCTCAACCCTTGAAGCCACCCAGAGTCAACAAACGACTTTGGGATTGGTCGCTATTGTTGTAATAGCTAGCGTTGGAGGTATGGGTTTCTTAATGGCTGTAATTGTGTGGTTGCTCAATCGCGAGGTAACAAAAGCACATCAGGAAGACAATCACCCATTTTCATTCTCGCTTGATCCCGAAGGTAATTCAGTCGGAGCTATCATTCAAGAAAATCCGTTTATGATTGCTATAACGCTGGGGATTATCTTTGTATTGATTTTTATTGCCTTAGTGCTGTTCTCAGGGGCACTAGCATAATAACATATCCATCCCACTGAAAAATATTGTCCACCGGTGTAGTCACTCGGTGGGCAAATATCTATAGTTCCAGCTCATGTTTTACCGTTTCATACAGAACTTCGGCTTTGAGTTCGCTGAGAGCATAGCACGGCCCCCCTAGGCGATCCGCCAGCCGTGGTGCCAGCCCTTGGTCAAAAGCTGCATGTTCCATATTGACCGTCAATGTGCGAATCACATCTTGCTTGAATTGATCGGCGATTTGATGCGCCTCTTCCTGCGGCGGCGTTTCCGTCAGCGAAACATTGCCCGCCCCATCTGTCAGCAAAATCATCATTGGCATAACATCGGGGTGACGATTTTTCTCCTGCGTCAAGACTTCGTAGGCCATTTTTAGGCCCGCCGAGAGAGGAGTCTTCCCGCCGACCGGAATATCTACCAGAGCTTGTTTGGCAAGCGTCACTGAATTGGTCGGCGGCAAGACCAGCGTTGCTCGGTCCTTTTGGAAAACAATTAATCCCACCCGATCCCGGCGCTGATAGGCATCCGTCAAAAGCGACATGATGGCCCCTTTAGTGGCACTCATACGTTCGGCAACTGCCATACTCCAACTGGCATCAACTACAAAAAGAATGAGATTGGCCGATTTCTTAACTCGCACCTTGCGCTGCAAATCCTGCCGTTTGATGAGATAGGCCACGTCAGAGCCTTCACGCTCTTCTTCACGATCTAATTGATGAGGAGCAGCGGCACGGATTGTTGCATCAAACGCTAGGTCACGGGGGCGGCCTTTCATGGGTCGTGCCTGAATATAACGCCCGCGGGTACGATCAGTCAGTGTGCGGCTGCGACGGCCAGAAATCTTGCGAGTCAAACGATCCAGTGGTGTATTCAATTGACGCGCCTGAAACTCAGGACTGCTTTCGACCTGATTGCCCCCTTCCCACCAGAACGCATCCTGACTATCAGCAATTTGCTGGAATGAGGGTTCACTTTGGCTCAGGTCTTTGACATCCTCACCTTGCTGCCCCGTCATGTCTGCGCTTTTTTTTTGACAGGATTCCCATCGTTGCTCGGTGCGGTCTCGACACTGGTGGCTTCCTCGGCTTCGGCTGAAATCTCAGACAGGCGACTTTCCAGGTCAGCCATGTCCAGCGACGAGTCGGAGAACGGGCCGCGTTTCATGCGATGTGGCAATGCCAGTTCGGCTGCAATCAAAATATCAGTATCCGTTACAAACTGGCGGCCCTCAAAAGCAGCATTGGCTCGTGCTGTTTTCAAAATCACCAAATCAGCACGGTGGCCGTCAATTTGGAGTTCGCTAGTTAATTGAGCGATAGTGTAGAGGTTGGCACGGGTGTATTCTACCTGGTCCATGATGCCACAGGCAGCGTCAATCTTGTCCGATAATAATTTCTCTTGTGGCATCCATTGTTCAGCAAATTGATCAGCATCATTGTCGAACAGGATATGGCGCTCCAGAATCTCTAGACGCTCATTAGGATCAATCAAACCACGCACTTCCACCGACAGGCCAAAACGGTCCAACAACTGCGGGCGCAACTCTCCCTCTTCCGGGTTCATCGTGCCAATCAAGATAAAACTGGCCGGATGCTGGAAGCTGATGCCTTCGCGCTCAATCACATTGACACCCATCGCCGCCGAGTCGAGCAGCAGATCCACAATATGGTCATCTAACAAATTGACTTCATCTACGTATAAAATGCCACGATTGGCAGCCGCTAACACACCTGGCTCGAAGTGTTTCTCGCCAAATTTAATGGCTTTTTCGATGTCTAACGTACCCACGACCCGATCTTCGGTCGCTCCCACTGGCAAATCCACAAAGCGGCGACGGCGGGTAATAGTCTTAGGTTCACGCCCTGATTCCACCCATTCGTGAACCAGGTCAGACCATTGATTCGGGCGGCGTGGATCATCACTAAACGGTGAATCAGCCACAATTTCAATTTCGGGTAATAATGCCGCCAATGCTCGGGCTGCGGTTGATTTGGCTGTACCGCGCTCACCCCGGATGAGAACCCCGCCAATACTGGGATTGACAGCGTTCAAAATCAGAGCGCGTTTCATACGTTGTTGACCAACAATGGCTGTGAAAGGATAGATGCGTTGTCTTCGCATGAGAACCTACTTACTATTTGCTTATGGACAAGGTTATTGTAGCTTATTCTTGCGATGGTTCGTAGAGCGTGTATCAGAAAATCACAATTACATTGATGCCTCACGTTCCACAATGAGTGTCACTGGACCATCATTCTGGATATCAACGTGCATTCGCGCTCCAAAGACACCCGTTGCCACTTTACTTACACCTGCATCACGCAAAAAGCCTACAAAACGTTCAACCAGCGGCTCGGCTACCTCTGGCAATGCAGCATTGGTGAAACTGGGACGCCGTCCTTTACGAGCATCACCATACAATGTAAACTGCGAAACAACCAAAGCCTCACCACTGATCTCCAATAGTGAATGGTTAAACTTGCCATTGTTGTCTTCAAATAAACGTAAACCCGCGATCTTATTGGCGAGCCAGGCAGCTTCAGCGTCGGTATCACCCTGGCGGATTCCCAGAAGAATGACATAACCACGTTCAATTGATCCCACCACTACCTCATCAACCACCACCGAACCTCGGCTGACTCGTTGTACCACTGCCCGCATATACCCATCTCCTTTGTTAAAAAACTATTTCGATCATTAACCAGGTCTTGCCATGTTAGCTATTCCCTGTCTACAATGTCCAGCCAAAAACGCCACAGCAAAAGGTTAACTTATGACCAATTCAGACCACCCACTACGAGTCGCACTGTTTAGCGAGACATTTTTACCCAAATTGGATGGTGTTGTCACGGTGATGTGCCTGTTGATGGATCATTTGCGTTCCATTGGAGCAGAGGCCGTCCTATTCTCTGGTGGCAAACATGTCGAAAGTTATCAGGGCTATCCAATCGTCTCTATCACACCAGGCATCCCTATGCCCATGTATCCTGAAATCACAATGTCCTTGCCACGCCAGGGAACCTTCAACATTCTGAAGGAATTCGATCCAGATATTGTACATATCGCCAGCCCGTTTCATACTGGCCTACGATTTATCCGGTTTGCCCGACGACTGGATAAACCACTGGTGATGTCGTTCCATACGCATGTGATGGAAATGGCACGTTTTTATCGGCTGGGTTTTCTACAACGTCCGCTATGGGCAATTAACCGTTTTGTCTATAGCAAGGCCGATTATCGTTGGGCGACCTCGAAGCGAGTGCAATCGGAACTGATTGAGCATAACTTTGGGCCGACGGGTTTATGGCGGCGTGGCGTTGATCCCGATATTTTTTCGCCCAAACACTGTGATGATGACATGCGTGCCCGGTTAACAAACGGCCAAACTGACAAGACGCTACTGCTATTCGTGGGGCGAGTTGCTCCTGAAAAACAAATCCAGCAAATCAAGCATGTATTGGAAGCTATACCGAATACGCATCTGGCAATCGTTGGCGACGGACCATTTCGTGATAAACTGGAAAAGACTTATAATGGAATGTCAGTAACTTTCGCTGGCTATTTGAAAGGCAAGGAACTCAGCAAAGCTTATTGCGCGGCTGATATTTTCGTCTTCCCCTCGGCAATTGAGACATTTGGCTTGGTGGTGGCCGAGGCCATGGCGACTGGGCTACCGGTGGTAAGCTCGCGGGTCGGTGGTATTCCAGAAATCATTGACTCTGGGGTGAATGGGTATATCTTTGAACCCAACGACATTGAGCAAATGATTGCCTATGTACGTGAACTGGCGACCGAACCCGAAAAACGTAAACGGGTAGGGAAATTGGCACACCAATCGGTCCAACATCTGACTTGGCCGTCAATCATGAATGAATTTATCGACGACTATCGACGCATCATCGCCGACTATCACGCCGAAAAGCAAAATCATAGAACCTGATGAAGTAGACGTGCAGAGACAGCAACGATGCAACAAGACCCAGCCGTACAATTCGTAACCATTGATAGCCTCCGCCTTGCTTATCGCGTGGCTGGCAATCTTTCAAACCCCGCTATGGTACTGTTACATGGCCTGGCTGAGACGAGCGCCTTTTTTTGGCGACCATTGATTGATCAGTTTTCTGACAACTACCACATCATTGCCTTCGACTTACTAGGGCACGGCGACTCAGATCATCCTGATGACGGCTATGAAGTTGAATGTCAGGCACAATTGATTCGTCGGGCATTAGAGCAAATGGGCATTAGTCGTGTGGTATTGGTGGGGCACTCGCTGGGGGGTATGATTGCGGCACGGTTATCTATTGACGCTCCTTACCTAGTACACAAATTGGTCCTCTACGATGCGCCACTTTCTGATCGTGCCACTAAAAACTTTCTCATGTTCGTTCGTAATGTCCCTTTTACGGCGTTGTTACTACTAGGATCGCTCATCTTTCCCAAGAATGTGGCTCGAATCGGTATGAGTATTATTCCGTTGCGGCTGGCAACCCGTATGATTTTGCGTCGATGGGGAATCCCCTATCGCGGTGATGAACTCAGTGGCGAGTTTTTGGATCACGCACTTCGCAATAATGGGGTAGCCCTGATGCAATGTGCCCGTTCGGCTTATTTGCGCCATAACATTGTGCAAGACTTACACCACCTACAAACACCCACCTGCATGATTGTAGGCGACTCTGATAGACTATTGCCCGTCCCCGTAGCACGGCGTATGACGTATCTGATCCCCAATGGGCAACTACGTGTTATCAAACAGGCTGGTCATGTCGCTTTGCTGGATCAGCCAAAACGATTTAATCAAGCACTAGAACATTTTCTTCAAACATAAAATGGCGGTGGACTCATGCGATATAGCAGCTCAAACCACGACATTTCAGGCGATACAGATGATTCACAATTCACCTCGCCAAGTGCTGATATGAACAATGAAGACAAGCCAGGTGAATCTACATCCCCTAACCCAGAATTTAAGGAGCTGGGGCTGCCACTAGGCTGGCGGGACAAGGACATTCCTACACAGGGAGAACTTGAAAGACAAGCCCTGGCAAAAATGAAACGTCTCAGCAATTCGCTGAAACGAAATCCGCACTCCATTGCAGATAAAGTTCTACATGAAGCGCATTATGCCGTACATGCTGGTATAGGGTTTGCCAATATTACCCAAGAAGTAGTCACTTTCGGTATGGGTCTCAAGAAATATCTACAAAGAGACGGGAAGACTGAACTATGGCACGAAATCTTGTCGAAACTGGCATTTGCAGTCTTGCATAATATCAAGGACCACGATCAACAATCCGAGATGTTGATCCCGATTTTCATGGAATTGGGAAAAGCAGATGTTATTAGAGCCAAAGAACTTGGTGCGATCAACGCGCTTGAATATGCTCAAATGCACGGCTTAAAACATCCAGACAACCCCCAATGGCTCCTCGCCAGCACCATTTTGCTAGAAGCTAAAATTCCTCAGCGCACGTTGGAGGAAACTATTCAAGAGGCTGAAACTTTATTAGAATTCGCTGAACGATATAACAACCTGACCGTAAAGCTATTTACTTATATGATAATCGGGTATGTGTATAATAAATCAGGGAATACCAAGCAAGGTTTCATCGCAGGTCAACAAGCGTTTGTGCTGGCACGGCATTTGGGCTATCAGCGACATGTTTTGTTTTCGCTCACAATTATGATGCGTTATGTTCTCTCACAATATTGCCTACGGGCGTATGGTCAAGCTATCCTCACTTATTGGCAAGAGCAACGAGATATATTAGAATACGATCGATCACTGCAAGCCCTATATTTAAGCCAGCTTGGCCCTTTCCTCTATCTGGAAAAACACTACAAAGATGCCACGAAAATTATGCTATCGGCATTGGCGCTTTTTGAGCAAATAGGTGATAAGAAAAATCAGGCCAGTATGCATTACACACTAGGAATGACCTATACTCAGATGAATGAGTTAGAAACTGCGGAATATCATTTCAATAGCGCCAATGAAGTTTATTGCACACTGAATTACAAAACCAATCAACTGCATACTTGTTATTGGATCGCAAAGATAGCACTGAAGCGAGGTGATCCACAGGAAGCTATCCAAACCCTTGAACAGCTACGTGAAAAAGCCCCCAATCATCTTGAAGAAGACGAATTGGGGCAATTTTTGTCCAGAGTAGAAAAGAACCTGACGGAAGCCAGGTCTTTTCTCCCCTAAGTTAATTTAGCATCCCGATGGGGTACCCTGTCCATTTTTCGGGCATTCGGGATCAGCAATGATGTGGTGGTCACTGAAATCAACCAGACCTGCGATAGCCACACCATCCTCTGCCGCTTGCGTATCATTACTCGATTGAACGATTGGTAGAGCAAACGTCAACGCCAGAGCAAACACAACGGTTAACAAAACAACCTTACGAAACATGGTTACATCTCCTGAGTGAACAAATGGATTGTTAATGTTCAAAACAGTGCAACCATGGGCCCAACGTGCGACTGCCTTAATAGGATCACAGGTTGGAAGAATGAATTGGGAAACTACCGGACAAAATTCGCCCGTCATTCGGACAGGAAATTAAAGGCAGGGAAGTGTGGAATTATGTGGTTTGGCGGGACTGAATCCTACTAAATCAATTTCATGAAAGGATAGCAATAAGCCAATTTGGGTAAGCAACACTGAAGATGATTGTTAATAGAACGTCGGGATAGCCGAATGAAAAATTTAAAGGAGCCTGAGCCAGTTTGGTTAAAGCTTCTTCCCGATATATGGATTAATGACAGTTCCACTACAATATAGTTTCTGGTGTCACCTTAAATAGTAGATTTTATCGGAAATAGCCAAATAGCAACCGGCAGATACAATTTTCCCTTACCCATGACAGGATCAGGCAGCGAGGGGATAGTCAATCCGTAAATTATGAAGACCGCACGCTGTCTCCATGACCAAATCTGCCAGGTCAGTTTTGATGTGGCGAAAGATATGCCGCACAATGGCAAGAGCTTTCACCCCACCAATACCATGTTCAACGCAGATACGCTCACTGGAGAGTTCTGAATTGCGGGCTTTTTCCTCCGGTGTTAACTCGCGTCCTCTGGGCTTTTTCTTGGGTTGAAATGTCTGGGTACCCGCTGGCTCATAGCCTTGAAAACCGGTGTCTTTCCAGAGCTTGCTCCCGGGTGGAAATTGGAGGGCGTGTTCATCGGCGAGTTTCTTATCATGTTTCTTGCCTTCACTGGTCGGACTCAACCCTTTGATCTTGCGCGTGCGCTTGTCCATAATCACATTGTTCTTGACCGTATGGCGCTTCTTCTTACCACTATAGTGCTGGCGCTGGCGCTCAGGGTCTTTTGGGCGGCGAATTGGCCTTTCCGTCCCATCAATGGCGAACTCTAACCCCGGACACCTGGCTAATACCTCGGCGATTTCTTTGGCCTGACGCGCCGGGAGTTGCTGCTGATAACCCAATGCCGCATTGAGAATTGGTATCAACCGTTGTATCCATTCATTCGCTTGGGGTTGCCCCATGCCAAACAGATACCCTTGCAGCACTTGCACCGGATAGAACCGAAAGTACACCAGGATAAACATCAACTTATCTTCGATCGCTGGTATTGCCCCGCGCCGACCCCCACCTCGTTGCCGTTGCCGCTCGCCTTCGCGTTGCTGTTCGCGCTCTTCCAAATCCGCTTCATAGGCGGCTTCAAAATCGACCAGCAGCTTGGCGAAAGCTCGCGGCGTCAAGCCTGTGAAACTCCTGAATACTCCCGGTTTGCCTCTCAGTTCCTGGTAGTTTATCATCGTTGATCGTTGACCTATATGCTTTTTTCGATCTAGCTTACCTGTTTCTTTCTATTTCCGATAGAGTCTAGTGGGGACAGTATATATTTAATTGGCCCAGATAGAGAATAAGAGAGATAATTTGAAGGCAGCCAGAAAAACATTGAAGGAGACAAGGATACACTGATGGACCTGGCTTTGAGGGGATAGAAGAGAGGCTGGCTCAGAATATCCAGCCCCCTCCTCATTGGAAAAATCAACCGGATACTTAACAGTCATTACCTTGCGAATTGGGCGGACAAGTAGGATCAGCAGCAATGTAATTGTCGCTGAAGTCAATCAGACTGGCGATAGCCACACCACCATCATCGGCTACTTGAGTATCATTGGACATCGCCACAGGCAAAGCAAATGTCAATACGAGAGCTAACGCAATTGTCAACAGAATAATCCGACGAATCATGACTAGTTCGACAATGTCACATTCAAGGCCCAGAATGTTTTCTGAGCCGAGAACGACGAGATCGTGTGCGATTATCAAGGTGTTTGACAACGAGACGCGCCGCCTGTTCCGTCGAAAGCTGAGGCAAAGGTAATGTTGCCCGCAAGAGTTCACGGACATTTGCCATGGATAAACTGGGCAGGACATCGGTCTCATAGTCTTGGATCAAAGTGGGGTCTGATGGGTGTTTTGCACGCCAATCAAGACGGGTCTCGGCAATGAACCAACTCGCCAGTAGCGTGAGGGCGAGTTGGTGTTCCCAGGCACGATATTTAATCGCCTGGAATTCATCCCAGCCCAACTCCGATTTGGCATCTTGAATACTGCGTTCAAGGAAATAGCGTTGGGTTTTACGTTGAGCAAGGGTCTGCAACGGTGTATCCAGCGGCGCATTGGTCAGCGTATAGGTCAACCGTTGGGGGGCGCGTCGTATCAATAAGGTTTCACACCGCGAGGTTCCATCTTTGTCGACCGTCCAGACGACTCGCCGCGCAAAGTCCGCCTGTAACATCCCGCGTTCGGATGGCCGCAGCACCAACGATTGCCAATACGTTTGCGCGTCATCGGCCAGCGATTCCACGGTGACTGGCGTTTGTCCCACCACTTGCGGATGCCTGGCGGGACGGTTACGTTTCGTCAGGGGGTAGACGATTTCAGGCTCACGCAAATAAACACGTTGATTGCAGGGCACATCCGCATAATACTCAATCCCATTGGCCCGGCATTGATCGCGCAGGCCGGTATTGCGACCATACAACGTATCAAAGGCAACAGCTTCAAATGGCAACCCCATCGCCTGAACACGCTCAATCATCTGCCAGCCTAATTCAATTTTGGTCTGGAAACGGCGATCAGCGGGAATGCCCACCTTTTTACGACGCGCTGCATAAGCCTCAGAGGCCATTTGAAAAGTCCCCAGTCGATAGTAAACTGGCGGTATGGACATCAGAAAATCATACCCAAGTGATCTGAGCGACAAGGAATGGGAAATTCTGGAACCGCTGATTCCTGCAGCGAAAGAGGGCGGACGCCCGCGTGAAGTTGACATGCGGGAAGTCATGAATGGAATTTTCTATGTATTGAAAAGCGGTTTTCAGTGGGACATGTTGCCGCATGATCTCCCACCTACAGGTACGGTTTACTACTACTACAATATGTGGCGAAAAGATGGAACATGGCAGTGGATGAATGACCAGTTGCGAGAAGCGTTGCGTAAGAAATTGGACCGGGAAGCGATGCCCAGCGCCGGAAGCATCGATAGCCAATCCGTCAAAACGACGGAAAAAGGGGGGTGAGAGGCTATGATGGCGGCAAGAAAGTCAAGGGGCGCAAACGTCATATCGTGGTCGATACGGAAGAGCTGGTTCTCAAAGCATTTGTGACCGAAGCCAATTGCCATGATGGTACAGTCGGCACCTGGCTATTACCTGGTTTGAAACAACGGTTCCCGCGCCTGACGAAACTATGGGCGGATGGTACTTATAGTGGCACATTTGTCGAACAAGCCGCACAATATGGCATTGATGTCGAGATTACAACCCGTATATCGGATGGCACGGGTTTCCAAGTCATTCCACGTCGCTGGGTTGTCGAGCGTACCCTGGCTTGGCTCAACACCTATCGTCGGTTAAGCAAAGATTATGAGTATTGGGTTTATTCCTCAGACGCCATTATTTATGGGGCTATGGTGCATTTGATGGTTCGGCGATTGGCTCGTATGTCGTCCGATCCCTGAACTTTCCAAATGGCCTCTGATCGGCCAAAGTGTAAGTCCCATAAAATAGACAAATCGTTTGAGGTGTAGAGCTTCCATTAGCGACTACAATTGCATTTGCAAGAGCAGTGCTATCTTCCGCGGCTATATTGTAAGCACAGGCCGCACTCCCTGGCGTGGGAATTATACCGATTTCAAGTCCGGATTTGCCGTAAGCAATCCAGTTTCCATCCGGACTCCATGCTGCTACTGAAGTAATGCCAGTAATATCTGAAAGCACCTCTCCGGTATTGCTATCCCAGACTCGCATGAGATTATTGTTATCAGCACTGATAATCTGGTCTCTACTTGGACTCCATGCAACGGTTCTAATATAATCCGTATGTCCTTCCAATGTCATAATGATTTGGCCAGTCAAAGCATCCCAAATACGGACGTTATCCACACTTCCACTAACAATCTTTTGATCATCCGGACTCCAATCAACTGATAATACACCTCTTTCATCCCCTTCAAAAATTGTAATTAACTCAGATGTGGATGCGTCATGCAGCGCAATTCCACTAAAAGCACCGCGAACAAACACGCTGTTATCACTATTCAACTCAATATCATATCCACCGGACATAACAGATACCAAAGGTTCATAGCTGTATGCATCCCATATCACGATCTTATCCTCAAAACTGAGACCTATTATTCGACTCCCATCGTTTGTCCACTCTACAGCTATCATTGTTTGACTACTCTGATCTAGCGTGGTTATTACCAATTCGTCGCCAACGTTCCAAATGCTGATTGTACCATCCCAATCGGCAGCCGCGATTTTGCTGCTATCTGGACTCCAGGCCAAATCAGCCACACCTGTTTGCATCTCAAATGTTTTAAACAGGCTATCAGTATTAACATCCCAGATAATGAGACCATGACTGATGGCACCCGCAATGAATTGTCCATCCGGACTCCATTCGATCTGAAATACTTTGGTAGAATCCGGAACTTGTGCCTCGATATAAGAAACTGGACTATGGAATAATACGACCAAACATCCTACAACAATATATATCCACACTTTATGTTTCATCTGAAAATATCCTTTACCAGTCTTGATTGTCAAAGATTTGGCCCATTTCATTTTCCATCCAATTGAATCGATAGTAACCAGGCAATCGAGAGTCATTTGGCCCGTTAGTTCGGTCATCCAACCAGTTGCGATTGAGAAAACCCTGAGTCACTACAGCATTCCGATAGACCCAGTTCAAAAACATGTGGGTCAACGCGGAAAAGTGTGAAAAAGGCTTCACCGTGTTATAAGCTATAGAGCAACAACCAGCACAGGAGAAGCCAAGATAGAAACAATAGCGATGTTAACGGCAGGCGTCAAGCCAGAGACAGAACGGAAATGGGCAGCAGTCAGCCTCGCAACCATAACGGAGTTGGTAGAATTACCAGAATTTCGCGTGACACATTATGAGCTAGAGGGCGAAGCATTGCATCTGAAGTGTGAACACCGCTACGATATCACGCAGTGTCCCGACTGTGAGTATTTGTCTCAGCAGGTTCACCAGCAGAAGGAACGCCGGGTGCGCGACCTGAGTGTGATGGGAAAACGAGTTAATCTCTATTTTATGGGGCGTCGCTTCAGGTGTGAGCATTGCCAACGCCCGTTCACCGAGAACCTGCTGAGTGTCAATCAGCAGCGGCGTCAAACGCGACGCTATGAGCAATATGTCTACGAACAATGTTTGCAGTGTGATCGCAAAGCTGTGGCGCGACAAGAACACTTGAGTGAGTCAACGGTCAAAGAGATATTTGTGACCTATGCTCAACGCACGACCCAACGCCCAACCCAGAATCCTGTACGGGTTCTGGGGATCGATGAACTGGCTCTCAAGAAGCGTCATAAACAGTACGTATTGATCCTGTATACTTACCCCCAAAAACTAGACCACAAGGATAACTCGTTTTGAGGATAAAATCAGAGCAACTTGTGGAGAGAAAAAGATGAGTAGAAAACGACGAGCATACAGCGCCCAGTTCAAGTTCCGGGTGGCAATGGAAGCGATCAAAGAAAAAAGAACGGTCAATGAGATCGCCAGCGAACATCAGATTCATCCAACGCTGGTGCGTGACTGGAAAAGGCAATTGCTCAAAGGCGGAGCCAGCGTTTTTGAACGGGGAAACAAAACACAAAAACAAAAGGAAACAGGTGTTCCTGAAGCGGAATTATACGAACAGATTGGGCGGCTCAAGATGGAACTTGAGTGGCTGAAAAAAAAAGTTACCCCCTACAGTTGAGGCCAAACGGGCGATGATAGACAACCAGCATCCTGACATCAGTATTCGGCGGCAGTGCGCCTTGGTGGGTCTCAACCGCGCAACATATTATATGAAACCAGCGGGGGAAACACCCTTCAATCTGCAACTGATGCGGCTAATTGATGAACAATATCTGAAAACGCCCTTCTACGGGTACCCTAAAATGACCGTCCATTTACGGCGGCTGGGACATCTAGTCAATCCCAAGCGTATCGCCCGCTTGATGCGGCTGATGGGTTTACAGGCTATTGTTCCCAGACGGAAGCTGACCCAGCCGGCACCAGGCCACAAGATTTATCCCTACCTGCTGCGAAACGTGGCGATCACCCGCCCTAATCACGTCTGGAGTACCGACATCACGTATGTGCCCTTACAGCAAGGATTCATGTATCTGGTGGCTATTATCGATTGGTTTAGCCGCTATGTACTGGCCTGGCAGCTATCCAACACGCTGGAAGGCAGCTTTTGCCTGGCGGCCCTGGAATTAGCACTCCGCCAGCACACACCTGAGATCTTCAACACCGATCAGGGCGCTCAATTTACAGCGGATAAGTTTACCGGACGTTTGCAGGCGGCGAATATTGCTATCAGCATGGATGGGCGCGGGCGTGCCCTGGACAACATCTTTGTCGAACGCTTGTGGCGTACCGTCAAATATGAGGACATCTACTTGAAGCATTATGAAACCGTTCCAGCATTGGAAAGGGGGCTACACGACTACTTCCATTTCTATAATCATGAACGACCCCATCAGAGCCTGGCTTACCGGGTTCCCAGCGAGGTTTATCGATCTTGTTGAGATTCTGGTATCAATTTCCGAGCTTAATTTTGCCAATCTGTGGTCTTGACGATGGGGGTAACTATACGGCCGATTTGGAAAGGCACTGCGTTTTGGCAGTGTTGCCAGATCGTAAGCAGGAAACATTGATCGCGTGGTTCAACGCGCAGCCAGATCGAGAGCAGATCACTGTCGTCTCAACCGATCTATGGGAACCGTACCGCCAGGCTGTCAAGAAGGCTTTACCACATGCTCGCCAGGTCGCGGACCGCTTCCATGTGATGAAGCAACTCAATGACCGCCTAACACAAGCCCGCCGCCACCTTCAGAAGCAAGTCGATCCGCCGACCTATGACATCCTCAAAGGGTCGCGCTGGATACTAGTGAAGGCGCGTCATGAGTTGTCGCCCGAAGAAGAAAGCAAACTCCAGCAAGTCTTGGCGGCTTGTCCTGAGTTGCGGGTCATGTACTTGCTCAAAGAGGAATTTCGCACTATTTGTGATAAAGTCCAGAACCGTGAGCAGGCGACCCGGTTTCTACAGGCCTGGATTTGCAAGGTGCAGGCCACCGGCGATCTGCGCTTACTCAAGTTCGTCAACACCTTGCGTAATTGGTGGGATGAGTTCCTCAATTACTTCATCAATGGCGTGACCCAGGGCTTTGTCGAAGGCATCAATAATGCGATCCGTGCCACCATCCGTCGTGCCTTCGGTTTTCGTAATTTCAACATCTTTCGATTACAGGTTTTGGCCCAATATGGAGGTGGTTGATGCGATTTTCACACTTTTCCGCGTTGAGCCACAAATAGCAAGTCACCACACCTTTATGCTTGACTTTGTACACGGGTAGCAAAAAAGAGAGGGCAAGTTAAGCTATTCGAGAAACTACCCTGAGCATACGCTGGTGTGAGCGCAAAACTATTTCATAGACAATACCTTCGCCAAAAACGAGGGATTGAAAGGGCTTTAGTGTCGTGTAAAGTTGTCTACATAAACCGATGAAGACAAAAAGGCATGACGAAAAAAGCCCATGATTGATATTGTAACACTATTGCTCTGCTTTGAGGTACACCTATCACCAACAACCCTACGACAAATGAGCCGGATTATCCCAGCCATACTGGCGATGACAGGGCGGGTCACGATGCTGGGTATCTCACGATGGACAGATAAAGGGGGGAGCTATCGGACGATACAGCGGTTGTTCCACACAGTGCTACCGTGGGCAGAGATGCACTGGGCATTTTTTCGCCAACACGCCCTCAATCCGGAAGATGAGTACCTACTGGCCGGCGATGAATGGGTCGTGACAAAATCGGGCAAGAAGACCCATGGGGTGGATCGCTTCTTTTCAGGATTGTACGGCAAACCCGTGCCGGGCGTGGCATTCTTCGGACTATCACTGATAAGTATTGAGGAACGGCAAGCCTATCCAGGCATGGTGGAGCAACGGGTACGCAGTGAGGCTGAGAAAACGGCAGCCAAAGCCGCCAAGAAAAAGAGCAAGAAGAAGCGGAAAAGAGGCAAGCCCGGGCGTCCTAAGACCCAGGTGGAGTTGCCCCCAGAACTACAGCAGATTCAAGGCATGGTGCAGCGACAATTGGCACTGATCAAGGACACGATTCAGGTGACTTATCTGGTGTTGGATGGTAAATTCGGCAACAACAATGCCCTGCAAATGACCCGGCAATGTGACGTGCATTTGATCTCCAAATTGCGTCATGATGCGGCGTTGTATATACCCTATGTTGGCCCACAATCTAAATATGGTCAGCGTCGCAAATATGGTGATAAGCTCAACTATCATGCCATCCCGTCTGACTATTTGAAGGAAACCACCCTGGAAGATGGTATCCAAACCCAGACCTTTCAGGCAACATTGCTTCACAAAGACTTCGCCCAACCCCTCAACGTCGTCATCATCGTCAAAACAGACTTGAAAACAGGAAAACAGGCGCGTGTGATTTTGTTCAGCAGTGACCTCAGCCTATCTTATGAGCGCTTGATTGACTACTACAGCCTACGCTTCCAGATTGAATTCATCTTCCGCGATGCCAAACAGCATTTCGGACTGGAAGACTTCATGAACGTCGCCGAGACAGCGGTCACCAATGCCGCCAACTTGTCTTTCTTGATGGTCACGCTCTCCCGTATCCTACGCCGCCTCCTTTTCCCTGATTATCCGGATGCCAGTATCCTTGATCTCAAAGCCCGCTTTCGTGGTCGCAAATATGTCGCTGAAACATTAAAATTACTTCCGGAAATCCCTGATCCTATTTTATTGGATCGTATCTTTTACACGGTGGCGTCTCTCGGTGCTATCCATACCGTTGCGTGCCACTCCGCCTCGTCATAATTTGGCGAAGGTATTGTATATGTATCAGGATTCGCACGTTCACCATATCGCATACGCCGCCGTCGCAGGTCGGCCTCATCAATCTTTATCGGCGAAATAATTTTGATTCGAAAGGGCATCATTTTCTCCATAACATCTATCATTATTTAGGCATAACGGGATCACAAAATCTTATCCACAATTTTTGTATCGGCAGTTGAAGCGCGTTACAGTGCAATATTATAACGTTTTGGCAGCACAGCGCGACAGCCGGATAGATCGTCAGTATTGCCTATACTTCATTCTGTTCGTTTGGTTTTGTCTTCATCAATTATCACACTATAATGCAGATAATCGTTGTTGTGATACATCATTTCAACATGGTGTATCGACATAAAAGTAATTATGGGAGATCTCTGATGAAAAAACTGGTCCCATTCTTAATGTTTAGTTTGATATTCTTTGTTGTATTGAGCCTAGCCCCACTGCACAATGTTGTTGCACAAGAGGGCACTCTTCCTACTAGTGACGAACTTAATGACGGTTGGAATTTCGTACCTGGGCCGGAAGGGTTTGTTTGCGGTCTGGGTTCACCTTATGGCTTTTTCGTTCATCCTGGCAATCCTGAACACCTGACTATTCACTTCCAGGTGGGCGGGGGGTGTTGGGATGCGTTCACCTGTCGAGCGGGCAGTGGCTTGTATACAGACGCGGTTAATCCGGAAGCAATGGCCGAACCGGCAGGCATATTTGACACCACCAATTCCCAGAATCCCCTGAGCGAGTATACGCATATTGTCATTCCAGCTTGCAATGGTGACGTTCATCTCGGCGACTACGCCGCTACGTTTGAGCCAATGGAAATCGAAGGCGAGACTGTGGATGAATTCACATTTGAGTTCCGCGGATTTAGCAATGCCCAGATGGTTCTAGATTGGGTTTACACCAACTATCAGACTCCGTCGAGTGTTGTCGTTACAGGCGCAAGCGCGGGTTCAGTAGGGTCAATTTACCATACGCCGTATATCTTTAACCACTACAGCGACGCCCGCCTTGCTCAAATCGGTGATTCTTTTGTTGGCGTGTTTCCCCCAGAGGGTTTTGTTCCGTTAGAAATATGGGGGATTTACGACAATCTTCCTGATTTCATTCCCGAATTTGAAGATGTTACTCCTGAAACTGGCGAATTCGCCTCTAATGCAAATTTCTACTATGAAGCTACAGCCTTGAATTTTCCTGATGCGATTATTGCCGAGTTCGCCACGCGCAACGATGCTGTGCAACGATTTTTCTGGGTGGCTCAGGGCGGCGCTGAAGAAGAAGGTTTAAGTTTGGCCCTCGTGGAGAAGTTCGAAACACTTGACTCAGAAGTACCTAACTATAGTTACTTCCTGTCAGGTGGAACATCTCATCCTGTTATGACAACGCCTGAATTCTACATCATTGCGGTAGATGAAGTGACATACCTTAGCTGGTTTACAGACATTGTCGAAGGAAACCCCATTAACAGTGTTGCTTGCCAGGGCGCAGGATGTGATGAAGCGGATTACGTCGGTGCCGATAGTAAATAGAGGACATCAGTAGCTTCTGACTCGTCCCGTGAATCATAGCTCGACTTCGTAGAGACCTTAGATATAAGCAGTGCAGTCAGGCTCGAACTCGCCAAATTCTCTCGTTCTTGGGAGAAGTTATAGGTCGGAAAAGCCAATTCTGCTTACCCAAAACCTTTAAAACTACCCGTACTGATTGGTCTGTACAAAGTCGGGCTAAGGTCATTATCTTGATTTTGTATTCCGATAGATCTGGCAACGAATAACATAGACTGCATCCAAGAATACATTAATTATTAGCAACAGAAGGAGAAAACAAAATTTATGACATTTGATCTGGTCATTAAAAACGCACGGGTAATTCGCCCAAATCGACAAGCGGTAGATTTGCTTGATCTTGGTATTACCGATGGTAAGTTTAGCCACATTGCTCCGGAAATCAGCGCCGAAGATGCCCAAGAAGTCATTAATGCGAAGAACTTGCTGGTGTTTCCTGGATTAGTTGATGGACACATGCACGTTGGCATCTACAATTACCTGCCCCAGGACGCCGTCACCGAAAGTAAGGCGGCTGCTATGGGTGGTGTAACCACTGCAATCACCTATTTTCGCTCCGGGAAACTATATCTCAACAAGGGCGGTTCCTATCGTGACTTTTTCCCAGAAGTGCTATCACTCTCGGAAGGGAATTACTGGGTCGATTATGGTTATCACCTAGCACCGATTAGTCCTTCCCATATTGATGAAATGGAAATGCTGGCAACTGAATTCGGCGTCCCATCGTTCAAAATTTTCATGTTCTACGGTGGATACGGTTTACACGGAAAGTCATCTAAACAGCACGAATTCCTGATGATTGGCGAAGATGAACGGTATGATATTGCCCATTTCGAGTTCATTATGCGTAGTGCCACTCGCCTGATGCACAAATATCCGGATATGGCAGATAACATCAGTGTCAGCTTGCATTGCGAACTTGCTGATATTTTGAATGCCTATACCAAGATTGTCGAAAATGATCCCACGCTGACCGGATTGCGTGCTTACCACGAAGCCCGTCCGCCCCACTCTGAAGGCCTAGCCATCTGGATCGCTTCCTATCTGGCATATGAAACCGACTGCCTCAATATCAATCTGCTACATCTCAGTTCGCGCAAAGCTCTGGAAGCTGCCCTGATGATGCAAAATGTATTTCCACACATCAATTTCAAACGTGAAGTGACTGTCGGCCATTTATTGTTGGATGTGGACGCTCCAACAAAATCATATGCAAAAGTGAATCCACCTATTCGTCCGCGTGAAGATGTCGAGTTCCTATGGCAGCAGGTACTTGACCGCAAGGTCGATTGGATCGTGAGCGACCATGCGTGCTGCTCTGCAGAGGACAAGGTATCTTCTGATACCCCTGACAACATTTGGTTGGCAAAGTCAGGGTTTGGTGGTACAGAATACTTGCTCTCAGGTGTTTTCAGTGAAGGCAGCAAACGTGGTATGTCCTACCATCACATGGCCGAAGTCTTGTCGTGGAACCCGGCACAGCGTTACGGCCTCCATACGAAGGGGGACATCGCTGTTGGCTATGACGCTGATTTGGTATTGCTTGATCCCCACGAATCATTCGTGGTACGTGCCGCAGAGTCCGAATCCCAGCAGGGTTACACACCATTTGAAGGACAAGAACTGACAGGCAAGGTTAAAAGTACCTTCGTGCGTGGCAACCGGGTCTATCACAACGGAAACATTATGGGACCACCATTAGGACAATTTATCAAACGTCCAACCGGCAAGGTAGGGACCTAGAAACAGTGCAACACATGTGGGATGATTTGTTGACGGAACAGGATAAGGCAGTCATCAAACAAGCCAACTATGATACACGTGGGGCGAGAGCCTTTGAAAGCCGGGTTCTAGGCGAGCGCGCCGCTGTGTTGGTTATTGATATGCAACATCTGATCGTTGGTGAAGATACTCCGATTCTGGACGCAATTGCTCATGAGCCGATGGCAATGGGCGAAATCGCCTGGCGGGCGATGGATACAATGGTTCCCTTTGTGAATGCTTGCCGAGACGCTAACTTGCCTATCATCTATACGCGGATTATCCCACGTGGATACACTGCAGATGATACCAGTCTCGATATTGTCACACCACTTGCCCCACATACAGGTGACCATGTGATCGACAAGGACTATCCGAGTTCGTTTCATGACACCGATCTACAAACGCACTTGATCACGCACAACATTGACACAATAATTCTCGTTGGCAATTCGACCAGTGGATGCGTGCGTGCAACGGCAGTCGATGGACGGCAACGAGGATTTTGCACCATAGTTCCTCATGAATGCGTTTTTGATCGGATCGAAGCCTCGCATAAAATAAGTCTTCTGGATATGTGGATGAAGTACGCAACGGTCATATCGACCGATGAAACTTTGGCTTATATCAACAGCATCATATAGATGCAAGGGACATCCCCATGTCGAACCGAAAAATCATCACACAAGCTGTCTGGCGGGCATATCATTAGCGAACTTACGGGCAGGTAAACTTATTCCGTATACCAAACAACGACAGGCAAAATAGCATGGGAATTGAACGCAGTACAGATCAATGGTCATTTGAAACAGATGTTGTCGTAGTTGGCAGTGGAGGCTGTGGCCTGACAGCAGCCCTGGCGGCGGCTGAAGGTGGTGTCGAGGTGTTGGTCTTGGAGAAGCAGGCACGTCCGTGGAGCAATACCGCACGCTCGTATGGCATGTTGCCGGCGGGTGGGACTCGCTTTCAGAAAGCCGCTGGAATTGAAGAATCTCCAGAAAATTTTGCCAACGATATACTTGCCAAGAACCATCATGCTTCTGATCCAGATATAACACTTCATTTGGCTCGTACAGCAGTAGCTTTAGTGGAATGGTTGGTTGATAGCGTTGGGGTGAATTTGCTATTTGTTGACGACTTCACTTACCCCGGCCACTCGACAAAACGGATGCACGCACCACCCAACCGTACCGGAACCGAGCTCCACGCCGATTTACGCAGTGCAGTCGAGGCCAATGCCAACATTGACTTGGTCAATGATGCACCAGTATCAGGTCTCATTGTTAATGAACAAAATGTGGTACTTGGTGTTATTGTGCAACGCGGCGCACAACAGGAGCGTGTTCGTTGTAAAAAGGTAGTACTGGCCTGCAACGGTTTCGCTGGTAATGAGGAAATGGTCAAGCAGCACATCCCGGCAATGTCAACAGCACTGTATTTTGGTGGTGAGGGAAACACTGGCGAAGGAATCCTGTGGGGCCAGGAACTCGGCGCCGAAATCGCTTTTATGGATGCCTATCAAGCCCATGGATCAGTTGCCACTCCACACGAAGTCCTCATCACCTATGCCCTTGTAGCCGAAGGTGGTTTCCAGGTCAACAAAAATGGTCAGCGATTCGGTGTTGAGGATCAGGGCTATTCGGAACGGGCGCTGGAAGTGTTAGCCCAGCCCGATGGTTTAGCCTGGGATATTTATGATGAGCGCCTGCACAATCTTGGCATGACCTTTGAAGATTATCGCAACGCATTCGAGGCCGGAGCAATCAAACAAAGCGACACCATGGAAGGACTGGCAGAGATTTTTGGCCTACCAGCAGAACATCTGACGCAAACACTTCACACATATCACGCCGCTGCCGATGGCAAGCAACCTGATGTACTTGGCCGGACAAACTGTGTACGCCTGGAACCTCCGTATTATGGCGTGAAAGTGACCGGGGCACTGTTTCATACACAAGGTGGGTTGAAAGTTGATTTTAACGCGCGTGTTCTCAAGCCAGATGGCACACCGATTCCCAATCTATATGCAGGTGGTGGTGTGGCGGCGGGTATCAGCGGGCACGGGCCGGGTGGTTATCTTTCTGGCAATGGGTTATTAACAGCCCTCGGCTATGGGATGCTGGCTGGTCGCGATGCAGCCCACGCAATCAACGCGAATGAGTAAGCCACTTCAAAGGATCAGCATTGGACAAACCAGCTTCCCAGGCTAATCACAATCGGTGGATGCTGGCAGCGTTGATGGTTGGCGTGTTTCTGTCGCCCTTGAATGTCAACTTTACCAGCGTCTCACTACCAACTATGCGCGAGTATTTCGTGATCAATGTGGAAGCAGTGACCTGGGTGGGCACGGCATACTTCATCCCTGCCGTTGTTTTTATGCCACTGCAAGCGTATCTTGGTCAACGATGGGGATTGCGACGTATGTACACTAGTGGACTATTACTGTTGAGCTTGGGGGCGTTTGCTTCAGCCTTAGCACCGACCTTCGGTTGGTTGCTAGCGAGCCGTGTCCTACAAGGCATTGGCTGGTCGGCTTTATATCCGCTGGCATTGATACTCATTCGTGTTCATTATCCATTGAACCGGCAAGGCACAATAACTGGGATTTATGAGTCGGCAGTCGGTGTCGCAACCATCATTGGCCCTATTGTTGGTGGCGCATTGGTTGATTTCTGGGGCTGGCCGTCCGTATATATCGTAGTAGGTTTGGTTGCATCATCCGGTGCTTGGTTATCCATCAGCAGCATTCCATCTCAATCCATATCTACCAAACTCCCTGCATTTGATTGGTGGGGGGCGCTTAGTCTAACTCTCGCTGTTCTACTGTTGCTGATCGGCGTGACGCGTCGCTTGCCAGTGGTATTGCTGGTTGGTGTTCTACTATTCGCTGGATGGTCCTGGCTGGCCCAACGGACCAAAGCCCCATTTGTGGATCCACGCATCCTGGGCAACAGTCGGTTCCTAAGCGCGGCAACGGCAGCCATGATACGCATGATTGTGGGCATCGCCGTCCTGACCAGCTTGCCTCTCTTTTTAGAAGATGTACAGAAATACAGTGCCTCACAGGTGGGCTTTATCCTTCCCATTTACTCTCTTTTTCTGTTTCTGGGATCACAGCCAGGGGGGAGATGGTCAGATCGCGCCGGGGCACGTAGACCCAGTGTGGTTGGCTTTGCGCTGATGACGCTCGGTGTTGCTATTCTGATCTTTATCAGCGTGAACATCACGCTATTCTTTATCGCGCTCGCATTGGCTATTCGGGGATTGGGGGCAGGCATTTCACAAGCCCCATTTGCTCAAGCAGCTACTAATGTGGTAGAACCAACGCAAAGAGCTGCTGCCGCCGGATTATATGGCATGGTGCGTTATGGCGGACTGGCACTTGGTTCGGCATTAGTTGGCATTCTACTCGAAACACGCTTTGAACATTATGGTTCTGATGGAACCGGCGCATCAGCTATACCAGCCTTTCAGGAGCTTTTTGCTGTATTGACGTTGTTTGGGCTGGTTGGATTGCTCTTGTCCTGGTATATGGGTAAGGCACGCCCCAGTGAACTCGACGCAAGTTTGCCTGCGTAATGCAATTTCGCTACAGTTAGACATCGCAAGCGAGCTTACCCCTGCACATGGAAATGCGGTCGTCTCAGGATATTATTGATGAACGAATTATTGATATTGTCTACCTTTGTTGCTGAAACATCCTACGACAACCTACCAGTAGAAATTATTGAGCGGGCGAAGTGGGTGTTACGTGATACTATCGGTGTGATTCTAGGCGGCATGACTGCGCCAGAAGTACGTGCATTGGCTGATTATGCGACGAAGCATGAAGGTGGTGTGGCAACTGTTTTCGGGCATAGCGGGCGTGTCAAACCGCATTGGGCTGCTCTGATACACGGCACTGCTGGAGCCACTCTTGAAATGGATGAAGGCCACGCTTTTGCACGCGGACACGCCGCGATTCATGCTATTCCCCCGGCCCTAGCCTTTGCTGAAGCACTCAGTTTTACTGGAAAAGAAACACTGACTGCCATTGTCGTCGGCTATGAAGTGGCGGCCCGCGCTGGTGTAGCAACCCGCTTGCGTCAGGGGGTCCATCCCTTCGGAGCCTGGGGTGTATTGGGCGCAGCATCCATCGGCGCATGGTGCAAAAATTTGAAACCTGAAGATGTTGCAGGAGTCCTGGAAGTTGCAGCAGCTTATCCCATCGCACCATCCTTTGAATCGGCCTATCAGGGCGCGAATGTGCGCAATACATACGCTGGAATGGTGAATAAATCGGGGATGCTGGCCGCCGATCTGTATACTTTGGGATTCCGAGGTGAAACGGGCGCACTGCAAGCAACATTTGGGCATATTCTGGGCGATGCGTTTAATCCTGATGCACTGGTCGATGGATTAGGGGAGCGCTATGAAATCATGCGTGGCTATTTCAAACCCTACTCTGCGTGCCGCTATGCCCATGCGGCGGTCGATGCAACTTTTAAGCTAATGGGTAAGGCTCCGATAGATACCACAACCATCGAAGCCATTGAAGTCGCAACTTATGACATTGCCGCCAGTCTAAATGAACCAGAGCCACAAACACCGCTGGCTGGGCGATTTTCCGTGCCACATACAGTTGCCGCCACGCTTATCTTGGGTGGAGCTGGCCCAGAGGCATTTTCCCCAGCAGCTTTGTCTGACACCCGTATTCGCCAGTTGGCTGCCAAGATTCAAATGACGGAAGATCGTGAGTTTACTGCCATGACACCCGCCAAGCGTCCGGCCCGTGTGACCTTGACGTTTGCTGATGGATCGCGTCGAGAAGCGATGGTTACCGGCAGCAAAGGCGATCCCGATCAACCCATGACGCCTGATGAACTGGAAGCTAAGTATCATCATTTAGCAGACCCTGTCATTGGGCAGCAAGCAGCTACATCGATCTGGCAGCACATTGGAGACATCGAGGCGCTCAGTGCTTGGAGCGATCTCACCAACAACCTGCGGATGCCAGCAATCTGATATTTTCTGATTTTGTGGAAGGTTGAAGAAAAGGAGGAATACATAAATTTGATAACGAGAAACAATATGTTAAATTTATCGTAAGTCCAGCAAACGTTATGATATGGAGGTTTACCGTGTCCCAAAAACGAATTTCTGTTTTGGTTATTCTTTCAATTCTGCTAATAACCGTAAGCAGCATCCCAACATTTGCGCAAGATGAAGGGCCAATCCATATTGGCGGCATCCATCCGCTCACGGGCGGTCTGGCTGCTGACGGTATCCAGATGGATAATGCTATTCAAATGGCAATTGAGGAAATTAACGAGGCTGGTGGTGTTCTAGATGGCCGTGAACTGGCCTACCTTTCCGCTGATTCTACGGGTTCTGCCGAAGTTGGACAGACAGAAGCCGAACGCCTGGTAAGTGAAGGCGCTGCTGCTATCATTTGTTGCTTCCAGTCTTCGGTGACGGCCAATGTGGCGACTATTGCCGAACGTGAAGAGGTTCCATTGGTGATCGACGTGGCCGTAGCCGATGCTATTCTGGAGCAAGGTTTCACCTATACATTCCGCCTGCAACCCAACGCTACCTCGATGGGCGTCAATGGAGCCGACTTCCTGGTTGCAATCGCAGAGGAATTGGAAGTAGAAGTCAACACCTACGTGTACCTTTACGAAGGTACAACAGGCTATGGAGACAGTGTCCGTGCGGCCTTTGTAGAACGCGCTGAAGAACTCGGCCTTGAGGTTCTTGAAGAGATCGCCTACGACCCCTTTGGCGTTACCGACCTTACTACTGAGATGACCCTGATTAACTCGCTGAATCCCGATGTACTTGTCGTGACTGGATACTATAATGATGGGTTACTGGCCGCTGAAGCTGCCTGGGATGTTCTCCTGGATGTCAAAGCTGTCTACGGTGTTGCTCAGGGAACCTATGACCAACCACAGTTCGTAGAAGATGCTGAAGAACTGGCCGAGTGTTTCTTCGACAGCAACTATCACTGGGATGCTTCGAATGAAGCGGCACTCGAAGTGCGTACTAAATTTGAAGAGGTTTACGAAGAGTCAATGCGTACATCGGCGGTATTGGCCTATCAGGCTGTTTATGTCATTGCTGATGCCATCGAGCGTGCTGGGTCGGCAGATCCGGCTGCCATCCGTGATGCACTGGCCGAGACCGACTACGCAGACCACATTTTGCCGTATGAAGGTCCCATTACATTTACCGAAGCTGGTGAGACAGAAGTTGCATCCCCTGTCTTGATGCAAGTGCAAGAAGGCGAGGTGGTTCAAGTGTGGCCGCCCGATCTGGCTGAAGCAGAACCAAGCTTCTGTACTTCGTGGGAATAAATCAAGATACATAGTATGAAATGTCGCTGGGATATGGAGGGTACCCTCCATATCCTTGCTACAGGTGGAGGATTTACTTGTGTCTGTACAACGCCTACGGTGGCTCATGTTCTCGCTTCTGGTGTTACGCGCTGCCTGGTGGCTCGCCGAGCATTACAGCGAAATTGAACCGTGGTACACCCGAAATGAGATTGTAATTCGTCAAGCTGCCGTCACTGGTCTCCTCATCGGTGGCGTTTTCGGCCTGGTTGCCATGGGATTGACCCTCATTTTCGGGGTTTTAGAAATCATTAATTTCGCTCATGGCGCATTGATGACAGCCGGTATGTACCTTACTTTAAAAATATTCGAGAAATTTGAGCCAAATGGCATTGAGGAAAAATACTATTATGCCATCATCTTAATTGTTGTCCCACTCGCATTTGTATTGGGCATGATCATTCAACGGCTGATTATTCACCCGGCCCGTAATGCACCGCAGCATAACCAACTTTTGCTCACACTTGGCTTGGCGCTTTTCATTGAGAATCTGCTCCTCATTTTATTTACTGCAACCCCAGAGAAAATACGCCTTCGCACCGGACGCGGACCAACCGATCTTGGCCTGGGAACTGTTGAGTTCCCAATACGCGAGTATGGCACTGTCGTTCGGTTTGATAAACTGGCTGCGTTTGTGTTTGCCTTGTTTTTGACGGCTCTTCTCTATTTTATCTTGCGGCGCACTGATCTGGGTAAAGCAATCCGGGCCACCGCCCAAGACAAAGAAGGAGCTGCGCTTGTGGGAATCAATGTTGACCGTATCAACATGATTACCTTTGGGTTGGGAACAGCTTGTGTTGGTGCTGCGGCAACATTGGTGCTTCCGTTTTTGGCAGTTGATCCAGTCGCGGGTAATGCCTTCAATATCACCGCGTTTGTGATCGTGGTCTTGGGAGGAATGGGCAACGTTGTTGGAGCTTTGATAGGGGGTCTTATCATTGGTTTGACGCAGGAATTGGCGGTCGTCGTTCTGCCAAGTTCAACGAAGCTAATTGGCGTATTTATCATATTTGTTCTAGTCTTGTTCTTTCGACCACAGGGCCTATTGGGGAGGGAATGATGCAACGCATTCAACAGATCCCCCACGACTATCGTATCCTCGTTCCTGTCGGAATCGCACTGGCGATCTTTCCGGTGTTTTTCAATATCATTGACATCCAAACCAGTCTGGCCGTCCAGATTTTGTACTGGGCTTATTTGGGAACTGCCTGGAACATCATGGGTGGATATGCTGGACAGTTTTCCTTTGGGCACGCAGCATTCTATGGTATTGGCGCATATACCTCCACTGTTCTGCTCGTGGATCATGGGATCAGTCCCTGGATTGGAATGTTGGTTGGAGCTGTACTGGCAGGTTTGTTTGGCTAGTCGTCGGTTTTCTCTCGTTTCAGTTTGGCCTCAAGGGAGCCATCTTCGCGCTGGCTACGTTCGCCTTCGCCGAAATGTTGCGCTTATATAGCACTGAACTGGAGTTGGTCAACACCTCTATCGGCATTCACATTCCACTGGTAGGTGGCGATTCTTGGGAACGGATGCAGTTTGAAGAAACGAGACTCTACTATTACTATGTGATGCTGGGTATTTTGCTGGTTGGTCTTGTAGTGACAATCCAGATCGTCCACAGCAAACTCGGTTATTATTTGCAGGCAATCCGGGAGGATGAAGACGCAGCGGCAGCACTGGGTGTGGATGTCCTTCGTTACAAGGTCATTGCTGTCGTCATTAGTGCTGCGATGACAGCGATTGGTGGCTCTTTTTTCATCCAATTCTTCCTGTTTGTCGATCCTACACTGGCATTCGGCGTGGCCGTTTCGGTCGATATTCTAATACGTCCAATTGTGGGTGGCACGGGTACGATTTGGGGGCCGCTAACTGGTGCATTATTGTTAACTCCACTAGCTGAGGTTTCGCGCCGTTTCGTTCGCAACCCACCTGATTTCCTGAACTATATCGAAGGCCGGGCCGGGGTTGACCGCATGATCTTCGGCGTCGTCTTAATCATCGTTATCCTCTATATGCCAGATGGCATTACTGGAACCGTGCCACGAATATGGCAGAAAATAAAGAGGCGAATCGCATGGCTCTCCTCAAAATAGAGAATGTAACCAAGACCTTTGGCGGTCTCATTGCCGTAAAGGACGCCAGTCTGGAATTAGCCACTGGTGAGGTGTTAGGGCTAATCGGACCAAATGGGGCTGGCAAAACGACCCTGTTCAATCTAATAAGTGGCACTTTTCCTCCTGATACAGGGACGATCTGGTTTGATGGCAAAGCTATTACGGGCCTCCCTCCCCACCGCGTGTGCAAACGCGGGTTAGCACGCACCTTTCAAATTGCCAAACCGTTTGCCGGTTTGAGTGTGGTAGATAATGTGAAAGTCGGTGCTTTCCTGCGGACGAATAGCAACCGAAAAGCAGAAGACCGTGCCAGAGAAATCGTGGAGTATGTAGGTTTGAATGATCAAGCTGACACTGCTGCCCATGACTTGACCATTGCCAAACGCAAACGGTTGGAATTGGCTCGCGCTCTTGCTACAGAGCCAAAATTATTGCTGCTAGATGAAGTCATGGCGGGGCTGACCCCGACCGAAAGCGTTGAAATCGTGAAGTTCATCCGCAAAATGCGCGACGAACTCGATATTACCTTGCTCGTCATTGAACACGTAATGAAGGCTATCATGACGTTGTCCGACCGGGTGGCTGTTTTGCATCATGGAGAGCTAATCGCTGTCGATGTTCCATCAACCATTGCCAGTGATCCAAAGGTCATAGAAGCCTACCTGGGGAAGGAGTTCGAGTTTGTTAAAGATTGAGAATCTCACCAGTGGCTATGGGGATGTAGAAGTCTTGCACGAAGTCTCGTTAGAGGTTAACGTGGGCGAAATTGTTGCGCTAATTGGAGCTAATGGCGCAGGTAAGACCACACTCCTCAAGACAGTTTCTGGCTTATTGAAAACCTGGAAAGGCCAGATCATTTTCGATGGCAAATCCATTAATAACTGGAAATCCCATCGCACAGTGGCCGCCGGGTTGGTACAAGTTGCCGAAGGCCGAAAACTATTCCCTCGGCTGAGTGTGCGTGAAAATCTGGAGATGGGGTCATTCATCCGCCGGGCACGCCGACGACGTTCTCAGAACATGGCAAGGGTCTTTGAAATGTTCCCGCGGCTTGCCGAACGTAAAGGGCAAATGGCGGGTACGCTCAGTGGTGGTGAACAGCAAATGCTTGCCGTAGGGCGTGCGCTGATGGCTGATCCACGGGTATTAATGCTCGATGAACCTTCATTGGGCTTGGCCCCCATGATTGTTGAGAATATCTTCAATGTAATTCAGGCTATCAACCAGGAAGGGATGACAATTCTAATCGTGGAGCAGAATGCTGTTACAACACTGGGCATGGCGCATCGTGCCTATGTGTTGGAAAATGGCCGCATCTCCTTAACTGGGACGGGTGAAGAATTGTTGGCAGATGAAAGAATTCGTACAGCGTATTTGGGTCTATGAAAAGGCTGGAAAAGCATGACCACAGACGAGGCTGAAGCGTTCGTTCAAAAGTTTTTGCGCCTCATGGAAGCACGTGATTTAGAAGCCGCCAATGCGATGATCACTTCTGATGCCCGCATCATATTTCCAGGTGGCAAGGTATTTGGTAGTCAGACTGAGATGGTTGCGGCATCCAAAGGGCGTTATCAATGGATCAAGAAAACCTTCGACCGCATCGACTCAGCCACGTCATCCGATGAGGAGGTCATCGTATATGTCATGGGTACATTATACGGTGTAAACACCGCCGGAATTGACTTTGCGGGTATCCGTTATATTGATCGTTTTGTTATCCGCGATGGCCTGATTGTGTCGCAGGAAGTCTGGAACGATTTGGCCGAATCGGGCATGTTACAGAAAAAGGCCTAACCCCATGATCTATCGTTCCACTAACGACGGATGGCTCGTAATCTCGCAATCAGCCCATGCCTGGGTTTCGGGCAAGCTGACAACCTTGTGGGGAAACGAACAGTTTGTCTCTCCAATGCCGAGAGAGGCGGTTGTCCTGGCAACAAGCCTGCACGACATCGGATGGATGGCTTGGGATGCCACCCCGCGTTTACAACAAGATGGGCGTCCTGTCAATTTTCTGGAAACCACATTGGCCGATACGCACGATGTGTGGGAACGCGGAATTAGCGCCGTGACTCAACATAATCTGTATTCTGGACTGCTGGTCAGTCTACATGCAGACCTGGTATACCGGCGGCGTCTAGAACGCGGTGTCGATTCTCATGAACAGTTGGCAAAAATACAACAAAAACTTGATCGACTAGCTACATTCCAGGCAGAAACGCAGGCACGCTTGCAGAACCATTCACGCTACGAAGATGTCATTGACAACATACATCTTCAGGCCAACTACCGCATTCTCCGCACCTGTGATTTATTGTCGTTGGCAATCTGTACCGGCCCCCTCACCAGTGGCACAATTGCGGATGTACCTGCTCAAATACCAAAATCACGATCTGAGATTGTCTACAGGCCACAGGATAAGCATACCCTAGCGTTAAATCCTTACCCATTTTCTAAGCCTGAAGTCATAGTGCAGTTAGAAGTCCGCATGTTACACCAACATACCTTCTCCGATGCAAAAACCTTCCATACCGCTTTGCAAGAAGCAGCGTGGAAGGTGCTGGAGTTCAGGTTCGTGCCTGGGTAGAGTTATTGATTTTGCTCAGAAACAGCCACAATTTCTCGTTCGATCAGTGCCTCAATCTGACCAATTGAATAGCCTAGCTCCGTCAAAATAGCACGAGTATGCTCGCCGATTGCTGGAGCTTCCATGCGTAATCCCAAATCGAGATCTTCAAGACGGATCGGCAGGCGTGGCAGTTTCGCCCGACGGCCATCGGGTAGCACAACATCCAGCAGGCTGCCACCTTCGTTCAATTGCGGATCTTCAAACAAATCTTCGGTACGGGCAATTGGCGAGAAGGGAATTTGGGCTTCACTGCACAAACGCACCACCTCTCCTTTTGTCAGTGTGGCAAAGAAGGTCTCTAATTCCGGCAACAACCAATCCCGTTCGGCAATGCGACCATTGTTGGTCTTGAGGCGCTCGTCGGCGAACAGATCCTCGCGCCCAAATACAGTGCAAAATCGCTCCCAGTGCTTGTCGCTGGTGACGCCGATAAAAATTGATTCGCCATCGTGTAGCTCAAATACTCTGTAGATCGACCACGCACTGACCCGCGCAGGCATCGGCGGCACGGGTTCCTGAGAAATGGCGGAATAAGCCATATGTTGTCCCATGATAAAGGCAGCCGTCTCGAAGAGGCCATTTTTCACATATTGACCTTTGCCCGTCTGATCGCGTTCACGGAGAGCAACCAACGCCGCCAGCGCCCCAAACGTTCCTCCCATAATATCAATAATCGACGCCCCTGCCCGCAACGGTTGACCGGGTAGCCCTGTCATATAGGCCAGGCCCGACATCATCTGGACAACTTCGTCCAAAGCCGGTCGATTTTCATAGGGGCCGTTCATGAACCCTTTCAGCGAACAGTAAATGAGTTTGGGATTATCTTGTTTGATCGTTTCGTAGCCTATCCCCAATCGTTCCATCGTTCCCGGCCCAAAATTCTCGAACAGAATATCTGTTTTGGCTAGTAGTCGCCGGACAACCTCGCTGCCCTCATCTGTCTTTAGATTGACAGCAATACTCTTCTTATTACGGTTGAAGTACGTGAAGTAGCCTGTCCCAAAGCCTTTGAGGCGGCGAGTAGGATCACCACGGGGCGCAGGCTCAACCCGGATGACTTCCGCACCCAAATCAGCAAGCACCATTCCTGCCGTAGGCCCCATGACTGCGTGTGAGAACTCAGCCACCTGAATGCCAGCTAGAGGTAAAGGTTGGGTATCCATATCAAATCCTTTTGCAAATAGCAAAATTAGCTAAGGGATGAATCCAGAGATGTGATAGTCGCCGTATTTGCGGAGATAATTTACCAGACCGCCTTCATTTAGAATATCGACCATCACCTGCGGCATCCTGGTTGCTTTAAACGATTGCCCGGTGGAAACATTGGTCACGATACCCTGTACCAAGTCAACCTCAATATCATCACCTCTGGCAATTGCATGACCGGCAACCTCAACTACAGGTAAGCCAATGTTAATAGCATTTCGATAAAAAATCCGGGCAAACGAACGCGCCACCACCACCGAGATTCCTGCGGCCTTGATAGCGATAGGAGCTTGCTCACGTGACGACCCCATGCCAAAATTGTCACCCGCCACTAGAATATCGCCGGTCTGAACTCGCCCAGCGAATTCTGGATCAAGGTCCTCCAGAACGTGTTCAGCAAGGTGGCTTACATCAAGCGTTTTGGTATATTTGCCAGGAATGATACGGTCGGTGTCGATATTGTCGCCGTAGACGTGTGCTTTTCCACTGAGCATGGTTATTGTATCCCCAAAGTTGATTCATCATCTGCCATAACTTCAGCCGGATCTGTAATTTCGCCAGTCAGAGCTGACGCCGCGACTACTGCTGGTGATCCCAGATAAATTGCGGCCTTTGGATTGCCCATGCGTCCTCGAAAGTTGCGGTTTGTGCTGGAAATAATCACCTCATCATCGGCAGGAACTCCCAGATGCGTGCCCACACACGGGCCGCAACCAGAAGTGATAAATGTTGCGCCTGCAGCAGAAAGAATTTCAATAGTGCCGTCGCGCAAAGCTATGTCGAAAATACGCTTAGAAGCCGGAGCAATTAGTAGCCGTACACCAGGAGCAACCTGCTTACCCTTGAGTATAGTTGCCACAATGTGCAAGTCCTCAAGTCGGGCGTTTGTGCATGATCCCACAAATGCCTGGTCAATATGCTGCCCTTTGACCTCACTGACTGGCACAACATTATCTGGTAGATGTGGCACGCTAATCTGAGGTTGCAGTGTTGACGCGTCAAAAGAATAAGTCGCGGCATATTGGGCATCTGCATCTGGAAACACAGGCTCAAAATCATAGCCCAATTCAAGCCCCGTTGGATCAACCAATCCTGTCTTAGCTCCCATCTCAGCTGCCATATTTGCAATGGTCATGCGGCTGGATAAACTCAATGAATGCAGCGCAGCTCCCGAAAACTCAATAGCTTGATAGGTCGCCCCGGCAATCCCAACTTGGCCGACCATAAAGAGTATCAAATCTTTGGCAGTGATGCCTTTGGGAAGCGTACCAGTCAAATCAATCTTGATGGTTTTTGGAACCTTCAACCAGATTTTACCTGTTAACATAACCGCTGCCAGATCAGTCGATCCTACGCCAACGGCGAAGGCATTCAACGCGCCATAGGTACACGTGTGCGAGTCGGCTCCGACAAAGATTTCGCCAGGATGCACATGCCCATTATCAACCATCAGTTGGTGGCAGATGCCTTCACCTACATCATAGAGCTTACAGTTCGCCTGGCGGGCAAAGTCTCGCAATAGCTTGTGCAGATTTCCCACACGCTCGTTCGGGGCGGGTGCGGCATGGTCAATCACCATGGATACGCGGCTGGCATCCCAGACCTGACGGCCACCCATTTCCCTGAATGCCTGAATAGCAAAAGGGCCAGTCGCGTCGGTTGCCATACAACCGTCAACCGTAACAACCGCGATATCACCTTGCTGGACCAGATGCCCCGCGTGCTGTGAGATGATCTTTTCCGAAATCGTCTGTCCCATTGAAATCCCCTACAAATGTTTATGCTTGCGATGTGAGAAGCCTATACATCTTGCCGGGAAACACTTCCTGTCCCAGGATGTTTTGTAGCATCTTGGAGACAGTAGCGACTTTGGGTAAATCAATACCGGTTTCATAGCCCATTTCGTGAAGCATATAAACGGTGTCTTCAGTCGCAATATTGCCAGTGGCGTCTTCGATGAAATTACAACCACCTAGCCCTCCAAATGCTGTGTCAAAATGCGTACAGCCGGCTTCCAAAGCAGCCACAACATTAGCCAGTCCCATTCCTCGCGTATCATGGAGATGGAGAATCACTGGCTTGTCGCCAGCCAACGGAACGATGGCAGCCAATACCTCTCTGATCTGGCGGGGATTCGCCATGCCAGTCGAGTCCGCAAGTGCGAGTTCATCAATACCAAGTGCAAGATGGTGTTTGGCAATATCTACAACGATCTCCTGTGTGACATCGGGTTCATAATAACCGAACGCACATTGAATGCCACCCCGTATTCTCATCCCGTAAGCATGTGCTTGAGCCACCATATCTTTGAAACCTTCCCTAGCTTCCTGGAGAGACCGATTGGCATTCTTACGGCTATGCGAATCGCTGGCTGAAACTGACATATCCACAGCCTGTAAACCAGCTTGGTAAGCGCGTTCAAGCCCCTTCATATTCAGAACCAATCCACTATACACGACGCCTGGCTTCCTGGTAATTCCAGCGCAAACATCTTCTGCATCGGCCATTTGTGGAACCCAACGTGGATGGACAAACGATGTCACCTGGATGCGGGGAAGTCCTGCTTCACTCAGTCGATCAATCATCGCGATTTTGTGATCAGTTTGGATGAACTGTGTCTCTCTTTGTAGGCCGTCACGCGGGCCAACCTCTATAATTTCGATATGGTGTGATAATTGGGAGATTTGTGATTGAGGAGACATTACCGTTTATTTACCCTAACATACATTCAAGTCTGATAGCCCGAAATCAATGGTAACACTTTTGAGATGAGTGTAACAATCACCAGGCTGTACTAGACAAGATTTGATCCGACCCTCAGAGCAAATATCGGAGATTCTAAGAAATGGAGTGTCAGGTTATTCGTCGCTGGCTTTGCCCTAATCGTTCAATGCCACAACTGGTTGATGCAATATCTTTAGATTACAATTGGAGATGGGTAATGTGAACATCATCATCCTTATGGGGGTTTCAGGCTGTGGGAAATCTACCGTTGGCGAGGCATTAGGGAAAAAACTCGGATGGATATTTCATGATGGTGATGATTTCCATCCCCAAGCAAATATCGACAAAATGTCTAATGGCATTCCGCTAAATGATGAAGATCGCCAGCCCTGGCTAGATAATATCCGCGATCTCATAAACCAGCATTTGCAATCAGGAGAATCTGCAATAATAGCATGTTCGGCTCTCAAAGAAAGCTACCGTCAGCGACTAAAGCAAGGATGCACACAAGTTGTTTTCATTTATTTACATGGCACTTATGAGTTGATCAGGAAGAGAATGCAAGAACGAAAAGGGCATTATATGAAGAAATCCATGCTATTAAGCCAATTGAGTGATTTAGAGAAGCCAGGAAACGCAATCGAAATTGAAATCAACAACGACATCTCCACAATAACGGACAATATCTTAAAAGCATTGCACCTTTAGGTTCCGTTACTTTTGATATAATCTATCGGCTATCAAGGGCGCATGGACACAGAGTATTCCCCACAACACGTATTGAGAGTATACTTCGAAGAAGGTAACCAAATTACAGCGTGCTGACTCTCAATGGTTTGCCAGGAGCTTTTATGGGTTTGCATCAAGGCACTACAGTTTTGATGTCATCAGGAAGATTCTCTCTGGAGCAGTTTTTTACGGGTCAACGCGGAAAAGTGTGAAAAAGGCTTCACCGTGTTATAAGCTATAGAGCAACAACCAGCACAGGAGAAGCCAAGATAGAAACAATAGCGATGTTAACGGCAGGCGTCAAGCCAGAGACAGAACGGAAATGGGCAGCAGTCAGCCTCGCAACCATAACGGAGTTGGTAGAATTACCAGAATTTCGCGTGACACATTATGAGCTAGAGGGCGAAGCATTGCATCTGAAGTGTGAACACCGCTACGATATCACGCAGTGTCCCGACTGTGAGTATTTGTCTCAGCAGGTTCACCAGCAGAAGGAACGCCGGGTGCGCGACCTGAGTGTGATGGGAAAACGAGTTAATCTCTATTTTATGGGGCGTCGCTTCAGGTGTGAGCATTGCCAACGCCCGTTCACCGAGAACCTGCTGAGTGTCAATCAGCAGCGGCGTCAAACGCGACGCTATGAGCAATATGTCTACGAACAATGTTTGCAGTGTGATCGCAAAGCTGTGGCGCGACAAGAACACTTGAGTGAGTCAACGGTCAAAGAGATATTTGTGACCTATGCTCAACGCACGACCCAACGCCCAACCCAGAATCCTGTACGGGTTCTGGGGATCGATGAACTGGCTCTCAAGAAGCGTCATAAACAGTACGTATTGATCCTGTCCGATTTGGAAAGGCACTGCATTTTGGCAGTGTTGCCAGATCGTAAGCAGGAAACATTGATCGCGTGGTTCAACGCGCAGCCAGATCGAGAGCAGATCACTGTCGTCTCAACCGATCTATGGGAACCGTACCGCCAGGCTGTCAAGAAGGCTTTACCACATGCTCGCCAGGTCGCGGACCGCTTCCATGTGATGAAGCAACTCAATGACCGCCTAACACAAGCCCGCCGCCACCTTCAGAAGCAAGTCGATCCGCCGACCTATGACATCCTCAAAGGGTCGCGCTGGATACTAGTACCCAGACTTGATTAACTTGCGGGGTGAGGATATGCTCTGGCATATGAAGAAATATGTCGTCAAACTCACGCCAAAAGAACGGAAAAGATTGTTGGCTGTCGTCAACAAAGGCAAAAACAAGGCCTGTGTGATTCGGCGTGCCCATATTCTGCTGAAAAGCGATGAAGGGCGAACAGACCAAGCTATTGCTGACATGCTATATATCAGCGAAGACACGGTCAGCCGAACGCGACAACGATTTTGTGATGATGGGCTAGAGGCCGCTTTAGCTGATAAGCCACGTCCGCCACGCGATCCGAAGTTGGATGCTAAACAAGAAGCGTACTTGATTGCACTGGCTTGTTCTGACCCGCCAGCAGGCTAAGCCAAATGGACAATGGAACTTTTAGCGCAACAATTGGTGACAGATGGCATGGTGGATAGCATAGCACCCGAGACTGTGCGTCTGGTACTCCAAAAAACAAACTCAAGCCCTGGCAAGTGAAAAGCTGGTGTATTCCCAAGATTACGCCCGAGTTTTTGGAACGAATGGAGCATATTTTGACCTTGTACGCGCAAGCCTATGACCCGCAACATCCGTTGGTGTGCTTTGATGAGAAAAGCGTGCAACTGCTGGGCCAGACCCGCCAACCCCGTCCGCTTCGCCCTGGCAAACCACACCGGGAGGACCATGAGTATAAGCGCAATGGAACACGCAACCTGTTTGTTTTTGCCGAACCGAAAGCCGGGCAACGGCATGTGCTGGTTTCGCGGCGACGGACCAAACAAGATTTTGCTTACGCGATGCGTTATCTGGTTGATGAGTTGTATCCCCATGCGGCTCACATTGATGTCGTACTCGATAATCTCAATACCCATCATTATCATTCTTTGGTCGAGTTCTTCGGTAAATGCGAAGCTGACCGCATCATGACGCGACTTCGTTTCCATTTCACCCCGGTTCATGGCTCTTGGCTCAATATGGCCGAAATTGAACTCAGTGTGATGTCCCAGCAATGCCTTGCCCGTCGTCTGCCCGATGAGGTGACTTTGGCTTCCGAACTCATCGCCTGGGAACGCCGACGTAATGCAGCTCAAGCTCAAATTCATTGGTCATTTTCCGTGGACGATGCTCGCCAAGTTTTCAAAGAGCATTACCCCGCAACTTTAGAAAGTTACGGTACTAGTGAAGGCGCGTCATGAGTTGTCGCCCGAAGAAGAAAGCAAACTCCAGCAAGTCTTGGCGGCTTGTCCTGAGTTGCGGGTCATGTACTTGCTCAAAGAGGAATTTCGCACTATTTGTGATAAAGTCCAGAACCGTGAGCAGGCGACCCGGTTTCTACAGGCCTGGATTTGCAAGGTGCAGGCCACCGGCGATCTGCGCTTACTCAAGTTCGTCAACACCTTGCGTAATTGGTGGGATGAGTTCCTCAATTACTTCATCAATGGCGTGACCCAGGGCTTTGTCGAAGGCATCAATAATGCGATCCGTGCCACCATCCGTCGTGCCTTCGGTTTTCGTAATTTCAACATCTTTCGATTACAGGTTTTGGCCCAATATGGAGGTGGTTGATGCGATTTTCACACTTTTCCGCGTTGAGCCTTTTTTACACAGCAGCGTGCCGTAAACCATATGCATTTTTATCCGAAGAGCAAAAATGAGTCTATCTTCACTCTTTGCCTTACTCGGTGCGGTTATTTTCATAGCCGTGCTGATGAGCGCCCAAAATAAAGCGCAGACGAAACACTACATCCTGATGATGGCATTTGCCGCTATAGGATTGGGTTGGCGTGGCGCTTCGTTGTCATCTGGTGTTACGGTATATCCTGCAGAATTGATAATCTGGGTAGGATTTGGGGTATTGGGCTTCAATGCCGCACTCCGGTTAGACACAGTGACCCCGCGCATTGCTTTTCCGGCATTTATGTTGGCTTTTATCGCCATTATCAATTTTCTCATGGATTATGTGACCCCTTCTCCATTCGTATCGACAACCTCAAAATTGTTTGAATTCAAAAGTTTCATGGTTTTTGTCCCTACTGTCATTGTGATGCAAGCGTGGGTCAATGATCGCCAACAAGTATTGTCATATGTAAAAATATTGGTCTTTGTTGGGTTCTTCATCAGTGCCCTAGGCACGCTAGAGTACCTGTTCCCATCATTTTTTCGCTCTCTAGGGTTTTTCCGCTCGTTAGTGAGCAGAAATAACTTTGCTGGTGGCGGGTTTGTACTGCTCTCTAATTTCAGCACGTGGGGTACACCAGTGGTCGCGGTTATGCTTGTACCTATATTTGTTCTTTGGTTCACCATACCCCCTACCCAACATCAAAAATTAGAACTCTTGATATGGAGACTTATTGGCCTCACTCTGATTTTAGGGATTGTGTTATCAGGGTATCGTTCAGCATGGTTGGGGTTAGGGACTGCTGCGGGGGGCTTATTCTTGCTTTATCGCTCGCGTTCTCTGTTTACGCTATTCATTATAGTTAGTAGTCTGGCCGTGTTGCCCGAAGGGTTTATCAATCGCATCAAAACGATTCTTTTGTTGGAAGCATCTGGGGATACCAGTATTTTGAACAGAACGGCGGCAGCTCGCCAGAGTATTTCTTTGCTTCTGGAATCACCGTTATTGGGGCAGGGATGGACAAAAACAGTCGTCCCTTTTAATGATTGGCTATGGATTGGTCTATCCGTTGGTTTTATTGGCCTGTCTATTTTTGTAATATGGTATGGTACAGTCCTCTTGCGATTATGGCAGGCGTACCAGTTCACCAATTATCAAACCGATCACCCCATGCCGAATTTAGCGGTGGGGTTTTGGATCGCTTTAGTTGCATATGGTGTTTGTATGGTATCAGGTGCAATGGCCCAGGTAGGCCCATTACTGACGGCTTTTTGGCTATTGCTAGTGCTGGCGGAACGCTATGCAGCATTGGAATGGGATCCCGATTCCAATACAGTCGATCTTTCACATGCGCCGTATATTGCACTCATTAAGCAGGAGAACTAATTGGATGGCGCGTCTGTCTGTTTTATTGCCTACCTATAATGAAGAAACCTTGATACGAGATTGCCTGGAGAGTGTTAAATGGGCTGATGAGATATTGGTTGTTGATTCATACAGCACCGACGCTACCTTAGAAATTGCCAGCGAATATGGGGCGCGGGTGATTCAGCACGAATATATCAATTCCGCCAAACAGAAAAACTGGGCGATACCCCAGTGCAGTTATGAATGGGTACTTCAGATTGATGCAGACGAACGTCTGGATACAGAGTTGCAAGAGGCTATCCGAAAGACACTTGTTGCCCCGCCAGATAACATTGATGGGTATGAATGTCGTCGAAAAAATCACGTTCTCGGTCTATGGATTCAGACGATGGAGCTTTATCCAGGTTGGCGTTTATCGCTGTTTCGTCGCGACGTTGGCCGCTATCAAGAACGTGAAGTTGATGCACGCGTTATTGTTCCTGGTAAAATCCTACCGTTGAATGGTCATGTGTTGCACTACGGCTTTGAAAGTATTTCGCGACGGCTTCAACCTTTAGACCGCTATACTCGCTATGAAGCTGATGAACGAGAAAGCCAGGGACGTAAAGCTGGTTGGTTTAACTTGTTATGCCGACCTTTAGGCACATTTTTATACTATTTTATCTGGAAACAAGGCTTTAGAAATGGCTATCGTGGTCTTATCCACTCATACTTAAAAGCCGATTTCATTTTTTGGACATATGCAAAACTGTGGGAGAAAGAATGGCGCGACGGACACCGAAAATAACCGTGGCTTTCATCGAACAATCCGCTCAAATGGGCGGCGTCGAAGTCACTACACTGGAGACAGTCAAAGGGCTGGATCAGTCACGATTCAATCCACTTGTTATCTGTCCGGAGCAGGATGAATTGACTGAACACCTGCAACGCCTCAATATCCCTACGCGAATTGTCCCACGCCCCAAACTATATTCCGTTAGTGCCCGCCTTGGCTCGAAACTAGTACCAAATCCACTAGCTATTCTGGCAAACGCCTATGCCTTCTGGCACACAGCGAATCGCCTGATTGGTGTCATACAAGAAAAGGCCGATGTTGTGGTAACCAAGGGACTTATTGCCCATTTTTATGGAGGTCTGGCCGCAGCACACGCCAGAGTTCCTTGCATCTGGCATGTCCAAGAGGTCGTGAACACACAACATTTGTTCGGCCTATATCAGAAAATTCTCAATAAGGGTGCTGGGCGCTGGGCCAAGCTCATTATTGCGGACGCCAGTTCAGTTGCCAATCAATTCAATACCCGTCTGCATAGCCAACAGCGTGTCCATATCCTCCACAATGGTATCGATACGCACCGTTTTTCTCCGACCATCAAACCTGTTGATTTACATATCTCCAAGAAGACTGAAGTCTCGCCTATTTATATCGGGCAAATTGGGCGCATTGTTCCTCTGAAGGGCCAGGAAGTTTTACTCAGAGCCTTCACACAGCTTCATAGGCGTTGGCCGGATAGCTACTTACTGTTTGTGGGATCCCCACTATTTGACACCGATCATTATTTAGTAAAACTTCGGCAGATGGTGGCAGATGCTGAACTGGATGACCGGGTATATTTTCTGGGATTTCGTCGCGATATTCCACAAATTATGGCTGCCCTAGATATTGTTGTGCATCCTTCTATCGAGCCTGATAGCCCAGTTAGTATCCTTGAAGCACTGGCCGCCGGACGACCGGTTATCGCCAGCAGTGTACCGGGCACGACTGAGCTATTTCAGGATAGCAACGAGGGTTTCTTGGTCCCTCCCAACGATTCGCAGGCACTCGCCGAAAAATTAGAGTTCTTGATCGCGAACCCATTAGAACGAGCAACAATAGGTGCTAATGGACGAAAAGCCGCTGAAGAACGGTTCAGCAGTGAGCAATACATAAATACTTTCCAGCAGTTGATTGAACAAGCGCTCAGTTAGAGATGGACGCTATGTTTTTTTGCGCGATTGGGTGCTGATGGTGGTCTCAGTTCGATGAAACAGACTTCTCTTCCAAAAACTGCTAATTTCGGGTGCATTCTGTTTATTTACAATACCCCACAGCCGTTTGTCAAAACAGATCTGGCACTGCTTCAGGAGCGATGGATTGTCGAAGAACGCTACGAGCGTACACCCAAACGCCTCAACCCCATTGCAATAGGGCGGGCTGTCTGGCGCTCGGATTTAGTGTTTGGGTGGTTCGCCGGATGGCATACCCTGTTGCCAGTCATATGGGCAAGGTTATTTCGCAAACCCACCATAATTGTGACAGGTGGTTATGACACAGCGAATCTGCCGCAAATTGGGTATGGATCACAGCGCGGAGGACTTCGCAAATGGCTATCCCGGACAACAATGCGTCATGCCACTATCCTTCTCACCAACTCAGAAAGTGCCCGAATAGAAGCGATCACGGTTGCTGAGGCATCACCCGCAAAGATTAGGGTCATTCACCATGGCTTGGAGTTGCCTGCTTCTCCTCAATTTACACGTCCGCGACAACCCCTGGTGATTACTGTGGGTGGAATATGGCGAGAAAATTTGTTGCGGAAAGGATTGCAGCCCTTTGTAGAAGCGGCTAGTTTGTTACCTGAAGTTACCTTTGCTCTGGTTGGCAAAAACTACGATGGAACGCGACATATTCTTGAAACAATTGCGTCACCGAATGTTCAATTCTTGGGATACTTGCCAGATGATGAACTTCAGGCACTGTATACCAAAGCATCGGTTTATGTGCAGGCCAGTTTGCATGAAGGCTTTGGATTGAGTATGGCGGAAGCGATGCTGGGTGGGTGTATTCCAGTCATTACACGCTGCGGTAGTTTGCCAGAAGTTGTGGGAGATGCTGGAATCTACCTGGAAGACAATACTCCTGAACAAATTGCCGATAAAGTCCAGATTGCTCTGCGGGCAGGAGAAAGACAGCGCCAAAAGTCTTACGTACAAATCCGGGATCATTTCCCATTAGATAAACGTCGTTTGGAATTGCACAATCTTGTCCAGCGTATTTTTGATGTGAGTGGCTAGAACCTCGTGAATACCACTACATTTGTCACAATCATCATGCCGATTCGTAATGAAGCCCATTTCATTAGGCGCAGCCTGGAGGCGGTTTTACGTCAGGATTATTCATCGGATGCAATGGAAGTGCTGATTGCAGATGGTATGTCCACTGACGCTACCCGCGATGTAATCGAAGCTACCATAGCGCAATATCCTGATATTTCTGTTACGGTATTGGACAATCCGCAACGCATTGTTCCCACCGGATTCAATATTGCACTCCAACGTGCTCGTGGCGATGTCGTGGTACGTGTTGATGGACATACAATTATCGAATCGGATTATGTGCGACAATGTGTAGATACTTTATACCGGATCGGGGCTGATAATGTGGGCGGCTGTATGAACGCAGTTGGGACGGGGCGCTGGGGACAGGTAATCGCGTTGGCAACCAGTTCCCCTTTTGGCGTCGGTGGCGCACAATTTCACTTTTCTGAGTCGGAAATGTGGGTGGATACTGTTTATATGGGAGCTTGGCCGCGTGAAGTTTTTGATCGTATTGGCCCCTTTGATGAAGAAATGGTTCGTAATCAAGATGATGAGTTCAACTACCGGCTGCGGGCACACGGCGGCAAGATCCTGTTAAATCCACAGATCAAATCGCATTACTACAATCGCAATTCACTCAATAGGCTGGTCCGTCAATATTATCAATATGGCTTCTACAAAATACGAGTAATGCAAAAGCACCCGCGTCAGATGCGTCCACGTCAATTTGTGCCGTTTTTCTTTGTCATGTTTCTCGTTAGTGGCATGATCCTGATTCCGCTGAGTGTGTCGAGCCGCTGGCTATGGTTGTCCGTGTTACTGGCATATCTACTGGTAAATCTTGCGGCCAGTGTGCAAATCAGCCAGCGGAAAGGCCATCATGTTCTGCCCTTATTACCGATTGTCTTCGCAACTTTGCATATCAGCTATGGCCTGGGATTTCTGTTAGGACTAATTGCTTTCTGGAACCGGTGGCGGAGTTGAAAGCTGGCTATCTCATGCGAATTCTTATCATCTCAGCTCGTTATTTGCCTAATCGCGGTGGCCTCGAAACCGCCGTTTATGAAACTTCACGCCGGATGCAGACGACCGGGCATACAGTCGAAATCGTGACGAATCGCTACCCCAAACATCTACCTGCCAGAGAAAAAATTAAGGGAATTCAAGTTCGGCGGTTGTTATTTCTATTTCCACGCATTCGCCATCTAAAATCCAGACGGTTTGATCTATTCATTGGTGGGTTCATTTTCTTGCCAATTACTCTGTTGCAGCTCATGAAGATCATCCGTACTTATCGCCCAGATGTGGTGCATCTTCACTATCTGAGCAGCAATGTAGGCGTGTTTGTGTGGCTACTCCAGCGTTTACTCCGATTTCGCTTGCTGGTGACATTACACGGCGGTGATGTAGATGGTGAACCGATGCAAAGCCATTTCAATTTGTGGCTATTTTGCCAAGTCTTGCAACAAGCTGATCAGGTATCGGCTTGCTCCCAACATCTACTCAACCAAGCACTGCATTTGATGCCCGCGCTGGCCGAGAAGTCTATAGTTATCCACAATGGTGTAGATGCCGAGCTATTTACAAATGCCGAGCCATTCTCACATCCCCGGCCCTATATGTGTGCTGTGGGCCAACTGGTTCCACACAAAGGTTTCCAGATTTTGATAGAGGCTTTCGCTCAAGCCAACATTGTAGGCCAGGTCGATTTATTGATCGCAGGCGATGGCATCGATAGAAAGACATTGCAAACCCAAATTGATCAGCGGGCACTCCATGGTCAAATTCAACTCTTGGGACCGATCAACCGTGAAGAAGTTGCCGCTTTAATGCGTGGTAGTTGTACGATTATTATTCCGTCGATCCGTGAGCCTTTTGGCATTGTTGGATTGGAAGCGGCAGCATCCGGGAACCCAATGATTGTAAGCCAAGTTGGTGGATTAATTGAAGCGTTGACAGAAGCAACCGTAACTTGGGTTATGCCAGGCAATGTTCACGAGTTGACTGAAGCACTTCAACGCCATGCAGCCGCGTTCTGTGATAGTCATCCTGAACCGCTGCCTCAAAATCTACAGGCTGCTGCCAATGCCGATTGGTCTTCTAGCACCCGTCAATATCTGGAGTTTCTGGCATGAAAATAGCGATTATCCACCCCTTTCAGTTCCGGTTCGCACGCGGTATTGAGCGATATGTGCATAACCTGACCGAACAACTGGCGCAACGCGGCCACGAAATCCACTTGTTAACATGGCGCTGGCCCAATGCCATCACATGGGGCATACCACACCCCAACATTCATACTCATTACTTACCCTATATCCGCTACTACACCTCTTATTTTGCTGTGCCTTTCTATATCTATCATCTGCTGCGTCGCCGCTTTGATTGGACTTTACTCTATTTTGGCGGATATGGAATTGCAGAGGGGCTATCGCTGGCCCGCAGGCTGCGCTCACAGCGTTATGGTATTGTGTTTCACTTTCCGCACGAATTGACGCCCCATCGCTATAAAGAGTTCAAGCGGTGGGGTCTCGCGCAAAATGCCGATAGCCTCATTGCAGTCAGCCAATATGTGGCAGAAGGCGTCGAAGCACAGTATGGACGCCATTGTGGGGTTATTAGCAATGGCATAAATCTGAAAGCCTTCCAGCCTTCAACCGAAGCACGGGACATAATCCGCAAGAAATTAGGCGTAAATCCCGACGCGCCAGTTCTCATCACACTGGCTGCATTGGAAGAGCGCAAAGGAATCCAGTGGATTATTCGAGCCTTGCCGGGTCTTGCGTCAAAGTTTCCTGATATTGAATATTGGGTGTTGGGCGAAGGCCCAGATCGAACAACTATTGAAGCAGAAATCGCGGATGCGGGTGTAGGGAATCATGTCCGGCTCCTGGGGCAAACCGAAGACGTGGTTTCATATCTGGCCGCCGCTGATATTGGGTGTTTGCTGTCTTTTGGCGAGTCATTTGGTATTGCCGTCCTCGAATATATGGCAATGCAACTACCGGTTGTAACCAGCCAGCACCCACCTTTTCCAGGTTTCATTCATCCTGAATGGGGTGTTACAGTGGATGAGCAAAATACTGAAGTTCTCAGCCACGAGCTGGCATCACTATTAAGCGACTCCAGTCGTCGCCGAGTAATGGGCATGGCGGGCCGACATCAAATCCTACAGAAACATACATGGTCTCAGGTAGCGGATGAGTATAGTCGCTCGCTTTCTGTAGAACCAACCAGGATTGCTGAAAGTACATAGAGCTACATGGGAAGCCTGTATCAAACTCGATTTCCTCGTTGTACCCATGCCTGCTCCAGTTGTAAATATAGCCAAACTATCACGGGACCAGTTAATAGACTGACTACGACATCTTGGGGATAGTGAACGCCTGCGTACATCCGCGCCCAAGCTACCAACATGACGTATGCACCACCAACCACCCAGAACCAGTATCGTCTCACCCATAGCCCAATTAGCAAAACTATAACGACAGCAACGAGAACATGCCCACTCGGCAACCCTGGCCCGCTCTGTTCTACTAATGCATAAACATGGTCGGGATAAGCCAGGTGAGGACGCGGTCTATCCAATGCGTGTTTTAGCCCCGTGTTTATCGTTGCTGCAAAGATGACACCCAACAATAATTGAATTGCCAGTTGCCGATTTGCCCGCCAAAATATTATCAATAGGATCACAGACATGATCAATGGATGCCCGATTCGATGCAATACTTGAGTGATGAAATCAAAACTCTCATTGCCGTGGGCTTGCAACCACAACACAACATCCAGCCCGATCCCTGCCTCCAACTTATCCAGCATGTTTTCTCCTTAAAATATGGTATTATTCTGCCCAACAGGAGCGATATTGATGAGTTTACACCTGGAACGCCGTCTGCGTGAGCAAATTTGCCAGATTGGACGATTGATGCACCAGTTTCAATATATTGACGGCACAGCAGGTAATATTTCGACTCGATTGGATGACCAGCGCATATTGGCGACTCCATCTGGTGTTGCTAAAGGTTTTATGGAGCCTGAGCAATTGATTGTAGTTGATATGGAAGGCCACAAAACTGGGCGCAGTACCGCTGCCAACCGTGATCTGCATCCCACGTCGGAAATCCTAATGCATCTGGAAGCCTATAAACAACGACCAGATGCGATGGGAGTCGTTCATGCTCATCCACCAGCAGCTATTGCGTTGACCATTGCCGATATCAGCCTGCAACACTGTATCATTCCAGAGGCGGTTGTTTTCCTGGGGTTGATTCCAACCACACCTTATGCCACACCCTCCAGCGCTGAAAACCGCGATGCCATCCGTGAGTTAATTCGCTATCACGATGTCATCATGCTAGCCTATCACGGCTCATTGACCATTGGGCCAGATGTATGGACGGCCTATCTACGCCTCGAAAGCCTGGAACACACAGCCAAAATTCTCTATATGGTGGAGCAGTTAGGGGGTGGTCAACCACTGCCGCCTGACCAGATTCAAAAATTACTGGATACCCGCGACAAACTCGGCCTCGCGCGACCCAATGATGATACGTTGTATTGCGAACATTGTGGTGTCTGTCATGTTCCCAACCTCCACCCGACACCAAGTCAGGTCGAGGAGATGGTGCGCCAGCGGGTTCAAGACGCCGTCCGCAAAGCTCTCTCACAGTGAAAATAAAAACGACCCGGTGACCAGGAGTCGCCAGGCCGTCATCAAGTACAAATGCCTATTTTTTGCCGTTAGCCGATTTCTTAGCTGGCTCCGGTTCCGGAACTTCTACACCATCATCCGGTCTCACCACCCCGTTAAACTGACCAGTGATAAATTGTTCAGTCAAATTACGGGCGATGTCATCTGGGTGCTGGATAGGTGGTGATTTCATAAAGTAACTGGAAGGCGCTTCCAGGGTTCCACTCAGGCCACGATCGAGGCCAATCTTGGCGCAACGTACAGCATCAATAATGATACCGGCGCTGTTGGGGCTGTCCCACACTTCCAACTTCAATTCGACATTCAACGGCACATCACCAAACGATTGCCCCTCCAGCCGAATATGCGCCCATTTGCGGTCTGTCAACCAAGGCACATAGTCGCTGGGGCCGATGTAAACATCTTCTTCGGACATCTCGTAAGGCAACTGGCTGGTGACGCTGTTGGTCTTGGAAATCTTCTTGCTTTCCAGTCGTTCGCGGTCCAGCATATTGTAGAAGTCCATATTGCCGCCCACATTCAACTGGCTAGTGCGTTGCAGACGCACACCACGATCCGTGAACAGATTAGTCAGCACACGATGGACAATCGTCGCCCCAACCTGGCTCTTAATGTCGTCGCCAATTATGGGCAGGCCGCGTTCGGAAAAACGGCGTTGCCAGTAAGGTTCACGAGCAATGAAGACCGGAATGGCGTTCACAAATGCCACGCCCGCATTCAAAATCTGCTCAACGTACCATTTAGTAGCTTGCTCACTGCCAACTGGCAGATAGCTTACAACGACATCGGTCTTGGTGTCTTTTAGAATACGCACAATATCAGCCGTTGGGCCGGGAGCTTTGGTAATTTTGCGGGCCAAATATGTACCTAACCCATCGTGAGTCATACCACGATACACGGGCACGTTCAAATGCGGCACATCGGTGAATTCAATCGTATTATTTTGTCCCGACCAAATGGCCTGGCTCAAATCTTTGCCCACTTTCTCAATATCAATATCGAAAGCAGCACTGAACTCAATATCACTGATATGATAGCCGCCCAAATTGACGTGCATGAGACCTGGTATGCGTTCATTTTCATCAGCATTTCGATAGTAGTGAACGCCTTGAATCAATGAATTCGCGCAATTCCCTACACCGATAATTGCCACACGAACTTTCTTTTTAGCCACAAATATCTCCTGGGTACATTGGATTTGTTGATGTTAATTGAATATTAGGAAAGGTATTCCTATGATTGTTTTTCGCTCTAAGGCGCTTTAATTCACGCCGCACAAGTTTAGACCGATTGTTTGCAGTTGTAAACTATCAAGTTAAAGCCCCTCTATTATGACAGAAGTTGCTGTTATTATAGAGCAACCGTGGGCAGATCATCCTGCACCAATCGGTGGGAATTTGCTATAGTAGAGATGTTCATCGGTAGTATTGAGAAGACAAGTATGGACACTTTGCAATCCAAAAGCCAAACAGAACAGCCCGTTGCCGTTGAGCTTGATGACAACGGCGTTAGCCCAGTACAGTCTGCCATACAGCCTCCGCCACCTGTCACCAATCGGAAAACCTGGACGGCGGAGCGGGTGGAGGCGTTATTACAAACTCTGCTGATTTCGATAGACGTAGTTATGTTGGTGCTAGCTTTTGTATTGGGATATTATGCCCGTGCCAATTTACCTTTTCCCGAATTACCAGTTGATTCCCCGCCTGAACTCGCCGAATATTACCCGATTTTGCTGATACATACCTTGACGATCCTTGTGTCGTTTTACTTCAGCAGGATGTATCATATGAAACGGGCGATTAACCGCTTTGATGTAGGGCTGGTGATTGCCCAAAATGTTTCAATTGGCACGTTTCTGGCTATCGCTATCGAAACGATGGCACTCAAGAATAGTGCATTGGATTTGGATTATCCACGAGGCGTCATTATCTATGCCTGGTTCTTCAGCATTCTGCTGGTCATGGCTGGGCGCGAAGTTCACCGGCAATTGGTCGTGCGCCTGCGAAAGGTTGGCATTGGGCGCGATAGGTTATTGGTTGTGGGGGCTGGCCCGACGGCTGGTGGCATCATTTCGCAGATTCAACGCTCTGCACAGCTTGGTTACTCAGTCATCGGTGCGGTGGACAAAACCCCCAACGCCGGCACAGTGGATACTGCTCAAGAACCGGTCCCTGTATTGGGTGTGTACGACAACTTACCAGACCTGATTGACCAGCATGAAATCAGCCACGTCATCATTGCTATACCAGACGCCACTCGACAAGAGTTGGTGCAAATCATCTCGCTTTGCCAGCGTGGGGCGGTGGACATCCGGATTTTCCCAGATACCTTTGCGTTTATTACCGGCGATTTAACGGTGGATGAATTGGGTGGCCTGCCATTGCTGGGCGTCCGCGATATTGCTTTGCGCGGTTGGAAACTCAGCCTGAAACGTGGCCTGGATGTTGTAGGGGCAACTATGGGGCTGATCTTCTTAAGCCCGTTTATGCTACTCGTCGGTCTTATTATCTATTTGACCGACCATGGCCCAGTTTTCTTTTGCCAGGAACGTGTGGGGTTGGATGGCAAACCCTTTCCCATGATTAAATTTCGCACCATGATTGTCGATGCGGAAAAAGCTGCCCGCTGGACTATCAAAAATGATTCACGGGTGACACGCATCGGGGCTTTACTTCGCAAAACCAATCTGGATGAGTTACCCAATTTGATTAATGTCTTCTACGGTCAAATGAGCCTGGTGGGGCCACGTCCGGAACAAAAACAATTTGTCGAAGAATTCCGGCAACGCTTTCCTCGCTATATGGAACGTCACCGCGAAAGAAGCGGCATGACCGGCTGGGCACAAGTAAATGGGATGCGCGGCGACACATCAATCGAAGAGCGTCTGAAATACGACCTGTATTACATTGAAAACTGGTCGGTGTGGCTCGACATCAAGATCATTCTCCGTACTATCATGCAAACGATCCTACTTCGGAACAAAAATGCCTATTGATGATTTTCTGACCTACTTTGAAGCGCAACTTGGCGCTATGCTTTGGACGTTAAGCGGCCTTGTCGAAGCCGAAACCCCTACATCATCTAAAGAATCTCTTGACGACCTTGCGGATTGGATGGCGACCTGGGCCGAGGACCTGGGTGCAGAGGCGATCATTCATAAGCTGCGACACGTCGGCGATGTAGTAGAATGTCGCTGGAATGCAGACTTGCCCGGTAAACCGCTTCTGATTTGCTGCCACATGGACACTGTACATCCATTGGGGAGTGTTGATGCTCGCCCCACCCGTACCGAAGGTGATTTATTGTATGGCGTGGGAGCCTATGATATGAAGGGCGGGATTACGATTGCCCAAACGGTTATTCAGGAACTCATTCAGCACCAACAACTCCCACAGCGCCCCCTCACACTGTTACTGACATCCGATGAAGAGATCGGTAGTCCCCATTCACGGGAAATTATTGAGAATACCGCGAAAGATGCTGCACTCGTATTGGTGATGGAACCCGGCCCTGATCTTAACAAGATCGTGACTGAGCGCAAAGGCGTGGGAATTTTCAAGCTAGCGGCGCTGGGGCGTTCCTCGCATTCGGGAAGTGCCCCTGAAAAAGGTGTCAATGCTATCGAGGAAATGGCGTTTCAGATCGGTAAGATCACAGCATTGACCGATTGGGAATTGGGAACAACCGTCATCCCCACTATGATCCAGGGTGGCATCAGTCATAATGTCATCCCCGACGAATGTGACATCACCATTAATGTCCGGGTGCGTTTTCAGCGTGAAGCAGATCGCGTGCTGAAAGCTATGAATGATATTTCAGAGGATTCGCACCTGGCGGAATCATTACTGTATCTAACTGGTAGCTTTACCCGGCCACCAATGGAACATAATGAATTGATGGTGCAAACAGTGGAGACATTGCGGCGGGTCGTGCCAATGGAACTGGAAGAATTTAGCAAAGGCGGCGGCAGCGACGGCAACTTTACAGCAGCACTTGGCATTCCTACGCTGGATGGCTTAGGGCCAACGGGGGGCGGGGCACACAGCGACGATGAATACGTCTATATCCCCAGTTTGCCGCAGCGTGCGGCGCTCTTGGCTTACATTCTATGCGGTTGGCCTCATTCATAAATGTACGCTACCCAAATCGCACTGGCTGATGCATGATATTCCCCGGACACTGACGCAACAATTCTAGCAACGTGGAGACATTAATGTCTGAGATGCCTGAAACAAACCGCTCCGAGCCGACGAATCATGCTGCACCCTTAACTCCCCGACGCCTACTGCACTCAACACTGACGGTCATGGCAGGTTTCACCATCACCAAGTTAGTGAGTCTGGGGCAGGTAGTGATTATTGCTGACCGGTTTGGGGCACGAGCTGATTATGATACCTTTGTCCAGGCCAACATCGCACCAGAGCAGTTAGTCAAATTCCTGGCGGTTGGGGCACTCTCGGTTGCCTTTATCCCCGTCTTCAGTGGTCTGCTCAATCGGAAGGACAGCGCAGGAGCATGGCGGCTTGCCAGCCAGGTATTTAACACATTGCTGTTCGTCACGTTGGCATTGAGCGTCCTGATTGGTATTACTGCACCGCTATTGGTAGAACGGGTGATCGCACCAGGTTTTAATGATGCCGAAGTTGCTCAAACAGTTTCTCTGCTCCGCATCCTAATGATTAGCACTGTCATCTTTACGCTGAGTAGTTTGCTGACTGGCGTCCTGACTGGGCATAACCATTTCTTTTTGCCGGTATTGGCTCCCATATTTCAAGACCTAGGGCTGCTGTTCGGCGCGATTGTGTTCACAGGACCGTTTGGCATTCACGGGCTGGCATGGGGTGTGGTCCTGGGCGCAGTGCTGCATTTCGCCATTCAAGTACCCGGTTTGTTCATGTTCAAGGCTCGTTGGACATTCTCGTTAGGATGGAGTGATCCTAAACTGCGCGAAGTCGTGCGCTTGATGATCCCGCGTATGCTAGCAAGTGGGGTATTCGCTATCAATTTTATTGCCATTGGCAATATCGCCTCGCGGTTGGGCGAAGGTGCGCCGAGTGCATTTAGTTGGGGCTTGCGGATTATGGATATTCCCGAAGCACTAATCGGCACAGCGTTGGGATTCGTCATTTTTCCCACGCTATCGGCGCTGACTGAGCTTGGCAAAACTGAGGAACGTAGCAAAGTTGCATCAGAAGCTGTGCGCTTCATCCTAGTGGCGACCATTCCAGCAGCGGCAGGTATGTTGCTAATCGGCAAACCAGCGGTGAGTATTCTATTCGCCGAGGCTTATGAAGCAGCATTAGTTTATGCAGCGGTCCAGGTGTTCGCATTCGCCATGATTTTGCAATCAGTTCACGAAATTGTGGCTCGCGCTTTTTATGCGGACAAAGATACTATGACGCCACTGTTGATCTCCATAGCGGGTATGGTTGGCAATATCGCCGTGCTTATCGTCGGCTTTTCGATCTACAACAATGTGGACGGCATTCCGCTGGCCGGGCCGTTGGGGGTAGGCATTCTACCAATGGGTTATCTGGCTGCGTTTATAGTGGAATTGACATTGTTGACCATCGTGCTGAGAAAACGCTGGGGTGGTCTGCACGAACAGCGCGTGTTTCGGGCTGCGTTACGAACGGTCGCTGCGACATTATTGATGGCTGTTCCAGTCTTTGCGGTCGATACAGTGTTATCGCAGCAGTTGTCTACTGATGATTTCGTCGGTCAGATTTACATGGATGATGTGGTGTTGATACCAGCCGAGAGTGAGCCAGAGATTTTCCAGGATTTTGAGAACGGCCCAGCTGGGTGGGTACTATCTAAGGCTGAAGCGATGGCGGGCGGCACAGCGGTGGAGATATTAGACGATATTGACTTTAGCCAGATAGCAGCCACGTCTGATGATGATCAAGACACCATTGATGTCTCGAACACCACTCATGTGCTAGCTTTGCAAACGGATTTGCATGGCGCATATCGTCTGGCAGGCGTATACGTGCCATTCGCGGCAGGTGTAGACTGGTCGGCTTATGATTCAGTGTCAATGCGCGTGTTTATTCCCACCACCGCCGAAAACTTCCGTGCCACATTGTATGTAGATACGGGCGAGGATGAAGAAGAAACCGCCATTGTCACAGAAGTTTTGACTCCTGGTGAGTGGACGACCGTCACAGCGGATCTCAACGATACGGACGATTTGAATGATGTTCGTGAATTTGGAGTCCGGGTGGGCACGTACACTGGACGACTGGCTGGCATTATACGAGCAGGTATTGGTGGCATACTAGGTTTGGTGTTCTTTCTAATCGGGGCATGGGTTTTTGATTTACAAGAAGTGAAACAGGCTCCACAGATGTTTCGGCGACAGCGCAACACCAATCCCGCAGTATAATAGAAGAAACGCCAACAGCAGGAAGAAGGATAAATTCCATGCGACGGTCGATGATTGGTTTGCTCATGTTTATATTGGTAGTTGCGGCCTGTGGAGGTGGTGACGACATTCAACAGGAAGTACAAAATCCACAGACACCGACCATTCGCAACTACCCTACCGTCGCCCCATTCGTCAACTTGACTGCTACCGCGCTTTTTGCCTCGCAAACGGCAGCCGTTTCCGGCGGTGGTATATCGGATACCGGTTGTCCGATACCAGCAGGTTGGCAGGGATATGTTGTGACTGCTGGTGATACATTGAGCGGAATTGCTACCAGTATCGCCAGCACCGTCGCCACAATCCAACAAGGTAATTGCCTGGACGATACAGAAATCATCTATGTTGGCTTTGTACTCTATCTGCCCAGTCTACCGCCAGGCGCTCCAACGCTCGGCCCAACCAGCGTCATCATCGTGACACAGGCTGCGCCCACCACAGCTACCTGCACCTATCCAGCAGGCTGGATCCCTTATACGGTGGTATCGGGCGATACATTGGGCAGCATCGCCGAACGTACCAATACCACCATTGCCGTATTGCAAAATGGGAACTGCTTGCCAAGCTCAGAATTTATCTACGCTGGGCAAACACTTTATCTTCCGCGCTGGCCTGGCGATGTACCAACAGTGGATGGTATTACTATTCTTCCTACTACACCAACAGTCAGCGGTATATGTACATATCCGGCAGGCTGGCAACCATATACCGTCCTACCGGGTGATACGTTGAGTATCATTGCAGAGCGCGTCGGCAGCACTGCCGCAGAGCTTCAGGCTAGCAACTGCTTGCTAAACCCCGATACGATCTACGTCGGTCAAACACTATATCTGCCGACAGGTGGCTCAGTTTTACCCACCCCTTCCAGCGCCCCTACATTAACCCCGTGGCCCTCCGCCTCTGCGGTTGCTGGCGGCGACTTACCCGAAACCCCTATGATTTCAGTACGCCCGACTTTGTTGCGAGAAGATGGGGCATTGGTGACATTACAAGACACTGTCGCGTTAGATGCGGGGGTCATCCTGGATGCTGACCGGGTGAATTATTGGGCAGCCACTTCACCCACCGATTCGAATCCAGTGTTGGTAAGGATTGATACGGACCCCTTTGACGGCACAACGGTGGAATACACCTTCAATGATTTCGACCCGGAACTCTACTTTTTCGCCGTCGCCGAGAATGAATTTGGCACGTCCTCGTCCCCATTGGCGCATGTAGTCTATGACCCTACATTTGCCATTGGCAGTGGAAAACCCGATATTTTCCCGTTTCTAGGCTTCGATGGAACCATTTACACCTTGGAACCCGGCGTGACAGTGATTGTAAGTTGGCTGGATGCACCTGCCAGCGCAGTGCGGGTGGAGTTTCATCTGGTGCAAGACAATGCAGACAGTATCATTACCACCGACACCAATCTAGCTGACGGCGCACGCGGATTGTGGCTGATACCCACCAATCTACGCGGCTTGCTTTATGCTCGTGCTGTATTTTCAAATGGAACCATCAATGATAGCGATGTGGTGAATATCTATTCTGAACAATAGATCACGCGAGGTTTTGGCTAAAATAGCTAAGATCATTGACAAGCCAAAGCAGCCAATTTATAGTGAGCCTGCAATAGTGCCTGATAGTTTAACAGAGCAGGAGTGAAACTCTTCATGCTGAAGAAGAAATTTCTGAAAACGAAGTGCAAGGTTACTTTTGTCTTGCCAGAGGCCATCGCTGCGGATGCTGAAAGCGTCTATTTAGTAGGCGACTTCAATGATTGGAGCGAGGCACAGACGCCTTTGGATAAGAAGAAGAAACGCGGCAATACACACTTCGAGGTCACGGTAGATTTACCGTTAGGCCAGGACTTCCAATTCCGCTATTTGGTCAATGGCAAAGAGTGGCACAACGATTGGCACGCTGATCGTTATGTTCCAAATCCCTTTAGTGGTGACAATTCAGTCGTCTCCACTGAACCCCCGCAAAAGTCATAAACATCGACCTGATATAGCTCGTGGGATTTTAGCGTCAATTGCTACGCTGGAATCCCGCGTTGAGTTATAATGCTCGTGACACAGTGCTGTGACGAGCTTTTTGTTTTGAGGAGAAAAGGGCATGGCTATACGTCTGGGTAGGAGCGTTATTGGCAACCCGCGACTGGCCTTCGGTAAAGAATGGCTGGTCACAAACGGTTTGGGGGGGTATGCCATGGGCACAATCACAGGTACGCGCACCCGCCGCTATCATGGGTTGCTGGTTGCTTCTCTAACACCGCCCACTCGTCGGTATTTGATGATCGCCGGTACCGATGTTTGGATTGAGATTCAAGGGCGGCGCATTCCCCTCAGTACCCATGAGTGGGGAGCAGGTGTCATTTTCCCCGATGGTTATAATCATCTGGAGCAATTCTCGCTGGATGGCACCATGCCGGTTTTTCAGTGGTCAACCGGCCTCACACGCATCGAACAACGTATCTGGATGGCGCATGGCACAAATACCACCTATACCACTTGGCAATATCAACGTGGCATTGGCCCCATCCGAATGGTTGTGAAACCATTGGTAACTTACCGATCACATCACGACATCACCAAAGGTGGGCAAACAATAACCGTGACCACATTGCCATCTCCTTGGGATCGTGGCCTGGCGCTGGATATTCTGGCTTCACAATATTTGGGGAATGAACTTGATGCCTCCGTGCCAGTTCCATTTCGTGTCATCGCCTCCGACGGTGCATTTCAAAGTGGAGGTGATTGGTGGTGGGCCTTTCATCTGGCAGAAGAACGTAAACGTGGCCTGAACGATCAAGAAGATTTATACGAAATTGGCACATTCGTCGTCGATTTGGCGCCAGGTGAAACATTTGCGATGGTCTCCACTGCTGAGACAACCATACCAGACACGTGGGATGTGGCATTGCAGAAAGAACAACAACGTCAACAAGCATTAGTGGAAGCCGCGCCTTTTACCGATGCACCTGATTGGGTTCGACAACTCGTATTGGCAGCAGACCAGTTTATCGTGGAAACTAACGAGGACCGCCAGAAAGAAACCTATATTATGGGCGGCTATCCCTGGTTTGGCGTATGGGGGCGCGATACGATGGTTAGTCTGACTGGCCTGACATCTGCAATTGGCCGGGGGCATATCGCGGCGGATATTATGCAGACGTTTGCTCGGTTCGTGGATCGCGGTATGTTACCCAACAACATCTCCGACCAGGATGGCGGCCCAGCTTATAATGCCATTGATGCGACTTTGTGGTTCTTTGTGGCGGTGTGGGCCTACATGCGAGAATATCCGGACAATAAAGAATTACTCAAAAGTTTCTATCCCACCCTGACGGATATTATCGACTGGCATCAAAAAGGAACCCGCTACCAGATTCGAGAAGACCCCGGTGATGGTTTACTCTTCGGTGGTGAATATGGCATGCAACTGACCTGGATGGATGCCAAGATCAATGATTGGGTAGTGACACCCCGTATTGGCAAAGATGTGGAAGTTAATGCACTTTGGTACAACGCCCTGCGAATTATGCAGGATTTCGCCGAACGTCTGGAGCTTTCTCAAGATGCAGCGCATTATACTGCCGAGGCTGAACGGGTTTTGCATAGCTTCAACACACGTTTTTGGAGCGAGAAGCACGGCTATTTGTATGATGTGATCGACATTCCTAACGGGACAAATGATAGCTCACTGCGCCCCAGTCAATTGCTAGCATTGAGTTTGCCATTTAAGGTATTAACCGACCCAGCGCGTGCCAAACAAGTTGTTGATGTGTGTGCCCGTGAGTTGTTGGTTTCCTACGGCTTACGAACCCTGGGCAAGAGCGACATCCACTACACTGGGCACTACAACGGTTCCCCCCAGCAGCGCGACAGTGCCTATCACCAGGGAACAGTCTGGGCTTGGTTAATCGGCCCGTTCGTAAGCGCCTATCTGGAAGTCTACGACGATCCGAATACGGCCCGCACCTTCATCGAAACCTTTGCCGATCATCTGACCGATCATGGATTGGGAACCATTGCCGAGATATTCGATGGCAACCCACCGCATCGCCCGCATGGTGCTATTGCTCAGGCGTGGAGTGTATCCGAAATTCTGCGCGTATGGCGCGATATCGAGCGCTATAAGGAAACTGCACGTTAATGCCATGTTCCGCCCCGCCTGCTGGCTAGTTTTAACTATTTGTGTTGCCTGCATGAGTGCTGCCGCAGCACGCGGTATCGGCTCTCTGTATTCTGATACCGACACCTATCTTGCCCCAGGTAATTGCTCCCAACCTTGTTGGCATGGGATTCGTCCTGGCACACCAATTATTGGACCCATCGAGACTCAATGGACCCGTACTGCCCAATATTCGGCACGCTTCATTCTTGGGGCAGATAACAGTACCATCCGCGAGATTCAGTTGATTACACACGGCAATCTGCATTTGGGCGATGTTGTGCAGGCGTGGGGAGCGCCTTCTCATGTCCAGTTGCATTATGTGGCCGCTACATCTCAGAACAAATTAGTCTTGGTAGGAGCCTTGCTGTATTTTGGGGACGGCCTGATTGAGGTGGATGCTATCCGTGAGGACAATGTGTGGCGGCTGTCTCCCAACATGATTGTGCGCCAAATACGCTATTTTGCCCCCAACGCGCTAGGCGCAATCATCCCTTTGAACACACCTCCCTGGCAAGGCTTTCGATCTCAACCTATCCCCAACCGTTGACTGCCTGCACACGAAACAGCAACGGATTATATGCCAACCGGCCATCGGCGTTTGTGTGTTCATGTAATTGAGTACGCATCTGATCCAGGCAATCGCCGCGTGTTGCATCATCCATTGCGGCCAGTTCGCGGGCACGTCCTGTCCAGGCAGTTTTGAAGGCAATGAAATCGTTGACAGTCAAGCTAACCGTTACTGCTTGATGTTCCTGAGCTTGGATATTGATAAAACCTTGCGCGGTCAATCGTTCCACAAAATCATCGGTATCCTGCATATGTTGGTACCAGGGGCGCACGTCCGCCAAAAAATCACGCAGAGCCACCAGTTCAGCGTCGGCATCGGCGTCATCAACAGCATAGATTTCCAATGTATCCATCACGATTTCATCCAGATGGTGAATCCCTCCCCATTCCTGTAATGATAGACATCCCCCAGGCCGCAAAATACGATGGATTTCCCGAAAGACGCGCCGGGGATCGGTGGCGTTTAGGCCAAACGATGACATCACATGGTCACAACTCGCCGCGGCCATCCCCAACGTATGAGCATTGCTCTGAACAAAATGCAGATTGGAGGAATCGTGTTGCTGTTGCGCGATATTAACCATCATCCAGGCTAAGTCAACACCCACAACATGCCGCACATGGGGAGCAACCATCCGGGCGACGATGCCAGTGCCAGTACCAATATCCACCACCGTTTCACTCGATTGTGGGTTTGCCCAGGTCACCATATCCGCCACTAATGGTGCAAAAACAGGGATAATCTGTGCCTCATAGGCGGGAGCAACGGTATCAAATAACCAACCAAAATCAGGTGATTGAGACATGCTGGAATCCTGTTGATTGTGTATAAAACGAAACTCAACTATAGCATATGATGGTCTGGCAATAGTCTGTTCGAGTTAGGCTAAAAAAGCTGTGTCATAATAGAGGCGAGTGAAGGATTAGCATTATGCGTTTAAAATCGGTGTTTTGCATTCTATGTCTGGCAGTATTCGTCATACCATTACCTACTCAAGCCCAGGATGGTTTAGGCGATGAGCAAATTGCCTTGATGCAGCGTGTATTCGCGGCACTACGCCAGGCAGATACTTATACCCGCTATGTCGAAAACCGGACGACGATTCATACCCAGGAAGTTGCTGTAACGGTTCCCGATGTTTTTAGTGGTTCGTCACTAACGTCCATCAGTTCCACAGCGACATCGACCATTCTTCGAGGTGAACCGTTCGACAACATCGCCACCCAAACCAGCGTCATCGTTTCGGAGCAGCCATTGGACAGCGAGATTATGGTGACGTATACCTTCAACGCTGAAACCCGCTATGTGGATGGTGTGGTTTATGTCAACGCGAGCTATGCTCAACCCGATCCCGCGTTACCCATATTACCAGTGGGCTGGGTGGTCATTGACGATCCAGCTTTATGGGAAACATTGGGCGTTCTCGATCTAAATGAGTATTTCGCCAATGATGAGGAAACTGATTCTCGTTCGTTAGAAGATTTGCTCCTGGAAAGCCCCGAACTTCTAAACCAGATTGTCCTGGATGTGACCTCTACGCCAGGCGCATTGTTGGATGGCACGCTGGTAGAAGTAATCAATTTGACGCTCGATTTTGCGGTGATCTTTGAGCAAGGTGTTGAGGTGGGTGGTGGCACAGTAAGTGGCGATGAATTGACCCAAAGCCTGTTAGCCAGCAGCGAGATCGACTTCGTAGCGACATTTATGCTGGATGAGAATGACCAGCTGATAGGCAATGGCACAAGTCTGACAATTACTATACCGAATATTGACGCCGTCGCATACTCACCAGACGAGGAAGTGCCACCGGGTACAACCATCGACCTACGAATTACGCGCCTCGAAAACACAGTTCTGAGCAAGATTGATGATATGACCTTGTTGCCAGTCGCCGCGCCAGAGCAACCTTGACGCGCCTATCGCCAGGCCGTATAATGTCTGGCATTGATGGGCACTTAGCTCAGTTGGTTAGAGCGTTCGGTTTACACCCGAAAGGTCGGGAGTTCGAGTCTCTCAGTGCCCACTACACCACACCTCGTCAGCAAGTTGGCGGGGTGTTTTTGTTTGTGGTTTCGCGCTAAAATGGACACCACTTAAAGTGATCCCCATGAAAGGAGTGGCTGTGGACGATTTTCTCTTCCATGGCAATCTTGCCGAAGTTGATCCTGATGTTGCGGCACTCGTTGATATAGAGGCAATTCGTCAGGCGAAAAAATTAATCATGATCCCCTCCGAATCTTCCGTTCCCGCCGCTGTGCGAGAAGCGGTTGGCTCGGTCTTTCACAACATCTATGCCGAAGGGTATCCCCCAGCTCATTGGCCGAAAATGGATGAAGATGAGATTTTGGAAATTGATATGCGCCTGGCTGAACTACGGCGTAATAGCGGACGACGCTATTATCAGGGTGCAGAAATCGCAGATATCCTCGAAAGCCTCGCCCAGCGCCGTGTCGCGGAACGATTCGCCACTGAAAATCTCAGTGCAGACCAGCTTTATGTTAATGTCCAACCCCTATCTGGTTCTCCTGGCAACACAGCTGTGTATACCGCCTTGTTAAATCCAGGCGACACATTGATGGGCATGGATCTGCTACATGGTGGTCACTTGACGCATGGAAGTCCGGTATCGCGCAGCGGCATCCAGTACAACGTCGTGAGTTATGGTGTAACGCGTGACAGCGAATTGCTGGATTATGACCAGATTTTGCAGGTGGCCCTGGAACACCGCCCTCGGATTATTGTCGCGGGCTTCACATCCTATCCCTGGGCACCCGACTGGGAGAAGTTCCGGGCCATTGCCGATGCGGCGGGTGCATATTTACTGGCCGATGTTTCCCACGCAGCTGGATTAATTATCGGGGGAATGTATCCGTCGCCAGTTGGCATCGCGGATGTGGTGATGTTCACCACACATAAGACAATTGCCGGGCCGCGTGGTGCGGTGCTGTTAACTCACCGTCGCAATCTGGCCCGCAAAATTGATCGTGGCGTCTTTCCAGGCGAACAAGGCGGCCCCCATCTGAATAACATTTCGGGATTGGCGGTTGCAATGAAGATTGCTGCCACCCAGCAATTCAAAGATCTGCAACAGCAAACGGTCATTAATGCTCAACGGTTGGCAGATCGGTTGGCAAGTCATGGTTTGCGAATTGTCTATGGTGGCACCAATACGCACATGCTGTTGGTAGATGTTGGGGCTATCAAAGGGGACGATGGCACGCCCCTTTCTGGCGATATGGCAGCACGTATATTGGATATTGCCGGTGTGGTTTGCAACCGAAACACTATCCCTGGCGATAACAGCCCCTTTCGGTCAACCGGCATTCGCCTGGGAACCTCGTGGATTACCCAACGGGGTTTCCATGAATCCGAAATTGACAAACTGGGCGATGCAATTGCCGAATTGCTGCTGGCTACCCATCCCTTTAGCTATGCTCGTGGTTACAAGGCACGGCTTTGGCGGGCGAAAGTTGATCCTGCTGCGTTGGTTCATGCCCAACAGCAAATCCACCAACTGGCGCGTCAGGCCGGTATCGACTATACCGTGCCCACCCTTGAGCAATATCAGGAGGAAGCCGCTGCTGCTGCTGAACACTTCCGCGTGTTACCAGATGACGAGCCATCCGAAGCATGGCACAGTATCGAAGTCAGAGGTGAAATTGCGGACGTCTTTTTGGACCACGCAACCACAAGCAATGTGATGGCCTTACATTATGGTGAATGGCAAGCGACCTGGGTGCTGGATGCTGACGGTACACCATTGTCACCAGGTGTTGTTGAACGACTGACCGAGACGGTTTATCTGCTGCACGTTGCCCGAAATGTCGATGCTATTGCACAATGGTTAATCAGCCTTTCTGACGGCTATACCCTGATTGACCCCACCGATGTTTACGCCAAAATCCCAGGCCCAGTTTCCATCAGTGTACGCCCGGATGCTGTTGCCCCCCATCGTTTCAATGGTTTCCAGATCAGCGATGCCTTATCTCCTCAAACCGGCCTAGATCTGACCAAACCTTATTTCGTCGGCTGTTATGGCGAAAATTTGGATGTGGTCGCTGGTGGTTCTTTGCCTGAATTCACATGGGACGAAACAGAACCTGATGAATTGTTGACAACATCCCTTCACAGCCTACACGTCGAGTTAGGCGCGAAGATGGTTCCTTTTGCAGGTTACGATATGCCAGTCTGGTACAGTTCAGTCAGCGAAGAACACCACGCCACACGAGAGAAAGCTGGACTTTTCGATGTGTCGCACATGGGGGTCTTCGACATCACTGGCCCTGGCGCGGAATGTTTTCTGAACGCGGTCACCACCAATGACGTGAGCAAACTGGCTCCTGGCGACGCCCATTATAGTTATCTGCTGAGCACTGACGGCATTCCACACGATGACATCTTTATCTATCGGTTGACTAATGAGACCTTTATGATGGTTGTCAATGCTGCCAATAATGACAAAGATTGGGCATGGCTGAACGCAGTCTTACAGGGCGAAGTAGCGATTGATGCCCAACGTCCCTGGATTACACTGGCAAGCCGCTATCAGGTGCAATTGCGCGATTTACGGGCAACTAGCAGTGGCGATGATCGCCGCGTGGATATTGCATTGCAAGGCCCCACTAGCCGCGATATATTGCTGCAATTGGCCGATAGTGATGACGATCAGGCACGTATCAAAGGGATGAAATGGGCCAATGTCATCCACGCGTCGGTGGCAGGCTTCGACCTGATCCTCTCGCGTACTGGCTATACTGGCGAGCGCGTGGCATATGAAATCTTCGTTCATCCCGATCAGGCAGCAGATTTGTTCAAGGTTCTGGTTGATAATGGAGCCGTGCCGTGCGGCCTGGCGGCGCGTGATAGCCTGCGAACTGAGGCGGGATTGCCCCTATATGGACACGAATTGGCAGGCGACCTGAATATGAACCCCGCTGATGCAGGCTTCAGCGGGTTTGTGAAGTTATGGAAACCATTCTTTATCGGCAAAAATGCCTTCATCGCTCACGAGCAAGAACGTGACAAAATCTGTGTGCGCTTCCGCTTAGATAACAAAGGTGTACGTCCGCCTCAACCGGGCGATCCGATTCTAGACCGGCGCGGGCGTGTGGTCGGTACGGTCACGTCGTGCAGCATTGATATTGATGGCTATCAAACCGGACAGGCATTGGTAAAAACTAACCATGCAAGTGAAGGAACGCCACTGCTGGTCTTTTGTAATGCAGTCCGCAGCAAGCCTGGCAAACCACCAGCAGAATTGGCAATCGGTGGTCGTGCCACTGTACCGGAGACAATAACAGTTATCAGCCGGTTCCCGAAGCGACGTTGATCCGACACGATATGGAAATGCAAACGGTGTTCTGTGAGCAGAGCGCCGTTTTGTTGTGTATGGATGCTGAAGTATCAGGGAGTTTGCGGTATAATAGCGGCGTTTCTGGAAAGCAATTGTTTGCCCAGTAAGGACACTTTAATGACTGAACAGATGCCAATTATTAATATCAAGAAAGTGCTGATCGCAAACCGAGGCGAGATTGCGATTCGCATCATTCGGGCCTGCCGCGAGTTAGGTATTCGCACGGTAGCGATTTTCTCGGATGCAGACCGCGAGTCGCTACATGTGCGCCAGGCAGACGAAGCCTATCATATTGGCCCGCCACCGCCGCGCGAAAGCTATCTGGTGGTTGAAAAGATCCTGGGTGTGGCTCGCCGTGCCGAAGTGGATGCTATTCATCCCGGATTTGGTTTTCTCAGCGAACGAGAACACTTTGCTGAAGCAGTGATTAACGAAGGCATTGTCTGGATTGGCCCGCCGCCAGAAGCCATTCGGGTGATGGGCGATAAAGAAGCCGCCCGTGAGACAATGAAGAAAGCTGGGGTGCGCATTATCCCCGGCACAGAACCCGGCATTTCGGATGAGGAAATGATACGCTTTGCTCAAGATGAAATCAGCTTCCCCCTGATGGTGAAGGCTGTCGCAGGTGGTGGCGGCAAGGGTATGCGGATTGTGCGGACTCTGGACGATTTGCCCGCCGCCATCGAAACGGCCCGCCGCGAAGCTGAAAGCGCCTTTGGTGATGGACGTGTATATCTGGAAAAACTGATTGAAGGTGCACGCCATATCGAATTTCAGGTATTGGCTGATCATGAGGGCAACACCATCCATTTGTTCGAGCGCGAGTGCAGCATCCAGCGCCGCCATCAAAAACTCGTAGAAGAAGCTCCCAGCGTCATCATGGATGATGAGCTTCGAGCTAAAATGGGGGAGATGGCGGTTAAAGCCGCGCAAGCCGTAGATTATGTTGGCGCGGGTACGATTGAATGTCTGGTCGGCCAAGATCGTGACTATTACTTCCTGGAGATGAATACCCGTATCCAGGTTGAGCATCCCATCACGGAGTTGATTACCGGTGTAGACTTAGTACGGGAGCAAATCCGTGTTGCGCGTGGGCGGCGGTTGAGTGTACGTCAGGAAGACTTGAAAATCAGCGGTCATGCTATCGAATGCCGGATTAATGCTGAAGACCCCTACTATAATTTTATGCCATCAGTAGGCCAAATTTCGTCCTATATCGCCCCCAGCGGGCCGGGCGTGCGGCTCGATAGTGGCATCTACGAAGGTTATGAGGTTACACCGTTCTATGATCCGATGCTCGCTAAGTTGGTTTGTTGGGGCGAGACACGCGCCGAGGCCATTATCCGGATGCGCCGTGCCCTGGATGAATACAAAATTATGGGTATCAAGACCAACATCCCCTTCCATCAACATTTGATGAACAGTCAACGGTTTCTGGCCGGGCGTTATGATACCGAGTTTGTGGAAAAGCATTTCGAGATGGATGCAGACTCCAGCCATCTAGTTCCCGAGGTGGCAGCAATTTCAGCGGCATTGTTTGAACATAACAATCGCCAAAAAGCTGCCCAAATTGTGCGCCGCAATGAACGTGATACCTCCAACTGGAAATGGGTAGCACGTTGGGAACGGCTGAATCGTTAACTTGGGGTTATGCGAATAGATCACTTACGGGCTGGTTATTTCAAACTACTGGCCCGTTTTGTTTTCAGCCGCCAATATGATACATTTCGACTTTGCCACCGCGAGAGCGTCCGGTCTCCGAACGTTCTTCAGAGTAGCGATCCACGCGGCGTCCCCACAAGCGACGGAGCATAGCTTCAATATCTGCATCACTGGCCCCATCGCGCAAAGGTTGGCGCAAATCCAGCCCTTTAGTCCCAAACAGACAGGTGAATAATTCACCCTTTGGTGAAAGGCGTAATCGGGTGCAATCGCCGCAAAACGGTTGCGTGACCGAGGCAATGATTCCAATCTCACCGCTGCCATCCCGATAACGATAGCGCATGGCGACCTCACCACGATAATTGCGCTCCAGCGGTTCAATGGGCATCACAGCATCAATCATACCTGCAATATCTTTGGCAGACAGCACTTCATCCATTTTCCAGCCATTCATCGTACCGACATCCATATATTCGATGAAGCGCACAATATGGCCTCGGTCTTTGAAATAACGTGCCAGATCTACAATCGTGTGGTCGTTTACGCCACGCTGGACTACACAGTTGATCTTCAGTGGACCAAAACCAGCTTGCTCGGCTGCTGTTATGCCTTCCAGCACCTTCTGGACGCTACTTTTGTTGCCATTCATTCGCCGAAACACAGCGTCATCCAATGAATCGAGGCTGACCGTAATGCGCCGCAAACCGGCTTCTTTTAGCACCTGAATCTTTTTGGGTAAAAGATAGGCGTTGGTGGTCATAGCAAGGTCTTCCACGCCTTCGATGTTGACCAGCTCGGCCACCAGTTGCTCAACCTGCTGGCGCATCAAAGGTTCACCACCCGTCAGGCGGAGTTTTTGTGCGCCCAGCCCGACCAGAATCCGTGCCAATCGCACAATTTCCTCAAAAGTCAAAATGTCGGTTTTGGGCAGAAACTGATAGCGTTCGCCGAAGATTTCCTCTGGCATACAATAAGGGCAACGAAAGTTGCAGCGGTCAGTGACCGAAATGCGAAGATCGCGTAGGGGGCGGTTGAGTTTGTCAATTATCATGGGTAAATGATACCATTTTCCAGCCACGAATCCAGCGCCAAAGGCTGAGACTTTTCTGCGCCAACAGGTTAGATGCGTATAAAGAGGCATGGTGTTATCCATTGACTTTTCCGCGACAGCCTCTTACCGTTAAGACGTAAATCACCGGGTGAATCTTATGGCGAAACGAATCTATGTCCTGGCAATTATTATTATCATCCTGTTGCAAATGGTTACGGCGGCAAATGCTCAGGGTGATGAAAAACAGTGGCTATTCAACCAGATCAACAGCCTGCGTTCACAGTTGGGATTGTACACTTATGCCTGGAACGACCAGCTAGCAGCGGCAGCCCAACAACACAGCCAATACATGGCCGATACTGGACACATCAGTCACCAGCAAAGCAATGGTTCGATGCCTGCTGATCGTGCGGCGGCCAATGGCTATAGCGGAGACTGGATCATTGAGAACATCTATGGTGGCTACAGCGCAAACGCTTCCCATGCTTGGAATTTCTGGATCAATTCCCCTGTTCACTATGCCAGCTTGACCAACCGCAACGTCAACGAAGTCGGCGTTGGCATCGCCAGCAGCGCCACCGGGCGTTACTATACGCTGGTGTTCGGACGAAGGACTGGCGTTTCTGGGCCACCCGCTCCACCACCTGCTGAAGATCCACCTTCGGGGCCATCTGCACCTGCCCCAACACAGGTTCCATATCAGCCACCACCACCCCCGACCCAAACCTTCACCCCATCGCCAACGATTCCGACCTTCACACCCACTGTAACGTGGACATATACACCAACCTGGACACCGACCGCCTCATCGACATCCCCACCAATAACTTCAACACCGATTGTGTTGCCAACTGCCGCTGCCGTAGCTCAGGATGTTCCTGCCAATTCGCCAACAAAATCTGCACAAACAAATGATTCAAACGATCACAATACCCTGGTTGGCACGGCTGTTGGTGAATCAAGTTTTAATCTGCGCGATTGGTTGCCCTATTTATTGGTCGGACAGGTTATACTTATAGTCATTGGTGCAATTTCACTTCTAGGCCGCAGAAAATTATGACCGATACGATTAATGTTTTGATTACGATCAAATTTCACGACGATATTCTGGATCGTTTTCGCGCCGTTTCGCCACAAATCAAGTTGCGCGTGCATCCAGCCGACAAAGCCAAAGATGTTCCTAACAAGGCATGGCAACAAGCCGAGGTCCTCTATACCACCAATTTGTTGCCGCCAACCACACTAAACACCGATATAAAATGGGTGCATAGCTTTTTTGCAGGTGTTGATCTACTGTTAAATGATCCGCTAACCACCGCCAACCCTGACCTGATAATTACCACCAGTAGCGGAATTCATGTCACCAAAATCGGCGAATATGTTGTAGGTATGATTCTGGCGTTGGGGCATCGAATACCCACGATGATCCAGCATCAGACACAGAGCAATTGGTCCGAAGATCGCTTCTCAATTTTTCTGGCACAGGAACTCAGTAAATCGACAGTGGGCATTCTGGGCTACGGGCGTATCGGGCGCGAAGTGGCACGGCTCTGTCGGGCATTTGGAGCAACAGTGCTGGCAACCAAGCGTGATGTTAAACATCCGATAGACGACCGCTATACGCTGCCTGGGACAGGCGATCCAGAGGGTGAAATCTGTGACCGATTATACCCACCTGAAGCCACCGCCTTTATGATAAAAGAATGTGATTTCGTGGTATTGACGCTGCCACTGACCAAGCAAACGCGGCACAGCTTCGATCAACGACTGTTTGACGCCATGAAGCCAACAGCATTTCTTATTAATGTCGGTCGCGGAGGTATCGTCGATGAGGCAGCATTGCTGACAGCATTGCAAGCGGGTCGGATTGCTGGTGCGGCATTCGATGTGTTTGAAGACGAGCCATTGCCATCTGATCATCCATTATGGAAAGCCCCCAATATGGTTATCAGCCCCCATATTTCCGGCAACATGCGCGATTATCATCAGAAGGCTGCCGCTGTTTTCGAGGAAAACTTGAAGCGCTACGTTGAAAATAGACCGTTGATGAACATTGTCAACCGCAAATTAGGCTACTGAAACCTTTCCACGATTGCTACGTAGAGTTATTATAGAGACACTCTTGTTTCAATAACTACGAAAGGATTCACCAATGACCAAAGAACAGGTCGAAGAAGAAGTGCAGGAAGCAGTAGAGATGGACGAGGAAGAGGGCGAAAGCGCCTTCAAGGAATTCGTTCATCACCAGCGTGTCGCTATTGAAGAACTAGGCAAAGCGATTGAATCGTTGTTCCCGAAGGATTTCCGTGACCACACGCGCAATGCTGGTCAGGCTTTCATCGACTCCTTCCGTTCGCTATTCGAAGCTGCCAAAGAAGATTTGGAAGTGATGATGAAGCGCGGCAAATCGGAAGAAGATGAAGAAGAAGAGGCCGAGGCAGCAACCAAGGTTAAGGTCGAAATCGAATAACTCGATAATCGGTCCGAACAACATGACGGCGGGGCAGGTCTCCGCCGTTGTTCATTTCTCTGCACGATCTATGCCTCTGATACAAACGTGAATTCTATCCCCACAAACCAATTCCGACAGTTTCGACTTCATATTGTACGCAAAATGTGAATTAAGTTGACAAAATCGGAATACCTTCGAGAATGGAAATTCGACAAACACGATACTCGGAAGGCATTCCAATGACCTCAAGTATAGACATGGAAACGTTGTTGACAACCATCTATGTAGAAGTTGATGATTGGTATCAGGCTCACGGAACCGAATGGCGGAAACATAAACCTGGTGCCCGCCCGGAGTTCAGAGATAGCGAAGTGTTGACCTTGCTATTGGCACAAGAATACCTGCCCTATCCCGGTGAAACGCAGTTTTTGGGGCATATACGCGCCAATTATGGGGACATGTTTCCCCAACTGCCTGATCAAAGCCAGTTCAACCGTCGTGCCAAACACTTGCGGGAATTACTAGAAGCCTTGCGATGGTATTGGGTACAGCGGTTGATGGAAGATGATCTGAACGTGTTGATCGTGGATACGAAACCCATCCCAGTGGGGGGCTATAAACGTAGTAAGCGCCACAGTGACTTTGCTGGCAGCGCGAGTTACGGCTATTGTTCCAGCCGCAAGATGCACTATTTCGGCTATAAGCTGGTCATGCTGACCACCCTGGACGGTCTGCCCCTGGTCTATGACCTGGTGCCGGCTCATACCGATGAACGTCAGGCAGCGGAACCTGTCTTGCATCAGGTTCGCAACATGCACATTCTGGGCGATAAAGGTTTTATCGGCGAAGACTGGCAACGCACGCTCTTTTCCCATACAGGAAACCGGATGTGGACTTACTTGCGTCGTAACCAATCCGCCCAGAACCCACCCGTGATCAAGACTTTGCTTAATCGGTTCCGTCGCCGGATTGAGACCGCTTTCAATCTTCTCCAGAATACAGGCCGTTTCTTGGAACGCTTGTTGGCCCGTTCCGTTATTGGCTTATGTACTCGTGTCGCCGCTAAAATGGCTGCCTTTTGCTTGACACGTATTCTCAAGCGAACCTATCATATTGATGTTTGCACTTTTCAAACAATCTAATTCACATTTTGCGTATTGTTGACTGAAGTCGAAATATTAGCGTCCTCTCTCCAAAAACGATACCCTATTGATAGATGATGTTTTGAGGAAAAACTGATGCTGCCAATTCGTCTGGAATTAAAGAATTTTTTAGCTTACCGAAATCCTGACTCAATTTACTTTGAAGGCATCCATTTAGCCTGTCTCAGCGGCCCAAATGGAGCTGGTAAATCCTCTATTCTGGACGCAGTGACCTGGGCCATCTGGGGCAAGGCGCGGGCACGTTCCGATGATGAACTGATTCACATCGGGCAGGAAGAAATGGTGGTCACGCTCGACTTTGTGCAGCATGAGACCCTCTACCGAATCATGCGGCGGCGGCGGCTTGGCAACAAGCGCAAATCGGGCGGGCGGTCTCCGGGCACAACCATGCTGGATCTATTTGGTTGGGTGGAAGATGAAAACACCTTTCGCATTATCAGCGAGCCTTCCATCCGCCAGACTCAGGATAAGATTAAGCAACTGATTGGCCTGGACTATGACACTTTCGCCAATTCGGCCTATTTACAGCAAGGGCGGGCCGATGCCTTTACCGTGCAGGCTCCAGCCCATCGCAAACGCATCCTGGCCGAAATCCTGAACCTGAATTTGTGGGGCATCTACGAAGATCGCACCAAAGCGCGTCTACGCGAAATTAACAATTCACTGACTGTCATCGCTACCCAGATGCAAGAAGCCGAAGAAGAAATTGCTCAGGAGCCAGTGGTGCGTCAGGAATTTGAACTGGCAGAGGAGCAATTGGAGCAAGCCCGCGAATTGGTGGCACAAGCTGAGGCTCGCTTCCGTGAAATGGCTGGCGCTGAGACCGAGCTTCAGGCAGCCGAGAGTGAACTGCGGCAGGCGCAATACCAGATCAACGAGCGCCAACGTGAAATAGGTGGTGTTGAGGACCAGATCGCACATTATCGGCAACGATTGGCAGACTATCAAGCAGTGATTGACCAACGCGAGACAATTGAAGATGGTTATAACAAACTAGTTGAGGCTCGTGATGCAGATCAGGAATTGGGCAACAAGCTGCGTGAGCTGTTAGATGTCGAAGGCGAGATCCAGCGTATCAAACAGCAAATCGCTGGTGTGCAACAACAGATCGAACACGAAATCGTCTCATCTGAAACGCTGATTGATGAAGCCACGCGACAGGGGGAAGTCGGTGCAGTGTTGCAGGCTCAAATCGACGATATGCGCCAGGAGATTGGGCTGCTGGAACAAGATGAGGCCCGCTCGGCGACTCTGGAACAAGAAATCAGCGACCTGAAAAGTGAAATGGTCGGACTAAAAGCTGAGAATGATACGCTACGCCCCGAAATGGATGCCATCAAACACCGGCTGGAGATGGTCGAGCAATCCACTGAAGCCAATTGCCCGTTGTGTGGACAATCACTGGATGACGAACATCGTGAAAATTTGATTGAGGAATTTTATCAAGAGGGAACAACACGCGGAGACCGTTTCCGTGCCAATAAAGCGCGAGTCGAAGTAATTCAGGAGGAGATGGAAGAACGGGAACAGACACGTCGTATCCTTGCCCCGAACCTGCCAAAGTTGACTCCGCTACGCGGACAATTGGGCAGCTTGGAACACCAATACCGCGAAGCTGAGGCCGCCCTGCATCGGGTTAGCGAGTTACAAACCCATGTTCACCAATTGCAAGCGACGATTGCCGATAAGGATTTTGCCCACGAATTGCATCAATCACTGGCTGAAATTGAGCAGCGACGCGACAGCCTGGGCTATGATTCACAGGCACACGATGAGATCCGCGAAATGATGGAGGAATACAAAACCTATCAGGAACAATCAACGCAACTCGAAATCGCGCTGAAATCTTTGCCAGAGATCGAGCAATCACTGGAAGAGGCCCTGGCACGCGAGAGTCGGTGGCGCAAGGCATTGGCTGAATTGGAAGAGCGAGCAACCAAGATCGAGACGCAGTTGGTCGAGATTCGCGTGCGGGTAGATGAGATGCACCGCCGTGAGAGTGAAATGCAACAGCAGCGTACTCAAGAACGCCAGGCGATGGAAAAGCGCACGGCACTCCGACAAAAGCTACACGCGATTGACGACATGCGCCGTCGTTATGAGCAATTGCAGCAGCGTCAGAGCGATATGCAAGAAGAGCAAGTTGTCTACCAACAACTCAAGAATGCGTTCAGCAAAAATGGTATTCCAGCCATGATCATTGAGGCCGCCATTCCTGAATTGGAAGCAGCCACCAATCGCCTGTTGGCAAAAATGACCGAAGGGCGACTGACGGTACGCTTTGATACGCAACGCGAGAAGAAAACCGGCGGTGTGGCAGAGACCTTCGACATCTGGATTGGAGATGAGGTTGGCACGCGGGATTATATGCTCTACAGTGGCGGCGAGGCGTTCCGCATCAATTTCGCTATTCGAGTTGCCATCAGTCAGTTGTTGGCACGGCGAGCCGGAGCGCAATTGCGAACGCTGTTTCTAGATGAGGGTTTCGGTACGCAGGACAATGTAGGGCGCGAACGGTTGGTCGAAGCCATCAATGCTATCCAAGACGACTTCGACCTGATCTTGGTGATTACACACATCGACGAATTACGCGATGCCTTCCCGGTGCGGATCGAGGTGGAAAAACTGGCCGACGGCAGCCGGGTGCGCGTGATTTAGGCTACAAATTCAACCGATATTGCTCAAACGCCTCCGCTGTCCAGGGAAGCACCTCCTTAAAAATCTCGTAGATCGTATTCGCATATTGTCGGATTTCCCACTGTGCGTCCTCAGCCATCCGCAGGCGGAGGAAGTGCATCAAGTTATGGGCGTCGATCTTCCAGATAGCCGTGTAATACACCGAGAATCCCGGCAGGAATAGCCGTGCCTGTTCTTTCGCCACACCTGCAGCAAGCGCCTGTTGGTAGAGCTTAAAGCCAGCTTCATAATGGTCGATTAGCAACGCTGTCAATTCCTCCCCATTAGCGGCATTAATTTCGCCCTCGCTAGCTTGCTTGTTGTCTTCGGATTGTCGTCGCCAGACATCAGGCACATAGAACTCGTCTTCTTCAAAAGGCGTATACCTGCCCGACCTGAGATTCAAATGTGCCGTCCGGTGCCGCACAAGCTGCCAGAAAACGACCAAAGGCCCGTGGAGACGTAGCTTGAACTCTACCATTTCAAACGGACTCGTGTGATGATGGCGCATCAAATAAAAGAGTAGTTTCTTATCGCGCTCGGCTCCTTTGCTCTTGCCCAGGAACGACACCCGCGCCGCATTGACAATCGCCAGGTCATCGCCCATCACGTCTTGCAATTCTACGAATCCTTTATCCAGCACATGAAAGCGGCGGTTAATCAGTTCATGCTGTTCGTCGCTCACGATTATTCTCCATTATTTTTGGGGTAGGATTTAACGTCGTCTCGATTATACTATTCTGGTTGATAAATCGCAGACTATAGCAGGTAAGCCAATGTCACCCCAACAAGGTCCGCAACTCAGCATCGACTTCCGCGAAACCGATTTGGAAGCTGTGTTTGGCTATATTCACGGCGGCCAATCGACTGAAGTAATTGGCGTGGGCAGCGTCGGCAAAACGAACTTTATCCGGCGCTTGCTACGGCGCGATGTCCAAACACGCTATCTTTACCAACACTATCAGGAACAAGCTCGCTGTGTTTTCATCAATTTAGATGCCAATAGTCTGCTAGAACCTATTCCCAGCGCGATGGATACAGAAATGCCATCAGGCTGGTCGGGCTATGAGTTGATCGCCACACGCCTGCTGAGAACTGTGATGGAAAATGACCTGGTGAGCCATATCAGCGATCCCAACCACATCGCGCATCCCGATGCCTTATATGCCATGTATCACCGGTTGTGGCCCGACGAGCAGAACCATGTACACATCGTTGCTTTCCGCTATCTAGAGGATCTAGTCCAGCGTGTATTTGCTGGTGTAGAGCAACCGATCCGGCTTGTTTTCATCTTTGACGAGTTCGAGAAGTTCCTGGCCGAGCTGCCAGCACGTTTCTTCCAAACAATGCGGAGCTTGCGCGATCAGTATAAAGATCGGCTATTGTTTCTCATTGCCGCCCGCCAGATTATGCCGTTGCTAGTTCCTGCTGATCAACACCTGGCCTATGAGCCGTTCTATGAGCTATTCAACGACTCGCGTCATTTCCTGTCGCCATATCGCCCCTCAGATACCGCTCAAACCTTCCGTCGTTTGGCTGCCCGCCGCGATACACCACCGCCACCCGATGCGCTGCGTGAGCAATTGATGGCGATTACCGGTGGTCACGCAGGCCTATTACGAGCTTCCTTCGCGGCCTGGACAACAAATCCCAATCTGGCCGGACATTCCGACCATGAAGCGATTGCGGCGCTTCTCAATGTCCAGGAAATGCAAGATGAATGCAAAACCATTTGGCGCAGCCTGAGCGATGGCGAACGGCAGATCTTGTTTGATATGGCGCGGGCACAACAAAGTGGGCAGCGCACCGATATTCGCTCCCAGCAATCAATGGCACGGCTGCTAGTGCGGAAGGGAATCTTGCTGGAAACAGCTAGCATGGGCTTCGAGAATATTCGCCCGGCAATCTTAGCTGCATTCCTGTTAGCAACGATTCAACGGGATACAGCCAGCGCAGCAATCCCGACATTCCCTCCACAACCGCATATCTAAAGGCGCTGTCATGATCCCCCATACCTGGAACCTTTCAGCAACCGACGCCATCGCCCTACAAAAATCGCTGGCCGGACAGGTGGATACCCAAACGCCAATTGACCTGGAGAATTTGCGGCTGGTAGCAGGCGTTGATGTGAGCGTCAAGAACAATATTAGCCGTGCCGCGATTGTCGTGATGCGTTTCCCGGCATTAGAGCAGGTCGAAGTTGCCACTGCCCAAATCCCAACACCCTTTCCCTACATCAGCGGACTGTTGTCCTTTCGCGAAGGGGCTGTCATTTTGAAAGCGCATGATAAGCTGACGACAATACCCGATGCCTACATTTTTGATGGACAGGGAATTGCACACCCGCGCCGCTTGGGGATTGCAGCTCACATCGGCTTATGGCTGGAGCGCCCAACGGTGGGATGTGGCAAAACACGGTTGATCGGCCAGCATGACGAACCAGCTAGCGAAAAAGGCAACCAGGTCCCACTGATGAATCGTGGTGAACTCATCGGCAGAGTCGTGCGGACTCGAACCAATGTTAAACCTGTGTATGTGTCAGTGGGTCATCGTGCCACCCTGGATACTGCCTGCGAATTGATACTGCGTTGCACTACGCGCTATCGTCTGCCGGAACCCATCCGTGCGGCTGATCACACTGCTGGACAGATCAGCATTCCATAGCCAATTATGCCTTGCTAAACCCCTATACGCCCGCTAATCTATGAATATTCGGAACATGGATAATAGAGTACAAGATGACACAATCACGAGACGATGTAGAGTACCCTAAACCTTTGATTGGGGCACGTTTCATCGCCAAATTTCTCATTTATGCTTTTGGCTCATTGCGTGTGATTGGGCGCAAAAACTTGCCAGACTATCAGGTACTGATTACCATCAACCATTTATCGTATATGGATGTGCCTGCTATTGCTTCACAATTTACAATCAAGCAATGGCCTTCCGCGTTCAGTGCAAAAAAATACAAAGGTACGTTTCTGGAGCCTTTTTTCCGTATCGGATCCCCGATCTGGATTGAGCAAAATGCACCAGACCGCCGCGCCTTAATGCACGCCCTGGGCGTTATCAAACAGGGCTACAATTTTGCCATTGCACCCGAAGGTCATCGCAGCCATACCGGTGCATTAATACAGGGTATGGAAGGGGCCGCGTTCCTGGTTACCCGTGCCAATGTCCCCATTTTGCCCGTTGCGGTCTGGGGATCAGAAAGAACCTTCAAGCTGCCCCGCCCCAGAGTATACGTACATATCGGCAAGCCATATCGTTTGCCCGAAGGCCGCGCCAGAGGCGAGAAACTCAGAGAATATACAGAACGGATCATGTGTGCATTGGCAGCCTTATTGCCCGAATCCTATCGGGGTGTTTATGCTGGGCATCCATTAATTGAGGAGATGGCTAATATTGTCCTTTGATATTCATGGTTTTGATGCCAATTTACTTGATATTCCAACATTATTAGTAGGGATTGCGGAACAGGTCTCCCAGATCGCTGGTTGGACATTGCAGGTCATCACAACCAATCAAAATCGAACGTTGATAAAAGCCACGCCAGGCGATCCAGCGCAATACCCCTCACTTGCCATCAAATGCTATCATCACCACGACCAATCTCGTGCCACACGTGAATACCGAATTCTGTTAGCATTGGATGATCTGGGAATTAGCGTTGGGCCACGTGCTTTCTATGCCAGCGAAACCGCCGACGAATTGGATGCCCCAGTCTTGATTTGCGAATGGATTGAAGGTGCGTTGCTACAACACCCGCCTACTCCCGACGAGGAGATGTGGTATCGCATCATGGCGCTGTTGGGTACGCCAACCAATTTACCATTTGCTCGTTATACCAGTGAGATTTCCCTGATGGGCACAGCGCCGCAAACACCAGGGGATATTCTGGCGATGATCGAATCCGAACTGGCCCAACTCGACGAAAATCATTCAGATTATGAAACATTAGCCGATCTGGTACGTCATATCCACGAACAAGTCAGCCCAACATGGAACACACCCGCCAAAGTCACGCTTAATCACCTCGATCCACTGCCTCATCATTTCATCTGGGATGGTCACCATCTAAGGCTGGTCGGCTGGAATAAAGCCGATTGGACCGATAGCGCCTATGCGGTTGGGCAGTTGTGCGCTCATCCAGCCTATGAAAATGTTGCACCGAGTCACTGGGTCTGGTATCGGTGGGAACTGGCTCGCCTGTTGAAAGATGAACAAATGATTCCCCGTGCCACCACCTATACCCATCTATTGCAAGCGTTTTGGGCCATCCAGTTAACCACTACCGCCAACGATTCACGACAACATAAACAACGCGACCGTTATTTGCAGCGTGCCCAGCGTGCATTTCGTTGATTCTTTGCCTAAAGCGCGGTATCCTCTAGTCAATATAGATAATCAAATCTTCGTTCAATTAGAGTTTACTACCGAAAGGAATTCCTCCATGGGCAGTAATGGCAACGCGGCGCAAGAGGCAGTCATCCTCGGTGCAGCCCGTACCCCACAGGGCAAGCTACTGGGATCACTGGCCCCGCTTAGTGCCGTACAACTCGCTCAACACGCGGTAAAAGCCGCCGTCGAACGCAGTGGAATCAATCCTGAAAATGTTGACGAAGTGATTCTGGGGCAGGTCATCCCTACTGGATCAGGTCAGGCTGTTCCCCGCCAGGTCTGGATTGGTGCCGGCTATCCTGAAAATGTTGGTGGGTTGGCTGTCAATAAAGTGTGTGGCAGTGGGCTAAAAGCAGTGATGCTGGGGGCCAGTGCCATCCGTGCTGGCGATGGTGATTTATATGTCGCGGGCGGAACCGAAAGTATGACACATGTGCCCTTCATCAATATGCACGGGCGCACAGGCAACAAATACGGCCATATCGAAATGAAAGATGGCATCTTGCACGATGGGCTGTGGTGTCATATGGAAGATTGGGTGATGGGCGACGCCGCAGAGTTCATCGCCAACCAGTTTGAAGTCACCCGCGAAGAGATGGACCAGTTTGCTTACGAGAGCCATCAGAAGGCGCACGCTGCTACCATCGAAGGCCGTTTCAAAGAGGAAATCGTTCCCATCGAGATCAAACTCCGCAAAAAGACGGTCGTGGTGGAGACTGATGAGCCGATTCGGGCCGATACTACCCCCGAAATTCTGGCAAAATTGCGTCCAGCCTTCCAATCTGATGGGCGCGTTACTGCCGGTAATGCGCCAGGTTTAAATGACGGTTCGGCGGCAGTTATTGTTGCCAGCCGAGCATATGCAGAAGCCAACGACCATACCCCCATCGCCCGTATTGTCAGTTATGGTCAGGCTGCTGTTGAACCGAAGTGGTTGTTCTATGCACCTGTCAAAGCCATTCCAATTGCTCTGGAAAAAGCGGGCTGGACAATGGACGATGTGGATCTGGTCGAGTTGAATGAAGCTTTCGCGGCGCAGGTATTGGCCGATTTGCGCGGCCTGGAACGCGACGGTTATCATCTGCCGGAAGAAAAGCTTAATGTTAATGGCGGCGGCGTGGCACTCGGCCATCCCATTGGGGCCAGCGGCGCAAGGGTGCTGGTGACCCTCATTCATGCACTGCAACAACGTGGCTTGAAGCGCGGTATTGCGTCGCTTTGCTTGGGTGGTGCAGAAGCCGTGGCAATGGCAATCGAACTCGAAAATTAGCCAACACAGACAATCGTCTCTAGGAAATCCACTGCCGTGCTACAATGCGGTGGAGGATTTTCGCTGTTTAGGAAAAGGAGCAATCATGATTGAATTCGTGTGCATCAATGTTCCGCATTTTTTGGGCCACAAGCAACCGGGGCGCAACGAGGGCGATGAAATTCGAGCCAGTGGTTTCGTCGATAGAATTAGTGCCACCTGGGTGGAAATTGAGCCGGATTATGATCAACATGATCCAGTAGTAGCGGTCAATCTAGCGTTGGCAGAGGCAATTACGAGTCATGCCACTCGCTTCCCGATTGTGCTGGCTGGCGATTGCGTCAGCGCATTGGGCATGGTCAAAGGACTGGCGCAGGATAACCTGGGTATCGTCTGGTACGACGCACACGGCGATTTCAACACACCGGAAACCACGCCGAGTGGCTTTTTGGGTGGAATGCCGCTTGCAATCCTGGTTGGGCGTGGTAACCAGCATTTGATGGCGAGTGTAGGTCTGGAACCAATACCCGAAAACCATATTTTATTCACCGATGGACGCGATCTGGACCCAGAAGAAGGCGAGAACCTGCGGGCCAGTGAAATTGCAGTGTTCACGGATGTCAACGCCTTGCTGACTACCCCTCTGCCAACCCATCCCGTTTACATCCACCTCGATGTGGACATTGTCGATCCACAGTATATGCCAGCATTGGGCTATCCTGCTCCCAACGGCCCGACGCCCGATACCATTGCTGCAACCTTGCAACGCATCGCCCGCGATGGAAATGTGGCGGGGTTGCTAGTCAGTTTATGGAATAGGGATAAAGCAACGGATGATCTGCCACTGCGAAGTACACTAAAAATGGTCGAGGCATTGGTGACAAGCCTGGATTGAACTTTTGTTCTATAATTAACGTAACTCTGTTGTAGAACACTCAATCAGGAGATGACATCATGAGCAACTTTTCCGGCTTTCCTGTTGCATATGCCCAGTTCTTCCGCGATTTGGCGGCGAACAACAATCGTGAATGGTTCCAGGCCCATAAGCAAGATTATATTGACCTGGTACAAAAACCAGCACTGAACTTCATCGTTACGATGGGCGAGCGCCTGCAAACCATATTCCCCGGTGTTGAATATGACACACGCACCAACGGGGCTGGCTCCATGATGCGGATTTATCGCGATACACGTTTTAGCAAAGACAAGACACCCTATAAGACTAACTTGGGGATTGTCATTGGTGAAGGCGGCGGCAAGAAAACTGAGCGCCCTGGTTTCTATTTTCATCTCGATGCCGATGGCGCTTGGATCCATGCTGGACTACACATATTTCCCAAACATTTTATGGAGCCATTCCGAGCTGCGGTGGCTGATGACGAGCAAGGAGCGGCACTTCAAGCGGCACTGACAACTGTTAGTGAACGATACTCGACCGGCGGGGAACAATATAAGCGTGTGCCCAGAGGCCATAATGCTGACCATCCCCGCGCTGACTTGCTGCGCTACAAAGGATTGCACGCCCGATCAGCCCAGATAAGTGTTGAGACGGCAGGCTCGCCCCAGTTCACCGATATCTGCTTCGAGCATTGCCAAAACATGGCTCCGTTGTATCAGTGGCTTGTAAATGTCTACCCACAGGCATAGTAGGCTATCAGTCTTATGGTTTATGAGTTTCTAATTTGACGGATTGGCATTTAGCCTTACAATGAGTGTGAATTTTTCAAATGAGCATTCAAAAAAAGGAGTAAATGATGCCCGTTCGCAAAGCACAGGCCGTTTGGGAAGGTACACTGAAGGAAGGCAACGGCACAATGAAGTTACCAGCCATGGATTTTGCTTATTCGTTCGCATCACGGTTTGAAGAGGGTGCAGGTAGCAATCCAGAGGAATTGTTGGGAGCGGCCCATGCTGGCTGTTTCAGCATGGCTTTGAACGTCGCACTTGAACGTGCCGGATTCCCTGCGAAGAAAGTAGAAACAGTCGCCCATGTCAAATTGGAGAAAGGCGACGCTGGCTTCGCCGTTACCCAAATTGAACTGGTAGCTCAGGTTGATGCACCCAACGTTGACGAAGCCACCTTCCAAGAACTTGCAGAAGCCGCTAAAGTCAATTGCCCTATATCGAAAGCGTTGGCAAGTGTCGAAATTACGCTGAAGGCGACGTTGGTCAGCTAATCAGGTACCGAGGGAAATCACAAGCGGGCTGTTCTCGACGGCAGCCCGCTTTTTTAGCGGTAGATTGTCGGTTGCCGGAGCATTATCGCTTGATAATCTTATCGTCAATCAACTGTTGCTAAACACGTTGGTCGCGTGAATCAAAAGCAAAGCATGGCGCGTGCAAATAGAACGCAACCCGTCATGGCCCACTGCCGCAATGGCGACCACTGGCACACCTAATACTAGAGCTAGATCTTTCAGACCTTCAACAATGATAGTCCACTTTTGCAGATAATCGGTGAAGACGGCGACATTGCACCCCGTTGCTTCACCTAAGCGCCATCTCACGTATTGTTCGCAAGGTCGTCACTACTGGATACGGCAATTGCCAATGTACTGTTTTTTTGCCGATAGCCATCACCCCATACAATTGGTCTATAATAGAAGTAGATGGTGAGTAAGGAGTTGGTGCATTGAAAATTACACTACTGTACGATGGGAATTGTGTGCTATGCCGCCAATCCAATCGGCTAGTATCTCGGTTGGACTGGCTAAATCGTACCCAATCATTTGATGCACAAATGGTTCACGAGCAATATCCCAATCTCGACTATACAGATCTGATGGGGGCGATCCATGTTATTACCACTGATGAGCAGGTACTGGTAGGATTCTTCAGTGTACGCTATCTGGCGCGTTCCCTGCCCCTGTTATGGCCCCTATCCCCATTGCTTTATCTGCCTGGTATGAACTGGTTAGGCCCAAAAATTTATGGGTGGATTGCTCGTCGCCGCTACACCATCAATCGTCTAGTTGGTGCGCCGACCTGTGAAGATGGTTCCTGCAAAATTCACTGATGTTGTACAATCTTAGTCGTGGTTAGTGATGAACTAAGGTTGAGACATATGGCATACATAATTGGCGTTGATGGTGGCGCGACGGGTACAGTGGCAATTTTGACCGATCTGAATGGCACAGTATTGAATACCGCTCAAGGGCCAGCTTCAAATTACATTGCCGTTGGCAAAGATGATGCAAAAGCAGCGTTGTTTCAAACCCTTCATGAATTGGTACAGGGCACAGAATACACCTTGGCCGATTGCAAAATGGCGGTTATTGGGTTGGCAGGTCTCAACCATGAAGCTGATGCCGAAGTATATCGCGCACTGATTTCGCCGCTAGGTTTAGGCGGCCGAGTGGTTATTGAAAGTGATGTGGTGATCGCGTGGGCTGCCGCCACGACCTGTCAACCAGGTGTCGTGATTATTGCAGGAACCGGTGCATCAACGTTTGGCATGAACGCAGCGGGCGAACGGGCCAAAACATTGGGTTGGGACTATGTGTTGGCAGATCAGGGTAGTGGCTATTGGATCGGATTACAAGGCATACAGGCCGCCATCAAAGCTTGGGATGGTCGCGCCGCACCAACACCGCTGTTACAGGCGCTGGTTGATCACTACGAATTGGAAAAACCCGAAGACATGATTCTGCTGGCCTATCACCCCGAATTTGAAAAGCCGGATATTGCGGCTTTTGCTAGAGAAGTCTCGCGTTGTGCCGCCCAGGGCGACACTGTTTCCCAACAAATCCTACATCAAGCTGGTGAGGAATTGGGACAGGCGGTTTGCGCCGTCATCCGGCGACTGAATATCGCTGATGAACCCTTCAAAGTCGGTCAAATCGGCGGGGCATTCCGGGCCGGTCATTATCTTACCGAGCCATTCGAGAATCATATATATCATTTAGCTCCCCAGGCACAGATTGAAATGGCCCAATATCCAGCGGTCGTTGGCGCGGTGATTTATGCTCACCACCTGAATGGAACGCTGGATGCACCAGTAATTGAGCGTCTGCAACAATCCAGCGCCAGTGCGTTGCGGTGGAAATCGTAGTTGAATATCGGGATTATCATCCCTGGCTTTTCTGCGGACGCCGATGACTGGTGTATCCCTGTCTATCGTAATCTAGTGCGCGGGTTAGCCGAAGATCATGATGTGCGGGTTTTCCCGATGCGTTATCCTCCCACTGATGTGCCCTACACATTTTTCGATGCCCAGGTATTTCCCATCGGTGGCGGATCATATACACACGGCTGGCGTCGATTGGGCATTTTACGTCGTGCCTATCATGCCCTGGTGGCACAGCACACACAGCGCCCTTTCGATGTCCTCCATGCGATTTGGGCCGATGAGCCTGGAATGGTCGCCAATTGGTTTGGCCGTAAACATGGGATCCCCACAGTTGTCAGCATCGCCGGTGGTGAACTGGTTGGGATAAAAGACATCCGCTATGGGTTGCAACTGGGTATCCTAAGTCGCTGGCTGGTGAAACAAGCTCTTGCTCATGCAAATGCGATTATCGTCCACTGTCAATACGCAAGGAACCTTACCCTACAACATCTATCCACAGAAAAGCAGGAACGCCTGCGCCAGGTTCCATTGGGGGTGGATTCCGCACTGTTTACATTATCATCATCAGATGTCCGCCCGCGTGATTTCTTGCATGTTGGATCCCTGCAACCCATCAAAGATCAGATCACTTTGTTACATCTGATGGCACGATTGCCGGGGGCTACATTGGATATTGTAGGTGACGGACCACTTTGGTCTACATTGAAGGCATTAGCTCATCAATTAGACATCACAGACCGTGTCGTTTTTCATGGCAACCAGCCTCACGATGTATTACCCGACTTTTATCGACAGGCTAACTTTTTGCTGATGACATCGAGGCACGAAGCATTTGGTATGGTTGCTATTGAAGCATTGGCCTGTGGAACTGGCGTCATCGGGACAGATGTAGGCATATTTCCCGAAATAGGGGTGATGGCGGCTCCAGCAGGAGATATAGACGCACTCCAGACTGCGATTGTGCAACGTCCACGCAAACACAGCCGCATCCAGCGTACCCGTTGTCGGTGGCTAGCTGAAAATGTGTATAGTCTGCATCATATGAAGCAAGGATTCCTGGGAGTTTATGAGGAAGTTTGTCGCAATGTGTCCTCGTAGACCATTTGTAAATGTTGCAATACCAATGGATGCGTATGAAAACCATAATGACCACAATGGGGTACAACAAACAACCGTCCCTGGGATAGCGCCCGCAACATCGTGACATTATCTTCCAATGGGCTAACGGGGTCACGGTCTCCGGCTATCAGATTGACCGGACAATTAACTTTCGAGAGCGCATTCAAACTGATGTCATCGCCCACGCCAATACCAAGTTCGGGGTCCATAATATTCTGCACGAGGCCTGATCGTTGTTCCGGTGGACCAGCCAATTGAGTAAGTTGGAACTCGTTGGGAAGACGATAATTGGCCCCGATTAAGATGAGTGAACGAAAGCGCTCTGGCTGTTGTTCTGCCATTCCCAATAATACGCCAGCTCCCAGGCTATAACCGATCCCATGAATAGTTCCGAATTCTAATACCTCGACTAGATTCAGCATGTCATCAACAAAGCGGTGACGATGGAAGTCCGGCGCAGGATTAACGGTTTTGCCATGCCCGCGCTGATCCGGCAACAACACACGGAAACGCTCATTTTGTGGTAACGCCCATTTGAACAAATCGCCGCTGACTGTAGACGGATGCAGAGCCAGGAGAATATCTTCCCCTTGCCCAATATCTTGGTAAAACAGACGCAGATCGTCAAGCATGATGACAGGCATGATTGTGCATCACCATTTTTATTTGTATTGGACACTCTTTTTCACTATCCAGTATACTGGTAGCGAGCAAGTGGTCGCACTTTCTGTATAAAATCTATAGAGGTGTTTTGCTCAAATCAACAGTGGGCTTTAAAGATAGGTTTTTAATGCCGGAACTACCAGAAGTTGAAATGACTGTACGGGGCATACGGCCTCATTTGCTGAATCGGGCCATTACCGATGTATGGTTTGATTGGATACGTGGCCTCGTCACGCCTGACCCCGAAATATTCCAGGCACGCATTATTGGGCAACGTATCCGTGCCGTCAGCCGCCGCGCCAAGTATATTTTGATTCACCTTGAGGCCGATACTCTGCTGATTCATCTGAAAATGACGGGCCGCCTCTATGTAGTCCCCGATGAGTCAAAAAAACACGCTGACCAGTGGGTACATTTTCGCTTTCAACTGGATAATGCCCATCAGTTGCGCTTTTCCGACTCGCGCAAGTTTGGCCGCGTCTATCTGGTTGAAGATCCGTTGTCGATTCTTGGTGGTCTTGGCCCGGAACCGTTGGAAGACTCATTCACACTCGATGTTTTTCAAGAGCGACTGGCCGGACGCACAGGTAAGATGAAACCCTTGCTCCTCAACCAAGCATTCGTGGCAGGTCTGGGCAATATCTATGCAGACGAGGCGCTGCATAGAGTACGTATCCATCCTCGCCGCCACGCGGATACGCTTTCCGCAAATGAAGTAGCCGCTTTATGGAATGCAATCCGGCAAGTGTTGAACGATGGCGTTGCCCGTGAAGGAGCCAGCGTCAACTGGTATCGTAAGCCAGATGGCAGCAAAGGTGGAGCGCAAAACGGCCTTTTGGTGTATGGTCAAACAGGTAAGCCCTGCCAGATTTGTGGCGAAGGTATGATCCAGAAGATCATCGTCGGGCAACGGGGCACGCATTTTTGTCCGAATTGTCAGCGAGAATAAAGCAATGCAAGCCGATTCATTTACTGAATTTTTGCAGCAGGGTGCAATTATAAGGCTAATTATCGTCACGATATTTTTCGGTATACTAGCAGTGTTGGCGTTTGGTTGGGTCGCGCAACGCGCCGCTGAACGTCGCCGCCGCAAAGAAGAAGGACGGCCCCCATTGCCGAGTATTTTTACCCAGATATGGCACGCCATCAAAAACGCGATGCATCCTCCTCTCCAGGATGAAAAGGGTGACCAACAAGCAGCTGAGGAGCCATCGCCTGACTTGGATGATTTAATTGATAATCTAGACGCCGCGGTCCCACTACCCAGCGTCGATGATCTGGTCGGCAAGTTTCCTGAACCTGAACTGGAAGCATTGATGAGTTTTAAGTTTGGCTCATCGACACGAACAGCCGCCCAGGCATCTGAAACAGCGACGGAACTGGTCGTTACTGAACAGGATGAACCACATCCCGAAAATGACGATACAGCAATCGCCGAAGGGGAAATCATGCCAGCGAATGTGCCAGAAACGGCAGTTGGTGAAGAACCGCAACGCTCTGAAAGCGGCACATATGTACCTGGCAGCAACCAATTACCCAGTGACGCGGTCGAAGTCATGCGCGCCTGGCGTGATGTTAGTGATGGGGCACTGATTATTCAAATGGGTGATCAACTATTCCAAACACTGGCCGAGATGCAGGATCGCGGGATGGCAAAACGATTCATCAGTCTAGTCAAGGATCTAGGGCGTCTGGCATCGGCTGGGTCACACGCCATTGAACTGCCTTCCCCCGATGTCGAAGTGAATTCGCCTGTGGCGGGCACATGGTCAGCTCCCCAGCATGAACCGCCTCAACCCAAACCGGCATCTGAAACCTCCACGCCTCTGGAGCCAACCCCGCCTACAGGCAGCATTGCCGAGCAAATTGAGGAATTGTTGCAATACCGGCTCACACAATCGCCGCGCTTCAGACATCGTAGCATTCATGTTCGGTCTAATCTGGACGGTAGCCTGCGGATTGAAGTCGATGGGCGCTCCTACGACCATGTCGGTGATGTTGATGATGTGGAAGTCCGTGATTTCCTGCAAGATGTAATCCGCGAATGGGAAGCCCGCCAATAAGCTGTAATCATAGTTTTTCGCAAAACCCTATCAGACTGCCAGACTGAGTAGCACACCGGCCGTTCTGTTCAAACTCCCTATCTGATGCCTTCCGCGTAAGTGATATAATCGCTGTGTACTCTAATAACAACACAGGTCTGATTGAGGCGGAAATGTTCAAACGATTGGTAACAAAGGTAGTTGGTGACGCCAACGAGAAAAAATTGCGGCGCTATCAGCGGTCTGTCGAAGCAATCAACGAACTCGAACCCGAATTCGAGAAGTTGAGCGACCAGGCACTACGGGATAAGGTGGCAGAACTCAAACGGCTTCATCAGGAAGACGGTGTGCCCCTTGATGATCTGTTGATCGAAGCCTTTGCATTGATACGTGAAGCTAGCAAACGCACGATTGGGCTGCGCCACTATGATGTGCAGTTAATCGGTGGGATGGTGCTGCATGAGGGGCGAATCGCCGAGATGAAAACAGGTGAAGGCAAAACGCTGGTCGCCACCATGCCAATGTTTCTCAATAGCCTGACAGGGCATGGCGTTCATCTCATTACGCCCAATGACTACCTCTCGAAAGTAGGCGTGCAGCAGATGGGGCCAGTTTATCATCTACTGGGCGTCTCGATAGCGGTAATCCAGAGTAGTGCCCAACAACGTGGGTCGTTCATGTATAACCCCGATTTTCCCAGCAACGACGACCGCTATCTACACCTCGAACCCATCACGCGCCGCAAAGCATATGAAGCCGATATCACCTATGGCACGAACAACGAATTCGGTTTCGATTATCTGCGCGACAACATGGTGCGTGAACAAGAAGATAAAGTACAGGGCAATCACTACTTTGCTATCGTAGATGAAATCGACAACATCCTCATTGATGAGGCCCGTACCCCGTTAATTATCTCCGGTACTGCCGCCGCACCCTCTGACCTGTACAAGGTTTTTGCCGATATTGTGAAGCCACTAAAGGCATCCTCCGATGAGTCAGTCGAACTAGAAGATCCCGACGGTGATTATGTCTATGATGTCAAGACGAAGGCCGTGTATCTGACTGAGCAAGGTGTAGAGAAAGCCGAGAAAGCCTTCAAACGCACCGGACGTATGGAAGGCGATAATCTATATAGCCCGGATAATTCCGACGTGTTGCCTTATCTGGATAATGCACTGCGGGCGAAGGTCGCTTATCAACGGGATCATGCCTATATCGTGGACAACGGTCAGGTGGTTATTGTCGATGAGTTCACAGGACGCTTGATGCACGGGCGGCGATTCTCTGAAGGGTTACATCAGGCCATCGAAGCCAAAGAAAATGTGGAGGTGCAACGTGAAAACCTGACTCTGGGGACGATCACATTCCAGAATTTCTTCCGCATGTACCATAAACTGGCAGGTATGACCGGTACTGCGGAGACTTCTGCCAGCGAATTTCATCTGATTTATGGCTTGGACGTGGTGGTGATTCCCACTCACCGCCCGGTAATCCGTGATGATCGTGAAGATTTGATCTACATTACTGAAGAGGCCAAGTGGCGTGCCGTAGTCGAAGACATTCGCCAGCGCGTCGAAGATCAGCAACCGGTATTGGTAGGTACAGTTGCAGTTGAAACTAGCGAACATCTCGGCAAACTGTTGAAGAAAGCCAAAGTTCCACACGAAGTTTTGAACGCCAAGCAACACTTCCGCGAAGCCAACATCATTACCCAGGCTGGACGCCCCGGCGCTGTGACCATTGCCACCAACATGGCAGGGCGTGGTGTCGATATTCTGTTGGGCGGCAATCCCGAAGGGATGGCCCGTGAAAAACTGCAAAAGCAGGGATATGACCTGACTGAATTGGACGATGGTGTGTGGGAAGCGTCACTAGAAGAAACCAAAGTACAGACGCAAGCGGACCGTGAAATCGTTCTGGCAGCGGGTGGCCTTTATGTCCTGGGTACAGAGCGCCACGATGCCCGGCGAATTGACGATCAGTTGCGCGGGCGTTCAGGGCGACAAGGCGATGTGGGCGAGAGCCGGTTCTATCTGAGCCTGGAAGATGACCTGATGCGTCGCTTCGGCGCAGAGCGTGTCAAAGGCTTCATGACGCGCTTCACGGGTTCCGATGAATTGCCGATTGAACACCGCTGGATCAGCAAGTCCATCGCACAAGCACAAACACGTGTCGAGGGCTATCACTTCGATATTCGCAAGCGCGTGTTGGAATACGACGATGTGGTGAATAAGCAGCGCCAAGCAACATATAAACAGCGCGATGAAATCCTCTACGCAGATCCTGATGAATTGCGAGAACGCATTCATGGGATGATTGCCGAGGAAATTGGCGAACTATGTGATCGCTACCTCGTTGTCGATGAAGATCAGGAAGTAGAATGGGATCTGGAAGAGCTTTATCGCCAGGCATTAACCATTTATCCGGTTCCTGAAACCATCACACCACACACCCTCGAAACATTCAACAATCCTGAAGATATTCAAGTTGAGTTGATCAAAGGGGCGCTTCAGGCTTATGAGGCCGTTATGGAAAACATCGGTGGCCCAGAGAAAATGGCGCGTATCGAGCGTCATGCGTTGCTATATGCCATCGACAACCTATGGGTACGGCATTTGACCGATTTGGATGTGCTGCGCGAAGGTATCGGCCTCCAGGCCATCCGTCAACGTGACCCGCTGGTGGAATATAAGATTGAGGCCTTCAATATGTGGGAAGCCATGCAGCAAGAAATCCAGAGTTTAGCCGTTCGCAATATCTACCGCGCTGCTGTTCTGGAGCATCAACGCCAACTCACCAACATTCGCGAATCGCGCCCCGCTATGGAAGGCAATGGTGGTCAAGCAAAAACTTCTGGCAAGCCGGAGCCAGTGCGGGCCACGGCCAAAGAAAAATTGGGTCGCAACGAACCCTGTTGGTGCGGTAGTGGTAAGAAATACAAACAATGCCACTATCGACAAGACCAAAAAGAACGGCGTGTATCACGTCGGAAGTCCCCCGCTCGTCGCCCATAATCATTTCAATTTCCAGGAACGCTGCCTTCAATCTGCTGGCAGCGTTTCTTTTTCATTGCGACCCAGTTAGAATGCTGTTACAAAGTCGAACACTTGATCTTTGTATTAAATAGCGGTTTTAGCTCTTCAACAGTACCTTTCACTGTAGACATATCGTTTTACATCACCCGCTGGTCATATTCCTTGAGTGTTTGGAATGTGCTATTTTAAGCATAATGCTTGGAAAGCTGTACAATGAGTGCTATCAGCATCAGTCAGATTTTATTCCTTGTGTTTTGGTTTGTATTTGCTTTTTTGATTTTTATTCTGGCGCTGATTGCCCGTTTTTATGAAGAGAGTTCTGGTCAATCAACCTATTATCGCCTTTATGCAATCCCTGTTCTGGCAATGGGCGGCGCTTCGGTTCGATATGTGAACATCAGACGGTGGGGTGATGATTGGTTGGCCGACCTGTTGGGTTTCGTGGGTGGTGTGATATTGCTGGGGTTATGTTTACACCTGTATCGCCAGATGACAAACGGGCGTCGCTGATGCCAATTCTAATTTTGCTGAGTGCCTTCGCCCCCATTGCTGTCATGATTGCCCTGATTGTCTTGGGAGAATTAAGTGGACGTTTGGGATCAGTTTTGAAAACAGATGCTATTCATCGTGGGTTTTATATAGCGGCGGCGCTAGCTTTTATCAGCGTGTTAACTCGCTTGCTGAGTATTGGCTTGCCAGACAAAGATTTTCGCACAGATGGCGGTGACACACTGTTTTCACTGCTCTATATTGTGCCCTTAACCATTAGCGTCATGCTAGGGTTGGTCACTGCTTGGCGGTACTGGGGCTGGTTGATTTATGCCAGCGATGGCAAGATGCTGACGCCACCGCGCAGGAAATAACAATAACGTGAACGAAAAATCTCAAATCGAACGACTTCAAGCGATAAACGATGTAACCCTGGCAGTCAGCCGCCTTGATCTAGTGGGCGTACTGGAAACTGTCCACCGTGAAGTCGGCAAATTGATGGATACCAGTTTTTTCTACGTCGGGCTTTACGATAGCACGACCGGGCATATTTCGTTGAAGCATATTTATGACGACAACCGACGTGTCCCCGATTATACGGCTCTAATAGACACCCACACCGGAATCAGTGGGTGGGTGATCCATAATCGCCAATCATTGTTGATCGACGATGTTGAGCACGATCCGTTGCCCAGTTCCATCATCTACTATGGTGTGCCGGTGCGTAGCTTGATTAGTGTGCCGTTGATTGCCCAGGATGAAGTTGTGGGCGTCATTTCAGTGCAAAGCCGGACACCAGACACCTTTAATCATGCAGATATGGTTTTGTTAGAAGCCATTGCCAGTCCAACCGCGATTGCCATTCGCAATGCTCAATTGTTCGATAGCGTCCAGCGTCGATTGCACGAAACACGGGCCTTGCACGAACTGGCGCAAATTATCACAGGCACTCAGGATATTGACGTCATCATTCAAACTGTTACTGATGATCTATGTGCCATTTTCCAGGGCAGTGTATGTACCATTGCCTTATGCAAAAACGACCAATTGGTCATCCATACGTCCATTGGCGAATATTCATTGCCATCAGGGCACTGGGAAGTTGGTGAAGAGATCTTGCGGCGGATGCAGAACATGAGTCTTTACATCGCCGATACTCACACTAGCGATCTGCTAGGTCTGAGCGCCGACATTCGATCTCTCTTGGCGGTTCCGCTGATTGTAGGTGAACGAACCCTGGGTATTCTCGCCATCGGTAGCGTTGGATTAGATGCATTTACCATTGAGCATGAGCGCGTGTTGGGCATTGCAGCCGCGCAGGTTGCCGCGGCTATCGAAAATGCCCGATTACTTCAGGAAACCCGTGCCCATGCTATCGAACTAAAAACGGCCTATGCTGAGTTGCAAGAACTGGATGCCCTGCGCCAGGAAGTTGTTGAGAATATCAGCCACGAGTTACGCTCGCCCTTAACCTACACCCGTGGGTATGTGGGATTGATGGGGGCTGAAGAACTCGGCCCCATTACCGATGACCAGGCACATGCGCTGTCCATTATCGACCGCAAAACTGATATGATGTTGCGCCTGATCAGTGATATTTTGGAACCCGAAAAAATCAGCAGGACCACATTGCAGTATCAGCAAGAAAACCTGGTGTCTCTCGTTACCCAGGCGGTACAAGGTGCGAAGCTGGCTTATGCTGATTCGGGTATCAACTTCGAGATGAACTTACCGGATATACCAGTATCGGTGTGGATTGATCCCATACGAATTGACCAGGCTCTCGGCAATCTAATCAGCAATGCTGTCAAATTCTCCGATTCAGGCAGCACGGTGCAAGTTTGTTGCAAGAATTATTCCCAGTCGGTCCGGGTCACAGTTCTTGATGAAGGTATCGGCATTCCATCTGATAAAGTAAAACGCATTTTTGAACGCTTCTACCGGGTTCCTGGCTCCAAAAGAGAGGGTATCGGTATCGGCCTGGCAATCGTCAGGCAAATTATTGATGCTCATGGGGGCACCGTCCATGTGGAAAGTGAGGTAGGTCAGGGAAGTGCATTCTCGTTTGACCTGCCATTGACAAGAGAGGCAGCAGCTAGTGGCTTTTGAAGTAACGGATGCCATCACACGCGATACCCGACTTTGGCAGATGTTGAAAACATTGCCCAAAATTGAATTACATCGCCATATGGAAGGCGCGATTCGTATTGATACACTGGTTGAAATCGCCCGAAAACACGACATTGCATTACCATCGTATGAAATTGATGTGCTGCGGCCTTATGTCCAGGTAACACGCGAGGACGCGCCCACCCACCAACAATTCCTGACAAAATTCCGCGTATTACGCCAGCTTTTTGTGTCAGAAGCTGTCATCCGCCGCGTGGCCCGCGATGCAGTATTGGATGCTGCCGAAGACAACATCCGCTATATGGAGTTACGATTCACCCCATATGCCGAAGCCAAGCTGATGAATTTCCCGATGCGGCATGTCGTTGATTGGGTTGCAGATACAGTAGCAGAAACAGCAGACGAGGCTGGGATAAAGGTTAACCTCATTATTGCCATGAACCGCCACGAGAGTGTGGAAATCGGGCGAGAAATGTTAGAAATCGCCCTAGATCATATGGACCGCGGTGTGGTGGCGGTGGATCTATGTGGCAACGAAGTCGGCTATCCGGCGGAGCCATTTGCTGGTATTTTTGCCGAGGCCCAACAAGCCGGACTGGGTGTTACTATCCATGCTGGGGAATGGCAAGGGGCGCCTAATGTAGCGTATGCCATTGAACATATGGGAGTGAATCGAATCGGGCATGGGGTACGCTCGGTTGAAGACTCTGAGACTTTACAGCTTTCAATTGATAATCAAGTATTTTTCGAGGTCTGCCCTACCTCCAATATGCAAACTGGGGTTGTCTCACATTTGAACCATCATCCACTGATTGATCTGCACTTTCTGAAAGCCAACGTCACCATTAACACCGATGATCCGGCGATCCACAATCTGACATTGACCGATGAATATGCTCTGCTGGTACAAGGGATGAAGCTGCCGCTATCGTATTTGAAAACGTGTATCTTGAACGCCATTCAATGTGCATTTTTGCCGGAAGATGAACGAGCAGCACTGATGCAAGAGTTTCAGCCAGCCTTGCAGGTACTCAATGGCCCAATCCGTCAAACTGAATACTAGCCTGGAAAATCCTCCTCTCCTTTGCGATAATCGGCGACAAATCGCAAAGGACGGCGCATGTTTCAGATAGGTGAATACGAAGTTCATATCCTCAATGGTGGAAATGTCCTGGTGGATGGTGGTGGGGCGTTTGGCCTGATTCCACGGGTGATGTGGAGTCAATATCAAACCCCCAACAGCGACCATATGATCCCGATGTCCCTTAACTGCCTGCTGATAAAAGGGCCAGGCAAAAATGTACTGGTCGATGTGGGAATGGGCAATAAGCTCGACCGTAGGATGGAACGCCTATGGCATATTACACATCCGCATGGCAAGTTGGATAAAGGATTGGCGCGGTTAGGACTGACGCCTGAAAACATTGATCTGGTGATTAACACTCATTTACATGGCGACCATTGCGAAGCCAACACCAAATTCGACAAGGATGGCAATGTTGTGCCGATGTTCCCCAACGCCGAGCATGTGGTTCAACGCCAGGAATATGAAGATGCGATGGCCCCCAACGAGCGGACACGTGCCACCTATATCCCCTTGAACTATGAACCACTGGCACAAACCGGCCAGTTGCGATTGCTAGAAGGCGACGAGGAATTGTTACCGGGTATCCACGCGGTATTGACACCCGGCCATACACCTGGACACATGGGCGTTCAGATTTCGGTCGGCGACGACCACTTGTTTTTTCCATGCGATTTGGCGACGTATGCTGTTCATTTTGAGCGATTGCCCTGGATGACCGCCTATGACCTGGAGCCGCTTGTTACCATGGAAGTCAAACGCAAATGGCAACAATGGGCCGTGGAAACCAATGCGATTGTTATTTTTCCGCATGATACAACCCTCATGGCTGCTCGCCTGACTGAAAATGAAAAGGGTCGGAAAAAGCTGATTCCCCTGATTGAAGATGATGGCGCGTGCTATGCCTGAACTTGTAACAGTTGGTTAAGTTAGCCTCTATAGGTAATCAGATAATCGTGGCAGAGAGGTAGTTTTTCATGAGTGCAAACGGTTTTTATACTCCCAAACGGGCATTGGTTATTGTGGCCCACCCCGACGATATCGAGTTCGGCGTGGCAGGGACCATTGCCCGCTGGACACAGGCCGGGACTGAAGTCGGTTATGTGCTGGTGACCAGTGGTGATGTGGGGATTGCAGATACCACTCTATCCCGCGAGAAAGCCCGCGAAATCCGCGAGACGGAACAGGTGGCTGCGGCTGAAGTGGTGGGCGTGCAACATGTTGTCTTTTTGCGAGAGCCAGACGGCAGCGTGGTCAATACGCTTGATCTACGTAAAAAATTGGTGCGCGAGATTCGCCAGTTCAAGCCCGATGTCGTAATCTGTCAGGATCCGACGGTGGTTTTCGCCTCTGAAGGTTATATCAACCACCCCGACCATCGTGCTGTCGGTCAAGCAGCGCTCGATGCCGTCTTCCCAGCAGCTGGACAGCCGCACGTGTTTGAAGAATTGGCGGAAGAAGGACTGAAAGCCCATAAGACCAAACGGGTGTATGTGCCGACCTGGAACAAAGAACACGCCAACGTCTATGTCAATATTGCGAATACCATTGATCTCAAGATCAAAGCGTTATTCGCTCATGAAAGTCAGATGCAGGAAATCATGCGCCAGCGCAAAGCCAAGCTAGAAGACATCGAGAAATGGGTGCGTGAATACACCTCGGAACGTGGCAAAGGCAAGGAAATGGCCTATGCCGAGAGTTTCCGCGTCATCACTCTGGAACCAGACGATCCGACACCCGACGAAGGATAAGTAGTCATCATGGACAAGCCCCTGGATTCTCAACCACAACCCGCCGATCCGGCTGCCAAACCAACAGCACGGGTTAGACCGCGTGGAGAGCCGGGGGCGGCAAGACAACGTGTGCCGATTGGCAACCATCAACCTGAGCTGATTATGGAAGATGCGGCAGAGCAGCCGCGCCGCAAAAAGCGCCCGCCATCTCGCCGTCGGATGCCAGCACATGGGGCAGTGTGGCCGACGACGTGGAGTTTCACCAAAGCCACCATCCTGACCTTTCTAGCGGCACTGTTGGTGGCAACAGTCTTTTCATACTGGACCCCGGAAGACGGTTTTGAAACCGAGGAATTTCGGGTCAAGATGAATCTGGCGCAAGTGACCCAGGTCCCGATGAACATACGATCAACATCGCTACCTACCCAGGTTGTCGCTCCCCGGATTGGCATTATTGCCGGACACAGCGGCCCGCCACTTGATCCCAGCTTCGATGTAGATCCCGGTGCAGTCTGTGATGATAACTTCGACGGAATCCCTGAACTGACTGAATTGGAAATCAATACGGAGGTTGCAGATTTAATCGCAGGTAAGCTCTTGGCGCGAGGCTATGAGGTCAACTTGCTGCATGAATTCGACGACGCGCTGAACAACTATCGTGCTGATGCCCTAGTCTCCATCCATACCAACGACTGTCAAAACTATGGTCTGGGCGCAACTGGCTTCAATGTGGTCGGGCCATATGCACGTGGTGTGACCGATGGTTTGAATGAAGCTTTAGTCCGTTGCTTGATTAATGAATATGGGACATTGACGGCTCTGGAGCGCCACTTTGGGGTGACCGAAGATATGACGCTTTATCATACTTTCGATGAAGTGTCCGTCGATACACCAGTTGCCATCATTGAAATTGGCTTCATGTTCTCCGACCGACAAATGTTGACGCAGGACCGTGAACTGATTGCCGATGGTATTGTAGCTGGTATCGTGTGTTTTATTGAGCCGCCTAACGTTCTAACTCCAATTCCACCTCCCAATTAACCGCCTCAGCGTAAGATTCGGTAACATGCACCTTTCTATGGGTAATTAGATCATGAGGAGATTCCATGCCGGAAAAGCAACTGGTGATGTACTCACGCAGCAAGTTTATGTGTCCTTATGTACGTATTGCCGAGCGTGTGTTTCGAAAATATGGCCTGGATTACGCTGAAGTGGACATTGATCGCGACCACGCCGCACGCCAGCGCGTACTGAGCTGGACCGGGTTTCTTTCTTCTTTCGGTACCTACAATTGTGATTGCTGATATAGGTGATGTGCTGCCCTATGATCCACCAGCGTTACTCGCCAGCGGGCGCAGTCCTCGCGGAATTGATCGCGGGGCGATGATTACCGAGCCAGGCGCCAAACAGCTTGAAACCTGGCTGGCGAAGCATGGTTTTTTGCAACAGGAACAGACTGGTTGAGAGATAGGTGATTTGCCTGATGCCTGCGAGGCCTGCGAGGTATCAGCAGGATTGAAAAACTGGTCGATTTTGTGGTACTATGTGCTAGATTTATGATATGTGCTGTACCCGACAAAATATAAGGTACATCAACACAAAATCAGTAAAATTGAATAGGGGAGATTTGCAACTAACATCTTAGTTGCAATTTTTATCGAGGATGGAGATGTCAGAACAATTCCATTACCTGACTCGACAGGGATACACAGAACTGGAACAAAAGCTCAACTATTTGCGGACAGTGCGCCGCCAAGAAATTGCCGAACGATTGCATCAAGCCATGGCCGACGGGGGGGAACTCTCCGAAAATGCTGAATATGAAGATGCAAAAAACGATCAGGCATTTGTCGAGGGCGAAATCCTACGTTTGGAAGCCATCCTGAGTAATGCAGAGATCATTGATGAAAATGCGCCCAAAGACGACGTGGTGAGCATTGGAGATCAGGTGACGTTGCGTGAAAAAGGCCAAGAAGAAACCGAGGATTATCACCTAGTTGGTCCCGCAGAAGCCAACCCCAAAATCGGCAAACTTTCCTATAAGAGTCCATTGGGACAGGCATTAATGGGCTGCAAGGTTGGTGACGAAGTTGTGGTTAATGCACCCGATGGAGACATTGTGTTTGAAGTGTTGGCAATTAACTGATCTTTCCAAACAAAACTCGTCCAATGCAGTGCCCGTGTCCATCATCAACAACACGGGCATTGTTTTTGAAATCATCAGAAAAGGATATGTAGCTTTATGACATGGGAACCCACCAACACTGTTGAGCAAGAGCGCCTGGAGAAATTGCAGCGGGTACAGGCTGCCGGTATTGATCCCTATCCACGCCAGGTCGAACGCACGCATACGGCGCAGGCGGCTGTGGATGCCTATGAAGCAATTGAGGGTACAGAGACCGCCGTTGCCGTGACCGTCTGCGGGCGCATAGTCCGCCAGAACGTGAAAGGACGCATTTACTTCGGGCACATCGAAGATGGTTCCGGGCGGGTGCAGTTGATGATCCGCATCAACAATATAGGTAAAGATACCTTTGGTATCATCAAGCAAAACCTGGATATGGGCGACTTTGTGCAGGCCAGTGGCACGATGACACGCACCAAACTAGGCGAAGTATCGGTGGATGTTCAGGGCATAAAAATACTGGCGAAGGCTCTCAGCCCACTACCAGTCATCAAAGAACGAAAGTTGGACGATGGCACAACCGAACGCTATGGATCGTTTACCGACGTCGAAGAACGCTATCGACAACGCTATGCTGACCTGGCCGTGAATCCCAATGTACGGAATGTGTTTCGGCTTCGCGCCAAAGCCATCCGTGCCATGCAGCATTTCCTGGATGATGCAGGCTTTTTGGAAGTCGAGACGCCTATCCTGCAACCGATCTATGGAGGAGCCGCCGCCCGGCCTTTCACAACCTTCCACAACCAATTGCAGCAGGAATTGTTCTTGCGAATCAGCTTTGAACTCTACCTCAAACGATTATTGGTCGGTGGTTTTGACGGTGTGTATGAAATTGGGCGCGACTTCCGCAACGAAGGCGTCAGCTATAAGCACAATCCCGAATTCACGATGCTGGAACTATATCAAGCCTATACTGACTATCACGGCATGATGGACATTACCGAACGGATGCTGGCTTATGTCGCCGAGCAAACAATCGGGCAGACCTCACTGAGTTTCAAAGAACATACGCTGGATTTCAGTCCGCCCTGGCAACGGATATCAGTGCGCGAGATCATTCGCCAATATCTTGAAATTGACTACGAGGATCATCCCGCGGCTGAAGATCTGGAAACCGCCATGCGCGACGCGGGACTTGAAGTACAACCTGGGCAACCACGTGGTAAGTTGATTGAGGACTTGTTGAGTGCAGTCGAACCCCGCTTGATTCATCCCACTTTCGTGACGGATTATCCAATTGATATTTCACCATTCGCCAAAAAGACGGCTGATGATCCAACACATGTCGAACGTTTCGAGATATATATTGGTGGCATGGAAATTGGCAATGCGTTCACGGAACTCAACGATCCGCTGGATCAGGAAGAACGGTTTCTGGAGATGGCACGGTTGTATCAGGCTGATGATGACGATGCAACCCCGATTGATGAGGACTATTTGCGGGCCATGCGTTATGGGATGCCACCCTGCGGCGGCCTGGGGATTGGCGTAGATCGCGTCATCATGTTGCTGACAAATCGCACGACCATCCGCGAGGTATTGCTCTATCCGCATTTGCGGGCGCGGGAATGAACGTGGATCCCACGCAAATAGTCCCATGTCGGAGATAGAAAGCCGGGTGTTTTGCCCGGTTTTTGTTTATCCTCCCAAATTTGGGGTGTTGGGCGACAATAAGAGAAGATACGATGAGAATGTTGAAAGGATAAACCCAAATGTATATGGTGATGTTTATTCTGGATGATCCCAACAAATTAGATGATGTGCTGGAAGCATGGCACAAGGTTGGGGTCAGTGGTATCACAATTGCTGAAACAACGAGTTTCTATCGTCGGCAAGTCAAAGGGTTAGGGGCACGATTTTTGTTTGGATTCTCACGGGTAGTCGAGAACGTGGAGGCAGGGCACTTTGCACTGTTTACGGTTGTGCCCCATGAAGAGGCCGCACAGTGTTGTCTGGAGGCAGCCGAGAGTATCGTGGGGGATCTTTCCGAGCCTGATACAGGAATTCTAATGGCATGGCCGCTACCGCTTGTAAAAGGTGTTCCGACCGATTTGAATGAGTCGGAGCAAGAACAATGATCTGGATTACTTTTGGAGTCAGTGCGATTGTGATTGTGGCGGGAGCAATTAAATTGGCTGATTATGGAGATAAGATTGCACTGCGGACGCAATTAGGCGGATTGTTCATTGGCACACTGCTGATGGCCGGAGCTACCTCATTGCCAGAATTGCTGACATCTATTAATGCAATTAACCAAGATGTGCCCAATTTGACAGTGGGTAATGTCTTTGGCAGTAGCATGTTCAATATGTCGCTGTTGGGAGTCTTGGGATTAATACATCGTCGGTCGCAGATTCTACGGCGGGTGGCGACAACCCATGCGCTGACTGCCAGCCTTGCTGTATTGTTGATTGGCTTTGCCGTGTTTTTCATCCAGGCCCGATTCGACGTGACGATTGGCTGGGTCGGGTTGGATAGTTTGGCGTTGATCGCACTTTATTTGTTGGGGACAAACATCATCCATCAAAACAATAAGGAGACAGCTCCTCCCCTACAACCAACCGAGGATGAACTGGCTGATGTTCCGACGCTACGTCATTCAGTGATTGGTTTTCTGGCGGCGACGTTGGTGCTGGTCATAATTACGCCGGTGTTGGTCAGCAGTTCGGCGGAGATTGCAGCGGAAACGGGAATGAGTACCGGTTTTGTGGGTATTGCACTGGTGGGTGTGGTGACTTCCTTGCCGGAAGTAGTGACAACGGTAGCAGCGGCACGGATCGGCGCGATTGATCTGGCGGTAGGCAATCTTTTCGGCAGCAATATCTTCAACATTTTCACATTAGGCGTGACCGATTTCTTTTATACTAGCGGCAGTTTCTTCACAATAGTTGATCCCTTGCTGGCTTTATCAGGAGTAATTGCTCTGTTATTGACGGCGACGGCGCTCATCAGCAATCAGTCGCGGGTGAAGATCCAGTTTTTGTCGGTAGATGTGGATGCGTTGATCATCCTGAGCGGGTATGTGTTGAGTCTGGCCTATCTTTACAGTGAAGGTCTTATGGGCTAGAGAGTAAGGTTGCGTTGCAAACGCACCACCAGCATGTAGATCACCGGAATGAACACCATCGCCGCCAGGAAAGGCCAGGATGTGCCCTGTGCATAGAGGATTCCTGCCAGGCCGGGGGCGATGAATGTGCCAGCGCCATGCAGCGTATCAACCAAGCTGAAACCAACCCCTTGTGTGGCAGACGCCATATGATCGGCGATGATGCTAGTGGCGACGGGGCGCAAAGTCTCGAACGCACCTATTAAAAAGAAAGAAAGCAACAGAACGATGATGTGCCCAGAGATGAGCAACACGCCAAAAGCCACGGCAGTCATCGTTGCCGCCGCCAGCAAGCCCGACCAGGCACGCTGACGGCCCAATATGATGTTCCAGACGAAGCTGCCTGCTGCCAAAACAGACCCCATCAGGCCAATGGTACTGCGCGGCAACTCGTGAATATCTTCTAGGAATTGCGGCGCAAAGATATAGCCCAGGCTAGTAGAGATAAAGGCCAGCAGAAATACGCCATACATCGTGGCAAGATGTGGCTGACGCAGGCGATCTTGATATTGGCGTAGTGTGGGTCGAAAACCCGGCGGCGGTGGGTAGGCTTCAGTTTGAAGAATGACGAGTAACGAAAGCGCCAGCCAGATGGTACTGATCCCAAACACCATTCGCAGCGAGAACCAATCAGCCAGAATGCCACCCACACCAGGCGAGAGAATTTGACCCAACCAGAATAACGCATAAATGAATGTCAATGCTTCCTGGGGACGCAGTCGATGGGTAATGGTTCGGTCTTCAGTCAATGATTGAATCAAATAGAGGTTGAGGATAGGGAACCCTAACGCAGATGCACCATACAGGAAAAAACCAATAGTCAGAACGTAGAAATTAGGGGCCGCCGCGATGAGAATGACGCCCCCTAACCCTAGGAACCAGCCCGGCAACATGACCTTACGTGCGCCATGCCGATCTGCCAGTAACCCAGCCGGCAGCATCACCAATAACCGGGCCAAACCCGCCATCCCTAGTATGAAGCCAGTTTGTTGAGGCGTTGCCCCCAACGACGAGAGATAAAGCGGCTGGATATGCAGCCATAGCCCCTCGCCAATGGCCCACAGCACCATAGAAATGGCAACGATCCGTGTATTGCGCCCCATACGTTGCCAACGGTTTTTTACAAAGTTTCTATCTTGTTTGCTATCCATACAAATTTGTGTTAAAAATTTTTACATGGGACTTCATTTGCCATTATAAAATATGAATGCGACACTATAGCATATTTGTCAGTGGCAGTGAAGATCGCTGATATTTACCGTTCATAATTTTATGTAGGAGCTGCTGTATGCGTAGAGTATCTATCTTACTCGCCCTTGCTATCGTTTTTTCGTTTCTTCTCCCTTCATTAAATACCCAGAACACTGCAATTAATGAAGCAGAAACCGTTTTGGCTCAGGAACCAACAGGCCGCCTGGCCGAGGTTCTGGCGCGTGGCCGTTTGATCTGTGGTATTCACGGTTCATTGCGTGGATTTGGCTTTGAGGATCCAGAGACTGGTGAAATTTCCGGTTTCGATGTGGATTTCTGCAAGGCGCTGACCGCTGCTGTTTTCGGTGAAGTTACCGAAGATAATCTGGAATATGTGAAGTTGACGGCTCAAGCCCGCTTCCCCGCTGTGCAAAACGGTGAGGTCGATGTGTTGATGCGTAACACTACTGTGACACTGACCCGCGACACCGACCCTGAAGGCGACTTCGCACCGGTGACATTCTACGATGGTCAAGGCTTGATGGTGCGTGCTGATCTGGGTATTGAAGAACTTGCCGATCTTGATGGTGCTTCGATTTGCTCGACCACTGGCACAACCACCGAGCAGAACATCACCGAACTGTTCGAGACCAATGATCTGAGTTACGAGTTGGTGGTGTTCGAAGAAACGACTGATACCCTGGTTGGTTTCGTTGATGGTCGTTGCGACATTCTGACCAGCGACAAGAGCCAGCTCGCCTCCCAGCGTCTGGATACCGAAGATCCCAGCGCCTATGTCATTCTACCCATGACGATTTCGAAGGAACCGTTGGCCCCGATGTATCTGCAGGGTGATGCCCAATGGGGCGACATCGTGCGTTGGGTGGTCTATGCGACCTTCTATGCTGAAGAACTGGGTATTACGTCTGAGAACATCGACGATTTCATGGAAAGCGACGACGCTGCTGTTCGCCGTTTCCTGGGTCTGCCGGATGAAGAAGGCGCAACTGAGGATCTGGGTAACAAGCTGGGTCTATCCAATGACTTTGCGGCCAATGCCATCCGTGCCGTTGGCAACTATGGCGAAATCTATGATCGCAACATTGTGCCGTTGGGTATCGACCGTGCGGGCACATTGAACGCGCAATACTATGATGGTGGACTGATTTACGCCCAACCATGGAAGTAAGCCCGTAGTTTGCTTTTGTAGTCTGCTTTCTGAGGCGCTTCCGTCCAGTTTTGATCGGGCGGAAGCCCTTAGTATTACCCCGATCATTGAATAGCCAAAGGTGCATTTTATGAATACAGCATCTCAAGGCGCAGATGTGTATGTCAGCACGGCTGATCTGAACGAAAGCAGTCTGCCTCCAGGACACGGTAATCCGTTTTCATGGATCCAGCGAAGCATCAAGCAACGCGGGGGAGCGCTGCCGCATCGCAACCGGTTTTTGAGACAGGATGTTATTCAACTTGTTTTTTTGGCCCTGGTTATTACTTTTTTTTACATTGTTATCCAGAACCTCACAAGAAATCTGGAAATCAACTTCGATTTCCTTGATGATCGCTATACCCAGGGCATCAGCGAAGGTCCAGATTATCAAGGTGAACTTGGTTTTCTGGCTAGCATTCCAATTATTGGTGATGATTTTGAGAATTGGAGCAAGCTGCAACCCGGCAGCAATGGCCGCGCAATTTACGTGGGGCTGATTAATACGCTCCGGGTGGTCGTGTTGGGGTTAGTGGCCGCAACCATTTTGGGAATTCTGGTAGGGATTGGCTTGTTGGCGAATAACTGGCTAACACGCATGACATCCACAGTATACGTGGAAATATTCCGCAACACACCGCTACTGGTATTGTTATTTTTTATCTATCAGGGTGTCGTATTGGGAACACTGCCCGATGTGTCGGCTGATCCTGTGGTTGGCGATGTTCCCATTTATTTGAATACCAAAGGGTTATTTTACCCGGCCTTGCGCGGCACTGAAACAACCCCTTATCTCACGATCATGCTGCTAAATGGCATCGTTGTTGGGATATTGTTGTGGCGGTGGCGATTGCGTGTACAGGATCAAACAGGCGTTCCTGCCAATACTATGCGCTATTTCCTCATGAGCGTGTTAGGCTTCGCCATCATCGGCGTTGCGTTGGCTCATATTCAGGGCGAGACACCGCTCCGGTTGGAGTCACCTAAACTTCGTGAGTCCCGTATTCTCAGCTTTGAAGATGGAATTGGCTCCAAAATGTCGCCCGAATACGTAGCGTTGTGGCTAGGCTTGGTACTCTATACTGCCGCCTTTATCGCCGACATTGTGCGGGCGGGTATTCAGGCTGTGCCACATGGGCAAATTGAGGCTGCACGGGCATCAGGGTTGACCAACGGCCAGACATTGCGACTGGTGGTGTTACCTCAAGCATTGCGTCTGATTATTCCGCCGTTGATTAATCAATATCTGAATCTATCAAAGAACTCCAGTCTGGCCGTAGCGATTGCTTTCGCAGATGTCTATTACATCGCCACAACGATTAACAACAAGTCAGGACAGGCGGTGGCGCTATTTGCACTGCTGATGCTCACGTATCTGATTCTCAGTCTGATACTGTCGTTGGTGATGAACTCGTTTAATCGCTCGATGCGATTGAAATCACGGTAAGGGGGAACAATGAGCGACGAAATGCAAGGTCACAGTGCAGAATTGTTCTATGTTGCTCCGCCGGAGCCGCCAGAGTCGCGCCGTCCACCGCTATTGACGGTTGGGGCCATTGGCTGGGCACGCCGCAACCTGTTCCACACATGGTATGACACCGTCCAAACAATATTGACTATTTTGTTCGTGCTGTGGTTTTTGTATATGTTTGGATCTTGGGCACTGCGCGATGCCCAGTGGAACATTGTCACCAATAATCTTGGCAAATTGATGGTAGGATCGCGGTATCCTCCCAATGAACTGCTTCGTCCACAGATTGTGGCGGCCATTTTCATTGCCCTGATAGGTATCACCATGGCCGTCTATAGCCGATTGTCACGCCGATCTCTTTTCATCGCCGCGCTTATTGTGGGAGTGGTACTATTGACCCCCGCCATTGCCAATCAATTGTCATCTCCCCCAGTGCGGCTGTTGGCACAAAACGAGGGTAGTTATTCGCCCCTAATGTTCGTGGCCGATGAAGGTCATCATATCGAAATATCGGTGGAACCCATCACCGACAATGAGTTGGTGCAAAGTGAAGAACCGCCTTATGTCGGCTATATCGAGAATAACCGCTCGAACAAAAGCATTGCATCTCGCACGCGCTGGAACAATGATGTAAAAGCGCCCGTTGCCGCGGGTAACCTAGATTTAAGCTTGTATTACCTGACAGTGGAAGTACGACTCCTGGATAGTGACGGCATTCTGATCGACAGTATGACCGTAGCTCCTGGCGAAGATAAGCGCATAGAGCTGGATCTGCCAAAAGACGATTGGTATATCCTAGAGACCAGCTCATCTAGTACCCCAACCTTGTTTGCAGTAGACGGAATCATGTTGCCCCGTCTACCCGAAGCCCCTGGAGCCGCATGGGTTCGTTTGGATGGCATTGTGCCCTTCAGCCCGCGTTTATCTGCTTCAGAGGATCGGCTGGAGAAGTATGGCTCATTGCCCGATTATGATTGCCCCAGCAGCATCGAATGTCGTGTTCCACTATCAGAACTGGAAATGCGATTTGAGGGAAGTCGGGGTCTTGGCAGCTTTTTCGTTGTGCAATTGTCACCATTCTTTAAAGCGATTATAGCGGTGCTGGTTATGGTACTGGTCTTATTCCTGGCTGGGCGCGGCATGGGCTACGAGCTGATGAGCCAGTTGGGCGGTCAGGGAGTCGTCACATTGACGCGACGGATCGTCGTTATCGCCTGGATACTAGCCTTCCCGCTGTCGTGGTTTGTTTTAACAGGCAGCAACGGAGTATCGCCCACGGATTGGGGTGGCCTGCTGTTGACAGTGGTGCTGACATTCATTTCTGTAACCGTATCGCTGCCGATTGCACTGATGTTGGCGTTAGGGCGTCGGAGTGAAATGCGCGTTATCAGCTACGTCAGTACCGGCTTCATCGAAGTCGTGCGCGGTGTACCGCTCATCACCATCCTTTTTATGGCGCAATGGGTTGTGCCTGGCATCTGGACCGAGCTACGTAACAAAGAGTTTATCCTGATGCTGGTTGGGTTGACGATTTTCACGGCGGCTTATACAGCAGAGATTGTGCGTGGCGGGCTACAAATTGTGCCAACGGGTCAATATGAAGCAGCCAAAGCTGTTGGCTTGAGTGGATTCCACACTTCCGTCTTCATTGTGTTGCCACAGGCAATCCGCGCTGTGATTCCGGCCATTATGGGACAGTTCATCAGCATCTTCAAAGATACGACTTTGGTATCCATCGTCAGTATCCGCCTATACGAATTACTGCGAGCATCTCGTGAAACCATCGGCGCGGATGTCTACGCACCCTACAAGCGCGAGATATTCCTGTTTATCGGTATTATTTACTTCATCATCAGCTATGTGATGTCAGTCATGAGCCGTCGCCTGGAAGAAACGGGTTCAGGCGTCACGCGGCGGCGTTAGCGAGGGGTTTCTTATGAGTGAGAAAAAACTTGGCGATTACATTATCGAGTGCCAGGATGTCAACAAGTGGTTTGGTGAATTCCATGTACTGAAAGACATCAATATGAAAGTGCGTGAACGAGAAGTGGTGGTGATTATCGGTCCTTCTGGTTCCGGTAAATCGACGCTGATCCGCTGCATAAACCGCCTGGAGGAACACCAGGAAGGCGATATTGTGGTTGATGGCATGACGCTCGGTAATGACATGAAAATGGTCAGCGCCATCCGGCGTGAAACGGGAATGGTGTTCCAACAGTTCAATTTGTTCCCACACTTGACTGTGATGCAAAACATCACACTGGCACAGCGATATGTCCGTCGTCGCCCACGCCGCGAAGCTGAAGAGGTGGCAATGCGGCTATTGGAGCGTGTTGGTATTCCAGAGCAAGCATACAAATATCCAGGACAGCTATCCGGCGGGCAACAGCAGCGTGTGGCGATTGGGCGGGCGCTGGCAATGGATCCCAAGATTATGCTGTTCGACGAGCCGACTTCTGCCCTTGATCCAGAGATGATTAAAGAAGTGCTGGATGTAATGAAAGAGCTGGCGATCAGTGGTATGACTATGCTAGTGGTGACGCACGAAATGGGTTTTGCCAAAGAAGTAGCAGACCGTGTGATTTTTATGGATGCTGGGCGCATTGTGGAAATTGGGACGCCGGAACACTTTTTCACCGATCCTCAGCATGATCGTACCCAGCTATTCTTATCGCAAATTCTCTAAAGAACGATAACACGAGGGCAGTCGTCAACCGGCTGTCCTTAAGCTTCGTTCCCCATCGCTATGATTACCTGGGATGTTTCAGAATCTACGCCAAAATCGATGCGGTTGACGAGGATCAACGCCGCCAATAAAATAACGGCTTCCAGCGCGAAGACTGTACCATAGGCTACTGTTAGGTTATCTGTCAACAAAACGGAGAGATCACGGATAATCGCACCGATAACCGATCCACCACCTCGGAATAACAAACTCGCCATCGTCCACAAGCCGAAGTAAGTGCCAGCTTTTTCCGCAGCACTAACCGAGACCATCAGCCCCCAGGTTCCAATATTCCACAAACCCAATCCCAGGCCAAATAGGAGCAGGATAGGCCGGATGAGGGCTTCGTTTTGCACAAAGGCTATCATAGTCAATAGTACAAACGTGGTTATCAACATATACATGCCATAGCGATTGATACGGCGGTACGTGAAATTATCGAGGCGGCGGTGGCTGTAGAGGCCAAAAACCGAGCCGAGCAGGGCTGTTGTACCCCAAAATGCGGCAAAGCGGTTGGTCTCGCCGGTCGAAAGATCGAATATCTGCCCCCCAAACGGCTCCAGGACTTGTTCTTGTGCGAAGGCTCCCATAAAACTGAGGCCAATATACAGAAAAAATAGGCGTGTAAGGGGTTTTGACCAAACAGCACGAAAATCGTCCATAAATGAAGGACGCTGAGTGGTTTCGGTAGATCGGTTAGCATGTGGACGCTCTTCGCCAAAGACGGAAAAGAACCAAAGACAAGACGCGATGGCAACAGTGGTGATGAATAGCTTCAGAAGGCCGTCCGTAGAATATTCCGGTAGTAATCGGGAAAAAAGAACACCCGCGAATGCAAAGCCCATCAACAACATAGTCCAGACCACACCCACTGCCCGCCCACGTTGATGAGTCGGCGCACGATCATAGATCAGAGTGGTATAGGTGCTGCCAGAGAAGGAATATCCGATACTGACCAGTGCAAAGGACAGCACAATGCCCCCCCACCAGATATTGCTCTCCGTTTCGGCCAGTTGAATCGTATTCAACACCAGCAGCAAGAACCCCAACGCCATCATCGCCCGTCCACCCAGCACCCAGGGTAACCGTCGATAACCACGCCAATTGGTATGATCAGAACGCTGCCCGGCCCAAATCGCTAGCGGTGATAGAAAATAGTTGAGCGCCAGCAACAGCGAAACCGGAGTGGCAGCATAGTTCAGTTCAGTTATCATGATGCGGTTCCAGACGCCGGAACCCAAAATATCGGTCAGGGCCGAGCCGATGTGAAATGTGCCAATTTTGATGTTCGTGGACAGCGGCAGATCGTCAGCCGCCTCGGTTGTGGTCGAGACAGGAGTCGGAACAGATGAAACATCAGCAGAGGTGATGGACTGCATTTCCATGTATGATAACTTTGCATAGATTTCCTAAGATTTGCCGTTGCATTATAGAGGGAGGGTTGGCGGGGCGTCAACTCACAAACAAAAAAATCCCCGCTATTTCACGGGGATGGGATTTTCAACGAATGCTGGTAGTGAGATTTCAGCCTTGGGCGCTCTTGAACACGCCGACAACATTACCATCGGGATCGGACATCAACGCGAACCAGCCCATGTTGGGAATTTCGCTTTCCGGAACGATGGTCTTGCCGCCAGCGGCTTCGGCCTTGGCAAGCGTGCCTGGAATATCATCGGTTCCGATATAGACCACTGTGCCCTTCATGCTCATTTGGGGGTTAGGAGGATTAAATCCACCACCGAGTTGCCCTTCACCTGTGCTAAACATGCCATAGCTCATGTTTTCGTCGTAGGTGGTGTCCCAACCGAAGACTTCGTTGTACCATTTCATTGACTTTTGGGGATCGCTGACCTGAAATTCTACGTGAACAATTGGTTTCGACATGACTTTGCCCTTTTGGTATAGATAAATTACGAACAAATGTGCAATATTGGAATTATAGCACATTTGTTCAGTTATGTATTAGAACATCACATTAGAAGTTCATGAATATATTTAAAGAGTGGGAGAGAGTTCACCTACTCCTACAGCCAGGGCTAAAAATCAGAAACCGCATTAGGTGGCACGAGTTCATAGGGCAAGATCAGATCGGTGGTTTCCGCTTCGGAACTCACCACAACTTCCACTTGGATCGTGACCTGCTCCACGAAACATAGTGTTTGATTAGAGCCTTCGCACCAGTAAATTGTCAGATCGGTAGAAAAGACGGTACTACCTTCGATGAACGTGACGGGCAATTGCAAGGGTAACGCTGGCTCCACCTCACGGTAATCTTGAAAATCCGTTGTCAGCGACACAATCTCGTCATCCGAGTTGATAACGGTGAATGGTGCTTGGTCATTGAGTTTGTAGCCTTCAGGCATCGTAATATCGAAAACCAACGCCCCCTTACCTGCCGCAACAGTCTGGGCCTCCAATTCAACCAAAGGAACACCGTAATCGACGAAATCAGTATCTCCAGTATCAGATGTGGGGATGAGGGCTATTTCATCAGCCAACTGGACAGTGCTGACGGTACGTGTTTCCAGGTCAATGATACGAATGGCGTGGTTATTGGTATCAGCCACATAGAGCTTGCCATTGGCATAATCAATGCCGCCGGGTTCATAGAAGCGTGCGTCTTCCAGCGACCCATCCACAAGGCCCGGTGTGCCGTCACCAGCAAACGTGGTGCTTTCTCGGGTAGCGGGATTAATCACTTTAATCTTGTTATTGTAGGTATCAGCTATGTAGAGCAAGCCATCCGGGCCGACGGTCACACCGAGTGCATGTTGCAGACGAACCTCAAATCCAACACCGTCCACATCGCCGAAATCGAATAACCCGGTGCCAACAATGGTCTCCACGTCGCCATCTGGGTCAATCGACGCAGTGCGGATGGCGCTGACTTCGGAATCGGCAAAATAGAGCAGTGTGCCATCGGTGTCGATACCGCTGGGTTGGGCCAGTTGCGCCGCAGCCAGCGGGCCGTCGATAATGTCTTCGAGGCCACTACCGGCATGAGCCACTGTTTCACCTGTTTCCAAATCAACGCGCCACAGCTGGTGTGGGCCAGCCATTGCAATATACAGCACGCCATCATGCAAGGTTAAATCCCAGGGCGATGACAGCAGGACATTGGGAGCCGTGCCTCCGGCGGGTGGATAGCTGGTGGCTTGCTGGCCTATACCGACCAGTGTCGAGACGGTGCGGGTGGCAAGATCAATCTGGCGAATGGCGTGGTTACCCGTATCAGCCAGGTAGAGTGTGTCGCCGTCGATAGCAAGTCCCTGCGGATTATAAAAAGCCGCTTCCTCGAATGCCCCATCCGTAAAACCAGGTTGGCCGCTGCCAATGATCTGAGCATTGCTGAAATCATCTAATGTGGCAACAATCAGGCGATGGTGGGCCGTGTCGGTTATAATCAGACGGTTGGTCGCCGAATCAGCTAGAACTTTGCCAGGATAACTGAGTGCAGTGGGGCTAGCTTCTTCGATTTCCGGTGCGAGTTGCGGCAGCGGTTCATTATCCAGCAAACCAGCAGCACCAAACTCGTCAACCATAATTTCGAGGATTGGCTGGAAGACCTCATAAATGCCTTCGCCCGCCCGTCCACCAACGATTTTGCCCAACGGATCAATCAGCACCATCGTCGGCCAGGCCCGGACACCATAAGTCCGCCAGATACCAAAATCAACGTCATTGACCACAGGATGTATGACGCCATAGCGTTGTACAATTTCGCGGATATTGTCGGTCTGACCTTCATTCTCGAACTTAGCCGAGTGAACGCCAATAATTACCAATTGGTCGCCAAATTCCTCCTCCAGTTGGAGCATATCGGGGATGATATGCATACAATTGATGCAGCCATAGGTCCAAAAATCGAGCAGGACGATTTTACCCTCCAAGTCGTCGATAGTTAGGGGGTCGCTGACATTGATCCAGTCCAGTCCTTCAGGAAATTCAGGAGCATCGGTTTCGCCAGCATACGTGAATTCGGGGTCGTCTTGTGCCAATGTGAAGCGGGTGGCGGCGAAAATTAGCGATAGTAACAATACCAATCCAAGCATCGCTGAGACAAATGTGCGTTTTTGCATAATTAAGCTACCTTTGAACTTCGATGCAATAGCGACTATAGTGTCGTATAGAAATCTTACCAGATCATTGCGCGGATGTTTCATTAATGGTCAATAAGGAACAGGAGTTTCACTAAGGATGCGACGACGTGATTTTCTGAAAAGTATGGTGGCGCTGGCCGGGACACAGGCCATCCCCGGCTACATTTGGGCTAGTGAGGATAATCCGCAATTCCTCCTCCCGCCGACCACGCTCTACGCCGGTGAAGACGAGGCAATTATCTACTATTGGCTATCAGCACTAGGGAACGAAGCGGTGCTGGTGGTGTCACAGAATGGCACAAAGCTACAACGCATCCCACTAATCGAAAACCGTGCCATGATAACCCTGGCTGACCTGGAACCGGCGACGGTATACGAATACCGGATTGAAGTCGATGGCGACGAGCCGCTGATGGTGGGTGTGGAGGAACTCTGGGGAACGGCTTCATTCCGCACACAGCCTTACGAATGGCCGATTCGCTTTGCGGCACTGGGCGACAGTGGCTTTGGGGATAGTGTCACCGCACAACTGGCCCAATACATCGCCGCGCAAGAGCCAGATTTCTTTATCCACTTGGGTGATTTGGTCTACCGTAGCCATGAGTACGATGGTCACCAGCCGACGAATTGGGCGCATAAATATTATCGTCCGTTCCGCGATGTGTTGCGTTGTGCCCCGCACTACCCGACCATTGGAAATCATGAGCGCGAAGCGGCGTCGGTGGTAGATGGGCAATCGTTCTATTATTGGGCATTTCCACCGTTGGATGAAATCGAAGCCTTTGACGGGCGTCGGCAGTGGTATACCGTGCCAGTCAATGATGTGCGGCTGGTGGCGCTGAGTACCCAAACCTTTTTCACCGACCCCGGACGCCAGGAGCAAAACACCTGGTTGGATGGCGTACTGGTCGAGACAAGTTTCCGCACCAATATCATGATGTATCATGTGCCGTTTTGGTCGTCTAGTGCCATACATCCCGACGATGGGCTGGCTCCACTCGGCGATTGGGAGCCGCGTTTTCGGACAGCGGCAGATCGAATAGGATTAGTTCTGAACGGCCACGCCCATTTTTATGAACGTATCGAACGCGGCGGCATCCACTATCTGATAGTCGGCGGTGGCTCAACCAGTATCTATGGCTCCAAGACCCGCATTGCAGGCAGCCAGTATCTATACCGGGCAGCGAGCTATGTGCTGGGTGAGATTTACCAGGATCGGATCGTGGTGACTGCTTATAACCTGGAGAACGAAGCCGTTGATCGGGCAGAGTGGGCCATCTGATATAATGGCGGCATGCTGGCCTGTGTGTCGAAAAATGATGGCAAATTGTATCAATGCTCAAAAAACTGATCTTCTTTCTTCTGCTGGAACTGTCCCTATGTATATGGTCAAACTTAGGCTACTTGATCTACACACGTACAATGCAGTTTTCTTATCCGCAAGGCCCGTTTGTTTACCATTGGTACCTTCTCCATAACACATTCTGGGGACTACCTTTTTTGTTATCTTGCACAGTCGTTATTGTCTGGGGTTTTGTTTATGTGACAAAACGCGACACAGAAATACGAAGAGAAGCACGAAGATCACTTCGGTATGTATGGCTTCCTGTGCAAAACAAGCAAGAGCAAGCTAGTCGGTCCCGGCACAGACGAAAACCACCCCATTCCATATTGATGGTGACACTGGTGCTTGGCCTGTTTCAAGTTATTCTTATCACGCCTGCCTCTGGCACATCTGATATGATACACGCCAAAACAACACGACTGGACGGGGCCATATATCATATTGCGAAGTTCGAAGGTGGATACGGACCGGACTATCCCTATTATTTGTACCAATGTGATCGCTTCGGAATCGTATGTGAGATAGCAGGATATTTTGAAACAAGCCCTTCGCAACAGCAAATTCAAGACGTTATTCAATGAGAATTGCATTCAAACCAAAAACACCTGTTTGAATTGAGGAGTAAAGGTTTTGGGATCACTGATATTAGAGGCGATGAATCCACAGCAACAGCAAGCCATCACAGCCCCCGAAGGAGCAGTATTGGTACTGGCAGGGCCGGGCAGCGGTAAGACGCGGGTGTTGACGCATCGCATCGCGTTTTTGATTGAGAAACTCGGCATTCCGGCGCATCGCATTATGGCCGTGACATTCACTAACAAGGCGGCACGTGAAATGGGTGAACGCGTGAGTGAGCTAATTGGCGAACTGGGCCAGCGTGTAACCGTCGGAACATTTCACGCCTCTTGCACCCGCATCCTACGGCGCGAACACGAATTTACCCCTTATAGTCGCGATTTCGTGATCTACGATTCGAAAGATCAGGTCGCGCTTATCAAAAAAATTATGGTTGATTTCCAACTGGAACTGTCGCGTTTTCAACCCTGGCCCATCCTCAACCGGATTTCCGCCGCCAAAAATGAACTGATCCTGCCGGAACAATTCTCTCCATCCGATTATGAAGGCGAAATCGCACAACGGGTTTATGTAGAATATAACCAGCGATTGCTGGATAGTCAGGCGCGGGATTTTGATGATTTATTGACGCATACTGTACGCCTGTTTCGCCAACATCCCGACGTATTAGAACGTTATCACTACTACTATACGCATCTCCTAGTCGATGAATTTCAAGATACCAACATGGCCCAATATGAATTAATTCAGTTGTTGGCCGGGCCAGCCCGAAATCTATTCGTAGTCGGCGATCCTGACCAGAGTATCTATGCCTTTCGTGGTGCAGACTATCGCAATGTAAAACGATTCCAGGCCGATTTTTCGCCGCAGACCATCACGCTGGAAGAAAATTACCGCTCACACCAATTCATATTGGATGCTGCCACCGCTGTCATCCGCCAGAATCCTGACCACATTCAGCGCCGCCTATTCAGCCAACGCGAAAGCGGCCCTCAATTGGTGCTGCACGAAGCCTATAACGAAAGCGACGAGGCCCAATACATCCTGAATACAATCAACGAATTGGTAGGTCGCGCTGAGTGCGACCGGCGTGATGTTGCCATTATGTACCGGCTCAATTCCCAGTCGCGGGTTCTGGAAGAAACATTCTTGCGTGCCGGAATGCCCTATGTACTGGTCGGCGCAACCCATTTCTATGGCCGCAAAGAAATTCGCGATGCCCTGGCCTTTTTGCGCGTACTGAACAATCCCCAAGACATTGTCAACCTGGACCGCATCATCAACGTACCGGCACGGGGTATCGGCAAGAAAACGGTGGAACAGTTCCACGCCTGGGCCGACACCTTCATTGATAGCACATGGGGCGCGATGCAGGCGCTGAAGCGTGGAGACGATACACCCTTCAGCGGGCGGGCGAGAAATGTGTTGACGCCTTTTGCCGAGATGGTGGTCAATCTGCGGGCCAAGATCGACACCAGCACGCCGCTGGAATTGCTGGACGCGGTATTGGATGAAACCGGTTATATAAACTTCTTGCAGCAAGATCGCACCCCACAAGGCCAGGATCGCATAGATAACATCGGCGAATTGCGACGGGTAGCGCATGAATATGCCGCCTTATCGTTGCCAGAGTTCCTGAACGAAGTGGCGTTGGTCTCAGATGTCGATACACTTAGGCGACGAACTGGCGAGAAAGTAGTCGATGCCCCTACATTGTTGACCCTGCACGCCGCCAAAGGGCTGGAGTTTCCAGTGATCTTTATCGTGGGGTTGGAAGAAGGCATTTTGCCACACCACCGTTCATTGGAAGACCGAGATCAAATGGCCGAGGAGCGCCGCCTGATGTATGTCGGGCTGACGCGTGCCAAAGATCGTGTGCATTTGGTCTATACTTTCCGGCGCGTGATGTGGGGCTACCACGATATGAATACGCCATCCCGGTTCCTGCGCGATATTCCGCCGGAGATCACCACTGGTGGGGCACGTGTTCCCCAACCACCACGAGAAAATCTGTACTATCAAGCTCGCTGGGAAACTGACTGGAAGCCACAAAACGACCACTCCACTGCGGCATCTGCCAAACCAGCCCGACCCACTGCCAAGTCAGGTAAAGGCAAATCTCGGAAGGTCAAATTGAAACCCAGGCCGCCTGCCACACGTTTCCAAAAAGGCCATCGCGTGCAACACAAGATCTTTGGCGAAGGTGTGGTTGTGAATAGCAGCAGCGACGATGGCTTTGAATTGGTGGAAGTGTTGTTCAAACAACACGGAACCAAAAAGCTGGATGCCGATTTCTTGCAACCCTTTGAGGAGGCGAATTAATGGAGGGCCAACGCCCAATTGTTCTCGCCTCTGGCTCACCACGCCGCCGCGAATTGTTAGGGCTAACAGGCTTCGTCTTCGAGCGCCTATCGCTGGACATTGACGAGACTGTCTTGCCCGCTGAAGCGCCCGGCGCATATACTTTGCGGGTCAGTCGCCAGAAAGCCCAGGCTGCCCGCCAGCATGTGCAGCCGGGTACGGTGGTCATTGCCGCCGATACAACTGTGGCCGACGGCGATTCGATTCTGGGCAAGCCGGTTGATGCAGCTGATGCCGAGGCTATGTTGAAGCAATTACGCGAGCGAGCGCATCAGGTTTATACGGCTGTCACCGTTTTCGATACAGCCAGCAACGAAATTCAGCAAGATTTGGCCTCAACCAATGTCGTCATGCGAGACTATACCGATACCGAAATCGCGGCTTATATCGCCAGTGGCGACCCGTTTGACAAAGCCGGAGCATATGCCATCCAAAATCGGGAGTTCGATCCAGTTGCGTCGATTGTGGGTTGCTACGCCAATGTCGTAGGCCTACCAATTTGCCATCTAGTGCGCGTATTGCGCGAATTTGGGATTGTGCCATCAGAGGATGTGCCCTCCACGTGCCAACAATTTAACCATATTGAGTGCCCGGTTCACGCCGAGATTTTAAGCCAGACGTTGGATAACCGTTGAATAGCCTCAACCTGCCGCGTGCTATAATTGGAGCGGTAGATAGGCAAAACCTATCAAAATATTTCCGAACGATTGCCTGTAGGGAGAAGTGCTATAGCACCTCTCATTATCCAATATCCCAAACAATCGCCGCATAAAAGCTATGATGTGTCTGATGAGTAGAGGACTAATGCCCCGTGTTTAAGCCGAAGATAGTTTTTTTTACACTGCTGTTGATCCTGCTAGGCGGGTGCAGTTCCGGCGAAGATGGCGGTTCGTTAAGCCTGTTTGGCCCCAAACCTACAGCACTTGATTCGTCCAGTGCAGAAAGCGTTTTTTCAACCTTTATGGAGGCCTGGAAAGACCGCGACTATGAGACCATGTACAGCCTCATCAGCCCCAATGCCCGCGATGCGTTTACGCCGGAAGATTTCGTGGATATTTATGCAGAAGTACAGAGCATCCTGGGGCTGCAAGATCTCAGTTATCAGATCACTGCTGGCCCACTAGTGCAGGGAACAACCGCTACCATCGAATACACTGTAACCTTCGACACCAATCTGGTTGGCACTTTCACCGAACCCAACGAGGTGTATCCTGACGCCCAGCCACGTATGATGTGGCTAATTAGCGTGCCGGGTGAAGGTTGGCGTGTAGCTTGGTCGCGCATGGATATTTTCACAGATTGGACAAACGAATCCACATTGCGCGTGACACGCATTATGCCACGACGGGGCAATATCTATGATCGTAACGGAGATATTCTGGTCGATCAAGCTGGCACAGTTATCAGCATTTATATCATTGAAAATCGGATACCGGATTATGATTTCTGCATCGAAACATTGGCGCGGGTGTTTCGACGGGAAATCGGCGACATCCAGACTGAATTTAATAAGTGGGCACCTGAAACCAGGTTCTTGATTGGCGAACTCAGTCAGGCGACAATCAATGCTGAATCCGTGACGTTGCAGGCAGCCTGTAACTATGAATCTGTGCCGCGCAATACGCGTCAGTATTATGACCGCGTAGCGCCACATCTGATCGGCTATGTAGGCCGCATTCCTGGCGACCGCCAGGGTGAATATCGCGCTCAGGGCTATCGCGATGATGCACTCGTCGGGCGCGATGGCCTGGAAGAGGCGTTTGAAGCTGATTTACGCGGTACGATTGGCATTCAATTATATGTCGAGTCAGCAGCTGGTATTCCGGTCCGCACCATTGCCGAACGCCCTGCCGAACCCGGTACCAGCTTGTACCTGACGATTGACCGTGAGTTGCAGTTAGGAACGCAGACCTTGATGTCGGATGCGTATAACAAAGGGCAACTGACTTGGGCGCCCACCTCGAAAGGGGCAGCAGCGATTGTGATGGATGTTCATACTGGCGAAATCCTGGCAATGGTCAGCTACCCTGACTTTGATCCTGGCCTGTTTAATCCCGACACACAAGTATTCAACCCAGCGGCGGAAATCCAGTCCTACAATAATGACCCACGCACCCCGCTCCTCAATCGTGCCACAACCGGCAGCTATCCGTTGGGATCCGTATTCAAGGTCTTCTCGATGATAACCGCATTGGATAGCGGCGCGTGGTCACCGGAACGCACTGTTTCTTGTGATGGAACATGGGATGGCACACTATTTAACGATAGAGTTCGTACCGACTGGTTTCCACCGCCCGGCCATGGCCCACTGGACATGCAAGACGGCCTGATTAATTCCTGCAATCCCTATTTCTGGCAGATGAGTACAGCCCTCTTCGATTTGAACCCGGATTTGCAGCCCGACTATTCACGCCTGATGGGGTTTGGCGTGCAACCGCCATTACAGGGAGTATCGACTAGCGCCGGATTTATCCCCAGCCCAGAGTGGAAAGTACAGCAACAGGGAGTCCCCTGGGGCTATGGCGACGCGGCCAATCTCGTTATCGGGCAGGGTGATATGACCGTCAATCCACTCCAAGTTGTACGAGCAACAGCGATGGTTGCCAACGGTGGCACTCTCTACGAGCCGCGTATTGTGCAGCGCGTCAGCCTTATTGGCGAGGAACCCACCAGGGTGTTTGAGCCAGTGGGTCGCGATCTAGAACTCGATCCAGAGGTACTACGGTTGACCCAAGAAGCGATGTGTCAGGTAACGTTATTGCCGAACAATGGGCGCACGGGTGGCACTGCCAATTTCATCTTCCAGCAATGGTACGAAGAGAACGGCTATCTGGTCATCGTGTGCGGCAAAACGGGCACAGCTCAATCGGGTCAGGCTCGCCCCCATGCGTGGTTCACCGCCTATGCTCCCCAGGAAAACCCACAAATCGCGGTGACAGTGATCGTCGAGAACTCCTGTGAAGGTTCAGAGGTAGCGGCCCCCATCACGCGACGTATCATGGAGCTATATTTCCCTGGTTTGCGTCAAAATTTCGGCTGGCCGCCGCTGTGGCAATCAGGTTGCACCGAGATTGGACCAGACTCAACAGGTTAGAAGTCCGATCCAGCAAATCATAGGCGACTCTTCCCCCCTGTCATAGCATCATGGCAGGGGAATTTTGTGCTAAGATAGTGACTGTTGAAAGATTTGATTAGCGGGCGAGGATCTATGGGGCATATATTCGTTTCTTACAGTCGAACTGATCAAGATTATACCCGACGGCTTGCCGAAGATATTCGCCATCGTGGCTTCGATGTCTGGATGGACGACCGGATTGACTTTGGCGACCGGTGGTGGAGAACAATTGTCAAAGCCATCCGTGAATCCTCAGCAGTTGTCGTGGTCATGACTCCCGAAGCTGAACAATCGGAATGGGTAGAGCGCGAGATACTGCTGGCACAGCGCGAACGAAAGCCAATTATGCCTGTATTATTGAAAGACCAGGAATTCGCGCTGCTGATTACTTCCCAATATTCCGATGTGCGACATGGCGGGATGCCAGGTGTTGACTTTTATGAGCGTATGGGCCGGATCATGCAAGGCCAAAAACCAGTTGGTATGTCACAAGAAATGCGTGCGGTGCAGCCATCTCCACCCTCGCCCGTCCACGTAGCACCGCAACCTGCCGTCCAGCCAAGATTGCGTCAGGGAAGCGCCCCACCCGCCGCCAGGAAACTGGATTCTCGGCCCGTTAAGGCAGGATTGTCCAGAGGAGTGCTGGTTGGCATTGGAGTAGGAGTCGTCATTGCCATAATCGCTGTATTAGCTCTGTACAATATTATAGGCGGCGACGATGATGGAAATGGTGCTAGCGATAGTCCCACTGACAATGCGGAACAGTTTTTGCTGGCAGTTGGCGAAGGTGATCTGGACAGGGCCAATCAGTATACGTGCGCTTCCAGTCAGAATATTTTGCCACAATTTCTCTACAATGGTGTCTGGGAAGCATACGCTATCCAGTTTGGCATCAATGGTTCAATTACTGATATCAGTTGTTCGGGATCAGGCAGCCAGGTAACGTGTACCTATTGGCTGGTATGGCAAAGTGGCTCGTCCCCATCACAAGATTCTTTCTTGATCGAGGATAACAAGGTCTGCGACATTGTCATCCAATGACTCTCTTGACAGCCCTGTTGTTTTGACCTATGCTTTTGAACACAGGTTCCCATAAAACATTAAAGTGTTGATCGGGACAAGTATTGTCTTGCGACGGTGAGCAGAGAGGGTATGCCGCAGGCTGAGAGCATGCCTGATCCGACAGATGAGAAAACCCCCCGTGAGTGTGTCGCAGAAAAGCAATTGACCAGTATGTGACGACGGTTGGCCCCGTTACCGGCACAAATGAAGACTCTGCATAGCTTATGAAAGCATGGCAGAGTGAAATTGGGTGGAACCGTGCGAGGCCCGAAATCTTGCGCCCCATGTCGATGAATGGCATGGGGTGTTTGTGTTTTTAGAAAGGGGTGCGTGATGACCGATGATGACACTGATACTGGTACTGAAAGTGTGAAGCGAGTCGATCTAACTGAATAACTAACCAATCAAGAAAATGAGGACAATAATGGAACGCTACGAAGACAGCAATCTCTATCGAATTCGTCACTCAATGGCGCACGTGATGGCCGAGGCAGTGCTGGAACGCTTTCCAGATGCCAAAATTGCCATTGGCCCACCCATTGAGGATGGATTCTATTATGATTTCGACCTGCCACGCCAACTCCGGCAAGATGATTTGAAATGGGTCGAAAAGCGGATGCGGAAGATAATCGCGGGCGGCTTTTCATTCGACCGCCGCGTAGTTTCCTCCGAAGAAGCTCTGGAACTGTTTGCCGATCAACCCTACAAGCTAGAACTGATTGAGGGGTTAGTAGGTGGTGGCTTAGATGAATATGGCAACAAACTTGAAGCTAATCAAGATGTGGTATTGACGACGTATAAACACGATTCGTTTGAAGACCTGTGTCGCGGGCCACATGTAGAGGATACGTCGACCTTAAATCCCGCCGCCTTCAGCATTTCGTTCAAAGAACCAGCAGGCGCTTACTGGCGCGGTGATGAAAACAGACCGATGCTGACGCGCATCTATGGCACGGCTTGGGAAACGGCAGAGCAGCTGGAGGACTATCTGGACCGTCTGGAAGAGGCCAAAATGCGCGACCATCGCAAGATTGGTGTGGAATTAGGACTGTTTGCCTTCAGTCCGCTGGTCGGCAAAGGCTTACCGCTATGGAAGCCGAAAGGCGCGATTCTGCGTGATTCACTGGAACGGTTCCTGCGCGATGAGCAGGTACATCGTGGTTATTTACCAGTAGTGACGCCGCATATCGCCAAACTGGAACTGTACGAGACGTCAGGACACTATCCCTACTACTCTGATAGTCAGTACGATCCAATAGATGTGGATGGAGAATTGTTCTTGCTGAGACCGATGAACTGTCCGCATCACATCCAGATTTACAATAGCGAACTGCGCTCCTACCGCGATTTGCCCATTCGCTTGATGGAATTTGGCACGGTCTATCGTTATGAGCAGTCCGGCGAGCTGGCCGGTCTGACGCGAGTGCGCGGTTTCACGGTAGACGACGCGCACCTGTTCGTGACGCCCGATCAACTGCTCGATGAGTTTATCGGCGTGGTAGATTTGATCCAATACGTATTTAATGCGTTAGGACTGGACGATTTCCGGGCACGAGTCGGTATCCGCGATCCAGAGAGCGACAAGTACATCGGTGAAGATAGCATCTGGCAGCAAGCGACGGACGCAATCATCCAGGCTTGTGAACAATTGGGCATGAATTATGTGGTCGAGGAAGGCGAGGCAGCCTTCTATGGCCCCAAACTGGACTTCATCTTCCGCGATGTGCTGAAGCGTGAATGGCAGTTGGGAACGGTCCAAGTTGACTACTCACTGCCCGAACGTTTCCAGATGGAATACATCGGTGCGGATAATAAAGCCCATCGTCCGGTGATGATCCATCGTGCGCCGTTTGGCAGCCTGGAGCGTTTCGTGGGCATCCTGATTGAGCATTTCTATGGTGCGTTCCCCTTGTGGCTATCACCTGTCCAGATAGCCGTGTTACCTGTCAGCAAGAAGGTTGAAGCTGAAGCCAATGCGTTAATGGCTCAACTTCAGAATGCAGGTTTTCGGGTAGAAGTCTACCATCGTGGTCAGCTTGGCAAGAAAATCGCTGAGGCACGTAGTATGCGAATTCCCTATCTGGTGGTCATCGGGCCACGCGATATCGAAGCTGGAACGGTCAGTGTGCGCTTGCGTGATGATACGGAGCTGGATCCTATGTCAGTGGCCGATTTCATTGCAATGGCACAGCGTGTACGCGACGAGCGGCGAATGGAGCTGGTTATCTAGCTGCTACTTACCATAACAGACAAGCGTGGGGAACGGGCTAAATTCCCCACGCTTTCCCTTTTCATGTGCTTTACCGCTTGAACATGGGCAAAGTCTGTGTTATATTTTGAATATAGCGTCGCAAGGCGCGGTTTACCCCCACGAGGACAAGATCGTCACCCTTTTGTAAGTAATGTATCTGTACGTTCGATCTTTCTTAATGGCATAACTATGGTTAAGCTTTATCGCGTGCTTTTCAACACTGATGCACTCTATCTCTATCAACACCTAAATTTATCTCTTGGCAAGGAGGCCATTGGCCTATGGTTTCGATGACAAATCTCAATATTGCTGAACTAGATAAGATGACACTTAACGAGTTACGGGCTTTAGCACGGGAGCTGGAAATTGGGGGATATAGCCGCTTGAAAAAAGACGACTTAATCCTTCGTATTCTCCGGGCCAAAGCCGAGCAACAAGGTCATCAGTTGCGCGGTGGCGTTTTAGAAATTATCGAGGATGGCATTGGCTTCTTGCGCTCAAGAGCTTATCGCCCCAGTTCCGAAGATATTTACGTCAGCCAGACGCAGATACGCCGTTTTAATCTGCGGACCGGTGACATGGTGATCGGGCAAATCAGGCCGCCAAAAGACTCGGAAAAATACTACGGGTTATTGCGAGTCGAAGCGGTTAATGGTATGGATCCCGAACTTGTCAAACACCGCCCCCACTTTGAGCATTTAACGCCCATCTTCCCCGACCAACGCTTTAATCTTGAAACCAGCACTCACATTCTATCAACCAGGCTGCTAAACCTAGTTGCACCCATCGGTATGGGACAGCGTGGTTTGTTTGTCAGCCCACCCAAAGCCGGTAAAACAACCGTGCTGAAGGAAGTTGCCAATGCCATCAGCCTGAACTATCCCGAAGTGCATTTGATGGTCGTGCTCATTGGTGAGCGCCCCGAAGAAGTGACGGACATGGATCGTTCTGTGGATGCTGAGGTCATCAGCAGCACCTTCGATGATCTGGCCCAGAGCCATGTGCGCGTGGCAGAAATGGCATTGGAACGAGCCAAGCGATTGGTTGAAAGTTCACGAGATGTAGTGATTTTACTGGATAGCATCACCCGTCTGGCGCGAGCTTATAATCTGGTGGTGCCGCCCAGTGGCCGCACCCTGACTGGTGGTCTTGATCCATCTGCACTTTACCCACCCAAGCGATTCTTTGGTGCGGCGCGTAATGTGGAAGAAGGTGGCAGCCTAACGATCTGTGCGACCTGTTTGGTGAAGACCGGTAGCCGTATGGACGACGTGATCTACGAAGAATTTAAGGGAACAGGCAACAGCGAGTTGCACCTGTCGCGTGAGTTACAGGAGCGTCGCATCTTCCCGGCCTTTGATGTCAAGCAATCCTCCACCCGTAAGGAAGAATTGCTGTTAGGACCAGATGTCACACAGCGTGTCTGGACACTGCGTCGTATGTTTGATTTGATGGTGAAGGAAAACGAAGACGATCTCATAGACCCCACCGAGCGCCTGTTGCAGCAGTTCCGGCGTACAGAAACCAACGAGGAATTCCTGGAAGGTCTGATTGTGCGGACTTAATATGCCCCTGTGCGAAAAAGCACACGTGGCGCAGTCTGTAACAAAATTTGTAGATCCAGGGCCAACGACCAGTTCTCAATATAATAAATATCCAATAGGCACATCTCATCGAAGGGGATGTCACTACGTCCGCTGATTTGCCAGAGGCCTGTCATGCCGGGCTTGACCTTGAGACGCTGGTAATGCCAGGGTTCATAGAGGTCAACTTCGCGTTGGACCTGGGGACGTGGCCCCACCAGGCTCATATTGCCTTTCAAGACATTGATGATGTTAGGAAATTCGTCCAGGCTGGTGATACGTAAGAACTTACCTACACGTGTCACACGCGGATCATTGATGAGCTTGGGGCGGCGCAAATCCTCAGCAGTATCACGCAGAACCTCATCCCACATGGCCTCGGCGTTTTTTATCATGGTACGAAATTTGTAGATCTTGAAGGATTTTCCATTCAAGCCAATCCGTTCCTGCCCAAAGAAGATTGCGCCTGGCGAGTCGAGGCGAATGGCAATGCCAATTAAAGTGAACATCGGAATAACAAATGGCAAAGACAGCACCACCAATAGTATGTCAAGGGCACGTTTGATGAGACGATTGGCCGGATGAAACTCCAGTTCACGATGCAGGCCGAGCAACGGGATACCACTTAACATCTCGATTTGCACTTGCGAGAGATTGAGCTGGAACAAATCGGGGACAGTGCGAACCTCAACCCCTTGTTTTTCGCACTCGTTGACAATGGCGACAATCTGGCGATGATTTTCCCAGGGCAAAGTCACAATCACCAAATCAACCCAGTGTTGGCCCAAAATATCAGGGAGATTCTGCACGTTCCCCAATGCGGTGACACGTCCCAGATCATGCGAACCAATTTGTGGATCATCGTCCAGAAAACCGATGGGTTTATAGCCCAGGTCAGGCCGGGCGACGAGCGTTCTCAGCACATGGCGACCTAGCTCATCAGCACCTACAATGAGTACACGCCGCACACCAATCCCGCGCCGTCGCAGGCGATGGTTGACGACGCGCAGCATCAGTCGCCACAACCCCAGCAAGAGAATCACCAAGACACCAGCCTCAACCATCATCAGGCGTGAAAACACCAGCGGCCTGAGCAAGAAACTGAGCGCCATCACGACCACCACCGCATTGGTGGCCGCGTTGCCAATCGAAAACAATTCGTTGGCCCAGGTACGACCCCGCCGCTGGACATACAAACCGGCCCCCTGATTAGCGACCAGCAACCAAACCATGAAGATTCCCATGTATGGTAAATAAGGGCCAAAGGGCGACGAATTCACCTCATCAACTGGTTCAAACCATTGCGCTGTATACCGTAGATAGTAAGCCGCAAAAAACGCAATACCAATCAATGCTGCATCAATCAACGCCAGTTGCCAGCTAGTGAGTTCAGCCAACCACCTGCTGCCGCCATTAACGGCTGTACTCTCGGCCTCTGTTGTCATACCATTGCCTGCTGATAACTGTTGATAGTTTGTCTGGCTGTGCGTTCCCATGTGAATTCTCTTGCCCACACAATCGCGCTAGGACTAATCGCGGCGCGTGCTTGTTCATCAGAAATCAAATTGAGCATAGCGGTCATCCAGGCCGCTTCGTCATCCGGTGGCAGCAAAATCCCCACATCTCCGGCGGCTTCTGGCAATGATGAACTGTTTGAAGCTAACACAGGTTTACCGCAGGCCATAGCCTCTATGATCGGGAACCCAAACCCTTCATAGAGAGTAGGATAAACTAATGCTTCGGCAGCGTTATACCACAGCGCCAGGTCCTCTGCTGGGATATAGCCGGGTGTATGGACGGTATCCACCAAATTGTGCTGGGCGATGGTAGCAAAAATCTCATCATACATCCACCCTCTGCCACCACCAATCACGAGATGCACCTCCTGACGACAATCAGCGGGCAAGCGGGCATAGGCTCGCAGCAATAGTGGCAGATTCTTGCGCGGCTCCAAGGTACCAACAAAGAGCAGAAAACGTTGTGGCAGCTCCTCCCTCGACCGAAAAGCCTCCACCTCATCTTCTGGCAGCGGTTGAAATTGGGATGAAACGCCCAACAATGTCACGTCAATTTTGTCTCGCGGAATGCGCCATAGCCTGACCATATCCTGTGCCGTACTCTCCGAAATGGCGATGATACGGGCTGCCCGTTGGCAACTGGCGCGGGTAAAGCGTTGCAGGTATTCACGTCGTAAACGCGAGAGGACTTCGGGATAGCGCACAAAACTCAGGTCATAGACGGTGACAACCGATGGGCAGCGCAGACCTCGCGGTGCAACAAACGCCATACCGTGATAAAGATCAGGTTTCAGCCGTCGTACCATGAAAGGCTGGACTGTTTGCTCCCACACAATACGTTTCCAGGGACGCCGTGTCTGCAAAGTGCTGATTTGCTGGTGCATCTGCGGTGATAACTGGTCTAGCGCATGATTCGCTAGGACTGTATAAGTCAATCCATCATCCACATCTGGCAAATGAGTCAGAATGTTGCTGATATATTGGTGTATCCCCGCTCGTCGGTAACCATTACCAGGAGCCAGCAAGTGGGCATTGAGCGCAATATGGGTCAAGGCACGCTCCGATAGATACGATAGGTCACCGTTACCGACGAACCAAAACGCTGATCGACTTCCATCACCCCTCGCTGACCTTCAGCAGTGATAACCCCAATCAAGACGCCCTGTTGCACCTGCAAATCAGTGAGCGATGCCTGATTGATGATGGTCGGGTTGATGCTATCGTAAAAGACCGTGTCATAGGTCACGCTGGGAATAATGCCGAGCAAAGCGCCATTTTGAGCGTTGAGCGCCGCTCCCGTCCAAAGGATGTCGGCTGTGCCACCAGCCAGATCAAGCGCCGTGTTGACCGGCAGCGTGAATTCCTGCACTTCGGCCACGACCGGGTAATCGACTCGATAGGACAGCGTATAAACATTGTTGCTTTCGTTGGTTTCAGCCACCCCATTGCTCGAATCGACCATGACACCAATTGTAAATGATCCGGTTCCACTGACGGTGGCAACCAGATTGGTGCTGACGATCCCGCCCGCCGCCAGACCACCTATTGTGTTGTTCACCGGAATATTATCTGGCTGAAAAGTTGCTGCCACGATAAAGTTGGTTGCATCTTGCGTGCCATTGTTACGGATGACGACCTGGGCACTAAATGGCTGGCTGGGACTGAGTTGGGCTGGCGATAGCACCACGCTCTCGATCAGCAAATCAATGCCACCCGAGGGTGGTGGTGGTTGGGTAACGGGTGGCGGCACAAATGCACCACCTTCAATCGGCTGGAGGATAGGCAACAGGTTGAAATCATTATAGGGATCAAAGATCTGGACGACTTCTGCTGAGACCCAGCCCTGGCCGCCTCCAAAACGTATTACAACCCAGGAGCGATCTGCGTTTGTGCCGATGATCGGGTGCGTTTCTCCCTGGTTAATCTCACCGATCTTGTCAAAATCAGTCCCTGGCCCACTCCGGACATTAACCGTTGGCAATTCCACATAAAGCGACACTTGCGCTGGTGTCGGCGACGCTGGAATGGGCGTAAAGGTACTAGTCGGGATCGGTGTCACAGATGGGGTAAAGGTCGGTGACGGTGTAAACGTGATGGTACCCAACAGGCCAACAATACGTGGAATCTCATCCACGTTTATTAAATCGCTATCAGGTAAACGAGCATTATCAGCATAGCGAGCAACGAGATGCGGTCCGCCCGCTTCGGGAATGGTATAGACTGTGACATGACGGGCAAAATCGCCATTGCCGTATACTACCGGTTCCAGACGCCCCTGCACCGCAACAATCGCCGGTGTGCGGAGCAAGCCTTCATACAGCTGCGGCATTTCTGGCCCAGTGAGTTCGATCTGGCGACGTAGAATCCACACCGCGTCATAAGCAGCAGCATCAACACTGGTCGGGATACGATTATAGGCCGTAATAAAATCTAACAAAAACAAGCGACTGATTTCGTTAGGCGTACTATAAGCCCAGGACGTAACGCCCATGATCCCATTTGCCAGCCGCAATGGGATAACGCCAGCACTAACCGCATCCAACGCATCGCGATATACAAACAGCCCTCGATAATTAGCCGTTCGCAAGTTTTGGAGCAACGCAGCCGCGTCTTCGTGCGGCCCCCACATCACCACCGCTTCGGGCGCAGCCTGCAAAATCTCGGCAGTATCTTCGGTTAATGTCGAATTATCAAGCCGTTGGAGTTTGAGGGTGGGTGCATAACCCAGGTTTTGCATCCCATTCTCAAAAATCAGCAAGGCTTCCGTCGATTCAATATCCGTCTGGATGATAGCGATACGCGTATAGCCCCGCTCGCGCAATAACACATCGGCCAACGCAAAACTATGATAGCGTTCAGCGGCTCGCATCCGCATGATGTTATTAGTGACATCAACATCGGTCAGGGTGTCCGACGTTGCCAACGTGAGAACTGGCACTCCGGCACGGGCCAATGGTTCCAGGTTGGGCAGTGTCAGTTCGTTATCAGTGGGGCCAATCAGGGCAATTGCCCCTTGAGTTGTTAGAAAGTTGACCGCAATCGGAACATCGCTGGCGATAGTTGGCGGGCGTTGCTGGTAAGATAGTTCCAGGCGATATTGAGTACCATCGGGGCCGGTAATGCCGCCGATGCGATTAATCTGCTCAACCGCCAATCGTGCGCCAGCGTCGCCGGGTGCGCCAGCCCCTTCGATGAATCCTATCTTGAGTGTCGTTAAGCTCTGGGCCGCAGGTTGTCCGCCAACAGTCAATAGGGTCAACAACAAAACAGCCGCCAGGATGAATAGCAAATATCGCGTTCGCATGGTCAGTCGCCTCGATCAAAATAGTCCGCCCCGATTATACCACCTTGCCATTCCGATCAAACACGGCATAATGGCACTCAGGATCAACTGGAGATACCTCATGCCAACACAAAAAGCGGCGTTATTACTGGTGATTGTTCTGTTAGGCAGCGTCATCTTCCCCGCCTGGGCACAGGAAGATGACGCATCGCCCACCGCCATCAGCGTGTGGTGGCCGGACGCTTTATATACCGGTGGCCGGGCGGAGATCGATCGGATTTTCGACGATTTCAACGAATCCAACGCGCTTGACCTACGCATCTATCAACACGAAATTGGTGCAGATCTGCACCGTTTATTGTTGACCCGCGACGTTGCGCCAGATGCGTTACCCGATATTATGTTGCTCCGCCGCGAAGACCTGGAAGGAGCTGTCAACGCCGGGCTTTTACAGCCATTGGATGGATGGGTTCCTTTTTCCATCACTGGCGGGTTGTCATCGCTATCACCGGAGTTACTGAATTTGGGTGAAGTCAATGGCGTGCAATATGGGTGGCCGTATATGCTAGAGATCAGACACATGCTGTACAATACGACAATCTTCGACGTGCCTCCTACAGACTTTACCTTGATTTTTTCTCAGGATGATCCCATCTTGTTTCCTGGAAGACCGCGTGCCGGCGGCTTTGCCAACTATCTAATTATGGCCGAATATCTGGCAGCAGGCGGCAGTCTTGTCAACGATGAAGGATTACCAGCCCTAGATGCCGAAATCACGCAACGGGTTCTTGAATTTTATGCTGAGGGAGTGGCTGCTGGCCTGTTTACCACAGATATTCTAGATTACAGTACACCTTTCAGCTATTGGGGCCAGATCACATCCGGTGCGAGTAACCTGGCAATGGTCGATTCAGGAACCTATCTACGACGGCGTGACGCATTGCCGCCGGAAGTGGCTCCCATGCCGCTGCCTACCCTGGATGGCACGCCACGTCTATTGGTTGATGGTTGGTTGTGGGTCGTAGTAACCGATGACCTGGTGCGTCAGGAACGTGCCCAACGTTTCTTGAATTGGATGATGGATACCGACAATCTGGCCGATAGTGCCCAGATATTGCAGTTGTTTCCGGCCCAACAACGCGCTGTGGATATTTTGAATGAACCCTATCTGGAGACTCTGTCCGCCTGGCTGCCCGATTCCATTTTTGCCACAAATCGTAACAGCCCCGCAGCGGCAGCCCTCCAGACTGCGTTTGAAGCCGTACTAGAGGGAATGTCGCCTGAAGAAGCAACTGCCACTGCGGTAGAGGGGCTTGCGTCCTAATCTGTAGTCAGATGCGTTGCCGCTTCCAATAGCGTTTGAATGCGCTCAACCATTTCTGCTGGGTTAGGGTGCAAGCCATCCAGTAGCAAAGCATTCTCGTACAATTGCTCGATGGTAACATCAATCATCGCGTTATCTGCACGATCCTCTAACATAGCCACCAGATTGTGAGTCAGCTGGTGATGTGGATTGATCTCCAAAATCTTCCGCGGAACCTCATATTCCCGATCCATCATCCGATAGACACGCTGAGTATGGCGATCCAGCGTGCCTTCAGGTGAAACCAGCCTGGTCGGGCTGCTGCTGCCAGCCAGCACTTTACTGATACGAACTGATTGCACACGCTCGCCCAATGTCTCGGAAAACCGTTCCTGGAGTGTTTCCAACGAAGCTTCTTCTATCGGCGATTCATCTTCGGGTGTTTCCTCCAATTCGCCAATTTCGGATAGGTCGAGTTTTTCATCATCCACATTCTGCAATTTATGGTCGTTATACTCAAACAGCGAATTAATCAGGAAGCTGTCTACGGTCTCGGTGAAATACAACACTTCAATGCCGCGTGCCCGAAATGGTTCTAGATGGGGGCTGCGGGAGACCACCGATTTGCTATCACCCAGAACATAGTAAATATGTTCCTGCCCCTTCACTTCTTGGATACGCTCTACATATGCTTCCAACGACATGAGTTCGTCTTCGCTATGGGTGCTATAAAATCGTAGCAAAGGAATAAGCCGATCATGATTAGCGTGATCAGTCACCATACCCTGTTTGATGAATGGGCCAAATTCTTCCCAAATATCAACATAACGTTCCGGATCATTCTTGATGGTTTCCTTCAGTTGACGCAGCACACGGCCCGTCAATGCCTTTTTCAAATTCGCCATAACGCGGTTGGCTTGGACTGTTTCACGAGAGACATTCAGCGGCAGGTCTTCGGTATCAACTGCGCCCTGAACAAATTGCAGATACTCCGGCAACAAATCGGTGCAATAATCCTGAATCAACACTTTGCGAGCATAGAGTTGCAGCCCTGGTTCCTTGCGCGGGCTAAACATGGCGGGTTCTCGGCTGGCCGGAATATATAGCAATGCATAATATTGCACCGGTGCATCGGCTGTTGAATGTACTCTCAGCAACGGTCCCTGATGGTCAAGAGTCAGGGATTGATAAAACGCCTGATAATCATCATCTTCGACCTCATTGGCCGGACGCCGCCAAATGGCTTGACGCTCGTTGATGGATTCCTCACCCTCCCCGAAATAGATAGGCCGAGCAACGTAATTAGAATGTTTGCGGATAATCTGTCGTAGACGATATTCTTGCAAGAATTCCTGGGCATCTTCTTTCAGAAACAGAATAACGTCTGTGCCACGCTCAGTCTTGTCACCGGGGGCGATTTCATAAGTTTCTTCGCCCTCAGAAGTCCAAATAATTGGCTCGGCGTCAGGTTGATAAGACAATGTATTCACCTCAACTTTGTCGGCAACCATGAAGATACTGTAGAAACCAACACCAAATTGCCCGATAAAGTCGGCTGCCGACACGTCACCATTGCTGCCCTCGACTTGTTCCAGAAAAGCCTTAATTCCACTCTTCGAGATCGTGCCCAGATTGTCAATGATTTCCTGAGTCGTCATACCCACGCCGGTATCGCTGATGGTCAAAGTTCCGGCTTCCTCATCCGCCGTAATGTGAATTGCCATTTCAGCATCAGGGTCGCGCACGTCACGGTTGGTTAGCATCTCGAACTGGATACGATTCAGCGCATCAGAGCTGTTCGAAATAAGTTCGCGCAAGAAGATTTCCCGGTCTTTATATAAAGAGTGAACCAGGGTATACAAGAGTTGCCGGATTTCGGCCTGAAATGTGTAAGTTTCTGCCATTGTCTCATCCTCATTAGAATTTTGATTATTTTTTCGCCAATGAGTATCGCAAATCTTTGCAAGAATCGCGTAGGAAATGACTCAGATTTATGCAGAAGATTCGCGGCGCAAAATATTGAGTAACCCAAAGACGCCAATCACAGCCAATATCAACCCGAACACCCACCAGGGCAAAGTCGGATCATCACTCGGTGGTGGTGTGATGTTGGCTTGCAAAGGAGCAGGAGAGCTAAACCAGTCTGATGACGGTGCATAAACATGCCATTCGGGTCCGGGCGTGCGATTACCCGCTGTATCCACCGTGACGATTTGCCAACGTAGATCATGGGCGAGTGGGACAGGCAACAGCCATTCAGTTTGGTCGGTAATGCCCACCAGTTCACTATTCAGCCAGACTTCGTATTGCAACGGCAAACAACTATCCGTGCCAATGCGCCATTGCAGTGTACGAGTCGCGACTTCGGTAGCATGAGGTGGGCTGGGATGTCTAGGGGATGGCGGCAGGCTAGCGGGTTGTGTTGGATCGAATCGAAAGAGCGTGGGGTTGCCGTCAGCAATAACAAGAAGCTCTTGGTCTACAAAGTGGACTCCAGTGATTGTCGCACCTGCCCAATCCGCGAAGATATTCAGATCAGCATCCAGAATTTGCAGGCCACATGTACCTGTTGCCAATGCTATCCATTTACCATCCGATGAAGTCGTAGCAGCGAGGGCCGAGCCAGCATAGTGATTGATGGGTTGAAATGTCGGGGTCAGTAACCACAATCCCCCGCTTTCGGCGCTGACCAGCAAATTGCCATCAGCCAGCGGTTGAATATGGGTGACCGGGCCACCCAGCCCCTCCAGGACTCGCTGGTCATCAAGCCACACGTCTCCAGTGTGCGTGCCGATCAACAATTTACCAGCGTAGTACGTCATCATAGAGGGTTGCATATCAAATGATGCCAGTTGACGGGGTCGAGCCAATGAATCCAGCGTCAGCGGATCAAGCGTATACAACATGCCGCTATGATTGAGTAACCACACCACTTGCCCATCTGTCGCCAGCGCCATGCCATAAATATCGCGATTGCTCACACTAATCTGCCCCAAACGATACGGTGTATAGTCAGAGCCAAGCAAGATAACATCATTACCGAATGGGATAGCATCAATCGTAGAACGTTCATCTAACCGCTGTATAATGTCTCCATCCCATTGATACCAGCCATCACCAACCATTCCAACATTACCATTCGCCAGTGGAACCAAACGATGGATAGCATTAGCAGGCATATAGCGCCCAACGAAGATTGGTTCACTGCTGTCGGCCATCAACAATGGAAAACGCAAATGTGCCAGACCTCGCGTCGGATGCAGAAGCAGCCAATCATCGCCACTGACCAAAAAACGCTCAATGGGCAAGTCAGTGTCAATGAATCGCTGTTCGCGGGGTTGTGCAGGGTCGGCTGTATCCAGAAGCAACAAGCCACCATCCTCACCAGCAATTATCAATTGGCCGAGCAGGGCATGTATCGCCGTAAAATTCATCGGCGTTTGATAGATTGCCTGCTGACGTATCTGATGATCGCTCAAAGAAAGTGTAACCAGACGATTTTGCTCTCCGACCCAGGCGGTCTGATCGCGATGAGTCATCGCATAAGCGCCTACAGAGGGCAGGCGACTCAGTTCACGCAGATTACGGTTATCAAAATGCAACAAGCGTACCGTAGAACCATCCAGCACCAACCATTGCCCCTCTGTCATATCCTGAATATGCATGATACCTGGCGAATCAAACGCGAGCGTATCCAAGACGGCAATTTCCTGCGGTTGTGTGGGATCATGTGCTACTGAGAAAAACTTGACACCAGCACGTCCCAACACCACCGCCAACACCGTTCCGGTATCATCCACCGCCATCATCCCCGGTTGGCCGGGCAAGGGAATCTCTTGGTAAAGCACCGTTTCCATGACATCGGTCGCATCAATCCCAATGGTCATCAAACGCCCATCATCCAGTGTCAGATAGATAATTGTTGAGAAATGAGGATGAGCGCGGACGCTCTGTATCGAGCCAGGGAACGGAATAACTGCCTCCAAACGGGGAAGCGTCGCACCGGTGTTGATGATTGCCATCCCCTCCATTCCCAGCCCCACCAACGCCATTTTCTGGCCGTGTACAAAGCTGAGGTCTGTTGGAGTAGCCCAAAGGGATAGTGAATAATGTAGATGCAAGTCAGGCAGGCTAGTGGTCGTATAAAATCGCAGGCCATCCTCATGCCCAGTGATGATAAGGCTATCGTCCACTGCCACCAAATGTGCTGGGTTTGCGACCTGGCTGTTGCGGTAACGTGGCAGGTCTTGAGCTTCAGCCCTATATACTTTCAAACCATCCACACCGTCAGCAATAAGCAGATAATCGTCATACCATGCCATGTCGCGAATATCCCGCAATGGCGCATAATGCCCTACAATACGTAATGGATCATGAGTATCGATAATGTGAATATAATGCCCCGTGCTGACGTAGACCAAATTGGCAAAGCTCGCCACATCGTTGGCAGGCGTCAATTCTGCCAGAGCGTTCGACAAACGCGGTATCGTCTGAGTGCCCAGATCAATCAGGCGTAAGCCCGCCGCACGATCCGCCATCGCGAGCAATGTGTTATTGACTAAAACAGCCTGTCGAGTTTCAGTTGGTGTCGAAATGTCACTGACCAAAGTCACATCGCCGTCGGAGAGAACAGTGAATAAGCGTACACCTGCCTGAAGCCCACTGATGGCAAGCTGATGATTCGATAGTGTCAGACGTATCCCACCACCAGCTATCACACGCCGTAATTCGCGCCCATCTGGTGAGAGAATCAGCAAATGGCTGCCCGTCAGTCCATAAAGCGCCTGGGGTGTGCGAGCTAGATCGAGAATTGAACCATACGACAGATGGAAACGTTCGGTGGCTTGGAATGCTGACGGCCCCAACAGCGGAACCCGCACAATGCTATCTCCTTCAGCCAATAGCGCATCCACACCATCCAACACAACCGCCCGCAACGGACCGCCAAGTGGTGCGATGTGTTCCAGGCGTGAACCCGGTGGATCCTGGGCGCTGATCGGTGTGACGGTAAGCCATACCAACCACACAGCCAACAAACAGCGTTTCATGATGGTTAATGCCCCTTTCACCTTTAACCTTATGCCGAGATCGCAGTAGAGGCAAATGCATATCATCCCTGTTTGCCATTAGTTTTAAGGCTTGGTGCAAGGCGCGAATACGAGTACACTGATGCCAAGATATTGTATTGAGAAAAAGGAAATTGACGTGGCGAAGTCGCGCATAGAACGCGGACAAATTATTTTTCGTCAATGGCAAGATACCGAAGGCCTATCCGAAACAACCGAGAATTTCACTACTCTAGAGGAGTTGTTCCACTTATGTATCGAGGCCCGCGACCCGCTGTTGGTAGATCGCGTCACGATTCAGGGGTACGATGTCGAAGGCAACTCGCGTGAACTGACATTGGTCTTCCAATCCATTGCTGTGTCTGAAGGCAAGGATTAACTCGTGTGAATCGGTTGAATGTTCGCCTGTTGATGGCGTTTGGCGTCGTCCTGGCAATCACCTTGGCGATTATGTGGCTAACCATGTTGATCGTCTTGCGCCTCCGGCCTGTGAATACCGATAGCGAGACCCTTGACCTGGCCGTGACATTGATTGAAGTTCGGGAAGGTGTCCTCGAATTTTTGACAGGACGCGACAGGCCCGATGGGTTTACTGCTGAGGAACAGCGGCGGTTACAGGCTTATTTCGAGGAGCAGGCCGCTGCCCATAATATACGGATCATCGTCCTGCAAGACCCTGACTGTGTAATCTGGGATACAGGAGGCCCCTTCCCACGTAGCCAACGTGACGCCATCACCCGCGAGGAATTCTTCAGGACACGCCGCCCCGATACAGCCATGTTTCAAGGGCAGTTTGAGGATGTTGCCGATCAGAGCACATGGTTATATGTCGGTGCGTCCTTTTTACCAGCGTTGGCGAATGCCCAGCGACAGGCCCGCGATTTTTGTGGAGCAGCCCCTCGAGGCGGAAACATCAGTTTGCTGGCGGCTGATCTATTCCCGGAGCAAACATTCCAGACAATTTTAGAGGACTATGAAGGTAGCGGGTTGCTGCTAGCGCTGGTGCAGGCAGTGGTGACGGGCATGTTCTTCGCGCTCATCGCCTCTTTATTGATTGTGCGGTGGATTGCCAAACCGCTCCAATCACTGACCCGCGCCGCCTCACAACTGGCCCACGGCAACTATGCCACACGTGCGCCAGTTCGTGGCCCCAGCGAAGTGCGTGTGGTCGCCAATGCCTTCAATGTTATGGCACAGCGCGTGGAATTGACCCAACAAGCCCAACAGGATTTTCTTGCCAATGTTTCGCACGATCTACGGACACCACTAACCAGTATTCAAGGCTTTGCCCAAGCCATCGTCGAAGGTGTGACCGATACCGAAGCATCACAACGGGCGGCAGGTGTCATCTATAACGAAGCTGGACGCCTGACACGCATGGTCAATGAACTGCTTGATCTAGCAAGAATACAGGCTGGACGCATGGATATGATGCGCCAGGCAGTGGAATTGGACGAAATATTGCTGGCGGTTGGGCAAAGTCTGGAAATGAAGGCCAAAGAGAATGATGTCACGATACACTTAAAGATTCCGTGTTTGCCCCGTATCGCAGGTGATGGTGACCGGTTGGCACAGGTGTTCACCAATCTGGTGGATAATGCCATCAAACATACACCGGATGGTGGTCAAGTCTGGCTAAAAGCACAATTGGATAGCCAGGGCGGACTGCTGATACAAATTGAGGATACCGGTGAAGGTATCCCCAAAACTGACTTGCCACGTGTGTTCGAGCGATTTTATCAGGTGGATAAGAGCCGGGCCAAACGAGTCGGAACCGGCTTAGGGCTGGCAATCGCCCAGGAAATTATCTACGCACACGGTGGGCGTATCTGGGCCGAAAGTGAATATGGGCAGGGGGCACGCTTCAATGTCTGGCTGCCACAACCCACCCATGATACCCGCGAAACAGTCATCTTTCGCCGTAACTAAGCCCGATACCAGGCCCGGCGTTTACGCAGTGACACTCCGGCATCAAACGACTGTTGAGGGGAACGGCTGCTGCGGACACGCCCGCGCGGGTCAATATGAATCTGGCCGCTTTGTTGCAGACGTGCAAATTCTTCCGGCGAGATGTCGGGGGCCGGTTCACCGCCCAACCGCTCCAGGCGTGCGCCCATCTCTGCATCATTTTCCGCCGAATCATCAGGCTGTTCCGGCGGTAGCTCCTGGGCTGTTGGGCCATTATCAGCAGGCGGAGCAGCTTCAGCCTGGGGTGGTTCAGGGGGGTACACCTGAATGTTAGCCGCGTTGTTTTCCGGTGGGGACTCAGCGGGCGGCTCCTGTACCTCTTGCGGTGGCACTTCAGATGTTGGGTTCTGCAATTCGTCAGTCATCGGCTGCTTTACCTACCTTTTCTTCAATCTCGTCATCGTCAAGCGTTACACTCAACAACACATCCAGCGACAGGGTATCCTCAGCGGCTTGCGTTTGCTGACCACCGCAAACCAAACAGCCTGGATTGCGAGGAATTTCTACCCATTCTGCCGAAAACGGCGGTGTTATATGTCCTTCCAGAATTTCAATGGGCTGGTTGGCAATCAGGACCGTGTTAGCTGGTAGCTCGCGCTCAACAGCTGTGCCTTCCAGCAGCAGATTCAGAGCGACATTGGCCTGTGTATTGGCGACCCGCACGACATCCAGCCATAGTCCGGGTTCGGCAGCCAGGGTTCCATCCGGGCGGCGCTGGCCGTAGTCCAAATCTGCATCCGGTTGATCAGCCGTTAAATCGCCTTCGCGCAGTGTGTTGGCCCAGCACGCATAGCACGGGCCATCATACGGACGAATCACTGCTACATCGCCGCCCTCCCCACGTTCATAAACACCAGCATAGACCGCTTTCAGATTATGCTCCAGGCAAGCCTCGTTAATCGCATATTTAGAGGCCTCGCCATCAACACCTACCACCAATACATCCATAGTTTCCAGCAAATCCAGATGATGCTCAATGCGCCCCATTGCCTGCTGAACCGTAGCGTGGGGATTGCGCTGCTGGATCAAATCTGCCACAGCTTCCACTTTGGGACGCCCCACATAGCGTCGGTCAGCAACATGGCGCACCACATTCTGTATATCCAGCGTATCATCATCCACCAAAATAAAATGCTGCACGCCCGTCATTGCCAATGTAAGAGCCACATAGCCGCCGCCTGATCCCAAACCCACCACGCCGACCTTCTTTCGAGCCAGCCAGCTCATGGTATCTTGCCCTAAAAGGCGTTCAACCCGATCCCAGTCGGTCATTGCCCTCGTTCCTTCTGTTGTTCAATAGCTTTGATGCCATCCAATAATGTCATCCCAGGACTCCAGTCTGGCAATATTGAAGCAGGCACTTCCGCTGACGTCTGGTAAAGCGCAGCAAAGAAATCCTCATTGTCTCTGGGCCGCATAATCGGGGCCACACGCCAGGAGGGCGCACGACGTGGATAGTTCACTGGTGTTATCGCAATCAACACGTTGCGCGTCCCTGGACGATAAACTGTCAGGCAAGTATCCAGCGGCGGATGTCCCCGCGTATTCCACGAAACAATGTCGAGTACCTGCAATCCATCAGCCTCCAGCATATCCACTTCCATATCCAGTCGGTCGCGGTTTTCCAGCCACCAGGCAATCGGCGGCAATCGTGGCAAGTCTTCATCCGGCACGATGACAGGTTCGATTGGCCTAAAATCGTTGCCGCGTCGTGCGATCCACCAAAAATCTATACGTACACTGGTTAATTCCGTTTCGAGTATAACTACAACTGTATTGCCTGCTGGAATGTCTTCAACTTCATTAGCCAGCGTGACAATCGGCGTGATGAGGAAATCAAGGTCAAATTCGCGGATAAATTGTCGGGCTGTCCCCCAATCACCGCGTGATGGTCTAATCATGCCGGGTTGCTTGTGCCAGTCGCCCAGGTGTTGCAACGGAGCATCCCACTTAGCTGCCAACGCATTGCCATAAGAAGCACGGCGCAATTCACGATACATTTCCCAATTTTCATACCACCAGTTGAACATTGATCCTTGCCAATCGTCGCCCTGTTCAAACATCGCCCATTCGCGGACTGTCTCTTCAATCGGCGGGATCGTATCCATCAGGTAAATCTTGGGCAAGCGCCGCCCATTACCATTAGCAATCGCTAATCCGACCAATGCCTCGCCCGTCTCAGAACCTTGATAAAGCAATGCTCCCCGACACATTTTGTCGATGACGCGCTGGGCGACATAAATTTGCTCCAGACCAGAGGTTTTGGGTTGCGAGGTTCGCGATAGTTCCATAGCTAGCTCCGCCGTATCCAGCCAAGTCGATCTCTGGTCAACCGTTCCTCAATACCCGGCCAACGTCCGGTCGCTCGCCATGTATAAAAGGCATAAATCCACTCAATAGACCACCCCGCAACCGTTACAGCCGTTGATGTTGATGGATTCCAGCCATAAGTGGTGCCATCTTTAGGATTGAACAAACACAGTTGTCCATCTTCAAACTGGTGTTTGGGGCTATAAATTGTCGGCGACAACACAAAAGCTTCTGGTGGCCGGTTTGGATATTCTCGTGGATAAACAATTTTCAATGTATGTTGGCGATGCTTCAAACCCCGCAAATTGATCTCAACAGCGCCAACCCAAAAGAGATGCCGGGGTGGATTCCACTCCAGGCGAAACGTATCCCCAAAAGTAGATTGCATCAACTCCACTTCGAGACGAAGACGAGGAGAGACATTTCTGCGGGTACCCCACCAGTGCTTTGCCATAAATATGCCTCACTTTTTGTTAATCCGCACAGCACTATTATACAGGGTTTTAGGGTGGAAATAGACCTAATCCCCATAAAATTAGGGGACTAGGAAGTGGGATGCTACTAGTACCGTAACTTTCTAAAGTTGCGGGGTAATGCTCTTTGAAAACTTGGCGAGCATCGTCCACGGAAAATGACCAATGAATTTGAGCTTGAGCTGCATTACGTCGGCGTTCCCAGGCGATGAGTTCGGAAGCCAAAGTCACCTCATCGGGCAGACGACGGGCAAGGCATTGCTGGGACATCACACTGAGTTCAATTTCGGCCATATTGAGCCAAGAGCCATGAACCGGGGTGAAATGGAAACGAAGTCGCGTCATGATGCGGTCAGCTTCGCATTTACCGAAGAACTCGACCAAAGAATGATAATGATGGGTATTGAGATTATCGAGTACGACATCAATGTGAGCCGCATGGGGATACAACTCATCAACCAGATAACGCATCGCGTAAGCAAAATCTTGTTTGGTCCGTCGCCGCGAAACCAGCACATGCCGTTGCCCGGCTTTCGGTTCGGCAAAAACAAACAGGTTGCGTGTTCCATTGCGCTTATACTCATGGTCCTCCCGGTGTGGTTTGCCAGGGCGAAGCGGACGGGGTTGGCGGGTCTGGCCCAGCAGTTGCACGCTTTTCTCATCAAAGCACACCAACGGATGTTGCGGGTCATAGGCTTGCGCGTACAAGGTCAAAATATGCTCCATTCGTTCCAAAAACTCGGGCGTAATCTTGGGAATACACCAGCTTTTCACTTGCCAGGGCTTGAGTTTGTTTTTTGGAGTACCAGACGCACAGTCTCGGGTGCTATGCTATCCACCATGCCATCTGTCACCAATTGTTGCGCTAAAAGTTCCATTGTCCATTTGGCTTAGCCTGCTGGCGGGTCAGAACAAGCCAGTGCAATCAAGTACGCTTCTTGTTTAGCATCCAACTTCGGATCGCGTGGCGGACGTGGCTTATCAGCTAAAGCGGCCTCTAGCCCATCATCACAAAATCGTTGTCGCGTTCGGCTGACCGTGTCTTCGCTGATATATAGCATGTCAGCAATAGCTTGGTCTGTTCGCCCTTCATCGCTTTTCAGCAGAATATGGGCACGCCGAATCACACAGGCCTTGTTTTTGCCTTTGTTGACGACAGCCAACAATCTTTTCCGTTCTTTTGGCGTGAGTTTGACGACATATTTCTTCATATGCCAGAGCATATCCTCACCCCGCAAGTTAATCAAGTCTGGGTACTAGTGGGGTCGAGCTGGTCATTTATGTTGTTGTCGCCAACGCCTCAAAGCATCCTTGGCTTGCAGTGAGCCAATAGTGGCGTTCAGTGCATAGCTGGCCGCCTGTTGAACTTCCTGAATTTCATCGTCCAGTGCCAGGACCAGTGCCGGTATAACAGCCGGAGCATCGATGTGTGAAATAGCCTTGACTGCTGCTAAACGAACCTGTGCTTCTGGGTCTTCCAGGACGGCTGGCCTCAAATAGGAGATAGCCTGGGGATGGCCGATTTTTCCCAGCGTATTCGCGGCAGCTTCGCGTGTAACAACGTGTTTATGGCCCATCATCTCAGCCAAAACACGGATAGATCGTAGATCGTCAAAATTAGACAAAGCATCGGCAATTTGCGCCAGAACTCGCGAATTGGTTTCCAGCGATGCTCGATGCAACAATGGGTCCAATGTCTGTGGATCGGCCATCTGGCCAAGACTCCAGGCTGCCGTGTGGCGGACCGCATGATCTTCATCATCCAGCGCCATCAGTAGCATCGGGATACCCTCAGTGTACTGTTGTTTTCCCAATGCCCAAATCGCAGCTTCACGCACGCGCCAATCATGATATTCGAGCGCGGCATTCAGCCCTTCAATACCCACTAACTGAGTAATCACCAAGGCTGCGGTGTGCCGAATATTCTCCTCATCATCGGACAGCATGGCGATCAAATCCCAACACACCTCTACATCATTCAAATTCCCTAGCGCCTTAACAGCAGCATGACGCAAGCGCGAATAATCTGAAGTTTTCATCACGTTAACCAACCCAGCCACCGCTCGCGGGTCATCAATTTGTCCCAGCGCATCAATGGCTGTCAAGCGCACAAACATATTAGAATCCTGATTGGCAGCATCGCACAAAACGCTCACCGCCTGAGCATTACCAATCTGTCCCAGGGCTTTAGCAGCCGCTTCCCGCAGGTCACCATGAGTTTGTGAATTGCTTGCGATATGGCACAAAGCAGGAATGGCCTGATGAGTCTTGATAGTTCCCAATGCACTGGCGGCTGCCTTACCCACTGATACACTTTGGTCATGCAGGGCATTGATGATAGCCTCATTAGCAAGGGGATTCCGCAGCTCACAGAGCATATCAATTGCTTCACGTCGGTCCCGGACATCTCCCGTTCGTAATTGATATAGCGCTGTCTGAAGCTGCCAATTTTGATTAGCGGTAGGCGGCGGTGGCGTCAGATCAAAACTAATCGGCGGATCTGTAACCTCGACTGGTGATTCTGTTCCATTTGGTTTATGTCCATTACCCTGGCTATGGGAAACTGCCGGCGGGGTAATAGCCGGTGCAGTATCTCTCGCCTCACTTGTGGTCTGAATAATGGCAACCAAATGGCGCAAATCTGGGGTTTTATGATTTGTTAGATCAATTTGATAGTCGGCAGGCCAGGGCATTGTTCCCGGTGATTGCAAGATAACTGCAACAACGGGAATATTATATTCTCTAGCAATGGCCCATTCATAATTAATTGCATTATCATCAATAGAGTCGGGAGTAACGATCACGAGTACAACCGTCGAGTGTCGGACAGCCTGTTTGACGTGTTGGTGTCCGCCATTGAGGTTGCGTAAATCAATGCTGTTGTACCACTTATCGAAACCGACAGCGGCCAGCTCTCGAACTAATCCAGCAACAAAATCTGCTTCATGATTGATGTAAGAAATATAGACGTGCGGCTCCATCTTCGTCTGACCTGTCACAAGATTTATTAGACTACAGAACGGTTCCCAATCCTCGATCAATGCTTATCCTTCTATCGCTATACACCAGTCAATTACGTTTGCACTGACTGAAACAGCTATTCAATACATGAACCCCACCATGTTGTGAATAGGATAAGCCCATTTATACCTGTCATCCTCAAATACAATGAATCAACGTTGCCAGGATTTTAGAGTAGCAATACGAGGCCCATACTAAAACTATACGACAATCCCAGAAATGAATCAACGAATTATCCCCCAAGAGTATGAAAAATTCATGAAAACGAGCGAGATTTCCACCTTAACTGAATCATCTACCTCAAATAGACGCCACCGCATCATCATATTCCAGTTGCACTGGTTTTGCGGTATGATGACGGGATGATGGATGAAACCTATACCTTTTACGCAGCAGATGACGATATTGGTGAACGGTTGGACAAAAGCATCGCCCTCCGCTTGCCAGATATTTCCCGCACTCAGATTCAACAGCTCATCAAAGATGGCAAGGCCAGAGTCAATGCCCGCGCCAGCAAGCCCGCCTATCGTCTGGAGCCAGATGATTACATCACTGTCGAGATTCCGTATCAGGATGAACCCGAAGTCCTGCCCGAAAACATTCCACTGGCTGTCATCTACGAGGATGATCTGATCGCCGTAATCAACAAACCGGCGGGCATGGTCATGCATCCCGCACACGGCAACAAAAGCGGCACATTGGTCAATGCGCTGCTGGCTCGCTGGCCGCATATCGCCGACGTGGGTGATGATAAACAACGCGCCGGAATCGTGCATCGCTTGGATAAAGACACATCTGGGGTGCTGATTGTGACCTTTACCGAGTCGGCACGATTGAATTTGATGGCCCAATTTCAGGCACGAACCATCGAAAAACACTATCTGGCACTCGTCGAACGCCACCCACCTAATGACAAGGGCCGCATCGAAGCCGCCATCGGGCGCGATCCCCGCCACCGTCGTCGTATGGCGGTCCTACGCAGTGGCAAAGAAGCTATCTCCGAATTCCATGTCCGCGATTTTTATGGAGATCGGGCATTGTTGGATGTGTATCCGCATACCGGACGCACCCATCAAATCCGCGTGCATCTGGCTTTCATTGGCTGCCCGATTGTCGGGGATACGATCTATGGATTTCGCAAGCAACGCATCAAACTGAAACGTCTGTTTCTACACGCCCATCGCATCAGCTTCGATCATCCGCGCACCCGCGAACGCCTGACATTTGAATCGCCAATCCCGGTGGGGCTACAAAATATCCTCGATAAGTTACCCTAACACCCCTAATCCAGCACTCATCTAACATTCATTGCCAACAGGTAACTTATAATTGCTCGCTTTGAAACAACCATAACTGAGGGGACTCAATGATCCTGACCTATTTGATAGGATTTATCTTTATTGCCATCGCAGCCAAACAAATCGGCAAGTATGCTTCAGTCGTCAAACTTCCATACATTACAGGCTATCTATTCGCTGGAATGTTGGCTGGGCCGTTCCTGCTTGATTTTATTCCTGGTGAAGCAACCCAAGACTTGCGTTTCATTGACGAGTTATCACTGGCTGTTATTGCATTTGTGGCGGGCAGCGAACTTTATTTGAAGGAACTGGAAGGTCGATTACGGGTTATCGCCTGGAAAACGGTGGGCATCCTGGTTGCTACACTATTGTTGGCAAGCGTGGTAATTTTTCTGTTGAGTGACTTTCTGCCTTTTGCTAAGGATATGTCCACCAGTAGCCGAATTGCTATCGCCATATTGGGCAGTACCGTCTTACTGGCGCTTTCTCCCGCCTCAACCATTGCCGTCATCAAAGAAGCGCGGGCACGTGGCCCATTTACCAAAACCATTCTGGGCGTAACCGTGCTGATGGATGTCGTCGTGATTATTGTATTTGCAGGGGGCGCTGCCGTCGCCAGTGTCTTATTACATGGCGATAGCTTCAACGTCACATTCTTGCTGTTTCTGGCATTAGATTTGGTTCTTGCGCTGGCCGCTGGTTTTGTTGTCGGCAAACTGCTGGAATTAATCCTGGCAACTCGTCTTGCATCTATGGTCAAGGCCGGGCTAATTTTGGCACTGGGTTTGGGTATCTTCGTGTTGGCTTTTGAATTGATAGACATCAGTTATGACAATCTGCCATTCGAACTCCATGTCGAACCGCTTCTTGTCGCCATGGTCGGTGGCTTTTGGGTCACCAACTACAGCCCCCATCGAAACCAATTTGCCGAAATTCTCCATGATATTAGCCCACTGGTATATGTTGCTTTCTTCACCTTGACGGGTATTGCCTTGAAACTTGATGTCTTGCTGGAAACCCTGCCGATTGCACTATTGTTATTTGGTGTGCGTGTCGCCGGTATTTTCATCGGTTCTCTCAGTGCTGGAGCATTGACCAAACAACCCGCAGCACAAAACCGCATTTCCTGGATGGGGTTTATCACACAAGCAGGCATTGCGTTAGGTCTTGCACGGGAAGTCGCGGTAGAATTCCCGATCCTGGGCGATGATTTTGCGACCATGATAATCGCCGTCGTGGTCTTAAACGAAGTTGTTGGTCCGCTATTCCTGAAAGCAGTCCTCAACCGTATGGGCGAATCGCACCGCCCTGAAACAGTTGAAGCGGATCAGATACGAGAAGCGGTCATATTAGGCATTGAAGGACAGTCAATGGCATTGGCTCGCCAACTACAGGCTAACCACTGGCGCGTAATCCTGGCAGATACGGATGTCGAACACATCCAAATGCTAGATCAGACAGAATTCGAAGGGCGACATTTGCCAGACATCAGCGAAGCCACGATTCAGGGATTACTCACTAAAGATACCGACGCACTGGTCGCCGTCTTGCACGACGATGCCGCTAATCTGAAAGCCTGTGGATTTGCCTACGAAGCAGGATGCAGTCGCTTGATTACGCGGCTCAATGATTTGACAATGGTCGAGGAATTTGCCGAATTAGGAGCCTTTGTTGTTGATACGGCCTCGGCTATGGTTAATTTACTGGATCAGGCGATACGTGCCCCCCAATCTGCGGCCATGCTGATGCACCGCGATCCGGATCACGATTTCCTACAACTGACTATCACCGATGCGGATGTCGAAGGCATACTGATCCGCGATTTACGACTACCACCAGATGTGCTGATTCTCAATATTATGCGGAAGGGACAGTCCGTTGTACCACATGGTTACACAGCTTTGCATTTGCATGACGAAATTGTCTTAATCGGTAAACCAGAGAGTCTGGAGACGGTCACGCTACGCCTGGGGTACTGAACAACTCGACATGCTATCGTAGTGCGCTAATCATCATCAGCATTCAGCGCATCAATACCACGATGAACGAGACCATGATGCCATGCCAGGGCAGCGGCTTGCGTTCTATCGCCAACGCCGAGCTTGTTGAGGATGCTGCTGACATTATTACGCACCGTGCCATCCGCCAGGAAAAGCTTCTTTGCGATGTCCGCATTCGTCAGGCCACGTGCGATATATTGCAGGATAACGTATTCACGCTCACTCAGGTCGGCGGCGATGGCTGGGTCTGGCTTGGCTTGCTGCCGCACCAGCATCAGCAGCTTGTCCGCAATTGCCGGGTCGATGTGCGTCTGTCCTTCGACTGTGCCCTCAATAGCCGCGACAATATCTTCCCCATCCGAGTCCTTGAGCAAATATCCAGATGCGCCCGCCCGTACCGCATCGAAGACCCACTCGTCGGCATCATACGTCGTCAGTACCAGGACATACGTCTCAGAATATTGCTCACGGATGGCGCGTGTAGCCTGAATACCGTTCATACGCGGCATCTTCAAATCCATCAACACCAAATCGGGCGTTAACTTGCCGACCAGTTCAACCGCTTGATTACCATCATACGCTACCCCGACCACCTCAATCGTCGGCGCGAGGTTGAGTATCACGCGCAATCCCTCAGTAACAACCACCTGGTCATCGACAATCAAAACACGAATCACCGGTTATTCCTCCACCGTCAGGCGCACCGTCGTCCCGTCGCCCGGTTTGCTATCAATATCCAACTGTCCGTTACACAGCAGCGCCCGTTCGCGCATACCCACCAACCCGTAATGCCCATTTTGCACGACCATTTCGGGATCAAAACCAGCACCGTCATCAGCAATCATCAAACGGAGTTCGCCTCGTTCATGTACCAACGAAACATTCACATTCTGAGCGCGGGCATGACGGACAACATTATTCAGCGATTCTTCCGTGATGCGATAAATGCTCTGCTCGGCTTCTGGGCGCAGTTCACCCAGATCCGTAGGAACCTCGATGGTGATATTCAGGCCACTGCGTTCCGTTACCGACTCGCCGAGTTGACGAATCGCCAGCGCCAGACTGAGGTCTTCCAGTGGACTCGCTCGTAGAGCTTGCAAGGCGCGGCGGGCTTCTTGCAGGCCATTACGGGTCAATTTCCGCGACTTTTTCAGCGTTTGTTTGGCCCCGACAGGATCACTGTCGAGTTGGGCGTTGAGCGCCTCAAGCTGCACCGATACCGCACTCAGCGTATGGGCCAACGTGTCATGCAATTCACGCGCCAACCGGTTGCGTTCGTAACTGATGGCTAGTCGTTCAACCGTCGTCGCGTAACGAGTAAGTTCGATGTTCTTTTCAACAAGTGCTTTGCGTTCCTTTTTCTGCCTACTCACCACTCGCACTACGGTAAGTCCGGCAATGGGGAAGATGATGATCCGCCCAATGACATCACCCCAAATGGCATCCATCGTCGGGCTACCAATGGGAACAAGCACGAACGCGAATGACACCTGCAATACGACAGTTCCCAATAAGAAACCGATCATAGCCCGAAAATTGTATTGTGCCGTGACGATAATCATCGGGACGAATAGAGGCACGAACAAGGTCATATTTTCATCAAACAGCAATTCTACTGGCACGTCACGTTGAATGCGCCATGCGATTTCAAGCCACTGCTGCATAACCGCGCCGAGTGAGGCCATCAACAATCCCACTGGCAAATACCACCTGCCAAGTCGATGCGGCAACCAACCAGAATACAAATACAACAGCATGACTACCGTGACGAGCGTACCCCAAAGTGCCCATAGCGTGAGCGGATTCCAGCCTAACACCGCCCCGATCAAATTAGGGCCAAACAGCAACAGCCAAAGACCATTGGTCAAGCGAAAGAGGGACAACATGCCGGGTTCAATCTGTGTGCGGCTCATATTCCAATCGTAGCATAATGCTTTTCACACACCCAATGCTCCGCGTCATTGGGCCGAATGACTGCTGTCATTGTGTGCCGTGCAAGCTGCACGATTCCTGATGCCTCGACATACTTCAACCGACCTTCGCCGTACTATAGAGTAATAGCCGCATGAACCAATGAATCAGGAGCAAAAAACGATGAGGATAGGCACTCGAACCAAAAAAATCCAGGGCGACATCCGCGCCCGAAAAGGCCGCACTGCCCTGGTGGCACTGGCAATCTTCATCGGCGCGGCAGGCACGATTGCCATGTTCTCAATGGGCCATATCCTCATTCGTCAGGCCCGCGAAGATGTGGACGTCGATACACTACCGATGGCCTATGCATTTGTCACGATCAAACCCGACGTCGAGCAACCTGACAATGAGGGTGCGCTGCGCGTGCTGGAGGATTTGACCGACCTGACAGAAGTCATGGGTGTTTTTGGGGCGGAAGTACAGTTTGCGACCAGTTTCCCAGACACCAGCTTCGAAGATGGCTACATCAATGCCTATTCGGACTCCTATGCAGCAGGACTCGCGCTGATGCCGGTGCGCCTGGTTGATGGCAACTTTCCAGCGGCAGGCCAGGTGATGATTGAGCAGCGCATGGCCGAGGCGTACAACCTGAAGGTTGGCGACGAGTTATTTCTACGGGTGTTCAGGTCATCACGCGATCCAGCCCAGGATGGCGCGATAGGAACCGTCGAGAGCCGCACCATCACCGGTATCGTGTTTCAGCCCTTTGGTGGCGAGTCTATCTCGATTTATGCTGCTTCGGTGGAGGATGCCAACTATATCACGGGGCGAACCGGGCTGACCAACTTTGTGGCACGCTACACCGACTTGGACATCGCCGAAGCCAATATTGATGTCTTCAGCGAGGCCATCGCTAACCAGACCGATTACATCATTCATGGAACCTTCACCGAAGACCCCGACAACAACGAATTCTTCAATATGATCCAGACCCTGGGCAACGTACTGGGGTTGCTGGCCTTGATTGCGCTGGTGGTCTCAGGTTTCATGGTGGTCAATATCATCATGTCGCTGGTGGGTGAACAACGACGTCAGATCGCCACCATGAAGACGCTCGGCGCGACCCGTCTCGACAATTTCATCATGTACGCCGGAATCGCCTTCAGCTACGGGGTGATCGGGGTCATTCCCGGCATCGTGGTGGGTATTGTGGGCGGCAATATAGCGGCCTATCAACTGGCGCCCCAGGTGGGCGTCGTACTGGCGGGCTTCCAATTCTCGTTGCGCTCGGTGGTGCTGGGTGTGGTAGTCGGCCTGATCGTGCCACCGGTCTTCGCGTTGATCCCAGTTTTCTTCGGCACCAGAGTCACCATCCTGGAGGCCATAACCAACCTGGGCATTGATGAAAAATTTGGGCATGGACCGCTGGCACGCCTCATCACACGGTTGCCGGTGCCAACGGCCATCCGTCAGGGAATTGCGAATGTCGCTGTCAAAAAAGCCCGCCTGGCCTTCACGGTCATCACGCTAACTATCGCCGTGGGAGCTTCGATGGGCATCTTCGGTACCATCCAGGGCATATCAGCTTTTTTCGACATTTACGTCGGCGTCTTCAATGCCGACATTATAGTCGCGCCCACTGAGCCACGCGATCCTGCCGAGATGACCAGCCTGTTGGAGGATAACTCCGGTGACTGGTTGATCGCTATCGAACCGGGTGCAACGGTTTCAGTCGATGTGGCCGATCCCGAACATCCGGATGAAACCTATTTGGTCGGCGTCTATGGCTTCGATGTGGGCAGCGACACGCCAGCCTTCAAGTTAGATGTTGATGAAGACGAGGGGCTAACCCTCGAAAATGCCAGCAGCAGTGTCGTCATCTCAGACCTGCTGGCCGATCAGCTTGGCATGGCGGTTGGCGACACCATCGTGATGGAAGCTCCCGGCAATAGCATAGAACTGACCATAGTGGGAATTGCCGAACACTTTGAGCCACATGTCTGGGCGCACTGGGAAACGCTGTCATGGCTGTTCGATTACACCTATGGGCCAGACGACACCCCCATCCCCGCCGCCTACTATCTGATCACGACTCTTGACGACCCCACCAGCGATGACCTGGAGCCATTGGTCGAGGAGGTCGAGGAGTACATGTTGGATCAGGGAGTGCCCGTCTTTACAGTGAACCTGCCCGAATTTCTTGAATCCGTCAGTCAGATCTTCACCCAGATCCAACTCGTGTTGCAGGCAGCGGCGGGGTTGGTAGCGCTGGTGGGGGCGCTGGGACTGATGACCACTCTTGGCATAAGCGTCTTCGAGCGCCAGAAGGAAATCGGCGTGATGCGCTCCATCGGCGCCAGTTCCTCCACAATCGTGGCCCAATTCCTGACCGAGGGGCTGGTCATTGGTGTCCTGGCTTGGATGCTTGGTCTGCCACTGTCGGTCTTTATCCAGTGGGTGGTGCTGCAAGCGGCAGCAATGGATAATCTGGTGTCGGTCACGCCGCCTGTTTTGGCCGGGCTGTTGGGACTGGTGGGGATGCTCCTCATCACATTCCTTGCCAGCATCATGCCGTCGCTCTCCGCCTCGCGCAAAACCGTCTCCGATATCTTGCGGTACCAGTAGATATCGCCGGCCAAATGACTGCTGTCATCGTGTGCCGTGCAAGCTACATGATCCCTGATACTTCAACATAAGCCACAAAGAAAAAAGGCGGGACAACGCTATAACATCGTCCCACCTTTTTGGTTAATACAACTTCATCAATGCGGATAATGGTATCCGTCGTCGTAATTAGCATCACGGCGGCGGTCATCATAACCACCAGTATTGTACTCATCCTGGCCGTAGCCACTACCATAGTCTCCACCACCACCATATTGCTGTTGCGGCGGCGCATCATAACCAGAATAGCCGCTTTGCAATTGCTGGGGCGGTTGTTGCTGCTGACCTCGTCCTGATCCTGGGCGGCGACCAAAGCCCTCCCAGGCCGGAATGCGGACCGGTTGACCGTTCATGATGATGATGTATTCCGGCATCCAGCCCACGCCGAACAGTTCCGGGTGCATATCCTTCTTGTAAGGCGTCACCCGCACTTCCTGGATTTGGTTGGCAATGCGAGTCCACTTGTCGTTGATCTTGTGCAACTCGTATTCAAACTTGCGTTGCAGTTCGTCCATCTCCGACTCAATCTCGGCCAAAACTTCGTGGCTCTCGCTCACGTCCTCGCGGGCCTGCCCTTTATAGCGGCGGGCACGGCTGACGCGAGAGAGTGTATAGGCCGTGCGTCCTTTCATCAGGCTCAGAACTGCCTCACCCATCGTGAACATTTCCTCGCGGCCCAGGTCACGCAATTCTGCCGCATCTGCCCGCAGTTCACGTTCCTCACGCCGAATGCGGTCTTCCAATCGGTCGAACTGCTGCTCGAATTTGGCGGTCACGCTGTCGATCTCTTTATCACGTCCCTCGCGGGCGGCCACCACCACCTGCGCCTGATAATCACGGATGTCCATGCCAGGTGCGCCATAGATTTTCAGTGTGGGATTATAGGGCACAGTTATGCCAGCCGTCTTATAGATATAATCGATGACCTCTTTCTTCAGACTCGCCAACCGTGAGCGATCCGATAATCCGGTAGAAACATCTCCAAACGCGGCATCCTGTGATGGTTCATAAGTAAGTGTGGTAGTCTGAATCGGCGACGCAACATGCTGATCCCAATGCACTAGCCCCCCGCGTTCCAGACTGAACAGATGATAGGCATAGGTTTCAATAGTGTTGATGTTGGTCTTGCGATCCAAATAGCGCACCTGAATCTGCGCCAGCAAGAAGGGGCTATAGACCAGCCAATTTTCGCCAAAATCGGTCACACGCTGTCCCATACGCTGCTCCCAGCGGGTAATAGCCTGTTGCAGGGTGATAACCGATGGCAGGAAGTATTGGTCAATACTCGAAGGAATCACCGGTTGTTTACTGCTATAACCTTCCGGTAAACGTTCCTGTTGTGGCACAGGCACAGCCGACGACGTACCGGTACCCCAATCGGTGGCTTGTGGTGGTGCATAATCGCCAGCTCCTCCTGAATATGGTGCAGACGGAGCCTGGTACTGATCGGGTGCGGGCGGCGCATTGCTGGTTTGATATGGGGCCGACGGTGGCCGGTATTGCTGGGGTGTATGGGCATCCAGCGTGCCTTGCGAATAAGGGGCCGTTGGCGGTTGATATTGTTCTGGCATGGGCGGCTGACCATAACCCGTCTGGTATGGAGCCGACGGCGGCTGATATTGCTGGGGTGCATAAGCATCCGGTGAGCCTTGTGTATAAGGCGCGGCTGGAGCCTGATATTGGTCAGGGGCTGGAGGTTGATAATCCGTCTGATATGGAGCTGGGGGTGGCTGATATTGATAGCCGGATTCTGGCAATGATGGGGGCGGAGGTGGGGGGGGCGGTGCGCCATAAGTGGGGCTGGCTCCCAGAGCCTCCGGCAATGATGACGGCGGCGGCGGCGGCATTGCTGGTGCAGCCGCAGGTGGCGTATAAGGCAGTTGTTGACCCCCAGGCGATGGAACTGGCGCAGGTGTATAGCCTGGTTGTTGATATTGATCCGACTGAATCGGTGGGGATGGTGGTGCGCCATAAGCCGGTGTTTGCTGTTGCGGATAGGGCTGTTGTTGTGGATAGGGCTGTTGCGGATAACCTCCCATTTGCGGTTGCTGTTGCTGTTGTTGCATGATCGTCAGCCGACGAATTTGCTCGCGCGTCAATGGCCCACTGAGGAACGACATGGCCCACCGCGAATGAATCAGTCGGGGGCTGCTGGGGTCATGCACGTTGTTCATCACGAATACACGTGGATCAACCGACGAAATCAACTGATCCAGATCGCCCATATTCAACGGGTTGTTGGCAGTGGAAGCTGTTGCCAGCCCATCTAACACCCGCTTCTTATCATTCTCGGTCTGCAATCGCCCAATGAACCAGGTTCCCGCATTGGTCAACCCCTTATAATCCAGATCACCTGGGTTTTGGGTAGCGAGAACCGTGCCAATCCCGAAAGCGCGTCCTTGTTTTAATAGCCGCATCAACGGGTCTTTGGTAGGTGGATTCTTGGGATAGGGTGGAAAGTGACCAAAAACCTCATCAAAATAAATCAAAGCCCGCAAGCTGGATGTGCCCCGCATCCGTCGCATTCCCGATAGCACACTTTCCAGAATCAGCGTGATGATGAAGCTGCGCTGTTCCTCACTGAGATGCGCCACATAGAAAATGTTGACGCGTGGCTTGGGTCCTTGTGGCGTTTGGATATAGAGCAAATTCTGAAAATCCAGCGGTTCCCCTTGCAACCAGCTTTGGAAACTGGGCGCGGCGATGATGTTGTTGAGTTCAATGGCGAGTTTGAAGCGGTCCTTCTCCGGGAACAACGTTTCAATATCGAATGCCCCCAATTTTTCAAACGGTGGGCGCTGTACCTGAAGGATAATATCCTGCAACGTTACATCAATCCCATTGCGCCACGAATATTCAAAGATATTGGCAATCAGCACGTGTTCCCGATCTTTGACTGGATTGGCGCTGATACCAATGAGCGAGAGCAGTGCCGTCGTCAATGCCCGGATATGTTCGCGGTGATATTCCTCGTTGCCGCCCCAGCCGTCACGCGGGGCACGCATCGACGCCAAAATACTAATTGGCAGACCGGCGTCTGAGCCAGGGGTATAGATGCTGAAGTGCGCCGCATTCTTAAACGCCGCGATTCGTTGCGGGCCAATTCCCCAGCTATCTAGCCCCTCGCGCCAACGTTGGGCGATGTCCTGGGCAAATTCCTCCGGACTCAACCCGGCCCGCATTGCATCGCCAGTATTGATCCAGGGAAGATAGTTATTGGGGTGTAATTCTGGGAACGCCAGCAACAAGTTGGTGATGTCGCCTTTGGGGTCAATGATAATAGCCGGGATGCTATCCATTGCGGCTTCTTCCAGCAATGTGATGCACAGGCCCGTTTTGCCGCTACCCGTCATACCCACCACCACCGCATGAGTCGTCAGGTCACGCGATTCGTAGTAGACGACCTCATCCGAAAGTCGTTGATCTTCAGGATTATAATAGCGACCAAGATAGAAGTTGGAAGGAGCTTCGATAAACGCCATAACCGATCCTTACCGTATTCAAACATTTTGTCATCTAATCATAGCACAAATGAAGGAAAATAGCACAGATATTCTATTGCCGTACCACCTGCACCACATCTATTATACTCAAAACAAATCGAAGCGTTGGAGCGACATTATGCGCCTACTAATTTTGGTAACAGGCGACTATGGTTGGCGGCATGTAGAAAACGTCCGTCAGCATGGCCCCCAATCCTGGCACATCGAAACCTGGGAGACTCCCAAAATCCTGCCACCCATCATCGACTATCCCGAAGATTATCTGCCGGAAACCCTGCCTCCCTGCGACTTAATCGTGTCATTGGCAGAGGTGAAAGGTGTAGCGGAAATGCTACCAGAAATCGCGGGGATGACCGGAGCGCGGGCCGTCATTGCACCCATTGATAACATCGCCTGGCTGCCAGTCGGGCTAGCACGACAACTAATCGGTTGGCTGGAGCGCATGAATGTACCCTGCGTGACGCCCAAGCCATTCTGTTCTCTGACCGAAACTCACTATAATGCCCTACGTCACAAAATGTCCTACGATGATCCCCTGATCCGCGAATTCGCTCGCCATTTTGGTCGGCCAGAATTTCGTGTGCAGGTGAATGAACAAACTCGTGAGATCATCCAGATGGAAGTGTCCCGCGACGCTTGTTGTGGTTGTGCGCGATATGTTGCTGAGAAACTAACGGGAACCTCCGTCGATGAAGCCATCGATGACGGTGGCTTGCATCACCATCATTACCCTTGCCAGGCTAGCATGGGCATCGACGCCCAATATAACGATACACTGATGCATATTTCGGGCAATTTGTTTAAGGATGCGCTGGCAGAGGCACTAGGTCCCTACCGACAAATACGCTACTTTCAGCCTGGAGGTCGCGTTGAGTCGGATGAACCAGAAACAGAGTAGCCAATCCGGACGAAGTCTGAGCCGAAATCAACGTGAGATCAACCAGTTCAACGCATTCACACCTGTTGTCCGGCGAATTCGCAGACGCCCCAGTCGATAGGGATAACTGCTACTATGAAGCAGGCTATCCTGAGTGGTGACGGCCAACTGATGCCCAGTCTCGCGCACGATCCGTATGGTGTTCCAATCGTACCTTCCTGCTGGATAGCAGAAAAAGCGCGGGCGCTTGAGAAACGTCACTTCAATGGCGTCCGCCGCGCCACCAATTTGCTGGCGCAAATACGCATCATCACGGTTTCTCAGGTCGGGGTGGCTCATTGTGTGGTTCTCAACTTCCATACCAGCTTCCAACAACACACCCGCCTGTCCCCAAGTCAAGTGACCGGGACTATCCATGAAATGCCCGACGATGAAAAACGTCCCAACCATGCCATGTTGTTGCAAGATAGGCAGCACATAATCATAAGCATCAGCATAGCCATCATCGAAGGTCAACACCACTGGTTTATCGGGTAAACTTGATCCCTCAAATAGTGCCTCGGCTAATTGCGCCATTGAGATTGTAGTGTAGCCATTGGCGACCAGGAACGTGCAATGTTGGATGAACATATCGGGAGACATGGTCAAATCGGTACGATAGCGATCTGAGTTAGGTGGCAATGGACTTACATAGTGATACATCAAAATTGGGCAACGGATAGTGCGCTGTACCACTGTCTCAGCCAGCACACGCTGTTGCGAGAGGAACCATGTACTGGTTAATCCACTAATTGCTTTCAAAAATTGCCGACGCTGCACGATAGCCTCTTCCCACTATCATTATCAGCAAACATCATCAAAAGATCAACACTGTCGAATTACCCTCAAATCTTTTAAACTGCAAGCAAGTTCAAAAATAAATTGTCTCAGGAGGTTGACATGCGTTCAACTCGAGGTATTTTTGTTGGCGGAATTAGCAGTGGTTTTTTAACTTGGATTGCGAGCCTTGTCAGCAATAGTGACGGTGACCCACTGCTGGCAGCTTTGATAGGATTTATTCTGGGCGCGTTGGTGGGAGCCGTGATTGGCATTCTGGTATTTGTTCGTGTATTCGAGCGAATCGCCCCTTATGCATTTGTTGGGGCCATTGCTGGTGCGTTGATCTTTACACTGGCAGCCAATTATGATGTGGGGCTGGATGATATTGTAGATAACACTTGGATGGGCCTCATCAGCGGATTTGTGATTGGTGGATTGATTGGATTGGCGACAGCTCGCAGTTTAATCCTTGTGCAAGAAAAACAAGCCGACTAACGTTTTGAGCAAAAGCGGTGGGCGATCAGCCACATCAATGCTATAATGCTCGTGTTTTACTCAGGGCTGTGCTTAGAATAAAATTATATCACCCATGCGAGAACAATAAGGAAAACCGCCATGGACCTGTTCGATAAAGTTGGCAAATTTACCATTGCTAAAGAGGCAATGGAGGCCGGAATTTATCCCTATTTCCAACCGCTTTCGGAATCGGAAGGAGCTGTTGCCACCTTTCGAGGCCGCGAAGTTGTTATGTTGGGGTCCAATAACTATCTGGGACTGACCACACACCCACGTGTAAAGGCCGCTGCCCAAGAAGCCATTGAGCGTTATGGCACTAGTTGTACGGGCAGTCGCTTTCTAAATGGCACACTTCAATTCCACTTGGAATTAGACCGACGATTGGCTGAATTTGTGGGCGCGGAAGCGGCCATCGTTTTCCCAACAGGTTATCAAACCAATCTGGGAACCATTTCGTCCCTGGTACAAAAAGGCGATTTTGTCATCCTGGATAAGGATGCTCATGCTTGTATTGTAGATGGTGCTATGCTCTCACGAGGTGAGATGCGCCGATTCGTGCATAACGACATGGATAGCTTACGTTCCGTCCTCAGTAAACTCCCCGCAGATTCAGGCAAATTGGTTGTTGTGGACGGCGTGTATAGCATGTTTGGGGATATTGCGCCGCTACCCGAAATCCTCGAAATCTGCCGAACTTATAAAGCTCGGCTGATGGTCGATGATGCCCATAGCATCGGCGTCTTGGGCGAGGGACGCGGGACGACCGCCCATTTCGGTATGACACCCGGTAAAGATGTTGATCTAATTATGGGTACATTCAGCAAATCGTTCGCTTCCATCGGCGGTTTCATTGCGGGCAATGCGGACATTATCCATTACATTCAACACAATGCACGTTCGTTGATCTTCTCCGCCAGTTTGCCTGCCGCCAATGCTATGACTGTACTGACTGCACTAGACATTATCGAAAATGAACCCGAACACGTCAAACGCTTGTGGGAAAATGCCGATTTTATGCGGGATGAACTGAAGAAATTGGGGTTTGACACTGGGGCGAGCGTTACACCTGTTATTCCGATCATTATTGGAGACGACGTGCGAACAGCGTTAGCCTGGCGTGCATTGGCAGACGCGGGCGTCTATACCAATCCTGTTGTCCCGCCCGGTGTTCCCCCCAATCGCAGCTTGCTACGCACCAGTTATATGGCGACACATACCCGCGATTTGTTGGAACAGGCTTTAGGCATTATGGAGACGGTGGGCGAAAATCTAGATCTAATTCCCCCAAAGTCTGAGCGCGAACAATCCCAAATATCTACAACTGCCTGATAGAAAAGATAGCAACTAGACGAGGCTCTCCACTGTGAGAGTCTCTATGGTTTTGGCTCATAGAACTCTATCCGCAGCTCCAAATCTCCCAGGCGTACTTTATCGCCATCACGCAATACGCGAACTTCTTGTGCGTGAAGCTGTGTACCGTTGATGAATGTACCATTCTTGCTACCCACATCAGAAATGATGAGTGTATCCTCATCGCGACGTAGCATAGCATGAACGCGCGATATACCCATCTGATGTTTATGGCTGCTGTGCCGCCCTAAATCCACATCTGGCAATAAGATACTATCTGGTGCCGAACGCCCAATCATCACATCCTCACGATCAGAAATCAGCACCTTCAGTGGCTCTGGTTCCTTCTCGATATACAATAATAAAATAGTATCTGGCCCAAAATAATCGTTGGCGCGGGCGGGTCCCGGCACCATCAGCGGTTGGGTCTGATCACCTGGTATTGGGCGTGATGTTAAAGCTTTGGTGCGTGAAGATAGTGGATCGGATTGTTGTCCATCGACCTTAGACATCGTCATGGTTGTATGCACGTTGCCCGATACATCCGACCGATATTGATGTCCATAGCGTGCTTCCCAAGTCTGAACCATCATCGCCAGTTGGCGTTTATCAGTGCTGTTCAAATCCGCCCCCATCTTGCGAACGGCCAGCCAGGCTTGCTCTGGAGTTACCTCCGATTGGCGAAGATTAATAAACTCTCTGAACAATTTTTGCACAGTGCGCTCGTGTTCTTTTTCACTATCCATCAATCAACCTCTCATGTTGAGACGCCACCAGCCTACTTTGAGTGCCCCATCATAATTAACGAAGTGCCCGTTAACAAGATAATGATAATGGAGCAACTATTACAACATTCCCCTGTCAATTCCCATTGTAGATCAAAACAAAATGAGTACAAGCGGCTGTGGCTTTCAAACGATGTGCAAACGATTATTCGACTGCCAAAATTAGCGTGTAAGGTTCCTCTTGCTCCACAACAAACACCGATGTCACCTTAATCAAATACTCACCATCAGTAGGAATTTCAGCAGCGATATACGAATCTAGGCTTCCCAAATTGAATTCTGGCGGGGCGTTGAATGCATCATCATTTTCTTCCAACAAGTGTCCTTCGATACTATACAACTCCATTTTGGGATCCAGGAATCCCGTGGGATCTTCTGCCCGCAGTCCAATTTGTACACGATCCCCAGCACTCGCCACAAATCGGTAGGTATCCGTAGCATTGATCGGGCTTAAGATACCCATCGCCTCTTCACCAAAACTGATGTCAAATTCGGCACTACCGTCGGTTCCAACTTCACCCGTACCAAAAGGTAAACCATCTTCAGACAACCCACCTGACAATAAGGCTTCCAATAAAGCAATCAAATCATCCGTTACATCTTCATACGCTGCGGGCGGATTGATGGTGAAGCTGGCATCGTGCTGGCCCAGCATCGCTTGAAATTCCAGGTCGATTGAGAGGTTACCCGTTGGTAACGCTGCATCAACTTCTGGCGCAAACCCACGCAAAAAATCGAAACCCATGTCAAACGTAATCTCCAATGCCACCGACTGGAGCAAATATGTGCCAGGATCAATGTACTGCGTGAATCGGACGATAGTCCCTTCTATAATTTCAGCCGCAACCTGATCCAGTAAAGTCGAAATGAGAATCGCCGCGGTTGATGGCGTGAGGAAGTCGGACTCAATGGTCTCTAATGCAATTTCGGCCAATAGTTCAATGAGTGCGGCTGAGGACAACAGCGCCGCGACATCCAAGTCAGCCTGAAAAACAGCCAGCGTTTCGCCATCAATGACCACATCTGCCCCTCGTGACCAGACGAAAAACAGTGACAGGTCAAACTCCCCCAATGTCTCTATCAATACATCCAATAGATCGGATGATGTACTTAATTCATTCCAGGCCACGCCTTGCCAGTTTATTGCATCACCCTCACCATTCCCCAAAAAAGCTCTATCATCGACCATGCGGAATACACCCGTTCCGACATAGGTTTCACCATCGACTGCGAGATCGGCATTATCAAGTTGAATGTCAACAGCAACCTGATCGCCCGTCAACATCACCGGCCCGGAACCTACGACAGTCAGAGTTAGCAACTGCTCGTCAAATACTGCTTGCAAGTCGATCTCATACGCCTCGATATATAACGACTGTACCGCATCCATGGTCTGCTGTGCTGTGTTCAGAAAATTACAGTCCTCTGGCGTTAAGCCTGCTGGGCAATTGTCCTGAGCGGTTACAACTGCCATTGAGGATAGCAATGGTGCAATAAACACAGTTATCAGAGCGATAATCAAACCGAGGGATAAAGGCCGCTGCCACTTTAGCATCAACGAGTTCTCCTTTTCGCGCATATCAATAGTATATGTATGATACTTATTCTGTAGATATTTCCTTGGGGCCATAGATCCGAAACAAAACACGATCCATGATGCGGGGGAAAAAGCGCCCCCCCACGACAATCAAACGGTCAATATGGCGCAGAATGATGGTGCGTTTGCGACGGTCCATCGCCCATACAATCTGAGCCGCCACTCTTTCAGGCTGCATGGTGGGAAATTTGCTGGCGACTTTGCCGGATGTCCCCAGGCGTCGTTGGGCGAATTCCGTTGCTGTTTGACCAACCAGTAAATTCGTCACCCAGATATTATCCGCCCGCAATTCCATACGTAACGCCTGCGCCAGGCTATCAACCGCCGCTTTACTCGCGCTATAAATCGAAGCTCCTGGCGCAGGAACTGGCCCCACAACACTGCTAATCATCACAATATGACCGCCACCGCTTGCTTGCATAGCCGGAACACTGGCCCGAACACTATGTAGCATCCCATCGATGTTAGTTCGCAACACAGTTTCCACGTCATCCCAATTGGAATCCAGGAGTAGTCCCCGGTGGCCGACTCCAGCATTGGCAACCAGCACATCCAACCGCCCAAAATGTGCCAATGTTTGCGCCACACATCGCTGTATCGCTGCTCCATCAGTTACATCACCTACCAGAGGCAATACGTCACCCATCAAATCCTCGCTGACATCTTGGAGGCTTTGCAGGCGTTCCTCATTGCGCCCTATCCCCACTACCTGATGTCCCAAGGCTGCCAGCAACAGAGTCGTCGCCCGCCCAATGCCACTAGTCGCACCAGTGACCAGTGCAACACGTGGATTTTTTGGTGGTTTAGCCGGACGATTCTCACTAAATATCCCCTGATAGTTTCGCATATTGCTTATGCCCCTTCTCGTACCGCTTCGGGCAGTTTTTCTCGCAACGCCAGCACAATCTCTCGATGATGGCCGCCTGCGTGCGCCGGACATAGTACCACATCATGATAAAAGCTTCCCGCAATACGTTCGATCAGCCAGAGATCCACGCTAGTATGGGGCATATCCGCTTCATCATCCAACGAATCAAAGCGTGCCCGTCGCAAAGCTGCCAAAACTTGTTGATAGCGCAACAATGGCACTGTGAGGTCTAGCTGGGCAGCTTTAGGTGTCTTGTCATAAATTAATTGCAACTGACAACTGTCACCATGTCCACGTGTAAGTGTGGCGATACTATCCGGGCTGCGCCAATCATAATAATGCACACTGACGCGCAGAGCTTCATGCACCGTAGGCTGTTGTTGCATTAACTGATGCAGCTCTAACACTCCCAGACGCATCGCTAACAAACGCATTGGTTCAGCATATCGTGACAGACTCATTGGCTCCTCGTTTCCCACAACGATCATGGAACACACATCGAATGAGTTGACTTTGAGAACAACCCCAAAATCGAATATCATGGATGGATCGGGTATAAACGTATCGGTCAGATTTGCTATTAGATTCTATCCGGTTTATTCAGCTTTGGACACTGTTCTCGATTGTGAGGTAAACAGGAGTAATCATCGTGGATGCACAGACACTATTGGAATTTATACACGAAATCGGCAAGCTGAAGGTCCTACCACGCACGGGCTGGCTGTTGCGCGGTGTCAAAGAGGCTGAAAGCATCGCGGAACATGCTTACCGCACATCATTGCTGGTAATGGTATTGGCCGATGTTCTAGTTGAGCATGGCGTTGCCTTAGATACAACCAAGGTGATGCGAATGGCGTTGCTGCATGACATTGGCGAGTCTCAAATTTCTGACATTCCTTATCCCGCTATTCTGCTGATGCCCACTGGCGCTAAGGAACACACCGAGCGTGCTGCCATCCATCAGATGTTATCAGGTCTGGGAGCCGTCGGTCAGCAATATATCGCATTATGGGAAGAATTTGAGGCCCGTGAAACGCTGGAAGCCCAACTCGTCAACGCCGCCGACAAATTGGAAATGATGATCCAGGCCTTTGAATATGAGAAAACAGGTTACAAATCATTGAACGATTTCTGGGCGAACACAGCCAATTTTCGCGGTTTCGATATGGCAGCACTCATCCAGGATGTGATGACACTCCTAACCGAACGTCGTGATGATTTGCTTTCGCGTTAAAATGAAAAAGAACGGCCATTCGAAGCACCGTTCTTTAACATTATGCTTTATGTGTTGTGGTTCTTAGCCAGTCACTGGCAATGTCGTCAGGTCCAGTTCGCTATCAACGAAATCTGTGGAAACCCAGCCAGCCTCGCCATCATAACGCACGTTCAGGAACGTACCATCTTCAGTCTGGCCCAACAACAACACCTCTGCGCCAAGTGGCAATTGGGCGATGATGTTGTAGTTGTCGCTGGTATCAGGGGCACTACGGAAATTGAGGCGGGCCTGATTGGTGGTCCCGGTTCCCAACGCACGTGGCTGTGTAACATGCAAGTCAGCCGCGAACGCCCAGCCGCCTTGACCATGATACCAAACATAACCGAACAGGCCATCGTCACTGTAGTACAGCACACTGACGACCTCGTCAGCCGGAATAGTGGTCACGACATCAGCACTGATCGCAGGTTCAGCACGCAGCGCCAGCTCGTTACGCACATCGGCATCAGCTGTATCTTGCAAGAAGTTGCTCGCGTAAGAATTGTCTTCACCCAAATCAATATCAGCGGCGAACACCCAACCAATGGCGTCACCTGTATATACCAGCGCCCACAAGCCATCGACCAACAGCACACCAACATGCCCGCCACCCGGTACGGTTGTCAGGACATCGGCTGACACCATTCGATCAGCACGCACGGCCAGATCAGTGCTGGTATTGGCAGTACCATCCAGGTTCAATGGGGCAGGGCTAATATCCAGATCAGCAGCAAACGCATAGCCTTCCAGATCATCATAGCGCACATGAGCAAAGAGGCCATCTACTTCCAAGACATCCACTACTTCACCATGATCGACTGTGCCCAAAACCTCGGCAGCAATATCAGCCTCACCGCGTACCGCCAGCACATCCGCATTCACTACACCTTGCAAGAATGCGATCTCGTCACCATCCTGGGCCAGCGTCGGCCCAACGGCAGTCAGCGCAAGGATAACTAATAGAGCGATAATCCAGGATTTCTTCATGGAAAGAATACTCCTTGTTGTTGTAATTTGCATGTAAACAGTTTAACGCATCCGCGCTTATTATGCAGGACAAAATCATTATAACATACATCGCCCATTAGAAAACAACCTGGGCAAATCATAGCGACAAGTTTAATATTGTTCTGATGAAACGGTTAATAATTCTACACTCCAATGATATACACGGTGAAACTAGGGGATTGGCTCAAATCGCCACCCTGGTCGACCGTATACGCGCCAGCAACCCCGGTGTTCCTGTCCTTTATGTCGATGCTGGTGATAGCCAAGATCATAACGCCGACTTCAGCAAACGAACTCGCGGCATTGGTATGTATCACCTGTTACGAGTCGCTGGTTGTCAGGCCGCCACTGTCGGCAATAAAAGCCTGAAACGCTATGGCATGGCGATCATTGAGTATTACGCAGCCGCAGCGCAATTCCCATTGCTCATTGCCAATGTGTTCATGCCCGACCAGACTGCAATACCCAGCACACAAGCTACCACGATTTTCGATCTGGGCGAATGGCGATTAGGCATGGTGGGCGTTACAGCCGATACTTCGAAGTATATCTATCACCATCAATTACACACTGTTCCCGCGTCAGAAGTTCTTCAAACATCCATCACCCAGCTTCGCGCCGCAGGGGCCGACGCAATAGTGGTGTTATCACACATGGGATTGCTGGACGATTATCAATTAGCGCGAGGACTACGCAATACGGTCCCTTTAATCATCGGCGGACATTATCATGCGCTATTGCCACAGGGGGAACAAGTTGGCGATGTTCGTGTCGTTCAAGCAGGCAGCTACGCTGAATATCTAGGTCGGGTTGATTTACGATGGGATGGTCAACACTTGGCTGTCGAACGTGTCACCGTCATAAGAATCACAGACGATATTCCTCCTGCACAGCGAGTGTTAACGGAGGTCAAATCTATCATGAAAACCCGTGATTCAAATCCCAAATGGCACAATGAATAAGTTATGCATCATCTACCGCCACTGGATTGCTCCGGCTTTTCAAGTCGAATCAGGGGACAGGCCACGAACAACGTGCTAAAATGGTGCGGATTGAATCTAACTATTCTATCCCGGCGAATAGCGCCGTTAATACAGTACTTGAGAACAACTTCACAGTTGAGCCTCGGGAGAATTATATGAAATATATTACAACCGTCAGTGGCGAAACATACGAAATTGAAATCAACCAGGAAGGCGAAATCCTGGTCAATGGCGAAGCTCGTGTCGTCGATTTCTATCATGGCGGCGGGTCACATGCCATCTACTCCTTAATCATTGACAACCAATCTTATGAAGTCATTGTCGAGGAGCGTGATGGTAAACATTATGTGTTGATTACCGGCGATCTATACGAAGTCGATGTGACTGACGAACGGGCACAACGTCTGGCAAAAGCAACCGGCAGCCTAGTCAGCAGTTCAGGAGAAGTTGCCATCATGTCGCCCATGCCAGGCCTGATTGTTGCTGTATCCGTTGAAGAAGGTCAGGAAGTCGAATCAGGCCAAACAGTTGCCATCCTCGAATCAATGAAGATGCAAAATGAACTAAAGGCCCCTCGTGCTGGCGTTGTTGATCGTGTCCATGTTAAAGCTGGCGAGAACGTCGAGCAAAACAAACTATTGGTCTCGATTTCCTAGTTGCCATAGCTTCCTTTTCTATAATCCATGCTGCTTCTGTTACCAGAGGCAGCTTTTGTGCATTTTATAACTTGAACCATCGACACGCGCTTTCTATAATGCTCTCGCTTGCATATTAGTGGACTGAGGTCTAGTTGCAATGAAATCTGCTTCCAACGGCAAAACACTATCCCTTTTATGGAACTGGGGACGGTTGCTTCTTGGCCTGATTGGGTTGAGTATTGTCATCTATTCAGTTTCCCAAGAAGATGCTCTACTCGACACCTTTCTGTCCGTTGACCTAACACTCATTTTTCTGGCATTTGTGTTGACGGTGTTGGCGACAATTATCAAAACCGGACGCTGGTGGCTCATTCTACGCCGCAGCCAGATCAACATTCGCTTCCAACGCCTGTTCGGCACCTATCTAGTAGGCACGTTTTTCGGTCAATTTATGCCGGGATCTTCTATGGGAGGTGATGCAATCCGAATGGTCGAAACCAGTGTCGATACTGGGCGTGCCGTGACATCTGTTTCATCAGTCCTAGTTGAACGCGCCATTGGTCTGCTCACCATCTTGGTTTCAGCCAGCATCATTTTGCTCCTATCTCCCAATAATCCCTTGACAGGCGAAATCATATGGTGGGTTATTCATGCTCTGGCACTTACTGGCATCGCCGGACTGATCGTCTTGCGAATGGGCTGGTTCGTCGAAACTGCGGTTGCTATTCTCGAACGCATTAAATTGGGTACGATTGGCAGCAAAATCAGGACCTTGAGCCAGGCTTTACGCGGCTACTTGGGCGAAACTCGGCTACTGGCTCAAATGGTTATCCTGTCATTTCTGGCAAATGCCGCCACCATGACTGCCGCTTATATTGCATTGGTATCATTAGGAGAAACCCCTCCGTTTTTTGCTTTTATCCCCTTGATTGCCCTAACGGTAGCCATCGAAGTAATCCCTATTTCACCAGGCGCATTGGGCCTCCGCGAAGGAGCCTATATTTTCCTGTTGACTAGCTTCCTGGATGTGTCTCAGGCTGCATCACTGGCAACAGCCTTGTTAGTGCGCGGTATCGGGATGGCATTAGGCATCATTGGTGGTGTTATCTACATTGCACGTGCGGTCGAGACTACTCAGGAAGCGCCGGTATCGGCATCTCCAGCCTTGCCGCAATATGTTGAAACGAAATGACAATATGGCTGACGAAACACTACAAAACCTGATAGAAGCCCTACGCGATGAGCAACACCTAGGTATTTTGCTGGCAGCCCAAATGGGCGGTACACCCGAAGAAGTCCAATTGATTGTACAGGTCGCTGATTATGATGTAGAGACCGAGGCGATTCGCCCCACCCAGGTCTATATTCTTCGATGTCTCGGTGTACGGGAACATCGCCTCAGTCTAGGGTTGTTCAATTCTCTGGTCCTTGTAGACGACCACCCGCTGCTATGGAAACACAGTTTCCGCCACCAGCAAATCTACTTTCGTGGTACTCCTCATAACGTTGATGAATTAATGTTGGAACTCAACCAGCTTTATGGTCAAAAATACGGCGCGTTCCGCTCCCTGGCCGATGATGTCAATCATGCAATGCCCTTCGGGACGCTGCTCAGTTCAGGCCATGGCCTGCTGGGCGAGATGCCAATGCCGATGGCAGCATTGGTAAAACCCTTGCTGGAAAAACATGACCTGACGGTGACACTGGTTAATGCCGACCACAAACCATCCGCCACATCTTTTAAACTATTGGTTCTAGATGATTCATACTTCATTGTACAAATGGTAAGTGCCGATCCAATGCAAAGCAATAACTGAGACCCACCCACCGTATTCTGTTTTTTGAAATCCATTGATCGGGTATGCCATAAGCTGCCAGCATTAGCACCCCGAAATATGCAACCATACGGTATCGAAAACCGCCTACAAAAGCAGCACCGATCAATGCAGTTGATAACACCAGGATAGCAACAATAATAGCTATCGTCTGCCAATGTTCCTCACGATGCCTGAACCGAATTATTCCCAAAACACAAAGCCCCAATAATGCTAAGACAATACAAATGTGCGGCATTAGTTAGTGTGCTGGTTCGATATTACCGATTCTTTGCATAGTAGGAGCCTATCGTTTTATGCGTTTGGCGGGTACAATGATGTTTATGGAGGAATCACACTAGAAAGCGAGTCGCATGGCTAAAATACTAATCGTTGACGACGAGCCTGATATGCTGGATGTCTGGATGCTGTTTTTGCGGCATTCTGGTCATGACGTAATGCGAGCCGCAGATGGTACCGAGGCTCTGGAGCTGGTGCAAACCTTCGAGCCAGATTTAATTATTCTCGACCTGATGATGCCCATGTTATCTGGTGATATGATGCTGGGTATTGTTCGCAGCACGCCATCTATGGCAGAAACCCGTATTCTGGTAGTCAGTGCCCATCCCAAAGGTAAAGAGCTGGCCGATGAACTTGGAGCGGACGACTATCTGTCAAAACCCGTTCACTTGGATCAGTTTACCGAGTACGTTAACCGTTTACTTGACACCACGTAAGGAGCAATCATCATATGCCGCGTGGCCTTTATTTTGAAGACTTTGAAATGGGCGAGGTCCGTGTAACACCGGGTCGCACCATCACCGAAGCCGATATCGTGAACTTCGCGGGCGTTTCTGGCGACTTCAATCCTTTGCACATTGATGCGGAATATGCTGCCGCTTCTCAATTCGGTCAACGCATCGGGCATGGGGTATTGGGGTTGGCGGTGGCGACGGGCCAAGCTTTTCAATTAGGTTTCTTGGAAGGCACGATCATCGCTTTTCTCGACTTGACATGGAAGTTTCGTGGCCCAATCTACATCGGCGACACCATCCGTACCCAGAGTAAGGTCAGTAAGAAACGCAATATGCCAGCAGCTGGCGGGGGCATGATTACATTTGATGTAAAGGTTCTGAATCAGAAGGATGAAGTTATTCAGAAAGGAACCTGGACAGCCCTCATCGCCAGTCGTGAAGCTGTCGAAGCTGAGTCTACCACCACGGATAGCGAGTCATCCTCATAATGCCAGCCAGTCGCCTGCATCAAATCCCGGTGCCGACGCCTTTTTATGTCGGCCCGGTGAATATCTATTTGCTGGAGGGTGAGCCGCTGACCCTCATCGACTGTGGGCCAAACACCGCCGAAGCCTATGATGCTTTGGTCGCAGGGTTAGCTTCCTATAGCTATCAACTAGCTGATATTGAACAGATCATCATTACCCATCACCACACGGACCACATTGGCCTGACCCAGCGTGTCGTAGCGGAATCGGAGGCGAAGCTGGTCGCTCATCAATACACAGCTCCTTATCTGGAGCATCCGCGCCAAACTCGCAAGCGAGATCTTGACTTTCTCTGCAAGATTTACAAAGAGGGGGGTGTTCCCCAGGCCACCATGCAGGCCATCGGGCAAATCAGCAAATGGGTTGATCAGTTCGGAAATCTTTCCACCACCCCAAATGTGTTGGTACATGAAGGCGACATCATTCATGCTGGAGCGCGAGACTGGCAAGTGTACTATACCCCAGGCCATGCTGGTGATTTAATCTGTCTTTATGATCCGGCCAGCGAAACTTTGGTCGCCTCCGATCATTTGATTTTGAAGATCAGCTCCAATCCGCTGATTGAACCTGCCCCCACGCCAAACGAGCCACGTCCCAAGCGCCTGATGGAATACATCACCCATATGCAACGCATTGCGGCTCTCGATTCGCAAATCGTATACTCCGGTCATGGCGATCCTATCTATGCAGTTGCTGATCTGGTAGCGCAGCGCATCGACTTTCATCACCAACGTGCCGAGCATATTCTGGGATATTTTGAACATGGGCCAGCATCCTTATGGGATATCGCTGACAAAATGTTCGCGCATGTTGCCGATGAACATCGCTTCCTGGCAATTTCAGAGGTACTGGGTCATATTGACATATTGGAAAGTGAGAATAGGCTCCGGCGTGAGGTATACGACGAAGTAATATTCTGGCATCGTTAGACGATTCGCTTCGGTAGCAAGTTACGAATGCGGTCTGGCAACACTTTTCCGCGCCCCACAAAGCGTCCCTGTTCATCACGCAACAGCGCAATGGTCCGTGTCGGAAGTGTCGTTGTTATATGCCGCAAATCACGCCCCGCCAACCAGATTCGGCATTGCTCATCGCTCAGATCCAGCCAGCCCGTCACAAATTGGTGCTCGAAACGGGTAATGAGTTCATGCGACGGCATAAATCCCTTAGTCTCCAATTGTCCAATCATGAGTCCCGCCGAGCGATGCGGCAGCATGTCAAAATGTGTCAATAACGCCTGCGGTGCAGCATAGACGTACTGTCCCCGTTCATAAAGCACTAGATCATGTTGTGCAATCACCGCCCTCAAATCAAAACCATATACCTGCAACAACTCATCCACGATTTGTCGTTCACGCCGGGAATCCAATACCATCAGGCTATCTACCATAGGCACTGAATCATTGGTCATGATAGGCACAACATCAATCTTGCGAAGGCGAGCAGCGAAGAAACCTGATGTTTGAAAATGATGAGGCCATAACCGGATTGCCCGTGCTGTGTCGGGATGATAGGCAGTATCAATCAAGCCACTGCGAGCGACCGGTAGATGGTCAATAGCCTCAATCCTCGCCTGATGTGGATAACGTCGCAATAATTCGCTGAGAACACCTTCATTTTCTTCAGGAGCCAAAGTACAGGTGGCATATACCAATTCTCCACCCACTTTGAGTGTCTGGAATCCACTGACAAGCAAGGCGATCTGACGCTGGCAGAGCTGCTGTTGCTCTTTATCAGAGACGGCGCGGTGCTTACGGCCTTTTTCAGCTCGCAGGGTATCGCCGCTACACGGTGCATCCAACAACACTTTGTCAAATGTTTCTGGAAACCAGTTCCCTAATTGCTCGGCATGATAATTGGTGACCATGACACCCATCGCGCCCCACACCTGCAAGTTCGATTGCAAGGCAGTAATTCGCTTATGACTGACATCGTTGGCGACAATCAATGCCCGGTCAGCATAGCGTGTCACCAAATGAGTTGTTTTGCCGCCAGGGGCCGCTGCCATATCCAGGATCAAAGGTGTATCTGCGTCGGTGAACAGTTCTCCCGGCAACATCGAAGCCGCATCCTGGATATAGTAATGACCCATTTTGTATTCGAGCGTTTGGCTAGGCGGCTGCTGATGTTGAAAGATTTGCCAGCCATCCTTGCAAAACGGAACAGGGTCGATTTCCCAACCATACCATTCCGGCCAGGTACGGCGGGCGTAGTCAATGGTGGTTTTGAGCGTATTCACACGAATGGCGGGCGGCAGAGGACGCTCTAACGCTGCTGCCAATTGCTGCAATTCCTCAGCATCCAGCCATGTCTGATACCGCTCCAATATTGGCACAATTGAGATTCCTTGTCGTGGATCAACCACGCCGAGCCAGTAACCACCGCACTTCATAGGCTTCCAATTGCAGTTTCGCCGCTGGAAAACTCTCGCCCGTCAAAATGTCCGTTGCAGCCTCAATACTCACTGCTTGTGGTTCCCCTGTTACATTAACCAACACCGTGATCTGCTCTTCAGCAGCCGTTCGCTGCAATGCAAACACGCCTGGATTTCCTGTGTCCGGCGCGGACTGCTCTGCATTTGGATGAAAGGCCGGATGAGCAATGCGCGTCTTGATCAGATGCATATAGCGTTCAAACACCTGGGCACGAAAGGTCTGCGCGTCATCTAATTGGCTGTTTACGGCATCAACATTCAGTTTGGCGCGATTAATGGTCCGGCTGCGGCCAGTTTCCAACATCCCCTCAATATCATTGCGCGATCCCAGCAAGCTATGAACATAAATCGCGGGCATTCCTGCCAACGCTAGCATAATCGCCTGAGAGGCCATAAACCGATCCACCTGCATATGTATGGGTTCGGCTGGATTCGTCAAGGCATCAACATATGCGATATTCAGTTCATAAGGACTCTGGCTACCATCAGGATTGGCTTTATAAGAAACCCGGCCCCCATGCGCTTGCACGCGATCAATCAATCGCTGAAGTTCATCTGCATCCAGAATACCCTCCACTGGACGCACACCAATGCCATCATGCGAGGCCGTGAAGTTGAAAAACGTTGTGCGATCCGAGGGCGTTGTCAACGTATTGACCCACTGGCGCAATTTCGTGGCATCGCTAGAAAGCAGCGTATGGAATAGCAACGGCGGCAGTGTAAAATTATAGACTAACTGTGCTTCATTATAGCCATCCCCAAAATAAGAAACATTCTCCTGATGCGGCACATTGGTCTCGGTGATCAAGATGACATGCGGCGCAACAACATCCAGCACGGCCCGCATCAGTTGGATAACCAGATGGACTTCCTCTAAATGTATCGAGGGTGTGCCGATTTGTTTCCAGAGATAGGCGATAGCATCCAGACGAATAATGCTCGCGCCCTGCTCGATATAGAACAGCAAAACATCCAGTAGCCGCAATAAGGTTTCAGGATGACGCACATCGAAATCAACTTGATCCGCGCTAAACGTCGTCCACACATGCACCGTCTCGCCATGTGCGTTCGTAAAGGGGGTCAGTAAAGGCGTGGCACGGGGCCGTGTGACGCTACTGAGGTCAGTCATGGGGGATTCGGTGATGAACATACCCGCGAAGTCAGGGTCGCCATCCAGAAAGGCGCGGAACCATGCGCTCTGAGCCGACATATGATTGAACACAGCATCAAACATCAGATCAAAATTCTGCGCCAATGTCACTATGTCTTGCCATTCACCCAAATCAGGATTGACTGCATAGTAATCCGTCACCGAAAAGCCATCATCCGATGAGTAAGGGAAAAAGGGCAAGATATGGATGGTCGAGATAACGCCTTTCAACCGCGTTTGGGCAAACTGGTTCATCGTTTGCAGAGGAGATGCACCTGATCCACGCATCGTATCGCCATACGTAATCAACACTACATCTTTTTCGCAAAACAATGGCTTTTCATGGTGTACAATGCGACACTTTTTCGCCAGGGTTGCCAATTGCTCGTCGATTAGTGTCTTCTGCTCAGGCCCATATAATCGCTGTAAAAGATTACGAATAGTCTCGTTCATAATTTGGTCAAATCGTAAATAGCCTTATAGAGTGTCAATCCTAACACTTTATATGAGAAATGCTGCAATCCCACCTCGTAGTTATGGTCGGTCATCGCGTCGCGGACCTTGGCGTCATCAATCATCTGACGCGCCTGATCCAGCACATCATCAGTAATATCATGATAAAATTCAACTGCCTGCACACCACAAGATTTGATGTCAGCCACATAAGCCGGATAGGTATGTACAATCAGCGGTTTGCGGAAATACAACGTCTCGATCAGCGCATTCCCAAAACCTTCATAGACGCTTGGATAGGTAATAAAATGGGCATGGGGATAGATGTCCCACAGACTAAATATCCTGCGCCCGTCTTCTGTAGTGCCGCGACTTGCTCCCACCTGGTCGCCAATGAATTTAAAGCGAATGCCCGCACGTTCTGCTTCTTCACGTAACCAGGGGCCATATTCAGTCGGCTCATCGCTCTCATAACCCGTAACAACGAACACCAATCGGTCATCATCCAACTTACGGAGCAATTCGATGGCTTTTTCAATGGCTTTGCGGCGGATAACGCGAGTGGGCTGCAACACAATCAAATCATTGTCGCTCAAGCCCATCTCAGACCGGAAGGACATAGCATATTCATCCGGCTCAGGCGGCGGATTCTCAAAGTCAAAAACGTTCGGGAGATAGTACGCATCAATACCGCGCCAGGCTTTCAGTCGCCGTTGCATCACGGTACTGATACACATATGGCGGATTGGCTCCAGGTTAGGCGGAAAAGCTGTATCCAGAATATCCTGAATACCATTATTGATGTATCGTTCGCGCTCCCAGTAAAAATCGTGGTGATGGCAAAGCGTCAAAATGCGATTACGGCGGACCGTAGCTTCGATAGCAACGCCCAATGAAATGTGCATCGGGATCGTCGAGGCGTTCTGAGGTACAAGAACATCAATATCGAATTCATCAATAAATGCTTCGATATGGCCTCGTATCACATCGGCCTGTGAATAGATTTCCTGAAAAGTTTCACGTGGCGGGTTAGGGTCTCGAAAAACTTCCTCAAAAAGCGCACGCGCACCAGGCGCATTGAAGTGCATTGCAGGAACTTCCCAACCTGGAATTTCACCGCTTTCTTCTAATTGCCCAGCCAGATAAAAACTCTTGTGCCCCATGGTTTCGAAAGCTGCTACCAGTTTAGCCGTCTCCAAACTGACACCATCGACACCTGCCAAACGTGTTGAAATGAAGCCAATATTCATAATGATTATTCTCTTTACTAATGCTACATAGGCCAGCCTTAGATTCAGATACTTTCAACAATATAATCGTAGATGCGGCGTTTGATACGCAACCGATTGAGTTTAAGTCCAATTTCAGCAACTTGGGCATCTGGCTCAAAAAGATACGCCTGAGTTATATGTCCTCCAGTGGCAAGTTTCAGCTCATTCAGCCGCACAGACAACATGTATTCGTAGAGTTCACGCTTACGTGCATACAGTTGATGTTCAATTCGATAGCGTTGATTAGCAATAGCGTGCGATAGCTCCGTTTCAAGGTTTCCGATCTGGACTTTAAGATCGTCAATCATGGTAGCCAGCTTGTCAATGATCGCACGTTCAGGCGTGCCATGATTGCTCCCAACGCGCCAATGAAAATCATGTGATAACGGAATCACTGGCTCCATACTGTCAGGTGTATCATTGGGCCTCGAATGTTCAACCAGGAGCGTGTTGATCGTGCGTGGTTCGAGTGTCTCGATAGGTCCAACAGATTGTCCCCAAACATTAGTTGCTTGCAATGGCTGGTGCAGCTTTACTGGTACATCTGTTGGATTCCAGACTCGTGCCAATAGACGACCATCAAGTATTTGGAGACTGCTAAGTGGTGAATTCTCCTGGAAGACGCACCATTCAGTTTGTTCACCTGTTGTGTGTACCTCTACGATCTGCGGTGGATTTTGGAAGGTGGCATTGAGTTGCTGTTGAGATTGGGAATCGAAGTTCCCGATAGCAACCGCTAGCTCATGTCGAACCAGCCGCTCGCAGCGAGCATCCGGCACATAGAAAAATGGCCCTGCATCGCCAACCCGATATTCGAGATCGGCTTTGGTCAACCATTCCACCGAGCGCCGCAAGGTAACCGCGACCTGTCCATTGTCTTGAGCTTGATAGGCATATACCCCTTTCGCCAGAACCATAGCGACTTCTGCTTCACCAGTCATGTTGACAAAATCATGGAAGGGGAAGGTGCGGACTTCACCAATTTCGCGTTGTCCCAGCAGGATCTTCCCCAATGGTGGTTCGACTTCACGCGGCAACAGATCGTTATCCACGGCTGACCGTTGGACCATATCAAATGGCATTCCAGCGAAAATCGGGCCATGTAGGTTAGTTTCAAATACGATGTCAACCCGAAAATTAGTGCCTTGCGAATCGAGATCGACCATCCAGCGCACCAGCGGCGACTGATCAAAATACAGGCGTATTCCGGCTGTAATGGTGGTGTTACTGGCCTCAAACGAACAGGGATAGTACACGATACAATGAACTTCGCTTTGTTGTTCAATGATTGGTGTGGCGGTCATTTGACAGTCACCGAGTAGTTCCCCGCGTTCATCGGAATAAGTATCCCCATGCTCTGCCCAGACGATGAGGCGACCCAATACCGCTTCACCCATTTGCAGGCTACCGTCCGTACTGATCCGGGCAGTATAGTGGTCATTTGACCATTGGAACGCTTCTACAAGTGTATTCGGTATGTCTACAGTACATGTTTGTGCAATCGGCCAAACGCCAACTCCCTGTGTTTTCACCCGATAGCCGGTATCTCCAACGAACTGCCATGTATCGCTCAGGAATGGATTTGTGCTGACCGCATACATACCTGGGGCAAAATCGCGCATGATATAGCCCACTGATTGATTGACATCTGCTTGCATACCATCAAAAACTTGCCGGTAAGTGAATTCCATCTTTTCGTGAACTTGATCAATGCTCACACCGCAAATGCAGTCATGTACCGCGTTATGGAGCAATATCCGTGACCAGCGTTCATATTGATCCGTATCATAGCGGCGACCTTTGATATGGGCCATTGTCGCCAATGGCTCACAGACCTGATAAAGCAGATGGGTACAATCTCGTGCCAACACCTTTAGGTACACTCGTGCCGAAAAAGTGCCAGGGAATGTCGCGCCATATTTCCCAGAGTTGAGTTCTCCGCTAATCAGTGGAAGTGAAACATCTTTTTGTCGTATGGTTTGGGAGAATTTTTGCGGTGTTGATGCTTGAACCTGAATTGTCGGCGGTAAGTCAGCGGCATGTTGTGTGTAGAAACTTACCGTGTCTTCGGGGTTATCTTCCAAATCATAGCCATCGAAAAAAGGTATATCTGGGGTGGGATAGTACGGGTGCAGCTTCTCCACTTCAGCGACCAAACGCTGCGTTGCGATTTCTGGTGCATGTGTAATGCCGTAGAGATTGCGATAGCCACCGAACAAATCAATGCCCAAAATCGTTTGACCGTCGCTGCCTTCCCACCGGAAATATGGGGCCATCTCGGGAACTCCGCGCCACACAAAAACCGCGTTGATGCCGAAGAGCTGATGAATTTGCGGCGCTTGCGAGATATGCCCAAAGGTATCGACCAACCACCCGGTGTTACTGGGTTGGCCGTCCAAACGTTTGATGTCTTCAAAGCCATATTGTAGATTGCGAATTAAGGCTTCGCCAGACGTCATCTGCCAATCCGGTTGGCAGTAATACGGACCGTTGAGGAGATTCCCCTGCTCGATCAGATGTTGAGTACGTTCACGATAGTATGGAGCATTGGCAAGCAAGTCTTCAATGACCAGAGTTTGCCCATCAAACAAAAACTGAAAGTCCGGATTAGCTGCTACCAATTCCTCAATTCTGTCGATCAAGCCAGCAATCCATTGACTGGTATAGACCGAAGTGAGAAACCATTCACGATCCCAATGTGTATGCGTGATGATATGGGCATGTGCGGTTGGTGTGTTCATAAAATATCCTGCGGTCCTTGAAAAATGGAATGAGCCAACATAAATTTCACGTTATGCAGCCAAACGAACAGACTACAATCGTTCAGGGCATTAAAAGCGGTATGTAATGCTTGTACGTAGCAGTTATCTGGGATCGGTTTGCCAGCAGACGCAGATGGCCGGCTGGAATGACATCAATTAAAAGATGGTGCTGGCGCTCAACAGTATCTTGCTCACAAACCGAGCCAAATCCAGTCAAAGCAGCCAGCTCTGCCCGATAAGCACGCAACTTATCAAGCGCATAATGTAGATCGCCGGGAAACTGATTGGTGATCATCATCACATACCCATGCCGGGCATGATAGATATTTAGCCTCATCAGTTTCCCATCTTGATCAACAACACTCGCCATCACGCCATCTGCGCCAGAATCCAGCGGTTTATAGCCGTGCGCAGGGTCTAGCAGCTGCCCTGAAGCATTCATTACCCCACAACTGCCTCAATGTCTGCACTGATAGCCTTGCCAGTCTCATAATTCATCCACCGAATCTTGCTGGCCGGGAATTTGATGTAAATGTCGCTATCCGCTGCCGCCTCGAAATCGGGATGAGTTGCGACTTTAATGACGGTATCGCCCACCGGAATCGTCAGCAAATTCATCGACCCCAATGGCTCCACAACCCGCACATTTGCGTGTAGTGTGTCCGGCTCGGCCTCACTATAAGCCTCCATGTTCTCAGCACGGATACCTACCCAGATACGGCGGCCATCGTATGCCCCGATAGCAGATTTCAGTTCATCTGGCACATTCAAATGGAAATCTTCACCAACTTGAACCATAATACGACTATCTTGACGTTGCACCTGTCCCGTCAGGAAGTTCATCGGCGGATTCCCAATGAAACCACCAACAAAATGATCGGCAGGCACGTCATACACGCGCGTCGGACCGTCAATCTGCAAAATTTCACCGTCACGCATGACGGCGATGCGGTCACCCATACTGAGCGCCTCAATCTGGTCATGTGTCACATAAATGGTGGTCGCGCCAATCTTCGCCAGCAGGGCTTTCAGTTCGGCCCGCATCTCTAAACGCAGCAACGCATCCAGATTACTTAGCGGTTCGTCCATCAACAACACTTCCATCTGCATGGCAATCGCACGGGCCACTGCCACACGTTGCCGTTGACCACCACTCATTTGCGAGGGATACCGATCCAACAGGTTTTCAATATGCAACAGCTCCGCAGCTTCTTGAACACGCTCTTGAATCTGGGGTTTAGGTGTCTTCCGCATTTTCAAGCCGAACGCGATATTATCGAAGACCTTCATGTGCGGGAAGATGGCATAACTCTGGAATACCATCGATAGATTACGGTCTTTAGGCGGTAAATAGGTCACGTCACGATCATCGATAGACACGCGCCCACTATCGACCAGCCCTAACCCAGCAATGGCCCGCAGTAACGTCGTCTTGCCACAGCCGCTCGGCCCCAGCAACACAACAAATTCCTGATCTTCCACGGTCAGGCTGACATTATTGACAGCGACCACCGAGCCAAAAGTTTTATAGGCGTTTTCAACAACAATTCGAGCCATAACACTGCTTCCTTATTTTGTAATCTGTCCCCACATGTTGAACAGGTAGCGTCGGATGAAGAAAATGAAAATGAGCGACGGAATCAGCATGAAGAACCCGCCAGCAAACTTGATGGGGTCAGATGCTTTATCCAGCGAATAAAGCACTTCCGCTGGCAGGGTACGGTTGCGCAGTGTCAGCAAGATTGCTGCAAACACCTCGTTCCACGACATCACGAATGTGAAGATTGCTGCCGCTGCAATGCCTGGCAATGCCAGTGGCATGGTCACCCGCATAAATGCCTGTCTGGGATTACAGCCGAAGACTTTGGCCGCCTCCTCCAGTTCGGCAGGGATGCTGGCAAAGACGCTGGAGATGACCAGAATCGTTGTCGGCAAGGTCAATGCCGTGTGCATAATGGCAACCGCCCAGATCGTATCATATAGTTCAATGCTGATGAAAATTTGCGCCAGCGGTACGGCCAGAATTACGACAGGAAAAGCCCTGACAGCCAACACACCCAGGCGAATGCCGTTGCGTCCGCGGAAGGCATAGCGCGATATAGCATAGCCAATCGGCACGGATAGTATCGTTGAGGCGACCAATGTCACCAGGGCAATGACGATACTGCGACCCGTTGATTCCAGAATCCCTTCTACATTCAAGAAGAAATCCATGGTTTCAGTCGAGAAGGGTATGGGCGCAAGATGTTTTGGAAAGGCACGTACATCGGCCCTTGTGCTGAATGCCATCGTACCGATGAGCCAGATGGGTAGCAGGATCCAGAGTGCCACCAAAATTGCCAATCCATAAACACACCCACGCCGGGTACGACGTTGGATGATCGCTTTACGCTGCGCCGGGTCCAGTTGGCTGAGTGGCGGGCGTTTGGGAACATTCACAGGTGGTTTATCTCGTTTTATGCCAATCATTTACGCTGCTGCTCCTCTACCTGGGAACGAACGGTACGCAGGTATATCATCGAAAAGCCCAACGACAGCACCATGATGAACGTGGCGTAAGCCGCCGCCATATTCGGGTTATTGAAACGTCCAGGGTCATACCAGCGATAGGTCTCGTTGGCAAGAACCGTCATCACTTCGCCACCGGTTATGGCGATGACCACCGCAAAAACCTGGAAGGCCAGAATAGTACGGAGAATGAGCGCCACCTGCAAACTCGGCTTGAGCATCGGCAGAATGATGTGGCGTAATCGCTGCCATAAATTTGCACCGAATAGCTCTCCCGCTTCCATATAATCTTTCGGGATCGCCTGTAGACCAGACACTACAATCACCATCACAATCGAAGTCGCACGCCATACCTCAGCCAGCACGACGATCAATATCATCCACTCGGTTTTGCCGACACCAATAAAGATATGGGGGTTATCTATCAATCCCAGTTCAAACAGAATAGAGTTGATAAAGCCACTTTGCGTGAATATTGAATACCACACCAGGCCTGCGGCGAGGTCGGACACACCCAGCGGAATAGCGTAGATATACAGGAATATTGTGCTGCCTCTGATTTGGCTCTGCAAAATCAGAGCCATGATGATGGCAAGGACGAACTGTATTGGCAAGATGAAGATCATTAGGGTAACTGTGGTACGAATGGCTTTGGCGAAGCGTGAGTCGTTGACCATTCGTTCGAAAAAGCTTAAGGTCCATTCACCTGAACCAGACCCAGAAATCACACGGCTGGGTATCGCATCAATAGCAAAGTCTTCAGCCGCGTATAAATCCTCCAGTTGACCAGCGGGTATCCAGCCTTGCAAGTCATGGGTGACCGATGACCCCGTACTGCTGGCGGTAATCTGATACCACGCGAAGCTGCCATCTTCCGGCTGCTCACCCTGATAGACCCGCACCCGTTCGCCATCCGGTAATTCTGCGATAACCTGGCTATCCACACCAGGGTCTCGATAAAGTGTGGCAGTTTGATCTTCGCCAGCTACAATGCTGCTACGCAGGTTGATCCGAGGCCGCTGGGATGTCTCCAGGTTGGTGTTGTCAGTCCAACCCTCGACAGGATTACCCAGCTCGTCTTCGCCCAAAACATAATACCAGTAGCCCTCGATAATCGACGCATTTGGCAAGCGCCGGAGTTCCAGCCGCAAGTTTGTCACCGCCACATCAGTATGAATAGGGACTTTGCCCGTGACTCCCGCGTCCTCGTTCGGTGATTCACGCAGTTCGAGAATTTCACTTTCGCGCTGGAAGGCGAGGCGCACGGCGTCAATCATCGGGAAGCCAAAGAATATGAAGAGGTAAAACATGGAGGGAAAAACCAGTATATAGGGTGCCCAGTTAATTCTAGTTTTCATATACAACCCTTCAAAAATGGACTATCTCACAAAAAGAGTGGTCATAACCTATCATCTGACCGAGTCCGTCACGTGCCGCAGATTAAGTCATCAAGTCAGCATTCGACCCAATATCCAGTCTAATTTGTGAGAAACACCCCACAAATATTATGACGGCAGGGGGAAAGGGCACGCCGCTTTCCCCCTGTCTACGACTCAATCAATGGTCACTAGTCGAGCTGGCAAGCACCTTCGCTGGGCGCGTCGGGCGGCCAGCAGGCAGCGCCTGTTTCGTCCATGAGGGTTTGCAAGGCTTCCCCTTCTTCGGCCAGCACAGTTTCGATATCTTCACCTTCGAAGATAATGCGGGTCAGTGCGTTCCTGTAAAGCTCACTGATTTCACCGCCACGATCTCCCAGGCCCACGGGCAACAACGCTGGCAATGCATCCATCGCGTTCGCCTGTGCGTTCACAGCAGCGGCTTCGATCTGGACCTCGACTGGCATTGCGGAGGTGTCAATCGGAACGACCGGGAAGAAGCCCAACTCGGCCAAAACATTAGCCTGGACTTCCGCATTCAGCATGTAGGCCAACACTGCTTCAGCGCCAGCAGGGTTGGGGGCGGTGAAGGGGATACCCAAGCCGACGATCACGGGCATGAAGCCACGTCCTGCCGGACCAGCCGGGGCCGGGAAGGCCACAAAATTATCAGGTTGCTCACGGAAAGCCTCGATCAAACGAGCTGTGTGGTCAAAGGCCACCATGACCTCGCCTGCCAACAGCGGTTCCTGCATGAATCCCCAGGTAATCGACTGCTCATTGACATGCGGCCACAGATCATCACGGAACCACTCCCACATCGCCACAGCTTCTTCGCTCTTGAAGCCGGTGACCATACCGCCGGTGAATGACGGATAGAGGTAACCTTGCAGGAAACGGTGGATCAGGCCGTCAATTGGCAGACCCAGTTGCTTCGCACCAGTTCCTTCTTCCATCGCCACAGCCCAGGCCGCCAGTTGTTCCCAGGTCAGCGCGTTAATATCAGCGCCTTCCGGCAGATATTCCAGCGCATCCACATGGGCGGCCATGATGTAGGTCGCTTGCATCCAGGGGATGTAGTATTGGTAATCTTCGGAACCCATCTTGCCGAGTTCAACAAACGCGGGTGGCAATTCGACACCCTCTTCGGCCAGAGTTTCAAGCAGACCGGAGAGATCAAACATCAAGTCTTCCTGCGCCAGTGTGGGGAACGTACCATGCAATGCGCCGACCAGGTCCACCGATCCTTCACCAGTTTCAGATTCAGCCCGCAGCAGATCGAGCATCGGACCTTCATCCGTGCCGATGTAGTTGGCCGTGCCACCTTCCCAGGCTCCTACAATAGCCAGGGCCTTTTCGGATTCCTCAACCGTGTTGAACTGGGTAGAAAGGAAGTTAACTTCGTTGTCCTGTGCCAGGGCGATGAATGCCGATCCCAGGAACGACATGACGACCAGCAGAACGACTAATGAACGTAGTTTCTTCATAACAGATTCTCACTCCTTAAGTTTGCGTTTGAGCCAATGCCCATCAAACAGGTATACGATATGCACATTATCTCTTCTTATCTCTATATTGCCCTCCTTCCGCTTGACTCGCGTATAATCAATGTTGGTTGCAATAAAACCTGCAAAGAAACAGGGGAATTGCCTTCAATAATACGAATGAGCATCTCAGCTAGATATTCTCCGATTTCAAAGATCGGCTGGCGAATCGTGGTCAAGGGTGGGTTGGCGTGTTCCGCCGATGGAATATCATCAAAACCGATCACCGCCATATCAACACCAATCTGTAGACCACGTTCCTGGATTGCCTGCATCGCTCCCAACGCCATATGGTCATTGCAGGCAATGATGGCCGTCATTCGCGGAAAGTTGTCTAAACAAAATTGCGCCATGCGATACCCCCCGCTTTGCTTCAAATCACCCACAACCACATACTTGTCTCGATACTCAATACCGGCATCAGTCAATCCCTCACAATAGCCATTAAAACGATAGACGGTATAGGCCATTTCTTTAGGCGGAAGTATCAGGCCAATATGCTGATGCCCTAAATCGGTCAGATGGTTGACCGCCATTCGCAATCCTGTTTGACCATCTGCATCAATATATGGAAAATCTGGGGTTTTATCCGGTGATGAACGTCCCGAAACCACAAAGGGTAAATTTCTTTTTTTCAAATAATCCAGGCGGGGGTCATCCTGCCGGGTACGCGCCACCACCATACCATCCACACGGTTACCACCCACAATCCGGCGATAAGCAATCATTTCCTCACTATCACTAATCTGGGTACTGATTAATAGATCATAGTGAAATGCCGAGGCTCCGCGTCCAATCCCCATCATTAATTGACTGAAGAATCCATCACGAAATGTATATTCATTATCAGGGATAATCAGACCAATGGTGCGGGTACGTTGGCTTTGGAGTTGGCGAGCAACCATATTGGGGTGATAGCCGAGGCGATTGGCAATACCAATAATATACTGGCGGGTTTGCTCGTTCACATCATTATACCCAGCCAGCGCACGAGAAACAGTGGTTATTGAATAGCCTGACTCGCGTGCAATATCTTTTAAAGTAATTTGCATGTTTTTCCGAAAGAATGAATGTTCAAAACGTTTCGGATATAGGTATATCATAATCCAAAACGTTTCGGATGTCAATATTTGCAGATACAAAATACTGATAAGATCGGTCAATCTCCACTTGGAAACATAACTCGTATACCCCCTCCTTTGCCATCCTTGACATCGAACACAAGTTCGTCTTATAATTTGGGTATTCAAACGAACATTTGTGCAATTATTGTGCAAGGATTACAAAGGATGAGTATGCGCTCTCGAAAACGCCGCACCCAACTCTCAGAACGCCAAAAGAAAATTCTGAAATTCATTGAACACTGCTATACGGACTCTGGCTACCCACCAACTATTCGGGAAATCGGTGAAGCTGTTCATATCGCTTCGACTTCAGTCGTCAACTATAACCTGAATAAACTGGAAGCTTTGGGGTATATCAAGCGCGAAAAGAAAGTGTCGCGGGGGCTGCGGTTACTGCGGACATTAGAAGATCGCAATTTCCAGGAAGTTGGGCTGCGCGTCGTCGAGAGCGACGTCAACATTATGCGTGTGCCCCTAGTCGGCAAAATTGTCGCCAGCGAACCAGTGGCCTTGCCTGGTGCTGACTTTGGAACCTACTACGATGAAGATGATATGGTCGAGTTGCCGACACGCCTTTTGGGGCGGTTGTCTAAAGACAGTGAGATTTTCGCGCTGCGTGTCAATGGCGAATCCATGATAGATTCCCTGGTGAATCACAACGATATTGTGATCTTAAAACGCCAAGAAACTGCCAACGATGGAGACATGGTGGCTGTCTGGCTATCAGAAAATCATGAAACAACGTTGAAACATATCTATCGTGAAGGTTCGCAGGTGCGGCTCCAACCAGCCAATTCGACAATGGCTCCAATTTATGTTGATGCACATCATGTGCAAATTCAGGGTCGGGTGTTGGCTGTATTACGCCAGATCTAGCCCAACACCGCAGCGGCATAAGCTACCGAGGTCACAATTCCGACTCCGAACAGGACTGGCGCGATAATCCATTTGTCAGGTGTATTGGCGTCTATCATAATAACTTGCCCCATATGTTCTGGGTCTTGCCTGGGTTGAAACTCTGGGCTGATGAACCATGCCAAAATAAATCCACCCAACGCACCACCAATATGGGCTGCATTATCAATACGCATTCCGGGCATCAACCCAAAAATGATATTGATGATTCCCAACGCAGCCATTTGCATTAATCGCACTCGCGCCAATTCTCCATAGAGATGCTGGTGTTGATAAAGATACACCCCCATAGCCGCAAACACAGCAAATACGGCTCCCGACGCCCCTAATGATATGGCATCGGTATATAATAGGCTGCCAATTGAACCCGCCAGGCCGCCCATCACATAAATGATGGCAAAGCGCACATGCCCAAACAGGCTTTCGACCTCACGTCCAAATAGATACAAAGCCCAGCCATTAAACAGAATATGGGTCGCGTCCAGATGCAAAAACATACTGGTGAACAGCCGATAGTATTCCCCCGCATACACCAAATCATTTCTCTTGGCCCAGCGCAGGAAAAAAGCGTTCTTCTCTGGCAAAGTCAATGTCGAGTAGTACATAAAGATCAACGCTAAAACAGCCAGAATGCTATAGGTCAAAATCGGCTCTACTGTTGGCAGCGTTATACGAACACGTACAGCATTACCATTGGGTGATGGTTGGATACCAGGAGATTGTTGTTGGTTATCAGGTTCCATATTGCCATTATGAAGGCGTTTGAGTCACATTTCAATGCTGGATACATTTTTTGATCGAATTCTTATTATCACAGCAAAATTGCTATAATGAATTCGTTGCTACTTCGCTTGCCTCGAAAGGCTGAAACCATGTCCGATGACAAATTGCCCGTTGACCCCGCTCACCTTGAAACGCTCTATGCTATTTCTCGCTATTTAAACTCATCGTTGGATCTGGACGAAGTGTTGAACTATGTCATGGATCATGTCGTCGAAGTAACTGGAGCCGAACGTGGTTTCTTGATGCTATTGGATGATAGCGGCCAACTCCGCTTTCAGGTTGCACGCGGCATGGATCGTCAAGACCTGGACCGACCTGCCTTCGAGGTCAGTACCACGATCATTAATCAAGTTCTGGAGAGTCGGGAGCCATTGTTGACGCTGGACGCTATGGATGACGAGCGTCTGGAAGGTGGCGAGAGTATTGTCACCAAAGGGTTGCGCTCGATTCTCAGTGTGCCAATTATGGTACGGGATCGCTTGATTGGGTGTGTATATGTCGATAACCGGATGCGGCGAGGCATCTTCGATGAGAGTCACCGTGATTTGTTGGCCGCTTTCGCCAACGAAGCTGGTTTTGCAATTGAGAACGCCCGACTCTATCAAGTTGCTGTCGAAAAAGGTCGGATGCAGAGCGAATTGGAGATGGCCCGACAGATTCAGCGCGGTTTACTGCCGAATACGTTCGACCCGCTTCCTGGCTACGAGGTGGCATTCGATTGGTATTCGGCCCGCGAAGTCGCTGGTGATTTCTATGATTGTCTGATTCTGAATGAGAAGCAGATGGGTGTGGTGGTAGCCGATGTATCGGATAAAGGGGCCGCAGCTGCGATTTACATGGCGGTGGCTCGCAGTCTGTTTCGTGGCAACGCACTTGCCACTGATTCCCCAATGGAGACTGTGCAACGCACTAACCATCTGTTACTTGAAGATTCAACGGGTGGTATGTTCGTTACCATGTACTATGCTGTCTTTGACCACGATGGGCACATGTGGGGGGTAAATGCCGGACATAATTTGCCCATTCTATATCGAGCCGCCGATCAAGAAGTTATCTTTTTGCCACGCGGCGGTCACGCTCTGGGCTGGTTTGCCACCATCCCGCTTGAAGCACAAGAATATCAACTGCAATCGGGTGATATTGCCGTTTTTTATACTGATGGTTTGACGGAAGCCGTTAATGAACAAGGCAAAGATTATGGTGAAGACCGTTTGGCGGAGGTTATTCATCAACATGCCGGGCAATCTGCCCTGCAAATCAAAAGCGCAATCATGCAATCAGTGGCAGACTTCGTCGGTGATGCCCCGCCATTTGATGACCTAACGCTGGTCGTCGTGCGCTATCGAGGCCAGCCAAAATAAAGGATGACAATCATGAGATGTGTTATCGTTGTAGCGTTGCTGCTGGGGATCGTGTTAGCAACAGCACCAGTAGCCGCCGAAGATCGTATCACCTATATCAGCCAACCCGAAACGGTGGCTGTTTTTTTGAATGACATTGCCTACGTGCAAGATCATGTGACTTTGCCCGGCGATGCCGATGTCCAGATTATCTTGCCCCCCAACATTTATCAAGACACCTTGATCGTGCATGAAAACGGTGAACGCCTGCCCGTCTATCGCATCAGTCGCCGTGATGGACAGGTCGTGCTGCAATGGGACTCCAGTGGAGAAGCAGAAGTACGTGATATAACACTTGGCTATTTGTTGCCTGGCCTCAGTTGGAAACCAACCTACGATATGCTACTGGCCGCCGAAACCGACGCCGAAACCGTCCAGCTCGATTTTTATGCAGAAATTACCAACACTACTCTGACACTGGATGCAGTTAACGTCAAATTGGTAGCTGGGCGCGTCGATACCTCGCAGGTGATTGATAGCACGTCGTCGGTGACGGTCAATCAATATGTAGCGGGCTATGACGATTCAACTGGCGGCGTGACGCTCAATGCTGGGGCAGTGACAATCCAGCATGTGTATGATGCCGGGCAAATCAGCGCCACCCCCTCCGAAACCATCTACATCAGTCTCTTGCAAGCTGAACTACCGGCGCGGCGTGTCATTCTGTGGAATGCACCAGTAGATTTGCAACCTACCGTCATTTACAAAGTGCGGAATACATCCGAGGTACCATTAGCCGAGGGCATTGTGCGTTCCTATCAAAACAACCTGTTTATCGGCAGTGATTTCGTGGAGACAACCCCTCTCGGCAGTGAAGGCAGCATTACTGTCGGCGGTCTTCAGGATGTGCGTGTGCGTCGCGCTGAAAGTGTATCGGCCATTGACAATGCCCCAGATCGTTTTGACACTCAGCACGAAGTCACGCTGACCCTCAATAACTTCAGCGACCGCGACATCCAGATAGATGTGGTGGATGCCTGGCCGCCTGAATCATCGGATTTCCAATTTTCGCTAGAACCTGTGCGCGAGGCTGGCAATCTGTTCCGGTGGCAGGTAACATTAGCTCCTGGCGAAACCCTGGTTATTGACTACGAATTCAAGGCAACCTACTGATTTATGACAACAACTGCATCATCGGCTCGTCCTCGCTTAAGACCGATTGCGCTCCCCACCGAACATGGTGGCTGGAGCATAGTATTGGAACCCATTATTCTCGGCCTGTGGATTGCACCATCATGGGCCGGGTTATTGTTGGGAATCGCGGCTTTTGCAGCATTTCTGGTGCGTCATCCTCTGGAACTGGCGCTGCGCGATCACCAACGCGATAAACGCTATCCACGCACCATCTGGGCCGAACGGTTTGTAATAGGCTATGGTGGGCTGGCATTGATCACGGCTGTGCTAGCCTTTATCACCACAGCTCACGCTTTTTGGCAACCTATCATCATTGCTACACCACTTGCCCTGATCCAACTATCCTATGATTTCAAACGGCGCAGCCGCGAATTGGTTCCGGAAATCACTGGCGCATTGGCTCTAGCCAGTGTCGCTCCAGTGTTGGCCCTAGCAGATGGTTGGGCGCTGGATGCGGCGATGGCGGTTTGGATCATCCTGGCGGCTCGCCTGATCGGAACAATCCTATATGTACGGGCACGGTTGCGCCTGGAACGTGGCGAAGATTCTGCCATTGCACCAGCCCATCTCGCGCATATCGTCGGTCTCGCGGCCGTTAGCGGATTGACGGTTGCTGATTTAGCACCCTGGCTGGTGATTCCAGCACTCATCATCCTGCTAGCACGGTCGTTCTATGGGCTTTCCAGCTTCCGAGGCCCCGCACCACGTGCTGCCATCATTGGCGTTCAAGAAGTAATTTTCGGCATCATCACGGTGGTATTGGTGGCGTTGGGATATACAATTTAACACCAAAGCTTTCTGTGTCAAAGAAGACGCACTTCTTTCAAATGTCTGTGCAACTCACATAGTGTTAGATACTCATTATTGAATTGAACATTTATCATCTTGTCCTGAAAATCGGCATGTGCTGTTGATAGGCTGCCAAATCGCACAAACTTTCAAACCACTGCTTCATCATACGCTTCTGAGATGTTGATGTTTTTCTCGTCGATTATTCTTATGATCCGTCGTCGCATCCCTTTGGCTTCCGTAGTGCAGATGGCGTTCCGACAACTTCAAACTCTGCAAGAAAGTCACCTAGTACCGTGTCAATCACAAAATGAGGGATAGAGACGCTTCAATTTGATACGGGCATCGTCAGTGGTAAAACGCCAATTAACCGATGATGCCTTCGCATTGCATTCATCCTCCAGAGCTTTCAATTCGGTTCTAAGACTTTGTTCGTCAGGGATACGTCGACTGAGAGCGTATCTGAAAAGGCAGATAAGGGGTAAAATCGAATAATCCATAAGCTGAAGTTTTGGCAAGTGTAGCAGAAATGACAATAGATCGAAAGCCATACACAACAGACATAACAGATGCGGAATGGGCATTGCTTGAACCTCACATACCAGGGGCCGAGCCGGGCGGGCGTCCGCGTGGTGTGAATATGCGCGAAATACTGAATGCAATCTTCTATCGCGCCCGAACAGGGTGTGCTTGGGACTTGTTACCCCACGACTTTCCCCCCGCCAAGACGGTCTATGATTACTTCAACAAGTGGTCGAAAGACGGGACTTGGGAGCGCCTACATGCGATCCTGGTCGGAGAATTGCGGGTCGAAGCCGGACGCGATCCTGAACCCAGCGCCGCCATCATCGATAGCCAATCGGTGAAGACGACTGAAAAAGGGGGCCACGCGGCTACGACGCAGCCAAGAAGATCAAAGGACGCAAGCGACATCTCCTGGTCGATACGTTAGGATTAGTCTTGATGGTCATCGTTCACGCCGCGAGTATCCAGGAACAAGATGGTGCTAAACTGGTACTGGAACGAGTACGTGGCACACGACCACGATTACAGCTAATTTGGGCCGATATGGGTTACAATGTCCGCTGGCTGCTGACGTGGGTCACGACTGTTTGCCATTGGGTATTAGAAATCGTCAAACGTCCGGAAGGGACTAAGGGCTTTGTGGTTTTACCCCGTCGCTGGGTTGTCGAACGCACATTTGGCTGGCTCAACCGCTATCGTGCCCTCAGCAAGGATTATGAGAACTTGCCGCGCAATAGTGAGGCTATGGTTTATGCTGCTATGATACATCTTATGGTGCGCTGTCTCGCCCGTCAGCGTGCTGTCAAAAAAAGGGCTGCTTGACCTTTTCAGATACGCTCTAAGGTCGATGAAACACAAGAAGAGACAGTATCGGTCTTTTTGATGATGATGTTGGAATACGCGAACGAAATCGGGTTATGGCAGTTGTTGAGTGAGAAAGTCGCCATCAAGATGAAAGAAGTGGTATATAGCACTGTGAACAAGGCTCAAACCGTGATAGCCTCATTGATAACGGGATGTTCGCATACGAAGACGATCAACGAGACCCTGGGCGAAGAGCAAGCGGCGGCCACCTATTTGGGAATGGAGCGTTTCCCCGATCAGTCACAGATCAACCGTTACTTGACGCGGTTCAGTGAAGAGAATGTGGCTGAATTGGGAGAGGTTCATGCCGAAGTGTTTGTGCGGCATTCCCAAGCACGCCGCGCCAAAGGGCAGATTGCCGTTGATATTGACCAATTCTACCTGGATCCGGGCAATGTGGGGTGCCGGGAACGGTTGCCGGATCTGCTACGCGATATTGATCGGCAATTAGGGCGCGATAACCCAGGTGTAACCATGATCCGCCGCCTGGATGCAGGCTACGATAGTGCTGACAATCGCCGTTTATTGGCAAGTTTACCCGGCTATTTCATCATGAAAAGTGGCCGTTCCGACACCGCCGCCCGTCTGGCTGCCCAGGTACCTCTCCAAGATTGGATCCCAGTTGCCGAGGAGGCCCATGGCACTGAACTGCGCGCTGAAAACGGTATTCGGCGTCTCGTGTATGAGTTCTATTTGCCAGATGGCCGTATCACCTACTCAATGTTGTATACCAATCTTCCCGCACCTGATTTCGGGATTATTCGCTGTTTTGAGTTCTACAATGAACGCCAAACGATTGAGGCTTTCTTTGCCCAATCACGTCATGTCTACAACATTCAATGCGTTCCCACCAATTCAATGCCATTTATGCCTTTCTGCGCTTCGTATTCCTCACCCACAACCTGATCCATTGGGCCAAGCAAGACCGTCTGGCTCACACTGAATTTGCCAGCGCCACCTCAAAACAACTGTTTCGGAAAGTGGGACGGGTTCGGGCGCGTGTCTTTTGGGACGGTCAATGGCACCTGCTGATTTCAGCTTCGACACGTTGGGCGACGGCTGTGCTGAATGCCCTTATGCCGAACCCAATCCCGGTTCAATTAGAGCTGCTCTTCGCTCGTTTGCACAAAACTTAGGTAGTTAAGTATTTTCGACGTTCATCTATTGTCATTCTCTCGTCGCTGGACATGGTTTCCTCGGTAACATTTTAGGTGATAGAATGGGTGCATTCCAGATTGGGGGCAAAAAGAGTAAACTGGGAGAAAAGCGAGAAGGGTAAACAACAATGAAGTTGAGCGATGAAGAACTGTTGGCAGGACTGAAGGCCAGGGCAGAAGCAGAGCTGGAACGACTGATAGCAGAGAAAAAGTCAGCTAAGGAAATCAGCTTGGATGAGATTGAGGCCTTGGCGCATCAGGCTGGAGATGCCATCAAAGCGGAGATAACGGCAGGGTTGGTGGCACAGGCGAGCGAGGAAGCGAAGCCAGAAGGAGGCGTGAAGTGCAAGGGATGTGGGGTCAAGATGCGTAACAAGGGCAAGAAACCCAAGTATGTCAAGACGACCAGTGGGGATGTGGTCGTGCAGCGCGGTTACTACTATTGTGAGACATGCCGGATCGGCGTTTTTCCCCCTGGATCAGCAGTGGCGGCTGGGCAAGAGCCAGTATAGTGCGACACTGGCCTGCCAGTTGGTCTGGTTAGGCGGGTTGCTGCCGTATGGACAGGTAGTGCAGGTTATGGAGCGGATCGGGCGGCAGACCATTCCGCAGAGCAATCTGTGGCGCGAGGTACAAGTGCAAGGGGAACGGCTACAGGAGGCAGTTGTGAAGCAACGTACCAGGGTATCGCCCGAACGGATTATCCTGGAGAGTAGCGACCAAGATCACCAAACACCCCAGGGGATAAGTATGGATGGGGGTATGGTTAATATCCGCGGAGAAGGCTGGAAGGAAATGAAAGTGGGCACGGTCTACACCATCGGAACGGCTCAACACGAGGCCCCCCTCACGGGCGAAACGGTTGACTTGCCAGCTGCCGAAACAACTTATTACACGGCGGTGCTGGGCAATGTGGCGCAGTTCAGTACGGCACTCTGGGCGCTGGCGGTTCAACACCGTATTCCTCAAGCTGCTCGTACCAGTGTGACTGCCGACGGAGCTGAGTGGATCTGGAACCTGGCGAATGATCTTTTTCCCGATAGTACCCAGATTGTGGATTGGTATCACGCCATGCAGCACTTGGCGCAAGCCGCCCATGCGCTTTTCCCTGACGATGACGACCATGCTCGCCGCTGGTTTCGGCGTATGAAAACGCCACTCTTTCGCGGTGAGATCTTCAAAATTACCACGGTTCTTAATGACCACGGTTTATCCGACCATGCCCGTTATTTTGACCGTCATCAACGGCGTATGCACTACCAGCAATTCCGTGCTGACGATTGCTTAATCGGATCAGGTACCGTCGAAAGCGCCATTAAGCAATTCAAAGTCCGCTTGACTGGCCCTGGTATGCGCTGGGAACGTGCCAATGCTGATCGCATGTTAGTCATTCGTTCTGCTATCCTGAGCAATGAATTTGATGCGCTATGGGACGCTGCCTGATGTTTGCCCCTAATCTGGAATGCACCCTGATAGAATGCGCAGCCTTGAATTTTATCCGGGAACCCCTTAGAATAAGAAGCGTCCATTGGGAGATAGTTTAATCGGCAGAACAGTGGACTTTGGATCCATCGGTCCTGGTTCGAGTCCAGGTCTCCCAGCAACAAAAAATGGGACACTATTCAGTGTGTCCCGTTTTTGATTCTCAAATCTGTAGTTTAATTATCAAGCATCCGGCATAGCAATAGATATCGCCATTTGCCGAAAGGTAGCCGCATACAACGGCCAATACCCGGCTACTGTACTGCCTTCCATGACGAAATAACGACCTTCATCGACTACCCACATGGCAACCATCCCAAGTTCTCCGTTTGGAATCGTATAGCCTGTCAACGTACCCGCCGCGTTTGCTTGATCGTGTTGTTGCGAATAATCAAGGTTAGTGTATCCCGCTAACAATTGCTCAACTTCCTCAGCGGTGGCCCAATGCACCAGGATTTGAAAATCACCAGGATGTGCTTCCAAATCAGTGGTTTCAATAACAGCTTCATTGTCAGAGAAAACCAATACCTCAAATCCTTCTGGCACATTGAGCATCATACCTAACACAGGTTGCTCATTCATTGGCAATGGCAGGGCGTCGTCAACATCGGGATTTTCTTCCAGTCCACAGTCGGCCTCTTCGCCCTCTTCAGGGAAAATGTCACAATCATCATCACCTACAACAGTGGGATTCAGCATGGGGCCGTTAAAACTCGCGACAACACTGGTGGGTTCTGGTGTAGTCGACGGGCTAGTTTCACGATTTTCCTGGCTACTATTATCATCATTACTACATGCGACCAATATCAGGACCAAACTTAACAGGAAAAGTTTCCGCATAGCAGATTTTCCCCTCCTGGAATTATCTATACTGTTGCAGAATTCTAGCACGATGTCTCGTTCATAATCAATAGAAGCAGCGCCAGGATATATTTGTCTATGAGTGGGAATGAAGCAGCAAAGGCCATCTTAAGATAGGCTACGCAACGCCTCGAGCAACGTGGGTTTGCAGACTTCGACAGCCATCACAGGATCTTGAACTAGATAGATGTATACACTACGAAGGAAATGTCGGGTGTTCTGCCGCGAACCATATACCCGAGGATCAAAGCCAGGACCTTCATGTTGCCGGGCACGCAACACCAGGTTATTAATCCAACCATGCAAGAACTCCAGCGCCAATAATTCGCGCCGGAAGACTGCGACAGCAGTATGTGCCAGTCGGTCATCTTCCCCATGTGTATATATATGCTCAACTGGCGTGGTCAGCTTATCAGTGATGGCATTCAGGATACGCTCCAGATCAAGGGTATTGAGATAGCGGCTACGTGCCAGAAAACGTAGTAAATCCGCCGTATGGGCACAACTATGGATCCAGCCTATACCTGTTACATAGCCCCGCAGGTCTTTTTCCTGAAGCAGATAGTTGATTGCAGCATCCAGTAACGACCTAACCTCGGCTTCATCCAAAAAGGGCTGTGTATTATCGTGATAAATCACTACCGACAGCACCAATGTCGAAAATGAACGGAGCAACACGCTATCAGTCTGCACTTCCCCAATACCAACACGCATATTAGGCATCAGTGTCGCGATCAGGGCGCGGAGTTGCTCGGCAGTGTATAACCCTTTTTCAATCCAGTTCGCCAAAATCAAGAAAGCAGTATTGTCGCGTCGTTCGGGGTCTGTTTCTCCTAGATAGCTGACTAATTCATCCGTCAGCGCATTCAGATCATAGCCATCCGGCACGGCAAAATCGGCATCAATAATTTGACTCCAAAATGCTTGTTTCATGAAATAGACATGCCCTTCATTATTTTTGTCGCCAAATTGTACCTGGAGAGAACTGGCAAAACAACACGGTTTTCTTTAGACTGAAGCGCAAGATGTTCAGGTATCTTCTTGTCGAGGGCCGCCAAAATGGGCAAGCGAATTCTCTTTATACTGGTCTCGTTGGTCATGCTTTTTACTGGCTTTATTCCCGTTACTGCTGAACAGCCAGTTCCCCCAGCCAAAATCACTAATGATTTGCCGCGCCCCCATTTGGGCTATGGGATTCACGTTGCACCCTATGCCGATGGAGCCTGGATGGTTGATCAACTGAGTATGGATTGGGTCAAAGTCTACGAGCCGTTTCAGGTACAGGGATTCTCGCAGTACAAAACGCTGTTCCGCATGGATTTTGGCTGGCCGAGCAATTGGGATCAATTTCGCCGTGATGTCCGCAGCCGCACACAACAAGTGGTGGCGATGGGTGTAGACGCGATTGAAGTACATAACGAACCCAATCTGCGAATCGAATGGCCGCAAGGGCCAGATGCCTGGCAATACACCCAGATGTTGCGCGTGGCCTATACCGAAATCAAGGCCGTTGCCCCCCATGTGACTGTCGTATCAGCCGGGTTAGCACCTGCCCCTACCACTGGCGATGGCCGAGCCATCAGCGATTTAGACTTCGCCCGCGTGATGTTCGAAAATGGGGCGGGTGATTATTTTGATGTATTTGGTTATCATCCCTATGGGTTTAATGCGCCCCCTGAACAAGCACCCGCTCCTGACAATTTTAACTTTCGCCGCGTAGAATTGATTCGCAACATGATGGTCCGTTTCGGCCTAGGCAGCAAACCAATTTGGCTAACAGAGTTTGGTTGGCTCCGCAATCCAACCGAAGATGGCGTATTGTGCCCCCCAGGTGATCCTAATTTCCGTGAGTTTGCCTGGATGCAGGTCGATGGACAAACTCAAGGGGATTACATCGTGCGGGCTTTCGATTTTGCAGACCGCAACTGGGCCTGGGCCGGTCCAATGTTTTTGTGGAATCTGAACTGGTCACAGTTCGGCCTGGAAACGTTGCCGAGATGCAGCCATATGCGGTGGTTTGCGTTGCTATCAGCGCAAGGGCAACGCACCATCGCCTTTGACCGGGTGGCGGCCATGCCACGGCGCGTCGCTCGCGAAATCCCCGAAATGACGTTGGTAGCCGATGAGATGACGGTCGAAGTGGGCGTGACATGTCCAGGCGTCGTGCAGATAGGGCAATTTGAAATCGTCAATACTGGCTATCCAGGCTCATTTATCGCTTCGGTAGAACCAGCTCAATCTTTCTCTGGGCCACAGGTGGATGTGTCACCGCCAATTGCCGAAGATGGCGATACGGTCACGGTGTTTGCCGATACGACTGGGCTTGTACCAGGGTTGTATGTCGTCTATATCAACGTCCAGACGACTATCGCAGGCAGCCTGGTGTCACGCAATGTACGCGGCTATGTCATTATCAGTGAGTCGTATGCAGCTTGTTACTGACGAGGCGACGAACCATTGAGGCGATGCGGAGGGTTTGTGCCCTCCGTTCTTATTCTCGACCCGGACGGCAATACAGCCACCAGAACTCCTCGCGTGGATAAGCGACCTGTAATGCCTCGTCCCAGAAAAATTCTTCCTGGCGGCAATGACGCCGCATTCGGGCATCTAAATCAGCAATTTTACTCCGTAGCGTTGTAGTGAGGGTTTTCTGCGCGTCGGCCTCTGTCTGCAGATGGGCCAGCATCGTGCGTTTTTCAGCTTCGTTCGGCCAGCCACCGTCGCAGGTTGCGGGTTCGCTGACACAGTCATCCAGATACCAGCGAATACTGTTGATACGGGCGTTGATTTCCTGCTCTAACTTGGCCTTATAATGTGTTAACCATTCATAGCGCGTGGCTTCAAAATGTTGGCGAGCTTCTTCCACCTGAGCGCGTTGGTCACCTGGCAAATCCAGCCCTTCCAGGCGATGCAGGCGCATCAACAGGCCACCAATCGTCAGTTTGGGCAACTGACTATCAATGTGGCCGAACAATTCATCTTCATATAGATATGGTGTTAGATGGGAAACCATCGCTTCCAGAATGCGAAGCTCCCGCTTAATATCCAGTGTCATTGTGTTGATTGCTCCTGATGATCGTGGGCAAAACGTAATTGGCGTGGGCGAAAGAGGCTGATAGGACGGCAGCACTCAACATAGAGCCATACCGTCCATGATTCTGCAATAAAAGATGAAAAACGCTACGATTTAATTGTATTTCTTTTGCACATTGGTATAAACCGGGTTGCCCTGGATCTCCTGAATGCGGGCACGGGCCTCATCTTTGCCCAAATACCATTCCGTGACATAATGGCCGTCGCTATCGCTGTAGGACACTGTTGGGCGAAAACCCAGAATCTCAGAACAAACCGCCATCAGCTCACGATTTTCACGGCTGGTGCGAAGCCGGAAGTATTGCTTAACTTCCCATTCCATCTCCATCGACTGATCGCGCCATTGTCCCACCGCTTGATAGGGCGGCTCGGCCTGCACACACTCGAGATAGAGATCCATGAGGCGGTTAGCCCAAAAAGTCTGGATCAGGCGTTCACCAATCATATATGGGCGACCTGTTTCCGGTTCAGCATAAAACCAGGTGGTTGCGTTTGTTGACATCCGTACTTCCTGTTTTATCGAATTCTTGCTTTTTTGATCCTTTTTGCCGCGCCTATCATACACCATTTTAGAAGCTACTGCTATAATTCAGCCCATGTCTGAACAACAACATCAATATGGGTTGAATTTTGCCGCCGGAGTGATGTTCTTGGTCGGGTGGGGTGGATTGTATTTTTTGATACAAAATATCTTGCCGACACCGGGACCACGCTGGATGTTTTTTGTACTATTTTATATCGCTGTGACAGGCACCAGTTTGCCATTCTTGCGCCTGCTCAACCGACGCTTTGTAAGCGAAGTCACGCCTGACTCGGTGATCTTGCGCGAGGGTCTGTGGGCAGGGCTTTATGCCACTACTTGTGCATGGCTCCAGATTCCGCGTGTATTGAATTGGCCGATTGCCCTTTTGCTGGCGCTGGCAATCATTGTGATTGAGGGCTTTCTGCGCCTGCGTGAACACTATGATAGTTTGAGAGAATACTGATTAAGGAAAGGATATTTCGATGAAGTCTGACCTGGATCGCCTGATGGAAGAACGCGGTATTGATGCGTTCATCATCCTGGGAACCGAAAATCACGATACAGATCGCAACTATATCACCAATGGCGCTCATGCCAGTGCCACTGTCATTAAAAAACGCGGCCACGACCCGGTGATGATTGCCAATGGCATGGAAGTGGATGAGGCCAAGAAAAGCGGCTTGACGGTCTACACCAACAACGACTTCAATCTGGCCCAGATCGTCAAGGATCATACCGGTGATCAAGCAGCCGTCCGCCGCGAATACTATCGGAACATCCTGGACAAGTTCGATATTTCAGGCCGTGTGGCATTTTATGGAACGAATAGTGTCATGGGAACCTGGAAATTTCTGAATGAGTTTCAGCGTAATTTCGGAGATCGGGTAGAAATCGTCGAGGATGAGGACATTAACATTTTTGCAGTCGCTCGCCGCACCAAAGATGCCGGTGAACTAGCTAAAATCCGCGAATCAGGCCAGAAGACCAGCCAGGTGTTGCAGGCAACCTGGGACTGGCTCAGTAGTATGCGGGCGGATGGCGACGATGTGGTGAATGGCGAAGGCAATCCAGTCACAATTGGCGATGTCAAGCGATTCGTGCGTGTTGAACTCATGAAGCGCGGCATGGAAGATGATTCTGGCATGATCTTTGCACAGGGGCGCGATGCCGGTGTGCCGCACAGCCGAGGCGAGGATGATGAACCGCTCAAAGTCGGGCAAAGCATCATCTTCGATTTGTTCCCACGTCCTATTGGCGGCGGCTACTATCATGATTCGACCCGTACCTGGTGCTTGGGGAAAGCCTCTCCAGAGGTTGAGGAAGCGCACCGGCTGGTGTTGCACGCCCACCTACAATCACTGGAAGCGTTCACATTGGGTGAGCCAACCTATAAATTGCAAGAACTAGTCTGCGATATTTTTGAGCAGCACGGCCACCCCACCCCGACCTCGCATCCTGGTACGCAAGAGGGCTATGTGCATAGTTTGGGGCATGGGCTGGGCCTGGATGTCCACGAAGCACCGAGCATCAGTACATTCAACAAAGAAGTGATATTTGAAGCCGGTGACGTCGTCACTATTGAGCCAGGCTTATACTATCCCGATAGAGGCTGGGGCGTTCGTATTGAAGACACCGTCTATCTGGATGCCAATGGCGAAATGCACAACATCACCGACTGTACCTATGACCTAGTCATTCCGTTGAGCGAGTAGTGGTGTCAGGTAAGCGATAAGATTAGGGCAATCGCATATGAAGTCTTTAGGGACAGACAACTTTGCGTAAATAATCATTATCCCAGCCTGCCATTTTGCGTTTGGCGGCAATGCCGACGTTAACCGAGGTTTCTTGTTTGAGCAAGTTTAGGGCTAGATGGCGAAGAACAGCCATGTTTTGTGGCCCATGATCTTTGCGAATACGCGATTCATCTTCACGAAAGGCAATGTCGAGAACCCAGTGTAAGCCATTCTCAATTTGCCAATGCTCACGAATGGCTTCCAAGAAATCTTGAGCAGCTGCTTGCCAACTGCTGATGAAATATCGGTCTGAGGTCTCAGTTTTCTGCGGCGTAACGCGGACTGTCACTAATTTGACGAGCGTGTTCAATTTTTTCCAGGCCAAACCCCGCCGTAAGTAATGACGATGTTCAGGTTCAGAGACGATCCAGACTTGCCGAAACTCCTGACGATCATGGCCGGTGCTTTCGCGCTGGGCGGTCTGATAGACGACATCTTGATAATGCTCAAACTCAAACCCCTCGAATAGCATCTGCAAGTCTTCATACAGGGTTCCCTGGTTCTTTTTCACCGCCAGAATATAGTCAGCTTGCGCCTCGACAATTTGCTCGGCAATCTCGGTTTGGGTGTTGAGCGCGTCCAATGTAACCACACAGCCCGTGATGTCCAGTTGAGCCAATAGCGCCGGGATGGCGGTGATTTCATTGGATTTGTCATTGACCTTCTTTTGTCCCAGCACTAGCCGGTTCTCACTGACCCAGGCACTCACCATCCAAATACCTTCCCGACCCTTGCGGCGATCCTGACTCCGTCGCAGTTTCTTACCATCCACGGCCACCAGTTGTTCCTGACTACGTTTGCACAAACTGGCTGTCCATTTCACAAAACTTGCTTGGAATGCGCTTTCATCCAGCCAGCGGAAAAAGCGCCCAAAGGTGTCATGCGAGGGAATGCCCTTCTCCAAATCTAGAAAACCACCTAACCATTCTTGCTTGGCTTTTCCATAACGTTCTACATCTGTCCATCCATCAGCCCCACAGATTACCGCTAAGATAGATATCGTTACGATATTGACCAGCGGATGCGTGATATTCACTCCTGTTCGTGGGTCTTCCAGATCCGAAAAGTAGGACATGATACTGGTTTCAGAAAACATGGCAGCACCTTTTTGGCTACCATTTTCCTTCATTAAGGATTAAGATTCCATATGCGATCGCCCTAGCGATAAGATACCGCCCTCCTGTTTGCGGGGGGCGTTTTGTTATAATAGGAGCTGTTGTATAAATTGCTGGGAGAAGTGGCGCGGATGCGTTTACCATCATGGACATTGTTGGCCTGGGTGATGATTGTGGTTATTGTGGCATCGGTCGGCAGTATATTTAGTTATACACAAGCCCGTGAACGCACCCGCGAACTGAATAACATTGCGCCTCTGGAAGAAGGGGTAGATATTTGGCGCACCACGAAATTGCTGGCAGGCTGGGAAGAACCCAAACTGCCAGATAAGGTCGCCAATCAGCCACCAGTTTTGGACCCTACCGCCATCCCACCAACCACTACCTCCACGCCGGCGCCGGATGCACCACTGAACACACTGGAGCCGGGAACAACACCCCAGGTGACTGAGGTTGCTCCAACGGAAGTACCAACCGAAGCTGCCCCCGACTATGGCCCACACCCTGATCCACGCCGCGTCACAATTCTCTTGATGGGCATTGACCAGCGCCAGGGTGAGGCTGGCCCCTTTCGTACTGATACCATGATGGTATTGAGCATCAATCCTGTCGCGGGAACCGGTGTTATGCTCTCCTTGCCGCGTGATCTATGGGTGAATTATCCAGGTGGCCTGGAGCCAGGACGCATCAATAACGCGAACGTCATGGGTGAACAAATTCAGTACCCCGGTGGCGGGCCAGAATTTGCCAAACGGACTGTTGAACGCCTGTTGGGGATTCAGGTGCATTATTATGTGATGGTCAACTTCGATGCGTTTGTCACGATCATTGACGCTGTTGGCGATATTGAAGTGTGTCCCTCTGCACCAATTGACGACCCCAAATACCCCGATGGCAGTTATGGCTATCTCCATGTCACTTTTGATGCTGGTTGCCAGTCATTGGGCGCAGATCGTCTGTTACAATATGCCCGTACCCGTGCCACCGAGGGCGGCGATTTTGACCGTGCTGCCCGCCAACAAGAAGTTATTTTGGGTGTCCGCACGCGAGTTCTGTCGCTGGGCGGTGTATCCAGCCTGATTGATGACGCACCAGCTATCTGGGACAGCCTTCAAGTCAATATCCGCACCGATTTGAGCTTGTCGGAAATCATCGAAATAGGCTTGCTGGCCCAGGACATTCCACGCGAGAATATCCGCGACGCTTCTATCGGTGGCGAAGAGGTTTTCATTCGCACCGGGCCGGGTGGTGAAGAAATCTTGGTGCCGATTCCGGGCGATATTATACAACTGGTCAACGAATTATTTCAGTAGATTTGATGGAGATTATGCAATGAGCTATGAGACCATTCTTTACGATGTCACCGATGGCGTCGCAACGATCACCTTCAATCGTCCCGACCGATACAATGCTTTCACCGATACGCAGATTGTCGAGACCACCTCAGCATTCAAAGACGCCCGACGAGACTCAGCTGTCCGTGCCATTATGCTGACTGGCGCGGGTAAGGCGTTCTGTTCTGGGCAAGACCTGGGCGATGTTGGGGATCGAAAGGTGACTTTCTTGCAGCATCTCCGCGAGAAATATAATCCGCTGATTCTGCGAATGCGCGAGCTGGAAAAGCCTATTCTCGGCGCGATTAACGGTGTGGCGGCAGGTGCGGGCCTGAGTATCGCTCTGGCTTGTGATTTGCGTGTCATCTCCACCAAAGCGAGTCTGGTGTTTGCCTCCTTTGCGCGGATCGGTCTTGTTCCCGACAATGGCCTCACCTACTTCTTGCCACGTTTGGTCGGGCACACGAAAGCTCTCGAACTTATATTATTTGCCGATGCACAAAACCGCGTTAATGCTGAAGCTGCTGTAAAACTTGGCCTATGCACCACAGCGGCGGAACCGGATACGTTCATGGAAGAATCTCGCACCCTGGCCGTTAAACTGGCGCAAATGCCAACGCTGGCAGTAGGCATGACCAAGCGAATGCTCAACGCGTCGTGGGATAAGTCGCTGGCCGAGATGTTGGACATGGAGGCGCAATTGCAAGAAGCCGCCAGCCGAACCGCTGATGCCCAAGAAGGCGTGATGGCATTTATCGAGAAACGGGAACCGAATTTCAGCGGACAATAAGAGCAAAATCCATGTTACGCGAAGAAATCAAACGCTTGCAACACGCCAGCCGTGCATTAGACCCTGCTCCAGATGAACGCGCAACGTTGTTCGAGCAGGTTGTTCAATATGCCGCGCAATATCTCGACAGCATCAGCACTGCACCGGCCTACACAGCACCGACGGATCAGCGTGCATTCATGCAGAAGGTCGCCATCATGGAGCAGGGTGCAGATATGGCACAGACACTTGAACTTCTGGCGGACGGTGTTGACACAGTAGGGATCAACACCACTTCCGGACGTTTCTTGGGCTACATCCCCGGCGGGGCTTTGCCCTATTCGGCAATGGGTGACTTTCTGGCGGCAGTGGCTAATCGTTATTCGGGTGTTTTTCATGCCAGTCCGGGGGCGGTTACCATCGAGAATGTACTCATCAAATGGATGGCGGAAGTCGTTGGCTATCCCGCCACCGCATCGGGCTATCTGGCATCGGGCGGCAGCGTTGCTAATCTGACTGCTATCGTGACTGCGCGAGATGCCTATGGCGTTGAGGGTGATACCATCCCGCGTTCGGTAGTTTACCTGACCGAGCATGTTCACCATAGCGTCCAGAAAGCCCTGCATATAGCCGGTTTGAGGCACTGTATCCGGCGAGAAATCGCTGTAGACGACCATTACCGGATGGATCCGAAAGCACTTGAGGCACAAATCCAGGCGGATAAACAGGCAGGTTTGCAGCCCTGGCTCATTGTCGCTTCGGCTGGAACAACCAACACTGGCGCAGTCGATCCCCTGGAGCCAATCGGTGAAATCGCGGCGGCCCACGATCTTTGGTTTCACGCTGATGGAGCCTACGGCGGCTTATTCAAACTCTGTCCTGAAGGCGAGGCCGTTCTCAAAGGCATGAGCCAGGCAGATAGCGTGGTGGTCGATCCGCATAAGACACTCTTTTTGCCCTATGGAACCGGTGCGGTCCTCGTCAAAGACGCCAGCAAGCAACTCGCGGCGTTCAACGCTGATGCCGATTACCTGGAGGACACTCGTGACAACAATGAACTGTCCTCGGCTGACCTCTCGCCCGAACTCACCAAGCATTTTCGCGGTTTACGACTGTGGCTGCCATTGAAATTGCTGGGTGTTCAGACGTTTCGTGCGGCGTTATCAGAAAAAATCGCCCTGGCACGTTATTTCTATGAGCAGATGGGACGTCTCCCTGGCTTTGAAGTCGGGCCATATCCTGAGTTGTCGGTGGTGACGTATCGCTATTGTCCGGCGAGAGGAGACGCCAACGATTTCAACCAGCGGCTTATGAATGCCTTACTACAAGAAGGACGGGTATACATCAGCTCCACTCGGCTTGATGGTAACCTGATTTTGCGAGCTGCGATCATGTCTTTCCGCGCCCATCTAGAAGATATTGAAGAAGCAATTGACCGGTTGCACTATCATGCCCAACAGTTAGCCGATACCTGAACTAGAGCCGCTCAAGAATATTGGAATCCACCGCTACATCTGCAAAATTCTCAAAGGTCAAATCGGTGAATTCCAGGCCATGCTGTTCTCGCACTTTATCAAAAATCGTAGAGTAACTATCCGGGATACGTCGGGCATCGGCCAAACCTAACCGCCCCAGCACATCATCAATTGCCTCGGTTGTACCTTCCACCTCCATAAAATCACCATAGGGCATCTCATCTAAAACGATTTCGGCTCCGGGCACGGCAGGTAGTTCATAGGTGGTGCGATACTTCTCGTAGACCATATATGGCATAAAGCCGAGGCGTTGCAAGATCGCATCCATCGCCGCCAGATCACCCACTGTGGTCTCCAGTTCCAGGCGGGTGATGGTTCCGTCGTTGGTGATTGTATCGGCAGGCGCTTTGTAGGTAATGCGTGCCTCCCGATCTTGGCGTAAGCGCAGCACAATATCATTCTCGGTCAGATCACGGGCCGGGTTCTCGTAGCGGATATTTTTCTCGTAGACACGTGGCTTGCGGATGATGGCTCCGGCAGCGTCCAGTTGTTGGCGAATAGTATCCAGGTCGGGTACATGAATCTTGCATTCAATTTCGAGGCTCATACCATCAATTTCTATCTATCCAGGCGAATGCCACGATTATAGCCCACTCATTGGCAACATCAACCTGTATGAAAATCTCCATTCATCCTGATAGAGCCTTACTACCAACACTACCACTCTCTAAGGAGTGGTAGTGTTGGTAGTAAAATAGGGCAAGATTCTACGAACTTCTATAAATCTGGAATTGCTCAAGCAGTACCAGCAGCCTCAAGATGCCGGATAACTTCCTGCGTAAATTCAGCAGTGCTGGTATGGTCGCTACCTCCGGTAATATCCGCTGTCCGAGCGCCGCCAGCCAGTGTCGCCGCAACTGCCTTCTCGATACGGGCTGCTTCAGCTTCCAATCCCAACGAATGCCGCAGGAGCATGGCCGCGCTGAGAATCGTGCCGATGGGATTTGCCAGTCCTTTGCCAGCAATATCCGGCGCTGATCCATGCACCGGCTCATAAACGCCGAAATTGCCCTCGTTCAGTGACGCTGACGGCAACATACCCAATGATCCAGCGAGAATGCTGGCTTCGTCGCTCAAAATGTCGCCGAACATGTTGCCAGTCAGTACCACATCCCAACGTTGCGGGCCAGTCATCAGTTGCATAGCGAAAGCATCCACCAGTTGGTGTGATACGGTAACGTCAGCATATCTCCCCGCCACCTCATCTACAACCCGCCGCCAGAGCCGCGAGGAGGCCAGAACGTTCGCTTTATCCACCGAAGCGAGTTGTTTGCCGCGTTGTTGGGCCAGTTTGAATGCCACATGCGCGATGCGGGACACTTCTGGAGCAGAATAAGCCATCGTGTCATAAGCAGCAGTTTCGCTCGCCAGGTCAAGCGTATCGGGCGGCTCTTCTCTGTTGCCAAAGTAAATGCCCCCTGTCAACTCGCGCACGAACATGATGTCCACATCGTTGAGCAACTCGGCTTTCAATGGTGCATACTCGATTAACGCTTGCCAGGTTTTGACCGGACGCAGGTTGGCGAATAGCTCGAAATGCTTGCGGAGTGCCAATAATCCCGCTTCAGGACGCGGCGAACCAGGCGGTGTGCTGCCCGCTGGACCGCCGACTGCCCCCAAAAGAACCGCATCGGCCTGTTCGCAGACTGCTTTGGTGTCGTCGGGGAAGGGCTGTCCGGTGGCGCGGATGGCCGCGATGCCAAATAATCCGGTCTCAATCACAAAATCATGGTCATTAAACTTATTCAAGATGGCAACAGCAGCGGCAATCACTTCTGGGCCGATGCCATCGCCGGGTAACAATGCAATTGTCGCTTTCACACAACAGCTCCCTGCTCGACGCTAATTAATCCATATTCAACTGAATCGACCAATGCCTGCCAACTGGCCTCAATGATATTGGTGCTGGCTCCAACGGTACTCCAACTGCGGCTACCATTACGGGTGTCGATCAATACACGGGTGATTGCGCTAGTCGCCGCTGCACCGTCCACGATACGGACTTTGTAATCGGTCAGGCGAAAATCTTCCAGATCAGGATAAACTGGCAACAGCGCCTTCCGCAAGGCACGATCCAGCGCATTAACTGGCCCATTGCCATCGGCCACCGTATAGAGTTCTTGGTCATTCACACTAAGTTTGACAGTCGCTTCGGTGACCATGCCCCGGCCTTCACGGTGTTCGACCAGCACCATGTAGTCAATCAAGTGAAAAGGCGGATGATAATCGGACTGGGCACGATGCAACATCATAGCGACGGATGCCTCGGCCCCCTCGAACGCATAGCCACCGTGTTCCAGGCGCTTGATTTCGGCCAATACCTCGCGGGCAGTGGCATCTTCGGCGTCCAGGCCAAAGGCTTCCGCCAGACTGAGGATATTGCCACGCCCCGACAGATCGGACACCAGATAGCGGGTCTTGTTGCCGATAAGTTCGGGGGCAATGTGTTGGTAACTTTCCATCACGCGCCGCATGGCTGCCACATGAATGCCGCCTTTATGAGCAAAAGCACTCTTGCCAACATAAGGCAGCGCGTTGTTGGGGGATTGGTTGGCGATTTCCTCGACCGTATGGGCTGTGAACGTCAACCGGCGTAGATGGCCTTCCGGCAGGGCCTGATGGCCCAGCTTCAGCTCTAGGTCAGGAAGAATGCTGCACAAATTGGCATTGCCACAGCGTTCGCCATAGCCATTGATTGTGCCCTGCACATGCGTCGCGCCCATGCGAACGGCGGCCAGTGTATTCGCCACGCCCAATTCGCCATCATTATGCGTATGGATACCGATAGTTGCGTCGGGAAAATGTTTGCCCACGATCTGAACGACTTCTTCCACTTCCCAATAGAGACTGCCGCCATTGGTATCACACAACACCACAACATCTGCACCGCCAGTAGTGGCTGCATTCAGCGTGGCGAGGGCATAATCAGGGTCGAGTTTATACCCATCGAAGAAATGCTCGGCGTCGTATACCACCTCGCGCCCTTGCGATTTCAGATAGGCAATACTGGCCTGGATAATTCGCAGGTTTTCCGCGGGCGTGGTTCGCAAGACTTCCTCGACATGCAACATGGACGACTTGCCGACAACCGTCACGACAGGGGTATTGGCATTAATCAACGCCTGGATATTAGCATCGTCAGTAGGATCACCGTCTACACGGCAGGTCATCCCAAAGGCGGCGACACGGGCATGTTTCAACTCCAATTCTTGCACAGCCTCGAAATAGGCCATGTCTTTTGGATTGCTGCCCGGCCAGCCGCCCTCGATATAGGCCACGCCCAACTCATCCAGGATGCGAGTGATGCGTAGCTTGTCGTCCACCGATAGCGAGATGTTCTCGCCCTGCGTGCCATCACGGAGCGTGGTGTCGTATACGTCAATTTGCATGGCAATCCCTCATCTGACACTTATCCAGGCGGGATGTTCGGTTTCATAGGCCTCGACGGTATCCAGATGTTTCAGCAGATAGCCCATCTCATCGACGCCCTCGAGCAGGCAAGTTTTGGAGAATGGGTCGATGGGGAATTCGACCTCTGAGCCATCCGGCAGGTGCAAAGTCTGTGCTGCCAGATCAACCCGCACCTCGAAGCGTGGATTTTCGGCGATCATATCCAGCAACGTTTCCTGCGTTTCGGCATCAACTGTAATCGGCAACAGGCCATTCTTGAGTGAATTATTGCGGAAAATGTCGGCAAAATAGGTTGAAATAATGGCCCGAAACCCATAGGATTTGAGTGCCCAGGGGGCGTGTTCACGCGAGGAGCCACAGCCGAAATTGTGTCCGGCGACAAGCACCTGCGCTCCGTCATATTGCGAATCATTCAGTACAAAATCATCGTCGCGCCGCCAGTCCACAAACAAACCTTCGGCCAGACTGGATTTGTCGGTAACTTTCAGGAAGCGGGCCGGAATAATCTGGTCGGTGTCGATATTATCCACTGGTAGCGGGATCATGCGGCTGCTGAAATTGGTAAAGGGTTCCATGCGTCGTTTCCTCTCTAATTTACCGTGATGGTATCGGGCGTCAGGTGGCGTGGGTCGGTTACTGCACCACGAATTGCCGATGCAGCGGCAGTGAGCGGGCTGGCGAGGAACGTCCGTCCGCCGCGTCCCTGGCGGCCCTCAAAATTGCGATTGCTGGTGCTGATGGCATATTGACCGGGTTGCAATTGGTCGCCGTTCATGGCAATACACATGCTGCACCCCGCTTCGCGCCATTCGGCTCCGGCAGTCCGGAAAACTTCGTCCAGGCCTTCAGACTCGGCTTGACGTTTGACTTGCTGTGACCCAGGCACAACCAGCATCCGTACATCATCGGCCACACGGCGACCTTTTACCAGTTCGGCGGCCTGGCGCAAATCACTGATACGCGAATTGGTACACGAGCCAATGAATACCACATCGATTTTCTGGCCCTGGATGGATTGTCCCGGCTGCAAGCCCATGTAGGTCAGGGCTTTGTCCAAAGCGTTTTTGTGGCTACTATCACTCGCCGAAGCCGGATCAGGCACACGCCCCGTAACCGGAACGCCCATGCCGGGGTTGGTTCCATAAGTAATCATCGGCTCCAGGTCATTGGCATCCAAGTTGAATTGGCGATCATAGGTCGCACCATCGTCAGTAGCCAGTGTGCGCCAATGGTCAACTGCCCGTTCCCAATCAGCCCCCGCTGGTGCATGAGTGCGCCCCAACAGATACTCGAAAGTAGTGTCGTCCGGCGCGATCATCCCCGCCCGTGCACCCGCTTCGATACTCATGTTGCAGATGGTCATGCGGGCTTCCATGCTCAAGCTACGGATGGCGCTGCCAGTGTATTCAAACACATGACCGGTTCCGCCCCCAACGCCGATATTGGCGATGACGGCCAGAATGATGTCTTTGGAAGTCACGCCATCCGGCAAGTGCCCGTCCACCTGAATCTCAAACGTCTTCGGCTTGTGTTGCAAAAGCGTCTGCGTTGCCAACACATGCCCGACCTCGCTGGTTCCGATGCCAAACGCCCACGCGCCAAACGCGCCATGTGTGCTGGTATGGCTATCCCCGCACACAACGGTCATGCCCGGCTGTGTCAATCCCAGTTCGGGGCCGATGACATGTACAATGCCCTGACGTTCGTCATTCAGATCGAAGACCTGAATATCATGATTGCGGCAGTTTTCGACCAGCCGATTCAATTGCGCCTGGGCCATCGCATCCGTAATAGGGATGACGCCCCCATTACGCGGTGTGGTCGGCGTACTATGATCCATCGTAGCGATGGTTTGCCCTGGACGGCGTACTTTCAGCCCGCGTGCGTCCAGTTCAGCAAACGCTTGCGGCGATGTGACCTCGTGAATCAGGTGCAGGTCGATATACAGAATGGCAGGACTGTTGGGTGGATGTGCCACCACATGCGAATCCCAGATTTTTTCAAACAGTGTTTTCGACATTGTTCATGATCTCCCTAATCACCGACACCAACTGTTGCCACTGCACCTTCTGCCGCAATGCCGTTCTTGCCCATCACCGCAATCATGCGATTGAGCGCCGCCATATATGCTTTGGCGCTGGCAACCACAATATCCGAATCCGCGCCATAGCCGCCAAATGTCATTAACGACTCCTCGACAGTCTCGCCGGGGGTAATGCGGACGGTTACTTCGCCGAGCGCATCAATGCCTTCGGTGATGCTGTGGACACTGAATTCAATCAGCACATTCGGCATTTGCACGATGGCATCAATGGCCTGATACGCGGCATCTACTGGACCGGTTCCAATGCCAGCCACAACGGTTTCAGCCCCGTCGGGTGTGCGTATCTTAGCTGTCGCGGTGGGCATTCCCATCGTGCCACAGGCCACCTGCAAATCGCTCAGGTGATAGTATTCCTGCAGATGGTCGGATACATCATGCACCAACGCCTGCAAATCGGCATCGGTGACGGTCTTCTTGGCATCGGCCACGTCTTTGAAGCGGCGGAAGACCTGCTTCAATTCCTCACCTTCGACCTCAAAGCCCAGTTCGCGCAAACGCACCTTCAGCGCATGGCGTCCACTATGTTTGCCCAACACAAGCTGGCTAGCACTCAGTCCCACTGACTGCGGCGTCATAATCTCATAGGTGCTTTTGTCTTTCAGAATGCCGTCTTGATGAATGCCAGCCTCATGAGCAAAAGCATTCGCGCCGACAATCGCCTTGTTGGGTTGGATTGGCAGGCCGGTGTAGTTGCTGACCATGCGACTGGTTTTGGTGATTTCCTCAGTGTTGATATTGGTCGTCAGGCCAGTCCAGTCGCGGCGGGTGTGCAGGGCCATCGCTACCTCTTCCAGCGAGGTATTACCCGCCCGTTCGCCGATACCATTGACGGTAACTTCGGCCTGACGCGCACCGGCCATAATGCCGGCCAGGGTGTTGGCGGTTGCCAGCCCCAGGTCATTGTGGCAATGCACTGACCAGATGATGCCGCTATCGGGACCAGCGCCGGGCGTTTCATTGATGAGTTTCGCCATCACCGCCCCATATTCCTCTGGCATCACATAACCGACGGTATCCGGGATATTCAAAGTGGTTGCGCCACACTCAACAGCGATAGCCAGCACTTCGATGAGAAAATCGGGGTCGGTACGCCCAGCGTCCATTGGGCTAAATTCCACATCTTCGCACAGTGATTTCGCTAACGTGACTGCTGCACGAATCTGCTCTTTTGCTTCGGCCTGGGTAATCTGCATCTGGTATTTCAAATGGATGTCGCTAACGCCCAGAAAGGTGTGGATGCGCGGTTTGGCAGCGTCTTTGATGCTATCCCAGCAGGTACGGATGTCACTCTCAACCGCACGGGCCAGCCCACAGATCACCGGGCCATCGGGTGTCCCAACTTCGTTTGCAATACGGTTCACCGCTGCAAAGTCATCAGGACTGGCGGCGGGAAACCCAGCTTCAATAATATCGACGTTCAGCGCCTTCAATTGACGGGCGATTTCCAGTTTCTCGGCACTGGACAGAGTTGCCCCTGGTGATTGTTCACCATCTCGCAAAGTGGTATCGAAAATATAAACAGTATCCATCTTGGGGTAATCCTTTCATTGGTTGTTGAATTAACGATTGGTCTTTGATAAGATCTGTAAGGCCATCGTCTGCCATCAGGACCACCCCCTTTCTACATCTACAGCTACGTCGTCGTTGTCCATAATTTTATTTATCCTGTGGTACTTTTTTCGCGTCTAAGAAACCCATCATGTCGCGCAGTTGCTCACCGACCTGCTCAATCAGATGGCTGCGTTCTTGCTTGCGGCGTTCATTGAACCAGGGTCGCCCATTGCGATTTTCGTCCAGCCATTGCTTGGCATAGGTCCCATCTTGAATTTCGTGGAGAATGCCGGACATTTCCTCGCGGATGGTATCCGGCACAACCCGATCTCCTGCCACGTAGCCGCCATGTTCAGCCGTATCACTGACGCTATACCACATATAGGCCAACCCGCCCTGGTAAATCAGGTCAACAATCAATTTCAATTCATGCAAACACTCAAAATAGGCGATTTCGGGTTGATAGCCCGCTTTCACCAGTGTCTCAAAACTGGCGCGGATCAGACCGGTCACACCACCGCAGAGAATGACCTGCTCGCCAAAAAGGTCAGTCTCGGTTTCTTCAGCAAAGGTGGTCTGGATGACACCTGCACGGGTGCAGCCAATTCCTTTGGCATAGGCCAGTGCGTTTTGGAGCGCATTGCCGCTGGCGTCCTGCTCCACAGCGACCAATCCTGGTACGCCACCACCCTCGGCAAAGATTTCGCGCACACGATGACCGGGTGCTTTAGGCGCTACCATGCTCACATCAACATAATCGGGCGGCTGGATCTCGCCATAGCGAATGTTGAAGCCATGTGCGAACATCAGCGTATTGCCAGGTTCCAAATGTGGTGCGATATGTTCTTTGTATACGGCAGCTTGATGGGAATCGGGAATTAAAATGATAATGACATCAGCTCGTTGGGCTGCCTCAGCGATTGGAAGGACTGTCAGCCCCTCTGCCTCTGCTTTGGCTTTGCTGCTACTGCCGTCGTATAAACCGACTACGACGCTCACACCGCTATCGCGCAGATTAAGGGAGTGGGCGTGTCCCTGGCTGCCATAGCCAATAACCGCGACTGTCTTGCCATCCAAAAGTGAAAGATCCGCTTGCTTATCGTAGAAAAGCGTTGCCATGTTAATTTTCCTTAGTTGGCTACAGGCTGAACAAAACGTTTGGTCTTATGATTGGTTCCTTCCATCACGCGCACGCCGCGCCCCATACTGACCAAGCCAGATCGCACCAATTCCATGATGCCAAAGGGTTTGATGTCTTCAATAAAAGCCTCAATCGCATCTTCGGTTCCGGCCAGTTCCACGATGGCGACTTCCGGCCCAATATCAACCAGGCGTGCGCCACAGCGATAACAGAGTTCGCTGAGAGCATTGCGTGTGTAAGCATCAGACGTGTTGACCTTTGCCAACACCAAATCGCGGTCGACGGTGGCCTGGTTGGTCACGTCCTGCACTTCAATCACGTCAATCAATTTGTAGAGATTCATGGTGACCTTATCGGCATCGCCCGGCTCACCCTCCATGACAATCGTGATCCGCGAAATATCCGGATTATGAGTGCGCCCCACTGTCAGGCTATCCATATTGAAGTTGCGACGGCGAAAGAGCGTCACGACCCGATTCAAGACGCCTGGTTTGTTCTCGACCAGACAAATTAGTGTGTGTCTCATCAGTTTCTCTCCTTAAACAGCGTTTGGATTGTTCTCAAAATCAGGTGAAACATCGGTGGCGTGTGGGCGTCGGATCATGTCGTGTAGGTCAGCTCCGGCAGGAACCATCGGATACACAACATCTTCTTTCTCCACCACAAACTCGATCAATGTCGGCCCTTCAATACTGCGTGACCATTCCACCGCATCCTGAATTTCCTCGCGGCAGGTCACGCGCCGAGCGGGAACACCATAAGCCTCAGCCAATTTTACAAAGTCAGGATTGTGCATGGGGGTGGCTTGATAGCGCGATTCGTAGAAGAATTCTTGCCATTGCCGTACCATTCCCAGGAAGGCGTTATTGATGACAGTAATGTTGATGTTTACGTTTTCCTGGGCCGCCGTTGCCAATTCGCACAGTGTCATCTGAAAACCACCGTCGCCGACAATCGCCCACACGTCCTCATCGGGACAGGCGAATTTGGCCCCGATAGCGGCTGGTAACCCAAATCCCATCGTGCCCAGGCCACCACTGGTGAGCAGTGTAAACGGGCGAGCATGGGGATAGTATTGCGCTTCCAACATCTGGTGCTGGCCGACATCGGTGACGGTCAGGGCCTCGCCATTGGTATGCTGAAACAAATCGGCAATCACCTGGGCCGCCCACAACCGGTCATCAGGACGTTGCGCTAACTGTTGGAGAATATCGCGCTGGCTGCCATCTTCCTGCCAGTCACGAATCTGGCTGATCCAGGCACGGTGTTCCATCGTTTCCAGTTGCGGGAACATTTGGTGCAACACCGTCTTCAGATCGCCCCAGATAGCCACATCCACTTTCACATTCTTGTTGAGTTCGCTGGGGTCAATATCCACATGAATTTTGCGGGAGTGCGGCGAGTAGGTTTTGATATTGCCCGTCACACGGTCATCGAAGCGCATTCCGAATGCCAATAGCAAATCAGCCTGCTGGATGGCATGGTTACAGGCCGCCTCGCCGTGCATCCCCATCATGCCCAAACACAACGGGTGATTTTCGGGGATGACGCCTTTACCCAACAGCGTGAGAGCGATGGGAGTCTGGGTAATTTCAGCAAACTGACGTAGTTCTTGCATGGCCCCCGACATTGCCACCCCATGCCCGGCCAAGATCACGGGGCGCTCCGCCGAGCGAATAAGTTCCAGTGCCGCTGCAATATCATGCGGATTGCCCGCGCCAGGGATGTGATAGCCAGGTAGCGCGATTTCATCTTCGGGATACTCGAATTCGGTGCTGGCATTTTGCACATCTTTGGGGATGTCAACCAACACGGGGCCAAGGCGACCTGTCCGCGCAATATGGAACGCCTCACGGATGGTATAGGCTAGATCTTCGACACGGGTGACCAGGTAGTTATGCTTGGTCACCGGAATAGTACAACCCGTCACATCCGTTTCCTGGAAGGCATCCGATCCAATGGCTGCAACAGGAACCTGACCGGTGATGCACACCATCGGGCTGGAGTCCATCATGGCGGTTGCCAGGCCAGTTATCATGTTCGTTGCGCCCGGCCCGCTGGTGGCGATGGCGACGCCAACGCGCCCGCTAGCGCGTGCATAGCCATCCGCCATATGAGTCGCGCCTTGCTCGTGACGTACCAATACATGATGAATTTGCGGGTATTTGTGCAACGCATCATGCGTTGGCAAAATCGCTCCGCCGGGATAGCCGAATACGACCTCCACTCCCTCGCGTAGCAGACATTCCCAGATAATCTCGGCTCCAGTGAGCATCATGGTATTTTTCTCCCTCACAGAACTAATCTTCTAAGACCGCACCGGTATTGGCGCTGGTAACGAGTTTGGCGTAGCGTTTTAGCCAACGCCCCCGGATTTCGGGGTGATATGGCTGCAAATCAGCCAGCCGTTGCGCGATTTCTTCATCGGTTAAATCGACAGTGAGCGAAAAGTTATCCAGATCCAGATGGATCATGTCACCATCTTGCAGCGCCGCGATGGGGCCGCCTGCCGCCGCTTCGGGACTGACATGCCCAATGCAAGCGCCGCGTGTGCCGCCCGAAAACCGCCCATCGGTAATCAATGCCACACTATCGCCCAACCCCATTCCCATGATCTGACTCGTTGGGGCCAACATTTCCTGCATACCCGGTCCACCTTTTGGCCCTTCATAACGAATGACCACCACATCACCGGGCTGCACTTGGCCGTTCAGGATGCCGCGCACGGCTTGTTCCTGCCCTTCGTAGATACGGGCTGGGCCGCTGTGTTGGCGCATGTTAGCTTCAACCGCTGCCGTTTTAACAATCGCACCATCAGGAGCCAGATTGCCGAACAACACCGCCAGTCCACCAGTTTCGCTGTAAGGTTCATCAATCGGGCGGATAACAGCGTAATCGCTGACAGCGGCTTCAGCGAGATTTTGGCGCAGCGTTTGGCCGGTTACGGTTGGCCGTTCCAGATGCAGCGCGTCTTCTTTTTTGGAGAGTTCCTTCAAAATGCCGGGGATACCACCAGCTCGATGAACATCTTCCATGTGCCATTGCACACTTTCACTGACTCGCGCTGGACTGACTTTACAGATATTGGGGACACGTTTGGCGATGGTGTTGATGTGTTCCAGAGGATAATCCAAACCAGCTTCAAAAGCGAGAGCCATGGTGTGCAGAACGGTGTTCGTACTGCCACCCATCGCCATGTCGAGCGCAAAGGCATCGTCAATCGCTTCTGGTGTGACGATCTGGCGGATGGTGAGGTCTTTCTCAACCAAGCGCATCAATGTTTGAGCAGCCTGCACCGTCAGTTCATCACGTTCAGGGGTGTTCGCCAGCAGTGTGCCATTAAATGGCAGTGCTACGCCCAACACCTCACATAGAGAATTCATGCTATTCGCGGTGAACATGCCGCTGCACGACCCACACGAGGGACAGCCATAATCTTCGAGAAGTTTCAACTCGGCATCATCAATACGTCCGGCTTGGTACGCACCCACGCCCTCAAATACCGAAATCAGGTCAACTTTGCGGCCATCGGGCGTTTTGCCAGCCGCCATCGGGCCACCGCTGATGAACACCGTCGGCAAATCAACCCGCATCGCGCCCATCAACATACCCGGCACGATCTTATCGCAATTGGGAATGCAGATCAGGCCATCAAAAGCATGGGCACTAATGACAGTTTCCAGCGAATCAGCGATGAGTTCACGACTCGGCAAGCTATATTTCATGCCATAGTGCCCCATCGCAATGCCATCATCGACGCCAATGGTATTGAACTCGAACGGCACGCCGCCCGCCTCACGGATAGCCTGTTTCACCACCTGTCCCACGCGCTGCAAATGCACATGCCCCGGAATAATGTCGATGTAACTGTTACAGACGGCAATAAACGGCTTCGCCATATCCGCGTCTGAAACACCAGTGGCTTTCAGAAGGCTGCGGTGTGGTGCGCGTTCAAATCCTTTTTTAATAAGATCAGAACGCATGGCTGGCCCTCGTTCCTATAAATCGTGTCGCGTTGTGCAATTGAATAGTCCTCCTCACAAATCTGCCCTAAAAATCAAAAACCCCGCTTGAGCTTTTGCTTCAAACGGGGTTGGTTGTTGCTGTTTTCTGGTGGATCGTCAGGTTCTTTTTGGTTCTCCCACCGTTTCGCCCGAAGCAAAAGACTCCTTGCTCGTTACTACAAGTACGAGAAGGAGGCTGATAATGACGATAATAAGAAGAGCGAAACGGTGTTTGAACGGATTCATCATGAACCTGTTGTTTGGGTAGTCAAGTTTCGACACAGCATATGATGAAAGATGGTTTTAGTCAATATGTGCAAATGCACAAAGCCAGCATAGAAGATGAAAATCCTTTGGGTTTTTGCCCTATCACATTCAAATTTTTGGTGGTTTTCCCCATTACACCGAAGATGTCAAGTAAGGAGTCGGAATATCTAGACAATTTCTTAACAAAACAGTACCTGAAATTACGCTGGATAACCTGATCTATTGCATTCCGTATCACCAGCCGCTCTTGTGCAATTTTCACATAAAGCAATCACGTGGCAGGCAAGATGTCGGCGTGCAACTTTATCAAAGGAAACCTTATGCGGCGCCTTCTCTGAAAAATCCATCACTGATATGCAGAATTGCTTTTAAAAAATAAGCTTTGGGCGCTTCTGGCAGGGATTTGGGCAAAACTTCTAAAGATTTCGTTTCTGACAGCGGAATGATGTAAGGTGTTTCTATAAAGAGAACCGCCACTTCTTCATTGTCTCAATTGGTCACTGGACAGAAGGGTGGGGTTCTCCTCAACTACAGCAACGATTTTATCATGCTGCACATTGGAAACCAATATGTTTGCAAAAAGGATAACCCAATGTCCATTCCTGCCATTCGCACTGATCGCCACGCACCTTATGGACAAGAACGTGATGCCTGTGCCCTAATTTTGAATATTCGTAAGGGCGGGCGCAGCACATATGGAACCTTGAAACGCGCATTGCAGGCACTCACTTATATGGGCCACCGCACGGGTCTGGTGGAAGGCGAAGGCGATGGAGCCGGTGTGCAGACTGATATTCCGCGCCAACTGTGGGCACAGCGTCTCAGCCGGGCTGGTCTGCGTTCTTCAATTGCCACCGAGTCAGAATTTTGGGTCGGGCAATGTTTCATTCCTCACACAGTTCAGTACGAAGATATTCGGGATCAAATCTGTACGCGCTTCAATGAAGCTGGACTGAATCTCTTTTTGGATGAGCCAGGACGTATCCGCCTAGAGGCGCTTGGTCGGCATGGACGTGCGACAGCTCCATTGTTTCTTCAGATTGCGGGTTATGCCGAAAGCATGGAGAACCTGGATCAGCGGTTATTCGAGGTGCAAACAGACCTGGAAACAACTTTACCTGTCCATTTCACATCGCTGAGTGCCGATACCGTTGTGTATAAAGTGCGTGGCTCTGTCGAAGTATTGCCACGTTTCTACCCCGACTTGCAGGATCGCGACTACACAACGGCGATGGCGCTGTGTCATGCTCGCTACTCGACCAACACCGCCTCCAACTTCGAGCGGGTACAGCCATTTGTTCTGTTGGGGCACAATGGCGAGATCAACACCATCGACCGTTTCCGGCGCGAGGCGGTAGGCATCGGAGCCATGTTAGACCCCAATAATTCAGACTCGCAGGACATTGACCGCACACTGCAGACGCTCTGTACAACCTACAACTTGAGCCTGGTGGAAGCGATGGAAACCGTGTTTCCGCCCGTGCCATCTGAAATTGAGCAGATGCCCGCTTCTCTGCGGGCGGTATACCAACGCCTGCGCCAGGCATTCGGCCCCTACGCCCAAGGCCCAGCGGCGATTGTGGCTCGCTATGGCGATCTAGCAATCGCCAGCGTTGATGCTTTGGGGTTGCGCCCATTATGGTTTATTGAGACTGAAAAAGAGTATAGTTTTAGCTCTGAGCGCGGCATCATTTCTGTAGAAACCATGGTCAACGATCCACGCCCATTAGCCCCTGGCGAAAAAATGGCTGTGCGTGTGACACGCGGCAATAAGGTAGAGGTCTTCGATCATACTGACATCCGTCAGCATGTCATGAAACGCGCCTTCACCCGCGAAGTACCGATGATTGCAGAACCATATTTGATGAGCTGGGACTCGCATGTTGTGGTAGACCGTAGTCCACCGTTTTCACTAGGCGGTCCATCAGCCGTCGCGCAAGCCGAACCAACAGCTACTACCATGCTCCAGGTTGCCCCCCAGACGGCGACAGTTGCCGTCATCTCTCCACCACACGTCAAGTCAACCACATTGGCGGCAACGGGCTGGAATCGAGAACACCAACAGGAGATCAAAGCCATTGTTGAAACCGGCAAAGATTTGGTGGGGTCGCTGGGCTTTGATGGCCCGCTGGCTGTGTTAAGCCAAAAGCGTGTCAATATGGCCGATTTTTTCAAAGAGACTGTCGCAGTTGTTACCAATCCAGCAATTGATCGACAACGCGAGGCCGAAGCTTTTTCGACCCATGTGCTGGTTGGCGCTCGCCCTGCGGTTGGCATGGCTCCTGCTCCACAAGACATTATGGTTGAGCTGGGAACGCCACTCCTACCTGGTGGGCATCCTGATCTTGGCGGTGAAATCATCTGCCGAACAATTGCTGACGAACTGGATACACAGTCGTTCAGTGATCTCGTATCGCATTTTAATGACAGAGCTGCCTGGTTGATATTGGGCATTCATGAGGGCGAAACGGCTCAACATGCCCTTGAACGATTGGCCGATGAAGCAATTCAATCGGTTAATGATGGCGCTCAATGCCTCATTCTTGACGATGCGGTTGCTATTGCGGAAGGCTTGGGCTGGATCGACCCACACCTAGTAACAGGCTACATTGACCACGCATTGATAACAGCTAACCTGCGCCGTCAGACAGGGCTTGTGGTACGCAGCGCCAGCCTCCGGTCATTGCATGAACTGGTTGTGCTATATGGCTTGGGAGCGGACGCGTTCAACCCGTATGCCATGTTGTCGGTTGCCATCGGTGCAGACCGAGGAACTGCGGCCATTACCGATACAGATGAACTCATCGCCACCCAAATACATCTGCTACAAACGCTGACAACCGGCCTGGAAAAGGTGATTTCAACCATTGGCTGTCATGAGTTACGCGGGTATGGTCACATCTTCAGCAGTATTGGTCTTGCTCCCAGCATCGCCAATCTGCTCAACACCCCCAACTATTTCGGCAATGAGGCGGTTGGTTTGAACTGGGATTGGCTTAACCAGGAAGCTATTGAGCGGGCGGCCATCCTGCGGGGAGAAGTTGTCGAGCGCGTCAATAAAGTAGACCGTTTCTATCCAAAATTCTGGAAAAAAGTAGAAGCACTGGCTCAGGGGCGGTTGAATATTGATTCATTTGCTGCCCACTATCGAGAACTGAGTCAGAAAATTCCGGTGGCGCTCCGTCATGTGCTGGACATTAAGCTTGTTGATAAACCCGCCAACTCTGACCATGTCGAGCTTGGTATCGGCGATCACAATTTGCCGCTATTGATTAGTGCCATGTCATTTGGTTCACAGGGCGAGTCCGCCTATCGTGCTTATGTCGAAGCTGCTTCTCGACTGAACATCCTCTGTATCAACGGCGAAGGCGGCGAATTGCCTGAATTGATAGGTCGCTATAATCACATTCGTGGACAACAGGTGGCCTCCGGACGTTTTGGTGTGAATGCCGAATTGCTCAACGCTGCCTACGTCATCGAAATCAAGATCGGCCAGGGTGCAAAACCGGGCGAAGGCGGTATGCTGCCAGGCCACAAAGTTACCGCGCAGGTCGCCAGGGCACGCTGCACACCTGCCAATGTAACTTTGCTATCGCCTTCCAACAACCACGATATTTACTCGATAGAAGACCTGGCGCAATTGATCGAAGAACTTAAAGCGGTCAACCCACACGCAAAAATATCAGTGAAAGTTCCCGTAGTCGCCAGTATCGGCCTAATTGCTGTCGGCGTCGCCAAAGCCGGAGCCGATGTCATCAACTTGACAGGATATGAGGGCGGAACCGGTGCGGCTCGTCGCCATGCCCTGCAATATGTCGGATTGCCAGCCGAAATCGGTGTGGCTCAGGCCCATCGTGCATTGGTCGAAGCTGGATTGCGCCAACAGGTTGAAGTTTGGTGCGATGGCGGCATGAGAAGCGGAGTCGATGCAGTAAAGATGATCTTGCTCGGCGCGAATCGAATCGGCTTTGGAACCATCGCCATGATCGCTGCCGGATGTACGATTTGCCGTAAGTGCCATCAGGGAACCTGTCATGTCGGAATTACCACCCACATCAGCACGATTGAAGAGGCCCAGGCCAAAGGCTTGAAGAGCTTCCGACCATGCGAAGAAACTGATGCCGTTGAAAATATCGTGCGGGTTTTTGAAGCATTTGCTGAAGAAATGCGCGATCTAACGGCTCAACTTGGTGCAATGTGTTTGCAGGATCTCGTGGGGCGGGCTGATTTGCTGGAACAGACTTATTGTCGAGATCAGATTGACCTATCTCCCATGTTGATGTCGATTTCGCCGCCACCGCGCCCGGCTCATGCTGTCAGCCGTCGCCTGACTCGCCCGCGTAATATACTGACAAAGGTAATTACAGATGCCATATTGGATGCCCTGAGCAGCCAGGAACACGAGATTATTTATCAAGACGAGGTCATGGCCCATGACCGGGCACTTGGCTCGCATCTGGCAGGTGAACTGGTGCGCCAACCACATCTTCACCAACAAAGCCAACGCCTGCATCTGCACTTTGGCCCATCAGCAGTCGCCGGAAACGGTTTCGCGGCCTGGGTTACCGATAAAATGGACATTGTGATTGAGGGTGGCGCTCAGGATGGTGCGGCAAAAGGGGCCAGCGGTGGACGCGTTGCCATTATGAAAGGCCTCAATCATAAAGGGGTACGTCTGGATGGCAGCGTTGGCAAGAGCTTTGCTTATGGCGCACAACACGGTGTGTTGATCGTGCAGGGCAATGCCGACTCGCGGGCCTGTATCCGTCTTTCCGGAGCCGATGTCATTTTTGGTGGCGAAATCACCGAAGTAATTGACGATGCAACCGTCATGATTGGTTCCAGAGCAAATCTGAAAGGGTTCGCCTGTGAGTATATGACATCCGGGCGTGTGTTGATTATGGGGGATCCGGGACCATATGCTTTTGCTGGCATGACGGGCGGTGTGATTTATCAACAATTAAGTCCTGAATTTGGTTTCGATGTGGCGGCATTACATCGGCGGATTGCAGACGGCGCAACAGTCGCGATTTACCGAACGGAGCTGTCGGATGTTGAAGATATTCAGACTCTATTGGGGCACTATATCGACGCACTGGAGCAGACCGATCAGTATGAGACGGCAACGCATATACACCAGTTGGCTTTGGAGGAAGTATTGTTGCAGCGGTTTGTGAAAATTGTGCCCTACAGAGGTTGATATTGGTGGGGCAGGTGGGACTCGAACCCACACGGGTTTCCCCGGCTGATTTTAAGTCAGCTGCGTCTGCCAATTCCGCCACAGCCCCATTTACGCCGCATTGTAGTTGAAATTCGAGAGGCGGTCAAGCGCTGGGGCATACCAGGTTGGGGGCAATGCTGACTGACAATTCAGCCACAAATAGCTTTGGCGGCTGATTACTGGCGATATAGGAACGGATGACGGATGCCACATTCCGTCAGTGGCACGCTCCGGTCCGTATGTACTGATCGGTGACATCGAGGTTCTCCCGCAAGTTTCGTGCAGGTGACAGAATTGTATCTGCAAGATGGCTTGATTCGTTCCTCAACAGCACTGGATTCGCTTCAAGCACCAAACCCGGGGCAGAACTACGATGATACCGATGAATAAACCTCTAAAGTTATGCGCTTTTAGACAAAAGCACAATCCGAGGCTAAGGTAGGTTTTTTGGACAAAGCCAACGAAAGCCATGGATCATGCTGGAAACGATTATAAAGAACAATGCAAGCCTGAACAATTATCTGAAGGGATTTGCTCAGGCATTCAAGAACAAGGCCCAATACCGGCATTTTCAGCATTATGTAGTGGCGTTGATGATCTATCTGGGCAGCAAGAATCTGAGTGGATTGAGTCGAGCGATTCCCGATGGTCGCAGTCAAAGCAGTCTGTATCGTTTCTTGAGCGAACAAGAATGGGATGTTGAACAGGTGAAGGCGTGCCGGTTGGCGGCGCTGAATCGAAAAGCACGGCGGGCATTGAAGGCGATGGGTAGACCGGGACAACCCGCCCCTGTGTATCTGATCATAGACGATAGTCTGGTAGAAAAGACGGGCAAGCACATGGAAGGCGTCGCCAAACACCGTTCGCACAAAGATAATAAAGCCACGTTTGGGACATGTCTGGGTGAGTGGACAACTGGTGGTGGCTGGCTATAGCTACCCAGTTGGTTGGGCCTTGTACCGTCGCCAAGCAGAGTGCGAAGCCGCTGGCGTTGACTTCGTTTCCAAGCCCGCGTTGGCGGCGGCGATCATCAGCGAGTACGAGCCATTGCCTGACACACAGACTACCGTGCTGACCGATAGCTGGTATGCGAGCAATGACCTGCTCGATCTGTGCGCCGGGCGTGGTTTCAAATACATTGGGGCTGTCAAATCCAACCGCAAGTTCAAAACATCGAGACACAACCTGCAAATCAAGCAATGGCTCAACATCTTGCCCAAATCGAATCTTGATCGCGTCAAGATCAACGATAATCGTTACAAACTCTGGGCAAGTGTGGGGCAATTGTCTTCGGGGCGAGCCGTCAAAATGGTCATTAATCGCCGCATCGGTGTCAAGAAGTGGCACTATCTGATTAGTACCGATCTGAACTTGTCGCCGCAAACCATCATGGGGCGCTATTTCATCCGGTGGGAAGTCGAGAATTTCTACCGAGCCGCCAAGCAACTCCTGGGTTGGGGGGACTACCAGATGCGTGATCTGGTTGCCATTGAAAACCATGTGGTCTTAATGATGATTACCCATGCTTATCTTGATTCCAACGCCGTGATGCCTTTGACCTAACTGAGGACCTTGATGCCCATTTCACGCTGGGTGACTTGCAGCGCGAACATCAACGTCTCGCTTCTCGTGCGTCCATTTTTCACTCGCCCAACAAGGCCTTAGCCTTGACGCTATTTATGGACGCTTAGCTGCATGATCCAAAATGCATAACTTTAGTCATAATTATACCAAACCTACTCGATTAAGGAGAAAATCATGAAAGCGTTAATCAAACTCACTCATTCAGAACTGAAACTACAGATGCGTGAACCTGTCGCTGTCTTCTTCACGCTCGCATTCCCCGTCATGTTGCTTATTCTATTCGGTGCGATATTTGGAAATGAAGCAGACGAGGCATTAAGCGGATATGGTCAAATGGATCTCTCACTACCCGGCTATATCGGCATGATTATCGGAACGATAGGTATGTTGGGTATTCCAGTAAGTTTAGCCAATTACCGTGATCTGGGCATTTTGCGGCGCTTGCGGGCTACGCCTGTTCAATCAGGGGCTGTATTATGGTCTCACGTCGTTACACAGGTGGTCATCGCATTTGTAGGCATCGTTCTATTATTCGTGATGGGGTCACTATTCTATGATTTACGTGCACCAGACGGCAACATCATGATTATTCCAGCTATCGTGATTGGTGCATTCAGTTTCTTCGCAGTAGGGTTTGTCCTTGCTGGTGTGATGCCGACTGCGCGAACAGCCCAAGTCGTCGGAATGGCAATCTTTTATCCCATGTTGTTCCTATCTGGTGCTGCGATGCCACGCTTCATCATGCCTGAACTCGTGCAGGATATAAGCCTATTGCTACCACTAACCCATGTCGTTATTCTCATCGAAGATTTATGGCTTTACGGAACATGGAACTTAATCTCATTAACAGTTGTTGTGATGATGCTCGTTCTCGGTCTGATTGTCTCCCGTTATACATTCCGTTGGGAGTAGGGTAAAATGGCGATTATTCCGCACAATGAAACAGGTATACCATCGTGAGCGACTCACCTCAAAATACGAGGGATGTATGGGAGAAATTAGGATGGCTATGGAATGCACTTTTCTACATAGCTATCTTGGTCTCATCAGGCTTTATGGTGATAGATGATGACCTGAATGCTCCGTTATGGATTGGCTTAGCGTTAGTCGCGACCCTGATACTGTGGAACTTCTTCGGGCTACGGTTGACATTCAAAGGACATAACGATTCGGACAAGCATGTACGTTTGCGATTTATCGTCATTATGGTCGATATTGTGCTGTGGTATGTGCTTCTTACTATTTCCCCCGCTTTCTATCTCGTTTTGTTTGGATTTGGATTAATCTTCTATGTATTGCCAATTCCCTATGCTGTAATTGCTACACTCACTCTGACAATGGGGTTTATTTATGAGCAAATCGCGGATAGTGCAGGTACCATAAGTTTAACAGACCCGCTCATTTGGAGATTCGGTCTGATAGGAGTCTGCGCGGTTGCTATGGGCGTATGGATTTCGGCAATTGTTGGTCAAAGTAGCCGTCGCAGGGATTTAATCAAACAGCTCGAAGAAACACAAGCTGAATTAGCTGCTTCAGAACACCGCAGTGGTATCCTAGAGGAACGACAACGCCTCGCACGGGAAATTCACGACACATTAGCTCAGGGATTTACAAGTATCGTTATGCACTTAGAAGCTGCTGATCAAGCACTGTCAGATGATCCAGATACGTTAAAGAAACATATAGATCGTGCTATGGAAACAGCGCGATCCAGCTTAGGTCAGGCGCGACGTGTCGTACATGATTTGCGTCCGGAACTACTTGAACAGTTTTCTTTGCCAGATGCACTTAAACGGCTTACGGATCGCTGGTCGGAGGCAACTGATATAAAAGCCACAACCACCATCACAGGAGAGCTTATCCCACTACAGCCTAATATCGAAGTCATCCTACTCCGTGCGGCACAGGAGAGCTTAAATAACATCCATAAACACGCGCAGGCCACTAGTGCCCGGCTTACAGTCTCTTATATGAGGGATGTCATTATTCTGGATGTAAAAGACAATGGTATTGGGCTAAACAATACCCCAAAGTCACCCCTATCTGGTGGCTACGGACTACGAGCAATGGAGGAACGTGCGAAACACTATGGCGGTTCTGTGGAACTCGAAAGTGATCCCAGAGAAGGCACGACAGTGGTCGTTACAATACCATTGTCTGATTAAATGATGTCAGAAGAAAGGTAAGCGTCAAAAGATGGATACCATAAAAATCCTGATTACGGATGACCATCCAGTAGTTCGTGAAGGCTTGGCAGGGATGCTGGCAGGACAACCTGATTTTGAGGTAATCGGGTTAGCAGCAGATGGCGAAGTAGCTGTGAATCTGTATACATCACTACAGCCTGATGTTGTCCTGATGGATTTGCAACTTCCCAAGCTCGATGGTGTTGGAGCAATCCAGGCTATTCGAGACACAAATCCCAACGCGAATATTCTTGTACTTACAACCTATGACTCAGATGCCGCTATTGTTCGTGCAATTGAGGTTGGCGCTACTGGATACTTACTTAAAGATACCCCACGAGAAGAATTGTTTCGTGCCATACGTGCCGTATCCAATGGCGATTCTGTACTCTCCCCAACAGTGGCTACCCGTGTGATGTCTCGGATGCGCGCCCCTGCCGAAGAGAAACTCAGTGCCCGCGAGATTGAAGTGTTAGAATTAGTTGCAAAAGGCGCGAGTAACAAAGAAATAGGCAAATCACTGAGCATTAGCGTCGCTACTGTCAAAACCCATCTTATCCACATTTATGGCAAATTAGGTGTAGATGATCGCACGGCTGCTGTCACAACTGCCCTTGAGCAACGTATCATAACCCTAGACCGATAAAAGCAAACATACAAGACATCAATCCTTACTTCAGTGCTAATATGCGCTGAGGTCATTTTGCTTTTCTAAAGCACTACAAAACCCGTTAAGGTTGCAGCGAAACTGATAACCTTCATTGTACAAATTCCTCATCAACCAAATGGTTGATACATCCGTATCATTTGATTGACATTCAAATCCACCGATTAGTAGCGCCAATTTCAATCTACCAGTTGATTTCAATTTCCCGATGTACAGTTACTCTTTTATCAGATGCTTTGTAGTGAAATTAACGAAAAGTTCAAATATAGGAGAGTAATAACATGCAGCATAAACACAAATCTTTACTAGTCGGAGTTAGCGTCCTTATTGCGACTGTCTTCAGCTTTTCGCTGCTGACGGCACAGGAAATGGATGAACCCAATCTTTTCTTCGTCAATCACATTCTGGCAGGTATGGCAGAACAAGACGTATTCCTTGCAACAGATGATGGCATGGTGCAGCGCATCCCCGGCGATGTTCCCCTAGCAAGTATCGGACAACCTCTTTACACAACAGCAGAAGCACAAGAACATGACCCATTTGCATTAAGCGAAAATCCACTCGGTCCTTTTGAGATGGGGTCTGAAATGGGAATCACACTAGGCAACTGGCTAAAGGCTGGTGGCACTGGAACTTACACGGTAGACGGTGATGTTGCACAAATTGAGCTTGTTCTCAACAATCTCGTTCCGAATGGTGTTTATACGGCATGGTGTTCTGTCGCAATATTGCCACCCGAAGTCATGATTACTGATCTTGCTTGTGGTGCAGATGATGGCTCAGAGAATACGTTTACAGCCAATGAACAAGGTAATGCAACCTTTTCTGTAAGCACTGATGCACTACCACCCACAACAGAAACAAGTCTGAGCATGGTAGCCCTTGCCTATCACAGTGATGGCAATACCTACGGAGCACATCCGGGCGACTTCGGTGCTAATAGCCATGTCCATATTTTGGCGGTGATTCCACCAATGGAATAAGACCGCAATTGTAAATTGAGACTGCGGAGGCGATTGATATTGAATGGCTGTGGAAAGTAATTCAACATCCTTACCTCCACCATATCCACACTCTAGCACATAAACATAAAATTTAAGGTAGGAGAAACCAAAATGAGAACAGCAAAAATTCAGGGTGATTTATGGAGTGTAGCACCATCTGACTGGGCGTTAATCCATGAACCAAACCACAATCCCCTCTTTGCAGCAATGTTAACTGCCGCAAATGTTGGCAAATCAACAAGTGTATTAGATGTAGGTTGCGGTGGTGGTGGCGCAAGTATTCTTGCAGTAGAACTTGGGGCACAACTCAGTGGTTTGGATGCAGCCGAAGGATTAATCAAGGTTGCCCGTGAAAGAGTGCCAGAAGGCGATTTTAGAGTAGGCGATATGCAAGAACTACCCTATCAGGATAATTCCTTTGACGCGGTTATTGCGCCTAATTCGGTTCAATTTACTGGCGATAAGGTAGCTGCATTGCGTGAATTACAACGGGTATGCAAACCTGATGGTCGCGTTGTTGTTGGTCTATTTGCAGAAGCTGAGAAGGTGGAATTTCGACACATTGTTCGGGCAATAGGTGGCACATTACCAGAACCCCCAAAAGACGGAGGTCCCTTTGCTCTCTCCGCAGACGGTGTGCTAGAAGCATTAGTTGAACAAGCTGGATTAACAATAGTGGCTGTTAATCAAGTTAATTGCCCTTTTACGTATCCTGACTTTGAAACTTTCTGGCGTGGCAATATTGCAGCAGGTCCACCACAAAGTATCAAACGAATCGTAGGCGAGGAAAAAATAAAATCAGCGCTGCAACGAGCAGTCGAACCATATCTTACTACAAATGGTCGTATCGAAATCGCACCTAATTACTTCAAATACATCGTCGCAATTTGAGGTAGCAGAACTTGGGCTAGTCTTTAGAGGCCATTTGAAAAGTCAGTCAATCAGGATCATCTTTGGCTAAACGTCTGAGCATGAGATGCACCATTGTGGCGTAAATCATGGCCTCTGAAGAGTGAACAGTATTCATAGTCCTTGCTCAACCGGCGATAAGTGTTGAGCCATGCCAGGGTACGCTCGACGACCCAGCGGCGGGGTTGCACTACAAAGCCCTTTTAATCAGCTAAACGGGCCACGATTTCCAGTCGGATACCCCATTGTTGATAGACCCAGGTTTCCAAATCACCGATGTAGGCACTATCAACCCATAACTTGAGTAAGCGAGGTCGTCATAGGCTCGGCTTTGGTTAACAAGGCTTTGGCCCCATTGCGATCCGTGCTGTTGGCAGCTAAGACGACTACTTCCAGCAAGTTGCCTTGCGTATCCACCAGAATATGGCGTTTGCGTCCTTTCACTTTCTTATGACTATCATAGCCACGCAGCCCACCACGCTCCGTTGTTTTCACGCTTTAGCTATCCATACTGCCCGCACTCGGACGCGGACAACGCTTCACGCGCCACCGTTCAAGATACCCCATGACCCGATTGATCCGCCGCCATGTGCCATCCAAGCACCACTTCCGATAGTGATAGTAAACGCTTTTGGGATTAGGCAAATCTTGCAGTACATTCCACCACTGGCATCCCGTTGTGACCACATATAGGATCGCATTTAACACCTCTTAACTCGAGTGCCATTGGGCGGCCTGCCCCTTTACGTTTCGGAAACATCCACTGCAGCCGTTTCCATTGTCCATCACTGATATCACTGGCATATGCTCGTCTTTTGTGCGACACTTTGTGACACTCCTGTCGGGTTGAATTGGTTGTTTTGCTGCTCCTAATTCTACCCTTCAGGAATTTTCAGGCGACTTCTCACGTTGCCTAACTTTTCAGCCAGTGTTAACAGTCCCGATTTGTTTTTGATGACCTTTTCTTCGCTAGTCATCTGACACTCCATTCCTTTCTCAGAACCTCTGACTTTTACTTCGAGTGTCAGATTAAATCTCGACTATTTCAAATAGATCAACTACGCCATCATGATTCCATAACCGTAGTTCGTTGGTAATCCGTTACATTCAGTCGTGAATTTAACTACCGATTAAATGGCATCTCGATACATACACCTGTTTCCGGGAACTCGGTCGTGGTCATAGCCCCAATTTCAAGCACATAAAATGGCTCATCTTGGCATATGACGCTGGCACTGGGAACCAGTGTTTGAATATCGGGCAATGTTTCAATATCTGTCCAGATATACCGTACATCAAAATCATGGATCAACTTTTCGGTCATTTCAAGTGGTACAGCCGCCTCCTTGCCGATCATATCTGCTGCACATACAAATGGAAAACGGTGATAGTAGACGGTTTCCAACAAACAGCCACGATGATACGACACCCCTAGCGTAACATCTGGTTCTTGTTGTTCGCCAAAGGTGCTGGCTAGTGCTTGCATTGTTTGATAAGTTTCCACGCCGCTATCGTCACGATAATAACGGGTCGGCGGTTGTTCGAACAAGCCATGCCCCGCCCAGAGGAATGTGCCAATTAGTAGTATCGAAGCAACCCAGCGCCATCGTTGATATAAATGGGTAAAACCGATAGCAGCTAGAATATAAGTGGGGACCAGAATTGCGACCAGAAAGCGATATTTGAACGTCGGCCATGCAGATACGACCACGAAATAGCTCAAGATTGGTAACAGCCAGGCAATAGCTCGGCGTCGATTATGTTGAAATAAGTGCCAACCACCAACGACCATGAGTATGACACAGAAGAAGCTAACTTCTTTGACAAATTCGCTCAGAAACCACCCTGCGCTAAGTCTGGTTTTAGAATACAAGTAGTCGGTAATGGTTTCCAGATTGATAACACGTTCAACGCGGTTCTCAATCACGCCATCAACGATTTCGAAACGCTTCCAGCCCAAATAATCGGAGATGTAGTAACTCGAATATGAATAAAATGGCCGATCAAAATGTCTGAGATTCCAGAGCATCCAGGGTAATAAAGTCAGAAACATCACCAATGCAAAAGTTGATAGGCCTCGATAGGAGAATTGTGAACGGTTGATGACAACCCAAAAAACAAGGAACATAGCAGGGAGGCAGGCCATAATGCCATGCGTTTGTAGTCCGACGCCACTCAAAATTCCGGCAAGTGCGTAATGACTTAGCCTGTCATGCTGAAATCGATCCAACAGCACGATAGCAAGTAAAAGCAATAATGCCACCAGAATGTAGGAACTACCATTTGCGGAGAAATCGACCAGCATGGGAGAGATAGCAACTAACCCACTGCCGATAACGACTTCCATATTCCCAAATGTTCGCATCCCGATCCATATCACCGCTCCTAATAGCACCAGCCCAGATAGCTCGGCAAATATCTTCAACAATGAAAAGGCATCATCACTGCCAACCAACTTACCACCTAGCCCAACAGCAACAAGAACTAAAGGGGGGTGCTGACTGGCTGGCGATACCAATGTCAGATAATCCACATTTTCACTATATTCGTATTTCATGGGGTAATATAGGCGATCATTTTCAATGAATTCCCGTACAGTCAGTGCAAACAAGTTTACATCGCCTTGAAGTCTGTCATTCCAGGAATAGCTCATCACCCGTAGCAGAATACCAATCGCTATGATAAAGATGAGTGCTAGCTTAACACGCATTACAGATCTCTCCGATAGCAAACAGCTATTTTCCTCAATATGTTCATCAGGATTTTGGATCTTATAGCCAGCTATACATTGTGGTGACTAAAATTCTGTGGAATATCATGGATGAGTATAACCGATATGGGGACAAGGAAAAAGCAGCGGAGGGGGTGGAGGTGAATGTGGAGCGGTTGGCAGAGACCTACTCTCCCACGACGTCGCCATCGCAGTACCATCGGCGCAGACGGACTTAACTGCTGGGTTCGGGATGGAACCAGGTGGACCCCCGCCGCCAAACCACCAACATCGCTGACACACATGCACACACACTCACCATCCCCCACGCTGGGGATGTCAAATAGAAGAAGTTGAGATGTAGCAGCGGTTGCCAGTCCGGCAATGGCTACACCTGGCGGGGTGACTGGCGAATGACCAACCCACTCACCAACGAGTACCGACCCATTTCTCAAGACCACCGCACCGACCATGACCTCAACACAACATCAAAGCCTTCGACCATTAGTATCGGTTCGCTACATACATTGCTGCACTTCCACGTCCGACCTATCCAACTGGTGGTCTGCCAGCGGTCTTAGTCCTCAATTGAGGAACAGATGTCTCATCTCAGGGGGGGCTTCCCGCTTAGATGCTTTCAGCGGTTCTCCCGTCCGAAGGTCGCTACCCGGCGATGCCGCTGGCGCGACAACCGGCACACGAGCGCTTCGTCCATCCCGGTCCTCTCGTACTGGGGACAGCTCCCTTCAAACATCTCACGCCCACAGCGGATAGAGACCGACCTGTCTCACGACGGTCTGAACCCAGCTCACGTACCGCTTTAATGGGCGAACAGCCCAACCCTTGGGACCTGATCCAGCCCCAGGATGCGATGAGCCGACATCGAGGTGCCGAGCCTTGCCGTCGATGTGAACTCTTGGGCAAGACTAGCCTGTTATCCCCGGGGTAGCTTTTATCCGGTAAGCCACGGCCCTTCCACACGGCGCCGTGGGATCACTATGCCCGACTTTCGTCTCTGCTCGACACGTCCGTCTCGCAGTCAAGCTGGCTTGTGCCATTACACTCTGCGGCGGGTTTCCATTCCGCCTGAGCCAACCTTTGGGCGCCTCCGCTACCTTTTAGGAGGCGACCGCCCCAGTCAAACTGCCCACCTGCCACTGTCCCCACGCCGGTTTCACGGTCGCAGGTTAGGGCCAAAGCATTGTCAGGCTGGTATTTCACCATTGGCTCCACCCAGGCTAGCGCCCAGGCTTCTTTGCCTCCCAGCTATCCTACACAGACCATGCCCTAACGCAATAGCAAGCTACAGTCAAGCTCCACGGGGTCTTTTTGTCCTGCTGCGGGTAACGCGCATCTTTACACGTCCTTCAATTTCACCGGGTCCCTTGTTGAGACAGTGCCCTGATCGTTACGCCTTTCGTGCGGGTCGGAACTTACCCGACAAGGAATTTCGCTACCTTAGGACGGTTATAGTTACCGCCGCCGTTCACCGGGGCTTCAATTCAGAGCTTCGTGTGCAATCACACACTAACCCGTCCTTTTAACCTTCCGGCACTGGGCAGGCGTCAGCCCCTATACTTCCCCTTTCGGGTTGGCAGAGACCTGTGTTTTTGTTAAACAGTCGCCAGGGCCCTTTCACTGCGGCCTATCCTCTCAGATAGGCGCTCCTTCTCCCGAAGTTACGGAGCCATTTTGCCTAGTTCCTTAACAAGGGTTCTCCCGTTCACCTGTGGATCCTCACCTCGCCTACCAGTGTCGGTTTGCGGTACGGGCGGCTGCTTTCTTCGCCGGTACGCTTTTCTCGGAGGCTGAACTTGCCCACTTCTGGCCCGGAGGCCCGGCGTCACGGATATTCTCCGCTTACCACCCCCACTTCCAGCCGGGGGCTGGGCTATCCCACCTCGTCGCGTCCGTACTCCAGCAGCCGGTACGGGAATATTAACCCGTTGTCCATCGCCTACGCCTTGCGGCCTCGGCTTAGGCCCGACTAACCCGACGCGGACTGACCTTCCGTCGGAAACCTTAGGCTTGCGGCGAACAGGGTTCTCACCTGTTTTGCGTTACTCATGCCACCATTCTCACTCGTGATCGCTCCAGCAGCCCTTCCAAGCCACCTTCGATGCCATCACGACGCTCCCCTACCATAGTACGGACAAGGCACGCCCTGTCCCTACCATCCCGCGCTTCGGTGCCAGACTTGAGCCCCGTTACATTATCCGCGCCAGCGCGTTTGACCAGTGAGCTATTACGCACTCTTTAAAGGATGGCTGCTTCTAAGCCAACCTCCTGGCTGTCTACACACGCTCACCTCGTTTGCCACTTAGCCTGGTCTTGGGGACCTTAGCGGCGGGTCTGGGTTGTTTCCCTCTCGACGCCGAAACTCATCTCCCGACGTCCAACTGCACGCCTGAGCTGGCAGCATTCGGAGTTTGGTTGAGTTTGGTAACCTTGCGGCCCCTAGCTCATCCAGTGCTCTACCTCCACCAGCCACCGGCGCACGCCAGCCCTAAAGCTGTTTCGGGGAGAACAAGCTATCTCCTGGTTCGTTTGGCATATCACCCCTACCCACAGGTCATCCGAAACTTTTGCAACAGTTACCGGTTCGGTCCTCCACGAAGGATTAGCTTCGCTTCAACCTGCCCATGGGTAGCTCACCAGGTTTCGTGTCTAATACGTGCCACTGTGCGCCCTGTTCAGACTCGCTTTCGCTGCGCCTGCGGGTGTAACTCCCTTAAGCTGGCGACACGCATTAACTCGGTGGCTCATTCTCCAAAAGGCACGCCATCACATTCCTAAGAATGCTCTGACTGCTTGTAGGCATACGGTTTCAGGTTCTATTTCACTCCCCTCGCCGGGGTTCTTTTCACCGTTCCCTCACGGTACTAGTTCGCTATCGGTCATCGTGTGTATTTAGCCTTGGAGCGTGGACGCCCCAGCTTCCCACCGGATTAGCGTGCCCGGTGGTACTCAGGCACAGCACGGTCGGCGCTTGAGGTTTCGTCTACGGGACTTTCACCCGCTGCGGTGGGACTTTCCAGACCCTTCGACTACCTCGCCCGCTCAACACTGATGTGCGGCCTACAACCCCGGTCCGAAGACCGGTTTGGGCTTCTCCGCGTTCGCTCGCCACTACTAACGGAATGCTTTCCTTTCCTCGCGGTACTGAGATGTTTCAGTTCCCGCGGTTCCCCGCCAGATGCTATGTGTTCACACCTAGCTGCGTGGGCATGCCCCCACGCGGGTTTCCCCATTCGGAAATCCTCGGCTGTTCACGGTTGCACACACCTCACCGAGGCTTATCGCAGTGTACCACGTCCTTCATCGGCACACGATGCCCAGGCATCCGCCGTACGCCCTTGTCACTTTGCCGCTGTGTTATGGTATCCACAGTCGTGCGGTGATCCAGAGAAATTGATCGTTCTCGTCGTTTACCCAAACATCTTCTTCTATTCAACTGTTAAGGTGCTTCGGAAGTTCCCTTCCGAATGGTAATGACAAACACCAGCTTGCCAGCACCATTCCCAAAACAACTTCCTGTGGAGACAAGGGGGCTCGAACCCCTAACCTCCGCCTTGCAAAGGCGGCGCTCTCCCGGTTGAGCTATGTCCCCGCCTGTGGGAATGAGAGGACTCGAACCTCTGACCTCTCGCTTATCAGGCGAGTGCTCTAACCAGCTGAGCTACATTCCCGCCCTTGCCAAACAAATAGTGACAACAAACGCACCCTTCGACCACAGCCCCACGCCGCTGCAACCTTCGCAGATTGCAGCATCTCATAGAAAGGAGGTGATCCAGCCGCACCTTCCGGTACAGCTACCTTGTTACGACTTCGTCCCAGTCACCAGCCCCACCTTCGGCGGCTGTCTCCTATTGGTTAACTCACCGACTTCAGGCGTGACCAGCTTCCATGACGTGACGGGCGGTGTGTACAAGGCCCGGGAACGTATTCAACGCGGCGTGGCTGATCCGCGTTTACTAGCAACTCCGACTTCATGCAGGCGAGTTGCAGCCTACAATCCGAACTGAGACCGGCTTTATTGGATTCGCTCCACCTCGCGGCTTGGCTGCCTATTGTACCGGCCATTGTAGCGTGTGTGTCGCCCTGGACATAAAGGCCATGCTGACTTGACGTCATCCCCACCTTCCTCCCAGTTTCCCCGGGCAGTCGCGTTAGACACTTGTAACTAACGCTAGGGGTTGCGCTCGTTTTCGGACTTAACCGAACACCTCACGGCACGAGCTGACGACAGCCATGCAGCACCTGTGCTGGCGCCCGAAGGTCGGTCCGCTTTCGCTTCCCTACTACCAGCATGTCAAATCCAGGTAAGGTTCTTCGCGTAGCCTCGAATTAAACCACACGCTCCGCTGCTTGTGCGGGCCCCCGTCAATTCCTTTGAGTTTTAGCCTTGCGGCCGTACTCCCCAGGCGGCACACTTAGCGCGTTAGCTACGACACTAATGGCCTTTCGACCACTAACATCCAGTGTGCATCGTTTACGGCGTGGACTACCGGGGTTTCTAATCCCGTTCGCTCCCCACGCTTTCGCACCTCAGCGTCAGAACAGACCCAGCAGACCGCCTTCGCCACTGGTGTTCCTCCGGATCTCTACGCATTTCACCACTCCACCCGGAATTCCGTCTGCCTCTATCTGTCTCGAGTGACGCAGTCTGATACGGCCTCGCCCAGTTGAGCCGGGCGCTTTCACGCATCACTTACGCCACCGCCTGCGTGCGCTTTACGCCCAGTAATTCCGGATAACGCTTGCCTCCTACGTTTTACCGCGGCTGCTGGCACGTAGTTAGCCGAGACTTATTCCGGTGGTACCGTCCGATCTCTTCCCACCGAAAAGGAGTTTACAATCCGAAGACCGTCATCCTCCACGCGGCGTTGCTGCATCAGGCTGGCGCCCATTGTGCAATATTCCTTACTGCTGCCTCCCGTAGGAGTCTGGCCCGTGTCTCAGTGCCAGTGTGGGGGGTCACCCTCTCAGGCCCCCTACCCGTCTTCGCCTTGGTGAGCCGTTACCTCACCAACCAGCTGATGGGCCGCAGCCTCCTCCTTCGCCGCATCCAGTGCTTTCCTCATGGGATGTCTAAGCCCCACGAGCGTACGCGGTATTAGCTCGCCTTTCGGCGAGTTATCCCCCAGCGAAGGGCAGATCGGCTACGTGTTACGCACCCGTGCGCCACTGTCCCCACAGTCCGAAGAGCGTGGTTCTCGTTCGACTTGCATGTATTAGGCACGCCGCCAGCGTTCATCCTGAGCCAGGATCAAACTCTCCGTAAAAGAGCTTGTTCCGCACTGTCATCAAGGACAGTGTGTAGGTCTAGATTTGGTATTACTTGAAACGCAAGGCTGTGTGTATATGTCTCAAAGATGGGATACATCTTTGACAGGGATGTGTTTGCTGTCACTATTTGGTTGGTAAGGTGCGGGCCGACCTACGCCCAAACAAAAACCGACTGGATGACCAGTCGGCACAGACACACGAGAGGCTGCGAGTGCAGCTAGGTCCTCATGCTATTCGTCTGTTGCCTGCTGGTTGTGCGTAAGTTGGCATTCAGTTTTTCCGTCCTTCGACGTTGTTAATGTGCCGCATTGCTGCGGTAAACAGATACTATCACAAACCATATTCAAATTGCAAGGGTCTTTCTCAGGGAATTTCTATTTGGTTTGGGGATGAGATTTTGCTAACGAAAATGATACCGAAAGACCTGCTATATTGAAGTCAAGGACAAAATTGAAAACAAATAGGGGTCAACGCGGAAAAGTGTGAAAAAGGCTTCACCGTGTTATAAGCTATAGAGCAACAACCAGCACAGGAGAAGCCAAGATAGAAACAATAGCGATGTTAACGGCAGGCGTCAAGCCAGAGACAGAACGGAAATGGGCAGCAGTCAGCCTCGCAACCATAACGGAGTTGGTAGAATTACCAGAATTTCGCGTGACACATTATGAGCTAGAGGGCGAAGCATTGCATCTGAAGTGTGAACACCGCTACGATATCACGCAGTGTCCCGACTGTGAGTATTTGTCTCAGCAGGTTCACCAGCAGAAGGAACGCCGGGTGCGCGACCTGAGTGTGATGGGAAAACGAGTTAATCTCTATTTTATGGGGCGTCGCTTCAGGTGTGAGCATTGCCAACGCCCGTTCACCGAGAACCTGCTGAGTGTCAATCAGCAGCGGCGTCAAACGCGACGCTATGAGCAATATGTCTACGAACAATGTTTGCAGTGTGATCGCAAAGCTGTGGCGCGACAAGAACACTTGAGTGAGTCAACGGTCAAAGAGATATTTGTGACCTATGCTCAACGCACGATCCAACGCCCAACCCAGAATCCTGTACGGGTTCTGGGGATCGATGAACTGGCTCTCAAGAAGCGTCATAAACAGTACGTATTGATCCTGTCCGATTTGGAAAGGCACTGCATTTTGGCAGTGTTGCCAGATCGTAAGCAGGAAACATTGATCGCGTGGTTCAACGCGCAGCCAGATCGAGAGCAGATCACTGTCGTCTCAACCGATCTATGGGAACCGTACCGCCAGGCTGTCAAGAAGGCTTTACCACATGCTCGCCAGGTCGCGGACCGCTTCCATGTGATGAAGCAACTCAATGACCGCCTAACACAAGCCCGCCGCCACCTTCAGAAGCAAGTCGATCCGCCGACCTATGACATCCTCAAAGGGTCGCGCTGGATACTAGTGAAGGCGCGTCATGAGTTGTCGCCCGAAGAAGAAAGCAAACTCCAGCAAGTCTTGGCGGCTTGTCCTGAGTTGCGGGTCATGTACTTGCTCAAAGAGGAATTTCGCACTATTTGTGATAAAGTCCAGAACCGTGAGCAGGCGACCCGGTTTCTACAGGCCTGGATTTGCAAGGTGCAGGCCACCGGCGATCTGCGCTTACTCAAGTTCGTCAACACCTTGCGTAATTGGTGGGATGAGTTCCTCAATTACTTCATTAATGGCGTGACCCAGGGCTTTGTCGAAGGCATCAATAATGCGATCCGTGCCACCATCCGTCGTGCCTTCGGTTTTCGTAATTTCAACATCTTTCGATTACAGGTTTTGGCCCAATATGGAGGTGGTTGATGCGATTTTCACACTTTTCCGCGTTGAGCCTTAAGTGTTCAGCCATAGCAACCCTCAGTGCCAATATAGAGATGCTGTCGCCGAATGGGTAATCAGGCAGCCAGGGTCACAAAGGACGAGAGGCGTGTTTCAGCTTTGGGCTCGCCCGTGGGCCAATTGACCGCCCGAAACAGATTGATCGCTGAAGCAGTCGCAACATTCTGGAGATGGGTTTTATCCTTTCCTCGATAGCGTGTGCGCCGCATGCCGAGAGTAAAAGCTGCCTGTGAAATGACGCCTTCCACCCCCGCACGTACTCGATACTGCGCTTTGAACTCGTCCGTTTGTTGGCGTTCGCGGGCGGTTCGTAATGCCAGATATTGCGCTTGCGGAGGGAAGGTCAAAGTTCGAGCGCCATTACCAGTATTGCGCGTACAGCGTGACGCACTCGAACAGGCCCGGCAATCCGATGGCTTGAAGCCCGCATTGATATTGGGTTTGTCATGTTTGCCACGACCTTCGCGCCAATAGCTGGTGAAATTGCCCATCGGACACATCACCCTTTTCTTATCCCAGTCAATCTCAAAACAGGTAATGTCAAAAGCCCCTTCTGTTTGGGCTTGCCAACTGGTGTCAGGACGAACTGGTCCGACCAGATCAACATCCAATTTCTGACTGGAAACCAGCACATCGCTGGACATGTAGGCCATATCCATCAAGTGCTTATCGGGGAGATTGTCATGCTCGGCCAAGTCGTCATGAACGCGCTCAACCACTTCAACATCTTGCAATGTGGCGGATGTCGTTTCAACGTGGGTGATCAGGCAGGGGCGATCATCATCGCACGTTTCTGTTAGGTGAACCTTGTAGCCCGTCCAAGTCGTGCTGCGCTTATGGCTGTAACGCGCCTCCGTGTCATAAGGCGAGGCGATCATTGTCTCACTCAGGGGCAAGTTGTTCTTGCCGCGCCATTGAATAGTGTCATTTTCAACATAGAATTGCTGGATCCACATCGTCCGCAAGAGTTGGACCGCCTCGAGATCTCGTAAACCCACCGGAGCCCCAGCATCATAGACCGCGGCGAGCAGCGCGTACCCATCCGCTCCAATGGTTTTGGTCAGCACTTCTCGTTCCAGTTTTTCCGTCGGTAGTCGGTGATTTTCGAAACGGTTGTTATAGCGGTCGAACCACTCGACCGGCACCTGCGCTTTGAGCCACACCGGCGCAAGTTCAGCCAGGACATTTAGCGTATAGCGGAGCGTTTCCCCCACCCGTTCGAGACGATTCAGCATCCGTACTGCTGCCACGATATGCGTCGAGTCCGTCCGTTGTTTGCCTCTGACCTTTACCAAACCCAGTGACTTGAACCGCTTGAGCATAGCATTGAGCAACTGCTCGGATGCATCATGCGCTACCAACCGCGCCCGAAAGTCACTCAATACCGAGAAATGAAACCCCGGATCTGTCAATTCTAAACTCAGCGCATATTTCCAATCAATCCGCCCGCGTACCGCATCCGCCGCTTGGCGGTCAGTGAGATTTTCAGCAAACTGCAGGATGGTGATCAGGGCCAAACGCCATGGGCTTTCGGCAGGTTGTCCTCGACTCGAAAACAGTTCAGCAAAAGCTTCATCTGCATAAAAAGCACCCAGTTCATCCCGCATCTTCATGTAGACATTGCCTTTGGGAAAGGCCGCTTTTGCCACTGCGATAGTTTGTTCGGGAATATCATTGACGGGTCGGGGACGTAAACACATTGGAATCCTCTCTGACAGACTAAACCACTTGAACTTGCGCTCTATTGTAGTCGATTTCTGTCAAAAGGCGTTTCAGTTGAATTCGGCGACAGCATCATATAGATGAGACAACTTCGCCCAAAAGTTTAGAGTAGAATTGAGGGCGGAGCAAAGGAACAGGAAAATGTCTCAAGTGAATGGCAAATATGCAGATCCAGAAGTCCGAGTGCAGGCAACGCGACGTCGTTTCAGCGCGGAGTACAAAGCGCGAATCTTAGCAGAAGCGGATCAGTGTCAGTACGGTGAGTTAGGGTCTTTGTTGCGTCGAGAAGGGCTATATCACTCGCACCTATCGACGTGGCGGGCACAACGGGCACGGGGTGAGTTGGCGGGTAGACGACGTGGTCCGACACCCAATCCGGCTGCTAGCGAGGCAGCGCGATTGGCGAAGGAAAATGCCAAACTGCGCCGCCAATTGGAGCAAGCCGAGGCGATCATTGAAGCGCAAAAAAAGCTGACGCGGTTACTGGAGATACTCAACGAGGACGAAGGATCATGACGCAGATGGCTGAGGAATTGGCAGTCCAGGTGGGTGTGAGCCGTGCCTGTGCCGTATTGAATGTGCCGCGCAGTCGGCTCTACCGTGCCCGCCAGTCGCCACAACTTGGCGTGAACGTCCGACCCCAGCGCGGGCGTTGTCCAGTGCGGAACGTCTGACGGTGCGCGATATTCTCAATAGTGAGCGATTTGCTGACCTATCGCCGCGTCAGGTGTATGCCACCTTGCTGGATGAGGGACAGTATTATTGTCACTGGCGCACGATGTACCGTATCTTAAGCGCCCATGCTGAAGTCCGCGAACGGCGCAACCAACGGCGGCATCCGACCTACCAGAAACCCGAATTGTTGGCAACGGCTCCCAACCAGGTCTGGAGTTGGGATATCACCCAGTTGCGAGGCCCCCACAAGGGTCAGCACTATGCCCTTTATGTTGTTCTGGATATCTATACTTACCCCCAAAAACTAGACCACAAGGATAACTCGTTTTGAGGATAAAATCAGAGCAACTTGTGGAGAGCAAAAGATGAGTAAAAAACGACGAGGATACAGCGCCCAGTTCAAGTTCCGGGTGGCAATGGAAGCGATCAAAGAAAAGAGAACCGTCAATGAGATCGCCAGCGAACATCAGATTCATCCAACGTTGGTGCGTGACTGGAAAAGGCAATTGCTCAATGGCGGAGCCAGCGTTTTTGAACGAGGCCACAAAGCGCCGAGCCAAAAAGAAACGGAAGCTCTTGACCAATACCTTCGCCAAATTATGACGAGGCGGAGTGGCACGCAACGGTATGGATAGCACCGAGAGACGCCACCGTGTAAAAGATACGATCCAATAAAATAGGATCAGGGATTTCCGGAAGTAATTTTAATGTTTCAGCGACATATTTGCGACCACGAAAGCGGGCTTTGAGATCAAGGATACTGGCATCCGGATAATCAGGGAAAAGGAGGCGGCGTAGGATACGGGAGAGCGTGACCATCAAGAAAGACAAGTTGGCGGCATTGGTGACCGCTGTCTCGGCGACGTTCATGAAGTCTTCCAGTCCGAAATGCTGTTTGGCATCGCGGAAGATGAATTCAATCTGGAAGCGTAGGCTGTAGTAGTCAATCAAGCGCTCATAAGATAGGCTGAGGTCACTGCTGAACAAAATCACACGCGCCTGTTTTCCTGTTTTCAAGTCTGTTTTGACGATGATGACGACGTTGAGGGGTTGGGCGAAGTCTTTGTGAAGCAATGTTGCCTGAAAGGTCTGGGTTTGGATACCATCTTCCAGGGTGGTTTCCTTCAAATAGTCAGACGGGATGGCATGATAGTTGAGCTTATCACCATATTTGCGACGCTGACCATATTTAGATTGTGGGCCAACATAGGGTATATACAACGCCGCATCATGACGCAATTTGGAGATCAAATGCACGTCACATTGCCGGGTCATTTGCAGGGCATTGTTGTTGCCGAATTTACCATCCAACACCAGATAAGTCACCTGAATCGTGTCCTTGATCAGTGCCAATTGTCGCTGCACCATGCCTTGAATCTGCTGTAGTTCTGGGGGCAACTCCACCTGGGTCTTAGGACGCCCGGGCTTGCCTCTTTTCCGCTTCTTCTTGCTCTTTTTCTTGGCGGCTTTGGCTGCCGTTTTCTCAGCCTCACTGCGTACCCGTTGCTCCACCATGCCTGGATAGGCTTGCCGTTCCTCAATACTTATCAGTGATAGTCCGAAGAATGCCACGCCCGGCACGGGTTTGCCGTACAATCCTGAAAAGAAGCGATCCACCCCATGGGTCTTCTTGCCCGATTTTGTCACGACCCATTCATCGCCGGCCAGTAGGTACTCATCTTCCGGATTGAGGGCGTGTTGGCGAAAAAATGCCCAGTGCATCTCTGCCCACGGTAGCACTGTGTGGAACAACCGCTGTATCGTCCGATAGCTCCCCCCTTTATCTGTCCATCGTGAGATACCCAGCATCGTGACCCGCCCTGTCATCGCCAGTATGGCTGGGATAATCCGGCTCATTTGTCGTAGGGTTGTTGGTGATAGGTGTACCTCAAAGCAGAGCAATAGTGTTACAATATCAATCATGGGCTTTTTTCGTCATGCCTTTTTGTCTTCATCGGTTTATGTAGACAACTTTACACGACACTAAAGCCCTTTCAATCCCTCGTTTTTGGCGAAGGTATTGCTTGAAGCGGAATTATATGAACAGATTGGACGACTGAAGATGGAACTTGAGTGGCTGAAAAAAAAGCTGCCCAGTTCAGTTGAGATCAAACGGGCGATGATAGACAACCAACATCCTGACATCAGCATCCGGCGGCAGTGCGCCCTGGTAGGCCTCAACCGCTCGACATATTATATGGAGCCTGCCGGGGAGACGCCCTTCAACCTGCAATTGATGCGGTTGATTGATGAACAATACCTGAAAACGCCCTTCTACGGGTATCCCAAAATGACTGCCCATCTACGGCGACTGGGGCACATGGTCAATCCCAAGCGTATCGCTCGCTTGATGCGACTAATGGGTTTACAGGCCATTGTTCCCAGACGGAAGCTGACCCAACCGGCGCCCGGCCACAAGATTTATCCTTACCTGCTGCGGAATGTGGCGATCACCCACCCTAATCACGTCTGGAGTACCGACATCACGTATGTGCCATTACAGCAAGGCTTCATGTACCTGGTGGCTGTTATTGATTGGTTTAGCCGCTATGTACTGGCCTGGCAACTGTCCAACACCCTGGAAGGCAGTTTTTGCCTGGCAGACTTGGAACTGGCACTCCGTCATAGCACACCTGAGATATTCAACACCGATCAAGGCGCTCAGTTTACAGCGGATCGGTTTACCGGGCGTTTGCAGGCGGCGAATATTGCCATCAGCATGGATGGGCGCGGGCGTGCCCTGGATAACGTCTTTGTCGAACGCTTGTGGCGTACCGTCAAATATGAGGACATCTACTTGAAACACTATGAAACCGTTCCGGCATTGGAAAGGGGGCTACGCGACTACTTCCATTTCTATAATCATGAGCGACCCCATCAGAGTTTGGCCTACCGGGTTCCCAGCGAGGTTTATCTATCTTGTTGAGATTCTGGTATCAATTTTCCGAGCTTAATTTTGCCAATCTGTGGTCTTGACAATGGGGGTAACTATAATGACCCAGCCACACCAATTCGCCCCGCCGAACCAGTGTATCTAAACGCTTCCAGTGCTGGTCGCCGGTGATCCGCACCAGATGACGCCCGGATTGGCGCAGGGCATAGTCCCATCCCCATTGTTCGAGACGATCAATCACCGGGGTATGTCCAAATTCACTATCCCCTACTAAACTGACAGCAATCCCTGATGGGATGAGCTTTTGTACATATTTTAACAGCGCCACTTGCTGGCGAACACGACTATGCCCCCGTTTGTGAGGAACCCAGGTCCAAACCAGGGGTAAGGCACGACCATTATAAGCTAAGGCTACCATCAGCAGTTGGTGGCTGGAACTGACCTTGCTGCAATCCATCACCAAATGAAGTTGCCCGGTTACACTGGCGGCTGTGATTAACTGCTGCGCGATAGGTTTGTACCAGCGCCGTGAATTAACTGCCGGATTATTGGCGAGCCGTTCCATGCGTTTGATTAGACTCCGCTTTTTGGCACGTATCGGTATTTTGCCCGCTATCCGGCTCAGATGAGGGCTGCGGGCCTGGAATATGCCGGTTATCAAGAACACAAAGTTCATGATCCGCGAATTGGGTGTCTCTTCTGGTAAGTATTGTCCCAACGCTTTGAACCAGCTACTATACAATTGGGGAATGCTGATTGACCGCATGTGGTTCCCTTAGGGTTGTGCTTATGGTTGTTTGCTCAACCTTATTGGGTTTCCATCGTGCTTTCAACCCCATTCCCCTAGATCATCTGTTCAGTGTCGGGTTGCTAGTTTGCCATTCACTTGAGACATTTTCCTGTTCCTTTGCTCCGCCCTCAATTCTACTCTAAACTTTTGGGCGAAGTTGTCTCATCTATATGATGCTGTCGCCGAATTCAACTGAAACGCCTTTTGACAGAAATCGACTACAATAGAGCGCAAGTTCAAGTGGTTTAGTCTGTCAGAGAGGATTCCAATGTGTTTACGTCCCCGACCCGTCAATGATATTCCCGAACAAACTATCGCAGTGGCAAAAGCGGCCTTTCCCAAAGGCAATGTCTACATGAAGATGCGGGATGAACTGGGTGCTTTTTATGCAGATGAAGCTTTTGCTGAACTGTTTTCGAGTCGAGGACAACCTGCCGAAAGCCCATGGCGTTTGGCCCTGATCACCATCCTGCAGTTTGCTGAAAATCTCACTGACCGCCAAGCGGCGGATGCGGTACGCGGGCGGATTGATTGGAAATATGCGCTGAGTTTAGAATTGACAGATCCGGGGTTTCATTTCTCGGTATTGAGTGACTTTCGGGCGCGGTTGGTAGCGCATGATGCATCCGAGCAGTTGCTCAATGCTATGCTCAAGCGGTTCAAGTCACTGGGTTTGGTAAAGGTCAGAGGCAAACAACGGACGGACTCGACGCATATCGTGGCAGCAGTACGGATGCTGAATCGTCTCGAACGGGTGGGGGAAACGCTCCGCTATACGCTAAATGTCCTGGCTGAACTTGCGCCGGTGTGGCTCAAAGCGCAGGTGCCGGTCGAGTGGTTCGACCGCTATAACAACCGTTTCGAAAATCACCGACTACCGACGGAAAAACTGGAACGAGAAGTGCTGACCAAAACCATTGGAGCGGATGGGTACGCGCTGCTCGCCGCGGTCTATGATGCTGGGGCTCCGGTGGGTTTACGAGATCTCGAGGCGGTCCAACTCTTGCGGACGATGTGGATCCAGCAATTCTATGTTGAAAATGACACTATTCAATGGCGCGGCAAGAACAACTTGCCCCTGAGTGAGACAATGATCGCCTCGCCTTATGACACGGAGGCGCGTTACAGCCATAAGCGCAGCACGACTTGGACGGGCTACAAGGTTCACCTAACAGAAACGTGCGATGATGATCGCCCCTGCCTGATCACCCACGTTGAAACGACATCCGCCACATTGCAAGATGTTGAAGTGGTTGAGCGCGTTCATGACGACTTGGCCGAGCATGACAATCTCCCCGATAAGCACTTGATGGATATGGCCTACATGTCCAGCGATGTGCTGGTTTCCAGTCAGAAATTGGATGTTGATCTGGTCGGACCAGTTCGTCCTGACACCAGTTGGCAAGCCCAAACAGAAGGGGCTTTTGACATTACCTGTTTTGAGATTGACTGGGATAAGAAAAGGGTGATGTGTCCGATGGGCAATTTCACCAGCTATTGGCGCGAAGGTCGTGGCAAACATGACAAACCCAATATCAATGCGGGCTTCAAGCCATCGGATTGCCGGGCCTGTTCGAGTGCGTCACGCTGTACGCGCAATACTGGTAATGGCGCTCGAACTTTGACCTTCCCTCCGCAAGCGCAATATCTGGCATTACGAACCGCCCGCGAACGCCAACAAACGGACGAGTTCAAAGCGCAGTATCGAGTACGTGCGGGGGTGGAAGGCGTCATTTCACAGGCAGCTTTTACTCTCGGCATGCGGCGCACACGCTATCGAGGAAAGGATAAAACCCATCTCCAGAATGTTGCGACTGCTTCAGCGATCAATCTGTTTCGGGCGGTCAATTGGCCCACGGGCGAGCCCAAAGCTGAAACACGCCTCTCGTCCTTTGTGACCCTGGCTGCCTGATTACCCATTCGGCGACAGCATCTCTATATTGGCACTGAGGGAACGACATTACCCATCCAAAGACAACCTAATACCGTGCCTTATGTAGTTGACTATTCATGGGCATATTCACAAGACAGTCGCTCGCGCACACAGACTCCACTGGCTCGCCCTTTTTATTGTACAAAATACCAGAATTGGGCAATCGACAATGCGTTTTTTGGTGCTAATAGAGGGCATTCATGGTACTTTTTCCATCTTCCAGACCAAGTTGAGATCTCTCCAAGCACCATCGATCAACTTTACACCTTTATGGAGTGAAATAAGTCATGTTTCTCAAAAAATATAGCGTGATCGTCGTGGTTTGTTTTCTATTTGTCATAGTCTCTCCAGGGGTGAGCCTAGCAACAAACAATACTCCTGACATTTCCTTGCTATCCCAAGTCGAAGGAGATTTCCTGATAGGTATGGACTGGAGTCTGGATGGTAATTTAATCGCAGTGGCATGGGTCAACCAAGGTGTTTTTCTTTATACTCCGGGATTTGTAGAAGTTGGACACATAAACATTGCCACCTATAGTCCTCCAAAGTTTAGTCCTGATGGTGATTTATTAGCTGTTCCCACATTTGACGAACACTTAATCATCCAAATTTGGAGCATTGAACCTCTCGTCTTAGTCAAAACTCTGGATCTGACGCCTCGTGATTTCGCTTCTGTATCTTGGAGTCCTGATGGGCAATTTCTGGCTGTCGGAGGGGCGGAAATAGGAGAAATCTGGAATGTTCAATCTGGTGAACTGGTAGCACAGCTAGATATTGGCGCTCCTCCAAGATCCAATTTATTTACGGTGATGGAATGGCATCCATCAGAGGCAAAACTGGCAACCAACACCAATGAAGATACAACTGCAATATGGGATACCGATACCGCCACCGTGTTAGAGGTGTTCGAGCCTAGAGGGGACACTGGATGGAATCCTGATGGGACTGAAATCGCTATAGGAACCTACGAAGATATCTATGTTATTGATTTTGAAACTTATCAAACTATCATGGTATACGAGCTTGGCACAGTATATATAGATGATTTGATCTGGCGTGGAGATGTGATTGCCTCAATTCACCCTGTAACTGGTGACCATAGTCTAGTAACTATAAAGGCAACAAATGTAGTTGTTGGACAAACTGTAGATGTAGCAATGCTTCCGGTCTCTAATCGTGTTGCTGCCTTAAGTCCAGATGGAAAACAAGTGGCATATGTAAATGCATCAGGGGAGCTTGAAATCGCCCTGATAGTTTTCCAACTGCCCTCCAACTGTAATGTCACAGCACATTCTATTTCAATATTAACCAATGAAATTGTTGCTGCCAACGACAGCGGCGTTCCCACCTCAATCTGTCTCACCGAAAACGGCACCTACGCCCTGACCGATCAATTACCAGACATTACAGGCGATATCACGATTGTGGGCAATGGAGCTACGTTGCAGCGCGAGAGTACCGCTCCACAATTCCGCCTGCTTGAAGTGGAGGCTACGGGCGTATTGACGCTGAATGACCTGTCGCTCACGGGCGGGGATCACAGCGGCGCGGGCGGGGCACTGCAAAATGAAGGCGGCCAGGTGGTCATCAATAACGTCACCTTCAGCAACAATCATTCGGATACGACTGGCGGGGCGATTGACCAGCTCGAGACGGAAGGTGCTACGGGCAGCATGACCATCAACGACAGCACCTTCATCAACAACAGCGCGACTTATGCCGGGGCGATTGACAACGACCGGGGCAACGTGCTGACGATCAACAACAGTGTGTTCACCGGCAATCAGGCCCAGTTTTATGCGGGAGCTATCCACAACGACGATGCGACGCTGACCATCAACGATAGCCAGTTCTCCAATAACAGTGCGCCTGAGACGGGTGGGGCGATCAAGAGTGATGATGAAAGTACGCTGATCATCACCAATAGCACGCTGGATCATAACACGGCGGGTGATGGGGCGGCGATCAGGAATTCGGGTAGCCTGACGATCACTGGGACGCAGATCACAGATAATACGGCGACGGATTGGGGTGGCGGCCTGTTTTCGAGTAGCAGCGGCACGGTGGACATCACCGGCACGACGTTTTCGGGGAATACGGCAGTGGATGGCGGGGCTATCCGTAATCACGGGCACTTGACGCTGACGCAAAGCACGGTTGAGTCGAATAGTGCCAGCGACAATGGGGGGGCGTTCGTGGTGGCGGGAGCGAGTTCGACTACGCTCACCGACTGCCAGGTTCTCAATAATAGCGCAGCGATTGATGGCGGGGCCATTCATAGCGCGGATAGCTCGAGTACGGTCACGATTGATGATAGTGTATTCACCGGGAATACGGCTACGGAGGATGGCGGGGCCATTCATGTCCAGCCGGGCGTGTTCATCATCACGGATAGCCAGTTCACGCTCAACCATGCGGGCGACGATGGCGGGGCGATCTACGACAATGGCAGTACAACGATCAGTGGTAGCGAGTTTGGCAATAACTCAGCCGACGACGGGGGCGGAGCTATTCGGGTGAATGAGAATGTGAGCATCACCAGTAGCTATTTGCATGACAACAGTGCCGGGGGTTCGGGTGGCGCGGTGGATAATAATGACACGCTGACCATCACGGACAGCGAAATCGCCAACAATCAGGCGGTGACACGCGGCGGGGCGGTCTACAATAGCTATGGGGGCACGGCGACTGTCAATAACTCGTGTATCACGGGCAATGCCACGATCAGCGTGGAGTCGTCCAGTTCGGTCGATCCGGACTTCACCAATAACTGGTGGGGTGCGGCGGATGGGCCATCGGGTGATGGGCCGGGGTCGGGGGACAGTATTGATGATGATGTGTTGTACGTGCCGTTCATCACGACCGGGTGTCCGCATTAATCACGAGGCAGGTGCCAGGCTGACCTGATGTAACAGGGTGGTGCAATTGCCGCTGTGTGTGCGACATCAGCAACGCCCTGATCGTTGAAGCGCAATGGGGCGATGAATACGAGATGAGTATGTGGTGCTGAAATGTCCAGGTTTCCACACGCCACATGAAAATCGTTGCCAAATCATATGAAAACATTATACTTATGATATCCTTTTAATGGTAAAATAAGTGTGTATAACACTGCACTTTACTTTAATAAGCTTTGACATGCTCTTTTGCGTAGCGTAAAGATGTTTTCTATATAAATCACGGTCTATTTTCAGAACTGGGATTGTTACCTCATGCTGAAGCAACGCTTTCTTGGACGCCCATTTGGGTTTTTGGTACTTTTGATTGCCATAACTCTGCTGCTTTCATCGTCAACCGCGCCGGTGTATTCTACAGACCCTCCGCAGTTGGTTGAATCTGAGGATGCACTTGTGCAGCGCGACGGCACATGGACATCCGTCGAGGCGGAATTAGCCAGTGGTGGGAGTTATGTTTACAATAGCGGCAGCGCCGAAGATGCCCTGGCTTTTCCTTTTCAGGGCACAACCATTGAGGTTGTTTACGTTCAAGGCCCTGATTTCGGAACCCTGGTGGTTGAGGTTGATAACACGGTTATACGGACATTATCGACAACAAATAGTGAATTAGTCTATGATGTTCGCACCGTTGTGGACTATCTCGACGATAGTCCGCATGTTCTGCGTGTTTATTCCACGCAAGGCGCGATCGCAATAGATGCTTTTGTTGCCAGTATACCCCCTATGCCTGCCCTAAATACTCTATATTGGGAAGATTTCGACTCTCAACCATCAGTGACCAACTATTTTTGGGAACCGTGGGCTCGTATCTCTGTAGACAACCGTCAGGTGCTAGAACTGAGTGCCAGTGGAGAAGTATTGGCTTTTGAATATGGTACTTTGGGAGATGCAGTTGTTGAAACAAATCTAAAGATAACGAGTGGCTCGCTGCGCCTGGGACTGAGGAAAGGCGAACTCGGAGACTACAGCATTATACTGGAAGCCAGCGGACAAATAAGCATCTATCGCCATGATGTACTCTTGAAAACCGCTACCATTGATCCAGCAATTTGGCATACGGTCAGGTTTTCCGCAATTCAAGATATCGTTAGCGTGGTCATTGATGATATTGGTATTTTTGTCTGGCGCGATAGTTCCCCGTTACCTCAAGGCACAGCCACATTGACCCTTTTGGGTGAAAGCACCACATTTCTGGATGATTTTGCTATCTTGATATCGCAAGAAGAACTTGATACAGCGCGGTATAAAATGCAGGCCTCCAATCCGCTTCCATCAGAAGGTCTGATTGTGTATACGAATAACACCAGCGACACTTACCCTGCGAATGCTTTCACGATGGAAGCGGATGGCAGTAACCCGACTCCACTGGCCCCTGGAACTCATGTCTTAGACCCTGCCTGGTCGCCCGATAATCAAAAAATAGCTTATGCCACATTTAATTCTGGTGTTTGGATTATGGACGCCGATGGTACCAATCCATTTTACGTTGCCCCAACCATCAGCGGGCGTTCACCGTCCTGGTCACCAGATGCATCACAGTTGATTTATACAACTTATATTGGGCCATCATTGACGTGGGCCATTATGAAAGCTAATGCAGACGGCAGTGGCAACCCGATACAAATAAAGGCCGTTGGTGGGGGGTACAATGCTCCCGATTGGTCCCCTGGCGGATCAGCCATTGCCTATGCGTCCATGAATACATCATATCAATATCGAATATTTACTATGCTTGATAATGGTACACAATCAACTTTGGTGCCGACACAAGGAACAGCCATTGATCCTGCCTGGTCACCGGATGGAAACCAACTCGCATACACTTCAGGTGGTGACATTCATGTAATCAATCTCGTTGATAATCAAATCCGTCGCATAACAACTACTCCTTTCAATGCACTTCACCCAACCTGGTCGCCAGATGGCACAAGAATTGCATTCTACGGTACGGAATGGGACAGCACGCAGGGAATTTATGTATCACGAATTTATGTAGTAAATGCCGATGGAAGTGATGGTTCCTCTCCTACCGCACTCACTCCTGCCAATCCTGTTAACAACCATCCTGATTGGTAGGGCAATCGCATATGCTTTCTTAATGGAAAAATGGGCCTTATTGAACCCTCTTGACCTCATTTGATCTATGCATCCGATAAGGTTATCGGGTATTCAGCGCAACACTCAATGTCAAAGCTGCAAATTCGGTTCGATTATTGGGGATTTTGAAGGTCATAATGGCTCATTGTTCGAGAATTAAGGTTTGATATGCGATTGCCCTATCCTGATTGGTCATCATATCAAGAGCAGCCATTCTGTGTTGTCAAGGTTGAAGTTGACAAGAATCATTATGAAAGCCCTGTGTTGGCCCGTACAGAACGAATTCAAAGAAATGATACCACCTCGTCGGGCCTGGATAAGTATAGCCCTGGCACACAACTTTATCTTGATTTTCACTATGAACGAGATGAGTTCATAGTGCGAGTGGTTAAATATAATGCGACTCCATCTGATGTGAATACATATAACGAAACTGACCCTGGCTGGGTTGAGCTTCCTGAGAATCAGAGACGTTGGCTCAATTCATTCGCTAGAGATTCCGGGCCAGCTGTGAATCCAGTCACCAATGGCGGCAACTGTGCTAATCTATGGCTATTTATCCCCGACCAATTAACTCCTCATCCAGAGCTGCAAAATTTAATTGAGCAGATACGTGATTATGGGTTTGATATTGGGGAAGATCGCAACAATGACAATTGGACCGACGTAACCCTATGGACGGGTTGGTCTGAGCAGGAACTACAAGCGATCTTGGATGGTCTGCAGGCAACTGCAGATGCTTTTTCTCAGATTACGTTGCTGGAAAGTTACGGTTTCTCGAATCATACCATCTTTAAGAATGTAATGGGGCGGTACGCTACCGATGATCCCCCGCCCGATGATACGCCACTTGAGGAGTGGCTGAACCGCACAGAGAACGTCAAATACTTCACCATCGTGCAAGCAGGTGCTGGGGGTATTGGCCCTGACGGCGAGACACATAATGGCTTCTGCCAAACGTTCAATGGATATAGTCAGATTGTATGTTTTGGCCCCTTACTTCAAGGCAACGGGTGGGAAATACGAACATTTACTGAATATACCCTTGTTCACGAGTTAGGTCATGTTTTCGATAATCGAGTTGCAACAAGCACTGATGCACATCCCGAGGGGTTTCCAAATCTGACTACTCGTACACAATTAATGCAAATTAGGACTTGCTCCGATTCTAGAATTATCGTTATGGGAACGCTGGGCGGTGGAATATGGAGACGCGGTGAAGACGGCTGGGGAAGCGGGCCAGCTTTTGATCCGAGTGGAGGAGCGCTCTACACGAAGTTTCAACAAAATCCCAAACTCCCAGACAACGTGGAAGAGGCTGCCGCGGATATGTTCCTTAACTGGGTATATCGTTCATTGAACGACAATGTGCCTGCTGCTGACCCCTGTAATTCTGTACCTGATCCTTGCAGTACCCCTCCCCCGCCGATAGTGTGGCAAGGCCCGGGATTTCTGAATGAGAAATGGAAAGATATGTCAAGCAACCAAGAGATTCCTGGTCAGTGTGATAGCGATTTATCAGGAGAATTACGCTATCAGGCTATGCATGACATCTTGACACTGATTTTTGGTGACCATATTTGGTAAGGGGATAATTATGTTTCTGAACGATACCTGCTATCCAAGATTACTACTGGCCCTACTCATTGGAATATCCGTCATTGCCTTGCTACCCTTTGAGGCAGTCGCTAGTGATACGATTACGACGATAATGTGGAGTCCGAACGGGCAACTGATTGCTTTTGCTCACACTGACGGAGTTATTGAGATTTATGATGCAAGTAGTGACGAAATCATTCAAGTGTTGATCGGCCACACAGACAGCATTACCGATATGGCATGGAGGCATGATGCTACACAATTAGCCAGTGCAAGCATAGATGAAACTGTTCGCATCTGGGATGTAACATCAGGAGAAATTGTTCATATTTTGCCTCACGATGATCTGGTTCTTGGAGTGATCTGGTCATTAGACGGAACTAAGGTAATCACTGGAACCGCTCAACTCAATTCTAACTTACACATTTGGGATTCCACCACAGGGATATTAATGCAGGAAGTTGAAGCTGCCACGCTTGGCAGAATGGCGTGGAGCGCAGATGGTGTTTATCTAGCAAGTGCCAGCCCGGGTTTTTCAATAGAGTTTTACGACGCTTCTACTTTTGCATTTGTACAATTTTTCGATCATCCCGAGGTTGCAAATGCAACATCAGGTCATGTGAGCTTTGTTAACCTGATTGTAGAGTGGAATCCCGTTGTAAGTAATGAAATTGCCTCTGGAAGCATGGGCGGGATTGTCCGTGTATGGGATTCTTCCTCTGGACAAATTGTATTAGACCTCCGTGGAAATGACGAAACAGAATTTGATTTTGATAGAAGCCCTATTATAGATCTAGAGTATGTCCTAAACGGTGAGCAACTAGCAAGTATCAGTGGCAATGGAACTATTCGCATTTGGGATGCAGCCACAGGAGAAATTTTGGCTGACTTCTATCTGAATGGAATCGTCTTCTCTGCCGATTGGAGTCCAGATGGCAGATGGATAGCATATAGTGGCTCAAGTGAGATGCTCAACATCATTCCATCACCTGAATTGTCTGCGTGTGATACTCAGGCTGAGTCTATTACTACGTTAGTCAATGCAATTGTTGCTGCCAACGACAGCGGCGTTCCCACCTCAATATGCCTCGTCGCGGGTAACACCTATACCCTGATCGATCAATTGCCAGACATTACGGGCAACATCACGATTGAAGGCAATGGCGCCACGTTGCAACGCGAGAGTACTGCCCCGCAATTCCGCCTGCTTGAAGTCGAGGCTACCGGTGTGTTGACGCTGAATGATCTGACTCTCACCGGCGGGGATCACAGCGGCGCGGGCGGGGCACTGCAAAATGAAGGCGGCCAGGTGGTCATCAATAACGTCACGTTCAGCAACAACCATTCGGATACGACTGGCGGGGCGATTGACCAGCTTGAGACGGAAGGTGCTACGGGCAGCATGACCATCAACGACAGCACCTTCATCAACAACAGCGCGACTTATGCCGGGGCGATTGACAACGACCGGGGCAACGTGCTGACGATCAACAACAGTGTGTTCACCGGCAATCAGGCCCAGTTTTATGCGGGAGCTATCCACAACGACGATGCGACGCTGACCATCAACGATAGCCAGTTCTCCAATAACAGTGCGCCTGAGACGGGTGGGGCGATCAAGAGTGATGATGAAAGTATGCTGATCATCACCAATAGCACGCTGGATCATAACACGGCGGGTGATGGGGCGGCGATCAGGAATTCGGGTAGCCTGACGATCACTGGGACGCAGATCACAGATAATACGGCGACGGATTGGGGTGGCGGCCTGTTTTCGAGTAGCAGCGGCACGGTGGACATCACCGGCACGACGTTTTCGGGGAATACGGCAGTGGATGGCGGGGCTATCCGTAATCACGGGCACTTGACGCTGACGCAAAGCACGGTTGAGTCGAATAGTGCCAGCGACAATGGGGGGGCGTTCGTGGTGGCGGGAGCGAGTTCGACTACGCTCACCGACTGCCAGGTTCTCAATAATAGCGCAGCGATTGATGGCGGGGCCATTCATAGCGCGGATAGCTCGAGTACGGTCACGATTGATGATAGTGTATTCACCGGGAATACGGCTACGGAGGATGGCGGGGCCATTCATGTCCAGCCGGGCGTGTTCATCATCACGGATAGCCAGTTCACGCTCAACCATGCGGGCGACGATGGCGGGGCGATCTACGACAATGGCAGTACAACGATCAGTGGTAGCGAGTTTGGCAATAACTCAGCCGACGACGGGGGCGGAGCTATTCGGGTGAATGAGAATGTGAGCATCACCAGTAGCTATTTGCATGACAACAGTGCCGGGGGTTCGGGTGGCGCGGTGGATAATAATGACACGCTGACCATCACGGACAGCGAAATCGCCAACAATCAGGCGGTGACACGCGGCGGGGCGGTCTACAATAGCTATGGGGGCACGGCGACTGTCAATAACTCGTGTATCACGGGCAATGCCACGATCAGCGTGGAGTCGTCCAGTTCGGTCGATCCGGACTTCACCAATAACTGGTGGGGTGCGGCGGATGGGCCATCGGGTGATGGGCCGGGGTCGGGGGACAGTATTGATGATGATGTGTTGTACGTGCCGTTCATCACGACCGGGTGTCCGCATTAATCACGAGGCAGGTGCCAGGCTGACCTGATGTAACAGGGTGGTGCAATTGCCGCTGTGTGTGCGACATCAGCAACGCCCTGATCGTTGAAGCGCAATGGGGCGATGAATACGAGATGAGTATGTGGTGCTGAAATGTCCAGGTTTCCACACGCCACATGAAAATCGTTGCCAAATCATATGAAAACATTATACTTATGATATCCTTTTAATGGTAAAATAAGTGTGTATAACACTGCACTTTACTTTAATAAGCTTTGACATGCTCTTTTGGAGGGTTGAACAAATAAAACAAAGTTAACAAAACCTTGCGGAAGCACTCCGAAGTGGATACTTGTAGTTGTCTCTAACAAACACAAGACCAGAACGGAGTGTAGGATCATGATACTCCAACGGGAGGTCATGCAGCAAAACCGTGAAGTGAAGTTGGTGACCGTACCAGATGGATTCGCCAAAGATCGGGTAGCGCAACGCTACATAGCCTTTTTCGAGTGGTTAGATTGGACACAAGTACTCGAACGTGATGAAACCCAAGTTTATCCAGGACGCTTACCGCATTCCGAGGCATCATACATCAAGGCGTATTTGGTGATGGTTTGTGAGAAACACAGTACGGTGAGTACATTGCACCAATATCTGCTGGAACACCCAGCCCTGGTATGGGTCATTGGTTTTCGCGTTGTGGCCGATGAACAGCGTATTGAAGGCTTTGATGTTGAGGCGAGTATACCCACAGCGGGACATCTGCGACGTAAGCTCCAGACCCTGAATGATCGTGTGTTAACCGCGCTGCTGGCGGGTACAGTCGAAACACTGTGTGAGATTATCCCTGATCTGGGTGAAACAGTATCGCTGGATGTCAAACACATTTATGCTTACGTCAAAGCCAATAACCCGCGCACCTATGTCAAAGATCGCTATGATAAGACCCAGCAACCGTCGGGTGATCCGGATTGTCGATTAGGCGTGAAACGCAACCGGAACCAGGAAACCACCAGCGGTCAAACCAAAGTCGAAAAAGAATACCTTTGGGGCTATGGCACGGGTATCGCGGTGACACGCACGCCAGAGGGTGATGAGGTGGTACTGGCCGAATACACCCAACCCTTCAATGCCGCCGATGTTACATATGGATTGAGTTTGCTGGAACGGTCTCGCCGTAACCTGAAACGTCCGCCGCGCAATATCACGGCTGACGCGGCCTTCGATGCCTGGTACATGTATCAAGGCAGTGCTGAAGTAGGCGGCATTGCGGCTATCGCTTTGAACTTACGCGGACATCCAACCACCTGTTTTGGTGAAAATGGGTATCCCATTTGCGCCTGTAATGGCCTGGAAATGACACCGGGTTGTATTTGGATTGAAGATACTCACCGCTGCCAGAGTTTCACATGCTTTCACTGTCGCAACCATCGCATTCTCAATATCGAACCGGGGGGCTTGATGCGGCTACAATTGGATCGGCAGTCAGATGCCTACAAGAACATCTACAAACAGCGCACTGCTGCTGAACGCATCAACTCCCAGGCCAAAGAACACGGCATTGAGCGACCTCGACAACGTAACCAACAATCCGTTGCCCACCGAAATACCCTGATTTACATCGTGATCAATGTCAAGACGCTGCACCGTATTCATAAACGTAAACGTAATTCAAAATTGTCTCGGAGGGTTGCCTAATTTGTTCAACCCTCGCTCTTTTGCGTAGCGTAAAGATGTTTTCTATGAACTGATTCAAACTTTTGCAGCAAAAACATGACGCAGATTGATCATCGCAAAAACGATACAATGGGCGCCAAAGAAATAGGCATCTTTGCGGTCAAAACGCACCAATAAGGCTCTAAACTTGTCAACCCAGGCAAACGACCGCTCATTGGTAAAACGGCGCTTATAGATGTCAGGATTGAACAGGCGTTTACGACCGCGTTTCGGGCGCTTGCGATTACGCTTATTTTCAGCAATATTGGGCACCAAGCCATGGTTGAAACAGACTTTGCGAGCGGCTTTGGTGTCGAAGGCACGATCGGCATTGAAGTACGCGCCTTGGATGGATAACCCCAGGCGTTTGATGGCTTTGAAGATGGACTGCAAAGTGGCTTTGAGATTGAAAGCGTCATTGTGATTACCCGCTATCAAAGGCGTAGAAGCCACAATGTAGCCCTGGGCATCTGTCAAGGGGAGAATATTCGTTGTTTTGGCACGTTTGCGCCCTTGATAGGCCACCGATTCACCCCCTTTCTTCGCAATTGCATGGGTACCATCCAAGTTGATTTCAGATAAATTCAACTCAGCTTGGATGGTTTTGATACTCGCTTGCCACACCCGCTCCAAACTCCCATCTTGGCTCCATTTGCGGTAGTGATAATACACGGCCTGCCAACTGATCTCTTTTTTCGTCGCATCGGTAGGATCCGCCTCTACGGGCAATTGATTCCACTGACACCCAGTATGTAAGCGATACAAAATGTAGTTGAACACCTTGTACAGCGGTATTTGGCATTCATACCCGCGTTGGGCTGTGCTTACTTGCGGTCGTATATGTTCATCGAACTGTTTTTCTGTTACTCTCGTTGGGATAGTGCTCATGGTGTTTGACCTTTGCTGTGGTTTTTCACTCATGATGCACTTTTTTCCCTATTTTGATAAGTTTGAATCAGTTCTATATAAATCACGGTCTATTTTCAGAACTGGGATTGTTACCTCATGCTGAAGCAACGCTTTCTTAAACACCCATTTGGGTTTCTGGCCCTCCTGATTGCCATCACGCTTATTCTCTCCTCATCGACTGCACCGGTATATTCGACGGATCCTCCCCAACGGGTTGAATCTGATGACTCGCTTGTGCAGGCTGAAGGCACATGGACACCCATCAATGCCGAAGCGGCCAGCGGCGGCAGTTATCTCCTCAGCGGCAGTAGTGCCAGCGATGTGCTGGAATTGTCATTTGAGGGCACGTCGATTGAAATCATTTACGTTCAAGGCCCCGGTTTCGGGACGCTGGTCGCTGAAATAGACAATACACGGCACTATATCACAACAACTAATACTGAAACCGTGTTCAATGCCCGCACGCTGGTGGATGACCTGGGCGATAGCTCCCATGTGCTGCGGGTTTTTCCACTCGATGGTGTGATTGCGGTTGACGCCTTTTTTGCCACTTTGCCACCTACTTCAACACCAGGCAGTGATTGGGTTGTTTATCCTGACACTGAACCCCGGCTTGAATATGGGGGTGGCGACTGGACAACGTTTAACGTTGGGGCGGCTGAAGGGGGCACGTTAACAGCGACGGATTCGCCTTTGGGCAGGTTGGAAGTGGATTTTGAAGGCACTGGAATCCGCGTGATTTATTCGACTGGCCCGGAAGGCAGTGGCTTCATCGCCCATGTGGATGACCGGATGACCCAAACAGGTTTGGCACATAGTGAGACCTATACTTATGGAAATGTTCTGGCTTTCAAGAACCTGGATCCCGGTCAGCATCGGCTGCATTTATCCAATGGAGCCGGGGCTATGTGGATTGAAGCGGTCCATATTCAAGGACACATCCTTACGTATGGTTCGTGGACGACCGTGACCCAATCCCAGGCTGCCGTGTCGCCGCCTACGGTCGCTGTCGCCATAGCGCCAGGTGACACAGCGGGCCTGATTGCAGCTATTGAAGCAGCCAATGCCAATTGTCAACCTACCACGATTGACCTTGCAGCAGGCAGCACCTACATGGTTTCGCAGAGATATCCAGGTAGCGAAAATGCTTTTCCTGAGATCGTTTGTACAATAACGATTGAAGGACACGGGGCTACCATCGTGCAAGACCCGGCGGGTGACCGCATTCGTTTTTTCTCGAATATCGGCACATTGACGCTGAATCAACTCACGTTACAGGGGGGGGATCTGCCAGGCTTTTCTGTTTCGGGTGTCTCATTGTTCAACTATGGAACCCTCAACCTGATTGATAGTGTGATTACCGAAGCGAATGCTGATGCTGCGGCTGTGATTGGTGGTATGATCTACAATCATGGCACGATGCACATTGAGGGTTCGTTATTCACCAATAATAGCACGGCCAGTCTGGGAACCAGTGGCGGGATTATCTGGTCGGACAGGCCGCTGACCATCACCAATAGCCGTTTTGAAAACAATGCCAATAATGTCGGTTTCTCTTGGGCTGGCGCAAACGGCGGTATTTTGCTGGCTGGCAATGATCAGACCACCATCATTGGCAGTTATTTTCTGGATGGCGATGCCAAATTGGGCGGTGCGATCTACACCGGTAGCAATGTGACGATCACCGATAGCGTTTTCGACAACAACTTCGCGGTTGATGATGGTGGTGCGGTTTACGCTCAAGTGTCGGCGGTGATAACAGCCAACAACAGCTGTTTTACCAATAACAATACCGAGGATGACAACGGCAAAGATGTTGTCTATAGCGATGCGGCGGTGGACTTTACCGACAACTGGTGGGGCAGTCCCGCTGGGCCAAGTTCCCAGGATGTCAGCCCGCTGGTTGAGTACGTCCCGTTTCTGCACCAGCCAACCGGAGCCTGTTTGGTGGATAATTCGCTGACGGTCACAACCTATTGGGGTGACACCTATGAAGGGGTGGATTTCGATGGCATGAATTTAGAAATCACCCTGGACGGTGCGCCGACCACTGCACCTTTATATGGCAACACGACCGGGCCACTGCCTTTGCTGGTACAGCCGACGTCAACGGTGACGGTCAAGGCGCTGGATATTCCTGGTATTACACCGGAGATCCTCGAAACCTGGGGCGATATTATCAAAGTTGGCCTCTACCAAACCAATACCGCCGGTGCTGCCAGTACGATGACAACGCTTAGTATCGTGGAACCGCCAGAGGACACCTATTGGTACACGCTGTCTGGCGCGGACACCGATCCTGGTTACAGCGTCGTGCCTGAACTCGCGGCGACTGGAAACAACGTGTATTTTGTCGACCTGGATGTCTACCTGTGCCGTGATGGTGAGCCACCACTGGCGTCGTCGGGTGGTGTGGGGGCTGTGGCGCTGTTGCTGGTATTCACCAGTGGTGCGCTGGGAACGCTGGGCGCGACTGCCTGGCGTGCCGAGCAGAAACGGCTGCAAATGGTGAGTTTGGTGTTGGCCGGGATGTTTTTTGTGGGTGCAGTCGGTGTGCTGATTGTTGATGATGTGATGTTAGTTGATGCTGCGGACTTTGATCCCTATACACTGCCAGATTGTGCGGTGTTGCAAGGGACGATCACAGTTACGCCTTCAATGACTGCTCCTGCAACTGCCTTTCCAACGAATACGCTTTTCCCGACGGATACACCTTCACTCACAGCTATTCCAACAAATACACCTCTTCCTACCAACACTATTCCACCGCCAACTGAAACCCCCACGTCATCCCCAACACCAGACTATTGTACAGCAAAGATTGTGAGTACCCCTGATTTTAACAACACTGTATGGCGCTCTCAAGAAGCGGCAGATATGCTGGCTATTGTCAATGTAGATGGAGTCATCATTCATGCTGCACCCACCATAAACGCCATGCGTAGTCAAAGTAATTACTTGGCGTGGGGTAGCCAGACTAGCCAAGAAATCTTATATCAAATTCGATTTGAAGATACCACCACAGGTGCTTATCAACAGTGGTATGGATTCGATGATACATCACCTTCTGGTATTGGTTGGTTTGTTGCTGAAATGACTGACGGTCAAGCTGTATTCATTTACGCCACTCTCAGTGCGTGTGGGTCACTATCTACACCCTCAACTCTGTCTTTCCCTTATGATCGGGAAATGGCAGTCCATTATGCAATTGAACAAGTCTATCAAAATGATGTAATAGCGTCTCCTGGTGATCACCGAGTTTCCGCTCGTCTTATCACGGGCACACCAATTCCCTTCAGTAACTTTGACTACAACGAGACGTTTCTTATTCATGACTCCACAGGAAAAACAGGTTCAGCAATATTTGTCTCGGAGGCAATCTGGATGGGTGGGATTCCAATGACCGTAGATATTGACGACCCAGATACAGCAAATGATGAGACAGGGAACGCCAATTGTTTAGACTATCCTGGATCTTCCAATGAAAATTTTGCAGGGTGGCGTTTCTGCGCCGAAAATAGCCAGATGCCGTCGCAAACATGGTCTTTCCATACAGGGTTAATGATGTATTACACAGACGTTCCATATTTTTCACAGGAGCCGGGCCAACTCCCAGATCCAACAAAACCGGGGCTTAGAAACGCTGTTCTCCAGGATCAATACCTTCGCCAAAAAATGAGGGATTAAAAGGGCTTTAGTGTCGTGTAAAGTTGTCTACATAAACGCATGAAGACAAAAAGGCATGACGAAAAAAGCCCATGATTGATATTGTAACACTATTGCTCTGCTTTGAGGCACACCTATCGCCGACAACCCTACGACAAATGGGCCGGATTATCCCAACCATGCTGGCGATGACAGGGCGGATTACGATGCTGGGTATCTCACGATGGACTGATAAAGGCGGGAGCTATCGGACGATACAGCGGTTGTTCCACACAGTGCTACCGTGGGCAGAGATGCATTGGGCATTTTTTCGCCAACACGCCCTCAACCCGGAAGATGAGTACCTACTGGCCGGCGATGAATGCGTCGTGACAAAATCGGGCAAGAAGACCCATGGGGTGGATCGCTTCTTTTCGGGATTGTACGGGAAACCAGTGTCGGGCGTGGCATTCTTCGGGCTATCACTGATAAGTATTGAAGAACGGCAAGCCTATCCGGGCATGGTGGAGCAACGGGTACGCAGTGAGGCTGAGAAAAGAGCCGCCAAAGCAGCCAAGAAAAAGACCAAGAAGAAGCGAAAAAGAGGCAAGCCTGGACGTCCCAAAGGCAGTAAGAACAAGGATAAGACACAGGTGGCGTTGACCCCGGAGCTACAGCAGATTCAGTGCATGGTGCAGCGACAATTGGCATTGCTCAAGGACACGATTAAGGTGACTTATTTGGTGTTGGATGGTAAGTTCGGCAACAACAATGCCCTGCAAATGACCCGGCAATGTGACGTGCATTTGATCTCCAAATTGCGTCATGATGCGGCGTTGTATATACCCTATGCTGGCCCACAATCTAAGTATGGTCAACGTCGCAAATATGGTGATAAGCTCAACTATCAGGCTATCCCGTCTGACTAGTTGAAGGAAACCACCCTGGAAGATGATATCCAAACCCAGACCTTTCAGGCAACATTGCTTCACAAAGACTTCGCCCAACCCCTCAACGTCGTTATCATCGTCAAAACAGACTTGAAAACAGGGAAACAGGCGCGTGTGATTTTGTTCAGCAGTGACCTCAACCTAACTTATGATCGCTTGATTGACTACTACAGCCTGCGCTTCCAGATTGAGTTCATCTTCCGCGATGCCAAACAGCATTTCGGATTGGAAGATTTCATGAATGTCGCTGAGACAGCGGTCACTAACGCTGCCAACTTATCTTTCTTGATGGTCACGCTCTCCCGTATCCTACGCCGCCTCCTTTTCCCAGATTATCCGGATGCCAGTATCCTTGATCTCAAAGCCCGCTTTCGTGGTCGCAAATATGTCACTGAAACATTAAAATTACTTCCGGAAATCCCTGATCCTATTTTATTGGATCGCATCTTTAGCACGGTGGCATCTCTCGGTGCTATCCATACCGTTGCGTGTCACTCCACCTCGCCATAATTTGGCGAAGGTATTGCCAGGATAAAGGAACGTTAATCGACACGATTCTATGGAATGACTTTCGTGGTGTCTTGAACCTCCATTCCGGAGGAGAGTTGTTGTTTGTTCAGGATGGGATTTTCCAGATTATACAAAACCATACTGAAGTACAAAATATCCAACAGGGAGATTACGTTTGGATTAACTCCAGACTTGATCTGCCGGGACAAAATGATACTGACAACCATGGTTTCTTTGTGATAGGGTGGGGTACGATTCTAACATGCAATGACGCCCTGGCTCTGTCTACCCCATCTTTCTATTCAACTTATGCGGAAGCACAATCCACAATACCTAACAACCCTGTTGTACCTTATGTGGTAGACTTCGCTGGCATTCGGAGTACCGGGAGAACTCAACGCCCTATTCCGCGTCCATTTTACTGTTCATGGCATGAGCAAGACGGCGACGATATAGTATTCGGCTCTTTCGGACACGATGCGGACCAGGACAGGCATAGCTGGTATTTTTTCACCTTACCCAACATGGTAACTATTGACCAAGATCAAATTTATGCTTCGCTTCAATGGCAGTGGATGCCAAGTGATGGTCAACCAATTGTCTCAATACCATAACAAACAGGAACATCTCTATGAAAATTCTACTGAAATTCATAACAGTTTTCATTGTTCTTACAACAATAGCACCATGGTTTTACATCAATAATACACAGGCTCTACAGTCCGATCCTATTAATTCTGTGTCGTGGGATCCTTCGGGGGAGTTTCTGGCAGTGGGTCGAGAAAATGATGTAGCCATTTATAACAGAACCCTTGACGAGGTTGGAAGATTACAAGTAAGTGCCTCTCTCTCTCTAGCCTGGAGTCCAAATGGGGAGTTATTGGCAGTCGGTAATTTCAGCGATCGTACAAGCAATATCCAGATCTGGAGCCTGGAAAACCTAAATCTTATAGCAACCATAGATGCAGGACGCACAGAGATTACATTACCCTTTGCATGGAATCCAGAGGGAACTCAAATTGCTGTGATAGGTGCATTAGTTGGTCTATATGAAAGACAAATACATGTAGTAGATGTATTAACGGGACAGATCTTAGACACGATAGAAACCCATAGTGATATTACTGGATTAGTTTGGGATCCAGATGGATCGCATATAGCCACTGTGGGACTCGATGGCTTGACTCAGATTTTCGACGTTGCTACCGGTCAGCAGGCATATAGTTTCTCGAGTGAATCGGATCTTCTCAGTATAGTTTGGAGCTCAGATGGAACATCTATAGCGACAAGCGGATCCGACGAAAGAGTTAATATTTGGAGTGTTGAGACGGGAGAAAACTTGTTGACTCTAGTTGGTCATACTGGTGCCATATTCTCATTGGATTGGCAAGGAGATTTTATTGCCAGTGCATCCTCCGATAAGACTATCATGATTTGGGATACAGTTAGCGGAGAGAGAATCAGTGTTCTTAGCTTAGATGCTATAACTTTTTCAATTGATTGGCATCCTAATGGGATATTTCTTGCTTATGGCGGCTTTGATGGATTGCTTCACATAGTATCCATTTGCGACCGTACTGCTGAGTCTACTACCATGTTAACTAGTGAAATCGACGCTGCCAATGCCACCGGGCTACCAACAAGAATCTGTTTGATTGAAAACAGCACCTACACTCTGACTGACCAACTGCCAGACATCACAGGCGATATCACGATTGTGGGCAATGGAGCCACGTTGCAGCGCGAGAGTACCGCCCCACAATTCCGCCTGCTTGAAGTGGAGGCCACGGGCGTATTGACGCTGAATGACCTGACGCTCACTGGTGGGGATCACAGTGGCGCGGGCGGGGCACTGCAAAATGAAGGCGGACAAGTGGTCATCAATAACGTCACGTTCAGCAACAATCATTCGGATACGACCGGCGGGGCGATTGACCAGCTCGAGACAGAAGGTGCTACGGGCAGCATGACCATCAACGACAGCACCTTCATCAACAACAGCGCGACTTATGCCGGGGCGATTGACAACGACCGGGGCAATGTGCTGACGATCAACAACAGTGTGTTCACCGGCAATCAGGCCCAGTTTTATGCGGGAGCTATCCACAATGACGATGCCACGCTGACGATTAATGATAGCCAGTTCTCCAATAACAGTGCGCCTGAGACGGGCGGCGCGATCAAGAGTGATGATGAAAGTACGCTGATCATCACCAATAGCACGCTGGATCATAACACGGCGGGTGATGGGGCGGCGATTAGGAATTCGGGTAGCCTGACGATCACCGGGACGCAGATCACAGATAATACGGCGACGGATTGGGGTGGTGGCCTGTTTTCGAGTAGCAGCGGCACGGTGGACATCACCGGCACGACGTTTTCGGGGAATACGGCAGTGGATGGGGGTGCGATTCGTAATCATGGGCAACTGACGCTGACGCAAAGCACGGTGGAGTCGAATAGTGCCAGCGACAATGGCGGCGCGTTCGTGGTGGCGGGAGCGAGTTCGACCACGCTCACGGATTGCCAGGTTCTCAATAATAGCGCAGCGATTGATGGCGGGGCCATTCATAGCGCGGATAGCTCGAGTACGGTCACGATTGATGATAGTGTATTCACCGGGAATACGGCTATGGAGGATGGTGGGGCGATTCATGTTCAGCCGGGCGTGTTCATCATCACGGATAGCCAGTTCACGCTCAACCATGCGGGCGACGATGGCGGGGCAATCTACGACAATGGCAGTACAACGATCAGTGGTAGCGAGTTTGGCAATAACTCAGCCGACGACGGGGGCGGAGCGATTCGGGTGAATGAGAGTGTGAGCATTACCACTAGCTATTTGCATGACAACAGTGCCGGGGGTTCGGGTGGCGCGGTGGACAATAATGACACGCTGACCATCACGGACAGCGAAATCGCCAACAATCAGGCGGTGACACGCGGCGGGGCGGTCTACAATAGCTATGGGGGCACGGCGACTGTCAATAACTCGTGTATCACGGGCAATGCCACGATCAGCGTGGAGTCGTCCAGTTCGGTCGATCCGGACTTCACCAATAACTGGTGGGGTGCGGCGGATGGGCCATCGGGTGATGAGCCGGGGTCGGGGGACAGTATTGATGATGATGTGTTGTATGTGCCGTTCATCACGACCGGGTGTCCGCATTGACAGCAATATGACGCCGGAGAAGGAGCGTTCGCCGATTCAAGATAATGATTAGGTCGAGGTCGAGGTCGGGGAAGAATCATCAATCAGCAGGGCAAGGGAAAGTTTCAATGGTCCCCGTGCCCTGTGTGGCATTGACTTCAACATAACCGCACTCGAAATCCCTAGCCCAGATGACATCGGAACTCTCAACCTGATAGCGCGTGCCCAGCGGGTGGCCTAGGTCGTACTCGTACTCTGGATATTGCAAAAACTCGCTATAGTTGTTGTGATCCGCGTGTCGAAAAATCCCATATGCACCATCTGTCACCAGCAACATGTTCGCCAGGCCGTAACGTGCCTGATCCTGATTGTCATCACCTTGAGAAACGGCCAAATAGTATTTGCCTTGCGCCATCCATGAGGTGGCTTGTTCTAATTCGGTTTCCAGGATGGAGGGGCTGACCGGATCACCTCGCCAATCTAAGGCAAAAGATTCTTCCATAGCGCCGTCTAAGTAAGGGGCGAAGGTGTTCCAATCGAGGCCATTCAGCGGACTTTCGATCATATTGGCCCAGAGGGGATAACCACGGCTGCGGATTGTTTGGGAATAGTAGACAACAGCACCGCGGACGGCAGCGACCCAGGCTTCGCTGGAAGCATATTCGATGGGTTGGCCGCTTATATCTAATCTGAATAACTTCTTTTCCCAACTCAACTCCAAATTGTCGAGGAAAATGCCATCCATGCCGGTTGGCGGGTGGCCGAATGTTCCCTCTAGCTCTCTAATCATTCTGGCCGCGAAATATTCCCGAACGTGCTGGTTTCCCAGGTTCAGTTGATAATAGAAGCCGCCGCCGTCGTATTCGCCGAGTCTTTGCAGCGAACTGTTGTGGAGAAACCAATCTTCAGTGGCGACGATAGGGGACGTTTGAACATTTAGATCATGGTCAAATGCCTGGCCGGTGACGATGCTGTCGTGGACTGCACAAAATTCGCCGATTTCGTTGGCGATGTGGTTGTTGTATGGTTCAAAATTGCGTTGTGTGTCGGTGCATGGCCCGGCCTGATCATTGGTTAGGCCATCAGGACCCTGCATAGCGTCCATCCTCAAGTATTGCAAAATTGGGTTGGGAAAACCGGCTGCTTTGGCCTCCTGGACGGCAATCTCATCATTCCTGGTCAAGATCAGGGTGTGGAGCAGCGGCGCTAACTCGGTCATCGTTTGGGCTTGGGCGGGTTTGTAGAAGTAGGCGAGTTGGATGGGTTGGTCTCCATTGGTTGCAAGCGGATTGCCGTTGGAGACAGCAATTGGCTCGGCCCACATGTAGACCAGGGTCAGGGTTCCTAAGCAAGCCACGAGGATATAGAACCACTTGCGGGGACTCATGGCGGGAAGATTATTTAGCATAGGAACTCCTTTTGGACATCACCAGCGGCAACTATTGTCAGGCGTCGGCTCGCCTATCATTGACTGGATGTTCGCATAATCAGGAAATAGTTTCAGGAAAAATTTGATACATTAGGATGTAGATAATCGTGGGATTATAGGTTTTTTCTATAAAAACTATCGGCCAACCAGGTAAAATCATCACCATCATTATAATCAAGAAAACAAATCTGAAAACGGAAGGTTTAATGAATGTTTGATACAGCGGCTTTTGATAGCTATTTGGAAGCGAACCGGGAACGTTTTTTGGAGGAATTTCGGCAACTGGTTGCTATTCCGAGTGTGGCGGCGCAGAGGCGGGGTATTGATGAAGCGGCGACATGGGTAGTGGCGCGGTTGGAAAAACTGGGCGCTAGTGCGCGGCAATTTCCAACGCCGGATGGGGGGAGTCCGATTATTCTGGGCGAGATTGGGAAAGGTAAACGGACGTTGATGATCTATAACCACTATGATGTGCAGCCTGAAACACCGGTAGATCTCTGGCGTTCGCCACCATTCGAACTAACCATCCGTGATGGCGTGATGTATGGTCGTGGCGTGGCCGATGACAAAGGAGAACTACTGGCACGAATTCAAGCAATGGAGGCATGGCTGCAAACACAAGGCGAACTGCCGTTGCGAATCTTGTTTGTATTTGAGGGCGAGGAAGAAATCGGCAGTGTGAATCTACCAGCCTGGGCTGAAAACCACCATGAGTTGTTACAGGCCGATGGGTTGTTGTGGGAAGGCGGTGGCTACGATGAAGCCGGGCGCATCAGCATGGCCGAAGGCTGCAAGGGCATCGCCTATTTCGAGTTGCGTTGCCAGGGTGCGGCTTACGACCTGCACTCCTCAATCGCCCCGATGGTTGTCAATCCGGCGTGGCGGCTGGTATGGGCGCTCAGTACGATGAAAGACGCCAATGACCAGATCACCATTGACGACTATATGGATCATATACGCGAGATGCCACCGGAAATCATCGAACGGATTGATAACTTGCCCTTTGAAAGCCAAAAAATGCGCCAGAACTTCGGCATTTCCGACTGGATCAATGAAATGGACGATGACGAGGCACGACGGCGCTATATGCTGGAGCCAACCCTCACCATCTGTGGTTTGGAGAGCGGCTATACGGAGGCAGGCACTAAGACCGTGTTGCCCTCAACCGCAATGGCGAAAATTGATTGCCGTCTCGTACCCAATTTGACGCCCGAAATCGCCCAGGATTTGATCCGCCAACACCTGGATGCACGCGGCTTTGATGATATTGATGTGGTGATGTTGGGCGGTGAAGGCCCAGCCATGGATCCGCAAGATAGCGCCATTCGACGCGCAGCCATCAAGGCTTCGCAGGCAACGTTTGAACAGAAACCTGTCATTTCCCCCTGGTTCGCAGGCAGTGGCCCGATGTATCCGCTGAGTGTGGAGCTGGGTATTCCAGTCGTTTCGGCAGGCGCGACGTGGCATCCGGGGGCACGTATGCATGCCCCCAATGAAAACATCTATGTCAAAGACTATTTCCAGACGATGCGGTTTATGGCAGCGTTGGTGGAGCATTTCGCGGCTGAATGATGGTATACTGCGTGCTGATAATGCTGTAAACTGAGGCGGTTGAATGAAACATGAGGAGTAAATAATGTCGAAGGAATATCCGGCTCCACCAGAACTGGTGATTGATTCATCAAGGCAATATCAGGCGACTTTCAAGACTGATCATGGCGATTTTGTGGTGCAGCTTTTTGCCAGCGAGGCTCCTGTAACCGTCAATAACTTCGTGTGCCTGGCACGCGATGGCTATTATGACAACACGACGTTCCATCGAGTGATCCGTGATTTTATGGTGCAGGGCGGTGATCCGACGGGAACAGGACGGGGTGGCCCAGGTTATCGCTTTAAAGATGAGCGCGGGGCGCTTCAATTGCAGCATGATGGGCCGGGAGTTTTGAGCATGGCAAATGCTGGCCCGGATACCAACGGCAGCCAGTTCTTCATCACGCATCGGGCAACGCCACACCTGAATGGGAAGCATGGGGTATTTGGCAAGGTAATTGAGGGGCTGGATGTGGTGATGAAGATTCGTGACCGCGACCCGATGTCTGATCCGCAGCCGGGTGACAGACTGATTACTGTCGCAATCGAGGAGTTTTAGTCTAGTTTGGTTTATCAAGTTCAACGGCGCACTTTAGACAACGGGTTGCGTATCTGGTGTGTCCCGCGCCCCAATTCACAAACGGTGGTGTTGATGATGCAAGTTCCGGTGGGTTCGCGCACCGAAACTGAGCAGAACAACGGCATCTCGCACTTTTTGGAACACATGGTCTTCACCGGCACTGAACGGTGGGACGAGGCGGCTGTTACCGATGTGGTGCGGCGGCGCGGGGCCGAATGCAACGCCCAGACCTCTCGTGAAGAGACAGATTACTACATTCATGTGGCGGCAAGCGATCTCGAATTTGGGATGGATTGGCTGCACCAGCTGGTGTTCAAGCCTACTTTGACACCAGAGAAATTTGAGAAAGAACGCCAGGTCATCATCAATGAAAAAGGCGGCGAGTATGATGCGCTGCGCCGGGCCTGGATATGGCTTGAGGATCGTAATCTAGGCTGGAGTGTGGGGCGGGCGGTGCGGCGGCGATTATTCCCCGATTCGTCGTTGTTGTTGCCAGTAGTGGGTACTGACCAGAGTCTCCATGCACTGACCCACGATAACCTGCAACGGTATTATGAGACGTATTATACTCCGAACAATATGACGTTGCTGGTGGTGGGAGATGCTGATCCCGAACAGGTCTTTGCCGCTGCTGAACGTCAGTTTGGAGAGATTTCGGCACGCTCAGTCCCGCCGCCGCATTCCCCAATAACTGTTGTGGATCGGCCTTTTCATGTGCGGTTGCGAGGGCCAACGCCTAATCAGCAAGGCCAACTCTATATTGGCGCGTCGTTGGGGCCGTCGAATCATCCAGATCGTTTTGGATGGTCGTTGATGGCAGAGATGCTGGAAAATGCCTATTTGCAGGCGATTCGCTATAATCGTGGGCTGTCCTATGATGTGAGCGTGTATCCGGTACTCTATACGGATGCGGGTTATTTCAATATTTACACATCGGCTCAAATTGACGATTTTGATACGATTCAGGAGTTGATTGAGACTCAATTAAATCGGTTGGTGGAAGGAACATTCAGCGAGCGGGAGTTGGCTGAGGCGAAGGCGGCTTTGCGAGGACGGGCGCTGCTGAATTTGCAGGATAACCTGGAATGTGCGTGGTGGTTCAGCAGTGATGCACTGGCGATGCGGAGGGATGATGGGCCGGTGGCAGATTATTTTGCTGAGATTGAGCGCCTGACAGCAGAGGATATTCGGCACATGGCCCAGAAATATCTGGCTCTTGAACGGCGTTTTGTGGTGGAGCATCGTCCGGCGCTGACACCGCGTAGTCTACGTCGTCCGTTGAAAGTTGTTGGGGTAGCAGGATTGGCCGGAACCGCCCTATTCTTGAAGCATCGCCGGAGGATGGCACATGCTCGAAAATCCCTATAATCCATTGCAACCCGTCACAGATCCCACACTGTTTTGTGGGCGAGAGGATGCGTTGGCGTTTTTGCAACTCCATTTGTCGGGGCGGGTGACAAACCATGCGTTGGTGATTTTGGGACAGCAGGGGATTGGTAAAACATCGTTGCTGACGCATGTGCCGTTGGTGGTGGATGAGCGTTATCCGAGTATATATATTGACCTGAATACATTAGAGCTGGATAATCCGGTGGCGTTGGTGGCGGCGATTGTGGATAAAACGCGGGCCATGATGAGCGCGATTCGGGCGAGTACGTATCGCCTGCCGCCGTTTCCTGACCCGACAGACCCGGATGTGGATTTACTGGCGTGGTTGGCTGATGAATACTTGGGCGTGGTGTTTTCGGCGATCCGGCGTGAGCGTCATCTGATATTGATGCTCGACGATATCCACTTGTTGTTTGAGGCGGTGGAGGCTGGGCATTTTCCGCCGGATTTCATGGACTATTGGCGCAGATTGTTGGATCGGTATGAGCAATTGGATCTGCTAGCGGCACTGGACATTGTGTATGAGCAACAGGCGCTTCAGACACCACCATTTGATGATGAAACGTTATATTTTCGACTGACGAATCTTTCGCCGGAGGAAGCACAGCAACTCATAACGGAGCCGGTTGCCGAATCGTACAGTTTTGTGCCGGATGCGCTGGAAGCAGTTTTTCGGCTGGCGGGTGGGCATCCTTATCATCTTCATGCGATGGGGCGCTTGATCTATCGACGATGGGAAGAGGCGCGACATATCAAGCTCATCACGCTGGAGGATGTGGAAGCGGTTTATCCGGCAGCGTTGGAAATGCCTAATCAGCCGATTGGTTTGTTGTGGGAACATCTGCGCTTGAATGAACGGTTGGCAGTGGCGGCAATGCTGGATTTGCGGCAGCAGTCACCAGAGCAGGCGATTGTTCCGGCTGAGATCGAAAAATGGCTGTCGCGTACTGATTATCCGCTGAATGAACTGCAACTGGCGGCGTCTTTTCGGGGACTGGAGTATTGGGGACTGGTGCGGAGTGATGAGGACGGACACTATCATTTCTCGGCGGAGTTGCAGGCAGATTGGCTGGAAGGTAATCGTGCCCTGGCATTTGATGAGCTGGATGTCAGCCCGGAGGAGTCGCGACTCTCGGTGATGGCATTGCTGGCAGTGGCGGTTGTGGTGGTGGTGATTGCCGTCGGAGGGATTGCAATGGGGGTGTTCAGTGGGGATGATGAGGAGCGGGAGGCGGCGCAGGGTGGCCCGGCAACGGCGACGTTGGATGTGGATTTGATAGCGACTCGTGAGGCGGGGTATATGACGCAGACGGCGGAGGCGATTCCGACGGATACACCGACTGCTACGGCCACGGCTAGTGCGACGGCGACGAGAACGCCAACTGCAACCGCGACACAAACCTCGACTCCATCAGTAACGCCGACGCCGACACCGTTGCCGCCATTTCAGTTTGGGGGGTAGTTTGAATGTCATCGGCAGGCCGATACGTTGATCGCCCTCTACGGAGTGACCAAAACATGCTTCGTAGTACGATTATTGGATTTTCGCAGGGCTACGCCACTGTACCGTTAGTTATTCATGAATTCCTGAGCAGTTAGGTAGTTTAATACGGTCTGCGAGAAACCCTGGTGAGATTCCTGAGTGTATTTCACTGTGGTATAAAGCTGCGCGAGAGTTCCCACGCTCAATGTTGCGCCAGATAGCTCATTGACCATACTCACGGACACCAATCGACAGCAACTCTACCACTGCCATACGTGTATCGGTGACCGTGTCACCAGTAGTGCTAACTTTGCGCCGCACCGGAATCGCGGAGTCGGAGCAGCCTACCGCCACACCCGTTGCCCCACCGTCTTCCGGCGCTATCAGATAGACCTTGATCAGTTGGGCACTACTCGAGAGTTGTGTTGGCTGCACGACACTGCTGCCTTCCGTTGCGGCGGATGTGCTATCCGACGGCGTTGACGTGCTGGTCAATGAACAAGCCAACGTTGTGATGATGAGCAAAAACAGTACGAGCGTGAATTTCGACATATATCCTCCTTGTGGCGTCTGCTCATAGAGACACGCTAGAGACACGCTGGCAACCCGCAGCGTTCCATCCTGTCAGGTTTTTATCATTTCCAGTAAATATAGCCCTGCGCTTTGGTGAATTCCTGCTCGTGGGCGTTGCTGCAAAACGCATAGTGGCCCATCGGGTCCCGATACCAATGATCCTGGCAGATGGGTTTGTCGCAGATATGGCATTGCTCCACCCTGCGCTCTGGCTGCGATTTGCCACAAACACTGCACTGCAACTGGCGGTTTTCAGGCGCATATCCCGCTGCTTTCAAGGCCCTTGTGGCGGCATCCACTACTTCCTGCTGCGTATGGGACAAGAATCTCGTGAGCAGCGTGAAGGCCCGTTTATCAAAATGGCGGAGGAAATAGCCAATTGATAGCAACATTCGGGCCAGTACCTTGATGTCCGTTTCGCTACTGGCTAAGGCCACCAATCGCTCGTAGGCCGTCTCATGCAGGTTTTTGTTGGCATTGTGGCGGTGGTCCATTGCCAGCGCGGCTTGAAAGCGGAAATCCGGGTCGGGGTGTTTCAGCCAATCGAGGTGCTGTTGAAAGGTATGGTGTGAACTCAGCCGCATCAGGGCACTGAAGAATGGTTCGCGGCCTTCGCGTGTAGTGGCTGCATTCAGACCCTGCATCAGCAGCGCGAAGGCTTTGTGACTTTGTGGGCCACGTCGCAACCGGTCCGCCGCTGGCACATTGCCTTGCATCAGCAGATCAACTGCCACTGCTATCACTGCATCATCTGTGATGTTGCCAATAGCTTTCACACAATGGTCCAGCACACGACGCGACGTATCGTGCTGCATGGCATACAGTAGCGCCGGATCAATGCGTGGATCATCCAACTTCTCCATCAGCATTACACAATCGCGGCGTACACTGTAGTTAGCATGGTGATGCAGGCCGTCAATGAGGGCGGGAATGGCGTCGGTTCCAGCAGCCATAAGTTGCTCCCAGGCATCGCTGCGGGTTGTTTTCCAATCGGCAAGCTGGTCGATCAAAGCTGTGTAGTCGGTCATTGATTAATTTCCCTTTGCTGAAGTTGAAGTAATTAGTCCATCGGTAGCAGTCCAAAATGGTCTGCGATTTTATTCGCCACCTCGTCGGCAAGATGCGCTCCGTCTACATCGACGGTTATTGAGCCGTGTTCCGCCGCCCGCGCTCACAGATGTTCCCGCAGCAGTCGGTCGCACGGGGTGGGGTCTTCGTCGGGATAGCCAAGCGAAAAGCCAACGACGGGTACTACGTCCTTCGGCAATTTGAGGATTGCGCCGATTTGGTCGCAGTTGGCGAAGGTGCTACCCATGTAGCAGATGCCTAATCCCTGAGCTTCGGCGGCCAGCGCGACGTTTTGCGACACCAGAGTCGCGTCAATCGCGGCGATCATGAAGCTCATGCAATTGTCGAATTTATCTGGCGCACGGCTCACGCGCAACCACTCGCGCATCCGGTGGAAATCGGCGCAGAAGGTGAGCAGGACTGGCGCGTCTAGCACCATATTTTGCTCCATGTGCGGCACATATAATTGCTCGCGCAGCGCCCGATCACGTGTCACGATGATGGAATAGACTTGCATGTTGCCGGACGACGAGGCACGAATCCCGGCTTCGAGAATCATGCGAAGCAAGTCATCGGGTACTGGGTCGGGTTTGTAACGCCGAATTGAACGGTGGCCGTGAATTGTATCCATAACAGTTTGCATAGCAAAAAATCTCTGAATCTATTGTCCGTACTCAAAATCAAGCAACAAAACTCAGATAATTTAGCATCGAAACTAGTACAATTAATAGGGTTAATCTTCTACGCCTAATTGGAGTTCAAAGGGGCCAGGAAAGAGATTCACCACCAGCAGCGTGCCATTGATAAAGGCCACCGACGCTCGCCAATGGCCTTATCTTGGAAATCTTGTTTATTGGATAGAACAAGAGAGGATCGTTTTTCACAATCCTCTTCATAATAGCCTTAGCTTACGGGGTACACAGTAGCCCATTGTTGTAAGCATCGAGCGTGGCTGCCAGATCGAGAGCTTCCGAGTACAGTGGGTGTCTCGGTCGCAGATAACGACCAGTTCCGTCGAAGTCGATGCTACTCAACAACGCATCACCGGCTGCGACTGCATCGACGACCGCTGGGCACGTTTCCGCGCCAGCCGCCAGGTTTAGCTTGGCCGCCAGCAAGTGCATTGCCAGGGTGTAAGCCGCGTCGCTGGCTCGCTTCCTGCCAGTGGCGAGATCCCGTTGGTCAAGGATGCTTACACCGTCTCCGCAGTTCTCGATCACCAAATCACCAATCGAGGTCGGGATTAGATCGTCCAATAAGAACCAACCTGCGCCTGGGCCACCATTGTTGGCTGCGGTCTGCGGCTGGTTACCACTGGTGCAATAGTTCCAGTTCTTCCAGTAGCCGGGTGTACGTGGATCGCCGCCAGGGAAGCGGTTGTCAACGATGAATGACACGGTATCGCCTGGATCTGTGTCAGCCAGGAAGTTGACGCAACGGGTATCGTTGACAGCACCGTCCTGCCCGTAGTTGGGATCTGGATCGTAGACCTGGAGGAGGCCATCACCAATGAGGTCTGCCGTTCCACCGGCAAACGGCAGTGTTTCGCCATCATCAATGACACCGTTCCCGTTAGTATCCAGCGCCCATTGCACTGTCCAGCCAGCGGGTATACCAGTCTCGCAGAGGGTGTATTCTTCGCCTGGACGCAGTGTCGTCTGGAATTCGAGTAGCGTTGGCGGGGTCGTATTCGACTCAAGTGTCGTGCCGTCCTGGCTCAGGACGAATGTCCAGTTCATGCTCTCGTTGGGCACGCCATCGGTCAGTTTGAGTACGTCCACGTAGGAGGTTTCACACGTGTAGGTGGTGTCAGCAGAGGACTCGTCATGCTGTCCGTCGCTGCCGTCCACGGTGGCGGTGTTGTACAACGTTTCCGAGTAGCTGCCGTCATCGCCATAGTCTGACCGAACTGTTGAGCAAGTGTCACTCTGGGTTTCAGTCCATTCCCACGGACCATCGCCAGCGTTGACTGTCGTCGGCAGGTCTGGCTCCTGGTTGTCGTCCACATTGGCTGTGCCGTTGATGACGTTGGCTGTCCATCCGATATCAGCATACGCAGTGAGTTGTACGCCGTTGAAGTAGATATCAACCCGATTCTCGGTTGGCGCATCGGCCAAGCTCGTGTAATCAGGATCGCCACCCGGGAATGGTAGGTCGAGCGATTGATAGTTACAGATCGCCGTCGTATCGGCAGGAATTGTCCAAAGCAACTGCCCTGCACTGACCTCTAAATTACATTCCGTAGCACCGCCAGGGAAAGCGATGAGTGAACCATCGTTCAGCACATCTGTTAATGCTACGACCAAGTCATCTTCCGGATTCGGGTTGACAACCGTGATTGTACCTGTCACGTCAAAGTTCGATTCGGTGACAGTTTCGCTCAGTTCGACTGTCCAGGTCCATTCGAGTGTATCGCCGGGATAGCCAGTCTGAGAAGTCGGAGACACAGACTTTTCGATGTCCCAGGTATGGGTTTCATCGTAAGTGCCTGCGCCAACCTTGCTGAGGGTCGGAATGTAGCAGGTGTAGGACGTTTCCGCGGTGGACTCGTCTGATCCATCCGTCCAGGTAATCTCGGCAGTATTGGTCGCATCACCCGAATAGCTCACACTGTTATCGACGTAGACAGTTGTATCAGTTGAGCATTCAACCGATTCGGTGTACTCGTAGGGTTGTGCGGAGTCTACGGGGATGTCGACGTTGTCGCTGTCGCTAATCTCAGCATCCAGCCCCACATCGTCGCCGGGCGTCCAGTTGACAGGAACCGTGTCGGAGATAGAAACGCCGTCACGGGAGGCTGTCGCCGTGTTCTCGGCCAGTTGCGAGCCAGGTTCAGCTGTGTAATCGCACGTGCCAGAGCTGTTGGCTGCGATGGTCAGCGATGTGCCACCATCGCCGTCGTTACAGGTGACCGAGGCTACGAGACCACCAGTCAACTCATCAGCCACATCCACTGTCAGTTCGATGTCAGCCGGGTTGTTGACGGTGATGACGCCTGAAACTGCGTGATTGATTTCCTCGACGAAGAACGATTCCCAGGTGATTGACCAGGTCCATTCCAGCGTGTCGCCTGCGAAGCCGCTCTGCTCTTCAGGATCGACGGTCTTGTTAATCTCCCACTCGTAGCGATCTTGGTAGGAGCCTTCAGCCGTCTTGCTCACTTCCCAGATGTAGCAGGTGTAGGACGTTTCCGCGGTGGACTCGTCTGATCCATCTGTCCAGGTGATCTCGGCAGTATTGGTCGCATCACCCGAATAGCTCACACTGTTATCGACGTAGACAGTTGTATCAGTTGAGCATTCAACCGATTCAGTGTACTCGTAGGGTTGCGCGGAGTCTACGGGGATGTCGACGTTGTCGCTGTCACTAATCTCAGCATCCAGCCCCACATCGTCGCCGGGCGTCCAGTTGACAGGAACCGTGTCGGAGATGGAGACACCGTCACGCGAGGCTGTCGCCGTGTTCTCGGCCAGTTGCGAGCCAGGTTCAGCTGTGTAGTCGCACGTGCCAGAGCTGTTGGCTGCGATGGTCAGCGATGTGCCACCGTCGCCGTCATTACAGGTGACCGAGGCTACGAAACCACCTGTCAACTCATCAGCTACATCCACTGTCAGTTCAATGTCAGCGGGGTTGGTGACGGTGATAACGCCCTCAACCGCATGGTTGATTTCCTCGACGAAGAACGATTCCCAGGTGATTGACCAGGTCCATTCCAGCGTGTCGCCTGCGAAGCCGCTCTGCTCTTCAGGATCGACGGTCTTGTTAATCTCCCACTCGTAGCGATCTTGGTAGGAGCCTTCAGCCGTCTTGCTCACTTCCCAGATGTAGCAGGTGTAGGACGTTTCCGCGGTGGACTCGTCTGATCCATCTGTCCAGGTGATCTCGGCAGTATTGGTCGCATCACCTGAATAGCTCACACTGTTATCGACGTAGACAGTTGTATCAGTTGAGCATTCAACGAATTCGGTGTACTCGTAGGGTTGTGCGGCGTCCACGGGGATGTCGACGTTGTCGCTGTCGCTGATCTCAGCATCCAGCCCCACATCTTCACCTTGCGTCCAGTTGACAGGAACGGTATCGGAGAAGGAGACACCGTTACGGGAGGCCGTCGCGGTGTTATTCGCCAGTTGCGAGCCGGGTTCAGCCGTGTAGTTACACGTACCAGAGCTGTTGGCTGCGATGGTCAGCGATGTGCCACCGTCGCCGTCGTTACAGGTAACCGAGGCCGCGAAACCACCAGTCAACTCATCAGCCACCGCAACCGTCAATTCTAACGGAGCCGGATTGGTGACGGTGATGATGCCCGAAACGGCGTGGTTGATTTCCTCGACAAAGAACGATTCCCAGGTGATTGACCACGTCCACTCCAGCGTATCGCCCGCAAAACCACTTTGGGACTCAGGATCAACCGTCTTCTCGATCTCCCAACGATATTGGTCATTGTAGGAGCCTTCGGCTGTCTTGTCCACATCCCAGATATAGCACGTAAAGTCCTTGGTGGCATCATCAGACTGACCGGTTTCAACAAGCGTGCCGGTATTCGTTTCAGAGTCGGTATACATCAAATCATCGCCATAAACATCGGCAGTCGAGCAGGTATAGCTGCCAGGAATGTTGATGACGGTGTTGCTATTTACGGTTTGATTGTATCCGCTGTAGGGATTGTCATTGAAGGTAACGGATTCGTGACCGATAACGTTCGCGTTATAAGTGAAACCCGCACTCGCTTGCCCCCCGTTCATGGCAGGGGTTGAGCTGGTGGCTGTTGCAGTATTGGTGCCGCTCAAAGCTCCGGGCACAGCAGAAGAGCTATAGGGGCAATCCACTGATCCACCAGGCGGAAGTACGCCGGAACAGATGGTACCGAGATCAATGCCGACATCAGTCGTATCGGTCACCGAATATTGGGCCTCAAACGGTGCTGGATTATGAACAGTCACGACACCGCTCAGCGAATAGTTATTTTCGACTACATTCTTGGTGATTGTTACATCGTAGTCGTAGTTGAAAGTGTCACCCGCGAACCCAACAAAGCTCTCGTCCTCCACTTTGGTGATGTTCCAGGTGATGGTACGGTCGTAACTCGCGGTGGCTGTCTTTGAAACTCCTAGTTCAAAGTCAACACAGAACGAGATGTGACTGATTTCGAAAGGCATGTTGTTGTTCGGGTTAATTGGAGAATGCAGCCCAGAATCACCCAGCCCTTCATCATAGAAGTACACGTTACCGTCCGTGCCACCTTTGACAATGACGGCGTCAATGCCAACGGTTGATGACCAGTCAAAGTAAACACCGTCGGCGCTGGATACAGTAACGGGGCCAATTGTCGTATTGTAGTTGGGTTCGAAGTAAGCAATTTCGAAGAGGCCAAAGTCGGAACACATAGGATTTCCGGGGTAAACGGTGCCGCCGTCCGAGGCATAAGTTGTGGAGGGGCTATTTCCCAGTGTTCCAACCCCAAATAGTGCGGCGATGAGCATTACCAGCAGTGTGGCAACACTTGTTGGGTACCAGTTCCTCAACTGGTATTTCATGATGATGTCTCCTCAATGTTGTTGTTTGAAAGTGGTGGTTGGTTGAATTAGAATTCTGTAGTTTTTTCTGTACCCCCTTGTTATGGTTATCAAATCATGCTTTAACTGCAATGCTGAAAGACCCTATATGGACTCAATAGGCAAGGTTATTTGTTGATAGTAGTCTCCCAAATGTTTTGAATATGGATTCCCATTGAGCAAGTAGCAATAACTATAGTATAAGCCAAGATATAGGTCAGTAAGCGAGAGATTTGTATAAGAATCGATAAAGACGAGGCTCGGTGCTCTTATTGACAGTGTTGCAATCATGATGATGTTATAGGAATGCTAATAGAAACATTCGCATCATGATGCGGCTGCGGTTGTTTGTGAAATCTGAAACTAAAATAATTAACATCAAATTTATCATTTTATAGAAAATACCACGATGGATGATAAAGAGGGGGATGTTCATCATCGTTGGTCGGGAGGAGGCGAGTGGATTTAGTGAACTGGGTAGAAGCAAGATTCGTGGGCGAATGTACGCCAAGGAATGGTGTTAATCTTCCGTACCTAATTGGAGTTCAAAGGGGCCAGGCACGGGATTTACTAGCAAGAGCGTGCCAGCGCCGTGCGTGGCAGCCGTTTCGGTGCGGCGATCAGCCCAATTCAAGGTGTAATCGGTTTCGGGGACTAATCCTGTCAAAAAGAGAAACACCACCCCATTTTCAACCGCGAAACTGGCATTGGTGACGTCGAAGGGATCATCGTCGAACATGACCTGCCAGCGGGTATCGGGGGTGCTGATGACCGCTCCGCGCATACTCCCGCCGAATATAGGCGTGGTAAGCGGTGGGTTTTCAGCTACATCGGCGGCGGTAAAGGCGGTTAGGAACCAGGGACGGGTAGTGGGTTCGGGTGGCAGGGTATCCATCTGGAATAGGCCATAGAAGGTATCATCATAAGCATTGAATGTGGGGGGCAGAAGTTGTCCGGCGGTGACATAGCCCTCCGTGACTTCAGTTTGGACACCAGGCGTCAGGTGTTGGATATGGAGAGCAGACGATGCCCCCGTCACGATCCAGCCATCTTCGGCCCGTCGGGGGAAGGTGTTAAAGTGCAGAGTATGGATGGTGGTGAAGGATGGGCTGTCGATGAGTAGGCGGTCGTGAACTAGGATTGTACCGGGCCGGATATAGGCAATCTCGCGGATAATTTCCCCGGTTTTGGAAGCATGGTAAGCATCAGTGATGTCACTGCGGAGGTAGGTGATGGTTTCGCTGTCGAAAATGCGCTCGATGTTGGCGGTTTCGTAGCGGTTGCGGTTGGCGAACCAGTATTCGTGGTTGATGGCGGCGTAGTTGGCGGGGCCAACAGGATGCTGGCCGCAGTCGTTGAGCCAGATGCCCGTTTCATTGTTGGGACGAATATCGTCAAAGGTTTCGGCGAGATCGCAGATACGAAGGGTGTTGCCGCCGATGGTGCGAGCATAGTAGTTGGCGGCGTGGTCGGTGTCGCCCGTGCCAGAATAGACACCGCCGCGTACCAGTAGATCATCGCCTGCTCGCCAGATGGTGAGACTACCCTGATCGAAAAACTGGCGGGGTGCGAAGTAATCTCCGGCATGGAAGGTGATGTGGGTAGTGGTGGCATCGAGCCTGCCGACAGTATCAACCCAGTTGCTACGCATGAAGACGTGATTTGTGCCGAAGGAACGCCAGGTCAAGATGTCGGGTGGTTCGCCAGAAAGGCCAGGGTCGCGCCACAACAGCTCCTCAATCAGCAACCAGTCGGGGCCAGAAGTCTGGCGGGCGATCCAATCGACCCAGGCAGCATAGGGCGTGTCGGGGAATACATTGCGGAGGACTAAATTCTGGGCGCGACTATAGGCGGCATAGGGATGGTTGCGTTCGCCATCGCCGATGATGGCGGGATAGCCCCGCGAATTGGGATAGTGCAGCATGAGGTTATAGGCGATGCGCTCGTACCACCAGCCAGTCTCCTCGAAATAGTTCTCGCCGTGCGCTGTCCACCAGGCCAGGGCGGTCTGGATGTTCCACCAGGCAGCGGTGAAGCCATCGACTGGCCCAGCAGCCCACGCGCCATTGGGTTGGATGTCCAGGGCGGGGAGGCTGTATTGTAGCCAGTAGTCGCGGGCGGTATCGACAATGGCAGCAGCGCGGGGATGATCACCCTCGACCGCTAATCCGGTTACAGTGAGCGTCCAAAGCCACTGAGGCGCGTTGAAGGCGTGGAAAAGGTAATCGCCATCTTCGCCGATTTCGGCTGCGGGAACCCAGACCTGCCCGGAGTCGGCGTTGGGGTCTTGCAGGCGTTGGGCCGCACGCATCAGAGTGTCAGCGAGAATGGCACGGTCATCGGTAGAGAGTGAGTCGTGTAGCCAATCGTAGGCAGTGGCGAGGGCAGCGACCCAGGCCAGAAAATCGCCATTCCATGTGCCACCGTTCATGACAGGGGCGTCTTCGATCTGGTTGACGAGTTGCTGCATAGCCGCAATGGACTGATCACGGTAGGTTGCGTTATTGGTCAATTGCCAGGCCAACGCCAAAGCGCGAATGACGGCCTCGGGGTGGGTTTCCAAATCGCGGGGGATGCTATCGCCATCGACATATGTTTGGAAAGCATTCCATAGAGCGGGATAGGCCGTGATACGAGGTTGGATAGTCTGTTGGAGGTAGGGTTGAGAAATCAGCACACGCGGGTGTGTGCCAATGGGAGCGACGGGTAATCTCACATCCTGGGCAGCCACATCATGCGGCGTGTTGCTTATGGCAAGCAGCCATAACAGGCCGACCAGGATTAAGTGGCGAAGCCAATTAGAAAGGCGGGTCTTCATCATCCGAGGGCGGGTCAATGGGTTTGGCGGGAGCGGTGACATCGGAAGGCTGGGGATCGAGCCGGAGCCAGGTGCGCCCGACTTTGAAGATCGTGCCGGGTTCGATTGTGTATTTTTCGGAAGCAGTGAGTTGCTCCTCGTTGAGAAACGTGCCATTGCGACTGCCCAAATCCTCCAGCCAGAAGTGTTCACCGTCGAAATTGAGGTGGGCATGCAGACGCGACACCTGATTGTCGTAGTTCAGGCAAATGTCGAGGTCTTCGCGGCGGCCAATGGCAATAATCAGGGGGGGGGTGAGTTGCTCCTCGTCAATATCAACCACAACCTGATCGCCGTCGCGGGGGCCGCTCATGAAGGTGATCGAAATTTGTTTGTGCATTTCAACTCCTGAAAATGGTCTTAAACATCATTATCATCTAATTTTTGACGGGCAGTCGTGCGTTTTTGGCGCGAAGGCCGATGTTTCGGATTAATTTCTAGCACACGATTGAAAGCGCTGATGGCTTCTTTATAACGCGATAGGCGCAAAAATACATCCCCCAAATCGTGCCAGAACCAAAAATTGTCGGGGGCAAGTTGGGTGGCGGTTTGCATATAGTGTAACGCTTGATCGAGATTGTCCTGGGCAGCGCAAGCCTGACCAATGCCATTCCAGGCCCAAGCCGATTCCGGGGCGAGTTCGAGGGCACGCTGGTATGCTTCGATGGCTCCGACGAAACGGCCCAGACGGCGTAAAATTTGCCCTTTGCGCGTCCAGGCGGAGTCGTTATTGTCGTCGAGTTGTAGCGCCTGGTCAACCACTTCGAGCGCCTGCTGGGGACGTCCCAATTGGAGTAGCGGAGGGACTTGATTGATCCAGTGCCAGATGCTATCAGTATCGAGTTGGGCGGCGCGTTCGTAGCTGGCGAGGGCTTCTTCGCAACGATCCAGGCGTTCGAGGGCCATGCCACGCCCATTCCAGGCCCAAGCGTAGCCGGGATCAAGTGCCAATGCCTGATCGTAAGCCGAGACTGATTCTTCGTAACGTCCCAGACGGCGGAAGACATAGCCACGTTTGCCGATGCTTTCCAGGTGTTCGGGACTCAAGGTCAGCACACGACTTAAGGGATCCAGGGCTTCTTCGTAGCGGTGCAAAGCAATGAGTTCATCGGCCTGTCCAAACCAGAACCAGAAATCGTCCGGTGTAATTTCGGCGGCGCGACGGAAACACTCCAGGGCTTCTTCGTGGCGACCTAATGCGCTGAGGGCAAGACCGCGTCCATTCCAGGCCCAAGCATAATCGGGAGATAATTCTACGGCACGGCTGTAGGAAGCCAGGGCTTCTTCGTAGCGATGTAGGCGGCGCAGCACATGGCCGTGCCGTGCCCAGGCACGATAGAAGCGTGGGTCGGCACGAAAGGCGCGTTCGAGAGGGTAAAGCGCGTCGTGGAACAATTCCATTTGGGCTAGCAAGTCGGCCTGGTGATACCAGTAATGGGCATTGTTGGGGTCAACTTTAGAGGCATAACGATAAGAATCCAATGCTTCCTGGTAACGCTTGAGTTTTTCCAAGGTGATCCCTTTTTCGTTCCAGGCCCAGGCATAATTGGGATCGAGTTTCAAGGCGCGGTCGATATGCACAAGGGCCTGTTTGCTATCACCGACACGCCGTCGGGCGTTGCCCAGCCGTGCCCAAGACCGAGCATGGAGCGGGTTGACTTTGACAGCTTTTTCTAAAACGGGAATGGCGTCCTGGATGCGATCTTGCAAAATCAGCAGGTTGCCCTGGTTATACCAGGGCCAGACGTCATCAGGCGTCAGTTCGGCGGCACGACGGTAGGCCTCGAAGGCATCGTCGTAACGTTTGAGTCGTTCGAGTACGATGCCGCGCCCGTTGATGGCCCAGGCGTAGTCGGGGTTGAAGAGGATGGCCTGGTCGTAGGCTTTCAGAGCGTCTTCATAGCGGTCGAGATAGCGGCAGATTTGGGCGAGTTTGGCCCAACTGAAGAAATGGTCGGGCTGGACGCGGGTGGCTTGTTGGACGGCTTGCATGGCGTCGCGAAAGCGGCCTAATTCAAACAGGGTTTCGGCCTGGTTGTACCAAATCCATACATCGTCTTCCTGATGAGCGGCAGCGTGTTGGAATGCTTCGTAGGCTTCTTCCAGACGCCCCAACGCTTTCAGGCATAATCCTTTGCCATTCCAAGCCCAGGCAAATGATAGGTTGAGTTCCAGAGCGCGATTATAGGCATTGAGGGCCTGCATGTATTGGCCTTGATTACGCAAAATCTGGCCGCGTTTGGCCCAGGATGCTTGATGGCGGGGATCGCATTGCAGGGCACGTTCGAGGCGCTCCAGGGCTTCGGCACGCTGGCCTAATGAAAAGAGGACGATGGCCTGGTTGTACCAGACACGGACATCGCCGGGTTTGATCTCGGCGCTGGTTTCGTAGGCAGCTTGGGCGCGTTCGAGTTTGCCCATTTTCTCCAAGATCTGGCCTTTGACGAGCCAGCCCCACCCAAAGCGACGATTGAGTTCCAGGGCTTTGTTGACACACTGGAGTGCCTCGTCATACCGTTCGACAATTCGCAGGGCGCGGGCCTTACGTGCCCAGGCACGGGCGTGTTTGGGTTCCAAAACTAAGGCACGGTTGTAGGCTTCGAGCGCCTCGTCAACATAGCCGAGTTCGGTGAGACTGTAGGCTTTATCCAGTAGGTCATTGACTTCCATATCGAAGCCGCTTTCTTCGAGATCGGGGGAATCACCAACGAGATCTTCATAGATAATCGCTAGTTCATCCACCAGTTCGACCCAGGATTGTGGGCGATTGGCGGGAGGTTTTTCGAGACATGCCAGGACAAGTGCCTGTAGACGATCTGGTATGTCGAACGGGAGGGTGTCGGGAAAGGCCGGAGCCTCAAATTGATGGGCTTTCAGCCAGTCGGAGGCACTTTTGGCTTTGAAGACGGTGCGGCGGGTCAGCATTTCGTAGAGTACGCAGCCGAAAGCGTAGATGTCGGAACGCTCGTCCACATCGTCGGCGCGACATTGCTCCGGTGACATATAGGGAATGGTGCCGACTTTAGCGCCGTGCCGGGTCAGGCGTGGGGCGGTATTGTCAGCAGGTGCGTCGGCATCATCGAGCAAATCTTCGGCCTCAACTGAGCGCACCAGGCCGAAATCGGTCACTTTGGCAACAGAATCGAGAGTGACCAGGACATTTCCCGGCTTGAGATCGCGGTGGACGAGGGTTTGGACCTGGCGCGTGGCGTGTTGCATGGCGAGGCAGATATGCAGACCCAGTTCAATGGCCGTCTGGAGGTCAATCAGGTTGTGATCAATCCAAGAGCGCAGGTCGGGGCCAACGCCCTCTGGCCCGGCGATATGTTCCAGAATGATGAACGGACGGCCCTCGAATTTTTGTACCAGAAGCGCCTGGACAATGTGGCGGTGTTTCTCGACGCGAATCCAGGTGAGTGCTTCTTTGGTGAAGCGGGCAATGGCGCGTTCGTTACGTAGGAATTTGCTCTGGAAGGTCTTGAGCGCGACAGGCAAACGTTCCTTCGTATCGAAACAAAGGTAGACGATACCCATGCCGCCATAAAGTTTTTGCTCGATACGATAGCGGTTGCCAATATGGTCGCCGATGCCGTATTCAGCCTGATCGGCGGGCGTTTTCTCGCGCACGAGGGAGGCGCTGCTGCGAATCGGTGGGCCGAAGGTATCTGCGCTTTCGGGAGGTTCGGTGGCGACTGTCGCTGACTCGCCGGACTGCGTTTCGATGAATTCAGGAGGATAGGACAGGAGGGGTTCGCTGTCATGGGCGGCAAAAGTCTCTTGTTCGCCACGAGTTAGGGAATGATAAATCGAAATGTCGGTGGCATCGGGGGCCGCCGTTTCGGTTAAGGTGGGATCGGGTGATGGAGCAGTATAGTGCGTCAGCAATTGGTCGATAGGTTGGTCGTCTGACAGATCTTCGTGAGCGATTACCCATAAAGCAACCGCGATGTTCAATCGAGAGGGAACCCTGTGGGCTACAGCCAGCACCCATTGAATGTAGAGATCGCGGGCTTCCCGTATGTTCTCATCATCGGGCACGAGCGTGATGGCACGACGAAAGGCAGCCAATGTCTTGCCGACATAGTAGATTTTTAGCTGGGGTTCGGCCTGAGACGGGGGTAGGGATAGGACAGCACACAGGTCGGCGAGTTCCAGATAGTCGCCGAGGAATGGCCCATCGCGGCGCAAGATGAGTCGTCCCACTTTCCTGACTTCGGGGTTGGGATCGCTGGCAAAAAGATCGGTAAGATCGGATTTGCGGCGACGGCGCAGGAGATGAGACTCGGCGTCTATATCCAGAGGTAGGCGTTGACGCCCGGTTTGTGGGACGGGTGGGATTTCCATAGAAATGCTTTAGCTATCGTCTTCCTGGTCTCGGGATTCGGGAACAGATTCTTCGGGTAGGTCGGCAGATTCTTCCTGATCGGATTCTTGCACAGGCTCAAAGTCCGGTTCGGGTTCAGGTGCTAGGCGTTGAAGGCTCAGGCTTTTGTCTCCATCAGCGATAACCAAGATCGTCTCGCCAGGCTGATAAGTGTTTTCGAGGAGGGCTGATGACAGCGGGCGGGTCAATTGGCGCTCGATGACGCGTCGCAAGGGACGCGCACCATTAGCCGGATCGTAGCCTTCGGCGAGCAGGATTTCGCGGGCCGACTCATCCAGTTCCAGATTCAACTCTTGTTCTTGCAGGCGCTCGACAATGTCGATCATATTCAGATCCAAGATTTCGTTCAACGCCTCTTTGTTAAGCGGATTGAAGATGACTATCTCATCAATACGGTTGAGCAGTTCGGGACGGAAGAACTTCTTAAGGTGGAAAGAATAGTCGGGCAATTGATCCGGTTCGTTGGTGAAACCAAGTCCCTTGCCGACTTCGGACGTGCCAATGTTGCTGGTCATGATCCAGATAGCGTGGCGGCCATCAATGGTGTGGCCGATGGCATCTGTCAGGCGTCCTTCATCAAAGACTTGCAGAAAAATATCGAAAACCTGGGGCGCAGCTTTCTCAACTTCGTCCAGTAAAACGACTGAGTAAGGCTTGCGGCGCAGGGTTTCAGTCAATTGGCCGCCGCGTTCAGTGCCGCGATAGCCAGGCGGTGCGCCAAGTAAGCGGGCAACTGTATGCTCGTCGTGGAATTCGGACATATCAAGACGGATGATAGCTTTTTCATCGCCGAACTGGAACTCGGCCAATGCTTTCGCTAGCTCGGTTTTGCCGACGCCGCTTGGCCCAATGAATAAGAAGACACCAATCGGTTTGCGTGGGTCGCTGAGGCCAGCGCGGTGGGTTTTGATGGTTTCAGAAACGACTTTGACGGCGTGATCCTGGCCGCGTACACGGTGACGGATGGCCTCTTCCATGTGGGCATATTTTTCGCGCTCGCTGGCCTTCAACTCGGCGATGGGGATGCCAGTCCACTCGCTGAGGACTTCGTGAATGGTCTGCGTATTGACTTCCAATTGTTCACCTTCGGCCAGATCGGGCGAGTGGGTTTGGATGACAAGGCGGGCGCAGGCTTCGTCTAGCAGATCAAGGGCTTTGTCGGGCAGGCGGCGTTCGACGAGGTAGCGGGCCGAGAGGTGGACAGCAGCTTCGCGGGCTTCCGGCAGGATTTTGACCTTGTGATGTTTTTCGTAGCGCTGATAGACGTTTTCCAGCACGACGAGGGTGTCTTCCTCGTTGGGTTCCTGGATGTCAATGGTGCGGAAGCGGCGATCTAGGGCCGGATCTTTGGCGATGGCTTTGCGATATTCCTCGAAGGTGGTCGCGCCAATGCAGGCGATGTCGCCGCGTGCCAGAGCTGGCTTCAGGATATTGGCGGCATCTAGGTTGCTGTCAATGGTATCGCCAGCGCCGACGATGGTGTGGATTTCGTCGATAAAGAGGATGATGTCAGTAGCGGCACTGGCTTCGTCGATGATGCCGCCCAGGCGTTCCTCGAATTGACCGCGCAGGCTGGTTCCGGCGACCAACATGCCGATTTCGATTTGAACGATGCGTTTAGGTTGTAAGGCAGTGGGAGCTTGACTATTGCTGATTTGCCAAGCCAGCCCTTCGATGATGGCAGTTTTACCAACGCCTGCATCGCCGACCAACAGCGGGTTGTTTTTCTTGTTGCGGGTGAGCGTGCGAGCGACGGCCCGGATTTCGTGGTCGCGTCCGATGGCAGGGCCGATCTTGCCAGCGCGAGCCTGTTCATTCAAATCACGCCCATACTTGTCGAGCAAGGGAGTGGGAATGGAGCCAGAAGGGGCACGCTCGATCTCGGCATCCAGCAAATCTTCAAAGTCATCATCGTCAAGAATATCACTGAAGAAGCTGTCATCATCCTCGGATTCTTCCTCGTCCTGGTTGATATTCAGGAATCGAGATAGGTAGTCAATCCAGTATTGAACATCGACCCCCAACTCCTTAATTTTGCGGACAGCAATACCATCACCATCCTGCAACATGGTTAGCAACACCTGTTCTTCGGTGACGCGGGGCGCTCCTAGATCGTCGGCCAGATAGACACTTTGGGCCAGGATGTTGTGGGAACGCGGCGTTAGCGGTGGAGTTTCGGCAACGGTGTCTTCGCCACTACCGACTTCGCGGCGCAAGGTGTTTCGCACTTCACGCGGGTCGAGACCGCTATCGGCAAGGATCAGGGTGGCGATCCCATTCTGGGTTCGGGTCATGGCATTGAAGAGATGTTCGGTACCAATGTAGTTATGTTTGAGGCGGGCGGCTTCTTCCCGCGCACTATTTAGTAAATCGCGGCAAAGCCGACGGATTTCGGCTTCGCTGACATCATGCGGCGATTTTGGCATGATAACCTCACACAGTTAAGTAAACGAAACTTCTGTCTATTATACAGTGTACGCGCATCTCTGTGACGACAAATCTGTTGAATTTGATTTCGGCCTCGTGTTGGGGCGAATATTCGCTATACTTATAGGAAGTTATGGGTAAATCAATACGATCTTTTGGAAGCCTTTAAAGAGAAAAATATGTCATCACCGGATCCACTCATCGGTAGAAAGTTAGGCGATTATACCATTCAAGATTTGTTGGGCCGTGGGGGCATGGCGCGGGTCTATAAGGGTTATGATGAAAACTTGGATCGCTATGCCGCTGTTAAGGTGATTACCAGCGATTTTGTGGCAACAGCAGACGAGGCTGAGTATAAACAGCGATTCCAGCGCGAAGCCCGGGCTATTGCACGGCTGCGACATTCCAACATCGTGGGCGTCTATCAGTTTGGCGATCTGGAAGGGCTGTATTATATGGCAATGGTCTTTCTGGATGGCGATGATCTACGGATGCGGTTAAAGGATTTGGGTGAAAAGCAAGAGCGAATGCCCTATCTGGACATTCTGAAGATGGCTCGCGACATCGCCAGCGCACTGGATTATGCTCATGAACAGGGCGTTATCCATCGTGATATTAAGCCATCGAATGTTATGATGACTAGCACTGGTGCAGTGCTAACCGATTTTGGGCTGGCGCTTAGTACACAAGAAGGGACAATGGGTGATACCTTTGGCAGCGCCCATTATATCGCACCGGAACAGGCCATTTCGTCGGCGCGGGCAGTGCCCCAGAGCGATTTGTATTCGCTGGGAGTTGTGCTGTATGAAGCATTTGCGGGACAGGTTCCCTTCGATGATCCATCGGTGATGAGTGTGGCACTCAAGCATTTGAATGAAGCGCCACCCGCCCCCACGCTTTATAACCCAGAATTGCCAGCGGGGGTTGAAAAAGTATTGTTGCGCGTTTTGTCCAAAGAACCTAAAAACCGCTATCAGACTGGCGAAGAGATGGTTAATGCTTTGGAACGGGCGCTGGGCACGAAAGATGAAGATACGGTGGAGTTGCGTGCGGCGGCACTGCCGCCAAAACCACAACCACAACCTATGCAAAGTGCGTCGCTGGAGCAATATTTGCGCTCACTTCAGGATGAATCGAAGCCTTCTACCCCCGCCAAGACTGAACCGGTTGTGACGCCTGCCGCGCCATCTCCAGCTGTTGCGGTGACCGCAGTTGAAGAAACAGCCCAGCAGCAAACCAATATTGAGGCTATGCCAGCCGCGAAAGTTGGCGATGAAAAAAAGCGTAGTATACCCTGGGCATTGATCGCGGTTATCTCGTTGTTGGCGGTTTTGGGAATTGGTGCGGTGCTGATGTCCGGCGGTGGTGATGATGATAGTGGTGGCGATGGGGCTGCGGCTCAAACCGAACTGACTGAAACGGAGGATGCAGCGCGGGCTACGAGTACGGCTGATGCGATACTTGCTGTAGAACCTTCGGCAACCGCTACAGTCGAGGCCACGGCAACTGATACTGAGGAACCCACTGATGAGCCGACTGAGGCAGTTACCGCAGAAGCGACTGTGGAGGTAGGGACGGAAGTTATAACTGAAGTAGCTACTGAGGAACCCACTGACGAGCTGACTGAAAGTGTTGCTCTAGCAACTGAAGAACCCAGTGAAACGCCGACACCGGAGCCGACAAATACGCCGGAACCGAGTACAACATCGACACCAGAACCGACGGATACGGATACACCGGAACCCAGCGACACACCGACGCCAGAACCTAGCGACACACCAACGTCGGAACCCAGTGAAACGCCGACACCGGAGCCGACAAATACGCTGGAACCAAGCACAACATCGACACCAGAACCGACGGATACGGATACACCGGAACCCAGCGATACACCAATACCGGATGAACCGCCTGACATTCAGTTGCGATATACCAACGAGCGGTTTTTGCTAGAGAATGTTTCAAATGAACAACAAAACATACGTCCATTGGTGTTTGTGAGTAATCAGCAACGGCGGTTTGCAGCAATCTCATGGGAAAGTGTCTTATCGGAGACGATATTGGAACATTTCTTCCCGGAAGGATGTGTGCAACTCCTTATTTTGGAAGGAACGGAACTTGCCGAGCCGTGCCGACGTTATAATACGTATATATGGCGTACTGCGACGAGGTCGCATTTTTGGGTGGCAACTGCTGAAAACACGAGCTTCGCAGTAATGATCGACGATGATGTATTGGTGGAGTGCCCAACCACTGATGAGGAAACAGAAGTGACTTGTGAATTTGCGTTGCCGTAGTGCCGAGTTGGGATCGAGGAACCGTGCCACACAAGGATAATCTAAAAACCAATGAATATCAGGCGTTGATGCAGATTGCTCAACTCATCATGACGCTAGATCTGGATCATGTCTTGACACAGATTCTGCGGATCATGCTTGATGTTATCCATGCAAAGAAGGGCAGCATTTTCTTGCTGGATCGTGGCGGCAGTCCATATCGGCGCTTCATTCTTCAGCGTAATTTGCCGCCGGAAATGTCGCAGGTCGCGCTGCGCGAGGTATTGCAACATGGGCTGGCGGGATGGGTGGTGCGCGAGAAGCGCGGCGCGGTGGTTGCAGATATTGACGAGGACGAACGCTGGCTGGTTTTCCTGGATGATGAACAGGAAGATGTGCGTTCGGCGTTATGCGTGCCGTTTTTGCTGGAGGGCGAAGTCCAGGGCGTGATGACGATGGTTAGTGATGAGCCGGGGCGATTTAGCCAGGCAGACCTGGAACTGTCGACGGTCATTGCAGGGCAGGCCAGCATGGTGATTCATAATGCCTATCTATTTGACCGGGTGCAAGCGCAACGTCATCAATTGGAAACGGTTTTGCAGAATGTGGGACAGCCACTATTTATGCTAGACCATGCGTTTCGGGTGGTACTCGCCAATAACCAGGCCAGTGTGTTGCTGGGGCAGCCCGCTGCGGGAGTGATTGGGGAGCGTGTGGATGTTGTGGGCGATAACCCGATGTGGTCCAACCTGACTCAGCAGATGGTTGGGGCGGATTTTCAGGAAGGACATCGCCTGTTTGAGATACATGATGAATTCAGAGAACGCGATTTTCAGGTAAATGTTGCTGCTATACAGAGAGATGAGGGGCTGCCGGGATATATCGTGGTCTTTAGCGAGGTGACTTCGATGAAAGACCTGAACCGGCTGAAGTCGCATATGATACGGATGGCGTCGCATGACCTCAAGAATCCGCTCAATATTGCGTTGGGTTACATCAATATGACACTGATGGATCTGGAACAGGGCGAGCATGTGGAAAAGTCATGGATGGAAGAGGTCTTCCGGGCGCTGAGTCGGATGGACACATTGATTGATGACCTATTAAATGATGAGCGGATCGAACGTGAGAGCAAGTTCAGAAGTGGCAGTGTTGATCCGTACCAATTGGTTAATGATACGGTGGCGGCGATTCGAGAAGGGCTTAATCGGAAGCGACAAAAACTTGTGCAAGAGATTGCGCCGAATATGCCGAAATTGACGGGTGATTCGGCACAGTTGCGGCAGGCAATGGTAAATTATCTGAGTAACGCCACCAAATATACGCCGGAAGACGGCACGATCACGGTGCGGGCTTATGTGGACGATGGTGTGCGGTTTTTATTCACGGTCCAAGATACTGGCCTGGGAATCCCCAAAGACCAGCAGGCCAGTATTTTTCAACGCGGGTATCGGGCCCAGCGTGATGCCATTTCTGATATTGAAGGCAACGGGGTTGGCCTGAGTCTGGTGGCAGAAATCGCCCGCCGCCACAAAGGGCGAGTGTGGTTCACCAGTGAGGAAGGCGTAGGCAGCACATTCGGCTTTTCGGTTCCGCTTGAGACTTGAGCTATTGGGGCGATAACCATTCCTCGACCCGTGCCTCAGTATAGTAGTATTTCACTTTCTGCAAAGTTTTATCCGAAATGGGGCGAGCGTCGTGTCGCTCGACCAGGATGACACGCACGCCAAGGTTGGGTAGTTCGTAGGCGGTGTGCGTCTCGTTTTTGAGGCTATTGCGCCAGAACTTCAGGTTGGCATCGGGGTCGAGGCGACGGAGTTCTTTGCGAGCGCCTTTGTAGGACAATCCGGCCAATTTTTCAGCGAGTTTTTGACGTTCAGCTTCCGTCAGCATTGATTTTGCTCCTTATTTTCATGGTGTGGGCAGAATAAGCCGTCCCTCAATCCCCCCCAAGCATGGGCGGGAGGTGTGATTTCTGTAAGACAGAATTTAATAATCACCTTATTTATTAGCTCGTTGATATGAGTTTCCGCCTGAAATTGTAGCACAAACCGGCCATTTTGCCGTACAATTTTCTCATGCAAAATTTACCGCTTTTCGTTGATGATGAAGAACCGCAAGGCTCGTACACGGTTGGCGCGATAACGGCCCACATCCGCCAAAAGCTGGAACGCGACCCGATGTTGCAAGATATCTGGGTGGAGGGCGAGATCAGCAACCTGACACGGGCGTCGTCGGGGCATGTCTATTTCACGCTGAAAGATGCCGATGCTCAATTGAAGGCCGTGATGTGGAAGACGAGCGCGGCTCGTTTGCGCTATACGCCGCAGCATGGAGAGCATGTGTTGGCGCATGGGCGTATTTCAGTCTATGAGCCGCGCGGAGAATATCAACTGGTGGCAGATGCCATGCAGCCAGTGGGCGTGGGCAATTTGCATTTGCAGTTTGAGCTGTTGAAGGCGCAGTTGGAAGCAGAGGGGTTGTTTGACCCTGAGCGGAAACGCTCGCTGCCGTTTTTTCCGCGTCGGATTGGCGTGGTGACGTCACCGAGTGCGGCGGCTTTTCAGGATGTGTTGAATGTGTTGCGGCGGCGCTTTCCAGTGGCAGAGGTGATTCTGAGTCCGACGCTGGTACAGGGGGAGCAAGCGCCACCGCAGATCATCGCGGCATTGGAACGGCTATACCGGCGAAATGATATTGACCTGATTTTGCTGGTGCGCGGTGGGGGCAGCCTGGAAGATTTGTGGTGCTTCAATGATGAGGATGTGGTGCGGAAGGTGGTCGATGCTCCGTTGCCAGTGGTGACGGGCGTGGGACACGAGGTTGATTATACACTGGTGGATTTTGCGGCAGATCGACGTGCGCCGACTCCGTCAGCCGCGGCAGAACTGGTTACGCCAGAAGCTGATACGCTGATTTATGCAGTGACATTGTTGCAGGAACGAGGTTACAAGGCCGTGCATGGCCTTATGGAGGGATATCAGCAAGATTTGGCAGTGCAGCAACGCTCGTTGCGGCATCTGTCGCCGGGGCGTGCAGTAGAAAATTGGCGGCAGCGTGCAGATGGGCTAGCGATGCGGCTGGAGCGCGGGATCGGGACATATTTGCAGGCGTGGCGGGGACGGTTGATGCGTCAGCAGGCAGGGTTGCAGGCTGGTAATCCAGCAGCAATATTAGCGCGAGGTTATGCGATTGTGCGGCGGGCGGGGGATGGCAAGCAGTTGACGGATGCCATTGACGCGGACCGAGCAACTATGGTGGATATTCAGTTGCAGCGGGGGAGGCTGCGGGCAAGTGTGCGAGAGCGGACGTTGGGGGAGGATGGGTAGCGGTGGTTTTGTTAGGATATGATGACTTCCCATACACGAATAGCACTGATTCAAACTGTTGCAGCAAAAACATGACGCAAATTGATCATCGCAAAAACAATACTAATGAACTGAAATAGTCGAGATTTAATCTGACACTCGAAGTAAAAGTCAGAGGTTCTGAGAAAGGAATGGAGTGTCAGATGACTAGCGAAGAAAAGGTCATCAAAAACAAATTGGGACTGTTAACACTGGCTGAAAAGTTAGGCAACGTGAGTGAGGCCTGCCGGATCATGGGATACGCACGGGACAGTTTCTACCGATTTCGGGAAATATACAGCGAACATGGGGCAGAAGGGCTGCGAGAGATCAGCCGCAAGAAGCCGAATCAAGCAAATCGCGTTGCCCCCGAAGTTGAAAAAGCTGTATTGAAATTGGCGACCGATAACCCGGCCTACGGTCAAAAACGGGACAGCAACGAATTGAAGAAGCGCGGGATCTTTGTGTCGCCGGGCGGGGTACGCTGGATCTGGTTGCGGCATAATCTGGAAACGTTCAAGAAAGGGCTCAAAGCCCTGGAAGCGATGCTGGCGGCAGACAATACAATGATCCTGACCGAGGCCCAGCTCCAGGCGATGGAGAAATCGAAACCCATCACCCCGGTTATCTTGGCTCCCAGGATACCTACTAGGTCGGGACGATCAAGGGCATTGGGCGTATCTACCAACAGACCTTCATTGATACCTATAGCAAAGTTGCTTTCGCCAAAGTCTACACCGCCAAGACAGCACTTACAGCAGCTGATCTGCTCAACGATCGTGTGATCCCCTGGTTTGAGGAACAAGCGCTTCCTTTGTTAAGGATCTTGACTGATCGGGGTACGGAGTATTGTGGCGCTTTGCAGCATCATGAGTACCAGCTTTACCTGGCGATTGAGAACATTGCCCACACCAAGACCAAAGCGCGTTCACCCCAAACCAACGGCATTTGTGAGTGCCTGCATCGCACTATTCAAGATGAGTTCTATCAGGCCGCTTTTCGCAAAACGCTATATACTACCCTGGAACAATTACAGGCTGATCTGGATGAATGGCTTATTCAGTACAATCGTGAACGTAGTCACTCTGGCAAACATTGTGACGGGCGTACACCACTACAAACCTTTCGTGAAACCAAGCATCTCGCTTTTCAGAAGATGCTGGAACGACAACTTGAAGCAAAGGAGCCTGACATCTCAGACGACGTGACGGATCGCACAAAAATATTCGCCGGATAATCATCTGTGTCAGATTAAGTCTTGTCTAGTACAATCTATTGCACACGCAGCAAAATTTTACCATCTTGCCACAATCGCTCAAGATCATAATAGTGGCGTTGCTCTTCGCTGAAAACATGCACAACGACATCCCCAAAATCTGCCAGAACCCACCCACCAGAGGCGTGTCCCTCGACCCGCCAGGCACGCACATCATATTCCTGTTTCATCGTCTCAGCAATGTGTTCGACAATTGCTTTTAGCTGGCGTTCGTTGTCCGCTGTGCAGATAACGAAAAAATCGGTGATGATAGTAATCTCGCGCAAATCCATCAAAATGATGTCTTCGCCTTTAATGTCCGAGATCAGATCGACCATGATCCGAGCATATTCTTGAGGTTGCAGTGTTTCCTCTGCCATATAGTCATTATCCTCCCGCTAATTTTGCCTCGACTAAACAAGTATAAACAGCACCCTGGGATGTTAAATCACTTTGCATCAGCCGTACTGACCGACACGGCCAAGTTGTCAGTTTACCAATGTTTGTTTGCTGCACATGATCGCCAATTTGCGCAAGTTCTTGTCTGGAAACCTGCCGCTTCACACGCCCCATCGTCAGATGAGGTTTGAAGGAACGTTTCTCAGTGGGAAAACCGAACGGCACAATATGTTCCTCAATTGTCTGATGCAATACAGTTAATTGGCCTGATTCATCATGTAGGCCCAGCCAGATTACTCGCGGTTTCCGGTGATTCGGAAAACAGCCTGCGCCCACAATATCAATGTTAAATGGACGATGCGCTTTCACAGCATCATGCAGCACTGCCCCAATATGATCTACCTGATTGACAGGCGTATCTCCCAAAAATTTCAACGTCAGGTGCAGGTTCTCGGTGTTGACCCACCGCACAGTTCGGCGCGGGATAGCCTGCTGAAAATTCCGCAACATACGATGAATAGGTTCACGATTGGTTTCGGGGAGTTCAATTGCGATGAAAAGACGTAGATTCTGTGCCACAAGCAATCCTGATGATATGATATGTTCCATTATAGCCGAACTAACCGCACTGGCACATGAATAATTCTAATCAATCATAGGGAGATTACTTTAATGGAGCAAAAAATCAAGATTGCACCATCGGTATTGGCCGCGGATTTTACAAAACTTGGCAGTGACGTCCAGGAAACGGAGCAGCACGGAGCCGATTTGATCCACATTGACGTGATGGACGGTCGCTTTGTGCCGAATATCTCGATGGGGCCAATGGTAGTGGAAGCTATCAAACAAGTGACTAATCTACCCCTGGATGTACACTTGATGATCGAGGAGCCAGAACGTCACATCACAGCCTTTGCTAAAGCCGGCGCCTCAGCAATCACAGTTCATCTGGAAGCCTCACCGCATTTGCACCGTACTCTGCAACAAATTCGAGCATTGGGTATCAGGGCGGGTGTCGCCATCAATCCTCATACCCCAGCTTCGCTACTGAGCGAGATTATTGGCATGGTAGATATTGTGCTGGTGATGACCGTTAATCCAGGGTTTGGCGGTCAGAAATTTTTGCCAGAGGTTCTACCAAAACTACTAGCGATTCATCAGATGTTACGGTCAGTCAAGCATCCAGTGGATGTGACGGTTGATGGTGGCATCGATGCCCAAACAGCACCATATGTCTTGAAGGCTGGAGCAAATGTGTTGGTAGCAGGGAGTTCGATCTTTCAAGCGGAGGGAGATATTGCAGCGAGCATAGCGGTACTGAATGCAGCCATCAACGCGTATGAACGCCCCCGGTCCATATAGCAAAAAAGCCAGCTATCGCTGCTGGCCTTTTTATCCGCTATATTCATCGTCAATCATTAGGCTTTGGCCGATGATTTAGTCTTTCGTACCCGGGGAGCCTTGCCCAGTGTTTTGATGCACTTGGCACATAGAGTGCGTGAAATCATCTTTCCACGCTCCATTACGCGCACTTTTTGTAGATTAGGTTTAAAGGTGCGCTTGGTTTTCTTCTGCGAGAAAGGGTTACTCTGGCCGAATCGGGTGTGTTTTCCGCAATATTCACACTTTGCCATACAACTTAACCTTTATCTGCTAAAATTGGTGCGGCGCTAATGGTATCATACCGACCAGTAGTCTACAAGGGTCATCAAATTTATGGCGACAAAAGAAAATAAGTATGGAATAATTGAAATTTCACCCAATGCCATTGCCAATCTGGTCAGTCGTATTGTCACCCAAACGTATGGTGTAGTTGGCATGACAACGCCAAATTTGGCTTCGGATATTGCGGCGACATTGACCCGCGACCATAATCGGGGTGTGGGTGTGGACATCGATGATAACCAGATTTCAATTGAATTGTATGTCGTGTTGGAATATGGCACACGCATTGCCAGCGTGGCAACCAGCATTATCAATGCAGTGCGCTATACTGTGGAGAAACATTGCGAAATGCCTGTGAATCAGGTGTGTGTGCATGTGCAGGGATTGAGGATCAGCAAAGCAGACGAGAAATAACAGTTGTGAGCGACGAAAAGAACTTAACCTGTAATGGACAACAGTTGAAAACACTGGCGGCGGCTGGCTTAAGCTGGCTGGAAGGGCACTATCAGCATGTTAATGAACTGAACGTATTTCCGGTACCAGATGGCGATACCGGGACTAATATGCTGTTGACGATGCGGAACGCCAACAAGGAAATCGCTGATTTGGAAACACTCCAGGTCAGTCAAGTAGCTCGGCAAATCTCGCATGGCGCAATCATGGGATCGCGAGGTAATTCCGGCACCATTATGTCGCAACTTTGGAAAGGTTTCGCGGATGCGCTGGACGATGCTGATGTTTTTGACGCCCCCTTGATGGTCAAGGCTCTGCGACGCGCCACCGATACAGCATATCGTGGTGTACAACGCCCGGTGGAAGGCACTATCCTGACCGTAGCACGGGAAATGACAGAGGAAGCTGAATCCAATCAAGAAACCACCGCAAACTTATTGGAACTGCTGGATCTCATGGTTACGCGGGGTTGGGATGCTGTAAAGCGAACTCCCGATATGTTGCCTGTGTTGAAAGATGCCGGTGTTGTCGATTCCGGTGGCGTGGGTCTGATGTATGTGATAGAAGGCATGTTGCGCTACCTGAAGGGCGAGACAGTGGTAGTTGAAGGTGGAGTCCTGCTAGAAGAAACCATTTCGGATCATGAAGGTGGTCTTCTGCAACATCCAGGCGAAAACATCTATGATGTTCAATTTGTCATCAAAGGCCATGAACTCCACAGTGATACTATCAAGTCTGCTATGGAAGCGATGGGAGATTCGGTGGTGGTGGCTCCAGGAGACGATTTGGTGAAAGTGCATGTGCATGTCCGCAATCCGGGCCATCCACTAGAGTATGCTGCCAATGTAGGCCAACTAACGGATGTCGTTGTTGAGAACATGCTAGAACAATATTTGGAATTTGCTCAGAAACGTCAAAAGCACTGGTCTGATACGTTGGATTTGCAGCCAGTGGAACCTGGTCAAGTGGCGACGGTGACGGTTGTGCCAGGCTATGGTTTAGCCGCCGTTTTTCAGCAATTGGGAGTTAGTGCCCTGGTCAATGGTGGGCAGACCAATAACCCCAGTGTTGAGGAATTTGTGAAGACCATCAATGACCTGGATACCGATAAAATTATCCTGCTCCCCAATAATAAAAATGTAATTTTGACCGCGCAACAAGTGGTGAGTTTAGTACCGGATCGTGAGGTATCAGTTGTGCCAACACGCTCAGTCCCCCAAGGTGTCAGTGCAATGCTAGCTTATCAACCCACTGATAATTTACATGCGGTATCCGACGCTATGAATGCCTCGAAAGACATGATTATCACAGGGGAAGTCACGATTGCAACACGGAGTGTGGAGCTGGATGGTATCCAGGTGCAAACCGGCCAAGTTATCGGTTTGTTAGATGGAGCCTTGCGGGCGGCGGGTGATACTTTGGAAAGCGTGGTGCAGAAATTGTTGGCACTGATTGATCTAGAGGAAATGGAATTAGTGACCTTATATTACGGCGCTGATGTCCGGGAAGAAGAAGCGAAGCTATTGACCGATACGCTGGCGGTTGAGTATTCAGTGGAATTTGAAATTGTTGAAGGGGGCCAACCCCATTATCCCTACATTTTAAGTGTGGAATGACGATGGTACGGGTTGTAACCGATAGCACAGCTTTATTTCTTGATCCGACCATCGTGCGGCGCTATGACATTTCCGTTGTGCCTGTCTATGTGCGCTTCGGAGAGGAACGCTTCAAGCTGGGGTTGGAAATTGGGCCTGAAGAATTTTTGCACCGGCTACGGTATTCCGATGTTGTCCCCCAACTTGAAGCGCCGCCAGTCGATGAGATCTATACTATCTATGCCCGACTCAACCTCCAAACGAACAAAATTGTATCGCTACATACTTCTGCTCATCTGCTCGACATATATCAACAAGCGATGGCAGCCAGTAAAATGTTGTTGGGGCGCTGTGATATTGCCGTCCTTGACTCCCAAACACTCTCCGTAGGTTTGGGAATGTTGGTTGAAAAGACCGCACAAATTTGTCAAACTGAGACCAATCTGGAGCTGATTGTGCGTGCTGTGCGGCGTGTGATAGGCAATATTTACACAGTTTATTATGTCGAAACGATGAAGAGTATTCGCCGCCATAAACTGATTAGCGAGGCTCAAACAATCTTGGGGGCAATGCTGGGTGTGATGCCCTTCGTCACGATTGAGGAAGGGCAACTGGTCATCATGGAAAAAGCCCTGAATACATCACAGGCAGTGGATAAACTGGTCGAATTTGCCAGCGAATTTATTAATGTGGAACGCCTGGCGATTTTGCATCACGCCAATACATTGACAGATGTGGTGCGTTTGTTGCAAGATCGGCTGGCGCTGGAACTAGGGCGAACAGATTTCCCCACACAGTACTACGACGGATCAATTGGAGTATTCTTGGGACCAGATGCAACAGGCATTGTCGTTCTGGAAAGCGAAGAAGAGGATGAAACATTGTGACCACCATCAAAATTGTAACGGACAGCACTGCTGATCTGGACCCGCGTTGGGTTGAACGATACGATATTCAGATTGTGCCCGCTTTCGTAAATTTTGAGGACGAGAGCTTTCCAGATGATGGCATTGCCATTACGCGCCCAGATTTTTATGTGCGGTTAGCGCAGACCAGTAAATTACCTACTACTGCTGCACCGCCTCCGGGATTGGCCGAGGAAGCATTTCGGAAAGCATTGGAAGGGGCCGATCATGTAGTCGCCCTCTCAGTGGCCGCTGCTTTGAGTAGTATTTATGATGGTATGGCCCTGGCAGCACGAAATGTTGATGAAAAACGAATCACACTGGTTGATAGTGGTCTTTTGTCGATGGGATTGGGCTGGCAAGTATTGGCTGCTGCTGAGTCTGCAGCGAGCGGCGCATCAGTTGAAGCCATTGTGGCTGCTGCCAACAGTGTTCGCCGTCGCACTCGGCTTTATGCAGCACTTGATACCATGGAGTATTTGCGACGGAGTGGGCGCGTGAGTTGGGCCGCCGCCAGCCTGGGGGCACTATTGCAGATCAAACCCATTGTCAGTGTGCAGGACGGCAAGGTGGAGTCGGTGGCGCGAGTGCGGACACTGAAAAAAGCCTTTACTAAAGTAGCACAATTGGGCCGCGCTGAAGCCCCATTAGAGCGACTGGCTGTTCTCCATTCCAACGCACCGGATCGTGCTGAGCAATTGCGCGAGATGCTGGCCGATATTGTGCCCGCGAACTACATCACAATAACCGATGTTACAACAGCTATTGGTACACATGTTGGGCCTGGGGGAATTGGGCTGGCAACAGTACAAGTAGCTGAATAAAGGTTCAAACTATGCCTTCTGCTTTAGAAACATTGATCAAAATACTGCGATTAGAGCAGGAAACCGGTTATAAAAATACGGCAGTGATTGGCGGTTTACAATCTTACGCGCCTAACTGGGCGATTGAAGCACACCAACAGGCCAAAACCGACCGTCAGCACGCATTGGTAGAAGAGTTGGGCAAGGTGATTATGGATTATGCCTCCGCAGGAGAATCCATTACCCGCCAGCGAATGATAAAATATATGTTGGGACGCATCACTGGAAGAGTGGACCCAAAAACAGAATATACGGTTGAATTGAGTCAGGCCGATATTGCCCAATTGAAATCGTCCCCCGAATCATCACCCGCTAAATCGCCTACCGAGACTCCCCAGAAGTTGGATGAAGCAGATGATGTTATTTCAGCACATCTGGAGGTGGAGCAAATTGTTGAATCGGCCAGAGAGCCATCTCGCAAACCAAAGCCGCGGCGTTCCCCTCGCCAACCAATTGATCTGGAAAACACCATTGGTATCTTGAGGCAGTTAAACACGCCAGTGAACAAACTGCATGGAGTCGGTAACAAGCGGACCGATCAACTGGCACGCCTGGGCATCTTTACTTTAAACGATCTGCTATTTCATTTCCCGCGTCGTTATGATGATTATACGCGCATGACCCCACTGAAACATCTGCCGCCAGGCCAACAAATTGCAGCTATTGGCAAAATCCGGCGTGTGTCGGAGCATATTGCACGACAGGGGCGTCCCTATATCCGGGCCGAAATTGAAGACGGCGGCGGGCGACTTGGACTGACCTTCTTCAACCAACCCTATTTGAAGCGGGCGTTGGAAATTGGCACGCAAATCTGTGTTTATGGCAAGGTGGAATTATTCCGAGGCCAACCGATGATGACCAACCCCGATTGGGAATCAATTGACCAGCGGAGTCTGCGTCGGGGAAGTATTGTGCCGGTCTATCCGCTGACACAAGGTATTAGTTCCAAGATCATGCGGAAATTGATCAAGCAAGTCGTGGATGAATGGACAACACGTCTACCGGACTACGTTCCCGAAAGTGTGTTGGAACGCACAGAAATGGCGGATCTGGGATGGGCCATCCAGCAAGTACACTTCCCACAAAGCTGGGAGTATATCGACTATGCCAGGGAGCGTCTGGCATTTGATGAATTATTGTTATTGCAATTGGGCGTGTTGGCGAAGCGCCGCGATTGGCAGGTGCAACCGGGTATACCATTACCGATAGATGATGCCAGCCTGGAAGCATTCAAGGCTAGCCTGCCTTATGAACTGACGACTGCACAATTGCGAGCGATTAATGTCATTCGGGAAGATATGCAACGCAATGTGCCTATGAACCGGCTATTACAGGGTGATGTTGGTGCGGGCAAGACAGTTATCGCAGCAGCAGCGTTGAGGATGGCAGTGGTCAATGGCAAGCAAGTTGCATTAATGGCTCCTACCAGTATTCTGGCCGAACAGCATTACCATAATCTGTGTGATCTTCTGGGCAGCAATGGCGTCAATATCCAGCTGTTAACCGGTGCAACATCCGACTCCGAACGACAACAAATTTATAGCGGTTTGGCCGATGGCAGTGTGCAAATCATTGTTGGGACTCATGCTTTGATTCAAAGTCGTGTGGAGTTTCGTGAGCTGGCACTAGCGATTATTGACGAGCAGCATCGTTTTGGCGTGGAAGAACGCGGTATTTTGCGTGGCAAGGGAACTAATCCGCATGTCTTGGTTATGACAGCGACGCCTATCCCGCGCACATTAGCCTTGACAATGTTTGCTGACTTGGATTTGACCATTTTGGACGAAATGCCGCCAGGACGCACTCCCATCAAGACACGCTTGCTATATAAAAATGAAGTGCAACGTGCCTATAGCTTTATTCGCAGTCAGCTTGAGCAAGGGCGGCAGGCATTCATCATTTATCCATTGGTCGAAGCCTCAGATCGACTAGATTCCGGATCAGCCGTCGAAGCCTACGAAGATTTGCAGACCAATATTTTCCCCGATTATCGTCTGGGATTGATGCACGGGCGGTTGAGTCCGTCGGAGAAAGATGCAGTAATGCTGGCGTTTGCCCAGGGTGAGGTTGACGTTTTGATTTCTACGACAGTCATCGAAGTGGGAATCGATGTGCCGAATGCCTCGGTCATCTTGATTCAAGGTGCTAATCGTTTTGGGCTGGCGCAATTGCACCAATTACGTGGGCGTGTGGGGCGTGGAACGCACCAATCATTCTGTCTGTTAGTCAGTGATTCAGAAGAACCCGAAGAACGCCTCAAAAAACTGGAAGAAACCAATGATGGCTTTGAACTAGCGGAATTGGATTGGCAGTTGCGCGGCCCTGGAGATTTACTGGGAACGCGACAGGCGGGCTTTGCACCTGTGCGGATGGATTCGGTCATGAACATTGAGCTGGTCGAACTGGCCCAGCAAGAAAGCCGGACAATTTTTGCCGAAGATGCTGATCTTAGCCTTCCAGAACATGCGTTGTTGGCACAGCGGATTTATACTTTGCAACATCGACAAACCGACATCAGTTAACCAAAAGGAGCGCATTTTGCGGCGTGCCGTTTTTCCAGGATCGTTTAACCCGATTCACCTGGGTCATATTGATATTGCGCGTCGGGCAGCGCGTGTATTTGATGAAGTCGTGATTGCCGTTTACGCCAACCCACCAGGGAAAGAATTGGTTTTCAGCACCGAGGAACGTCTGGATCTAGTGCGGGAAGCCGTAAAATCTTTTTCGAATGTTAAGGTTGCGTCGTATAGTGGATTGACTGTAGACTATGTAAGATCAGTGGATGCGTTTATCTTGATTCGGGGTTTGCGTGTATTTTCGGATTTTGAATATGAATTCCGGATGGCGCTGGCAAATCAACGGTTGGCCCCGGATATTGAAATGTTGAACTTTATCACAGGCGAGCGATACATCCATATCAGCTCAACGACAGTGCGTGAAATCGCCAGCCTGGGTGGTGATGTGTCGTCTATGGTATCACCACATGTACAACGTGCATTGCAAGAACGTTATGCTGCATTGCAGGCTCCTGAAGATTCGAATAAATAGCCTGAGTGATGAGAAAGGACTTATTTGAGGATGGATATACAACATCTGGTTGACCGTCTGGAAGATTTGATTGACACGGGCCGGCATATGCCGATGAGCCGTTTCACATTGATTGATGAGGAACGGGCACTGGAAATTATTGACCAGATGCGAATTTCGATTCCAGAGCAGATCGAAAAAGCAACGCGAGTCGTCAACCAGCGAGACCGAGTTGTGGCACAGGCTAACGAAGAGGCCACACGCATGATTGACCTGGCACGGGAAAAACATGACGATATGGTGAACCGTGATGCCATTGTGCAGACCGCTAACCATCGTGCCGACAACATCACGAAGCAGGCCCATCTAAAAGCCGAGCGTATCCGTGACGAAGCCGATGCGTATGTCATGAATGTTTTGAAAGAGCTGGAAAGCCATCTGCTGCGAACATTAACCATTGTACGAAACGGCATTACGAAACTGGTGCAGGACCGTGAGATTCGTGCCCAGCAATTGAGCCAGTTGCAACTGGAGTTACAGCAGGTTCCAGTTGAAGCCCCACCCGCCCCACCCATCATTGAGCAACCAGAGCCACTGGAATCCGTTGAGCAAAAAGCCGAGGTCCGGCAAGATGAACTAGTAGATGCTGAATAATGGGGAAAGCCCAACAACGATTGCAGACCGGTTTTGCTATCTTGATTTCTATCAACGCCAGTGCTACAATTTTGGCATTGGAGACGGGCGCGTAGCTCAGCTGGTTAGAGCGCACGGTTCACATCCGTGAGGTCAGGGGTTCGAGTCCCTTCGCGCCCACCACATATAGCCGTCGAACTGCAACTTTGTGGTCGGCGGCTGTGTTAATTTATGGTATCCTCGCTACCAACGCGGGACGCGAGTAAAAGAAGTTAGTTGTATGAATAGTCATCAGATCATTAGAACGATACAGTCTGTTATTGTTTTGTGGATACTGATTGCCACTTTGCTTGCGGCTATCATTCTGCTGAGTTGGCTGTTGGAAGCTGAAACATCGCTCTTGATAACTGCGATACTGGGCTTTGGGCTGGGGGTTTGGGGCGCTATTGTCACCAGGCGTATGGCACAAGAAGCCCAGACGACACTGGATAGCACAACGCAAGAAATTGGTCAGTTACGTAGAGCGGTCGAACGATCACAGATCATTTCTCAAATGGCGACCACCCTCAGTTCAACGTTAAAGTATGATAATGTACTTGAGGTACTGCTCAATCTGGGTAATCTTGCGTTGCATAACCCTTCTCCTGAACACCGTCTGGTTAGTGCTGCCTTTGTCTTTCATGGTGAAGACGATAAATTACATGTGACCAGCTCACAACGGTTTACATTGGCCGACCAGAAAAAATCTACTGATGGACAGCATGGCATTCTTGGCAGGGCTATTAATGAAGGCGAGCCAGTTTTTGGAACGAATGCCAATAACGACCCAGAATTGCGCTATTATGTCAGTTTCAATGGAATGCAATCACTACTGGCTATCCCGCTCAAAGCCGGTTATCAAAACTATGGTGTGTTGGTCTTTGGCTCGCCAGAAACCCAGGCGTTCGATGATAAGACGGTTGATGTTTTGACGACGATCAGTACCCAAGCGACCATTGCTTTGCAGAATGCTGTGTTGTATCACAGCATTCTGGGCGAAAAAGAACGCATTGTCCAAGTGGAGGAAGATGCTCGCAAGAAATTGGCCCGTGATTTGCATGACGGTCCCACACAAACCATTTCAGTAATTTTGATGCGCGTGGGCATTATCCAGACTTTGATCAAGGAGAAAAACACGAAGAAAGCTATCCGGGAATTGGGCAAGATTGGAGAACTGGCCGACAAGACAACCAAAGAAATTCGACAACTCCTCTTTAATTTACGCCCATTGGTACTGGAAAATCAGGGATTGGTGGCTGCCCTGAAAGAAATGTCCCGTAAGATGAAATACACTTACGACCTAGAGGTGGTAGTGCAGGCACAATCCAATATTGATCAACTTTTGGAAGATAAAGCCCAGGGGGCACTCTTCTATGTAGTTGAGGAAGCGGTCAATAATGCTCGTAAACATGCTCAAGCCGCGCAAATTCAGGTGCGCTTACACCGTCGTGGCGAACATTGTATTGTAGAGATCGAAGATAATGGCGTGGGATTTGATGTACAGGATGTAAACACTGACTATCATAAACGCGGCAGTCTGGGCATGGTTAATATGCGTGAACGGGCTGAATTGGTGGATGGCGAGATCACGATCCAGAGTACGAAAGGCGAAGGAACCAAAATTTCCGTTCGTATCCCAATCCCGAAAGATATGTTGCCAGAAAGTATAAAACTGCTGGACAAGGCTCAACAATCGCGGCAAAATGTATCGTTGGCGGCAACACGTTTTAAGCCACAATTATCAGCACATGACGCGGATGAGGAAGTGCCCGGCTGGACAGATTTGCTTGATTCGCAAAAGTAGACATAAGCGCCCTTCGGCGAAGATTATGGAGGGCATTTTTCAATCTGTTGAATGTATTCCCCAAATCGAATTTCGTAAGGAGAACTAAGTGTTATGCGTGTTTTGATTCTTGGTGGTGATGGTTATCTGGGCTGGGCAACAGCCATGTATTTTTCAAACAAGGGGCACGAAGTCGGTGTGGTCGATAACTTCACACGCCGACTGATGCACTTAGAACGGGGTACCGATAGCCTAACACCCATCCAATCGTTACAGGGGCGAGTCGAAGCCTGGCAAGAAGTCACGGGCAAAACCATTACTCCCTTCATCGGTGACATCACTGAATGGGACTTCACTTCGCGGGTCATCCAAGACTTTAAACCGGATGCAATGGTGCATTATGGCGAGATACCCAGCGCTCCCTATTCAATGATTGATGTGCATCATGCTGTTCATGTGCATGAAAACAACGTCAACGGTACGCTGAATGTGCTATTCGCCATTCATCAATATGCACCGGACTGTCATCTCATCAAACTGGGTACAATGGGCGAATATGGTACACCCAATATCGACATCGAAGAGGGTTATATCGATATCGAATATAAGGGCCGCAAAGATACGCTGCCATTTCCCAAACAACCCGGCTCATTCTATCACCTGACAAAAGTGCATGATAGCAACAATATTATGTTCGCCTGCCGCATTTGGGGCTTGCGGGCAACCGACCTGAATCAGGGTGTGGTATATGGCATTGAAACCGATGAAGTCAATCTGGATGATCGGTTGTTAACGCGCTTCGACTATGATGAGAGTTTCGGCACGGCCCTCAACCGCTTCTGTATACAGGCAGTGGCCGGTATTCCCTTGACTCTGTTTGGCAAGGGCGAGCAGACACGAGGCTATTTGAACATACGCGATACGTTGCAATGCGTCGAGCTGGCGATGATGAACCCTGCAGAGCCAGGGCGGATGCGCGTATTCAATCAGTTGACTGAGTCCTTCTCAGTGCGCGCGTTGGCGTATACCGTCAAAGAGGCAGCTTCACACCTGGGTATTGATGTACAAATCGCTCACTACGAGAATCCGCGTGTGGAATCTGAGGTTCACTATTATAATCCGACGCATAGCAACTTGCTTGACCTGGGCTTGAAACCACGTTATTTGCAAGAATCATTGGTGGAAACAGTTATTCAGCGCGTGGTACAGTTCAAAGACCGGATCATTACCAATGCCATCGTGCCACGTATTCGCTGGAAGACAGGCGACCAGCAAGAAAAAGTCAAAATCATGGAAATGGAAGAAAACAGCGTACCTACGGGTGACTAACTGCACCGCCTGATAAAAAGAACTCAACAAAAGGGCTTCCATTTTGGAGGTTCTTTTTGTTCCTGCAACTAACGCGAAGACTGTAGCTTGTCTTAGCGAATAAGGCGGGACCATAGAATCTGATACCCTTTGAGCATTTGTATGGCTTCACCGCTGGAGCGCCGGACAACCAGCAAGAATATCAGACGCGTCAATGGTTCAATGAACAGCGTTGCCAGCGTAACTAGTGTGGCACTCAACCAACTGAAGTGCTTATAGCTATAGAGAATGCGGCTGTGTAGTAAGTAAGCCAGGCGATGGGCTTTCACCTGCTGACTTGTGCCACCACCTTCATGAAACGCTTGCACATCCGCCAGATAATAGCTTTGCCAACCTGACTGACTGGCGCGAAATGCAAAATCTAAGTCTTCAAAATACACAAAAAAGCGTTCATCGAATCCTCTCAATTCTTTGAACAATGCACCTCGGACAAAATAAAATGCACCGATGACCTGGCCGATTGGGCGTGAGTGGCGATGATCCCAGTCCTTCAGATGCAGACCGCCAAAATGACGAGGTAGCAAGGCACTGAGTCCCAAGATGTCGTTTAATAAGTGCAGGGGGCTGACGAGGCGTGAACAAGAACGCATTACAATGCCATCCTGGTCAACCAACTGTATCCCCATAATTCCAATCGCCTGGCGCTCCTCGCTGTTCATACATGACACTGTTTGATCCAACGTATCAGAGGATAAGCGTGTATCTGGGTTAAGAAACAGCAGATAATCTGCCTGACTATCTGCGGCTCCCTGGTTACAGGCGGCTCCGAATCCACGATTTTCTGCGTTGTGGATAATAATCAATGGTAGGTTTAGATCATCCAGATGATCAATAGAGCCATCAGATGAAGCGTTATCGACGACCACTATCCGGTTGAGATTAAAATTATTCTGGTCAACCGTCTCAATAGAATGCAGGCAGTTCAAGAGCAGATTTCCGGCATTCCAATTGACAATTATGATGTCGAGCGATGTCATCATTCACTTTGCCCGTTATCATGCACCACATCTTGAGGATTCTTCTGGGCAACCAAATAGGTGGTTGAGGCCAGAATATGAGCATTGGGCTTATGATTAATCAATTTATCAATAGGGCGCAATACGGCCCCAAGCAATCCCCAGGTTACCCGTAATGGCAATTTCAATATTCGAGGTGAAAATTCATGGATGAGGGTCGAAATCAAACTGACCAGCGTGTATATAGGTCCGACACAGGTTCCGGCTTCTACAATTTCAAAACCCCGCATCTTGAATATATTCTGGTGGCCGGTCAGGGTGAAGTTTTGATAATGATGGGGATATCCGTGATAAGCTTGTAGGAATGGTGTGGCTGCAAATACCTTTCCGCCAGGTTTAATAACTCTGAACATTTCCTGGATCGCCTGCACAGGATCGTGGAGATGCTCCAATACAGCTTCACAAAAGATCGCATCGACGCTGTTATCTGCATAAGGTAAGTGATGGGCATCTGCCACGACTTCAACATTTGGGAATAGCCCCAGATTGAGGTTAACTAATTTGGGGTGTGGGCGTGTTGGCCCACCGCCAACAGATAGATATAGAGCATCAGCCGACTGACTATCAAAGATACTTTGAAAAGCGATCCGACAGGCAGGGTTCCGATAGTCCTGAACCATTTTGGCCTTCAGGCAGGCTACTAAAGACGGTTTCTTGTCACGAGTCTTTGCATCATATTCTTTTATCATTCGCTCAGAAGCACTGATATGTTGATCGGCCCATGCTTCATCAATCAATAAAACTGGCACACGTCGATTAATCAACCTGTACCGTTCAGTTTCATCATCAGTCGTCAACCATTCACGATCAGCACTAAGTTTTAGAGGTTTTTTGGTCTTGGGGCAGACCAACTTGCCTGATTCGATTTGCTCATGGATGTCCATTTATGTTTTGTTTCTCCGCGATATGATGCTCGTAGATTTCGAGTAACGTCTGCACATGATCGAAGACCAGCGTCACTGGCGGGATGGTGCGGCGTAACTCCTCCAATAATCTCGGCTCCTGTTGCAATCGTAGCAGCGTATCAGCCAGTGCCCGAGGATTACCCGGCTCGAAGACGATTCCACCCTGACTGCCACCATTCACGCGCTCACGCATGGCTCCTAAATCGGATGTTACTACCGGAACAAGATGTAAGAACGCCTCCGAGATCACAAACGACGAAGTTTCATACCATAGGCTTGGCACTACGACACAATCCAGATTGCTCATAATCTCGTCCAGGTCGCTGCGGGCGTAGCGTCCCATCAGGAGTGCATTTGGCAAATCTGATGCCTGTTTCTCGATGGCTGACGTGTATTTCCCTTGTTTACCAGAACCATGAAAATAAAAAATAAACTGTTTACCTGTTTCCTGGAACAAAAGTCTGGCGGCTTCAACGACAACATGAGGGCCTTTGCCGGGTACAAATGCGCCCAAATACCCAATCTTAAGTGGCTCACCCATTCTCCTCTGGCGTGGTGGTGCAACGTGTTCGGGGAGGACATTGCCATAGGGTACATATTGCATTTTCTCGCCGGGCAATCCCCATGCAACCAGGCGTTCAATCAATGACTCGCATGGACTGAGCAAGTGGTCGAAAAATGGAAACGCAGCTTGAATAACCGTATCTCGCCTCATCATCGCGCCAGCTTTTGAGTGTGCTGGCAAGAGGCGTGTGGCTAATGGCAAGAGACCAACTTTATTGGCCCCGGCCAGTATAGGATTAGCGATCCGCAGCGGGATTTTTTCAGTCATGCAGGCAGCACACGTCCACAGGCCATGTTCGGGGCCTGTACAGGGAGTCAGATTAGATCGCAAAGCATGAACCCGTGGACAGACAAACCAGTGGTCGCTCATAGTATAGATGATGGGTAAGTTGCGATTTTTGAGTTCCTGCAATACGGCCAACACCGGGTAACCCAATAGATGTTGTAAATGAACAACATGGGGCTGTACATCATCCAAAATCTGATTGAGTATAGCCATGAACGGCTTCTGTTGAGGATGATCTGCAACAAAATTGAGCGCCCAAATATTATGAAATGCGCCCGTGATTTCATAGAGACGATTGCCATGCGCGTCCTGGCGTTGAACCAAGCTCAACGACTCCCGGCTAGGATCTTGCACAGGATAAGCCACAGCTATTTCGGCTTGCTGGCAGAGTTTATCAACGACTGCCGATGTGTATAGTTCCACGCCACCGATATTATGTGGCGGGTAATTATGGATCAGGAACAAAACTCGCATTTAGTTCCTCGTTTGCAATAGGTCCAGTAAAGTCTCACTAATTCGTTGAGCAGCTTGGCCGTCTATCAAGCCACATTCCTGGCGCACCATTTCATTTCTGGCGGATTTGTTGAAATCTGGGTTTTCTAATACCCGGTGCATGGCGTCTACCAATTCAGCCCAATCATGGACTGTGCTAACACCGCCGCTCTCAATGATGGGCCGGTAGTGGTCTGCATAATGCTCTTGATAGTAAATATCTCTGGCACTTTGGGGTTCGTTGGAAAAGTCAATACATATTGCCGGTTTATTCAGGATGGCTGCATCTAAGGTTATGGTAGAAGAGATATTGAGAACGGCTTCGGTATGAGCGAGAGAATTCACAAGCCAGGCTTGCTGTTCCAAATACATCATTCCCCAGTAGTTGACATTAACGCTATGTTTCATAGCAGAGGTAATCACAATATTATCAAGACCCGCGAGGGTGGCTTCCCACCGCTCCGGTGAATCCAAAGGGTGAATTCGCACCACCAACCAATAGTCTTTTAAAACAGGATCAGCTTGTATATATTCAGCGATCTGCCTGACCAGTTGGTCTTCTTCTGGACCGAGTTCGTAAATGCGAGTGGCATACAAGAAATACTGTGCATCCGGTGATACCCCCAGGTAAGCAAGTGTCTCTTCACGTGACCATTTCAAATCGTCGCGCAAATGAAAATCAAATTGTGGTGTACCGGTGATAGTGATTTTCTCACTGGGAACCTGTGCATAGAATCGTTGCACCTCGCTTTTCATGCGTTGGTTCCAGACCATATAATGATCGTAGACCGGCAATACTGTGCGGGTCGTGAGGTTATCGAAACTCAAGATAGATGTGACTGTCGGGGTTCGTAGGTCTTGCGCGGCTAAGATATATGGAGCTTCATCTGTTGCGATGTTCGCTGTTGACCACACCAGGTCAGCATCCAACCCTCGCAATTGCTCTCGCACCGGCTCCAGATTACGGGTAAAACGCCAGTGCCATTCAGGATAGGCTCGCACGAGCCGATAGGTAAACGAAAACTTGCCCACCCAGCCCAGAAAATTCATGATAGTGGCACGGAACCGCTGCCAGGGCGTATAGTTGCGTTCAAACCAGCGCCGGAGTAGCGGATAAGTTTGAGTACGATGATGTTGATGGTAGGCACTTTTGATGACACCATCCAGGTCGGGGAAAGAGCGTTTGGTAGGCGGGGTTATCATTTGCTGACGGGTGGTTGCCAATCTCAGATCGCTGTTCGCAAGCTGCGTTTCATCGGGAATTTCTGTCATCACGAGATGAACATTGATCCCCGCATCAATTAAGAGGCGCAATACTCCGGAATCGGCCACGTTCCGCACGCTCCAAGCGGCAGGCATCAGAATGACGATGTTTTTTTCAGCCATTAGCTACCCGCTACTAGCGCCCACTCCAGTGGCGTTCCACGTTCAATATCTTGCGCTGCCCTACGCCCGATGATTTCGCCCAGATAGCGTGTGTGCAATCCGTAGCCAGGGCGAATGGAGCGTACATTTTCTGAGGTGAACATCTCGCCCGCTTTAACATCCTGCACCACAAATAACGACCGGCGAAAAACGCGACTGGCTCCTTCCTTATCACTCACACCATATTGCACCATGCCCAAGGCTTTTTCGGCAACGCGCACAGCATCCACCATGGTCTCAAATTCGTGTGGTTCCAGTGAAAATGCACTGTCTGGCCCTGGTATATTGCGGGAGAGCGTGAAGTGCTTTTCAACGATGCACGCGCCCAGTGCTATTGCGGCCACCGGTACGGCCACACCCAATGTATGATCTGATAACCCGACGGGCACACCAAATGCGTCGGCCAAATGCGGAATCGTCCGTAGATTCATATCTTCTGGCAGCGCGGGATAAGCACTGGTGCATTTGAGGAGTGCCAACTGTCTGCAACCCGCATCGCGTAATGTTTGGACAGCTTCATCAATCTCGGCTAGCGTCGCCATACCGGTGGACATTATGACCGGCTTGCCAGTTTTGGCAATCTTTCGCAACAAGGGTAGATCCACATTTTCAAACGACGCAACTTTGTAGACCGGAACATCCATTTCTTCCAAAAAGTCCACTGCGCTCGCGTCAAACGGACTGGAAAACAAATCTAATCCCAGATCATCAGCGACGGCTTTTAGTTTGGACTGCCATTCCCAGGGAGTATAAGCCTCGCCATAGAGTTGATACAGGTTGTAGCCTTCCCAGATCGTGCCCTCGCCAATCTGGAAATATTCCTTATCGGAGTCGATGGTGAGGGTATCGGGTGTATACGTTTGTAGTTTTATAGCATCTGCCCCGGCTTCCTTAGTCGCTTCGATAAGTTTCACCGCCTGATCGAAGTCCTGGTTATGGTTAGCGGAGAGTTCTGCGATGATGTATGTTAACGTTCCAGGGCCAATTGCACGTCCATTAATTGCGTACATTGTTCCTCTCAAATATCATATGTGTAGCTTGATGATCGCCATAGTGTTCAATACCGGCGTCTTGATAGCCTGCTTTCTCGAATACTCTCAATGATGCGATATTGCTGGGCTTGATATAGGCATGGACACGCTCAACCTGCCAGACACGTAACACTTCCGCTGTTCCAAACTGAATCAATCTTGCCCCATAGCCCATACCTCGCTGGTTGGGAGCAATCGAAACGCCGATGACGGCTTCGGTATTGTCTTCAAGGTCAAAACGAACCTGGCCGATTTCGCTATCGACAAATGCGATTAGCAGTAAGGCATTTGGGTCGTTGATTTTGCTCTCGAACCATCCTACATGCGAGTCCCAAGGAATGGGATCAGATGAAAAGGACATCTGCCGCGTCACTGGATCATTCGCCCATTCCCACAGCAGACTGCAATCGTCAGGAATCGCTCGCCGTAGTTGTAATTCACTCATGGCAGCGATGACGCGCTCCACACCTCGGCCATCTACCATCTTATGACCGCGTTCGGCCATTGCACGGCGTTTTTTCTCGTCTACCAGCAACACTTTTAATGTTTGTGCTATTTGATCGTAAGTCACGGCTTCATGCCCACCCAAATTAATCGCTGCTCCTTCCAATTCCAATTGACGAGCAATTTCGCGCTGATTATCGGCCAGCACAATTACCAGACGTGGTACCCCAAAGAATGCCATCTCCCAGGACGTTGAGCCGCCCGCCGAGATTGCTATATCCGCCCACATCATTAATTCTGGCATATTTGTGACGTTTTGGTGTAGGTCGATTGGAAATGATGACTGTTCAACTTCTGTTCGTAGACTTTCCAGATGAGGATTGCTGCCACCCACTACCACAACAGCTTCCAGACCTTCGATCTCAAGTTCGCGCAGCGCCCGCACTGCTTTGCGTGTCACATTATCCGGATCGCCACCACCTAGTGTAACCAGAATTTTCTTTGCGATGGCGGGTATTTGCCGTTGCCAGCCTGCCCACTGCCGAAATTCCTGGCGCAACATCGTGTAACGTGTGCCGATCAGCAGTTCGGTATGAGGTTCCCGGCTATCATAGAGAAGTTCATCAGCGTTGAGGTTCTGATTCAGCAGGAAATCCGCATAGTAATAATCGGCGTGACCGTAGTCATCAACAAACAACACCTTCATTCCGACGTCTTTGAGCGTTTTTTGGTATTCAGCGCCGAAATGGTAGCCATCTACCATCATCCAACACTCACCGAGCTGCTCTGCAATGGCAAGAGTCTGCATGACATCCTGGTGGCTGCCGGGATCAACCATGATCCGCTGTACCGCCATGTCCTCCTGACGAATACGGGATTCGAGGGCGGAGGGCAACAAGGCTGACACGAAATGGACTGGCCGTCCGACGTCCTGAGCTGCCTGTGCCAATGCCAAACAGCGCATCACATGGCCGCTCCCCATTTGGATACTGGCATCTGCCCGAATCAACAACGATTTGCTCATGATAGTGGTTTCTGCTCTATATTGCGGTTGATATCCAGCCATTCTGGGTACTGAGTTAGCAATTGTATAACATCTCGCCAGTGAAAATCACCGTGCCCAAAACGATCATATATCCGACGTATCAGATCCATATCCTGCGGCGTATCGACCGTCCAGCGATGATGTGAGAAATTGGTGGGGTTGGTGATACTGTGTAGACGAAACTTTTCCGGTTGTTGGTGGATATAGGGTGTCACATGCTCGCGCCAGGATGATTGATCTTCGTGCCAAGCCGTTTCTAGCGAAGCGAAGCTTAATACTTCCGTATCCAGGCCGCGTGGGTAGCTACGTTCGATGATATTGCTGACGTAGTCAACAGCGGGCGCGACACTGTGATAAGCAGCGATGACACCATCTGTCACATGAGGATCAATCAGTGGGCAATCTGACGTAATCCGCACAATGTGATCGGCCTCAAATTGCATAGCCGTCTGATAGTAGCGATCCAATACATCATCCTCGCTGCCACGATAATAATGCCAGTCCGATTGCTGACATAATTCAACAATAGGATCATCTTGGGGTTTATCGGTGGTGGCAACGACAATTTCATCGACCATTCGGCACTTTTGCACGCGATGGATGTCCCACCACAACATCGGCTGACTGAGAATCGGCAATAGCACTTTCTGAGGCAGGCGCGTGCTGCCCATGCGGGCCTGGATAATACATACGGTTCGCATGGTCAACCGAGTTTCTGTATCGCCAGAATGACATCATCCACATCGGCTTCTGTCATTTGTGGAAACAGGGGCAACGTAACCAGCCGTTCATAGGCGACTTCGGCCACCGGACATAAACCTGGTTTTGTCCCCAAATGTTCTTGATAGTAGGGATGCAAATGTACTGGAATATAATGGACGTTCACGCCAATATTCTCCGCCCGCAACGCCCTAAAAATCTCACCTCGATTCATGCCGAGGACATCGGTATCAAACTGTACCATATATAGATGATAAGCATGAGCAACATTGGAACGCACCGTCAACGGTTTAACAGCATCCATGCTGGCGAAGGCTGCATCATACATCGCCGCAAGGTGCTGCCGTTTCTGCACAGCACCCGGTAACTTCTTTAGTTGGCTAAGACCTAAAGCACACTGAATATCTGTGATACGATAGTTATAGCCTAAGTACACCATCTCATAGAAAAAGCCACCGCGCTCGGCCCGCTGACGATGATCGGTGGTGATACCGTGATTACGAAAAACGCGCATTCGGTGGGCATATTCATCATCGTTGGTAGTAATCATCCCCCCTTCGCCAGTCGTTAAATGCTTGGCAGGATGAAAGCTAAAAGTGTTCAAATCCGCCAGTGTGCCTACCGCCCGGCCTTTATAGCTACCGCCGACAGCATGGCAAGCATCGTCAATAATCGCCAGGCCATACTTTTCAGAAATGGTGTTTAACGCATCATAATCGCAGGGGTGGCCGGTATAATCGACTGTGATAATGGCTTTAGTGCGAGAGGTGATTTTGGATTCGACCTGAGCCGGATCAATCAGCAAAGTATCTGGCTCAACATCGACAAAAACTGGTGTACCACCTTGATATAGCACGCAATTGGCGCTGGCAGCAAATGTTATCGGCGTGACAATGACCTCATCGCCAGGCTGAATATCTAGCGCAAAAATCGCAGCATGGAGCGCGGCTGTTCCGTTACTCACAGCCACCGCGTGTTTTGTGCCCACGAAAGCTGCAAACGCCTGCTCAAATTCATCAACCAGTGGGCCGGTAGTTAGCCAATCGGACTGCAGGGTGGTGACGACTGCTGCAATATCATCATCATCCACATATTGCCGGGCATACGGCAACAATGTATCACGAACGGGTGTACCCCCTTGAATCGCCAGTGTTTCAGCTACCATTATCAATCATTTCCTGCATTTCGGCTTCTGTAAGCCAATGATCGTTGGTATCGCTGGTATAGGCAAATCCATCAGGCAATGATGTGCCATGTTCCCACAAGTGTTGTTGCCACCAGGGATGAGCAGGCATCAAAATATAGCGGTCTTCCAATTCGACAGCTTGACGTGCTTCATCAACTGAAATCATACTCTCATGCAGTTTTTCGCCAGGACGAATGCCGATGAATTCAATCTCGCATTCTGGTGCGACCAGCCGCGCCAGGTCGGTGATATTCATGCTGGGTAATTTGGGCACAAACACTTCGCCCCCGTGCATAGTCTCGATGCAGGAGATCACAAACTGGACGCCTTGTTCCAACGTGATCCAAAAACGTGTCATGCGCTGGTCGGTAATAGTCAGTTTTCCAGTCGGGCGTTGTTGCTTAAAGACTGGTATCACACTTCCTCGGCTGCCAACTACATTCCCATAACGCACACAACTAAACAGCGTTTCGCCTGGACTATAGGCATTGCCTTGTACAAACAATTTTTCAGACACCAGCTTGGTTGCGCCGTATAAATTGACAGGTGCGGTAGCTTTATCGGTACTCATACCCAGAACGTGTGTCACCCCTGAATCAATCGCGGCGTCGATGATATTTCGCGCCCCGTTGATATTGGTACTGATCGCTTCGATGGGATTGTATTCACAGGCAGGCACTTGCTTTAAGGCTGCCGCGTGAACCACGATGTCCACCCCATGAAATGCCCGTTTCAAGCGCGACAAATCTCGCACATCACCTATGAAATAGCGCAAACGCGGGTCATTAAAACCAGCCAAGCGCATCTCGTGTTGCTTCAGCTCATCACGGCTAAAAACAATCAACTTGGCCGGATCATATAGGTCTAGAACAGTCCGGGTGAACGCTTTACCAAAAGACCCAGTTCCACCTGTGACGAGAATGGTTTTGCCTTCTAACCGCATGAATACCTCGTTTGAATTTCAGTCTTGGTGACGGGCTATTATAGGGCTAACCACTACACTACGTCCATGCTGATACCGGTAACGGTACAGTTCCATTTCCGAGGCAGTATGAACTGAGATGGGAATCCCTTCGGGTTGGCAGACGGCAATGGCAGTGATGATGTCTTGCACACGCTGAACATCAAAACTTTTCTGCGATGTATCCCATTCTGGGAACGCCAGCAAGGGCCGCATTTGGCTAAATGCCCAGTTGGTTGAAAGTCGCAATCCCATGCGAATACGAGCGCCTATCTTAGATTTAAGGGATGTTTTCATTGGCATTTGGTAGTGCAACATGCGCCATTTGTCCACATCAATAGAGGTAGCCGCTTCGAGTCTTTCGACAATCGCGGTTGCCACCCGTTCATGCGATGCGCCATCAATGGCATGAAATCCTTCGGCAATGACGGTAGCTAGCGCCGTTGAAACTATGGTGGGCGGTTGATAGTGCCCTTGCAAGATGGCCGTGATATGCTGTTGTATGTCTTCGTAGGTTGCACAAGGAATGCTGACTGCTTCAGCCGTTTCAATTTCAACTTGTGTAGGAATCCAAACAGGTGATAATGCGGGTACATCGGCGAGACTGGCTTCGATGGCGGTCGAGCAACTTCGTTGAATGACGGCGCTGGACCGTAATATCCAGCCATCAACTGTGCCCGCTTTGACAATGTATAAATTATCACGCTGTATCAGAAGTTCGTTGTAAGTTTCTAGCTTCTCGAAAGGATGCGGACGATAGATAAACGTTACTGTGGGAAATTGGGCAGCCAGGCGGTTGGTTAGGTCAACCAGTTCTTGTAGTGTTTGCCGCTGCGTTGCCTGCCACTCCTGAACATACTGTGCATCAAATCCAAATTGTTCGACCAGTTGATGGGCCTCTTCTTCAGGCGTAGTAAATTGTGGATTAACCAGTGGGAAATTGCCATTCACCAGAATCAACGGCTGGGTATAGTGATCCGCGTAAGGTGACGTCGCCAAAGCTGCCTGCCGCCAACGCGAATGGTAAAAATCGAAGCGAGGCGAACCGGTAATCGTGACTTGATCGTCTCGATACCATCCCTGTTGCACCAGATGATGTGCCAATTTTGTTCCCCAGCTACAGTAGCAGGTAATTTTCTCGCGAACTGTCGAATTGGGAGCTAGAGTCTTTTCGTAAGTATCGAAACTGACAAAAACACCACCTTCGGTATCCAGTACACCAACTGGAACTCCAATGGCATGGAGTTCTTGCACGAAATGTTGGTTATTGGCCCGCAGATAGTTGAGCAATACGAAATCGGGTTGCAAGGCACTGATTTCGAATACCTGCATATTCATCGGCACAAGATATGAAGCAATGCCTGACTGTGCCAGCCGCCATGCCAGCAACACCAGGCCAGGCAAGTCACGATAAGGGTTATCAACAATAAGTGCAACGCAGGGGGCATTCATAGAGAATCCGCATCGCCTATTTGTCAAGAAGATGCGTCATCAAAAGCAACTGCGCTTTACGGTGCATAGCACCTGCCAACAACTTGGCGTTTTCAGCAGCGGAATAGTCCACTTGTGATTGTTCGACTATGTAATTTCGCGAGCCTTTATCGTAGATTTCTCCTACTGTTTGCAAGAAAAGCCGAACATGCTGATCATTGACTGAATAACCCGCTGCAATGGTTTCCAAAGCTGATGTACATTCACCAACAGATCGGCAAAAGAAAACACCTGCACAATCCCGATACCAAGCATAGCCAAAAACCAAAACAGGTTTACCACGCACGACAGCTTCCCAACCAACAGTCCCCGTAATAGTAGCAACGGCTTGTGCATTGTCAATCAGATCAAACGTCGAAGTCTGGATTGGGGCAAATGCTACATTGTCATTTTTCAATACATCATCATAAAATACGGGAGTTCGATCAACTGACTTCTTGCCAGCCTGCCAATTAAATGTCATATGATGTTCTTTTACAATAATTTTCCACCCAGAAGGCACGAGTTGTGCCAGCATATCAATCATGAGACGTTGATATACAAATACCCCTCCCATCGGCAGTGTTGTTCTCTCCGGTTGATCGTGTAAAGCAACATAAATATAGGGTTGAGTAAAATCCACTTTCTTACACCGTACATCATAATATTCTTGCAGGCGACGTTTTTTGCGGGGTTCGCCATAGACTCGGTGAAGACGCCACTTCAAAGCATTGGCTCGCTTCGATTCTTCAAATAAACGCCCTTTTTGCTTTCTCAAAGGCGGGTCAACCGTTGCCATATGACGTAATGACGCCAGATATAGCGGATAACGTTTGAAGCGCAACAGGCGTTGAATAAACCAACGCGGAGTGAGAAACTTGCGACGATATTGGGCGCCTGCTAAATTGGCACGCGTATAGCCCGGCATCGCCACTTGATAATCCTGACGCAATTTAGTCAGATATTGTTCCAATCTGTTGGAGATTGTGACAGGGTACTCATTGTTGACTAATTTCTGTTGATAACGCTCCCTTAGCAACTCTGAGCCGACCTCATATTTTTCGACGGGCAAAACCAGTCCAGGAATTGAACTGTTTTGAAGCATTATGGTTTTGATGCCTTTGATCTGACAAAGTCCATAAACCGTGAGAAATACAAAGCCGTGCGGTTCTTCGCTGAAAAATACTAGGTCCGGTTTTACCTTGTCCAACGTTGCAGACCAGAGTCGCAACAAGCTATGGTATAGATGGATTCGATCTTCATATGAAAAAGGTGAACCAAGTTCCATTCGCTCCATAGTCTTCAAGATATCTGGCGCATACCTTGACATGGCTTCCAGCAGGGGTAGATCTAGTAAAGCTGGTTTCAGATGTCTACACTCTGGTGCAGGAATGGCTCGATACGCATCCAAATCGCTGTGATAGATGGCATCAGGGAACTGAGTTTTCACTAACTCCTCTGTCTTGAAGGAGGCATGGATATAACAGAATTCCCAATCATATTCTGTGGTCAGAGTCTTGCATATTTCTAGAAATTCGGGAGACCAGTCTGCGAAGAAAACACGGATCGACATTCTAGCTACCTTTGTCTGATTTCCACGGACTTTATTGACCCATCAGCATATTGCCATTCATAAGGAATCATTATCGGTACAGACATCGGAGCTACAGTATCGGCATGTTCTCCTACAAGGCCATAATTTGATAGATTCCCGTGAATATGAAACACCCCAACTTCCTGCTCTCTCAGAATCTTTTGCCGATTATTCCCAAATGCACCCACGGCCATGTTATACGTCTGGGGTAATAGTGGCACTGCTTTAAAGCGACAGGTAATCATCCCTCTGCCTTCAATGACGGCTGGTCGTTGCCCATCAATCACCATGTTTGCGGCACATACAGGGCCAAATCTGCTGCTAATTTTGATGAAAAAAGATGGATGAATGTAAGGTTTTATAGTATGGTAATGAATATCTACGATTATGTCATCACCAGGATGAAACGTGTTAGTTTTCTGACCGTGTGTGTTTTTTAGCACCACATGAGTGACATGTAGTGGAGCATCTCGCTGAAGTGCCAATTCTCCTTTGCTCATTGCCGAAAGATATTCGGCAACCACGGCTTCAGTATCACCTATCATACGGACCCTACCGCCATCTAGCCATACCGACCGTGTACAAAGATTTTGCACCGCGCCCATGTTATGACTGACGAACAGCACCGTTCGACCTGATTGCGACATATCTTCCATTTTACCCAGGCATTTCTTTTGGAAGGCGACATCGCCAACAGCCAGAACTTCATCTACCACCAAAATTTCCGGTTCAAGATGAGCCGCTACTGCGAAGCCTAACCGCAACCCCATACCGCTGGAATAGTATTTAACGGGGGTGTCGATGAATTTCTCCACCTCGGCGAAGGCAACTATTTCATCAAACTTCTGAGTGATCTCAGTACGAATCATGCCAAGAATAGCGCCATTTAGATAAATATTTTCACGTCCGGTTAATTCCTGGTGGAAGCCAGTGCCAACTTCCAATAAAGCCCGCACCCGGCCAAATAAATCAGCCCAGCCTTCAGTTGGCTCTGTAATGCGCGAGAGGACTTTGAGCAACGTGCTTTTCCCGGCTCCATTACGCCCGATAATCCCCATTACTTCACCTTGTTCAACATCGAAAGATACATCGCGCAAAGCCCAAATGGTTTCTTTCAATCCAGCAGCGCCATAGGCCTCCCCTCGCAGCAGGCTTCGGGCACGGCGCACCGGCCCCATAAAAGCATCGGTTAACGTGTCACGCAGGGTTTGATAGGCTTCCTGTCTGCCACCGATTCGAAATTCCTTGCCTAGTCCTTCAACACGAATAATCGGATTGCTCATGGGTGAATTGGTTCCCTGATAACGTAGTTTTCTGAAACGACACAAACCGTTTTGCTTTGTTTCTCAAAAATGCGGATCAACTAATCGCAGCACGGTATTGTACCACATCAATTCATACGCGATTGAACATAGATTTTGATACTCAGAGGGGCATCTAGTGGGTAGCCTAGCAGGTGAGTAATGCTTCCATAATCTGTAGATCATTAGGTTCGTCAATTTGAAAATAATCTATAGGTCGCATTCGATAAACAGCAATTTTGCCACCTAGTCGATTATCATGCTGACGGAGTACCCAGGGTTTGAATACGTAAATGGAACCATTTTCCACAACATCCTCCGGGGCATCCTGCCGACGGGGGCGGTGGCGATGATCGTAATTGAAAGCCTCGAATCCCTGGTCGGTATTCCGCCAAACAAACCCATGCAATGGGCACACCGACAGCAACGAGTCGGCTTTTTCCTCGATCAATACATTAATAGCGTTTTGAATATCTCTTGCTTGGCGTTGGGGTGATGTAGCTTGCAAGAATACAACCAAGTCAGGATCATAGCCAGCAATGTCACGCAAATGATCAAGGGCATGGCGCAATGCCGATTCAGATGAGGCTGTATCGCCACTAATTTCGGCTGGTCGCCAAACTACCTCAGCACCATACTGTTCTGCCACAGCGCCAATTTCGGCATCATCAGTGGAAACAACAGTGCGGGTTATGGCAGGCGTCTCCAGGGCTTGTGCGACGGTATAAGCCAGCAAAGGTTTGCCCAACAATGGAGTAATATTTTTGCGCGGGATGCCTTTTGAGCCACCTCGGGCGGGAATAATAGCAAGTATGTTCATCAAATCACGTTACCAGATTTCAGTTATTGCCCAATTTGTTGCAGCAACGAGTATAGTTGCGGTGCAGTGATTTGTGTAGTGTAGCGTTCTTCGACAATACGTCGGCCAGCAGTTCCCATTTGTTGACGCTGCGTCGGATTTCCCTGTAAAGTTCGCAATGCTGTCTGCCATTCTTCAATGGTGTGTGGGAGAAAGCCATTGACCGTATGCTGCACAATATCGGTATTGACCCCAACTGGTGACGCGATCACTGGTAATCCACAGGCCATATACTGAATGAGCTTATATCCACATTTGCCGCGCTCCCAGGGGGTGTTGGTGAGGGGCATAATTCCCACATTCATCTTTCGGATGTTCTCGACTTCTGTGTCCTCTGACCAAGTGACACGCTCAACTGGCATATCCAGAACCATTGTCCCGGAGCCAATCAACATCAATCTGACAGTCTCGCCATCGACCAGCGTTTTCAAGGCTGGTTCAATGATTTTCAAATATTGGGCTGTTGTGGGGCTACCAATCCAACCAATGGTGAACGTGGCAGATAAGTGATTGTCGGCCATTTGATACCGATTGATGTCGATCACCGTCGGCAGGATTTCGACACGCTTTGCACCTGCTAGCCGGGCGCGCGTCGCCAGATAATCATTGCCCGTAATCACCAACGCGGCATTTCGCATCACCACATCAATCTTGTGCCCCAGCAATCTTCTGATAAGCCATTTGTCATGTTTGTCGTAGTTATGGAAGATGGCGTCATCATAATCCACAACATAAGGCATACGCAGCCAACGCAAGAGGCGCTCGAAAAATGCTGGAAACATTTGGAACAATTCTTTTTCCAGCCAGAGGACATCATAGCGACGCACCGTTACCAGCGTCATCATACGTCGCCAATACCCTCCCAGAACGATTCTTTTGCTACGATGGCCTGTCTGATAAAACGCTTCGAGATAACTGTCGTTTAGTAATGGTGCAACGGTGATCTTGACGTCCCGTTCGCGCAGATATGGCAGGTATTGATAAGATCGAAGGCGACTGCTGGCTCCCAACTCGCCGTATCGACTCAACAACAGAATATTCATTGTGACGCTCCAGCAGCAAAACCCGAATATACTACAAGGGTTAGATGAGGATGGGAAGCAAGCAATCGCCCTCTTTCACAGCGCCAAATTAACGGCGTCACATTATCTAGCAGACAGTCAAACATGACAACATTAATCTAATTCAAAGGTTGAAGAGCCACACAATTGTACCTTGTACCTAAATTTCCTCGCCCGGCGGCAGATCGTGGGTATCTTCTGCCAATTCTTCAGGTTTATCGGGGCGTATCAGCAATACCGGTACATCCAGCTTTTGCATCACCTTTTGTGCCACGCCACCAAACAAGAACCGCGCCAAGCCGGTACGCCCATGTGTGGACATCACCACCAAATCGGCTCCCTCGCCCTTAACATACTTACAGATATTATCAGCCACATTGCGTCCATCAACGATATGCCCACGTACCTTGACTCCCTGGCTACGAAGATCGGTGCGGATACTGACAAGCTGCTGTTTTATTTGTTCCCGTTCCTGGTCAATCAGATGTGTTTGATCTGCCAGCGCCAGCGAGTCTCGATATTGGGCCAGAGGTGAATGGTAAATGTGGAGCAAAATCAACTCAGCATCATTATTTAACGCAATGCGAGCAGCATGGGGCACGGCGCGTTCCGCCCAACCCGAACCATCAAGCGGCACTACAATTTTTGAATAGTGATGTTTATCAACCAATTTCTCGTTTCTCCTTCAAATAAACTCGTTTGATCATATCTCGGCGCTGCATCTCCCACAGCCACCATAAAAACAGGACGATGGAACCCACACCCACAAACAGTACAATAAATGGCAACAAAACTGCCAACAACGACACCAGGATAGCCAGAATATCCTCGCCGATACTGACCGCAAAATTCCCTGTGCCTCCCGTTGCGCCTGTCACCATCGGTCGCGAGAGCGCCTTCACCGCATGAACGCCGCCCGCCGACCCGCCACCCGAAACTAGGCTGAAGATTTGCACCAGTTCAGGACTCAGCGATTCTTGGAGGCCGCTGGTACTGGCTGTCATCAGCGCCGCACCTGCCACCGGACGAATAGCCGTATTGATGACATCGTTGAGGCTGTCCAGAACCGGCACCTTATCAACGACCATCTCGATAACCAGCAGTACCGTGAAAATGCCGAGCGCCTCCCATGAGGTAATGGTTTCAGCAGTCGCCCCCTCGGCCTCAATCAGGTTGAAGCGCACCGCCAGATTGAAGATAATCAATGGCAGATAGGCATTCAAGCCCGCACTGGTTGACAACCCTAGTCCAGTTGCAATGGATTCCATCTCAGCTACTTTCTATCCTTGTCCAAAGACAAAGCCTTCCCACGTTCCCGTCACCATATATCGTGCGGCATCAATACCACCAATCAGCAAGATCGCCACCGTCAATCCTGCTAGCAATGGCAACCATAGTTCTGACCAGCGATTATAGGCCCGCTCTCGCCGGATCAGGGTGATGAACATGACGCTATTGACCATCGTTAGCACCATCACTACGCCAAACGCACTCAACAGCCCGATTACCAGCAAAATCAGTGGATTCTCGGTCAGGATTAACCCGATGACGACCAGTGCCGCCAGTGCATAACGCCCCAGGTCTTTCAAATCATCCACCGCCCGCCGCCGGTCTTTATGTTCCCATATCGACGCATTAAAAATCGGAAACAGCCCATGAATCATCGTCAAGCCTGTGAAGACACCCGTTATCAAACGTAATGTGTTGTGAGGACTATACAGTCCTCCCTCAAAATCCGGGAACAGATGTAAATAACTGTTAATGCCATCCACGCCCAGCGCCACAATGAACAACCCCAACACAATCCCTACTCGCCAGCTCGGGAGGCGACTTGCGCGGCTCCGTCCAGTGGCGACGATCATCAAAAACCCAGTCATCACACCAGTATAAATACCTGTACAACGCGCACATAGCGGTAATTGGCGATCATAGGCTGAGAATGAGCGATCTGGGATGCGATGGCAGATGGCATAACCCACCGCATCAGCTTTGCCCCGCACCCCACTTGGTGTTCCGAACAGCCATGTCCCAACGACTGCCGCAGCGAAGATAATGACTGCCCACATAATCCAGCGCGGTGTTAACGATGTTGTAGATGGTGTTGTAGTGTATGGGGTTGATGAGCTGGCGTCGATTTCCATATCGTCACTCGCGGATTGGATGATGTTCAGGGTATTATAACATGGTAGTTAAATCTAAATGGGCAGTACCCCAATTATTCAGAGGAACAATCAGGAAAAGTAGATAAGCGAAATGGCAGAGCTAGAAAACCTGACCTTCGAGGAAGCCTACGCCCAACTGGAGACCATCGTCCAGCAACTCGAATTCAGCAATCTGCCCCTCGACGAAGCACTCCAACACTTCGAGGAAGGGCAGAAACTTGCCGAGTATTGCCAACAATTGCTGGATAGTGCTGATTTGCGCGTCAGCCAACTGGTCGGCGACGACATTCGGCCACTGGGCGACTAACCGAACAGTCCCAGACTGCTGTGGCGGAAGCTGGGAAACACTTCCTCAATCTGTGGGTTGTTGAGGCGTTGCATCAAAATCTCGCTGAGGACATCGCGGTAATCAATGGTAATCGCCAGGTCGCCGCGATCTAGAAACTCTGCGCCCAGGCCCGGCCAATGACTGAAGACCGGCCCTTGCGCCAGATTGCCACTCATCAGGAACATCGCGCCACCATGCCCATGATCGGTTCCCAGGTTGGCGTTTTCTTCCACGCGCCGCCCGAATTCCGACATGACCACCACCGTCACACGGCTCATGTCCGGTCCCATATCACTATGAAATGCCGCCAGCCCCGCCGCCAGAGTTTCTAACAGTTGGGGCTGTGTGCCTTCCACCACGCCCTGGTTGGCATGGGTATCCCAGCCGCCCAGGTCAATGCACGAGGCTTCCATGCCAACCTCGGCCCGAATGAGCGCCGCTGTCTGTTTCAGCGCCATACTGAAGGAGTCTTCATCATAAACCGCGCCGTTTTGTGGCTGATAGGCATTGATGTCCACCTGCGAAACAATGTCGATGGCAGATGTGGTGGCATTAGCCGCCGCCTGCAATTCATCCGTATCCAAACCATACAACGCATTAATCGATCCCATCATCTCGGCTGCTACATCCACTCGCCCGCCCAGGTGATAGTCTGCGATGGATTGTAACACTACTGGCGACACCGGGCCGCGAATAGCCTGTTGGGCCGCTGTTCCCCACCCTACTGCTCGCACCGGTGACAAATTGCCAGTATCCAGGCTCGCCAGATGGCGGCCAATCCAGCCCGTGCTGAGAGTTTTGCTGCCGGGCGTACCACGCTCCATAAAGCTCATTGCCTCGAAATGGGAGCGGGTCGGGTCGGGTGAACCGGTGGCATGAACCGCTGTCAATTCGCCGCCCTGAAACGCCGGTAACAATGCCGCCAGCGATGGGTGCAATCCGAAGAAGCCATCCAGGTCAACGGCTTTGGGATCACTGCCAGATGTATCTGGACGCGGAATAGCCAATTGAGGACGTGCATCATAATAGGCGTCTTCGCCATGCGGCACGACCATATTGAGCGCATCGGCTCCACCACGCAAGAAAATGCAGACCAGCACATCGCCTTGTGGAGCTTGATATTTGGGCGAGAATGCCAGTTGTGGCATCCAGCGTGGCAATACCAATGATGCGCCGGATAATGTCGCAATAGCGGTCGAACGATGCAGCATTTCGCGTCGGGTATAGGTTTTGTGGGCCATTATGTTATCTCCCTGTGTCTCTAGCGATACTGGAATGCAGGTGCAGCCAGCAACAACGCCAGCACATCCTGTAGACGTTCGACATCTGTGCCACCTGCCAGGTAGTCCGAAATAACCTGCGATTCATCCGTTGTCAGCGCACGCCCATACAAATAGTTCGACATGAAGTCCACAATCGGTTCGGGTTCCAGGGGCACGTTATTGGCTTCCAATACAGGACGTATCGAAGCCGTTGCTCCTGGTACACCGCCATGTGCGGCGGCAATCGCAATGTTCCAGCGCGTCAGCAAATTGTCTGTCCATTCCTCCTGTACATCCGGGTAGCCGTCGGGGGTAGGTCGTTGGAATGGCATGTGTCCCATGTTCGACATCACTGCCTGGAAAGCACGACCAAATGGCTCTGGTTCCTGAATGTCGTAGTTCAGACCCCGCAACGCGCTCATGGTGTATTCAAATGGCCGCTTGAATTTGGGCGGCGCATTCCAAAATTCTTGTGAAGAGAACATCGTTCGCAACACGCTGCGAATATCACCATCAGTATTCAGGAATGTTTGCGTGCAGGCTTCTACCAGTGCATCCGGTGGATTATCGCTCACGAAGCGGCGCACCAGCTTGGTACTGACGTAGCGTGCTGTCGCCGGATGACTCGCCAGCATATCCAATACCAGTTCACCATCCAACTCGCCACCGCCCGCGGGAATGAGTTGCCCTAATACCTGCTTGTCGCCATCGTCGTGCATTCGTGGCACGAACAGGAACATGCCCGCTTCGGCATTTATACCGGTGCGGTTGCGTGGCCGGGCAATAGTCCAACCCGTGAAACACCGTGCCACTTCCTTCACATCCGTTTCGGTATAGCCACCATCGACGCCAAGCGTATGCAGTTCCATCAATTCGCGGGCATAGTTTTCGTTCGGGGCACGTTGATCGCTCTCGGCATTGTCCAGATAGACTAGCATGGCGGCACTGTGCGCCGACGCTCCTAACAAATCTCGGAAGCGCCCCATCGCGTGCTGCCGGATCACATCACGATCATCCACAATTTTTAACACGACCATAATGCTATTGCTGGCGAAAATACTGAAATGGTCGCTCCAGAAATGCACCATGCGCTCATAAAGTTGTCGCTGGCTATACATGGCCCGCATAATCCAATTGCCAGTCAACTGTGGCGTGACGCGAAAGACTTGATCCTGATATTCGGTAAGGATTTCGGCGGCGCTTTTTCCTAAATCAGGGAAATAATTGAGATACGGCTCTATGCTGCTGTCGTCAACTATTTCGGGGGATAACTGTTCTTCAATATATGCTTCGGGAGAGATTGATCGCACGTGGTTAATCAGTTCGTTGGTGGGGCCAAATGTCAGGCGCGAGATCACGTGCATATAGGGTTCGCGTTCGGCAATTGACACCGGTTGAAACGACCCAGGTTCACTGCTCGCCAACACCTGCTGCAAAGCCGCGGCCTGTGACAACGTGGCTCCACTTGCACCTAAAAGTTTAAGAAAACGTCGTCTGCTGAGTTGCATAAGTCATCGCCTGTCTCTAAAGCTGCGTCTCGATTTGCACTGTAGAGGAAAAATGTTTTCAAAGTATGTATGATACTACTTCAAATTGTTAGGAAATTGTAAAGATTTGCCGGTCAGCCGTAGAAGGGGTTGGCGGCGCGGCTGAATTGTGGCCGTGTTTTGGCCTCTGGCTGGATGTCGGGAAACGCACCGCGAATGGCCGTCTGCACTGGAAAGTTGTCGGTCATCACATCCAGGGCAGCGATGATGGCCGTCAGCAAGTCATCCGTCGGGTACTTCTCGGCAATCTGCTGGCGGTTTTGGTGTAGGAAGCGAACCAGCGTCGTCAGCGTGTAGTTGTAGGTGCGGGGTCGTGGCCGGACGGCATTGGCAGGAATACGCCAGTTCTTGCGTCCGTCATCTTGGATGCGGTCGGCAGCCAGCAAGCCGTTGGCAATCCAGTAGCGGATGGTGCGGTCGGTGACGCCCCACTTGTCAGCCGCCTGCCCCGTTGTCAGGTACTTCGTCGTCTTCGTAGCGCCTTCAGTCGTAGTAGTTCCCACTCGGCATCCTCCAGGGTTTTACCAATCTCAATCGGATAAGGGTGTTTGGCATGAACAAACCACGCGCCACCGGTGCGCCGGTGACTGCCGTCGGTGTGTTGCTGGAAATCAGTCTGCCAGGACAGCGTGCAGGGGCCGAAGAGATGGACGGCCAGCCGATTGACGCTCTCCCATGATGGTGTGTGATCCGGATCGTCGTGCCGGTCGTTGGACATGGGCCTTCCCCCTTTCATGGTCGGAATAGGGCCATATGGGGCCTCGTATATATTATTGTACATTTTCTGATCCACCGGAAAAAGCGGAAACATGATCGGGTGTTCGGACAAAATGACCGGCACAGCCAGATCGTGGTCGTCGCCGGAGCAGTTTGGCTCTGAAAGCGGGGTGTGGACGTGGCGCTGCGGAAGAAGCGGACAATTTTCGAGGGTTTTTGCTCTCAGAATAGCTCTCAGCGACAAAAGCTGGACAAAATGTGGACATTTTCGGACATTTTCGTGACCGGCGGCTGCTTTTTGGCGTGCGGCGGGGTCGAGTGCGACGGACAGCACCTGGTCAAGATGGATGATTTTCACAGCAATGCAAATTTTGCACCAGGTGGCCGACCACTGTCTCCATCGACGGAAAATTTGTCATTGCGCCACTCAGAGAAGAGAATGTCCACCCAGATTAAGGATGTTTGCCCCGCTGATCGGTGCAGGTGTTCTGCGGATCAGAACGTTTGTTCGGCGCTCCAAGTCCGAAATGCAAATATCCTTAATCGATGTTTGCGCGTTCCTGTTTGGTTGGCATGGAGGATCTTCGGCGGGCGTGGATCGCTGACCGCGGTCGCTGGTGACCGGTGGCGTTCGGCGGGCGTGGATCGGTGGCCGCGTGCGCTGGCGACCGGCGACGGTGGGGAGGCGGTGAATGTCATTACTTATGAGTACATGCTTCTCAAAAGCGACGGCTCTTTTGTCACTTTTAGAGAAGCCGATGTAGCTCATAAGTAATAGGTCGGGCTGGCTTCATCGTGCGGTTTCGTTGTCTCAAAGTGCGTCACATTTCTGTGGTGCGGTGGCTGGTGCAGGCATTGGTTATTGAGTGCCGGTGCAAAAAAAGGGCGGGCGGCCCAGACCAGCGACCAACCCACCAAACCAGCGGAACGAAGCGACGGAGCAGAAAACCGAACCCACCGCAGAGAAGAGGGAACCGCAGGCGGAGCAACACCGGCAGCCCCAACCCAGACAACAGGCAGACCCGCGCCCAACCAGAGCGCCGCCCGACGCGGAACCCAGCACGAGACGAACACCGCACCACGACAGCCAAGCCCAGGACGCAAGGCAGCGACAGGGCGGAGACCACGACCCGCGAGAAAACGACCGGCAGCGCGCAAGGCAGGCAGCGAGCCAGGAGCCGGAAACGACAGACAGACACCACCGGAAAAGACCGCGACCCAGGGGCCGAACCCAGACGGAACGACACCAGAGAAGGCCGGAAAACGGGCAAGCCCACGCGACAAAACACGAGCAACAGAAGACACAACGCACCCCCAGGGGAACAAAGAACGGACGAAAGAGCGCAACGGCCACCGCCGCCGCACAACCAGGGGCCACCGCCGCAGCGCAGCACCGGAACGCCAGGGAGCTTGCGACCACAGCGCGCCCGACGCGGCCCCGTTGGCGTTTTTTGGCACGGTAGGCCCGACGAGGCGACCCCCTGTGGGTTTGAAGGGGCGAGAACGGCGGTATCCTGTCGAGACACGGCGGCGGCAGAGAAATAAAAGACCGCAGCCGCCGCGCACCTAGTAGTTTGACAATTGGATTCTGTCGGATGATGTGGCATCCTCCTCGGTAAACATTAGGGCGAGGAAAGAAAGATGCCAGCGAAAATCTATCGTGTGACATTAAGCGACGAAGAGCGTGAGGAACTAACAGCAATGGTGAAAAAAGGCAAGGGTGCAGCCCGGCGCATGACCCGTGCCCGCATCCTCTTGCTGGCTGATGAAAATCGAGACGATGGGGGTTGGAAAGATGCTGATATTGCTCAAGCATTGAGTATCCATCAGCGCACCGTTGAACGCATTCGAGAAACGTGCGTGATGCAAGGGATCGCAGCAGCCTTCAATCATAAGCGCCCGCAGAAAAAGAAGGAGAAGCTCTTAGATGGAGCGGCAGAAGCACGGTTGATACAATTGGCGTGTAGTGAAGCACCGGATGGACATGAGCGATGGTCGATGCAAATGTTGGCTGACAAACTGATCGAATTAGAGGTGGTCGAAACCATCTCACGCGAAACAGTGCGACTAACACTGAAAAAAACGACCTTAAGCCCTGGTTGAAAGAACAATGGTGTATCCCACCCAAAGAAAGTGCTGCGTTTGTTTGTGCGATGGAGGATGTTCTGGAAGTCTATCATCGCCCACACCATGCCAAACGACCTTTTGTGTGCTTTGATGAGGGTAGCAAACAACTGACCAAGGAAACGCGATTGCCCTTGCCGGTGCAACCAGGATCAGTAGCGAAATATGACTACGAGTATGAACGCAATGGAACCAGCAACATGTTTATCTTCTTTGCACCATTGGCGGCATGGCGGCATATTAAAGTGACGGAGCGCCGCACCATGATTGATTTTGCTCACTGCATGAGGGATTTAGTAGATATCCATTTCCCGGATGCCGAGAAGATTGTGCTGGTGATGGATAATCTCAACACGCACAAATTCGCCTCACTTTATGAGGCTTTCGAACCTGCCGAGGCCCGCCGCATCATTGAGAAACTGGAAATTCATTTCACGCCCAAGCACGGCAGTTGGCTCAATATGGCAGAAATTGAATTGAGTGTGCTGCATCGTCAATGTACTCAGGCACGAATCCCCAACCAGGACACCCTGAAAGCAAAGATAGCTGATTGGCAACACCGCCGCAATTACCAACAGTCAACCGTTCATTGGCGCTTCACTACCGAGGATGCACGTATCAAGTTGCACCAACTCTATCCGACAATTGACGCTTGCTAGACTACTAGGGACGACCGCCGCAAGCGCAGCACCGGAACGCCAGGGAGCTTGCGACCGCAGCACGCCCGACGCGGCCCCGTTGGCGTTTTTTGGCACGGTAGGCCCGACGAGGCGACCCCCTGTGGGTTTGAAGGGGCGAGAACGGCGGTATCTTGTCGAGACACGGCGGCGGCGGGTAAAAAAAAGACCGGCATGAGTGTCTTCATACCGGTCGGAAGGCGGGGTGTATAGAGGAGATCCCGCTTATGGGCCAAAGTGGGGGATGGGGCTGTTACTCAGCCATCCCCCAGCACCTCTCTATTCTATCCGATTGTAGTACAAATGTTCAACTTTGTCGGGGTCGTGGTGGTTGTCGTCGAGCCTGCCGTTCTTGACATGGTCATTTTTCAGCAGGGCCTCCGCTTCTTCGCAGGTGAGGAGCGGAACCTGGGGCACGACGTAGTGTATCCGTCGGGAAAAAACCTGGCTGGTCTCGACGAAAAAGAAAGCGGTGGCCTGCTGGAGCGCGGCGGTGATTGCCAGTAAATCGGTGTTGGCGGGGCAGTTGACAGTGACGCGGACGGTGTATGATCCGTCGGCCTGGCGGCGGGTGACTTTGAGAACGGTCTCGGTGGTCATTGGTCATTGTCCTCGTCTTGGGTGTCGTCGGGTTCGTACCAGTACAGGATGTTGTCGCAGGGGTCGCAGCACAGGACTAGCGCGTCGCCTTCATAGTGCCAAGTGGCCTGCACCCGACACTCTGGGCATATTTCGTCGTTGGGATCAAAGTAGCGATTGGGGTTGTCGGTCATTGGGATGTCTCCTGAATGAAGTGGTGTTGGACGTGCCAGGTGTGGCCGTTGGGACAAATGTGGGTGAACATGGTATGGCCGTTGGGTAGGTTCTGACGGCGGTGGTTTACTGGGGGCTGTTCGCACTTTGGGCAGATGAAAATGGCCGCGATGAGTGTTTGTGCAGTGATGACAAGTTCAGCGGGGATCGTCGTATCATCGAAGTGCAGCTCCAGCTTGATTGTGTGCTGGGATTGATCGTGGATGACGTGCATGTTGTACATCATTTTCTGGGTCTCCTTTCGTAGGGATAGATGTAGCCGCGTGGATCTCTGGCGACGCCCCAGATGAGGCGGGCCAGCTTGTTGCGGGCGGCGTAGAACTGATCTTTTTGACGGTAGTACTTTAACTTCCTAAAGTTGCGGGGTACATAGAGCCTTTTCTACCTTGAGAAGTACATTCTTACTCCGCATTTTAAGCAAGTTCGGGTAGTAGTAGTCGCGGATTGGGTTGTCGTTGGCGGCAGGGTTGACAAGGGCCATCGTCCATGTCCAGAGAGTGGTGATAACGGGTCGGTAGCCTTTTTTGGACTGGCGAGACTTGGTAACTTCGCCGGACTGGCTGAGGTTGGGACGTGTGCCGACAGCGGTCTTGAACTCATCGACGGTGAAATCATGGATGCGGCCATGAGTGGCGACATGGACACCGGCGACGGCAATTTGGCTGGCGGCGGGGATGGTCATAATGCGGTGGGTGACTTCGGCGAAGGGTGGTAGGTGGATCAGGCGGCTGATGCGGCGCTCAGTCTCGGTGATCTCGTCTTCTGTGGCCTGCAGCTTGGGGAGGATATCGGCAATGCGTTGGCGGGTGGTGGGATGCACCTGGAGCGGGGGTGTGATGGCAACCAGCCGGTGTAGGGCATTGCGGGCGTTGCCGTGAGCATACCCCGCTGGGTAGGGTGGGCCATTTTCCTGCAGGCGTTGGCTGAAAGCGTGAAGTTCGGGCGGGGTGATGTGATCCAGGACAAGGGCACGCCAGTAAGTGGTCTTCAGCTTTTGGGAGAGGGAGGGCCACATGCTGTGGGCGAGGGTGTGTAGCTGGTTGGTCAATTGGGTGGTTTGCTTGGTGAGAGCCTGGTAGTGATTGACCAGCAGACGCAAGTTTAGCACGGCTTCCTCATGCTCGACGTCGAGGTGACGGCAAGAACGAACACGGTAGCCTTCAATGAGCCAGTGGGCAATCAAGGCCAGGGTGCGAGCGTCGTTGGCGTCGGTTTTGGTATCTGAGACGTGGGCCTTGCGGACTTCGCCCGTGCGTTGATTGGGTATCTGAAAGATCGAGGCTCCGGCGTTGCGGAGAACGTAGACAATCGGACGGGCGTAGTGCCAGCCGGTAGGTTCGAGGACAACGACAGCTCCGGCAGCGATGGCGCGGAGCTGCTTGTGCCAGTCGGGATCTTTGAGTTTGAGTGTCTGGTGTGACCACTTCATCGGGGGTTGGTCGGGATTGGCGACGGACAAAGTGATACTATGCTTGCCAATGTCTAGGCCAATGGCAGGGGTTGTGGTACTATTCATTTGTTTTCCTTTCGTGCCTTACGTGTTCGCGTTTATCGCCGCATGTATTGGCACTTTTCTTTTGTTGAGCGTGCCTGACAATATTCGCAGTCTAAGCTGCCGTGTTATCATGGCACTGGTGCAAAGTATACCCTACACGTGTTATCTGAGTGTAATTTGCTGACGCTTTCAGAAGCAACGGGGGTGATAGCGATGGGAACTCCTATTGGAGCACATTGGAATGATTTATGAAAGATAGGATCAGGGCCTTAAATCGGTTTCAGTGAAAGTGGTTGCTCATACTTTTTTCATTTTTCTGAATTATTCCCCAAAAAGAACAATATCTCAAATCAGATGTGATATAATTTTTCTAGAAATTATCTAGATAATTCAATTTAACAATATATCAACACACCCAATGGTAAGGTAGTAACGCATACAGGTGGCACTACACAAATGCCAGAATATGCTGAAATGCAGCGAAAGTTGGGATGCTATCCGCCAGCTACAACCATTGAAACTGTGGGAGCTAAAATATATACCCAGCCAGCAGAATGATAATATCCACACCAAGTGTTGCATGTTGATTGGGAATGAAATAGAGCCAGATAATCGATAACCAATTCAAGTATTGAGAATAACTGCCAACAGGTGGGAAGACAGTGCTGGCGATCTTAATGCACAGCTACCTGGTAGGGGTCAATACTTGTGTCAGGTTATCGTTTTGCGTTGGATCACGATTTATACGCAACGCAAACAGAGAGGCATATATAGCACATTCAATGCTTAATTGGTATTTTGCTCATAATCATCACATTTATGTAGGCCTTTGGCATTTATCTTGAAGCAATTATCCAATATGTGAGCAATACCACGATGATAACGAGTTTGCGAATCCTGATAATAGAGGACTCCGAAGCGGATGCCATCCTATTATTGCGGCATATCCGGCGGGCGGGGTACGACATCTACTCACAGCGCGTGGATACGCCAGAAGCCATGCAAGAAGCTCTACAACAACAGAAATGGGATATTATCATTTCTGATTATTCCATGCCTCGTTTCAATGGCATTGAAGCCTTGCAATTATTGAAAGCCACTGGCCTGGATATTCCTTTCATTATGGTATCTGGTGTTATGGGCGAACAAACGGCAGTGGAAGCCATGCGTGCCGGGGCGCATGATTACTTAGTGAAAGATAATCTTAAGCGCCTGGTACCGGCCGTTGAGCGTGAAATTCAGGAAGCTAATGAACGCCGTGCCCGCCGGGTGGCCGAAGACCAAGTAAACATACTGTCACATGCTTTGGCGCAAAGTGCGAGCTTGGTGATGATGACCGACATCAGTGGCATTGTGGAGTACGTCAATCCAACATTTTGCGAAGTCACTGAATACACAACTGATGAGATCATTGGTCAACCGGCTCTACAATTCGTGAATATTCCCGACATGATGTGTAACAAAATACAGCAGGAAGGCGAGTTCCATCAAGAGATCCTAAATATACGCAAAGGCGGTACACACTACTGGACGTCACTGACAATCACGCCTGTTCGTGATCGCGATGGTACTATACGGCATTGCCTGGCAATGCAAGAAGACATCACTGAACGCAAACAGCTCGAAGCCCAACTACATAATTACACCGAACATTTGGAAGGGATGGTTGAAGCCCGCACAGCAGAATTGTCGGAGAAAAACCGTTTACTCCAACAAGAAATTGCTGAACGTGAGTTGGTGCAAACTAAACTGGCGATTGCACGTGACAAGGCACTCGAAGCACTCCGTCTCAAAAACCAGATTTTGGCGAATGTCAACCATGATATGCAAACACCCTTGAGTGTAATTAACCTATGTGCATATATACTGGAGCCAATTGTTCAGGAAACACAAGACGAAAAACGGATAAATGCCTTGGAGAAAATATTGGCTGAAACAAATCATCTTTCCAAATATCTTCGGCAGATTCTGACTATTGCTGATACCGAAGCCAGTAAAATTGAACTTCAACAGATTCCGTTTGCTCCGGCAGCTTTCTTAAAAGATATGTTGGCCGCAATACAACCACTTGCCGAGAAAAAAGATTTGGACTTGAGCGGATACATTACAGAAGCCGTGCCAGAAGTCATTATCGGTGACCCAGAGCGATTGAGAGAAGTTCTCATGCAATTGCTAAGTAACGCAGTTGGTTTCACTGAGCAAGGCAGCGTTGAGGTTCATATTGATCGTCAAAAGGACTCGCAATGGCAGATTGTGGTCAAGGATACAGGACCGGGCATTCCTCATAAATCTCAACCCTATATTTTTGATCTTTTTTGGCAAGTCGATGGCTCTACTACTCGCCCAACAAGCCGAGGCAGCGGGCTTGGTCTCGTCATTGTCAAGCAATATACAGAGTTGATGGGTGGCTATGTCCATGTTACTAGTGACGGGCAACATGGCTCAACCTTCAAAATCATTCTACCTCTGATAGAAATGGAAAATGTAGAATGACAACTTGAGGTGGGCGCAGATCAGTCCGTTTTTCTGCACCCACTCTGGCAATCTATCCTACGTCAAATTATTTGAAGTGAAACCCCAGAAGTCTTAGAATATTGAATATCAGCCTCAGTGACGAGGATTGATGTGTAACTTGTCAACTGAATCAAATAGTAGTTTTTCAGGCGTTTTCTAAAGATGATTGTGATTGAACACGAAGCCAAAAATTTGTTGCGACAGCGCGGACTACCCTTGCCTGATGGCATTATCGCCAACAATCCATCGCAGGTTGCTGAAATTGCGACCATGTCAGGCGGACCAGTGGTGTTAAAAGCTCAGGTTCCCACTGGCGGGCGTATGAAAGCGGGCGGCGTGCGTTTTGCATATACACCTGATGCGGCCCAGGCCGAAGCCGCTAATCTGCTCGGCATAAACATACACAGTTACACCGTTGAGCATGTACTGGTCGAAACCTACCTCGTCATCCAAGCTGAGTATTTCGTCGCCATTACCTACGATGACGCTACCCGACAGTCAATGATAATAGTCTCATCAGCGGGCGGTATAGATATTGAAGATGCCTCACAACCGTTGATAACAGCTCCCATTTCACCACTACACGTCGTCCCGGACTATATCGGGCGCGAACTGGGGGCACAGTTGGGACTGGCGGCCAGAGACGTCATGGCTCTCGGCAGAATCATCACCACGCTGGCGACAGCCTTTTTAGAATGGGATGCATTGTTGCTGGAATGCAATCCGGTCGTGTGCGACGAAGATGGGCGCTGGTGGATAGCCGACGTCCATCTCGAACTCGATGATGACGCTCACTATCGACAAACCGCACTCTGGAATCAGTTGCCGATCAGCCGGGCCTGGACTGAGCATCGCTCTGATTTTGAACAACAGGCACTCGACATTGACCGGATGGATCATCACGGTGTGGCCGGGCGGCTGGTGGCCTTTGATGGGAATCTGGGCTTGTTGATTGGCGGCGGTGGTGCAAGCCTGACTATCATGGATGCGTTGCTGGATGCTGGATTACACCCCGCCAACTATTGCGAAATCGGCGGCAACCCTAGTGTCCGTAAAATCGAAGCTCTGACACGCCTCATCCTCCGCCAACCGCATGTCGAACAATTGGCGGTGATGATGAACGTTGTCAGCAATACCCGTGTTGATCTGGTGGCACGCGGAGTTATCAAGGGCATATTGGCACTGGGGCGCGATCCCGCCCAAACGCTCGTGGTTTTTCGTATCCCTGGCTCATGGGAAGATGAGGGATACGCCATCCTAGAGCATTATGGCGTGCGCTATTTCGGACGCGAGAGCAGCATTGATGATGTGGTGAAAGCAATTCCCCGATGACGATTCTAGCCTCAAAGGAGACACGAGTCCTGGTACAGGGTATCACTGGACGCGAAGCCGCCACCTTCACCATCGAGTCCTTACGCTACGGTACATCCATCGTTGCTGGAATCACGCCCGGCAAAGGTGGTATGCAGGTGCACGGCGTACCCGTCTACGACACTGTCCAAGGAGCAGTTCGGGCACATGGCGGCGATGCTAGCATCATTTCAGTGCCACCTCGTTTTGTGCTGGACGCAGCCCGTGAAGCTCTAGATAATGGCATCCACTTATTGATTATCGTGACCGAACGTGTTCCCCGGCGAGATGTAGCGGCACTCCTAACCTATGCTCAACAATGTAATGCCCGCGTAATTGGCCCGAATAGCCTCGGCATCATTTCACCGAATGTAATCCGCCTGGGCATGGCGGGCGGCGCGGTGGAAGCAGTGCGACGTGCCTATATGCCGGGATCGGTGGGGATTATCTCGCGCAGCGGTGGCATGATGACCGAAATCGCTAATATGCTCTCTCATGTCGGAATCGGACAAAGCACATGCGTCAGTATTGGTGGCGATCCATTGGTCGGCTCGACATTTCTCGATTTGCTGCCATTGTATGAAGCTGACCCTGATACGCACGTAGTGGTCCTTTTTGCCGAGCCAGGCGGCAGTGCAGAGGAAACATTGGCCGCTCATCTGAAAGCACACGGCACACCACTATCGCTGGTGGCCTTTGTTGCAGGCCGTTTCACCGAACGAATGCCAGGCCAACGTTTCGGTCATGCAGGAGCTATCGTGCAAGGCGAGCGCGGCAATCCACGCCGCAAGATGGAACTCCTGAGCGAAAGTGGAGTTCAGGTTGCCGAACACCTCTCGGACATCCCACACCTGGTACAACAAGCGTTGGAGGAAGATTGATGGGCATTTTCATTCAAGTGCAAGTCGATCAAACCAAACTGACACCAGGAATCCGGCAGATACTTGTCGAATTGTGCCCCGTGGATATTTTCGCACTGGATAACGACCAACTGGGAATCGTAGCGGATAACGAGGACGAATGTACCTTGTGCGAACTATGCTTGATGAAAGCGCCCGCCGGAGCTATCACTATCCGCAAAACCTACAGAGATGAAATGTTGGTATCCAGGGGATCATCATCCAACAGCAATTCAACTTGATGGAGCTGTGCCATGTCAGAACCTTATTTGCTTACACCGCCACTGACACTTGAGGCCGTTCAAAATCTGCGTGTCGGGATTCGAGTGCGACTATCAGGTACAATTTACACCGCCCGCGACGCCGCCCATAAGCGCCTGGTGGCAGCCATCGAACAAGATACCCCATTACCTTTTGATTTGAACGGCCAAATCATCTACTACGTTGGCCCGTCGCCCGCCAAACCCGGCCAGGTGATTGGTGCGGCAGGCCCAACCACCGCCAGTCGTGTTGATCTTTATACACCAACCCTGCTGCGATATGGCCTGAAAGGCATGATCGGCAAAGGCAAACGCTCGTGGGAAGTACGTCAGTCAATGCAGGAACTTAAAGCCGTCTATCTGGTAGCAGTTGGTGGGGCAGCGGCCCTGGTCGCCGATTGCATTAAGGCTGTGCAAGTGGTGGCCTATGATGATCTGGGGACTGAAGCTATCCGCAAATTACTGGTTGAGGGTATGCCACTGGTAGTTGCCAATGATAGTTATGGTGGTGATCTATTTGAACAGGGCCAGGCCGCCTATCGACGCGAGGTGAATTCATGAGAGAGATCAACGTCAACATCGTGCGAGAGCGCATTCGCCAGGCAGTACAAGCAATCAACTTCCACACCCCAGAGCCAGTGATGGTGCAACTCACCCATATTCTGGAAAGCGAAGTATCCCCCGCCGGACAGGCCGCCATGCAAGATATTGTCGAGAACCGCAAACTCGCCTCGACCCGCCAGATGCCCATGTGTCAGGATACCGGTATGGCGATTGTATTCGTGGAATTAGGCCAGGATGTCCATCTAACAGGTGGCAATCTGCGGGATGCGATTGTGGAGGGGGTACGCGTAGGCTATCAAGAGGGCTATCTGCGAAAATCAATCGTCGCCGAACCGCTTTTTGAGCGCCGCAACACTAACGACAACACACCACCCATCATTCATGTGGAGCTAGTCGAAGGTGAGCAGTTTGCCATGACTATCGCCGCGAAGGGTTTCGGGGCTGAAAACATGAGCTACGCTAAAATCCTGACACCTGCCCAGGGCATCGGAGGCGTCAAAGCCGAAGTGGTGCGCTGTGTGGAGACTGCTGGCCCGAACGCCTGCCCTCCTGTGACAGTCGGCGTTGGCATCGGTGGCACACTCGAAATGGCAGCACTATTAGCGAAAAAAGCATTGATGCGCGACCCCGGCCAGCGTCACCCTGATGCGCGTTATGCTCAACTGGAACTGGAAATACTGGCATTGATTAACCAGACTGGTATCGGCCCGCAAGGATGGGGTGGCATCCACACGGCGGCGGATGTGCGTGTTGAATACTATCCAACCCATATTGCATCCATTCCACTGGCAATCAATCTGGATTGCCATTTGCAACGCCATATTCGCATTTCGTTATAAGCGGGATAAGTGGTCTTTGCCCTGGTCAATGCAGGAGAACGAGGTTACTTCAGAGGGATAACATGCAATTGGCGATCATCAATAATACGACGCACAATCGGGTTGGATTGCACCGGAAGCTGCATGGTTTCATTGCCATTGGTGAGTCTGAAATGATAGATGCTCACTGAATAGACTTAAAGCCAGCGTGAAGGTTTCTTTAAAACATTTTGGATTTGTTCTCGTACTTTTCCTCAATAAATATCAGTAGTCAAATAAATTAAGAGAGTATATAGCGGGCAGACGAAACAGAATTTTCGCCTCATAGCCGCCTCGTGATAAAATGAGGCCACCAATTGAATTTATCGCGCCATAAAGATCTGTTTGGAGAGTAAGCTTATGGGCAGTCTACCACCTGTTGAACCGCCCGATCTACGCAATCGACGCCCGAATCGTGGCGATGATGATGACTATGACGACAACTATCCACCACGCGGCGACTACCCGCCACCGGGAAATTATCCGCCTCCCGGAGGTCAGGATCCACACTATGGACAACCACCGTCATATCCACCGCCGCGTCACGACTACCCACCGCAGGGTCAGAGCAGTTATCCGCCACCGGGCAGCGATTCGATTAGCCTGGATGATCCGCGTCGGGGTGGGCAAACGCCACGCCGAGATGCGTATCCACCGCCACCACCGCCGGACCGGTATCCGCCCCAACAGCCCGGACCAGTTAGCTTGGACGATCCACGTCATGGTGGTACACCGCGCCGAGACGAGCGACGCCCACGCCCCCAACGTGATAGCTACGACAATTATAACAATGCTGGATCAATCGACCTGGATGACCCACGTTATGGCGGATCGGGAGCGCGTTCGCGGCGTCGGGATGATGCACGGGTGCGGCTGGATGATGATGATCTTCCCGATTTAGGTCGAGACCGACGTTCGCGGCGCAGCCGAGATGACGATGATGTTCCCCAGCTTGGCGGACGATCATCAAAACCCAGTTTCGGCCTCAGCGAGCGCCAAGTGGAGTATCTGGCTTGGGGTAGCACAGTTCTGTTGTTAGGTATCTCGCTGATGATGGTGGTCGGTGGTAGTTCCGATTTCCTGACCTCCTTGTTCCCGTTATTGGCTGGCGCCATTTTAATGGGATCGGCGCTCTATCAGCGCGTGGTGATGGGCTGGCATGTCGGCCCACTGACTTGGTTGATGGCGATTTTGCTGGTTTCATATACAGTTACGCTACAAATCGCGGGCGATACCGGATTTTTTAAGTGGATTGTCTATTTCATTGGCACATTAATTATCATGACAGGTGTCATTTTGCTGATGCAAGTTTTCCGCAAACAGTGATGAGGAGCGCACAATGTCTCTGAACAAAATCCCCACTGAAAATATCGATCCCTGGCTCGTGACATGGGACTTCGGCGGGCAAACAATGGAAGGTATTCGCCAATATGCTGAAGAAGTCAATGTTAAGGCCGGCGAAACTATCTTTGCGACTGGTGATCCATCCGATGCCATGTATCTGGTATTGGAAGGCATGGTGCTGGTGTTGACTGAAGATGCAAATGGGCATGAACACACGTCTAGCATCATCACCGAGGGACAATCGTTCGGCGAAATCGGCCTGCTGGTCAAGCAAGCACGCCTAGCAACCACCGCCGCTGGGCTGGATGCAAAACTCCTGAAAATCACCTGGAACACTTTGGAAAAACTGGAACAAGAGAAACCGGAACTCATCATCGGCATGTATAAGATGCTGGCGCAAACACTGGCCGAGCAATGGATGTTGAGTATGATTGGACCCACTATCGCATCTCGAAAGTCAGAAGAATAACAATCAGGGAAGAATATGTCTGATGTACATGCTCCGCTTGAGGAGCAGCACCAAGATCCCTTAAAACGCATATTGCAAGCACCTGCTGAGGTGGAACACCTCGATGTTCCACCATCAATCATCATTGATCTGATCTTGCGTATTCTATTTAGCGAGGGCGAGGTCTATCTGAAACGTTTCTCCGAGATTATGAAGCTGGAACCACAAATCCTAGATACAATTATGGCGAAGCTTCAACATGAGAAAATCGTTGAGGTTGCCACAGCTGGTCAGATGGGACGCTTCAGCTATTCTTATGCCCTCACGGATGAAGGGGCTAAACGCTCCCGCGATGCCCTGGAACGCAGCCAGTACATCGGTCCGGTTCCTGTTCCCATCGAGAAGTATAATCAGGCCATCGTCATGCAGACTCAGAAAAAACTGGCGGTCGGCCCGGCGAAAGTACAACAGGCACTCTCTCACCTAATTTTGCCAGAAGGCTTTCACCGCAGCATTGGGCCAGCCATCAATGCTGGAACCTCGTTGTTTTTGTATGGACCGCCCGGCAATGGCAAGACCACCGTAGCCGAAGCCATCGCAGGATTGATTGCCGGTACAGACCCTATCTGGGTTCCTTATGCCGTCACCATTGCAGGCTATGTCATCAGCATTCATGACCCACTGCTGTTCAAACCAGTAGAATGGTCTACCGACGAAACACGCAGTGTGGACAAACGATGGGGTAAATGGAAACGCCCGGCTGTGATTGTTGGCGGCGAACTGACCATGGAAGCCCTTGACCTGCGTTTTGATCCGGTAGCCAAATTCTATGAAGCACCGCTGCAATTGAAAGCTAATGGCGGTATGTTCTTGATTGACGACTTCGGGCGACAGATGATGGAACCCCAGGAACTATTGAATCGTTGGATTGTGCCCCTAGAATCTGGTTATGATTTCTTGCGCCTGCGTTCTGGGCAATCTTTTCAGCTTCCTTTCCGCCAGTTAATTGTCTTCAGCACGAACCTAGACCCAAACGAATTGGTTGATGGGGCATTTCTACGGCGTATCCAGATGAAGGTGCATGTTTCGCGCCCAGATGACCGCATGTTCTTTCAGATTTTTGCGACGATGGCGAAGCATTACAATATCCCAATGGAAAAAGATGGATTCTTGCACCTTGTCCAGAAATGGTACCGGGAAGTGGATCGCCCACTGGAAGCAGTGCATCCTCGTGACATTCTCAAGACCATAGTGGCAATTAGTGAGTATAGTGGAGACGCGCCACGCCTGACGGCGGCCCTAGTCGATGAAGCCTGTCGCAACTACTTCGTGGACGAAGAAGCCTCAAAGGATTGGTAGTGACTATTTCATAAATCGGCAGCAAAAACGGCGAGAGGCCACATTCGGTCTCCCGCCGTTGTGGTTTATTCATTTCGCAGTACATTCAGCGGTTTTTCGCCACTGGCTCCCCAGGCTGTCAAAATAGCCGCCGTGATGGAAATGCACACACACAACGCCATCAGCATCAATGCCGTACCGACTGGCAATGCGCCGCGTAAATCGCCATCGAACAAGAGTGCCCACAACCAAATCAGCAACAGCAGCGACCCACCCACGCCGATAATCCCTGCCAGAAATCCCATCAAACTATTTTCGAGCAGCAACATACCCAACACGCGCTCACGTTGCACGCCCAGCGATTTCATCACGCCAATTTCACGGCGACGTTCCATCGTACTCAGTGCCACTGAATTCGCAATCACCGCGCCACCCGTTATCAGATTTAGGACAGCCACTACGACGGGTAATGCCGTAAACTGATCAATTAGGCGGCTGACTAACTGGTTAAGCTGGCGCGTTTCAAGCATCACTACACCGTTGACCTCAGCCTGCAACTTCTCACGAAACTGAGGAATATGTTCCTCTCGCACATCAACCACACTGCCAATCATGAAAGGTGTGCTTCCTTCAAAGGAGTCGATAGGTGCATAGATGAAGCTGCCAAAATTAGAACTCAAATCACCCAGCGATTCGTCAGTTACTCCCACAATTTCAAAGCGCATCTGGCGGGGTTGGTCGCCTGTTGCCCCGAAGAAGTTAAAAATTAGAGCGTCGCCAGGTTCCATACCGGTGGCACGAATAGCACGAGTTCCGACCACCACAATTACCTGCTGACCAGCATCCCCATCACGCAGTTGACGACCTCCTTCCGTAAATTTCTTCTCCGGCAATGTGCTATCGACAAAGCGCCCGTCAATACTGCCCAGGCTGATGTCAAGGAAATCTGAGAGATCTTCGTGATCCCCTACTTCGGCCCGCACGATGTCGATCAATTGTGTTCGTTTCAACCGTTGCCCATCAGCTTTTTCGAGCGCCACAAAATCAACCTGATAGTTGGTCAGCAGAGTGTAGCTGTTGACATCTTCAGATGTGGTGAGTATGTCTTCCAGACCATAAAGCGTATCTTCCCAGTTCGACCCGCCGGAAAGCGTGATGAGCAGAACATTGCCCCCAAGATTATCTTCCAGATTCAATTCAAAAAACCGCTTGAGGGACGTGGCAAACATCGTCACCAAACTGAGTGTCAATACACCAATAACCAGCGCCAGCAGTGTTGTCGCCACCCGATTGCGATTAACGACTAATGCTCGCAATGAGATTTTGATGTCCGGCACGCCCATTGATGGTGTTCCGGCTGCAAACGTGACCAGGAACCACAAAACACCTACTGCCGCCATCGCTATCACGAAGGCCGATTCTACTAGGCCAATAGCCATGAATACATCCACCAGCACTGACCAGATACCCATTGCATTAGCCACTACATAGATAAGGCCGCCCGCCAACATCCCCACGACGAAGCCCAGCACCGTCAGCAGAATGAACCCCACCAATACTGACCCTAATGTGATGAAAATGCTGCGCTGGGTCTTGAAAGCCCGTGCGCTGACGATCAAACCCATGAATATGCCGAAGATAGTCGCAATCGCCACGCTGATCGTTGTCAGCTTGCCTTCGACAATCGCCACGATGACGATAACAATCGAGAAAAACAACATCCCCTGAAATACCGTCTGCACCAGAGCGCCAAAACTCAACAAACTCCAGCGGAAAAATCGGCTCCATGTACCTAAGCTTGCCACAGGTCGATTGAACGCCGGTAACCCAGGTGCGATAGCCGCTCCCGCAATTCCAGACGCCAACGCCACAGGAAACGCCACGCTGAATATACTCGTCACATCATCAGCATCCGGGCTAAGGCCACTCCCCAAAATGCTCCAGACCACAATGCCCATCACCACAAAGATCACAAGCATGGCCGCCAGTGTTTGCAGGACACCAATTTGGGGCAATTGGGTGGTGCTGGGACGCAACACATTGCCTGGGCGAACCTGTCCGGCGATTAACGTCGGCAGGAAGCCAAAAACCGCCGTCACAATTACGCCCAGCACGAAGCCACGCACGACCGCTTCTGCTGAGAATACCCACTCCAAGCGTGTCCCGAACCAGACCTCGAAATTTTCCAGAATGGCGGCGAAAGCCACACCCAATACACATCCGATCAGACTACCAACAATGCCTAACACAATCGCTTCTACCAAAAACAGCATCGTCACCTGACGCGCTTTCAGGCCAATCGTCTTGAGGACAGCGATTTCTGTTGTGCGGCGCATGACAATGACCAGCATGGTATTGATGATGCCGATGCCGCCAATGAGCAAGGAGATCAACCCCATCAACAACACTAAATCGTTAATGGCGTCGGTGATTTGCGAGTTCTGTTCACGAAGGTCGGCGGTGGTTATGGCCGAAATGAACGAGAATTGATCTGTCAAACGCTCATCAACCCGCGTCACCAGTTCAGGATCATCTTGCGAGAGTTTGATATAGATTTCAGCCGCATAACGTTCGCTTGGCGCAACATCATCAAAAAAGTTTACTGCCGACACGTCCATATAATAGAAGCCGACCAGCATCACGGCGGCTCCATTCTCCGTCACCATCTCAACCTCGCGGCTGACGATGCCACGAATAGTGAACAATGTATCGCTGCCATTTAGCTTGATTTGGTCGCCGATAGCAAGTCCATGATCGGCGGCAGCGTTGTCGCTGATAACAATATCAGTAGGATTACGTATCACTTCTCCCACCAGCAAGCCATCCAGCATTTCCACCTCGCCATAAATCGAGAAATCTATCTCAATAAACAACGGTAAAATTGTCTCTGAGCCATTCTCCGTTTCGATGAACGTGCCAATTAATGGATTCTGTGGTGACTGGTACCGATACGAGACTTCAGCTCTAGGGTCATAGCGATGAACCGCCTGCTCAATCGCCTGAATGCCCTCCATCGTGAAAAGTGCCGCATTGCCTGGAATTGCCTCTAGATACCGTTCATCAAACTCAACATCGCTGCGTGCTGCTGTGCGGGCTGGACCGAGGCCGGGCGGTAAAATCCGAATATCGCCGCGATTGAGTTCCTGTAAATTCCCTGTCAACGAGGCTTCAATCATCGTCCCCAGTGTTTGCAAACTGACGACAGCTGCCACTCCTGCCGCAATACAAAACAGTGCAAACAGAGTCCGCCGACCACCAACTTTCAAATCATTCCATGAATGAGCAATATAAAATCGTAGTCGTTCCATTACACGGGTTCCTCAACCAACCGACCATCTTCAAGCGTCACCACGCGATCTGTCTGTTCGGCAATTTGCGGATCATGAGTGACGATAATCACGGTGGTATGCAATTTTTCACGAATTTCTAGCAGCGTATCCATTACCTGTTGACCAGCTTCAGTATCCAGATTGCCAGTTGGCTCATCACATAGCAGGATCGGTGGGGCATTTGCCAATGCGCGAGCAATGGCAACACGCTGTTGTTGCCCTCCGGAAAGCTGTGACGGACGATGCTGCAAACGATCCCCCAGACCTAACATAGTCAGGACATCAATGGCTCGCCGATTGGGACTGTATTTGGGATGGGCCGCAAACCGTATCGGCAGTGCCACATTGCCAACAGCAGTTTGGGTTGGGATCAAATGAAAGAGTTGGAATACAAAACCGATCTTCTCATTGCGAACCTGTGTCAAATGACCTTCATTCATGTGCGAAATGTCGATGCCATCAATTACCAGGCGGCCTGTAGTGGGTTGATCCAGACCACCAATCAACCCTAGCAATGTACTCTTGCCGCTGCCAGACGGCCCGATAATACCAAGAATCTGGCCGCGTGGTACTTCTAACGAGATACCCTTAATGACAGGAAGTTTATGTTCGCCAACTTCAACTACTTTCGTCACATTTTCAGCCAGTATCGCTATGTCACTCAATCACTATCTCCCTGCACTGTCAGGTGTTCATAAAGGTGTTGATAACGCTCAACCATTTGCTCCACGCTAAATTCAGCGGCACGTTGCTGACAAGCCGAACGCATATCTTCCAAATGTTGCTCCGGCAAGGCTACCACCGTCGCAATTGTTCGCGCCAGATGCTTTTGGTCACCCGTTCGGACAATCCAGCCCGTCATGCCATGCTCCACCACACCTGTCGCATTCGCTTTATCCGAAATAATGACCGGTTTACCAGCGGCCAATGCTTCCAGCAATACATTCGACAATCCCTCGTAGAGGCTGGGTAATACAAAAACGTCGCAATCATGATAGAAATTTTCCGGCTGATCGGTAGCGGGCAACTGGGCAACTATCCCTTGCAGATCATGGCGGTGGATCGCATCATCCAATAAATGCTGGCTCTCATCTTCGTGGCGTGGGCCAACGATTAGCAGGCGAACATTTTCCGGCAATTGCCTATTTTGCTTCAGATACCCCAACGCCTCGACAATTAAATGTGGCGATTTCTGATGCGAAATGCGCCCCATGAATAGCAAAGTGCGACCTGATTCCCGCCTACTATCCCCGGCCATTGTAAATCGTTTAATATCAATACCATTCTGAATGACTATCAATTTCTGCTCAGGAATACCGGCCTCAATCAGTAGTTGGCGCAAATGTGGACTGTTGCACACAATATGTGTACACGCCCGCTGCGTCAATCGCTCATTGCGTAACTGTTTGGGAGTATATTCATTTCGAATTGTTCCTAGCAGGCGAACAGATGGAAGTAACAATGGCCGAGCAAAACGGGTTAGTAGATTGCTATGGTAGTTTAGAGCATGAATGATGTGGGTGCGGGTGCGCCAACTAGCTGTGAGAATCTGCCGTATACCGTTTAGTTTAGCGAATGGACCGCGCCCCAAATTCAGTATATGTAGTGGAATATCGTGAGTTTGCAACATGCTAGCGAAATGCAAATCAACACCCCAACGTGACCCGTACAAACAGATTACTTCCGGCTGGAAATACTTCCGATCCAAGCGGATTACTAATTCAGTCAATTGTCTTTCAATGCCACCCGGCATAAGAAAATCGGTAACGTAAAGGATGCGTCGCATTAACTGATGTCACCTCTGGCTTATGTTCATAACAATTTTATCCCGTCTCGTGCCGCTAATACGATTCATGTGATGAAGATGAGTCAGGCATTCGCACAAGAAGGTTATCAACCAACGCTGTTTGCCTGCCGCTCGGCTGGTAATCCGGTGGCATGGGAAACGCTACAGCGACATTATGGTCTCACTGAGCCGTTTCCAGTTGAGCTGATTCCGGCCTATCGCATCTTCCGTTGGCATGATTTCGCTTGGCGAGCCGCACGGCGCATTAAACAGTATGGCTTCTCGATGGTTTATTCGCGGGCGTTGGTGGCAGCATTATGGACAGCGCAGCAGGGTATTCCGACCATCTATGAAACACACCAACCGCCCGGTCATCGATTGGGACAATACTATCTACGGATGTTGCTGGCTCGGCGTTCCTTTGTGAGAATGGTAGTTATCAGTGACCCTATTAAACAGATGCACCTAGCACACTATCCCCGCTTACTGAAACCAGAGCAGATCATCATAGAACCGGATGCCGTTGATCTTGAGCGATTCGAGAACTTGCCGGACGTTTACCCTGCCCGACAGATATTGTCTTTGCCTACAGCGCCCTTTACAATAGGCTACGCCGGTAGCCTATTATCAGGACGTGGTGTTGAATTGATTTTAGAATTGGCCCGCCGCTTGCCCGAAATCCACTTTTTGATTATGGGGGGCGATGAGGCCGATATTCACTATTGGCGGAACATGGAAACCAGCGAGAACATTACATTGACAGGATTTATTCCTAACGCTGAACTGCCACGCTATCTGGCGGCGTGCGATGTACTCCTGATGCCCTACCAGCAACGAGTAGCGGTACACGGCACCAACATCAGCACCCATGCCTGGATGAGTCCTATGAAGATGTTCGAGTATATGGCGAGCGAACGCCTAATAATCTCCAGCGATTTACCTATTCTACGAACGGTTCTTAACGAACATAACGCCGTGCTGTGCCAGCCCGATTCAGCAGACGAATGGGAGCAGGCCATTCGCCGGACCATAAATGAACCGACATGGGCACACCAACTGGCCGCACAAGCCCGCCGTGATGTGGAATCCTATACTTGGCGTAAACGTGTACAGCGCATTATGGAGCATCTGGTATGAAGTTAACATTTATCGTCGTCACCTACCAACGTGACGAACTGTTAGCCCAATGTCTGGCCTCGATATATGCTCAGGACCACCTGCCACCTTACGAAATCATTCTCATTGATAACAGCGGCAGCGCCCAGATTCCGACGCCCCCCCACGGTCAGAAGCTGCACATCGAACGCTCAACAAAGAACATGGGAGCCACAGGCGGGCGAAATCGTGGTATGCAACTGGCGCAGGGCCAGTATCTAATTTTCATTGATGACGACGCGGCCTGGCACGACGAACGAGATGTGGCGCGATTGATGGCAATCCTGGACGAACACCCTCAATGCGCCGCCGTGGCGACCAGGAGCCTGCATCCTCAAACCAAAGCTAGCATTCTCCAGGACATGCCACACCCCAATAAACACTATATTCAGGCCGTGAATCAACCCACCGAAGTTCCTTATTTCTACGGAATGGCCCATGCCCTGCGAGCCAGTGCCATTCAAGAAGTCGGCGATTATCCACCACGTTATTTCTACGTGATGGAAGAAGTTGATCTCTCGTTGCGATTAATCGAAGCAGGCTACCAAATCCTGTACCATCCTGATGTGGCTGTATTTCATAGTAAATCCGACTTGGGGCGCTCGAGATCGGTTGCGGAACTCTGGTGGCGGAGTACACTTAATAAAAGCCGGTTGGGATGGCGACTGCTGCCCTATCCTTATCCGTGGACCATTCTCTTTTTCTGGAGCTTGCGAACGCTCATCAACACGCGCAATCCACTGGTCATGACGCGAGTATGGCGTGACTTGTGGCGCGAACGAACTTTACTGCACCGGGAACGCCACCCAATTAGCCCTGAAACAGTGCGTTACTTAAAACGCATTGGGGCACGCCTCCTATATTGATTCCCTAACTTTCATCCAAACCAATTCCTTGCCACCCCAGATTCCACCTGCAACTCTTAGGGACGCGAATGAGCATAAAAAGCCGTGGTTAGTTACAAAAATCACTGCCCCAACAACCTTTATATGCAATAGACTGGGATTGTACATTATTCAGAGATCTTTGCTGTATCTAGCATAAACTCGCAATATGGATATTTCGGAGAAATCCAAATGCAGACAGAGGAACAGGGTTCAAAGGGCAGATATCTGAGAGTCCGAGATTTCTTTTACCATCTCATCGTTTATGTGTTTGTTCTAGCGATTCTATTTTTCGTTATGGGTGATAGTGCGGCATTTGTTTGGATTGCTCTGGGTTGGGGCCTGGGTGTCGCGCTACACGGCGTTTATGCCTATTTTGGTTAGCGACAGTAGTACCAACTGGATTTCTGCCGATTGCCTTGTCGCATTTTTCACGCTCCTCAGACACTTATTGGCGAAAATCCAGTTTCTCTTTCAACGTCCATAGACGGCCAAAATTGTTGGCAGAACACTGAACGCCGGAATCGACTGTTGACCTCTCACGTACATCGCCGCCGATTTTCCTCCGTCTAACGCAAAGGCCGCATCAAGATCGAGACTACTGTTCTGCAACCACGCCTGCAAATCATTAAAGCTGGTTTCCCCCAATAAGCCTGTATTCATCAAGAGAATGCGCCCACTTCGATCTTGAGCAATCACTGAACGTCGGGCCAGATCATCAAAGCCTGCACCCGTTCGTGACGGTTGGCTGCCCGGCTCAATCAACATCGGGAAAGATTGTATGGCTTGCCACATCGCTTCGCCCCGATATGGTTCTCCAACCAGAGAACGGACCCGCACACTCCCGTCATACTCCACCTGGAACATTCCGCCAAATCCATCTAGATTTCCTCCATAGGTTACGCCATCAACCACCACCAACCCCAATGCTGAATAATCCTCTCTAAAGAAGTTAGCATTGACGAAAACCAGCACAGAATCATCCAGCGCCGCTTGCCACTGAAGAAAATTGTAGGGATCATCTGGCCGATAATGGGCACGGAATTCCACCAATGTCGGATCGAACCGGACGATGTGCATATCGAATGCACTCTGGTTCAGAGGTTGTACTCGGACAACCTGGTATTCAACACCTGGTGCAACTGCTATCCAGGTGCTGGCGTTGACTGTTTGTGGTGCAGACTTTGGTCCACTGGTCGAGATTGAACATGCCAGCAACCCCACCACCAGCAGCACCAGCGCCAACCTACGCAAAAAACGCCTCCTCCCGTGCAGGAGGCGTTTCACGATATTTGTTTCACAACTCTGTTGCATCACCCGTCATCCTACGAGCGTTCGCGTTTCTTCTTCAGTAATTGCGAAGCCACCGTACCGTCTTTCTCCTTTGGTTGCACTGGTTTTGTCCGGCGACGAGGCGCAGGCTTTTCAGCAGGAGCAGATGGCTTAGGTTGTCGGGGTTGCGGGGTGGGTGGTGGCGTCGCCTCACCATCATCGCTGCTGCTGGCTGCCACTGTCGCTCGCTGCTTGGCTTGTTTCAGATCACCCAAGCGGGCCGAAGTCTCAGACTCCTCATAATCGCCCTCGCGGGGTCGGAAGATCGCTTCGCGTAGACGCTGTAAATCGCTCTTGTTAATCACCAGGCGTCGCACCGCAATATCGAAGATCAGCAAAACTGCTGCCATCGCAAGCAAATAAGGCCAAACGGGCAACGCGGCTTCCTCATGATCCAGATTATGGACAAAGGCCCGGGCCGGATTCGCGCCCAGTGTCGCACCACCGGTTACGCCTGCAATCTGTTGCAGGAAGCGTGTATCTGGCTCACTGACACTGTATTCGCGTGAGTAACTCAATACCCAGCCGGTATTCTGGGCCACCGTCGCCTCAATGGGCGCTCCCTCGCGGGTACTGCCGAAGACGCGAATATAGTATGCCCCCTCTTGATTAGGCTCGAAGAGCGCCTCATAGCGTCCGGGCGCAACCTGTTGCAATGGCGGCGTGACTGCCTCACGATCCGGGTATACAATCGCCGCCTCCAAATCCAGTGCATTCAGATAGTTGCCATCAAGGTCACGGGCATCGACCACCAATACTGCCTGTTCACCGCGATTCTCCACCCAGGTATCCAACTGATTGCCATAACTTTCGGTGATCGTCCAGCGCACCACCTGATTCCAAAAGCGTGTATAATCACTCCAACCATTCACCCAGTTCGTGCCCCAGCGCGTTGTCGCATCCGAGGTAAACGCCACTGAACGTCCCAAACCAAATTGCCATGACGCCAGGATAGGATCTTCCTCTGGGCCAGTTAAAATCACGGTGGCCGTATCTTTGGGAGTTGTCGCCACATAACCCAACAATTGCGGCATACCACCGAGATTAATCTCATTCATGATCGGACTGGGTGCGGCAAATGCAGGTGTAAATGGTTCCTCGAAGATATAGGACCGCGTCGCGAGTACCGTTTCGGCTGAGAAAATCGCGGGGATACTTTCCACAGTCGTCGCCACATGGAAGTTACCACCACCCCGTGCCGCCACATCGCGCAACCAGGGCGCATAATCTTCGCCCACTGCCACCACCGATGTCGTCACGCCAAAGCTATCATGTAAACGCGTTACCAGTGACGGAATACCCGCCGAACTTGCACCACCATCCGTCAGCAAAATGATATGCTTCAGCGTCGAAGGATCAGTTGGCAAAATGGCATCTGCCGCTGTCAGACCGCCAAATATATCCGTGCCACCGCCCGGTCGCAATGTGCCGACCATGCCTTCCATACCTTGCCGGTTGGCCGGATCGGTAATGGTCTGGATCGGCACAACCCAGAACGCCTCATGGTCAAAAGACACCACGCCTGCACGATCATAATCATTAAGAAAATTCATCGAGCGCAGCACAGCCTCTTTTGCCAGTTCTAAATTGGTAAACCCGCTGGGGCCAGTAGCCGCCATCGAGCCAGAGCTATCAATGACATAAACCATTGTCAGCGTAGGAATACGCTCCTGGTCTCGAATCTGCATTTCAACGGGCAGCGTTTCCTCTAGGGGAGTCTCGAAATAGCCTCCGACACCGTAGCTCTCTGGCCCACCAATGGTGACAAGACCACCACCTAAATCCCGCACATAGCTCTGCAACAATTCCATGCGTGTTGGGGTCAAATCCGCGGCTGACACATTTACCAAGATAACGCTCTTATAGGTCGTCAGCGGAGCTAGACCTAACGGCATTTCCTCTGGTGTAACCTGCTCAATCAGCAGCCCGGCGTCACTCAATGCCTGCACTAGAAAATCGGCCTCGGTAGGCTGCCCTGGCACATCTGGCTCATTTGTTACGACCAACACCCGCGACCGCCCCGAAACCTGGGTGAAGGCCGATAACTCATTATTCTGAGTAAATCCTTCAGCACTAACTGGCTCGATTATCACCCGGAAATCCACAAACTGAGCGGTGGGGAATTGCAGTGGCCCTACTGCATAACGATTGGTTCCAGGCCGCAAGTCCACCAGATCATTGTGAATCGGACGGCCCGCCGCCTGGATAATCACATGCGCCTGGGTCGTTGTATCTGCCTTATTCTCAATTGCCACCACCAAGTCGAACGGCTCATCCTCGCCCACAATCGAAGGCACACGCACACTGCTGACCAGCACATCCCGATCACGCACGATCCCAAAAGGCACATAGTCAATCTGCACATCGGTGGCTGCTGCTAACTCGGCTGCCCGCGCAGCATCACCTACCGTTTCCAGGCCATCACTCAGAATGACCATACGTTTGGCAGCGTCTGGTGGAAATAAAGCCAACCCCAAACGGATTGCTTCTGACAAATCGGTATTTAGACGAATGGGGTCTGTGCCGAAATCGCGCAAGTTGACCAGTTCATCCATTGGATGTTCGACCAGCGCATTCGAGCCAAAAAGAATAACTGCGGCCTGGTCATTATCACCCATTTCCTCAATCGCAGCCTGCACATAGGCTTGTGCCTGCTCCTGGCTAGCCGGATCCATACTATCCGATACATCAATCAGAAAGACCACCGCCAGCTTATCGGCAGCTCGCCGCACTTGTAACCCAGCTAGACTCAAGATCAATAGCATAACCAGCATCAGGCGCAGAACAAGCGCCACCGCGTCGCGTCGCCGTCGATAACGGAAGCGCGGCCACCCTACATAGATGACAATTGGCACTAACAATAGCAGGATAAAAGCATCCGGGTTTGTAAAACTCATCGCATCCACCTCTAATTTTGTCGTACCCAAAATTGCCACCAGGGTTTGGGTGGCGGGGCTTCGTGACTGGGAAACAGCTCGACTGCCTTGGGTTTGGCGTGCAGGTTGCGGTGATAATACCACCACTCCAGGCTCAAGATCAGTAGCCCAATGATCGCCAGATAACGCCATAATTCACGTCGTCCGGTTTCTTCACGAGCCGTGCTGCTGATGGCCGTCTCGCCCTCGTTAGTCTGCACGCGCACTTCGTCTGCGGGTGCGATATTGCTCTCGCGGGCATCAAATAAGTTCACAGCAAACGAGTCACTTTGCACCACATCGCCATCCAACAACACGCCCACCTGATAAAAACCTGGCAGTCTTGTTTCAGCATACGCAACTTGTGGAGATTCCTCCAACGGATAAATGGCGCTATCCCCATCTGGTGGCTGGATACGAACCGCATCGGCCTCGACTGTAGGACGTACCACCACCGCTTGGCCTGGTGTCAAGCTATCTACCGAAATTGCCCGCTGTGGACGATACCAGTCGACCAGGCTCGTCACCATAATCGGCCATGCCAGTTGCAGCGGCAGATTCGAGTCTTGCAGTGCGAACGTCATAACCGCAATTTGACGCCCTTCGAACTCGCCAGCCAGCACTAGTGGCTCTCCGGCCTCTGTTTCGACCAAAACTGTTGCCCATTCGATATTATCTAGTGTGCTGAAGGCACGAACATCTACCGTCGAGAAATCTACGAAACGCACGCGATCATCATCACGCAATACACCACCAGTTAGCTCATCGACACGGGTATTGGTACTCTCACCCGTTAAGGTAAAGGCTGCGGTGCTTTCTGGCGGAGCGATAATGAATAAATCTGTATCTGGCAATTCGTCATCTGGCAGCCATTGATCCAGCACGATCAACTCATATTCTCCACCTGGCAATCCACTGGTTGGGTCACCCAACGTCAGATTAATTCCTAGAATGCTGTTAAAAATCTCCTCCAGGAAGGTGTTGCCCGTTGTCATCACCAGCACCTCGCCTGTTGAGATTTCCCCGTTGACGGCATACGCCACATTATCATTTTCCAGATAATCTGGCACCGTCGATCCGCTCCGACGCGAGACAATGGCTTCTAACTCCCTGAAATCATTAGGCAAATGTTCCACTACAATATCCAGCGTTGAATCCGCCAGAACAGTATAAAATTGTGAGTTATACAACTGCCCATCTAGTTGAATCTCAAAAATGATTTCCGTGTCCTGATCGCCAAAATTCCTCAATTGGGCAAATAATTGCGGGTCTTCGCCAGGAAGCACTCGCGTCGAAAGCGCCGAAAGCGCAACGTTATTGCTATCTTCACCCACCCTGACATATTTAATATCGCCGGGAACACTGGGTAAATTCCCCGAAAGTCCACCGTCGCTCAAAATCACAACATGCAGTGTATCTACACCGCGAGCGCCTGCCGCCGCCAACGTAATCGCGGCTGCCCAATCGGCGCTGCTTTCACTGGGTTCCGCTTCACCGATGGCGCGTCGCAACACACTCTTATCATGCGTGGCTGCCGCAAGCACTTCTGGCACTTCCGCCACACGGATTACCGTCATCGTATCATCCGCGCCAAGCGTATCCACAGTATCGTGGGCCAACTCCTGTGCCATTTCAAACCGCGATTTTCCATCTTCCATATCCGTTGCGTTCATACTGGCCGACGCATCTAACAGCAACACAATCCGCCCGGTAGTGATGGTCTTCACTTCGCGGAAAGGCCGCGCTAATGCCAACACCAACGCCAGCAAAATCAGCAATTGCAGCAACATCAACAAATTGGGGCGAAGGCGCTGCCAGGGGGCGTTCGCCTCACGGTCCCGGATCAATTGTTGCCACAAAAACGTGCTGGAAATCTGCATATCCGTGCGCCGCAGCCGCAACATATATAGCAGAAAGATGGGTATGGATAACGCTGCAAAACCCAGCATTAAGGGTGATAGAAAACCAAGTCCACTCACTATAATTAGTCCCTTATTACGTTGATTTCTACCGGCAATCGGAAGTAGTCGGAGCCATTGGTGATTGGCACGCGCTCAAATGTATCAGGATCATAGAGTCCGGCGATCAAATACGCTGCCCCCTCATAATCATTTACTCTGAAGGTCAGTGTATGGTTGTCTACAATATATTCATCCAGTACCCAACTCGTCGTCGGGCGCTGGTTTTGGACAGGCGGACTGTCGCTCTGAGCCAGCAATCGCCCGCTTTCATCCACTAATTGTACAAAAACCACTAGCGGTACAATTGTCGCCCCCTCGGCCTGCCAGATCAATGTCACCTGTGGTGGCTGATTTGGTGAAACAGTCCGTTGTGCCATACTGACGGCAACCAACATTCCCACATCAGAAAAACACGCTTCGATAGGAATATCTGCCGCTGGCATTTCCCACAGGCGATTAACTCGCACCACCGTGTACGTCGCTAACACACGATCACCAACCAACAATCGTGCCTCACCCTCGGATTCAGAGGGTACATGAAACACGTACCAGCCTAGTTGCGGTATAGACGCGACCTCGATTTCCTGTCGCACTTCCCAGCCATCGCCGACCAATGTCACGGCTTCAACTTCATCGACCAGCAACACCGTTGTTTCTAACATTGTACCGCTATCCAGCGTACCAGTGCTGTTATCCGCAAGGAGTTGACTTTCCGATGGGCTATTGGTGAGTGGTGGCCCCATCGCCTGTATCATCGTTGCCGGGTGAAATGCCTTGCCCAACGCTGAACCTTCTGCTGATAGCACATCCAATCCATTCGGAAACCGGTCACTATACACGCCAATTTCCAGACGATAATCCCCAATTGGTGCGGCATCTGGCAACTTCAACAAATGATAAGATGCCCCCCACCCGTCACTGTTCCACTCATGCGTAGCAACCTGTTCCCGATCACGAATCACTGTATCTTCTTGCGTCACGATCCAGCCATGCTCATTCAATACTCGCACCGAGGCGCTCAAATCATCGTCGCGTTCGCCAAGCAATGCCCATGTCGCTCGTACACACAACGCTTGTGATGATGCCTGCCACCTCAAATCTTGCAACCCGACCTCACGGTAGTTGGGTTGGGCGTCGATACTGGTCAGCGCCGGAGCTGTCGTCAATTTATAGGCTTGAGTGTTTAATCCAAAGAAATCCTGCGACTCCCCAATTTTCTCACTGCTGGCCGCAAGCAAACACGGATACATACCCCTCATATCTGCCGGTAACTGGAACCATGTCAGAAACTCAACATGTACCCCTTCAAATTCCGACAGTTTTTCCACGACGTCTGCTTCATCGGTATACAAGGGTACGTTGACGAACCGCGCCCGAATATTGTTCTGGTGGGCATAGTAATTCTGCAAGGCTGGCTCGCGGGCAAATGGGATCAAAATAACGGCATCGTCTGGCAACGTGGCATAATACGCCGCCAGTTCAGCGAAATCGTCATGCTGATATTCACGTGTGTCGGCGATTTCTCTCAAACTACTACCCGCAATCACAACGCCACCAATTGCCATCATACTATAGCCCGCCAGCAATAATTCACGTTGGCGAAGTGTCGCCACGCCTGCCACCGCCAGCAGCAATGTCCCCGGCACAGCCGCAATATAATAGCGTGGGTGGAAATCAATATGCGCGGTACGGAGCAACAATGTACTAAAAATAGGAACTAGAATGGCATGAGAAACCAGCAGCCATGTCCGCGTCGAACGCTCGCGCAGCATCACCACTATACTGAGTACAATAAGGGTTAATCCTGCAAGATTCAGCCAACTATCACCATCTGTTGCCTGCACCTGAGCCAACACTGGCAGAAAATAGCTGTACCATACATTTTTTACCAGCCCCAGATCCCATTCCGGGGGGGTATTCAATAGCGTTCCCGATGGCGATTGCGTCAGCAACCAGGGCACATAAGCCAGAATCAACACCATATGCAGTCCGCCCCAGATGAACAGTCGTCGCCAATCCCACCGCCACAGCCAAACGACACTCACTGCCACACTCATCCAGATCACCAGCGGCACAACTAGATTATGGGTGTACAACCCGGCTAGTTCTACACTAAACAGAAAACCCCATAACCAGCGCGGATTTGGTATATCGAGGGGATAGCGCAACAACTTCTCAACGCCACCCAACAGCAGCAACGCCACCAGCGGCACGACTACATAAGCCCGCACTTCCTGAGCATATTCCCATAGCAACGGCGATGTAGCCACCAACAGCCCCGCACTCAGCGCTGCGCCACCGCCATACCATTCCCAGCCGACTCGCAGGGCAACCGCTACTGTCAGTAGCCCGAAGAGTACCGAGCCATAGCGAAATGCAAAGGGTGTCTCGCCAATTCCCGTTTTCCACAGCAGATGCAGAGTGGCATAGTAACCATAAGGTGTATTGTCATCTGGCGTCGTGAACGGGCCGCGTATGGCACGAATCGACCATCCCTCGTCGTGCCAGATTGCCTCGCCGTTCAATCGCCACACTCGAACGCCGAAACCCACCACTAGCACCACCGCCATCAGCAGCAGCCAGTATGGGCGGCCTTCTCTCATCGCACCACACCCATGCGGCGCAGTTGGAACAGGATCAGTTCTTCCCAAGGCATACTGGTATCAACTGTCACATAATGAATGCCGCGTTTCAGGCAAAAATCGCCAATTTCTTCACGCCAGGCCAACAACCGCTGCAAATACAGCTCCCGCATCTCGGTATCAATCGTTACTTCCTGTGGGATACCGGTTTCTACATCAATCAGCCGCAAATCGCCCGTGATTTCAGGGTTTACCTCATCCGGCGACAATGGTTGAATCACAGCCACCTCAAATCCTCTGGATTGCAAGGCGCTCAAACCGTCTTTATAGTGTTCCGACATCATATCGCTGATGACAATACACAGGCCAGGGCGTCCGGCCCGCAGTGCGTAGTCTTTCAATTGCACATCCAAATGTGTATTGCCGCGTGTATACACTTTCTCCAAATGTTTCAGCAGCCCCATGGTGTGCCCACGGCCCCGATGCGGCCCCCACCGCACCTGCCGATCTTGCCGCAAAGCTGTCACGCGCACCAAATCACCTGATGTGATCGACAGATAGGCCATGCCCGCCAGCACCCGCAACGACCACACGAATTTATGTTGATCTTTGTCGCCCATGCGCGGCCAATCCATGCTGGCCGAGGCATCAATCAGAAAATGCACGGCCAGATCTTCTTCTTCCTCCAACAATTTGATGAAGGGGCGTTCTAGGCGGGCATAGATGTTCCAGTCCACCCGCCGCAAATCGTCACCCTTCACATAGTCGCGGTAATCGGCAAACTCAATGCTCGTGCCGCGTTTAGTAGAACGCCGTTCGCCTTTCATCGCTCCGGCTCGCACTTGGCTGGCGATCAGTGTCAGGCTCTCAAATTTGCGGAGGGTACCTGGATCAAAAATGCGAAATTGCGTACTCATTTACTCGCCCCTATTATTGAATATCCTGCCGTTCGAAGAAAAAAACCGACAGCCCCATCAGGCCCAATAACCAGACTGCCAGCGAAACAATTGACCCGGCCAACGAAGCTGTTATCCGCATATCCTCTAAATATGGATAGCTCACGCCTGCGCCCGTATTTACCCAGGCCGCGATATTATCGGCGTGATAGGTCGGTGTTACGACCACCGCATCACCGATCCAATCCAAGTGCAACAACTCCGATACCAGTGCAAGAGCCAGTGGGATTCCCAGCGATTCCAGCAACGAGATGAAAACACCGACTAATACTCCAAACAAAATCGAGCGCGTCCAGATCGAGACCAGAATTGCCACCGATGCCACAATCCATACCGCTACAAACGACAGGCTGATATTGAGTGCCAAATCGCCAGCAAAATCGAGGAGCATTTTGCCACCGATTTCCGGTGGATAACCTGCGCCCAGCGCCAGATTCATCAGCCCAAAAACGATCACGGCTATCACCATCGTCACGCTGAAGGCCATAATAATGAAGCCCGCAATCGTCGCGTATTTCACCAACAATAATACCCAACGACGATTGCCCGGTAGGATGGTCTTCCAGGTTCGATACTCGTATTCTCCCGCTACTACTGCCGCCACAAATCCCATCAACAACAAACGGCCTATCGAATTATTCAAAAAACCCCAGGGTGTCAGTGCGGCATCCGTCCATGAGACTGGTGTCGCCGCATACTCTGCTCGCGCTTCAGGGTTCGCCAGGAACAGCACCAGTGTAAAGCCAGCCAGTGCCACTACGATGAACGGCCATATCCAGATGACACAACTCACCAACAGTCGATTGCCACTAACTTTTTTCCACTCGGAGCGCATCAGGGCCATCATTGGGGCGTACCCTCCACCAGCATCAAGAAATATTCTTCTAATGACTGCTGATAGGGCGTGATGCCATATAGGTCAACCTCATGCTCGACCAACAACCGCACCATAGTTGGAATAACCTCGCGACTGGCTTCTACGCGCAAACAGTTATTGTTTTGCTGCACCGGCCATCGCTCCTGCAAAACGTCAAAGGCTCTCTCAACCTGCCCGACTTCCACCTCTACCGCCGCGTGTCGGTTCAATAGATCGTCAATGGCTCCTTCTTGGATAATGCGCCCCTGATGAATAATCGCCAAGCGGTCACAGGTTTGTTGTACTTCACTGAGCAGATGGCTGGTCAGAAAAACCGTTTTGCCATGTTGGTATACCAAATCACGGATAAACGTTCGCATCTCTTTAATGCCACTGGGATCCATGCCATTCGTTGGTTCATCCAGAATGACCAACTCTGGATCATGTAGCAACGCCGCCGCTATACCCAACCGCTGCTTCATGCCAGTGGAATATCCCTTGACCCGTTGATAGGTTGCTTCTTTAAGTTCCATCGATTCCAGTAGGTATTCGCCTCTCTTGGGATCGAATCCACCCTGGCTGTTGCCAATCACACGTAGGTTATCCCAAGCGGTCAGATACGGATAGAACGTCGCTCCCTCAACCAACGCTCCCACCTGCCGCAACGTATCTGGTTCCTTGTGAGGATCACGCCCTAGCACCAGCACCCGGCCCTGCGTGGGGTGCATTAAACCCAGCAACATGCGAATCGTGGTGGTTTTACCAGCTCCGTTTGGTCCTAAAAAACCGTAAACCTGACCACGTTCAATGCTCAGGTTCACATCATTTACAGCCAATTTACGTTTATCGCCGCGCCCGAAAGCTTTGGTCAGGTTCTCAGTCTCGATGATAGGCAAAGGACAGACTCCCGCTTCAAGCGACCAGCAAAGGAGCCAACCGTGCAATCAACGCCCATTGGAATAATTGGACCATGGACGCCAGTCGCAACGCATTATCCACCTCCGGTTCACGTACAACGCGAAACAGATCGTGCATTGCCTGGGCACGGGTTTCAAGTTCAATATCAGGCTGATATTCCATACTGAGGTGCCAATACGCCGCGTATAAATTCCATGTTGCCGCATCATGTACCGAACCGAAGTCCGTTTCCCATTGCTTGACAAATTGGTAGGTACTCAAGGTATCCAACGCCACCCGCATCCCGTCTGCTACTAGATTCCAGATATTCGTCCGACGTTCCGAGAAGATTTCCTCAGCAATATTGACGCCTGTTGAACTGACCACCAACGCCGTTGCCAGCACTGGGAACTGTTTTGTTTCCACTTTACCCCGCACGGCGCTCAAGTATGTATAGAAATGTCCGGCGATTTTATGGGCGGCCTGTGCTGACGGATGATCGATAGAGAGAAATATTGGCTGCATCTCCAGTAACAGTTCTGGTGTCGGTTGTTTCAAAAACTGATCGAGTAAAACGGGTAGACTCATGCCTGGCCGTTCTCCGAGACACCTTGGAGTAGATTTTCAATGATGGCGTCCGCTGTTACACCCTCGGCTTGCGCCTCAAAATTCAAAATTAGGCGATGTCGCAACGCCGCTGCCGCCACCGTCTGCACATCCTCAAACGCCACATTGTAGCGGCCTTCCAGCAAAGCATTGACCTTTGCGCCCATAATCAACGCCTGGCCGCCTCGCGGGCTAGAACCATAACGCACATATTTCCTGACCATATCCGACGCTTCAGGGCTGTCGGGGTGCGTCCCGACCACCAGCCGCGCGACATATTGGCTGACATGTGACGCAATGGGCACTTGCAACGCCAGATCGCCCATATCCATAATCCGGCGGCCATCCACGACCGGACGAGGTTCAGTGGAAACAGTGCCGGTAGTCCGGTTGAAAATCTCGACCAATTCACCCGACGAGGGAAAGGGCACATGGACCTTGAACATGAAGCGGTCAAGTTGGGCTTCCGGTAGTGGGTAGGTTCCTTCCATTTCCAGCGGATTCTGCGTCGCCAGCACAAAGAACGGTGGCTCCAGATCGTAGGTTGTGTTGGCAACCGTGACCATCTTTTCCTGCATGGCTTCCAACATCGCAGATTGCGTCTTGGGCGTGGCACGGTTGATCTCATCTGCCAACACCAAATTGGCGAACACTGGCCCTGGCTGGAACCGGAACTCGCGGCGGCCATCCTCGCGCTCTTCCAAAATATCAGTTCCGACGATGTCAGCAGGCATCAGATCGGGTGTGAACTGAATGCGAGCGAACTTCAGGTTCATGACTTGCGAAAGGGTACGGATAAGCATGGTTTTGCCCAGGCCGGGCACACCTTCCAGCAACGCGTGACGTCCGGCCACCACACAGATCAGCACATGGCGGATCAACTCGCTCTGGCCCACAATCACCTTGCGGACCTCATCAACAATCGCCTGGGTTGTCTCCGAAAACTCTTCCACGCTCAATTGGGCTGGTGCATCTGTCATGAACGAAACTCCTCACGTCTGGTTATATGTACACTGAACTTACGACGAAATCAGCCAATAGGTTCTATTGCGGCTCAATGGACGTGAAATAAGACCGAACCACGTCCCGAACTGCAATCGGGATATAGTCACTGTCCAATGCCCTCTGAACCTCGCCCTGATACTGCTCAAATACCTGGTTATAAGGCACAATCGACTCGCCTTCAAATTCTTCATTCGGCGCTACATCACGGATTGGATCTCCCGATTCGCCATCAGGCTGACCTTGAACTGACATATCCGGCCCCTGGCTACCATCTTCACCTATACGCTCTGGCGAATAAACCGGATCATACTCACGCATGTCTTCATCACCAGGGCTGTTGCTCACATCGCCGGGTTGCGTCGCATCGCCGCTGGAGTCACCAGTTTGGTTGGAACCGGTATCACCAGCGCCGCCGCCACCAGCCTGCTGTGAACTGGATTGACCTGTTCCTTGCGCTGATTGCTGGCTTTCCCCTTGGCCGCCCTGGCTCTGATCTCCGCCTTGCGATTGGCCTTCGCCACCTTCACCTTGTTGGCCCTGTTGGCCCTCGCCCTCGCCCTGGCCTTCCTGGTCTTGACCTTGCTGGCCCTGTTGGCCCTCCTGACCTTCTTGGCCTTCACCCTGGCCCTGTTGGCCTTCTTGACCCTGTTGACCCTGCTGGCCTTGCTGACCTTCCTGGCCCTCTTGTCCTTGTTGCCCCTGCTGACCTTCTTCGCCTTGCTGGCCCTCCTGGCTCTCTTGGCCTTCTTCACCTTCGCTTTCCTGGCCGAAATCGGTCATTTCCTGCCGGCTTTCGGAGACTTGCTGGCTAGCCTGTTGTGCAGCCTGAGCCTGTTGTTGATTTTCTTGAGCCTGCTGTTGCATTTGCTCGGCAGCCTGATCCATCAGTTGTTCAGCACGCTCTAAATCACCCTGACGGATAGCCTCAGCCGCTTCTCGTAACGTTTCGGCCAGTTCAGGATTGGTTTCTTCCAACGCATCAGCCGCTTGTTCCAACTGATCCGCTAATTCCTGTAATTCTTCCTCAGAGAGCTGCTCCAGGCGGTTGCCGAGTTCCTCTGTTTCCTCGCCCGCATCCTCCAGGTCACCTTCCTGCATAGCTTCGCCAGCATCCTGACCGGCCTCGCTCTGCTCCAAAGCTTCACCAGCATTTTGGAAAGCTTCGCGCTGTTCCTGGCTTTGACCGTCGGTACTCAAATCACGCAATTCCTGTTCAGCCTCAGCCAGCGCCGCGACTGCTTCTGACTGCGTGATGTCTTCCTGCTCCAACGTATCAATGGCCTCTTCAATCGGCTCAATCAATTCTTCCTGCTGTTCCTCAGTCAATTCGGGGTTATTCTGGATCTCTTCGCGGGCTTCTTCTAGCTCATTAACACTACTCTGGATTTCTTGATCCAGTTCGCGTTGAGCAATCACCTGCGACGCAAAAGGATTATCCAATAATAATGATGCCGCCAATCCCAGCAAAGCTGCGATTAACAATGCCACTTCCCACCATTTGATCCGTATTGGCAACATGCTCGCCACATCGACGCTGTTGGCAGCTACCCGTGCATCTTCAAGTTGCTTCTCCAGCAAAATCGGTGGCGCAAAAATCTGACCCTCGGTTAGTTCCAGGGCCGTACTTACGCGCTCTTTCAGATCAAAGCGATGATCGAAATATTGAGCCGAGCGGCGGATATTGCGCGGCCACAGCCATACCACCAGCAGCGTCAACAAGCCACCAATCGCCGTCACAATCAGCGTATTGCGGAAGATTTCTTCCGGCAACATCCAGGGACGCAGGCGCGAGATCACCGCCAACACTAGCCCAACAATCAGCCCGGCCAGCAGTCCACGTGGCAACCACACCACCGATTGCGTCAGGCGCAAGCGCATATTCCATTGCCGTAGATGCCAGTTCAAAGAGTCCTGAGTATCTGTGAGCAATCGTTGTGGTTGATCCTGTTTCAATATTTGTTGCATGATGGCACCTCGCAAACTCAACGTCGTCTATACTACGCGCTGATGAGCCAAAATGTTCCGATTCAGTCGATAATCTTTTTCAAGGTGCGCGTGGTGCGGGTAAAAATCAGCACCGAGAGTATCGTATAGAATATTGTGAAAACAATCCAGGGTGCGGGCAATGTGGCCGTTGTCCCATCGTGGAAGGTATGAGTATAACTAAATGCAGCCTGCTGGTTAATCAACACATCCTGCGATACCAACAACGTTGCCAGTGGGTTCAGGCAAATAAACGCACCCCGTAGCAACAGCAACGCCCACTCCACCAGTTTGGGCAACGAATCTCCCGTCGTCGGGTCACCCGTCGCCGCATCAACCGCCACCAAAAACATCACGGCCATAGATGTAAAAATAACCACACCCATTGCTGTGACATATGTCATGATGTTGGCCCGCAGGGTGCGCCGCGTGGTCGCTGAGAAATAAATTCCCAGCGATCCCAAAAAGACCGCCGTTGCCAGCAACGTGATGAACGCCACATAGACCTCTGGTACATCTACGCCGCCAAACAAAAACGCGATACTTTGTAGCGGAATAGCCGCTAGCAACAGCAAGATGATATAGGCCAACGCCGAAAACAACTTGCCCCACACCAATGAGGTTTCTGGCAGCAAGGTCGTCCGCAGTAAGTCATAGGTTTGCCGTTCATGTTCGCCACTGATGGCACTGGCAGTAAATGAAGGTGTGATGAACGTCACCAAAAACAACTCCATCGCCACCACCGCACTGAATAGCAATCGTCCCACTTGGCCGCCGTCGATTTCCCCCGTAGTGCTGAATGCATCTGAAGCACTGGTGCTTGCCAGATAGATGATAATGGTGAATCCGCTGACTACCACCAAATAACCCGTCAACACGATAAATGCTCGCGGGCCGCGCATCCGCCCCCGTAGCTCTTTCAACGAGACTGGATTGCCCAGGATGAGTTTCAGCGGATTGCGAAATTGTGTTGCCATCAGGTCACAATACCCTTGGTCACTTTCATAAAGACTGCTTCCAGATCCGAAGATTCTTCTGCGAAGTTCACAACCCGGATCGAACGACTGGTGAGCGCCTGCAACATTTCGCTGACGCCTGTATCTTCGCCAGCAAACTCGACCTTGATACGCGGCTTGCCATCATCGGGGTCTATATCGGTAATGCTTTGGATACCTTCCAAGTGCATGATGGCTTCTTTGGCCTCGTCCACATGATCCAGCAACGTCACCACAATCACCCGATGCGGCATCAATTGTTTCCGCATTTCCTTGATCGGTCCCTGGGCCACGATTTGTCCGGCCTCCAGAATACCGATATGGGTACAAATTTCGTTGACATCCGACAGAATATGCGATGAGAAGAAAATCGTCTTATCCATCTTTGCCAGTTCCAGCAACAGTTCTCGGATTTCAATACGCGCACGCGGGTCTAATCCCGATGCTGGTTCATCCAAGATCAGCACCGTCGGATCATGTGCCAATGTCCGTGCCAGACATAACCGCTGCTTCATACCCCGACTGAGTTTATCGACCATATCATCACGCCGATGACTCAAATCGACCAGTTCCAACAAGTCTCGGATCAGGCCGGGGCGATCACTTTCCGGAATTTCATAGCACGCCGCAAAGAAATCTAGATATTCCCAGACCTTCATATCTTCATACACACCAAAGAAATCCGGCATATAGCCAATCGAGCGTCGCACATCGCGGGGGTGCTTCGTCACCGAATAGCCATTGACAAATGCCTCACCGGATGTGGGCTTCATCAACGTGGTCAGGATTCGCATGGTGCTGGTTTTTCCTGCGCCATTCGGCCCTACAAAACCATAAATGGCCCCGCGTGGCACTTGCAGACTCAAATCATTGACGGCGTGTAGCTTGCCATATTTCTTGTTCAGATGATGCGTTTCGATGATAAGATCTTTTTCATCTGCCACCGGTGGCGGCGGTTCCAATATTGCCTGGGCCTCCATCGAGGCCATGTTGTCCTGCTCGCTCATGCCAACGACTCCTTACTGAAAAGCGCCGAAAAGCCCCTTGCTTTAGCTCTGGGGATATAAGGCGTACTTAAGATATAATAATGCTCAACACGGTTGGGCGCTAAACGGCAGCAGTTGCAAAGACTCAGCGTTTGCCCAACGCGGCTCTTTAAAAACTGAAGATTGCTGGTTGCGGCGGGTAGGCCGCCGTGTAAAATCTGCACCGTCAAAGAGAGACCCTCAAATATGGCACTGGGTCGGCAGTGCCTCGGTGTAAACCCGTAGAAGCCCCCGAATTTATTCGTGGGGAGCCGTCACTCGATATACATGGTCGGCTCAAGTAACTGAAGCGATACTTCTTCGGCGATGTCGCTCGCCTGTATTTGTACCAGAATCTCGTTATTTGGGCCGAGATAAGCCGACGGTCGATTCAATCGCAACAAGTTCTGGTCAAACGTCAAATCTGCCAACATCCACTGACCCTGGTCCCAGTTCCAGATCAATAGATCTAGCATGTTATTGCTACCAGCCACGTCAACCAACAATTCCAAACGTACCACACGCTCCGACTGCAAATCGGCCACCGGTACAAAAAGAAAGGTGACCTGTTCGTTACCCGTCACGAACAAGCCATAGGGCGTGCTGGCACTAGAAAACTGATTTTCGTTGTCCACCAATGTCCAGGTCATGAAGCCCGGCGGGATAATCGGTTCAGCAGCAGCAGGGTCGGTGTGGAAATCCACTGGTAATTTGAAAATATAGAGTGTTTCATAGCGATTGACCTGATCTGTACCTTCCAATTGCACATCGAAGGCAGGCGCTTCTGCCCAACCGACCATATACACATCACCCGCACGTCCGCCACTATAATCAAACTCATTGCTGATCGATGCCAGTAACAATGCCCGTCGCCGTGAAGTCCGATCATCATCCGAGCCGCCCCACGCACCACAATCATATTCCTGTCCATACAACACCTGAGCCATCATCGCATTATAGCCACCCGCTTCACAGCTATAGACATTCACCGGCACATTCGTGCCAGAACGGCCTGGACGTCCACTAAATGTGCGAAAAGGGGTATCTGAATAATCGCGCCGATTACCTAATGGCAACAACGTCGGCTCCAATACCTCAATCACCACCTTAAAATCGTCACTCTGTCCGGATTCCAGATCCCCAATAACCGCGAAGCCGTCCTTTGCCAAAATCACCACATCTTTTAGTGCAAACGGTTGTGTATTGGTTACCAATCCTGACAGTGACACATTCCCTGTTTCTGTGAGAGTCCAGGTTGCTTCTCCATCAATCTGTGGTGCTGGTATATAGCCACTGGTGGTGAAGCTGGCAACGATTCCTGCATCCACTGGCAAATCTGCAACATGATAGTTTCCATCCTGAACTACCGGAACCCCTACAATTCCCGAATCTACATCACGTATGCCAGGGATCGTTCGTAGAGTCAGGTCCTCGTCCACCCCCAAATCGTAAGTTGTACGGCGTGGCGAGAAAACACCAACCAGGCCATCCACTCGTGCCATATCACTATCCGGCCACACTTGCACCACCGCTAGATGGTTAACTGTCGCAGCATTACCACGCAGACTAAAGCCGGTGAAGTAAGCAATCACTGTAAAAGCCAGGATAAGCGCTGGGATTGTAAACCACGCTAGCTCACGTCGTCCCAAACGCCACAAAACAATATAGTTCAATGGCCCAATCAACATTACATATAGACTCAGAAAACCTAACATCTGCAACGCTGACGGCAAGCTGAAGCCCGTCACAATCCGGATTGCATTGTTCGCCGAGTCCCAATCCGTTAAGTCATATCCCCAACTTGGGCGCGGTGGGCCAGTCGCAATCAGGTGGAACCAGATGGCGTTTGTATCAGAGTAATCGGCTAGCGGTGCAGTAAGCGGGTCGGCTCCCACAAAATCGACTGTTCCTGCCCCAAAGTGCTTTCGTACAATCAGTGGCTCGCCTTCCACCGTCAGCAATACTTCCGAGCCAGGGCGTGGTGTATTGCGCGTGATAATATAGCCATCTTCAGTAACAGCCTCCAACGCCTCCGAAGGTCGCCCCAGATATTTGCCTAGTGCCGACAGCGATCCGACTGTGCGAATGCCTTCCAGGTCGGTGGGTAATAAATCGTTCAAGAAATCCTGGGCGAATTGCCAACCAGGGCCACCATGAATAATGAGATGTCCGCCACCCTGTACCCACATATCTAGCGCCATTTGTTGCTCGCTAGTCAATCGAGCATTGCGGATGTCAAAGAACATCAGAACATCTACTGCCCGCAGAGCCTCGGCTTCGGCTGGAATGTCACGCACTGACCAGTTGACCTGATAAATTTGACCGGATCCAATTTCACGTCGCGTGACATCGACTGTACCCGTTACCGACTCTGTGACGACCACTTGCAAAATATCAATGGTGCGGACCTGTCGCAAGGTTTCGCTTTGGCTCTTGACCACACGCCCTTCGCTATCCAGCAACTCGACCACAATTGTTGGACGTTGATTTTCCAGAGCAATATTGAGGAAAATAGTCTTGGGAGTATCACGAGCAACAGTAATCGGTGTTCGATAGATTTTCTCGGTCGTTTCTGCTGCGGTTTCGGTTCGCACCTGTAGTGTGCCGATCAAATCAGGCCCACTATTTTCTACCGATACCTGTAACGGTAACCACTGACCGGCTCGATAATGGCCGTCATAGCCCGCTCGAATTTCTAGTTTAATATCATCATTATTTTGATTGGGAGGACTGAATCCCAGTGTGCTGAATATCAGTAGCCCCCAAATTAGGATTATGCACCACCGCATCTGTCGTCTTCTCACACTATGCTCCCGCTACGTATACCGATAACTACTCAATCTGGTTGGCTATAATCCACGACCAGTGTCCACAATCCTCAATTCCTAAGTGCAAAACCCGTATGTAAAGTGCGCTATCCAGCAACAATGTTCTGGATATCCCAAGTCTCGGCCCATCTATACTTTACAATATTTGTGCGGCGGAAAGTTAGTATCCTTACTGAATTTAGATATATCGTTGGCATAAAGATGGCTAACCGTTGCCTGGCGGCGGTGAACCGGTACTAGGCACACTAGAGTCGGTAGGCAGATCATCAAAAATCTGCAACCAGGTGGGATTCAGGGCAGCACCACAATCCAAATCAGCAACCCGCATCCACCCAAAATAGCCAATAATGATGTGGTCTTCTGGTATCAAGATATGGAACCACTCGGCATCAGGGCTGCGGCCATCAATTTGAATAGACTCTCCCGCTGGCAACGTCGTCAACGGGAACGCAGTAGATGGATCTTGGAAAACATTTTCCTGGGTAGCGTTGTTTATTATCTGACATGTGACATAGGCAACTGGAAGCGTGCGCGTTTCGACAGTATCAACACCATCTGGTCCCTGTACATGCAAACTGATAGGTACCACTTCTAAAGAATCGAGAACTGGTACACTTATGCTATATGAGGACTCTGTTTGTGGTACCAGATCAATACCTAAATCAGGACTATTCAGTAAGACTGTCGGTGCGGCACTACTGGTATTACCTGGATCCCAGATAATCTGCCATTCAACCGTTAATTGTTGGCCGGTAACATTGCGATAGAGCACTTCACCATCAGGAAATGTTGATATGCTCAGGATAAGCTGAGGGCTGACGGCTACACCCAAGCGGTCAGTAACAATATTATCGCCATTTTCAGCAATTAATGTGATGGTATATTGCCCAGCAGAAACTACATCGCTGATTGCAAAACCTGTTCCCTGTCTACCAGGCAATACATATTCACCTACAGGCTGAACACCGCGCTGAACCTCGACAGTGATCTGTTCTGCATCTTCAACATGCCAGTCTACTAGAATAGAATCGCCCAATGTAATCTGGTCACTGGCCTGGAATTCCATGATAACGGGCAAGGGGCTTGTCTCATTGCTATCATTATCATCCGAATCTCCCAACAGGCTCATAATAACCACGAATGCCAGGGCTATGATTGCTAACAACGCCGGAATAGCTGCTAGAAGTGACCACAAAGGCAATATTGGGGTCACTTTGAACTGCCCACTCACCGGAGCCTGAAACCCAGCTGCATCCAGCGATTGGCTGATAACATCATACCGATGAATACTGGTTCCCCCCAGCAATGGTCGGCGGACAGCTTGCACGCGCCCAACAATTGTTTGACGTTCACCTGGCCCCAATGTCAATTGCGGAGGGTGAATGGCAAATTGCAGTGGATGTTCACGGGAAACCCCGCGAAACAGCAGATTTAGAGGGCCATTGCCCTGATTATGAATATACAATTGAAAAGGATGATGATGGTCGATCAGCTGCGTGCCCATCGCCACACCATAGCCATTGTATTGCAATACCTGGACACGGGCGCTGAGTTCAATCACATGATCGGGAGCAATGCGAGCATATGTCTGCACTGCCAACGAATAATCGCCCGGCATAGCCTCCGGACGGCGCAGTGGCTTAAAAGTCATGCCGACTTGTGTGGTTTCACCAGCAGGCAAATCAAACTCGCTGCGATCCAATCGTACCCATTCTTTCGGTATGCCATCAACCTCAATCAAGATGCGGATGGATTGGCTGCTGATATTTTCAAACTTTAGTGTGGCTGGTGCATGAGCGCCTGGCGTCACCGCAATGTCTGGTCCTTCCATCTCCACCCGAAATGTATCGGTTTCAAGTGTCTGCACCCGCATTCGCAACGTAGCATCCGATTCATAAGCAGGATGAAAGATTAGCCGCATGTCGCCAATCTGGATTTCTTCGCCTCCTCGTAACAGGCGGGGTTCATTCGACTTCAATCGCAACCCATCAACATATGTGCCATTGACCGATTCTAGGTCTTCGAGAACTGTTTGCTGGTCTTTAACCGTCAGGCTAATGTGATACCGCGAGATGCCTTTGCGGTCAAAGATCAAGTCGTTGCCCGCCGAACGGCCAATAGCAATCGTCTCTTTTTCGACAAAGTAGTTCTCTATGGGGCCATCTGGCCTGCAAATTTCCAGGCGTCCGCGATACATGGTTTTTCCTCAAACACCACATAGTTTTCCTCATTTTATCATCACTACGCCAGAGTACAACATGCGCTGCCAGACATTCTGGGCAGGCACACTGTATCGTTCAGACTTGGGGATGAGGGCATGAGGAGAAGAAACAGCCGCCTTTCACACAACCAGATATGCGGATTTCAGCGGCTTAATCAACTATGACAATCGACAGTGCAATAGGGCGATTGTGAATCACTATGATTCATCGTCGTCTATACTATCCAAATCCAATGTGTCTACGAAATCTTTAAAGATCTGTAACCGGTCGCTAGCTGCACTGTCTTCGGATTCCATTGTAGTGGCCTCGTGTTCCACATCTTCTTCAGGCACAACCGAGGCAACTTCCATGACAGATTCATCGACGAATATCGGAACCTGCGCCCGGACTGCCAGTGCAATGGCATCGCTGGGGCGTGCATCGACCCCCACAGTGCGATCATCAATGTCAACCGTGATGACTGCATAGAAAATGTCGTCTGGTCGCCGTAGCTCGGTAACTACCACTCGTTGAATATCACCGCCCATTTCTTCAACCATTGATTTTAGCAGGTCGTGGGTCAAAGGGCGTTTATGCGCGACTTCTTGCAATTCAAAAGTAATGGCATCAGCCTCAAAATGACCGATCCAGATCGGTAGATAACGCTCCCGCTCTTTATCTTTCAAGATCACCACACGATTTTGTGTCATCAAACTCATACGAATACAATCAATTGCCACTTCTACCAACATGGATACATCCTTACGAGCGCGTTTTATGGTTTCTGTTCAAAGTATAGAGCATTGCGACAGCAGTTTGCAACCACCATCCATTGTGCTTATGCATCAAAACACCCTGAAAACATCAGGCTCCACTTGTTGATGTAAAGTAGAGCCTGATAGCTATTTGCTGAGAAAAACGGCTATCCTATTGCAGTGGAACAATCGCATAGGTTTCTGGATCACCTGGTTCTGCAAAGGTTTCGATGAACCAGCCCTCGGAACCATCTTCCTCCAATTGAACCTGCCACCAGGCTCGGTTGTCGATACAGACTGGGCCACCGATCACCACAAAGCGTGTACCCGCATAATACGTATCGAAAATAGCAGTTCCATAGGTGCCGGGTCTATCCCGCAAGCGCAATGGAATATCACTATATTCTGTGCTGACCATACCATTGACACCAATTTCCAGTTGTCTCGGCAATACGGTGTTGCATACAAAGGGTTGAGTTGGGGTTACGGGAGGTGATGTTGCTGTGGGTAGCCACTGTCCAGGGCTAGGTTCAAAGGTCGGTCGCAAATTGACCGTGCCAGCCAAAATAGTCGCCTCTGGATCATGAACCATAATGGTATAGTCCAGCCAATTCGCTACCCAAATTTCCTTTTTGATAACCACACCATTTTCAACAATGCTCACAGCCAGCATGGTTGCTGGAAAGACATCGCCTTCAACCACAGGTTCTTCGGTAGTTGGAATAACTTGAACTCGATTGCCAACTACTGCATTAATGCTCATGACTGTGCTGTTGTGGACATTGGTAATCCAGACATGATCGAAAGCATACAACAACTGTACTGGGCGCGGAGGGTTACCCTCTGGCGCTGCGATTTCAATCGTCTCATCAATGATCATGGTTTGGGCATCAATCGCAATAATGCTACCGTCGTAGTGTGAAACCCAAACATGAATGCCGTCGAAAACAATCGAAATGGGGAACAAATTGACATCAATGATGGCGGCCAAGTCGCCAGTTTCGACATCTAGCACTGATACGGAATTGCTGGTCCCATTGGCAACCCATAGATGCGTTCCTGACCAGGTCATGGCAGTCGGAAATGTGCCGTTTACAGAGAAAGGTTCGGATAATTGGCTGGTGGCTGTATTATATCGCAACACATTGCCAATACCTTGATTGAGTATCCACAGATTCGTCCCATCGAAGAGCAAGGCGACCGGCCCATTAATTCCATGACTCGTGTCAAATGCTGACCGACGTTCACCGCTTACCCCATCAACGCCCCAAACGGTGTTGTTGAGATAGTTGGCAATCCACATTTTTTCGCCATCCCAGGCCATAGCGACAGGTTGAAAGGTTGCGCCAGAATTTTCCATCTGCCTAGAAACGGTGGGCGCATCGTCGTATACCCACCCACACTTGGCATCAATCCAGGAAATGTTATCATCATACCAGTTTGCTACCCATACACGTGGACTGGGCTGCACACTATCCAAGGCCATAGCACGGGGAAACACTCCTGTATGGTAAGCATCAGGATCATCTGGACAATCATCCGGCCCATTTTGTGCTTCAGCTTCATGTTGAGCTGATAGCGGCAACAAAACTATTGCCATCATAAAGAGCAACAAAACCCCAAAAATGCTACGTTTCATCCAAACCACCTTTCTCATCAAGCTACGGAAATTATATCATGAGAAATCAGGCGCAGAAAATAATGGAGCAAGAATGGCGAATTGATGCTATCCTATTTAAAGGAATTCGTTGTCAGCACTTGGTCACAAACCTAACCAGGCCAAAAAATCTATGGACATCTTCAATTTTGCGTTTGTGAAAACTATCGACTCAATCGCATTAAGAAACGCAATTATTCTAATCAATCGGTCTCGGCATCATCCAGTTACTTACACCCGTCTCATCCAAACCAAACCACAGCGAGGTTGGATTGCGCTTATTATCGACAATGTTACTCCTGATCACTATTTGTTGCGGAATCTCAGCGGGCGGCTCGAGACTAAAACTTTTGAATTGGGGATGAATGGCATCTCGCTATACTATCGGCTGCACGAAAACGGCCAGACGGTCAGTGCTTTTGAATCGCATCTGGCGTTGTGGATTACACAGCAACTCCGCATTATCCTAAATACAGATAATATCATGCGAATCGACCTGGCTGAACCGGCGGCACGATTGGTATTACAACGTTATCATGAACATCGCCGGTCGCGGACCTGGGCACAACCATCAGCCAGTCACAAGATTGCTCCCGCTATTGAACAACACTATCGAGGACAGGTTGATAAACTAAAAGATATTTTTGAACCAGGCACCCAACTAGCATATGTTCGTGATATTGTTAAACCCGGGTTTTCAGCAGAAACCGCACTCAAACGCCTGGTCAATGTTCTGGCTTTGCCTTACTTCAAAGGTGAACCCGTGCTAGTAGAATCTGATGAGCAATTGACACATTCTATTGATGCCCAACTTGCTACAGTAGAAACCGATGCTAATGAACTAGCTTTGGTTTTGAAAGGCCGGCGTGTTGTTCGTGATTTGGCAGTATTGCAGCCCCGCACCTGGGCCGAAGATAGTGATCTACCAACTGGTTGGACAGTGATAACCCGCGATAAGTGGACGGATGACTAAGTTCTACATCCGGGTTATGGATATTGAGCTATTCAATACACTCTACGCCGCCGTTGAGCATGTTCCAGACGGGATTGAGGCCAAACGGCAAGATGGCTATTATATTTTGCTGATCGACAATCAGGATTTGTGGCGAGAGTTGTTTTTGTATGGGCAATATCTAGCCCAAGAGCTTGACGCAGATATTGATGGAAGCGAAACACCGGGCGGCTGAAAACCCGGTGCTTTTCAATGAACGAATGTTTGGATTATTTGGCGCGGAATACATCCTGGAGTAGATCCTGCTCGAAGATGGGCGCAGGAGTGGGAGTATGAGTGGCATAAGCATAAACCGCAGCTGTAAAGATGCCATTAATGGCAGTAGCAATCGCCATCACGATGAACACGTATATCGCCAAGATAATTCCAACCAGAATAGCCGCTGCAATGGAAATAGTACTCAGCATAGCAGCCAACAATCCTAATGGAATAATTCCAGCCAGAGCGATCAAAAAGAAAATGATTCCCAGACCGAAGTTACCGACAATCTGTTGTCCCCATGTCTGACGGAGCAGTGAGGCACTGCGTTTTAAAGCGCCCAGTGGCCCAATATCTTCAACGACCAGCACAGGTACAACTAGAAAAGTCGCCAGGCCCCAAGCCATTTCTACTAAGCCAGTTACCAGACGACCAGCACCCTCAGATCGACTCTCAATAGCGCGTAGAATCATTCCGACGGTGGCGGCAACAATGGCCCAGCCCAGAATCTTGTCAATCCGACTCACCGCAATGTTAAACGCATCACTAAAGGTTGGATCTTCACCTTGCATACGTTTCATTGCCGCGCCTACAACCGCAGCATTCGCGAAAATCGTAATGAAGTATGTTACGACATAGTACAGAAAGACGATAGCTATCAGCAATGGGTTGACACTTTCGCCTTCAGCACCGACATTTTCAAATAGACCCGCCAACCACATTGGCACGAAAAACCCTATCGAAACCAGTATAAGCCCAATCATCGACACGATAGGAAAGATAATCAGTTCCTTATCTTGTCGGAGGATGCTGAAACTGGTTTTGATGAGTTCCCAACTACGTGAGAAACTCCTAAACATAATTTGCTCCTACAATATTTGTTTCCACATCTGACTTCTATTATACCGCTGATATGCCAAACATGATTGGGTAGAACCCCAAATTTCAGGAGTAGCCTAAAAACAAACCCCAGGCCCACCTGTTTATATGAACCTGGGATATTGATCTATTGACTGCGAGTGAAGCGTTAACTATTCAGCGGAAATTTCCCAGATCTCTGTTTCCGGGTGGAAGGCACTCCAGGCAAACCAGAAATGGATGATGCTACGATTTTGCACCAATTGTGTACCCGCCAATTCACCATCAATGGCCTCGCCAAAAATATTCCAGGTGCTATCGGTCAATTGATCCTTAATGACGGTTCCCTCAGCGTAGAACGTCAACACGGTTCCATCTTCTAACACCGGGCTGAATAATGTTGCTGACCCCACTTCACGTGATCCGCTGATGGAACTGCGATCCAGTGCAGAAGTGGCTCCCGGTTGCCAGAAAACAACCAGAAGTTCGCTGTCAATTTCATCATTGACCACGACGACCTCCTCCAATGCGCTGAATGGATAGGCGATGAAGGTTTCGCCATTCTCATAGCCCAATACGCGCTCGGTTGCGTGCAGGCGGTTATCAACCTCGCTCCGGAATAAGAATGGCTGTTCGGATGAATCGTAACCGACGTAGGGGTTGTTGTCATAACTGGTGCGTGGCTCATTGGAACCGCTCAGTAGGGGCACAAAAATCTGCCCATCAGGGAACGCCGCCTTAAAATCCCCCCAACTGACCATGCTGGAGGTCACGAAAGTCAATTGTGCGCCAGTCATGTCACCTACAACACCCTCACCCGTGGCCTGTTGCCACCAGGATTCGGTTTCATGATCCCACATGACCAAATCGCTATTGCGAAGGAAACCGCTCACGCCAAAATGATGTTCTTGTCCATCTACCACGCGCTCGAAGACGATGCCAGTATTACACAACGGGCAGAAAGTCACTGCTACTGGTACACCACCAATCGTTGTATTGGCGATCTCATGGCGAGTCAGTGCGCCCAATGCGAAGGCCCGTGCGTCGCCATTGATCTCCACACTGAGAACCGGGCTTTGGTCGGCCAACCACGCATTGCCTTCTTCAATGCTCTGATAAGACACATAGAACAGAGGGGTTGATCCACCATAACTATAAATAGTGTCAGGATAGATATAGCCCTGTGGATAAACGGGAGGAATACCATCGCGGCGCACACCACCCGACAGGAATTCACTGTAGGGATATTTGTGCTGGCAGAAATCGGTGTTGGGCCAGGTCGTTGTTAGGCTGGTTGATACGGATACAGTTTCATCTCCACAGTCGATTTGATGGGGAGGTGAAGCCAGCAGTGAGCCATTCGGCGCAAGAGCCAGAACACCCACCACTACTGCGAGAATCAGCGCCACCGCCACATAACGCTTTGAAGTCAGTTGTTGCATTGTGATCTCCTCACCTATAGGGATGCGTCACCATATAGAGGAGCATGTAGCAGGGAGCCTTACGCTCTTTTTTCCAAAACTAGCCAGTGTGAGAGGCCCAAAACGCGGAACGGGGTCTTTTCCAACGCATAGATGGTGCCGCGCAAAAACCGCCCAAAGCGCGGCCAACGATGTACGATATTGTTATAGCCGCCGAAGATACGTCGGTGATATACAACTTGGACTGGCAGATCATCGAAGAGTCGTCGAATCTTGCGAGCGGTGTAGGTGCGAACGTGGGGAGCTAGTTTATTGCGCCAGCGATCTGGTAGATAGTTAATCAGCGGTGTATTGCCGAAATGATATTCGCCTTTCCAATAGTGCCCGTGTTGCTCCACTGGATACCAGCGATTGGGGCAAAATATCGCCAATCGTCCACCACGCTGCAAAACACGCACCATTTCTGCCGCGAATCGACCATCATCGGCCACATGTTCGATCACCTCATTGGAAAAAACGACATGGAAATAATCGTTGGGATAGGGCAATGCCTCGCCTCTAGCGACAGTTGCCAGAGGAACAGCGTTCTGGGCTTCAACAACACGTGGATGTTCAATATCAAAAGCAGCCACCTGGACATCGAAGCGTTCCAAGATCTGGGCGGCATAAAGCCCATTGCCGCAGCCTGCTTCCAGAAAGCGATTGCCAGGTGACAAAGCAACCTGCTGCGCCAGCATTTGCAAACGGCGTTCTTGTCCACTACGCCAGACATAACTCGGTTCGCCACGGAAGGCTGCCAGTTTAGAGGGATGGTGTATGTTCGTCATGAGAAAGAATTTTGCGCTATGGAGTCGAAACTTGCAAGTGCGCTGCCTTTTTTCTTTCTGGTAGAATAGACGCTGCAAATCCTGGCTTAGTGGAGAAAGATATGTCGCTACAAGATAAATTGGTCGGTGTTGAAGCCCGCTACACTGAATTGGAAACCCAGATGGCCGATCCCGAAATCGCGTTGGACTATGAGCGCGTGGCGAAGTTGGCTCAGGAAAAATCGAATCTGGAAACTATCGTCGGTAAATTCCGTGAATATAAAAGCGCATTGGAAGAGAAAGAAGAAACCCGAGCGTTGCTGGATGATCCTGAAATCGCCGATATGGCCCGTGAAGAACTGGAACGATTAGATAGCCTGATTCCTCAATTGGAGGAAGAACTCAAAGTCTTGCTGTTGCCGCAAGACCCCCGCGATGAGAAAAACGTGATTATCGAAATTCGGGGCGGAGCTGGAGGCGACGAAGCGGCTTTGTTCGCAGCGGATTTGCATCGCATGTATACCCGTTATGCCGAGCGCAATCGTTGGAAAGTGGATATTATTACCGCCAACGAAACCGGCATTGGTGGCTTCAAGACCGTAATTTTCGAGATCAGAGGCAAGGGTGCATACAGCCGGATGAAGTACGAAAGTGGTGTTCACCGTGTTCAACGCGTGCCCACCACCGAAAGCCAGGGGCGCATCCACACGAGTACAGCCACCGTCGCAGTCCTGCCAGAAGTTGATGAGGTCGAAGTTGATCTGGACATGAACGAAGTGCGCGTGGATGTTTTCCGTAGCCAGGGTGCGGGCGGCCAAAGCGTGAACACTACCGATTCAGCAGTGCGTATGACTCATATTCCGACCGGCCTGGTAGTGGAATGCCAGGACGAACGTAGCCAATTGCAAAATCGCGAACGGGCCAAAAAAATCTTGATGGCGCGGTTATATGAATTGGAAATGGAACGCCAACGCTCAGAGATCGAGGCCCAGCGCCGCAGTCAGGTTGGTGGCGGAGATCGTAGCGAGAAGATTCGCACATACAATTTCCCCCAAAATCGCGTGACCGATCACCGCATCAACTTCTCCAGCCATAACTTGCCTGGTATTTTGGATGGCAACTTGGATGATTTCATTGACGAACTGGCGACCCGTGACCAAGCCGAGCGTCTGGAAGCCGAGTTGAACTAGCAAGTGGACAGGACGATCAAGTATTTATTGGCTGATGCACGCCACCAATTGGCACAAGTCAGTGATACACCTCAGCTGGAGGCACGAATGCTGGTTGGATATATTCTCCAGCAATCGACAGCTTGGTTATATGCTCATTCCGATACAATATTGACGGTCCAACAACAACAACGCTATCAGCAAGCACTTGAGCAGCGCCTTAGTGGCTATCCAATGGCCTATATTTTGGGAAAACGCAGCTTTTATCACTGGGGTTTCACAGTGACGCCTGATGTCTTGATCCCGCGCCCTGAATCCGAATTGCTTATCGAAACTGCTACTCAACAGTTTACTGGTCAAACGATTGTGGATGTGGGAACAGGCAGCGGGATTATCGCAATTTCTCTGGCGCTCTTGTTGCCAGATGCTGAGGTCTATGCAGTAGATATCAGCCCAGCAGCATTGGAGATCGCCAGAGAAAATGCAGCCAATCTGGGTGCTTCTCATATTCATTTTCTGGAAGGCAACTTACTGGATGACCTGCCTACTGGTTTGCAAGTTGACCTGATTGCTGCTAATCTGCCCTATATTCCTACCTCCGACTTGAACGCGCTAGATGTGGCACGTTGGGAGCCACGCCTGGCACTGGATGGCGGTCTAGATGGATTGGTTCTGATTGAACGACTACTGCAACAAGCTGGATCCCGGTTATCAAAGCCAGGTATCATAATGCTCGAAATCGGATCCGATCAAGCGCAACGAGTGACGGAGTTAGGGGAAAAACATTTGTCAGGGGCTGCAATCACTGTGCAGCAAGATCTGGCGGGGTTAGATCGGCTTGTGGTAATGGAGAACTAGACTATGCCTGATGTGTTATCTGCAGGCGATTCCAATGTCATTGAGATTGCTATGCAGGTATTGGCTGCCGGGAAATTGGTGGTCCTCCCCACAGATACCGTCTATGGGATTGCAGCGCGACTTGCTGATGATGCAATTATGCGGCTCTATCTGGCAAAGGAGCGTCCACCGGATAAGGCTATTCCGATTTTACTGGCATCAATAGAAGATGTAGAATTAGTGGCCCAACCACTGACACTCCAGGTGCGGCAAATCGCTAAAGCGTTTTGGCCGGGGCCATTAACGCTCGTTTTGCCTAAGCGCGATGGCTTGCCGCAACGGGTTTCCAGTGTGCCAACGGTGGGTGTGCGTGTACCCAATAATGAGACCGCGCAGGCCGTTATTAAGGCAGCGGGGGGAGCATTGGCTGTATCAAGTGCTAACCTTTCTGGGCAGTCCGCATCTCATACAGTTCAAGAAGCTATTGATCAATTGGGAGATGCTGTTTCGCTGGCAATTGACGGTGGTCCCTGTCAGGGTGAAACTGCTTCTACGGTGGCAGCTATTGACGGGCGGTCCATTCGAGTAATCCGCGAAGGACCAATCAGTGAAGCACAATTACAGGCTGTATTCGGTAGCAAGGATCAATCCAATGGCTGAACATCCTGAAGCATTTGATGATATGGATGAATACGATGAACATATCGAAGCTAGCCGCGCAGATGGACTGAACGACGAGGATTTGTTGGAAGGTGAATTCATCACGGCTGAAGACGATGACATTCTGCTAGATGGTGAGTTCATCAGTACCACCGAAGACGATGGGGAAGTTCTGGTTCCTGCCCCGCCCCCTGAACAATCCACCAGCCAAGCCCTTACTTCCAATGTCCAAGAGCTAACACCGGAACGTGTTCGACAGAAACGCAGCAGTCGCCTAGCTGTTTTTCCGTTGGCACTGGGTCTGATAGGGGTTGGTATTCTGTTGTTAGTCGAAGAACACGTTGAGGATGTCGAATTGTCGGTAGGCGTGGGGGCCGGTATCGTCATTTTGTTAGGGACGTTGGTGCTGACCAACATGTTCCGATTCTTTCTCTCTGGGCGACGCGAACGGGGCTTGTTCTTCCTGGCAGTAGTGATGCTGATGTGGGGCGGCGTTTTTGCGCTTTCCAGCCTGAATAGTGAAACATTCCCTATTGTCGAGTTCTGGCCGCTGACATTGGCTGGCGTGGGTGTGGCCTTCTTCTTCACATTTCTTTTCGAACGCAGCCATCAAGCCGGATTGATCTTTCCCGGCATCCTGCTGTTGTTTATCAGTGGGCTAGCCTTCGCTGTCACATTGGATGTCATCAGCCAACCCATACTGGATGCAGTAGCGGATTATTGGCCGCTGGCCTTAACCTTTATCGGCATTACTTTATTGCCAGCCGCGTTGCAACATGCAAATCGCCATTGATGCCAGTCGTACTACCCGTCGCCAGCGTACCGGCACGGAAAATTATGCACTGCAATTGCTCCGGCATCTGCTGGCAGTGGAGAATAATCCGCATCACTTCACGCTCTATTTCCGCGATGAACCCTCACCTGGCTTGTTTCAACCAGCACCGAACTGGTCGGCACGCGTTATCCCCTGGCCTCGCATGTGGACACACCTCCGATTCGCAGCGGAGTTGTGGCGCAAACGACCGGCAGTGACGTTTGTGCCAGCCCATACCCTACCTCGCTTTTTCCCTGGAAAAGCTGTAGTAACGGTTCATGATTTGGGTTATCTGCATTTTCCCGACGCTCACCCCGACAAAGAACGCCGCTATCTGGATTGGTCTACAGCATTCAGCGCCCGCCGTTCCACGCTGATCCTGGCCGATTCACAAGCGACTGCCGATGATTTGAGTCAGCATTACACGATTCCCGCCGACAAGATACGGGTGGTCTATCCAGGTTATGATGAGGAGCTGGCTCCAATAACCGATCCTGATGTACTGGCAGCAGCGCGGGCTAAATATGCCCTGCCGGAGCGATACTTGTTCTTCCTGGGCACACTCCAACCTCGCAAAAACATCGCCCGACTGGTACAGGGTTTTGCCCAATGGCGCAGCCAGTCCGAAGAACAGGACGTGCATTTGGTGTTGGGCGGTCAGGCAGGCTGGCTCTATCAGGAAGCATGGACAGCCGATGTAGAGAATGTGATTCTGACGGGCTATGTAGCTGATGAAGATGTAGCGGCTTTGTATAGTGGCGCACTGGCGCTGGTATTTCCGTCGCTTTATGAGGGTTTTGGTTTTCCGGTGTTGGAGGCCATGCGCTGTGACACGCCGGTATTGTGTGCCAATACCTCCTCGTTGCCGGAATTGGCGGGAGATGCCGCCGTGCTAGTCGATCCTGAAGATGTGGAGGCGATTGCAAACGGCATCGGGCAATTGGTGAGCAATGCCGAGTTACGCCGCCAATTAGTCAAAAAAGGCCGCATCCAATCTGAGAAATTTACCTGGGCGCAGGCTGCCCAACAAACACTAGCGGTATTGGAAGAAGCAGCGGCGCGATGAATACCATACAGATTCTTGGCATCAACGTGCATAGCTACACTTACGAGTCCTGGTTGGATCAGATCGGCGGATGGATCGCCGAAGAACCGCCGCGCCTGCATCACATCTGTACCGTCAATCCCGAATTCATGATGATCGCCCAGAAAAACACTGCGTTTTTTGAGTTGCTCAATCGCTCGGAGGCCTGTGTGCCAGATGGCGTTGGCATCATGCTGGCGGCGCGGATGTTGGGCGAGCGACTACCAGGACGCATCACGGGGTCGGATGGTGTGCCAAAAATGGCAGAACGGGCGGCGCGGGACGGCTGGAGGCTGTTTTTACTGGGAGCTGCACCCGGCATTGCTGAACAAGCAGCAGAGAAATTGCAGGAGAATAACCCAGGATTGGCAATTGTCGGAACGTATGCCGGCAGTCCGGCAGATGGTGAGGCCGAGACTATTATTAAGATGGTCAATACCAGTGGTGCGGATATTCTATTGGTGGCTTATGGTGCGCCGAAGCAAGATTTATGGATCGACCAGCACCGCGAGCAATTGCAAGTTAAGGTGGCAATGGGCGTGGGCGGCGCGTTCGATTTTATTGCAGGAATTGTGCCGCGTGCGCCTCAGTGGATACGGCGTGTAGGCCTGGAGTGGCTGTTCCGGTTGGTGCGGCAACCCTGGCGCTGGCGACGGATGTTGCGACTACCAGTGTTTGTATGGATGGTTCTGCGCTATCGGGAGAATAGCCCGATGAATGCCCAATTTTCCTGATCTTCACCCTGACTGCTTCTTTTCCAGCCTTTGCAAGAAACGCTCCACATCAATGACAAAGCGTGTGTGCGTGCCCTCACCGATGAGTTCCTGCTCGTCCCAGGCTTGCACTGTGAGCGAGATGCGTTTCTCCTCGACTTCAATAACGGTGGCCTGCGCCCGTACCTGCTGGCCTAATGGTGTTGCGGCCAGATGTTTGACCTCGATAGCAATGCCGACGCTGGCCTGACCTTCGGGCAACAAATGGTCAATGGCGGCGACGGCAGCGCCTTCCATTAGTGCGATCATGGCGGGTGTAGCGAAGACATCAATGCCGCCGCTACCCAGGTGCCGGGCGGTTTTGTCTTCGGTGACGGTGATGGTCATTTGACCGGTGATGCCGGGTTTGATTACCATAGGTTTTCCCTGTCTTATTTTTTGACAATATGCCCCATTGTAACCTGAATCGGCTAAACTTAGTTTTACTATCAGGTTTCAGAAACTATCATGAGGTATGATTACAGTGACCCTATATCTTGATGTATCGTCCGGTGTGAATGTCAAAGCTGGTCTGGGACGCTATACGCGTACATTAACTCGTGCCATGTTACCCCTGCTCAATGAGCCACCAACGCTGTTTTACAATCGCATCAAAGGCCGCAGCCAGCCCATCGCCGGACTGGAACATTGCCCAGAACGCGTGATCCGCATGGGCTACAAACCCTGGCGTATGACTGTCTGGATAGGGCAACGATTAGGGTTGAACTTTAAGCGACTGGTTCCCGAAATAACTCTTTTTCATGCAATGGAGCATTTGCTGATTCCGCTGAAGGATGTGCCAACAGTCCTGACCGTCCATGACTTGATTTTTAAGCTGTTCCCTGAACACCACAAACGCCTAAATCACATTTATCTCAATCGAGCAATGCCGTTATTTGTGAAACGAGCCAACGCCATCATCGCCGTCTCCGAATCGAGCAAGCGTGATTTGATCGAGCATTACGATACACCACCTGAAAAAATCACCGTGATTTATGAAGCCGCTGCGCCTGATTTCACCGCGCCGACACCCGAAGCCATTGACCACGCTCGCCAGAAATACCAGTTACCGGAGCAATTCTTGGTGGTGGTTGGTGCGATTGAGCCACGTAAGAACTATGGACGATTGGTCGAAGCATTGATGAATCTGCGTAGCAAATACTCTAATCTGAAATTGGTGGTGGTCGGCAGCAAAGGCTGGCTATATGAGAACTTCTTCCAGAGAATCGAAGATCTGAAGGCTGGCGACCATGTTATTTTCCCCGGTTATGTACCTGATGAGGATTTGGCGGCAGTATATGGAGCCGCGACGGTGGCAGTCATGGCATCGGTTTATGAGGGTTTTGGATTACCCGTATTGGAAGCAATGGCCTGTAGCACACCCGTTGTATCGAGCAAGGCTTCCAGCTTGCCAGAATTAGGCGGCGACGTGGTCCGCTATTTTGACCCGCTGGATGTCGATTCCATAACGGCAACATTGGATGAGGTGTTGGACGATGAAAGCCTGTGCCGCGAGATGCGCGAACGAGGTCCGGCTCGTGCTGCCCAATTTAGTTGGGAACGAGCCGCCCAAGAGACGCTGGAAGTGTATCGACGGCTGGGAGCTTTATAGTTCTATTGATCACTGGTGAAAACTGGCAAATGCCCCAGCGCAACTACCCCCGTCCATTTGGCACGGTCACCTTCGGTGAAGATCGCGGCCTCAATCACGACCTCAGCGTCGGCCTTGTTCATCACCAATCGCATGGCCTGGAGTGTACTGCCCGTGCTGATAACATCATCAACCAATGCCACCCGCTTGCCCTTGATAAGACCGCGATCTTTTTCATCCAGATAGAGCGTTTGCGGTTGTCCGGTTGTAATCGACAATGTTTCGGCCTGCAAGGCATCGCCCATATACGGTTTATACCTCTTACGCAACACCGCGAAAGGTTTACCCATTTCTACACTGAGCGCATAAACCAGCGGGATGCTCTTGGCTTCCGCCGTCACCAACACGTCGAGGTTATGCTTAACCAGTTTTTTCGCCAGTTCTTTAGCGACCGCCTGCACTAATTCGGTATCGCCGAGAATATTGACGATGGCAATCCGTACACCTGGCGCGACCTCGAATAATCGCAAATCACGTTCCAATCCGGCGACTTTTACGTTATAAACATCATATTTTTGGCTCATAATTTAATTTCCTTTTGGATATGCCGGTAAAGTGGCTGAACTACTGGGATAAAGGCTGCCAGCCGCTGCGCCGCGAAATCCTGTGATGTAGTCGTCAGTGCTTGATGGGGATATGCTTCATAAATTTTGGTCCAGCCACGATCCCAGGGTTCGGCAACCACCTGATCACCCAACATCTCGCGCAGTTGTAGAACATACGGCCAAAATGCTTCTAACAAGGCACGATTCAGTTGCTTATCACGGCTCTCGAAATGTAGACCGATTTCGAGCATTCGCCCACTGTGGGTATTGGCCCGCGATACCTCATAATGGATGCGGCGTTCTTTGCCAAAATAGACCTGAAAAAACCAGCGTGTCTCACCCAGACGGAAATTCTGATATTCATCTGGCAAATAATCCGGCAACAGACGAGCCAGTCCTTTCATGAATTCCGTGTGTTTGAGTTCTGTCATTCGTGCAACAACCATTTCACGGCTTCATCAATATCCGCAAACGCTTTAATGTCTCCGACATGATCGGGCATTCGTCGCAAAAAACTGTGCGCGAAACGCTGATATGGCCCCCGCGCAAATACATAAGCATTCCGCGTATCTTCTGGGATGATTAGCCTCTCCATGAATGGCCCCACGGTTTCCAGCAAAAACTGGCTGGGAGCACCGCCCTGACGGAAGTCGTAGAGCAATCGCAATGGGGAACGGAGCTTGCCATTGCGGGCAAGCACATAATCCATCCAAGCTTCGACAGCCCATCGTGCGAAAGTGTATAGCGTGACGATAATTATGCCATCGTCCCGTAGGTGAACAGTGAAGCCCTTTTCCTTTTTTTCATCGGACATTTCGCCACCTCCGATGTTAAGCCCATTCTACCATGATGGCAAAACTGGTATGACATCGCGCAGGACATACCACGCAAACAATAACATCGTCAGTGTGATAGAGACTGGTAGCCAATTCGCCAACGGATGCCAACGTTTCCCTAAATTGGCCCAGCCTGTCAATCCTAACGCGATCAACAACGCCATCGGAATCAATGCTGGATACAAATAGCGCCCTTGAAACTGAACGAAGGTGCGATTGTAAAACAAGAATTGGGCGAACACCAGAATGATAGTGAGCATGAACAATGCCAATAATTCGCGTTGTGGACGGCTTAATGCACCAAACCACCGCTGGTGAATCATGTGGATGATAATGCCGATAGCGACTAGCAACAAGATTAGCCGTAAAACACGATAGATGCCTGGCTTCATGGGTAGCGCCATCCAGCCCACCTGTCCCCAGAAACTCTGGAATGTAGTTTTAGTGAGTTCTTCCCAATAAACGCGCTGGCTACCGCCATAGACGTCACGGATATAATCATCGGTGCGAGGTTGGCCGACGACAACTTCATCATGTCGCTGGAGACCCAGAAAATCCGTGCCACCATAGACATCCACACTATGTATCCACCAGACCATGCCTATCAACACAGCCGGGATGGCAAATGAGGCAATCTGCTGCATCGCAAAGCGCCACGTCCATCCTTCGCGCCACCCCCGCAGCAAAATCGCCAGCCCCGCGATACCTGCCACATAATACACCGTCGATTTGGTCAGGAACACCAGTCCCACCAACACGCCCAGTGCCAATGGTAGCCGCCACTCAAAATTCGTATTGTTCTCCTCCAGTATAAGTGAGGAGGCGTGTTGAACACGGACCCTGTCCTCCCCCCATGTTTGGGGGGAGCTAGAGGGGAGCTTGCTCGTATTTGGTAACAAATAAACCGTAACCCCCAACAGCACCAACCCCGCCAGCCATTCCGCCAGCGAGTCATTGCTGACACCTGCCATAATCGAGAGGCGTTGCGGCAAGAATGCAATAAACGCCGCTGCACTCAAGCCCAGCCAGGGCTGTCCTGGAAAAATCCGCCGGATAATGGCCCATGCACAGACAATAGCCCCGCTGCCGAGCAACGCCGAAAACAGCCGCATCGCCAGCAAATCACCATCGAATGCCCAATAAACCGTTGATTGCAGCAGATAATATAATGGGGGTTGGTGATCCTCGTATTGCACACGATCCAGGTTGCCAAGATGGGCCGGGTCGAAATTGGTATCTCTCAGCAAATCCAAATAGTCCTGATCCCAGTCGCCCATCTCGATGACGGGTAATTCGCCATTGTCCACAATCTGCCGGACATAGTTGTAATGGGCGGGTTCGTCGGGGATTTGCCAGTCGGGAGTGCGGCTGGCGTAGGCATAGGCAGTGATGGCATAAAGTACCAGGATGAGTACCAGAGTAGCGATTTCAGCTTGGCGCGTGGTGTGTGTTTTCATGAACATACCTCACCCCCGTTCCCTCCTGTTGCGATCAAGAGAGAACGAGGGCATGTTGTAGCTACAAACCGAGTTTAGCGCGTTCTTCTTCAACCACTTTCGGATCGAGCTTCTTTATCAGTGGTTGCGGTTCACGCAATGCCTGGCCGGGTTGCAGATTGCTTTTCTGCCAGTGTCCGGTGGCCTTCGTTTCATCATAGACCAACGCCAGGTGCGAGCGCGTTTCCTCCTGAAATTCCTGGATGCCTAGATCACCGAAAACCTGCCCATCATAACCCAATAGTCTATGAACACGCTCCGATGTGAATGGCAGGAAGGGCGCAAACAGAATTTTCAGGTTGTCAATGCAGCGCAGGGCTGTATAGATCGTTGTGGCCGCAGCGGGCTTATCTTCCTTGATTGTCTTGCCAAACCAGGGCGCATGATCCAGATAAGCATTGACTTCCGAGGCCAATCGCATGGCCTCTGCCAGACCATCGCGCAGCTTGACCGCTTCCAGCAATTCACCCACACTCTCGAATCCAGCCTCGATTTTGGCGATGATTTCCTCATCTATGGATCGCAGTTCAACGGGATTTGGTACAACCCCATCCCAATGCTTATAGGCGAATTTCAGCACACGATTGACCAGATTACCCCACTTCGCCAACAATTCGTTGTTGTTGCGGGCTACGAAGTCAGCCCATTTCCAGTCAGTGTCTCGGGTTTCAGGCATAACCGCCGTCAGATAATATCGCACTGTATCTGGATCAAACACATCCAACAGTTCTGGCATCGAGATAAACCACTTGCGGCTCTTGGAGAGCTTGCGTTCCTCTAGATTCAGGTACTGGTTGCCGGGCACATCATAAGGCAACGAAATTGGTGTTTCATCACCATCATTATAGAGGCCATTGATACCCAACAGTTCGGCAGGCCAGATGATTGTATGAAACAGGATATTGTCCTTGCCCAAGAAATTGTAAACGCGAGCTTGTGGGTTATACCACCACTGTTTCCAGGCGTCTGGCTGACCGTTGTTATGTGCCCATTCTACACTGGCCGTCAGATAGCCCATCACCGCTTCAAACCACACATACAGACGCTTATCCTCCCAGCCTTCCAGTGGAACTGCTATTCCCCAATTGACATCACGGGTAATGGGACGTCCGCGCTGATCATGGACTTTGGTGATGGATTCGTTGTAAACGGTTTCGCGCCAATGATGTTGGTGGCTTTCGATATATTCAGCCAGTGGTTCACGAAATTGTGTGAGATCAAGGAAGTAATGCTCGGTTTCTCGCAAAACAGGCGTGCTGCCATCGGTTTTGCTGCGAGGATCAATGAGTTCGGTAGCGTTGAGCAAATTGCCACAATTATCACATTGATCGCCGCGTGCGCCATCATACCCGCAATTGGGACAGATGCCTTCCACGTAGCGATCTTCCAGAAAGCGGTCTTCGGTAGTGCTATAAAGCCGCTGCTGTACTTCACTGTAGAGATAGCCGCGTTCCAGCAGTTTTAGGAAGATGTCCTGGGCGATGCGGTGGTGATTTTCAGTATCAGTATGCGTATGCAGGTTGAATGATAACCCCAGGCGTAGCAGCACATCCAGTTGACGGCGATGATAATGCTCAAACAACTCACGCGGCGGCACACCCTGAGCATCGGCTTCTAGCATAACCGGCGTCCCGTGTGTATCAGACCCACTGACTTTGAGGACGTGATTGCCCTTCAGGCGGTGATAACGGGCGAAAATATCGGCTGGTAGATTGGATCCCGCAATATGACCAGCATGTAAATCACCGTTGACATAGGGCCAGGCTACCGAAACATGTATAAAATCAGCCATCGCTGTTGCACTCCTTTCCTGGCAAATTTTAACGATAGTCTACTGGACAAACAAAAAACCGCCGGATACTAACCGACGGTTCCGCGCTGTTGCAAGAGCATGAAGCTCAAAAGACCGCACAGCGCGGTTTTTTCATCATCATGCTCCGAAATGTGATTGCGAAGTTCATGATAGTTTGCACCAAATAGTGCCCCCCATTCCTCGTCCTGATCAAGTTTTCGCCAGTAGCCAGTACGGTTGCCGGGGGGCTTGTGGTAAGCTAGAAAGCGCCAAAAACCTCAACATCATTAAATGATGTTTTATCAGCATCTCTCTTTGACCTACTAGCCGCCCAGATTCTATTATACCAGATAATTTGCTATTCTGGGGAGACTATAGTTGATCTTTTAAAAGTTTTTGGACAATTTGGGCGTCTGCCTTGCCTCGGAGTGCCCGCATCACCTGTCCCATCAAGAATTTGATGACTTTTTCTTCCCCATTGCGGAAACGTTCAACTTCCTCTGGATTCTCAGCCAAAACGTTCTGAATGGCGTCTAACAATACATCCTCATCCGTTTCCTGAGCCAATCCACGGGCTGCGACAATTTGTCCTGGATCACCACCATCCGCATACATAATCACCAGCACTTTTTTGGCAGTATTGTTGTTGATGGTTCGACTATCTACCAGAGTAATCAAACTGACCAGTTGGGCAGATTGTATCGAAATCTGGTTGATCTGCTCACGCTCAAGGCCGTCTTTGTTCATCAAGCGGAAAATCTCTCCCGTAATCCAGTTCGCCACTGATTTGGGATCACCGCCCGCCGCCACTGCTGCCTCAAAATACTCAGCAATAGGACGGTCCGCCACCAGAACCCCTGCATCATAAGCATTCAGACCCATATCGGTCATATATCGGTCACGTTTGGAGTCGGGTAGTTCCGGCATTTGGGCACGGATTTCCTCCACCCACTCTCGTGAAATCTCCAGCACAGGCAAATCGGGTTCTGGAAAATAACGGTAATCGTGGGCTGATTCTTTGGTACGTTGCAAAACGGTCGTCTGGCGTTGTTCATCCCAACCCCGAGTCTCTTGCAATACTTCTCCCCCAGATTCCCATACTTCGATTTGGCGCTGCATCTCGATCTCTGTCGAGCGTGCCATATTACGGATACTGTTCAGATTCTTGACTTCGGTGCGCGTTCGTAATTCGTCAGAACCAGCTGGACGCACGGAAATATTAGGCTCCATCCGCAGAACGCCCTTGCTCATATCGCCGCTGTTGACGCCCAGATATTGCAGAATGGCGCGGAGTTTATGGGCAAATGCTTCCGCTTCTTCGGCACTGCGAATGTCCGGCTCGGTCACTATCTCCAACAAGGGAACGCCAGAACGATTGTAATCAATCAGGCTGGTTCCATCACTAAGGTGCGTGTTTTTGGCAGTGTCTTCTTCAAGATGGGCACGCCGGATACCAATCCGTTTGGTACCACCATCTGGAAGATCAATCATCAAATAGCCATGCTGGGCTATTGGGAAATCGTACTGACTGATTTGATAACCTTTGGGCAAATCGGGATAAAAGTAGTTTTTGCGGTCGAACTTATTGAAAGTCGCGATCTCGCAATTCAAGGCCAATCCCACCATAATGGCATATTGCACAGCCCGCTGGTTGATAACTGGCAACACACCCGGATGTCCGGTGCAGACTGGACAGATAGCCGAATTCGGCTCGGCAACGGTTACATCCACAACCGGGCAGCGACAGAACATTTTGCTGGCCGTCAACAATTCAGCATGAATTTCCAGGCCGACAACGCCCTCATAATCAATGGTTTGGGTTGGCATGGGAGTTCTCCAAGATGACCTCACCCCCTGAGTTATAAGAGAGTGAGGCAATTTATCAAAGATATGCGCGTCAGTCTAATTCAGAGAAGTAGATGCCGTCAACGGTTAGCCATGACGTTGCATAAAGCGATACATACGCTCCAGAGCTTCCTCGATTTGCTCATAGGCAGTAGCATAGCAAGCCCGCACGAAATCTTTGCCACTGTCGCCGAATGCACCACCAGGCACAACCGCGACCTGTTCTTCTTGGATGAGTGTTTCCGCAAACATTTCGCCACTCATGCCAGACTTAGTAACACGCGGAAACGCATAGAACGCACCACGTGGTTCGAAGCAATCTAGCCCCAATTCGTTCAACCCATCCACCAACAGCCGCCGTCGTCGATCATACTCAGCCCGCATGGCCTGAACATCATCTTCACAATTCAGCGCCTCCAATGCTGCGAATTGAGCGATGGTCGGGGCCGACATAATTGTATATTGGTGAATTTTTCGCATGGCGGCCAATAGCTCCACTGGTGCTGCTGCATAGCCGATCCGCCAGCCAGTCATTGCATGACTTTTGCTAAAACCACTGAGAATAATGGTGCGTTCACGCATGTTGGGTAATGTGGCAAACTGGGTGTGTTCCATACCATAGACCAGCCGATCATAGATTTCGTCGGAAATCACCAGTAAGTCATGCTTTTCGACGACTTTGGCGATTTCAAGTAGGCGTTCACGGGTGAGAACAGCGCCCGTGGGATTATTCGGGTAGCCGATCAGGAGTGCTTTTGTCTTCGATGTAATTGCCGACTCAATGGTCTCGGCTGTAACCTGGAAATCATCTTCAAAATAGGTAGGGATCATCACTGGAATGCCGCCCGCTAACACGACCTCTGGGCCGTAGGAAACGAAGCACGGTTCGGGGATGATAACCTCGTCACCTGGATTGACAACAGCAGTGATCGCCAGATACATGGCCTCGCTGACTCCGACGGATACCAACAATTCGTTCTGAGGGTCATATTCAATGTCGTACAGATTTTTGATATAGGTCGAAAGCCCTTCGCGCAGTTCGATTAGGCCATTATTGCTGGTGTAATGCGTCTCGCCATCTTGCACAGCTTTGATACCAGCCTGGAGTGTGCGCTGAGGTGAGGTAAAATCAGGTTCACCGATGCCCAACGAGATGACATCTGTCATGGTGGCGGCAATATCAAAAAACTTCCGAATTCCAGATGGGGGAATCTGGTGAATACGCTCTGCGATAAACTTGGACATAATAGGGTAACTCCTGGGAACGAAATTTTATTTGAGTATACCCCAAATGGGAGAAACTGATGCGTCTGGCACGATTGCAACAAATCATCCACAATGCAGAAATTGATGTGATGGCGTTGGTCCCTGGACCAAACTTGCGCTATTTAACAGGTGTGGGATTTCATTTAATGGAGCGTCCGTTTATAGTTTTTGTACCGAGTCAGGGCGAGCCAGCTATCGTCGTACCTGCTTTGGAAATGCCACAGCTACAAGACACAGGCTTTCCCGGCCACTATTTCGCCTGGACTGATGCGGAGGGCTTTGGCGACGCGTTTAGGCAGGCGGCCACCACACTAGATCTGGCTGACAAACGTATTGGCGTCGAAGGGTTGACTATGCGCGTGCGGGAGAGTCACATCTTGCAAGAATTTGCGCCCAGCGGACAGATCATTGACGCGGACGATGTCATGGTTGAGTTGCGGCTGATAAAATCTCCTGATGAAATCGCCAATCACCGTGAAGCTGTGCGAATCAGTGAATTGGCGCTTGAGTTGCTGTTAGATCGCATCCAGCTGGGCATGACCGAACGTAAAATCGCCAGCATGTTGAGTGATATTCAGAAAGAAATGGGTGGCGAAGTAGATGCCTTTGGGCCAATTGTGCTGATTGGTCCGCGTAGTGCATTTCCGCATGGTGAGACGGGCAATACCCCATTGCAGAAGGGCGATGCTTTGCTGATTGATTTTGGCACACGTCACAAAGGATATGTCTCGGACATCACACGCACATTTTTCGTAGGGGAACCATCACAGCATGTCAAAACCTTATATGCGGCAGTATTGGCGGCCAACGAAGCCGGACGTAAAGCTGCTCGTCCTGGAGTTTCTGGCGCAGAAGTTGATAAAATTACGACACAAGTGTTGATTGACGCGGGCTTTGAAACGTATGTAAAGCACCGCACCGGACATGGTCTGGGCCTGGCCGTCCACGAGCCGCCCAATATCAACGCCGACAACAAGCGCCCCCTGGAGCCAGGGATGGTCTTCACAATCGAACCAGGTCTATATGTTGCTGGCGAAGTTGGTATACGAATTGAAGATAACGTGGTGGTAACCACAGACGGTGTGGAAACCTTAACCCGTTTCCCTCGTGAATTGATTGAATTAGCTATTTGATGATGGGGTAATTTCGGTGGTCGAGACTCGTTTCCGTATTTTGTTGATAGACAATGACACAGCAATATCTGACACGCTGCACACTGCTGTGGAGAACTTTGATCGGGCTGACAACTTACAAGATGGATTGCAACGATTAGCAGCGGGCGAAATTAATATTATTCTGTTGGCACTCTCGTTACCCGATAGCCAGGGGTTGAACACCTTCATCCGGGTTCAGGCCCAGGCTCCCGACTTGCCAATCATCATTCTGGCAAATACGGAAGACGAGGCACTGGTTGTACAAACTTTGAACGCTGGCGCCCAGGATTTCGTCTTCAAAGATGACATTGACCCCCACACCTTACCTCATACTCTACGTCATGCCATCGAAAGCAAACGCAACGAGGAAGCCCTCCGCGAGAGTGAAGAACGTTTCCGCACGATCACCGAAGGCAGCCTGGCGGGAGTCTACATTATTCAGGACAACGTGTTTCGCTATGTAAACCCAGCCCTGGCACGAATTTTTGGATATCGCCAGCGGGAGTTGATAGATCGATTGGGACTGTTGGATCTGGTGCATCCTGATGACAGGCCAATTATCCACGACTATCACCATGCCCGCCTGCAAGATGAAGCCGATGCCGTTTTTTACACTATGCGTGGTATCAAAAAAGATGGCACAGATATTTATTGTGAGGTATCGGGGCGACGCACAGAATATCAAGAACACGTTGCCATCGTTGGCACACTCATGGACATCACCGAGCGCAAACGAGCTGAAGAGGCTCTGCAGCGCCATACCGAACGCCTGAAGACCATGCGCGAGATTGACCGCGCCATCCTTCAATCCCAATCTCCGAAAGATATTTCTCAGGCGGCATTACACCATATCCGGCAACTGGTTCCTTATACCGAGGCCAGTGTGGTTGCGCTCGATCATGAGCTACAAGAAGGGTTGGTGCTGGCCGCGTTTGATGTGACGGGTGAGCGCAGGGCTGGATTGCGGCAGCCGCTGGATTCCCTGGCGTTTTCCGATGAATTTCGGCAGGGACAGATTCAAGTTTCAGAATCAGCTATTCAGACCTACGTCAGTCTCCCCTTAATCGCGCATGGAAAACTCATTGGTGCTTTTGACATTGGACGTGAGGGCCAGGGCGGATTCTCGCCTGAACAGATCGACATTGCCCGCGAAGTGGCCGATTTGCTGGCTGTCGCCATTCATAATGCCAATCTTTATGATGCTGCCCAGCACAGCGCCAACGAGTTAGCAACGTTATATCATGCCACCTCCATATTGTTCTCAGCAGATAATTTGTCTGAAATGTGCAACCAAATTGCCGAAGTGGTGACTCTGGCCTTTTCTCAGCCACATTGTAGTGTGTTGTTGGTCGATGAAGAACGTCAATCCATCGTATCCTGGGGCCAGGCCGGTATATTTGAAGTCGAAAGCAAAGCCGAATGCCTCCTTAATAACCCAGAAAATGTGTCTGAGGCCGTGCGGCGTAGACAGATGATATATGTACCGAATGTCACCGCTGACCATGCTTTCTGTGATCCGCGAACACGCTCGGAATTGGTTGTGCCATTGCGGACAGGCAAGGGCGTCATCGGGGTATTGGATTTGCAGAGTCAAGCTACAGATGCCTTCAGCGAACGCAATCAGCGCGTTTTGACCGCCTTTGCTGAACGGGCGGCTACGGCAGTGGAAAATATGCAACTGGTCGAGGCCATTCGGCAACACGCTGCCGACTTGGAACAGCGTGTTATTGAACGCACGGCTCAGTTGCAGCAGACAACCGAGCGCGTTGAGACCATTCTCAATAACAGCAGTGACGCCATTTTATTTGCTCATCCCGATGGCTCCATTCAGCAAGTTAATCCGGCTCTTTGTCAATTATTCGGCTATCGGGCGCAAGATGTTCAGGGCAAATCATTGACGTTGCTGGTTGCATCAGAATGGGTTACTGATCTTAGAATTGCCCTGGTCGCTGTCAGCGAGAATCGCCAACCCCAACGTATTGATCTCACAGCTCAACGTAATGATGGTACATTGTTTGATGCCGACATGGCCCTGTCGGCCACGACAGAGGATGGGCAGGTGGCGGGGATTGTATGTAGTGTCCGTGATATCACCCGACGACGACAGGTTGAAGACAGCTTGCGAAAAGCCTTAAATCGGGAACGCGAATTGGGCGAGATGAAGTCCCGTTTTGTGTCGATGGCCTCCCACGAATTTCGCACACCGCTGACGACGATCCGAGTCACCACCGACCTACTGCGAAATTATATTGACCGAATGGACGAAACTCAACGCAACAGCAACTTCGATAAGATACAGGGTGAAATCGAGCATTTAACAGCCCTATTGGAAGATGTCTTGACGATTGGTAAGGCAGAATCAGGAACCATGGAGTTCAATCCAACCCGCCTGAATCTGGACCAGTTTTGCCGCGATATTCTAGACGAGATTCAACAAACGGCTGCCGTGGCTATTATCTATACCCCCACCATTCAGGCCGAAACATCACGGGTCGATGCGAAACTGATGCGGCAGATCATCACCAATCTGGTTTTGAATGCCATTAAATATTCTGCCGATGAAAGTGCTGTGTATATCGATCTGATTTGTGAGCCGCATCGGCTCGTATTGCGGGTAACAGATGAGGGTATCGGCATTCCGGCACACGAACAGGAGCTTATATTCGATGCCTTCCACCGGGCAGATAATGTCGGCATGATTCCCGGTACCGGATTAGGATTGGCAATCACTCAACAGGCGGTTGAGCTGCATCGTGGCACAATCACGCTGGAAAGTCAGGCCGGTGTCGGTACGACATTCACTGTCACAATACCCCAATCGGAGAATAACGGTCGATGACAACTATTTTGGTAATTGAGGACGAAACACCCTTGCGCGAGAGTATACGTGATACGCTGTACTTCGAGGGTTTTGATGTATTGGAAGCCGAAAATGGTAAAGTTGGTTTGCACCTGGCCCAGCAACACAAACCCGATCTTATCATTTGCGATATTATGATGCCCGAATTGGATGGCTATGGTGTCCTAGAAGCTCTTCGTAACGAGTTGACGGTCCCATTTCTATTTCTGACTGCCAAAGTGGAACGCGACGATATCCGCAAAGGTATGAACATGGGCGCGGATGACTACTTGACCAAGCCATTCTCACACGACGAATTGCTTTCGGCAATCCGCGCTAGGCTCGACCGTCAGGGAACCATTATCAAAGAACTGGAACAGGCCAAACAACGATTGGTGAAAATTGTGGCCCACGAATTACGCACGCCACTGGTTTCCATCAGTTTGGTCAACGACATCATTTCGATGAAAATGGATAGTTTGTCAGGAGAGGAGCTTCATCGCCTGCAAAATATGTTAGGCGCTGGCAGCCGACGCTTAAAACATCTCGTCGAACAAATGGTCTTCATCACACAAATTGAGGCAGGAGCCATCACCCGCAACTCCATCCGAGACAAAGGTGCAACTTCGCGCCTGGACGATGTGCTGACTTCCGCACTACCATTGGCCCGCCGTTTCACACTGCGTCATGCCGATACCAAAGTACGTCGCGACAATCGGGACACCGACATCTACATTTTCTGCGATCCCTTTGCATTGAAACATGCAGTAGCGGAACTGATATCAAACGCGCTGGAATTTTCACCTGAAGGCAGCGAGGTATTGATAACCACGTGGAAAGAAGATCAGACAGTGTATGTCAGCATTTTAGACCAGGGGCCAGGAATTGCTCAGGATGAGTTGAAACAAGTAGTAACATACTTTCAGCAAATCAATCGCGAAAATCAGGAACAACAGGGCATGGGTATTGGCTATCCGTTGGCCCAGCAATTGATCGAGGCCCATGGCGGCAGTGTCAAATTGCGCTCGGTGGTGGATGTTGGTACACAGGTGATTATCAGTATGCCAACTGTTGATCCTGAATAATCCTCGAATCGAAAAGCGCGAGGACAGCCCCCGCGCTTTGTGATAACTATATTTTTAGCTATGGTCGTCGCCAGTGAATAGGGGCGGCAAACTGAGCGTTTGTCACTTCACCATCCACAACTTCGCCACCTTCAAAGATGGTCGTCACTTCGCTCGTATCCAGATTGACGATTTGTAGATTCAGATAGTCCGGACCGCGCACATCATCTGGCTGAATTTGAAATTCAAGAATCGCGATTTCTGTACCATCTGGTGATAGTGTTGCCCACTGCGAGTAATTGCCACGCCGGACGCGCAATGGGGAAGGCGCGGAACTGGTCAAATCCACCATCAGTAATGAATTATCATTGCCGCCAGCTACATAGACCAGCTTGCTGCTGTCGCGAGTGAAGGCCATATAGCGGACCGTGTCACCCTGGCCGCCAGCCGGTGTTTCAATGGCAGCAGCTGTGGGATCAACCAGGCTGATAAGACGTAGCGTATTTTCCCGACCATTGGGCGATGTCACTACCAAGGCGACCCAATTGTGATCGGGCGAGATTGTTAGTGGTGCATTGGGCGGGGGATCAACTGCTGCAACCACAACTTGTTGCCGCATGACAATTGTTGTTGTTCCATCAGCCATGCTATAAGCGTGCAAACTCGCTGTTGCATTGGTGAATCCATCCGGCACAGTATAAAACACCATTGATCCGTCACCAGAGAAGAAAATACTGTTAGTTTGGGCGAATGCTGCATAAGCGCCACCGGCCTCCTCCGAGAACATCAACTCCATCGAGCGATCCGCCGGATTGATCCGATAGGCGTGCACTGTATTCGGGCCAGAGCCACAACGCTCGGCCAATGCCAGCCATATCATGCCATCTGGCGCGAGTCGGACATTTGCACTCAGATATTTGCAGCCATCTTCGGCCAGCATTGCCACTAACTCGCGGTCAATATTGCCATCCCACCAAGTCACTGCTACCTCATCAGCCTCCTGGCGATCATTGGTGAAGAAACTGGCGAAGACCACACCGTCGTCGTTCTGGTCAAACGCGGTGGCATTACGTGAAGCCAGCAATTCAGAATAATCATCGGTTGAAATAATGTGTAAAATACCGTCAGCAAATTCAACCTGGAATTGGCGCTCGTAGGCGATGAAGACCATACGCGAACTATCTTCCGAGAAATTCAAAATACCATTGCCGCCTTCGCAGGCAACAGGCTGGAAAGCATCACTAACCAGGACTGGTTCAGCTCCATCGGTAGATAGATAAAGACTGGAAACCACACCTCCCGATGTCCCCATGTATAATGCCAGGTGACGACCGTCTGGCGATATGGCGTTCGGGCCACAGGCTTCAACCCGCGACGATTGGGCTAACACTTCGGTCAGGACAGTGGTCTGCCCTGTACCATCAATATAGACCAAATCACCTACTTCTTCTGCGGCCTGTTGGCCGGGGGCCACCGCTGGTGCGTTCCAGACCAAAATCTGATCATTAGCATCAGCGGCCTGAGTCAGTTCACGTGAACTGCCTGTTACGATAAATGCCATGACACCTGCCATCATAAGCAGGCCCAGCAAGAACCGTTTTTTCATCATTTATTTTCTCCTTAGAGTTTGGTAAAGACTTTGACCAACAAATTCAGTTTACAGGTGATACTCGCTGAATTGCAACCAGACAGGTTATCATTGAGTAGTGGATTTAACGGAGAATTTGTATATGTTTCGTAATCAACAGCGTAAAAAAACCAATAACGACCCCATTCTACAAGAAATCAACCGGCTGACCCAATATGGAGCCAGCGTTCAGGAACGCGGCAGATTGGATGAGGCGTTGCAGACCTATCAACAGGGTTTGCAGTTGGCCCGACTGCATGGCTATTCTCAGAACGAACAGGTATTGTTGAATAGTCAAGGAGCCGTTTTGGCCGAACAAAAGCGTTATCCTGAAGCCGAGCAATGTTTTCAGAATGCGCTAAAGCTGGCTCAAAACCTGCACCTGCCAGTCCTCATCGCTCGCAGCCAGAATAATATCGGCGAGTTGTATGCAGCCCAGAAAGATTGGGTCAACGCACAACAATATCATCAGTATGCGCTGGACGCAGCCCGCCCGACGGGCGATGCAGCTACCATCATCCTGTCACTTGAGAACCTGGCACGGGACTATCTGGAACAAGATAATGCGTCTTATGCCGTTCGCCTGTTGCAAGAAGCTGTCACACTGGCCCAGGCCCAGCAGAATATCTACCTGGGGGCTGGTGCATTGGGGCGGCTTGGCGAAGCAACCATAGCCAACGGCGACAAAACTGCTGGGCGTACCCTGTTAGAACGGGCACTGCATTTAAGTCATCAAGTCGGACGCAACCGATTGACATTGCGCTGGATGATGAAACTGGCCGAAATGGATATGAACGCTCGGCATTATCATGCAGCTTTGCAACGTTTTCAAAAAGCCGAAGACTTGGCCCATCGTGCGGGCGGCCAATCATCAGAATTCTTCATGATGTTGGCATTGAATATTAGTGAATCACATTTGCACCTGGGACAATTTCAACCAGCACTATCACAAGCACAACGTGCCTTGCGCCATGCTACCGAACAAGATGATAAGATAGGCGTCGCTAAAGCTACTGGCTATATGGGGTTGGCGCTACGTGGCCTGAAACGCTATGAAGACGCCATTCAGAAATTGCAGGATGGGTTGGGGTTCTATAGTGATGGCACGCTGAGTGGAGTTGACGAACAGGCACGCCTCTTGTTAGCACTGGGACGAAGCCAGCATCAGCACGGCGATACCGATGAAGCGTTGGTGTCTTATCAACAGGTATTGGAGCTGACAAACGCCGAGGAAAATCCGGTGCGCCGTGCCGAGGCGCTTCAATTTGTCGCCAGTCTGCACAATACTCGCCTGGAACGAGATCAAGCCATCAACCTATATCAAGAGGCCCAGCGATTGTATGAACAAGCCAAAGAAACTCACAAAGTAGCGCGAACGCTGTGCGATATTGGCAGTACGCGCCGCGCCAAAGGTGATTTCAATGGCGCATTAACCGAATTTGAAAACGCGCTGGTGCTGTTGACCAATATTGATGACCGGGTGACTCGTGGATTGGTGCTATCCAATGCCGCCATCATCTATACAGAAATGGGAGACATTGAAACCGCCCGTTCGTTCTTTGAAGACGCAATCAAGCTGGCACGGAATCTAGGAGATCGCTATGCCGAAAGTGTACGTCTGGGCAATCTAGGATGGTTGTATATCGCCACTGGCAAAATCTCGATGGCGATTGAAACACTGGAGAAAGCATTAGAACTCAGTCGTCAGCAAAATGACCCGCTCCCCGTTGCCATTCAGACCAATAATCTTGGCTGGGCACACCACTTGAACGGCGACGATGAAACTGCTATCAGTCTCTTAAAACAGGCGTTGCTACATATTGAAAAAGCCAATTCTGTGCAGTGGCGCGGTATTGTCAAAAGCAACCTGGGCGCGGCCTATTTGGATCAGGGAGAATTGACTGAGGCACGGCAATTGTTGGATGAAGGGCTGGCCGATAGCATTACCATGCAAGATCAAGAAGCCATGGTCCGTACTCAGACCCGTCAGGCCGCCCTGCTCTTGACCGAAGACAAAACAGAGGAAGCTGAAACGTTGGTACTCGAAGCCGAGTCTTCTGCTCGTCGCATGGGATTTCGCAAAGGGCAGGCCGATGCTGCCCAACTTCTGGGAGATATTTATGCAGGACGTGGTAATGAAGACAAAGCCCGCAGCTACTATCAGGAGGCCCAACGCCTCTATCAGATGATTCAAGACCCAGTGGCGAATGACGTCCTGCAATAGTAATTCAACGTTGTAGGAATCAGGACATACACGCATTTTAGGAGAACTCTCGCAAATGTGGGCAACTGTCTGAGGCCAGATCATGCATCCTTGATCCAGCCTCAGATCATAGCTGCACATATTAGCTCACAATTTCCTGCTGAACTGCAATCACTCGATCAAACGTACCACTATCGGGTATAAAGCGTTGTGAGTTTATGCCCGCTACCATCGCTTCAACCTCTGGGCTGAGTTGTCCATATAGTTTCATAGAGGTGATTTCAATACAGCTATTCAATTGCTTTTGACCTTCCGGGTCCAGTTTCGCTTGAGCGAAATGATCGGCTAAGGTATTTGAATCGGATGCGATATTGATGAACGTCACCGCTGTTTTGTCGCTATTGAAATATGTATACAGCGCATAGTTTGGTTCATTTGCGGCGATGTTACCAGTTGTTTTCTCCAATTGCGTCTGCAAAGCACCCGCCAGCCCTGGTTTTACTGCTGCTTCTACGATAAAAACGATCATGTTGTTACCTCCTGTGATTGCTAAATCTATTCTGCTTGCGGTGTCGGAATAACGCCGAGTTGTTGCATCATGGTCATCGTATCCATCTCAACCCAGTGTTCAGTGACTTTGCCATCAACTACCCGAACAAAATCATGACCAGTGACGGAAACCTGCTTACCCGTTGCTGGAATGCCTGCAAAATCACCGAGATGGGTGCCGGTCAAGGTAAATCGACCTCCAACCACATCACCTTCAGCAATCTGATACTGATAGGTGATATCGAGATCAGGGAAGGCGTTCGTAAACATCCCAATCTTCAGGTGGACACCTTCAATACCTGCTGGCAATCCCGGCGGGGCGCTATGATCGACCACATCTGTGGCGTAGAATTCATCAATGTGGGCCAGATTCTTCTGGTTAAAGATGTTCTCAACACCTTGCCTTACAACAGCTTTGATATTTGTATTGGACATTGCTATATTTCCTTACGCTGTATGTGATTTTCGAAGATGCGCTAACGTTATCAAAAAGGCGTTCCCAAAACGTGTCCAACTCCAACCAAGATTTATCAGACGTACTGATCTTAAATTTTCTGGGTACACCATATGTGTCCTATGGCGGACAGTATCTGAAGTTTCGTAGCCGAAAAGTGCTGGCATTGCTTATCTATCTGGTGGTTGAAGGGGGGCAACATTATCGGGAAAAGCTCATTACTATGTTTTGGCAGGAAAGCGGCCCTAAACAAGGCAAAGTGACGTTACGCAGCACCTTAGCCCGCTTGAAGAAAACGTTGTCGGTTGCCGGATCGTTTCTGATTACTGAAAAGGGACGGATCGGGTTTGACAATAGCCAGGATTATTGGCTGGATTTACACTACCTCGATACCCATTTTCAAAGCGGAACACCAGAACAATTACAGGCAATATTGGCAAGCGTACAAGGTGAATTCCTTGAGGGGTTTTCGTTGCCAGACGCGCCTGAATTTGATGATTGGATGATGATTCAGCGGGAAATATGGCATCGGCGGGTAGGACAAGCATTCGACCGCTTGGCACAGTTACAGATGGAACAAGGGCAGCAAAACCAGGCGGTTGAAACAGCCGCTAGTTGGGTAGCCCACGATCCATTCAACGAGGCTGCTTATAAACGGCTGATGGAAACACATATATTGACTGGGAATCGGTCGGCGACACTGCAAGTATATGAGCAATGTAGAAACGTGTTAGCCGAGGAATTGGGAGTTCTCCCGTCGTCAGACTTGGATGAATTGGTCGAACACGTGCGTAGCCCCGACTATGTTGCGCGGAGTTCCAGGCTGAGTCAATCTACAAGCCCAACACGCCCTTCATCTATCGAACTTCCTTTTGTGGGAAGGGCGGCTGAACACCAGCAATTAATTTCTACGTATCAGCAAACCTGCCAACAAGACGCCCAGGTCGTTACGATTATTTCTGAATCCGGTCTGGGGAAAACCCGCCTTTGCCACGCATTTTTAGATTGGGTTCGCGTGCTGGACAAAACGGCGGATATACTCAACGGGCGTGCCTTCGAAATGGGAGGGCGTTTTCCCTACCAACCAGTTATAGAAGCGTTACGTCGCCGCCTTGACGAAGAAAATGCTCCTGAAGACTTGCTTTCTGATATATGGTTGGCGGAGCTATCACGTCTTTTTCCAGAATTGCGTGACCGTTATCCGGACCTACCTGTTCCTTTCGATGGTGATGCCGAGTTTGTTCGAGTACGAATCTTTGAAGCTATTGCCCGTTTGGGTGAGGCGCTGGCACAAAAAAGACCTGTTGTCATCTTTTTGGATGATATGCAATGGGCCGATGACGATAGCCTGGATTTACTCCATTACCTGATTCGCCGATGGCGGGAGCAACAGATATCCATTCTTACGCTTATCACGTTACGTCATGAGGCACTACTTGCACGACCTTTGCTGCAAGAATGGCTCAACCAACTTGGCCGAGATACCCCCCTTTTGCGTGTCAATCTTGCGCCGCTCAATTTGCGAGATGTAACCCTATTGGTGAGTCATCTGGCTGGATTAGCGATGCCGGACGGCCCGACGCAACACCTCAGTCAGTGGTTATATGACGAAACCCAAGGGCATCCTTTCTTTCTTGCAGAGATGTTGCAAATGCTAGCTGAACGCAACTTGCTAATTTTCCAGTCTGCGTCGAGATCTGGAACGCTTAATATTCCAGCAACGCTGAATCGGATAGAAGGCATAGAACAGTTACCATTACCTCCCACAATTCGAGAGGTGATTTTAGCGCGGTTGGGACACCTCGGCGAGACGGCAACCGCACTACTCCTGGCGGGGGCTGTTCTCGGACGTGAAGTGACTTTTGAGCAATTAAGCAATGTCTCCGGCGTCAACGAAGTTACGGCACTCACCAACCTTGAAGTATTGTTGAAAACTCGCCTGCTGGTCGAGTCCGGCTCGGCTATACCTAAATATGCATTTTCACATGATAAAATTCGTGAAGCTGTATATGGCGAAGCCAGCGAAGCACGCCGGCGAATTTATCATCGACGCGCCTTAGTTGTTTTGACTGATGAAGAAGCATTGTCAGCAGAGTTAGCTTTTCATGCACTTGCTGCACATCAGGTTGACCTGGCTATTCGACATTCACTGGCGGCAGGTGATACTGCCTTAAATACCTATGCGTTATCTGAAGCCTTTAAGCATTTTGCTCAAGTCGAGGCACTTATTGATAAAGCGGATGTTAGCAGTGAAGATTTGCTGAACCTATATCGTAGCCGGGGGCGTGCACTAGAACTGGCGCACCGTTTCGATGATGCCCTGGCAAATTATGAGGAATTGGATAGCCTGTCCCAACAACTCGATAATCAAGAGATGCGCCTTGCTAGCTTGATTGGCCGAGCAGTTCTGTTTGCAACACCAACACCCATTAGCAATCCAATCAAAGGCAAGTTTTTTTCTGGGGAAGCTTTGAACCTGGCGCGATTACTGGCCGACGGTGAAACCGAAACCAGAGCATTGTGGAGCATGATGTTAGTTCATCACTACGGTCTCGGGGAAGAAGAAAGCGCACGCAATTATGGTGAGGCTGCGTTAGCCCTTGCCCTCGAATTGGGCATAGAAAACATGCTGGCCTATATCCTCAATGATCTGCATTGGGTTTACGTTGCGTTGGGCAACTTTCGGCTAGCACGTCACTATTTGGAGAACGCAATCGAGCATTGGCAGGCTATGGGAAATATCTCGATGCTACTGGATAGCTTGAATGGTGCAGGGATATTATATAGCATGGTTGGTGAGTTCGACCTGGCACTGGCTATTGCAGATAAAGGCACCAAACTGGCAAAATCAGTCGGCAATATTTGGAACCAAATCGCTATTCAAGCCAACCTGTTATGGGTTTATCGTGAACAAGCCCGATACGATCTCATCATCCCCATCATACATTCTGCGATAGACTTTGCCCAAGCGACCATGCCCAATATAGCAATTTACTATCAAAGTTCGCTCGCTTTGATCTACGCTGATTTAGGTTTAACCGAATCTGCAGATGCAATATGCACCCATATGTTGCAGCATTACGAGTCTACGCCTGCTTTTTGGCAATTACGCGATCTGGCTTATGCAATCCAAACGCGCCTACATCTATTGCAGGGTAATTTATCTCAAGCCCACATGGCAATCGAGAATACACAAATCGACAGCGATTCAGTGGGTATTGCCCATGCCAGCCTAATGGTCCCCTTATGGCGTTGCGAGGTATTCCTTGCTCAGGGAGAATATGCCAAAGTAATTGATGAAGCCGATCAGTTCATTGCCTCACTAGAGCATTCAGGAATTCGACTTGGGCTTGCAGAGGCTTATTTTTACAAAGGGCAATCGTTCTTCGCTCAAGGGCAATTTGAGGCGGCTCACCAAACGCTGTCTCGCGCCCGTGACGAGGCACATGTACTTGGTATCCGTCGTATGCTGTGGAAGATTCTGATGCTACTGGCGGATATCGAGGATAGCCTCAACAATCAGGCAAATGCTGTAGAATTGCGCCGTGAAGCTTGCTCAATTCTCGATAACGTTATTGAGGATATTCCCGACGGAGAAATGCGGGCTTCATTCTTAGTATTGCCAGAAGTACAGGCCTTGATGAAAGCAAGATAACACCCGGAAAAGGCAATTTAATTTCTATTGTTGACAACTGTTCTTGTTTATCGTAAAATTACGATAATGAAAAATCAATCGGAAAACCTCCTTTCTCAAGACGAATATCGGCTGGCCCAGATGATGAAGGCACTGGGAAACCCGACGCGGTTGTGGATTATCCGCTATCTAACCGAGCATCCACAGTGCATCACCGGAGATATTGTCAACGTGACACCATTGGCCCAGGCGACAGTTTCGCAGCATCTCAAAGTCTTGCGCGAGGCTAGCTTAATTACAGGTACTGTCGAAGGCCCGGCAATGAGTTATTGCATCAACGATGATGGCATGGCCTGGTTCCAGCAGAAGATTCAGGAACTCTTGTAGATATTTTTTTGAGATAATTCATCGTAAAAATACGATAATGAGGCAAACATGCTAAACGACCTGCACTACATTCTCAATTTCATCGGTGAAGGGTTCCTGAATATCTGGCCCTATCTTCTCATCAGCATTCCATTAGCCGTTGTCATCCGGGTGACGGATGCTAGTCAATACATTCAGCGTATATTCACTGGACATCCGGTTAAAATGATCCTACTGGCTACCGTCGTTGGTGCATTCAGTCCATTTTGTGCCTGTTCCGTAATTCCTGTGATTGCCTCATTGTTGGTGGCAGGAGTTCCGCTGGCTCCAGTCATGTCATTCTGGATCGCTTCACCCTCGATGGACCCTGAAATCTTCTTCTTGAGCGTGGGTGTGTTGGGTTGGGACTTGGCCGTCGCCCGTGTGGTCGCCACATTGCTATTGAGTCTGGTGGGCGGATTCATCACGTTGCGCCTGGACCAGCAGTATTTTTTTAGTCATGGCATCCTACGAGACAAACGTAGCAAACTGTCCTGGACTTGGCGCGATATATTGCAGGCAGTTGCCAATCTGTTGCCGCGACCAGCAACACCCATGCATTCGATAGTGAGCCTTGCCAGTATTGAGGTCACACCGACCGGTGCAGCATGTGGAGTTGGTTCCACACAAAGTATAGATTGTGGTTGCAATGATTCGTGTTCAACAGAAACTCTCGAAGTAGATTCCACTCACGTCCGGCGGAAACAAATCATTACTGAGAGTGTTTCAGTGACATGGATGCTCGTCCAGTTTATGGTGTTCGCCTTCTTGCTCGAGGCGATTATCCTCCTGTACGTGCCGCAGAAGTCCATTATCAAGCTGGTGGGCGAAGATAATCCTCTGTCAATCATTATCATGGCACTGGTAGGTATCCCTGTATATACCACCAACCTGACGGCGCTGCCATTGATTAGTGGGCTATTGGAGCAAGGGCTGGCTCCAGGTGCAGCATTAACATTTCTCATCGCCGGTCCAACAACAACTATCCCGGCCATGTCAGCCGTCTATGGCATTACCAAACGGCGTGTGTTTGTAGTCTATTTGGGACTGACATTCGTTGGTGCAGTGTTATTGGGCTACAGCTATCAACTGTTATCCATGATATAAGATGCGAGAGTTTATCCTTATCACGCATATTCCGGGCAGGCATCATATTCCACCCGAATTATTCTGCCCGAAGCGTATCTATCAAAAACACCTTCAACTCCGGCGGTAGAATATTGAGGTCCGCCAGTTGATCCGGCGCAATCGCTTGTGGAACATAAGCTCCGCGCGCCGGATCATCATATTCAGGGCCGTTACGCTGCTCCAAATTCATCTCGATAAGGCGGCATAGATAGAAAATCTGATTCTCAATCCACAACACTGGTCGTTGGATGTCAGCCGTCGCGCCTAACTCCTCCCACAGTTCGCGTCGCAGTGCATCTTCTGGCGAGGTGTCTGTTGACTCCAAGCCACCACCAGGCGCAACCCAATATGGTTCACGGTTTGGCTTGATGCGCTTGAGGAGGATAACGCGGGATTGCTGATCAATGAGGATGGCACGGATACGCATGGCGCACTCATTGCCTAGCTGGACCGAGTTTTGACAACGGCCACGTCGGCATAACCTCCAATGCCAGGTTATCGTGCTGCCCGCGTTCATATCGGTAATACGCCGCCGCCGCGATCATTGCAGCATTATCCGTACACAGCGCAAGTGGTGGATATCGCACGGGAATCAACGACTGCGCCGCCATCTGTTTTCGCAAAGGCCGGTTGGCACTGACTCCCCCTGCCAACAATATCTCCGTCGCTCCATAATCTCGCGCCGCTCGAAGCGTCTTCTGCACCAACACATCCACTACCGCCGCCTGAAAGCTGGCCGCTACATCTGCTATTGACAGATCAGGTCGCAACACACCGTCTTTCAAACTTTCCTGCCCGCGTTGGCGGAGTCCTTTATGCGGAGGGCGCACTGCCCGCATCACCGACGTTTTCAAACCTGAAAAACTGAAATCATAACTGCCATCTTGCATGGCACGCGGAAAATCATAGGCCGTCGCGTCGCCATCTTCCGCCGCCTTCTGGATCGACGGCCCTCCCGGATACGGCAATTCCAACAACCGCCCCACTTTATCAAACGCCTCACCTGCTGCATCGTCAATCGTGCCACCCAGGTGATTGTACTGTCTATGCCCTGTCATCAACACCAGTTCGGTATGCCCGCCTGACACAATCAAATTGACCACTGGAAACACAACTGGATGTTCGGCCTCGATCCATAAAGAATAGATATGACCTTCCAGGTGGTTGATACCCAACAGCGGCAATCCAGTTCCCAGTGCCAGCCCCTTTGCATAATTGAGGCCTACCAATAGTGACCCAATCAACCCTGGCCCTTGTGTAACCGCAATGGCATCCACATCGGCCAGCGTTATTTCCGCTTCATCAAGTGCCTGTTGCACCACAATGCTTATCGCCTCGATATGAGCGCGGGCCGCCACTTCCGGAAATACACCTCCATACTGTGCGTGCAAATCAACCTGCGAGGCAACGATATTGGCATGCAGACGATGGCCGTTCTCCACCACCGCTGCGGCTGTTTCATCGCATGAGGTTTCAATTCCTAAGATCAACATTATGGCGTCCTCGGTATCTGGTACAGTGCATCACCAGATAGCACATAAATATTATTCAACGCAACTTCAACATAGAGGCCAGTGATAGTATCGAACGCATTGCTCAGTAAATCAGTGGGTCGATAGCCCCCATTAACTGTGCCACCCAACGAAATCTCGTAGATAGTGTCATTTTGCTGATCGGCCACATATAGCGCATAGGCTCGTGGATCGGTACTGATGAATAATGCACTTCCGCTGGTAATCCCATCTGCTGGGGCAGTATCTTCATTCAATTCATACGCCACTGGATCACCGCCTTGAAACTTAGAGATTGTGCCATCATTAAACAGGATATAAACCAAACCATCTTCGTCGATACCAAAATCCACTGCTGCACCCAGTTCAGGCCGATTATTCCCGCTAAAATATTCCTCTGGCGGGTTCTGATAAAAACTTGACTCTGGGACATAGCGCCATATCTGGTCAGATCCTGCATCCAGCACATAAAAATTGCGTCCCCAGACGGCAATAGCCTCTGGGCGGCTCCAATCAACGGGTAATTGAAGCTGGATCGCATCCAGGCCGAACGTACCATGATACGAGATCAACAATCCAGCATCATCCAAAGCAATCAGTGCATTGCGGGTCGCCGCTCCGCCATTCGTGATCCATGCAATATCAATGATATTCTGCACCAAATATTCGTTGATAGGCCGTGCCCGCTGCACAATCGGCTCCTGCCCAACCTCCACCATACTCACACCCCGACCATCCAGGCGATCTCGGTAAATTTGGCTACGGTTACGGTCAAGCGTATAAAGATCCAGCCCACCGGGAGATAAAATTGGGCCACGCAAATCCGCATTTTCACCGAATTCACGCATCTGCGTAACCGAGACCCGCGTCACACGATCATAAAAGTCGATGTGATTTTGAGCTTCCAATATCAGATCACGCATTTCTTCGCTATCGTTTTCCTGTCGAGCTTTTTCAGCCCAGTAGCGCACACCGATCCAATAATTACGCTTTTCTTGGGCTGTTGCCCCGGTAGCTTCTTCCACTTGCAAAGCCTCCTCATGAGCATTCAATGCCTCAGCCCGTAATTCCTCATAGGCCGTTGTATCACGGCTGGAAATGAACACACCCACAACAACAACAACAACCAGCGCCGGAATAATCACCGCCATCAATGCCACAATGTTCATCGGAACCAACGGTTGATTTTTGCCACCCTCTGGCTCAGGTAACAGACGATCCAACACAGCATTGATACCATGAGAAATCGAGTGCAGTATATTGGTCAGTAACAGCAAGCATCCCAGTCCCACTGAGCGCGATAGGTCGCGGGGCGATTTTTCCTCCGGTACAGTATCTCCTGTGGCTTGGTCATGGCGCGTTGCTTGATCCGAACCAACCGCCTGCGCTTCTGCTAGTGGCATTTCATCAACTGATTGCAAAGATGCCGTTTCCAACATTTCAGTAGAATCTAAACTGACAGTGGGAGCTGCCAGAGCCTCTTCATTAACCGTTGGGTAATCACTTCTGACGCCCGGAGCAGCTACTTCAACAAGGGAAGCTTCTTGGGAAGCCGCTGCCGTCCCAACAGTCGGTAGTGATGGTGCATCAGGGTCAATAAATTGAATGACCATTGCAAATGCTTGTCGCTCGACCGCTGGTTCCAGCCGATCCAACACTGCTTCAATATCGCTTTGACTGGCAGCCTCCTGCAAAATTGTATCGGATAGTGCCGCGACTCCTGCATCACCCAACACAAAAATATCATTGGCATTCAAAGAAAAATGCGTGAATTCCACCATTGGCTCCGAACGCGACCCCAGCGGCAACATATTCAGCATATCCGGGTCCAACGGAAATGTTTCATAAGCCCCATCGTGATACACCACACACAATGTTGTACCGGCCCGCATCACATAGACATCTTCACCACGTTTAACCAGAAGCAATGCCCCCGCTCGATAATCTGCTGCTTGCCGCAAGTTAAGTTGCTGGATTTGCGTATTCAATGCACTGGCTGCCTCGCGCAAAGCTCCCGTGACCCCCAACCGCGAACTGAAAAAAGTTTCCGTGGCTTTCTTCGCCAGTTGCTCATAGAACTCTGCTTTTGCATTACGTTGACCAGCCGGTGTCACCAAGATAAAAAGCGTGTCTTGTTCCCGCGAACGATGGGCACGCTTGGGCGCGACCTGGACCCGTGCGCCGGGCGGTGGTGTGCTGATTGGTCTGCCACCAGCCACAAACAAATAGCCGACGAGTGCTTCATATTTAGCCGACATTTATATTCCTTTCGAGAACCGACGGGGTTGCTCTGGGGCATATGGATCTTTCAATGTAGTTGGCATCCGCTGACAGATCACCCGCCACACAAAATCGGAGCCTTCACTATCTTGCATGGTATGTGTGGTGCTATCCGCCTCGCGCAATGGTATATGTAATCGAGTGAACATTCGCCGCCGCCGTCCCTGTTGATCACTCAAGTCTTTAAGGTGCAGCGTAATCGTGCCCGAATTATCATGCACTGGAAAACTCAATGTGCAAATGGGTGGTGCATGTTCCTCAAACAGATATAGCCGATCTGTAACACCCTGAAACACACTATCAGGTGGCATCTGTACACCATTGATCTCAAACGCAACTGGTCCCGATAAATGGTCTTGATCTTCTCCCACAAGGCGCATGGCGACCAACTTCAGCTTGACCTGATAGTATTCCCCTTTTAAGCACGATAGAATTACATCCACTACTCGCGCATCTTTATTGATGTCTTTATGATCCATCGGTGGGCGAAACGGCAACACGAAATTGACCGCTTCTGGAAGATAAAGACCTCGCATTACGCCATCATAAGTCGGCCCGACTGCGTGTGGAATGATCCCTCCTGTTTGCGTTACGGAACGCATTCCTCGAACGACAGCGTCAAAGTCTGGCCCAACCTGATTGCCGATGATGTTCACCAGAATCGTCGTCAATTGCCCTTGTACAGCCGTGATCTTTGTGAAATCGACAGGCAGGCTATAGGTTTGCCACACTTCTTGTTTAGGCGGCGGTGCGCCTTGAACGGTTTCTGCACCCAGCGCATGAAACACTGTTGTGACATGTGGAGCAGCCAGCATAAACAGCGTCGCCACCCGTGCATCTGCCTCAAATATCTGCCAATAGCGATACGCCACTAGTGCCCCTGCACTATGCCCTATCAACACCACCTGATCTGCCTGAGGATGAAAATCATCTAACATCACACGAATGGCGTGTGCCACTTGCTCGAACGTCTCACGTATTGGGGTTCCATGTTGCACTTCGGCCATATCCAAGGCATAAAGCTTGTTGATGCCTGCCGCCGAAAGGTTTTCAGCCAATACATCCCACGAGCGATGGCTGGCAAGTGTACCGTGCAACATCAACATTGGCTTGCATTCACCTGTGTCGGTGACATAAGAACCTGCATAACGATATAGCGTTAATTGTGGATCTACAAGTTTCCAGGACGACATTGATAGCCTTTGCATCCTTTAAACATCTGACACCCATTGTACCCAAAACCAAAGGTGGGGCGAATAGCACGCTTGCTCTGCTTTCACCTGATAACCATAGTATCTACCCGAAAAACTGCTACCATTACCGGACTTTCGATCATTGTGTTTTTGAGTGATAATGGACTTACCCTTTACTGGCATTTCAGCGATTTAACTGATATGGACCACCTGATCTGGACGCTACAAAGCATTGATGCAAAATCCCTGCTAGATATTGCACTGGTGGCGCTACTCATATTTGGCGGCACATTTTTGGCACGCGGCACACAAGCATTGCCACTCTTGCGCGGCGTGATGGTCGTCGTCATCACCGTTGGTGTTTTGAGTAGTCTCTTGGATCTGATTGCGTTCAATTGGGTACTCCGCAATATGCTGACAGCAACCGCCGTAGCCATTCCTATCATTTTCCAGCCAGAATTACGTCGCCTCATGGAGCGAGTCGGGCGGGCCAGCCTCGGTTTTCGTCAAAATACCCTCACCGAGCGTGAAGCGGTCATTGATGCTATCTGCCAGGCCACCGGGCGGCTTTCAGAACGCAGGCATGGAGCCTTGATTGTCCTAGAACGCGGTGATATTTTGGATGAATTCGTTGACACTGGCATCACTATGGACAGTATGTTGTCGCCCCAACTTCTCCTGACGATTTTCTGGCCTAAGACTGAATTGCACGATGGTGCTGTTATTCTTCGGGGCAACCGGATATTAGCGGCAGCCTGTGTGTTACCTTTGACCTCCAGCCGCCATTTGTCAGACCGTAAACTGGGCACGCGCCACCGTGCCAGCCTCGGTATGTCTGAAGTTTCAGATGCAGTGGTAGTCACCGTCTCCGAAGAAACCGGACAAATCAGCGTCAGCACACGTGGACGCATGATTCGCAATCTAGATGCCCGTCGGTTGAGTACCTATCTAGCAACCTTCTATAGCTCCTCCGAAGAAGTTGCTCGCTGGCAATGGGTTCCGGTTTGGTTGCGCCGTTTGTTTGGGCTGGCCGAGCCTCAACAAGAAAGTCTATCTGCATGAACGCTATTATCGCTCGCCTGAAAGAACAATGGGCGATTATTCGTTTCCTGATAGATAATTTTAGCTGGATTGTCATATCACTAGTTTTGGCGCTGATTATCTGGCTCGTGGCCTCCATGGATGAGAATCCCATTCAAGAACGTGAATTCTCGGTATCTATCGGCATTACTTTTGTTGAAGACTCCACGGATGATGTGATTTTGCTCAATACGACAACTACCAGTCCTGTGCGTTCCGCTCGGGTCACTATCCGCGCTCCCCGCAGCACATGGAACGAACTCGAACGAGACGACCTGGAAATTGTGGCCGATTTGCGTGGCCGAGATGTCGGAACCCAAATGGTGGATTTAGAAGGCCGCATCATCAACGATGAATTAACCGGTAGTGTCATCGAAGTCTCCCCTGCTGAGATTGAGGTGGAAATTGTATCGGTCACCCAAAAAACATTGACAATCAATCGCCAGATCGACGAGTTTATCAGCAACGAATATGATGTATCTGTACCACTTTGCGACTTTACAGAGGTTAACATTAGCGGCCCTGGCGAGGTCATCAGTCGGATTTCCAGCGCCGAAATACGCCTGACCCTGCGTAACCCTGAGCAACTAGACTATCGGGCTAGTGTATTGTTGTTTGCCGAGGATCGTGTTCTATCTGGGCGAGACCGTGATAGTATTCAGATTTCACCCGAACAAATTACCTGTCAGTTTCAGATTAGTCGCACTGAAGGCACACCGTTATTGGTTAATCCGATGATCGTCGGTGTGCCTCCGGCGGGTTACACTATCGGCGAACGCACAGTTGACCCTCAATCAGTTCTTGTAGTTGGTGACCCTGATTTGATTGCATCATTGGGAGGGGTAGTAGATACCGAGCCAATTGATACCACTGATCAGGTAAATCAATTCACTCGTACTGTTGATGTCGTATTGCCTGACGGGCTGAGTCTGCGTCCTGAAAACACGCGCATTGTTGTTACTGTTGACATTGACCCCATTACCACAACGCTACAGTTTGCTGAAGTCCCGGTGCAGATTGCCAATATTGACCTGGCGTTCGTTGCATCCGTTGTTCCGGAGACCATCAATATAACCATTGAGGGGCCAGAACCTGATATCGCACCACTCACTCCCGACGACTTCAACGTTGTGGTCGATCTACGTAGGTTGGGCGAAGGCACATATACCGATTTGCCACTTACGGTTACCATTACACGTGAGTCGTTGCAGGCTGTTGAGACGGAACTCATAGCTCAACCAGGCACAGTCAGTGTAGTCATCACACGGCCTGCACCCCCTGTACCCTTTGACACAACACCACCTGAGATAAGAATTATCGGGTAAACATAAGAAGGAGTCCACCATGACCGCTGCACAGGCAGTTGCACTAATCATCATCGGCGCATTGGCTGGAACCGCCGCCGCTTCACTCACCGGTATGGTAAAGCGAGGTCGCCACCATACCACCTGGCTCTACAATACACTCATCGGGATTTTAGGGGCACTGGTCGGCTCTATCCTCTTCGATGCGATTAAATGGACGCCACCCGAATTCCTCAATGAACCCATCACCGCCGCAGAAATTTTGACAGCCTTTGTTGGTGCATTGATCGTTATTGTCGTTGCTGGATATGTGCGCCGCTGATGCTGCCTAGCCAGCCATGCCCCAAATCTGATGCTCCGGCCATTAAAGTATTCCTCAAAATGGCTAGACTATTGTTTTAATTTGATAAAAACTTGATATACTTTCCCGAAATAATATTGGCAACTCACTATAGGGTAGGTATTGATGGCAGATCCACGTATTGAAAATCTTGCAAAGATACTGGTGCAATACTCGACACAAGTTAAGCCTGGCGATTGGGTGATGATTCAGAGTGAAATCTTGGGTCTTCCACTGGCAAATGAAATCGTGCGTCAGGTTTTAAAAGCAGGCGGAAATCCCACCACTATCTTCGGGGCAAGCACCATTCGAGAAACCACATTGGCTGAAGCTAACGAAGATCAATTGCAATGGATTGCCCCCTTCGAGAAATTAATTGTTGAGCAGGTCGATGTTTCAATCCGCATCGTTGCTCCTGAAAACACTCGCTCTATGTCGGGTGTTGACCCTAAAAAACAACGACTGGCTCAGAACGCCCGCCGCGATTTCATGCAAACCTTCATGAAACGGTCTGCTTCTGGTAATCTCCGTTGGGTTCTGACCCAAGTTCCGACTCAGGCTCTCGCCCAAGAAGCCGACATGAATTTGCGCGAATTTGAAGACTTTGTCTATGGTGCGACATTCGCCGACCAAGCCGATCCCATCAAATGCTGGAAAGACATCCACACCACCCAGCAACGATTGGTCGATTGGCTGAAAGGCAAGAAACAAGTCGCCGTGCGTGGTCCCAACGTCGATTTGACGCTCTCGATTGAAGGCCGCACCTTCATCAACAGCGACGGCGCAAATAACATGCCCAGTGGCGAAATTTTCACTGGCCCCGTCGAAGATTCGGTTAATGGTTGGGTCAAGTTCACTTATCCCGCCATTCGCGGCGGACGCGAGGTGGAAGGCGTCGAACTCACATTCAAAGAAGGTAAAGTTGTCACAGCCAAAGCGTCCAAAAATGAAGATTACCTTATCAGCCAACTGGATAGCGACGCCGGCGCACGCTTCCTGGGCGAATTTGCCATTGGAACCAACTATGGCATTCAACGCTTCACCAAAAGTATTCTGTACGACGAGAAAATTGGCGGCACAATTCACATGGCCGTCGGTGCTGGCTACCCCGAAACCGGCAGCCGCAATCAATCCAGCGTTCACTGGGACTTCATCTGCGACATGCGTCAGGATAGCGAAATTCGGGTTGATGGCGAATTGTTCTACAAGGATGGACAATTCCAGATTTGATTTATTCGAGACATCATCCAAAAGAATTTCGTCAAATCATCATAAGGAGTCAATCTCCGGCTTGCCAACTTCGGCAGCTTCGGCTAGGCTTCACAAGATGATTTAGGACGCACTGACTGATGATTAGTAACGCTGCATTATCTTCCAGATTTCGTGCCATGAAGATACCCACGCCATCCGTGCGCGTGCGTGATCTTCTGCGCGGCCCTTTGCCTAAAGGAACCTTTTTGGTCTGCGGTCAGCCGGACTTGCGTGTCAATTGGGCACGTACCGCTGATGCTCGCAATCGTGCCGTAGAGGGCGACCTGATCCTGATTGGCGCAAATACCTTGCAAGATCCTGAGCGTGATCTAACTCGTCTTATCAGCGAATTGGTTCCAGTTCATATTCGCGCCATTGCGCTGCAAGGCACACTCGATATTTCTGCACTGGAAGCCGCCGCCCGCAATGATATGGTTGTACTCTATCTTCCCGCCGATACGACCATTGACGCTGTTGAACGAGCAATTACTCTACATATCATCGAATTGCAAAAAGCTCTCAAAGAACGTGATGCGGCACTCCAACAAGAACTGGCCCGTCACATCAATAGCAATTTCGGCTTACAGGCCAGTGTCAAAACGTTAGGACGCATCCTGAAACTACCGGTAATGCTGCATGACGCTCAGGGCTTTCGGCTGGCTCATAGCGTTCCAGAGATGACTAGTGACACCACTGCTTACTGGCAACACCATCTGGCTGTCCTGGAAAACCGTGACCTGGTGGCTCATTTTGCCGAGCGCACCACAATCAGTCATCATGATGCCATGATTTTGGAAAGTAGCCGCGCCCTTAGCACTGCTATCTCGGTCGATTCAACAATCGCTGGCTACCTCAGCATTCTGAAAGCCAACGAGAACTTCGATGAATTTACGTCCCTGGCGCTCTCGCGCGGCGCGGTTGTGTGTGGAATGCTCATGGCGTCCAGCGGCATTCTTCACTCCAACCGATCGGCACGCGCCGATTGGATCACCGCCTGGTTAGATGGTCAGCCTACTGATGATCCCCTCTTAACTATGCGAGCCGAGCAGAGTGCCTTTGATCCGGATCAGGTATATGTTATCAGTACCCTGCGCTGGCTACCTGACAATGAATTGCGTCGCACGCTTAAACCGGTTCGCCCAGAACAATTGACCGAATATGTGCGACAAGAAACCCATAACCGTCGTATCAATGCCATTGTTAGCCAATATCGGGATCGCACGTTGCTCTTCCTTCCGCTGGATAAAGCCCAGCACACCGGGCGTATGAAGCAATACACCGTCATGATTGCCGACCGCATAAGCGAAGTATTGGGAGGTTTTGTGGCCTGTGGTGTTGGGCGACCGTGTCAAGGTTTGACTTCGCTTCGTCGTTCTTTCGCCGAAGCTGAACGTGCCATGAATCTGACGGAGCAGATCTGGCGTAACACCCGCGTCAATTTCTTCGGCGATCTAAGCTTATCCGAATTGCTGATGTATATTGGCGACCATAATCAATTGCGTCATTTTTGCCATGACTGGCTCGCCAGTATTCTTGAGTATGACCAGCAAAACAACAGCGATTTGCTGAAAACCATGACGGTCTATTTTGCAAACAATGGCAACATGGCGGCTACTGCCAAGCAACTCAACGTCCATCGAAATACTCTTGTCTACCGGTTGAATCGCGTTGCTGAAATCACTCAGCTTGATAAAGACGATGCTGATGTACAGTTGAATTTGCATCTGGCAATCAAAATACATGGATTACTGAAATTATTGGACCTCAATTAATTGGCCTGTTGGCGATAGCTATGTTAAACTCACGTTGGTTTGCAATTTTTTGAATAATCGTTAGTTTTATGATTGGGTTTAATTTGTTCCGATTTGCACACATTCAAGATGGAGACGAACGTGCTTGCTGATTATGCCCCTGTCGCTCCTCTATTCTTGTTGGCAGTCGCCATTGCGCTGATTGTCATGTTCATTTCGCGTTTGTTGGGGCCACACAACCCCACTGCACGCAAACTCGCCTCATACGAAAGCGGTATGCGTCCCATTGGCCCGGCTGTGCGCCGCATCCCTGTCAAGTTCTACCGCGTAGGCATGTTGTTCATCCTGTTCGATATTGAAGTGATCTTCTTCCTTCCCTGGGCGGTAGTCTTCCGAGATCTGGGTTTATATGGCCTGGCGACTATGGGAGTCTTTTTCTTTGTATTGGTAGTTGGTTTCGCCTATGAATGGATGGTTGGAGGTCTTGAATGGGAGTAGTAAGTAGCAAAATCGGTAATCTGGGCGTGGTCACCACCACTCTGGAAGATGCCGTCAATTGGGGACGTACCCGTGCCATGTGGCCGATGTTATTCGGGTTAGCTTGTTGCGCCATCGAAATGATGAGCAGCGCCGCGCCAAACTACGACTTTGCCCGTTTCGGTATGGAATTGATGCGTCCCAGCCCACGCCAGAGTGATCTGATGATTGTGGCAGGCCGTGTCACGCGCAAGATGGCCCCCGTGCTGCGCCAATTATATGACCAGATGCCCGATCCCAAATGGGTGTTGGCGATGGGCGATTGCTGTTCGTGCGGTGGAATTTTCAATAATTACGCCATTGTCCAGGGTGTGGATGAAATCGTGCCAGTAGACATCTATGTAGCTGGTTGTCCACCACGTCCCGAACAGTTGTTGCACGGTATCATGACCTTGCACGAGAAGGTCAAAGAGATGCGCTGGTCGGATTGGGCCACGCCATCCAGTTAAGATACCTGATCCAAGAAAGGAGCGAGCGTCAGTCAAGCCTTATGGCTGGTTGGCGTGATGTTTATCATATGATGAAAGATCCACAACAAGTTCTGACCAAAGTTTTTGGCGATGCCATCCAGGATACCGGCGACTCTTTCGGCGAAACCACGCTGGTCGTAGCTGCTGACAAGATCGTCGAAATCTGCCAGACCCTCCGCGATGATCGAGGACTGGCCTATAATTACCTATCAGGTGTTACAGCACTGGACTATTACCCTGTCGAGCCGCGTTTTGGCGTATGCTACCATCTCCTGTCAATGCGTTACAACCGGCGTTTGCGCCTGAAAGTCATGTGGAGCGACGGCGATTCGCCAATTCCATCCGTAACGGGTGTCTGGCCCAGCGCCAACTGGCACGAGCGCGAAGTCTTTGATATGTTTGGCGTCATCTTCGACGGCCATCCTGACCTGCGCCGTATTTTGATGCCTTCCGACTGGGACGGCCACCCACTGCGGAAAGACTATCCATTGGGCTATGAAACTGTCCAGTTCTCGTTCAACTTCGACGACGTGAACAAGCATAAACCCTACGCCAAAAAATAGAGGACGATTCTGATGACGTTGGAAACTTTCTCAGCCTGGGAAGGCTCCATAGACGAATTGAAAAACCTGGTTTCCGAACGCGCCATCACTGGCGAGACCATGTTGCTCAACATGGGGCCACAGCACCCCAGTACACATGGGGTGTTGCGCGTCATTTTGGAGCTGGAGGGCGAAGAAATTGTTAATCTGATTCCCGATGTTGGCTATCTACACACTGGCATCGAGAAAAATATGGAACACAAACGCTACGAGCTGGCGCTGGTGATGACGGACCGGATGGATTATCTCAATCCGATGGGCAACAACCTGGCCTACTGCATGGCGATTGAAAAATTGGCGAATCTGGATGTACCCGAACGCGCCCAAATTGCCCGCGTCATTCTGTCTGAATTGACCCGCATCAACAGCCATTTGGTGTGGCTGGGCATTCACGGTCTGGATATGGGTGTCACCAGTACCATGACCTATTGTTTCCGTGAGCGCGAAGTCCTGTTGGATATTTTTGAGTTGGTGTCCGGTCAGCGCATGATGAGTACCTACTTCCGTCCCGGTGGACTCTGGCGGGATTTGCCCGACGAGTTTGCCGATGCCGTTCAATTCGTGCTGGATACTTTCCCCGGCAGAATTGATGATTATGATGCCATTTTCACCGTAAATCCGGTCTTCATTGACCGCACACAGGGCATTGGCTTCATCAATGCCGAAGAAGCAGTCGCTTATGGTCTGACTGGTCCCACGTTGCGGGCATCCGGCGTCAACTGGGACATCCGCAAAGTCGAACCTTATTCCAGCTATGAACGCTTTGAATTCGATGTACCCATCGGTCATCACGGTGATGTGTATGATCGTTATCGACTACGAATCGAAGAAATGCGCCAGAGTTTGCGAATTATAGAGCAGGGCATGAAGATGTTGCCCAAAGGTCCCTTCCGTTCCGATAATCGCAAATATGTGCCCCCGCCACGCTCCGAATTAGGACAAAGTATGGAAGCCGTTATCCACCATTTCAAATTGTGGACTGAAGGTTTCATATTGCCGAAGGGCGAGGTGTATGTCAGCGTCGAAGCTCCACGTGGTGAATTAGGCTGTTTTCTCGCCAGTGATGGCGAAACACCGAAACCGATGCGTGTCCATTTCCGCACGCCGACCTTCACCAATCTGAGCGCCATGCCCAAGCTGGCAAAGGGCTATTTGCTGGCCGACATTGTGGCGATTTTGGGCAGTATTGATATTGTACTCGGTGATTGTGACCGCTAATCAAACACGGAGATCACACCTTGCTTGCCGATAAGTATACCGAACGCATTGAGAAGATTTTCTCGAAATATCCTGACAAACGATCCGCCGTGATGCCATTGCTCTATGTGGCCCAGGAGGAATATGGCTGGCTGCCAGACGAGGCTCTGCGTGAAGTCGCCGACCTGGTGGACATTGATCCGACGCAGGTTAAGAGTATCGCCGGTTTCTATACCATGTATTCCGAAAAGCCAAAGGGAAAATATTGGTTGCAGGTCTGTACTGATTTACCCTGTGCTTTGCGCGGCGCAGATGATTTTTATGCTGCCTTATTGGAATACCTGGAAATTAATGACGGTGAGGCAACCCTCGATGGTCTGTTCACCGCCGAGCATGTGATGTGTCTGGCGGCTTGTGACAAAGCGCCCATGCTCCAGTGCAATTTCCATTACATGGAAAACCTGGACATGGATCAAATGAAGGCGTTCATCGAAGAGCGTCGCGCCGAAGCTGCCAAGAAAGCTGAGAGCAAATAGCACACGCTTCATGCAGATTGTATCGCTTTCGGCTAGGGATTATGACGACATCCGGCATTTGTGGGTAGCCGCCGGGCTGGACTTTCGCCCCATAGGCCGCGACACCGCAGCCAGCTTCACCGCCCAATTGGAAAGCGGCATCCTGGCAGCACTCGGTATCCGGCAAGATGAGCAACTTATTGGGGTCGTGTTGGCAACCCACGACAGCCGCAAAGGGTGGATCAATCGCCTGGCCGTCCATCCCGATTATCGGCGGCAAGGTATTGGCAGGTTATTAATTATCGCCTGCGAAACGCACTTTGAACAACAGAAAATACAAATCGTTGCTGCGCTGGTCGAGCGCGAGAATGGTAGCAGCCTGGCGCTTTTTGAAGACGCTGGCTACCATCTACATGAGGAAGTTATATATCTCTCAAAGCGTGCAAATGACCAGGTCTGAAACCATTCAACGTCCACAGTCCTGCACAACCATTATGGTTGGTTTGCCATTAATGATTGTGGGGCTGTTTATCGTCGTTTTTGCATTGGTTAACGCGCCCTGGCCCGCTGATTTTAAAGACGCCCGCAACGATCAGGCCGTATCCCACTGGCAACGCATGACCGGGAACGACATTCCCGAAGAACTGCTCCAGTTTGGTGTGGAACGAGCATCTGGTCTCCGCATCCGACGCATTTTGGACGCACTGATGTACTACATGGTCTTTCAAGCCATTGTCGCCATTGTGGGTCTGGCCTGGATTGGCGAACGGGGGCTGTATTGGCTGCTGATGATAAGTGGCATCTACGGCATTTTGTACGCCGCCTGGCTCGGCATTCTGGTCGGGCCGATCCTGGCGTCTTGTGGGTTTGCCCTGGTGCTTTGGGGTGCAGTATTCGGTTGGTTTTCAACACAAAAATTGAGTGAAGGTTAGAGCAACATGGCAAATATCTTGCTGCGTAACCGCGATATACCAGACATCGGCAAATTAGATGTTTATGAGCAAAATGGTGGCTGGAGCGGGTTCCGCAAAGCAGTTCAGGAGATGACCACTGATGAGGTGATCCAGACTGTGCTGGAATCCAACCTGCGCGGGCGTGGTGGTGCAGGTTTCAGCGCCGGACGCAAATGGAGTTTCATCCCCAAAGATTATCCGGTCAAATATGTCGCGGTCAACGCCGATGAAAGCGAACCTGGTACATTCAAAGACCGCGAATTGCTGGAATTCAATCCCTATCAAGTCATCGAAGGCGCGATGATTTGCGCCTATGCCATCCAGGCCACCGCCGTTTACATCTACTGTCGAGGTGAATTTTGGGATATCGCCCACAATCTCGATGATTGTATCGAAGAAGCCCGTAAGCAGAACCTCGTTGGCGAGAACATCCTGGGCACAGACTGGTCCTGCGAGGTCTATACTCACCTCGGCGCAGGAGCCTACATCTGCGGAGAAGAGAGTGCCATGCTCAGTAGCCTACAAGGCTTGTTGGGCCAGCCGCGCGTCCGCCCACCATTCCCAGCTCAAATCGGCGGCGGTCTCTACTACGAACCCACCGTCGTCAACAACGTCGAAACGCTGGCAAACGTCCCCTGGATCATTGTCAACGGTGCGGAGGCTTATCAAAACATCGGCACACCCGACAGCCCCGGCCCCAAGATCGTCTGCCTGAGTGGACATATCAACAACCCTGGCAACTACGAAATCCCGCTGGGCGATACCACCTTCCGCCAACTGTTCGATATGGCAGGCGGCTTTGACCACAACGGCAAACAATTGAAGGCATTATTGCCAACAGGTGCTTCCGGGCCTGTTGTGCCACTAAACGAAGGAATGTTGGATACACCTATCACCTACGAGAACCTGATTGAAATGGGATCGACTCTCGGCTCGGCTTCCTTCATTGTACTGGACGAAGACACCGACATTGTGTGGGCAACCTATAAGATGGTGCAATTCTTCAAGCACGAAAGCTGTGGCAAGTGTACTCCCTGCCGTGAGGGTAACCACTGGCTGCTGAGTTTGATGAAGCGTATTATCAACGGCCAGGGCACGATGGACGATCTGGCAACATTGGAAAGGGTAGCGAATCAAATAGGCGGCAGGAGTTTGTGTGCGTTGGGTGATTTCGCGGTTAATCCCGTCTTGGGCACACTACGCCATTTCCGCCACGAGTACGAGACTTATATTAAACAGGGCGAGGGCGAAAAACAGCCCGCCCGTGCATAAGAAAACACGATGGAAGATCTACGACTCCGACTGCTATCACGTGCCATTGAAGCCAGCCCCGACGCGGCCATAAACTACATGCTGCGTGGCGAATACTGGCTGTCACATGGCACAATCCAACCCGCCATCGCAGATTTTGAGGATGCTATTGTCCTGGCGAATGCTGAGGTGGAGCAAAGCGAATGGGGCTATCTGCAACAAGCAGTTTTGGATCGCGCCGAATTAGGTCTTCGCATGGCATCCTTGTTATAGACAAAGGCAACAGTATGAGCGAAAAACTCGTTACAATTTATATCGACGATCAAGCCTACGACGTTCCTGCGGGTATGAATCTGGTCGATGCCGCCAAATATTATGCCGGTAATGACATTCCGGTGTTTTGTTATCACCCTAAGATGGACCCTGTCGGCATGTGTCGCATGTGCTTGGTTGAGATGGGTACGGTGATGCGGGATCGCGAATCTGGCGAGATCATGTTAGACGAAAAGGGTGATCCCCAGGTACACTGGTTCCCCAAATTACAAACAGGCTGCACCCAACTCGTCAGCGATGGTCTGGTCATCCGCACCAGCACCCCACAAGTCATCGAAGCCCGCGATGACATTGTAGAATTCCTGCTGACCAGTCACCCGCTCGATTGTCCTATTTGTGACAAAGGCGGCGAGTGCCCGCTGCAAAACCTGACCATGCGGCATGGGTCGGGTCATTCTGCATTCCATTTCTCTGACAAGCTGAAATTAGATAAGCATGTGCCGCTGGGCGAATTAATTTATTTGGATCGGGAACGCTGCATCCAATGTGCCCGTTGCACTCGTTTCTGTGCGGAACTAGTCGGCGATGATGTGCTGGCTTTCCATCAGCGTGGGCGATCGCTGCAAATCGTCACCATCTCCGACCCGCCCTTCGACACCAAATTCAGCGGCAACACCACCGATATATGTCCGGTCGGCGCACTCACCACCGCTGATTTCCGGTTCGGCGCACGCCCCTGGGAAATGGATGAAACACCCAGCCTCGATCCCTATGGGCCAGAGGGTACGAACATCAGCCTCAGCACCCGCCTCGACCGCGATTCAGGTGGTATCACCGTTATCAAACGCATCATGCCTCGCCAGAATGAATACGTCAACGAAATCTGGATTTCGGACAAGACCCGCTTCGGCCATCACCACACTCGTGCCGCTGATCGGCTGACAACACCGCTCATCCGCAAAGATGGCGAACTGGTAGAAGCTACCTGGGATGAAGCCCTGAACCTCGTCCACAAAAAACTATCAGCAGCGGCCACCGTCGGCGCGATTGCTGGCTCCGACCAGAGCAACGAAGATCTCTGGGAACTACGGAATTTGGTCGAAGCGAAAGACAACGGCGCTCTCGGTGTTTGGCCGGCTCTAATGTCTGGAGCCGGTGTTGTGGCTCAGGTCGGCGTTGCCACTGGCACCAATCTCTCCGACCTGGGTGATGGTGATGTCATTCTGGTCGTCGCCTCCGATTTGGAGGAAGAAGCTCCGCTGTGGTGGTTGCGTGTCAAAGCTGCCGGAGATCGTGGAGCGAAGATCATTCTCGCCAATCCACGCTGGACCAAACTCTCGCGCTACGCCACCCATGTTTTGCATTACGATTATGGCGATGCGGTTGGCGCGATCAATAACTTGGCCGCTAAAGCCATTAGTGGCAAATTGACCGACAAAGATACACTGACCCGCGCCGACGGCTTGAAGGACCTGCAAAAAGCTGTCAAAGGCGAACGTGCCCGCACCGGTTATGCTGATGCCACTGAAGCCCTGGCAAAAGCGAACAATGTTGTGGTCTTTTGCGGCGCAGAGGGCGTTACACTTGAACAACACGCCAATCTGATGCAAGCCTGCGCCAATTTGCTTGTCCTCACTGGTCACGTTGGGCGTCCCAACAACGGTCTTATTCCTGTCTGGCCGGGAGCCAATACGCAGGGCGCAATGGATATGGGCTATCGCGCCGAAGCCACCCTGCAATTGTTCCAGGCTGCTCCTAATGCCTTGTTGCTGGCAGGCTGTGATCCGCTTGGTGAGACAATCGAAGCCGCCAGCCTGCAAGACGCTGGTTTTATTGTTGCCACCGCCCAATTTGAAACCGCCACCACCGCCATTGCCGACGTTGTCCTGCCCCGCCAAAGCTTCGCCGAGCGGGACGGTACATTCACCAGCGGCGAACGGCGCGTCCAACGATTCTACACTGCTCAGGGAACCATCGGCCAGAGTTTACCCGACTGGAAGATTTTCGCTCAACTGCACGCGCAGTTAGGTGGCCCACAACCCAAACTCTACGCTGGTGCAGTCATGGCCGAAATCACGCAGCAAGTGGCCGAATACGCCGAAATGTCCTACAAGAATCTCGCCCGCGTCGAACATCAATTCCCGGATGTCGGCGGGCGTGATCAATATTATGGTGGAACTGCCTATCAAAACACCGCTGGTCTGGGTGTTCAATGGTCGGTAGCCGCCGAAAGCCCCGATGCCAACCTAAATCTTGCTCCTGTCAACACCGATTACACCAAGCCCAGTAGCCTGCTCGTGGTTCCAACCACCTTGCTCTACGATTGGGGAGTATTGTTCCGCCGCAGCGAGATGATGCACCAGCGCATCCCACAACCCTTCGCGGCTCTCAATCCCAAAGATGCCGAAAAAGCCGGTATAATTGACGGCGATACGGCGGCCCTGACAATTGCTGGCACAACGGTAACTGTCCTAGCTATCGTAACCGAGCAAGTTCCCGAAGGTGTGGTTATCCTGCCGCGCCGTCTGAACGATACACCCGGCCCATTAGCGCCAACGGTTCTCGAAAAAATCGAGAAAGCACCCGAAGCCGCGGTCGCAACCAAAGGATAAATAGATGTTTGGATTAGGACCTGACGATCCCAGTCTGATTATTGAATGCACGTCCAACAACACCTGTATCGCGGTTCATGCCGTTGTCAGTGCCCTAGTGGTGTTTATCATCCTGCTGACGGGCTTTGCCTACACAACTGTGCTGGAACGGCGTTTTATCGGCAGTATGCAGTCCCGCATCGGCCCCAACCGAGCTGGCCCCAAAGGTCTGTTGCAACCCATTGCCGATGCCATCAAGCTCATCTTCAAAGAGGATGTAAACCCCTCTAATGCCGATAGAGTCGTGTTCACATTGGCTCCAGCCTTGAAAGTCGTTCCGGCGCTCATTGTGCTGGCAGTTATCCCATTCGGACCTAAAATCGTGATTCCCTGGTTCGATGGCAACTGGTATCGTGTCGGCCAGGGCATCTTGGATGTCAATGTTGGTGTGTTGTGGCTGTTAGCGGTCACGAGTATCAGCGTTTATGGGATCACATTGGCGGGTTGGGCTAGCCAAAACAAATATGCCATGCTCGGTGGCCTGCGAGCCAGCGCCTCGATGATTAGCTACGAATTGAGTATGGGCATCATCTTCGCCGTACCGATCATCCTGGCTGGATCAATGAATGTGGGGGACATCATTGAGGGGCAAAGTGGATTCTTTTTCAACTGGTACATTTTCCAGAATCCCCTGGCCGCGCTCATCCTGGCAATTGCATTGCTGGCCGAAATCAATCGTGGCCCCTTCGACATGCCCGAAGCCGAGCAAGAACTCGTCGCCGGGCACATGACCGAATATAGCGGCATGAAGTTCGCTATGTTCTTCATGGCCGAATACATCAACATGATTGGCGTTAGCGTCATCTTCACTGCCATGTTCCTGGGTGGCTATCATGATGGCTTTGGCCTGGTGAGCGGTGCGCCATTGCTGGCTGTACCCGTGCTGGCGTTTAAAGTGTTCTTGTTGCTGGTCGTGATGGTTTGGGTACGTGGAACTGTCTTCCGCATTCGCTATGATCGCCTGATGACGTTCGGCTGGAAAGTCTTGCTGCCCCTGTCGATGCTGGCTGTGGCCTGGACTGCCGTCGCAGTTGTTATTGCAGAGGAAGGCGCGGGCGATACGGTTTATCTGGTTTCGTCTATCATTTTATTTGTGATTGTCTTTGGCATGGCGGCACTATTGGGGCGTTCACTCAGTCCCATCGAATTACCGCCTCTCAGCCAGTCATCCGTTGTGCCTACTCAGCGTGGCATGGGTGCAATTGCCCTGGAATTGGTGGGCGCATTATTCGCCATTCCAGTTGCATTGCTGGAAGGCACTCGCAAAGCGTTAGGACGCGGTACGGCTGAGGAAAAACGGTAGAGGGAGTAGTGTAAGGACGGATTATGGGTATCATTAACGGTTTACTGACGACGATCAAACACGTTTTTCAAGATCGACCCACGATTCAATATCCCGAAGTGGAGCGCCCCGTCCGTGAGCGTTTCAAGGGGAAACATGCCCTCAAACGCTATGAAAACGGGCTGGAGAAGTGTATAGGCTGTGCGTTGTGCGCGGCAGCTTGTCCTGCCGATGCCATCTGGGTCGAAGCTGCCGAAAACACCGATGAGGAACGCTATAGCCCTGGTGAACGCTACGCAAAAACATACGAAATCAATATGTTGCGATGCATTTTCTGTGGCTATTGCGAGGATGCTTGTCCCACCGAAGCCATTGTATTGGAGCATGAAATCCGGCTGTCGTTCACCGACCGACGCGATGCGATCTATACCAAAGAAATGTTGGTCGATGCAGCGCCAGAAGGAATGGAAGACACGCCCCACAAGGTCGAACCTGGCAGCTTTGATCGAGCCATCCCTGATATGGAAGACCCATTATAACAGTGGATAGATGGCTATTGAAACTGGTAGTGGAAAAGGGGGTAGGTGTGCGCCTGCCCCCGTTGTTCGTCAGATGAGTTATTTGGCAGAACTCGCCGATTGCGATAAACTGCACAAAGTTTCAGGCTAAACCTGATAGGAACAAAAAACGAATGATAGGACCTGAACTAACTCTTTTCATCATCGTCGGCGCAATCGCCATTTTCGCCGCCGTGATGATGCTCATTAGCGAAAATGCGGTGCATAGCGCCCTGTTTTTAATCCTAAATTTCGCCGCCGTCGCGTTTATGTATCTCATGATGAACGCCGCGTTTCTGGCTATGGTCCAAATTACGGTCTATGCCGGGGCGATTATGGTACTGTTCTTGTTTGTGATTATGCTGTTGGGGGCCGAAAAATTATTGCCCGAAGGGAATCAACGCTTTAGTTGGCTGACACCATTGGCTATAGCGGCCACGGCTGCCATCTTGTTGATTGCTAGTATTGCCATCTTGCAAAGTGAAGTCGATGCCAGCGAACCCGAACCCAATAGTCCACTGGTGCGCGTTGTCAATGCCGCCAGCGAGGTTGGCCCGGTCGATGTCTATCTGAATGACGACATGCTGGCATCTGATGTGCCCTTTGCCAATGGCTCGGAGTATACTGAACAGGCGGAAGGCGAATTCACACTCGCCGTTTTTGAACATGGCGCAGACTCGACAACCAGTACGCCACTCATGACCGAGACTGTTTTCTTGGCTGGCAACGATGTTGTATCTCTTGTGATCTTGCCGGAGCTAATCAACGACAGCACGATCTTACGCGTAGACGGCAATCTTGATCCCGTGGAAGATCGCAACACCACCCGCCTGACCGTCGTTCATGCCATGCCCTGCTCCCAAGGTTGCGCGGTGGATATTGCCGATGTCAGTGACCCCGCCGAAGATCCGGCCATCTTTACTGCCGCACTAGATTACGGTGAAATAGCTCCAGTGGAAATTCTACGACGGGACCAATACACTTCCCACGAATTCACATTGGGGGTATATGCGGCTGGTGATATCGATACTGCGTTGAGTGTCGCAACTGGGGAAGATGCGCTCGAACTCGAATCACTCATCCAACCGCCTACCTTCGAGGTCTACGACAACGATAGTCTGCTGTGGATCATTGTAGCCGACACACGCACCGAAATGACGCGTCCGGATAGTATTTTCCTCGAAGACAACAACGAGCCTGAATTCGGCAGTGCGCGTGGTGTGGGTGAACTCATTTTCATCGACTATCTGTTACCCTTTGAAACCATCGCCGTTCTCTTGTTAGTCGCGATGGTGGGCACGATTGTCCTGACTAAAGACGCCGGAGATCCCGCCCGTCGCCGCCGTCAGGTCCGCCGCATGGCTGCTGTGCCCGGCAACCCAACTGTTGATGAGTATCTTGAAGCTGTCAACTCTGGATCATCATTGCCAGAGCCGCCTTCCGCCAAACAATTGAGTAGCGGAGAGTAAATCGCGTTATGGAACAACCTGAAGTCGCCAATGAACTATTTGTTTTATTGAGTGCTGTCCTGTTCATGTTGGGCACGATGGGTGTTTTGCTGCGACGCAACGCCATCTTGATCTTCATGTCGATTGAGTTGATGCTGAACTCGGCAAATCTGGCGTTGGTCGCCTTCGCCCGACAGTGGAACTCCATGGACGCACATATTCTAGTCTTTTTTGTCATGACGGTAGCTGCGGCAGAGGTCGCAGTTGGATTAGCGTTGATTGTAGCGATCTATCGTACCAAACGCAGCACCGATGTCGATGACCTGCACGCTTTACAAGGTTAATACAGCGTAGAGGCAACCTTTTATGGAAGGTTTTTACAATATCGTTTCACTTGCGGTTTTTATCCCTATGGTGGGGTTGGTCATTAACCTCTTCATGGGAAAATCGCTGGGCGAGCGTGGTGTCGCTATTGTGGCGGTTGGGGCCAGCACATTTGCTTTCATCGTGTCGCTCTTGCTGTGGGCCACGCTGGTCGATAACCATTACGAAGCGGCCATTGTTGATGCTCCCCTGATCAGTTCCTGGATTTACATTCCATCCGCAGCAGTGGACATTCCCTGGCAGTTCCGCGTCGATACCCTCAGCGTCACAATGATGCTGGTGGTGACAGGCGTCGGCACGCTCATTCATCTATACGCCGTCGGCTATATGCACGGCGACGAGCGTTTCCCACGTTTCTTTGTTTACCTGAACCTGTTCCTGGTCTTCATGTTGATCCTTGTTACGGGCAACAACTTCCTGATGATGTTCGTCGGCTGGGAAGGCGTCGGTCTGTGTTCATTCCTGCTGATCGGTTTCTGGTTCGATAAACGCCAGAAACACGATACCGAGGGCACACTCGGCTGGTCAAACAGCAACGCCGCCCGCAAAGCTTTCATCGTCAACCGTATCGGCGACTTCGGTCTGCTGATAGGCATGTTCCTGACCTTCTGGACATTCGGCACACTGGATTACTATAAACCCAACGAAGAAATCCATATCCACTTTGAAGAGGGTCCGGCTCCCGTTTTCCAGGTTGAAGAAGAAGCACATGGACAAACCGAAGCCCACGACATAGGTGTCTTCACCCAGGCTGAAACTTGGTTTCACGATGGCGATCATGAGGTCGAATTTGGGTCAATTAGCCTACCATTTGAAACAGTAGTCACGCTCATCACATTGTTATTCTTACTGGGAGCCGCGGGCAAGAGTGCCCAGATACCCCTATTTGTTTGGCTACCGGACGCGATGGCTGGCCCGACCCCCGTCAGTGCTTTGATCCATGCCGCCACGATGGTCACGGCAGGTGTTTATATGATGGTGCGTTCCAACTCACTATTCTACAACTCCGAGCTGACTTCGCTAATCGTGGCGATTGTCGGGTGTACCACCGCTCTCGTCGCTGGATTTATGGCGCTTGGACAATGGGACATCAAGAAAGTCCTGGCTTATAGCACCGTCAGCCAATTAGGGTTCATGGTAGCTGCCGTCGGCATTGGTGCTTACGCGGCGGCCATGTTCCATCTGGTAACCCATGCTTTCTTTAAGGCACTGTTATTCCTGGGATCCGGCTCGGTCATTCACGGTGTCGAACACGGCCACCATCACGCGCATCATGGTCATGATGACCACGATGAAGCCTTCGATCCCCAGGACATGCGAAACATGGGCGGTCTCAGCAAGAAAATGCCCATCACCTACTGGACCTATATGGTCGGTGCATTGGCCCTGGCTGGTTTGATCCCCTTCGCTGGATTCTGGTCGAAAGATGAAATTCTGGCAGATGCCTTTACTGTCTGGTTCGATGAAGGCGAGCTGCGTGGCACATTGGCGCTGTTTTTCTTGTTCGTGGCTGCTGGCTTCACCGCTTTCTATATCTGGCGTCAGGTCAGCATGATTTTCTTTGGTCAAGCCCGCACCGAAGCTGCCGAACATGCTAGCGAGAGTACCTGGACGATGACTCTGCCATTGGTGCTGTTGGCAACGGGTAGCACCATCATTGGCTTCATCAACATCCCCAGTGGCGTTCCGCTTTTGGGATCACTTTTCGGTGGTGAACATCGCTTCACGGAATTTTTGGAAGAAAGCGTTATCCACGCTCACGCCGGTTCATTCAATTGGCCGCTGGCTATTGTGGCAACAGGTCTGGCGATTGGCGCAATCTACCTCGCCCGCACTATTTACAATGACCGCGTGCTGGAAAATCTGGATCAAGACCCGCTGGAGCGCGAAGCCTCCACCGCTGCCATTTTCGGCTGGTCAAACGCTCGCCTCTATTGGGACGAAGCCTACTTCATGTTCATTGTCTATCCCTTCCAACGTGCCGCCCGTTTCCTGGCGCACACACTGGATTGGAAACTATGGCATGATTTCTTCCACGAAAACATTGTTTTCCGGGGCTTCCAGGGCATGGCCGATCTGATCAGCCAGCCGATTGATAAACAAGTGGTAGATCGTGGTTTCCTATCGTTGGGCTATGGCGCTCGGCGGCTGGGCAACAGTCTACGTCGCACCCAAACTGGCTATGTCCGCACCTATGCACTTTCTGTGTTGATGGGTGCGTTGCTTGTAATTGTCATTATCTTGCTTCCCGTTTTGCGGGATTTGCTGGGAATATAAACGCTTCTTAGGAGAAACTGCCGTATGGAACCAACCGGCGTCTCGCTTACGACTATCGTGCTATTTATGCCCATTGTCGGCGCCTTGCTCATTCTTCTCTTGGGTCGATTGGATGACGAGCGCATCAAATGGACGGCGCTCGCCACGTCGTTAATTACCTTTTTCTTTTCGGTCTTGATGTTGCTGGACTTTGACCGCAGCATCAGTGGCCTCCAGATGGAACACATCGCCAAATGGATACCATCCAGCAACATCAGCTACCACGTCGGCGTCGATGGTATCAGCATCTGGCTGGTGATGCTCACCACTTTCATCATGCCACTGGCGATTGTCTCCTCCTTTTCGCAGATTAAGGAGCGCATCCGACTCTACTATGTCTTTATGCTGCTCCTCGAAACAGCTATGCTCGGCGTCTTCGTCGCACAAGATTTGTTCCTGTTCTACGTCTTTTGGGAACTGACCCTCGTGCCGATGTATTTCCTCATCGGTATCTGGGGTGCAGAACAACGTATCTACGCTGCCGTCAAGTTTTTCCTATACACCATGGCTGGCTCAATCCTAATGCTGATTGCCATTCTATGGCTCGGCAGCGAAGCCGGAACCTTCGATGTGGCGCAGATCACCGAAATGGTCAAAACTGGCGAACTCACCTTCAGCACCGACACCGGACGGCTACTATTCCTGGGGTTCTTCCTGGCTTTCGCCATCAAAGTACCCATCTGGCCGCTCCACTCCTGGTTGCCGGATGCTCACGTCCAGGCTCCCACCGCTGGCTCGGTCATCCTGGCTGGCATCTTACTGAAGTTGGGTACATATGGCCTGGTGCGCTTCAATCTGCCCATCTTCCCGGAAGCCTCGGCTGACTTCGCGCCCTGGATTGCAACGCTGGCTGTCATCGGTATCATCTACGGTGCATGGGTCTCCTATGCCCAGACTGATGTCAAGAAATTGGTTGCATACTCATCCGTCAGCCACCTCGGCTTTGTCGTCCTCGGCATCTTCGCCCTCAACAGTGTGGCGGTGGAGGGCGCAATCCTCCAGATGGTCAATCACGGCCTCAGCACTGGTGGCTTGTTCCTCCTCGTCGGGATGTTGTATGAACGACGGCACACCAAAGCCATTGACGCTTTCGGCGGCATTTGGAAAGTCATGCCGGTCTTCAGCGGCATCGCCCTGGTGATTTCACTCTCTAGCATGGGTTTGCCCGGTCTAAACGGCTTCGTCGGTGAATTCACCATCCTGCTTGGCTCGGCGCGTTCCGATGTCTTCGGCATTTGGTTCACTGTCCTGGCAGCTTCGGGTGTCATCCTGGCCGCAGTCTATATCTTGTTTATGTTCAATAAAGTCTTCATGGGGCCGGTTGATAAACCAGAGAACGAAGCCTTAGAAGACATATCCTGGAGCCACAACTGGACCGAAATGGCGGCTCTCATTCCAATCTTGATTATGGTTTTCGTCATCGGCCTCTATCCCAAGCCATTCTTTGACCTGATGGATGTCTCGGTGGGTGAACTTACACAATTCCTTGATGCAGTAGTTGTCGCGGGCCAGTAAGGAGCGCATTTGACGATGTTTGAGATACCGACATTCGACGATCTCAACGTATGGGCCGCGCTCCCGTTGATTGCCCTGGCGCTCGGCACCTGCGTCCTGTTGATCGCCGACCTGTTCATTCCAAAAAACAAGAAACACTTCACCGCAATCCTGGCGGGCACTGGCGTCATCATCTCGCTGGTACTGGCCGTTATCCAGGCCGGTGATCTGGCCGAAATTGGCGATGGCGGCACAGCCTTCGAGGGCATGTTCGTCGCCGACCAGTTCACCTACGTCCTAAACGTCATCGTATTGATGGCAGCCCTCATCGGGATTCTGGTGTCCTATGATTACCTGCAACGCACCGACACCGAGCGCGGCGAATACTATAGCCTGTTGCTATTCAGCGCGATGGGCGCGATGTTGATGGGCGCGTCCCGCAATCTCGTCATGATCTTCGTCGCCCTGGAACTGCTCTCCATCCCGCTTTACATTCTGTCGGGATTCCGCCGTCCCCAGGAAGCCAGCGAAGAAAGTGCCCTGAAGTATTTCTTGCTCGGCGCGTTCTCGTCGGGATTCCTGGTCTACGGCATCGCCTTCATCTTCGGCGCAACGGGTAGCTTCGATCTGGCTGAAATCTGGCAGGGTGCAGTGGATATTCTGGCGGGCGACCAACCCGGCGAATTCACGCTATTGATCGGCATTGGTATGATGATTATCGCGCTCGGCTTCAAAGTCGGCGCGGTTCCCTTCCACATGTGGCAGCCCGACGTCTATCAGGGTGCGCCCACGCCCGTCACAGCCTTCATGAGCGTTGTCGCCAAAGCCGGTGGATTCGCAGCCATGCTGCGTGTCCTCGTCACCGGATTGGCTGTCGTCAGTCAGGGCGACGACATCAATGTCTGGCAGGATACGGTGCAGGTCATTGCCTTTATCACGCTCGTGCTAGGTAATACCGTCGCGCTAATGCAAACTGACCTCAAGCGCCTACTGGCCTACTCCAGTATCGCGCACGGTGGTTATATCATGATTGCGGTGGCGGCGGGTGGTTCATCTGGCGTTGGCGATCAGGCAGCGCAAGCAGCATTGATTTACTTGCTGGCTTATACCTTCACCAATATCGGCGCATTTGCGGTAGTTATCGCCCTGGAACGCAATGATGCCACCGGAACAGGCCTCGACGACATCAAAGGACTGGCCGCCAACAGCCCGGCTCTGGCCTTCTCGATGGCCGTCTTCATGTTCAGCCTGACGGGTATCCCCTTGACAGCGGGCTTCATGGGCAAATGGTTTGTTTTCAAAGCCGCTCTCAACGCCGACCTCGGATTGCTGGCGGTGGCTGGTATTCTGACCAGCGTCGTCTCAGCATTCTACTATCTGCGCGTCATCATGAACATGTACATGGTCGAGGGCGAGGCCAAGCCCTCCATGCAACTCCAGCCCGCGATGAATGTGGCGCTGTTCGTCACTGTCGTCGGGACGTTGCTGCTGGGTATTTTGCCCTATATCATGACCGACCTGGCCCAAGATGTGACATTGGCACTGATTGGGAGATAAAGCGACGATTGCCGAAATACTGGATATAAAACGAAACTGCGTGTGCCAGAACGGTACGCGCAGTTTTGTTGTCGCCCAATATCCAAATTGTTGAGACACAGACTATTATTGAGACGCTGTTGTCTCCAACCCAAAACCGAAGGGAAACAGCGGTTCATCGCTTTCTGAAAGTGGCAGTTGATCCATTGAGGCAGGCCAACGTAGTGAGAGCTTACCGCTAAAAGGCTGGTCGGCCAAAAGTACATCGGCCACTCCATGACCCTCTGTGCCTGGCAACCAGGCAGCTATCAAAGCATCCATCAATGGTAACTGATCGGTAATGATAAGGGGGCGGCCTGAAACTAGAATAACGATCAAGTGCTGGCAGTGTTGTCGAACCCTTTCCAGTAACCCAATATCTTCTGGTATCAACCTCAAATCACCCTTGTCACCTACACCTTCAGCATAAGGTTCTTCGCCCAATACAACGATGCCAACCTCCACTTGAACATCCGCCGAAAATTCGCCTGCTTTGTTGTAGTGTACCTCTGTCGATGGAGAAATTAATTCTCGAATACCCGCCAGAATCGTGGTGCCATCGGTAGTCGTGCCAGAGCCACCTTGCCAATCAATGGACCATCCACCACATTGAAGACCAATATCATCAGCAGCCGGACCAGCGATCAGGAGTTGAGGAATATCCTTCGCTAGCGGCAGCAAATGGCCTTCATTTTTCAACAAAACACATGACTTGCTGGCGGCTTCGCGGGCAACGTTGCGATGTGCGACACTTCCTACCTGAGATAACAGATTGTTGTCACCAAATGGTCTTTCAAAAAGACCGAGTTCATGTTTCGCCCGCAAAATGCGCGAAACGGCATCGTCAATGCGCTCCTGGGCAACATCGCCTTTCTGGACAGCCATAGTGAGTGTGGAAATAAACCCTTTATAGTCATAAGGAACCATGACCATATCCAGACCAGCATTGATGGCTTGCACAACACAGGTGTAGAAATCTGCATCCAATTGGTCAACAGCCATCCAGTCTGAAACTAAAAATCCCTCGAAACCCAATTCCCCCTTGAGGACTTCGCTCAAGAGATAGCGATGCCCATGCAATTTATCGCCATTCCAGGAGGAAAATGAAACCATAATGGAGAGTGCGCCTTCTGCAATAGCTGATGTATAGGGATAGAGATGGCGTTTGCGGAGTGTATCTTCGTCGAGGATAGTATCTCCCTGGTCGATCTTGTAATCAAGTGTGGCAGCCTGCCAGTTACCTTGTGTTATCCAGTCTATATTCTGTGTTGTTTTCCATCCCGTACCACCATCCCCCACAAAGTGTTTAGGAGTTGCCATCACCCATAGACCATCAGACCTTTGCCGTTGCAAACCGCGAACATAGGCTTGCCCCAGAAGTGCCACAAGCTCAGTATCGTCGCTAAAGCCTTCATAGGTGCGTCCCCAACGAATATCTTGCGGTACAGAAACAGCCGGGGCAAAGTTCCACGGGATGCCCATCGCCAATAGTTCACTAGCAGTGATATATGCAATCTTGTCGACCAGTTCCGCATCACGAGTCGCTCCCAAACCAATGTTATGGGGAAAAATCACCGCGCCTTTCACATTGCTGTGTCCATGTACTGCGTCCACGCCATAGATCAGGGGAATACCAAGACGTGTCTGTAATGCAGCATCCTGGAAAGAACGGACCATTGCAGTCCATGTGTGTGGATTGTTGGGGATAGGATTTCCGCCACCACCACTTAATACCGATCCAATGGCATAATGCGTGACATCTTGTGGCGGGATACTATTCTTCTCCGCCTGCGTCATTTGCCCGATTTTCTCGGTGAGCGTCATCTGGGACAGCAATGTACTTACTGGTTCTTGCCAACTAGCAGGCGAGTTATTGTTGAGTGTCATTTCCTGCATGATGAGTATCACACCTCAAATCTTATTTTTTCGTAATACCCACTACCTGCGTTGAAACCAGACAGTGCGCCGCAAGAGTGGCATAGGACTACAAGATCTGGACACGCATCGTTCCATAAAACAGAATGAAGCGCGTCCAGATTCATGAATCACAAATGATTATTGAACTGCTGTTACCTGCAACCCAAAGCCGTAGGGGAATAAGTATTCATTATCCGCGGAAAGCGGGAGTTGATCCACAGAGACAGGCCAACTCAGCGGGAGCGTACCCGTAAATGGCTGATACCCAAACAGCACATCCGCCACACCCTGACCTTCTGTGCCAGGCAACCAGGCGGCCACCAGTGCATCCCAATCGTCGAGATAATCTGTCACGATAAGCGGGCGTCCCGAAACGATAATCACAATCAGATTATTGCTTCGAGCGCGTGCGTTCTCGATGGCAGCAATATCTTCTTCTGAGAGTACCAGCTCAGTGTTATCGCCAAGTCCTTCCGCATAGGGCCGCTCGCCTACAACAACAATACCTACATCTGCGATGATTGGGCTGCCATCTTCATGCAAGGCTTCCTCAAACAACCCAGCCGGATCATATTCAACGCGGGTTCCTGATGAAACACTTTGTTCTATGCCATCCAGGATAGTTGTACCGGGCGTAATATCTCCAGCACTGCCCTGCCATTCAATCGTCCAACCGCCAGATTGGATGCCGATGTCATCAGCCGCTACACCCGCCACGAAGATCGTTTGGGTTTCCGGTGATAGTGGCAGCAAGTCCTCATTGTTCTGGAGCAACACCTGAGATTCGGCTACAGCCTGACGCGCCACGGCACGATGGCTTTCCGAACCAACATCGGCCAGCAAATCTTCATTGGCATACGGATTCTCGAATAACCCGAGATTGAATTTGACAATGAGAATGCGACGAACGGCATCGTCAATGCGCGACAGCGGAATATCACCGTTATTCACGGCCTGCTTAACCGTAGCCATAAAACGCAGATAGTCGTAGGGAACCATGTTCATATCGACACCCGCGTTTATTGCCGTCACTACTGCTTCATAGTAATCGTCCGAAATCTGGTCTATTCCCGCCCAGTCGGAGACAATAAAGCCCTCAAAACCGAGTTCGCCTTTCAACACGTCAGTAATCAAATAGCGTTGGGCGTGCATCTTCATTCCATCCCAACTCGAAAACGAAATCATGATACTTTGTGCCCCGTTGTCAACGGCAGCGATATAGGGCGGCAAGTGGATAGCGCGTAACGTGGCCTCATCCACATCGGTAACACCCTGGTCGATCTGGTAATCACCAGTGGTTGAGGTTCCCCAAACGGCCCCGCCATCACCCACGAAATGTTTCGGAGTCGCCAGAACGGTCAATGGGTCAGAGAGATCATCCCCTTGCAGACCGCGCATACAGGCTATCGCCAAATCGGTGACCAACTGCGTGTCCTCACCAAAGCCCTCATACGTTCGGCCCCACCGGATGTCTTGTGGCACAGCCAAAACCGGCGAATAGTTCCAGTAAATGCCCGTCGCTATCATTTCGATAGCTGTGATGCGACATATCTCCTCAACTAATTCAGGGTTGCGTGTTGCACCCAAGCCGACATTATGTGGAAAAATGACGGCTCCATAGACATTGTTATGCCCGTGAACGGCATCTACACCATAGATCAATGGAATCACGAGGCGAGAGTCTAACGCATAATCTTGATAGCCGTTGACCATCGCTGCCCATTCTTCAGGTGTATTCGTGTCTGGATAACCGCCGCCGCCACTGAGCAAACCGCCTATTCCAAACTCGGTGATGTCATCCGGCAACATGCTATTCTTTTCAACCAGTGTCATCTGGCCGATTTTCTCATCAAGTGTCATACGCGACATCAAGTCATTAACACGCACTTCTGTTGAAAATGAACTACTTCGATACAGTGCGCTGGCGCTTACCTGGGGCAAGTCAGCCGCGGCTGATCCCTCTTCCTCCGGTAATTCAGGAATATCCGTCTGTCCAATTTCATAGAAAATCAGATAGCCAAAAACACTTGGATTCAGATAGGATTGGTCGCTGGCATCGAACACAGACCAGATGAGTTTTGTATCCCTATCTCCTCCCGATGAACCATTGAGGTGTACCTGGAAACCGATCACTTCGCCATGCGCCGGAGTAATTTCCCATACATCATTTTGGAGGGGAACGGCGACTTCGACTGCATATCCGGTTTCAGTCTGGAAAACTTTGGCCTGAGCATTGGCAGATGATCCCCGAACTCCTGAGAAGATGGTATCTTCAAGTGCCAAATCCATGTTTAAGGCCGGAATCGTGATTTGAGCTACGCCATCTGTATATGTTCGTAGTGACAAATCACCAGTTCCATTGATGTAGAATTCAATGGAATCTTCGTTCCAGTAGTTTTCAGCATGTTGCCCAGTGATAATGTTACTGTCCGTAACGTCTCCCATGAAGTAGATGAACTGTTCATCAGCCGCTGCCGCAAAGATCACACTGTGATCATTGCCGGACATCAACACACGGGGCACGCCTTCCCAATCTGATAAGTCGCTGTCTAGTTCAATATGAAGCGGGAAAGGAGCATAATATGTTTGGCTGGCTTCGCCGTCTGGGGCCAGTTGCCCATCTTGTGTGCTGGCCTGAGAGGCAATACCCAATATCATGCAAAACGTCAGAAATATAGCCAAATACTTTGTCATCTTCATATAAAACAATCTCCTTATGATACTTATGATAAGTAGTCTTCGCTCTGGAGCTAACATCTCTGCCGCCCCAGGTTGCGAAGACCAAGATAAGCGGCAATCTAGTTGCCAAGTTCAGAGGAGGCGATGATTTCTTTTAGATATAAAGCGCTCCGTTTAGGTACGCGCTGCAAAGTCTCAAAATCGACATGAACAATGCCGAATCGCTTGTCATAACCAAAAGCCCACTCAAAGTTATCCAACAGGCTCCACACAAAATAGCCCTTCAAAGGCACACCGTCCGCGATAGCTTTTGCCGCCGCTTCGAAATGCTGCTGTAGATACTTGACGCGTGCGGGGTCTTCAACCACACCATTTTGCGGCGGGGCATCGTCGAATGCAGCCCCATTTTCCGTGATGTAAATCGCTGGCGGTACATATTCCAAGGCTGCACGGGTCAATATTTCGTATAATCCCTGTGGATAGATTTCCCAACCCATTGCTGTGTGCGGTGCATCGGCGGGGGAATCTACAAGCCCTTGTTGACCAACAAAATTGCGTCTGTAGTAGTTAACCCCAATAAAATCCAGTGGAAGATGAGCCTGTTTAACAGCTTCCAGATCGATACCATCGAGGGCGTTACCGTAATGAGCAACTGCCTCTGCTGGATAATGGCCCTTAAATATGGGATTCAGAAACCACAGGTTTCGTGTGTTATCTTTCACACGGGCGGCCTGTACATCTTGAGGATCATCCGAGGCGGGCTGGAAAAAAACCTGATCGAGGACCAGTCCAACTTGTGCATCAGTGACATGTTGGCGGATAACCGGTACAGCAGCGCCATGCGAGAGTAATAAATGATGGGCAACCCGGAGCGCCGTCGGCAAATCTTGAATGCCGGGGGCATGGACACCCAGGTGATTCCCCATAAAGGCAATTACCCAGGGTTCATTGTGCGTGGCCCAGTGTTTTACACGATCACCCAGACGTTTCGCCATCAACTCCGCATAACTGGCAAACCACTGGACACTCGCTGGATTGGCCCATCCGCCTTGATCCTGCAATGCCTGTGGCAGATCCCAGTGGTAAAGGGTTAGGAAAGGTTCAATACCAGTCACCAGTAATTCATCGACAAGACGGTCATAAAAATCCAGTCCTGCCGGATTGGGCTGGCCGGTGCCTGTCGAGAGTACACGCGGCCAAGAAGTCGAGAAACGATAGGCGTGTACACCTAATGATTGCATGAGGCGAATATCATCGGAATAACGATGATAGTGATCGCACGCTACATCCCCGTTGTGATTCTCCCATACATTGCCATACGTATGCGAAAAGCGATGCCAGATGCACTCTCCCCGCCCATCTTCTAAACTCGCGCCTTCGATTTGGTAGGCGGAAGTCGCCACGCCCCAAATGAAGTCTTTTGGAAATGTTGTCGTCATAATCCACCCTTAAAGTGGCTACTAATTATCGAATAACAGGTTGGCCCTCGCCATGAGGACCAACATAACTACTTGTCGACACCCGTGATGACAATGCCTTGCATAAAGAACCGTTGAGAGAACATGAACAAAATGAGTGGCAACACCATCGCCATCAGCGCGGCGGCCTGAATGAGATGAGGTTCTTGTCCAAATACAAAATTGAATTGCTGGACACCCACTGAGATCGGGTATAAATCCTCATTGCCCAACAGGTAGATCAATGGCTCAAAATAGTCATTCCAGGCGAAGACTATGTGAAACAGACCAGCAGCTACTAGGGCTGGATATGCTTGTGGCAAGATGATAGAACGCAGGATCCGGAAGGGACCAGCACCGTCGATCATGGCGGCTTCATCCATCTCACGCGGAATGGACTGGAAGAACTGGCGCAGCAAGAACACGTTGTAAGCGTTGGCGAAAAAGTGCGGCACCAGCAGCGGTAACCACGTACCAGTCCAGCCGATCTTAGAGAAAAAGGCAAATGTCGGGACCAACGTGACCTGCCTCGGCAAGATGATGGTAGCAATTAGCACCAGGAAAATCACGTTCTTGTACGGAATTGGGAAGCGTGCAAAGCCATAAGCGACTAGTGAGCAGGAAATGAGCGTCCCAGTCAGTCCGACCAAGGCAATGAACAACGTATTGAATAGCAAGCGTGGGAAGTTGATACGGTCCCAGGCTTCGCCGTAGTTGTCCAATTGAAAATCGACCCTATCAATGGTTTGCAGCGAGCCGACCCATTGGTCCGAATACTCGAAAACACCGGATTCAAGGTCAGAGGGCGAAACATAATAGGTGGGTGTCCGCCCAGGTGTTCCTGCTGCGACCAGTGCCCATTGTTCGCCGTAGTCTGGGATGGGGGCCTCATACAGCGGCAACTCATCGCCTAGCACAACCCCCCATTGTGGCAACCGCATCACGTTATGGCGATACGTGCTTTCGGTTTCAAACACAGGCGTTAGAGTAGATAAATCAACCGGCTGCTGGATATATTCAATATCTTCCTGGATACTATCGACCTCAATGCTATTCAAGTTGATGAAGATACTATCTTCTGTGCCAGTTCCTTGTCGTACCAATGCTAGTTGCTGGTCGCCTTCTGTTCCTGGAACGGTATAAACTGGATAAGTTCCCAAAGAAACCAAACCATAGACCCGCTCATTATATTTGCCTTGATAGAGCAGAGTTGCATCTTCTAACACCGGAACGAAACGATCATCAAAGACTTCGTACACCAGAGCATCGTCCTGGCTGGTGTTGATGAACAGACTTTCATCTGTGCTGGTTCCAGGGCGAATAAGTGCCCATTGTGCCTGTGCCCCTTCCTCTCCGGCTGGGGCGTAATAGACCGGGAAATTTTCATTGCCCACCAGCCCCGCCTCGCGGTTGAGAGCGCCGAAGTGAGTATAGGTATTACCGGTTTCTTCGAGCGTTGCAAGGTCGCCAGTCCACTCAAAAACACCGGCTTCAGGGTTAGTGATATCAACAAAGATGTGAGAAGCACCCTTAACGAGCGCCCATTCCTCCTGAACATCTGCTTCAAGTGTTACCTGATATAAGGGATAGTCTTTGAACCTGACCAACCCATTCTCAGGATCATTAGTGCCACGAAATTTGTAAGATACTATTTGTTGAGTACGATCCAGCATTATGATGTCACCGGTCCACTCGATAATGCCATCATTCGGGTGCTGGGTATCAATGAAAATATGCTCCGGGGTGCGGATAAGCGCCCACTGCTGGATCTCATCATCCACATCAGTCTGATAGATCGGGTAACGCTTGCTGTTTTCAACACCATAATCCGGATTGGCCGTTACGGGAGTGGAGGTGTATAGCGAGATTTGCGGCGCACGTTCTAAAGTCTCGATGTCGCCTTTCCATTCCACAAAGCGGAGTGTACTGGGGTCAAGGAAGATGTTCGGCGCATCAGCGAAGGCGATCTCAGCACTGGTTTTGACAAGGGCCAGTGTTTGTAGGTCTTCGCCAATCGGAACCAGGTACACGGGGTATTGCTGCCCTGATTCGACGCGATAACCCGGCAGTTCTTCCCCCTGATATTCATAAGTTTCCTGTGTCAAAGGTAGTATCGTATTGCGAACGATCTGCTCCTGATTCTTGAACGATGTCATAACCATGTAGCCAAACGGCATCAGGTAGACGGACAAGACCATCACTGTAAGTAACGTCACGGTGCCTGCAATTGTTAACCCGCGTAGTTTGCGATCATACTGATTCATCAGCGTTCATCTCCTGCCGCATAATACACCCAGTAGCGGGCGCTCCAGAACAATACAATAGTGACGATGAGTGCGATCACGAAAAGCAACCACGCCAGTGTTGAGCCATAGCCCATTTCTTTGAATGTAAAGGCCGTTTTATACAGATGGATGTTGTAGAACAGGGTCGAGTTCCCGGGATCGCCTGTTCCGCGTTTGAGCATGTAAGGAATATCAAAATAACGAAACAGGCCAATGGTTGTAAGTACAAGGTTATAGAAAATAACTGGCGAAATCATGGGCAATGTAATAACGCGAAATCGGCGGAACGGTCCGGCCCCATCCACTTTGGCTGCTTCGTAAAGCTCGGTAGGCACACCCTGGAGTCCTGCCAAAAGGATCAACATGGCGTTACCAGTACCCCAAATACCGATGAGCAGCATGGCCGGGTAAATCCAAGTAATGCTATTAGTCCAATCTGGGCCACCGATTCCGAATAATTCAATGACACGATTGAGCCAGCCCGATTGTTGATTCAAGAACCCATTCCAGATGCCAACGGCTGAAACCACTGGTACCACAAATGGCATATAGAATAATGTGCGGAATAACGTCTTGGCCGGCAGACTCTTGGCATTTAACAATAAGGCCAGTCCAAGCGGAATAAAAATCGAAAACGGAATTGAAATCGCCATAAATAAGAGTGTCACCCGCAACGAGATACGTACATTGGGGTCTGTTGTTAGCTGCTCATAATTATCCAACCCCGAGAACTCGGTAGCGTCCACATCATTAAGATTAAAATCGGTAAATGTAAAAGCAAGTGAGGCTAATAGCGGCACCAGTGTGAAAATCAAAAATCCGATGATCCATGGTGACAGAAACGCCCATCCCCAAAGGACACGGCGACGTTCTGTTGTCATACCGGTTTGTTTGATCTGCTGCATTTGTGATTCAGTAGCAGTTTTTGTTACCGTTGACATCACATTTCTCCCTCATTATTTTTCGCAGAAATCTTTCACTTTGTACGGGGTAAGCGCATGTTACCTGAGGCGAAGCATGAATCAACCGGAAATCAGTGTGGTACAGACGAGATTGGGGCGGGGAACAATCAGCTCCCCACCCATCAGACCGTTCCCGGTTATTCTACTTCGTCAAAAATGCCTTGCAGATCAGCGATCAGGGTTTCCATTTCGGCATCAATATCCAAATCTGGTGTGCTTTGGATCAATGTCTGGAAAGCACCGATACGTTCGTCGGCCTTCTGGAAATTAGGCATATTGCTCTCATGGCTGGGCGAGTCGGGGAAATTCAAACTATCAATGGCAACCTGCCAGTTGACACCCTGTGTGAATGTCTCATCCAGGCCAGCGATGAAACTATCACGGTCCTCAGGACGCGCTGGCATACCACCATACACACCCAGCAAATCAAGCGAACCCTCACCAATCAGATAGGTTAGAACTGTGAAGGCGGCTTCGGGGTTATCAGACTGCTGCAAAATACGGAAGGTGTCGGCGTGCAGCGGCGTTGTTACCACACCGTTATAGGCAGGTTGAACCGCCAGGTCCCAATTGGGAACTCCTAATACACAGCAGGTATACCACAAATGGGTTTGAGCCATAGCAACATTACCTGATCCAAACGGATCACCAGTCGCCAAAATATCGCTGTTCACATAGCTGTCGTTGGGAATAAAGTGACTATCCCAGATACCGGTGTAGTACCAACGGAAGTAGTCGGCCCATACAGCAGGCATGGCAGCAGAACCATCTTCACCCACAAAGCTGCCAGCGCCGAACTGTGTTGCCATTCGGCGGGCATCGGACCATTGCTGGGCAAAACCAAATTGAACAATATTGTCTAGATCAAAGTCCGGCGAAGTAGCATCGTTGCCGTTGACATCCAGCGTCAGCAGGAGCGCCAGTTCTTCCAGCTTGTCAAAGTCCCACGGATCGCCGTCGGCATAGGGTTCACCGTAGCTTTGGGGAGGATAGGGCAAGCCAGCTGCATCAAACAGATCGCGGTTGAAGTAAATCATGCTGGGGAACACGCCAAAGGGCAAACCAATTAGTCCCTGCCCCTCTACACGATAGAAGTCCACCAGCGAGGGTGGGAACTGACTTAGATCGTAGCCCGCAGCTTCTACCAACGGTTCCAGATCCATCCAGTTGCCATCGAAAGCGTTTGAGCCACGAATACCTACTGGGCCAACAATATCGGGGGCTTCGTCTTCGGTGGCGATCAATGTCGAGAGCGTATCATAGGCTACATCATTTTGGACAATTACTAGCTCCAACTCGATTCCTTCAGCTGCACCAACCGTAGCATTGAATTCAGCCACGACTGCTTCTTGAGCAGCGATTTGCTCGTCGTTGCCGCCTGTACCCAGGCCAACAAACCAGACGATACGTGCCATTTCATCTTGAGCGGCTATATTGGAAGTCCCTGGAATGAGGGACAACACCAGTGCCATAACTAGAGCCATGGCGAAGAACTTAAGTTTCCTAGACATTCTTTAAATCTCCTCAATTATAATGATGGTTTTGGGTGTATTTCAGTTGCATATTTGGGAACCGGCTAAAGTTCTCCCAATAGCTTCAGAATGCGTATGCGTTAGAATGCACCTACTCTTTAATTGACTCATCTCGCTCAATCGATAAACTCACTCCTTTACTTGATAAGCTCCTTACTTAATGTATCGTTCTGCTTATGTTGAGTTACGAATAACTAACTCAACGGGAAGAATGCGTTGGAATAAGGTTTTTTCGGAATTTTCTAGGATGTCGATAATGCCTTCAGCGGCCACTTCCCCCAGACGGTCAATAGATTGGCGGATTGTTGTAAGTGGTGGATCAGTGGTTTTTGCCAGCTGCATATCATCAAATCCACCCACAGCAATATCATCAGGAGTACATAAGCCCACTTCTTTGATGGCTCGCAGCGCACCAATCGCCATCAGGTCGCTGGCACAAAAAACGGCATCAACATCTCGTGGCAACAATGATTGCATAGCTTCATAGCCGCCAGCCTCTGTAAAATTACCTGCAGGGCCAATGATAACGGGAAGGTTAGCCTCGGTTAACGCTTTTGTATAACCTTGTTCACGATCTTGGCTGGATGCTAATTCTTTGCGGCCTGGGATAAAACCTATGCGCCTATATCCCTGGTTAATGAGATGTTCAGTAAGAACTTGCCCCCCAACTTCATTCTCAACATCAACAAAGCTAGCACCAGCAGCAGGATCTGGATGGCCGACCAGGAGATACGGTCGGTGGCGCTCTTCCAGTTTTCCTAAGAACTGCTTATCAACTACGGCTGAGGCAACAATCAATCCATCCAGCAAGCGGTTGTTTAAAACACGGTCTAATGTGTTGGTACCATTTTCAGTGCTAGTAAGCCAAAGTGTCACACCATAATTAAGCTGGTTAGCTGTGGCTGTTATGGATTGAAGGAGTAAGGCAAAAAATGGATCGGAGAAAACATCGCTGACAATGTGAGGAATCAAAATGCCAATAACATTTAGTTTTTGGGTCACCAATGCGCGTGCAGCCAAATTAGGTTGGTAATTATATTGCTCAATGGCTGCTAATACCTTACGTTGCGTTTTGGCGCTCACATTAGGATGCTGATTGATTACCCGTGAAACAGTTGAGCGCGATACGCCACTCAAACGCGCAATATCCTCAAGTCTAAGATGTGTATGGGGCGGATCACCTTTGCGAGACATTACACTTTATTTCAATATAACTGAAATTAATTTACTACTATTCTTATCATATTGGGAGCGCTCCCAATATGTATTTAAAGCATATATCAGATTGTGCAATCTGTCAACTAATTTGTTTTTAGATAGGGCAATCGCATATGGATATTTCAGGGACAGACAACTTTGCGTAAATAATGATTGTCCCAGCCTGCCATTTTACGTTTGGCGGCAATACCAACGTTGACCGAAGTCTCTTGTTTGAGCAAATTGAGAGCTAAATGTCGTAGAACTGCCATGTTTTGCGGCCCATGATCTTTGCGGATACGGGATTCATCTTCACGAAAGGCAATGTCGAGAACCCAGTGCAAACCGTTCTCAATTTGCCAATGCTCACGAATGGCTTTCAGAAAATCGTGAGCAGATGCTTGCCAACTGCTGATGAAATAGCGGGTTGAGGTTTCGGTTTTCCGGGGCGTAACGCGCACCGTCACTAATTTGATGAGCGTTTTCAAGTTTTTCCAGGCCATACCACGTCGTAGATAATGACGATGTTCAGGTTCAGAGACGATCCAGACTTGCCGGAACTCCTGGCGATCATGCCCGGCACTTTCGCGCTGGGCAGTTTGATGGATGACATCCTGATAACACTCATGCTCAAACCCCTCAAACAATATCTGCAAGTCTTCGTACAGGGTTCCCTGGTTCTTCTTCACCGCCAGAATGTAGTCAGCTTGCGCTTCTACAATTTGCTCGGCAATCTCGGTTTGGGTATTGAGCGCGTCCAAAGTAACCACACAGCCTGTGATATCCAGTTGAGCCAATAGCTCCGGGATGGCGGTGATTTCATTGGACTTGTCATCGACCTTCTTCTGTCCTAGCACCAGCCGGTTCTCACTGGCCCAGGCACTCACCATCCAAATCCCTTCTCGACCCTTGCGTCGATCCTGACTCCGCCGCAGCTTCTTGCCATCCATTGCCACCAATTGTCCCTCGCTACGTTCGCACAAACTGGTTGTCCATTTCACGAAACACGCCTGGAATACGCTTTCATCCAGCCATCGGAAAAACCGTCCAAAGGTGTCATGTGACGGAATACCCTTCTCCAATTCTAAAAACTCGCCTAACCATTCCTGTTTGGCTTTCCCATAACGTTCAACATCTGTCCACCCATCAGCTCCACAGATCACGGCTAAGATGGCAATCGTTACGATATTGACCAGCGGATGTGTGATATTCTCTCCTGTTCGTGGGTCTTCGATATCCTCAAAATAGGACATGATACTGGTTTCAGAAAACATGGCAGCACCTTTTTGGCTACCATTATCATCCATGAAGGATTAAGGTTCCATATGCGATTGCCCTATGTTTTTAGAAGTTTGGTCTATCTTGACCGCTTTCTATCGCCCTGCTATACTGAACCCCCACTCGGAGGGATGGCCGAGTGGACGAAGGCGGTGGTCTTGAAAACCACTGTGGCGCTCTGCGTCACCGGGGGTTCGAATCCCTCTCCCTCCGCCTCATTAACAAATTGATAGATCATGGGGAGGTGCCAGAGTGGACGATTGGGGCCGCCTGCTAAGCGGTTAACGGCCGAAAGCCGTTCGCAGGTTCGAATCCTGTCCTCCCCGTCACTGTTACTGTCACATTACCATTTGTGACAGTTTTTGTATCTTAGCCGTTCATCCCAATACCCTCCGAATTCTTGGGGGAATCTGGCCTTGTCTCTCTACAATTATGCCTCGCCAGGATACACTGTACACAAAATTATCACAGAGTTATAGTTTAACCCTACAAAATCAGGTACACTGGGGAGTGAAATGAGTGAGGATAGTTTTGTGGCAAACCGAAACGAATCAGAACTTTTGCAACGTATTCTGGAAATCAGTCGCCAGATGGCAGAAACTCGTGAACTGGAGCCATTATTGCATTATGTTATGGAACAGGCACTAGTCTTTACCGAAGGTGAACACGGCTATTTAGTCCTCTTGAATGATGATAACACCTTAGATTTTCGGGTGACCTATGGCGAGCCAGACGAGGGTGAAGATACCGAAGCACCCGTCAGCCAATCTATCATCGAGCAGGTTATCCAGGAGCGTAAGCCATTATTAGTTCGCGATGCCTTCGGGGATAGCCGCTTGCAACATGCCATGAGTGTCGTTCGGCTGCGGTTGCGGTCGGTCCTGTGTGTTCCCTTAACGGCTCAAACCGAATTGCTAGGCGTTCTTTACATCGAAAACCGTCAGGTTGCCGATGCGTTCGACGATAATGACATTCCGTTGATCATGATTTTTGCCAGCCAAGCCGCCATCGCCATCAAGAATGCCCAACTCAATGAGCAGCAAATCCTTTTGACCAATCACCTGGAAGCGATGGTCGATGAACGCACGGCTGAACTCGACCAATCGCGCGAAGAGGCTGAGGCAGGTTGGGTCGCTGCGCTGGAGGAAAACCGCCTCCGTACAGCTATGCTCGCCAATGTTACTCATGATCTTCGCTCGCCCCTTAATGTGGTGGTGAATAGTCTGGAATGGATGCGAATGGGCGAATTTGGCCCGATTACGTCTGATCAAGAAGAGTGGCTGGGCCGTTCGTTGAATGCTACTCAGCAAGTCCTTCGCCTGGTCAATGATATTTTCGACCTCTCGAAGATCGAACAGAACAAGTTAGAATTGTTCCCTCGTGCTGTTGAACTGGGGACCTTTCTGCAACAAGCTATGGCAATTGCGGAAGGTATCCGACGTAATGAAAATGTTGAACTGCGTCTGGAAATGGAAGCCGATCTCCCGCCCATTTGGGCCGATCCAGACCGTGTGCAGCAAATTTTGGTCAACCTTTTCACCAATGCATTCAAGTTTACGACTGAAGGTTCAGTCATCCTCCGAGTGGAATATAAAGATGTCTTGAAGTGTATCCTGTTCAAGGTCTCTGATACCGGCCCAGGAATCGCTCCCGAAGATTTGGGGCGTGTGTTTGATCGTTTCCAGCAATCCGGCGGTGACGAACGTCGTCAAATGGGAACAGGGCTGGGATTGTCAATTTGTCGAGAATTGGTTGAGCAGCATGGCGGCGAAATCTGGGTGGAAAGCGAAGTAGGGCTTGGTTCTACCTTCTACTTCACGTTGCCAGTAGCCGAATAATAATTGGATCTTCGCCAAATTCATAGATTTCGTTGAGAGTGCTGAAAACCCCACACAACAACTTGCAGGGGATTGCAGAATCACGCAGGATGTGATTCGCAGTTATTGTTCCGTGCCTCCTTTCCCACGACGCGAATCATGTTGGGCTAGCGCCTGCCGGGTTGCTTCGCCAAGCCTCGACAGACGATCCTTCAAGAGGTAATCGGCTGCGCCCTGCCTCATGCAGGCGGCAGCAATTTCTTGATTAATGTTACCTGTAACCACGATAAAAGGCACATCATAACCATGTTCTTTCAACAATTTTAGTGCCTCAAGAGCATTGAACTGTGGCAGCATATAGTCTGCAAAGATAATATCTAAATCGAAGTTCAGGCTGGAGAGAAAACCCTGACGGCTATCGACACGTTGCCACTCAACTTCAAAACCAGAATCCTTTAGCTCCAAAATCAGTAAGTCTGCATCGTCGGCATTATCTTCCAATATAAGAATTTTTAATGGCCCCATATGTTTGATCTACCCTCTGATACTATTGTGGAGATTCGTTGAGGATTTGCCAGTAATATCCCAAGTTCTTGATTACATGACGGAACTGGTCAAATTCTACAGGCTTCACGATATAGCTGTTCGCACCTAGATCATAACAGCGCTCAACGTCAGATTCTTCACGCGATGAGGTCAAGATCACAACGGGAATCTTGTGTGTCTGCTCGTTGCTCTTGAGTTTTTCGAGAACTTGAATCCCATCAATCTTGGGCAATTTCAGGTCAAGCAAAATGAGATTCGGGCGACGATTCGTATCTCGTCCTTCATACTGTCCCGTACCGAAAATAAAATCTAGTGCTTCCACGCCATCCTGGACAACCTTGACACGATTGATAATCCTATCCTCCTGAAGGGCCAGCAGTGTTAGTTCCACATCATCTGGGTTATCTTCTACCAGCAAAAGTTCGACGTCGTTTGCTGTCAAATTGATTACCTCTCACTCACAGTCTCACTGCCCAATGTAAAAAAGAATGTTGTTCCTTCGTCTACCTTGGCATCAGCCCAAATCTCGCCACCATGTCTTGCAACCCCTCTGTGCCATATAGAGATGCTGTCGCCGAATTCAACTGAAACGCCTTTTGACAGAAATCGACTACAATAGAGCGCAAGTTCAAGTGGTTTAGTCTGTCAGAGAGGATTCCAATGTGTTTACGTCCCCGACCCGTCAATGATATTCCCGAACAAACTATCGCAGTGGCAAAAGCGGCCTTTCCCAAAGGCAATGTCTACATGAAGATGCGGGATGAACTGGGTGCTTTTTATGCAGATGAAGCTTTTGCTGAACTGTTTTCGAGTCGAGGACAACCTGCCGAAAGCCCATGGCGTTTGGCCCTGATCACCATCCTGCAGTTTGCTGAAAATCTCACTGACCGCCAAGCGGCGGATGCGGTACGCGGGCGGATTGATTGGAAATATGCGCTGAGTTTAGAATTGACAGATCCGGGGTTTCATTTCTCGGTATTGAGTGACTTTCGGGCGCGGTTGGTAGCGCATGATGCATCCGAGCAGTTGCTCAATGCTATGCTCAAGCGGTTCAAGTCACTGGGTTTGGTAAAGGTCAGAGGCAAACAACGGACGGACTCGACGCATATCGTGGCAGCAGTACGGATGCTGAATCGTCTCGAACGGGTGGGGGAAACGCTCCGCTATACGCTAAATGTCCTGGCTGAACTTGCGCCGGTGTGGCTCAAAGCGCAGGTGCCGGTCGAGTGGTTCGACCGCTATAACAACCGTTTCGAAAATCACCGACTACCGACGGAAAAACTGGAACGAGAAGTGCTGACCAAAACCATTGGAGCGGATGGGTACGCGCTGCTCGCCGCGGTCTATGATGCTGGGGCTCCGGTGGGTTTACGAGATCTCGAGGCGGTCCAACTCTTGCGGACGATGTGGATCCAGCAATTCTATGTTGAAAATGACACTATTCAATGGCGCGGCAAGAACAACTTGCCCCTGAGTGAGACAATGATCGCCTCGCCTTATGACACGGAGGCGCGTTACAGCCATAAGCGCAGCACGACTTGGACGGGCTACAAGGTTCACCTAACAGAAACGTGCGATGATGATCGCCCCTGCCTGATCACCCACGTTGAAACGACATCCGCCACATTGCAAGATGTTGAAGTGGTTGAGCGCGTTCATGACGACTTGGCCGAGCATGACAATCTCCCCGATAAGCACTTGATGGATATGGCCTACATGTCCAGCGATGTGCTGGTTTCCAGTCAGAAATTGGATGTTGATCTGGTCGGACCAGTTCGTCCTGACACCAGTTGGCAAGCCCAAACAGAAGGGGCTTTTGACATTACCTGTTTTGAGATTGACTGGGATAAGAAAAGGGTGATGTGTCCGATGGGCAATTTCACCAGCTATTGGCGCGAAGGTCGTGGCAAACATGACAAACCCAATATCAATGCGGGCTTCAAGCCATCGGATTGCCGGGCCTGTTCGAGTGCGTCACGCTGTACGCGCAATACTGGTAATGGCGCTCGAACTTTGACCTTCCCTCCGCAAGCGCAATATCTGGCATTACGAACCGCCCGCGAACGCCAACAAACGGACGAGTTCAAAGCGCAGTATCGAGTACGTGCGGGGGTGGAAGGCGTCATTTCACAGGCAGCTTTTACTCTCGGCATGCGGCGCACACGCTATCGAGGAAAGGATAAAACCCATCTCCAGAATGTTGCGACTGCTTCAGCGATCAATCTGTTTCGGGCGGTCAATTGGCCCACGGGCGAGCCCAAAGCTGAAACACGCCTCTCGTCCTTTGTGACCCTGGCTGCCTGATTACCCATTCGGCGACAGCATCATATAGATGAGACAACTTCGCCCAAAAGTTTAGAGTAGAATTGAGGGCGGAGCAAAGGAACAGGAAAATGTCTCAAGTGAATGGCAAATATGCAGATCCAGAAGTCCGAGTGCAGGCAACGCGACGTCGTTTCAGCGCGGAGTACAAAGCGCGAATCTTAGCAGAAGCGGATCAGTGTCAGTACGGTGAGTTAGGGTCTTTGTTGCGTCGAGAAGGGCTATATCACTCGCACCTATCGACGTGGCGGGCACAACGGGCACGGGGTGAGTTGGCGGGTAGACGACGTGGTCCGACACCCAATCCGGCTGCTAGCGAGGCAGCGCGATTGGCGAAGGAAAATGCCAAACTGCGCCGCCAATTGGAGCAAGCCGAGGCGATCATTGAAGCGCAAAAAAAGCTGACGCGGTTACTGGAGATACTCAACGAGGACGAAGGATCATGACGCAGATGGCTGAGGAATTGGCAGTCCAGGTGGGTGTGAGCCGTGCCTGTGCCGTATTGAATGTGCCGCGCAGTCGGCTCTACCGTGCCCGCCAGTCGCCACAACTTGGCGTGAACGTCCGACCCCAGCGCGGGCGTTGTCCAGTGCGGAACGTCTGACGGTGCGCGATATTCTCAATAGTGAGCGATTTGCTGACCTATCGCCGCGTCAGGTGTATGCCACCTTGCTGGATGAGGGACAGTATTATTGTCACTGGCGCACGATGTACCGTATCTTAAGCGCCCATGCTGAAGTCCGCGAACGGCGCAACCAACGGCGGCATCCGACCTACCAGAAACCCGAATTGTTGGCAACGGCTCCCAACCAGGTCTGGAGTTGGGATATCACCCAGTTGCGAGGCCCCCACAAGGGTCAGCACTATGCCCTTTATGTTGTTCTGGATATCTTTAGTCGTTATGTCGTGGGGTGGACCCTGGCCGAGCGCCAACTGGCGTCACTGGCCCGAACCCTGATCGAGACCAGTTGTCAGAAAGAAGGCATTGAACCTCAACAACTGACCATCCATGCCGATAACGGCAAACCGATGCGAGCCAAACCATTAGCCTTGTTGTACGCTGAGTTGGGCGTCAATGCCAGCTTTACACGCCCCTATACCTCAGATGACAATCCGTTTTCTGAAGCGCAGTTCAAAACGCTCAAATACCAGCCCACTTACCCTGATCGTTTCCGTTCCATTCAGAATGCGCGGGCCTGGGCACGTCAGTTCTTCAACTGGTATAACCAGCAACACTACCATACCGGCTTGAATTTGCTGACCCCAGCCAGTGTGCATCATGGGCAAGCTACCCTTGTTCAGCAACAGCGTCAGGCCGTGTTAGCCGATGCTTTTGCGGCCCATCCCGAACGTTTTGTCAAAGGCCCTCCGCAAGTGGCCGGGCCGCCACAGTCCGTTTGGATCAACCCGCCTAACCCGCTGGTTGTTCCTTAATCTTTTTTGTGAAGCTGTCTCATTTTCTTGACACATTCCGTGAGCAAGGGCGTGGTTCGTAGAGATCTAGTTTGTTTATTCTGAGAGGTGTTGTCGCCAACAGGTCGATTTTGATTGGATCGCATAGCACAATTGCTCAGTACTCTATCTATGGGTTATCCTTGCGAAAAAATGGCCTTGTCAGCTTGATTCGAGATATTTGGGCAATGTCTCATTCTACATTCAGTGTTTTGCGATTAGATTTCAACACCAAGTTTGCCCAATATCCTTATATTTGATCTCTAGTGAACTATTGATAACTCATAGATAGGGTTCAGTATCTTTTTGAATAGCATCCTGATAGATTCCCACATCTAAGAGTAGCAGTTGATAACATGCTACCATATTTCAGATGAAGGCGCTTGTGTATGTGAGGCAGATCATCGATGCACAAATAAATGAATGCGGCGTAGGGCTTGTTCTTCACTTTAGCACCAGCAAAACAAAAATACACCGTGCCTCACGAGAACACAGTGTACTTCTAGCAACTGATGGGCATCAGTTCAAATGCGGGATTAATTCAGCCTCTAGTGCCCCTTTAGGACGAAAACCCTGAATTCGTACAGCCACTGCACCATCTTTGAAAAGAATCAACGTTGGGATTGCCATAATCCTGTATTGCTGCAAGATTGACTGATGGGCATCGGCATCCAACTTACCTACACGCAGTTTGTCCTCATATTCAACGGCAAGTTCATCCACAATGGGCGCGATCATCTTGCAGGGACCACACCATGTGGCCCAAAAATCAACCAGTACAGGTGTTTCAGAATCGAGAACTTCTTGCTGAAAGTTCTGAGCTGTTACTTCAAAGGTCTTATCACCCATAGTCATCTCCATTTGGATCAATTTCAACTGTGTGTATGCTAAAATTGAAGTGGTTGCCTGTCAATAGCAGGAAGGTTCACAATGACAGATGAGGCATCTCGCGAAAACCTTACAGCCCGGCAACGTGCCCTGTTGTCGATCTTGGTTCATGAATATACCCTACGTCCGGAACCCATCAGTTCACGACATTTAGGGACTTCATCTGGCCTACAACTCAGCAGCGCCACCATCCGCAATGAGATGGCAACGTTGGAAGAAAAAGGGTACATCCGTGCGCCACATACGTCATCCGGGCGTATCCCGACGGAAAAGGGGTATCGTTATTTCGTCAAACACCTGCTGGAAACTGCCGATGATCTACCCCGCCCGTCGGTTGAAATGATTGATGCTCAATTTCAGGCTGCCCCGCCCGAAATGGACGCTTGGCTACAAACTGCCACCATTCTGCTGGCCCAGGAAACGCAATCAGCTGCACTCTTAACCGAGCCACGTGTGCGGAACGAGACTAGATTCAAACATGTTCAACTCATCAGTGTACAGGGGCGCATGGTGCTGATGGTGTTGGTTCTCAGCAGCGGCTATGTTCATCAACAGATGCTAGTGATGTCCGAAGTGATTTCACAAGAACTCCTTTCACAAGCATCGGAAGCTTTGAACCGTGTTGCAGTTGACCAAACGCCAACTCGCATCCGCGAACTGTCTCGAAATCTATCCACGCTGGCTCATGAAATCGGTGAACTGACCGCAGATGCACTCAGTGAAATAGAGGCATTAGGAAGTCGGATTATCTATCAAGCTGGTTTCAGCGAAATCCTGCCCAAACTACAAGACCAGGCCACAAAACAGGCATTGCAGGTCTTTGAAGGACAAACCGAATTAGGCGAGATATTACACGAAATGGATGACCAGGAAACAGGAACCGTCCGAGTTATTGTCGCAGGCGAGGGACGTTGGGAAGAACTGAGCCATCTCAGTATGGTTCTCAGCCGATATGGAACGGGTGCTATCATGGGAGCGATCGGTGTCGTGGGGCCACCCTGGATGCGTTACGGCAAAGCAATCTCGACGGTAGGATATGTGGCGGGGCGAGTCAGCGCCTTCCTACGCGATGCCCATCGCACAGATGATGTTCAGAGGGATGGTGAACGCGATGATTGAGGCTGAATCACACTGAACCAATATTGGGTAAGGGCACGGCTGTCCTGCGGGTGACTGATCTCGATTTCATAGCGACCTAGCTCCAGTTCCGATGACAGGCGAACCAGATGGCAAAAAAGGCCGCTGGCTCCATCGGTCGTTGTTATATGGATCACCTGGCGCGAATCAGTTCGCAAGCGCAACACATACTGGAAATCGGAATCTTCGGCAAAGAATTGCCCGCAGACACAAAACTGCTGGCTGGGTGCAAGTGCCCCTGATGAAGAGAATGCGGCAGCAGTACATCCACCCTCAGCCATCGCTACTGCTAGAATCACCGCATCAAATGGCGGCGAGGTTGCCTGTGATTGCAACCAGGGCCTCAAGGCCGCGTAGCCAGCACTGATCACGAGGATAAGCACCAAGCCCGCTGCGATGAATGGACGCACGTAGTTGCGAGCTGGGTGGTCTTCTTCGGCCTCTAGAAGATCGAAGGAGGTAACTATTGACCGTTGCGTTTTTGGTTGTTGATTGGAATGCACAATGCTTCTTATCGCTGGTATAGGCGTAATTGGGTTCGTACTCTACCATCTGATGATGATCATTCGTGCCCAGACCATTGTGCCTCTGATTGCAGGTCTTATTGGCCTAGGGGCGCTGAATGCACTGATCGGCCTGGGCATGGTAGCAGCCGACATTGGCTTGGGCAGTGTTGCTGTCGGAATTGGCTTTTTATCCATGAACCTCGGTGCAATTTTGGGGGACTATACCGGTGAGCGCCTCCCCAATTGGGATCTGCATGCCATTCGCATTGGTGTCAGCGTGTTTCTGGTTGGGTTGGTAATCCTCAGCCACACTTATTCTCACTGAGTTCAGCCAGTAACCACTTCAAAAACGCCTCTACATCGCCGACACTTTTCACGTGGACATCAGCCATGGCTCGCACTGCTTCAATGATTTCTGGCTGGTCGCCCGGAGCAACTACCCCTACATTGATAGATTTTACTCTATCAATCTCGCGCAGTTGGCGAGCTTTGCTCATTGCATCAACATCTGTCAAATCATCACCAATATAAATCACCGTATCCAGGCGATGCTCAGTCACCAACTCTTCCAGTGCAGTTCCTTTATTAGCGTCAATCGGCGGGCGAATTTCATATAACAGGCGGCCCTGGTTGGATTTCAGGCCGAATCGTTCGACAATTTCTCTAATACGGGGTTCGAGTTGCTGGGCAGCTTTTTCAGGCTTGGGGGTCAGGCGATAGTGAATAGAGGCTGTTGCATATTTATCTTCGATCCACATGCCAATAGTCAAATGGGGGCGTAATTCATCGAGAGCAGCGGCCAATGCTTTACGATAACGACGAACGTTCTCATTCATTACACGTCCACCGTTTTCCCATCGTTCCAGGCCATGATTACCGACATAAACCATTCCTGGAATCGCCACCCGTGCCTGCAAATCTCGTGCAGCACGACCGGAGACAGCCGCCACCAAAGGTAACATCAACACAATTGTTCCCAATAACTGGCGATTACGGGGTGTCACGACCGCCGCTTCAGGTGTTTCGGCGATATGGCTGATTGTACCATCCATATCCGTGATAAGGCCCAGACGTGGAGATTTTAGGGCAGGCAATAGAATCGAATCAACAGCAGATTTCCAATGAGGGGGAGAGATCGTTTGTGTATGCATGGTCACCTGTCAATGTGAATAGAGATTCAGAACCCGGCGTTAAAAAATGTTGGAAAATTCCCAAAATAAAAGGTTTTTGACAGGCTGCAAACTCAAAAATGTAACTTCATTGTACCATTGGTACTCTATAATAGTGGGTATTGTCGATGATTGCAATAGATTCGCCCACCAATCTTTGTGCTTTTCCCCCCTAATGAGTCCATTAGGGGGCCAAATCGCATCTGGCCCCCTGATAATTTCTAGCTACTGCGTTATTTCTTGTTGGCCTTCATCCACTGGTGCAGGCTCAACATTAATCTCCAGTGAGGTCACATTGTTGCCCTCGTTACTTTCATTCACTGCATTTTCAAAGTCAACAAAGACCGCAATTTGATGAATTCCCGGCGAGGAGAACGTGATTGTCTGTTGGCCGCCACCTTCTGCCAAGCTGAATGTTTCACCGACCGTCAGGTTTGGCACATCCCGCACAATTTCCTGTCCACCCGGCAATACAATCTGTACTCGGAACGCACCGCTATCTTGCCCACCAAAGTTTTGAATCATGAGGCTATAATTCTCAGTCACTGTGCCGGACGCATCCAATTGTAGAGAGACTCTTCCGCTAATGGGCAACGCTACTAAGTCAGATGGTGGCGGCTCGGCAGCAGGCGGCAAAGTATGGGTCGGAACAGGTGTTGGCGTTGTGGGTGGCAACGCCACTGGAATTGTGCCGCAACTCCCCAATACTGTTCCATAAGCTGCACTGATCCACCCAATTTGTGAACTCGTTGTATCTCGCACCTGATACCAGCTATTATCAGACAGGCGTGCAATCAACAACGGCTCCTCATTCAGGTTAAATGAGCCGATGATATAATCGGAGCTGCTGGCATCAGGAGCTGAACGGAAATTCAGCGTTCCTACATCCACCCGAACACGACATGGCCCAACGGTGGGAGCCGATGGTGTAAAGCCTGAACCGCTTCCACTGGAGGGAGTTAATGTTACAGGATTTGTTCCCACTGTGACATTCAATACAGCAGGTTCGCTAGCCACGCTACGGCGATAAGCAATGATACGGATGGTATAAGTGCCTGCACGAACAGGTGTCCAAGATAAATTGACGATAAATGGTGTTGTACCTTCTGGATTTGGCGATGGTTTCTGATCACCAGGGCGATCATTCACTAGCATGACCACCTGCGTCACGCCCAAGCCTGTTGGATCAACGGCTTCAACACCGACAACCAGCGGTTGATTAACACTGCCCACCGACGGTTCGCTGCGAACGAATACGGTAGGCGGCGCTCCCTCGCCAGAAATAGGAGAAGTATCGCTACTATCCTCTTTAGTCAGATTGCACGCCAGGGAAGTCAGCAAAACAATCACCAGCAACCAGATCAATGCCAGGAATGCCAATCTATTTGAACGGAGCATCATTTTTCTCCAATCGCTGCCAAGCGTACATACTTCTCTCCAATTGTAGATTCAGTTCGGGCTGGAAGGCAAATGCAACCCTATGCAAGCCCCTGGCGCTTTGCTATAATGCTCTCGCTTCATTTTGGCTAGAATAAAGTGGATAGTTGGCAAATGGCACTTACAAAAGAAAACAAAGAAACCATTATCCGTGAATTTGGCGTTCACGAAGGTGACACCGGGTCAGCTCAGGTGCAGATTGCGCTGTTGACCAATCGTATTCTGCAATTGACTGAACACCTTAAGGTGCATAAACACGATGAACATAGCCGTCGTGGTTTATTGCAAATGGTTGGGCAACGTCGCCGATTGCTGAAGTACCTGAAACGAAAAGATGCTGACGCCTATTTTGCGATCATCAGTCGGTTGAAACTACGTCGATAGTTTAAAACCTACCGTTACTTCAAAAAACAGGCGCACGCCCTTCGTCACCTGAGTATTCGGCAAGGGTATCGTGCGCCTGATGCGTCTAATGAACTATAGAGGTTGTCTGCAAAAAACAATGGCCCAACATCTACTTTGTGCAAACTGGGCCTCTATAGCCCTGTACTTTCGCCTGATCCGGACTGAACGCACATTGACGTTCTCAGCATCAGGCGTTTTTGCTACATCACAATTGTGAGGAGGAACAATGTCATTTAATGGAATGCCTGAAGACCGTGTCTATCGCGCCATGGTCGGCGACAAAGAAATCGTCCTTAAAACAGGCAAATTGGCCGAAATGGCTGGTGGGGCAGTTGTAGCCCAAATGGGTGAAACTATTCTGTTCTGCTCGGCTACGATGAGCGCCCACCCGCGTGATAAAATCGATTTTTTACCCCTCAGCGTTGATTACGAAGAGCGACTGTATGCTGTAGGGCGCATCCCTGGCTCATTCTTACGCCGCGAAGGCCGTCCCAGTGAACGCAGCATCCTGGTCTCCCGTGTGACAGATCGTCCACTGCGCCCCCTGTTTCCCAAAGACTTGCGAAACGATGTGCAGGTTATCCTGGTGTCATTGGGTCATGACCAGGAAAATGATGTTGATATGCTCAGTATCATTGCAGCCAGCACAGCATTGACCATTAGCAACATCCCCTGGGCTGGGCCAGTGGGAGCCGCTCGCGTTGGCCTGATTAACGGTGAGTTGGTAGTGAATCCCACCATCCCCGAAATGGAAAACAGCCTGCTTGATTTGCGTGTTGCTGGAACTGCTGATGCGATTTCGATGGTGGAATGCGCCGCGAAGGAAGTCGAAGAATCTATCATGCTTGAGGCATTGAAGCTGGCCCACGAGAGTATGCAAGATGTGATCGCTGTCCAAAACCGGATGCGCGAAGAGTTGGGCAAGGCCAAAACCGAGCATACCAGCGAAGATACTGACACCCCCTTGCGACAGAAGATTTTGGCCGAGGTCAGCAAAGATGTGGCAGAAATCGTGGCAACTCGCACCGACCGAGATGATCGCAACGTGGCGATGGAAGATCTGCGCGAACGCATCGTGGCGGTTTATATTGAAGAGGAAGATGAAGAAACCGACGAACTATCCGAACACATCTCAGAGATCCGTGCCGCGATTTCTGACGCATTGAAGCTGGAAGTTCGCCGCCGCATTGCCGATCAACAAATCCGCCCGGATGGTCGCGGTCTGGCCGATCTTCGCTCACTGGCTTCCGAAGTACAATTGCTGCCACGTGTACATGGGTCGGGGCTGTTCAAGCGTGGTCAGACACAAGTGTTGAGTATTTGTACATTAGGCACAACTCGCGACTCGCAATTGCTAGATGGGTTGCATCCCGAAGAAAACAAACGCTTTATGCACCACTATAATTTCCCGCCCTACAGCACGGGTGAAACCTGGCCGTTGCGTGGCCCCAAGCGCCGTGAAATTGGTCATGGTGTGCTGGCGGAAAACGCCTTGCGTTCGGTTCTCCCACCCGAAGATGAATTTCCTTATACCATTCGGCTGGTCGGTGAAGTCATGGCATCCAATGGTAGCACCAGCATGGCCTCGGTGTGTGCTGGAACCCTGGCATTGATGGATACGGGTGTGCCAATTACCGCGCCAGTAGCCGGTATTGCAATGGGTCTTATCAAAGAAAATGATCAATACTTCGTGTTGACTGATATTCAGGGCATGGAAGATCATCTGGGCGATATGGATTTCAAAGTCGCCGGAACACGCCAGGGTATCACTGCCCTCCAAATGGACATCAAGATCAGCGGCATTCCCTACGATGTACTAACCCAGGCTTTAAAACAGGCCCACGGTGCGCGTATGCAAATCCTGGATGTCATGAGCGCCGTTATCGCCGAGCCACGCCCCGAACTCAGTCCCTATGCGCCCCGCATCGAGACCGTCAAGATCAACCCCGAACTCATTGGGGCGGTCATTGGCCCAGGTGGCAAGACTATTCGGGGTATTCAAGATGACACCAATACCAAAATTGATATTGCCGAAGACGGAACTGTCTTCATCGCCAGCATTGATGCACTGGGTGCAGACCGCGCCCGCGACATCATTCTGGGCCTGACAGAGGAACCAGAAACCGGTGGTATCTACACTGGACGCATCACCCGCATTGAAGACTATGGTGTCTATGTCGAATTCTTGCCTGGCAAAGATGGCATGGTACACATCAGCCAGCTTTCAGATGAGCGCATCGAGAACATTCGTGATGATTTCAAGATGGGTGAAGAAATCATGGTCATGATTACAGACATTGATTCCATGTCCAACAAAATTCGCCTGAGCCGTCAGGCTGTCTTGGAAGGCTGGACATTGGAAGAAGCTCGCCAGAAGGACCGTGCAATTTCTGGTGGTGGCAACCGGGGTGGTCGCGGTGGAGGCCGGGGTGGTCGCGGTGGTCGCGGTGGTCGCGGTGGAGGCCGGGGTGGTGATCGACGTGGCGGTGGCAATCGTCGCTAGCTACTTATTATCACCCAAATTCGTATAAATTCATGTCAAGAGGTCAATTGGGCCTCTTTTCGTTTCATGGGTAGAATAATTGAATGACGATTTGATTTACACTATAATTTACGGCATAAACAAGATTGTGGATGGAGAAAACTCATGCGAGAAGCTGTTATTGTTGCTGCCGCCCGAACAGCGGTGGGCAAGTCGAAACGTGGCACGACCCGCAACGTGCGTTCTGATGATATGATGGCGACCGTTATCCGAGATTTAATAGCACAAACCGATGGCAAACTGGACCCGCTAGTGATCGACGATGTCATTGTCGGTTGTGCAATGCCTGAAGGTTCACAAGGGTTGAATTTCGCCCGTCCAGTCAGTGTATTGGCTGGGTTGCCAGTTGAAGTTCCTGCCCAAACTGTCAATCGCTTTTGTTCCAGCGGTCTGCAGACCATTGCAATGGCGGCTGAACGCATTATCGCAAATGGGGCCGACGTCATTATTGCGGGTGGTGCAGAGACAATGAGCCTCGTACCGATGACCGGTTTTCGTATCAGCCCGAACCCAACCCTGGTCGATGAAATGCCAGAAGTGTATATGGGAATGGGGCTGACCGCAGAGCGAGTCGCCGAAGAATTTGAAGTGACGCGCCAAGCTCAGGACGAATTCGCCTACAATAGCCATCGCAAAGCGGCTGAAGCCCAAGCAGCGGGCAAATTTAAAGAGCAGATTGTCCCCTTTGAATTTACGGAAGTGGAATTTGTCGATGGCGAACGTGTGGAGCGCACAGTGGTTTTGGATCAAGACGAACATCTGCGTCCAGACACGTCAATTGAGGCGTTGGCGAAGCTCCGGCCTGTTTTCAAAAATAAAGGCACAGTCACCGCCGGTAATGCTTCTCCTCTCAGCGATGGAGCAGCAGGCGTTATTGTCGTGGAAGCTGACACCGCGGCCAAACTGGGGCTGACGCCACTGGCCCGTTTCATTAGTTTCAATGTAGCTGGGGTGCGTCCGGAAATCATGGGGATCGGGCCAATCCGTGCCGTACCACGTGTTTTGGAACGTACTGGCCTGGCACTGGATGATATTGATGTGATTGAGCTGAACGAAGCCTTTGCCTCTCAATCCCTAGCTGTCATTCGCGAATTAGGATTTGATCCCGATAAGGTTAACGTCAATGGCGGCGCGATTGCTCTTGGGCACCCGCTGGGTTGCACCGGAGCCAAATTAACTGTGCAGCTCCTTCATGAAATGAAGATGCAAAACAGCAAATATGGCATGGTGACCATGTGCATTGGCGGCGGCCAAGGTGCTGCTGGAATATTCGAGAATTTGAACTAACCAGAGATGGGCAGGGTTACACGCCCGTCATACTCTGCCTATTCTTAATCAGATCGATACTCAGTGTCGTAGATGTACGCCAATGCCTGTTGAGTAGGTTCCTGGGTATCATTGTGATCATGATCCTCATAGTGACCTTCGGTGTGTATGGGATTGGTCTGGAAACAATCGGTCCACGGGCTAGTAGCGGTATAACTGGTTTGGGATTGTATATTCTGTGTCATCGGTATTCACTCCCGACATGATGATAAGAACGGCCAAAAATAAACAAAAACGCCGCTGGAAGCTGGTTGTGCTTCTAGCGGCGCTTGTTGTTCTCTGTTAGAAAACTCAGGTGGGTTTCTGTACCCTTCGCCAGCCCGAAACACAACCGACCTGCCCCGTAAGGATTACAAGGAGGTTAATAAGGGTGAGAAGGACTAGCATGATGATTGATTGCATAATAATGTTGGGATATTGCTTTTCTGAGTTTTGTTAACCTTAGTGGTTTTTAAAGGCTGGGTCAATCGACTTTGTGCAGTTGATACAAGCTATTCCGATTTGATTTGTGAGGGGGGACGATGTACATCAAACAAATCTGTGGTGCGAGCATATGTTATTCCCGCCATACGCCCTACTGGACGTACCCTGGCATGGTCGATTTTGAAATCTGGAACATATACTTCATCCGAGATATGGAAATAGACGATTTCACCGATGACCATACTACCCTGACCGCGCTGGTCACCAATGGTTATGATGTCATGCAACTTGCATTCCAAAGAAATTGGACTTTCGCCGACACGGGGAGCCTTGACTAATACTCCTGGAACCGGCACTAAGCCCGCCAGTTCAAACTCATCAACCTCTGGTGGCAATTCGGTGCAGGAGATGTTCATGGCTTCGACCAGAGGTTCGGTCACAATATTGATCACAAATTCTCCCGTTTCCCGAACATTTCGTAATGTATCCTTCTCTTGACCATTTTGGCGGCGAATATTGGAGCAAAACACCACCAGGGGTGGATCAGGGCAGATTGCTGTGAAAAAACTGAAGGGAGCCAGATTATATTGACCTGCCGCATCCACTGTGCCAACCCAGGCAATCGGACGCGGCGCAACGGCTCCAGTCATTAATTTGTATCGTTCCAGGTATGCCAAATCGGCAGCTTTGAACTCCATAATGGATAGTTGCTCCTGATTCTTTTCTATAGTTGTTAGATTTATGATGCAGATGCCTGCTAAAAACAAAAAACTGACCCATAATTTTTAGGTCAGTTTGTTTGAGCGGGCAACGGGACTCGAACCCGTGATGACAGCTTGGAAGGCTGTTGTGTTACCACTACACCATGCCCGCATCTGGACTAATCGTACACACAAACTGGACTGATTGCAAGTGAGAATCTACGGTTAGAGATAGCAGTATCGCCCGTTCGTAGTTTTTGCGCTATGCTTATGACGGTTTCAGAAATTCATTTCATTCAGGAGAATCAAACTTGGAACGTACTCTGATTATTGTCAAACCCGATGGCGTTCAACGTGGATTGGTCGGTGAGGTCATCCGCCGTTTTGAAGCACGTGGGCTTCGCATCGTCGGCATGAAGTTCATGCAAATCAGTGAGGACCTTGCCAGGAGACACTATGCTGAACACGAAGGCAAGTCTTTTTTTTCCGGCCTAGTGCAATACATCACCAGCGGACCGGTGGTCGTGATAGTTCTAGAAGGCACCAATGCCATAGCGGCTGCCCGCACAACGATGGGTTCCACCAGACCACATGAGTCGCCAGCCGGGACGTTGCGCGGCGATTTTGCGCTGGATGTAGGTCGCAATCTTGTGCATGGTTCAGCCAACCTGGATGATGCCCGGCGTGAGGTCGATCTATTTTTCGACGCCGCCGAGTTATTGTCGTGGACAAGGGATACTGATCGCTGGATTTTTGAATAACACGTTTGAAACCTGGCGTCGCTCTGGGCTTTCGGGGCGGCGCTGATCTTGTGATGATGAGGGTGGGATGAAATGCCGAAGCTCAAAGACCGTGTCTTAATTGTGGACGATGATCCAGAGGTCCGTGACTTGTTGATGGACCAGATATTCAGTCCTCGCCAGTTTGAAGTTCACGAAGCTCGCGATGGCGTTGAAGGGTTGGAAATGGTCAGCAAGCGTCAACCGGATCTGATATATCTTGATCTAATTATGCCGGGCCTGACGGGCAAGGATATGCTGGTTGGCGTTAAGGCACGTAACTTTCAGGGGCCGATCATTGTCGGCGTCAAACGCGGCAATGAACAGAGCGCCATTGAAGCATTTCGTTTTGGGGCCACCGACTATATCACCAAACCTATACGCGAAGCTGAAATGATGTCGGTGGTATCGCGGGCTATGAAAGATGTCCACCTGTTGAAAGAACGCCAGCAACTGATGGATCAACTCCAGAACACTAACGCACAACTAGAGTCTCATAACCAGCACTTGACGACACTACAAAATCTAGGCAAAACACTGACCGCCATGTATAGCCTGGATGAAATGTTCGATGCGGTGTTGGCTGGTGCGATTGAAGTTAGTAATGCCGACCATGCCACACTCATCTTATATGATGAGCCAACAGGTGGGTTGATCTTACGGGCAGGCAAAAATATGACACTCGTCATGCAAGAGAAACTGGGTGAACCCATCAACGACGAACTGGCGCGATTGGTGATGACCAGTCAGGAGCCAGTAGTGATTGAGGGCGATGGGTTGAAACGCTTCAAAGTCTCCCGTGACATTCATGCGACCATCTATGCACCGATGGTGGTCCATGGTAAAGCTATTGGAGTCCTGACAGCTGGTAATCATCGCAAACGTAAAAGTTTCGATGAAAGTTTGGGGGTTGTGGTCGATGCACTAGCTGATTATGCCGCAATTGCATTGGTGAACGCCCGGTTGTTCGTGGCACTCGATAACCGAGCTAGAACTGCCTATGCTGAACTTCAAGAACGTGATCAACAACTTGCTGCAGGATTGGGCAAACCGTTGGAACATCTGCAACAACGCCTGGATCAAATGGCAGATATATCTGGCATACCTGAGCCATTCAAAGTACGGTTAATCCAGATGAGCCAACAGACCCAACAAATGCAAAAATTTGTTGCACACTTGATGCCATCTAACACAGCCAAACAATAATCACCGTGCTAGAAAATACACGGTAGGAGCGACAATCAATGCGTTTTCTCAAACCCCGCAAACCCAACCATGACGGCGATTGGGTGGTTGTTGCTCATGCCACCGGCCAGACGGAAGCCGAAATCGTGGCTGGACGTCTTCGCACTGAAGATATCCCTTGTTATATCCATCAAGAGGGCATTGGGCGCGTGTTAGGCTTAAGTGTAGGGTTGGGGTTAGTAACTGTACTGGTACCCATTCAATTTGAGGATGAAGCCGTTGCACTTTTAGATGATGTTAGTATGGACGACCTGCCCCCCCAAATTGAAGATCCACCGATTCACTTTTGATATTATCCTCCCAATTTCAGGTGGTTTGATATTCACAGGTTATTGATAATGTTGTATTCTTGGGCCGCTTTGTGCTTAAAATTATCAGCATAAGCGGCCTGAATAATTGAAATTTCTCAGGAAAACACAATGTTAAATGCACTCCGTATGCGATATTTCATCAACAAAGAGGAGCGTGAGGAAGCCGGACGTCAGCTTCCGCGCCTGATGTTTGAAGGGTTATTCTTGGGGGGAACGGGCCTGGGTGTGCTGGCTTTGATTTTTGAAATCGCCGCAGATGCCTTCAGTGTAGCAGCTTACCAGACCCTACTCGCCATACACGGAGCCGAGGGCCACCATGACATAGCTATCCTGGCATTCATCGCCCTTTCAATTATGCTTTATTTGGGAGTTGTTCCTGCCTATAAAGGTGCTGCATATCTATCACCGAACACAGGCGGGAGTGGGCCATTGGTTGAAGCGATTGGCCCCTCCTGGTTGCGACATGCTTCATGGGTCGGTACAAGTTTGTTTTTCTTGGATGCGGTGCTAACTATCATTATCAGTTCGATATCTGCCGCTGATGTCACAATGCTGATAACGCCCGAATGGGCCGATTATCGCATTCTCCTGGCCCAACTCTATGCCTTCTTTATTATGGCAGTGCTGGTATCTTTGGGACCAAAACGCGCTGTCCCTTTGTTCCTGCTTGGCGGCGGAGCCTTCACAATCTTCACACTTTTAGCGTTGGGTTATGTTGGTATACGGGCTGGATTGGATCCAGAACTTGCTGATAAGACCCCTGACATTATTCATCGCCTGGAGGAAAACAAGGTTGTATTGCATGTCATTCGGGACGATGGCAAAGCAGTGGGTACGATGTTGTTCTTCCAGTTGTTTTTGCGCTCTATGAGTTCGGCGATGCTGGGCTTTTCAGGTTATGAAGTCATTCCCGCTAGCGGTAAACACGCCGCGCGCCCCAAATGGAAAGTCATCAACACGGCTCTGACTTTGGCGGCAATTTTCCTAATCGGTACTGGCGTTCTACAGTTATTTGCCGCCAGTGTATGGGACATCCCCTCCACCGAAGGCTACAGTACCTTGTTGATTGAATATGAGTTGATTTTTGGCGAAGGTGCAGCCATTTTGACAGTGGCTGGTCTGCTATTAGCGATTATCTTGTTATTAGCTCAAGGTGGCGGCTATGTCGGTGGCGCAGCAGTGGCGGCCAATGCAGCACGGTTGGGGCGGTTACCTGGCTTTTTCAATAACGACCGGATTGGCATAGGAGTCATCTGGGGTGTCTCAGCCATTATGATTCCCATTATCCGTGAAGTTGTGGTCGTCGAGGCGTACTATGCGTTTGGCTTTGTCAGTGCCTTCGTGATTACCAGTACCACTGTTTTCTTTGTGCGAGACGATGTTATGAAAAACCGGGGCATTGAACCCGACTCTCCAGAGTCGCGATCCCTACGTTTTGCCGGGCTGCGTGGCATGATCGCCAGTTATATCATGCTAGTAGTGTTGGTGACGCAAAAAACTGATGCGCTGGTTGCAATTTCGATTGCTGCTGCTGTCCTAACAGGTATTCAAATCTGGGTCGCCTGGAACGGAACCCGTCAGCCCGCAGAAAAAGAGTTGCAAGTGGTTTTTACTTCGGGTAAGATGCCGCGCTACACCACAGGTTTGCAACGTGCCTTTGATGAAGCCCGCCAACGAGGGATTGCACTGGCTGTTGCAGAACTCATTGATTCCGGTGCGTTGGTTAAATTTAATGTTGAACCAGATCGCATCCGCCGTTTGATTAGCTATACTCATCATGTGCAACCATCCTACTGGCACACAGACAACCATCACGATCATCATGACGAATTTGTGGAGCCTAGTCTGCCACTTCAACACGCTTTCGATAAGGCTTACCGCCAACGCCAGGATGTCCTGGACACAATCGAAGGCTACTCGCACTACGGCATTTTCACCTTCATCGACAAATATTATCTTAATTGGGTGACCGAAAACCGCGACGCCGAAACAGTACAGAAGACTATGGTTAAAGCCCTATTTCCATTGACACCGCTGGAGGAGGTTTGGACCGAACTCGAACATTACAAATGGCTCAAACAACCCGAAGAAGTCTGGCAGTTCTGTCGAGAGCGTTATCGCTGGGCAAAGGACCAATGGCCCAACTTGAGCGACCGCGTGACGACAATCTGGACTCTACAAGACCTCGGGTTGTTGAAAGAGACCGATACTGACAAAATCTTAAGTAGTATCGCGCAGCTTTCTCAGGGCAATATCACATAGCGAGCGTATTGGGGGGCAAACTGATTAGTGCCCCCCGAATTGATACTATGGGTTGCTATTGTTTGCCACAAGGTGCGTCTTTATCATAACAAAATTAGTCATAATCATCACCCCCTAACCATCAGTCTTCTGCTACAAATGGTTTGGTAATGTATCGAAATTGGTTTCAATATCGTTTATTCAAACCGTCTCTGGCTCCTCCGGGTCTGACAACAGAACTATCTGTATACTCAGTAATCCGCTTTCAGAGCGGGGAATTACAGGTCTCGGATCTTCTTTCCTAGTTAAGACAAGTTGGAAGAAGGTTGAAAGATCAGGGTAAAATTGCAACTAAACATGGTTTCAGGTTTTATCGTACACATTTAGTCTATGCTATAATGACACTGTTATGGGTAGAGGTAGAATAGCATTTTCCAGAGCTATCCTCCAACTCTGGACTTGCTGCCGCGTTCAGTTGCCGTTATTTGCCTGCACATGGTTAACTAAGGAGAACCAACAAAAATCTCCCTAATTAATTCTTGATGGACTGTAATTTAATGAAAAACAGCAAGCCAAACGAAGGAAAGGAGGATGGCGCAGCTCGTTGAACGAGGCGCCTATCTATCAATGGGTAAAGGCCGCATTCTTGTTGTCGAGGATGATTTCGATATTTCTAACATGCTCCGCATCTATTTTAGTGGGCAGGGATATGAAGTTCAGGTTGCTCCACGAGGCGGTGACGCGCTGGCGATGACGCGTAAGCAGATCCCGCAACTCATCGTACTAGATATTATGCTACCAGATATGAATGGGTATGATGTGTGCCGCGAACTGCGCCAGACGACCCGTACCAGTCATATCCCAATCATCTTCCTTACGCAGAAAGATGAACGGTCGGATAAAATTGCCGGGTTAGAGCTGGGAGCAGATGACTACATCACCAAGCCATTCGACATTGAAGAACTGAAATTGCGGGTCAAAAATCATATAGAACGCGCCGAACGTGAGAACTATACTGATCCGAATAGCGGCCTGCCTAGCAGCGCCATCATCGAGGAGCGGTTGCGCGAGTTAATGCGCTCCGATGATACCTGGACATACCTTGACGCCAAGATCGAACATTTTGATGACTTCAAGGAAGTATATGGCTTCGTCGCAGGAACCGAGGTCCAACGGTTCACAGCTTTGATTATGGGCGAAGTTGTGGATGAACACGGAACTCCAAATGACTTTTTGGGGCATCCCGGCAGCAACAACTTCGTGGTTATCACCTATTCAGATCGGGCGGCGCTTTTTGAAGAGAAACTGGTTGCTCGTTTCAATGAGGATGTTCAGCAACACTATTCATTTATTGACCGAGAGCGCGGCCACATGCTGCGTGAAGATCGTGAAGTGCCATTGATGAAACTATCAGTGGGATCAGTTTCCAATGCGACACACCAATTCGCCGACATTCGTGAAATTACCGAGTTAGCGGCTGAAGACCGGCGACGCGAAGATGGTGGCAATGGCAACATTGAGCCAATAGAGACCTCCTGGTAGTCTGAGGCCAAGATAGGGGCGCGTATTGGTTGCGCCCACGAGGGTAGTGCTTATGAGCTTTGAGTTATTGTTAGTCGGTGTGGGTGTCGCCTTCCTGCTCTGGCTATGGGCCTTCACCCGCCAATTACTCAACAGCCCCTCCCGCACCCGTTCGACAGATACTGCTCGGATTGTTCCAGTCAATTTGCTGAACAACAACGACGGTATTATTGTCGCGGAAGGGCGTGGGCGGCTGATTTACCTGAATAACCGTGCCCGTGAGTGGTTTGATCTAAACGGGGTAGAACCCAATCTAACCGTGCTAGCATCGCGCATCCAACCAGCGGATTTGTTCCATGATCTTTTCGCTGAAGAAGGCCGGGCTATGCTGCGTTTGGGCTTGAAGCGCATCGAAGCCGTTTCACACACCATCCCCACCACTGAAGGCCGGCGGATGGTTATTGCGCTTCATGAGGTTGAAAGTCAGGTCGAGGAAGACCAACTCGACACATCAAGCGCTCTCTTGATTATTCAAGAAATCAGCCAGGCCATTACCAGTAATCTGGATCTCGCCGAGACCATGAACACCGTTTTAAATAGTATTGGGCGTATCATTACCTACGATGCTGGTGAGATTACGCTGTGGGATCAAACCATCAATGGTCTGCGTCCAGTGGGGCAAGTCGGTGATCATCAATTCATCAACCCTGTTCGCAGCCATGATGGCAATGGCAGTGGCGGCAATGGAGCATACGAATATAGCGAAGGCTATTCAGGCTGGATCGCACGTTATCGCCAACCCTTGCTGTTGGGCGATGTCTCTGTGCGTTCGGACGTGCGTCCTAAACGGGAGAATTTCCCCTATCAAAGCTATATTGGCTTGCCATTGATTGTTAATGAGCGTTTCATTGGCACCCTGGAACTTGCCAGCAACGCCCGTTATGCCTTCGATCATGAAGACCTAGCCATGTTGGAATCAGTGGCGGGTCAGGCCGCTATCGCCATCGAAAATGCACACTTGGCTGAAGATCAGGCCAATCGTCTGTTGCAGTTATCGGGCTTGCAAAGCATTGCCCAAACGATGAGTGACCAGACCGACCCTCGCGATCTCTATCGTGTCTTGCATGAACGTATTGCAGCCTTAACCAATGTAGAAGTCTGTGGCCTCTTGTTATACGATCCTGAAACCCAGACTTTGGTGAGCCAATTGCCATTTTATGGCGCACTCGACTCAGTGATTTCACTCTACCGTATTCCCGTGGCAGATGGTAGCGCCGCCCAAAAACTATGGCAAGAAGCGCCCTGGTGGTACAGCAATGATGTCTTAAATGACGAAATGGTGGGGGCACTCAATATGCGTGGGTTGGCGAAGGCCATCGGCATCCAAACCGCCGCATTGGTCCCCATGAGTCTTGGCAATACACGTATTGGCATGGTACAGGTCGCCAACAAGCGCAATGGTGGCAGCTTCAATGAAGATGATCTGCGTCTGCTCAGTATTTTTGCGGCCCAGGCCACCATCGTTGTTGAAAATGCCAATCTATACGAGCGTGAACGCCGATACATTGCTGAACTCGCCAATTTGCAACAGATGACTGAGGCCGCCCGTAATACGGACAGCACCACCCATCTGTTTTCTGAGGTAACCCAACGCATTGCTCAACTCATGCAGGTCGAGATGTGCGGTGTGCTGTTCTACGATTGGGACCCTGATGCGACTGGCAATCAATTAGGCGCTCTGGTGGCCCAAAAGCCATTTTATGGCATCGACGAAGAAAGCATCCATTTTTATCAGATCCCAATTGTCAAGGATTCCATTTTTGAAACACTGCATAATCGCGGCCAAGAATACTGGCTGAGTAATGATTTAGGGCGTGAACCTTGGGCGGGTGCGCTGAGTTATGCTCAACTTGCCAGCATGGTTGGCATGAAAAATGTCCTGATCGCGCCATTAGTTATTGGCGAAGAACAAATCGGTCTTCTGCAAGTTGCCAACAAACTCAATGGCAGAGACTTTACACGTGAAGATGGGCGCGTGCTGAGTATCTCAGCCGGGCAAGCATCCGTTCTCATTGAGAACGCCCGCCTCTATCGAGATGTCAACCGCCTGGGCAAAGAAACTAGTGGCTTGCGAGTGATTGCCGAAACTGTTGCCAGCCGTCTGACACTGGACGAGATTTTGCAGGATACTCTCAAAGATATTGCTGAGTTGCTGGACTCAGATGTCTCAGCCATCGCCCTCTTAGAACCGAAAACTGGCGATCTAATTTATCGCCCTGATGCATTCTATGGCGTTGAGATGGATCAGGCCATTAAGATGGATATTTATGGTGGCGGCTTTGCTGATAGCCCTGTAATGTCGCGTCGGCCCTTCCAATCCGATGACGTTAAGATAGATAAAACTATTTTGCCTGCTTATCGGCGGATGACCGATAAATTGGATCTCACCAATATATTAATTGTGCCCATGGTCATTAGCCAACGCTCTCTAGGTGAACTGAGTGTTGCCAACAAGCGTGATGGTGTTTATGACGATGGCGACGAGCAATTGTTGATGGCTATCGCTGCCCAAATCGCCGCTGCCGTTGAGCGAACACGTCTCTATACCAGTAGCGATGCTGATTTACGAGCCAGAATCGACGAACAAGATGCTCTGGACCGGATCAGCCGTGAATTAAACCAAACCCTACTCTTGGACCGCATCATGGAGGTCATTCGGGGTGAGGCGCTGCGAACCACTCATGCCGACGATGTATCTGTGATTATCTTTGCGCCCCGTACTGATTGGGCTGATCAGCAAAAACCTGAAATCGAAACACGTCTTGTTGGACAGAAGCTCTTCCCAGACGAACACGGAGCTACCAAACACCGCCTGACGCCTATTGAACAGCGAATGCTTGAGGTCAATGAGACCATTCTGGTTGAGGATTATTTAGGCTCCGACCTAGAAGCTATCCCAGCAGAGACTCGTGAAGCCATCGCGCAACCTATCCGCTTTGGTGAAGAGATCGTGGGCATTATTCACCTGTTCACCCAACGCCCCCATACCTTCAACCAAGATACGGTCACATTCATTGATCGCCTGGGGCAACAAGCCTCACTGGCTGTCAGCAACGCCCGGCGTTATCAGGATCAACTGCGAGCCAATGAACGACTGCGTCGTCGTGCCCACCAGATACAGCAAATCTTTACACTCAGCCAGATGCTGCGCGAAGGGGCCAGCTTGCCTGAACTGATGCAAGAAGTCGCCCACGCCATCAGCGAAACGGCTGGATTCAAGATCGTAGGGATCAACACCCTAGATAAGCAGTCGCAAGCCTTTCGCATGATAGCGCAGGCAGGCTTACCGCTTCATGTTTTTGAGGAAGTGTCGCAGAACGTCCGCACCACACAAGAAGTCAACGCCTTGCTTCAAGATCGTTGGAAAGTCAGCAATTCCTATTTCTTCCCCGCCGAGGAACAAGACGAATGGCGTACCGAAGGTTTGCAACTTCTTGATACTGGGCGTTTTAATGCAGAAATCCTGCACAGTATCACTGAAGGTCCTCGCCAATGGAACGCCGATGACCTTTTGGTCGTTCCGATTCTGAATACCGTAGGGGATATTATTGGTACGGTTTCTGTTGATGACCCTTACGACCACCGCCGTCCGAGCATAGAAACAATTGAACTGCTGGAAGTATTTGCATCGCAAGCCGCATTTATCATTGAAAACTTCCGCCTGGTCGAAAACGTTCAACAAGAAGCTGAAGCAGCCCGCCGTGAACGTGATCGTCTGGCACAATTGCACCTAGTTTCCAGTGAAATCCAGCGTGCAGTGGATATGTCCTCGCGCCTGCAAGCAGTGGCCGATGGCATTGTGGCTGCCGGATGGCAACGGATCCAAATCACACTGCGCGATGAACAGCTCGAACCTACCTTGATGATTAGTTCAGGTTACACAGACGAAGAATCAGCTCGATTACACACCAAATTGCTGCCTGGCAAAATATGGCAAGATCGTTTTGGCGACTTGGCATTTCACGAATTGAAGTTGGGTAGTGCTTATTATCTGCGCTATAACACTCCCTGGGTACAGAAAAATATCTTTCGTGGCGAACCCGCCGATCCCCGTTCTGTGCCCGACGATCAATGGCATCCACAAGATGTGCTTTATCTATCATTGATGGGCCACGATCAGAAACGGATCATTGGCCTGATCCGTATGGAAGATCCATTAGATAACCAGCGGCCTACTGAGGATAGCCTGCAACCAATTGAGTTGTTCGCACTTCAGGCGTCCGCCGCCATCGAAAACACACGCTTATATAACGAGACCGTCCGCCAAGCTGAAACTGAGCAACGCCTGAACGAGTTGATGGAAGCCATGGCATCCACGCTCGACCAGACCGAAATTATTCGCGCTCTGGCAACTGGCTTACAGCCTTTCGTGGTCTTCACACGGATGCACCTAGCACTACCGATGGAAAGCAAGCCTGGTCTGCTCGAGATGACCCGTGTGGAACTGACCCCGGATGGGAAAGCCCATATCTTTCCAGATAATCCGGTGCCGAAAGAAAACTCTGCACTAGGTGAAATCTTTGATGTAGGCATATCACGCACATTCGATCTCACAACAGCCGGTACTGCCTCAGCCAATGATCTCTCCACATGGTCCGCTGAAGGCGAACGCGCCGTATTGCTAGTTCCTATGATAGCGGGTGGCGAAACGATTGGTGTCTTGCGGCTGGGAAGTGCCCTCGACCAATCATTCAGCTTCACGGAAAGCCAAAGCCTGACACTCATCGAACGTATGGCAAACCTGTCAGCGGTGTCGATCCAAAACTCACGTTTCTTCAGTTCGTTGGGTGAAAGCCAATCGTTCAATGAAGCTGTTGTGGAATCAATCCAGCAAGGTATTGTCGTGCTGGATGACCAAGTCAATATCCGGCTGATCAATGCTTACATGATCGGTCATTATGATTGGGATCCGGCAGCAACTGGACGCCCATTATTTGTTTATCGCCCTGAATTTCGGGATTTCCTGGAACATTCGGTCAAACAGGCACTATCCACAGGCAAAGAGCAGCATCAATTCGACATTCAGGATATGGATGATGCTGGCAACTTGATTATTCGCAACTTCTACACCTACCCGCTTCGTCAGGGCGACCGGGTCACTGGCGTCGTGTTGTTGGTCGAAGACATCACCCAACGCGCATTGTTGGAAGCCGACCTGAGTAATCGTGCCGAGCAATTAGCAGCATTAACTGAAGTCTCCAGCAAGATCACAGAAACTCTGCAACCCGACCAAGTTGTGAGCGTGGTGCTAGATGCGCTGGACGCTGTGATCCCTTATGATGGTGTAGCACTCTGGCTGCTTGATCCTGCCGAAGCCCGAACCTTACAAATTATCGCAGCACGCGGGTTTAATGATCCAGGCACAGCCTCAGCCGAAGAACTCATCAATCTGCATGTCGAGATTGAAGACAGTGTTTTGTTCCGCGAGATGGCCCACCTCCACACCAGCGTGAACGTACCTGATACTGGTGCGGACGAACGATTCCCCTATGGTGAGGGTCGTGTATATCGCAATTTCCTGGCGGCCCCGCTGATCTCAAAAGGTGATATCGTTGGTGTTTTGCAGTTGGAGAAGAAACAAATTGGTTTCTACCGCCAACATCATGAACAACTGGTGCTGGCATTTGCCAACCAAGCCGCCGTTGCGCTGAGTAATGCTAACTTGTTCGCCGAGACACAAGATCGCGCAGAACAATTGAATCGGCAGGCAGAACGTCTGACATTGCTCAACCGAGTATCAGTGGCGCTGTCGCATTCGTTAGATATTGAGAATATCTATGAAGTAACTTTGCGGGAAACGGTCGAGGCCCTGGGTATCGAAGAGGCCGCTGCCATCCAAATTACCCCTGAAGATGGTATGTGTCGTGTTGTCATTGAACATCCCCGTGGTGATGAGGAACCAACGCTGGCTTTCACACTATCTTCATCGCCAGTGATGCAGCGCCTACGCGACTCACTGCTTCCACTTTCGATTGATAATGTGAGCAGCCACCCCCTGGCCGAAAATCTCTATCAGATTATTCGTAATCCTGAAGTTAAGAGTACCTTGTTCGTCCCGATGGTGATGAGTGGCTCAGTCATTGGAGCCATGCACTTCGATATGATCGAGGAGCATTATCGCTTTACGCGGGAACAAATTGGTCTGGCACAAACACTTGCCAGCCAGGCTGCCATCGCCGTCCAGAATGCTAGTCTCTACGAACAATCGGTACAACGCACATATCAATTGGAAACATTGTTCGAAGCCGGTCAGGTAACCGCTGGCGCACTTGACATTGAAGACGTCATGCGTCGTGTAGCAACCCAAATGTTGATCGCCTTACACGCAGACGCTACTGAGGTCATGCGCTGGGAGCAGGTCGAGAACTGTCTGATTGTCGAAGAAACTAAAAGCTCGGTGTTTGACCAAGAAAGGGAAGCTGAGTCTAAAGACAAGGTTTATGATCTATCGGTCTTTCGCTTGCGCGAGGTCGTGTTGCACGAGCAACGGGTCATCCCACTGCGTATTGAAGACGATGATTTGGATGAATTCGAACGTCAGCACATGGAAGCCAACGGCATTGCCAACCGGCTGCTGGTACCGCTGGTGGTGAACGAGGTCTCAATCGGTCTGGCGCAAATTGATCTCCGCGATAAGGCGCGTTTCTTCGAGTCGAATCAGATTCGCTTGATCAGTACGCTGGCAAACCAGGCTGCAATCGCCATTGAAAACGCACGGCTGCAATCCGAAACCCGCACCCAAATCGAGGAACTTTACCTCATTAACGATTTATCAAAGGCGTTATCCAGCACAGTTGATCTGAATGAACTGCTGGACCAGGTACGGATGCAGTTACCAACCTTGACCGACGCTGAATATTTCTATGTCGCACTCTACGACAACGAGCAGAACTTATTTACTTTCCCGCTGGCTATGTCCCAAGATGGTGAGGACATCGAGCTGGAAGCCTACCAACCAGGACCACCAGACGAATTTGGCTATATTCTGGAACATCAAACCCCACTTCTGTTAGCCGGCACTGGGCTAGAGGGGGTTCGCACCAATATTGGTATCACACAACCACTGTTCCCGGATGCACGATGTTTCCTGGGTGTTCCTATGATTGCTGGTGATCAATTCATTGGCGTTTTGGCCCTGCGCGACGACTATGATCCACGCAAATTTGGCTATAGCGACCAACGCATTCTGACAACCGTCAGCGCCCAGATGGCCGTCGCAATTCAGAACGCCAACCTGTTCCACCAAATTCGTAACTTCGCTGAAGACCTTGAGGATCGTGTTCAGGACCGTACCATTGCTCTGGAACAGGAACGCCAGCGCCTCAGCACACTCTATGATATTGCTTCCGAAATCGCCGCCGCGACTCTGGACTTGGATCGCGTTTTGAACCGCACGTTGGACGCTGTATCAGAGGCTATCGGTGCTACTAGTGCTATTGTGCTAGCAATTGACGATATTTCCGATAATTTGTACATGATTGCCCAGCGTGGCTTGGATGTGGAAGACGAGGGTGAACGCCTGCAACTGCGTCAGAATGAAGGACTGGCGGGATGGATTATCCAGAATCGGCAGGGCGTATGCATCAACACCGTACAAAACGATCCGCGTTGGATTACGATTACCGACCGTGATCGTCAGCCAGCATCCGCAGTTGCCACATTGCTAGAAAGCGGTGACGATATACGTGGCGTCATCATGTTTTACAATGAACAACCTGGTGTATTCAACGAGGATCACTTACGAATGGTGACGGCTGTCGCCAGCCAGTTGGCGAACTCGATGAACAACGCCGAACTCTATAGCTTGATTCGTGACCAAGCCGGGCGTCTGGGTGCTATCTTGCGGCAAGAACAGGTCGAATCGATCAAGAATACGGCGATCCTGAACTCCATCGCTGACGGCGTGATGTATGCCAACGAAAAAGGTATCATTCGCGTGTTCAACAATACCGCCGAACGCATTTTGGGGCTGTCGAATGACCAGGTACTCAACCGCCATATCCGTGAGTTAACGGGCATTTATGGCGGACGAGCCAGCGGTTGGATGGATGCTATCGAAACCTGGATGGCTGATCCCACTCAACACCAATCAGGAGACTTTATTGAAGAGATGCTGTCGCTGGACGATGGCCGCTTCATCAGCGTCCGTCTCTCGCCTGTGAACATGGGCGACCAATTCTTGGGTACTGTGTCAGTCTTCCGCGACATCACCCGCGAAGTTGAGGTCGATCAACTGAAGAGCGAATTTGTGGCGACGGTCTCTCACGAGTTGCGAACCCCTATGACCAGCATCAAAGGCTATGCTGACTTGCTATTGTTGGGAGCCGCAGGCCAAATGACGGAAGCTCAGAATCGCTTCTTGCAGACAATAAAGCAAAATGCGGACCGTCTCAGCATCCTCGTAAACGATCTATTGGAGGTCTCGCGTATTGACCAGGGACGGGTTCCATTGCGCTTTACGTCTGTGGCAGTCAGTGAAATCATCCAGACCGTGACGGCACATCTGTCTGGGCGTATTAAAGATATGAATAAACCTATGACCGTTACCATTGAGGCGGAAACCGATAAGTTGCCCGCTATTCGGGCCGATTTTGACAAAATCATCCAGGTTATGCAAAATCTCGCTGATAACGCTTTCAACTATACGCCTGAAGGCGGGACCATCACCTTTGGCGCACAGCACCAGCCTGAAAGCGACGTTGTAGTCTTGTCAATCAGCGACACCGGCATTGGTATCCCACAAGAAGTACAACATCGTGTATTTGAACGCTTCTTCCGCGGAGACGAACACAGTGAAGTGGTCATGGACACGCCCGGCACAGGCCTGGGCCTCGCCATCGTGAAAGAATTGATTAATATGCACGGTGGTGATATTCAGTTCAACAGTGTTCTGGGCAAAGGCACGACGTTCTATATCAAACTGCCAGTAGCCAAGAAAGAAGAACTACAAACAGAGGACGAATAGATGGCTAAAATACTCATAGCGGAAGACGAGCGTGATATCCGCGACTTGATTGAATTCACTCTAACATTCGCAGGACACGAGGTCGTCAAAGCCTCTAACGGTGCAGAGGCTGTCGAGATGGCCCCGGAAGTGATGCCAGACCTAATTATGCTGGACGTCCGAATGCCACGCATGACAGGTTATGAAGCCTGTCGGGTCATCAAAGATACCGAAACCACCAAACATATCCCGGTTGTTTTTCTATCGGCTAAAGGTCAGGATGAAGAGATTGACACCGGTATGGAAGCCGGCGCTTATGAGTATATCTTGAAACCGTTTGCTCCTGATCAACTCACACAGCGTATCGACGAGATTCTGACCAAGTTCAGTATCGAATAACAATTATGAGTGCGATTACAATCAACGGAGATTTGGTCCATTACGAAGTTCTAGGCCGTGGACGGCCAGTGGTTTTGCTGCACAGCTGGCTGGGATCTTGGCGCTATTGGGTTCCGGCTATGCAGCAACTCAGTGTCAAATATCGCACGTATGCGGTTGACCTCTGGGGATTTGGCGGCTCCGGAAAGAACAAATTCTACTATAGTATCGACGGCCAGGTTGATACCCTGCAAAAATTCATTGACCGCATGGGAATCCCAAAAGCAGTCTTTGTAGGACATGGGTTAGGTGCTGCTGTGGCAGCTCATTTCGCAGTCAAACCGGAATCTAGTAACATTGTCCACCGCCTAATAACCATTGCACCGCCCCTATTGGGTACAAAATCCAAACAAGGCCCATCTGCCAACGCCCCTGCTCCTCCGCCACCTGTACCCAAAGGAAGTGATGCACCGACACTGCTCCGACCATCGAAAGCTGGACGAGAACGCCTCTTACAAGCAGCCCAAGCTCAAGGCCTCAGTGCAGCAGCGGCTGAACCTATTCAATCCAATACATCCGCGCCCGAAGCGCCCCCTCCTCAACCTGCTAGTCCATCCCCCATGCCGCTCGCGGCAGGCGCAAATGCCATGTCGGCGATGTTTAGCAAAAGCAAGCTCACCACCATCCTGGGACGTCACATGGACACCTCATCCAGCGATTATCAGAAATTGTTGGTTGAAGTTGAAAAGGCCGCTGATGAAGCAGCCAGGGTAAGCGCCCAATCCTTGAATCAGTTCAACCCATTTCGTAACCTGATGCAAGCTAAAGCTCTCACGCTGGCGATTTATGGTGAATCAGATACATTCATTCCTGCCGACGAAACACTGTTGCAGCAAATAAAAACCACAAAACCCGAGTTTCGGTCGATTGTGCTTTCCGATGCACGCCACTTCCCCATGTTGGAGGATACAACACGTTTTATTCGTATTTTACGGAGCTTTATGGAAGCACCAACTCTCGCCGAATTCGAGGTAAAAGCCGAATGGCGACGGCGCACGCGCTAGCTTGACAACAGGGGAATCTTCCGCTACGATGGCATCATGCTCAGACTGGGTCCTGCGCGGCAGGACCTTCGAACCTGGTCAGGGCCGAGAGGCAGCAGCCATAAGGAGTTTCTCCTGGGTGTCGTGGGTTAGCCTGGTCTGAGCTTCAGATTTTTATGATATCACCTCATCCGCTTACTGTCCCTCAAAACCAAAAGCGTTCTAACTATTACCGGCCTGGATTCCTGCTATTGTTGATTGCGATTGGCGCAATAGCAATTATTCTAGGGTCAAGCTACCTGGGACGAAAGCACATCACCATCGACGTCAACGGCTCTATGCAAGAGATTCGTACCGACGCCTCAACAGTCGGCGACGCCCTCGATGAAGCTGATGTTTATCTAGATCAAGCTGATTGGGTAGAACCAGCAATCGATACCCCCATTCGGTCAGACATGACGATTCTGGTCACTAGGGCCTCCCAATTAGCGTTAGAAATAGATGGCGAGGTCCGGCGCGTCTATACACATGCCGTTGACCCACTAGTGATTTTGGTCGAGCAAGCGGTTCACCTTAACCCAGGTGACCAACTGTATGTCGATTACCAACTGGTCGATATTTACACCCTACCGCAGTTTACACTCCCGCCTCAGCATCTGCGTGTGATCACGGCACATCCATTCGTGCTTTATGACAACAGTCAATTAGTAGCAGATGGCAAAACAACCGCTGCCACCGTTGGCGCATTACTAGATGAGTATGCCGTTACCCTTTATCTGGCAGACGCGATTACGCCGCCCATTGATGCGCCTATCACCAATGGCCTGGAAGTTTCAATTATACGCTCCGTGCCAGTCACCATTCTTGTTGACGAGCGCATGATCGATACACGAGCGACTGGTCCCACTGTTATTGACACCATTAATCAGGTCGGCCTGGTGTTAACAGGGCAAGACTATACCAGGCCCAATGAACAAACATTTCTTGAAGCTAACATGACGATTGAGATTATTCGTGTTGTCGAAGCTATCGAGGTCGAGCAAGAAATCATCGAATTTCAGACTCTCACCTTACCTGACCCTGATTTACCCTATGGCGAACAACACACAATTCAGGAAGGGCAAACGGGCCTGCGGGAAATACGGGTGCGAATTCGCCGCGAAAACAATCGGATTGTGAGCCGCATCGTACAGGAGAACTGGGTCATTGCCTCGCCCGTTCCGGAAATCAAGGTTTATGGCACAGGTTCATCTCCGGATGATTGAGGATTAATCATGACCAGTCCAAAGCAACTGCTCGAAGACTTTGACATTAAACCCAAGAAAAGCTTGGGGCAGAATTTTCTGCACGATCCAAATGCCCTGGCACGCATTGTCGAGAGTGCCGAACTACCCGCAGATGCAACTGTGGTGGAAATTGGTGCAGGGACAGGGGCACTGACTCGAGTGCTGGCGCAGACTTCCCAACGCGTGATTGCCATTGAGACTGATGAACGACTTCGCCCCGTACTTTCCCATACGATGAATGATCTTTATAATGTCGAAATCCATTGGGGAGATTTTCTCAAAGCGAACCTTGAGAGCTTGATCGGATCCGGTCCTTTTTATGTAGTCGCCAACGTGCCTTACTACATTACCAGTGCCATTCTTCGCAAGTTGTTAGATCGCCCTCACCGCCCACACCGTCTTGTACTGACTGTGCAAAAAGAAGTGGCCGAGCGTATCCTGGCCGAGCCTGGTAACATGAGCATCCTGGCCGTCAGCGTACAGTTTTATGGGCAACCTGTTCTGGTAACCCGCCTAAACCCTGCCGTTTTCTGGCCGCGTCCAGATGTCGAGTCAGCAGTAATTCGTATTGATGTTTATGAGACACCAGTGGTTGATGTGCCAGATGAAACCACTTTCTTTAAAATCGTGCGAGCAGGTTTCAGCCAGAAACGCAAGCAACTTAAAAACGCATTGGCGGGCGGTTTGGGTTTGAAAAGTAGCGCGGCTCGTCGTTTATTGGAGACTGCTGAAATTGATGCTAGTCGTCGAGCAGAAACCTTAAAACTGGAAGAATGGGCACGGTTGTCGTGGGCTTATCAACAAGCTAATTAGGCGTTGATCCTTGTGCCAATACCATCACCGATTCGCCTGGTTGTCCATCTAGCGGCGCAATCTCAAAGTCAAAATCCAATATCGCTTCCGAGTCTGGTGACATGGAATCGAAAATGACCATCCGATAGCCACTGATCGTCCGATCTGCTCTCCAAATAATCGCGGCCACACGTACCAGGGACAATGGTTGATTGGATTGATTGAATATCTGTCCCCGAATAGTGTAGCCATAAACATGCCACTCGGACTGAATTGTGTGTACCATTAATGGAACCGTGTGATCGTCCGGTGCAGTTTCCACCACCAGATTCTGGTCCAACTCGGCGTATACACCCCATTCGCCCTCTGGCAACACCTGAAATATCACACGGTAGGGACTGCCACTATCAGGAAACAGCATCGGGAATTCGGGTGTAGTTCGAGTAGTCGCCAGCGGAACACCTTGTGGAGAGAGCAGGTAAACATTGATGATGATGTCAGTGATTGGGGAGTTACCAGTGTTGTAAATCCATCCCAAGCAGATAAGGCTTTCGGCCAGGGTTTCGTAACAGGTTGGCGTTTCCACTGTTACAACTTCGGCTGCCTCCAGAGAAGCAGCACGGGTGGCTGTTACGCTGCCCAACGGAGTCAATGTATACGCCGGGCGAAAAGGTTCAGTGGGAGATGCAGTAGGCGGTGGTGTAAAACCCTGTAGTGGTGTGTGGTTCTGCGTTTTTTCAGCAGGCGTCGGCGAGGCAAGCTGCCCACAAGCAGTGATTAAAACACTCAACCAGCAAAAAACCCATCGCAAGCCCCAGCGAGCCATCAGCGCCAGAATTCCTCATAATTTAGATTAGCCTTATTTTTATTATAGCCCTGAAACCCTTGTGACGAAAATCCTTAAATGATGAGGAAAACGTATCATTCTCGCACGAACTCAATCCAATAATGATCGGCCCAGGTGCGAAACGGCCAGCGATGCGCCCACCGTGTTTCCAATGCCATCAGGCGGCGCGCTAATTGAGGGCGTTTCTCGATAGCCCCGAAAACGTCACTAGGTGGCAAAAACACGCCAATTCCCCGCACATTAATCTGTCGAAACGAGGGCTTTAAGGCCGTCGCCAGTTGTCGGCTAGACGGATAATATACAGGGATATGTGAGCCATCTGCCAGCGTTGCCACCGTCCGCCGCCGTATCCGACGAAACGCTGTCCGGAAATTGAAGCGAAGGCTGTGCCAGACGGTCTCCCACAAGCAAAATGGCGACATCACTCCTAAGCCAACAAAACCACCGGACTTGACAACAGTGCCTAAGAACACACCTAATCCCGTCCAATCGTGAGTGCAATTCACTGGCCCGAAATTACTAAACACGCCATCGAAACGATCAGCCATTGCAGTAGGTAGTTGATTCAAATTCAATATCTCAGTTTGAACCAGATCATTCAACCCCAAGTCAACTGTTTTCTGTTGTGTTCTTTCTAACATAACTGAGCTGACATCAGTAGCAAGAACCCGTACCCCACGTTGCGCCAACCACACCGCGTCTTCACCTGTTCCACACCCAATCTCCAAAACAGAATCGCCCGGCTGAAGCTGAGCAGCCAGGCGTTCCCATACGCGGCTTCGCAGCCAGCGTCCTAGATCCGTATTGGTGAAATCTCGGTCGTAAGTTTCAGCCGAGATGTCAAAGGGGTGTTTATCCAATGTTCCGCACACGTCCATCCAGAATAATATCACCCAACAGACTTGCAACAGTTCGAGCGATACGATCTGCAATGATCATTGGAACTTGCTCTTCAGGAACAACATTCTGGGCGATGATCACATCCAACGTAATCGTATAGCGTTCACGATGCCACGTATAACGATAGCGAGTTGCTGGCACACTACAAAAACCATCGTCTGGTCTGCTATAAAACAGTTCGGTTGTATAGCCCAATCCGGTAAATGTCTCGCTGCTGTCAATCAGGCTGAATCCTTGGGTGGTCATGAGTTCATCGAAAGAAGAATCGGATGTGAACCCGGCAGCGTTTTCTGCAGTACCCCAATCAGTCACCCAAGTGCCGATACCGAGCAGAGCGGGTTCTTCGCATGTCGCAACTTCCCAGAATCCCCCAGCCTCAAACCCAAACCCATGCGATTCATACAGATCGCGGGCAGCTTCCTGAGCGCCTGGCTCCACACGCCCAACGGCTTCATCTAGGTCATAAACCGCGTTTTCAATATTGGATAGCGCAGGATCTTCGCCAAAAATACCGTTGATTGCATCCAACACCTCATCCCCAGTGGCGGGTGTGGGCGCAGCAAAAGTCGTTTCCACCTGAGCAGGATCCGTGATAATCAACACGGTATATAGGGCATCGTTGCCACCCGCATCCGTGTCCGGCATATTATCGACAACTTCCTGACCTTCTAGCACCTCGCCAAAAATAGTATGACGCCAATTCAGATGCGTGGTGGGCACACGGGTGATGAAAAACTGACTACCATTTGTACTCGGCCCAGAATTCGCCATCGCCAGCCAACCAGGACGCTCGAAGGTCAGAAATGGCAGAAACTCATCCTGGAATTGATAACCCGGGCCGCCCGTTCCCGGTGGGTTACCGACTGGATCGCCACCCTGAGCCATGAAATCAGCCATAACCCGGTGGAAATTAGAATTGTTGTAGAAGCCTTCTTGCGCCAGAAACACAAAACTGTTAACCGTGATTGGCGCGTATTGCTCCAATAAATCAACAAAAACCGCGCCACTCTCGGTGCAGAAGATCGCATAATAATCGACATCATCTTCCAATACCTGCTCTGGTTCATCAAAACTCCGACTAGACGGTTCCGTGATGTTAGGTTGTGCTTCCTCACACAGTGCCGCCGGGGTTTTGGCATCGGTTTGAGCCTGTGTCACCGGATTAAACATCAAAGCCACAGGCATAATAAGCGACAGAACAATGATAATTCGCAGCATGTAAGTCTCCTATTGGTTGAGATTTGCGATCAAGACTCTAGATGGAGCAACGACGTGTAAGTTTACCACATGCTTATTCTGGCCTATCGGGCAAATCACCCGCACCGAAAATCTGCCCTGGTTGGATCACTGTCGGGCTACTCAAGTCGACCGTACCGACTAAGTCATACACCATCGCACCGGTAATCCGCACTGGAACGATCTCATCAACAGGAGCAATGCCCTCAACCATCACCAGGCCATCAATTTCGGGCGCATCACGATAGGAACGTCCCAACGAAATGATGTCGCCAGAGGTATTGCCATTTTCATCTTCAACTTCGGCATGTCCTTCGATCAATACATCCAACGAGCGTCCAACCTGGGCCTGGTTACGTTGCAGGCTGATGTCCTGTTGAACCTCCATCAGGCGGTCTCGGCGGGTTTCTTTCACATTATCCGCCACTTGATCCGGCAACGCTGCGCTAGGTGTCCCGATTTCGTAGCTGTAGGTGAACGCTCCGACCCGATCAAACTGCATATCCCGAACGAACTGCACCAACGCTTCAAACTCGGCATCGGTCTCGCCAGGATAGCCAACGATAAAAGTGGTACGAATCGCCAAGTCAGGCATTGCATCGCGCATCTTGCCCAATGTGTCATACATCCAATCCACATTGGCTGGACGGCGCATCCGCAACAATGTCTGACGGTGGGCATGTTGTAGCGGAATATCCAGGTAGTTAGCGATCTGTGGGTGAGATGCCATCGCATCGATCAACTCATCAGTTACATAGCCTGGATAAGCATACATCACACGTAACCAGGGAACATCTGGCACAGCCTTCACCAATTTGTTAAGCAACGTTGCCAACCCATTCTTCATACCCAGATCGTATCCATAATCCGTAGTGTCCTGAGCAATCAGAATGATTTCGCGCACGCCTTGGTCACGCAAAAATCGGGCTTCATTTAGTATAACTTCCACCGGGCGGCTGACGGCAGTACCCTTAATGGTTGGAATGGCACAGAACGCACAAGGTCGGCGACACCCATCAGCGATTTTCAGATAGGCGGTGGCTCCTTGAATACTCACTCGCACCGTACCACGTTCATCCACACCAACGGTTGTGGCTTCGGTGGGCAGATGATAGAGCGGTTCGGGGTGTTTGTGTTCCCGCAGGCGCTTAACCAGATCGACAATATCCATCCAGCGCCGCGTCCCAATAATGCCATCCAGTCCTTTGACTTCCTGCGCCAATGTATCTCCATAGCGTTGCGACAGACACCCGGCAGCAATGAGATACTGGTCTGGCTGCTTGTTCTGGGCCAACTCGCGCAAAGCTCGAATACTTTCATCTTTGGCCGAGCCGATGAAGCCGCACGTATTGACAATCATGACCGCAGCATCATCTGGTTCAAGCACGCCCTGCATCCCCGATTCGTCCAACAATTGCGCCATCGACTCCGAGTCAACCGTGTTTTTGGCACAGCCGAGGCTGAGAAGAAAATAGTTCTGGTTTCGCTTTGGTTGCTGCATTGTTGTTGACATCCCTCAATATACTATTCGCCGCGCAACTATACATGATTCGCGCCACAAAATCGACAGCAGACTCAGCCACCGTTCACCCCACGCTGGTTTGAAAGCCTATTGCCAACCTTAACCTCATCATGCTAAACTCTGCGGCACATCAATACTTTGCAAATTAAGTTTGTTTGGGATAACCGATGACAAAAATACGCTTTGTTCGCCTCGCTGGTATTCTCCTGACACTTATTCTGGCGACTTCAGTGCTGCCACTGTCAATTTCTTCTCACAAACCAGCCCGGGCACAAGGATTAGTTCAGGCACGTGTGACTCCTGATAACCTGGTTGTCCGTACCCAACCGGGCACTGATTCGCCAATGATTGATACCTTCCCGCGTAATACTGTGCTGGCAATTGAAGGCCGTGAAAATCAACTTGGCAATGGTGGCATCTGGGTTTTTGGATCGCCCGTTAACGGTGGAACACAAGGCTGGGTGCTTTCAGACTATCTAGAATTTCCAGCGAGTTTCGTCATTGAAACACTACCCATTATTGATGCTACTGGTGCGGCAAGCGGCGGTGGTGAAGAAGACGAAACACCTCCTCCCGTCCCTGTAGGTCCCGAAGGTTCGCTGGCAGGTATGACACTCAATCCTGTTAACTTCCGCACTGGCCCCGGCTTGAACTATAGTATCATCCGCACTCTCAGTGCCACCACGCCAGTCGCCGCCATTGGCCGCAACAATAACAACACCTGGTTCCAAGTCGTCGTAGGGGATCAGGAAGGCTGGTTATATTACACGCTGGTTGATATCAGCGGTAATTATGCGGCGCTCCCCGTGATAGAAGTGGAGCCTCCGGCGGGTGGTGGTGGTGCTTCCGTGGGCGCACCTGGCTACAGTTCCGCCAATTTAGGTGTGTTTTCTTATGGCGCTCATGTTCAGAGTTTCTCACGCCCCGACCTGATGCATTATGCTGGTATGACCTGGGTCAAGGTGCAGGTGCGTTATGGGCGCGGGCAATCACCAGGGTCAGTGGCAGGACTCATCAACAACGCCCATGCACTCGGCTTCCGTATCTTGCTAGGTGTGGTCGGCAGCCCTGGCGATGTTCTGGGTGGTGAAGCCTATTTCAACGAATATGCCAGTTTTGTTGGTGGCGCGGCCGCCTTGGGCGCGGATGCCATCGAGATTTGGAATGAAACTAACCTAGCCCGCGAATGGCCGCAGGGGCATATCAACCCGGCTCTCTATACACAACTATTGGCACTTTCCTATAACGCAATCAAAGCTAACAATACTGGCACCATTGTCATCAGTGCTGCCCCTGCTCCAACTGGTGCAGAAGGCGCATTCGGCCTGGATACAGTCTGGAATGACAATCGGTATCTGGCCGGAATGCGAGATGCTGGTGCAGGCGCATATATGGACTGCCTGGGCGCACACTATAATGAAGGTATCGTCAGCCCGACATGGACCAGCGGTGACCCGCGTGGCGATAATTATTACACACGCTATTTCTGGGGCATGGTTAACACCTATCGTAGTCTTTTCCCCGGCAAGCCCATCTGCTTTACAGAACTAGGTTACCTGTCGCCAGAAGGTTATGGTCCGCCCCCGCCAAATTTCGCCTGGGCTATCAATACATCAGTAGCCGAACAAGCGTTGTGGATTGACCAGGTTATCAGTCTGGCTCGCAACAGCGGCACAGTAAAGCTAGTCATAATTTGGAATATGGACTTCACTGGCACACATGGTGGTGATCCAATGGGTGGTTATGCATTGATTCGCCCTAATGGTACTTGCCCGGCGTGTGATGCACTCGCTAACTAATAGGATTCTTCGGAGGGGCATGACGGATCGTCATATCCCTCTTCGTTTGTCTGTCTATGCAGTAAAGTTATACCTTTTTAGCAAAAACGGATAAAATTCATTAGAAAATTTGATGGAATCGGTCTGACACAGTAAGCTTATTGGCAATATAACTCAGGGAAAAGGACTAATTTATGGCGACACACACTCATCGCAATGACCAATATCGCCGACAACTGCGCGGATTCATCGCGGTTTGGGTTAGTGTAACATTGTTGATCGGCGTTGCTACCTTTGTTGGCATCTATATCGGGACAGGCCGATTAGATGCTGCTACTGCCAGCGAATCCAATACCACCACTAATCTTACCGCCAATAATGAACAAGCACTTCAACCACCAGCCGAAGCAGATACTATAACCGATACCCAAACCGATGACGTGCCTCTGGTCGAATCTGAAAATGAATCAATTGTGGACGAGGGAGCATCTGAGCCAGTCCAGCAATCAGAACCCGCCGCAGACCCCATGCCAGTGGCGCAAGAAGCAACACCCACTCCAATCCCGCAACCCACTATTCCGCCCCGCCAAAACCGTGAATTTGATCTCGGTATCCAGGTCATCCCTAACTTCAATAATGATCGCCAGATTATGAGCGGCTATATGGATGCGGCGGCTAACCAGTTGAATCTGAACTGGGTAAAATTGCAGGTGCGCTGGGAATTTGCGGAACCAGAACCGGGTGTTTATGACTGGGAACGGTTGGGTTATGATCTTTTCTTTGAAACTGCCGCCGAAAAGAATTTGAAGGTGCTAATTAGCGTCGTAACAGCCCCTGATTGGGCACGCGAACCTGGTGCCAATCTTGAGGAACAAGGACCACCTGCTGATAACCAGTTGTTTGCCAACTTCATTGGCACGATGATTTTACGCTATCCAGGTCAGATTCATGCTGTCGAAGTCTGGAATGAGATGAACCTTGCCCGTGAATGGACAAGTCCACGTGGTCTCAGTGCTGCTGATTATGTGCAAATGGTCACTGTTGTCACCGAGACTATCCGTATACTTGATCCCAACATCATTGTTGTCAGTGGGGCGCTCTCACCAACCGGTGTTGACGATGGTGTCATCGCTATTTCCGATTTTCGCTATACTGATGAATTGATTGCAGCGGGCGTGCTGGATATCGTAGATTGTTATGGCGCACATCATAACGGCTACAATATCGGGCCAAATGTACCCTGGGATCAGGTTCCCAATGACCCTGACGCGATTTTCCGTGGTCCGTTTGACAATCCCCATCCGTCCTGGTCCTTCTACTCCACGCTAACCACCTATGCCAATAAGATTCGAGCAACTGGCAGCACTGTACCCCTATGCGTAACCGAATTTGGCTGGGCTGTAGCAGTAGATTTGTTACCTCCGGAATTACACCCGCTGCAAAACTTTGAGTTTTCCGAAGACAATACAATCGAAGAACAACGCATCTTTTTGGTAGACGCCATTAATCTCATGCAAGAGTGGGATTTCGTATGGCTAGCGTTCATCTGGAACTTGAATTTTGGCCCCGAAGCAAACTGGGATATTTCACGGCCAGACCGCGATAATATTCCCTATTCACTCATCCGGCCAAATTACATCCCGGCGGAGGCCTGGCTTTATATCAGCGATATGAACTTCCGTGGTCGGGCTACAACACAATAGCGGACACCATTCTTCATTATCCTGCAAACTGAAAAGCGGGGGCATTGCAAAACTGATGCTCCCCGTTTTGTTGTCGAGGAGACTTCATGCTGCCGAAAAAATGGCTGCTCGCCCTGTCAATTCTCCTAGTGTTAGTGGCTGGAGGAGCTATAATTCTCTGGCCGGATGAGTCACCTGAAGATCAGCCAACTAACAACGAATTACTTCATGGACGGCCACCGAACTATCCCGCTGTCACAGATTTAGCTCCAGATGACGTCATCGGCGATCATATGCCATTTCCATCATTAACATATGGTATCCAGACATTTTTCTGGTGGCACGAAACCTATCGCAAATTTGGCCTGGATCAAATCAATCTCATGCAATTTACACACATCCGTCAGGATTTCGCCTGGATTGATATTGAGCCGGAACACTTGGCAGAAAATGATCCTACACGCTATCGGTGGGAGTATGCCGACGCGATGATGCAAGATATTGAAGGCAAAGGTATTCAGGTTGTCGCACGTCTAGCAAATCCACCTGAATGGGCATTGCAGACCTCGGTATCTTACAATGAAGCGCCCCTCAACATAGAACGCCTTGCGGCCTACTGTGGAGCCGTCGCCGCCCGCTATCAGGGCCGTATCGCCGCCTATCAAATTTGGAACGAACCCAATCTGACTCGCGAATGGGCCGATCTGCCACCTAGTCCTAGTGGTTATGTAACCTTGCTGGCGATTTGTGCCACAGCTATCCGTGAGGCCGACCCCACGGCGCTGATTATGACAGCCGGGCTGGCTCCTACCGGAACTCGCGATTGGACCGCCATGCCTGACGAGGAATTTCTCTGGAAAATGTATGAAGCTGGAGCTAGCTCATACTTTGATATACTGGGTGTTCATGCCCCTGGTTATGCTTTCGAGCCGGAAGTTGATCCTGAAGACATTATCGCTGAGGGGTATCTGGGTTGGCAATGTTTTCGACACGTAGAGCATATTCGCGCTATTATGGTAGCCACTGGCGACAGCCATAAACAAATTGCTATTACCGAAATGGGCTGGACAATTGACCCGCGCCCGGACACGCCATATAGTTGGTTCGCGGTAACGCCCGAACAACAGGCCGACTACTTGGCCCGTGCTTATCAATATGCAGCTCAAAACTGGCGTCCCTGGGTTGGGTTGATGGTGACAATTTACTATCCGAATCTGACCTGGACGGAAGACGATGAAGAATATTGGTGGGCCATTGGAACCGTCGCACCAATGCCTTATGGCATGGATGGACGCCCGGCCTGGTCTGCATTAGTCCAGATGGAGAAAATATCGACCAACCCGGACTATGCCCATCCAGCTCGCGATGAATATCTGAACCCAATTGTCAACGAGTGATTTATGGACGAGATCGCGTTATCTATCAGCCACTTCATCCATCTGATCGCCACCGTCCTCTGGATAGGTGGGTTAGCAATTTTCACGCTTTTCATCTGGCCGGAAACACGCCGTACCATGAGAAGTACGACTGTCGCCGAACTATCGCCGCTGATTTTAAACCTGCAAAAGCGATTTCGGCCAGTTGCCAACTTCAGTCTAGTATTGTTGTTAGGAACAGGTATGGTGCAAATGAGCGCCGACTCCAATTACGATGGCTTCCTGACCTTTAGCAATACATGGACCATTGCCATGTTATGCAAGCATCTGGCATTTGGCAGCATGGTTGTGTTAGCTGGTATGATCCAGTTTGGCATTGTCCCAGCGATTGAACGGGCCACACTGTTGGCAACACGCGGCCAAACTGATGAGATGGAGCCACTCCTCCAACGTGAAATGCGCCTAACTCGTCTCATGTTGGGGTTGGGCATCCTGGTTTTGATTTGTACGGCGATTGCAACTGCCCAATAAGGTAGATATTTGGAGAGTAAGCCGTGGACTGGTTTGAACGCATTCTGATTATTGTGCTGCTCCTGCTGGCATTCGCCCTGCGTGTTCACGATATAACAACAGTCCCCACCGGCTTCTCCGATGACGAGATCACTGCTATCCGCATTACCGAAGAAATCCGCGACGGCACAATTCGCGTGTTCTATGACACTGGTCAGGGTGGGGCTGTGAGTCTATTCCACATGGCGCAAGTGGCTGTCACTACATTGGTAGGGGAGAGCTTACTTGGTTTCCGATTGTTGCCGCTGTGGGCAGGGTTGATTGAGTTGGCACTGCTGTACACCGTGACACGCCGCCTATTTGACCGCAAAGTGGCGATTATCACTGCAACCGCGATAATCTTTGGCATCTGGCCGACTCTGGCCGCTCACACCGCCACACACATTTCCTTGATTGGCATGATGGTCATCGGAACTCTCTGGATTGTCAGCCGCGCCTTCTACCTCGCTCAAACCATTCGCCCTCGGTCGCCAAAAACTGCGCCTTACACGCTTGTGGCGCTGGCAATCACCATCACTGTTTATACACACTACACTGGTATTCTGGCGGGTTTGGGGATTTTTGCGTTCTTGCTCTACCTCTATTATACGCGGCAGCCAGTATCACGGGATGTATGGTGGAACAGCGGCTATGCCCTGACACTGGCCCTCATCCTCAGCTTGCCTTATCTCATCTCGTTATTACGTAATATTTCCAACAGCGGCCTCTACTTCCTGTGGTTGGAGCGTCCCACAGACCCTATCGACTTACTGCGCTCCATTGGACACACATTCCAGGCTTTCTTCTATCCAGGAGACAGCAACCCGACCCATAACCTGCCACGTCTGCCACTGACATCAACACCTGAAGGTGGTATTTTCGTGCTGGTGGGCCTGGTCGTCAGTGTTACCCGCTGGCGACAACCGCGATATGCTCTGGTCATTATCTTTTTCGGCTTAGGTCTTTTACCGGATATGTGGATGACAGGCGGCCCTAATTTCGGTGCATTGGCATTTGCAAATCCTCTCGTTTACATCTTGCTAGGTATTGGTGTCATTGAGACGTTCCGTATCCTCAGCGAAAATATTGAGCCCCCAGAACGTCTGACACGTCTAAAAGAACATACTTGGTTGGGCAAATGGCCCCAACCGTTGGTGCGCGTCATTGCAGTGTTGGTTGTCATCATGGCAGCTCGTTACATCTGGATATTTAATAACAGCTTTCTGACGGGTTGGACAGATCGGGACGACACACAACGTGCTTATCATGCCAATATCGGTCATATCGCCGTGTATTTGGATCACACCACCGACGGTCCACCAGTCCTGATTTGCTCTTCTCGAATAGGTGACACAGAGGGCATTACGCCCCAGCCGTCCGATCAACAACTACTAGAATGGATGCTGCACCAAGAAGCCATCCCCTTCCGAATCGCTAACTGTGGGAAAAACATGGTGTTGATAAGCGGTGGTGAATCTATGCGCGTGCTGTTCACAGACGAAGCCGATATTTCCACCATACCACCAGTCTTGCAAACTTGGTTTCAACCCGAACTAGCAACGCGCCTCGCACAACCACAGATCACGGGTTTCCTGATTGATGCAGAACATACATTAGCAAACAAAGGCGGGCAACTACAAGTTAACTCACTTGTATTTTATCCTCGTGAACCGGGTCAGGAACAAGAACCTGAACGCGCTGCCCAACCCACCCGTTTTGGTGGCAACATGACTTTTCTGGGTCACGAGCCATTGAATATTGGACAGGCAACTCTGCAGCCTGGCAATACCATCACCATTACAACATACTGGCGAGTTGATGGGTCGTTATTGCCCAATACGGGTGTTTTCATCCGTCTGCATGATACGCCCCAGGCCAGCCCTTATTCCGAGGTCAATCAGTTCGAGGTAGAAGCCACTCGCTTACAGCCACGCGATGTGGTAATCGAGGCCAGCCTCCTAATACTGCCTGAAACACTGCGCGAACAGGAATATCGTCTGACGATTGGTGTCTACGATGGCAACCCCATCAATCAATTGCCAGTGTACGATGGCAAAACCAATGTGGCACGCGGTTCCTATCTATTATTGGGACTGCCTTTTGTGGTAGTATCTCCTTGAGGATTTTATGTTCAATATCATATTTTTGGGAACATCCGCCGCTGCCCCCAGCATCCACCGGGGCTTACCGGCGCAAATCGTTATCGCCAGAGAACACCGCTTCCTGATTGATTGTGGAGAAGGAACCCAACGCCAGATATTGAAAAGCGGCATCGGGTTCCGCCGATTGAATCGCATCCTGTTGACTCATGGGCACTTGGACCATATTCTGGGTTTGGGTGGGCTGGTTTCGACATTTGTCAACTGGGAAGAGGGGCTGGAACACCTGGAGATCTATGGCGGTTATACCACCTTACGGCGAGTCTCTGATCTGGTTTTTGGTGTTGCGATTCGCGGAGTCAATCCACCAATACCCATCAACCTCATCACCTTGAAACCTGGTGACCTAATCCACGAAGATAAATACATGACCGTCACCGCTTTTCCTGTTGTCCACCGTGGCAGTGGCAATTTCGGGTATCTGTTCCAGCAAAAATCACACCGTCCCTTTCTGGAAGAAAAAGCCCGTGCCCTAAATGTTCCAGTTGGGCCGGAACGTGCTGCATTGGTTCGTGGCGAAAGCATTACAGTGGATGATGGACGCACCATTCATCCCGACGATGTATTGGGAGAGGTGATGCCCGGTACAAAACTCATCCATATTGGCGATCTTGCCACAACCGATGGCCTTCACAACATCGTGGATGGCGCGGATTGTCTGGTCATGGAAGCCACATATCTGAATGAAGAGGCGGATATTGCTGAAGCGGTAGGACATCTTACGGTCGGTCAGGCCGCTCAATTCGCCAAAGAAGCCAACGTCAAAACACTGATCTTGACGCATATTTCACGACGGAATAGCGAGCGGGTGGTGCGTGAACAAGCCCACGCCATCTTCCCCAACACCTACGTCGCCCGCGACTTTGATCGTTATACCGTTGCTAGGGGACGCATGGTCGAGAAACAACTTCCCACCCATTCCTGAAACACCTCTTGACTAGAACTAACGTTCTATACTATACTGAACATAGACATTCAACATTGTAGTTCTACAAGGCTGTCTTATGCCCCATGTAAAATTCACCAACCATCTCCAGCGATTCTTTCCTGACCTTCATTCCACTACCGTTTCCGGCAACACCATAGCCGATATCGTGGCTGCACTTGACCAGCAATATCCTGGCCTCGCTGCCTACATCATTGATGAGCGCGGCGCACTACGCAAACATGTCAACATTTTTATCGGCGACGAGATGATCCTCGACCGTAAATCCTTGCAAGATGTTGTGACCGACGATGACCAAATTTTCATTTTCCAGGCGCTTTCGGGAGGTTGATCCATGTTAATTTTAGGCACACGCAAAGGACTGATTATACTGGAACGACGTAACGGGCGATGGGCCGTGAAGCAGGAAGCATTCATCGGTATTCCAGTCTCGTATACCGCTCACGATTCGCGTACTGGAACACTCTGGGCTTGCCTGGATCATGGACATTGGGGTGGAAAGATCCATCGTTCAGTCGATATGGGAGCAACATGGGAAGAGATACCGGCGCCGAAGTATCCCGAAAACGCTCGTATGCTTTCATATGAAGAGATATTTTCCGATGAGGCGGCTACCAGCGAGGGTATTCCAGTCGCGCTCAGTTACATCTGGGTTATGCAGCCTGGATCTAGAGATCAGCCAGAACGCCTCTATATGGGAACCGAACCCGGTGGCCTATTCCAGAGCAATGATGGTGGCAAAACGTTTGAACTGGTCGAAGGATTATGGAATCACCCATCACGGTTTCGTCAGTGGTTCGGCGGCGGGCGCGATTATCCCGGTGTTCATTCGATTGTCATTGACCCCCGCGACAGCCAGCATATCCTGGTCGGTATCAGCGTTGGCGGCGTCTTTGAGACCACTGATGGCGGCACAAATTGGGAACCTCGCAATAAAGGGTTATATGCCAGCTTTTTACCCAATCCTCATGCCGAAGTCGGGCATGATCCCCACCTGCTGTTAGCCTCACCAGCCGATCCCGACGTGTTATGGCAACAAAACCACTGTGGGATTTTCCGCAGCACCGATGGCGCACAAAGTTGGGAAGACATCACACAAAAAGATGGCCCGGCCAACTTCGGTTTTACGATGGCCCTCGACGAGAACGACCCCAATACAGCCTGGGTCATTCCTGCTGTCAGCGACGAGTACCGCATTGCTGTAGACCGGGCCTTATGTGTCAGTCGAACAGAAAATGGTGGCAAGACCTGGACAGCCCTACGCGATGGATTGCCCCCGGAAAACTGCTACGACTTTGTGTTGCGCCACGCCCTTGATATTCAGGGAAATCGTCTGGCGTTTGGAACAGCAACTGGCAGCGTATTTGTCTCTGATGATCGTGGCGATCATTGGCAGTGCGTGGGCAACTATTTCCCCCCCATCTACTCGGCGCGTTTCGTCAAGAACATCTGATTACCCTACGGAGTAGCCTGTACCGTTGATTCATCTGGTGCAGGCTGCCAACCCACTAACGCCGGAACGTATTCTCCATCTATGTAGTACACGACTTCTCGATCTGGAAACATTGCCAATAACACGTCAACATTCTCATTGTTCGGGTCGCGCACCAATACATATTCACTATCCAAATAGGGACTGGTCAAAGCCATCAACGCCCCGACATCACGCCAGCTCATGCTGCCTATAGCAATAATCAACACCGGTCTATCGAGATCAGTGCGCCATTGATCGACAGCATCAATTTGCTGCTGCCCTAATCGCCCGTAGCGATAAAGTCCTTCGATGCGACCTGGTGTATAGCTCATCAGCGAAAAGCCGACCAATATGACCACCACTAGATAAAGTCCGGCGTGCAACCGCAATGGACGCAACCAATTGGCTATTCCCACCACACCTGCCGCCGATAGAATCGCCAGCATCGAACCAACTTCGTAGTAATAACGGGCACTGAAAACTGCGGCCCCAATCCAATACCACATCGTCACGGCGATCATCACTACCGTTGTGATAAACAACAAATATGTCCAGCGCCGCCGCCAGCCGACAATCAATGCGATTGGCAATAATATCCAGCTTAATCCGGTATCACCTCTAACCGTCGTCAGACCATCTCGTTTTTCAGTTGGAACCATACACCCACTGCGATTGGTAGGGGTTTCAGGACTGTCGTCGGGTTGCATTACCCAGCCGAACAAATCCCGACTGTAGCAAGCTAAATCTTTCCGCAGCGTGTTTTTAGCACGTTTCCAATTATGGCCGGGTTCCGTATGGTATCCCCATCCCAGACCATTCTCAAAACCGCTGGCTTCCTCACCTTTATAGCGCCCATGCCCTTCACCAAATCCCAGAGTGTCATAATCCCAGACCAGTTCATAAAGATTTTGTTGGGGATCACCTGTCGTCGCATAATTGAACCAGGGCCATAGTGCCCCAAACGCCGCAGCGAATATAGCGACAGCCAGCAATGGAATCAGCATTGGTATAAGTCGTTTCGGCCAGGGAGGATTAACTGGTGTGTTCTTAGCTCCAACCTCAAAAGCGACAGTGATTGTGATCAACACTGCTAAAATGCCACCAATCAACAGTACGGGCCAACTCGGCCAATAGTCAATTTGCCAGGTAATCCATAGCGCCACACCGACTGCCATCAGTAATGGAATATAGAAGATCAAAAAGCGCAGCCATTGCGGAGTTCGCTTGATATTCCAGAAAAGCTGCAACTCCCCTATCAATGCTACACCCACGCGCAAACCACTATACGCCACCAATGGCATTGCCAGAGTTACGCCTGTCAACGGACGAATGGCAACTGTGATCCCCAAGCCCAAACCAGCGATTGCCCCCCAGAACAACGCCCGCCGCCCCTTCTCTATCCGCCACAAACCATACAATGCCAGCGTCACGAAAAATAGTGTCGAGGTATGTGCCATCAACGTTCCACTTTGCAATAACGCAATCGGACTACTCGCCATCAACAAAGCCGCAATGACACCCGCCGCCTCGCCATAAATCTCGCGGCCCAGGCGATATGTCAGCACAATGGTCAGAAAGAAGAACAGCGGATTGATGGCCCAAGCCAGGTTAAATATATAACCTGGGGCCAACAACAACGGCCAGCCTGGCGGATATTTGCCAAAACGACGATCAGCGCAGTCTAACTCTTCGTATTTGGAATAGTTCCCTTTGCAATCAATGATAAATGGTTGCCAATACGCATGTGGCGGCTCCTGCCTTTCAATATAAGCCTGCCCGCCTGCGAATATTTTTGCCTGATAAATATAGGCAATTTCATCTTCTAATTGGGGCAGACGCTCGAAAATCGTATCTTCAATCCAGAACGCGCCGATCATTCCCAGAAAGGCAATGAGAATGGCAATCCATGATGTTCTCTTCATCAATTTAACACTCGCCGGTATACGTCCAATGTAATTTCTGCTGTTCGTCGCCATGAATAAGTACGGGCATGTGCCAAGCCACTTTCGCGCAGCCGTTCATACAACGATGAATCATTCAACAGCCGCCGAATCCCATCTGCGATGCTCTCTACATCATCTGGATCAACATAAACGCCATGTTCGCCCACCACTTCAGGCAATGATCCACGCTCCGCCACCACCACTGGTGTTCCGCAAGCCATAGCTTCTATGGCGGGCAGTCCGAATCCTTCGTGGAACGATGGCAGGATCAACAACCGTGCCCCACTGAGTAAAGCCGGCATCACCGCGAACGGCACATCCTCGAACCAGATGACCGCGTCTTGCAAGCCCAACTCCTGAATAGCCGCGAACGATTCCTCGGCGTGCCAGCCACGTTGTCCGCCCAATACCAGCGGTGGAATATCAGGATTCTGTGCCCGCAGATAAGCATAGGCTTTCAACAACCCTGGAATATTCTTGCGCGGTTCGATGGTCCCCACAAACAACAAATACTCATTGGGCACTTGATACGGCTGCAACTGATTCCGTGCAATTTCTGTCGGAATGGGCTGGAAAATCGGGTTGACTCCCAACAAATGCACCGTGATTTTCTCCTCTGGTACATCTAGCATCTCGATGATGTCTCGCCGTGTGCCTTCCGTCTGGGCGAAGATATGGTCAGCATGGCGCACTGCCCATTGGATTTGATCTCGATAGTAACGCAGGCTATCGGCAGTCTGAAATTGCGGATAGTGGAGAAAATGCAAATCATGGATGGTGATGACATGGCGGCGTGCCCCTCGGTGCGGCGGGATAAAATCGGGACTATGTAGCAAGTCTAGACGGCGCGGCCACAGCTCTATGGATAAAGCTGTGCGTTCAAAGCGATGATGTGCTGGCGTCCGTGCATTGATCCGCCGGAAATTCGCGCCAGAGCCATAAGTCGCGCTGTCACCTGAACGGTGGATAATCGCATAATCGGTGGTAGTATCCAATTCGGCTAACGCTGTGATGAGTTGCCGCGCATATTCAGCAACCCCTCCTTTACGATAAGCCAGTAATCGAGCGTCAATGCCAATGCGTGATCGTGACATTCCACAAGTATATCCTGTTTCATCTTCAATCTGTTGTATAATACGCCGACGAGACAAGGTTTGAAAAGGAGCAGCGCCGAATGGACTTGCAACAGGCTTTGCGGATGATCGAATGGTTGGATGAAGAACGACGCCGCGATAAGAACACCATCGCTAAACTCGAGGAACGCATGCTCCAGCAACAGGAACGCACTGAGCAACTCACCCGTAACCTGAACGGGCTGGAAAATGAACAGAACAACATGCGTTCTCTGTTCATGCCCGCTGACCACGAAACCGATTTGATTGAGCATATACGCCTGGAAACGCGCCAGATGATTGAGGCTGTGGAAGCCAAGCGGTTGGCTGCCGAACGTGAAGCTGAACGCCGCCAGGAATTCACCCGCGAAATGGCAACTCGCCCTCTGCGCGAACTTAACGAGCGCCTGGACAAAATTGAGCAGAATATGGACGATCTGGCCGCCGCCCGCGCCGAACGGGATCGTGTTGCCAGTGCCCTGTCACTCGTGCAACAACGCATTGACGACATTTCCAAGAAAATGGAAGATCCTGAACGCCGTGTCACCTTTCTGGAAGAGCAACGCCGTCAAGATAACCGCCGCATCGCTGATTTGCAGGGTAGCGTACCCGATTTGCAGAAGACCATCGACAGTGTGAAATTGAAGGGTGAGCGCATTGAGGCGTTATCCCTCGCCAACGAGAAGCGCGTCATCGAAATTCAAAACGCCGAGCGTACCCGTCGCGAAGAATTACAAGTCTTCATCGACCAGCAAAGCCTCATCACCCAACAGCGCGACCAGCAAATGAAAGAACTCAGCCGTAACATTGGCGCGTATGACGAAGACATTCGCCGCAGCCTGGAGCGCCTGGAAACCTGGGGCGAAACTTATCGCCAGATGAAGAAAATCGTTGGCGACTTTGAACGCATCGGGGAACGGCTGGAACGGCGCATCAACGAAGTGGCCGAAATGCAGCGTCTATCCGAGGAGCGGTTCCGCGAGGAATGGAATGACTGGATCAAAGATGATCAGCGACGTTGGAAGCAATTCACATTGACCAATGACGAAGCTTGGCGCAACCATGACCAGGAAATGACCGACTTCCGCAAGACAATAGAGGAAGCACGAGATCGTTTGACACCGTTGCAAAACTCGTTGGATCGGCTATGGAAGCTGGAAGAAGCTCGCGCCCGCCTCTACTTAGAAGGCTACCGCTCGCTGATGATGGAATTCGATGTGATGGCTCCTAGCAGTGTGTTGACACCAACAACATCCGCATCACCGACCAATGGCGACACACCAACCTAAAAGCAATCACTTCAATTCAGACAGCAATTTCTGATAAGCACCCGCCCATTCATCACTGGCGCGGGTGAATTTTTTGATCTTGATATGCCCCACATGCTGGAATAGCCCGGCCAAAATCGCTGGGAATTCGCCCCAATTGTCACTGCGTACCAGTTGTTCAATATCATGCATCATGCGGGACGACCAGTCCCAGTTCCGGCGCAATTCCTCAGCCTTCACCCAATAATTACGATTTTCCCACACTTCCGCTGAGTGTTCGATGGTCTCTTTGATGATACGGAGGCAAAAGACCAGATGTGCGATCATATCCTGGGCCTCGCCATCCAGGTCGGGCTTCTTGCTCAAATGTCGCAGGATTTCGGCGCAGGTCCGCATTTGCTGGTTACGGATTTTGCCAGGGTTGTCAGGGTTGATAATACGGCTCATCAAACTATCCTCAGATTTCTGAAATATAAAATGCCTGTGCAGGTGTCCTACGGATATACCATAATACACAGGCAAAAGTGAAGCCCTGAATTGAGGTCAGGCGACGAATTGCTGGATTGATACTTCACGTGGGTTGCACGATGCCATGCAATACGAACGTTGCCATCAGGCCCATCAGTGGCAGATCATCATTCATCTACTGGTGTCCGTTGAATCTTCGCACCCAAACCACGCAAGCGTTCATCCAACCGTGAATAGCCGCGATCAATCTGCTGGATGTTGCGAATAATCGTCGTGCCCCGCGCACACAGCGCCGCCAAAACCATCGACATCCCAGCGCGAATATCCGGACTGCTAATGGTCTGATCGCCACGTAGTGTACTCGGCCCTTGCACTAATACACGATGCGGGTCACAGAGCGTGATCTGCGCTCCCATGTTCATCAGACGATCGGTAAAAAATAGCCGTCCCTCGAACATCCACTCGTGGAACAACACTGCTCCCGACGATTGGGTGGCGATCAAAATGGCAATGCTCATCAAATCAGTGGGGAATCCCGGCCAGATTTGCGGCTTGATTTCAGGAATGTTGCCGCCGAAATCTGTTTGAATGGTCAGGAGTTGTTGGCGCGGCACAAACACATCCTCTCCACGCACTTCCCATTGCACACCCAGTCGCCCAAACACCAGTTCAATCATCCGTAGAAATTGGGGATCGGCCTCGCGGATCAACAACTCACCGCCTGTCACTACAGCTGCCCCGATATAGCTGCCAACCTCCAAATAGTCTGCACCTACTCGAAATTCGCCACCACTCAGGCTGTCTACACCTTGAATGATCAATTGGTTGGAGCCAATACCTTCAATTTGTGCCCCTAGCTGGTTCAGGAATAAGCACACTTGCTGTACATGCGGCTCGGAAGCAGCATTACGAATAACTGTCGTACCCTTGGCCCGCACTGCTGCCAAGATCGCATTTTCTGTAGCAGTGACACTGGCCTCATCCATCAGAATATCGGTTCCGGCCAGGCCATCGGCATTCATTTTGAACTGACCATCAAAATCAATCGTCGCGCCCAATTTTTCCAACGCCAACAAGTGACTATCCAGTCGTCGTCGTCCGATGACATCTCCTCCAGGTGGTGGAATTTCCAGCAGCCCCACGCGCCCTAACATGGCTCCAGCCAGCAAGGTGCTGGGACGAATGCGTTTGGCAAGGTCGGGGTCGGCTTTATGCGTGGTGATCTTTTTGGCATGAACACGCACCGTCTCCGGCCCGATCCATTCCACTTCAGCGCCCATTGACTGGACTAAATTGCACATCACATGCACATCGCCAATATCTGGCATATTGGTTAGCGTCACGGGCTGGTCGGTCAATAAACAAGCTGGTAGCAATGGCAGCGCCGCGTTCTTGTTGCCACAGGCTTTGATCTCGCCACTCAGTGCATAGCCGCCTTCAATCACAAATTGTTCAGGTCCCTTTTGGATGGACACATTTGCTCCTTCTTAGGTAATTCGCAAAATCACCGATTCCCCCACCGTCATCCCTAATTGGTGAGCTGCGCTGCCCTGATTGACAGCGACTTCTAGATGACCAGCACTGTTAATCAACGCCACAATATTCCCCGGCGGGACATTTGCATAAGAAAAGCGCAGCGGCCCCAATGACTGTCCTCTGACCTGAACCGCACATTTCTCCGGGCGGATAGATTGGATATTGCCCATCTGGGGGTCAAAAAACGGGATCAGCTCCAACATATCATCGGCGTCCCAATACAGCCGCCCAATGCTCGTTACTAAATTGCCAAACCGGTCTTCATAGAACACCTCGCCGATAATCGCATCCGGTGTTATTTCTAAATGAGGTGGCTCCAACCAAACGAGTTTTTGCAATGCTGGCCCCAGTTGGTCAATCGGCACACCCGTCGCCAGATGCGCCGCCGCCGGGCTGAAAATATCGCGCCCGTGAAACGTTGCACTGACTCCTGGCAACATATACTGGCGATTTTGCAGCGCCACAACACGCTGGACATTCAAGTGCTTGAAGACGTAACTGAATAAGCCATTATCCGGTCCGACGAAGAAGCCACGATCTGTCTGGACAGCAATTGGTTTCCGCGCCGACCCTACGCCCGGATCAACAACGGCCACGACAATTGTCTGGGGTGGCATATAGGTGTGGGCACTTAGCAGCACAAACGCCGCCTCACGCACATTCTGAGGCTGGACAGCGTGGGTAATGTCGATGATGCGGGCTGTGGGGCAAATTGACAAGATTACACCCTTCATCGCACCTACATAGCTATCGTCCAGTCCAAAATCGGTCAATAAAGCAATGACCGGTATGCTTTGTTTACGAATATCGTCACCATTTGTAATCATGCCCTGAATTTTAGCCGCGCCGCTGGTGTCCGGCAACTACCTGCGCTAAAATACGCCCCTAATCTCTCACAATTCGAGATGATAATAATGTCGATAAGCCGCACCGATAAATTGCTATCTTACGCCCTCAGCCTGATTATACTGGTCATCATCGCGCTGGTGGGTTACTTATTGATGAATGATTATGCCCGCGCTGAGGATTTTCTGGTCTACCGGCTGGCTTTTAATCTTTCAGAAGGCAATGGCCTGGTATATAACGCGGACGAGTACGCTATCCCGACCATTAGCCCACTTATGCCCGCTCTTCTGGCACTGGGGACACAAATTGTCAATCAGTTTGGTAATTTCACGCCAGATCTGACGCACTATCTAGCCACCGGGCTGGTCGCCATTGTCTATGGCCTAGGAGCCAGCGCCCTCTATCGCATTCTGCGGCATAGCGCTCTATCTCGTCAAGATTCCGGGCTGGTCATCGCAGCGTGGCTGCTAACTGCACCAGTCTGGATTGGATTGCGCTCACCGGCCCCCCTGACATTAACATTGATATTGTTTGCATTGGAAACTGGCGAGAGCAACCGCTGGCGGCAAGCCGGAATATTGGCGGGGCTGGCTATCCTGGCCCAACCTGAAGGCGCGTTGGGTGCAATGGCTCTCGGCATCTACGCACTCGCTAAATCCAGTAATTGGCGCTACTGGCAAACAGTCTGGATTCCGGGCGTGGTGTGGGGCATCATTGCGACTATTTATTATACCGATGGCTGGCTAGGCAGACTTGCTACCGAAGGCTCCACTGGAGAAAGTCTGCTGTGGATCTCCCTATTTCTGATCGCCGCCGGAATATTGTATTACACTCAGGCTCCCAATTGGCTATGGGTACTTGGCCTGTGGGGGGCATCCGAAGTTATTGTCCGCCTGCTCGTCTATGGAGAACAAGCGCCCATCGAAAGTCTACCACTGGCCCTGACTATTGCCGCAGGATTGGTCATCGGAAGCAAAACACTGTTGGCCCAACAACGGCTGATCGGCATCGGGGCTAGCCTGCTGGCATTGGCCGCCTGCCTGGTGATCTGGTCACCACAGACCGCGAGTAATGTTCAGCACGATAGAGACCTCGGCGAGAGCCTACTGCTGCCCGCCAGCGGCAATTTATTACATGATCGAGGTGATGCCATTACCGGCAATATGCGTGATTTTGATGGCAGCGTTTATCGCCTTGATGGAAAACGTTCGCCCTGGGTGGCTGATTTCGTGGAACGGGGTGACTATCAATCACTGATAATTGCCACCGCTCCACGCTACATCTATCTCAATGGGAACAATTATCCCCAGGTTGATTTGCGTTCCGATACCTTGCAAGCTCTGGATTATCACAAAGAAATTGATGTATTGCTTGACCCCGGCCAGCGCGAAGGCGATGAGATGTGGGTTCGTCGGGCGACAATCGGCAGTTTTGGCGATTCGCAAACGATTGATCTGACATTCAGCCCCGATGTCCGCCTAGAAAGTTATGCCCTTGACCAGACTCGTCTCCAGCCCGGCCAGCCTTTACGAATTCGCCTGGATTGGCAATTGGAGCGTCCGCCCACTGCCGAAATTACGGCACTCATCAGTTTGTTGGATGCTAACCGCAACGCCATCATGTCCATATTCCCAGTATTTCCGGCCCAGGTATGGGAATCGCTGGAGCTAAGTACCTATCATGTTTTGACTGTGCCGGAAGATGCCGAGCCAGGGCTAGTTAGCCTCGAAATTGCACTAGACTACAAAGCGGCTGTAATTGGCAAAAATACGGTTGGGTCATTGGTGATTGCACTACCACAACCAGACGAAATCCCTGACGAAGCCCTCGACCAGATTGCGAATGTATTGCTATATTCAGCCAACGTCACGCCCGTTGAGAGTGGTTTGCAGGTTGATCTGATGTGGGGATTGGAAAGCACGCTTAGTCAGGACTATCAGGTGTTGGTGCATCTCATTCCGGTGGATGCACAAGCGCCTGCTGCCTTTGGTGATGGACCGCCGCTGAATGGACGTTATCCCACCAGCTATTGGCAAGCGGGCGACGTCATCCCCGATACACACTTCATCGCATTGAATGATGTGCCGCCGGGTGATTATCAAATATTCGTGGGATTTTACTTATTAGAAACTTTCGAGCGCCTGCGTGATGACCGACATGACAGCATCAACATCGCACAGGTTTCGATTGATAATGAAGGCAATATCGTGATTAACTAAAAATCAGTTCTACGAGAGGAATCTATTCAGTGAAAAATATTATTATCAGAATGTTTACTGGATTTTTCTTGATGTTTGCTATCGCCGCGCCCTTCTTCTATTACGACATGAGCATCATCAATCCCATTACTCACATCCTTAACTCCGTGATGGCAGCCTTTCTCTGTACTGGCATGATTATGGCATTTTATGGAGGGACGGTATTATTGGCAAGACTCAGCGGAGCCGATTGGTAACTACACCTCCAGTTGAACTGCGAATTACTCTAGCGTACTCAACCCCACAATATCGGGCGCGATCAACGCCGCGAATTCGCAAGTTGCGCTGGGTGTATAGTGCAGCGGATAATCCGTGAACTGGTCGTTGGGCACGGCTTCCCATAAATCCAGATAGTGCCAGTCGTGCGCTTCAGCTTCGGTGCTGAATCGCTGGCGATAGGCATCGTAGGTCCAACGCGGATACAGGTCGTTATAACGTAATTCGGTATTGACGCCTGCACTCTGGAAAATAGGCTGATTGACGAGCAGCACCGGAACACGCTCCATTCTCGCCATCTCAACCGTCGCCGCCATCACATCAAACGACAGCCACTCGTTAAAATTATCTGGCGTGATGGCGCTGCGCGTCGGGATATGGTCACCCGGCAGCAAGTTCTCGATACGAGCCTCGAAGAATTTCGGGTTACGATGATCGACACCTGTCGCCCACCATGCCAGCCCATAAATTTGGTGGCGTAGCAAATCGGCCAGTTCGCGTCGTTGCCCGACGATGGTGCGATCCATAAAATCAGGCTCATCGGGCAACATCGCCATATCCAGTGCCAGATCATAGCGCATAATGAATTCACGCGCACGGTCTGGGTTGCTGGACATAATGGGATGGCGCAACTGCTCATCAACATACATGGCCTGCAATGTCGTCAGCCACACCACTGCGTCGGGCTGGTATCGCAGTGCCTCCTCCAAAATCAGCGCATCCTTCAGAACCGACGTGACTGGGTAGCCCAGGTTGTAAACGCGCATCGTTCGGCCATCAGGAGCCTGGTAATCTCCATCATTCAGACAAGCACTCAACACCTGATCTGTCTCCAGCAGCCAGCCCCACACACCCGAATCGCCCAGCAACAGCACCCGGAATTCATCATCAGCTTTGGATTCGCTGCTGATGATATGCGAGGCAAACATCCCTTCCAGACGATGCAAGCTAATGCTGTAGGAGTCCGATGGATTATCGGCATAGGGCAGGCGTTCGCGCCCCGGCAGCGTGATGTTGTAGAATGTGAGTTTGCTCAAAAACGGCAGCGGTTGTAGCACGATATACACCAAATTGATCAAAATGAATAGCACTGCTGTCTTGACCACCACATTGCGAACGAAGCGCCAACTATATGCCTGTTTAGTCAACCAATTCCAGCCAGCCATGCCTCACCCTCCCAACAAGCGTCGTAACATCTCGACACTTTGATCGACATCCGGTAGGGCGAAGAATACCCACCCCAGCGCCACAAAATGAAACGTCGCTAAAACACTACTACCATAAAGTAATCGCCGCGACCATACTCGCTGATTAACGCGCTTCGTCCAACCCTTCGTATGATCCGTCATATATTTGAGCAAGAATAAGCCCACACCATGCCACAGGCCCCACAACACAAAATTGAGTGTGATACCATGCCACAGGCCGATCAAAACCATCGTGCCGATTTGGGCCAGCAAGATGATGAAATATTGCGGATAGTTGATTTCGCTGCGAACCATCATGCGGCTGAACGGTGTGAAGAAGTAGATCCGAAACCAGGTTGCGAGTGTGATGTGCCAGCGTTGCCAGAATTGCTGCAAATTACGTTGCAGATAGGGTCTATCAAAATTCTCTGGTAGGGTAATACCATACAACTTACTGAGGCCAATCGCCACATCGGAATAGCCACTGAAATCCAGGAAAATCTGGAAGGTATAAATGTACAAAATAAGCCACAGTCCAGCCACACCTTCAGTGCGCTCAATTAATGTGGGATTCATCGCCACCCGTGCCAGGCTATCGGCCACTACGAACTTTTTGAAGACCCCAACGGCAATCCGCGTACTGCCATCCACCAGCCGTTGCGGATCAAGCCCATGTGTTTTTGCCAGTTCGGGGATAAAGCGTTGGGCACGGTCAATCGGCCCGGCGGTATAGGCGGGAAAAAACAGCACATAAACCGCCATATCACGCAACGCAAAACCCTCTTTGGGCAACCGTCCGGCGCGATAATCGAACAGCAACGCCATCAGACGAAATGCGACATAGGAAAAACCCAACCAGGCCAGCGGTGAAATCGACACTACACTGCCAAACATCTCACCCAAAAACCGTGCAGTCGCCGGAATTTTCAACATGACCAAGATGACGATAATGCTACCAATGAGCAGCAAGGCCGCCTGCCGGTAAATCTCCCTCTGTGCGGTTTCGGCCCGACGCGGCATCATTTGAACAACACCGACTGCCCCCACACAGACCAACCCCGCCCCCGACAGCAACGGTACAAAAGCAAACTTACCAGCATCCCACGACAAAATCACCCACAGCACCAGCATTGTGCCCGCTATCAGGCCCAGCACCATGAGGTCATCCTCGCGTTGCTGGTCTGGCGGTTGCACGATCCACCACACGAGAATAGTCAAAATAACCGTTGCGGCCGGCAGCGCAAACTCCAGCCCATCAAACGTATCTGATTTGCCGAGCCAGCCGAGCGCCAGAATACTACCGACTAGCAGTCCCCAGGCTCGCCAACGTGCCGGAACTAACCCCATAAAGGGCAACGATAGTCCAGCAAAGACGAGGATGTGTGTGAGCGTCATAGACTGCTAAAATCCCTGATAAATCCACTCCGGCGCGGTGTCCGCCGTCACAATGATGACCAATATCACGATCAAACACAGCGCCACTGCAAAAATATTTTCGCGTGAAAACAGTCGCCGCAGCATATTTTTATCTCCTGATTACCGGCGCGATTGTACAAAACGCCCCACAGAATTGCCAGTTGCGTTAAAATCAATATAACGATGCTCGGTGGAGAACATTCATTATGCGAAAACTTGGCGCTATCGTCATGCTTGGTGCGGGCGGCCAAACACATCAAGAGCAACTTGTCGCCAATATGCAACAAGCAGCAACAATTGATCTGATTTTATTGTTACGTGAACTCAAAATACAACCCATTATCCTTTGTTCGCCCAAGCTCGACTGGTGGCCTGACGAAATCCATATTTGGCTGGCTCCCGACCCGGCCAACCGTCCTTTCCACTTTGGTGAACATTTGGCCGAAACCATTATCGCCAACCAACTCGACCAGGTTCTCTATTTTGGTGGAGCCAGCGCCCCTTTGCTAGATTTTCAGATGCACCGCTTGTTACTGGATTTGTTGAAACGTTCCGGCAACACACGGATTGCCCTGTGCAACAATCTCCACTCAGGCGATTGGATTGCCATTAACAATGCCACTGAAGCCTTGCCCATCATTCACCAAGCCAACCGTGATAACAGCCTGGCCTGGATGCTGCGTGAAGACGCCCACTATCAAGTGCGTATATTGACCGAAATGCGGCAAGCCGCCGCGTTTGACCTGGATACCCCGACCGACTTCGCGATTATCCGCCAACATCCAGAATGCGCCCCAAATCTGCGCCAGGCAACGGCTGTGCCTGAACTAGGGGCTATCCCTGTCGGTGCAGTGTTGAACGTGCTGGCAACCACCGCCAGCCATGTCGCCTTAATCGGACGTGTTCCGCCCCGCGCCTGGGAATCTCTGAGCAGTGTCACTCAATGCTGGATACGGGTCTTTTCCGAGGAGCGCGGCATGGTCGCCAGCGAACGTTATGCACGAGGAGAAGTATCATCACTTCTGGGGAAATTGCTCGACCTACAGGGGCCTCACCAATTCTTCCAAACATTGGCTGACATCGTGGATGCCGCCATCATCGACAGCCGCATATTCATGGCCCATCGTGGCCTCAAACCCTCAGATGCCGACCGTTTCGCATCGGATTTATACATGACAGATGCCATCAGCGATCCCTGGTTGCGCGAATTTACAGCAGCGGCGGCAGAAGCCCCCATCCCCATCATCCTGGGGGGGCATAGTGCGGTGGCAGGGGGATTATACGTTCTGAGCGAAATTCTTCAGTTGCGTAAAGCACGGCCACATTGAGAAACATCTGTCTTAATACGAAATCTGGTCGGCTAAGTCCATAGTCCCATAGTCTCATCTATAAGGGATGAGACTATGGGACTATGAGACTTCAGCTATTTCGACAACAGACGAAGAATTTTCTTTCTGTTCAACGAATTCTGAGGAAGTTTATTGACGCCATAACCGGCGTAGATGCCAATATTTATCGAATTCGTTCCAGGCCATCAACACACTCAAGCGCAGACCATGAAAACCATCGCGGTAGCCCTTCCATGTCCAGAAACGAAATTTGAACTGGCGGAGTGGTTGCAAGATGAAATTGCGGAATTTGGGGCGTATGCCATCGCTATACATAATCTCGGCATCAAACCGTGCATAGTATCGCTGTTTCTGAATGAAATGACGCAAATCGCGGTAATTGTAATGAATCAAATGATTTTCTAGATAACCTGCCTCACCATCCAATATCACCAGCTCATGCACCTGCCGTTCAGGATCATAATGTGCTGCACCACATTTCAACAAACGCAGTTGGTGGTCGGGATACCAGCCCGTGTGACGTGTCAACTTGCCGAAGATGTAATTTTGGCGTGGAATCCAATAGCCGACACAATCTGGATTTTCCAATATCTGCCGCACTTCCTCGGCCAGTTCCGGCGTCACCCGTTCATCGGCATCCACAAACAATACCCAATCTGCATTCACCTTATCCAGAGCTGCATTACGCTGTTGGGCAAAGTTCTCAAACAGGTTGTGCATGACTGTCGCTCCGGCGGCCTGTGCCAGCTCTACCGTATTATCTGTGCTGCTCCCACCGTCAACCACCACCACTTCGTCAGCCCATTGCAGACTCTTAATGCAGTCCTGAATGTTATCTGCCTCATTATGGGCCAGGATGACACCCACCAACCTCATAACTTCATCACCTGCCGGTATGTCTCAATCAATGCATCGCGCTCTTTGGCCGAAATCTGGCGCTGGTCGTAACTATGGCGAGCCTCACGAATTTTACGCCGCATCCCCAAGCGTATCATCAGCCGCGCCATCCACCGCTTCGGACGACTATAGTGCTTCCGAAACAGCAACAGCCGGCTTTTCCAGAGATTGACGACACTCTCCGGCCTGACCAATTGCGTACTTTGGCCGCTGAGGTGTGTGACATGCGCGGCTGGTACACAGTAGATTCGCCACCCTGCCTTCTGAATGCGCCAACTCCAGTCCACTTCCTCGGCGTACATAAAGAATTGCTCATCGAACATGCCGGTCTGCTGAATGACCTCGCGGCGCAACATCATCGTCGCGCCCAGCGTATGCCCCACTGCAAACGGCTCGATATTCTCATAAAACACCCGTGCATAGCGGCCATTCCAGCGTGTGTCATAAAACCGGCGTGGCGCAGGCAAGAGATCAAACCATAATTGCACCAATCCTGGAAACGCAAACGCGCTATGTTGGAACGTACCATCTTCATACGTCAGACGAGCGCCAACTACGCCAGCATTAGGTTGTGCCATCAATGTTTCATATAACGTTTGGGTTGCGCCAGTATGGGTACGGGTATCAGAATTTAGCAAATAAACGGCTTTGGGCAATGACGCCACTGGAGCAGATTGCCCAAAACCGATCTCACGCAGTGCGAGGTTGTTTCCGGCCCCAAAACCCAGGTTTTTCTTGCTTTCGATGACATGCACCTGCGGAAATTCTCGACGAATGGCGGGCACGCTGTCATCCGTCGAGGCATTATCTGTTACCCAGATTTCGGTATTGGCCGGGCCATTGGCGTTGATGTCATCGGTCAACGTCCGCAGCGCATCCAACGTCAACGCCCGTGTGTTCCAGTTGACGATTACAACTGCCAGGTCGAGCATCGTATTTCCTATTGCGGCAGGCGCGGGGCCATTGCCCAGCCTGCTTCTATCAGAAATTCAGAAAACTCGTTGTATGTGCTAGATGAGATGCAACCAGAGCTACCCAGGTCCAGATTCTCGGCGACATTGCACGCTAGATTGATCGAATCGTAGGGAATCAGTAGTTTGAAGAAATCGTCCTCGTCTTCTTCCACCAGATCAAACAACACAGCCAGCACCGAGTCGCGGAGATCGGGCCGCAATAAATCATCCGGTGGTGCAACCAAAACCCAGTGTGGGATTTCCGGCCAGTCACCTATCAGCAATCCAAAATCTGTTTCGGGGTCAAGTTCTTCATCCAGTTCATCCACCAGATCATCCAATGTCCCAGCAGGAATCGCGCCCAGATCGCAACTACTATCCTGTCCACTTTGGATCGACTCCAACATGGCGATGTAATCTTCGACATCAACGATGCCTGCCAGATCAGTAATCGGGTTGACGCCAGCTTGTCGCAATGCCAAGCTGAAATACACCCAACTCAACATATCATCCGACCCCAGACGACACACCACCTTATCTGCCGCGTCTGCCAGCGTGCCAGGAAGAGGACGCAGACCAGGATTATAGACCACCTCGAAATTTAGACCCGTTATGGCATTCACCGTCACGTCGTCGGGCAAACCCGCTATGGTTTCGCGGCGGCCCTGGCGCACCCGCATGACAGGCTGTGCCCCACAAGACTGCTCGGCAGCAAGATAGGTAAATGGATCGACCCATACCAACGCTGCCTGTTCGCCACAGATCGCTGCCACGGCCTCCTGGCTGGTTTCCAAGCGTACAACATCCACCACCAGTGAATGTCCCGACCGTTCCAATTGTTCATTGGAAACAGACTCGTTTATCTGGTCGGCCAGATCCTGAATCGCTGTCCTATTCTCATCTAACACAAAACCCAGCACCACCGGCTGGTCCTCGCTGCCCAATAACACCACCGGCGTCGTCTCTGGCAAAGGTGTCGAGCGCGGTGTGGGTGGTGGGGCTGTCGAACGTACCAATGTGGGGGCTGGTGTACTGTCTGAACCACCACAAGCCGCCACAAACAAAATCAAAATAATCAGGCCCAAAAGAGCTTTTGTGTTAATGATTGGCTCTCCTAAAACAATCAAACTTTTGCTCGAATCGTACAGCAAGTTTAAGTCCGCAGCAAACAAAATGGTGATCTCGCACGAATCGGTTATATAATTAGGAGGCAGCCTAAAGTGATTTGGAGAAAATAAATGGGTGATAAAGATCCCATCTTAAACAAAATTACGGTGATGGTCGTGGATGACCACCCGGTATGGCGGCAGGGACTTAGATACCTTATTGATGAAGAGGAACATATCGAAGTCATAGCTGAAAGCCAGGACGGAGAGGTGGCTTTGCAAATGGCCCGCGAACTCCGGCCAGATGTTATTTTGCTAGATATTAACCTGCCCCGGATGAACGGTCTGCAGATCGCCACCCGCCTCAAGGCCGAGCGCAACGATGCCAAAATCGTGATGCTCACTGGCTATGATGATGAAGAGCAAGCTCTCCATGCTGTGCGAGCCGGGTGCATGGCTTATTGTGCCAAAGACATTGACACCAGCCTATTATTGGATATTATCCGTAAAGTGGTGGATGGCTATTATGTCATCAAGGGCCAGCAATATACCCAGAGTGAAATGAAAGAATGGGTGAACCGGCGCATCGAAGCCGCCACCGGACCCTATCTGGTGGATCCTAATGAACATTTTGTGCCACTCAGCCCTCGCGAAATGGAGATTTTGCGATATGTAACACAGGGTAAAACGAACAAACAGATTGCGCAGAGTCTTGGCATCAGTCACCAAACCGTGAAAAATCACGTCAGCTCTATCTTGACCAAGTTGGACGTGGAGGACCGCACTCAAGCGGCCATTTATGCCATGCGGCGCGGTTGGGTGCGGATGGACGAGACCCGCACCAAAGACGAATAAACTTGCGTATTTGATTTGCAATATGATAAGGTCATCGGAAACTAAGATTGCGAGGGAAGGATAATGGGTTTCGATAGTACACCCCCTGGCGACATCATGGCTGAAATTCGAGCTGAATATGATTCTGCCATACGCCGCTTGGAGGAAAACCGCCTCCAGATTGAGCAAAATGAAGCCGAAGTCAAACGGTGGGAAGAAGAGAACGTTCGTGCGTCGTCACAATTGCGGCGCATCCACGATAGTTTTGACTCAGTGCCACGGCCAGACATCCGTGCAGCATATGACGGCCTCATCGAAGCAAAAAGCCGCCTGCTGAACCTGCGCGGCCAGCTTGAGAAAATGAAGCAAAGCCAAGAACTCTTGCACCGCTACAGCGATATTTTTGGGCGTTTATTGCAGGTTCTCGAAGGTGAAGACTTGGGAACCAGCACGATGCCTACACAGCAACCGACCGCCCCCACGACATTGACACCAGCAGGCGAGACCATTATCCGCATTGTGCAGGCCCAGGAGGACGAACGCCGTAGCCTCGCCAAGAGTTTGCACGACGGCCCAGCTCAATCGCTGACCAATTTCATTTTGCAGGCCGAAGTCTGTCAGCGCCTCTTTGACCGCGACCCAGACCGCGCCAGTACTGAACTCAACAACCTAAAATCCGCTGCTAGCAATAGTTTCCAGAAAGTGCGCGACTTCATCTTCGATCTGCGTCCCATGATGCTGGATGACCTGGGGTTGATTCCCACCCTGCGGCGCTATGTTGAAAACTTTCAACAAAAATACGACATCCAACTCGATATTAATTTCACAGGCGAAGAACAGGTCGATATTGCCAAGCACATGGAAGTTATGATGTTCCGCAGCGTGCAACATCTATTGCGTGTGTCACGAGAATATCTGGATGCCACGATCATTAACATCCAGGTCGACACTGGTAGCCAATATGTAACGGCTCGTGTTGAAGACAATGGCAATGGCTTCAACCCCGATGTAGACCTTGATCCGCAATATGGCGATTCCAATGTGCAAACCCTGAATGCGCTAAGAGATCGTGTCGAACTGGTAGGTGGCGACCTGGACATCTACAGTGAAGAAGACAATGGGAGCCGCTTCCAAGTCAGGTTGCCCGTTTATGCCGAAACCGAGGAAAGCTCATTTGAGTGATATTAGAGACAGGTTTATAACTGCAACGTAGGAAAATTCCAACGGATTCAGGACTATAGACCTGTTTGCATTATTTCCCTTCTGTTCTACACTTGAGACAGAAGAGGTCTTCATCTTTATTCTATTTGAAGGTTCTTTGGAGTAAACAACCCATGCGAGGCCGAATGTTCATTTTGTTGGGATTGATCGTCGTAGGTCTGGTGGCCGTCGGCGCAATCGTGCTTTTGGGCGGAAGTGATGACCCAGAACCCGCCACTACCGATACTGCTGCTACGCCAGATGGTACAGGTGCAACACCGGAACCCACTGCTGAAGAAGCAGTGGTCCAAGAGTCGACAGATTTCGGCTCTATCGTCATTGTACTTCAGGACTTAGGGCGTGGCACGCTGATTACTCGCCAAATTATTGAAGACGGGACATTGATCGGAATACGCAACTGGCCCATCGGGTATATTCCTGAAACAGCCATTGCCATCTCTGAACCTGATGACCTTGAACAGTTGATTGGCTGCCGTCTGCGGACCGATGTCCCACGCGAATCACCGTTGCTGGAAAGACAACTGGTCCCAGATCCCACCCTGGCTGACGAAGAATTCATGAATGGACAGGCTTGTGGCGCTCTTACGCTCTCTCTGAGCCGTACAGGTTCCGATGCCGCACTCTTCCTGGAACCAGGCATGGTTGCGATGGCCGTTCCGCTGGATTTCACTGGTTTAGGCCAGGTCGCTTATGCACTGCGACCTGGTGACCGGATAGATGTGATTATGTCCTGGCTGTTCGTGGATGTAGACGAAGAATTCCAGACCCGTACTCCTAATGGCCTGACCGTCATCACACTTCTACCAGACGGCAGTGTTGGCTTTGCAGAGGCAGTGCCGGGGCGTGAGGAACCAAGCATTATCTTTCCTTCAGGCGTGATTGTTACGCCAAGTGAGGAGCAACAACGCCCCCGCTTGGTTACCCAGCGCACCATCCAAAATGCCCTGGTCGTTTATGTGGGTTGGTTCCCGCCCGACGGTGTTATTTATGGTGCTACACCAACGCCCGCCGACGAACCAGAAGTGTTATTGGATCCGACCGAGGCCGCCCAGCAGCAACAACAACAGCAAAGTGCGCCACCGCCCGTCACGGGGCCAACCGCAACTGCGTTTGTGCCACAAATCATGACTTTGGGTGTTTCACCCCAAGATGCACTGATCATGACCTGGGCAATTGACGCTCAAATTCCGGTGACATATGTCTTGCGTCCCGCGCAACCAGACGCGGCAGCCTTGAATACAGAAACCGCCCCCGTGACACTTGAGTATATTCTGAACGAGTTTGGCATCGAAGAACCGCCGAACCTACCGATTTCTGTTGAACCAGCGATTACGAATATCCGCCGTTTCGACCTGGCAAGCTTGCGAACATTCGCTGAGTTATTAGTCTCAGAATAACCTCCGCATTGAATGGCGTCTTCCACAATATCAACCTGTGGAAGACGCTCATCACCACCGTACCGAGGGTAATAATGGGTGATACGGTAATCCGCATATTGATAGTTGATGACATCCCTGAGTCGCGTGAGGGCATTACGAAGCTGCTTGCATTCGAGGCAGATATTGAAGTCATCGGCGAAGCCAGTACAGGAACAGAGGGGTTAGAAAAAGCAATGGCTCTCGCTCCCGACATCATCCTGATGGATATCAATATGCCTGATATGGACGGGATTACCGCCACTCAAGAAATTGCCCGGAGATTGCCAGCGGCTGCCGTTATTATCATATCGGTTCATAAAGAACCATCATATCTACGACGAGCCATGTTGGCCGGGGCACAGGACTTCCTCGAAAAACCGATTGCAGGTGACGAACTATACGAGACAGTCCGGCGTGTCTATGAACTTCACGAACCGACACGCCAACAATATACATCCGCTGCCCTCTCACATTCCAGGACACAGCAGGATAGTCAGAAGACAAGCGCAGATAGTCATGACGGAAAAATAATTGCCGTCTACAGCCCTCAAGGTGGCGCGGGCAAGACTACACTTGCAATTAATTTGGCGACGGCCCTGGTATACGCTAATGCCCGCGTACTTCTGATAGACTGTGATTTGCAGTTCGGTGATATAGAGGGCATGCTCTACCTGCAAACCACCTACACACTAGCAGACTTCGTGCGGTCCACGGAAGCACCTGCCACTGATCTGATTGAGCGCAGATTAGCCAATCACGCCAGCGGCCTAAAAATCTTGCCCGCCCCTACTGAACTCGAAGAGACCGAGGCAATCCATTCAGATGTAATGCGCCGCACGATTGAAACGCTGGCCTCCCATTTCGACTATATCATTTTGGATATGCGGGTTTTCATTGATGATCTGGCATTGTCTCTGTTTGACATTGCTGACCGCATTCTGTTGATTGGAACACCGACGCTGCCAACGATTCGCAGGTGCCGACGTATCTTGGATATTTTTGAACACTTAGCATATACACCTGAAAAGACACTATTTGTACTTAATCGCGCATCTGCAAGCCACGATCAGGCAGAAGTCGACGCAGAAACTATTGAAAAACACATTCGACACCCCATCGAGGTGAAAATTCCATCCGATGAAAAAACATTCCTGTCGTCGATCAATCGTGGTGAGCCTGTGGTTACCCAAGACCGCAATCGCTCACCAGCCAGAGAGTTGTGGGAATTGGCTGATAGCGTGCGCCAATCCTTGTATGATATGGATACAGCACTCGCCCCAGACTCGCCCAATGATGGCGGTCGTTTGAGGCGGTTTCTGGGTAAGCAACCATAAATGTTAGTCACTGAGGAGGTAGTCCTGTGTCGTTGTTAAAACGTATTGGTGGGTCTGGTGGACCGTCTGATGGTGATGGCGAACAGTCACGCTTGAATGAGATGCGTGTTCGTCGTCAGGCTGTTCCGCAACAACCAGTCAACAGTTATCGCGACATCAAGTCACGTGTTCAGACGCGGTTGTTGAATGAAATCGACCCGAAGATGGACCCCACATCCCCCGATGTACGAGATACCATCGAGCAACTGTTTGAAACGATCCTGGCCGAAGAAGGCACGGTGTTGGGACGACGCGAACGGCTTCAACTGTTCGAGAACATCCTATCCGAGATTTTGGGGCTAGGGCCGCTAGATCCCCTCTTAAAAGATGACACCATAACGGAGGTTATGGTCAATGGCCCCAAGAGCATCTATGTTGAACGCAAGGGTAATTTGCTTCGGGCCAAAGTGACATTTGAGAGCGATGCTCATGTGATGCGTGTCATTGATCGTATCGTGTCCCCACTGGGTCGCCGTGTTGACGAATCGCACCCATTTGAGGATGCTCGCCTGAGTGATGGTTCCCGTGTAAATGTCATCATTCCACCCTTGGCATTGAATGGCCCGACCATCACTATTCGTAAATTCTCCCGAAGACCATTTCAGGTTGAAGACCTCATCAAGTTTGGTTCCATGACACCCGAAATTGCCGAGTTCTTGCGGGCCTGTGTCATCGCCAAAACCAATTGCGTAGTATCCGGTGGTACGGGTTCGGGCAAGACCACATTGCTCAATGTGTTGTCGAACTTCATCCCTAAAGATGAGCGCATCATTACCGTTGAGAATGCGGCTGAACTTCAGCTTCAAGGGGAACATGTTATCACGCTGGAATCGCGCCCGGCCAACATTGAAGGTAAAGGTGCAGTCTCCATCCGTGATCTCGTCATCAACTGCTTGCGTATGCGCCCCGACCGCATTGTCGTCGGTGAGTGTCGTGGTGGCGAGGCACTGGACATGCTGCAGGCTATGAACACTGGTCATGAAGGCTCGTTGACAACTGCCCACTCCAACAGCCCACGCGATACGCTGTCCCGTCTGGAAGTGATGTGCCTGATGGCGGGTATGGATTTGCCAACCCGCGCTATTCGAGAGCAGGTCGCCGCTGCCATTGAGCTAATCGTTCATCAATCTCGTTTACGTGATGGAAGCCGTAAAATCGTCAAGATCGTCGAAATTCAAGGTATGGAAGGTGACATCATCACCATGTCCGACATCTTTGAATTTGAACAAACGAACATCGAAGCCGGAAAAGTCATTGGGCGCATCCGGCCCACTGGTCTGCGTCCCAAGTTCATTGACAAGATCGAACAATCGGGTATTCACTTGCCACCATCGGTCTTTGGCATTGGCAAGATTCGACACTAACTAATATTGAGTCCGGCCCATATAGTCCGGTCGGACTCTATTGACTTACTAAGAAAAAGCATGTTAATTTGAACAAAAAGGCCTTAATGGTAGAGGAAGACGACTATGGAAATTCTATTTATCGTGATAGCAGTCGTAGTCACACTTGGCATTGTGATATTTGGCATCACCAGTTTGCAGGGCGCTCGTCAAGCCGACATCGAAGAAGCATTGGGACGCTATACCACCAACTATGATGCGGCCATTGAAGCACTGGAGGCTGAGGAGGAAGCTGCTCAACAAGATGATGCGAATGCGATGGTCCAGGCGATAGATAAAGCCATCGAAGGTCGTGAATTCGCTAAAAACTGGAAAGATCAATTGGCGCGTGCCGATCTGCATATCACGCCTGGTGAATATGCGATGGTTCACGTCGCCTCAGTTGCCATATTCTTCATCGTAGGATGGATGATTCTTTTCGGTGGCAATATCATCGGCGGTGTGATTGCTGGCATGGTAGGCTTTTTGGCTCCACGCATCTACGTCGGCTTCCGTAAAGGCAAGCGATTGAGGATGTTTGAAAACCAATTGGCGGATACGCTCGGCATGTGGGTTAACGGGTTGCGGTCTGGCTATTCAGTGTTACAGGCTATGGAAGCTATTGCCGACGAAGCGCCTGAACCAACAGCATCCGAATTTCGACGCGCCGTGACTGAGATTACGCTCGGCATCACTCGTGAAGACTCGTTCTTGCACATGCTCAATCGAATGCCCAGCGATGACCTTGATCTGGTGATTACCGCCGTGAACATCCAACAGGAAGTTGGTGGTAATCTGGCTGAAATCCTGGATATCATCAGCCACACCATCCGCGAGCGTGTCAAACTGAAGGGCGAGATCCGAGTTTTGACTTCACAGGGGCGTATGACCGGCTACATCATTGGTGGCTTGCCGATTGTATTGGCCGTGTTCCTCTATTTCGTCAGCGGCGACTACATGAAGCGTATGTTCCGCAATAAAACCTGTGGTTGGCCGTTGTTGGGTTGTGGTGCAGGCTTGATTGGCCTGGGCACTGCCGCCATTCAGAAAATCGTTGATATTGATATGTAGGAGACAACAACAATGCCGGATATTCAACTCCTTGGTATTCTCCTCTTGTTCTTACTTGGGGGCGGTATGCTCATTGGGCTGGTGATTGCTGGCTTTCGGAGCAGCCGGGACTACGACCCGCTTCAGGAGCGTCTGGCCGAACTAGGCTCCCGCGACGAAGAGATCACATCGCTGGATGATGTCATCATGTCAGCCGGTCGCAAGGAACGTATCTTCATGCCCATTGCCGAGGCGCTGGCAGACTTTGTGGTCGGTTTCACACCTGAGCAGCAAATTGAAACCATCCGCATGAAATTGGAGCGTGCAGGAAAAAGCGACAGCGAACCCTCAATGTTCTTCTTTCAGCGCATTTTACTAACGGTCTTAATGGGTGTTGGGGCGTTTGTGTTGTTCTTTTTCCTGACAGATTGGCCCGTCATGCGCGGCGTGATCGGAACGATCCTCGGAGCAGCCCTGGGGTACTATATGCCCATGTTGCAACTTAATGGGCAAATTGCTCGACGCCAAGATCGTATCCTCAAAGCCCTGCCCGACGCACTGGACCTGTTGACCATTTGTGTGGAAGCTGGTCTGGGTTTTGACACTGCAATGGGCAAGGTCTATGAGAAGTGGGATAACGACCTGTCAAATGCCTTCGGACGTGTGCTGCAAGAGATTCAACTCGGCAAATTGCGCCGTGAAGCCCTGCGTTCTATGGCGGATCGCATTGATGTGCCGGATTTTACCACCTTTGCAGCGGCCATTATCCAGGCCGAACAACTGGGTGTCAGTATCAGTAAAATCTTACGCGTTCAGTCGGATCAGATGCGTGTGAAACGCCGCCAACGCGCTCAGGAAAAAGCCCAGCAAGCGCCGGTAAAAATGATGATTCCGATGGTGTTTCTCATCTTCCCCAGCATTTGGGTCGTACTGATGGGGCCCGCCGTTGTATTCCTGGTCGAAACGGGTACGATATAGGTCAGCGACAAGTTGTTGTGAAGCCACAACCGAATCAACCGGAACACAAAGGCTCGCCCCCGTTGGCGGGCCTTGTGTTCAATCAAATACTGGACGCCGGACGCACCATTGTCCGAACATCGCTGCAAACAGCATGGAATTTGATCTATCCCTATGTTTGTATTCATTGCCAGCGCGTCGATAGTATGTTGTGTTCACAATGTATAGCCAACATTTTGACCGCCAGCGATGCTGTTCCTGTGCCAGATATTGACGACTTTGCGGTCGTCGGTCAACATACTGGCCCACTGCGATCAGCAATCCACGCCCTGAAATACGAAGGCAAAGAATACCTTAAATACCCGCTGGGAATGTTGTTGGCAGAGCAATTGCAACAACGAAACTGGTCATTTAGCATGATTATTCCTGTGCCATTGCACTTGAGTCGTCAAAAAGAAAGGGGGTATAATCAGGCTAATAGCATCGCCGAAGCATTGTCGTTGCATCTGGAGGGACCAACCGTCGTGACTGATGCCCTGCACCGCACACGCAACACCGAATCCCAGGTCGGTAAATCGGCCTCGGATCGTCGGGAAAACGTGAGTGATGCGTTTGTTGTTGAATCCCGTTATCAAGATCTATTGTCCAATTCCAACATCCTGCTCATTGATGATGTCTGCACCACTGGCTCTACCCTCCAAGCCAGTGCTGAAGTATTACGTGCGGCAGGAGTTCAATCTGTATTTGCTGCTACGATCAGTCGAGCAGTCTCGCTCGACATGACCTAAACCTTTAACCGAGCGTCTCTGATACGAAGGACGAAAGAAGGAGTTTATCTATGGAGATCAAGGTCCACGCCCGAAATTTACATCTGACCCCCCGGCTTGAAGACTATATTGATAAGAAAGTTGACCGCCTTGATCGCTATTTGTCCAACATCTCAGAAGCCAACCTGGAACTTCGCAAAGAAGGGCGCACCGAACAGCCCATTGCCCAACTCACCATCCGTAACGCTCGCGGCACGATTTTCCGCGTCGAAGACCGCAAGCAACAAGACATCTTTGCTGCCGTCGATGTCGTGGTAGATAAAATGTATCGCCAACTCCAACGCTATAAAAACAAACGCCGCCGTCGTAAAGGTGGCGAACGTTGGGTTGACATTGATGCTGAAGACCTGGCGATTCCGCCCGCCGAATCAACGTTGCGTGATGAGGAGATGATAGAACTTGAAGATGACGAACCCGAAATCATCCGGCGCAAAGAGGTTCTGTTAACCCCCATGAGCGAAGAGGAAGCCATTGACCAAATTGAGCTATTAGGGCACGACTTTTTCGTCTATCTCAATGGCGACACAGGCTTGGTAAATGTTTTATACAAACGACGTGACGGCAACTATGGCCTGTTAGAAACTCAAAGTTAATTTGCAAAGTGCAAGGCGGCGGTTCTCTCACCGCCGTCTCGCGTTTATTCGTTGGGCACATAGACATCAACCTGGAAAGTAATCACTGAACTCGTCAGAGACGTGCCATCTTCCAGGACGGCAGTCGCCCATAATTTGTGATTGCCCGGCGTTAGCGCCCACCAGAAATCATGTGGGGCCGTTTCCAGGGTTGCCAACACAACGCCATCCAACCAATACCTGACATGTTTTGTATCAGGTGGCGTAGCGATGGATAATCGAATGCGTTGTGTATCCAGCGGTGTCAATGGCGACAACTGAAAAATAGTATATGGGTCCGGAGCCAACAGGCGTAGTGGTTCAATATCATCTTGCCCCACCCGAATCGCCGAATCTGGTGGCGGCACAATACCCTGGCGGGTGGCCCAATCCCGCGCCTCTGGTGGTAAGACCAGATATACCTTTTCCAACCGAAATATCTCTGGCGTATCATCGGTTGCCAACTGTCCAGTGCGACTATCAATCTCAAATGTTTGGTACAAATCATCGTAATCCGTTGGCACCGTGCCTTCGATAAACCATTCCCAGGCACGCTGAGGACAAGCATCTGTCGGCAATAGCCCCGATGTCGCACAGACCTGCGTCCTCACTACACCCTCCGGCACTTCAAACGCATATTCAGGCTGCCCCATCAAAACTTCGCGCATAAATTCATTCCAGATGGGACCCGCCCCGCTGATGCCACTGACATCAACCATCGGTGTATTATCGGCATTGCCCACCCAGACTCCCACCACCAGATTTGGCGTATAGCCCACCGTCCAGTTATCCCGAAAATCAGTGGTTGTACCTGTCTTGGCTGCTGCTATCCGGCCAATGTTCAGGGCACTGGCTGGGCCAAACGAGGGGGTTCGAGCGTTGTTATCGGAAAGAATGCTGTTGATAAGGAAAGCCACACGCGGGTCAAGCTCCGTCTGTCCCAAATTTGGCGCTTCCCATTCATAGATGGCCTGTCCGGCTCTATCACGAATTTCGAGAATATAGACCGGGTCTATGCGCTGGCCGCCATTGGGAAATGCTGCATAAGCTGATGTTAATTCAACCAAACGCACCTCCCCCCCACCGAGCGTTAGCGCCAGATCAAACCGACTAGTATCGGTGAGTGTGCTGATACCTAGGCGCGTTGTCAAAGCAACCAATTCTTCTACCCCGATATGATCCAATGTAACCACTGCCGGAATATTGTATGATGATGCTAATGCCTCGCGGATCAACACCGGCCCATGCTCCACCAAACCAAAATTGGCCGGTGTATAGCTTTCCAATCGACGGGTGACAAACGGTGTTTCCACATCCAGAATCATCGTGGCAGATGTCCAGGGTTCAGGTTGGGCAGGATCAAAAGCCGCAGCATAGGTAAACGGTTTCAATGCCGACCCAGGTTGGCGGGGTGCTAAAGCAGCGTTGACATTCCCAGCAATCGCCTCATCAAAATAATCGGGGCTGCCTAACATCGCCAGAATTTGTCCAGTAAACGGATCAATCGACACCAGCGCAACATTATGGGCATTTCGAGAAGCCGATCCGTCCGTCGGATTATTCAGCCAATCCAGATGGCGCACCGCGATACGTTGGGCCGCATTCTGCCAATCGAGATCAAGCGTGGTATAGACTTCCAGTCCTCCCGCCAGCAACACCTCGCCGTACTCACGTTCTAGTTGAGTCCAGACTGCTGTCACAAAATGCGGAGCCTGGATCTCAAATGAGGCAGACTGATAGACCAGTTCCTCGTTTGTAGCATAATCAGCCTCTTCGGCTGTGATATAGCCATGCCGCACCATTAACCCCAACACGACCTCTTGCCGTGCTTTAGCTGCTTCTGGATTAGTCAGCGGGTTATATTGACCAGGCGCTTGTGGCAATCCCGCCAACATCGCACATTCCGCCAAACTTAACGCAGCCGGTGACTTTCCAAAATAAGCCAGAGACGCCGCCTCGACTCCATACGCCAGATTGCCATAATATGTCTGGTTTAAGTACAGTGCCAAAATCTCGTCTCGCGAATAGCGCCGTGTCAATTGCAGTGCCAGAACCCCTTCGCGAAGTTTACGCCGCAAACTCCGATCTAGCGCGGGGTCTTTTGTCAATAGCAAATTGCGAGCGACTTGCTGTGTAATGGTACTACCTCCCGCCCGCACTTCGCCGCCGCGAATATTGATCCAGACCGCCCGCGCCACGCCTTCAATATCAACACCAGGATGATGATAGAAATTGGCATCTTCAGTCGCAATCGTCGCAACCGGTATACAGGCTGCCATTTCACTCAAGGGGATTGTGCGGTGGCTACCGCCATACAAATCCACAATTTCATACAACAGCCGCCCATGTCGGTCATAAATACGGGTGCTAGGCAATGCCAGTCCCGTTTCCAGGTCATCAATATCTGGCAACCCCACAAACAACCACGCATACAATGCCGAGAGCAAGGTCGAAAACACCAACACCAGGACCAGCAACACTCGCTGCCAACGTTTACGTCGTTGCCATAGCCGTTGGTACAGCTTACGGGTCATTTGACGCATATCGTCCAATCCTCAATTAATTTGCCCCCACCAACGTTGATCCAGAGGCAATACATACACCTCACCGGCTGCCCCTTGTACATAGCGGGCACTGCTGACCACGTCAATTTGTACATAGCCAGTATAGCCCTGTTCGGGTGCAGTCGCCCATCCTAACTGATCACGGATGGATACCTCGTTACGCCACACCAAGCCAAACCCGCGTTCAGGTTCAAGAAATCCAGGCGGAGGCACAATTGTCGGATCCTCCACCGGCATTCCTGCCACATACGAATCGCGCCGTATCTGCCAGGCCGGATCGCTTGGCAACTCAAACAGAATCAGAATATAGTCCTCGCTGCTATCCCAGATCATCACCCCATGTTCAAACATCTGCAATGTCATTGTCCGGGCAACTGGTGTTCGATCCGGACACCCAACCGGGGCAGGGGACACAAACCAAGTATAAGTACAATTCAATCCGCCAGGTGTACTAGATACAGAGCTTGCCGTGAACACGGTTGGGAATGGACTGGCCGTCGGTGACAGGGTACGTGTGGGTGTCAGCGTTGGGGTGAATGTGTGCGTCGGCGTGCGTGTAGCAGTCGAAGTTAGCGTCGCTGTTTTGGTTGGTGGGGGCGTGTTGGTGATAAACCCCAACGAATCTGACTCTGATGGCAAAGGAACAGGAATCCACGTCATGATTTCGTTGATAAAGGTTGTTGGCCGCACAAGAGTTGGTGTGGGGGAGGGTGATCGTGTCAATGTTGGTGCAGGCGTCATTGATATTATCCCCACTGTGTTCTGTTGGATCAGACGTGGACCTGCTTCATTAGATGTAGACGCACAACCTACCAGTCCTGCTATTAGTATCATTATAACCAGATTAAATAATCTGACCACGACTCATAATCCCGATTCCTTAAGGAAAAATGTATAGATGAAGTTCGATATGAGTTATGAACAGGTTATGAACAAGTTATGAACAGTTTTGGCTGAGTTATCAACAGGCACAAAAATTTAACATTCGCCACAAATTCGCTTCATTATGCCATTCTAATTCAAAAGTTATACACAATTAATTTAGAATATGTTCATAACTTTTTTTTACCTGTTGATAACTCGCCTAACCTGTTCATAACTCGGCTTTTGCCTGTGGAAAACTCTGGAGTTATGAACAGGTTTTCCACAAGTTATCAACAGGTTTTCCACAGGCAGAATTGCCTTTTAAACAGCGAGTCCTGATGAGTTTTCCACAGAGTTATCAACAGTTTTCAACACCCCTACTACTACTACTATAAATTATATAGTTTTTGGAATACAGATAAATTTTAACTCAGCAACGCTCCCCTACTCCAACATTATCACTTTTGAGGTATCATATTTTTCCGAATTTAATTTCAAAGGACAAAAATGCCATGCCTTATTATGAATACGTTGGCAATATGCACATGCATACACCTTACTCTGATGGAGAAGCCACGCATTCTGAAATTGCTGACGCTGCATTGTTAGCTAATCTTGATTTTGTGATCGTAACTGACCACAACATATGGGTAAACAATGTGCAAGGGTATTATGGCGATAATCAGCGAGGCCACGTTTTGGTACTCACAGGAGAAGAAATTCATGACCGCACTCGCCAACCCCAAGTAAATCATTGTTTAGTTTATGCAGTTGACCAAGAAATGACTCAATATGCTGATAACCCACAACAATTGATTAATGAGGTTAATAAAGCAGGTGGCATGGCATTTTTGGCCCATCCTTTTGACAAACGAGTACCCTGGCAAGCTGATAGCAATTCTATTTCGTGGACTAATTGGGAGGTTACAAATTACACAGGCCTCGAGATTTGGAATTATATGTCTTGTTTCAAAGATTTGCTGAATACTCCCTGGCAAAGTGTTCGTCGTGTGTTCAATCCCGAAAAAGTTGTTGTGGGGCCACGCCCTGAAACATTAGCACGTTGGGATGAATTGCTGGCAACTGGTCAACAAGTTGTCGGGATTGGCAACTCTGATGCTCACGGCACACGTTATCAAATTGGCCCGATAAAACACACCATTTTTCCATATGATTTCTTGTTTAATTGTGTTAATACGCATATTCTGACCCTTACTGATTTTGTGGGCAATATACAGCAAGACTCGCAGTTAATTTATGATACGTTACGCCAGGGTCGTGCCTTTATCAGCTATCAAATTATTGGTAATGCCAGAGGATTTCGCTTCACGGCACAGGGTGTACAAAGCACCTATGCTCAAATGGGAGAAACTATTCGCTTGAAATCAGGAGTAACATTGCAAGCGGTTGTTCCCGGACGATCACGAATTAAACTGATACGACATGGTGAAACAGTTGCCGAAGAAATCGGTGTAGAGAATTTGACCTATGTGGCATTGGAGCCAGGAGCATATCGCATTGAAGTGTGGCGGGAATATCGTGAGATGGAACGATGTTGGATTTTAAGCAACCCGATCTATGTGACAGAATCACGATAAACACCTGTGCCCCCCTATGATGAATATATCAAAAGAGGACGACCTCTGCCGTCCTCTTAGTATTCAAAAGCTAATGTAACTGCTAATCGAACCGAATGCGTGGGTCAAGCCATGTGTAGATGATGTCTACCAAGATGTTTCCGGCAATCAAGAACGTCGAATACAACAAAGTCACAGCCATGATAGTGGTATAGTCGCGTGCCCCTACACCATCAATAAACGAGCTTCCTAATCCAGGGATCAAGAATACAAGTTCAACGATAAATGTACCCGTCAAGATTCCAGCTAGCAATGGACCCAAAATGGTTGCTACTGGGATCAGCGAGTTCTTCAGAGCGTGAAGATAAATGACTGTTCGTTCTTTCAGACCCTTAGCACGCGCTGTACGAATGTAATCCTCGCCCAAGACCTGCAATAGACTTGCGCGGGTTAAACGAGCAATACCCGCACTCATACCGGTACTCAGGGCGATTGTCGGCATAATCAGCGCAATCAGATGGTCTGTATTGTAAATAGGTGTTTCCCACACATCAGGCTGTGGTGTGGGCAAGACTTCAAACTCCACGGCTAATAGAATAATCAGTAGAGGAGCCACCACAATAATAGGTGTTGATTGTCCTAACACGGCAAAGAACGTGGCGATGTAATCAATCAGACTGTTATGGTATATCGCTGCTAACACTCCTAGCGGAATGCCCAGCAGGAAACCAAAGACGACGGATACAACGCCCACCTGCATTGAAATTGGTAACCGTCGGGAAATTTCCTCCGATACCATCCGATTTTCTTGCAATTCTGCAATGTTCAACGAAGGACCAAAGTCCAGGTTCAACACATTCCAGAAGTAATTCCAGAATTGCGAATCCAATGGATCAAAACGCAGGACCTCGTTCACTTCATTAATGGAAAAGTTGACATCGCCACCCACAGCCACACATTCGTCGCGTCGGGCAACAAGCGACCAGCCCGGCCACGAACGATAGGCACGACAGTCCTCAAGAAAGACCTCCAACGAATCAACTGATTGATTAGCTGTTGTTCCTGCGCTCAGAGAAGTCCCCAACGTGCTGACCACGGGTAGACCCGATACTATGGATGAGACGTTACTTGCAGCATCGAGCGTCGCTATCAAATTACCATTGTCTTGCGCCCAGCTTCTATAGGGATTTTTTTCGTAAACCAGGTAATCTTCTGTCGCATTATCCCAGCGGTATAAATCATAGCTGCGATACACAGAAAAGTCTGTATCCTGCATTTCAGGGTGTTCACCCGCTAGCAATGTTTCCGGGCCAAAACCACCCTTAACATAAACTTGCTTACCCCAGGTTGTTTCTGCGCCTCTTGCATTGGCGGGAGTGTCAAAGAACAACGCCTTCGTTAGCCCATATCGCTGTTCCAGTTGCAAACGAATATGGTCAGGCATTCGGCGTTGATTGACTGCATCAAATGGTCCACCTGGCATAGCGTGGATCAGCGCAAATGTTACGATCATAATCGCAAACAGCACGGGTAGTGCAGCTAATAAACGCCGTACCAGGAATTTCAACATACTGGGGCCGCCCAGCAAATTGACGATGGTATCGAGAACTGCTTTCAGTACGTTCATGATATTTTGCATAATTCACCTCAGAATAGATGAAGCCCCATAGCTTCCTGGTGGCATTAACCACCCAGCAATTGGTAAGGATCACGCCCGATTAGAATCAGATCGCTCCCTACCTCATCTGCGTTTACCCAACCGGTAATCTCTACTCCATCGGGGTCCAAGCAGGTTATCTGATAAAAGAGACGGAATTTGGAACCGACGACATAAAGTGCCTTTTCACGAAGGGCTACTGCATCGACAGTTATAGGTTGGAACAAATCACATTGCCCCACACGAGGATTATCTCCAGCTAGTTGGGGTTCACCGAATAATACACGACCTTCATAAGTTTCACGGGTTCCCGTAATCTTGGGAGGAGATTCTTGTGTAAACCACCCGATTCTACCAGGGCCAAAAGCTGTTGCATTCGGCAAGAAACGGTCTTCAACCCAGCCTTCTACCTCGTTAACGACTGCGCCTGTTTCATCATATTCCAGTACACAAGTGACATGATAGAAAATGACCTCATTCCGAGGTTGCACTTCGTTAATTGGAACTACCGTTCCAGATGGACACCTACCAACAATATTACTCTCGACATCAGAACCTTCCACTGCCTCCAAGGCAATGGCGGGTTCGTTGGTCAAAGGAACTGGCGCATAGTCTGATATAATGGAGTCTTCACTATCTTCTGTGCCGTCCTCATCCTCGCCTTCGACTGCATCCTGCAAACTCTGTTCACCGATTGCCACTACCAGATTGTCCGGCAGATGCGTGAGTTCAAGCAAGATCAATTGTCCATCGTCGGTGGATTGTCTGACCCAACCTGTGTTATCACCACACGAAACTTGGTAATACGGCACATAGCCATTCTCGGTTTCCACGTTAGCAAACGCTTGTGTCTCGAATAGCGTATTGGCCTCGCAAACTGGCGAGTTTTCATCAACCGGGTCACCGGGGTTAGCTGTCAATTGAACAACACCAACATCGGATGAGATGATTCCCTGACCCTCTGTGGCCGGTAGTACCAATGGCCCGAATAGGCGATCTTCGGCTACCCAGCCCTGTACGCCCGATGTTGGACAAAAGATCTGGTACCAGATCTTGAATTGTCCGGTTACGTCCTCAACTGCCGAAATATCCGTAACATCGACAACCTCACCAACTTCACAGGTGCGCGAGCTTGGCGGTGTAGCAGCATTGGTCGGCGGCTCGGCCCCTTCGTGCAATTGGAAGCCTCCGGTAGCTGGACCAGGTCTGATGCCCACATTCAATGTTTGGGCGCTCTGTCCACGGGCAATAGCTACTGGACCAGCAATCCGGTTTTCATTTACCCAGCCCACTGTACCAGCACAGGTTACCAGGTAGTAGGTTCGGGTGGGACTGGGACCAACACGCAACCCCAGTTCACGAACATCACTCAGATCTCCCATGCTGCTCAAATCAACTGTGATGGTTGTCCATTCACCAGAGGTCAAGGCCATGCGCTCGGTAGAGACGGCTTCTTCGCCAGTACCCGTCTTCAGATAGACATCAATGCGATAGCCGACTGCCTGGGCTGGCACGAAAACACGCATTGAGAGTGATTGGTAAGCGGACCAATCATTGCTCGTGTCAAATCGGGCATAAGCTCCTGCCAATCGGGTACTCCCACGAATATCCGTATCCAGTGACAACACACCGCTTGCATTCGAGACGTCAACTGCATCTTCGTCCAAGAACGACCAAAGTGGATTTAGTTGATAACGGATTGATGCAGCATCACTATAATTGATACCTTCCAGGCTTTCTAAACCGACACTACCTGTCACCGCTTCTGATTCAAGGATTGCCCAGTCAGCGGTGTTGCCATCATCAAAATTGTAGAGAACTTCACTATCGCCTTCTGCTGGCACCAACGACATCTCATCGAGATAAATTTGATCTGTTGTTTCGTCGAAAATATGTCCGATATACAGAATCTCCAGCGTATCGCCATATTCGCATGATCCGCTGGCGTTCCGAACTCCGCTCAATAATTCGCCAGGTAACCTCGTCACAAAGAAAAAGGGCTGCTCTCGTTCAGCCGGCTCAGGTGCTAATACCAATTGATCCGGCGAGTATTTAGCCGGATAGTTGGTATCGGGTTCTGGCAAAAACGTCGATGTGGGCGGAACTTCTGTTACTCCAAACACCCACAAGGGACTATCTGAATAACAGGCCAACGACGCTACCAGCAAAAATAGTAATACCACTAAAGGTTTTTTGGTTTGCACGTAAGCATTCTCCTACATCAAAGAATTTCAGGGAACGGGTCTGTGCTTAAGTGTCGCTAACGACAGACCCGGTATCATTTGATCTTTATCTGCTAAACTTTGCCGCGCAGGCGGGGGTCCAGCGCATCTCGCAGACCATCGCCAAAGAAATTGAACGCCAATGTCAAAATTACCAGTGCCACGCTGGGCACAAAGATAATATGGCGGTTAGAAGCGAACCCGCCCTGTTGGCGCACGCGGCTAATCATTTCACCCCAACTAGGCACACCGGGTTGGACACCCAGACCAATGAAGCTCAAGAATGCCTCGACAAAAATATACCCTGGGATTGCCAGCGTTTCGGCCACTAGCAATGGGCCAATCACATTTGGCAACAAGTGGACGAAAATGATACGACGGTCACTGGCTCCGACAGCACGAGCGGCCTCCACAAATTCCTTCTCTCGATAGGAAAGCACCTGTCCACGTGCCAAACGCGCCATACCAATCCAACTTAGCAGGCCAATGGCAATAAACAGGAAGAAAAGCCCGCCCATGCTTCTGTCTAACTCGACAACAAACCCGGCTATACCTGCTGCATCACCATACTCCCGTGATACTTCACGGAAGAATACTTGCATCAAGATAATCAGCACTAGCCCTGGCACGCCATACAAGAAATCGACAAAACGCATCATGACGTTATCCAGCCGACCTCCATAGAAACCGGAGATCACGCCATAGACCACCCCAATAATGAGACTTACTGTTGACCCCGTAACTGCTACAGCCAATGATACTTGCGAACCATAAACGGTTTGTGTCAGCCAGTCTTTGCCCCGCTCGTCGCCTCCCAACAAATAACACCATTGTGGCGCTGAAAGGTCTTCAGGCGTCAAGGGGTCTAACCCACATTCGGGGAATCGTAACCGTTCCTTTTCGTCCAATAAATCGCACCATGATTCCGGTCGTGCCAAATTATCACGCGCACAATGACCAGGGTCCGGCCAGGCATCAACGCCAGTATTATCCCATCCTTGTGGGGCAATAGTGTGGGTTGCTTTAAACCCGCGTGGATGGTCCAAAACCCCGATTCTTGTCCACAGATTAGCGGTCAGTGCCATGAGTATGAAAAGAACGATGATAACCAGTGCCACCACAGAAGCTTTATTGTGGCGAAACTGGCGGATGGCATCCCCTAGTGGGGTCGTCTTTTTCTCAGAAATAGACTTGTCGTCTAAAAGTGTTACAGGTTTTGCCTTGTTTTCTTCTGCCATAGATCTAACTCCTCACAAATGTGCCGTCCTCAACGCCTTTAATCTTCCTTACTCGCAATCAGGTTCGCTGGTTCAAGACGGCACAATCAGGCAAGTGGGATATGTTCCCCAAAGCCCGATTTATTTAAGCTAATTTTTGCCCTTATGTCACCCGATGGCAAGCAACCCAATGGCCTGGTTGAACTTCAATGAGTTCAGGATCAAGCTGATGACAGACATCCACTGCTACCGGGCACCGTGTATTGAAGTTACAGCCTGGTGGAGGATTGGCCGGACTGGGTAGGTCGCCTTTCAAGATAATACGCTGGCGATTGTCCTCAACGGATGGATCGGGCACGGGTACAGCCGACAACAACGCCTGGGTATAGGGATGGAGTGGATTGGTGTATAGCTCTTCACTTTCGGCCAGTTCCACGATTTTGCCTAGATACATCACAGCCACACGATCACAGATGTGCCGCACCATACTCAAATCGTGTGCAATGAATAAATACGTCAAGTTCATCTCGTCTTGAAGCTCTTGCAGCAGATTCACAACCTGGGCTTGAATCGACACGTCCAGCGCCGAGATTGGCTCATCACACACGATAAACGATGGCTCCAGGGCCAATGCACGTGCAATTCCGATGCGTTGCCGCTGGCCTCCCGAAAATTCGTGCGGATAACGATCTGCAAAATATGGATTCAGTCCCACTCGCTCCAACAATTCGGCCACGCGCTTGCGGCGGTCGCTTTCACTGCCGATCTTATGAACCAGCAGCGGTTCAGAAACGATACGTTGAATCGTCATGCGAGGATTTAACGACGCATATGGGTCTTGAAAAATGATTTGCATTTCACGGCGTATTTCGCGTAGAGGACGACCCTTCATAGTTGTCAGTTCGTCGCCCTGGAATTTGATTGATCCCTCGGTAGCTCGGTGCAGTTGCAAAATTGTGCGGCCTGTGGTCGATTTTCCACAACCACTTTCACCCACTAGACCAAGTGTTTCACCTTTAAGAATATCAAAATCCAGCCCATCGACGGCTTTTACCGCAATCGCTTCCCGATTAAAAAGAAACCCAGTCTTAATCGGAAAATGTTTTTTCAAGCCGCGTACTGAGATAAAAACGTCTCTATCTGTGCGTTTACTAACGCTTTGTTCTTGAATTCCTACCATTGACATAAATTTATGACGCTAAAGGGATGCTGAACCACATCCTCCGCGCACCCTCCTTTCGGCAATTTCTCAGGATTAGACGACCATTTCTGGCCGGGTTTTTTCGGCGACACGCACATCCACCCAACACGCTGTCGTATGCTCAGGATGTCCTTCTACAACGGGCGCAAGTTGGGGATGCTGGTTATGACATTTGTCGATCACAAAAGGACAGCGCGGTGCGAAAGGACAGCCCGCTGGCTCGGTACGTAGGTCGGGCGGCGATCCAAAGATCGAAGATAATCGTTGATGTTTTTTATCCAAACGTGGTAGAGAACCAAGCAACCCCATTGTATAGGGATGACGCACGTCATGGAAAACTTCATGGACTGGTCCACGTTCCACAATAAATCCCGCATACATCACCTGTAATGTATCGGCCAGTCCAGCCACAACACCCAGGTCGTGCGTAATCCAGATAATTGCCATACCAATCTTATCACGCAGACGACGTACCAGATCAAGAATTTGAGCTTGGATGGTTACATCCAGCGCGGTGGTTGGTTCGTCGGCGATCAGCAGTTGCGGGTTACACGACAAAGCCATCGCGATCATGGCACGCTGCCGCATTCCACCTGAAAATTGGTGGGGATAGTCGTCCAAACGACGGTCTGCCATCGGGATACCTACCATCGATAGCAACTCCGCAGCGCGGTGGCGGGCTTGTTCCAAATCCATGCCCAGGTGTAATTTCAATGCTTCAGTGATCTGGCGGCCAATGGTCAACACCGGATTAAGTGAGGTCATGGGGTCTTGGAAGACCATTGCCAACTCAGCGCCGCGTACCAGCCGCATATCGTCACGGGAGAGTTTCAGCAAATCGCGCCCGCGAAAATGGACTTCGCCTTGAATATTTGCGGGAGGCACTGGCAACAACCCCATCATCGACAGCGCATGAACGCTCTTGCCACAACCACTTTCACCCACAACCCCCAGCGTTTCACCTTCATGCAGGCGATAGGAAACCCCATTCACCGCATAAACACTTCCCAATTCCCCCTGAAATTTTACTTGTAGATCATCAACTTCCAGTAAGACATTCAAAAGAGTCATTCTCCTTCCAGGCGTTCTTCCAATAACCTTTTTTGGAGCTGAAATTTTAAGCGAACTTGCATGAGTTTGCAAATGTTACTCGACAGAAGGTTATCGCTTCCGGCTGAGTTTAGTCTACCATTCTCTATTATAAATTGAGAGCGGAAATATCACGAGGCAAAAATTAACATGCTTACAGCCGAAATCAACGCGCTATTACAATCAATAAAGAATACTGCTCGAATCACCCTGTGGTTCACTTTTATGACGCTGCTTGGACTGCTATAATCACCTTGATTTCTTGCTGTTAGGAGTTTTCATACATTGTCAGATTCCACTACCTTGTCAATCAACAGCCCTAATGTCGAATATACGGTCTACCTGGGGGTTCATCTGGGTAGTCTGTTGAGTGCCGGGCATGTTATTTGCCTATCTGGCTCATTAGGGGCTGGCAAGACTACACTGGTGCGTGGCCTTGGGCAGGGCTGGCAGAGTGATGACCGCATCACCAGCCCCACTTATGTTTTGGTCAATATCTATCGTCGCCAGCGTGATACCCAGAGACTTTACCATATTGATGCTTATCGCCTCGAATCACCTGAAGCCGTATGGTCGATTGGATTGGATGACATCTTGGATAGTCACGGCGCAGTGATCATTGAATGGCCGGAACGCATCCGAGAGTTTTTGCCCACCGAACATCTTTGGATCGATATCCAGCATGGTCTCCAGGACGCGAATCGCCGCTACCTGGTTCTGACCAGCTACGGTGAACACCATTGCGCTTTGGTACAGGCTTTCCAGAAGGATTTGATGTTATGATGTTGTTGGCAATAGATACTGCCACTCGTCTCTTGAGTCTGGCACTGATCGATGAACAGTATGTTTTAGCTGAACACACCTGGCTGACGCCTAACCAACATAATCTTGAACTCGCGCCAGCGATTGCTGACATCCTGACTCAGAACCATATACAATCGCATCAATTAAATGCGATTGCCGTTGCTCAGGGGCCAGGATCCTTCACTGGCGTGCGAATTGGCATGGCAGCTGCCAAAGGGCTGGCATTGGCTCTCGATATCCCACTGATTCCTGTTTCTACCCTGGATAGTGTTGCGGCTGGTACACCTCCTTTGCATGATACCTTGATAGCTGTTATTCAAGCTGGGCGTCGTCGTATCATCAGTGCAACCTATGAGTGGCAACAAGATCAATGGATTTCGATTGCTGCTCCCCAATTGACAACCTGGGAAAAACTGATGTGGCTTTGACGGGACCAGTTCTCATCAACGGAGAAATCACACCTGATGGTCAGCAAATCATCGCTGCCAGCCGATACCTAATCCACATTACTCCATTGGGATTTCGACTGAGGCGAGCGAGCATACTGGCACAATTGGCCCTCGCACAACTAGTTGCTGGTGACGTGGGCAATTCGGCTACGGTTATGCCGATCTATATGACATAAATTTCGGGAAGGCTCTATTTGTACATTTTGCGCCCCATGAAAGTGACGGATGTTGATCAAGTTGTGCGTATCGACCATCGCTCATTTTCGATGCCTTGGTCGCCATTGACCTATAACTATGAAATCAAGCATAATGCCAACGCTGCGTTGGGCGTCATTGAATTACCAGGGCAGCCTGCCCCTCCCGCTAATTCGGGTTTTTTGAGCCGCCTGCAAATTATCCGCAAGACGCCGCCTCCCGCGCATACTTTGGTTGCTTATGGCGGTATGTGGGTGCGCCGTCGTGAGGCACACATCAGTACCATTGCCTCACATCCGGATTATCGAGGGTATTCACTCGGTGAGTTGATGTTGTTGGGGATGATTGTTCGTGGCATTGTCCTGGAAGCTGACCATGTTGTGCTGGAGGTACGCGCCAGTAACACGGTTGCCCAAAATCTCTATCGAAAATATGGGTTCACAAAGACCAGAATATTGAGTAACTATTATCGTGATAATCACGAAGATGCTTATTACATGGTCGCCAAACCACTTGATGCCCGCTATCGCTCGTTTCTACGGGCCAGTTTGATTGCACTTTATAATAAAGTGCCTTTTCAGGATCAGTTTACTGGCATACAAATGGAACGGGCGGTACATTCACCTGTAGATCAAAAGGAGTGACGGCTCCTCATGAATGAATTCAGGGGCTTCTACAGGCTTACACGGCTGCAAACAGCAATTTAAAGAGCCACATTGGGCAAACATTAAGTTTTTTCAGCTTCTGCCGTTTAGTGTCCCATTGTTATGAGTGTGTTGCCTAATCCCCTCCGCTAGAGTAAGGGGCATTCGGCGATGTTTCGATAAGGAGTAATTTGCTATTATGAGTGCCGAAGAATCACTGTCCGCTATCGCACAAGAAATCCACGCTTGTACAGCTTGCAACCTCCATCGCGAGCGAACCCAGGCCGTGCCAGGAGCCGGACGCCCTGACGCTGATCTCATGTTCATTGGCGAAGCTCCCGGATTTTATGAAGACAAACAAGGACTGCCGTTTGTTGGAGCTTCTGGGCGCTATCTCGAAGAGTTATTGAGATTGATCGGTATGACCCGCGACGATGTTTTCATTACCAATATTGTCCGCTGTCGTCCACCCCAAAACCGCGACCCGCTTCGTGCTGAGATTGAAGCCTGTCAGCACTTTCTGGATCGTAACCTTGCCGTCATTCAGCCCAAGATTATCGCCACGCTGGGCCGCTATAGTATGGAACGCTTCTTCCCTGGAGAAAAAATATCGCGGATCCACGGCAAACCGAAGAAATATCGCGGACGCATCTATTACCCGCTCTTTCACCCTGCGGCCATTCTTCGCAGCCCATCCCTGCGTCCCGTGATGGAAGACGATTTTCGCAGGATGAAGCAACTTCTGGACGAATTTGAGGGTATGGTAGATGAGGAACCGCCCCCTGATGAGCCACCACCTCCCCCCCCGCCCGAACAGTTGTCACTGTTCTAAACCCGCAAAATACTAATGAGGCCGACACCATCTCGTCGGCCCCTTTAGCTTTTATTGTGCAATAATTCAGATTATCCGGGCTACCCGATTCGTACCGACAGCCCCACAATCGGTGTGTCGGATACAATGCCAGCAGTGGCATTGCGTGTATCAATCACCAGACGGCTATTTCTCACAATCATTTCCCAATCAAACGCATCATGATCGGTGATAATAGCAACGCAATCTAATGATTGTAACCACGCGGGTGTTAATGCTACGCGCGTCGAAGAATCTTCTCCGTCCAGCCGGATTTTCTCAACATGAGGATCCGTCCATTCTACAACCGCGCCTTTATTCTTTAGTAATTGAATGATGTCCAGAGCTGGGCTTTCTCGCACATCGTCCACATTTTTCTTATACGCTACACCCAAAATACCAATCCGCGAATTACGGATAGATTTTGCTAGATCATTCAGCCCATCCGCGATTTTATCAAGGACATACAGTGGCATACTGGTGTTGATTTCACTCGCCAGTTCAATAAACCGTGCATTGTAATTAAGTGTTTTCAACTTCCAGCTTAAATAGTGTGGATCAAGCGGGATACAATGTCCGCCCAATCCCGGCCCTGGATAATGTGGCATAAATCCAAACGGCTTAGTGGCGGCGGCGTGGATCACTTCCCACACATCTATTCCCAATCGGTCACACATAATTGCCACTTCATTTGCCAGCCCAATATTGACGGCACGGAAGGTGTTTTCTAATAATTTTGCCATTTCAGCCGTAGTAGTAGATGACACTGGCACAATATCATCAATTGTCACCGCGTAATATGTCACCCCCACTTCCAGACAGGCTTCTGTTACACCCCCTACCACTCGTGGAATGTTCCGGACGTTGTAAACGGGGTTAGCCGGATCAATGCGCTCTGGCGAAAACACTACAAACACATCCTCACCCACAGTCAATCCCTGCTCCATTAAACGTGGCACGATAATTTCCTCGGTCGTGCCAGGATATGTCGTGCTTTCCAGGCTAACCATCATGCCCGCGTGAGCGATCCGTTCAACGCCCTCAGCCGCCTGTAATACATATGTCAGGTCCGGATCTTTGGTCTTTCGTAACGGAGTGGGTACACAGATGCTGATTGCGTCAGCTTCTCGCAGGGCCTCATAATTTGTCCTCGCCTGCAATCTCCCATTGTGGACTAAAGGCGCGATTTGCTCATCTGGCATATCAATGATGTAGCTTTTGCCCTGCCTCAATAATTCAATTTTGTCTGGATTAGCATCTACCCCAATCACCCGATAGCCATTTTCGGCAAAGGCGACTGCCAACGGCAACCCCACATAACCCAGACCTACAATCCCGATGATAGCACTGTGGTCATTCAGGCGCTCGAGAAGCCGCTGTCGATAGTCAATGCTCATCCCTATTTGCCTTTCCTAGATCTGTTTCCGCAAGTAAAGAATCGGTGCGTCGGCCAATAATTCCACAGTACGATGTGCTTCAAACTCCAATCGTTGATACAATGCCAATGCTCGCGTATTTTCTACCTTTGCACCAATCTCCAGAATTGTAGCTCCTAATTTCTGCGCCAATGTACTGAGTTGCTCAATCATTCCCGTGCCAATACCTTGACCACGGATCGCAGGATGGACTACCAAATCGCTGATTTCACCGATTTCTCGCCACAGTGTTACCATACCAAACGCACAGACGCGCCCATCGACAACCGCCACCACAGCACCACCTCGGCGCTGTTCAGCCATTTTTTGGACACGCTGCGCTAATTCCACAATTACTGTCCTATCTTTTTCAGGCCAGCAGCAGACGTGCAAGGTGGATATATCGGCTGCATTGAGTTCTCGAAAATACACAGCCTGCATTTAGCCAACAATATCCTTATAAATTAATGACAAAAGACCGCATCCCATCACACGGGAAACGGCCTGTGCCTGTTCTCGTCTCAATTTATAGAAGGTCGCGCTGTTACTCTTCTTCAATCTCGATGACTTCACGCCCTCTATATGTTCCACAATGTGGGCAGACCTGATGAGAAGGTTTATACTCACCACAAGTATCGCACCGCACCAGGTGGGTCGGAGTCAGGGCATCATGGGCGCGACGTTGACGTTTACGCCGTCGTGAAATTTTACGTTTGGGTAGAGGCCCCATCAGATTACCTTTTCCTACAAATGACTTTCTGCAACAAAATCGCACGGCATGTTATCATGCTTTTACCGCAAAAACAAGGGCTGCTGTTGATTAAGCCCCCAGGTATAATTTGGGAAATTGTATATCTATTTTGCTGGGATAACATATGCCAACCACCATTGGAGTCTTGACACCCACTGGGCTATTTGATGCTGACTACACTGCCGACTCATTGCGCGAAGCTGCCAAATTTGAACGACAAGGTGTTTATACTATCGCGAGTACATTCAACCGGAACCGCACCTTATTATTGGATGCTCATTTAGATCGCATGGAAGAGTCGGCTCGGTTGGAAGGCATTTCCCTCCAATTAGATCGTCATGCATTGCGAATGGCATTGCGGGCGCTGATTGACCGTTCAGGCTATGAAAATTCCCGTTTTCGAATCACTGCCCCACGAGATGACCCTACCCGATTGATCCTGTCCCTAGAGCCGTTCGCTGGTGTGCCCCCGGCGGTCAAAACCGATGGTGTCTATGTGGCAACTGCCGCTATTACACGCCATAATCCTCGTTCTAAAACCAACGAGTGGATGGCTCGCCGCGAAACAGCCCTGAAGACTCTCCCGCCCGCTGCTTATGAAGGTATTATCGTAGATGATCACCAACACTTGTTGGAAGGTTTTGGCAGCAATTTCTATGCGATTCAAAGCGATGTGTTGTATACCGCCGATGAGTCATGTGTGTTGAATGGCATTTCTCGAAAAATCGCTTTACAAATGATTCGTGATATTTTGCCACTGAAATTGTTACCTATCAGTGCTCGTGATATTCCTACGCTGAACGAAGCATTTTTGACCAGTAGTAGCCGGGGTGTCATACCCATTGTACAAATTGACACCTATACCATCGGCACAGGTAGGCCTGGCCCTCTGACGCAACAGATAGCAAAACACTACGATGCTTGGGTTGAAGCCCACCTAGAGCCGATCTGAGTTACGAGTTCATCAACTGCCGGTAAGCATCGGCAACTAATCGGGCGCTGTTTTCCCAGGCATGATTTTGTACGACCCATTGTCGTCCGTCTTGCGCGAGTTTGCGGGCGGTTTCTGGCTTATCAATCAACTCTAACACTGCCTCAGCAAATGCTTGGGGTGTATCTGCTATCAGTAGATGTTTGCCATGCTCTGCACCCAATCCCTCGCATCCCACCGAGGTACTCACCACCGGAATACCGCACGCCATCGCTTCCAAAAGTTTGAAACGCGTGCCGCTTCCGCTGCGAATGGGACACACAAATACAGTCGATTTGGTCAGATAAGGGCGTGTGTCTTCCACCAGGCCAGTGACAATAACCCCCGAATACGGGTCTTTATCGAGCGCCATTAACTCTGGTGTAGGGTCTTTACCGAGCAATGTCAGCGTAAAATCAGGATTATGGGCACGGATCAGGGGCATAATCTCGTTAACGAAATACAGAACTCCATCTGCGTTGGGGAAATATTTGTAATCGCCCATAAAAATTGTGGTGGCTGGCTCACGTGTGCCTTCGCCAGGGTGAAAATATTCGACATCCACCCCATTAGGTGTGGGCATGGTTTTTACACCTGATGTAGTCTTATGAATGACAGCGGCATCCACATCTGACATCACGCCGACTATATCTGCTTGTTTCCAGGTTCGCGGCTCATACCGACGCATTTTGAGTGATTCCAATGCAATACCGGGCCGCTGAATAAAAGGTTGGGCCACCCGTGCATGACGCCACCATGCTACATATTCAATCGCCGGTTCAGATAGCAACACCGGTACTGTCGACTCTGTTGGAATATTTTGCATCATATAAAACGATTCAACATGGATTACATCGAATTGACGCTCACTCAACAAACGGGTGATAGTCTCGCGAAATTTCTGTGTGGTATATAGGCGCATGGTGATTGGTTTAATACCTGTTAGTGTCATCCGAGCTGCCTTAAATGTGCTGGGGCTGGATGGCCGATCAACAACCACCAATTCGCAATATTTCCGCATCGGCTCCAGATCAAAATCTTGCTCTTCGGGACGTCCAAAACAAACAACCGTAATATTGTGTTCACGCGACAGTCGCTTTACTAGGCTATAAGTTCGCACCCGGCCACCACTCACTGGTGGATAAGGTAGATAAGGGGTTAGCATCAAGATATTGGGCATGGTTTGTCACTTTCCTGTAGATAAGTGTTGGTGAATAGTGTCGCGCAAGCGTTCATGATCAACGTGTGTGCGATTCGAGATAGCAAAAACGGGTTGGAAGCCATGCCCTGCGATCACTCCAACCATACGATAGTGCCAGGGTAAATGCCCTGGTTGAACCAAAAACATTTCCCCTTGATGGGGGTCTCGCCGTCTGATTTTGCTTGGCGGTGGCGGCTTCACCAGCGAATGTTCAACCATCCCCACGATGGCGTCCCACTCAAGAAAACTGGTTCGGAAAACTAATGGCTTCAAATGTAGCCCTTTTTCCTCTACTCGTACCGCCGGATGCAGCGATGTCAGCAATAGCAATGGCATACTCAGCGCCAACAGAAATGGAATCATGATTAACATCAAAATCAACCCATATGCCAGCCCGATGAATAACAGGCCCAGACTGCCCAAAAGGGCACCGAGCAATCCCAGGCCCGCGAACAGCCCAACGATGCGCTGAGTCCTGGCTTTTGGATGAGGATGGTTGGAAATCGTTGTCAATTTGCGCTATCCTGCCAATGTTTTGAACAGAAAATTATACTCCCAGAGGTCAAGGTTTTGGTAGAGATAACCATTACAGATATCGCCACCGACGGGCGTGGCATCGGTTACCATCAGGGGCGAGCGGTACTTGTTCCCTACGTTGTGCCGGGCGAGACGCTGACCGTTCGCATTGTCGGTGACGAAGGCGAATTTGCCATTGGTAAAGGGGTAACTCTTCAGGGTCCATCAGCGGATCGCATCTTGCCGGGCTGTTCCCATTTTGGGAAATGTGGCGGCTGTCAGTGGCAACATATTGATTATCCAGCCCAACTCGCGCTAAAAACGGACATCGTTGCTACTTTGCTCGAGACGGCGGGCGGTTTCCGAGAACCACCTGTGCAATTGACAATCGGCAGCCCAGAGACATGGGGCTATACTCACCACACGCAATTCCTCCCCGCTCCCGATGGTCAACTCGGCTTCCCTACATATGATCAGACATCGGTTTTGCCCATTGCCGAGTGCCCTATCGCTCACCCCGAAATCATGACCGTCATTGATGAACTCAACCTGGCTTTAGATACGCTCAAATCGTTGGACGTGTGGGTTAACGAAGCCGGTGAACGGATGTTGGTGCTGCAAACTGTCGATGATTCACCACCTGAGCTAAAGACTACCTTTCCAGCCTCGCTCAATTTTCTGTTGAGCCATCATGAGCCGTTCAACATGATCGGCACAACCCACATCCGTCAGCGCATTTACGACCGGACATTTCGCATCACTGCTGGCGTGGCCTATCGCGCTAATATTCGACAAGTTGAGCGTCTGATAGAAGTCGTCATGCACTTTTTGAAGCTACGACGCGATCAAACGATACTCGATCTATATGGTGGCATTGGCACATTTTCTGCCTTTATCGCCCCCTATGTCAGCCATGTCACCTATATCGACAGCTATCCTCCTGCCGCAACTGACGCCGAGGAAAATTTGGCCGACCTGGACAACATAGACATTATCGAAGGGCGCGTTGATGCCGTGTTATCACCTGATATGGATTATAACGCCGCCGTTGTGGACCCACCCAAACAAGGGCTGAATCGGACTTTAATGGCAGCATTGCGAGTTCCAACCCTCGTTTATGTTGGACAAAACCCGATCAGCTTCGCCCGTGATGCAAAGACGTTGGTGCGCGAGCATGGTTACCGACTGTTGACTGTACAACCCCTTGATTTTGCACCCCATACCACCGCGATTACCTGTGTAGCATTGTTTACGAGGAAAACATGAACGAACCGGAACTAACCGAGATTTTGACAATAGCCATTGATATAGCCCAGGAAGCGGGCGTCTTATTGCGCGATCAGGCCCGTCACCCCCACCTCACTGACCACAAATCTGCTGACAATGATCTGGTGACTGAAACAGATCGTGCTGCCGAGACTCTGATCGTGTCACGATTGACCAGAAACTTTCCCGACCATCAGATCATGGGAGAAGAAGGTGGCGATTATAACAATGGGCAGACTGGCACAGACTATCGCTGGTTCATTGATCCACTGGACGGCACAACCAATTTCGCGCATGGTATTCCTCATTATTGTGTCAGTATGGCACTGGCTGGATCTGATGGTTGGCCGCTGGTTGGCGTAATCTATGACCCTATGCGTGATGAATGTTTCGCTGGAGCCAAAGGTAGGGGAGCGTCTCTGAACGGCCAGTCGATTCAAGTATCGTCTACCACCAAGCTCTCATCTGCCGTCGTCGCCAGCGGTTTTCCTTACGATAAATGGACAGATTCCGAAAACAATGCAGCACTGTGGGGACAATTCGTAGTACGGACACGCGGTGTGCGGCGTATGGGGTCTGCTGCCCTAGATCTAGCCTACGTTGCCACCGGACGTTTTGATGGTTATTGGGAGCAAAAACTCAATCCCTGGGATGTCCTGGCAGGTGTATTGCTTGTTTTGGAAGCTGGGGGAATAGTCAGTGATTATAATGGCAGACAAGATGAAATCATCGTCACTAAACCACGCCTCGTCGTCTCCAACGGAGGAATTCACGATGCTATGTTGGCTGTTTTGCGTTTAGGAGATGCTGCGCCACGCCCTTAATGCGCGTTCGAGTTCAACATTCTGTCGAGAATGTCATCGGGTGAATCGCTGGCGTAAACAAGATTATAATTTTCTTCCGGGATAAACCCCTCATTCTCGGCATGTCGGATCGTCGCCAGCAATGGGTCAAAATAGCCCGCAATGTTATATAGCGCGATGGGTTTGTGATGAAGACCAATTTTCGCCCAAGTGATAATCTCAAATAACTCATCCAGTGTTCCATACCCCCCTGGCATGGCGATAAATCCGTCGGCTAGATCAAACATCATTGCCTTGCGCGTGTGCATATCGGCGACTTCATGCAGCTCTGTCAGGTTGGTGTGAGTCACTTCGCGCCAATCTATTGTTTTGTTGAAGACCGCAACGCCCACGGTCCGGCCACCAGCCTCCACGACTGCATCAGCGATGGTTCCCATCATGCCATTACCGCCACCGCCAAAAACAAGACCAATACCCCGTGCTGCCATCGCGTTACCCAATATTGTCGCACCCTGGCGATAAATTGGTTTGGTTCCAGCGCCAGCTCCACAATAAACCGCAATCTGTTTAATCATTCATTGCCTCACTTTAGACATTACCGCGCCATTGTACAATATCTTGGGGTTGGGAACCATTGCCTTCTCATCATCAAATGTCATGCGCTGCTGAACAATGCTAATGCCGAAATCAACAGATTCCCGAAAATAGTGTTATATTGATTATGAAAATTGTAAATGTCTGTTGCCAATCCTGGTATTGCCATCGAAACAACTGGAAGCATAAAACACTCATGAGTACGCAAAACATCTTAATTATTGGGGAAGACCATAATCTTTTCAATCTTCTAAAAAATATCCTGAAGAGTGGCGGGTATAAACCTCAATATGCTTATTCTGTCAACGAGGCCTGTTCTCTGGCCGAGGAAATCCACGTGGATCTGGCTCTGGTTGATTTGCGTGTGTCGGGCAATGATGCTCAGGTTATCCTGGAAGCACTGCGGGAGGATATTGCATTTGGGCGCTTTCCCTGGATCGCTCTTATGAATACTGAATCTGATGGCGAGGTGCCTGATGGTGCATCTGGGGCCGTGTTGTTGCCCGTGCGAGCGCAACAATTGTTACATGCCGTCCGCGAAACCCTCCGACGCCTAAAGCCTCAAAAAGAGCGCGATACATTGTTACCTGGAATTGAGCAAGAAGACGATGACAGCGTTTACGCGGTCCTGGCACTCAAACTGCGGGCACAACGCACCCTGTCCGACATCGCTCAGACCTTGAACTCAACCCTTGAACTCAACGCTATCTTACGAAAAGTGGTCGAAGCCGCTACCTCGTTAACATCTGCTGAAGAAGGTTTGTTGCTACTTCCCGATGATGATGCTACTTCCCTGTTCGTCCGCGCCGGCAAAGGCGTAGATAGCGAAACCGCCCGCGATTTCAGAATACGTACCAAAGATTCCTTCGCTGGGCAGGTGTTCAAAACCGGCCAACCCTTGTTGATCGCCCATTCTGGTTGGCACAAAATCAGCACAGCTTATTACGTTCAATCGTTGCTCTATGTCCCCTTAAAAAGCAAAGACCAAATCATTGGCGTATTGGGTGTCAATAATCGCACGTTTCAGCGGAATTTCACCGACCATGATCGCTCATTGCTAGAAGCATTGGCCTCTCATGCAGCAGTGGCGATTGAGAACGCCCGACTCTATGGCGAATCAGTTGCGCGTTCATCAGAGCTGATGACATTGGTTAAAGCCAGCGAAGCTGTTAACTCAACACTGGATCTGGACGGCGTGCTGCGAATGGTCGCCGAACAATTAACGGGTGTGCTGGGGATGAATTGGTGTGAAATCACGGCCTGGGATCGCACAACAGATCGGTTGAATATTCTGGCAAGTTATCGACAGGCGCATTGGTCACCCGAAAATGGCCCGCGAGTGGCTGGTTCAGACGCCCCAACATTTGACAAGGCATTATCAAAATCGAAGCTGGTTCGTGCCGTTGTCTCCTATCAGCATAGTACCTACAAAACTCAGACTATCCCGCTCCATACCAATATCGACCTGCAACCATTGGGGATATTGTCGTTGAGTGCATTAGATACTGTTGATGATGTTGATGTGAGTATTGTGCAAGCCATAGGAACGAAGATTGCCATCCAATACGATGTCAGCCATGCTGATGAGCGACGACAGATCCAATTGGTAATGCAAGATTTATTGGCACAAACTGGCACAAGCTTTGGGAGCCTTTGGCGTTGGCATAAATCAGAAGAGGTTTTTAGCCAGTGTTTTGATATCGGCTGTGGCATTTGGTTAGAAGCGCCTTGGCCTTATCTGGATTTGGTGCAATACCCTAGTCTGATGAACTGTTTGGAATCGGGGGATTTATTGCAGTTATCAAAGGTCGATGACGACCCAACACCGGATGTATCAGCACTTCTGAAACTTTTCGTAGCCCCTTCGCTTTTGGCTATGCCATTGGTCTATTCAGGTGAGATACTGGGATTAGTTCTGCTTGTCAATACCTTGCAAGTTCGCCAATTCACCGAGCGTGAGCTAAATTTGGCGCGTGCCCTCGTGGTGCAAGCCGCTAATGCGCTGCAAAACGCTCGTCTTTATCATGATCTACAAAACAGCCTGGAAGAATTGCGCCGCACCCAGGTTCGGCTGGTGCAGTCCGCCCGTATGTCAGCTATTGGTGAACTGGCCGCCGCTGTCGCCCACCAAATCAATAATCCCCTAACGACGATTTTAGGCGATGCTGAAATTTTGATTGACGACAAAATGCCCGATGATATGGACATGGAAGCGCTCCAGGCGATATATCGAGCTGGGCAACGTGCCCACGAAGTCGTTCGGCGGCTCCTGAGCATGTCCTATCAGGATCAGGAGGATAGCCAACCAGAATTAATGGAAATCAACAACACCATTCAAAACACCCTATCGCTGATTACTGGACACATTGGACGGCTGGGCATTGATTTGCAAGCTGATCTTGATGAATCATTACCAGCCGCTTATGGTTTATATGGTCACCTCGAAGATGTCTGGCTAAATCTACTACTCAATGCTCGCGATGCAGTACAGGACCGCCCCGAACCGCAAATTGGCATTCGCTCCACATCCAGCGAGGACGGTGAATGGGTTCAGGTTGAAGTATGGGATAATGGCCCTGGTATTCCCGAGGAACAGCAGGATAAAGTATTTGAGGCATTTTTCACCACCAAAGCCCAGGGGAAAGGAACCGGTCTGGGCCTTCATATTTGCCAACAAGTTGTGCAGAAATGCAAAGGGCATATTACAATCAAATCACAGGGAGAAGACGGTATTATTTTTGCCGTTGCACTGCCGACGAGAAGGAGTGAACTATGAACGAAAACGAACGGATCCTGGTGGTTGACGATGACCCAGATGTGTTAGGAACCTTAACTCGCGCTCTGACACGCCAGGGCTATGAAGTGGAAAGTGCAACGTCTGGTGATGAAGCCCTGGATAAACTTCGGTTGCAAACACCCCATTTGATTATCCTGGATGTGATTATGCCGGGCATGAATGGTTTTGAGGTCTGCAAGCGTATCCGCCAGGACAACGCTTATGACTTTGTTCCTGTCCTATTTTTGACAGCCCGCGGTCAGACCGATGATATTGTCACTGGTCTCGATGCTGGTGGCGATGATTATGTTATCAAGCCTTTTGAAGTATCGGAACTTCAGGCGCGGGTACGGGCACTACTACGCCGCAGCGAACGTGATGTTATGCGATCCAGTTCACGCATTCAGGTCGGCCAACTCCTCCTCGACTCCGACACCTGTCAGGTTCAAGCTGAAGATGGCGAACCCGTGCAACTAACCTCAACAGAACACCGCTTGTTGCGCTATTTGATGGAACACATTAATCAGGCGCTATCACCCGGCCATTTACTCGAAACTGTATGGAGCTACCCTCCCAATACCGGCGATCCCGATTTGGTACGGGCGCACATTCGCAATCTGCGTTCCAAACTGGATGGGCTTAATCCCGATGCCCAGTTCATCAAAACTATTCATGGGGTGGGCTATATGATAAACCCTGACACATAGAATCTATGGAATAGTGGTGTAGCGCCATCGTCATGAACAGTGTTGGGGTAGGGTGGCGAAATCGACTCAACAATTTGATGATGAGCAAAATTTTAAGGTTGTAACCTAAACCCACTAGCCATCCGATTCTGAATCCGTTTTAACCCAAATCTATCTCTTGATAGTACCACAGTCCTGTGTAATGAACACCTGTTCTGTGATAAGGTAAGGACAGTTTTCCGGCAATCAGACACCATATATGGTGGTTGTAGTTTTGTTTTCCCCTATATATAGGGGGCTGAGAGGCCTCGCAATACCAAACATCGTTTCATCACTGATTGCTTATTACAGGTTAACCTAAGTTAGAAGATCGTTTATATGACAGGTGGCTTGAAGTGCCCATATTGTGGCGCTCTTAGTAAGAGCCGTGTTCTCGATACCGGCCCGGATACCCAGGGCGGGGTGCGTCGTCGTCGCGAATGCACTGGTTGTGGGCATCGTTTTAACACTGTAGAACGTATTTTAGTGAATATCCCCCTGTTGATTAAAGGGGATGGCAGCCGCGAAGCGTTTGATCGTGAAAAATTGGTTCGCGGTATTCGTATCGCTTGTGCCAAGCGGCCAGTAGCGGCGGTGGATATTGACCGGTTGGTCAACAACATTGAAGATGATCTGCAACGCTCTAGAAAAAATGAAATACCTAGTCAGGTAGTGGGTGATATGGTCATCATTGGCCTGAAGATGCTCGACCCCATTGCCTATATCCGCTACGCGATTGTGTATTTGGGATTAGATAGCCTGGAAAGCATACGGAAGGAAATTGACCATTTGCTGATTGAAAAAGCAACCAAGGATGCAACCATGTAGCACACAGCCTTAGTGTCTTTTACTGACTGACATCACGGAGTGTGCGCCCCTCCGTGATTTTGTTTCTATGCAAGGAGTTCGTTTATGGCAGCACCATCATCTGCACGTGTAAACCAATTCAAAAAAATACCCATTCCGCCGGACTTGGCAGATCGCGACATTAAGATCAGTGATAACGCCCGCACTGTGCTGGCACGGCGTTATTTGCGCCGAGGCGCGGACGGTCAGCCCGTCGAAACCGAGCAGGAGATGTTCTGGCGGGTCGCTTATCATGTGGCTCTGGCTGAGAAAACACTCGGTGATGATATTGCCCTGGTGGAGCATTGGGCGCGTAAATTCTTCGATTTATTGACCAACCTTAATTTCTTCCCCAATAGCCCTACCTTTACCGGCGCGGGAACACCTCTGGGCCAACTGGCTGCATGTTTTGTGCTGGGTATTGAGGACGATATGGGCCGCACCGGATCGGGCATTTTTGATACACTGCGTCAAGCTGCACTTATCCAACAAACCGGCGGCGGCAATGGGTTTTCCTTCAGCCGTCTGCGTCCATCAGGAGCTATCGTCCGCTCATCCGGCGGTGCGGCGACAGGGCCGGTGGGGTTTCTGCGAGTGTATGATCAGGCGTTTGGAGAGATTGCTCAGGGTGGTTGTTTAATACCTGATACCCTGATTTTCACCGAAAAGGGCCTCCTGCGCCTGGATGAAATCGTCACCCATACCGAAACTGGCTGGCGTTCGCATTCTTTATCTGTCAACACCGACGACGGTCCGCGCCAATCAACACAGGCTTATAACAATGGTGTGTCACCTGTTTTGCGTGTAACAACCGATATGGGACTAAATCTAGCTGGAACACCCAACCACAAAGTCAAAATCATGACCACTGATGGTCCTGTTTGGCGACGCCTGGATGAATTACAATCCGGTGATGCCATTCTAGTAAAGTTGGGACAGCACCAGGGACGACTCCAGGCCTTGCGACGGCCTACACAGCGGCATGGCAGCCAAGTCATGCCCCAACTCAGCCCGATTCTGGATGAGGAACTGGCCTTCTTTCTGGGCTATATGGCTGGTGATGGTTTCGTTGCAACAGGCGAGAACGACCATCGTATCGGCGTTAGTGTTGCTCACAATAGCTACTTGATGCGCGAAATGCCATCGTTGATGGGCCGCCTGTTTGGAGATCACATCACCGTTCATCGCCAGCAAAAAGCCAATGATGCCTCGGTCACATTCGTAATCGACAATCGTGCTGTCAAAGACTATTTAGTGATGAATGGACTGGCGAAGTCTCATAGTACCGCTGCCCGTGTACCGCGCCTAATTCGTCAAAGTCCACCCAATATCGTCGGGGCCTACCTACGCGGTCTATTCGAGGTTGACGGAGCCATTTCGCACCACCACCCGCAACTCCTCAGTACCTCCGAGGCCCTGATCCGTGAGGCTGCCATCCTCCTGATGGGCCTGGGTTGTCCAGTTCGCATCAGTCAACAACCGGCCAACGAGAATCGTTATGGAACAGTGCCAGTTTGGTCATTGCGGATTACTTCACATATCGGACTGCGAGTCTGGCAGGAGCGCATCAGGTGTTCACCTGGCTCCCGTTTCAAAATCTGCATGGAATTTGAACCTGATTTGGAACGCGAAACCAGCTACGAATTGCCACATGCCGCGTATTGGATTCAGCCAGCGTTGGATGCCACTGCATTGCCGCAGATAGATCGCCGTAGTCATGGAGCTGGCGTCAAAATCAGGGCGACTTCGCCACACATGCGTAGACAACTGTTGCGCTATTTGCGTGGAGACCGTCGTCTAACGGCCTCCGATTATGCACGCCTGGCAGAAAAATATGCCGACTTTGCCGAATATGCACGCCCATTTGATGATCTTTGGTTCGTTATGGTTGAGTCCGTTGAGGACGCGGGCGAAGCCCTGACACTCGACATCGAAGTGGAAGGCAACCACACTTATTTAGCAAATGGGATGGTGACACATAATTCCCGGCGCGGCGCAAATATGGCCGTGTTGCGTGTTGATCACCCCGACATCCGCAAATTCATCACCTGTAAAACTGACGAAAACGCCATTACCAACTTCAATATCTCCGTCGGCATCACCGACGAGTTTATGCAGGCCGTCGAAAAAGGCGACACGTTTGATCTGCGCTTCGGCGGACAGGTCTATGAAACAGTTGATGCCCGCGAGTTATTCAACCTGATTGTCAAACAGGCGCATCACAACGGCGAACCTGGTGTGCTATTTCTGGATACCGCCAACGCCGAAAATCCCGTTCCTCATCTATATGAATTGGAAAGCACCAATCCTTGTGTAACAGGCGATACGTTGGTTGCTACTCCCGATGGCTGGCGGCGTGTGGATGAAATTGAAATTGGTGACGAAATTAGCACTGTTTTAGGCACAGGCAAAGTCCACACCGTCGAAGTCAACGAAGCTGTGCCTGTATTTAAGGTGCGTTTCTCAGATGGTGGCGTGCTAAGAGCAACGGCGGCCCATCAATTCCATACCAGAAACTCTGGCACGAAATTCTTTGAACCACGTCGCCTCGATGAATTGAAAGAAGGCGATTGGATACGGGTGTTCAAAAGTTATATTCCGAACAATCCTGTGCCACAAAGTAATGTAGAACTGGAAGACCGCGATTATGGCTTCCTCGTCGGTATATTATTAGGTGATGGCTGCTACACACCGCGTGGCCTTTCGAAGAATATTGTGCGGTTTAGTTCCCATGTCGATGAGGAAGAATGGAACGCAATCGTCAGGGCCGCCTTCGAGAAAATTGGCTCGACGGCTGTCAGGACATATACTGTAAACGGCTCACGCGCCTTGACAATGGACCCTAAACCCGGACGAGTCGTTGCCGATTGGATTAAATCTATTCCTCTACCACTGGCCCGAAGTCCTGAGAAATCCTTGCCTGAAGTATTCATCAATTCGAATTATGATTTTCTGGTGGGTTTGCTTGATGGTATTTTCAGTACAGATGGAAGTGTTGACCTGTCGTCAAATCATCCATTATTGCGTTTCCACACCTCAAGCAAAGTGTTAGCCCAACAGGTGCGCCGAATCCTGCTGATGTTCGGCATCCATGGCCGCATTTTTGAAACCGTTCAGAAGCGTCATGATATTGATGGGCGTGTCATACGGCATGATAGACCCAAATACGATGTGGTTATGTCGGGCCAAAGCTTCGGGATGTTCTTCGACCAGATTCGCCTCAGCCATCCCGACAAGCAGTACCGTATGGAAGAAGCTGCCCTCAAGTCCAATTTCACCGGCGGCGATTGGGCCGCACGGGTTGTGAGCATTGAACCTGATGGCGTGGAAACTGTCTACGACCTCTACGAACCGCGCAGCGATACCTGGATCACCGAAGGCTATGTTTCTAGAGGTTGCGGCGAACAATTTTTGGGGCCACATGAAAACTGCTGCCTCGGCTCCATTAACCTTGCCCAGCACGTCACCGACGATGACCGCGTGGATTGGGATAAACTCGCCAACAGCATCGCCACTGCCACTCGTTTTCTGGATGATGTCGTAACCGAAAATAAATACGTTCCGGCTGTACCCGAACTCCGCGAAGCCGCCGAGCGCGTCCGCCGCATCGGGTTGGGCATTATGGGCCTCGCCGATATGATGTATCGTCTGAGTGTGCGCTATGGAGCCGCAGACGGCCAAGAGTTTGCCAGTCAGATCATTGAGTTCGTGCGCTACCATGCCATGCGAGCTAGCATCGCACTCGCCCAGGAACGCGGCCCCTTCCCGGCCATTGAAGGCAGCCGCTACGATCCCAAAGACCTGCAATGGACACCGCCTACACCGCTAGTCGAACACAAGACCGATTGGGGGCGTCCAACGCTGGATTGGGGTGTCATTGAACGTGACATTCGGGCCAACGGCATCCGTAACGGCGCTCAGACCACTATCGCACCCACTGGTACAATCGCTACTGTCTCTGGTTGCGAGGGCTATGGCTGCGAACCCGTTTTCGCGCTGGCCTACCTGCGCTATGTCAACACCAACGCTGGCAACGACGACGAGCGCATGACGCTGCAATACACCAGCCCCTTGTTCGAGCGTGCCTTACGCCACGCTGGTCTGGATGACGCTAACATTCAGCAAATCGTCGAACAGGTCAACAACGCCGGTAGCTGCCAGGATATTGATGAAATCCCCGCTGAAATTCGCCGTGTGTTCGTCACCGCCAGCGACATCACTGCCGAGGAGCATGTCCGGATGCAGGCTGCCATGCAAGCACATGTTGACAATGCCCTGTCGAAGACGATTAACTACCCATCTCATGCCACCGAAGATGAAGTCGCTGAGGCCTACCAACTCGGCTGGCAACTAGGTTGCAAGGGCATGACCGTCTATGTCACGGGTAGCCGCGACAAAGTGGTGCTGGAAACCAAAGAAACACGCCAGAAACGTGAAGGCACTGATTCTCAGACCCAGCAACAGCCTGCCGAACAGCAAATGCTTTTCAATGAGAAGAAGAAACCGCGCCCCCGCAAACTGGCAGGCCGCACCTATCGCCTGGAAACGCCAGCGGGCACGACCTACATCACCATCAACGAAAACGGTTATGGCGAGGGCCAGCCCTTCGAGGTCTTTATTCAGACTGCCAAAGCTGGCTCAGAAATCGCTGCCGTCTCTGAAGCAATGGGCCGCCTGATCTCGCTGGTCTTGCGGATGACGTCTACCGTCAGCCCGCGCGACCGCGTCAAAGAGATGATCCGTCAACTGGAGAGCATCGGTGGTGGGCGTCAACTCGGCTTTGGACCAAACCGTGTCAGCAGTCTGCCGGACGCCATCGCCCAGGTGTTGCAGGAATATCTGAACGATACTAGTGAGGAAGACGAAGCGCCGGTATTGACCCGCCAGGCCATGCAGCAAATGTCGCTTGATCTGGACGATCACGTCGAGGCCGGAGGACACACCACCCATGCCAACGGAAAATCACCCCAGATTGGCGACCTGTGCCCGGAATGCGGCGACGCCACCCTCATCCGCGAGGAAGGGTGCTTGCATTGCTACACGTGTGGGTATAGTGAGTGCTAACAAAGGTTGTCTTGTAGCAACAAAAGATGATATGGTATCATAAGGGAGCACACAGATAGGAATGTGCCCCTATGTTGGGATTATCAGTGGGACAGTATCATGAGCGAGTTTGCAGCATTTGGCAGAATGAGTGACTTTCTCGACGAGGTTAGTAGATCTGGAGTTATTGATCTGGTTGGGGACATGCAGTCTCAGTTCTCAGCGTTACCTGCCGTCCAGGAACAAGTTTTAGAGATGGGAATGGGGGTTAGTAACTTGCTTGAGGACTTCAAGCCTCAACTCTCGGAACTGTCTGGTATCCACGAGCAAGTTGCGGCGATAGATATTGGGTCTCGCAGTATCATAGACGACATGCAGTCTCAATTCTCGGCATTGCCCGCTATCCAGGAACAAGTTTTAGAGATGGGAATGGGGATTAGCAACTTGCTTGAGGACTTCAAGCTTCAACTCCCGGTGCTCTCTGGTGTCCAAGAGCAAGTTGCAGCGATAGGTATTGGGTCTCGCAGTATCATAGACGACATGCAGTCTCAGTTCTCGGCGTTACCCGCCATCCAGGAACAAACTGTAGAGATGGGAATGGCGATTGGCAACTTATTTGAGGGTGCCCAGCCGCAGTTATCAGGGCTTTTCGCCGTTCACGAACAAGTGATGCTTCGTCTGGGCGAGCAATTAACTGGCTTGCAGAGTAACATGCAAAAGGCGCTCGCTCCTATATTCCAGCTTTACTCCGAACAAACTGTGTTTCGCTTGAGTGAGCACATAATCGGCCTTCAAGGACTGTTTACACCGCTTATTGACAGTGTTCGAGCCTTTGACCGCTGGTTCTCTGCATTTGAAGAGTCAGAAGATGCAGTGCGTGTATTCTGTGAGATTGGATGGCCCGTAGCACCTTCGATGCCTCGTTGGCTAATTTCCCGTGTCGTCGAGCTATACCATAACAGCCCTAATGAAACCCGGAAGCGCAACATATCGAATGCCATTAGAGGTTATTATCGTCGCGAGGACCGTAAGCATCTTATCGAAATGGTAAATAGTTGGCAGCAATACACATTCGTGGGACGTTACAGAAGAAAGAACATTGAGAATGCGCTTTGGGCACATTGCAATGAAAGGTATAGCTTGCCAGTTGGGAATCTTATACCCATGATTGAAGGGGTAAACAGCCAAATAGCTGTATCTACTCTATCTAGTGCCAGCTTAGGTTCGCCGAGCCGTCTATCAAAGGAAGTTATCGGCGATCCTGCTGAATACTCCTTTAGCATTTGGGCCACAGTAGAAACCTTACTGAGCTGGCTGGATGACTTATATGGCTATGTGCCTTTTGCTCAGCAGTTAACTACTTCTGTGCAGAATCGCAAGGTCAATCGCCATACCGTTCTTCATGACATAATGCCAGCCTACGGCACGGAGACCTATTCGTTGAAGTGTTTTCTCCTGCTTGATGCTCTTTTTGCAGTTCTCAGGTATAGGGAGGAATATCTCATATAGTGATGTTAGCTCGTATCTGTCGTTGTGCATATAAGTGGGGCATTGTATTGCTTACCTGATGCTAGATCCCAAACCCTGATATAAAAGAGGCGCTCCCCGCTGAGTGCCTCTTTTCAATTCCCCTGAACCCATCTCCACCATAGCGCGTAATCTAGTCGAGTGCGGACCCCGCGCAAGCGCCGCCTCATTATCGTCAATTACCATCCAGTTTTTTCTCACATTTTCATACCTACAACCGAATATCTGTATTGTATTTCATGACGCCATGAGGAGGAATCTATCAATGTCGTTCAAGCTATTCCGCGCATGTGTTTTATTGGTACTCGTTTTCAGCAGCGTGCTGATCGCCACCGCTCAGGGGCCAGATGTCACCGCCGATTTTCAACCCATCGACGAACCGGTGCTGGCGTTGGGAGTCGAAGATGAATGGGATTCCGTATCCATTCGCTTCCCCTATGTCATCTTCCACGAGGGTCTCTATCATCTCTACTACACCGCCTACACCAACTCAACCACACCCCAGGCCATTGGCTATGCTACGTCCGAGGATGGCGTCACCTGGACGCGCTACACCGATAATCCAGTCTTCGAAGCCAGCGGCGAGGGATTTGATGCGTTCAGCGTCAGCAGCCCAGTCGTCGTAGTTGAGAATGATACCTGGGTGATGTACTACAACGGCCAGCCGACGCCCGGCAATCCACCCTTTGGCAAAGGTATTGGTCGTGCCACCGCTCCCTCGCCAACCGGCCCCTGGACTCGCTCCGAAACACCTGTCCTAGAGGCTGGATCATTACGGCGCTGGGATGGCGCGTTTATCTTCCCCGAAGCTGTTTTCAATACTGATGAAGGCTATGTGATGTACTATAGCGGCCAGGGCACGGGGCAGGGCATGGTCGGTATGGCAACCTCGCCCGACGGCCTTACCTGGATCAAATACGACGATCCTGCTACCACTGATCGCCCCTTTGACGAAAGCGATCCCGTCTTCATGACAGGCGAGCGCGGCGCATGGGACGACCAGTTGGCTTGGGGCAGCAGTATCCAACGCACTGAGAATGGCTGGGAGATGGTTTATTCAGGCGGCACACAAGCATTATCCGGCCCGTTTGTCATCGGTGTAGGTTATGCCTACAGCGAGGATGGCATCAACTGGACGCGGTATGCGGACAACCCCATCGTGTTGATTGAGGATAATCTGACGCTCTTCCCGGCGTTGGTCACTACTGAGTCGGATTATCTGGTCTACTATGGCCTGGCTCCCGCTGGAGGCGGTTCCAAGACCGAAATCCACCTGGCAACTGGCACAATCACCTTTGCTGACTAAATCCAGCTCAACCTGCTGAATTATTCAAAGCGCGGCGGCTTCTTCGGCCCCGCGTTTTTGTGTACGCCCGGCATGGGCGATAACTAGGCGGTGAAAGTCCGCTGTGGGCGTTAGTCCGACGAACCACTAGCCGAAGGCAACTGCATCGAGCGCGAGCAGATGTGGAGAGGAAGCCGGAGGGCAAAATCCAGACCTGACGGACAGGAACCACGTAAAGAGGCATGACGCGCCGGGTAAGCTGGCACGAGACAGTAAAGCCCCAACGGACAGAAGTGGCGTGATGTAAACGTGGCAGGGCTTGGAGGAAAGTTATCGTACCTTATCCGGGGAGGTCTGGCGTTTTTTTGAATGTCAGAAGTCAGCCGAGGCCGTAGTAGTCGATGGGGTAACGACCATCCGGGGCGGTTGGTGAAAGCCAACTACAGGGCGAAGGGCTGAACGGAAAAGAAGTTGAGGAGAAAGGCGTAGAGACGTGGTAGGACAGCCGAAACTCAGGGAGACTGAGCCAAACGTGGAAGGAAAGCTGGCGGCTGGGGATAAGCGTGCGGGGCCAAGGCCACGACTGGAACAAATGGAAAGACAGGAAAGACCTCAACACGAAGCAAGTCTGTGGGAACGGATATTCAGTCGTGGAAACCTGTTCACAGCACTGGAAAAAGTGCAGCGAAACAAGGGAGCCGCGGGGATAGACGGAATGACGGTATCAGAACTGCCCGACCATCTCCGCGAGCATTGGGAAGGGATACGCGCCAAACTGGAACGGGAGAGTTATGTGCCCAGTCCAGTGAAGCGGGTGGAAATCCCGAAGCCGAATGGTGGAACACGGCAGTTAGGCATACCAACCGTGCTCGACCGAATGATCCAACAGGCAATACACCAGGTACTCAGCCCGATCTTTGAGAAGACATTCAGCCCGCATAGCTATGGTTTCCGACCAGGGCGTAGTGCCCATGATGCCGTGAAAGCGGCGCAGAAGACGATAGCAGCGGGATACACCTGGGTAGTGGACATTGATCTGGCGCAGTTTTTCGACACGGTGAACCATGACCGCTTGATGGCGCGAATGAAGACTATGATAGACGACAAGCGGGTGCTGAGACTGGTAAATGCCTATCTGAAGTCCGGGGTGATGGTCGGCGGCATGTACACTGACACGGACAAGGGGACACCGCAGGGTGGGCCATTGTCACCGTTATTGAGTAACATTGTGCTGACCGAACTGGACGAGCAGTTGGCGGAACGCGGCCACCGGTTTGTGCGCTATGCCGATGATTGCAACATCTTCGTGCAGAGCAAACGGGCAGCGGAGCGCGTGATGGCAAGTACGTGCCGTTTCATCGAAGGCCGAATGCGTTTGCAGGTCAACCGTGAGAAAAGTGCGGTTGATTTGGCTGTAAAGCGCAAGTTTCTGGGTTTTAGCTTCTATTGAAGAGCAGGCGGTGGGGTCGGTATTCGTATCGCACCGCAAAGCCTGGAACGTGCCAAACGTCGCCTTCGAGGAATGACACGGCGCAACAGTGGACGCTCGTTAGAAGACATACGCGATACGCTCAATCAGTATACGGTTGGTTGGGTGAATTACTATGCGCTGGCGGACGCTCGCGGCCATTTGCAACGACTGGATGAGTGGTTACGAAGACGGTTACGGCAACTTTGCTGGAAACAGTGGAAGACGCCCAAGAACCGTTATCGTAATCTGCGACGTCTGGAAGTACCGGAACATTGGGCGAAGTTGAACGCCGGGACAAGTCAAGGTGATTGGCGTCTGTCCAATTCTCCCTGGCTACATCGTGCGCTCAATAATGCCTTTTGGCAGACCTTTGGACTGAAAAGTCTCGTTCAACAGTACAATCTTCGTCATACTTGACCGAACCGCCGGATGCGGACCCGCATGTCCGGTGGTGTGGGAGGGGGCGGTCGCCCGTCCCCTATCCCGATTCTATGGCTGGTTCTGGGTGGCATTGTGCGATATTATGTTGTATAACGATGAGGCAATCAATAGTTGAGGTGCAACATGAGCGCACAAAAACGTGGCGCTTTGAGCGTTGGTATTGGTCTCATATTATGGGGTTTCCTGGCGAGTGCGGTGGTTCTCGCATTGCCGCAGGAGCCTGCTGTCGTTTCGCCATCGTCCCCTCAAGAAAACACAGAAATTCGCGTTAGGCTAGAGCTATACGATGAGCCTGTCATCACCGTTTATCATCGTGTCTTAGCCGAGACAGGTGATCCTATTAAAGCCATGCAAGCCGCCGTTGCTCAACTCGTTTCTATACAATCTGTACAAACTGCCCTTGTTGATCAGTTGACAGAACCACCAATTAGCGCGATTATTGTCAATGTCAGTTTTTTAACAACTAACAAAATTTTGATCCGTGTGGATCAAAGTCAGTTAGAGGCTATCCGTGTCTTGCCCGCAGTTAAGGCTTTATACATTGAGCCATTGACTGAATTCCAGGCTACCATACCGGAATTGCAGGGCAGTCATACGCCACCGCCTCCTGGGGAGGGCATGGAGATGCCAGCACCCGGAGAGCCACCCGGTCGTTAAGTTAGTAAACCTATATTTTAAGGATGGAGGTTTATGCGTACTACCTATGCTTCGCTTTCTAAGAAACTGGGCCTGATGGGCCTCGTTGTCGTTTTTGTCCTCCTGGGCACTGCCATTCAATCCTCGACCCCTGTGACAACTGCACAGGACGGTGGTGGGTTGACAGCGTACCAGGCCGTCCATGCCGATTTAGTCGCGCAGTCTCGCATCCAGGCCCGCAGTGCCGAGCGCGGTGCAACCCTGGACATGCCATATTATGATATTGAGAAGCCCAAGAGTGGCGTCAGCGCCGTGCCAGAGACCGAGGCAACCGCGCGAACTATAGTCGCCAGGACGGCTCCGCCGCTTGCCAATATTGGAGTTAACCAGCAGACCACAGGTCTGACATTCGAGAGCATCGACCTGAATGCCTGTGCCCCGATTTATGGTTTCAACTTCACTCCACCTGACACAGAGGGTGCGATTGGCCCTACCCAGTTTGCGACCATCCAAAACGGCTGCTATCGCTGGCACGACAAGGCTACTGGTGCCCCGATTGGCGCATTGGATACTTCGGCTAACGGATTCTGGCCTGCCTCGGTTGATCCCAGCGACAATGCAGGTGGCGATCCCCGTGTGCGTTTTGACCGCCTGACCGATACTTGGGTCATTTCGGCGTTCACCCGCGATGCAGTCAATCGCATTGTCTTCGCCATTTCCGATGGCCCCGTCATCTCCGGCGCGACGGTCTGGACTTACTATTTTGTTGACCCTGCTGCTGCCGTGGGTGGCTCACCCCACGATGTGGGCTGCTTCGCCGACTATCCGATGTTGGGTGTTGATGTCAATGCGATTTTGATCGGCAACAATATGTTTAGCTGCCCGGCTGGCTTTGGTACCACGGCCTGGGTCATTGGTAAGGCCAATCTGCCAGCAGGTGGTGGTGATGCTTCTCCAGTGACGACGGCTTTCACTGACATGTACTTCAATGCTCCATTTATCTGGTCACCAATGCCCGTAGACAACTATGATGTAACAGCAACTGAGAGCTACTTCGTCGGCCACTACGTTGGTGGTGCATCCAACCCCGATACAACGCTCGTCTTGCTGACCATCAGCAATCCTGGTGGCCCAGCTGGCACACCAACCTTGAGCGCACAGAATATTGCCATCAGCGATAAGAATGATGGTTATGGCACTGGTGTTCCTTATCCTGGCAACCCGACTCCTGCTGGAGGCGGCTGTCCAGGGGCCTGTGACTGGGGCCTGGATGCGTTGGGCTTCCGTGCAATTGGTGGGGCTCACTTGCGAGACGGGAGCGTCTGGCTCTCAATGACCAGCTCGGTCAACGGTCCAACGGGCGACTTGCGGTTGTGGCCGGCTGTCGGTGACCGTCACTCGGTCGTCTGGTGGGAAATCGACGCTGCCAGCGGCGCGGTGCTGCAAGAAGGCAATATTTACGACGACGTAACACTGATCGGCAACGATCCCCTGCATATCTTCATGGGTTCCATTATGGTTTCCGGCCAGGGCCACGCGGTAACTGGCTACACGGTCAATGACACGACTGCACTTGCCCCCTCGGCAGGTTGGTCGGGACGTCTGGCGGGTGATCCAGCAGGCACGTTCCCCAATTCGGTGAATGTCTACTGGGTTGGTACCGACACTGGCGACCTGCGTCAGAGTTTCGAGACCACTGATCGTGAAACCCGCTGGGGCGACTATTCACAGACTTCCCTTGATCCCTGCGACGACATGACTATGTGGACCATCCAGGAATTTCAGGATACGCCCGCTGGTGCCTTTGGCGGCAATTGGGCTGTGGCTGTTGCCCAGATTATGGCGCCACCACCACCGGCCAGCGCATCTCTCGTGCCGGTTCCGGCAACAGTGAATGCCGGTTCACTGGCCACGATCAATGTAACCGGCAGCACGGCGGGTGGCGATGGCTTCTATGACATTCCCGCGACAGGTATGTCGGCCTCCTGCGCCAGCCCTATGACTGTTACCATCTTGGATAGTGGACTCAATCCGGTCACCGTCAGTAACATCGACTGGCGTACCTTGAGCGATCCTGCTCAAACGACGTTTGATATCGATACCACTGGCGCCACCCCTGGCACAGCCACTGTTGACATCTGCAACCCTGACGGTCAGTGTTCACGTACCACCATCGACATTCTGGCTGCGCCTGGCTATGGCTCCACACCGCCAGTTGGCCCCGTCAACGTTGGTACCAGCCTGGTTGGCACACCGGTCAGCATTCCGTTCTCAATCTTCGAGACCGGAACCGCGCAACTGGATGTGAACACCGCGACCATTACGGGTCCGAACGCTGCCGACTTCGCCCTGACTGGCTTCACGTTCCCATTCTCCATTCCAGACGGTGACCCTGCTGTGGATGGCACGCTCACCTGTACGCCGTCGGCTGAGGGTGTCTTGACCGCTACACTGACTATTGAATCCAACGATCCGGATGATTCGCCACACACCTACGCCCTGTCCTGCACGGGTACGGTTGATGATCCGGGTCCCGGTCCAGGCCCAGGTCCAGGAATTACTGATCCGGCCCTGAGCAAGATCGGTGTCCTTGAACCTGGTCAACTCGGCTTGCCCGGTGAGCAAATCACCTGGATCATCACTGTGACCAATCCAACAGGTCAGGCCCTGACCAACATCGTGGTCAGTGATACCTTCCAGCCTGAATTGCAGATTGACAGTGTGACGACTACGCTCGGTTCAGCTGGCGTCAACGGACAGACAGTGACCGTTCTCATTCCGTTCTTGAGCGCAGGAGAAAGCGCCACGATCAACGTTGTGACGACGGTTCTCAGCAACCCTGCTGCGCCATACTTCGAGAACTATGTGACGATGACGGCTGATGGCGGACGCTTCGCTGAAGCCACGGCTCAAGTACCGACAGTCGGTGGTTTGCCCGATACGGGTTACCCGCCAACTGACGACTAAGCCATCACACTACATCATAACTACCCATGCGGTGGGGGAGCGATCCTCCGCCGTATTTTTTTGTATTCACCTTGCCCCAAACACGGACTCGGTTTATAATCAAACCGTGATTTGATTAATGGAAAGAGACAGTCCGTGCCCAGAAAACCCGCTGATCAAGCCGTCCATCGCCACGATATTCTGCTGGCAGCGGCCAATGTTTTTCGTCGCCAGAGCTATCACGATGCGAAAATGGCCGACATCGCCGCCGAAGTAGCTCTGACGGCTGGCAGCCTCTACCATCATTTTCCAGGCGGCAAACAACAGATTTTGCACGAAGTTCTGACCGATGGTCTTGAAATGGTCACTCGTGAAGTGCGTGCCATTGTCGAAAATACCACGCTCGATCCTGCCGAGAAATTCCGCAAAGCCATCTATGCACACATTGTTGCCCTGACAGAGAATGTCGCTGTGGCGGCGGCTCTGGTTTTCGAAACCCGCACTATCTTGGAAGACAAAGCCTCTCGTGCTAGCTATCTGAAACACCGCGATCAGTTTGAACACCTTTATCATATCGCTATCACTGAAGGTATCACTGCTGGTGTCTTCCGCCAGGTTGATGTACCGATCTTCACCAAAGCTATGCTCGGTTCACACAACTGGGTGGGAGTCTGGTATCGCAAAGATGGTCGGTTGAGTGGTGAAGAAATTGCTTTAGAAATGGCCGATATTTTCTTGAATGCACTTTTAACCAAATTATCATAGTTATTCACAATACATCTTTTAGACTGGTAGACGAGTAGTAGATGGGAGTGAACCATGCTCGAATTTATCCCTAGTGAAGAGCAGCAGATGTTGGTGGATGCCTGCAAACGGTATGCTATCAACGACCTGCAAGCCAATGCCCACGAAATGGACGAACATAGCGACATCCCCGATGCCATTGTCCAGAAAGGATGGGAGCTTGGCCTGTTACCGGCCAGCATTCCTGAAGAACTGGGCGGTTTTGGCGAGTATAGTGCCATCACCAATGTCCTAGCTCTCGAAGAACTAGCCTATGGCGACATGGCGACAGCCTTTAAGTTGATGACACCGGCCCTGTTTGCCTATCCAGTGTTGTTCCAGGGCACAGATGATCAGAAAGCCCGCTTCTTGCCACATTTTGCTGAAGAGAGGCCTTATCCAGCCAGCGCAGCTCTCATCGAACCCGGCATCAGCTTCGATCCCTTCGATCAGGCTACCACTGCCACCCGCGATGGTGATCATGTAGTGCTAAATGGCCTGAAAGCCTATGTACCCAATGCTGCTGACGTTGAATGGCTGCTGGTTTATGCCCGCGACAGCGAGACTGGTGATGTGGGTGGCTATTTGGTTGAGAAAGCCCAGGTCGAGGTGTTAGATCGCGAAAAACTGATGGGTATTCGTGGTCTCCCGACTTACCAGGTTCGCCTGGATGATGTGAGCGTCCCCGCTGATCTGATATTAGGCGGAGCAGATGGCATCGACTTCCAGCGGCTGATTAATCACATGAATGTGGGTTTGGCGGCAATGGCGACTGGTGTCATGCGAGCCAGCTACGAATATGCCAAGAACTACGCCAAAGAGCGCGTCCAGTTTGGACAGCCTATTGCGACCAAACAGGCCATCGCCTTCATGCTGGCCGAGTGTGCCATCGAGGTTGATAGCACACGTCTGATGGCGTGGGAAGCAGCTTGGCAGATTGATAGCCGTAAGCCAGTTGACGAAGTAACACGGGCTGCATATCTGGCCCGCGAATATGCCGGAAAAGCAGGTTTATTTGTGACTGATGCTGGCGTGCAGGTCTTGGGTGGGCATGGTTTTATTCGTGAACATCCCGTCGAGCGTTGGCTGCGGAATGCGCGGGGTGTCCCGATGTTTACCGGGTTGGTGTTCGCTTAGTTGCTTTGGCTGTTTGGCGTGTGCGGGTCAGTGGCAAGGCTTTCACACCACCTTTAGCTTTTGCTAACTTTGGCTTGGTCTGCGATTGGCGCGACTTGCTGGACTTTGGCCCTGTTGTGCGCTGGCGTGACGTTGATTTGGCAGTGGTTTTTCGCCGTTTCGCCCCGGTTTTGTTCGATTTTTGAGCAGCAGTAGTGGACCGATTTCGCAATGGTTCCATACACAAAATCTCGTTGGAATCGGGCAGCATGTAGAGGATGAATTTTCCCTCAGAAAGTTGCTCATAGAGGTCACGCTCAACTGGCAATTGTTGACCGTCTATGCTGATGACATAGTGTAGATAACCATATTTCCCGCCAACTGGTGATTTGCTGAGATACCCGGAGAGTTTGTAGATGGATTTGGACTTGAGTGTTTCAAGGTGATTTTGATGCAGTGCAACCAATCCGGCCATCAGCAACCCAACGACCAGCAACACCGGTAGCGATACCGTCAGCCGGACGCTGAGGAGGATCCATATGAGGACTAGCGTTGGAATGAATAGCAGCGCTATCAACTCTTGGTTTGCGCTGGACTCCAGTACCTTAACTTGCGATTTCGACAAACGGCCCCGGCGATTGGCATTCAAATCAGTGTCGGTGAAATCCAATAGTGCTTGCAATTGTCGCAACGAGGTCGCCATGCCCCTATCCTTTCAAGAATACAAATCAGAACTTATGTTCTAATTATAAGATGTTTGCAGCGTAAATGCAACCGAGGATCAGTTTTATAGGAGTAGCAAAATGCCTATCAGTTTCGAAATCCCTGATCGTCTGCTTCAACAGCAGCAAATGGTCGAATTCCTGGCTCAGGAAACTATGCGTCCTTTTTCACGGGACATGGATGAAAACGAACATACGCTCCCAGAACAATTTGTCAACATGATATGGCCGGTGTTGAGAGACCAACAGGCCTCCCAGATGAAAAAGATGGCAGCCGGTAATGGCGGCAATGGCAGTAAAGAACGCAAAGGCCCGCGCACCACTTATCTGCGTATGATGATGCTGGTCGAACAGCTATCGTGGGGTGATGCTGGCATTTACCTGTGTCTACCTAGCCCACAATTGGCCGGAAGCGCGATTGAGGCTGTTGGTACACCAGAACAGAAAGAACGTTTCCTGCGCCGTTTTGCCGAGGGAGATAATCCAGTCTGGGGCGCGATGGCAATGACCGAACCCGACGCTGGTTCCGATACCAGCGCCATTAAGACTACCGCTGTTCTCGATGAAGAAACCAATGAGTGGATCTTAAATGGCGAGAAGATTTTCGTCACATCGGGCGGCCTGGCATTGACTGAGTCGAACGGCGTGGTGATTGTCTGGGCGACGGTGGATCGCAGCGCAGGTCGTGCGGGTATGAAATCCTTCGTCGTTGAAGCCGGAACCCCCGGCGTAGAAGTCGTTAAGCAAGAGATCAAGCATGGCATTCGTGCCAGTAACACAGTCTCCATCGTTTTCAATAACGCTCGTATTCCTTTCGATAACATTCTGGGTAGCCCCGAAGTGCGACAGCGTGGCAGCAAAGCCGGTTTCAAAGGTGCAATGGCGACCTTCGACGCCTCGCGGCCACTGGTGGCGGCCAGTGCCCTGGGTGTGGGGCGGGCTGCGTTGGAGTTGGTCAAAGAGAAATTGACCGAGGCTGGCATCGAACCGCCCTACAACCTGCCTTATCATAAATTGACTGCTATCCAACGTGATGTGCTGGACATGGAAGCACAATTAAAAGCAGCGCGGCTGCTGACATGGCGTGCCATTTCTATGCTAGATCATGGCGAACACAACAGCCTGGAAGCCAGTATGTGCAAGGTCAAAGCAGGCAAAGCGATCACGGCGCTCACTCAGAAAGCAGTCGAAATCTTGGGGCCGATGGGATATAGCCGTGAACTATTGGCCGAGAAGTGGATGCGTGACGGCAAAATCAACGACATTTACGAAGGAACCGGCCAGATCAACCTGCTGATCGTGGCGCGGCGCATCCTAGAATACAGTTCTAAAGATCTGCGCTAACACAGAGAAGCCCTCCGGGTATTGGAGGGCCTCTCTACATATCAAGTTCTCTCAACGACCATCTGATCTTAGACGGACGCTTCTGCCATTGACGCTTCGAGGGCGCGGGTCAGCATACCACCCAGGCGTTTGATACCTTCTTCGATCTTCTCCGGCGGCATCATCGAATAGTTCAGGCGCATGGTATTTTGCACCGAACCGTCGGCAAAAAATGGCTTGCCCGGCACAAATGCGACTCTGATTTCTTCAATGGACTGTTGTAGTAAATCTTCCGTGTTCACGTGTTCTGGCAACGTAGCCCAGACAAACATGCCACCTTCGGGCTTCGTCCAGCGGATTGTAGGCGGAAAATAGCGTTCCATTGCATCCAGCATAATCTGACGTCGCCGGCCATAGTTGCGCCGCAGGTTGGCGAGATGAACCTGAAAATATTCGTAGCGCATCAGTTCATAGACCAGCAATTGATTAATTGAGCTGGTGTGTAGATCGGAGCCTTGTTTCAGCATTACCAGATGCCGAATAACCGTTTTCGGTCCCACCACCCACGCCACGCGGAACCCTGGTGCCAGCATTTTTGAGGCACTGCATAGGTAAATCGTATTGGATTTTTCCACGTCACCATTGTGCATTGAGGCATCAATCTCGAACAACGATGGTAGCCAATCGCCCTCATAGCGCAGCTGTCCATAAGCATCATCTTCAATGATAGGCACACCATATTTATGTGATAGCTTCACCAACTGTTGACGACGTTCCAGTGAAAGTGTAACACCGCTGGGATTCTGGAAATTGGCAATGATGTACATAAAGCGGGGATGCTGTTGCAAAGCTGGCTCGATGTTGTCTACCTGAATACCCTCATCATCGACTGGAATAGGTAAATATTGGGGATGATAGGGTACAAATGCTTGCAATGCGCCCAGATAGGTCGGGTGTTCCACCACTACGGGTGTATTCCGATCAATAAACAACTTGCCGACAAACTCCAGCCCTTGTTGAGAGCCGCATGTGATACAGACATTTTCGATACCCAATTTTAGCCCAGTCTTTTGAAACCGTTCTACAATGATCTCACGCAAAGGGGGATAGCCCTCGCTGATGCCATATTGGAGTGCCTGGGCGCGTTTGGTGCTGTCTCCCAACACCCGATGATAGGCGGCGTCTACTGCATCGTAAGGAAAGAATTCTGGCGCGGGGATGCCCCCAGCAAACGAAATCAAACCCGGTTGGTTTGCCAGTTTCAGCAGTTCACGAATTGCTGAAGGTTTTACATCGCGGGACCGTTCCGCATAAAGATCTTTCCATTGCAGACTCATGACAATACTCCTCAACCAGCATAAATGCATTTATTTTCAGATTAATGGATTTTCTCAGAGCCATACAGTATCAAATGTCCTTGTTCCTGATGATTTCAGCCTATTAGGAGGCCCGTTTTTGCCAGCCAATTCAACGACGACTCGACCTCGCGGGCAACCATTTCCCTGATCTGAGCATCAGTGTTAGGCGTTTCATCATCCTGTTTGGGGCCGAGACCACCGGCTTTGACAAGCTTGACCATCTCATCCACCAACACCTGTCGATTACGCGAGCCATCCAGGAGAACCAGCAAAGGATACGACAGTCCTTCCAGGTCTACCCGCTCATGCCGCATATTGGTGACTTTGGATGTGCCCACCCGCACTTGGTAACGCGCAAACGCGCTGGCTATTGGATGGTCTGAGACATGGGTGACGAAAGCCGTATCTTGCACCTGAAACTCAATCAACTGCATACTGTAGGAGAAAGCCCGTAATAAATTGACGGCGAGCGTCTGGGCATCCTGGGGCGTGACCGGAGTTTCCAGGCGGTTGCTGGCTTCAGCAATCAGGGTCTTGAATGAGATTGACAGGGGCGAAATTTCTGCCAAATGGTGAAAAGCCGCTGTTGTGAGGGGATGATCGGTCGAGAAAATTGCCTGGTCACTACTGCGAAAACGGGCAATATTGGGATCTTTGGGCGGCAGTGGCTCGGCAGCCGAAAAGATATTGAAATGCTGAATACTGGCAGGATTGAGCGCTCGTTGCACGTCTAAGTCAGCATGGCACAGCAATGTTTGGCGAAATGTGCGATTGTGCAGAAAATCCATGTATTGTTCCATTTCAATCAAGTCGCTGGACATTTCCTGTAGCCGCTGGAAGGTATCGACAGGTAGATTGGTTGGCATAATTGCCGAAAAACGCGCTTCCGCCAGATATTGCAGATTGTATTTGGACAACCGTGCCGCGAATTGATGGAAATAGAACGGCTCGTTAAACTCGGCCAATTCGTCGTGGATCATACTCGCCACCGGGCGTTCGGCGGCTTCCTCCACCTGATAGTTCAACAGATGCCGGTACAGCTTCAAAAAAGCACCATAAGCATGATTATCAACATCTGGCACGCACTCGACCATGAAATCGACCAATTCCTGGGCTTTGACCGCCTGTTCATATTCGTCAGTGATGTGGCGAATATGATAGAGCATCATCTGGCGTACCATATCCAGCATATGCCACCCTGGATAAGTGTTGTAGCTGACATATGCCACACCCTGTGGAGCCAGATTACGACTGCAAATTTCTAGCACTTTGTCCTGCACGTTGGGCGGAACCCACGAATACACCCCATGCGCGATGATATAGTCAAACTCGCCCAGTTCCGCATCTACGTCCAAAATATCCATCTGCTTAAACCTGATATTCTGTAGCCTCATGGCATCGGCAGCTGCCTGGGCGTCTTCTGTCTGGCGTCGGGAAAAGTCGATGCCGACGAAGGTGCTGTTGGGTAGGGCATAGGCCATCGGGAGCAAGTTGCCGCCCACTGCCGACCCCAACTCCAATACACGACATTGGTCAATCGGCGGTGGTTCCATGCCGAGCAGCGTCGCCAGGGTTGCCAGTCGATCCGGGTGTGTTTGACGATAACACAGGTTAGGATAGGGCAGGTCGTCGTAGAGTTGCTGTTGATTTTCTTGAGACATTGAGATACCTTTGGGCGTTTTGAATTCAGCAAACATGGCAAGTGTATGCTAAAGGGGCAAAAATGAAAACAATCGGTTTGATCGGCGGTATGAGTTGGGAATCATCGCTGGAATACTATCGGATCATCAATGAGGTGGTAAAACTACGGCTTGGCGGTTTTCACTCGGCCAAAAGTGTAATGGTATCGGTGGATTTTTCTGAAGTGGAAACCATGCAGATAGAAGGTCAATGGGATGCTGCTGGACGTTTATTAGCTGCTTCTGCTCAACAACTGGAACACGCCGGAGCCGATTTTGTGCTGCTCTGTACCAACACTATGCACAAGGTCGCTGGTGCAATTCAAGCCGCTATCGAGATTCCATTTCTGCACATCGCCGATGCTAGTGCCATCGCCATCAAAGCTGCTGGTTTGAAAACTGTGGGGTTACTGGGCACACGGTTTACAATGGAGCAGGACTTCTATCGCGGCCATTTGGCTACCCAACATGATCTGTCAGTTATTATTCCTGACGAGGAAGAACGCGCTGACATACATCGCGCCATCTACGACGAGTTAGTTCTGGGCGTTATCAATCCCGATTCGCGGCGGCGCTACCAGTCGGTTATCAACAGTCTAGTTGAACGTGGCGCAGAGGGCATGATTTTGGGCTGCACAGAGATCGGTCTACTCATCAAACAGGCCGATAGTCCAGTGCCAGTATTCGATACCACCCAGATTCACGCGGAGACGGCGGTTGAGTGGGCGCTTCAGGGCGTTTGACCCGACAACACTAGGTGGCAATCATCGCAGGCAGTGTTGACATCCGGCATATAGCGATAACCGAGCGCCGCCAGGGTATTCTCGGTGTGGGATTCGTGGCATGTGCCGCAGACACCTGATGGGTTAGGGGCTTCGCGCAGCCATGCTTCGGTATATTCAACCCAGTGGAAATGTGAGTTGGAATAGATTAGATTCGCATCTTCTTCAGGGGTGATGGGATTATCACGGCTCGGTTGTGTGTGACATTGGAGGCAGGGGGCGTCGCCCAATGGATTTTGCGTGATGGCAGGCTCATGATAATCTCCTGCGACATAGGCCAGCACATCCTGAGCGCCCTGCCACAAAGCCTGTGCCCGCCCCTCAGTGCCTGGTTTGCTATGACAGTCGATGCAACGCACCGGCTCGTCATATAAGACATGGGCCGAAGCCAGATCCGATGGTGTCTCGGCCTGAGTGCGTTCGTAGTAGGTGCTTTCCGGCTCAGTGTGACAGGATGCACAAAATGAATCATGGTTTTCCAGTTGCACGGCTCCAGCCACCAGAGCGGTACTCAAGATAACTAGAAGCAATCCAATAAAGATACTGAAGCGTGCGATTCGTTGTCGTTTCATAATCTTCGCCTCTGCCTATAAATTGCCCGGGTGCAGTTATAGGCTAATCCGGATTTGTAAACGGCGTGTTATGCGATTGATAGATCAGTGGTTCCCAAATCACTACTGTTGAACCCCTCTCTACCCTCAGATATAATCGCCATCAGTCATGATTGGTAATAGAGCGAGGTTTTTTATGGCCCTGACACTACAAGATGTGATTTTGAAACTCCATGCGTTTTGGTCGGATTATGGCTGCGTGATCTGGCAACCCTATAACATCCAATTAGGGGCCGGAACAGGCAATCCAGCGACACTGTTACGTGTGTTGGGGCCGGAACCCTGGCGCGTGGCCTATGTGGAACCAAGTATCCGCCCTGATGATGGTCGTTACGCCGAAAACCCGAATCGGATGCAGATGTTTTATCAATACCAGGTGATTTTGAAACCCGACCCCGGCAACCCCCAAGAAATCTACTTAGAAAGCTTGAAGGCGCTGGGGATTGATCCGCGCCAACACGATATTCGCTTTGTCGAGGATAACTGGGAAAGCCCGGCGTTGGGCGCTTGGGGGCTGGGTTGGGAAGTGTGGTTGGATGGGCAGGAGATCACCCAATTCACCTATTTCCAGCAGGCAGGTGGCCTCAATTTGAATCCAGTCAGCGTCGAAATCACGTATGGCTTGGAGCGAATAGTGTTAGCACTGCAAGGCGTGGATGCTGTATGGGATATGGATTTCACTGCTGGATTGCTCTATGGCGATATTTTCCAACAGAGCGAGATTGAGCATTGCCGCTATTATTTTGAGGTGGCCGATGTTGATGGCCTACGTCAGACTTATGATGTTTACGAAAATGAATATCGCCGTGCGTTGGAGGCCAGTGCAGTCATTCCAGCCTATGATTACGTGCTGAAATGCTCCCATTTGTTCAACGTGTTGGATACACGCGGCGCTATAGGGGTGACGGAACGCGCTGCTTATTTCCGTCGGATGCGCGATATGACCCGCAATATTGCGCGAGCTTATGCCGAACAGCGCGAAGTAATGGGCCACCCCCTTATTGAGCGAATGTCTCAGTGGATGGTAGATCTCGATTTAGACCGGACAATGAGATTCGCCCCCATTGAACCTATGCATCCTGCTGACTTCTTGCTGGAAATCGGTGTAGAAGAACTACCGCCCGGTGATATTGAAGGGGCACTGGCCCAATTGCATGACATGGTGCCTGCTATGCTAGATACCGAACGCTTGGGATATGACGCCTTTGAGGTATCTGGCACGCCGCGTCGGTTAGTGGTGTTCATTCAAAACCTAGCGACGCATCAAGCGACTGAAGTCAAAGAGGTGAAAGGCCCACCGGTAGACCGCGCCTATGATATTGATGGTAACCCCACCAAAGCCGCCGAAGGATTTGCTCGTAAACAAGGCGTGGCCGTTGAAGATTTGGTACAGCAGTCGATTAACGATGGTGAATATGTAGTAGCACAGGTGGAATTTGTGGGACAGTCTGTGATGGAAGTGCTGAGTGATCGGTTACCGAAACTGATCGCCGCATTGCGTTTTGGGAAATCCATGCGCTGGAATGCGACCGATATAACATTCTCACGCCCGATCCGTTGGCTGTTGGCGCTCTATGGCGATCATACTCTGCCCTTTGAATATGCAGGTGTTTACAGTGATAAGGAAACACACGGTAGCCGTCCCCAGGGATCACCGAGAATCGAGGTGAAATCCTCAGCGGATTACTTCGCGGTGATGGAGAAACAAGGCATCATCCTGGACATACTACAACGGCGACAAATGATCGAGGGACGGGCAGCGGAACTCGCTGCTGAAATCGGCGGCCAGATTGCCGTAGACACCAGTTTGTTGGCTGAGGTGACTAACCTGGTCGAGCAGCCCACACTGTTGCGGGGTGCATTTGATGAACGCTACCTCGAACTGCCACGCGAAGTGCTGGTAACTGTCATGCGGAAACACCAACGCTATTTCGCAGTAGAAGATGATCAGGGTACGTTATTGCCCTATTTCATCGCTGTCCGCAACGGTGATGACGAATACCTGGATACAGTGACGCATGGTAACGAGCATGTACTGGTGGCCCGCTTTGCCGATGCAACCTTCTTTTACAATGCCGATATTGAGCAACCTCTGGAACGTTACTTGGATAAGTTGCATACCCTCACTTTCCAGGAACAACTTGGCTCTATGTTGGAGAAAAACAACCGCGTGCGAGATATGATCCCACCCTTCGCTGCATTACTCGGTGCAGCAGAAGATGTGGTGCCAGTGGCCCAACGCGCAGCCGCCCTCGCGAAAGCCGATTTGGGTACGCAAATGGTTGTTGAATTCACAGCATTACAGGGCGTAATGGGGCGCATCTATGCTGGTCTGGGCGGTGAGTCTTCCGCAGTTGCCAATGCCATCTTCCAACACTGGTTGCCGCGCAGCGCCGACGACGCCTTGCCCCAGGGAACTGCCGGTATCTTGTTGGCGTTGCTGGACCGCCTCGATAGTCTGGTCGGGTTGTTCGCAGCTGGATTAGCACCCACCAGCACTGCCGATCCTTTTGCACTGCGCCGTGCCGCCCTCGGCCTTATCCAGATATTATTGGATCAGCATTTAGAGATTGATCTGCGTGAAGCCATTGACCTAGTCGCCGAACATCAACCCATCGCTGTCAGCCAGGAAGCACGTCATGATGTCCTGGGATTTATCATTGGACGCCTGCGTGTCTGGCTATCTGAGCAAGATCTTCGACATGATGTCATTGGAGCTGTACTGGCCGAACAAGGACACAACCCAGTTCGGGCTTTGGCGGGTATGCAGCAGCTAAGGCAGTGGACACAACACGAAGAATGGACAGCCATTTTGGATAGCTTTGCACGGTGCGTGCGTATCGTCCGCGATAAACCTGAGTACCATCTTCATGCCGAGAGTTTCGCTGAAGATGCCGAGAGATCGCTGTTTGAAGCTTATCTTCGCGCCAAACAGAACTTGCATCCGGTAGTCCATAATGTGGATCGGTTCCTGGCGGTCTTTGTTGTCATGATTCCGGCGGTGACGCGCTTCTTTGATGAGATTTTGGTGATGCACGAAGACCCTGCAATACGTGAGAATCGTTTGGCGCTGCTACAACATATTGCTGCCATGGCTTATGGTCGAGCCGATATGAGCTATTTACAAGGTTTTTAGGTATAGGCACAGGACACTAATGAGCGAAAAAGTACCGAAAACAATGCGAGACAAGTATGATGAGATTATTGCGTTAACGAATGCAGTATGTGAATCGCACCTCAGTGAAGAGTATGCCGATCTGGCCCGCAAGTTGACGGCCAAATTGGCCCGCAAGCGACCTTCACCCTTGAAGAGTAGTCGGGCGAATAGTTGGGCATGTGGCATCATCTACGCGTTAGGGCAAATCAACTTTCTATTCGATAAATCGCAAGACCCACATATTCCCGCCGCGGAACTATGTAAACTATTCGGCGTGGCACAGAGTACCGGCGGCAACAAGGCGAAAATGGTACGCGATGCAGTAAAAATGTCGCGGTTCGAACCCGAATGGATGCTTGATAGTATGGTCGCAGATAGTCCCTTAGTCTGGATGGTTTCGGTCGATGGGTACATCCTAGATGCGCGTGCATTGCCTTTTCCCATTCAAGTGGAAGCGTATCAAAAGGGACTTATCCCTTACGTCCCTGGCATAAACATGGAAGAACTTGATGAATTGATTGAGCAAGTGGGATATATTCAGATAGTTCCACTGGATGAACTCGAAAGTGATGAAGGCAACGATAACTAAGGCGGTAACAGCTTTCGAGGTCGCTGGTATCGGAACAGGCCAGCGACATACACCTAGCTATTGGTCAGCGGCAACCACAGCCCGAAGATGCTGCCTTTGTTAACTTCACTGTGGAACCAGACTTTGCCGCCGTGCCGCTCAATCACAGTCTTAACCAGGCTGAGACCCAGGCCCGTGCCCGGTATATCTTCCGTACCGGGGGTATGGGCACGGAAGAAACGCCCAAATATAGCTGCCTGTTTATCTTTGGGAATGCCATAACCCGTGTCTTGGACTTCGAAGATGAAGCGGCCATCTTCTGTACGGGCGCGAACCATGATCGTGCCACCTTCCGGCGTATACTTCAACGCATTGCCGACATAGTTGGCGAATGCTTGTTGCAAATGAACATCACTACCATAGATCATGATACTTTCGGCGGGAATATCGACTTGATAGTGTTGTTGTTTGATGTCGGCCTGGGAACGATATTCGCCGATGACCTTGTCGAGCAACGCTGTGACGTCGCAGAACTTCAAGTCATTCATTTCCTCGCTCTCAATCCGGTTCAGGTTCAGCAAATCCTCTAACAGCGTGTGCATCTGTTGAGTAGCTTCGCGCACACCCTCCAGAAGAACTGCCTGGTTAGAACCTGGCTCAACGGCTGGTTCCAGCAAAGCCAACGAGAATACAATGCGTGACAGGGGTGTGCGTAAATCATGCGAGGCCATTTGCAGCATTTCAGATTTCATTTGCTCAAGTTGTTGCACACTATCAAAGAGCGTCGCTTTATTTAGTGCGACGGTCGTACTTCCTCCCAAACTGCGGGCCAGCGAGATTTCATCACTCGTGAAGTGGCGATCAAAATTGCTTTCACACAATACGAGCATACCAATCAAGTTTCCTTGATCCAGCAATGGGATCAGCAATGCTGCTTGTACGCCAAGCATGTCTAGAAAAGCGCTGATTTCTTCCGTCTGCTCCTGTTCATTTTGCCGAATCTGAACCAGCATACTATTCAGCGAAGCTTGGAGATGCGGGTATTGATTCATAGCGAAGACAGTTCCTACCAGCGGTGGGTTATCGGAAGCCTCCTGGGCGACATACACACTACAGACGACCATATTGTGAAAGCGTGGCACATATTCACAAAACAATGCACTAGAGCCTTGTAACAATGATACCAGGGCCGTTGCGCTCGCCTGCATTACTTCTTGGCGATCAAGGTGTCGTGAAATCTCGGTACTCAGTTCATATAACTTGTCAATTTGCACAGCCTGATATTGCGTGCGTTGATAGATACGTGCTTTTTCCAGGGCCGTTGCAGTGCGATTGGCAAGGTGGACTAAAAAATCCCAATCAGATTGGTCACAAACACCATTCGGCACATTCTCTAAAAGGAGTAGTCCGCTTGGCTTCCCCTGCACCATAAGCGGAATCGCAACTTGTGAATAGCTCTTGCCTGTTTCAATCAGGATAGAATCATCCTCGCTGAACACACGCCCAATCAAGGGGTGTTGATCCAATTGGCTGACTGGAACAGGCTCCATCAACAAGGTATGGATGCCGAGGCTGGCAAGTTTTTCAAGTTGCTGCGTTTCTTCTTCTATCCACCCTACGACACACGCCGCTGCCGCTGTCAGGCGTAGCGCCGTGTCCATTGCCAGGTGTAATACATGGTCGGGGTTAAGCGTATAGCCCAGTTCACGATCAATACGATGCAGAATTTTTTGGTCTTCAATCACGCGCTCAAAATGTTCCTGTGTACGGGCATTGGAGGCCAGCAAGCGAGCGCGGTTGATGGCATAATGAACGGCATTCTTCAACAAGGGAGCGGTGAGTTGTTCGCGGATCAGGTAATCCTGTGCGCCTACACTGATGGCCTGCATTGCTAGGCGCTCATTTTTTTGGTCGGTCAAGATCACAATTGGCACCAGCGATTGATGCTCACGCATCCAGTCCGGATCCCGGAGCAGTGCCAGTGAGATGTCAACCAGGATCATATCAAGTTTATTTTCCGCCAACAGGTTCATGGCCTGGTCTGGGTCGGCGGTGTGGACAAGGCGTGTAATGCCCGATGACGCCAGCAGGCGTTGGATGATGCGAGCCTGTTCCGCACTATTTTCTATCAATAAGATAGTGGCATTTTGCATATTTCGACTTACCATTGATTGTGAATAGTTGAACAGATTATACAGCAAAACGGCTTACATACGAGACTGATAAATCCCCCATGATTCGTTTTTGGATACAAACTATTGTATTTGAGAACGCAAAATCGACATAATTGGAGTACCCTCACCTACTAATCAGGCGAGGGTACTATGGTTTGCGGTGGGCGTTCGACTATTGCGGTGTTAATACAGTGACTGTCACAGTCGCAAAGTAATAATCGCCCAGTGCACCGGTCGCTCGTAATGTATAGGTGTGGTCACCATAGTCCCAGGGGGTAACTAGCGTGCTGCCGCTGGCTCCCACCACCTGGAATCCGCTGCCAGTATCGAGTTCGACCAGGATCGCATCATACACCTCCCATGATAGCGTTGTGCTTTCTTCCGGAAACAAATCAACTGGATTTGCCGAGAAGATGATGTAGGGCATGGCATAGACATCAACACTGGCTGTTGCCGTATGGATGCCTCCACCAGTGTCTGTCGCCCGCAGCGTATAGGTGTAAGTTCCAGGTTCCGACGGATAGACGAACGTACTGCCACTCGGTGCAACCGGGCTGAAGCCACTTCCATCGTCTAGTTCCACCAGTGTTGCTCCAGTCACTGTCCAGGCCAATGTAACTTCCGTCACTTCATCTATATAGAGTTCAGGCGGAAGTGCTGTGAAAACCATCGAGAACGCGGATTCCACAGTAATCGAAGCAAAAGCCATGTGGACATCGCCGACCATATCTTCGACACGCATCGAAAAATCGTAGGTTCCAGGTGTGGGAGGGCAAACGGGAAGCATGCCATTGGTCTCTGCTGGCCCCAAACCCGAACCGGAGTCTACCATCACGGATTGAGCATAAATTGTACTCCAGGTCAGTGTGGAACATTGCCCCACCGAGATCGTAGCTGGAGAGGCCGCGAAGCTGAACTGCACAGTTGGCGGTGCAGAAACGCTCACCTGTGTCGTCGCTCCATAGACAACTCCATCAAGGCCCGTTACTTGCAACGCATACAGGTGGTCACCGGGTACTCCAGGACAGACTGGCATACTGCCCACCAGCGGAATCCCCTGAAAACCACCTGAATCCAGCGAGGCTGCTGCCGCATTAATAATCTGCCAGGAGAGTGTTGTACAGGCTCCCAATTGAATTGTGGTGGGGTTGGCACTGAAGGAGATGGTCGGTGTTGGTGGTGGTGGCGGCGATACAACTTCTATTGTGGCCTGAGTCGTGGTTGGCGGGAACTCGGTTGATAACGATTCGGCGAACAATTCATAAGTCGTGGTCTGGCCGGGGCAAACTTCCTGCGAGCCATTGGGGGGGACGATAACACCATCTAACAAGACATCATTGGCATTCTCAGTCGTCCAGTTCAACGTAGTACATTCACCCACCATAATTTCAGTTTCAGTGGCAGTGAGAGACGCGCTGGGTGGGACGGGTTGCCATGCGTCAGGAATATCCACGGGTTCTGGCATAGCATCCAACAAGCCCTCGTCCATCAGACGCAAGTTTTCGTCCATAGGCCTGGCTTCCAATGTGCCACAATCAGCACCCGTCTGAAACGCTGTTGTGACCTGGCTGCCCACTGGCAGCGGCATACTGACCGAAGTCACATCAACATGACCATCAATATTGGCAATGGTTTCGCAGCCAGTAGTTTCATCTACGGAAACGAAAGCTGTGCTGCCAACCCGCATTTCGATATTGTTGACCATAATGTTCGCCGTTTGACCAGTGGGCGACTGAATGAGTAGACCGGATGGCGCAGCCTGACAGCGAGCAGCCTCATCAACCTGCAAGGTGAAAGCCTGCATCGGTGCGACAAACGTATCTTCTGAGTCATTCATTTCCACCAGTTCAATACCCGCGTCACATTCCAGTGTGCCATCTTCTGCTGCGATCCAACCTCGTGACGAGCGCAACCAAGCATCATCTGCCGAGCGCCCATAAACAACAACAGTATCGTCACGATCCAATACATCGACAATGGAATAGATGGAATCAGGGCCAGCCCGGAGGTTGGTATTGGCAATCCCGGTGTTGGTGAATTGACAGGTAGGGACATCTTCCGTCACCATTGATGTATCCGGTTCCAGCTCCACTCCGCCAAACACCAGAATCCGCACCGAGTCGCTCGCGGTAGGCAAATCGGCCTGTATATCCATCACTGCGATGCCCCACTCCCCACTATCAGGATCAAGGGGGCGGGTAAACAAAGCCTCAATCGCGGTTACGGGCACAATATCACCTGGTGCATCAAAGAATAACGTATCGTCATTCAACGTGGCACTGACTTGCTCGTGACCGTAGCAAATCTCATTGCGCCCCAGATTGATGCAATTGTTGGCAACGACTAGCAGCGCCTCTTCGATCATCGTGCCACAAACATCATCTTGATAGGCGGGCTGGGCATAAGTTGTGTGATCTTGTTCAGATGGTGCGGAGATCAACAACGCCAGACCAACCAGTATGAGTAGCACCGTGAAACTACGCCGTCGTAGCATAATTATCCTCCCTATTTTGCTTTTCGCGCATTGTTCTAGATTTCTTCTTCATCTTCCGGACAGCCAAAGTTTTCAGGCGGGCCAAACTCAAAAGGACAGTCATCCTCATCATCCAGTAGCCCGTCGCCGTCACTATCGACGCCTTCATCACCACCTTCATCTTCCGGACAGCCAAAGTTTTCAGGCGGGCCAAACTCAAAGGGACAGTCATCCTCGTCATCGGTCAGCCCGTCGCCGTCACTATCGACGCCTTCATCACCACCTTCATCTTCCGGGCAACCGTAGTTTTCAGGCGGGCCAAACTCGAAGGGACAGTCATCCTCGTCATCGGTCAGCCCATCGCCATCACTATCTTCATCCTCTTCTGGGCAACCATCATTTTCAGGCGGGCCAGCCTCGTCGGGACAAAAATCCTCATCATCGTCCAGTCCATCGTCGTCGCTGTCATAAAAGGTTGTTTCTTCCAGACAATCAGGGTCGTAGTCGCCCGTGAGGTCATCCAGGCAGTCTTCATCTAGATCATTAAGTTCCTCTTCGTCTAGAAACTCATCTAAACAGTCGCCATCAACCTCATCTGTTTCGTCGTCAACACAAAGATCAAAGTAATCTACTTCATAGAAGTCCTCGGTATCGAGAATGCCTTCCAAATCATCGTAGTCGATATAAAGAACATCATCTTCAACGTCGAACTCGTCAGGTTCGTCAGGTTCGCCGGGTTCACCCTCTTCATCAAACACAACCTCAGTCTCCATACCCGGCACGATTTCACGGCTGACACCGCCCGATGTGGCGACCACATTGCCCTCCAACGTGCGAATGATCATGCGGCTATTGTCGTCACGCATGGTTAGAAACGCCGTGCTGCCAATTTGCATCTCGACATTATTGACCATCAGCGACGCCGTCTGCCCTCTCGGTGATTGAATCATCATGCCAGTTGGAGCTGCCTGACAGCGGGCGTTCTCATCCATCTGCACCGTAAAAGCTTGCATGGGAGCTGAGAAATTGGACACAGTATCTTCGGCGGAGCGGACGGGCATTTCATCAATATTGCACACATTCTCAATCAGCCAGGCCGCTACCCAGCCACGTGGCGTCAGAAACCAATCTTCATCTTCACTCCGTCCAAATACATCCAGACTGGTATTCTGGTCAAAAATATCAACGGTGCGATAAGCTGTGCCTGGCCCTGCCCTCAGATTGATATTGCTGCCGGATGTGTTGGTCAGTGTGCAAAACGCCTGTTCACCACTTGCCTCAACAGCATCCGACATGGTAACGCCACCATACAACAGCAATCGCACCGAGTCGCTTTCGGCAGGTAAATCGGCCTGGACATCCATCAAAACGATGCCCCATTCACTACTATCAGGGTCAGCCGTCCGCGTGATGACAGTCTCAATGGCTTCAACCGGGATGATGTCGCCCGGCGCATCAAAGAATAACGTATCATCTTTTAGGATGGCACTGACCGGGCCATTGCCATAGCAGACCTCGTTGCGCCCCAGGTTGATACACGTATTTCCAACCTCAGTGAGGACCGTTTCAATCATCGTATTGCAGGCAACTTCGTCGCCGCCCTGAGCATGGGTCGTCATGGAATCGGGCGAAATCATCGTGCCCAGACTAAAAATGATTGCTATCAGAATAACCAGTCGCCAACGCTTCATTGTTCTACACCTATTCAGAAATATTGAATTCACTTTGTTGGGCCAACGACAATGACCGGGTCTGACAACAGACACCAGCACTTTCAATCAAGTTATTGATGTCCGGCCAATATTCCCATACCAATAATTTCCCACTGCCGCCCACACTCAAAATTCGAGAGCCATTGTTATTAAAAGCCGCCATCGAGACTTCATGTGTATCCTGCACACGCCAAATTTCCACACCAGATGAAATATCCCAGACACGGATGAAGCCGTCTCTATCCCAGGTCAACAGCCGGTTCTGATCCGCTTGTTGCAGCCATTCCACACCCAGCACCGCATTTTCACCGCTGATACGCACGATCAGTTCTCCATCGAAATCCCAGACGAAAATGTCACTTTCAATGGGAACCGCGAAATAGGCTTCGTCGGGACTGAATGCCGGGCGACGAGAGGGAAATTCGCGTGCGCCAGTCAGAAACAACAACACTTCCTCGCTTTGGGTATCCCATAATTGCACATCTCCATTGAAACCAGCACTCAACAGGCGAATTCCATCACTATGCCAGGCCAGTCGTAGCGGTTGGCGGGCTTCTTCAGCTTGAGAAAGCGTGCTGATCGGCTGTAAAGTTTCGCCAGCAGGATCTGGAGGTAAATTCCATACATAGACCGTGTAATCTTCTGATCCGGCGGTTGCCAACAGGCGACGTGGGCTATAGTAAACAGCATCATTGATTTTTGCCGAGTGACCTTCCAATATACCCACAACCGCACCTGTCGAACTATCCAGCCAGCTAATCGTCCCATCGGGATGACCGATAAACAACCCGACCTCCAGCCAGAAAGCAGAGTCCTGGCTGATGGGACCGGTTACATCATATAAAATCGTCTGGGTCTCAATATCCCAGACTTGCCCATCTCCTTCTCTACTATAAGTCAACAATTTTGTGCCATCGGGGTTCCAGACGATTATCCTACGCTCATTATTTTCGTTGGAAAGTGTAAAGGATTCGCCCGTTTCCAGATTCCAGCGTGTTGCCGTGCCATCGCGCCCCGAACTGACGGCGACCGCATTGTCAACCCAGCTGCCATCCAGAATCAGGCGACCCCCATGCGCGACGAATGATTGCACCAAGCCGCTACCCATTGGCAGGTCATTCTTGGTGAAAACTTCCCAAATGCGAATAGACCCATCATCGCTATAGGTCATCAAACGTTCGGAATCCAGCCAGTGCATCCCATTAACACGATTGGTGTGACCATTGAGAACAGCGACTTCTTGTCCTGAATCGGTATCCCAGATGCGGATGTGCGGCACAATGCGTTCGCCAAAGTCCAAGTCGGAAGTGGCGACATATGTGTTGTCGCGCCAGGCGGCATTGAGAACATTGCTGCCTTGAACTGCCAGCGAGACTAAACGGTTACCAGTCGCCAAATCCCAGACCTGCAAATCACCGTTGTTCATCCACATCAGCAAACGTGAACCATCTGGCGATGGCGAAACACCGTTTACCTCCGATTCACCATCACCCAATACCAACCGTTCCTCGCCTGCCAGAGACCACAGCCGCGCTGTGCCATCATTACCGAAAGTCAGAATTTGTTCTTCGCCAAAGAAAGTGATGCCATCAATGGCGGCGGTATGTCCCTCCAGCACAATCGGATCATCCATGTCAGGCGACCAGTAAACAGCCGTGGCATCGGTGATTATCGCGGCGACTGCTGTGCCATCAGGTGACCAAACGGCGGTGGAGATGGCGAATCCCGCTGGCGCAGCCTGAAGCGAAGATGTCTCCTCGGTTTCGCTATCCCAAACGATGAGCGTGGTGTCATCCCAGGCCGCCAGTCGGCGACCATCGGACGACCATGCTGCATTGATGACCGCATTGGCAAAGGGGCGCAGGCCGGTAATGGTATCTTCATCAGGTGACCAGATCTGCACATCGGTTCCGGCACATACCATGATCAATGATCCGCTAGGCTGCCAATCTGCACAGGCGATAGAAGTTTCACTTTCAAAACTGGCGGCGATGTCTTCTCCATCCCAAACATGGACGACGAATGGATCATAACTCAGCAGGCGATCATCATCCGACCAGTGAACACCATACACACCGTTAGGATGGCCCGTCAGCACAACCGTCCCATCCAAATCATACGATGTCAAAGCCAGTCCTGTACCCCCCAATGCAATTTGATCGGTTCCGAACGTTGCTGCCTGGATAGGCCCATTCGCAAATGGAGCCAAATAGACGCGCTCCAGGCTAAGTTGCATGGCTTGGTTCAGGGCAAATTCGGCTTCTGGTGTATAGGGACGTGGTGTAGCATCACTGGGCAGGGCACGCAGCGCCAGAATGGTGCTGGCGACTGGGTCTATATCCAGCTGTTGTAGTGCAATAACCGAAAGTGTCCGCGAACTGTCGATGAGTGCCTGATTACGTTCTTCAACTGCTTCGGCCTCCGCAATCGCTCGTAGTTCGGATTCTTTGACAGCAGTAGCTTCGTTCTGTTGAGCGATTTCCTCGTTTTCCTGGGCTTCATTGCGGGCACTGACGGCGGTTATTGCCAGAATAACTGCCACAATCGTTGCTACCACAAACACGCCCACCACGGCTTGCAAAAATCGTTTGGCACGACGTTCCAAGCGCAGTTCACGAGCGCGGCGCTCCTCTTCTTCAGCTATCTGGCGATCACGCTCCGCCACGCTGGCCTCAGTATAGGCTTGCTCATCCTCGTTCAGGGTAATATTCCCCGACTGCAAAAGTGCCGCAAATTGGTTCAGACGCATTCCGCTCGCCAGAAAGCTCGAATCACGTCGTTGGTTGATCCACTCCGTCGCCGAATGCGAGAGACGTTGCTGTACACGCACATCATCACGACTATCATCTAGCCACTCGCGGAGACGTTGCCATTCACGGATCAGGGCTTCATGGGCCACTTCAGCCGTCGGCACACGGGTCACGGGGTCAGTATCAAAAGTCAGCAGGCGATATTTGCTGTAAACTCCCAGTGCGTCGTTAGCGGCCTCTTCGTCGTTGCTGATCGACAAGATTTCTGTCTGTGAGATGCGGCGACGGGTATCTTCTGTCCCTTCGCCCAATGTGACAAGCCGTAGAAACATTTGGCGCACGATTTCCTTGCGCACCGAGTCAAGTTGCACATAGATTTCCTCAGCACGGCGAGCCAACGCCCCAAGCACGCCGCCCGTTTCCTGATAAGCAGCGTAAGTCAGTGTGTCACCTTTGCGACGTTCAAAAACTTCCGTCAATGCGTATTGCAATAATGGGAGTGCGCCGGGTTGCTCACTGACCTCGGTGATGATGGCCGATGCCAATGCCGGTTCCACGTTCAGCCCAGCACGTTCAGCTGGTTTAATGATTGTCTCGCCCATTTCTTCCGGCGACAACGGCAGCACAACCTCGCTGTGGCGACGAATCAGTTCACCAAAACCAGCATATTGCAGTGGGCGATCATAAAAGTCGGCTCGCATAGTGATGATGATGCGCAGACGCGTGTTGGAATTGGTGACTGCCACCAACAGATTGTTGAGGAACATGGCGCGGCTTTCTTCGTCATCCGATTGCGTAAATGTTTCCTCAAATTGATCAATAACCAGCAGTAATTGTGAATCTTCACCAGGCAAAACCTTCTCAACAGTTTCCAGCAGAGCTGTTTCATTTTGTCGAAGCTGATGAGCTAGATTAGCGTGTTTGCCCACTGCTACGCTTAGCAGGGCCGATTCCAGTTCAATAAACGGATTGGATCCCGGAACCATCTCTGCGATAAACCAGCGTTTGGAACCTGGCAACGCACCCTGGCGCAGTTTTGGCATCAAACCCGCTTTGACCACACTCGACTTACCGCTCCCGCTGGGGCCAATGACGGCCAGGAAGCGATGCTCTTTCATGCGCTCAGTCAGGCTCTGGATCAATTCATCACGCCCGAAGAAATCATCAGCATCGGCTTCCTCAAAGGCCCGCAACCCTTTATAGGGATTTTCAACGCTGGGCACGACCAGGTCGGTCAATTCGATACCGGATTCGGCTTCGTCAACTTCAACTTTCTCAGCTACAGCTTCTTCAGCAACCACCTGCCCAGGAATCGCCCGCCGGAAAGCGCGGGCAAAACTGAGTGCATCAGAATAACGGGCATCGGGGTCTTTGGCGGTCGCTTGCTGAATAATGAGATCGAATGCTTCGGGGAGGTCGGGATCGACTTCTGACAAGGGTGGCAAGGGGTCATTGATCTGCTTGAGGATCAGCTCCATCATGGTTGTATTACCCGCAAAAGGGGCTGATCCCGTGAGCATCTCGAATAACACAATCCCCAGGCTATAAATATCCGACCGCGGCGAGACATGCTCTTGCTGGGCTTGCTCTGGCGAAATATAGTGCGGCGACCCGGTCAAATCATCTGCGAAACCATCATCATCATCATCATATTCTTCGAGGTCTTTGGCGATACCGAAATCGGTCAAAAAAGCATTGCCTTCATCATCCAGCAAGATGTTGTCGGGTTTGATGTCGCGGTGGATGACTTTATTGCGATGAGCGACTGCCAGCGCCGACGCGGTCTGATCCAAGATACGTGCTATCTTCAATGGCTCGACTGGCCCTTTTTCGATCAGTTGCCGCAAGCTACCACCGGGCAACAGACGCATTACTAGATAAGCTCCATCTGGCTCACGCCAGAAGTCATACAAGGGGACAATATGCAGATGCTCCAGGCGAGCGACGATCTGCGCTTCCGATTCAAAACTGCGGATAAACTCTGGATTGTTGGCATATTCGGGGAGGATCACTTTGAAAGCGACATATCGCTTGATAGCGGGTTGATAGGCACGATATACCGCTCCAAAACCACCTTCGCCTAATAAACCCTGTAATTCGTAGCCACGAATAACGGTTCCACTAAGATTTTCCATAATATCTCTTGTCTCCGGCAAAAATTGAATCAGACTCCACTTAATAATACTACGGGCGTGGGAATTATGCGGGGAAGAATATGTGAATTTTTTGCGAAGCTGAATATAGAGGCCCTATCTCAAAAACAAGACAGGGCCAGGTGTTTTATCAGGGGCGTTTCTTCTTATTCGGTAAATCAACCGGATCTACTGGCTCAACTTCTAAAATGAGATCGTGCATCTCCACCACGCGCACAAAGTCACCGGCTGCAACATGCGAACCGCCCACCGTCTGCGCTCGCCACCGTTCGCCATTGACGAAGACCATACCTTGTGGCTCCAGACTACTGCGAACTTCGCCAATCATGCCAATCATGCCTGCGTGCCCGGTGATGGGTTGGTGCTTGAGTGTGCGCACCAGCCAGGTCATCAGGACAAAACCCAGGACAGATAGCGCCGCGCTTTGTGCGATGATGAATACCACTGAAATCCTGCCAAATTGGGCGACCCTGGCATTGTTAAACATAATCAGTCCGCCAATCGCTAGACAAACTGCCGCTGCCGCCGTCAATGTGCCCTGTGTGCCCGGTATCTGTATCTCGATCAAAAACAACGTGAATGCCAGGCCAATAAAGACCAAACCCAGATAGTTGACTGGCAACACGCCCAGACCATACAACGATAGTGATAGCATCACTGCACCCAGGGTTCCGGCTACCCAACCACCCGGCGCACGCATTTCGATGATGATGAGCAACACGCCCGTACTAAGAAGCATGAAAACCAGCGTGGGGTTAGTCAAGATCAGTAGCAATTGTTCAATGAACGACATGCCCACAACGCGGGTTTCCAAGCCTGCCAGCGATAATTGCACCGCTTCTTCACCCACTTGCAGCGTTGTCCCATCCATCTGAGCAATCAGGTCACTATTGCTGGAGGCAATGTAGTCGATCAGGCCGATGCCGTGTGCTTCGGCGACCGTCAACGCCGTAGCATCCGTAATCATAGCCACTGCTGCTTCCTGAGCTGCCGAGCTGCGATTCTCAGTCAGTGCCCGCATATTGGCCGTCAAGATTTCTTTGGCTTTTTGATCGGCAGTCTCATTCAGATCGCTGCCATCGCTATTGATCGGGCTGGCGGCTCCGATAACGGTTTCAGGTGCCATGGCGGTGGCATGTCCTGACACCGTAATCAACGCGCCCGCCGAGGCTGCCATCGCACCGCGTGGGGCCACATAGACCACCACTGGCACATCTGCGCCCCGTATCCGCTGGATGATCTCTTCCGTGGTTGCCACACTACCACCCGGCGTGTCTAGCTCGATGATGACCAGTGCCACCCCATCTTCCTCTGCTTTGTCCAGGGCGCGATCAATATAGTTTTCCATGGCGGGCACAATCGCGCCGTCGGCTTCAATCACCATAATATAAGGATCAGCCGCCTGTGTTTGGGATGCACCCAACAGCAAAATCAGTACAAGTAACCCAATGAGTGTTGTTAGTCTACGCATATTCCACCTCTACTATCCATTGTACGACAAACTTCAGCCTTCACACCCCCCAATATCTGGGTAGAATGGTCGCCACTATGCCAACGCCATTTACACATCTTGCCAATGCCAAACAATTATTGGCTGATTCTGGACTGCTTCCCAACCAGCGGGCACTCCTGGAACAGCATTGGGGGGCATTCTTATTGGGGAGCATCGCGCCCGACGCGCACTCGAAAGCGAGTGGTCTCAAACGCAGCGATACACATTTCTTTGAATATACCCCAAAGGTTGATCCTCCGGCTGAAGATGTACTATTCGCATCTTATCCTGAACTGGTGACAGTGAATGACTCTGCACACGCTGCATTTATCGCCGGGTATCTGGGGCATTTGGCAATGGATGAAGTATGGTGCGAGCGCGTTATCATGCCAATTCGTTTGGCCGAGCATTGGGGATCACGCACCGTCCGACAACTGGTTATCGTGCTGCTCGTGGGGGTCGTAGATGGGCGCGATTATGCGGTGTTGCCAACATCGTATCATGTCGCGTTATCTGAAACACAACCCCAAGATTGGTTGCCTTTTCTATCAGACGAGGCCATTGTCGCCTGGGGACAACTGGTGGCGGGCCAGATTGCACCAGATGGTGTGCCGTTCACGACAGATATTTTAGGACGCACAATCCCGATGGCGCAGGCAGAATTGGCAGCGTTGCTCGAATCGCCAGTTAAGCTGCAATCGAAGCTATGGGATTATTTCTCGCAGGCACGACTGGCAGAAGCCGAAGCTGCGGCTTATCAGCACATGCGCTCGGTAGTGTGTACTTATTTGCACGGATGAATCAACACGAAGGAGAATTTTATGCACATTTTGGTTGTTGGGGGCGCGGGTTATGTGGGATCAGCGACCGCCGCCCATTTTCTGGCTGCCGGACATGAAGTGACGATTTACGATAACCTGTCGCGGGGCCATCACGATTCGATGCCTCCCGAGGCACGCTTCATTCGAGGTGATGTAGGTGACGAGGCGGCACTAGATGTATTGTTCCAGTTCTTTCATTTCGATGCAGTTGCCCATTTTGCTGCCTTTATCGAAGCGGGCGAGTCGATGCAGTTGCCTGGCAAATACTTCCAGAACAACGTAGTCAACTCCCACATACTACTAGATGCCATGCAGCGGCACAGTGTCCTGCGTCTCGTCTTTTCATCGACCGCCGCCGTCTACGCTAGCCAGGATGCGCCGCTCGATGAGAATGCCCCGCTTGGTCCCAGCAATGTCTATGGCGAAACCAAGCTGATGATTGAGCAGATGATCCGCTGGTATCATCGTCAATGCGGATTGAAATTTGCCGTATTACGTTACTTCAATGCTTGCGGAGCCATGCTGAATGGCAGCGGCCAGGCACTGCGTGGCGAGGCGCATCAGCCCGAAACGCATCTTATCCCCCTGACGCTTCAAGTCCCATTAGGCCAACGAAACGACATCAAAGTTTTCGGTGACGATTATCCTACCCCCGATGGCAGTTGCATCCGGGATTATATTCACATCGAAGATCTGGCCTCAGCGCATGTTTTGGCAGTTGAAGCCCTGGATGAACGCAAATCCATGACCTATAACCTAGGCAATGGACAGGGCTACAGTGTCAAAGAAGTCATTGACGTGGCTCGCACTGTAACCGGACACGCCATTCCTGCCGAAGTGACCGCCCGCCGTCCTGGTGATGCTCCTATCCTGGTTGCTTCCTCGGAACGCATCAATGACGAATTGGGTTGGACACCGCGCTTCCCGGCGCTGCAAGACATCATGTCCGCGGCCTGGGCCTGGCATCAATCCCACCCCCAGGGTTATCAATCCTCGGAAGATGCTCAATAAAATCCGCATCATCGGCACTCGTTCAGCGTCACACAGGGAACTTGTGGCGCTGACGGTCATTCTATTGGTCGGAACCTGGTTGCGCTTTCACCGCTTGGGCGATATCGAATTCAACATCGACCAGGTATATCCCGTCTGGCAGGCGCTCAATACTCTCGATAATGCAAAATTCCCCCTGGTTGGGCAGGGAACATCGGTCTTATTCGCCAATCCTCCGCTAACAGGCTACATCTTTCTGCCGTTCATCGGATTGGCACGAGTGGCCCTGGCCGCTTTTATCGTGACTTTAACCCTCAATAGTTTTGCAATCTGGCTGGCTTATCGTGGATTGGTGCGTCTAATTGGCGTGCGGGCTGCTTTAGTGGCTTCAGCATTGATGGCCGTCAGTCCCTGGTTGATCGAAGACAGCCGCCGGACGTGGGTACAAAGCTTGATGCCGTTTTTCGTGGCATTGATTTTCTGGGCGCTGGTTCCTGTCTTGACCCGCCAGACACGCCATCCCGAACGTCGCCTGTTGATCGCTCTCACCGGATCTGCCATCTTCGCCAATACTTATCTGCTGGCTTATGCTATATTCGCCCCCGTCGGTTTGCTTATTCTGCTGTTTTGGCGACGCATCCCCTGGCGTACCCTGATTGTTGGCCTCGGTGTGATTGCCATACTGCTGACTCTCTATGGTATCGGTCTGATCCGTCAGTGGGAAGATACTCGTTGGCGGATAGATAATTTTTTCAGTGGTGACTCTCATCTGACAGATGAGGCATTATCTCATGCTGTGCGACTGGTGACGGGTTGGGAGTATGCCGCTGCACGGGGCGTCGATGCTCCGGTGGATGATGCTGCGACGCGGGCCGATATTAGCCAGGTTGTGCATATATTTTGGGCTGTGATTCTATCGCTCGGTATTGTCAAAGCTGTGTATAGCATTGTCCGGCGTAGTCTTGAACGTGAGGTTAGCTTGATTCTGCTGATCTGGTTTCTATTGCCTATCATGCTGATGAGCTATTCTTCCCGGCAGGTGCATCCATTCTATTTGATCCTGAGTGTTCCGGCTGGATTTGGGCTGGCAGCCTGGGCACTGAAACCGTTGCTGACCTCCCCAATCGGCATCCGGGTCATAGTCAGTATGCTGGTTTTTACAGGTCTGGTGAATGGTCTCAATTCGATCCGTTTTGCCCAGGAAACTGCCGCCGCGCCTGGCGAACACTACTATACACTGCCCCTGGCGGAAGCCATTGCTATCGGCCACGATATTCGGTCCGGTTATGAGGATGGCATGGTAGTCTATACACCCTTCGACGAATGGACGCCCTCTGTCATAGCCGGACGCATCATGCCCGTCGTCCGCAGCGAAAAATTTGATCAAATGGTCATGATTCCACGTCAGGGGGGACTATACGTGGTTGTGGATCGTCCTGGCGAGGTCTTGGTTCCTATTTTGCATGGTACAATCGCTCGGTATCCATTCCGCTATCTGGATGATGGTACACGGGTGACAGTCTGGCAGGTACACCAACGTTTCACACCGCGTCAGTCTGCCGAAATTTCATCCGATATTGGCGTGAGTTTTACAGGATGGCATTTGCAGGAGCCATTGCGACCAGGTCAAACGACGCACTTGCGAACCTATTGGCGTGTAGATAACCTGTATCCTGACCAAGCGAGCTGGAATTTCGTGCCTTTCAACCATGTATTTGATGGCAACGGTGATCGTATCCTGATTGTTGATGGTGTGCGTGCCCCGTCCGATACCTGGCAGGTCGGGGATTGGATGTTGCAGGAATTGACGCTCGACATACCCACCAACAGCAGCGGCCCTTATGCAGTCAGCGTCGGTCTCTTCGATGGTGTGCGAATGGTGAGCGGGATTTTCAATTTTGCGGTAGATGGTGAAATGGTCTGGACAGCTAATCTGGAGATAATACGCTGATGCATGTCGCGATTAATGGTTGGTTTTGGGATCAGCCCTATGTCGGCAGCGGACAATATATCCGCAATTTATTATGGGCCTTACAGGAACTTGACCCCGATTTGGTGATGACCCTGGTTGTGCCGGAGCGTGTGCGAGAAATTGAAGAACTGCCACCTAATGTCAGTTTGGCTCGTGCCAAAACACGCTTCCGGAGCAAATTGGGCAAAGTCTGGTTCGAGCAGCGCGGTTTCCCGGCCATCGTGCGACACATTGAGGCCGACATCGCGCATGTCCCCTATTGGGGCGGTCCTCTGAACAGCAAACCGGCCCGCCTTGTGACATCGGTGCTGGATTTAATTCCTTTGCTGTTGCCGGAATATCGCGGCGGTGTCCTCACAAAGTTTTACACCAGCCTCGTGGCAGCCACCGCCAAAGGCTCGGCTCATATTTTGACACTTTCCGATGACAGCAAAACCGATATTGTGGAACACTTGGACATTCCATCTGAAAAAGTCACTGTGACCCACCTGGCGGTTGATGAGCGTTTTCACCCAAAAATTGGCAGTGAAAACGATGAAGCTGTGCGTGAGAAGTATGGCCTACCTGATGATTATGCCTTTTACATCAGTGGTTTCGATATCCGCAAAAACGTTCATAACCTCTTGCTGGCCTGGACATATGCCGGCCCGAGTCTGAGTGAGCAGGTTCCGCTGGTGCTGGCTGGTCGCATCCCACGATGGAGATCATCCCCACGTTTCCCTGATTTGCAAGAATACGCGAAACAACTAGATGTTGAACGCTATATCGTCTGGCTGGGCGAAGTAGATGAGGCGGACAAGCCAGCCCTTTATCGCATGGCGACCGTCACCGTTGTTCCCAGTCACTATGAAGGCTTCGGCCTGCCAGTCTTGGAGGCAATGGCCTGCGGCACGCCAGTGGTCGCTGCTAATGCTTCGTCTATTCCCGAGGTGGCAGGTGACGCGGCCTATTTGGTCGATCCTGATGATGCACGGGCGTTGGGGGCTGCGATATTGGCCGTGATGGTGCAGGATGATTTGCGCGACCATCTCTCGAACCTAGGCCGTGGCCGGGCGACACAGTTTTCCTGGCGCAATACTGCTCAACAAACCCGTGAAGTCTATGAAAATGTGATGGGGGCTGAATGAGAAACTACGCCTTATTACTGATTCTGCTGATATTGGTCGCTTGCTCAGATGATGAACCGAATGGCCCACTAGCGGAAGTTACTCAGTCCACTGCCCCGCCGCCCGCACTCGCCACGGCTCAAACCAACACTGTCGGTGAAACAGCCACAACATCCCCCCCGGGGAATACAGCCATCGAAATGCGCGATTATATTCTGGGGCCGGATGACGCTTTCGTGACGATCATCATGTATGGCGATTTTCAGTCGGCGCGTGGCGCTCGCTATGCCCGCGATTTGGAGATTTTGCAGGGCGAATATCCCGCTGATTTGCGCTTGATCTGGCGACACCTGCCTGATACCCAGAGCAACGACAATTCTGCACTGGCATTCCAAGCCAGCGAAGCCGCCGCTGCTCAGGGGCGTTTCTGGGATATGCACGCTATCTTGTTCACCACTCAGGCGGAATGGACTGGGCTATCATCCGAAGCATTCTACGGTTGGCTGATTGACCACGCCGAAAGTGCCATGCTGGATGTCGAAGCGTTTCAGGCTGCATTAGAGGACGAACGCTATCTGTCCCTCATCGAGCAATATCAGCAACAAGCTGAAGAATTGGGTATTGTTGGTAACCCCACACTGCTGATTAATGGTGAACTTCTGACAGACCGCGATGATCTCTTTGGTCTGAATGGAGCTGTGCAACTGGCATTGCTGGCCCAGCGTCATTTTGAGGAAGTGCCACCGATGACCATTGACACTGAGCGCGACTATAAAGCAGTGATTGTGACCGACAAGGGCGAAATTCACATGGATTTGTTCGAGACAACTGCGCCTATCACGGTCAACAATTTCGTGTTTCTAGCCGAGCAAGGCTGGTTTGATGACACCACGTTTTTCCTGGTTAATGCGGGATTCTATGCTCAAGCGGGCGATCCCAGTGAGACCGGACGTGGCAACCCTGGCTATTTTATTTCCAGCGAACATGATAATGGGCTGACATTTGATCGGGCAGGATTGGTGGCGATGTCGCATCCTCCCGGTGAATTGGATCAAGCCAGTAGCCAATTCTTGATTACGCTATCCGCTATCTCCGAATGGGACAGTCAATATACGATTTTCGGCGAAGTGACCGACGGGATGGACGTGGTGGAAAGCCTGACCCCCCGCAATCTAGGAGATCCATTACGCTTTCCTAACCCGCCGCCTGGCGACTATATCCAGACCGTGCGGATTGAGGTGCAATAGTGCGGCGGATCATGCAACTGTCGGTCGTCATCGGGGCACTATTGGCATGGTTGGCCCATGCTACAGCCCAACGCCTGACTGGACGCCGCTCACCAGATCCTCCAGATTCCCCTGCCAATCACGGCCTGCCCTTTGAACGCATGTTTTTTCGCAGCCGTGATGGATTAACGCTGCATGGTTGGTGGATTCCTGCCGAGAACGCTAAGGGTACTATTGTGCAATGTCATGGGCAAAATGGAAGCATGGATGCCGACCTCATTTCGGCGCGATTGTTGCACAACGCGGGCTATCAGGTCTTCATGTTCGACTTTCGGGCGCATGGACTCTCCGGTGGTGATCACGTCACGTTCGGTTGGCTAGAAGCTAATGACTTGCTCGGTGCGTTGGATTATCTAGAGAAACAACACGATATCGGGCGCGTAGGTATCTTGGGGTTCAGCATGGGAGGCGTGGTGGCAATGCGAACAGCACTCATTGACCCGCGTATAACTTGCATCGTAGCTGATGGCCTCATCGGGCAAATGCAAACCACCATGACGCGCTGGATGCACGACAAAGGATTGCCCAAAAGTGTAGCCCATCATTTGACTAATCTGGCACTGTGGCTGGGCAGTCGTCGCACGGGTACGCCTCTTAATCAAATCAATACTATTCGCTGGGCACACACCCTAGCAGATTGTTCACTGCTGATCATACACGGCGAGCAGGATCATCTGGTTTCAATGGATGAAATTAATCAACTCATCGCCAATGCGCCCACCGAAACTGCTATGTGGATCGCGCCCGGCTGTAAACACCGCGAGGCGCTGGAGCGTTATCCCGATGAGTATATACAACGAATTTTCAGATGGTTTTCGGATTATTTAACACCGCCTGTGGTATAATTTCGCCGGTTTGCTGGTACAACTTATTCAACAACTGAGGAGCAAAAATGGCTTTCGACAAAATTCAAATTCCCGCTGAGGGCGAAAAAATCACTGTAGATAGCGCCGGAAATCTGGTCATTCCCGATGAGCCGATTGTGTTGTTCATTGAAGGAGATGGCATTGGTTACGACATCATGACCGCTTCCAAGCGCATCTGGGACGCGGCAGTGGCAAAAGCTTATGGTGGCAAGAAGAAAATTCATTGGATGGAAGTATACTCTGGCGAGAAGGCGGCGGGTCTCTATGAGGACGACTATATGCCAGAGGAAACTTTTGACGCCCTGCGCGAATATCTACTCGGCATTAAAGGCCCCCTGACCACGCCGGTGGGTGGTGGTTTCCGCAGTCTGAACGTGACTCTGCGCCAGGTACTTGACTTGTATGCCTGTGTGCGCCCCGTGCGCTGGTACGAAGGTGTGCCCAGTCCTGTCAAGCGCCCGCAAGATGTGGATGTGGTGATCTTCCGCGAGAATACTGAAGATGTGTATTCTGGTATCGAGTTTGAAGCAGGTACGCCCGAAGCTGAGAAGATGGAACGTTTCTTGCGCGAGGAAATGGGCGCAACCAAATTCTTCGAGGGATCGGGCATCGGCATCAAGCCTATCAGCGAATTCGGCACAAAGCGGCTGGTCCGCAAAGCCATCCAATACGCCATTGATCGTGGCCGCAAGAGTGTGACATTGGTGCATAAAGGCAACATTCAGAAATTCACCGAGGGTGCATTCCGCAAATGGGGCTACGAGATTGCTGCTGAGGAATTTGGTGAGCAGACGATTAGTTGGGATGATGTGGCTGCTAATCACGATGGCAAGGTTCCCGATGGTAAGATTCTGATTCAGGATACCATCGCCGACATCATGTTTCAGAAAATGCTGTTGCGTCCCACCGAACATGACGTCATCGCCACGTCTAATCTGAATGGTGACTATCTGTCCGATGCGTTAGCAGCGGAAGTCGGTGGTGTCGGCATTGCCCCCGGTGCAAATATCGGTGATACAGTGGCACTGTTCGAGGCCACGCACGGCACGGCTCCCAAATATACCAACCTCGATATGGTCAATCCGGGTTCGCTCCTGTTCTCTGGCGTGATGATGCTTGAATATATGGGCTGGTGGGATGCAGCAGAACTCGTCACCAAAGCCTATGAAATGACGATTGCCCAGAAGATCGTAACCTACGACTTCGCCCGCCAGATGGAAGGCGCAAAGAAAGTTGCCACCAGCGAGTTTGCGACGGCACTGATCGCCAATATGGATCGTGTTAAGTAGGGTACATCAACCTGAACAAGAAAGAGGTCGCCTGCACGGCCTCTTTTTTATTGCTGCCGAAATTTTGACCGATGGCTTATTGTTGAAGAATCCCATATTCATAAGCAATCTACGAGAAATCATCATATTCCCGATTTTTGCATCCACAATTTTGCTTGATATGATGGTGTATATATGCTATTCGTCGTGTTTTTAAAACAAAACTCAGGTTAATCATCATGACCATCTTAAAGCGTGAATTCTTCAACCGAAACGCCTGCATTGTGGCTCGTGAATTGTTAGGGGCGCGGTTGGTGCGCCAACTCAACGGGCAACGTCTCAGCGGAATCATCGTCGAGACCGAAGCCTATACCGGCCTGGATGATCTCGCATCGCATGGTCGCGCTGGACAGACTCCACGCAACATGCCGATGTGGGAAGAGCCGGGTCATGCCTATGTCTATCTGACATATGGAATGCACTGGCTGTTAAACGCTGTTTGTGAGCCTGCCGGGCAACCTGCGGCTGTGCTGATCCGTGCTATTGAACCGGTTGAGGGATTGGACATTATCGCGCAACATCGTGCTGGACGTTCCCAACGTGAATGGACCAGCGGCCCGGCCCGCCTAACGAAAGCCCTGGCGGTTGATAAAACGCAGAATCGTGTTGATATGACACGGCAGGCGGAGGGTCTGTGGCTTGAGGCTGGAGAATGGGTTGAAACGGTCGAAACTGGCCCACGTATCGGTTTGGGGAAGAACGTGCCAGAACCCTGGTTCAGTATGCCCTGGCGTTGGTGGGTGTCGGGCAATCGTTATGTTTCCCGTTAAAGGGCCGCTCTGCGCTATAATTTTAGAAAATACCTTGAGAACAAGAATTGAGGCAGGCATGTCCAGGATATTTATTAGCTACCGGCGACGCGATAGCGAAGGCTATGTGTTGTGGATGCATGACAAACTAGTTGAAGCATTCGGCCAGGAGCAGGTGTTCATGGATGTATCCATTGAGCCGGGCGATGATTTTGTCGATGTCCTGGATGCAGCCTTGAGCAATTGCGAGGTTATGCTGGTCGTCATCGGGCCACAGTGGATTTCTGTGACCAATGATGATGGACAGCGCCGCTTGGATGATCCGGACGATTATGTGCGCTATGAGATCATCAGTGCCATGCAGCGCGGCGTCTTGATTATTCCGGCGCTGGTCGGCGGGGCAAGAATGCCTGGCGATAATATCCTCCCCGATGAACTGGCCTCACTTGCTCGGCGACAGGCGGTGGAAGTGCATCGCCGCAAATTTATGCCAGAATTTATCAACACACTGAAAAGCAAACTAGAACAGTTGCACCAGCCGCCTGCTGTATCGAACAATGGATTTTGCGAGGTCCGTGGCGGTACGGACACGCTCTCCGAGGAGAATCTGGCCGTGTTGCAACGGTTCGGGAAAGTGCGGCGACTGGACATCAAAGAACGCGTGACCGAAGGGAGTTCGGGATCGAAGGTGTTTGTCGTCGATGCCTTTTTGCGTGAGGGGAGCCGACGACCCCAACCCTGCTTCTTGAAGATCCACCATTCGCAAGGTGAAACGCCACGCATTCGCCACGAGCAGGCTTATGCCACCAATCTAAAGACCTATATGCCAGAGGTCGTGGATGCTACGCCCTGGGATGAGCAAACCAAGCAGATTGCATTGCTTTATAGCAACAAATCCAGAGGCGGATTCAATTCATTAGGAGAATTGCTCAAAGGGAAAGCCCAGCAATCAATTGCGCTTATCGGTGCGGTTTGCGAGGCGCTGATTGAATGGAATCAGGATATTGATTATGAACATCTGACGCCGCCGAAGCTGCTAATTCGTGCATTGTCACACTCTGAAAACGAAGCAATTGGTTATCGTCGCCTGCAACACCCAAAGGCCAGCATTTATGCGCGGTTAGATCAAGAATTTGGGTTGAGACAAGATGTGCCATTGGTGCGCTTTGAGGGCGTGGGCTTCGATACACGTCAGATACTCCCCAACCCGCTGGCCTATGCAGCGGATCCACGACGTTGGGGACGTAAACAGCATACACAAATCACATGGCCGTGCGGGCATGTCCATGGTGACCTGAACGTGCGGAATATTCTTGCGCTAGAGGGAGCGCGAGGAGCATCGGGCCTGGCATTGATTGATTTTGATACCTACGACGACGCCAATTTGTTTTTTCTGGACTTCGCGCAGATGGAATTGGGCATTGTCCTGCGCTTGTGCAGCCCCACCAACGCTGAAAATCGCCAGGAACTTGTCGCGCTTTCCGAATATCTGGCTGCTTCCGTTGAACTGACCGCTGTGCCTGATCTAGCAGTCAAATCGGTTGGCATCAACCAGATTTTGATGCCCATCCGGGAAACCATCGCGCGTTTCTGTGAAGGGGATCGGGACTTGATTCGGGCTTTTTGGATTGCGCGGATGGCGGCTGGTCTGGAGCTATCGCGTAAAACTCGTGCCTCAAAATCTGAGCGTGTCTTTGCGTTGTTGTTCGCCGCCGATAGTCTCCACACCTTGCTGGATGAAATTCGTTATGGCGATGAACGGTGCAGTGTGCACTGGCCGGATGATGAGGAATAAATGCAATCTATTCGCGTCAGTTGTGGGTCATTGTGCCGCTTTATGATTGGCGGGCAATTGCTGGTTGTTCTCAATCGCAATCGCCGCCAGCATGGTCGTTTTGTGCTATCGCCGATTGGGGGTGGCATTGAATTTCACGATCTGGGTTTTATGCAAGGACTAAATATCCGTCTGCAAGATCCCTCCTCAAATGATTTGCGCTTCATTATACCGGTTGATCAGCTTGAGACGTTTCGCCAATGGTTTTATCGACGAGAAGGCCGCGAGACCGATCCCTTCCGCGAGATTTACGAGGAAGTGGTAGAGGAAGAGGCGATTGTGAATAAACTGCGGCGCGAAGACTTGACGATACAGTTTCTACGAACCGCCGAAGAAGTGCGAATGACAGATCGCCAGGGATCAACTGATTTATTGACCCAGTATTTTCTGGAATTGTATGATGTGCGTCCGGTTGATCCTGCACCCTATATCATTGCTAGCCAGACCCGCGATGATGTGGTGCTGATTGATGAAATCACTGCCCGCCAGGAACACCCTGTTCGCATTGACGTTGACGGCGTGCTACGAAATGTGCGGCTGCGAACGCGTATTCTGTTTGAAGGTTGAAGTGCGGACGATTTACCAATGCCATCCGAAGACCATAATGGTATGAAAAGATTATTACAGATCAAGAGAACCAAATCTGGTATTTTTGCGTGGCGGTCCTATTGAACCGGCACTGGGCATGTCGAATTATTGTCATTTGAATGCTGGACTCATTGAACACTTTACCAATCCGACTCAATGCGAGGGTCGCGACTGGTGATGGCAATCAAGATGAGGTTGTCTTGCGATAGCGGGCAATCTTCATGGTGAGGCATTCACGGATGCGAGCCGTAGAATCCAGTCGTGATAGCAATTGTTCAACTGTGGCGAGGGTTTCAGAGGGAAGAATAGAGGTCGTGCCTGTGTCCATATATGTTTTGAACTCAGTAATCGTATCCCAGTATGTGTAGAGTTCGAAGGTGTCGCTTTGCTCGTGGGAGAATAACCCATTGGTGGTCATGTATTCGACAGCGGCATTGGCAGCGAGGTAGTTGGGCACATCATGAGAGTCATCGATAAATCCAGCCGGGATGATCTTATCACCGGAGATGATCTCGACGGGTGGCTTTGCGTTAAAAGGACGGAGGTCAATCAGGTAGCCACCGGAGGTGAGAACTCGCCAGATTTCATTCAGGGCATGAACCATGCCCGCTTGCGGAATTCATCATAATGACCAGGCGAGGATTGCTCCATCAAAGCATTGGGCTGTGAAGGGTAGTGTTTCTGCATAAGCAAGGGTGAAGGTGATGACGTTGCGTTGCGACTGCGGATGTGTTGCAAGAGCTGTACGGAGGCGGTCAAGATCAGGATCAATGGCAGTGATGCGACGTAGATTTTGGGCATAACGCCATGTCATGCGCCCATCACCACAGCCGACTTCAAGGATATGAGCGTTATCAAGCTTGGCGAACGCCTGTAGGTAATGAACCTCAGTTTTTTCAGGGTCACGTTGCATTGGCATTTGTTTGTCCTCGGTGCAACACCGACTACGAGAGGAGAATGGGTGTTTTAATATGAACTGATTCAAACTTTTGCAGCAAAAACATGACGCAGATTGATCATCGCAAAAACGATACAATGGGCGCCAAAGAAATAGGCATCTTTGCGGTCAAAACGCACCAATAAGGCTCTAAACTTGTCAACCCAGGCAAACGACCGCTCATTGGTAAAACGGCGCTTATAGATGTCAGGATTGAACAGGCGTTTACGACCGCGTTTCGGGCGCTTGCGATTACGCTTATTTTCAGCAATATTGGGCACCAAGCCATGGTTGAAACAGACTTTGCGAGCGGCTTTGGTGTCGAAGGCACGATCGGCATTGAAGTACGCGCCTTGGATGGATAACCCCAGGCGTTTGATGGCTTTGAAGATGGACTGCAAAGTGGCTTTGAGATTGAAAGCGTCATTGTGATTACCCGCTATCAAAGGCGTAGAAGCCACAATGTAGCCCTGGGCATCTGTCAAGGGGAGAATATTCGTTGTTTTGGCACGTTTGCGCCCTTGATAGGCCACCGATTCACCCCCTTTCTTCGCAATTGCATGGGTACCATCCAAGTTGATTTCAGATAAATTCAACTCAGCTTGGATGGTTTTGATACTCGCTTGCCACACCCGCTCCAAACTCCCATCTTGGCTCCATTTGCGGTAGTGATAATACACGGCCTGCCAACTGATCTCTTTTTTCGTCGCATCGGTAGGATCCGCCTCTACGGGCAATTGATTCCACTGACACCCAGTATGTAAGCGATACAAAATGTAGTTGAACACCTTGTACAGCGGTATTTGGCATTCATACCCGCGTTGGGCTGTGCTTACTTGCGGTCGTATATGTTCATCGAACTGTTTTTCTGTTACTCTCGTTGGGATAGTGCTCATGGTGTTTGACCTTTGCTGTGGTTTTTCACTCATGATGCACTTTTTTCCCTATTTTGATAAGTTTGAATCAGTTCTATGCACTGGTGTTTCGCCAGCGAGAATCTTAAAACAATTGAGAACCGCAACCTTATATCGCTCAGATGAGCAATTAAAGATTGAAATTGTTGACTAAGTCTACTTGAAAACCTCCAGCTGTGCATTAGAACCGCAAACACACGGGTGCATTCCAGATTAGGGGCAAACATCAGGCAGCGTCCCATAGCGCATCAAATTCATTGCTCAGGATAGCAGAACGAATGACTAACATGCGATCAGCATTGGCACGTTCCCAGCGCATACCAGGGCCAGTCAAGCGGACTTTGAATTGCTTAATGGCGCTTTCGACGGTACCTGATCCGATTAAGCAATCGTCAGCACGGAATTGCTGGTAGTGCATACGCCGTTGATGACGGTCAAAATAACGGGCATGGTCGGATAAACCGTGGTCATTAAGAACCGTGGTAATTTTGAAGATCTCACCGCGAAAGAGTGGCGTTTTCATACGCCGAAACCAGCGGCGAGCATGGTCGTCATCGTCAGGGAAAAGCGCATGGGCGGCTTGCGCCAAGTGCTGCATGGCGTGATACCAATCCACAATCTGGGTACTATCGGGAAAAAGATCATTCGCCAGGTTCCAGATCCACTCAGCTCCGTCGGCAGTCACACTGGTACGAGCAGCTTGAGGAATACGGTGTTGAACCGCCAGCGCCCAGAGTGCCGTACTGAACTGCGCCACATTGCCCAGCACCGCCGTGTAATAAGTTGTTTCGGCAGCTGGCAAGTCAACCGTTTCGCCCGTGAGGGGGGCCTCGTGTTGAGCCGTTCCGATGGTGTAGACCGTGCCCACTTTCATTTCCTTCCAGCCTTCTCCGCGGATATTAACCATACCCCCATCCATACTTATCCCCTGGGGTGTTTGGTGATCTTGGTCGCTACTCTCCAGGATAATCCGTTCGGGCGATACCCTGGTACGTTGCTTCACAACTGCCTCCTGTAGCCGTTCCCCTTGCACTTGTACCTCGCGCCACAGATTGCTCTGCGGAATGGTCTGCCGCCCGATCCGCTCCATAACCTGCACTACCTGTCCATACGGCAGCAACCCGCCTAACCAGACCAACTGGCAGGCCAGTGTCGCACTATACTGGCTCTTGCCCAGCCGCCACTGCTGATCCAGGGGGAAAAACGCCGATCCGGCATGTCTCACAATAGTAGTAACCGCGCTGCACGACCACATCCCCACTGGTCGTCTTGACATACTTGGGTTTCTTGCCCTTGTTACGCATCTTGACCCCATATCCCTTGCACTTCACGCCTCCTTCTGGCTTCGCTTCCTCGCTCGCCTGTGCCACCAACCCTGCCGTTATCTCCGCTTTGATGGCATCTCCAGCCTGATGCGCCAAGGCCTCAATCTCATCCAAGCTGATTTCCTTAGCTGACTTTTTCTCTGCTATCAGTCGTTCCAGCTCTGCTTCTGCCCTGGCCTTCAGTCCTGCCAACAGTTCTTCATCGCTCAACTTCATTGTTGTTTACCCTTCTCGCTTTTCTCCCAGTTTACTCTTTTTGCCCCCAATCTGGAATGCACCCGCAAACACACACCTCTTTCTGGCTGTGAATCCTTTCGCAGCAAAGCTTTTTCCGTTGCTTTACACGCAATGCTCCGATGGAATTAGTATTATTGCCACCCGCTGGCAGTGAAAATCGTTTGCAGGAAGTCGATACGTTCCACTGGTGTCATGGGCCGTGGACAACAGAAATCCTCGATCAGGCCAGTATACAACTCCACACCGACGACATTTCCGTTGTAGATAATGAGCCTATCCATAAACATCTGACGCGTGCCAATATCCGCCATCTGGTCAAAGAACAGATTACCTAAACCGTGATGCAAAAAAGAAGGTGGCAGATCATCACGGGGAATGAACGTGAACCCTTGCGGTTGGTGGGCCTGACTACCAATCACCACATCAGCTCCCCAATTAGCATAGGATGTAAAGCGACGCAGTTGGGTTTGAGGCGGGTCGTAGCGATAATACTCGAATTCCTGCACGGTCATAATCACGATGTCCACTTCGTCAGCCAAACGGGCGAGTTCTTGCTCTAAAAAGGTATCGTCACAGGGCGCAGCACCAGGCCGCTCATCGGAAACCCAGGCTTTGAACGGCCCTGGCACATTGCAGCCAATAAAGGCGATGGTATTGCCGTTATGCTCAGTGATCCAGGCAGCGCGGGCTTCTTCAGGTGTGTGTCCGCCGCCGAAATAAGCGATTCCGGCTTCGTCGTATAGTTCCAGGGTATGCCGCAATGCGCCTGGTCCATAGTCGTTGATATGATTGCCTGTCAGTTCAGCCACATCCAGGCCGATATGGGTCAGCAGTTCCAGATAACTATCGTCTGCACAGAAAATGGTTCCGGCGTAAGGATCGGGCGGCGGGCATTGCACAGAAAATGGGACTTCGTTGCTGGTGTGCAGTAAGTCGGCGTCTGCAACAAATGGCAAGATGCCCTCGCCGGGCGTGGTGATGCCGTTGGTTTCCATAGCATAGGCAGTGGCGCGAGTCAGAGCTGTTACACCGCTGAGGACAATACGTGTCAGGTGAGCTGAGTCGCGGTTGGTTCCTCGCCAAGTTCCGGCACTCAATAGGTCTTCAATCGCCTGTCCGGTGGCCCATTCGTCTCCGTGCATTCCAATCTGAACCGAATAGGGATAGTCTTGCAAGTCAAAATCTTCGCTGAAGATATTCATGTCATCGACATTCAAGGCTTTGAAGTAGGATGTCAGGTCATCAAAAGCTAGCATCGTCCAAGCATTTGGCCGCTGCTCCCACAGTTGGGCCATTACTGCATCGCCAGGTACAACCTGGATAGGCGTCGTCGGGGCAGGTTCACCAAAAAGAAATTCCAGGGTGTCCAATACATCGCGGGTGACGACGAGTGTGGCTGGGGTGTTATCGAGAGTCAGGTAGTTAAGGGCTGTCCCATCACCGGCCCAATATCGCTGAATATCAATGGCTCGCACACGCTCCGCAACACTGGCAAAAGGCACAACTGGCACATAGACCCACTGACTGGTGATAGTTCCTCCGCTCTCAGTCAACACGACTTCGAGATGAGCCTCGTCACGGTTGTTGACACGCTCATAGGCATCGGTGGCAAACAAGGGATCCAGCATATCGGTGAACGCATCCGGTACTTCCCACCCAATCCAAACCCGAATGGTGTCATCATCCTCTTCAGATTGGGCATTCGCCAGTAACGCAGGACTTAATACCACCAATACCAGACATAACAACAGCACTCGGCGCATCAGATTTCTACCTTTTGTTGGTCATAGGCAAACGATACTGGCCCCAAATCGGGCTGCTCGTGTGCCAGTTTTTCGCTCAATTTCACATAATCGTCATAGCCCAGACTGTTGACTTCCTCGATATGAGCTAGGATGGTCTGGCGTGTGTTGATTTTACGGATGATCTCTAATGTCTGACGGAAAGTGGCTTCGGATTCCAGCACAGGATGATCGGCAGGAATAGTGCGTTCGCCAGTAAACGGGTGAAATTCAAACAGACCCATTGGCACAATCAACAAATCAAGTGGCGGTAAATCATCCGGCGGTTGCCACTGAAATAGTTCATCGGGTGCGATCAGGACATTGGCGCGGTCATCACTCAATAAAAAGGCATAAACATAGCCAACATCCAGCAAAATGGGTCTGATAGTAATATCTTTGATTGAAAATGTTTCTTCTTCAGCCAGATGTGTCAGTCTTAACACGCCGCGCCCCTGGAGATAGGTTGCTCGTTCCTCCAGATCCAACCATTCTTTGAAATCATCGGCGACTTTAGGAGGCAAATAAATCGGCGTGCAATAGGGTCGGGGCGGCCATTTCCATACTGGCAGATTGGCTTCGAAGACGCGGATGCCTGATGTGTGGTCGGGATGCCAGTGGCTATAAGTGGCGGCTTCCACGCGCTCAATTTGCGAACGCACCAGCATCGGGCTAATTTCTTCGGGTGTGTCGATCAGCAGGTTAGCATCGTGGATAAAATAGGCTGGCCCCATACGGCTGTAGGGAATGCCTTGTTGATAGGCTTGTTGGCAGACTTCACAATTGCAAAAAGGACGCGGCGTAACCGTTGCGCCACCCGAACCCAAAATCTCGATTTTCAATCTATCGCCTCGCAATTCATTAAATAACACTGCATCATTATAGCGCAGACAGTAAAATTGAAGCTGACGGTTGGGCTACGAAAGGAAGTTGGAGCATGGCGTCAATCAAAATAGCTGCAATTCAGATGTCGGCGGAACCTGCACCCGTCCAGGAACGCCTGACGCGAGCCGAAAAGTTGGTGGCGGAGGCTGTTGGGGCACAACTCGTTGTCTTGCCAGAAGTGTTCAACACAGGCTACATCTATAACGACGCAAATTATCACCGCGCTGAAACCAGTGAAGGGCCGACAATCCAGTGGATGCGGCGAGTGGCGGAGCAATATAGCGTTTATTTGGCTGGAACACTTTTGTTGCTGGATGAAGAAGACATCTACAATGCCCTATTACTGGTTGCGCCGGATGGCCGTATCTGGCGTTATGATAAGAACTACCCCTGGGGTATCAATACCGTCGCCAAAATAACGGCGGAAAAGTTAGGGCTTTTGCCTTAAAGTAGTAGTTTACCAAAACAAGCTGCTGATAAGGCAAAAGCCCATGGTTGACATTGTAGCACTGCTCAAGGACCTTTCACCATACCTAACCAACACCACAGTGCGCCAATTGGAGCATATTGTCCTGGCAATGCTGTGCATTCCGAATCGCATTACGATGCTGAACCTATCACGCTGGACGGAGCGTGGGGGTAGCTATCGGACCCTACAACGTTGGTATCACACGCCGCTTTCATGGGCGACAATCCTGTGGAGCATCGTGCGTATCCATCTACTTGATCCCGATGGCGTCTATCTGCTGGCGGCTGATGATGTGGTGGTCAGCAAGTCCGGCAAAAAGACACATGGCCTGGGACGGTTCTATTCAAGCATTGCCAAGCGACCCATCAGCAGTGTGTCGTTTCTGGTCGTATCGTTGATTGATGTAAAGCAGCGCCGTTCATATCCGCTTCAGGTCGAACAACATCAACCAGCCCCACCATCTGAGAAACCCGCTAATCCACCACCAAAACGGAAACCTGGTCGTCCCAAAGGCAGCAAGAACCATGTCAAACCGACGCCAATCCTCACCCCCGAATTGAACTTGCTACAAGGGATGCTCAACGCCATCACGCGCCGTATCAAGCCGTTGAAAATCACCCATGTGGTGTTAGATGGACATTTTGGTAACTATCCAGCAACCTATGCCGTGCGGGATTGTGGACTGCACATCATCTCGAAATTGCGCCATGACGCGGCGCTTTACCTACCGTACAACGGCCCCAAACCACCGCGTGGCCCCATGCCGCGCTATGGCAAGAAACTGGACTACCAACACTTACCATCTGAGGCATTGTGCCAGACGACCATCGAAGGCGACTACCGTATTGAGACTTACCAGATGCACGTTTTCCATAAATCCTTTTCGGACGCGCTCAATGTTGTGGTTGTCGTCAAAACTCACCTCAAAACAGGCAAACGTGGGCATGTCATTCTTTTCAGCACTGATCTTGATCTTACCGCGCCGCAAATTGTGGATTACTATGCGTTGCGCTTTCAGATTGAGTTCAACTTCCGTGATGCCAAGCAGTATTGGGGCCTGGATGATTTTATGAACGTCAAACCCACTGCTGTGACTAACGCGGTCAACCTTGCTTTTCTCATGGTCAACTTGTCGGCAGTCATTCTCAAACCCTATCGTCGTAATCATCCAGACTTCAGTATTCTTGATCTTAAAGCCTTGTATCGGGCTCGTCGTTATCTGGATGAAACAATTAAATTGCTTCCCGATCCGCCTGACGATAATTTAATTTCGCGCATCTGGCGCAGACTTACTGCGCTCGGCGGCATTCGCGCTCGTCAGATTGACAAATTTGCCGCATAATTGGCGAAGGTATTGTTAATTAAGACACATTAAGTTGACGTTAAAGCAAGGCTCATGCAGGGATTGTAACATAGGCCTGAAAAACACTAAACCCCAATAAAGGGGTTCAGTAGATTTGGGAGCAACCAGATGGTTAGGGGGGCATTAACCATCTTGATTTGTCCCCTAATATAGGCGATTTGGAGCAATAATACTTGACGCTTATGCGCTGTTTAGCCAACGCTCAGTTGACAACCATGTTATCGTGCATAACCTGGGCGACGGTTATTGAAGATCAGCCCAAAACCGCGCCGGGTAGTGATGTAGTTATGGTCGGGATCAGTCTCGTTGAGTCGCTTGCGGAGACGGCTAATGAGGGCATCCATAGCCTGGTCATTGACTGTTTTATCTTGCCCCCAAACATGGAGACGAATATCATCACGGGATACCACTACGCCTTCGTTGGCGATAAGCAAATCGAGCAGGCGAATCTGACTGGGGCTGAGAGGTGGTTCGATCAGTTGCCCTCCAATATAAACTTGGGCAGAGCCTTCATCCAACCGCAATCCTTCAACCTGAACTTGCTCAATATTTAGCTGGGCGGTGGTAGCCGGGTCATCGAAAATCAAATGACGGACACTGGCGAGGATAACAGTGTCATTGGCTCGTAACCTATAATCTTTGTGCGGGATCAGGCGTTCACCGTTGAGAAATGTGCCGTTGGTGCTGCCCAAGTCGCACAGAATAATTTGCTGATAGTCGAATGTTAACTGAGCGTGAGTACGTGAGATTTCGTTGGAGTCAATCACATAGTCGCACTCGCGGGCACGCCCAATAGTGAATGGAAAATGTGTTAAATCAAGCTGGCTGGTGATGCGATCACCATCTTTCACATAAAAACAGGGTGCCGTTGGCATAGTTTCACCTCTCGCTGCTTTTTGATAATTATGCCTGATGTAAGCTGACAAAAACATGACGCAAACGCAACGACCAGCCCACGATCAATAACATTACACAAGGAGAGTGAAAAATGCGCGTAATTATCCCTGGCGGAACCGGTTTGATTGGTCAGGCATTGGCAGCAGAATTATTGGACAGCAACCACGAAGTTATTGTCTTAAGTCGCAATCCAGATAAAGCTCCGGTATCGAACAACGTCCAAGTGGTTGGGTGGGATGCACGGACTCCGGCGGGATGGGCATCACTGATTACTCAGGACACAGCGATTGTGAACCTGACTGGTGCGGGATTAGCCGATAAACGATGGACAGACAAGCGCAAAGAGGTGCTGTGGAATAGTCGAATTCACGCTGGTGGGGCGGTGGTGGCAGCCATTCAGCAAGCTGAACAAAAGCCGAAAGTTGTGATTCAGATGGCAGCAGTAGGCTACTATGGACCGCGTGGCGATGAAATTCTGACCGAAGACGGTGAAGCGGGCAATGATTACCTGGCGACCCTCTGCAAGGCATGGGAAGAGTCGTCGGCTGCTGTGATGGCGCTGGGTGTTCGGCATGTCGTTATTCGTTCCGGCGTGGTATTAAGTATGCAAGGCAAAGTATTGCCAAGAATGCTGTTACCGATGAAGTTGTTTGTTGGTGGTCCATTAGGAAATGGAAAGCAAGGATTTCCCTGGATTCATATCAAGGATGAGGTTCGTGTGCTTCACTTCTTAATTGAGAACGAAGCAACCAGCGGTGTATATAATCTGACAGCACCAGAGACATTAACCAATAAGCAATTCGTGAAGATACTGGGCAAAGTGTTACGCCGTCCGGCGTTCATGCCAGTGCCGAGCTTTGTACTAAAATTGCTGTTTGGTGAGATGGCGACGGTGTTGCTAGATGGACAACAGGTAAGTCCAAACCGTCTAGAGAAGGCTGGATTTGACTTTCAGTTTCCGACAGCAGAGAAAGCTGTACAAAATTTACTGGCGACTAGGCGATAATTCACTGAACCGAATTCAGACTATAGGTTAAAGAGTGGCACTTATAATGAATGAGCATTCGAGCCATTGTCCTGTGCTGTCAGACTATCATCCAAGCTGAGAAATGCCCGTTTGGGTTGACCCTGCACTTGGGCTAACTCAAACGCGCTTTTGACTAACTCCTCACGCAATGGCACACATGACTCATTGGCTTGCCACGGCGACGCACGGAAGGTATCTGCCGCCGACTTCGGACACAGTTCATCGACAATGGGCCGGTAGAGTGCCGAGAGAATTTTACTACCATGCGCCGTAATCAAGCCATCTGCGATTAGCAAGACATAGCGATGTTGTGATTGTGAGAGCGGCAAATCGAGGGCGTTAATCAAGTTCGCGAGTTCCCATGACAGCTCGGCAATATTATTTTGAATATGACGACTTTCCCTGTGTGACAGTTGATTGGGCACAAGTCTGCTCAATTGCTCAAACAGATTATACCGAATGGTGAATATCCAGTAAATCCTATAAGAGTCAAATATGTTTAAGGAGAAATTCTGATGTCAATAGAAGAAAATAAGGCAATCGCACGCCGCCTGTTTGAAGATGTCTTTAACGGTAAAAACGCTAACCTGTTATTGGAATTAGTGGCGGAAGATTTCGTAGATCATACTACGATGCATGGTAAACCGTTAACTCGTGATAGTTGGTATGAAGCTGCCATCGGTCTTCAAAATGCTGTTCCAGATGGACATAATCAGATCGAAGACCTCATTGCTGAAGGTGATCGCGTGGTTATCCGAACGACATTCACTGGTACACAAAAAGAAGATTTCGCAGGCATGAAGTCCAACAACAATAAAATTACCGTTTACAGCATCATGATCTTACGTATTCGTAACGGAAAAATTGTAGAGCGGTGGTTGCTCATATCGCAATAGCTTAAACTTGACACGGTTATTCTCATCAATAAAGAATTGGGGGTTCGCAAAAATGATAAATTGAGTAAAAAATCGGCGAAACCCCTGTTATCTACTCACACGAAATTAGTATGACGAAGCCGGATTCGCGCATCTATGCCCTGACTTGTGAGCAATTGGGTTTGCCACCAGAAGTAATTATTTTTGTGGATGATAGCAAAGAACGTATTGATGCCGCCTGTGTGTTTGGTATCCATGGCATTTTATTCAGGGATAACAGCCAGGTGATTGCCGATATTGAGAGCTGTATTCGAAAGATGCAGCCCCTAAAATGATTTAGGTCATTGATACCGCAATATCTCTGAAACTGTCTTCCGGGCTGCACTCAATGACGGTCCCAGGCTGGCAAGCGCCGCAATCAGCAACATTCCGGCTAATCCCAATACCAATACTTCCGGCGGATAGGAGAACTTGACCGTCTCCAGGCGAAACGCTGCGTTCAGCATCAATGCCAGGCCATAGCTGATCGGTATACCCACCAGCCACGCCCCAAAACCAACCAACATCCCTTCCAACATAAACATCACGGCCACCGTGCGCGAACTGGCTCCGATGGAACGCATCACACCGATTTCTTTCTGGCGCTCGAACACATTAATTGTCAGCGTGGTCAGCAACCCAATCGCCCCCACTGCTGCTATCAAGATCGCTGAAACAGACAGAATAGCCGTGTATTGCACAATCAAGTCCGAGATTTCCTGAAATTGCTCGACCTGATTTTGAATCTCACTGTTGACTCCATTGGCGACCAGTGCCGCTTCAACGGTTTCAATCACATCGTCCACATCTTCGGCAGTTGGCTCGTTCAGGGTCGTGGCGACATAATAACCATTGGGGACTGGCTGTCCCGTTGCGCCTGTCAGTTGCCCTAAATCGCGCAATGAAAAGAAGATGATCTCCTGCGGCACGAACGGAAATTCCAGATCATATTCATCCAATATCGCTGTCAGACGCTCGTGCGGGATCGTGGCGGCGATAGTGCGCGTCATGAACTGATCTTCGATGCTGGCTGAAAGTTCATCACCTTCAGCCAAATTGGTGATTGCTGCCAGCGGTTCGGTGATGATGACCGCGTTTTCCGGTAGGCTACTCTCAATCAACAAATTCGCCAGATTGTCATCAATGCCCACCGCCCACACCGTACTGTCAAAACCTGGCAAATTAATCTGGGCAAACTGCCGTGTATCATCAGTGTAGCCTGCCAATGCTGCAATACGGTCCCACTTGATCCATAGGGCATCAAACGCGGCTCCTTCAATCCCAATCAGCGTTTCCGTAACACGATTACCGCCTACCACAAACGTAATCGTGTCACCAGCTTTAACTTCTAATTGGTCGGCCATCGGTGCGGAAATTACCACGCCATCGCGCTCTGGATCATTTCTCCAGCCAATGCCGTCCTCATAATGAAATTCATAATCATTGGCGGCAGGGTCAATCCCAAAAACGACAATTTGATTGTTGCGAGTGAAGAAATTCTCATAATTGCCTTCTACCTGCACCGACAGGATAACCCCAGGATTGGCTTCGACGACAATATCCAAACTTTCGAGGGTCGTGTGGGTAGTTTCAATATCCTGGAGTTCCGTGGGAATAACCGTAATTTCATAGTTCAGGCGGTCAAAAATATCATTAACGGCACTGTTTAGCGAGATTCCTGTGGCAAACACCCCCATTGACGCACCAATCGCGGAAGTGAGCGTGATACCAGTCAGTGTTAGGCGGCCTTTCTTCTGAAAAATATTGCTGATTGTCTGGCGGATACTGGTCGGCAGTGGCAATCCGCCGATAAAATGGGCGGTGCGTCCCTGGCCGTAAGTGCTATCGATACCCAGATCGGTCATAGCTTCGATGATCGTGACCCGTGTACCCGTGTAAACCGGTATTGCTGAGGCCAGCACTGGCACAACTACCCCCATTACAATGCCCATCACCACCGACAGAGGTGACCACTTGAAGCCTTCGATCAAAACATCGAGTTGTGGAGCCAGCACCAACGCAAACCGATATCCCAGCAAAATACCCGGAATAATGGCAAATAATGTGCCAATGACGCCGTACACCAATGCAATGCCTGCATAAATCAGGAAATTATCCAGGCGCGTAGCCCCTAATGATTTGAGTGCGCCAACTTGCCGCCGCTGTTCAACAACGATGGTATTGACTACGTTAATCACTAGAAAGCTGGAGACAATCATTGCCACGATTGCCAACAGACTCAGGATATTCCCAAAGGTTTCGGCATTGAAAATCTGGCCGTTTTCTGCCGGATTCTCAAGGAGCGGAAATTGCGGTAAATAGGGTGTGTATTCACGGATGACGTTTTGGAAATCCTCAAACCGCTGTTCTGCCAGATCGAATGTTTCATAGCGGGCCACAATGCGATTGAAGCCGTTGAAATCCAATAACGCCTGCAAATCTTCATATTGGGCATAAATGCCATCTTCGGGGCCAGGTGTCAGGCTGCCAGTCGTGCTGGTTTGCTTATACGAATAGGGATGGAAAATCAAGCCCGTGACGGTATATGTTATGTCGCCTGTTGGTGTCCGAAATACAATAGTATCGCCAACGTCAAACCCATACCGATCGGCCATGCGGGTTTCAAGCACGATTTCGTTGTTGCCTGGCGTCGGCCACGCCCCGCCATCCTGGAGTCGCATGGGTTCCAATTGCACTTCTTGGAGAGAAGCGGAATAGGCTCGGATTTCGGCTTCTGTATAGTCGGCATCCGCTGGTTTGCGAAATTCAATTGGGAAATACACCTGGCCTTCGACATGTTGGATACCATCCAGTTCGCGGATGGCCTGGCCGGTTTCATTTTCCTGGTTGAGGGTCTGTAAGACCAGATCGTTGTCCGCCTCTGCACCACTTTTCAAGCTGACATAGACATCAATCATCGTCAGCCGGTCTTCTTGCACATCTTCTTCGAGCTGGCGCGTGACGAGGTCACGAACTGTCAACAGGGCGATAACGCCTAGCACCCCAACAAAAATACTGGCCGAAACCAGCACAGTGCGTGTTTTACGAGAAAAAACATCACGAAGAATCTTCCGTCCGCGAGTTCGGATCATGTCGATTATCTCTGCGCGTAGCTATCGTCAGTTAAGATTATTATAGTCTTTAGTTTAACCGAAGACTATGTATAAAAGGAGCGCCACACAACTGCATATCGCCGTCAACATCATCAACATCACCAAGATCGCTGTTGCATTGATTTGGCTTGAATCAGGGCGGCGTTTTGACCGCGCCGCCTGATCTAATGGTGGGGCTGGGGCGTAGCTAGTACGGCGATTGAGGCGATCCATCAACCCCACCGCCCGTTCAACTGGATCCAATCCTCGGCGAGGATCAGGCGATGGTGACTGGTGACGGCGTTCCATCTCTTTTTCACGAAAATAGCGGCTACGTGGATAGTCGCCACTCACTACCGGTTCATCATCATAACGATCCGGATTATAGAATTGTTCGCGGCGACCTTCTTCATCCACCATACCAGCGGCCCAGTCTTCAATATCCCCCATATCGCCATCATGGAAATCGCCATCAGCTGCCATGCCCCAGCCATCATCTTCCATATTCCGGCGGCGACGACGTCTGGCACGGCGCTTGGGGTCTTCATCATAGTACGGATAGTCGGCCATAGGTGTGTTCTCAATCCTCTTCAAAAATTGCATCATAAGCGGGATCATCGCCGTGTTCAGCCAAGTATCCCTGTATAAACCCTGGTTCCAGTGCATGATCCAGGGCACGTTCACCACCGGTCAGCATGGCGCGGATGGAGTCTTGCAACAGACGACGTTCGTCTTGGAAGCGTCGCCAACTTTGCCACAACACCAATCCCGTGTTGGCGACTTCCAACGCTGTTTTGGTGATTTGTAACCAGCGTTCGGCCCGTCCTAACCGGCTCACTGGCTTTGATGCGGGTATTTGCGGAATGGAAGGCATCGCACCAGCCCGTCTTAGTTCCAAATAAGGTTGCCAGCGATCAGTCTCATGCAACAGATGTTGCCATTCCGTGTCGTCATCTAATAGGTTGTGGAGGCGCGGGATTATGATGGATCGGGCTTTATCAACACTCTGACTAGCGTCTGTCTGCCAATCCTGATTCAGTTCACGCGATAGTGGTTGGAAAACATAGCGCACGGTGGTCACTCGCGCCTGTAGGATACGCTGGTGAGTGGCAGTTTGCTCAACGGCGTGCAACGTATACAACCGCAGATAGCGCACAAACGATTGGTTTTCGGGGAGCATCAGCATCACCCTGACCTCCTACATCATCATTGGTTTACCGAAAAAGCGCCGTAAAGCCCCTTGCTTTAGCAATGGGGATATTAAAGCGTAAAGACAAGATCGAAAAAACAGCCTGCTTGTATTATACTCAAGCCTATGCGATTGACCTACAAGTACCGTCTGAAACCGACCAAAGCGCAACGGCGTCAGCTTGAGGAGACGCTTGATCAATGTCGCTGGGTGTACAATGAAACGCTGGCGACCCGCAAGCGCAGCTATGAGCAAACGGGCGTGAGCCTGTCGTTATATGAGACGCAGAAGCTGTTGCCGGGCTGGAAGGTGGCTCGCCCGGAACTGAAGCGAGTACACTCGCAAGTGATACAGAATGTGCAGGTGCGGGTGGATCTGGCGTTTCAAGCCTTCTTTCGGCGGGTGCAAGCGGGTGAAGATCCGGGGTATCCGCGTTTCAAAGGACGGGGATGGTACAACAGCCTGACTTATCCGCAGTATGGCAATGGCGTGCAGCTGGACGGGTGTGAGTTGTACCTATCAAAGATTGGCAGGGTGCGGGTCAATCTGCACCGGCCCATCGTGGGTGTCATTAAGACGGTCACGATCCGCCGTGATGGACTGGGCAACTGGTGCGTCTGCTTTTCGTGCGAAGTTGAACCCCACCCCTTGCCAGCGAGTGATGAAGTGGTAGGGATTGACCTGGGTTTGAAAACCTTCGCCATGCTGTCCACTGGCGAGGCGATCCCGCGCCAACGTTGGATGAAACGCGATGAGCGAGACATCGCCCGTTTGCAGCGCAAGAAAGAACGTTATGCCAAGGGCAGTCCCGAACGGCGCAAGGTCGTGCGGACATTGCGTCATGCCTACCGGCGGGCGGCCAACCGGCGCAATGACTTTTCCCATCAGGAAAGCTGCCAACTCGTCAATCGCTTTAGCTTGATTGTGTTTGAAGACCTCGACATTGTGGATATGCAAAGCAACGGCTACCGACCCATTAATTGCAACATCGCGGATGTGGCCCGGGGCCGATTCGTACAATACACGACGTACAAGGCTGCGAGTGCTGGTCGGCGTGTGGTACGCATCAACCCCAAAGGTACAACGCAAGATTGTTCTGGCTGTGGCGAGCGTGTCCCCAAAACGTTGTCCGTGCGTGTCCATGAGTGTCCCCATTGTGGTCTTCAGTTAGATCGCGACCTGAATGCAGCCTTGAATATTCTCGGACGTGGGCTAGCGTCCGTCGGGCTAAGACCGGTAGAAGCCCCCGCATTGATGCGTGGAGAGTAGTCACACTAATTATATCATTTCGCACTGATCTTTAAGCTATTTTGCGAGTATTATAGGTGAGGAGAAATTTGAACTTTAGCGTTTTTTTGTGTACATTCTCTCCCAAACACCTGCCTTCGATTTAAGGAGATTTAGGAATGCAGAAACAAAAATGGTTTATTATCGCGCTCGTTGTGTTGATGGCACTGGTCACCTTGCCCGCCCAGGCGCAAGAGGGGACTGATGAATTGACGCCTGAAGAAATGACAGCCATCGTCATCGCGGCTTACGACCATTTACGGAGCGCGGAATACTATACCTTTACGGCCAGTCAGAGTGAATTGCAAATTATCGGCAGTGGTGTTGGAGCCCGCCGGGCCAGCCTACATCGCACCACCGAGCGTGAGTTTAGAGATGGCCGGGTGCATATTGGTCAGGGTGGCCCCGATGCGGTGGAAGTGGCAATTGCTCAGACCAATTTATCGTATATCAATGAGCAAGAGCGTTCACAGGTGGAACAGGCCGTGTTAGTCAATCTCAGGCTGGTTGACGGCAATTTGTATCTGCAGGTTGATAACGTGGAAGGGGCACAAAATCAAAATGAAGCCCTCCCAACTGCCTGGGTCAATATGTCTGTGCCGCCGGATCAATTGACCACTTATATGGAGTATCTGACCCTGGCATCGGCTGATCTTGAGCTGGCGATCCTGAACGAATTTAACATTGATACGGTGGTCAATATCAGCAGCGTACCCCAGTTGACTCCAGATATGGTTGAAAATATCAGCCAAGCTGATTCTGAAGATAGCGATGTGCTGATTTTTGAAATCGAATTGAGGCCAGACACTATGCTCGAAGCAATGGGAATGGACACGTTGCTCAATACGGAGTCGGTGGATGGGAACCTTGATGTTAACCTCATGTTGCAGCAATTGTTTGATGGGATGACGATAGTCCAAACCGTCACGATAGAGGTTGACGACGACGTTTATTTGCTGAATAGTGTGCAGACCGAGCTAATCATTGGCGAGCGTCTGATCGAGAACCGGCAGGTAACCTATGTGGGCACCGAATTTACCTCGGAGGCCACAGGGGACGTGCCGTTGGATTTGTATCTCGAAAGCACCACCACAATTAGCTATGACGATATTGGGGATGAGTTTGAAATTACCGTGCCAGGTGAGGCCGAAGAATAACGTCATTCGTCCCAAATTTAATCCTTAGAAACATCGAGGGCAGTCATCAGGCTGCCCTTTCGACTCATAGGTAATACGCCGTTTTTGACGCGCTGGGCTGAAACCAACGCTCAGTAAAAACCGCGTCAAAATCCATCTGCAGGGTGTGGTATAATTCTGCGGGAAGCAATCAAATTGCTCCTGGCTCATCACTCACTCCACCCGCAAGCGATGAAGGAGGTCGGCGTACCCATTGCGCCGTGATAATGTGCGATGATTAGAATCCGCCCCAAATACAAAATCTTGATGACCTATGATATTGTGCCCGAATCGCAGGAAATGTATTACCGGTTCGTGAAAGCAGAATTTGTGCCTGGCCTGCGTGACCTGGGATTATATATGGTGGATGTTCACCAAACTATGTGGGGCGAATATCCGCTGCGGCTGGCTGAATTTGTCGCGGAATCCATGGAAGTGGTGCGCGTTGCGCTGGCAAGTGAGAAGTTCAGAGAGCTAGAAGATACATTCTTGAATTATACCGAAAACTATAGCCGCAAAACCATCCCCTATCGTGGTGGTTTTCAACTTTAATTTTCCTGTTGGATTGAGGCATTCCTTTTGATGGAACTAACCGTCGTCCTCCCGACGTATAATGAGGCCGAAAATTTACCGCGGATGGCGCAGGCGTTATTGTCACTAGACATCCCAGACACCACCCTGTCCATCCTGATCGTTGATGACAACTCGCCAGATGGAACGGGCGACATTGCCAACGATCTGGCGACAGAGTTCCCTGGTCGCGTTCGAGTGTTGCATCGTACTGCAAAAGAGGGGTTGGGTAAGGCATATATCGCTGGTTTTTTGCAAGCTATCGCAGATGGAGCCGAACTTGTTTTGCAGATGGATTGCGATTTCTCTCATCAACCGCATTACATTCCCCAAATGGTCGAGAAGGTAAAAGACTATGATATGGTACTGGGATCGCGCTTTGCTAAAGGCGGCGGCGTGGATGAAAGCTGGGCCTGGTGGCGCAAATTATTGACCTGGTTCGCCAACAGTATTTATGTACGCATTATTCTCGGTACACCTATTCGGGATATGACCGGAGGTTTTAAATTGTGGCGGCGCGAGACTCTGGTAGGGCTAGGTCTAGAGCGCATTCGCTCCAACGGCTACGTTTTCCAAGTCGAGACGAGTTATGTGGCGCTGAAGATGGGATATCGCGTAACCGAAATCCCGATCTATTTTCCAGATCGAGAAATCGGCGAGTCGAAAATGAGCTTCAGAATTGCTCATGAAGCAGCCCTACGAGTGTTTCAGGTGCGATGGCGACACCGTAAACTAAAGCCAGCGGATCGCCAGAACGAAGCATCACCATCACTTGCCAAATAGAACTACTCATCAATTCCCCATAGCCGGATAGTTCCGTCGGGGCTGGATGAAGCCAATAACGTTCCATCTGGATTAAACACAATGGCCCGGACCATAGCCATATGTCCGCCCAACACAGCCAGGGATGCACCATTATCCAACTTCCACAATCGAAGCGTGTTATCGGCACTGGCTGATGCGATCAATTGGCTATCAGGACTGACGGCGACGCTCAATACTGCTGCAGCGTGGCCCCGCAACAGCTCAAATCGATCCGCGCCAGGATCCCAAATGCGAACGGTCGTATCACTGCTACCACTGACCAGCACCACGCCATCTGGTGTAAAAGCTAATGTGTTGACAGATTGGGTATGACCGGGCAAGGGGACCGGGTCGCTCTCCATAGTTGTATCCCACAGCCAGATCGAAGTGGTACTGCCCCCAGCCGCCAGCGTGGTTTCGTCGGCACTGAAGGCGACCACATACACTGGATTGACCGTGTTCAGCATCCTGATATTTTGCCCCGTCTCGACATCCCACACGCCGACCGAGCCATCGTCACTGGCCGAATAGAGACGACTGCCATCAATGTTGAATGTCACGCTGTTGATCCAGTCGCGATGGTTTTCCATAACATGCACGGTCTCTCCCGTCGCTACGTCCCACAGCCGGATCGTGTTATCTTTGCCAGACGAGGCCAAGAGACTGCCATCAGGACTGAAAGCTACTGTCCAGACCCAATCGGTATGTCCCAACAACAAACGCGGGGCATCTACGGGAGAATCGTATAAGCGTACAACACCATCGGAACCAGCCGCCGCCAGTTCACCATGCAAGCCAAACGCCACACCATTAACCCAGCCATATTGCCCCAAGAACACCGGAAGCGCCTCGTGTGTGTTAACATCCCATACCTGAAGCGTGCCATCTTCGCTCAAGGCGATCAACTGTTGACCGGTAGGGCTGAAAACCAGTTGCGAAACAGACCAGAGATGATCGAGCAGCACGGCAACCGGCTCGCCGGTGTGCGTATTCCATAGCCGCACCGTGCCTGTTCCGCTATCCTGTCCCCAGGCTCGAAACTGTCCAGATGCCAACAGCGTACCATCTGGGCTAAAAGATACCGAGCGCAAACCGCTGGTATGGCCTTCCAGCGCAAACTGCAACTCACCGGATTCCACTTCCCACAACCGCACCAGACTATCATTGGAAGCTGTCGCCAGTTGAGAACCATCAGGGCTAAAAACGATGTGAAAAACAGAGCGAATGCCATCACTCAAGATCCGCACATTTTGACCCGATTCCACATCCCACAACCGCACCGTGCTATCATCGCTGGCAGAAGCCAAAAGTGCTCCATCTGGACTGAAAGTTATGCTAAAGACGACGCTGGTGTGACCTTCAAACCAGACGACATACTCACCGGTATGCCCGTCCCATAGTCCGACGCGACTATCAAGGCTGCCCGATGCCAGGTGATTTCCATCGGGACTGAAAGTCAGTGCCTCAATCCGGTCCTGATGATCCTCAATGACGGCTAGTTGTTCACCCGTCGCCACATCCCATAGACGGATGGTGCTATCAATCCGGTCTCCCGATGCCAGGCGTTGACTGTCAGGACTGAAAACCAGCGTGGACACGATGACATGGCCTTCCAGAGTAGTCAATCGTGTACCCGTCGCCACATCCCAGAGTTGTATCGCGCCGGAACTATAACCTGTCACCGCCAGCCGACTTCCATCGGGACTGAACAAAACATCACGAGCGGGGGTATGTAAATCACCGAGAAGACGAGGTTCTGACTGTAAGTTAGTTGCATCGTAGAGCCATACGCCGCGCCAACTCGCTAGCGCCAGCCATTCATCTGACCACGATGCACCATTGGCTGCACCGCGTCCCAATACCATTAACTCGGTTACGTCATCGGCATTGCGGTCACTAATAACGTCGGCTCCCAATTGCGTTGGGATTATATGCCTGTCGAGGTATAGGCTGGCCTGGACATTGGGTGGCACAGTGATACCAGTCACCATAAACATCATCATAAGTGCAATAAGTCGTCGCACACGCTGTTCCTTCGGGTTGATTGATAACGATATGTTATAAAGACTACTCAGAAGTAGGCGCAATTGTTTGGCCGTTGTAGCGCAATTGCACCATCAGGATTCCAATGGCAGCGATTATCAAGCCAATTCCACCCTGCACCGAGATACCTTCATCCAAAAACAGCCAGGCCAAGACCGCGATTTGTAAGAGCATAGTGTTGTTGATAATACTTGTCTCGACGGCAGAAAGTGTGCGTTGGGTATAGTTCCAGAGTGTGAAAGCAAAGGCCGTATTGACCACCGCCAACCAGAGAATAATTAGCCAACTCTGTAGACTTAGCGTAGGAAGTCCTTGCGTGACGATACCAATCACCAGCAACACAATCGACCCCACCCCCATGCTGACCAATGTCACCAGCAAGGCCGATATCCGGGCTTCGCGGTTGATATAGCGGCCTAACACTGTGGCTGCAGAATTTGCCAGCATAGAGGTTATACCGATTACCAGCCCCAGGAGGGGGCTATCGGGTAGCGGATTGAAATAGATCAACACGCCAGCCAGAAAGACACCAATACCAAGCCACTGTCGCCGGGTCAGATGTTCGCTGATGAACAGAATGCCCATAAAAGCCACCACGAGTGAGGTAAAATTGAGTAGCAGGCTGAGGGTAATGGCAGGCAAATGATCCAAGGCCAGGAATTGTGTGCCTTGAGTGGCGGTGTAGAAGATCAGCCCCAACAGGATCAGTAGACCCCAATCCCGACGTGAAAGCTGGCGTAGGGTCATGTCGTGCCCATTTGGAGTATTATTCACGCGCAGGTTGACCAACAGTAGCACTACAAATGCCAGACTATAGCGTAGACCAGCAAATGTCAGTGGCGGAATATCTTCGAGACCGATTTTGATGAAAACCCAGGATGTTGACCAGAGGAAGGTCACGAAAAGAGCTTGGGCGATAGCTTTTAGATGTGGGGAAAACATGTCCAGTACCTCCGCAGGATTTAACTCACCAACCTGCCCCCTCCTGGCTTTTATCCCTTAAGGTACTGGTGTGGCGCTCGGTCCAGGCTCGAAAATGACATTTGATGGAACCCTAGCCACCTGTTGATGTGTGTACAATATTTGTTTGATAACTCGATTATAACATATCTTTTCCTGACGCTCGGCGGGTGTTTGCCTCGCAGCCCTACCCTGAATCCCGATTCGGGCTTAAAATCCTCAACCGCAATTGATACCTAATTTCAGGATAACGATTATGCGCCGCTGGCTGCCCGACATCTGGATTATTCTCGGCCTGTTTCTGATACCGTTGTTATTATTTCTGCCCGTCACGCTGGGTGGACGCACGCTGATTCCTGCGGACAACCTTTATCAAGACGAACCCTGGGCCTCGGCACGTGAAACAGTCGGCGTGCCGGAAGTGCCGCATAACGCGCTGCTCTCCGATCTGGTGTTGCAAAATTACCAGTGGAAAACCTTCATTCGCCAGAATATCCGTGACCGCGAAATTCCGCTGTGGCAGCCTAACCAGTTCGCCGGAACGACCTTTATGGCAAACGGCCAGCACAGTATGCTATATCCCTTCAGTATCCTGTATTACATTCTGCCGCTAGAAACGGCTTTTGGCTGGTTCACGGTGACGCAATTGTGGCTGGCGGGCCTGTGGATGTATGTGTTCATTCGCGGGATTAATTTGGGGCGCATGGCAGGGTTTGTGGCAGCTTTGACGGTGCAACTCAGCAGCTTCTATATCACAGCGACGGTGCATCCCATGATCCAGGCGGGAGCAGCGTGGCTACCGTTGTTGTTATTGATGATCGAATACACCATCCAGCGACGATCCTTCCCCGGCACAGGCGACAAACCGACACGGTTGCCCTGGACGTTGATCGGCGGTGTGGCGTTGGGAATGCCGCATCTGGCTGGTCACATCGAAATCACCTATTACACGTTGTTGATGATAGCGTTTTATGCTGCGGGCCGCTTGATTGTGGAATGGTTAAGAGATCGGCAATGGCGACCACTCATCAGTACCGGATGGGTGTTGGTCGGGATGGTAGCACTTGGCTTTGCGATTGGGGCGGTACAGTTCATTCCGAATGTGGAAGCTGCCAACAACAGCTTCCGCGCCAGCCGCCCCGATTCATCATTGGAAACGGTGCGGGGATATGCGCTGCCGGAGCGCCACGTCGCCAAGTTCATCATGCCCAACATTTATGGCAATCCAGCCCACCATGAATACTTTGATGTTTTTGAGTGGGAAACGGTCTCTTTGCAAGACACGTGGCAGCAAGCTCAACCCGATGTAACTCCCAAAACGGATACCGAATTAAGCGGTCTATTTGGATACAAGAATTATGTTGAGGGGGCTGCGTATATCGGAATTTTGCCGTTGGTGCTGGCAGCTTATGGTGTTCTCGGCGGATTCTATGCGCGGCGTAAGCGTGAAGACGCCCCCCCCTATCGTCTAATATTCGTGTTGCTGGCGGGTGTGGCGCTATTGCTCATGTTCGGCACACCTTTCTATGCCATACTCTACTATGGACTGCCGGGCATCAACCAGTTGCACACACCTTTCCGGTGGTTGTGGCCGTTCACCATCAGCATAGCAATATTAGCTGCGTTTGGTGTTGACACACTGCGACAGCGCCATAAAGAACGTGATGTGTCGATCATTGGACGATTGCTGTTGATGGGTGGTGGTGTGACTCTGATCGGGTTGGTAGCGAGTCGCACCTTTTTCGGGCAACTCGATGGGCTGATTGAGCGCCTTTATACTGGAATGGCTGGGGCGCAAGAAACATTTCCCTCACTGGAAGCGTTTTATAGCTATCAATTCCGCAATGTGCTGCTATTGGGGCTGGCAATCACTGGGGCGGGCCTCGTGTTTTTGATGCGGCGGCGATCATTCACAATTCGGGGTATTCCGGGCTGGCAAGCGTTAGCAGTTGTGGTAATCGTATTGGACTTGTTCGCGGCATCGTATGATTTTAATCCTGCCGCGAAAAAGGAATGGTTGGACTATCAGCCACCCACGATTACCTGGCTCCAGCAAAAAATGGAAGAGGAGGGAATATTCCGCATCCAGGCCTATGACGTGGGTGAACGTCCACTGAACGCCAATTCGGGGTGGCGCTATGGTTTGCAGGATGTACGTGGCTACGACAGCTTGTTCAGTGAAGAATATGCGGAGATGATGAGCCAAATCACGCCGCAATGGGGTCTGGATTTCAACCGTATTGTGCCAATTCCCTGGGATACACCGCAGGCATTAGCCCATCCCCTGCTCGACTTTCTCAACGTGCGTTATGTCATCACTGACTGGCTCATTCGCGAGGAAGATAATCCCGCCGAATTGGGATTTGAGGAAGTGTATGTCGATGCTGGTGTGCGGATTTATCGTAATGTGGATGCCCTGCCACGCGCCTATACTGTGCCATTACCGACGGATGGAACGCATTATCAGCCGGGCGAGGGTTGCGAATCATCCGTTGAGCCGGAGTCGCCGCAACATCTGACCTTCATTCCGCCGCCGACAGGGACCTGTATCTCGCATACATCGGCGGCGATCACCCAATACGACAATACCGAAGTGCGGGTCGATGCTATCGTCACAGAGGCGTCGTGGTTGGTACTGGCCGATAGCTATGATGCGGGCTGGCGAGCGTTTATCAAACCCAAAGGCGCATCGGACGATGAAGAACACGAAATCGACATTCACCAAGTCAATCTAAATCTGCGTGGTGTGCAACTCGATCTCGGTGAATGGACAGTACGTTTCAAATATAGCCCGCGCAGCTTCCAGTTAGGGGCATTTGTCAGCTTCATCAGTGGGATGCTGGTCATTTTCCTGGCGTTGATCTGGTTATGGCAAGCGTTTGTCCGCGAAGGGGCCGAAGCGGATACAGGCAAGCGGCTGGCGAAAAACAGCATCGCGCCAATTGCACTGAACCTATTTAATCGCGGTATTGATTTCGCCTTCGCCTTTATCATGCTGCGTATTTTAGGGCCAGCGGATGCCGGAATTTACTATTACGCCATCGTCATTTTTGGCTGGTTCGATATTTTCACTAATTTCGGGCTGAATACTTTGCTGACCCGTGATGTTTCACGGGATCAGGCGGCGGCGGGTCGTTACTTATTCAACACCAGCCTGCTGCGCCTGGGATTGGCGTCGCTAGGGATTCCGGTGCTGGCATTGGTACTCATTATCCGCAATACGACCGTTGATCCCGCGCTAGATAGCACAGCAATTATCGCCATTGTACTACTCTACATTGGCCTAATTCCCAACAGCATCAGTACTGGCCTGACTGCATTATTCTATGCTTTTGAGAAAGCAGAATATCCGGCGGCGATGACCACCATCTCCACCCTGGTAAAGGTCAGTTTAGGGTTGGGAGCATTGTTGCTAGGCTGGGGTGTAGTCGGGCTGGCTGGCGCGAGTATCCTAACCAATTTCGTCACGTTTATCCTGCTGACACGATTAGCCTGGCCGCTGATTCGGGATCACTGGGAACCCGCCCGCGATGGTGCATTGCAGCGTATGATGATGCGCGAGGCATGGCCGCTGATGATTAACCATCTGCTGGCGACAGTATTTTTCAAGAGTGATGTCATTTTGATGGAAGCCATTAACGGCGTAGCAGTGGTTGGAACCTATTCAACGGCCTATAAATGGCTGGATGCGTTGAATATTATTCCGGCGTTTTTCACCATGGCGCTGTTGCCGATTATGTCGCGACAAGCCCACGAAAACCGTGATGCCCTGCGTCGCAACTATATTTTGGGGATCAAGATCCTGGTGATGATGGCACTGCCAGTGGCAGTCATGACAACCTTCCTGGCAACAGCATTAGTTGGTTTTCTAGGCGGGAGCGAATTCTTACCGGATGGTGCGGTGGCGCTACAATTAATGATCTGGAGCATTCCGCTCGGATGGATGAACAGCTTGACGCAATATGTGTTGATTGCGCTGGATCGGCAGCGGCAGATCACCTGGGCATTTATTGTGGCTGTCAGCTTCAACGTCATCGCCAACCTGATTTTCCTGCCAGTCTACAGCTTTCGGGCGGCGGCCATCACCACCATTTTCTCCGAACTGGTGCTGCTGATTGGCTTCGCCTGGCTAATCCGCAACTTGCTAGGCAATATTAATTGGATAGCGGCATTGTGGAGATTGTGGATTATCAGTGGGGGGATGTTGCTGATTGTATGGGCGGTATGGGGACGAATGCCGATACTGAGTTTGCTGCTAGGGCCAGCAATCTACATGGTAGGTTTATGGGTATTCAATCCATTCGATTCCGAGGAAACACAACGATTATTGTCAGTTCTTCCCAATGGTATACAACGCCGATTTGCTCGCCTGCTCAAACAGAGTCCCTTGTAGTAGACTTTAGGATCTCAGCGCAACACAATTGTTTTCACAGATTGTATCCATCATTTTGGCAGTTCAATGTTAAAATAGCGCCTCACGATTTTATAAACATGGGACTGCGTATATGGTAAATTTTCAGGTAGACTTGGCTGGTCGGAATGCCCTGGTCACTGGAGGTGGCATGGGTATTGGACGTGCCGTGGCTGTTGCCCTTGCCAAAGCGGGAGCAGCCATCTTTATCACCGACGTTAATCCTGATAACACCGACCGTGTGGTCGAGGAAATACAGGCTGCTGGCGGGCGTGCTATTGGTTGGAACGGCGATGTTGCCAACAAATTACTGATGGGGCCGATGATCGAAACCATGCGCGATGAGTTAGGGCAAATTGATATTGTGGTTAACGCAGCGGGTGTGGAGAAGATCAGCAGCTTTATTAAACTAGATGAATGGGATTGGCGGCGGGTTTTAGAAATTAATCTGACCGGTACGTTCTTTGTCTCACAATTTGCCGGACGCGTGATGGCTGATGAAGGTGGTGGTGTGATTGTCAATATAGGCAGCACTGCTGGACATACCCTGCCCCGCCAGGATAGTGTCGCTTATGTTGCCAGCAAAGCTGGGGTGATTGGTCTGACTAAAGAGATGGCGCGCGAACTGGCTCCATTGGGTGTGCGAGTAAACGCTGTGTGTCCAGCCAACATTGACAGCACGGACGAACGCCCGGAACGCTTCGACACTAGCCGCATCCCGCAAGGGCGCTTGGGAACTCCCGATGAAGTGGCGCAGGTTGTGTTATTTTTGTGTTCAGATGCAGCTTCCTATATCACCGGCCAAGCCATTCATGTTGACGGTGGCGAAAGCATGGCATAATTGCTGTTCTGGAGTCTCTTCAGTACAATTCGAGCAAACTATTGGAATTGACGGGCAAAAACAGATGAGTGAGAAACAATTGCAGGTTCGGCTTGATGACCGTGTTCGTTTGATGTCGGCGGTGTTGGCTGCCACCAATCTACCAGATCAAGAAGACACCCATCCCCATGACCACGCCAAACGCACGATCAAACAGGTGGCGGCTTATGCCGGACATCCATCTGTCGCGGCAGCGCAAGTTTTGTTAGATCAGGGCGCTCCGCTGGAAGCATTCTTTACCTATGCGCTCAAGCTATCGTGGCCCGATTTGCATGATAGCCAAGTTCCGCGTTGGATTCCGCCGCGCTGGAACGAACATCTAAAGCATTTTTACGAAGTCACTAACCTGACGAAATTGTGGCAAGATTCTGATGCCGAATGGCAACGCTCCCGACATGAATCTGAAGAAGTATTTAACCAGGTCAATTTTTACCAATTTCTATTTCCATTTGTCGGGCAAGTAGTCGAGCAATTGGTATTCATGCCAAGTATCTCTTATCCTACCAGTCAGCCCATCAGTGTGCGAATTGGTGGTGAATTGGTCACGATTAGCCCACCACGTGCAGCCTGGGGAGATAGCCCGCCCTGGCCGTTCAATGAAGACCCGGCCCATGTCTATGCTGCTGCGCTGGCAGGATATTCACGGCTATTGATGCTGTCCTATCTACGCCAAAATGCCGAAGCCGTGGCTCCTATTGCCAAAAAATCATTACCTGTCGGCCCGCAGTTCCAGGAAGTATATCCCAACTGGGGCGATCAATTTGCCGAATTGTTTTCATTAAGCTCAGTAGCTTTATTTCTGGAGCAAGCGGTCAGCAAAAAAGAAGCGCAGGCCTATGTGTTGATGCAACACAAAGCGCAAGGGCTGAATGTGTTGCCAGGTGTGGTGCATGTACTTCGGCGCTATCTGCGTGAATTTGCTGACAACAAGTACGAGTCGTTTATTCGCTATTTGCCCAACTTCCCCGGCCATCTGCGCGTAGCCAAGACAATCACCACACTATGATTGATCGCATTTTACTTAACGCCCGGATATATACGCAAAACCCATCACAGCCTTGGGCCTCGGCACTGGCAATCAGTCATGAACGCATCGTCGCCGTGGGCGATGATGAAGCGATTCGGGTATTGGCTGGCCCCGCTACACAGATTGACAATGGCAATGGACGGTTGGTCATTCCTGGCCTGACTGATGCTCACTTGCATTTTCGCAGCTATGCTCGCACCCTGAAAGCCGTGAATCTGGTGGATGTGCCGAGTAAAGCTGAAGCTCTGGAACGTGTGGCGCAACGCATCGCCACAACGCCGCCGGGCGAATGGATCTATGGCATTGGCTGGCGCAAAGGCTTATGGGAGGACAGAGCGTTTCCGACGGCAGTTGACCTGGATACTGTTTCGCCCAATCATCCGGTGTATTTGACCGAGCGGAGCGGGCACGCCGCCTGGGTGAACACCCTTGCTCTGCAAAAAGCGGACATCACACGACAGACGCCCGATCCTGAAGGCGGCCACATTCAACGCCTGTCTGATGGTCAACCATCGGGTGTGTTGTTGGAAGACCCAGCTATGGATCTGGTGAAAGCCGTCCGCCCCAAAACGCCTCCGCATGTGTTGGCCGATTGGATACAGGATGCTCAGGATTTAGCTTTGCAAATGGGGCTAACGGGCTTTCACGATTACGACAAATCCGATTGCCTGGACGCCTTTCAGCTTGTGCGCGAACGAGGTGCATTGCGCGTGCGCCTTTTGAAGCATATCAATGATCCATTCATCGAACATGCCTACGAACTCGGTATCCGCAGCGGCTTTGGAGACGATTGGATTCGGATTGGTAATCTAAAGATCTTCGCTGATGGTGCATTAGGCCCCCAAACTGCTCGCATGATTGATCCATATGAGAGCGACCCCACTAATTACGGCATTACAGTCACCGACAAAGAAGAAATATATACTCTGGTCAGCAAGGCCAGCACCAGAGGATTTGCCGCGACGATTCACGCCATCGGCGACAAAGCAAACCATGATGTACTAGATGTCTATGAAGCGGTGCGCCGCGAGGAAGCCGAGCGTGGCATTCCCCGGCGAAACCGACGCCACCGTCTTGAGCATGTCCAGGTCATCCACCCATCTGACGTGGGGCGGCTGGCAGCATTGGGTGTCATCGCCTCTATGCAGCCCATTCATGCCACGTCGGACTATGAGCTAGTCGATCATCATTGGGGACAGCGCGGTGAATATGCTTATGCCTTCCGCAAGCAATTGGTGGCGGGAGCGGTGTTGGCCTTTGGCTCCGATGCACCACTCGACAATATCAACCCCATTGCGGGCATCCATGCCGCCATCACACGCCAACGCGCCGACGGTTCGCCAGAAGCTGATGGCTGGTACTCAGATGAACGTTTGACGCTGGAACAGACTCTCCAGGCTTTCACGCAAGGTCCGGCATATGCGGCGTATATGGAGGATCGACTAGGAATGCTAGCCCCAGGTTATCTGGCTGATCTAGTCATGCTAGATCGAGATTGGTTTGCTATCCCATCGGCTGAAATCCTGGAGACCACTGTGGTAGGCACGATGGTCGGTGGTGAATGGCGCTATCGGGATTTTGATTGATGCAAGATCGTGCGCAACGTCAGCGCCAGCAACGCCGCCGCGCTCGTCGCCAACAAATCACGGGTGTGCAGGTGGTGTTTGTATCCATCCTGGCAATCGGCTTGTTGCTGACCATCAATTTCAGTGCCCGCATTCGACGTGGGCAGGTGTATAATGACCTAAAAGTGCAGGTCGAAGGCACGATTGATGCGCTTCAGCAAGAGAATGTTGAACTTCGCAAGCAATTCGATTTTGTGCAAAGTGAATCGGCAGTAGCCCAGTGGGCACATCGGGATGGCAAAATGGTGCGTCCGGGTGAAGTGTTGGTGATTCCCTATCCGAGTTTTGTGCAATCTACGCCTGTCGCCCAACCGACCGCGATACCACCACCCCGTGAACCTGATAGGGAAGAACAGGTTCCAATTTGGCAATTGTGGTGGAGTCTATTTTTTGATGGCGATCCGCCATAGCCAACACACGATATTCAGGGGGAGACAATGGAACAATTTGCACCGGGTATGTACATGGAATGGCTGTACGAAGGGCAAGTTTTTGCAGCCAAGCTAGAGTCGATGTCGCGCGAATCCATCGGGGCATATGTTGACAAGAATTTGGAAGTCATCCGCAAGTGGCCGGAAGATAAGCTATACCTGACGTTGCAAGATGGTTCGCATCCAGTAATGGGTCTCAGCCCATATTTGCAAAAGCGTGGACAGGAAATCTATGACCTATTGCAAGAACGTGGACTGGAAGGGCGCATTGCCACCATCGTGCCTCGAACCATTGCCGGGAGAATCATTACCAGAACCTTCAACCTTATTTCACGGGTGTTGAAAAAGAAGGTAGAACAGCGCATTTTCACGGAGCGCGAAGCCGCTTTAGAATGGCTGAAAGAACTATTGCCCGCCCGCAACCCCAGCCACAAATAAATCTAGTGCCACATCGGGTGTAACCTTGCCAGTTTTGATCCCGACGTCCGTTTCGAGCAGGTTACGATAAATGCGCTCCAATTGTTCAATAGCAAAGCCTCGCGCCTGTCGGGTTACTTTTTCCGCCACGAAGCTGTGAATATTTAATGCCTGTGTCACACTATGAGCGTTGCCGCCATGATCTAAAATATCACGGGCTTGGATGAGTAATCGAAACTGGCGGATAACCATACTGAAAATCTGCATAGGTTCCTGTTGGTCAACATCAATCAGTTGATGAAGCATCCGCATGGCATTTTTGCCATCACGCCTTCCCAGTGCATCGACCATCTCAAATATATTGCCCTCGGCAACATACGGCGTCAGAGTTTCGACCTCATTTTCGGTGATTGTGCCACCCGCCCCCACAAACGCCGCCAACTTGAAGAGTTCGTTGTCTGCCACCCGCAGGTCATCTCCCACAACCGCTGCCAGTGCCGCTGCTGCTCGTGGTTCAATGGTTACTTCATAGCCCTCGGCCTGTCGCATGATCCAACCTGTTGGGTTTTTGGGAGCATTGAAGGCTTTCATATAGCCGGATGGATCTTCTTTGACAAGGCGGATCACTGCATGGTTGTTAGAAAGTGTCTTCGATTCGATAAAGACCAATCGTGCTGATTCGGGCAACGTGGGCAATTGCTCCACTAGCCGCGCCAGTTGCTCCTTTGCACCTTTACCAGCGCCACGTCGGCCCAAATGACTCAACATGCCACTGACCAATACCAGACGCCGGTCGGATAGAAAAGGCATCGCACAGGCCGCCGCCAGCACTTCGGCAACCGAGGCTTTGGCCCCATCAAATTCACTGATATTCAGGTTATCGCCCATCTTCTCGCGGAAGTCTTTCACGCGGGCGTTGATATTGAACTCGTCTTCGCCGTGTAGGATGTAGAATGTTGGAGTTTTACGGGCCATATCAATTAATCTCGACTTCGCCAATAAAGATGAATTCACAGGTCTCGCTGGCGCTGCAATCCGAAGCGGGCGCGATTTCTAATTGTGTAAAATTCGCATCCAAGAACCAATAGACTTTGATGCCGACAAGATAGTGCCCAGGTACGGATGGCAATGGCAAGCGGTGGCTATCAGCATAATATCCATCAGCCTCCCATTCCAGTGTGGGGGAACGTTCTTCAAACGGATAACTATCGTGTTGGCGTTCCAGCGGGATGCCAGGTTGGAGCATAAAAGTAGAAATCGTATACGTCTGTTCCGGTTTGACAGTGGGTGACCACAGCAAATTAACCGTCACCCAATCGTCATGCAGGGTGTAAGAATAGTGCATCAAGCCCATTACGTTGCCGAAAACGACCAGTGGCTCGTCTGGCACGCGATCATAACGAAAAACTTCAATCGGGCGGCCATCGACATATATACCCCATTCCATCAGCGGTGCAGCAGTCTGGACAAAGCCCATCGTTTCCAGTAAAGGGCGGATATCATGCTCTGGCTCGAAATAGCCAAAGCGAGCCAACCACAGACCATCGACATCCACCAACGATTCGGTCAAGAAAGCCGGAAATTCATCGGGATTCTTCTCGCGTTCATGCTGGCTGGAGAGATAGCGCAAATCGCCCCCGCTGTGATCCAAATAATAGGCCAGTGCATATTCGTCGCTATCCATCTCCATCAGAATCAACTCGTCAGATGTCGTGTGACTCGCCAGGAAATCTGCCAGGCCAGGCCAGGGTGGACGCTCGACGGGGCCAGCACTGGTTGTCGCCAACGAGTGTATCAGCAGAAAAGCCAGCATTACTGCTTGTTCGCGCAGGCGAAATTGTGACAATGTTCGCGCCACCAATACTGCTAGTGGCGGAATGATCACCGCCAGCGAGCGAAATGACAACGTGGGGTATTGTGCGTTCATCAGCAGCGAAAGTCCTATGACCACCACAATTACCAGCACTGGTAAACTGCTGGCGGGTGTTGGTAGCCAGTCACGGTGTTGAGTAGCGTGTAACGTCCCCAAAATCCCAATGCCTGCTAACACCAGCCACAGAATCTCTGGAATGCCGACCAGTTGATAAGCCAGTGTTTTATAGACTGTCCACGAATTCGCCAGGGCATGAGGCAATCCGCCAGGGCGCTCGGTGGTGACTTGTCCATAGATGCTGGGTAGCCAGGGGAGATATAGCAGCCCAATGCTAACATTCGCCAGGATGTATGGCTGTAGATTCTGGCGGCGCGTAACCAGCGCGTGTAACGCCAGCGCCAGCAACACGAGTCCGCCCCAATAATGTGACCAGATGAGGATTGCACCACTGATGGCAAATGCAACCCCACGATTGCGGGTAGGGCGTTGCCAGAACCGCCAGTACATCCAGAGCGCGAGGGCTGTCGCAGTTTGTTGCTGCGGATAATGGCGTACTTCTTGCGTCAACACAGTGACCAGGTCATGCAGTCCGAAAAATAATGCCGCAATCACTCCAGTCCGCGCTGAGAACATGGCCTTGCCTAGACGATACATTACCGCTATACCGATCAACGTGATCAATACCGAGAAATAGCGCATCTCGAAGATGGTATCTCCGGTAAACTGCCGCCAGATGTTCAGATTGATGAAGAACAGCGGGGGGTGGACATCCTCATCCACCCATTTGGTGATGACATTGATGGGATTTGTTTCAGCCGTGGCCGCAATTGTCCAGCCCTCATCGGCCCATAATGATGTTTCGTCCAGATTGTGGACGAGGACGAAAAAACTCAGCAATAAGACGCCGAGCAGAATCGACCAGTGAGTGAGACGGGAAGTTTGGGAAGGCATGATTAATAGGCGATGGAGACCGATGTCCAGGTACCAGGTGTACCAGCGATGACGATATAGGTTTGCCCGGTCTGGCTAATGTAGACCATTTCGCCGCGCTCGAAGACTTGAACTGTGCCACTGCCACCAATTTCGAGTGAGGTCGCCCACCCCAGGCTATCACGCACACCGCCTGACTCGCGCCAGACCTTACCAAAACCGCGCACTGGCTCGAAATAGCCGTCGGGTGGTTCTTGTCCAGTGCTGGATGGGTCAACACCGTCGCGCCAGGTGTCGATAAACCGGCTATAGGTGTTGTTGGTATAAAGGACATAAATTCCAGGCTGCCCACTTGTGCCGACCTGCGATACCCAAATCATCAGGCCGCGCTCAAAGGGTTGATAGGCAGCAGATACCACGACCGGTGCATCAATCGGGCAACTGAGTTGAGCGGCTAGTGCTGAATCACTATTGTAGATAGTGGCAAATCCGCCCGATGGCTGGCTGGCACAGGTAACTGCTCCCGCGCCCGTGCCACCGATCACCCCAACGGGCTGGAAGGCGGGGACACCAGGTGTAACAGGTGTATCCGTTGGCGTGGGTGTAAACGTCGGTGTCATGGTGATGATGGTCGTTGGTGTCAGCGTTGGCGGACCAACAGTCGCCTCGACCCCGCTACTGACTAGAGTAGGAGCCAACACAGGCGATGCTTCTGGTGTCGGTGTGTTGGTCACTACCACGAAACGTGATGTCGCCGTGACGATAATCGGCGTCAACGTCGGATCCGGGCTAAGGACTCCACAAGCCGTGACGCCAAACAACAATAGAAAGCTCAAGAATAAGAAACGTCTCATCACAAAATCCGTTGCCCAAATAGACTGGCAGCCAATTCCACCGCAATCTGTCCGGTAGTGTTGCCATTATCCAAAATCGGGTTGATTTCAACAATATCCAGTGATCGCACTTTGTCGCTATCCGCCAGAATTTCCATAAGTAGATGCGCCTCACGATAATTCAGTCCTCCTGGAACCGGCGTGCCAACACCTGGTGCAACCTCCGGGTCAAGGCCATCCAAATCGAGACTGACGTGCAGCCGTTTATAGGGCCGCAGCCGGTCCAGCGCCAGCCGGATCACTGTCGCCATGCCGAGTTCATCAATCTGTCGCATGGTGAAAACCGTAATGCCATTTTCTTGCAGACGTTGGCGCTCGCCCGCGTCTAAATCCCGAATACCGATCATTACCACCTGCTCTGGCTTAATTTTTGCACCTTCATAGCCGATATTGACCAATTCCGACGGACCATATCCCAACAGAGTCGCCACACTCATGCCGTGAATATTGCCAGATGGCGTCGTTTTCGGCGTGTTGATGTCGGCATGGGCATCAATCCACAATACACCGACACGCTCCATCTTGCTGATTCCAGCGATAGAACCGATGCTGATGCTATGATCTCCACCCAGAAAAATAACGCGCTCATGAGCATTGAGGCAAGCGATGGTTTGATCGTAAATTGCCTGACAGACATGCACCACTTCTGGCAGACACCGCGCCTGCTCCTGCGCCACACTTTGATCTTCGGGCGGGCGGTCTTTGATTTCCTCAATTTGGGCGACTTCGATATTGCCGCCATCATGCACTTCGTAGCCCAGGCGTTCCAAACGTTCAAACAGGCCAGCATAACGCACGGCGCTCGGTCCCATATCGACACCGCGCCGCGTTTGACCCAAATCCATCGGTACACCGAAGATACGAACGATGTTATCCATTACTGCTATCCAAACCGTTCATGGATGAATTCGAGGACGATACGATCAATGAAATCAGGTTCTTCATCCAGCGCCCAGCGTTCCTCCAAGTTTTCAATGCCACAAAACGCCCAAAACGCGGCTTTGCTGTCATCATCCCATACACCACTGACTGGTCCCGTATAATGGCCCTGTTCGGTCAGCAGTTTTTGGAGTTCAGTAGCGATAACAGCATCAATGGGCAAAATATCTTCCGGACGCGACTCACCAAAATAGAGATGATGCAATTTGACCAGTTCCGCCAGCCGTGTTACCGGATCAGGATCGTCGTCCACGCGCAAATCCAGATAGCGGTCTGTGTCGCCGCCATAGCCGCCACCAGGTTTAACGACCAGTAGTCCTGCCGACTGTTTGCCTCGTCGGTCTCCGCCAGCTTTATCACCCGCCAGTAATGCTGCCATTAAACGGTCTGCCAGTTCACCGGATGTGCTTTCGAACGCGGCGGCCATCGCATCCAGCGTCTCCGGCCCGGTCAAAATATTGCCCTGACAAGTGTAGTTCTGGCCTGTCCGGTGCCCAGCCCATTCAAAGCAATCATCGCCAGTATGAGCGGCTGCGTTGCCCTGAGTGTCCACAATTCCTACCTGGCGATGGGCTGCATTATCATCAGCAGCCAGCAAGCGGGCTAAAGTTTCCTCGGCGCTGAGACCTTGTGCCATGAAGTTCAGCCCATCAGGACCAAAACCAAGTTTAGCGAACGCCTGGGTAGCGACGGCCCCGGCACCAGCCCGCGCCCAGCTGACCACCGCAGCGGCAGCCAGAAACTTACTGGCGACGGCCACGCCCCAGGCTTGTTCGTCGGGATCGTAGCCCACAATGCTGAATGTATTGAAAATCGGCTGACGCATCGTCTATGTTCTCCTGATCGACGGTGGATTTATTCTGTTCAGGTCGCTATTATACACAAAATATCTTCAACAGATTGTAGGAAGCTGAATTTGAAGGTTTCAGTCATTATCCCCTGTTATAACGAAGTCAAGACCATTGAAAACGTCGTACAGCGCGTATTAGCAACGGAAATGGTCGATGAAATAGTGATTGTCGATGACGGCTCTACAGATGGCACACGCGATCTGCTGGCAACCCTGGAAAACGAGGTAGTACGGTTTGTATTGCACGAGCAGAACAAGGGTAAAGGAGCTGCCGTCCGCACTGGTTTCAGCCAGGCGACAGGCGATGTCTTCTTGATCCAGGACGCTGATATGGAATATGACCCCCGTGATTATCCAGCGCTTCTGAGACCGTTGGAAGAAGGTATCACTGATGTGGTGTATGGATCACGTTTTTTAGGCGGGCCACGCAAAGCCATGTTCTTTTGGAACATGATTGCTAACCGCACCTTGACCTTTGTCACCAACATCCTCTATAACTCGATCATCAGTGACATGGAGACGTGCTACAAAGTCTTCCGAGCAGATGTCATTCGTGAACTGAATTTGCGCTCAACGGGTTTTGAGATTGAGCCAGAAGTCACAGCAAAAATCTTGAAGCGCAGACACCGTATTTATGAAGTTCCCATTTCATACAATGGACGCGAGTGGAACGAAGGCAAGAAGATCAAATGGTATGACTTTTTCATCGCCCTCTGGACGCTCTTCCGCTACCGCTTCACCAATTAGCCCCCGTCTTTCACGAACGTCGGTTTTCCTACCGGCGTTTTTGATTCTGTTGGGAGCGTTTTTTCGCATCGGTGGATTAGCCCGCAATAGCCATTTTCATGCTGATGAAGCTCTGTTCGCCAGCCATGCTCGCCAAATTGTGTTACAGGGCGATTGGAACCTGAATGAGGTTGCCACCGATAAGCCACCGACCACGTTCTTTCTGGTGGGAATTAGTTTGTCGATATGGGGCGAAAACGAATTCGCAGCCCGCATTCCCAATACGTTTTTCAGCCTGATCGAACTGGCAGTGTTCTATGCTCTGGCACGGCATATCACGGGCGATCCACACGTAGCGAACATGGCATTATTATTGTTAGCGTTATCGCCGCTGGATATTGGCTATGGACCAACTGTCTTCCAAGATACGCCTATGCTGGCTTGGATATTATTGGCCGCGTGGTTCGCAGCGCGGCGACGATGGGGACTGGCGGGATTCGGTTTGGGGCTAGCTGTGATTATGAAACCGACGGGGTTGTGGCTGGGGCCGTTGGTGGTTGGGATTGGTCTCATCAGCGGGATTGTGAATATTGCACAGCCATTACAACCATTCGCGGTACTTAGACGTGGGGCGGCCTTTTTGCTGGGCATAGCCGTGCCTGTGATACTGATTGTTCTCTGGGATCAGAGTCGGTTGGCCCAAAGCTTCATCGAACTCGGCAGCCACAACAACAATCCCGGGCGGTTTATTCGATCCGATGAGGTGTGGCCGCGAGCCGAGGCATGGCTGGAGTTGGTATCGCAGGGCATTGGGAATGGTTGGCTGGCGATAGGGTTGGGGGTGATGGGCGTAACCTGGTTGGTGGCAAATGGTACAAGAACATGGTTGGTAGGAGAGGATCTGAGGCCCTCCGCCGCACCTGTGCCTCAAGCCGACCTGACTAGATGGCTGATTGCGGGGTTTGTGGTATGGTACATGGGCATCTACTGGCTGGTAGCTTTCAGCACCTGGGATCGCTATATATTGCCAATCATGCCGTTTTTGATACTAGTGGCTGCTCAGAGTCTCGTCTGGCTAGCGGGATATTGGCGCGGTAGTCTTATTATCATTGGATTGCTGGTCATCAGTTTAAGCTGGACAACGGCGATAGATGCTGTTGAACGTACCGACCCCGATAATCTACAGGATATTGACCGACTAGCACGGACACTGAACCAGGATTATGCCGGACAGATTGTGTATGATAATTGGCTGGGTTGGCACTTGCAATGGTATTTGGGAGCCGAGCCACAGGTCTGGGTGGTCTATTTCCCCACGCCGGAAGACCTGGCTCACAATTTGCGGGATTTAGAGGGCGTGCGCTATCTGGTCGTGCCATCTACTGACACTGCACGCCCTTGGTTGCATATCTTGGCGTTGAAGGGTATCGAGTCTAAGCCAGTCTATCAGACGCAAACTGGGTTGTTCATCCTTTATCGCCTGACGCGGCAAAACGATCCAACACACCATAACGCTCTGCCAAAAATAACCCCAATCCAATAACACTCACCAACAAAATCAGGAGACCGAACAGCGTATATTCACCGGTACTGTAGAAATCGGTGAGTGTTTCCATATAATCATCTACGCCAGTCAGATCATGGCCCTCCAGGAAGTTGCGCCAGTTGGCTGTGCTGAGTCCTTTCCAGAGATAAGGAAACATTATCAACAAGAATGCAATGGCCGCTATGCTCCCCAAACCCTGACCAGCTGGCAAATGATTCAGGATGACCATACCCGCCAGCACCATCAGCGTTATTGCGCCCAACGGAACCACGATTAACAACCGATCTATAAACCGGACATTGCTCACTCCAGATTCTGCGAGGGCCGCCACTTTGCTACCGGGTACTTCAACTTCTTGCAATTTCAATGATGGAACATCCTCATTGCCACCGGTCCAGATACCCATCCCTGAAATCGAACCGTCCTCGTTGCCGACCCAACTTAATGCAAAAAAACTCACCAACATCAAAAATGCCAAGCAACCCACCACGCCCACTATCATCTGACTGAAATAAGGGTGGCGGACGACATGTTGTATCTGGCGAATTATCTGCCTCTTGGATTGTGGATTCAAGCCATGCGCTCCGGCAATAACTCGTAAAAAGCGATCATCGTTTGTATACCTAACTGAAATTGCTCGACAGCGAATTTCTCATTCGGCGCGTGCAACCCATCATCCGGCAATCCAAATCCCATCAACAACGTCGGCAACCCCAGCGTATACTGCAAATCAGTGACCACCGGAATCGAGCCGCCCTCTGGCATAAAAATCGGCTTGTTGCCGCATGTTTTTTCATAAGCAGCAATAGCCGCCTGCATTGGCGCGGTATCTCGATCCACCAACACCGCCGGCGAAGTATTCAACACCTTAAAATTCACCTGAACCGTTGGCGGCGTATGCGCCTCGATATGCTGGCGTACCAACTCCACAATTCTGGCCGGGTCCTGATAAGGAACCAGACGACAGGTCAGTTGCGCCGACGCCTTGTGCGGCACAATCCCGCGAATACCATCGCCCAGAAAACCACCTTTAATGCTGATGATTTCCAATGTAGGCCGCACACCTGTCCGTTCAATCAAAGTAAATTCAGATTCACCCCAGGGCTGCGGCGCACCCGTCTCTGTCTGCCATTCATCTTCACCAAATGGGATTCGCGCCAGTTCAGCACGTTCCTCATCGCTGACCACACGCACATTGTCATAAAAACCCTCGACTGTGACACGTCCTTTGTCGTCGTGCATCGTCGCAATCAATTCCGATAGCGCATGAATTGGGTTATGAACCGATCCACCATACGAGCCAGAATGCAGATCAATTTTGGGGCCAATGACGTCCAATTCGGCAATCACCATGCCCCGCAATCCATACGGAATAATCGGTTTACCCTGAGCCGCCATGCCCGTATCCGAAATCACTGCCAGATCAGCCTTTAGCAAGTCCTGGTGAGCTTTAATGAATGGTTCCAAATTGGTCGATGCCGCTTCCTCCTCACCCTCGAATAAAACTTTGAGGTTGACCGGAAATGCGCCCGTTGTCTGCATCATGGACTCAAAAACTTTCAGGTGAATGAACAACTGGCCTTTGTCATCAGTGGAACCACGCCCCATGATGTTGCCATTGACGACCACTGGCTCAAATGGTTCGGTGTCCCATCCATCCTCTTTCTCAGCGGGCTGCACATCATAGTGACCATAGATCAATACAGTCGGCGCGTCTCCGGCTCCCAGCCATTCGCCATAAACAATCGGATGGCCGGGTGTCTCGAAGACCTCCACGCGAGTCATGCCCAACTCAAGGCAATGATCTTTCAGCCATTCGGCGGCCTGGCGCACATCTCCAGCATATTCGGGCTGGGTGCTGACGCTGCGAATTCGTAGAAGGGTAAATAATTCTTCAAGAAAACGTTCTTGGTGCTGTTCAGCAAATGCCAGTGGTGTCGTCATCAGAAAATCTTTTTCTCCCTGCGAATTATTCGGCGAAGACCTTCAGCGATGCTTCCCACATGGCGTCACGATCTCCAGGTTTATAAGGCATGTAGTAGCCGACACGATCCAACAGGCCATCGTAACGTTCCTTGACTTTGTGGGCCAATTCATCGTGCGGCGCGATAACCGCGATCTTTTCCAGCATCTCGTCACTGATAAGTTCGTGCATTTCCATCCAACGCCCTTCGCGGGTCATGGCGCTCAGTCGTTCCTGAAAATCGCCCCAACCATGATGGTCTAATACTGCGCGATAGCTGGGTGTGCTGGCGTAAAAAGCGATTTGCGATTTGACCATTACTTTGTCGTTTTCAATCTCGTCTTTATCTTTGCCCGTAACCACAAATATAGCGCAAGTCGTGGCGACATCGGCTCGGCTGCGGCCCGCTTTAGCTGCCCCTTCTTCAATACGTGGAATGATAAATTCCTGTAGATATTCTGGCGTGTGGAAGGGATGAACGTGGAAACCATCGCACAGTTCACCTGCCAAGCGGCACAAATAATCATTTACACCCGCAATATAGATTGGGATATGCGGGTTATTAATCGGAGGCGGTTGAAAGAATGGAGTCATCAGGGTGTGTTTATAGTGTTCGCCACGATATTTCAGGGGCATATTATTTTGCCATGAATCCCAGATTGCGCGGAGGGCTAGGATATAGTCGCGCAAACGCGGCCCAGGGCTAAACCAATCTCCACTATAGCGTCGCACGATATGTGCTTTAATTTGGGTTCCGAGGCCAAGTATGAACCTGCCGTCGCTTTGCATAGCTAAATCCCAAGCGACATAGGCCGTCAACATAGGGCTGCGTGGGAATGCGATGGCAACGGCAGTGCCTAACTCAATTTGGGTAGTGCTATAGGCCGAGAGTGTAAGTGGTAGAAACGGATTGTGATTAGTTTCTGGTATCCATATTCCATTAAAACCATATGACTCGACACTTTGTGCTAGATCTGGCATATCATTCAAATTTTCAGGCATAATGGTTGTATCAAACTTCAAGTGTCACCACCTTTTTAACTCGCCATTTAAGTTATTTGTCAACTGCTTCTACATATATTATAATGGCATCTAAATCTAAGGATAGTTCTTGGGTTAATTCCCATAAGGTGTAATGATTCGATGCAGTCTTTATCCAACACACTCTATCAACAAGCCAGCGAACAGACTGACGAATATCACAAAGAAGCCTGTTTTCAATGGATATGGTATTGGCTCTTTATTAATCAGCCTATCGAGGTAATCCAACAAGAGCTGGCTGATATTGAATCCCTCACAGATAACGGTCACAATAATCTGTTAGAACTGGCCTGGAAAGCTGAAGCATTAGAACGGTTGCTTGAAGACTAATTGGTTATCCAAATCTAGCCATCATCTACAGCCTCGCCAACCACAACTTCAAGGTCGCTATCTGCCACTTCTTCATCATCAGGTTCCGGTAGAGAGGCGACCTCAAAACTTTGTATGGAAGCATCATGGCGAACCATTGTTATCTTACCATCAATAAAAGCACCTTCTTCTGTTGTAATTGCTGCGGCGCTGATGTCGCCCCAGACGCGGCTGGTTCGCAATAGCTGAACTTTGTTTCCATTGACGTTGCCGCGCACGGCGCCAGCAATGACCACATTTTTTGCGTTGATGTCCGCAGTGATCTTGCCCGTCTCACCCACCAATACATTTCCCTCTATTTCCAAACTTCCTTCAAAGGTCCCGTCCAACCGTACATTGGCCTGACTTTTCAGGTCGCCGCGCAAGGTCGAATTGGCACCCAACACCGTTTCAAATCCCACCGGTTGCCGAATCAGATGAGGAGGGTTTTGTGTGCTACCAGCGGGCTGCGACTCATTGTCCGGGTTGGGGGTGGGCGATGATTGGCTTTGGCGACGCCCACCGCTGAAAAACGACATCTTGCAAACTCCTTTTTAGCCATCTATACTCCAGAATCATATCCACATGATCTGTATTTTGCCAATTCTACCTTTTCTGCATCAGAGTAGCCAAGCAGTAGTGGAACTATAGTCATGCAAACCAACAAGGTGGAAGACCTTCAAAATCACCGATGGCAACAAATTTGTATTATCAGCCTGGCAATTGCCACTATCTTTGGCTTAATTATCGTACTACAAGAATATCTGGCAATAGGTGTAGATTTCTACTTCGACTATCGTCCATTTTCATTGAAGTGGTTGCACGGGGAAATCCAACTATACGACAGCAATCGTATGGAACCGCCAGTCTATTATAACGCTCCCTGGACACTGTTCCTGACCCTCCCTCTATCACTATTTTCCTTTAAAGTCGGTCTTGCTATCCTAAATACACTTTCGCTGTCGATTATTGCTCTCACCATCCACATCTGGAGAAGCAATGAATATACAATACCCATTCCTGTCCTGTTTTTGTCGCTATTCAACCCACATACGATAGATTTATTTGTTCGTGGGCAAATTGATGCCTTCATTTTAATTGGCGTGGTTATTGGATGGTGGGCCACTAATGCCAGACGTCCTTTATGGCTGGCACTGGCATTTGCTCTACTTGCAATGAAGCCACTCAATGTGATTCTAGTATCGCTATTATTTTTAATCACTATCCGCCATTGGACATGGTCTGAGCGTTTGATGACATTGAGTGTACCAACCGTGCTGGTTCTGATTTCCCCATTACTGTTTGGGTTGGACTGGCCTTTACGTTATATTGAGTACATTCGGGTCGATCCGCCCTGGGATGGCATTGAAATCACCATCTGGAAGGGTCTGGAGCTGGCCGGACTCCCCAATTGGCCGTTTATTCCACTGGCATTGGTAGCAGTCGCTACTTTCGTATGGTGGGGTTGGCAGATCGGGGCGACACGTTGGATGGTATGTGTGGCGTTGGCGACCAATTTGGTTTTCACCACATATGCCACTGGCAACCACTATATTCTGCTGGTTCCGGTGTTTATCTATCTGGCGTGGCAAGATTGGCGACTGGTAATACTCGCCTATCTATTTATGTGGACACCCTTCTCACGATTCAAGTGGTCCGATACTTCTTCCTGGCTCGATATATTCTATGCCATTTTGCTGCTCATCACATCCTGGTACTTTGGCCTACGATCCCATTGTTCCGTCGTTAGATCACAGCTAAATACAGCATCATCCCTGTCGAAGGCGTCCTATCAGGTATCCCAACAGACCACCTAGTAGTTTGACAATTGGATTCTGTCGGATGATGTGGCATCCTCCTCGGTAAACATTAGGGCGAGGAAAGAAAGATGCCAGCGAAAATCTATCGTGTGACATTAAGCGACGAAGAGCGTGAGGAACTAACAGCAATGGTGAAAAAAGGCAAGGGTGCAGCCCGGCGCATGACCCGTGCCTGCATCCTCTTGCTGGCTGATGAAAATCGAGACGATGGGGGTTGGAAAGATGCTGATATTGCTCAAGCATTGAGTATCCATCAGCGCACCGTTGAACGCATTCGAGAAACGTGCGTGATGCAAGGGATCGCAGCAGCCTTCAATCATAAGCGCCCGCAGAAAAAGAAGGAGAAGCTCTTAGATGGAGCGGCAGAAGCACGGTTGATACAATTGGCGTGTAGTGAAGCACCGGATGGACATGAGCGATGGTCGATGCAAATGTTGGCTGACAAACTGATCGAATTAGAGGTGGTCGAAACCATCTCACGCGAAACAGTGCGACTAACACTGAAAAAAACGACCTTAAGCCCTGGTTGAAAGAACAATGGTGTATCCCACCCAAAGAAAGTGCTGCGTTTGTTTGTGCGATGGAGGATGTTCTGGAAGTCTATCATCGCCCACACCATGCCAAACGACCTTTTGTGTGCTTTGATGAGGGTAGCAAACAACTGACCAAGGAAACGCGATTGCCCTTGCCGGTGCAACCAGGATCAGTAGCGAAATATGACTACGAGTATGAACGCAATGGAACCAGCAACATGTTTATCTTCTTTGCACCATTGGCGGCATGGCGGCATATTAAAGTGACGGAGCGCCGCACCATGATTGATTTTGCTCACTGCATGAGGGATTTAGTAGATATCCATTTCCCGGATGCCGAGAAGATTGTGCTGGTGATGGATAATCTCAACACGCACAAATTCGCCTCACTTTATGAGGCTTTCGAACCTGCCGAGGCCCGCCGCATCATTGAGAAACTGGAAATTCATTTCACGCCCAAGCACGGCAGTTGGCTCAATATGGCAGAAATTGAATTGAGTGTGCTGCATCGTCAATGTACTCAGGCACGAATCCCCAACCAGGACACCCTGAAAGCAAAGATAGCTGATTGGCAACACCGCCGCAATTACCAACAGTCAACCGTTCATTGGCGCTTCACTACCGAGGATGCACGTATCAAGTTGCACCAACTCTATCCGACAATTGACGCTTGCTAGACTACTAGACCAACAACACCGATCCAGATACGAGTCTGGAGATCCAGCGGAGCCATTTGCTCGCCATAGGTATTCCGCACACCCCGTCGGTATTTGGGAATCATTGGCACGGTCAGTACCATATCGCCGAGCAGATAGGCCAGGAACGAAAGCCCAAAACGTGGTGAGGGTTTTTTTGGCAGGTACAGTGCATCAGGCAACGCGGCCTCTACCATCACGTAACCTTCAACCTCTGCCGGAACTTGCGCCAATACCTCGCCTGTCGCACTGGCAATGTAAGTCTCGTTGACAATACCTTCGCCAAAAACGAGGGATTGAAAGGGCTTTAGTGTCGTGTAAAGTTGTCTACGAACTGATTCAAACTTATCAAAATAGGGAAAAAAGTGCATCATGAGTGAAAAACCACAGCAAAGGTCAAACACCATGAGCACTATCCCAACGAGAGTAACAGAAAAACAGTTCGATGAACATATACGACCGCAAGTAAGCACAGCCCAACGCGGGTATGAATGCCAAATACCGCTGTACAAGGTGTTCAACTACATTTTGTATCGCTTACATACTGGGTGTCAGTGGAATCAATTGCCCGTAGAGGCGGATCCTACCGATGCGACGAAAAAAGAGATCAGTTGGCAGGCCGTGTATTATCACTACCGCAAATGGAGCCAAGATGGGAGTTTGGAGCGGGTGTGGCAAGCGAGTATTATACTTACCCCCAAAAACTAGACCACAAGGATAACTCGTTTTGAGGATAAAATCAGAGCAACTTGTGGAGAGAAAAAGATGAGTAGAAAACGACGAGCATACAGCGCCCAGTTCAAGTTCCGGGTGGCAATGGAAGCGATCAAAGAAAAAAGAACGGTCAATGAGATCGCCAGCGAACATCAGATTCATCCAACGCTGGTGCGTGACTGGAAAAGGCAATTGCTCAATGGCGGAGCCAGCGTTTTTGAACGAGGCCACAAAGCGCCGAGCCAAAAAGAAACGGAAGCTCTTGAAGCGGAATTATATGAACAGATTGGACGACTGAAGATGGAACTTGAGTGGCTGAAAAAAAAAGCTACCCAGTTCAGTTGAGGTCAAACGAGCGATGATAGATAACCAACATCCTGACATCAGCATCCGGCGGCAGTGCGCCCTGGTAGGCCTCAACCGCGCAACATATTATATGAAACCAGCGGGGGAGACACCCTTCAACCTGCAATTGATGCGGTTGATTGATGAACAATACCTGAAAACGCCCTTCTACGGGTATCCCAAAATGACTGCCCATCTACGGCGACTGGGGCACACGGTCAATCCCAAGCGTATCGCTCGCTTGATGCGACTAATGGGTTTACAGGCCATTGTTCCCAGACGGAAGCTGACCCAACCGGCGCCCGGCCACAAGATTTATCCTTACCTGCTGCGGAATGTGGCGATCACCCACCCTAATCACGTCTGGAGTACCGACATCACGTATGTGCCATTACAGCAAGGCTTCATGTACCTGGTGGCTGTTATTGATTGGTTTAGTCGCTACGTATTAGCCTGGCAACTGTCCAACACCCTGGAAGGCAGCTTTTGCCTGGCGGCCCTGGAATTGGCGCTCCGCCAGGACACGCCTGAGATATTCAACACCGACCAGGGCGCTCAGTTTACAGCGGATCGGTTTACCGGGCGTTTGAAGGCGGCGAATATTGCTATCAGCATGGATGGGTGCGGGCGTGCCCTGGACAACATCTTTGTTGAACGCTTGTGGCGTACCGTCAAATATGAGGACATCTACTTGAAACACTATGAAACCGTTCCGGCATTGGAAAGGGGGCTACACGACTACTTCCATTTCTATAATCATGAGCGACCCCATCAGAGTTTGGCCTACCGGGTTCCCAGCGAGGTTTATCTATCTTGTTGAGATTCTGGTATCAATTTTCCGAGCTTAATTTTGCCAATCTGTGGTCTTGACAATGGGGGTAACTATATATCAAAACCATCCAAGCTGAGTTGAATTTATCTGAAATCAACTTGGATGGTACCCATGCAATTGCGAAGAAAGGGGGTGAATCGGTGGCCTATCAAGGGCGCAAACGTGCCAAAACAACGAATATTCTCCCCTTGACAGATGCCCAGGGCTACATTGTGGCTTCTACGCCTTTGATAGCGGGTAATCACAATGACGCTTTCAATCTCAAAGCCACTTTGCAGTCCATCTTCAAAGCCATCAAACGCCTGGGGTTATCCATCCAAGGCGCGTACTTCAATGCCGATCGTGCCTTCGACACCAAAGCCGCTCGCAAAGTCTGTTTCAACCATGGCTTGGTGCCCAATATTGCTGAAAATAAGCGTAATCGCAAGCGCCCGAAACGCGGTCGTAAACGCCTGTTCAATCCTGACATCTATAAGCGCCGTTTTACCAATGAGCGGTCGTTTGCCTGGGTTGACAAGTTTAGAGCCTTATTGGTGCGTTTTGACCGCAAAGATGCCTATTTCTTTGGCGCCCATTGTATCGTTTTTGCGATGATCAATCTGCGTCATGTTTTTGCTGCAAAAGTTTGAATCAGTTCTACATAAACCGATGAAGACAAAAAGGCATGACGAAAAAAGCCCATGATTGATATTGTAACACTATTGCTCTGCTTTGAGGTACACCTATCACCAACAACCCTACGACAAATGAGCCGGATTATCCCAGCCATACTGGCGATGACAGGGCGGGTCACGATGCTGGGTATCTCACGATGGACAGATAAAAGGGGGGAGCTATCGGACGATACAGCGGTTGTTCCACACAGTGCTACCGTGGGCAGAGATGCACTGGGCATTTTTTCGCCAACACGCCCTCAATCCGGAAGATGAGTACCTACTGGCCGGCGATGAATGGGTCGTGACAAAATCGGGCAAGAAGACCCATGGGGTGGATCGCTTCTTTTCAGGATTGTACGGCAAACCCGTGCCGGGCGTGGCATTCTTCGGACTATCACTGATAAGTATTGAGGAACGGCAAGCCTATCCAGGCATGGTGGAGCAACGGGTACGCAGTGAGGCTGAGAAAACGGCAGCCAAAGCCGCCAAGAAAAAGAGCAAGAAGAAGCGGAAAAGAGGCAAGCCCGGGCGTCCTAAGACCCAGGTGGAGTTGCCCCCAGAACTACAGCAGATTCAAGGCATGGTGCAGCGACAATTGGCACTGATCAAGGACACGATTCAGGTGACTTATCTGGTGTTGGATGGTAAATTCGGCAACAACAATGCCCTGCAAATGACCCGGCAATGTGACGTGCATTTGATCTCCAAATTGCGTCATGATGCGGCGTTGTATATACCCTATGTTGGCCCACAATCTAAATATGGTCAGCGTCGCAAATATGGTGATAAGCTCAACTATCATGCCATCCCGTCTGACTATTTGAAGGAAACCACCCTGGAAGATGGTATCCAAACCCAGACCTTTCAGGCAACATTGCTTCACAAAGACTTCGCCCAACCCCTCAACGTCGTCATCATCGTCAAAACAGACTTGAAAACAGGAAAACAGGCGCGTGTGATTTTGTTCAGCAGTGACCTCAGCCTATCTTATGAGCGCTTGATTGACTACTACAGCCTACGCTTCCAGATTGAATTCATCTTCCGCGATGCCAAACAGCATTTCGGACTGGAAGACTTCATGAACGTCGCCGAGACAGCGGTCACCAATGCCGCCAACTTGTCTTTCTTGATGGTCACGCTCTCCCGTATCCTACGCCGCCTCCTTTTCCCTGATTATCCGGATGCCAGTATCCTTGATCTCAAAGCCCGCTTTCGTGGTCGCAAATATGTCGCTGAAACATTAAAATTACTTCCGGAAATCCCTGATCCTATTTTATTGGATCGTATCTTTTACACGGTGGCGTCTCTCGGTGCTATCCATACCGTTGCGTGCCACTCCGCCTCGTCATAATTTGGCGAAGGTATTGATTGCTTAGATATGGTTTTTTATCAATACCCGCAAGTGTATACTCAGTTGCCGCACTCCAGACAAATTTGAACCGAGTGAAGCGCGTAATCATATATCTTGATAGGGTAGGCGGTCTGCCACCAAAATTGATGAGAGAAAGAAGCCTATGCCACCATTTTTGCTATCGATAGCTGAACGTTATATACAACCTGTTTTTACCACCACCAGTAATTTCCTTAGTTGGGCACCACGGTTGGCCGTAGAACGCCTGGTTGCCAAATGGCGCTCGTTGCTGACGATTATCGTTGGTGTCATCCTGGGAGCTGGGATTGGGGCGTTGGTTCCGCTGTATACCACTGCTGTTTCGCAGGTGGGAATGGTGCAGCGGTTGGCTGATGAACCCCCTCATGATTCCAATGCACGCCTCCGCATATCATTGAATCCTGCGGATTTTGCATCGCTGGATGACATGCTCGCCGCCGCGACTATTGTTGAGAATGATGTTGTGCGATCCGAATCGCAACATTATCTGAATACAGGCGATCTAGACGGATGGCTTGGAAATGATGATATCGCGGGATTTGTAGAAACAGATAAGTTGGGTCTGGCTGTTACAGATGGGCAATATCTGACACCACTGAATGGTGAAGGCAATGCACGTGGAAGGCTGACGGCCTTGGATGACTGGGAACAACAGGTGCGCGTTGTTGCGGGCCAGTTACCAGATCAGGCCGAAGTTCCGGAGGGTGTTCATTTCAATGTTGCCATCAGCACTACCATTGCCAACGAGTTTGGTCTGGAAGTAGGAGATACGCTGATTGTCGATCAGCGGCTGCCACGCAACCAACCGACTCCCCAATATGAGGAATATGAGTTAGAAGGATGGGATAGCAGCCAACCATTCGTGGTCCAAGTTTCGGCGATTGTTGCCGCGCGAGACGAGGAATCTTCATACTGGATGGCAATTCGCGGAGAGGATGACACCCCCCTCGCAATTATTCCCGAATACCGCTCAGTAGAAATCCGGTTACTGACTTCCAGAGAAACTGTACTGTCGGTAGGCGAGAATTTTGTGCCGCAAACGCCAGTTACCTTCGGGTGGCATTTTCTGTTCCAACACGATGAGCTGTCCTATTCGCATATTGAAGAAGCTCGTGAAGCCCTGAAAGCATTTGACAGCGACCTGCAACCCTTGTTGGGCGGGGACAATCCAGGTGTTGTGCCGCAATTCAATCTGGCCGATGGCAAAACCACACTCTTCTTGAACTATAACTACCACACACGGCTGATTGACTTCAGCCAGACACGAAGCGACCTGGATCGCGGTATCTTGTTGGATTATTCGCGCCAACAAAAGACAAACGCGGTTCCCTTTACGTTGCTTTTGTTGGAAGTGGGGGCGTTGGTGTTGTTCTTCTTGATGGTGACGGCGGCACTGGTGCGACGCGGTGAACGCCGCGAAATTTCCATGCTCCAAAGTCGAGGCGCACACGATGGGCATATCTTGGCACTACGTGGCATTGAAGCGATGTTAATTTGCGTGTTCGGCGCGATTCTTGCTCCCTTCCTGGCACAACAATTGTTAGTTGCGCTAGGACCATCGGTGGCAGGAACAAATGAGTTTCCCCTGCCTTTGACGGCACGCGTTTTCAGCTTCAGTTTGATAGCTGGCGGCCTGACTTTTGTGGCATTGACGATGACGTTGATACCTGTGTTGCGGTTGCCCTTGATTTCTGCTGGCGGCGCGGCACTGCGAAGCGAAAAAGCTGCTTGGTGGCAACGCTACTATGTCGATGTCGTGCTGGCTTCGGTGGGGTTGGTAGCTCTGATTTTGCTGATCCGCCGTGACACGCCTTTGCTGGAAAGCAGTGCCCAGGAGCAGAAAATTGATCCCTTGTTGGTCTTAGCGCCGGCGTTGCTATTCCTGGGATTGGGCAGCATTGCTTTGCGCGTCTTTCCACTGGTTGCAACGGCGGTCAATTTAACCTGGAACCGCCGACCGGGCGTTTTGGGGCCGTTGGCAACGTGGCAATTGAGTCGTGAACCCGTCCATTATGGACGTATCACGTTTCTGTTAGCATTGGCGGTGGGTATTGGGTGGTTTGCAACATCATTTCGGGCCACTGTGAGCCGTAGCCAGACCGATCAGGCCCACTATCGTGTTGGCACGGATGTGCGGCTGATGGAGCGTGATACCACGTTGAATGTGGACCGAGTACGCAATGCTGAATTCTATGAAAACTTCGAGGATGTGCTGGCCGCTAGTATGGTTTATCGAACACGAGTCAATCTAAGCCGCACTGGACAGGTGTCACGCGGCGGCGAGATTTTGGCGATAGATGCTCGTGATTTGGGACCAGTGGTGATTGAAGATTGGCGTCCTGATCTGGGTAACATCGCCGTACCGTATGAAGATTTCGAAGTTCCGGTGATGCCCGTGGTCGGCGAACCCTTGCCGCTGCAATCCGCGAGAATCGCATTGTGGGCGCGTTTTGATCTAGATGCGCTAAATGCTCCGGGTCAAAACATTCCGGGAACATATGTCACAGCCATCGGTCAATTGACGCAGCGAATACAGCTTAATGTACGCCTCCAAGATGACAGCGGTACGTGGCTGATTGCTCCTTTGCAACAAGTTCGCGTGGAATACGTGCGCGGTGATGGTCAGGATCAGCCAGGCTTTCGCACATCTTCTCATGTCAGTAGTGGTTGGGCTTATTACGAGGCCGATTTGACCCAATTGGGTTATGTGCCACAGGGTGAGTTGCGGCTGGTCTCCATTTTTTGGGATTACCGCACAAATGGTACAAGTCCCTTCCGGAATCGCTTGTATCTGGCTGGTGTATCGTTGATTGACGAGGCAGGAACCTCCCATCCTTATGATATTCTGACCAATGAGGGATGGGTTTTTGTAACAGATACAAACTCCCCGGCTGATGGTGGTATCCAAGAAGGTTTGGTAACTGACAATCTGCACGGTGAACCGATTTATGTGGAATTTACCCAGCCTGCAACTCGAACACGAGTCGGTATCAATTTGAATTACCCGGCTCCACAGGTCATTCCTGTTGTCCTGAGTGATACAATGGCCGAATTCATTGATGTCCGGTTCTATGAAGATGAAAATCAAGAGATGAGAAGTGACCCTGAAACGTTTACCATTGAAAACATTGCGGGTGCTAATCTTATCTTCAGGCCCATTCCCCAACTGGTCACCGAGTATTTCCCGTCTTTGTATAATGACGAGCGTCCATATATTGTAGTTGATGTCCAAGAGTTGATGTACGCACTCAATTATCGACCCTCTTCACAATTCTATCCCAACGAGGTTTGGCTGAAACTTGAGGACAATGTATCAGGTGTCGATGACGTTGATGGTGTCATTAGTCAGCTGATTGGTGGAGATGATTCAGGTGTTGAGCGTGTACAAGCGTTTACCTTTGCCGACGAATACGATCAACTGGAAACCAATCCGCTGGCACTGGGCTTGTTAGGACTGATGTTCTTGGCTTTCTTAATTGCATTAGTACTGAGTATTGTGGGGTTGGTTACCTATGCAGGATTGACAGCACAAGCGCGACGCAGTGAGTTTGGTGTGTTGCGTGCGTTGGGATTGTCTTCGACACGGGTGGTCTTGAGTTTGATTTTCGAGCAAATTTTTGTGGTGATATTAGCTGGACTTCTCGGCTCGGTACTCGGCCATGTTCTGAGTGTGTTTGTTGTTCCGACGTTGGCTTTGGGAACTGCTGGTGAGGGTGTTGTACCACCGTTCATTACAGAAATTGAATGGGCCGCAATTGGTCGGTTTTGGTTGATTATGCTGGTCGTAATCATTGCTGTATTCTCGTTCTCGTTCGTATTGGTACGCCAACTCTCGCTGTCGCGTACTTTGCGACTGGGTGATGAATAGTCAGAAGGCTTGTAGATGACACTGGGAATCATATTTAAACGTTTACGGCGTGAATGGCGGTTACTGGCAATTTTGCTGTTTGCCGTCAGCTTAATCACAGGGTTCTTTGCACTGGGGCCGTTGTATATACGCTCCGTGACGGAGGCCGACCTGCGCTATGCACTGGACAATACCGACCCAGATGCGTTGTTGTTGTCGGTCGAAAGCAATATACCATTGACCGCGGCTGAACAAGAAACAATCGAAGCAGAGTTGCCGGGACTGGTCGTGGATGCCGAACGCTATGTGCGGGCATCGTATTCGCCTCCGAATCCCGCGGCCAATCAGGCCGGCGCAGGCGGCGCTGCGGCGATTACCGTCTGTGGGTTTAACTTTGTGCTGGGTGTCAATCCTTATCAAGGGGTTGGCGGAACCAACAATTGTTATCAACCTTTTGCCTTTGAGAGTTTGGAGGGCAAGGTTACTATCCTGGAAGGGCGTTTGCCACAACGCGGTCCTACGCCAGCTATGGTTGATGCCACCGGCCTGACTGATGAGCAGCAACAGGAATTGCAGCTCGGCATCTATAACCGAGGTGAAGTAGAGGCCATTGTTACTGATGTTGTAGCAGAAGAAGCCGGTCTGGAAGTCGGTTCACGATTTTTCATCGGGTTCCTCAACCTGCAAGGTGGCGGGGCGCTGTCACGTGTCAAAATCGTAGGCATTGTGCAAATTGTTGATCCTTCCGATCCATTCTGGTCTGGCAACCAGATGTTCTTGCAAGGGGCCACGGTTGATGTGACCAACTTCACCCAGCGATATGACTATGGCCTGGCCTTCCATCCTGCTGCCTATGAAGACTGGGTCGCACCCGTGTTGCCACAAGGTGTCAGAACCAGTTATATCTGGCAAATGGATGTAGATACCGGCATTCTTACCAGTACCAACGCGGCGGATTACCACGAACGGTTGCAAGCTCTGAGCGGGCGGTTGAGTACCACCGGCAATCAAGTGTTGGTCACAACCGAAATGGCGGCCCTTTTGGGCAGGTTTGGTGGCCGTATCAGTGATGCTGAAGGCCCAGTTATTTTGCTATCCGCAGCCGTCTTGATGATGATGCTGTATCACCTGGTCACAACCGTATCATTGGTATTGCAAGAACAAGGCAAAGAGTGGAGTACGATTACTTCGCGAGGCGGCAGTACATTCCAACTGTTCAAATTGCAGTCCATTACCGTGATTGTATTGGGTGTAATTGCCTTAATCATTGGGCCATTGCTCAGTCGTGGGTTTATGCTGTTTATGGAACGTTCTGGCCCGCTGGCACAGGCTTTGGATGGTATTCGCATCAGTGATATTGCCGCACCACAATTGTCGTATATTTTGAGTGTTGCAGCCACGATTGCTTGTGTAGCTGCGCTGAGTGTGCCTGCTATTCCTGCTGCACGACGCAGCCTGTTGATGTTGAAGCAGGCGACCTCGCGCCCGCCGACGCGCCCAGCTTGGGCCCAATATTGGCTAGATCTCCTGTTCATCTTCCTGGGACTGGTTCTGATATTCCGGCTATACTGGACCGTCAGCGGCGATCAGGGCTTTTCACACCTCATTAATGAACTGCTGACTGCGCCTGACAAAGTCGTTAAATTGGTGGCCGATGAAGCCTCAGATACCGGCTTGCGCGATCCATTTAACATTCTGGCTCCAGTATTACTCTTAACGGGCCTAGCTCTGCTATGGTTGCGTTTCTTCCCGATGATGGTGCGTTTCATTTCGCGGTATACATCGCGCAGTAACCGCCTGACGACCCCGCTGGCAGTGTGGAATGTCGAGCGTGATCCCGGCCACTATGCTCAACTGGTACTGCTCTTAATCGGAACCCTGGCGCTAGGTACAGCCAGCCTGGGGCTGTCAGAAACTCGCAACGTGGGGGGCTGGCGTGATGCACGGATGGAAACTGGCGGTGCGGCACGGGTTGACCTGGACCTGACACAAGGTCGCTATGGTGATACGAACTGGGAAAGCCTTAATGGTGTAGCAGATTCGACACCTGTGATGTATCTGACGGGCCAAACCGTTCGGGATCAACGTTCGGGAACAGTAAATGTCGTGGGTATTGATGTCGCAGATTTCGTAGAGGCTTTTCCCGAATTCGCTGATGAGATTATGGGACTGGAAGGCAATTTGATCCCACCATCGGGCATCTCAATCCCTGACGACGCGACTCAACTGCAAGTTCAAGTCTGGTCAGAGTCGATTGCTGGAGCCGATGTACCTGAAGCGGCAGTCGTGCTGCGGGCCTATCTGTTGGATGCAAATAATGTACCGTTTGTCGTCGAGATGGTGCAACCGACCACTGGTGGTGATGCCAGTAGCGTCAGTACACAACAACCGCCCATACAAGCAACAACTGTTCGCCAGCCAACTCCCCCGGAACAATGGGTGACATTGGCCGGGCAGATTCCGGCATCAGCGACAGCACCGCTGCGAATGTGGCGAGTGGGAATCGCCACTGAACAGGGAGATATTGATACCTTCTCGCATACAATCTACCTGGATTATTGGCAAACAGTGAATGTGGAAGGTACAGCCACGCCTGTAAATAACCAGGAAGACGCGGCATTGTGGCAATTGGCAATATCGGAGTTACCTTATCCTGGTGATTGGATGATACCCAGTGGCCGTCGGATCAGTGGGCTAGATGCCCCACAGTTTGTCGGCACAGCCGATAATGCACCGGTTTTTGACGGAGATCTGGCGCTGCAACTCAGTTATCGTATCAATCGAGCCGCAGGCAACTCGACCCATGAACCGAGTTTGGGCATAGGCCAGGTTCAAATTGAGCGCATTCCAGCCGTCGTATCACAAGCCTTCGCCAATGATTTTAAGCAAAACACGGCACGCTTGAGTACCACGACACGCGCATTATCAATAGGGGATCCACGTGATATTGCGATCAATTTCCCAGTTGGGATGGCTGACATGGGCCTGGAAGTTGTGAACATTATTGAGGAATTCCCACTGGTTGGGAAGCAAGATAATCAATATTTTATTATCTTGCCGATACACAACCTCCAACTCCTCACCAATCAGTCATTGCTAGGGGGACTGACGCGCTATGCGGATGCTAACCAAACATGGCTAGAACTTGAGGAACAGGAACCCACCGAAACTTTGAAATCCGAGTTGCGCGGCATTGAATCAGCCTCGACTGTGACCTATGCATGGGAATCCTATACCGAAATCTTGCGTGAACCATTGCCCAGTGCTGTTGCCGGTATGCTGTTTGCTGGTTTCTGGGTCAGTTTGATATTGAGTTTACTGGACTTTGCCTTCTATATCGCGGTAACTGCCAAGCAACGGTCATTCTCGTTTGGTGTGTTGCGTTCCCTGGGATGGGACGCCAACAATATCTGGCGGATGTTATTGGTTGAGCAGATTACACTGGTGACGCCAGCGTTGTTGATTGGTAGTATTCTAGGAGCAGGACTAGCCTATCTATTGTTGCCCTTCTTGCAACTTGTGGGTGGTGTAAAACTCCAGATGCCGATGTTGGGCGTTGTAGGAATGATTGTTATTCTAATTTCGGGGTTCACAATTTTGCTGGTCTTTACCGCAATCTGGCTGCGACGTATGAGCGTTAACCAGGTTCTCAGGCTGGGTGAAGAATAAATCTATCAGGAAAGGTGTATGAGATGGCCTTCATTGAATGTGATAATTTGGTCAAAATCTATAAAATTGCCGATCTCGAAGTAGTGGCCTTGCAGGGGCTTGATCTTATCGTCGAGGCAGGCGAGATGATGGCGCTCATCGGGCCGTCGGGTTCAGGTAAGTCCAGTTTGATGAATATCCTGGGAGGGCTGGATATGCCGACTGCCGGGCGTGTACGGGTCGGTGATTATAACTTGTTGGAAATGAGCCGACGGGAGCAGACATTGTACCGGCGGCGCGAAGTGGGGTTTGTGTGGCAACAGACCGCTCGAAACTTGTTGCCTTATCTAACTGCCCGCGAGAATGTAGAATTACCGATGGCATTAAATGGCGTGGGGCGACGCGAGCGTAGAGCACGGGCCGCGGATTTATTAGAAGTCGTCGGCCTGGGGCCACGCATGGATCATCGCCCGGATCGTCTGTCGGGGGGTGAGCAACAACGGGTGGCGATTGCGGTGGCAATGGCTAACCGACCTCGTCTACTGTTGGCTGATGAGCCGACGGGTGAGGTTGATACCGAAGCTGCCGACATCATCTTCCAGGTCATGCGGCAATTGCGCGATGAGTTCACCGTTACGATCATTGTGGTGACACATGATACATATGTAGCGAATAATGTGGACCGTGTGGTGGGGATGCGCGATGGGCGCACCAGCACCGAAATTTTACGGCGACGCGATGGCGATGTACTATTGACGGATGAGGAGTACGCAATTCTGGATCGTGCAGGCCGGTTACAGTTGCCAGAAGCTTACATTGATGCACTTGATATGGAAGACAGAGTGCGGTTGAAACTCCAAAATGATCGTGTAGAAGTTTTCCCACAAGACGATAACAATGAAGAAGCGCCCGAAACTGAGCAACAGGCATAAGCTGGAGAGATCAAGAAGATGAACAATGGCAATGGTTTTTCAAGTGGTGTCGAGCCAGTCATCAGCACCCGTGAGTTACATCGCATTTATCACCTAGAAGGCGAAGATATTCATGCTGTCAACAATTTAACACTGGATTTTTGGCCGAACTATGTGACAGCAGTCGTTGGACGCTCTGGGTCGGGTAAGACAACATTGCTGAATTTGGTGGCGGGTCTGGATACCCCTACACAAGGCGAAGTGCATATTTTGGGGCGGCGTCTGTCGGCCATGACTGAGCGCGAACGGTTGCAAATGCGCTTGAATGAAATTGGCTTCGTTTTTCAAAGCTTTGGACTGATGCCTTTACTGACGGCGGCGGAGAATGTGAGCATTCCTTTACGGATGCGCGGTGCGCCCCCTAGAGAGCGTGATGCGGCGGTGGCCGAGGCACTGGAATGGGTCGGGTTGGCGGATCGCATGAAACATCGCCCTTATGAACTATCGGGAGGTGAGCAACAGCGTGTAGCGATTGCACGGGCATTGGCGTCGTCTCCGCAACTTATTCTGGCTGATGAACCAACCGGCCAGTTGGATACGCGCACCGGGCGGCGTATCCTGGATTTGTTGCGCCGTCTGGTCGAAGAGCGCGAGATCACCATCATCGTTGTGAGTCATGATCCCCAGGTGATGCAAGAGGCGGATGTGGTACACGAATTGCGCGATGGACAAATGATGGAAACGCGCATCAAAGAAGGCATTGAGTTGCCAGATGGGGCGAGTGGGCGGATTGCCTATATGGAAGATTCCCACTCGGCTTATGCCATCACATAAGTTTGATTTGCTGAGAAATGCGGGCGGTTCGAGGCTTGTGCTTTAGGCAAATAGCCCTGAACCGTCCGAAAACTTTGTGAATTTTCCGGTATTGGCTTGCTACTGACACTATTCACACGTACACTCACGTATATCAACTCAGCAGGCAATCACCGGAGATTTTGATGAGTAGACTATCAAAACTATCAGGCTCCTCGCCGAAAAAGGGGCAACCCCCGTCGCAACCTCCACCGGGGTCTCGTTCCCCACAACCAGATAAAGGGGCTGCACCTCGCTCTGGCTCCCCTCCAAATAAACGACGGACATCATCGCGTGTTGCTGAATTGCGGGCAAAATTGCGCCCGAAATTAATGGCATCGCCAGATGAATTCGATCAGATGACGACGACAAATCCTGAGCATCGTCAAATCGTCATTGAACGGCTGCGAACGCTGTTACAACGTGCCCAGCTTCAGGTGACGCAAGAAGAACTGGCAGAACTTGAGGAGGCCATGATTAATGACCTACTTGGTTTTGGCGCGATTGAGCCGCTCGTGCAAGATAAAACGTTCAGCGAGATTATGGTTAATGGACCAGAAATCGTTTTTGCCGAGCGCAAAGGCCGTATGATGGAGACGGATGTCGTTTTTGATGACGAAGATCATATCCAATGGACCGCCCAGCGTATTGTGCGTCCGCTGCAACGCGAATTGAACCGGCGTAATCCTATGGTGGATGCGCGTTTGCCAGATGGCAGTCGTGTGCATGTGATTATGCCGCCCTCGGCGCTACAAGGCACAACCATCACCATACGTAAATTCCCTGAAAACCCATTGACTGCCAAGGATTTGGTTGGTTTTGGATCGTTTACGGAGGATGTAGCAAAGTTTTTGGAAGCCTGCGTGCGGATTCACCTGAATATTGTTGTCTCTGGTGGTACGGGGTCAGGCAAGACAACTTTACTGAATGCGCTGAGTTCATTCATCCCTAATGAAGAGCGCATTGTGACAATTGAGGACTCGGCGGAACTCCAACTATTACAGCGGCATGTGGTAAGTCTGGAAACATGCCCGCCCGCCAAAGGATCAAATGATGGGCAGTTGTTAATCCGTGATTTGGTGAAAGGATCCCTGCGTATGCGCCCCGACCGAATTGTGGTCGGTGAGATTCGAGATGGGGCGGCGCTGGATATGCTTCAGGCAATGAATACCGGACATGATGGATCATTAACGACGGTCCATGCCAACAGCCCGCGTGATGCTGTATCGCGCCTGGAAACTCTATGTTTGATGGCCGGGATGGACTTGCCGATATTTGTTGTTCGGGCGCAGATCGCCAGTGCAGTGAATTTGATTGTGCAACAGGCTCGGTTAAAGGATGGCAGTCGTAAAATCATTCAGATCACTGAAATTCAGGGGTTAGAAGGCGAGAATGTCATCTTGCAGGATATTTTCCTTTACAAAACGCCTGGACACAAAGGGCATTCACCGTCTACCGAAGGTGGTGGTACACTGGAATCAACTGGGCTACGGCCCCGCTTTGCCTCGCGGTTTGCAGACGCAGGCATCAAGGTAAACGCTAGTATCTTCGGGGCAACACGCGGGATGTTTAATTGATTTGCTGCGCTATTCATCGGGCGGGCGCGTCCCGCCCAATTTGCCATCATCTCCACCATAGCTCAAAATCCAACATTTATGCATAAGCTAACACCATCATCGCTGCGGCTAAAACCCTGGACTTTCTGCCGTTTGCTTCGTACACTACAGTCTGTTTAGACAAGGTGAGGATTGTATATGGCAACCCAGGCACTTTATCTGAAATGGCGTCCCCAAACTTTTGATGAAGTTATCGGTCAGAAACACATCACGCGTACACTGCTGGGTGCAATCCGTCAAAACCGCACGCGACATGCTTATTTGCTGAGTGGGCCGCGTGGCACAGGTAAAACGACTACTGCCCGCTTGTTGGCGAAGGCCGTCAATTGCCTGCATGACGACATCAACCAGCGCCCCTGTGACGCATGTTCCAGTTGTCATGCGATTCGCGTCGGGCGTTTTTTAGACATCATCGAGATTGACGCGGCTTCGCATACCGGGGTGGATGATGTACGCGAGTTGCGTGATAAGATCGCGTTTGCACCGAGTGAAGGCCGCTATAAAGTCTATATCATTGACGAGGTACACCGCTTTTCAGGTTCGGCGTTTGATGCATTGTTGAAAACGCTAGAAGAACCACCTGCTCATGCTATTTTCGTTTTGGCGACGACTGAAATTCATAAAGTGCCCGATACCATCAAAAGTCGTTGCCTGATCTTCGAGTTCCGGCGCGTACCATTACGCGAACTAGTAGATCATCTGCACATAATTTGTGAGGGAGAAGGGATCAGTATTGATGATAATGCCCTGGAATTAATTGCGCGGCAGGGTACAGGCAGCGTGCGGGATAGCATCAGCTTACTTGATCAAATTGTGGCTGATCCAGATGAGCATGTGAGTTATGAGATGGCCCAAGCCATGTTGGGAGCTGCGGGCAGCCAATATGTATGGGAAATCGCCCAGGCCATTATCGAAAATGATGCGGGCTATGGCCTGGAGATGGTGAATGCGGCAGTTGACACTGGAGCCGACCCTCGTCAATTCGGCCGACAGGTAGTTGAGCATCTGCGTAAGCTGTTGCTGGCACGGATGGGCAGTGTACATCTGGTAGATGCTTCAGACGAGATTCGTGGCATGTTGGCAGAACAAGCGCAGTATTGTGGACATAGACAGCTTTTGAAGGCGATTCGCGCTTTCAATGCAGCTATTGAGAATATGCGGGGGGGATGGCAACCGCAGTTGCCATTGGAGATGGCGCTGGTAGAGAGTGTTACGCCAGTTGACGAAGCACCACTACCCGTTCCACCACGCCAACGGCGCTCACCACCGCCCCCACAATCAGCCAGCACACCAACGCGACCAGTCCGGCAAAATATAGAAACACCCTCTGACGATGTGGTTTCTGTTGATCAGCCCTCTGAACCAGATCAAGGCATCAGCTTGGGAGAATTTGTCCACCAATGGGAACGGGTATTGAATATTGTCTATCAACACAAAGGACCAGAAAGCCTTCTGAGGCAATGTTGTCGTCCGTTGCGAGTAAGTGGGCAAACACTGGTCATTGGCATCAATAACCCAACCCTGCGACCTAATCTCGAGAAAGATCGCAACAGGCAAGTTTTACATGCAGCGATCCAGGAGATATTTGGCGAAGGGGTGACAGTTCGCATAGAATTGGTAGAGGGAAGTGAGTCTACACAAGAATCATTACTGATTGATCAGGATGATCTGTTGTTGTTTGCTAAAACACAATTGGGTGCTGAAATAACGTTTGAGGAAAACGAGGAGTAAATCACAATGGCAAAACGTAGTAAAGGACGCGCATCACGTGGCGGTAAGTTGGGTGGTCCCAGTATGGGACAGGCTGGTATGCTCAAACAGATCCAGAAAATGCAGCAGGACATGGAAGAAGCCCAGACCGCTCTTGAGCAAGAGACGATGGATGTTACCGTCGGCGGTGGTGCGATTACCGTGACAATTACCGGTCACCAGCGTGTGCAAAACATCGTTGTCGATAAAGAGGCGCTTGATCTGGAAGATGAGGAATGGCTCACCGATTTACAAGATTTGTTGGTCGCTGCTGTTAACCAAGCAATTGAGCAATCGCAAACGATGGCTGCCGAACGGATGGAAGGCATTACCGGCAATCTGGGCGGTATGCTGCCGGGTGGATTAGGTGGATTGTTTGGCTAATCATGCGTGAAAGCCAAGTCATCATCGAGCGGGTGCGGCGTGTTGGCGAACACTGGCAACATCTTTCGTTGACAGTTGAAGATGCGGCGCTGGAACAGATAAAACCCGGCCAAAGCTTGTTGGCTGAGTCTAAAGCTTATTTGCCTGAGCGATGGATTCCAATCAACTTTGACGAGGAGCAACGCCTGTTAATCATTGAGCATCCTAATCACGAACTATATTCGCCCGGCGACGTAGTGAGTGTTATGGGGCCAGTGGGATCACCGTTTCCCATGCGGCGCGGTATCCAACGTCTGCTGCTAGTCGCGCAAGATTTTGCGCCAACTCGCTTGCTATTTGCGATGTTTCGGGCATTGCAGCATGGTGTTGCAGTGACACTGGTGTTGACGGGGGATGCACGCAATTACCCAATTACCACACTGCCACCGACAGTGGAAGTCATTCATAGCGAAGATATTATTAGCTGGTCTTCGCAAGGACAATTGTTGACCTGGGCCGATCAGATTGTTGTCGTTACCGAGGCTTTGTTCTGGCAAGATCGCTATGTACCAATATTGTATGCAGCACACCAGAGTCGCCCAGCTTTGCCGGAAGATTTTTTGCTGGGGGTTTTTGATCTACCGACCCCGTGTGGAACAGGTGCGTGCATGGCCTGTATGGTACGTTGCCATCATGGTAATCGGCTGGCATGCCTGGACGGGCCAGCGTTTGATATGGCAAATGTGAAGTTGTTGTGATGCGATGACTCTATCCATTGTTTTCATTGGCGCTCATCCCGATGACGAAACGATGCTGGCAGGTGGCACATTAGGGATGTTGTCGCAGAGCGGTCATGATGTGCATATTATGTGTGCAACTCGTGGGGAGGGCGGGGAACTGGGAGAACCACCTGTGACTGATGACCGAGAACAACTTGGTCCTATCCGCGAGAAAGAATTGCGCTGTGCGTGTCAGGCATTGGGCACTGCGAATGTAGCACTGTTGCCTTATCAGGATCCGATCATCGGCCCTGGTGAGGAACTCTATCCCTTTGAAGCTGATTTCGATGTCCTGGTGAATCAAATTCGTCAGATCTTGCTGGAATGGCAGGCTGATGTAGTTATATCACACGGCTCTGATGGTGAGTATGGACATCCGGCCCACCAGTTGTTGCACCGCGCTTCTCTACAGGCTGCCCAATTTACTGATACGATAATGTATAGCGTGGCTGCTTTTGTACCAGACATCGAAGATCGGTTGTGGAATAAGAGTGATTTCGCTCATTTAGTTCTGGACATTGAACCCTGGTTGGAAATTAAACATCAAGCCGCCTTATGCCACATGTCGCAACACGCGCTATTCAAACGTCGCCGCAAATTGACCAATGTGCGCGACGCCTTGCGCCGCGTGGAGTCTTTTCACCAACACTGGCGACCTCCGACTATCTCCGATCCGTTTGCTGAGACGCTGTTGGCGGCTGGTGCGTGGCGGCCAGAGCAGAAAGTATGGCCTGAGCCATGATTGAAATTACTCGCCCTGGCAAATATTCACTGATGATTCCCAACCCAGTTATGATTGCGTCAGGCATGATGGGCTTTGATCCATTTACCTATCGCAACCTAATTGCTGTGGAGAAATTGGGTGCAGTGGTAACATCTGGTGTCAGTTGGCGGGCACGTGGCCCTGCTCACGGAACACGTGTTGTGCCACGCCATGACGGGTTTTTGTTGCATACTGGCCTACCAAATTTGGGGATGAAGCGGGTTATTAAGGCTTATAGCAAATCCTGGCAACGCAGCCCGATTCCAGTCATTGTTCATATCATCGCTGCCAAACCAGGTGAAGTCACCCGTTGTGCAGAAATACTCGAAGGACTGCCTGGCGTGGTGGGAATTGAATTGGGGCTGCATGATCAGGTAGTGGCAGAGGATGTCCCTGATTTGATCCAGGCAGCGCGAGAACGTTGCCAGTTGCCTATCCTAGTACGATTGCCCCTTTACGATGCCCCTTATCTGGTTCAGTCTGCCCAGGATGGTGGGGCCGATGCGCTGGTTATTGCAGCTCCACCACGCGGCACAGAGCGCGATACGGTATCGGGTAAATTGATTGGTGGGCGGCTATATGGCCCCTGGTTGAAACCGCTCGTGTTGCGGATTGTGGGTCAAGTGGCTCAATACGCTGAAATACCCATTATCGCCTGTGGCGGCATTCATACATCTGATGATGCCAGGGATTTCATTGAAGCAGGTGCAGTGGCGGTGCAAATTGATACATTGACGTGGGTACAACCTGGTATGGTCGAGACCATCGCCCGCAATCTGGGAGGATCGGAATTAACACGGGCGATGGGAGCCATGGATGATGAATGGCAGCCCGGCCAGGGCAAGACACAGGCAATGAATAATCAATCCCAACAGCAACCTGATATTCCGCCTCCAGAATTGCCACTGGGCGAACATGACCACACGGAACCAGCCGACCCTCTCCCCTGATTTTCGCCACCTGATGTGATACGATAGGCCGGTTTACAGCTCTCAATATGGATTTAATCCCCAAATTATTAGGGGAGACAATTGAGGGTGTTTGCCTGTAACATTCACAAATCGGGTGCTACCCGATCTTTCTCCTTGAGGAGTGTGAAAAGTGAGTGAAATTTTACAGCTTTTCTTGGCGCTGGGTATTATGATTGCCGCCGCCAAAGCTGCAGGCTATGGTGCAATCAGGCTGGGACAATCGGCTGTTCTGGGTGAATTGCTGGCTGGGGTTATCTTGGGTCCCTCGGTCATCAATTTATTGCATATTGAACAAATTTTTGAGAGTGGCAGTTCGGTTGAGCATACCCTCATCGAAATCGCCGAAATCGGGGTTTTGTTCCTGATGTTCATCGCCGGGCTGGAAGTTGACTTGCGTGGGATGGCGCGGGTCGTACAAAACGCATTTGGGGGCGGTGTATTTGGCGTTTTCGTGCCATTGTTTATGGTTGCTAGTGTTACCGTGCTATTCGACTATTCGCTGGAGATAAGCATCTTCATCGGTTTGATCCTGGCCGCAACGAGCGTCAGCATCAGCGCACAGGTAATGCTGGAATTAGGCGTGTTGGAAAGCCGTGAAGGGTTGGCACTATTGGGGGCGGCGGTGATTGACGATGTACTGGTCATCTTGCTAATTTCATTGTATATCGCCGTCAACCCAGGCGGAATTGTTGAGAGTGCCGAGAGTCGCCCTATCTGGGAAGTGTTGTTACGTCTGACGGGTTTCCTAACCATCGGCACAGCCATCAGTTGGATCGTGCTGCCCTGGTTAGCGGTGGTAGCCGAAGATTTGCCGATTTCGGCAGGAGCTATCACGGTTGCAGTGGTTGGAGCGTTGCTGATGGGATTTTCTGCTGAATTCTTTGGCGGGGTCGCAGCTATTACAGGTGCTTTCATCGCTGGAGTCTGCCTAGGTCAGAGTCGAGTAGTAGAGCAGATCGAAGAAGGCTTCCATAGTATCAACTATGGATTGTTAGTTCCGGTATTTTTTGTCAGCATTGGCCTGCAAACTGATTTGACATTGTTGGATGCGACAATTTTACCGTTGGCGTTGGTGCTGACCGTTGTGGCTATTCTCAGCAAGGTTATTGGTTCTGGTTTCGGCAGTATGCTGACCGGATTTGATCGCGCCAGTGCAATGCGAGTCGGTGTTGGAATGGTAAGTCGAGGTGAAGTTGGCCTGATTGTTGCGGCAATTGGTGTTAGCTCTGGTATCATCAAAGAAGATGTTTTCGCGGCAATTGTGTTCGTGGTGTTGGTCACAACGCTGGTGACCCCTATGCTGGTACGACGAGCTTTTGTTCAGCCAACAGCAGAACAGGAGAGTTGATTATGTATATGATCTTGTATGTAGCAAGCGATCTCCAGCAAGCGCGGGGGATGTTGGATGTATGGGTTCATAATGGTGTCGGTGGCGTTACCATCCTGGAATCACACGGGATGCAGCAACTTATCAAAAAGGGGTTGTTGCGGGATGATCTGGGGCCAATTCCGTCATTGCGCTCGCTGTTCCGTGCCCAGGAAAGCCATCACCGAACGATTTTCTCCGTAATTAAAGATGACGAGACATTGCAGCATATCCTAAAGGTCAGTGAAGAATATGTGGGCGATTGGGGCGATCTCGATGTAGGCGTTCTGTTCGTGTGGCCGGTCTTGCACGCCTTTGGATTAGACAAGAATCTGAACAACTAGCGCGTTGCCAGCCGCCAGTCTAAGGCACTCCAGCGTTTAGCAACAGCATCGTTGCGGACCGCAATCGCAATCGCTTTGCGTGTGCCGACCAGCACGACCATCTGTTTTGCACGAGTAACAGCAGTGTACAACAAATTGCGTTGTAACATCATGTAGTGCTGGGTCATGACTGGTATGACAATTACTGGATACTCTGCCCCCTGACTTTTATGAACTGAAATGGCGTAGGCATGAACCAGTTCGTCACATTCCAACCAGTCATAGATTACTTCACGCCCATCAATTTCAACTCCCATAGTGTGTTGATTCATATCCAGCGTGCGTATCCAGCCGATGTCGCCATTATAAACCTCTTTATCATAATTGTTTCGCGTTTGCATCACTTTATCGCCCACACGAAATAGTGTGCCTGCCAATCGTTTTTGGGCGGGGCGACCTGCTGGGTTGAGTTTCTGTTGTAGGAAATCATTTAAAGAATTGACGCCGACACGCCCATTGTACATAGGAGCCAATACCTGTACATCACGCATGGCATCCACGCCGAATTTGTCTGGCAGACGGTTCACAACGACATCCACCAGCAAATCGGCGGCAGCAGCAGGGTCTTCCTCACCGAAGAAAAAGAAATCGGTGCTGTTGTTACTGGTATCGGGACTAATTCCACGATTGATGCGGTGGGCATTTTCAATAATCATGCTGTCACCTGCCTGTCGAAAGACAGTATCTAGGCGAATAACAGGGCAAACCCCGCTGCGAATGATGTCGCGCAACACGTCTCCGGCTCCCACACTCGGCAATTGGTCTACATCGCCCACCAGCAGTAAATGTGTATTTGGGCGTAGGGCTTTGAGCAAATTGTAGAAGAGAATGAGATCGACCATCGAAGCTTCATCGACCACCACCATATCTGTATCCAGTGGATTATCAGGATTCATGCCAAAGCCTTCCTGGGGTGAAAACGATAGCAAGCGGTGGATAGTTTGGGCGGGATGACCGGTAGCTTCACTGAGACGTTTGGCGGCGCGTCCAGTGGGGCTGGCGAGGCGGAATTTATGTTGAGTAGATTCTAGCGCAGCAATAATGGTGCGGAGTGTGGTTGTTTTACCCGTGCCAGGACCACCGGTCAGGATACTGAGCTTGTTGGTTAGTGCGGTGCGAACCGAGCGTTCTTGTTGATCAGTCAAGCTGATGTCATCCATGGCCGTGATATTATGGACAAGACGCCTCCATTCATCACTGGTCAGGCGGAGTAATGTCGCCAGGCGGCTGTTGGGATGGTCGATCATGTCATGTAAACGTGTCGTAACCCCTTTCTCACTGTAGTACATGGCAGCATGATAGGTAACTTGGACAGGGTCCTGCGTTTCAGATTCCGGAATATCTTCGATGACAATATCGCCTTCATCACGCAAACGGATTAGCTCGTCATCTAGTAAATGGCTTTCGATGTCCAATAGGGTTGTGGCTTGATCCAGTAAGGCTTCGGTGGGCAGGTAGACATGGCCGTCATTTGTGGCTTCATTCAACGCATAGATCAACCCAGCCCGGATGCGGGTAGGTGCGAAAGGTGGCAAGCCCATGTCGCGGGCGATTTTGTCGGCGGTAAGAAAGCCAATGCCATGAATATCCTTGACCAGCCGATAGGGATCTTGTTGTACTAGAGTCAGAGCCTCATCGCCATAGGTTTTGTAAATCCGCAATGCCAGGGAGGTATTGATGCCGTGCCCTTGCAGAAACATCATCACTTTTTTGATCTCGCGTTGTTCAGCCCAGGCGGTGACAATCTGGGCGGACTTTTTCTTGCCAATGCCGGGTACCTCGCGCACCCGTTCTGGTGTTCGATCCAGAATATCGAGTGTTTCTTCGCCGAAATAGTCCACAATGCGCTTTGCCAGGACTTTGCCAATGCCGCGCACCAGACCACTGCCCAGATAGCGACGAATGCCTTCCAGTGTGGCCGGGCGTAGTTGCACCACTGTTTCAGCTTTGAATTGGCGGCCATGCGTGGGATGATTCATCCAGCTCCCCGTGAACTCCACCTGCTCGCCGGGCTGGATTTCAGGCATTGTGCCCACGACGGTAATTAGTTGGTTGCGGATGCCTAGGCGCAGTTGAGCCGGGGCGATTCGCATGACACAGTAGCCGTTCTCAGAGTTATAGTACGTAATACGCTCGACAGCGCCTTCGAGTTTATCTGTCATAATCAATCCTTGCCGTGTTGGTGCTTTAATGATAGCGTGGAGACGGCCCCCGGCGCTATGGTGTGTTAGCGCATAATAACGACTGCGAGGAAATATGTCGGAAACTTATCAAGATGGATACATCAAGTGGTTGCGTTCGCATGTCGGATCGCAGTTGATCTACCTAGTGTATGCGACGGCCTTTGTGTTTGACGAACAGGGGCATCTGTTGGTGCAGGACCGCTACGATTTTGATTGGTTGAGTGTGCCGGGTGGCGCATTGGAGCCAGATGAATCGCTGGTCGAATGTGCGGTGCGAGAAGCCTATGAGGAAACTGGTCTGCAATGCACTGTTGAGCGTTTCATTGGCGCGTTCAGTCACCCACAATATAACTTGCGTTACCCTAATGGCGATGAAGTGCAGCCCTGGACAGCAGCCTTTGTCTGTCGGGCCGAGAGCAAGGCCATACAGGTTGATGGCAAAGAAACATTGCGCGCGGCTTTTCGTCCAGTAGATGAAATTCGCCATTTGTTGCCATTGCAATATCAGCATATGTTGGAAGCTGCGGAACAGAACCCGTACCAGCCAATCTATGAAGTCATCCACTACGAGCGCGAATTGCATCCTTATTATCCGATTTTGCGTGAGAAGGTCGGCAAGGCGCGGGTGGTTTTGCCGGGCGGAAGTGCCGCTATTTTTGATCGCGAAGGGCAAGTGTTGGCTGTTCATGATAAACAACGTGACTTGTGGGATTTACCGGCAGGGCTGGCAGATATTGGCGAAACAACCACTGGTACTGTGGTGCGGGAAGTGAAGGAAGAAACTGGCCTGAGTATCGCACCGGTTGGTACGTTGGGCATTTATAGCCACCCGCGGTTAACTCATGTTCAACTGGCGAGTAGCGACCAAGCGCATTTTATTGATTTGCTTTTGGAATGTAAGATTGTGGGTGGAACGCCTCAACCCGATGGCGTTGAGATTGACCAGATTTGTTATATGCCAATCATGGATTTGTTGGCACAGCCACACATTACCCCACTGCGTCGCCAGATGTTCCACGATTTATTGAAACGCGATAAGGCTCCATTTATTCGATGATTGTTTAGAAACAGGAGATTAGTCTAATGACACGAAAAATTATTCAAACCGAGAACGCTCCGGCAGCAGTCGGCGCTTATTCTCAAGGCATTCTTGCCAGCGGTACATTCGTCTTTGTATCGGGCCAGTTGGGAATGGACCCTGTCACTAAACAAATGGCCGATGGTATTGAGGCACAGACGGAACGCGCATTGCTAAATATGAAGGCTATTTTAGAGGCGGCTGGTACTGATATGGCGCATGTCGTCAAGGCTACTGTTTTGTTGCAGGACATTAGCGATTTTGCCGCGATGAACGGCGTTTATCAAACATTTTTCCCTGACAATCCACCTGCACGAGCGGCTTTCGGTGGTAATGATCTGCCGCTAGGTGGACTGGTCGAAATCGAGTGTTTCGCGGTTGTTCCTGAATAGAGATCCAAACTCCGCTGTCAGCATTAAAGGCAGCGGAGTGCGTTGTATTGGGCTATTGGGAACCGTTGCTCTTTTCTTCGTCTTGATCACGTGCAGCGGCTCGTGCCTCTTTCAGGTCTTCTGGTTGGAGGCGACCTGTTGCAAACAACCCCTTGTCTGCGGTGGGCGGTTCTTGTTCGCTTAGTAACACTGTCAATTCTTCAGTCGGGGTTCGCGCTTCGCTCGCGCTGATAGCCAGGACAACCACACTTACATTGTCTTCCGCGCCACGTTCGAGCGTCAGGTCAATGAGTGCTTGTGACATATCCTCTGGATCGTCGTATCTCAGAGTAATCTGAGCGATCTCTTCGTCTTCCACGTGGCGTGTCAGGCCATCTGAGCAAAGCACAATACGATCACCAGGCTGCACCTCCCGCGCATAAAAGTCCGCACTGCCCAGGGCGTCTGATTGACCTAATGCCCGGTAGAGAACACTCCGCATGGGATGAACAGCGGCTTGTGCCCGTGTGATATGTCCAGAGGCTACTAATGCCTCGACAAAACTATGATCATCTGTTATCTGATGAATCCACTTATATTTGCCATTGATCAGATAAGCCCGGCTATCACCAATATGGGCAATGTACACATGGTTGCCGCGTACCAGCGCCAGCGTGGAAGTTGTACCCATTCCCTGCAACATGCGGTCTTCTTGAATACGTTTCAATAGAGCAGTATTGGCACGCATCAGAGCCAGACGGAGTTTTTGAGCGATTTCAGTCTCTGAAAGTGCATGGATATTTTCGCTGCCTCGCAAGGCTCCTATGAAATCGGCTTGTACGGCTTCTTTAGCTAGGCGGCTGGCTTCCTCACCGGCAGCTGCCCCGCCCATACCATCTGCTACTAATCCCAAAATTACTCCCTGGCGTGCCCAAAGACCAACTGTATCCTCGTTATTATTTCGGACGCGCCCAACGGATGTACGGGCACTGGCGGTAACTTGCAACCCGTATGCCTCGTCGGTAACGATAAGATTTGCGCCACATGCCACACAGTGTTCAGCATTGGGCTTATTGACGGCAGCACAGCGCAAACAACCCAACATGCCGTTATAATGATCGGCAGTTTCACGCATTTGACGAGCGTTAACCACCGCTTCCAATGATCTGGGTTTAGGCAATGGTTGGATCGTGTCGCCATTTTTTATCAGGCGAAGATGCAACGGTTTTATGCCAGGAAAAGTGGCGGCCTCTACAAGACTTTCACCACATTCAAAGCAGAAGATTGCTCGCGGGAGGTTGAGGTGTTGGCAGTGAGAACATTCGTTTCGCCACATGAGGCTACCACTTTCGATAACATATCAAATCAGCAATTACTGACGCAGGCGGTTGCCACCATCTTTCCTGCTTCTCCAGCGCCAGTGCATGTGTATATTCAAGGATAACATCAATTAGCTCTGCTGTACCATGTTGGGGCTAAATTTTGACTCCCCAACTTCATCAATGTTGCGGTTAATGGGTCGGTAGCCGTTGCCTTGCATGTCCACAATGTCGAGGTCTTCAAATACAATCAAGTCCCAGCGATTGACGAGTTTGCGGCTTTCCTGATGGGCAAAGTCATTGCGCCGGTTGACCGCCAGCGTTTCATCATTGTACACCCAGTGACATTGATCAAGTGGCTGCTCAAGCTGACGCTGTTGCGCTTTGGTCGGTTTCAGACGGTACTTGTAGGTCAATCGCATAGGCTTGAGTATAATACAAGCAGGCTGTTTTTTCGATCTTGTCTTTGCGCTTTATATCCCCATCGCTAAAGCAAGGGGCTTTACGGCGCTTTTTTGGTAATCTAAAGCTAGAAAAACCACTAAAGCTAAGATATACTTTGCAGTGGTTGACCAGATAATCATTGGAAATGCGATCAGTCCAAGCATATCAATTGTTTTGATCTTGATCAACAAGAATAGGCAGACTATCAAATGCCTCTAGGTGGGCATGAACAAAATCTAGGGTATTAAAGTGTTTTCGGATATGAAACCTGTGGGTTGACCATAAGATGTAGTCACAATACGATTACTATCGTTGCTGGGATTAGGCGTCAACTTGTCCTAATATCAGCAGGAAGAAACCTATGTGGAAGCGCGATATTTAGTGTTCACGACAGATATCCACAATATTTAGGTGTGGGAGCATGTCACGGAGAGTTTGGTTGTGGGCCAAAAGAACGGCAAATACATAATTGGCATTACTGGCAATATTGCCACTGGCAAAAGTCTGGTACGGAAGATGCTTCAGCATTTGGGAGCCTATCCCATTGACGCTGACGGGCTGGCTCATCAAGTAATGGCGCCTGGTGCGCCCGCCTATCGCCCAGTCATCGAGTGGTTCGGAAAATGGATCCTTAGCGCAGAAGGCCGCATCGACCGTGAACGTCTGGGCGCAGCCGCCTTTTCACACCCTCTGGCCCTCAAACGGCTCGAATCGATCACCCACCCCATTATCGGCAAAGCTATCGACGTCCTCATCAGCCGTGCCCAGCAACCGGTTGTGGTGGTCGAGGCCATCAAACTCTTGGAAGGCGATCTTGCCGACAAAGTTGATGCCATCTGGGTTGTCAATTGTAGTGAAGAAGCTCAACTTCAACGCTTGATACAAAAACGCGGCCTTTCGGAAGAAGAAGCCCGCAAACGCATTCATGTGCAGAACCCACAAGCTGAAAAACTGGCGGCAGCTCACATCATTATCAACAATGATGGCGACATGAATGCGACTTTTGCCCAGGTTCAAGCGGCTTGGCGGAAAATTGGCGGTGAAACTGATGTTGATGAAGAGGGCAAGACTGTTCAAGTGCAGTCCACAACAGCAGCTATTCGTCAATTCGAGAAGATCAAGATCAAACGCCCGAAGGCCAGTGACCTGGAAGCTATTGCCAGCTTGCTCAACTTGGTTCGTGGTCGCCAATTGACTAGAGAAGGCATCATGGAAAGTTTCACCGAGACGTCTTATCTGGCGGCACTAGGCGATGGAGAAATCGTTGGGGTTGTCAGCTTTGTGGTTGAGAACCTCATCACACAATCCAGTGAAGTTGCGCTGTTGCCAGATGTGCCCGTTGAGCCAATCCTCAAAGCCCTTATCGAAGAAATGGAGGAAGCAGCTGATAGTCTACAAAGCGAGGTGTCGTTCATTTATCTGCGCCAAGAAGAAGCGGCAGACATCATCGACCTCTTACAAAAACATTTGGAGTATGAAATCCTGGAACGGGTTGAAAACATTAAGTTCCCGGCTTGGCGTGAGGCGCTGCGTGCCCGTCCCGAGGGAACCATTATTCTCTACAAGAAACTACGCGAAGACCGGATTCTGACACCGTTCTAAAGGCACATAATTACCATGGAACGACTAAAAGAAACGCCGATAATCGGCAATCTCCTGCAACTCCTTGATCAATACCCACGTCTTTCGGCCTGGGCGGTTCTCTCGACTGGTATAGTGGCCTTGCTTATTTACGAGGCCCGCGATGTTGATCTGACAACGACCAATTGGATTGCGCTCATTGTAGCTTCGATTCTGGTATCGGGTCTGTGCATCTGGATTGTCAGTTGGGAAGATGATGAAGAACTGGCTGAAGAGGCGGCGGCTGTATCTTCGGACTCGCCAGCACAAGCTGAAACTGCAACACCTGAACCGGAGTCTGCATCAGAATCCGCTTCCGGAGATACCTAATCTGTAATCTCACACACCCAAAATCTAAAACGCCCGCTGATTGATGTTCCAGGGGCGTTTTTCGATTAATCATTAGATCAGCACGAGTCAGTAGATATACTGTTCCTCTAACTCCTCACGTAGTCGCATATAGCTGTCGTGACGCTCCAGTGTAATATGACCCGCCTCCCTCGCCGTCAATACTGCACAACCCGGCTCATGGCGATGTGAACAATCTGCGAATTTGCAATTCTCAATGTAGGGGCGCATCTCAATGAAATAGCTGTCCAGTTCATGTGGTTCAATATCCCAGGGAGCAATAGAACGAATACCGGGTGTATCTGCGACATAGCCGCCTTCATCAAACTTGATAAGCTGACTGAAGCGTGTGGTGTGTTTACCTTTCGTGGTGGCTTCACTGACGGCACTGGTTTCCAGTTTCAAGCCAGACTGGAGTGCATTCAAGATGCTACTTTTGCCCACACCTGACGGCCCAGTAAAAACCGAGACTTGTTGTGCATTGCCCGTCAAAACCGTCCGCAATTCGTCGATGTTTTTTCCTGTCAGCGCACTTACATAGATCACCCGATAGCCGATGTGTTCGTAAACCTCAAATTTCGCGCGTAGTTTTTCTGGCTTCACCAAATCTACTTTATTCACACACACAACAATCGACGGTATCTGAGCTTTTTCAGCAATCACCAACATCCGATCCAATACTCGTGTCTTGGGGGGCGGTTGTTTGGCGGATAGCACAAATACCACCTGATCCGTATTCGCCAGAATAATTTGTTCGCTTTCTGCCGACGTACCCACGCTCGCTCCTGGTGATACCCGCGACAAAGCTCGTTGTCGTTCCGTCACATCTACGATCATACCCTGTTCCGTAGTCACAGTTTCAATAGTGACAAAGTCGTTCAATGCAACCAGATTGCTGCGTTGAGTTTCGTCTTTGCTCACAGCTCGCTGGGCGTTGATTTTCAATTTACCACTGATCTGACAGGTGAAGAGGCCGCTCTCGGTTTCTACAGTGAAAAACCCGCTTTGTGTACGGACGACTCGCCCCTGGAGGATAGCCGCTGCTCGAGGTGGAGAAAGTTCTTCAGGTGGCTGTTGTGCCACAATAGGTTCATTCAAATGGGATTTGCTCCTTTTCCCATCATTATAAGCGATTCATCAACACGATAACATAGTAGGCAAATCGTTGTCAGGGTGCATTCCAGATTAGGGGCAAACATCAGGCAGCGTCCCATAGCGCATCAAATTCATTGCTCAGGATAGCAGAACGAATGACTAACATGCGATCAGCATTGGCACGTTCCCAGCGCATACCAGGGCCAGTCAAGCGGACTTTGAATTGCTTAATGGCGCTTTCGACGGTACCTGATCCGATTAAGCAATCGTCAGCACGGAATTGCTGGTAGTGCATACGCCGTTGATGACGGTCAAAATAACGGGCATGGTCGGATAAACCGTGGTCATTAAGAACCGTGGTAATTTTGAAGATCTCACCGCGAAAGAGTGGCGTTTTCATACGCCGAAACCAGCGGCGAGCATGGTCGTCATCGTCAGGGAAAAGCGCATGGGCGGCTTGCGCCAAGTGCTGCATGGCGTGATACCAATCCACAATCTGGGTACTATCGGGAAAAAGATCATTCGCCAGGTTCCAGATCCACTCAGCTCCGTCGGCAGTCACACTGGTACGAGCAGCTTGAGGAATACGGTGTTGAACCGCCAGCGCCCAGAGTGCCGTACTGAACTGCGCCACATTGCCCAGCACCGCCGTGTAATAAGTTGTTTCGGCAGCTGGCAAGTCAACCGTTTCGCCCGTGAGGGGGTCCTCGTGTTGAGCCGTTCCGATGGTGTAGACCGTGCCCACTTTCATTTCCTTCCAGCCTTCTCCGCGGATATTAACCATACCCCCATCCATACTTATCCCCTGGGGTGTTTGGTGATCTTGGTCGCTACTCTCCAGGATAATCCGTTCGGGCGATACCCTGGTACGTTGCTTCACAACTGCCTCCTGTAGCCGTTCCCCTTGCACTTGTACCTCGCGCCACAGATTGCTCTGCGGAATGGTCTGCCGCCCGATCCGCTCCATAACCTGCACTACCTGTCCATACGGCAGCAACCCGCCTAATCAGACCAACTGGCAGGCCAGTGTCGCACTATACTGGCTCTTGCCCAGCCGCCACTGCTGATCCAGGGGGAAAAACGCCGATCCGGCATGTCTCACAATAGTAGTAACCGCGCTGCACGACCACATCCCCACTGGTCGTCTTGACATACTTGGGTTTCTTGCCCTTGTTACGCATCTTGACCCCACATCCCTTGCACTTCACGCCTCCTTCTGGCTTCGCTTCCTCGCTCGCCTGTGCCACCAACCCTGCCGTTATCTCCGCTTTGATGGCATCTCCAGCCTGATGCGCCAAGGCCTCAATCTCATCCAAGCTGATTTCCTTAGCTGACTTTTTCTCTGCTATCAGTCGTTCCAGCTCTGCTTCTGCCCTGGCCTTCAGTCCTGCCAACAGTTCTTCATCGCTCAACTTCATTGTTGTTTACCCTTCTCGCTTTTCTCCCAGTTTACTCTTTTTGCCCCCAATCTGGAATGCACCCTCGTTGTCAACGCAACTGGACAACAAGACACTGGACATTGTATATTTAGGAAGATGTCAAAAGTTAGAAATAAATTTGAACTGATAAGGGGATAACCCATTGACTGAGAAATCCCGAATTTTAATTGTAGAAGATGATCTGGACTTATCTGAAATGCTCAACGCTTATTTCAGCGTTCAGGGCTACGATGTCACCACCGCCGCCTGGGGTGAAGATGCTGTGAAGGTTAGTGAAGATATTGATCCGGACCTGGTAGTGTTGGATATTCGCCTACCAGATATTGATGGCTATGAGGTTTGCCGCCGGATTCGAACCAATCGTCGCACGCAGAATACGCCTATCATCTTCCTGACAGAAAAACGTGACCGAGTTGATAAGCTCACTGGCCTGGAATTGGGTGTGGTCGATTATATAACCAAACCTTTCGATATTCAGGAATTGCGTCTGCGTGTTCGTAATGCCCTCAGCCGGGCCGAGCAACAGGCTCCGATGAATCCTATCACCAACATGGCGGAAGGCCCGCTTGTCGAAGAGGAACTCCAGAAAATGCTATACGATGATGCCCAGCCTGATTGGGGTGTATTACTTGTCACTGTGGTTGGCCTTGAATCGTTTCGGGAGATGTATGGTTTTGTTGCCTCCGATGATGTGTTGCGGGCCGTCAGTCTCATGCTCAACAACACTGTGCGCGAAGCAGGTCGCCCTGAAGATATTATCGGCCACCTCGACTCCCATGATTTTGTGATTATTTCCCATCAGGACCGCCTGAACGCTATTCGCGAGCGTATCCAGGTCCGCCTCCAACAGTCGATGGAGTATTTCTATCCGTTGCGTGACCGTGACAAAGCACGTCAGGCCATGACCGAGTCTCGCTTGCAATTGATGATTGGACAGGCCACGGCCCACGACGACACCAGCTATTTTGATCTGGAAACATTGCGAGCAGCTCTCTTTAAATCGCGTCAGGAAGCCTGATATACTATTGATCCTTTTGCCTATTTGCACAAAAAGCCGGGTAATTTTTCCCGACTTTTTGTTTTTGTTGCAACGTAACCCCCACCTCGCCGTATAATAGGGTGAACGACGACATGCAAACGAACGGTAAGCGAGAGCCTGACGCATTGTGTCTGCGGAAAACGAAGCTGTCCTGATTCAACAGGCGTATGAAGGTGATATAGATGCTTTTGGGGCATTGGTGAACCTCTTCCAACAACCCGTCTTTAATCTCACCTACCGTATGCTCGGAGATCCCCAGGAAGCCGAAGATGCGGCCCAGGAAGCATTCATCCGTGCCTACTCCAATTTGAAAAGTTACGATCCTAAGCGTTCGTTCAAAACCTGGTTGTTCTCAATTGCATCTAATCATTGTATTGACCGGTTGCGGAAACGCCGGCTGACCTATGTCTCTATCGACGAACCATTACCGCCCCATCCGGCACTGGTTAGCGATACTAACGACCCTGAAAAAAGCCTGATGGCCCAAGAACGCAGTGTTTTGGTTCAAGGATTGCTTGATGAACTTAGCCCCGATTACCGTGCTGCCGTCGTGTTGCGCTATTGGTATGAAATGTCTTATGCCGAAATTGCTGAAGCACTCGATACTACCGAAAGCGCCATCAAAAGCCGCTTGTTCCGCGCCCGACAATCCCTTGCCGAAAAACTGGAGTTGCAGCAGGCTAACCACTTGGAATGAGGTTAGTCTCAGAGAGTGAAAGTAATCGATGTCTCGACTGGAATTTGATCCGGAGAAGGATCACGAAAGCGAAGAGGATTTTCAACCGCAGCCCGAAGAACAGGTTTCGTATCATCGTCTGGCGCTATCGGAAGATGAAGCGGCTGCCGCTGCTGCTGAAGCCAGTCGCCTGCAGTATGTCGAGCAACTCCTCCGTAATGCACCGTTGCTGTCGGTCCCCATTGGATTTGCGGATCGCGTAGTTGCTGCCATCAGAGGCCAGGATCACGATAACCCCAACTATCAGGACGCGATTGGCATTGTCCTGGGGTTGCTGTTTGCAGCCCTCATCGCCATCCCGCTTTTTGCCACGCCTGTCTATCTGACCGGGCGTGCTATCCTGAGTGGTGAAAGTCGTGACACCATTCTGACCGAGCTAGAATCGGTGATGAGTTCACTGCTCATTTGGCTCGAAAGCTTGTCGCTTACCCCTGTCATCTTCATTCCGCTGGCGCTGGTTATTCTGGTTGGCCTGGTTTTGGTGTCCGGTTATGTCTTTTGGTTCTTCAAGACATTGCTAAGATCTGGCCGTTCAAATATCCAGCAATAGCGCCACATTCAATTGATAAGCAACATATAGCGCCTGCATAAACCGCTTCAAATCCTTTATTGATGGATCCTCGTCTGGCTCACCTTGGTGCAAGAATGGATATTGTTTCGCAAAATTCTGCGGATCAATTTCCTGACGAGTGAGGGCCATAACCTCAGCTGGATCAAGGTTATCACGCGGGATGGCATGATAAAACAGCAACAACAACACGCCATGTGACGGTTGAATCGGACCTAACTGGAAGGTCATCTCAAACAATACATCTGCTGTGACATCTATCTGGGCATAACGCCGCGCCAGCGTATCCGGATTCTCGAAATATACGCCCACCCGATCGCGCAACTCGCGGGCGGACTGTCCCGTATACCCAAATTCCTGCACACCTCGTATCAGCATCAAAAATAAGACCGGCTGGGCGAAGGTTGGTAATTGCTCCAACCACCAGATTTCCGACTGCCGCAAAATTGGATAGTTGACGTAGCCTACGCATCCATACGGGCTGTCTGTAAGATTCGCAGGACAATAGGTGCAATGCCCAGCCCATTCATCCAAAACCGCCGCTTCGGCCAACAGATCGCTGGCAATGACCAGCGCCGTTTCCTCTGTGCCATCTGCTGATCGCCGTGTGACCTCAAAGCCAATTTCGGATAAGGGGCGTTCATCACCCTCATCACGATACATCTGCACAATCTGAAGAGCGCGGTGACGATCTTTTAACCGTTTCAGGATTCCTTCGGTAGTCAGTGCATCTTTTGGATCACATGAATAGTCAATGATGGTATCAATCGCCATGTCGAGGACTCCGGGGAATGACATTCTCATGATGCGAGATCCATGTCTGTTCATGCGTCATCCGCACGAGACTGTAGCCGCCCGGCTCTGTTATCAATGGCGGAGTTGGTGCTGTATCAGGTAAAACGAACTGACTGAAAGCCGCCGGGGCACTACTACACAGAATACCTCGTTGCATGGTGGAACTCGGCACATGAATATGTCCGAAAAACAATCCTCGTATACGTGCCGCGAAAGGTTCCAGCGTATCAAACAATGCTTCATGATTTTCGATGTACATGTCATGGTCCAGCCATGTATTGCCCGTCAGCACTGGCAAATGATGTAACACAATCACCAATGATTGCGCTGTCGATTCCTCGCACATCGTTCGCAGCCAGGCCAGTTGCCCTGGCTCCAGGTACCCCATGGGCTGCACTTTCCCAAACGAATCGAGGATGATGAACTGGAACCCTTTCATTGCAAATGTATAGTCGATACGCCCGCTGCCAGCAGGAAGATTCGGCAGATACTTCCGCATGGCTGCCGGATCATCATGATTGCCACGCACATAATAAGTTGGATAGTTCAATTCGTTCAGAACCGCCGCTGCCTGTTGGCACGCTGCCGGATCAGGGTCATACGTCACATCACCGGTATGCAGCACAAAATCGAGCATAAACGGCAGGCCATTATTGATATAACCCACCAATTGTTCTAATGCCTGATAGGGGTTGTAGCCATAATAGAGTCCTTGGTCCGGTACGATATGCGTATCCGAAATGTGGACAAATCGCAAATCATCGCTCATGATTAAAGGCAACCTCATTTTGCAGAATAATCAGCACGACCAGTTTAACATGGTGTTGCGCTAATTCATAAATTATTCAGGAGTAAACTGATGATTGATCTCAAAGGTAAAATAGCCATCATCACTGGAGGGGGGAGTGGTATTGGTCAGGGCATTGCTGTCCGCCTAGGGCAAGCAGGTGTCAATATTGTCATCAGCGGACGCCGCATCGCACCCCTTGAGGAAACTATCACGATCATTCGTGAAAACGGTGGACGGGCGCGGGCTTTTCGAGGCGATGTGTCCAACGAAGCGGAGGTCGAACGCCTCGTCAAATCCACTATTGAAACCTATGGAACAGTCGATATTTTGGTTAACAATGCTGGTATCAGCGGCGGCGGTCATATCCACCAACACGACATCAAAGATTGGGACTCTGTGATGGCTGTCAATTTGCGTGGGCCTTTTCTGATGGCACGGGCGGTGCTGCCTATCATGCGCGACCGTCGCTATGGACACATTTTTAACATTAGCTCTGAAGCAGGGATAGAATACTACCCCGGCAATGGCGCATATGGTGTTTCTAAACATGCCCTCAACGCTCTAGCCGAATTTATACAACGCGAAAACCAAGACTATAACATCCGTGTTGATACTATCTGCCCCGGCATGGTCCTTTCGGAAATGACCCAAAGTCACCCGAAGCTCAATCATGATAAGTGCCTGACGCCCGATGATATTGCTGATCTGATATTGTGGTTGGTAACCCGCCGCTATAACATCAAAATTGGCACATCCATCCTAATTCAAACGATGGAAAATCCCTGGAAACGCTAATTGCCCATTCCCGATCAAAGAACACCCCCTCCTGTTAGTTTGCAGAGGGGCTGTGGTGATTCGGGAAGAGGGGACTTCGTCTGTTATGTTTCGATCTGCACACCTCGCCAGAACGCTACATAACCAGCGATTTGTTCTGCGGCGTCTTTGGGATGGGGATAGTACCACGCTGCATTCTGGTTGGTCTGGCCGCCGACTTCAATTGTGTAATAGCTGGCAACGCCTTTCCAGGAGCATGTTGTATGGTGACTGTTTTCGCTGAAATATTCCATCTTGACGGCTTCAGGTGGGAAGTAGTGATTACCCTCTATCACGATTGTCTCGTCACTTTCAGCCAATACTGTCTCATTCCAGATTGCACGTGCCATCATTCCAGCTCCTTTTGATCCAATATCGTTCCGTAGAATCAGAATGATTTTTGGCTCGTAATCTTACGCGATGGGCAGCCCTTCCAGTGCCATAATTTTAAGGGCATTGGTTGTCGGGCATGGCCCCGGACGAAGCTGATAGTCAAATACCATTCGTCCATCTTGAATGGCTTCCCGGAAATGATAATTGCTAATCTGTGGAAATTCCTCATCCAGTTTCACCAACTCTAGATCATGGGTTGCCAGCAGTCCAATCCCCCGTTGTTGAACCAGGCTACGGATATAGGACCGGCTTCCAATCAATCGTTCCCGGTTATTCGTACCTCGAAAGATCTCATCAATCAAGAAAAACACCGGATGTGGATGGTCGCTTCGCAGCACATCCAACAACCCTTTTAATCGCTTCACTTCGGCATAGAAATATGAAATGCCATCATTGATCGAATCGCTGATTTTGATGCAAGTATATAGTCGGAACAGTGAGGTTTTGAACGATGATGCATTGACGGTCCCTCCAGCATAAGCCAATGCCAGGTTCGTTCCCAATGTCCGTAAGAATGTGCTTTTGCCTGCCATATTTGACCCTGTAACGATGACCAATTCGCCCAATTCGCCCAGTGTGAAATCATTGGACACTTTTTGCTCATCGGAAATTAGCGGATGACCCAAATCTTTCGCCTCAAACATGGCTGGTTGGTCTTTCATCAATTCTGGGAAAACCGTGTCGGGGTTCAGATACGCAAAATTCGCCAGTGAATCGAGCGCCTCCAGTTCATACCACGCATCCAACCACGTCGGTATTAGGGCAGCCACTTCTGCTTTGGCCTGATTCAACCGGTGTGCGAAATAGAGGTCCCAGGGCACAATCAAATTCACAAACAGCCATAGAATCGGGTTTCCCTGTAAACTAGCCGCTGCCAATACACGATTGATGCGCCGTATATACCGTGAAGGGCGCTTCTCCTGATCCAGAAACGGCTGGCATATTTCCCGAAATGGCTTCTGATCTCCATGTGTCTCTAGATAAACAAACACTGCTTGAAGCCGGTCAAGCGTGTGATATAACGACAACGCATGTTGAAAAAAGTCGCTGATCGGTTGCCATTGTCGTCCCCAAACTAGCCCATACAGGGCGAATGTCCCTAACCATAACGGTGGCAACATCCCCCCTGCATAAAGCAGAAATAACACAATGTTCAATGCTGCTAACCCTGCCGCCAACGTGACAACTGGCCTCAACGACTCGACAGGTGGATTCTGGTTAAACCAGGCTTGCACCCGCCAGCCCTGAATGCGCTGCTCACGGCCTCCTGTTGCTATTCGTGCTGCCAGTGTCAATTTATCCCGAAACAGCACTAGCGGACGCATTGCCCGTATCAATGACTGCCGTTTCTCAATCTGACGGGCGTTTGGCAACGTCGTCAATAGCCACTCGCGCAGACGTCGGCTACCTTCCTCCGATACGCTGGTATCAACCAACTGGTGCAACGAGCGTTCACCTGTCATATCCAGGTCGATTTCAAATGGATGGCCTGCGTCTGAGCCGGTTGCTGGGGGCTGCGGAATATGTTCCCAATCCAACGCCATACGTGCCACATGTCCCTGTTTAATCTTCAGCCAGAGACGATGCTGCAACAAGCCGCGCTGTACACGACGATGCCCATAGAGAATGCCACTGAAGACCACCACAGTGCTTATAAACAACATCACTCCCAACACCAATGCCAGCGCATAAAACGCTACTAAACTGGCTGCCACACCTCCGAGAAACACCGCCATCCGTAGTTGTGAATAACGATCATTTTCCGCCTGCAAAATCGTGATGCGTTGCTGCACACGCTCGACTTGGCGTTCCAGGGCTTCGCGCCGCGCTTGTTTGATACTCAGCATTGACAGTTTCCTCGCTTTTCAGCATAATACGAACGATTGGCGACGTAGCTCAAGGGCAGAGCACCGGATTCATAAGCCGTAGGTTGCTGGTTCGAATCCAGCCGTCGCCACTTTTTATTTTCATGAGGTTTTTACAACAAAAACGGCTCGCACAGGCGAGCCGTTCTGTTTCTCTAATTACCTGTCGCTATCCAGCCAAGATTGGCGCAATCACCAGCGCAATAATCGCCAGTAGCTTCAGCAGAATATTGAGTGATGGCCCGGCGGTATCTTTAAACGGATCACCGACAGTATCACCGACCACTGCCGCTTTATGAGCATCTGAGCCTTTCGACTCGCCCTCAATTTCACCAGCCTCAATAGCTTTTTTGGCATTGTCCCAGGCTCCACCGGCATTTGCCATCATTAACGCCAGTACAAAAGCTGACGCCAACGACCCCAGCAAAATACCGACCAGTGTCTCACCTGCTATATAATCATTGACTATTGTGTCTTCACCCACAACCGAGATCAGGCCGACGATCAATGGCACGCCAACTGCCAGTACGCCGGGGAAAATCATCTGGCGGAGGGCGCTGCGCGTACTAATTTCCACACACCGCTTATAATCAGGGCGAACCCCTTCCTGCCCTTCGCGCAGACCCGGGATCTCGCTCAGTTGGCGGCGAACCTCAACCACAATTTCGTTGGCAGCTTTACCCACTGCATTCATCGTGCGCGTGCTGAAGAAATAGGGCAGCATCGCGCCAAACAAAACACCTGTGATAAAACGAGGGTCTAGCACCTCTACACCGCCCAGGCCTGTGCCTTCGACGAAGGCCGCGATCAACGCCAGCGCCGTCATCACCGCGCTACCAATCGCAAAGCCCTTGCCTTCCGCCGCAGTGGTGTTGCCTAAACTATCCAGGGCATCGGTGCGCTCACGGACGACAGCTTCCAATTCGGCCATCTCCGCGATGCCACCGGCATTATCGGCCACTGGCCCATAGGCATCTGAGGCCAGGGTTATCGCCAGCGTGGACAACATTCCTACTGCCGCGACCGCCACACCATACAGCCCTTCAAGCTGAACAGCAAGTAGCGTCACCACGATGACAATAAACACAGGTGCAACCGTGCTTTCCATACCGACAGCCAGCCCTTTTATCAGAGTCACACCGGCTCCACTACGGGAGCTTTCGGCGATGTCTTTAGTCGGGCGATAGGACGACGACGTATAGTATTCCGTCGTGTAACCAATCATCGCGCCTGCCAATAGGCCCGATAAGGTGGCAATAATCACGCCCCAGCCGAGGTTCAATGCCAACCCTAGTACAATAACCGCGATCGCCACGCCACCCGTTGCGGCATAAATACCCCGGCGCAAACTGCCCAACAATGCCTCTGGCGAAGCACCTTCATCTTCACCCTCACCATTTTCTTGCACGCGCACCAAAGTTGTTGCCAGCAGCGAAATCACGACACCGGCTGCGGCCACCAGTAAAGGAAACATTTGTTTTTCTTCATGCACATAACCCGCGCCTGCTGCGATGACAGCCAATGTCATTGCGGCGATTAGGCTGCTGGCATAGCTCTCAAACAGATCAGCCCCCATACCAGCCACATCCCCTACATTGTCACCTACATTATCCGCAATTGTCGCTGGGTTACGCGGGCTGTCTTCGGGAAAATCCTCTTCTACTTTGCCTACCAGGTCAGCACCGACATCAGCTGCCTTCGTGAAGATGCCACCGCCCACGCGCGAAAAGATCGCAATGGAAGTAGCACCAAAACCGAACCCGGCCATGGCCTCGATATTTTGCTGTTCGTCGGGCAAAGCGATGAACACCAGGAATAACACACTGATACCAAGCAATGCTAGGGTTACCACCATCGTACCCATCACCGTTCCGCTGGCAAAAGCCACCCGCAATGCTTCATTCAATCCCTTTTGAGCAGCGGCTGTCGTGCGTACATTCGAGCGCACGGCAATACTCATACCCGCATAGCCCGCGATACCAGAACAACTGGCACCAACAAAATAAGCCACCGCTGTTAATGGGCTGAAATCTTCAAATGCGGCGCTCAGTCCAAATAGTAAGATCGTTACGGATACCACCACCACGCCGATGTAGAAATATTCAGCACTTAAAAATGCTCGCGCCCCTTCTTGGATAGCGCCAGCGATTTCTTGCATCCGTTCGTTGCCAGAATCTTCTGCCAGAATTTTTTTGGTCGTCAAAGCGGCATAGCCCATTCCGGCTAAAGCAACAAGTATTGAGATAATGGAAACAGTTATCATCAGGTTATTTGGCGCGTTGTTGTGCGCCTTTCCTCCTTTTCAATAATTCACTGGCTATTGCCAATTGTGGATCTTAATATGGGTGAATATGTGTCTCACTTAAAAAAATTAAGAAATTTTCACATTTGAATTGCGCTATGATATTCTACTCACGAAATGCTGAATAGCAACCGGAAGTTTAAGGATTTGCCATGCCAACTGCGTTCCATACTGATTTGATCTATACCCAACACACCCTAGACGGTCACCCCGAACATGCCGGACGGCTGACTGCTATTATCAGTCGTTTACAGGAACTTAAGCTGATGGAGCGCCTCATATCCATCGCAGGCCGCGAAGCCACTCATGCTGAACTGCGTCGTGCCCATACCCAGCAACATCTGGAATTACTGGAAAAACTCACTAAGTTGGGCCGTCCGGTAATGATTGGCGCCGATACCTATGCTCTCCCAGAATCCTACCAAATTGCCCGCCTGGCGGCTGGTGGACTGCTCCAAGTCACGGATGTTATATTGAATGGTGAAGCCAACAACGGTCTGGCTGCGATCCGCCCGCCCGGTCATCATGCTACTGAGGCTGGTGCGATGGGATTCTGCCTACTCAACAATGTTGCTATCGCCGCCCGTTATGCTCAAGATCAACATGGATTGGAGCGTATTGCCATTGTAGACTTCGATGTGCATCATGGTAATGGCACACAGGATATTTTCTATGATGACCCCAGTGTTTTCTACATTTCGTCGCACCAATCGCCATTATATCCTGGCACAGGCCATATCAACGAGACAGGGCGCGGCGACGGACGTGGCACTACCCTGAATATTCCTGTCTCATCCCATACCGGTGACGACTCGTTCCATAATCTATATCAACACATTGTCATTCCGGCTTTGGAGCGATTTCAGCCACAATTATTGTTTATATCAGCAGGCTTTGATGCCCATTGGCGTGATCCCCTGGCAAATCTCGAACTCTCACTGACAGCCTACGCCAATATCTCACGCCAATTGAAGATGGCTGCCGATTCGATCTGTGCAGGACGTGTAATTTTTGTGACGGAAGGCGGCTATGATCTGGATGCTCTCAGCTTTGGTATTGCCAACGTCGCCCACAGTTTGCTGGGTGATGATACCATCCATGACCCACTCGGCCCATCTGGGCACGATGTCGCTACTGATTCGTTGCTCCAGCGCCTTCGCAGCATTCACGAGTTGCCCTAAGAAAATGTAGTGGCACGTCTCTGGCTGCTGTCGAAATTATCTGGTGTTCTCTTCCGACTCCCTGTTTTCTCGACCAATGGCGCGGTCGATGTAGGCGCGAATTCGTTCCCAGGTATTTCGGGGCTGCGCTGTTGACTGCTGGCGACTCCAGTTAAACCAATAATTGGCATCAAATGATGTGCTGGCAGGAGACCGTTGAGACAGTTTTCTGGGGCCATAGCGTACCAGCCGTTGAATAATTTTCATTCCATAGCAGGGTGACAGTATAAGGCGTAATGCACAATGGAAGCCGATTAACGGGAAATTATATAGGATTAAACTCCTGAGACCCGCATTTTTCAAAACACTCAGGTATCTATTTGCTAGGGCATGTGATCGCAAATCCTGGCCGGGATTACTACCTCGATGATAAGCAATTGCATCAGGAGTATACCGACAGCTCCAACCGCGCCGCTGGGCACGCCAATCTACATCCACATCCTCGCCATACATAAACATATCTTCATCGAAGAACTGACCATTGGTTGAAATATCGTGGATCAATAAACCGGAATATAATGCCGCAGCTCCCGGTGCCCCGAAAACCGGTCGTCCTATATCATATTGGTCGTGATCTGGTTCTTCATAACCAATATGAAAAGCATAACCGCCTCGCAAGATTGCATGTCCCGCACTATAGATCAGATCGGTGAGTTCATCCTGATCGTTCAGTGAATAGATTTTACCCGTACCCCAGTTCGCTTGATGATGCTGAAGTGCCGCGACTAGATGTGTCACATAGTTCGGCATTAATCGAACATCGGGGTTCAGTGCCAGATAAAACTCAGTGGAATCGATACTACAATGGCGAATAATATGATTGTGGGCACACGCGAACCCCACATTTACTGAATTTATGAGACATTCAATATCAATTTCAGATACATGGTTTTTCAGCCAGTCCACACTATCGTCCTGGGAAGCATTATCCAGCGCAACAATATGTAAATTCGGATAGGTTTGAGCAGCCAACGCATCAAAACATCCTGGTAATTCAGCCCGGCTGTTATAAGTTACAATTCCAACATGTACAGTAGGAAAATCCACAGTCGCCACTAATATTCCTTGAACCATTGGCGTAGATCGCGCCAATGTCGGACCCGAGTCTGCTGAATATGTTGACGTTTGGCCTTTGTACGATGCCTCAGTTTCCAGACTGCATATAGGGCACGTAGTGAAGCACGTTCAAACAGCAATATATAGAAGAAAATCTTCAAATCATATAAGGCGATATGAAAAAAATCTCGCCAGAAATGGCCCGCTGCATCGTTCTTAAACATCAATAGATAACGGTTGCGGACACTCAGGAAGCGCATATCTTCTGATACCTGTTGGCGCTGTCCTGGTCGGAAATGCCGGATGTGTTTAGCAGTGGCAGCAGGAACATAGAGTGCATCCCAGCCGCGCCACTGTGCCCGCCAGCAAATATCCACATCTTCTTTGTGCATAAAGAAATCGGTATCAAAAAACTCACCCGCGATCTTGATGTCGTCTAACATAGCACGACGGTAGACTGCCGCTGCTCCATCAGGCCCAAAAATATAGGTGGGGATCTGAGTATGATCCTCGATGGGTTTGCCCTCATCGCGCAAACGCTGGCGGCGGCTGGGCATCATGTAGAGTCCGGTACTATCGATGTGTATAGGTTGGTCGTCTAGATGTTCAACACGTTGTAAACAACCGGCGGCGGCCCCTACTCTAGGATAACTATCCAGCGTTGCGAGCATTGTCTCGATAAAATTAGGAGCCAGCCAAACATCGGGATTCAGCGTCAACACATAAGGCGCATCGCTGATTTCGAGTGCCTGGTTGTGGGCAGCCGCATACCCACTGTTTTGTGCATTACATATTACGTCCAGGTTTAAAGCGCGAATAATTGCAACAGTATCATCATTTGAAGCATTATCAACGATAGTGAGATCGTAATCTTGATACGTCTGGCCCAATACTGATTGCAATGCCGTTTGAATTGTCGGGGCACTGTTGTAGGTAACAATTTGAATGCAGATTTTACGCATTATTTCCTGCAAGAGTAATCATAAAAAATACAAATGCTGATGCTGAAAACCATAACATACTCTATTTTTGATTTCTAGTTCAGTTCTTATGCCCGCTTGCACCCCTATATCCCATGTCTGAAGCCAGGAGCTTTACAGCGCTTTTTCGGTAATTTGGTCTTGAGTTTTCAAAATGGCATTGCTATACTGTCAGTATTGTTGGGCCTGTAGCTCAATGGCAGAGCAGGTGCCTTTTAAGCACTTGGTTGGGGGTTCGAGTCCCTCCAGGCTCACCAAAATACTAACTCCCATAATTCTTAGGGGAGTTTTTTGCTTTATGGGGGAAAGCCTATGCGCCTAGCAATTCTCGCTGATACTCATAGCAATTTTCCGGCTCTGCGAGCAGTGTTGAATGATATTGATACAGTCGGTGTGGATGAGATCATTGTGGCTGGCGATTCAATCAACGGCGGCCCGTTCCCCTGCGAAGTGTTAGATTTGCTGGCAAGCCGCGATCTGACTATTCTCCTCGGTAATCATGATGAATATATTCTCAAACGACACGACCCGCGCACCGCAAATCACTTCGATGGGCCACGCTGGGGCAGTGTACGCTGGACAGCCGAGCGCGTGAATGGCGATTATCTTGATTGCATTCGCGGGTGGCCGCTGGCTGCCGAACGCGGAGATGATCTGCTAATTGTGCATGGATCGCCAGGCAACCTGTTCGGCGGTATTCCACCCGACGCACCTGATTCATTAATCGAAGAACGATTTGGAGCCGTGCGTCAACGATGGGTAGTGACGGCCCATACTCACATGCCCTTTGTGCGTGGTTGGCGAGGATTAACGCTGGTCAATCCGGGTTCGGTGGGTATGCCCTTGGACGGCAATCCAGCGGCGTCTTACATCATCATGACCCAAACCCGCGAAGGATTTCTCATCCAAAATCGGCGTGTGCCGTATGATACGTGCCCCATTGAACAAGCGACTCGTGACCGGGGCTTGCTGGCGGCAGGCGGCAACATTGCCTATTTGCTGATGCAAGAAACTCTGACGGGGCAACACCTTCTGATTGATTATCTGCATCGTGTAGAGCAGGCTATTCATCAGAACGGACTATCGGAAGAGGAAGCGTTACAGATTGTTCCGTTGGTTGCCAATTGAACACCGCCCGAATTCAGCGGCGAATTCAGGCGGCATGAATAGCTCAGGGCGAATTAGGTTCGCAGTTTATCGCGGAAGCGAGTATATAGCGCATAGTCGATCTCTGTACGGCGGTTGATGTAGTCACGGGTAGCGGGGGCCTTGCCTTTGCGTTCACTGATCTTATCCGTCACCAGAATATCAAACGCATCCGATCCCGCCCCACTACCATACGATACCATCAGGATACGGTCGCCAGGTTCGGCGCAATCCAGGGTAGCGGTTAGCCCCAACAGACTGCTACCAGCATAGACATTTCCGATCTCACCCGCTAACAACCCATGTTGGATTTGTTCCTTTGTGAAACCGAGCATCTGAGACGCACGGCTGGGGAACTTAACATTTGGTTGATGGAAAACCGCATAAGTATAGTCGCTGGCTGCAGTCCCCATCATTTCCATAAGCGCCTGGGCTGCAGTGAGCGTGTGGTGGAAATAGGCAGGCTCGCCCGTGAAACGATCCCCGTGACTCGGATAAAACTCATGGGCACGTCGCCAGAAATCGGGTGTGTCTGTCACGAAACTGTACGATCCCTGGAAAATCGCCAGGCTGTCATCTGCGGGGCCGATAATATAAGCCGCGCCACCTGAAGCTGCTGTGTATTCTAACGCATCGCCGGGCCGCCCCTGTGCAGTATCCATGCCAATACTCAGTGCATAGTTCGCCATGCGACTACCGACCATACCGATTGCGGCTTGCATCGCCTCTGAACCAGCTTTGCAGGCAAATTCCCAATCGGCAGCCTGGATATTAGGAGCTGCGCCGATGCTTTCTGCGACGATGGTGCTGCTGGGTTTCACGGCATACGGATGTGATTCGGAACCAACCCATACCGCTCGTAGTTGGCGCGGATCAATACCAGCGCGAGCCAGTGCATTGCGAGCAGCCTCAATCGACATGGTGATGACATCTTCATCCAAACCGGCCACTGCTTTTTCTTTAATAGGTGTGCCACCCAACCCACCGGTCCAGACACGAGCGACCTCGCGGGCCGGTAGTCGGTAGCGGGGAACATAAGCACCGTATCCGACGATGCCAGCAAGGTATTCAGGTTTCAAAAGATATTCCGCGTTCGTAAATGGGGTGTCACTCATGCACATTATTCTCCATTGTGTTTGAATTCATCGACCAATTCCTTGGCACGTTCCAAGCGTATTTTTCCCTCGGTGATCATTTGCTCGACCACACGAATCACCACATCGCCTTCTGCTCCTGCCGCAATCGCCATCTGGCGGGCGTGTAATGCCATGTGCCCAGCCTGGATACCTTCGGTCGCTAAGGCGCGTATAGCCGCCAGGTTTTGCGCCAGCCCAACCGCCACCAGAACTTCGCTGAACTCGCGAGCAGAGTCGACGCCGAGGATTTGCAGTGCGGTTTGCGCTGTCGGGTGAACTTTCGTTGCGCCGCCGACCATGCCAACTGCCATTGGCATCTGCAACCGTCCACGCAAGTTGCCGTGGTCATCTGCCCACCATTTCGAGAGCGATGTGTATGTACCGTTGCGAGCGGCATACGCATGTGCGCCAGCCTCAACGGCCCGCCAATCGTTGCCAGTGGCGAGAACCACTGCATCAATACCGTTCATGATGCCTTTGTTATGCGTGGCAGCACGGTAGGGATCGACTTCGGCGAAAACGGCGGCTTCGACAATCGATTGCACTACTGCTGGGCCAGACATATCTTGCATGGTCAGTGAATCCGACGGAATCATACAGGCTGCCTGGGCAGTACGCTGATCGGCCAGATTGCTCAAAATACGAAGTTTGACGCGACCGCCGGTGATCGATTCGATGGTTGGGGTCAACGACTCGCAGGCCGTGTTGACCATATTGGCTCCCATCGCGTCGCGGCAGTCGTAGATCAAATGCAGTACCAGCATTGGGCCGATAGATGTCTGATCAAATCTTCGGATTTCCAGATCGCGTGCCCCACCGCCGATTTGCACAATCAGGAGATCAGGAGCATTGACCTCAGCCAGCAGTTCCTCTTTGGCAGCCATGATTCGCTCGGCAGCCGTATCCAGATCCTCCAGATCAAGAATCTGCATCTGACCAATCATCAGTGGCTCATCGCTGTTGGTCGTGAACCCACCGCCGCTGCGTACCAACCGGGCCGCATTGGCACAAGCAGCAACCACACTGGGTTCTTCAATGACCATCGGGATCAGGTAGTCTTTGCCATTGATGAGAAAATTGGTGGCAATGCCGAGCGGTAGGCTATAAATTCCGATGACGTTTTCAATCATCTTATCAGCTAATTCGGGCAGCAATCCAGCCTGACCATTCAGAGCAGCGAGTGCCGCCTCGTCGAGCGATGCCCATTCCGTAACTTGAGCAGCGCGTTCCGATAGCGTGCGTTTGTAAAATCCAGATAGGCGTGATGATGACATAGTTTTTCCTTGCATGAATTTTGATCACATTATGGCATGAGGATGCTATCAAAAACTCCCAGGCTACAGACACTAACCTGTGGGGATGGAAAACTCTTTTCATTATTCATTACGCATATTTATAATGATGCGCTTATTGTCTATTGCCGCTGAAGGACTTTGATATTCGATGGAATCTCCATTCGCTACTGTATCAGAAACAGACCTGATGCCTGTATTGCAACAGAGCGCAGATAATAATCGCAAATTTGGCACATTCGGCGGGATTTTTACGCCAACGCTGCTGACCGTCCTGGGCGCGATTATGTATCTGCGAACAGGTTGGGTGGTGGGTAATGCCGGGTTGGGTTATGCTCTTCTAATTGTGGTTTTGGCGAATGTTATCACAATTTCGACAGGATTGTCTATCGCGTCCGTTGCGACCAACATCCGGGTGCGGGCGGGCGGTGCGTTCTCCATCATTTCGCAGTCATTGGGGTTAGAAGTCGGTGGCAGTGTTAGTGTGCCGTTCTATTTTGCCCAGGCAATTTCGGTGGCGTTTTATGTTTTCGCGTTTACCGAAGGCTGGCTGCGAATTTTCCCTGATCACCCCGAAATGGCTGTGGTGTTTGGATGTTTTGCGGTGGCGTTCATTCTGGCGTTTATCAGCGCCAATTTAGCAGTTCGCGCCCAATACCTCATCATGACCATCCTAGCATTGTCGCTGGTGTCAGTTTTTCTGGGCAGCTTCCGAATCAATGACCAGCCGGGCATGACACAGCAACCAGAATTATGGGGTAGTTTTGAGTCGGGTAACTTCTGGTTACTGTTCTCGATTTTCTTTCCGGCGGTGACGGGTATCCTGGCGGGCGTTAATATGTCAGGTGATTTAAAAGACCCCCGCCGCAGCATTCCCTGGGGCACGATGGCCGCTATCCTGGTCAGTTTTGTCATATATGTGGCACTGACCTACTGGTTCTCACGCATGGCAACGCCCCGCGACCTCATCGACAACCAACTGATTATTGTTGACATCGCCTTCAACCGCGAGTTGGTGCTGGCTGGTATTCTGGCGGCGACCTTCTCTTCGGCCTTGACGTCATTATTGGGCGCACCTCGCATTTTGCAGGCAGTAGCCGAACACCATATTTTGCCCAATAGTGACCGGTTGGCGAATCTCACACCCGCTGGTGAGCCGCGTAATGCCATGCTGGTCACCGGCGTGATTGCGATAGCGGCGCTTGGTTTTGGCCTGACTGGCGGCGGACTGGATACCATCGCTCCGCTGATGACGATGTTCTTCCTCAGCACCTACTCCGTTTTGAATGGCGTAGTATTGTTCGAGCAATCGCTGGGATTAATCAGCTTTCGCCCGCTATTTCGTGTGCCCATTGTTGTGCCGTTCATCGGGCTTTCGGGCTGCATCTTCGCTATGTTCCTGATTAATCCTGTTTTCAGTCTGGTGGCGATGGTGGTGATTTTGCTGCTATATCTTTACCTCTCGCGCCGCCAACTACTCGCGCCCTGGAGCGATGTGCGGAGCGGCCTGTTTGTGACACTGGCCGAATGGGCTGCCAAGCGAGTTAGCGGGATGCCACCTGTGCAGGAACGCGCCTGGAAACCCAATATGCTGGTTCCCGCCACTTCAACCGATGAACTGTTGGGCAGTTACCGGTTCTTGCGGTCGCTGGCATATCCACGCGGGTCTATTCATGTAGTCGGCATGTATTACCCTGGCAAGAAGGAACTGGTGGCCGACTTGCCGGAAGCAGTGGAGACCTTCACCCAAGACGGTGTGTTCTCGCGGGTGGCGTTGCTGGAAGTGGAAGATTTCGAGCGCGGCCTACGGATTTCCATTGAGTTGTTGCATAGCGTGTTCTTCCGTCCCAATGCGATGTTTATGGCGATTACAGAGAAAACCGAGCAGGAAAAATTACAAGCGTTGCTCGACCGTGCCAAGCGCAACGAAGTGGGCACGATTTTGTATATGCACAATCCGGTTATCAGCCTGGGACGTGAACAGGTCATCAATATCTGGATACGTGACCAAAGTCCGGCGTGGGAGATCAGTTTGCGCCTGACTAACCTTGATCTGTCATTGTTACTCGCCTATCAGGTTTGCCGCAATTGGGACGGCCAGATCAACCTGATTACAGTCATCAATGATCCGGCTGAAGAGGAAAATGGACGTCGCTTTCTGAGTAATTTGATCGATTGGGGCCGGATGCCACGCAACACACGCGGCATTGTGGCCGTGAGTAAATTCAATGATTATTTGCCCACTGCACCACGCGCCGATTTGAATATGTTTGGATTGCAAGAACAGGTTGATCTGGCGTTTATTCGCCGCATGGTGGACTCCACACGCTCAACCTGCATCTTCGTGCGCGATTCTGGCAATGAAAGCGCCCTGGCATAGCCCTATACACCAACGAGTAGATGATCTATGCCCCAGGCGACGACGTAAATCACACCAAACCATTTGTGCAACCGGGCTGTGCCAACCAATACCAGGTGTAGCTCGGCTGGATTTTCGCTGCTAGTGGCAACGCGAATTAAGCGAGCGGCGTCGGGAATCAGCACACCAACAACCAGTGTCAGAGACGGGGCAACTCCGGCAACGACCAATAAGGCTGTGATCACAAATGCACCGCCCGTCAAAAAAATATATTCGGAGCGGGCAAAGCGTCGCCCAAAAATGGTCGAGAGCGTGTGCTTCTGGCGGGCAGCGTCGGCATCCAGGTCGCGGAGGTTGTTAGCGTGGAGAATATCGGCTACAAGGAAAGCAACCGGCAATGATCCCCAAATAGGAACCGGATCTACCTGTTCGGCCATCACATAATATGTCCCTAGTACGATTAATGGTCCCATGAAAATGAAAACAGTGATTTCGCCGAGTCCGATATAAGCCAGAGGATAGGGGCCAGCCGTATAGAGGACGACGGCCAATGTGCCACTGATGCCGATTGCCAGTACCAGCGGGCCTGTTACGACAACAAAGTAGAGACCAATCAGGACACCCAGACCCAGCGTCACGAAGCCGCCGACCAATACCTGACGTGGAGTGAGCAGACCGCGTGCGAGGATCATGCCCAGGCCATGCGTTTTTTCGGCATCGGAGCCTTTGGTATAGTCGTAGTATTCGTTGATGAGGTTGGCGCTGATTTGCAAGAATAGTACACCCAGCAACGCCAAGATGAAATGTGCAACATGAAAACGATCATCAACCCAGGCGATTACCCCGCCTAACGCTACCGGCACATAGGTTGCGGTCAGGCTACGGGGGCGGGCGGCCTGATACCAAACATTGAATGTGTTGCGCCATTTGGTCACGAGAGTTTGCCATCCTTCAATCGGGTATCGACTAACATCACCAGTTGACCAGCCGAAACATCGGCCACATCGCTCAAAAGCATGTCTGATGGCAGGTCATTGGCGAATCGGCGAGCCGTAGTCCATGCACGCCGCGCACGTTCCCTATCACCCTCACGCTGGAATAAATCACCACTCAACAAATGGGCCAGGGCAAAATCGGGGCGGCAGTAAATCGCGGCTCGTAAGGCAGTGCGGGCGGCTACCAAATTGCCCTCCTCCATGTGGATAAGTGCCATAATGTAGTGGGCTTCAGGGTAAAATTTATCCGCATCGAGTGCTTGCATCAAGTGTTCATGGGCATGTGGTAGATCTCCCAACCCAATCAAACTGGAAGCCATCAAGCTAAACACCTTTGGTTGGTGCGTCTCTAAAAGCGGACGTGTGAGCATAACCGCTGTATTGTAATCGCCATCTAGCATCGCTTTTAATGCCTGTTGATAGATTGCTTCATCAGTTGAACTTATGGGTACAGATGATGTTGTGGCAGTGTGGTCAGATGAGGGCAGAGAAGCTAAGGCTGTGCTGCCAGAGGTCAACTTGCGATAAGCTAGGGTTGTAGCCAATCGTTGTACCTGATATTGGTGGCGGGAGTGGTGCAGGGTCTCAATTGGACTGAGGACCAGCCAGCCGTTGATGCGAAGACTGTGAAAAAGCTGGGTTTCAGCGGTTTGTGCTTGCTCGCGCGTGAAATAGAGCAAGACATTGCGACAGACGACTAAATCCTGTAGGCCAGGGCTGTGTTTTACGAGGTTGCCATATTGAAAACGTACCCAGCGGCGCAACTCTGGGCGCACCTCGAATATCAGAGGGGGTTTCGACTCGAAATAGCGATAGCGAATATCCGCTGGAACAGTACGGAATGACCATTCTCGATAGCATCCTTTCTGAGCGACTTCTAATGCAGCCTGGTTGATGTCTGTTCCCAGAATTTGGATATGCCATTGCTCCCAATCCGGCAACAATTCGCGTAGCAAAATCGCCAGTGTATAGGATTCTTCACCAGTGGCACACCCGGCGCTCCAGATCTTGAGAGAATGGTCGCCGTTGCCATGTTTTTCTTGAATGAGTGCTGGAAGGATGTGTTGACGGAGGGCAGTGCTTTCACGCATGAAGTAAGTCTCGCTCACCGTCAATTTGGATAACAGTGCTTGCCAGACTGGATGGCTGTCGTCCAGCATTTCCAGATGCATGATATATTTCTGGGGGTGGCGATTTGATTCTTTATGATTGTTCAGCACTTCGATTAGACGGCTGCGACCGCGATCAAAGGTGTTCAGGCCCGTGCGGCGTGCAATCAACCGGGATAGTTCATCGAGTTGAGGGTGCGTAAAAGCTGTCATGAGCAATCGTCAATCAGTTTAGCAAGGCCTGGTCAAAAAAAGCCACAACGCGCTCTTCATATTCCTGGGGGGCAATATCCACATAATTGCCATGACCAGCCCCTTCAACGACCCACAACTCAGCATTGGCTCCGGCAACTTTATGTTGGAGGTAAGCGCCGGGGAGTGATGATTCGGTGGAACCATAGATCAGCAGAATAGGACGTGGAGCTATTTGATCTATGACGCTGAGGGGATTAAGGTCTTTCATACGATTACCGGCAATGATCCGATAAGAGAGGCGCATAGACCAGCGAAAAATGGTGGTCAGATATGCACCTGCGCTCCCGCCTTGTTCATCTAGGATGCCGTCCATACTTTCATAGCCACCTTCGGCAACAATGGCTCTCAGTTCAGGATATTGTGCGGCAGCCATGAGCGCAGTTGCACCTGCCGATGAAAAACCATGAATACCAATGCGTTCCCTATCGACATCGCTACGATTTCGTAAATAATCCAGAACATCGGCCACTTCTTTAACTTCTTGATAGCCGAGGCTAAGGGGGCCACTGTCTGCACAACGGCGGGATTCGAATAAGACCACCGCATAACCATGTTCCATCAAAATGTGAGCCTCATTGAAACGATTGCCACGCCCGACATTAAAGTTGGGCGGAAAGATGATCGTTGCGCCATTGGTTCCATGCACAAAATAGCCCTGAAATTCGCCGCCTGCTTGAGCCTGGATTGTGAATTTTTCCCAGGTATAGTCGCCATAAGTATCTGGGGTTGCATTATTTTCGCTGCATCCCACATAGAGTAGTGCCACAGTTGAGAAAACACCACCACACAACGGCAGGCCAACAATTACAGCCAATAGTATTATGCCGATCAGCCGTAACAAACGCCGCCAATAGAGCCAACTGCCGCGAGGTGGGCGACTGGATTTGGACATGAAGCACCTTGTTAGGGGCGTATAGTCGGCCAGGGGCCATCTTGCATGGGGGTGCGTGTCTCGCGGATTGTTAGAGTCGGTGGCGGTGCATCCAAGCTGACGCCAACTGATAACACAGCACAATGAACCTGCCATCCTTCACGCTGACAGGACAAATATAGCACTGAATTCCGGCCATTATTGATTGGCTGCATGACAAAACCGACTTGACGTTCACGAACGATTTCTAGGCCACGGACCAACATACGTGGAGTAAAATAATAGCGGGCCTGTTTGCCCTGTGTAATTGCCTCACCGTCAATATTGATTTGACCTGGCGTGAAGTCGATTAAGACCGCGCCAGCCTGGTGAAGTTGATCACTCTCTTCAACGGTCAGCTTAATCAGATTTGCCAACGCCAGATGAATTTCATCGGCTAATTTGACATAAGGCGCACTCATCATCGTATCAGGTAATTGGCTCATGGGGGTAAATTCACGTGGAGCATTGAAATCACTGGCCTTCCAGCTCCATTGCAGGCGTAAATCCTGCTCATCAATTTTTAGGATAAAGCCAACCAAATTGCGATGAGCCATCACCTGTAGTTCGGAGACATCCCAGGCCGCTGGCCCGGATAGAATATGAGCGACAAAGGGGGGGATCAGGAAAAAACGATTTTCTTCAATGGTGGGGGTCGGCCATGACCATGAGGCCACGAATCCATTTTTCTCAGCGGCCATTAAACGCATCCACCCGCGCTCCAATTTACAGAGGATGGCATCTTCACCAGCCCAACTTTGTGCCCAGCCCAGGCCTGTCCGCATCGCCGAAAAATCAAGGGCAATGGGTTTTACTGAAAAGACCGTTGTCATTATAATGTTACCCTTTGATCCGTTTCCGGACTCATTATAGCGTGAAATATGAGATGGGGATATGTCATCTAAAAACGAATTTTTAGTGAAAATTCTCAACTGATTTTGGGAACTATAGCGGGTTCTCTGTCCTGGAAACGTGGAAAGAGACTAAGCGAGTGGGGATTTGGGTGGGGTTCCAGTCCCCAAAAATGTGTGCTACAATGAAAACTATGTTGTTGACAAAGAGCTGAACCCCACCCATGCTGTGTAATCAATAAGCGATCTATCCCGCTTGCTGGCAAGCTTGTTATTGTCAGCAACCATTCCGGCAGATGAGGAGGCGAGAGACGCCCGTGATCCAGGAACTCATGAATCGAGCAGATCAACGTGGTTTCTTGACCTTTGAGGATGTGCTAGAAGTTCTTGAAGGTGAAGGTGAAAGCGAAGATGTAACAGCCCTTGAATCACTGCTAGATGAACTCGATGAACTCGGTATCGAACTCCGGCAAGAAGAAACTGAATCCCCCCACGACCCCACTATTGATGAAGGTTTTGAGCCTGAAGCCGTCCGTGATCCGGAAATTGGCGATATTGATGCTGTTTCTGCCGATGACCCGGTGGGTCTCTATTTTCGACAGATGGCACAAGAACCCCTGTTGACAGCTATTGATGAGATCACATTGGCTCGGCGTATCGAGATTGGTCGAGAGGCTCAGGAAATTCAGAGCAAGCTGGAACAACTCTTCCACATTATTCAAGAATTTCGAACATTAGCCTCGCAAAAGCAACAATTGACTTATGACTTTGAAACTCGCCACCAGCTATTCCATAAAAGCGATGATATTCTTCAATTGGGGCGGGGTTTTTACGAGATCAATGAACTGGTAGATTTAGCCTTTACGCTCTCATGGGATTCTGATTTAGAAGATGCCTTACAGGCTCTGGTCGAGGGCTTCAATAGGATTCTTGATGAGATTGAGCAAAACTTCCTGGAAGTTCAAGCAGCACAGAAATATCTGGGGAACGGGCATAATGGGTATATGCCCGTGTTCGATTTCGAGGCGTCACTGAGTGGTATCGAGCGCGGAACCGACATTATGACGGTATTCATCATTGATGGACAATCGGCACGAGAACACTTGGGCCGGGCCAACACACGCTTGGTGGTTAGCATTGCCAAGCGATACATGGGGCAAGGACTACCCTTCCCTGATTTAATCCAGGAAGGCAACGTCGGGTTGATGCGTGCGGTTGATAAATATGATTATAAGCGTGGCAATCGCTTCAGTACCTACGCAACTTGGTGGATACGACAGGCCATTACCCGCGCTCTGGCACAGAAAACCCGCACCATTCGCATTCCCCTGCATATGACCGAGCGTATTCGCCAGATGTACCGCACAGCGCAAGCCCTTGAACAAAAACTTGGTAGACGTCCCACTCCTGAAGAAATTGCTCAAGAGATGCAAATCCAACCCGAAAATGTACGAAATATGATGGATGCCAGCCAGCACGCGATTGCGCTGGAGCGTCCAGTGGGTGATGATGGCGACAGCGAGTTTGGTGATTTTATTGAAGATCAAGACTCGCCCAGCCCTGCCGAGGCCGCCACGCAAAATCTATTGCAGGAGACGATTGAAGAAGTTCTGAGTGAGTTGACGCCACGCCAGAGCCATATTTTGCGTCTGCGATTTGGGTTGGGTGGCGGAGAACCACATACGTTAGAAGAAATTGCGAATAAGTTCGGTCTCAGCCGAGAACGTATTCGCCAATTGGAGAAAGAAGCTCTACGCCGGTTGCGTCATCCACGCCTGGCCCATAACTTGCGCGATTACCTGAACTGAGTTGTCTGCACAACACTGATAAAATCAACAGGGCCGGGTTACCGGCTCTTTGTTTTCGTGGCGAGCGGATATGTTATAATCGCCAGTATAATTATCAAGGATGCTATTATATGGAGGCACTCCAAGACATCCATGCCGGATTAAATAATGCCTATGTGTTGTTTAGTTTCTTTCTGGGCATTTATGCTACTGTTATAGCTGGGCGCAATATCCTCATCAGTGGTAACTTTTGGGGCGCGATGTGGGTTATTACTGGATTGGCGGCGGCTATTCTTGTAGTGACAATTATTTTGACAGTGCTGGGGGATACGCCCAAACGCGGCTTAACATACTATCTCTATGCAATTTATTTTGTCATCAGTCTCCCTGGGCTTTATGCTACACTCCAGGGGAGTGACAACCGTCGAGCGGCTTTATGGTATGGTGTGGTGAATTTCTTTAATGCTGCGGCTGCATATCGAGCAGGCGCATTATTAGTTACTCCGTGGGAATAGGAACACATAGGAATTAGCATGGACTCGAAGACCAAAGTACTCGTCGTTGATGATGAAATCGCTACACTGGAATTGCTGAAGATGTTGTTGGAGATCATGGAGTTCGAAGCCGTGACGACACTCAACTCGGTAGATGCAATGACATTGGCCGAAATTGAAAAACCGGATGTGGCATTGCTGGATATTATGATGCCTGAACTGGATGGTTTCCAACTTTGTAAAATGATGCGACAACACCCCGCCACCAAGAACTTGCCGATTATCTTTGTGACGGCCTATAGTGCGCTGGATTTGGAGGAACGCCGGCGCGAAGTTGGTGCTGATTATGTCCTGCACAAACCCATTGACATGGATCAACTGACCCATGCCATTGAACAGACCCAGGAAATTCGCCGGGCTGCTAACGTCGTAGCTGATGCAGTTACACAAGCACAAAGTGTGTCAAATCAGCCAGAATCTGTTGCTGCATCGGCCAGTGAATCTATCAGCCAGCAAGAACCTGCTTCCCCGCAGGAGGCTAAAAAGACCAGCCAACCCGCCTCGGCTGTTGCTGCTGCAACAAAACAGTCGATTCCATCCGATCAGACAAAAGCGGCCGAGGAAGTCCTGCATGGAGCGGCCAAGTCTGAAAGCGAAAAACCCAAAACACCACCTCCAGCGCCTACTGACAAACAAAAGGACAAACCAGGCCAGTGAACACCCCCACAATTATCGTCCTGCAAGGTGATGAAACCGGCCAGGAATTGCTGGATGAAGCGTTGCGGACGCTTGAGCCGAATGTGGTCCGTATGCCTATGCAATTTCAGGCATTTGATCTTTCGTTGGAAAATCGGCGACAGACCCATAACCAGGTAGTAAAAGATGCGGCCTCGGCAATGCTTTCGACCGGGCTAGGCTTGAAGGCTGCAACCATCACACCCGGCGATCCTGATGATGTGGGTAGCCCGAACGCCATGCTACGTGAGTTGCTAGATGCTCAGGTGATTTTGCGAACGGGGCGACGTATTCCTAAAGTGCGACCCATCGCAGGTGTCCATGCGCCGATTGCCGTCGTTCGGATGGCTGTGGATGGTAGCTATGGGGCGAAAGAATGGCGCGAAGGCGAGGGGCTGGATGAAACAGCCTGGACCACGCAGCGGATCTCCCGCCGGACATGCCGGATTGTCACCGAGTTCGCATTTCGTCATGCAGCCAAGACCGGAGCAAAAGTTTTTGGTGGGCCAAAGTTCACGGTCAGTTCGGTTTATGAGGGATTATTCAAGGAAGAAATGGACGCTGCCGCCAAACGTCATCCTGGAGTACGGTATGAGCCACAATTGATTGATGCCACGTTTGCACTGTTGTTGGAAACGACAGGCGAACCACTGGTTATCCCGACTCTGAACCGCGATGGGGATGTAATGTCCGATTTGGTCTTGAAGATGTTCGGAAGTATTGCTGGGGCCGAGTCGTTGGTCATCAGTCTCGATGAGGAATTTAATACAACTGTAGCAATGGCTGAAGCCCCACACGGCACAGCACCATCACTGCAAGGCAAGAATGTCGCAAATCCGATGGCGATGATTCTGGCAGGAGCCGCTCTGTTGAGCTATATCCCTGGCGAAGACGCTCGCCGAGCCAGTCGCGCTATCCGTGAGGCAACTCTAGAAGCGGTTTATGACAATATTCGTACTGCTGATATTGGTGGTTCGGCTTCGACGAGTGAATTCACCGACGAGGTTATTCGCCGTACAACGGCTAAACTTGAAATCTGGGAAACCATGTGAGCCAACGTCTCATTGTTACACATAACAATGCGGATTTTGATGCCATCGCGTCGCTGCTTGCTATGCATAGGCTGGACCCGACGGCGATTCCGGTGCTGCCAGCGCGCACTCACCGCAATGTGCAAGATTTTTTGTCACTCTATGCTAGTTTACTACGCGGTGTAGTGCTTGATGATCTGGACGAAGTTGAGGCATTGGAGTATGTGTATGTGGTTGATACACAAAAACGCCCGACTTTGCCAGGCCTTCTACCTTCAACCAAAGTCTACATCGTTGACCATCACCCCCCGACCCAAAAACTCCCGCGCAACTACGAATTCTGGGGAGAAGAACTCGGCGCGACAACCACTTTGCTAACGGAACGTATCCAGCGCGAAGATATTCTGCTCAGTTCACTGGAAGCCAGTTTGTTGATGCTCGGTATCTATGAGGATACCGGCTCGTTGGCATATGAAACCACCACGCCTCGCGACATCCGGGCTGCGGCTTGGTTACTGACGCAGGGAGCCAAGTTGGAAATTGTGCGAAATTTCCTGTCGCATTCGCTGGAAGATGACCAGTGGATTCTCTATGATAGATTACGCGAGTCTGCCACTATCGTTGAAATCGAAGGGCATTCTATCTTGATTGCCATTGCCGAGATGCCGAAGCAATTGACGGGTATTGCGGCGATTGCTCATCAAATTGCCAATCTCTATGACCCCAGTGCATTAGTTTTGTTGGTGCAGATGGGACAGGATGTGCAAATGGTGGGGCGGAGTAGTGTCGAGGCGATTGATGTGGGTGAAGTGGCGCGAAAATTGGGTGGTGGAGGACATGGCCGGGCGGCAGCGGCCCTGGTGCATCATACCACCATTCCAGATATTGTAACACGATTGATGGGGTTGCTCCACGAGATTGTGCAACCCAGCGTCACCGTTGCTGACTTGATGTCTACAGGACAAATTGAAACGGTGGCGGACACGGATACTATTGACGATGCCAACCGGGAGATGCAAGTTTCGGGACATGAAGGCTATCCGGTGATTGAAGGGGAACGTGTTGTGGGGTTGTTAACACGCCGGGCCGTGGATCGTGCTATCAACCATAACTTGGGGCATCAACATGTCACGCAAATTATGGAAGCCGGAACTAATATCTACGTCCGCCCCAGTGATTCATTGGAGGCACTACGCCAGAAAATCATTGATACAGGCTGGGGACAGTTGCCAGTGCTAGATGATAGCAACACCATGATCGGAATCGTCACCCGCACTGATTTAATTCGGCGTTGGGGGGAAGGCCCACGCGACAGTCGCCGCCAACGGTTGTTATTGCAACAGCTTCAAGAAACCTTGCCAGATGGATTATGGCCTCTTATCAAGACCATTTCCCATGAAGCTCAAGCCCAGCAACTAGACTTGTATCTGGTCGGGGGGTTGGTGCGCGATTTATTGTTGGATGTACCGAATCTAGATATTGATTTTGTGGTAGAAGGCGAGGCGATCCCTTTTGTGCAACATTTATGTGCCAAATATGGCGGAGACATGCGCTATCATTACCAGTTTGGTACAGCAAAATGGCTACTAGATGCTGATCTGGCGGCACGTATGGATCTGGCCTACAGTGATGAATGGCCGAGCTTCATTGACTTTGCGACAGCCCGTGCCGAGTTTTACAAGGAACCAACAGCTCTACCCACTGTGCGCCAGAGTTCGATTAAACAAGACTTGCATCGACGTGATTTTACTATCAACAGTCTCGCCATTCGTTTGGCTCCGGAACCAATGGGTGACCTGATTGATTACTACAACGGCGAGCGTGACTTGAATCACAAAATCATTCGAGTATTGCATAGTTTGAGTTTTGTGGATGATCCGACACGCATTATTCGAGCCGTGCGTTTCGAGCAACGCCTAGGGTTTCATATTGAAGAACGGACGGCAGGCTTGTTGCAAGATGCCTTATCGTTTTTGGATCGCGTCACAGGCGAACGCATTCGCAACGAATTGGCCCATATTCTGCGCGAACCCGATCCATTGAGGGCGTTGCGCCGCCTGGATCAGACAGGTATTCTGCACCGAATTCATTCGGCTCTGTACGTTGATGCGTGGTTTGAAGCAGCCTATCGCGCCATAATATATTTCAGGCACAATCCGATCTGGCCGATTGCGCCGAATTTCGGCAAATGGCCGCTGAGTATCTTTGCATTACTAACGGTGCGCCTTTCTAAAGAAATGTTAGATTCGGTAGGCAAGCGCCTTCAGGTCTCACGTGCCCAGATGAAGTTGTTGCACATGGTTCAGGATGGGTATTGTCAGATCTTGGCTTTTACACCGGATATGTACCCCAGCACTGTTGTCGAGATATTAGAACCGCTGGATGAAATGTGCTGGCTGGCGTTGTGGGCGGCGGCCCCTACGGCGGTCATTCGGCAGATTATTGAGCAATTCGTCACAGAATGGCGGCATGTTCAGTCCACATACGATGGCCGTCGCCTGCGCGAGATGGGCATGAAACCCGGCCCGGCAATGGGCCAGATGTTACGAGACATTCGCCGTGCCTGGCTGGATGGAATCGTCAGCACGTCGCAGCAGGAAGATGATTTTGTGCAACGCATGTTAGACGAACTGGCATGACAAACAATGACCGTTTCTATAAAAGCCACGTTCGCCCTCAATATCAGCATTGAATTTCGATTGGCAACTCAAGCTGATTTACCCTTGCTAGAATGGTATGGGCAATATAGTCACTTTCGCCATCTGTATCAGCAAACGTATGAAGAGCAATGCACCGGTTCGCGGTTGATGCTGCTGGCTGATTTGAATGGATTTCCCGTCGGGCAAGTTTTTATTTTGCTGCGAATTGACATGAAGGACCCCATCCCAAAACACAGGGGCTATCTATATTCATTGCGGGTAATTGACCACATGCAGGGCTTGGGGATTGGTACACGGCTCGTCCAGGTGGCTGAGGCGCTGATGATACGCGAGGATTGCAAATCATCCATAATCTCTGTCTCCAAACACAACAAACGCGCCCGTCGCCTGTATGAGAGATTAGGGTATCGAGTTTATAGCCAATCAAAGGGACAATGGCACTATACTAACCACCTGGGGGAAGTGGTACATGTAAACGATCCAAGTTGGATGCTTGAAAAACCACTAAAAACCAACTAGAATGATCCAGCAAAGATGCAATATATTTCTTGGAAAGGTCTTATATGGCAAAAAAACAACACAATACAATGCGCGTGGTGCGCTGGCGCGGCGGCCAACATCCCACTATCAATTTGATGAAACAAAATTTGGAACATCACGGGCTGCGTGTATTCCGTTGGTCACATCATCCCAATTACCGTTTTGGACTTCGTAGCCATGGATATGCCAAATCGTTGTATTGTGTTGAAGGCAGTATCGAAGTTTTCATACCAGATACACGCCAACGGGTAACCTTACGGTCTGGTGATCGCATCGACCTCGCCAAAGGTATCCGCCATAGCATCACAGTTGGTCTTCATGGTGCAACCTGTTTGGAAGGAACACCCGCCAATCAACGATTTGCCGCCGCAAGCGGGCGTCGTTAATCGATTATTTGCTGTTTTTTCCAAACAACAGGATAGTTCTAAATGCAAAGAACCTCGGTGTTTGAGATAAGAGTACGAGGTTTTTTTGTGTTGAGTGGCGCAACGTTTCATTAGCCGAGACGTAGATGTTTTGCAGAAGTCTTTTGAGACTTAATAATATCTTTCTGTCTTCCGAGTACAGGAGGCCGATAGTATGCGAAGCTATGGGAAAATTTTGGCCCTATTGATGATAATTTTGGCAGTAGGGTTAGCGGCTTGTGGGAACGATGCTGAGATACCAGTAGAACCTCAAGAATTAGTTAATAAAGCGGCTACTAGTGTCGATGAAGCCAAATCATTCCGACTGGTACTGGAGCAAAGTGGCCCGCCAACCGTACTTATTGCCGAAATCTCCCCTGATTTAATCTTTCAATTGGAGTTAAACCGAGCCGAGGCTCATGTAGTCTCTCCGGACAAAATGGGTGGCACTGTCAGCGTATCCATAGAAGCCGTGACCCAAGAGATTGAAATCAGCGTCATTTCAGAACGACAATATGTCAAAAACGCGATCTTGACCGGTGGCGGCTGGTTGCCACTAACGTTTGCCCCAGACTTTATGCCCCAAGACTTGCAATCGGTAGAGAATGGTATTGGGGCAGCCTTACGGTCTGTTGAAAACCTGGAACTCGTTGGACGGGAAGACATCGCGGGTGGAATTCCGGTATACCATCTACGGGGAACAGTTCCAGCAACGAAGATTCGTTCTGTGACGGTAGGGTTGATTTTGGTCAATGAAGGCAATGTGGATATTGATCTCTATATCCGGCGCGATAGCACAAACCGCCTGGCTCGCATTGTTATCAAAGAACCAATTGAATCTTCAGAAGATATGCGAATCTGGACGATTGACTTCAATCTGTATAACCAGCAATTTGATATTGTAGACCCCGACGCTGAGTAAGCTATCATGAAGCATTCGCCCACATTGCAGGCCAATCAACCCACAGTTGCGCGTCCCTGGCTAATTTTGATGGTGTTGTCATTGCCGGTTTTCATCGGCTCATTAGACCTGACCATCGTTTCAGCATTCTTGCCAGAAGTCATCAACCAGCTAAAACTACCACTGGACACTCGGTTAGATGACGCATCGTGGGCCATCAGCGGCTATCTGTTGGCCTATACCATCAGTATGACGTTCATGGGACGCATTTCCGACCTGATGGGGCGACGTAGTGTCTATATCATCTGTCTGGCAATCTTCACATTCGGCTCCTGGTTCGTTGCTATCGCCCACACCTGGCCCGCCGATTGGTATTTAAAAATTTATCGCTGGATTTATCCTAATCCTGATACCCATATTCCCCCGCCTGAAGAAATTCGCCAACTCTATATGATCATCCTGGGGCGCGTGATTCAGGCATTTGGGGCCGGAGCCATTGTGCCAGTCACAATGGCGGTTGTCAGCGACATGTTTCCGGCCCAACGACGTGCCCGCCCACTGGGGTTAGTTGGAGCCATCGACACATCAGGCTGGGTGTTGGGACATCTATATGGCGGCACGATGGTCAAATTCTTCGGGGCACATGGCGGGCGTATTGTCGATGCATTCAACGATTTAGGCATCCACATCTCACACCCTGATTGGCGCACATTATTCATCCTCAATATCCCATTTAGCCTGATTGCACTGGCGGGGGCGGTATGGGCCTTGCGTGGCCCACAATTTCGCCAGCGGTATGGTGAAGGTCGTTTCGACTATATCGGCACGGCGTTGATTACGTTGGCGCTGATTGGCTTGAGTGTGGGACTGGGAGCCGCCAGTCCGGAATCAGCCTATGGCGCAGCCAGTTTCGAGGATTTATCGCAGGGTGGCAGCAACCAATATACTGGTCCATTGCTGATTATGGCAGCGGTGGCGTTTGTTGCATTTGTTTTCTGGGAATTGCGTGCCCGGCATCCTATGTTGAATTTGCGGCTGTTTTTACGACGGAACTATGGCGCGTCGGCTTTCACCAATTTCTGTGTGGGTTTCACACTGGCAATTGGGTTGGTGGGCGTGCCAATGGTCATCAATCTTCGGGCTGACTCGACGGAAAGTGCAGCATTTCAGGATGCAGCTCTGACGGTAGGGCTGGTGCTTTCGGGATTAACGGTTCCGATGGCACTGGCGGCATTTCCTGGCGGCTGGCTGAGTGAGCGTCTAGGCTATCGTGATGTGACAGTGGTCGGTATGGTGCTATCGACTCTGGGCTTCTTGCTGTGCAGTATGACATGGTCAGCCGACATTGAGTCGTGGATTATGGCGCTGGAGGTATCCGTTATTGGCGTTGGGTTAGGATTGACCATCTCGCCAGTCTCGACGGCGCTGATTAATGAAGTTAAAATCGGCGAGCGGGGCGTGTCGGCGGCGCTGGTTCTCATTATGCGTTTGATAGGGATGACGGTGGCAATGTCAGGCATGACGGCCTATGCACTATCGCGGGTGGAGCAGCGTATCAGCCAACTCGGAACATTCGACAGCGTGATTGAGCGCCAGGAGGCTTATCTGGATGTTACCATTGAGCAAATCAATGAATTGTTTTTGATTGGGGCGCTAGTTAGTATTTTGGCGGTACTCGTGGCAACTCGGTTGTATGGAGGGCGTGTGGGTAATGCGGAAATTGAAACCCAATATCGTCGCCCCGAAGCCGCTGCTGATGTTTCAGTGCCCGCCAAAGCTTAAAATATTGTTCAAGATAGATCATGAGGAAACCTGATGTCGGAACTAAACGAAAGACTCCATGAACACCTGCACTATGCTTATGCACATACGCCCGCTGTGAAATTCTTATTTGAGCAGGCTGGACTGACCCCGGATGACATCCAGGATGTTAACGACTTGCCCCGTTTGCCCGTCACTAACAAAGACCAGTTCACCCAAATGCAACAACAATCTCCTCCGTTTGGCGGCTGGTTGGCAATCCCAATAGAAGACCTGGATCGCATTTATATCTCGCCTGGTCCCATCTATGATCCGTTTAGTGCTGACGATGATGCTTTGCTGGAAGACGCTGCGGTTCCGCTGCGGCGGGCTGGTTTCGGACGCGGTGATATTGTGGTGAATACATTTATGTATCATATGGTTCCAGCCGGTATGCTATTGGATGACGCCGTGCGCCGCACCGGAGCCACCGTTGTCCCGCTGGGGCCGGGCAATACCGAAGTCCAAGTTAAGGCCATGATGGAACTGAGGGTCAATGGTTATGTTGGGACTCCCAGTTTCCTCTCCATCATTCTTGATAAAGCGGCAGCATTGGGCGTTCCTCACGAAGCTATTCCACTTGAAAAAGCATTCTTTACGGCAGAACCCTATCCACCCTCGTTGCGTGCCAAGTTCGAGGGCGAGTATGGTATGGTAACTATCCAGGCATATGCGACGGCTGATTTGGGAGTTATTGCCTATGAAGTGCCAGGCGAAGAAGGTCTCGTTTTTGCTGAAAATCAGGTTGTGGAACTGGTTGATCCTGAAACGGGGCAGCTAGTCGAAGATGGCACCCCAGGCGAGGTCGTGGTTACCAAATTCGACAGAACATATCCACTGCTTCGGTTTGGAACTGGCGATATGGCCGTGATGATTCCCGGCACAGGTCGACTACGGGGTTTGGTTGGACGTAGTGGTGAAGCCATCAAAGTACGAGGGATGTTCCTGCACCCCAACCAGATACGGTTCACGGTAGGTGCTTTTGAAGGCATTCAGGCGGCACAGGCAGTTATCACCCGTGATGGCGCACGTGACTATGTGACAGTACGGGTGGTGAAGCAGCCAGGAGCCAATATTAGTGCCGATATGTTGCAGCAGGCGCTCAGTAATGCGGCACGATTGTCGATTAATGCCATTGAGTTTGTGGACACTATTGATGAAGGCGCACGCATGATTGACGATCAGCGTACCTGGGAGTGACGTACCGCTTAACACACAAGGGCGACACCATAATGGAATCGCCCTTCGTTGCTAATGTCTAATGCACCGTGTTTCTATTTCTACTCTGCAAATGGTAAATCACGGGGCAAACTGCGCGTCAGATCATCGGCGTGACGATACCAGATTTTGTATGACCAGCCAATGAGGATATTGCCCGCCGGATCTACATATTCGATCTTGATCCAGCGACGATCCAGGCTTTGTCCATAAACCCCGACGACATCGCCCCAGGGCACGAAGCCCAGACGGCCACAGCCAAAGCCGGGACACTCCCGCACGCGCATATTGCCCACCGGACGTGCAAACATCACTACTTCGCCAGATGGTTGATAGGGATTGCCAGCGCTATCAAGCACTGGAACTGATAGGAAATCGCCATTGAAGTCCAGCCAGCGGGCATATGACCAACCGCGTGTCCCCAGTGCTTCCAGATAAGCCCATGTTCCATCAAAATTGCGACCCAGCACGGCGAAAGTTTGACCGAAGTCTAGTCGGCCAATCCTGCCAGCACCTGTAGTGGGAGCAGTGCGAAAATTCAGACCGACCGATGCCGTAACCGTCGCGGTGACACCCGTTGGCGAAACTACACCGCCACCACCACCGGCATCACCTCCACCGCCACCCACAACACCGCCGCCCGTCCAACTAACGAACAGATAGGCCTGAACCACAATATCGGTATGCTCCACGACAATGGTGTGGTTGCCAGGTGTTAATTGAACGGAACCAGTGTAAGTTGTTTCTTGGAAGAAAGGTGCTGAAGCAGTGACAACTGTTCCATCGACACGTACCACCACTGTATCATCGGCCCTTGCCTCAAATGTGATGAGACCGCCAGTTGGGAAATAGACAACACTGGTAAACCGTGATGACCATTCGTCAGCCTGGACACCAGCGACAGGCGCAGCAAACTGCCAATCGACTGCTAATGGGCCAGCAGGTAGTGATGGGCCAGAGATCATCGGGGGGGTCCAGGTTCTGTTATTGAAGTATTCGGCTGTCCAGGGTGTACCCGTTGGGGCCGGGGTTGGGGTCAACCCACCGCCGCCAATCAACGCCCAATTCAAGTTGACTTGACCGTTACCTGTGTATTTAACGATTTCGAGCGTAACAGATACGGTAGTATTCGGCGCTGGGGCAAAATAATCGGCGAAAACCGTTTGGGGTGAGGCAATATCGACACCCCAGAAGTTAATCGCTGTCGGTTGCCCGTTGATATACAACCGTGCCCCATCCTGAAACGTTGAGGTGAAGCGATAGGTTCCCGCAGACACAAACGTGATATTGGCAACATAGCGGCCAGAGAAGTTAGTCGGATTGACCCCACCTACTGGACTGCCAGTTCCCCAGAATAACCCCTGATTCAATTGAGTGGAAACAGTACAACCGATATAAGCTGGTGTGGTCAATGTCACATCGTTATAGTAGGTAGTATCCCACAAGCCATTGCCACAACTGGGGCCAATTTGTGCTTCAGCCGGTGAGGGTCCCGATCCGATGCCCACAAGCCCCACGATCATAACAATACACAAGATAAATGTGATGAGGCGTATTTGTTTGCCATTCATGGTTCATTCCTCGCTTTGTTGATGCCCCCAACCAAAGTTACTCACGCACTTCAAGGGAAGTCTGTTGTGCAAACTTCCCTTCTCTTTCCTGACTTTCATATTACCATGCTTGTTGGTTTGTACGAAAGTGACGCAGAAAATCGTTTCCCGTTCATGTTTTCGGCAAACGAGATTTTCACGAGTTCAGATAATCGCGAACAACCTTCAGCAAGTCACTGGTACTGATCGGCTTTGGCAGATAGTTGTCGCATCCAGCTTCTAAGAAACGTTCGCGGTCACCACGCATGGCATTGGCGGTCAGAGCAATGATGGGGATATGGGAAGTCTCACGAAATGATTTGATGAGACGGGTAGCTTCGATCCCATCCATACCTGGAATGTTAATATCCATTAAAATTAGGTCCGGTTTTTCGGCCAGTGCCAATTCGACACCCTTATGACCGTCGTCCGCCTCCAGAATGGTATAGCCTTTCGCGGTTAGAATCTTGCGAACCAGGCGTTTGTTATGGTAGTTATCTTCCACATATAAGATACGCCTTGACATAGCTCCCTCAGATTGATTGATTATTGACTCAGTATCTTGTCGACATGAGTCACAATTGCCTGGCGATCCAGCGAAGGCTTGAGCCAAATAGAGCAGCCATAGTTCTCAATTGCCTGTCGCTCACTTTCGGTAACATCCTTGGCAGTTAGAACTACCACCGGTATATTAGCATGTCGATCATCTGATTTCAATTGTTCGATGATTTCAATCCCGCTGGTATCCGGTAACATCAGATCTACTACCACAAGATTGGGTGTGTGTTCTGCCAAAAAATGTTGGCCTTCTTCGCCAGTGTGGGCTTCCAAGACTTCGTAGCGTTTGGTAGCTTCCAAGATACGCCGCACGAGACGAGCATCTCGCCGATTATCGTCAATCACCAGGACAGTTGATTTCGATACAGTGTCGATAATGGATTTAACACCATCAGTGATTTGTCCGACGGTGGTTTGGACCGGTGTCGCAGGATCATGGTCGTGTTCGTCTACACCCAGAGTCCTGACAACATGGTCAACCAACTCGCGGGTGTTGAAACTTCCTTTCTGCCAGAGCGATTCCGCGCTGCTTTCGAGCATTGTGCGTTCATCCAATGTCAGGGTTTTGGCCGAAACGATCACAACGGGAATATTACGCGTTTCAGGATCACTCTTTAGTGCTTCTACAAGTTCGAACCCGTCCATTTCCGGCATCGTAAGGTCTGAAACCACCAGATCGGGTTTGCGATGTTTAACCAGGTCTAACCCATCAGCGGCAGTGTTGGCCTCAAAGACTCGATAGTTCTTATAGGTTTGCAGCAAACGCCGAATCAAGCGGCTGTCTTGAGGATTATCGTCAACCACAACCACTGTGGTGACCTGTTCATCCAGGTGGGCAAAGGCGGCGTCTAATCCTTCCTCAATATAAGAGGAAACTTGCATATCTTCGCCTTCTTCATGACCTAATTGCAGATCTAACACATACTGATCTTCCAGGACGTGTTTTTCGGCGGGGAAGGTGTGACCGGAGCAATTGATAACAATGCGATCATCGGGTTTAAAAATGCCCATTTCGGCCATTTTCTCTAGTCCGGCGAAAGCGACGGCAGTGGCTGGTTCCATGCTATATCCTTCTACCCGCGCAATGCGGCGCATGGCCCGAAAAGCTTCACCATCGTCAACAGCCACCATGGTGCCGCCATTTTCCTGGCAAATGTCGCGCAAAATGTTGTAGGCTCGGCCAGGGTTACCTGTTGCCAAAACCGAGATGCGGGTGCGGGGTACAACTGGTTGCAGTATATCCAAGTCTTGTTCCCATGCTTCGACCATCGGCGCACACCCTTCAACCTGAATGATACCGAAGCGCGGCATTTTATCAGTCAATCCCATCTGGAATAGTTCCTGAAACCCTTGCCAGATTGCAATGGGGCCAATGCCGCCACTGACAGATTGGATGTACCAATCAGGGGCGCGCCATTTGCCATCTGGCGTGGTGTCTAAGCGGCCCAGTTGCTCGGCAATTTCAAAGGCGATGGTCTTCATGCCGTCCAGGGTGATAACACCGCGTGCGCCCATATCAAAAGACAAACTACGTCGTGCTGCAAAATCTTCTGCAACTTGTTTAGCCTGATCGTAGGTTCCTGCAATTTTGACCACCTCGGCCCCATATAGCCCCAACTCGCGGAGTTTCTCGTTGGGAACCATGCTGGTCAGAAAAATCCACAGGCGAATACTGGCACGGGCACAATAGGCAGCATAGGCCGCAGCCTTGTTACCAGTGGATGACAGAACAAATTCATCAATGTCGTGCTGTTTCAAAAGCGAAACGCCTAGCACGGCCTGGCGATCCTTAAACGAACCAGTCGGAGCCTGGCGTTCATCTTTAATGAACAAATGAGGCAACGCTAATTCGTTCTGTAACTTGGCTGCACGGACGAGGGGTGTCCATCCTTCTCCCATCGACACAGCGTATCCTGGGTTTTCAACTGGCAACAACTCTTCATAACGCCACAGTGAAGCATCTCGTTCGGACAACCCTTGTGACCATGTTGTTGCGGCAGTTTCATAATGATAGCGTGATATTAGCCAGCCGGACCCGCATTCTTCACAGATAGTCAATCGCGGGTCTGGCTCCATTTCATGCTGGCAATCACGGCATACAATATGCTTGAGTAGCGAAGGCATATCACAGTTCCTTCAAAGTACATTCATCTAGTGATCTTCATGATATTTTAATCCTGTTTTTATACATCTGCAAATAGAATTCGTTAGATGATATACCTTCAGACCCCCATAATATGTTAGAATCCACTTGCCTGGCTTCAAAAATAACCAATCGGATTCGAGAATTATCTGTTATCGAAGGACATAGAAATTATGGCCGATAGGCAAGATCAATTGCACTCATCAAATAATCACCGACGTCGAATGGAGCGAACACAATGGTTGATTTCGGCGGTATTGCCCGCCACAGCATTCATCTTTGCCGTATTGGCATTGTGGTTATGGTATACCAAACCAGGTGAAGAACCCCAGATATTGGTACCGGCTTCGCAAAGTGACGAGGAATTGATGACGCAGGCCAATATCGTGTTGGAACGTGCGAATGATGCTGTTAATTCGGCAGAATTGGTCTTGTCGTTTCTGGAAGGCGCCTCGGTGATTATCACCATCGCCATAGCAGCGGCAGCCGTCGTGGGGTTGAGTAGTATCAATGAGCTGCGTGAAGCGATAGACGAAACCGAAAATGAACTTCTGGAGCGCGTTGAGGAAGCCGAGGCTCGTTTATTAGTCCGTGAACGTCAGTTGGCAAATATGGAAGACCTATTAGCGGAAGCTGAAGCGCGGATTGATCGGGTGGTGAACGAACGCTTACAGCAAGTTTATGCCGATACGGAAAGCGCCCGCCGGCAATCGACCGCACTGGCTCATCATACGCTGGCGGAACAATTGCTGCATGAAAAGAATATTGATGCAGCCCTGAACGCTTGTAAGGAGGCGCATAAGCTTGATCCTGAAAATTACGCCAACAATTATTTGTATGGCATGATCTTGCTGGAAAAAGGAGATTTTAATGAGGCTATTGTGCGCCTGGAAGAATCACAAGCTGTTAAAGCCGACTTTACGCCCGCAACAGCAGCGTTGGGGTTAGCGAACCGACGGGCAGGCGATCTGGTGGATGATCGTCGCCAGCGTAACGAGCTATACAACATCGCCGAGGCCCGTCTGCTGGAAGCGATGGAGCGCGAACCAGCACTGCTGACCTACGATGGTGAATCGTATTATGGTACATTGGGTAGTCTCTATCGGCGGCAAGGGCGTATTGGTGATGCACTGGACAGCTATCGCCGGGCTGCTGAAGTCACACCCCGTCGGTCCTATCCTTTTGTTAATCTGGCAATGCTTTATATGAGCCAGGAGGAGGGGCAACTGCTCGACCAAAACCTCATCATTGCCGAACGCAACGCAGCGCGTCGCTTTGCCGATACACCCACCGACTATTGGGCCTTGTATGATCTTGGAATGATTGCATTGGTACGCGGTGAGATGGATCAGTCACGGCAATTCTTCCAAGATGCAATTGAGGTCACACCAGCATCGGTTAGTGTTTACTATAGTGTGGTGGCCCGTTTGGAATTCCTGGAATCGGTAGTGCCGGAATTGCCAGGTCTTAAGGAAATAATGAGCTTGCTCGACACTCAGATTCAGCGGATTGGCCGTTGATGAAAGGATGTTATAGATGAACAAATTTGTGTTATATGGTGCGTTCGCCAGCGTATATGCGCTGTTGTTGCGTCCCCAAATGATGCGCTGGGGCGCTGAACCAGATGAAATGGAGCGTCGCTATCCAGGCGATAATTTGATTTCAACTCCCAATTTGCAGGCCACTCGTGCCGCCACTATTGCTGCACCAACCTCTGCTGTGTGGCCCTGGCTGGCGCAAATGGGTCGGGAGCGCAGTGGCTTCTATGGCATCGACCGCCTGGACAACTGGAATATTCCTAGCGTGCGTTATGTTCGTCATGATATGGCCCCATTAGCCCCGGGCATTATGCTTGATCATGGGCTAAAAGTGTTGGAATTCGAGACAGAACGCTATCTGTTGATCGGTGGATTTGATATGCCCAATGATCTGGGAAGCAAGTCTGATTCTACCTATCTTTATCATCTGGAAGCTCGCCCAGGGGATCATTGTCGGCTGGTGGTTCACACGCGAATTTATTCAGAAGGCTGGCGCGGTTGGCTTTACAATCGTTTGTATGAACCAATGGATTTTCTGATGGGGACAGCTCAACTGAAAGGTATACAAGAACGAGCCGAGGCCACGCAGCATCCCCCCAAGATTGAGCGTATCCCGCTATCGCGTATGGATTCATCAGGTTGACACACTGAGATCGACCGGGCGGTATGTTGCACCGGCCCTCATCCGCCCCTATACTACATTTGTTCTGATTATCGAGGAAACAACACTGATGGATACTCCCAACCGTCCGGTTGATGGCAAGCGTTTACCCCAAGAAAGTGGCAACCTGGATACTTCTTTGCGCCCGCGCTACCTCAAAGATTATGTGGGTCAGGAGCGCGTGGTTGAAAATCTAAAAATCTTGATTGAGGCCGCCAAACAGCGCGGTGAGGCGCTCGACCATGTGTTATTCTACGGACCACCGGGCCTCGGTAAGACCACGCTGGCGCACGTGCTGGCAAATGAAATGGAAGCCAACATCCGTACCACTGCCGGGCCAACCATCGAACGCGCCGGTGATCTGGCCGCTATTTTGACGCACCAACGCGCCAAACACATTCTGTTCATTGACGAAATTCATCGCCTGGGCCGTCCCATTGAAGAAGTGCTTTACTCGGCAATGGAAGATTTTGTTTTGGATATTGTGATCGGCAAAGGCCCAGCAGCTAAAAATGTGCGTCTCAATTTACCGCGTTTTACAGTGGTAGGTGCAACAACCCGCTTGGCCTTGTTGACGGCTCCGCTTCGAGACCGTTTTGGTGCGGTGTTTCGCATGGATTTTTACAGCCAGGAGGCTATGGAAACTATTGTCACGGCAGCGGCTCAAAAACTCCAGGTGGGGGTAGAGGTTGCGGGCGTAAGTGAAATTGCTCGCCGGTCGAGAGGAACGCCGCGTGTGGCTCTGCGATTGCTCAAGCGAGTGCGAGATTATGCCGAGGTGCGGGCCGATGGCGTGATTACCGCGCAAGTCGCAGCAGATTGCTTGGGCGGATTGCTGGAAATTGATGAACTGGGTTTGGACGATATTGACCGTCGTGTATTACTGACCATCGTGGAGAATTTCGACGGTGGGCCAGTGGGGTTGGATACCATAGCGGCTTCTATCAGCGAAGAATCCGATACCATTATGGACGTGATTGAGCCGTTTTTATTGCAACTCGGTTTTCTGGAACGCACCCCACGCGGGCGGGTGGCGACACGCCGTGCTTATGAACATTTGGGGTGGACTGGCAACATCTCACCGCGCCAGGAGTCATTGTTCTAGCCAGAAAATGTTGGTGATCGAGCAATTATTGTTTGACAATAGTCTAACTTTTGAGGCATCGAATACTCCATAAAACCACTTACTTTAGTGGCGGAGTATACCGCAGTTTAACCTGTGTTTCCGTACCTTGACATTGTGACTGTCGACTGATATTATTCGCACGGTTTGATAAAGAGAATATGCTTTGCCATAGACAGCAGGCGCACTTTTAATGGTGCTTAATCAACCCGCCGAGGTGAAGATCCCCAACATCTGCATTTTGTTGCAAGGTGTCCGAGGTCTTCGTGGGTTACCAACGAAGGCTTTTTTGTTGAGTTATTCCCCTTCGGCACCTTCGCTGATTGGCGAAAAAGGAGGAAACACCTTGCCCATCAACAAGCAACGCAAAAACGAGATAGTAGATCAGTACGTTGACATGCTGGAACGCAGCGAGGGCATCGTTATTACTGAATATCGGGGATTGGGCGTCGCCCGTTTCGATGATATTCGCAAAAAGATGCGTGAAGTGGGTTCGAGTTATACTGTTACTAAAAACACGCTATTGAAGATTGCACTGGAGCGTGTTGGTATGGCTGTACCTGCCGAATTACTAACTGGCCCAGTGGCGGTCGGCTTTGCCTACGAGAACTTTCCCGGAACCATTAAAGCACTGTTGGATAGTACAAAAGACCATGAATTGCTCATTCTGAAGGGCGCAATTGCTCAGGCAGATGTCTTCGACCAGGGTCAATTGAAGACGTTGTCCGAACTGCCCTCAATGGAAGAATTGCGGGCAACGCTGGCCGGTATGGTCGTTCAACCTGCTGCTCAATTGATCAGCTTGCTGGTCGCACCACAGCGTGACGTCGTCAGTGTCGTTGCCGCTTATATTGACAAACATACCGAAGACGATAGCAGCGAAGATGCTGCTTAATTCCTGATTATCATACCAATCCAAACTTTAAGGAGAATACAAACAATGGCTGATTTGCAGAAACTGGTAGATGAACTGAGTGCGCTGACTATTATGGAAGCCGCTGAACTCAAGAACATGCTAGAGGAAACCTGGGGTGTTGAAGCTGCTGCACCAATGGCGATGGGAGCTATGCCGATGATGGCCGCTGGCGCTGCTGTTGCCGAAGAGGTCGAAGAAAAGACCGAATTTGATGTCGTTCTCAAGGAAATTGGTCCTAAGAAAATCAACGTCATCAAGGCTGTCCGTAGCCTGACATCGCTCGGTCTGGCCGAGGCGAAGGGCGTGGTCGAAGGCGCTCCCTCGACGATCATCGAAGCAGTGACAAAAGAAGCTGCTGAAGAGGCCAAAGCGAAGCTGGAGGCCGAAGGCGCGGTAGTCGAGCTCAAATAATCCCTTTCAGAAATCCCAATCCCTTATCACTGGTCTGGTGATGGGGGATATTTTTTTGTGGAACAGCTTTATGCTATGATGGTCGCGTGGTGATTTCAGAATATTAAGGCCAAGCATCGTGAGTGTACGCAAGAGTACCCGCACCGCCCGTATTATTCGCCAGCGTCGCCGTCAACGCCTGAAACGCAGTGGAAATGCCGCTAAATTAGGCCGTTGGTTTGGGTGTGCGTTAGGTCTCTTATTATTGACCTCGATTGTTTTGGCTCTCACGGCGGCGGGGAGTGTGGTAACGGTTTATGCAATTTACGCCCGCAAATTGCCGCCCCCGGAAGCTATTATCAGTGCCCAGGCCGATGATTTTCAGACGACTATTTTTTATGACCGGACGGGTACATTCAAAATTTATGAAGTGATTGATCCAGACGGCGGCGACCGGCAATATGTCACGCTGGATGAAGTTCCTGAATACTTCCTGGAAGCAACTATCGCCATTGAAGATGCTAGTTTCTATGACAACCCTGGCTTCGATGTTGAAGGTATTGCGCGGGCAATGTGGGTTAATGTCACCAGCGACCAGATCCAGGGTGGCAGCACCATCACACAACAGTTGGTTCGCAACCAGCTTTTGTCGGCGGAAGAGCGTAACACACGCAACCTGGATCGTAAACTTAAGGAAATTATTCTGGCGGCGGAACTCTCGCGCCTGTATAGCAAAGATCAAATTCTGGAGTGGTATATCAACACTAATTTTTACGGCAATTTAGCCTATGGTGTTGAGGCTGCGTCCGAGGTCTATTTTGATAAACCGGCCCGTGAATTGACGTTGGCCGAAGCTGCATTATTATCAGCAATACCTCAATTCCCTCTACAAAATCCACTGGATAATCCGGTCGCGGCTCGTGAACGGCAGCGCCTCGTACTACAGAAGATGGCCGAGCAAGGCTATATCACTGCTGAAGAGATGGATGTGGCGCTGAATGAAACCATTGTTCTGAGGCCATTGGCCTTGCGTTATGACATCACTGCTCCTCATTTTGCGCTTTATGCACGCAATGAGGCCGAGACAATCCTGAATCAAGAATATGATGGATCCGAGCTGGTATTGCGGGGTGGGTTACGCATCTATACAACACTTGATCTGGATTTGCAGCGTAACCTGGAATGTGTGACACGTAGCCACCTAACCCGTCTGACCAGTGGTGATCCTACTTATACACACAATACTAGTGTCGGGACGCCATGTGCAGCGGCGGATTTCTTACCACTGCTATCAGAAGAAACCCTGGCAGGCAACCGGCGAGTCAGCAATTCTGCTGGCATTGTTTTGCGGGCTGAGACGGGGGAAATTGCTGCGATGGTAGGGAGCGTCGATTTTTGGAATGAAGGCATTAGTGGGGAATTCAATGCGGCGTTGGCCTTACGTCAACCGGCCTCGACGTTTAAGCCCTTTGTGTATGCTACCGCTTTTGTCAATCCGATTGATTCCTTCTTTGTTGTAACTCCTGCGACAATGACTTCTGACGTTCGTACCGAATTCAACAATGGGCAGCCGACACCCTATGTGCCAGTCAATATTGATTTGCAATATCACGGGCCAGTCAGTGTCCGCGAGGCGCTGGCGCGGTCCTACAACGTCCCGGCAGTGCAGGTATTGAATTGGGTGGGCTTGAACAGTGTGCTGCGGACCGCACACAAAATGGGTATCAACTCTATGAATGCTAATATCAGCAATTATGGTCTGGCACTGGCGTTGGGAACTGCCGAAGCCAGCCTGCTTGATATGACCTATGCCTATAATGTATTCAACAACAATGGGATTATGGTTGGGTCGCCCGTTCCTTCAGCAGAAGCACGGGTGGACTATCGTCAACTGAATCCGGTTGCTATTTTGAGGATTGAGGACTCGGCAGGCAACATTCTGTGGGCCTATGGCGACGAATATGGGGCATTTGATTATGGATCATTTGATCGACGTCTGGTTTTGGAGCCAGGCATGGCCTATATGATTACCGACATCCTGGCTGATAACGATGCTCGCATATCCTCTTCATTTCCTAGAGGTAATCCACTGGAATTGAGTCGCCCAGCAGCGGTCAAAACTGGAACCACCGATGATTTTCGTGATAGTTGGACCATTGGCTACACTCCACGATATACGGTCGGCATTTGGGTAGGCAATAACGATAATGAAGGCATGACCGACGTGACAGGCTTGAGTGGTGCGGCTCCTATCTGGCACGCCATCATGGAATATGCCCATGAGAAAGATGCACTGCCTGTAATGGAGTGGGAACGCCCTGTGACCGTCATTGATCAAGATGTTTGTCGGATTTCTGGGTTATTACCCAATGGCGTATGTCCGACCATATCCGAGATTTTTTATTCTAATCCAGCCGAAGGCATCGACTATCGTCCTAACCGTGCTGATACGTACTGGATCAGCCGCCGTGTGAATAGTTGCAACAACACATTGGCAGTTCCACAATCGGTACCGGAATGTGTCACGGAGAAGACTTATTTCGACTTTCCGCCCGAATTGGAGGAATGGGCGCTCAGTACAGGGGCCGAATTACCCCCTACAGTCTATGATACGGTGGATAGCACGCCATTGTTTAGCCCAGTGGCGGTGTTGGAACCTGAATTGCTGGAATTGGTTAGCGGGGTGGTTGATATTCGCGGCAATGCCCGTGATCCTGAGCTGGATTACTTCCGACTTGAAGTGGGGGTCGGCAGTACACCGGACACCTGGCAACAAATTGGCAGCAATCGGACGACAGGTGGGGGCGATATTGTTTTGGGGACATGGGATACTACAGCCGTGACTGATGGCGTCTATACTATTCGCTTGACGATGGTGCGGCTGGATGCGACCAGTGAGGTTGCTAACCGGGAAGTGATTGTTGATAACACACCACCGACAGTACGACTAATTTCATTAGACGCCGGACAGACATATAGTCAGGATCAAGATATCTTCTTAGAATTGAGAGCGGAGGCTGCTGATAATCGACAGCTTGATTATATTGATTTTTATATCAATGAGGAGTTTGTTGGTCGTGTTACTCAGGGGCCATATACGCTGCGCTGGGAAATTGCGACAACTGGCCCGGCCACATTTTGGACAATGGCTGTGGATAAAGCCGGTAACCAGACTGAGAGCGAGCGCATCACAATTCAGCTTGCACCTTGATGCAGTTGGCTAGCCACTGCGTAAAATTTCTTCAATTTCTTCACGCAATTGCGAAGGTGTAATCGGCTTGAGCAAGAAAGCTTGTGCGCCAGCCTGTAATGCTTGAGAGCGCATGTGCGAAGCGCCATAGCCTGTATAGATAATAATAGGAATCTCGGCAGTCTCGGGTTCTGTTCTTAAGATTTCGCAGACTTCGAGGCCATTCATCCCGGGCATATCGTAGTCCATCAGAATAATGTCCGGTTGCTGGGCATACGCAGCATCTAACGCCTGTTCACCATTATTGGCCTCAATTACATTCCAACCATTGCGGCGCAATGTTAATCCCAACAACATTCGCATATCAGCGAGGTCATCTACGACCAATATTTGAACCGACATTACCAATCTCCCCAGATTGTTGACTTAAGAATCCTAATTATAACACTATTGAGACTTGGTTGAGGATTTATTTTGGTAATTATCCCTCAACATCCAAAAGACGGTTAATCTCACTACTCAATTCCTTCAAGTTGAGTGGCTTGGTCAAATATACATCTGCTCCTAATGACAATGCTCGATCAATAGCTTTCTGATCGGTGCGAGCGGAAATGATGATTATCGGTAAGCCCTGGAAATCTGGTTGGTTTCGGATACGCCTACAGACTTCAAAGCCATCAATATTTGGCATCATCAAATCTAAAATGACCAGTGCTGGCCGATCTAGCTTGGCTAAAACTAAACCATCATCTCCAGAATATGCGCCAATAATCTCATGCCCATTTATTCTTAAGAAGGTTGATAGCATGTCAACCGTGGCGGATTCATCATCAATAATCAGCAACTTGGGCATATGCTATGCCTTTCCATTCTCAAAGTTTATAACGATCTCACATAAGTATAACGCATATAGACAGAAAGGCAGAACCGAGGTCGGCCTTAGCTGTCGGTAGTTCGAGCTGGAATGCTTATCAGATGAATGTTCCCAAAGGTGCTGGCAACGGTAATTTGTAATGCAGGGTGTTCAGGAGCGTAGGATTGTGTGACGATGGTCTGATCAGGGTGTTGTATGAATTGTGATGAGTGGCGAATGATGCGACATAGCGGCCCGGATTTGACACGAATAAGAGCTGGGATGCCTTCGGGAATAGCTAGACGAATATCACCGAATGTCGAGCGTGCAACCACCGGTCCACCTATGGTTTGCGGACATATGAGCCGTACATCGCCAATACCCGATGCAACATAGACACGGCTGACTTGCAGCCCACGCAGGTCAACGTCAAGTTGCCCCAGGTGGGCACTGACAAGGATAGACCAGGGGAGATCAGGTGCCAGGTTGACATTCCAATCAGCTAATGAGAATAGCCATGTGTGTCCTCGCCGTAGGGTCAACATCGCATGGTTGTTACGAACATTGAGTGCAGGACGCGAACGAGCGGTGTATTGGCCGGTAATCAATCGTCCGGTGCGCTGCGAAGCCTGTAGTCGGACATCAATTTCACCGCTGCTGATTTCCAAGGTTCCAGATGAGACACTACCGCGTGTGATGCCGAAAGTTTGGGCTTGCCAGCTTGGGGCTAGGTCACCGCGCCACAGGAGTTGTAGGCCGAGCAGTATTAACACTGCTGGCCAATACTCCAGGACATTGATCTCGATAAGCAGAAAGTTGTTCAGGAGTAACAGAACGCCAGCCACCACCAATACCAGCGGCCATATGAACGGCATTCGTCCTGTTTGTGCCTGCATGGGGTTCGCCTAACGCAGATAGTCGATTAACAACGTGTGAGCCGAAGAGCGGCGCAGACGATTGAGTGCCTGAGCCTCTAGTTGACGGACACGCTCACGAGTAACCCCGATTTGCTTGCCCACCTCCTCCAGTGTGTGAGTTTCACCATCGGCTAGGCCATAGCGCAGCCGTAGGATATGAGCTTCACGATCTGGCAAGCGTTCGAGAACCTGCTCCAATTGTTCACGCAATAGGTTTTGCATGGTCAATTCGTCAGGCGCCGGGCTGGCCGTATCCTCAATGAAATCACCCAAGTCAGTGTCGCCTTCTTCATCAATGGGCGTATCCAGGCTCATTGGGCGGCGCGAAATCTCAACGAGTTGGTGAATTTTCTCCGGTGTGGTTTCCATCCGGACAGCAATTTCCTCCGGTGTAGGTTCGCGGCCCAGCGTTTGCTGAAGTTCCAGGCTGATACGCCGCATCTTGTTCAGCTGGTCGCCCATATGAACCGGTACACGGATAGTGCGCCCTTGATCGGCCACGGCGCGACTGACCGCCTGGCGAATCCACCACGTTGCATAAGTGCTGAACTTATGCTTGCGCTGATATTCAAATTTGCGAACTGCACGTATCAACCCGATATTGCCTTCTTGGATCAAATCCAGGAAAGGTACACCCCGCCCAACAAATTTCTTCGCTACGCTGATGACCAGACGTGAGTTGGCGCGGATCAGGTGTTCGCGGGCAACCGCACCATCTTCGATGATGGTATAGAGGCGCTCGCGCGTCTCGAAATCCAACACATCGTCCATTTCCTCCAGTTGTTCAGTGGCGAACTCAGCAGCTTCCATCCGACGCGCCAATGATACTTCTTCCTCCGCCGTCAATAACGGAATATGTCCGGCCTCTTTGAGGTAGAGGCCGACTACGTCATCAGCATCAATCGCCTGTTGATAGCCAGCATCCTTCAGGAGATTAGGTGTTAGCAACGTCATCTCATCTAATGCAGCACTTTCGTCCAGCACCCGTTCTTCCATGGCTTCCAGATCGAATTCTGTATCGCCACCGCCATTTTCATCGTCCTGCTCATTGTCACCAGGTGTGCCTTCAAGCACCGAAGCACCCGACTCACTCAACGTTTCCACCACCTGTTCCATCAATGATGCATCTTTGCGTGTTTGTGGCAACAGCTTGAAGATGTCATCGTAAGTGATATATTCACGCTTGTCGGCCAAAGCCAGTAATTCTCGCAGAGCAGTTATTACCTCATCCATCGTCTCTACCATCGGTTCCGTAGTCGTCGCCTTTGCCTTCATCTTAAAGATTACGCTAAACGCTCCTCAATGCAAGTTTCTGTCGAAAAAAGCCTTACCACCACGTTGGGGTAAGGCCTTCACATTCAGCCGTCCATACCCCGTTGTGCTTATGGCGTCGGTACCTCTGTATTCCTTTGCGACGCGCCATCTGACAAACTATTGAACATTGTGTCCATCAGTGTATCAACATATTCTATTCGTATCAGATAAACCCATGTTCCCTGTCGATAAATATCGCCGGGAAATGTTTCATCCACAAACACAGCATAATACTCCTGTCGGTCAGGAGTCAACGACCCTACATACAAAGTAAAGGTTTCCTCATGTTTATTGTACGCATTTGTCGTAAAACTGACCACAAAATGCGGATTGGTTGTCAATCCATACTGGCCTAACGAGTCGTTGGGGCCAAATTGGATTAGTTTCCGTAGGGTGAAGCTGGAAATAAGTTGGGCGCCAACTTCAGCAACCTGGACATCTGCTATCCCTGTAGATTGACCGTGGCTTTGCCAGCTATTTTCGTCATCACGCTCCAACATAACCGATAACCCCATCACGTTATCTCGTAGCTCGTACCAAATAATTTGGTCGGGATGCGCTATCCCCATTGGAATATACTCAATACGATTGGTTTCGGTTGCAGGTGCGGTTACGGTGGATGGTGGGCCATTGGTAATCAATAGACCGATCATGAATGTCGCGCAGACCGTTAAAACTATATTACATATTGAGTTCGGATTCTCCTCACTTTGGTTAAGCTGCACAAAGATTCCCTCAATAACGTTGCCGCGTCGCCCAAACCAGTACCCCCATACCAAGAACAAGGCCGGGTAACAGGACCATCGTCATGAGTTGAATGTGGGCCTGTTGCTGGTCAGTTACGAAAATAGGCAGCAGATCAGGTCGGCTGGCGGGCTGAATCGCGGCAATTTCTGAATATTGTGTCAACCACTCCACAACGTTATTCCACAGCAAGATATTGCCCAATACGCCTTGTGAGCCATCTTCGGGACGAATAGTAGCATTAGTCAGCCAATCAGTGTCGCCGATTATGATAACACGGGGCTGAATGTCCTGGTTAGTTTCATCGAAACGGCGAATCGCAACCGCGATCACCAGCGGGCCGGATCGATCTGCACCAGCATCGTACTCGGTTAGTTGGCTGCGTTCCATGTTTTGTAAGCTGGTTTCACCATAAGCCTGGTCGGAAGTTTCTAGCATGATTTCCCGCACGTAGTGGGTCTGGTTGCCAGATGGTTCCCGTGTGATTTCCAGCGAACGGGCCAGGTTGAACAGAATCTCCAGGCGCTCGAAATTCGCCAAAACGCCGGCGCTGCGATAAATGCGATTGGCGACGATAAACAGGTCGTTGCCCAGCGATGACCCCGGATCGGCAATGAGGTCTTCACGCAGTAGCACACCGAACTCATCCTGCAAATATTGATTGAAAGGACTATCTTCCAGCAAAAATAGGTTGTTACCGAATGCTGACGGACGGGCATCAACATAGGGTGGATCGGCCAAGATCAGCATTCGCCCGCCACGCTGGATATAGGCATCAATTTTGGCGACATCGTCCGCTGAAAATGGCGATTGTGCTCCGGCGATGATGATAGCGGTCGCATCGTCAGGGATGGCGTCCACCTGACTCAACGTCAGCATCTCGACCGTGATTCCAGCTTGTGGCAGGGTATTGTAGACACCTGATAGCCCTAAATTGCTCGTGCTGCTTGTTTCATACTCCAAATGACCAGTGATGAAGTAAACCTTGAATTGACCCGCTGCCGCCATTCGCAGCATGGCCGTCGCCACTGCCCGTTCATTGGTGCCTGCAATGGGTTCAACTGCAATGCGCTCGTCAGCGGTATCGAAGATTGCCAAATACAGCGGTCCAGTTTCCAGCCCCGACGTACCATAGCCGAATTGTCGAGCCAGCAATGGTTCCACCAGTGGGTCAATGAATTCCAGATTTATCCGCCCACTGCTCTTTTCAATAAACTGACGCAGCATGAACTCGGTGGCTTTTTGCTCCCGCAGGTCTTCTCGACCATAAAATCCGATGATGCGAGCCGTCAGATTGTTGGTTGCCAAGCGGGTTTCCAGCCGATCCATTGCCGTCAATGCTGGCTGGCTGATGGTGTAAATTTGATATTCGGTCAGGTCGCGGACGATATGCTGGCGTTCGGCTAGCACATAGCCTATCACAGCTAGCCCGATAACGACTATAATACTGATGATTGAGCCAGTTCCATAGTAAGCCCTTCGTCCGGACAGCCAGCCACGTAATTCATCAGGAGCCGCGATAATCCAAAAGCCCAGACTAAGGACACCAGTTGCCAGCAATCCAAATATCAGCCACGTCAAGCGACTTTCTGCCAGATAAAGCAACAATGTCAGCAACAGCGCGATAGCCCCCGCTATCGCCGCCCATTGCGCAAGTCGTTGAGACTTCATCGCCACTAATCTAGCGCCAACGCCGTGATTCAACGGCCTGGGTGGTGATGAATAGCATGATGAAGATCACCGCCAGATAGAAATACACGTCTTCCAACACAATCAGCCCACGCAGAAAAGAGGTTGAGTAGTGCGATTGCAGGCTGATGACACGCATGGCCGCCACAATCTCGGTACTAAGAATCGCAGCAGGAAATAGTCCAGCCACATCCCCCGACCATAGCACTAACAGCGTTGCCATGCTCAGAAATCCGGCGATGATCTGGTTTTCAGTGAGCGCCGAAAATAGCATTCCGATTGCCAATGTCGCGCCGCCATAGAGCCAGATGCCGATGTAGCCGCTGATGACGGGGCCAATATCCAGTACTGCGCTGGAATCAGCATTGAGTGTTGTCAGCAATAGCAAAATAAGCTGGTGAAACCAGGTCAAACCGAGCAGGATACTATAGAAGGCCCAGGCTCCGAAAAACTTACCTAAGACTAAATCCACATCGCGCAGCGGCAAGGTCATCATCAATTCCAAAGTGCCTTCGCGCATTTCCTCAGCAAAGAGGCGCATGGTGAGCAGTGGCGCGAAAAAGACCATCAGGAAACCGAAATAGCTGAGGATGACCGTGCCGTTGGGCGGCAGGTTATTGACGGCGCGGAAGTTCGAATCCGCACTGAAAGCAAAACCGAGTAGCAACAACACAGCAAAAGCCACGAGATAGGCGACGGGCGAGACGAAATAGCCTCGTAGTTCACGTTTTAAAATCGGCCAGATGCCTCCCATCGTCTTATCCTTGCTGCGCGGTGTATTGGCGGAAGATGTCTTCCAATGTCATTGCCAGCGGGCGCAATTCCAGCAACTCCAGCCCATGCGACGTGATGGCAGCGGCAATGGCTGGCCGGATTTCGCTAGCGGGTGCGGCATTCACCAACCAGCCGGAACCCTGCACCTCGATAGTTTCTATGCCAGGGATGTGGGCCAGCAATTGCCGCAAATCAGGCAAATCGCCAGCAGTTCGCACAAAAATGCGGTGGGAGGGTTGCAATTGGTCGCGCAGAGCAGCAGGTGTGCCGGTGGCGACGATTTTCCCCTGGTGGATAATCACGACGCGATCACACAGTGCCTCGGCTTCGGATAGGAGGTGGGTGCTGAATAGAATGGTATGCTGCCCGCCCAGGCGGCGAATGAGCGAACGGACTTCATCAGCCTGATGTGGGTCCAGCCCGATGGTTGGTTCATCCAGAATCAGCACGGATGGCTGATGAATCAGAGCTTGCGCCAAGCCGACGCGCTGCCGCATCCCCTTGGATAAATCGCGGATCAGGGCGCGGGCACGGTCTTCTAATCCCACCAGAGCCAGTACATCTCGTACCCGCTGGCGGCGTTGGGATACGCGACGCACTTCGGCCATGAAATGCAGATAGCCCTGCACCGTCATATCGGGGTAGAGGGGCACAGTTTCGGGCAAATAACCGGTGTGCTGGCGGGCCGATAGTGATTGACTAAAGATGTCGTAGCCCGCGACACTAGCCGTGCCAGAGGTAGGCGGCATATAGCCCGTCAAAATTCGCATGGCCGTAGTCTTGCCCGCGCCATTCGGCCCCAAAAAGCCGAGTATCTCCCCCGTTTGAGCCTCGAATGAAATGCCGTGCAAGGCTGTGAACGCACCGAAGCGTTTCAACAGTTGGTTGACTTCAATCATGCAGATTGTGTCTCGCGGTCAGTGGTCAGCAAGAAGTTCTCCAAAGCGTGCCATGCTTTCGACAGACTATCTGGTTGGATAGTGTCTGGTGTGTCCTGGGATTGTTGCCAGTTGACGGGAGCAGCACCCGTGCGTTCGTAACCCATCACCGCTACCGCGTCCAAATCATGAGCGGTGAAGGGGTGGGCTGGATCAGGAACGGCCAACGGACGCCCCAGGATGCCCCAGGCAGGATGGGAAGCTGTGATCTGGCGTAAAGTTTCGACGGTTATGCCATCAGGTCGTGACGGACTGGTTTCAATCACCCAACACAGTTCACCAGCGCCAACGCCGCGCACAGCCAACCATTGTGCATCTTTCCACGTTTTGCGATAGTGCCTTGCCAGTTCAGCACTGCCACGCCCGCCGACGGTGTCGCAGCCGGTAAAAGCCAGCACAACCTCGGTATGTTCGAGCGGATTTTGGTGCAGGTGCGCTGCCAGATTGAGCAGAAGCGCCACGCCCGACGCATTGTTATTCGCACCTGGCACGGCAGTTTCTTTTTCGTCAGCGAGAACCAGCGCCGCAGAACCCAATAACACACCCGCCAGCAATTTGCGAATCCAACCCCATGTTTGATTGCTGGTCAGCATGGAACTGCCAAAAGCCAGTCGTTGTAGTTGAGTACACGGGTTGAGGGCAAATTGCGCGAAACGGCGTTCCCGGTGCGTATCCAGATTGGCGACCAGAACAACCCGCGAGCGCACGTCGCCACACGGCGGAATCCGCCCGATGATATTATGGGCGCGGCTTTGCGGCAAGATTAATTCCCAGAAAGCGGGTTGTCCGGTCTGGACTCGCTTGCCCGTCCAGGCTCCGAAAGCAGCGATCATCATGCCCAGATAGCGCACCCAACGCGATTTGTGCAAACCCAGCGCAATTCCCACGCCAGTCAGTAGTCCGGCAGGAGCCAGCCGCCAGCCCAGGCGTCCCAGGCTATGAAACGACTGTTCCTCGGTATCAATGCCAGCGGCCTCCAGCCGGTTTTTGACAAATTGGGCGGTTTCATATTCTGCATTCGAGAGGGGCGGTCGAACACCGATACCCTCTGCCAGATGGCGAATGTCGGTGATAATCCGGTCTATAGGGGCAGTTGCCATGCCTGGGCCTCGATCCGTAGAATTAACCTGGAACTTTTGTCGAACGATGAACGTCTCCACATCAGAACGCAAACAAAATCGTTTGAGGAGAAAGCATCATGCGTCGCCAATTGATTATAGCCATTTTGATGTGTCTGGTCATGATTGGTAGCGGAATTATACCGGCTCTCGCCATTCAAGACATACCCCAGGCCCCGGAAGGCGTCTGGCAACGCCCTGACGAATGGCAACCTGTATTCATCCGTTCGCATCGGGTGGATGTCGAGATTACCGATCAAATTGCCCGCACCCGCATTGAGCAGGTCTTTGTCAACGAAGGCTCGTTCATGGCGGAAGGCACGTATATATTCCCACTGCCGCACGGCGTCACCATTTCCGATCTGGTGATGATTATTGATGGTGTGCCGATCCAGGCGCAAATTCTGGAAGCCGACGAGGCCCGTGCAATTTACGACGAAATTGTGCGCCAGATTCGCGATCCAGCATTGTTGGAATATGTCGGCACGAACGCTATTCAGGCCAGTGTGTTTCCTATTCCGCCCGGCGAGGAACGCAAGCTGGAAATCGAATATAGTCAGTTGCTGCCAGTGGAAAATGGTCTGGTGAATTATGTATACCCGCTGCGTACACGCCATATCTCGCCGCTGCCTGTTGGTGAACTGAGCATTCGCGTCCATGTGAACTCGAATGATGCCATCAGCAGCATTTACTCGCCGACCCATCGCGTTGCCATTGACCGTCGTAGCGATAAGGAATTCGTGGCCGGTTTCGAGACAACGCGCACCCAAGAAGCCTATGATTTTAGCTTGTACTATGGCGTTGCCAGCGACGAAATCAACCTCAATTTGCTGACTTACCGCGAAAGTGCCAGGGAAGATGGCTTCTTCACACTGTTGATCGCGCCACCAGTTGAGGTGGACGAAGACCAGATTATTCCCAAAGACGTGATTATCGTCCTCGACCAGTCGGGGTCAATGTATGGCGACAAGTGGGATCAAGCCCGCGATGCAGCTAAGTTTGTGCTGGAGAATCTAAATAGCGAAGATCGTTTCAATGTCGTGGTTTTTAGTACGGGGGTGAATGTTTTCGCTAACGACATGCAAGGGCTGGATCAGGTTCGGGATGCGAAACAGTGGTTGGATACGCTGGAAGCCATTGGCGGAACCAATATTGACGCCGCGTTGCAAACCGCGCTGGAAATGACCGACTCGGATCGCTCGACAGTGATTTTGTTCCTGACGGATGGGCTGCCCACCGAAGGCGAGACGGACATTGCCGACATCATCGACAACACGGGCGATTATGCTTCCGAAAATACTCGTATCTTCACCTTCGGCGTCGGTGACGATGTGGATACCTTCTTGCTCGACCAACTGAGTGAGCTATTTCAGGGGGCGTCGGCTTATGTGCGCCCGATGGAAGACATCGACGAGGAAGTAAGCGCCCTCTACAACAAGATCAGTGCGCCGGTGTTGACCAACCTGGAAATGGAAATCGACGGTGTGCATGTCTATGACATGTACCCGGCCACATTGCCTGACCTGTTCGTGGGGTCGCAATTGGTTGTCACCGGACGATATCGTGGCGATGCAAGAAATGCCACGTTGCGGTTAACCGGTTCCTTCCAGGACGAGCGCCTGACCTTCGTTTACGAGGGATTGGATTTCCGGAGTAATGCTGGTGGTGAGGTTCTGATCCCGCGCCTGTGGGCCACACGCAAGATCGGCGAGTTGCTGAATGCGATTCGGTTGCATGGTGAAGACCCCGAATTGGTAGATAGCATCGTGCGCCTCAGCATCCGTTATGGCATCATCACACCCTATACTTCCTTCCTGATTACCGAAGACGACATTTTCAGCCAGACCGGGCGGGATCGTGCGGTTCGGGAGGCCGAGGAAGTGGCAATGGACGTTGCGGGCGAGTCCTCTGGGGCATCGGCGGTGGATGCGGCTGAAGCAGCACAGGATATGGAGGATGCAGATACAGCGGCGGCCCCAACCGCAGGATTTGGCGGCGGTGGTGGTGACAGTTTTGAGGGGAATAATGAGCTGGTGGATGGCTATCGCGGTGTGCCAGGGCCAGCGCCCGTGCAATATGCAGGTGATCGCACCTTCCTATGGCGCGATGGTGTCTGGATCGACACGCTGTACAACCCCGACGAGATGACACCCGAAGAAATCGTCTTCCTCAGCGATGAATACTTCGAGTTGCTGGATTTGGATGAGCAGGTAGCTGGTTTCCTGGCGCTGGGCGAAAACGTGATCTTCGTCTGGGAAGGCCAGGCCTACGAGATCGTGAGCGAATAGCGACGCGCTTTCCTTTTCGCTGATTTGTGTGCGGGCGGTTGTCAGTGATGGCAGCCGCCTTTTCTGTTTGGGTGTGGGAGGTATTCCAAATCCTGAATTTTGTTTAGAAAATGCTACAAGTAACGAATATGATTCTCACAGTTACTTGCGGGTAAAGGCATGGAAAGAATAGTACAATGACCTCAATGTTTCCTTCAGGGTGAAGAGGTTGATGACGTGAAGAAATCCCAAATAGATAACATCAGTGGGTATGCAATCAAGATATTAGCGGTACTTATTGTTTTTACTCTCTATTTGCCGTTGGCACAGATGGCTTTAAAACAAGAACTTGAGCCAGAAATGCTACTTCTAGGCATTCTACTTGCACTAGCAGCGTAGTATTATAATGTACCCCAAAAACTAGACAATGAAATGCGTGAAAATAAGGTGGATCAAGAGCGATGAAGAAACGTAAGAGTTATTCCGCAGAATTCAAAGCCAGAGTGACACGAGAAGCCTTGAGAGAAGAAAAGTCATTGTCAGAAATAGCGAGCGCATATGGGGTGCATCCGAACATGGTTCGCAAGTGGCGTGAGCAGGCGTTGGCAGGATTACCGGGACTGTTTAGCCGCAAACAGGAGGCAGACATACGAGAACTGCAAGTGGAACACGAGGCCGAAAAACATGAGGTGTACGCGGAAATCGGGAAGTTAAGCACGCAATTGGCGTGGTTGAAAAAAAAAGCTGGCCGTTTCATTGACACGGACAGAGCGCAAAGCAATGGTCGAGCGGGAGGGTGAAATGCCGATGAGTACCCAGGCTAATCTATTGAGCCTGAGCCGTGCCAGCTTGTACTACAAGCCGGTGCCGCCTTCAGCCGAGGTTGTGGCGTTGCGCCATCACATTGATGAGATTTACACAGCCCATCCGTACTACGGCGTGCGGCGGATCACGGCGCAATTGAGGCGCGAGAACCGGCTGGTCAACCATAAAGCTGTGGCGCGACACATGCGTGAGATGGGACGGCGGGCGATATACCCAGAACCGAAACTCAGCCAGCGTCATCCCGAACACCGAGTCTATCCGTATTTGCTGCGACATGTGAAGGCGGCCTATCCTAATCATATCTGGGGCATCGACATTACCTACATTCGGCTGCGTAGTGGCTGGATGTACCTGGTGGCGCTCTTGGATTGGCATTCACGCTACATCGTCAGTTGGGCACTCGATCAAACCCTCGCCCAACCCTTTGTCTTGGAGGCTGTGCAGACTGCGCTGGCTCAGGCAACACCGACCATCTGCAATAGCGACCAGGGCAGTCACTTCACCAGTCCCCAGTACACCCAACTGCTCCTGGCAGCTGGCGCTCAAATTAGCATGGATGGCCGGGGTCGTGCATTGGATAACGTTTTCACTGAGCGGCTGTGGCGCACCATCAAATATGAGGAGGTCTATTTGCACGAATACGACAGTCCCCGTCAGGCACGATCTCGACTGTCGGACTATCTACACTTCTACAATCATCACCGTATACATCAGTCGCTTGATTATCAAACACTCGCCGAAATCTATTTCCAGAAAGGAGCAAATTCCACCTTAAATTGACGAATATTTTTGTCTTGACAATGGGGTACACTATAAACAAACTCATCCAAATCAGCGGATAGCTCATCATATCTTAACGCTTGTAGAAAGAGCGACTCTATAACCTTTGGTGATGGTGGTACGTCTGATTCCTGAATTTTGCGCGTAATCACACTCCATTGGCTACGGTCTATTCGTAAATTACCCAGCAATTCTATTAAAATACCATTGATGAAACTATCAAAGTAACATTGCTCAATTAACAAAATTATTCTGTTAACTAAGTCTTCGATATTCATTTCCCTCAGTGCCAATATAGAGATGCTGTCGCCGAATGGGTAATCAGGCAGCCAGGGTCACAAAGGACGAGAGGCGTGTTTCAGCTTTGGGCTCGCCCGTGGGCCAATTGACCGCCCGAAACAGATTGATCGCTGAAGCAGTCGCAACATTCTGGAGATGGGTTTTATCCTTTCCTCGATAGCGTGTGCGCCGCATGCCGAGAGTAAAAGCTGCCTGTGAAATGACGCCTTCCACCCCCGCACGTACTCGATACTGCGCTTTGAACTCGTCCGTTTGTTGGCGTTCGCGGGCGGTTCGTAATGCCAGATATTGCGCTTGCGGAGGGAAGGTCAAAGTTCGAGCGCCATTACCAGTATTGCGCGTACAGCGTGACGCACTCGAACAGGCCCGGCAATCCGATGGCTTGAAGCCCGCATTGATATTGGGTTTGTCATGTTTGCCACGACCTTCGCGCCAATAGCTGGTGAAATTGCCCATCGGACACATCACCCTTTTCTTATCCCAGTCAATCTCAAAACAGGTAATGTCAAAAGCCCCTTCTGTTTGGGCTTGCCAACTGGTGTCAGGACGAACTGGTCCGACCAGATCAACATCCAATTTCTGACTGGAAACCAGCACATCGCTGGACATGTAGGCCATATCCATCAAGTGCTTATCGGGGAGATTGTCATGCTCGGCCAAGTCGTCATGAACGCGCTCAACCACTTCAACATCTTGCAATGTGGCGGATGTCGTTTCAACGTGGGTGATCAGGCAGGGGCGATCATCATCGCACGTTTCTGTTAGGTGAACCTTGTAGCCCGTCCAAGTCGTGCTGCGCTTATGGCTGTAACGCGCCTCCGTGTCATAAGGCGAGGCGATCATTGTCTCACTCAGGGGCAAGTTGTTCTTGCCGCGCCATTGAATAGTGTCATTTTCAACATAGAATTGCTGGATCCACATCGTCCGCAAGAGTTGGACCGCCTCGAGATCTCGTAAACCCACCGGAGCCCCAGCATCATAGACCGCGGCGAGCAGCGCGTACCCATCCGCTCCAATGGTTTTGGTCAGCACTTCTCGTTCCAGTTTTTCCGTCGGTAGTCGGTGATTTTCGAAACGGTTGTTATAGCGGTCGAACCACTCGACCGGCACCTGCGCTTTGAGCCACACCGGCGCAAGTTCAGCCAGGACATTTAGCGTATAGCGGAGCGTTTCCCCCACCCGTTCGAGACGATTCAGCATCCGTACTGCTGCCACGATATGCGTCGAGTCCGTCCGTTGTTTGCCTCTGACCTTTACCAAACCCAGTGACTTGAACCGCTTGAGCATAGCATTGAGCAACTGCTCGGTAGGGCAATCGCATATGCTTTCTTAATGGAAAAATGGGCCTTATTGAACCCTCTTGACCTCATTTGATCTATGCATCCGATAAGGTTATCGGGTATTCAGCGCAACACTCAATGTCAAAGCTGCAAATTCGGTTCGATTATTGGGGATTTTGAAGGTCATAATGGCTCATTGTTCGAGAATTAAGGTTTGATATGCGATTGCCCTACAAATACTATAGGGCAATCGCATATGCTTTCTTAATGGAAAAATGGGCCTTATTGAACCCTCTTGACCTCATTTGATCTATGCATCCGATAAGGTTATCGGGTATTCAGCGCAACACTCAATGTCAAAGCTGCAAATTCGGTTCGATTATTGGGGATTTTGAAGGTCATAATGGCTCATTGTTCGAGAATTAAGGTTTGATATGCGATTGCCCTAACTGCTCGGATGCATCATGCGCTACCAACCGCGCCCGAAAGTCACTCAATACCGAGAAATGAAACCCCGGATCTGTCAATTCTAAACTCAGCGCATATTTCCAATCAATCCGCCCGCGTACCGCATCCGCCGCTTGGCGGTCAGTGAGATTTTCAGCAAACTGCAGGATGGTGATCAGGGCCAAACGCCATGGGCTTTCGGCAGGTTGTCCTCGACTCGAAAACAGTTCAGCAAAAGCTTCATCTGCATAAAAAGCACCCAGTTCATCCCGCATCTTCATGTAGACATTGCCTTTGGGAAAGGCCGCTTTTGCCACTGCGATAGTTTGTTCGGGAATATCATTGACGGGTCGGGGACGTAAACACATTGGAATCCTCTCTGACAGACTAAACCACTTGAACTTGCGCTCTATTGTAGTCGATTTCTGTCAAAAGGCGTTTCAGTTGAATTCGGCGACAGCATCATATAGATGAGACAACTTCGCCCAAAAGTTTAGAGTAGAATTGAGGGCGGAGCAAAGGAACAGGAAAATGTCTCAAGTGAATGGCAAATATGCAGATCCAGAAGTCCGAGTGCAGGCAACGCGACGTCGTTTCAGCGCGGAGTACAAAGCGCGAATCTTAGCAGAAGCGGATCAGTGTCAGTACGGTGAGTTAGGGTCTTTGTTGCGTCGAGAAGGGCTATATCACTCGCACCTATCGACGTGGCGGGCACAACGGGCACGGGGTGAGTTGGCGGGTAGACGACGTGGTCCGACACCCAATCCGGCTGCTAGCGAGGCAGCGCGATTGGCGAAGGAAAATGCCAAACTGCGCCGCCAATTGGAGCAAGCCGAGGCGATCATTGAAGCGCAAAAAAAGCTGACGCGGTTACTGGAGATACTCAACGAGGACGAAGGATCATGACGCAGATGGCTGAGGAATTGGCAGTCCAGGTGGGTGTGAGCCGTGCCTGTGCCGTATTGAATGTGCCGCGCAGTCGGCTCTACCGTGCCCGCCAGTCGCCACAACTTGGCGTGAACGTCCGACCCCAGCGCGGGCGTTGTCCAGTGCGGAACGTCTGACGGTGCGCGATATTCTCAATAGTGAGCGATTTGCTGACCTATCGCCGCGTCAGGTGTATGCCACCTTGCTGGATGAGGGACAGTATTATTGTCACTGGCGCACGATGTACCGTATCTTAAGCGCCCATGCTGAAGTCCGCGAACGGCGCAACCAACGGCGGCATCCGACCTACCAGAAACCCGAATTGTTGGCAACGGCTCCCAACCAGGTCTGGAGTTGGGATATCACCCAGTTGCGAGGCCCCCACAAGGGTCAGCACTATGCCCTTTATGTTGTTCTGGATATCTTTAGTCGTTATGTCGTGGGGTGGACCCTGGCCGAGCGCCAACTGGCGTCACTGGCCCGAACCCTGATCGAGACCAGTTGTCAGAAAGAAGGCATTGAACCTCAACAACTGACCATCCATGCCGATAACGGCAAACCGATGCGAGCCAAACCATTAGCCTTATTGTACGCTGAGTTGGGCGTCAATGCCAGCTTTACACGCCCCTATACCTCAGATGACAATCCGTTTTCTGAAGCGCAGTTCAAAACGCTCAAATACCAGCCCACTTACCCTGATCGTTTCCGTTCCATTCAGAATGCGCGGGCCTGGGCACGTCAGTTCTTCAACTGGTATAACCAGCAACACTACCATACCGGCTTGAATTTGCTGACCCCAGCCAGTGTGCATCATGGGCAAGCTACCCTTGTTCAGCAACAGCGTCAGGCCGTGTTAGCCGATGCTTTTGCGGCCCATCCCGAACGTTTTGTCAAAGGCCCTCCGCAAGTGGCCGGGCCGCCACAGTCCGTTTGGATCAACCCGCCTAACCCGCTGGTTGTTCCTTAATCTTTTTTGTGAAGCTGTCTCATTTTCTTGACACATTCCGAGTTTAACAAAATAACAGGGAAACGATAGACTACTATTGATGTGGATGTGCAATATACCAAATCCACTTCAAGTTAGGCCTAAAAAACTCATTTTGGCACACATAAGCCTATTTCCCGATTAAATTGTTAATGTACATTAGCGGGGAGGGGAATAGCGCATTCCTCCTTCCGTATATGAGTATCCGTCTGATTGATGCAGTAACTCACAAAAGCGATGATGAATGTCTGTCACCTTGCCCATTTGCGATGTGATGTTAAACGCGCCTCGTTTTCTAACGGCCACTCTGCCAACATAGGTTCCAATCTTGGTTCCAGAGGTGACGACTGCTTTGACAATATCGCCGGTCTGAAAGCCGAAATGCTTACGACCTTGCTTACTTCTGGTGCGGGGAAATCCGTACTTATCGACCCGGCACATTTGCCGTGATTAGTGGCCGGTTGCCTTGATGTGAAGCGGTTGCAAGTTAGGATCAGCATAGACATCCGTGCCGCTTGCTCCGACGCACGCCGCATCGAGCCAATGAGTTTTGGGATAGCCTTGTTTACACCGATTGAACTTTGTACGTCCGCCGGTGCCGATCTCAACAGGTAATCCCGTTGCTTTGAGAACATCAACCACCGCCCATCGAATGGTATTAACAGCAGCGGCATCTCGCAAGGGGCGTTTGGCCTGCGCGTGGAGTTCTGGGAACCCGAATTCGGCAGCGGTCAGTGAGCCTTTCTGCTGGTTACAGTCATGGCACGCTATCGTCAGATTATCGACGCGATTGGTTCCATTCCGACCCTTGGGGATGATATGCTCAACCTCAAGTGGCACATCCACCACCCCGCAATAAACACACTTGCGCCCCCACTTTTCCAGCAAGTACTCGCGCACTTCATAGCCCGCCAGCGTACCTTGCTGGTATTCAATGCTAGCAATCTCTGGTCTCTCCATTTTCTGCATGTCGAACTTGGCATGTTCAACCGCCAGATGCGTCGCAGGACACCAGCGGCGCAAGCGGTCTACCCAGGTCTCAATGTTGCTGACACGACTCTGTAGGCTCGGTGGCAACCAGTTATCTTTGCGTTTCCGGTTGTTAAAACGTGGCTTGCGGTAGCGAGTTTTTCGGTTGCGTCGTCCACGTCCGACTGCACGCCGGGCATCTATCTTCTTCTTGATGGTGTGGCCCCGATGTTCCAGTTCAATGGCTATGATGACTTTGGGGCCACGCTTGCCATCCACAACAACAGCGATACCCGTCGTCTTACTGCCAGGATCAACTTTCACTTGTGTATCCTGGGTATAGCCGCCTTCACGTTCTTTGAGGATAATCGTAAACGGCTTGCGACGAAATACTGCCGCTTTGCCTTCTTTGAGCAACTGACGCGCCCTGGCTGGATGACAGGGCATCAGGGGTTGCTTGTTCTTGTCCAGCACCAGCACGCGATTTTGCATGTTGTTACCTGTATTCTCGTCAATTGACGGTAACGTGAACCTCGTCAATGTTAGCGGGCGGTTTGTTGTGAACGACACTGGCCTAGACCCTCAGCCTGTTTAATCGTTCACCGCAGAGCTTGGGGCTGGTTCAGTCACCCCAAAGTGCCTATCTATTCGCCCGTAACGTAGTCCCGAAAAACTCAGACTGGTCAGCGTGAGATACTAGCTCCTCGATTTATCGAGGGGTCGCTGACCGGGGTTTTATCTCGATTGCGGGCAACAATATGTTGTTTCGACTAGTTTTCATAAATTGTCTACAGTCGGAGTTCATTTGCAATTTCTTGAAATGCTTGCTCCAGCGCGATTCCAGACACGGCAGCAAGGGTACGTTGCCAGGCCTCATCACCAATGTGCTGCTGGACGCGATAGACCAACGGTTGTAGAAAGTAATTGTTGATAATCAAATTGCTACCTATATACAATACCTTCGCCAAATTATGACGAGGCGGAGTGGCACGCAACGGTATGGATAGCACCGAGAGACGCCACCGTGTAAAAGATACGATCCAATAAAATAGGATCAGGGATTTCCGGAAGTAATTTTAATGTTTCAGCGACATATTTGCGACCACGAAAGCGGGCTTTGAGATCAAGGATACTGGCATCCGGATAATCAGGGAAAAGGAGGCGGCGTAGGATACGGGAGAGCGTGACCATCAAGAAAGACAAGTTGGCGGCATTGGTGACCGCTGTCTCGGCGACGTTCATGAAGTCTTCCAGTCCGAAATGCTGTTTGGCATCGCGGAAGATGAATTCAATCTGGAAGCGTAGGCTGTAGTAGTCAATCAAGCGCTCATAAGATAGGCTGAGGTCACTGCTGAACAAAATCACACGCGCCTGTTTTCCTGTTTTCAAGTCTGTTTTGACGATGATGACGACGTTGAGGGGTTGGGCGAAGTCTTTGTGAAGCAATGTTGCCTGAAAGGTCTGGGTTTGGATACCATCTTCCAGGGTGGTTTCCTTCAAATAGTCAGACGGGATGGCATGATAGTTGAGCTTATCACCATATTTGCGACGCTGACCATATTTAGATTGTGGGCCAACATAGGGTATATACAACGCCGCATCATGACGCAATTTGGAGATCAAATGCACGTCACATTGCCGGGTCATTTGCAGGGCATTGTTGTTGCCGAATTTACCATCCAACACCAGATAAGTCACCTGAATCGTGTCCTTGATCAGTGCCAATTGTCGCTGCACCATGCCTTGAATCTGCTGTAGTTCTGGGGGCAACTCCACCTGGGTCTTAGGACGCCCGGGCTTGCCTCTTTTCCGCTTCTTCTTGCTCTTTTTCTTGGCGGCTTTGGCTGCCGTTTTCTCAGCCTCACTGCGTACCCGTTGCTCCACCATGCCTGGATAGGCTTGCCGTTCCTCAATACTTATCAGTGATAGTCCGAAGAATGCCACGCCCGGCACGGGTTTGCCGTACAATCCTGAAAAGAAGCGATCCACCCCATGGGTCTTCTTGCCCGATTTTGTCACGACCCATTCATCGCCGGCCAGTAGGTACTCATCTTCCGGATTGAGGGCGTGTTGGCGAAAAAATGCCCAGTGCATCTCTGCCCACGGTAGCACTGTGTGGAACAACCGCTGTATCGTCCGATAGCTCCCCCCTTTATCTGTCCATCGTGAGATACCCAGCATCGTGACCCGCCCTGTCATCGCCAGTATGGCTGGGATAATCCGGCTCATTTGTCGTAGGGTTGTTGGTGATAGGTGTACCTCAAAGCAGAGCAATAGTGTTACAATATCAATCATGGGCTTTTTTCGTCATGCCTTTTTGTCTTCATCGGTTTATGTAGACAACTTTACACGACACTAAAGCCCTTTCAATCCCTCGTTTTTGGCGAAGGTATTGTATATAGGTATTTAATTCTCGATCTGCTAGAGCAGCGACAATGGGAACACAAGCATCCAATTCGCGTTTTTTCCATAGATAATTCGCGTAGGTGATCATCAACATCGCGGGTTGCAATGGATTAAGTTTGATAACATCAAATGCTTTCTGGAGAAGGGAACGGGCATCAGTCAGGTTGTTCTGCAATAATTGGAGCTGACCCAATAGGCTATAAATATCAACTGTGCCTCGATAATCCTGAAGGTCAATGTCGATTTGAAGATTGCGTTCTAAGGTTGCCTGCGCCTGCTCAAAATCCATCATAAGAAGATACAATAGCCCTTCTGTTGATAGCACATAGGATAGACGGTCTAGTTCACCCAATTCTTCACAAATCGCACGGCTTTCCGCCAGCCATTCTTGTGCTTGCTCAAACTCTTCTTCGCTCATTGCCCATATACTTAAGGTGGTTAACCGTCGTGCTTCTCCTGCACGATCTCCAATTTCCCGTTTGAGTTGCAGGCTATACGCCATCAATTCTTTTGCTTCTTGTACACGCTCTCCATTATCATAATATGCCAGGGCGATATTGTTACTAACCCGTGAAATACCGTGGAGATCACCTAATGATTCAAAGATTTTGAGTGCCTGCTGGTGATGAGAACGGGTATCGTCTACAGAAAATTGGCTAGCTCCGATCAATGCTAGGTAATGATGACAATTGGCAATGAGATGTCGATTATCCGTTTTCAGGGCATTGGATAGTGCTGATTCAAATAGAGAGCTGGCTTCTATCTTATTTTGCTTCATGCCTAACCGCGTCTGCCCATATGCCAGAATCTCTAGATTCTGATTTTCTTCGCCATACGCAATCACGTGATGTGCTGCTTCTATGGATGAGTCTACTTTTCCCAGCCGATCCAGATAAGTTGCTTGCCAGTAGTAAAGCATAGGATGATCGGATTGTTGGAGTGCTTTTTCAACGTAAGTGATTGCTTCCTGTACTCTGGAGCGAACTGTCCAGAAATCACCTAGGGCCAGTGTTAGTGCTGCACCAAGTTGTATTTCGTACCCGTCAAGCGACCAATCCAATGCGGCGCGGAAGTTATCTTGCTCGATATCCAACGCCGCAATCGCCTCGATATAATGCTGTCCATCATACATTCTGTCGGCGTGTTTCTGAGCATAGTTCAAGAATGCTTGCAGATGGGCTTGCTTTGCATCCGATATACTGCCGGCATCTTCTAACTTTTCGCGGGCATATTGGCGCAACAAGGGGTGCATGTCATAGCGTCGCCCGTGTCCATGACTCATCAGGGAACGACTGAGGAGGGTTTGGATGGTGCGGACGGAAGCGCCTGTTACCTGTTGGAAGGCTTCGCGGGTGAAGCCGCCACGAAAGACGGAAGCCCACATGAAGGCAGTTTGTTCTTGTTTGGTGAGGCGTTTCCAGGTGGGATCAATGACGGCGTGGATGCTGCGTTGGCGTTCGGGCATGTCGCCCATATCGGCACTGAGAAAGTCGAGACTGGCTTCGATTTCGTCAGCGATTTCGGGGATAGAGAGGGTATCGACCCAGGTGGCGGCCAGGATCAAGCCCAGCGGTAGTCCGCCAACCAGTTCAACGATGCGCTGGATGTGTGGCTGGTCGTTGTCATGAATGATGTTGTTGGGGCGCATCATGGCAGCGACTTCGACGAATAATTGGCCGCCGGATTGGTCTACAGGATACAGATTAAATACAGTTTCAACTCGTAATTTGAGGCGTTCACGGGAAGTAGCGATGATGGTCACTCTGGGAGCAACTTCCACGATGTCGGATAAAAGACTGGCACCGGATAGCACATGCTCAACGTTGTCGAAGATCAGGAGTAGTTCTTTTTCGCGGCAATAGTTGAATAGGGCTTCCTGGGGGCTTTGTTGGCCGTTGATGGTTAGGCCCAGGCTGGATGCTGCGAATTGGGCGATGTCGTTGGGATTGCGGACGGGGGTGAGGTCGATGAAAGCAGCGCCGTGTTCGTAGTTGTTTTTGACAAGATGGGCGAGTTCGAGCGAGAGGCGTGATTTACCCATGCCACCAGCAGCGATGATCGAGAGCAGGCGAATGTCGGGATTGTGGAGCAGATTAGCGAGTTCAGCTAGCTCGTCGTCGCGCCCGATGAAAGGGCCAGTTGTGATGGGAAGATCGTGATGGCGGGTGGATTGTGTTGTGGTATCGCCGATTAAGCCCATCTCGCGGGCACAAGCGATGGCTTCGGTGCGGCGACTAGTGCCGAGTTTGCTGTAGATTTGCTTGTTGTACCAGCGCACGGTTGTTTTGCTGATGAACAATTGCTCGGCGATTTCCTGGTTTGATAGGCCATCGGCCATCATCGCCAGGATTTCGAGTTCGCGTTCTTTGAAGTCATCCAATGGGACGGGTAGTTTCTCGGTCATTCTGGCTACCAAACATTGGCTCATCAGCGGGATATTCTCATTATATTCAGCATCATATTTCGGGCGAATTTTGCAAGACTATCTCTAGGGAGGGTGACGACTCCCTGGTTGATTTTGTATGGTGGTTACATCAAACAAGAGCAAATGAGGAGATTAATCACATGGCTACTGCACGTAAATTTGGCGCAATCCAACAAGTGTCGGTTGTTCTAAAAGGAATGCTTCATCGGACAAATGGTACTACGGGACGTAAGATGCAATCCATAGCGAGTAAGCTGGGAACCATTTCTCTTAAAAGTGGCAAAGCGCATAGCATCCACTGTAATTCTCAGGTGATTCGCGTGTTGTCCGGGAGAGCCTGGGTTACGTTTGGTGGTGAGGATGTTGTCGTGAAATGTGGCGAAGCAGTGGGCCTGCCAGCCGGAGAGCATCAAGCGGTCATTTCCAGTTTAGATGAGCATCCAGTTGTTTTCTCGATAGCATGAGTGTAGGGGATTGCCAGCCATATTTTGAGCGAATTTGGAAAGACTACCTCTAGGGGGGGTGACACCACCCCGGTTAATTTTGTAAGGTGTATACATCAATCAAGAACAAAAGCAATTTGAGGAGGCTAACCACATGGCTGCTGTACGTAATCTAGATATTATCCAACGTGAATCTGTTGATCTGAAAGAAGTCCTTCATCTGACGGATGAGGCTATCCAACTACCGGAAGGCCCTCTGACAATCCATGTGCTAAAAGGCGATGCGTGGGTGTTTTGTGCAGACCGTGACATTGTAGTCCATACTGGTGAAACCCTGCACCTGGGCCAGGAAAACCAACCAGCACAGCTTCGCCGCCTCTATCAGCGTGGCATGGTCAGATATACACTGACCGTCAATTAACCTGTTGCTTTAGACCTTGCAGGAATATTCACCCTGGTGTGGTACGCGGGCGAAACAACATACAGCAGCTCCTCATTTGTCATCCTGACGAGTGTAGCCACAAGGGAGATATTCCTGCAAGGTCTAATTACTCTCCAACCAAGCAGTAGACAGCCTGATCGTGCCAAGATCGGGCCGTTTTTGTGTACGCCCGGCATGGGCGATAACTAGGCGGTGAAAGTCCGCTGTGGGCGTTAGTCCGACGAACCACTAGCCGAAGGCAACTGCATCGAGCGCGAGCAGATGTGGAGAGGAAGCCGGAGGGCAAAATCCAGACCTGACGGACAGGAACCACGTAAAGAGGCATGACGCGCCGGGTAAGCTGGCACGAGACAGTAAAGCCCCAACGGACAGAAGTGGCGTGATGTAAACGTGGCAGGGCTTGGAGGAAAGTTATCGTACCTTATCCGGGGAGGTCTGGCGTTTTTTTTGAATGTCAGAAGTCAGCCGAGGCCGTAGTAGTCGATGGGGTAACGACCATCCGGGGCGGTTGGTGAAAGCCAACTACAGGGCGAAGGGCTGAAGGAAAAGAAGTTGAGGAGAAAGGCGTAGAGACGTGGTAGGACAGCCGAAACTCAGGGAGACTGAGCCAAACGTGGAAGGAAAGCTGGCGGCTGGGGATAAGCGTGCGGGGCCAAGGCCACGACTGGAACAAATGGAAAGACAGGAAAGACCTCAACACGAAGCAAGTCTGTGGGAACGGATATTCAGTCGTGGAAACCTGTTCACAGCACTGGAAAAAGTGCAGCGAAACAAGGGAGCCGCGGGGATAGACGGAATGACGGTATCAGAACTGCCCGACCATCTCCGCGAGCATTGGGAAGGGATACGCGCCAAACTGGAACGGGAGAGTTATGTGCCCAGTCCAGTGAAGCGGGTGGAAATCCCGAAGCCGAATGGTGGAACACGGCAGTTAGGCATACCAACCGTGCTCGACCGAATGATCCAACAGGCAATACACCAGGTACTCAGCCCGATCTTTGAGAAGACATTCAGCCCGCATAGCTATGGTTTCCGACCAGGGCGTAGTGCCCATGATGCCGTGAAAGCGGCGCAGAAGACGATAGCAGCGGGATACACCTGGGTAGTGGACATTGATCTGGCGCAGTTTTTCGACACGGTGAACCATGACCGCTTGATGGCGCGAATGAAGACTATGATAGACGACAAGCGGGTGCTGAGACTGGTAAATGCCTATCTGAAGTCCGGGGTGATGGTCGGCGGCATGTACACTGACACGGACAAGGGGACACCGCAGGGTGGGCCATTGTCACCGTTATTGAGTAACATTGTGCTGACCGAACTGGACGAGCAGTTGGCGGAACGCGGCCACCGGTTTGTGCGCTATGCCGATGATTGCAACATCTTCGTGCAGAGCAAACGGGCAGCGGAGCGCGTGATGGCAAGTACGTGCCGTTTCATCGAAGGCCGAATGCGTTTGCAGGTCAACCGTGAGAAAAGTGCGGTTGATTTGGCTGTAAAGCGCAAGTTTCTGGGTTTTAGCTTCTATTGAAGAGCAGGCGGTGGGGTCGGTATTCGTATCGCACCGCAAAGCCTGGAACGTGCCAAACGTCGCCTTCGAGGAATGACACGGCGCAACAGTGGACGCTCGTTAGAAGACATACGCGATACGCTCAATCAGTATACGGTTGGTTGGGTGAATTACTATGCGCTGGCGGACGCTCGCGGCCATTTGCAACGACTGGATGAGTGGTTACGAAGACGGTTACGGCAACTTTGCTGGAAACAGTGGAAGACGCCCAAGAACCGTTATCGTAATCTGCGACGTCTGGAAGTACCGGAACATTGGGCGAAGTTGAACGCCGGAACAAGTCAAGGTGATTGGCGTCTGTCCAATTCTCCCTGGCTACATCGTGCGCTCAATAATGCCTTTTGGCAGACCTTTGGACTGAAAAGTCTCGTTCAACAGTACAATCTTCGTCATACTTGACCGAACCGCCGGATGCGGACCCGCATGTCCGGTGGTGTGGGAGGGGGCGGTCGCCCGTCCCCTATCCCGATTGCTATTCACCACGGTTGGCCTGCAACGACAGAAACCTGGCAGTGATTTGCTCCAGCTTTTCTTGATCGGTATTGTGGAACCAAGTTCCTGCCGGATAGAAAACCAGATTCGGCCTTATTCCACACTAGTCGAGGCAATTGGCGCGTTCCCAACGCATTGTCTTCGTACAGCGAAAGTCGCTCGGCTCATCAAATGTCGCTTCTAATTCTTGAAATAACGGCTCCGCTTCCGCATTGGGATTGCAATTGCGTCCTATGCAAATCACGAGGCGGATCATAGACGGCGATGAGTAGTCGCTGCTCATACAACAACTATCCAGCTTTCTCAATGTACAAAAGGCGATATTGTCCACGCAACAGACTCGCCTCATTTTGCTTGATTGTTAGATTTGGTACATCACCAATAATTTCACTCAGCCGTCGATTGGGATCCGTACCGAAGGCGCGGACAAAGCGCCCAACGATGCGGCGGCCAGCCTTGAGTCGCTGTTCTGCCGCTAGGAACTTGTCGAATATCACCATCCGTCCACCTGGACGCAATACGCGCCAACCTTCATTGAACGCCAGCTTGCCATCTGGTACCACGCTCAACAGCAGGTTGAACAAGACTGCATCGAAATGAGCATTGGGAAAAGCCAATTGTTGTGCATCCATTTCCAGTAAGGCGATGTCACGTTCAGCGACCTTCCCCTGTGCCTTTGAGAGCATTGCTGTGCTTAGGTCAATCCCTATGACACGAATACTGTCTGGCAACAATTCCAGATCAAGACCCGTGCCGACGCCGGGGATGAGTAGGTGTTCGCCCGGCTGCATCTCCAGCATATCAATAGCACGCCGCCGTGCTTTTTTGAAAACTGGCCTGAAGACCAGATCATAACCCGGCGACCATAGTCGATATAGCCGCCGGTTCCGTTGGTTATCCATCAACTCATTCCATCACACGCAACGTGGAAGGAATATCCATGCGTGTCATCTTGCGTACACTCAACAGTGGGGTCAATGCAACCACAAGTACACCCAACACCGCCGCCGCGACCAGCGTTGCTGGAGCCAGTGTGATTATGAAGTTGAACTCCTCCAGTTCTGGCGTGTCCATCGTAAATACGAGATTTACCACAACCCAGCCAGCCAGGATACCAAGCAGCGTTCCCAGCACGCCAATGATGACGTTTTCCACAATCTGCATCCGGGTTACAGTTCGCACCGGCAACCCAAAGGCAAACATCGTTGCGATTTCACGCACGCGCTCATCGACGCTAATACTGGTGGTGTTGAAAGCAATCAGGAAGGCCATGACCAGCACCACGCCTTGAATCACACGCAGCATTCCGGCGGCCAGTTCCAACATACGCTCCACACCTTCTGAGAATTCTGAAATTGGCTCGACAGATGTTACACCAGCTTGTGTCAGCAGTGCAGTCTTGATGTCATCTGCACTGGCATCCGGCGCAGGTTCCAGAACAATCTGGTTGGTCACATCGGCCAATCCCATCATGGCAGCACTTTCGAGCAGCATATAGCTCAATGGCCGTAGGGGGTTATCGTGAATACCGATAATCGTCACATCATTGTTTTCAAACCGGAAGGCAAACAACGATGTCGTACTGCGGACTGGATGCTCCAGTGTAATGGTATCACCGACCTCTACCTCCAGGTCTTTAGCCGCTTTTTCGGAGATGATGACGCCCATTTCGCCCTCTGGAGCCTGCAAGCTACCCGCGACCAACGCAGGCCGCCAGATAGCTGACTCCATATCATGCAATTCCAGTGCTGTCTCGATTTCCACACCGTCTTTAATGAGTGTGCCGCCGAGAAGCAACGCCGTTTCTGCTCCAGCCACCAATGGCTGATTATCTTCACTCGTCAAGGTACTGATGGCCGTCACTTCGCCATTATCCACCGGATAGAAGAAATCGAGATTGACGAGAACACGATTTCTCCCCTGATGACGAAACGCATCGTCGGCTTGATCCATCGTGGCAACAAAGGAATCGAGTGCGCCCACGATGAAGGTTAACAACATAATGGCAATGGCAATTCCCAACACGGTCAGCGTTGTTCGCCAGGGAGAGCGCAGAATGTTGCGAACGGGCATCTGTGAGAAGCTGCGGCCCGGTATTGGCAAACGATTTGCCAGTTTGTTCAAACCGCCGCCTTTTGCCACGATATAGCCAGTTTGGATGGCATCCAGCGGTGCAACACGCACTGCACGCCATACTGGAATTAGCGTGGCAAGGAATGGAATGCTAATGCCGAGTAGGGTGGCAATCAGAAAACCAGGAAGATAAAACGATGTGACATAGTAAGGCAATGGGAAGTTTGCCTCCAAGATTCCCAGGAACGCCTTCCCAATTGCAAAGCCTGTTACCAGCCCAAAAAGCGTTCCCAGCACAGCGATTTGAACACCAACCAGCATCGGGCGGAAAGCAAGCCATTTGCGCGGCACACCCAGCGCCATACCAATGCCAATCTGTCGTCGCTGTGACTCGACCATACGCCCGGCAAGATTGAACGCACCCATCGCTGCACCAATCAGGAACAGCATCGCAACGGTATTCCAGAGTTGTTGGTCGCCTTCCGCATCCGAATACAATGTTGAATAAACCGGATCATCACCGGTAGTCATGATGGAATAACCAGTTTCTGGGAAAGCTGCATCCAGCCGATTCTCCAGTTCTGCCTGCACAACTTCGCTATCTGCACCATTGTCTAGCAACAGCACCACATCATTGACCAAGCCTTCTCGCCCGGCCAACCGTTGGGCAGTTTCCAGCGGTACAAAAAGCGCCACAAATGTTGATTCGGCGAAGAATTGTCCAGTTTCGGGCATAACCATGAAATACTCTGGTGAGTGTCCGGATCCTACAAAAACCAGATCATGGTTTCCGCTGATTCGCAGGGGGGATCCAGGCTCTAACTCATAATGCCTGGCAAATTTGTACTCGACCACCGCCACATTTTGCTCCGATTCAGCATCGGCCACCGTCAATGTACGGCCATCACCTTCATCGACATACACGCCATTAACGTGCGGGCCACCATCAGCCACATCCACGCCAATAACCAGCCCTTTGACGAGAATGTCTTCGCTATCAGTCGAGGCATCAACCAGAGTCGGAGTCAGCAGACGTGTTTCAACCGTCGCCACGCCATCAATCGCTTCGATCTGGTCAATTAATGCATCACCAGCTACATAGCTGCCTTCGGTCAATTGCACACGCAAATCGAACATATTCAAACGGCCATAGCTGGCGTCATAAGAATCAATGCGCCAGGTCTTCTGGCCTCCTAATCCAGCGAAAACACCTGTACCAAGCGCGATAATTAACGCAATCGCCACGACCTGTAGCCAGCGTGCCCGCAAGTCGCGCCATGACCATCGTAGCCAAAAACGTAGGTTCATCTTTGCACCTCCCTACCAGTGCAATTCGCTGATTGGTGATTTACCACCCTGTGGTGTGCCATCACTGACGATTCTGCCACTACTCAATTCAATCACACGATCTGCAATGCGTGAAATTTCGCGGTTATGTGTCACCACCAAGACAGTCTTACCGTTTGTGGCCTGGTCTTGAAGTAGCCGCAGAATTTGAACACCAGTACGGAAATCCAATTCACCAGTAGGTTCATCGGCCAGCAAAATCGGATTCTGGGTTGCCAATGCCCGTGCAATTGCGACGCGCTGCTGCTCACCACCCGAAAGCTCGTGTGGGAAGTGAGTGACACGTTCACCCAGCCCCACATCTGCCAAAACTTGCTCGGCGATATTGACACCGTTGCGGCGGGCTTTCATATCCACCGCAAACTGCACATTCTCCAGAGCGGTCAGGCCCGGGAACAGGTTGAACGTCTGGAAAATGAAGCTAATTGTCTCTCGCCGGAACTTGAAATGCGCGTTACGGCTGCCGTTGGTCACTTTCTGCTCATTGACAATCACCGTGCCGCCACTGGGAGTATCCAGTGCGCTAATCATGTTGAGTAACGTCGATTTGCCGCTGCCGGATGGCCCTAATACAACAACGAACTCTCCACGATCTATTTGCAGCGAGATGTTTTCTAGAGCGGTTACTGTTACCGCGCCCATTTGATATTGCTTTGTAACGTTTTGCAAGGTAATCATGTTGTCTCCCCCTTGGATTTCAACTTGGTCTATCATATATGATAAGCCCGTTAACACAGGACTGCCCCCTTAATTTTTAGGGCGTCCAATCAAAATTAGGCTAATCTAAAAATAATTATTTGTCAAGCTAAATTATGTCGTAACTCGCGCCTGGTACGTCTACCGTAATTTACGAAATTCGTTGCAATTTGATGCAAAATAACTAACGGAGATGCTGGCAAACCTTTGCCAATAATGCCACAAAGTGTTGCGTTTCGTCGTCATCCAGTGCATCCAGTACCAGAGTGGTGATGATACGATCTACACGGTCATGCTCGGCCTTAATCTCCCAACCCTTTTTAGTCATTTCCAGTTCAAACGAGCGCCGGTCCCGCTGGCTGATAACCCGCTTGAGCAGTCCGCGTTTTTCCAAGCGGTTAATGGCACTGGTCAGTGTGCTGTTTGGAATACCCAGCTCATCACAGATTTCTTTGAGGATGATGCCGGGGCGTTCGGCGATTAGTTTCAGGACATGCAAATCCAGTTGGGCAAAGCCTTTGAGTATTTCCGACCATGTCCCAAGCTGATCAATTCGTAGCCCCCAAAATAGCCGATGTAGGCCATCGCTAGTGGTTTGAAGCAGGTCTTCATATTTGGTATTGGTTTGCTTTTTATCATTCATGCGATTATCCAAATATACGACATTCAAATAATACGATCTTCGGACTAATTATATAAAATTTCCCCCACAGAGTCAACAATCGTGGTTGAAAACTCCTGAACATCGCGTACTATTGAATTCCAGGACAAGCCTAATCTAATTACACATCATCTCTACGTTACAGGAGCGCATCATGGTCACTATGGCAAAGCGCGTGCAATCATTCGGCACAACCATTTTCAGTGAAATAACGGCTCTGGCAATCCAACACAACGCCATTAATCTAGGGCAGGGCAAACCCGACTTCGACGGTCCGAGTTCCATCATCCAGGCTTCCGCCGCCGCCCTGGCCGATGGGCGTTATAACCAATATGCCAATGGCCTCGGTCTTGATGATCTTCGCGCTGCGATCACCGAGCATGATGCAACATTTTATGGGCTGGACCTTGATCCTGGCCGCGAGGTGGTGGTCACTGTCGGCGCGACGGAGGCCGTTTGCGCTGCTATCCTGGGTCTGACCGATCCTGGTGATGAAATAATTATGTTCGAGCCATTTTATGACAGTTATGTACCGTCGATTTTGATGGCGGGAGGTGTGCCGCGCTATTGCCCGCTGCGTCCGCCGGATTGGTCGTTCAATTTCGATGAACTGCGCGGCCTGTTTAATGACAAAACCCGCGCCATATTATTCAACACGCCGCATAATCCGACTGGCAAAGTCTTCAATAATGAAGAGTTGGCGTTGATTGCCGAACTCTGCCAGACCTATAATGTCACCGCTATCACCGACGAAGTTTATGAACACATCGTTTTCGACGGAATCCAACACCGCAGCTTGATCCAATTACCGGATATGTTCGAGCGCACCCTGAAAATCAGCAGCCTGGGCAAATCTTATAGCGTCACGGGATGGAAAATCGGTTGGGCGGTGGGTCCACAGGAATTGGTGACCGGCTTGCAACGTGCCCGCCAATTTATGACCTTCGCTGCCAACCATCCAGTGCAAGTCGGGGCTGCCGCCGCATTGCGCCTGCCAGTCAGCTATTCCGATGAATTGCAAACCATGTATCAGGCCAAGCGCGATAAAATGGTGCAAATGCTCAATGGGGCTGGTCTGCAAGCCGAGATACCCAGCGGCAGCTACTTCATCATGGCCGACTTCAGCGATGTATTTGACGGTGATGATGTTGCTTTCGCCAAATGGCTGACGTCTGAAGTCGGTGTAGCCTGTATCCCGCCGACATTTTTCTATAGTGAAGCGAACAAACATATTGTTGAGAAACAGGCCCGTTTCGCCTTTTGCAAATCCGATGATGTGCTGGACGAAGCCGCTGCACGGCTGGCGCGGTTGGCTTGATGAGGCGTTGCTCGCTAGGGTGAGAATTTGATACAGTCCTAAATTATGTGGGGAGGTGCGATATGGATTTTCCAAGATTTGATTTAGCAGGCAGGGTTGCGCTGGTAACGGGTGCAAGTAAGGGTATTGGGCACGACCTCGCGCTCGCGTTGGCGAATGCAGGTGCAACGGTGGTTGTTGGGGCACGCACAATGGCTCGCTTGGAACAACTCGTCGAGAAGATCACTGCTAATGGTAGAGAGGCGCTTGCCCTATCGCTCGATATGAGCAATCTCGATCAGATCAAAGAAACGGTTGCCAAAACCATTGAGCATTTTGGGCGCATTGATATTCTGGTGAACAACGCTGGGCTGGGCTTTAACGAAGATGCCGTCAATGTCACCGAGGAAGAATGGGACACAATGATGGATGTCAATTTGAAGGGCCTATTCTTCATGTGTCAGGCAGCCGGAAAACAGATGATTAATCAGGGATATGGCCGAATTATCAACATGAGTTCGCAGGCTGGACAGGTTGGCCTGTTGCGCCATGCCGTTTACTGCGCAACCAAAGGCGGCGTTAACCAGTTGACACGTGTCCTTGCGTTGGAGTGGGCACAGCATGGCATCACCGTCAATGCCGTGGCTCCCACTTTCATCCGCACCTCCGGCACAGCCGAACGCCTGGATACGCCTGAGTTTGCAGCAGATGTTCTGTCTCGCCTCCCGATTGGTCATGTTGGCAACACGATGGATGTCGCTGGGGCGGTGATTTACCTGGCTTCTTCCGCTGCCAATCTGGTTACAGGTACGATTCTTCTGGTTGATGGTGGTTGGACAGCCTGGTGAACGAGGTGCTGTCAATGCTACGATAGGGAATGTCGAATACACAAAAAACATCACATAGGAATCACCAACATGCGACGTATCATGCTTGTATTTTCATTGGTCGCCGGCATCATCAGTGTGTCGAGTGTTTCATTTGTTTCCATCCCAACCAACGCCCAGGGCGACCTCACAGCTACACCAGGAGAAGCAGTCTGCGGCAACGGCATCTGCGAAGAAGCTGAAGTCGCGGACGAGAACCTGTGTCCACAAGATTGCACTGGCGATAACATGCTGGAGGACTTGTCGGGCATTCCCCAGGGCGTACCCACCGAACCAGGACGCTATGAGCGCGTGATTGAACATGACGGGCGGCTACGGCTGTATCTCATCGCGATTCCACAAAGTTACATGCCTGATACGTTTACCCCATTAGTGTTTGTCTTTCATGGCAGTGGACAAACTGCCCACTCTTTTGCCAGCCGCCACGAAGATTTGTTCACAAAAGCTGAGGAAGAAGGCATCATCCTCGTCTTCCCACAAAGCACTATCCTCGCCGCGACGAATCGCACCGCCTGGATAGCCAGCCTCACACCCAATTCTGATTATAACGAACCCGATGATGTAGCGTTCGTATTGGAACTCCTTGCCACCCTTCAGGAATCACTGGCAATTGACGCAGCTCATATTTATGCTACCGGATTTTCGAGTGGGGGTGTGTTCACCCATTTACTCGGCGCAGTCGCCACCGGCACATTTGCAGCTATTGCTCCTGTTGCTGCCAGTCTCGGCACTTCTAAGGGCACAGATACCATTGAATTCCCACCAGAGCCGGCGGGGGCTATGCCGATTATGATTGTGAACGGCAGGCGTGATCCGGCACGCCCTTACGACGGCGGCCCTAATCATAACGGCACGCTCGTTGCCTCAGTGCAGGAAGCGGTTGATTTCTGGATGACAGCCAACGAATGTGCTTTGCCGCCAATGACTGAGACACGTCAAAACGAGATGATCATTATCGACCTTTATACTGAGTGCGCGGAAGATGCCGAAGTCGTTCTGGTTACGCTGGAACGGATGGTACATGTCTGGCCGGACGCCGATGATGGCTACAATTTCGATGCGAATAACGTTATCATTGAATTCTTCAAACGCCATGCACGTTGAACTTGATACCAAAGGCTGAGGAATGGAACTCGATCAAGCTGGACGGATTTTGCTTTTTGTTGGGGGCGCGTTGGTGCTGTTGGGCGGATTATTTCTGCTCATCAGCCGTGTTCCTGGCCTTAACCGCTTCGGACGCCTTCGCATCGAGGGTGAGAATTTCGCTTGTTTCGCGCCTATCGTCAGTATGATTATCCTCAGTATATTGCTCACTATTATCCTGAATGTGATTGTGCGCCTATTAAACCGATGAAACTATCCGATTTCGACTACCATTTACCGCAAGAATTGATTGCCCAGACGCCTGCCGAACCTCGCGATGCCTCGCGCCTGTTGGTGATGCATCGAGACAGTGGTCGGAAGGAACACCGCGCATTCCGCGACTTGCCAGAATACCTGCGTCCGGGTGATGTACTTGTCTTGAACCAGACTCGTGTCATTCCTGCCCGCTTGAAAGCGTACAAAGCCGAGACAGGCGGCGCGGCTGAAATTCTGCTGTTGCGCCAATTGACTGACACGCAATGGCTGGTGATGGTCGGTGGCACGCGCATTATCTCTGGCACGGCGCTGGCATTGGAATACGAAGGCCGCCGCGTGACCGCTACTGTCATCGAAGAACGTGACGAGGCCCAGCGCATTGTCAAATTCTCCGAGCCATTGCAACCCCATCTCGATCAGTTAGGACAGGTTCCGCTGCCGCCTTATATCACAACACCGCTGGATGATCCCGAACGCTACCAGACCATTTTCGCCCGCCACGAAGGTTCCGCCGCCGCCCCAACTGCCGGTCTACATTTCACGGCTGATATGTTGATCGATCTGCAACGCAGTGGCATCAATATTGCGTATTGTACGCTGCACATTGGCCTGGATACTTTTGCACCCGTCCGCGTGGAAGCCATTGCTGACCATAAGATTCACCGTGAATTCGCGCAATTAAAACCTGATGACGCCCGTATCATCAACGAAGCCAAACTCGCTGGTGGGCGCATCATTGCTGTTGGCACAACCGCTGCCCGCACCCTCGAAACCGCCGCCATCCGTTCAGCGGCGTTCGGCACTGAATACAATGACCCGACCAGTGTGCAACAAACTTTGCACAACATCACCGACAACTTATGCCCCTGGCGTCCGGTGACGGCGATTCAAGAGGAAACTGATCTATTCATCACCCCTGGTTATCACTTCCGAGCCGTTGATACGCTGCTGACCAATTTCCATCTACCAAAATCCACGCTACTGATGATGATTAGCGCTTTTGCAGGTCGCGAAACTGTTCTGGAAACTTATCAGGAGGCGATTGAGCGGCAATATCGGTTCTACAGTTTCGGCGATGCCATGCTGATTCTCTGACGAGGAAATGCTCGTGATACGCCTTGACATCACATGCAGCTTGCAACACTATCACCAGCAAATCCTGGAGTTCGCTGTTAATTGCGATTCCGATCAAGAGCAGCACATTTTTCATCTGGAAGCTCTCGGTAACTGTCCGGGGGTTGTGGTGCAAGATTTACAGATCGTTGACGCCAACGGCCTGCCTGTCGCGTTCACGGTAGATGGCCTGAAACTGCAGCACATCAACGCCCCCCGATTTCGCATCACTTATCGCATCCAAACCCGCTATACACAGTGCGTTGGCTTTGACCGCGAATTCATCCTGACCTATCCCTTCATCAGCGCAACCGAAGCATTCTTCGGCACGGGGGTTTTTGCCCATCCTGACGATTTGCCACAACAGACTGATAACATTCAGGCGACGTTTCAATTACGTGATCTTCCGGCAGGCTGGGGTATCTTCACTAACCTACCGATGGGGACAATCAGTCCGGGACAACTGGATGAGTATTACGTCTATTGTGCGGTCAATCTGCAACCTGCCCAACACACTTATGCCGGGCGTGTGTCGCTTCAATTTCTGGCGCAGGATGGCGTGGCATTTCCAGTCTTACCCAATGACATCTGGCGTTTTGTCGATGCCTGGCTCGACTGGCTGGAAACTCACCTTGCTCCATACTGGCAGCAACCGAATATCCTCTTTTTGCGAGCGGCTGATGATTTTCGTCAGCAAACGGATAATCGGGCGGGCGCTACAGGCGAAAACGTGTTGAATGGTATTGTGTCTTATGGCCCATCCGATCCCGACTACCTGGAAATGATGTTTGGTTATCGGGACTATAGTTTCTTCGTCTACGACGGCCTGGCCCACGAATTCATGCACGCCTACACAACAACTTCGTGGACAGGTAGATACAAAGCTATCCTCTATCCCTCACCTGACTGCCCGCCACCCCACTCGCAGCTGATTGGTGAAGGGCTGAATCTATACTTTCATCGTCGTTTTCTCTATCGTTATCTGGATGGAACCGACGCCCGTTTTTATATTGATACGATGGCTCGCAGCCTGAACCGGCTTCAGCAGCGCTCCAGCCATAGAGCCATACTCAATTTGCTGATTCTGGATGCTTTTTTGCACGACCAGGGCAGTTCGTTGCTGACATTGTATCAAGCGGCTGTGGTACAAAAATCGCAACGACGCGGCCCCTACGACTCCGCCGAATTTCTCTTTGAACTGATGGCGCGACACCTCCACATCGACGTGCCGTCGAATCTCCGCCAGCAAATCCTCGGCCCAGATATGCCCGACTACGCGACGCTCCTCCCGTCAGCATTGAACCGCTTCGGTTATTCTTTGTTAGATGGTGTGAACGGTTACAAAATCCAACCCATCGCGTAAGAAGGGCAAACACTCATGACAACCTCATATCGTTTCAACCTTGGTGAATTCACCATCTTTGCCATGACTGACGGCCACATTCATAATAAGGCCGAACACCTTTTCGCTGGCGCTGATCCTGATGGACTGGCTGCTGCGCTGGGACGCTACAACCTTGACCCTGACGGTATTCCATCATATTTCAATCCTATGTTGATTGACACCGGCCAGCATCGCGTCTTGCTCGATTCCGGCGTGGGTGAGTTCAATAGCGCTGAACACGGATTTTTGCTACAGAATCTCGATGCAGCAGGGATCGCACCCGCTGATATTGATGCGGTGGTTATCTCCCATGCCCACCCCGATCATGTGGATGCCAATACCGACACTGAGGGCAACCCCCTTTTCCCTAATGCCCGCTATTTTATCTGGCGCAGTGAGTGGGAATACTGGACTCGTCCCGAATTGTTGGAGAATGATGATTTCCGCGGGCCGATTATTCGTCGCAATTTACTTGGTATCCAAGATCGTTTTGAGTTATTGGATAGTGAAGACGATATCCTGCCCTGCATTCGGATCGTTGCAACTCCTGGGCATACTCCCGGCCACATCGCGGTTCTGATTCAGTCGGGTGGTGAGAGCCTAATCTATGCCGGAGATGCCACCATCAACCCTATCCATCTAGAGTATCCCGATTGGTGTTATTACAGTGACACGGATTACGCGCAGGCTACTGAATCGCGTCGTAAACTGGCCCGGCTGGCGCGAGAACATAATGCCATCTATCATGCCTATCATTTTATTTTTCCGGCGTTGGGACGCCTTAACGAAAGCAGTGATTCCTGGCGTTGGGAACCTATTCAGGAGTGAACCATGTCTGACAAAACCTATCGTTTTCGAGTAGGAAATTTTGAATGTATTGCTGTGCAGGATGACGAGGAAGTCAGTCCGGTTTCTTCACTTTTTCCGGATAAACCAGAAGCAGAACGCAACGAGGCGGTTACTGCAATTGGTTTTGATCCTGATGCGCTTTCTATATCCTATACCTGTTTGGCGATCAACACCGGTCAGACGTGGATGTTAATTGATACTGGCTATGGTTTTGGACGTGAAGGTAATCCAGGACACGTACTGGAAAATCTGAAAAAAGCGGGTGTTGAACCGAAAGACATCAGCTCCGTTCTGCTCTCACACGCCCATTTTGACCACTACGGTGGTTTTACCGATACTGACGGCAACTTGACTTTTCCCCATGCCCAACACTATGTCTGGAAAGGCGAATGGGACTTTTATACCTCGTCTGGGTATCTGGCCGAATTGGAGAGCCAGAGTCCCGAACGCGCGGCAATGGTCCATCGTTTCCTGCTTCCCATTCAGCCCAATCTTGTGTTACTAGATGAACAGAATCCCAATGTAGTGCCCGGCATCCGTGCTATGCCAACTCCCGGCCATACGTTTGCTCACGTCGCGTTCATGATTGAGTCCAACAACGAGCGCCTGCTCTATATCGGCGATGCCATTGTGCATCCGGTATATTTGCGAAAACCGGATTGGGTATTTGGCTATGATTATGATAAAGATCAGTCCGCTGCCACCCGCCGCCAGTTAGCAACTATGGCCGTCGAACAAAATCTATTAGTATTGTCCTATCACTTTGAATTTCCTAGTCTGGGCTACATTCAGCCTGATGGGGATGTTTGGCGCTGGCAGCCTATTGAATAGTTTGGGATGTAATGAGGCTCGTTGCATATGAAGGATACTTGCAACGAGCCTCATGTTTGCTAGATCGGTTTTACGAAGCCGCGCTCCATCAGATAATCGACGATGTACTGTGAATTTTCCTCTATCGAATAATTCTCGGTATCCAGCCGAATGTCGGGGTATTCTGGTGGCTCATACGGATCGTCAATGCCGGTAAAACCCGTGATTTCACCACGCCGTGCTTTAGCATACAAGCCTTTTACATCGCGTGCCTCACATACTTCCAGTGGGGTATCGACAAATATTTCGATAAAGCGGTCGCTGCCGATCAAATTTCGTACAAAGTTTCGTGTCGCACGATAAGGACTGATGGCCGCGCAAATCGCCACGCCTCCATGCCGCACAATCTCTGATGCGACGAAACCGATTCGGCGGATATTGGTGTCTCGATCCTCTTTGCTGAATCCTAGACCCTTTGAGAGATGAGTTCGCACCACATCGCCATCCAGAACTGTGACCTGCCGCCCATGTTCCAGAAATAGGACTTCCAACAATTCTGCTGTGGTTGATTTACCAGACCCGCTCAAGCCAGTGAACCATACACACACGCCTTGACGGTGCATAGGCGGATAGCTATCTGCCAGGATCTCCGCCACTTCCGGTCGGGTAAACCATGTTGGCAGTGGCCGCCCATTATGCAAATAGTCTTCACGCACCTGCGTCCCGGAGAGTTTGGCTGTGGCGGCCTGGGCTGGAACTTTGGTGACTTCTTCATAACGTTCTTCTTCAGTCAGATACACCAATTCGCGAAACGGGATCACGCTGACACCCAATTCATCGCTAAGTTCTGTCACCAATTCTTGAGCATCGTAAGGGCCATAGAACGGATTACCCTTGCTATCTTTGCCAGGGCCAGCATGGTCGCGCCCTACAATCAGGTGGTTAGCGCCATAGTTGCGGCGAATAATTGCGTGCCACACAGCTTCACGTGGACCTCCCATCCGCATTGCTAGAGGCAGCAGACTGAGCAGGATCCGGTCCGTATCGTAATAGTTCTGCGCCAGTGCTTTATAGGTGCGGACACGGGTGAAGTGATCTACATCACCGGGCTTTGTCATACCCACTACCGGATGCAATAGCAATACTCCATCGACTTCCTGGGTAGCCCGCTTGGTCAACTCTTCATGAACACGATGTAACGGATTCCGCGTTTGGAATGCCACGACGTTCTCGTGTTGGAATTCGGTCAACCGTGCCCGTGTCTCGGCGGGCTCCAGGCGCAATTCTTTAAAATCAGCGTGGCGTGGCAATTTCAGAACTTTCAATTCGCCAGAAATATTAACACTACCCCAGGCCGACATTTCAGCTACTAGTGGATGACGTGGATCAAGCGTGCCAAAGACTTTCTGCGCCACTTCCTGGCAATCCCAGGTGTAGAATTCCTGAATCGTCATGATTGCCAGTAATTCGCCCTTGTTACTTCGCAGCGCAATTTGCTGACCCACGCGAATATCTGGTGTTGGGTCTACCGGTAACGTCACTGGGATCGGGAAAATATACCCATTGGCGAGACGCATATTGTCCAATACACCCTGAAAATCTGCTTGATTCATGAAGCGATCCAGCGGGGAAAACGCCCCTACCGCCATCAATTCCAGATCGCACATTTGGCGTTGTGTCAATTTAACGGAGGGTAAACGCCCAGCATAGGTTTGCAACCCTTCGCGCTCTTCATCAGAAACCAGTAGATTTACCAGTTCACCACCATAGGGTGGGATAATGCCATTCATTCAGTTACTCCATAATCATATTTGGTTGCCTCCACAAAGATACCGTGCTTGTTGTGGCTGTCAATGTCAGAATGTCCAAATCTTTGCGGAAAAATCTGTAGTCTGTAGAATGTTAAGAAATATAACGACCTGTCGAGAGAAACAATGGTAAATAAGCGATTGAGCCTGCTAATCATATTCCTGATCCTTTTGAGTATCATTGGGCCAGTATCCGCCGCTCCACCTCAACAAGGCGCTCCCATTCCTATTCAATACGGTCAAACAGTTGAAAACACGTTGGATGACGAGCAGCCGACTGCTAATTATGTTTTTGATGCGGCAGGGGGCGATCCCATCACCGCCAGTGTGACACCTACCAACGAAGATTTGGTGCCCTTGCTGAGTCTGACCAATTTTGATGGTACATTACTGGCAACAGGAACCAGCACCGGCGTAGATAACGGTGTGATATTGACCTACGTCATTCCAGCCAATGGAGCTTATATTTTGGCTGTCACGCGCAGTGACAGTACCAGTAGTGGCGGATTCACGCTTACACTGGAACAGGGTGTCTCCGCACCGTCCCCGACATCGGAATCTGAGGTACAGGGGACACCAGTTCCAACACTGCCGTCACCGCCAATCAGCGACTCCCCCATCGCCAGTCGCCTCCAAACAATACGAATGAACACAACGGTCAGTGGCACATTGGAAGGCGATACCAATTTCAACCTGTATTGGTTTGAAGGTCGTGTCAGCCAGGAAATTAGCCTGACACCTGACGTCAGCGCCGATTACCTGCCATTATTGGTGTTATACGGTAGCGATTTCATCGAAGTTGTACGCGCAGAACCCGGTACTGTACTCACTATCGCCCTGCCTGCTAACGACATCTACTTCGTTGCAGCGGCTATACAGGCACCCGGCAGCGGCGGCATCTATCGCTTCAGTTTGAGTGAAGCCTCCACTGATTCATCTGATCCAGAAGATCGTGATGGTATCAACTATGGTGATACGATTTCCGGCACGATTTCTAATACTACGCCATTGGCCCGCTATCGTTTTCGCGGGTTAGCGGGCGATACGGTAACTATTGATATGTCGGCTGTCAGTGGTGATCTGGATAGCTATCTATTGTTGGCCGATGCCAGCGGCACTACGCTCAGTCAGGATGACAATAGCGGCGCGAATGAAAATGATGCACAGATCATCTTTATACTGCCCGCTGATGGCGACTATTTTATCCTCGCGACGCGGCGTGGGCAGGAACAGGGCATTACAGCCGGTAACTTTGTGCTTTCGCTGGATTCTGATGCCCCTGCACGTGGCATCCCCTCCGGCGCACCTTCACTTCCGGCTGATTATGAAGGATTGCAGCAAATCAACTATGGCGACACAGTAGCAGATAACATCACCAACGGTGAATTTTTGGATATATATGTCTTTTTCGGTCAACAGGGTGATGATATTGAAGTGTCGATGATCGCTACCGATGGTGCGCTCGACCCATTACTCATTTTGTTGGACGACGCGCGTATTCCGTTGGCCGATAATGACGACATCAGCGATAACGACCGGGACTCGTTCTTGAGCTTTGAGTTGCCGCACACAGGTTACTATGCCGTTGTTGCCACGCGTTTCGAGCAACAAGAGGGAATCAGTCAAGGGGATTATGAACTAGCCCTGACATTGGCGGGAAGCCCGCCCATCGCGCCTGACACGCCGCCATTGGAACGCCTGAACCCAACCCGCCTGACGGCTGGCGAATCCCCTTCGGGTAGCTTCGATCCATTGCGCTTTGCCGAAGTTTACACCTTTACAGCAGCCGAGGGCACATTGATTAATTTTGCTGTGACTGCCGATGCTGGTACTGTTGCCACCGTTATTTTGACCGACAGCAATCTGAATACCATCGTGGCCTCCAACAACGGCATCTTGTTGGCTGTCACTGTGCCCATCAGCGGTGATTATCTGGTGTTGGTCGCGCCCCAGGCTGGCCCGGCGGCCAATACTGCCGAAGGATATATCGTCACGTTGAATGCTGAAATCGGTACTGGTAGCAGCGACACATCGCCAGAGTCCGAACTGAATGCAATTGCATATGGCACGAGCATCCGAGGCCGTATCACCGAGGAGCAAACCGAAATTCGCTATATCTTCCAAGGGCGGGCCAACGATGTTGTCGAAATCAGTATGACCGCCGAAATCGAGCCTGAAACTCTAGATACCTACCTGTTTCTGGAAGATTCAGGGGGGAATATTCTGGCAGAAAACGATGATATTGAACCCGGTGTCATCCGTGATTCATTCCTCAGTTTCCAATTGCCCGCAGACGGTGAATATATCATTGTCGCCACACGTTTTTCTGGCGATGAGGATTTGTTGACTACTGGTTCTTTCAATCTGTCGCTCCAATATCAAGATCCGGTGTTGTCAGGTGTAGACCGGGAGGCAGATCCTATTACCTACGGCCAACCACGCACAGCCATCATCGACGAAGAAACCTATTTGATTTTCTTCTATTTCGATGGACGCCAGGGTGACCAAATTACTATCGAAGTCAGGACCATTGAGGGTACGCTAGACTCGATCATGTATTTGTATGCGATCACCTCTGCGGGGGACTTCTTCTTGCTGACTGCCAACGACGATAGCCCTCTAGGCAACACCTACGATCCCTATATCGAATATACGCTACCACGCACGGGTGGCTATGTCATCGCGGTAACGCGCTATATTGCGCCTGATGCCGACCCGACGGATGGCACGTTCCGCATTACGGTTGATGTGCAAACTGATGAATAAATGGGGGTCAACGCGGAAAAGTGTGAAAAAGGCTTCACCGTGTTATAAGCTATAGAGCAACAACCAGCACAGGAGAAGCCAAGATAGAAACAATAGCGATGTTAACGGCAGGCGTCAAGCCAGAGACAGAACGGAAATGGGCAGCAGTCAGCCTCGCAACCATAACGGAGTTGGTAGAATTACCAGAATTTCGCGTGACACATTATGAGCTAGAGGGCGAAGCATTGCATCTGAAGTGTGAACACCGCTACGATATCACGCAGTGTCCCGACTGTGAGTATTTGTCTCAGCAGGTTCACCAGCAGAAGGAACGCCGGGTGCGCGACCTGAGTGTGATGGGAAAACGAGTTAATCTCTATTTTATGGGGCGTCGCTTCAGGTGTGAGCATTGCCAACGCCCGTTCACCGAGAACCTGCTGAGTGTCAATCAGCAGCGGCGTCAAACGCGACGCTATGAGCAATATGTCTACGAACAATGTTTGCAGTGTGATCGCAAAGCTGTGGCGCGACAAGAACACTTGAGTGAGTCAACGGTCAAAGAGATATTTGTGACCTATGCTCAACGCACGACCCAACGCCCAACCCAGAATCCTGTACGGGTTCTGGGGATCGATGAACTGGCTCTCAAGAAGCGTCATAAACAGTACGTATTGATCCTGTCCGATTTGGAAAGGCACTGCATTTTGGCAGTGTTGCCAGATCGTAAGCAGGAAACATTGATCGCGTGGTTCAACGCGCAGCCAGATCGAGAGCAGATCACTGTCGTCTCAACCGATCTATGGGAACCGTACCGCCAGGCTGTCAAGAAGGCTTTACCACATGCTCGCCAGGTCGCGGACCGCTTCCATGTGATGAAGCAACTCAATGACCGCCTAACACAAGCCCGCCGCCACCTTCAGAAGCAAGTCGATCCGCCGACCTATGACATCCTCAAAGGGTCGCGCTGGATACTAGTGAAGGCGCGTCATGAGTTGTCGCCCGAAGAAGAAAGCAAACTCCAGCAAGTCTTGGCGGCTTGTCCTGAGTTGCGGGTCATGTACTTGCTCAAAGAGGAATTTCGCACTATTTGTGATAAAGTCCAGAACCGTGAGCAGGCGACCCGGTTTCTACAGGCCTGGATTTGCAAGGTGCAGGCCACCGGCGATCTGCGCTTACTCAAGTTCGTCAACACCTTGCGTAATTGGTGGGATGAGTTCCTCAATTACTTCATCAATGGCGTGACCCAGGGCTTTGTCGAAGGCATCAATAATGCGATCCGTGCCACCATCCGTCGTGCCTTCGGTTTTCGTAATTTCAACATCTTTCGATTACAGGTTTTGGCCCAATATGGAGGTGGTTGATGCGATTTTCACACTTTTCCGCGTTGAGCCATAAATGGTTGTGGTGGATGGCTGTCTTGATTTGGGGGACTGTTGGGACTACGCTGGCAGCCCCCCCATTTCAGGGAAGTTTGCATCTGCCTTTCGATCAAATTGTCACCCGCACCATTTCTAACGAACAATTTCGTCATCTTTACGTATTTGAGGGGCGAGCAGGCCAGGTCATTTCGCTTACCATGGCCCGCCAGAGCAACAATCTGGACCCTTACCTGGTGCTGGTCGCCGCAACTGGTCAGGCATTGGTCGCTAGTGATGATGATGGCTTTACCCATAATGCCGCAATCAATTCGTTTCGCTTGCCAGATAATGGCGAATACACTGTCATCGCTACCCGCTTTGGACACGAACATGGTATAACAACCGGCGATTACGACTTGTTGTTGGAGAATCTGGGAACCAGTACCGTTAACGAACGCGGTGTCACGCTCAATTACGGTGATTCAATTCCTGGTGAAATCACGGGCGAAAATCCCGACGACCTCTATTTTTTCCAGGCACGTCGCGGCCAGGTCATCAATGTCTATATGCAGCGCATCAGTGGTGATTTAGATCCCATGCTCGATTTGCTGAATGCAGCGGGACAGGGGGTTTTCAATGCCGATGATGATCCAGCTTCGGATTATTGGTTCAATGCGGCGATCACTAACTTCACAATTCCCGCTGATGGCACTTATTTCATTCGTGCCACTCGCTATGGTCGTGAAGGAGGCGCTAGCACCGGTGCTTATCTATTGACATTGACCGAAACACCCCCCAATACGCTTGGCACACGCCCACGCAATGCGCGTGTTATTGAATATGATGCAACAGTTCCCGGCAGCCTAGATATTGAAGTTCCGCGCCGCTATTTTCGCTTTGAAGCCCAGCGCGGCGACGTTGTGTTCATTACAGCCACACCCGATAGCAATGATTTAGCATTGCAGATAACGTTGCTGAATTCAGATTTCATCCAGATCAGCCGAAGCGCTGTTGAATCTCGCCCTGGTGATGTGGCGTTTATCATTGGCGCAGCCATTCCGGTTAATGGCCTTTACTATATTGAAGTTGCCAGCTCCCAGGGTGGAGGTGAGGATGAAATAACCGGAACCTTTGTATTAGAACTGACTGGGCGACCCGGCATTGCGATCACCCGTGGCCTGGAAATCATCTATGGCACACAAATTAATGGTACGCTTGAAGATGATAACTTTGCCGACCTCTATATCTTTGTGGGGCAGGAAGGTGATATTGTATCCATCTCTATGCGTCGTGTGAGTGGAGATATTGACCCGTTACTGACATTACGTGACGAGGAAGGCAAGCAACTGGCTTCCGATGATGATGGCTATGCAGAGAACAGTCAGGATGCGCTCATTGCCGAGTTTCGCCTGCCCGCCGATGGCATTTTCCAGATTGAAGCGTCGCGTTATCAACGCAGCGCAGGCACAACCAGCGGCGTCTATTCTCTGGAATTGCAGCAAGAAAACTGATGCTTGTGTCTCCTGACTGAAACGGGTACTATCGTGGGCATTGCCTTGTAGAATCAGGACTCGTTCATGTCACAATTCTCCTATAACGATGCCATTGATACCTTGTATGGTTTCATCAACTATGAGATGAAGCGCCAGGATCGCTACTCACCTGATGTAATGACTCTGGAACGTCCCGAAAGGCTTTTGCAGCTGATTGGTGATCCGCAGAAACGCTATCCTACCATTCACTTGACTGGAACCAAAGGTAAAGGTTCAGTGGGAGCTATGAGCGCGGCAATCCTGCAGGCCAGCGGCTATCGAGTTGGCCTTTATTCGTCACCCCATCTGCAAGATTTTCGTGAACGGTTCCAGATTAACCAAGATATGATTTCCCATGAATTGTTAACTCAAATCGTTTATGATCTGAAACCGTATTTCGAGGACGTCGAGGGTATCACTTGGTTTGAGGTGACAACGGCGCTGGCATTTGAATATTTCGCTCGCGAACAAGTGGATATTGCCGTTATTGAGGTCGGGCTGGGCGGACGCCTGGATGCCACCAATGTCCTCACGCCACTGGTTTCAGTCATCACCAGCCTGAGTTACGATCATATGCATTTGCTAGGCAATTCTCTGGCGGAAATCGCGGCAGAAAAAGCTGGAATTATCAAACCCGGCGTGCCCGTTGTCAGCGCCCCCCAGGAGCCTGAAGCCCTGACGATATTGGAACAAGTTGCTGCTGAACTGAACACATCGTTATCACTGGTTGGGCGCGATCAGCACTATAAGCCGCACCCGGTCGCTTTAGACGGGCAGCGCGTGACGATCAGCAATGGCATGACTGAAAATATGTATAAAACTAGCTTACTCGGCCAACACCAAGCCATCAATACTGCGGTTGTACTGGCGACGCTCCATCACGTTCAGGCGGCTGGAATCGCGATTCCTGAGACCGCTATACATCTGGGGCTGCAATCGGTGAGCTGGCCGGGCCGCCTAGAGATTGTTCGTCAATCGCCACTGCTAATCTTGGATGCAGCTCATAATCGAGCCTCAGCTCGTTGCTTGCGTGAAGCGTTGGTGACTCTGTTCGATGCTTATCCACTGGTGCTGGTTTTCGGGGCTAAAGGCGACAAAGACATCACAGGCATGATGGATGAACTGCTGCCCACGACACAACATCTCGTCATTACCCAGGCCATCGACTCGCGGGCCGAAAGTCCAGATACCATCGTGCAAATTGCTCGGCAAACTGGTTACACTGGCGCGATTTCTGTCATTCCTGTCGTGGGCGAGGCTGTCCAGAAAGCAGGTGAATTGGCAGGTGAAAATGGGCTGGTCTGTGTGACCGGATCTTTGTATGTCGTTGGCGAAGCCCGCACCGAACTTGGCTTGCAACCTGGCAAAGTCGTGCATTCGACGCTGGAAATCACGCCGCCTGAAACCGAATAACTCAAAACGATGCTTGCGCTTCGATCTCAAGATAGGCGATGTTTAGCCATCGTCATTGGTATGTTGCTGGTAACAGCATTGGCGTGTAATTTGACACGCAATTCAATACAACCCACACCATTGCCACCAACGCATACCCCTGATACCACAGCAACCGCCTTGGCGCAATTACCCAGTGCCACTGCGACAGACATACCGTTGCCAACAGCCACGCTCACGGCCAGTGCAACGTCGAGCCATACCCCGCAGCCAACAGCGTCGTTCACGCCAACAATCACACCCACACCGCTACCTAGCTCCACGCCATTGCCAACGGTATCTTATGCCAGCGATCAAGTGCAATTCTATGAAATTTCGTCCACAATCACGGGTGGTCTGGATCGTGCCTGGCTATCCTTCACGGTCACCGATGAACAGACCGACCCTGGCGATGACGAAGGTCAGGCCAATCCTGTCCAAGCCGTTTATATGGTACGACCCGATAATGGTCAGCGCGTGCGCGTCATTGAATTGCCAGCTTCCACCGCCGGCCGTATTTATTGGTCCCCGACCGGATTGCACCTGGCTTATTTCCTCAGAACTAATGATGCCTCTGGGCTATATTTACTCAATATTCAGACCGGGCGCTCAATACGACTTTATGCAGGCGATAGTCTACAACCGCGTGGTATCATCGGTCATGAGCCGGTCTGGTCACCAGATGGCACACAACTGGCGTTTGTGTTGCCCACTGCCTATGCCACCGATATTTACCTCATCAATGCCGATGGTACCGGCTTTCGTAACCTGACCAACTCCTCATCCTATGACTTTTGGCCGTCCTGGTCGACAGGAGGTGATGTGCTGGCTTTTGTGTCAGATCGCGTCTTTTGTCCAACTTGGTTTCCCGACCAACCCACGACCTGCGATCATCCCAACGCCGCGCCGCCAGACGTTGGACATCTGTTTTCCTACGATTTTCGCACCAATCGCCTGAGCCAGATTACTGACATCACGCTCAACAGTCCACCTAAATGGATTAATGCGGACATGGTAAGCGTATCCATCGGCAGTCTCGATCCGTTTTCGGATGTCAGTGCCCTGTGGACATACGATGTATCGGCAGGTTCGGCTTGGGAGGTCAGCCGCCAGGATGGGGCGCTCTATGCCAGCCCTGTCTGGCGCTCGGATGGACAGCGTGTTATCTATCAGCGAATTACCACAGAGTCCAGTATTGTCCTGGCAGACCGCTTTGGGGAAGTGTTAACGGCCATTGACCAATATTCTTTCGTCCGCTTTGGACTAGCAGCATCCTGGTCGCCTGGAGGAGATTATCTGGCGTTGGCGGGCAGTAATGGGCAATGTCCTTATGGTTTGATCGTGCTGGATGCTGAATTCCAGGCAGTCAACACCCCAGCCCAAAACTTGCTGGCGTGCGATCCGATTTATGATCCGACAGGTAATTATCTGGCTTATGCTGGCATCCGGGTCGAACGTGGAACGGACGGACGAGTAGATGTGTATATTGCCCGTCCCGATGGATTAGGGTCACGCAATATCAGCCGTGATTTGGAGGGCGAAATCCAGGTTTTGGGATGGGTCGGCCCCACGTTCGAGTGAGTAGCCTATTGGATTTCGATTGCCCATTGTCATTTCTCTCAAGTTCTAGCAGAAACTAAAGTGATAACTTCTTGTATCAACCAATCAGCAGGACGGGGCGGAGGTATCTATTCACCTTGAAGATAAGGGCAAAACAAGGAAAAAAGCAAGCAACAAAATAACGATGGACGCCGGGGGCAGAGGTGTTACACTGAAGCCATGAAGACACGACGAGACCAACTTCAGCAATTGAGCAAGGATGAATTGATAGAAGTCATTCTGAGTCTAGAAGCACGGGTAGTGGCGTTGGAAGGGCAACAGAAACGGCCACGCAAAACACCGCGGAACTCGTCAAAACCGTCGGGACAAAGCCCCAAAGGAGAGCGGCGACAACGGCGGGCAGCGAAACGTGGACCAAAAGCTGGACATGCGGGAAAAAGCCGGGAACGTTCAGAGCCAGATATGATCGTGGCGTGCCAAGTGGAACATTGTGAACAATGTGGCGAGCATTTGGAAGGGGCAAAACACTATCGGGTGGGGAGTAGTCAAATTGTGGAAATCCCCCCCATCCGTCCGCTGGTGATCGAAGCGCAACGGTATGCAGCCCGCTGCCCAAATTGTCAGTACGAGCAAGCGGCAGACTATCCAATGGGGTTCGAGCCACAGCGGGTATTTGGCCCTAACCTGGAGACGTTGGTTCACTACCTGCACCTGGCGCATCCCTTGAGCTACCAACGCGTACAGCGCATTGCCCGTGATGTGCTGGGCTTAGAAATCAGCGTAGGGGCATTGGTCAATGCTGTGCGGCGCGGATATACCGCACTACAAAATGCGGCAACCAGCATTCGAGACGCAGTCCGTGCCAGTCCGGTGATAGGTTCCGATGAAACGGGCATTCGGGTGGGAGGACATAATCACTGGCAATGGGTATTCCAAACCCCTCAACACGTCTACTTCCACATTGCATCGCGTCGCAATGCTGCTGTGTTGCAGACTGTTATGGCCGATAGTTGTCCCGTGACCTGGGTCAGCGATCTGGCGCCAGCCCAACTCAAACACCCGGCTATTGAACTGCAAATCTGTCTGGCTCACCAGGTCCGTGATCTGCAATGGTCGATTGACACCGACCGCTGTGCCTGGGCTTATCATTTCCAGGCCCTTCTCTATCGCGCCATGCGTCTTGGTCAACAGCGTGACAACATGCCACCTCAAGCCTATGCCAAACAAGTCCAGACCATGGAACAAACCTGCAATTACCTGTTATCCACGCCACCCATCTGGCCTGATAGTCGGCGTTTACACCGCCGTTTCCTCAAGCATCGCCAAAGCCTGTTTGTCTTTTTGTATCGCCATAATGTTCCACCGACCAACAATGCTTCCGAGCAAGCCCTTCGCAATTCGGTGATTTACCGTAAGGTCACGGGCGGGTTTCGTACTTCCTGGGGAGCAACCATCTATGCCAATGCTGCCTCTATCTTTGAAACCGCTCGGCGTCAGGGCTTGGATATCCTTCAAACTCTGCGTTCTGTTCTCAACCCGACACAGTTTCCCCTTTTTGCTGTCCAACGTGAATAGATACCCCTTCGTAATTCGGTGATTTATCGCAAGGTCACCGGGGGATTTCGTACTACTTGGGGGGCAACGGTCTATGCCAATGCCGCCTCTATTTTTGAAACCGCCCGTCGCCAGGGCTTGGACATTCTCCAGACCTTGCGTTCTGCATTAAACCCGTCTCAATTTCCCGTTTTTGCTGTCCAACGTGAATAGATACGGGCGGAGGTTGAATATCCTCAAAGTACAACGTATTGGGCATACCGAGGTAAACACTTGCTGCTAAAAATGCAAACTCGGTGTTATCATCTAATACTCCGGCGATGATGCTCCGATCCCCTAGGTTGGGGATTTGGATGAGCTGTATCCAGGATTCGAAGGTCTTTGTCCCTCGGCTCGATAGCATTGCGGCTGAGTATTTTCCGAAAAATCTGTTCAGCAATTCTGTATCTCTGATGGCAAGACCGGTTATCTGACAGGTAGCGATGCGAGTCGATTCAATCTGTTCTTGTTGTTCCTGCCGGACAAATTCCAGCTTCAATGTCTGGTTGTTAAGGAGTAGACTGTTCACATCAATATTTTTTAGTTCGGGTGGTTGTTGTTCTTCCGTTTCGATCTCCAGTGTTCCCCCTAAACGCCTGACCGCAAGGCCCAAGGGCAACTGGCAGGCGGTGAGATTGGCCGCTGGTTTTGGCCCGGTGAGTATGCCTAACGCCTCACGATAGTTTGCCATGGCCCATTTCAGTTGTATCAGACGCAACCATCCGCAGCCGTATTCGTTGTCCTGGAGGGCGACTTGCTGGTAGGCGGTGTTTGCGATCAAGATCAATTCACCATTCATGCGCCGAATGGTCTCTTTGGCATATTGCAGCGTAACAGGATTGCTTGCGCTCGTGCTGTATTTCTTTAATTCTTCAATAATGCTATCACGCTGAGTGTTCAGGTCTTCAAAGAGGGGATGGATCGGCATACCGCGAATGGCGTTGACAAGAGGAATTATGGATTTTCGATCCAACTTAGCTATGTTTTTGCTCAACAATTGAGCAAGTTTGACCGCCTGGTCACCCCGCTCGATTTCAAAGCAGATTTGCTCCCACTCTGTCAAACATCCCGGCGCAAATTTCATCTGACGTTGGGGTGAAGCGGGTGGTATTCCTTGAGCTACCAAACACTGTTCGGCATAATCGCTATCAATTTGCATCAGTTGCTCAAAGGTATGTTGTATCATAGGGGCAATATTTTGCCGAAAGCCTGCTTGTGTGGACAGTTCGTGGATTGCATTAATCAATAATCTATTGTTATCCAGACAAATTCTAACAATTTGCCAGGGGGTACTTTTAGCCAGTGTTGCCGCGGTTGTGCCCTGGGCCTGGTTATGCACATTCGCTGATATGTAATCATATGGCGCTTGTTGCCATGCGTGGGCGATATTAACCACAAATGATCCGATCAGATAAAGACGCCATGCCCAAAAATCGGGAATTGGTTGGCGTTTAGCTTCATCCTCACATCCCTCAATGAGTGTCCATAACTGGGACAGGCTAGTCTTCCGTAGTTTTTTACGGAAACCAAAATTGATCACCGGGTCTATTTTCTGCGAGGCTATTTCCATGACCGCCTGTATATCGTTGGTTAAACCCTCTTTGGTAAACCATTTCACGAGAGTTGCCAGCAAGTGATCTAAGGCCGCCCCTGAATCCACACCCAAGGCCCATTGCATTTCAGACGATAGGATATTTTCCTCAACTATCATCTGAGTTATCTTGTCAACGGCTTGTTGCTGCGCATCTGATGCTGGCATGAATACTCTTTCCTGCTGGCTAAACCCAGAAATGACGCGGGAAGTGCCGTTTTCACGGCGTGGCACCGGATCGGAATGCGGGTCCCAGATATAACCGACATGGAGTATCAAGTCGTCTGGTTCGTCCTCAACTCGATAAAATACCACATTTTCGATTGCAATATTGTCCAAAGACAGATTTCGTTGTTGCAAAGTGTTTTCGAGGGCAGCTAAAGCGAGCGAGCGATGATTTTCCTGCCAGTCTTTGAAGGCGTCATTTAAAACAATATCTTCGGAAGGAAGCGCCCAACCGCGCAAAAAAGCATCAACCAGAGTGGTTTGTATTCCAGGAGGGCGTATATCTTGGTCTAGCGATAGGGCTTCCAATCGATTTTCTGCCCAGGCAAGAAACACAAAACCTTCCAAAATCATTTTGGGCAGGTTAGCATGTCGTTCCAGGGCGCTAATCGCAATAGGGGGATCAGCCAGTATTTGAGTCGCGGTGGCAAGATCAACCTGATAATGAATGTAAATGGTCCGTTCTGCCAATAACCGAGTGCCGTGCGACCGAATATCTCGTTCGTAGTGGTGGATTTCGCGGGCAAAACCTGAAATCCATTCTCTATAACGGGCAATCCGCCTCGTCCATTCCTGGCGCATCTGCTGAACAAGGCTATTGGTGTATTCCTCAGTCACCTGTTGGTAGGCATCAACCCCGAAATACCAGCGTGGAATCTGCAGTCGCAGGGGCTTACCTTGATACTGATACGGAATTAACACCGGAATAGAACGGGCATCCAGGTATTCTTCCTCACCTTCCAGTGTTTGTAATGCTCTCCGATAGCTTTCCTCTTGCAGATTGCGGATATTTAGAAACCCTTTTTCATTAGCAAGTTGGGACAGTTCACGATTAATCAGGTCAGAATCTACCCGGCGCGTGGCGGCAACTGTTTGGAGCAGTTGATTGCGGGCATAGGGAGAATTCAATACCGACTGGACTTGATATTCGTAGACTAACTCTTTTACGCGCTTTTCAACTTTTTCTGGGCTGAAGCGCCTGACTCGGCTTGTTGCGGTGGTTTGAGCTGTGAGATCGAAAAATGCAGCCCCAGCCAGAATAATATCAGATGGACAATCGCGCTCGCGGGCAAAGTCATGTAACAAGGCGCTCACGCGGCTACAAACAGCCGCCGGACCATGCCCCGTAAATGCGAGGCGTACCGGACGGGAGAGGAGGCCCATATCGGTTCGCAAGATGGTTTCCCCAACCATCCAGGCAGTGATGCGGCTGCCGTAGATTGAGGTGAGAGGGCGTGCCTGGATTTCAAGTAATTGCGGGCGATCCCACTGGGTAAAAAAGTGAACGTGTTCGGTGATCTGCCTTTGTTCGGCTAAAGATGAAAGGAGTGGCAAGAATTTGGCCTGGACTGCTATATCCACCATTTCCGGGAGATAATTGAACAACGCTTGCATCCTGGCTTCGAGCGATAGGGGGGTGTCATGAGTACAGGCAATCACAAATTGTGCTTCTGTACGCTCCGATGTTTCAAGTTGGTGGCTTAACTCAGTATCCAGTTGATCCTCAATGGCAGTCAACCCTAGTAAGGTTAATGCAAGCGGCCATTCATCCGAGTCTGTCTGGCATATTCCCCATACTTCAGCTTGAGTATCTGCCGGGACTGGACTGTGATCCCGCCAGAATTGCCAGATCAGGTTTACCAGCCACGTTGTTTGGTACGCGATCTCGTCCATTAAAGACATGAATCGCAGCCAGCCCTCAAGCGTATTACCTCGCGTGAAATCATCTTCAATTAATAGAAATTGAACTTCCGGTTTGGTGGATTCTTGTTCTAATCGCTCACGATATGAACCTGGCAGAAGTTCGTTACTGGTTTGCAACCACTGTAATGTATCAGTCAGGGATTGTTCGCGTTGGACCGATGACTGGGCTTGAAGTATTTTATAGATATATGTCTGTGCTTCTTTATTGGGATCGAAAAGGAAGTCAAGCCGTGTCAAAGCCGCATTACGTTTTCTGTTATCTTTGCTTTGCCGCACCCGCTGAATCACTGGTTGCCAGGCTGCATTCTGCAATTTGCGTAAGATGGAATTATAGGCCATTCCCCATACAAAGCTGGATGCTATCCCGATAGAAATAATTCTCAAACTCTGGTCATTCTGTTGCCCGATTTGCGTGGGCACAATCCAGAATAGAACTGGACCAGCTACTGCCCAGGCCCCTAATCCATATGCTGAAACAGGGTGGAGGCAAAAAATCGCCAGCAAAAAGATATTGCTGAATGTTACTATGAATCGGAAAACCCACTCGCCTGCACCCAGAGTTTTATCTAACTGCAAAGGGTTTTCGCCCTGCAAGACGAATGCGGTATAGAAAAGCGCCAAAACAGAGGCAATCAAAATTGGCAGAGGCAATAACTGGGAATTTTGCACCTGTAATCTGTTCCGCCAGGTGATAGCGATGGACAATGTTATGCTGAATGCGACAATAAGAGTGATTACTGGTATGTAGTAGCCGGGAGGGGCAAAATTGGTTAGCGGTACACAAAAAGCGGTCAATAGCCAGAGAACATAGATTCTTTGCGACACGATTATGAACTCCTACATGATTAGCAAAGCGGTGTAAGTAGTAGAAACTCAAGTGTTTTTTCCCATTGGTCGTCAGTTAATCTCACTGTTGTCATCCGCCTGCCGTAGCAGCTCCTTGTCAAATGTCAACAGAACCTAATACAATATTTAATTGAGTCAATACTATCATACCATCCTGAACTAATTTCAAACAGGCAACCGACTATATGGTCATAGTGAAAGTCCATATTATTACGAACGATATTTTGTGCTTTTCATCATTGATCCGTTGCTCACCTCTATCCAAAACTCAGCCTGAATCAAAACAGAGAGCCGAAGCTCCCTGTTTTTGCATTCGATGGGGTTTTGCCAGATACGGTTAGCTGTCGACTTCCATTGCCAGTGCCATAAAGGGATCGACACGAATGCCCGGTCCTATCGTCGTTGTCACGACACAACGCCTTACAAAGTTGCCTTTGGCAGCGGCGGGACGTGCCCGACGCAATGTATCCATGAAGGCGGCCATATTGCCATATAGTTGGTCAACCTCGAAGCTGACTTTGCCGATGGGTACATGGATATTGGCGGTTTTGTCGTTACGATAGGCGACGCGGCCTGCACGTGCTTCCTGAACGGCTTGCGCCAGGTTTTCAGGCTGCACTACTGTCCCTGATTTCGGGTTAGGCATCAAACCACGACGCCCCAATACACGCCCCAGCTTACCGATCTTACGCATCATTGAGGGAATAGCAATAGCGGTGTCGAACTCAACCCAACCCTCTTTCTCAATCTTGGTGAGGATTTCATCGTCAGCAATAATGTCCACCCCAGCCTGTTCAGCGAGTTGGACTGCTTCACCTTCGACAAAAGCGAGAATACGAACTTCTTTCCCCAATCCATATGGCAGCAAAACGGTGGTTCGCACTTGCTGGTCGCTGTGGCGTGGATCAATACCGAGACGAATGTGGACTTCGACCGTCTCATCAAATTTGGCAAAGGCAACTTTTTTCGCCAGCGTCAGGGCTTCATCGGGGGTATAGAGTCTCTCGCGATCAACTTGTTCCAGAGCAACCTGGAATTTCTTTCCTGATGGCATTTAATTCTCCTTAGTGGTTATGGCAAGCCAGATGGCTCTCCCACGTTAACTTCTTAGTCGATAACTTCGATGCCCATGCTGCGGGCTGTTCCCGCAATTTGCAGCATGGCCCCTTCCATGTCAACCGCATTCAGATCGGACATCTTTTGTTCTGCGATCTTCTGCAATTGTTCACGGGTGATTTTGCCCACTTTCTCCCGGTTTGGCTCACCGGAGCCGCGATCAACACCTGCCTCTTTCCGCAACAGGAAAGCGGTGGGCGGGCTTTTCAGAATGAAACGGAATGATCCATCCTGAAAAATGGTGATTTCTGCTGGAACAATTTCACCAATACGATTGCCCGTCTTGGCATTATATTCCTTACAGAATTGCATCAGGTTGATGCCATGCTGTGCCAGCGCCGGGCCAACCGGCGGGGCAGGATTGGCCTTGCCTGCGGGCAGTTGTAGCGTCATAACGGCTTTAATTTTTTTTGCCATTTCCTCATTACTTCCTTTCAGACATCGAGGTGGCCTACATTCAGACCACCTCGGTTGTTGCTAACCCCATAGAATAAACGGATAATTTGTCAAACCTTTTCAACTTGCAAAAAATCGAGTTCCACTGGTGTATCGCGCCCGAAAAACGAGACCATCACACGCACTTTAGACTTCTCCATATCAATGTCGCCCACTGTGCCGATAAACTCATTAAACGGCCCGTCGATAATACGAACTTTCTGTCCCTCTTTGAAGGTGACTTTGATCTTGGGCGATTCGGACTCCATACGCCGCATAATCTGAGCTACTTCTTCTTTACGCAGCGGTGTTGGGTCGTTGCCCATGCCCACAAAACCAGTGACACCCGGCGTGTTGCGAACCACATACCAGGAGTCTTCGTCCATTGCCATTTGAACTAGGATATAACCAGGGAAGACACGGCGCTCGATAGTACGACGCTTGCCCTCTTTGACCTCGATCTCTTCCTCGGTGGGAACGACAACATCAAAAATCTTGTCTTGCATCCCCATAGTCTCGATACGTTGTTCAATGGAGTGGCAAACCTTGTATTCTTGCCCAGAATAGCAATGCACCACATACCATTGTTTATCATCGCTATCAGCATCTGCACTCAATAATTCGGCATCGCCTAGTTCATCGCTGATAGCGGCCACGATCTCATCACCCAGGCGCTCACCGCGCTGGCTGGGCAACAGCTCTGGGGGACTATCTTCATCAAAATCTACCGGCTCCAGGTCGAAGTCCAGTTCATCCTCATGATGTTCGTTCACGGTTTTATGTTTCCTTAAAACCTATCTCCGGTGTGGCAGGTGTCCGTCTCGTGGATCGTCAGAACTATCAGAAAGGTGAGTATTCCTCGGTGCTTCTGAAAATAAACCACATAAATACTCCACCAATAGCCAGAACCCCAGCTGCTACACCCAAGAACAGCACATCTTCATCTAATGCTTGCCGGAACCACCAGCTATAGAACACATCTAACAGGCCTAATCCCAGTGAAAAGGCAATGGTTACGCCCAGAACCATTTGCGTCATACGTATCGTGTCTTCGCGACTAGGCCAGGTCACTTTCTTCATTTCATTGATGGCAGCGCGAAAGTAGTTGTAAAGACTACGCACGCCCGGAATCCGCTGGATGGTTTGTTCAAAGGGTCCGCTTGCCGCACTTTTCGTAGCTTTGCGACGACTGCTGGGCGTGGGACGATCCTTTTTATCAGTACCAACCATTTCGGCGGTGGATACCTTCTCAACCACTGTGCCTCGCTTGCGCTTGCGGCGGGCACGGCGGTCTGACACTACTGGCGAGTCTAAATCCTCTTCGGCCAGCTTTTCATCGACAGGCTGACCGGTGCCTGTTTTTGCCACTGTCATCGCTCCTCAGTGTTAATCCTTTTAACGTAAACACCGCCCCAAGGACGGTGTTGTCAAATCCATGAGCAGGGGAGCCAGGACTCGAACCCGGAACCTACGGTTTTGGAGACCGTTGCTCTGCCAATTGAGCTACTCCCCTATTGACAATCTCATGGGGGAAGAAACTCCCCCATGCATGTTAACTAACTAATCTTCCAGAATTTCAGTGATAATACCAGCGCCCACGGTCAGGCCACCTTCGCGAATGGCGAACTTCGAGCCTTGCTCCAGCGCGATGGGTGCAATCAGCTCGACGATCAGGTTCACATTGTCGCCGGGCAACACCATTTCCACGCCTTCCGGCAGGGTGATGACACCCGTCACATCCAAGGTGCGAATATAGAACTGGGGACGATAGCCAGGGAAGAAGGCTTTGTGACGGCCACCCTCGTCTTTCTTCAAGACATACACCTCGCCCTTGAACTTGGTGTGGGGGTTAATTGACTTGGGTTTCGCCAACACCTGACCGCGCTCAACTCCAGTCCGCTCAATACCACGCAACAGAATGCCAGCGTTATCGCCCGCCAGCGCCGAATCCAGTTCTTTGTGGAACATTTCGATGCCGGTTACGACAGTCTTCTGTGTCTCGCGGACACCGATGATCTCGATCTCTTCGCCTTTCTTGAGTGTGCCGCGCTCGACACGACCGGTGACCACTGTGCCACGCCCCTTGATGGTGAAGACATCTTCAATCGGCATCAGGAAAGGCTTGTCCACGTCGCGCTCCGGCTCAGGGATCCACTCATCCACAGCATCCATCAGCTTCAAGATTGACTCGTAAGCTGGATGGCTCAGGTCTTCGGGGGCTTCCAGGGCTTGCAAGGCACTGCCGCGAATGATCGGGGTGTCTTCCGGGAAGCCATAGCTATCCAGCAGTTCGGCCAGCTCCAGCTCGACCAGTTCCAACAGCTCTTCGTCGTCCATCTGGTCGGTCTTGTTGAGGTAGACCACCATGGCGGGCACTTCCACCTGACGCGCCAACAGTACGTGTTCGCGGGTCTGGGGCATGGGGCCATCGGGAGCCGAGACCACCAGGATCGCGCCATCCATCTGGGCTGCGCCAGTGATCATGTTCTTGATGTAGTCGCGGTGACCGGGACAATCCACGTGGGCATAGTGCCGAGCGTTGGTTTCGTATTCAACGTGGCGGATCTGAATGGTGATGCCACGCGCTTTTTCTTCGGGTGCGTTGTCGATTTCGTCATAGGCAGTGAACTTCGCCAGTGCCTTCATACCGAGTGTTTTGGTAATGGCCGCCGTCAGGGTTGTCTTGCCATGATCGACGTGACCAATTGTCCCAATGTTGACATGGGGTTTTGTGCGTTCAAACTGGGCCATGTTGCGTGACCGTCTCCTTGTCCTGATTTCCTTACTATATCTACTGTAGACACACCAAAAGAGCCTACGATGGGACTTGAACCCATGACCTCCTTCTTACCAAGAAGGTGCTCTGCCGTCTGAGCTACGTAGGCAGTTCTAACAAGCTTTTTGCTTGTTTAGTGGGCCGAGCAGGACTCGAACCTGCGAAGGCTTCCGCCAGCGGATTTACAGTCCGCCCCCTTTGCCGCTCGGGACATCGACCCATAAGATTTTCGGCCCCTTCGCCAGAGCCGACGATGGGACTCGAACCCATAACCTGACGTTTACAAAACGCCTGCTCTGCCAATTGAGCTACATCGGCGCTAGTGCAAGCATTCTAGCGGAGGGTATAGGGTTTGTCAATAGTTGACGGCTGGCAAAACCGAATGCTGTTGCATGGCTTCAATAGGCGCATATCTTGTGTTATCGATGTTAGGGATTCACGCCCTCGCCCTCAACAATTGTCAGCACATTATTAATCGGTAAATCATGATAAACATCGACGTGACCCGACGGCCATCTGATCTCCAATGTATGGATGATGGGCGCATCGCCAACACCAATATGGATTTGTGATGCGTTCTGGCTGCCGTAGCCCGTATTGCCAAAAATCTGCCGCATTTGCCAGCGGTTCTGGCCTCCAATATCTGCATTCAGGCGGATAATGGACCCAATACCCTGCCGATTGGACTCGACACCAACTAAATTGATCTTGACCCATCCGTTTTCGGCGGGGGAATGGTTCTGATAGAAGGCGTTGTCTTCATTGTTATCGCGCCAATTGGCAACATAGAGATCAAGATCACCATCGTTGTCATAATCGGCCCATGCAGTTCCGGCTGAAATATTATTGTCGAGAACAATGTCACCTTGTATCATCTGTTCAAAATGCCCCTGCCCATCATTCAAATATAACGCGTTTTGGACATTGGTATTCGGTGTGCCATGAGCAACATAGAGATCGAGATCGCCATCATTGTCATAGTCGCCCCAGGTATTACCCTTCGAGGGTCCGAAATTTAATGCGATAGGATCATCCTCTACCCGCTCAAAATTATCGTTGCCGCCATTGCGATAAAGGTCATTACTGGCTTCCAGATTCGCCACGAAGAGATCAATATCGTCATCATTATCAACATCAGCCCATGATAAGCCGTAGGTATATTCGCTGGCGGTCACAAACGATCCGGTCATGATTTGTGTGAATGTGCCGTCACTATTACCCAGATAGAAGAAATTTGGCTCGTGGGCATTGCCGACGTACAGATCGAGATATAAATCATCATTGGCATAAGCCCATCCACAAGCCCGTGAATCGCCACCATGCCCGCTGAATAACTCAGTAGCCATAAATGTCCCATCGCCATTGTTGACAAAGAACGCATTGTCCTGCCCATCGCGGTTGGCTACCAAAACATCCAGATCACCATCGACATCATAATCGGCCCAACAGCTGCCGGTTGATGACTGCGCGTCGGCTGCAAGTGCGCCATTGGTAAGGTGGGTAAATGTGTCATCACCCTCATTGCGGTAGAGGAAGTTGGCTTGATTACGGATGTTGGTGACAAATAAGTCTAGGTCGCCATCGTTATCATAATCGATCCAATTGCCACTTTCGGAATTGGCCCGAATTTGGGTAATTTCGTTGTCAATTGTTGTAAACGTGCCATCCTGGTTATTGCGATAAAGCGCATTTGTTTGACTATCCGAGTTCGCCACAAACAGATCAGCAAAGCCATCGCCATTGTAGTCACCCCACGCCACGCCGCGTGACATGCCGCCGCTGTTAACCAAATCACCATCTGTAATACGCAGAAATTCAAGTTGCGCCGACTGGTGTGTTTGGGTCATGGTCATCAATGGCACAAGCCCCGTTGCTGGTCGTGGGGCACCGGCGACCAAGATCAATGTCACACCCGAAATAATGAAAAGCCTCAACATCATAGTTAATCGCGGCATCCCAAATACTCCCTTCCTCAATGAATGTATTGGCAACATTTGTTCGACAAAACTACATATTCATAGTATCTACCTTGCATCAATAGAGGCAGTTCAGAAACTGCCCCTAAGCTTGTTGTTATGCGTCTGTCGGAAAGGGTGTTTTACATCCTACTGCTGCCCGATTCCTTAACGGACGTAGGATTTGAGTAGCATCCGAAACACGTCGGACTCTGTGATGATGCCCAATAGATGTTCGTTGTCATCTACAACTGGCAGGCCGCTGACCTTGTGTTCCAGCATGATCTCTGCCGCCTGGACAATTTTATCGTCGGGGTGAACGGTTAGAACCTTGCGGGTCATGGCCTTCTCGACCTTGAGCTGTGCCCACAGATAATTGAGTTCCCAGATGCTCAAAGTAGTTGCATCAGACGGGCTGGCTTCGCGGATGTCGCCTTTCGTTACAATCCCTACCAGCTTATCGTGCTTATCTACAACTGGCATCCGTCGGATGCCTTTTTGTTTCATGGTTTGATGAGCTTCGCTGATCGGTGTATCCGGCTTGACGGTTATCACCGGACTGCTCATCCATTCTTTAATCGTAATATCTCGAATCATTGACAAATGTCTCCTTATTGCCTTAGCTCCTATGTTACCCGAATCGTCCATTTAATGTATATGACGAATCGCCTGATTTTAGGATTACAAAAGAAAGGAAGCACTACTTCTTGCTTCGCAAATTCTAATCCATCCCCGTCATTAGCTCAACAATTCGGCAGCTTGCTCAATGTATTCCAGACTTTGATGGCGGAAGTAGGTGTTATACAACTCAGCATAGTGTCCATCTTGAGTTAATAACCTCTCATGATCGCCTTCTTCGATGATCTCACCTTGTCGCAGAACAATGATCCGGTCTGCGTTTTTGATGGTCGAAAGTCGGTGAGCAATGACAATAGACGTTCGGTTGCCCAACACCAAATCCAATCCTTCCTGGATCAGCGCCTCGGTTAAGGGATCAACACTAGCGGTGGCTTCATCCAAAATGAAGATTGATGGGTTTTGCAGCAGCACCCGTGCCAGAGCCACCAATTGTCGCTGGCCCATCGACAGATTACTGCCGCGTTCACCGACTTCGGAAGCCAACCCATTCGGCAGACTGATAATCCAATCGCCCTGACCGACCTGTCGCGCCGCCTCAATCACTTCGTCATCATTGGCATCTGGATTTCCATAGCGAATGTTTTCCAGTACTGTTCCGTCGAATAGAAACGGCGTTTGTGTGACGAATCCCAGATGCGAGCGATAATTGGCTAAGTCAAGCGTCCGCACATCAGAACCATCAACACGAATTGTGCCGCCCTGGAACTCATAGAAACGGGAAATCAGCTTGGTGATACTCGACTTACCGGAACCGGTGTGCCCCACCAGCGCCAATGTCTCGCCTGCTTGGATCGTCAACGAGAAATCCTGCAAGACTGGTTCGCCTTCTTTATAATGGAAATCGACATTGTCAAAGCTGATTTTGCCTTTTACGACCGGCAACTCAATATTGTCGCCGGTTTGCACAACATTCGGGTCGGCATCGATCAGGCCAAATACGCGCTCACCAGCTGCCAGTCCTAACTGGAACTGACTCCAGAAGGAGGCAATGCTGGTCAATGGGAACCAGAATAGTGCGATTCCCTGGATGAACAGATACCAATCGCCCGGTGACAAATCTCCTGACTGGGCACGTACACCACCAAAGTAGACCAGCGATGCCGTACCAATCCCAGCCAGGATATTTAGGATTGGAAAGATGCTGCTGAATACATAGCCCGAGCGCCGGTTGATTTTGTAGGACTGCTGGTTAACGTCCAGAAATTCCTCGTAAATGTTTTGCTCCTGGCGAAAGGTCTTTGCTACGTTGATTCCGCTCACTGTCTCCTGGATATGGGCACTAACCACTGCTTGAATGCGGCGCGATTGCGTAATGGTATATCGAGCGATCTTGCGAAATGCTAGGGCTGCGATGATGATAAACGGAGCCAATGCCAGTGTTATCAATGTCAACTGCACATCGACCAGAAACAAATAGCCGATCAACAGAAAAACCAGCAAGAACTGACTCATCAAATCCATGCTCAATGTGACCACCTGCGAAAACTGCTGGGTATCGGATGTCACGCGGCTGACAATTTTGCCGGAGGGATATTTGTCGTAGAATGACAGATCGCGTTCCACAACAGCATCAAACGCATCTTCGCGCATCTGCAATACCACGTTGCCGACTGCCACTGCACCCATCCAGCGGCGTACTGCATTGAAACTCCATGACAATATTCCTAGCAGACTCACCACTGCCAAAATTGTGATGAGCATATCGGTTGAAATGCCATCCTGCATTCGATCAATGCTATCGGATATGAAAATAGGTAGACCGGTATTGACCACCGAAGTCAGGAAGATTGCCAGTGCTACCGCCAGCATTCGACCTAGTTGCGGGCGGAAATAGTCAACGATACGTTGAACCAATACCCGATCACTGTACGTGCGATCATAGTCCTCGGCATCGAGGCCATCCATAAAGAATCCCATATCATCAGTCTCCTACAACTGCTTGGGGTTGTGCTTGCAATGGTGGCAATGCCATGTCGTAACGAGCGAAAATGCGCCGGTAGTGGGATGAAGACCGTAGCAGTTCCTCATGTGTGCCAGCGGCCACTAATTGTCCACGATCCAGCACAATAATGTGATCCGCCCATCGAATCTGCGAAAGCCGGTGGGTAATCAGCAATGTCGTGCGCTCTTCCTGAATCCGCCGCAATGCTTTTTGAATCTCGTCCTCGGTGGCGCTGTCGATGGCGCTTGTCGAGTCGTCCAGTATCAGGATACCGGGATCGCTCAGGAAAGCGCGTGCCAATGCGATGCGCTGGCGCTGCCCACCAGAGAGCGTCACGCCGCGTTCGCCCAGCTTGGTCTGATAACCGTCGTTGAACTTCATGATAAAGTCATGCGATTGGGCGGCTTGCGCCGCTTCTTCGATTTGCTCTTGGGGTGTGTTGGGTGCACCAAACGCGATGTTCTCGGCCACTGTCCGTGAGAACAGGAAAATATCCTGCTCAATCTTGGAAATCTGTGAGCGCAGCGATTCCATGCTCCAGTCGCGCACATCCACACCGTCAATCAGCACCCGCCCACTGGTGGCATCAAAGGTGCGGTTGACCATCTGCGTCAATGTACTCTTGCCGGAACCAGTCTGCCCCACAATCGCCACTGTTTGTCCGGATTTGATCTCGAACGAGATATTCTCCAATACTTTTTGGCCGTCATCGTAGTTGAAACTTACGTTCTCGAAGACGATGTTTCCCGTGACAGAGGCACGATAGCCGCTGATGTTCTCATCCAATTCAGTTTCGGCTTTGATGATATTGAGAATACGTTCGGCGCTGGCGATGCCATTCTGCACCAACGACAGCGAGAACAGCGACAAGAAAGTCGGGAAACGCACGACACCCATCAAGCCCATCAAGGCCACCACATCGCCCAACGACAATATATTGGCACGATACAGATAGACGCCGTGTAAGAACGCAAACGCCACCGCAATTCCGTACAGCAACAACGGCACATACATGGCTTCGATCTGGCCTTGCTGGACAAAATAGTCGCGGAACTTGCGAGCGTTGCGGCGGAACTTGAACCGTTCAAACACTTCCCGGGTGCTAGCTTTGACAACTTCAATACCCGAAATCGTTTCTTCTAGCCCAGCATTCATCGTCCCGAATTGTGCCCGCTGGCTGGCAACCACCGGATTCAGGCGGCGCGAATAGCGAATGGCGGTGATGATATAGCTCATCAGAAAGGCTAATGGAACCAGCAACAACCGCCAATCGATCAACGCGATATAGGTAAACGGTACAGCGAAGCCCAGCACGATTTCCATAATGAACATCACGCCCGGATTCATCATGGCATTCAGTTGGCGCACGTCATCCGTGGCCCGCGCCATAATGTCGCCGACACGCTGCCGGTCGTGAAAGGTCTGACTCTTGCCGAGTAGACTGATATACAACTCCTCACGAGAGTCGGCTTCCAGGCGTTGAGCAATCGTTTCAATGGACAGACTGCCCAGCAATGATGAAAATCCATCCATCAGCAGCGCGAACAACACCAACAACGCGATGATAAGCAGCCTATTGTCAGCAGTTGGATGCAGGATTTCTTCTACTGCCTGCCCGATCAGTACCGTATGACCGGCATAGGCGATATATGTCACCATATACAGCAGCGATGTTGCCAAGAAGAACCACTTGTAACGCCCGACATGCGAAATCAGCCAGCGAATCGTGTTCTTACGGTTATAGGGATAAGCATCTGAAACGGTGAACTCGCTTTTTTGAGACATGCGGTCCCCTATCAACTAAAGTTATACAGTTGTTTGCACCTGGGGTAAGTCATTTTGACCAATAATGATAAATTAAAACAGATGTTCTATTTTATCATGCAGGGTTGAGATTGTACAGAATTTGTTTGGTTTTGGGAAGAGTCAGGGTAAGAGGGCAAAGTCTCCATCTTGAAATGATCGTACACAACGAAAACCAAATGTATAGTAGCTGAAATCGGGTGCGTATCCATAACGATCTGATGTGCGGAGTGTAACACCCACATCCAGCCAGCCACCGCCCCGCAAGCCACGCTCACTGACTGAATCCTCATTGTTTTCTCGACCATCTAATGTAGTGTAGGGATAACGAAAACGGCTCTCATCATAAACCGTACTGATCCATTCCCAAACATTGCCCGCCATGTCATACGCCCCTACCCAGGAATCATTCCCTGGGTGGCTTCCGACACTGGCTGATTGCTCTCTAGCATTGCCAGTGTAGACCGCATTGCTGGGCACAAACGTGTTGCCCCAGGGATAAACCCAGCTATCAGGACCACGCGCTGCATATTCCCATTCCGCTTCAGTGGGCAAGCGTGTACCACGCAGTTCGCAAAAGTCGCGAGCCTCAAACCAGGTGACCTGCTCGCGTGGTTGTTGCGCTCCGTCCCAATAGCTGTTGCTACTGGCGCGTCCGTTATATAACGAAAACTGGGCATTGGTGACCTCGTAACGATCCATCCAAAATGGGCGCTCAAAGCATTGTTGGTGGGCAGTTAATTCTTCATCGAATTGGCTACGGCTACATTGTCCAGCCCCCAATTCGGATTCGCACATGGCGACTGCTGCTGTGATTTGTGCAGATGTGCTGCCCATCATAAAACAGCCTGCCGGAACCAGCACCATTTCCACACCGCCGAATTCGCGAACAATCGGTTGCCAATCTGTGTTATGTGCAACTGGCAAGAATCCCAACGGTATCGGTGTCAGGGATGGTATAGATGTTGATGTCGGCGCTGGTGTCAAGGTGTTCGTCGGGGTTGCGCTGGACGTTATGGTAAGCGTCATCGTCTCGGTTGCGATAGACGTCGGGGTGAGCGTTACTGTCTGAGTTACAGTAACCGTTGGAGTCGATGTCAGCGTTTGGGTAGCGGGTGGCAGTGACGTAATCGTCAATGTATGGGTGGAATCGGGAGTCTCAGAGGGAGCCAGCGTGTCTGTCACAGGAGCGGCAATGGGCTGAGTGGGTGATGGCTCATCTGTAGCAACCAGAGTCGGAAATAGCGTATCCAATGGTGTCACTGACGGCAAGACAGGTTGTGGAGTGAAAAGCTGTGAAACAGCGGTGGCTGTCTCGTTATCAGATGCGTGTGCTGTTTGGCCTGTATTATCGGGAGTTTCCGAACCGGATGTAGCAAATTGCCTCCAGGCAAAGAAGGCCAGTAGGGCAATCATAATCGCGGCAATTGCACCCACACCAATCCACAAAAACGGACCGCGACGTTGAGGGTGTGTATCACTAACGATTGCGGGCGGCAGAGCGTTCGACATTGCCAATGGGCTGATTTCAGGCCGTTTAACATGGAATGTGGAAAAGGCTGTTGCGTCGCCTTCTTGCCCACTGACAGCTCGCTGGAAAGCTTGGGCGAACATTGTCACATTTTGAAATCGATCTCCGGGAGCTTTCGCCAACACACGTTGAAGCACCAAAGTTACAGCATCGGGTATGTTGCTCTGTAACATTTGAGGCGGTGTTGGCGTTTCATGAATGTGCTTGTGCATCAGCCCAAAAGGCGTGTCTGCTTCAAATGGCACACGCCCAGTCACCAATGAATAGGCCATTACCCCCAACGCATATTGATCTGTGGCAGCTGCCAGGTATTCGTTGCGCCACTGTTCCGGTGACATATAGGAAGGTGTGCCGACAGTCATGCCAGTAGCCGTCAAACCAGAGGCGACATTAACTAGCTTGGCAATACCAAAATCGACGATATAAGGGTTGCCGTGATTATCGAACATCACATTGCTAGGTTTGATGTCGCGGTGGATAACACCTTGGCTATGAGCGTAATCTAATGCACTAGCGAGTTGAAGGAGGAGTTGGGCCGTTTCGCCCAGTGACGGCAGCGGTTGACCACTTTTGGCACGTTGTTTCAGGCGTTCTGCCAGTGTGCCCCCACGCAGCAAGCGCATGACTACATAGCTGATTCCCTGCTGAGTTCCGTGATCCAATACTGGCACGATATGAGGATGTTCCAATGATGCGGCAGTTTTGGCTTCGCGGTTGAAGCGTGCTATGTAGTTGGCTTGATCGGCGAGGGTCGCTGATAACACTTTAACCGCAACTTCTCGGCTCAGGCTGGCTTGGTATCCAAGATAGACTGCTCCCATCCCGCCGACGCCTAGCAAGCCCCGCAGTGCATATTGCCCTAATTGTCGCCCGGTCAGGTCTGCCGCATTATTCATGGCACATCCTCATTGGTAGCTGGCTCAATGTATTGTATTGTACTCTACATTGCACTTTGGGTTGAATATGATGCTCGTCTACTGTTTGATCGGCTTGCCGCGTCGAATGGTTGTTGTACAATGGGTAGCGGGGGTCAAAAAGGACGGACAAATGCACCATTGGACAACGTATGATCTGGTTTTCTTCGATTGCGACAGTACATTGAGTACCGTTGAAGGCGTAGATGAACTCGCTCGCCTCAAGGGTAAAGAAGGCCGAGTGGGCATCTTGACCAGGAAAGCCATGGATGGTGAACTCGATTTGGGAGATGTTTATGGTAAACGCCTGCAAGCCATCAACCCCACCCGCGCTCAACTGGAAATCATCGAACAATTGTATTGGGAAACCTTGGTTCCCGATGCCCAGGTAGTCATCAAGGCGCTTCAATTTTTGCAGAAGCATGTTTTTATCATTAGCGGCGGGCTGGCCGACGCGGTAGCGGGCTTTGGGCGACGACTGGGTGTTCCAACAGAACGTATCCGAGCAGTGGAATTGGAATATAACGAATTATCGGGCGAATGGTGGCGGTATTATGATCAGGCTGCTCAAAAAGATAGGCGCTACCTAGACTTCGATGGTGGCCCATTGACCATCTCATCAGGCAAATCTCAGGTTGTCAAAGAATTGGCTGGAACACTGTTCGGACAGCGGTTACTGGTCGGCGATGGTGTCAGCGACCTCGCAACTCGCCATAATGGAATAGATTTATTCGTTGGCTTTGGTGGTGTGACAGTTCGGGATAAAGTGGAACGTGAAGCCGATATATTTATCTATGCCAACTCTCTGGCCCCAGTCCTGGTACTGGCGTCAGGTCAAACAGGTTGGCAGATATTGAAAGATACAGATTATGCATCTGTATTCCTAAAAGGTATGGCGGCTTGTCGTTCAGCGGAAGTGAAATTTAAGGAGAAGGATTTGCGCGTGGCATTCGATCAAGAATTTACGTCTGTTCCATGAACCACATACGGATCGGGTCACCTAATATTTCACATTTCTTGCCCGTACTCAGGCTTGGAGTTTAGGTGTCAACCCGATCCGTTGTTAAAAAACAAGTCTTATAAAATGTTTTATTTTGTTAACTTTAAGATGCCACACTTCCCACCGATAACTGTAGTGACAATCATCCTGATTTATTGTGCATTTTGTTAATCTTTAGATGGCTTCCATCCCTGCCAGCCGCGTGCTTGCCAGGCAGAGTATAACGCAATGGCCCCCACTGTCGCCACATTCAGGCTTTCAACCGTACCGCGCATCGGCAATGTCACATGCACATCGCAAGTCTCGCGTACCAAACGTCGCATCCCTTCACCTTCGCTACCAAGAACTAGCCCCAGGCTCATATTCAAATCAACCTGATCAATAGGCTGTGTATGTGCCCCCAGGTCAAGGCCCACCATCCAGATGTCTTCTTCTTTCAGGCGTTTCATCGTATTGGCAATATTGGTAACTTGGGTAATCAGTAAATGCTCACTGGCCCCTGACGACGCAGCGACAACGGCTGGTGTAATGCTGACACCCCGGCGTTCCTGCAATATGACTCCATGAACCCCCACAGAATCGGCGCTTCGTAACAATGCGCCAACATTTTGAGGATCCTTCAATAGATCCAGCAGAAGCATGAACGGTTTCTCATTATGGCCGCGGGCCTTCGCCAGCATGGCGTCCACATCTGCATAACGATACCCGCCCACACGCAGCACCACACCTTGATGATTAACTTCCCGCGCCAGATCATCAATGATACGACGTGGCACACGCCGCGATCCGATGTTTTTTTCTTCGGCGGTGCTGATAATTTGCTGAATGATATCTTTTTCCTCAACGCCTTCGGCAATAAGGAGTTGATGAAAATGGCGACGGCCTGCCCGAAGAGTCTCCAGAACCGGCCAACGCCCATAAATAAAATCCGACATAGACCTTTTTCCTATAGCACGCGCCAGAACGTGCCCTGATTAGTTGTATCTTCTAGCGTGATGTTGCGTTCGGATAGGTAATCACGAATCTGATCGGATAATGCGAAATCTTTTTCCTGTCGGGCACGAGACCGTATATCCACCAACAAGCGAATCAAATCGGCTTCACGTGCCGGGTTGTACATTACAGTATGCGCTGGAACAATCCCTAGAATATCATGTCCCAGCTCGATATAGGTATCGTTAATCGTTTCCAGCACGCCGCGCCCCACATTGGGGTTATTATAAATCAAGGTATTGACCTCGCGGGTCAGGTCATAAAGTGATGCCAGGGCAGTTGGAGCATTGAAATCATCGTCCATTGCCTCAAAAAAGCGTCGGCGAGTATCGTTTAATACGTCCAATATCGCATTGCCGGAGTCACCATCTGGAGCTGTTCGCATCTTCTCGCGCACCAAATGAACTGCGATGAACATGCGCTCCCAACCACGACGGGCGCTTTGCAGCGCATCTTCACTAAACGTAATCGGGCGGCGATAGTGACCGCTGGCGATGAAAGTACGAATCACCTGCGATGGATGCAATTGCAACGCATCCTTGATGGTGTAGAAATTGCCGAGGCTCTTAGACATCTTGACTGGATTGCCAAATTCATCAGGAACCATCAGGCTGCCGACCAGAATCCAGTAACGAGCAAATTCGGCATCGTTGCAGGCTTCACTCTGAGCGATTTCGCATTCATTATGGGGAAAGATATTGTCGATACCACCCCCGTGAATATCGAAGGTTTCTCCCAGATATTTGCGTGACATAGCCGAACACTCGATGTGCCAGCCAGGGAATCCCTCTCCCCATGGGCTATCCCAACGCAAGATGTGTTCGGGATCAGCGCGTTTCCAGAGTGCAAAATCGTCGGGGTGGCGTTTTTCCTGGCGCACTTCTTCACGGCTACCAGCATCCTGATCTTCCATGCGGCGATTGGAGAGCTTGCCATAGCCTTTCCAACTTCGCACATCAAAATAGACACTACCATTGGCCTCATATGCATGGCCTTTGTGCAGCAACGCCAGGATCATCTGAATTTGTTCGGGGATGTGGGCGCTGGCGCGGGGGCTAATGTCGGGCCGCATAACGCCCAGGTTATCCATATCCTCAAAGTAGCTACGGGCGTAAGTCTCGACAATTTGCATTGGGCGCGAAGCAAGCTGTCGGGCTTTCTTCAGTATCCGATCCTCGCCTGTGTCCAATAAATGACCTACATCGGTCAAATTTTGTACATAGAGAACATCATAGCCCCGCGCTCGCAGATAGCGGTTGATGAGGTCGAATGCGACATAGGTCTTGGCGTGACCCAAATGAGCGTGGTCATAGACAGTGGGACCACACACATACATATTTACCCGCCCTTCGATCAGCGGCTCGAAGGGTGCTTTTTCACGATGCAACATATTATAAATCTGAAGCGCCATTACTCACCTTTTATTATGTGCCCCAAACAGCCAAACAACGCATAACATAACAACTGCCTATTTTAACGTAGATTGGCAAGGGAAGTTCAATGCTCATTTATAAGATTTGCACTAAAATCTCCTTATGTTCGTTTCTGTTTATTAATCAACGTGTTATAATTTCTAGGGTTGTAGTTATTGCAACCCCCATTGATATAAGTTCAAGTGGAGGAATCCTTTTAAATGAATACCTTGCGTAAACTTAGTATATTTGCGCTCGTTGTCATTATCATAGCTGTTGGCTTTGCCCCGGCTGATAATGCCGCTGCGCAGGATACAACCCTGGTTGTCTGGCACGCGTGGCAAGATGCCGAGGCTGACTTGTTCGATGCCTGGGTTGCAGCTTATCCTGGGGATGTATCCATCGAAGCTCGTTATCTTCCCTTTGATGATTTGAGAGCTGCCTATGAGACCGCAGCGGCCACCGGTGAAGGCCCGGATCTTCTGATCGGTGCAGCTGACTGGGCGGGTGGTTTCAATGACTCTGGTATTGCGTTGGCGCTGAACGAAGAAATCGCCGGTACACAACTGGAAGCCAATCTGAGTGAAGCGGCCTGGGACTTGATGGGATTTGAAGGCACTCGCTATGGTGTGCCAGTGACCTTGGATGGCGTAGCTCTGTATTACAACCGCGACTTCATTGACGACGACGAAGTTCCCGCCACGTTTGAAGAAATGCTGGAACTGGGCGTGGAACTGACCGAGGGCGAAGATGTTGGCCTCATTTTCCCGAATGGTTTCTATCACACTGCCGGTATCTACTTCGGTCTGGGTGGTCAACTGTTCGATGCAGAAAGCAATAACCTGTGGAACACCGACGAGGCAGCGGTTGGCTACTTGGAACTGCACCAGATGGTGGCCGAAGCCAGTGACCAGATCTACAACGGCGAATCCAGCCTGTTCCAGGAAGGCCGTGCCGCGATGATCGTTGATGGTTCATGGCAGTTGGGAACCTATACGGAAGCTCTGGGCGAGGATCGCCTGGGCCTGGCTGTGTTGCCGGATGTGGGCGAAGATATGCCGTGGCGTCCATTCTTCGGTGGCAAGGGTTTCTATGTCAACGCAGGTACCGAGAACGTTGAGGCAGCGTTGGACTTCTTGACTTTCGTCACCAGCCCTGAGAGTCTGGCGATGGGTGCTGAAATTGCCGGTCATATTCCGCCTGTTGCTGGCGTTGAGGTTGAAAATCCAGCTATTGGTGTCTTTGCCGAGCAGTTCTCGGTGGGTGTGGCACTGCCGACCTCCCCAGCCATGAATTCTTACTGGGGTCCTTGCCAGGATGCCATCGCTGGTGTGACTGAGCGTGACGAGGCTCCTGAAGACGCAGCAGCAGCGGCAGAGGCCGTCATTGTTGAAGCATTGGGCGCAACCGAATAGATTCATCACCAATCTGAGATAGTCAAAAAGCACTGTGTCACTATAGATGCGGTGCTTTTTCATACCTGCTTTGCTGTCTATCACTTGCCTTTAATCCAACGCAGCTACAATCCTTATAACGACAATAAACGATAAATGAAAGGTTATCCAATGGGAATAGGCGAAATTTGGAGCGTGGGGTTGTTGGTCATTATGGGGTGCATGACGCTACTATGGTTGTGGAGTCTGCTTCTCAAAGATTCCAGTATTATTGATGTATTCTGGGGGCCGGGATTTGTCGTGCTGGCTTTTATCTACAATATTCTGGCTGAAGATGGCTTTGTGCTCCGCAAGACATTGTTGACGGCGATGGTCACTATCTGGGGCGTGCGCCTCGGTGGCTACATTCTATGGCGGAATTGGGGGCACAGCGAGGATTTTCGTTATCAACAATGGCGTAAGGCTGCCGGAGTGCAATGGTGGTGGCGCAGTTTCTTCAAGGTATTTATGTTGCAGGGCGTGTTGATGGTACTAATTTCCCTACCACTATTGGTTGCACAATACAGTGATTCACCGGGCCGCCTGACGATTTTGGACGGTGTGGGCGTGATAGTATGGGGCATTGGGTTCATCTTCGAGGCTGGTGGTGATTTGCAATTGGCCCGTTTTAAGGCAGATCCCGCCAACAAAGGCAAAGTGTTGAATCGCGGTTTCTGGAAGTATACGCGCCACCCAAATTACTTTGGTGATGCATGCCAATGGTGGGGATTCTACCTGTTGGCCTTGAGTGCTGGTGGTTTCTGGACTATCCTAAGCCCAATCATCATGACAGGTTTACTGATGAGAGTATCGGGTGTTGCATTGTTGGAGAAAACCCTTGTCGAAACGAAGCCACAGTATCGAGATTACATTGAACGGACCAGCCCCTTCTTTCCACACCCACCACGCCAGCGCCGCACAGTGTAAAACATAATAGCAGGACATTCACGATGACCACTCCAGCAACCTTTGTCCCTAATCTATTGGCATGGTTCGAGCAAGAGGCCGCTGATCTACCCTGGCGACGCACACAAAATCCATATCATATCTGGCTCTCGGAAATCATGTTGCAACAAACACAAGTCTCCACAGTTATTCCCTATTACGAGCGTTTTCTGGTGCGTTTCCCGACAGTGCATGATCTTGCTAATGCTGCCCAGGATGATTTGCTGAAACAATGGGAAGGATTGGGTTACTATAGCCGCGCACGGAATTTGCACGCTGCGGCCCAACGGGTTGTAGAACAATATAGCGGCCAATTACCTCAAACTGCGGCTGAACTCCAGAAGTTGAAGGGGATCGGGCGCTATACGGCGGGAGCTATTGCCAGCATCGCATTTGGTGAGACTGTGCCGGTGTTGGACGGCAATGTGATCCGGGTGTTCTCGCGTTTGTTTGATATTGAGGATGATGTGGCGCGACAAGCGACGAAAAACCAGCTGTGGAGACGAGCCGAATCCCTGGTGAAACAAGTCCTCGAAGGCCATGCCGGGAACTATAACCAGGCGTTGATGGAGCTGGGACGCCGAATCTGCAAGCCGCGCAACCCCAATTGCACTATATGTCCGATAGCAACTCATTGTGAAGCACGCGCCAAAGGTATCCAGCACCAGCGTCCGGTCAAGGCACGCAAGCCGCCCACTCCCCATTATGATGTCACTTGCGGCCTGATTTGGAATGAACAGGATGAGCTACTCATCGCCAAACGACGCGACCAGGATTTGCTGGGTGGATTATGGGAGTTCCCCGGTGGTAAACAAGAAGACGGCGAGACACTAGCCGAGTGTTTGGTGCGGGAATTGCAGGAGGAATTGGGTATAACTGTTGAAGTTGGTGATTTTTTCATACGTGTTAAACATGCCTACACCCATTTTCGGATCACACTTCATGCTTTCGAGTGCCGTTTGGCTAGTGCGAGTTCGTTGCCGACTTGCCATCAATGCGCCGACTGGCAGTGGGTTAGCGTGGATGATCTAAAAACCTATGCCTTCTCGCGGGCTGATCGCAAGGTTATCGAGGAATTGCATGAGCGCCCCAACCAGCTCTTCTGAAACGACAGACCACCGCCGCACTCCATCCCGCCGCGATATGGGGTGGCTGGTCATAGGGTTGGTGGTGGTGGCTGTGCCGATGGTGTTATTACTGTGGAACAGAGAGCAATTAGAAGTCACTAGTTTTGGGCCGCAAGGCACGACCAACAACCACACCCGTATTGCAATCACCTTTAATATGCCTGTAGACCCCGACTCAGCCATCGACCGTTTCTATATCTCTCCTGATACTGAAGGGAAGTTTGTCTGGGAAGCAGAAAATAAGTTGGTATTCGTACCTTCTACGCCGCTGCTCTCAGGGACGCAATATGCCGTCACATTACAGTCAGGTGTATATAGTCAGGATCGTCGTAAGACACTCGGCCATGAGGTGCGGTCCAGTTTCCGGGTGCAAATGCCATCTATCATATTTTTGCGGGCCAGTTCCCCAACCCCGAATTTACACATTCTTGACTTGGAAACAAGTGATCTAGAGCAAATCACCAATGTCGCGGGAGGAATCGGCGATTATGCCGTCAGCCTGGATGGACAGTGGGTGGCTTATACTGCTGGTGCAGACATTTGGGCCTTGCATCTGGATACTGGTCAGGAAATGCAGATGACAAATTGCGCGGAAGCTTTGGCGCGTTGTGAGGCTCCAGCTTGGCGCTATGATAGTCAACGCCTGGCCTATACCCGCCGCGAATTGGCCGAGGATAGCGGGTGGGAAAACACCGACCGTGTATGGTTGGTAGACTTTATTACACGCCGATCAGACCTCTTGTTTGATGACCTGGAAATTGAATCCCGAAATCCAGTCTGGTCACTTGTTGATAACCGGATTGGGGTGGCACTTATCCGCCAACCCGGCATCTTGATCTATGATTTCGACACCCAGGACAGTGTTTTTATCTCAGGTCAAAGCGGATTTGTGGGCACATTTTCACCGGACGGCAACAGGCTGATTTATCCAGTTTTGCGAACAGGAGCCGCTGGTGTTCGCACGTATACCCATTTGCAAATGGCTGACCTCACGACTGAAAATAATGGTATACAATTACTCAGCGGGCCAGCCGAAGCACCATTGGAAGATATGCAGGCCGCATTTCATCCTGACGGTAAACGAGTAGCTATCACCCGACGCTACTTCGACAACCGCTATACAGAAGGCGGCCAGGTCTATATACTGGATTTACAGACGACGGAGGCGCATGAGCTAATTTTCGATCCGGCCTATATCCATGGCTCAATCAGTTGGAGCGCCGATGGCAACTTGCTTTTAATGCAACGCTACGATTTGCGCTCCGAGCATCCTGAAATCTGGATTTATGATATGGTGCAGGCCGAACTACGACAGGTCTTTGACGATGGCTATTTACCACGATTTATGCCTTAAAAAGGTGAGTTGATGCCGGAATTGGAAATATCTCCCGAAATAGTACAACCGCGATCCTTTTTTCAACCCTGGATGGTGCTATTGATATTGCCCATCCTGGGCCTGGGCGCAATGGTACTGGTTCTTATCGGGGATGCGACTATAGATGATGCGTCAGACCAGAATCAAGGTATTACGTTGCTGGATGACGCTTCACCCCTGCCCCAAACGCTCCCGCCCCGCACTCCTCGTCCAACCGCTACTTCGGTATTAACCCAGCCTATCCCCGATATATCACTGACCGATCTGGATGGCGCGTCGTTCATGCTGCAAGATTTCGCCGGAAAAATCGTGGTGGTCAATTTTTGGGCAACATGGTGTGAACCCTGCCGGGAAGAAATGCCTGCCCTGCAATCCTATAGCGAGTCACGGGATGATGTTGTGGTTGTGGCGGTGACCGATCCGGCTAACGCACAGGATATGGATACTATTCGTGCTTATGTGGACGAGTATGAACTGACTTTCATCATCGGCATTGACGAAGGAGCCTTACTGCACTATGCGTTTGGAGTGCCGGGCTTGCCGAGTACATTTTTTGTAAATACCGATGGCATCATTCAGGGACGGCGCTTTGGGGCGATGTCGCTGGATGATTTAGTGGGCGAAGTCGCTCTGTTGGAAGACGCGGAACTGTAGCCGCCATGCCTGATTTAACACCCTCAACATTTTTTGTGTTCCAATTTGGTTTGGGGGTTTTGGGCGGAATGATAGTGCTGACTTGGTTCGCCGCCCGGCAGCCGACTGCTCCTATTGGAAACTGGCTGGATGCTGGTTTGGGTGCATTGGTTGGTGGCACAATCATCGCCCGTATAATTCATGTAATGTTGAATTGGGAGTATTTCAGCCAATTTCCAGGGGATAGCTGGCGCATATGGTATGGTGGCCTGAGCTGGAACGGCGCAATCCTCGGCGGGTTGATTGGGGCGGGGCTGGTATGTCGCTGGCACGGGATTTCCTTCTGGCGATTTGCGGATGGGTTGGCATTGGCGTTGCCTGTTGGTTTGATTGGGGGCTGGTGGGCCTGCCGACGATCAGGCTGTGGTTATGGTATCACGCTGGAGGATACGGATACCACCTCCGGCTGGATCAGCGGCTATCTGCCGGATTTGCATGGCAACATGGAACTGCGCCTGGAGCTGCAAATTTGGGGAATATGGCTGGGTGTGATATTACTGTTGCTCATCACAGTCTTGACCCTCCAGGATGGGTTACCTGAATTGCGCTTGTGGTTGATTCTGTTTCTGACGGGTCTGGGCATGTTTTTAGTCGGGTTCTTACGAGGCGATGAAGCCGAAATTATCTTGAATCGAAGATTGGATCAATATTTAGACGCAGTGTTGATGATCGCTAGTGCGGGAATAGGTGTTGCACGTTGGCGCTACTCGCAAACATTGAGGGGAAGCGAAGAAAATGCCTGAAGACTTGATACTTATTGTAGATGACGAGCAAAATATCATTGAGTTTGCCAGTTTGTATCTAGAGCAAGACGGTTTCCGCGTAATCGGTGCGGGTGATGGTCGTTATGGCCTGGAACTGGCCCAAACTAGATCCCCCGCATTGATCGTTCTGGACTTAATGTTGCCAGAGATTGACGGCTGGGAAGTTTGCAAACGGCTGCGAGCTGAGTCGGATGTACCCATTTTGATGTTGACAGCACGGGATGACGATATTGACAAAATCGTGGGGTTAGAACTGGGAGCAGATGATTATATGACCAAGCCTTTTAACCCCCGTGAGTTGGTGGCACGCGTCAAAGCTATTTTGCGACGGTCGCCTCGGTCGGCCAACAGTGGGCGTGGAGGGCAAACCATCCAGATTGGCAACCTGATTATTGATCCCGCCAGTCGAACGGTGATAGTGGATGGACAGACGGTTGATTTGCGAACAAAAGAATTCGATTTGTTGTTGGCATTAGCTGAAAACAAAAATATCGTGCTGAAACGTGAGCAACTGTTAGATATGGTATGGGGCTTTGATTTTTATGGGCAAACGCGCACCGTTGATGTCCACGTCGCTCATTTGCGGCACAAACTGGAAGGCAGCACGGCCATCATTGAAACAGTCTGGGGCGTTGGCTATAAATTGATTTTGGTCTAAGTCTCAACCGGACGGATAATCGGCAACACGGTCTCAAATATGCTGCCTTGCCCAACATTACTGGTAACCTTTAATCGGCCTTGATGTCGTTCGACAATTGACTGGGCTACAGATAGCCCTAACCCTGTGCCTTCGGTCTTATCATCTTCCTGTGGCACACGATAAAATCGTTTGAAGATATGGGGCAGGTATTCTCCAGGAATGCCGTTGCCATGATCCGTAATTGAAACAGTGACATGATCGTTGTCGTGTTTTATGGCAATATGTACCTTGGAGCCGCGTGGCGAGAATTTGATGGCATTGCTCAAGATATTGACGACCACACGCTCCAGTCGCCGTGCATCACCAACCGTTTTCGGTAAACCATCAGCGATTGTTAATTCAATGGTGATGTCGCGTTTGCGAGCATGGTTGTCCAAAAGTGTAATGGCATTATGTGTCAAATGAGCAATATTGACGGCTTCTTTATCCAGTGGATTGCCCGCATCAATCCACGCCAAATCAAGCAGATCGAGAACCAGGCCATCCATTTTCCGTACTGCTTGCTGCACACGCTCTAAAAACTTATCTTGTTTATCGCTCAATGTCCCAGCAGCTTTGACCAGATCCGCATAACTTTTGATAGAGGCTATAGGGGCTTTCAAATCGTGAGCAACCATATGTAGAGCGGTATTCATCTGATCCTCACGGTCCTTGAATTCGGTCACATCATCAAAGGTAAATACATAACCGATGCGCCCTATCCGCTGCATACGTACCAGGCAATAGAAATGCTCTAACACCTGACAGGTGCGGGGTGTAATCTGGACATCTTCTGCCGACAACATCTCGACCAATGCCTCAAAACCCTTGATTTCTTGAAGTTGCTGACCTTCCAGCCACCCTGGCTCCTGCCCAAACATTGCCGCTGCGGAATTGTTGAGCAACTGCACCACACCCTCGGCGTTAGAGATCAATGCCGCTATCCCAAAATTATCCAGCAGGCGCAATGTCCGGATAGCGTCGCTGGTATCATTAATCAAAGTCATTCTTGGTCTCCTGATCAGAAAGCCGGGTGCGGGCATCGTCAATAACTAGCGGCAAGTCGGTTAAAGCATAAGCCAAGCGTGTCCCATGCCAAGTCAACAATGCGCCATCTATCAGATAGATTGTACCATGCTGCGCGGCAGGAATATCCATCTGGGAAAAGATTTGCCCATCAGTTTCCTGAAACAAATACGGTTCATCGGGCAGAAGCACCAATTCCGGTTTATGCGCTTCTACCTCATCAAGCGTGATGCGAGGATAACGACTGTCGTGATTCGCAAAAATATTTTCAACTCCCAGATTTGCCAACAAATCGTGAATATAAGTCTTGGTATTGAAACTCATCCAGGGATCGCGCCAGATGGGGACAAACACCTTGATAGCACGTTCAGCACGGGCGGCTTGCGAGACCACATCATACACTTTTTCAATCTGGCGGACACGCGGAACCATCGTAGCATCATCAAAAATATTCATGATGTCCCATAGCAAGTTGATGGCTTCAGCGAGGGAACACGGATGTGTGGCCCAAATGGGGATGCCAGCGGCCTGTAATGCTTCGGCGTCCTGACGACGATTTTCTTCGATGTTCATGATGACCAGGTCAGGGCGCAATGCGATGATTGCTGTGATGTCTGGGGTTTTTGTGCCGCCAACCTTGGGTAACGCGACCACACCCGCCGCTGGACGCACACAATAATCTGTTACCCCAATCAGGCGTGCCCCCAGGTTGAGGTCGAACAGTGACTCGGTTATGCTGGGGACCAACGACACCACGCGCTGTGGCACATAATCTACGGGTGATTCTACACTGTAAGTGGATTTATCCATTTGATTAGGGGCACACCATTTGACTGCGCTCCGGCCCCACGCTAGTCTGAGAAGCCGGAACATTCACGAATTCTAAAATAAACTCAACATAACGATGTGCTGCTTGGGGCAAGTCGTTCCATTGGGGGCCAATCAAAGTGGTTACAGGCATGATATTCTCTCAGTCACGGCTTTCGGGTGAGTGCTGGCTGGGCATAAAACGCCCAAAGCGGGTTTTTTTCATCAGGTTTACCCGATATTGTACCCAGTCACCCTGTGGCACGTGAATACACCGTGAGCGAATCTGGTTAATATTGCCGATATACGCCCAGGCCCACACCGGTTGGGCATTGGCTTCTGGAATAACCGAAATGAGTTCTCGATGATAGAGACATTCTTCTGGGACTTCGGGGCGATAACCTTCCAAATGATCAAAAACGCCCAGTAGTTGATGGTAGACAGCTGGCTGCAACCTGACCAATTCGCCGCGAACAGCTTCTATCCCCTGCACCATCATTGGAAATGCTCCCAACGAGTACAATTCCATCTGATACGCAAATGCCGGCTCCTCCGATTCCGTATGCCCACGCAACAACATATAATTCTGTTGGCCGCGCCGCAACGTACCATAAAAGAAAAATGGAAATGGTTCTTCAGTGTTATTTATTCCAGACATAATCTGCCACCGCGGATGTCAATAGAGATAGGCCGACGACGAGTGCTTCTTCATCAATGTCGAAGCGCGGATGGTGATGTGGAAAGTTCAAATCTCGCTCGTGATTGGCGGAACCAACAAAAAAGAATACCCCCGGAACTTCTCGTAAAAAAAGCCCCATATCTTCTGATCCCATTGTGCGATAGTCGTCAATAAGATGCAAGTGGGGAGCAATCTGATGAAATCCTTCCCGTAGCTGTTGACTAACTTGCGGATCATTAACCAAGGGTGGCAACGAATTGCGAATTTCAAAGGTTGCAGTGCAGTTCATGGCTCTTGCAATGCCGTCAGCCAGAGTTTGGAGGCGCTCTAACACCAACTCACGAATTTCCGGTTTGAACGTGCGGATTGTACCGCCCACTTCAGCTACTGGCGGGATCACGTTGTAAGCATCACCAGCATGAACCTGCGTAAACGATACTACCGCAGCGTCTAACGGACGCACATTACGGCTGATGATGGTCTGAGCGACGGTAACAATCTGCGCGGCTGCCACCACTGGGTCGTGTGTCTGTTGCGGTTCAGCGGCATGACCACCCTTGCCTTCGATCCGCATATGGAAAAGATCCACGCCCGCCATAGCCGGACCCTCGATAATCGCTACCTGTCCTACAGATAAACTATTCCAGACATGCAACCCCAACGAGACGTCAGGTACCGGATTCATCAAGGCTCCGTCATCAATCATGGCTCGCGCTCCCGCCCCAATTTCCTCCGCTGGCTGAAAGACAAATTTAATTCGCCCAGCCAGGTGGTGGCGGTGTTCGGCCAGGATTGTTGCCATGCCTAATGCTATAGCCGTATGGGCATCGTGGCCGCAGGCGTGCATCTTGCCAGGGATGGTTGAAACGTAAGGAGTCTGGTTAGCTTCTTGCACTGGCAGTGCATCCATATCGGCCCGCACCAACACGGTTGGACCATCTTGCTCACCCTCTAAAATACCAACTACACCTGTTTTACCAACACCTGTCTGCACTTCCATTCTCAAATCATTCAAGATCTGAGCTACGAACGCCGCAGTCCGAATTTCCTCAAAGGCAATTTCGGGGTGACGGTGTAAATCACATCGCCATGCGATGACCTGATCTCGAAGTGCTTCAGCTTGCGCTTGAAATGATCTCACGAATTAATCTCCATCACGCCAGCGTTACCAAACGAAAATATTCAGCATAGCGCGGCTGGTCAGGTGTCGAGAGGGTCTCGTCAACACGTTCCTTCAATCGCTTTTCGAGCGCGTCAAAATCTGCAATCTGGCTTTTGTGTTCACGCAATGCCATTAGTTTATGCTGTTGGAATTGTGTCGTCTCAACCTGCAAATTTGGTTCAATTGGCAACGCCAGATAGAGATGGGGTGTGATATGCGGTTCCAGACCCTCATCAACCAACAATTCAGGAAAATTGAGGTGGTCACGGGCTGCTGGATAGACAGCACTCATCACTTCGCTGGCGACAATCCAGTGATCGGGGTGATTGATACGTCGGCTGCCGCGTACCCGATTGGTTGGATCACTGCTCAAAACTGTATCGGGCCGTTTCAGGCGAATCATGCGGACGAACGCACGGCGCATCGCTAGTGTAGGCACTAATTCACTATCCGGCCAACGCATAAAGATGACATCTTGAATGCCGAGTTTTTCAGCCGCCTGGCACGTCTCCTGCTCACGAATTTCACGCAGTTCGACTGGTGACAGGTTCCGGTCCCCGGTCCCTTTATCACCGCTGGTCACTAACAACAGCGTGATATGTGCCCCTTCTGCGGCCCAGCGGGCGATGGTTCCTCCAGCAAAAAACTCTGCATCGTCGGGGTGGGCATAGATTATCAGCACCCGTTCTGGCGTGGGATATTCCGTGGCGATCAAGACTACTTATCGCCTTTCGGTTTACGCGGGCGACGGCGACGCTTCTTTTTCGTTGATTTACTCTCAATTTTATCTGTTTGGCGGGCCTGTTGTTTGCCTCGTCGTCGCCGGGATCGACGTTTTTTGGGTTTCTGTTCTTGCTTTTCACCACTGCTATCCGCCGTTGATGGTATATCAACTGATGGTGAGCCATGAGCCAGCTCAATCGCCGCTTTAATATCCTGTTGGGCCGATTTGGGACGACGTGCCCCACAATCACACGCACCACTTTCGTTCTTGGTGCAGCCTTCTGCCGCCTTTTCTTGCAGTGCCCGAAATTCGTCCAGCGGGATAATATCCTCGCGGGCAACGAATTGACGCTGGCCCTCAACATCAATCGCCACACCATCCCGCAATGGATATACGTCAATCACACGACCTTCACCGAAAGGCGTTCCAACGATTTTGTTGCGGCGTGGTAGTTGGCGGCGGGCTTCAACATATAATTCATATTCATAGACCAGGCAGCAACGCAAGCGTCCGCACATGCCAGTAATTTCCGTTGGGTTAAGCGGGATGCCCTGTGCCTTCGCCATTTTGATCGAGATGGGACTAAATTCGGTCAGGAATGTGCTGCAACAGCGTGGGCCGCCACAAGCTCCCTGGCCGCCCATGATCCGCGCCACATCGCGTGGGCCAATCTGCTGAAAATCGACGCGAGTCTTGAAATTCTTCTTGAGGGCATTACGTAATGGCCCAGGGTTAAAATCTTCCTCCGTCGTGACCATGATGGTCAAGGCCGCACCATCAAATGTGTATTCAGCTTTGATGAATTTGACATCCCGATAGCCGCCGACTTTGGCTGCTGCTTCGCGGCAATCAATCAGTGCTTGCAATTCTTTTGATTTCCATTGTTGACTTAACAACATATCACGTGGCGTGGCAACCCGCAGGATGGGCTTATAGTTACGTTTGTTGTCTTCGCGTTCGGCAAACCCCATCACTTGTCCCATTTGCCGACCACGCACCGTTTCTACGATGACGAAATCGCCAGTCACTAAGTCTGGGAACTCGCTATAGTCAAAATGATAAAGCTTACCAAGCTTTTGAAACCGTATACCTGTGACACTGGTAGCCGGATCGTAGGATGTAGTTTTGGGCTGGGCAAGAAACGCCATACTTAGTTCCTCAGTGAACTTGACAGTGTCATGCAATTAATGGTAGACAAGCCAGAGACGAAACGCAATATTAAAACATACCAGGATGATAATCCCGCAATATGGAGCCACCAACGAACTCTCGCAAAATCGAGGTGTCGGGAACCAATTCGCTGACCCCTACCGGGCGTACCCAACTCAAGAATGATAGCAAACGGTGAGCTTCCACCCGCAATGGAATATCAGGATCGACCCGTAACAACAACGGCTCAACCAGCGGACGCAACATTGCCAGTTCATAAACAAGTGCTGAATTGAACATCACATCGGCATTTTCCTGATAGGGGAAAATATTGCGTTTTTCTCCCCGTCGCACACTCAGCCACCGACCAATGGTATCTTCTGCCGTATAGTTACGGTGGTGAGCATCACGCACAATGCGGCGAATCAGCCGCACATCGGTTGTTGGAATGCGGTTATGGCGATCAATGTTCAATTGTGTCAGTGCCGAGACGTAAATACGAAAGGCGCTTTCTGGTGGGATAGAAGGCGTTAGACCAGGATTGATGCCATGAATGCCCTCCAGAATAATGACATGCTCCCGGCTAATTTGGACTTCGCGTCCAGGGCTACTGATGCCAGTGCGAAAATCGAAACTGGGAAGCTGGACCCGTTGCCCATCGATCAGTGCCAACAGATTTTCATTGAGTAATTCAACGTTGAGTGCCTGGAGGCTTTCAAAATCATAGTCACCGTTTTCATCACGGGGTGTCAGCGCCCGGTCAACGAAGTAGTTGTCCATCTCCAGCGTAAAGGGTTTGATGCCATGTGTCATCAACTGGATTGCTAATCGTTTCGAGAAAGTGGTTTTACCCGATGACGATGGTCCAGCAATCAATACGACGCGCACGCCTTCAACATGGCGTTCCATAACCTGTTGGGCAATTTCCGAGATATTGCGTTCATGTAGAGCCTCGGCAACTAGAATGATTTCTTGAATGCGGCCTGTCATGATGACCTCATTCAATTGGCCGACGTCATTTACATCAATCAAATCAAGCCAATGGCGAGTTTGGAGGAAAACCTCGGCCAGTTTTGGCGACTTGCTGAACGGTAACAAGTTACCAGGTCTTTCGCGGCGTGGATAACGCAGCACAAAGCCATCGCCAAAGGGCATGAGATCGAACCAACGCACAAAACCGGTAGAGGAAGCCATATACCCAAAGAAGTAATCAACATAGCCGCGAAGTTCATAAACGCTGAGATAATCTTGCTGACGTATCTGAAGCAAGCGCACTTTATCATCATCATCGCGCTCGGCAAAAAGCTGGCGAGCGTCGTCAATAGGCATACTCTGACGCACGATGCGATCATCGGCCTCTACAATCTCACGCATTTTGGCCTGCACCATCTGGAGTTCATCATGGGTCAGATTGTCGCGCCCGCGCATCTGGCAATAGAATGCCCCGCTGGGCATGGCATGTTCAATCATCACCTGTGCCCCGTCGAAGCATTCAGCAATGGCGACTACCAGCAAAAAAGACAGCGTGCGCCGGTAAACACGGTTTCCATCTCCATTTCGCAGTGTGACAGGCTTAACTACCACATCACGGTGAACCGAATAGGTCAGCTCTCGCAAGCGATTATCGACAACCGCCGCAATCGCACGTTCCTCTGGGGGGATGTTGTTGTCTTTTTCCCAGGCTTTAAAAAAAGCTTCTATTGGCGTGCTGGCTGGCCCTTCATATGGAGCGTCGCCGTTGAAAACAACCTGCACACGGTCGCGGGGTTGGGTTTGTTGAATTGTGTCAGTGTTCATAATTCAGATGACTATGCCCATTTCTTGTTGATGTTGGCCTGCTATGCTATATCTATTCAGGTCGAAAATGCAAGGGATATTCGGGAAATCGTTAATGAACTTACGATTGCACGGCTTTTATGGAGTATTGATTGCGCTTCTTATCTTGTCGGGCATTGCCCAGGCCCAGGATAGCGGGACACCAGAACGCGGCAACCATACAATTCACATTGTTCAACGTGATGAAACATTGGCGCAAATCGCCCAACGTTATGATACATCGGTTGAACTATTGATGACAATCAATAACCTCACGGATGAACGGTTCATCCAGGTAGGACAACGCCTACTCATTCCTGATGCCAACCCTGGCCTCTATACTGCTCAGGTTGGGGAAACACTGGTTGGAATTGCGCTAAAACACGGCGTTGCCGTCGAACAACTGGCAGGGCAAAACCATATCCTGCACCCGAGTCGCTTATATGCTGGTCAATCGCTGCATGTGCCAGATACAACCTCAATAAATTATTACTATGTTGTACAACCCGGCGACACCCTGGCCCGCATCGCTGCCGCACACAGCATTTCCCTGACTCAGTTGCAAGTTGCTAACGACCTACTCACCCTGGCCGTTATTCCTGGACAATTACTCACTGTCCCCCAATCTACCACCAGTACCGCCTTTATAGATCTACCATCGCCTTTAGTCAATTTGAGCCTGAATCCCATGATTCCAGTCCAAGGCCAATCCATCAGCCTGCAATTCGAAACGCAAACTCCTGTAGAAGCGAGTGGGGTTTTTATGGCCCGTTCGTTTCAGGCTGGCGTTATTGAAGGCAATCATTATGGTGCGATTTTGGGGGTTCACGCCATGACCGAGCCGGGCATCTATACACTCACATTGCTGCTTGACCGGGAAAACGCATCGTCTATTTACCAGGACTTTCGTGTCTGGGTAACAGATGGCAACTATGGCAGTGAAGTCATCACCATTCCTCCAGAGCGCCAATATTTGCTGGATAGTGAGATTGTAGAGGCGGAGTTAGACAGGGTGCTGGACGTCATGCAGGACTTTACTCCACAACATTACTTTGGCGGATTAATGGCATTACCAGTTGCATCAACTGTGACATCTCCCTATGGAACACGACGTTCTTACAATGGCAGTCCCTATAATACCTTTCACGGTGGAACTGATTTCGGTGGCTCCGTCGGCATACCGATCACCGCTCCGGCAGACGGTGTGGTGGTTCTGGCCGACGAACTTCAGGTACGTGGTAATGCGGTCATCATTGACCATGGCTGGGGTGTTTACAGTGGCTATTGGCATCAATCGGAAATTTATGTCCAGGTGGGGCAAATGGTTAGTAAAGGTGAAACGATTGGCGCATTGGGTGGAACCGGACTTTCGACAGGCGCACACCTGCATTGGGAACTATGGGTACATGGGGTTCAGGTCGATCCTATGCAGTGGGTACAACAGGCATTCCCTTAATGTACCTTGCAGGGCATGGCTTGAACTCGTTATAATGACTTCGGTAAATGGTTTGGAAAGGGTATGGCGATGGACGCTTCAGCAACATTGCCCAGGCCAACGGACAACGAGGCCTTTTGGACAGAAGAATTTACAGTTACCAATGAAGATTTAGATTATCTCTTTAATCTTTTTCTGGAAACTGAAACACCATTGAGTTTGCGCGATCTGACGCTGAAACTCATTGAATATCGCTTGGAACAAGAAGCACACTTCATCCAGCAACAGGTTGAGCGTGGCGACCTGTTTCAGCCGAAAGGCAGCTACGAGGTTGGACAGAAAATTGTCTTTCCGTCTCGCAACTATCAAATTGGCGAAGTCATCGACAAGCGCCCCGGCAGCAATCCAGAACATGGCGAATTTTCAGTTATCAAGATTCGCTTTGATAACGAAAAAACTATTGAGTTTGCCAGCAATTTACTGACGGATCATATCCTCAATGTGGATGTGGAGCAGTTGACGGCCAATGCGATTGATCCGATGCAGGTTCTACGGCATTATGGTCGCGCTATTGCCCGCAAACTCAAAGCCCGGTTCGATGCCGACGACGATGTGGTGTATTTGGGTGGGCGCTGGTTCTTGAATTCACTACTGGTTGATGTGAACATTGCCCATCTACATCTGGCGGAAGCTGTGTTGGACATGCACGGTGGCGGGCCGTTGGAAACAGAGACGGTCCTACAGCAAATCGGGCTAGAATTGGATGATGTGAACCGGCGTCTACAATTGTTCTCGATGGATCATGCCATGCAAGAAGATCCACGCTTTGACGAGGTAGGCCCGGCGGGACAGGTATTGTGGTATCTGCATCATATGGAGCCAGAAGCCGTAAAAACTCCTCCTCTTCAGCTTCAGTATATTCCTCCGATGACTGCCGATACCGAGATTTTGACCGGGGAAATGCGCGACATTATCCTCGACATTGATGACGAATTATCACCAATTGAATTGCCCGAAGGTGACGCCGATTCAGTCACCATTACACTCACTTATCCTTATCGTCGTACCGGCACATTACCTCTCACGGCACATCTACAACACCTGTTTCCCACGGCTTTCGATACCACTCGCATTATGACTACTTTGCTTGATGAGCAAACTAAACAAACAGTGCAAGGTTGGGTTGTGCGGGAACAAGGCTATGTATATGGACTGGAGGAGTTCTATCGTGAACACCAGATTCCGGTAGGAGCCTATGTCACAGTGCGCCGCCATGATGACCCTTCCAAATTAATTGTTGATTTTTCCAGCCGCCGACCCCGTACTGAATGGATACGGCTGGCGATTCCAGGGGGCGACTTATTGCGCTTTGAGAATCACAAACGATCCATTGGGGCCAATTATGACGATCTCATGATCTTTGGTGTAGAGGATGTAGCGGGTTTGGATACGCTTTTCAAACGCTGCCAGCACATGAGTATCGCTGACCTGGTTAAAAAACTGATTCCTGAACTCGCCCGGTTGATTCCTCAGCAAGCAGTTCATATCAAAACGCTGTATAGTGCAGTCAATTTGGTCAAACGCTGCCCACCAGAACCCATTTTGGTAACGCTGACCCGTAACCCGGAGATCGAGTACGTCGGTGGCTCCTATTGGCGGTTCGTTTGATCGCCTACATCGGGAGTTAATTGAAAATGAGCAATAATCCGCGCAGCGGTGGTTCGCGCCGCCTTGTTAAGCCGACCCTGGATACTGAATTTCATATCGACTACGATTGGTGGGAGCGACAAGACCTTGACCTGCGAACCTATCTAATCAGTCTATTACCAGAAGACCACCGAACACTTTTCCAGAGTGGTGCTGAGGACGTGAAAATCGACTGGATTGACCCGGAAACTGCCGAAGTGCGACAGGTTGATCCACTGCAACGGGCGCTCCAGGAGCGCGATGAAGTTGACTATAGTCAGATGCCGCTGGTTGATGCGGTATTCCGTGTGTTTTTGGCGAACAACAACGCACCACTAACACCCAACGAACTCGCGCAGATTGTGACCCGCCCAGCCAAAACCATCCTCCGAACACTATCGGGAGCACGGGTATATCGAGGCTTGCGGCCCGTTATCGAGGAGTAGTCTGGACAGGCGACACGATTTTGATACAATAAATGACAGGGTATGCCCCCATAGCTCAGAGGCCAGAGCAGCGGTCTTCTAAACCGAAGGTCGGGAGTTCGAATCTTCCTGGGGGCGCAAGAGCCAGCTGGTCTCGCTGGCTTTTTTGTTTCTCAGGCTCAGAATTCTGGCTCGTCAAAACGCAATTGATCACCAACGGCAACACGATCTAAGATCAGAGGACGCGCTTCCAGGTAATACTGTGCTGGAGCTTGCGCTGCATAATAAGGCCGCCAGGGCTTTGCCAACTTGGCATCGACAACGCGCAATTGATCATCCACCCACACAACACCTATTGGGAAAAAACAGAAAAACATATGGATGGCTGTCGCTGATACACTCATACTGTTGCGAACGAAGAGCAACCCTTCGTCATCTGGCAGGCTGAAGCGAAACTGTAGCCCGCGAAAATGACACCAAAGACTTGCACACCATCCGGCTTTTTCGACAACAGTTATTGCCTGAGTTTCATTAAAAACATGGCGATAGCGACGCATGGTGGATCCTTTGAGGCAACAAAAACACGGGCAAGGCCATCACTTACCAACCTTGCCCTGTATAAGATGCAGTTTAGCGCGGAATAATCAACTGTTGACCGACAAAGATTAGATTAGGATTGAACAGGCCATTGGCACGCGCAATGACATCTACTGTCACATTATAACGCAAGCCAATCCGGAATAAATTCTCGCCAGGCTGGACAGTATGGATAATCACACCACCGGAGACGATTGGTGGATTGCCTCCCACCGGCACAGCCGTCGGCGGGCCAGTCATGGGCGGTGTCGTCTCACCACCTGTGGGAATGCGGAGTTCCTGACCCGCATAAATCTGTGTGGGGTTCAGGATGTTATTATATTGTGCCAACGTCTCAACAGTGATATTAAAGCGTAGCGCAATGCGGAAAAGATTATCGCCCGGTTGCACTACATAAGTCATTTCGCCGGGAGTGCCTGGAGTCGATGTGGGGCTTGGGCGTAATACAGGTTCGCCTACACCAGATGGAACAGGAATCAATATGGTTTGATTGAGATAAATCAACCCCGTATCGCTTAAGCCATTGTATTGAATAACAGCTTCTATTGTGCTGCCATAGCGTAATGCCAACCCACCGACCGTATCGCCAGGCTGAACAACATACACCAATTCATTCGGGAATTCTTCTGAATACGGTGTACGTGAGGGCGTAGGAGGTTCTTCGGTAACTGGCTCCGTTACAGGCGGTGATGTCGGTGTATCAGTGGGTGTTTCAGGTGTTGGGGTTTCCGTAGTTGGTGAAGCCGTCTCGGTTTCAGGCGGTGGCGTTGTAGCTGTTTCGGTTTCAATTGGTCCCGGACCATCCCCCGTTACCGTTAGACTAGCATCGTCCACAAAAACCTGATGCAACCCCGTCGCATTATCCACTGCACTCCGCACAAATACGGTAACCTCAGCCCCCGTCGCGGTCGTTGTTACCGACAATTCCCGATATTCATCATAATACTCTACTGGTTCAGACCAGATAATACTGGGGCTGTCACCATCGGTTCCTCCGGAGGGATCAATGCCCACACTAACCCGAAGTCCTTGTGGGTCAACCGACTCGTCAATATTCTCGAATGAGGCTGATGAATAAGGGTAGATAAAAGCTGTGAATCGCACCGCATCACCTGCATTCACCGACACGCGCTGGAAAAGACCTGCAATATGTGTGGCGAAAAAAGTGTCGTATTGCTGGGCATTGGAACCCGAATTAATACGGTTAGGCGGCGCTGGTTGATAATCCGGAGGTAGATTGACTGAGCCGGGCGCACCTGCTGGCGGTGGCAGATGCCAATTCTGCCAACCAGTAGCGACCTGGAGGGTGGTATCACCACCAATGGCAATGAATTCACCCTCGAAGCCCGGGTTTTGCAATAAGTTATCGCCGTCTTGTGCCAATGCAGGATGACTCCCTGGCACATTCACGCCGACCAACAAGGTCAACAAGATGAAACTGATAATGATTTGAACTGAAAAGCGCACATGCCGTCGCATATACATCCCCTTAAAACAATATCCTATTATCGCACTGCATCAATTTTGGCGGAAAACCTGTATTCTGTGCAAGTGGGCTAGCCAGAGATGCGCCCATGCTCTCGTAAGACACGTTCGATACTGACCATCAACTCCTGGGGGCCAAAGGGCTTGGTAACATAATCATCCACCCTGGCAACACGTAATCCCAGAACTTTATCAATGCTATCAGCCTTTGCGGTGATAATGATAACTGGAATATCTCGGGTGTTGTCATGGTTTCTGAGATGTTGATAGACTTCCCACCCGTCCATTTCAGGCATCATCAAATCCAGCAGAATCAAATCTGGCTGGACTTGTTGGACGAGTTGCAGCCCTTGTTCACCCCCATCGGCTCCATACAACTCATAAGCATAGCCGTCGTGGTTTCGAGAGAGAATCAAGCGCACAAGCTCAATCATCTCTGTTTCATCTTCAATGCAGACAACCCGGATTATATCATCCGTGTCCATTGATAGTGCCTTCCAAATCAACTGTGAACTTGCAGAATAAGTCTACCACAGGGAATATGTTCTTGCTATGTTGGCAAACGTTGTATTCCTCTTAAGATTATGCTGGTTCATAGGCGATTGTCTAATGATGCCAGCAATTCACGACGTGGGGTATCTGACATTAAATTTATAGCTTCGATGAAGTAGACCAGGCGATGATCTTCACAACTTAGTGCCAGGCGATGCAACATGGCGATGAGGTCTTCATCTGCATTCGACGCGACCATAATCACAGCAAAGTGATAAAGGTCATTGTGGCGCGTGGTGCGGAGGATCTGCTCCACCAGCGGATATAGTGTGACAAGCCGCTGCGTGATGATAGTGCTGACGATTCCGCTGCTGACGATGGGTACATCTATTTCCAAATAGTTTGCTGCCAATATTTGGTACAGCACCAACGGAAAATCTTGCCCCAGCGATTCGATTGCCCGTCCCACAACTTCGGCTTTGCCCTCTTGAATAAATTGCTCACCAAGCCGCAGTAGAAAATGATAGATTGGGAGAGGTTTATCAGCGCGAGCCAATATTTCAACGGCGGTCATAGATGGCTCGCCATTAAAGGTAGAGGTATCCGGTTCACCCATCAGATGCGTGGCATAAAAACACGCCAGGTGCGGATTTATACTGGCGATACCTAGCAAGGCCGCCGCTCGCAAATTTTGGGCTACATCGGTTATCGGTTGATGATAGTAGGCGGTTACACCCTTTAGATATATATCCAGGTCATCAGGATGACCAATATGCGTCAATAGCCGGACCAGGCGTTCACGAATCATGCCTGCTTTATCTTTTGCAGGATGCTCAAAAAAGAAATGAGTGCGTTCACGGAGTATTGTGCGATGATCGTCGCCCAGATCAGATTCTTCCAGGGTTTTCAGAGCTGCTTCAACATACTGGCGACTCTGGGTAATCGCCAATAACTCAAGCGCCAGATCACGTTTAGAGATAGGATCAATGGCTTGTTGTAAGTATCGGTATAGCGTGGATTGAGATGACTTCGGCATTGCCTGTCCTTAGTTTGTTGAACACTGCCATAAAATATATTTATAGTTCATCAAGCAACAATCATCTTCTTCGATAGATAAAACCAGCGTAGAATGACATTAACACAACCAATTGATTGATAATCATATCGCATAGCTCAAAAGTTGTACTCTCGTTTTATCAGCATTTTGCGGTAAGATTGGCAATTGACAAATAAAAACCATCACTAATCTAACATAAAAGGCAAACGCTATGGCGACGAAGCATCCGGCACAAGATACTTTCAGGGCACTGGACACTTTGGAAACCCCGTCCGGCCCGGTTCACTACTACCGGCTTGGCAAGCTGGTTGAGGATAGCGTGGGGCATGTAGAAAAACTACCATTCAGCATCCGCATTCTGCTGGAAAACCTGCTACGTAACATTGACAACTACATCGTTTCTCCTGATGATGTAAAAAACTTGGCGAGTTGGAATGCGAGCGATCCTGGCCTGAATGAAATCGCATTCCGTCCGACACGGGTGGTATTGCAAGATTTTACAGGTGTACCCGCAGTGGTCGATCTAGCGGCACTACGTTCAGCAATGGCCCGACTGGGCGGCGATCCTGCGCTAATTAATCCGGTCGTACCAGTTGACTTAGTGATTGATCATTCGGTACAGGTGGATTATTTTGCATCACCGGAGGCACTGCGCCTGAATGCTGATATTGAGTTTCGTCGCAACCGTGAGCGATACGAATTTCTGAAATGGGGTCAGGGTGCGTTTGATAACTTCCGTGCTGTACCACCCGCCACCGGTATCGTGCATCAGGTCAATCTGGAATATTTGGCAAAGGGTGTTTTCCTGCGTGATGATGGTAGTGGCAATCGTGTTGCTGTGCCTGATACCTTAGTCGGAACTGACTCACACACAACCATGATTAATGGCTTGGGTGTGTTGGGCTGGGGCGTAGGTGGCATAGAGGCCGAGGCTGTGATGCTAGGCCAGCCAATTTTCATGCTGACACCACAGGTCGTTGGGTTCAAGCTATATGGCAAACTGGGTGAAGGTGTCACTGCCACCGACCTGACGTTGACAGTGGTGCAAATGCTTCGTCAGAAAGGCGTCGTCGGCAAATTTGTGGAATTTTATGGTACAGGTCTGAGCAACATTAGCCTGCCCGACCGCGCCACGATTGCGAACATGGCTCCCGAATATGGCGCGACGATGGGTTTCTTCCCAGTCGATGAGGAAACGCTCGATTATATGCGCCGCACCAATCGTAGTGCCGAAGAGGTGGCGTTAGTCCAGACTTACTATCAGGCTCAGGGATTGTTCCGCACTGATGATATGCTCGATCCCATTTTCACCGACACACTGGAACTGGATTTATCCACCGTTCAACCGAGTCTGGCTGGGCCAAAGCGTCCCCAGGATCGTATCCAACTGAAAGATATGCAGGCCGATTTCCGCCAATCGTTGACTGCACCGGTTGGAGCCAAAGGCTTTGGCTTGGATGAAGACAAGCTGGACGCTGCTGGCGCAGTTGAACTCGATGGTCATGAACCCATCATGATCCAGCATGGCGCAGTGGTCATCGCTGCCATCACCAGTTGCACCAACACCAGTAACCCCAGCGTGATGTTGGGTGCAGGTTTGCTGGCGAAGAAAGCTGCCGAAAGAGGGCTTCAGGTTCCACCCTATGTCAAAACCAGCCTGGCTCCTGGCTCGAAGGTTGTGACAGAATATTTGGATGCAGCAGGTGTAACCCCATATCTGGAACAACTCGGCTTTCATACTGTCGGTTATGGCTGCACAACCTGTATTGGGAACTCCGGACCGTTGCCTGAAGCTGTATCAAGCGCTGTGCAAGAAAACGACCTAGTTGTGTCTGCCGTTCTCAGTGGTAATCGCAACTTCGAGGGGCGTGTTAATCCCTATTCGCGGGCGAACTATCTGGCGTCGCCACCACTGGTGGTAGCCTATGCTTTGGCAGGAACAACCGACATTGACCTTTATAATGATCCTATCGGAACAGGCAATGATGGTGAGGCGGTTTACTTGCAAGACATATGGCCCACCCAGGCCGAGATTCTGGAAGCAGTGCAGACGCGTATTACCCCCGAAATGTATGCCAAACACTATGATCGGGTTTTCACCGATAACGAAACCTGGAATGCAATTCCTGGCCTCAAGAGTGAGGTTTATCCCTGGGACGCAGCATCGACCTATATCCAGGAACCGCCATTCTTTATTGATCTGACACCTGACATCCAGCCGTTACAAGACATCAATGGGGCGCGAGTGTTGGTCAAAGTGGCCGATAGCATTACCACCGATCATATTTCACCAGCGGGCAGTATCCCCAAAGGTAGCCCGGCGGGCAAATATTTGATTGACAATGGTGTGGAATTGCGCGATTTCAACAGCTACGGCTCGCGGCGTGGCAATGATCGCGTGATGACGCGTGGTACATTCGCCAATATCCGCTTGCGAAATCAACTGGCTCCAGGTACCGAGGGCGGCTGGACGACGCATCTGCCCACTGACGAAGTCATGACAATTCACGACGCCGCGCAACTTTATGCTGAGGCCCAAACATCACTGATTGTGTTGGCGGGTAAAGAATATGGCACTGGCTCCAGTCGAGATTGGGCCGCAAAGGGTGTGCTGTTATTGGGTGTGAAAGCCGCTATTGCTGAGAGTTATGAGCGTATTCATCGTAGCAATTTGGTCTTCATGGGTGTACTGCCTCTGCAATTCAAAGATGGGCAAAATGCTGAGACCGTGCATCTGACAGGTCACGAAGTCTTCAACATCGAAGTGCCGGACGACTTGCAGCCGCTACAAGACATTACGGTTCGCTTCGAGCGCCCGGATGGAACTAGCGGGCAGTTTACCACTATTGCACGGGTCGATACCCCTGTCGAGGTCGATTACTACCGCAATGGGGGTATCTTGCACACGGTTCTCCGCAATCTACTGAAGGAAAGCACAACCGCCTAAGATCAGTGACCATACATTCAGGGCAGGAGTAGTGCCTATTTCTGCCCGTTTTTTGTTATATTTAAAACTATCCTAAGTTCTCGTCGTGTTATAATAGGTTTTTGCCGCAGCAATGCGGCACAATGGGAGCCAAATGAGTACATAAATTTTCAGGGGCGTATCTATGCCAACGCTGATACGCAGTGAACGTCAAACGCTGCGTGCCATTCAAGACCACATGCTATCGCGCCGTCGCCAGGCGGGTGCAGCCTACACACAGATCAGCACAGTGGGTGTGATTTACCATCCCGATGACAATGACCCTGCAATGAATGTAGTGACTCCACACCAAGGGGTAGCTTGGGCACGTGGCTCTGATTTGCGTCAGGGATTTGAATTACTGGGTAGCTGTGAACGTATCCCGCGCCTGCAATATCTGGAAGGGTTATTTCCTGAAGCCTTTGCTCGCCAGTTAGCTTTACATGGCCTTCAATTAGAGAGCGAAATCCCTATCTGGATCTACACTCCGATACAGGGACCATTTCCAGAAGGCGAAACTCCCTTTGGCCGCTTACTTTCTCAAGAACAGACTGCCAATTTAACTATTCAAGAAGTCACGACGCAGGCCGAATTGGCGACTTGGCTACGCGTCAACCGTTCGGCGCGATATGGAGTGGATGTGCCGCATGTTCCATTTAGTGATATTGTGGATTTGGAATATGAATTCGAACGTGGTGATAGTGTCTATATCATGGGATATTATCACGATACGCCTGTTGCCACTGCTCAAATCTCACTGGGGGCCACGGCGGCTGAAATCTTAGAGCCGATGGTTATTTGGCCCTGGACAGGCCTAGGATTTGAACAGGCTTTGCTTGCATTCACGGTTCATTTATTGCAGCGACATAGTTACCAAAACATCTATATTGCCGGACGGCCTTCATATGATATGGGGCTATATTTGCGGCTGGGATTTTTGTTGATGACTCAGATCATCACATTTGTGAGTGCCTCGGCAGATAAGGAAACATGATGTGGCAACATTTGTTATCGACTGACACCACTTTTGTGGGTAAGTTGCGAGCAGCCCTGGAGGCTGATGGTTTTTCCGCTTACGATCCATTTCCGGGTGGAATGGGGTCGCCGGTGGGTAAATTGGTGCGTGTGCGGCTGTTCGTCACACCATTGCAGACCGAATGGCAGAAAATTATGGTTGCGCCGCGGGACACATTGCCAGAGAAGATGTTAGCATCGTTGGATGCCGCAGTCCTTGATATTCAATTGCTATCGCTTGATGATTATCAAATTACCGCATATCCATCTGGTGCAACCACGCAGGCTAGCCTCGAAGGGTTTTTGAGAGATGATGCTACCCTGGAGGATATACAGAAGGCGGCGCAGATGGTTGTAGGTACGTCGGCGGAAGCAAAACCTGATCTGCCGCCGGAGCTACAACAATTTGCTCAGGAACAAGGAGTTGAGGCTAAACACGTCAATAAGTTGATGAAACGCGTCTCGCGACAAGTGTTTCGTAAAATGGGGTCTGGTGGCGATGATGAGCAGACGGCGAAAGCTACCCTGGCCGCCGCCCCGCAGGGGGTTGACTGGAGCAGTCCTAGTGCTCAACGCTTGCTAGCCGTTATGCGCTTGTTGACCGTGCCCGACGACTGGCATCGACCTGACTGGAAAACCTTAACCGCAGCCTATCAAGTCGCCCGGCAGCAACAACGTGGCGATGCATTGCTGCTTCCTGGTGATAAAACAGCCTTGGAACAAATTCCAGATGTATTAGATTATACGCCGTTGTATTACTCGAAACGCCTCATATGAGCCAGCAAGACCGCCATCGCTGGGACACTCGCTATCAGAAACGCAATCGCTTGGACTATCCCTCACCGGATGATCTGCTGGTTCGTCATGCACCCGCCGGAGGCAACCAGCAATTTGCGCTGGATATAGCGTGCGGTCGGGGACAAAATAGCCTGTATTTGGGGGAGATTGGCTACCAGGTTTTAGGGATTGATATTAGCGACGTGGGACTGCAAGCGGGGCGTGATGAAATGGCCCGGTGCGGATTAAAAAATGTGACATTTGTTCAAGCCGATCTAGATCACTATCCACTGCCAAAAGTGGCGTATGATTTGGTCTGCGTTTTTTTCTTTTTGAACCGCGAAATTATTCCAGCAATCAAAGCATCGGTGAGGCCTGGCGGCATGGTCATTTATGAGACATTTAATAGACGTTTACGGACAATTCGACCCCAATCGACACCTGAATATCTGTTAGAATCTGGCGAATTGCCGACATTTTTCGACGATTGGGAAACTGTCTTTAGCCAAGAAGCGGGGACGAACTGTCGTTATGTGGGATGCAAGCCGTCATCAATCGTCGGGAGCTGAATCGAACAGTGCCAGCCATTCATCCAATTCGCGTTGTGACAGGCGCGGGTCGGCTTTGCGAGGATCCACCGTGAGGTCATGTTTTTTCCGGGGCTTGCGGCCTGGGGTACGACGCACGGGGTTATCAATTTGGCGAACGAAATCGTGGGAGGAGATGACCTGCATCCGGCGCGAGCGGGCCTGGTGTGCGATTTCGGCATCGGAGGATACCAGAATCCAGCCCGATGGGTTTTGCAGCTTGCGAATCATATCGCGTAGGACGCGGTCGGCGCTGGACCTTTCGGAGGCGAACCGTACCTGGACACTGTGGGTGGAAAGCCCTTTGGCGATACCTGCTGGTAGCCCATTGTCAAACACTACCGTTACACGTTTGCTGACCTGTCCGGCAAAACGACGCAGTTTCAGCACCAGTTTGACTTCATCATCAGGGTCGGCGAGGTCAATATCGGGCAACTGGCCGATTAAATTATGTCCGTCTATCAGGTAAGGCATCGACAAATCCTTGCGTTTCCAGGTGTGTGCAGGATCATATGTAATCGTTGTTTCTCATGCTTTTTGGCAAGCGGGAGTTAGGGATGGGAAAATAGGGCATGGTCGCACCTCATCCCTTCGACATGCGGATCCCATATAAAAACGGCGCATAAGACGCCCGTTGCAGCATCATTCTGACACACTCATTTTCAGGAGTATACCATGATCACCTTAACGGATTCTCATTCGGTGGTTGTATGATTTGACAAGGATGAATGCTTGAAAGATGAGCCAGCATGATATTATCAGCGCATTTGGCATATTGAGTGAAATATGGTGATTAATAATTATGAGACGCTTGATTTGGATGGGGATGATGGTCCTGTTCTTGTTGGGTGGCGGGCGACTGGTGTGGTCAGCAGTACAAGATCCGGAGCAGCCTGATATTGCGGCGGATTTGATCACCAGTGCCGATTTTGAGTTGCCAACATTTGGCTTTGCAGTGGTGGATGGAGCATATGACTGGGAATTTCCGCGTGATTTTGGGCCGCACCCTGAATTTCAGCGCGAGGCATGGCAACTAGAAACCGCCGAAAACTGCGAGGTTTCGTTCAGTGTGACGTTCGAGCGTTTGTCGGTGGTAGCAGAGGTGTTGGCTCCGGAGCGATCATCAATGTGGGCACTACGGGACATCTTCACGGCGGAAGCGGTGATCGATGGACAGCGGACAACACGCATCAGCCGGAATGCGATTGGTTTGGCAGGGGTGGATGAAACGCAGGTGTGGGTTGAGAATTGGGTGTTGGATTGGGAAAACGGGCGATTGTCGGTGGTGGCTGATAGGGGAGAGCTTGATTTAGCGTTTAGCTTAGATGAACCGGATGACGCGATGGTAGAGGGGGAACTCTATCAGTATGCACGTGGTGGGCAGATGGTAGATGGTTGTGAAATCCAGTTGACGCATGGGTTTGGATAAGGGCGTTGCACGAAAATAAATCGTCTAAACTGAATGCAGCGTTCTATGAGCAAGCTACTTGATGGCGGTTGGCGAATGTTTCAGCCATAGTTTAGAAGATTCATAAACATGGATTGATCTAAGGGCGGGAAATGGTATTTTTTGTGCTTTGAGGAGTTAGGCAAATACATTGCTACTGTCCCCTCATTTATATGAGCAGATTGGACGACTGAAGATGGAACTTGAGTGGCTGAAAAAAAAGCTACCCAGTTCAGTTGAGGCCAAACGAGCGATGATTGACAATCAACATCCTGGCATCAATATTCCGAGCTTAATTTTGCCGATCTGTGGTCTTGACAATGGGGGTAACTTATAGTCAACGATCAAGGCGAGTTAGTATCCTGGCTCCTAACCCCTGGCAATGTCGATGACTGCAAGCCCGTGCCCAAACTGGCACGTCGCTTGTGGGGTATACTCTTGGTGATCGTGGTTATCTCTCTGCACCTTTAGCCGCACAGCTCATGCAGCAAGGTCTCCAACTCCTGACGCATGTCCGTCGAATCAACGAAAATTTTATCGACATTTTCTGGATATTTCTCGGAAAAAATCAGGAGATGAATCGCTCCATCTCCTGATTATATTTTTTCGATACACTAACTCTATGTTCCAGAGCTGACTACACTACTCGACTACAGCTTCCGGCTCAATCGTGAACAGCAGCCCCGCGCCGCGCCCATACACCTCTGGGAAGTAGAATTCCTGCCCAGTCGGCGGAATCACGTTATATTCCCCTTCCAGCCCCATTCGCAGCGTATAGGTATAGGTATAAGTTCCACGCGGCAGATAGGTCGCATACATCACGACCTTCTCATCGCGGAACTCAGTGCGCGAGAACCACCACCAACCCCAGCCTCGACTCAACGGATCAGAACGCTCCAGCGTTGGTCGCTGTCCGGTTACGCTGGTCGTTAACAGGTTGGGGTCGATGGCTTCCGCTCCGGCTGGAATGGGGTCTTCGATGACCACATAATGCAGGTTGCGCGGTGCGATGATGGTCAATGTCACCACCACCTCATCCCCAACAGCGGCGCCCGTAACGGGCGTCCGGTCATCGTCACCAGCCAGATGATACTGGCGGCTGATGATAATGCCGCGTGATACTGGCTCGATGGCCGGAACTTCGATATAGCTGGTGATATGGGCCGTATAATACAGATTGCCCGGTCCCTCATCCTTAATCAGGACCAACCGGTTTGCCTCATCCACCAACAGTTCGGCGACTTCCACGACCAGGGCTTCGCTCTCTTTGACATTACCGCTATTGGCCGTATCCTCCGCCACAATCTCACCGTTCAGGCGCACCGCGAAGTCATAATCAGCATCCAACTCACCACTAGCAACCATCCAATCAGTCAGAGCCATAACTGCCCAGGCCGTCTCCTGAGTAGTCTCCCAGGCATCAGCCTGCCGTGCCACCATTAGCCACCGCACTGCCCCCGGCAACAAATCATTACCAGAATCGTGCTGCACCATCGCCATCAGGGTCAGGGCTGTGGTACGGGTATTCGTTGTCCAGTTGCGGAAATCGGGGCGATCTTCCCAATGCGTGCCAGTCGAACTAAGCGTAGCAGCAGTGACAAAATCGTTCATCAGCGTATCTAGGCGCGGGTCTGTTGAGTCCATGATTTTCATGCTCATTGTCAAATAGGCTCGTGCGTCCAGATTCAGCCGAGAACGCACATTGTACAATGCCGATAATCTTGAGGCATTGCCTTGCCCACTGCGCGTCAACGCATAGAGAATGAACGACCGCCGATTGAGCATCCAGCTTTCGCCGCTGGAAACCGATGCGTCCGTTTCCAGCAGATAGTCGTTCAGATAACTCAGAGCGCGTCGGATGACATTGTTATCCACTGTAAAGCCGCTGTTTTGCGCCTCGACAAGGCCAATCAAAGCATAAGCCGTCGTTATTGGGTTCGACTCATCATTCGGGAACCAACCCCAACCACCATCAACCTTTTGCTGGGCATAGAGTCGCTGTAAACCAAAGTTGACCTGTACCCGCAAATTCTCTTCCAATTCGGGATTGGATTGATTGAGCGCCGTCAGCGCCCGCATGGTCATCACATTCGGCAGGAAGCGGCTCACCGTCTGTTCGATACATTGGTGCGTATAATTCTGCAAGTAATCCAATCCATCCAGTGTCGGGCCAGCCAGTGAGCGATCCAGCCGAATATCGAGTGATCCTCGACTGATATCGATTCGTTCTGGCAGCGCCACGACCTCAGTGAAGCTAACGGCATCCGGACCTTCCAGCGTCCCCGCTGTCCCCACCGTCTCCGGCGCAGCGTATTTGTAGACTGGCAACAATTGATCATCGCCCAGGCCCAGCGGCGGCTTGCTGGCATCAGTTAGGCTACTATCCTCATTTTGTACAGCGAAGAAGACATCCACCGCTGGCACATCCAGCACACTGACGCGCCAATTGACGCGCACGCGCCCACCTGCCGGAACCGTCACTGTTTGCGTCAGTGGGGCATCATCCACCACCATGAACCCAGTGCCTTCCATCAAAACATCCACCACCTGCTCGGCATCGGTATTGTTATTGACAATCGCGCCAAAGGTGGCCTGGTCGCCAACGATCATAAAGCGCGGCGTGATAGGCCGGATCAACAGTGGTTTGGTACTGAGGAAATCGGTCGTGGTTTGCCCCACTAGCATTGGGCCATCAGTACCCATCGTTACGGCGCGGGCATCAATCCGCCATGTCGTCAGGTTATCAGGCAATGTAATCGTGACTTGGGCCGTGCCACTTTCATCCGTGACTACGGCTGGTTCCCACAGTGGTGTATCGACAAACTCCTGACGTATATCGAAAATGCCAGACTCCGGGCCACCGCCACCGCCGCCTTTCACTGTGTCGATGATAGTCTGCGTGACTTGATCGACAGATAGCGTGAGCGAAGCGGCTGTCCGCACACTGACACCCTGTTGCCCATAGAAATACGACATCAGTGACGGCGCATTAGACGGCGCAAGCGTCAACACCGCCAGATCAGTCACGCCAATACCCACCTCTGCGCTGACCGAATTGCCCTGCCAGTCGGTTGTCTGAACAGCGATAGTCAATGTGTCGCCAGGGCCGGGGGTCACACCTGCGGGGATTTCAGGTGTAACTTCGACATTCAGTTCCAGACGGCGCGTCTCGACATTCAGTTGCGCCATACCGACTCGGAACTGCGTATAGGGATTGTTCTCATCCACGCCTTTGACCAGCACCACCGAGACAAAGATATTCGGAGCATAGATTTCCTCAATGGGCAGGCGATAAACGTAGGAGTTAGACTCCATTTCAATGACTTCAGTATGGAGAACATCGCCGCGTTCCACTGTAACCAGTGCCATCGTGCTGCCCTGGAATGGGCTGGCGATCAGGATTTCTGCGGTATCGCCAATAGCATAATCGTCGGCATTCGTAATCAGGTCAATACGGTTACTGTTCTGCTGACGCCAGGACACATATTCCTGCCCACTGACCCACATAAAGGCACTACTGTTGACAGTGTTGTCGCGGGAATCCTGCGTGGCCCCATAAATCTTGTATACCCCACCGTTGGGTGGCGTGAATGTCACTTGGGCACGGCCATCCTCACCCGTCGTCACTGTGCCGCTGTCGATGTCGATTTCTTCCACATCCCAACGCCAAACCGTGCGCCCACCGGGGTCTTTCTCCTGCACATTAAACCAGCGTCGTTCAACAATGCGATAATCAACCTCTTTGCCGCCAACTGTTTCCCCATCCCAGTCAACACTCAACAAGCGGAAGCTGGCATCTTCACCAGCCACATAAACATAGCGTTCAGGAGCCAGCCCCAGGTAAACCTCCCCTTGATGAACGATAACTGTCGTGCGTCCGGCTACTTGCTGGTCGCTTTCATCGGTGACAACCGCTTCAATGATGTATTGCTGGCTCTGAGTAGCTTCACCCAGGTCAGCCGGCAACTCTATCAGAAAGCGACCTTCGGCATTGGTCATGCTTTCGCCATTAGCAAGCGGTTCACGCTCTCCGCCATAATAAGCAGAAGGGCCGCTGTCATAGTTGTAGTCGATAAAGCTCCAATACTCCGGCCCGCGATAGGCATTGAAGAAGTAGTTCTCAGTGAAAACATTCCAGGTGATTTGGGCATCGGAAACCGGCGCACCAAAGAAATAACGGCTTTCGACATCGACCTGAACCATCTCGCCCTGCACTACCGCATCCGCTGCGGGTGTCACTGTTACCTGAAATTCAGGCGCTCGGTATTCAGCTACATTGAAGCCCAGGCTGAACTCTCTGGCATATTCGTTGATCTCCAATTCGGCAGGTAATATCGCCGTGAGTCGATAGTAACCGAGTGATGCACCCTCATCTAGATCGAACTGCCCAGAGAATGTGCCATATGGCGTTAAATCAACATAATCCTCGTAAACCACCTGCGACTCAATATCATAGATGGTAACAAAAATCTGATCCACACCGGCAACCGGCATATACGCCACATCGTCGCGGCTACGTAGTACCCCCCGGAAATACACCGGCTGGTCGGGGCGATAGATCGGGCGATCTGTATAGAGGTAAACCGAGTAGCGGCTGGGTTGGTAGTCGGCTGGCAGATCAAAATACCAGGGATCAATGCCCTGCGAGAAATCTGTATTGACGTAGCCAAATTGTTCCTCGGTCTGGACAACGGTATACAGCGTGGTATAAAGGGTTTCCAGGCGCGGAATATCGAACTGCGCCAGACCGCCATTATCTGTGACACTACTTGCAACTGCATTGAATTGGTCATCGAAAATGGTGACCGGTACTCCAGCGACGGGCAACCCCGATTGCATATCCGTCACCCAGGCCAATGCCTGATCTGGGCTGAATTTCATGGTGATGTTGGCCGTCGCCACAATCAACACATGGCGCTGTGGTTCATACCCTTCAGCGGCGGTTTGTGGCGAAGTTGCCTGCAAAAAGTAGATGCCGGGCGACAGCGGTGGCAATTCCTCACTGGCATGAACCGACGGCGGCGGTGGCAACGCCAGCGGCTCGATGAAGTACGAGCCTAATGTTCCCTCTGCCATCCACCCTTCAACATTTTCCGATTCGCTATAGATTTGCCACCACAGATAGCCATCGCTACAAATCGGCCCATTGCGGATTACAAATTCAATGCCTGGTTCGAGGCTGGTGATAATCTGTCCACCCAGGTTCGGTTCGGTTCGGACACGAGTCGGTATGGGGTCTTCCAGGTCAACACGCGCTTGTGCGCCAACGACCAATCGCGTTTCAGGTGCGCCCAAACATTGAATATTCTCAACACCGCTTGGTCCTTGTTCCGAAAGCAATAACAACTCATAGCGGCGTTCATTCAATTGCGCTTCAACCGGCACGCCCCAGGTGCGAATCAACTGGTCGGCAGTCGGGCGGAAACTGTCTCGGAAGCGATAGCCGTCCGGCCCCGTCAGTAACGCCAGCACATCCAACTCCAGGCGCGAGAGTTCGAGATCAATACGCTCGATATTGCGGTGGCTGATGAACAGGCGCGTAGTCTCGTTATATGCATTATAGAGGCCTGCAAACGCCGGGACATTCATCGTTACTTCTGGACCATAGGGCGCAGTGGTATAGGTGATGACCGTCTCTTCTTCGATAGTGTTGCCATAAGGATCAGCAATACCCGGCGCGAGAGTAATGGTATAGGTTGTGCTGGCTTCGCTGTCGAAGTAGAGCGCATAGCTGTTGTCGTAGGAGTAATAGTAAGTCTCATACTCGCGCCAGGGTTCAGGGTCTACAACGATTTTATCTTCCAGTGTCTCCTCGTTAATGGGCGCACTGAAGACGATGCGGAACCCGCCATAAGGCGGCGCAGCACTTTGTCCATCGAATGGATCAGTCCGCACAATGCGCGGATAGGGAACAGTCTGAAAGCTCTGGATGTAGTTGGACGTTAGGGCAGCTCCGCTGGCACTACGAACGACGGTGCTATCAATACTGGCATCATACAGCGCATCCAGTTCGAACAGTTGGCCGTGGCTCAAAACCACCGTGCGGTTATCGTCTACCCACGTATATTGCATGATAGGTGCTGTGCCGTCCGGTCCTTCAACACGAATCCCATCCTGAGTGGCCGGATCCATCGGCTGCGTAAACGCCACCGTGATGTCAGCATCCAGCGCCACCCCGCGATCACCATCACGCGGCAGCATCCGTTCAACGACAGGTGTCGCCGTCGAAAACCCGAAGATGAAATCTTCGACCAGAATCGCACCGTTGACGCTTTCCAAACCCGCTTGAACGGTGATGTTGTAATCAATCCCACCGACCAGCACAGAGTCCGGTTGGAAGATATAGATCGAAGTATTCAACCATTCACCCTGCCCTGGCGTTTCCGGCGACATTTGCAGCGGATTGGGCAAAGCAGCCTGATCGCTGAGGCTGACCAGCGGTACTACCGGACGGTTGAAGATAACCGTGACGGCACTATCCACTTCAATGCCTTCTGAATCAGCAGCCGGAAGGACTTCGGTTACCTCCAGATAGCCGACGGTTTGTAGACGTAATGTGAAGGGATCAGCCATAGCCTGCCCATCTGCATCACTAGCAACTACCATGAATCGGTATTCCGTATCGCGTTGATAGCCATCGGCAGGCGGCGTAAAAGTCAATATGCGTCCGTCCCAAGCCCAATTCCCCCCCGGCAGATCTGGTTCGACACTGAACTGATTATCAGCACTCTCGGCGTCCATCGGGCGATCAAACGTGAAACTGACCGAACTCGCTAGTGCCAGTTCTTCACCTGACAGCGGGTTAGAATCAATCACACGCGGGGGCGCAATATCACCGCCATCCTGACTGAATACAGTCGGTGCGGCAATGAATAACAGTATCAAAAATAAGCCAACATGAAGAGCGTTTTTTCGCAACATGGGCATTTCCTTTTCTATGAATGTCTATTGACAACCTTAATTATGGCACAAAATCAGCCAGAGGATGTAGGCGCAAGATCAACGTTATTCAGGCGGGGGGAGGACATGTTGCGGGGTCGTGCTGGCAATCAATTGTTGAAATTCTTCCTCTTCATCAGGGTGGTCGGAAGTGTCTTCCATCCAGTCATCGAGAGCACGACAGATCTCGGCTCCAATCAACACCAGACAGAAGATGATGAAGGCCCACAGCATGAACACCACCACCGCCGTCACCGAGCCGTAAACCAAGCTAAGGTCGCCCAGGTTGCCCAAATACCAGACAAAGCCCATCTTGGCGAATTCGAACGCTAGCCCCCCCAGCAATGATGCGGGCAAAATGGCGTCCCAGCGCAAACGCACCCGTGTCACAAAACCATAAAGAGTGGCAAATATGGCAGCATTAAACGCCGTTGGCACGAACAAGCTTGCCATTCGTAACCAGGTGTTGCCCTGATTGAGATAAAACAATCCCAAAAGCCCAAAAATCAGATTGGTAATGACCGAGGCCAGGAGCAGCACCGACAAAATTAGAATGATGACCACCCCGATCAAACGACGTTCGTAGATACGACGACTGGTTTGAATACCGAAGACGGCACTGAGGACTTTTTCTAGATTGCCAAACAGATTCGCTGATGACCACCCCAAGACGATAATTGCAAAAATACTCGCCGACTCACGTTCGTTCAGCGCAGCGGTCACGGCATCTTGAACAACATCTGCGGTCTCACCGGGAAAGAATATCAAGAGAATATCACGAATCTGGTCGCTGGCGGCTGCCGGGCCGAGGACGGTCGCACTGAGTACAATGGTAAGTATCAACAATGGAAACAGTGAGAACAGTGCATAGTAGGACAGGGCTGCCGCCTCGTGAGGACCATATTGCGTAAAGCGATAAATCGCCCGCACGATGCGGCCCAGCAATCCACTGGTGGAGCGGTCAAGCTGTAGCCAAGACCGCACCACGGGGCGAATAATGGTCATCCAGAAGCGAAACCAGATGTTATTTCTCAGTAATCGGTGCATAGGCGTTCTTAGCGTCTATTGAGCGTTTGTCAGTCGTTCGGCGTATTGTTTTCTATAATACTCCAGATATTCACCTGATTTGATTTTACGCCACCACCACTCGTTATCTATGTACCATTGTACCGTTTCTCGCATAGCCGTTTCAAAGTCGGTACTGGGAGCCCAACCAAAGTCACGACGTAGCTTGTCGTTGGTCAAGGCATAGCGCCGATCATGACCGGGACGGTCTTCAACATGTTTAATCAATGTTCTTGGTTTGTCCAGGCATTGCAGAATGAAGTGGGTCACGTCTATGTTGTGCATTTCATGTTCGCCACCGATATTATAAATCTCGCCGGGTTCGCCTTTGTGCAAGATAAGATCAATTCCCTGGCAATGGTCATCGACATACAGCCAATCGCGCACCTGCATTCCATCTCCATACAGCGGCAAAGGGCGATCATCAATGGCTTCAGTGATGAAGAACGGCGCTATTTTTTCAGGATACTGGTATGGACCAAACGTGTTGCTGCCGCGTGTCACGGAGGTGTGCAGGCCATAGGTCACCTGATAGGCCCGCAACATCAACTCACCACCAGCTTTGCTGGCTGCATACGGACTATTAGGTTCCAGTGGATCACCTTCCGTGAAAAAACCTTCCTCAATGCTGCCATAAACCTCGTCTGTGGAGACATGATGGAAACGCCCAATGCCGAGCTTTCGGCAGGCTTCCAGCAACACGTAAACACCGACCACATCCGTATGCACAAAAGCGTTCGGGTCCAGAATGCTGCGATCTACATGCGACTCGGCGGCGAAATTTACAACGGTGTCAATATTGTGGGTCTTGCAGACGCGTTCAACAGTTTGCTCATGGGCAATGTCGCCACGCTCAAAATGATAATTTGGCTCGTCATGCACCGGCAACAAGTTATCCATATTGCCTGCATAGGTCAGTTTATCATAGACAATGATGTTGTAGTCGGGATATTTCTCGATCATATAGCGGACGAAGGCACTGCCGATAAAGCCGGCCCCGCCTGTAACTAGAATGTTCTTCATATTGTTACTCTATTTGTCCATTAATCTCAATTTGCTATAATCGCCCAGTGCCATTTTCATCGCTTTGGGGCGTTGATCAGTTACATCTACATCGACATAGCGCCCAATGAGGCTATCTTCAATGCGCGTTGGTAGATTGCGGATAACGCTATGTTCTAGCACCATACAGCGTTGTAGCTCAGCGTTTTCGACCACGACATGATGATAGATGCTGGTGTATGGGCCGATATAGCTGTTGATAATTTGGGCTTCTCTGCCGATGATGGCCGGGCCTCGAATGACACTATTGATGATGGTCGCGCCGGGTTCAATCGTTACACGGCTATCGACTAACGATTCGTCATCGACATGCCCCGCAATATACGGCGAGAGTTCCTCCAACACATGACTGTTGGCCTCCAGCATATCGCCCGGTTTGCCAGTGTCGATCCACCATCCCTGATGAATGTGTGGGAAAACGACATAATCATTTTCAATCAGCCATTGGATGGCATCGGTAATTTCCAGTTCCCCCCGTGCCGATGGTTTGATGGCATCCGTCGCTTTGAAGATGTTGGCATCGAACATATAAATGCCAACCAATGCCAGATTCGAGGGCGGATTACGCGGTTTCTCGACCAGATAGTCGATCTGCCCATCCTCGCCCAACTTCGCCACGCCATAGTGTTGAGGCCGTTCCACTTTGGTTAGAACAATTTGGCTATTCCATTCATCGTGATTGGCAAAATCGCGGATTAAGTCGCTGATGCCGCCTTGAATAACATTATCGCCCAGGAACATCACGAAACGATCATCACCCAAAAACTCCTGCGAGATTTTGACAGCGTGCGCCAACCCTAACGGTTCATTCTGTTCGATATAGGTGATCCGTACATCACCGAACTGGCTGCCATCCCCAACTGCTTCCCGCACCTCGGGACCGGTATCGCCGATGACGATGCCGATTTCGCGGATACCAGCGTCGCGGATAGCTTCAATAACACGAAACAGCACCGGTTTATTGGCAACCGGCATCAATTGCTTGGCGCGAGTATAGGTCAAAGGATAAAGACGGGTTCCTTTGCCCCCGCTGAGAATTAAGCCTTTCACAGTCACTCCTTCAATTAGCGATATTGGCTGGAGGTGCGGTCTTGGGGTGCATCCAATAAAACTGCACCCAACAAATTAACCCCGACACGCTCCAATTGTTGTTTGGCACGGCTGGTATGGTCACGGCGCGTGTTGTTGGCCTGCACCACTAGCATGACCCCATCCAACTTATGCCCCAGCACCAGCGCATCGGCGGCCACCAACACTGGCGGCATATCAAAGATAAGTATATCGGCGCTTTGCAGTAATTTCTGAATCACGTGATCCATTTTGGCCGACGCCAACACATCCACCGGATTAGCTGGCAACACACCACTCGGCAGCACGTACAAATTGTCAACTTCCGTCTCGATCACCGGTGGGTTATTCAAGGTGTCGCTTTCGAGCAGCATCGTCGTCAGGCCCCGCTCACTATCCACGCCCCAATACGTATGCACCGATGGCCGACGTAAATCGCCATCAATCAGCACCGTTTTGTGATCACTTTGGGCAAAAGTCACTGCCAGATTCGCGGCAGCAATGCCCTTGCGATTATCTTCAGCAGGCGCAGTAACACCAATCGTTGCCAGCGTTTTATCGACATTGCTAAAAATCAGATTCGTTCGCAGCGTTCGGTAAGCATCAGCAGCTGGCGAACGCGGATCTTTCAAAGTAATCAAATCAACAGGCATTGAGGCACTCCCAATTACTCATGCTGCGGGATGGCGGCTAACACCGAGCCTTCCATCACGCGCTCCACATCTTCGACACGCTGCATGATATTCGCTTCCATATATTCCATCACAAAGACAATCGCGCCCCCGATGAGCAAGCCCAACACGGCTCCCGCCATCACATTCACCCGCGTATTAGGCCGATGCAGGCCATACGTAGCAGTATCAAGCAATTGAGCTTCGATGCGTTCCTCGCGCCGCAACTCACTGCTTTCCTTCTCACGCCAGTCTTCGAGTTCACGTCCCCAAGCCGTAGCGACAGCAGCAGCGGTTGGCCCATCTTCCAGGTCAACGTCGATTTGAATGATCAGTGTCGTCGGATCGGAATTGATCGTAACATCAGAGCGCAACTCGCCGGGCTGCATGTCCAGTTCTAAGTCTGCAATTACATCTGCCGCAATTGCATCCGTGTTCAGATATTCCACAAAACTGCGGAGTAGGATACGTAATGTTTCAGACAGGCCAAAATCGTTGCGGGCTGGCAAAAGCAATACTTTTTGCGAGGCACGGTAGACCTCGGTCTGGGTTTTGCTGAAACCGAACGCAGCACCAGCGGTAATGATCACTGCCAGTATGATAATCCACCCGCGCCGGGTCAGGATACGCACATAATCCAATAAATTCATTGCACACTCCACACTTTAGAACGAGCGTGGGACATTATAGCGTATTGTTGGACGAATGTGGTGGATCTGTCATTTAAGCGTCTATAAGTCGCTCAAATAGTCAAAGTCGGACTAAAAGAGGGGTAACTGCTTCGACTTAGGTTCTTTTCGGATTGGCAGAATGCTGATAATAAGAAAACTACTGCGACGTTGTGCTTGGTTTCCCACGAATAAAAATATATCGTGCGTGTCGGAATTTATCTTTGCATTTTGCCACACTTGTTCAATCTTGCCTGGATTCTTTCGTATCCATTCAAAGAATCCCCATTCCAACACTTTTTGATCATGATGTCCCTGAGAGGTCTGACACTCTGAACAACTATATCTGATACGAGGTTCTTCTTCAAAATCACTCTTTACGCTTGCCCAAGATTCATCATATTCTGGAATAAGGAATGGTTGGAAAATTTGTCCATATTGCGGATTGTGTTTAAAGTAGCATTTCTTTATTTCACGTGGAGAAATTAACCCCAGGCTTTTCCTGGCCTTATTAATAGCGCTAATACAAGGCGACAGATTTTTCAGAACAAGGTGGCGTCGATCAGAATGATCTTTTATACGTCCTACGACTTCAACTCGCTGGACCACTTCAGCCCAGTGAGAACCAGATCCAACAAGTTTCCAACTTTCTTCCCTGGTGTCTCTCGCATTGCGTTCGACTTCTGCACGAATAATATCCCAGCGACGGATTTCCATTTTCAGTCGGGTAGGCAATACCTTCGCCAATTATGCGGCAAATTTGTCAATCTGACGAGTGCGAATGCCGCCGAGCGCAGTAAGTCTGCGCCAGATGCGCGAAATTAAATTATCGTCAGGCGGATCGGGAAGCAATTTAATTGTTTCATCCAGATAACGACGAGCCCGATACAAGGCTTTAAGATCAAGAATACTGAAGTCTGGATGATTACGACGATAGGGTTTGAGAATGACTGCCGACAAGTTGACCATGAGAAAAGCAAGGTTGACCGCGTTAGTCACAGCAGTGGGTTTGACGTTCATAAAATCATCCAGGCCCCAATACTGCTTGGCATCACGGAAGTTGAACTCAATCTGAAAGCGCAACGCATAGTAATCCACAATTTGCGGCGCGGTAAGATCAAGATCAGTGCTGAAAAGAATGACATGCCCACGTTTGCCTGTTTTGAGGTGAGTTTTGACGACAACCACAACATTGAGCGCGTCCGAAAAGGATTTATGGAAAACGTGCATCTGGTAAGTCTCAATACGGTAGTCGCCTTCGATGGTCGTCTGGCACAATGCCTCAGATGGTAAGTGTTGGTAGTCCAGTTTCTTGCCATAGCGCGGCATGGGGCCACGCGGTGGTTTGGGGCCGTTGTACGGTAGGTAAAGCGCCGCGTCATGGCGCAATTTCGAGATGATGTGCAGTCCACAATCCCGCACGGCATAGGTTGCTGGATAGTTACCAAAATGTCCATCTAACACCACATGGGTGATTTTCAACGGCTTGATACGGCGCGTGATGGCGTTGAGCATCCCTTGTAGCAAGTTCAATTCGGGGGTGAGGATTGGCGTCGGTTTGACATGGTTCTTGCTGCCTTTGGGACGACCAGGTTTCCGTTTTGGTGGTGGATTAGCGGGTTTCTCAGATGGTGGGGCTGGTTGATGTTGTTCGACCTGAAGCGGATATGAACGGCGCTGCTTTACATCAATCAACGATACGACCAGAAACGACACACTGCTGATGGGTCGCTTGGCAATGCTTGAATAGAACCGTCCCAGGCCATGTGTCTTTTTGCCGGACTTGCTGACCACCACATCATCAGCCGCCAGCAGATAGACGCCATCGGGATCAAGTAGATGGATACGCACGATGCTCCACAGGATTGTCGCCCATGAAAGCGGCGTGTGATACCAACGTTGTAGGGTCCGATAGCTACTCCCACGCTCCGTCCAGCGTGATAGGTTCAGCATCGTAATGCGATTCGGAATGCACAGCATTGCCAGGACAATATGCTCCAATTGGCGCACTGTGGTGTTGGTTAGGTATGGTGAAAGGTCCTTGAGCAGTGCTACAATGTCAACCATGGGCTTTTGCCTTATCAGCAGCTTGTTTTGGTAAACTACTACTTTAAGGCAAAAGCCCTAACTTTTCCGCCGTTATTTTGGCGACGGTATTGGAAATCCCTGATCCTATTTTATTGGATCGTATCTTTTACACGGTGGCGTCTCTCGGTGCTATCCATACCGTTGCGTGCCACTCCGCCTCGTCATAATTTGGCGAAGGTATTGGTAGGATATAGGCGAATAAATCCCTGCGAACGAGAAAGCCCGCCTAAACAGACGGTAATTCGACTGTCCTTCAACCTTTCCGGTACTGCTCGGCCAAGTATAACAATATCGTCAATTATCTCTGGCAAGGCACACCCCTTACAAATCTAATGTAGGAAACCCCATATTCTCTAGAAGTAAAGCTATCACATGACGATGGCATGTTTCAGGATCAAGCTCAACACACAAAAACGCTAATCGTTGATCTCGAAGTTTGTCCTCAAGCAGATTGTTGAGAAGACTTGCATCTACTCTTACCTCATATTGTTGAAATAGTTTATCGTAGTTATGTGTATCAGACAAGTCAACTCTATCCGCAGAATCAATGCCGAGATCGGGTATATGTAGGTATGTGACCCCAATTGAGTCAGCAGCAGCCTTCAAACGGGTTTTCGAGAAATCCGGCTTATATTGACTCACTGCATTCCTACGAGCATCAACCAGGATTGTAACGGCAGCCAGTTGCAGAATTTCCGCAACTTGTTCCCAAGTTCTTTGCGAATACCCTATAGTGAAATGGTCAAAGTCGCTCAAATTGATTCGTCTTAGATTCCATATCCATTTTGAATGAAATTGATCCGAAACCGAGCGATGAGCCGTATGAAAGGTCGTCGATTTGGACGAGGAAGGCTGTTCTTTGGAGTGAGTCGGAATAATATCTGGGGCATTTCCTTCAGAACCACTTTGCCGAAATGGTGTATCGAGAACAGTCTGACGTTCTACTATATCTCTTGCTTGTTTGAAGCGTGCAGTTAGCTTCCTAACTTCTACACCTGTCAATTGTTCATCTATAACTTTTCTCGTAATTTCAACTGCATCTTCTGGAGTGGCACTTGCTGAAGAGATACGTGATGCAGAGTCTATGGTAATTCCACCTAATTCCGTTGTAGCAACTTGTTGATTTTTACCTGTTTGGATCAGATTTTGGACTTCGGGAGGCAACCTTAATAAACTCATTCTGGTGGTTATATACCCCTGAGATTTACTTACCATCTCTGCAATCTGTGTAACTGTAAACCCTCGCTCATGGAGAGACTTATAAATCTGTGCTTCTTCAAATACAGTCATGTTTTTGCGTTGCAAGTTCTCCGCGATTGACTGCAACAAAACTTCTTCATCATCCAGACTCTCGACGATGGCCTCACATTCTCGCCACCCGAGATACCGCATAGCAGCCGTGCGTCGATGTCCGTAGATGATTTCGTACCCACTATCATTGGGTCGCACTTTAATTGGTTGTAACAAACCTCTTTCATGTAAGCTCTCGACTAATTCATCAAAGCTTTCGTCCTGCACTACATCTCGAAGACGGTTTGGATTATCGTGAATTAGATCTAGCTTGATTTTCATATGAACCTCATCATAGAACTTGCGTTCTAATTTGAATTATAGCCTAATAAAAATAGCAGTGTCTAGGTGAGAAATCAAAGCAATTGCAAAATTTGACATTTATTCATAGATCACAAACGAAATCCATTGAGATTAAACCTGCCATATTACGTGATATGGTGATTCAACGTGCTTAAAAATCAAATCCTAGTTGAAGCGGTTCATCAAATTCAGATGGGGTGAGTGTTTCGGTGCTTCCATCTTGTAGAATGTGAATAATCCCAACCAATTCGTCCACCATGCGACGTAGTGGATCAAGTAATGAACGAGCAATTAGGCAGTGGCGGTGACAATTGCGAGGATGACTATCATTACCCAGAATGGCTACCCGCCCCGGCGTCTGTAGCACCAAATCCAACAATTGATAGATGCCACGCTGGTACCAGTCGCGTTGCATGACGACCTCGTAATCGACCAGCTTCAGATATTTCTTGTGGCGCGTTTTGTCGCCGGGTTTTTGCGAAGTTTTATAAACCGTTTCGTCGTCGGGTTGGCCGCCCAGCAACACGCCCTCAAAGCGATATTCGATGCCATTTTTCACTAGGAAGGCTTCCAGCAAATCCTTGCCGAAATGCGGCACATATTTGCTATAGGGGCGGCTGCAGACATCCACCAGAACCGTGATGCGGTGGTGCTGTAACGTTGTTAAGAATTCATCCGGAGTGAAATTGCTGTGCCCGATGCTATACAACGTCAGCGGGTTGATACGTTCCTTGTTCCCTTCGATCACCGGACATGCCTACTCCCGTGGTATACTGCCCATTATTGCCAGATCAAGCTGATCCAGATCACTGGTATCCCGCACAGTATCGTCCAAATAATCAGCCAGAAACGCCAACCCCACACCAGCCGCTAATCCCAGAAAAACCCGAATAAACGGATTGAAACGGTTCGTCAGTGGCGGGGTGGTACGAACAACCTCTACATCATCGAAGGGCGTGATGATAGCCGGTTCGGTCGCTAGTTGCGGAAAATATTGCTGGTTACGCGTTTGCAAAACAGTGATAGTCGCCGCCGCGATATGTTCCAATTCTTGCTCATCATCCCAACCCAGATAGACCACAAAGATACTTCGCGCACTATCCGCCGCGAAGGCTGGTCGCAGATCATCGGCGCTGATGTTGATGTCCTGCGTTGCCAACAGCTCACTGACTTCTGTCGCAAAACTGCTACTGGTAACCCATTGCGGCAAATTGACAACCAGATATTCTGAAGCTAGCCAGGGAACATAAGCCGTATCCTCATATGTGCCACTGCGCGGCAAACCATCGGTGGCCGCCGCCAGTTCATTCTCGCTATCGGGCGGCGCGGCAGCACTAAAACGCAAGGTGGCACCATAGGTTTCGGGTGGCGAAATTGCATCCGGCACGGTTGGCAATGTCCACAAGAGCGTCACCACAGTTGGTATCATAATTAGCCACCAGCGGCGACGGAGAATGTTCCACAGCGCAATCAATTCCACGAAAGCGATTTCTCCCAGACCTGTTCTATCGTTTGCGTCAGTTTTTGCTTGAAAACACTGATGTCGAATTGTAGCGCATGTTGGCGACAATCGGCAGGGCTATAGACCGTCGCATCGAAGTTTTGCAGGACAATCATCAGGGATTCGACGGTTTGCTCCTGGAAAAATTCGCCCGTTTTACCAGGGATCACTGTATCCAAAGCGCCTCCTCCCCTGTAAGCAATCACAGGTCGTCCGGCAGCCTGCGCCTGAAGTGGTGTGATGCCGAAATCTTCCAGACCAGGGAAAATAAATGCCCGCGCACGAGCAAATAACTCCGGTACATCTTCATCGGGCACAAAGCCCAAAAACTCGATCGTTGGCCCAGCTATCGCTTGCAAGTGTTCGAGGTCACGTCCGCGTCCAGCCACCTTCAACGGCAAACCAAGCCGGGTACAGGCCCGTACCGCCAAATCAACCCGTTTATACGGAATCAACCGGCCCAGACAGAGAAAGTAATCATCCGTTTTGTTGACAAGTTCAAAGCGTTCGACATCCACTGGCGGATAAATAATCTCCGATTCGCGGTCATAGTATCGCCGGATGCGTTCCTGAATTTCGGTGCTGATAGCGATGAAATGATGCACCCGTTGAGCAGCTTTATAATCCCAGCGGCGCAATAGATGGATTAATGGACGCAACGCCAGGCGAATCGGCGCAGCGACGTTCTCGCGAGCCATATACGCTTCATATTGCCAGACATAGCGCGTTGGCGAGAGGCAATAACAAATATGGCGTGTTTCCGGCCCGATTCTGACACCGTGACAGAAGCCACTTTTGTTGGTCAGCACCACATCATAGTTGCCCAGGTTTAGTCCACTCCAAGCCAGCGGGTAAAAGGGGAAATAGACTTGATGTTTTTGGTGGATCAGTGGTAGGCGATCAATCCACTGGGTGTGGATGTTCCAATCTTGCCAATGCGTGGGCATTTTCTCGCGCCAGTAGATGCTGGTGTAAATGGGCGCATCGGGATACATGCTGACCAATGTTTCCAGCACGTCTTCGGCCCCACCAATTTGATTCATCCAGTCATGAACAAGCGCGATTTGCATATTTATGGTTTCTCTCTTTCGACATGATTATTCTAACGCAAAACAATATCCCCAACATCGGACAGGATGTCGGGGAATTCTAATTGGGTATCAGAGATCAGATTACTGCTGCCAAATGAGGGTTGGCATCAACAGCGATTGAGAGCTTAATTTCTTCCGCCCCCGGGAAAATCAGGATCACAGGCATCACCTATTCCATCTTCATCGTGGTCCTGCTGACTTGGATTGTGATCGTCTGGGCAATTGTCCTCTGCATCAGGAATACCATCGCCATCTCTGTCAGGTGGATCGTTCGGCGGCGGATCAGTTGGTGGCGGTGGGTCGGTCGGCGGTTTCGGCGGGTCGGTTGGCGGCGGTGGATCGGTCGGTGGCGGCGGTGGATCGGTCGGCGGCGGCGGTGGATCAGTTGGCTGTGGTGGGTCAGTCGGTGGTGGCGGTGGATCGGTCGGTGGTGGTGGTGGATCAGTCGGTTGTCCCGCTGGTGGATTTGTCGGTTGTGGTGCAGGTGTATTCGTCGGCGGTACTATAGTCGGAAACGGTGTATTGGTAGCAGTTGGCGTCGGGGTTGGCACATAATTCGATACGCATGAGGTTTCTCCAACGAGCGCATCTTGCGCTGAAAACAGGCGGAGCATTTCGTCGTAGCGAACGACATCATCTATATCGACATCAACCACTTGATGGGTGTATTCCTGGCTATTCAATTGGATATTGATTTGTTTGCCGGGTTGAAGTCGCGTTGATTCTCCTGAAAATTCCAACACATAGTCGCAAGTACCGGTATAACAGGCCACCTGAATATTATTCTCAAACTGCTGCACCGACATGCACGACCCACGTACAGAGAAGCTCATCGAGGTGTTGGCTTCCACCAGGACAACAGCACCTGGCCCAGGATTATACCCCTGTGTCTGAATAAATACATCGCTGTTGTTGTTCATCCTGAAGTCAATAAAGTTAGCCTCAACATCAGCACTTTGGAATTGCCCGCTAGTCCCTGAAACAAAGTAAAAGTAGGCAAATTGGGCAGGGGTGTAATCTCCAATTGACACATAAAATGGTAGGCCGCCTGCTGTTAACAAAGATCTCGCTGTTATGATCTGGCTATTACCATTGAGGTCAATTTGATAGCCAATATCACCAGACTGCAACGGCGGTAATGAAGTTGCTGTTGCTGTGGGTGTTGGTGACGGCGTGGGCGTATAGGCATCAATCGTTTCCTGAATATGGGTCGCGGCTAAAACTGTTTGCGCTTGTCCTGTGGCCGTTTGCTGCACTTCATCAAGCTGGCTTCGCACATCTTGTGTTTCTCGCTCTTGGCGAGTAATGATAAAAATAAAAGCAATAATGGCGATGATTAACATAGCCGCCGCAGGAATGGCGATTTTCTTGGGAATTCCTGCTATCCCCTCAACGGCCAGCGATGCTTTGCGTTTGGGCGAATCCACAAATAACAGAGCAATGGAAACATTGTCACGCGTACCGCGCCGTAAGGCATAGCTGATCAAGAGCTTGGCAGTCCGGGCGGGGTCATCATCCATCGCGTGTTGGATCATTTCCTCTTCACGCGTGTAGGGCAATCCTTCCTCGTCAAGATCGGTCAACCCATCCGAACATGCAAAGATAGTATCACCTTCTTCGACCTTAATACCCGCCTTCCCGCGCTGTACGGCTTGATCACGGTTGGCAGCATTAAAATAAAAGCCAATATCGACTTCAACTTCATCAGCAATGCCAATCGCACGGGTCAGATGATAGGCATTTGGCATCGAATAAGCTTCATGAGCAGAGGCCCGCCCACTCATCACCAATTCGTTAGCAACATTATGATCTGTATTCAGGCGTTTCAAAGCGCCATCGCGCACCAAGAATACATTACTGTCGCCCACGCTGGCAATATAGAGCTGCCCAAACGGCGAGCGTCCATCGAAATGAATCACTGCTATCGAAATCGTGGATTTACCGCTTGTATTATCACGAAACACCTTGCGGTTGGCCTCTTGCACAGCATGAACCATCATGCGCGGCACAATTGTGTCCCGACTATAACGCAGTTGGTTGATGGTTTCGTTAGCACAGATATAGGCAGCCCGCTCCCCCGATTTATCGCCCCCTACACCATCACAAACAACCCCAACCTTCAATACAAGATTGGCGGCAGTTACAACGTCCTCAACCATTGGAACATCTTCAAGTAATTCACGTGGACCGGGGTCTGCTGCAATTGCGGCTTGAATCACATTATGATTATGGTTCATAGGCTTGTTCGGCGCTCAAGTTTCTTGATCGAAACACTGCCGCCGCTCCTTTCTTGATTTTCCTGACCTGTGCGGTGTAGTTCTGGCATGAAATCCGGCATTGTTCTCTATCAATCCAGCCAATCATCATCCCCACCGTCAACTTGCCAATCTGCCGAGTCGGATGATGGTCCACGCTGGGGAGGGGGTGCATAGGGCTGTTGTGGCGGTGACGGCGGATATTGCGGCCTTCCCATATCCAATTGCGTCGGCGCACCACCCACTCCTGCTGATGGTGCTGCTGGAGGATGCTGTTGAGGCGGGGCGGGCGGGCTGCCACCCAACAAGTTGCCGTCGTCTTCAAACGTTTGTGTTTCCCCCAGATACCAGGGATCATTAGCGTCCGGTGCTGGTGCAGGCGGCGGCGCACTACTGCCATGTACCTGTGTTTTGCCCCCAAATGACGACGCAGCTTGGCCCGCTTGGGCAATGACAAATCGGAATTGGATAGATGTTTCAGGGTCTTTGCCTAACTGGATAATAGAGTTGCTGGGCAACGCCACTGCAACATTAGGAGATAGAAGCTGGTTGTTGACAGTAGTTCCATTCCGAGAATCTAGGTCAGCAACTTGGTAGTTTTGTCCATCGGAGGTAATACGACAATGCCGGGCACTCACGTTCTGGTAACCGGGTGTGTCCAGGTCAACTCCTGACCCGCGCTCGCGGCCAATGGTAAATGAATCGCTCGTAACGGTTACCGTCTGGCCTGTATTGGGACCGCGCAATATCTCCAGTTGGGCACTGGGCCTGGAGCTAGCAGAAAGCATTGTATTCATGCGAAAGATTCCCGTGGCCTGCTTGGTCACGTCGCGGAAATTAGTTGCCACAGTAACTACACGCTCCTGTGCTTTTTCCGGCAACATTTTCAACACACGTTGTTGCTGCCATATTGCAAAAATTGACACAATGAGCAACGCACCGCCCATAATGCCAATAATGACCAGCCAAGGGGTATTGCTGCTGCCTTTATCAGTTTCACCATCAGCGTCATCCGTTGTTGTTGAACTACTGCCCGCGCCGCCTGCTTCATTGACACTATCCGATGTACCGCCTGATGAACCATCTGATCCCTCGTCTGGTTCTACTACGGGGAAATTGAGTGTAACAGGGACAGTGGTTTCGCTGGCCCCTTCATATTGATATTGGTCGATAACTTCTATTCGTATGACGGGGTCTTGGGTATTATTTTCTGGTGTAAAGCTCAGACTCATCAAATCCCAGATCAGGTTGATATTGCCAGATGAATCGACAAAAGGATTTTCATCCGGATACCGTTGCTCGCCATCTCTGGTACGCACGACCAGGGCAGCACTGACAATTCCTCGTTCAATACCATCCGGAAAACTGATGACAGCTCCAATAGTATATGAGGCAGGAGTAAAACTTGTCCCTTGGGGGTTGGCTGCTTCTAAAATCAATGAGCCAGGATTCTGAATTTGCACTACTGGAGGCGCAAAAACTGGTGGTTCATAACGAAAGAGGGTCGCGGCACGGCCCGCCCCCAATGATACGCCGATCTCGATTTCGCGAGTGCCGTTTTGACCATTCAAGGAGTCATAGGACAGGCTATATACCAGTCGGTTGACCTGCATCTCACCGTAAAGGGCATCCAGGGTGGCCTGGTCACTGCTATTCCGATAAGTGACAAGAGTCCCCCAACCGCCCTGTGCCATATTCTGGAAATAAACAGTATGTGTGGGATTTACCGGAGCCTGTATCGCATGAATACGGATGTTGTTTTCGATTGCCAGTTGCGCCGCTATGTTCTGGATATTGCGTTGGTCGCTCTGCCATCCAAAGAGCGAACCGACCACAAGAATCTGACCGTTCTCGTTGCTAGTTCTATATTGTTGGATTTGCTCCAAAGCTGCTTCGAGAGCTGGTTGATAAGAAGTTAAAGAACCACCTATGGAAAGATTATTGATGAAAACATTGAACTCATCAAGCGTCGTAGCTGTTTGAACTGCATAGTCGCGGTTCCGCATCGCCACCAGGGTGAGGCGATCTCCCTCACGGTAATATCCATTAGCATAATGGCGCAAAACCTCTTGGATGGGGCCAATGGGCGGACCTGGAGAGAGATCCACAACAATTGCCAGATGCAATGGGCCATCTGGCATCGACGTAACAGTCAGGTTGTTTACAGCCTCACCATTGATTGCAAAGTTAGACGGCCCTAGATTGTTGACAGCCTGCCCATTTTCAGCCGCACGTACTGTCATGCTCACACTTGGGAAATTCACAATAATATCTGACACAAGGCTGACTGTGTAAGTTGGTGAGTCATCTTGAGCTGTGATTGACATAGGCAAGGCCAACATTCCAATCAACAAGCATAACCCAATTAACCGAATCTTGTAACGCTCCATCACTACACCCATATTCGACAGTTTCTACTCTTAATTTAAGTTTATTGCCGGATTACCACGATTTCAAGTTAATGTCACTGGGTCATTAGCCAAACATGCCCAGCATGGCCCCATATCCAGTTTTGCCCCAACATCTCCAGCCCTGAAGATTGTCTATAATAATCACAGCAACCATAGGTGAAGTGGGGCAAAACCAGCAGAATGAGTCCTTTGTTCACTCACTATATTCGGCCTGACGGCTCATGGCAAATGTAGGCCATAAGAACAACAGTGCCCCCAAGAATCAACTTGTTTCGACGATGAAGCGCCTGTGTTCATAACACAATCAAGCCATATTGGGTAGCGATAGAAACCGCTTCGGTACGATTGCCAGCCCCTAATTTGCTGAGAATGGAGCTGACATGGAACTTCACAGTGCGCTCGCTAATGACCAGTTCACGAGCGATTTCTTTATTTTGTAGACCTTGAGCCAGCAAACCCAATACATCTATTTCGCGGGGTGTCAGTGGATCAAGCGGTGGTTCTGGTTCTTGATGGACCTGTTGCAACAACTTGGACGCAATAACTGGTTGCAACAGTGACCCGCCACCATACACAATCCGAATAGCGTTAAAGACCTCCTCGCGGGGAGCGCCCTTCAATAAATAACCCTGTGCGCCCGCCCGTAATGCCCCCAAGATACGCTCGTCAGTATCGAACGCGGTGAATACAATCACCCGTGCAGGGGGATTAGTTTCGCGAAGCTGCTGGATAGTTTGAACACCATCCAATTTTGGCATTTCCAAATCCATTAGCACCACATCAGGACGACACTCTCCAGCCAATGCTAACGCCTCTACTCCGTCTTGGGCTTCACCCACGACACTGAAATCAGATTGCGTACTCAAAATAGTGACCAACCCATCTCGAACAACGGGATGATCGTCAGCAACCAAAATACGGATTACATTGGTCATATATTTCCTTCAAAAGGTATCTCGACTTCAAGACGGGTTCCGGCTCCGGGAGTGCTACTGATCTGCAATCGCCCACCCAACAATCGGACACGCTCATTCATTCCGATTAGGCCATAATGCCCCTGTGTAATATTCTGTGACGTATCGAACCCTTGTCCATCATCTTCAACAACCAATTGTATACGTTCAGGCATTGTAGTTAACCGCACCTGCACGTGCTGGGCCTGGGCATGGTGGTGAATATTGGTCAATGCTTCCTGTGCGATGCGATAAAGTCCGGATTCGAGGCGGCGCGGCAGCGGATGGCTGGCATTGTGGGCATCAAACTGAACCGAGATGCACCAGTTCTCAGAAGATACTGTGGTCAGTTCGTTCAGAGCTTCAGCTAGCGTGCGACCTTCTAATGGAGCAGCCCTCAGATCAAGAACAGAGCGCCGAACCTCGGTTAGATTGTCGCGAGTCAGCTCCAATGTTTGTTGCACCATTAGCTGAATGCGGTCGGTCTCCGCACTGGCTTCTAATAGTGCATCAATGGTTTCCAAACGCAAGGTAATAGCTGTCAGTCCTTGAGCAACCGTATCGTGCATTTCACGCGCCAGGCGATTGCGTTCCTCGATAGCCCCGATTTCAGTGCTATGTGCAAAAAGCCGTGAACGCTCCAACGCCATACTCAACAAATCACCCACCGTGTACAGTAATCGAAGATCATCTGGCGACAGTTGCCGCCAATCGCGGCTTGCTACATTCAGCACACCCAATTTTTTACCCCGTGCATAAAGTGGGATGCTCGCATGGTAACGAAGTCCATCGGTTTCCGCATCATGACCGGCTTTGACCAACCCTCGCAAACGGGTACATTCAATCACATTGACATTGGCTGCGCCTGCCATGTCGCCAGTACGGTAAGTATCCAGACAATAACAACTACCCTGCATTCGATTTGAATCTGTTGCCAACCCAGAGGGAAGATTTTGTGAGGCGGCCAGATAGGTCTGATCGCCGGTATCGTCCATCAGGAATATCCAGCCTGTTTCCATATCCAGCAGATCAGCAACATGTTGCAAGGCCGATTGCACAGTGCGCGTCAAATCTACTTCGCGGTTGAGCGACTGGGCAATGATATTCAAAATCGACAGCTCATGGTTACGTTGACGTAGTGTTTCTGAATCAGTCACAAAGGTTTGCCCTGAACGAATAATTGCATTGTCGGTGAAAACAACTGGTGATGCAATAGTTTGATTCTAGATAGAAAATCATTGTACAGTTGTTGATGTACGATTGTCGTAGTTGAGAACATCCATCATATGGACACACAACATCCGCCTAACCTGCCATTCGAACTCCGTCATTTGAATCTACTGATGGGGTCGCAGTATGTCCGGGTGCGTCGCCATACTGCCGCGCTTCTGGCACGCTTGAAAGACCCGCGCTGTGTACCAACCCTACTCCATTCCCTGCATGATGAAGATCTGGAAACGCGCCGTCTGGTTGTGTTGGCATTAGGCACAATTAATGATCCGCGAGCAGTTGAGCCATTAGTCACTATGCTGGATGATGTCAAGCAACCCACGCGTGCCGAAGCCGCCCGTGCATTGGGGCAATTGGGTGACGCCAGAGCCGCCGAGGTATTGATTGGAGCATTGCACGACGTTGATCCCTGGATTCGCTTTGAGGTAGTGGAAGCATTGCGATTGATTCGCGCACGGGAAGCCACTGTTTCTCTAATTCCCCTGCTGCAAGATTATAGCTGGTTTGTTCGACGACAGACTGCCCTGACGCTTGGCGCATTGGGAGATGAACGCGCAGTTCCTGCCCTCATCAATTGCATTGCCGACGATTATCCCGAAGTTCGAGCTGCGGCAGCACTGGCCTTGGCAAGCTTAGGAGATACACGGGCAGTGGCCGCGATTGTTCCACTGCTTGACGACACGATTGTACAGATGAATGGCGAAACGGTGGCAGCAACCGCCACACGCGCTCTAGCACAACTTGGTGTTGACCCCAGTGCTTATGAGTCATAGCCTTGTGAGAAATCACCGAGGCTATGATGGAGGGGATGGGGTATAATGTTCGCCGTTCGTTTGACAACTGACAACCACAATAAGAATCTGGGAAATGCTCAATCTAAATTTGGATAGTTTGAACCGCACATTCGAGGGCCAAGCCCCCCATGAAATCATCACCTGGAGCCTGGTGAGTTTTGGTACAGGGGTGGCGATGAGTTCATCATTCCAAACCCAAAGTGTGCCGCTGTTGCATATTGTTTCGCAGGTAGCCCCCCAATTACCGGTTATCTTTCTTGAAACTGGCTACCATTTCCCTGAAACACTGGCTTTCCGGGATCAGCTTATTGCAGAATTGGGGCTAAATGTGAAAATTTTCCAATCAACACTGCCACAAGCCGCATTTGCCCAACAATATGGAGAATCGCTTTACCAGCGTGACCCTGATTTGTGCTGCTATCTCAACAAGGTAGAGCCATTGCAACGGGCCATGGAAGGATTGGATGCCTGGATCAGTGGTATTCGGCGCGACCAGTTGTCATCGCGGGCCAATGCCCAAATTCTGGAAGCTACCCCTCAAGGCATGATTCGGGTACATCCGATGGCAACCTGGACTAATGCGGATATTAATCAATACATCAAAACGCATAATCTACCCCAGCATCCGCTAATGTCTCAAGGGTATTGCAGTATTGGCTGTGCTCCCTGTACAAGTCCTGTGCTACCGAATAGTGACGAGCGTGACGGACGATGGGCAGGGCAGGGCAAAACTGAGTGTGGACTGCATACACTCTTGCGTCAGCCCGAAAACGGTTCACCACACCCGGATTACTTGATGCCGTTAATCAACATTGAACAGGAAAATAGCGGGTTGGATTGAACCTATTCTTCCTGGTCTGGTGTAGCGTTGGCATCTTTGTCCAACCGGGTCAGTATTTCTTTGTAGGCTTCCAACACAAACACAGTATCTGATTTCTCAAGTTCTTGTGTGGCAATTTCGCGCATCATATCCAGGATTTCGTCTTCGGTCAAAATACCTTTGCGGATCAACAGACGCGCCACCGCCCGCGCAATTATCAAGCCATCAATTCCACGAGCGCCCAGGCTTGCCAGTCCCCCGAAGAAATCACCTACAACTTCCTGCGTATTGCGAATATCTTCCATATCTTGCTCCAGCCGTTACGATGATAGTGCGACGATTGTGACGCAATCCGTTCGGAATTGCCAATAGTTTATGAATGCTTCCAATCTCAACAATACCTTCGCCAAAAATGAGGGATTGAAAGGGCTTTAGCGTCGTGTAAAGTTGTTTGCGTAAACATCAAAGCCAACAAGACATGACGAAGAAAGCCCATGATTGATATTGTAACACTTTTGCTCTGCCTTGAGGCACACGTATCGCCAACAACCATACGACAACTGAGCCGGATTATCCCAGCTATTCTAGCGATGACGGGGCGGGTCACGATGCTGGGTATTTCACGGTGGGCCGACAAGGGCGGGAGCTATCGGACGATACAGCGATTGTTCCACACGGTGCTACCTTGGGCAGACCTGCATTGGACATTTTTTCGCCAACACGCACTCAACCCAGCAGATGAGTACCTATTGGCAGGCGATGAATGCGTCGTAACGAAATCCGGCAAGAAGACGCATGGGGTAGATCGCTTCTTTTCGGGATTGTACGGGAAACCAGTGCCGGGCGTGGCGTTCTTCGGACTATCACTGATTAGTACTGAGGAACGGCGGGCCTATCCGAGCATGGTGGAGCAACGGGTACGAAGCGAAGCCGAAAAGACAGCGGCCAAAGCAGTCAAGAAAAAGACCAAGAAGAAACAGAAAAGAGGCAAGCCAGGACGTCCCAAAGGCAGTAAGAACAAGGATAAGACCCAGGTGGAACTGACACCGGAATTACAACAAATTCAACAGATGGTGCAACGGCAATTGGCACTTATCAAGGATACGATCAAGGTGACTTATCTGGTACTGGATGGGAAGTTTGGCAACAATAATGCCCTGCAAATGACCCGACAATGTGACTTGCACCTGATTTCCAAAATGCGCTATGACGCGGCGTTGTACATCCCCTATGCTGGCCCACAACTGCCGCGTGGTCAGCGGCGCAAGTATGGTGATAAGATCAACTATCAGGCTATTCCCGATGATTACTTGAAGGAAACCACCCTGGAAGATGGTATCCAAACCCAAACCTTCCAGGCAACGTTGCTCCACAAAGACTTCGCTCAACCCCTCAATGTTGTTATCATTGTCAAAACGAACCTGAAAACCGGTAAACAAGCGCGGGTGATCCTGTTCAGTAGTGACCTCAGCTTAACTTATGATCGCTTGATTGACTACTATAGCCTACGCTTCCAGATTGAATTCAACTTCCGCGACGCCAAGCAGCACTGGGGTCTGGAAGACTTCATGAATGTCACCGAGACGGCGGTCACCAACGCCGCCAACTTGTCCCTCTTTATGGTCACCCTCGCACGGGTGCTGCTACGCCAACTCCATCCTCAGTATCCCGATGCCAGTGTCTTGGACCTCAAAGCCCTCTTTCGTGGTCGCAAATATGTCGCTGAAACATTAAAATTACTTCCAGAAATCCCTGATCCTATTTTATTGGATCGTATCTTCAACACGGTGGCGTCTCTCGGTGCTATTCATACCACTGAACGCTGCCTCAATTCGCCATAATTTGGCGAAGGTATTGTCTCAACAGGTAAATTTCATTTGACAACGTTGTCATTTGAGCGTATAATATAAATTACAAAGTGACAACGTTGTCATAATTCAATATTTTTAGTTTTTGATCGATACAGGGATCCTTATTTTGGCTACCATTAAGGAAGTAGCAAAACGGGCAGGTGTATCATTCAAAACTGTTTCCCGGGTTTTGAATGGTTATCCTAATGTTTCTGAAAAAACCCGCGTCAAGGTACTGAAAGCGGTAAAAGAGCTAGATTATCGCCCTAATGTTGCGGCAAGGTCAATGCGTACAGGTTACACGCGCAGCATTGGGTTCATTACTGATGAAATCGCGACGCAACCACATGCAGGTAATATTATTCGTGGCGCTCAACGCGCCGCCTGGCTCAATGACTACATCCTCTTTGTTGTAAATACAGAACAAGATCCAGAAATTGAAAAACATGCGATCAACATGATGCTCGAACGTCGCGTAGACGCCATCATCTATGCTGCCTGGTACCATCGAGCCGTTGATCCTCCCCAGGAACTTTACAAAATCCCCTGTGTCCTCGTAGATTGTTTTGTGCCAGATAAATCAATTACCTCGGTAGTTCCTGACGAAGTTCAGGGCGGGCGAGATGCCACAGAGCAGTTGCTCTCAAAGGGGCATCGCCGTATCGGCTTCATCAATAATGAAGAGCCAATTCCTGCAACATTTGGGCGATTGGAAGGTTACAAGCAGGCGCTCGAAGCTCATAGCATTCCTTATGATGACTCGCTGGTTCTCTCTGCCAAAGGTGATTCGACCAATGGCTATGATGTCATGAGCGAATTTCTGAATCTCGCTGATCCGCCGAGCGGTGTTTTCTGCTTCAATGATCTTATTGCGATGGGTGCTTATGATGCGATTAGGGAGCGCGGCATGAAAATACCGGATGATATTGCAATTATTGGCTTCGACAATCTGGAATTGATCGCAGCTAACGTTTATCCCGCCCTTACAACCATGCAACTTCCACACTTTGAGATGGGTCAATGGGCAATTGAGTATCTTTTTAAGAATAGAGATAACTTCGGCCATTTATCACCGATACACCACGTGATTGAGTGTCCTTTAGTCTCCAGAAACTCCATATAAGGCCGGTATTTCGAAATGTCGAACGAACCCTTCAACACACAGCGCGATCTATTTGGGGCGGATTTCCATAGACCCCGCTTTCATTACCTGCCTCCCAAAAACTGGATGAATGATCCTAACGGCTTACTTCAGTGGCAAGGTCAATATCATCTCTTCTATCAGCACAATCCTTCTGGTCCTCTCTGGGGGAATATGCACTGGGGCCATGCTGTCAGCGATGATTTGGTCCACTGGACAGATTTGCCGATTGCACTTGCACCAACGCCAGGCGGCCCAGATGAAGCCGGGTGCTTTTCTGGCTGTGCTGTTGTTAACAACGTGCCAACCTTAATTTATACCGGAGTAACCGGTGAACGTTTTGACATTCAAACCCAGTGCATTGCAGTCAGCCACGACAATATGTTGACATGGGCAAAATACCCTGATAATCCCGTACTCCGCGACGTGCCACCTGAAGCAGGTCAGACAAGCGATTTCCGCGATCCATTTGTATGGAAAGCAGATAGTGTCTGGTACATGCTTGTTGGATCAAGTACCAAGAATGTGGGTGGGACCGTTTTTCTCTATCGCTCATCCGATCTGGTGACCTGGGAATACCTCAACCCGGCTTTCATGGGCGATAGTGAGCACTATAATGAAATCTGGGAATGTCCAAATTTGTTCAAATTAGGCGATCAATGGGTACTGATTGTTTCGGGAAATACGGGAGCTGTGACGGGCACGGTATTTTACTTTGTCGGTTCTTTTGATGGTTTTCACTTTTCTCCCGTCACCGAAGGTGTATTGGATTACGGCCATCTGTATGCACCGCTGACATTTTCTGACGACCTGAATCGTTTGCTGATGTTCGGTTGGATACGCGAAGCTCGGTCTGAAGTATTTCAGGACCTAGCTGGATGGTCAGGCGTACAGGCAATACCCCGCACATTGACCCTTGATGACCAGAATCGACTGATTATGAAGCCAGTTCCCGAATTGGAGCAGATACGTGGCACACACTTTCATTACGACTCTGGCACAATTCCCACAGATAAGTATCTCGAAGTCCGAGGGCACTACCTAGATATTGAAGCGATATTCCAGCCGAACATTGATGAGTTATGTGGAATTACGGTCTCGGCTGCTGAAGATGACTCTGAGCGAACGGATGTGGTTTTTGAAGCAGGGTCACAACACCTTATGGTCCACAACGTATCCCCCATAGCACATGAATCAAAGATTATTCATACCCGCAAAGTACCACATGAATTGAGTGATGGTGAACCTTTAAAACTGCGTCTGCTACTCGATGGCTCTGTGCTAGAACTCATCGCCAATGACCGCACCAGCATCACGAGTCGCATTTATGCTTCGAGTGCTGATTCTGACCGTATCAAACTGATAGGTTCTGCTTCTCAGTTGAAATCACTCGATATTTATGAAATGCCGTCAATCTGGCAATCATCCAAAAGCAAATAACTTGACAAAGATAAGGAGGTGCGTATCGAAAAACTTATGGATAGCCGCAGCTTAACACTGTATTCCGTTACAAGACAGAATAGTTTAGAGAGGAAACCAAAATGAATCGCAAGAGAATCGCAATGATGCTGATCGCCATAATACTGGTACTCAGCATTGCGATGCCAACGTTTGCTCAAGAGGAAGCACCGGCAGCTCAGCCAGCCATTGCTCAAGATGGTGCTACTGAATTAAGCCTTTGGTATCATGGTGCAGGTAACGATGTCGAACGTGACATCCTCTTGGGAATTATCGACGACTTCAATAACTCCCAAAGTGATTATACCGTCGTGTTGAACGAGTTCCCGCAAGAATCCTACAACGAGTCGATTGTTGCTGCGGCGCTGGCCGATGAACTGCCCGATATTATTGATGTTGACGGTCCAGTGATGCCGAACTGGGCGTGGGCTGGCTATCTGCAACCACTGAGTTTGTCAGAAGGCGCTCTGGATGATTTCTTGCCCGGCGCAATTGGTATGTGGGATGGTGAGGTGTATTCTGTTGGTTTGTGGGATGCCGCCATCGCGATGTATGCACGTCGTTCGGTGCTAGAAGCCCATGACATTCGTATCCCCACGCTGGATGAACCGTGGACATTCGAAGAATTCGATGCGATCCTGGAAACTCTGCAAGCCTCTGGTGAATTTGAGTATGCGTGGGACGTAGGTATGGCCTGGACTGGCGAATGGTATCCATATGCCTTCTCTCCATTACTGCAAAGCTTTGGTGGTGACCTGATTGACCGCGAAACTTACCTGACTGCTGAAAACGTCCTGAACGGTGATGCAGCCATTGAGTTTGGTTTCTGGTGGCAGAGCTTGTTTGAGCGTGGCCTCGTGCCGGGTACCTCACAGGATGGGGCTGATCGTGAAACAGGCTTCATTGATGGCCGCTATGCCCTACAGTGGAATGGTAACTGGGCTGCAATCCCTGCCATTGAAGCCTTTGGCGAAGATATGCTCTTCTTGCCCGCGCCCGACTTCGGCGCTGGCCCCAAGATTGGTGCTGCCTCATGGCAATTTGCTGTATCGTCTGGTAGCGAAAACCCCGAAGGTGCGAACGCCTTTATTGAATTTGCTATTCAAGATCAGTACCTAGCCGCTTTCTCCGATGGTATTGGCTTGATTCCGGCAACCTCTGCTGCCGCTGCAATGACCGAGAATTATGCTCCAGGTGGCCCGTTGGAAATCTTCTTTGAATATAGCAATGTTCAAGGCGTAATCCGCCCACCAACACCAGGCTATGTTGTGATCGCGCTCGAATTCGAGAAAGCGATGGCTGACATTGCGAATGGTGCTGACGTACTTGACGCACTGGATGCAGCCGTTGATGAAATCAACTCCGATATCGAAAACAACGGCGGCTATGGCTTTGCTGAATCTGAATAAATAAAACGCTCATTAGTCACCCTAGTTGCAGATTTTTACACTCTGCAATTAGGGTGTTTGATGTAGGACACAAACCAGTATGCAGTTGGAGTAGAACAATGGCTGAATCAAGCGTCGAATCAAAAAACAAGCTCAGGCTACAATGGGAATCACCCACGCGCTCCGAATCCAGGACATGGGAAGCCATCTCTGGTATCGGCATGGCAATGCCTTCCATAATTGTTCTATTTATTTTTCTGATCCTTCCATTTGTCATGGCAATCGGATGGTCGTTCACCAATAAAAGATTGGTTTCTCCCAATGCCGCCGAGTATGTTGGAACCAGAAATTATACGGACCTCCTTACGTTAAAAATCTTAACCTTAGAGCCATACGAAGGCGATAGCCCGTCCCTGCGGACAACAGAAGAAATCGACGGTATTATCTATCCCCGTGTTCGCGTCTATACCCGAGAAAATCCCGACTATCCGCAATATGATGGATTGAGGGAGTGGAAATCCTTTGGCGATCCCCGAAATGACAACCGGATTGTCTTGCTGGCGAGTGATCCGGTCTTCCTGACTGCCCTACAAAACATCTTTACTTTCGTACTGGTCGTGGTGCCAGCACAGTCGGGTTTGGCATTGGTTTTGGCGCTGTTATTGAACCAGAAACTCAGGGGAATCAATGTGTTTCGGGCTACCTACTTTATGCCCGTCGTCATCTCAATGGTTGTCGTTTCATTCTTGTGGCGTTTCTTATACGATGGCAATGATGGTCTTTTTAATACGATTATGGGTTTCTTCAGTTTTGGTCAAATTGGCAATGTGGATTGGCTTAAGGAGGAATCAACAGCTCTGCCAGCAATTATGGCGATGTCGGTTTGGCAGGGTGTCGGATTCCATATGGTGATCTGGTTAGCTGGTTTGCAGTCCATCCCGGGCAGTCTGTACGAGGCAGCTTCCGTGGCGGGGGCCAACACCTGGCAAAAATTCCGGTTTGTGACGTGGCCGGGTCTTCGTAGCACCGCTGTATTTATCTTCGTCGTGATTACTATGCAGGCATTTGGGCTATACACGCAGATCGAAACTATGACACGCGGCCAACCGAATGATAAAACACAGTCAATCGTATTCCAGGCCGTCATTCGTGGTTTCGAGAAGAATGATCTGTCGGGCGCTTCGGCAATTTCTGTAATCTTGTTCCTGCTGGTACTGACAATCACCATTATTCAACGCTTCTTAACAAGGGAGAAAGCCTAATGTCTGCCAATGCTCAAAGACTTGTTGGCCCAAGCACCAGACTATCGCTCATTATTCGCTACGGAATTCTGGTATTCTTTGCCCTGATATTTATCGTGCCAGTTCTATTTATGGTTATCTCGTCGTTCAAGCCCGATCTGCAATTGCTACGGGATACATCGTCAATAAGGGCAATTCTACCGGTTGGCGACGTCTCTTTTGATAACTACCAAGAAGCGTACCAGCGGGTTCCCTTGTTTCGCTTCATCTTCAATTCTGTTTTTGTTACCTTGATTACTGTCGCAATATCTTTGTTCCTCAATTCGATGGCAGCATACTCATTCGCATTTCTGCGCTGGCGTGGCAAAGAGTTGGTATTGAGCATTATCATCGCCACGTTCATCATTCCGTTTGAAACGATTGCGATCCCGATGCTACTCATTGTGAGTGAATTGCCGTGGATATCAGCCGAAGGCATTAAGACAAGTTGGCTTGACTCTTATCATGTGCAGATCATCCCGTTTATAGCTGACTCGCTCACCATATTTTTGTTCTACCAATTTTTCAAGGCGCTTCCCTGGGAACTCATCGAAGCGGCCAGGATTGATGGTGCAAACTGGTTCCAAATCTATCGTCGCGTGATTATGCCGATTTCGGGGCCAGTCATTGCGACGGCAGCCATCCTCAAGTTCCTGGCGATGTACAATCAGTTTCTATGGCCGGTTCTCACCATTCGATCAGAAGAATATCGCCCTGTTATGGTTGGGGTGCAATACTTTTTCCAATTGAGCGTTGAGTGGGGTGAATTGATGGCTTATCTATCTGTCATCACGATTCCTGTCTTGATTTTCTACCTATCGTTACAACGGGCATTCATGGAGAGTATTGCTTCTACCGGCATTAAAGGTTAGCAACAAGAAGGGCATAATCAAGTTCATGATTTGCCCTTTTTTGTATTCTATATTCTGTGGAGATTCTGCGATCTCCGATTTCTGTTGAATGGTAAGGGTAATCAGATAGATTAATCTTTGCCAAGGTTTCTCACCTGATCCGTATATATTTACCGCCTTCCTTCTTCAATCTATTGCATCCAGATCAACCAGCACATAAAATGAGCGTGGTGGCATTCTCTCAATAACAATTCACATCATCGACTATATTAAGACTGTCAATAATATTTAGGAGAAAATGGGTTTGGCGGGCCAATATACACGCAACGATTTTTTCATCCGCCCTATGCAGGCAGAAGATATTCCTCGGCTGGTGGAAGTGCGACCAGGATTCATCAGCGAGACATTGTTGAAAGTCGAGAAAACAGGCATGGGCTATGAAGGTGGCTGGCAATTGCACGAAGTACCTCTGGACAAACCGTATGAAAAAGGGGCAGGCTATGATTTTGATGCACATGAACGCCAGAATATCCTCGAGCGCCTGACAAAAAACAATTCATTAGAAGAAGTGTTGATTGAATCCGAGACGGGACGTATTACAGGCGTATTGGATGTAGCGGCAGAGAATTGGCGACGAGTAGCCTGGATATGGAATATCATGCTAGACGTGGATGCGCGAGGCCTGGGCATTGGACAAGAATGGGTCGAGCGCACGATTGCTTGGGCCAGACAGCGACGATTACGGGCGGTGATGCTAGAAACGCAGACGAATAATGTCCCCGCCTGTAAGTTTTATCAGCAAATGGGCTTCCAATTGGTGGGGATTCACGAGACGTTCTATAGCAATCGAGATATGGAGCGTAATGAAGTGGCTTTGTTTTGGAGTTATCCACTATCACGGAGGCGATAATGAGGAGGGCTGTTGTGCGTCGATTGATTTTGTTGGGAATATTGATTGTTCTAGCGTTGCCATTAGGTGTTGGGGCGCAGCAGGATGCTCCAATTGGACTAGAAGAATTGGATGGGCTACCGGAACAAATTTTGGTGACGGTGGCTGTGGGGCGTAATAATGCCCTAGCACTATATAACTGGCGAGATGGTACAGTGGCAGAGTTGATCTATTCGCAATCGGATGATAGTCATGGTACATGGTCGCCGGATGGTAATCAGATCGCGTTCCAGACGATTCGGGACGGTGATTGGGAAGTATATCTGTATGATTTTGCGACGGAAACTGAGCGTAACCTGACACAAAGCCATGCCAGCAGCGATATGTACCCCAACTGGTCACCAGACGGACAGGTGGTACATTTCAGTGACCGCAGTGGGCAAGCGGCGCTCTGGCTAACAAATCCAGCAGATGGTGTATCCGTAGGATTAACCACCGAGGACGGGTGCGTACCCGACTACCATCCAAATTTTGCGCCGGATGGGTCGGCCATCGCCTATCGGGCTGACTGTGCTGGCAGTGGCGATATTTGGTGGCGAGATATGACAGTGGTTGAGCGCGTGAATTTGACAGCAGATTCAGCGGCGACTGATCGTTATCCGGCGTGGTCACCGAATGGATCACAAATCCTCTTTGTCAGCAATCGAGATGGCAACGAAGAGGTATATGTGATGGACAGCGATGGCTCGAACGTCCGTAATCTAACAAATCATCCGGCGCGGGATAGTCAGGGGAGTTGGTCACCGGATGGGCGATTTATCATTTTCATCAGTGACCGAAATGGCACATCAGATTTGTGGATTATGGAGGCTGATGGCGAGCGTGCGACGTTGTTGTTGGGGCCAACAGAAGGGCAATTTGATGGGTATAATTGGCCGTGGTGGGAACCAATGATGGATGAGGAGCAGGCAATCGGTGGTAATGCCGATGTCGAGTTTGTACAAGCGGTTTATTTGGGGGACAATACTTGGCGGTTTCATGTGACGGTGCGTCATCCTGATACCGGTTGGGATGATTATGCTGATGGCTGGGATGTGGTGTTGCCGGGCGGAACGGTGATTTTGCCCGACTCCTCATCATCGTTTACCCGATTATTATTGCATCCGCACGAAAATGAGCAACCATTCACACGCAGCCAGTCCGGCATTGTGATTCCGGAAGGCGTGACGACAGTCACAGTGCGAGCGCATGACATCGTAGATGGTTGGGGGGGCAGAACGGTGACCGTAGATTTAACACAAACTGAAGGCGAAGGCTACGAGGTCGTTCGATAAAATGCGTGTATATTTTATTCGGCACGGGCAATCGGTGAATAACGCCCGTCCAACGCCTGATGTACCACGTGTACAGGATCCGGGGTTGACAAACATTGGGCGGCGGCAAGCACAATTATTGGCCGTGCATTTGGCAACGAAATCTGATCCAGTCCCAGTTTCGATAGAAGCCACAGACGCCGCCCGCCAATTAGGAAATTATGGAATCAGCAAGCTCTACACCAGTCCGATGTGGCGGACTTTACAGACGGCGCAGGCCGTAAGCGAGACGTTGGGACTTCTCCCTGAAGTGTGGATAGATATGCACGAACAGGGCGGAGTCTATGAGCAACATGGCGAGAAATTTGTGGGGTTCCCGGGGAAGACACGCAGCGAGATACTCACAACATTTCCTAACTTCGTCTTGCCGGAGGCGATTGGTGAGGATGGGTGGTGGAACCGCGATCATGAAACATGGGACGAAGCCGACGATCGCGCCGAGCGTATTTTGACACGGCTGCGTCCAATGGCCGAGAAAAGCAATGCCACCATTGCAATCATCACCCATCAGTTCTTTTTGAATATTCTGTTGAAAAGCCTATTCGGGATGCGATTACATCGCGATGTGTATTTCAATCACTATAATACCGGCATCGCCCGACTGGATATTGAACCCAATGGCGTGACATTCGTGCGCTACCTCAATCGAGTCGATCATTTACCATCAGATTTGATGACGACCTGATCCACAAACGAGCTTTTCTAATCATGAATATTGGCTCCCCAGACGATTCCAAGTCCAAATTGGCAAAAACCACCAAACTATGCTCAAATATTGGGCAGGAATACTGCTATCGGGAGGCCCAATGAGTACAGAGTCCAGAACGCCACACCAAAAATTAGACTTTGCAGCAGTTTTTGATCGTTTGGGAGAGGGCATTCTGGTATTTGATGCCGAAGGGCAACTGGTCCTTGATAACGAATCAGCCCGGCAGATTCTTGCGGCAAATATGGTTGTTATCCGGCAGCAAGGGTGGCAGGCGTTGGCATTGCTGGTTGATAAAACCAGTAACCAGACTGTCGATGATATTCGTACCAAAGCGTTGCGCCAGACGGACCCAATACGCTTCCACATCATGTTGTCAGATGCTTATATTCCCTGTTGGGCGTCTGGTATTCATCAAGAGGACGGCCAGCCGTTTACGGTTATTAGTGTAGAGCGTCCAGATTGGACGCCAATGATCGAATTGATGAGTAGTTTTCGCAAAGAGGCAATTCCAGCTATGGAAGATGCCGCTGGTCACGCCAAATTCATCATACAAATCGCAACCCGTCGCAAAGAAGATATGACTGCCGATCAGTTGGCCGAGCGCGTGATTGGTTTTAGTGAACTAATTGCGACTGAGATGAATCAGCTACAAACATTAACGCAGCAATTACACCGACTGGAAATCATTCGCACTGGGAAGTTGACTGATGTCATCAAGCAAAGCTCACGCAAAATCGACCTAGAAGATTTCATGGAAGATTTTATGGAAGAGCTGGCCGGAACAAAAGGAGAGGCGACGCGTGACCGAATCCGAACGGATATAGAAAGCGACCTGTATATCAAAGCTTCTCGCCCACATCTAACGACCATTCTGCGTAATGTACTGCAAAACGCGTTTATGTATAGCCCCGCCGATTCTCCTGTACAGATGCGAGCATTTCCCACCAATAAAGGCCAATATGTGCAAATCGACATCACTGATCAAGGTTGTGGCATCCGTGAATCGGAATATGACCGAGTCTTTGGATTGTTCCAACGCGCCCGCCAACCCCATGTCATTGCAGAATTTGGCTATGGGATTAGCATGGCGCTGGCAAAGGCCGATATGGAAGCCATGGGCGGGCGGATCTGGTTTACAAGCGAAGAAGCAGTAACGACCACGTTCAGCCTCAAGTTACCGGCCTATCAGGACGACGACGCCTCAGAATCTTGAACCACATCTATCATGCTCTGGTAGTTATCACAGGCAGAAAAGTCGTCTTGTGTTCTGGAGTTTAGACTGTGAAACGAATAGTTGTTGTTTTAGTCGCGTTATCACTACTGGTGGCGGCCTGCGGCTCGGAATCTTCGAGCGAAAGTCGTCTGCCATCTATCAAACCAACGGAAACTGCACGTCCCCACGCTACCCCAACCCATATTCCGCCCCGTGCTAAAGAAGCATTGCCGGAGGTTGATTGGGATAACATTGACCATATGTATGCCGCCATGCGGCCTGATTATGCTGGTGACGTTGATTTCGCAGCGAATCGTAACCGTTACTATATCGAGGCGACATTGGAACTGGGACCAGAGGCCGCGATTATTGATGGTTCACAACGAGTCCGCTATACCAATCACTCGGAAGAAGTGTTCGATGAAATTGTCTACCGACTATATCCCAATTTACCAGATATGGGCGGCCAGTTACGCGTAACGAATGTGACACTCAATGGTGAACCGGTGGAAGTTGTTTTCGAGGTACGCAACAGCGCCATGAGTGTACCGGTTGCTGGTGGGCTAGCACCCGGCGAGTCGGCGGAAATGTCGATGGATTTTATCATGGTCGTCGAGCGTGGCATCAACCCGGAACGCTTTGGTTTTGAAAACAGCCAGGTTCAGGGCGTTAACTGGCATCCGGCGTTGTCAGTCTATGAAGGACCAGACAGGGGATGGTGGAAGACACGCATCTATGCTGAGAACAACGACCCCTACTATGGCGAAATTGGCCTATACGATATGTATATCACGCACGCCGACAATGTTTTGATTGGAACCAGCGGCGTAACCATCGAGACCACGCAAAATACCGATGGTACAGTGACCGAGCATATTGTTACCGGTCCCATGCGCGATAACTTCATACTCGCTGGAACCACAATGGGCAAAATTACAGACGAAATCGCGGGGACGCGGGTGAATGTCTATTTCTTACCAGGCGGTGAACGAGCTGCAGAGTGGGTAATGCAGAGCAGTCTGCTGTCGTTGGACGTGTTCAACCGCTATTTTGGTGATTATCCCTATGCCGAACTGGACGTAGCTGAGACAGACATTGCGGCAGGTGGTGTGGAATATCCGGGCATCGTCGTTCTGACGGATAATCTATGGCTTAATGGTAGCCCGACCACTGAACTCGTCACAGCTCACGAAATTGCACATCAGTGGTGGTATGCGATGGTCGGCAATAATCAAGGTGAAACTCCCTGGCTGGATGAATCGTTGACCTCGTTCTCAGAAGGCATCTATTGGCGCGAGGCCTATGATGACAATGAAGATCGTTACAATAACTGGTTGCAGAACCAACGCACAAACTTAACAGGTTATCTGGGCATTGGTGGTGCTAACCTGACGATGAACCGCCCAACAATTGAATTTCCCCAGTTCACGGTGGGCGTTCTGGTCTATGTTAAAGGGCGTGTCTTCTATGCTGAATTGGAGGACATGATCGGACGCGAAGCGTTCCAATTAGCAGTCCAGGCGTACTTCCAGAACACGAAGTATGAACTGACCTCGGCTTATAATCTGATGACACACTTTGAGGAAGCATCAGGCATGGATCTAGATGCGTTCTTCTACGAGTGGGTCGGCGACTTTGAGGGCCTGGACCCGGCAGTGCGCGACCAGGATGCGCCCACGCCCACTGAAACCGAAAGCGAAGGTGACGCCACAGTATTTGGTGGCTAGATCACAACCGTTCATCATAAAATCAACGGGCGACCTGATTGCAGGCTGCCCGTTATTTTGTTCATCACAGTCGGAGGAAATCTATGCGACGGTTATTGTTGCTCACTATAGTGCTTGTCGTGTTCATAGGCGGTTTTGGCACAGTCTCTCATGCTCAGGAGAGGACTGATCGAGTGACGTATTTTGGCGCAGCGATGCGACCGGAATTTCACGACGACATTGCGCTCTTCCCGGATGCACCGCTATACATCATTGATGCAGCATTGACCATCGCCGATATTGAAGCCACCATTAATGGCACGCTCGATGTCCACTACACCAATCGTTCCGCCGATACACTGGATGCGGTTGTGTTCCGGCTATATCCTAATCTGAATACGTATGGCGGCCTGATGTTCGTCTCTTCTATCGCTATTGATGGTGCAGTCGGGCCAGAAGTGGACACATTGAGCAGTGTATTGGACATTCCGCTGGCTACACCACTAGAACCAGGCGAAACGGTACAAATCAGCATGGAATTCAGCACAACAGTTTATGTCGATGTGCTAGAACTATACGCGCAATTCAGCTATTTGAATGGAGCATTGGCATTGCCAAACTGGTTCCCGCTGCTATCGGTATATGAGGATGGGACATGGTGGCGCAATACTGACCATCCCCAGGGCGATGCGGTATATAGCGAAACAGCGTTCTTTGACGTGACATTAACCACCCCTTCTGATCTGGTAATCATTACCAGCGGCAGCCAAATCGACACTCAGTTCAACAGCGACAACACACGCACCAATCATTATATTGCACCGCTTATGCGTGACTTTGCCGTGATGGCCGCTCCCGGCTATGAAACGTTGACAGAGGTTCTGGATGAGATCGCGGTGGATGTTCATTATCTACCAGAGGGCGAGGCAGGAGCCGAACAGGTGACGGTCTTTGCACTGGACGCTATGCAGATTTTCGATGAAACCTTTGGTCCTTACCCCTACGCCGAAATCGACATCGTGGAAACGTTTACCGTTGCGGGCGGTATCGAATATCCGGGGTTAGTGGTGATCCAGGATGATTCGTGGGTCGCAGTGGACAACTTTTTGGAATTTGTCGTGGTACACGAAGTGGCGCACCAATGGTGGTACAGTGTTATCGGTAATGACCAAACGCGCTATCCTTGGCTGGATGAGGCACTGGCGCAATATTCGACGCTTTTCTACTATGGGCAGGTTCATGGAACTGAGATGCAAGCTGCTCTCGCCGATAGTTTTGAAGCAAACTGGCAAAACCTTGGGGACATGCCAATAGGCGGCCCAGTAATTGATTATCCAGACAATGCTTATTTCTACATCATCTACCAAAAGGGGCCGATGTTTTTTGTAGAGTTGGCCGAAAGATTTTGTGAGGAAGCACTGCACACCGCATTGAATGATTATTACATGGCCTATCGCTATCAGATAGCAACGCCGGACGATTTGCAAGCCAGCCTAGAGCAATCGTTGAGGCAGGATTTGGATGCCCTGTTCAGTGAATGGGTGAATTAGCGATCTCTTACACGGTATATTTTAGTTAATCCCAGATAGAGCATCCAGGTCAGTACCAGCAACCAGCCCAGGCCTGAAATGGCTAGACCAGCTTGCAGACTCCACGGGTGATAACTGAAGTGTATCGTGTGATTGCCCGCTGGCACGCAAACAGCGCGAGTGGTCGTATTGGCCTGGAGTAACTCGGCTGGTTCTCCGTCAATATTCACCTGCCAGTCGTCATCATATTGATCAGTCAACACCAACATACCCGGACCGTCAGCCTGAACATTGATTGTGACGTGGTTGGGTTGATAATTGGTGATAGTCGCCGTTCCACCATTACCAGACACTTGGCAATCTGGGTCAGCCGACAGTAGGACCGCATCGCCGCGATCTCCTTCTCCAGCAAGAATGCGCTGTCGAGCAGTCTCCATATCATATTCAATTTCATAACGTTCAACGAGATAAGCACGTGATAGAGCCAGGTCGTTCTCGTAATAGTAATAAGTCCCGTCATTGCCAATCAGTTCAAAGAATTGTCCGCTGAAAAAGCCATAGTTTTTGAGGGGTTGACTGGACATAACAAAGCGCACACCGAAAATACGGTTGACTGCGCTGCCGGGGTCTTCGATATGTGGACCAGTAGCATCCATCAACCGAAACCAGCCATCCGGGACAATGGGATCATAGCCCTGTGGTGATAAATGCCCAGTAACACTTGCACCGTTGACAATGCCTGCCGGAGCCAACATCTGCATCGTGCGACTATATTCACCGTCCTCAACCGTTGGGATATAAGCAGAGGCTTTTTGCCAGACGGGCGATAATTCAGTTTCACCTGTATTCTTGAGTGCCCAACTTGTGCGCCAGACGTCGGCAGTGCTGATGATAAGTAAAATTACTGGGAGCCAGGCGATGAGACGTGGGCGCGGCAGCGTCCATCCCCAAAGAACCATACTCACCACCAACAACATTCCGCCACTGATAAATAATTGGCGTGTGATCGTTGCAGTATGTTCGGCATCGGGTCGGGTGACAAGGATAAAGCCAGCACTGATCCACAACATCAATAACCCTGGCACAATAACGAAACGCTGAATCGGGCGTAAACGTTGGCGGCGTTCAGCAGGCGACAGTTGAGCTAAGTAAGTCAGAGTCAGGGCCAGTATTATTCCCAGGCCAATGCTGGTTAGCGCCAAAAAGCGACCTGGCGCACGAAAGCCGCGTGCTGGAGGAATCAGATAATAGAGTAGCCAGTAAAGACCGCCAATCTTGCCCAGGCTGAGGATAATTCCCAGAATAGACAGCAAACCCCAGAAGCGACGCGCGTATTCATTGAAAACCACTAGCGGTAGTAGAACCAGAGGCAACAGACCGACATAAGCTGTCATTTCTTCGTAAAAGGGTTCACCCCAATAACCATCTTCATTGAGTGGGGAGCCGAACAGGTCAGGCACGATCAGCGTCGATAACTGGCGAGGCGGGATAGCGTGCTGGTCAGCGAATTCGAGGTTATCGGGTGTTGCACCGCGCACGGTTTTCGATTGGTAATTCCAGGCAGGCAACCAGGCTACGGCGCTCAATAACAAACCAATGCTCCCTATGAAGAATAATTGGCGCGTATGAATGCGGCGCACGGTACGGTCGCTGATGGTGAAGAGTTCATATAACCATTGCAAACCAAGTGCAATGCCTGTGATATAGACAAATTGCGGATGTCCAGCCAGGACAGCCAATGCTAATGCTAACCCGCCAGGGAATGTCCAGGGAATTCGACCGCGAGTCGTTGCCAGCCGGTAGCTTGCCAAGATCCAGGGTAGCCAAGATAGAGTCAGTAAGACAGCATAGTGTCCAGCATAGATACGGACTGCTGGAAAACCGCCAAACCCCACAATAATGCCAGCGATGAGTGCTGCTATACGGTCTGCACCCCACAATCGGGCCAGATATACTGTCCCCAGACTTCCCCAAAACACATGCAGAGCAATCAAGACCGCGATGCCACGTGTGATGTCATCGAAGGCCAGTAAAAGCCAGTTGGGAGGATAGAATAGACCGTTTTGCGGGTTACCAACCACGCTATAGCCGAGGAACTGGTGAGGATTCCAGAGGGGAAGTGTACCCTCTTCGCGTACCGAATCGACCACAAACTGAAGCAACGGAACGTGTATTTCACGAAAATCACTACCCACCAGAGCATGAGCATTGCTCAACAAAGAGGGGGCAAAGAATAGCAGGGTTAATAGTCCCAATATACCAGGTATCAGCCAGTGGAGTCTGTACATGAATTCCTTCTCTCAAACCGGTGCATTTCAATATGGGGGCAACAGTCACGCGACAGATTGCCAGATGGTGTCAAAAGATTGACCAAGAACAGCCGAACGAATGGCAATCATGCGTTGTGCACCAGGCCGCGACCAGCGCATACCGGAGGCCGTGAGACGAGCCTTGAATTGCTTGACACCGCTTTCAGTTGTACCGGAGCCAATGAGATAAGCATTTTCGCGAAATTCGTGGTAGTGCATCCGGCGTTGATGGGTTAGGAAGTAAGTGTAGTGCTCAGATAAACCTGCCGCTTGCAAAGGCTCGATGATTTTCCAGACATGGCCCTGGAATAAGTCATGTTTACGGTTTTTGAACCAGCGTGTGGCACGGTCAGGAGCATCAGGGTATAAGGCTTGACTGGCGTCATTCAACCGACGAACGGCGTGATACCAGTCGACAATTTCAATACTCATCGGAAAGCGATCAGCCGCTAGGTTCCAGATCCAAGCCGCGCCGTCGGCACTCACACAGGTATCCGCAGCGATAGGGACACCCTGCGCGACAGCCAACGCCCACATCGCAGGCTTGAATTGCTCGACTGCGCCTAAAACGGCCGTGTAAGCGGTGTTGATCCCATAGGTAACGTCCGTGATTTCTTGGATGGATGGGTCGTAGACTGCCCGCTGGGCAATATCGCAGACCGACCCTACTTTGATTTCTTTCCAGCCCTCCTGGCGAATATGCACCATCCCCCCATCCATGCCCACGCTTTTGCGGGTTGGTTCGTCCTCATCTGGTAGCGTCGTGCGCTCAACACTCAGGCGTTGTTGTTCTTCGCAGGCGACGGCTTGCATTCGTTCACCGTAGGCCTGACTTTGCCGCCATATACTCGTCGTCGGGATGATCCGGTGACCAATCCGCTCAAATGTCGCCCGACATTGCTCATACGGCAGTTGTCCACTCAGCCACACCATCGCCTTACTGAGTTCGGGACTGTAATCAGTCCCATTCAGCCCCCACCGTTGATCTAAAGGAAATTGCCCGGCACGGCACGCTTCACAGTAGTAGTATTCGCGCCAGATCGTTATTGATCCGGTGACCGTCTCTAGCCCTTTCTTTTTTTACCCTTGTTCCTCATGTTTCCCTGACACTCCGGACATACTTTGTCCGTCGCCGCCCGCTCCTGCGCCGCTTGGGCAGCCAACGTCTGCGTCAGCTTCCCGACCGCCTGCTCTATGTCGCTCAGGGTTATCCCCTTTTGTGCCCCCATCTGCTCTGCCAATTGCCTGATCTGGTCTTCCGCCACACTCATCAGTTGCTGCTCAAGTTCGCCCATTGCTTTTGTCATCTGGTTCCTCCTCGGTTCTCTCTACTTTACACCGCTTCCCCCCATATTGAAATGCACCGGTCTCAAACCACCAATTGTACCGCGCTGTCAAAAAAATGGTACACTACTAGCGGCGAGTGGCAGGCGCGGGCGAAGTCAGACCGAAGATCTGGGGGAGGTCGCGCCACTCGGCATAAACAATGGAGTGGCAACACACCATGATCAGCATACAGCCCATCACGCCCGAACATCAGGCATGGATCAAACGCTTCCTGGAAGATCACTGGGGCAGCAAATTGATTGTGTCGCGCGGTTACATCCACGACGGTACAACACTACCTGGGTTCGTCGTAATGCTAGGTGAGCAAAAGGCTGGGCTGATTACCTATCATATTCAGGATGGCGCGTGCGAAATCGTCAGTATCGATAGTATCGTCGAGGGCAGGGGAATCGGCACGGCATTGATTGATGCTGTGAAACAGACTGCTATCAACGCTGGTTGCCAGCGTCTGTGGCTCATCACCACCAATGATAACTTGCCCTCCTTGCGTTTTTACCAGAAACGCGGCTTCGTACTGGTCACTGTGCATCGCAATGCTCTCGCAGAATCACGGCGCATAAAGCCACAAATTCCCCTCATTGGTTTGGATGGCATCCCGCTGCGCGACGAAATTGAATTGGAAATGTCGCTGGATCAACCCTGACCCCACCGAATTGCCACCGCACTCCACGTATAGCCTGTGCCCGCACCCGCTAACACCACCAAATCGCCATCTTTCAGCAGGCCGCGCTGATTCGCTAAATCAACCGCCACGATTTGATCCACAGATTGCATATGCCCATAATGATCGAGGTAAATCGCTTGCGCTTGACTCAAACCCAAATCCACCAGGATCCCATCATGGGCTGAACGTTTCATATGAACCAGTCCAAGAAACGCAATATCAGCGATGGAATAGCCGCTGCTCTCGACGGCTTTGCGTATCACCTTTAGAAAATTGGGCTGTGATACAGTCCCCAGGCGTTCGCCCATAAATTGCAGTTCTGGCACATCCAGTTGATGCTGATTTTGAGCAATCGTTTCCGGGCTGGGTGGACAATAGCTACCTCCAGCTTTCATGATCACCGACTTACTCAGAGAACCATCGCTGAAAACGGCGGCCCCCATAACCTGATTTACAGTGCGATTTCGCCGCAAAAGCACTGCACCTGCCCCCGTCCCAAAGTTGAACATGAAGCGAGCCTGCATATTGTCATAGCTAACCAAATCGTTTTCCCGCGAGGCCGTGACCAACAGCACGTGCTTCAAACTCTCATCTTCGAGCATCATGGCCCGTGCCGTCTTGAGTGCAATCGGCGCACCCGCACACAGTGCATATAGCTCAAATGCACCAGCATTTTTCGCTCCAATCAGGTGTTGGACACGGGTAGCCGCCGACCAGACAAAATGCTCTTTATATTCACTGCCATGATAGATAATCATGTCCACATCCGGCGGGTCAACCTCTGCTTGTTCCAATGCCTGCTGACCAGCACGAGCCGCCATCGCCGCACAGTGATCGTCTGGCCCAGCGATGCGTTTTTGTACCAAACCCATTTTCTGCGCCACGACTATTTCAGGGATACCAGTGACAGCTGCAATTTCCGCCGCTGTCTCAATCTTTTCAGGAAAATATGTTCCCCACGACACGATACCAATTGTTGTCACGTTTTTCTCCATCTATTCCAGCGCAAACGTCTATACCACTATCAATACCTTCGCCAATTATGCGGCAAATTTGTCAATCTGACGAGCGCGAATGCCGCCTAGCGCAGTAAGTCTGCGCCAGATGCGCGAAATTAAATTATCGTCAGGCGGATCCAATACCTTCGCCAAATTATGGCGAGGTGGAGTGACACGCAACGGTATGGATAGCACCGAGAGATGCCACCGTGCTAAAGATGCGATCCAATAAAATAGGATCAGGGATTTCCGGAAGTAATTTTAATGTTTCAGTGACATATTTGCGACCACGAAAGCGGGCTTTGAGATCAAGGATACTGGCATCCGGATAATCTGGGAAAAGGAGGCGGCGTAGGATACGGGAGAGCGTGACCATCAAGAAAGATAAGTTGGCAGCGTTAGTGACCGCTGTCTCAGCGACATTCATGAAATCTTCCAATCCGAAATGCTGTTTGGCATCGCGGAAGATGAACTCAATCTGGAAGCGCAGGCTGTAGTAGTCAATCAAGCGATCATAAGTTAGGTTGAGGTCACTGCTGAACAAAATCACACGCGCCTGTTTCCCTGTTTTCAAGTCTGTTTTGACGATGATAACGACGTTGAGGGGTTGGGCGAAGTCTTTGTGAAGCAATGTTGCCTGAAAGGTCTGGGTTTGGATATCATCTTCCAGGGTGGTTTCCTTCAACTAGTCAGACGGGATAGCCTGATAGTTGAGCTTATCACCATATTTGCGACGTTGACCATACTTAGATTGTGGGCCAGCATAGGGTATATACAACGCCGCATCATGACGCAATTTGGAGATCAAATGCACGTCACATTGCCGGGTCATTTGCAGGGCATTGTTGTTGCCGAACTTACCATCCAACACCAAATAAGTCACCTTAATCGTGTCCTTGAGCAATGCCAATTGTCGCTGCACCATGCACTGAATCTGCTGTAGCTCCGGGGTCAACGCCACCTGTGTCTTATCCTTGTTCTTACTGCCTTTGGGACGTCCAGGCTTGCCTCTTTTTCGCTTCTTCTTGGTCTTTTTCTTGGCTGCTTTGGCGGCTCTTTTCTCAGCCTCACTGCGTACCCGTTGCTCCACCATGCCCGGATAGGCTTGCCGTTCTTCAATACTTATCAGTGATAGCCCGAAGAATGCCACGCCCGACACTGGTTTCCCGTACAATCCCGAAAAGAAGCGATCCACCCCATGGGTCTTCTTGCCCGATTTTGTCACGACGCATTCATCGCCGGCCAGTAGGTACTCATCTTCCGGGTTGAGGGCGTGTTGGCGAAAAAATGCCCAATGCATCTCTGCCCACGGTAGCACTGTGTGGAACAACCGCTGTATCGTCCGATAGCTCCCGCCTTTATCAGTCCATCGTGAGATACCCAACATCGTAATCCGCCCTGTCATCGCCAGCATGGCTGGGATAATCCGGCCCATTTGTCGTAGGGTTGTCGGCGATAGGTGTGCCTCAAAGCAGAGCAATAGTGTTACAATATCAATCATGGGCTTTTTTCGTCATGCCTTTTTGTCTTCATGCGTTTATGTAGACAACTTTACACGACACTAAAGCCCTTTTAATCCCTCATTTTTTGGCGAAGGTATTGCGGATCGGGAAGCAATTTAATTGTTTCATCCAGATAACGACGAGCCCGATACAAGGCTTTAAGATCAAGAATACTGAAGTCTGGATGATTACGACGATAGGGTTTGAGAATGACTGCCGACAAGTTGACCATGAGAAAAGCAAGGTTGACCGCGTTAGTCACAGCAGTGGGTTTGACGTTCATAAAATCATCCAGGCCCCAATACTGCTTGGCATCACGGAAGTTGAACTCAATCTGAAAGCGCAACGCATAGTAATCCACAATTTGCGGCGCGGTAAGATCAAGATCAGTGCTGAAAAGAATGACATGCCCACGTTTGCCTGTTTTGAGGTGAGTTTTGACGACAACCACAACATTGAGCGCGTCCGAAAAGGATTTATGGAAAACGTGCATCTGGTAAGTCTCAATACGGTAGTCGCCTTCGATGGTCGTCTGGCACAATGCCTCAGATGGTAAGTGTTGGTAGTCCAGTTTCTTGCCATAGCGCGGCATGGGGCCACGCGGTGGTTTGGGGCCGTTGTACGGTAGGTAAAGCGCCGCGTCATGGCGCAATTTCGAGATGATGTGCAGTCCACAATCCCGCACGGCATAGGTTGCTGGATAGTTACCAAAATGTCCATCTAACACCACATGGGTGATTTTCAACGGCTTGATACGGCGCGTGATGGCGTTGAGCATCCCTTGTAGCAAGTTCAATTCGGGGGTGAGGATTGGCGTCGGTTTGACATGGTTCTTGCTGCCTTTGGGACGACCAGGTTTCCGTTTTGGTGGTGGATTAGCGGGTTTCTCAGATGGTGGGGCTGGTTGATGTTGTTCGACCTGAAGCGGATATGAACGGCGCTGCTTTACATCAATCAACGATACGACCAGAAACGACACACTGCTGATGGGTCGCTTGGCAATGCTTGAATAGAACCGTCCCAGGCCATGTGTCTTTTTGCCGGACTTGCTGACCACCACATCATCAGCCGCCAGCAGATAGACGCCATCGGGATCAAGTAGATGGATACGCACGATGCTCCACAGGATTGTCGCCCATGAAAGCGGCGTGTGATACCAACGTTGTAGGGTCCGATAGCTACCCCCACGCTCCGTCCAGCGTGATAGGTTCAGCATCGTAATGCGATTCGGAATGCACAGCATTGCCAGGACAATATGCTCCAATTGGCGCACTGTGGTGTTGGTTAGGTATGGTGAAAGGTCCTTGAGCAGTGCTACAATGTCAACCATGGGCTTTTGCCTTATCAGCAGCTTGTTTTGGTAAACTACTACTTTAAGGCAAAAGCCCTAACTTTTCCGCCGTTATTTTGGCGACGGTATTGACTATAGAATATATTTGTAGATTCATCGAAATCACACTATCATCATAATTATGAGAATTATTGAAAAGTAGATTATAGGCCAAAGTCTCCAAATCCTTGCTTTCTCATCATCGTCGCCAGATCTATCTGTCTTTAACAAGATCATGGAACCATTAAAAATGGGAATAGGAGGTTCTCTGGAGACTAGCAGGGAACAACTAAATGTTCGAGCAGACATCTTTTTATGTGCCAGATTGGCTGCACAAACGCGCTCAAATTACTCCAAAGCGCATTGCCCTTCATGATCGCCTCAGGGGGCAAGATATTTCCTACACAGCCTGGAATGACACCACTAACCAGACAGCCAATTACCTGCGCGATAGCCTCGGGGTCGCAAAAGGAAATCGTGTGGCCGTTTATGCCACCAATTCGACTGAATACCTCGATATTTGGATGGCGTGCGGCAAAATTGGTGCGATTCTGCAAAATCTCAACTGGCGACTGACTGTCAGTGAACTTGAACAACTGCTCAATGATGCCGAGCCAATCGTGCTGGTCTATTCAGAAGATTTCATCGACCAGATCAATCAGATGCGGCCCAATTTGAAGGGCATCCAACACTATGTCGCTATCAGCACATTAGCTCACACCAGCGATCACCATTTCGCCGAGCGCGAATCCTACAGTGATCAGTTTCAGGCTGAACCATCCCTGATGCCCGATGATCCCTGGGTGATTTGTTATACTGGCGGCACAACTGGACTTCCCAAAGGCGCAATCCTGACGCACGCTAATATGGCCTGGAACGCGATCAATACTGTCTCCAGTTGGGCGCTTGATCAAGATGATGTCGCTATTTTGAATGCCCCTCTATTCCACACAGGTGGCCTAAATGTGTTCACACTGCCACTCGTCAGCATAGGTGGCAAAAGTATTGTCTGCAAAGCCTTTGATGTTGATGAAGTGTTCGACCTTATCAAAGACGCTGGTGTGACTGTCTTCTTCGGTGTACCGACCATGTTTGTCATGCTCCAGCAATCACCGCGTTGGGAAAACGCCGACTTCTCGCACCTAAAAATTGTTATATCAGGCGGTGCGCCCTGCCCTATGCCTGTCTTCGAGGCATTTTGGGCGAAGGGTGTCGATTTCAAAACCGGTTATGGCCTGACCGAAGCTGGACCAAATACTTTTGTCTTGCCACAGAAGGACATTCGCCGCAAGCCGGGCGCGGTGGGTTTCCCTTTGATGCACATTCAGGTGAAGGTTGTACGCCCCGATGGTACAACCTGTGCCCCCAACGAAGTCGGAGAATTGATTGTGCGTGGCCCACATGTCACACCGGGCTATTGGAACAAACCCGAAGAAACCATCAAAGCGATCCGCGATGGCTGGCTTTATACTGGCGATTTGGCATCCTGCGACGACGAGGGGTACTATACCATCGTTGGGCGTAGCAAGGACATGATTATCTCTGGCGGTGAGAATATTTATCCCGCCGAGGTTGAGAGCGTGATGCACGGCCATCTCGCCATCGCTGAGGCGGCTCTGATTGGTGTGCCTGATGAAAAATGGGGCGAGGTCGGCCATGCGGTTATTGTCCTGAAGGCTGACGCTGCCTTTGATGAAGATGAATTCCTAGTCTATTTGCGTGAACGGCTGGCTCGGTACAAAATCCCAAAGGGCATCACACAGGTCGAGGCTTTGCCACGTACTGGCCCGGGCAAAATTGACAAAAAATTATTGGTTGAACAGCACGCGAAACCATAAGGAGTTTTTTCGTGCCCAAAATTCCGGTATCTGAAGGCATTACCTCACGCTTTATTGAAGCCAACGGTATCCGTTTACATATTCTGGAGCGCGGTAATGCAAATGCTCCTCACAAAATTCTGATGATACATGGCAATGTAGCGGCAGCGACCTGGTGGGAAGAGGTCATGCTAGCACTGGATGAAAGTAATTTCCACTCTGTTGCCGTTGATTTGCGCGGTTACGGTGAAAGTGACCCTGCCCCACTGGATGCTGCTCGTGGTCTGTGTGATTTCACGGACGATCTTGCCAGTGTGGTACAAGTATTGGGATGGGGTAAGCACCATATCATCGGGCACAGCCTGGGCGGTTCGATTGGCTATCGCTACCTGATTGAGCATGGATCCGACGTCTTGAGCGCTACACTGATTGCGCCAGGATCACCTTACGGCTTCGGTGGCACAAAAGATGTTGATGGCACACCTTGTTATCCTAATTTTGCTGGGTCAGGTGGCGGCATTCGGAACCCAGAGTTGATCCGCATGATGCAGGAAAATTATCGTGGAACAGATCACATTGCTGCACCCCGCAATGGCCTGCGAACGTTGGTTTTCAAGCCACCTTTCATTCATCCCCGCGAAGAAGCCATTTTGGATGCCATGAATGCCACCGTCGTTGGCGACGATAATTACACTGGCAATTTCGTGCCCAGCGCAAACTGGCCGGGCTTCGCACCAGGAGATCGCGGTGTAAACAACGCTTTGTCGCCCAAATACCATATCGGCTATAAGATTGTTGATATTCAAGGTCACAAGCCGCCGATTTTGTGGATACGTGGTGCAGACGATCTGGTGGTATCCAACCATGCCCTGAGCGATTTGGCGACGCATGGTATATCAGGCTTGATTCCTGGCTGGCCGGGCGAGGATGTTTTCCCCCAACAACCCATGATCGACCAAACCCGCGCCGTGTTGGAGCGATATAATGTGGCGGGTGGCGACTATGCCGAGCATGTATTCGACGATTGCGGACACTCGCCCCAGGCCGAGAAATTGGACGAATTCATGGCCTTGTTTGAGCCTTTCGTCCAGCAACATTCATGATGTGAGTTCTCTGGAGATAAGCCAGATATAACTCAGAAGTAACTATCGGGAGTGAGAGGAAGGTGCAAAGCGATTAGTTGGAACGATTTTAGGTGCAGTTGGGAAACAACTTTCGTAAATGAATTGTTTACTGAGGAGAAAACGCTATCATGAAAAGAGCTAAACCCCTTGCGGTGATTGCAGTTGTCGCAGTGTTAGCCTTGACGCTAGCCCTGCCGACATTTGCCACCAACAATCCTGCCACTTCTACTCGAAACGCTCAAAGCGATACACTAAAAATCGGTGTTTTGACCGATCATAGTGGTGTCTTGCAGATCTACGGTCTGGAACAGTCGCAGGGCTTTGAGTTAGGTCTGGAATATGCCACCGGCGGCACAATGGAAGTTGCTGGGCGTCCACTAGAAGTTGTGATTGCCGACAACGGCAGCGACATCGACACTGCTAATTCCCAGGTGCGTGAATTGATCGAACAGGAAGGTGTTGAAGTTCTGCAAGGTACAGTCAGCAGCACCGTGACTCTGGGTTTGATGGCTGCGGCAGCCGAATACGAAATGGTATTGATGGCAGGCCCATCGGCCTCACCAGCGATTACCGGTGCGGGCTTTAATGAATATACCTTCCGCGCTTGCCGTCAGAGCTTCCACGACTCCTATGCTTTCGCTACCTATGCGCTAGATGAATATGGTACGAATTATGTACAGTTAGCCGTTGATAATGCCTTTGGTAGTACCTCTGCTGAGGCTTTCGATATTGTGTTGCAAGGTCGTGGTGCAACCCCTGTCCAAGAGACGATCTTTGTTGCCGACGACACCACTGACTTCACCATCCCGCTGGAGCAGGTGCGTGAAAGTGGCGCTGATTTCTGGGTGTTGACCTGGGCAGGCGCTACCACCATTACGCTCAACCAGCAAATTGCCGATCTGGGTATCCTGGAGGACGTACCGTCGATCTTGGTAACCAACTCCAACGACATCATGGTTCCAGCTTTCTCAAATCCCGACCTGGTTGATCTGTACGCAACGGCTACCTTCTTCTCAGCTTATCATTACACGTTGCCCGGCCTAGATCCCGACAACCCTCATCCAGAGGTCAACGAATGGCTAGTGGAACGCCATCTGGAGAAGTATGACGACTATCCCGATCTCTTTACCGAGTGTGGTTTCGCCAGCGGTCAGGCGCTCGTCGCTGCCCTAGAGATGACGGGCGGTTCGACCGACCCGGCGGACCTGGTTCCTGCATTAGAAGGTTTGGAATGGAACGGGCCGAAGGGCGTCTACTACATGCGTCCCGAAGATCATCAAGCACTGGTTCAGATGTATATCGTGCGTGTAGCTGACCCCTTGAGCGAAGATTTTGCATTCTATGAGTGGGTTGCCACTATTAGCGCCGAAGATACGGCCCCGCCGTGCTTGGCCCCTGGCCGCGGCTCTGAAGATCTTGAATGCCCGCCCGCAGCAGAGTAATCATATAAAAACCAATCATGGGGTGTCAGCAGTAGTTGACGCCCCATTATTAGGATCAAGTCTATGACCGAATTTGTCCTTGAAGCACAGAGTCTCCGTAAAGAATTTGGTGGATTGGTGGCCGTAGACGACGTGAGTCTGCAAGTGCAGCATGGTCACATGCACAGCATCATCGGCCCCAACGGTGCCGGAAAAACAACATTATTCAATCTTTTAAGCGGTAACCTGCGGCCTACCAGCGGACGTTTGTTTTATAATGGAAAAGATATTACCCTCATGCCACTTCATCGCCGCGCGCACGTTGGCATCGGACGTTCATTCCAGATCACCAATGTTTTTGGCAATTTGAGCGTGTTCGAGAATGTGCGACTCGCAGCCCAGGCACTTGACGGCGGCAGCATGGTCATTTTCTCACACTATCGTCGGTTTACCTCCTATGAAACCAAGGCGTTAGAGGCCATCGAAGTCGCTGGTTTGCGTGGGCTTGAAAACATTCCGGCCAGCGTGTTGCCACATGGTGATAAACGCAAGCTGGAACTGGCAATCATCCTTGCAAGCGATCCCCAGTTATTGTTGCTGGATGAACCAACGGCGGGTATGGCAACCGAGCAAGTTCCTGAAATTATCCAGACTATCGACAATATCCGTAGCCTGGGCGATAAAACCATCATGCTGGTCGAACATAATATGAGCGTCGTGATGAGTGTCAGCAACAAGATCACTGTTATGAACCAGGGTGCAGTATTGGCCGAGGGCACCCCCCAAGAAATCGCTGCCAATGCTATCGTCCAAAGCGCCTATCTGGGTGAATTGTATGGCGACTTTGATGAAATGTCATCGGGGAAGGGGCATTAGGCATCATGAGCGAAGTCATTTTAGAAGTCAATGGAATTCACACGTTTATCGGCCAATTCCATATCCTTGAAGGCGTTGATGTCACAGTACGCCAGGGGGAAATCACGGTGTTGTTGGGCCGCAACGGTGCAGGCAAGACGACCACGCTCCGCAGCATTATGGGACTGGCTCATGTTCGTAACGGCGACATTAAGTATCACGGGCGCGACATCCGTCATATGCGTCCCTACAGAATCGCCCAACTAGGCATCGGCTACGTGCCCGAACACCGTGCTATCTTCAGTGATTTGACGGTTGAGGAAAATCTGAAAATTGCCGAACGCCAGCCCGGTGATCTGGCAATGCGTCGCGACTTCATCTATAACTTGTTTCCCGATTTGGAACGCCTCGGACATTTAGGCGGCGGTCAATTATCAGGTGGACAACAACAGATGTTGGCAGTAGCACGGGCGCTGGTTCCTAATAACAACCTGCTATTGATTGATGAACCCAGCGAGGGATTGGCTCCGGTTCTGATCGAGCAGATGATGGAATCGATCCGCTATCTGAGTTCGGAGACCACAGTGTTACTGGTAGAGCAAAACTTCCGCATGGCGAGCCAGCTTGCCGATCATTTTGTGATTATCGAGGAAGGGCAATCGGTGCTTTCCGGGCCAATGTCAGACCTGATTGGTAACGATGAAATCATTAACCGCTACCTGGGAGCCGCCTGATGAATAGATTTAATTTCCGCAAACTCAATATAGAGCAAAATACATTGTGGGGCGGCATCGCTATCGGCTTTACGTTGTTGTTGCTGCTTTGGGCATTGAATGATACCGGCGGCAATACACGGCTTTTTAGCCAAATTGTGGCGGGCGGTCTCTATCAAGGCATGTTGATTTTCATGGTCGCGGCTGGCCTCAGCATCGTCTTTGGCCTGATGGACGTGCTAAACTTCGCGCAGGGATCACTCTTGATGGTTGGAGCTTATATCGGATTCGATGTGTTGACACGCCTGGCAGTTGACAATGAAACCAATGCTCATTTGATGACCATTCACGTGGCAGTTTTCACACCGCTCTTGGTCGCCATTTTGGTAGAGATCACGGAAAAGGTCATTATTCCCCGCTTTTTTCAGAAAGGTAAACGCCGTATACCGGCCCGTTCAACGCTGCTGAACAAAATCATGGTGGCCGTGCTGATCGGCGCACCGCTGGGCTTCTTGTTCGGTGATGCCATCACCCGAGATTTCAGCCTGAGTGCAAATTTGATCCGTATTTTGCTGGGTGTGGCCGTCACCCTGATTGTCATGGTTGACGCTTCCCGCGAAATCATCTTGTTCGGTCTACGATGGGTGACGCACGAAGTGAGTACCCGTTTCCAGCGAGGACTGGCGTTGATGCTAAACGAAGAGCCGCCGCCAGTTCAGAAGCTGCAATTTCCCAATCAGTATATGAATTTTGACTGGGATAAACTCATAATCGCTTTAGTGATCGCGCTGGATGTGGGAGGGTTGCTGGCAATCATCCTGAATGGAACCGATAATCTTATCTTGCGCCTGGGGATTGCTGCTATCGCCGCCACCTTCGCCGGAACAGTCATTAGCCTGCTTATTGAGATATTCTTGATCCGTCCCACCTACATCCGCCCCTTCTTCCAGATCGTGTTGACCTTCGGCGTGGCCCTAGTCATCGAAGAAGCAGTCGAGTATTACTATGGCCCCACAACTAAGGGAACATTGGCGGCCTTCTTGCCACCATCTTTACGTGGCACATTTCCTCCAGAGTTCCTACGCGGCGTGTTCCCCGATCTTGATACCACAGTTTTCAATTACTGGATATTCATGATTATCATGGGTCTCCTCATGATGATCGGTGTCCAAATCCTGCTGATGCGAACGCGCATCGGTATCATTATCCGTGCTGGTGTACAGGATAGCGAAATGGTGGAGGCACTGGGTGTCAACGTGCGGTTGGTATTCACGGCGGTGTTTGCACTGGGTGGAGCCATCGCCGCGCTAGGCGGCATCATCTCTGCCGGATTCATCTCCGTTGACCTCTCGATGGGTAACGCCTTTCTTTTGCAGGCAATTGCGGTGGTGATTATCGGCGGTCTAGGAAGTTATGCTGGAACAGCATTAGCATCAATTGTTGTTGGCATTACCCGTTCAGTCACAGCCTACTTCTCCCAACAGCAATTCAATACCACGGCTGTTTCACCGGTAGCTGTACTGATTTTGTTGTGCATCGTGTTGATGGTCAAGCCTTCGGGGCTGTTTGGTAGGGAGCATTAAGTCATGGAAAATCGTCTCCGTCGTCGTAATGCCCTCGTGCAGACTCTTCTAGATAATTGGTTCTATATTCTGGTTCTCGTTTTTCTGTGGCGATTTCCCTATCTAGTTGCCGATTGGACGGACAGCGTCGCCGACCCACCGCGCCGCGCCTTTGGTACATCCAGCATATGGCAACAATATATGATTGAGGTCTTTATCCTCTGCATTCTGGCGATGAGCTATAACCTGATGCTGGGTTTCACTGGCCTGATCTCATTCGGGCATGGCGTTTTCTTTGGGGTCGGGGCTTACTCCGTCGCTATTTTAGTCACGAAATTCGATATTTCTTTTGCCCGCAGTGTGGGCGTCGCGTTGGCAATCGGCATCATCATTTCCCTGATATGGTCGGTAGCCTCATTTCGCATCAAGGGTGTTTATTTCGCCATGTTTACGCTGGCCTTCGCCGAAATATTTTTCCAGTCATCGCGGTTGACGATGTTTAGCCACTTGACGGGTGGCGATGATGGACTCACCTGGTCTACCCCCGACTGGCTCAATCCGGTCCGGAATCGCCTACAACTCTATAATATCGCGCTGGGTTGTTTTGTGATCGCCTTCTTGCTGGTGCGCCGTCTAATGAACTCGCCGTCCGGACGGGTTTTGATGGCTATCCGTGATAACCCGGACCGCACTCAGACGCTCGGCTACAACATACATCTGTATAAAACCCTCTCGATTGTTGTCGCAGGCTTGTTGGCGACGTTTGCCGGGGTTATGCAGGTTGTGTTGTTTCCCCAGGCCGAACCCAGCTTACTTGGTGTTGGGCGCACGCTAGATCCCTTGCTGATGACTCTGATTGGTGGCTTGGGAACGATTGCCGGTCCGGCGATAGGCGTATCAGCCTTGCACATCGGCGAGAAACTCTTGCGGGTTCCTGATTTGCAGATCAGTCTGGATTTCATCGTTTTCAAGTTCCTGGATAATGCGAATACGGTAGAATATTGGCCGTTGGCATTGGGGGCGACCTTTGTCATTTTCGTGCTGGTCATCCCCTATGGCATTGTTGGCTCGGTGAATAAACTGTGGCTGGAAATCCGTCGCTGGTTCAGAAAACACCTGTTCAATCCATTGGTACGGCGCTATCCGAAACTGGCAACCTGGGCCGCATCGATCACAGGTGAACCACCTGAAATAGCTCTGGCAATCGCCCAACAGCCCCAAGAAACTGACTTCGCTGGTTGGTTGAAGTTGTATCCCGTCTCGGCCATTAACAGCATCATTTTTGTCGTGGCTGTTGTTGCGGGCTTGATAACCTGGGATTGGCAACTTGGGGTTAGCTGGTTCCTGTTCCTGGCATTGCTAACATTGCCATTACGCATATTGTTTTTGGTATTACGAAATCCCAGTATGCTCTATCTAATAGCCATATTAGTGGCGATTGTGCTGATGGTGTGGATTGTGGATGATGTGACATTGACCGATGGCATTATGCGAATTAGCTTTGCAGAGGTCACCTGGGGACATCGTATCCTCACAGCAGGTCTCATCAGTCTGGGACTAATGTTGGCGTTCATTCCCATTCATCGGATATTGCACGACATCCGCCAACAACCAGCTCTCCGTTCGTGGATACCTGAAAACTGATGATCTTGATTTGAAGATAATGCTAAGGCCCTGTGCTTGAAAAGGCAGAGGGCCTTTTTCGTGAATCTAAAATTCGCCGCTTGCTACAGCGACATCGGGATAGATTTTGAAGAATTTGTCGAAACCGATGATTTGAAAGACACGCTGCACCTTCGGACTGAGCGCAACTAGCAGCAAATCGCCGCCATTCTCGCGGGCCTGGGTCAAAATATCGGCCAGCGTTCGCAGCCCAGCACTGTTCAGATAGCGGACCTTCGCCATATCAAGAATCAGTCTATATTTCCGCTCCGCCATCGCGGTCTGTAACGCCAGATCAAGGTCCACAGCACCCTCGCTGTCGATACGACCTTCGAGGACGAAGATTGTCACTCCATTTTCCTCACGCAGCGTAATATCCATTGTATTTTGCTCCTGGCTGATTGAGTCGATGCTTAATCCTAATTATAAGGAATTTTGCAAAGGTGGGGTAATGTTACCCCACCTCAATTCGCGTAACCGGTAATACGGTCAGGCTATTGTTAGCGACTGACGAGCCGGGCGTCGATATCTTCCTGGCTCATCAAGCGCCCATCGCGAACTTCCTCGACACGAGGAACCTGTCCGGCCAGATCTTTGTCATGCGTTACCATCACGATGGTTTTGCCCTGCGACACCAGTTCTTCAAACAGTGCAAAAACCAAACCGGCTGAAACGGTATCCAGGTTACCGGTTGGCTCGTCACCGACGATCACTTTGGGATCATTCGACAGGGCACGAGCGATAGCCGCCCGTTGCTGTTGCCCACCGGAAATCTGGCTGGGATACTTGTTGGCTACATCAGGAATGTCGACCAGATCCAATAATTCCATAGCGCGTTCTTTGCGTTGACCGCTATAAGTGCCACAGTAGTGCATGGGCAACATCACGTTTTCCAGTACAGTGATGGTTGGTAGCAATTGGAAAAATTGGAATACAACCCCCACATTCCGCCCTCGCCACTTCGCCACCTGATTCTCATTCATGTTCGTCAGGCGCTCTCCGGCCACGAATACTTCGCCGGAGGTGGGACGATCAATACCGGTAATCATGTTGATGAGGGTACTCTTGCCACTGCCGGATGGTCCTACGATGGCGACAAATTCGCCAGCGTTGACCTCGAACTTGACGCCCTTCAACACTCGCAGCGGGCCAGCCTTTGTTTTGTAGACCTTCTCGACACTTTGTAGCGAAATGAGCGATTGACCATTCTGACTCATCATGATTCCTCCTTATCTACAACCGGGCACTCTTGAACTCGCCGGTTGCAAAGCGCGTTCGCAAGGCGCGGAGTTCCTGAGTACGGCGAGCGGCGGCAGCTTCCAGATTGGTGCGGTTAATCGTGCCATCCACCAATTCCAGCATTTTCGGAACGTTTTGCACCAACTCACGATCATGCGTAACCACAATGATGGTCGCACCTTGTTCAGCCAGTTCATGAAAATATTGGAACACGTTGCTGGCACTCATGCGATCTAAATTGCCTGTGGGTTCATCACCCACAATCAATGGAGGATTGTTCGCCAAAGCCCGTGCAATTGCCACGCGCTGTTGTTGTCCACCCGATAGCATATCCGGTGTTTTGTCAGCTTGATCCGCAATTCCAAAACGATCCAATAATTCCATCGCTCGACCACGCCGTTCCGATGGTTTCCAGACATTAGCAAAGTCCATCGGAGCCATCACATTTTCAACGACAGTGAGTGTGGGGAGTAGTTGGAAGAACTGGAAAACGATACCAACATTACGCGCTCGCCATTTGGTCAGCTTACGCTGTCGGGCCTGTGTCACGCTAACGCCTCCAACCAATACTTCGCCACCCGATGGGCTATCGACACCTGTTAGCATATTGAGGAATGTCGATTTGCCACTACCCGATGGCCCGATGAGTGCTGCGAAATCACCTGGCTGGACTTGCAGGTCAATCCCGCGCAAGACGTTTAATGGACCGGCAGGCGTGTCATATGTCTTGACCAGTCGGTCTACTTGAATAAATGGTTGTGCCACGAGTCGCTTGCCCTCCTACGCTAGAATATGCTCGTCATTAGTTAGTTACGAGTATTCACTAAAAAGGTTGCACCAAACCACCAACATTATCTATTATAGCGGCTGATCTGGTTAAACCAATAGATACAGTGATTTTGTGACAAATGTAATCAGCCGATGCTTTCAGTTTAACAAAAACTTGGCGATTCTGGGCCATTCTTCAGCAAAAGCTTATGGAAAGTCTATTGCTTACTCATGAACAACCTGAACAACCTGAACGATCTGCGTATCCTGATTATTGCTGATAACCCCTTGGCGCGTGCCGGACTGTCCACCATTTTGGGCGATCAGCCGGATTGCACAATTGTTGGTCAAGTCAGCACTGACGGGTTGTCACAACTGGATGTCTACGATCCAGATGTAGTGGTATGGGACATGGATCAACCACATGAAATTGACTATCCCCTGGCAGCTTTAATTGATAACGAGACACAAGCGAGTGCAATTTGGGCAGCGGGCGCACGTGGCATCTTTTCACGAGATATTCAGCCAGAGACACTGGTCGCGGCCCTGCACCTTATTGCCGATGGGTTGGTCGTGATTGACCCTGACCTGGCTGGCGCACTTTTCCCATCTCAAGACCAACCCGCTGAACTGGATGAAGACTTGACTACCCGTGAGTTGGAAGTGCTACACTTGTTAGCTGAAGGACATTCCAACCGCGCCATTGCCCACCGCCTCGACATCAGTGACCATACAGTGAAGTTTCATGTCAATGCGATCATGACCAAACTCAATGCCCAGAGCCGCACTGAAGCTGCTGTGCGGGCTATGTTGATGGGTTTGATTAATCTCTAGCTCCAGTTGACCTACCCATTTTTCCAGGTGCTGTCCCCCCCATTAGTGCGATGCCTCCGGATTGATTGTTGTTGTATAACCATAACAACGAAAAGCCTACAACTTGAGGAGACAAAAACAAATATGTCGGGCGTATTGGAAAATCTCTCAACGGCCCTGGCGGAGACGGTCGAAGCAGTAAGCCCCAGCGTAGTACGGGTGGAAGCGCGGCGTCGTCTACCGGCCAGTGGAGTTGTTTGGTCATCGGATGGTGTAATAGTGACTTCGCACCATATTGTTGAAACTGAGGAAGGTATCCAAATTGGCCTGGACGATGGCAGTGTCGTCGAAGCCAACCTAGTCGGACGCGATCCTAGTACCGATTTAGCTGTACTCCGGGTTGAGGATGGCGAACTGGCAGCACCCACCTGGTCTGATCTGGACGCGGTGCAGGTTGGTCATCTGGTATTAGCCACTGCCCGCCCAGGTGAACAAATACAAGCCACACTAGGCATTGTGAGCGCAGTGGGTGAAGTTGTGGAAGCACGTAGCCGAGGTCGGAGGCGTGGACGTCCCGGTGGCCCAGGTCGTGGCCCAAGGCGACCCGGTGGTCGCGGTCGGCATCATGGCCCCCGAGGAAAACATTCCAAACATGGCCCCGGCGGCCCCCATCGTCATGCTGAACATCATAGCACATTAGATAACGTCATCCAGACCGATGTACTGATGTACCCTGGTTTCTCTGGTGGAGCGTTGGTCAATGCTGCCGGGCAAGTCCTCGGCATCAACACTTCCGTATTGCGTGGCACAAGCCTGACCATCCCCACACCGACCATTCGGCGCGTGACCGAAATGCTGCTCCAGCATGGCCGTGTACGACGTGGTTATCTCGGCGTGACCACACAACCTGTAACCTTGCCTGCTGCCTTGCAAGAATCACTGGATCAAGAGACTGGGCTATTGGTGATCGCTGTCGAACCGGACAGTCCAGCAGATAAAGGTGGGATTGTGTTGGGCGATACACTCGTGACACTGGAAGGCAACCCCATCAGCACCATTGATAACTTGCTGTCGTTGCTGACGGGAGACTTGATTGGCAGCAGTGTATCCATCGGCATCATTCGTGCGGGCGAGGCCATGGAATTAGGGGTAGAAATCGGTGAACGCCCCTAACATTCTGCAACAGCTCAATGTGGAAATGGCCGGTCTGGTTTTCCATGTCCAACAGCGATTGGTGCAAATCAACGATGGGTCGAAAAATCTTGGTGCTGGCACAATCTGGCATCCCGAAGGCTTGATTCTCACCAATGCTCATGTAGTTGCTGGGCAACAACCGCTCGTGGTATTGTCCGATGGTGAAACGCTACCGGCTCACTTGATTGCTCACGACTCTCGCTACGACTTAGCGGCGTTGGTAGTCGAGGCCAGTGATCTACCCGCTATGGATTTGGGTGATTCGCGGCAACTAGAACCCGGCCAATGGGTGTTGGCTCTCGGCCATCCTTGGGGAACCATCGGTGCAACGACAGCTGGTGTGGTCATCGGCCAACAGACAGCTTCCGACGGACGCGAGTGGCTGAATGTCAGTCTGCGTTTGCGCCCTGGCAATTCTGGCGGGCCACTGGTTGATATGCAGGGACGCCTGGTTGGCATTAATACCATGATGAGTGGCCTTGACGCGGGTATGGCAGTTCCGGTTAACGCCGCTCGACGATTTCTGCAACAGTACCTGACAGTATAATCGTTGATCAGACAGGTCGCTCAATATAGGAAAACTATTATAGGGCGATCTGATTCCTGCCTCAAAAAGGGTACTGCACTCCATTCCGCTGCTCGCCTGCTAACCTGACGAAGTCCCTACCACAACCCTGTCAAATATCAACGAATTCACTTTCCGCTTGTTCTCTAGTTGACAGGCCATAACGGTTTACTTAAGATGGCTGGGTAAATTCATTCAATTTATTCAGGAAAATGGGATATGAGACGCTGGATTATTGGTATTGTAGTTATAACATTGTGGTTTACCAGCTTCCCCATAGCATTTAGTCAGGCACAAGAAGGCAGTAATCCGTCTCCAGCCTTCACCGGAGCATGTGCAGTATTGAGTCGGGAAATTCCGCGTACTCCAGAATGCGATAATGAAATCGTCGCTAATCCATTGCCAGATCTGGAAGCAGCCGTTGAATATGAACAGGAGCGTGATGGCGAAGCGCATCCCCGTAGCATACTTTTGCCAGAAGAACCACTGCTCTACCCGATAGCATGGCAGAAACGCCCCTGGTATTTCAGTGACGCTCCCGGCGTTTTACCTGCTGACAACGATTGGACCAATGCCCGCTTGATCGGCAAATATACGATGTATCATGTTTACAACGCCGTTGAGGCAACAGATGGTCATATGTGGTATTTGATCGGGCCAGGCCAATGGATGAAAGATGAATTTGTATCGGTCTTGCAAATTCCCGAACGTCCGGAGCAGGTTCATGGCCCCTGGGTTGCACTGGATTTACGACAACAAACCCTCATCGCCATTATGGATGACCAGCCAGTTTTCGCCACCCTAATTTCATCAGGTTACTGGCTCGATACACTGGAAGGTGTTTTTCAGGTTTATGGTCGCACACGGTCAATGCAGATGAGTGGGCCGCCTGGCGCTAGTCCACCTGCATACAGCTTCCCAACCCGCTGGGTGATGTTCTTCAACGAGCATGAGGCGCTGCATAGTGCCGATTTCCACAACTATTTCGGTATCGCTCGCACCCACGGCTGTGTCAACTTGGCACCAGGCGATGCGGAATGGGTATGGAATTTCTTCGAGCAGACAGTGGACGAATGGGATCCGACTGGCAACGATTCATTCTTCGTCGATAACCCTGAAGCGGCCCCCTGGGTAATGGTCTACTCTAGTCCGCGCTATCTCGAATTACCGGTCTGGTAATCGACACAAAACCGCTCGCCATACAAATCCTCTGATGTAACCATCAGAGGATTTTAATGTTCTACTGACGGTTATCGGCCATAGTTAAAATAACAATAGATAATCTGAAATGAGGTGTGTGGTGGTTGACCAGTATAAATTGCCACTGTTCCCCTTGAATACCGTGCTATTCCCCAAAATGCTGTTGCCGCTGCATATCTTTGAAGAACGCTACAAAGCCATGATCCGGCGCTGTGTGGCTGAGTCGCAGCCGTTTGGGGTCGTGTTGCTGAAATCGGGACGTGCTGAAGGGCCGTTGGGTAACATCTATGGTATCGGCACGACAGCACAAATTACCCAGATGGAACGACTGCCAGACGAACGCATGAATATCCTAACGGTGGGACAACATCGTTTTCGCATTGTCGAAATACACCATGATCAACCCTATCTAACCGGTATTGTGGAGAATTTCCCGCTGATCAATAGTCATTCTTCAGCCACGCAACAAGCTGCCGGTCGAGTATTACAATCGCTGACGGCTTACCTGAAGAAATTCAAAGAACTGGGCCAACTGGACTTTGATCTACATTTCATCCCCGATGAGCCAGAGACATTGGCTTTCCTGATTGCAGTTCTCCTGTCTATTTCTAACAAGCAGAAGCAGGAATTGTTGAGCATTTCGAGCGCCCAGAGTATCCTGGATGAGGAATATCACCTGTTGCGTCATGAGCGGGACATTCTGGCAATTCTGGCCGAAGAACCGACCTGGCTGCAACAAGAAACAGCATATCAATTCTCGAACAATTAAATTCAGGAGAACCAGTTCTTGGAATACAAAATCGCATTGCTCGGCTTTGGTAATGTGCTGCGAGCCTTCGCAGCATTATTAGAGCGAAAGAACGCCCAGATTGAGCATAGCTGTGGTTTTCGGCTGAAGGTGGTAGGAATCGCCACAAACAGCCGGGGAATCATTATCAACCCAGATGGTATTGATCTGGAAAACGCATTAGCTCTGGTGAAAACTAATCAACCGCTTGATGAATTGGGGCAACCCGTAGAGGATACCTTACAATTCATTCGTGATGTACCCGCTGATGCAATATTGGAAGCAACCTTGCTTGATCCGCACACCGGTCAACCCGCGACAGATTTTGTGCGGACCGCCTTGGAATCCGGCAAGCATATCGTAACAGCCAATAAAGGTCCTGTCGCCTTTGCTTACCGCGAGTTGCGGGCCATCGCGCAAGAACGTGACCTAGGCTTCATGTTCGAAAGCACCGTGATGGATGGCGCACCTGTACATAGTGTGGGCCGAGAGGCGCTGCTGGCGTTGGAAATTTCCCGCATTCGGGGCATTCTGAACAGTACCACAAATTCAGTCCTGACACGCCTGGAAGAAGGCGTGGCTTTTGATGAGGCTGTGGTCGAGATGCAGCGAGCGGGTTTGGCCGAAGCTGACCCATCCAATGATATTGATGGGTGGGATGCCGCCATCAAGATTAATGTTCTGGCGAATGTGCTGATGGGTGGCGATTTGCGGCCATCAGATGTCGAACGCGAGGGAATCCGAAGCGTCACTGTCGCTGATGCTCAGGCGGCATTGAAAAACGGACAGCGCATCAAATTGGTGTGTGAAGCCGTGCGCGAGAATGGTCAAATTAAGGCCAGCGTGCGCCCAACACACCTGCCGATGAATGATCCACTGGCAACGGTCAGCCAAACAGCCTGTGCGGTCAGCATTGACACAGATGTACTTCCCAATGTCACTATCATCGAAGGCCCCAGCAGCCCCACAACCACAGCTTATGGAATGTTAGTCGATACCCTCAATATTCTGCGCGGAAGACGTTAGAAGTATCGGCAGCCCTGAAACAGCCAGGGTTGCCGATCACATCTTTAGTCCAATTCAGCCGTATCTGACAGCGATACACCGCCCTCTGAAGCAGGCGTTTCATCAGTGTCAATCAATGTGACTATATCTTCCTGCTCATTCTCTGTCGCTTCTGATTCAGTGTCCTCGCTCGCCGTCACAGCGTCCTCACTACTGCTATCCTCCGACTCTTCCTTAGTGTCTATTCTGCCAATTGCCTGTGTCACTTGATCTGAGAGTGGATCAAGGTCGTGGGCAAAACTGAAGGGTAGGTCATTGCTCACACAAAAAGTCGGTAGATCGTTGATGGCAAGGCGTATATCCGACGCTCGCAACTGATTGAGGCGAATACCAGCATTCGACAGTGCATCCTGAAGAGCGGTAGGATCTTGACCATGCAGTGTCGAGGACATAACAATGCCAGGCCCAACCGCCTCGGCATGAATAAAGCTCGCCCCCTGATTTTGTAGCGAATAGGCGAAATAGTGTTCTGTACCCTCCTGATGACGATCATGGCCGAGTTGATGTGCCAATTGCACCGACATCATCAATAAATCAAGCAAGGTGCGGAGAGCTTCCACCTTGCCTTCACCAATGGCTTTAGCACTCTTGATCGCCTGCGATGCCAAGCCCGCCGCCACACCAGCTCCCCATGCTGAGAAACGCTGGTCGTCGCTGGTGCGATTGTGTTTGGCGGCATACCGCCAATCGAGCAAAGCGGTCACAATTGCCAGCACATCGGCAATGGCCGCTGCCCGCAAATGAGTGGGGGCAGCCTGAATAATGTTCCAATCGACAACGACTTCTGAAGGTGGTCCTGTTTCAATACGGTTTAAAAGGCCATCCTGTGCTAATAACACAAACGATTCAAACAACGCATCGCTTTCGAGGGCGGTCGGAACCAGAACCAACGGCAGGTTATTGGCATTGGCAACTAATTTGCCAGCCACTATTGGCAAACCTGTACCGACAGCATAAATGACCTCGGCTTGAGCTGGTAGATTATTCGACAAATAATCCAACAGATCGCGGTCTTCTTGTTCAGGTTCAGCCTGAACAACCAACGGTAAATTGAGCAGATGGCCGACCTGACTCCAGGTGTCATCTGATGTTAACAAGGCGACCGGGCGCTTTTCTTCTAATAGATTGACGTCAGTAAATGATACTTTAGGCAAAGGCCATATTCTGGGCATAATTAACAATCTCCCATCATGTGATGATCTTAAGTTTAAAACTTGTCGGTCAGTTTATGCAAACCGTTTGCATTCGCGGGTAGTCTTTGATAACATTTTGCGGTGTGTGCATTAAGTTAATTTTGGTTGGAGGAACTTCCAAATGGTACGCAACAATATGCGTTATCTTGTTTTGCTCCTTGTTTTGTTGATGGCGGCGGCTCCGGTATATGCCAGCGCCGTACCCGCTACCGCGACGCTGTCCGCTCAATCAGACAGCGCCCGTGTCGTTGTCCCCCCTGGTGAGCCGGTTAAACTCGGCTTGGCAACTGATCTCTCCAATATCATCCCTGAGTTCGGTCTGGACATCGCCAACGGTGGTACATTGGCTGTTGAACAGCGTAACGAAGCCGGTGGTATTATGGGTTTCGAGGTTGAGTTGGTCGTGGCCGATGACCGTTGTGATGGTCAGGAAGCCACCAACGTCGCCAATCAGTTTGCCTCCGATGCTCAAATGGTTGCAGTGGTTGGTCATGTTTGCTCCGGTGCATCCATTCCGGCTTCGGCCATTTACCAGGATGCCCGAATCCCCATGATGTCGCCCAGCTCCACCGCGACGGCCTTTACCGCCAATGACCGTGATGTGGTGAACCGCGTAGCTTTCAGTGATGCTGCACAGGGTACTGTGGACGCCCGCTATATGTACAGCGAATTGGGTGTCACGACTATGGCGATCATCCACGACAACACCGACTATGGCAAGGGTTTGGCTGACGTGGTCGTCGGCGAATTCGAGCGTATCGGTGGCGAAATTGCGGCCTATGAGGTCATTGACCCCGAAGAGCAAGACTATCGTGCAGTATTGCGCGTGATTGCTGACAATCCGCCGGACGCAATCTTCTTTGGTGGCTATCAAGGTCAGGCAGCTTTGCTCGTAAACCAGATGCTTGAGGTCGGCCTGGAAGACACCGTGTTCTTCTCCGATGACGGTATCTTCGGCCAGCAATTCCTGGACAATGCGGGCGATGCAGCAGAAGGCGTCTTCGCCAGCTTCGTGGTCGAATTCTCCAACGAAGAGGGCAATGCCGCGTTTGATGCAGCTTATGAAGAGCGTTTCGGTTATCCTCCCGACGAGCAAGGCCCATTCCATGCCCACACCTATGATGCTGCCACGATTCTGCTCAATGCAATCGAGGCTGTGGCTGAAGCCGATGAAGAAGGCAACTTGGTGATTGACCGCGAGGCGTTGATTGTGGCCGTGCGTGATACCACTGACTACGAAGGGCTAACCGGTACATTGAGCTGTGACGGCATTGATGGTATCGGCGAATGTGGTGCAGGTGAAATCGGCGTCAACATTGTTGAAAATGGCGAGTGGGTTGCTGTCGATGTTCCACCCGAATTCCAATACGGCCAATCTTTCATGGACGACATGGGCGATATGGAAGAAGCCGATATGGAAGCCACCGAGGAAGCCAGCAGCTAGGTTCATCCCCAATCGCAAAAATAGCCAACTGGTGGTGTTCGATTAATCTCGGACACCGCCAGTTTATAGATGCGTACTTATTCATTGTTGGAGATCGCTTATGATCCAACCCCAGTCATCAACGCAGCAACAATTCTATCTCCAATTGTCTGAGAAATTTGATATTGACTCCTGGAGCGGACGCTATTTTGGCCTCATGGCTCTCATGGCGTTGTTTCGTATCCTTTGGGTGATTTGCCAGACAACTGGCGTGTTTGGGTTACCGCCCGACGCTTGGATAGTTGATTTTGAGCAACTATTGGGTTATTTGTTGCTAATTTTCATCGCCATCGGAACCCTCACCCACATTGGGGTTATTGCCCTACGCAACAATTCAGAGACCAATGAACCTATTGCCGGATTGATTACGAACACCATTGGCGCGATTTTCTTCGTTCTATTGGCCGAGCGGGTTTCGCATGTGGTTTTAATAGAAACATTGAGTTTTAAAACTTGGATGGGCCTATTATTGGATGGCATCATCCTGGGTGGGGTTTATGCGCTGATAGCGTTGGGATATACGTTGGTCTACGGCATCTTATTTATGATTAACTTCGCACATGGCGAAGTGATGATGCTAGGGGCCTACGGTGGTTGGTTCGCGCTCATGTACTTGCTGGACAACGATACCCAGTCATTTGAAGCTGGGGCGGCGGGCGTTGCGGCGGTAATTGTGCCACTGTTTGTGGGAATCATGTTCCTGCCGTTAGAAGACATCGTGAATCGGTTGCAAAGTCACCGTTCAGCCACCGAGGTTGCGGCCCCCAGTCGTGTTTTCACCATGCTCAGTTTGCCAATACGGGTTTTGCTAGGCGGCTTAGTCGGATATGGGATCTTGCTCGCAACTGGACAATTTGCGCCCCACATCTACTTATTGGTTATCACCATTGTAGGGTTGCTTTTTGTAACCATTAGCGGCATGGTCGTCTCCAGCCTGGTGGCTATCGCCCTGGAACGCATTGCCTATCGTCCTTTCCGTAAAGCGCCACGTTTGACTCCGCTCATCACCGCTATCGGAGCCTCAATCTTCCTACAGCAGGTTGCGCTGCGAATGTTCAGTGCCAATGCCCGCGTTTATCAAAGAGGTATGCCCAAACTCCTGAGTAATCCGCGTGTCATTGACCTCGACTTTGGGCGACTAGGTGTCGTTCAAGTCAGTAAAGTGGGTTTGGTGGTCACGCTAGCTTCGCTATTGCTGATGGCCTTGTTGTACTTCATTGTGCAACGCACCAAGCTCGGACGCGGAATGCGGGCAGTGGCCGAAGACAAAGACACTGCGGCCCTAATGGGGGCTAACGTAGATCGAATCATCGTCATGACCTTCATTCTGGGAGCAGCATTAGCCGGAGCCGCTGGCGTGATGTTGGCTTTTCGTGGCGAACAAGTGCGGTTCAGATTCGGGTTTGTTTATGGCTTGAAAGCGTTTACAGCGGCGGTGCTGGGTGGCATCGGCAATATTCCAGGAGCTATGCTGGGCGGCTTTTTCCTGGGTCTGGCGGAAGCATTGGGACCAACAGCACTTGGTTTCGGTAATGAATGGAAGAACGTAATTGCCTTCCTACTCCTGGTACTGGTCATTATTTACCGTCCAACAGGGCTGCTGGGTGAAGCAGCGTCAGAAAAGAAGGTCTGACCATGCTGCAAAAACTATCTTCTCGTTATGATACTGTCCGCGACGGAGCCAACAACGGCTTTATTATCGGCGGCATCATTGTGTTTTTGATCTTAATTGGCTTGCCCGCCGGTATCGAAGGCCGCGAGGATCTGGCCCCGTTGGCGCTGCCCCTGTTCATCATCACGACCATCGGCTTTAGCATTTTCACAGTGCGCCAATTTGGTCAGCAAACGCCCTGGAGCAACCTAATTGCGAACGGCATCGCACTTGGCGTCGGGGCTGCTATTGTCTTCTTACTTTTTATGGCCTTCATCAATCGTTGGCAAGCCCGTGGCTTTGATGTACAGGATTATTTTGCCGAGGTGACGCTGGAAACCACTTCCCGATTATCGGGTGTTCCCGAAGAGGAACTGTTTGCTAACCCAGAAGTCGATTCGATCACCCAGGAAAGGCCAGAGGGAAGCGAACTTCGTACCAACCCCCTGACACTGACCATCAACGACGACCACATCACCGTATTCAACCTAGGATTCATCAAAGTTGGTGGACTGTATGGCACAGGATTAGTGATTGGCTTGATAGGTTTCCTGACAATGGTCATCTACCACAGACTGACACTGGTCGACTGGCAGGCGCTCCGGGCATCAATATCCAAGCCAGTAATGGCAAATGAAAGCGGCGCACACTTCTTCACCGAAGTGTTACCTTTCATCACCCATTGGCTACGCATGATAATGCCCCTGTTGCTGTTCGTGGTCTTTTGGCTAACAATCCCAATGAAATACGATACAGCTTTCTGGGAAAGGCTCGGTGATTTTGAAAACAAGCCGATCTTTGACCTGGGCAAGCAATTTGATCTCGGCATTGAATCGACCCAAAAAGTCCAGCTTATGTTGGGTTTTGCCATTATCGTGGCGTTCCTGTTAGCATGGCGCAACATCCAATCACGTGATTATAGCCGCATACCCTGGGCTGCCAGGGCTGCAATCGTGCTGATCCCCGGTGTGGTCTTGGCTTTGATGGGCTATTGGCGCGTATGGTCGAGTAATGCAACTTTCATCAACCCATCATTGGAATTTGGTTCGACATCGGCGCTGCTGCAGGTATTGAATTTCTGGACGATTGATACAGTTATTACAGCTTCGGTCATGCTGTCTCTGGGAACGATTTTGGCCGTCTACAGCATTTTCGGAACCCGTTCTCCCTATAATTTTGAAAGTGCTTTTTTCGGGGTGACATCAATTGGTATTATGATGGCCCTGCCCCTATTTATGGATCAATACCAGTCGAATGTTCTCAACCTCGTTTCCATCAACATTGTCCTGGGATTAGGTCTCAATATCGTGGTCGGGTATGCTGGATTGCTTGATCTGGGTTATGTGGCATTTTTTGCCATTGGTGCATATAGCTATGCCTTTGTCGAATCGAACCGGCAACAAATCACCGACGGCCATGCCAACAGCATCTTTTTTGCTGTTTTGGTCGCACTCATCGTTGTGCCCCTTGTCATTGGCCTGGCAACCGTGTTCTGGGCACGACGCCCTGCATCTCAAAAGCCCAAACGCGATACCAGCGATGGAATACGACGGATGTCTCCGTTATGGAGAGATCAGCCACCGTTACTCATCAGCCTGGCCCTGGTGATATTCGCTGTTGCGGTCGCTTTCTCCGCAAAATGGCTATTGGAATCGGCGGGTGTTTTCGATGGCGTGGGTCGCGCGTCCCCCTTCATGATTGGTCTGGCATTGGCGCTCATTGCATCGGCCTTCGCCGGTGTCTTGTTGGGTTTTCCGGTGCTGCGATTGCGGAGCGACTATCTGGCAATTGTGACTCTAGGTTTCGGTGAAATTATCAGCATCAGCCTGGAGAATCTGACCGACATTACTGGTGGTCCCTTCGGGGCATTGAATGTGCCCAAACCCTTGCCCAAAGATGCCACTGTTGCCCAATCGAATCTGGTCATTTTGTACCTGGCGATTATGGGGGCAGCCGTTGTGACCTTTCTCTCGTTACGGCTGCGATCCTCACGATTGGGACGCGCCTGGACTGCCCTGCGAAGCGATGAGGACATTTCACAAGCGATGGGCATTAACTTGGTGAATGCAAAACTCCTGGCATTTGCCATCGGCGCAACGTTCGCTGGTGCATCAGGGCTGTTGTTCGCCTCCAATCAATCGAACCTGTTCCCATCGAATTTTAATTTAGAAGTCTCCATCCGCGTCCTGACTCTGGTGATTATTGGTGGCATGGGTAGCGTGCCCGGCGTGATCGTTGGGGCCATTGCGTTGGTCGGTATGCCAGAAATATTGCGTTTTATGCAAGACTACCGCTATATGGCTTTTGGCGGACTGTTGGTGGCGATGATGCTTATTCGACCCGGCGGGTTGTTCCCAACGCCATTGGCATCACTGGAAGAACGTGCCCGACGTTTACGAGAGCGACATGGGAATGGTGAACAAGATGAGTGATCGCATTGTTCTCGGTGTTCAGCATGTAACCAAACGTTTCGGCGGCCTGACAGCGGTCTCCGAAGTAGATATGACCATCACACAAGGCATGATTGCTAGCCTGATTGGTCCCAACGGCGCAGGCAAAACAACGTTCTTTAACTGTGTCACTGGTTTTTATAAACCAGACGAAGGCAGCATCTACTTTCAGGCGCATAACATCGCGGGGCTGCGGCCCGACGAGATTAATGCACGTGGTATCGCCCGTACTTACCAGAACATCCATCTCTTTCATGATATGACGACATTGGAGAATATCCTGGTAGGGGCACACACGCGATTGAGTGGTGGGCCTATCGGGGCGGGCTTACGGCATCCACTCAACCAGATCGAAGAAGAGACGGTGTTGATAAAAGCTCTAGATCTGCTGGAATTCATTGATCTGGGTGGCAGCGGCGATATGTCGGCCACCAACTTACCATATGGCGCACAGCGGCGGCTAGAGATTGCACGGGCTTTGGCGAGCGATCCCATTCTGCTGTTGTTGGATGAACCAACTGCCGGGATGAATCCGCAAGAAACTGAAGATTTGATGCGTTTTATTGAGCGTCTGCGCGACGAACGTGGGTTAACTATTCTGCTGATCGAACATGACATGGCAGTCGTGATGTCGATTTCAGATCAGGTCACGGTGCTGGATTATGGCAAGAAAATTGCAGAAGGCACGCCAGCCGAAATTCAGCGCGACCCATTAGTCATTGAGGCTTATCTGGGCCGCCCGCCAGAAGAATTGGACGAAGAACTCCGCGCTGAGGTTTTGCATGATGACGACGCATAGCGATCACGAAGTCCAATTAGGATAGGGACCAGCGACGATGGCATTATTGGAAGTTCAAGATCTGCATACATTTTACGGCAAAATTCATGCGCTGAAGGGCATTTCGCTGACGGTTGAGGAAGGTGAAATTGTAACCCTAATTGGCGGCAATGGTGCTGGCAAAACCACCACCCTGAACACCATTTGCAGTATTGTCCCGGCGGATAGTGGCGAGGTATTGCTCAACGGTGAAGACATCACACGCCTGAAGCCGCACGAGGTTGTCATACGCGGCATTGTGCAGGCTCCTGAAGGGCGCAAGATCTTCAGTCGTCTTTCAGTACGCGAAAACCTGGATATGGGAGCTTATACTCGCATTGATCCAGATGGTATCCAACGCGATTTGGAATTCGTCTACGATACATTCCCGCGTCTGCAAGAGCGTGAAAAACAATTAGGTGGCACACTATCAGGTGGTGAACAACAAATGCTGGCAATTGGGCGAGCCTTGATGAGCAACCCCAAGATTTTGTTATTGGATGAACCATCAATGGGACTGGCCCCATTGCTGGTACGCGATATTTTTGACGTCATTCGTTATCTGAATGATGAAAAAGGCACAACCATCTTGCTGGTGGAGCAAAACGCGCTGATGGCGTTAGAAGTGGCACACCGAGGATACGTGCTGCAAACCGGCCAGATCACCCTGGCAGACGACGCTAAAATATTGCAGCAAAACGATATGGTTCGTAAAGCCTATCTGGGCGAAGCCTAAAATTGTGGTTGCAGGATTTGAAGCAGTTGCTATAATTTCCACGCATTCCACCTGGCTAACCATAACGTCGCTGCACCAATAAACCTGGCTTTATTTAATTTTGCGTGAGGCAAATTTTGTCATGAACCAGAAATTACTGGGCGTAGTCGTTGCTGTTTTTCTACTCGTCACCTTTGGGGTTTCCGTCTCGGCCTCGATGCTGCAATATCAGGTCGGTGAGCCACTGGAGAATCCCGATCCCGGACAACAAGTGTATGAGATGTACTGCATAGGGTGTCATGGGGAATTGGGTGATGGCAACGGGACAGCCGCCTATGCCCTAGAAATTCCCCCCCGCAATTTTGTTGACCCGAATGTTGATGAAGGGAAATATATATATGGGTTAACCAGTGCTGGTGTTCCTACTGATCAAGCATTGCATGACACCATCGCCTATGGACGTGCCAACGGTGCAATGCCCGCATTTCCATTGTTGACTCAAACTGAACGTGAAGTGGTGATCAACTACCTCAAGAATTTCCGTGCCGATGGTTGGCCGGAGGTCGCGGAGGGTGATGCAGTCGTCGAGTCCGCGTCCAGCGAGGAAGTGCTGGCATTCATTGATGAAGTCAACAACCTGCCAGAATCGGGACAATTGTCGCTCAACAATGCGCGAATTCAGAATATTATGGACACTGCCCTGCCCACCTGCTCGACTTGCCACACCGTTGATGCTTTCGATTATGCCGGGCAAACTGGCCCGACACTAACCGGCATCGCCAGCCGCACCGACTATGACTACATCATTGAGTCGATTGTAAATCCTGGAGCGGTGATTGCCGCTGAGTGCCCATTGGGACCCTGCACGAATGCTATGCCTGCTACTTACAGCCAAAGCCTGACACCCGCCGAAGCAGACGCTATCGCCCGCTGGCTGTTGAGTGACGAGAATAATTAGGTTATTGAGGGGACGACAATTATATGAGTGTACAAGTTGCTGTAAAAGACCCCGTCACGCCGTCCGAATCGGTGATTGATGAGGGACCATTGGTCAATCGCTATCTGGTGATTGCCCATTTCGTACTGGGCATCAGCTTCCTGATGCTGGCGTTGATCGGCGGATTTCTATATTCGCTCCAATTCATCGGGCTGTATCCCTTTGGTGGGATCGAATATTTGGCACCGGGCCGCATCCGGCTGGTGCATACCAACACCATTGCCTATGGTTTCATGGCGAACATGTTCGTGGGTGCGTTGTATTGGGTCGTGCCACGCCTGACCAAGCGCCGTGTTTTGAGTGATAAATGGGGCTGGTTCCTGGTCGTCGCCTGGAATTTCACCATCTTTCTGGCAATCGTTGGCTATTTAACCGGCCATGCTCAGGCCGTGGAATGGGGTGAAACGCCCAATGGCATTATGTCGCTCATTAATGGCGACGCCCATATTTTCTGGGTAGACGAACTCATCACAATCGGATTGGCTGGTGTTGCGGTGCAATTCTTCGTGCCGATGTTTATGACCGGCACCAAAAAACCCATGTACGTCTCCAACTGGTACTTCACCGCCGGTATTGTCTGGGTGTTGCTGGTGCATCTGATGGGTAGCTATCTGCCGGAAATTCTGCCGGGCGCGGGCGGTGCAGTCTTTGTGGGCCTATTCATTCACGATCTAGTGGGCCTATTCGTGACGCCGCTGGGCTGGGGCATGATGTACTACTTCGTCCCCGCTATCATCAAGAAACCGATCTGGAGCCATGCGGTCTCATTGCTCGGCTTCTGGGGATTGGCGTTCTTCTATCCATTGGGCGGCGTGCATCACTTCCTCTACAGTACCATTCCGATGTTCGCTCAGTACGGTGCAGTGGTTTCCACAGTGGCGATTGAGGTTATGGTGACGACTGTTTTCGTCAACTTCTTTATGACACTACGCGGACGCGAGAACTATCTGCGAACCAGCATCCCCATTCGCTACTTCTACACCGGCATGATCTTTTACGTGACGACCTGTATCCAGTGTGCGGTCCAAACGCAGTTCTGGGCGCAGGAATTCATCCACTTCACCGATTGGGTAGTGGGTCACGCCCACCTGGTGATGTACGGCGTGTTCGGCTTTTGGATGCTGGGCTTCCTGACTGATTTGTGGCCGCGGCTGGTTGGCAAGCCGACCTGGTACTCGCGGGGTGTCAATGAATGGGCCTATTGGCTAAATGTCATCGGCATTTCGGGCATGTTCATTGGCCTGACAGCGGGTGGTTTGATCGAAGGCTTCATGTGGCAGGGATTGGCCCCCTGGGAAAGCTACATCAACAGCCTGCAAATGCCCTGGCGTTTCCGCACATTGGCTGGTGTCATGATTATCGCCGCCGACTCGCTGTTGATCTTCAATATGATTATGACTGCCCTGCCCGCCAAGGTGCGGGTAGTATACGCCAAGCCCGCGTCGGTTCCGGCAGCAGTAGGAGACTAAATCCATGGCGAATTTGTTAGAACGCTTTCACGGAGTTTTGCTGATCGCCGGTATTGGGATGTTTGTGCTGGCATTTGTCGTCTCCGGTGTTGCGCCCCTGATTGCCTACAATCGCAATACTGAGGATATGGTAACAATTGAAGAACTGGCCGCAGAGCCAAATGAGCAATTTTTGGCGTTGGTAGAACTGGATCCAGAGCAGTTTGCGAAATACTGGCCGGATGGCCCCACCCCCCGCACCTATGCTGACCTACTGGATATGGGCCGCGACATCTACATCGGCGAGGCGTGCTGGCATTGCCATACGCAGCAAATCCGCCCAGTGGGTAACGAGGAACTGCGTTATGGTGCGCCTTCAACCTTGCAAGAACAACACCACGAACTGATGCTACCACAGTTGCTCGGCACGCGACGAGTTGGCCCTGATCTGAGCCGCGAAGGTGGCAAGCGTACCAATGGCTGGCATATCGCCCATTTCTGGGATCCACGTGATGTTGTACCCAACTCAATCATGCCGCGCTATCCCTGGTTCTATGAAGAAAAGGGTGTGCTGAATGACAAAGGCTATGCCGTCATTACTTACATCCAATGGCTAGGAACCTACCAACCTGCGGCCACCGCCGAGGAGGGCTAGCAAGATGAATAGCAATCATCCCTATGGCGCACAACGCACCCGGATGCTGTCGCTGTTACTTGTTGGTGGCGCTGTGGTCGTGGCAGGTGGCACTTTCGTCTATAAGCTCTATGAATTTATTGTGGCGGCCTCACAAGGGCAGATGCCAGGGTTGTTGATCGCATCTGTCGTCCCCTACTTCCTGGTCAGCCTGGGATTCCTCTTGCTGGCAGCCTGGGCCTATGGAACCGGTCAATTCCGCGATATTGAGGGGCCGAAGTATCAACTGATTGAAGACGAACTGGAACTGGAACGCTTAGAACGGGAAGGACGGGTATTCTGATGTCTACGCAACTCGTGCCACAAGCCGACACTGAAGCACCGGCAGTCGTGATCTCCGAATCAGCAATAGTAGACGCAGTAGCTGATGATGAGAGTGTATGGGTAGTTTTCCCTGGCGAAGAGCCGCACTGGGAAGTCGAAAATTGGGCCACCGATGCCATTGATAATTTCCCAATTCCCTGGTGGCTGATTCTGATGTGGCTTGCCTATGGTGCATGGGTCGTATTCTATCTAGTTTACGGCTCCAGCCAGTGGTAGACGGCCCATTCCGGCAGCTTCAACAACGACAACACGAAAGCGACGCGGCAACATCCGGGCGTCGCTTTTTTGCGAGTTTAATTGATGAAAGTAGTCGATAGCCCACTTTCCCCCACTCCCGGACAGACGACGACCACGCATGAAGATGCAGCGTGCGACTTATGCGGGCTGCCGTCTAAACGAGCCGTTTACATGACCGATACTGCTGGTATGCAGCGCGTTTTTTGCTGCTATGGTTGTCGCTATATCTACGAAGCACTGGCTGATGATAGTGGTACGCCGCCTACGCCGCGCCAGATCGCTCAGGCTGGTTATGTGTCACATTGCTGCAATGGGCCTGTACGTGGTGAACCAGCCGAGGAAGCTGCCAACATCCTCTCACGGCTGGCGTTGAGCGCCTTTCTGGGGGCGATGGTCATGGCGATGAGTTTTGTCCTGCATTCCGACTATTTTTTCGAGTGGGAAAATACTACTCAGGCTGATACAGCGCGTTCCATGTTCCAACTCATTTCGCTGATCTTCGCGCTGCCGGCTATGATGTTGCTAGGGTTACCGATTCTGGAAGATGCGTTGTATGTGTTCAACGTGCAGCGACGGCTGACAGCCAATGCACTCATCGCTATCGGTTCATTTTCCGCGTTTTTTATCTCGATGATTGCCACCATCGCCAACACAGGCGACACTTACTATGAAACCGCTGTCATGACGTTGGTGCTGGTGACATTGGGGCGCTACCTAGATACCTATACCCAAGTTGAGGGCGAGAAGGCTCTAGCCGCTTTAATTGAGCGCACGCCAGACACCGCCCGACTCATCACGGATTCTGGCGAAAAAGAAGTGCGTGCCGATCTGGTCTTCGTGGGCCATCGGGTGAAAATCATCCCCGGCGAGCGTTTTCCGGTTGATGGTCGCGTAAGCACTGGTGAAGGCAGTGTGGATGAATCAACGGTGACGGGTGAATCCCTACCGCGTCACAAAAGCCCTGGCGATATGATTTATGCCGGAACCATCAATCTGGATGGCGGCTTTATTGTTGAAACAACGGCAGTGGGCGAGGAGCGCGTGGTCGGCAAGCTGGTACGCCTGCTCGAAGAAGCCCGCATCCACCGCGCCCCGATTGAACAGATAGCAGACCGGATCGCGGCCTGGTTCGTGCCGTTGACAATTCTGCTGGGCCTGGGAGCGTTTGCTTATTGGTCGGTGGCAGTTGATCCATTGCGAGGACTATTCGTAGGATTAGCGGTACTCTTGATCGCCTGTCCATGTGCATTAGGCATCGCCACACCGCTGACCATCTGGGCCAGTTTGGGACAGGCGGCGCAAGCGGGCGTCGTTATTCGGGATAGCACGGTGTTGGAGCGATTATCGAAAATTCGGCACACATACTTCGATAAAACCGGTACATTGACAACCGGCCAGATGCACCTAAGTGACATCGCCATGCGAGGTGGCGATGAGGATGCCCTGAATAGGTTACTGGCACGAGTGGCAGCATTAGAAGTCTCGTCCGAGCATCCAGTGGGAGGGGCTATTTTGCGCGAAGCCGAACGACGTGGGTTGTCATTAGAACAAGCGGATTCATTCCGAGCCATTCCAGGGCAGGGTATTCGGGGCACATTTGCAGATGGTACATCGCTTCTGGTAGGTAGCCAGCGATTGATGACCGCTGAACATATCGCCATCCCCAATAACATGGCGACGATGGGCGACGAACTAGCAACTAATGGGCATCCACTGGTCTACGTAGCCGAAAATGGACACTTACGATTATTGCTGGGTTTCACGGAAGTGCTGCGCGGTGAGGCAAGCAACACCCTCCGCAGTTTGCAGCGAATGGATGTTCAGGCCGCGATATTGACGGGCGATACACTTGCTGCTGGGAAAGCCCTGGCAGATCGAATCGGCATTACTGTTCACAGTGAACTGTTACCACACGAAAAGCTGGCGATGGTCGAAGAGCGTCTGAGAATACATCCGCTGGCGATGGTCGGTGATGGGATTAACGATGCACCGGCGCTGGCGCGGGCCACAGTCGGCATCGCGGTAGCAACAGGCGCAGATGTCACCCGTGAAGCTGCTGATGTGAGCCTGATGGGGACTGATTTGCGCCTCGTGCCCTGGATTATCCAACTGGCACGACAAACCTACCGGCGAATCGTCATTAACCTGGGATGGGCCTTTGTTTATAATGTGATTGGTATTGGGTTGGCGCTGACTGGTAATCTGCATCCAGTGATTGCGGCAGGCGCAATGGTGATGAGTAATCTGTTTGTGGTGACCAATGCGTTACGAATACGAGATATAGCCCTGGCAACAAGTCTTGAAGGAAATTCTGAACGATGACAATACCTCCCGAACAGCAACCCGACGAGGATTATGCTGGCCCGCCTGGCTGGTTAATCATCGGAGGCTTAGCCTTGATGGTGACCATCCCGGCGATATTTGCGCTGGTGACACTGCTTAATGAACCAGACTCGGCTTTCCGTGAGTCCATGGAACGCAACAGTGAACTCGGCGGCGGCCCTTACTGGCTGATTGGTACGTTTTTGGTGCTGGTTCCAGTGGTGGGATTGTGGGTGGCCTATGTCTGGAAGCGCAGCCGTGATGAGGATGGAGAGTAGCCCATGCTACGATTGATACGCGCCCTTCGTGCCCAGTTTCAAAAACTACCGCCGCCCATGCGGACCATGATCGAGCTTCTGCCGCTGGTAATTGCTCTGTCAGCTTTCCTTAATCTGCCACGCGTGGGACGCGAGGCCGTCAATAGCGTCACACTATCAGAGTTTTTCGGTGACGCCGATACCCTGGCGATTCTGGGGCTGATTGGCGTCGCCACAGTCGGTATCGTCGGCATGGCATGGTTGATCTACCTGTTCAGTCAGGCGACGTGGGACGATCCGCGTGAAGCTCTTTATCGTGATGAGCTAGCGCCAGAAAGCGAGAATAATGCAGCCGGAACAACCGCCAGCGAATGAACGCGGCATCCTGTCGATCATCAATGCCTTGATGTGGTTTGCGTTCCCGGTCCTGCTCATTATGCTGCTGGGGACGTTTCAAGCTCAGGGATCCGTATTTGCCGGACACGAGAAGTATAAAGACGCTCCTTATGTGACCAGTATCGCCGAGTTGGAAGAAATCGAGGACGGCACGCTGGTTTTGGTTCGCGGCGTGATTTCGATGAACAATCCGCCCTACCTGGAAGATATGGTTGATCCAGAGATGATCGTCTTCTGGGAAGTACCTGCCAATGGACAAAAACCCACGCCAGAACAGGCCGATGCCAAAGTGTTTCCCGACCTAAATTTGACATTAGAAGATGGTGATGTGCGCCTGCTGGTTGATCCTGAAGGCGTGGTGATCGAGGAGGAACCAGCCAGTGTGCGGAATGGCGACAACAACCGCGTGGGCTTCCGGCGACTGGATACAGGTATGGTATCGGGCGAGGTACAACGCATGGATGGCGATGTGGTGGTGGCTGAAGTCACAGGAATCACAGGTGAAACACATGCCGAATTTCTGGATCGCCTGGAATCGCCAGTGGGTTATTTCAAAGCTTTCCAGCGGATTGTGGCCGTGTTGACTGTGCTATCAGGTATCTGGTTTGGGGTGTTGGTGGCCCGCACACGACGAGCGGAGCCTGATGAAGACGAACCTCCAGAACCAGACGACGACTGACCACAACCAATCCAGAACAGATTACCACTTATATTCTGCGATGGTGTACTGGATTTCGGTACAACCCAAATCTTTCAGCCATGCTAGAATCGCTGGCAATCCTCTGACAATACTTGTCACAAAGCAGATATGCCCAAGGGATAACTGGCGGCCTCTTCGCTGTAGTTCTTTTGGATTCATTTCTGATTCATCCCAACGGCCAAATGCACCTACATTGTCGGGCATCGCCATAATCAGCTTCCACTCCGCACTGTTCACTTCCGGCAAATTACTACGCACCTGTTTCTCTAATTCATTGTATTCGGTCTGCAACCGCGAAAATAGCTCTTGCTGGCCTTGCTGGTATGCCTTCTCTATCTTGAGCCTTAAATTCCTATTTTCAGCAGCAAATTGGCTTTCGGCTTGCCATCGGGCATTGACCTTTTGTTTTGCCTGAATATAGGCATCAGTACGCGGGTCGCGCCCATTTTCCCCATAACCAATCCAGGGAGGAATTTTACTTATTCCCCTCAGATAGCGGAAGTATTCCACGACCTGTTCATAGATTTCCTGGGCAATCGTTTCATCCGGAGCAAGGCACTGCAAAGTTACATCTATACCTGTAAGGCTAAAATCACCCAGATCAGCGATGACCTGCCCGCCCAATTTTGCCATGATGTCCGCCAATGGTTTTCCAGTGCTATGTGGCTGAAAAGGACTGGCAATCAAGATGTGCGTGTCCAAACAATAAATCATGTCAACATAAGCATCTGGATCAGATCTATCGAAACAGTCTAATGGAGACAACCACTCCACGCCAAAATGCTGTGCAAAGTGTTCCTCGGCTGGCGACAATAAATCATAGTCCAGCGGGTTATAGTGATACCATTCGGCTATTTCCCGCAACATCTCGCGCAATTCGGCATATGCTTTTTGGGCTGCCTCAACAGTCTCAAATGTGCCGACGATGCTGAACTCATTACTGTGGTTGCTGGCAAATTGATGCCAGATGGATATACGCATCATCGTTCATTCATCCCAATGATCTTCTACTATCGTGTACTTGATGTCAGTGCAACCTTGATCTTTCAGCCAGGCAATCATGGCAGGCAACCCACGCACAATACACTCACCGAACATAATATCTTCAAACCGTAAGGACAAGCCATCTAGAAATACATTCTCTATGAGTTTTTCATCGTCATCCGATGGTCCCCAGGCATCCACGCATGGCCCACCCCAAAAACCAGGTCGCAAAGATTTGAACATCCTCGCCTCTATCGGGGAGTAGAGATCATCAATTGTCTGATTAACGACTACATACGACTTACGCATTTCCCACAACTGCGTAATCTCATCAGCCAGAGGGTGGCGCTTGCCCTCTCTGTATTCACTCCACGGCTCCGGAACAGCTCCTCCACGAGGATGCCTGCAATCTCTAGACTGAAAATACGCTTGTGCTTCCTGAGCAATCCTCTGAGCAACGGCATCACTCGGAGCATGGCAGATTACAGTTACTTCCAAATCCTGCGGAAGATATTCAGCTTCGGCAAGAACCTGCGCTCCTTTTTGCTCCAAAATAGCGGCAAGTGGTTCAAATTTTGATCTGGTTTGCTCACTATGCGGCGGATGGGCAATGAGTACATGCGAATCCTGGCAGCTAATCATTTCTGAGAGGATTGCCGGACCATACTTGAGAGTATCAAGCGTAATCATCCATTTCACACCGTACTGTTCCGCAAAAGCCATTTCAGATGGTGTCAAATCATAACTTGTCCAATGCCACCCTGATTGGTCTCGATACGCTTTGCACCAATCTGCAATAGTCTTCAGAATATGGTGCATCTCATCATATGCGTGTTGAGCAGCCTCGACAGTCTCAAACTTGCCCACAATAGCATAGTCATTGCTGTGGTTGCTGGCGAATTGATGCCAGATCAATAAGCGCATGGTTATCTCCTTTCACTCCGCGTTGTGGTAAACGGGCACATCCGGCTATTTGCGCCGCCTGCCTGGATATACGAATTCGTTGCCAGATATTCCTCACGTCGTCCAGTGTCTCAAACGGCATACCAAGATGGTGAAACGAGCAGGGTTTGACACGTTTATCGCTGGTGATCGACAAATACGCATCGCCCGCATTGCAGTCGTCCTCCACAAATAAGCGTGGAATCTGTGGCATGGTGTCGCCCCAGCACGCATCCAGCTTGAGCGTAACCAATTGGCCGAATTGCTGGTGCATCTTGTTGACGAAATCGCCCAATTGCTGGTACAGAGTCATGTGGCGTGGCACGTCATTGCCTTTATAGCTAATGAGCAACAAATCGCGGACGCCCAACATCAATAATTCCATAAATCGTGCTTCCAGAGTTGGTATTTCAGCAGGTGTGATAAGCCAGTTAACACCAAACCGAGTGTTATGGTCAGACAACAATTTCACGGTATCGTGCCAGTTGTTATCCTCATAAAGCGACACGCGAATCTGGCCGTATTTGCCAGCAATGCGATTCAAGAATTGCTCGTCGAGCAGTGTGCCGTTGGTGGTGAAGTTGATGGATAGCCGCGTCGTGGCATACAGTTCGTTGATGAATTCAGCCCAGCGTGGAAACAACAATGGCTCGCCACCACCAAATGCAACCTCCAATACACCCCATTCATCAGCCTGCTGGCAAAACTCGAGCAAGGAATCATATTGCCACAAGCTACGCGACTGGAGATCACGGTAGCAGAAACCACACGTCAAGTTGCAGGCATTGGTGACCGCAATCAACAGCGTGCGTGGCGCAATACGCTGCAAATGACGTGTTTCATCACCATCCAGCAGAATATTCAGGCCAGTCTCACGATCAAAAAGCAGCAACTTACCATCTAGCGGATGGATTCGCCAAGAAATTGCACGTAAGGGCGGCGGCAGAAAATGTATATAGGCGGCGAGCAGGTCAGGTTGCATGGAATTCCTGTGTTCATTGACTTTATGTTCAATGATACAAGAAAATGATGGGGAACGGGACAACAATAAGCATCGCCGCCCCGTGCAATTATCAGGTCAGGCTACTGAGCGCCTCGTGGAAACGATTGACCGCCGCTGCGGTGCGTTCCGGTGGCAGGGCGTATGAGAAGCGGAACCAGTATTTACCGGCAGGCGAGAAGAATCGCCCTGGCACAACCGCAATACCATGTTCTTCAGCCAACATCTGGCCGAGATCGACTGTATCTTCAAAGTTCTGTGCTTTCACCCACTGCTCGACATTGATGAACGCATAATAGCCATCGCCCATGATGAATTCGTAGCCCTTGTCTTGCAAGAAGCTGTGTAGCACCTGGCGACTGGCATTAGTTGGCTCAATGATCGGTGCAGCCGCGTCACCATAACCCATCTCATAGGCCGTAATAGCGACGGCCTGGCTGTAAAAGCTGGGGATGACACCATGCGAAGCCTGGCTGGAAATGTGCTTGATGACCTTTTCGGAGGCAACCAAATGGGCGTTGCGGACGTTGGAGCCGCCCAGCGATTTGGTCAAACCATCCATGAACATCAGGCGGGCACGGTCTTCGGGCGAAAAGGCGTTGAGAACCACATTAATATCATGCGGCTGGTCTTCTGTCACCCAATGATAAATCCAATCGAACAACACAAACGCTACATCTAGGCTCAGGGCTTTCTGCGCCAGCACGATCTGACGTTCGAGGGACATGGTGCGCCCGGTGGGATTATCCGGCGAAGTAATGATAATACCGGCGGCATTGCGGCCCGTTTTCTTGGCAAACGCCACTGTTTCTTCCAGCGCGTTTTCAGTATAAGCCCATGCCTGTTCAGGGTCTCCCGCCGCCCGAAGGACATTCAAACCAGCGGCATACGGTCCCCAATTATAGCTAACCCAGGGTACAGTAGATGTGATGAGGGCATCACCTACTTGCCGATGGCCCAGATGTAGCATGGTATTATAGGCTTTCATCAGCACATCGCGGCCCCCTTGCCCCGCCAAGACATTATTCGGCCCATAATCATTGGTGGCGTCAAATTGCCAGTACGATTCAGCCACTGCTTGCCGGAAACGAGGATGACCAGCCGGGGTATCGTAGCCGGTGCCAACTTCACACTGCAATTGAAAGGCCTGTTCCAGGATTGCAGTGGGCACACCGCTCAGGCTCTTGCCCCCGTCCCCTTGTGACGCGTCATACGTCTCGCCACCCACATTATCAATGTAGGTCTTGAGTGCCTGCTTGATAACGAACATGCGCGAGGTTGGAATGGATCGCATCTCAGTCGGGTAATTCGAGACACGAATTAAAGATTGGTCGGAAACTGCATATTGTGGGTTAACTGACATCAGATTTCTCTCAAAATAATCATAGTCCCAGGCTAAATGCCACAGATTGTCACAGCATTGCCTTAACCCGACCAGGGTAAAGTCACACTATTGACTCTATATCAATTGCCTATTATAATTTGAAATTTGCATGACCTCATTTAACTTGCAAGTAAAGCTGATTTGATTAACCCTATTTCAAAACAATCCACGCCAATCCACTAAGTATATCCGCAAGGAGTACATATGCAGCGCCTGGTTGAAGAGAAAAGCTATGCTCGCACGCGGGATATTCAAAGCCTGCCAAACCTCATCGAAATCCAGATTGAATCGTTTCAGCGATTCTTAGAGGAGGGGATGGCCGAGCTTTTCGACGAGATCAGCCCAATCGAAAGTTTCAACGGCAACTTGAAGCTCTATCTACCCGGCAAAAGTGCCGAAAGCCAGGAATTCGATCTGAAGTATTGGTTCGAAGATCCTAAATATGACGAGGAAACATGCCTGGAACGCGATATTGACTATGCCGCTCCTTTGTATGTGCGTGTGGCCCTGGTAAACCATGAGGCTGGCGACCATGTGGTGATTTCCGACATTTTCCTCGGCAACTTCCCGCTGATGACTGAAAATGGCACGTTCATCATCAATGGTACGGAACGTGTTGTCGTCAGCCAGCTTATCCGTTCGCCGGGGGTCTATTTTGCTGTCACCGAAGACCGCACAACGGGCCGCCGCCTCGCCACAGCCAAGATGATTCCGGATCGCGGCGCGTGGATGGAATTCGAAACGCGCAAAAGTGACTATATCACGCTGAAGTTCAACCGCAAACGCACTGTACCCGTCACAATCCTGTTGCGGGCACTGGCTGCAGTTGATGATGGCATGACATATAACAAAGATGTGCCACTTCCCCGAGAAGGAACTGACGAGGAATTGCTGGCGCTTTATGCTGCCAGTGATACGGACACCAACCATGAATACATCCTCAATACGATTAAGCAGGAGCCACAGTGGGACAAAGAGGGCAAAATGAGCCTGGCTGAGATGGCGCTGCTGGAATTCTACAAGCGTATGCGCCCTGGCGATCCGCCCACACTGGATAATGCTCGTGAATATCTGGAAAGTCAGCTTTTCGATCAACGTCGCTATGATCTGGAGCGTGTAGGCCGCTATAAACTCAACCAGCGTCTGCGCCTCGATGATGTACTACCGCGCACACGCCGCACCATCACCAAATACGACCTGGTGAAGTTGGTCGAGCGCATGATCCACATTAACAACAACGTGGAACAACCCGACGATGTGGACCATCTGGGCAACCGCCGGGTTAAGACCGTCGGTGAATTGATCCAGAACAAACTCCGCATTGGCTTGCGCCGTATGGAACGTGTTGTGAAAGAGCGCATGTCGATTCGGGAAAGCGACAACCTGACACCTACGGCACTCATCAACATTCGCCCGATTGTCGCCTCGGTCCGCGAGTTCTTTGGCAGCAGCCAGCTTTCGCAGTTTATGGAGCAAACCAACCCGCTGGCTGAATTGACACACAAGCGCACCCTCTCGGCGCTGGGGCCGGGCGGTCTGCGGCGTGAACGCGCAGGCTTCGATGTACGCGATGTCCACCATAGTCACTATGGGCGCATCTGCCCCATTGAAACTCCGGAAGGCCCGAACATTGGTTTGATTGGTCGTCTGGCAAGCTATGGCCGCGTCAACAGGTATGGGTTTATTGAAACACCCTATCGTCTCGTCAAACACGAACTGCCAATAGATGATCCCAACCTGCTGGGTCGCAAATTGGGTGAAGACCTGGAAGATAAGGACGGCGAGATCGTCATTGAAGCAGATACAGCCATTGATAAAGCTGTATTGAAAACACTGAAGAAACACAAAGCTGAAATTGTACCGGTGCGCCCCTTCGTCAGTAGCGAAGTGTTGTACCTATCGGCAGACGAAGAAGATCGGTATCGCATCAGTCAAGCCAATGCGGCCATTGATGAGCATGGACAGTTCGTTGAGACGCGTGTGTCGGCGCGGTATCAACAAAAGTTCTTGATGGAAAACATCGGACGCATTGACTATATGGATGTTGCGCCCCGTCAGATTGTCGGTATTTCAGCATCGCTAATCCCCTTCTTGGAACATGATGATGCTAACCGTGCTTTGATGGGGTCGAACATGCAGCGCCAGGCTGTGCCGCTATTGCAGCCGGATATTCCGATTGTCAGTACTGGTATGGAACGATCTGCCGCCTACGATTCCGGACAGATCATCATTGCTGAAGAAAATGGCGAGGTTATCAGCGTGACTGGTGACCAAATCGTCGTCCGTAACGGCAACGGTGACCGCATGTACCGGCTACGGAAGTACAATCGCTCGAACCAGAGTACATGCATCGACCAGCGCCCCGTGGTGCGAAAAGGTCAGGTCATCTACCAAGGGGATGTCATTGCCGATAGCAGCAGCACCGACCATGGTCATCTGGCATTGGGACACAACGTACTGTGTGCATTTATGTCATGGGAAGGTGGCAACTACGAAGATGCACTGGTCATCAGCGAAGATTTGGTGCGACGTGACCGCTTCACCTCCATTCATATTGAAAAACACGAGGTCGAAGCCCGTGATACCAAGCTGGGACCAGAGGAAATCACCTACGACATTCCGAATGTCGGTGACGCAGTGAAAGACCTGGATGAATATGGCATCATCCGTGTCGGGGCCGACGTGAAGCCCAACGACATCCTGGTTGGCAAGATTACTCCCAAAGGTGAGCGCGAACTCAGTCCAGAGGAGAAACTGCTGCGGGCTATCTTTGGCGAGAAGGCACGTGAAGTGAAAGACACCTCCTTACGGCTGCCGCACGGTGAACGCGGTAAGGTGATTGATGTTCGCGTCTTTGATCGCGAAGAACACCGCGATTTACCCGCTGGTGTGGAACGCATGGTGCGTGTGACAGTAGCCCAGAAGCGCAAATTGACTCAGGGCGACAAAATGGCTGGGCGACATGGCAACAAAGGCGTGATCTCGATGATCGTGCCGATTGAAGATATGCCGTTCCTAGAAGATGGCCGTTCCATCGAAATTATCCTGAATCCAACAGGTGTGCCGGGCCGTATGAACGTCGGTCAGGTGTTGGAAACACACCTCGGCTGGGCGTCGGATCGCCTGGGTTTCAGAGCCATCACACCAGTGTTTGATGGTGCAAAAGAAAGTGAAATCGAAGCCGAACTGGGACGGGCTTGGATCATTGACCACGCCTGGAAGATCATGACACAATTTTCCTGGGAATGGTTGGAAGCTGAAGGTATTGATCCAGAAACCCTAGAAAATGATGACGAACTTCGCCACCTGTATATCGACGAATGGCTGGGTGACCACCCAGACTATGATCGAGAGCAACTGGCGCTAGATCATATCTATGCCCGCCGGAGTGTCATGCGTGAATGGTTGAACAGCAAAGGTTATAACGCTGACAGCATTATTGCATTCAATATCAGTGAATTCAGTGTGGACGAGCGTAGTTGGCGCGATCATAACGCAGTAGTAGCCTGTTTACGATTGTGGATCGAAGCCCACACAGAGGAAATCTTACCGGATGATCTTGTTGATATCGACGCTTTACGCGACTATGCAGATCGCGTCTCGCTGCGAACTGGTAAACCTGTGCCATTGTATGGCAAGCATGTTCTCTACGATGGCAAATCTGGCGAAGCATTTGACCAACCAGTAACGGTGGGACTAATTCACATGCTGAAACTGGCCCATCTGGTTGAGGACAAAGTTCACGCCCGTTCCACTGGTCCCTACAGTCTCGTTACCCAACAACCATTGGGTGGTAAGGCACAGTTTGGCGGCCAGCGGTTTGGCGAGATGGAAGTATGGGCGTTGGAAGCCTATGGTGCAGCTTACACTCTGCAAGAAATGTTGACCGTTAAATCGGATGATGTGCAGGGGCGGGTGAAGACCTATGAGGCCATCGTGAAAGATGAACAGATTGATGAACCCGGCATCCCGGCCAGTTTCCGCGTGTTGGTGAAGGAACTGCAAAGTCTGGGCCTGGCAGTCGAAGCCATCACCGAAAATAACGAGGTGATCCGCTTTGGACGCGAAGATGAAAAGAATAAGACACCACAGATCTCAACAGGATTGTTGGGTCTGAACAATCGCTAATCGTTATTCAGGCATAAGGCGTGGCCGGGTCATGGGTCACGCCTTATGTTTTGCCACTGTTCAATCAGCGTTCCCCTTCACTGCACTTCATATCTCTGGTACAGTTTCTACAAAAAAATAGCTCATGTACAGGGAGACTCATGTGCCGCATTTCAGAGTTATTGTTGGGATTTACCCTCATTCTGTTGTTGATTCCACACCCTGTCACAGCACAGGGCGATAATTTGCTGCTTAACCCAGGGTTTGACAGTGGGCTGACTCCCATCGCGGGTGGCGCGGTCCCGACCCATTGGGCCATGTGGGGCGATGCCACGAGTGACAAAGAAAGCCTCTCGGCACTGGTTCGTTCAGCTCCCTATTCTTGGCGTCTGCGAAAAGAGTATGGGGTATTCACTGGCGGTGGCTATCAGACAGTCAACGTCCAACCAGGGGCTACCTATCGATTCTCGATTTTTGCAATGATCTGGACATGCAATGACACAGAATTCGCCTGTCGCAATGAGTCAGGCACATTCTCCGATATATCATCAGGCGGGCGGGTCCGTATCGGTGTTGATCCGATAGGCGGCACGAACCCCTTTGCCGGAAGTGTACAATGGGGCGGTTTTCGCAGCCCTTTTACCTGGGGAGCATTTGAATATCTGTCCATAGATACAGTCGCCACTGGCGCGACGATGACTGTATTCACTTATTACACCGCCGACCAGACGATGCGTTGGCACGATGTCTTCTGGGACGATGCGTCGTTGGTGATGATTGCACCGCCGCCTGGAGGCGGTAGTAGCGATGGCGGGAGTGGAACCACCAGCACCCAGCCACCGCAAATCACGGCCGTTCCGGTAGTCGCCGATTCCCAGAATCGTCCTGATGGCTCGGCAGTACATATTGTACAACCAGGACAAAGTCTCTGGACGATTTCGCGAGCTTATGATGTACCATTGAATACGCTGCGGCAATGGAATGGCCTAACGGATAGTTCAGTCATTCACCCCGGTGATGAGATCATTGTGCGCCAGGCAACCTCCATAGTACCCGCAGCGGCAGCAACCGTGACACCCATTACAGCCGTAGCGACTGCAACCATTACGCCCTTCGCGACTGTAATCGCCCAAGTATCAACACCGACCATCGCTGTTGTACGCGTTGCCCCAAACACAGCTGACAAAGCTGAAGATGAAACACTGAGGACAGGGGCAATTTTGTTGGCGCTGGTAGTCATTATTGGTGGTATCATTACTATCGGCGGCGTTGTGGTCATCATGGGAATGATCATCTTCCGTCCACGTACATAGCAACAGGATCGTCAATGCCTAAAATTCAACTTGGTGAGCAGCTCATCCCTTATACCATTCGCGAGAGCAAGCGTGCTCGTTATGTGCGTCTCAAAATTGACCCATATGAAGGACTACAAGTCGTTATCCCGCACGGTAAAACGATCAGCGTCGATGGGTTGTTGCGTGAACGCCAACGCTGGATACTAAAACATCTGCACCGCCTGCAGACTGTACAGTCCATCAACTCTCGCCAATATGTTAGCGGTGACCAGTTGCCATTTTTGGGCACAGATCATACGCTAGAAGTCATTTCCACCCGTAATGGTAAACGAACCACCATCGCACGCCAGGCCCAAACCATCCGTGTGCGTCTACAAAGCGATTTGCACCCCGACCACCATTCCGCTGCCGTGCGCGAAGCACTAGAGTATTGGTATCGAGAACAGGCCCGGCACTATATTCGCCAACGCACTAAGGAACTGGCTAAGGCGTATGGCTTCATCTATGGACGTCTCACTATTCGCGGGCAAAAAACTCGGTGGGGAAGCTGCTCCAGCAAAGGCAATCTCAATTTCAACTGGCGGTTGATGATGACTCCGCCGGAAGCCATCGACTATGTAATTATCCACGAACTGTGTCACCTGCGCGTCCTCAACCATTCCTCCAAATTCTGGAAATTGGTAGCACAATATTGCCCCGATTATCAACATTGGAAAAAGTGGCTGAAAGAACACGACGCCCGCCTCCATCTATGACACCGAACGCCTGATAGTTTAATTCCAAGGAAAATTGATACTTGCTCCCATAAAATGTAGCTTGACGGAGTGGCGAAACTCCTGCTACAATGCTGTTTATTAAGCCCCATTCGTCTAGTGGACTAGGACGCAGCCCTCTCAAGGCTGAAACACGGGTTCGAACCCCGTATGGGGCACATTTGTATGCATGCCTAGGGAAGAAATCTCAGGCATGTTTTCGTGTACGCCCGGCATGGGCGATAACTAGGCGGTGAAAGTCCGCTGTGGGCGTTAGTCCGACGAACCACTAGCCGAAGGCAACTGCATCGAGCGCGAGCAGATGTGGAGAGGAAGCCGGAGGGCAAAATCCAGACCTGACGGACAGGAACCACGTAAAGAGGCATGACGCGCCGGGTAAGCTGGCACGAGACAGTAAAGCCCCAACGGACAGAAGTGGCGTGATGTAAACGTGGCAGGGCTTGGAGGAAAGTTATCGTACCTTATCCGGGGAGGTCTGGCGTTTTTTTGAATGTCAGAAGTCAGCCGAGGCCGTAGTAGTCGATGGGGTAACGACCATCCGGGGCGGTTGGTGAAAGCCAACTACAGGGCGAAGGGCTGAACGGAAAAGAAGTTGAGGAGAAAGGCGTAGAGACGTGGTAGGACAGCCGAAACTCAGGGAGACTGAGCCAAACGTGGAAGGAAAGCTGGCGGCTGGGGATAAGCGTGCGGGGCCAAGGCCACGACTGGAACAAATGGAAAGACAGGAAAGACCTCAACACGAAGCAAGTCTGTGGGAACGGATATTCAGTCGTGGAAACCTGTTCACAGCACTGGAAAAAGTGCAGCGAAACAAGGGAGCCGCGGGGATAGACGGAATGACGGTATCAGAACTGCCCGACCATCTCCGCGAGCATTGGGAAGGGATACGCGCCAAACTGGAACGGGAGAGTTATGTGCCCAGTCCAGTGAAGCGGGTGGAAATCCCGAAGCCGAATGGTGGAACACGGCAGTTAGGCATACCAACCGTGCTCGACCGAATGATCCAACAGGCAATACACCAGGTACTCAGCCCGATCTTTGAGAAGACATTCAGCCCGCATAGCTATGGTTTCCGACCAGGGCGTAGTGCCCATGATGCCGTGAAAGCGGCGCAGAAGACGATAGCAGCGGGATACACCTGGGTAGTGGACATTGATCTGGCGCAGTTTTTCGACACGGTGAACCATGACCGCTTGATGGCGCGAATGAAGACTATGATAGACGACAAGCGGGTGCTGAGACTGGTAAATGCCTATCTGAAGTCCGGGGTGATGGTCGGCGGCATGTACACTGACACGGACAAGGGGACACCGCAGGGTGGGCCATTGTCACCGTTATTGAGTAACATTGTGCTGACCGAACTGGACGAGCAGTTGGCGGAACGCGGCCACCGGTTTGTGCGCTATGCCGATGATTGCAACATCTTCGTGCAGAGCAAACGGGCAGCGGAGCGCGTGATGGCAAGTACGTGCCGTTTCATCGAAGGCCGAATGCGTTTGCAGGTCAACCGTGAGAAAAGTGCGGTTGATTTGGCTGTAAAGCGCAAGTTTCTGGGTTTTAGCTTCTATTGAAGAGCAGGCGGTGGGGTCGGTATTCGTATCGCACCGCAAAGCCTGGAACGTGCCAAACGTCGCCTTCGAGGAATGACACGGCGCAACAGTGGACGCTCGTTAGAAGACATACGCGATACGCTCAATCAGTATACGGTTGGTTGGGTGAATTACTATGCGCTGGCGGACGCTCGCGGCCATTTGCAACGACTGGATGAGTGGTTACGAAGACGGTTACGGCAACTTTGCTGGAAACAGTGGAAGACGCCCAAGAACCGTTATCGTAATCTGCGACGTCTGGAAGTACCGGAACATTGGGCGAAGTTGAACGCCGGGACAAGTCAAGGTGATTGGCGTCTGTCCAATTCTCCCTGGCTACATCGTGCGCTCAATAATGCCTTTTGGCAGACCTTTGGACTGAAAAGTCTCGTTCAACAGTACAATCTTCGTCATACTTGACCGAACCGCCGGATGCGGACCCGCATGTCCGGTGGTGTGGGAGGGGGCGGTCGCCCGTCCCCTATCCCGATTTTCATATAACGCTGCACTCAAGACCACAAAACGATCTGCCCAGGGCTTCAGTTTGAAGTCAACAATCCGCCTTGCGTCCAAATCATAAACGATTTCAGAAAACAGGCTTCGCGCTAATCCCTGGCGATCTTCAGGATCACCATGTACGAGGGTTGAACAAATAAAACAAAGTGGCTCAACGCGGAAAAGTGTGAAAATCGCATCAACCACCTCCATATTGGGCCAAAACCTGTAATCGAAAGATGTTGAAATTACGAAAACCGAAGGCACGACGGATGGTGGCACGGATCGCATTATTGATGCCTTCGACAAAGCCCTGGGTCACGCCATTGATGAAGTAATTGAGGAACTCATCCCACCAATTACGCAAGGTGTTGACGAACTTGAGTAAGCGCAGATCGCCGGTGGCCTGCACCTTGCAAATCCAGGCCTGTAGAAACCGGGTCGCCTGCTCACGGTTCTGGACTTTATCACAAATAGTGCGAAATTCCTCTTTGAGCAAGTACATGACCCGCAACTCAGGACAAGCCGCCAAGACTTGCTGGAGTTTGCTTTCTTCTTCGGGCGACAACTCATGACGCGCCTTCACTAGTATCCAGCGCGACCCTTTGAGGATGTCATAGGTCGGCGGATCGACTTGCTTCTGAAGGTGGCGGCGGGCTTGTGTTAGGCGGTCATTGAGTTGCTTCATCACATGGAAGCGGTCCGCGACCTGGCGAGCATGTGGTAAAGCCTTCTTGACAGCCTGGCGGTACGGTTCCCATAGATCGGTTGAGACGACAGTGATCTGCTCTCGATCTGGCTGCGCGTTGAACCACGCGATCAATGTTTCCTGCTTACGATCTGGCAACACTGCCAAAATGCAGTGCCTTTCCAAATCGGACAGGATCAATACGTACTGTTTATGACGCTTCTTGAGAGCCAGTTCATCGATCCCCAGAACCCGTACAGGATTCTGGGTTGGGCGTTGGGTCGTGCGTTGAGCATAGGTCACAAATATCTCTTTGACCGTTGACTCACTCAAGTGTTCTTGTCGCGCCACAGCTTTGCGATCACACTGCAAACATTGTTCGTAGACATATTGCTCATAGCGTCGCGTTTGACGCCGCTGCTGATTGACACTCAGCAGGTTCTCGGTGAACGGGCGTTGGCAATGCTCACACCTGAAGCGACGCCCCATAAAATAGAGATTAACTCGTTTTCCCATCACACTCAGGTCGCGCACCCGGCGTTCCTTCTGCTGGTGAACCTGCTGAGACAAATACTCACAGTCGGGACACTGCGTGATATCGTAGCGGTGTTCACACTTCAGATGCAATGCTTCGCCCTCTAGCTCATAATGTGTCACGCGAAATTCTGGTAATTCTACCAACTCCGTTATGGTTGCGAGGCTGACTGCTGCCCATTTCCGTTCTGTCTCTGGCTTGACGCCTGCCGTTAACATCGCTATTGTTTCTATCTTGGCTTCTCCTGTGCTGGTTGTTGCTCTATAGCTTATAACACGGTGAAGCCTTTTTCACACTTTTCCGCGTTGACCCAACAAAGTTAACAAAACCTTGCGGAAGCACTCCGAAGTGGATACTTGTAGTTGTCTCTAACAAACACAAGACCAGAACGGAGTGTAGGATCATGATACTCCAACGGGAGGTCATGCAGCAAAACCGTGAAGTGAAGTTGGTGACCGTACCAGATGGATTCGCCAAAGATCGGGTAGCGCAACGCTACATAGCCTTTTTCGAGTGGTTAGATTGGACACAAGTACTCGAACGTGATGAAACCCAAGTTTATCCAGGACGCTTACCGCATTCCGAGGCATCATACATCAAGGCGTATTTGGTGATGGTTTGTGAGAAACACAGTACGGTGAGTACATTGCACCAATATCTGCTGGAACACCCAGCCCTGGTATGGGTCATTGGTTTTCGCGTTGTGGCCGATGAACAGCGTATTGAAGGCTTTGATGTTGAGGCGAGTATACCCACAGCGGGACATCTGCGACGTAAGCTCCAGACCCTGAATGATCGTGTGTTAACCGCGCTGCTGGCGGGTACAGTCGAAACACTGTGTGAGATTATCCCTGATCTGGGTGAAACAGTATCGCTGGATGTCAAACACATTTATGCTTACGTCAAAGCCAATAACCCGCGCACCTATGTCAAAGATCGCTATGATAAGACCCAGCAACCGTCGGGTGATCCGGATTGTCGATTAGGCGTGAAACGCAACCAGAACCAGGAAACCACCAGCGGTCAAACCAAAGTCGAAAAAGAATACCTTTGGGGCTATGGCACGGGTATCGCGGTGACACGCACGCCAGAGGGTGATGAGGTGGTACTGGCCGAATACACCCAACCCTTCAATGCCGCCGATGTTACATATGGATTGAGTTTGCTGGAACGGTCTCGCCGTAACCTGAAACGTCCGCCGCGCAATATCACGGCTGACGCGGCCTTCGATGCCTGGTACATGTATCAAGGCAGTGCCGAAGTAGGCGGCATTGCGGCTATCGCTTTGAACTTACGCGGACATCCAACCACCTGTTTTGGTGAAAATGGGTATCCCATTTGCGCCTGTAATGGCCTGGAAATGACACCGGGTTGTATTTGGATTGAAGATACTCACCGCTGCCAGAGTTTCACATGCTTTCACTGTCGCAACCATCGCATTCTCAATATCGAACCGGGGGGCTTGATGCGGCTACAATTGGATCGGCAGTCAGATGCCTACAAGAACATCTACAAACAGCGCACTGCTGCTGAACGCATCAACTCCCAGGCCAAAGAACACGGCATTGAGCGACCTCGACAACGTAACCAACAATCCGTTGCCCACCGAAATACCCTGATTTACATCGTGATCAATGTCAAGACGCTGCACCGTATTCATAAACGTAAACGTAATTCAAAATTGTCTCGGAGGGTTGCCTAATTTGTTCAACCCTCCATGTACCCATAAATCATGCAATTTCTTTATAGCATCAATACACATTGCTAGTTCTACAGCAAGTTTCTGTGTTTCAGTGGTTCGGCTCTCCCAATGAACAATCTCGCGTTCGTTCTGTTCAACTCGACGCAAATACTCAGCACGGTCAATTCTGCCATCACCGTACAGATGAACTGCTGCTTCAATTCGACGGTTACATAGGGCTAGGGCTTCGGTTCGTTTTTCTTCAAAATCTTTCTCGTCTACCGCTATTCCAAATGCTTCATCTGCCTGGATAGCCAGTTCCATCATCAAGTCAATCTGGTCGGTATCTACACTTAGCAGCCCCAGCAAACGACCAAAATCTTCTTCAAAAACATCACTTGGCACAGAACGATTGGTCAAACCACATTTCACGCCACGCTTATGACGATAACGACGCTCCCCCTTCTTGGTCGTGTAACCGCCAAATGTCGTTCGCAATGCAGGATTGTCTTGTTCACCGGCTAGTTCATCACAATGGGCACAATAGGTAATCTTCGTGAGGGCATAAGGATACGCTTCTTTGCGAATACCACGATCTTTGGGTTCAACACTGCGTTCTTGACGGACTTGTGCCACTTTTCTGAGCAATTCAATTGGGAAAACTGCACGGTCTTCCCTGAACTGAATTTCATCAACTCGTATTTCTTCATAAGCAGGGCGGGCTTTGGCTTTCTGGTCAAAAACTAGGCCACCATATTCACCCCAATTGGCTACTACACGACGAATATCCTCCCTGTTAAGGGGTCTGGGCTGCCCTTTGCGGTTGCGATACGCCCAACCTTTCGTATTCAATGTATAGGCGATTTTCTCAACGCCCATTTTGCCATTGGCATAGAGTGTCAGAATATACTCTGCTGTTTCATAGTATCCACGCCACAACGCATCATCATGTGGCTTTTCATCCTGGGTTCCGGCTACAAATTGACCATCTGGCATCAACCATGCACCTTCTAGGCTTGGTATGAGATAACCTTCGTCATTGCGTACTGTGCCAAACTGGGGCCTACCAATGGTTTTTCCCATCTTTTTGCGATGGGTGATGTCGTCTTTTGCTCTTTGGGAGATGTCCTCGGCATAGTATTCGTCAATGATTGCGCCTAATTGAAGGAACATTCGCCCTTTTAGAGTTGTGGTGTCAACTTCTCTACCTGGGGCAGCAAGCGCCAAATGAACATCCAACTCGTTAAGTTGGTCTAGCAAGTCGCCAATACGCCAACCCTTACGGTGCAAACGAGATAGATCATTGGCGACAAGTGCCACCACGTCAGGATCACTCAAACGCGCTTTCAAGGCCAGCCATTCCGGGCGGTTGTGTTCATAGCGCCCTGATTTATGCCCGCTGGCGTCCTCATACCATTCAGCTTCCCAACCATTACGTTTGCAGACTTCCTCGATATTTGCCCTTTGCCGTGTGGGGCTGTTGGTATCGTTTTCATCACGGGTTTGGGATTGGCGAATATAGCATAATGCTATGTTTCGCTTTTGATTTGAGAGCAGATCAGTTTTCTTGTTTGTCATGGTTTGCTCCGTTTTGATTTCTTTTGTTTAGTCGTTTAGCTGTTATCTGAGCTACGATTTTCAGGAAGTTCTCAACCTCACGAACATTTTCTGTTGTAAACAACCCATTGGCGTAGGTTTCATCTAATAGACGACAGACTTTGTAGGCATATTTTTCAATGTGTTCGTCTTTTGGCGGGTAGTAAATCGGCGTTGGTTTCTGTGATGGCACACATTCCTTTCTGCGGCTGAAAATCAAAAAGCCGCCAATTGCTGAAGATGTGCAATTGACGGCTATGAGTGCCTAAATTAATATATGGCTAGCCTCTATGCTGGTATCTTCAGCGTAGTTGGTTAGCCCTCAGTTGGTGTTCCAGCACCTTCTGGGGGCGTTTTATTTCAATGTGTTATCAATACCTTCGCCAAATTATGGCGAGGTGGAGTGACACTCAACGGTATGGATAGCACCGAGAGATGCCACCGTGCTAAAGATGCGATCCAATAAAATAGGATCAGGGATTTCCGGAAGTAATTTTAATGTTTCAGTGACATATTTGCGACCACGAAAGCGGGCTTTGAGATCAAGGATACTGGCATCCGGATAATCTGGGAAAAGGAGGCGGCGTAGGATACGGGAGAGCGTGACCATCAAGAAAGATAAGTTGGCAGCGTTAGTGACCGCTGTCTCAGCGACATTCATGAAATCTTCCAATCCGAAATGCTGTTTGGCATCGCGGAAGATGAATTCAATCTGGAAGCGTAGGCTGTAGTAGTCAATCAAGCGCTCATAAGATAGGCTGAGGTCACTGCTGAACAAAATCACACGCGCCTGTTTTCCTGTTTTCAAGTCTGTTTTGACGATGATGACGACGTTGAGGGGTTGGGCGAAGTCTTTGTGAAGCAATGTTGCCTGAAAGGTATAGTTACCCCCATCGTCAAGACCACAGATTGGCAAAATTAAGCTCGGAAATTGATACCAGAATCTCAACAAGATCGATAAACCTCGCTGGGAACCCGGTAAGCCAGGCTCTGATGGGGTCGTTCATGATTATAGAAATGGAAGTAGTCGTGTAGCCCCCTTTCCAATGCTGGAACGGTTTCATAATGCTTCAAGTAGATGTCCTCATATTTGACGGTACGCCACAAGCGTTCGACAAAGATGTTGTCCAGGGCACGCCCGCGCCCATCCATGCTGATAGCAATATTCGCCGCCTGCAAACGTCCGGTAAACTTATCCGCTGTAAATTGAGCGCCCTGATCGGTGTTGAAGATCTCAGGTGTGTGCTGGCGGAGTGCTAATTCCAGGGCCGCCAGGCAAAAGCTGCCTTCCAGCGTGTTGGATAGCTGCCAGGCCAGTACATAGCGGCTAAACCAATCGATAATAGCCACCAGATACATGAATCCTTGCTGTAAGGGCACATACGTGATGTCGGTACTCCAGACGTGATTAGGGCGGGTGATCGCCACGTTTCGCAGCAGGTAGGGATAAATCTTGTGGCCTGGTGCCGGCTGGGTCAGCTTCCGTCTGGGAACAATAGCCTGTAAACCCATCAGCCGCATCAAGCGGGCGATACGCTTGGGATTGACTAGATGTCCCAGCCGCCGTAAATGGACGGTCATTTTAGGGTACCCGTAGAAGGGCGTTTTCAGATATTGTTCATCAATTAGCCGCATCAGTTGCAGATTGAAGGGTGTTTCCCCCGCTGGTTTCATATAATATGTTGCGCGGTTGAGACCCACCAAGGCGCACTGCCGCCGAATACTGATGTCAGGATGCTGGTTGTCTATCATCGCCCGTTTGGCCTCAACTGTAGGGGGTAACTTTTTTTTTCAGCCACTCAAGTTCCATCTTGAGCCGCCCAATCTGTTCGTATAATTCCGCTTCAGGAACACCTGTTTCCTTTTGTTTTTGTGTTTTGTTTCCCCGTTCAAAAACGCTGGCTCCGCCTTTGAGCAATTGCCTTTTCCAGTCACGCACCAGCGTTGGATGAATCTGATGTTCGCTGGCGATCTCATTGACCGTTCTTTTTTCTTTGATCGCTTCCATTGCCACCCGGAACTTGAACTGGGCGCTGTATGCTCGTCGTTTTCTACTCATCTTTTTCTCTCCACAAGTTGCTCTGATTTTATCCTCAAAACGAGTTATCCTTGTGGTCTAGTTTTTGGGGGTAAGTATAAAAGACCCATTGGAAGCGATGCCATGACCAAGCGCAAACGACGCGATCAGCGCAGTGCTAACCCATCACGTCTGTACCGGCAAGATCGGGATATTGACATCATTGACGCTGTCTACCAATACCGCATCTTGCGTCAGGATCAACTCCAGGCGTTATTCTTCGGTAGTCGTAGCACTGCTCAGTACCGGTTGCGGAAGCTATACGATCATAGCTTTCTGAAGCGCAGGTTCCTGTCGGTGGTGGTGACCAACAGCCCAACGATGTACATTCTGGATAAACGCGGGGCGGAACTTCTGCAAGCCGAGCGCGGGTATGACGATCTGATCTGGACCGGCAATGAGCAAGACTGGAAGGACGACTTTATCGAACACACCCTTGCCATCAATGATGTGCGGGGCGCCGTGACCCTGGCCTGTCGACACGCGGGCTACACGTTGGAGACCTGGCGGGGCGAGCGCGAACTGAAAGCGGACTACGATTATGTACAGCTTCGCACGTCGTCAGGTAGGCGGGAACAGGTGGCGGTCATTCCGGACAGTTATTTCACCATTGTCGCTCACCAGCGCCGCTATCCCTTTTTGCTGGAGTTAGATCGGGGGACAATGGTACTCAAACGCTTCAAGCGCAAGGTGCGGGCCTACCGTGAATATTACCGGACTGGGGGCTATGAGCGCCGCTTTGGTCACCGGGGGTTGCGAGTGTTGACGGTGACACCGGGCGAGCAACGCCGCGACAATCTGAAAACAGCGACCGAGCAGGTTGGTGGTGAACATCATTTCTGGTTCGCCACTTTGGGAGATATAACACCCGCAACCGTCTTGAGCAAAACCATCTGGCATGTTGCCGATAGTCGTGAGATCTATGCCCTGATTCCAGCCAAATAGTCCTATTCTTCGGGCCAATCCGATAGTATCTTGGCCCCTTTTCATACCACCCGGCGATCTGTTAGGGTGGGGGATGGGGTCCCGTCGTCTGCCCACTGCCGGTGACCTGGTGTTGGGGCGTTTGAGCCGCTTGCCATTCGCCCGGGCCTGTCGTGTGCCAACCCAGGCACGGTCGGGACACATGTATGTGGTCGGCAAGACCGGCAAGGGCAAGTCGAAATTCCTGCAAGCCTGTTTGTTTCAAGACATCGCTGCCGGACGTGGCTGTGGCGTGATAGATCCGCATAGTGACCTTATTGTTGATCTATTGGGGTTGCTGAAAACAGAAGGTGTATTGGATGATCCTCGATTACAGGAGCGCATAGTCTATGTCAATCCGACCGACTCGCAACATGTCATGCCTTTTAATGTCCTGGCGACTAAAGGTGATCCTTACATCACAGCCCAGAACATCATTGAAGCCTTCCGGCGCACCTGGAGCGAGTCGCTGGCGGCAGCCCCCAACTTTGAGAACAACATGCTCTATGCCTTGCTCCTGCTCATCCAGATCGGGCGCACCCTGGTCGAGTTGCCCCGGCTGTGGACCGATGACGACTTCCGCGACGGGTTGCTGGCCCAGGCCGGTGATCCTGAACTGACCTCGTTTTTTGACGACCGCTTTGCGCGGTGGGGGCGGGAAGCGCCCCTCAAGATTGAAAGTCTCCTCAACAAAGCCACCGCCCTGACCATGAACCCTTATCTGCGACTGATGTTGGGCCAGTCGGACAACCGCCTGGATTTCCGCCGCATCATGGACGAAGGCTTGATCTTGCTGGCCGACCTGGGCCATTGCGATGAAGAAAGTCAGAAACTCATCGGTAACCTGATGACGACCGGGTTGGAGCAGGCAGTCTTCTCCCGCCACAACCTGCCAGCCGAACAACGCCGCCCGTTTTACCTCTACATCGACGAATTCCAGGATTTCTCTGCCGGAGCCGGGTCGGTCAAGACCTTCTCCAAAATCCTGTCCGGGGCACGCAAGATGGGCCTGCACCTGACCATTGCCCACCAAAACCTCAGCCAGTTGTCACCACGCTTGAAAGGAGCGGTCATCGGCAATGTCTGGACCAAGGTCATCTTTGGCGTGTCGGAAGACGATGCCTATGAATTCGCCCGTTTCGTGGGCTTGGGCAGTATCGACCCAGAATCCATCAAGCATGACGCCCAGACCGATACCCAGCATCCGGTCTACCTGTCTTTGCCGGAGCAACACCTGGAACTGGCGACGCTGCTGGCAAACCAACGCCCCCGCCGGGCCATGGTGCGTGACCACGAAGGACGAACCATTCCCATCTGGACCCTACAACTGCCACCGGATACACCACCCACGGAAACTATTCGCCGGGGGAGTATGGCACAGTGGGGCATTCCCTACGCTGACGCTCAACAAAATGCAAGCCAACACGCTGACAGTATCTCCCTGCCACCGGTCAAGGTTCCGGCCTATGATCCTCTATAATCTGACCGTACTGACTTTAGCCACCAGACCGGTAGCGGTCATAGAGGGCTTGGGTCTCCGGCGAGGGCGTCAGGTTGCAGTGGCGTTTCAGGGTTTGCTGCAAAGTCTGGTATTGCCGGATGGCTGCGTCTAATTGCCCGAACGCACAGTAGAGGGCCATGATTTCCTGGTGGGCATCCTCACGGGCGGGAGCCTCGGCCACGGCTCGCAGAAAAAAGCCCAAGGCGCGTTGCGGGTCAGGCTGGCGGTGGCAGCGTCCCAGGGCGGTCAATGCCTGTACATAATCACTCCGGAGTTTTTCGCGTTTGGCGACGATCCAGAGCATATCCCAGCCATTCAGGTAAGGATGGCGGTACAGTTGCACAGCCCGAGACCACGTCGCCCGTGCCACATCATCCGGGGCCACGGCAGCCTCTTCCACCAGCTGCTCGAATTCTCGGGCATCATACAAGATACGAATTTTCGATGACGGAACATAGAAGCCGTTCTGGTAGGTGGTCAGCTCATAGTCCAGCTTCTCGGAGATTTTGCGCTTGGTGACATGAAAGACATTGGTGGCTTCTTTGATGCCGAGGTGTGCCCAGAAGACATCGAAGATTTCCGAGCGCGTTGCCAGGGGGTGTTCAATGAAATAGTAGGCCAGCAACCGTGGCAAAGCCCCATCCCAGGTATAGATCGCCCGGCCATCACTCAGGATACGCGCTTGGCCGGTCAAGGTGTAGCACTCAATCTGGCCTTGCGCGGTGGGCAATTCCCAGGTTCCGCCCCCCAAGGCCGTGGCTGTACCCAGCGTGTGGGCGTGTCCGGCCAGGATCAGGTCATTCCAGGGCTGGCGCGGTAGTTCGCGGCCATTGACAAGGATGTTGAGCAGTCGAGGGGAGGTACTGCAGCAGTTCCCGCCAGAAACGATCTATCCTGTCCCGGTCACCGGCCAGCCGGTCCCATTCATCCAATATCAGCAGATGGTCCTCCTCACCCAACGCTGCCAGGTCCGCTCCAAAAGCAGCCGCCCAGTCTTCTGGCGCTTCAGAGCTGGTCAAGGCGGCCCGGGTCTGCCTGCCAAAGGCCGCCGGGAACTGCGTGTCCGCAACCAGATGCTCTAGCAGTGCTGCCAGATGGGTGTCTTCCGCGGTCAGTTGGTAGCTATACACCGTGCGTTGCGTCGTTTGCAGGACCAGGCTGAGTAGGGTGGTGTGGGCCCGATGCCGAGCATAGGTGACCAGAATGGGCGCTGTCTCAAGCTGTTGGGCGATGTCCTGTCTGGTCATCTCAGCCATGATTGCAGCCGGGGTGGGTTGTGCCATCGTCGTTTCATCCTTTTACCAGGCCGGTGAGGGAGTTAGATTACCGACTGACTACCATTTGGCGGCAAATTGTAAACCGGATGACCAATTTTGCCAAGCAAAAAGTCGGGTATCGTCTGTGGACTGCTTGACAGAGCCGTTTGTGTAATCTAGTATATACAAGTTATTACAGGAAAACACATGAGGTCGGTTAAGGATGTTGTTGGTTTCGTCTGGGATCGTGGCAACCGGGACAAGAATTGGCATAAGCATCGGGTGAGCCGGAATGAAGCTGAGCCGGTCTTTTTCGATCCCCACAAGCGCGAATACCCGGATCCCATACATTCGACCGGAGAAGTGCGAAAGATCGTGGTGGGCCAGACGCGCCGCGGACGGATGTTGTTTGTGGTCTATACCCAGCGCCGCCAGCGCATCCGGATTATCTCGGCGCGTGATCTCAACCGGCGAAAGGAGCGTGATTTATATGAAAAAGCCGCTTAAATTACCCAAATTCGAGCATGAAGATGACGAACAGGACTTTTGGTCTCAGTTGGATCTGAGTGACCATTACATGCCAACGGATGCCCGCCGGGTCCGGTTTCCTAACTTGAAACCGACTACCCGTTCTATCTCGATCCGGCTGCCGGAATATCTGATCGACCGGATCAAGGAGCAGGCCAACGCCCTGAATGTCCCGTATCAATCGTTGATCAAACGATCTTTGGCCGAGGTGTTTTTCGGAAAAAGCGCCCACCGCTAACGCTGCCAAACCACTATTGTACCCAGTGAGTAGTCCAGCTCATGCGCTCTGGATATCGAGATAAAACGCTCTAAACCTCACTTGAGTTTTTTGCAACGTACTACCCTACGTGTCAGTCTCTTCTTTTTCCCATATCCCACCATGAGCCAAGAATACGAACCAACACCCAATCGTCTGACACTGGAACATGTCTCACGGATTGTCTGTGAAACTGACTTGCGGTATGGCGAGTTTATTCCGACCCTCATCGTCGAAGGCAGTGCCCGCTACACCGTGGCCCAAATGCCGGATTTTCCCAAAACCTTCCAGGAAAGAGCGGACATGCTGGCAGCATCCGGGGTGTTGTTGGGACGCAGTGGGCGGCTAGGTCGGCTGGAACAGGTGTTTTTCATCTGCGAAAGTTGGCTGAACCTGCCGGGGAGTGACGATGAGGCTCATCTTCCATCTGATCCAAACCCTAAGAAGATACTATTCGTTATCGGCCTGGATGTCGGGGTGCATCGGGGGAACATGGTAATCTTTGAGATAGTACATAACGGCGAAGAGGTGATGGCATTGGAGCCATTTCAACTGGTTTCACCTACTCTGAATGGGTTACCGAACCCGTTGCTCGAAGCCTGCCACCGGATTTCAGCAGGGGAAAAGCCAGAGCAACTGATGCGACCGAGCCGGGTCGCTTGACAGCGACCGGCGCGGTATGCTGGAGTGGTAAGGGGAGATACGCCCAACTGTTTTGGCATGAGCAAAGAACGCGAGCAGCAACCGGAACCCATGACCCTGGCAAGCGTGACGCAGATCGCACGCGAGTTGATGTTGCAGCATGGTGATCAGCCCCCAATGGTTATTGCGATTGGCGGCGAGAAGTGGACCATCGGTGTGCTGCCGGAGATGCCGGGTACACACGCGGCGCGACTACACACGATGCGAGCCGCTGGTTATATGCTGGCCCAACGCCACATCGTCTCGACCCTGGATGAACTGTTCTTCATCACCGAAGCCTGGGCCAGTCGAGGCTCGGTCGATAACCCAATTACTCAATCACCGACACAAGACCCCAACCGCATTGAAATCCTCGCCATCATCCATCTCCAAGTGCAGTCGCACGAAATCCAGGCCACCATGCACAGAATTATTCGCCAGGGCGAGCAGGTTGTGGATTTGCAGGTGTTTGAACGAAGCGATGATGCGCTACTTACCGGGCGAAGTCCGTTACTGGATGCCTATGTCGAGGGCTTTTGGTTGGGCAAGATGACTGACAACCAGGATATGCAATGAATAACAATGCCAGAACGTGAACCACCGCCAATACCGATCAGTTGGGTCAGCAAAGAAGATTGCCTGGCCTGTCGTCCCGATCTTCGTGAACAGATTGAGGGGATGAGTGCCAATGAGGTTGCCGCTATCGGTAGACAAATTGGCGACGCCCTCCAGGAAACCTACCATCTGGCACTGGATGTGATCCTCACGGACCAGTTCGGTGCTGCTCCCGACACAACGCCCGATGTATCTACACCAATAGATTTTATCGGAAATAGCCAAATAGCAACCGGCAGATACAATTTTCCCTTACCCATGACAGGATCAGGCAGCGAGGGGATAGTCAATCCGTAAATTATGAAGACCGCACGCTGTCTCCATGACCAAATCTGCCAGGTCAGTTTTGATGTGGCGAAAGATATGCCGCACAATGGCAAGAGCTTTCACCCCACCAATACCATGTTCAACGCAGATACGCTCACTGGAGAGTTCTGAATTGCGGGCTTTTTCCTCCGGTGTTAACTCGCGTCCTCTGGGCTTTTTCTTGGGTTGAAATGTCTGGGTACCCGCTGGCTCATAGCCTTGAAAACCGGTGTCTTTCCAGAGCTTGCTCCCGGGTGGAAATTGGAGGGCGTGTTCATCGGCGAGTTTCTTATCATGTTTCTTGCCTTCACTGGTCGGACTCAACCCTTTGATCTTGCGCGTGCGCTTGTCCATAATCACATTGTTCTTGACCGTATGGCGCTTCTTCTTACCACTATAGTGCTGGCGCTGGCGCTCAGGGTCTTTTGGGCGGCGAATTGGCCTTTCCGTCCCATCAATGGCGAACTCTAACCCCGGACACCTGGCTAATACCTCGGCGATTTCTTTGGCCTGACGCGCCGGGAGTTGCTGCTGATAACCCAATGCCGCATTGAGAATTGGTATCAACCGTTGTATCCATTCATTCGCTTGGGGTTGCCCCATGCCAAACAGATACCCTTGCAGCACTTGCACCGGATAGAACCGAAAGTACACCAGGATAAACATCAACTTATCTTCGATCGCTGGTATTGCCCCGCGCCGACCCCCACCTCGTTGCCGTTGCCGCTCGCCTTCGCGTTGCTGTTCGCGCTCTTCCAAATCCGCTTCATAGGCGGCTTCAAAATCGACCAGCAGCTTGGCGAAAGCTCGCGGCGTCAAGCCTGTGAAACTCCTGAATACTCCCGGTTTGCCTCTCAGTTCCTGGTAGTTTATCATCGTTGATCGTTGACCTATATGCTTTTTTCGATCTAGCTTACCTGTTTCTTTCTATTTCCGATAGAGTCTATTACCTTCTGAGCCGCTCCACGGCGAAACTCTTCCCGACTCACAACCCCAACACCTGTTGCAACTCAAGGATGAACTCCGCACGCACTGGGAAAAATTGCCACCAGCGCATCAAGCCAGCATGGCCCTGGTACTGCTGAAAACGGTTATGGATGGCCCACAGGGAAACTGGCTACGTGAAGCCATTGCGTTGCGCTTCCCTGAAGAGACGGATCCCGGCAGCAGACTGTTTTCTATCACTGGCGTCAGCCGCGAAGATCTGCAGCGATGCGAGTTTACTGACCAGGAAATCGCTCAACTGGATGATAGTGATATGCAAGCCATTGCGGCGAAGATGGGGGACTGGTATGTGGACGAGAGCTTTTGGCATGACCTGGAGCAGGTGACGCGCCAAAGGTTGGCAAACAAGCGATCCGACCGCCCCGGTGGCTCCGATACTTAACTTCTGGTTGAGAACAGGCAATGCGATATGCTATGCTGCTCCTACCATGAGTACAAGAGAACCTTTGACTAAAGCTGATTTGGTGCAAGCATTAAAGGGCTTTCGGGAGGCAGTTCGGAAAGACATGCAGGATATTGTTCATCGCGAATTGACCGAATTCCATGCCAATATTACCCAGTCGGATATTGAAGGTCTGCGTCAAGAAATGCGAATTGGTTTCAAGGGTTTGGATCGCTGATTGACAAAAGTAGAGGCTGATGTTGCCTTCATCAAGGACGATATACAAGGACTGAAAGCCGATTTAGCGGCAACACCATCACGCCAGGAATTTGATGCCTTAAAGGAGCGTGTCGATCAGTACCACCCTATTGCCTGATGGTCATCAGTTGGCTTGACAAGACAGATACCCACAGCCGTACTGGCTCCCACCAACCTGACATCACCCTGATCTGTAATATACAAATTAACTCCTACGTAGTAGTTTGTGAAGCATCGTATGACAAACGTCATGGAATCGTAGCACAAAGTCATATTCACTTTTCATAAAGTTCCTTACAATAAAAGTAGTGTCCGACCATTTTTATTCATAGCTGCAGATCCATTGTCATTGTCGTCGCCATTTGGGTAGTTAATCTGTTTTCTTATTGAGTCTTAAAGAGGTCTGTCATGTCCCTCCGAAATTTGCTGCAAAAATACCTCATTACGGTGGTTATTGTCGGCCTGGTGCTGACCACTGGCCCGGCCCGGGCCCTGATCAGCAATGGCCCCACATCACCGACTGGCAGTAACACGCGCCATGAGCCATCGCCGGGCGCACCACCGTTAGATATAGCAGACTGTACACCGGCCAATACGGTGCAGGATCATGACCTGACCGGCCTGGTGAATGCTATCATCACCGCCAATAGTAATCCGGGACCTGACACCATCTGCCTGGCGGCGAGTGGCACCTACACCCTAACCGATCAACTGCCGGATATTACCAGTGAGATCACGATTGAAGGTTATGGGGCCACCTTGCAGCGCGAGAGTACCGCCCCCCAATTTCGCCACATCGAAGTGCAGACTACAGGTATCCTGACGCTGAATTACCTGACCCTCACCGGTGGGGATTCCAGCGGTGCGGGCGGGGCTATCAAGAACGCGGGCGGGCAGGTCGCCATCCATACCGTCACCTTCAGCAACAACCATTCCGACAAAACCGGTGGCGCGATTGACCAACCCGCTGCGCCGGGCGGGTCCAGTATGACCATCACCAACAGCACCTTCACCAACAACAGCGCGGACTATGGCGGCGCGATTGACAACGACACCGACAATACGATGACGATCACCAACAGCGTGTTCACCGGCAACCAGGCTCTATTTGATGGCGGAGCCATTCACAATGACGATGCCACGCTGACCATTACTGACAGCCAGTTTTCCTACAACACGGCGACGAATGCGGGCGGGGCTATCAAGAATGATGATGCTCACTCCCTCATCATCACTGACAGCACCCTGGATCATAACACTGCCGATGAGGGAGGCGCGATCCGCAACTCAGGTAACCTGACGATCACCAGCACGCAGATTACAGATAATACCGCCGGGGATTGGGGTGGCGGCCTCGTGTCGAGTAGCAACGGTAACGTGGACATCACCGCTACCACCTTTTCGGGCAATACCGCCATTGACGGGGGCGCGATCCGGAACCACGGCCAGCTGACTCTGACGCAAAGCACGCTGGACGCCAATAGTGCGACAGAATATGGTGGGGCACTCGTGGTCGCCGGAGTGAGTTCGACCACATTCACCGATTGCCAGATTCTCAATAATAGTGCGACGATTGATGGGGGAGCCATTCATAGTGCGGACAGCTCAAGTACGGTCAACATTGAAGATAGCGTCTTCACCGGCAACACGGCCACGGTAGATGGCGGAGCCATTCATGTCCAGCCAGGCGTGTTCACCATCACCAATAGCCAGTTCTCCCTCAACCATGCTGGGGACGATGGGGGCGCGATCTACGACAATGGCACGACCACGATTGGTAACAGTGAGTTTGGGGGCAATACGGCAGGCGATGACGGGGGCGCGATCCGGGCCAATGAGAGTATGAGCATCACCGATAGCCATTTGCATGATAACAGCGCGGGCGATGAAGGCGGTGCGGTCGCAAATGGCGACACGCTGACCATCATCAACAGCAACATCAACGATAATCAAGCAACAAGCCGTGGCGGCGCGATCTACAACAGCTATGGCACGACCGCCACCGTCAACAACTCGTGTATCACCGGCAATTCGGCGACCAGCGTCTATGCCTCCGGTTCGTCGGGTAGCCGGGACTACACCACCAACTGGTGGGGAGCCGCCGATGGACCATCGGGTGCGGGCATGGGATCTGGGGATTCGATCAGCGACAACGTGGACTATGCCAACTTCCAGACCGACGGGGCGTTCTGTGACACGTTGACCGTGTTGGTCGGGGCCAGTCTGACCCTCAGTCCAGCAGTAGCCGGACCGATCATCACCGGTATGTCCCACACCTTGAGCGCGACCTTGCTGGATGCAGATGGGCTGCCAATCGCCGGTTTCAGCGTGAACCTGACCGTCAGTGGGGTTAATGGTCCCCAGACAACCAGCGGCATGACGGATACGGATGGTATAGCAACCTTAGTCTATACCGGCACCAACAATGGCTTGGACATGGCAGTTGCCACCGTGAGTTCTGGCAACGCACAAATCACGTCCAATATCGCCAGGATCGACTGGATGACGCTGCCGGGCATGATCTGTGAGGATTGGCAAGCCGGTGTGGCACATGGTTGGCTGGATAGCAGTAATGCGCCAAATGCCTATGTAACCTGGGATAGTGCCGGAATGCACGGGGATGGCACCGTCCAGATACCGGTGACCGAACCGGTGAGTGCCTACTACGCCCTGCCAGAGGGGGCTGCCTGGGCCGTGTACGTTGAGGACAATGGCATTGGCAGTTACACCCTGGCGCAGGGACCTGCCGCGCCGACACCGGGCAACCCCCTGACAGACACGCTGACGCCGGATACCGGAGGCGCTTATGTGGCTACCGAGCCTTACATCCAGTTGCAATGGTCGGTGCACCTGCCGCTGGACATCCAGAACGCGACGGTCTTCCAGACCTTCTGCTATGCTGAACCCTCGGTGATTCCCAATGCTCCCCCAACGGTCGATGCCGGATTGGATCAGACTATCGCCAGTGGGTCAACCCAACTGGATGGCGCGGTCAGTGATGATGGCTTGCCAGCGGGCAGCAGCCTGAGCCTTCAGTGGCGCCAACGCAGTGGGCCAGGCGCTGTGGTGTTCTCCGACGAGACCCTCGAAGACCCGTCGGTGACATTGAGTCAATCCGGCGCGTATGTGCTGGAACTGGTGGCCGACGACACCGAATTCTCTGTGGTGGATCACCTCACCATTTACTACGACCTGTTGCCTGACCTGGTAGTCGATTACGTCGATGTGTCCAGTATGGCGGTGGACGACCAGACCCTGGCGGTCTCCGGTACCACATCCGCCACCATCAGCAATGCCAGCCCGGACCCCACCGGTGCAGCGTTCAGCATCGTCTTTTTCGAGGATGCCAACGATAACGACACGTATGAAGTTGGTGTGGATAACCTGCTGGGCACGACCACCCATCCCGACCTGCCGGGCGACAGCACCACTGTCGTGATTGCTGAGGTGTCGGGTACGTTGAGTTTCAGTGGCAATTATATCCATGCTTTTGTGGATAGCAGTGAGGTGATCGTTGAGAGCGACGAACTCAACAACTACAACCATTCCGGCCCCGAATGTTTCGCACCGCCGCCGGGTGATTTTAGCCCCGTCCTCGAATGGGAGTGGACCGGCAGTCCAATTGTCCCCAATTCTCACCAGGTCATGATGGCACCGGTGGTGATCGATATCACATCAGATGGTATCCCTGATATTATATTCTCCACATTTATTGGCGATGATTACGTAGCAAACGGTCATTTACGGGCGATTCATGGCGATGGTAGCGGGGAAATATTTACCGTCAGTAATTCCAGTTACGAAGTCAATCCGTCGGCTGCACTTGCCGCAGGAGATATTGACTTAGATGGTCAACCAGAAATCATTACGGTTGATGAAAGCCGTGTCCATCTGATTGCATTTGAACATGATGGCACTTTCAAATGGCGGAGTGCAGCATTTCCTCCTCTACCAATTGAGCCTTATACAAATGGTGGTCCTTCAATCGCTGACATTGATCAAGATGGCACGCCTGACATCATTTACAGTGCTGCTGTATTTAACAACGACGGCACCTTGAAATGGTTTGGCGTACATGGGCATGGTGTCAAACAATTATCATTTGCTGCCAATTTGGATATGATCGGTACTCCGGAAGTGTTGGTTGGCAACACCGCCTATCATGCTGATGGCAGCGTCTACTGGCATCATAGCAACTTGCCGAGTGGCTTTAACGCTGTTGGCAACTTCGATGATGACCCTTATCCTGAAGTCGTCTTAGTTGGAAACAACAGTATCTATCTGCTTGAACATGATGGCGGCATCAAATGGGGGCCGGTTGGTGTTCCGGGCGGTGGTCATGGCCCGCCAACTGTTGCTGATGTCGATTACGATGGTGAACCTGAGATTGGCGTGGCGGGTAGCAATAATTACATTGTTTTTGAGACTAATGGTAGCGTGAAGTGGAGTAGCCCCACGCAGGACTTTTCATCGAGACAAACCGGATCAGCCGTATTCGATTTTGAAGGCGATGGTTCGGCAGAAATCATCTATGGCGACGAATTGAAACTGCGGATTTACCGGGGGACGGATGGCTTTGTGTTGTGGGAAACTGATAGCTCAAGCAGCACCACAACCGAACTCCCCATATTGGTTGATGTCGATGCTGACAACCATGTGGAGATTGTGAAGATTAGCAACGACTACGGGTATCCAATTAGCCATGGCATTCATGTTTACGGCGATAGCCAGAACAACTGGATTCCGACGCGCCAGATTTGGAACCAACATGCCTATCACATCACCAATGTCAATAATGATGGCACTATTCCCACCATCCAAGCTAATAACTGGGAGATTTACAATAACTTCCGTGAAAACGTCTACACCGAAGGCTGTGCCAGCGCCCACCCGGACTTAACCGCGTCCTATGTGCGGGCCACGCAAAGCGGCATTGACCAGCCCATCACGCTCACCGTGCGGATTGGCAACGGCGGCGGCGCGCATATCCCGGTGGTCGGTGATCCCGCTGATGGCGTGCGCGTCGGTTTCTACGATGGTGACCCAGGTGCGGGCGGTTCGCTGCTCGGCGTCACGACCATCATGAATGGTCTCGCCCCGGGCACCTACCAGGATGTTGAGCTAACCGGACTGGGTGCGAATACGGTCGCTATGCCGGTCTGGGTGGTGGCCGATGACCTGGATCGCTACAGCGAACCGGACGAGGTCAATAACATCGCAGGCTCAAATATCTATCTCTATCCACCCGTTTATCCCACTTGTACACCCCCCGATGGTCTGCCGGGGCATTGTCCGCCCACGGTTGACGCCGGACCGGACCAGACGGTCAGCATTCCCGATGCAACCCTGGCGGGCCAGGCCAGCGATGCCGATGCCATGCCCGAACTCCTGACCCATACCTGGCGCGTGGTTAGCTTCCCAGATCCTGAAGCCGAGTTGACTTTCGATGACCCGGCCAGCCTGGCGGCCATCGCTACGGCCAGTTTGCCGGGCGTCTATGAACTGCAACTGACTGCCACCGACGGTGAATTCAGCCGCGATGATACGGTGGTCATCACCTTCGACTTCCCGCCACCGCCGCCTGATCCTGAAGACCCTGGCGCACCGCCGATTGACGTGCCCGGCTTCCTCGACGACAGCGCCGCCCAGCCGATCTGTGGTACATTTGATGTAGTGTCAGATGGCACCGGCCCGGCAGATGCAACTGTGGACTATTGGCCGGTCAATTACCCCGACCAGGTGCGCGTGTTGGCAACGGGTGTCGCGGCGAACGTACCTGGCACACTGGCGACACTGGATACCACCCTGTTGGCGAACGATTCTTATGCTATCCGCGTCACGGGTGACGATGGTGGGCAATTGGTGGCATCCGGTGTGATGATTACCGTCGGCTGTCAGTACAAGCCGGGGCGCGTCAGCTTCAGCGTGACCGACCTGGTCGTGCCGGTGACGGGACTACCCATCACGGTCGGGCGCACCTACGACAGCCTGCAACGCGACATCGTGGGCGATTTCGGACATGGCTGGACGCTGGACATCGGTTACCCACGTCTGGAGGTCGATGAGGCTCAGAACGTCACGTTGACCATGCCCGATGGGCGGCGCACGACCTTCTTCTTCACACCGACACCCAACCCCATCTTCCAGTTTGCGCTGCTGCAGAACTACACACCTGAGCCAGGCTTCTATGGCACGCTGCAAGCCGATAGCTGTGAACTGCTGACCATCTCTGGCGGCGTCTATTTCTGTTTCCCCGGCGCGGAATATGACCCCCAACGCTACATCTACACCGACCCTTACGGGCGGGTGTTCACCATTGGGGCCGATGGCACACTGGAGTCGATTGAAGACCTCAACGGCAATACACTGACCTTCTCGCCGAACGGCATCACCAGCAATTCGGGTGGGCTGAACGTGCAGTTCGAGCGCGATACCGCCGGACGCATCACGCGCATCATCGACCCGGCGGGCAACAGCTACCAATATATATATGACACGGCGGGGGACCTGGTGGCGGTCGAGATGCCGGACATTGATGCGCCGCTGACCTACACCTACAACACCGACCATTTCTTCCTGAGTGGCACCGACCCGCGCGGCTATACCGTCGCCACCGTTGAATACTACGGCCCGGCCACGACCCAGGATCCGACGCTCTATGACCGGCTCTACCGCGTGACGGATGCGTTGGGCTATACCACTGAATACGATTATACGATGGACAGTCCGCCCCAGGTACGACTGGACCGTAACATCTTGATGTCAACATATCGCCAGGAAATCCAACATGCTATCCAGATCACGCACCCTGATGGTGGTGTGACGACTCTCATTTATGATCCGTTCGGCAATTTGCTACGGGAAATAGACCCACTAGGCCGGACGATGACCTTTACTTACGATGCACAGTACAACCTGGTGTCCGAGACCAACCATCTGGGCGAGACCACCACCTACACCTACAACGAGAATGGACATCGCACCTCGATGCAAAATCCGCTGGGCATTACCGTCATGAGCGTCGAATATAACGAGTACGGTGGCCCGGCCACGCTTACCAATGCGCTGAATGACCAGATTAATTTTAGTTACAACGAGACTTATCTACCTATCAGTGCTGAGGATAGTCTGGGAACACTCGGTACGTTGTCATGGAATACTAATGGCACGATCCACATTTACAACAATGGGGGTGGGCGACCCACCGAGTACACCTATGATGAGTTTGGGAATGTCGAGGCAGTTACGAACCCGCTCGGCCATGCTTCGGCCTATACCTACGATACGCTGGGACACGTAGAGTCGTGGACGAATGCCAACAACACCACAGCCAGTTATACCTACAATGACCTGGGTTACCTGTTGACAGCCACCATTCCGCTGGATGCCCAAAACACGTACTTCTACCAGTTTGAGTATGACCCGGTCGGCAACCGTTCAGCGCAGGTGGATCCATTGGGACTGCGGACAGAATATGAATACGATGCCGCCAATCGCCTGACACATGTCTACTACATCAATCCGCTTGATCCGGGCAACCCGCTGACCTATACCTATACCTACGACTTCCGGGACAATGTCCTCACCGAGACCGACCCCACCGGTCTGGTCACACGCTACGTCTATGATCTGGGCGGACAACTCATCCAGAAGATTGAAGCTGATGGAACACCCGAATCTAGCACCACCCAATACACTTACGACGGAGCCGGACGCCTGGAAGATGTCACAGTAGCCTACGGAACCGGCGATGCCCGCACCATGTGTTATACGTACAATCCGGCGGGTCAGATCACGCATGTCACCGAGGCGTGTAACACATCGGACGCCGTAACGACCTATTATGTTTATGATTCGGCGGGCCAGGTCCTGAGCGTCACCGAGGCGTATGGAACGCCGGAGGCGGCGATGTCGCAGTATCAATATGATGTGCGGGGACGCATCACCCAACGGATTTATCCGGATGATGCGACAGCCACCTGGACCTATGATGGTGCCGGGAACGTTCTGGACCACACCGACGAATCCGGTCGTCTGGACACATACGCTTATGACATGGCCGGGCAGGTGATAGATGTGACGGTGGCTGCCGGTACGTCCGATGAAAGCACCACCCATTATATCTATGACCCGGTTGGGCATATCACTAGTTCGACCGTCGCTTTTGGGACGGCCAGCGCCGCCACCACCACCTATGACTACGATACCATTGGGCGGCTGACGAGCCAGACCAACCCGGCCAATGAGACCACGACCTATGCCTACAACGGTGTCGATCAGGTAGTGCTGGTCACTGAGCCGGGTGGTCAGGAGACCCACTATGCCTATACCCATATGGGGTGGGTTCAGCAAATCACCTATGAGGATGGCTCCACCATCCAATACAGCTACGATCCTGCCGGGCGACTACTCAGCCAGGTGGATCAGGCCGGAATCATGACCACCTATGGCTACGACGTGGCCGGGCGGCAAAGCAGTATCACCCATGCAGCGGGCACATCCGAAGCTAGCACCACCCAATACACTTACGACGGAGCCGGACGCCTGGAAGATGTGACGGTGGCTGCCGGTACGGCCTACGAAAGCACCACCCGCACCCTTTATGACACTGCCGGACGGCACGTATCTGTGACGCGGGGTTATGGCACACCCGAATTCTCCACAACCCTTTATGACTACAACGTGCTGGGGCGCGTCACGACTATCACCGACCCTACCGGCCATGAAACGCAATACGAATATGATACGCGGGGCCGCACAATCCGGACCACCCACGCCGACTTGACCTATGCCCAGCAATCCTATGCCAATGGGCGTCTGGAGACCTTCACCGATGAAGCCGGGCATGTCACGCGCTATGCCTATGACTTCGCGGGGCGTATCAGCAGCATCACAACTGCCGACAACACCGCCGATGCCAGTACCACCACCTTCAGTTACGATCCGGCAGGCCGCCAGGAGTATGTGGCGGTAGCGGCGGGCACGCCCGAAGAAAGCGTGACCTACTACGCCTATGATCTCGTCGGGCGCGTTGAGTCGGTGACGGTTGCACACGGCACGCCGGAAGCCAGTAGTACACTTTACACGTATGATGTGACCGGTCAGTTGACGGACGAAACCGTCGCTTATGGTACAGCCGATGCCGCCACCACCCATTATGTTTACGATACGATGGGACGGGCCACCAACATTACGATGGGTTATGGCACAGCCGATGCCAGCACGACCCATTATGCTTATGACCTGGCCGGGCGCGAAGTGGATGTCACGACGGCCTACAACACGTCCGATGCCAGTACCACGCATTACGACTATGATCCGGCAGGCCGCCTGGGCAGCGTTACCCTGGCTTATGGCTCATCCGAGGCCGCCACGACCACCTATACCTATACACCGGCTGGTGATGTGCGGTCAATTGAAGACGCCAACTTGCACACCACCTGGCTCGATTATGACCGCCTGGGCCGCCTGACCGAGAAGACACTGCCGGATGGTTCGTATGAGCAGTATACTTATGACCGCAGCGGTGACCTCATCAGTCATCGCCTGACCGATGGCAGTACCAACACCTTCACTTACGATAGTCGCCACCGCCTGACCCTGGCTGACTATTTCGATGGCAACGACGCGACCTATGGCTACACACCCACTGGCAGACGGGCCTGGGCCGCCAACAACCTGGGAACCACCAGCTATACCTACGATGCCCAGGACCGCGTGGTAAATATCACGGCTCCGCATGGACAAGTTTCCTATACCTACGATGCCGCCCACAACCAGCGTTCTATGACAACGCCTGCCGGGACCACCACCTACGCTTACAACAAACGCAACCTACCAACCAGGATGACCGAACCCGGCAGCCTGACCAGCACATTGTCCTACAACACACGCGGCCTGCTGACTCAGATTGACTATCCCAACGGCGTTGTTGAGGAATACCAGTATGATGCGCTGGATCGCGTCACAGAGGTCGTGCAGTATGACACCGCGCCCCAGACCACGCTGGCGTCCTATGCCTACACCTACGATGTTGCGGGCAACCCGCTGACGCTGACCGAACTGGATGGCAGCCTCACCACCTGGGAATATGATGCGGCTTACCGGCTGGTGCGCGAGACTCGTCCCGATGGTGGCGGCGGCACGCTGACCACCGACTACACCTACGACAAGACCGGCAACCGTTTGAGTGAGGCAGTGGCAGGCGATTCGACCACGACCTACACCTACAATAACCTGGATGAACTGACGCAGGTGGCGGTGGACGGCCAGGTGACGACGACCTATGGCTACGATGGCCGGGGCAATATGATCACCATGGCCGACACGGCGGGCGTGACTAGCTACAGCTACGACGCCGAAGACCGCCTGACAGGTGTCCTGCTGCCGGACATGACGGACCTGGACTATGCCTACGACACCGCCGGACGCCGGGTGCAGCAGACGGTCAATGGGACTGATACCAACTACCTGTGGGATGAAACCTCACGCTATGGCGATGTGGTGCTGGAGACCGATGGCGGTGGTGCGCTGCTGGTCAGTTATGGGCTGGTTGATGGGCGACTCCTGTCCCAGCATCGCGGTGGGGTGGATAGCTATTACCTGCATGACGCCCGGGGCAGCACCCGTGCCCTGGTGGATAGTGCCGGGACGGTGACTGATACCTACCGCTATGCCGCCTTTGGTGATATTTATGCCCAGACCGGCAGCACGCTCAACAATTACCTGTATACCGGCCAGCAACATGATAATCTGACTGGACTGTACAGCCTGCGGGCACGGTATTATGAACCGCGTTTGGGGCGTTTCATCAGCCGTGATCCCTACCCGGTGAATTACCGCAATCCGATTGAGTACAACCGATATGTTTATGGGGCCAATAGCCCGGTCAGGTATAGTGATCCCAGTGGGCTAACTGGCGTGCTTGGTAGGACGCTTCAACGAGTTTCTGTTACCGTCCCTGTGCTTTTAATTGCATTAATATTTGGGGCGGCTCTTCTCAACGCTTATATCCTAATAAAGGATTCCCTGGCGTTTGAGCTTCCGTGGTCATTGTCCGGAGGTGGAGCTGGAACTGCAACTGAAGAAGATAATAATACGGAGGGTGGGGGATGGTGTCCTCCATCTCTCTGTCCAGACAGCTCAGGTGAGCAGGAACAATCATCAGATCCTAATGTTCCAGGTTTACAGGATGGACAGGCTCCTACCAGCGATGATTTCCTTCCAAATGTTGATGATCTTCCTGATGATCCTAGTCCTTCATTGACTCTCCCATCTGTTGGCAATCCTGCTGGTACAAACTATCCTGTTCCGGATCCCGAACGAGCGGCAGGGCAGTTGGTGTTTTGGGTTGCGGTGAGCTTTACAACAGCCGCTATAATAGGTATTAGTTTATTGCCGGGAAGTGGTAGTGGCACTACATCGCCCCCAACTCCGCAACCAACGGCCACACCATCGTGCCCATCTATAATGCGGGGAGGAATCTATCCTAACATCCCTGACATAACTTTATGGGATTTGGTTCATTGTCGTCCAGAGGTTCTTGTTACCTGGGGTCTGATTCTAAATGATGGCCCATTTCCTTACCCTGAAGACAATGGTCAATTTTATAATTGGAGAGACCAGCGCATAGGTAATAAAAAACCCTTGCGTCCAATCAGCAAACCAGATCAATATCGTGAATATACTGTAGACACACCTGGACATCCGCGTCGCGGCTTGAGGCGAATTGTAACTCTAGGTGATCAAAATAGGCAACCCAGCCAGTATTATCCGACTGAGGTATATTATACAGATGAACACTACGAGCATTTCTTTAGGATATGGCCGATGCAATAAATGATTAGGGAAAGTTAATGAAATACCTTGAAGCACTACTCAAGAGTCGAACGGAATCTCAAGTTTATCTTTGGAAGGCAAATGCCCAGGTAGATATCATATCTAAGTGGGTAAATCAATGGGAATTCCGTTTCTTCTACATTAACGGAAGAATTGTTACAGATACAGAGAGTTTCTTTGAGCAAGCTAAATCAGTAATGGAGTTTCCATTCTTTCGCAGCAACTGGAATGCTCTGTATGATTGTGTGCACGATTTGTCATGGTTCACAGAAAAGTCTTATGTGTTACTTTATGATCAATTCCAACGATTTGCTCATAGTGAACCTGATGAGTTTGCCATTTTACTGGACGTTTTACGGCATGCAGTTGAATTTCACCGAACCCGTAAACCTGACAATAGATTCTACATTCTTCTAAGAGGTGACACTCAATTCATTTCATCGGAGATACCTATATTGGGCAATGAATAGCCTCTATTCGTTGCTCCGCTGCCAATGCATTGCACCACGCACACGCGATAGCTGGTGCTATGCCGCGAAATCTTAGGATAGTGGTGGCTTGCAGCAAGCCGCCTGGCGGATGTCCTGCTACCGGACGCGACGGCATTTATGCCTACGATACCGCCGGGCGGCGTGTGCAACAGACGGTCAATGGGGCTGATACCAACTACCTGTGGGATGAAACCTCGCGCTACGGGGATGTGGTGTTGGAGACGGATGGCGGTGGGGCGCCGCTGGTCAGTTATCGGCTGGTTAGTGGGCGACTGCTGTCCCAGCATCGCGGCGGAGTGGACAGTTATTATCTGCATGATGCTCAGGGCAGTACCCGTGCCCTGGTGGATAGCGCCGGGACGGTGACTGATACCTACCGCTATGCCGCCTTTGGTGATATTTATGCCCAGACCGGCACCACGCTCAACAGTTACCTGTATACCGGCCAGCAGCATGATAATCTGACTGGACTGTACAGCCTGCGGGCACGGTACTACGAGCCGCGTTTGGGGCGCTTCCTCAGTCGTGACCCCTATCCGGTGAATTATCGCAACCCGATTGAGTACAACCGTTATATGTATGCGGCCAACAGTCCGGTCAGGTATAGTGATCCGACGGGGCTATCTTTAGTTGGTAGGGCGCTTCAACGAGTTTCTGTTACTGTTCCTGTGCTTTTAATAGCATTAACATTTGGGGCGGCTCTTCTCAATACCTATATACTCATAAAAGATTCTTTGGCGTTTGAACTCCCGTGGTCATTGTCCGGAGGCGGAGCAGGAACGGGAACAGAGGAGGAGGATAGCACGGGGGATGGGGCTTGGTGTCCTTCACCTCTCTGTCCAGACAGCTCAGGTGAGCAGGAACAATCATCGGATCCTAATGTTCCAGGTTTACAGGATGGACAGGCTCCTACCAGCGATGATTTCCTTCCAAATGTTGATGATCTTCCTGATGATCCTAGTCCTTCATTGACTCTCCCATCTGTTGGCAATCCTGCTGGTACAAACTATCCTGTTCCGGATCCCGAACGAGCGGCAGGGCAGTTGGTGTTTTGGGTTGCGGTGAGCTTTACAACAGCCGCTATAATAGGTATTAGTTTATTGCCGGGAAGCGGTAGTGGCACTACATCGCCCCCAACTCCGCAACCAACGGCCACACCATCGTGCCCATCTTATTTGGGAGGCGGACGGCACCCAAATATTCCAGGAATTAGTTACTCGTATTTGGTATCCTGCCGCCCTGAAGTTGTTCAAACCTTTACCGATATTAGGAGTAATGGCCCTTTTCTTTATCCTAATAAAGATGATCAACCATTTCAAAACCGTCCAGACCCTAAGTATCAAAACACAAGGCCCCTGCCAGTAATTCAACCACCAGATCAATATCGCGAATATACGGTCATTACACCTAGTCTTTCCCGCCGTGGGCAAAGACGAATTGTAACATTAGGGGATCAGAATAGACAGTCTAGTCAATACTATCAGTATAGCCTATTATACACAGATGACCATTATGAACATTTCTTTGTAGTAATAGGTGCACCCTATCCCTAAATCATAAAGGAGCTACCCGCGCCGCGAGCGGCACCACAAAGATATGAAAATGGGTAGCTCAGACCTGTACCTGACATTCTATTTTCAGAGGAGTAAGCAAAATAATTGACTTGAAAACAAATGAGAACCAATTTCAAACAATATAATAATATAGGCGGAGTTTATGCAACAACTTGAAGCATTGCTCAAAAACCGACCAGTATCTCAGGTATATCTTTGGAATACATTGGTACAGATAGATGCTATATCTGATTTGGTAAAACAATGGGGTTTTCGCTTCTTCTACATTAACGGGGAAATTGTTACAGACTCTCTAGAATTTCTTAGTCAGGCTAAATTCACAATGGAAATTCCATATTCTAGCAATAATTGGGATGCTCTAGATGATAGTATGTGTGAATTATCATGGATTACAGAGAAATCCTATATATTATTCTATGATCATTTTCAACAATTCGCCTATAATGACCCTGATGGGTTTGCTCTTGCAATTGACGTTTTTCAAACCGTCACGGAAAATCACCGAAACTTTAATCCTGACAATAGATTCTATATTCTTTTGAGAGGCGACACTCAATTCATTTCATCAGAGATACCTATATTGGGCAATGAATAGCCTCTATTCGTTCTCCGCTGCCAGTGCATTGCACCACGCACACGCGATAGCTGGTGCTATGCCGCGAAATCTTAGGATAGTGGTGGCTTGCACTAAGCCTCCTGCTGCCGGACATGATGGCGTTGGACTATGCCTACGACACCGCCGGGCGACGGGTGCGGCAGACGGTCAACGGGGCTGATACAAACTACCTGTGGGATGAGACCTCGCGCTATGGCGATGTGGTATTGGAGACTGATGGCGGCGGTGCGCCGCTGGTCAGTTACGGACTGGTTGATGGACGACTGTTATCTCAGCATCGCGGCGGGGTAGATAGCTATTATCTGCATGATGCTCAGGGCAGCACCCGCGCTCTGGTGGATAGTGCCGGGACAGTGACTGATACCTACCATTACTCGGCTTTTGGCGAGATTTATGCCCAGACCGGCAGCACGCTCAACAACTACCTGTATACCAGCCAGCAACACGATAGCCTGACCGGATTGTATAGTCTGCGGGCGCGGTATTATGAGTCGCGCTTGGGCCGTTTCCTCAGCCGTGACCCCTATCCGGTGAACTACCGCAACCCGATTGAGTACAACCGTTATGTGTATGGGGCTAATAGCCCGGTCAGGTACAGTGATCCGAGTGGGCTACAGGCATTATTAGAACGTGCCTTAGTGGCTACATTAGTGGTTGGTTCGGTTCTAATCATGGCCGCCTTGATGAGATCAACAGTTGATTTGAGTCCATTAGCTCCTGCTGTTGAGGAATTTATGGAAGAACTCGGACGGGCATGGGATGAGTATGAAGAATCATTCTTAAAGGACAAGCGATTTACAACATCTGGACGGAGCGGAGGTAGCTTATCGGGTGGGCAGAGCCCGCAACTGTCCCCATGGGTAAAACTGCTAGTTGCCCTCACTGTTACCACAGCTACACTGGTGCCGTTTATACTGCCCGGCGGTGGAACACAGCCAGGAGAGGGGCCGGGCCCGTCCAGACCGCCAACCCCGGCATCACCACCTAGCAATCCCGGTGACGCTCCGACAGGAACGCCAATGCCTGATGTCGGAACTGCAACCAGCACGGGAACTGGGACGAGTACAGATACACAAACTAGCCCTCAGCCTGGACCAACACTCGCTCCTGCCCCTACAGCACCAGATCCGCGTACTTGCGATCCTGAGACCGAGGAGTGTGATTGCGACCCGACTGTAGATGAGGAGTGTGAAGAGAGGCATATACATATTTCTTTGGGGTATAACATTTCTCCAAAAAACAAATCGCCATTGCTTCTCTTGTTTACTTTGAATCTAAATCAAAGGTTAAATCCCTTTAATATTTTTGTTTACAACTATGGCGACTGGGTCGATGAAGGTATTGTCAACTCTGATACCTATGCTATAACCCGAATATTTGATTCCATATTTCGTCAAGCAGCTACTTACGCTGAAAGACCTGCTATATGAAGTCAAGGGCAAAATTGAAAATAAATCAAAGGTCAACGAACTTCGTAAGGGCGCTGGTCACGCAGAATAACAAAGATGCGAGCGAGCAACTTGCGGCAGACCGCACCCAAGACGGTGCCGTGGGCTTTGCCCTCAGCCCGACGCTTTTGGTAGTAGGCGTTGAGTTGAGGGTCGTGCAGACGGGCAGCATTAGCGGCCAACCACAAGGCATGGCGCAAATAGGGCGAGCCACGCTTGGACATATGGGTTTGGGAAGCCTCAAACTGCCCAGTTTGATAGAGTACAGGGTCGATACCGGCGTAGGCGACGAGTTGCTTGAGGGTGTCAAAACGCTGAATATCGCCGATTTCGCCCAATATGGCAGCAGCCGACACCGAACCAATACCAGGAATAGTGGTGAGATATTGGTTGGGCAGCGCGGCTACCAGGTCGGCCAGAGCAGCATCCAGTTGAGCAACTTGTTGGCTCAGGAAGTCCAATTGAGCAACCAAACAACTCATCTGGATACGACTGGCATCAGCCAGGAAAGTAACGCCAATGGATTGACGAGCCGCCTGCTGGATTTTCTCGGCCTGTTGGCTACCCAGCCGCCCACGGCTAGCCGTTCGCAGACGTTGGGTCAGTTCGTCCAGGTCAAAATCGGCAAAATCCTGGGCAGTCGCCGCTTCAGCCAGCAATTGGCGCGAGCTTTGCAGAAACACAGACGAAAACAGCGTTTCGTACTCTGGAAACACACGATCCAGCAAGCCCAGAATGCGCCGCTTGGTATCACCAATCTGCTCAACCAGACTGAAGCGAAAGCGCGACAACTGGCGCAATTGCATGTAAATTGGCATCGTCGTTGGGTCGGTGGTATGGCGAGCGCCACCAATTCGCACAAAATCAGCAATCCAAATAGCATCAATGCTATCCGTCTTGCGCTTGCGAATGCCACTGCGCTGATAGGCATGGACCTGCAAGGGGTTCAGCACATGTACGGTGTAGTCCGCCCGCGTCAGTTGCTCAAACAGTGGCAACCAGTAGTGCCCGGTGGCCTCCAGTCCAATCTCAATGTCTTCGTCCCATGCCGACAACCGCTGGATCAGATCGGTCATTCCACTGTAATCATTTGCAATCGAAAACGGTTTCGCCAACGGCTCGCCACGATCATCGATAACGGCAATCCGGTGCTGGCGTTTGGCAACATCAATCCCGACGTACATGGACATGCTCAACCTCCTGGTCTATTGAATAATGAAGTCAGGCGACCTCGGATTTCTGCCAGCCCTTCCGCCTTGTGGGTGATGCGTGACGTAACCCAGCCGGGCACTCACAACCTGCTTATTCGAAGCCACTCGCAGAACCGAGGCAACAGTCTTTCCGACGAGGCGCAATCCCCAAGGATAACAGCGTTGACCTCGACTTCTGGGATGAATTCTAGCGTTAGCAAGTCTTTTTGCCAGCACCTTTATCCGTTCACATAGTTATACAAGGATACATTATAATCTAGAAGGCATTGAAGGAAATCCGGTTGATTTTGCGAATGAGTATGGGAATGAAGGGCGTTTCTCACCTATCCGAAACCAATCCCGTTTCCGGTATACAGCTGTGGAGTTGTATATAATCAGAACGGAAGGATATTGTCATAAAACCACCTTTTGGGATAATGGAAGTACTTCACCTGTGCCGAATCGTACAGCTTGGAGACAAATTTGCACAAGTGCAGGTGCAAGGTAGTATTTGGAGCAAAATCGGGAGTATTCCACGATGTTGAAGATTGATGTGCCCCAAAGCTGTTCATGCAGAGTTTGGCGTTATATGTACAGTCATTCCATGTTATCGATAAACGCTTTTCAACTAAACCCAGAGAAGACATATTATTTACTATTTACATCTGTGGAGTTTTATGAGGGCCCGCTATTTTGGGAAGGAGCAGATTATCAAATAGGGTCATCCGGCCACTGTCTCGATATTTTACATAGAACAGAAAGGTTTGATGACATTCCAGATGCCCATCTTAGCAAATCATTCAAACTTTTCGTTTTCCCAGGTGCATCACCTGTTAGGATAATAGCAGCGAATGTAAGAGTGTTTGAAGAAGACCCACTCGCTCAATTTTGAGGTATTGCCTCGGTATCGATGCTTGTACCCTGCATGTAATCTCAGGATAGGCGGCTAGTGGCGGCTCGCTCTCCTATGGAGTTAGTGACAAACGCGGTCAGCGAGGGACTGTCGGGTTGTGGGTGGGGCGTGCGTTCGCGCTACGCGGCCAGTTTTCCATCTTCCAGATAGCATAGCTGAACAACATGGCGCATAGCGTGCCAGCCCATCTCATGTTGATGCAGGGCTACTGCCGTTTGTTGAATGCCAATCCGGATGTGCTATGCTAAACCATAAAGCATGGGATGGATTGAAAAAGAACGACCAACCCCCTTTGACAAGCAACCTATTCCAGGGTTGATGTTTCTGGATGGGGATCAAATAGCACGGCGCACCGGGCGAGATTGGTCTGCCGGACAGAAGTATCCGGTCGTCCAGTTTCCCTCCGGTGTGGTCTGCGACCTGTGGGAGAGCAGTAGTCCCAACGCGATTGGCATTGTGCATATCTTTGGCGGAATGGATATGCCGTTGGCGGATAGCAGCGATACAGCGTTTGAGCGAGCCACTGACATCGCCGAAGCTTGTGGGTATGGCGTGCGTTCGCGCAAGTCAACCGCCTGGATGCCTTGACGGCTCCTGAAGGCGACATCTCAACCTTTGCCTACAATCCTGTGGGACAAATGACGGGTTTGACCACCCAACGCCCTGGCTCGAATGGTGTACAAACTGCCAACACCTACGATAACGCACACCGCCTGACGGCTATTACTCACACCAATGCCACGTCTGGCACATTGATCCAATCCTATGATTATGACCTTGATCTGGCAGGCAACCGCACCCATGTTCTGGAAAGCGATGGGGTTAACCAGCAGGAATATTGGTGGAGTTATGATGCCGCTAACCGCCTGACAAGTGAAACCTACCCGGATGGCGGTGGTGGTTCAATCACCACGACCTATGTCTATGACCCTGTCGGCAACCGTTTGACTGAAACGACAGGTGGGCAGACCACAACCTATACCTACAACAACCGTGACCAATTAACCCAGACTAACGGACCGAGCGGCATCATCAGCTACGATTATGATGGTCGGGGTAATCTGTGGCGTAAAGTTGACGGCATGGATGTCACGACCTATAGCTATGATGCCCGTGACCGTTTGATAGGGGCAAATTTGCCGGATGGTACGTCGTTAGCCTATACCTATGATTATGGCAGACGACGTGTGCAGCAGACCGTCAACGGCAGTAGTACAACAAACTATCTCTGGGATGAACTTTCGCCTTACGGTGACGTAGTAGCGGAGATAGACCAAAGTAATGCCCTTGTTGCTAGCTATTCACTCGCTAGAGGGCGGTTGGTCGCTCAGACGCGCAGTGGTGTAACCAGTTATTACCTACCAGATGCTCAGAATAGCACGCGCCTGTTAACGAATTTGAATGCAACTGTCACTGATACTTATGATTACAGTGCCTTTGGCGAGACTATTGCACAGACTGGCACTACGATCAATCCCTATCGTTATACTGCCCAACAATATGATAACTTGACTAATCTGTACTATCTCCGGGCACGTTACTACACACCTGGACTAGGGCGTTTTTTGAGTCGGGATTCTTGGCCGCTGGATTTGAGTAATCCAATTGAGATCAATCGGTATGTGTATGCAGCCAATAATCCGGTCATGTACTTAGATCCTTCAGGTTATAACATATTGGTTGGGCAAGCCGCTCAAGATATGACGGCCTTAATAGTTGCAGTTGCGACGGTAGCCCTGGTTGCGGTAGCAGTTCTTTTCTTTATCAATCTGTGGCTTTTCGTAAAAGCGCAAGGAGGCATTGAACTTACTTGGTTTGCCAGTGAGGATTTGCAGAGCGATAGTGGTGACCCACAGTTACCCGGCGTCAGCGAACTGCCTGACAAACTAAGGCGAGCTGTGGAAGATTACACAGAACGCCTTCTAGGAAATATTGATGATTTAGATATAGCTGGAGAGTTAGAGGAAGCTGCAAGTCAAGCGCGCAAAGTCGTTGGAGTTGCTGTAGATCGTGTTACAGGTGAAATACTTGAGGAGATCAGTGGCATTGATGGTATCACAGCGCAGGAGATTGCAGACGGGCTAGAGGAGATCATAGAACTGATTCAAACTTTTGCAGCAAAAACATGACGCAAATTGATCAACGCAAAAACAATACAATGAGCGCCAAAGAAATGGGCATCTTTGCGGTCAAAACGTAGCAATAAGGCTCTAAACTTGTCAACCCAGGCAAAAGAACGCTCATTGGTAAAACGACGCTATAGATGTCAGGATTGAACAGACGTTTACGACCGCGTTTAGGACGCTTGCGATTACGCTTGTTTTCAGCAATATTGGGCACCAAACCATGATTAAAACAGACTTTTCGAGCGGCTTTGGTGTCGAAGGCACTATCGGCATTGAAGTAGGCGCCTTGGATAGGTAATCCCAGTCGTTTGATGGCCTTGAAGATGGACTGCAAAGTGGCTTTGAGATTGAATGCATCATTGTGATTACCCGCTATCAGAGGCGTAGAAGCCACAATGTAGCCGTGGGCATCTGTCAAGGGGAGAATATTCGTTGTTTTGGCGCGTTTGCGTCCCTGATAAGCCACCGACTCACCACCTTTCTTCGCAATCGCATGGGTACCATCCAAGTTGATTTCAGATAAATTCAACTCAGCTTGGATGGCTTTGATACTGGCCTGCCACACGCGCTCTAAACTTCCATCTTGGCTCCATTTGCAGTAATGATAGTACACGGCCTGCCAACTGATTTCTTTTTTCGCCGCATCGGTAGGATCCGCTTCTATGGGCAATTGATCCCACTGGCACCCGGTATGCAAGCGATACAAAATGTAGTTGAACACCTTGTACAGCGGTATTTGGCATTCATACCCGCGCTGGGCTGTACTTACCTGCGGTCGTATATGTTCATCAAATTGTTTTTCTGTTACCCTTGTCGGAATAGTGCTCATGGTGTTCCACCTTTGCTAGGTTTTTCACTCATGATGCACTTTTTTCCCTATTTTGATAAGTTTGAATCAGTTCATAGATAGTCTGGGAGAGGCTGTAGATACTGAGACTTACGAGAAACTGGTAGAATATCTTCGAGAGTGGGCAAGAAACAGAGACCCCATGAATTGTATTGAATGTAAACTAATAATAGACCATATAATAGCTGGGGTAGACCCTAACAATCTTGATATAGCTGTTTGGGCAATAGAAGAAGTCATTAACGGAGAGCAGAGATTGTGGACCCCTTGCGATAATTGTGTAAGGTATCCAGGTCCAGAAGGCATATTCAAAGGTTTGAGGCAGTTCACCGGGCCATGGAGAGGAATGCTACCCTAGTTAGAGAGAGTATCAATATGTTCAATTTTACAGAAAAATCGCTCAAATGGCTTGAGGAGGCGGGCTGGCAACCTGAACGCAAAGTTGATGTTGGTGAGATTGTTTACCGGCTTCAAGAAATGGGGTACCCAATGTCGCCGGAAATTGAAGGTTTCTTGCAAGAATTTTCTGGTCTCAATATTGCACTATTGAGATACAACGACTATCGTATCAATATTGATCCAATCCAGGCAAGTAGATATGGATCAGACCCACATCCGCTTCGAAAGCTATATGAGGAAAAAATCAGCGGTCCAAGCTGCGTATTGGGCATCGTAATGAATCCTAACACGGAAATCTTGAGCATGGATCAGGCGGGAAGAGTCTACCTTAATGATCATGAGGACTATTTTAGAATGGTAGGCAACACTGGGTATCATGCAATCGAGAACATTTTGTGTGGAATTGAGAATACTTCAAGTGAACTAGATTTCGAGAAGTATATCGCACCCTGGAATGATGATCGAATCCGTGAAATTATGTCAAGAAACACGGTTATTGCCTTGCTAAAATATCCGATAACACGTGAGGTAAGCAGAACTGCGAAATATCTGAGTTCAAAATATCATAAGATTGAAACGTTTCTTAAGGAAAAGGGGTATACAATCTATGTTGTCACACCTTTTCCGGCATAGGGCAATCGCATATCAAACCTTAATTCTCGAACAATGAGCCATTATGACCTTCAAAATCCCCAATAATCGAACCGAATTTGCAGCTTTGACATTGAGTGTTGCGCTGAATACCCGATAACCTTATCGGATGCATAGATCAAATGAGGTCAAGAGGGTTCAATAAGGCCCATTTTTCCATTAAGAAAGCATATGCGATTGCCCTATTTCCGGCAGAAATGTTTGACAACACAGAGCATTCCCTATATACGACTATTAGTAATTTACCGGAGATACCTGATATCATTACCTACTGTGACTATGAATTTGCAGAACAAGCGATAACCACAGCAGTTGAGTCAGGTGTACGGATAGTTTTCCCTGCTTATGGGGAGTCGTCGCCGCGAATAATCAAAAAAGCGCAGACTACTGGGGTGGAATTGATTGAGCAAATAGGTATGCTCCAAGCTTATCGCCGTCTCATAGAGTAGCCCAATAAAGCCACAGATGGACAACATAAAACTGATATACACCTGTTTAGTTAAAAATCCACTCGGCCAGTTCCCGTCTCCAGATAGCATAGCTGAATAACATGACGCATAGCGTGCCAGCCTATCTCATGTTGTGGCAGGGCTACTGCCGTTTGTTGAATGCCATTCCTGATGTGCTATGCTAAACCATAGCGCATGGGGTGGATTGAAAAAGAACGACCAACACCATTTGACAACCAACCTATTCCGGGGTTGATGTTTCTGGATGGGGATCAAATAGCACGGCGCACCGGGCGAGATTGGTCTGCCGGACAGAAGTATCCGGTCGTCCAGTTTCCCTCCGGTGTGGTCTGCGACCTGTGGGAGAGCAGTAGTCCCAACGCGATTGGCATTGTGCATATCTTTGGCGGAATGGATATGCCGTTGGCGGATAGCAGCGATACAGCGTTTGAGCGAGCCACTGACATCGCCGAAGCTTGTGGGTATGGCGTGCGTTCGCGCAAGTCAACCGCCTGGATACCTTGACAGCACCTGAAGGCGATGTCTCGACCTTTGCCTACAATCCTGTTGGGCAGATGACAGGCTTGACCACCCAACGTCCTGGCTCGGATGGTGTGCAGGCGGCCTATGTTTATGATGGCGCACACCGTCTGACAGCCATCACCCATACCAACGCCACCTCCGGAACGTTGATCCAATCTTATGATTATGATCTGGATCTGGAAAGCTAAAGCCGTTTTTGGGCTATTTCCGAACATGTGTTCTGCAGTATGGATTGCAGGTATGGGCAAGGTAGGGTACTTTTAATAGACCACCCTGTTTTTTAAGGGTACCCCCCCGGTCCCATAAGAGTTCGCAGCTCAGGGGCCGAGGGGCTCTCAAAATCGTAGAGAGATCACTCTCTTTGCCTTTGATTATACCCCAAAAATCGCAGCGTGGCATGGGCGCGTAGAGCCTCAGTTTTCTTTAGCGGGATGTTAACCGCTCTTTTCAAGTCTAGGTTCGGCTTTAATCGAAGCCACGCGCAGCACCTCGATGCTCTCAAAAAGATCGGCCACTCCGTAGGGAGAAGGCATCGCCGAAGCGCCCATTTCGTTTAAGACGTGGCAGAAAGGAACTGAATAATGGCAAAACGTGTGAAAGCCTCTGGCCGAGAGCGGTTTCAGGCGCGGTTCGATGTGACCTGCGGCATGGATACCGACAAAAATTATGTGGTCGTGGCTGTTTTTGATGCGACGACTGGCGAGGGTCAGACCCGCGAATTCGTGCAAACCCGAGAAGGTGCTGAAGCTGCGGCAGCGTGGGTGAGCGAGTTCGGTGTGCAACTGGCGATTATCGAAAGCACCGCGAATTACCATCTCCTGTTTTATGACATCTTCCGGCTTTTCAAAATACCCATCAATGTCATCAATCCGATTGTGGTCAAGTCACTGCTTCGTGTCGAAGGCAAAAGCGATAAAGCGGATGCGTTCACCCTGGCACGGCTGGCGGCATCTTTCGATTTGCGCGTATCGAACATGCCGGACAGCCAGATGCGGGAAATCCGCAACACGATGCGCTGGCGCGACAAAGAAATCCGCAACCGGACGCAGGTGACGAACATGATTGCGTCCATGTTGACCGCTGCTCATTGTACACTTTATCGCATGTGCAAAATCAATTCGGTTTCTGGTCGGCAAATGCTGGAGGCCATCCTACGGGGTGAGACCCCTGAGCAGGTAGCAGGCTTTTATCGAGGCCGGAAGCATACCAAAGAAGAAATCGCGGCGTCCGTTCAACAAATTCCCGACTATTTGTTCGAGCGACTGTCATTTTATAGGGCTGATCTGATGCGCTTAAATGAGCGTATCGAGTACCTGACTGACCAGACCATCGGCTTTATTGAGCAATTCGGCTTAACTGAACAGGTTGAACTGATGAAGACCGTACCACCAGTCACGGAAATGCTTGCGCTGCGCATCATAGGGGAGATGGGGGCGGATTATTGGAATCGGTATCGTAGCCACCGCTCGTTCACAAAAGCCCTGGGTCTCGCACCAAACAATGAAGTCAGTGGCGGCAAGCTGCTCAAACGGAAAGGCAGTCATGGTAACAGTAGCGCTAAACGTCACTTCCGCGATTCCGTGAAGGCTTGGCTGCTGTACAGCCCGGCCAAAGACCCCTTCAAAAAATGGTATGTTGAGTACCGCAGTCGTGCGAATTACCCTCGCGCTGTCAATGCGCTGGCGCGGAAGTTCGCCGAAGGGCTTTTCTGGGTTGGGCTGAAGGGTGAGCCATACCGACCGGCTTTTATAGTCAGGCATAATGAGCAAAACCTCCCTGGGGGCACAAGATTGACCGATTCAGAAGTAGATGCTGAATTGGCTGACGATGATGTTGAACTAAACGTTTAATTTTGCAGGATGGTTGCGCGGATGGTAGGGGTCGCATCAATGTATCGACCCTGGACATGCCCAATCGTGTCCGAGCGGCTGGTTGGCAGCCACGCGCCGTTTGACCATTCGCGTGACCTATTTTAAGACGATTGGCTTGATGTGGACGGACAATTGGTTTCCGTGACAGACCCGTCGGGCATGACAACTCACTATGAATACAACCCGGCTGGACAACGAACCCGTATTATCGCCAATTATGTGCCGGGTGGTGCTGCCGCTGACCAGAATTTGACCGAGTCATTGGCTTATGATTACGCTGGACGGTTGATGCAACGCACTGATCCGGCAGGGCATAGCACCACCTACGCTTATGATGAATTTAGTCGGCTGAGTGGGGTGACCAATCCACTGGGACATGCCACGACCTATGGTTATGACCCAATGGGCAACCAGCTCTCCGTGACTGATGCCAATACCCATGTCACGGCATTTGAATACGATGAACTTGGGCAAGTGACGCGCAAGGTCTGGCCCAATGGTTCCGATGAGGTCTATACCTACGACTTACGGGGTAATCTCACGGGACATCAACTGGCTGACAACAATTGGAATACGTTCACCTACAATGTCTTGAACCAGTTGGTGACGGCCAATTACTTCGACGGCCAGAATGAAACCTATACCTATACGCCGACAGGTCAACTTGATACTGTTGTTGACAGTCGTGGAACCACCAATTACGACTACGATTACCTTGACCGTCCGGTGCTGGTCACGCAGCCCGGTGGCAATAGTGTCGCTTATTCCTACGACGACGTTGATAACCGGACAGGTATGACAGTTACAGTTGGTGCTACCCAGCAAACGACAACCTATGCCTATGATGGCGTCAACCGCCTGGATACCTTGACGGCACCTGAAGGCGATGTCTCGACCTTTGCCTACAATCCTGTTGGGCAGATGACAGATTTGACAACTCAGCGCCCTGGCTCGAATGGCGTGCAGGCAGCATATGCTTATGATGGCGCACACCGTCTGACGGCCATTACCCATACTAATGCCACGTCTGGTGCATTAATCCAGTCATATGATTATGATCTTGATCTGTCGGGTAACCGCACGCATGTGTTGGAAAGCGATGGTATCAACCAGCAAGAATATTGGTGGAGCTATGATGCTGCGGACCGCCTGATAAGTGAAACCTACCCGGATGGCGGCGGTGGTTCAATTACAACAACTTATATTTATGATCCTGTCGGTAACCGTTTGACTGAAACGACAGGTGGGCAGACCACAACCTATACCTACAATAACCGCGACCTATACTTACCCCCAAAAACTAGACCACAAGGATAACTCGTTTTGAGGATAAAATCAGAGCAACTTGTGGAGAGAAAAAGATGAGTAGAAAACGACGAGCATACAGCGCCCAGTTCAAGTTCCGGGTGGCAATGGAAGCGATCAAAGAAAAAAGAACGGTCAATGAGATCGCCAGCGAACATCAGATTCATCCAACGCTGGTGCGTGACTGGAAAAGGCAATTGCTCAAAGGCGGAGCCAGCGTTTTTGAACGGGGAAACAAAACACAAAAACAAAAGGAAACAGGTGTTCCTGAAGCGGAATTATACGAACAGATTGGGCGGCTCAAGATGGAACTTGAGTGGCTGAAAAAAAAAGTTACCCCCTACAGTTGAGGCCAAACGGGCGATGATAGACAACCAGCATCCTGACATCAGTATTCGGCGGCAGTGCGCCTTGGTGGGTCTCAACCGCGCAACATATTATATGAAACCAGCGGGGGAAACACCCTTCAATCTGCAACTGATGCGGCTAATTGATGAACAATATCTGAAAACGCCCTTCTACGGGTACCCTAAAATGACCGTCCATTTACGGCGGCTGGGACATCTAGTCAATCCCAAGCGTATCGCCCGCTTGATGCGGCTGATGGGTTTACAGGCTATTGTTCCCAGACGGAAGCTGACCCAGCCGGCACCAGGCCACAAGATTTATCCCTACCTGCTGCGAAACGTGGCGATCACCCGCCCTAATCACGTCTGGAGTACCGACATCACGTATGTGCCCTTACAGCAAGGATTCATGTATCTGGTGGCTATTATCGATTGGTTTAGCCGCTATGTACTGGCCTGGCAGCTATCCAACACGCTGGAAGGCAGCTTTTGCCTGGCGGCCCTGGAATTAGCACTCCGCCAGCACACACCTGAGATCTTCAACACCGATCAGGGCGCTCAATTTACAGCGGATAAGTTTACCGGACGTTTGCAGGCGGCGAATATTGCTATCAGCATGGATGGGCGCGGGCGTGCCCTGGACAACATCTTTGTCGAACGCTTGTGGCGTACCGTCAAATATGAGGACATCTACTTGAAGCATTATGAAACCGTTCCAGCATTGGAAAGGGGGCTACACGACTACTTCCATTTCTATAATCATGAACGACCCCATCAGAGCCTGGCTTACCGGGTTCCCAGCGAGGTTTATCGATCTTGTTGAGATTCTGGTATCAATTTCCGAGCTTAATTTTGCCAATCTGTGGTCTTGACGATGGGGGTAACTATAACCAGTTGACCCAGACTAATGGGCCGAGCGGCATCATCAGCTATGACTACGACGGTCGGGGCAATCTCTGGCGTGAAGTTGATGGGATGGATGTCACTACTTATAGTTACGATGCCCGTGACCGCTTGTTGGGCGCGAATTTGCCAGATAGTACAGTGTTGGCTTATGCCTATGATTTTGGCGGGCGGCGCGTACAACAGACCGTCAATGGCAGTAGTACCAACTATCTGTGGGACGAATTCTCACGCTATGGTGATGTGGTAGCTGAGATAAATCAAAGTAATGCAGTGCTTGCTAGCTATACATTGGCAGGTGGCCGATTGCTTTCACAGACGCGGAGTGGCGCAACCAGTTACTATCTACCAGATGCCCAGGGCAGCACACGCTTACTGGCTGATTTGAACGGGGGCATCACCGACACTTACGATTACAGGGCTTTTGGTGAGACTGTGGCACAGACAGGTACAACGACCAATTCTTATCGCTACACTGCCCAACAGCATGATGAACTGACTGATTTGTACTACTTGCGGGCGCGTTACTATTCGCCGGGATTGGGACGTTTCCTCAGCCGAGATACCTGGCATTTGGATATGCAAAATCCGGTGGAGTGGAACCGCTATGTGTATGTTGCCAACAATCCGGTGAAGTTTATTGACCCATCAGGTCTTTCTGCTTTAGTTGACTATGCAATGAGTATCTCTCAAAGTGCAATTGCTACAATCAAAGCTACAGTTTTTTCTAGTGTAGTTAAGACAAGTATTGCAGCTTTAGTGGAGGGCGGGGTTTATGGTATCGCAGGTTATGTTGTTGGGTTGGCAGTATATAACTATTACAAATCTGGGTGCAGAACAACTCAGTGTATACTTGATGGTGGGAATCTGGCGGATCTCGGAGAGGCGATATTTTTAGCGAGTGTAATAAACCTAGGGGATACCTGGATACAGAAGTTGGCGACCGATCATTTTGAGAACTTTTCTGATCCTTCTACTGCCCAAGCCGATAATCTAATAGGCCGGATAATTGGATTTCCAGTTCTTACAGTTTCTGCACTTTACCTCGTGGATTTTCTGTCAGATTATCTTGTAGAGCAGGGCTACGGGACCCTAAAAGAATATACTGTTGGAGAGGTAATATTGCTAATAGCAGCAAATTGGACTACTACGATACAAGATAAGAAAATAGGCTCTGCTTTGTCATTTGTGCTTGCCATTGCCCAGGGTACTTATGATGCACTGAATGAAAAAGAGTAAATCGCAAAATGAAAGATTTATATGTTGGCTTGTTATTCTATACAATATTGCTCTACAGTCTATACAATATAGGTAGTGGAGTAATTGGTTATCGCATATACAAAGAGAATATATCTCTCAATACACTCCAAGTCTTTCTCAGAGATCTCAGACATATTTTGAAGATGTATCGCTGGGTTGCTTTTTCAGGATATGTACATACTTCTAAGCCTAGAAAAACATCGAGGATAGGCCATGCTGTCGATATTTTGGGGATAATGGGATTCACATTGATACTAGTTTTCTGCTTAGTTATCTTTATAAGTTCAATCATATATTCTCAAAATCCACAAAGTGTTGCTATAAACATATTTTGGTTATCTCTATCGTTAATAACAATAGGGTATAGTCGAGTGTGGAATTTTGGTAGCCAATTATCCCAAATAGAAGCGTCCCTGAATAAATATAACCATGAAAAGTAAAAACCGGACAAGGCAAGGACTGTCTTTCCGAATGGGAATCAGGTGACTCTGCATATCTAATGAGCTTGGGCTGCTATGTGGCAGTATTCCATGTCCAGTTTCCCTGCGGTGTGGTCTGCGCCCTGTGGGAGAGTGGTAATCCTGACGCGATTGGCATTGTGGGTGGGGCGTGCGTTCGCGTAAGTCAACCGTCTGGCAACGTTGACAGCCCCCGAAGGCGACATCTCAACCTTTGCCTACAATCCCGTTGGACAGTTGGCTAGTTTGATAACCCAACGCTCTGGCTCGGATGGCGTACAAACTGCCTATACTTACGATGGCACACATCGCCTGACGGCCATCACCCACACCAATGCCGCCTCTGGCTCGTTGATACGGTCTTATGACTATGACCTCGACCTGGCAGGCAACCGAACCCATGTGTTGGAAAGCGATGGCATTAACCAGCAAGAGTATTGGTGGAGCTATGATGCGGCAGACCGTCTGACAAGCGAGACCTACCCTGATGGTGGAGGGGGTTCAACCACGACATCTTATGCCTATGACCCTGTCGGTAACCGTTTGACAGAAACAACGGGCGGGCAAACCACGACCTACACCTACAATAACCGCGATCAGTTAACCCAGACCAATGGGCCAAGTGGCATCGTCACCTATGACTACGATGGTCGAGGCAACCTGTGGCGTGAAGTGGATGGTATGGATGTCACGACCTTCTCCTATGATGCCCGTGACCGTTTGTCAGGGGCCAATCTGCCCGACGGTACCACATTGGCCTATGCCTACAATCATGATAATCAACGTATTCAACAGACAATCAACGGCAATAGCACCAACTATCTGTGGGATGAACTCTCACCTTATGGTGATGTGGTAGCTGAGTTTGATGAGAACAACGTGGTGCTTGCCAGTTATGCTCTCGCCGAAGGCCGTTTGCTGTCTCAGAACCGGGGCGGGGTAGATAGTTATTACCTATCTGATGCTCAAAGTAGTACACGCCTGTTGACGGACTTGGATGCAGTAGTCACCGATACTTATGACTACAGTGCTTTTGGTGAGGCTGTGGCCCAGACAGGCACAACAATTAACTTCTACCGCTACACTGCTCAACAGTATGATTCCATCTCAAATTTGTATTATTTGCGGGCACGGTATTATGCGCCAGGGTTAGGGCGTTTCCTCAGCCGCGATACTTGGTCTTTAAATATGCAAAATCCGGTAGAGTGGAATCGCTATGTATACACGGCGAACAACCCTATTAATCTGCGTGACCCTGGTGGTAATATTGCGCTACTTGACAGGAGCCAGCTTGAAAGTCTGAAAGCGACTGTTATTGGCGGTCTTCGCACCTTTGGCTATCGAGTCTATGGGTTGGCTACGCGGGTATATGTAAAGATATCTATGTTTCTCATGCGGCGTAGCCTACCGGTTTGCGTTGTTGCCGAGCTATTTACCGATGTACCTCTGACGGATGCTGGTTGTGGTGCGGGTTTGCCAGGTGGTGATGGCGGGCCTGCATTTCCAGGGGGCGGTGCAGGGTTCGATGGCGGTGGTATACCCGGCGGAGGGCCGCCCCCAGATGGCGGAGGTCTTCCACCTGGATTCGATCCTCCCTCGAACTTGGGGTTGATTGATATAGAACCTACAGCTTTTCAAGTTCGGATTGATCCTGAAACTGGAGGTATTCATCCTTTGTGGTCTGTCGATACCACTAACTTTAGTGGGAGTAATCTAACTGCGAGTGGAGGAAAGCGTGACCCAAGACAATTTTGGCGGCAATGGTTAGAAGATGAATCCTTACGTCCAGTTCCTACTCTCAGTGATGCTAATGTAGAACGCATCAGAAATGGAACATCTCCAATAGTGGATGATTTATGGACAATTACTTTCCCCGAGCATCAAGGCGCTCTTGCGAGTGATAGACCAAGAGATTGGACTATAGTTCACCATCATGTTAACCAAGGGCTTATTGCAATTCCCGTTCCTCAGTATTACCATACAGGGCGTAATAGAGAGTGGCATCCGAGATGAGCAAAAGTGAAGTATTCCAAAATCTAGATGAAGTAATTCTGTATTTTCAGAACCAATATCAGAAGACTGGGAATAAATTCATCAAAATAACAATTCCTGGCGCACCGATACAGGATATACGTGATTTGGAAACGATACTAGGTGTATCGTTTCCTAAGTCACTCAAGAACGTACTCCAAAACGTGATTTGGGGTGAGGCCAATTTCCGAAACTTGATTTTCTTTGATTTGGATAAGTTACAAGTGATAAATGCGCCTGACGAATTGTGGGGATGGCCTGGAGTAAAACAAACTGGTTATTGGGAGGTTGGCGGCTCAGATGGGTATTTTATTTTTGTAAAAGCCGATTCGGGCGTAGTTTATGTTCGAGAAGTGGCAACAGATGAACTGGTAAAATATGCCGATGATTTTGAACAGTTTGTTTGTATTGTGGCTTCACTGCTGGCCCAAGCCCAAGAATGGCCTGACCCTGAAGAAGACGAAGAATATGTAGTGGCTGCTGTCAAGGAGTTTTTGAATAGAAATAAAATAACCTTCGGGTGGAAGTTTTGGCGGGATATTGTTATGTGGTGGGCATAACCTCAAAACGATTCGTATGGCTACAACGTGGCCGGGCGCGAAGTAGATGTCACCACGGCCTACAACACGCCTGCTGCCAGCACAACCCACTATACCTATGACCCGGCGGGACGGCTGGGTAGCGTTACCCTGGCTTATGGCTCACCCGAGGCTGCCACGACCAGCTACACCTATACACCCGCTGGGGCTGTGCGCTCGATTGAAGACGCCAACCTGCACACCACCTGGCTGGATTATGACCGTCTGGGTCGCCTGACCGAGAAGACACTGCCGGATGGTTCGTATGAGCAGTATACTTATGACCGCAGCGGTGACCTCATCAGTCATCGCCTGACCGATGGCAGTACCAACACCTTCACTTACGATAGTCGCCATCGCCTGACCCTGGCCGACTATTTCGATGGCAACGACGCGACCTATGGTTATACGCCCACTGGCAGACGGGCCTGGGCTGCTAACAATCTGGGCACCACCAACTACACCTATGATGCCCAGAACCGCGTGGTGAGCATCACCGCTCCGCATGGGCAGGTGTCCTATACCTACGATGCCGCCAACAACCGGCGCTCCATGACCACCCCTGCCGGAACGACTTCTTACACTTACAACAAGCGCAACCTGCCCGTCAGCATGACCGAACCCGGCAGCCTGACCAGCACGTTGTCCTACAACACACGCGGCCTATTGACCCAGATTGATTATCCCAACGGCGTTGTTGAGGAATACCAGTATGATGCGCTGGACCGCGTCACGGATGTTGTGCAATATGACGCACAGACCACGCTGGCGTCCTATGCCTACACCTACGATGTTGCGGGCAACCCGCTGACGCTGACCGAACTGGATGGCAGCCTCACCACCTGGGAATACGATGCGGCTTACCGGCTGGTACGCGAGACCCGTCCCGATGGTGGCGGCGGCACACTGACCACCGACTATACCTACGACAACATCGGCAACCGCCTGAGTGCGGCGGTCACAGGTGGCTCGACCACAACCTACACCTACAATAACCTGGATGAACTGACCCAGGTGGCGGTGGACGGCCAGGTGACGACGACCTATGGTTACGATGGTCGGGGCAATATGATCTCCATGACTGACACGGCGGGCGTGACCAGCTACAGCTACGACGCCGAAGACCGCCTGACAGGTGTCCTGCTGCCGGACATGACGGACCTGGACTATGCCTACGACACCGCCGGACGCCGGGTGCAGCAGACGGTCAATGGGACTGATACCAACTACCTGTGGGATGAAACCTCACGCTATGGCGATGTGGTGCTGGAGACCGATGGCGGTGGTGCGCTGCTGGTCAGTTATGGGCTGGTTGATGGGCGACTCCTGTCCCAGCATCGCGGTGGGGTGGATAGCTATTACCTGCATGACGCCCGGGGCAGCACCCGTGCCCTGGTGGATAGTGCCGGGACGGTGACTGATACCTACCGCTATGCCGCCTTTGGTGATATTTATGCCCAGACCGGCAGCACGCTCAACAATTACCTGTATACCGGCCAGCAACATGATAATCTGACTGGACTGTACAGCCTGCGGGCACGGTATTATGAACCGCGTTTGGGGCGTTTCATCAGCCGTGATCCCTACCCGGTGAATTACCGCAATCCGATTGAGTACAACCGATATGTTTATGGGGCCAATAGCCCGGTCAGGTATAGTGATCCCAGTGGGCTAACTGGCGTGCTTGGTAGGACGCTTCAACGAGTTTCTGTTACCGTCCCTGTGCTTTTAATTGCATTAATATTTGGGGCGGCTCTTCTCAACGCTTATATCCTAATAAAGGATTCCCTGGCGTTTGAGCTTCCGTGGTCATTGTCCGGAGGTGGAGCTGGAACTGCAACTGAAGAAGATAATAATACGGAGGGTGGGGGATGGTGTCCTCCATCTCTCTGTCCAGACAGCTCAGGTGAGCAGGAACAATCATCAGATCCTAATGTTCCAGGTTTACAGGATGGACAGGCTCCTACCAGCGATGATTTCCTTCCAAATGTTGATGATCTTCCTGATGATCCTAGTACCGTAACTTTCTAAAGTTGCGGGGTAATGCTCTTTGAAAACTTGGCGAGCATCGTCCACGGAAAATGACCAATGAATTTGAGCTTGAGCTGCATTACGTCGGCGTTCCCAGGCGATGAGTTCGGAAGCCAAAGTCACCTCATCGGGCAGACGACGGGCAAGGCATTGCTGGGACATCACACTGAGTTCAATTTCGGCCATATTGAGCCAAGAGCCATGAACCGGGGTGAAATGGAAACGAAGTCGCGTCATGATGCGGTCAGCTTCGCATTTACCGAAGAACTCGACCAAAGAATGATAATGATGGGTATTGAGATTATCGAGTACGACATCAATGTGAGCCGCATGGGGATACAACTCATCAACCAGATAACGCATCGCGTAAGCAAAATCTTGTTTGGTCCGTCGCCGCGAAACCAGCACATGCCGTTGCCCGGCTTTCGGTTCGGCAAAAACAAACAGGTTGCGTGTTCCATTGCGCTTATACTCATGGTCCTCCCGGTGTGGTTTGCCAGGGCGAAGCGGACGGGGTTGGCGGGTCTGGCCCAGCAGTTGCACGCTTTTCTCATCAAAGCACACCAACGGATGTTGCGGGTCATAGGCTTGCGCGTACAAGGTCAAAATATGCTCCATTCGTTCCAAAAACTCGGGCGTAATCTTGGGAATACACCAGCTTTTCACTTGCCAGGGCTTGAGTTTGTTTTTTGGAGTACCAGACGCACAGTCTCGGGTGCTATGCTATCCACCATGCCATCTGTCACCAATTGTTGCGCTAAAAGTTCCATTGTCCATTTGGCTTAGCCTGCTGGCGGGTCAGAACAAGCCAGTGCAATCAAGTACGCTTCTTGTTTAGCATCCAACTTCGGATCGCGTGGCGGACGTGGCTTATCAGCTAAAGCGGCCTCTAGCCCATCATCACAAAATCGTTGTCGCGTTCGGCTGACCGTGTCTTCGCTGATATATAGCATGTCAGCAATAGCTTGGTCTGTTCGCCCTTCATCGCTTTTCAGCAGAATATGGGCACGCCGAATCACACAGGCCTTGTTTTTGCCTTTGTTGACGACAGCCAACAATCTTTTCCGTTCTTTTGGCGTGAGTTTGACGACATATTTCTTCATATGCCAGAGCATATCCTCACCCCGCAAGTTAATCAAGTCTGGGTACTAGAAGATTACAGATATTATGTTGCCAATAAACAGCATCGTCGTCCTGGGGAATGGCATAAATATAGGGGCGGGTAGTTCGAGTAGTCGATACAATGCGAGAAGACAAGCTACCCGCCAGAGGATAAACTATGCGCCCACATCTTGTGTTAACTCTGCTGATAATCGTGATAACCGCCTGCTCAAGCGATAAATCTTCCCAGAACAGTGATGCCGTCAACAACAACCAATTACAGCAATCTGACTGGGATCATGCATCGGACGCAGTATTATTCCGCCTGGACGAGATTCTGGAAGGCCGCAACCAAGCCACCATCACCAATCGCATTCCGCTGTGTACGATCTGGGGCGATGGGCGAGTGGTATGGGTCAACCCGGTGTTGGGGACGCTGGAAATTTTGGAAGCACGGCTGGATGTGGAGCAAATGCGGGGCTTTGTGGCGGATGTGGTGGGGTATGGTTTCTATGGTTGGGAGAGCGATGTCGCATCACCGCCCGGCGATGATCCCGCTCGCCAGATTATTACCCTGAATGTGTATGATAATCCCAAAACTATTGAACGCTATGGTGGCTGGCCCAATGAGGCATTCAGCACGATTCTGGAGCAGTGCCGCAATCTCAGTCCAGAGCGAGCATTAGTGCTGCCGGATGGCGGGTGGGTGCGGGCCTATCCGGTTGACTATGATGCGGCGAGAACATCACAAGAATGGCCGCGCAATGCGCCGTTCTCGATGACGGAGGTGGCGAATGAGGCAGTCTGGACTGATGGATTCTGGGCGCAGGAAATCTGGGGCTATACCCGCGAAATCAATCCGGTGCAGGTGACAGAGCGTGGGCAGACGTATAGAGTGTCGATACAAGTGCCAGGGCTGTCGCGCACCTCGCCCGCACCGCCCCAATAATCAGGGTGGTGTGCAGTCTGCATCGAAGTGTAGGCGGAATACTTTCATGTTGCCTTCACCACCCGCCTCAATGATGTGTGGTTCTTCGGTGGAGTAGACCAGCTCCAGGCGCGGATCATCATCATCGGTGGGCTGCTGTTCTGGCAAGACCATCAACCATTTTACGTCATTCTCGCACATCAATTGCATTAGCGCCTCGCCATCCCGAATCACGGGCACAACTTCGGGGCTGACCAGTCCGGCCAGATCAAAGATTTCGCGCTGTGCATAATATCCCACCGCGCCGATGTCATGCACGGCCAGCAATTCATCTGGTGGCACGATGTCGGGGTAGTCGGCGATCCATTGGGCGATTTTGACCATTTCGGTGTTGATGATTTGCACGTCGGTTCCATAAGCGCGTCCGCCCAACCACCAGAAGCCGGGCACGATCAAGACTGCGCTCAGTGCGAGCGTGCGCGTCGAAACCCGTCCGGCGGCAGTGTTGCGACTTGCCATCAGAATCAAGCCCATGCCGCCGACTGCAAAGAGCAAAAGCGGTGGTAGGATCGGCATGGCGTAACGTCCATGCTGGTAGGGAGCAGGTAACACCAGCACAAACAGTGTCAGGTGTGCGAATGCCCAGCTTGGTGGCAACAGGTACAGCAAATTTCGGCGAGAAACGCGCCGCGCAACGGCGATCAAGCCAACAATGATGCCCGGCAGCCAGACGAATTGCGCCCCGACCAGCACCGGCAGGATCATATTGAAATAGCGGGTCAGGATGAAGTCATCGCGTAAGGAGGCGTACTCGGCGATTTTGGCATCAGCAGTGGAGGGTAGCAGTTCATCGCTTTGTGAGTAATTGTAGAGGATATAGGGCAGGATAATTAGCAGGAAGCCCGCCGCCACACCCGCTGCCCACAAACCGAACGTCCGGCGGTTATGGATGCCACTGACCAGCACGAATAATCCGGCCAACCCAACCAGTCCAATTCCCTCCGGGCGAGTCAGATAGAGCAAGCCTCCCATGAGTCCCAGCACACCGCCGCGCCACAGGGGAGATTGCTCAGGAGCCTCCATTTCGCGCCAGGAGATCATGATGACCGTCAGACTCAGCGTCATGAATAGCATGGTTTCCATGCCCGATGCTGCCGCCCAGACCAGATGCCAGGATAGCACCACCAACAGGCCCGTGCCCGGCCCGACCCAGGGTATATCGGGAAATAGTCGCTCTGCCAGCCGTATACTGATAACCGCCGCCCCGAAAAGTGCCAGAATTCCCAGAAAATGCGCCCAGGCAAAGGGTGATAGCCCGATGAGATGTCCAATGGAGAGCAGCAAGGAGTAGAGGGGGGCGGTGGAGGCAGTGGAGGGTTGGCCGGGCGTGAATGACCATTCGCCGTGTTCAGCCAGATTGCGAGCGTAGGTCTGGTGAATCCACGCGTCGTCCAGCGGAAAGCCAACTTCATCCAGCGCCGCCGCGAAGCCAGTGAATCCTAATACACTGATGGTGGCTAGCACCAGAAGCAAGCCATCAATCAGTGGTCTGGCAGGTGAGGGTGAAGCGATAGATTTGAACATCGTCGTCCGTACTTTCCGTATCGAAGCCGAATGCGTCGGTCAGTTCTAAGAAATCGGGTGGAGGTTCTTTGTCGAGAATTAGTGGCTCAAAGCTGGTTGTGACATTTTCATCCAGTATCAAATGGGTCAGACAGTAGCGTTCGACCAGTTCCGGCAGGCGCTCCAATGGCGTATCCGGTAGGTTAATGCCCCACAAGCTAGTGTGATAGTACCAGGCTGCCGGATCGTTCACCATCAACACTGCGTCGTCGGGCAGATGTGTCGCCAGGTCTTGATAATCAAGTCCGTCGTCGATGGACTCCAGTTGTTTGCTCAATGCACCAATACCGACGAAAGCCGTGATGATAACCACCGCTACACCAAATACCAGTCGGGGGCGATCACGTTGCCAACCCCGCCAGGTCTCCATCTTTTCGAGCAAATCATCCAGGCCCAGCACCCCCAACACTGCCCAGAAAGGCAACAGCGCCGCCGATGAATGAAATAGTCCACCGCGATAGCCGGGATAAGCAAATACAAACGTCATGGCAAGATGCAATCCCAGTGCGTATAGATTGAAGCCCATCAAGAATCGGTTGTGGCGGCGTTTCCAGAGTGCCCACAATGCAAATGGCCCCATCAATACAAAAGTTTCGACAGCAACCCAGGATGCTAAATTAGTGGAGAAACTCTCCCAACGTGATTGCAGAATGTTACCCAGACCCCAATCCCAGAAATTCGCGGCTGACCAATCGACAGGGTATGCAAATAGTTCGTTGTAATCCCTCAGAAATGCTGTGTTGATACCACCAGCGGGCAGCGGCGCATCCAATACTACGACATTGCGAATGAACCAGGGAACCATCACCATCAAATATCCGACCAACAGCCCACCTGTCAATTGACCGCGTTTTTCAGGATGTTCTGCGCGATAAGGCCACCAGATCAACATCATAGCGACCAACAACAATAACACCCCATCAGCGCGTGTCAGGTGGGCCAATCCACTTAAAACGCCCGTAAGTGCGAACCAGCGCCAATCGCGGTCAATGCTCATGGTAATGAGTGTGCCGCAGCCCAGCAAGCCATATAGTGCAAAAGCATCAGTGGTGAACCAAAACGGGAAGAACAGACCGCCGAATAGCACTAGCAAGCCTGTCATCCACAAATAGCGCCGTGATCCGCCCAAATAGTTGCCTAGCCAACCCGCCAGCGTCGTCAATCCAGCCAGCGCCAGTATGGATGGCAATTGTGCTGCTGTGAATGTCACCCCGAATAGCATCATACTGCCCGCCACCAGCAACGACGTCAGTGGCATCCAATAGGTATGGCTAGGTGCAGGAAGTTCATCCGGTAAACGGAGATAATTCCAGAGGTAGGGATCAGTCAGGCCCTCACCATCCGCCAGACGATGCGCTGCGTTGTAATAATAATAGGCATCGGTATAGCCCGGTTCGTCGATGATAGTCATACCGCCGATACCAACCAGCAACGCCAGGCCAAATAGCATGAGTATATCGCGCCGCATCACTCGCCTCGCTCAAAAATAACGGCCACATCATCTTCGTAGCCGATCTGCCACGTGTCCGGGTTTTCACGGAGCAGCGTTGCCAGGGCGCTATCCGGCGGAATGACCACCAGATTCACGCCATAATCATCCAGCGAATTGCGCCATTCCTCGGCTCCGAAATAGGTACGAACATAATCTTCCAGAAAATCATCGCCATATAGATCGGTGCGTCCATCAACGAACACCGGTACATCTGGCAGTGCGAAGATGAAATAGCCACCCCAATTGTAATCGTTGAACAAGACACTGGTGGAATCGTACTCTTTTAGATAATCCACCGCACCGGTAGGTAGGAATTCTTCATGGGTTTCGCGTACCATTTCGGGCGACAGATCAGTGCCGATCTTTGCCAACCCGCCGACCAGGACCAGCATCAGCAAAAGCCAGTTAAGGCGCATCATTCGTGGTGTGACTTTCTGAGAAGGCTGCAATTGCCAACCGCGCTCGTTCAGCCAGCCATCAACCTGTCGGGCCAGGACGGGAGTCGCGGCGACAGCGAAGACCGCGATGTTGCGGCCCGACCATAACGCTAAACCTGCTGTGCCTGCGACTAAAACAGCATCACTCCAGTTGATACGCTGTTGTGTGCGGCTACTGAAAATGAGGATGGCGACTAGAATCAGGACAAAGGGCCAGGTTTGCGGATTCTTGAAGTCAGGCGATTGCCATTCTTGAATGAATAGATTCAATACTTGGATACCTGCAGTTTGGAAAGGATAGAGGATCATGCGTGGGCCATACGGATTGATGCTGAGAACAGCCATCCCAACCAGAGTGACAAGAGCCACTTTACGAATCTGAAGCCAGGATAGAGTCTGGGGATTTTCGGAATCGAGATAGCGTCCAATGATTTCACCTGCCATAAAACCAAATAGAAAGATAAAACCAATAGCGAAACCAGCGTGCAAATTGACCCACAATACCATCAAAATCGGCACCAGCCAGAGGCGATCAAGGTGACGGTATTTGTAGAGATAGAGCAAGTAGAGCGTGATTGTGCCGAATAGGAATGAGAACATCTGAGGACGCGGTGACCAGAACACGGCAGCGGTGGCAGCTCCCAAAACTAGCACAAACATCCGACTATAGACTGTACCGGGACATATGCGATAGACCAGCATCATGCCGCCTGTCGCCAGAAGCGCTGTGAATAGTGCCAGGCCAATTGTGCCAGTATCAGCAGGATCAGCATCGCCACCTGTCAGCCAATATGTGCCATACAGAAATATCTGTGCGCCCCAGCTATGGTTGATCCATTCCTCGCCCTGGCGTGTGTGCGAGAACACATCCTGTTTCAGTATCTTGCCCTCATCCAGCATGATTTGGCCGCTGCGCAGATGCCACCAGGTATCGGTATCCAGCGGGATTCGAACTGCCATGGTGAAGAGCAGAATGAATAATATCCAGATAGCAAGGCGCTCGACTGTCAGGCGTGGCATATGGGTGTCCCTTCTGTTGCATCCCTTCAATGCTATCGGTTTGAAAACAGTCTTGCAAATTCTTGTCCGTGCAGGCACAATCGCCCAAAACCATACATTGGAGAGCAACTTTAATGACAGAAGAAGCAACTACTTCGGTCTGGCGTGAAGCCTTGACCAATCGGGGTCATGAATTGTATGCTGCGGCTTGGACGGTGTTTACGCATGGCATCGCGCTTGAGGCGGCAATGATACGACTGGAAGATCAGAAAGAGCAGGTTATCCCGTTCCTGTTGGCGATTTTGGAAGATGATTACCTGCAAACCAAACAAGCACCTGGTGATGGTAATGCCCCGCTGAATGCGACGCGTTTACTTGGCGAGTGGGGTGTACACGAGGCATTGCCTCATCTGCTGACCATTATTGAGGAAAGTGTCCGCAGCCAACCCATCTACCTCAATGCAGTGCAGGCCATCAATAAGATGGGGCCAGAGGTACTGAAGGACGTCTTAGCTTGGGTTGAGGAAAATCCTGAACTGCAACCAGAGGCAGTGGACATGCTGGCTAAAATCGGTGAGGGTAACGAACAGGTATTTGAACTTGTGCGCTCATGGATTACCCCAGATGGATATATGCTAGAGATATTCAGTGAGAGTCTGATTGAGATTGATCCGAGTCTGGCTGCCGATGCTCTACGCCAGCTTTCCCAGGATCGGGACTTTGATAAAGATAATCGAGCAATGTTCCGGGCGATGTCGAAGGAAGCTAAAGAGACTTTGAAACAGAGACTCAAAGAAGAAGCTGAAGCCGCCGAAGCAGCAGCAGTTGAGGCAGAAACCGAGACTGAAATCGACAGCTAAACTTCATCAATTGAGTGTTTTGATCGTCTAGAAGACTGTGCCTACACGGTGCATTGGGTGTGGGCACAGATGTTTGTTCTCCCCATCAAGTTCCCTCAAAACGCAGCATCTTACCAATCGTTCGCAAGACAATCAACAGATCAAGCGCCAGTGATTGATGACGAATGTAGTATAGGTCATATTGTAGCTTTGTCAGCGCATCCTCGACAGTGTTGCCATAAGGATAGCGCACCTGTGCCCAGCCCGTCGCCCCTGGCCGTACCACATGGCGGGTGCGGTAAAATGGTATTTCTTCGGACAGTTGATTCACAAAATAGGGGCGTTCGGCGCGTGGTCCTACCAAGCTCATATCTCCGCGTAGAATATTGATAAACTGGGGCAATTCGTCCAGGCGTGTTTTCCGCAAGATGCGTCCCACCCGTGTAATACGCGGATCGCCAGTATGTGCCCATTGTGGGCCATCGCGTTCAGCATTCTGCACCATGGACCGCAGTTTGATGATTTTGAACAATTTACCACCTTTACCAACACGTTCCTGTGTATAAAAGGTCGTGCCCGGCGAGTCGAGGCGGATTGCCAGGGCGATGAAAGGAAACGCCAAACCAAACAAAATCAGGCCGATGCTGGAAAGCCCAATATCCATCAGGCGTTTGAGTGGTATATAGGGGTTGAATATCGAGGTAGATTCAATCGGCAGAATGACTTTCCAATCCTCGGTTCCGACATGCTCAATTGGCACGCGACCGGTGATCTGCTCATAGAGCAAGGGCATCGGTATAATCGACAGGCCACGCTCGTAACTATCCATCACCCCTTGAAACACATCGCCAGGCAGTTGTGTCCCATAAGCCAAGATGATTTCTGAGACACCTTCACGTTGAGCGATTTCCAGCAATTGACCGCCCCCCCCTAAAACCGGCACTTCATGAGTTAGGGTATCTTTAGGATCGAAATTAGCAATCAGGCCGATGATATGATACTCATCCGAGGCATTTTCGCGTAAGGCTTCTGTGATGGTTCGTGCTGCCCAACCCGCTCCCACAATCAACACACGGCGCTCTAATCCCAATCTGTTGATAATAATCAACCAGACCATGCCGCGCCAAACGAAAATCATTATAAATAGCAGTACACTGTAGTAAAAGATAAATAAGCGTGGCAGGGTATCACGGGGCGATAGAAAGAAGATGATAAGGTAAAAAACCACTAATTGCAGATTGATCTGCACCAATCGGCGTAGGCTATTTGTCAGGCGGCCTGAAATTCGCAAGTCATAAAAATCGTTGATGCTAGCGAGAACGATCCACATGCCGACCAGTAAGGGAATCCACCAGCTATTGCGAAAGACGAAATCGGCCCGATAGGGTGTGCCATCCACCAGAGCCCATACCCGCAGCGCCCCCAGCACAGCCATCACCACAACCAGTGTGTCGCCCATTTTGAGGAGTGTGCGACGCTCGGAAAGTTTGAGTTGTAATGAAGACCGCCCAGCAGACTTGATGCTCATAGTTCATTTCCCGATTAAGCTGATTAGGTCAATTGCTCTTGAAACAAGCCCCAGGCAATCAAGGCCACTGTAAGGAAGATTGCCAAGATACTGACAATGACACTAATTCCAGTGTGGCGGGGCGTATAGGTGAATCTTACGTCCGCGCCACCTGCTGGAATATAGACTGCCTGAAATGCTACATTCGCTTGATAGAGTTGAACCGATTCGCCATCCACTTTTACTTTCCAGCCCGGATACCATGTGTTGGCGACAACCAGAAACCCCGCCCCATCACAAGTGATGCGATAGCGTCGTTCGTTGGGACGCTCGGTAACAATCAACACATCAGCCTGAGTAAATGTGGGTTCCTCAATTTCTGGTGTTTTGCCTTTTTGTAGCACCACCAGTTGTTCGGGGTTCCAATCACCGGATAGCAACCGGTCGATTGCGGCTTGTTGATTGTCTACCCACTCAAATTCGGAAACCATCCAGGCCTGGGGGGAGGGTTGCGGCGCGACATAGATATGTTGGCCTTGTCCGGATTGCCATCCTTCCGGTTGCACAGTTCCATAGACCTGACCGACGGCTGCACCCCGTAACAGTGACGATGATTGCTCGCCAGTTTGTTCAATCAACTCTACGTATTGTCGGTGGACAGCGGGTTGCAGAGGATCAAAGTTGTTAAATAATGTGATGCGATCCAGGATATTGAGGTTGGGTAATAACGATGTACGGACATCTGACCAGCGGTCTGTGGCGGGTCGATAGTCACTGAGATTGAAATAGCGCTCGAATTTCACTTCTTGTTCATAATCTTCGAACCAATAGAGTCGGCTTTGGGGACGGCTGATACTCAAATCACGGTCATAGAAATCATCTGGCACAGTCGGATTAAGGCCAACGACAGCCCAAACCAGGTCTACAGCGATAAAGAGCAACACCGCCGCCTGCCAGCGCGTAACTGGCGTTTTGATGCTGGACGTGGGCTGCGTTAATGTCAGGGCGGCTGCTCCGATAATCCAACACCCTACGGTAATCAATGCTGTAGTCAAGACATTCAGAATATCCGTGTCGATATTTTTCAGAAGTGCCGACGCCGCCAATGAGACTCCAATGATTGCCACTGCACCCGTCGCTGCTAATCTTGTCCAGAAGAACGCTCGTTGATTACGGCTCCAATTTTGCACGCCAATGCCAGCCAGGATCGAAAGGCCAAAAGCAGGCCAGATCAACCAGCGCACAGGTTCGCGGAAATTGTCGAATGTTGGTACATAATCGTATAGAAAGTGATAAACGGGCCCATAGCGCCCAGTTGCGAGGACAAAGCCTGTCAGGCTGAGGAAAACCCAGAAAGGTACTGTACGAAACGCGGCGTGGTGTGCTAGGAAATTTCGCCATTTATACCATCCGGCGACGGCAAAAAAGGTTGCTAACAAAGGCACAAAGCCAATATATGCGGCATCTTCAAAATAGACCCCTTGATCGGGTGTTAGGTATGATCCATCGGCGGGGGTACCGAATAGGTGTGGCAGAAACATCGTCAGAATACGCAGTGGCGCATAGGAGAGATTGGTCAATGACTCGTAACTGACACCGCCAGCTCGATGAGATTGTTCCAGAAACTCAGCTGTCATCAAAAATTGCCAGACAGCAATACCGGCTCCCAATAGCATCCCCATGACTGAAAGTGCCAACGCCTCGAATTGTGTGCGCCAACCAGAAAATCGCAATACGGCGATGGCATACCAGAGCGCGAACAGCCCCAATGCTAAAAAACTATACCAACTGGTTTGGGCATGTCCGGCCAATAATTGCAGACCAGTCACCAGTCCCAGGATGCCTACATCCAATACTCGGCGATGTTCCCATAAACGCAAACCTGCCCAAAACAGCCAGGGTATCCAGGCAGCAGTGGCAGCAGTGGGGAATGACCCCAGCCGACCCAGTGTGTAACTGCCCAGTGCATAACAGAGCAGACTGACGCCACGACCAAAGTTTGATAATCCTAGTTTATTGGTAAGATGCCACATGCCCAACCCAGCCCAGACAATGTGTAGTAAAGCGATTAGCCCCATCATTCGTGGACCGGGAATCAAGAAGTAGAGCCAGTTGGGAGGATATAGCACGGCGCTTTGGTAATTTGCCAGGAGCGGTGTTCCACCACCGTTATAAGGATTCCAGAATGGCAGCTGGCCGTCTCTCAATTGCTCAATGACCAGCCAGCGCCAGGGATAGAATTGCAGCGAAGGTAACCCCCAAAACAGCACCTCGCCAATCAAAATACGATAGAACAGAACAACAACCGCAGCTACCAGAATCGCCAGGGGTATCCATACAGATAGGTCACGCCGTTGCATTATCGCACTGCCTCAAAGATTTGATACCCACCTTCATCGTAAACCTTTGTGAAGAATCTATTTTCATCAATATTCTGATTGTCCGCCAAATCTCGTTCCAACGGGCCGACAAATATATAGCGTATGTTATAGTGTTGGATAATTTGTTGCTGTACTGCCAATTCTCCCCCGAAAAATGCTGCAACTTGTTTTTCTTTGTTTTCAGCGCTGAGTGTTTCTGGCCCATGTCCTAAGAATACGCGCAAATTGGTGCGGGCGGGGATCAAGTTGCCAGTTTCCTTTGCACCCAACACAATTTCATTATCAGCCGCATAATTGTTGAGCCAATCCAATGCAGTGATTTCCGGTGTGGGGCGAAATAATGGACGGCTAGGATTTAGGACGATGATGGTACTGATTACCAGAAATAGGGCGCTGCTGGATGTAAGCAAGATCATACTACCCTGGCGTATTCGTTGCCAGGCACGATGGTATGGGATTTTCTGGCGTGTTGCCAGAACCGGCACGAGTAATCGTAGCCCTGCTACTGCCAAAATTGACAGAGGAATCAACACACTTTCGGCCAACCGACGTTGGACGTTGATGGGTAAATAGACCAATATGGGCACAATACACACCCATCCAACCAATAAATCAAAACGCGGATCGTTAGTGTGTCGCCAGGCCCAACGCCCCCCGATCCAGCCTAACCCAGCCAGCACACCATAAGCCAAAAGATAATGCAATGGTGGCGGTGAGGGTAGCAAATTTTGACTGGACCATTGGGCGAATGCCTCATTCTGAGTGAAGGTAAAGAGATAGTAGGCAAACAGCGGCAAAGTTACGGTGACTGCAATTCCCCCGTGCCACGCAAATGACCACGGAAAAGTCCGCTGGCGTATCCAGATTACTAATCCCCAGACTGCTAGTAAGCAATAAAGAATGAGGAAATAGAATGAAACACTAAGACCCACGATCAACCAGCAGCTACCCGCTGCCAGTCCCCAACGCCATCCATGTGTTTGGGCACTCAATGTCTGGAAAAACAATAGAAAACCACCGAGTAATGCTGCCCTTGCCAGCGCGATATGTGGCAAGCCAAGCAGGACCAAAAATGAAAATCCTTCGGGAATGAAAAATTCAGGGGGAAAAGCACCGAAGAAAATCAAAATCCAGCCCAGGCCACCTCCTAGTGTTGCGAGGATTAATGTCAGGAAGCGCGTAGATGGATGAAGTAAGAAAGTGGCGATAAAGCGATATAGTACCAAGATAAGGATCAGATCAAAGATAATGCGAAGTGCATGAAAAACGATGATCAACGCACTGAATAGCATTGGATTATGGTCGTCTACCAATAAGCCAATGAGTTGGCCGGGAATGATATAAGGCAGGTACAACAACCCTGCACTATCATGTTCCTCGGGGGTGAAAAATAGGAAGAACTGCCATTCTCCGCGTGCTCCCAGGCGCATTTTTCCCAGATAGGCATTGCCGTCTTCAACGCCAAAAATGAATCCGTTAAAGGTCCAGTTTGATCCCTGAACAGTATAGGCCAGCAGATAAGGAATGGTGGTGATGAGCAGTAAAAATCCGGCATAAACCAGAACATTGGCCCATTCGCGCCGAGTAATGATCATGGAGCGACGCATTAAGACTGCCTAACGCAACTCGCGTAGTGTGTACAGGGTGATATTGCCATCACCAAAATGTTTGATCTGCTCCTCAGAGGTCAGTGGGCCACTGTCTGATTCCAAATAGGCAATACAGTCTTCAAACGCGTCATCAGGAGCATCTTCTCTGGCTTCTGAAACAATATCGCGTTCTTCTGGCCCCCAGATCACATAACTCACCGTGAAATTCAGTTCGTTATCGCTCACCGTCAATAAAGTTTCACAATCACGACCGCTGAAGAAATCTATGACTTGTTCCTCGCGTTCCTCGGCAGGGATGGTTTCAAAGGGGTGACCATAGACTACCCGCAAATCAGTTCTGGCAGGAATCCACAGGCTAATTTGTGGGGCTGCCAATACCACTTCGCCTTCAGTGCCAAAATCATTCAGCCAATCATAAACTTCTACATAATCCTTGGCTACCAGGATACCTGCATCAGCTCCTTCTTCCTGGTTGGCAACAGCACCAAAAAGTGGAATGCCTAACGCGATCACATTGCTTGGCAACATCAAAACAAATCCTAAAATGAGAGCGACCCTCATCCAGCGACCCTCTAACTTATCAAACCAATAGTCTTCCAGTGCCCGTACTGCAAAATAGGCAATAGGGATAATCAAGCCAATATAAAAGCGTCGTTGGAGGGTATAGGGTATATAAAGAGCTATGAAATTGACAACTAACCACATCAACATAAATTGGTCACCGTCGCGATCAAAAAGACGCACTGCCCGTGCAATGCCGGGCACGGCGATTACAAAGAGCATTCCATAACCAATCAATGTCAGTAATATGTTGGGAGTGGGTGTAACATTTTGCTGGTTAAACAAATTCATCATGTCGTTGGTTTCAAAGATCAAAAAATAATAGACGGCTACTGGAAAAGCTGGTAGCCAGACCATCGCTCCCCACCGGATTTCATGCCAGGGGATTTCACGTTTGATATAGACGTGAGTGAGAATGAAAGTCGCCAGTGCTCCACCAATGCCGACCAGGGCTGGTGGTTGGATAATTGCCAGAATTACGGAATAGATGATGATTGCTAACCCGCCATTGTCAGCATTCGGGCCTTCTTTAAAGCCGGGACGATAGACTTCCAACAACACACTTGCCAACAGTGCTAAGAGTCCAATACTCAAAGGAAAGTGAGGATTGGCGTAAGCTGCGTATAAGGGAAAGGCTTCTGGCACACTCAAATCAGGTGGTAGATCGCCATCAACGGAAATGATTACAATAGCCAGCCATCCCAAACCAGAAGCGATTGCGGTGAGCGCAAAGAATAAACGACGTGGGCGTTGCCGTTGCCAGACCTGTGCGCCGAGCTGATATAGCGCGGTGAACATAAACAAACTGGTGGCGATACGAGCGAGATGAAAAATAATAACGGTAGAAAACCCCAGCAACCGTGCCACATGGCCTAGCAACAAGTAAAATGAAAATAACCCTGCTGGGTCATGGGCTTCGGGGGTATAACGCAGGTCAAACAGCCAGTTACCCTGTACTCCTTGGCGTATCTTGGCAAAATACGTCGCGCCATCTTGCGGATTTGCCAGGATGCCCAGAAAATGCCAGTGATCATTGGAAGCAAACATGGCCCAAGCATAGGGTACCAGAGTCAGTGTAACCAACATCCCGCCCCAAAAGGCTACCCAACGCCATTCTTGTGTTGAAACGTCTACAGTCCGAAACGGTCGCATTGACTGTCGAATTCCTCGCTCTAATAATTGTTCAGACTTGAACACTTTATGTATGGAAGTGACTTGATAATATTCAGGTTGTCACAAGTCACACGCCGTGATCTACCATCTACGTTGAAACTAATCTCATATGATCTACAAACTTTGTAGCCGACTATTCAGTCAGCATTGTCCTCAACCTGGAATGCATACACACTAGCCTAGCTTGCTTTTCTAAATGTTTTGCGTTGCGCTATAATGATAATATGGAACCAGAAAAATCGCTAAAGTTATCTTGTGTGGTCAAGAATCAAAGCTTAAAGGCCTCATCCACTCAACAAATATTTTCGATTTTGCTTACATGCTTGGGAGAGAGTTGATGCTCCTGGCTCAAAAGAAGTTGGTGAAGTAATGCCCCATATACCCAGTATACTTAATGAAATACAGACGCTTGAATTGGCTGTGGATCGTGCCCGTAGCCGTCAGCAGGATATTGATGATGCCCTGGCACATGACGAACGGGTGTTGGCCTGTCAAACTGCGGCGGACGAAGCGGATCAGGCGCTGCATCAAGCCCGTGCCAGCGTGAATGATTTGCAATTGGAGATCAGCAGTCTGACACAAAAGATTGAAGACGTGGATAAATTGCTGTATAGCGGGCAGATCACTAACCCGAAAGAACTGAAAGATCGGCAGGATGAACTAGAGTCACTGCGGCGACGACTTGCATCGCTCGAAGAACACTTGGTGGAAGCCAAGAATATATTAGAGAGTCGTCAGACTGAAAATGAACAGGCACAACAAGATCTGGCAGCAGCCATTGTGACCCGCGATAAAGAACAGGTCGATTTGATTGCTGAACATGAACAACTTACTGCCGAGATCAAGGCCAATTTGAAACAGCGCAAGGGGAAGGTTACCGCAGTACCTGATGCTACGCTGAAACACTATCGTTCTTTGCGTAAGCGCAAAAACGGCCAGGCCGTGGCGGTGTTAAATATTCACTCGTGTACTGCTTGTGGTATTGAGCAACCCCGTTCGGAAGTGCAGCGCATTATGCAAGACGATGAACTGGTGTATTGTATAGGGTGTGGTCGCATTTTAGCCATTCGATAATTGAGGGATCGCCATGGAATTTGACCCTATTTCTTTCTTGCTCGGTTTTGGTTCTGCTTCAGGCATGTCTTATGGGCTGTGGCGCTATCGAGAGCGTATCCGTCGCCTTAGAGAATCAGCAGAGGGCCAGGCCGAAAGTGCCCGTGAATATTTGAAACGGTCAGCGGATGCCCGGTATATTCAAGACCTGATTGACTATTTAGAAACCCACCATCTGGCAGGAACATTGGCGTCATTGTCTGAAATTCTCATTGAGCCACGCCTGCTCTCGGCTTATACATTGCCGGGCGAACTACACGACGACTTCCCAGAAGATTTCACTTACGTCATCCCACGAGTGCATGATTTCCCTGAGCTTTATGCTGCTTACAATTTGGAACATATGCCATTGACAGATTTGTGTGCTGGCGACCGGCATGTAGCGATTTTGGGTAATCCAGGGATGGGAAAAAGCACGGCATTGGCAGCTCTGGCCTTGATGTCGCTGGAAGCGATATCGTTTGAGACAATGCAAACTTTAAGCGACCAAGCACTGGAAAAACAATATGAAGGGCTGTCAGCTGAAGAAATTGAGCAGCGTAAAGCTGAACTCAAGGAAATCGAAGAACGTGCCCTTGAACAATTACATGAGGTCCATAAGCGTGAGGGTACAGAGGGTGTAGTGCGGCAACGCGCTGTCCAACCCCAAGAGCTATTCCCGATTTTTGTTCATATTGGTGATATTGACCTGGATTTGAATATCTATGGTATCGAAGTGGATCCGGCGGAACCGCTTATTCGTGCTTTCCAGCAATATGTCTCGTTGTTGACGGCTCAATCAGCGCCGACCTTGATGTACCAAAATTTGGCGCAGGGTGTGGCGTTGGTGATGATTGATGGTTTCGATGATCTCTCGATGGAAGAACGGACGCGAGTCTATCCTTGGCTAGAAAGTTTCGTGGCCGCTTACGGTCAAAATCGCATCATTATTACTGGTCCTGCGACTGGCTATGATCCATTGCTGCATCTGGGTTTTGTGCCAACCTTCATCCGACCCTGGCATCAACTAGATGCCGAGCAATTTGTCCGGCGTATGATTGAACTGTGGCCGACTATCGAAAGTCGCAAAGCGGGTAAAAAGAAGATTCAGACTAAGGGTGTTGGACAGAAGGTTGCCCGTCGCTTGATGGTTGATAATCGCAATCGTTCTCCTTTAGAAACCACGCTGAAAGTGATTTCCGGACTTAGTGGGTCTGAAAAAGAGCTGGGTCGTCGTGGTTGGTTTGAACGCTATACGCGAGACTTCTTGCCAGATGAGGAGTATAGCCATCCGGTTTTGCGTGAAGTTGCGATGGTGATGTTAGATCGCGGTGTCACATTAAAGGATGAGCAAATCTCTGAAATTGCTACTAAGCAATTGACAGTTAGTGAGGATGAAGGCTCTACGGCGAATGTTGATTCGTTTCTTCGTAAGCTATTGAATAGCGGCTTGTTGGTTAAACGTGCCGGAAATACTTATACATTCCGTCATAGTTTCATAAAGGCTTACTTTGGAGCAGAAAGCCTAATCCAAGATATGCCACAACGCATCGGTGATGTGGGAGCCAATCAAAATTGGCATTATGCACTGGCACTGGCAGCCTCGGTTCTTGACTTAACCCCGGCAGTTCATCCGAAGTTATCCGTTCCACCTGATTTGCTGTTTTCCAGCCTGTTCGATGTAGTAGATTGGCTGGTAGATACACCGCCTAATGTCCGCTGGCGCGGTGAAATTTTGAAGCGATTGAGTGGCGCACTGCTGGCCCCTAGCCAATATACAGCGTTGCGTGAACGTGCGGCAGCGGCGCTGGTGGCCTCTCGTGATCCTAATGTGCAGACAATGTTCCGACAGGCGGTTCGCAGTGGTAACTCGACCATTCGTAAATTGGCTTGTGTGGGATTGGGTGCGATAGGTGCAACTGACGCGCTACGTGATTTGCAGCCGATGTTGGCGGATGATAGCCGAGAGGTGCAACTGGCATCAGCTATGGCGTTGGGAGCTATTGGCATCGAAGATGCAATGAAGATTATGATACAAGGCTTGTTGCAGGGCGATGAGCCACTGCGGCGTGTAGTGGCCGAGGCATTGGCAGGTATCCCGGGTGAGGGGCAAAATATTCTGCGGGATGCTATTGAGCATCAGGATATGATGGTACGTCGTGCAGCGGTCTTTGGCTTGGCCCGCATTCAAGCATCTTGGGCAGTGACGGCAATTTACACAACTATGCTGGAGGATTCTCAGTGGTATGTACGTTCGGCAGCCGGGAATGCTTTTACTGTGGCGCATGACCCCGACCGTGCCGGACCACAGATACCCCCGCCACCTGAACAATTACCCTGGTTGGTTGAATGGGCCACTGAGATCGGTCAGAGTGTGCCAGCGGGCAACCAGGCTTTGCAATTGGTCATCCGAGCCTTGCAAGAGGCCGAGCCATCCATTCGTATGATGGCGGCTGAAGCACTGGGGCGACTGGGTGCGGTGAGCGCAGTTAAGCCGTTATACTCAGCCCTGACAGATCGTGATGCACGGGTGCGGACAATTGCTTATCGGGCGTTGGGGATGCTGCAAGTACGTGTTACCAAACCACTGCCGAGTATCGCTTGACGCGAAGGATCTTGTAATGTCCGAACCTGTTGATCCAGTTGCTAAACACCGCCGCGAAGTGTGGTTGCATATTGTTCTTCCTGTTGTATTATCCGCAGGACTCATTGTATTGAGTGTGGTCGGCTTGTTTACAGCGGCGATAGCTGGTTGGATATCTCCTGAGCAGATTACGACCATATCTAGTGTTTTATTGACGATATGTATATTGCTGCCGTTGATACTGGTGATGCTGTTGGTGGATATAGGTGTGCTTGCATTGGTCTGGTTGGTGAGTAAAGCACCAACTACCATTACACCGCCGATGCGAAACCTACGCCAAAAAGCAGATGTATCATCAACGTGGGTGGTACGCCAGACTGAACGCTTGGCTCGCCCGGCCATTGCTTTTAATGCTCGCTGGACACGTTGGGAAAGATTCGCGGTCGGCCTAGTGGGCGCGAACAAAGATAAACTGCAAAAGCAAATTGAACCGATACAAAAGGAAAGCGATTGATGAGCGAATCCAATTCAGACGGTTGGAAAACGCAGACGTATATTCGTGGCGGGATGATTGGCTTGCTGGTGGGTGTCTTCGCGGCCTATCTCTATGCACGAGCCGCTGAAGAATCTGCTGCTGGCAACACACCGGTTCGGGTAGGATCATCCGATTTGGTCAAAGTCAGTCTGGGGATATTGGGGCTGGTGCGCCAAATCACCGAGCTGGGTAACCAAAAATAAAGCTTCTTGGCCTCAATACGTTCGACTGATTTTACGGCCTGGGCCATCCGCGGCATCCTGCTGGTTTTGCTGGTGATGGCCTGGGCTGCGCCACCTCCTCCGTACCGTGATATTCCTCCGAAAGATACCAGTGGATCCGTTATATTTGATCCTCCGCAACAGGTGGAGACGCTCGATCAGCGAGTGTGTGTACATACGCGCCTGACTGATGAAGTGGAGGCATACAAAGTCCAGCAAACCCTTCGGATGGTGCGCGAGATGGGAGCCAGCACCATTGTGGAGTTTCTGCCCTGGGCATATGTGGAACACGAGCGAGGTGTATACGATTGGGGACACCCGGACCGCATCATCCAACATGCTGAAAATCAGGGCTTGCAGGTGATTGCTCGGTTGGGGTTGGTTCCGGCCTGGGCACAAGGTGATATTGATGTCGCTACGCTCAACTATCTCCCCGAAGAGGAGTTTGATAGCTTCGCTCGCTATGTCGGTATGTTTGCCGAACGCTATGCTGGCCGCGTCGATTATCTTATCGTCTGGAATGAGCCAAACCTGAATTTTGAATGGGGCAATATTCCTGCCGATCCTATCGCTTACACGCGCTTGCTGCAAATGGCTTATGAAGCAGCTCACACAGCGAATCCAGCGGTGATCGTGTTGGGGGGGGCGCTGGCTCCGACACTGGCAGCGCCCGGTGGTGCGGATGGGGCGTGGAATGACCTCGATTTTCTACGACAGATGTATGAAGCCGGAGCTGGTGACTATTTTGATGTATTGGCAGTCCATAACTATCCTTTCACCGATCCACCCCAGGCTAACCCTGCTGATGAGGCATTGAATTTTCGGCGTATCGAATTGTGGCGTGAAATCATGGTGGAATATGGCGATTCCGATAAGCCTGTGTTTATCACTGAAACAGGCTGGAATGACCATCCGCGCTATGCCTATGCCGTGCGTCCGGTACAACGCATCAATTACACGCTGGAAATGTTCGACTACACGCGCCAACGCTATCCCTGGCTGGAGGTCATTTGCCTGTGGCACTTCCGCCTGCCTGCGCCTACTAATAGCTATCCTGATTATTTCACGTTGGTTTCTGTCAATTTTGAACCGAAGCCGATCTATGATGCGCTTCGAGACTATACATATGGTATCCAATAAAGCACTGCTGGCGGCGATAGGCCTGTTGCTCCTGATCGTGACAGTGGGCAGTTGGCAGGCGTTACAAGGTGAGGGACATGGCCCTGATGACACCACCTGGGAACGTATCCAACAACAGGGCGTGCTGGTGGTCGGGGTTGATCCGAGTTTTCCACCGTTCGGTATCTATGATCCGGGTGGGCCGCTGGGGATTGATGCGGAGTTGGCACTGGCATTAGGAGAATCATTAGGCGTGCAGGTACGGTTTGTGCTATTGAGCTATGATGGCATTTACGACATGCTCTACACTGGTGAGATTGATATTGTGATCGCGGCACTGCGACCTGATCCTAACCATTTAGATCGGTTTCGCTATTCACGCCCTTATTTCGATGCGGGACATGTGTTTGTCGGCCTCAACTCTCTGCCAACTGACTTCGCGGGTGTTACGGGGTATAGGCTGGCGGTAGAGTTTGCTTCGGAAGGGGATGTAGCGGCCCGAGAAGCGGCTGAATCCTATGATTTTGCATTGGACCGGTCATTATCGGTAGATGATGCGATCCAGGCAGTGCTGGTCGGTGAAGTGGACTATGCACTGGTCGATGCGGTGAGTGCGCGGTTGGCGGCGCGTGAACATCCCGAACTTGTTATTGGGATACAGACCGTTATCGCTGACCCGTATGTTATTGCATTACGACGCACCGATTGGCGCTTATTTATCGCGTTGGAAGACGCGCTCACTATGATGCAAGAAAACGGCCAATTGGCTGCTATCCTTGCCGGCTGGCTTTAATCCACCTGCAAATTACCCATTGCCTGTAACAACAATTTCTGGGTAGATTCGTCCAGATGTAAATAGTTGATGGGCGTCAGTCTCCAGCCATCGGGTAGGGTTGTGATGGGTGTGGCGGGTTTCAGAATATAGACATGGTTGCGGGTGATAGCCTGTGCTTCGTGGCCGACACGTACCATCTGCGGTGGCTCAAAGTCGATGGCGACGGCGCGTTCTTCGGCATAGGGGCGCGTTGGCACGATGTCGATGTCCAGGTGGGATTGAAAATAATCGTGCAGGGCTTCAAAGGGTAGTTTGTGGGCGGGAACATCTAGTCGTGGAAATGTACCGTTGTGTTGGAGCAAGTGCCCATCTTGAACAACTAATCCTGTGATCTGGTAGGTAATTTCGTCAGGATTCCAGCCGAGATTGTGGGCGGCATAGGGGCGGTGGGCGCCGGCTTCACGGATAATGTTCAGAGCTTGCGCGACACTGGCATCCAGTTCGTTGTCGCGGTTGATGATGTGATGGTCGTACTGATCAGCAAAGCCCATTTCGAAGTCGGCACGGCGCAAGCGGGTCTGCAATTCTTCTTCGGTGTCCACATCGGGGCGGTCACGCAGGCGTTTTTCGAGGGTAGCTTTGTCCGGCGGCAGGACATAAATCAACACCACATGGTCGTCGAACTCGCGCTTGAGGTCCATCGCGCCCAAAACATCAACATCGGCCACAGCCAGCTTGTTTCCCAGAATAACATCCTGCACGGCATGGCGCGGCACACCATAAACGCCTTTGGCATGGATGATTTGCCACTCGATGAGTGATTTTGCGAGGATGCGCTGGCGGAACTCAGCTTCGGTCACGAAGTAGTGTTCGCGGCCTTCTTTTTCATCATGACGACATTCACGAGTCGTCGCTGTAGGAAGTTGTTGCAAATACGATTCTGACTCCATCACAGCATCCATGATGGTATTCTTACCCGCGCCTGATGGCCCCGAAAACACGAATAACAATCCCGCCGGTTTTTGCATGTGCTAACCTTTTGTCCTGTATAAGAATGGTGGTGGTGTGAACAATTTCTATTGTACCAGACGGGGGCTGTAGGGAAATTGGAATTTGGTTAAAATTGCTACGAGAAAATTGACTTTTGGGCTACTGACTTAATCCAGAATCTGGATATTATCAATCCACCACCCATCGGCCACATCTTCATCAGAACGCGCATCCAGGCGGAAGCGTATCACAATCTCCTGCTCGGCATAGGGTGATAAATCCACGAAGTATTTCGTCCAGTTCCAGTCTGTGCCACGCCCGCGACTATAGATGTTTTCCCATGTGAAGCCCTCGTCGGTGGAAACGGCAATCGAAATGGTCTCGTTGCGTTCCAGATTGAAAACCTGGCCCCAGAACAGCACTGGCGCGGTGTAGGCGCTCAGGTCGATGCGGCCTTCGAGTTCCAGGCTGGTATCGGTGCGGTGTTGGTAGCTGCCTACAGGGCTATCGTGGAAAGCATTGGAGACACCCGCCATACCAAGCGTCAGTCGCGCCGACCCTGTATTTTCATAAAAATGAACTTCGATGTCGTGAATGCCAGCCGTAAATGTATACGGCTCGGAAGTGTAATCTAATTCGGCGCAGCCAACCCAGTTTTCCTGATAGATCAGGTTGCCGTTGTCAAAAACACGGATACCGTTGTTAGTGACGCCCACAAAACGGAAGGCTGTATCTTGTGGGAAAACCACCGTCCGAGTGAAAATGCCACCCCAAACATCGGCATCGGTGATGCCGGAACCAGCGGGCAAGCCATTGCCCCAATTGAAGTCGATTTCGTCGTAGGTCAGCGTGTTCACCTCGCTGGCAAGGTCAATTTCGGCGTGGGGTAGGCTGGTGGCGCAGGCGTTGAAGACATTGTCGTACCATGTTCCTGTCCATTGACCGGGGCCGAGTCCGCTGCCACTGCCGACATTGCGCCAGACCTGTACGACTTCCCATTGATGCTCGAAAACCCACTCACCCGGTTCTAAATCTTCGACATCTTCATGATACTCACCATCCGTGTAGAGGGTATCGTCGCGGTCAATAAGCGACACGTCGTCAATGTACCAGCCATCGGTGGGTGCATCCTGATATAGCCCGTCGAGTTGAAAGCGAATTCGCACATTACTGTCGGTATAGGGTCGCAAATCAGCCTCGGTGCGAATCCAACCCAGGTTAGCGTCTTCGGCATGTTCCGTGCCGTCCAACACTTCCCAATCGGTTAGCGCTGTGCCATTGACATCGACCTCTTGAATCTGGGCATTGACGCGATAGTTGCGGTTGGCGACGTCGTAGCGTTCCCAATAATACAGTGTTGGGCTGGTGGTTCCCGTCAGATCGAAGGTGGGACGTAGTTCGATGATGTGGAAGGTCTTTTCCTCGAAATCGCCGCCCACGCTATCGGATAGTACAAACGAACCGCTATGCGATGTATCCTCGTTGGCACGTTCCCAATTGCCACCCAGATACCAGTTCCCCACACCCCTTTCCAGATCATCGGCAAAAGGCAGCGTGACAACATCTTCCACCAGCGATTGAATGCACACATCATCAATATACCAGCCATCGCCGACACGGGGATTGGAACGGGCGTCCAGTCGGAACCGTAACCGGAAGCCTTCGGGGTCGCCGGGCAAATTTGGAAAGCCGAGATAGGGCGTCAGGTCGATGACCTCGCGTGCCCAGGCGCGGTTAATATTATAGCGGTGGTTGCCCGATTGGACTGATGATCCGAAACTCGGTGGGCGGGCATTGCCACCGGGTTCAGAGGCATAAGCCCAGACCGATTGCCAGGTGTTGCCATCATCCAGCGAGATTTCGACCACAATAGCATCGGCGCTATAGTCATGCGTGCCGCTGATGTCCCAATGATGCCAGAATTCCAGCACGGGGCGTGTCAGACCAGGCGTTGCCAGCGAGACATAGGGCAGCAATTCCAGCCAGGTTTCGGAGCCATCCAGATATTGCACACCCAGCCCAGGACTATCTGTCCAGGATTGCAGGCCACCATGAGCCGAGAGGTTGGTCAAAGCCCAATCGCCGCCGGGTATCCAGTTGCCAGATCCAGATTCCATGTTGTCGCACCAATTTGGCTCAATCACGGTGATGATCTTATTGCGAAATTCGATGTCATCCACATGCCATCCATCACGCAAATCGGGCTGGTTGGTGGTTCGTAGGTGGAAACGAACGTAGATGCGGTCTAATTCCCAATATTCGGTGGGAATATCGACGACTTCCTGCACAAAGGCTGGTTGCGATGAATTGAATTCCAGATAATCGGTGGTATCGGACGGGCCGGTGCGAAGGGGTGTCCAGGTTTCGCGGTCCGTGGAGAGTTCAAGATAGGTATAACCGCCCGCACCCAAATCCCATTTGTGCCAGAACGCAATCTGTGGGTTATTGACCGTACCCTGTGTCAAATCGAGGCGGCCATCCAGTTCCAGCGATGTATCGGTTTGCGGGCTATAGTTGGAGCCGGGGCTGTCGGTCCAGGAATGGGTGGGCGTATGCGAGTCTTCGGTGGTGCGTGCCCAGCCACCATCACCGACCCAGTTGTCTTCGCCTTCTACATTATCTGCAAAACCAATGGTAAAGACGCGCTCGGTGCGTTCGTGGACGTACAGGTCATCAAACCACCAGCCTTCGCCGGTATCAAAATCAGTGTCACTTTGGATGACGAGACGTATTTCGATGAGCTGTCCGGCGTAATTGGTTGTGCCCTGTGTGCCGGGGAATCGTGTCAGGTCAATGACATGACGCTCGAACGAGTAGTTGGTCTCGAAGACATGCAATGGATTGCCACCAGGATCTTGATAATCATTCCATTCACCTGAGCCATAGATCGAGATGCCGATATTTACATAATCGTAGTCTTTGTCCAGGTCGTAAGCATCATAAAATTCTATGACAGGATTAACTGCTCCAGACAAGTCGATTGCGCCGCGTAGCCGCAAGACACAACGTTGGTCGTCCAGATAGTTGGTATAAGGACTATCGTTCCAGGCAGTTGGAGGGCTGTTATAGCGTTCAGCACTGATTTGCCAGGTGCAATCAGGGTCGGATTCCAGTCCACGCGGGAATAGTGAAGCCTCCAGACGCGCGAAGCCGCCAATATCACGGTGTAGAAGGACAACCGTCTTCTCACCAGTGGTGGCGTTCGTCCAATCGACGGACACCGGACTCTCACCGTTCGGACCCCAGTTCCAATCATCCACTACACGATCAACGTTGCCGGTCGCTTCGTCAATCACGATGATCTGAATGCCTTCGTCTTTTCGATAGCGAAAGGTATAAGGGCCAGACTCAATCGTCATGGTGTTCACGAATCGTGAGCAGAAATCAAGATCAATGTTAGGATGGGGGCGGCCATCGCCATCACTCCAATAATTAGTGGGAAGTTCGGCATCCGGGAAGTGCAGGCGTTCCACCTGGAGTATCGCTTTAGCAGGGCGGCTGGGTGTGCCATCTGGTGCGAAAATGAAATTGCCATTGTTGCATTGTCCAGGGCCGCTGCCGTGCCGATCCCAATATTCGGCGTCCCAGGGGCCAGCTGCGCCGAATAGGTCTGGATCGGGTTGCCAGTTATCGGGATTGCCGCCGTCATCTTCAAATGGATATGGGAAAATCGTATCGCTGGGCGTGGCACTGGGGCCAGGCGTAGGAGTACGCGTGGGGGTATCAGTCGCCATCGTCGGCGTCGGCGTTTTGAGAAGAGAATCCGCAGGCGAGCCAGTGAGCGGTAATGGCGTGTGAGTCACAACATCAACGGGGGTTTGGGGAGTGTAGGAGGCGACCGCTGTCACCTGTTGCCAGAACTGGGTGGCGTTCAATGGCTCTTGGGGAGTGGTGGTCTGTCCCAGCAGATTATAAACGGTGTTGCTGAAGACGTTCCCGGCGGCGGGAGCCGTTAATAACAAGATTGCCAACACTCCCAGGAAGGCCAATGTCAAAATAAGCACGTACTCAATCAGTGCCTGTCCGCGTGCGGCCATTGTGTGCCTGAAATTCTTCATAAAAAGCATCACTACCGTTAATGTTCGAGTTTCTACGTTATCGTCACTTATTCTATGGTACATGTTCCGGTGGAAATTTGCCTGGGCGATTTGCTGACGACTTACCATAAAGTCACCGTTAAAATATGCCGCTTCACACTGTGAGGGGGCGATTGGATATGTTAGGCTTAACCGTGAATCATTAAATGCAAGTTTAATTTTGATCTACCAGGAAAGGAATTCACCCCCATGATTATTGATGGCAAAGCTGTTGCCAATCGTATTCGCGGCGAAATCGCAGAAGCCGTTGAGAAGATGTTTAACGAACATGGCGTGCGCCCTGGTCTGGCGGCTGTGTTGGTGGGTAACGATCCCGCCTCGGAAACCTATGTGAGGATGAAGCGCAAAGCCTGTGCCAAACTCGGTATTGAGTCTTTTGGGTACGAATTGCCGGATGACATCAGCCAGGAAGAATTGGAAAAGGTTGTGCGCGATTTGAATGCCGACCCCAAAGTAAACGGCATTTTGGTGCAACTTCCCTTGCCAAAACACCTGGATGAAGAAGCTGTGCTGAATGCAATCAGCATTGAAAAAGATGTAGATGGCTTCCATCCTATCAATATTGGGCGGCTGGCAATGAAAGGACGCGAGCCGGTCTTTATGCCCTGTACGCCGCTCGGTTGTATGATCTTGCTGGAAGAGGCTGGGGCGCAATTCGAGGGAGCCAATGCGGTTGTTTTGGGCCGCAGCAATATCGTAGGGCTGCCCGCCGCCATGATGTTGCTCAAACGTAATGCTACCGTTACCATTGTGCATAGTCGGACGAAGAATTTGCCCGAAAAATGCCGTGAGGCCGACATTCTAATTGCAGCAGTTGGTCGTGCCCACATGGTGAAGGCGGATTGGGTGAAACCCGGCGCATATGTGATTGATGTTGGCACAAATCAAGTGGATGATGCCACCAAGAAACGCGGCTACCGGCTGGTTGGTGATGTGGCATTCGATGAGGTCAAAGATGTCGCTAAAGCCGTTTCGCCGAGTCCCGGTGGCGTTGGTCCCATGACGATCACTATGCTGCTGCAAAACACACTGCGTTCAGCACAGATGGCGCTGGCGAAGAAATAACGGAACAGTATGCAATTTCTGGAGGAGGTGCGCTTTCTATACGGCAACCCATGTCACATTTTTAGGGCGCACCATACTCCGTTTTGAAGAAGGCCACGAAGCCCTGATGCGCCAGGCCATTGCTGATTTGGAAGTATCGGGGCAGGCTTTACCTGACGGTGTCGATCCAGCCTGGTTGACACTAGGAAATGTACGGACGGATGTGCCGACCATCGGCTCCGATTTGAAAGTTCCCTTGCGGCGGATGTTGGCGCTATTGTGGAACGGTATCCGTTGTGGCGACCATCCAGCCCATGCCATGCGTTGTCGTCGCCAGAGTGTTGCCGAAGCCTACGCGATCACCCGTGCGCTGGTGTATAATAACTTCCAGGCGGGCTGCAATCCTGACCTGAGTTGGGAGGAGCGGGCTTTGCGATTTGGAAGCGCCTTGCATACGTTACAGGATAGCTATTGCACCGGACACGCCAGCCGCATTGACAACGGCGATCCTCATTCACCAATTATCGGAATGCACACCTATCCCAGCCGGAGACATCCCTTTACTACGCGCCGCGATAACCCTTGGCTGGATAGAGGCAAAACGACCTTTAAGCCCGAAGCTGCTGCTGCTATCACTGCGACGGTAGCGGCACTCCGCATTTTCATCAACCAAACCCCTGATGATATTGAGCGATTTGTTGATTCATATTTGTCTTTCCGTGAGGACATCGCGGCTGTACGCTATCCGAATTGATAGGAAAATGTAAAGATGCCAACACTTCTGGTGAAAAATATCCATACACTTGCCACGATGGATGCTGAACGGCGTGAAATCCGTAATGCAGCTATTTTCGTGCGCGATAATATTATTGAGCAGGTCGGCGAAACTGACGAGTTACCGGACAATGCTGATGAAGACCTGGATTTGAAAGGGCGACATGTCGTTATTCCGGGCTTGGTCAATACCCACCACCATCTCTATCAAACCCTGACCCGTGTTATCGCCCAGGATCATGAACTATTCGATTGGCTGGTGACGCTTTATCCCATTTGGGAAGGATTGACAGCGGAAGCTATGCGTGTCAGCACCAAATTAGGGCTTGCCGAACTGATTCTTTCCGGCTGCACTACTGCCAGCGACCATCACTATATCTATCCCAACGATTGCACACTGGACGCCCAAATTGAGGCCGCCCAAGAAATCGGAATGCGCTTCCATGCCAGCCGGGGTAGCATGAGCGTCGGACGCAGCAAAGGCGGCCTTCCCCCCGATTCCGTCGTCGAGGAGGAAGATTTCATTCTCAAAGATTCCCAACGCCTGATCGAAACCTATCACGACAATAGCCGCCATAGCATGATGCGGATTACGCTCGCTCCCTGTTCACCCTTCAGCGTATCAGTGGATTTAATGCGCGAATCGGCAAAACTGGCCCGCAACTATCCGGGTGTGCGACTACATACCCATCTGGCCGAGACTGAGGGCGATGTGGCCTATAGCTTGGAGCAATTTGGCCTGAAGCCGGGTGATTATGCCGAGGATGTAGAGTGGGTTGGCGATGATGTGTGGCACGCGCATTGTGTTTGCCTGACCGATGAGTCCATCCATAAATTTGGACGTACTGGCACGGGCGTAGCCCATTGCCCCGGCAGCAACCTGCGCCTAGGCAGCGGCATCGCGCGGGTGCGCTACATGCGCGACCATAACGTGCCGGTTGGCTTGGGAGTAGATGGCTCGGCGTCCAACGATAGCAGCCATCTGCTCAGTGAAGCGCGTATGGCGATGCTGGTCGCCCGTGCCAATCGTGACCCTGCCGGACTGTCGGCGCGTGACGCCCTGGAAATCGGTACTATTGGCGGGGCACGAGTGTTGGGGCGTGATGACATTGGCAGCATCGAAGTTGGCAAATCAGCCGATTTCGTGGCCGTCAATATCGACACCGTTGCCTTTGCGGGCGCTCATCATGATCCCATCGCTGCGCTGATCTTCTGCACGCCGCCCAACATCGATTATAGTGTGATTAATGGTCGTATTGTGGTGAAAGAAGGCCGCCTGACGACAATCGAGTTAGAGCCGCTGATGGAACGCCATAACCAAATTTCACAGGCGTTAATCGACGGTCATTGATCGAACTGGCGCATCAACGTTTGATAAGCCACATTAATTTCCTGCATCCGTTCTTTGGCATCGGGCGCAGTATTCAAATCAGGATGAAATTGTCGGGCAAGCTGGCGATAGGCTTGCCTGATTTGTTCCTCATCGGCATCATACGCCACTCCCAACACTTCGTAATGATGGCGCGACACCACTTTATTGACCGCTGCCGCATGGTCCGTTGATGATCGGCGTTCCTGGCGTTGGTAATGAGTCTGGTATTGCTGAAAATCGAATGTACCACTGGGTTCCCATTGCACTTTCGCCTGAAAATTGGCTGTTGCCCAAAAGCCCTGGATGGGATAGCTCGTCTCAACAAAGCCACAGGTCATATCTGCAATCGTGAGGGGAGATTGGTAAATTGTTCGTCGCTCCATATTCCCGTCATCAGTCCGAAACCGCACCGGAAATAATGTCAAGCCGCGCTTCGATTCGACATAGGCATAAACCTTGCTGTGGTAAAGGGTTTGCAGAATATTCAAATATGCGGGTAATTGGGTAATTGTGCCGTTGACAGGCAATAAGCGCATCGACACCACGAACAAGCTATGCACACTGCGTGTCGTATTGTCCCTCATAGCCCGTTTGATGGCCTTTGCGGAAAGTGGAGAATAGACCAGATACACCACAACCAGTTTTCCGCTCGCCATTTTAACCAATAAATAACGGTCTTCGATACTCTCCACACTCTGAGCAATATCGGCGGCTTTGATCTGGTCAGCAAGCAGGTGAATGGCGGCCATCTATTATTTCCTCATCAGATAGCGATAAGCTTCGTTGAGCATCTGCATTTTCTCATTGGCTTCCGGCGCATCGTTCATATCGGGATGAAACGCCTGCGCCAATATCCGGTAAGCGCGTTTGATGTCATCTTTGCTGGCGGTGTGTGCAATACCCAGAACATCATAATAGCGGTGTGGAGCCTCCACCGGACGCGGCGGACGAGCCGTGTAGTGCTGACGTTGTTGCCCGTTGCGATAAGATGCTTGGCGCGGTTGCCAGAATTGACGTAATCCAAAATCCGCCACCAACCAGCAGATACGCCCCTGCTCAAAATGCCGCAACTGGAATTCCGTTATATCAACTGGCATGTCATAACGATACTCTCCATCCGGCAACTCGAAATTAACAGGCAGCACCACAATTTCCTCGTCAATAATCTTGAATGCATACACATGGCGTGGATACAAATGCCGTAACATAACCAGTGCCGGAGATGCGTAATCCGCCCGCAGCAAATCATCTGCCACCGCAAAAACCGTATGACGCCCAGCACTGGTATTTTGCGACAATATCACGCCTAGCCGCCGCGTCGATGGATACGAAGCCAGTAAATAAATCACTATCGTCTCGCCCAAATCCAATTCCACCCGTAACGCATCATCGTCATGGCGGCGAACGGCCTTGATATGAGGTGCTTTGAGTAATTTATCAGCCAGATAGTGAATCGGTTTTTGTTGTTGCATTCATTCATGCTCGATGCTGGGTATAATTGCCTCCAGTTTAACAAAAATATCGTTTAAAGGAGTCGCTCCCAAAAATGACTGGCAGACTCATTATTCGCAATGGGCACGTTGTCACGCCCCAGGATGTTGTCCTGGCCGATGTGCTGGTAGAAAATGAGAAAATCGTCGGCACGGCTGCCCCCAATAGCATTAATTGGCCCGACGCCCAAATCATTGATGCCACGGATTGTTATATATTGCCCGGTTTGGTCGATCCCCATACCCACATCCAACTGGATACCGGAGTCTATAAGACATCCGATAATTGGGAAATTGGCTCAAAAGTTGCTGCCTATGGGGGCATAACCACCGTCGTCGATTTCGCCACCCAATTTCCTGGCATGACTTTTCCCCAAGCACTCGAAGCCCGTCTGCAAGAATGTGAACCGTCCACCATCGACTATAGTCACCACATGATGATTACCGACCCGCCCGCTGCTACCGCTGCCTATCGACAGGCATTGGAAGAACTGCGTGATTTGGGCGTACCCAGCATCAAACTCTACACCACCTATCGCCCTAATTATTATATGGATGATGGCGATTTGCTCCGTACCTTCGAGGCCATGCCGGACGATATGCTGGCATTGGTACATTGCGAAAACGATGCCATCGTCACCGCTGCAACCCAGACTTTAGTTGATGCGGGCAATACCAGTTGGGCTTATCATGGGCAGGGGCGTCCCTGGCAAGCCGAAATCGAAGCCGTCGAGCGCGTGACCCGCCTGGCGATGTTGGGCGATGCCGCCGTATATATTGTGCATTGTACGTTGCCAATTACGGTTAACCACATCCACGCCGTTCGACAACAATATCAGCAGCCAGGCCGAATTTTGTTCGAGACCTGTCCGCAGTATTTCACGCTGAATGATGATGCTTATGCCGGGCCGAAAGCCGAACATTTTATTTTGCAGCCACCTCTACGCAGCCCCGAAGACATGGCAACCATGCGCCATGATCAATTTCTGGTGGATGTCATTTCGACTGACCACTGCGACTATACCCTCGCTCAAAAACAAGAATTTCAGGAATTCACCAAAACACCCGGCGGCCTACCCGGCCTGGAAAATTCATTGCAACTGGTTTTTACCCATGTCGATTTACCAGAGAAACAACGCATTCGCTACATCGCCCGCAAAATGTCGGCCACGCCTGCTCAAATATTCGGATTATATCCACGCAAAGGCGCAATTTTGCCGGGGAGCGATGCTGATTTGGTGATTTACGACCCACGCCCATCCATCACAATCCAAACCGAAAATATACGTACAATTGGTGGCTATACACCTTATGACGGCATGACCATGCAGGGGTATGTGCGAACGACAATTAGTCGGGGACAAGTGTTGGTACGTGAAGGCGAGTTTTTTGGTGAAGCAGGACGCGGCCTGTTTTTGAAGGCCGAACCATTTGACAGCGGCACACGAATTTGGTGAAATATCGCACGATTGTTTGTAGAACTGTTAGGGCTGTGCTAGAATTCAACGCTGTCGCCTGATACATTGCTATGTATTTAAGCCTGCGATATACTCTTCGCGCAGTGGCTCACCGACAGGCGGTGTTATTAACGCGGAGGAACCATTTTATGGAACTCAGTCAATGGGCATTCGTGGGGGCTTTTTTCTCGTTTGCGTGGCTTTTGCCACTGGCCCCCATCATCATAAATAAGTTTTTGGCTCCCAGTCGGGTTACCCCGATTAAGACCGATGTGTATGAATGTGGTGTTGAAACGGTTGGTGATACTTGGGGCCAGATCAAGATTCAATATTATCTGTATGCCATCATATTCCTCGTCTTCGATGTGGAGATGGTATTCTTGTTCCCCTGGGCTGTGGCCTATAACGCGCTGGACTTCAGTGCATATCTGGCTGGGGCGGTTTTCATCTTGCTGTTGGTCGAGGGGTTGGTTTACGCCTGGCGCAAAGGTGCGCTGGAGTGGAGTTAAGTTAGTAGCACATATCGGCGGCGACGCCGGTATTTATTCAGGATCGGGAGATCTGAATGAAAGACATTCTCGTTGATCTGGGATTTGGAGACGACCTGGCCGGTGTTTTAGGCCATTATTTAGGTGCGGCTATCCTGGCAACCACCTTTTTGCTAATCCCGATTTTTACAATCTGGATTGAACGCAAGGTGGCTGCCCGGTTCCAAAACCGGGTAGGACCAAACCGCACCGGGCCGTATGGCCTGCTGCAATCCTTTGCAGATGTGGTCAAACTCATCGGCAAGGAATTGATTTACCCCAAGAATGTAGACATGGTTCCCTACATGCTCGCGCCGGTATTGATGGTGTCATCAGTGGTGCTGATTGTGGCAGTTTTGCCCATTGCACCGACCCTCATTGGCACGGACCTGTCCATTGGGGCACTTTATTTCATCTCGGTATCATCGCTGGCGACAATTGCAGTGGTGATGGCCGGATGGGGTAGCAATAACAAATATGCGTTGTTGGGGGCCTTCCGCACTGTCGCCCAACTCATCAGCTATGAAATCCCGCTGGTTTTCTCGTTGTTGGTACCGGTGATGTTGGTTGGCTCGATGAGCATGATGGGCATTGTCGAGGCCCAGGGCACATACTGGCTCATTTTCTATGCGCCTGCTGCTGCGTTTATCTTTCTACTCAGTAACATCGCGGAAATTGGTCGCGCCCCATTTGATTTGATCGAGGCCGAGTCCGAACTGGTCGCTGGTTACATGATCGAATATAGCGCGATGGCCTTCGCCATGTTTTATCTGGCTGAGTTTTTGCACGCGTTCCTGGTGGCAGTCTTGTTCGCGGTGCTGTTTCTGGGTGGATGGCAAGGGCCGTTTGTAGGCGATTTGCCAGTGTTGGGCATCTTCTATCTGACGGCCAAGACGGGCTTCGTCTATTTCGTCATGTTGTGGGTGCGGATGACGTTGCCACGTTTCCGAATCGACCATTTGATGGCGTTCAACTGGAAATTCCTGGTTCCGGTCAGCATTGTTAATTTGCTGGTGGCCGGTTTTGTGTGGAAAGTTCTGCCAGAATCCACCGTATCGGGCAACGTCGTCGAACGTGTGGTTGAGGAATTCCCGCGTATGGCTATTATGGGATTGACCAGCCTAGCTGTGGGTATTGGTTCGCTGATATTATTGCGTAATTATGCCGTCCGCGAACGGGAACGTATCGAAAACATGACTGCCGAGCAACGTTATGCCCTGGCGACCACCAGCCAGGCCGCTGGCAAGTCTAATGTGATCGTTGTCACAGGTGACTGATAAGGGGTATTGAGTAATATGGAACTCACCTGGGAGTCTGTAGCATTCCTGATCTTCAGCGTGTTCACGCTGGGCGGGGGTCTGGCTGTTGTCACTCAGCGCAACTTGTTTCATGCGGCGCTGTTCTTGATGCTCAGTTTATTTGGAACCGCCGGGCTGTTCGTCTTGCTGGTCGCGCCTTTCTTGGCCGCTGTACAGGTCTTGGTCTATATCGGTGCAATCGCCATTCTAATTTTGTTTGCCATCATGCTCACACGGCGAATGATGGGACTATCGACAACAATCAATGCACAATGGCAAGGCGCGCTTGTGGCTGGTGTATTGTTGTTCATCGTCTTGTTGTTGACCATTTCGCCATTGGGAGATGACATTGGGGGCACGCGTCTGAGCGCCAATCTTCCTACTGATGGTGACACTGCGCCGGAAGTAGCCTATTTGACGGTCACGGCCATTGGCGAAGCTTTTTCGACCCTGAACGGGTTTGTCTTGCCATTTGAAATCGTTTCGTTGTTGCTGACAGCGGCCCTCATCGGCGCCATTGTAGTGGCACGCGAAGACGAAGCCTGAGCATTTCGAGGAGCGATTCATGGTTCCATTGTGGATGTATCTGGTAGTTTCGGCGGCGCTGTTCAGCATTGGCGTTTATGGTGTCTTGGCACGACGTAATGCTATCGCCATTTTGATGAGCGTTGAATTGATGCTGAACGCAGCCAATATCAATCTGGTAGCGTTCTGGCGTTATATGAACCCTGAAGAAATTAGTGGGCAGGTGTTTGCGACCTTTGTGTTCGCCATTGCTGCTGCCGAAGCTGCTGTTGGTCTGGCATTGATCCTGGCGATTTATCGTAACCGCCAGACGGTCATTGTCGAAGATGTCAATGTTTTAAAGTGGTAATCCTGTTGGAGATTCCGGTTTTATGGACATCAACTGGTTAAATGCCAATTATTTACCCTGGCTGATCCTGCTTCCGCCATTTATCAGCTTTTTGCTTATCACGCTGTTCACTGGGCGCAATAAAGTCTTGAGCAGTGTGGTGGCGGTGGGTTCAGTCTCCATCTCCTTCGTTCTGGCGTGGGCGATGTTCTTCAAGACAGCCTTTCTCACCGATGATTTCGGTCATGATATCTATGGTAGTGATTTTACCTGGATGGATTTGGGTACGACTGTCTTCAAACATGGTGTAATGGTCGATCCATTGGCGGCTATCATGCTGTTTATGGTTCCTCTCGCCATTCTGATGATCTTCATCTACTCTGTCGGCTATATGAGTGCTTATCCTGAAGATGACCCGCATCAGATTCGCTATTCGCGTTTCTTTGCCTATCTCAGCTTGTTTGCAGGCGGCATGTTGACGCTGGTTGTTTCCGATAACCTCCTGTTGCTCTTTATGGGCTGGGAGATCATGGGGGTATGTTCTTACTTGCTGATCGGCTTCCTCATTGAAAAGAAGAGTGCCTATCAAGCTGGTGTGAAAGCCTTCATGACCACCCGTGTGGCCGATGTTATTATGCTGGTTGGGATTGGCTATCTGTTCGTTGAAACGGGCACACTCAACTTCCGTGATATTCTCTATAACGATGCAGTCTTGGAACGCCTGGGCAATGCTGACGTAACTGGCTTCCTAGGCCTCAGTGCAGCGGCCATCATCGGCAGCTTCCTGGTCATGGGAACCGTCGGTAAATCAGCGCAATTCCCGCTCCACGGTTGGTTACCAGATGCGATGGAAGGCCCAACACCCGTTTCCGCCATGATCCATGCGGCGGCGATGGTGTCAGCGGGCGTCTTCATGGTCATCCGTGTCTTCCCGCTGTTGGAAGCTGGCGGCAACCCACACCACGCCGAATATACTCTGCCGCTCATCATCATGGGCGTGTTGGGTTCGGTTACGGCGCTCGGCGGAGCAGTGTTGGGTGTTGGGCAAAACGATATCAAGCGCGTACTGGCCTATTCGACCATTTCCCAACTGGGCTTCATGGTCGCGGCTTTGAGTATCGGTGCTTATATCGCAGCAGCCTTCCACCTGATAACCCATGCCTTTTTCAAAGCCCTCCTGTTTATGAGTTCGGGCGCGGTCATCCATGCAATGGAACACGGGATGCACCATCTGGAAGCCGAGGGCAAGCACGTGGAGCATCGAACACAGCCGGGCGAAGCGACGCCCTATGGTACAGATTATCTGGGGCGGCATGGCGAGGAACCTGATCCTGATGATTGGCAGGCGACTATCCCCCAAGGCATTCAGCCCGATTTCTGCGCCACGCCCAATGACCTGATGTTGATGGGCGGGCTGCGGAAGAAAATCCCGATCACCGCTTATGCGATGTTGGCCGGTACACTGAGTCTGGCCGGGTTGCCGTTGGTGTCAGCCGGTTTCTGGTCGAAGGATGAAATTCTGGCAGATGCGCTGCTTTTTGTCACTGATAATGGTGCTTTCGAGGGACACGCGCCCTGGTTACACATCATCGTTTTCTTCAGCCTGTTCATTGCGGCCATGTTCACGGCTTTTTATAGTCTGAGGATGTGGTACCTAGCTTTCTGGGGTGAACCGCGCAGCGAAATGGCCGAACACGCCACATTGAAGCACGAGCATCATCATGACGATCATAAACATGATGACGAACAACACGACGAGTCACACGCAGTTGTGAAGCATGATGATCACCCCGTTCTACATCATGACGAGGACGACGGCGAGTTCAACTTCCGAGAATGGTGGAGTGTCTATGGCAATAGTGCCATGATGCAAGGGCCATTGGTCGTGCTGACCTTCTTCGCTATTATAGCTGGTTGGGTCGGAATCCATCCCGATTTCCCAGTATTGGAATGGCTGACAGCTTCCAACAATTTCTTCCATGATTTCGTAGGCAATACTTTATTGCACCATCCGGCGACGATTGAATTCTCAGGGATACCTGTTTTGGCATCGTTTACCGCATTCTTTGTCGGTGCGGGCATCGCGTATTTTGTGTATCATCGCAAACCAGTGGCAACGGGCGAACAGGACCCGACAGAGAAAGCACTGGGCGAGTCGGTCTGGGCGGCACTACAGAATCGTTTCTATCTGGATTGGCTGTGGCTTGGCATTTTCTATGCACCCTTTGAGTGGTTTGGTCGCAAGGTCGCGTATCAATCGATTGATAAGGAACTGATCGATGAGACATTACACGCGATTGCTGATTTCTTTATCGGAATTGGCGAGACCTTCAAGCGGTTCAACCGCGTAGTCATCGATGGCGTAGGCGATGGTATTCCTACTATGATCTGGGCTGGCGGCAAGTGGATTCGTAACCTGCAAAGCGGGCGGTTACAACAATACCTGCTGTTTAGCGCGTTGATGCTGCTGGCGATTGGCACGTTTTTGATATTGCAATTGTTCTAAGGGCCGCTGGCCGGGGGTGTGTTACCCTGGCCGTGTGTTCGGCTTTGAGGAGATGTAAAACTTTATGGAAAGTTTTGCTTCAAATGCACTCAATTTAATGATCTTTATGCCATTGGTCGGGGCACTCATTGTGGTGTTTTTGCCGCGAGGGCTGGATAATCTAGCCCGCTGGACAGCACTTGCCGTCAGCCTGCCGACGTTGTTGCTGGCGATAGCGGCCTTCTATTTCATCCAGAACAGTGCGCCCAACGCAGGTGGTTATTATCTGGAATACACGGCGGAATGGTTCCCGCAAATCGGGGCAAGTTGGCATATTGGGGTTGATGGTGTGTCGATGACGATGGTGTTGCTCACCGCGCTGTTGACACCGCTCTCCATTCTGATTGCTTTCGAGCATGTCAAGAACCCGCGTGCGGTGCTGGCGCTGATCCTGTTTATGCAGATGGCGATGATTGGTGTGTTCTCAACACTGGACATGGTCGCCTTCTTCATCTTCTGGGAACTGGGTCTGGTTCCGATGTACTTCCTCATCAACCAATGGGGTGGCAAAAATCGTCGTTATGCTTCCAACAAGTTCTTCATCTATACGATGGCAGGTTCGTTGGGGCTGTTGTTGGCGATCCAACTCATTGCATTTAGCGTGGGGAATGTTGAAAATCTGGGCGGCCCGACTTTCGATATTCAGACTTGGACGGAGAAATGGCCTACTTATCAGGGCGAAGACGATCTGATCCTCGGTTTTGGCGCTTCGGGTATTAAATACCTGGCGTTCCTGGCTTTCTTTTTGGCATTCTCCATCAAGATTCCGATTTGGCCTTTCCACACCTGGTTGCCCGATGCTCACACTGAGGCTCCTACCGCTGGGTCGATGTTGCTAGCTGGCGTGTTGTTGAAGCAAGGCGCATATGGCTTTATCCGTTTCGTAATCCCATTGTTCCCAGATGTGATAGCGACGCCTTATACACCGCAAATCCCATTCACTGGCACTGAAATCAGCTTCCTAACTCTCAACTTCGCCACAATACTTGCATTTCTGGCAATGCTGGGCATTGTACTAGGTGGTTTTGCAGCCTGGGCACAGGACGACTTCAAGAAACTGGTTGCCTACTCATCCGTCAATCACATGGGCTTTGTGGTCATGGGGTTGGCGGTACTGGCAATAGTTTATGCAACAGCCTGGAACGTTTCGATTAATGACTACGATCAAGCTCTGGAAATCATTGGGGAACCTTTAGAACAATCTGATGTTGCCACGTATGGGCAAGAAGTGGGGGTTAGTGGCCCACTGGAAGGACTCGAGGGCGTCCAACGCAACCTGTTGGCTGAGGCCAAGTTTGCCGATGAAGATGTATATGATCTCACTGGCGATGAGGGTAGTCTCCAGCAGACCAATGTTGCCATGAACGGCGCAGTCTTGCAGATGTTCAATCACGGGTTGAGTGCAGCGGCTATGTTCTTGTTGGCGGGTGCGCTCTATCACAAAGCCCATACCCGTGATTTAAGGCGTTTTGGTGGCCTTTGGCACACGGTTCCCGCGTTCGGCGGCATTCTAGTCTTCAGTAGTATGGCGAGCCTGGGCTTGCCAGGCCTGAATGGGTTTACGGGTGAATGGTTGATTGTCGCCGGAGCATTTAAGACATTCCCGGTGATGGTTTTGCTGAGTATGATCGGCTTGCTGATTACCGGTGCGTATATCCTCAAAGGTATACAGAAAATTTTGCATGGCCCGCCGAACCAGGAATGGATCGAGTATCACCAGCACGAACACAGCCTGGAAATCAGTATCCGCGAAACGTGGGCGATTGCGCCGCTGGTGGCCTTGATGTTGATTACGGGACTTTATCCCAACTGGATTCTGCCAGTGATCGACGATACGATTTCTAGCCTGCTGGCTTTCGCAATCGGCTAAAAGTATAGGAAAAAGGTTATTTCTGCATGGAAACCGAGTTCACCGGCATCTTAACAGGTATATTGGCCTTTCCGTTCATCGGGGCCATTATCATCCTTTTCCTGGATAAGGAAGCCAAAGAACAGGCTCGCATCATCGCTGCTTTTGCCACCGGAGCCAGCCTGGTTCTGGGGCTGATGGTTTTCTTCACCTACGATGTAGACGCGGCAAATGCGGCGCATGAAGGGCTGACGAATGAAGGATCAGGAGCCATTGCCTTCCAGTTCGTAGATCGTATCACCTGGGTTAAGGATTTAGGCATCAGCTACCAACTTGGCGTGGATGGCCTAACAGCGGCGATGGTGATGTTGACCGGTCTTGCCAGCTTCGCCGGGGTGATGATTTCGTGGGGCATCGAAGACCGTACCCGCGAATTTATGGCGTTCTTCTTGCTGCTGGTTGCGGGCGTGTATGGCGTCTTCCTCTCCACCGATGTTTTCTTACTGTTGTTCTTCTATGAACTGGCAATCTTCCCGATGTATCTACTCATCGCTGGGTGGGGGTGGAAAGAGCTGCGCGAATACGCCTCGATGAAGCTGACGTTATACATCCTAATTGGCTCAGTTATCGCGTTGGTCGGGTTGCTGGTGTTGTACTTTGCAGCAGGTAGTTTCTTCACCGATAATCCTGAGATTTTCGCTGAGTTAACGAATCCTGAAACTGGTGTCCTACATTCGGCCACCGAATATAGCTTCGACTTCAATCACATTCACCTGGCGGCACAATATGGCGCATTTGATGTGAATGGTTATTTCGGCTTCGATGGCCTGACCATTGCCCGTTTCTGGTTCCCATTCATCTTCCTCGGCTTTGCTGTGCTGGCAGGTATCTTCCCCTTCCACAACTGGTCACCTGACGGCCATGTGGCAGCCCCAACAGCAGTCTCGATGATCCACGCTGGTGTGTTGATGAAATTGGGAGCTTATGCGGCACTGCGGCTGGGGGTGCAGTTAACACCAGATGGGGCCAGGGTGCATTTGCCCTGGATCATTTTCCTGGCTCTGGTCAACGTTGTCTATGGCGCGTTCATCGCCTTCCGCCAGCGCGACTTCAAGTATGTCATTGGCTTCAGTTCGGTGTCGCACATGGGGTTGGTCAGCCTGGGTATTGCTACGATGAATGTCACGGGCATGACCGGCGCGGGCCTGCAAATGTTCTCGCACGGTGTCATGACAGCGCTATTCTTCGCCTGTGTGGGTATGGTCTATGATCGCGCACACACCCGCGATTTACCAAGCCTGGGCGGTTTCATTACCAAGATGCCAATAGTGGGGGTTGCCTTCATTCTGGGTGGTCTGGTGAGTATGGGTATGCCCGGTTTGAGTGGTTTTGTGGCCGAGTTCCCCATTCTGATCGGGGTCTGGGATGGTATCCCCGAAGAGATTATTGCCGCAGCCCCGACAGCCCTTACCGAAGGCGGCGCTAAATATTATGTCTATGTCGTCGCACTCTCCGTGCTTGGCATCATCCTGACGGCGACTTACGTGCTGCGTGTGGTGGGACAAGTCTTCTTCGGTGATTTCGATGAAGAGAAATTCCCCGAAGTGTTGACCAGTCCGCTAAAAGTACAGGATCGCGTCGCTATCATTATGCTCACATCATGGTTAATTATTCTGGGTGTCTATCCCCAGATTATGTCGGGCATGGTTGAAAGCGCCGTTGAACCGGTTGTCGGTTTGTTGAAGCATAGTGCCGGTCTACAGTAGCGGCGCGTGCAATAGGAGTAATAAGCCTTGGAATTCAATCAAGACCTGGTACAGAACTTACTGGCTATTGTTCCAGAAATCCTGATGACCGCGTTGGCGTTGGCGGTGATCTACTTAGACTTGTACCTGCCCGCCAGTCGCCGTCAGGCGGTTGGCTATGTTGCAGGCGTGGGGCTACTTATCATTGCCGGTATTGCACTGCTGATACCCACCTCCAACAATCTGTCCGATCAATTGTTGTTCGGGGGCATGATCCGTAGCGACACGTTGGCGAAGATTTTCCGCGTGATGGTCGTTTCAGTTGGTGGCCTGACTTGTTTCATGGGTATGGGCGACCTACGCCTACGCTATAAGAGCGAGTTTTACACCATTATCATTGTAGCGACTATTGGCGCAAGCCTGCTGAGTGCCGCTGCTGACATCATCATGCTATTTGTCGCGTTGGAAACACTGTCGATCAGCCTTTACATCCTGGCGGGTTTCATTCGCCGCCCAGAGGGAGCAAGTGCTGACGAGGCCGATGTCGCCAATCGTAGCGCTGAAAGTGGCCTAAAATACTTCTTGTTTGGCGCATTCACATCGGCGTTTTTGCTATATGGCCTATCGCTGGTCTACGGTTTCAGTGGCGGCGAGACCAATCTGTATGAAATCGGCCCGGCGCTGGTCAATGGCGATCATGCCACAGCCCCAATACTAGTATCGTTGATGTTAGTTGTGGTTGGTTTTGGGTTCAAGGTCAGCGTGGTACCTTTCCATTTCTGGACACCAGATGTGTATGAAGGTGCGCCAACCCCGGTCACATCTTATATTTCAGTCGCGTCCAAAGCTGCCAGTTTCGCGGTATTGACACGTTTTATGCTGGCTGTTTTTCCACCAGAGCAATTTCTGGAAGGATTTCAGGGTTACAGTGAGTGGTGGGTGCAGGTGTTCGCTATCCTGTCGGTAGTGACAATGACTCTGGGGAATATGGTGGCGTTGGTGCAGACCAATATCAAGCGTCTGATTGCTTACAGCTCCATTGCTCAGGCCGGTTATGCGATGATTGGTGTGGTTGCTATCGCCAGTGAATCGGCGGCAGGTGATGGTGCGGCAGCTGTCACGTTCTATATGTTTATGTATGTCATGACCAATACGCTGCTGTTTGCCTGTATCATTCTGTTCATCAATGCCAGCGGCTCTGAGACTATCCGCGATATGGGTGGTTTGGCCCGTCGCAATCCGTGGATTGCCTTGGGGATGACCATTGCATTGTTGTCATTGGGCGGCATTCCTCCAGCAGCCGGATTTGTGGGCAAATTCTTGCTTTTCAAAGCGGCGGTTGATGCCGGGATGGTGTGGTTAGCGATTATCGGCGTGTTGAACTCCATTGTTGCTCTATATTATTATTTGGTGGTTATCAAGGTGATCTATGTAGATCGCAGCGAGGATGAAGATAAGCCCATCGCGATGCCAACCCCGTATGGCTTCGTGGTAGCTGCCACATCCATCGTGGTGATTCTGCTTGGTACGATCTTGATTACACCGTTGTGGGATTGGGCAACCAACGCTGGAACTGAATTGTTCATGCGCTAAATATCACGATTGAAACTTCTAAATCCCTTCTTTTATAATTATTTCAAGAGAAGGGATTTATGGTTTCATGTTAAACCAACAGGCTTATATCCAAACTATTCAGAGTGTCTATCCCGAACTAACCATACACCATGTACAGGTTAATCAGACTGGGCAGCACAACGATGTTTTCATCATCAACAATAACCTCGTTTTTCGATTCCCCAGATACACGCATGTTATTCCCGAATTAGCTGCTGAAACGCACCTTCTGGAGCAAATCCAGGGCAAAGTCAGTTTACCCGTGCCCAATCCAATTTATCATCGACTAACAGGAAAGGTGGGCGAAGTTTTTGTCGGCTATCGCATGATTTCTGGTGAACCTCTGTGGCGCAGCACGGTTCGAGAGATGACGGATGAGACTGTTCTGCAAAAACTGGCGACCAGTCTAGCTCAATTCTTGTATGGCTTACATAATCTCCGTCTGGATTTGCCATGCCTGGACACTCATGCCGAGTATCAGAATATTTATGATCGCATCCGCGAGAAATTGTTCAAATTCATGCGCCCCGATGCCCGACAGCAGGTCAATAACCACTTTGAACCCTATCTGAATGACCCTGCTAATTTCGATTTCCAGCCTGTTCTGCGGCATGGCGATTTCGGTACGGTCAATGTGCTGTATGACGCCGAACAGCAGGAAATTGCTGGCATCATTGATTTTGGTAGTACGGGAATGGGGGATCCAGCGGTAGATTTGGCGGGATTGCTTTCGGGGTATGGTGAAGATTTTTTGCGCCGCATGGCTGAAGTCTATGCAGGATTGGACAATTTGTGGTCACGCATACACTTTTATCGGGGTACATATGCACTACAGGAAGCTTTATTTGGCATCGAGAACGATGATAAGGATGCGTTTGAATCCGGAATGGTAGCCTATGTTTAGGCTATTTAGGCACGCGTTGGTCGTGATAGTGACTATTTCTTTGATGCTGGTCAACAGCCCGGTCATTGCTCAACAGACTCTCACTTATACAGTTGCCTGGATATTCAATGGGCAATTGTGGGTTTCGATCAATAGTGAATCGGCTGAGATGTTGGTAGAGACGGATGTGGTATGGGCCGCATTATCACCTCAACAGCACCATATTGCCTATGTTCGTGATAGTGGCCTGGCAAGTTCGGCTGAACTGGTCATCCTGAATCTGGCCGAGCGTAAAGAGGTGGTTGCGCTTGATAGCAATGCTCTATCTGCCGATTTGCCTCCTGACCAGATTCCGACATTTTCTGTACCCGTTTGGATTGATGAGGCGACGTTAGTTTTCAATACGCTCGTGAAATTCCCAGGACCACCGGGTGTTGCCAGCCGCGACGACTTGCAACGCTTAGATTTGGACGGGACGTTGACTGAACTCGCTTCACCGGGGACTGCTGGCGCAATCACCATTAGCCCGAACCGCCACTACTTAGCAGTGACCGCGCCTGGCAGCGAGTCGGACGGTTTTGTGCAGATTCTAGAAGCGATCAATGGACAGCCGGTTACACTCCCGTTCTCGTTTGCATCAGTGCTGACAGGTAGCGAAATCCACTGGACACCCCGCATCACCTGGAAATACGATAGCTCAATGATCGGATTTGCTATCCCTGATCCGGAATTGCTTTATGCAGACTTGGGTCATGATTTGCCACCAACACAGGTTTGTACGCTGACCATTGATGACGAACGCGTCTGTACCGAAGTATTGATGGCTTATCCTGCCCAACCGATTTGGGATGATGATTTATCATACATCGCCTATGCCCAGCCAGATAGCCAGAATGCAAATCTTCGGCAGTTGGTGTTCGGGCGGTTGGCGAGGGAGCAGCATCAACTGGTATGGGGGCATTGGCTGGAGCCAGTGCTGTGGCTGGATGATGATACGCTGCTGTTTCAGGAACTCGGGGGAGATGCACCTGGATTATATATGGTACGACTGAATGGTGGGGCAGTTGAACCCTGGATGCCCGACGGGCGGCAGGTAAGGAATATGCAAATAATTATGCCTGATATATTGGTACTGGCAACAGGCGATCATGCCGAGGTAACAGTCGGACTATATGAGACTCGACAGGAAATCTTTACCCCAATTGCCAGCCTAAACAACGGTCATGTGTTGTTTTCCCAACGTTAGCCTTTCCCACCTGCCCGCCTGTGCTTATACTAAGGATATTCAACAAAGGACAAACGCTTATGGCGCGGCGAAATCGTCAGGCATCTTCATCTCATGAACCCATGTATGGCTGGGCCTTAGATTCCTATGGGCGACCAATCCCCATTGGTGCAGCAAAACGTGGCGCACATGGTTATCGTTGCCCGATTTGTAATGGGCCAATGGTGGCTCGTAAAGGTGATTTGAAGCAACATCACTTTGCCCACGAAGCATTGTACAGTTGTACACCGGAGCGTGTAGCAGCTGTTATTGCAGGCAAGTGGTTAATCCTTGAATTGGGCAAACACATGGCTTTGCAAAAACCTTGTATGGTTGAATGGCAACTCACCGAGGAAACTTATTCTGCTAATCTCCTGAAAGATATAGCTGCTATCGTCGAAAATTTGGAGACCGAGCATGGCATCGCCGATGTTGCGCTGAAAGATGCTGATGGAGAAATAAAGAGTGTGTTAGAGATTGATAATGCTGATAATACGCTGGTGATGGCGCGTTTTGCTAGCAATGGCATTGCCGCAATCAGTTTACCTGTCCACCTGTTTCGCAGTGGGCAAATGGGTTTGGCGCAATTGCTGAAAGCCTCTGAAGTGCGCGGTGGATGGGCATTGCTAGGCGATAAGCTCAAGAACTTTGTGACCGACCCTGTCGGGCTGCGTGAATTGCTGAACAAAGCAGTCAGCCAGCCCCCATATCAATTCTGGGGTAAGTTGGAAACTATTAGCTCCCGTAGTAATGTGTTGCGGATTGGTGAGAATTTGTTGTGGTTGCCGAAAGAAATCTGGCAAGTTGCAGTGGGTGGCAGCCGTAATCGCCTGTCAGAATTGGACATCAGCATTCAGGAGTGGCCGCAAGCCGATGGCAGTGTGGTTGTGCTATTCTATGTGGAGTTGCGTAATAATCGTGCGATTGCAATTCGTCGCTTTCAGCGTGGTCAACAGGTTCACGCTACTTTGACCGCTGCTTATCGCATTCGCAAAACAACTGCCGAAGATGTAGCGCGTTTGCTGGCAACTGGTTAGGAATGTGATGTGCAATCCTCACGTTCTCAACTCGCGTTCTGGAGATGATGTGTGAATCACCGTCTACAACAAGCGATTGAAATGGCACAGGCAGGTCAGCGTCAGGAGGCCCGCCTACTGTTACAACAGATTTTAGTCGAAAATCCTAGTATGGTTACGGCCTGGTTGTGGTTGGCGACAGTGGCAGTGGACGACGACGAGCGAATCTCTGCTCTCCAGCGCGTTATGGAGCTTGATCCTGAGAATAATACTGCCCGCGTCGCGTTGGAACGTTTGGGTGTTTTGATAGATGAGACGCCGCCGCCCAACCAGCGTGTGACATGGCCCAGTGTGTCGGATACATCGCTAGAAGGTGGCTCATTTCTATCTCGGTCAGAGCTTGTTCTTATTGTAGCGATCATTATTGTAGGAATAATGGTTATCTCTGGTCTGTTGATAGCGCGTGAAGTTGGTGGTCTGGGAGCTACACCTACCCCGCCTGCAACTTTGACTTCTACCCCACGTCCAACTTTCACGCCATCTATGATTTCCACTCCGAGGTCAACTAATACCCCGCCACCCATTTATACGTTGCCTCCGCCTTTTACGCCTACTCCTGCTGATGTGCTGCCGTCTCGAACCCCATCACCGACGCCTACTCCTATTCCCATTGAGATATTTGGTGGATGATGATGAAAACGGTATATCTCCCGCGCTGGACTCCGGAGTCCGTTGCTGAGACGATGGTTGCGCTGGCAAATACCAACGGGGGGATATTGCAATTACCGACCTATCCTGATTGGGCAGGGCAGGTGCAGTTTATTGCTGCACAATGTCAGCCTCCGGTGATTGTTCATCTTCAGACCACTGGCGAAGCAGCGGTGATTTCTATACAACGTTCACCTGTTTTGCATGCGCTGGCCGATGGACGTGTGCTGGGAAGAGATCGACAGGGAAACCGTGAGTTGGATAGCATCGCTATTCGGCGTTTGATGCAGCACAAATCATTGGGAGATTTTGAAACCGAACCTGTTCCCGGCACGCGCCTCGACGATTTACAAGCGGATTTGATTCAGGAGGTGTTGGCCGAGGTCGAGATTATGGATAATCCTGAAGAGGTATTGCACCAGATAGGAGCGATTACCGCTAATGGTCAGCCGACTACGCTAGGAATCTTGTTGTTTAATCAGATGCCGCATCGGTGGCTACCTCAGGCTCGAATTGAGTTTTTTCATATGGTTGGCACACAACATCAAGCACATCAAGAAACCTTTAGCGGGCCGCTGATTCCGACATTGGCTGCTGCTAAGATTTACGCTCATCAGATAGCAGGCGCTTATCCCCTGACAATGGTTTCTGAGGTGCTAACCAATGCTGTTTTACATCGAGATTACCGAATTAACGTGCCAATTACTGTAGGTATTTTTCATGATTGCCTGAAGATTACCAGTCCTGGGGGATTGCCGGGTTTCGTGACATTGGAAACACTGCATCGCGATCAATTTTATCGTAATCCACGCTTGGCAAAGGTTTTAAACCAAACCGGCGTAACTGCGAATGGTGGCCTATTTTACCTAACGTGCGATATACAGTCTCAAGCTCATCGCGCTCCTGAATGTGATGCTCATAATCATCATTTCAGCCTGGTATTGTATAAAAAAACAGATAATTCCATGTCGGAGCCTTTGACTTTGAACTGGCGTCAAAAACGCGCCCTGGAATATATTCGAGAACACGGTAGCATTACATACCGAGCCTTTCGTGCGTTATGTCCGCATATTTCTCGTCAATTGTTGATAGCCGATCTGGCGGAATTGGTTGAACAAAACCTACTGTCAGAGTTTGGAAAAGTTTATATGCAGAATAAAGCGGACCAGGAGTAGTAACACAGTGGATGCCACAATTTCATCGCTAATCGCGGTCATAACCGCCCTGGGATACGCAGGGTTAATTGGAGTCGCCTGGCGTTATCGAGAAAGTGCCGGGCCCCAACTAGCGACTTGGATATTTCCTACCCTGGCGTTGGGCGGTATTGTCAGTCTATTGGGTTTGGTGCCAGATGATATACAACTGCTGGGGCAGGAAACCCTAGGACAACCCGCGTTGGTTGTCTTCGCGGCGAGTCTGGTGCTGGTTTGTTATGGTGGTTTGACCCTGACCTATTTACAACAGCATAAATTGACCAGAATATGGTTGGTGGTTGGTGGTGCATGGTGGGTTGCGCTTGTTGCCCTCAGTCTGACCGATGAGGTTGCGGGGTTAAGTAATCCAGAGTGGTTCAATGATCTGGCTGAGAACTCTCCGACGGGGGGCGTAATAGCCATTGCGGGGTGGATTGCAATTGGCGGTTTGTTGCTTATCTATACCTTCCAAAAATTCTATACGGCTCGCCTGCCCGAACTCGCCAATCAAGCATTGTTTTGGGGTGTGGTGATGCCATTGGTGTTACTAGGCATTATACTCAGCGCCAGTGGTGTCGAGTTTCTGCACGAAATGGGATGGATTATTCTGCTCGTAGGTTTGGCTGGAGCAACATATGGAGTCATTGCCCTGCGTGTGGTTGATATTCGCGAGACACTGCGGGCGGCGACTGTCAATATGTTGTTGATATTGATTACAACTATCGCCATGCTTATTGCCCTTTTGGTTGCCGATGAGATAGAAGCTGGGAGTAGTGTCAGTCGCCTGGTTCTCCTGGCAGGCCTGGCATTAGCAACAGCGACACTCCATACGCCAGCTTATCTCGTCGTAGCTAATCTCACCAACCGTTTGATTTTGCGGCAAACTGACAACGCTGCTGAGGAGATTAGCCGTTTTGCTCAGGCAATTACTGGGGTTGTTGAAATGGATGAACTCTCCGAAGTGGTTGCCAAAACATTGCGCGATGCATTACGGGTTAATCGTGCATGTTTGATCCTGGCGACGAATGAAGAGCAAAATGGCGAGGTAATGCAACTGGAAACCTATGGGCTTAGAATGGGTGAAGTTCCTCAATCGCAGGGTCAAGTGCGAATTGACGACCCTATCCATCAGCACCTTTATGAAAAACGCAAGCCACTGCGACAATATGAATTAGATTACGCTCGTGAATATGCTGATGTGGATGTTGTCGAGCGCGAGTTTTTTCGGCATCTGCAAATGGCGGCTTTTGCACCAATTGTGGTCCATGGGCAATTGATTGGGATTCTGGCCTGCGGTTCAAAATCCAGTGACACGCCGTTCAGCGATGATGAATTGGAACTCCTCAGTACCATCGGTAATCAGACCGGCATCGCCTTACGCACAGCCCGCCTGATTGATGATCTTCGTACACGCGAACATGACGTGGCGGAGAGTGCCAAACACCTGGAATCTGCTAAACGCCAGCTTGAGGCGTTGGATGCAGTGAAAACCGACTTCATCACCATCGCGAGCCATGAACTGCGTACACCGCTGGCGCAGATGCGCGGCCATACCGATATTATTGATGCGCTGAATGAACAAGGCATGATGGATCAGGACCAATTGCGCGGCCTGACAAGTAACTTGCGTAAAGCGGCGGACCGTCTGGAAACACTGATTGGCGATATGCTGGATGTCAGCCAGCTCGATCTGAGCGCCATGGATCTGCGCTTTGTACAGGCCGGTATCGAAAATGTGGTGCGAATGGCAATCGAGCCATTGCAAGAGAGTATTCGTAACCGTAAGCAATCACTGACAGCACGTGGACTGCGCGGGTTACCCAATATTCAAGCGGATATGCAGCGATTGGTGCAGGCTATTCGCAATGTTGTCCTCAATGCAGTGAAATTCACTCCTGATGGTGGACGCATCGACATTATTGGCAGTTTGGTGAAGAACACACAAACCGGCCAGGATGAAGTGCAATTGGTTATCAAAGACAGCGGTATTGGTATCGACAAGAAGAATCAGGAAGCTATCTTCGAGAAATTCTTCCGTGTCGGAGACCCTGGCCTGCATTCCACTGGTACGACGAAGTTTATGGGAGCCGGTCCGGGGCTGGGATTGACAATTGCCAAGGGTGTAATTACTGGTCATGGTGGACGTATTACTATCGAAAGTGATGGCTTCGATCCTGATAAACTACCTGGCAGTACCTTCACAATCTATCTACCGCTCAAGCCACCATCGGGTGAGCGCCGGGTGATGACATTTGGGACCGTAAACATCCCTTCCCTTCCCCCCCGCAAAGAATCGGAAAAGGTCGATAGATCAGAATCCTCACCTGTTGCAAAAACTGAAGAAACATCCCCTGTCGAGCCAGAATCCGAAGCACCTTCTCAGCAGCCCGAGATAGCAGAGACAGTGGATGCTGAAGACGAGGAAGAACCTTTCGTGGAAGTTGATCCTACTATCCTCAACCCTTCCGCGAGTCGGGCTGGCCTGGCAGCCGCGGCCATTGCAGCTGCTCAGAAAGCTGCGGGGGAGGTCGAAAGCGAATCGCCTGACGACGATACCCAGGAACAGTCAGCCAACGACTAAAATTTGGCAACAAATGACATCATACTGCCATCCAGATTCATTTCAGGGTAGGCAGTTTTTGTTTCTGTTCTCATTTTTAAATAATTTAACCGAACTTGAAACTTTCTCCTTTGGTATCCGTATAGGCATTCAGATAATCAAATCTCGATAAATTTTTTCAAGATAAGGCAGCCTCTATGCAAGACAAACATAACCTGCGGACTTTCTATACCATTTTGCTCACCCAAGTATTCTCATTGATTGGCAGCCAGATGTCAGGTCTGGCAGTAGGTATCTGGGTCTATCAAGAGACTGGCAATGCTGCCCCGCTGGCGTTTGCCGCGTTTTTTGGCACCCTGCCCCGGGTGGTGATGTCGGGGGTGGCCGGTGTTCTGGCTGACCGATGGGACAGGCGCTATGTGATGGTTATTGCCGATATTGGTCAAGGTCTTACCACCGGCTTCCTGATGCTGGTCTTCTTGACCGATAGCTTTGCGCTGTGGCATTTGTATACCATGTCATTCCTGGGATCCATTTTCAGCGCATTCCAAGGGCCAGCATTCCAGGCATCTATCACTATGCTAATTCCCGATGAACACCGGGATCGTGCCAATGCACTCCAACAACTGACTGGTCCGGCATCGGGGGTCATTGCGCCTATTATCACTGGCCTGGTTTTTACGATCATTGGTGTCACGGGCGTTATGGCAATTGACATGGTGACATTCTTTGTCGCCGTTGGTGTGATCTTGATGGTCCACATCCCCCGCCCAGAACAGACTGCTGAGGGCGCTGCCTCGCGGGGTTCCATTTGGAAAGAAGCCTTCTATGGTTTCCGTTATCTATGGAATAAACGCCCTCTATTTGTCCTAGTTTCCTATTTCTCCTTCGTGAATTTTCTGGCGAACGGCGTATTTATCCTTATGACACCTTATGTAATCGCCCGTACCGATAGCACAGAGCTGCTTGGTACGTTGCTAGGTGTAATGAGCATGGGAGCCATCGTCGGAGGGATTTTCATGAGTGTTTGGGGTGGCACACGGCCTCGTATCCACACGGTCCTGCCCGGAATTGCCTTTGCTGGTGCTTTCATCGCGGCTTATGGGCTAGAAATGTCACCGATATTGATGGGTGCGGTTCTGTTCATCATGATGGTCCCGCTTCCTATGGTCAACGCGGCAATTACTTCTATTCTCCAACTGAAGGTCGCACCGGATATTCAAGGCCGTGTCTTTGCCGCGATTGGGCAACTGGCGAGCTTGATGACACCGCTGGCTTATCTGGCGGCTGGGCCTTTGGCTGATAATGTGTTCGAGCCTGCCATTGGACAATCAAGCTGGGATAGTGTCGCGCCCCTGGTCGGCAACGAGGTGGGGGCTGGCATGGGATTGATGTTTGTAATCAGCGGGGTTTTGGCATCGCTGTCGGCATGGGTTATCTATGCTATTCCTTCCATTCGTTCCATGGAGGCTGATCTGCCAGATTATGAGCCTGTCACTGCACCTGATGATGAGGCGTTGGATGTATCTGAAATCACGGTAGAGACAATACCCGCCGAAGGCATGGCTCCGGCTGCCTCTTAAGCGATAAAGGATAAGCTGATGCACAAGAACATCCGCACATTCTATATTCTGCTCATTACCCAGACTGTCTCGTTTGTTGGCAGCCAGATGACGGCACTGGCAGTTGGTATTTGGGTCTACGAGCGCACTGGCGACGCGATGCCGTTGGCGATTGCTGCTGCTTTTGGGGTATTGCCCGCTATTTTCACCACTGGTTTTGCTGGTGTTTTTGCTGACCGTTGGGATCGACGCTATATGATGGTGCTGGCCGATTTGGGGCAGGCGCTAGCCACCCTGTTTCTGCTGACCAGTATCGCCACTGATAGCTTTCAATTGTGGCATCTCTACACTGTGTCAGCCATCGAAGCCATTTTCGCTAGTTTTCAATTTCCAGCGTTCATAGCTTCAGTCACAATGCTGATTCCCGACGAACATCGTGATCGTGCCAATGCGCTCCAGCAATTGACTGGCCCTCTATCTGGTGTCATCGCTCCGGTGATTGCTGGCGTGATCTTTGTTGCGGTAGGTGTTACGGGCGTTATGCTGATTGATTTGGGCACGTTCCTGGTGGCGGTGGTTGTCGTCTTGCTTGTTCATATTCCACGTCCGGCTGAAACCGAAGAAGGAGCTGCCAGCAAAGGTTCCGTCTGGAAGGAACTGGCATCAGGATTCCGGTATCTGTGGTCGAAACGACAACTTTTTTGGCTTTCCATTTTCGGCACATTTGTCAATTTTCCCATGCGTGTTTTGATGATTTTGACGACCCCCTATATCATCTCGCGGACCGATAGCGAAGTCTGGCTGGGCACATTGATGGGAGTATCCAGTGCAGGCGCTTTGATCGGCGGTATTGGTTTCAGTATTTGGGGTGGATTCAAGAGTCGCATTCAGACGATAAGTTTTGCGATTATGATATTTGCGGTCTTTAGCATCTTCTATGGTATGGGACAGGTTCCATTAACGTTGGGGATTATGATTTTCATTACCACATTGCCGATTGCGGCGGTTGATGCGTCGCTGTTCTCGCTGCTCCAAGTGAAGGTTCCACCGGATATGCAGGGTCGGGTGTTTTCAGCCATTTTCCAGATGGTTATGGTGTCGCGGCCTGTTGCTTTTATCATGGCGGGCTTCATGGCGGATGAGGTGTTTGAACCTGCCGTCGGAGGCAAAACCTGGGAAGTTTTCGCACCTCTTTTCGGCAATGGGGCAGGAGCAGGCATGGGTTTGTTGATTGCATTAAGTGGCCTGTCGATGTTAGTGATGACGGCTATGTTTTATGCCACGCCCGGCATCCGGCACATGGAAGAGACATTGCCTAATTATGAAGCAGTTGCACAAGAAGATGTTGAATTGGTAGCGGATGAAGTCCCCGACTTGCTACCAGCCGAGAGCATTCCCGCACCCGCATGAATCTAAAGAGGCGGCTGCAATATGACCGCCTCTCCACTTATTTTTGCTTCACTCGAATTATTCTGGCTGCGGCAATTCCATATCCGTGTCGTGCGGCGTATCGTCTGTCTGAGGAAATGAGGGCGAAAGCGGCACAGTTGGTTCGGGCGGTGGCGCGGCCTGTTGAACCACAACGGTCTGGGTCGGGAAGGCGAGTTCGACACCGCGTTCATGGAGTAACTGCATAATACGAAGATTAATGTCTTCTTTGGCTGTCTGGAATTGCGTCCAGATTGGGCGATCAAGATAACAAATAATCCGCAATTCCAGGGCGCTATCTCCAAAATTGACGAACTGCACGAATACTGTATCTTCAATCACGCTGGGATGGGCGTCCAGCATTTCACGGACGGCCTGTACTACAGATAGAATTTGTTCTGAGGAGGCAGTGTAGGTGATGCCCAACGTCATATCCAGGCGGCGGCGTGTCAGCCGTGACCAGTTGGTGATGCTGCTGTTGGCGACAGTTCCATTGGGAACGATAATCAGACTTTGATCCAATGCACGGAAACGAGTGCTGCGAAAGCCGATATTCTCAACGACGCCTGTTGCTGAATCGGTCTCGACAAAATCGCCTATATTGAAGGGCGAATCGCCGATGATAACAAAATAGCCAATCAGATTTGATAATGCGTCTTGTGCGGCCAATGCAATAGCCAGACCACCTATCCCTAAACCTGCCAACAAACCGTTTAGGTTGTAGCCAAGTTGATCCATAATTACCACAAACAAAAAAATAAGAACGACGGCCTTGGCGATTTGTCGCCCAAACCGCACCAGATTGTGGTCAAAGCGTGGATCCTTTTCAGTATACTCAACCAACGCATCGGCGATAACGTCTACAATACGATATATTCCCCAAAAAATCGCCACAGCAATAAGGGTGGTAGCAATTGTGTGAACAACACGATTGATTTCATCTCGCATATCTAGGGTAGTCAGTGCCACCCAGATTCCTATAACGGCGACCAAAAAACGCAGAGGAGGTTCAATGCCGTTAATCAACTGGTCATCGAGTTGTGTGCTGGTACGTTTGGTCAGGCGTGTTGCGAAACGGATGATGATAGCTGCAATCCGGCCTACCAGGAGAACAGTCAACACTATAATCAGGGCGGCAATGGTCAACTGCGTGATAGTTTCGGCTGAATCCTGCCCCACGAGGTCAACCAAGAATTCTGGTGGAGTCATAAATAAATTGCTCCTGCACTATTCTTTATCTTTTTCCTTGTCTTTATCAGGATCTTCAGCATCACGAATTTGATAGCGTTCCTCTCTGGAATGGAATAACCTGGGGCCAACTAGGCCAAAAATGAATCCCACTAAGGTGCTGACAGTAATAACGATTGCCAGCGACGTTGGGCGCTCCCAAAACAGGAACTCAACTTCCACAGCTTCCGTATTTTGCAAAAAGAACACGACCAATAGAACCAGCAGAACGAGAATAAACCCCAAACTGGGCTTCATAACTAAATACTCCTTAAATCAGAGTTAAGATTCGTTCCAATCATAAACAAAAGCCCCGAATTATTCAAAGCCAATCCGCTGCAAAGAGATTTTTTGTAATTTGCGTTGAATCAGCTACAATTCCTATAATTATCCAACAATTCGGCTCTTATCCATATAAACTTAAGGATTTAGTGTCATGATGGCTGCTGGCAATTCAATTTTGCACGTTGACCATATCTCATTAAATTTTGGCGGCATCCGCGCTATTCACAATGTCGATTTCCAGGTCAAACGCGGCGAAATCCTCGCCATCATCGGTCCCAATGGTGCAGGCAAGACCAGCACCATCAATAGCATCAGCGGGTTTTACCACCCCCAAGAGGGACGCATTGTTTATAATGGACAGGATGTCAGTAATCTGCCGCCCTATAAACGCGCCCCACTAGGTATCGCTCGCACGTTCCAAAATATTGCGCTCTACACGCACATGACCACATTGGATAATCTCATGGCGGCCCGCTTCATTTATATGAAAGCAGGGCTGTTTAGTGGTGCAATTTACTGGGATTTTCTGAAATTCTTGCCGGCATCCTGGCAAAAGACCATTAGTAAATATTGGGAACCGGCTATTCGAGAGGAAGTCGAACATCGACGAATGGTTGAAGAAATCATCGACTTTTTAGAGATGTCACATGTTCGAAAGCGTGTGGTGGGCATGTTGCCCTATGGAATGCGGAAACGTGTCGAATTGGGGCGAGCATTGGCGCTGGAGCCGAAGTTATTGTTGTTGGACGAGCCGATGGCGGGGATGAACGTTGAAGAGAAGGAAGATATGGCCCGTTTCATCCTCGATATTCATGCGCAAAAGGATATCACCATCGTCTTGATTGAACATGATATGGGGTTGGTCATGGATATTGCAGACCGTATCGTAGTTCTCGACTTTGGGCAAAAGATTGCTGAGGGAGTTCCCGACGAGATCCGGCGTGACCCCAAAGTGATTGAAGCTTATCTGGGCAAAGAATCTGTTTGAGGTTGGCGAAGGATAGTAAATGATGATTGACTGGAAAATACCTGACGACCCTATAGGCCCGCTGGCTCCCGACGCTGATACATTGCCCAAAAACTTGCTGAAAACAGCCCGACGTTTCGGCGATTCGCGAGTTGCCATGCGAAAGAAACGCTTTGGCATCTGGCAAGAATATACTTGGGCCGATAGCTTGCAACACGTTCATGATTTTTGCCTGGGGTTGGTGAGCTTGGGGCTACAACGCGGCGATAAAGTGTGTATTGTTGGCGATAACGATCCCGAATATTATTGGGCGGAGCTGGCCGTGCAAGCCGCTGGTGGTGTGACTATTGGGATTTTCACCGACGCTACTCCCCGTGAACTGGAGTTTCTCATCAACAATTCCGACTCCGTGTTTTTGGTCGCGCATGATCAGGAGCAATGCGACCATGCCCTGGAAATTCGTGAGCGGGTTCCCAGTGTGAAGCATGTGATCTATTGGGACGAAGAAAGCCTGTGGGGCTACGACGATTCCTGGTTGATGGCCTATTCACAGGTTGAGGCGTTGGGGCGCGAGTATGCTGATAACAATCCAGGGCAGTTTGAGGCAATGGTCAATGAGGGTGATGGTGAAGACCTTGCCATCTTCAGCTATACCAGCGGTACGACCAGCCTACCTAAAGGAGCTATGGTCCGCCATCGCAATCTGCTGTATGGCGCGAAACATGCTGCGGCTATTGCAGACTTGAATGAGAATGATGACTATGTATCATTCAGTCCGCTGGCCTGGATCACTGAGCAGGCATTGGGCCTCAGTCGCCATGTTTTGGATGCCATAGTGGTCAATTTCCCTGAAACCGCCGAGACGGTGCGGCAAGATATTCGGGAGGTTGCGCCCGTCATGTTGCTTTTCCCTAGCCGCCTATGGGAAAGTCTCGTTAGCCAGGTACAAGCCAATATGGCCGACGCGCATTGGAGCAACAAGCTCCTTTACCGTACATTTTTGCGTATTGGTTATAAATTGGCCGATTATGAGGAAAAAGGCGAAAAACCTCCATTTCATTGGAATATTTTGAGATGGTTGGGTGAATTCGCTCTGTTTGCACCATTGCGTGACAAGCTGGGGCTATCGCGCATTCGCTACGCGTATACTTCTGGATCCAGCCTTAGCCCAGATGTGCTGAGATTTTTCCGTGCGTTGCATGTTGAGCTATATCAGCTCTATGGCTCTACAGAAGGTCAGGGGCATACGCTTCACTATCCAGGAGATGTGCGTTTTGGCACAGTCGGCAAGCCGTTACCGACTGTGGATGTGCGGATCGGTGAAGACAATGAACTCCAAATCAGAAGTCGCAGCGTCTTCGCTGGTTACTATAAAAGCGAGGAGAAAACGCAGGAAGCTTTTACCGAGGATGGCTTTTTCAAGACAGGTGATGCGGGCTATATCGACGATACAGGGCATGTAATCTATCTGGATCGTATGAAAGATATGATCCGGCTATCAGGGGGCGATTCCTTCAGCCCACAGTATATCGAAGGGCGTCTGAAGTTCAGCCCGTATATTCAAGATGTGATGGCCGTCGGTAGTTTTGATATGCCGTTCGTTAGCGCTTTGGCGACCCTTAATTTTGAGAATGCGGCACGTTGGGCTGAAAAACGCGGAATTGCTTTCACCACCCTGGCTGATTTATCGCAAAAAGAGCAAATTGCCGATCTGATTATGCAAGATGTGGAACGGACCAACGCCACCCTGCCACCACCGGGCCGCATCAAGCGGTTTGTTATCCTGCCGCGTACCTTTGATCCCGATGAAGAAGAATTGACCCGCACTCGCAAGCTACGACGTGGCTATATGGAACAAAAATATGGCGAGATTTTGAATGCAATTTACGGAGGCGATGCGTCGGTAATGGTACGAGCAGAGGTACGCTACCGCGATGGGCGCGTGGGCCACACAGAAACCGAATGTCTTGTGCGGGACGTTGAATAGGAGTTTGTTAGATGGCAGAGTGGGAAGTATTTGGCGAAAGCTTTTTTAATGTTGTTCAATTCGCCGTCTGGGGTGTATTGATTGGTGGCGTATATGCCTTGGTGGCGCTAGGTATTGTCATCATCAATAAATCGTCGGGCGTTTTCAACTTCGCTCATGGCTATATGATGTTGATTGGTGGGTTGTTTTTCTGGCAGTTTTTCACCAACGAACCCTCAACTGCATTGGTATTTGGAACCAGCGGTATTGCCACACTCGTCTTGCTGGGGGTGATTGCTAGCCTGGGCGTTACATTGAGTTTCAATAGGCAGAAAGAAAAAGCTGGGAACCCGCTACGACTACCGAATTGGTTCCAGGCTGTGCTAAAACGTTACAAATTCCACCTGGTCACACTAATCAGCCTGTCAATCTGGCTCCTGATTGGTTATGTACTGAAAGAAAACGATCCGGCTGACTTGCTGGTGTATGGCATTGGCGCAGTGGTTACGGTGCTGTTGGTGCTTGCTGCCCAGTGGCTAACCGATACATCTTCAGATGGCAGCACTACGCTTGATACTGATCGAACACAGGATATACGCCAGATATACGCCGCCATTATCGCTAGCATTGTTCTTTGGCTGATTTTAGGATGGGCACTATTACAACCGGGCAATGACCATATTCTACGTGGGGCCGCCGGGGGATTCGTTGCCAGTATCCTTATTGGCTTGCTGATTGAGCGATTTGCCATTCGCCCGCTGCTTGGTCAGCCAGTTCTGACGGCAATTTTGATGACGCTGGCCGTGGGATTTATGTTGCAAGGCATGGTGCAGATGATTTGGGGGCCGCTGGATCGTCCGGTGCCGATTTTTGTGGAAAAAGAAAAAGTATCGGTCACGCCCATCCAAACAGGCTTCGACGAAACTGGCGCACCCGTTTACATCTACATTGAAAACGTGACACCCGCCCGTACACTGGAAGATTACACGATTGACACGGTTGATTTGCTGGGAGAAAAATTGCGCCTGCGTCGCAACTTGACATGGGGCTTTGGCGTGGCGATTTCGGCTTTTGTTGCATTTGTAATATTGTTCCGCTTTACATCGATTGGCCTTGCATTGCGGGCTGCTTCTGAGAATCAACCACTGGCTGAAAGCGTCGGCCTGCGTGTGCGCCTGATTTTGGCTATTGCGTGGGCTGCGGTTGCCATTATTGCGACGATAGCGGGCGTCATCCAGGGCACAGGTTCCGGCGGTCTCAGCAAAGACATTATTCCGGCATTGGCCTTGCGGGTTTTCCCAGCGGTGCTATTGGGCGGACTAGACTCGATCACCGGGGCACTGGTCGGTGGCCTGTTAATTGGCGTCATTGAATCATTGTCGGCGCTATTTATCTCGACAACCGCAGCCCAGGAAATGATGCCATTCCTGGTATTGATGATTGTGTTGATGATTCGTCCCGATGGCCTGTTTGGTCAGCGGCGCATTGAGCGCGTGTAGGAGATAAGCCATGTCATTACGTCCGAGTGGAGTTTATGACGTTACTTATGAGCAGGATCAGTCTATTCTACGAACTCGCGTAGACTGGTTCTGGACGTATGTTATCCTGGCGGTTATCGTTGCACTACCGCTGTTTTCCAGTGTGGGGCCGTTCGGCTCGTCTCTAATATCGCTGCGAATGATCGGGATTCTGATTTCGGGTGGTATCCTGCTCATCTCTGTCACGGGGTTGAATCTGCTGTTGGGTTTCACGGGACAGATTTCGCTGGGACAGGCAGCCTTCATGATGGTGGGAGCCTATGCCTCTGCAGTGTTGGTGAAACAAACTGGCTTTCCCTTCATTTTGGCATTGCCTACTGCCATGCTCGTTGCGGGTATCATTGGATTGCTGTTCGGTCTGGCATCGTTGCGCGTTAAGGGTTTCTATTTGGCAATGGCGACGTTGGCGGCCCAGTTCATCATCCCCTGGGGTATTGTCAACTATAAACCGGACAACGAGATTCCATTCATCAACACCACATTCAAAGATGTGCCTTTGATTGGTAGCGCCCTGGGAACCATTGACCTGGGCGAAGGCGATATTCTGGTTGTGCCCTCAATCAATTGGTTTGGCGAGTCGCTTATCCGCTTTTTTGGGGATATTTATTGGCTGTTCGGCTCATGGGCGAAAATTGTCGAGATCAAGATTCCATTGAGCAACCGCATGGCAGAATATTATATTGTGCTGTTTTTTGTCATTGTCACGGCTGGCGTTGCTCGCAATCTCATTCGCAGCCGCGTAGGACGAGCCTGGATTTCTATTCGAGACAATGATCTGGCCGCCGAACAATTGGGTATCAACGTCTTTAAATACAAACTAATGGCATTCTTTGTGTCAGCTCTCTTCGCGGGCATCGCTGGTAGCCTAAAAGCGCATGTTGATGCCAGCGTCAGCAGTGCCGCATTCAATATCGAGTTCAGTATCGAGCAATTGGGTATGCTAGTTATTGGTGGAGCAGGGTTCCCGCTTGGACCGACGTTTGGGGTGGCATTTTTCCTGTTTATGGACCGGGTGATGGTCGATCAGTTCCGGGCATTGTTTACGGATCAACTCACGCATATCCTGACGTTTATCGATACGAACAATATCGAGCCAGCCGTGCCACCCTTATTGTTTGGAACGTTACTGGCACTATTCCTAATCTACGAGCCACGCGGTCTCGCGCATCGTTGGGCAATCTTACAATCTGCCTGGCGCTTGCGACCTTTTTCAAAGATATAGATAATGGACAAAGGAGGTACACAATAGCCTAACTAACGTCCAACTCCAACATTCTGTAAAAGTAAATCTGTTAGATTGTGAGGTTGAATCCCCATGAAACGTACCATTATTGTCACCATTCTTATTACGATTTTGGCGACATTGGCTCTGCCGAGTGCATTGGCAGCCCGCCAGACGCCAGCCGTTCCCACCAGCTATCAGGAAGATGGTATGGGTGTCCATACCGAGTGTGCCGAAGACCTGACGGGTGAAACGCTTACATTCGTCCACTTTGGCGATTTAAGCGGTCCCTTTCGTGGTATCACCCAACCGCTGCTGGCTGGTATTGAAGATGCACTGGCCTATTTCAATGGCAACGGTGGACTGTGTGGAGCCACGATTGTTACCGAATACGAAGATACCGCAGGTGATCAGGACAAGACCCAGGAGTTCTGGAATCAATTCGTCACCGACCGTGACCCTGAAGATCGTCCCGACATGATTTTGCTCTACAGCAGCGCCGATGGCGAAATCCTGCGTGGTCAAGCTGAAGAAATGGGAGTTCCGATTCTTCTTGCCGCCGGTAGCGAACTGGCACTTTATGGTGAGGAAGGGCTACCCGGTTGGGTTTTCTCCGTTATCCCCTTGTACACCGATCAATTGGGCCTGTTCTGCGAATATGTGTCTGAAAACTGGGATATGATGGGTATTGAGGGCGATCCGGTCATTGGCCACCTGAGCTGGGGTATTGCATTTGGCCGCGCCAGTGACACGCCCGAAACGCAGGCTTATTGCGAAAGCCTGGGTGTTGGCTATGCCGGTGCTGAATACTTCTCGCCTGCCGGTACACCCGATGTTGGTCCCCAGTTGAAAAACCTGACCGACAACGGCGCCAACATCATCTACTCAACCACGCTGGCAACTGGTGCGGACACCGTTATCAAGGCTGTGGCCGGTGCGGGCCTGTTGGATCAGGTCATCATTGCCGGTACCAATTGGATTCTGGATACATCGGTTTATGGCTTGGCTGGAGCCGATGCCAACCATGTTTATGGCACGTTGCCCTACCTGTGGTGGGATGATCTAGCGAATCCGGGTATCCAGATTGTCACGACCGCATGGGTCACCAATCGCTTTGCGCCAGCTGGCGATGATCCTGAACTGCAGCGAGCGGCTTTTTTGACCCGCAATATCGCCTACATGCTGGCCTTCACCAGCCTCGACATTTGGATTGAGGTTATGATTCGCGGCATCAACGAGGTTGGCTATGAGAATATGAACGGTGCAGCAGCCTATGATGTTCTCACTAACGATTTCGCCTTTGATGCCCTGATGGGTGTGATGCCGGTTGCCTATGATGAAACGATACGCTCGGTTCTAAGTGCCCATGTTGGACAGATTCAATTCGTTGAGGTCGAGGGCAATGTGACACCGTCGATTGTGCCAATCACTGAACTGCGGTCAACCCCTGATCTACGGACAGGTGGTGCTGACGTACCGGCAATGGAAGAATAATCGTTATCACTGTAGCAGGGGTGCAGGCAGCTGTATCCCTGCTCTTTTTTGAGTTGACGGAGCCGCCGGATGTTAGAAATAAACAATATCGAAGTTATTTACAGCAGCGTTATCCTGGTCCTGCGCGGCATCTCGTTTCGCGTGGAGCCAGGACAGGTCGTGGCTTTGATGGGACCGAACGGCGCTGGCAAAAGCACCACCTTGAAGGCTGTCAGTGGTCTGTTACACAGCGAACTCGGCGAAATCACGCGTGGCAACATCACCTGGAACGGACAGCGTATCGACACCATGACCGCCGAACAAATTGTGCGGGTCGGAATCTCACAGGTGATTGAAGGCCGTCCATTATTCCAACATTTGACGGTGGAGGAGAACTTGCGCGTCGGGGGTATGGTCTATAAAGGTGGACGCGAAATTGGCCCAGATATGGAAAAAATCTACGCATATTTCCCGATTTTGCGTGATATGCGAAAGCGCACCAGCGGCTATCTTTCCGGTGGCGAACAGCAAATGTTGGTCATCGGGCGGGCACTGATGGGGCATCCGTCGTTGATGATGTTGGATGAACCATCATTAGGACTGGCTCCCATGTTGGTCGAGGAGATTTTCAGCATTGTGCGCGATATTCGAGAGAAAGAAGGCATTTCTGTCTTGCTGGTGGAGCAGAACGCAACGGCGGCGCTCGACCTGGCCGATTACGGCTACGTGATGGAAAACGGGCGTGTCGTGCTGGACGGCACTGCGGAACAATTGGCTGCTAATGAAGACATCAAAGAATTTTATTTGGGCCTGTCACAGGTCGGTGAGCGCAAAAGTTACCGTGATGTCAAACGCTATAAACGCCGCAAACGCTGGTTGGGCTAATGCAAACATTATTACTTTTCGACATTGATGGTGTTCTGATCCACCCCAAAGGCTACAAAACTGCACTACGCGATACAGTGAACTACTTCGCTGCCCAGATGGGACAATCTCCTGTTGATTTGACAATGGACGAAATTGCCATTTATGAAGCCTGTGGCCTGACAAATGAGTGGGATTCGGCAGCTTTCAGCGTGGGGGCAATGGTGGTCACGGCGCTTAACCACGCACCGCATCTCCAACAAGCTACGTTCAATGCAACGCTGGCGGCTATTGGTGCAGATAGTCTATCGCTCCCACGCCCGGATTTTGTGGGATTGGCCCGCGAAGTTGCCACCCGTAATGAAGATCATGCGGTCCCGACGACGATTTGCCATGATGTATTGCGTGACTATGCCGGATCAGAGGTTGAGGCGTTATTGGATGTATTGTTTGCGGATATATATTTGTTGGATACCCCAACAACCCGCATCCAACAGGCTCATGTCCTCGGACGTGACCATTTTCCAGCGACCTATGGGCAACCCGCGCCTCGCGATTGCGATAGCGCCCTGATAACACATGATACGCCATTATTGAGCAAAGAAAGTCGCCAAACTCTTCTCACCTGGAGACAGGATTCTTCACACTGCTTCGTTCTCTATACTGCCCGCCCTTGTTTGCCACCAGAAGGTGACCCAGCGGGTTATCCGCCTGAAGCTGAACTGGCGGCTGAATTGGTGGAGTTGAAAGATATTGTACCGCTGGTGGGGTCAGGAACCATGATGTGGTTGGCACGTCAGTATGGGCGACACACGGGCGATTACATCAAACCCTCGCCAGTACAGGCCTTGGCAGCAATTGGTATGGCGTTGTCTGATGGTGATATTGAAGCTTTGCACGCGGCAGCGATGCTTTTTGAGCGTGGTGAACTCAATAGACCGCTGGCATCACTGGCTGAGGAACCAACTCAGATCGTTGTCTTCGATGATTCGACAGGCGGCCTATATGCTACTCAGACTGCTGTACAACGTCTACGCGAGTTTGGATTCCAGATTGAGTTTGAGGCGATTGGTGTTGCACCCGAGCCAGCCAAACAAGATGCTTTGAACCATGTTGCCACTCGTGTCGTGAATGATGTGAACGCAGGCATTCATTTCGTTCTTGGAGGTGACTCTGGTGACTCGTTGGAAAATCAACCCCGAAAAGATCACTGATTATCTGTCAAAATTAGTCAGCATTGATTCGATTAACCCCGGCTTGGTTCCTGGCGCAGCAGGTGAGACTGAAATCGCGCATTGGTTGGCCGAGACCTGTCGCCAGATGGGATTTGATACGCAGTTACAGGAAGCTGCTCCTGGCCGCCCCAACGTGATTGCTCGCTGGCGCGGTAGTGGCAATGGTCGCAGTTTGCTGATGACCGGACACGTTGATGTGGTCAGTGTCGAAAATATGCAAATCCCACCCTTCACGCCGCAAATCAAAGACAATCGCCTGTACGGACGTGGCGCGTTCGACATGAAGGGCGGTTTGGCTGCGATCTTGGGGGCGGTGGATGCCCTGCGAACAGGAGGTTTCAGGCCAGCCGCCGACCTGATTTTGGGGTTTGTGGTTGATGAGGAATATGTCAGCATCGGCACTGAGGCATTGGTTAGGGAATTCGTTGCTGACGCCGCCATCCTGACTGAGCCGAGCGAGATGGATGTCTGTATCGCGCACCGCGGATATGCCTGGCTGACGATTACTACACATGGATTTGCCACGCACGGCAGCTTGTTCGACGAAGGTATTGACGCCATCAGCCACATGGGGCGTGTCATTCAGGTGCTAGAGAAAATCGAGCGTGACATTTTGCCAGAGCGGCGGCATGATCTACTGGGACGCCCATCCGTTCATGCAAGCCTGATTGAAGGTGGTTTGGGAGTAAGTACCTATCCGGATCGCTGTACACTCCAGATCGAACATCGCCTGCTGCCCGGCGAATCTGGCGAACAGGTTCTTGCGATATGGCAAGATGAATTACACCGACTTTCGGCTGCCGATCAAACATTCAAGGCAACGGTTGAACTAGATTTTCAACGGCCCGGCTTCGAGATTAGCCGCGATCATCCGATAGTGCAGACGCTCTTTGGTGCTTATCAGGACACCATGAACCAAACCCCGACGTATAGTGGCATGTTGGCGTGGTTGGACTCGGCGATTCTCACGGCGGCTGGCATTCCGACAGTGATTCTTGGCCCTGGTGGGACTGGCGCACACGCGGCTGTTGAGTATGTGGAGTTGGCCGATGTTCATCAATGCGCTGCTATTTTGGCTGAGACTGCTGCTCGCTGGGTTGGTGAAGCTTGATTAACGTGGGCGATGCCGCCGTTCCAGTTCTGCGGCTATATCATCCGGCGATAGTCCCTGCACGGATAACAAGACCAAACAATGATAGGTCAAATCAGCCAGTTCGGAGATCAAGCGTTCATGGCCCTGGCCTTTGGCTGCCAGAATGACCTCGATGGCCTCCTCGCCAACTTTCTGCAAGATTTTGTCGTCGCCTGCATCAAAGAGTTGATTCGTATAGGAATCCGTTGTGGGATTGGCTTTGCGATCTTCGATGATGGCGAAAATCTTCGCCAGTGTGTCAGTCATCAAGTTCCTCCAATCGGCGGAAGAAACAACTGGTTTCGCCGGTATGACAGGCCGGGCCAGCCGGTACGACCCATAGCAGCAACGTATCCGCATCACAATCGGCCCATATATCGACCACACGCTGCACATTGCCGCTTGTCGTGCCTTTATGCCACAACTCCTGGCGACTGCGGCTCCAAAAATGTGCTTCGCCCGTCTGAAGTGTCATTTGCAGCGCCTCGCGGTTCATCCAGGCCACCATCAACACCTGCCCGCGCCCCGCATCCTGCACCACCGCTGGAATCAGGCCATTGTCGTTCCATTTCAGATTATCCATGATCGCCATTGACCAATCTGACGGGAACGCCATTCCCATGAAGATAAGCTTTGATCTCGCCCACCGATAGTTCTCGAAAATGAAACAGGCTAGCGGCCAACGCTGCGTCGGCTCCACCGTCAGTCAGGGCTTCTAGAAAATGCAATTTATCTCCCGCACCGCCCGATGCAATGACCGGAATCCGTAGGGTATCGCTCAGTTGGCGTGTCAGGTCCAGGTCATAGCCTGCTTTCGTGCCATCTCGATCCATACTGGTCAGCAAAATCTCACCCGCACCGCGTGACTCGGCTTCTCTGGCCCAGGCAATGGCATCCAGCCCCGTTGGTTTGCGCCCACCAGTGACGTAGACTTCATAATTGTTGCCATTCCACCGCGCATCAATCGCTACCACCATACACTGCACACCGAATCGCTTTGCGCCAGCGGTGATGAGTTCGGGGTTGCGTACTGCTGCGCTGTTGATTGCTATGCGATCCGCACCCGCCAGCAACGTCGCCCGCATGTCATCTGCTGTACGGATGCCGCCACCCACACAGAATGGGATAAAAATGGCATCGGCTACCCGACGCACCACATCCAGCATCGTATCGCGGGCTTCGTGGGTGGCGGTGATGTCGAGAAAGATTAGCTCATCGGCCCCTTCCGCATCATAAACCATAGCCTGTTCCACTGGATCGCCCGCATCGCGCAAATCGACGAAGTTGATACCCTTAACCACCCGCCCATCCTTCACATCCAGGCAGGGAATAATCCGTTTCGCCAACAAAGCTAACTCTCCACAGCAGCTGCCAACGCTGCCTCTAAGGTAAATATTCCAGCATACAAAGCCCGGCCAATAATGACACCTGCGATGCACTCGGCTTTTCGCAAGGTTTCAATATCCTTCAATGAAGCCACGCCGCCTGACGCAATCACTTCAAGTCCGGTACTGATAGCGATTTGACAGGTGGTCTCGACATTGACGCCCGACAAATCACCATCTTTGGTGACATCGGTGTAGAGCGCGTGGCGGATACCGGCGTGCGCTAGACGTTTGCCGAGGCGCACTGGGGTCCATTCGCTCATTGATTGCCAGCCATGCGTTGCCACCCGTTTACCACGTGTATCGAGAGCCACCACGACGGCCTCTGCGCCAAACTGCTCAACGGCTTCAACAGCTAAATCGGGATCATTGACTAGCAGTGTCCCCAGGACGACCCGCTTCGCACCAGCATCTATGGCCTGCTGCACAGCTTCAAACGAGCGCACGCCGCCGCCAAATTGGACGTTCAGCCCCGTCTCGGCAATGTCACGCAGTGTTTCGAGAGCCGTTTCCGATTTCCCTAACGCTCCGTCCAAGCTGATGACGTGCAACCACTCGGCTCCGGCGTCACGCCAGCGGCGAGCCATAGCAACCGGATTATCGCTGTACACTGACTCCAGGGTTGGGTCGCCGTGCAACAACCGCACCACACGCCCGTCTCGAATATCAATGGCTGGATACACAATCATGCAGACCACTCCACGAAATTTTGCAAAATACGTAGTCCTACCGCTTGACTCTTTTCTGGGTGACACTGAATTCCCAGGATATTGTCACGTCCAACAATACTGGCATAGCCGATGCCATAATCCGTTATCGCCAGTACATCGCTCGTTTCGGCAGGTTCCACATAATAGGAATGCACAAAATAGGCATAAGCACCTTCGCTAACACCCTCCAGCATAGGATGTGTTTGCCGGATGTGCAACTGATTCCAGCCGATATGAGGAATCAACGGTGTTTCCTTTGGGAAACGTTTCACAAGTCCTGGCAGCAGGCCCAATCCCTGGTGTGTGCCCATTTCTTCGCTGACTTCAAACAAATATTGCATACCCAGACAGATGCCTAACAGAGGTGTGCCATGCCGTGCGGCATCGATAATTGGTTCTACAAAACCTGATTGCTGCAACGAGGCCATGCCTGCCCCGAATGCGCCGACACCTGGCAACACGATCTTGTCGGCCTTCGCCAGTTGATCTGGAGTTTGGGCAGTAATGACATCTGCTCCTAAATGTACCAGCGCATTCCGCACACTACGCAAATTGCCTGCGCCATAATCGACAATTGCAATCATAACGTGCCTTTCGTACTCGGAATCGTTCCTTGTCGACGAGAATCAACCGCCACCGCCGCTCGCAGCGCACGCCCCAACGCCTTGAACACGGCCTCGGCCTTATGATGATCGTCGTTTCCGTAAAATACCTGTGCGTGCAGATTCATGCGTCCATTAAACGCGATTGATTCTAGCACATGCGCCACCATTGAAGTTGGCATTTGCCCCATCAGAGGTGTAGTGAATTCGGCTTGAATAACAGCATAGGGTCGCCCACTGAGGTCGATGACCACCTGTGCCAGTGCCTCATCCATTGGAACCAGCGCCGAACCCATCCGTACAATGCCTTTACGGTCTTTCAGTGCCTCGTGAAAGGCCTGTCCCAGGCAAATTGCCACGTCTTCGATGGTGTGGTGAGCGTCGATATGTAAGTCGCCCTGCGCTTTTATTTCCAGATCAAACAGTCCATGCACCGCCACATGATGTAACATGTGATCAAAGAAACCCACGCCCATCTCGATATTGGCCTGACCTGTCCCGTCCAGATTAAGGGTCAGCACGATTTGAGTCTCGTTGGTGTCGCGGCGAATGGTGGCGATACGATCAGTCATGATTTGCTCCAATCTCACGCAATGCGGTTAGCAAAGCGTCAGTGTGTTCTGGCTTGCCAACACTGACTCGCACGAATTCTTGCAAGCCGGGTTTACTATAATTGCGAATGAGAATGCCGTACTCATCTAATTGCTGCTTTAATGCTGTTCCGGTCATACCGTTAACTTTACACAGGACAAAACTCCCCTGACTTGGCAATGGCTCCAGATAGGGTAGCTGCGCCAGTTCACGCCGCATCCGTTCGCGCTCGACGATGATCTTCTGAATATTGGTCTGCATATATTCCATATCTTGCAATGTGGCACGTGCGGCCACGTCCGCCGCCAGGCTGACATTAAACGGCGACTTGATCTTCCATAGATGTTCGATGATGTCCAGCGGATAGATGCCATAGCCAATCCGTAATCCGGCTAATCCGGCCCATTTGCTGAAGGTCCGGAGCAGGATTAGATTCGGTGTTGTCGGTACTAATTCGGCAAATCCCGGATGCTCGCTGAATTCTACATATGCCTCATCCACAACCACCGTCAATGGCAATTCTAGCAAGCGTTCGAGTGTGCCCGGCGGCATCAGGCCACCATCGGGATTATTTGGCTCGCATAGAAACAGCAACTTGGCCCCGCTTTTACGAGCGGCAGCCTCAATGCCTTCAATATCCAGCGAAAAATCAGCGTGGCGCGGCACATCTACCACTCGGCAATTGCCGATCCAACGAGCGGTCAGCGAGTACATGGTAAATGTCGGCGGGCAATTGATGATGGCGTCGTTCGGTTCTAAAAACAGGCGCAGTGTCAAATCAATCATGTGATCTGCACCAGCTCCAACCATCAAATGCTCGGCATCTATCTCCACATACTCCGCCAACAACGCCCGCAATTGATCCAATCTTAAATCAGGGTAGATTGCCACGTCCTGCCCTAATGCCGCCAGCGCAGCTAGCGCTTTAGGCGATGGGCCATACAAATTTTCATTGGTGTCCAGTTTGATGATCTGATCGACTGGACGCCCTAGCCGTTTGGTGAGGACTTCGTAGGGGCCACTGATGAAGTGATAGCCTTCCATTGCTGTGATGTCAGGGCGAACACGTACCTTTTCCATTATTCATCCTCGATTCGGGCTTCCGCCGCTGCTGCATGAGCTGTCAGGCCTTCAGCATGAGCCAGGAGTGCCGCCGCTGGACTAAGTTCGGTAGCGATTTCCGGTTCCAGGTTGATGAGGCTGGTGATCTTCACGAAATCCCAGACATTCAATGGTGAGGCAAACCGGGCCGTTCCGCTGGTCGGCATGACATGGCTTGGTCCGGCCACATAATCGCCCAACACCTCAAATGAATGCTCGCCCAGAAATATACCGCCAGCGTTTTGCACATGGCTTGTCCACTTACTCGGCTCATTAATTAGCAGGCACAGATGCTCCGGCGCAAAGTCATTCGATACGTCAAATGCCTGTGACAAGTCGTCTACCAGAACAACGCCTCCCTGATTTTGCAGGGATTGACGGATGATGTCGGCACGACTGAGTGTCGCCAGGCGTTTCTCGACTTGTACAGCAACCGCTTCGGCCAATGGGCGGCTGGGTGTCACCAGAATGGCTCCTGCCAACACATCATGTTCAGCCTGGGCCAGCAAATCCGCCGCTGCCAGTCCCGGATCAGCGGAATCATCGGCGATAATCATGGTCTCGGTGGGGCCGGGCAGTCCGTCAATGCCGACCAGTCCGAAAACCTGGCGCTTGGCAAGTGTCACAAATAGATTGCCGGGGCCAACGATCTTGTTCACACGCGGCACGCTTTCAGTTCCATAAGCCATAGCACCCACTGCTTGCGCTCCACCGATGACATAGACTTTCGAGACTCCGCAGATGGCCGCTGCCGCCAGCACAATATCGGGAACTTTGCCGTCCTTACCCGGTGGTGTACAGGCAATGATCTCTTTTACACTGGCCACTCGCGCCGGAATTGCCGACATCAATAGCGACGAAGGCAGCGGGGCCGACCCGCCCGGCACATAAATGCCCACTCGTGTCAAAGGACGAATCAATTGACCGACGCCCTGTTCGATCCATGTTTTGAGAGGTTGTAGACTATGAAAGGTCTGAATACGTTGTGCCGCGAAGTGCAAGGCATCAGCAATATCTTTGGGAATGCGATCCAAAGCCGTCTTGATCTCCTCCGGCGGCACAACCAAATCGGCCAGATCAACACCATCGATGCGTTTTGTCCAATCTTTTAAGGCAGCATCGCCGTTTTCCTGCACACTTTGTAAAATGCGACGGACGGCTTCTTCAGGCGAGACAGGCTCGCCGAACAATGCCGATAGGCGATCAGCCATTGCAGGCGGAATGCCATAGGCATGTGGCGAGCGCCGTTTCAAAATCGTGACACGAGCTTCGTTCAGAGTATAGATGTTCAGGGTCATCAGTTAACTATCCCCTCCGTTTTGGATCGTTTCCAGCAATTGTTGACAACGGTCCGGTCGTTCCTCAAAAATGTACGATACAGGTGTGACGACGACACCGCTACCGCCAATCGCCCGAATTTGCTGGATAGCCGTGTACAAATGATGATGGGCTGTCACAAGATTGATTGACCACCAGTTACCAGCGTTGGGACCGGTAATTAATGGCGCGATGGTCGGCCATTGCAACCCACCTAAATTTGGTTGAGTAAGCAGTCGTTCAGCCACATCCTCCATCGAATCGCCGCGTATGTTGGCGAAGACCATATATTGCCCACGAGCGCGAAGATAAGCCTCGATGAATTCCAGCATTTGCTCGGTGACGGCCAACACACGCGGACGTTCGACTAGTGCTTGGCGGTTGCCAATGAACACTGCCTGTGATTGGATAACCGTTCCACCCTGAATGGAGTGTAATCCATTTTCGCGCAGTGTGGTTCCGGTGCTGGTGATGTCGGCGATGAAGTCTGCGTAGCCGATGCTGGGGGCAGCTTCCAGTGCGCCATCAGCCTTCACAATCTGAATATCTGCCAGTCCATTTTTCTCCAGAAAACGCTGCACCGAGAATTCATATTTTGTCGCCACGCGCAATGGGTTTTGGCTGGCCCTGGTCGCCAGATCACCCATCGATTGTACATCCGTCCATTCATTCGGCACGGCCAGCACCAGCGAACATGCACCGTATCCCAGCGCATCATGGATTGTGATGAGTCTCGCTCCACCTTCTGGACCGGACTCGACTTCGGCCAGGGTATCATAGCCAGTGATACCTAAATCGACATCGCCTGCTGCTACACTCATCGGAATATCACGGGGGCGCTGGAACAACACCAATACTTCCGGCATCACGGGAATTGTGGCGCTATATTGGCGTGGATTGGTCTTGTTGACGCGCACACCACAATTGGCGAGAAAATCCAGCGTTTCGCCTTCCATGCGCCCTTTACTAGGTAATGCGATTCGTACTTGTTCTTGCATAAACACCATCCCATTTAATCGGGATAGGGGACGGGCGACCGCCCCCTCCCACACCACCGGACATGCGGGTCCGCATCCGGCGGTTCGGTCAAGTATGACGAAGATTGTACTGTTGAACGAGACTTTTCAGTCCAAAGGTCTGCCAAAAGGCATTATTGAGCGCACGATGTAGCCAGGGAGAATTGGACAGACGCCAATCACCTTGACTTGTCCCGGCGTTCAACTTCGCCCAATGTTCCGGTACTTCCAGACGTCGCAGATTACGATAACGGTTCTTGGGCGTCTTCCACTGTTTCCAGCAAAGTTGCCGTAACCGTCTTCGTAACCACTCATCCAGTCGTTGCAAATGGCCGCGAGCGTCCGCCAGCGCATAGTAATTCACCCAACCAACCGTATACTGATTGAGCGTATCGCGTATGTCTTCTAACGAGCGTCCACTGTTGCGCCGTGTCATTCCTCGAAGGCGACGTTTGGCACGTTCCAGGCTTTGCGGTGCGATACGAATACCGACCCCACCGCCTGCTCTTCAATAGAAGCTAAAACCCAGAAACTTGCGCTTTACAGCCAAATCAACCGCACTTTTCTCACGGTTGACCTGCAAACGCATTCGGCCTTCGATGAAACGGCACGTACTTGCCATCACGCGCTCCGCTGCCCGTTTGCTCTGCACGAAGATGTTGCAATCATCGGCATAGCGCACAAACCGGTGGCCGCGTTCCGCCAACTGCTCGTCCAGTTCGGTCAGCACAATGTTACTCAATAACGGTGACAATGGCCCACCCTGCGGTGTCCCCTTGTCCGTGTCAGTGTACATGCCGCCGACCATCACCCCGGACTTCAGATAGGCATTTACCAGTCTCAGCACCCGCTTGTCGTCTATCATAGTCTTCATTCGCGCCATCAAGCGGTCATGGTTCACCGTGTCGAAAAACTGCGCCAGATCAATGTCCACTACCCAGGTGTATCCCGCTGCTATCGTCTTCTGCGCCGCTTTCACGGCATCATGGGCACTACGCCCTGGTCGGAAACCATAGCTATGCGGGCTGAATGTCTTCTCAAAGATCGGGCTGAGTACCTGGTGTATTGCCTGTTGGATCATTCGGTCGAGCACGGTTGGTATGCCTAACTGCCGTGTTCCACCATTCGGCTTCGGGATTTCCACCCGCTTCACTGGACTGGGCACATAACTCTCCCGTTCCAGTTTGGCGCGTATCCCTTCCCAATGCTCGCGGAGATGGTCGGGCAGTTCTGATACCGTCATTCCGTCTATCCCCGCGGCTCCCTTGTTTCGCTGCACTTTTTCCAGTGCTGTGAACAGGTTTCCACGACTGAATATCCGTTCCCACAGACTTGCTTCGTGTTGAGGTCTTTCCTGTCTTTCCATTTGTTCCAGTCGTGGCCTTGGCCCCGCACGCTTATCCCCAGCCGCCAGCTTTCCTTCCACGTTTGGCTCAGTCTCCCTGAGTTTCGGCTGTCCTACCACGTCTCTACGCCTTTCTCCTCAACTTCTTTTCCGTTCAGCCCTTCGCCCTGTAGTTGGCTTTCACCAACCGCCCCGGATGGTCGTTACCCCATCGACTACTACGGCCTCGGCTGACTTCTGACATTCAAAAAAACGCCAGACCTCCCCGGATAAGGTACGATAACTTTCCTCCAAGCCCTGCCACGTTTACATCACGCCACTTCTGTCCGTTGGGGCTTTACTGTCTCGTGCCAGCTTACCCGGCGCGTCATGCCTCTTTACGTGGTTCCTGTCCGTCAGGTCTGGATTTTGCCCTCCGGCTTCCTCTCCACATCTGCTCGCGCTCGATGCAGTTGCCTTCGGCTAGTGGTTCGTCGGACTAACGCCCACAGCGGACTTTCACCGCCTAGTTATCGCCCATGCCGGGCGTACACAAAAACGCCCACGTTGACCGGGGGTCTGTGGGCGATTAAACATCTTCTCAATAAGGGAGTTTCAGAACGCAAATAACCTCACTACACCACCAGCTGGGGAGGTGAAACAATGATGATGCGAATGATGATGTACGCACTGTTTAATCATGGGCGCGAGTATAGCCAGCCCAGCGCGGTTTGTCAATTGCTTTGCTGATTCAATTCAACTTGTGCTACCATAAACAAACTTTGCTGGATGATTGGAAAGCGGTCTACACGATGGTCGAACAATTATCTGATGATTGGACTGAAGAAGAAATCGTCGAAGCCTTTTGTGTCAGTTGTCGCCAGAAGGTCGAGATGGAGAATCCCACTGCGGTCTGGACCAGTCAGGGACGCCCCGGTACACGTGGCACCTGTCCCATCTGTAACACAACAGTTTATCGCATGGGCAAAACGCCATCTCATGACTATATGGAAGTTCCACAAGCTATTCAAGTGGTCGATCAACGCGGACTTAAACGCAACTCGCGGGCGGCCAAAATTAAAGTCGAAGCGGCGACGTATATTGTCTCAGCCGCCACTGAATCTGACTTGGCTGAAAAATTATCGGAAGATTTGAATGCCGTTGGAGTCTCCACCTGGGTAGATAATGGCGAGGCGACCGATGATGTCAATTGGGCTGGCGGCGTGCATCCTGCGCTGGATCAATGTCAAAAAATGGTAGTCGTGCTATCTCAGTTCGCGCTCAAGACACCGCATGTCGAAGCAGCTTGGGCCTATTTTCGTAAGCATCGCAAGCCAATTGTTGTGGCATTGGCTGAAGAAGTGCCACCTCCCGACCAACTGCGCCGTTGTCCGCGTTTTGCCTTACACAGTGACTATAAGCGTTACTTTCGTGAAATGATGCAAGAATTATCCAGATAGGGAAAAATCCATGCGAAAGTTGTTAATCTTCACGGCAGGAATTCTGACTGGATCAACGATTGGGGCGGCGGTGGCGATTTTGTTGGCACCAGCTTCAGGAGATGATATGCGAAACGAAGCCCGTGAACGCTTCCGTCAGCTTCTTGATGAAAGCGCCCGCGCTGCTGCCGAACGTCGGGTCGAGCTAGAGGCAGAACTGGCACAATTGACCACCCGCCCCTCTCCGGAAAATGGCAAAAACCAGGATAACTGACGTCCGATATTGTCTGACTGGTATTCAGTGGGCGGCGTTCTAGATCTAATCTGGAGGGTGCGGCTATTTTGGATTGGAAAAAGTGTGGAAGACAAACGACAATCATTTCCTGAGAAAAAAGTAATAGAGATCAGGATAGAAACGATGACTTCCACCAGTGAAAGTATAGCAGAAAGTGTGCGCGAAGAATTGGAAACATTGCTTGGCATGGTCATGAGCGATAGGTCCGAAGGGCTAACTGCCGATCAGGTGGAACGCAAGCTCTGGCAGGATGTGTTGGAGTTGGGGCGGCACTTGATGCAGTTGTTTTTCACGGTCAGTAGTGAGCGCGAAACGCGGCATCAGGCCATTGAGGATGAAGGTGTAAGATATGCTCATCAGGGGCAGCCGACGCGACAGTATGTGTCGTTGTTCGGGCCGGTTGAAGTCAAGCGCCATTACTATTGGAGCAAGGGAGCCGGGGGCCAGCATCCGCTGGATGCCGAATTGAGTCTGCCAGAACGGATATACTCAAACTGTGTGCAGGAAATGATGGGCGCGATTGAGGTCTGGGTTCCCCAGGACAATACCCTGGCGTTGATTGAGCAGTTCTTTGGGTTATCGATTCCCAAAGGCTCTCTGCAAAGTAGTGTAGCCGACCAAGCGGTATATGTGGATGACTACTATGACCAGCGGCCCGCACCAAAGACACCTGACGGGGATACCATCTTGGTGGTGACTGCGGATGGCAAAGGTATCCCGATGGCCCGGCAGGATAGCCCGCCACCCCAGGCACGGCGGAGCAAGGGCCAGAAAAAGACGGCCAAGAAAAAAGCGATTGTGACGGCTGCTTACACCGTAGCGCCCTATCGGCGTACCAGTGATGACATCATCCAGGCACTGCTGGCAACTGACAGGGCATCTGATAGCCCCTCGCCAGTTCGCCCCACTATTCATGGCAAACAAACATTTGGTACACTGGCTGGCAAAACGGTGGCGCTTGAGCATTTGGCGAGTGTCGTTGCCCAGCGCCAGTCAACGTCAATCGCCCATCGTATTGCCCTAACTGATGGCTCGCTGGCCCTGCAACAGCGCACCCAGGCTGCTTTTCCAGACTTCACACTGATCCTGGACATTATTCATGTCGTGGAATATCTTTGGGATGCTGCCAATGCGCTCCTGGGCGAAAAGCATTCCGACCGTATTCCCTGGATGACAGACGCCTTACGCTGTGTGTTAGACGATGATCTGGATTGTTTGTTGGATCAACTAGACAACCCCTGTACTACCGCGACCTTGTCACCCGCTAAACAAAAGACCTTGACAACCGTTGTCAACTATCTGCGTCGCAACCGTCCCTATATGCTCTACCAGCATTATCTGGCTCAAGGCTGGCCGATTGGAACCGGCGTCATTGAAGGCGCTTGTCGCCATCTGGTCAAAGACCGGTTCGAACAATCCGGTATGCGCTGGTCACGGTCTGGGGCCGAAGTCATGCTCCGTCTCCGTGCCGTGTCCTTGAATGGGGATTGGCATGATTTCCAACGCTTTCGCCGCCAGCAGGATCATGTCTCGCGCTATGGCCCTCTGTATCCTGAACCTAAGCCCGATGCTTTTCCCGAACCTGTACCTTTGTTTCTGGAGGTTGCTGCCTGATGCTCCAATTCAAAATAGCCACACCCTAATCTGGATTTTACATTCAAATTTAGGTCAACAGCGTGTAAGACAATCCCATCAACACGCCTAGGATAAGGTGAATGGCAAACTGCAAAACAATCACCTTTCCAATTAACGCTCTGGGAGGTGTGACGAAAATCCTGTTCCAGAGCATGATTGCAAAAACGCTGGCTTCGATAGCTACCATGAAGACAGCACTTAGTACATCGCTCTGCAGAGGATAAATGCCCAGAACACCTTCTCGCCCCCACACAAAGACGAAGAGTACAGGGTGAAAAATGATACCCAGTACAAAGCGAGCAGTGTAGGTAATTAGCCTGCGATCACTTCGGGTGATGGACTTCCCAAATTCGTGGATGAAATCGTATTCTTTTGGTAGAAAGCCGAACCGCCACGCATTGGAGAAAATAACAAGCGCAAGTACCATGCCAATTGCTGCGCCGACTGCGGCTGCTGGATACGTCATCGACAAAATACAGCGTGCCCCCCCATTTTGTTGCTTCAGTGATTATTTATGGGCAGGAAACGCCGCGCCTCCCTTCTGATATTCATAATCATCAGCAAAGTCGGTACTGTTGACAACTCGACGAGACGATCAATATCCGCTGAACGGTCAACCCCCCTCTAGTCGAGAACTGGTGTAATTGTCAGCGTATATCGTGCATCAATCGACGCGAATGGGGCCATGGCCCCCACAATAATCATCGAACCATCTTCTGGCACGATGATTTCTGCTTCAGCCTGACCTTCCTCAACGTTGATGATCTGTACTTGGGGCATATCCCCATCAGCGACTGCCGCCAGTGTCCAATTCTGATCTACCGATTCCTGGGTGTGAAGGAAACCCTCTACCATCCATTCCTCATCAATCGTTTCAAAATCATCGTACCAGCCGATTTCGGGGATGCTGATGTCGTCCAACATGAAGCCTGGCCCGGCGATGGCATTATTGGTCACATATTCAAAGCGCAGCAGTACCTCTTGCCCAACATAGTCATTCAGATCAATAAAATCGGCCTCCCAAGTATTCAAGACACCAGCGTAGTGAGGTCCCGGCGCTTCACTGAACCGATTAAACACATCCATGCTGGTCCCTTGCAAGATATCCCAATGCTGCCCATCAGTTGAAATTAGGACATGCAGATAGCCAGGGAATCGTCCTGTTTCGCCCGCAATCCAATATTTCAATGACGCTTTGGTTGTTTCTGTCAGGTCGATAGTACGAGTCAGGGATGTTGCAGAACCCGACGCATTGTATGACCACCAGACCCACTGACCAGAATGGGGTTCCAGCAATGTCAGTGGGGTCTCTGCATCGCCGGAGAAAGTCAACCGGTATGTGCCAGGACGTGAGATTTCTAGGTACTCTACACCATACTGATGCAGCAGGCCACGATGCGTGACGGGCTGATCGCTAATGCCAATGCGCTCGTTGGCAACCTCTCGTGGCATATCCAATGTTTGATAATAGTAACGCCCATCGCCCACATAGGGATTATCAATGTAGTTGGCGATCCACCAATCGGTTATCAATTCATCCACCGTAATATTCTGGCCGGTGGTTTGCAGTACATTGTGGATACCTGCCAGACCGTCCAGGGAATTGCGGGTCAGTTCACGGATGAACTCGGCCCCGAAGCGCTCATATAGATAAACTGCCATTAGATAACCTGCGCCATAATAGGCACTCTGCGAGTCATAGTTATATGACCACGAATTGAGGTACATATTGGGTGTATTTAGATAGACTTCAGCATTGATACTGTTGATGGGGTCATCACCGAAGCCATGTAAATGCTCGGCCAGTTGACTTAAGCCTTCATCCAGCCAACGATATTCGTTGCCATCAGTGTTAAACTGAATCATATGTTGAAATTCATGGGCCAGGGTCGAGAGATAGCGGTTGCTGCTTACTGGGCCATAATCCAGCATGATATATAGAGCGTCGCGTTCGTTGCTGCCCCGGCAAATATGGCTGGCACACTGGTCATCTGGGCTGAAGAAACCAGCCAATCCCGGAAGCAGCGACTCGATATGGACAATGTGGATACGCATGTCGCCATCAATGCCTGGCGAAGCATTTTCACCAAATAGATAGCGATTTAACTCCCAGATGTCGTTGTCAAAACGATCAGCCGCTACCATCACCTGGTTCATATCAACATCGGCACCAATCTCGAACCAGAAATAGGCATGTTCACTGCGATGGAGTAACACAAACTCGAAATTATCTCGGTCGGAGGTAATATGGAATGTAGTGTGATCTCCAACTTGGAAAGGTTCCTGGAAGAAAGGGCCGAGGGCCAGTTCAGGTGTTTCCCATCCCCAACGAACCTGGGCGTCGCCCTGATGGCGCATGGGTTGGGTCACTGGTGCATCTTCCCAGGTCAGATAGGGCATATCGTCGTCGGCCTGTACAATCCCAGGCAATAAAATACCAGCGGTCACCACAATAATCAGGATAAATTTGCTCCAGGTTGGAAATCGCATGAGTTGAAGCCTTTACTTATTGGATATGCAAGTCAAATATGCCGGGTTGAGTTGTAACCGGTGCAAAACCGGACACAACTAGAATGACTTCATGGACATTTGGTTCTAATGATACATCCCATTCGTTCTGAGATACATCACCCGAAAGTAGCAGGCGCGTGATCGTTGCCGAACTGTCTGTGGAACGTTGGACAAGATGCACACCAAATGTCTGATGCAGAGTATTATCCATCAAAACCCAGCCTTCAGCTATCCAGCTATCGTCAGGTTGCTCAAAATCTGTGAAATAGTCGATTTCGGGAATTGCCACGTCATCAATCACCATGCCATCCCGTAATGTGGCATCATCCGTGATATATTCGAACCGCACCAGGATACGTTGTCCAGCGTATGCTGAGAGATCGACGGTTTCCTGTATCCAGCCGCCTGACGAATCGGTATAAGCCTGACCGTAGGATGTGCCATGTGGATTCCAATCAGTTGTCCGGCCAGTGGGAATGATGTCCCAGGTTTGTCCACCATCGGTGCTGACCACCAGATAGGCATAATCCCATCCAGCTTCGATATCGTACCATGTCCAAAATGAGAGAGTGGCCCGATCTACAGCAGTCAGGTCGAATTCGCGGGTGAGGCGCGTATCGCTCGAATCGACACGATTCGACCAAAAAGCGTAGTCGCCGCTGTGGGCTTCTGCCGGTATGATCGGCACGGTATCGTTGCCCTGGAAACTGATGTGTAGCGTGTCTTGAGTGATTGGCAGCGAATAATAGCGAGTGGCCCATTGATTGACGGATGCAGCAGGCAGATTGATGGGTAGCTGGCTAAATCGCTCCACACTGGATGTGCTACCAAACTGCTGCAATGCTTGATTTTGATAACCGTAACGCCCGTCCAATACCTGCGTGTCGTTCAGATAATTGGTCATTGACCACTCAGCGAATAGTGCCTCGGCAGTCATGGGCTCGCCTGTCAACGGGTCGATTGCACCCAGCTCATCAAGCATTGATTGTACACCAGCCATACCGTTTTCAGGGTCAGCCACCAGCATTTGTACTGCATCAATGCCATAGCGTTCCAGGATATAAGCAGAGAACAAAAATGCACCACCATATACGGGACGTGTATCACCTTCCGGCCAATAGTTTAGCTGGATATTAGATCTGTTCAAAAAACTGGTGCTAAATGGGCTGGCTTCAAAACCAGCGACAAATGCCGCGAGTTCACCCAGACCTTCATTTAGCCAACTTTCTTCGTTGGCATCCACTGCCCAATGGATCATATGCTGAAATTCGTGTGCCAATACTGAAAGATAATAGTTGGAGTCACTGTTTAACATACCGACACTGATGAAAAACATTTCGCGTTGGTTGGATGATGAAATGGCAGCTTGTGGATATTCGCTGATACTATAGAAATAACCTGCAACACCACTCCCCAATTGGTCTGTGTGCAAGATATGTAGGCGAGGATCACCGTCAATTCCTGGCGAGGCTTCGTTACCGAAAACATCGCGCACGGGCTGGTAGATTTCACTGGCAAAGCGATCCGCAACAATCTGCACACGGCCTCGATCTACCGAATAGCCTTCCTGCACCCACATATAAACCACATCATTCATGTATATCAGCCGCGCTGTTACTTGAATGACATCATCATCTAACTTGTGAACCCAAAATTGGTCGGTATCGCCTTCCTGATAAACACGAATCGGAGTGGTAGGCGCTTCGGGGATGTCAGTGACTCCATTCAAGCGTTGGGCCAAGTCCCCCAGGTCTCGTGGTGGAACGTTTGCATCTGCCAGAGCTTGCTCGGTTGTCTGGCGGCTGCTTTGGGCCAAAACGGTTGTTGTTAGGACGAGCAATAGTATTAATATCGTCCATTGGTAAAGTCGGGAAAAACGATATTGTTTTGATTTCATCACACAACCTTTCGATATATAGTACCGGCAATGGGCTATAATGTGTCGAAATTCAGCCAATATTCATGATTGCACGAGAATGATCTATGTACGTGATGTCGTTGCAGTTGATGTTGGTTTTGGGGTTTTTATCGGAACCCCGCATGGGATAACGGTACATCCATTGCCGCTATGAGTCAACTATTGCCCTATTGCTGCAATAAACAAAGGGGCTGGGATTGCCAGCGAATTGCCCCCTACGAGCAACTTATTTAGGTTATACTGGCTGCCAGACACAGCAGCCAGCACTCCCAATTTCGACTACCCTCAGCCGATTTAAAGTCCCAACTCCTGTTGCAAGATGGCTTCGATGCTACTAATATCGGTGATGTTGACGGTGCGTCCATTGATCATGAACGTCGGTGTACCCTGGATTCGTGCATCTCGTGAGCGTTCTTCATGATGGTCTACGGTTCGGCGATGTGTTTTGTTGTTCAGACATTCGCCAAGCGCATCGCCATCCAGACCAACCTCATCGGCAAGGCGGATAAACTCTTCGTTGTTGTCATATTCGTCATACTGACGATCACTCAGATCATAAATTGCGTTATGAAAATCCCAGAAGGCGTCATTACCTTGATCCAATGCACACTGGGCAGCTTCGGCGCTGCGAGGATCCAGGCTGGGTTTGATAACCGGGAAGTTCACAAAGACGAAATTCACGCGTCCTTGATAAGGTTCGCGCTGGATGAGGTCTAGCAACCGGTCAACCTGGCCGCTTTGATGAGATCGTCGGCAGGATTCGCATCCATATGCACCATATTCATAAATTGTGACATCCGCTTCTGATGGTCCAATGACTGGATCGAGTGCTAGTCGTTCGGCACTGACTTCTGGTGGGCGTGTAAAGATCATATAGGCGATAATGCCGACGACAATGAGTATGACCAGCCCCATTCCCCCATAGAGATAGAGCTTTTCGCGTTGCTTTTGCTGACGACGCGTTCTTCTACGACGATTTTTCGACACGATAGATTCCCCTCCAGATCAAATATTCAAATAAGGTAGGGTGCGCTATCATAACCAAAAACGCCAGCCAGGGCTGACGCTTGGAGAATTGGCGGAGAGGGTGGGATTCGAACCCACGGTGACCAATAAAGGCCACAACGGTTTTCGAGACCGCCCCATTCGTCCACTCTGGCACCTCTCCGTATGATGTATTCAATTGTGTGGTTCTTACAGGCCGCTGGCAATTTTCTAATGAGACTATTATTTTTGACCTTCAGCCCGTAATTTGGCGAAAAAGGCGACTAATAGTTCAGCAGCTCGTTCTCGCAAAATACCGGATTGGACTTCGACCCGGTGGTTAAGCTGTGGATGGTGTAAGATGTCCATGATACTGCCGCCAGCCCCGCCTTTGGGGTCATAGGTCGCGAAGACCAATCGAGGCAATCGAGCCAAAACCATCGCTCCGGCACACATTGGGCAAGGTTCCAATGTGCAGTACATTGTTACATCTTCCAAACGCCAGTGGCCGATGATCTGGGCGGCTTGTCGCAGCACCAACATTTCAGCGTGGGCTGTAGGATCATTATCAATTTCACGCCGGTTATGCCCTCTGGCGATGATTTCTCCATTTAGAACCGCAATGGCTCCGACAGGTACATCATCATGTAATGCAGCCTGAGATGCTTCTTCCAGCGCAATCTGCATCCATTTTTCATCATCCACGTCGGCATTATACATGGGGGCAAGCTGGGTGGTCAATGCAGAATCATGAGGTCAAACCATAATAGCAATCTGGTAGAGCAGCTACTGTAGATATATCCCGTTGTTCTTCGTACAAGTTTTAGACTCATACACGAGTGGGAACTCTGGTAGTAAAATGCAGCGGAGCATTTCTGAGTATTGAAGAGTAGCTTAACCTGCCGCAGCAAACTTGTGATAAGTTTTCCACACATTGGCTACGTTTAAGGGGGCTATTATGGTGAGAAACCCGAAGTCAACTACTGGCCTCGGGTTATACCAGATCCAGGTCTTTGATTTCCACGTATTTCTTCCAGGCGTCCGGCCCGTTACCAATTTCTATCACCAGGTAGTTGGTGCGAGGGCGGCGCGGCTCCCAGCGAAGCTTCATTCCGGCCTCACCCGGCAATCGACCACCTTTACGCCGGTTACATACATAACAGGCGCAGGCCGTGTTTGTCCAGACGTCTTTTCCACCACGCGACCTGGGGACAATGTGGTCAATCGTCATATCTGCTTTGGATAGCACTTTCCCTTGCAGGAAGTCGCCTGGTTTGCGGCTACAATAGATGCAGATGTAATTATCGCGCATCAAGACTGCCCGGCGGCTCCACTGTGCTTTGCGATGAGGGACGTTGATGTAGCGACGTAGGGCGATCACTGATGGAATCTGGAATTTGGTGCGAACCGTCCGCAAGAACTTGCCTGACTCTTCTACGACAATTGCTTTGCCAGCCAGCAGCAAGTTGATGGCACGCGGCACATTGATAATCGACAAAGGTTCCCAGGTGCTACCATTAAGCAAGAGAACCCGGCCTTCTATCGACAAGGTACTTCAACTCCTTCTCCGAGAAATCGGAGTCTCCTTTCATCAACCAAAGTATACGACATTGTAGTTATCTTCACAAAGAAAGTCAGATTCATGGAAATTCCATGATCCTTTATGATCCATTATAATGTTTAAATACGCGCCTTGCAAGTGCGACATAATATAATGTTTGTTGACAAACATTGTCAAGTGCCTTATACTGACAATTGATCTTGGAGGCAAATACATGAGGTCACCATCACACAACTCTGGTGAGAAGCTATCTATTCAATCTGATGCAGTGTATTCGCGTAAAGAAGCCGCGCTTGCATTGGGTGTCAGTTTGAGTACACTTAAAAAATTGATCGACCAAGGGTATCTACAGGTATCGCAACCCCCCGGTATGCGCCGGGTATTCATCAAGGGTAGCAGCATCCTGACCATGCTCGATCAAACGGTTGTCAATTCGGAAGCACCCCAAAGTCGGGTTATCTGACAGAGATATTTCGCTCGAAGCCCACCAATGGGCACTTACAGCAAACGTCGAAAGGAGACATAAGTCGCATGGTCCGTGGCTACTATTACGCACAGCAGCCCATAAACCTTGAGGATTCACTCGGTAGATTCCACCCAGGTGTTTCCTTGCGGCTGTCTGGCGGCATGGTACATGATGGGCCGTTTACACTATTTGCGACGAGTGTCCTGCCTACCGATAATCTGCGGGACGGAATATATGGTTCTGATACGAATTGGTCAAGTAACAAACGCAGCTTAACAACCGAGATTAGTGAAGATGCCGTTTTGCGGCACACACGGCTCTATGCCGGATATCGACGGAGGCGCAGGAAAACGCCTTCCTGAAGTATCTCACCAGTTGACGATCCAATTGCTGGAACGTAGAGCCGAGGCACAACGCTCAACGTTCCAGCAATTTTTTTATCCGGGTGTTGTAATAACCAACAGGTGAAACAAACGATGACTAAGAAACTACTGCCTCTGAAGATCATCGCATCGCAGATTACGGAAATCCAGTTGGAGACCGTTCTGCAAACAATAGACCGGCTGCATGACGCAGCGACCGCTGATATGCTGGCGGATACTTGCACGATGGATGCCACATTGGTTCTTGGGTGGCTGGAAGACATCATCTACACGGCACAGGAGGCCATTACTGAGATTCAGGCGAGCCAATCTGTTACCGAGAACAAAGCCGAAATCATCATGCCTGCTGTGGTCAGGATGTATCGGCAAGGATAAGGAGGGATAGCGTCAAGACAACAGAACACTTGTGTATTCGTTTGAAGTTGAATGAAAGGGAATTAGCCATGAACAAGCAATTACTCACCCAACATTTCCGCCAAGCAGTGATGGGCCGACTGGCCTATGGAAAGGAACAGAACCATGCAACACGCTTCAAATTATCGGTGGCTATGTGGTTGGATGAGTCGCCGCTCTAACGGACGCAAGTCTCGCCGCAGGCGTGGTTTACGCGCCAATTGTACGGGTAGTGTAGCCGCCAAAGCTGATTCAGGTAGTGATATCGCTATAGCGCCTGGCAACGGGCAGCATTCGAGTAAAAAGCAACTTACAGAGAACAGCGACATTTCGGTTGGAGAATGGCTATGGTAGACCCCGGTGCTGACAATGGCAAAATAGGTGTAATGGAATGAGATTGCACACCGGGGAATTATTTTAGAACAAAAATAAAAGCGCCCCAGAGTGGGACGCCTGTATTGTTAAATGACTTTATGTTAAACAGCGGCACGCAAACGTCGCACGATAACCACAACCCCAATCAATCCCATACCTAACAAGGCCAGAAGTGTCAGTTCTTCGGTCGTATCCAATTCTTGCGTGAATAGGCCCGTTTCCGGTATGCCTTCCGGTGTGGGTGTCGGTGTGATGACCACAGCCACCGCTGTTGCTGTCTGGAAGAAGGCGGATAGCTCACCGGGATCCGTTCCTGTGCCCACAGTAATCGTCAGTGTTGGTGACGGCGTTGGTGTGGGCGTGGCAATTATGCCAGTGACAACCAGAATGACTGTCCGATCAGTCAAGGCGATTGGTTGTTCAAGGGTAGACCCTTCTGGGACCGTGAAATTAATCTCTTGGTTTTCGATGAATATTGTGTAGTCTCCCGGCTGCAGGTCCATCACCAAGTAATACGTGCCAGGTTCAGATGGTAATATCAGATTGAATGTGCCATCTTCGCCAATAGTGAATGAGCCTTCGGCTACATCTTCGTCAGATGGCGTTGGTGTTGGGCCATCCTGGAAGACCCCATCGCCGCCTGAACCAGGACGGGAACGACGGAACGCTGGACGCCCCGCATGATTTATGCTAGCCCCGACCGGTTCTTCGGTACCAATTTCGTCTGCGCCTCCCGAGGCGGGTGCTACGCCAGAGTCTTCAGTGCCCAATTGGACAGATTGTAGAATGGCAAACAGCAAATCTCGATTGGCCTCAAATTCGGTGGCGAGAGCTGTAGCCGTAACCAATGCCACGCGATCATCACCGCCGATGATCGCCATGTAACCACGTTCGTTGCCTGCTTCCACTATCACATAGCGGCCATTCAAACCATCACCCTCAAGGTCGGCAGGTTCTTCGACGACTGTTCCTCCGCCCTCCTCAACACTTTCTAACCAGATTAATAGCAATTCATCCAGCAGTTCGGGAGTGATTGCTTCATCCATAGTTTGCGGGCTGATCTGACCACCTAATCCAGCTACTTGTGGCGAAATGCCTGGGCCGACTGATGAGCGGGATTCGATGGCTACTAAACTGTCACCAAAGAAGAAAGCGCCCAATGTTTGCAAATTATCAGCCGTCAACCACCCTTCCGGCAACATCAAACTCAATGTGCCTGCTGTATCGCCAGCTTCTTGCGTTAACATATCCGCCGGATTGGCTTCCGCAACTTCGGTTGGAGCGGGGGTGGGTGTGGACGTTGATGTTGGTGCTTCTGTTTGTACTGGACGCCCACCAGCCCGAGCCGTCGCTGTTGCATCAAAGGCAGCTATCCCGGCATCGCGTGTAGCTGCGGCTGCCGTTTCATCCGACCCTGGTTCAACACTGGCGTCAGGTGATGTGTCGGCTGACTGGCTGGCTGTGGCGGTCGGCGAAGGCGGTAATGAAGTCGGCGTAGGAGTGGCCGATGGCAATGGCGTCGGTGTAATGGTTGGCGCGGGCGGATCGAACTGCGAATCACCATCGTCACGGAACACCTGGACTGATACACCAGCGGCCAATGGCGTACCATTGAACAATATTTGCACCTCATACTCGACAGGCGGCGCGGGCGGCGGTGTCAGGTGGGTCGCCGTCAGAGCAGCCGACGTCTCCAATGCGACAATGGTGTTGGTGGCATTGCGAGCAATAGCCGTCTCTGAGGCATAAATGGCCTCATTGATGACTTCTTGTGTCTGGGTTTGCCCAGCGATGGCGGTTTGGCTGCCGATTGCTACAGCTGTTTGAGTTTGCACATCGCTTGTAGCACTGGCAATTTCAAGAGCTATGCGGGTTTCAGCCCCTTGCGTTTGGACCAGCGCATTTTGGGTCTCGATAAAGTGTGCTGTTTGCTGTGCAGCATCGTCCCCGCCGCCTCCAGAGAGAATGAGCAGAATAGCAGCCACAATGACGATGAATGTGGCGATCAACAGGAAGCCAACGAACAGAAACGTTCGGTTAATGCCGCCATCTTGCTCGCCGCCTTCATCAAAGAACTCGGATTCAAGATCATCAACTGAGAAACTTGTACGTTCTAAGTCCTCACTCTCAAATTCCTCGCCGAATACATCGTCCAAGTCATCAGATGGGAAGGCCGCTTGCTCAGATTCGCCAAACAAATCATCATCATCGCCAAACAAGCTGTCAAGATCATTATCATTAAAATCGTTGGTGGTCATCAGGCTATTAAACCCCCAGTATAAGTCGGTTACGAATGACGAGTCGCTTCGCCAAGCATCTCTAAATTGGCTGCTGGAATCGTCACGTGTCGATCATCTTGTAGTTTGACCCGTACAGCCCGAACGCGCAAGCCATTATCAATGACTTGTAGAGAAACCGGGATGTCCGTTACACGACCAGTCAGACCCTCATAAGGGGCACGTCGCAGGCGCACGTTCATCCCGACCTGTAAAGGATCTTCCAGAGTCGGTGCGGGCGGAGCCTCGCCACGTAACCCAGCAGGCAATACAATTTCTGGTCGCCCATATTCCCACCGGCTAGGCATGGTAGCGTCGAAAGCGCCCTCGCGGCTGCTTTCAAACTCACGCAGTAAGTTGAACAACAGTGCCGTTCGTTTGCGTTTACCAAAACCTTCGGTGAGTATAATAGGAACTTTAAGCATCATTGCCGTTTCGCGCAAGTAGTAGGGCATACAAGGTGCAACCAGGCCACCAAGTTGTTTTTCGACAACAATGCGAAAATCCTCGACTACGATTGGGCGTTCCAAAATATAGATGTACCCGCGAAAACTTTCCAGTAGCGAGTCGTGTTCGAGCAAAGATGCCAGACCCTCTTTAGGCTCCATCGCATAAGGCCCGAATGTGAATTGCCCATTGCCCCAGGCACATTGCATCAAAGCACCCTGGGAACGGATCCTCACACCACGGATTTCTTCATCACCCAATAGCTCGACCACCACACCAGCGATGCGAGCGAAAACGCGAATGGGTTCAGGGTTAGCTAGAAAGATGATTTTGCCATTTTCGACGAGGTTCACCACACCGTCTGCGGGCGCTTTGGGAATGCGCTTCCGGTCACTGCGGCGACGTGGTTTTGCCATCGGGTCATCAAAACTTAATCGGTCGTCAGAGGCAACGGTGATTACCTGATTCAGTGTGTCGGTATCATTAGGACTAATTCCCAGTGCGCTTGCTACATCAATGATACGGGCTTCTTGCGGCATATCCCCTTCTGCAACGACTTTCATACCATTGACCTGTGCATCAATGTCAACAGTTACCTGTCCATAAGCATGGGGCGGCAAGAGGCGATCACGGATAATTGTGGTATGTTTGAGAACAAGCGTTCCGGCTGGATGATGTTCCATCGGCTAGATCTTTCTACAATTGGTCGAGTAGATCATCCCACTCAGTTTCTTCATTAGCCGCTTTCTGCTGTGTTTTGCGGTCTTTTCGACGTTTAGTCTCGGATTTGCTTTCGGCGACGGCTGTGCCGAGGCCTTCGTGATACGCTTTGGTGATGAAATCCTGTACTGACTTAATCTCGCGTTGTCGTTCTCGAAAATTGTTGGTGTCAATTTGCTCGGCTTCATCATCCGTATCGGTGGCTGCGTATGTGACTTGTCCGCTCGCAACGCCTTGCCACCAGGCGGCAAATGTTTCAGTACGGCGTTTCAAGGGAACAAACGGCACAGGGCGACCCCGTGCATCAAAGATAATACCGGCACTGCCGACCATAACCTCATGCTTAATACGGCGTTTGCCACTGATCGAGAAGCCTCGTCCCAATCGAATATCCACGGTCGCCTGTTGACCAATCGGGGCGGAAGCCGACCAAATCTCGCCGGGCATAAGTTGGTGTTCCAGTTGCCGCCCATCTTCCAGCACAATCTTGATCTGCATGGCCGGACGCCGACTCTGGCGGGAACGCCCACTAGCGCAGAATGATGTGCCTAAAAATGGCATCCCCTCATTGTCAAAAACTTGGACGGCGGCTGTTGGATTGGTGTAGGCAATGGCGCCCAGTGCCGGTAATATGCTATATGGATCGGCGTATAGATCAATGATGCCTTCTGATTCCACAGAATCCAGAGCCATGAGGGCTGTAATACCGGGGTGGGGCGTATCGGTCAGGATTGCACCCGCAATAATCAGCGGCGACAATGCCTTCACATCGGTGCGGCTGGTTTTCGATTGACTCTCCTGCGTTTCAGTCAGCAGCAAGCGCGTAATCTCGCGGGCAATAGCCTGTTCTAGCATCATATCGCGCCAGGTTTGCGGAATGGTGTCTGGAACTAGGGCTTTGTTGTGAGCATAATTCCACAAATCATCTTCAGTCAAGGTAAACGGCAGCCAACTCAGAATACGCTCGAACTCTAAGTGTTCCAGCGTACTAAGGATACTATGCCCTAGCCCCAAGTCACTATGGATGTTTGAACTAACTTCCGTGTTGGCGCTCATGACTAGTGTGCTGGTCGAACTGCCAACATCTATATGCAAAATGCCATTGGCCGGCGCTTCAGATTCATCCAGCCAGCGGATAATGTTGGTGAGACCTTGTGCAGTAGGAATAACACCAACTTTGGTCGAATTTGCCACATCTCTAAAGCCGCCAGGTTGCCGCACAATATGATCAGAATATGATTTGGCAAGTTGTAGGCGAACCTGGTCTAATTCTTCATGCAGCAGGCTGGGACGAATATTGCTGGCGACATGCACCTGTGTTCCTGTATCCTCGAAAACTTCATAAACCTGGTTGGTTAATTCTCGATTGCCAGCATAGAGAATAATAGGTTTTTCGTCAGTCGGAAACAGTCGGGCTGAGAGGCGGGCAAGCTGTACTAATTGCATGACCCCGTTTTGATTGCCGCCATCTGTGCCGCCACTGATAAAAATTAGATCAGGTTTGGCTTGTAAAATCGCATTGATTTGATCTTCAAGACTACGACGATCAGCAATCGTGAGCGATTCAGTGACATTGATGTAGGTTCCTGTCAAGGCGCGGCGGGCGCTGTTGATGCTGATACTCGGCATTAAGCCCATCAGTACTGCATTCAAAGGCCGCGCTGCACTACTGGTAGCCACCAGTTCATCGACCCCTTCGCCGTTAGTGTTTTCAGGGATTATCAGTCCACCGGCATCAATCAGTCGCCGTTGGATTGCCTCTTGAATATTCACCAATGCCCATCCCAAACCAGCAATCACGTTGTCAATGGGTGGTTCAGTGGTCGTTCGCACGCGGGCACGGGTCATCAGGCGATATTGCCCATTAGCCTGATCAATCAATACCACTCGTGTATGGACTGATCCAAAATCGGCAGCCAAGATTGATTTGGCTGGCTCTTGGTTTTGCATGGCCTAGCCTCCTATCCGTTCAAATAGAAAACGGATATGATCGCCCAGTAATTCCTGGAAAATATTCATACTGGTCAGAATGGCGCCAGCATAGAGCGAGCCGAGTGTCACAGCGATGAAACCCTGTCCAATATAGCGCAAGACACGCAACGGCCAGACTTGCTGGGGGTTGCCATCGGAAGGGCGTGAACGGCTGAGATATTGGAAGTAGGCCAGGGTCGTGACAGTTCCAATAAGCATGATGAATCCGTTAACAGCATCTTCACGATCAACACTTAGCCCTGTGTCCTCTGCCAACGGAATAATCGTGCCGATGATCGCACCTACTAGCGCGACGCCCGTGCCAATCCCAAGAATAACCAACATGCCAAAGTTGCCGATGTGGGCATAGCGCGGCAACGATTTTAGTAGCAGTAGCACGGCTATCAAGATGGGCAAGACACCCAACGCCCGCGTCGAGATCTCGGCATCAGCTTCTTCGGTCAAAATTGTCGCATCTAACCAGGGGATAATAACGTCCATCACTGCCGCAATGGCAACATATCCGGCGGCTGCACCCACCAGGATATGCACCGCAGTACGGTACAAGAAATTATCGTTTAACAAATAACTGAAAACCATCAGGGTCAGGACCAGCGCAGCCCAGCCCGTTATCAAGTCGAGCTGTTCAAGCGTCATCGTCGCCGCCTCCGCAAGCCACGTAATGTATTAAAGAGCAAGCCGATCAGCATCAATGTACTAACAACCAGGATACCCAGTGTCGAGCTGTGTAATTGCGAGATGTCGGGATCAGGGGCATCCAGATCATCGGGCACTTCATAATCATCAATGATGCCTTGGTTTCGTAGATGATTGTAACGATAGGTGTCGCGATACCCTGCCAGATAACCAGCAAAGGCTAGGTTACCCAACGGATCCACATAAGCCTGGGCGAGCGGTTCAGTAGCGGATGTAACCAATGCAAATTTGAGCAAAGTTGGAATATCGAATTGCTCGGCCCAATCCCGAACGTTGTCAATTGTCTCGCCAATTACCAACACCAACGCGAAGTCCTCGGCATCAACACGCCCGATTTCCAGATCAGTTTGTTCGCCTGTGCTGTCAGTCGAGAATAGCAGCGTACCCAGCACCTCGCTGCGCGATAAGGCACGAATCGCTATAGCTCCACCGGATATATACCGTAGGGTAAAATAATCTTTGCCTGTTTGTAACCGATCATCGCGTTCCAGCACATTCAGTAATGCCTCATCACGGGCCAGATTATCCAGAACATAGCGGGCATTTAAGACACCCAACGGATTTGTGCTGAAAATAATAGGAATGGCGCGTTGGCGCAAAATATCGCGCAATACTGCTTCTGCCAGCGCGTTCAACTCACCGGCTGTTGTTGGTCCATACTCAAATGCTACCAACACTCGGTCGCCAGGTTGCAGCGCGGCCACTGATGAAACAACTGTTTGCTGTTCAATTGCCAGTTGCTCGCTTGGTTTATCAGCAAAATGTAATGCATCGGTGAAAAAGGGGCCAATCAACGCTGCTAGCAACACGATAGCAATTATCACACGATCCAGCCGTCGTTTGACACGCCGTCGTTGTCGTTCAGGTTGTTCGGCTGGCCCAATAGCAGCTTCAATTTTTGCATCAAGGTCGCCGATATCCTCATCTTCAATATCGAGAGCGGTCGCCAATTGTTCGACGCGTGCCGCCTGGGCCGGTGGCATTCTGATATGTGTGATGATTTCTGGGTCGCCAATGCGAGTGGCAGCTTCATGGATAGGAAGGCCGCCAGTAACCCCTGCCAGCGTTCCACTATCAATAACGACGTCGTCAACTGCTGACTGCGATTGAACTAGCGATGTTGCAGCCTCGTGCAATTCACGCAAGTCATCGGGTAAATTCGCTACACCTTGCTGTTCAAATTCCAGGTTAAAACCACCCGCACCTAATGTCACAGGCATATCAGGGCGAAGTTCTTCAACCCATTCTGGTCCCTCTGCCAGGTGGATTGCTGGTTCCGCTTCTTCCTCGTCCTCATCTTCGATGATGATTACTGGTGCGGCTGGTGCTTCAAAGGCTACTGGCTCCTCAAGTGTAAGCATCTCCAACGGCACTTCAGGTTCGGAGACCTCAATTTCCTCAAAAAGTGCTTCATCTACACCATCGAACAAATCCGTCATGGCTGTCATATCATCACGGAGCGGAGATGCATCACCAGCAATCATGGTGCTGGGTTCTTCGAACGACGCCAGTAAATCCTCAATGCCGGTGTCTTCTCCAAACAAATCGAGAATATCTTGATCTGTTTCCTCGACAGCCTGACCCCGCGGCGTCTCGGTTTCTGGGGGAGCGGTTGAGAAGTCAGCGTCGGCCACTTCGTCCAGCCAACCCAGGTCTATACTCGGTTCATCTTCTTCAGCGAGGAAGTCATCCCCTGGTAGTTCATCCGATTCTTCAGGGGTTTCATAATCTTGTAACCAAGAAGGTGATGCATCTGCCGCCAGTTCCGGTTCTTTTATTGCTTCTTCACTCAGTGCATCGGGCAAAAGAGAAGCGTCTTCGGCAAATAAATCAATTTCTTCGAGTTCGCCTGCGCCTTCATCTTGAAAGAGAGCGTCACTATTGTGTATGTCTGGTGCGGGGAAGCCTGCTTCTTCTCTCAATTCGGCCTGAGCTTCAGTATCTTCAAAGAATGCAGATTCGTCGAGACTCAGACTAGATGGCTCTTGCAATTCGGTTTCTGTTCCATCGGCTTCAGGAGTATCGAAGGCGGCCATCCATTGTTGCTCTTCGCCCCTCATGGTTTCGCCCGCACCTGTGAACCAGTCTGGAATATCATCAAAATCTGGTTCTGGGAATTCTTCCGGAGCGTCGTCTTTTGTCTTTGCGCCGCCCAAGTCGGAAGTATCAGCCAGACTACTCAGATCATGCTTGCTAGTCGTGGCTTCTTTGACCCATTCCGGTGCATCTTCCAGATTTTGTTCCTCTAACCCCATGAACCATTCGGGCACATAATCGCCGCTGACGTCTGGTGTATCGGTTTCAGCGATGGGAGGTGTTGGGGCTTGCTCCATATCGGGGACCAGGATTGACGCCAATTCGTTGGCAGCGTCGCCCATTTCAACATTATCAACAAACCAGTCGGGCACTTCGGCTTCAAGCGCAAGTTCTTCGGCATGTTCTTCTTCAAATTCTTCTTGCTGTTGTTGACGTTCCCATTCCTCAAAAGTTAGTTCGCGTTCGGGTTCTTCCTTACGTGCCTCACCTAGACGCCGGATAGTAGGAGGTTTGGGCGTTTCTGGTTCTGGTGGAGGAGCAATTGGCTCGATACGTCGGATAACAGGGGGTTCAGATGGTATGGGCGCAGACGATTCGTCTTCAAATGCTGGCTCGTCATCTGTGCCGAGTAACAAAGCATCCAGGTCTTCGGCTGCTGAGGCATCATCTGGTTCGCCGTCGGCGGTCATCCAGGCGACAAAGTCATCTTCATCAGCCAACAAAGAGTCTGAGGACTCGTCGTCCCATCCGACAGTATCATCAACCTGGGATGGTTCAGATGTTGCAAATTCATCTGCACCAGATAACCAGTCGGGTAATGTTTGCTCTGAACCAGCATCACTGTCAGTATCTGGAGTATCTTGCCGCCAGGGTAAGGCGCCAGTTACCCCCAAACTGGATCCATCTTCAGCCGCTGATTGATCCGTGCTGGTCGTTTCCCATTCAGATTGTTCTATGTCTTCAGATGGCTCATCGGGTAGATCATTGTCACCCTGTAACCAGTCTGGCAAATCATCAAAATCGAAATTATCGTCACTCATCTTGCCATCAATTCAAATCCCTCAAGGGGAATCTATCCTAATTTTGAGGTGGTTGCCGGTACATGTGTTCCTGTGCAAGCAGAACCCGAATGCCTACGGCCACCGTGCCCAGACCAATTCCTATCAACAGACCACGTGCGCCAGACTCAGCAGGGACTTGCGTAATCCAATCTTTGAAATCGCGGAGATCAGTCAATGCATCCATCTGCATTGATCCCAAAAGGACAATTAACACCACGGCCAGGAACAATACATTACTCAGGGTGACCCGGCTGCGGAGCATACGGTATGCTGCATATACCAGGAAAAACAGCAATAACCCAGCCAGCGCCGACTCAATCGTGACCTGTACGACTTGGAACAAACGTGGCGACAATTGCTCGCCTTCCAAATCGCCAGACCAGAATTCATTTTCGTCCATAAAATAGACAGCGACGACACCGATTGCTGATAAGATGGTGACCCAACTGTAGAACCAGCCAGGACGGAATTGCAATAGACGCCGCAGATGGACGGAGCCGATTAGGTTTAAGACCCCAATCAAGACCGCAAACGCCGCTACCACCGCTACCAGTTGCAACAACCCGTCGGTCAATGTCGCCGGGACGCTATCGTCTTCGCTGAGTAACCCAAAAATGGTTATCAGGGCCAGACCCGTGACCAGTGAAGCGGACAGCGCACTACCCAGAACAGAGTGTCTTCTTTGCACGGCCTATTTCCTACTCAATCAGGGCGATGACAATGATCGCCACAATGATAGCCCAACGCAGGACATCCAAAGTAAATAGGCGAGTCATCGCCCCAGTGTTTTCAGGATCCAGATACGCTTCGCCCACAAATAATTCTTCGCCAATCAGTGCCATATCAGCCTGGGCAAAAGCTACAGCCTGACCTTCAAGCTGTGTGCTGTGTCCCATAAAGAAGGTTTCGCGTCGGGTGCTTGCCTCGCCAATCAACGCCAGTTCTGGCCCGAATGCGCCAAGCATAATGTTGCTGGATACATCTTCAAACTGGCTCAAATTAGCAACCCCAGCCGCAAACGCCATCGAACGGTCACCTTGTGGAAACCAGACCGTGCTGTGCGAATGATAATCCTCCAGATTATCGTGGGCGAGATAGGCTCGCCGCAGTGCATCCTGGGCTGCGGCCAGTGTGATTGGATCTGTTAACGTCACCAACGGCAAGTTGGGGGCAAATCCTTGACGTTCGGCCAATTGGTATACCAGCCGTAGTGCAGCCACCGCGATCAATGTCGAAGGTTGGCCGATAGCGGCGCTGCCAATTGAAATGTGGGCACGGCGATTGCTTTCAATGGCCTCTTCAATCATCAGTGGCATTGCCTGATAACCCCGGATACGCCGGAGGGCGAATGGTCGTCGTTTACGCCGTACAATCAGACTACCGAAAACTGATGCGACGAAAGCCACTGTCAAAATCAGCCAAAAATAAGTGTTGATTTCATTCATTTTGTTGATCCATAGTTGTTGGCTCCGCTAGTTGCTGACGAAACCAGGCCAAACCGCCTGGGGTTTCCAACAGCGTTGCCCAATCTTGAATGGCCTCGCGTTTCATAAATAATCCCAGCGTGGGTTGACACACATAAAGGAGCTGTGCCCCAATGGTTGCCAACGGTTCAACGGCTTCTAGCAATGTGCCAACAAAACCTTCTAAGTGGCGATTTTGTAGACGCTCACGCCACTGTCTTGCCGATTCGCCGAAATGCTCTTCAAAAAATTGTTCGTCCATACCGGAAGTCAGTATAACATAGCTTGCCCCTTGCCGAAAATCGTAGCCAGATTCTCAGACCCGAACTATTTGTTAACAATATCAATACCTTCGCCAAAAAATGAGGGATTAAAAGGGCTTTAGTGTCGTGTAAAGTTGTCTACATAAACCGATGAAGACAAAAAGGCATGACGAAAAAAGCCCATGATTGATATTGTAACACTATTGCTCTGCTTTGAGGTACACCTATCACCAACAACCCTACGACAAATGAGCCGGATTATCCCAGCCATACTGGCGATGACAGGGCGGGTCACGATGCTGGGTATCTCACGATGGACAGATAAAGGGGGGAGCTATCGGACGATACAGCGGTTGTTCCACACAGTGCTACCGTGGGCAGAGATGCACTGGGCATTTTTTCGCCAACACGCCCTCAATCCGGAAGATGAGTACTTCGACAATGTCACATTAGAAATGTGAGAGCGATTGTGATAAAAATGGCCGAATGACAATGAGAAGAATACAACAGAAATCAGCCGATGGGGCCTATCGTTAGAGGCAATAGAAGGTTTAGGTGAACGGTTAGAACACTTTTGGAAATACTATGGCCGAAAAGCCCGCACCAAGACCCGCGATACCCGCGCTTATGGATTGGCGTATTTGAGCGGGTTATTGCGGATGACAAGTAATCGAAACATCGCCGAAATAGGACGAAAGACAGGGGTATCAGAACAGAATATGCAACATTTCATCAGCCAATCGCCGTGGTCGGGCCGAGCAGTGATCGAAGATATGCAGCGCGAGATAGCCAGGCGACCTGAATTAAAGGGTGGGGTATTGATTCTGGATGAGAGTGCCGATGCCAAGTCAGGGGAAACAAGCGCGGGAGCAGGTCGTCAACACAATGGTCGTCTGGGCAAAGTGGATCAATGTCAGGTCGGGGTTTTTCTGACCTATGCCAAGGATGGGATATGGACGTGGGTCGATGGCGAATTGTTTTTGCCCGAAAAGTGGCTGAGTGAGGCTTATGCAGCGCGTCGTAAAAAGGTGGGCATTCCCGCTGATCGCCGTTTCCAGACTAAAATCGAGTTAGGATGGCAGATGATTGAGCGTGTTCAGGCGATGAGCTTGCCATTTGAAGCTGTTGCCTTTGACACGTTGTATGGTCGCAATACCGGGCTGCGCGATCAATGCCGGGCGAATGGGATTGAGTATTATGCGGATGTGCCATGCAATCAACCTGTTTATTTGCGTGAGCCTGAAATCGTCTACCCGCTGACGAAACGTAACCATCCCCGCAAGTGGTGGGACAAACGCCAGTCACCGTGCAATCGCTGGCCGATGACGCGCAAACGCATTGGCAAGCGTTGGTGCTGCGGCCATCCGAACGCGGGATGTTACAGGCGGACTTTGCTCGGCAAGTCGTCTGGACGGTCGACAAAGATGGAACATCGCGGCGTGAAACCCTATTGATACGACGCGACCCCAAACGGTTGACCTATACGCTGACCAATGCACCGACAGACACACCGTTGGTGACCCTTGCACAACGCAAAACCCAACGCTATTTTGTTGAACGCAGTATTCAAGATGCCAAATCGGAGTTGGGCTGGGATGAATTCCAGGCGATTAAATATCGTGCCTGGGAACACCAACTCGCCCTCACGCTACTGGCGAGTTGGTTCATTGCCGAGACCCGTCTTGATTGGCGTGCCAAACACCCATCAGACCCCACTTTGATCCAAGAATATGAGACCGATGTCCTGCCCAGTTTATCCATGGCAAATGTCCGTGAACTCTTGCGGGCAACATTACCTTTGCCTCAGCTTTCGACGGAACAGGCGGCGCGTCTCGTTGTCAAACACCTTGATAATCGCACACGATCTCGTCGTTCTCGGCTCAGAAAACATTCTGGGCCTTGAATGTGACATTGTCGAAGTACCTACTGGCCGGCGATGAATGGGTCGTGACAAAATCGGGCAAGAAGACCCATGGGGTGGATCGCTTCTTTTCAGGATTGTACGGCAAACCCGTGCCGGGCGTGGCATTCTTCGGACTATCACTGATAAGTATTGAGGAACGGCAAGCCTATCCAGGCATGGTGGAGCAACGGGTACGCAGTGAGGCTGAGAAAACGGCAGCCAAAGCCGCCAAGAAAAAGAGCAAGAAGAAGCGGAAAAGAGGCAAGCCCGGGCGTCCTAAGACCCAGGTGGAGTTGCCCCCAGAACTACAGCAGATTCAAGGCATGGTGCAGCGACAATTGGCACTGATCAAGGACACGATTCAGGTGACTTATCTGGTGTTGGATGGTAAATTCGGCAACAACAATGCCCTGCAAATGACCCGGCAATGTGACGTGCATTTGATCTCCAAATTGCGTCATGATGCGGCGTTGTATATACCCTATGTTGGCCCACAATCTAAGTATGGTCAGCGTCGCAAATATGGTGATAAGCTCAACTATCATGCCATCCCGTCTGACTATTTGAAGGAAACCACCCTGGAAGATGATATCCAAACCCAGACCTTTCAGGCAACATTGCTTCACAAAGACTTCGCCCAACCCCTCAACGTCGTCATCATCGTCAAAACAGACTTGAAAACAGGAAAACAGGCGCGTGTGATTTTGTTCAGCAGTGACCTCAGCCTATCTTATGAGCGCTTGATTGACTACTACAGCCTACGCTTCCAGATTGAATTCATCTTCCGCGATGCCAAACAGCATTTCGGACTGGAAGACTTCATGAACGTCGCCGAGACAGCGGTCACCAATGCCGCCAACTTGTCTTTCTTGATGGTCACGCTCTCCCGTATCCTACGCCGCCTCCTTTTCCCTGATTATCCGGATGCCAGTATCCTTGATCTCAAAGCCCGCTTTCGTGGTCGCAAATATGTCGCTGAAACATTAAAATTACTTCCGGAAATCCCTGATCCTATTTTATTGGATCGTATCTTTTACACGGTGGCGTCTCTCGGTGCTATCCATACCGTTGCGTGCCACTCCGCCTCGTCATAATTTGGCGAAGGTATTGAATATGAGATGGATTTTATTCTAATTTGACGGATAATTTTGTATATCTTATGATTATATGAGTTATGCTATTCATCTTCATCTAATCGCAGTTATGCGAAGTGAGTTTTTTCATGACCTCCTTTAAACACTATGCTGTTTCAGCCGACAGCGCAGTGATTTTGATATATGGACAATTGGATGCAGCGGGTTGTCGGACCATTGAACATGCGTTATGGCAGATTATTCAGCATTACCCAGGCCATAACATTGTTCTTGACATGACCTATGTGGATTTTTTATCTAGTTATGCTGTTGGGTTTCTAGTAGAGGCATTCGGTACTGTAACCGAATATGGTGGGCGCATGTCAATCAGCAATCCACAATCGCATGTTTACGAAACGCTCTATTTGAATGGAGCGGATATGGTTATTCCGATCTACGATTCATTTCGGACGGCTCTGTCGAACAGTCATCTCCCCTATTGATTTCGGTAGTCTGGTTGTTGCCGATATACAACTGGATGTTAATGTGTCGGCTATGCCTGTTCCAGATGGGCGTATGGAGTAAAACGTAGCGCGGCATCGGCCTTAACTGCTTCTTGAATGATCGGCAGAAACGCTTCCAGTTCATCATAGATTTGTACTGCCTTCTCCTCACCCAGTCGATATTCTAAATACCCTTTAAATTCGTCAGCAAATGCTTTTTGAAGTACCCGGATAGCCTTGTCGAATTGGTGAGCAGGGGTATAGCGACCCAGGCGTTCGGCAAAGGGGCGCAGCGGTAATTCTGCATTGTTATGCAAGGGACTGAACAGATTAGGCTTGCTGACCAGCTCGGCCAAGCCGCTGAAGGTTGGGAGTTGGTCGCTGATGGTTATATCTGGCAGGAATTTGAGTTCTGCCGAAAACCGCTGGCGGGGGATCATATTGTACCGCTCACGGTCTGTTTCGGGCAACATCTCATATATATATTGCATTAGCTCAACACTGGCATCTTGCAATTCAGTTTGGCGGGTTTTACGATTACCACTGACTTGGGTTGGCGGCAGTGGTTTGCCGAAGCGAACCGTAATGCGAGGGAGCTTCAACCGGAAAATCTGTCTCCAGACCTGATAAGTACCACCCAATGCAATCGGAACAATCGTTGCGCCAGTGGTCATGGACAAATAGGTCACTCCTGATTTCACATCTTCCAGCCCTTTTTCCCATGTGCCGCCTTCAGGAAATAGTCCCAGAAAGCCCCCACCTTTCAGCACACTTTCCATCTGCTTGAGACTTTTGCGATCTATTGAGCCGCGTGCCACCAAAATGAGGCCGATGTTCTCTACAATGATATTGGAAGGCCACTGCAGCTTGAAGTCGCCAGGGCCGACCAGTTGGACATGTTCGGGCAAGTGAGCGAGCATCAATACCGCATCGTAGGTTGAAAAATGATTGGCAGAAAACAATACTGGTCCTTCGGTGGGGATATTCTCTTTACCAGAGACTTCCAAGCGGGTCATGATCCTACCAAACCAAATTGCGATAAACCTCAAGATACTGCGAAAAATTGATTGGTTTTTCGAGAAAGATGTTCCAGTAGTTGATGTGCCCATGTGGTTTAATTTATATCCTTAGCCTAAGCATTTGTTTCTTGAACGATCATGCCATCTACCAGTTCAATCTGGCGATCCAGTATCCCGGCCAATGCCGGATTATGGGTGACGACGACGACGGTTGTATGGGTTTGCTCACGCACGGCCAGCAACGCCTCAATCACCAATGCAGTTGAAGCTTTGTCAAGATTGCCTGTCGGTTCGTCACAAAGCAAAATAGCGGGTTCATTGGCGAGCGCACGAGCGATGGCCACACGCTGTTGTTCCCCACCGGAAAGTTGGCGATAGGTATGTTCCAGGCGATCTTGCAAACCAAGCATCGTGAGCAATTCTTCGGCACGTTGATAGGGATTACGGCGTCGCTGTCGTGAAAACTGCATGGGCAGCATCACGTTCTCGATGGCATTTAATGTTGCCACGAGATTATAGTCTTGAAACACAAAGCCGATTTTCTCGTTACGCAGCCGAGTCAGAGCGCGTTCACGCCGGCGGGTGATGTCGATGCCGTCGATGATAACCTGGCCGGAAGTTGGTACGTCCAGACCACCGATCAATCCCATTAAGGTTGTTTTGCCGCTACCAGATGGCCCAATAATCGCTACTGTTTCACCATGGGCAATCTCGATGGAAATATCCTTGAGAATCTGCAATTGAGTCCCGCCGAAAGGCAGTGATTTGCAAAGGTCAATAGTCTGGATAACGGGACTGGTCACGCGCCTGACTCCTTCGTTACAATAATTTTATGCCGCAACGAACGCAATCTCCCCTACAAATAATACGCTTCTACAAGCCATTTGGCGTGCTGACCAAGTTCACTGATGCCGAAGGGCGTCCGACGCTAGCTGATTACATCAGTGTGCCCGATGTGTATCCGGCGGGACGGCTGGATCGTGATAGTGAAGGATTATTGCTTCTGACTAATCATAACCATCTGAAGACACGCCTGACCGAGCCATCTTTTGCACATCCACGTACCTATCTGGTACAGATTGAGCATATCCCAACCAATGCGGCTTTACAACAACTACGGGCGGGCGTGGCGATTCAAGGACGCCGGACGCGGCCTGCTGAAGTGGAGTTATTGCACGAAATACTGGATTTGCCGCCACGTAATCCGCCAGTCCGCTTTCGCAAGACTGTTCCAACAGCTTTTATAACCATGACTCTGTACGAAGGCCGCAATCGGCAGGTACGGCGTATGACGGCGGCAGTCGGTCATCCCACCTTGCGCCTGATACGCATTGCGATTGGCCCTATCACGCTGAATGGTCTATCGCCCGGCGAATGGCAAACCCTGACATCTGCCGAGCGTTCGACACTTGCCCGGAGCGTCGGCATTCAGTCATTCTAAAACCCACTGCCAATCTTTAATCGTGCGGAAACGGTCAGCGGGTGTGGTGATATATCCCAGTTGCACGCCTTCCAACCGCCGATCAACCACATAAGCGTAAATTGGATGATAGAGCGTCAAGGCTGGAACGCGATCCGCGAATAGTTGCTGAAATTCCTGGTAGAGCAAAACACGGTTGATCCCAACAGGTTCGCGGCGGCCACGTTCAATAACCTCGCTGATTCGTACATCACGCATACCGCCATAGTTCACGCCATCTTCGTATTGACTAACGTGCCAAAAGGCGTATGGATCAGGATCCGCGTAGGGTGCGTAGCTATATTCCACAATCGCAGTATCGAAATCTCCATCCATCAACCGTTGTAGATAAGCCATTTCATCAACAGCTTCTACGCTGACGGTAAAGCCTAGTTGCCCCCATTGCACAGCGATATCTTCGGCTAGAGCCGCACGAGTCGGATCATTAATGACCAAAATCGAGAATTCGCGGCGCAGAGCGAGTGTCGCTGGTTCGGCTTCAGTTTCGGTAGTTGCTTCGCCTTCAGTCTCAGTCTCCTCAGTATCCGCCTCCGGACTTTCTTCAGCAGCGGGAATTTCAACCTCAAACGCAACCGAGTCCAACACAGAACGAGCCAAGTCGGGATCGTAGGCTGGTAAGATCGCAGTGCTATCATAAGCCCATGACCCTGGAATTAATGGGCTTTGGGCTGGCATTGCTACGACCGCCATCGTGCGCTCGATAGCCGTCACACGATCAATGCCACGTGCAAAAGCCAGCCGGGCGCGTTGATTTTGCATGTACTGAATGTCATCACGCCGCCAGTTATAGATCAGAACGCCAACCACCGGTTCCAGGCTGGTATGCACAGCCAGACTCGTCAGACTATTCAGGCTTGCCAGGCGCTCGACAGGCAAAGAGCCGATGCTATTGACGTCGCCGCGAGCCAGTGCCACAGTGGCCTGTTCGTAGGTGGGATAGGTACGGAAAACAATTCGATCAATGGCAAAACCATTTTGGCCTTCAGGGCGCTGACGATAGGTTGGGGCCACGCGCACGCTAATAGCGAGTTGTCCATTCACTGCGTAAAGTGCCTCGCGCTGGTAGGGGCCAGTTCCGATAGGTGACAGATTGAAGGGATGACGATCCAGTTCGGCCACTGGATAACCTTCCAATGCATGGGCCGGTAGCATTCCGATGCGTAATTGCTCCGGGAACGAGGCCAACGGCTGCACCAGGCGAAAACGAATGGTGTATTCGTCAATCACATTCATTTCTACCGTGCGCCAGAAAGCTGTCAATGAAAGATCTCCAGGAAAATCGGGATCTCGCAGTGTGTTGATGGTATAGCGAACATCGGCGCTGGTGAAGGGAATGCCGTCTTGCCACAAAATATCCCGCCGCAACAGGAAAATATATTCCAACCCATCCCGCGAGACGTCCCACCGTTCGGCCAACAATGGAATAACCTCGCCAAATTCGTTGATGCTGGTCAATCCCTCGAAAATCAATGAAGTGATATCACGATCAACCGGATTGAAACTGGCAAAAAGCGGGTTAAGCTTGCTGATATTGCCGACCAGTGCCTCTGTCAATTGACCGGAGATGGGTTCCGAAAAATCACTTGCCACACTGACGGTTGGAATAGGCGTGGCATTCGGAGTTGGTGTTATCCCCGGCGACGAGTCAGTGATGGTACTTTGGATAAGCGGTGTATCGTCGGGACGCGGTTCATTGTCTTCTTCACCATAACGAATGAACAATGCAACGCCGAGCAAAATGATTGAAAATAGCAGTGCTAACAAGGGCCAGCGTAATGCCTTCAGCATGAGATTTCTCCCTCAGTGCTATTGGCTTTAGAAATGCAAAAGGAGTCTCTACATTAAGAATCATGCAGAAACCCCCCTATTGCTTCTGGTTGCGTTTTGTTACTGTATCAGCAATTGCAGAATTGCGTTCAGGATGAAGCCTGCCGAGAAAATGATCGTCCACTGGAACAGGGTCTTTTCCAGGCCGCGCCGCGTCTTTTGGATAGCACCGCCACCTGTTCCACCGAACAGACTGCCGACGCCAGCACCGCTGGCCTGAAATAAGACCAGGAGAATTACACCCAGGGCCAATAGAATTTGAATGAATTGCAATGCGTCTTCGAGCGCCATTGATTTTTATCCATGGTTGTTTAGATTTAAACTAGGCGATTATAGCATCAGGTCGGTTGACCTGTCGAGGTTACATTTCATCGCGCCCTTCCAATGCCCGTAACAACGTCACACTATCCACATATTCCAGATCACCGCCCGACGGCAATCCACGTGCCAACCGGGTAACTTTGGCTCCCAATGGTGCAAGCTGCTGCTTAATATACATGGCGGTCGCCTCGCCTTCCATCGTAGGGTTGGTGGCGATGATGACTTCCAGAATGGAATCATCTTCCTGAAGACGCTTGATGAGTTCTTTGATTCGTAGGTCGTCGGGGCCAATGCCTTCCATGGGGGAAATCGCGCCATGCAGCACATGATACAGCCCTTTGTACATGGCAATGCGTTCGATAGCTACCACGTCAAGTGGTTCCTCGACGACAGCGATCAACGTTCGGTCACGTTTCGTTTCACGGCAAATAGGGCACGGATCTTCCTCGGTGATGTTGAAGCAGACCGAGCAATATTGGGTTTTGGTCTTCAGATCAGTCAGCGCCTCCGCTAATGATTGCGACAACATATCTGGCGCACGCAACAGAAAATAGGTCAGGCGCGAGGCGGTCTTGGGGCCAATTCCTGGTAGACGAGCAAAGGCTTCAACTAGCTTAGTGACAGATGGCGGCACAGCCTGATTCATGAGACATTCTCGCAATGCAAAGCAATCAAATGGATATGTTAAATTGTAGCTTTGCGGTAGACGGTTCACAACCCTCCATCTGGAAATTAATCAATGAAACGACTACGATAGCAACATGCAACGCGGATGCGAAGAAGGATAACAAAATCTCCTCATGGAACGCTGGCGACTGATTTTTGACTCTCCCCAGAATGGCGCAGCCAACATGGCAACTGATCAGGCCATTATGGAGGCGGTGGGGACTGGGCAAGTGCTTCCCACCTTGCGTTTTTATGCTTGGGAACCAGCGTGCTTGTCATTGGGCTATAACCAAGCTAGCAATGAGGCCGATCTGGAACAACTAGCAATGCGTGGTTGGGAGATTGTGCGCCGAGCAACTGGCGGAAAAGCGATTTTGCATACTGATGAGGTCACCTACAGCGTCGCTTTACCAAACGATTCATCCCTAGCAGCGGGCAGCATCTTGGATAGCTATCGCCGTCTCAGCGAAGCATTGTTATTGGGGTTAAGTCGCCTGGATATACCTGTGCAATCGACAGCTAAGGATGAAGCGGGGCGTGCGGATGGGCCGGTATGCTTTGAAGTTCCCTCGAACTATGAAATTACGGCTAATGGGCATAAACTGGTAGGCAGTGCCCAGCTGAGGCGTAGCCGGGCAATGTTGCAGCATGGATCTGTGCCTCTGACTGGGGATATTACCCGCATTTGTGATGTGTTAGTGTTTGAAGATGAGGCTGCACGGGAACAGGCACGGGAACGTGTTCATCAAAGAGCAACTACCGTAGAGCGCGTGATAGGCGAAATCTTATCCTGGAATACAGTTGCTCATGCACTCGTTGATGCTTTTGCGGATACATTCAATATAGATTTTGTGCCAGAGCAGTTAACACCTCAAGAAATCGAGCGTCGGGATGCACTTTGCCAGGATACTTATCGACATGATGCTTGGACACACCGGCGGTAAGACACAAAAAATTCATTTTTCAGTAGCGATTATTTTCATACAATTGACATGCCGATAATTGTAGAGCAAAGGCGAGACCCATGATTGAAGTGGAAGGTCTAACCAAGTATTTTGGCGATTTTCTGGCAGTTGATCGCGCCACGTTTTCTGTGGAACCTGGCAGAGTGTTCGCACTCTTGGGGCCAAATGGTGCGGGCAAAACCACTACAATTCGAATGCTGACCTCGATTTTGATTCCCTCCGCTGGATGCGCCACTGTCAGCGGATTTGATGTGGTTACTCAGGCGGCTCAAGTGCGGGCCAGTGTGGGGGTACTAACCGAGCAGCACGGCCTATATGAACGGATGCGCGGTGTAGAGTATCTAGATTTCTTTGGCCGAATTTACCGGCTGTCACCCGAAATACGCCAACAACGAGCGTTGAACTTAATGCGGCGTTTCGGGCTGGGAGATTCGCTCGATAAACGTATCGGCGAATATTCCAAAGGCATGAAACAAAAACTGGCGCTGGTGCGAGCTTTGCTGCATGATCCGCCAGTGTTGTTGCTGGATGAGCCAACCAGCGCCATGGATCCCCAGAGTGCCCGGCTGGTACGTGACGCTATCAAAGAATTACGCCAGGATCACCGCACCATCGTCCTGACCACCCATAACCTGACCGAAGCGCAGGAACTATCGGATCGAATAGCCGTTATCCGGCATGGACGGATCATCGCGCAAGGAGATTTTGAGGAATTGTCGAGCCGTTTTGTTGGATTACCCGTGATGGAACTGAAAATGGTGCAGTCGCTCAATGGGTTGGCAGGTGAACTGAAAAACATCGTGACCATCCGCGAGACTGGGCCAGATTGGATACGCTACGAAGCGCCTGATCCATCTCAAATCAATCCCCGTGTGTTGCGCCGTACAATGGAAATGGGAGCAGATGTGGTGACCCTTAGTCGCATTTCCCAGACATTGGAGGAAGTCTACCTGAATATTGTGAATGAGGACGAGGGGTTGGAGGAGAAGCTATAATGAGTGCCACCACAGATCAGTTGCCCCGCACTGCCATTGATCGTGAGAAACTCCTGGCTCAGTTTGGCGAGCAAGCTAGCTTGCTCCAAACTTTCCGCAATGCGTTGGTTGTCACACGTCGGGAGGTCCGCGACAGCTTCCGCGATTGGCGCATCATCTTTCCTATCATCGTTCTGACGCTCGTTTTTCCGGGGCTGGCGAACTTTGCTAGCCGTGTGTTTGTCAGTCTATTTGAACGCTATGGGGCCGATGCAGATAACTTGATCGAAGCGTTTCTGCCACTCATGCCAATGATTGTCGGTTTTTTCCCAGTCAGTATTTCATTGGTCATTGCGCTCGAAACCTTCGTGGGCGAGAAGGAGCGCCGCAGCCTGGAGCCATTGCTCTCAACACCGCTAACCAATACTGAACTCTACTTGGGGAAGGTATTCGCGGCTACTCTACCGCCATTGGTAGCCGCTTATTTGGGTATCACCATCTATTTAGGCGGGCTGATATTGGGCGCACAACAATGGCGACCTGATCCGGTATTGATAGTCCTGATATTGGTTCTCACCACTGTCCAGGCGATGGTGATGGTGACAGGAGCTGTCGTTATTTCCAGTCAGACGACATCCACCCGTGCTGCTAACTTGTTGGCGAGTACCATTATCTTACCGATGTCGCTGCTTGTCATCTTCGAGAGCTTTATCATGATCCAGCCTGACTCGCGCTTTGCCTTGTGGTATATCGCAGGTGGCCTGGTAGTGGTGATTATCCTGTTTGTGCGAACCGGCGCTCGAATTTTTAATCGCGAGGAATTGTTGGGCCGGGCTGTCGACGAACTCAATCTAAAATGGGCCTGGCGCACGTTTAAGGAGCAGTTTATCGGCATCAGCCACGATGAATATTTGGCTGTAAAAAGTGGCGAGAAACGATTACCTCGTTATAACCCATTTCGTTGGTATCGACGCTCAGTCTTTCCGGCACTGGGTCGTTTGCGAAGTCCGACAAAGGCGATTTTGGTGGCGATCATCGCTGCATTTATTTTGGGATGGTATCTTTCAACTGTTTGGCAATTGCCTCTGGATCAAGGTGAATATAGCGACAAACAATTGCTAACCAATCTACGCGATATTTGGGAACAGGCGGCGCGTGATCCGGCCTGGGTAGGACGCGCTGTCGAACAAAATATGCGAGTGCTGATGGTCGCTGGATTTTTGGGACTATTCACATTTGGCGTGTTATCAGTGTTGATCGTTATTCTTCCTTTTGGCATTCTCGGGTATATACTGGGGAATATTGCGGCGACTGGTATTAGCTCGCTGCCATTTATAATGGCGATTGTGCCGCATGGTGTTGTTGAAATACCGGCTATCATCATTGGTGGTGCTGCGGCTTTGCGGGCGGGAAGTGTCATCACCCGACCAGCCGACAATATGACGGTTGGCGAAGCCTGGTTGCGTGCAATTAGCGATGCAGTCAAAATTGGAATAGCAGTCGTGCTGCCGCTGCTTATCATTGCCGGTATACTGGAAGTCATGGTCACGCCGCATGTTGTGGAATGGGCATTAGAATTAGGTTTCTAAATCAATGGCACGTTTAATAATCCTGGGGTCTGCTGCCGCAGTCTCCGACGCCGAACATGATAACACCCACTTCGTCTTGCAAGGCGATCATAGTGTAGTATTGGTCGATTGCGGTTCCAACCCTGTTGTCAAATTGCGTCGTTTCGGTATTCACTATAATCAACTTACCGATATGATCTTAACCCACTTTCACCCTGATCATGTCTATGGTGTACCGATGTTGCTGATGCATATGTGGTTGCTTGGGCGGCGCAAGCCATTGCGAGTTCATGGCTTGAGTCATTGCTTAGAACGAACTGAGGCCATGATGTCGGCTTTTTCATGGGACGATTGGCCGCAGTTTTTCCCAGTGGCGTTTCATCGTGTTGCCTATCGAGAGTCTCGGCATATTTTGGATAATCCTGATTTCCGGATCACGGCCTGGCCGGTACATCATTACAATGTACCAACCATTGGTTTGCGGATTGAAAGTAAGGTATCAGGTAAAATAATCGGATATTCGTGTGATACAGCGCCGGTTCCAAACATACTGCGCTTATCGCAAGATGCTGATATGCTGATTCATGAGGCTGCTGGGCGCGACCCGGATGGACATTCCAGTGCCGCCGAAGCAGGTGAAATTGCCAACGAAGCGCAATGCAAACGTCTGGTACTGGTGCATTACGAGGTCTGGGAGCGTGATCCCACACCATTGATTGATGAAGCTCGTCGCACATTCGATGGCCCGGTTGAACTGGCCGCCGATTTCAATGTATATGATATTTAGGATTGGAAAAATTGCTCATGACGGATAAATCACCCCCGCTGGCCCCGCCGCCCTCCTTGCCAGAAGAACAAGCCAACCCTGTTATTGTCGTCCGCCCGCGTTGGATTTGCCCCCGATGTGGATCTGATGATTTGGCCGCCGGGTATTTGGTGGATTATTCAGACAAGTTCCAGAATGTTTATTTAGCGCCGCGCCGTCTCAAGATCAAACGCTTGCGTAATCTCCTGCGTCCCTTTCGCAACTTGACTAAAGTCGATGCCGATATTTGCCGAAATTGTGGCATGGTCATTCTGGAAGTCAATACCGAAGAATTTGAAGAGGCTGAACGCCGTTTTGGGCGTAGTTGATCCTGATAGATGCAGCGTCGAATTCGCTATGATCCCCAATACGATTACTATGACGTGTTGGGGGTCGAATCCCATGCCAGCATGGACGTTATCCAGCGGGCTTATTGGTCGCGAGCCAAGCAATTACATCCTGATCTTAACCTAGATCGCCCCGAATGGGCTAAAGAACAGTTTCAGCGGTTGAATGACGCCTATCGAACGCTGACTGATCCCCAATCACGCCACATTTATGATGAATTGCGTTGGCCTTATCGCACCTATGCCACCTCGCCAACGACATCATCAAACGTAGAAGAAGCTCCACACTCCGCAGATAATTCCCAGCATCAACCATTTTCCGCCACTCCGCGTTTTGTCAAACAGCGCACTGTGCCACGTCGGGCCAGGGCAGAAGCGGTAGATTTTGGCCGGAGAAAGGTGTTCAGGCGACTGCATCGTTATCTACTGATTGTGTTGGCTGGGGCACTGATAATAAATGCGGCATTTATCATTGGTTTCCTCGTGTCGGATGATGGTGATGGTGCGAGACCGACAGTAGCGGAAGCTGCCACGAATCGACCATCGCCTTCCAGCGGCGGCACAGTATCAAACACGATCCCAGAAGCAACGATTGTCCCAACGGTGACGCTAACCCGAATTAATCCATGTGGCCCCTATCTTGAGTTATTTTCACCAGAATCTAGCACAATAATCTCTGATGAAGATGATCCGTTGCCCATCACTGGCCGTGTGCAGCATCCTGATATGTTCACATATCAGATCGTTCTCAACACTGCTGCGCCGTCAGCAACGCCAGTCGTTTTGCGTGAAGCTGATAGCCGACGGGAGTTGCCAATTGCACAAGGGACTTTAGGCTTATGGAGTGATCTACCGGATTTCAGTCCTGGCTCTTATGTAATTGTAGTCACCGTTTTGGCGAAAGATGGGCAAACGTTGGGAATATGCTCGGTCGTTGTTGAGAAAACCTAAAAAAGCGCCTCTATCCAAGCAAGACGCTTTCTTATGTGTGAAATTTCGATTGTTCAGATTATCTGCTGCTACGAAGTAGGTCGTACAAGGTCCGGGTTTCTTGTGATGGGGTAATGTTGAATTTGCGCTTTAGTGTGCTTTCCAGAGTTTTATATTGTGCTACAGCCTCATCCAGATGTCCAGCATCATAGTAGATTTGCATGATTTCACGATGGACATCTTCCCGATCCGGCTTCTCGGATACTGCTCTCAGGAAATAACCTAAAGCGCGTTCAGCCTCTTCGAGTTGATAATACATGCGCCCCAGGCCAATAAGTGCCTGTGCAAAGGCATTACGTAATCTTTCACGCTTCTCAACGATCCACGGCAGGTTATATCCTTCTAGATAGGGGTGTCGATAGAGTTGCACCGCTCGATAGAACTTAGCCGGGGATAATTCTTCAGGCCCAGCGATAGCTTCATCCACCATCTGTTCAAATTCACGTGCATCATACAGCACATTGACCTTGGGGGATGGTACATAAAAACCGTTCCGATAGGCCGTTATCTCATATCCCAATTTTTCGCTGATCTTGCGCTTGGTTACATGGAATACGTTCGTGGCTTCTTTAACACCAAGATGGGGCCAGAAGATATCAAATATCTCATCGCGGGTAACCATCGCGTGATCTATGAAATAGTAACAAAGGTTACGAGGTAATGATCCATCCCACGAACGAATATATCTGCCATCGCTGAGAATTCTGGAGTGCCCGCTAAGCGAAAAGAACTCTATCTGACCACGTTCGGCAGGTTCCGTGAAGATCCCTTTTTGTACGGTATTGTGATCGCCAATAGCTCTGGCATGGTTGTCCAAAATAAGATCGTTCCAGGGTTGCCGGAACATTTCTCTACCATTGACCATAATCTGTGCTTGGCTGGGCATGTGATGTGGCAGTTGGCGAAAGAAACGGTCTACATTGACAGGATCGGGTTTAAGTCTATCCATTTCATCAAAAACAACGATGAAATGATCGCTTCGAAGACGATCCAGATCTGCACCAAAGGCCGCTGCCCAATCTTCCGGATCTGCTGAGTCATCAAGGGCACTACGAATCTCATCGCCAAAATCAGCGGGTAGTTGCGAATCATTACTGAAATTGAACAGCATTGATCGAAGAGTAGTGTCTTCATCCTGTAATGGATAATAGATAATGTTCATATCTGTATCGCGTAGGACTAATCCCATTAGAGGTGTATGACTACGATGACGTGGATAAACAACCAATATTGGAACATCACCAGCGCGATCAGCAATATCTCGGTGTTGTATTTCTGCAATGATTTCTGGAGTTGTTATGCTTGACATCCTGGCTTCCTTTATTTATAAATGCTAATATGAATTGGAGATAAAAATGGAGAACATAAATAATGTTGTGACGGGTGTGTAATTCTTTGGGGAGCGTGATGAATGTTAGAAAGGGGAGTTAATAAATTACACAAGCGTGTACTGAGGTTATACATGAAACTACCAATATTAGTGTCCCAAAATGGAAACAACTGTTCTTGCCTCATATGAAAATTTGAGTAAATCATACCAAATATACACAATTCTGATATAATTTGCTAGGGTTTTCTGACAAGTTAATTATATTCTATGCTACACTAAACTTCATTTCATAACACTTTTGCGATATGCTTAATTACTATACCATAAAATATTTATGAAGCACAATTCCAAATTATCGAGTTATGGCAAATTCGCTGGCATCAGTTTGGAGGCTTGATGACTATAATTCATTTTGTTCGTCATGGACTGGTTTATAATCCACAGCATATTTACTATGGTCGTCTTCCGCATTTCACCTTGAGTGAAGAAGGACTACGACAAGCACAGGCTGCGGCGAGAGCATTGGCAACGAGGAACGTCGCCGCGATCTTTAGCAGCCCAATGTTGCGTGCGCGTAAAACGGCGCACACTATTGCCGCCTACCACCAGGGCCTGAAAGTGCAAATTTCAAAACTTATCAATGAGGTGCATGTACCGTTCGATGGACAACCCATCGCAAAACTAGAGCAGACCGATTGGGAGTTCTATTCACACCATTTGCCTGGCTATGAGATGCCAGATGACATTATGCAACGGGTTTGGAACTTCATCGCCCGCTCACGTCGTAATTATCGGAATCAGGAGGTCATTGCCGTGACCCATGGAGACATTGTGGCGTTCTCTCTGACATGGGCAAAAGGGTTGCCGATCACTGGCGAGTCTAAGCGCCAGATGGCCCGTATGGATGGTATAGGGTATCCGGCCACCGCTTCCATCACTTCGTTTACATTTCACACTGATGCGCCAGACGAAGTGCCAACTTACACGTATCAAAAGCCCTATTAGGAACTATCGCAATGGGTCAGTGTGTATTTTGCGATATTATTGCCCGACAGGCTCCAGGAAGCTTGGTTTGGGAAGACGAGCAGACGGTGGCGTTTTTGGACATTCACCAGCCCAATCCTTATAAGGTGTTAGTCGTTCCATGTGACCATGTTGAGCAAATTTATGATTTGACGGAAATGCAGGCCGCGACTTTGATGCAGACTGCGGTCACAGTGGCACAAGCGATACGAGATGTTTCTCAATGTGAGGGATTGCGGCTGTTTCAGAACAACGGTGCAGTTGCGGGACAGGACGTTTTTCATGTTCATATCCACCTGTTACCGCGCTTTGCTCAGGATCACTATCCATGGGGGACGAACTACCCGGCACGGTCTGTGTTGGATCAACTAGCGGCAGATTTGCGGGCGGCTTTGCCAAAATAGATCAGCGCCAGCGCACGGGTCCAGTAACGCCAGTGGCAGGTGTCATATCGCGGTATGCGCCGCTGGTTTCTATCACCCACATGCGCTGCACACCAGATGATTCGGCCACTATCAACAGTGCGGTGTGAGAATCATTCCACTCCCACGACACAATTTGCCCGGCGATTGGTGTGGCGAAACTCAGTTGTGGGGCAGCGCCCGACCACATGATGTATAGGCTATAGGGGCCTTGCGGCGAAGCGCTGCCGAGTAAGGCGATTTGCCCGTTGCTGAGTTCGGCAGCGGCACGAGTATAAGCAATTGCTGGGTTGGCGAGGTTGATGGGAATGAAAGTTTGCTCATTATCCAAGAGCACCCGCCCCAAAACTGGTGTACCATCTGGCTGCTGGCCGCTGACTAAAATGGAGGCGCTGTCCAGTGCCCATGTTGCATCCGAATAGGGATGTTCATAATACCACTGGTCCGCGTTCCATATTGTCGGTTCTACTGGCAAAAAAGTGTTCGTAGTACGATTTTCGCGCACATCATATAGTTGAATGAGCAGTACCATGCCATTGGGTGACCATGTAAGGCGTTGCGCCTTGCGATTATCTTCGTGCAGTATTTTATGGGCGGTATTGGTAAATGTGTCGTAGACCCACACGCCAAAGTCGTAGCGTTGGTCGCCAAAATCGGCAGGATCGTTACCTGTGACAGCGAAAGCTATATAGCGCCCATTCGGTGACCAGCGTATTTCAGAGATGCTGCGTCCTGGAATGAAGCCGCCTGCCCCTGATGGATGCACGGCCATCGGCGATTCATTGATATATAGCTGACTATCCCCTCGGAATTCGGCCAATTGTCCCCCTGGCCCAATGTCAAAAGCAGTTGGGCTATTGATGCCCGGCTCACTACCTCCGATCAGAATATCGTTCCGGTTATAAGTTCCGCCAAAACCGAATGGCGTGGGTGTGGCGAAACTGGCTGGACGCGGCGACGCCAGGAGGGTGATCGCAGGTTGGGGCGTAGCCGTTATTAGGATTGGAGGCTGTCGTGTAACCGCCGGTGGCGCAACATCGCCAGTCACCGCCGTTGGCAATGGCGTGGCGCTGAAATCGCTGGTCGGCCCAGTTTGTGGGGTCGATGTGTTGGCCGTTCGGGTTCTGCCTACTGGCAGTCCAGCAAGATCAAATGTTACTGTTGGCGATGGCGTCCAGGTTGCGGTGGGACTAAGTGTTGGGGTCGGGGTATTGGTTACTGTTGGATTTGGGGTGTGGCTGGCCGTTGGCGTCTGGCTGGGTGTTCGAGTCAATGATGGCCCCAGTGTCGGCAACGATGTCAGTGAAGGTTCCGGTGATGACGTATGGGTGCTGGATGGACGCGGCGTATTGGTTGGAACTGGCGTGGTGGTATCAGTATCGGTTGGTGTGGGTGTATGCGTTTTGGTCGGCAAAGGGGTATGGGTATATGTCGATGTTGGGGAAGTCGTGGGGGATGGCGTAGTCGTAGCTGTCGGCTGGAATGTCTGGCTGACAGTTGTTGTTACTGTTGGTGTGATAGTGTTGGTCGGAGATGAGGTTTGAGAAGCAGTTGGTGTCAGGCTGGCGGTGGATGTGGCGCTGGCTGTAACTGTTGGTGTATCCGTCCACGAGAGCGCGATTTGTGTCTCATTCAGAGTGGGCGATGGTTGTACAGTTGGCGTGCGATCAGGGTTGGGAGCCACATCACAAGCCACCAGTCCCAGCAAGATCAGTAGTAGCCAGCTAACCCGATGCACACGATTACCTTTCGTTTGTCTGACCATGCCATTGCTATGATTGTACATTGATTTTGAATAGCGTAGGAAAGAAGTCGATAGGACGTTGTTTTAAGGCTACAATAGGGGGTGATGCGAGGAGGAGAAAGCATGACGGTCCAAGATTTCAGTGATACATATTGCATTATTGGCGCGGGGGCATCTGGCATTACGGCTGCGAAGAATTTTAAAGAGCGTGGAATCCCTTGTCAGATCATTGAGCGTGAGGATGACGTAGGCGGCAATTGGTATTATGGCAAACCGAATAGCAGCGTCTATCAGTCCACGCACCTGATTTCATCTAAATCCCTGTCGGCTTACACTGATTATCCCATGCCCGACTCGTATCCCGATTACCCCAATCATGAGCAGGTATTGGTATATTTGCGCGATTATGCTCGCTATTTTGGTTTGTATGAGTTGATAAATTTCAATACAAGCGTGACCCGCATTGAACGCGACGCGGATGAATGCTGGCTAGTGACACTCGATTCTGGCGAGACATGCCGCTATCGTGGACTGGTGATCGCCAACGGCCATCACTGGGACGCCAAATATCCTGACTTTGCAGGGCATTTCGATGGACAGTCGCTCCATTCTGCTGATTATAAAACACCCGATATAGTGCGTGATAAACGTGTGCTGGTGATAGGTGCAGGAAATTCCGGCTGCGATATTGCCGTCGAATCTGCCCACAATGCAGCCCGAACCTTTCTCAGTATGCGGCGTGGGTATCATTATATCCCCAAATATATTTTCGGGATGCCCGTTGACCAGTTCGCTGAAGTTGCTCTCAAGCTCCGCACGCCACGCTTCATTCGCCGCCCCTTATTTACATTGATGATTCGGACGGTATTGGGCAACCCTAAACAATATGGCCTGCCAAAGCCCGATCATAAAGTGCTAGAAAGCCATCCGATTGTGAATTCACAGTTGCTCTATGCCGTAGGACACGGCGACATTATTCCCAAACCCAATATTAATGAACTACGGGGTCATGAAGTGGTGTTCGCGGATGGTAGTGTGGAGGAAATTGATGTTCTGATCTATGCGACAGGCTTCAATATTAGCTTTCCGTTTATCGATTTGATGCATCTGAACGGAAAAAATGGCAAACCCCACCTTTACTTACACGCTTTTCATCCGGAATATGACAATCTGTTTGTGGCAGGATTGCTTCAGCCTGATAGCGGCCAATTTTGGATTGTGGACTACCAATGTCAGTTAATGGCTCAATTTGTGCATAACCAGGACATGCACCGGATAAAGCTGCTGTGTTCCGTCAGAAAAAGGCTGGGCCACAACCCGCTATTCGTGGCGGGCGTAAAGTCAAGTCGGATCGTCATTTTCTCGAAATCGACCATTTCCGTTACAAACAAATTTTGCTGCGCTTGTTAAAGGAGCAACGATGACGGAATACACCGGAAGCAAACGGTATCAGCGTTGCCAGGCGATTTTTGACCGCGCTTATCCTAGTTTCAAAAATGCTGGGATACGCTATCAGGAGATGGTTCAAGCTGTCGTAACATCCGAAACGATATTGTTGGATGTCGGGTGTGGTCGAATGAGCCTGGCGGAGATGGCTATTCAATCAACACAACAGTCACTGGGTATCGATTTGGTGCATGAGGACGCATTATACAATGACGTGTTGGATATGGCTGCCGTCGCCAATGCTGAATACCTGCCATTTGCCGACGCAACTTTTGATGTATTGGTCAGTCAGTGGGTTGTTGAACACTTCCCACAACCTCGCAATACTTTTCAAGAAATGGCACGAGTATTGCGACCCGGCGGTCATCTGGTTTTTCTGACTACCAACGCCAACAATTATGTTCCCTTGATCAGTCGTCTTGTGCCGGACCGTTTGCAGAAAGTAGTGTTGCATTGTTTGTTGCGCCGCCCTACCCACGAATCTTTCCCAACTTTCTTCCGGGCCAATACACGCCGTAGCATCAAACGGCTGAGTGCTGAGACTGGCTTTGTAGTGGAGGAGATTGCCTATGCGGCAAATCCATTTTATATGGCGTTCAATGTCCCTCTATTTCGGCTGGCGATGCTCTACGAGAAGATCACCGACCGGAAACGCCTGAATCATCTGAAACTATATTTGCTAGCGACGCTACGCAAAACAGATGTATGATTCTATTGATCTGTTGGAACACCATCGTCCTCAATCTGAGCATACCAAGACTGAGCATAGCGACCGTTTTCGGCCAATAGGCTGTCGTGTGTACCTGATTCGACGATAGTGCCATTCTGCATCACGTAAATATGATCGGCCTTCATTGCCGTTGTGAACCGGTGCGTAATCATGATCGCGGTACGCCCATTTGCCATCTCCCGGAAGTGATTCAGCCAGTCCAACTCGGCCCAAGAATCCATCGCACTCGTCGGCTCGTCTAAAATCATAATCGGGCGTTGCCGGATGAATGCTCGTGCGAGGGCTACACGTTGCCACTCGCCCAAACTCAATTCTTCGCCGCCAAACATTTTTCCTAAGACTGTTTCCAGCCCCTGCGGCAGGCGGGAAATCGGTGCAGTGGCTCCAGATTGGCGAGCAGCGTCTTCGACTTGTTGGTTAGTGGGATTAGAAGCCAAATCACCGATAGCGATGTTTTTGCGGGCGGTTTCATGATATTGATAGGGCATTTGGAATAACATGGTGATTTGCTGGCGAATTTCAGGCGGAGACAAGTCGCGCAAATCCACACCATCCCATAATACACGCCCTTCCTGCGGGTCGTAGAAGCGGCATAATAGTTTCATCAGGGTACTTTTGCCCTCACCATTTTCGCCGACCAACGCCACCACCTTGCCAGCTGGAACGGTGAGTGAGAAGTTCTTCAATGCTGGGCGCTGGCTACCTGGATACCAGAATGTAATATTGTCGAAGTGAATGCCATCTTGCAGCGGCATTGGCGGGATGGAGGTTTCGGCAGTTTGCTTTATCTGAGGTTCTAAGCTCAGAAAATCAAAGAGGTTTTCCAGGAATAGGATGCTTTCGTAGATTCCGTTGGCTTGACGTAGCAGACTTTTTAATGCAGCCTGCCCCTGGCTGAATATTTGGTAGAATGCGGCCAGATCGCCCAGCGTGGACCGGCCTTCAACCACGCGCCATGCCATCCAAAATAGCACAATGGATGCTGCCGCCAGCGATAATGCTGACCCGATAAGATCCGCGACCATCTTTTTGCTGCGGAGGACGAGGCGCTCCTGCCGAATTTGTTTGCGAAGGGTCTTAAATTCTTTCAAATAATGATCGTTCAAATCAAACAGCCGCAGTTCAGCCGCTACCGCCCGATCTGTCATCACGGTTGAATAGTAGTAGCTGCGTCGTTCATTGACGGTATTTCCCAGCCGCCAGCGATTGGTGCGTTGGGTATGCCCCACCAATACCCATAAAATTGGTATGGCACTGGCAAATAGCACCAATGGAAGCCAAACTGTGTAGCTAATCAGAATGGCAAGCATTCCAATTAGGGTTAATGCTCTTTGAATAAGCGTACCCAGGCTATTGAGGAGTTGAATAGGTCGGTTAGCGGCGTCAATACGTGCCCGGTGCAATTTGTCGTAGTAGTCGGGCGTTTCAAAAAAGCCGAGGTCTAATGCAGCAGCTTGAGACTGTATCAAGCTACTAATGTGGTCACTGGCTAAATCAGCTTGTGTCGCTCGCGCCCAACCTGTCAAAGCTTTAATGAAGTCGGTCAGTACGAAGAGGACAATCAGTGCGACGATTACTGGCAAAACAGGGCGCATACTCTCGATATCCAGCCCGGCTTCAACGGCCTCAGTCGTCTGATTGACAACCTCGCGGGTCAGAAAAACAAGTAGCACCGGCAGCACACTTTGAATCAGCAGGAAGATGCCCCAGAGGATTGTCCAGCGGGGTGCAGCCTGCCAGACCAGATGCAGCGCACGGGGTAGGTACGGCAATTGGGTCTTCATCGCCTGATAGCGGCGTTGGGAGTTGCGTAGTAAATCGCGCATTGATCCTCAATATAGTCTAAAATCGCAAATAACAGCCTGTGGAATCCGATTTAACACTGGCTGCGGATTCCATCAAAGCCGTGTTCATTATAATCATTGGGTCAAACGGTGCATCGCCTCGTCCAGACTCACCAGCTCTTTGTCTTTTTCAGTGCGGCGTTTCCACTCAATATTATCACCGGTACGTTTGGAGACGACTAGCCGCACAGGAATACCAATCAGATCAGCATCAGTGAATTTTGTGCCCGGTGATTCGTTTCGATCATCCCACAAAACCTCAATACCGTTATCTGTTAGATGTTGGTAGATACTCGCAGCCCTGTCTTCACCGCCCCGCAATGAGATGAGATGTACCTGGAATGGTGCAACTGATTCGGGCCAGATAATACCGTTCTCATCGTGGTGTGCCTCGACAATCGTCGCCATTGTACGTCCCAACCCAATGCCATAGCAGCCCATGTAGAACGGCCTGCCACTACCACTGCTATCCGTGAAGGTTGCCCCGACCATCTTCTCGCTGTAGTGATAACCCAATTGGAAAATATTGCCCACTTCAATGCCCCGACCCTCGATCAATCCTTGACCGTTTTCGGTGAAGTGTCCGTGCTGTGCCATTGCAATGTCGGCCAGCATTTCACATTCAAAATCGCGTCCATAGTTCACATTAATCGAGTCAGTGGTTTCCTCTTTCTGCCCACCGATGAAGTTTCGAACCGTTGTTAGCGAATAGTCACCAATGTAGTGTGCGCCTTCATGCCCCCAGGAATGTACCCAACCGCGCTGTGTCCCTAACCGCGCCAGATCCTCATCCGTAGCGTCTTCCAATTGCCCTACTGCACCAATGACCTGTTCCAGCTTAGTCTTATTCACATCCAGGTCGCCGCGTAATGTCGCGATAATGATTTCACCAGTGACCATGTGTCGGTAGACGACATTCTTCAAATAATGTGCTTTGGGAAGTTTATAATGGGCAACATTGTCTTCCATTGTCTTAACCCACTCCGGCTGATCAATGATTTGGAATGGCAAGATTTCATCTTCCAGGTTGATTGGATCACGCTGGAAGCGGGCTACATCTTCGTGAGCAGCATAGCTGCCATCAGAAGTAACCAGATAGCGACTCTCACCAATTGGGTTGTCCACAACGAATTCATGACAATATTCACCACCGATATAGCCATTGTCAGCTTCGACCATGACCGCGTCCAAGCCCATCTGCTGGAATACCCGATGGTAGACCTGGGCCATATTCTCATACTCATTTTTGAAATTTTTCTCATCAGCGTGGAAGGAGTAGGCGTCTTTCATTACGAATTCACGTACACGCAACAATCCACCCCTGGCCCGCAATTCATCGCGGAATTTAGTCGAGAATTGATAGATATTGAACGGCAAATCACGATAGCTGATCTGGAACTGGCGCACCACATCCACCATCATTTCTTCAGCGGTTCCACCTAAAGCGAATCTGGCTTTCCGCCGATCCTCAACTGTCATCAGTTCAAATCCTACAGTGTCAGTGCGATTGGTTTCTTTCCATAGATCAATCGGGTGCAGGATGGGCGTAATCATTTCCTGTGCTCCGGCTCGATCCATCTCATCTTTGATGATGGCCCGGATTTTCTCATGGACCCGCCACCCCAACGGCAGGAAATAATAACGTCCGGCTGTCGATTCACGGACAAAGCCGCCTTTGACAAGCAGTTGATGACTGATAAATTTCGAGCCGCTCTGGTCTCCATAAGCTGTTTTCCCGAACAGTTGTGAATATCGCATCTTTGCCTCCTGACTTGTTTTGATGAGATCACCATAAAAACAAAAACCCGAACCGCGCAATGGGTTCGGGATGGTTCACGCTGGATGTGTGTGGGTTTATCTACTCAACGCGAAACAGCCTTGCCGAACCCATTAAGTTCGGAGGGCTGGTAGGGGGCGTGTTGTTGAGTAGTTTGACCACCGAGTTTTCTCAACGTATATATCATATATCCGATTTCAGGTGATATTATAGCTTTAATTGGTATAGATGTACATGTAAACCTGAACGGTCGTTATTTGCCAGATTATTCCAGGGCTTTGATTTAACTTTAGACCTGTTGTAGTATTGCACCCAAAATTACCAGGGAAGGAGCATTAAATGGCTGAGTTGGTACTGGTCATTGAAGATGAAACCAATATCGCCCAATTCTTAGAGCGTGGCTTGATATATGAAGGCTTCCGCGTTGAGGTGACCTATGATGGTCCCAGCGGTTTGGCGGCAGCACGGGACAATCCGCCTGATCTAGTTATCCTGGATTGGATGATGCCCGGTTTAGATGGTATCGAGGTCTGTCGTCGATTGCGGGCAGCCAGCGCCGTACCAATTTTAATGCTGACTGCTAAAGACGCTGTGCCAGATCGAGTCATGGGTTTAGAGGCAGGGGCCGACGATTATTTGGTCAAGCCGTTTTCCTTTGATGAACTGCTCGCACGGGTACGAGCTTTGTTACGTCGTAGCGGAACCACGTCGCAGCCAGAAGTGTTGCGTTTTGCTGATCTGGCACTGGATACCGGCACGCATCGTGCCCTGCGCGGCGATAGAGCGATAGATCTGACCGCCAAAGAATATGAGCTATTGGAATTATTCATGCGGAATCCGCGTCAGGTGTTAACCCGCGATGTGATCTTTGATCGTGTGTGGGGCTACGACTTTGGCGGCGAAAGTAATATCATCGAAGTCTACGTGCGCTATTTGCGTCAGAAGACTGAACTTGATGGTGAGCCACGCCTAATCCATACGGTACGGGGAGTGGGCTACGTCTTGCGGGAGGATTAACACTTCCCAACTCTCATCCTCTATTAACCTGAACATGCTATGATCGTCGGAGCAAATGTCGGATACCGGTGGGACGGCTTCGATGACAATTCGGGTGCGCCTGACACTGTTATATTCCAGCCTTTTGATGGCAATTATCACGGTCTTTGGGATCGCGGTTTTCGGCATCATGGATCGCACGCTGCGGATGCAGGTTGACCATAATCTCCATCGGGCATTGGATGACATTGAGCCAGAGGTACTTGCCATCTTCAACGAACGTGGCGAATTAGTTTACAGCCCGGTGTTGTGGCAACTGGACACATTTCGTTCGCCGGGGATGTATGTCCAGCTTATGCTGCCCGATCATGAATATCCTCATAATCTCACCCAAAGCCTGGGAACTTATCATGCTCCATTGGATTCTGCAACTATCCAAGCCGATTCTGAAACATATTCATCAGTCATCATTAACCGAACTAGTCTCCGCATCATCACCCGACCGCTAATTATCAATAGCGAGGTCGTTGGTGTTTTGCAGGCTGCGTCGTCGTTGGAAACAATTGAAGCTGCTACCGAGCGCCTGTTGCGAATTTTGCTAGTGGGGAGTTTGGTCGCGCTAATTTTCTCTGTTGTTTTGGGAAACTGGTTGGCATCGCGCGCACTCAGCCCCATCAGCAAAATTACTGATACTGCCCAGGCGATTGTTGCGGCTGAAGACTTAAGCCGTCGCATTGATGACGAGGGTACGCAAGACGAACTGGGTTCGCTGATTACAACCATTAATCGGATGCTGGAGCGTTTGGAAAATCTTTTTCATACACAACGGCGTTTCGTGGCCGATATTTCTCACGAACTCCGTACCCCGGCCACTGCTATTCAAGGTCATGTTGAACTCATGCAGCGGGTTGGGCATGATCCCGAATCGCTGCATGCCATTACCAAAGAATCGGGGCGGATGTCCCAATTAGTCAACGATTTACTATTGTTGGCTCAGGCTGATGCTGGGCGTCTGGCGTTGGCGATTGCGCCAGTCGAGTTGGATGCTCTACTGCTGAAGATGTTTGGGGTGGCTCAGGAATTGAGTGAGGGTAGTGTGCGGGTGACTCTGGCTGCGATGTGTCCAGTTATTGTTGAGGCAGATGAGGAGCGGTTGAAGCAATTATTACGCCAACTAATTGTCAATGGTCTCAAATACACTCCAGCTGGCGGCAAATTAACATTAAGTATGCGCCATGAACCGAATTATGTTGAAATTAGCGTATCGGATACTGGCTCTGGCATTCCTGAAGACCATTTACCCTACATCTTTGATCGTTTCTATCGTGTGGACAAAGCTCGTTCACGGCACGGTGGCGGCTCTGGTTTGGGATTATCAATTGCGATGTGGATTGCTGAGGCCCATGGAGGAACACTGACGGTCAATAGTCAGAAGGGCGAAGGCAGTACATTCGTGTTGCGGCTTCCATTACAACATTTCCAGGCAGAACAATCAACGTCTCTCTAATTCCTGCCTGAATACGCTCTTTCTTGTTGAAACGTTAACATTCCGACAACGGTTTTCTGTTAGCATAGAATCAATGCTGAATACAGTTTTTAGGAGAACAGCCATGCGTTTGCGTGTTGTTTTGCTGCTTGTGGGGATGTTGTTAGTTGGGAGCGGCGTATTGACTGCCTATGCCACTTCAGAGACCGTCAGTGATGCTATGGTTGCTCAGGAAGGTGAACAGGCGTTTTTGGGCATAGCAGTTCGGCAGACTGATCAAGGTGTGATGGTTAGCCAGGTTTTTCCAGGGTCTCCGGCAGAGGCGATGGGCATTCGGGCCGGTGATTTCATCGTGGCGCTTGGCGATGAACCCATTGAGGAAGTTGAACGGTTACTGGACATCATCAACAATAGATCGCCTGGTGATGTGATGACGCTGACTATCCGGCGCGGCGATGAGGTATTTGTATTGGATGTAGTGCTGGTAGAGAGTCCTTTGGAACCTGGGCCTTCTATCCCACGCCAAAGGCCAGGGCGTGTAGAGCCAGAACCTTTCCAGCTGGGTGTTGCCTATCGCTCATTGACACCCGAAATCGCCGATTCTGAGGATTTGTCAGTTGAGGAGGGAGCTTGGGTGCGCGAGGTATTCCCCGGCACACCGGCTGCCGATTCCAGCATCGAGGTGGGGGATATTATTGTCGCGGTTGATGGTGATGTTGTTGATATTGAACACACATTATCGGACCGACTCTATGCCTACGAACGCGAAGACCGGGTGATTCTGACCGTGATCCGGGGCGATGAGACACTGGAAATTGGTGTTGTGGTGGCAGCAGACCATCCCAACAAGCAACCAGGCAGATTCCAGCCTGTCGCGCCACATCCACCCATTGAGCCGTTTTATCCACCCGACGTTGATGCTGTTCCGATGCCGCCCGAAGGTGTTTTCGGACCGGACTTTGGCATACACAGATTCATCTGCTGGACAGTAGACGGGTTTGAGTTTCAGGTGATTTTGACGATTCCACCGAGCGAGGGGAATGAGTTTTTGCCGTTTGCGGGCACAGAGATCGCCTGTGAACCAATGCCGCCGTTTGAATTCATACCAGTTGAGCCGGGTAGCCCTGATTTTTGACACGGGTCATGTCAGAGAGTATGATTGGGCAAATCGACATTTGAATATTCTGATGCAGTGATGTGCGACTTCGGGGCATGGTGAAATTCCTGACCGGCGGTGAGAGAACCCTCAAGCCCGCGACCCGTGCAACCCAACATCGTTGCCGGTGGATTTGGTGAGAAGCCGAAGCCGACAGTTAAAGTCTGGATGGGAGAAGTCTGTGCAAGCTGGCAAATCTGTACCGTTGCCTGTGGAGGTGGTATAGGTGTATTTTTCGTACCTATGGCGGACCAGATTTTAATGTTGCCTGCCCCAAGATCACACTCACCACTAGGGACAGGTTTTGTAATGTCATCCATCTCAGCCCCAATGCAAGAAACGCCCATACAAGATCCTACAAAACCCAGGCCATCTCGACGCCGGAATCTGCTACAGTTTTGGGATTGGCGACTGGTACTAGCTCCTGTGTTAGGATTGGGCATCTACCGTTTGTGGTTGTCACTAGCCGAGTCGGGACGCTATCCAGCGTTCATTCTCCCGCATCCTGATTCCGTCTGGCAGCGGTTTGAACAGATGTGGGAAGATGGTTCGCTGGTGCGCCATAGCTGGGTGACGTTACAGGAGGCGTTGGGGGGCTTAATGATCGCGGCAGCCATTGCTTTAACTTTAGGTTATGTCATAGCCCGGATTCGCCTGCTCAATTATGTATTGATCCCCTACCTGATTTTTTTGCAGGCCGTTCCCATCATCGCTATTGCCCCGCTTATTATCATCTGGGTTGGTCCTGGTATCGAGAGTAAAATTGTTATTGCAGCCCTGATCACCTGGTTTCCCTTGATGATTACAACAGTCGTTGGCATCCGCAATGTATCGCCCGATTTACGCGAATTGATGCGTTCTAATGTTGCTAATCCCTGGCAAGTATTCTGGCATCTGGAAGTCCCCTCGGCATTGCCGGAAATACTGGGTGGGTTCAAGGTGGCTGTCACGCTGGCAGTGATCGGGGCAGCCGTAGGCGAGTTCGTCAGTTCGCGGGAAGGATTGGGCCATTTAGTCATGCGTGGGCGCGGCATCTCCGACACAGCATTGGTCATTTGTGCAGTTTTCCTGCTGACATTGATGTCGTTGGTTCTGTATAGTGTGATAGCTGCTGTCGAGCGTATCTTGTTGCGCTGGAAACTAGCTGGCAACGGATCTTATTAGGTGTTTTGCACCAATGGAGGTTTACGACGTGAGCAATCGTCGCCCCAATAAATGGTTGAGTATATTGTTTGTGCTGGTCATGCTGGTGGGAGCTGCCTGTGACCGCAATGATGATGATGTCTCAGACGAAGGCAATATCACCCTCTTCATGAGCTATATTCCCAGTGTTCAATTCGCGCCGGTCTATGTGGCCTATGAACGGGGTTATTTCAGAGACGAGGGAATCAGCATTGAGTTCGAGAATAGCTTCAATGAAGCCGATGGCGTAGACCGCATTGCTATCAATAACTTGCAATTCGGCATTATAAGCGGTGAACAGGTGATCTTGGCACGTGGCGCGGAAAAACCATTAGTCTACGTCATGGAATGGTTTCATCGCTTTCCAGTGGGCGTGGTTGTTCCCGCTGATTCTGATATTGATGCGCCTGCCGATTTGGCTGGCAGAACGGTTAGCCTGCCCGGTTTTCAGGGGGCCAGCTATGTTGGTCTACGAGCTTTGCTCGCCAGTGCCGATTTAGATGAAGATGACTTGACATTGCAAGAAATTGGCTTTGCGGCTCCCGAGTTTATGTGTTCCCGCCAAGTAGAGGCTGCAACCGTCTACATTGCCAATGAACCATTGACGATCAATGATCAGTGTTACGATGTGCGCGTCATCGAAATTTCGGATTACGCCAATCTAGTGTCGAACGGGCTGGTCACTAACGAGCAGACGATCCGCGATAACCCAGAATTGGTACGTGGCATGGTGCGTGCGCTCTGGAATGGCCTGGTGGATACTATTGCTGATCCTGAAGCGGCATTTGAATTATCTTTGAAACATGTTGACTTACCCGACGACCAGATGGCGACACAGCGACAGGTTTTGCTGAATTCAGTTGAACTATGGCGCTCGGATAATTTGGGCACGACCATGCCCGAAGCCTGGGAACGCACACAACAGATTTTGCTGGATACCACCTTGTTGCAGGCTTCATTGAGTGACCTGCCGGCAGCTTATACCAATGACTTCTTACCAGCCGAGCCTGAATCGGAATAGGCATTGAGCACACCAGCCATACTCACAGCAAATCACTTGAGGCATACCTACCATACTCTTGATGGGCAACAGGTATTGGCTCTGGATGATATTTCTCTGCATTTGTCGTCGGGAGGATTCACGGTGCTGGTGGGGCCGAGTGGGTGTGGCAAATCGACATTGTTGCGTATCCTGGGTGGTTTGTTAGCCCCGACAGTAGGTGAGGTTCAATTTAATGGGCAAATGCTCGCTCGCCCCCAACGCCGCATCAGCATGGTTTTCCAGCGTGATAACTTGATGCCCTGGCGTACCGTTCGCCGTAATATTACGCTCCCGTTGCAATTAGCGGGAGTCTCGCGCCATGATCAACACCAGCGCCTCCAGAATATGTTGGCGATCACCGGTCTGCTGGAATTTGCCGATATGTTTCCGGCAGAGCTATCAGGTGGCATGGCCCAGCGTGTGACGATTGCTAGAGGATTGATTACCGAGCCGGATGTTTTGTTGTTGGATGAGCCGTTCGGGGCGCTGGATGCCATGACCCGCGAGCAGATGTGGCGCGAATTGTTGAAAGTTTGGGCCGAAACCCATGCCGCCGTGATGATGGTCACGCACAGCACTCGTGAGGCAGTGTTCCTGGCAGATCGTGTCTTGGTGATGAGTCCGCGTCCTGGCCGTTTGTTGGCCGAAGTTCCAGTACCCTTTGCACGGCCACGGACGCTGGATTTGTTAACCGATCAGGCTTTCATCGCTGTCGAGGCCCGTATCCGAGGTCTGCTCATCGCTTGAACGTGATAGAATTTCAATAGAACGGACTCCTACACCACGCTGGAAAGGATCAATATTGACGCCTTCATGAATCAGCGATGCCGAACAATCCTGGGGATTTTGTTCCTCGAAAATCTCGGTCATACGAATCGCACCCCACACGACGGCACGTTCGCCCGGCATCAGATAATAGAACGTGTCGTTTAATTGTGGGTCAAAGACCTCGGTTAATTGTGATGGGTCGCCCAGTCCCCAGCGCCAGGGGTGGTCATGAATAGCTGTTGAGCAATGAATTCCGATGCGGAAAGTTCCATCACTTTCCAGATAACCGAGTGTGCTTGCCAGTTGGTCGAATTGATAAACTGTCCCGGCAAAGGGACCATCGGTGCGTATCGGTGTGCGCCCATAATTGAAAACAGCCAACTGGAAGACCAGCAAATCACCCTGTTCCATGCTCAATGTTGTTAGCTCGGAACAACTACCCTCTGGCATTTCCACTAGATCGCCTGCAATCTCCCGTGAACTATAGTACCTGTCATCCCAGGGCTGGGTACTGAAGCATACTGTTGCACCTATGCTTTGTGGGGTGATTTCGGCCTGTGGCAAGCCACCATCCTGAATGGTCAGTGTCGTGGTGCGGGCGATGCGCTGGCCTTCGAAATCCTGAGCAACCGCATACAGCGTATAATCTCCGTCTGGTGGCGGTTCAAAGCCGTCATCTACGCCACCATCGTAGTCAAACTCGTGATTTCCCTCATCCCCCGGATCACGTCCCAACAGTCGCTCCCCCAAATAGATTTTGTTATTTGCTTCGTCTTCCAGATAGACATCCAGTTGGGCGGGTTTTGTGAGATAAACGTTGACCTGCACCCGGTCGCGCACGCCGTCCTGGTTGGGCGTGAATATTGATGAGCTGAGTTCGAAGGTGGAGATGATCGGCAAAGCTGAATTGCCCTCCGCAATGATGAGTTCACCTATGATAGTCTGTGCTTCGCCATCCTCAGCATGGGCCTGAAATGTCCAGGTATACTGCCCATTTGGCAATAGACGACGCTCAATTGTGCCGTCGATTGGACCATCATCCGGCAACGTAAAGCCATCAACGACGCCGCTGAAATTGACGTGATATTCGTTGGCGATTCGTTGCTTTTGGTCACGGAAGACGAACTCTCGCCCGGCTTCATCTTGAAAGGTCAGGCTAATAGTCGCATTACGTGAGAGTTTGTATGAAAAGACAGTTACGTCATCTCTGCCGTCTGCATTGGGAGTGATGGTGGTGGTGGAAAATTCAGCATAGGCCACCAGTTCCCCCGGTGGCTGAAGAATCAGATACCCCGCAATGCCAACCACAATGATGGCAATCAACATTCCACCGATTAAGTATGACTTGGGAAGCGCCATATCTATCTCCTTCGTTTGGCGCGAAGAGTCTAGCACGCAACTTCTGGAAAACCAATGACGTTTTCCCCACGTCTACCTATCTGCTATTTATATAGCTCACCAAAGCTACTACTGGTTCCAGACCGAATACGAAACTACCCTATCTATGAGTTATCAATAGTTCACTAGAGATCAAATAGATTTTATCGGAAATAGCCAAATAGCAACCGGCAGATACAATTTTCCCTTACCCATGACAGGATCAGGCAGCGAGGGGATAGTCAATCCGTAAATTATGAAGACCGCACGCTGTCTCCATGACCAAATCTGCCAGGTCAGTTTTGATGTGGCGAAAGATATGCCGCACAATGGCAAGAGCTTTCACCCCACCAATACCATGTTCAACGCAGATACGCTCACTGGAGAGTTCTGAATTGCGGGCTTTTTCCTCCGGTGTTAACTCGCGTCCTCTGGGCTTTTTCTTGGGTTGAAATGTCTGGGTACCCGCTGGCTCATAGCCTTGAAAACCGGTGTCTTTCCAGAGCTTGCTCCCGGGTGGAAATTGGAGGGCGTGTTCATCGGCGAGTTTCTTATCATGTTTCTTGCCTTCACTGGTCGGACTCAACCCTTTGATCTTGCGCGTGCGCTTGTCCATAATCACATTGTTCTTGACCGTATGGCGCTTCTTCTTACCACTATAGTGCTGGCGCTGGCGCTCAGGGTCTTTTGGGCGGCGAATTGGCCTTTCCGTCCCATCAATGGCGAACTCTAACCCCGGACACCTGGCTAATACCTCGGCGATTTCTTTGGCCTGACGCGCCGGGAGTTGCTGCTGATAACCCAATGCCGCATTGAGAATTGGTATCAACCGTTGTATCCATTCATTCGCTTGGGGTTGCCCCATGCCAAACAGATACCCTTGCAGCACTTGCACCGGATAGAACCGAAAGTACACCAGGATAAACATCAACTTATCTTCGATCGCTGGTATTGCCCCGCGCCGACCCCCACCTCGTTGCCGTTGCCGCTCGCCTTCGCGTTGCTGTTCGCGCTCTTCCAAATCCGCTTCATAGGCGGCTTCAAAATCGACCAGCAGCTTGGCGAAAGCTCGCGGCGTCAAGCCTGTGAAACTCCTGAATACTCCCGGTTTGCCTCTCAGTTCCTGGTAGTTTATCATCGTTGATCGTTGACCTATATGCTTTTTTCGATCTAGCTTACCTGTTTCTTTCTATTTCCGATAGAGTCTAATATAAGGATATTGGGCAAACTTGGTGTTGAAATCTAATCGCAAAACACTGAATGTAGAATGAGACATTGCCCAAATATCTCGAATCAAGCTGACAAGGCCATTTTTTCGCAAGGATAACCCATAGATAGAGTACAATATAACTTTGAGGGCGGGGTTATTGAAAAAGTAGTGACAGATTTTCAAAAGAATAGCTTTTCTATAGCAATACCTTCGCCAAATTATGACGAGGCGGAGTGGCACGCAACGGTATGGATAGCACCGAGAGACGCCACCGTGTAAAAGATACGATCCAATAAAATAGGATCAGGGATTTCCGGAAGTAATTTTAATGTTTCAGCGACATATTTGCGACCACGAAAGCGGGCTTTGAGATCAAGGATACTGGCATCCGGATAATCAGGGAAAAGGAGGCGGCGTAGGATACGGGAGAGCGTGACCATCAAGAAAGACAAGTTGGCGGCATTGGTGACCGCTGTCTCGGCGACGTTCATGAAGTCTTCCAGTCCGAAATGCTGTTTGGCATCGCGGAAGATGAATTCAATCTGGAAGCGTAGGCTGTAGTAGTCAATCAAGCGCTCATAAGATAGGCTGAGGTCACTGCTGAACAAAATCACACGCGCCTGTTTTCCTGTTTTCAAGTCTGTTTTGACGATGATGACGACGTTGAGGGGTTGGGCGAAGTCTTTGTGAAGCAATGTTGCCTGAAAGGTCTGGGTTTGGATACCATCTTCCAGGGTGGTTTCCTTCAAATAGTCAGACGGGATGGCATGATAGTTGAGCTTATCACCATATTTGCGACGCTGACCATATTTAGATTGTGGGCCAACATAGGGTATATACAACGCCGCATCATGACGCAATTTGGAGATCAAATGCACGTCACATTGCCGGGTCATTTGCAGGGCATTGTTGTTGCCGAATTTACCATCCAACACCAGATAAGTCACCTGAATCGTGTCCTTGATCAGTGCCAATTGTCGCTGCACCATGCCTTGAATCTGCTGTAGTTCTGGGGGCAACTCCACCTGGGTCTTAGGACGCCCGGGCTTGCCTCTTTTCCGCTTCTTCTTGCTCTTTTTCTTGGCGGCTTTGGCTGCCGTTTTCTCAGCCTCACTGCGTACCCGTTGCTCCACCATGCCTGGATAGGCTTGCCGTTCCTCAATACTTATCAGTGATAGTCCGAAGAATGCCACGCCCGGCACGGGTTTGCCGTACAATCCTGAAAAGAAGCGATCCACCCCATGGGTCTTCTTGCCCGATTTTGTCACGACCCATTCATCGCCGGCCAGTAGGTACTCATCTTCCGGATTGAGGGCGTGTTGGCGAAAAAATGCCCAGTGCATCTCTGCCCACGGTAGCACTGTGTGGAACAACCGCTGTATCGTCCGATAGCTCCCCCCTTTATCTGTCCATCGTGAGATACCCAGCATCGTGACCCGCCCTGTCATCGCCAGTATGGCTGGGATAATCCGGCTCATTTGTCGTAGGGTTGTTGGTGATAGGTGTACCTCAAAGCAGAGCAATAGTGTTACAATATCAATCATGGGCTTTTTTCGTCATGCCTTTTTGTCTTCATCGGTTTATGTAGACAACTTTACACGACACTAAAGCCCTTTCAATCCCTCGTTTTTGGCGAAGGTATTGAAGCAATATAATAACGAAGAATGGGCGGGGGAACACTCTATCTGGCTCTAATGATGCGATATGTGCCGTAACGAAAATATGCTCTGTCGAAAAAGATTGAATGGGTCACATCATCTGGCGACTGTGAGTGCTAGATGATGCTTGTCTTGTCTTAATTCTAAATTTTGGCATTGGTACATCGGTTTGAACATGCTGCCCGCACCGCAAATCAAAGATGCTGGCTTTACACTGAAAAATATCCCCGAATAGCCACTTTCTGTGCATCACGCAACTGTATAACTCAAGAGAGGCTCAACCATTCTGTCATTTTAGCATTCAGCATTATTTCTGTGTCAGTATATTGTTGCCCAAGTTGAGCAACTTCGTTGACCTGTCCAGCGGCGCTGGCAATTTCGAGTGCCTGCGTTAAACGCTCGATTTCGGCTTCCAGATCATGAATTTCGGTTTCCAGGATCGTCAAGCGTTTCTTACGTTGGAAGGGATTCAGTCCACCCGGTCGCTCAGGTTTTGGTGAGTTAGACGATACATTGGTTGTCTTCGGCGGGGCTGTAGTGGCGGATTGGACATCTTCTGTCTGACGACTAACAAGGTATTCTCGATAAGGTCCAGCGAAGACAGTCATTTCACCTGGCACAATCGCCCAAATTTGAGTCGCCAGTGCATCCACTAAATAGCGATCATGGCTCACCAACAGAATCGTACCACTGTAATCAGCCAATACATCTTGCAATACTTCCTGAGCTGGAATATCGAGATGGTTGGTTGGCTCATCTAGTAACAGCACATTGGCTCCACTCAATGAAAGCTTTGCAAGAGCTAGGCGACCTCGTTCGCCGCCCGACAGTGTGCTGACGCTACGAAACACATCATCTCCGGTAAAGAGATAAGTCGCCAAATACTTACGCGCTTTGCTGAGGGGAAGATTCTGCACCGACAGCAATTCGTCTAGGATGGTATTGCTCTCATTGAGTTTTTCGTGGGCTTGAGCAAAATAGCCAATTTGGACATTTGCGCCCCAGGAGTAATTTCCAGATAACGTTGGCAGTTGCTCCAGAATGGTTTTGAGCAAGGTGGATTTGCCAGCTCCATTGGGGCCGATAATAGCTGCAACCTCGCCCCGGATCAGCAGAATATCCGGCACAGAAAACAGTGGTTTTTCATCATCGTGGTAGCCAATGACCAGTTCGTGAGTTCGCAACACTTCGCGTCCGGTGCGGGCAGCTTTTCCTGTGTTCAGGTCGATGCGAAGTTGCTGACGGCGACGGGGGGGGCGCAACAGCCAGGGTTGATCGACGGCACGGCCCCGGCGATCTGTTCCGCTCATCAGGCGTTCGAGGCGACGCAGGCGGCCCTTGGCTTGGCGTGTGTTCTGCCCGGCGATATTGCGACGAATATATTCTTGCTCTTTGCCGATGAACTCTTGCTGGGCATCATATTCTTTCTGGCGGCGTTCGTGGCGTTCTTCGCGCTGTTGGAGATAGTGACTATAGTTGCCGCGATAGAGTTCCAGAGATCCAAAATCCATTTCCCAGATGGTATCCACAACACGGTCCATAAAGTAACGATCATGGCTGACCATCAAGACAGCGCCTTCCCAGCCTTTCAAATAGCCTTCCAGCCACTCGACAGCTTCAATATCGAGATGATTGGTTGGCTCGTCCATCACTAGTAATTCAGGCTTTTCAAGCAGCAACCGAGCCAACAGAGCGCGAGTAACTTGTCCACCAGAAAGCTGGTAAAGGGGACGCTGAAAATCGTGTTCATCGAAGCCAAGACCTTGCAAGACGCGCTTGATCTCGATTTCGTAGATATAACCTCCCGCTTCCTCGAAAGCCTCTTGGAGTCTGCCATAGCGTTCAAGAATAACGTTGTGTTCATCAGCGCGGTCTGGATCCGCCAGTGCATGTTCCAACTCGTGTAGCACTTCTTGTTGGGACAGAAGATCAGTGAAGATAGTCAGCATATCATTCCACAGGCTACGCTCACCTTCCAGATGCGGACGTTGCGGCAGATAGCCGATGGTCAGGCCACGTTTGTGTTGCACCTGCCCAGTAGTGGGTAACTCTTGTCCAATCAAGATATTGAGCAAGGTGGTTTTGCCAATACCATTTGGGCCGACCAGCGCAATTTGGGCATGATCGGGAATCTGTACCGAAATTCTGGCAAAGATTTCATCAGGCCCAAACGCTTTGCTGAGGTGATGTGCGGTGAGCAGAGACATAGATTAATTCAATACCTTCACCAAATTATGACGAGGCGGAGTGGCACGCAACGGTATGGATAGCACCGAGAGACGCCACCGTGTAAAAGATACGATCCAATAAAATAGGATCAGGGATTTCCGGAAGTAATTTTAATGTTTCAGCGACATATTTGCGACCACGAAAGCGGGCTTTGAGATCAAGGATACTGGCATCCGGATAATCAGGGAAAAGGAGGCGGCGTAGGATACGGGAGAGCGTGACCATCAAGAAAGACAAGTTGGCGGCATTGGTGACCGCTGTCTCGGCGACGTTCATGAAGTCTTCCAGTCCGAAATGCTGTTTGGCATCGCGGAAGATGAATTCAATCTGGAAGCGTAGGCTGTAGTAGTCAATCAAGCGCTCATAAGATAGGCTGAGGTCACTGCTGAACAAAATCACACGCGCCTGTTTTCCTGTTTTCAAGTCTGTTTTGACGATGATGACGACGTTGAGGGGTTGGGCGAAGTCTTTGTGAAGCAATGTTGCCTGAAAGGTCTGGGTTTGGATACCATCTTCCAGGGTGGTTTCCTTCAAATAGTCAGACGGGATGGCATGATAGTTGAGCTTATCACCATATTTGCGACGCTGACCATATTTAGATTGTGGGCCAACATAGGGTATATACAACGCCGCATCATGACGCAATTTGGAGATCAAATGCACGTCACATTGCCGGGTCATTTGCAGGGCATTGTTGTTGCCGAATTTACCATCCAACACCAGATAAGTCACCTGAATCGTGTCCTTGATCAGTGCCAATTGTCGCTGCACCATGCCTTGAATCTGCTGTAGTTCTGGGGGCAACTCCACCTGGGTCTTAGGACGCCCGGGCTTGCCTCTTTTCCGCTTCTTCTTGCTCTTTTTCTTGGCGGCTTTGGCTGCCGTTTTCTCAGCCTCACTGCGTACCCGTTGCTCCACCATGCCTGGATAGGCTTGCCGTTCCTCAATACTTATCAGTGATAGTCCGAAGAATGCCACGCCCGGCACGGGTTTGCCGTACAATCCTGAAAAGAAGCGATCCACCCCATGGGTCTTCTTGCCCGATTTTGTCACGACCCATTCATCGCCGGCCAGTAGGTACTCATCTTCCGGATTGAGGGCGTGTTGGCGAAAAAATGCCCAGTGCATCTCTGCCCACGGTAGCACTGTGTGGAACAACCGCTGTATCGTCCGATAGCTCCCCCCTTTATCTGTCCATCGTGAGATACCCAGCATCGTGACCCGCCCTGTCATCGCCAGTATGGCTGGGATAATCCGGCTCATTTGTCGTAGGGTTGTTGGTGATAGGTGTACCTCAAAGCAGAGCAATAGTGTTACAATATCAATCATGGGCTTTTTTCGTCATGCCTTTTTGTCTTCATCGGTTTATGTAGACAACTTTACACGACACTAAAGCCCTTTCAATCCCTCGTTTTTGGCGAAGGTATTGTACTAGAGTTTGGTTATTGTGAGGTATTGGTGACTCTGTGATTGAGGACTACTTCATTAGCCAGTGACGTTTGGCATACCCCAAATTTCCGATAGGGCAATCGCATATCAAACCTTAATTCTCGAACAATGAGCCATTATGACCTTCAAAATCCCCAATAATCGAACCGAATTTGCAGCTTTGACATTGAGTGTTGCGCTGAATACCCGATAACCTTATCGGATGCATAGATCAAATGAGGTCAAGAGGGTTCAATAAGGCCCATTTTTCCATTAAGAAAGCATATGCGATTGCCCTAAAATTTCCGATTTCCTTTGACTCATGGGGACAACCATAGTACACTGTATCCGATCCTGACCTATCAGGCAGCAAGGTTGGGCTTTGTTGCTTGAGTTGATAGCCACCAGGATACACTACTCCCAGAGGTGATATATAAAGCAGTATGGATATTGAGAATAACGAACAGCAAGAGGCCCCGCAGTCTACTCCTGAAGACGAAATCGGATCCGACAACGAATTCCAGAAACTCTTTGAAGAATCTTTCGACTATAAGCCACCCCGGCGTGGTGAAATTCGCACGGCAACTATCCTGCAAATAGATCGCAATGAGATCATTGTGGATATGGGAGCCAAACAAGATGGTATCGTAACCAGTAAGGATATTGAACATCTGAGTCCTGCCTTTTTAGAGTCTTTAGAAGTTGGGCAGCAAGTCCCTGTGTTTGTATTGCAACCTCGTGATAAAGAAGGCAATCTGATTGTCAGTATTAACATGGGTTTGCAACAGAACGACTGGGAAGAGGCTGCTCGTTTGAAAGAAGAAGAGGAAGTTGTGCCAGTACGAGTGACTGGGTACAACAAGGGTGGTGTGTTGGTCCGTTGGCGTAGCCTAGAAGGTTTCATCCCGGCCTCGCACATGATTACTGTCAGCCCCACAATGCAAGGTGGAGATCGCCGTGACGCATTGGAAGAACTGAAAAAATTCGGGGCCGAACCGCTCTCGGTCAAAGTTATTGAAGTGAATCCCGAACGCCGCCGCCTGATTTTCTCCGAACGCGAAGCACAGCGCGAGCTTCGTGCCCAACGTAAAGCTGAATTACTGGATTCGTTGAGTGAAGGCAAGATCGTCAACGGCACAGTGACAGGTCTGCGTGACTTCGGCGCATTTGTCAATATTGGTGACGCTGACGGCCTCATTCACGTTTCAGAGCTGGCCTGGCATCGCGTCGATCACCCCAGTGATGTATTGGCTGTTGGTGATGAGATTGATGTATTTATCCTCAACCTAGATCGGGATACAAACCGGATCGCATTAAGTCGCAAGCGTCTCTTAGAAGATCCCTGGGAACATGCCGATGATCGTTACTATGAGGGTCAGTTAGTTGAGGGGACAGTCACCAACGTTGTAGACTTTGGTGCTTTCATTGCGCTGGACGATGGCCTGGAAGGGCTATTGCATCTCAGCGAGATGGGCGATGGGTCGTTGAAAGAGCCGTACAGCTATGTGAAGAAGGGGGATCGCCTCCAGCTTCGCATCAGTCGCTTGGAACCAGAACGTCGCCGCGTTGGCTTTACCCAACGTTGGGGAACAGAGGTCATGACTGGTGAAGATCAACCTGATGGTGATATCGAACCCTTGTCAGAGGAGACTGATACGGAGGTTGATGCAGTCGAAGCTGAAGTCGCTCCAGATATGGACGAACCAGTAGATGACAACGTGGAAGCGGTTGTTCAAGCTGAAGTAGTTGAAACTGAACCGGCGCTGGATACAGACGAACCAGCGGATGAAAGCGTGGAAGTGGTTGCTGAAGCCGAAGCAGTCGCGGAAATGTCCGCCGAGGCGGATGAAGTCGGCGAAGATGACGCCTGATAATTGGATAATGTGAATGCATAGTAACGGCGGGGGCTGCATCGGCCTCTGCTGTTGCTATCGTTAACCTGAACGAATTGTTTAAATCAGGTTTGACAAAGCGTCTGCGACTCTATATACTACCTGGGCTTAAAATCTTTTGTACAAAGGAGAGCGCTTCATCGCGCGGTAACAGAGTTCTTTGTTTTATTATCTTTTTGATATAAACACGCAGTTGTTAGCATAAGCGGCGCATGTGAGTGGGTATCCCCAACATGCTGCCGCTTGATTTTGTTTCGTAAAAAACCAAAATTTGCTCGAGAGGGAATACAGTAATGCCTCAAACACCGAACATCGACGAGTCGGAAATGGATTTTGCGGCTTTGCTCGAAGAGTCGTTCAAGCGGCGAATGCCGGAACAGGGCGACATTGTGGATGGAACCATTCTGGCAATCGACCAACAGGGGTTGCTGGTGGATGTTGGCTTGAAGAAAGATGGCGTGGTCACCAAACAAGATTTGGAACGCCTGAGTGAAAATGTGCAATTTGAAATTGGGCAAGAAGTCCCAGTAGTGATTGTCCGCCTCAATGGTAGCGGTGGTAATCTGATTGTTTCTGTCTCTCAAGCCGCACACGCGGAAGATTGGGAACGCGCCGAGCAACTGATGGAGAACGATGAAGTCTTCACCGGTACAATTGTGGAAGCAAATCGCGGCGGTATCATTGTTCCGTTTGGTCATTTGCGTGGTTTTGTACCCGCCAGCCATCTCACTAGCCTGCCGCGTGGCATTTCTGAGCAAGACCGCCAGATGCAACTGAAAACATTAATTGGGCAATCCATTCAGGCTAAGGTTATTGAGGTCAATCGCCGTCGCCGTCGCTTGGTATTCAGTCAGCGCGAGGCTATGCGCGAACATCGTACTCAAATCAAAGAGCGATTGATGAACGAATTGAGTGAAGGTGAAGTTCGCGAGGGCATGGTATCCGGTCTCCGTGATTTCGGAGCTTTTGTTGATCTTGGTGGGGCCGACGGGTTAGTCCATATCAGCGAGTTAGCCTGGCATCGCGTTCAACACCCCAGCGAGGTAGTGTCCGTTGGTGATAAGGTGCAGGTGTATGTGATGCACCTCGACGAAAAAGACCGACGCATTGGCCTATCCTTGAAGCGCTTGCAAGAAAACCCCTGGTCCAGCATCGACAATTTGTACCACATCGGTCAACTTGTGTTGGGCAAAGTCAGCCGCATAGAAAGCTATGGGGTGTTTGTTCATCTGGAACCAGGTATTGAGGCATTATTACATAGCACGCAACTCAGTGACCCTGCGCCCGATAGCCTGGATGGGTTGGTAACGCCTGGTCAAGAACTTCTGGTCCGGATTATCAGTATTGAACCAGAGCGTCAGCGTTTGGGTTTGAGTCTTAGAGAAGTGACGTATAACGAGCGGATGAACTGGGCACAAGAAAACGGGCTTGACCCCAATACAATCACGATTGAGGCTGGTCAAAGCAATGAGAATCCAGTATTATCCCCGATGATAGAGGAGATTGTTGCAGAGCCAACTGCATCCTCTCACTAAAATCATTGTGAGTGTTAATTAGGATGCAGGCTCGATGTTGTGTCTGCATCTTTCCATGAATTCTGAGCAAGAAGGAGGTGAGGCTAGCGTGCCCTATGTAGAGTTGAAACCCGGCGAAACCCAGGAAGCATTACTGAAACGATTTCGTAAGCAAATTGCGAAGGATGGCATTCTGAGTACCGTTCGCCGCAAGCGTTGGTATGTTTCGAAAAGCGAATTGCGCCGCATTCAAAAGAAGAAAGCAATCCGTCGTGCGCGTCGTAAACAGCGCAAGATCTCGCAGACCTAGTTTGGTCTACGTTTAAAATCGCTTTCCCAGGCGCAGCCCTTGAGTCTGCGTCTTTTTGTTCTTAATCTTGTTGACGCTGGTCGCAAAACGGTTGTATTATCATGAAGCAGTATATTTAGTCTGGAGAAGATATGGCTAAGAAAAGTGGTAAAGGTAAAGACGACTCCAAAATTTTGGTGGAGGGTAAAGTGGTCGAAGCCTTACCCAACACCCAGTTCATGGTAGAACTGGATAATGGGCATAAGGTACTGGCTTACCTGTCAGGGCGAATGCGTAAGAACTATATTCGCATCTTGCTTGGTGATCGTGTGCGAATTGAGTTAAGTGAATATGATCTGAAACGCGGGCGTATTACCTATCGGTTGCGAGATACCAGTCGCCAGACAGATAACAGCGGCAATTAACGTTTCTATCCATCATACATGCTAGATGTGGCGACATCGGGTACGCCCCTTCGACTGTTTGGAGTGTTCATATTGATTGGCCTCATAGCAGGCATCATCGTGGGAATAATGATTCGCTTCGTCCCTGCGGGTGTGGCTGGCGGTCTGGTGATTGGTGCTTTCCTCGATCACTATCGAGCTAAATGGCGGCAAGGTTAACACAGTAACCCCCACCCAATAGGTTTGGCATTGTCCGTTGAAAACTTGGAGTTGGCTGTGCCAGATAAGACTCAATCGGAGACTGTCAGTAAAGACTGGCTAGACATTATATCATTTGCGCCCCTCAATACTATCGGCGCAGAAAACTATCTTCGCTATGGAATTGATGGCCCGCGCCATTATGTAATGGGGTTATCAGAGCATGTGGTCCCCACTCCAGATACTATCACGGTCCAGGTCGAGTTGATTCGTCCGGACGATGATGTTTTGTTTGGCGGCTTGACCGTTATGTTGAAGCGCAGTGAGCATCGTCCTGATGAACGCACGGTCTGGCAAGCCTATGACAAAATTACACACACTCAATGGGTGTGGGCCTGGGATTTCTTTCGGATGCTGAGTCAACTGCGGCTTCGAGTGAAACATTCTCCTGATAAAGCACACGGGATATGGGCCGAGTTATTGACTGCTACCCAAAAATTAGCGGTTGGCGATCATATTACGCTGCACGTCGAAAGTAAGTCGGGCCAGATGACACAACATCACATGCTTGAAACACCCCCTCTATTCTCTTAAATAATAACCTATTACCAATACCTTCGCCAAAAAATGAGGGATTAAAAGGGCTTTAGTGTCGTGTAAAGTTGTCTACATAAACGCATGAAGACAAAAAGGCATGACGAAAAAAGCCCATGATTGATATTGTAACACTATTGCTCTGCTTTGAGGCACACCTATCGCCGACAACCCTACGACAAATGGGCCGGATTATCCCAGCCATGCTGGCGATGACAGGGCGGATTACGATGCTGGGTATCTCACGATGGACTGATAAAGGCGGGAGCTATCGGACGATACAGCGGTTGTTCCACACAGTGCTACCGTGGGCAGAGATGCATTGGGCATTTTTTCGCCAACACGCCCTCAACCCGGAAGATGAGTACCTACTGGCCGGCGATGAATGCGTCGTGACAAAATCGGGCAAGAAGACCCATGGGGTGGATCGCTTCTTTTCGGGATTGTACGGGAAACCAGTGTCGGGCGTGGCATTCTTCGGGCTATCACTGATAAGTATTGAAGAACGGCAAGCCTATCCGGGCATGGTGGAGCAACGGGTACGCAGTGAGGCTGAGAAAAGAGCCGCCAAAGCAGCCAAGAAAAAGACCAAGAAGAAGCGAAAAAGAGGCAAGCCTGGACGTCCCAAAGGCAGTAAGAACAAGGATAAGACACAGGTGGCGTTGACCCCGGAGCTACAGCAGATTCAGTGCATGGTGCAGCGACAATTGGCATTGCTCAAGGACACGATTAAGGTGACTTATTTGGTGTTGGATGGTAAGTTCGGCAACAACAATGCCCTGCAAATGACCCGGCAATGTGACGTGCATTTGATCTCCAAATTGCGTCATGATGCGGCGTTGTATATACCCTATGCTGGCCCACAATCTAAGTATGGTCAACGTCGCAAATATGGTGATAAGCTCAACTATCAGGCTATCCCGTCTGACTAGTTGAAGGAAACCACCCTGGAAGATGATATCCAAACCCAGACCTTTCAGGCAACATTGCTTCACAAAGACTTCGCCCAACCCCTCAACGTCGTTATCATCGTCAAAACAGACTTGAAAACAGGGAAACAGGCGCGTGTGATTTTGTTCAGCAGTGACCTCAACCTAACTTATGATCGCTTGATTGACTACTACAGCCTGCGCTTCCAGATTGAGTTCATCTTCCGCGATGCCAAACAGCATTTCGGATTGGAAGATTTCATGAATGTCGCTGAGACAGCGGTCACTAACGCTGCCAACTTATCTTTCTTGATGGTCACGCTCTCCCGTATCCTACGCCGCCTCCTTTTCCCAGATTATCCGGATGCCAGTATCCTTGATCTCAAAGCCCGCTTTCGTGGTCGCAAATATGTCACTGAAACATTAAAATTACTTCCGGAAATCCCTGATCCTATTTTATTGGATCGCATCTTTAGCACGGTGGCATCTCTCGGTGCTATCCATACCGTTGCGTGTCACTCCACCTCGCCATAATTTGGCGAAGGTATTGCTAGTAGGAAGAGCAATTCTTCATGGTGTCGGAGCGGGGATTTCTTTAAGGTAATCCAGCGCCTCGCGCACTGCTTCCAGCTTATTGTTGTCTTCAGGCAATTCCCCGTAGCGAATGGCGACGTAAGCATTGGTTATCACCCGAATCGACTTCTCACCACCGGGGAACGCCTGTGCCAATAGTTGTCGGTATTCATACGGCGTCTGCGAAACTTGGCGTGGAAAGCCCCGCTTACGGGCAGTGCGTTCCATGCGGGCATAGGCCCAACGAATGGTGAAGGCAGCAAATAGATCTCGCCCAATGCCAAACTGCCGCACAAGTCCCAATGCATCGCCGAGTTTCTTCAGCCGCTTGAATAAGGCTTTCCGCAGACCACCAATGGTTTCACGGCGTTCGATGGTTTCGCGGTGTTCGCCGCGTGGATTTTCATTGTTGCCCAGAAATACCATGACCCAGAAGAAAATGATGAAGCCTACCAGTAGCACCAATATAATCAGGCCGATGCCCTCTGTAACAAAACTGATGATGTCAGACAACGTGTCGCCGATTTCCAGACCTTCGTTATGGCGACCTTCACGCACCTCACGAGTCCCCCCGATGATTTCTACTTCCTGGGGCGGTGTTTCTTCAGGTTTTAGGATTTCGACGACCTTCTCGACCCCGATCAGGATTGGCGACGCCAGAATAAACAAAAGGGTAATCAACACGGTGAAGGGTAGTTCGACAATTTTCAGCGCCTGTTCTCTGTCGATGCCCGCCAGCACGATAGATAACAAAAAGCCCAACGTTGTCAGTATCAGCACGGTGATTGTCAGAAATCCGAGCCATGATAGCCCGAAGCGACTTTGGCGCAGATCATCTTCGATCCTGAGCGCAGCTGAACGGGAAAGGGCACTTGCCATTAGAGATGCCGCAAAAAACAAAGGCAACAATGTCACCATTTCCTCGCGCAGTCGTTTGATGCTGTCGCCAACTGGAAATGCTGAAAGTAGTGCCACCAAAAAGAAAACCAGGATGCCAAAACGCATCAGAATCCCGACCCCGATGTGCGTTAGCGATGAACGTCCTAATGCCACGCCGCGCATGAACAGGCCAAATACAATCGGTAATAAGATAAAGCCAGTTGGCAAGAGGTCAGAGCGCGTGAAATCGAAGGCCGCTGCATAGTCGAACGTTGGTGTAGTCTGCTCTTCCATAAGAATTGGCAAGAGTGAAATACTCAGTAGCAAGCTAATGATGATGCCTAGCAGGAGTATCGGCATTTGTCGGGTGGAGGCTACATCACGATGCGATAGCCAGCGCCGTAGTATTACGCCGCCCAACAGCGATACGCTCACCAACCCCAACCAATAGTTCAAGGGCATGGGGAGCGGATCATCAAATAGAATCAAGGACCATTGCAGGGCCGGAGCTATCCATAACACTTCGGCCAGAGCCACACAAGCCAACAATAAATTGTGCCGCCAATCTCCGATAATCGTAGCGCTGGATGTTGTTGGGGGTTGAGATATTGCTGTCATGACGTTTGCTCCAACTCACGGCTGGCTTCGGCACGTTTTCGCAGGAATTGTTGGCGGGCCTGGACACGACGTTGCCGCTCGTCTTCGGCGATGCCTGGTGCGAATTCGCCCTCCGTCCATTCTGGCTCTTCAAGTTTGATCGGCAGATGGTGAAGGGGAATATTATGAACTTCACGCGGCTTCTTTTTACCCAGTGCCACCCACACGATCTGCCGCCCGCTGCTCTGAAGTCGGGCACTGGCGGAGGCAATCATATCGCTGATAAACGGTGTAATCAGCACGTAGGTCGCGCCAACTGGCATTCGAGGGCTTTCACTGAGGATATGGCGTCCGAATTCAGATGTGACATAGTATTTAACACCCGCCAACGCTTCCAGCACCAGCCGCAATTGCAATGGACGGCGGCCCGGTGCAAGGCGAATCGGTTGATCGGCACGAGCAAAGGCTCCATTGCAAATCAGGCCAAACGAATATCCTTGCTCGGCAGTCCAGCTTGCCAGAGAAGCGGCCACCGACAGTGTATATTCCATCATCTCCGGCCAGAAACCGCGCCAATGATGCTCAAAGGAAGCTACGTTCACCGCCAGTACAATATTGATGCCGCGTGTGGGTTGATAGACTTTGGAATGCAGGCGTCCAGTGCGGGCGCTGGCTTTCCAGTGAATATCGCGGAAGGTGTCGTGTGGCTGATAGTCACGCACACCAATGACCTGGTTGGGGTCTTCAAAAAGGCGGCGTTTGATGCGACGGTCGCCTAGTGGGTCATCCAGTGGGAATCCTAATTCGTGCAGCGGCAGCAGCTCAGGATAGACTACCAAGTAATTGCGCTTATCATCCAATGAAACCATGCGCTCGAACAGACTGAATGGATCGCCGGAGAGGACGTTGGTGGGGCCGAGTTCGTAATAACCACGCTGCACGGCTTTCAATTCATATGACCGCCGGACGCGCTCGTACCAGCGCAACGAATAAGCATTGATGAGCAGACCATTTTGGGGATCGCCCTCGTCGATTGCCATTACATCTGAGCGGGTAGGAGCGAAGCTGGTCGGCCATCCGTCTTCGATTTGCAACCAGGTGACGGGCAACCACTTGCGATTTTCAACCATAATCTCGACTTCAGTTGTTTCGCCGGGGAAAGCATGAGTATGGTGAAATTTGCGTTGATAGAAAATGCTGATGAGCGTATTTCGACTCCAGAGCCAGGCGAATGTGACAACCGTCAGCAAAAACGCTGTCAATGCAATGAGTGTAGTGTTTTGGCTGAGGAGGCCAACTACGAAGGCGATGACTGCCAAGCTGACATAGCGATGGTTGAGGAGGGCATTGACCGTGTCACCACTGACCTGAATGAGATCGGCGTGCAGGTCTTCCTCCTCAGTACGTTTTTCCTCTTCGATCTCCCGAATATTCTCAACATTGGTGTCCAGCCCGTGCATGGTTATTTTCCTCTATTCCACTGGAACCGGCACGGCATCCACAATGCCTTCCACGATCTCCTCGGCGGTACGGCCTCGCAACAAGGTTTGAGGGCTGACAACAATACGATGCGTCAATACATAGGGAGCTAGGAGTTTGGCATCATCTGGCAACACATAATCGCGGCCATCAATAGCTGCCCAGGCCTGGCTTATACGATAGAGCGCCAAGGAGGCACGTGGGCTGGCTCCCAGATCCAGTTCAGTGTGGTCGCGGGTGGTACGGATGATGTTAACAATGTAGCTCTGAACCGCATCGCCGATTAATATATCGCGCACGGCATGTACAGCGTTCATGACCTCTTCTGCATCGCTCACTGCCTGCAAAGTGTCCAAGGGATCTTCGGAACGGAAGCGACGCAACATCTGATTTTCTTCATCCTCACTGGGATAGCCCACCGCCAGACGGATCAGGAAACGGTCTTGTTGGGCCTCCGGCAACGGAAACGTGCCTTCCAGTTCTATTGGGTTTTGAGTTGCCATCACCAAGAAAGGACGCTCCAGGTGATAGGTGACACCTTCCAGGGTGATTTGACGCTCCTGCATGGCTTCCAACAGGGCGCTCTGGGTGCGGGGTGTGGCACGATTAATCTCGTCTGCCAGTACGATCTGGCTCATGATGGGGCCGGGGCGAAACTCAAATTCCTGCGTTTTCTGATTGTAATAATTCAAACCGGTGACATCGCTGGGCAGCAAGTCTGGCGTGAATTGAATACGCTGGAAGTGGCAATCCAACGACGCTGCTAGAGCCTTTGCCAGTGTCGTTTTACCCGTGCCGGGAACATCCTCCAGCAAGATGTGACCCTCACTAAGCAGCGAGGCAACCAATAGGTTAATGACATCCGATTTTCCCACAATAACTTTTTGTATATTTTCCCGAAGGCGAGCAGCAACATCGGCAATCAACGACATAAAATTCTCCACAAATTGTAAGCTGTATTGACCGCGCTACTGTAGCGGCAACAGCGCAAAATGGCAATATTTCTGTGGGATATACAGTCCGGCCAAAACGCCAGTTCAAATCAGATTGGCGGCCAGGGATGGTTAGGGCCGGGGCCGGGATAGGGGTAAACTTTGCGTTCAAGCAAAGCCCGGGCGCGGTCTTTAAGTGCCTCGAGTTCACGGCGGCTTAATAGCGGCTCCAATTTTGCGTAGAGTATTTCGCCTTTGGCGCATAGATCGTCCAAAACACGCTGAATATCTGCCAGCATGTCATCCTCAAGATGTTCACCAGCAAAATCCCAAATAACAGTTCGTAGTTTGGAGATGGCGTGGAAACAGATGCCATGATCGATCCCCCATAATTTGCCATGCGGATCAACCAGACAGTGTCCCCCCTTGCGATCTGTATTATTCACCAATACATCATAGGCCGCCATCAGCTTCAGTTGAGGGATAAAGTCGTCGCTGAGTGAGAAGTAGTTAATTTCGGGATTGTGCTGGACGAATAACTGCACTGAGCCAACTCCCTTTGGTCCGTCGCGCAGCACGGTCGGCGCGACCAACTCCCAACCCAATGCATCCGAAACAAGATAGGCGGCTGTTTCACGATAACACAGTGTGCCATCTGGGAAATCCCAGAGCGGACGTTCGCCACGCTGCGGTTTATAGACTGCCAGCGCCTCTAACTCGCCATCGGTAACCGTGACAATAGTCGTGTAGTTGGATGACCAACGCAGCCGCCCATGATCCTCGCGCAGATTGCCTTCGTTTAACAATCGCAAGACACGCTCGAAACTGATGGCGATATGATTCGGTTCCTCTTCAAGGTCGGGCTGTTCAGGAGGATGGGGTTTGTCACTCATGTTCGCTACGTCCAATAGTAGATCACATGCCCATTCTGGCGAGGATCAGCGCGGCCTTTTTCAACGAGTTGAAAAGCGTGTTCACTTAGGGCACGATATTGCTGGCGAGTCCCCCAGAATCGGACAATACTCGGCTGAACTGACAGCAGTGGGTCAGTTTCTTCTTCCTCATCGTCTTCGGAGATAATGAGTTCTTGTGTCACCAAGATCAACATATCACTATCTTCGTCATATCCCAGTCCCATGCGCGACACCCGGAAGCGAGGTTCGATGGGATCACGGAGTTCCATTTTCCAATTCTTTAGATTTATGGTGGTGTCACTGGTGTTTATCTTGCCCTGTTTTTTCAGATCTTCCAACAGGTCGTTGACGGCCTCAGCTAGTTGTTGTGCCTGTTGTTTCTCGATGACGAGGGTCACGGTTTGGGTACTGTTGCCGCCTTGCAAATGGAACTGGCGGCGTCCCTTTGGCCCCACCGTGCCAATGGTAATGAAGTCAACAGGATTCAAGTCGATTTCTGTGTTCGGCATCCGTTTTCCTCAAGATTCAGTCTTTTTGATATGGCTGGTATCATTCATAACCTGCACCATCGGGCGGCCATCTTCCAGCGCGATTGCTGTCAGTGAAGCAGGCGAAATCGCAATGCGCTGAAACAAGTCCAGATGCACCCCCAGATAATGTGCCACAATCATTTTAATGACATCGCTGTGGGAAACAATAGCCACAATATCTTTAGGATGCTCCAATCGCAGCCGTTCAATCGTATCGACAGCACGGGCTTGTGCCCCGCGCATCGTTTCACCTTCGGGGAATTGCATCCGGGTGGGAACATGCTGCACAATGCCCCACTCTTTTTTCTTCGCCAGTTTCTTCAGAGATTTGCCTTGCCATTCTCCATAACGGACTTCGCCAATCCCTGGCTCAATTTGGAGTGTCAGGGCAGGATGGTGTTTGGCGATGGCCTGTGCGGTTTCCACTGTGCGTTCTAGTGGACTGGAGTAGATCGCGGCCAGCTTAACTGCGGCCAGCCGTTCACCCATCGCTGCGGCTTGTGTTTGACCTTCATCATTCAGATGGACCCCCGGCGTCCAACCAGCCAGTTTGCCGGATTTCACCCACTCATTAACTGCATGTCGAATCAGTAGAAATTGTGTCATTAGGTACTTTCTTCGATAATTTGATGCCCTAGTTTAACACAAGGTCGAAGACTGATGCGTTTTTTTAAGAATAGTCTTATGTCTTATTCGATTAGATGTTGATATAACACCGTTTTGTCAAGGTAAGTGCTATCTATCTGGTCACGGTCACTTTGTTTAATCCAATAGGGGTATCAATCGAATGACCTTTGCACAGCGCCAGTTCCATCGCAAAAAACTGACCAGGAATGACAGCGCAAATCGGCGATAACCACTCTGGCACATGCTCAGGCATCGTCATCTGATATTGTCCAAACCTCAAGGCGGCCTCGTCATTAGAGATAATCAAGCACTCCGCCCCTCGTAATTGTAACTGCTCTAGTAGTTCGATCATCAGCGGTAATGTTTTGCCCTTGGGGGCCACGGCAATGACAGGAAAACCGCGTTGAATGATAGCGATGGGGCCATGCCGAAAATCTGCTTCGCTGTACTGTTCACCCGTGATATAACATAGTTCCTTGATCTTAAGGCTGATTTCAAAAGCGGTGCTATAGTTGTATCCTCGCCCAATGACGGCAATGTGTTCAGCATAACGGTAACGTTGAATCCATGCTTTGATCTGCTCGGATCGCTTGAGTGTTTCTTCAACATACTGCGGGAGCAGCTCTATGCCTTCTTGATGACTTAAGGCGTTGACTAGCAAGGCCAGAACGGTCAGTTCCGAGGTATAGGTTTTTGTGGCCGCCACACTGATTTCCTCGCCGCAACGCAGGGCAAGATGGAAACGACTGGCTTGGGCCAATGGCGATTCCACATTATTGGTGAGACTCAGTGTGAGCGCACCTTGCTGGTTAGCATCTTCGATCACACGCCGAACATCAATTGAATGTCCCGATTGCGAAATACCAATGACCAGTGCCCGCGATAGGTTGGGAGTCGCTTCGTAAAGGGTATGCACCGAAGGCGTTGCGAGTGCGACTGGTAGCCCCAGGCGAATACTCATAAGGTATTGAGCATATCGCGCTGCATTATCGGAAGTGCCACGCGCAGCAATCATAACGAATGCGGGGTTAAATGCCTGAATCGCTTTGGCGATTATCTTGATGCCGTCGGCATCCTCTGTAATCAAATGACGCAAAATTGTAGGTTGTTCGGCGATTTCTCTTTCCAGGTGGTACATCAATCATTTCTCCGAAAAACTATGTTGCCTGATACAACAGTCAGGTAAACGGTAATCTTGTCATCTACTAAAATGAAATCGGCATCTTTGCCAGGCTCCAGCGAACCCTTTTGACAATCAAGATGAATTGCCCTGGCTGCGTTTAAGCTGGTTGTCGGCCATACTTGTTCTAAGGTGCTGTTGGTCGCTGCCATGAAGTTTCGTAGGGCAACGTCCATTGTCAACATACTGCCAGCCAGCGTGCCATCTTCAAGCCGCACGGCACGGTTGTGTACAGTTACAGTTCGATCATCCAGCGAATACACTCCGTCTGATAGGCCAGCGACTCGCACGGCATCGCTAATCAGGATAAGATTGTGCGGACCTTTAACCATCCAAAGCAGGTGCATAATTGCCGGATGAACATGAATATTGTCAGCAATCAGTTCGCTGGAGATTGATGGTTCGGTGAGAATAGCACCCAGTGCCCCTGGTTCACGGTGATGCAACGCGGGCATGGCGTTGAAGGTGTGTGTTGCGTGCGATAATCCCAAGTCAATTGTGCTTTGCATATCATCAAAGTTGGCATTGGTGTGAGCGGCAGAAACCGTGATACCTCTCGAAACAGCTTCTTCAATCAGCCAGTGGTTCTCTGGATACTCCGGTGCCAATGATATGAGCCGAAGAACCCCTGTATCCAGCAATACCTCGACTTCTGCTCTATCGGCGACACGGATATGATTTAGATTCTGTGCGCCGCATTTGGCAGGATTGAGGTATGGCCCTTCAAGATGAGCGCCGAGCAGTGTCGCCCCTGCATGGTGTTCGCTTTGATAGGCATGGACGGCCTCAAGTGCAGTATGTATTCGTTCTGTGGAGTCGGTCCACGTGGTTGCTAGAAACGAGGTGACACCATGACTGGCATAAAATACAGCCATGGCTTCGAGTGCCTCAGACGAGGCATCCATCGTATCATGGCCCAGTGCCCCATGCACATGTAGGTCGATAAACCCCGGTAAGAGGTGTAACCCTCTAGCGTCAATGACCTCGGCACGAGATGGTCGTGTTGGATATTCCCCGACGCCAACAGCGATAATGTACCCAGCCTCGCACAATAGCCATTGCCCTCCATGAGTATTTATTACCAGTAAACTATTTTCATTATGCATAGTTGCCAAGGACTTTCTCTCGCGCCAACAATGTGGCTCCAATTACAGGAGGATAGAGTGCCTGGGGACGCTCTGGCAATGCCAGCGATTCGCATAAATATCGACTGAGCAATGTGTCGCGCTCCAATAGACCACCGGTAAATGCAAAAGGCGGGTGTTCCAATTTTAACTTGTGCATCACGGTTCTGGCAGCAAGTACCAGCTCATTAGCAGCTCTTTCAATAATATTCTGGGCAATGTTATCGCCAGACTCGGCGATTTCGAGTACGAGCGGCACTATTTGAGCTAAATTCCCTGGCTTTGCAGCATAAGCCCAGGGAATCATGTCCCACTCTGACTTCACACCTGCATAGGCTAAGATAGGTTCTGATAATGCTGTGGCAGATGCCCGGCCATCAAATGCGCGGGTGACGGCTTTTATCGCCTCAATCGCTATCCAAAAACCACTTCCCTCATCGCCTAATAAGTATCCCCAACCGCCCACTAAGGTGGATTGTCCATTGGCATTAACGCCATAAGCCAGGCTGCCGGTGCCTGATAGAATCAATACTCCTTGGCGCTGCCCCAACGTCCCAACTAGCGCGATTTCATGATCCGAGCTGCAAATAACCTGGGTTTGCGGCAATACCTGGGAAACTGTCTCATGTAACCATGCTTTTGCGAGATGATCTGGTGCGCCTGCGATTCCGATACCGACGGCAGCAATATCATCAGCTTCAATATGACTGAGCTGGAGCGCCGCCCGCATTGAGGATTGAATATGGAGGCGTGATTGTGGAAATCCGATGGCATTTGGGTTGGCTGCCTGTTCCTGAACTTGGCCGAGAATCTGCAATGTCTCGTCCGTTATTGCGACCCGGAGATTGCTGCCGCCACCATCAATTCCCATAAAGATTCGCATGAAATTTTTGACTCCGTTGACAGATCAGAATCTTTACCGTATAATCTGCTTAAATCATCAAAGTAAGTAAACCTAACTAACTAAATAATGTCAAGGAGAAATTTACATGAGACGCATTGTTGTATTGATGGTCTTGGTGGCGATGATTTTCGTGGCCGCGCCAACCAGTTCACCTGCGCCGGTTGAGGCTCAAGGTGATCAAGCACTGGAAATTTATATCACGGGTTTGACCGAGGATACACTCAATTGGTTCCGTGATGTCGCTTTTCCGGCCTTTGAAGCTGATCATCCAGGTGTCGAGTTGGAAATTCTGACAGGCGGGTGGGGCGACTTTGATGTGACAGTCGCTGGCTGGATTACGACCGGCGATGGCCCCGACATTGTTTACCTTGGTTCAGAATATGCAGCTACTTATGGCAATTTGCTGGCCGACCTTGATCCGTACCTAGCCGATTGGGACCAACTGGAACAGTTTCTACCGGCTGCTTTAGAAACTGTGACTTGGGATGGTCATATGCGTGGCTTGCCCTTGTTGATGAGTCCTCGTCCGATTTTCTATCGTACCGATTTAATGGCAGATCCAGATACCGACTTCCCCATGACCTTTGAAGATGCCCTGACCTTCTATGCAGCTAACAGCGTTGTCGAAGAGGGTGCGATGGTTCAAATGGGCTTCATGGATATTGGCAGTGGTCTTTTTGATGCTCAAGAATTCATTGGCTACATCTGGAGTGCCGGTGGCGAATTGTACTATGAAGATGGCACAAGCGCCTTTGATAGCCCGGTTGTCGCCGAGGTGCTGCAATATATGTATGATCGCCGCCGCATCATGATGCCAGATGAGACGACCGCTGGCCTGCCCGCTTTTGGCGGTACGCCGATTGCATCTGATCTGGTTGTGAGCGGTATTTTCCCGATGTGGAATATGCCCCCAGTATCCGAACCCATTTGGGAAAACATCGGTATTGCGCCCTATCCTGCTGGCGAGGGTGGTGAGCCGATTGTCCAGGTCTTCATTGACTGGTTGTCTGTACCTTCCTATGTAGAAAACCCCGAACTGGCAGTCGAATTCCTGAAATTCATCGGCAGCCAAGATAATGCGCTGGCGTTGAGCGAGGTTGCAGGTTTCACGCCAGTACGTCAAGATGCCTGGGACAACATTCGTGCCAATAGTGCCGTCTGGGATCAGATGTTGGATGTCGCTGTTGAATATGGCCGTAGCTTCTCCGATATTCGTGCCAGTGCCGAATTGCGCCCACTGATTGTTGAACAGGTCATGCTGTTCCTGACCGATCAGCAAAGTCTAGAAGATACGCAGACTTTCCTCAAAGAGGAATATGACGCTATTCTCGAAGACAACGGCTACCTGGATTGATGACATAGATTTAGAGTTAATGGGCACAGTAAGCTCCTGTGCCCATTTTTTTTAAGGAGCATAGGCGTGGGCATAGAAATTACTGATGTTCATATCAACAATATCGGATGGGCACTGGGCACAGTTGTTTTCATTATCATCAGCAGCCTGGCAGTTGGGCTTATTGCTAGGTTCGTAGCAAAGCTACTTCGTGCAACTCCTCAAGAACAGCGTAGAGTATTCTGGGGTTTCTCATTTGCAGGGCCATGGATTGTTGGTTTTTTGATTTTTGTAGTAGGTCCAGCATTAGCCTCATTGTTATATAGCTTTACGAGATACAAAATCGGTCAGGATTTTGATTTTCTGCATTATGAGGATTATTGGGAAGGCTTGAGAAACTATCGTACCTTGCTATTGGGTGAGGGGCGGTATGGACGGCGATTTAAAGAAGCTCTTTTCAATTCATTTTATTATACAATTATTGGCGTTCCACTTCAGATTCTTGCCTCGCTAGGTATGGCAATTCTTCTCAACCGTGCGATGAGAGGCATACGCGTCTTCCGCACCATTTTTTATTTGCCGGTTATTCTGGCGGCCAGTCCTGCTGCGCTGTTGGCATGGCGTTATATGTTTACCTCCAATGGTGGATTCGTGAATAACACCTTGCAGTGGTTGGCCGAAAGTTTCTTCATTTTCGATTATCTATATCGCTTCTTCATATACTCAGTGGAGAGCTTCAATGGTTTTTATGCAGGAGTGGCAAAAGGCGATCCTGTTGGACCGTTGAAATACACACTACCCGCCTTGATCGGTGTGTTGGTGTTGCTGACCCTGCTCGGTGATTGGGATAAAGGCAAAAAAGCCCGCGCTCAACAAGTTGCTGAAGTTCTGAGCATTGTGGTTGTGGGTAACATGATTTCAACAGGGCTTGTGCGCGTTCCCGTCAATATATCCTGGACCTACTTTTCCGGTATTATTTTTGGGACATTAATTCTGATCAATGCATGGCAAGACAAAGCTTCGAATGTCCGGCTTTGGCAAGTCATCGGTGTTATTCTATTTGGCATCAGTTTTTATCTCACCTTGCAACGAGCAGATTTCAGTTTCTCCAATGGTCTGACACAAAAATATCTGATCGTGATGGCAATTGCCGCATTACCCCTTGCTTATTCGATGTATGGTCAGTGGGATACTCGCAAATACCGCGTTACCGGCGCGATGCTGGGGGTTTTGGGCCTGCTTATTTTCGTTCGGGCTGTTTTAGGTGACTTCGACTACAGCAATCTGAAGATGTTATCACTTCGCTTGACAGATGGCGGCTGGCGGATGATTCCGACTTATCTGACATTTGGCAGTACCATTGAATATCCCAGCGACCTTGATTATTTGAAGGAGATCTATCCGGCAGCCTTGATTTCAGCCAGTTGGATATATGCGTTGGTCATTGGGGTTCTGGTGGGCCTCATTGTCTTGGGTGAACGCTATTCCCGCGCCCGACGTTATTTACTCTATAGCGGGCTGGTTTTCTTTGCCCTGTTCACTGTCAGCAGCTATTTGGATGGACGGGCATATTTCAATGCTTTCGTACAGATCGCGGAGGATACAGGAAGGCCGCACTATCATTTTGTGCTGTTTCGGCAAGCGGCTGAGGTTTTCCCCGATACTAGTCGCGTGCCATTGTGGATGGACAACAACTTATGGTCTAAACCATCATTAGTCCTTATTACGGTGTGGAGTTCGGGCGCGAGTATGCTAATCTTCTTGGCGGCCCTAAAGGGCGTACCTCCTGTATTGTACGAAGCGGCTGAGGTCGATGGAGCCAACACGGTGCAGAAGTTTTTCAAGATTACGCTGCCTATGATTTCGCCCGCGATGTTTTATAACATCGTCATTGGGGTTATCGCGGCACTGCAAACCTTCGAGTCTATTTACATTCTGCGTACACCGAACAGTGAAAGCAGCTTGGCTTCCGCTGCCTATTTCCTCTATACACGGACTTTTGTTGATCTGGCAATCGGTGAGGGAGCTAGCGCATCCTGGATATTGGCAATGATTATTTTGACACTGACTGTATTACAGTTCCGCTACAGTCGATGGGTTAATTACGAGGTATAAATCATGGCAACCACTTCTTTTGAACAGACACAATCCACTACCCCCCGTTCATTCATTACTCGTAAGCGGGGCATGATCAGTTTCCAGCGTTCCATGATTTATGCGATCCTGATTTTGGGGGCACTGTTTTTCCTTTTTCCTCTGGTCTGGATGGGGGGAACCTCGCTGAAAACCATTGATGAAATACAAGAATCACAGGTGAACCTACTTCCGGAGACGCCACAATGGAGCAACTACGACAAAATTCTCCACGAGGACTCGTTCTATCGTTCTTACTTCAATAGTGTGTTTATTGTCACGATGGTTCTATTGGGGACAGTTACTTCGGTGTCATTGGTGGCCTACGCATTCAGCCGGTTGCAGTGGCGGGGCCGCAACATCGTTTTTGCCTTAATGATGGGAACTTTGATGTTACCTTATCAAGCCACGCTGGTTCCGCAGTATGTGTTGTTCTATAAGCTGGACTGGATACGCACCTTCAATCCGATCACCATTCCTGGTTTTTTCGCTGGTGGTGCGGCGCTGATATTCTTGCTGCGGCAGTTTATGATGACATTGCCCAAAGAACTTGATGAAGCAGCAATGATAGATGGGGCTAATCCCCTCCAAATCTGGTGGTACATCATTCTGCCCCTGTCACGCCCTGCCGTTGCTACGATTTCTGTGTTCTTATTTGTTGGACAATGGAATAATTTGCTTCAGCCGTTGCTTTACCTGCAAAAGCCAGAACTTTATACGTTGCCGATTTATGTTGCCCAAAAATTCAATCTCCAGGAATCACCGATTCCCTGGCATGACATCATGGCGGCTAGTGTTTTGTTCGTAATTCCGGTCTTAGTGATCTTCATTTTGACACAACGCTATTTCACGGAGAGTATTTCACTCAGCGGGCTTAAAGGATAGCTCCAATGCAACAATTAATGCACAGTTTCTCAGGATATATGCCTCCGCCAGAAATTTTGGATGGTGTTCGTTCAGGGCAAATTGCATCTTTCTGCCTGTTTGCCTACGCCAACGTTGCCTCACCTTGCCAGTTATACGACCTGACCGAAGCACTGTATCAAGCGGCTAGAGAAGGAAATCAGCCACCACCCTTGATCGGTATTGATCAGGAAGGTGGTCAGTTGATGGCGATTGCTGAAGGTGTGACTGAATTGCCAGGCAACATGGCGCTGGGTGCGACGCAATCTCCTGAACTGGCTCACCAGGCGGGGCGTATCTTGGGACGCGAGTTACTGGCGATGGGCATTAATTTAAACTTTGCACCGTCTGTAGATGTGAATACCAATCCCCAAAACCCTGTTGTGGGCATTCGTTCCTTTGGAGAGAATCCCGAATTAGTTGCCGAACTTGGCGCGGCACTGATTCAAGCGATGCAAGATGAAGGTGTCATCGCTACTGCCAAGCACTTTCCGGGACATGGCGATACTCATGTAGATTCACACCATCAAACGCCCGTTGTGGCGCATTCTCTTCAGCGTACAACTACGGTTGAATTGCTGCCATTTCGGACTGCTATTGAGGCTGGAACGGGCGCTATTCTGACAAGTCATGTGGTCTTTACCGCACTTGATAGTGAACGACCTGCTACGCTTTCGTTTGCCATTCTGAACGACCTACTACGACGCGATATGGGTTTTGAAGGTGTGACCATCACTGATGCGATGGATATGCACGCTGTTGCTCAATATGGAGCCGTGGAAAGTGTGCGGTCTGCGCTGCAGGCCGGTGCAGACCTGGTTTTGCTGGGGCATTTGCCCGACCAATTTGCATTACATGATGAGACAGTCGATTTGTGGGATCAAAATGCCGTCAGGCGAATCCAGGCGATGCGTCAACGCATTCCTGATACACGCCCGCCGCTACGTGTCATCGGTTGCGAAGAACACCAACAGATTGCTCAACGCATTGCAGATCAATCTATTACGGTAGTCCGAGGGCAGCGAGTCCCCTTGTCGGTTACACCCGATCAGATGATCGCTGTTGTCACTCCACACCCTGAAGACCTGACACCCGCCGATACATCATCCCAAGTGCGTATCAGTCTCGCGGATGCCATTCGCCGGCGGCATCCGTTGGTGCAGAGTATCGAAATGCCTTATCAGGCTGATGAAAAAGCGATAGACGCTGTTCTTCAGGGTACTGAACAGGCCCACACGGTTATTGTTGGAACCATTCGGGCGGATATGGACTCGAGTCAGGCGAAACTCGTCAAGGCGCTGCACCAACGCGACCAAAACTTGATAGTTGTTGCGCTACGCACGCCATATGATATTCAGGCATTTCCAATGATCCAGACTTATTTGTGCAGCTACGGTATCCGCTCGGTGAGTATGGAAGCCGTAGCAAAAGTTCTTTTTGGTGAGATTACGGCCCAGGGTATTCTGCCGTGCCGTATTCCAGGAATGGACATATGAAACGAGCAAGCATCCTATTTATTGTATTGATCACGCTATTGATGCCAGGACAATCGGTATCTACGCAAGCGGATGACAACCAATGGTGTGTGTCGGTCTGGTATCCATCATCTGCCGAGCCAACGGGTTATGATTCGCTGATGGACAATATTGATGTCATTGATGAAGTCAATCCTTTTTGGTACGCCCCCGGATTGGATGGCACGTTACTGTTGTTGGATGGAGCGGAGGATACTGAAAAGCTGACCGCATGGCGCACGGCAGGTGTCAAAATCGTTCCTACCATTGCATCATTTGGCACATCCATCATGATTGAGGATGAGACTGTTCGAGCTGTCCATATTGCTACCATTGCAGCACGAGTCGAGGCGATGGACTATGACGGCATTGACATTGACTACGAAGGCTTTGCGCTCGATACACGCGATGCATTTTCGGCATTTATTGAAGGATTGGCGGCGGCGCTGCACGCCAATCAACATATACTATCAGTCACAGTTCATGCCAAAACAGCAGCGGTGTCGCAGTGGGATGCCGCTACCGCACAAGATTGGCCGCGTTTGGCAGCGGCGGCTGACATCTTCCGCATTATGACCTACGACTACCACAATCGTGCCAGTGATGCTGGGCCGATTGCCCCAGCCCTCTGGGTTCTGGATGTATTAGCATATGCAGCCACCACCACCGATTTACAGAAGGTGCGGATGGGTCTACACTTCTATGGGCTTAGTTGGGGACGCGGCAGCAATGTTGCTGTGGTATCATGGACAGCCGTTCAACAATGGATACAGTCCTTCGAGCTAGAAATACAGCGCGATCCAGATGATATGGAAGCCATGTTTGAATTATCGGCTCGTGGATTACCTCGCCAAACGATCTATATTGCTGATGCTGTTAGCCTGGAATTTAAGTTGGAGCAGGTATTGGCCGCTTACCCGGAATTAGGGGGAGTATCTATTTGGGGGCTGGGTGGCGAAGACCCTGAAAATTGGAATATCCTACGCTCTATCGGTAGAAATTGCATGTTCGATGAACCTGAAACCGAGTCGTAAAGCTTCAGCCAGCCAGATTCGCCAACATAACCGCCACCTTATCTTGCGGGCGATTCACTCTGGCTTGGCAGATAACCGCGCCGCCTTAGCAAACGAAACTGGGCTGACAAAACCAACGGTTTCAGACCTCATTACTGAGCTAATTGATGAAGGGCTTTTGATCGAAGCGGGCCGGGGAAAGGCGGCTGGAAGTGGTGGCAAACGCCCGCGTTTATTGGAATTTGTTCCCAATGCACGACAGGTAATTGGCGTCTCCTTGACCGAAACTGGCGTCAACGGCTTGTTGACTAACCTCAACGGCGAGGTGTTGGCCGAGCATCTGCTCAAATTTGAAGATATTCCAGAGGCATTAGATATTGATTGCCTGTTAGGCGTTATCAACGGCCTCATTGCTCAATTAGATGCTCCATTATTGTGTTTAGGACTTGGTGTTCCTGGCACGGTTGATCCTGATACGAAAGAAATCCATTTTGTATCACATCTGGGCTGGCCGCATATTCCATTATCCGAAATTCTCTACAAGCAGTATGATGTGCCGGTATATGTTGGGAACAATACCCGACTGGCCGCAATTGCACAGTTCGCGTTTGAGACCGACAGTCAGGCAACAAATTTGGTGACCATTCTGATCAACAGCACCGTCGAAATTGGGTACGTGCTAAAAAACACAGCCTACTATGGTGGTCATAACATTGGTTGGTTAAGCCCAGTTCCCGATGCACTACCATTAGATGATCTGATTGGTTGGTCGGCAATTAAGCGCAGGGTTCGTCAACTCAAAACCGAACACCCTAATAACTCACTACCAGAAGGCAGAGTCACCTATTTGGATATTCGTGAGGGCGTTACCAGAACCGATGTTGCATCACAAATTGTTTATGAAGATATTGCCGAAAGTCTCGCCGCCATTTTCTCGTGGGTGATTGCGCTTTTGCGACCCGATCATATTTGTCTGGCAGGGGGAGTAGCTGATTTGGGGGAACCGCTTTTGGATGATGTTCGGCATCGAATGAAACAATGGCTGCCAGAAGATGTCATTGCTCAACTGCAATTTTCGCTGGCGACCGACACCAATTTGAGTGCCAGGGGATCGGTTGCCTATGCACTTCAACAGGATATAGGATTGGTCCAGTGGCTCGAAGCATAAGCGTCATCACCAATGATCCAACCCAGGTTTTTCAATCGGAGGTTATCGAGGGCGTACAAGATATTGCCAAACAGCACGGCTATGAAGTATTTATCGAGACCGTTGCTGACAAAGCCTCTTTTCGAGTCGAGGATTTGTCGCCAGCGGTGGGGATTATCGTTATTGCAAATCCTGTTCCGGATGATTTTCTGCGAAACATCTATCTCACGGGTAAACCCATAACATTAATCAGCCATTATATGGCAGATATGCCGATTCCTGCGGTGATTCCGAACAATGCACAGGGGATTGCAAAGCTGGTGGAACATCTGGTGGTCGAGTGTCACCGACAAGATTTTGTGTTTATTGATGGCGACCTCAGCCAAAACGATGGCTGGGAGCGTAGAAGTGCATTTCTAAAGGAGTTGATTCGCCATCATCTACAGATATCACCAAATCAATTGCTGAAGGGTGATTTTGAGCCAACGGTGGCAAAAGCCTCTCTGCATACATTTCTTGAACAAGACCATCATTTCGATGCGATTATTGCCTCAGATTATTTGATGGCAGCCGAAGCGATTGGTATGCTAACCCGACGCGGGTTTCGGGTACCTGAAGATGTTTCAGTCGTGGGTTTTGGAGATGGGCCAGATGCTAAAGCGATTCAACTCACCACGATTGCTGCCAATATCAAGGAATTAGGACGTAGAGGCGCTAGACAATTGATTGGGCAACTAAGTGGCCTCATGATTCGCGGCACGACCTTGCTTAGTGTGCAGTTGGAGATCCGGGAGACATGTGGATTCTCTTTGCTGCGGCGTTAATTATCGTTTGAAAATAGCTTCACACTTTGTTGCCTATGCTGGTTGCGATCTGTGCGGCTCCCTCTCAGCTGACGGAAATCTGGTACACGAATGACTCACGTTGGGCTATCACTGGCTAAATCATCCTCAAAATCAATTAGACTATGAAACATGAGAACATGGATTGGTATTGCGCTCGGTATAGTAGTTACATTATTAGCTTGTCTGATGATAGCGGGACTGACCGTGCAAGCGCGTCCCCAATTACAGGTGGCTTCTCCCACACCGGCGAGACCAACCGCGACTCCCTTACCAGGAGCTATCGGACCAGAGCAGTATTCACCGCAGATTAATCCATTGACTGGTCTGGCTGTCAGTGATCCTGTTGTTTTGGATAGACGCCCGTTGGCAATCAAAATCAGTAATGCTCCAGCCAGTGTGCGCCCCCAAGCTGGATTGTCACAAGCTGATCTTGTGTTTGAACATTATGTTGAGGGCCGGTTGACGCGATTTACCGCTATCTTCTATTCGCAAACGCCGGAATACGTTGGTTCTGTTCGTAGCGCCCGTCTGATTGATTTACAGATTCCAATCATGTACCAGTCGCTTTTTGCCTATTCAGGAGCCAGCGGGCTGATTCTGGAGAGGATTGGTGACAGTCCGTTTGCGGCGCGAGCTTTTCATAACGTGGGACAACCGCTGTTCTATCGTAATCCTGACATTGAAATACCACATAATCTGTTTGTGGTTCCTTCAGCAGTTTGGCAACGGGCGACGAATCGTGGACTCCACCAACGTCCGGGTTTACAGGGAATGACATTTTATGAGCATGTGCCGCCCGGTGCGGTGAGTGCGGCGCGGACGATATGGGTTGATTATGGGCCAGTGGTGGCGCAATGGCAGTATGATGATGGGCAGGGTGTGTATGAACGGGCAGTCAATGGGGAGCAACACATAGATGCGCTGAATGGCGCGACCATTTCAACGGCGAATGTGGTGATGATTTGGACTCACCACCAAGAAGATGTGACAATTGTAGAAAATGAATGGGAAGGCAATTTCACCTATTCACTGGAGATGCAGATCTGGACGCTGGGGCCAGCCACATTGTTTCGAGATGGGTTGCGCTATGATGGATATTGGCATCGCTGGCAAGATGAATTGATGCTTACATTTTGGGCGGATGACTCCATGACTGAACGTCTTTACCTGAAACCCGGTGTGACGTGGTTTCAGGTAGTCCCGTTAGATTTCACCGGATTAATGGTCAGCGCAGGATAGGTGGCATATCCGGGTCGGCCTGTAAGCCGTGTTCTGTACCCTTATGGGTGGTGGTCATCCATCTGGGATGTCGGTTACCCGACACCTCTAGCGACCTACCCGAAGCTCATCATGAGACGGGTCGCCTCTGGCTTCTGCTTGGTCTTTCTTCCGGTGGGGTTTGCCAAGCCGCCGCTGTCACCACCGACGCTGGTGCGCTTTTACCGCACCGTTTCACCCTCACCCGCCGATGCGGGCAATCTCATCTCTGTGGCACTGTCCATCGGGTTGCCCCGCCTGGCCGTTAGCCAGCACCGTACCCTATGAAGCACGGACTTTCCTCACCGCGCAACATGGCGCGGCGCGACCACCTAGCCTACCCGGATATGTGCATCTATTTTAACACAATCATTTGCTCGATTTTGAGCTGGAATCCGCAAAATATTCTCAGTAGGTGGGGTACAATATTGAGAATAAACAGGAAAGGACAAAGGTCCCATGCCCAATAATCATCACCCTTTGCGCTTAGAACCTGAACAACTCTATCGACGGTGTTCCTTAAGTCATTTCGATTTCCAGACAACCAGCGAAATCGGTGCGCAACAGACTATTTACGGGCAACACCGGGGTACAACAGCCATTGAGTTTGGTATTGATATACAACAGTCTGGCTACAATATCTATGTGCTAGGGCCATCTGGTTCGGGTCGCCTGACAGCGGTAGAACGGTTTATCAACGAGCGGGCCAGAGATGCTGCCACCCCGGATGATTGGTGCTATGTCTATGATTTCAAGAATACTCATAAAGCCACTGCACTGCGATTACCCGCTGGTCAAGGTTGCCTTGTGAAAGCAGACATGGAGAAGCTCATCGCGACACTCAAAGACGAAATCCCCCAGATCTTTGAAAGCGAGGACTACCTGAAAGCCCAGTCGGAGATAAAAACCCAGTTTGAACGCCAGCATCAGGCGATTTTGGGTCAGGTACAACAGTTGGCCGCTGATAAATCATTTGCGTTGCAGACCACACAGCAAGGGGCCATTGTTATCCTGCCGCTGTTGGAAGGCAAACCGATTCCGCCCGAAGAGTTCTCGAAACTCCCCGAAGAAACCCAAACTCAATTCAATATGGATCGTCGGGAATTGGAAGATGCGATTGAAGCTGCTTTCCGACAATCGCGCGATTTGCAACGTGACGCTGAACACGCCCTGGAAACTCTGCGCCGCGATTTGGCTCGGCAGGTTGTCGAGGCTCACATGGCCGAGATCATGAAACGCTATGATACCAGCGGAGCCGTCATTCAATATCTATGGGCTGTGCGCGATGATATTTTGGATGAGCTGGATCGCTTCGAGAGTGACGATGCGGAATCCACTGATGAAAGCGACGACGGCCTAATGCCCGGACGCGGCTCCAAAATCGACTTTTTCCGGCGTTATGAAGTCAATGTGTTTGTAGAACACGAGCCAGATACCGGTGCGCCCGTGATATTGTTGGATTTACCATCCTATCAAAACCTCATTGGACGCATTGAACATGAAGTCAAATTTGGGATGTTGACGACCGATTTCATGCAAATTGTCAGTGGCGCTTTGCACCGCGCCAACGGCGGCTTTCTGATCTTGCGATCTGCTGACATCTTGCAGCAGCCCTTGGCCTGGGATGCGCTGAAACGAACGCTGAGTTCTGGTCAGGTAGTGCTGGAGGATACACAATCGCAGGGCATGAGTGTGATGGCGACACAACACCTGGAGCCAGAACCGATACCCGTCGATCTAAAAGTCGTGATGGTGGGCAGCCCACAGATTTACTATACCTTGCACGCACTGGACGAAGATTTCCGTGATTTGTTCCGTGTGAAAGCTGATTTTGTGGACGCTATGGAGCGCAGCCGTGATAATGAATACCATTATGCGATCTTCCTTGCCACTATTTGTCACAATGAAGGACTGACGCATTTTGATGTAGGGGCAGTTGGACGCATCATCGACTATGGTAGCTGGTTGATCTCTGATCAACAGCGACTTTCGGCCACATTTGGGCAAATCACACCACTAATCTATGAGAGTGTGTTCTTTGCTCGCCGCAACGGTCACGCGTTTGTCACAGTAGACGATGTTGAACAAGCGTTGAATGCGCGGACTTATCGTAATAATGAGACGGAGGAATTGAGCCACGAACGTATCACAGATGGCACCATTTTTCTCGACTTTGAAGGAGCCGTTGTTGGGCAAATCAATGGCTTGGTTGTGATTAACTCTGGCGATCATGTTTTCGGGCTACCCAGCCGTCTGACAGCCCGTGTATTCATGAGTCGTCGTGAAGATGTTGTGCAAATTGATCGCGAATCGTTATTGACTGGTCCTATTCACGACAAAGGCGTGTTGATTTTGCAGGGCTATTTGGGTGGACACTACGCGCAGGGGTATCCATTGGCATTGACCGCCAGCCTAACTTTCGAGCAAAGTTATGGCATGGTCGAGGGAGATTCAGCATCGGGAGCCGAGCTATTTGCTTTATTATCAGCACTAGCAGATTTGCCCATTCGGCAAGATATTGGTGTCACCGGCAGCGTGAACCAACGCGGCCAAATTCAGCCAGTGGGTGGCGTGACTCAGAAGATTGAAGGATTCTATAAGGCCTGCAAAGATCGCGGACTGACTGGTACACAGGGTGTGATTATCCCCAAAGCTAATATACGGAACTTAATGCTGGACGACGAGGTCGTGCAAGCTGTTCACAACGAGCAATTTCATATCTATGCGATAGAAACCGTGGACGACGGCATTGCGTTGCTAACGGGGAAAGATGCCGGGCAAGTTCATCAGATGGTCGATGCGCGTCTGCGGCAATTTGCCGAAGCACTAGCCCTCTTCGATAAACGATGATCTATCCAGCAACCACCACAATGTTATGCCATAGGTTTGGGAGACCTGGATAAACTCTAAATAACTTGTTCAGGTCTCTGATGTTTTTCGAAATCCGATTATTCAGCGCGGTTGCGTTTTTTACTCAGACATAGGATAATCAATTCAAGTGAACAATTCAGAGGAATCCCGCAAATAAGCGGTTTTTTTTCGATGGCAAACATTAGCTTAAAATCATATCTGGTAGAACTCGACATTTTGCTCCAACGCGAACAATTTGAGGAAGTCATTGGTCACTGTCGTCATATTCTCCAACACTTCCCCAAGAATATCGCGACGTATCGCATCCTGGGCCAGGCTTTATCGGAGAAACATCGTTATGATGAGGCTGCCGAGGTTTTCTTGCGTGTGTTAAGTGCCGAGCCCGGTGACTTTATCGCACATGTCGGTCTGGGTGAAGCCTATGACCGTCAACAACAGTATGATCAGGCAATTTGGCATTTACAGCGGGCTTTCGAGCAGCAACCCAATCATAGTGTGTTGTTGGAAAAGTTGCGCTATCTCTATCAACAACGCACCGGAGCCATGCCAGACAAAATTCAGTTAACACGGGGTGGTCTGGCCCAGCAATACGCCAAAAGCCAGATGCACGAGCAAGCGATTAGCGAATTGCATCAGGTATTAAAGGAAAATCCAGGGCGTCTGGATTTGCAGGTGTTGTTGATGGAGGCACTTTGGGATGCGAACTATCCGGCTGAAGCTGGAAAGCAGGCCCTCTCCATTTTGACAGCACTGCCTAATTGCTTGGCTGCCAACCAACTGATGGCACAATTGTGGCTTTCTCAAAAACGTCCAGAAGACGCTCAACCATTTCTGAGAATTATTGAAGCTCTGGATCCTTATGCCAGCTTGGAACTACTTTACAGAACCAGTGACCCTGATGCGGTTGTGCCTGAAGGCAGTTTCAACCTATCACGTTTACAGTGGAGTGCGGCAGAGGCTTCCTCAGGTTTTGCAGATATTAGCACGCCAGATTGGTTTGAGGATATTGGACAGGCTTTTGCACGCACTGACTCCAAACCTGCACCGTCAGCTCCTCCCTCATCAACTGCATCAGTACCCGATTGGGTTACCCCCGCTTCCGAAATTGACGCCATGCTAAATTCGGACCCCACTGGATGGTTTGACACACCTGCGGCAGATTTCAGCCACAGTGTGCCTACTGGTGATACTGGCAAGTTATCCTCGGCTGATGAGTGGTTCACGGAAATGGCGGAAGATGTTGAACAAGTACAGCCTTTTGCTGCTGACGCGCCACCACCAACTGTCGATGCACTACAAGGTGACATCGCCGATTGGTTTAGTCAATCTGACGGCACAGCTCCTTTGCCAGAAGATGGCACCAATGAACTGGATATGGGCACAGCTCCCCTACCTTCCGGCAACACTGACGATCTGGATGTTACCGCCGATCTCGATTTTGATTGGGGAGATGAGGCCGGTGATAAACAAAAGCCATTGACAGAATCGCTTGAAGGCAAGATGCCAGATTGGTTTGATCCTGATCAACCGCGTGGGACCGCTGTTCTGTCTCCAGACAGAATGCGTAGTGATTCGCTACCTACGTTTGACTGGGAAGATGATGAACTGGCTGATGCGGAACTCATTGACTTGGAATGGTCTGTTGAGGATACTCCTACAGAAGCGGAGGATACCCCATTAGAATCACTGGATGATGGCGTAACCGATACCAGTGTTGACGAAAATTCTATAGATCAATCGACTGGATTTACCGGATTCCTGGACGAGTTGGAAACCTCAGAGACCTCTGCTGAGTCAGATGGTTTGGAAGATCTTCTGGCGGCTACACGTGCCCCATCTCCTGAAGAGGTGTCAGAATTACTAGCTTCTGCGCGAGGCGAAGATGTTAGTGAAGATGTAATGCAGGATATTGATGGTGAACCCGCTGCACAATTCGACGAGGTTTTATCTGGGCAAGACGATCCGGAATGGTTAATGAAAGATGACACTGACAGCGAGGAAGCACCCATTATAGCTGAAGCGGAAGATGATGAATTTGCAGATCTCTTCGGTGCGACAGCAGATGACGCCGGGTTGGATGACTTGTTCGGTGATGAAGAACTTGCCGAAGCACAGGACGATGAATTTGCGGACATATTCGGTGCGACTTCAGACGATGATGCCGGATTGGATGACTTGTTTGGTGATGAAGAGAGTATCGAAGCACCGGTTATAGCTGAAGCGGAGGACGATGAATTTGCAGATCTCTTCGGTGCGACTTCAGGTGACGCCGCCGCATTGGATGACCTGTTCGATGCTGAAGAACTGGCCGAAGCACCAGCTATAGCTGAAGCGGACGACGATGAATTTGCAGATCTCTTCGGTGCGACAACAGATGATGCTGCCGGGTTGGATGACCTGTTTGATGCTGAAGAACTGGCCGAAGCACCAGCTATAGCTGAAGCGGAGGACGATGAATTTGCAAATCTCTTCGGTGCGACAACAGACGATGATGCCGGATTGGATGACTTGTTCGATGCTGACGAACTGGCTGAAGCACCGGCTGTCGCCGAAGCGGAAGATGATGAGTTTGCGGACATCTTCGGTGCAACGACAGACGATGATGCCGGATTGGATGACCTGTTCGATGCTGACGAACTGGCCGAAACACCGGCTATAGCCGAAGCAGACGATGAGTTTGCAGACATCTTCGGCGCGACAACAGATGATGCTGCCGGGTTAGATGACCTGTTCGATGCTGACGAGATTGCTGAAGCAGACGATGATGAGTTTGCAGACATCTTCGGCGCAACGATAGATGATGACGCTGCCGGGTTGGATGATCTGTTCGATGCTGACGAACTGGCCGAAGCACCAGCTGTCGTCGAAGCGGAGGACGATGAATTTGCCGACTTCTTCGGTGCAACAACAGATGACGCTGCCGGGTTGGATGACCTGTTCGGTGATGAAGGACTTGCCGAAGCACCGGCTATAGCCGAAGCGGAAGATGATGAGTTTGCGGACATCTTCGGTGCAACGACAGACGATGATGCCGGATTGGATGACCTGTTCGATGCTGACGAACTGGCCGAAACACCGGCTATAGCCGAAGCAGACGATGAGTTTGCAGACATCTTCGGCGCGACAACAGATGATGCTGCCGGGTTAGATGACCTGTTCGATGCTGACGAGATTGCTGAAGCAGACGATGATGAGTTTGCAGACATCTTCGGCGCAACGATAGATGATGACGATGCCGGATTGGATGACCTGTTCGGTGATGAAGAGATTGCCGAAGCACCTGCTATAGCTGAAGTACAAGACGATGAGTTTGCGGACATCTTCGGCGCGACAACAGATGACGCTGCCGGGTTGGATGACCTGTTCGATGCTGACGAACTGGCCGAAGCACCAGCTGTCGTCGAAGCGGAGGACGATGAATTTGCCGACTTCTTCGGTGCAACAACAGATGACGCTGCCGGGTTGGATGACCTGTTCGGTGATGAAGGACTTGCCGAAGCACCGGCTATAGCCGAAGCAGACGATGATGAATTTGCAGACATCTTCGGCGCGACAACAGATGAGGACGCCGAGTTGGATGACCTGTTCGATGCTGACGAACTGGCCGAAACACCGGCTATAGCCGAAGCAGACGATGATGAGTTTGCCGCCATCTTTGAAGAAGTTGATGGTGAATCTGAAGGTCTAGATACCCTTTTTGCAGAAGAAGCATCTGATGAAACCAATGATTGGATGATTGCTGCCGAGAATGAACCTGCTGCCATTGTCGATTCCGACAGTCTGTACAATGCAGACGAATATATAACCCAGGATCTAAGTGATTTGCTCGTTGATGAACCTGCTGCTGCTGATTCCGACAGCCTGTATAACGCGGACGAATATATAACTCAGGATCTAAGTGATTTGCTCGTTGATCAGTCTGTTGCCGCTGCGGAGACTGATTTTAGCGACCTGTTTGGTGAAGCCGATGATCTGAGCGATCTCTTTGCTGAGGAATCTGTTGCGGACGGAGACCCTGATGTGGATGACCTGTTCGGCGAAGTTGATGCCGCATTGGCCGATCTGCGTAGCGATCTTGGGGAATCTGTTGTGGAAGAGGATACTGATTTCAGTAAACTATTCGGTGAAGCCGATGCCGCAGTCGGCGATCTGGGTGATGATCTCTTTGCTGAGGAATCTCTTACAGATGGGGATGCCGATTTTAGTGATCTATTCGGCGAAGCGGAGGATGTTACGGAGGACTTGGGTGACTTCCTCGCTGAGGAACCCGTTGCAGAAGAGGAAGCTGATTTTGGGGAATTGTTTGGTGAAGCCGATGCCGCAGTAGGCGATATGAGTGATGATCTTTTTGCGGAAGAAACAGAGGCATTGGCTGAAACTTTTGACGAAGCGGCAACTTTGCTGATTACTCATGATGAGGATGATGCTGACATTATCCCAGATTGGCTGGCAGATCAGCCGCTATCGGTTGAGACTGTTACTGATGGAGAAGACGAAGAGGTTTCCCTTGATTGGCTGCCAACTGCCGAGTCTCCTGTATCTGACGAGGTTGCAATTGATACCGATGATCCAGCTTGGTTGACAGATTTTGCCCCTGATGACGAGGCTGAGATAGACATTGATGCCATCGTTGACGATGTGGGCGATATAGATGACTTACCATGGATAGCCGAACTATCCGATGCCCCTGTTGCCGATACCGCTCAAGAACTTGATGCAGAACCCGACCTATCGGATGAATTGTTTGCTGCGATTACCAGTGGTGGCGATACGCAGAGCGTCATTAAGGAAGCTCAATTGACACCAGAGTTTAGCTGGATGGCTGACTTCCAGGACGAAGACTCGGTTGTCGAACCTGAAACAATAGGCCTTGAGCCTGATGAGGAGCTATTAGAAAGCAGCGCCGAAGTCATTGATCTGGATGATCTCCTGACTCCACAAACTGTAGATGATATTGCAGACGAGGAAGAAGTGATTGCCGATTTTGATGAAATCGCACGTGACTTCGACGCTTTAGATGAATCAATTGAGGAAGTTGAACTTGCAACAAAAGATGCTTTCGCGGATACTATGCCCGAAAGTGAATCAACCGAATCGCAACGCGACTTTTCTTTCGTAAAACCGCCGCGTTGGATGAGGAAGTTGCGTTCTAATGACGATGATTAGTGTTTAATATCCAGGCTGGATGTGGCTCATTAGAATATTTTAGAAGGAGACCCGGTAATGGGTGATCTACCCGACTTTGAAAATATGAGTGAAGAAGAACAAATGCGATGGCTGGAGAGTCTTGCAGCACGTCAGGGAGCTGATGCACAGGAATTTACAACTTCTGCCGATATGGAAGTACCTGAAGTTGACCCTGATAGCGTCGTCATTGATGAGCCGGGTTATGTTCCTTCTGAAACATTTAGCTTCTCTGAACAACAGCCGCCTGCTGCCGAGGCTGGCGTGACCGAACCCATCGAGACGGTTGAACCTATGGCAGCGGCGGTTGACGACAGTGATCCAATGGCATTTCTAGATGCCATGGCGGACAACGAAGATGCTTTTGAGGATGTTCTGGCCGATTTGAAAATTGGTGAACAAGCTACCGCTGTGGACGATACTGCTGAGTCTTTGACAGATTTGGAAGCTCTCAGTGAAAGTGACCCGATGGCATTTCTGGAGGCGCTGGCGGCCCGACAAGGCGCTGATCCTAATGAGTTCACTACTTCTGCTGATATGGAAATACCTGAAGTTGATCCTGATAGTGTCGTCATTGATGAACCAGGCTATGTTCCTTCGGAGACGTTCAGTTTTTCTCAACAGCAACCTCCGCCTCTCGAACCAGAGCCACCAGTTAGTGAGATACAGCCGCCTGTTTTGGAAGAGCCGGTCATGGTTACGGAACCAGAAGCAGATTTTGCCGACTTGGATGAAGCGGATCCAATGGCGTTCCTGGATACTCTGGCGGCCCAGCAAGATGATGCCTTTGACATTGGTGAGGTCAGTGAGACCAGTGTTGGTGAACCTGCCGACTCTTATGCCGATTTGCAGTCTCTCAGCGAAGATGATCCCATGGCATTTCTGGAAGCGTTGGCAGCACGACAGGGCGCTGATCCCACCGAGTTTACAACTGCTGCTGATATGGCTATTCCTGAAATTGACCCTGATAGTGTCGTTATTGATGAACCGGGTTATGTTCCTTCGGAGACGTTCAGTTTTTCCCAACAACCCGAAACACCAACTATCGAAGAAATTTCCGAACCCGCTGAAGAGCCACCCGCTTATGACTATAGCCAGTATGAGCAGCAATCTGTTGCTGAAGACGAGTATGATTATAGTCAATACACGGGGACGGGAGATGAGCAGTATGCTCAAACAGTTTATGAGCAGCAACCTGCTGTCGAGGGCGAATATGACTATAATCAATACACTGGCGAAGGGGATGAGCAAGCTACGGATCAACTGATGACCGAGCAACCTCCGATGGATGAAGCCGGTGCGTTAGTAGATAGCGAGTTATCGCCGGATGATGATCCGATGAAATGGCTGGAAAGTTTGGCGGTCCGGCAGGGTGTGGATCAAGAAGAGCTTACAACGCCAGCGGATTTTGAAATCCCAGAGGTTGATCCTGATACAGCAGATATGAGCCATGTCGGGCCAGGTTATACGCCTTATTCCCCCTTTGAAACCACGCCCGGTCAACCGCAACAGCCACCGCCAGAGGCGCTGCCGGAAGCACCGGCTGAGGCAGCCATTGAAGTAACCCCACAACCAGAGGGGGAATCTTTGATGTGGTTGGAAGATCTGGCGACAGATCATGGTACGGAGACCAGCCAATTTCTGGGTGAGACCGAAGATGCGGCGTTGCCAGACTTCGATCTAGACTTTGACACAACTGGCGAGGAGGAAACCGCTGCAATCTCAGCCCTGACAGGCATGGAGCCAGACGCCATGCCAGATTTCATGACGATGAGTGACGAGGAAATCGCACAGGCTCAAATTGAGGGAACTATCACTCCTGAACAAGAGCTGGAATGGCTGATGGGCAAAGCCCAACGTATGCAAGAGGTATTAGATGAGCCAGAAGCTATCCAATATGATCCTGATGTGGAGGCCGTGCCTGGTGAAGTACCTGACTGGCTCCAAGAACAAATGCTTGCTGGTGAGATAGACGAAATAGAAGAAACCGATTCAATCCCACCGTTAGTCGATGCCATCACCATGCCTCCTGAACCTACTGATTTGCCAGACTGGCTCGCGGGAGATGCGGCACTTGATGATGGTGACGCTTTGGGCTTGGCCGATCTTTCCCTGGAAGATACCACCAAAGTTCAAGCAGTAGATATTTCGCCCGAAGCCTCTGAAAAATTATTGGAAGGTTTCGATCAAAGTGAGGACCCCTGGGTTGAAGCCTTTGTTGCTGAAGATCAAGGTGTCTTGGAGCAGCAGGCCCATGAATGGTATGCAAAAGCCATAGAAGACATTGCATTTGATGAACCTGCATTACCAGAACCCCCTATAGCAGTTGTTGAAACAGATGACGTGCCATCCTGGTTGTCGGAAGATGCTGGAACTATACCAGGTGAGGATGATAGTGACCTGCCTGAATGGTTACGAATGAGCGTCAGCGACGAGGTCGATAGTGGCATTGGCGATTGGCTGCGTGAACAACAGGTTGGTGTGACAGATGACGTAGAGGCTATCGCGGAACCCGTTGTCGATGAAATGGGTATTGACGACTGGTTGAAGCAGCAGCAATCTGATGGAGATGCGACGCAGGAGGTGGAGACTGTTACGGAAGTACCGGAACCAACGCCCCCTGTAGTAATAGCCGAGCCAGAAGTTGAACAGCCCGCTGCACAAGCTGATCAAGCGGAAGACTTGTTGCCAGAAGGGGTTGATGGGGCATTCCCGCCCTGGTATGCCGCACCCGCGCCGCCAGTTGCAGCGCGGCCTCAGCCATCCATCAAACAACCTACCCCGCCGCCAGTTGCAGAACCGCCACCATCAGTGACGCCGACACCGGCCCCACCGCCCACTGCGCCTGCCGAGATACCAGCTAGTGAAACATTTGCGCCGTATAGAACCCAGTTAGAGCAAAATCCAGATGACCATGATACACGGCTGCGCCTGGCCCGTGAACTCACAAACCAGGGGCATATCGCAGCCAGTTTGCAACAATATGAGACTCTGATTGATCGTTCGGCGATGCTCGATACATTATCAACAGAATTAGTGGCACTCACCAGCCGGTTGCCGAATCATCCTAAAGTGCGCCGTTTGCTGGGCGATACTTACATGCGTCAGGGGTACTTGCAAGAAGCTTTAGACGCTTATCGTGGGGCACTCAATCAACTCTAAATGCTCGCTGATCCCAAACCCCACAATATCTGGCTTTTGCTAACCAGAGTTGTGGGGTTTGAGTGCAAGTGTTTGGATGTCCTACGCCGTTCGTCACGAAGCGCGTTTATTGGTATATTCTTTAAAGTGCCTCTGCATTTTCTTTGGGGAATAACATGCCCAAGATGCCAGCAATCAACGACACAAAACCAACAATTTTATATATTGAAGATAATCCAGCTAATGCTACTTTGATCGAACGTGTCTTGCAGGCGTTCGGCTATAATTTGATAATTGCTGAAACGGGTTTCAAAGGCATTGATGCAGCTCTCGATCATAATCCTGACCTCATTCTTATAGATATTGATTTACCCGACATCAGCGGGTTTGAAGTTTCGATGCGCTTGCGTGAGGTAGAAGAGTTCTATCGTACACCTTTCATTGCAGTGACGGCCGCCTATGGCGAAGAATATCGGGAAATGGCACGCTTGGCCGGCATATCAAGCTATGTCACCAAGCCAGTCAATGTTGATTTGCTTTGCCAGAAAGTTGAAGATTATCTGAATGAAGAAAAAGAAAACTTCCTGGTCGATGTTGATTTAGAAGACGAAACCCTGATTCCGGACCAGCGGACTGTCCGTCACCTTATCCGTAAAGTGCGGGAACTCGAAGCTTCTAATGCCGAATTGCGGACGAACAACCGCGAATTGGTCGAGCAATTGGTCTCGCAATTGCGTGTTGTCGAGGCGGCCAATGCAGATTTGCGCCGGTTAGATAAAGTAAAAGACAGCCTCATTCAGCGCATTGCCCATGAACTACGGACACCTTTAACCGTGTTAGTCGGTTATAGCGATATTTTATCTTCATCAGGACCTTTTCAAAAAGCACTTCGCGGCGATCCACAACTTTCCCGGTATATTGAAGGTTTGAGCGATTCTATTGAGCGTATTGCTAAAGTTGTTGATGAAATTATTATGATTTCGCGGTTGGCCTCTGGCAAAATTACGATTGTTCTGGGCCCCGTGAATCCTTTAGATATTGCCAGACGAGCTATTCAGAAATTTGATGAGGCTCTGAAGAAACGACAGATCAAGCTGGAATTGGTTAAACCTCGTCGGTGGCCTTCACGCATGAGTGCTGATGAGAACTTGCTTTTTGTCGTGTTCACTAACTTAATAAGTAATGCCGTAAAATATACGCCAGATGGGGGTACAATAACTGTAGCCGCCTCTCAGGCTGATAACCGTATTCACTTTACAGTTAGCGATACAGGGATTGGCATTGACCCTTATGAGCAATTACGTATTTTTGATCGTTTTTATTCGGCCACTGATGTAGAGCTTCACTCTACCAGCAAAACCGCATTTCGTGGGAGCGGATCAGGGTTAGGGTTAGCCATCTGCAAATTGATTGCCGAGGCGCATGGTGGCAAAATTTATGTCGAAAGTGTCGGGCAAGACGAAAATACTTTACCGGGAAGTACGTTTCATCTGGAATTTCCAGTGAATATGATGAAAGGGTTATAGATTATGAATGCTTTTGTACCGTTTATGGCAAGTCCCATTGGGCGTGTGACACGAGTTGTAGGCGGCATTTTGCTCATCGCCATCGGGTTACTCGGTATAGGTGGCGTATTGGGTGTCATTCTCGCGCTGGTTGGCCTCGTTCCGCTATTAGCAGGTACGTTTGATGTCTGTGTATTCGCACCGCTCTTTGGCGAATCCTTCAGCGGCCCAACCATTCGGGGTGAGGAATAACCCGCACCAAACGTTGTATTGCCTCACAAAAAACAACGCCCTGTTACACTTAACGGGGCGTTTGTTCTTCTGTGATCAGGTCTGTTTCTTCATCCGGCAGTTGACGATCCTCCCACCATAAAACTGCCACCCATAAGGCTACACCCAGCACAACCACACTATCGGCGACATTAAAGATCGGCCAACCATGCAGATGTAGAAAATCGACGACGTAACCACGAAAAACACGATCTACCGCGTTGCCTATTGCGCCGCCCATCATCAAACCAAGCGCCACGCGGATCACCCAATTAGCTTCAAGTGTGCGATAGTAGTACAAAATCACGCCGACGACTACAACGGCGATGACTAGGAACACATTACCAAACTCTTGTCCCAGGCCAAAGGCAGCACCAGTATTGCGTGTATAGGTGATGTCGAAGATGTCTTCCAACGCCGATAGTGGAACCCAGTGTTCCCGCAATTCTAGCGACGTGACAATCACCCATTTTGATACTTGATCGACAGTGAATGCCAATGTTGCAACACTGAGCAACAACCACCAACGAACCGGCTGTTTAGAGGAGGGGATGGTTTCTTGGTCCAGAAGATTTGCTCCTTGGTTTTTGAATTTGCAGGGGGACGAGGCAATCCCCCCCCCCTGCGGATATTTCAGCTTACAATTTCTGGATGCCCAGAGTCAATGTTTCCTCACCGAGTTCCAATGAATCAGTAAAGCCTGACGGCGTGTCTTCACGCCATTTCTCAGCCAGAGTCTCGCCCGCGATGTAATCCGCGAAGGTTTGCATCACTTCCGCCAAACTGCCAGTCGCCTGATAGGTCACAGCGATGCGGTCGCTGAGTTCAAAACCAGCCTCTTTCCGCATGGTCTGGATACGCCGCACAATCTCACGAGCATAGCCTTCACGCACCAATTCATCCGTCAGTTCGGTACTCAAAGCTGCCAGATAGCCGTGTTCCGCCGCCACCGCAAAGCCTGGGGCGCTGGTTTGTTGAACGACGACCTGTTCTGGTGTGAGCGAGAACGATTTGCCATTAGCCTGCACCTCAATTGCTTCACCATCCAGCAAGGCAGGTCCCCAAGCTGCAACTTGCTCTGGCGTGCCATTCACCAACGCCTGTCGCACTGCGGGGAAGTCTTTCCGTAGTTCGCGGCCCAGCGTGTCAATCGGCTTCAGCGAGTAATTGACCATGCCGACACTGTCCGTCGGTTTCAACATCTGCACTTGTTTGACATTCAACTCATCCGCCACCATCTCCGCCATTTGCATGACGGCTGATGGGTCTTCGTGTGATGGCACAGCAAAATTGACCTGCGACAATGGTTGGCGCACCTTGATCTCGGCATTGTTCCGCGCTGCATGGCCCAAGCTGACCAGCCGCTTGACGAGTTGCATCTTGTGGTTCAGGTCTTCGTCAATCACAGTAGAATCATAATCCGGCCAGGTTGCCAGATGCACACTGTCTGCTGCATCGTCATCATGCACCAGATTGTAGTAGAGTGCTTCAGCCAGGAATGGAGCTGATGGCGCAAGCAACTTACTGAGAGTCACTAGGCATTCATAGAGCGTTTGATATGCCGCCAATTTATCCTGCGGATTTTCTGTTTGCCAGAAACGCCGCCGCGAACGCCGCACATACCAGTTGCTCAAGTCATCCACGAATTGTTCTACCGGACGTGTGACGCCGATGACATCGAAATTCTCGTAGGACTCGGTCACGCCGCGCACCAGCGCGTGTAGCTCACTCAACACCCATTGATCCAACAAGTCACGTTCGCCTATGGGAACCTGGGGCGCTTTCGGATCAAACTCATCAATGTTGGCGTAGGTCACGAAGAAGCTATAGACATTCCACAGCTTCAGATAGAAATTCCGCAACACTTCGGCGATGCCGGGGATTTCACGCCTGCCACCTGATGCGGGTTGCCACTCAAATCGCTTGGTATCGCCAGGCTGACTGGCGGTATATAGATACCAGCGGAACGCATCCGCGCCATAAGTGTCAATGACATCCCAGGGCGCAACGATATTGCCCTTGCTCTTAGAGTGCTTCGAGCCATCGGCAGCGACGATATGCCCCAGGCAGATGACGTTCTTGTAGCTGACTGATTCAAACAGCATGGTGGCGATGGCGTGCAAACTGTAGAACCAGCCGCGAGTCTGGTCAACGGCCTCGCAGATGTAATCCGCCGGGAATTGATCCTCGAACATGGCTTTGTTGGCAAAGGGATAACCCCATTGCGCGACAGGCATTGCACCACTGTCGAACCACACGTCAATCAACTCTGGAATACGCCGCATGGTTACGGTGCGTCCATCGACTTCTTCTTCCCAGGTAATTTCATCAACATAGGGCCGGTGCAGATCAAGTTCGGTCAGATTACGACCGGTTTTGGTCTCCAACTCAGCCACGCTACCGATGAAAACCTTATGATCGACGTCCGGGTCTTCTGCCATCCAGATTGGCAGGGGGGTTCCCCAATACCGTTCCCTGCCCAGCGCCCAGTCCTTCACATCGCGTAACCAGTTCCCGAAGCGGCCTTCTTTGAAGAAATCAGGCACCCAGTTGATCGTATCATTCAACTCCACCAGTTTATCGCGGTATTCTGTCGTGCGGATGTACCATGTATCGCGGGCATAATACATCAGCGGGCCTTTATCGCGCCAGCAATGGGGATAATTGTGGCGAAAGCTCGTTAGATTGAAGACTAGTCCTCGCTGGCGCAATTCGCGTGAGATGACTCTATCAGCATCTTTGAACCACATGCCAGCTACCAATGTGACTTCGTCTAGAAAACGGCCATCTGGCCCCACCGTCACCACCACTGGCAGGTTATATTTGTTGGCTGTATCCAGATCGTCTGCGCCGAAGGCCGGCGCGGTGTGAACGATACCCGTTCCATCGGAGGTGCTTACATATATGCCAGCCGTGATGTAGCAGTAGTCTTTATCGACAGGCAGGAAAGTGTACAGTGGTTCATAACGCCGCCCCACCAAATCCTTGCCTTTCAGATTTTCGACCACTTCATAGCCACCGCCTTCTTTGACCAGCGGCGTGACAACTGTTTCGACCAGGTCACGTGCCAGATAGAGGCGCTCGACTGGCGAGTCGGCATCGATGCGCCCTTCGATCTTCACATAGTCGATTTTCTCACCGACAGTTAGTGAGACGTTGCCGGGCAATGTCCAGGGCGTGGTCGTCCACCCCAGAAAGTAAGTATTGTCTTCATCAGTGGCCTTGAAGCGCACAACGATGCTGGGATCGTCGATTTCGTCATAGCCCAGCGAGACTTCATGGCTGGATAGGGGTGTGCCGCAGCGCGGGCAATAGGGCACAACCTTATAGCCCTGATAAATCAGTCCTTTGTCCCAGAACTGTTTCAAAATCCACCACACGCTTTGCACGTAGTCGTTGGTCAGCGTGGCATAAGCATTATCCAAGTCAACCCAGAACGCGATGCGCTCGGTCAGTTCGTTCCACTCCTCAATGTAGCGGAACACACTCTCGCGGCATTTCTGGTTGAATTCCGCAATGCCATATTCCTCAATTTCGCTTTTATGCTTCAGGCCGAGTTCCTTCTCGACCTCGATTTCGACGGGCAGGCCATGTGTGTCCCAGCCCGCTTTCCGCAGCACGTAGTAACCCTGCATCGTGCGATAGCGTGGGAACATATCTTTGAACGCCCGCGCCAAGACATGGTGGCTGCCAGGGCGTCCGTTGGCAGTTGGTGGCCCTTCATAGAAGACAAAACGCGGGCCATCTTTGCGTTCGTCCATGGTACGTTGGAAGACATCTTTCTCGCGCCAGAAAGCCAATACGTCCTGCTCCAACGCATTGATGTCTACTTTGGGTGATACTGGTTTAAAGCGTGTCACTCTCTGTTCTCCTACATTGATAACTGATGATCGGGCGATACGGGCGATCAGATGTTTATAATCACCCGCGACGCCGACGATACAAAGCCTGTCAGCGACACGGCCCCACCTCCTGCCTACTTGTAAAGCAATATGCGAAAACGTGTTTGCGAACGGTCATTATAACCACTCGAAATCCAAACTTCCCAACTATAACCAAGCACCACACCTTTTTCCGATTTACGACAAACTGCAATGTGATTCAAGTCTGTCGAAGGGCGGTCATCATCGGTACAAACAAACGGGGCAATCGTACAACTTGCGCCCTGTTCGATAAAATACGTCGCCAGGTCACAGCCATGTTCATCAGTGCGATATAACCACTCTTGGCGGACGCTGCCCTGGTCTTCGCGTATGTCCTCCAGGACTGCACCAGCGGGTATTGGTATCTCAGGCTCAAATCCGAATACCAACTCAGCCAGCGGGCGGGCGATTTGGCGAACGACGAGTAGGCCAATGATAATTGCTGCCACGCCACCCACAATCGACAGCCACAGCGGGATCGCCACACGCTGCCTGGAGGCGGATTCTGGCACGTCATTCATGCGTCAGCCGAGTCCAGAATCGCCTTTATCGCCAACACATCGGCGGCCATCCGTTTTCCATAATCGGTATCAGCATAGTGGCGAGCCTGCGACTGCCAATAAGCCAATCCCCCCGCATTATGGGCGATGATGCGAAGTGCCAGCGTTTGCTCCTGTTCATCATCAATCAACTGGTGTACCAAATAGTTCACCCATAACAGCCGATACTCTTCCAGATTCAGCAGTCGGGCGGCGCGTCGCACCATATCCAGCAAACGCTCTGGGTCACTATCGGCGTAATAAAGCGCCAGCGCCAAATCAGCTCGAACAGGCTTGCGTGCCCCATTGTCGAGCGCAGATTCAATATATTGGGCCGCTTCATCATACACGCCACGTGCCAATAATGTCCGCCCCAGGCCATAGAGCGCCATGTCGTCTTGGGGCGCGATATCCACCGCAGCCCGCAGGCGTTCCTCGCTCTGGCCGAGTTGCCCCAACTGACGATAGGTATTGCCCAATAGAGCTAGAGATCGGGCATCCGGTGTTTGGTGAGCATTTTGCAGGCTGGTTTCCAATAACTGTGCCGCTTCCTCGAACTCGCCTTTGATGTAATGATGTTGGGCGATGGTAAAGGCTCGACGTTTCAGGCCACCCCAAAACAGTACCGTCATCTGCACCAGCGCCATCAGCCCGATGAGTGACAGCAATATCACAAAACGCCTATCACTATCAACACCCTGCGCGATAATCAGAATGACGATGGTCATGACGACCGTAATACCCGCCGCCAGTTTCAGACGAGAATCTTGCAAGATCATGTGCGGCTATCTCCCAAAAGGTCATCTGCCGTTGCAGAGCTATTGTCCATAGCACGTTCGGCCAGCCGTACATCGGCCTCCAAAATTTTCTTCAATGTGGCTGCTTGCGAATCACTCAGAATACGTTGCCATTCGTGTAAGCCTTTATCCTCGCGGCGCAATTTTCGCAACGAATCTTCAGCGGCAAGGGCGTCCCCTAGCTGATAATGAGCACGGGCCAGCCACAGATAGGTCAGCAGGCGGTGACGGCTATCGGGTAGTCCTTTTTGTACCACAACGGTCAGATGCTCGACCACGCTTTTACTTTCACCCAAACGATCTTCAATCATGCCCAGGTTGTAGGGTGCGACCCAATAATCCGGTTCCAGATCAAAAGCTTTCTGTGCATATTCGCGTGCTTGCACATATTCGCCTTTTTGCAAATAGACCTCGGCTAGCCCGTTGTAACCTGTCGGCCCCACCGGATCAAGGCGCGTCACTTTCTCATAATCTTTGATCGCCGCGCCCGGATGCCCAGCCAGTCGATGAAGTTCGGCCCGAAAGCGCACATGCTCTGAGTTATTCGGTTCGTCTTTGATTAGATCGCTGATGGTCCGAATGGCCTCTTTATATTCCTGTTTCCGCATATGTTTGACAGCCTGTTTATATTCGGGCTGCATCCGTTCGCGGATAAAGAACTGCGCGGCCAGCAACCAGCCAAAGGCCATGCCTAACCCCAGCGCAAAATACTGACGCGGCAACAGAATACTCAGCACCGCTAACCCCAACGCCGGGCCAACTGTGAAAAACAATCGTTGGCGTGGGTTTTGTGGCATCCTGGAGCCGATGACGATGGTCGCTGTCGCCAGGAATAGCAATGCTAGAAATGTCTGGGCAGCGAGTGACCAATCTTCATCGCCAGCGACCGCCGCCAGAGCCAGACTTGCAATACCCGTCATGATTAGCGATGTGACCAGAATACGTGTACGAAATGGCCCCAACCAGGCCCGGAATTGACCAAACATTAGAACTCCAGACTGTACCAGAACCGATCCATGAAACCCGATACATTTTGTGAACGCCAAAATGCCTGGGCAATGGGATGGCAGTGCATGACTTCGACTTCCAGATGGCGAATGCTGTTTTGTTGAAACCAGGGCTTAATGGCATCGAACAGTGCCGTGCCAATCCCACTCTGATGAGCATGACCATCCACACCCATATCGCTGATAAACCCATAGTGTTGCAGAAAATGGTGTAACGGACGCTCCAATATCCAGCCAACGATGTAGCCGATTAACTTGCCATCTTGATCAGCAACCATCACGCGTACATGATCCTCCTGCAACCAATTATCCAATTGCTCGCGCCATAGCACCTGCGCGTTCTCCGCTAATCGCAACCGGCGATCCATTTCGGCCCGTTCGTTCATGATCATATGCCATAACGATGCTAATGCATCAACATCTTTTGGCTTCGCCGGGCGCACTTCGAATTCCGCCATGAAAACGATCCTGTCTCCTGAATACAAAAAGCCCCCGCCCCATGCAAGGGACGAGAGCATATTAGTCTCGCGGTACCACCCTTGTTCCTTGCTATGAAGTTAATAGCAAGGCACTCTGATGTTGCGTTAACGGGCAACTCCCGGTGAGGACTACTGGCATTGTGTGGATGCGTTCGAGTCACGGCTTAGGAAGGATCACCAGTCATTGTTTCGCAATCAGGCTTACACCGTCCCTGACTCGCTATATACTACAGATGACCGCTGCTGTTTCCGTCATAGCCTTTTCTATGGTGTTCGTATTGTAGCGTAGGCGACTGGTACAAATCAAGATGGCGATTTGATGGTTGATCAGACCCGCCGTCAATATGGCAAAGTAGCGACTTCCTTCCAGAACAGAATTTCCTTATGATAATATGGTTTCGCATTCCGCGATTTTTGAATACAATAGATGAGGTATATTTCCCTGGCAGATAAGCCTGAAGTGGGCATCACAATTATGCAACAACCAGAAGCAAGTACATACGAAGATTTTATGAACACCGGGCACAGTGCGGCCTGGGACAAAGATTGGGACCGTGCGATCCGTGCATATTCCCTGGCGATACGCGCCAGGCCGGATGCGCCATCAGCCTACAATAGTTTGGGGTTGGCGCTTCTCCAGGTCAGGCCGCCGCGCCTCGAAGAAGCGCTGCGTGTCTATCAACGGGCACATGAACTGGATCCAGATGACCCCCTGCCGTTGGAAAAAAGCGCCGATGTCTATGAACGTATGGGGCGTTTGCAGGATGCAGCACGGCAATATTTGGCGGTGGCCGAAGCATATTTGGCACGGCATGACCTAGAAAAAGCCATTGGCAACTGGGAACGGGCAACCCGCGTTACCCCTGGCTTGGTACGTATCCATCAGAAATTGGCACTGGCCTATGAGCGTATTGGCAACCGACGACAGGCCGTCCGCGAGTATATGGTGCTAGCTGCTAATTTCCAGCGTAATGACAAGGTGGATATTGCCATTCAGGCTGTTGAGCGTGCGTTACGATTGGAGCCGCGTAATCCCCAGGCGCTGAACATGCTTCAGGCATTGCGGGCTGGCGGCAATCTTGTCTTTCCTGACGATCGTGGACGCCAAGATGAGGCTCGTAGGCGTGCTGCCAAAGCCGATGATGATGACTTCATGGATCCGGGTGAACGCCCAGACATAGGAGTAGCCAATGCCAAAGGCCCGATTGGTGAAGCGGTGGATGTGGCCCTGGAGACATTGGCACTGGCCGTGAGTGAAGGCGATTTGATGAATCCCAGCACCATTGGAGCCATTCAGGCAATTGAATATCATCAGGTCGAGGCGTTCAGAGAAGCCATCATCGCCTATCAGCAAGCTGAGTCTGGCGGGATGCGAAACCCAGCACTATTTATGGCACTGGGATCATTACTGCTAGAACGCCAACGCTGGAAAGAAGCCATGAGCTATCTGGAACGTGCTGCCGAAGATGAGAAGTTCAAAGGCGGTGCTTATCATGGTTTGGGCATTGCCCATCGCGAGTTGAACAACATTAAACGGGCTACGACTTACCTGATTCGTTCTATGCAGTTGGTTGATGTTGGACTGGCGGTTAACGAAGCTGAAGCCGGACAACTGGGCGTGGTCTATGATCGCCTTTTGCAAACAACTGCCAATGCCGACGATGCCACGCTTATTGCACTCAATGACCGCTTCTTTGATCTGCTCACTGGTCCAGATTGGAAACAGCGAGTCGAACTCACCCGTCATCAGCTTGAGGATGCCACCGACAAGGCGGGGTCATTGCTGGATGTTGCGGCGGTCAGCCCTGAAATTGTGGAGTCGATGAATCTGATTGACCAATATATCAATTCGCGGCGATTTAACCTGGCAATGGAAGAAGCCTATCACGTTATTGAAAAAGAACCAGACTATCTGGCTGTTCACCTTCGCGTCGGCAGCATCCTGGTACACATGAACCAACTAGATTCCGCTATGATAAAATATCGCCAGATTGGAGAGACGTACCTGGCGCGTGATAATCCACTCCGCGCCCGCGAAGTTCTACAGGAAGCCATTCGCATGGCCCCGATGGATGTGGGGCTGCGCCAAGATTTAATTGAAATGCTCGAACAAGACGAGGAATGGGATGAAATCCTCGATCAATATGTCCAGCTAGGCATTACCTATATGGACCTTGGCGACGCTAGCAATGCACGAATGACATTCAATCAGGCAGTGCAAATTGGTCAGCGGGTTGGGGCCGATACGGCTCGTATTGTCGATATTCTGTATAGGTTGGCCGATTTGGAGATGAGTCGTGTCGAGCTGCGTCCGGCGATGCGTGCTTATGAGAATATTCGTAGCATTGAACCAACCAATGAAAAAGCCCGCACGATGCTCATTGATCTTAACTATCGTCTGGGCGATCCTGTAGGGGCGATGCGTGAAATGGACAGATTGTTGCAAATTTATGCCCAACAACGCAACGGACGAGCTATCCTCGAATTACTGGATGGTTGGATTAAGCAACGTCCCAGCGATGAAGCATTGCGAACACGTCTAGCCGCTGTCTACCAGCAGATTAATCGCCCAGACATGGCGCTCAAGGAATATCATTCGATTTTAGAATTGCAACTAAATCAAAGGAAGCACGCCGAAGCCTGCCAGACCATAAAACGGATTCTTTCATTGCGGCCTTCCAATGCGGAAAAGTATATGAGCCTGGCACAGCAACTCGGCTGTGGCTAAAACACTGTACTTATGACCACATCCGTCGCCGATTTGCCACCTTTTACCCCCCGTTTAGAAGGGTTTCGCCTCGACGAATTTCACCAGCAGTCACTACAACTGCTGGCTTTTTCTGTTGAACACGATCAACTGGCGCTCGACCTGGCTCCTTTTCAAATCGAGCCACCACCGCCGCCGCCCGAACCTCCATTACCCTTGTTGCCTTATGTATGGTATCCGCGTCCTCTCAAAGCGGTACGTGATTGGGCATTAGGCCGCTTGATACCACCACAACCAACATCCTTGTTGGGCAAAACGCGCAATACACAGGCCCAACAATTGATGCGCCCGCTGCTATCGGGCAATGGGCCGGTACAAGTATTGGGGGAACCTGGCTTGGGCAAGACTACCCTCCTGACTTATATTGCCACTCATGAACGTACTCGACAACGCTATCGGCGTATTTGGTGGTTGGGTAATCCCGCATATGTCATCCAAACCCTGGCTCTCGCCCTGAATTTGACACAAACATTGTCTGAGACCGATCCTCAGTCCCAGATTCATCAAATCCGTGATTCTTTGGACGACAATACGCTACTTGTCATTGATAACTTGACATCTGAGGATGTAGCCTTATTCAAGAATCTGACTCCCCACTTGCTTTTAGGGATTGAAACGCCACCTGAAACCAACGAACCTGAAGGTGATGCGGAAATTCCACCGGACCCAGAGGGAACTGTTACCCTCCGGTCTTTACCCCAATCCGATGCGCTGGAAATCATGCTACAGGCCTGTGGATTGACGGATCGCAATGCTATGCGTGGTCAGATGCGAGCGTGGACATCGCATATTGTCCGCCTACTCAACGGGCATCCGTTGGCGATTACAGTGGCCGGGGCACTGTTTCACGAAGACGGATTGCCCATGGAACGTCTTGTCGATATTTTCAGCAAGCGTATCGACCCCGATGTGCCTAATCCTCAAATGGCGCTAGATATTTCGTTGGATGCGCTGCCTGGTGATTATTATGATCTTCTCTTGGCGTTTGGGGCATTGCCAGCCACCGGAGTTGGCTTCGAGGCAATTATCGGTACGGCGAATTTAAACAATGAACTGGCAAGTTATCGTGGGCTGTCGTTCCTGATCCGGCGCGGATTCCTGACGTATGACGACCGCCCGGCTGCTTCCTATACCGTACACCGGCTGATCTGGGAGCGTATGGCGAAGGAAGCGGCGCAATCTAAAAAACTCACTGAGCATTTACATAACTGGGCACTGACCTATGCTCGCCGCCATCGTGAAGACCCGGTACAGATTTACCGGCTACAGGGTGAGTTGTTGCATACGTTGGATCAGGCTCAACAACAACGTAATGAGAGCTTTACCCATAAATTCAATATGACATTGGGCGCTTATCTACGCGAGTATGTGCCAGCTTATTTCCCGCCTGATCTGCCGATTCCGAAACTGATCGGTGAACGTGCGCGTGCTGCTGCTCTCGTGGGCGACGGACTGCGATTCTTGGGTAAAGATCAATTTCCGGAGGCGCTGGCGGCGTTTGAGAGCGGTCTACAGTTAGCTGAACAACATGGTTCGGATCATGACATTGCTGAAGCACTGGTGACTTTTGCCCATTATCACCGTGAAACCAACAATTATGCTGCCGCAACCAAAAACCTCGAACGAGCGGCCAGGCTGGTCTATGATTTGAAAGCTGAAGAATCGCTGCATCTGATTCGTATTGCCCTGGCGGCTCTATATCGCAAGCAGGAACGTTATAAGGATGCACTAGGCGTTCTGGACGACCAGCCCGATACCTATACTGAACGTGCCCGCATTTATATGGACCTGCGCCAATGGGATCAGATGTTTGAGGCACTTGATGTCGCTGAAGGCTTAACATCATATGATCGTGCGGCTGCCTATTTACAAGCCGAGCGGTATGCTGATGCGCTGGAGGCCATCGCTCGTGCCCGTGACAGCAATAGCGCCTTCTTGCGGGCTATGATCTACCATTTACAGGGCGATCTGGAAAATGCCGTGCGGGGTTATGAACTGGCCCTGGAATCGGCAGGCAAGCAAAATCCGCTACGCTTGGAAGTCCTCCTTGCCATGACCAAAGCCATTATCACTCAAGGTGACGTGAGCCGCGCCCATAAATTGTTGGTGCAGGCACACGACTTATATCCTACTCTGACGAAAGCGAATGACATCCTAAAAGGACAAATATTCGGCCTGCAAGCCGCACTGGAATTCCTGGACGGCAATCCACAAAAGGCACTTGATGTGGGCGAACAGGCATTGGAGGTTCTGAATAAGGTCGAGGATGCTGGTCACCGTGAAAAAGCGGATATTTATCGTACCATGGGGCGGGCCTATTGGCGACGCGGCAACAGAAAACAAGCTCTGGTGATGTTTGAAGCCGAGGTCGATCATGCTCAAAGTGTACCTAGCCGTGATGAAGCACGGATTGGTATTGCACTGCACCATCTGGCGGATGCCTATCGTGCTAACAATCAGGCGGACCGCGCCATTGGCAATTATCGCCGTGCCCTGACGCACAAGAATGCACAGCAGGACTCGCCAGGTTATTTTATAACCCAGACAGCTTTACAGGATACCCTACATGCGGCTGAACGCTATGGGCAAGCCCTCGAAGTTTGCCGCTTAATGCTGGCACATTTAAACCAGAATCCGTCCGCTGATTTGCAATATTTAGGTTATACACTCTGTCGTCAATCGCTGATCGAACAGGCCATGAATCACTTCGATCAGGCGATCAATACCCTGGGGAAATGGTTGAGTCTGTTGGCAGGACGGACTGATGCGCTGGAAGATTCACAGCCGCCCATTGTGTTGCTGGTATTGACACTGGCGGTTCGCAGCTTGCTTGCCAGTGACCGCGCCGATGAAGCACAGCCATTAGCCGAGCAAGCAGTCAGTCTAGCGGAACAACACTATCCCAGCACGCCGGCGGCCTGGAGTGCGCGTCGGGATCTAGGCCAGATCTATCTGGCGTTAGGGCATTGGCAGGATACCATCGACATCCTGGCTCCGATTTTATATAACGCAGTAGAAGCTGAGGTGTTCACCTTTGCCTTGGCGCACGAGTATACGGGTATCGCCTTAGCGCATTTGGGACAGCTAGAGACATCGTTGGTACATTTTCACACTGCCCGTGAACATCATCCCATCGACCACAAAAAAGCCTTGCTGCTGGAACGTATCGCCGATATTCATCTGGAGTTACAGGATACTGCCGCTGCAATCCAGCATGTACAACAAGCCAGCCCGCTACTCAACCGTCAGGGTGAGCCAGGCGCTTCAGCTCGCATTCTGATCAAGCTGGCACGTTTGCTCAGTGGCACTAACCATTACGCCGATTCGATTGAGATCTATGAGGATGCACTTGTCAGGCTGCGTTCATTGCCTGATTCTGACCCAGTACATATGGCACAGGTGTATATGAGCCTGGGAGATAGCCATGAAGCTCAGGGACAATATCCCCAGGCAGCTATCGCTTATCGGAATGCATTGGATACACTGGATACCGCTCGTCAATCCTCACCGGACGATCATCGCCAGGTGTTGGTCAAATTGGCTGCCACCAACACGGCTATGCACCAGTACGAAGAAGCCATCGTACTTTATCTACAGGCCCGTGCTGAAACAGATATGTACGGCACATCGCGAGAATTAGGGTTGGTGATTGTGGCCCTGGCCGATACCTTCCGTCATGCAAACCGCCTGGAGGAGGCGTTGGATGCTTATGAAGACGCACTTGACGTTCAGCCTGCCGAGGCGATGTCCCACGAACGGGCAGCCACGTTGCGCGGTTATGGGCAGACGTTCTCGCTACTCGGCCAATTGCCTGAAGCTCGTGAAGCCTGGACTGAAGCCCTGGCTATCACCACCGATTCCCCGGCCCAAGAAATTGCTCTGACACACCGGGCCATCGCACAGGCATTCACTGTTCAGGCCATGTATGATGACGCCGAAAAAGCCTTCAGAGACGCGTTAGATTATCATCCAGTTGATCAGCCAGAGACCGCCGAGACATGGCGTTTGTTGGGCAAGATGTTGATTGCTGCCGACCGTCATGCTGATGCCATCCCTCCGCTGCAACAAGCATTGGATATCGAAAAAGGGTTGACCCAACAAGTCAACGGGCGTATTGTGAACACATTGGATGCCCTTTCCGGCGCTTACGAAGTCCTCCGCAACCTATCGGCTGCCATTGCCTGTTATCATGAAGCTCTGGTTTACACAGACCGCAATCTACAACCTATTGATAGCGCCAACCGCTACCGGACGTTGGGCCGTCTCTATACTATGCAATCAAACTGGTTAGAGACACACAAGGCGTTGGAACAGGCGTTGGAAATCGAACTCAATCACAAGCCACGTTCTGATAATCGTATCGCACAGACATTGGAAATGGTCGCACAAGCCTATCGCCGCGAGGGGAATTTGCACAAAGCAGCAGAGGCTTATAAGCGCATGGCCTCCTATGCCAACCTCAACAAAACAGCTTCGGCGGAACTCAAAGAAACACTGGATACTATCGAGAAGTATAAAGGCACGCTGGAAGCTGCCCGCGCTTCACTGGAAGTGTTACAGCGCACGCGTGAAAGCGAGTTGAAGGACGTTATTTACGTCTATGCCTTAATCGCACACAGCCATGCTGGGTTGACGCAATACGAGGCCGCCAACACCGCCATCGACCAGTTATTGACCACGTTAGAGAAGAATGCTGACGAGCTATCTACCGCTGATGAACGGGTGCATTATCGTGCCTTGGCGCATGTGTTTGAAGGCAGTCAGGCCGCCAGTACCGGTAATCTGGTCGAGGCTCGCGCCCACTTCCAACGTGCTTTGCACGAAACAACCGATGTGAGTATGCGGTGGGTGATTGAGCAGGGTCTTGCCAGTGTACAAGATTAGCCAACTGCCTCTTTGAATCGACGAATCGCGCCAATATGATCGGATAGCTCCAATCCCATGCCCATTGTGTTGATGCACAGATGCGTTGCGCCCAATCCTTTCCATTGACTCACAACCGCTTCCCATTCCGCTTGTGGATGTTGCTTCATTGATATGCGAATATCCAAGCCGAAATCATCTGGGTTGCGTCCGGCTTCTTCCAAGTAACGCTTGAGTTTACCGACTATATACGCGGTTTTGTCGAAAGACATTGTATTCGGCATCCAGCCATCGCCGAGCCGAGCCATACGCCGCAGCACAATATCCTTGCCACCACCAAACCATAACGGAATCGGGCGCTGCACCGGCATCGGGTTGAGGCCCGCGTCGGAAATCGTGTGATAGTCACCCTGGAATGTCACCAGCGGTTTTGTCCACAATTCGCGCAACACTGCCACCTGTTCCTCCGAACGTCTACCACGATTGCGAAAATTCTCGTTGAGAGCTTCAAATTCCACCGCGTTCCAGCCGATCCCAATGCCCAGGCGCAGTCGCCCACCGCACAGCACATCCAGTTGGGCAGCTTGCTTGGCAACGAGGACTGTGGGGCGCTGTGGCAAAATCAAAATACCAGTAGCGAATTCAATGCGCTCGGTCAGGGCTGCCATATAGCCAAAGGTGACGAATGGCTCATGAAACGAGTCGGTATGTGTATAAGGCCCGTTCCAGCCACCTGGACGCTCCGGATTCGCACCCAACACATGCTCATAAGCCAACAAATAATCAAAGCCCAACGCTTCCGCCGCCTGAACATAATCGCGCAAGAAGGCAACATCACCGCCAATCTCAGTCTGGGGGAGAACAACGCCCAATTTCACCAGAATTTCTCCTTCGTATGATAATAGTTGGCCTTGAGTATAGCAGCATTGCTATCTGTTTAGATCATTTCAAACGCATATACCTGGACTAGACTGCCGTTAGGAAAATGCGTTAAGCTTAATGCCTGGAGGAAAAGCCTATGTCCTATCATATCATTGTTACAACCCAACTTTCCGAAGCAGGGTTTGAAATTCTACGAGACGAAACTAGCGAATTGGTGCAAATCTCTGCTTCCGAGCCAATACACGATCATCTGTCATTGGTAACCGCCGAGGCGCTGATTATCCGGCATAGTGTTCGTGTTGATAAATCTTTGCTGGACGCCGCCCCACAGTTGCGCGTGATAGGACGCGTCGGCAGTGGGTTCGCGGGCATTGACGTGGACGAAGCGACTCGACGTGGCATCATTGTCATGAATACACCCGGCATGAATGCAACGAGTGTTGCCGAGTACACATTGGCAATGTTACTGGCACTAGCACGACCTGTTGTCCAGGGACACAATCAACTGAGGAGTGGCGACTGGAAGCGCGATGAATTGCTTGGGAGTGAGCTGCATGGCAAGATATTGGGGTTGATCGGGCTAGGTAATGTGGGCTACGAAGTCGCCAAACGGGCTACTGCTTTCGGGATGCAAGTTCTGGTTAATGATCCCTATGTGCTTGAAAGTCGGTTGGAAAGTCTGCCAGTAAAGCTGGTAGGGTTGCCAGAATTGCTATCGAGTGCCGATGTTATCAGTGTACACTGCTCCGTCACACCGGAGACACACCGCCTGCTTAATCATGATAGGCTAGGGTTGGTTAAACCAGGCGCATTGTTACTCAACCTGACACACGAAAGCTTGATAGATGAAGATGCTTTGCTGCCTTTGCTAGACAATGGGATGATTGCCGGAGTGGCACTGGATGTGTTTGCTAGGGATCCTGTTTCAGGAAGTTCACTGCGTAGTCATCCACGTGTTTTGCATACTCCGCGTCTGGCAGATTACACGCACGAAGCCCAGCACAAAATGAGTGAAATGATTGCCCAGCAAGTTTTAGATGCGCTGCACGGCCAGGACTTTCGCAATGTGATCAATATGCCATTGGGTGCAAATGGGCAGCCTTTTGAGGAAGTGGCTCCCTATATGCGCCTGGCAGAAACCATTGGCCGACTACAATATTATCTGGCGGATGGGCCAATTCAACGGGTGCTGATGGAATTCAAAGGTGAGGAGTTTTTGCATCTCATCAAGCCTGTTACGGTGGCGACGCTGCGTGGCATTCTTGCGCCGATGTTGGGCGAAGATAAAGTGAACTACATCAACGCCCCGTTGTTGGCCCACGAACATCACATTACAGTGTCGCAGGCCAAAGGGCTGGACAGTACCCATTATACGCATCTGCTCTCGTGTCGCGTGCAATGGGCAGACGGTAGCCTGGTAGTCGCCGGTGCATTATTCAATCATACCGACCCGCATATCGTCCAGATTGACCAATATCAGGCTGACATCATGCCAGAAGGCATCATGCTCATCATTGGCAGCTATGACGTCCCCGGCGTCATTGGGTGTGTGGGGCAATTGTTGGCCGATAACCAGATTAATATCGCCGACTGGCGCACCGGACGTGCTGAACGTGGCGGCCAAACGCTCTCAGTGGTGACACTGGATGAACCCCTATCTGATGAGATATTGGCTACTCTTCGTTCTCAAGAGTATATTCGCCATGCCCGACAGATAATTTTGTAGTTTCATGAGCGCCAAAACATCCACGCTGGCGCTTGAGGGGTGTATCCCAAATCTAGGGCGAACCGATTCGCGGCGGATTAAACAATGAGCTAATTGATGCTGGACACGGCCCGGAGCGTGCCGACCGGGGCATCCGTCATCCGTTCCTATACAGCCGCCAAAGCTACTTGTGGCTAAATTGTCAGTCAGCATTGCCCCCAATCTGGTATGCACCCCCCAGGCAATTTATTGCATTAGCAGCCGAATTTTCATATAATTGTGCATATCTAGAGGACTAGATATTTCTATAAAATACTATCATGAAACCATTTGATCTGTCGCAAATTCAAATAGATAAAAATAGCGCTGTTCCTATTTATCTTCAGTTGCAAGAGCAGCTTGAACAATTGATAGTGAACGGAACCTGGCAACTGAATGATCCGTTGCCATCCGAAACCATGCTGGCTCGCCAACTCCAAATCAGCGTTATGACGGTTCGCCAGGCAATGACCTATCTGGTGAACAAAGAACTGATCTACCGGGAAAAAGGGCGTGGTACATTTGTCATGCCTCGATTGTTGGAGCATTTACTGCACAATCTGGAAAGCTTCACAGAAAATATTCGTGACAAAAACCTTATACCTTCGTCAAGTATTTTGGAATTTGAGATATGTCCTGCCCGTAGTATGGTGGCAACACGTCTCCAACTCGAACCGAGGACGCCGGTCTTGCATATCAAACGGCTGCGCTTTGTTGGCCGTCGGCCAGTTGCACTGCATGATGTTTATCTTAGTTATACTGATTTCGAACGCAAAGAACTGGAATCCGCCGGGTCACTTTATGCGGTGTTGGAAGCACATAATATTCAATTAGCTGAAGCTGAAGAACACCTGGAAGCAACTAAAGCCGATGCACAGTTAGCCGCATGGTTGAATGTCCCACACGGTGAACCACTATTGAAGGTCACGCGTTTGACCTGGGATCACCAACATATTCCTATCGAAACTGTGGTCGCCATCTATCGGGCAGACCTCTACCGTTATACCGTTCGTCTAAAACGTTGATACTTGATATAAGGAGGTGAGTACGGCAGCAATCGGTACAGGGAAGTTAACAAAAATCCTCACATTATTAAGATTTTCGGAGGCAAACGATCATGATGGTTCGACGTAAACTGACATTACTGATTTTGATTGGTGTATTACTCCTACCTGGCCTGGCCGGAACATCGTCTTCAACTCAGGCGCAATCAGATTTGACGGTAGCGCTGATTATTGCTCAGGGCGGTCTGGGAGATCGTTCCTATAATGACTCTGCTTTCGCGGGGTTGACTAAAGCTGCCCAAGATTTTGGTGTACAGGTGTTCCCCATTGAATCATCCGATCCAGTGGGCGAAGCTGAACAATTATTGCGAACGGCGGCTGAAGCCGGGTTTGATTTGGTCATTACGCTTGAATTCAGCCATTTCGAACCGCTGGGCCGCATCGCCGGTGACTATCCCGATACCACATTCGCTATTGTCAACATTGTTGTCGATCAACCCAATGTAGTGTCTATCATGTTTGATGAACACACCGGGTCCTATCTGGCTGGTGCATTGGCCGCTTTGGTAACCACTGATGAGAGCATCGAGCAAACGAACTCAGAAGCTGTTTTGGGTGTCATAGGTGGCGTCAAGTCTAGTGGTATTGATGTGTTCCTCTATGGATATTTGCAAGGTGCATGTGCCATCAATTCCGATGTTGAAGTTCTGATGGCCTACTCCAATACTTTTGGCGACCCGGCAACAGGTCGTGAAATGACCTTGGCAATGCACGAACAGGGTGCCGATGTTGTCTTCCAGGTGGCTGGCGGCACTGGTGCTGGTGTCATTGAAGCCGCCAGTGAAGAAAACTTCTTTGCGATTGGTGTCGATGGTGACCAAGACTATCTGGCACCTGGTAATGTGTTGACCAGTATGTTGAAGCGCGTTGATGTTGCAGTCTATAACACTATCGAACTGGCTGTGAATGGCGAGTTGGAAGGTGGCACTGTTCTGCAATATGGCCTGGACGTGGAGGGCGTTGGGTTGAGCGAAATGACCTATACCCGCCATATTGTGCCCCGCGATTATGTGGATATGGTTAATACGATGCGCCAGGATATTATCGACGGAGAACTTGAGGTCATTGACATTCGCACACTCTCTGCCGAGCAATTTGCGATTATCGACGAAGATCCAACCTGCACGGGTGTGGATGCACTTTGGGCAGCGTTGGCTGAAGAATAATAATTCCCAATTCCCCATGAGCCACGCCTTCATAATGGGCGTGGCTTCGCTTGTGAGGGCGTGATGGCCTATTTACAGATGCACGGCATCACCAAATATTTTCCGGGCGTGGTCGCCAACAACGCTATTGATTTTGAGGTTGTTGAAGGCGAAATTCATGCGCTGGTTGGTGAAAATGGCGCTGGTAAATCGACCCTCATGAAAATTCTGTATGGAATGGAGAAACCAGATGCCGGACATATCTTGCTGCGCGGTCAGCCGGTATCTATCCCCAACCCCCAGGCTGCTATTAGACTCGGCATTGACATGGTGCATCAGCATTTTCAGCTTGTACCCTCGCTCTCGGTAGCTGAAAACGTCACGCTGGGTTATGAACCTCGGCGTGGCCCATTTGTCAATCGACGGGCAATGATCACGCGAGTTCGGGCACTCTCGGAGCAATTTGGTTTGAAGGTAAATCCCACAGCGCGGGTTGCCGATCTATCTGTGGGTATACAACAACGCGTTGAAATCCTGAAATTACTCTATCGCAACGCCCGGTTGCTGATTTTAGATGAACCTTCGGCGGTACTGACTCCCCAGGAAGTTGATGAACTATTCGGCGTTTTGCGACGATTGGTGGCCGAGCAACACACCGTCATCTTTATCACCCACAAGCTCCGCGAAGTCATGGCGATCTGTGATCGGGCAACGGTGCTGCGTCATGGCGCAGTGATCGGCACAGTGATCGTTAGCGAGACATCACCAGCAGCCATCACCCAAATGATGGTCGGGCGCGATCTTACCACCATAAGTCGCCAGAAAGAGGATTCATCTGACGAAGAACAACATCCTGCGTTGGACGTCCGGGATATTTCGGTGCAGGATGATCGTGGGTTGCCGGCTATTCATAGTATGAGCTTTACGATAAATGCTGGCGAAATCATGGGGCTAGCCGGTGTTGAGGGTAACGGTCAGCATGAATTGATTGAAACACTGGTGGGGCTACGCGATCCGCAGCAAGGTGATATTGTGTTAGCTGATGAGGGCGTGACTCGTCTGGGCAATCGCCAGCGACGCTCTCGTGGACTGGCAGTGATTCCTGAAGACCGCACCCACGAAGGCCTCAGTCCTGAATCGACCTTGACCGATAATATTGGCTCGACGCGCTATCATAATTCACACTTTTCACGTTGGGGTATATTAATTCCGGGGCGGATGCGGCGGTTTGCCCAACAGGCCATCGCTACCCACGATATTCGAGTGCGTGGGCCAAATGTGCGTGTCAAAACGCTGTCTGGTGGCAATGCTCAGAAAGTCGTGATTGCCCGCGAACTGGCCGAGAACCCTGCTGTGTTGATTGCGGCGCAACCCACACGTGGGCTGGATATTGGCGCGATGCAGTTTGTTCATGAGGAATTGTTGCGGTTACGCGACGCAGGGACGGCAATTTTGTTGGTGTCGGCAGATCTCGATGAGTTGTTAGCCCTGTCGGATCGTATTGTTGTGATTTATGAAGGGCAATTGGTGGGACACTTGACAGTCGGCGAAGCAGATCGCCAAAAGCTGGGCTTGTTGATGGCTGGGCGTACTGCTGCCGCAGAAACTATTTTTGCCTAAATGATATGCGATTTATTGCAAGGTTCGGTATTTAATGTTTGGTGAACGTACTCCCCTGCCATATTGGGCGGTTGGCCCCATTCTGGGTGGTTCTGCTGGAGCCTGGATGGGGGTTATCGCTTGGGGAATTGTTGGTGGAACTATCACTGCCCTCATATTTTACAGTCGCAACCGATCTTGGTGGGTTGGGATGTTAGGTGGAGCCATTGCGGGGGGCATCGGTGGTATCCTCTTTCTGGCCCCACTCTGGTTTATATTGTCCCCCTTGTTGGAGAAGCGATGCCCACAATGCCGTATCACTAATCGTTCAGAGGCCGCGACCTGCGAGCAGTGCGCCTACCGCCTCAGCGAGGCAGCTTGGCAAGAGTGGCTCATCCCAACGATAGTGAACATGGCCCGAGTTGTGATCACCATCGAAATTGCACTGATCGTTTCGGGGCTTGTGCTGAAAATCTCTGGCAAAGATGTCCTGGATACCTATCGCGTTTTGTTTGAATGGGGTCTGGGTACATCGCGGGCACGAGCCAATTCGTTGCTGGCGGCCACCCCCCTAATCTTTACCGGTCTAGGAACGGCAATCGCTTTTCGAGCAGGTGTGTTCAATATCGGTGTTGAAGGCTCCCTATATATGGGGGCCATCGTAGCGGCATGGGTTGGATTCACCTTTGTTGATATGCCACGTATTCCGCTGATTACCTTTGCTTTTGTAATGGCAGGGATTTTCGGTGGCCTTTGGGGACTCATCCCTGGCTATCTCAAGGCGCGATTGCGAGTTGATGAAGTAGTTTCAACCATTATGCTCAACTATGTCGCCATCGAGTTAACGAGCTATATGGTGCAAAGCGGGCCGTTCTTTCTGCCGAGCATGGCGAATGCGATGTCGGAGACGATTGCGCCCCAAGCCCAATTACCTCGTCTGGTGGAGCGTTCTCAACTCAATTCAACCATCTATCTGGCACTGGCCTGTGTCGTTGCGATGATGATTATTATGCAACGTACTCGACTGGGCTATGCCGTTCGCATGGTGGGTGACAACCCGCTGTTCGCTCGCTGGTCTGGTATTCCCAAAGCAGCGGTCATCATGCAGGTGATGGTCCTCAGTGGTATTCTTGGTGGTCTAGCGGGGGCGGGACAAGTATTGGGTGTGCATTATAATTTCACAGCTCGTTTCTCCCGAGGGTTCGGCTTCGATGGTATTACGATTGCACTGTTAGGGCGAAATTCGCCCATTGGAGTGTTGATCGGCTCGCTGCTATTTGGGGTGCTTCGTAGTGGGGGCACAACCATCGAAGTGTTCACCGATGTGCCAATTGACCTTGTAGACATCATCCAAGCCCTGATTATTCTTTTTGTGGCGATTGACCTGAATCTGAACTGGATTCAACGACGCCGACGCGCTCAAAAACCACCGGCGACGCCTGCCGCTACCACAGAGTCGGTTACAACGCCGGTTGCGTCATAGAGGTTTATGTTATGGATACCTTCATTAATCTCAGCGAGGCTACCCTCCGCATCTCCACGCCGCTAATCTTGGTAGGCATGGCGGGCCTGTTAAGTTATCAGGTTGGCTTGATTAACATTGCTCTGGAAGGCTTGATGCTGGCCGGAGCCTTTACTGCTGTGGTAGCCGGTTTTGAGATAGGTTCAACCTGGGGTGGTGTTTTGTTTGCGGCGCTGGTAGGTGCATTGTTGGGTATGGCTTTTGCTATTGCCGTCATTTCTATGCGAGCTAATTTGATTGTGGCGGGACTAGCCTTCAATTTCTTGGCAATTGGTGGTACTGCTTTCTTGCTGGACGTATTGTATGATACCAGCGGCACATTTGCGCCATTGGAGCTTGAGAAATTACCTGTGGTTAATTTCCCACTACTGGAACACTGGTTGCTCATTGCCGAATTTGTTTTAGGATACTCGATACTGGGTGACATACCAGTAATTGGCGCTATCACGGCTGCGATAGGCCGTGCTATGCCGATTCTCGGCGACATCGTGCTAGGCCATTCGCCGTTGGTGTATGTTTCCTGGTTGATGGTTCCCTTGACCTCCATTTTCTTGTATCGTTCAGTGGTGGGCGGCCATATCCGGGCCGTGGGCGAGCATCCGGAAGCAGCCCGCACTGCCGGAATTTCTGTCACACGGATGCAATACCTGTCGCTGATGCTGGGCGGTGCATTGTGTGGGTTGGCCGGAGCGCACCTATCTGTGGGTGACTTGGCGCTGTTCCGTGAACGGATGACCGGGGATCGTGGGTTCATTGCCCTGGCTGCCGTTTACTTTGCAGCAGCCCGCCCACGCCTGACGGCAGTTGCCTGTCTTCTATTTGGTTTTTTTCAGGCACTTCAATTCAGGATGCAAACACGTCGCAGTATCATTCCCAACGAGTTTTTTCAATTGATGCCGTATTTAATGGTGGTGGTGGCGCTGGTGGTGATTTCGTTTCGGCAAGAATGGCGGAAGGGATGGTCGTAGATGAGCAAACAGGCAGTTTTGGTCATTGATGTCGTCAAAGATTTTACGGACCCGGATGGCAAAGTGTCACACCCACAGGCGGCTGAGATTGTGCCACATATCGACCACTTTACCCGTCAGGCCCGTGATGCAGGCGCAGTGATTATCTGGGTCATTGACTCGCATCGCCCCGGCAAGCCCGATTGGGAATTGGAGCATGTGCGTTATCACTGCGAAGCGGGGACGTTCGGCGTGGAACTTGCGCCCCCGCTGGCTCCACTAGAACAGGATTATGTAATTACCAAACGACGCTATAGTGCATTCATGGCAACCGATCTGGACTTGATTTTGCGTGACAACCATATCGACACACTGTTTCTGGTCGGTACGAAAACCAATGTCTGCATTCGCGCCACAGCTCAAGACGCTTTCCAGAGCAACTATCATGTGATCGTGCCACAAGAATGTGTTTCGACAGATAAGGAGCATCTCCACAAGGCCAACTTGGAAGACATCGACAAATATTTGGGGCGTGTGGTAACGATAGACGAAGCCCTGACACTTTTAGGTGAGGATAGGTAGCTGATGGATGTATTGACGACTGGCTATCCCAGCCTGGATTACATCGTTCACGTTTCGCATCATCCCACAGTGGGTGAGACAGCTCTATTGCGGAATTTACTCGGCACACCCTATTTTGGTGGCTGTGGCGCAAATGTCGCAGTAGGGTTAACACGGCTGGGCTTCAAAAGTGGAGTCGCGATGGTGGTGGGTGACGATACGGCAGGGGACAATTACTGCCAATATTTGAGTCAGTTGCAGGTCAATACCGATAATGTGACTCAAGTGACGGGGCAACAAACATCGCGCAGTTATCTGTTTTTGGGGCCGGAGAACCAATATCAAAATTTTTTCTATCCAGGGGCGGCGGACGCCTGGCAGTCAACCCTAACGTTGCATGGCATTGAGCGTTATCGGTTCGCCGTTGTGACCGTCGGCTATCTTGCTTATAACGAACAGTTTGTGCAGGCCGTGACCGATGTCGGTATCCCCTTAATTTGGGAGCTGAAGCCTGATATTCATGCTTACCCGTCAACAGTATTGAAAACTTTTTGGGAAGCGAGTAGCTATGTGCTAATGAATCACATCGAAGCCGACTATGTGCTTTCTGCCATGCGCTATCCGTCTGTTGATGATTTGCTGCACGAATCTATGCAGGCAGTGATCGTGACGAATGGCGCAGCGGGGGCTGACATATATACACCAACAGGCAGGCAACATGTTCCTGCCATTTATTTGGCACACGTTGCGGATACCACTGGAGCTGGTGACGCCTTTACGGCAGGTTTTTTGGCCGGATTACTTCGCGATGCTCCTCCAGTTGTCAGCGCCCAGCTCGGTGTCGTAGTGGCATCATTTGTCATCGGGGCCGTTGGCAGCCAAACCAACCTGCCATCTTGGGAACAAGCAATAGAACGCTATACACACTATTTTGGACAGTTTTTGTCATCATGATTACGGAACCGACGCTTTACTTACGTTGTAGACCTGGGGATGTAGCCCCACTTGTTCTTTTATCAGGCGATCCTGCGCGGGTGGATCGTGCCGCTGCGATGCTGGATACTCATCGGAAAGTCAGCGCCAACCGCGAATTTCTGGTGACGACAGGCACATACCGAGATTATGAGGTGACAATTGCTTCTGGTGGCATTGGTGCGCCTTCAACAGCTATCGCTATCGAAGAACTGGCCCAATTAGGGGTCCGAGCTATCGTTCGCATCGGGACTATGATGGGAGTTCGGGCTGAATTGGGGACAGTCGTTCTGTCAGCTGGCGCTGCTCGTTTTGAGGGACTATCTCAACGCTATTTACCACTTGCATATCCAGCCATCCCTCATTTTCCACTGGTGCGCACCCTCGCGATGGCTGCTCAACATCACGACCTCCCAACCTACACAGGCCTGACAGCGACTTATGATGCCTTCTATCCCGATATGGCCCCATCATTAACTGGTTCAGAGTCGTTGGATCTCACGCTGCCCATGAAAGCCGGTGTGCAAAGCATGGATATGGAAACTGCACTGGTTTTCACCTTGGGCATGACTTTGGGGATTGCCACAGCCTCAATGTGTTTGGTGACCGTGAGAGCTGAACCGCATCTCCGTCTGGATGGGAATAATCGCGCCGAATTGGATGATCGCTTGGTACAGGCCGCGCTAGATGGATTGTGCGATTTCAGCGATACGTTGTAGAAACTGGCGGTGAATGTAAACGCCTGTCCCATTGTGTATGGGGCAGGCGTTATTTTTGATGTTTTGCTGTTGACTATGACAATTTGACACGGCGTAGATCGCGCCGGTAGTTGTTCACGGTCTCCCAGGCATTTTCAAGATGCTTCATGACAATCTTCGATTCACGATCCTGGGGCCGATTGTTACCTTTCTTGATGTAGAGGAACCGTGCATCTCGGGACTGAACTGTGATGATGCCCAGGTTCTCCAGATATTCCAACCCCAAACGGACAACATTCTCTGGTTGCGCCAGACGCTCGGTCATCAACGTAATATCGACTTTCCCCTCGTCCCGGTCCATGACCGTTTCCGAGAGGCGGCGCAAGGCCTTGATAAACTCCGGTAGCGTTTTTATCATCGGCCAATCAGCTACCATGTAAATACGCTTGGGATGTACTGTGCGAATTCCCTCCTCCATTTCCACATTGCTGGAAGGCGATGTCAGAATGACCAGCGACTCGGCAGACCGGAGTTCGTGTTTGGTCAACCCTGGTGATTTGCCTGCCGGAAAACCCTCAGCCCAGATGATCGCATCGGGATCGGTGGCGCTAATGTTATCTAATGCCGCTCGGATGTTGCGGTGGTGTCGATAGTCAATGAAACGCACCTCAAATGGCAGGTCAAGTGTCAGCCGTTGAGCAGCGATACGCCGAATGCTGGGACGGAGGCTGCGGAAGACGGTTGTAAATATAACAAAGCCGATAATTCCAGCCATCAATAGACTAGAAGCGATGATGAATCGTGGAATCCAACTATACGGATCATCGTCGGAGGCATCGCCTTCCTCGACAGTCAATGTTACATCACCATCATCAGGACTGGATGTTGTGCCAGATGCACCATCTTCTATATCAATATCGGCGCTAATGATATTACGGGACATAACTTGTATACCATCATAAAACACCAGATTGCCTACTAACCCGCTGCGAAGGTCATCATCGCTCAGGAGTAATGTGGTGTTATTCACCGCCATCAAATCAGTTCCCATGATAAGCATTGCCAATCGCCCCGGATTACCCGGCAACTGGATGAGTTCAAGATAACTCATACTGGTCTCGGCGGATTGCTCGAAGTAAATGGCGGTATCCCTTTCAACCGCGATATCGCTGCCAGGATCAAAGGATGCTGGCAAAAGTTCTTGCCATTCAGCGACTAAGGGTAATTGGGAAGGTCGCCCGACCAAGATAAGATGATAATCTTCCATCAACTCTGGCGGAACGTCATCGGCGAATACGGTCTGAACTTCAAACCAGGAGCCGTCGGTCTCGTCGCCCAAATTAAACATCAACTGGGCCGCACTGTTCCACATATCGGGTGCATCTGGAGGAACAATTAGCACCACATTGTCTAAGTGGGGATTACCCGAAAATGGGCTGGGATAGTAGGCTAAATTGGCAGCCAACGCCGACTCAATGGGAATGGCTCCCTCGACCAACTGCAAACTGAGCAAAGATGTATCGTGGATGGTGAACCACGCTGCCACGGTATCAGGATCATAGCACTCGGAGATTGGACGAAGTTCTACTTGAACACTCAATCGGTTTAACCCCGCTTGTAAAAGCGTAGGGGGAACGGTGAAGCGGACAGTGGTCAGGCCAGCATTGGCATCTGAAAGCCGGATACTGCCGATTGGAATGTCGTTTATGGTTACCACCACACCTGAACGATCATAATTCAGCAAGGTTGAATGGCTGAACACCAGGTCAAAATAAGCATCGGTTCCAACGTCTTGCCCTGGTGGAATGGTGAATGAAATGTCGAGGCTATTGTGTCCCACATCGTCCAGGGTTTGTGTGGAGAAGCCAGCCTCAGCGAATGTTTGGTTGAATACGGCTCCCGCTAGGTTTGGAGCTTCAACATCTGCCTCAACGTTAGAGATAATTGCTAGATTATTAATACCGACAGTACGGATTTGCTGGCTGCTAGCAGCTATACCCGCTTTGTAAACTGCTTCATCTGTTTCGCCACCAACCACCATCACAACCTTTGATGGATTCCAGGGAGAAACGGTCATCCAGAGGATGCCATCGGTATCAACAGCCTGACTCGATTCATTAGGAGGCGATGTGGCCTCATTAAGCATTGGGAATTCTGATGTCTTGCCAACGAAAATCATATGCTCATTGGTCAACAATGTTTGCGTGAGAGTGTCGGTAGTTAGCAGTGTGAGGCTTACATTACTGCCACTGGAACGCCCAAACCCAGCCATGAGGCGCATTGCTGCTTCCAGCTCTGTCGCTGTCGGATCGGTTGGAACCACAACCAAGGCCGTGTCTGGTAAAAAGGATCGTTGGTAGAAGGGACGGGGTAGCAACCTTAGATCGGTTGATGGCGGAATCTGGTCGTAGTGCAAACGCAAGAGAGAATCGTCACCCAGTGCTACGCCAGTTATCATTTCACTGCAATCGTGCCCACTATCTAGTGTAATGCGTAGAGAATGGCGTCCATCTTCACGGGTTGTCTCCAGTGATTCCGGCGGCAATTCAAATGTAATGGTCGTTTCCTCATTCCAGTTGATAATAAATGAATCAACATAGATACCATTGAATTCAATCTCAAGTAAGCCACTGATATTTTCAGTCACGGCGGTTGCATTGGTGGTAGGGGCGCTACTGTAGCTGGTCAGATTCAACTCGACCCGTGTTCCCGTACTGAGTGCCCAATCAGAAGGCAAAGCAAACGGATAACTAACTCGGTCGAATGGGCCACGCATCAGGCGGCTTTCTAATCCGAAATCTCGAAAACTCAGAATGGCGGAATTGCCTGGAATAGGAGTTAGGGTTGCGGTCGGTGCATCGGTAGGTGTCGGAGTCGCTGTAGCTATATCTTCGCCAGTAGGAGTCGGCGTAATCGTTTCGACTTCAACTGTCGAAGTCGCCTCGGGTTCCAATGTAGGTGTTGTGGTAGGTGTTGTGTCATCTGGCCCTTGAGCATAGCTGGCTGTGGCGGCTAGGCCCACTGTTGCGACCAGGAATAACGTGAGTGTGATGAATGTGATTTTCGACATAAGTCAATTAGCCTGATTAATCCGTTCGATAATGGGTGTAAGTTTTTGCATCACCGTTGCCCAGGTAAAATGTTCTTCCAGACGTCTGCGGCCCGCTAATCCCCAGGTTGTTTGTAGTTGCTGATTGCCCAATAGTGTTATCAGTCCGCCAGCAAGTGCCTCAACATCCTGGGGAGGAACCACCAGTCCGGTTTGCTCATGAGCGATAATATCGCCCATCGCTTCACCAGATACTCCAATACAAGGTATACCATAAGCCATTGCTTCTAGCAGGACATCACCCCAGGTTTCCAATCGCGACGGCAACACAAACACATCAGCAGTTTGGAACAACTTTTCGATTACAGTTCGGTCCCATGTTGGCGGGATAAGCTCCACGCCTTCCAAAGGCAGATCAAGTTGGGACGGAGCCTGCGTCACCATTTTGAGTTGTATTTCCGGCAGTGTTTGGTGCGTCTGAGCAAATGCACGCAACAAAATATCTCCGCCTTTGCGATAGAAATCTTTGCCAATAAACAAGGCTGTCGGCGGGCGTTGCGTATTTTGCTTGATACTATCAAGAACTGGTAAATTGGCAAAACCCACCCCTCCTCCGATAGTGGTGACCTTTTCTGCCGCGATACCGTAGTTTTCTACAATCGACCTCCGCACATATTCAGCACGGGCACAGATATGGCTGGCATGTTCAAACGCATGTTTCTCCATCTCCAGCCACATTTGGCTTTGTGCTTCAGTAAACGGTGAGCGTCCTGAATCACGCTTTTGGCGTGAAAGAAAAGCCGTATAGTCAGTATAGATAATACTCGGCTTACCGATATTGTTCCAACGCGCATCGTACAAGACCCCAACCTGAAAAATCAAGTCAAAATCCTTCTGTCGTTGTCGTAAGTGGGTAACTGTTTGCTGCGAACGCGCTTTGAAAGCCGGAACATTCTGATAAAATCGCTCGCGCCACTGGTGGCGGTCGGGATGAAAAGCCCGCAGTGCATTAAGCCACCGGCCCGGTCCTTTAAGGGTGGTATCGTATATATCCACCAACTGCACAAGTTGAGCTAGTGCCTCAAACATTAGACCATATTTGATATGGTCGGCGGGTTTGGTTTCTATATTTCCCTTCAAAGTTCCAATGACGCGGATATTCTTCGTCATTTATCTACCGTCCAGCCAAACCACAACTGACTAAACACCGCGGAGTGTTCACAAGTCATTGTGCATAGCGTTTGCTGTTTCGCAGAGGCTTTCGGTTTAGCACGAGCAAGCTGACTGGAAATTACCGGTGAGCTTGTGATGATTGCTATCACTATCGTTGCTCCAATACACTTTGGTAAAACTTCAGCAACGTGTTAACCCAGGCATCAATACTATACTGCTGGTCAATATGAGCTTTGGCTTGCTGCCCATAAATTGCTAGGCGCTCTGGGGTTTGTAGCAATTGGCACACAGTATCGGCCAGAGTATCTGGCTGATGAGCAGGCACTACTAGGCCAGTTCCTTCAACCACGACATGCGATACTTCACCAACTTCAGTGGCTACAACAGGTACTTCGCTTGCCATCGCTTCCAAAATTGAGATGGGTAGACCCTCCCAGTGTGACGCCAGCACAAACAAATCGCTGATGGCGAGCAACGCCGGAATATCTGGGCGTGACCCCAATACAAGGGCGGCATTTTCAAGACCATCTTGGCGGATTTTAGCTTCAATGTCAGGTCGCATTTGACCATCGCCAGCGATCAGTAGGCGCGTTTCGGGAAATTGATCATATATCTTGCGAAATGCGTCTAACAAATCCAGGTGGCCTTTGGCCTCCACCAACCGTCCCACACAGATCAAGATTGGCCCGGCTGCATCACCAACCACGGATTGTCGTAGGGTGGTTTTCTGGTCTTCGGTAACTTCAGGCATGGGAGAGACAGCGTTCCAAATAACTTCAATATCCTTGGGAGCAATTTGGGGGCGAAAGGTCTCCGCCACGCGATTTCCCACGGCTATCACGCCACTTGCCCATTGTCGTAAAGCCAGGCGGTGCAACCGCTGGCGAATACGGTGTTTCAACTTCAGGTGAGTAGCATGTACGGCACGAACATTGTGTATAGTACAAATAACAGGGATGGATAGCAATTTGCCGACCAGCGAACAAATAATAATCGTTGCCGTCAAATGTGCGTGAATAATATCCGGTTTTTCTCGTCGTAATAATTTATACAATTGCCAGATACGAACCGGATGGAGCAGTGACGACCCTGGGCCGGGCACAACAACTACGTTTACACCAAGGGATTCTAATTGTTGTTGCATGTGGGCATCTGCCGAGCGCAAAGCAACAATTGTCAGATCAACGTCTTTTTGTTGTGTGCCTTGTGCGAACGAAATTAATAGTTGTTCCGCTCCTCCTACTTGCAAACTATCAATGGTTTGAAAAATCTTCATAGAATAAATCCATCTATCTCAACTTTGGAATGTTGGGAACTGGTGGCCTACAGATAGCGAGGAGACCAGTCATTATGTATCAGATTCAATGATGTCGCGATAATAAGTCAACAGAGTATCGACCCAGACCTCAGTCGTGTAATGTTGGTCGATATGGTTTTTGGCTTGTTCTCCATAGGCTTTCATGCGCTCTGGGTCTTGCAGTAATTGGCATACTGCATCTGCCAGAACCGTTGGTTGGTGTGCTGGCACCACCAGGCCAGTCCCTTCGACCACCACATAGGGTATATCTCCGACGTCGGTGGCAACAATGGGCACGCCGCTTGCCATCGCTTCCAGGATTGATACCGGCAGCCCTTCCCAATGAGACGCACTAACCAGTAGATCACTGATGGCAAGCAAGGCTGGCACATCTTGTCGTATCCCTAACATCATGATTGCATGTTGGAGACCACTTTGCTGAACGAGTGCTTCGACGTCAGATCGTAAGTTACCATCACCCACAATGAGCAGGCGCGTTTCGGGAAATTGTTCATTAATCTGGCGGAACGCCAGCAATAGATCCTTATGGCCTTTAGCCTCTGACAGACGCCCTATGCAAATCAGGATTGGTCCTTGATTATCGCCAACCAGGGATTGCCTCAGACTGGCTTTCTGTTCATCGGAGAATATTGGCATGGGGGGAACAGCATTCCAGATGACTTTAATCTCTTTGGTCCCAACTAGCGAACGAAAATTCTCGACTACGCTGTGTCCAACCGCAATAATATGCGTTACCCAACGGCGCAGCGCCAAGCGGTGTAGCCGGAGCCGTATCTGGCGTTTAGCACTCCATTGCGTATTGTGGATGGTGGAAACCACCGGTATGGATAGCCATTTGCCGACCAGACTACTGACAACAGTCGCGGTTGCCAGGTGTGCGTGAATGATATCTGGTTTTTCTCTCTTGAATAAACGATAGAGTTGCCATAATCGAAGCGGATCTAACAGCGTGCGGTCGGGTAAGAAAACGAGCTTGGCCCCCAATTGTTCGAGGGTATCACGCATGTGGTCACTTTTCACGCGAAACGTAACAATGGTGAGATCAATATTCCTATGTTGGGTTGCCTCAGTGAAAGTCACCAGCAATTGTTCAGCACCACCTACTCTAAGCCCATCAATGACCTGGATGATTTTCACTTTGCACCTTGCCAAAACGATCAGATAATATCATACTGTCAATAATACAACATTTGATTTAAACTGGTAAAGTATGGATACTCAAATGCTTTGTGCTGGCCTATAACTTTATAATCACAGGCCAAAACCAAATGGCACATTGAGTTGTTAACGTTTTCTGGCTTGTTGGCAGTTTTTCGTGGTATTGATGATCATAAATCAAGTCAACGACCCAAAACCTGGTTGGCTGCATACAAAATCAGAAGATGCAAACTATAGGGTAAATCTATGTTACAAGTTCGGCTGTTAATTAACACGATCAGGCATAGTTGGTGGATTATCATTCTATCGACCATTGCTGCGCTAAACATTGCCCTGTTCCTTTCTTATCGGGAAGATCCAGTCTATCGTGCTGAGGTGCGTTTCATCATCAGTCCCAACCCGGCACTTGATAGAACGACTGATTTTATTGATGGGGTAGATACATTAGAAAAAATCGTGGCAACTTATGCAGAAATTCTGAGTAGCCCACGAATGCGCGACCTAGCGATTTCCCAGTTATCAGACCCGCCAGATGATATTGATGACTATGAGATTACAGCAGTCGTGTTGCCTGAATCGAGTATTCTGGAATTGAGCGCTCAGGGCACGGATGCCTCCACCACAGCGTTACTGGCAAACACCATTGGCCTGGAAGCAATCAAATATGTACGGGGTTTATATCAGGTCTACGAGATTAACATTCTAGACACTGCCAGTGTTCCTGAAGACCCCATCAGCCCTAACCCAGTACGCGATAGCGGATTAGCAGCAGTCCTGGGGTTTGTGTTTGGATCAGCTATCGCAGTTGTTCGTGAACAAATTATTGTTGCCCTGAGTGACTAATGGCATCTAATACCTACCAGGATTGGCGGCAAACGCTTGATACCAGCTGGAATATTCCACTATTTCTAGTGGTCACGCTGGTGGCTGGCCTTTCGATGGCAATCGCTATGATGGTGTTGCCATTAGAAATTGCGATGGCGTTGCCTATGTTACTGGTGGGGGCCTATGTATGTATTGTCAAGATTGAATGGGCACTGGTAATTCTGGTGTTCATGGTCTATACCAATTTGTCTGACGTGTTGATTGAGGAGCATGGTGCACCTTCTGTTGCCAAGCTGTTCGTTCCGGCATTATTGGTCGTGATTCTGGCCCGTTGGCCTTTGTTTAATGAATCACCGAAAGGCTGGACACACCCCATTCCCTATTTGATGATATGGGTTGGGGTGGGTTTTGCTGGTATGCTCTACGCGGCGGATTCCGAAGAGACTCAGCGTCTTGTTATTGTTCTTCTCAAAAACACCCTGATTGCCATTACCATCATACTGTTATTGTATCGCGGGGAAACCTTGCATAAAGCCTTGTGGGCACTGATTATTGCTGGCCTCTTTTTGGGTACTATAGGTGTTGCCCAGCATATTCGTGGTGATTTTACCAATTCCTATTGGGGATTTGGCCGGGCGAGTGTGCATCAAATTATTGGTCGGACCAGTGATTTTCGTATTTCTGGTCCGATTGGTGATTCAAACACTTATGGGCAAATTATGTTGGTCATTATCCCTATTGCGTTGAATCGCTTTGCCAATGAGCGTAATCTAGTGCTGAAGTCATTGGCAGGTTGGGCCGCCGTAGCCAGTACCTTGACAGTTATCTTCACTTTTTCGCGAGGGGCTTTTATAGGATTGGTCGCTATGGGTGTGTTGATGGTCCTCACTTATACCCGTCGCCCATCCACAATTCTTGCGGTATTGTTGCTAATGATCATTGTCATTCAAGTTGTCCCACCCGAATACACCGAGCGTATTACCACTATTACCAATGCAATTCCGGGATTTAGCGATGAACCAGTAACCGAAAGTTCATTGCGTGGACGAACCAGTGAGGTGACGGCGGCCTGGTTAATGTTCCGTGATCATCCATTCTTGGGGGTTGGTTTAGGAAACTATAACGAGCATTATTTGGAGTATTCCAGCTCGCTTGGCTTGGATGACCGCCGTGAAGACCGATCTGCTCATAGCCTCTATTTGGAGACAATGGCTGAACAGGGAATAGTTGGCTTGTTTGCCTTGTTTGCTATGGTCGGAGCTATGCTATATTTTGTTTCTTATGCCCGTAATGAACTGAGTGCCTCTGCTAAGTACGACTATTCGTCGATGGTTACTGCTTTTGGTATTGGATTGATTGGTTATTTAGTCGCTGCAACATTCTTGCACGACGCCTATCCACGCTTTTTCTGGTTATTATTCGGAATCTGCTTCGCGCTACCGGAAGTCGTCAAATACGAAAGCCGTTACTACGAGTAGTTCTCGAAACATGACAATAGCGTTTCTATAATCATTTTGTGCCGCCAATGGTTTGTAATGTTTCACATTCTTGGACAACACATTGGCGTGCATACGGTGATGATAGTCCTCATGAGTTAAGAATGCTTCCGCTAGTACAACATCACATCTACCGGTCTCGGTGATGTAAAACCCTGTATCCGGCCAGATGAAGAGAGGATATAACTGTGGATGATCTAAAATATGATCTAATCTCTGAGGAGGTTGGGACACATCTGGGACACACAGTTTCCATTACAAACAGTATTAAGAAACCCTGGAGTATCATCTACTTCCTAACTGTCGCGTCCACTGGCGAGAAATTCGTTGCCAAAGTTAAAAAACATCCCGGACAGAAAGACTTGACCGAATCGTGGACTCAGGAAAACACACTGCGTCGTGGTCAACGCGAGTACAATAGCCTGTTGCGTACTCATGAGTATTTTACCGCCCTGAACGATTCGCAATTTCGGGCGGTACGACCGATAGGCTATTTGCCTCATAGAAATATCCTGATTACTGAGTATCTTGAAGGGACACCACTCTATGAGGGATACTTACAACCCCATCACCTGCTACGGAAATCACAAAGAAAATTAGCGCGAAAGTATATACGCCTGACTGGCCTATGGCTACGTGCCCTCCACCAAATGCCTCTGGATAGCTATGATACAGAGCAAGTTGACACGCCAACTGATACGCTAAAAATTATTACAGAACATTTTGACCTGATTGATCAGTTACGACCTCAACGACCGTATCAATGGCCGCACCGAGCAGAAACGTTGGAAATCCTTGCGAAGGTTGAGGCAAACAAACAGGTTTGGATACACAACGATTTTCATACCCAAAATTCGTATATCTTACCGACCGGACAATTGGCAGGCTTTGATGTAGGTATTTATCGCATTGACCATCCCTATTATGATGTGGGCAAGTTTATTGCAGACATAAAGACAAGGAAACTACGAGTATTGAGTGCGGGGCTTATGCCTCCTCGCTCTGTTGTCGATGGTTTTACAGAGGCGTTGCTGGATGGTTATACCGACGGCGCTTCAGAAAAAGTGGATCGCGCCGCACTCGCCTTGTATGAAGGACGCTTCCTGCTGGAAAAATGGGTAAGTACAGCCCAAACGATTAGTAAAGGTCGCTTACCCGGCCCAATATCGAAGGTTTTGGCAGGTGCGATTGTTAACCCAACCTTCGCTCGCCTGATCCGAGCATGGCTAAAAGGCGTTCGAGAGTTGTAGGGCCGTCATCTAACGTTGGTATGATCGATCAGACGGCTGGAAATACCGCTATGACGAGACGAAGTGTAGAGATAGAATGTGTCAGCAATCTGGCCCAGGAGTCGACCGGCAAGTGTTTTGTTGGCGTTAATCCTGGGGCGGTACTAAGAATTGATCAATTGCCTTGAATGTGCTACTCTCAACTTGCACATTAACTGATGAATAGGTTGCTGGTTGTCCAGACAACACTCTCTGGATGTAAAACCTGGCGAGGGTTCAAAGCGAAATAGTCCCAAACACTTTTTGTTTGGTAGAAATGGGATGTGGGTGCAGTAGTTCATCCATCAGGCATGAGCCTGTAAAACAGACCCACCGGTAGATTTCCGGATTTCTTCTATAATTTTCTATCGGAAAGGGAACTATAACCCTATACTTTGTCAGAATTTCTTTCAATCACCTGGTCACCGCGATACTGTTCCCTAACTTCTAGCTATGATTTTGTGTTGCTACCTACAATTTGCTTTGAGTTACCCAAAGTTATCTAATTGCGAAAGATGTAATTTATGAGTGATGCTCGTAAAAATCTAGCGCGGCAAACTGTTTCCAATGCTTTGTGGAATTATGGAACTTTCGCCCTGGGTAAAGGCGTCATCTTCCTCAATACGATTATCCTGGCGAGGATCCTCGATCCCAGAGATTTCGGTTTGCTCGCGTTAGGCCTGATTGTGGTGGCCTACCTGGAAGTCATCAACGATTTTGGCATTTCAGCAGCAGTAATCTACAAGCAAGATAACCCTGAATACACTGCCAACGTTGCCTTCTGGTTTAACATGTTGACCGGAACACTGCTCACAATATTGGGCTTTCTGATAGCGCCATTGGCCGCAAATTTCTTTAACGAGGAATCCGTCACTCTGATTCTGCGTGTATTATCGCTGAGTTTTGTGATTTCTAGTGTAAGCAGTATTCACGAGGCCCGTCTTAAAAAAGAACTGAAGTTCAAGCGCCGGGTATTGCCAGAATTTAGCAAGTCGGTTGCAAAAGGTCTTGTCTCCATCCCGTTGGCATTGGCGGGTTTTGGCGTATGGAGTCTGGTGTGGGGTCAAATCGCCAGTATGGTTGTGGGTTCCATTATGTATTGGCGAGCTTTCCCATGGATGCCACGATTGGAGATTGATGGGCGCACTACACGAGCTTTGCTCAATTATGGTTCACAGATGATTTTGATTGGCGTTTTGGGACAGGTTCACAAAAACGTCGATTATTTGCTGGTCGGAAAACGCCTGAATTCAGAACAGCTTGGCTTCTATACGCTGGCTTTTCGCTTACCTGAACTCATCATCGTCAATATGGTGACAGTCGTGGGGCAGGTTGCATTTCCTACTTACGCAAAGCTGCAGAACGACATACCGACTCTGCGAGATGGCTTCCTGACGACATTACGGTTTGTGTCGCTGTTTACGATGCCAATTGGCTTTGGGATTTTCGTTATTGCGCCCGAGCTAGTCACTGTGTTCTATACAGATCGCTGGGAACCTGTCATCCGAGTGATGCAGGTGTTATCGCTATATGCGGTGGTCTATTCTCTCAGTTACAACAGTGGCGATATTTACAAAGCTATTGGGCGACCTGGCATTTTGAACAAATTAGCAGTCGTGAAATTATTGGTGACTGTGCCTATTCTTTATGTGGCCGCCAGCTACAATATCTATTATGTGGCGTTGGGGCAGTTGTTCACGACCATCATTTTGACCATCCTGCGCCTCGCCATTGTAAGTCACATCATCCAGACTGATTTTCGGGCTATTTGGGCTTCGATTCGGCCCGCGACAACCTGTGTATCTGTGATGTTTGTTGGGACGCTGCTGATACGGGGGCAATTGGACGGGATTCCAGCGTTACCGCGCATGATTATCGTGGTAATTGCAGGGGGTATCCTTTATATTGGGACATTTGGTCTCCTTTATCAGAATACGCTGATGCAAGTTATCGCTACTTTAAAAACTTCTCAGCAGAAAAATCCGGCTACTTGAAATGGCGAGAAATAATTTCTCTCAGGTCGATTTGCGCTATCTGTTGCCAGTTCATCCTGGTCAACGTGTCTTGGTGATTGGTGATGTACCAGTCTTGGTCACGGCAATGGAAAATACAACGCAGGTCGTTGTGATGGAGCAATGGGAAACTGGAACGCCACTACCGGCACATAATTTTCATCATGTGTTCATTCCAAGATTAACCGCTTCGATGCTCACTGATTTAACTGAGACACTGGAAACATTGCTAGTACCAGGAGGGTGGGCGTGCCTAGGTGTTCGGAATGCACAACGTCTGCAACGATTACGTTTTTGGAAACGCGCAAAATCTCAGAATACAATGACAGCACAATTATCTTATCAACGTTGTAAACGTTTGGTGCCAGGGGTTCAATCCATCTATGGTCTGCATGATAATCTCAGCAACCCGCAGTTCTTTGTTCCGCTGGACGATCCATTGATATCACAGTTTTTCGTATCTCGGTTGAAATTAGCCGTCACTCGCTCTGCCCGAATCGCCAACCGTTTGCTACAAACAATAACGCGATATGGATTACATCCTTTGTTGTTTAATGATTTTGCTGTAATTGTTCAAGTGTCAGGAGATTCTGAACATGATTCCTGATTTGCTTGGTGCGTTGGTCAATGACTGGCAAGAGCCACTCGCCAGCGCAGGCCTAAGCCTGAAACCACCATTATATGCCCTTAAAATTGGCGAAAGCCAAGGTGTGGATCGAAAGATAAACTTTTTGATCTTCAGTGAGGGTGGGACATCACCAGTTTGTATTGCAAAGACGGTACGTTCATCCATTGGTGTTGAGCGGCTACACCAGGAGTTCGAAAAACAACAAGCACTTTACAGCAAGGTGCCTGATGGCATCCCGCAACCGATAGGGCTATTTGATTTGTTTGGGCATGCTGTGATGCTCGAAGCTGCCATCTCTGGTCAATCACTGACCAATCTTTTGGATCAGGGTAAGCATCGTCGCCCAAAGGAAGTTCAGGCTGATATTACAGCGATTCTCGATTGGCTTGCTGTTTTTCAAGAACGAACTACAGTGGGGCACATACGATTGGCGGATGCCCTTAAACTGCCAAAGAATTTGCCGGAGCCACTGCAAGCAAAAGCAGAATCTTTACTGCGCCAATTCAGTAAAGTACCCATTCCCTTAGTGGGCTGTCATGGAGACTATTGGGCTGGCAACTTTTTTTGGGATGATGGCCGCTTGAGTATTATTGATTGGGAAGATTTTGCAGAAGGCATATTACCGATACGTGATGCTTTATTTTTTGTGACAACGTATGCACTTTCCTATCCCTGGCGACGTTGGGGCAAAAAGATTAGTAAAGCAGAGGCTTTCGAGCGGGGTTTTTTACAAAAGACCTGGCTTTCCGACATCATTCACCAATCGTTGGCGACTTACTGTGATAAATTAGGGATACCAACAGCCGTGCTATCGCTTCTTTTTGTTCATTTTCTGTCCGAGATGGCATCTGCTGACGCGCACAGTCAGGCTCGTAAGGGGCTGCAACAGCGATGGCAACAGTATTTCGAGCAATATTGCCAATATTCTGAGTATACTATTTGGGATTGAGATAAAATGTTTCGCTATCGAATTATGATTATTCTGGTTATCGGGTGGATGGCACTAGCCTTGAATCTCGAGCGACCAGATCAGTTGTTGTTTTTCGGTAATATCAACATTAGTTCTTATGTATATATGCTGGGTGCATTAGTCATGATTCTCATGTTGGCTTTCCTGCGCCTGGTGGATATTCCTCTCCAGATACTTTATATACCCATATTCTTGTCCTATGTTGTTGGCAAAGCCTTGATTTATGATAGCAGTGTCGATCCGGCGCGTTTTGCTTATTTGAGCGTGCTGGAAGCTATTGGGTTGTTTGTGACGACTTGGATTATCAAACATCTTGCACAGTCTATTAAACAGTTTGACACCAGCATTGAAGACGCTCTCATTCAAAAAAATCAACATCAGGTTTTGAGTGCGCTGGATGGAGAAAACGCTATCCAGCGAAAGATTGAGCGTGCCCGCCGCTTCAATCGCCGATTGGCTTTGCTCTATATTGCATTGGGTGAACAAGGGAGCCGTACTCGGCGTTATTGGGACCAGGAAGCAAAAGTTCGCCATTCCTATTTACAGGTGCAGCTGTCGGAGTTGATGAATTATCTGATTGACGAAACTGACATCCGGGTCTGGCATGCCGATGACATGATTCTCTGTCTATTGGAGACATCTAAAGATGAGGTAGTGCATACTGCCCACCAGATTCAGCAAGTGCTTCAAGATGTGCTGGGCATTGAGTCTCATGTGGGAATCGGCAGCTTCCCTGATGATGGATTGATATACCGAGATTTGCTCAATGTTGCCAGACAGAACGCACTACCAGAGCCAGCCTAACTGCCCGTTTTGCGAATCACGGCCATAAATGTGCGCAGCAAAATCTGAAAATCTAGCCATAGGCCCATTTTCTGGGCATATTTCATATCCCACAGCACTCGCTCGTCAAAATTCTTGGAATCGCGGGCAGAAACCTGCCATAGGCCGGTAATTCCTGGTTTAACAGTTAAGCGGCTGGTCTGCAATAATGTATGCTTTTCCAATGCCCACGAGCTGGGGCGCGGCCCTATTAAGCTCATGTGGCCTCGAAAAACATTCCATAATTGCGGCAATTCATCAATGCTCCATTTTCGCAAGGATCTCCCAATGGGAATGATACGGGGATCGTTTTCTACTTTCTCCGGCCAATCCATACGGACGCTGCCATCCGGCAACTCGACCAGAACTGGCTCCAGGGCCGGGGCATTGCGATACATTGAGCGGAATTTGTACATCTTGAATGACTTTCCCCCTCGACCAACGCGCTCTTGTGTAAAAAATATGGGGCGTTTATCGTTCAAATAAATCAGAGTCGCAATCACCAAAAACAAAGGTGAGAGTGCCAGGAGCAAGCCTCCTGAGACCATAATATCCATTAATCGCTTGGCAGGACGATAAATAGTACGCGCTGTTGGGCTTTGATATGCCATTTGGCTGACCCAGGTTGAGGATCTTTCGATTTCCAGTCGTTTTTGCATCCCGACGCGCACATCGCCAGTGAAATAGCCTTCATTCAGCTCATCGTCAACGTTTTCTCGTTCATAAACCTGGAGCGTGTTGGTCGCAATTTTCAGCAGGTCTTCAATATTTTCGGCGTCGTCGGGATACATTGCGATCCCGGCCCATAAGGTCCATTCTTGATGATTTACAAAATGATAGAGGCGATAAAGAAACTGTTCAGCTTCTTCGCGGTCAATTTCTACCAGACAGGCAATAATGCCGTTTCGATGTTCAAAGATGATGTCGCCAACACGAGTCAAAGCCATGATACGCCGCCCCAAATCGACCTGGCGCGTTCTGACTTCAAACATCTGTTGCATATTCCAGTTAAGAATCTCTTCGGCGGTAGTCAGATTCAGAAAACTGGAATCATCGCTGGAAAGTGTGCAGTAAATTACAGACATAGGGCGGTTCAATTGACCCAATTCATGCAATTCTTCGGTGCTTTGTTTGATGGCTTCTTCATATGACAGCACATGTGCCGTCTCATCAGCCAGCACCACTTGATGTAGACCCTCTTCAACATTTTGAAGATGAAGGCTCAGGTGTCGCATTAAGAATAATGTGATCCCAATGATGGCGGCTTCGGTAAGTAGAATGTCGATGGACAAAGGATGCCAACTAGAGATAATGTGATTTCCCTGGATAAATAGCAGAAAGCCGATATAGACGATGGGGAACCTCATCTGGCCTAAGTTTGGAAAGGCCAGTATCGCTATTCCAATGATGATCACTGTGAGATACAGATCATTGGATAAGTTTATGAGCGACTCGTCATTGCGATCCACACGCTCAATATTAAATATGAGTGTGTACCACAATACTACAACCAGCGATAAGACCTTCAAATAATTTATGCCACGCGTGATGCTAAGCAAACCAGTATTCAACATTACACAAACCCCAACAAAGTTAAGATCAATTAATCATAAGTATAGTGCGATTGGGGCTTTGTGAAAAGCGTGAGACTGTCGTCTCGTCAATTTGTCTGCACTTAATATGTGTGGTTGATTGCCCGCCGACGTTTGTACGATTAGGATATGGTTCAATCTCGGCAGAATTTGTTGCCAAAATTGCGCGGAATTATGAAGAAGGCGACGTTTCCGCCGCCTTAAGTGTATTATGTAGTTATCGCCTTACGTGTTTTCGCCGTCATTGCCATCTGGTGGCCCCAGCAATACTTCACGCGGCTTGGCGCCACTTTCTGCGGCGCCAACCACGCCCTTTTCCTCCATAATGTCAATCAGACGAGCCGAGCGTGTATATCCAATGCGGAAGTGTCGTTGGAGCATGGAGATGCTAGCTTTCTGTTGCTGTCGGACTAATTGCACGGCTTCATGATACAGTTCGTCCAGTTCATTCTTGCCGTTTTCTTCAGCATCGGCCTGTTCTACTTCTTTAACTTGTTTCCAGAACTCGTCCTGCCGGGTTGTGGATCCAGACCTGGCTCCTTGCTTGCCGCCATTGCCTGAATCTCGACCTGAGACGCGATCACTGCGCGATACAATGCGCGGAACAGCTGGGCGTTCGCTAGATGGTGCATTCACCGATAGCGATGGGCGTTTGCCACGCGCCAATGCTTGCGTACTCTTCCAGAAATGAGTAATGCGATTGAGTTCGGGATCAGAGACGAATACACCTTGCATACGCAGTGGGGCCGGTGAATCGGGCGCTTGGTAAAGCATATCGCCACGTCCCAGCAGCTTTTCAGCGCCGGGTTGATCGAGGATAACGCGGCTATCCACCGAGGATGCCACAGCAAAGGCAATACGCGCCGGGAAGTTGGCTTTGATGAGACCAGTCACCACGTCCACCGACGGACGTTGCGTCGAGATAATCAGATGGATGCCTGTTGCACGTGCCATTTGTGCCAACCGCGTGATCAAACGCTCGGTTTCTTCAGGAGCCAACATCATTAAGTCGGCCAACTCATCCACAATTACGACCAGATAAGGCATTTTCTCCTCACCAGGCTGAATCTTGTTGGCATTGTAGTCTTTGATATGGCGTGCGCCAGTTGCAGCGAAACGTCGATAGCGGTCGTCCATTTCGCGCTGCACCCACTTCAGCACACCCACGATGCGTTCCAGATCAACCACGACTGGCGCGACCAAATGCGGAATACCGTTGTAGCCCGCCAATTCCACGCGCTTTGGATCGACCATGATGAATTGCAATTCGTCGGGCATGTTTTGTAGCAATAGGCAGCTAATGATGGCGTTTACACACACCGATTTACCAGAACCCGTTGCCCCCGCGATCAGCAAATGAGGCATCGCTGTTAAATCTGCTGAAACCGCGCCACCATCCACGCGCTTACCTAAGCCAATCGTCAATTTAGACTTGGCAGTGGTTTTCTCATGTTGATCTGACTCCATCACATCTCGCAGGCTGACCAGGGCCGATTCGGTATTGGGTACTTCCACCCCGACATAGCCTTTACCGGGAACAGGTGCTTCAATGCGGATGGATTTGGCGGCGAGCGCCAACGCCAGGTCTTTATCCAATGATGCTATAGCTGAAACCTTCACCCGCGAGCGGCTACCACCACGCTTTTCGATATAATTCGGTTCTACACCAAACTGTGTAATTACCGGTCCGGTATTGACCTCTACGACTTTACCGGGTGCGCCAAAACTATCCAGCGTTTCCTCAATCAAGCGTGCCCGATCCAACAAATATTGTTGGTCAATATGCTGGTCGGAACCTTCTTCGAGTAATTCACGGAAATTCGGCGGTTGCCATCGTTCCGGAGAGTCGCTGCTATCTTCTTCAGCAGCTACATCCTCGGCGGATTCTGTCGGTCTTGCTTTTCTAGTGGATTTTCGGCGCTTTGATGACTTCTTCGCTGGCTTGGCTTTAGTTTCTGCCGCACTTTGTCCATCTTCATTATCAACCGCTGGTGTCGCTGCAACTGACGATGGGTTTTGCTCGACAGTTGCAGGGGCAACACTAGCTGCCATAGCCGCCACTTCAAGTTCAGCCGTTTCACCAACAACCGTTTCCTGTGTTACCTCTGTATCGTTTGCGGCTGTTTCCACAGCGGCTTCCCCAATTGGTTGACGTGTGTTGGGTCTCGGACGGGAGAGTTTGTCAGTAGCCGAAAAGGGCAGTCCTTTTGGCTTCGCTGGTGCTGGCGGTTCGATAGATTCTATCACGGAAGCGTCAGCCGGCACTTCTGATACTGCTACAGGGATTCCGGTTTCAGCAGTGTCGGTTCCGTCTGCAACAGATGGACGTCGTTGGAAGATAGATTCTGACTGGTTGGCAGCGCGATTTGCGCCACTAGCTTGTTGTGCAAACAAACCTGCCGCAGCCGCTGGTTTGATGACTTCATCTGGTGATAGTGCCGCTTCAGCCTGAATGGGTGCAGAGTCGGAAGTATCTGATTCTGCGATTACAGTTGCGTTTACATCAACTTCAGGCTGCCCAGCAGCGGGTTGATCTGTTGCAGGGCGGCGTCCACGGAAACTGCTCGTTGTACTTGCGTCAGCATGAGGTGCTCGTGCCTGATCAATCTGAGCAAATAGATCGTCTGCGCTGGTTTCTGCTAGTGTTTGAGCAGGTTGACTTTCAGCTTTTGCCGATGGTGCGGAATGTCGATCTATCTCACGTTTAGCTGCATCTTCAATGGAATCGAGCGCTTTTCTGCGACTGCTCCTGCCTCGACCGGCTGTTGCTGGTTCATCATCATCCTTATCTGATGTTAAGGGCGCACGTCGTCCAAATGCAGATGTTTCTGTGGCTGGGCGGCGTCCACCACCGGACCTTCGTCCCGTTGACTCAAATGGGTCGCGCCGTCGAGCTACTGGTTCTGCCTCGCTGGCAGCGGGTTTGTCCTCCGATTCTGCTTTCCCATCTGCCGCCAATGTCGATGGAGATGCCATTGCTGCAGCGGCTACTGCATCCTGAGCAATATCCTCCTGGGGCTTACGCCGACCAGTCGCCCTACGATCAGCACGGACAGGTTTATCAGCATCGGTACTGGCAGCCACGATCTCTTCATCAGATGCTTTGCGTCGCCCACGCCGCTCCTTACTAGCTCGTTTGGGCGTATCATCTTCCTGTTTATCAGGCGCAAGTGCTTCAGCGGTGACTTCTTGGGGTTTTGGGTCTGTAGCTGGTTCGGGTGACACACTGGCCGCCGCAGTATCCGGTTTATCTTTGGGCGCGGATTTTGATGCTTTACGCCGCCCAAAAATGCTTCGGCGAGAAGCCCGTTTCGGTTGGTCACCATCAGTATCGGCAGTCACTGGCCCATCGGCTGGCACGGCTTTGCGTCCTTTGCTTTCCACCTCGGCCCGTTTAGGCATGTCACTGTCTGTCGCTGCCGTGATTGGTGCATCAGCCGGGGCTTGCCGACGTCCTTCGGTTTGCACCGGCTGGCGCTGAGGTTTGTCATCAGTGGCTTCTACTTCAGCCTCGGCTGTCGCGGCTGCGTCCACCTTCGCCTCGGCAACAGCTTCGGGCGCTTTGCGTCGTCCGCGTCGTCCCTTGCTGGCGCGTTTAGGCTGATCGCCATCGGTATCTGCTGTTACGGGTGCATCCGATGGAGTTGATTTACGACCAAAGATACCGCGACGGCGACGTTTAGGCTGGTCGCCATCAGTGTCGGCGGTGATTGGTGCATCGGAAGGCGCTTCTGTCCGGCCTTTCACCTCGGTTGGCGGGCGTTTGGTGCTGTCTTCAGCGGCCCCATCCTTCTTACGGGATCTGCGTTTTCGCCCAGTATCAACCGTAGCTGTGCCGCCACCTGCGACGGCTGCTGCTGTAGCTGCTACAGGCGCGGGCGCGGCAACTGGAGCCGGAACTTCTTGGGCAGCACGTTGAGCTTCGCGGGCATGTTGACGTGCAATCATGTTGTTGGCGATCTTCTCAAAAGACAGATCAAACGCGAAGAAAATGCCCAACGCCCACCAGAAGAACAGGAATATTTCAAACACCCAGTCTCCCAATTGGCGATGCAGGTAGATGTAAGAAGTATGGCCGACCCAACCACCACCATTGCCTGCTTCGTAGAGTGCCTCGCTTTCAAGCCGCAATGTCTCTTTGGTTGGCAGATAGTTGACTTGGTTGGGAAAGTCGATGAAAAACAGATCCCACCATTGAAGTGTGGTCAGCAAGGCGAGGAATAACAATACAAATCCAAGAATGCGGAAATAGTCGATGTCAAACATGCGCCCGAAGTGGCGAATCACGAGCCAGCCGCCAATGTAACCCAACACCACCGGCAACATGATACGCCCAACACCCAGCAATTGGGCCAGGAAAATATCGACTTCGCCCGTGAACCCCGTCGCTTCTGGAGTCGTTGATAGCGTACTTTGTAGCCACCCAGCAATCATAACAAATGTGGCTAACAGCATCCCAAAGCCCAGCAAATCGAGTTTGCGATCCAGCGAGAGAAGTGGCGTTACATTGCGTGGTGCTTTTGATGCAGCCGGTAACGCATCTGCTTTCTTCTTGGAGCGCGTTGCTCCTTTCGCCGATGTCTTGCGGGATGATCTTGAGGCCGCAGCAGGAGCCGGTTTGACTGCACCGGTCGGTCGGGCTGGTCTATCAAACCCGGGTTTCTTATCTTCTGCTTTGTCATCAGGTTTCGAGCGTCTGAATAGCCCACGTCTGGACTTCGACTTATCCTGATCTTTGCCTTTGCTCTTGCGACTCTTCTTATCGTCTTTGGCCGCGCCACGTCTCGATTTTTTATCATCAGGAGCCGCATCACCACCACGCCTCCCAAATCCGGGGCGTCTGCTGCCTGCTGCTGCTGATCCTGCCGCCGCCGCCCCTGTTGCTCCGGCACCGGCGCTTCTACGTCCTGGTGTTTCGCCTGTTCTGCCGGGGGATGAGCCACGACGACCACCACCGAAGGGACTACCACCACCCTTATCAGCATCATCGCCACTACCGCGCCGCCCAAACGGACTGTCACCAGTGCCGCTTGTCCTACCGGGAGGCGAACCGCGTCGACTGCCACCGAACGGACTACCACCGCCCTTATCAGCATCATCGCCGCCACCGCGCCGTCCAAATGGGCTGCCGCCAGTGCCACCTGTTCTGCCGGGAGATGAGCCACGACGACCGCCACCGAACGGGCTACCACCGCCCTTATCATCAGCGTCATCACCGCCACCGCGCCGTCCAAATGGGCTGCCGCCAGTGCCACCTGTTCTGCTGGGAGACGAGCCACGACGACCACCAGCGTCATCACCGCCATCGCGCCGCCCAAATGGACTGCCGCCAGTGCCGCCTGTTCTGTCGGGGGGGGAGCCACGACGACCACCAGCGTCATCACCGCCATCGCGCCGCCCAAATGGACTGCCGCCAGTGCCACCTGTTCTGTCGGGGGGGGAGCCACGACGACCACCAGCGTCATCACCGCCATCGCGCTGCCCAAATGGACTGCCGCCAGTGCCGCCTGTTCTGTCGGGGGGAGAGCCACGACGACCACCAGCATCATCGCCGCCACGTCGTCCTAACGGGCTGCGGCCTGGTGAACTGCGGCGGTCACCACCTGCGTCAGCCGCATCACCACCGCGCCGTCCAAATGGACTACGCCCACCAGTGTCTCCACTTCCTCTGCGGCCTGCAGGTTGGGCACGTGGTTCATCAGATGAACCACGCCCGAAGGGGTTGCGGCTACGCTTACTGGATTTTTTCTTGGAAGATGATCGGCCAGATTTATTGCGGCCATCATCGTCGTCTGATTTGCCTCGGAACATAGTCTTTAACCTTGGGGGTTAACTCTTGCTGCACCCTTATGATACCACAAATCGACATTAGGATTTGAACGGCTCTGCAACTTGTTTTGCAAGATAATTCTTGTGAAGAATCGCACTGTTTCTTCTCAGCTATTATTCCCATTTCTGAGCAGCAGATTCGATTGCAACGTCCAGCCTATCCAACGAATTCTCAAGGACTTTACCATGCCCGACAGCCAGCCGCGTGGGTTTCAGAGCGCGTAGTTCTCGGGCGGATTCTAGTGCGGTTGGTTTGTGCCAAGTTGCAAACGCGGGGAACGGAAAAAACAAACTGAACATGCCGGTGACGACTAATTTCCCTTTAGTTACCAACGCATCGCCCGCAATGAGAGTTTGATCGCGGGTATCAAATAGCGCAATATGACCAGGTGTATGCCCTGGCGATGCTATGATCTGCAGAGAACCGACCACATCACCATCGGTGACCGTGTGGGTCGGCTTCGTCTCGGTCGTGATATAGCCGCCGCGTAACTTAGCCTGGGGTTCATCGGGATGTAGGCTGCGGTCCCCCGCCAGAATCGCGGCTGTGCGCTCGGAGACGACAACTTCAACATTCGGCAGATGTTCCACCAGGGCGTCCAACGAGGCAGCGTGGTCCATATGGGCATGGGTAATGATGATGCGTTTAATCTCGCCATCTAGTAGCCGGGCTGCCTCCAAAATTCCATTGGCGCTGCGAGGCAAATTGGTATCGATTAACGTGAATCCATCGTCTTCACGGACAAGGTAATTATTAAAAGCAGTTAGGCGGGTTAGTTGGTAGAGGTTACCATAACGTGTTGTCTTCATCGGTAGAATTCCTTTGAGTTGAAGTTTGGTCGGGTCTTTCAATTGTGATGATTTTGCAGGATTGTGTCAACGCAGGCGGTTTTAGGTGACAGGGACGACATAGCCATCGTGATACCAACCCTGCTCACTGGCAGTCAGGGTGAATTGGGGCTGCTGAACTTGTTCTATTAAACGCGGATCGGGGTTATAGTCTGCTCGAAAATCGTGGTAGACACCTTTAGACGAAATATAGCACCAGGGAGCCAACATAAAGCGCGTATTGTGAGCAATGGGCGCAAGGCGGTAGGACATCAATCCGTGTTTAGGTGTGTTTAGGATAACGTTGGCATAGGCTTCGACCATGTGCTGAAGATCAAATTTACTGTGTAGATAGATTAATGTAGATGAAGGTGTACGTTTTCCGGTGCGGATGATGGCTGCCAGGACAGTGGCAGCAGACTCCGCATCGCCATAATCGACCATATCGACCAGATGGTCGGGAAGCAACTGGCGATGGGGACCAACGCGAGCCACGATAGTCGGTGTGCCACATCCCATAGATTCGTAGGGCACGTTGCCAAAGGTTTCCACATAGCTGCCAAGACACAACGTCGCGGCCCCCAGACTATAGTATTCGGGCATTAAACCATCTGGAATCCAGTCGTGAAAAATGAAATGCTCACGGAGGCCACGCTGGTCAATATCGGCTTGCAAATCTTCATAATAAGCACGGACGTGGGCGGCCAGACCAGTGTCTATCCATTGCGGCACGAGGACACGTACATCGCGCAAGCCGTGTTGATTGACCAGCAAATCGGTCACCGCGATGACTTGCCGAATCCCCTTGGCATCTTCCGGGCGATGAGGATAGAGCAACAGAGGATGCCCCAGAACATTTTCAGGAATCATCGTTTTGATCGCGTCCGGTGGTGTGGGTTGGAAGTGATTCCAGTCGAAGCCGTTATGAATAACCTGGATGCGATTGGCGTAATCGGGGAAAAATCGCCCAGCGGTGTGTTGATAGACTAGTTTTTCATGTTCGGAGATGAGAATGAGTGCATCACCCTGAAACAGAAAACCGGATTGAAGCGTCTCGGAGAAAATCACACTGCGAAGCGATTTGATGGTCGGAACGGTGGAGTGCTGGTAAATAAATGGGAAAATTAGGCCACCATCATGGCTGTAAAAACGATCTGCTTCAAGTAGATGCTCACCGACTTCCTGAATGGCTGCTGCAATGTTGTAAGCGGGGGTGGCATAGGGTTCAGGATAGGGTTGCTTGAAGCGCAGTATAGGCAATATCTCGACACCATCTTCCCATGAAAACCGCTGGCGCGTGTCTTGACGGCGTGTGCAGAGAATGGTCACCGTGTGCCCTTGCTGACCTAGATAGCAAGCCACTTTTTTGAGTTGCTTTTGCGCCCCGCCCATCGAACGATCAAGGAAGAGGGGTGTCATCGAAAACATGAGAATTCGCATGGGTTAGCCGTATATTTCCAGCGCCACGCCACGAATCCGAGCCGCATCATCCGAAGCTAGAAACATCATGGCATCTACCAGTTGATTGGGCGTAACCCACCTGTTGAAATTGGCATTAGGCATGGCTTTGCGGTTGAGGGCGGTGTCAATAACGCTGGGGACAATGCCATTGACATTGATCTGGTGATCGACCAGTTCAGCCGCCATACTCTCAATAATCCGTAGGGCAGCGGCTTTACTGGCGGAATAAGCGGCAGAGTTCTTCGCACCTTTGAAGGCTGGTTTCGCCAGGATTGCTACAATGTTGCCCGCAATTTGGCGCTCGACCATGTGACGGGCAACACGCCCACAGGTGACGAAAACGGCGCGGGCGTTCATATTTATCATGCGTTCCCAAGTGTCAATGCTGGTTTCGTGGACGGGTTTCCCGGCAGCATAGCCTCCAACAGTATGGATTAGGACATCCACACGCCCATTGCCGGATTCCAAGCGTTGGATGAGTGCCTCAACTTGCCCAGGATCGGTGACGTCGGCAGTATCCAGGATCGGTGACGTGGTGGTTGGTAGCGCCTCTGCCAGAGCCATGAGTTTATCCTGACTGCGACCTAACAGTATGAGATTGGCTCCCTCTGCTGCAAAACGATGGGCTACTACCTGACCCACACCACCTGTCGCGCCGGTAATCATTACAGATTTATCAGCAAATTTAGTCATCAATATTCCTCCTCACTTACCCTATTCTAGCGCAATGATTGTTGTGGGCACATCTCAATTGAGGGGCTAATCGTTGGGATCAGAAGCCACAAGTGATGGGGCGCTCCGGCATATCATCGACATTGACAGACATCCCCAGATAAAGCGATGGATCAAGTGTATTGCTGGCCTTCGCCTCATTTTTGAACGAGCCATCTGGTTCACTCAGCACAATACTGAAATGCAGGTGCATCCCAATGGGTCGGATACTGCCACCATTGTATTCCCCCTGATAACCCAATAGCGTTCCTTGCTCAACCCATTGGCCGCGTGTGCCGGATGGGAAATCATCTACGATATAGGACTCGCCATCGGTGGAGGCCATGTGGGTGTAATATGTCCAAATGATGCGCTCCGATTGCAACGGATCATCATGTTGGATAATCACTGCCGACACCCAATTGTCAAGGCGAGTTAGGTAACCTTCATAAGCTGCATAGACTGGCACTGTTCCTGGCTCACCATCGCCGAAAATGTCCAGTCCCGAGTGGCGATTGAGAACGGTGTAAGGGCCAGCGGGGTCGTTCCACAATAGGCCGATTAGACCGCTGGACGGCAATAGGAATGGTGCTCCGGAGCAGGGTTCACTTTGTACGGTTGCCAGTTCGTGGCGCGAAGAATTGTCATCGAACCAGCGGCGGATATAGGAGACGCTGTTGCTCTGAAATTGGCTATAAACCAGCAGCCCCAGATAACCACATCCCAACATCGCAGCCATACTCAGCCCACCGACAATTCCTTTGACCCACCAGCGCGAATTTCGCCAGCGTCGATACAAACGTCTCATGTATTGGTTTTACCTCGCAGATGTTGTATCCGGCAGAATTTATGGAACTCACAATAAGTGAAGCACTTGCCCCCTTCAATTTTACGTGGCTCAACTTGAAAATGGCCGTTGCGTCCCAGCCGGATATAGTGATGAAGCTGGCGGCGGGCTTCATTGAGACGGTCGTCATCGGCGCGAATTTCACCACGTCCTTCGCGGCTTCGGATGCTCCAGAAAAACCCAGCCGCGACTTGCAAATCACTGGCGTGGCGTTTCACTAGCTGTTGCGCTGCCTGCAAATACAGCACCATCTGGAAATTTCGACCATCTTCGATGTCTCGGTTGGTGGGGGTGTGCGTACCGCTCTTATAATCAATCACGATCAGTTGATCACCCACGCGGTCGATACGGTCTATCAACCCACGCGTCCTCAATTTTCCGGCCTCGCCAATAATATGCACGGATGGCGCGTCGTCAATACCGAATGCAGCTTCCAATTCATATATATAGCGTTCATTCGTTGCCGCAACTTTGGCAACTGGCTGATTACGTCGCCGAGGTTTGACGATAAAGGGACTGTCTTCGTCCTCTGAAAAATCCAGCTCGATTAAACGTTGCAACCGTCGCAAGATTTCAGCCTGTTCATGCGGCCACAGTGCGGAGCGCCGGAAGCCAAACTTCTCTGGCGCTTGCGGGAACAAGGCTGCCGCTTCTTCATCCAAGATTTCCAGGGCACGTTCCAGATTAACGGGTTGGATTGCCAGTTTTTCCTCGGCGATACGTATGTAGCTGTTTTCCAGAATCTCATGCTGGAGGGAGCCAAGCTGGGCGGCGTCAAAACCTTCAGTGGGTTCCTCAAACGCTTCCAGATGTAACAGGCGTCGGGAAAAGAACCGGAAGGGACAATAGCCATAATCATTGAATTGTGAGGCGCTCCACTGACGAGTTGCCCCTAATATGCGTTTTGTCTCGTTAATGAGATTCGTATCGCCTAGGATGCCAGCATAATGATCGAAGGGCGCACGGCGATCCAGGCGACGTTGTTCAATGGCTTGGCCCCGTGCCACTGCCTGCCAGCGTTGGCTGTAAAGTGGATGATGGTACAGCCAGTTATGGGCTAAACGCAGCTCATTGAGGGTATCTGATTCGCCAATCTGTACTGCATCAATCAATGCTACGCTTACTTCGCGGACCGTCGCAGCCTCGCGTAAGGGGGGGGCATCGCCAGCTCGATAGTGCGTGATTCGATCCACTTGCACGATTGCCTGCACTGCTCGCCACAGGACCGACTCCGGCCAGGGATTCGCGTTTTCATCCAAAGTAGGCCGTGTCAGAGTCAACGATTGACGCGCTAGCGCCAGACAGTCATAAAATACGGCCATATCATCCTGGCGTTCAGTGGTGGTTTGCAAGTCATAGCCCGTCATGTCAGTGAATCGGTCCCGCTCGCGGTCACTGTAAAGCGGATCTTCATGACGCCGTGACGGAAACACGCCCTCTGCTAGTCCCAGGATAAACACATGGTCATGGGGCAAACCACGCGCTTCATCGACACTCGTCACCAACACCCGTCCGCGTCGGTAAGTACCACCAATGGGTTCGGCCCGGCGTTGCTCAATTGCCAGTTGCAATTCTGTACGAAACTCGCGCCACTCAATCTCATGTGAGGTTTCGCCCAGCAATTCGTAGGCAGCCAGCACATCGCGCAAACATTGGTGAAATCCACGCAATGCGTACAAGTCGCGTACTAGCACTGCTGGATCCGTCGTGGCACGAGCTTGTTCGAAAAAGTGGACACTATCGTCTATGGCGGGTATTTCTTCGTCTAGGTCGCGCAAATAGGCACGGTCACTTCCCAACAAGTTTTCTATCCAGGCGATGAATTCCTCAACTGTGCCTTTGGCTGGCGGTGTCACCTGTTCAAAAAATATTCCCAGATGCTGTTCCAACTCAGGCGGAATGTCTATTTCAGTGGCAGAGTTGCCATCTTCATCCGATGATGCGGGTTGGCGCAACACACGTAGCCAATCGTCTCGCGTGCTGATCACCTGGCGTTGCAAACTCAAGCGATCCAGTATATTCACTACTTCGTCTGCTAAATCAGGAAAATGAAAATAAGGACTTCGCAGGATGTCCAATACATCCTGGCGGCGCAATTCTAGGGGAGATTGCAGATCAATCAACTTCAAAATCGCTGATACCGCAGGATTTTGCAGCAGCTCAATGCCACGCCGAAACACCAGTGGCAGACCATACATCGTTGCCACCGAGCGCAATAAATCTGCATAGCGATTGAGGTCACGAGCCAGAATCACAATTTGTTCTGGCGGATAGCCTTCCAGCAACAACCACTTCACGCGCCGCAGCACCGCCCGTACTTCAATTTCAGGATCAGGCGCTTCTATCAATTCCACTGCCCCATCAGATGCCACCGGTTTCGCTGTTCGATCCAGAAAATATTGTTCCAGATATTGCAGGGTAGGATGAGAGTCTGTGGCAGATGGACGCGGCAATTGGCCTTCGTGCCACTCGCCATCCACATCCAAACTCAATAAGCGGTCGCGGGTACGTGCATAAGCTCGCTGGACAGTGGTGGCGCGATGTTCCTCATAGGTCAGTGTAACCACTATGTTTTGAACAGCATTCGCCAGGGCTTTGAGCAATTGGGCTTGTAATGGACTGAACTGCTGAAAGCCATCGACGACCAGCAACCCGATTTCCTGGAGCCAGGTATCGTCCTCCAGCAACAAATCCAGGGCCAGCCACCCGGCTCCTTCACGGTCAACGGTGTCGTGTCGGCGAACCCATTGCTGATAGGTGTCGTAGATTGCTGCGAGATCGTGGTCTTTGGGGGATCCAGTATGGTCGGCGTAATCCTCAAAATGATCGGGGTCAACGCGTGCTTGTTTCAACTCATAGATAAAACGCGTTATGAGGTCAATGAAACCGGGCTTGTCGGCAATCGGCTCAAAATATTCAAGTGCCACGCTATTGACGACGCGCCGCACAACCCGATAAAGACTACCACCCTGCATTTGGCGCTGGGAAACACACATCTGGTTCAACAAATAATCGTATAGTTGATAGAAGGTGAGGTATTGCACACCGAAAATGACTGTGCCGTTGTGAGCATCTAACAGACGGTCTCGAAACGCATTAATCTGTAATTCGGTAGGCAGTAAAACCCAAACCATTTGCCAGGGGTGTTCGTGTTTAAAACCTAGAATAGTCTGGATGGCGTGGCTTGTTTTCCCGGCGCCAGCTGGTGCTGTGATTAACATGGGGTTGGGCATGAATGTTTGTCCGCTTTGCTATGTTTATACAACGTCGCGCTAAGGTTTCAGGATAATCTTGCCAAACATATCGCCAGCTTCCATCGCGCGATGAGCCTCAGTGATGTCAGATAAGGCGAATTCTGGGCCAACCACCGCCTTCAGCTTGCCATTAAAGATCAATTGCATCACATCCCGATAATCTGCATGAGAACCCATCGTTGTTCCGATAAGGCTGACATGGCGGAAAAAGATAAAGCGATTGTCGAACTCAAATTTGGGGCCACCCGTATTGCCAACGGTCAGTACCCGGCCACCCTTGCGGGCCGCCCGAATACTCATCATCATGGTGGGAGCGCCAACGTTATCGACCACGACATCCACGCCACGCCGTCCCGTCATTTTGAAGATTACCTTGCCCCAATTGCCTCTATCGACTGTGTTGCGATTGATAAGATGATCAGCTCCCAGAGCTTCGGCCTGCGCCAGTTTTTCATCGCTGCTGCCGACGACATACACCTCGCAGCCAACCAATTTCGCAAGTTGAATGCTGGCCGTGTTCACGCCACCGCTAGCTCCTATCACCAGCACAGTCTCGCCGGGGCGCACCTTGCCATGCACAATTAGGCTATGCCAGGCTGTCAGATAGACCAGTCCCGCTGCCGCAGCTTCTTCAAATGAGATATGGTCAGGCAATGCTAGCAGATTGCGGGCTGGCACACAAAAATACTCTGCGAAAACACCGCTGGTTGTCTCGCCAAGGATGTGATAACTGTCGCACAGATTATCCATGCCACGTTCACACCATTCGCAACCCGTACAATCAACCACACCTGGATCAACCGCCACACGATCTCCCACATTCCATCCCGTCACACCTGCGCCGAGTGCATCCACTGTGCCAGCCGAGTCTGCACCAGGGATGTGGGGCATGGAAAGTTTGAGGCCGGGCCAACCTTCACGCACCCATAAATCCAACCGGTTCATGGCCGCCGCGCCCAATTTGACGCGTACCTGTCCGGGACCGGGTTCGGGCAGAGGGGCATCTGTCACATACTGCAAATTATCGATGGAGCCATGTGCTTGCAAATAAGCAGCTTTCATTCAGGTTCATCCTTATCTGTTCACAAAAATCATTTATTGCCTTCAAGTTTAATGCGATTTGCGGGGGATTCCCACTTTATGCGTTAGATACATCAGCACACAACATCTAGTCAGTGTATCATCAGAGCAAAACACCAGCATTCAGGGGCAGCAATATGTGGCGCGTGCTGATGATAGTATTAGCCTGTCTGTTCATGATAGTCCATGTTTATGCTCAATCATCTGATCAACGTGATTTGTCCGCAGTCAACGATTTTCTCTACCAGCTTCAGGATATTGACCTGGAAGCTGTCGGCGAAACCGCCTATGATCTGGTGGTGATGGATTATTCAGCCGATGGGGGTGACGAAGCCGCATTCACAGCCGAACAAATTGCGACATTGAAGAATAGCCCTGGTGGACCGAAAATCGTTCTATCCTATATGAGCATTGGCGAAGCTGAAGATTATCGTTTCTACTGGCAAGATGATTGGCAAGTAGATGATCCATTGTGGCTGGATGACGAGAATCCCTATTGGAGAGGCAACTATAAAGTGCGTTATTGGGATTCGGAGTGGCAGGCCATCATTTTAGATTACACAGATAGGATATTAGACGCTGGTTTCGATGGTGTCTATCTCGATATTGTAGATGCGTTCTGGTACTACTATGATCAAGAGCGCGAGACGGCTCCACAGGAAATGGCTGACTTTGTGGCGGCGATTGCGTCTCACGCCCGCGCCCGCGCCCCCGATTTCCTGATTGTCCCCCAAAATGGTGCCGAAATCGTGACGATGGTAGCGGTTGACGAGTATTTAGCAGTGGTGGATGGCATCGGTCAGGAAGACATCTACTATGGCTATGAAAATGATGATGAAGCAACGCCCGCTGAGGTCAGTCGAGAACTTGAAGGTTATCTAGATATTTTTCTAGAGGCCGGTAAGCTGGTGCTGACCATCGACTACGTGACAACACCCGCTCACATTGATGATGCTTATGCTCAATCACGGGCCAAAGGCTATATCCCATTCGTCACGACCCGTGACCTGGATGAACTCATTATCAATCCTGGATATGCGCCAGATTAGGAGAAATATCATGTGGAATATACGTGCCTTCTCTATCTTTGCACTACTGACAGTGATAATGACAGCTATTCCGCCAATTTCAGCCGGAGTCACTGCACAACAACGTCCACCATCGCTGGAGGATGTCACCTACTGGTTTTATTATCTGGACGTCAACCTGGAATGGGATACAGTCGAGCAAGTTGCTGCATCTACCTACGATATGGTGGTTATCGACTATATCCCCTCCGAAGCGAATAACACTGATTATCCAATGGCAGAGGTCATTGACACCTTGCACGAAGCTGATCATGCCAAGCTTGTGATAGCATATATCGACATTGGTCAGGCCGAGTCCTTCCGCACCTACTGGCAAGAAAATTGGGAAATTGGTGACCCGGAATGGATTGTTGGCGGTGATCCGGATGGCTGGGAAGGCAATTATCCGGTGGCATTCTGGCACGATGAATATCGAGACATTTGGTTTGACTATTTGCAGGGCATCCTCGATGTGGGTTTCGATGGCGTGTATCTGGATTGGGTCGAGGCTTATTCAGACGAGAACGTGATCGTCAAAGCCACTGCAGAGGGCGTTGATCCTGTGCAAGAAATTATTTGGTGGGTAGGAGATATTGGCGACTTTGGACGAGAGCAAACCCCCGCGTTCATTGTCATCGCTCAGAACGCAGCGGAACTGGTCGAGTTCGATGATTATGTCGAGTCTATCGACGCCATTTCGCAGGAGCAGACATGGTTTGATGGTGCAGCAGACAACGACCCACCCGGCGACTGTCCATTGCCACGCACCGAGGAAGATGTCGAGACTGCGGCTTATGTTGAGGTACTATCGCCACCTTGTCGCCAACTGTATGAAGATTTCCCAGACAGCACCCTGCATGTCAGCAGCGAGGAATATTTGTATTACCTGTCAATGGCACAAAACAAGGGGCTGGTAGTGTTCACGGTAGATTATGCCGTCCAGCCAGAAAATATTGCCTGGATTTATCAAACGTCACGGGCGCTCGATTTTGTGCCGTTCGTTAGCAATAGGGCGCTGGATCAGTACACTGACCCTGTACCGTGACAGGGCGCTCAGAGATTTTAAAACACTTCTCCTCAATTATGGCCTGAAACAACGTTATCTTGCTGTGCAAAAAGCCTGTACTCAAGATCAGTTACAGGGCTTTTTATGCTGGTTTGATAATTTTTTTACGTAATTCTATCAGTCCTGCTGTACACTTCTGAACAGTTTGTGGGAATGTGGCATTATTCGCCCTTTTATTTATTGCGAGTGGTGATGAACGAAAATACGCAAAACAACGAACACGAAGAACCTATCGACGATGAACTCAGCGAAGAACAGATCGAAGTTGTGGCCGAAGAAGCTGATGAGGCGGCAGGCTTCGAGGAAGAAGCTGAGGACCTTGAAGAAGAAACATTAGAATCGCAACTGGAGCGGGCATTGGCACAGGTTGATGAATTCAAAGCTGCATTACAGCGTGAGCGGGCCGATTTCGTGAATTTTCGCAAGCGCATTGAGCGCGAGAAAACTGAAATGCGGGCCAATTCGACGGCCAATACAGTCGCCCAATTTTTGCCCATCTTGGACGACTTTGACCGGGCACTAGCATCGACTTCCCAAGAAATGAATGATACCGAGTGGCTCAAGGGCTTCAGCATGATTCACAAGAAATTTAATGATCTGCTTCATCAGCTTGGCGTTGAGCCTATTGATCCGTTAGGAGAACCGTTCGATCCTAACTACCATGAAGCCATAGGCAGCGAAGATTCTGATGAATATGACAGCGGCGCGGTGATTCATGTCTTGCAAAAGGGATATATGTTGGACTCCCGTTGCATCCGGCCCGCTATGGTCAGAGTCGCAAACTAATTTGCAATTATCAAATGTATCAACTGAACTGAGGAGAAAGCATAGTCATGAGCAAGATTATCGGCATTGACCTCGGAACCACCAACAGCGTGATGAGCGTGATGGAAGGTGGTGAGCCGACTGTGATTCCTAATACCGAAGGGGCACGGACCACACCATCCGTGGTGGCGGTTAACAAACAAGGCGAGCGCCTGGTTGGTCAGACTGCCCGCCGTCAGGCAGTGATGAACCCTGAGAACACGATTTTCTCAGTCAAGCGTTTCATTGGGCGCAAGTACGACGACCCGGTAGTGCAAAAGGCTCTGGCAACTGCGCCCTATAAAGTCACGGCTGCACCCAATGGCGATATTCGCATTGAGATGGGTGGCCGCGACTATAGCGCCCCCGAAATCAGCGCGATGGTACTGCAAAAGATGAAAGCTGATGCCGAGGAATATTTGGGCCAATCGGTTGGCCGTGCCGTTATCACCGTTCCGGCCTACTTCAACGATGCCCAACGCCAGGCTACCAAGGATGCAGGGCGCATCGCGGGTTTGGAAGTGTTGCGTATTATCAATGAGCCGACAGCTTCCTCACTGGCCTATGGCCTGGATAGCAAAAAAGATGAGACCATCGCTGTGTATGATCTTGGCGGCGGCACGTTCGACATCTCGATTTTAGATGTGGGTGATGGCGTGTTCGAGGTGCGTTCCACCAATGGTGACACCTTCCTGGGTGGTGATGACTTCGACGAGCGCATCATTAGTTGGATTGCTAATGAGTTCAAGAAGGAACAGGGCATTGACCTGCGACAGGATCGTCAGGCACTCCAACGGTTGAAAGAATCAGCCGAAAGTGCCAAGAAAGAACTCTCTACAACGACCTCTGCCGAAATTAATCTACCATTCATCACTGCTGACGCCAGCGGCCCCAAGCACCTGCTGATGACCCTGACGCGCTCCAAGCTGGAAGAACTGGTGCATGATCTAGTCGATAACACGATGGAACCAGTCCGCAAGGCATTGAAAGATGCCAACCTGAAAGCCGGTGATATTGATGAGGTCATCTTGGTTGGTGGTCAGACTCGTATGCCTGCCATTCAGGACGCAGTCAAGAAATTCTTTGGCAAAGACTCCAACCGTACCGTCAATCCCGACGAAGTGGTGGCGATTGGCGCAGCGATACAGGCTGGTGTGTTGGGTGGTGAAGTCAAGGATGTACTGTTGCTGGATGTAACACCACTGACCCTCAGCATTGAGACGCTGGGCCAGGTCTCTACGCCCTTGATTGAGCGCAATACGACGATTCCAGTCAAGAAGAGCCAGATTTTTAGCACAGCTACCGATAGCCAGACCCAGGTCGAGATTCATGTCTTGCAAGGTGAGCGCCCGATGGCAGCCGATAACAAGACTCTTGGCAAGTTCATCCTGGATGGCATCCCACCTGCACCGCGCGGTGTGCCTCAGATTGAGGTTACGTTCGACATTGATGCCGATGGCATCCTGAATGTGAGCGCCCGTGATAAGGCAACAGGTCGTGAACAGAAAATCACCATCACAGCCAGTAGCGGCCTGAGTGATAACGAAATCGAGAATATGGTCAAGGAGGCTGAAAAACATGCCGACGAAGATCGTGCCCGCCGTGAGCGTGCTGAAGTGCGTAACCGGGCCGACTCGACAGTCTTCATGGCCGAAAAGAGTCTGCGTGAATTTGGCGACAAAGTGGATGATACGGTCCGGCAGGATATTGAGGCCCGTGTCGAGGACGTGAAGCAGGCGTTGGATGGTGATGATGTTGAAAGCATTCGGTCTGCAACTGAGGCGCTGGCGATGGCTGTGCAGCAAATGGGAGCTGGCATGTACGACCAGCAAGACGCTGGGCCGGATATGGGCGACTATGATGATTACGGCGCGGGTGAACCCACCGACGGCGAAGAGGATATTATCGAGGGTGAATTCAGCGAATAGCATCAATTGCTGATGCTATAAATTCGATAAAGACGTAGATGGTGGAGGGTAGTTCATTCGCTACCCTCCGTTGATAATCAGTCAGGGATGGGATAATGCCGCGAGATTACTACGAAGTGCTGGGCGTCCAACGTGGAGCCAGTGCCGATGAAATTAAGAAAGCGTTTCGGAAGTTGGCGCGGGAATATCATCCTGATGTGAACAATTCTCCGGATGCACATGAAGCCTTTCAAGAAATTAATGAGGCTTATCAAGTTCTCAGCGACGACCAGAAGCGTGCTGCTTATGATCGTTTTGGGCATGCCGGGGTCAATGCAGCGGGTGGGCCGGGCTTTGCTGGATTCACGAATTTTGAAGATATTTTTGGTGACTTGAGCGATTTGTTCAGTGCATTCACGGGTGGAAGCAGCACACGCACCCGCCGCCGGGCACGCCAAGGCATGGATTTGCGCTATGATCTGCGGTTGACCTTCGAGCAAGCTATATTTGGTGATGAAATTGAAATCGAGATTCGACGCCACGAAACCTGCGACACTTGTAGTGGCAGCGGAGCAGCGGCAGGTTCGGCCCCCAAGACGTGCCCAGAATGCAAAGGCCAGGGGCAAATCCGCCATACACGCTCGACGTTCCTGGGCAGTGTCGTGAATGTGGTCGATTGTCCGCGTTGTCAAGGTAATGGACAGGTTATCGACAATCCTTGCCAGACGTGTCACGGTTCGGGCCATGAAACCAAAGATCGCCAGCTGACGTTTAAAGTCCCGCCAGGTGTGGATGATGGAATGCGGATACGGGTTTCGGGCGAAGGTGAACCCGGCGAATTAGGCGGCCCTCGTGGTAATCTTTATGTATTCATCAGCGTTGAACCCCATGAGTATTTTCAACGGCGTGAAAACGATATCATCCTGGATATGGCAATCAATGTTGCCCAGGCAACGCTAGGTGACACAATCAAAGTCCCTGTACTACAAGATGGAAAAGAAATTGATGAAGAAGTCCAGGTCAAGCCTGGCACACAGACCGGTACTGTCATCCGGTTACGTGGCAAAGGAGTGCCCCGTTTGCGACGGGATGGCACAGCGGCTGGAAGTGGTGACCAGTTAGTGGTTCTGAATGTGGAAATACCGACAAAACTCACTGAGCGCCAACGAGAACTGTTTGACGAACTCGGTAAATCGCTGGGAACAGATATTAAACCTCAGAAAGCCGGAAAAGGCTTGTTTGAGCGCGTTGCCAACCTGTTTGGCAGCGAGTAACCAGCACAATGTTAAGTCATCAAAGGGCGAATCGAGACAGGTTCGCCTTCTTTGTTTTGTGAGAGCAGTGTTGAGAGCGGTGAATGAGTATAGGCCAGTGGGTGGAAATTACCGTCGAGGCCAATGTCGAACAAGCCGACATTGTTGCTGATTTGCTGGGCCGATTCGGGCATCAGGGTGTCGTGATTGAGCAGGCAGAGATGGATGCTTGGGAAGATGATGTGCCGTCCCCAGAAGTCGTCTGGGTGCGGGCTTATTTTCCGCTTGATGCCGATACTCTCGACGCCCGGCAACAGCTTCGAGATACGCTGGGAGGGATGGCTGATGTAACTGATCCCAAATTTCGGCTGCTGGATGAGCAGGATTGGGCTGAGGCATGGAAAGCTCACTATCAACCATTTCGGCTGGGTCAGCGCCTTTACATTCGCCCATGCTGGGTTGCAATTGATGTTCTGGATGATCTGAAATCAGACGATATCCTCATCAGCCTTGATCCCGGTATGGCTTTTGGGACGGGCACACACCCCAGCACGCAATTGTGCCTAATTGCGGCTGAGGAATTGTTGGAGAACCGTCCGGGACTGAACGTGCTTGATTTGGGATGTGGATCTGGCATTTTGAGCATCGCCGCTGCAAAATTAGGCGCGGCGCGGGTTGTGGCGCTGGATATTGATGGGGTTGCAGTAGAAGTTGCGCTCGAAAATGCTCAAATAAATGATGTAACGGACATCATCCATGCACAGCAGGGCAGCCTGGAAACTGTACAGAGTAGCCCTCGGCGCTTTGACATTGCTCTGGTGAATATTCTGGCAAAGGTAATTATCCCAATGTGCGATGCTGGTATAGGTCAAGTGATACGACCTGGAGGAGTAGGAGTTTTTGGCGGTATAATTGCCGAGCAAGCTGATGATGTAGAGGCTGCCCTGCGACGCACCGGGCTGGAACCCTATCGCCGCCGCATGTCTGGAGACTGGGTTGTTATTGAGGCTCGCCGCCCATCATAAAAACATATGGACATTCGTGCTTATCTGATTGATGAAGAACATGATAGACACTATCCACTGGTGGATGGTGAAAATACTATCGGGCGACATGGTTCAAATTCAGTGCAGATTCTCGACATTACTGCCAGTCGTTATCATGCAGTCATCGAGATTCATGGTGACTCGTTTGAGTACATGGATTGGCAAGCTACCCACGCTTCAATCATCAATGATTGTCTACTGGGAAGTGAAGAGCGTCACCCTCTCCAATCCGGCGATCAAATCCGCATTGGGAGGACGACGCTCCACTTCAAGATAGAGGAGTAGCCGTTATTCGGCTTTGGTTTCCAGCTCTTTATTCAGCGCCGATCATTGTTATCAGTCCCAGAACACCCATATTGGCAAACAGGAGAGGAGCCAACGGCGGCGCTCCGCGAATAAACCGATCCTTGACGATTTCACCACTACCCTCGGCCAGGTTCATGTTAACATGCAATCCCAGCCCTAAGACACCGACGGCGACCATAATGACCATCGTCCAAAAGAATATCCGGTAATCGGCGTCAGTCCGATTCTCGTAGAGTGCCAGCAAGAGCGTGACTAGTGTGCCAAAGATACCAAATACGACGGGTATCCAAACAAAGACATTCTCGAAGTCTGTGCGGCCATGATCCATAAATGCACTTAGGGTGGCGGCCAAGATGCCCAAAGCAACCAGCCACAGCAATTGTGTGGTCTTTTTGAGCGGTGTTTGAATGGTCAAAACTCCCGGCAGTGCTAATTTGCCAGTTTCCGGCGTTGTGTCTCTTAACGCTGCGACAATCGCCATCAGACCAATGCCAGCAAAGGCCAATGGAGCTAGAGCCGGCGGCCCATAGATCAACCAATTCCAGCGTAGACGGCTACCTGGCAAATCAGCTGGTGCCAAATCGCGCTCCCAGTGGAAGGCTGAACCGAGCAGACCAACACTGATACTGGCGGCGGCCACTGCCAGGATAATGATTGTTGATGTGGCGATGACATTGCGGTTGATCCGTAGCCACAGCGCGAACAACAAAACTAACCCTGCCAGTGGGCCAAAAATAATAGGAATGGCCTCCATCGGTTTGATGCCACCACTGATGAGATGGGCCAGATAACTCTCCAGCCCAATTCCAACTACATCAGCAGCCACTAAAATCAGCAAAAAATCGCTCCGGTTGAATGGCAAGGTCAGCTCACCAATTCCCGGAATGCGTGTTGCCTGTCGTGGGGTATCAGCCGTTGACATCGGCCTTATTCCTCACTGGAAGTTTCGCTGTCGCTGCTTGCTTCCTCATCAGACGATTCGGTCTCATCAGTAGCTGCTTCGTCACTGTCAGTTTCCTCATCAGAGGACTCAGTTTCATCAGTAGCTTCATCATCACTAGTTTCGGTTTCAGCTTCACCCGCTTCTTCTTCAGCGGCTTGTTGTGCCAGGAAATCAGCGGCTGCCGCATTACCTGGGAAGCCTTCCGGCAGTTCCAGTGGTTCCAGGCCCGCCGCCTCTAGCTTCTCGTTGACCAGTTCCTTCAATTCGGCCAAATCGTGCATGATTTCATAAGCACCATGCCACTGTACGTAGTCCGCGCCCTGCATCCAGGACCCGAATTTAGCGGTACGTCCCCAGTGATGCCACAGATTGAAGAACACATAATCAATCGGTTCATCGAAGGGCGCTGGTGTCAACAGGTTATTTTCTTGCAATGGCGCAATCATCCATCGTGACAACAATACCCAGTCGTTAACCGCCTCGACAACTGCGTCGCCATCTGCGTAGAATTGGTCAATGAAATCAGAGCTGTGGCATGCCTGGCAAACGCCTTGCATCTCATTCTGATTTTCGGTGTAGTTGGGGCGACGGGCTGAAACTGGTGCAAAGAGATACCATGTTAGGCGATCACCAACGTCATGGGTCGTACCAGCCGAGCCAAAGCCGCTAAAGTGGCAGACAGCACAGGTGGGGGCCGGGAAATCTTCAGTCGTTAGCGTGCCGGGTTCTGCGTCCCAATTCCAATCATCACCGCCTGTAACATAGGCGATACCGTGCGGGCTTTCGTGATAGATTTCCCACTGGGGATGATCGGGACCAATGTGGCAGGCGTTACAGGTTTGTGGTTTGCGAACCTGTTCCAGGCTGAATTCATGGCGGAGGTGACAACTGGTGCAATCGCCAATCGAACCATCTTCATTGGGCTTGCCGATATTGTGACATCCTTCGCAGGCAAAGCGAGTTACCTCTGGGCCTTCGAGGTGGTAGATGGCATTGCGGGCACGTCCACCGTCCAGGAAACCACCTTCTGGAATGGCTTCATACATTGCCAGGTGATCTTCGTTCAGCGGCTCGGTTCCAGCATATGCGACGTAAGCAGGCAACCCGTGACGACTAAGATTAAATTGGTCGGTCTCGGTACGGTGACAGTTCTCGCAACGTCCTGCTGATGACAACGGTAATACATAAAAATCCTCGTCGGGGTGCTGAGACGCGCCGGGGTAGTCTTCATCTACCTCATGGCATTCGGCGCAACTGACATTGGCTGAATAGTGGGCACTGCCACCATATTGGACAACAATGCCAGGCGTGTGGTTGGCGTGGCAGACAATACATTCATCATCCGATTCCGAAGCATTTGCCAATACTTCTTGACCAAGCTCGGTGACAGTTTTATCTTCTTCACCTTCATCATCATCGGAAGTATAAACCACTACTAATGCAATGATGATGAGAAGAATACCGGTGAGAATTACTCCTGAAACTAGCAATCTTGAATTTTTCATCAGCGATCCTTAAAACATACTGGTTTAATTCACCAATATAAGTCAAACTCAATAGGGTTTCTTTGAGCTGGATCAAACAAGGGAAAATCAATGCCAAATATCATCGCCGAATTACAGCAACATGCGCTGTTCTCAGACATACCAGATGAAATAGTGGATCAGTGCGTGCAGGTGGCTCAGTTGCGATCTGTGCGGCGTGGTGACTTGATAGTCAACCAGGGGGAACATGCTGAACAATTCTTTATTGTACGATCTGGTTGTTGCCGCCTGGTGCAACATACTGTCGATGGACGGGATGTAACGCTGGCGACATTCGTAGCGGGCGACGCGATGGCAATGATTGTTGCATTGGCTGGTAGACGTTATCCCGGCAGTATTGAGGTTCTGAAAAACGGGGATATTCTCTGTTTTCCGGCGTTATTACTTGCAAAAATCACTGACTCTTATCCATTGTTCTACAAAAACATGGTTTTCACAGTGCATTCGCGTCTGTGCGAAGCTCATGAACGAATCCGTGAGCTTAGTACCGAACGGGTTGAGCAACGCATTGCCCATTCAATACTTCGTCTGGCAGAAAAGGCAGGCATCTCTTCGGATGATGGCTCGGTTCAGCTTAGTTTGCGTTTGAGTCGTCAGGACATTGCTCAACTCAGTGGTACAACATTCGAAACGGTTAGCCGCACGCTGAAAGATTGGGAGCGAGCTATGGTTGTCAGAACTGGACGCGAGCAGATCGCAATCTTGGATGAGGAGCAATTGATGGCTATTGCCGTCGAAAAATGACCACAGAATCGCCGAGGCGCACCTGATCGTGGTCGTGCAAGACTTGGGCCGTTACCCGACGACCATTGACATAGGTTCCGCCGGTGCTTTGCATATCCTGAAGATAGTATTCATTGTTATGCAATCGGAGTAGTGCGTGTTGGCGCGACACTTTTGGGTCGTGAAACTGCACATTGCATACACCGGAACGTCCCAACAAAGTTTCCTCGTTATGAATCATGATACGTTGACCGGCCACCATGCCTCCGACGCCATCTAACCATACAGAACCCGAACGTACACCAGCCGCAGGGGGTGGCGTGGCGGTAGGTATTGGTGAGGGGACGCTGGGTTGCGATTGTGGATAGTCGGGGGATACTTGAGGTTGTAGAGTCTGGTTCATGGGGTCAACAAGTGGCTGATAACGTAGCGTGCTTTCCAGGGTGCTGCTGCGCTGATTGGATTGCCACCACAAAAAAGTAAGCATAATGGTACCAACCAGACTCGCCCCACAAAATACTCCTCCTGCTACTGCCAGTACCAGAGTTGTTGAACTCATATTATGAATGGTCCATTGCACACTGACGATTTATTGTAGAGTAATGCAGCAAAGATTTGTTGGCAAGTCTGACCGTTCGGTAACATTTTCATTTGATTTGTCAGAATATATCGATTCAGGTCAATCCATGTTTAAAAATCTTCCAAAGTTGGTTAGAATGCGGAAATTTGGAAGGTGAAGCAATGATCGAAGTCGATAAAAAGCTAAAAGAAACCTACATCGCAACAGCGCAGGTCGTGTGGCAACAACTCATTGAGCAATATGACTACACCGACGAGGAACTGCCGAGCGAAGAAACCATCCGGGTGAAAATCAATGCGCCGGGCTACCGGCTACGTCCAGTACGAAAAAGCCAGCCGCAAAAAAGTAGCAGAAACGGATGCTATCTTTGAAGAATTGGCACAGCAACACACCCAAAGCGAGGACAGTGCAAGAGTGCTACGCATTTCGATGGATACCAAAGCCCGCGTAGCGATGGCTCATTTTCGCGTAGGGGACGGTCGCGGGTAGTGGTCAAGGCTGCCGACCATGACTTCAAGCCTGACCCTGATTGGCATACTGTTGCCGGATACTGGCGAAACCCACCTGATATTTCACGACTTCCAAAGTCACCAGTGATTATCTTGTCGATTATCTGGCAGGTTGCGCAGCAGCGGTTTCCGCAGGTCAATATGGTGTTAATCAATCTGGATAACGGCCCTAAAAAACACAGCCGCTGCACACAGTTCATCCAGCGCCTCGTGGATTATGTCGATGCTACTCAGATCACGGTGCAATTGGCCTATTATTCACCCTATCACAGCAAGCACAATCCCATTGAACGGGTGTGGGGCGGCCTGGATCAACATTGGAATGGCAGCTTGCTCATAGCATTGATACCGCGCTCAATTTCGCTCGAACGCTGACCTGGCGCGGTCACCAGCCCATCGTTCAGATGCTCACCAACATGTATCTCACGGGCGTTCGCTTGACCCAGCATCTTGAACAATGACTAGTGCGTTTGCCGACTTTGCCCAAGTGGTTTGTTCGTAATTGTTCCTCAATCAATTTAGACGCATTTTTTTATGCGACGGCCTTATGCACACCCCTCGATTAATTATAACGGAAATCCGTGGGGTGCGACGATTGGTCGTAGGAATGGTAGGGCAATCGCATATCAAACCTTAATTCTCGAACAATGAGCCATTATGACCTTCAAAATCCCCAATAATCGAACCGAATTTGCAGCTTTGACATTGAGTGTTGCGCTGAATACCCGATAACCTTATCGGATGCATAGATCAAATGAGGTCAAGAGGGTTCAATAAGGCCCATTTTTCCATTAAGAAAGCATATGCGATTGCCCTAATAGGAATGGGGTGCATTTCAGTTTAGTTCATGACGGGAGTAGACTGGAGGAATAGACGAAACGAGTGGCAGAGGTCAAGAAAATGGGCCGAGAAGAATTGAAAGCAAAACTAATGGAAGATGCCGAGCAAATCATCGATGAAATGCTACGGCGCAAACCCGATGCAGAAGCTATTTTGCTGAGTGATATTGAAGAATTGGCGGTTAGCAGTGGGCATTCGTTTCGAGAGACGGTGTTGGAGAATTTGGTTGATGAGAGCCAGGAAGCGGAACCTGAAAAAGAGGTGGCTTGTCCGCGCTGTGGAAAAAGGGCATATAACAAGGGGCCGCGTCCCAAAACGGTGATTACCACAGCGGGAGAAACCCGGCTTGAACGCGACTATTATCATTGTGGAACCTGCCGGGCAGGGTTTTTCCCCCTGGATAAGCGATGGGGACTAACGCGCAGCGCCTATAGTCCCAACTGTGCCCAACAAATGGTATGGTTGAGCGGATGGTTACCCTATGAACATTGTCAAGCGGTCTTTGGACGCATTGGTGGGATTCACATTCCATCCAGTAGTATTTGGCGTCGAACGCAAACTTATGGTGAGCGTTTGAAAGCATGTGTCATACACGAACAGCAAGCAGTGAGTTTGGAGCTTACCAAAATTCCAGGGCCACATGAGGATCATGACCATCGAAAAGGCATCAGCATGGATGGCGGCATGGTCAATATCCGTGACGAAGGCTGGAAAGAGGTGAAAGTCGGCACGGTGTTTGACATTGACCTCCACCTAGAACGCGATCAAGACACGCATGAGTTGGTGGAACGAGCGCATGGCATCAACATGGCATATACGGCTGTATTGGGGACTACCCAACAGTTTGGCCCCGCCCTCTGGTCGGTCGCCGTTGCTCACCAAGTTCCCACTGCCGCCGACTCCAATGTCACCGCGGATGGCGCTGACTGGATTTGGAACCTGGCCGATGACTACTTTCCCGACAGCGTTCAAATCATTGATTGGTATCACGCTGCCCAACACCTTGCCAAAGCATCCAAAGCACGCTATCCCACCGATGAAACCAAAGCCCAGCGGTGGTTCAAGCGCCAGCGCACCTCCCTATTTCAAGGACAAGTCGACAAGATTATCAGGTCGTTGACCAGGCATGATTGTGCGGATGTCGCCCATTACTTTCAGGTTCATCGCCGCCGGATGCGTTATCAGCTCTTTCAAGAGGAAGGCTATCCCATTGGTTCCGGAACGGTTGAAAGTGGTGTCAAGCAATTCAAAATGCGCCTAACCGGGCCAGGTATGCGTTGGTCTCGGCCCACTGCTGAACGTATGCTGGACATTCGGGCTGCTGTTTTGCAGGGCAATTTTGATGATCTTTGGCATCGCGCTGCTTGACCGTGAACTATACTGAAATGCACCCATAGAAGTACGAGACTTTGCGGACAGGGTGGGTTGCAGGTACACTTGGGCGCGAGGTGATTCTGAAGCCAACGGTTAAGGAAAGCGCGTCCTTTGAACATTTCGGCTCTTATCAGACTGACACGATGGCAAGAATTTGTGCCTTTTACCACGATTCTGACATGGTTGGGCGGGTTGGTGGCGTATCGTGTCTACGATGTTCAACTCGATTGGCGGCTGTGGGTGGCGTTGCTCGCTAACCTGGGCGCAGTAGCCTATGCGTTCATGGTCAATGAAATTGAAGATGCGGCAGACGATGCCCGCGACCCGCATCGCTCGTTGGTAAATCCTATCACGACTCAGGAACTTTCAGTTCGGGCGGCGTGGGGAGCGTCGTTGGGGGTCGCCACGATTTCAGCGATTGCTTATGCGGTGTGTGGGTTGATTCCGTTCGTTATTGGTATCAGCACACTGGTGCTAGCGCATTTGTATTCGTGGAAACCCGTGCGCCTCAAGGCCCAACCACTGATTGACATTATCTCTCATGCGTTGATGTTGAGTACGTTACTGTTTCTAGCGCCTTTTTATATTTATGCGGATAATTTGGGAACACTGTGGGTAATTACCGTCGGTACGTTTTTAATCTCGGCCAATGGGCAGCTTTATAACCAGGCCCGCGATTTTGAGGTGGACCAACTGGCTGGCCTGCACAATACAGCCAGCGTATTGGGGCAAACTTTGACGGGCTATCTCTCGACGGGGACAGTGATGGGGTTTGCTATTTGCCTGGTTGTCACAGTTTTGCAAGGGGTGTTTCCCTTGTGGTTGGCTGGGGCGGGAATCGTTGCAATTCCAGTGGTTTGGTTTTTGTATCGGAACCGAACGACGGATATGCGCGGGCATGAAACGGACGAATGGGTAGGATTGATCCAGGTTCAGGCGTTATTGGTCGCCAATATCATTTTATTGGTGTGGTTAATTGCAGTGTTGCTGAATCTGGATTGAGCTATAATGGAAAAATCCATGTGCTGAGTTGTGCCATAGGTATTGTCAATGTTAAGTACCATCACTGAATCTGCGTTGTCTATCCTGTCTTGTCAATTAGCCTGGTTGCTGCTTTATGAAGATGGCATTCTGGTTACTGGTGCTATTTCGTCGGAAGGGATGGATGAAACGTTTTTGCAAGCCTTGGGGGAGACCTATGGGGAAGGGATTTTCATCGGCGAGTACGGCGAAAATCCTCTGGCCGAAGTTCTCTTGCGAAATACGCCACTGGTAGGATTGGAAACAGCGCGATTAGATACCATCGTGGGTGGTACGCCCTTAATGTCGATGCTGACCAGCTTCGAATTGCACTATGTTGCCCTATTGCCGTTGCGACGTGATGATCGGATGTTAGGGGTGCTAGTGTTGGGCACGCAAACCGACGAGATCATGAACTCGGAGCAAGGGCATCAGCTAATTCGGGTTGTGCGTCGGCAGGCTGTCTTGGAGCTAGATTTATTGGAGTTTGAGGAACAACTGAATATTAGCCTTGTCCAACGCCAATCTGAGCAAAACTTTTATAAAGTGGTACTCGATACCATTGGCGATGGGCTGGTGATAGCCAATGAGGCCGGGCAAATTACCTATGCCAGCCAGCGGCTCTTAATGATAACTGGTTATCGTAATCGGGAACTGCTGGGGCAACCTGTTGGTATGTTGTTTACTAACGAGAGCCGCGACATGGTTATGTCGCACCAATATAGCAATTTGTCGTCGGTTCAAACATTGCAAACAAAAGCCGGACAAGTTGTGCCGGTGTTGATGTCGTTGGTGGTGGCGCGAGACCTGGAAGATGAGGGAAATAGTACCGTCATTGTCTTGAGTGATTTAACTGATCTGCGTGCCCACGAACAAGCTCTGCAACGGCAAACTCAACAATTGGAAGCGTTAAACAAAGCCACACGGACCATCAATTCTCCTGTGGCTTTTGAAGATGTTATCCAAGTGATTTTGTCTTCGGCACGCGAGGTGGTTGGCGCTGAGGCAGCAGTGTTGTTGTTACGAAATAGCGAGGACGAACTGGTCGTTATTGCCACCGAAGGGCGAGAGGCCAACAAAATGCACGGGCGCATTGTGCCCAAGGGTATTGGGATATTTGGCTGGGTGGCTGAAAATGCAGAGCCGTTGTTTGTGCCCGATGTCAATTTTGATTATCGGTTTCGGCGGGGCATTGATGCTTATCAGGAGGCACGTTCGATGGCAGTTGTGCCATTGGTGGCTTCTAAGGAGGTTATCGGCGTGCTGGCTGTGCTTGACCGCAGAGGCAACATCTTTGATGAAACCAATCTGGAGACGCTGGGAAATCTGGGAACGTCGGCAGCAATTGCCATTGAAAATGCTACACTGTTCGATCAGACGCAACGACGATTAACGGAACTGAGTACCCTGTTGGATGCGAGTGCTATGGTGGCATCGACAATGGATCTGCCATCGACGTTACAGCAAATTAGCCGCCGTTTGCGCGAGGCGTTAGATGTCCACCGGGTTGTAATCTCGACCATTAGCCAGCGGACTCAAAAACTGACACGGTTGGTGGAAGTGGTGGATGCTAGTTGGACTGAGGAAACCAGCACCGCCATTGCACTTGCGAATGCACCTGGCAAGAGTAAGGCTTTGCGACAAAATCAGGCGGCGCTAGCGTCGATTACCCTGATACATCCTGAAACAGCAGACTATCTGGAATTGCGCGCACGCGGGATGCGATATGCTCTGAATGTGCCGCTACGATTCAAGAATCAGATTGTTGGGTTGATGACGTTTTATGGTGAAGAGGCATTGGGTATCAGTCATGCGGCTACGGTTGAAGCGCTTATTGATGATTGGCAACATGATATTGAATCACCCTGGGATCATTTGACACCGTTGTGCTATGAGGCTTTGCGACAGACTCAACTACGATGGTGTGCAGTTTATCGTTTACAAGACCAGAACCTACTCTTGATGCGCGAAATTGGAACAGAATCTTGGGCGAATAATAACGGGCCAAATTGGCGATTACAAGACTTCGGGACTATTCAAAGAATTCTCGAATCCAGGGAATCGCAATCCATTATTATGTATGAAGGATTGGAAGGCATTGAGGCAACCTATTGCCGATATTTGGGGGCAGCGGGCTATTTGACAGCACCCGTGACTATTCAAGGGCAAGTTAGTGGTGTAGTGCAAGTGATGGCAATTGACCGGTATCGCATTGACGCCAATGCGTTCTCGTTGGCGCAAGGTATTGCGAATATCGTGGGCAATGCGCTGGAAAATGCAGCCCTATACTCCTCATTGGAGCGCCGAGCCGATGCACTTGAGGCTGCCTATCGTGAGGTCGAAGAAGCTGGCCGAATGAAAGATGAATTATTGCAGAATTTATCACACGAGTTGGGGACGCCTCTGACACATGTATTGGGATATTTGAGCTTGCTGGCCGACGAGGCGTTTGGGCCGTTGAATGATGAACAACGGTCAACGATGGAGATGGTGGCGGATAAGGCGCAAAACCTGGCTGATCTGGTCAAGCATATGGTCTCGGTTCACGCCAGCACTGCTGAAAACTTGAATGTGAAAGATACACAGTTGGAACAATTGGCGGCATTGGCGGTTCGCTCGCTCAATCCACGGGCCAAGGCGGCTGGAATTAAGGTCGTTCCCCGGATACAATCGAATTTGCCACCAGTACGGGTAGATCAGGTGGCAATGGGAGGAGTATTTGAGGCATTAATCGACAATGCCATTAAATTCAGCAAAGATGGCAAACTCATCGAAATTGCGATAGGAGACCCTGGTGGCCCGATGTTGCAGGTGACGATACGCGATGAGGGTATTGGTATTCCGTCTGAAGAATATGATAAAATTTTCCGCCAGTTTTACCAAATTGATGGCAGTATGACGCGGCATTTCGGGGGAATGGGACTGGGGCTGGCAATTGTGCAAAAAGTCGTTCAGGCGCATGGGGGCAAAGTTTGGGTAGATAGCGAAGTTAATAAGGGAACCAGCATCCATTTTACAGTACCCAAATCGACGACAGATCCGTCGTCATCAGCCAGTAATAAGAGCCTATTTGTTTTTAATTAACGCAATGGAAAAACCAGGGCAGCGCCTCAACGACACAGCCCCGATCAGTGTGAGGAGAAGCTATTTGCCTAAACGTTCCTTTAAGGCTGTTGTCAGGGCGGGGACAATATCAAATAAATCGCCCACCACACCATATTGCGCCAAACCGAAGATTGGTGCTTCAGCATCTTTGTTGATTGCTACAATTAGCTTGCTGGTCCGCATACCGGCTTGATGCTGGATCGCACCGGAGATGCCAGCAGCGATGTAGAGATCGGGGCTGACAACCTTGCCGGTTTGGCCGACCTGATGCGAGTAGGCAATCCAGCCAGCATCTACGGCAGCACGACTTGCGCCGACAGCGCCACCTAAGACACTTGCTAGGTCACGAATGGGATCGAAACCTTCTGGGCCATTGACACCGCGTCCACCCGAAACAATGATAGCCGCGTCTGTCAGGTTGACTTCGCCGACGCTGGCCTCAAAGCTGACCATCTTGGTTGCAATTTCGTCTTCAGCCAGCACGGGAGCTACGTCAGCCACATCGCCGGAGCGACCGGTATCGGCATCTAGCGCCTTGAAAGCACGGCTCCGTAGCGTGACGAATTGGGGGCTATCGCTGACCACAGCCTCGGTAGCCAGAATCTTGCCTGCGTACATGGCGCGGGTTGCCACTAGCTTGCCGTCTTGCTTCCCCAGGCCGACCACATCATGCAACAGCGGAGCCTCGACATCAGCCGCTGCACCGCCCATGATTTCGCGGCCACGCACAGTGGCAGCCGCGACAACAAAGGCTGGAGACTGTTCATTGACCAGTTTAGCTAATAGGGCGATGTAGGGTTCGGCGCGAAAATCGGCCAGCGTTGGATCATCGGATTTCAGGACGGAATCGGCTCCGTAGTGAAAAGCCTCTTCTGCAATATCATCCACACCCTGACCAAATACCAGCGCCATGACAGGGTCACCCAGTTCGCGGGCCAGTCCTAATGCTTCGCGAGATGCTTGTACAAGTTTGCCATCAAAGTGTTCAATCCAGACAAAAATCATAGCACCTTTTCCTCCATCAACCTGTCGGCCAGCGTTGCCGCAATGTCAGCCGGACTGTCGCCGTCGATGATTTCCACTTCGCCTTCACGCTTAGGTGGCTCGGTGTAGGCGGTCACCTGTACCTGCGTCGCACCGGTATCAAGGCCTAGTTCAGCCATATCCCAAACGGGAATGGTGGCTTTGGCAGCTTTGCGAATGCCGATGAAAGACGGATACTTGGGTTCGTTGATGTCTTTCAAGACCGATATGACAGCCGGTAGTTGGCTGGTGACGACCTGTTTGCCTTGCTCGACCATACGCTCGACCTTGATGGTCCCAGCGTCGAAATCGATTTCTAGAATCTTGCCGACGGACCCCAGGACGGGCCAGCCGAGTTTGCGGGCGACCTGATAGACATGCAGATCGGTACTGGTATCGGCGAACTCTCTGCCGAACAACACCAAGCTGACATCTTCGAGTTTTTGCACTGCTGCCGCCGCTGCTTTGGCGTATTGCAGCGAATCGTGCCCTACGAGTGTGTCATCCCAGATGCGGATGGCCTGGTCGCAACCGATTGCCAGCCCTTGTTTAAGTGCTTCGGCGTGTTCTTCGGTGCCGAGAGTGGCAATGGTTGCTTTGACGCTATGGGCATCCTTCAGGAGTACAGCTTCGGTGACAGCATATTCGTCCCAGGGATTGATGACCATGGCTTCTTTCCAGGCCACTTTCCCGTCGTCCACCGTCACTTTTGCCGCTGTATCCGGTGTGCTTTTGGTTAAAACAACAACGTGCAAATCAAAACCTCCTTATTTATTAAAAATATCAGATCGGGCGGATATATTGATCTGCCCGTACAGCGTGCCCATAATCGCAGTGTTCATGCGGTTTGGGTGCTGCTGGTGGGGTGCTGTAGCACACCCCCTACAATTCCGTTGTTAACGTTCATGTTCCATCAAAGATTCGGGCTAGACTTCGGCCTGCCAGTATTCGGGATCGTAAGCGGGTAGTTCACAGCGTAGCGGACGATCCTGGCGAAAACCGAAGGCATAGCCAGCCTGCATTAACTGATGAATCTCGCTGGTTCCTTCGTAAATCACCGCGCCCTTACCATTCCGTAGATAGCGTTCTACGTCATATTCATCGCTGTAGCCATAGGCTCCGTGAATCTGGATGGCTTCCAGGGCAGCTTTTACACTCATATCGGTGGCGTACCATTTCGCCATGCTGGTTTCGCGGGTGTTGCGGATACCCTGATTCTTGAGCCACCCGGCTTTGTAGATCAGTAATTGGGAGGCGTCATACCATTGCTGCATGTAGGCAATTTTCTGCTGAACCAGTTGGTGTTTGGCGATTTCTTTGCCGAAGGTTTTGCGTTCCATCGAATATTTCAGGCTATCTTCGAGGCAGGCACGAATCAAGCCGACGGCCCCAGCGCCAACTGTGTAGCGGCCATTGTCAAGAGCGGCCATGGCGATGTAGAAACCTTCGCCTTCTTCGCCAATGCGATGCGATATGGGAACCTCAACATCTTGCATGGCGATCCAGCCTGTTGAACCAGCACGGACACCGAGCTTGCCGTGAATATCGCCAGTGGTGACACCCTTCATATCGCTGGTGACCATGAAGGCGGTGATGCTGTGATGGGCTGGCTCGGCGTGAGGATCGGTCTTGGCAAAAACCAGATGATGATGTGCTTTGGTTGCGAGACTGATCCACATTTTCTCGCCGTTGAGAATGTAAACATCCCCTTCGCGGCGAGCGGTGGATCGCATGGCAGCGACATCGCTACCAGCATCGGGTTCGGTCAGGCCAAACGCGGCGTATTTCTCGCCTGTGGCCTGGGGCACAAGAAACATTTGCTTTTGTTCTTCGGTTCCCCAGGCTAGTACAGACATGCTGTTCAGTCCCATATGAACCGACATGACGACGCGCAATGGGGTGTCGATGCGTTCTAGCTCTTCGCAGACCAGTGCCAATGTGAGATAATCGAAGCCCTGGCCGCCATAGCGCACCGGAATATTGATGCCCAGAATCCCCAACTCGGCCATGCGGGGCAGTACATCGGGGTTCATTGCTTGTTTACGGTCCCACTCTTTGACGGTTGGATAAACTTCCTTCCGCGCAAAATCGCGGACCATCTGCTGGACCATGAGATGTTCTTCTGTTAACGAAAAATCCATATGGCTTATATTCCTTAAGTTAGCCTATTGTTGTAGATTGAATATTCAAGAAAAACCAAATGCTGATTCGATTGCGGAAAATTATACCACGCGCTATTCGGGACTTCCACATGCTATGTGCTATAATCAGGCGGTGGATATCGTCGCTGGGAAAGAAGCTGGCAGTGCATACTGTATTAATTATTGAAGATAGTCAAGAATTGGCTGAAATTATCCAGTTCACCCTGGAAGACATGAATATCAAAACGCACCACGAGTCTCATGGGAAGCGGGGATTGGACGCCTTCCAAAAAATCAAACCTGATTTGGTATTGTTGGATATTGGTTTGCCAGATATGCGGGGCTGGAAAGTTTTGGATGAACTGCGTTCTTTGGAAGAAACCACACCGAGAGTCATCGTTATCACTGCTTTTGATGACCCGGCTAATCGTTTGATGGGGCGATTGCAGGGCGTGGCTGATTATTTGGTTAAGCCATTTACTCCTGACGAGATCGAGGATAAAGTATCACTGGCGCTGGGTCTGAAAGAGGATAAAGCCTTGCCTGAAGCGGAAAAAGGAAGCATTGATCCGATGCAGGAAGTCATGGGGTTAATTTCTGAGGCTGAGAAGATCATCGGGGTTGATCCTGAAAAGAAGACTACGGAAGTAGCAGAACCCGCGAAAACAGAAGAAACTCTGCAGACAGAAAGTGCCTCGCTGGATAAACCAACAGCCGAGATAAAGGCCCAAGAGCAAAGTGATGAGCGTGCAGATGCGCCCGCTGATAAAACAGATAAACCGGCGAAAGCTGCTGCACCTAAACTAGCTGAAACGGGAAGTCCGCCGCCCGCTGCCCCAACACTATCGGATGCGGAGGATAGTGCCAAAGTAGCCGCGCCTAAGCCTGCCGAGACGACGGCGCAGCCACAAGCTGGGGATGATCCAGCCCAAGATCAAGCAGCGCAACCTGCGCCGCCGAAAGATCAGAGCAGTGGTGAGGCTGGTGGGCCAAAACCGGCGCATGGGCCTTCAACACCACAACAGACTGGCGGTCCAACGCAAGGATCCTTGACAACTACACCACCACCGCCGACTGACGAGGATTCTTCGTCCAATCACGATGAACAACAATCGTAAATGGTGGAACTGGCAGGTTCTACTACGCCTCGCCAATATTATTTTGCTGATATTTCTGGCCGTCGGCTCGATTTCACCGCGTTCAGAGCGCCCGCCTCTCAAAGTATCAGCTCCCATCACGACTGATCTCGACCGACGGTTGATTTATCTGTTGGCCGAGAGTGAATATCAAGGCTGGACGGACGATATGCGGCGTGAGTATGCAGTGTTACGGCAGCAACTAGGTGATGATGCACCGACGATTGCGCTGCTCGTGCAAGCGGAGAATCTGACTGCTCAGGATATACCCGTGCTACAACGTCTGATAACGGCGGCGATTGATCAATTGGATTGGGATACTGCCACCGCTCATCTGGAAACTCTACTAGCGATTGATCCTGATAACACTTGGGCTACCTATTATCTGGGACAGATTGTCATAACGCGGGACTTGGAACAGGGAACGGCGTATCTGACACCTGTTTTGTTGGACCCCGAACTCGCTCCAGTGACGCGGGCAGTTTTGCAAACAACGGCGTTGGTGGATGTGTGGACACCCACTGCCTATCGTGAGTTAGGCCTGACATTGCTGGAATGGAAAGCGTGGCCTTTCGCGGAACAGGCGTTTAGTGCAGCATTGGGATTGGATGATCAAGACTGGCGGGCTTATGCTTATCGTGGTTATGTGCGCGATGAGCGTGGTGCAGAGAGCCTGGTGGATTTTGAAAATGCAATTGCGTTGGCTCCGACATCACCACTGCCATTTTATTTTCTGGGGTTGCATTGGCGCAATATCAAGGGCGATATGGAGGCCGCTCGTGATGCGTTTATGTCGGCCTATTTCCTAGCACCTGGAGATCCAGCACTGGCGGCTGAAGTCGCGATGACGTTTCAGGCGATGGAGGATGATATGCAGGCGGGCGAATGGTATGACCTCGCCATATCGCTGGCTCCAGACGATGTGCGCTGGCACCGGCTACGGGCGGCATTCGTGGCCGATGCCAACTTTATGCTAGAAGATGCCGGTTTGGCGATCATTCAGACGTCTTATGACCTATTCCCTGACGATTGGCATATCCTGACCAGTATGGGTTATGCCAGCTATCTCATTCACCGCGATAGTGATGCGCGGTCTTATTTGGAATATGCACTGGACTTGAATCCCGATGATGCCCGTACCCATTACTATTATGGCCTGGTGATGAACCGATTGGGTCATCTGTCGTCGGCGCGGGCTGCATTCCGCACTGTGATTGATCTGGATGGGCCGGAAGGTTCCTATGGGTATCTGGCGGCCCGTGCCCTGCAATAGCGTGGTACAATCTCCCATGAGGAGAACAAACATGACTCGAAAATTCGCCGTGTTCCTTTTATTGCTCTCGATCTGGACAGTGCCAGTTATGGCCCAGGGCGGTGATGATCCGGCCTATGGCAACCGGCTTTTTGTGGATGATTTCACGACGTTTGTCAATAATTGGGATCGTGCCAAAAGTGCGAAACTGACAGTTGATTATGCCGATTTTAGCTATCAGTTTGACATTCGCTCGCCTGGCGTCAGTTTTTGGTCGATGCCACGCAACGAGATGGAACTGGATCAGTACATTATTGAAGTGACAGCAACAGTTAACCCCACAAGTGCCCCGGATGGTGTCTTTGGTGTGATGTTCAACCAACATGACGCGAGTAATTTTTATGTTCTGGTCATTAACGCTGCTGGTGATTATGCAGTTCGTTTATGGATGAACGGGCAGTGGGCAGCAACACCGTTGGTTAGTGAGCAAGCTGAACCATCGGAGGCCTATCGGTTGCAGGTGCAAAATGACCAGGGCACATTTCAGGTTAGTGTAAATGATAGCCCGCCCGCCGCATTTGCGGCCACAGAACTCGCGGGTGGTGCATTTGGCCTGTATGCTGAAGCGGGACATGGTGGGTTGTTCGTGACATTTGATGATTATGTGGTCTACGATCTTCCACGGAACTGAGGAGCAGCGAATTGGAAGATTTTGAACGTGCATTTTGGGCAACGCGCCTCGCCATTTGGGCGGGTGTGGGGGCGCTGCCTGGTGCAATATTGATGCCCTTTGTGTTTTATCGCAAGGTCCGTGACCCTATTTTGGGAACGCTTATCGGCTTTTTGTTGGGGGCAGTGGCGGGCATTGGTGTCGGGGTGATTGCGACCCAGATATTCCCAGAGATCGCCGAAACTGGCCGTACCCTGATGGCTGAAGCCACGACAGCCCTTCTGAATGGAGTAGTGGGTAGTGGGGTGGTGTTAATCGCGGCCTGGATCATGCTGCCGACCGGTGGGCAACGCCTGAATCAGATTGAACGTCGCCAGAATCTCCTAATCGCCGAGATGTTGGTTCTCTTTTTCTTTATGGGAATACTGCTAATTTTGGCAGGCGGGCTGCGTGTCTCGATTGAGTTTCGTGAAATCACTGGTGTTAATCCTGACCAAATGAAAGAAGCGTTGGGCGACTCTTTCGCCGCGTTACCTGTGTTGGTGCTGGCGAGCTTTATGATGCTAGTGGGCTATGGCTTGATCTGGGGTGTGATGGCGTTGGGGGCACGGGAAGCCCCGGCCTGGCACGCGGGTCGTAATGGCTTGATGGCGGTGATATTGATATTGGTTATGGTTGGGACTGGGCTGGTTACTACGCTGCGGCCCGGATGGCTATGGTATGCCATACCGCCACTGGCGATTCTGGGGGCGGTGATCTTGTGGATGTTGGTGCGATTTACACAGCCTGATTTTCGGCTGGCATTAGGAGCAGAGCGTATCCGGCGGCGGCGGTCGCGTTATCGGTGGATTGTCACCGCATTATTGATTATCGCCATTTCAACATTAACGGCATTGGGTGTCGTTCATGCAGTTCTGACCGATGCAATTGAGTTACCATTGCCAGATGTGGCCCCAGGTGAACTGCTGTATCTCACGACGTTTGATGGCTATAATGACGAATGGGACGAGGGGGAAATCGTCACTGATGAAACGGGAAATCAACGTTTGGAGATTTCGATTGACCTGGTTACTAATATCAATGAAGAGAGCCTGTTTTCGTTGCTCGACCGCAAATTTCGCGACTTTGATATGCGGGTAACCCTAACACAATTGGAAAGTGATCCTACCCATGATAATGAAATTGGGGTGATTTTTCGGTATCGGAGCAACGAGGAGTATTATTTATTCAAAATCAGCGGCGATGGCTATTATCGTTTGTTAAAGATTAGCCCTGACTCGGATGATGAGGATGAAGATGCGGATGTCGAGACGATAAGCACCTGGATTCCAACCACGACGATTACGGCAAATGACCCACCGTATTCCACCCTGATTCGCCCTGGACGACACAATGAGATTCAGTCACCATTGGATGCGACCAACGAGATACGTATCATTGGGCGTGGCGATAAATTCTGGTTTTATGTGAATGGAGAACCATTGTTGCTGTGCTTGCGAGGATTACGGGGTAACAGTATGTGGGTGGCAAATGAAAGCGCTTGTGTCGAGGGTAATATCGCCACGTATATTTTCCAAGATGACGATTATAAACAAGGGCAAATCGGTCTGTCAGTTGCCTATAGTCCCAGTAGCGACACGAATTTTCCGATCACCGTCGCGTTTGACAATGTGGTGGTTGTAGGGCCACCATCCCGTATCACTGTGCCTAACATTGAAGGAGTTAGCCCCCCATGACCAGCGTGTTTACTCGTATTCTCAACGGCGACATTCCCGGTGACATTATTTATCAGGATGATTTGGTAGCAGCAGTACGTGACATTAACCCGAAAGCGCCAATCCATATCTTGATTTTTCCGCGCCAACCGCTAACCGATGTCGGGGCATTTGCTGAAGCGAACGAACAGATTGCCGGACGAATGCTGGTGGCAGCGGCCAAAATCGCCCAACAGCTTGGTTTGGATAAATCGGGATACCGGCTGGTCATCAATAATGGACATGATGGTGGACAGGAGATTATGCACGTCCATATGCACTTGATGGCCGGACGACGCTTGGGCTGGCCGCCCGGTTGACGTAGAATTATTGAAACGGAGCGGAAAACATCATGAGTATGAAAGAACGCATCACCCAGGATTTGAAAGACGCTATGCGGGCGAAAGACGCTGCAAAGCGAGATACACTGCGGAATGTGCAGGCGGCTATCAAGCAGGTTGAGGTGGATCAGCAAAAGCAATTGGATGACGCCGGCATCATCAAGGTGTTGATGAGCGAGGCCAAGAAGCGCCGTGAAGGTATTGAGATATATGAAAGCGCGGGCCGTACTGCCGACGCCGATGTTGAAAGACAGGAACTCGGCATTATTGAGTCCTATTTGCCACAACAATTGAGCCGCGATGAGATCAAGACATTGGCGCAGGGCGTGATTGATGACGTTGGCGCAACCTCAATGAAAGATATGGGGAAAGTGATGTCGGGTTTGATGGCGAAGGTGAAGGGTCAGGCGGACGGACGGTTAGTCAACGAGATCGTCCGCGAATTGCTAGGCTAAAGCCCACGACAGGGGACACATTATGAGCAACAACCGGCGAATGGATCGGCTGGCCTGGAGTATCATCAGTATTGTGTTTCTGGGATTGGGCACCTTGATCCTGGCCTTCAATGCAATTTTTCCTTCGGGGAATACGTTTCGGCTGGAAGTGGGGGAAGTAGTGCCGCAAGACATCTATGCCCCCGATGACCTGGCTTATATCAGTGATGTGCGAACCGAACAGGCCCGTGAGCAAGCGCGGGCTGCTGTCGGGCAACGTTATGCTGATATTCCTGATGTGGGTATCCAGCAACTTGATCTTTTGCAGAATATTCTCGAATACATTGATCTGGTGCGTAACAACCCCTATATTTCATCCGAACAAAAATTAGCTGATTTGCAGGCTATTGAAGCGCTGAGTTCCCTCAACGAAGCGACCTGGACCAGCATCCGAGATGCTAGTGATGCGGACTGGCAAGATATGTCGGAACAGATGGACGATGTTCTGGACCGCACCTATCGTGGTGCTATCACGCCAGAACAAGTTGAAATCGAGCGAAACTTACTCTCGACTCGTGTTGAAGCCAGCTTCTCGGATGCGGAAGAAGCCATTATTGTTGCTCTTGTCAGTCAGTTGATTATTCCCAACAGAGCTTATGATGAGGAAAGCACATTGGCAGCCCAAGAGACAGCGGCAGCGGCGGTTGAGCCAGAAGGGGCGAATTGGCGACAAGGGGAATTGATCGCCCGCAAGGGTGCTGAACTTCTGCCCGAACAGCGGGAAACGTTGGAGCAATTTGGCCTGTTGCAACGCACAGAAGACAAGCTGCGGGTTTCGATAGGGGCGCTGGTGCTGATGATTGCGACTGGTGCGGCAATGGTGATGTACCTGGATCGCTTTTATCCGGAACATCTCCATAATCGCTCGATGTTGGCGCTTCAGGCCATACTTTTCCTGGAGTTTCTGGCCGGAGCCAGAGTCTTTGGGCCGGATGGGTTCGACCAAGCTTATTTGTTTCCGGCGGCGGCGATGGCGTTGTTAATGACGACATTGATTGGCCCACATTTTGCTACTGTTGCTACGGCGGCGTTGGCAGTGTTGGTTGCCACGATGTTCGACGAAAATGCCTTTACATTTGCCATGCAAATTGCCATTGGTGGGTTTGTTGGGATTCTGGTGCTGGGAAAAAGCGAGCGGCAGAGTGCTTACTTTTTCTCTGGTTTGGTCATCGGGGTTGCAAACATGGCGATTGTGGTGTCGTCGGCCTTAATGGGCAGCGAAGACCCGGTGGTGTTTGATATTATTGGTGATTCGATGGTTGCTATGATTGGCGGGGTGTTCGCAGCAGGTATCGCGTTTGTGGAGCTGGGGGTCATCAGTACGGTGATGAACCTGACAACCAGTGTGCGCTTGGTTGATTTGATGCGCCCTGATCAACCACTGCTCCAGCGATTGTTGCGGGAAGCGCCCGGTACGTTCCAACACAGCCTCCAGGTGGCGAATCTGGGGGAGCTGGCGGCGGAACGGATTGAAGCCGATGCAACACTGGTGCGGGTGGCGGCCATGTACCATGATATTGGCAAGATTCTGAATCCCCACTTTTTCATTGAAAACCAGAAGGGTGTTAATCCACACACAACCATCGACGATCCGCAACGCAGTGCCCAAATTCTAATCAGTCATGTTACTGAAGGGAACCGGATGGCACGGCGTTATCGTCTGCCGAGCCGTTTGCGCGATTTTATCCGAGAACATCATGGGACGACACGCCCCTATTTTTACTATAAGGCGCTGGAACTGGCGGACGGCGACACCTCGAAAGTGAATGCCGACGACTACACATATCCTGGCCCCAGCCCACAATCTAAAGAAACAGCGTTGTTGATGTTGGCGGATAGCATCGAGAGTGCTGCACGCGGCATCCAGCCGGGCACGGAAGAAGAGGTCATGGGTGTGGTCAATATGATCTTTGAAAAAGTGTTGCAGGAAGGACAACTCGACGAAAGCAACCTGACGTTGAATGATCTTAAAGCAATTCGTGAGGTATTCATCGACACACTTCAAGGAATTTATCACACGCGCATCAAGTATCCGGGACAGGAAGAAAAACTGATGCCCAAAGAACCTCCGCAAATCGAGGAGAAATCGCGGACGGCTGAAGTTCCGGTAGCAGTAGCGGTTGAAGCGGAACCAGTGGTTGCCGAGGAGACGGTGCAGGTTTCTGAGCCACCAAGATCGATTGTGGAAAAGAGTGAGATGCCCGCCGTATTGGTTACTGAACAGGTTGCTGAATCTGTTGCAGAGGTAGCTGAAACCGTCGATACTTTTGCGGAAGATGTTGTGGATGACGTTGGCGAGGATGTGGTTGAAGTCGCTGAGGATATAGCTGTAGCTGAAATTGATGTGGCTGAGGATGACGATTCCGTTGATGCAGATGAAATTGATGAAGTGACTCCCAAAGAGAATGAAGACTGATATGCTGCAAATCTCGGAGGGTCTGCACCTGGATGCAGCAATGTCAGCGGCTGACCTGAATGGGTTGGTGGATGTGGCGGCGCAAGTGCTGGCGCATCTGGGTGTTGATAGTAAGTTGTCGATTTATGTGACTACCGACGACGAAGTGCGTCAATTCAATGCTCGCTATCGAGGCGTGGATGCACCGACGGATGTACTATCCTTTGCAGCTGATCCGTTATCGTCGGATATTGAGGAAGTGCCTTATCTGGGTGATTTAATATTGGCTTATCATTACACTGTGAATCAGGCACAGCGTGCTGGTCACGGCCCTATTGATGAGTTTAGCTTGCTGGTGGTGCATGGTATTTTACACCTGATGGGATATGTCCATGACACTGCAACGTCGCAGCAACGTATGTGGCAAAAACAGGCTGAAATTCTGAAGATGCTGAGTATCGACATCAGCGTGCCAGATTTCATCCACGACGATTAACCCTGCCATGAAGCGACAGATTCAAGAAACGCTGGTGATTAACCCCGAAGACTATAGCCCCCAAATCAGTCGCAACCGGTGGAATAGCCTGGGCTTTGCTATCGCAGGCTGGTTACATATGCTACGCTATCAGAAAAATACGCGCATTCAAGCAGTTGCCAGCATATTGGTATTTGGATTGGCGCTGTGGCTGGAGATACCAGCGCGTGACCTGGCTGTGATTGTACTGACGGTAGCGGTGGTCTGGATGACGGAGTTTGTGAATGCGGCGATAGAGGCGGCGATTAATGTTGCCAGTCCGGAGTTTCATCCGATGGCGAAAGTTGGCAAAGATGTGGCGGCTGCTGCGGTATTGGTCGGCGTAATCGCTTCGGTCGTCATAGGTCTGTTGATTTTGGGGCCGCCCTTGTGGGAGCGTGTGCGATAATGTCTAACATCCCATCTTCACGTTTTGGTTCGCGGTCGTCGCGGGGGCATGTGCGTCGTCCCCGGCGTCCGTTGCCGAACTGGTTGGTGGCGCTGTTTGCGATCATTGGTTTCGCGGCGGTGGTGCTGCTGGTGCGGGTTGTTATTAATCAGATCAATGGTGATGATGTGATTGATACGGTGCAGTCTAATCGGGCCTGGCTGAGAGAATCCTGGACCCAGAATCCTGTCACTGATGCAGAGATTGATGTGTTGGTGGCACGTCTGGAAAACAACAATATCACCATGATTTATGTGGAGACCGGTGCATGGCGAGCAGATGGACAGTATCGTGCCCACGATTATGCCGAGCAATTTCGTGCGCAGATGCGGGCCGCCGCCCGGGATATACGCGTCTTGCCCTGGATATGGGTCGATCCTGAACGATATAATAGCGAAACCAGTCAGACCTCAGTGGTTAGTTATGTGCGTGATGCTATCCGGCAGTGGGGTTATGATGGTGTACATCTTCAGGGATTTGAGGTTTTCAATAACTTCGATGACGATGCACTGTATATTCTGTTGATTCGGGCGTTAGAAGCGGTCACAGGTTCTCGGCATGTGTTGTCAGTCACAGCTCCTCCCGATCATGCACCTGCCAATTCGTCTGTTCCGCGTGGGGCTGGCAATCCGTCGATAAGCTGGACACCGCAAGATAAGCAACGTGTTGCACTGTTGGCAGATGAACTGGTGTTATTGCCATTTCAGGGAGGGTTGGAGACGGTTGAAGATTACGAGAGCTGGGTGGCCTATCAAGTAGAGACCTATGCTCGTAATATTGACCGACTGGATGTTCAAACGGGCTTGATTATTGGGCTGCCAGTTTTTCCTGAGAATCTGTTTCATGATCCACTCATCGAAAATGCGACGACGACGACTAATGGCGCACTTCAGGGGACGCGCCAAGCCGGGGAAGCTGGACGGCGCGTGGTGGGGGCTGGTCTTTATTGGTATGGTGAAACCAACGAGAGCGATTGGGTGATGTTTAAGGATCGGTGGGGGCGGTAGTAGGCAAGGCCAATTTGCAAGTGACATTTGATACCACGAACATCGCGCTTTGGTAACTGTCTGATTATCTGTCTGCGAGTACATTAAAGATAATCATGGCAAACTAATGATACGCGAAATTCATGAAAGTCGGTTCTGTGGAAGGTAACAACGGCTATCAACGCCTGAAAATTACCATTCGGGGCGCGGTGCAGGGGGTTGGCTTTCGTCCATTTATCTACCGACTAGCAACCGATATGGGCCTCCCTGGCTCGGTGAACAACTCGGCGCAGGGTGTTTTTATCGAAGTTGAGGGCGACCATTCGCAATTAACAGCATTTCTGGGACGTATTCATCAGGAAAAGCCACCCCGTTCAGTCATCCAAAGTATCGACTCGTCTTTCGATGTCCCTCTTGGCTATGTCGACTTTGAGATCAAACACAGCGAGTCGGGGGGCAGTAAAACCACCTATGTTCTGCCCGACATTGCCACCTGTCCCGATTGTCTGGATGAGGTCCGCAATCCTCACAACCGACGTTATCGTTATCCTTTCACTAACTGCACCAATTGTGGCCCACGCTATACTATCATTAAGGCGTTGCCGTATGATCGCCCACATACCACCATGCGAAACTTCCCCATGTGTGCGGAATGTCGGACCGAATATGAAAACCCGTTGGATCGTCGCTTTCATGCTCAACCGAATGCCTGTCCGGTTTGTGGTCCACATCTCGAATTGTGGGATCAAGCGGGCACTATCCTCGCTACACACGACGATGCACTCTTGGCAACTGCTGACGCGATTCGGCAGGGAAAAATTGTCGCCATTAAGGGCCTGGGTGGTTTTCATCTGATGGTCGATGCCCGTAATCAAGGGGCTGTGATGGAACTTCGCCAACGCAAACGCCGCGAGGCCAAACCCTTTGCACTGATGTTCTCGACGCTGATGATGATTGAAGCGTATTGTTATATTTCCGAACTTGAAGCTGTATTATTGACCTCTGCGGAAGCACCGATTGTCCTGGTGGAGCGCTGTGCCACAACCGATATTGTGCCTGAAGTTGCGCCGGATAATCCCTCTTTGGCAGTGATGTTGCCTTACACGCCTCTTCACCATTTGTTGATGGCTGAACTAGACTTCCCAATCGTGGCAACCAGTGGCAATCTGACTGATGAACCGATTTGCACCGATGAGCATGAAGCCCTGGAACGCCTGGGAAATATTGCCGACATGTTGCTGATTCATAACCGGCCTATTGCGCGGCATGTTGATGACTCGGTGGTGCGGGTGATGGCTGGACGCGAGATGATGTTGCGGCGGGCACGTGGCTATGCACCGTTGCCGATCCAGGTTGCTGAGGAATTGCCGCCCGTGTTGAGCGTCGGCGCACACCTCAAAAACAACATTGCCGCTTCGATTGGTCGCGAGGTGTTCATCAGTCAGCATATTGGTGATCTAGAGACAGCTCAGGCTTATGATGCCTTTCGTGCGGTTATTGAGAGTTTCAAGGCACTTTATGAATTCCAGCCGGAAGTTGTGGCGTGTGACTTGCATCCCGACTATCTATCCACCCAATACGCCACCGCACTGAATTTGCCAGTGGTGACCGTGCAACACCATTATGCACATGTGTTGGCCTGTATGGCTGAACATCAGATTGACACACCGGTATTGGGCGTCTCGTGGGACGGCACAGGCTATGGGACAAATGGTACAATTTGGGGCGGCGAGTTCTTGCACATTACCCCTAGCGGCTTCGAGCGCGTGGCCCATTTCAAGCCGTTTCGTTTGCCGGGTGGCGATCAGGCTATCAAAGAGCCACGCCGGTCTGCGTTGGGATTGTTATATGAGATTTTCGGCGATGCGGCTTTTGAAATGGATGATCTACCACCAATCCAGGCTTTCTCGGTCGGCGAGCGTACTATCTTGGCCCGGATGTTGCAGCGCGGCATCAACACCCCTTACACTTCCAGCGTCGGACGCTTATTCGATGCGGTGGCGGCGTTGGCTGGTATCCGGCAGCGGGCTAGCTTTGAAGGGCAAGCCGCGATAGAACTGGAGTTTGCACTGGATGAAATGGCTGGGTACTATGAATTTGAGGTGGGTCGAGACGGCGTGATTGCGTGGGATGTGCAGGCCATGTTAACCGACATCCGGCGTGATATATCTGTTGCAACGCGGTTCCATAATATGCTAGTGGAAATCATCTTGGCGATAGCGCGGCGCATCGGCCAGCAGCAGGTCATCCTGACAGGCGGTTGCTTTCAGAACCGCTATCTAACCGAAAAAGCTGTTCAGCGCCTTCGCAAAGCAGGCTTTATTCCACATTTCCACCAACATATTCCGCCCAATGATGGCGGTATTGCGCTCGGACAAATAATGGCGGTTTTACGCAAGGAGAAATAACGCAATGTGTTTAGGAATCCCTGGACAGATTTTGAGCATTCAGGATAGCGGACCATTGACGCGTACCGGACAGGTCAGCTTTGGCGGCATTATCAAAGAGATCAACTTGGCCTATACTCCAGAAGCCCAGGTTGGTGATTATGTCATCGTCCATGTTGGCTTTGCCATCAACATCATTGATGAAGACGAAGCGCAACAGGTGTTTGAATATCTGCAAGCCATGGAAGAATTGGCGGATTTGGAACCCGATAACCCACTACAGTGATCTATCTCGAAGGGTATTTAATCACGCCCTTCGTTCGTAATGTATCGTTATGATAAAGGACTGACTCCAGGCATGAGTGACACCGTTCTCTCAGCATTTTTTAAGCCTAAAGGCGTGGCCGTCATCGGCGCTTCGCGTAACACTGAAAAGCTGGGCTATAGCGTGGTCTACAATCTTGTCACACATAAATTTGATGGTGCAATTTATCCGATTAACCCCGTTGCGGATGAGATTTTGGGACATAAATCCTATCCAACCATTCTAGATGCTCCCGACCCCCTTGATTTGGCAGTGATTGTCGTTCCGGCCAAATACGTGGCAGGTGTATTAGAAGAATGCGGCAAGCGCGGTGTTCAGGCCGTGACCATCGTCAGCGGCGGCTTTCGTGAGGTTGGGGCAGAAGGCGTGGCGCGCGAGGAACAGATCAAGGCCATCGCCCGAAAGTATGATATTGCGGTCATGGGGCCGAATTGTATCGGGTCTATCGACACCCATACTCCATTGAACGCCACATTCGTTACGTCCGGCCATCCTCGCGCTGGGCAGATTGCCCTGGTATCGCAGTCGGGTGCGGTGGCTGCCGCTGTTATTGACTGGGCGCGTGGCTCTGGGGTTGGCTTTAGCCGCATCGCCAGCATGGGCAACCAAACCGTCGTCCAGGAAGCTGCTATGTTGGAAGCCATCGCCGAAGACATCAACACCGACGTTGTGATTAGCTATATTGAAGGCGTCAACGACGGACGCGCTTATTTAGAAGCTGCATCGCGGGTTGCCAAACACAAACCTGTCGTCGCTTTGAAAGCTGGACGCAGTTCCAGTGGTGCGAAAGCTGTTGCCAGCCATACCGGAGCGTTGGCTGGTACGGAAGCGGCTTATGATGCTGCTTTTCGGCGAGCGGGCGTGCTACGAGCCGAGCGTATGGAAGAAATGTTGGACTGGGCACGGGCATTGGCCTGGCAACCGCTTCCTAATGGCAACCGTGTGGGTGTGTTAACCAATGCGGGGGGCGCGGGTGTGATGGCGGTGGATGCACTGGAAGCGGAGGGCATGGAACTGGCTCCCCTGACTCCAGAAACGAAAGCTTTCCTGCGCCAACGTGTGCCACCTGCCGCCAGTATTGAAAATCCAGTAGACATCCTCGCCGGATCGGGGCCAGCCACCTATGCCCTGTGCCTGGATGCGCTCATCGCCGATGAAACTGTCGATGCTGTCGTCGTTATGACTGCGCCGCAGGACTGGTTTGCACCTGTCAGCCTGGCCGAGGTCGTGGGCGAAGTTGCCAACAGCCCATTGGGCCGCCGAAAGCCAGTGCTGGCGGTTATTATGGGACTAGCATCCACGAGTGACGCTACCCAAGTCCTTCATCGACGCCGTACACCTAACTTTGCTTTTCCAGAGCGCATTGGCAGTACCCTGGCTGCAATGTGGCAACGACGACAATGGCTGGACGCGCAAGATGATGGCACACCGACGGTTCCTGTACGACGCCATCAGCACGATATTGCTGAAGCAGCCATCCAAAGCGGGTTAGCCGATAGGCAACAGCGGATCGAGGCTGATGGCATGGATAAGGTGAACGCAGGCTGGATGTCGCCGGAACAAGTAGAGCAACTGATGGTGGCTTACGATATTCCTACACCGCGTAGTGAGCTGGCTGATACGGTTGAAGTAGCGCTCGAAGCGGCGGACTCTATTGGGTATCCAGTGGCGCTGAAATTGGCTGCTGAAGGTGTGACGCACAAGACCGATGTCGGTGGTGTGCAGATCAATCTGAAGACACCCGAAGCATTGACTCAGTCTTTCCAAGCTATGATTCAACGCGATAATGTGCACGATATTCAGGGCGCATACGTTCAGCAAATGATACACGGTGAAGCAGAGATCATCGTGGGTGTCGTGCGCGACCCGCAATTTGGCCCGTTGGTGATGGTCGGCAGCGGCGGCACACAGGTCGAATTGATGGGGGATGTCACCTTTGAACTCGCGCCTGTCTCGCGTCAGCAAGCCAATGAAATGATGGATCGGACTACAATCGGTCATTTGATGGATGGCTATCGTGGCAAGGCTCCCGCCAACCGTGATGCCGTTATCGACATTGTACAGTTGTTGGCACAACTGGCGCTGGATTGGGAGCAAGTAGCCGAAATTGAGATCAATCCCGTTATTGTGATGACCAATGGGGCGTATGCAGTGGATGTGCGGGTACGGTTGGATATATAAATCCAAAAGGGCGAGCCGTGTGTGACCCGCCCCGACATTTTGTGTAACTTGACGTCACGCTATTTCGAGCAGTTGAATTTCAAAAGTTAAGTCGTGTCCAGCCAGAGGATGATTGGCGTCTAGAGTGATGCCGGCCTCCGATATATCAGCCACAAAAGCATCGAATATTGTTCCATTTTGTTGGCGTAGTTGGAGATGTTGGCCGATCTCGGGCGTAATTTCTGGCGGGAACATACTCGGTTCTACCAGTAACATCAGGTCTTCTCGATGAACGCCATAGGCCTCGCCAGATGGAATATTGACCATTTTGGTGTCGCCAGCATGCATCCCCATGACGGCCTGTTCGAAGCCAGGAATAATCTGCCCATTACCTAATGTGAATTCAAGTGGCTCTTGGCCTGCCGAGCTATCGAAGATCGTTCCATCATCTAATGTTCCGGTATAGTGAACCTTAACGGTATCGCCTTGTTTAGCTTGTGACACAAGCTTTTTCCTTTCAAGGTAGGCGGGCGTTAATGCCCGACGCGCACTACGGATTCTACCAGACGGGTGCAAGTTGGCTGGATCGGGCATATTTGCAATGGAAATGTGGCACAAACGCACATGCAAAAGCCACCGCAACTTGGCATAGTTAAGAGCAAGGAAGCGAGGTTATGCACGAATTACCGGTCACTGAAAACATTCTTGAAATTGCGTTACGGCATGGTGCAAAAGCCAGGGCAACTCGTATCACCGATTTGTATCTGGTCATCGGGCAACTATCGTCGATTGTGGATGATTCCATACAGTTCTATTGGGATATTATCAGCGCCGGAACCATTGCGGAGGGCGCGACGCTGCATTTTCATCGCATTCCCGCCAAAATGCACTGTATGGACTGCGACCATCGTTATCAACTGCACGAAGACCGATTTGCTTGTCCGCAATGTGACGGTGAGCGGGTGCGGGTGGTGGCGGGCGAAGAATTTTTCGTTGAAGCCATTGACATTGATAAAGAGCCAACACATTCACCGGAGTGATGTTTTCATGAGTGAGCATGTACCTGTTGTTGAGAAGATTTTGAGTGCCAACGACCAACTGGCTGATGAAAATCGTACCCGTTTGGTGAAGGCTGAGGTTTTCGGTGTTAACCTCATGGCCTCACCCGGCGCGGGCAAAACATCGTTAATTGAGCAAACCCTGGCGCAGTTGGCTGGCAGGCTGCGGCTAGCTGTCATCGAAGGTGACATCGCCACCAGCATTGATGCTGAACGTGCCCAGAAAGCTGGGGCTGTCGCTGTGCAGATCAACACAGGCGGCAACTGTCACTTGGAAGCGTTCATGATCAGGGATGCACTGGTTCAATTGCCATTGGATCAGACCGATCTGTTGATTATTGAAAATGTGGGCAATCTAGTCTGTCCGGCCAATTGGCAACTGGGTACACATAAAAATGTTCTGATTGCCTCGATTCCCGAAGGTGACGATAAACCCTATAAATATCCGGGCATGTATCGGGGAGTGGATGTTCTCATCATCAGCAAAATCGACTTGCTGCCCTATGTGCCATTTGATATGGACTATTTCCGCAAAGGTGTTGAAATCCTCAATCCGAATCTGACGACCTTCCCGGTGTCTTGCCGGACGGGAGAAGGTATCGAAGCCTGGATCGAGTGGCTGATTGCTAACGTGGAGACCGTCAAGAGCTGATGCTGATCCGGCGGTGCGCAGCGAAGCGTACCGCTTTTTTTGAATCTCGTGCCTATTCTCTGGTAAAATTCTCCCCTGTGGCACGCACCATATAATATCAAATGGCAATACTCCTTAGTTTTTAGGTGCTTATGTATGGGAAATTATCATCCAGCGAGTGGGTATGGGCGATCTGGTCCGCGTTTTGGTTGTATTTTGATTTTGTTGTTTGTTGGGTTACTCGCTGGCGCCGGAATATTTTGGTGGAGTCAGCAAGCTGATGATGTAACCGTTGAAGAAGATGATCCGGTGGCAGCTGCAGAAACCGCCGCTGCACGAATGGATGGTACACAGGAAAACCCTGGATCGGGAACTTCTCAGCCGGGTGATACATCGGGAGATATTCCAACCAGCGTAGCCGCAGACTCGCAGGAAACCACGACTACTGATTCCGCCACTCCGATTCCAGCGCCAAACCTGGGTGTAGACCTAGCGACAGGCCGACGCATCATCTTTCCTCATGCTGGAACTGTGGGCCGTATTGTAACAGCCCAGCGTATCCCTGGCGGTTGGGATATTACCTATCTACAAGATTTGGTGGGACATTTGGAAGGCACGCCCTGGATTGGTGAAGGCAACACCGTGCTGGCTGGTCATTTCGAAGACCAGATTGGCAATCCTGGCCCATTTCGGTATTTGTATGAGGCTGAAGTCGGGGATCGAATCATGGTGCAGGATGGTGAGGATGCCCCAATGGAGATTTATCAGGTCACTGAGGTCTTCACAACCGAGCCAGATGATATTGAGGTTTTGCGGAATACAGATACACCCCGCTTGACACTCATCACATGCGACGATTGGAATCAAAACCGCCAGACTTATGATGAACGACGGGTGGTTATTGCCGAGCCGCTTACCTCTGTTACAACGGCACCATCAACTGATGGGGTTAACTAAATCGGCGCCGTTGTGGCGTACATTATTGACGCGTGATGATACTGCATAAGCAATCATATCGTCGCCGGGATAGGGTTGCAGCAAGTGTTGTAAATATGCTGTATCGCCGAACTGCGGGTTAAGCCATTGGTCATAATCTGAGCGTCCCAGCACAACCGCCATACGATGGTGCAACGGCTTCACCACCGCGTTGGGTTCAGTGGTGATGATCGTGCAGGTTGTTATCACGCCGCCGGTTTCGGGTGTTTTCCAGCGTTCCCACAAGCCCGCCATTCCAAACAGTCCGCCGTCACGTAGACGTACATACATGGGTGTTTTGGAACCGTCAGCATTCTTCTTCCATTCATAAAAGCCATCGGCCACCACTAAGCATCGTCGTTTGCGATACGCCGCTCGGAAACTTGGTTTCTCGGCCAGGGTTTCTGCACGGGCATTTATCATGCGGTTGCCGATGGCGGGGTCTTTGGCCCAAGAAGGAATTAGCCCCCAACGCATCATGACCAGTTCGTTGACGCTATCCTGGTTTTTGATAATGGTGGGGACGTGCTGAGTCGGGGCAACATTATAGCGCGGCACAAGATCAGCCGGAGCAGTTTCCAGGTCAAAAGTTGCCGCAATCACTTCTGGTTCAGTGATGGTAATGGTATATCTTCCGCACATGTGTTCTATTATATACTGCCACTGCTGTGATGGCAATAGGCATTTCTTTAGTGCATGAGCAAGTTGGCTGATGTATCATAGAAGCATATGGTCGCATGGGAAACGTAGAGGCAAACAGAACATGAGTGAGACATCGCCACCTGCTGAAGGCATCAATTTACGTGAACCGTCGCTTTATATTAACCGTGAATTGGGTTGGGTGGATTTCAATGCGCGGGTGCTGGAGGAAGCCTTAAACGATGACAAACCATTGTTGGAACGTGTCAAGTTTCTGGCGATTTTTTCGAATAATTTGGATGAATTCTTTATGATTCGCGTTGCTGGTTTGCGTCAACAGGTGGCGGCGGGTGTCACAAAACGCACTTTGGATGGCATGACACCTGATGAAGAGTTGGATGCACTGCGCGAAAAATTGGTGCCTCAAATGCAGCTCCAGCGGCAATGCTGGTTGTATGAGGTAATTCCAGCATTGGCTGACTATGGTATTTACATCCTAGACCGTTATGAAGATTTGCACGGCAACGAGCGTGAGGTGTTGCGTCGCTATTTTCGAGATGCCATTTTCCCGGTCCTGACGCCATTGGCTGTTGATCCGAGCCGTCCATTTCCCCATATCTCTAATCTGAGCCTGAATCTGGCGATTACGTTGCGTGATGATCAGGGGATCTCACATTTTGCGCGGCTGAAAATCCCCAGCGGTAGCAATATTCCACGGTTTCTCAATATCAGTGAGATTGTGGAGCGTTATGGGGCAGGCCCAGCGCGTTCGCCACACATTTATATCAATATAGCAGAGGTGATCAGTGCCAATCTGGATATGCTATTTCCCGGCATGGTGATTGAGGAATCGTACCGGTTCCGGGTGACTCGCGATGCTGATGTAGAGATCGCGGAAGACGAAGCATCGGATTTGCTGGAGACAATCGAACAAGGTGTGCGACTGCGACGTTTTGGTCAGGTGGTGCGGCTGGCTGTTGAGAAACGAATGCCCCAGTCCATGCGAAATATCTTGATGCGTCATCTGGATACTACGCCGCGTGATGTGTATGAAGTGGATGGGCCGCTGGGATTGGCTGATCTTTTTCAGATTTCAGGCATTGATATGCCCGAATTGAAATATCCGAAATTTGTTCCAAACCTGCCGGATTATCTGGCTCCGCCCAACGATATATTCCGTGTGATCCGTCAACGCGATGTTTTGATGCATCATCCCTACGATTCTTTCTCGCCAACGGTTGATTTTATCCGGAAAGCAGCCCGTGACCCTGATGTGCTGGCAATCAAGATTACGTTGTATCGAGTGGGGAGGAACTCGCCCATTGTGCAGGCCTTGTTGGAAGCTATGGAAAATGGCAAGCAAGTGGCAGCCCTGGTCGAGCTGAAGGCGCGATTTGATGAGGAAAATAACATCGTGTGGGCGCGTGCATTGGAAGCCAATGGCGTTCATGTTGTATATGGATTGGTGGGGTTGAAGACTCATGCTAAAGTCGCGCTGGTGGTGCGCCGGGAGCGTGATGGGCTGCGGCGCTATATCCATTTGAGCACTGGTAATTATAATGCTGAGACCGCACGAATCTATACAGATCTGGGATTCATGACTTGTCGCCCCGATATTGCTGAAGATGCTTCTGAATTGTTCAACCGTTTGACGGGATACGCACCATCGTCGTCATATGAGGCATTGTTTGTTGCGCCGGAATATATGCGTAGTAGTTTAGAAGCCTTGGTGGAGCGTGAGATCGAACATGCCAAAGCGGGGTATCCGGCCTATATGATTATCAAGTCGAATAGCCTGACCGATTCCAAGATGATTCGCAAATATTATAAAGCGTCACAAGCTGGCGTGAAGATCGACATGATTATCCGGGGTATTTGCAGTTTGCGGCCTGGCATTCCAGGGGTCAGCGAGAATATTCATGTGCGGAGTATTGTTGGGCGTTTTCTGGAACACAGCCGCATTTACTGGTTCCATAATAACGGAGAACCGGAGGTGTATCTGGGGAGTGCTGACATGATGGATCGTAACCTGAACCGACGGGTTGAGTCGATTTTTCCAGTGGAAGATCCTGGATTGAAGACGGAATTACTGGATTCTATTTTGAAGATTCAGTTGGCGGATAATGTGCGGGCGCGGGTATTGGAACCCGATGGGATGTGGGTGCGTCTGAATCCGGGCGAAGGCGAGCAACCGTTGGATAGTCAAGAATGGGCGATTCGTTATAGCCAATCCAAACGCTGGTAGCTGTCTGTGGATCGCTGGTTCGAAGCAAGTGTAAGCGCCATCTGATGCGTTAAAAGCAGCTTGACACGCTGATAAACGCCAACTATAATGCTGGCGATGATGGGCCTGTAGCTCAGTTGGGAGAGCGCTACAATCGCACTGTAGAGGTCAGGAGTTCGAGTCTCCTCAGGTCCACAGTGTAGTGCAATCATGAAATTGGACAAAATCGAACTCGGAATGTGTCAAGAAAATGAGACAGCTTCACAAAAAAGATTAAGGAACAACCAGCGGGTTAGGCGGGTTGATCCAAACGGACTGTGGCGGCCCGGCCACTTGCGGAGGGCCTTTGACAAAACGTTCGGGATGGGCCGCAAAAGCATCGGCTAACACGGCCTGACGCTGTTGCTGAACAAGGGTAGCTTGCCCATGATGCACACTGGCTGGGGTCAGCAAATTCAAGCCGGTATGGTAGTGTTGCTGGTTATACCAGTTGAAGAACTGACGTGCCCAGGCCCGCGCATTCTGAATGGAACGGAAACGATCAGGGTAAGTGGGCTGGTATTTGAGCGTTTTGAACTGCGCTTCAGAAAACGGATTGTCATCTGAGGTATAGGGGCGTGTAAAGCTGGCATTGACGCCCAACTCAGCGTACAATAAGGCTAATGGTTTGGCTCGCATCGGTTTGCCGTTATCGGCATGGATGGTCAGTTGTTGAGGTTCAATGCCTTCTTTCTGACAACTGGTCTCGATCAGGGTTCGGGCCAGTGACGCCAGTTGGCGCTCGGCCAGGGTCCACCCCACGACATAACGACTAAAGATATCCAGAACAACATAAAGGGCATAGTGCTGACCCTTGTGGGGGCCTCGCAACTGGGTGATATCCCAACTCCAGACCTGGTTGGGAGCCGTTGCCAACAATTCGGGTTTCTGGTAGGTCGGATGCCGCCGTTGGTTGCGCCGTTCGCGGACTTCAGCATGGGCGCTTAAGATACGGTACATCGTGCGCCAGTGACAATAATACTGTCCCTCATCCAGCAAGGTGGCATACACCTGACGCGGCGATAGGTCAGCAAATCGCTCACTATTGAGAATATCGCGCACCGTCAGACGTTCCGCACTGGACAACGCCCGCGCTGGGGTCGGACGTTCACGCCAAGTTGTGGCGACTGGCGGGCACGGTAGAGCCGACTGCGCGGCACATTCAATACGGCACAGGCACGGCTCACACCCACCTGGACTGCCAATTCCTCAGCCATCTGCGTCATGATCCTTCGTCCTCGTTGAGTATCTCCAGTAACCGCGTCAGCTTTTTTTGCGCTTCAATGATCGCCTCGGCTTGCTCCAATTGGCGGCGCAGTTTGGCATTTTCCTTCGCCAATCGCGCTGCCTCGCTAGCAGCCGGATTGGGTGTCGGACCACGTCGTCTACCCGCCAACTCACCCCGTGCCCGTTGTGCCCGCCACGTCGATAGGTGCGAGTGATATAGCCCTTCTCGACGCAACAAAGACCCTAACTCACCGTACTGACACTGATCCGCTTCTGCTAAGATTCGCGCTTTGTACTCCGCGCTGAAACGACGTCGCGTTGCCTGCACTCGGACTTCTGGATCTGCATATTTGCCATTCACTTGAGACATTTTCCTGTTCCTTTGCTCCGCCCTCAATTCTACTCTAAACTTTTGGGCGAAGTTGTCTCATCTATATGATGCTGTCGCCGAATTCAACTGAAACGCCTTTTGACAGAAATCGACTACAATAGAGCGCAAGTTCAAGTGGTTTAGTCTGTCAGAGAGGATTCCAATGTGTTTACGTCCCCGACCCGTCAATGATATTCCCGAACAAACTATCGCAGTGGCAAAAGCGGCCTTTCCCAAAGGCAATGTCTACATGAAGATGCGGGATGAACTGGGTGCTTTTTATGCAGATGAAGCTTTTGCTGAACTGTTTTCGAGTCGAGGACAACCTGCCGAAAGCCCATGGCGTTTGGCCCTGATCACCATCCTGCAGTTTGCTGAAAATCTCACTGACCGCCAAGCGGCGGATGCGGTACGCGGGCGGATTGATTGGAAATATGCGCTGAGTTTAGAATTGACAGATCCGGGGTTTCATTTCTCGGTATTGAGTGACTTTCGGGCGCGGTTGGTAGCGCATGATGCATCCGAGCAGTTAGGGCAATCGCATATCAAACCTTAATTCTCGAACAATGAGCCATTATGACCTTCAAAATCCCCAATAATCGAACCGAATTTGCAGCTTTGACATTGAGTGTTGCGCTGAATACCCGATAACCTTATCGGATGCATAGATCAAATGAGGTCAAGAGGGTTCAATAAGGCCCATTTTTCCATTAAGAAAGCATATGCGATTGCCCTATAGTATTTGTAGGGCAATCGCATATCAAACCTTAATTCTCGAACAATGAGCCATTATGACCTTCAAAATCCCCAATAATCGAACCGAATTTGCAGCTTTGACATTGAGTGTTGCGCTGAATACCCGATAACCTTATCGGATGCATAGATCAAATGAGGTCAAGAGGGTTCAATAAGGCCCATTTTTCCATTAAGAAAGCATATGCGATTGCCCTACCGAGCAGTTGCTCAATGCTATGCTCAAGCGGTTCAAGTCACTGGGTTTGGTAAAGGTCAGAGGCAAACAACGGACGGACTCGACGCATATCGTGGCAGCAGTACGGATGCTGAATCGTCTCGAACGGGTGGGGGAAACGCTCCGCTATACGCTAAATGTCCTGGCTGAACTTGCGCCGGTGTGGCTCAAAGCGCAGGTGCCGGTCGAGTGGTTCGACCGCTATAACAACCGTTTCGAAAATCACCGACTACCGACGGAAAAACTGGAACGAGAAGTGCTGACCAAAACCATTGGAGCGGATGGGTACGCGCTGCTCGCCGCGGTCTATGATGCTGGGGCTCCGGTGGGTTTACGAGATCTCGAGGCGGTCCAACTCTTGCGGACGATGTGGATCCAGCAATTCTATGTTGAAAATGACACTATTCAATGGCGCGGCAAGAACAACTTGCCCCTGAGTGAGACAATGATCGCCTCGCCTTATGACACGGAGGCGCGTTACAGCCATAAGCGCAGCACGACTTGGACGGGCTACAAGGTTCACCTAACAGAAACGTGCGATGATGATCGCCCCTGCCTGATCACCCACGTTGAAACGACATCCGCCACATTGCAAGATGTTGAAGTGGTTGAGCGCGTTCATGACGACTTGGCCGAGCATGACAATCTCCCCGATAAGCACTTGATGGATATGGCCTACATGTCCAGCGATGTGCTGGTTTCCAGTCAGAAATTGGATGTTGATCTGGTCGGACCAGTTCGTCCTGACACCAGTTGGCAAGCCCAAACAGAAGGGGCTTTTGACATTACCTGTTTTGAGATTGACTGGGATAAGAAAAGGGTGATGTGTCCGATGGGCAATTTCACCAGCTATTGGCGCGAAGGTCGTGGCAAACATGACAAACCCAATATCAATGCGGGCTTCAAGCCATCGGATTGCCGGGCCTGTTCGAGTGCGTCACGCTGTACGCGCAATACTGGTAATGGCGCTCGAACTTTGACCTTCCCTCCGCAAGCGCAATATCTGGCATTACGAACCGCCCGCGAACGCCAACAAACGGACGAGTTCAAAGCGCAGTATCGAGTACGTGCGGGGGTGGAAGGCGTCATTTCACAGGCAGCTTTTACTCTCGGCATGCGGCGCACACGCTATCGAGGAAAGGATAAAACCCATCTCCAGAATGTTGCGACTGCTTCAGCGATCAATCTGTTTCGGGCGGTCAATTGGCCCACGGGCGAGCCCAAAGCTGAAACACGCCTCTCGTCCTTTGTGACCCTGGCTGCCTGATTACCCATTCGGCGACAGCATCTCTATATTGGCACTGAGGGAACGAAAAGCAGGAGAGGTGGGCTGGCTAGCAGTCGCAACCTCAAATTTGGCGGGCGTCAGGTAATCTAACACTGAATGAATGCACTCTGTCATGTAGTCGACCTCAAGCCAGTGCCCAATCTAGTGAAACGTATCGTCAAAATCAGCAGCAGCATAATCAACATGTTCTTCCTTAAGTGCCCAATGAACCCTTCGACCGAACCATTGTCTGTCAGTTTACCCACCCGCGACATACTGATCTGGACACTAGCATTCAGCACAATGTCAGTGTGAAGCCAGGCGACATACTGTGAGCCCTAATCCGAGTGAAAAATACTGGGTGCTGGATATTGAGACAAGACATTTCGTAAAGCAGTGATTGTCAATTGTTTGGACAGATCGCAGCCTAGATACCAACCCCGTATGCCACCACTGAAAACATCCAAACTCACAACCAGATGGACAAATCGGAAGCCAAACCGAATATAGGTAATGTCAACTACCCAAATTTGGTTGATGGCTGTTGGTTTGACATCCGGATACTATTTCAGGTAAAGCCGCTTTTCCCCCCAGAACACACCACACCATCGGATGCTCAACATGCCCTGCTAATGATCGTGCGTCGTGATCCCAGATTGTTCGGCCATCACCAGAGCCGTTGGTCACTGCAAGCCCTATTAAAAACCTGTGGCTGGTTACATCTCAGGACCCTCGGTGGTTTGTCCCGGTTACTCAAACGACTTGGCATCCGTTTCAAACGTGCTCGTGCCTACATCCACAGTCCCGACCCCAAATATGAAGCCAAGCTCAGTTATCTGACCTTGTGCCGAATGCGAGCCTGGTATGATCCCCGGCGGTACGTCTTCCTCTACCTGGATGAATTCACCTACGCCCGCCAGCCAACCGTGGCGCGTGCCGATGCTCAAGTTGGACACCAACAAGCCTTAGCTTATTGCAGTTACAAAAGCGATACGCAGTTTCGGGGCATTGGCGCACTCAACGCCATCACAGGGCAGGTCACCTATCGCCAACATCACAAGATTAACTTGCGCTATCTATCTGACTTTTATCAGGTAATCCGCGCCGATTATCCCGATGTTGAAACGATTTATGTTGCTCAAGACAATTGGCCAGTGCATGTCCATCCTGATGTGTTGGCGCGTCTGCAACCTCAACGATCACCATTTTGGCTGGTTGTGCCTCCCAATTGGCCGGAGCAGGCCCGTTCAAGCGCCGCACGCGATCACTTGCCGATCCAATTGGTCTTTTTGCCAACTTATGCTTCCTGGCTTAATCCAATTGAAAAGCTCTGGCGCTGGCTACGTCAAGATGTCCTCCACCTCCATCGTCACAGTGAGGATTGGCAAGCTCTCAAGCAGGCTGTCCTTCATTCATCGCCCAGTTCGCACACGGATCGACTGACCTCTTACGCTACGTGGGATTGTTTCCCGATTAAATTGTTAACTCACGTTACGCACAAAGCGTCGAAAAATAATGTAAACTGTCGTCATGAATGATAAAGAATTGCTCGATATCTATACCGATTATCTCATCAGTTCGTTTGGACTGACAACTGGAACGGGACTGTCGCGGCTGTTGGATGGCGCGGTTAGTCATGATCGCATTCAGAGATTTCTGGCAAGTCCAGTCAAAAGCGGCAAGGAATTTTGGAAGGTCGTCAAGCCGTATGTGCGGCAGGTACAAGGCGAAGATGGGGTATTGATCATTGATGACAGCATTTCGGAAAAGCCTTACACCGACGAAAACGAGATCATTTGCTGGCACTACGACCACAGCAAGGGCATCTCGGTGAACGGCATCAACTTCATCACGGCGCTGTATCATGCTGGTGGTGTGTCGTTGCCTGTCGGCTACCAACTGGTCGAGAAAACAGCATTTTACACCGACAAAAAGACGGGCAAGCAAAAAAGGCGCTCGTCGGTGACGAAAAATGAACGCTACCAGCAATTGCTGCGGGAGGCCGTCCACAACCAGATTCCGTTTCGCTATGTTCTCAACGATGTGTGGTTTGCCTCGGCCAAGAACATGCTGTTCGTCAAACATGAGTTGAAGCGTGATTTCATCATGCCCTTGAAAACCAATCGCAAAATTGCGTTGAGTATTGAGGATAAGAAACAGGATCAGTATGTGCGTGTCGATTCGCTGGAACTGGAACCCAATACCATCCTGACCATCTATTTGAAGGGCGTTGATTTCCCGCTCCATCTGGTCAAGCCAGTCTTCACAAACGCAGACGGTAGCATCGGTATTCTGTATCTGGTCACCAATGACCTCGAACTCACTGCTGATGGGATCACCACTGGCTATGGCAAACGATGGCATGTGGAACCCTATCACAAATCACTTAAGCAAAATGCGTCGCTGTCCAAGTCGCCGACCAAGACCGTGACGACGCAATCGAACCATGTCTTTGCATCGCTGTGCGCCTACATCAAACTGGAAATGTTGAAAGTGACGACCCAGACCAATCATTTTGCGTTGAAATCCAAACTCTATATGTGGGCATTATGCTCCGCTTTTGATTCGTTGAACGACCTGCAGCCTATTCGCTTGGCTGCGTAACGTGAGTTGTTAAGGTGCATGATGCGGTATGTAGTTTACTTTGATAAAGTGAAACGGGGACTGTTTATCAATACCTTCGCCAAAAACGAGGGATTGAAAGGGCTTTAGTGTCGTGTAAAGTTGTCTACATAAACCGATGAAGACAAAAAGGCATGACGAAAAAAGCCCATGATTGATATTGTAACACTATTGCTCTGCTTTGAGGTACACCTATCACCAACGGTAGTGTATCGTAGTCGGTTGAAATACAATATTTGGCCCCCCGCTAACTCCCCTCAAGCATCGGGGGAGAACTGTCTCGTCGCCCAAAATCCGCTCTTGGAGCTGGGAAACGCGGTTTATGAAGCTCCTCCTCCATGCTTGGGGGAGGCCGGGTGGGGGCTGTAAAACACGAATCAACCGAAAATGACACACTACCTCACCAACAATAGGGCAATCGCATATGCTTTCTTAATGGAAAAATGGGCCTTATTGAACCCTCTTGACCTCATTTGATCTATGCATCCGATAAGGTTATCGGGTATTCAGCGCAACACTCAATGTCAAAGCTGCAAATTCGGTTCGATTATTGGGGATTTTGAAGGTCATAATGGCTCATTGTTCGAGAATTAAGGTTTGATATGCGATTGCCCTATCACCAACAACCCTACGACAAATGAGCCGGATTATCCCAGCCATACTGGCGATGACAGGGCGGGTCACGATGCTGGGTATCTCACGATGGACAGATAAAGGGGGGAGCTATCGGACGATACAGCGGTTGTTCCACACAGTGCTACCGTGGGCAGAGATGCACTGGGCATTTTTTCGCCAACACGCCCTCAATCCGGAAGATGAGTACCTACTGGCCGGCGATGAATGGGTCGTGACAAAATCGGGCAAGAAGACCCATGGGGTGGATCGCTTCTTTTCAGGATTGTACGGCAAACCCGTGCCGGGCGTGGCATTCTTCGGACTATCACTGATAAGTATTGAGGAACGGCAAGCCTATCCAGGCATGGTGGAGCAACGGGTACGCAGTGAGGCTGAGAAAACGGCAGCCAAAGCCGCCAAGAAAAAGAGCAAGAAGAAGCGGAAAAGAGGCAAGCCCGGGCGTCCTAAGACCCAGGTGGAGTTGCCCCCAGAACTACAGCAGATTCAAGGCATGGTGCAGCGACAATTGGCACTGATCAAGGACACGATTCAGGTGACTTATCTGGTGTTGGATGGTAAATTCGGCAACAACAATGCCCTGCAAATGACCCGGCAATGTGACGTGCATTTGATCTCCAAATTGCGTCATGATGCGGCGTTGTATATACCCTATGTTGGCCCACAATCTAAATATGGTCAGCGTCGCAAATATGGTGATAAGCTCAACTATCATGCCATCCCGTCTGACTATTTGAAGGAAACCACCCTGGAAGATGGTATCCAAACCCAGACCTTTCAGGCAACATTGCTTCACAAAGACTTCGCCCAACCCCTCAACGTCGTCATCATCGTCAAAACAGACTTGAAAACAGGAAAACAGGCGCGTGTGATTTTGTTCAGCAGTGACCTCAGCCTATCTTATGAGCGCTTGATTGACTACTACAGCCTACGCTTCCAGATTGAATTCATCTTCCGCGATGCCAAACAGCATTTCGGACTGGAAGACTTCATGAACGTCGCCGAGACAGCGGTCACCAATGCCGCCAACTTGTCTTTCTTGATGGTCACGCTCTCCCGTATCCTACGCCGCCTCCTTTTCCCTGATTATCCGGATGCCAGTATCCTTGATCTCAAAGCCCGCTTTCGTGGTCGCAAATATGTCGCTGAAACATTAAAATTACTTCCGGAAATCCCTGATCCTATTTTATTGGATCGTATCTTTTACACGGTGGCGTCTCTCGGTGCTATCCATACCGTTGCGTGCCACTCCGCCTCGTCATAATTTGGCGAAGGTATTGTGTATACTTCTGAGATAATTTCTATCAGTTTCAGAATTTGTACACTGAACATGGAACATGACGTTAGGAGGCTGCGGAAAATCAAAGCCTGCTTTCGTTGTGAATCTGCCGCGCTGGGACACCAGCGACCACTGTACCAGGAGGCACATTCCGCGTCACGACTGCTCCGGCTCCGATAATTGCCTCTTCACCGATTTCGATGCCAGGTAAGAGAATGACCCCAGCTCCCACATAACATCCATGCCGCAAGACAACAGAGGCATGTGATGGTGGAAGCCGCGTTTCATTTAAGGGGCTTTTTCCCGTATGAGTATGTGTCAGAATAGTCACCCGCATTGAGATCGTCACCCGATCTTCAATAATGATTTTGTCAGCCAGATCCAAGAATACTTCCTTGCCTAAATAACAATCATCTCCAATCCTTAGATTTGCATAGTGATGTTTGAGTGTGTCTGAAACATTATGAAAACTTATGGGGGTATGCATTTCAATACCTGTGCCAATCGAGGCCCCATGCTTACGTAATGTGGGCGCCAAAAAACGCGCTGGCAAAAGCGAAAACACGGCATTTAAGCCTTCTGCCCGCTGTCCACTATATGCCAACCACAGCACGAGTTTTGCCAGCAATCCAATTATTATGCGCCCCATTATTTCAATCGCTCGCGTATCATTTGAACTGTCATCCCAGATTTCCAGGCAATTTGATTGGCTAATAGTATAGGAATTGCCAGAAGTTTATCCATTAAGCGCGGCATTCGTTGTGCAAAAAGTAGTGGTTCATAAATAATCGCTGCCCAAAAATTGATGAATTTTAGGAAGTCCTTAAATTGGTGGAAGCCGTGCGGATAAACACAGTACATATCCGGCCACTTGCGTCTTACCAAATAGTAGGCACGCCCATACATATAATGCTGATATAGAAATTTGTGGATGGTTGGGCGGTGGTGGTGTGTTACCTTAATGTCTGGATGATATAGTACGTCGTAGCCCAGTTTTTTCACTCGCCAATTAAAATCTACATCTTCACCGCGAAATAAGGTCTCATCCTGTGGCCCTATCTGGCTGAGAACATCTTGTTTATAACTGACATTGACTCCCGGTACAGTGCGTACTGATTGGGGCTGCGAAGGTGAAGGAAATGTAGCAACAGCAGCTAAACGACTGAGGAAACTGTTTCGATCATCAGCCCCGATAACTGCTCCACCAATAGCACCTGCATTCGGATATTCGGCATGAACATGCTTGATTTGTGTAATCCAATCAGGATGAACTTCGGCATCGTCATCAGTCATGGCAACAATCTCGCCTGTGCAATGTTTCAAGCCAATATTGCGGCTGGTTGCCAGATTGATGTTGATAGTTTTAATAAGATGAATGTAATTTCCATAGTTTTCAACTATGTGATCTTCGCGGTCATTGCCACCGTTCACGACAATTACTTCATCCGGTTTTTCAGCTATGTTATCAATCAGTGCCGTCAATGCCTGTTGCAACATATCTGGACGATTATAGGTGCAAAGCAAGACTGAAACTTTTATTGACTTCATTTGTGTTATCTCAAGTTCCCCGTGTGTGACAGGAAATGACCTCTAGAGGTGCAATATGCAGTTCCATAGGTTTAACCAGGTCGACTCAAATGTGCCAACAATCGCAAGCGTACTGCGGTAAGATTCAATTGGGCATTCGTTTTAGTCACAACAATACCCGCCAGAATCATCAGGCCGCCTACTATTAAGCGCCAGTCTACCTGCTCGTCTAACACTATAAAGCCTAATGATACACCGATAGGTGGCATAGCATAAGTCACAAGAGAAGCTCTCACACCCCATTTATCAATCAAATCATAGAATAAAAAGTAGGCAATGACGGTATTTATGATAGCCAGCGTTACTGTAGCCACCACCGGTTCCCAAGTTAGTGTACCTATTTCAGGTAACGGTCGAACTAACAGTGTGGTTGTTATGACCACGGCAAACGCTCCCACAGCTAAACTCCACCCCGCTGTCACCATCGGATCAACATGTCGTAATCGCAACCGAATCACGACAATCGAGATAGCATAGCAGATGGCTCCCCCAATCACTGCCAATTGTCCAATTAATGGGTCGTCATTACTTCCAATACTACGAGACATCAGAACCACTATACCCAAAAACCCAACAACGAGTCCTATTATTCGCATTTGAGTGAGGCGTTCATCAGATAGTGCGAAATGAGCAATTAACAAATTGAACAGTGGAACTGTAGCATTAAGGACAGTCGCCAGACCGCTGTCGATTTTGGTTTCGCCCCATGAGATCAGTATAAAAGGCATCGCTGTATTAAAGATTCCCACAAAGATTAGCGGTCCTAACGTCTCAACGTCGCGAGGTAAGCGGCGTTTGACAAAATGTAGATATGCCAGAAAAAGTATCGCAGCAAGACCTAGACGCACCGAAACAAGCGGAAACACTCCCAGATCATCTACGGCCACTTTGATTAGCAAAAAAGATGATCCCCAGATCACCGCTAGTAGCCAAAACTTCACCCATTGAATCATGATAAGCTCTCGATCAAGTTCTTTGTTGATTAACGTTCTAGATTATAGAACTCTTGAACTCGGGATTTGTGAAATGTGTGGGAAATGCATCAGTTTGAGATTGCTCTGGATTGCACCCAATTCATCGTTGACAGGGTAGTATGTGACTGATATACTGTTGTCATCCCAATAGAGGGGGCGTGGTGTAGCGGTTAACATGCCACCCTGTCAAGGTGGAGATCGCGGGTTCGAATCCCGTCGCTCCCGATTGTGTACTAACAAATCACCACTAGAATCTTCCACAGCTTCCTCTGTGGATTTTTCGCTTTCTAGTCCCAATGCCACATGGTAATTCGGGCGTAAAGAGATTGCGACAACCTTATCTCCTTGTACCCAAACGCGAGCTACAATCATCTGTATCAGTGCTTTTTGTGCCTGGCGATCATCTTTGGTGTTATCCCAATGCGTTCTGAAATTCTCCAGCAAATCGGCTGCAGTTTCCAACTCATCATCTGGAATTGGACTGAGACGCTCTAATTCTTGTTGGAGCTTCACTCGCTCTTCGAGGTAGTGGTCTTTATCAGTGACAAACCCATGATCCCAGCGAAAATCCATACGCTCAATGACGGTCTTGATCTCGGCGATACGTTGATCTAGATTCTTGTCCCCTAATAGCTCTCCCAGCGATTCAACCATTCGTTTCCGCCAGTTTTCTGGTGGTTTCAGGCTTTTTAGCAGGTCTATGACTTGATTTTCGGCAACTTCTGCTTGTGTCGATGTCTGAGAGCATGTGCGGCCAAAGTCCCGTGCCCGGCATCTGTAGTAGAGATTTTCGCCATCGTTATTACTTTGGGCACGCATTTTGCCATAGTTATCATCATTCACATCACTGGGCATGTTCTCAACACATTCAGCACAGTAAATCAAATTGCTCAATAGATATACATTGCGCTGGGGGTAATACTCGTGATGAGCTGCTCTTCTTGCCCGTTGTTCCTGGCATCGCTCAAATAGTTTCAAGTCAATTATTGCTTCATGCTTACCGTCAAACCATTCGATAGGTTGGTCATAAGACCGCTTCCCATTGGAATGCCGGGTGTATTGTTGGTATCTGATATATCCAAGATATGTTCTGTTTTGCAGCATGTCACGAACTGTATCAGTGCTGAATCGTTTGCCTGTTTTGCTGGCATAGCCATTATCGTTTAGCCAACGAGCGACCTGATTATCACTGTAATCACCCGTAGCGTACATTTCAAACGCTTTACCCAGACCTACAAGCTCGTCCTCATTCGGGATAAGTACGCCCTTTTTTGTCTTATCAAAGCCAAAGGGTGGTCGATTATTGTGATATCCTTGCCTGGCTTTTTCACGCTTGCCCTTTCGGGTTTCTGTCGCCAGATTACGACTATACCAGTCAGCAACACTTTCCATAATACCTTCGATCAACGCGCCAATCGCACCATCACTATCCTCTGATGGTTCGGTGACCGAAAACACCTTGATACCGTAGTCTTGGCGTAAGAGAGATTTTATCGCCAAGGCATCGGTACGGTTGCGGGCAAAACGATCAAATTTGTGGACTACAAGAGCGTCAAATTGTCCCTTCTTGGCATCGCGGCGCATTTGCTGGAATTCTGGACGGTCAGCCGTGCGCCCTGATTTCGCCTCATCAACATAGGTTTTTACCAATTTTCCTTCTTGGGATTTGACCCACGCTTGAATGGCTCGCTTCTGGGCATCAACACTGAAATTGCCCACCTGTTCTTCTGAGCTTATGCGGATATAAGCTGCATAGCGCATTATCAGTTTACCTTTCCTTTTCGAGTGTATCTCTTCAGGTTCAACAAGATGTGCTTGTAACTGAACGTCGTCTGCCGTTTCTCCAAATTTGGGTACGGTAAAGAAACGCCGGTTCACCAGATGTGGTACGAATTTTACAGTTGATTGCGGTGGTTCATTCATAAGCTCCTTTGGCTGGTACCGATACAAAACCGAAAAGCCGCCAAATGCTGATAAAGCAATTGACGGCTCGGATACTCAAGGTTAGTATTGCCGTAGCTGCCAGGCTGCTGATACCAGCGTGGTCAGTTAGCCCTCAGTTGGTGTTGCAAGCACCTGCTGGGGGCGTTGTGTTTTGTTGATATGCATCTATTATAGCATATTTCCTATAATGTCAAGTTGTTTATGTATAATTTGAACGATACTTTCGAGCGGCACCGCGTCGATAGACCTGGTGTGAAGGGAAGATCATCTCTCCAATTGTCGACAAAATACGTACTGAACGGTGCATAGCTGGGTGTTTCACCTGGTAGCGAAATTGAACTCTTTCTTCATCAAGCCAAAGACGAATATAGTGGTCTCTCACTTTTGACAGGCGCTTACGCTTGGCCCATGCCACCAGTCGTTGGAGTTCCTCGATACGCTCGTAACGTCGATAGATAGACCAGAAGGTAGTCCAGGTGCGTTTGAATTGTTGCCACTTGCTTGGTTGAAAAGAAGTCTGCGGTGAACGATGTTGTTTTATAAGCATACTATGATTGATTCATAGTATAATCGCTATATCTGGTCTGTAAAGCACCAAATCATTTCTGCATCATTTGTGCCAGAAGACGCATGACATCAATTGCCTCAGCTTTGGCATGGTCAGGTATTTGGTGAAATTGATGCAGCAATTCTCGATCCCAATCACCCAGAGAAATGTCACCCTCGAAGAAATATATGAGAGGAACTTCAAGAACCTCTGCGAAACGTGGTAAGTCTGTGATGGAGACTTTTCGCTTTCCATTTTCATAGTCAGAGATGGCCGCCTGGTCTTTGTCTACAGCAGCAGCAAAATCCTCTTGTGAGAAATTAAGGCGCTCACGGGCACTACGAAGACGTCGCCCAAATTCACTCAAATCCACGTCAAATCGATCCATTATATCTAAAATCGTCATAATTCTATTGCGATTTTACGAAGGGTGCTTTATACTGTCTATAATGGTAGTGCCTTGATACCATACATTTTCTGTATAATTCTGAGTTGTAGGGAGTGAAGGCCATGAGCGGTGGCAGCGGCAGCTAGCCATAGTCCGGGCGGCGTGTCTGAATTGGCACGCCGTGTTCCTTCTACCAATCCCAACGAATGCTATAGGTTTCATATAATCGCGGATGACTTGTCTCCCAGATCACTTTCTGGCGACCATCTGGTAGTAATTGAATGTGTTCTGGCCCCAATTCTATTGTTCGATTACGGTTGCGTTCAATAATAGCGACTTGTCTTGGTGGGCGCTCGACGGGGAAAATCACAGCAGTGGAGAAATATCGCATGGGATGGTTCACCCTGTTTTGGTAGTATTCCCGCTTCCGGCGGAAGCCATTGCGGATAGTACGTTTGATGTAAAACTCTTCGACATCGCCGCGATTCTTGGTTTCCCGAAGCGAGATCAGGATGTGATAAATATTGCCCTCACGATAATGGTCAACTGCTTTACCTGGCGAACACTGGTAATCGGCGAATATGTTGCCGTCGCCCCAGGCGAGATCATGGTAGGCGATGATGTTATCCTGGCAGAATCTCACCTTTTGGAATTTGCGGAAGACCGCCTTTGCGCCCTTTCCATCAACGAGTTCCAACTCAGATTCATAACGCAAGGACTCGTACATCTTGGGGATGCCAAACGAGACCCTGCTAATTCGCCGGAGCAAATCCAGTTCGATAATCAGATCGAGTGCAGCTTTGAGGTATTTCAGCACAAAGTATGTGTATCATAACACTCACTTGAGCAATCATAAAATGCTGTTTGGCAGTGTTGAGGGGCAATTGATTCCGATTTTGGTCTCCTTTGAGGATTAGCTAAAAGACCCGTTTGCGGACTCGTGCCGTGTTATGTTCAGCACAAACACCAAGACACCCCGCTACCTCAAAGACTTGCTGAATAGAGAGCTTGGGCACTTTAGAGATATATTCCAAGAACCAGGCTAAGATACTGCCTTGCGCTACCATACTTGTTTTCAAATACTGAACAAGATTCCACGTTTCTGTAGAGGCTTGTCCGTATGAAGTTTGCTGAGGTCTGTATTACTCTGTCATCCGTGATAAGCAGTTTAGCATGGAGATTGCTGACAGTATGGACTGTGAGGCGCTCTGATTTTTTAACGCCTCTAACAATAGCCCGAATACGATGGTCTATCTCTCTAACAACAAGAGTAAAGCTCTTTCCATGTTTTTCAATCGCGTATTCAATAAGCTCACAAAGGTGCATCTTCTTCCTGCGAGTCTTGTAATTTGCCCCACCAATTGGAGGCGAATTCAGCAATACATTCTCCATCCAAGGACTCACTACAATGATTTCCGAGTTTTTTGGGGCGATAAGCACCAATGTCGGAATGAGGTGAGGCAGTCCTTTAGAACTGTACTGCATCAAATAAGTCCTCATCCTCATTGTGATAAGTGATTGTGAGATGCGGCATACCTTGATCGAGCAAGTAAGCGTTTGTACTCTGAACTTGAGTTAAGTCAAGCCGCTGATGGAAAAAACACTTTATGATTTCCTGAGCTACCAAACGACTGACATCTCGATGTTGCTCTTGACCAGAAAAGCACTGCGTGGTTTGAATACAAGTAGGGCATCCATCTAGACAAGCAGCGATATTCTCCGCCTGCAGGTTTTCTTGCGCCCTTCTCTCGGCTGAGGTTTCGCTAACTACGGAGACAATTAGTTCATCATCCTCGGGTAATCCCCATTCTCTGGACAAATGAGAAAACAACTCATCAATTGTCAAATTATTGCGTGCTAAATGAACTGGGCACAGAGCTGAATAGAGAAGTTCTCGGTAGAAACCTATAATAGGGTCAGAAGAATCCGCTCCTTGGAAGACACCTCTAATAATCTCAGAGATCCCGATACCTCCCTCATACCTTTCCCAAATCATTACAGCCTGTTGTCCGGGATTTAATAAGGCATATTCAATGACGATGTCATTGACACCGCTCAATGATACTACAGCTTTATGTAGCATATGTGCTGCAGTATGGAGGATAAGCTCATCCGAGAGAACTTTGTCGAATCTTCTAAGTTGCTGATTGAGGTTCTCGTCGTCTATTAGCCTTTCCACAACATTCGACAGGTCCCACTTTACCCCTCTGGTTCGCAGCGAATAGGCAAGTGGCTGAGGTTCGTCACGTACTGAATGGTACCGAGCGACAAAGCTTTGTGTGGCTTGCCTTCCCTCGTACTCTCCTCGGTATTCGACGATTGCGCCAAGTATTCTTGTTGTACCTTCCATATCTCTGCAATAGTGTAAGGTTTGTGTCATTTGTTCTGATTGATGAACTTCTGCAGTTCTATCAACCAACGCTCGCGAATATAGTCGAACTGGGCGCGTTGTGGCTCCGCACCCGCAAGGGCTGAGACGATTATAATTATGTACGCTGAAGCAAGTTTCGCATAACCGAACAATACCGTGTCCTTCTTGATCAGCTCTTATCGGGCGCACAGAAATCCTTCTTGGATTTAACTCTCGATCTCCAATACCGTCTGCGAAGATTCTGAGTCGCACCTCTGTCGGAGCCGTAGTCCAGTCAACCCATTCTCTCCGATTTTCGGTACGTACAACAGCCATAAACTCGCCTTCTGCAAAATATCGATAGAATGGTTTATAGGGGATAAGCATGGAAGATAGTCTTGTCGAATCTTCGAGATATAGTTCCTTTTCCTGTCTTCCAGCGGCTGTCCAGGTTTCAACTACAATGGGTTTCACTTCCTGAAAGTAAGTATCAGGGACGTAGTATTCAACTTGCCCGATATGAAATAGTGACTGAAGAATAAGTCGAATCATGCCGGGTACATAGTTTATGATTCTTTTTCCTAGTTCCCCATTATTCAGAGTTTCGTGAAGATGGTTAAAAAAATAGTATAAGCTTCCTATTTGATGGGGGTCGAATCTAGTAGAACTAACTTCTTGAATTGACTGGACGATTTTGCCAAGTCTCTGCCTCAGATTCTCTAAGCGTTGGTATTCAACATTATCGGCAGCTCGCAGCATCTCGTTACTTAGAGTGGCTAGTCCACTTCTTAGGTCAATAGCTATTTCAACAACAGCATCACGACTTTCACTGTCTCCACTACTGATTAGTTGGTCAATGTTCTCTCTAAAATTAACAGCACGCTCAAATTGCTCGGATGGCACTACTTCAACTATTTCTTGTGCAACGAGGCGCAAATTAAGATAGGTCTTAAATAAACTGTGTTGCTCACTTATCCAATTTCTGAATTGATCCTGCTTTGAAGTTATCCCTACGTCACGACTGGCAAGTTGGAGCCATTGGCGTGAAAACACATTGCCAATTACAACGCTCTGTTGAAATTCCTCAATCATCCAGTCGAAAATAGCAGCTCTAATATCGCTACCTCGCAGATCCCTAATACGCCCAAGCTCCCGCTCAAATCGTGCGTGCATTTGGCGAATGACAGGATTGTCTGGGTTGATGGGTAGTTCAAAGTTCTCGCCATTCATGAGCCGGTTTCGACGCCGAAAGTAGAATTCATCAGATGCAGTTCGACCCAATACTACAGTGGTATAGGCTGTCTCTCCGGTTTGCCGTCCTGCGCGTCCGCGCCTTTGAATAAACGAAAACATCGAGTATGGAGGTCTATAATGAATAGTAGACTGTATTCTGTCATCATCTACACCTACCTCAAGAGACGCTGTCGAGACCACGACATCATATTCACGAAAATCCGTAGAATGGAATGACGACACAGCCGCGACGCTCAAATCATCTTCCTTCAAATTAGGCACTTCCCCATCACATTGTGTTCCTCCGATGAGGCCACGCCAACATTCCCCTGCCAGATAAATCGGACAAGTTGCAGGGACACAACCTCCACATACCCACTGGTCGTATTGCAAAACATTACGGAGTGTTCTAAAGCTCCAGAGTTGCCTTGAAGTTTCAGCATCGTGGACTTGCTGAGTGATTCGTGCTGCATTATCTATCGAATCATTGAACACAATTGCCTTTCGTCCACTTTCAATGATGGCATGACCTGTAGCCATAATTGTTTGGACAAGTGTTGATTGTGGAGGGGGACCCCCTTGGTCAGGGTCAGGCGAACGAAGGAAAACGATTGTTTCCAAGCCAACAGCTTCATTCCATCTCGTATCTGGTTGATGGACCTTAACAGTGCCTTCTGCGCCATAGAATAAACTGTGTGCAAACCGATCTGGATGAGATACAGTTGCTGAAGATCCAATCCTGACAAGTTTACGCTTTTTACCTATCAGGTTCTCTAGGCGACAAATTACTTGGGAAACATGGGCTCCGTAGAGAGAATTGTACAAGTGTATCTCATCAAATACTATCCCGTGAATAGACCTCAAATAACTGTCAAAATCAGGATGCAATGTCAATTCATTTAAGGACTCTAGCGTTGTCACCAGAATATGGGGCTTTGCCTTTCTAATATCGTTTCGCGACAGTACCGTTTGGTACTCGATACCATTCTGACTTCGAAGATACGTGATTCCGTTGCTCTGTGTAGATGGTCTATGCAGTTGCAGTCTACCATCCGTTATTGGACATTCAGGAACTAGAAGAAAAGTATCATCATCATCAAAAACAGCACGATTCCTACGAGTCTCTCTAAACTCAGCACGAATATCTGCATATTTAACGCCAACCACAACAGGATGTTGGAAAGGCCCCCCCGGACCTTGAAACAGGTCTCGTTGTTGCCGGGAGAACAATTCGGAAGCCCGATAACTATATTCAAATACTCTTTTGAGCTGATCTTTCAGTAACTCTACACGGGGGTAGATAAAAATATATCGGGGCGTGTCAGTACCTTCAACTAGGCTTTGAGCAATATGATGCATGATGGGAACTAGAAATACTTCAGTCTTCCCCGAACCTGTTGGTGCTGTGATGATAATGCTCTGGCTTTGATGGATTGTTTCATAAATCTTTTTCCATCCTGTAATTTGAAAGTCAGAATAGGAATCATAACCGCAGATCCTTGCGTACTGCTGAATAATCAGATGTTCTTGGGAGGCATCAAGATTTATTGAGGGTCTTCTTCGCGGAACTATTTCTGCTCTTAGCTGATCGACTAGACCAACACCGTTTCCCGCTTGTTGGAATCTTTGGCGAAGGTTGCTCAGGATTCGAATTGTTTCATATGCACGGGGCGACCATATCCCATTGCCAAGATTGACAAATTCTTGACTAATATCAGGGTCCGATAGCAGTTCGTCTATACGGTCTCCATATCTCTGTCGAATAGCAACAGGATCAAGTGGAAGTTGTCCTTGGTTTATCTCTCTAAACATAACCTGAAGAAGGTTAGACAAATCTTGCCAACTCATATTGGAGATACTCCTCGCCTCAAAAGTCTATCGTTGCGTTCTGGATGAAGTCTATTAGTTGGACTATATTATCCGATCTAAAAAACTGCGTTATTTTTTGCGACTTGAGTCTTTCGGGCAATACAACCAGATCTGGGAAAGCTGTGGCTGCCTGCAAGAATACATTTCTGTAGGCTTTACTCGTAGCGTATGCCACATAATATCGGTAGTGTTCACCGTGTCGCTGTAAGAATTCTAGTAGTCGCTCCGTGAGCAGATTAGTTTGTGCCCTATTGCGAGTTTGGAGTCTGAACTCGTAATCCAAAACAGGAGGTTCAGTTTCACACTCGACAGGTACAGGCCCATATAGCCCGGATAAGGAGACCTTGTGAACTACATCGGTCCAGTTGGGAAACACATCTTTAAGCTTTTGGTCCACATACTTATGCGTGTAAGAATCTGAATAGGGCTTTTCTGCTGTGCATGGCAGGAGAAGTAGAATCCGCTGCTCTGCCGATATTTGAGGTTGATAGCCATTAGCAGTTATGTCGAAATCATCAGGACGGTGGGTCAATGTGATATGTCGCACTGGTTGTTCTAATGCAGGAACTTGCAAGCGATCCGTCACAGCATGTAAGGAACGTGACGCCATCTTTTTCAGGTTTTGATCAATTTCGGTTGATGCCTTCAAGATATATTTCAGACGATCGTACTTCCGTGCTAATTCTATGAGGTATTCACACAAGCTGCCTGCAATAACAGCCTGTCTTGTACGTTCAACGATGTCGAAATCGACTTCAAGGTTGTGTAGGGCAAGATCAGCGTAGAATTTGCTTTTGTAGACACCGCCAAACTCTATTTCATCAAGTGGTTTTCCCTTAGAGTCGATGGTAAGCGCCTTTTGAGTTTTTCGCAGATCTAGCTCTCGACAAATCCGACAGCCACAATGAATATCACTGGGCTTCATCTCCATAATCGACAAATTGCTAAGGGTATCAGGATCAACATAGTTGAGTGCTATAGCAGCTTTTACATATGTGCTTGAGTCGAATGTATCGATTCCAAAATGGTGCAGGAATGGGATCAGCAATCCCCCTAAGCCAAAGACATGAACAGGAATTCTGCCTTCATACTCTATAGGGATTGCCCGTACAGCGGCGGCAGCAATCTTGATGATTTGGTAGCCTTTTTTGATAGATCCTCTTAAGGGCACCAATGAGCCAATAGCCAAACCAAAGTTCTCGTCCAGTAGGCTATGATGTTCAAGCGTCTGGAATAACATTTCCACGTATTCTGTAATCGCTGTAGCATCAAAGCCGTGTACAGGCATGTAAAGAAATGGTGGATTTTCGATTTGTCGAATATGGTTCGCTGTCGCAATAGCGTTTTCCCGGCTGCGCTTCATTCGCTGCTTGGCTTCGTCTCGACTTAGCTTAGGTGGAATTGGGTAATCCAAGCTAGCTATAATGTTTGCCCCCAAATCAATCTGAAGATTTGCAATACTGACCGCTTCTTTGGAAGGTGACAGGTCAATAGCATATTGGTCAAGGTTTAGACCATCTTTCCACATCAACTGGAAGCCCCCGGAGTCAAGGAACAGGGGAGCTGCATAATTCAATGCATCAAGTTTATCGTCGCTGTTGTACATTCCTCTAATCGACTGATGTCGCCAACGCTCTTTCACCATTTTGGGGCTTACACCATAATCTAAAAAGTGAAGTGTCTGAGCCAGGGTTGGTATATTGCGGCGCATTAAACTGTGCTGTTTCTGCGCCTGAAGTATATATCGCCAAATGCCTCCACCTCTAGCGGTGGTACCTGTCATGCAGGATACAACAGGGAACAAGTATGGTGTCTTGACACAGCATAGCGGAGACTGGAAGATGAATTGTCCAAGCCTACCGCTTGCAGCCGTATGACGGACTGTAAAACTGGACATTCTTTAAATTCTCCTGACATACCGTGAAATTATTATAGTGTCTTGCACTCGTTATTACTATTTCGGCAAATATGGCGTCTGCTTTGAAGTTATCGGTTTCTTGCTCCTAAGTTGGCAATTAACCGTATTGTACCAAAAGAATATGTGACAGCCTACTTCTCCCAGAAACTGCAAATAGTTTATTTACTATGGTGTTGCAGTGATAGTAGTATCAACGACGCGGTTATGGTTTTCTGCTTTTGGTTATAACAGCCTACCGTATGTCACATCTGACTCGGACAGCTCACTTTTAGAATTGCTAATCAGTGCAATAAGGATTCTGGACATTATCCTCTTTGCCCAAATTTTAGAGAGTGTTTCATCTGCGTGAGACAGTGTAAAGCAGGAAATTGGCGCAGAGAGACCCTGCACTTATGCGGACACGGCAATCGGCGCTGCGATACTGCCAAAATCTGCTGTTTGAGTCGCACAATCTGTCATAGAAGAAGCACAAACTTGGGAACGCATTACAACGTCGAAGTGTATAACTCACTGCTCCTGGCGAATATGTTTGTTGTCACTGGCCTATAACCTGCGTGGGAGGGATAGCCCTGTAGTATTCTCTATTTGTCGTCGGTGATGTATACACTGTTCAGAATCGCCACATTGGTACAGTTTTGCTGCTTGACACCAATTGTACCCATGAGACAATATAGTCCAATCGTACCAAGTATACCTTTGCATATGTCGATCATCTCCGCTCACAACGCCCGCCAGAAACTCTCTGAGTTATTGGAACTGGCTTATTATAAAGACGAGCGCATTCAGGTCAGGCGTAACAACAAGCCTATGGCCTGGATTGTTGGCGAGCCGTTTATGGATGCCATCCATCATTTGTTAGATCATATCATGACCCACCAGCCGGAACTGGCCGACAGCCTGGCTATCAGCCTGGATGCAGATATTCGTCGTACTATTGAGGCAAGTCGTCAAGAAACTGCTGCGGGACAGGTTTTCCCGCTTGCTTCCATTCTTGACGCTGACTAGAAAGGGTGTATGGCCTATGAACTGGTGACAACACCCGCTGCTCGCCGCGCTCTAAAGAAACTACCGCGTGATGTTCGTATCCACCTCATTGACATTCTCCAGAACGCCACCCCAGATCCGTTACACTCACCGACCCTCAAAGCCCCCTGGCGTTTTCTACGTTCATTCCATACCCGTTACAAAAATACAGATTACCGCGTCGCGTATGAGGTCAAGGATCAGCAGATCATCGTCCACTACGCCGCTTCACGCGAGAACTTCTACCGCACGCTACGCCAGTTACGGCTTCGCCCCACGAATTAAAGACAATTTCATCATCGGAACAGGTCAGAGTTATTCGGATGGAGAATTCAATTCAGCAATCTCATCTTCCAGCATATCCCGCTGTTCAAGCAGAGCATCGCGTATGAAGAATCGTTCCATTGTATTTTCATTTTCGTTGGCAAGTTCAAGTTTTCTATTGATATCGGCCAGTTCGGCTATCAATTCTGCCAGGGTTGGCGAGTCAGCACTGTTGGGATTGGGGCGCTCAGGGGTTGGCATAGACACATACTACAACATTGGCAGACGCAGAACAACTATCTGCAAAGTTGAGATCCGAAAAAGCCGCACCAGTAAGCACAACCTGATGCAGCTATCAATATAGTAGGGCTTCACGCCGCCAGATAAGGCAACAACGTCGCGGCCTCAATCGGGGTGTGATGAATGACCATGTCGCTGCTGCCAACAAAGCTCATGAAGGTCATTACTGGCTCCTGATGCAGCAACCGGTACAGGTATTGAGCCACGACTATTGCCATGAAATGATTGACGAGTAGGTGCTGTTCTCCTTGCACAACACGCTCCGCACATGACAGATTGGGTTGGGGTTCGGGAATCGGTTCGGGTTGCAGTAACTCTGGGAAGACCAGACCGGCATGAGGCAAATAGCGTATCGTCCCACTGTGTTGGGCGTTCTCCAGACTATGCAATACTTTCTGGCGGTCACCGGTGTTGCCTATCAGAATCTGCCCGCTGGTGGCGTGGTTACCGCTTGATAACCAAATTATTTCCCTGGCTCTGGAGATTTCAGCGCGGGCGAGATGGTTATCAACGGCTCCCAGGACAATGGCTCCTCGCTCAATGTGCTTCTCCGCATCGAGTGGTTCGCAAGCCCAGGCCATATCTAACCCGAACACAAAGTTGAGGCGCGTACCCAGCACGCGACACTTGTATTCGCCAATATCGGCAGTCGTGTAGCTCTGCCGCCCGATATTGCGCTGCTCTACCCGGTCAGGATCCACTAACAACACAGATGGCAAATGGTGGCGTCGCGCTCGTAGATCCACCAGGATACGGGCCAGATGCCGGGCCAGGATCGACCCGGTACCACCCACCCCGACTAACACAATCTGGCGCACCATCTGGTGAGGGTTGAATTTGTAGGGTGTGTTCATGATTGCAACCTTTCCAATACATCATTTAAGGTCAGATTAGCCGCGACCAGATCCCGTTTGGGATAGACTCGTGACTTCCGCGTTTGCAGGGCGGGGTACATCAGCCGGATGTCATCCGGAAATTGCTGACTCTTGCCCTGGCAGGCATGGCCGGTGAACAATGTGCCCAGCAGTAGCGACCAATCCTCATCAAGCACACTGCCCTGTAAGGATGCTGGTGAAACCTGGGGAACACTGCCCCAGCAAATCCGGCCATCGGGGTGGATATTGGGCAATGGCGCACAAAACAGCGGTGCTGTCAGCGTGGTCGGGCGTTCCTTGACCGCATAAACCCGGTAATCGGGACGCGCATCGCCAGTCGTAACACGCACCATCAGTAAAGCCGGGAGTGGCACGACCAACGGTTCTTGACCATCCAACAACAAAGCGGTCTTCTGGCGGCGACGGTACTCGACCAGGATTTTGCGGGTGCCCTCCTGGATGACCGTCACGGTGCGCGGGGATAGCAAGCCTGGCGCAAAGCGCACGCGAGCGGCTAACGTGGTTGCCACCTGGTCAGCATCAACCAGATAGGCGGTTTCTCCTTGCTCAGTCTGGCGGTGCATGACAATGCCAAACTCATAGAACTTGAGTTGCAGCACCGGCTGGGCTTCCAGCAAGCTCTGGAGTGTCACCAGGCCATCGACACTGGCGACTGAGGCGCTGGATGTCAGTGTTGGTAAAACCATAATCAGTCCTCTCCTGGGGTAGTTGTGGTGCAATACGGTGGATATTCGCTTGAAGCGCCTGACGCAGCGTGAGGTCAGTCTGGATCAGGTCAAGGCCCTGTTTCGCCAGAGCCAATATCTCGTCGGCTTCCTGGTGGATGGCACGATGCCAGGCAATGTCTTCCGGTGTCCAGGCCAGCGGTTCCAGGCCCATCTCCCAGAGTTCGCCCTCAACATAATCAACCAGCGTGTTGCCGGTAATGGATAACATCCAGCCCAGCGCATAGGCCAGTTGGGTGTAAGGTTCCTGGTTGTGGGCCAGTAAACTCTCCATCAGCACCATGCCAAGCTGCTGAAGCTGGTGGTAAGTGGCTCTGTCGCCCAATCGTTCTTGTTCAATGCCGAAACAGGCCAGCAAGGGGCGGAAGATTTGCAATTCATCCACCGTGCAAAGGTCAGGATCCAGCAAGTTCACCCCTCGCGTGTTGAGCGGCAAGCCATAGGGAATCATCTCCAGGCTCTCAAGTTCGACACCCAACTGCTGGCTGATGGCCTCACACAGGTATCGTTCTAACTGATGGGTTGACTCCCCGCGCCGGGCGCGACTGACCCATTCCAGGTAAATGTCGGGAAAGCACTCACGGCAGACCGTTCCGGCCACCAGCATCTCATCAAAATCGAAGCGGTTGTAGGACGGGATATCCGCTGCCGGATGGCCGTATAGTGGGTCCAGCCAGGCGATAAGATTTGCCAGGCCCTGAATGGAATCAGTTAATATGCACTGGCCCAACAGGGTCAACGCTTCGGCCAGTTCAGTAGCGCTCGTCATAGTCCCACCTCCAGGATAGGCTGTACTAAAGGCACTGGCAGTAAGGTGCGTAACTTGCGGATTGCAACCGCACATTGGCGGGTATATTCCAGGATTTCCAGCGTAGCCGCTGCCACCGTCGCCGTGTCCAAACCGGTGGCCGGCAACCAGGCTCCAGTCTGGACGCGCAATTGCCGTAACAACTGCACGCCCAGTGGAGCAAACGCTGGAACCTCGGCCAGACAGGACGCGAGATTCACAGCGGTCATATCGTTATCCTTTCCGGCCCGGTTTGGGCACAAACTCAACCAGGGTGGTATTCCCCGTCGTGGTTTCACGGATGGTGGCATGGGCGACCTGGGGATAGGTCTTTTGCAGCATTTGTCGCACCGCGTCGCGGCTCAACTCACGCATCGTATCGTCAGCCACAATGCGGATGGTGCCAATCTTGAAAATGCGTTGAGCAGGTTGTTGGTCGGTCATCATGTCCTCCTAAAACATGGTCAGTTGTTGGGTAAATGGCATGAGTGGATCGGCGGCGGATCCAGCAGCAGTTGGATTACTATCAGATGAAGTCGCACTCGTACCAGTCGCTGGTGGATCAGCGGCCTGGCTGACGGATGCTTCGTCAGTTGGTGGTGGCGCTGCAACGGGTTCAGTCGTCGTGTTACCAACCGCCGGTTGCTCACTCGTTGTAGCAGCAGATGGCTGGGCAACATCACGATCCTGGTCTCCGCCTGTTGGCATCGGTGTAGTACCGGCTTCAGTCGCCGGAGTCGAAGTTGTAGCCTCCGGTGGATTTTCAACCGATCTGGCCGCTGATGAAGGTGTCTTCGGCGGGTCAATCTCCAGGCCGGTCAGCGTCATCTCAGCCTGCCGGAGCATGGCTTGAACAGAACCCCAATCCGTGTAGCTAAACTGCTGGATATGGGCCAGATCACCGCGCTGGATTAATAGCGTGCCCTGCCCACGCCGCTGGATGCCACTGCGCGTACTCGGTAACCGCAGGGTAATCACCGTTTCAGGGGGTGTCTTGCTGGACATAGATCGAATCCTTTCACAATAGATAATGAGAAAAACAAAAGGCTGGAAAGCCGGATCACGATGTTCACCGGCACACCCGCTATCAAAACAAACTCAATTGCACTGGTTCTCGCGCCCGGCGAGCAGGACGCACAGGCTCAGGCACACCAGCACCGGATTGGGTTCGGCGTTTGCGCCTGGAGGGTCGGGAGGGCAACGGGATCGCCACTGGAAAACGACGGGGTAACAAGGGGTTCGGTTGCGGGGTTTCGATGGGTACCAGCACCGGTTCTGGCTCAAGCTCAGGCTCCGGCACAACGGGTCGTATCTCCGCTGGAAGTTGCACCCCTTCAGCAGCTACCGCCAGTGTCCAGGGGCTTTCATAGTGAGCCAGTGCGGTCTGGGCAAACAGGTCATGCAAATCGACCTGCTCATCTGGTGTCGTCAGATAGGAGTCAGTCTGGCAGATGGCCTGTTCCAACGCTTTGACAAGGTCGTTGGCAATGCCACCTTCACCGGTCAAAGCTGCCAGGCCACGGGCACTCAAGTCACCATACAGAATTTGGGCGGCCTCGCGCTTGCGGGCCAGCAGTTCCAATGCCTGCTGCTCCATTGTGTCCTGATAATACAAGTAAAATGTCCGACATTCACGCCGTTGGATGACCCGCCAATGTCGCCGTGATGCCTGGTCCACCGGATACAGGCTGAACAAGATCTCAAAAAACACAAGCGAAGGAAATTGCAGCAGATCAAGCCCAGTCTGGATTAATAATGGGTTACACACCAACACATTATGGCCTTGTTCCAACACCTGTTGGATGGCCGCTTCACGCCTATCAGTCGGTACGGAGGCTGAGGACAAGCCATCGTCAACCACGGCGGCACTGCGATTGCCACCATAGATGATGGTCGGGTTGGCCCCTGGCACATGCTCACGGATCAACCCCGCCAGTCGCCGCTGGATGTCACGTTTCCCACTCTGGCGCACAAAGATCGCCACGTTGCGACCTTCGGCCAACTCCTCACGCACAATGTCGAGCAAGGCTTGTTCTTTAGGGGCGATGCGGTCGGCACCCAGGCCCGGAAATGTCCAGACCAGATGGTCGTCCTCTTTGTGAACGACTGGATAAGGTTGGGCGGCGGCATCAGGGTAGTTCATCAACGCCTGCAGGTAGGCTCCCATGAACGTCCACGTCTTGCCTTCATAGCGCAAGCCCAGCAAGTATTCCTTGAGTTGCGTTTCCCCGGTCTGGTAAGCCGCTGCCAGACCAGCGTCCGGTTGCACCGCGACCGGTGTCTCGACCAACGCGGGCATATCCAGCCCAATGTCCTGCAAGCCCGCGAAAACCGCTACCGGCAACGTCTCCACCACCAGACGTGGCGAACACCCCGGGCTTTCCTTGGCCCCGCGTTCGTAACGTTTGGTGCCAGTGTAGACGCCATTGGCATATTGGGGCCGGTCTTCGATGACTTGCTCCAATACCCCCATATCATTGATGAATGTACTCAAACCACCCGCGCCGAAAGGATACTGCGTGCGGATATGGCGTGAGAACATAAACAACAACAAGTACAACGAGGAGGCCACGCCCCCATACAACGTGCCGGTCAACCCCACACTCTTGTCGGCAGCATTGACCAGATGGGTCATGGCCCGGCCCTGGTCGCTGGCAATTGACTTCAACTCATGCACCTCATCGGCGAGGTAGAGCGCCACCCGCCCCGGAAAGACACGGGCGATGTACTCCGCCAGTGCCATCCGTGGATTGCGGCGTGGGTATTTCTCGCCTGGCCGTGGGCGACTGCCGTTCATACGAACCACCTGGTACAAAGCGCCACCACAGGCCCGGCAATGGTGTTGGCTGCGACTACCGCGACGACGGTCATAGGTGCCAGTCTGGGGATCATAACCAAAATAGGCCGGTGTGTAAGGCTCCCCTCCTGGTTTATTCAGGGCCACAGCCCCACAGGTTGGACAACAGGGGAGATAAGTGGTTGTGATGCGAGACTGTCCGGCTAAGATATCTGGTGGATCTTCACCCGCAGGCCACAAGGCATAGTGCTGGCGTCGCCAGTGCAGGGCATGTTGCCAACCACTTCCCAACTTCGCCATCTCACGCGAGATGATGCCAATGTGCAAGATGTCCGGGTAACGTGCCGCCCGGTCCATGAAGGCCCGCACGTCGTCAACTCGCTTCAAAATCGCGGTGTAGCGGGCTGGTAAGCCGTGCATACGCTCAATTTCGCGCTGCCACTTCTGAGTCAACTGCGGCGGGGCCATCACGACTGTCACCTGACCTGGCTGGCAGTCCTGTCCCACGGCTGCCGCCAATGCAGCACCCATCGCAGTCTTGCCAATGCCCGGTTCCCCGGCCACCAGTACCCGGTCACGGTGTTGCAAGGCAGTATACGCCGCCGCGATGATATGGCGCTGGGTGGTGTACAAAGGTCGGAGTTCGGCCAGGCCCGTCTGTTCGTCTCGGAGTGGCAACCGGATAGCATCTAACAAAGGCCGCAGACCGGCGTAGTCGAAGGTATACAACGGTGCATGGTGAGTCTTGACGTAATCAAAGAGGATCTCGCGGTGGGTTTCCACAAAGTCTACGATAGACGCTTCATCGTCGAGCAACGCCACCCGACCCTCGGCATCCAACAAGGCTACCGTAGATTGGGGACGGGTGATGAAGGTCTGTTTACGCCCCACCACGCTGCTACTATCCCCCGCCAGGATGTCTTCATCGGCGGTCTGGGTTCGTATCTGTTGGATCGTACCCCGCACCATCACCTGCCGCCCATCCGGTTGGGTCAAAACCAGACCATTGGTGAAACCGGATACCATCAACATCAGGAGTTGGGCCGCTTTAGGCAAGGTGATAGGCCGTTCCAGAGTTTCAGGTGCTGGTGGCGTGATGAGGGACTGGAAACGGTTGCTGTGCTGGACGCCACTCGCCTGCACGGCTGCCAGCGCAAAGTCTGGTGTCAACCGGGCTGGTGCAAAGCGAAACTGGTGGGTACGCGGCGGGGGTGGCAACTGGTAACGCGGTTCGGACTGTCGTTCCAATAGGGGTGGATCTTCAGCCTGGGCTTTGAGAGTCTGGATCACTGGCTCCAGATCGTCCGGTGCTGCCTGACCGTTGGGACGTTTCTGGGCGACTACAACGATTTGGCGGTAGTGGTTGAGGTGTAATCCCGGTAGGTGGTAGACATCCGTCTGGATGCTTCGCAAGGCCAGGAACTCCAGGGCGTGCGGATTGCGGGCCAGATGGTAGTCATAAATCACCCACACCATAAACCCACCCGGCTGCAGCCACTTCCAACTGGCTTTCATCAAGGCCAGCTCGGTGCGCCGGTCAGTCCGGTCGGCGGTGGTATCCTGCGAATAGGGTGGGTTGCAGTAGATCACCCCAAAAGCGTTGTGCGAGGTTCGCAGTTCGCGTAAATCTCCCTGCACTGCTTGTAACGGCCCACACCGTTCCCGGCAGGCGTGTGCCCGCTCGTGGTTGAGTTCGTTGGCGTAGGGCATCAGGTGCCAGGCATCCGCCAGATAGGTCAGAGCTACACCTTCTCCGGCGCATGGATCCAGCAACTTGCCTGCTCCGGGCGCGAATAAGGATGCGATAAGCGGTAAATGCTCATCGGATAATGGATAATAACCGGCTTTGAGATCAGACTGTAGGCGTGCCATGCTCGTCTCCTTCTACTAAAACTAAAGTGCCGCGCTGCAAGCCGCGTTGGATCACGGTCGTCCAGCGTTGGCGATCCAGCGTGATACGGAAAAGTTGGATACCACCATAGCTTTCACAGGGGGCGATTAAGCCTTCAAAGCGACCTTGCTGAACCATATAGGGATACCAGGGCCGACGCACGGGGATTTGCAGCAGGTGGTGAATGTGCATCCCCAGTCGGGCCGTAGCCTGGGCTTTGTCGGCGAAGATCAGGTAGGTGCTACTCAGTTCGTCATACAGCGGTTGGCGGATACTACGATGCGTCAGGATGCAATGCACCAACCCATAGGTGATTTTCTTGTGCTGGATATCCAGGGATTGTTTGCCCTCCGGCCACAACATGATCGTGTCGCCCTGCGGTGGGTTGAGATAACAGGCGCGGCCCTGGCTGACCAACTGGCTGCGGATGGTCTTGACGGTTTCTACAGGCCCGGCATAGTCCAGGTAGACCAGTTGGTGGCGATCCAGCGCCGCGCCAAATACAAAGGCTTCACCGTTGGCGGTGATAGAACCTACATACGCCTGGGCGATGGGCCTCATGCTCCCCTTTTGCGTCCAGGGGTCTTGCAAGGTCGGCATAACCTGGATTGGCGGTTGGTCGGGTGCTGGGGCGGGTAACTGGCGTGTTTCCAATTGGCGCTGGAGTTGTTCCATAAACGCCAACCAGGCCGTGTATGGTGCTGGCCGCGCTGGCCGCTGGGCATAAGGGGTCATGATATTCTCCTGGTGAAAAGTAAAGACGCCAGCAGCATGCAGCTACCAGCGTCGATGAATATGCGATTGAGATACAGCGCCAACCGTATCTCGCCCGGCTCAGGCGCGTCAGCGCCTCAAAAGATGGAGTTATAGTAATGGTGGGGAGGAATCAGCGGAGAGCGGCTCGCAGGTTGCCATCGCTTGCCAGGGCGAATACCAGGTGTAGCTCGGTGGTTAGTAATGATGTGCTATGGGAACTGACCACTCCGAAGACATTGCCATGTGGGGTGTAGAGTACCTGCCGCCCATCTTCAATCCCTACGGTCAGCGGAAGGTCACGCCAGCGGGTCTGTGCCAGGTGGCGGATGCGGGCTTTGGCACGACGGGCTTCTTCCGGTGGCACATCACCCATCGTGTCTGGAACGGGCTGCCCGTGCGTAGCGCACCAGACCCGGTACCAATGGAACCACACGCCGTTGATGACCACCGTCCGGTAGGTTGGCTCGCGTACCACTGCCCCTGGATAGACGAGGATATCCCCTGCTGCGTTGGTGTCAATACTGTCCAGCACGCCAATTTCCCGTAAAGCTGCCAGTGACAGGTGTGCCATGCCGCCTTCGTCGGATGTTCCGTGCAACCATAGACCAGCATCTGAGCCAGGTGTCTCATTCAGGTAGAGGCTGACCATCGCCCCGCGCACAATGGCGGTGTGGGCTTCGGGCGGATAGTGGTTCAGAAAAGCTACCAGGCGACTTTGAATAGCTGCATAGTCGTCCTCAGCCAGCATCCCTGTGGTGGATTGCCGCAATTGCCGGTGCAGAGACGCGGTGTAGGTCTGGTTGAGTTGAGCGCCGACTGTAATCCAGTCTGGCTCACTGAAGGCATGGTCAAAGACTGCGGCCGGTGGCATGGTGGCTTGGGCCAGGGTATCCCGCTGGGTGGTAATATGGGCGATATGGTCTTGCACCACCTTGACCAATGCATCTAACCAGTGCCCCTGGCTGGTGACCGGTGCAGGAACCGTTGCATCCATCATCCAGGCCACGCCCAATCTGGGTTGCAAAAGTGATGGAATGGGCTTGCCTTGCCGCAGGATACGCCGCACCGCCTCTTGTATCCAATCCATCACAGGTGACAAATCTGTGCCAAATTTGACACTGCCATCAATCACATCCTCCAATGGCGCTGGTGGACGGGCAGGCAATTGCTCATACACCGCTTTGGCGACCATCAGCAGGTTGCAGTAGGCTCCCAACACGCTCTGGTTGGCTTGTGCCCGTTCGATGGTGGTATCCATTGCCACGATGCTGTAAGGTTGGCCTTCACCCAAGCCACCAGCAGTGCCAGGGTCAACCAGGTTCAGATAGTCCACCCTGACCGTGTCGATGCGTGGCATTAACTGGCGGCTATCACCTGCTGGATACTGGATGTTGCCCTCCGGTGTCGCCCAGGTTAGCGGATCCGAGTCCGGTGTGGGCTTGAGCATGATATATTCCCCGACCTGGTTGGGAGAGCGCCAGGCCAACACCTGACGTTGCCCGTCATGGTCGGTGAAAGGATGTACCCACAAGGCATCGTCGTTGTCAGCCCCACCCAGAATAGCCGCGATACCCGCGTCGCTCCCGGCTAATTGTACCCAATCCTCGTCATTGACCCAGGCGGTACTGTAGGTAGGGTCAATGCGGATATGCCCGCGAGCTACATCCTGTTCCAACCCTGTCGCATGGCCGACGCCTACCGGCATGACATAATAACGTCCACCTGGAATGGGTAGTCGCAGCTTGCCCAGCGTACTATGGTTGAGGCGTTCTAAATGCTGGTTCATCAGACTCCGCACCGGATAGCCGAACCAGCGCGGGTCGCCGCCACTGACCAGGTACTCGCGCAGCGGCCAGTCGCGTAGTTGATCTATTGTCATGGTCCGATCCACCCGCGCCATGGCCTCCCCCACCTGACCGCTTTCCACTGCCTTCAGAAAAAGATTGCCTTCATCGTCTAACCATCGAGCCAGTTGCTCGACGTCGAAAAATGGATAGAGGTTGATCAGGCTTTGAATGTCCAATCGCATATCCGGATGGCCATGCACGAGTTGGATGCCGACGAAAACTTCTGGCCCGTGTAGTTTGACCGACGGTTTGGTGTCGCGGGGTAGTATGAAATCTGCGGATAGGTGGTCGGCGACGATGGCATGACCTTTGTCCTGACCGCGAGCGGTCATTAGGGTGAATTCGACCCGTCCGGCGCGTCGCACTGCTACTCGCCAACGGGCCTGGTGAGCGGCGCCACCCTCCGCAATTCCTAGTCGTTCCAGCATGTTCCGGCTGATTAAACCGGCCCCGTCCCAGACCTGTTGCCCAGCCCGATTCAGGTTATCCAGATAGTCGATATGGATCTCATGTTGGGGAAAATAGCCGCCCAGGGTATAGGGTCGCATGATACGCGACAGGCGTTTGGAGAGGACATAACCACCACGACCCATATCCAACGTCAGGCCTGTTGCTGCTAGAAAATCCTCCGTCGTCAGCCCTTCCACATAAACATCATTGACCTGCCCCCCATTGACCCAGCGTAAGGTTGGTTGGGGCATGGCGAAGGTGTCAGCAGCACGATACTCAGCGGGTGTGTTCACCGCACGAGTAACGAGTGTCCAGGCTTGGCTGGTGCGATCCAGGAAGGGATACGTCCTGCCCGGTATTTCGGTATGCTTGATAACTTGGTAAGTCTCCGGTGAGGTCGTATCTGCCGGGTGTTCGGAGGAACGGCGTCCGGGGCGTTCATATCGCATAGGGCTTCTGGATTATCGTCTGTACACTGGGCCGGTTCCAATTACAGCATCACTCGTTATCTAGATGTGTTGTATTTGAGACCTGGTCATTGGATTGTCGCATGAGTTCACGTTGCTCACCGATGTGCAGTGCCATTTCGATAACATGCGGGGATAAACCCACCGCCAGTGCGGTAATAGTGGCGCGGGCGATTCGGGCGGCATGGCGGTCGATAAATACGTCTAGTGCAGGATGCATCCAAAACATGAGTAGCTCGCCAGCCCGCACTAAATTGAGATAAGCAGCGAGTCGTGGTGTGTCCGCCTGGGATGGATCCGCCAGTGGAAATTCGGGCATAGCTTCCTTATATCACGCAACCGGACAAACGTCACGGACTGCCTGCCACACCTGCAAAGTCTCCTGGTGTTGCTCATTCCATATCCGTTGCCAATGGGGTCAAAAACACCAGATGATCTCCATGACACCGCTGCACACGAGAACGACTATGGCACTTGTGTCCTGCTTCAAGCATTGTCATGGAACCTGTGCAAACTACTGGTTGGCAGACTACCCACATATTCGCCGAATGAGCATATCGTTGTTCAGCAGGTATGGTCATAGCCCGGCAGACTCGGAGTCTACCCATTATCTAGTGCAAACCTATGCACTGATCTCATTCGCGTCTATTTCAACATCTGACGTGTCGGTTTCATCATTTGAGACGGTTCGTTTGCCAGCGCCAAAAACCACCTGGTCAGCAACCATGCTGAAGTAGCCTTTTTCGCTGATACTGACCCGACCTTCGACCAATACCTGCCGACCTTTCGTCACATATCTCGCCACTGTCTCCCCCAATTTCCCAAATACTGTCACGGGAAAGAATGTACGGTCTTTTTTCCCGCTGACGGCTACTTGCAGGCGCGTGTAGGTGACGTCGCCTTCCTTGGACTGTTTGACTTCCGGGTCGCTGGTCGCATTCCCGGCGATGATGAGTTTTTGGTAGTTCATGCTCATCGTGTTCCTTTCCGCGTGTTATACACGCTGATTTTATGATACGTTTCCAAGACTGTAGCAGGTTGTCTCACTGCTGTTTCTCATCCATGACCTGGCGAGTAATGACCGCCAAATCATGCCAAAAACTCTCGTCCCGGTACCACTCCCCCATCTGCGCCGCGATAGCCTGCATATCGCCCTCATCCAGTTGGGCAATTTCGTGGTCACTGAAGCCACATTGCTGCAAATCTTCACGCTGAATACTGGTGATATGAAATTGTTGTGCCTTTGTATCGGGAAGCACTGTCTCGAAATCTGGTTCACGAGGCGATGGCATGGCTGCGGAAGATTCGTCAGAAGTTGTGTCAAGTGTAGCGTCCAAATAGGCAGCCAGGATGGTTGCCAGTGCCAGATGATAGGTTTCCTGGAGGGCGTCGCCAATCTTCTTGCCGATGTAGGCAACTTCAGCGTCGTTGAGCGCCAGGATTTGTGGCTCCATCTCCGGATGGCAGGCTAGTAAATCGGCCTTGCCCACCCAGGCAATGGGATGAAAAGCGGGTTCGGGTAGTGCGGGAGTGGCCGCTGCTGGTTCCGTTTCTGAACGACGCGCCGCCACCCAGCCCGGCACATGCGGTAGATACTGCTCAATCGTCTGGGCAATCATGGCTTGCAGTCGCTCACCACTATAGTCAGGAAAGCGAGCCATCAACTGGCGGGCAATAGTCTCCAGCGCATTGGCGACCAGTGGTGAAGTCTCGACTGTCTCAATAACTTCTTGTGATCGCTGGTCAGGTTGGTGTTCATGCCCCATATGACCCTTTCAATGGCTTACTAGCCAACACGTCACGAGTGACTGATTGCAAATCCCCCCAAAACATCTCATCTATATATAAATCCTCCATTCTCTGGGCAATCTGGTATAAGTCGGTATCACTCAAGCGGGCTATTTCAGCCTCGGTGAGGACACGCTTCAAGTCAGCACGCGAAATGGATGTGACCGGAAAAGCCATATCAGGTGTATACGTCTCCCCAACTTGCGTTATCTGTAGGGCCTCATGCAACCACGCGCCATACGCACCTACTGCCACAGATCGCAACAAGACGAGGGCCATCGTCGCCTGATGTTCAGGTGGCAATTGTTTCCAGATACCCTGGAGCGATGTCTTCAAGGCTAGCAACTCAGCGGGTTCAGGTGTGGGGTGTGAGCGTTCGGGATCAGGTTTCATTCGAGATCCTCATCGTCGTAAGGCAACAATCCTAAATATTCGAGGTCTTCCAACTCACTCACGGCTCCATCTTCATCCGTGATCTCGGCTAAAAATGCGAATAATATTGCTCGCTGGGAAGGCGCATCATCCGTGATTGATGCTTGGATCTCATCACGGCGCTCTTGGATAAGGCGTTGGGCTTCCGCCAGTGGTATCTGTTGTTGAACGAGTGTTGTCATGGGATGTGAGCTATGCCAGTACCAGTGACCTGTAATCCACTGTTCACGTTGCTCGTGATACCCCAACGAATACATTGTCAGAATGGCTCGCTGCCCCTCAACCTCGCGGCTGACAGTCACAAACACATATTCGCCGAAGGTATTGAGTGATAGGTTCACCTGATGAATGGTAGTAGCCGGATCAGACAGGATTTCCTGGAAGCGTTTTTCACTGAGACGATAGTACAACTGCTCACGTTCGGTTAATCCAAAGACCTCAGCAGCGCGTGGATAAGATCGACGGGGACGTTCAGACATGCACCTCCTGGGAATGATCGGTGCTGATGTGCTGGGAAACCCCTGGCACATAACAATCAATAGCTCGAGCGATGAGCCGGTAGATATGTCCGGCGGGATAGTCGGGGGCTTGGGCCAACAGATCACCTGTCACCCGTTCCAGAGATTGCCCAATGACCAACGTGGCTTCTACCACATCCCGGTGGGATAGCCGGTGGGCGAGTTGTGTTTCAGTGTTATCTGACATCAGCCAGTTCCTTGCGGCCTTGATCTATTCGTATGTGGTTGGTGTCAATACTCCGCAGGCAACAAGATCGTCGTCACACTCCGGTCCGCTTCAGTAATGACCCATACTTTTTCCCCGGACCTCAGCCTATAGGCTGACAAAATCCGGTAGCCTTTTTCTACCGAGCGTTCATTTTCTTGCTTATCTTCTTTGCCCAACTCACCCCAATCGCCAGTGACGTGACGGGTGATGAGTTCAAGTGGACTTTGTCCGGATTCTTGCAGGCTTCTGAGAGCGCCCGGCGTAGCAACTATCTGTCCTAGCGCAAAACGTGGCGATGGTTCGTCGTGTAATGAGGGTCTCTTTTCAGGGTTACGCATAATTTAATATTAGCAAGCGCAGCATAACACGCTGATTGCCCCCTGCCAAGTAGTGCCTCGTGGCAGATGGGTGACCCTTGCAGTTTTAATCCGCTGGCCTGGTCTCCGTTGGTGCTGACTATCCTTAATGGGGTTTTCATCGAGATGAGCAAAATTGAACCGGGTTCAGTAACCACGCCGGACAGTCGTACCCGGCAATCCACCACACCGGCTCGCTGAAAATGCTATCCGCAGTCAGGGGTTCTAATACACCAAACCAGAGACGGTTTATACTTCCAGCATTAGTGGTTACTCTCCGCAGGCTCTCCTGCCGGGCTTCATCCAGGATAACCGTTAAGTCGCCAGCGCGGTTGTCACAGGCATTCCAACGGATTTCAATATAGCCGCTGTGTTGGAGCCGATACTCCTCACCCCGGTTATCCAACAGATACAACACCGGACTGGTCACCAGACCACCGGTCGTGAGCAAGAATTTGCGCTCCAGATAGGCATTATGATACAGCAGAAACAAGCGCCGCCGGGCGACCTAGCGGTTCAATCCGGTGAATAGCAGGCACTCAATCTGAGATTGGGTCAGCACATGGTACCGGTAAACGGCTTCGATAACCGCCAGATCACGCGGCGTCATCCGCATCGTGGGCGGTGGGTCGAGACGTTCGTGGCGCTTGGCGCGGTGGCGTTGGCTCATGGGTGTTGGCCTCCTGGTGACGATTGGTTTCATACTCCCCCACCGGGATGATAGCGACCACCGGATACCCGTCCCGCGTCACAATGAAATGTTCGCCCTCTTGAAAAGCCCGGCGCAATATCTGGCCGGTTTTTTGCTGCATGGTGGTGGCGTTGATGATGGTTGGTTTTGGCATGGTTTCTATACTGTAACATAGATGGCAAACTGTCGTTACGTGACAGATAGTGGCAACTTGAGTGTTAGAATAGGTGAGACGTTTTCTGAAATTCGCCCTCTGCAAGAATGTTTTCAGGATGATACTCATTGACCAGGCGATGAAACGTGCCATCATGTTCGAAGCTAAACAGTTCGGCATGATCTGGTTTGCCATGCCAGAATACACACATCACCCGTGGAAAGTGCTGGGACGGGTCATGACGTGGGACCAGGCTGCTGGTCTGGTAATGTTGCCAATCGAAGACGACGATGATGCTATCCAGTGTCAACGAAAACACTTCGTGGCTGGCGATTTCGTGCGTCATAATCAGGTCATTACCATCTTCATCTCGGACGGTGGCTGGCTCATCCAAGTTTTCATCCACGCCCGCCTGTTCCAGTGCTTCATTGAGTTGAGCAGTTAAATCTCGCATGAGATAGTCTTCCAGTACCCGGCATTCTTCAGATGTTGCCTGGCGACAAGGAATATAAAATGGTAGGTAGGGTTTCCACATAACGTCCTTTCGGGTTGGGCGGGGTGTGGATACGAGTTCCGCCCAGACTGATATTGATATATGGTGTTCAGATTACTTCTGATGAGTTATGTAAATGTCCTCACGTTTAAAACCGGTCGATCCATAATTCCCAGGTTTTCGTCGCTAAATCATAGTTACCCTGTACCGCCACCGTTTCCGGCAACAACTGCCCGTTTTCCCAGTCTCCAGCCCGCGAGAGGCCAAAGAACCCGCTAATGATAGGCGCATCATCGCCACTATCCCGGCGCAGTTCAATACAGCCACCTGCTACGATCTTCTCATCGAACAGTTTGCCCGCCGTGAAGGTGTATTCTTCACTATATTCGATGCACCCTTGGTGCGGCTCGAAATCTCCCTGGGCGCAACCGGTAGCATCCAGTTCATAGGGGAAATGCTTCAGGGCTTCTTGATACAGGTTTTCCAGGTTGACATGTGACATGTCGTCCTTTCTGGTTGGGATTACTGGATGCCCAGCCATTGTTTGATACAGTGGCGCCAGTTCAGAGGTGACGCAAATGGGGTGTAATGACTAACAATTCGACCAGATAAGTCCCAGCTATAAACCAGACAATGGGCCGGATCATATTTCAACACCAGCGACACGATGCGCTGCTCATCGTTGTCAAATACTACCGTGTGAAAATGCTGGAAAAATGTCCGGATAGCTACCGGCGTCAGTTGGTCGCGGGGGATACCACCCGGTTCATTCTGGTATTCTTCGACCAGCATTGTTTGGCGCAAGTAGTATTGTTCATCCGGGGTCAGTATGGAGTGTGGTTTATACATAAGGTTGTATATGTTTATATGATATTACATAATATTATATAACGTTATATAGACCTGTCAACCGGCAGAAACGCATTGCACCAGATTTGATAACCGGCATCAGTGGGTCAATGGGTTGCGAGAGTGTTCAGGCACTTTTCCGCGAGCCACAGGCGAACGCCGCCAGCGCGTACAAGAGCGGGGTAGTCGGGCTTCAAACGCAGTGCAGAAGGCCGGCGGTAGGGGCATTGACCAAGTGGTAGGATTGCGCGATAACCCTTGTTATATTGCGCCTAGCGAGCGCCCCTGCCCGAGGGCGACACCAAGTCCTTACCTGTCGTAACCCGTAACGCCAAGTAAACCTACACTTTTTGGCACGCTGACACTGGACATACTCGTTGTCTGCTAAAGGGGAAGAAAACCACTCGTCTCAAGAAAAAAGGGCCAGTAGATGTTTTTTATCCCGTGCATGGCACTTTAGTTTTATCTGCTCCCACACCTGTGCAATCCACTGAAACCCACAAGGATGGCAGCACTATCATGCACACCAACAAAACAAATATTCGCCAAAACTTGCCCTAATTCTCATTCTGCAATATTCTTGAGATAGAAAGGTCACACCCTCCCAATTTAAGTATCAAGTAGCATGGGAGGTTTTATGCCATTTCCATTTATATTGTGGGATGATCCCATTCTCAGGCAAATCGTACTGCTTGCAGGACTGATTTACTTTGTGCAGTGGATACCTCCATTCCATAAACGGAATGACAAAAAACCAGGCCGCAAGCGACCTGGTAGTTAGATCAGGAAGGGTGTTGACCTTTCCCCGCGTTATTATAACATAATGCTACTTGAAACCCGCTTTAGGCCTACAACTCCTCGCCCGTTTTCGTTACACTTGAACATACAAAGCTTTTGACAATCGCCTACCTAACGCGGGTGATTGGTGGGCTTAATTGTTGCCCCAATTAGCCCACTCCTGACTTGACCAGGGCAAAGGGTTGAGTAGCGAGCAAAAGATTAGAACAAAGGCTATTGCCTGTGTTTATTCCAGGCGATAGCCTTTTTCACATTAACGCTGTGATAAATCAACCAATGGGCGCGTGCCAGACTGCGTGGCAACTTGCCAGATGGGGGCGGTCAAAATGGCGTGGCTGTATACCTGCTCAAGTGTGGTGAACCAAAACCGCTGCTTCCCCTGTAACTCCTCAGCCGCTTGCTTCAAATTGCTGGCACGGGTCTGGCTGGTGGTAACGGTCAACACCCGCAAGCTACGGGTCTGGTAGCGTTCCTGGTACAGTCCAGTTTTATAGTATTGCTGGTAGGCCAATATCTTTTCTTTGAACCGCTTAACCGTCATCGTGCCACGATCCAACTCCAGAAAACAATGGCTTTGCCCTAACGGTGTTGAAAGCGCGAAATAACTATCAGGGATGAGCGATACGGTTTTGTGTTTGCCAGTAGTCAAGCGGATGGTTACGCGGTCATAGTCTGCTTTCAGGTCACTTTCACCGACCCACTGTAATACCTCTAATTCGGCTTTTTCCTGACAACCTGTAGTGACAGCTATCCGCACATCATTGATTGCTACCAAATGTTCCAAAAACTGCGTCGATACCTCGTTATGAACAGGATGCCATTCAATGACCAAGCCAAGCTGCCCGCGCAACAATTCGGCCCCGCGTTTATCCAATACATACAACATCGGCGTATTCATTTTGTCGATGGCGGCTCCCTGAAAACGCCTATCAATGAATTCGTGGTCGTACAACGCCTTGAGCCTTCCGTATGTTTGGTGCATCGACGGGAAAAACAAGGCTTTCAACTGTTGGGTGGTCATGACACGGTATTCATAGACTGCTTTGATGATTTCAATGTCTCGTGCCGTGATGCGAATAGGCTTTGGGTCGGTGGGCCTCTCGTCACGACGGGCGCGTTGGCGTGGGGTTTTATCATTCATAGCAACCAGTATACCTAATCATAATCTTGCACAGGTTCTTCCACACCAAACTTGCGGCGTGGATAGCGGTCTTTTAACCATGCCATAATCTCCGCTTTGGATTGTAGTCGCGCCTGTTCGATAGCTTGTTTTCTCAGTCGATCTGCCTGTGCTTCGGCGTCTTCCGTTTTTTCAAGTGGTGGTGGGGCATACAAAGTGAATGCAGGCTGGACTGCTCCTTCGTTCTGTAATTTAGTCGCGGCTGTATAGCGGTCAAGGCTGACTAGACTTTCGCCCTGAAACTGAGGGCGCATGTGAACCCCAAGTGATTTGGCATCTTCGGAACCAGGACGAAAAACGATGTGCGTCCCGACGTTGCCCATCACGGCTTCAAGCGTTCTGCCTGTCAACTGCCCTAAATACTGGTTGGCTATCGTCAGAGACAGGCCAAATTTACGGGCTTCAGATAGGACAACATCCAGTGAAGTTGTAACGAACTTCTGTACTTCATCCACATAAACATAGAACGGTGGGCCTTCCGACTTTTGCATCCCTGCCATTTGCAGCATAGAAACCAACAATGCGCCAATCAGGTTGCGCTCACGCTCAGACACCAAATCGTCGGCCATTGCCAGTGACACCAACACAATCTTCTTATCTTCAATAAACCGCCTGAAATTCAATGCTTGAGGGTGGCACAATACTGGATATAAAACAGGGTTGCCATAGAAGGGGGCAATGCGGCTCAAAATCGGTTCGTGGATTTGGCGGCGTTGGGCATTACTTTGCATTTCATAGGTTTCCCAGACATCCAATACAAATGGGTTTTCAGTCTGGTTCAGCAGATTGTGACGGTATGGATCATCGGTAAACACCCGTGAAATGTCCCGCATGGTTGGGGTATCATCTTCGGCCAACAACCCGATAGCCGCTTGCAGGTACTTGGCTAATCGCACATATTGATCGACATCATCATACAGGCGCTCAAAAATTGACATCACTCGCCCGATACCGACTGTGCCTAAGTTGCCGCGCATGGGATTAATTGGTGGTGGAAACCCTTGGTCGGTTAAATCCAACAACACAATATCATTTTCACGTTCTTCAGGGATGCTTGCCTCCAGAATGGCTTGTATCAGTGTGCCATGCGGATCAATGACAGCCACTCCCTGCCCGCTAGCAATATCCTGATGGATCATATGGTGCATCAGGTTAGATTTACCCATCCCTGTTTTGCCGATGATGTTAATGTGGGTGCGGCGGTCTTCCAATGGGATTTTGACAGGTACTTCTCTGTTTTGGAACTTGCCATACCCGATTACGGTATGGGATTGGCTGTTGCCACCATCTGAAGCATGGGCTAATCCTCTGGGCATTTTCATAACATTGGCAGGCGCAAACTCGACATTGGTTCCCACAATTTTGTCAGTTGGTAGATGCCACAAGGCGGCTAATTCAGACAGGGAAAAAACTGAAACAGCAGGATTGCGTTTACTCAAGTACGTATCCTGCCAGGTATTATGCCAGGCAATACAATCTGTGTGAAAATCAGCTTCAGCCGAAGGCACTTGCATCATATATCGAGACAGGTCGCGCTGGAGCCAAGCCAAACCATTGTAGGGCATTCGCGTAAACTGGCCCAATTGCATCTCAACGGCAGCAATGAGGTCGCGCACCCGTTCAGGTGTGCTGGCATCGGCCTGGATGATAATAGCCGCCCGGTAGAGAACGTCCCGCAGTTTTTCTTCCATTACCCGCTGGTCACGCGCCTGATACTTCTCTACCCGTGTATTATTGGTCAGAATTTGGCCCACCCTTTGCTGGACACCGCGTAGCGAAAACAACTGGAACACACTGGCGGCTGGTCGGCTAATCAGCTTTAGACCCTCCGCGTAAGCGTCTGAAGCTAACCCTAACAAACCAACTGTGTAAATCACCTGTTCGTCTGGTTGTAAATCGCTCATTGCCTCAGCAATAGCCGACAATGGATCAATTTCTCTGAAATCCGACAAATACTGCATAGGCATGGTGAATTCGTTACCCAGGCGATAGAAGCTGACATAACGATAAAAAGGTGCTGATTGGTCAGCTGGGGCATGTGTTTCGTAGTTAATTTGAGCATCGGGATAACTGCTATGGATATAGCGTTCAATCTGCTCAGAAGCATATAGGTTTCTGGTGTCCGCAATCCGCCACGTCACCCCAACCTTTTCGCCCCTAATCTGAAGCATCAAATGAGGAAATGTTGAGAGAAGACCTTGCATGAATTGGTGAATACCCTCGTGGCGATACCTAATACCTCCAGGGATACGAATAACCATGATTTTGATTGCTTCTGCTGTAAAAACGGGTTCTGGCCGTTTGAAACGTGCTGAGAACTCATTCCACCCATAGAGAACCGCCGCTGCCACAATGAATGCACCACCTATTGCTGTTAGCCAGTCCACGCTAGCTGGATCACTACGATAGGTAATGTTTGATGAAATCCGGTGTTCTTGTCCATACTCAGCACTCACGTACCAAGCCGCCAAAAACCAAAAAACACTCCCTACCAGCAATAGCTTACTGACTGATTGAATGGTTTCACGCGACGATGAAAACTTAAGCGAGTTGAAAAAATCTGGTATTTGGCGAATAAACCGGAGTGTCACAACTGATGTGATAATCAGGAGCATTATTCCTACTACTGCTGCAAAGCCAATGCGCTTGCCTGCATCCGCAAATTCGGGCCAATCGTCGTTATGGGGTGGCATACGATACTTTCTTCCTTCATACCTCACCTGAAGCAAAAACCAAATTGTAATCTGGAATAGCAATTTCTTACAAGTTAGTGTTGCCGCATACTTTCTAATCACAGATTGTTTATTGCCTGGGGTGTTTTTAGGCGCGGCTTGCCCGCGCCTCCCCCGTCGGACGCAAGTCCGACTACCCGCGTCCGAGTTGAGCAAGCTGGCTAATCCAACTATGTTCTTGAATATCACTTGAGAGAAAAGTTTGTTGTTGGATGTAGTCAGGTTGCCAATGTGCGGGGTTGGAGTGCAGCCCTTTCAAGGGATGGCTGCCGTTTGCACAAACGGGGGCGACGGGGCTACCCGTCCACACAACCCCGACGGAGGCGGGTAGTCGGGCTTCTCCGAAGGCCGACGGGGGTTTGATTGCTGAGCGGTGGGGTTTGCTGATGTGGTAATTGGTCGTTTGGCCCCGTCCAATGTGACAATTGCCCATCTGCGACCCTGCCCGAAGTAATCAAAAAAGGCGTGCAATCTGCCCAACACAACACCTGTATAAACCCCCTATACGGGTATAGGGGTGTTTTTAGGGTATTTTGCTGCACACCAAACATAGGCATTCTCATGCCCTTCGGGCTGGTAGTGGCTGGTCGCTATCCTTCCTTCCCTTGCGCTGCTCTCTCCCTCTGGTTCTGCCTATGCGAGCTTCGCTCGTTGGTTTTAATCTTGAGCAAAGCTACTCTCGCATGAGGTTACTCGGTTTGACTGCTATTTCGAGTCTCCCCTAGCCTGAAAACAGGCGTGTTAACCGTCGGTGTCGATTGCTTGGTCAGTTGGCTGTTGCCCATTCCCCGCAACAGTAGGGTTCCACCAACCATTACCGGTTGGTACTTAACTAAAACATCCCAAAAAGCTTGATGTCAACGCCTAAATTGCCAGTCATGCTGGCATGTCTTGCTTGCCGTGCCAGACTAGCAATACTTGCATGACATGCTTGTATTGCAAGACATTCATGTCTTTCTGGCAAAGCACGTCTTGCACAGCTATACATGCAATACATTCAACACAGTGTTGCGATCCTTGAAAAAGGCAACGAGCTGGCGCTCTGGCCCGTTGTGGTGAAAATCCCATAGGATACAGGTCAATGTAAAGACGAAAACCCAGGTTCTGGAGATGTGTGTTCTGGTCTACACAGGTCTGCTGTTGCCGGTGAGGATGGGTGATTATCCGTATGGTTAGTTTATATTAAATAGCAGGCTCATGATTGCCTATCTTGTAAAAGTCAATGGCATGATAAATTCAAGACAAGCTCATGTCTTTCGGGCTGGATTGCCAGTCATGCTGGCATGTCTTACACTGCAATACAATCATTACTATTTTTTGAAGAAGGCAACGAGTTGGCTCTCTGGCCCGTTGTGGTGAAAATCCCATAAGGCATAGGCCAAAGCAAATACGAAGACACGAGTCTTGGAAATACGTGTCCCGGCCTGGATTTCGGCGTGCGGTAATACTGCGTCAATAGCCGTATTCAGTTCGGGTGGACACCGGAAGTTGATTGCGTGCGAGGATTTCATCCTGAACGTCGTCGAGATGAGCGCTTCAAGTGTGTCATCAAATGGTAAATCATGTCTTTCAGGTATTGCGGAACTTGCTTGTCTTTCATGTCTTGCATTACCAGATTTCTCAACAGGATTAGCTTGCTGCTGGGCCTGTTGTTCCTCTTTTTGGCGCTGCATGGCCTGGGCGTAAACGGATATGGACTTATTCGACATGAGATTTTTCCACCAGATGATGCTCTTCAATGGCGTAACGGGCACTCTCGATGGTGGCTTGTTCCAGCTTATTGGCAAAAGCGTGCGTGAAGGCTGAATTAGCGACTTTCACAATGTCGCGGGGCAGCCCTTTGGTCGCTTCGTAGATCTGGGTAATGGCGTCATCGTGGATGGGCAAGGGGAGTGTGCCACCCGCTGTCTGCCAGCGATGTTCCATCATCTCCACCGCCCGACGACGGGTCAGAGGCGAGAGTATTCCGAATTGGGCTACCCGGCTCATCAGGGCGCGGCGGCCCTTGAGTTGCTGGATTAGTTCCAATTGTCCGAAAAGAATAACCTGCAACAGCCGTTCGTTGCTCAACATCATGTTGGTCAGGACTTTGATCAGGCCCAGTTTGTCACGGTCTTGACGAATGCTGTAACCCAAGTCCTGGGCTTCGTCCACCAGCAACAAGGGCGTGCGTCCTTCAGCTACTTCACGCGCCAGGAACTCTTGCAGTTTGTCAAAAGCACGTTGTTTGGTGCGAGTTGGCGGCAGACCAAATTCAGCCACGATGGACTTGAGCAAAGCGGTATCGCTACTCTGGTTGGTGTAATTGAGTTCGGCGATGGTGTATTGGTCTTCATCAAAGCGGCGCTTCAACTCGTTCAGGATAGTCGTTTTGCCGGTTCCCACATCGCCATAGACCACTGCCAGACCACTTTTGTTGCGGATGGCATATTCGCACTTGGCGACGCTCTCAGCATGGTTGGGAGCCAGATAAAAAAAGCGTGGATCCGGGGATGTGGTGAAGGGGTTTTCCTGGAGATTGAAGAAGTTTCGATACATGTTGTCCTTGTGTCCGACACGCTGACTTTATGACATATGGACAGCATAATACACGGCCAGGGCGTGTCAACTGGCAAAAACTGCATCAGAATAGCATCTGGGCCAGGTCGGTGATGGTCGCTACAAAGCTGCCATCCTGTCCGTGTTTCTCACGCCAGCGGCTCCAAAAGTCGATGACGCTGCCACCACCGCAACCCGCCCAACAACTCCAATAGTTGCCGTGCATATTGACGCCAAATGAGGGATGCTGGTCGTTGTGAAAGGGGCATTTCCCGACGTTTCGTTCATTCAGTTCCACATACCGGCTGACGAAATCTCGCACGGAAATGGCCGCTTTGATGCGCTCAGAGAGGTGTTTTCCGTCGATGGGGGACACTTCAATTGGCTGAAGCGGTAATGTTGGCTGCGATTCAATAGATTGAAGCAAGATATGGTCAATAAACGGACGCGGTACACGACGCGGCTGGCTCAATACCATTACCTGCTCACGGATGGTAGGAGCCAGGGGAGTGCCGTTCAATTGAATGAAGTGATAGCGTTTACCCGTTTTGCGATGAATGCCCAACGGCAGGCGCACCAATGAACCAGGGCCGGTCTTGAGCCGGTCTTGTTTGGGATACAGTTCGATGCGAGCGGGCAGACCGTGTTGTTTGAGCAACGTTTTTCCAAAGTGGCGGATGTCTGCGCCCGACAGGGGTGGGGTAAAGAACCACAAGTGCCCACCGCGTCGTGAGGTTTCCGGATAGGTTGGGATATCGTCCTGGTGCAGCACTTTAGCCAATTGAAGTAGTCCTGACCAGTCCGCATCGTGATCGGCATCCAGGCATAACCAACGCGCCATACTGTTGGTATCCAACGCATAGGCTCCCAGTGTGTGTTTGCCTTGAATATGGTCGATGAAGTGCGTGGTCGTCAGTTGTTTCTTGACGCAGATATAGTGTCCGGTGGGCAATTGCAGGGGATAGCAGTCCTGGCGCTGGATAAAGGTTGTGCCGAAGGGGATGATCTGTTGCTCCCAACGATCAGGGTTGGGCGGATATGGTTGTTCTTTGCATTGTGGCACACCGTTATTCTACGCTACCAACACACTAAGTTGTGACACGGTTCGTGTTGTACCTGGTAGTTCGACGTCAGTTCTGCTGCTGGTGCAATTACTGGTTGTGTCTTGGGCCGGTGTATGTTATGGTGCGCCCGATGCCAAAAATCGCGAAAACAACCCAAAACCAGTTGGCCGACACCCTGGAGGAATTCGCTCGCAAAGTCCGCCAGAAACGGGGGCGTGTGACAGTCTTGATCCTGGAATACAACAACCGTATCACCCACGAGATCTGCGAATATGGTGAGCGTCATCAATTGGGATTTTACTTTGGCTTGACCTTGCCAGAAGACACCAAAGCTAGACGTTAATTGGTTTCTTGCCAGATGTAGCGCGGTGTCTTCATGCGCTCGGGGGCGTTCAATACAAAATCTGGACGGTAGACAAACAACTCAACGGGGCGCGTGTTGTTTTCGGCACGGCGGGTGGCTCCATCCGAGAAATCTCGCTGCAACTGCACGCCACTCCAGCCCACAAATGTGCCCGCGCCTACGAAACGGTCATCCCCACCCGCCGCTTCACCCTGGCTTTGTACCGTCAACATCCCATCGGCGATGAACACGCCTTCAATATTGGCAGTGGTGGTATCCAAGTCGCTGTTGCCAATAGTCGCCGCCACTGTGATGTCGCCCGACACAATGAAAGCCAAAAATCCGCCTGGCTCTACCTGGATAAGTTGTCCGGCACTACCAGAATCTCTCAGCGTCAAGTCACCATCCACGAAAATCACGAATTGCTCACCGACCTGGATCGTCCAGGGGCTTTGGATGATCATGTCATCGGCGTGAAAATAGGCACGGTCATTGGTTGGTGGCTGGCTGGGTTTCTGAGCATCACCGCCACTACCAGCAAAATCCTCTGCTGGATTACGCCCCATACTGAACTGGCGATAGAAGTAATGGTATCCCTCGCGGATATGCGCTTGCGTGCCAGTGGCAAATACTTGTGGGGTGCGATCAGTCACATAGCCAGTCTGATAGCCAGTTTCGTCTGTTGTGTCGATGCGACCACCGCCGGTGATGGCAATACCAGCGCTATCCGGGTTGCCAACTGTATCTCGATCAATCATCGCTGGCGTACAGGTTGGGTCTTCGACACAAGTATCATAGGGAACTTGCGTTAGCAAAGCCGTACCCGTTGTCGCTTCAGTCATGACGTTGGCATTTTGAACTTGCCACCAACCCGCGTTGGACAAATCCAGATCAATGAGGTAGAAGTTCAGATCCGCTTGCGGCGCTGGAATCCCGCTATATTGACAGCCCACCGGACAGGTGCAGACATAGGGCATTCCCGTGCCAGTCACACCCGGCGTCAGCGTCACGATATTGTTAGCGAGTGGCGGCCACCAGGGGGCATCAACTTGATAGGATTGAGCAATACCCGGTTTGGCATCTGCTATTGTGCCCTGGTATGAACTGTACTCGCCTTCAATACCTAGCGCAGCGCCAGTTCCGGCTTCACCTGGGGTAGCAGTTGGTGATGTACAGAAATCCCCTGCCAAAGCTGCATCTTGTGCAGTATCCAGGTAGAATGCCCCGCTGATGGTGGCAAAAATCGTGAAGTTGGATGTGACGACGCTGCCATAATCATTATCACAGGTCGTGTTGATGGGTTGCACATGCAGTGTGTAACGGTTGCCATCTTCAGGACGCGGTGTATAGGTCAGAGTACGAGCGGCTTGATCCCGGCACAGGGCATTGGGGTGACTGCATCCCAGACTACCCGTTTGCGGATAGAGTTGAATACGATACAAGTCCGCTTTGCTGGCGGCTGACCAGGATAGGGTAATGGTATCGTCTGGATTGAGGAACACCCGTCCGCCATCCGGTGGGGCCAGGCTGACTGTTCCCGGTGAGCCATTGTCGGTATTCGGACAGTAGCCACCACATGCGGTGGGTTGCCCACAGGCCGGTGAGCAACTGGTGCCACCGGTACAGGCCGCATCAGCTACACAGATTGTGCCGCAGGAGCAGAGTGGATTGGTAGCCTGGATTTCTGGTGTACAGGCCGCGCTCAAGTCACGACGCCAGTAGCCCATTTGGCACGGCCCACAGCCGCCATTGCCACAGCCCATTGGTTCTTGACTGGTACTCGTCTGACAGAACGCTGGCCCGCCTGTTCCACACTCGTTATTGATATGATCCTGGCAGGATTGGGAAGTTGAGCGGCAAGCGTTGATACAACTCCCACAGTAGGCAAACCCGGGCGGGCAGATGCCACAATCTTGCGGGCAATTACTACTATTCTCACCCGCATTGCAGTTGCCATCGCCACAACTTGACCCGCTGGCGCTACAGGCTCCAGAGTAGAACTGGCAGCCTAATGTATCTGGAATAACCTGACAATCTGGGAATGGACCGCACCCGATGTTGGTCTGGCTCTGGCAGTTTTCTTGCCGGGTTTCATATCCACAACCCGGTTGGTTGTCCCGACATGGATAATCATCACCTTGTGCCACGCCATTGCAATAACAGCGGGTGGGGCAATTGAAATGGCAGGTATAGCCGCCACTACATTGGGCCAAAACCTGTCTCGCACCAGGCAACAGGAATACCAGGGGGATGAGCAGGACTACGATATTTGCAATGAAAAAGCGCCGCATAGCGCCAGAATAAACCATTCTGCAGAGTGAAAACAAGCAGCAGAACATGATGCCAATGGTGGATGATATGTTCTTAATTGACGACCACAATCCGGTCATCCTCGCCTAGCAGTGCATCCGAATGAGCCATCGCTGCTACGGTGACACGTCCACGATTGTCGATCAGGGTGCGGCGAATACGGCTGGCAGATTGGCCGACCATACCTTCAGTGATAACCGTCAAGCCATCCGCAATCCGGAAGGATACCAACTCGGACTGGTGGCCGCTGGAACCATCATAAACCCGCATCAGGTAAAACGCCTCCAATGGCTGGTCAATCCCCAGACTGAAATCTGCGGTGATGACATCACCCACGTCCGGGTTGCTGTAGCCAGGGTTGTCAGGGATGAGTTGCACGGCAATGGTTGTACCGGGTGGGGAGGTTGCACCGAAGGCACTATCCCAGCGAATGAATTCTTCCTGGGCAGTCGGAACGGGTTCTACACTTTGAATAGGGTGAGGGTGGCGCTCTGCCATGCGCTCCTCGTTCATTTCAATGACCAGGCGGTGGCCGGTGTCGGGATTGACCAGTTCTGCTTGCTGGGTCACCCAGCCGGTTTCCAGGTCATTCTCTTGATCTAAAGCGTTGTGAGGACGCCAGTATTCCCAACGCTCATCCTCGCGTTGGCGTTTGTAAGCTAGATTATGGGTGTCTAACACGGCATCGGGTAGGGTACGGATAGCTTCGGGCGTAAAGGCGTCGATGATAGCCTGGCGAGGATCATCTTCACCACGTTCACATTCATGGATGGCACGGGCTGCTTGTGTGTCGAGCGTAGCATTGTCACAACGAACCGGATTTTGAGCAGCAAGAGCGGGTGTGTGATCCGCGAACCATTGGCCTAATCCCAACATGCCCAAACTAAACCCGCTCAACTTCAGGAAGTCGCGGCGGCTGATAGGTTGGCTTTCTGAGGTTTGCATATCTGCCGGACTCTTGTAGGTAGGTCTGGCAAATGCATCCTATACCAGACTTCGCTGAATCTCAATGTGTCATGGATGTGTATGTCTCACTGTGTACGGGTAAATATTTTAGCTTTCAAGAAAATACATTCTCACGTCCGATGGTCACACAATTTGGAGACCGGGTAGCCATGTGCTATCACAGTGAATAGCAGCAGCTGGCACTCACCAACTGCTGCTCGCATGGCGGACATTTACCTAAAACGGTATCTCATCCGTGTCATCTGGATCGGGGATGTCACCATCGGCATCTTCGGCTGGTTTGCGATTGGCACTGAAATCTACCGCTGTGGCCGTTAACTCCAGCGACACTCGTGCCGCACCTGACTGGTCGTACCAGATATTGGGACGCAGCCGGTTGCCTACAACAACGACATAGTGGCCTTTGTCCACATATTCCTGCACAACCTGGCCCAACCCACCCCACATCGTTACACGATACCAGATAGGTGGGGCTTCCTTCTGGCGAGCATTGACCGCGACTGACATGGTGGTCACTGTCTGCATATCTTCGGGATCTCCAACTTCACGAGTTTCGGGCGTACCGCCTACGAATCCGGTAACGACATGATACTCAACAGACATCTGTATCCTCCTTGTTGGATTACTGAGCATCAAACATTATGAAGCAGTCTTATCGACTGATTGCTTCGCCCAGTGTAGGCGCGTCAGCGCCCTCTAAAATCGTGTGAATACGAATGTCTATGGCAAGAAAATGGGGATATAGGACTGGATGATGGGTTTTTCTATGTGGGGTATTTACTGGTTATTCAACGCCTGGCGTAGAACATACAATAACTGGATACAGGCAGATATCCGATGGCTACTATGGCGTTTGTATTCTCAAAACTAATCTGCGTCAATTTCCTGTGGGGTAAACTGATAAGCTGGGTTTAATTGGAGCATATAACCACCAACAATACGGTAGACCGGAATCATTTCAGTCGCCGCTTCTCCAAAATATGGATTGGCCCGCGTGATACAGAAAGCACCTGTTTCCGTATGCAACTCCCAAGGTGCTTCGGTCAACGTTTTGGCAAATATTTTTTTTGCCTGATCAATATCTACGGCTTTGCCCAACACAAAGGCTAGTGCAAGTGTATCTTCGCTGTTGGTCAGATACTGGTAAACAGGCTCTTGTCGATGCTGCTCTGGATTGCCAGGCTCATCATTGGTCGTCAATATAATCGCTGCTGGTGAACGCTCGATTTGAGTATCTAACACAAACACATTGATGGGAGATTGCTTGAAAACCAGCGTGTCTTGCGGGTCGAACCACACAGTATCAAAATCTACCTGCGCCACCGCCAGATAGTCTGACTTCAAACTCGCCACCTGGATAATTTTGAGCGGTGGGAGTCGTCCTTCTTGATATTCGTCGGGTACCGTGGCCGCGTGCAAAGAACGGGCAATAGCCAAATAGGAAGGCAAGGTATCCGGTGGCAATTCGGCCCAATATTCTTCCTTGAAAACCTGACGCAAATCATAGGCAAGCCGGATACCCAAAGGATCATTGAGATACCCCGTCCGGTGATCCACATAGTGCGAATAGTTATGGCGCGTCTCAATAAGCCACGCAAAACAAGCCGCCGTTGCTGGACTACCAAAGGTATAGAATTCGCCTGTTTCTTCTTCATCAAGATGTGGATTATCAATGAGTTGGTTTTCAGGTATGTCGTTTAGCGGATCACGGGCTTCATCGTCTAAGATGATGTCTTTATATGCGGATGGTACTTTGAGTTCTGACCAGTAATCCAGAACTATCGTATCGCCAAACGTTTTCTCCACATATTTCATGAGTGTCGAACCAAAGGTGTCTAAAATCAGTTTGATGACTGGATGGGATCGGGTTTGCTGACCACGCCATTCTAGCCATGTACAATGGGGCCAAACACGGTTTGCAAGCGCTAGATGGCGATACTGTGCAAGGCGATTGAGGTTTAGCAGTGTTTCGGAAGTTACAGGATTTTGCAGCAATGCTTCCGTGACTTGATGACTCTTACCAAGCGTACGAGCAATATGGTGCAGAGATACATCGCCAACCCCATGTTGTGCAAGCCAATCACGGATAGTCGCAGGCGGTTTTGGCGGCTCATGTTTTGAGGTCATTCAACTACCTTCAGATGATTCCTGAACAGTGATTTAACATCATCGTAGATGAAATCATCCAATCAGCCAAGTGGTGACTACAGTTATCATCCATATGTGTTTGGCCGCAATTCGAGATTTTGTAGATATATGTCCGGTACGGTAGATTATTCGTGATAACCGTGTTTACCATCGAGGTGCGCCAGCACCGTAGTCCATCGCGTGCCGCTATACTGTTCCTTACCAGCGGCTAATGGAGAAACCAGTTCAAACTCGCATAATATTTGGGCCAATTGCGGGAAATCAGGCGGTTTATTATGCGAGTTCTTTTCAATTTCTCCATAAGTCGATTACTCGTGGTAATCGCCTTTATCGACAGTTTTCCGCTTTGCGGAAGCGTTTGCTGGCAAAGCCAGTCGGCACTAACTCTCGATAACGGGACGATATCGCATGGGTTATCACTTTCGGCGATGACCCTGAACTTTGGCGAATTGAAGCCCCGAAAGTGAGAGGATCAGGTGGTTGTGAGGTATTCGAGTGAAAAAGAAGGCGCTTAGGTGGCTAAAAGCACATAACAACAGGTGATCAACCCTGCAATACCGCTATGAACAGCCAATAAGGTCTCTTTTCGTTCAATGCAGCCGATGGCAACACCTTTGATCTCATCACGATGCTCTACAGATATTAGTTCGACTTTGTACATCAAGAAAAATTCGGTTCATAATGGTTTATAACGGCTCAAAAACTCGCCAAAATCGGTGGATCATCGCAGCATGTGAACTCTCTTGACCCGTTATCGACATCCATGTACAAAGTCGAGATTAGAGGGTGTACGAAAAGGGTCAAGAATCGGAAATTTCACTGTTTTTCCTGTCTCGTCTTCTATGCCGTTGCAGAGGAGTTCGTCCCATAGCAATACGGTTTTCTAGGTTTTTCCCAAAGTACACTCAGGGCTTCAGATTGATGCCAAACAGGCTTTTCGTATATTCTCTTATTACTTCTTTCTATCCAAGATCTCAAACATCCTATCGAATCCGAAAAACATAGGTTTATATTGATATATAATGGGGAAAGCAGAAAGAAGCCGCACAATTCATGAATTATCCCCAACAAAGGGGAAACACAATCATGCGAGTTTGAACTGGTTTCCCCACTATAATGTAATTGTATAACAAATCGTTACCAAATCATCCTATTGCCATAACAATGAGCAGCGCCAAAACAATCAAAGCTGCAATGCCACCACCCACAACCAGCATTGTTTTACTCTGCGCGTCCTTGATTAACTGGGCAATCCGATTTTCAGTTGTTTGGATTTCAGCTTCAAGCCGATCAATTTCATTGACTTGTCTATAAATGTTGTCTAACACATGTGCAATTTCATCAGGCGGATTACCGCTTCCCGTCAGCGGGCTATTGACTGCTGTCATCTGCCCCATCATACTGCCAACCTGGCGTATGGGGTTGTCCAGTTGGGCCGCTTGCGATACAGCTAAACTGTTTTCAGAATAAATCCGGACACGCTCGTCCACAACATGTTGAACTTCCGGTGGAATATGAATGTCATAACTCATTGGGTGGTGCCCCTTCTCCAGTCGCATTTGCTAAATGAACAAGTTCTTCGATTTCTGGGATTAACCCTTTACCTTGTGCGAGAAAATTTCGATATTGTTGATAATATTGAATGGCGCGTTCAATGTCTTCCTGTGCCCGTTCAATAAGAACCCGAATCTTCATAGAGAGTTCGCGTGCTACATCCGATTGGGCCTGAGCCTGTGTGCGTAACGTCTCGCTTTCGGACAGGTGTTGATCCTGCATCACAAAATTCTCAATCATTTGGTCATCATCTTCCTGGTGCGGATTCAGAAAATGGTAATTGATCGTTTTGGATGCTTCGTCATCCCAGAGCAATTGAATATTCTCTCGAAATTCTTGCAACACGCGAGATTGTTGCTGCAAATACCATAGATCTTCTTCCATCAGAGTTGTCCTTGATTAAATTCTTTATAGACCAGGATATACTGGCTTTCGTAATTGACCTGATAACCAGAGTCGCGGAACCATGAAACGGTGTCATCACTGTTCGTTTCGTGCCGGTCTACTCGATGGTATATTGCACCCGCGCCGTGCTGTTGGCTGATTGTTTCTGCCCGTTGCAGTGCATCATTAGCGAATCCCGTCTGTATATGCTGTTCTTCGACCGCAAACCGGACGATAACTGCACTGCCAGGCTCGCCAGGTGCTTCCGGTTCAAAATCCAGGCACAAACCGTCGCCTTCGGTGATTCCTTCGGGAATAGCGGCGCGTTCGCTCATGTTAAAAATACGCAACTGAAACCGATCGTCACCGAGGTATACCCGTAACTCCCATTCCTGATCGCTGTCATCCGTCAACGATAGGGGTTGGAGATGAGCCGGTTGTACCCAAAGATGTACCGGTAATTTGTCGAGGCTCATTTCCTGTGCCAACCACACGCGCTCTTCACCGGATGTAACCAAAAACCCATCATCCATCTGGATAAGTTCGACCCTGTCATTTCCATAGTAGGCACGAAACGCAGCCGCGTATCCCATATTGGCCGCAAAAGAGTCCTCTTCGTCACGTTGTTGCCAGTATGTCTCTTGCAGACCGATTCCCTCCTCTTGCAAAGGAATCATAACTGGCAAACGCTTAAGTATGGCCCGCATTTGCTCCAGTGGCAGCCGCTTCTGCTGTTCTTCGTCGATGTCTACTGCTGGCAAATCCACGACATTGACTACCGCTTCAACAACTTCCCAGATGCCCTCGTCCGTCGGCAGTTTCGCGGCTTTTTCTACGGCACTGGTTCCAGATGGTGCGCCTGTACCCGCTCCGCCAGGGGCAATGAATACACCGGGGGCGCTGAGTTCGACAGGAACCACACCGCCGAGCAATTCTGGCCGGTTTAGGGCATACAAAACATCAATGCGATATTCCAACTCGGCCCTGGTCAAAATGCGGTAACGCTGTGCGGATTCTTCGTAATTCGTGCCGTGAATGAGGTGATTTTTGGCATTCATCAAGGCGTCGGACGATTGCTGCATGAACATATTCATTTCTTCAACGGCCAGTCGTTCTTGTTCCAGGTGTTCACCAGCCATATCCATTGAGTTTTCAGCCGCCCTGGCATGATCCATGGTGCGTTCACTATCTGATAGCGCATTATTTCCATGTTGTTGGCTTTTGGTTGCCTTCGCCAGCGCCTGATTAGCAAATGAAACGGCTTTTTCGCAGGCGCTTACACGTGCTTCGGCACGCGATAGCTCGGCGAGAGCTTCATTCAACTCAACCTCTGCGGTTCGGACCCAATTTTGTGCGCTTGTGACTTCTGCCTGTGCTTGTTGGACAGCCGCTACATACCGACTGCAATCGGGTTTTGAACGATGAACACGCCCCTGACTATCTCGTTTCTCAATGACGGTGTTCCGGCATTTCTCCAGTGCCCGTTCCGCGTCGGCTAATTGCCTTCTGGCCGAGTCCAATGCGGCCTGCGCCTTTGCCAATTCTGCTTTGGCGTCGGCCACACGCTTTTCAGCCCGTGCTTGCCAGGCCAGCGCCCGATCACGTTCTTTTTCCCACCGGCCCAAAATGACCTGGGTCGAGTTGCGTCGTTCGCGTGCAGCTTCTACAAACGCCTGTGCCGTTTCTATTGCATCCTGGGCATTCAATAGCAAATCATGTGTGACCTGTTTCTTGCTACGATGCAGGGCTTCGTCTTCATAGAACTCTTCTGTAGTCAGGCGCGTCACCCGGCGCGTCATCTCGACCACTTCACGTGTCGTGTTTTGTGTGTGGCTCGCTATTCGCACCATATCCGAAGCTTTAGTAGCCCAGCGTTCAAGTTCATGCTCAAGGTCACCTAAGATGACGACGAGCTTGCGGGGGTCTGTTACTGCCATCGCATTGCCTTTCTACGTAAGTCCAGAATCCGGACGGTTCGCCTCCTGCAAGAAATTGATCCGCTCATCTAAAACAGCCACAATGCGCTGAGTACGATCCAGGTATTCCTGAAAATTAGAACTCGTGCGAAACCACAACCCTTTAAATTCGTGTGCAGCATCACCCTCATATACGAGGCTAAAGTGTTGCCATTCCCGTGATAAGGTCTCAAAACCTTGATTAAGCTGACTGAGATGTTTCATGAGTGTGTCACGATAGTCGATCAATCCCTGAAGTAACGCTGTCGTATCAGCCACCGCGCAAGTACCTTTCTAGCAGACGCATTTTGGTATGTAAGAATTCGAGGTATCGCGGGCCGTCAACCGTCACAAAACGGCTCATCAACTCGTGAAGTGGTCTCCAATCACGTTCATAGTCCTCGTGCATCTCGTCTTGCCATAAGGGAGCAACCAGGGCATGTTGTTCTTCTAGCTCTCGCAGTGAAGCTCCCATGTGTTGTGTGAAGTCATCCAGCGATTTGGCAAAGCGCCGCATCTGGATGTACTGATCATCCATGCTCATTGTCGTCATTCCCCCAGGCTTGCAAACGCTCACCGATTTGTCGGATTTGCTCGTAGTAATCGACCGTTGCCTCAATGCTGTAGGGTTTAAAGCGGGTGTTGCGGTCGTTCTCGGTATCCAGGTATAGCGCCACCACTGGCAGCGGCCCTTCATTTTGTAGCATGGCTGCCCGGCGGCTGCGAACCAGTGTTAACGATTCTTCCTCAGACATCTGAAGCGCAATACGATGCCGGAAATTGTTTAGCCCATGCCGTTCATCTACTACATGCGACATGGGACGCACATTCGCAAAGCTCATGACAACATGTACACCCAGCGATGGTCCTGTCTGGCAAATACGGTTCAGCTTATCACCCAACGGTGATTCGCTCATGACATAGGCTCCTGGCGGGCGGCGCAACTCATCAACACGATCCAGTTCGGACATGATGCAGAACACGTCTGGTTCATACATCAGGTCGCTTTCGTTCATCTCATGCCGTTGGGCGATGATTTCCAGCACTTCATCCAGCATTTTTTCAGCGTCACGATTCTCCCGATACAGTCTGCGTTTATAACCGGCTGGAACTAGCACATCCTCAACAACTCGTTTGAGTGTATCATGCCAATCTGTGCCGGGAACCGAGCGGTCGAAAATGATGAATTCAAGATTGTCGGGTGGGGCGTTGAGGGTCAGGCTGGTGATGATCGCACCTAACATGCCATAGCGGGGCGCATTGGCACTGCCAATAATCATGGCATTCTCGCTGACCCGTCGTCGAAAGATAACTGCTGCCTGCCCGCGCACACTGAAGTCCTGACCGATCCAGGAAATTTTGGGATGCTCTGCCGAGAACCAGTCTGGCTGTTCAAACCCTTCATCGTGTAACGGACGACGTGCAACCTCTTGCATTTCCTCTTGGTTGAGCCATTTGTCGTGTTGCAACAAGTATTCAACAAGTTGGTTTTCAATCAGGTTGGGCTGGGCTTTACCATCGAAAACAATGGTTACCGGGTTGTGCTTCGGGTCTATCTCTTCATTGGCTTTGCCCGCCAAACGGGCGATGATATCAGCACGGGTTTCATAATCCAGGAAAGCAATCTTGCCCAATTGATTGGCATTGTCGCCGTCGTTGCCACTGTGATGGTTCACAACAATCTTGCCGGGTAAATCACAGGTCATGATTAATCCTTTGCCCTGACGCTGAAACTCGGTTAGCGCTTGAACATCCGTCGCGGGCATATTCATTGCCATCCGCAAGTGGATATTCCCAAAAATCGCATTACGATTAATCATGCCCTGAACCCCGACGAAGCCCTGTGCCCCCAACATCATATGCAGCCCTACACTACGCCCTTGCCGGGCAATTTGCTCCAGATAAGCCGAGGCAATACCGTCTTTGTCACCTTCAAAGAGTTCCTGATATTCGTCAACCAGCAACACGATGCGCGGGAGTTTCCCTTCAGGCTGGCCGACCCTACGATACTCTGAGAGGTCAGCTACACCCACGCGGGTGAAAATTTCGTTGCGGCGCTCTTGTTCCAGGGTGAGTTCCTGCAACACACTGCGGGACAATTGAGGCGATGATTTTAATGAAACCACTTCAGCATGGGGTAAGGTACGATAGGGCTGGAATTCGACACCATCTTTGCCATCTATGAGGAAAAAGCGCAGTTCTTCGGGACTATAGCGGATGGCAAGACCCGTAATCAACACATGATAAAGATTGGATTTACCAGCACCCGTTGCACCACCTAGAACACCGTGCGCTACGATACCTTTTTCTGTCGCACCCATCCACAGGTTCAGGCTGCCAGTTGCGCCCAATGCACCAATAGGGGTCGAGAACACCTTATCAGAATTTTCACGCCACCATTGGCTTTCTGGCAGCCCCACTTCTTCTGCCCAGTCAATTTTGCGTTCAGGCGGTTTAGCGTCGGCCAGCTTCTTAAAGAGGTCTGTTTGCAATTCGCGTGGTGGGGCGTTATCTATCCGTAATGTCATGCCAGATTGATCGACAGATGCTGGTGAAGCCAGGTCGATGTAGCAGGCATTTTTAAAGACAGACATAGAGACATCGCGGGGCAACTCATGTTCGGTGTTGTAATGAATGAACACATAGGTTCCAGCACGCGGCCCATTGGATGTAATACTCTCAAGGGCTTCGATGGCCCGATGATCGTACCGGTTGGGGAAATCCGCCACAACGACGAAGTTATACCGCTCGTTGATACGCAAATCGAGATCGACTTCATGGAAAGCCTGGTGTTCAAGGAAAGAGGTACTCAGGCGCACAATCCGGTCAATGACCTGGTCTAAGTCACGCCGGACATCATTGGTGCTGTTCTGAACATGGGGTAATTGTGTCCGCATTGGGAAGCACTGCCCCAAATGTGCGGGGTCTAACAAGGTATAGGTGGTTTGGTGTGGCAACATCAATGCAGAGCGGATTAACAGACTTTGCAACAAACTCAGCCCTTGCTGATATTGCCCAACCCCAGACTTGATAATGATGGTCCGTGCTTGCCCGATGAATGGGGCCATCGCTGGTACTGCAAATTCTTGCCCCCTTTTGGCATCTACCATCTCACCAATGCGAATGCTATTGGGGGTGAACTGGTTAGATTGTCCGCCGCTGTTATCATCCCCCCACATCGGTGGTTGCCAGGCGGCCCATTGGTCAGCATTCCAGCCCAGATAACGATGTACGGATTGGGTACTCAGTATCTCAACGGCCTTACGCTGGTTATCGTCTAGCTTGTTCTCAAAATAGGCCGGTATTCTTTCGGCATGGTGCTTACCATGTTGAATGAGGCCGCGCACCGTGGCCTTGATCTTTTCGATCTGGTTTCGCAGGGTAGTAACTTTATCTTGCAAAATCGGGATTTCTGGTGATCGAAACATAAATATCCTGCTCCTTAATAGTTAAATCGCTGCCTATGTATCAGTCAACGAATCCGACAATACGGCTCTGGATAGACTGGCAATATCAGGCTAATCGCGGAACTTCTGATATTCGAGAATCCAGAAAAATGGGTCCAACACGCGCTTGGGGGCGATTTTGGACCCCAAACCCGTCATTGCGCCTTCGGGGTGTGGCATTGAGACTTCATTGTGCCCCAGGGAAGAGATCAGTGTATAGCGGGCTTGGATATTGTTGTTTTCAATAGATGCCACAAACTCGCCACCGCCGACATCGTGCAAATCAGTTACCAACCACTCTCGAATGGCATCGCTCACTTTTTCCATCCGCGCCATGTATTTTTCCATGTAGTTCACGTCAAAGTCTTGCTTGTTCACCAACTCTTGATGAAAGAGGCGATCCCACATGTCATCGTTGACAAGATAATCACGCAGTCGATGGGGTACATCACTCAAGATAGCATCTGCCATCGTCAGAACAACCACCAGTTTCCGTCGATCACGGATAGCACTCACAATATCTTTTACCCGTTGACGTATGCCCTTCTGTCGAGACCGCATCTCGTGTTTATCATGGGTAATCATGGCCTGGATATAAATGGTCAACAATTCATCCATTGACCGCCCTTTATGGGGGCTGAATTCTGGCGGCAAATCCTCGCCTCTCAGACGTGCCTGCCGCCGCTCGCGTTGATGCTCTACTGCCCCCTGGCCTATCAATTGCCCACGTAACAACGGAACACTCAGGAACATTAGGGTGGTGGTATCTTTATGTGTCAGAAATGGGATTTCATGGGCTTCAAAGTCTTCCAGGTAATCAAACCGCTCTCCGGCATGATCCATAATGACTAAAAAGCGCGAATCCCAGCGCACCATATGATTGAGTTGCATGATGTAGATAATATTCTGTTTGAGATCTAATGGAATAGTGGGGTCTGGCATGATGCCATCTTCCATTTTTGTGCGTAGCTCTCGTGAGATGTCAATATCATGATCGGTGATTGCTCGATAATCATATTCGGGCCAGACCTGGCGCATACGCATCAGCATCAGCCGCAGCGCATTGAGAAAAACCGTTTTGCCATGGCTGGTCCAGCCAAACACCTGGACCGGGACGGGTGTGGCTTCGCCAAAATGTTCCAGGTACAGGGTGGGGAAGATGTAATCGCAGGGAATAGATTCAAGACCATGTTGGTCATAGAGCTTGCCTGTGCATTTAAAGGTAGCCCGGTCTCGAGGCACGTCAATGACATTCAAACAGCGCGGGCATCGTATTTTTTTGTCTTGTTTTCCAAATTTGCTCAAGACATTCTTCATCAATTATTCTCCTCGTCCAATCCCTGAGCGGAACGCAGTCTTTCAAAGACAGTCTGCGCGATAGTATCCATCTCAGTATTGATGGATGCTGGTTGATAATCTACTGAAGCGCGATCCAACCGCACGCGATAGGCCCCCGGCAATTTGGCACGCCGAAACCCACCCAGCGCCCAATACACACCCCCAGGTGGATTGCAATTATCTACGAAGGTATTAAATGTGCAGGCAAAGCGCAGCGATGCGGGCAAATGGTGAAGGATAAGTTGCAAGAGCGTGTAGATTTGATCTTCGTCGTCACCTTGGATCGCCAGCCCTCTTTGTGCGTGTACAATAGTGGCCGCATCGGCAGCCGCCTGCCACAAAAGACTGAATGCAGGTTGCTTCCAACCTTCGATATCAAAAGCTATATAGTCGTGGGTCTCGTCTTCCACCAGTTCCGGAAACACGAATTCACGAACCAGCGGTTGGTTGGCCTGAACGGCTACCATAGCTTCGGGTTCCAGCACGAATTGATCTTCGTTATTGAAGAAAAGGAAGGGGTCATTATTGACAGCGGCGAAGTCGGCGGCATTGACAATCAAGCAATGGCCGACAAATGGCCCACCGCGGCCTGCCCGATCCGTGATGCGCGTGTTGATTTCATCTATGCGTTGGCAGATTGCCAGGGCCACATCGCCCGATGACAGATGAAAATATTGATAACGCAAATCTACACCACTTTTGGTATCGAAACACCGCAGATTATTTTCAATTTCGCGCCCAATAGCCGCCGGTAAATCGGGGCTTTGATACACGACCTGGTACCCACTGCGGTTCTGTAGCGAATATGCTGCCTCGACCCGGCTGTAAAAAAGTTCACGAACCTGCATATCAACCTCGCTTGATTAGTAGGCGGAATCCATAATGCGGCATTTTGGCTCCCTGCTGCTCGTTCACCAGGCGCTCTGGGATTGCCTTATCGGGGTTGGCTGTTGTGCCAAAGAATGTGCTGTTGGGCATTCCATAGCCACCATAAGTGTTGCGGCGTTCATCGCGGAATACAAACTCCATAACGCCATTACGCATCAAGGCTTGATCGGCCAGCTTGCGTCCTCCCCGCAGGTTGAAATTCAATTCCTGGAGGCTAATTTCCATGTTTTTAATCAGCGTTTTGGCCCGGCGATTAAGGCCCGGTGTTTCGCAAATGGCCTCAATATAGCGTTCATCTGCCTCAATCTCTTTCAAGAAGCGGTAAGCAGTCTGCCATTCTTTATCTAACGGGATGTTGTATTCTTTGCCCAGCCATGATGCAAACTGTTTGATTTCTGCTGGCAATATGCCGGTTACAAATGACTGCCAGTAGTTATCCTTTCTGACAAGCGAAGGGGTTACACGCTCGTTATACTCCAGCAACGTATTGTACCACTCCGCGTTGAATTTCGGTGCGGAGCCTGAACTCAGGAAATATTCCATTTGTATTTTAGTCACCGGTATCCAGTGAATATAAAAACCATCAGGATCAATCTTGATGAGTGGAAAACCAGTTGTGTCGAGTTCGACATGTAAATCCACAGCAACATTCCTTTCGCTTAGAGTGGAGCTTCAAAGAATTTCTTGACTATTTGCTTGACTTCATCCTTCAGATCAGGTGTTCCCGGCCCACGAGTCAATATAGCACTACGCGGCCAGGGGTCACCATAACGAACCTCGACCGGGTTCTGCATGGTCACAATCCCCAGGCGTTCGTGCCAACTGGCGTCGTGAAAATCTTCCAGATCCCAAATTACCTGCCGGGTGATAATCACCCCCATGACGTTGTCTCCCACTTGATCCAGGATGGCTCCAATAAATGGCAAGGTTTCGTTTTGCGGAATATTGTCAGACGGCTCATAGCCGGACCGGGCCATGGGTTTCAATGTACCCATGTAATAGGTGTTGACTGTGCCATAACGCGACAGTTCATTGAAAAACAACGATGGCAGTTGAAGATTGTATATGGTTTGTCGGCTGGCAAAGCCCGTGTCCAAAATCAGCACTACTTCGCGCTCACTTGAAGTAGAACGAGTCGGTGTGTGGCGGCCCGGCACTGAAGCAACTTCATCAACTTCAACCAGTTCATCATCCATACGATGGCGTAAGGCCCAAACCAGGGGGTCTAAGACGCGATACGATTCGTACTCGGCCATACTGGGGGTATAATCGCCACCGGTTGCTGTATTGATACTAAACGACAACGACATATCATAGTCTTCAGCCATATTGATAAAGCTCATCCCCGAAGGCACTTCATATTCGGTGAAGTCGCGCAATCGGGCTGACATCTCTTCAAGGTCAATGGAATAGACATCTTCATCAAACTGTTTGTCTCGAAGTTCACGCGGGTGTTGTCGCGGCAAGCTGCCATAGGGGTCTTCGCGGATATAGCTTAATATTTCTGGCGGCAGTTGGTTGATGAGTTTATCTGCTTTAGTGTATACCACATGCAAGGCACGATGACGGGGGCTGGCTTCGACACGCTCCATACCCGTAATGTAGATATTGAAAAGATCAGCGATGGTTCCATACTCATCGTTGGTATGCATGAGATCATGAAGGCTGACAATGAACCAGATGGTGCGGGCCAGTTTTAGCGGCTCGGCATATTGTTGTATCTCACCACGATCTGAAAACGACTCGCCAGCCAAGTCGTAAATGACCAACGGGTAGCGATCATGTTTTGGTGTGGACATGAACCCTTTCAGGCTGAAGACAAGCGGTTCCTGCAAGTCAAAATCTCTATCGCGCTTCTGGGTGGACTCGGTCTGCTCGCGGGTTTCAATTTGACCGCGAATCTGGCGCAGTTGCGTCATCGTGCCATCATCAAGCGCATCTAAGAATGAGCCGCGTGCAACTTTCCCCAGATTGTCCATCGCATACGTCAGGCTGTGAATAAACGTCGTTTTGCCATGCGCCGTCATCCCGACCACGACCATATATATCGGAGGGGTATCACGCGAGGCCCGAATGTATTTTTCGGGCACAGGGTTTCTACATTGCCGGCACTCGTTGGTTTCAGGAAAAGTCTGAACTGTGCAGCAATATGGGCAAGCAATCCGTGACATGGACCTGTTCTCCTTGTCTAATAGCCAATATGCTCAATAATAGCTTCCGTCATAAATTCAATTTGCTCCGCAAGACGCCGGTTCCGGTCGGTATCCGATGCAAAGAAATCATTGATCCACGAGCGCACGCCCCGCGATTGAATAAACATGCGGTTGACCCATTCCTGTTCATCACGCCAATCATCCAGGTCAAGTGGGGGTTTATCGGTAATGATGAGAATAAACGCGACATTCTCAATTGTATACCGCTCCAGGATGGGACTGATGATGGGTGCAAAAGGCGGGGTTCCGTCTGGCGTTCGCAGCATTTTCTGGGTGGGAGAGGTTCGATTGTTGTTGTAGATAATCTCGTTGCGTCCAATGCGATGAATGGTCAGGACAATTTCGTCCTCATGACCAGATTCTTTCAAACTCTTGCGGAAGTGTTTGACAAAGCCAATTACCTTACTACGCAGGTCACGGCCCTTGCGACGCACATCGGCATTAATCAGAATGACGCCATACCGTTTACCAGCAGGCAACAGTGGCATGGGGTTACTGCCACGACTGATAATTTGTAGCCGGATACTATCGACGACGGCCTGCACATTCTCCTCAACCATTTGTAAGACACTACGGCTATCACTTGCCAGCGTGCTTACCTGCCCGGCAATCGAATCCAACAAGTATTCCATACCGTCTGGTGAAACCAGAAAGCTGTTAATGTCGGTGTCGATACGATGCAGCATAGTCAACAAGGTACGTGATAGATGTTGTGAGACTTTGACGCCAGCATATTCAGCCGCGAATTTATTGATGTCTTCTTCAGACAAATGAGACGAATAATATTCTGTGGCCTTTATGACCATAGCTCGGAAATCACGCCAGGGGATTCCCAGCTCTACATACCGGCTTGCCAGGCCGATGACGACTTCGTGCAAAGCAATCAAGCGCCGCAAGTTTGCAATGTCTTGTCGCCCGCGGATAGAGCGCAAGGCCGTCTGCAGGTGTTCCCCTCCCGCCGGGCTGACCAGGTAGGCTGACCAGGAAGAATACCTGGCCCACATTAAGATGACGCTGATGAGTTGCCATATTTCACTGGCATCACGTCCCTGTTCAGACTTAACGAAGGCTGGCAAGAGCTGGAGTAACGCCGCATACGCTTCGACCTTATCCTCAATATCGGGGCTTACACGATAGAAATTGAACAGGGTCTTGGTGGAGGCCACACCAATGATGCCGGTATGGTCATCACCCGCTAACCATTCGCTCACAATTTCGACAGCCAGGGGTAGATTAAATTGGGCAATAGTCAACACCGTCCAATTGATGGACATCGTAACATCACGGGGATGTTGAGCATGAGTTATCTCACCAATTTGCCCGATCCACACGGCCAGTTGTGCCCGTGCTGACGTTTCGTCTAGTGGGTCAAAATCTGCCGGGATTTCGCCATTATCTCCCAAAATGGAGCAAAAACTTTGCAGGTTATCCAGCCACTCCTGGCGATCCACATGATGCAGGTTCAGTGTTACCTGATGCGATAATGTCAACTCGATAGCATCAATATCGTTAACGAAGGTTGAATCTGAAACAGCAATCATCGTCAGGAAATCTTCAATGTCATTGGATAGGTTACGCGGTTGCCCATCTTCAACAAACTGATACAACCCCTGGTGCATCAGTTCGGACCGGACGCGCTCCTTGTCGGGAGTAAGAACAAAGAGCTTATCTTTCCAGGCCCAGTCTCCACCGCCAGTGTTCGCCAGTTTTTGCCTGGCAGCTTCTTTTTCGGCCTCGGTATACATGGAAGACCGCAATATCCGCTGTAGTTCGGGGTCAGTGGCCTGCATAGATTGGCTTGCCAGTGCCAGAACATCCAACATATCTATAATGTCGGGCTGAAGGTCCTGGTCTATATCCGCCCAGATATATTCCAATGGCGTCAGGGCCAGCATGAAATGTGTTTTATCGACATTCAGGAGGGGCTGGCTTTCACCCGGCAACGTTTCAACAAAAGGCATCAGCAGGCGGCTGCGGGTGAAGTGGGGCCGCAGTTCTCGCTCCAACAACTGGTTGTCTTGATTGTATTCCCCCAGCACTTTCAACAGATTTGTCGATCCCATCTGGTAAATGCGGATAGGAACCAACGAGGCCAATTGTTGGATAAGGCGATAAGCACTCTTATAGTAGCTATCCCAATCATAGTTACGGACACCAGCATCCATCAACACCACACCATAACGGTCGATGGGCAGGTCCAGGACACGCCCGTCCAATACGTAAGAGCGAGCTAACAGGGCATGGGAGAGGCTGCGTATATCCTCGTGGCGAGAACTAATCCAGCCTTCGGAAAACAACATCTCACGTAGCACAGGACGCTGCCCATGAGATGCTTTATTGAACAGAGAAAGCAGAGCAGGATAGACTCGCTCAATCCATTGCTGGCGGCCTTCTTCGTCGGGATTTTCCTTATTACCCGCCATGATGTCGTACCATCGCAGAATGGCGCGGAACGCCTCTCGCAATGGGTCAGTAATCAATAACTCGTAGGGTATTTCATAGCTAAACCAGATTTTGTCAGAGAAAAAGAACTCTTCGACTATCCTGGCACTGGCAAGATTGTGAATGAACCCCCATGGGCTGAGGGGGATTTCATAGGAATCCAATAATGCTGGTAGCAAGTCCAAGAGCGGGAAATGTGTGCGGCTAACCGAGAGGCGGTTGCTACGCATCGTCTGGCGGGAAACACTCCGCTTTTTCTTGGGTGGTTCCTCAACAGCGGCTTTCAGCTTATCTGGCTGTGGGAGGGCTGCCCCACCGTCCGCCTGGTCTGCAACGCCTCCATCTGCTGGTGGGATATCTTCCTGGTCATCATCATCATCATCTTGAACACCACCAACATCGTCACCGGCCATAGCCTTTGCCTGCACGGGAGTTTTGTCCTTGCCCACGTCATCAGGCTGTACAACAACGCTTTTGTCTTCATCGCCATCGTCAGGTTTACCACCAGTACGCGCTGCCAATCGCTTCTTGGCGAGGTCATCTTCCTCTTCACGGGTGCGGATATACTGCACTCGTTGGAACAAATATACTGCTACCACCATTCCCACATGCCAAGCCATGTTGTCCAGAAGCGACTGGCGTTGATGCCGTTCGCGCTGTTCTGTCATGGTTTTATGGATACGGGCGCGAGTTGCTGAGTCATCAATGCTCAATAACCGTTCGATTTCCACATCGTCGAACTCAAAATCATCATCTTCAATTTGGCGAATGCCTTGTTTTATCCATTCATTAATGATATGGGCAATGTTCTCCGGATGGGTTTCCATCAGGTTTTCGAGTACGACGAGGAGTGTAATGACACTCTGCTCAGATACTTCCAGCATCTCTTGTGCCACAAGCTGACGATTTGCCTCGCGTGCTTCTTCAATGTCCTGTTCTGTGATCGCCTGTTCACCACGTTCTGCACGAGTTTCCAGGATGTGCAGGTCTAGCAATAAATCGAGTTTTTCTGTGATGTCTTGTTCATACTGCCCATACACGCCGCAGATTGCGCCCATATGCAGCAGGTAAGGGTGGAGCCGGTCATGGTTGTCGAAATAGCTGTAAATATGGCCGATGGCTGTAGCAGCCACAAAAAATTCGCCAGGATCGGTGGTGTTGTCATCCTCTTCCAACAAGGGATCGAAAGGATCAAGCCGGCGTGGATATAGCCATTTGTCCAATACGCGGTAGATAAACTGATGATGTTGGGGCACACGCGCCAATGGTTTGAGTAATCGTCCCGCCAGTTCCTTCACTTCGTAGTCCGGGTTACGAGTCAACCTGTCGAGCAGGGTGATGAGTTTGTACTCGCGGGTGATTCCCACATGGCCGACCAAATCAGCCACTAGTTGTGTGGCGTTGCCGAAGGTCAGAGTTGGTAAATCGGGGTTGCCGATGAAATGCTCTATGGTTGAATCATCATCGGTTTCATCCAGCAAATCCTCTTCTGGCACTTTGATTTGGTCAATCAACAGTTCGGCCAACACCCATAGCAGACCATGATAATTTGAGATTTCATAATCAACGATGTTGCGGAAAACGTATTCATCCACAAATTTCAGGCTATTGTTTTGGTCAAATGTGCTGGCGCGATTCAGAACATCATAAATTCCCTCGCGCCGGGGGTCTATCAGCCTTTGTTCTCCGTCCAGGCCAGACTTCTGACGTAGTTTTTGTACAACACAATAATAAAGCTCTTCGGCTTGATAAACTGTGGGGCTATAATCGTTGTCGAGCATTAAGGCGACCAACAACGAAAAGGTTCTGGCATTCAAATCGAGATCACGAAACCGCGAGCGTATTGTACTGGTTTCACTTTTGGCCACGCGCTGAATATACACTTTGAGCGTTTCCCGATCCGGCGGGTCAGGCGGATTTTGCCTTAGATTCTGGAACAAAATCCCGATTTGTTTGGGGGTTTTCAAATCCTTCAGAATTTCAGCCTGGGCATCTGATTGTTCTAGCAATTGAACCACAGGATCATCTGTCAAGATTTGGGCCGAAAATTCCAGGTCAAGATGTTTACGAAGCACCTTCGCATTATCGACACCAGCGGTACTCATGGGCGCATAGGCCAATTCCACCTCTTCCGCGATACGAGTCTGGGTCGTTGTCAAAATGAGATAGGCGTTTTGACGCTGAAGCTCGATCCGATATGCACTGGCAACCGCCAGAGACAACGCATCGGCTCTAAGGTTATGCGTGAAAACATCTGGAACAATGTAAATCGCATTCCGCTCAAAATGCGGATGGCTGATAATGTTGTTCAAATCGTACAGGGGAGTGCCTTGCGATTGGTAGATGTTAATCCGCAGGCCATTGGCATTTTTCTCGGCAATTTTTAATGCGAAATTGATGGCCGCGATGCGCCGCCCAGATCCATTTTCGCCGACAATCAAAAAAATGCGTTGCCGGCTATCAGCCGGTTCTTCCGGTAGACCCGTTGGCCTCACAAATAATTCCTCGTTCCGTTTCAGACTATCGTCATCCAGCGGTGTAAACGGTTTTCTTATGTCCGAGCGTTCGGAGAAATAATCACGTTTTTTATTGGTATCCTGGTTTGCCATACCTGGTCCTTAATTGAGCGCCTCAGCAATCAATTGAACAATTTTAAGCAAGACATCTTGGGCGTCGGTATCACTCAGTCGATCTAATGGGTGGTCGGGTGGGTGCGCGGCTTGAATATCTTTGAGTACCGTTAGATTATAGGTATAGGCGCTGACAGCCACCCAGATGATGTTGCAGTCGCCATGTTGGTAGCTACTTAGAATAGCGGGTAGTTCATATTTCTGAATAAACGATGAGCCAAAGAAAGCCGGACTTGCCAGCAATACAGCGATTTTGGCACGTGCCAGTGCTTGTTGAATGTCATCAAACCACCGGCTGCCGGGTTCTATATCTTTATCAACCCAGGCCTTGATAACATGACTCTGCCGCAGTGGATTCAGATAATCGAGCAGCATATCACACCACGGTGTGTCACGGTGGCTATAACTGATAAACACCTGGTCGCGCTGGACTTCTGGAACCAGTGGCGGCTTATCAGCCGTCACCATCAAGCGATCTTCATTTGTTTGCGCGAAAATAGCAAAGTCCCGGTGCGTGCTGTCACCCAGTGAAAGTAGATGCGTGGACTGTTGGGCCTGATGAAACGCGGTCGCAATGCCTTCGTTAAAAACCGATGTATAAAATGCGCGAAAAAACTCAGCGCCAATTGACGGGTGGGTTGGAAACCGGGAGGCAATGAGTACGGGGATACCGCAATCTGCAAATATATCCGGAGTCACCCGGATTTCATGCCATAAATGCCAGGTGGCAACTACGAGGGATGACTGTTGAGCAACGGTTGAGCGCAATTGTTCAACGGTCAAATCTGTATCAGCGAAATGCAGGGTTGTTGGCGTTGATTGTGGCCCCAGATAGTGCCAGATATGATAGTCGCGTTGGATCAACTCGCGCACAAAAGTCGTTCGTGGCGGGTTCCGCAGGATATTGACAGCAATCATACCGCCGCTATGATGCTCAAGTGTCTGCCAGAACGATTCGTCGGTTATGCTTGTGTCCAACTCTTGATCGAATATCGTCACCAGGAGTTGTAGAGGGCGTTCGGTAATGACGAGCGATTGTGAAGAAAGTTGTGGCGATGGGAGCCGAATCAGGATCAGTCGATCGGTATAATCTGATAGCAATGCATCCCAATCAACCTGAGATTGGGGATCATACACAAAAATCCGAGCGATTTGGTCATGTTGTGACTGTGCAGCCAGGGTTTTTGCTACAAAACCAACGACTCTCACCTCATCCGCCAATGAAAATTCTTCATAATAATACTTTGCTTTTAATGTCAGAGTATTATTTTCGTTTTGAACAATAACAGTAAAGTCGATCATGCTTTGACCTAACTTAACAATAGTTGATGGGTTCAATCTAGATTGGGGGCGGAATAATTTGTGCTGGAATAGCCAATGAACCAATCTATATTGCATCTGAACTAGAGGGAGCTATGAACGAATGCGACATATACCATTCGTTCTCACCACCAGCAACCGTTCTCGTAAGTCACCCTCAGCTAAATTGCCAGCCAACATTGACCCTGATTTGGAATACACCCATACTTGATAGAAAATAATGTGAACAAACGGTAAAATCAATTATACTATTTAAAAAGAAACATGCAAAAATCAGGTGAAAGGCGCATATTGGAGAGTAAGCACGAATATAAACCTTCAAAAACGACCTGGAAAATTCGAAGTGGGGATCAACACCAGAAAACCATTTTCAGCAAATCACGATACCAGTAAAACCCAATTCAAGCAGAGGTTAATTATTGATGTTTAGTAAAGCGAGACTTAACTGGGCCGGAGTAGTTGTTTTCTCGTTAGTGGTCGTCATGATATTGATAAGGATGGCACAGGCGAAAGTGCCTTCGTCGACCTCTTTGTCACCAGTTCTTTACCGTCTTATTGCAGCAATTAGTGATCCATATGTATTATTATCCACTGTTCCGTATATTTTTGTCAGCATTTTTCTCAGCCGACGTCTCGGTTCTACCAGCTACACCAAACGCCGCTTATCACGTAGAGAACATTCACGCTATCAAAATACATTCGTTGGCGCTCATATAGCATTTGTTCTTCTAATTCTGGGATTGCTGTTGGGGCTAGGCCATATTCTTTGGCGAATTATTTATTATGTAATCGCGATCGCCGCTGGTATGCTAACATCATTCCTTGTGATAGCGTATGATGATAGAGAGGATATTACTACTGTGGACGAATTAGAATTCTGATGTTCCAGGTACAGGCGTTCTTTGTGGTAGAACAGGCCTAATTCGTGATTATCCAGCAAATGAAGCAGCAACTTGATCTTCGATAAAGTGGAGGGGAATGATGTACAGCCAAGACTCTTTGGGGCAAGCTTGTACTATTGATACTCCAATCAGGATTGTCTGAAGTGCAAGCCCCAGGTGCCTTTGTGTTTGCAGGGCTGATTCCTGCTCAAAGGCGTCTCTGAGGCTGTTCTTGGCATAGGCACGAATCAATGTTTCGAACTCTACGAAAGGCACGGACTTATTGTGCAAGACGAAAATGACCTGGTTTCCACCACGCCTTGAGGGGAGGCAGAATAGTAGGCTTGTACAGACTATCGAACGATCCCCGTCGCTCACGCTGCGTAACAATTGTACTCAGTCTGTAAAAAAACGTTGGTGGACCAGTTTTTTATTATCCGCAGTATTTCTGTACATACGGGAACGATAGCCAAATTTGAAAATTCATTTTCAAGAATGGCTCTGCTGGCTGAATTGCGTATCCATTCGAAAACCATCGCCATTATTAGAGTCTTCAATGCAGTTTGCTCCCTGTGTAACCTTCCGGCATAATTGCATATGCACACGCAGTTAGTCAAACAAGCCATTGTCCCTTTTCTGTACAAAATACCTGAATCTGCGCTCAGATTAGCGGATTTCGTGCTTTCTCGTGCCAACGAGATGTGGTAATTGAGCGTCGTGAAAGCCCAATAGTTATTCTCCCAATAGTAATCCGACATCCCAAATCTGAATGTCCCAGGAAATGGTAACTGCAAGATACGCTCCATCAGGCGAAAATGCCACACCTGCGCCGTTATTGGGCAGGGTCACAAGTTGTTCACCAGTTTGCACATCCCAGATTTCAACACGCTTCCATTGGCTGCCAAAGGCAATTAACCGACCATCCGGACTGTAACTGACGGATGTAATTGTGCTGTTGGTTAGGGTGAGTAGCATTTCACCAGTTGTGTTCCCATCTACCTCATAGATGGATAACCCTTGATTATTATCATAGATCACGACCTGTTGTCCGTCGGGGCTAAACGCTTTCACCTGATAAGCTTCATAACCCTCCAGTGATGGTGCATCAACCAGGACCGGCACATAGTGGCCGCCAGTGTCCGTTTCCCAGCCAACCCGTTTGGATGTCGGAACGGCTTCAAAAACAACCGTTGACGTTTGCGTTTCCAGGTTCCATGCGATGAGATCGGTATCCCCTCCAAACCATAAGTCCAGGCCTGTGATGAGTTGCTCACCATCTAGTCGCCAACTGATATAGAATTGCCACGTATCACCGTGCAATACCTGCGTTGGTTGGGGAAACAAAGGTGACACGGGCGGCGGCGGTAGTTGGTCAGGGGTAACCTGTTCCGGTAGCCACCGGACATGGTCACCAAGATCGCGGCGGATTTGTCCATCTCTGCTAAGAACTCCAATATGGCGAATAAACCCACCACCAGCCACCAATCCATCTTCATGAACCAATAGCCATTCACCATCAGGATGCCAATAGACTTCGCCACCATAGTTAGCGAAGAAGCTATTATAATCTGGCCGAATACCTTGTATCGTGTCTGCCTCCAGGTCGTATAAAACCGCGCCTTCGTTGATGAACGCCAGCACATGACCATCCGGAGACATCTGAAATCGGTCACCGTAAAACGAAACATAATCAGTTTCGAGACGTTCCAGTGGCTCAACCAAATCAATAATTTGTTCTTCAACTGTGCCAAAGTTGTAGAAATAGAGTGGTTTTTGTCTCGCGTTATAATCATACAAGCTTGATACTGCCACAACGTTATCTTGTATCCACTGCCAGTAGATCGTAGGATAGTTCTCACGTGTCTCAACATCGAGAATAGTAAGATTCTGTTGTGCAAGATCAAAATGGAAAAGTTCGCCGCTCGTATTCCATAACAGGGCATGTTGCGAATCGGGAGACCAGATGCGTGGTGGATCAATACTGTCGGGTACTTCAAATGCGAAATCTGCGTCAATGAGTGTCAACCTTTCGTCTGGCATTGAGAGCAACCACACGCCTTCTCCCATCAACAGCGCGTATTGACCATCATCAGCCCAGAACGCCTGTTGGACAGGTATGTCATCAAAGGAAAGCGATGTTTGGTGAACGGCGTCCTGGACAATCAGGTCTGTTTCCCCGTGATAGATCATTTGCATGTTTTCCGGCACAACTCTGCCATAGTACCCAAATTGGGAAGGTTCTTGCGCCAATATCGGATTCGTAATGTTGAGTTGGTGCATTTGCCCTTCACGGTTAATGATCGTTACTTGTTCGCTACCAGACTTGCTAACCGCTACATGCTGACCGTTCCTCGCCCAACGAATAGCCGGAGCTATATAGTCAGCAATATAGCCGCCGTCCTCATATTCGGTAGCCGTCGTTGGCGTTGGGCTAAAAATAAGGGAGGTCTCGCCGGTCTGCGGGTTGATGAGCAGATAGTCTTCCTCATACGTATAGGTTTCTTGCCGTTCGGTGTTTGCGCCGACGGCGAACAGAAGATCCTCCTGGGGTGACCACTGAAACCGCACATGCTCATACTCATCAAAGGCGGGGATTCGCCTGCTTCCATCCGCGCTTAACAAAAATGTGTTTTCAGAAAGCCAATGTCCATAAGGCCCCCGAATTGCCACCGTCCAGGCAAACCATTGCCCAGAAACCGACCATGCTGATTGGGCAATGGAATTATACCCATCGGCAGGTATTGGCATCAGTCCATCTCCCAGGAGGCGGCTATCAACGCCATCGGCACGCTCAATGATAAAAGCCTGATAGTCGGGGGAAAAGTAATAGAGATAGGGAATCTGCTGTTCAGACTGCGCCATTGTTTTCGATGGCACGGGCGAAGCTATCGGAATGAGGCATATCACAATCAAAAGAGCCAGTTTTTTCAACATCATGCAATCCATCTCACCAGGCGTTTCCCTTAATTATAAGGAGCAATGTCCGAGGGACTTATACGCCCACCCGTTGCCTGTGCGCTCACATCATGACGGAATCCCTACGCGCTCAATATGAGCCGTATAATTTGGAAAAAGCTGTTGTTGAGGTATACCATGCGACTGTTTTTAGCGACCATCACGTTTTTTCTGGCGCTGTCCTTATTTACCATCCCAAGCCGCGCTTTAGATGATGCCATTGCATGTACTGAACCCGCCTTGCGCGATGCGTTGCAGGCAGGTGGAGAAGTTACCCTTGCCGAGACCTGTACTTACCACCTCACCCTGAATTTGCCGAGTATTGACCGCGATACACAGATAGTCGGTAACGGGGCCACGATTGATGGTGATGGTCAGTTTCGGATGCTATCGACCATTGGCAATGTAGACCTCTATATAGAAAATCTGACGCTCCGAAACGGTGGTTATGGTACGGGCAGTGCCCTCTATGCCTACGCTGGCGACATTCAGATTGTGGATAGTTATTTTTCCAATAATGTTGCCCGATTTGGGTCAGGTGGCGCTATCTATATGCAAAGCGGAACACTGACCATCGAAGGCAGCGATTTCGTCGATAACCATGCCCAACAGCAAGGATTTGGTGGCGCTATTTGGGTCAACAGTGGGTCGCTCTCCGTTTTCGACAGTTATTTCAGTAATAATACGGCTGAACAAGGTGGAGCCATTTTTGTACAGAGCGGCTCCGTTGATGTTGTGGCGAGTAGTTTTATTGACAATGAAGCGAATATCAGTGGCGGTGCGGCCCAGGTTGGCGAGGCCCCGTTCGCATCTCCCTATACCTATCGCGCACCAGCAAACTCGTCGTTTTCTCTACACATTACCAACAGCACATTTAGTGGCAACCGCTTGAACGGCAGCAATAGGGAATATATCGAAAATACCTATGGCGGAGCGATTTATAGCCAGACCCAGGACATCTACGTCACCAGCAGCACCATTGTGGATAATATCGCCAGCATTGGTGGTGGGCTTTACTTCGACACTGGCACGCTTTATCTTCAGCAATCTATTGTTGCCCGAAACAGTGTGACTGACTTACCTGTCGATAAAGCACTGGTTTCTGTGGGATACAACCTGATTGGTGATGATGAAAATGGGCGGCTGGTTGTCGCGGAAACTGACTTTCTCAACCTTGATCCTCAACTCGGCCCGTTGACGAATGGCACATACTCGCTGCTGGCGACCAGCCCCGCCTTAGATGCCATTCCATCCGACGTTTGCGCCACCTCTGTAGATCAGCGCCAAAATCAACGCCCCCAACGGAGCGGGTGCGATATTGGTGCTGTAGAGATGCGGGCGGATGATATTGTGGTCGTCGGTGAACCCACCGCAACACCATCCCCTGTGGCGATGACCGGGTTGGCATGTGACGAAACAGCGGTTGTGGCTGCTCTGCAATCTGGCGGAACGATTGAACTTCCCCAGGATTGCACGCTCACACTTACGCAAGATTTACCTGTTGTCACTCAAGATGTGGTGATCCAGGGGCATAATACTGTCATTGATGGTGCGGGGCAGTACCGGCTCCTGTATGCGCCGGCCTCTGCTTCAATTGAAATTCATGACCTTACGCTACAAAACAGCCCCTTTCCGGCAGTATGGTCGGCACGCGGCAATGTGACTGTAGCAAACAGCACCCTCCAGAATAACGGCAATGACGATGAGCAAGGCGGCGCTGTTTACGCTGGCAGTGGCGATATTACGTTGGAAAATGTTGGCCTCACCAATAACCGGGCACTGGAGGGTGGGGCCGTCTATACCTACAACGGATCAATCACCGTCCATGCCAGCCATATAGAAAACAACCAAGCGTTTAATGCTGGTGGCGGGCTATGGGCTTCACGCGGCTCTATCGACATAGAGACCTCCTATTTTCGCGGCAATATCGCCAACAATGGCTCAGGTGGCGCTGTCTTCAGTGAATTGGGCGATGTAACTGTCGTCACGACTGAGTTCGTTGGCAACCTGGCCCAATACCGCGAACGAGGCATACAGCCTGCTGGCGGGGCAGTGTATGTGCAAGAAGGTTCCTTCAATGTCGATCAAAGCACATTTGAAGCCAACTCCGCCACAACCGGCGGCGGAGTCAGCGCCACAGGAGATGAGACGACTATTCAGAACAGCCACTTTGTCAGTAACTATGCCCAAGGGGAAGGCGGCGGCCTATTTACAGATAATGGTGTTGTCGTCATTGACAATAGCGTGTTCGCCAGCAACATCGCTGCTTCTGGCGGGGCTGTCGAATTCAGTTATAGTACGCCGAGCCTGACGGCCACCAACAGCATCTTCGCTGACAACCGCGTGAGAGGCAATGGCGGCGCAATTAGCGGTGTACAGGGAAGTCTTGATATTACCAATTCACTCTTTGTCAACAACCAGGGGGACTGGGGTGGCGCGATTTATACCTGGGGAGCATCTACTATCCGCAGTAGCACTTTTACTGGCAATCAGGCTGACGAAGGTGGCGGACTCTATAGTTGGGGAGATTTGACACTGAGTCAAAGCATCTTTGTTGACAACACAGCCAATACCTCCCCCGAAATGGGATTCCATTTCATGGCGACGTTCACATCAGAAGGCTACAACTTAATCGAATATAGCTATAATCTGGCTTTGAACAGGGCGGACATCAGCACAGAAGAGCATGGGGTTATTTATACCAGCGGCTATAGCTACACGCTGGCGGCTGATAGCCCTGCCCTGGATGCGATACCATCCGACCTGTGTGCAACCGCTACCGACTTACGTGGCACGTCGCGTCCCCAGGGCGAAGGATGTGATATTGGAGCTTTGGAAATGTTGCCTGACAATGCTGTTGTTGAAGCAGAACCCACAACGGATACACCCGGCAATGAAGCGGTCAATGTCGAATGCGCTGAAACAGCCTTGCGCGATGCACTGCAAAACGCCCATTACCTCAGCCTTGCGCCAGATTGCACTTATCAACTCAGCAGCGACCTGCCATTAATCAGCCATTCAATTGTGATTGATGGCAATAGCGCCACGATTGATGGCGGCGGGCAATATCGCCTGTTTCTCGTTGTCGCCAACGCTAATCTCAATATTGATAATCTCATGCTACGCGGTGGTTACAGTTTTACGAATGGTGGGGCGATCAACCTGACGAGTGGTACGCTATCGCTGACAAATTGCTCAATTGGGCAAAATACAGCACTGATTCGAGGTGGTGCGCTGGCCCTTACAGCGGGCAGTGCCATGATTGAGAACTGCCTGTTCATTGACAATACCGCGCAACAGGGCGGGGCCATTTATGCCGAGGCTCCTGCCGTTATCACCAACAGCACATTCACTCAGAATACTGCTGGAACTGGTGGCGCGTTACAGTTGTATCTGGGCGGTGATGTGGTGATCCACAATAGCACATTTGCTGGCAATCAGGCCGAGAGTTATGGAAGTGGCATATTTATGGGCTATGGTTCACTTTCCTTGCTGGGCAACATCATTGATGATGAGATGGTGGTACAGCGCGGGATTTTCGAGTCGCAAGGCTACAATATCTTTACCATTCCACCAGACACACGCTTGGCTTCCAGCGATCAGACTCCAGAGAATGCTGGATTGGGGGCATTTGAAGACACTTATTTCCCGCTGCAAGCAGACAGCCCGGCTGTTGATGCGATGCCACCTGACCAATGTCCGCCGTATGACCAGCGAGGGCAGGAACGTCCGCAGGGGCCAGGTTGTGATATTGGTGCAATTGAGATGGTACAGGATGAAAACTTTGTTCCGGTTTCACCCGCTGTGCAGCCGCAACCCGAAATTGAATTCGTTGATCTGCCGTGTAGCAACGATGCATTACTACCGGCCATAGCCGAAGGTGGGGCTTATCGCCTGCCCGATGGATGCGAAATTACAGTCACAACCACGTTGACGGTGGCTGACAACGATCTGGTGCTTGTGGGCAATGGGGTGATCCTGGATGGAGATAACGCGGTTCAAATTCTGCATTTGGATGGTCATGCTAATCTCACCCTGGACGGCATTACATTGCAAAATGGTGTTGGTGTGCAAGGCGGAGCGGTCTACGTCGAGTCGGGTGAAGTTTTGCTCCACAACACTACCTTCCGCAATAATCTGGCCGAAAATGGTGGAGGGATTTACTTAGACGAAGGCGACCTTGTCGTGACCAATAGCACGTTTGAGGCGAACCAGGCCATTGGCGAGCATGGTGGCGGTGGAGCGTTGAGTATGCAGGGTGATTTGCAAGTCGAGGACAGTTCCTTTATTGGTAACATTGCTAGCGGTGGCAGTGCCAACAACGGTGGTGCGATTGTAGCGCGATACGGGACTACCACCATTGCTTCTAGTCACTTCAGCGGCAATATAGCCTCGTTTCGTGGGGGAGCTATTATGCAATTCGGCGATAAAGGAATATTCATTACCGGGTGTACCTTCGATAATAATGTTGCCCTCGGCCAATCGGAATCATCTGGAGGGGCTGTGAATGCCGATGCGGGAATACTGACAATTCACAATAGCCTTTTCTATGAGAATACGTCCACCTATGGTGGTGCTGCATACAATGATTGGGGAGACCTGGTCGTTCAGAACTCGATATTTGTTCACAATCATGCGCGTCTTGATGAGACCTATCGTGAAGAAAATGACATGCCGGGTAACTGGGGTGATGGTGGGGCGCTTGGTGGAAACTACGGAGCCATCCAGATTATCAGTAGCACCATTTATGGCAACACTGCGGAGGGGCGCGGCGGCGGCGTTGATATGACCTTCGGCAGTATTCGCACCCAACAGAGCTTGATTTCTGGAAATCAGGCTGGATCAGCGGGCGACATCAACCTGTGGGATGGTTCATTCTATTCCGATGGTTACAATTTATTCGGTTCATTGAGTGGCCGGTTTCCCCTTCATGAAACTGACCAGATTGTGCGTGTCACGCTGGACTCGTTCGACCCCGCTACAGATATTCCGCTCCCGAATGGGTTGATGCGTGATGTTATTCCAGCCTCATCATGTGCGACTGAAGCGGATTATCGTGGCATTGAACGGCCTCAAAACGAAGACTGCGATATTGGGGCAATTGAAGCACAACCAGACGAAGCGATCTCAACCTCCGCCACAGCACCGGGCAGCGCGACTCCACTCCCATTTATCGAGACCTTCGATGACAACCGTTATGATTGGGAAGTCACCAACGATAGTTCGGACTATTCTTCGATTGACGCTATAACTTCGGATATTGTTGATGGCGAATATGTGATTTCCCTCACGACCCGCCGGTGGGGCTGGTGGGTCATGCCGGGCTTTACAGATTGGGAAAAAGCGCCCATCTTCGACCAACCTGTCGAAATATCAGTCGAAGTTTCAAATATTCAAAGCTCTTCTAACAACATCGGAATCAGTCTTTTCTTTAATGTCGGTGAAATGTACCAAAGCTACAGTGGGTTCACGATTTTTCAGGACGGTACTTATATCTTCCTCACATCATCCGGCGACACAACGACTGGAATCATGGAGACTCCTGTTGATTTGTTGGATGGTGAAACCCATATTTTGACCATTCAAGCCGACAATGACCGGTATATTTTCCTTGTCGATGGAATCCAGATTGTAGAAATTCCAGCTTTTGAGACAGTGAACGGAACCGTTGCCCTGGGGGTTGATGTAGCCTCAATTGAATATGGTAGCGAGACTGTCGAACTTACAGCCCATTTCGATAATCTCACTGTGAGTGCATTGAATTCCAATTAACCTGCTGCCAAAGTAGGTCTTCCTGTCTTCCTGAAAAGAAACAACAGTACTGATGGACAAACTCGCAGCGCGTGCTGGCTACTTAGCTCATCTGCCGCTAATACAGCGGAGATTCCGGATCAAGCCGCACGTCGATAAATGTAGTGCAAATTACCCAGAGTAGGCACTGCAAGACAACTCGCGGTGTACTCTCCTCAACTACTATTATGACCAAGTTTCCACCACGCCTTGAGGGGAGGCAGAATAGTGGGCTTGTACAGACTATCGAACGATCCCCGTCGCTCCCGATCCTGTACAAACGCCAGATCCGCCGATGAATAGGCGGATTTCGTGTTTTCTAGGCCCAACGTAATATGGTAATTTGGGCGTAGAGAAATCGCCACAACTCTTCCATCTTGCACCCACACTCTGGCTACAATCAACTTGATCAATTTTTCCTGCTTTTTGCGGTCACCTTTGGTGTCTTTCCAGTGTTTTTCAAAGTTCTCAATGATGTCGGCGGCGACTTCAAGTTCATCATTTGGTACAGGGTTAAGCCGTTCCATCTGCTGCTGAAGTTTCACACGCTCTTCAAGGTATTTATCCTTGTCGGTAATGAACCCATGATCCCAGCGAAAGTCCATACGCTCGATGATTTCTTTGATTTCAGCGATGCGGTCTTCGAGATGATTATCACCGATAAGTTGTCCAGTGGCTTGTACCATACGGTCACGCCAGTCTGGAGGTGGCTTTAGGGTCTTGAGGAATTCAATGACTTGTTCTTCTACGACATCGGCTTTGATTGATGTCTGACTGCACTCGCGCCCGAAGTCTTTAGCACGGCAGCGATAATAGAGATACCCAGAATTGGACTGAGGTCGCATTTTGCCATAATTGATGTCCTGAATGTCTTCAGGCATATTCGCAACACATTCTGCACAGAAAATAATGTCACGCAGCAAGTAGACGCGATGTTTGGGGAAATGCTGGTTAAGACGTACTCCAGCTCTTGAGTGGCGTACTTTGATGCATACCTCGAACAACTCTTCAGGAATCACTGCATCGTGTTTGCCTTCAAACCACTCAACATCATTTTCCCATGACCGGCTACCGTCGGAATGCCGCGCATATGCTTGATACCGAACATAACCCAAATAGGTGCGATTTTGTAGCATATCGCGTACTGTATCGGTCGAGAAACGTCTGCCTGTTTTGCTTCTATAGCCTTTCTTGTTGAGCATTTTGGCAATATCTCGATCACTGTATTTGCCAGTAGCGTAGCTCTTGAAGGCAAATAGCAGGCCCTTTAGCTCTTCTTTATTGGGTATCAGGATACCGTCTTCGGTTTTGTCAAAACCAAAAGGTGGCCGATTGTTGTGATACCCTTGTCTGGCTTTTTCACGCTTGCCTTTTCGGGTTTCTGTTGCCAAATTACGACTGTACCAATCTGCCACGCTCTCCATAATGCCTTCGATCAACGCGCCAATCGCGCCATCACTATCTTCTGATGGTTCTGTAACGGAGAAAACTTTAATGCCATAGTCTTGCCGCAGTAATGATTTGATTGCCAAAGCATCCGTCCGGTTGCGGGCAAAACGGTCGAATTTATGGACTACAAGCGCATCAAAGCGGCGTTTTTTAGCATCCCGTCGCATTCTCAGAAACTCGGGGCGGTCAGAGGAACGGCCTGATTGAGCTTCATCGATATAAACTTTAACTAGTTGACCCTCTTGCGATTTGACCCAAGATTGAATAGCCCGTTTCTGGGCATCGACACTGAAATTGCCAACTTGCTCTTCTGAACTTATCCGGATGTACGCTGCATAACGCATAGCTTTTTTGTTTCCTTTCGAAACCTGTTTTTTGTCCGGTTTAATTAGACGCGCCTGCATATCAATTGTGTCAGCGGTTTCATCAAATTTTGGAGTTGTAAAGAACCGCTTCTCGGTGATATGTGGCACAAGCTGGATAGTTGGTGGTTCTGACTTATTCACTTTCTCCTTTCGCCTTAGCGGCCACAAATGTAAAAGCCGCCAATTGCTGAGTATGTGCAATTGACGGCTATAAATGCCTAAATTAAACTATGGCCTAGCCACCATGCTGCGTTCTCAGCGTGGTTGGTTAGCCCTCAGTTGGTGTTGGCGCACCTTCTGGGGGCGATTTATATACTGTTGTTTAGTGTATAGTAGACCCTTTCTTTGTTACGATCTCAAACGATATTTGGCAGCTGAACCCTTAGCATGGTACTGCGGTGCGGGACTTATCAGCAGATTGATGTTGTATAGCAACTTTGCCCAAAACATCAGATGCGGAAACCGGACTCGCTGGCGCAACAGACGATCTTGTATATCAAAAAGTAGACGCTGGTAATAAGTGCGTGGGCCTTTGAGCCGTTTGCGTTTGGCCCACTTTACCAATCGCTCCAGGTCATCTTGTTGGTGCAAATTACGAATAATAGCGCGAATTTCTTGCCAAGCCATCCAATACCGATACCAACGCGAAAAATAGAATGCAGTGGGTATTCGTATAGGAGAATATGGCCGATTTAGAATATCTGATATTGTCATGTATTCATGATTTTATCGGATAAAACATCAAATGTCAATCACTTCAAACAAGCAATGGCTAGGCAAGATTCTTGACTAGCAAGCGGAGTATATCAATTGCCATGTATTGAAGGTGATCTGAGGGGAGTTGATGGAATTGTTCTAATAGCATTTGGTCGCGGGTATCGGTGCTGTCTTCTTCAAATAAGAAGTACAATAAGGGGACATCTAAAATTGAGGCAAGTTGTGGTACTTCGGTAACAGCTAATCGGCGCCTGCCGTTTTCCAATTCCGAGATAGCACGCTGGCCTAGCCCCATTTCTGCAGCCAACTCCTCTTGTGATAACCCACAACGCTCACGTGCCTGGCGAATCTTTTTCCCAAGAAAATTAGAATCCAACTGGTCTTTATCCGCAAAACTCATAGATTTATTGCAATAATAGATTTTCTCTTATATACTGTCTATGAGTTTAACGGATAATTCGATCCGTTTATATCGTATCGCTCGCAATCAGTTGAAAGGATTGCCTCATGAGCGGTGGCAGCGGCAACTAGCCACAATCCAGATGGCGTGTCTGCAACGGCACGCCTTATTATTTTACCAATCCCATCGAATACTGTATGTCTCATATACCCGGGGACGATTTATCTCCCAGGTTGCTTTTCGGCGGCCATCGGGGAGTAGTTGAATGTATTCGGGACCTAATTCCGTTGTACGTTTGCGATTATGCTCGACAAGTGCAACTTGCTTGGGTGGGCGTTCTGTTGGAAATATGACACTGGTTGAGAAATGATGTATCGGGTAGTTGATCCGGTTCTGATAATACTCACGTTTCCGACGAAAGCCATTGTGGATAGTACGTTTGATATAAAATTCTTCGACATCCCCCCGATTTTTGGTTTCTCGGAGCGAGATCAGGATGTGATAAATATTGCCCTCACGATAGTGGTCAACTGCTACACCTGGTGAACACTGGTAATCAGCGAATATGTTGCCATCACCCCAGGCAAGATCATGATAGGCGATGATGTTATCCTGGCAAAATCTCACCTTCTGGAATTTGCGAAAAATCGCCTTTGTACCTTTTCCATCAACTAGTTCTAGTTCAGATTCATAACGCAAGGACTCGTACATCTTAGGAATGCCAAACGAGACCCTGCGAATATGCTGGAGCAAATCCAGTTCGATAATTAGATCGAGTGTGGTTTTTAGGTATTTCAGCACGAAGTGTGCATATCATACCACTCGGATAAGTCGTTCAGAAGCAGCGATTACCCTATGCAGAGAATTGGTCGCTTGACAAATTTAGCAATGCTTGATATATTTAGCGTATGGATGATGACATAAAGCTTTTCGGACAATTTATTCGCTCTGCTCGTGAACACAAAGGTCTCTCTCTACGTGCTGTCGAACAGCTAACCGAAATCTCTAACGCCTATTTGAGCCAGCTTGAACAAGGCAAGATTAAACAACCCTCCCCTGTTATCTTGCACAAATTGAGTGAATTGTATGAAGTATCTTATGTAGAGATACTTCGCCTCATAGGGTATCCCGTTCCAGATGAATATGAAAACAAAAACTCAGCAAGCAATTTTGCCGCACGTATTGGCACTATCACACATGATGAAGAAGAAGAACTCCTCAACTATCTAGAGTTTCTTCGGAGCAAGCGCAAAAGGAGTTGACCTTTGATCTGGTCATATTCTGGAAGCCGAACGTTCAAGAAGTGCCAGCGCCAATGGTACTTCCGAACAATAGTCGGGCATCATGCTGCCAAAGATCCAATTCGACAGGAAACATATCGTCTCTCCAAGCTACAAAGCATCTCGGCATGGCGTGGCAGCCTCGTTGATGAGGTTATTAGCCGAAGAATCATTAATGCAGTCAACAAGAATGGTTATATTGGACTTGAAGGTGCAATAAACTTCGCCAGACAACTTTTTGACCAACAACGCGAATTTGCAGAAGCCAATCGTTATCGCGAACCAGGTATGAAACCAACGGTAGCTGGTGATAAATATGCCGCTTTCCTAGATGTTGAGTACGCTGAACTATGTGATGTTGAAATTGAACAGGCGTGGGGCGATATTGTTGTAGCTTTGACCAATTTGTTTGAGATGGATGCTTTATGGGTAGTAATGAACGGCGGTAGTTACCTTGTTGCTCAACGCCCATTATCATTTAAATTAAATGGAATGAGTATCAGAGCTATCCCTGACCTGATTATCTTCAATCGAGGACATCAGCCCATTATCGTTGATTGGAAAGTTCACACGTTTGGGACAAGTGACTATCGAAAGCAATTGGCGTGCTATGCATTGGCGCTATCCAGATGTAAGCCACATAAGGATTTCCCGAATGGTGTTGCTTTCAAAGCCGCCCAAATGCCAGTCATCGAGGTGCAGCTCTTAACGAATCAAATCAGGGAGTATGCGCTGACTGATACCGATTTATTGGAAACAGAAAGCTATATCACTTCATCAATTGAACAGATGAAGTTAACAAAAGGCACATTGGACAACCGAAATCTCCGCCCTTTTGACTTCGACGTTGCTGTGTCACCGGAAATCTGCGAACGATGCCCCTTCCGAATAATTTGCTGGGATGACTCACTATGGCAGGAATAGAAACCAATATTTTCCCAATAATCAACCTCTCCGAGATTTCAGCCCAATATCGCCTTTATCAGATTAAGGGATTGCGCCCGGAGCAAGATGAATACTACTCAAATCGTCAGCACATCATCAATAAGATAAGCCGCCAGCTCAGAAATCCAGTCACCATTATTGAGCGCGACGACACGCCATTTTTGGTGGTACGTGATGATGCGAAGAGTGGCCCGCCTGAACGGATGATGCTTACACGCACACAAGTGGTATTTGTTCAGTTAATGGAAACCTTTCAGCTTGATTTTGCAGCTCGCGTCCCCATCTACGACCATGTATGTCTGCGTTTCTTGGACTTTTCGATTAAAGGCGAGTTGTATCGGAACAACAGACTTTGGCAACCCTCAACTATTGGGGCTACGTTTTTTGAAAAGAATGGTAGGCGAAACGGCGCTATTATCCGTTATCCAGGATTTTCAGTTAAAACCGTGATTACGCATGATGGCGGCATTGGCCTTTGTGTTGATGTTACCAGCAAAACGATTAGCAGTAAGCCATTACCAGATCAAATCACTCGTGACGAGTTTGAAGAACACAAGGGTAGACACTGTGTCTATCGCTTTGGGCATCAATGGTATGAAATTAAGTTGAAATCTCTACATGATTTCAATATCAGTGAATTTATTTTCTCTATCGGGAAAAATCAACAGATTACGTTGATCCAATATGTAAAAGAGCGGACCTCACCGCCTTATCCGCCAGAAATTGCTAATTTGTCACCCGATGCATCTACAGTCATGTATTTTGCTCCTAATGGTCAGGAGCGGGCTGCTGTTGCACCGCTGTGTTTTCCCGTTCTGGGCACACACAACCAACCTTCTGGCTCTAGTCATGCAGGAACTATTCTCGATGCTCATCGTCGTGAACATAGCATACGAAGGGTCGTTCAGAGTTACCTCAAAAAACTATCCTATGGTAATGTTCATCTTCACATCAAAAGTGATCCTGTTGATATACCAAGCAAGAAGTTTGTCGTTCCAGATTTAAGGTTCGGAAAGGATACAATACTTTCGGTCAAAGGAACCACTGGAGCTCAACAAACAGGGATGGATCAACTTGGCAAAGTCAAACTTTCGCTTCTTTCGGACATGGATGCCGGATTCTATGAGACTGATCCCCTTTTGAAACAACACCTTATTTTGCCTGAAAGTGTCTGCAAGAGTTGGGGTATTTCTTTCTTAGCGGATTTGAAGCGGGAAGTGAGGAAACATTTTGCCGTTAAACCCTTATATGATCCAGAAATTATAACCTTTGATGATAGTGGTCCTCGAACATATGCTCATCAAGGCAAGGCAATTCGAGATATGCTTGAGCGTCATTCATTTACGCCTGGGTATGCTGTGATAATGACACATTACACATCTGATCGTGGCCTTCGTGATGAACACCAATTGGATGCAATGGCGATTCGGGAACTACGCCAGAAAAGTATATTTGCGGCAGTAATCCACTCTGAGGTTGGACAACAATGTTACAGACTAATTACTGATACAGGCGGAAAACATCAATATGTAATTGACAAAAGACATCGAGGGAAAATGCGGGGCTATTTGCGTATTGTGACACTCAATAAAGTGTTATTGGCAAACCAGCGATGGCCCTTTGTCTTAGCTGAACCGTTGAAGGCTGATGTAACCATAGGGATTGACGTAAAAGAAAATAGTGCAGGCATTTTCATTGTTGGGAGATTTGGCTCTCAAATCAATTTTGATATCCATGAGTCTCGACAAAAAGAAAAGTTACTGGAAGACCAACTAAAAAAATACCTCGAAGACATTATTGAAGAAGAGGCTGGTAGCAGTCCTGCTTTAATCAGAAATATCGTAATCCATAGGGATGGTCGCTTGTTTTCGACAGAAATTAAAGGGGCTTTATCGGCTTTGGAAAATCTCAAGCGCACTGGAATTATTGCGAGCGATGCACTATTGACGCTAGTTGAAATACCTAAGAGATCATCTATACGCTTACGCCTATTTGATTTTTACTACAAACGTAATGGAAGAAGGTGGATAGAGAACCCAGAGGTTGGGCATTACTATGTCATGAACGACAATGAAGCTTTCTTGTGTTCCACAGGTCGTCCTTACTTGCGAAACGGAACTGCGAATCCACTCTTTATTCGTAAATTAGATGGGGGGCTATCAATTGAAGACATTATCGAGGACATATACAAGTTATCCACTCTAACTTGGACAAAACCTGATGATTGCTTGCGCTACCCAATAACAATCAAACTCAACGACCGTTATCTTATTGAAGATGCCACTGATTTTGATGAAGATGAAATAGAATTTTACGATGAGGCTACTGATAATGAGTGATACGGGAATACATTCCACCTTATATCAACTGATTCGTGAGCAAGCAGATTTTTTAGATCAAACTCTCATTAACATAAAAACATATCAGTCTATCGATGATGATACTCGTGACAAATTGGTTTCATTGCTTGCTAAACTGGCTTCCGATGGCGACGAGGAATTGTCGGATAAGATTACTATTTTACTGTTGAGGTCTGAGGAGAAAATTGATCCTTCGGAAGTCGAAAAGTGTAAAGAAGCAATTCAACAGAATGATTTTTCAGAAGACCATATTGTGATACTTGAGAAGATTGCCATATTTTTCGAAAAGCATCAACTTGATGCCATTGAAAAAATGGATAGGCGCATACGGTGAAAGATTATTTTGAAGGTACATTTAATCAATTAGGCGAGCGCGCAAAACACTTACTGAAGCACATTCCGATAGGTCTCCCTCGTGAATTCCAACTGCTTGAGCAAAGATGCCGTAATGAAATATCAGAGATTATCGATTCCATTGAAAATCTACGAAGTGCAAATCTCTTTCACAATACGAACATTCAATCAGATCTTCTTAGGATCTTGCGTAAAACTGTAGGAAAGCTGGATCATTTGGAACTAGTTGGGATTGCGGCGCTCAACCGGGCAAATCAAGTTGATGCATTTCTGAACCAATTGCTAGACAATATACGACAAGAAATTAATTATCCTTTGCTTCCACCAGTTATAACAACATTGTCTCAAGGATATTTTTATATTTATACTGATCTGAACCTTTTGTGTGTTCCTCCTGGTGAAGCTGAATTTATTCTGCATTTACCCGATCTATATCATGAACTAGCACATCCGATTATAGAAGAAAAATTGGATCCCAAGGTTCAATCTTTTCGCAACCAGTTGCACGATACAATTAACTATGTACACCTCTATCTGTTGCAAGAATTGCAGAAGGAAAAACGAAGAAGAAGCCCACCAGAATACTCATATTATCTTGAAAGTTGGATAAGATCGTGGGCAAACTGGGGAACTGAGTTCTTCTGTGATCTATTCGCTCTATTCACGCTCGGGCCAGCTTACGCCTGGGCTAACATCCATTTATGTGCGAAGCGTTCCTCGGATTTCTTTCGTATACCATATTTCTCAAAGTCTACTCATCCCCCAGATGATGCGAGAATGCGTACCATGATTCTTGCCTTGAGAAGATCCGAGTACCATGAAGTTGCTCAGAATATCGAAGCCAGATGGGCAGACCTCATAAACATATCTGGAACAAGTCCTTGCCCTCAGTATTTCCGGTGTTTTCCCGATCACATAATCAAGAGAATAGTTCAAAGTGCTTATTGCGGTACCCAGCAAATAGGTTCCCGCATTGCGAGTCGGAATACTTCCGACCCAATACATAGTCTGTTAAATGAAGCATGGCTTGAATTTTGGAAGAATCCAAAAGAATACTCAATTTGGGAAAAGGCAACTGTAGGTAAATTGAGAACGATTTGTAGTATGCCAAAGAGCCTCTAATATAAAGTGCCTTGTACCTCACATCTACTTATCCGCAATTCATTTTCAAGTTCTTGGTAGCAGAAAAGTGTTTGTGCTATCGATCCAAACTGTTATTAATAAAGAATGTAGGCTCGTCGATTAGCTCCCAGAAGATACCCCGTAATGAATGCCTCCAGTAGCATGCTTTCGATGCTGCCGTCAGGAAGTTGTGATGTGTGATGCGTTCGCGTAAATCAACCAATTCCCCATCCTCACGCACCATTTCATGCACCAGCATAGCAGCATGATGTTTCAAGGTCTCCAGGCTGACAATGATAAGGGCTTCGATGCGGTCAAGGTGCTGGGATGGTCAGGACGTGTTCACCATCTTGCACTGCCAGGTCATGCGCCATCCGAGAAATCTCGGCCAATGATGGCGGCTGGAGTTGGTTGTCGTCTTCTTTGCCCATATAGGGAATTGTTTTATTTGCGTACTGAGGTGTACAGCAGGAAATCTACGTTGAGGCACTCGCAATTATGCGGACGTGGCAATTGGCACTGCCATGCGGCGAAAATCTGGTTTTGAGTCGCACAATCTGTCATAGAAGAAGCACGAACTTGGGAACGCATTACAACGTCGAATTGTATAACTCACTGCTCCTGGCGAATATGTTTGTTGTCGTTGGCCTATAACCTGCGTGGGAGGGATAACCCTGTAGTATTCTCTATCTGTCGTTGGTGATGTATACACTGTTTAGAATTGCCACATTGGTACAGTTTTGCTGGTTGACAGCAATCGTACCCATGAGACAATACATACCAATCGTACCAAGTATACCTTTGCATATGTCAATCATCTCCGCCCACAATGCCCGCCAGAAACTCTCTGAGCTATTGGAACTGGCTTATTATAAAGACGAACGCATTCAGGTCAGGCGCAACAACAAGCCGATGGCCTGGATTGTTGGCGAGCCGTTTATGGATGCTATCCATCATTTGCTAGATCATATCATGACCCACCAGCCAGAACTGGCCGACAGCCTGGCTATCAGCCTGGATGCAGATATTCGTCGTACTATTGAGGAAAGTCGTCAAGAAACTGCTGCGGGACAGGTCTTCCCTATTACTACGATCCTCGACGACGAATAGAAAGGGCGTATGGTCTATGAACTGGTGACAACACCCGCTGCTCGTCGCGCTCTCAAGAAACTGCCGCGTGATGTTCGTGCCCACCTGATTGACATTCTCCAGAACGCCACCCAAGATCCGTTACACTCACCAGCCCTCAAAGCCCCCTGGTATTTCCTGCGGTCACTTCACACACGTTATAAAAACACAGATTACCGCGTCGCGTATGAGGTTAAGAATCAGCAGATCATTATCCACTATGCTGCTTCACGCGAGAACTTCTACCGCACGCTACGCCAGTTACGCCTCCGCCCCACGAATTAAAGATACCTTTGTCATTAGGTGGGGCTGCCCTGCAGGTCAGAGTCATTCGGACGAAGAATTCAACTCATCAATCTCGTCTTCCAGCATATCCCGTTGTTCAAGCAGGGCATCGCGTATGAAAAATCGTTCCATTGTATTTTCATTTTCGTTGGCAAGTTCAAGTTTTCTATTGATATAAGCCAGTTCGGCTATCAATTCCGCCAGAGTTGGCGAGTTCGCATGGTTTGGATTGGGACGCTCAGGAGTTGGCATAGACGCATACTACAACATTGGGAGACGCAGAACAACTTTCTGCAAAGGTGAGAGCAGAAAAAGCCGCACCAGCAAGCATAACCGGATGCGGCTATCGACACCGTAGGGCTTCACGCCGCCAGATAAGGCAACAACGTCGCGGCCTCAATCGGGGTGTGATGAATGACCATGTCGCTGCTCCCGATGAAGCTCATAAACGTCGTGACTGGCTCCTGGTGCAGCAACCGGTACAGATATTGAGCCACCACCATTGCCTGAAAATGTAGGGTAAGTGCCATGCGCCTTGCTGTGTTGCCACAGTAGGTTTCACAACACTCCCCTCCGAACCGGACATACACGTTTCCGCGTATCCGGCTCTCCAGTTCTCACTTAGCTCTGTTGTCTTGTTGCTTCAGTGAGTTTTCCCGCATGTAGTGCCTGATGGCATATTCGACACAGCACCATCGTTTTGCGCCGCTTTCCAATCATCTCAACTTCCCATTTCGCTTTACCTTTAAGATCGCGTAACCGTCGGATATGGTGAACTTCCATCTTCCCTTGTGTTGTCCCACACCACTCACACTGGTTGGCATTAAGCCGCATTCCCAGTTCAGAGGGTGATTGATACTGCCACGTATGGGGAATTCGGTCTACCACCCAATTCGTCACTTTTTCGCGTTTCAATTGGCGCGTTGATGAAAACAGTTGATATTCCTTGATCGTTCCATCTGTTTTCCGATGACGAATAACGAAGGTATTTGCTCCCGTTTTCAGGGACTTAACGACCTTATTCACGCTACATTTGCGCTTATTGGCAAGTGTCTTGAGGAAACTGTTCGTGGTTAGCCATAGCAAATTGGCAGCTACATAGCTGAGATTGTCAGCTAAAGCATAGTAGTTCAGAAATCCTCTGACCTCGGTGTTGTAGATCATCAGAATTTCCAGTTCGCTATGATGCAGCAAACGGGGACGATGGTTTGCTTTCCAATTTTCAGCCGTTCCGTATGTCCGTGCAAATTGTTGTATTCTGTCGCGTGGAAGCGATAACTTTAGCTGATAACTGGTCGTCCGCTTTCTCATTGCACCATAGCGGGCATTCCGGAATTTTAGCACACGATTAGTCTGCCATCGTTGTATGTCGTAGCCAAGAAATCTCACACGTTTCTTGGCGTTGGTAATCAGCGTTTTTTCCGCCGACAGTTCCAGGCCAAGTTCTTCTTGAAGATACGCTTGTAGCCAGGACTTTAACTGAATGGCGTCCGCCTTACTGCCGTTTATTCCAATGAGGAAGTCGTCAGCATAGCGCACATATCGTAACCGCCGGTAGTCGGGGTCTTGCGGATCCGAAGCTGGTGTCTTGTGCAATTCATTTCTGAGTGCTTTGTAGGATGTCCAATCACCAGTTTCGCGTGCCTTTGCCTTTTCCCGACGTATCCTTCGCTGTAGTCGCCGGTATTCGGGGCGAATGCGACGCGCTTTCCCTCGATTGAATGTGGCTTGTTTTTGTGCCATCATCCTATCGAGTTCATGCAGATAGATATTGGATAGGATTGGGCTAAGGTTGCCACCTTGTGGTGTTCCAGAGTAGGTGTTGTGCTTCACGCCAGATTCGACATATCCTGCCTTCAGGAATTGACCGATCAGGTGCAGGAACCGCTTATCCGCGATGCGTTTTCCGAGAATACCCAGCAGCGTATCGTGTTGAAGGTTGTCAAAGAAACCTTTGATATCACCTTCGATCCACCATCGTACCCCGTGCATGGCCTTGACTTGTTCGAGTGCCGTATGGCAACTGCGGTTGGGCCGGAAGCCATGTGAATATGGGGAGAAGGTTGGTTCATAGATGGCTTCGAGAATGAGTTTGACTACCGTTTGCAGCAGCTTGTCCTCGAAACTTGGTATTCCAAGCGGTCGCATGTTACCGTTCGCTTTTGGGATATAGACACGACGTGCTGGCTTTGGTGTATAGCGAGACGCTTTCAGATCTTCGATCATGTTCTCAATACGTTTGCGGCCAGTGCCGTCAATTGTCTTGCCATCTACGCCCCTTGTCATGTTACCCGGTTTCGGGGCAATACGTTGGTATGCCATTAGCCAAAGTTCAACGTTGTACAGCTTTTGAAACAGCTTGTCGAACTTCACTTCTGGCTTACGTGCCATTGAGCTAAGGATCGTAAGTAGAATGTTTGGGTTTTGCACTTTGTGCTCCTCTCAAGCTTATTACGATTAGAGAACCTGCCTGCCTTTGCCATGTGGGCGGCTTTCCCGTCCTCAGACTACTACGCAGGCTCCGTTGCCTCGTCGGGTTTTCAGGCTCAAAGCCATAGCAAAATTTGCATCCCGACAGGGGCAATCCCCGTTTAGACGTTAGTCCAGACCGTCTCGACTTAGGTGGCTCGTTCGAGGTTTTGTCCCATCTACGTGGGCTGTGCCACATGAGCGGATATAGCTGTTGTCAACGATACAACCGCTATTCATGTAGAAACAGGTATCACCATCTTTCCTGCCTGGGTCCTGTTGCCCCACTCTCCTCTGAGCTTCAAGCAATTCAGCTTTCACCCTATCGAGATTGCCCTGAGAAACCTGACCTCTTGATGGAGTGGTCATTTCCCCTTTTCACGCCGTGCTATTTCCCCATTGGACTTTCGTCCGTTGGGTAAGGCGCTGGGCAACTCCTTTATCCGCAGGGAGTAGAGGTTTCCCTCCACTGACACTAACGCCCGATTACGGGCGCACCATTAATCAGCAAACTTTGTTCACCACGTTCAACACGTGTCGCACACGACAGGTTGGGTTGGGGTTCGGGAATTGGTTCAGGTTGCAATAACTCCGGAAAGACCAGACCGGCATGGGGTAAGTAGCACATCGTTCCGGTGCGTTGGGCATTCTCGAGACTCGCCAACACCTGCTGGCGGTCACCAGTATTGCCTACTATTACCTGGCCGCTGGTGGCGTGATTGCCACTGGATATCCAAATTACCTCGCGTGCTTTGCAGATTTCAGCTCGCGCCAGGTATGTAGCGTCTCAGAGTTTTTGCGCCGAACGTCATAATTTCTGCGCCACGTCTCACAGTTTTTGCGCCAGCGACAAGGTTTGCTGCAAATTCAACACCTCGTCACGCCGATAGAAGCCAGCAATACGAGGTTCCGAGACAAGACGGGTAAGTTTACCGGCTTCACGCCAACGACGAAGCATAACATCGGTGGCCTGAAGAAGTTGTTTGGTTTCCGGGGTTGAAACATAAGCATGATGCCATGCTTCCAACATAAAACGGTCAAAGACGTAGCGACCGTGATTATTGATGCCAGGGCCACTCAAGGGATCAAGGTATCCCCTACGCGCCCACTGACTCAAAGCAGTACGCGGTATGTTGAGTATTGCCATAGCTTCTGGGCCAAATACACAGCGTTCCTGGAAATCCAATACATCAGCACGAAGGAAATATTGGGCACGCGCAAACGATGCAACCGGAACCAGTAAGCCACTGTCTATCCAATGATGCAGCACGCACCGCCCGACATTCAACCAGGCCGCCGTTTCCAGAAAGCTGACCCAGCCGTTTTCGTCCTTGACCTGCTGCGTCAGGCTCAAAATCGCCGCTTCATCAAACCACAAATCTTTCAATGGGCGGAGATCGGCAGATGGATGATAGGCGGCGAGTTCACCCGCCAGCACACGTTCGAGCAGATCTACCAGTTTTAGCCCGACCTTGCCATTCAAGATCGCTGCCCGGTTAAGTCGGACACCGCTTTCAGTAGACAAGGGCTGCACCGTGACATGCGCTTTCAAACACGCATACCAGTCGTCAATGTCCTGGTAAGTCAAACCAGGTACCCACTCGCCTTGCTGGTATTGGCGTCCGGTGGGCAAGAGCATCCCCCGTTTCAGCATGTCATTGAGCAGCGCGGTGCGAAGCCCCAGATAGGCGGCGGCATCGCATAGGGGCAAGGCGGTTGCCTGCGGTTCCTGAAATGCTTCTACCTGACTGCGGTAGAGTAGCACGCTGGGCTGGACTGGATCACTTTCCGGGTAAACATCCAATAACCCATCCCGAATGAGGCGATGGATTTTGGGCGGTGAGGTCCCCATCATCCGCGCCGCACCACGCACATCCACATAAGGTAGCTGCTCAATCAAGCCGGGGCGCTGCTGGCTGCGAGCAGATGACAACAAGGAACGAGTAGGCGGAAAATGCGAGATAAGATACTGGTCAAAGGCTTCCTGGACAAACTCAAAAGCAGGATGTTGCCAGTAGTTCTGTAACCAGAGACTGTATAAAGTTCCCAGGCTTTTCAAACTGCTGCCCTGGCCCCGCTGCCGGTAAGCATCCAGGAAAGCAAAGAAGCCTTCCGGCCAGTCTTTCAGCCCGTGCAACGCCGCCGCATACAAGGAGCCGGATTGGGATGGGGATAAGCGGTAGTGCGTATTATTGCCCGGTATAGACTGCATGACAGCCGAATCAGGCGCAAATGTCCATTCATCAGCGCGGGCAACTTGCACTGCCCGGCGCAATCCGTCCAGAACGCGAAACAATACCTGTCCGGACACGGGGGGCAAGTTCAGTGATGCAGGAGCCTCTCCACCTTCCAGCCAGGCATAAAGGCAACGCTGCGTTTGCAGCAGTAGATCATCGGATGCCAGCGGCAGTGAATCACAGTCTCTCAAATCGCAGTGGCAAACAGAACAACAGCTGACCGAAACCGCCCTGACTGGCAGCGGATTGTCACACTGGGAACACCGGTCTACCAACGCGCACTGATGGATCAGACAAGTCGCAATAGGAATAAACTGCCAGGGAAGCCGGTGGTAACTGCCCTCGCGCAAACAAGCCGGACAAAATCCGGCTGAGGTGTCGGGGCGCAGCAGTTTGAAATGACCGCGTGGCAACAGCCGAAAACGCTGACCATCAATGTTACATTCATCAGGTGAAACATCAGGCGGCAGCAGCACCGGCACAAAACGATGCGGCGTCAGGGCCAGGAGTTGAGATACTGGTCGTCCGGTTAAGCGCATCAATTGCTCATAAAAAAGCAGGCGTTGAGCCGGTTGGTTGGGTTCCAGCAATTTGGTGCTATTTGACGCACGTAGCCAACTGCTGAGTAACTGGGGCGGATCATAATGATTAGCTTGAGCCAACCGTTCCACATATGAAGTCAGTGATTCATCGGGATAGGGCGCAGGGCGAATTACCAATAAGGTCATGTGTGTTTGCCATTTCTGGAGCGGGTATAGCTGCGCCGGTTGGTGGCTCGCCGGGTGGTATCTGCAACCTCGTCCACCGCCCGGTCTGGAATATCGCCGTTGAAAGGATTAGAAATACCCCGCCGTTTACCGGCCAGACGATGGTCAAAGGCTTCGGCCAGCAAATCCAGGTCCAACATCCGGTACTCACGTTGAATGGCATACTGGGCCGCCCGGCGAATCAGGCTCATCAGATGCGCCATGCAGCCGCTGCTCGCCACAAAACAACGCCAGGCGGTTTCCATCCCAGCTAAATGTGATGGCTCAGGCAATGGCAACAGTCCCTCCAATGTTTGGAGGAATGTGCGAAATTCCTGGATGGTATCTGGCTGCTGGGCATCCCAGGTAAACGGTTGGAGCAAATGGGGATCGCCGAACAAACGTCCGAGTTGGGCGTTGGCGCACAAAACACGTTCTGCTTCGGGTAACCCCGCGATGACACAGGTCATGTGCGTTTCCTTGATGAGGTTCTTCAGCCAGTTGCTCACATCATGTAAGACACGTTCGCTGTCACGGTCTACAAAGTGCTGTAGATCATCCACCATCAGCAACGCCACGCCGCAGTCACGCAAGAAGCCCAATAGACGTAGTTCAAGGCTACCCACGGTACCCCGGTCTGCCAGGGGATCACCAACCGCGGTCAACAGCTTGGTGGCAAAATTGCGAATGGTCGCTTTGGCTGGAACGGTTACCTTGAGGACTGGAATTTGGGTCGTTTCGGCCACTATCTGGCGGGGATATCGGGCTGCGTATGAATTCAACAGGGTTGATTTACCCACGCCGGTTGGACCGACCACCATCAGGCATTGCGGTTCGGCACTGTAGGCATTCAGATCATGGCTGGACGTAATTGCCTCAAAAATGCACGTCATGCGCGGATACCAGATACGGATTGTCTCAACATAGGCGATACGCTCGCGGGGTGACAGGGCCATCAAGCCCGTAAGCTCCGGTGCAGTCATGCCGCCTCCTTACAACGCATCATCAGGGGGAAGCTCATAATCACCGGTCCAATCATCAGCTGGCGGCAAGGGCGTGTCCGGCGGCAAGATCACTGGTGCTGCAGGAACTACCGGTGGTGGCGGGGGTGTCTCGGTGGCATCAACGCCCAAAAACCGGGCAGCTTGCTTACGCCCACGTGTTTTGCGGGTCAGGGCGAATTCGTGAGCCACCAGATCTTGCAACCGGGCTTTGGCTTCGGCCAACGCATAGATGTCAACCCGACGTTTCTCGTCAAGCACCGTCTGGCGAATCACACGGTGTTTGTAAAGCGACAATCCCCGTGCATACACCTGGTCCACCGCCGGAACGGTCAACCAACCGCCGCCTGTCAGCGCATCGTAAACGTAGATTTCCCCCATCTCATCCGGGTCGTACCGGAAACGCACCCGCGCCCCATTGGTTGCAGCCCGCAGCCGCCCCAGTGCCGGGCTGTGGTAATACAACGTCTGCCATTCAATGCCCTGGCGGGTCAGGGTCCGCTCTTCGCTGGCGCACAAGATAATGCGTAGTTCTTCAGCATCGTGATACAAACAGGGCAGCATTCCTTCTCGTAAGCTGGCTGCCCAGCGTCGTGAGGGGATGGCCTGGATACCATCGTGCCAGCTCTGGGCATACACATCCAACAAAAAGAGATGCAGCATCCGGTAAAACGCAGTCAGGGAAATACAGGCATCCGACTGTGGGTCGTAGTCAGCTCGTGCGAAGATATTACCGAAGGTATAGCCGGGCAATCCTTCCAGCAGTCGCTGGTTTTGGGTGCGAAAGAACCGTTCCACACTGCCTTTGTACCAGGGGGTGCGTCCGGGCATCACTTCACGGATAATGCCTAACATGCCCAATGCATCCGTCAGGCTGTGTCCGGTGAATTCTCGCCCGCGATCTACCACCACGGTTTCGGGCAACCCATAAACGGGGAAGGCATAGATTGTCTGGCAGTCAGGCTTGGGCAAAATACCATGCCGCAAACAGCGCATCACGGTCAGGTAGCTGGCCGGGTGAAAACTGATGTCAAATCCAAATGGCATTTTGCTGTAGACATCGGTAGCCAGCGTCAACGTGGGACGACCAATGGGCAAACGATCTTCGAAATCCACCACAAACAAGTGTAGTGGCGTATGGTCAATTTCCACCCGTTCCAGAATACGGCTCACCCGTGGGCCGGGCACACTATCACTGGCCGCCTGTCGCTCGGAGCGGCTGGGCTTACGCCGCAGGATCGCCTGCATCCCGGCTTGCTCCAAACGCCGGTAGAGCGTGGACCGCGATGGTGGCATGAGCAGATCATCGGGTGAGCGCGTGGCATTCGCATCAGCGATCTGGTTGAGAATACGAGTGTAAACCTGGTCCGGTGTGCGGTGGCGGGGATTATCCGCGCAGTCAGCCAACACCGCCTGCATGATTTGCTCCACTTCAGGCTTGAGCCGTGACCGGCCCCGACCGCCTTGCTGGTGAGATTGTGACACTAACGCCCGAATATCACCGCCACTATCCAGAAATGCCTTCAGCCAGCGTTCCAGGCTGGCGGCGCTGGGAGTACCGGGCGTGTCATCAGCTTGCTGCACATAGGCGCGGATGTCTTGTCGCGGCAACCAGCCCCACTGTGCGTGTCCGGTGAATTGGAAAAGCGCAGTCAGGTGTTGGTAGCGCGTCCACGCCACCGCCCGCTGGCGTTCGGGTAAGGTCTGAAAGTCGGCGTGTGTATAGGTCACGGCTAGCGGGCGATCCAGATCTACGTGTGCCCCACGCCCAATGACTTCAAAGCGTAGTCGCCCCGTAGCCCAGGTTGCACAGAGTTCGTCCCGACTCATGAACTGCTGACCGCCCATACTGAGGTTTTCCAGGCGACAGCGACCATCGACCAGAACCTCTCGGATGATGACCATTTGCTCGTCCAGCAACAGGCGAACACCAGGAGCAATGTGTAATCGGCCCATCGTCACCGCTCCACTGATAAGCGGCTGTCGGGTGTCAATGACTGGGCCAGGTCGGTACACAACTGGTGATGAAACAGCAGCGCATAAATGAGCGGTATGGCGTGATGAGGATGTTCTGGCGCTTGCCAGGCGGCTAACTGTGCCACGGTGAGGTTCGCGTGGGCCTGGACCAGTGCCAGACAGGTTGCCGCTGTCTCAGGGACCAGGGGCCAACGGCTGTAACGCCATAGCACTTTGAGGTTGGACAGCTTATGTCCGGCTCGCAGTTCGGCGTCAGTCACCAAGCGAAACGTACTGTCATGTGCGGCGGCCCAGGCTTCACCTAATGCACACTGTTGTTGAGTATGTGGATCATCACACGCACTGGCGGGTTTGCACTCGACTAATTGCTGCCCTCCGGCATAACTGACGAGAAAGTCGGGAGTGTAACGATGCACGTTTCCGTCCGGCAGTTCGCCGGTCATGCAGAAGGGCTGCTCCTGGTAATACTGGATGTCGGGGTCGAACTCAAGGAAGAACAGAAAATCCCGCTCCACACTCGACGCATAGGCTACTGGGCGTCCCAGTTTGAGGCTGGGGAATGTGCCACTGATTACACCACCAGGTTTGGAAACCATCACGACTGCTTTCTACACACTTACCTGGGGGTAAGACGTTACATGGCCGGGGAAAGTTCCTTTGTCGTGGATACTATGCTTCGCCCAGATAGGCTTCCAGGTTCTTTTGGGTTACATGGATGCTGCTAACCGCCGGGGCTGGGGTCAGGCTCAAGAATGTCACGAAGGTTGTCACTGGCTCGCGGTTCAGCAAGCGGTAAAGATATTGTGCAGCGATATTTCCGACGACATCGTTCACGAATAGGTGCTGCTCATCTCGCAAAGCCAATTCCGCGCAGGACAACGGCGGCGTGGGGGACGTTTCCGGCTCTGGTTGCAGCAAGGCGGGAAACAACAAACCGGCATGGGGTAGATGACGACAGCTTCCCGGCTGTGCCTGGTGCAGCCCATTTAGCACTTCGTCACGGTCGCTGCTATCGCCTAAAATGACCTGACCGAAATCATAACCATTGCCTGTATCCAACCACATGATATTTGGTGTACGGGCAATTTCAGCCCGTGCCAGATGGTTATCCACACAGCCACAGACCAGGCTGCCACACGACAGGTGTTTCTGGCTATCTACTGGCTCATTGCACCAGGCGATAGATAACCCCAGCACCAGATTGAAACGTTGGGCTAAGACTGCGGCTTTGGGCTGGCCGATGTCCGCTACCGAGAACATCTGGCGGCCCACATTGCGTGGCTCCACGATATCCGGGTCAACAAACAACACCGAGGGTATGTGCTGACGTTTTTGCTGGCGATGATACAACAGGCGTGCGATACATCGGGCAACTTGCGACCCCGTACCCCCCAGGCCCACAACGACGATTTGTTTGAAGTGATACGGTGGATCATAGGTGAGAATAGTTGTGTCAATCATGACTGCTCCTTTGGGGCAAAAACTGTGAGATTAACGCTGCTTTGGCGCAGAAATTGTGAGAATAATGGGGCAAAAACTGTGAGATTAGAGGCTGTTATCCGCATAGCCTGGCGCAAAAACTCTGAGACGCTACAAGGTAGTTATCAACTGCGCCCAGGACAATCGCTCCCCGCTCAATATGCTTGTCGGCATCCAGCGGTTCGCAGGCCCAGGCCATATCTAACCCGAACACAAAGTTGAGGCGCGTACCCAGCACGCGGCACTTGTATTCGCCAATATCGGCAGCTGTGTAGCTCTGCCGCCCGATATTGCGCTGCTCCACCCGGTCGGGATCCACCAATAACACAGATGGTAGATGGTGGCGTCGCGCTCGCAGATCCACCAGGATACGGGCCAGATGCCGGGCCAGGATTGACCCGGTACCACCCACTCCGACCAACACAATCTGGCGCACCATCTGGTGCGGGTTAAATTTGTAAGGTGTGTTCATTGCTGCAACCTTTCCAATACATCATTTAAGGTCAGATTAGCCGCGACAAGATCACGGTTGGGATAAACCCGTGACCGCCGCGTTTGCAGGGCGGTGTACATGGTCCGGATGTCACCCGGAAATTGCTGGCTCTTGCCCGTGCAAGCATGATCGGTGAACAATGTGCCAAGCAGCAGTGACCAATCCTTATCCAGCACACTGCCCTGTAAGGATGCCGGTGAAACCTGGGGAACACTGCCCCAACAGATCCGGCCATCAGGATAGATATTGGGCAATGGCGCACGAAACAATGAAACGTCCAGCGTGGTCGGGCGTTCCTTGACTGCATAAATCCGGTAGTCCGGACGCTCGTCCCCGACTGTGACGCGCAGCAGCAGTAAGGCTGGCAATGGCACGACCAGCGGGTCTTGCCCGGCCAGCAATAAGGCGGTCTTCTGGCGGCGACGGTACTCGACCAGGATTTTGCGCGTGCCTTCCTGGATCACTGTCACGGTACGCGATGACAGCAAGCCCGGCGCAAAACACACCCGCGCCGCCAGGGTGGTTGCCACCTGGTCAGCATCAACCAGATAGGCGGTTTCGCCTTGCTCAGTCTGGCGGTGCATGACAATGCCAAATTCATAGAATTTGAGTTGCAGTACCGGTGGGGATTCCAGCAAACTCTGGAGTGTCACCAGGCCATCGACACTGGCGACTGAGGCGCTGGATGTCAGTGTTGGTAAAACCATAATCGTTCCTCTCCTGGGGTAGTTGTGGTGCAATACGGTGGATGTTCTCTTGAAGGGCCTGGCGTAAGGCGGAGTCGGTCTGGAGCTGGTCAAGGCCCTGTTTCGCCAGAGCCAGTATCTCGTCGGCTTCCTGGTGGATGGCACGGTGCCAGGCAATGTCTTCCGGCGTCCAGGCCAATGGTTGCAAGCCCATCTCCCAGAGTTCGCCCTCAACATAATCAACCAGCGTGTTACCGGTGATAGACAGCATCCAGCCCAGCGCATAGGCCAGTTGAGTGTAAGGTTCCTGGTTGTGGGCCAGCAAACTATCCATCAACACCATGCCAATCTGTTGAGCCTGATGGTAAGTGGCTCTATCATCTAATCGTTCTTGTTCAATTCCGAAACAATCCAGCAAGGGGCGGAAAACCTGCAACTCGTCAACGGTGCAAAGATCAGTATCCAGCAGGTTCACACCCTGCGTGTTGAGCGGCAAGCCATAGGGAATCATCTCCAGGCCCTCAAGTTCGACATCCAATTGTTGGCTGATGGCCCCACACAGGTATTGTTCTAACTGATGGGTTGACTCCCCGCGCCGGGCGCGACTGACCCACTCCTGGTAAATAGCGGGAAAGCACTCGCGGCAGACTGTCCCGGCCACCAACATCTCATCAAAATCAAAGCGGTTGTAGGATGGGATGTCTGCTGCCGGATGGCCGTATAAGGGATCCAACCAGCCGATGATAGTCGCCAATCCCTGGATGGGATCAGCCAACATGCACCGGCCCAACAGGGTCAGGGCCTCAACCAGTTCGGTAGCACTTGTCATAGTCCCACCTCCAGAAGTGGATGGGTTAAAGGCACTGGCAGTAAGGTACGTAACTTACGAATAGCAACCGCACAGTGGCGGGTGTATTCCAGAATTTCCAGCGTGGCCGCGGCCACCGTAGCCGGGTCCAGCCCGGTGGCAGGCAACCAGGCTCCAGTCTGGACGCGCAATTGTTGTAGCAGTTGCACGCCCATTGGAGCAAACGCCGGAACCTCGGCCAGACAGGACGCGAGATTCACAGCGGTCATCGTACTATCCTTTCCGGCCCGGCTTGGGCACAAACTCAATCAGAGTGGTATCCTCCGTCGTGGTTTCTCGGACAGTGGCATGGGCGACCTGGGGATAGGTCGTTTGCAGCATTTGTCGCACTTCCTCATGGCTCAACTCACGCAGCGTGTCATCCGCCACAATACGGATCGTGCCAATCTTGAATACTCGTTGAGGGGCTTGTTGGTCAGTCATCATAGACTCCTAAAACATGGTCAGTTGTTGGGTCGCTGGATCAGCAGACAACCCGTCAGTAAGTGGGCTGCTAGGTGTGGGCGGTTCACTCGTGTCAGTGACAAGGGACTGCGCGGCATCGTCAGCTTGTGTTTCGCCAGTCGAGGCTGGCTCCGTGACCACTTCGGTCGTCGAAACCAGCGATGCAGCCTCCGGTGGATTTTCAACGGATGTGACCGCTGGCGAAGGTGTCTCCGGCGGGTCAATCTCCAGGCCGGTCAGCGTCATCTCCGCTTGCCGGAGCATGGTCTGAACCGAATCCCAATCCGTGTAGCTAAACTGTTGGATATGGGCCAGATCACCGCGCTGGATCAGCAGCGTGCCCTGACCACGCCGCTGGATGCCACTGCGCGTACTCGGTAACCGCAGGGTAATCACCGTTTCAGGGGGTGTCTTGCTGGACATAGATCGAATCCTTTCACTATAGATAATGAGAAAAACAAGAGACTGGCATGCCGGATCACGTTGCTCACTGGCACACCAGCTATCAAAACAAACTGAGTTGGACTGGCTCCCTTACCCGGCGGGCAGTACGCGCAGGCTCAGGCATACCAGCACCGGATTGGGTTCGGCGTTTGCGCGTAGATGGTCGAGGTGGGAGCGGGATTGCCGCCGGAAAACGACGTAACAGAGGTACTGGTTGCGGGGGTTCGACGGGTACCAGCACCGGTTCTGGCTCTGGCATAACAGGTCGTATCTCTGCCGGGCGTTGCACACCTTCAGCAGCTACCGCCAGCGTCCAGGGGCTTTCATAGTGGGCCAGTGCGGTCTGGGCAAACAGGTCATGCAAATCGACCTGCTCATCTGGTGTCGTCAGATAGGAGTCAGTCTGGCAGATGGCCTGTTCCAACGCTTTGACAAGGTCGTTGGCAATGCCACCTTCACCGGTCAGAGCCGCCAGGCCACGGGCGCTTAAGTCACCATACAGAATTTGGGCGGCCTCGCGTTTGCGAGCCAGTAGTTCCAAGGCTTGCTGCTCCATCGTATCCTGATAGTACAGATGTAGAGTAGGCGGCTAGCGAGTTATCGTGATGATACTTTTCTATCCGCCCCTCTCCGAACCGTGCTTGATGCTTTCACATCACACGGCTCTCCAGAATTCATTCATGCAAATTGGGGGGGCTTTGTCCGGCATGAATAGCCCGATGACATTGCCGACATACCACTAGTGATTTACGGCGGATGGCAATCATCTTGGTTACCCATGCGGGTTTTTCTTTGCGTCCTGCCCAACGCCTTTTCAGGTCTGCCAGCTTACGGATATGATGGACTTCCACATCTATGGTGGAACCACATAGCTCACATTCGTCCGCTTGCAATCGCTGAATGAGGTCAGTTTTAGCCAACGCCCCTTCAAACTTCGGTTGGTCTTCAATCGTTTTCATTCCAATCGGAACGACCCGCAAGGAAATTGCGCCCCAATAAATCAGGCGCGTTCCATCACGAATAGGAACTTCCACTTGAAGTGTCCGATAGTTATGTTGAGCAACGATTTTACGACCTGTATACTTCCGATAGATTTGTTTCGCCGAGAGTTTGAACTTACTGGCGAGGGTTTTCACCAATGAAACTTGCATCATATACTGCAAATAACTCAATTGGCTTCGGTCAGTCGCATATTTGTAGTATTCGGCTATACCTCGAAAACGTTGTTGATATGTTTCGATGATATGGGCATCTGAGTAATGGAGCAAAGTCCCATCACCAATGATTTTGCCATCGCGCAGATACCGTTTAGCCTTTTGTTGAATCAGTCCTTGCGGCAGCCCAAGCCGAATGTTCCCATTCGCACTTCTCACTCTATAACCCTTGCTGTTTCGGGTCATTTTAGAGTTCTCATGCTGAGTGCTAATGGCATAATTCAGAAAATGGGCTTGCTGGGTACGTGCATGTGTAATCAAGGTTTTAGCGGTGTTTAGTTCCAAGCCTAATTGATCGCGTAGAAAATCCGCAATTGCCGCTTTAATCGCTTCTGCTTCTGCTTTACTGCCCAAGAAACCGAGCAGGAAATCATCGGCATAGCGCACATATTTTAGGCGGCGATAATTTGGGTCTTGGGGATCGCCCGATGGAAGTTCACGGAGTTGGGATTGAAGGTCACGCACCTGGCTACTCTGCTGTTGGCGTGCCCTAGCCAATTGATGCCGTATCCGTCGGTAATCGGGGTTACTTGCCCGCATTTTGCCCTTTGTGTATTGAGGAATAAGAATATCCTCGACGAAAGTATCCAGTTCATGCAGGTAAATGTTGGCGAGTAGCGGGCTAATAACGCCGCCCTGGGGTGTACCACTGTAAGTTTTATGGTATTGCCAATCTTCTAACACACCTGCCTTCAGGCAACGTCGCACTAGTTCCAATATGCGTCCATCATGAATGTCGCGGGCTAGTATTGCCAGCAAGATGTCGTGATTAATGTTATCGAAACACGCACTGATGTCGCCTTCTATGAACCATACCGTTCCCGGAAACTTCTGTTTGATGCGCTTTAATGCTGTATGACAGCCCCGTTTAGGCCGAAAACCATGTGAACTCTCGCAGAAACGTGGTTCATAATAGGCTTCCAAGAGCATACGGAGTGCTTCCTGCACAAGCTTGTCACTGAAATTCGGGATACCGAGCGGGCGCTTGCCACCTTTGGGTTTGTCGATATATGTCCGCCGCACTGGCTGAAAATGGAAGCGTTCATAGCGTAGAGCTTCAATGATAGCGTGAATACGTTCCATACTCATTCCATCGACGGTATCGGGTGATGTTCCAGGTGTCATTGCGCCTGATTTACTGTACAAATGGCTGTAGGCAGTCAGGAACAAGTCCTCACTGTAAAGGCTTCGATATACCCGCGTCAGGGGTATACCCTTTTCTCCCAATTTGCGTATAGCTGTGAGTATTTGTTGAGCTGTTTGCATTTCGCATACCTTTCAAAAACTTTCAGCTTGAATTCCTAACCCCCTTCGCCCTGTAGTTGGCATTACCCAACTGCCGTGGTGGGACGTTACTCCCACGACTACTATGGGGTTTCCGTTGCCATGAGCCTCGCGGCTTTTAGGCAATCCCGCAGTACAGTCATGCTAGACGTTCAGAATGATTAGGGCATCCGTTCGTAGCTTGAGAGGTTTCATTAACCCCGTTCTCAGAGAGAAGGTTTCGCATTTCCGTTCTACTAAAATGCTGTCTCTGAGGCTTGACTTCAGTCGTTGTGTCAAGGGAAGCCGCATCTCCAACTCGCTACTAGATTTCAAGCAATTCAGCTTTGCCCATACATTCAGGTCTTGGGGCTGCAAACTCTGCTAAACGACTTCGCAGTTCACCCCTTTGCCAACATGCTATTTTCCCCTTATGGTTTCCCACTCAGGTAGGTTGGCTGACCTCACAGGTAGTTTCCTTCAACCTGCGGTGTTTCTAAACACGATCTAACATGCCGCCGTACGGCGCACAGAACGTCCTACATTCACGGCGTTGGATGACCCGCCAATGCCGCCGCGAGGCCTGGTCAACCGGATACAAACTGAACAAGATTTCGAAAAATACAAGCGAAGGAAATTGCAGCAAATCCAACCCAGTTTGAATCAGAAGTGGGTTACACACCAACACATTGTGCCCGTGTTCCAACACCTGTTGGATGGCCGCTTCACGTTTGTCGGTTGGCACGGAGGCTGATGGAATTCCATCGTCAACCACCGCTGCACTGCGGTTGCCGCCATAGATGATGGTCGGGTTGGCCCCTGGCACATGCTCACGGATCAACCCCGCCAGTCGCCGCTGGATATCACGTTTCCCACTCTGGCGCACAAAGACTGCCACATTGCGTCCTTCAGCCAACTCCTCACGCACGATGTCGAGCAAGGCTTGTTCTTTAGGGGCGATGCGGTCTGCACCCAGGCCTGGAAATGTCCAGACCAGATGGTCGTCCTCTTTGTGAACCACTGGATAAGGTTGGGCTGCCGCGTCAGGGTAGTTCATCAAGGCCTGTAAATACGCGCCCATGAACGTCCAGACCTTGCCCTCATAACGCAAGCCCAGCAAGTAGTCCTTGAGTTGGGCTTCCCCGGCCCGGTAAGCCGCTGCCAGACCAGCGTCCGGTTGCACCGCGACCGGTGTCTCGACCAACGCGGGCATATCCAGCCCAATGTCCTGCAAGCCCGCGAAAACTGCTACCGGCAACGTCTCCACCACCAGGCGTGGTGAACACCCCGGACTTTCTTTGGCCCCGCGTTCGTAGCGTTTGGTGCCAGTGTAAACCCCATTGGCATATTGGGGGCGGTCTTCGATGACTTCGTCGGGTAGGCTGCTGGCGAGTTACCTCTCAGGGTACTTTTCCAACAGCCCCCCACCGAACCGTGCTTGCCACTTTCACGGCACACGGCTCTCTAGAACTTATTCGTTTTTGTTGGGAGTTGGGTGACCATTATGGATTTTGCGATGACAGTCATGACAGACAACTAATGTCTTGCGTCGCATGGCAATCATTCGTTCGACCCATTTTGGTTTGGTTCGGCGTCCTGCCCATCGCTGTTTCAGATCTTTTAACTTGCGAACATGGTGTACTTCGCAGTTTTGTGTTGAACCGCATAGTTCACATTTGTTTGCTTGTAGTCTCTGAACAAGGTCTGAGCGGTATTCGTAGGACACAAATCTTTGATCGTTAAGTCGTCCTGTACCGACCTTAACGGTTCGTAGCGGGATGCCGCCCCAATGTATCAAGCGACTTCCCTTCTCGGTTGGCACTTCCACTTGCAGAACTACATACTCACGCCCATCGACTTCAATCTTATTGCGATAGCTGCGATAGATTTTAGGAACGCTTGTTTTGTATTTTTCTGCCAGGGTTTTAACCAGTGCTGTTTGCATCACATACTTGACATAGCCTAGTTGGTGACGGTCTACAGCGTACTTGTAGTATTCTGCCAATCCTCGGAAACGTGATTGATAGTTGTCAATGATGTGTGCATCGGAGAAATGGAGCATGGCTGCATCCACAACGATTTTATCCTTTTTTATGTAGCGTGATGCAACCTTCTGTGTCAGTCCAAAGGGTATGCCAAGACGCACCTTACCGTTGGCACTACGCCTTTTGGCATGATGTGGTCTTGTGTCACGTGTCATCTTGTCATCTGCATGATAGATACTGATGGCGTACCCTAGAAACCGGGCTTTTTCCGTCCGAGCGTGAGTAATGAGCGTTTTCTCTTCACTCATCTCCAACTTCAGGTAATCACGCAGAAATGTCCTGATTGCTTCCTTGATCTGCGATGCTTCTGCTTTCGTGCCGATGAAACTCAAGATGAAGTCATCAGCATAGCGGATGTAGCGTAGTCGTCGGAAGTTTGGATCGTGGGTATCCCGGGATGACATAGTACGTTGTTGGCGACGCAAGTCTTCTGTTTTTGCAATATCTCCGTCATTACGAGCTTGCGTGATTGCGTATTGCAATCTTTGGTATTCTAGATTAGCGGCACGCCGCTTCCCTCGTGTGTACTGAGGAATGAGAACATCTTCAATGTAGGTATCCAGTTCATTCAAGTAGATATTGCTCAACAATGGACTGAGAATTCCACCCTGTGGCGTACCACTATAAGTCCGATGATACTGCCAGTTTTCCATAACGCCTGCTGTCAGGCTCATTTGTATGAGGTTAAGCAAGCGCCCATCCTGAATATCTCGTTTGAGAATGCTCATAAGTACATCATGGTCGATATTGTCAAAACAGCCTTTGATGTCGCCTTCGATAAACCAGGTCGATGCACGAAAACTTTGCTTAATGCGTTGAAGCGCAGTATGACAGCCGCGTCCGGGTCGGTAGCCGTGTGAGCTATCTCGGAAGCGTGGCTCATAGTAGGCTTCTAGCATCATGCGTATGACTTCTTGCACGATCTTGTCATTGAAGGTCGGCATTCCGAGTTTTCGTCTACCGTGTCCTGATTTCTTTGCGATTTCCTTGCGACGAACCGGTTTGAAGCGATATTGTTCATGGCGTAGTAATTCAATGATGTTCTGAATTCGCTCCAGGCTCATACCGTCTACCGTGTCCGTCTTATCGACGCCCGGTGTCATCGCGCCTCGATTGCTATAAATCTTGGCATATGCAGCGAGATACAGGTCTTCACTGTATAAATTGCGATACACACGGGTTAGCGGTATTCGTTTTTCTCCCAACTTACGAATAGCTTGGAGGATTTGATTGGCGTTCTGCATTCGCATACCTTTCTTTTTCCTTTTTCCAAGTTAAATAGTTCCTGACCCCCTTCGCCCTGTAGCTGGCTTTCCCAGCTTCCCTGGTGGGGCGTTACTCCCACGACTACTATGGGGTCTCCGTCGCCATAGGACTCGCGTCCCGTAGGCGATCCCGCAGTACGGTCATAAGTGACGTTTCTAGAGTGACTTAGGTGCGTCCGTTCGTAGCTTGATAGGTCTCACTGACCATTGTTTCTGGCAAGAGAGTTTCACAACTCCTGGAAGATAGTTGTTGTTGCCAGAACTTGACCTCGGCTGTGGTGTGTCAAGTGAAGGCGTGTCTCAAACTCGCTACTAGACTTCAGGCAGTATAGCTTTGACCATATCACTCAGGTCTTGGGATCCTACTCTGGTACACAGCTTCCCAGTTAACCCCTTTACCAACATGCTATGTTCCCCGCCGGGTTTCCCCTTAAGGTAAGTTGGTTGACCTCACAGGTATTTCTCTCAACCTGTGGCATTTCGAATGCAATCACTCATGCCGCCATGCGGCGCACCTCCAATACCCCCATATCATTGATGAACGTACTCAAGCCACCCGCCCCGAAGGGATACTGCGTGCGGATATGGCGCGAGAACATAAACAGCAACAGGTACAATGAGGAGGCCACGCCCCCATACAACGTGCCCGTCAACCCCACACTCTTGTCGGCAGCATTGACCAGATGGGTCATGGCCCGACCCTGGTCGCTGGCAATTGACTTCAACTCATGCACCTCATCGGCGAGGTAGAGCGCCACCCGCCCCGGAAAGACACGGGCGATGTACTCCGCCAGTGCCATCCGTGGATTGCGGCGTGGGTATTTCTCGCCTGGCCGTGGGCGACTGCCGTTCATGCGAACCACCTGGTACAAAGCGCCACCACAGGCCCGGCAATGATGTTGGCTGCGACTACCGCGACGACGGTCATAGGTGCCGGTCTGGGGATCATAACCAAAATAGGTCGGTGTGTAAGGCTCCCCTCCTGGTTTATTCAGGGCCACAGCCCCACAGGTTGGACAACAAGGGAGATAAGTGGTTGTGATGCGAGACTGTCCGGCTAAGATATCTGGTGGATCTTCACCCGCAGGCCACAAGGCATAGTGCTGGCGTCGCCAGTGCAGGGCATGTTGCCAACCACTTCCCAACTTCGCCATCTCACGCGAGATGATGCCAATGTGCAGGGTGTCGGGGTAACGCGCCGCCCGATCCATAAAAGCTCGCACATCGTCAACCCGCTTCAAGATCGCGGTGTAGCGGGCTGGTAAGCCGTGCATACGCTCAATCTCACGCTGCCACTTCTGCGTCAACTGCGGTGGGGCCATCACGATGGTTACCTGACCTGGCTGGCAGTCCTGTCCCACGGCTGCCGCCAATGCAGCACCCATCGCAGTCTTACCAATGCCCGGTTCCCCGGCCACCAGTACCCGGTCACGGTGTTGCAAGGCAGTGTAGGCGGCGGCGATGATGTGGCGTTGGGTGGTATACAAAGGCTGGAGTTCGGTCAGGCCCGTCTGTTCGTCCTGGAGTGGCAACCGGATAGCATCCAGCAAAGGCCGCAGACCGGCGTAGTCGAAGGTATACAACGGCGCATGGTGGGTCTTGACGTAATCAAAGAGGATCTCGCGGTGGGTTTCCACAAAGTCTACGATAGACGCTTCATCGTCGAGCAATGCCACCCGACCCTCGGCATCTAACAAGGCTACGGTAGATTGGGGACGGGTGATGAAGGTCTGTTTACGCCCCACCACACGGCTACTATCCTCCGCCAGAACTTCTTCATCAGCAGTCTGGGTTCGCATCTGTTGGATCGTACCGCGTACCATCACCTGCCGCCCATCCGGTTGGGTCAGAACCAAACCATTGGTGAAACCGGATACCATCAACATCAGGAGTTGGGCCGCTTTGGGCAGGGTGATAGGTCGTTCCAGGGTTTCCGACGGCGGTGGTGCGATGAGGGACTGGAAACGATTGCTATGCTGGACGCCACCCGCCTGCACGGCTGCCAGCGCAAAGTCTGGCGTCAACCGGGCTGGCGCAAAACGAAACTGGTGGGTCCGCGGTGGTGCGGGCAACTGGTAACGCGGTTCGGGCTGTTGCTCCAATAGAGGTGGATTTTCGGCCTGCGCCTCAAGAGCCTGGATCACCGGCTCTAAATCGTCCGGTGCGGCCTGACCGTTGGGACGTTTCTGGGCGACTACAACGATCTGGCGGTAGTGGTTGAGATGCAAACCTGGCAAGCGGTAGACATCGGTCTGGATGCTTCGCAAGGCCAGAAACTCCAGGGCGTGCGGGTTGCGGGCCAGATGGTAGTCATACACGACCCAGACCATGAATCCACCCGGTTGCAACCACTTCCAACTGGCTTTCATCAACGCCAGCTCGGTGCGCCGGTCAGCGCGGTCGGCGGTGGTATCCTGCGAATAAGGTGGATTGCAGTAAATGATGCTGAAGGCATTGTGCGAGGTTCGCAGTTCACGCAAATCTCCTTGCACCGCCTGGAGTGGCCCACAGCGTTCCCGGCAGGCGTGTGCCCGCTCGTGGTTGAGTTCATTGGCGTAGGGCGTCAGACTCCAGGCGTCGGCCAGATAGGTCAAAGCCACACCTTCCCCGGCACACGGATCCAGCAGCTTGCCTTGGCCAGGCGCGAATAACGACGCGATTAAGAGTAAATGTTCGTCGGACAATGGGTAATAACCGGCTTTGAGGTCAGCCTGTAGGCGGGCCATGTTCGTCTCCTTCTATTAACTGTAAAGTGCCGCGTTGCAAACCCCGTTGGATCACGGTCGTCCAGCGTTGGCGATCCAGCGTGATGCGGAAGAGTTGGATACCACCATAACTTTCGCAGGGTGCGATTAACCCTTCAAAACGACCTTGCTGAACCAGATAGGGATACCAGGGCCGACGCACGGGAATTTGCAGCAGGTGGTGAATGTGCATCCCCAGTCGGGCCGTAGCCTGGGCTTTGTCGGCGAAGATCAGGTAGGTGCTACTCAGTTCGTCATACAGCGGTTGGCGGATACTACGATGCGTCAGGATGCAATGCACCAACCCATAGGCGATTTTCTTGTGCTGGATATCCAGGGATTGTTTACTATCCGGCCACAACATGATCGTGTCGCCCTGCGGTGGGTTGAGATAACAGGCGCGGCCCTGGCTGACCAACTGGCTGCGGATGGTCTTGACGGTTTCCACCGGCCCAGCATAGTCCAGGTAGACCAGTTGGTGGCGGTCAAGGGCTGCGCCAAATACAAAAGCTTCGCCGTTGGCCGTGATAGAACCCACATACGCCTGGGCGATGGGCGTCAGGCTTCCCTGCTGCGTCCAGGGGTCTTGCAAGGCAGGCATGATCTGAATTGAGGGTTGGTTGGGCGCTGGTGCGGGTAACTGTAGTGTTTCCAGTTGGCGCTGGAGTTGTTCGACATAGGCCGGCCATGCCGCGGATAACGCAGTCTGGGTCTGCGTGCCATGAGCCATCATGATCCTCCTGATAAAAAGTAAAGACGCCAGCAGCACAGCGCCACCGGCGTCGATGAATATGCGATTGAGACACAGCGCCAACCGTATCTCGCCCGGCTCAGGCGCGTCAGCGCCTCAAATGGTTGGATCAGGGTGGTGGAGAGGTATCAGCGAATAGCGGCTCGCAGGTTGCCATCCGTTGCCAGCGCGAACACCAGATATAGTTCGGTAGTTGACAGTGGCGGACTGTTGGAGCTGAGAACCCCGAAGACATTGCCGTGTGGGGTGTAGAGGATCTGTCGCCCATCTTCATCAGTTGTGATAGTTAGAGTCATGCCCCGCCAGCGCGTTTGTGCCAGGTGGCTGATGTGGGTTTTGGCACGCCGGGCTGCTTCGGGTGGAACTTCACCCATCGTGGCTGGGATAGGCTGGTCGTGGCTGACACACCAGACCCGGTACCAGTGGAACCACACGCCATTGATGACCACCGTCCGGTAAGTTGGCTCGCGCACCACTGCTCCTGGATAGACCAGCAACTCCCCTGCCGAGTTGGTGTCAATCGTGTCCAGCACGCCAATTTCCCGTAACGCTTTAAGTGTCAGGGCTGCCAGGCCCCCATCGTCAGATGTTCCGCGCAACCATAGACCGGCATCTGAGCCAAGTGTATCGTTCAGGTAGAGGCTGACCATTGCGCCGCGCACAATATCGGTATGGACTTCAGGCGGATACCGACCCAGAAATGCAGTCAAGCTGGCCTGGATCGCCATGTAATCATCTCCGGTTAACCCACTGGTGGCAGATTGCCGCAAGCGCCGGTGCAATGTAGCCGTATAAGTCTGGTTGAGTTGGGAACCGATGGAAATCCACTCCGGCTCACTGAACGCTTGGTCAAAGACGGCGGCGGGTGGCATCGTGGCTTGCGCCAGGGCATCGCGCCGCGCCGTGATATGGGTGATATGCTCTTGTACCACCTTGACCAGATCATCCAACCAATGTCCCTGGCTGGTGACGGGTGCGGGAACGGTAGCATCCATCATCCAGGCCACACCCAATCTGGGTTGCAAGAGCGTTGGGATAGGTTTGCCTTGCCGTAGAATACGCCGCACGGCTTCCTGGATCCACTCCATGATCGGTGACAAATCTGTACCGAATTTGACACTGCCATCAATCACATCTTCCAATGGCGCTGGCGGATGGGTGGGCAATTGTCCGTACACGGCTTTTGCAACCATCAGCAGGTTGCAATAGGCTCCTAACACATGTCGGTTCGCCTGCGCCCGTTCGAGGGTGGTGTCCATCACATCAATACTATAGGGTTGGCCTTCACCCAGGCCGCCCGCCGTGCTGGAGTCAACCAGATTTAAATAGTTTACTGTCATCGTGTCGATGCGTAGCATCAACTGGCGACTATCGCCTGCTGGATACTGGATGTCGCCATCCGGTGTCGCCCAGACCAGTGGATCTGAGTCGGGTGTAGGCTTGAGCATGACATATTCCCCAACCTGGTTGGGTGAACGCCAGGCCAACACCTGATGTTGACCATCATAGTCGGTGAAAGGATGTACCCACAAAGCATCGTCGTTGTCGGCTCCACCTAAAATTGCCGCGATACCGGCGTCGCTCCCGGCCAGTTGTACCCAATCCGCGTCGTTGACCCAGGCAGTGCTGTAGTCTGGATCTATACAAATATGACCGCGTGGTACATCCCGTGCTACGTCTGCCTGCTGCCCGACACCCACTGGCATGACATAATAACGTCCGCCGGGAATAGGAATTCGCAACTTGCCCAGTGTGCTGTGGTTGAGGCGTTCCAGATGCTGGTTCATCAGGCTCCGCACCGGATAGCCAAACCAACGTGGATCCCCTCCGCTGACCAGATACTCGCGTAGCGGCCAGTCGCGTAGTTGGTCTATGGTCGTGGTTCGATCCACGCGAGCCATGGCCTCCCCGACCTGACCGCTTGCCACCGCCCTCAGAAAAAGATTGCCTTCATCCGCCAACCAACGGGCCAGTTGTTCGATGCTGAAAAATGGGTAGAGGTTAATCAGGCTTTGAATGTCCAGTCGCATATCTGGGTGACCATGCACGAGTTGGATGCCGACGAAGACTTCCGACCCACGTAGTTTGACTGAGGGTTTGGTATCACGCGGCAAGATGAAATCTGCGAGCAACTGGTCGGCAATGATAGCATGACCTTTGTCCTGACCACGAGACGTCATCAGGGTGAACTCGACCCGCCCGGCGCGTCGTACCGCCGCTTGCCAGTGGGCCTGGTGCGCTTCACTGTCACCGGCAATTCCCAGACGTTCCAGCATCCGGTGGCTGATTAACCCTGCTCCGTCCCAAACTTGTTGACCGGCACGATCCAAGTTATCCAGATAGTCAATGTGAACCGCATCGCGGGGAAAATACCCACCCAGCGTATACGGTCGCATGATGCGCGACAGGCGTTTGGAGAGAACATAGCCCCCGCGTTCCATATCTAGCGCCAGACCTGTTGCTGCCAGAAACGCCTCCGTCGTCAGCCCTTCCACATAAACATCATTGACCTGTCCTCCATTGACCCACCGTAGGGTCGGTTGCGTCATGGCGAAGGTGTCAGCAGCACGATACTCGGCAGGCTCATCCACTGCACGGGTGATAAGTGTCCAGGCTTGGTCGGTGCGATCCAGGAAAGGGTATGTCCTGCCTGGTATTTCGGTATGCTTGATAACATGGTAAGTCTCCGGTGGGGTCGTTTCTGCCAAATGTTCAGGAACACGGCGTGTGGGGCGTTCATGTCGCATAGTGTTTCTGAATTATCGCCGGTACATCCGTGAAGTCTGGCCATTAGATTGCCGCATGAGTTCACGTTGCTCACCGATGTGCAGTGCCATTTCGATGACATGCGGGGACAACCCCACCTCCAGTGCGGCAATAGTGGCGCGGGCGATCCGGGCGGCATGGCGGTCGATAAATACGTCTGGTACAGGATGCATCCAAAACATGAGCAGTTCGCCAGCCCGCACTAAAATGAGATAAGCAGCCAGTCGCGGCGTATCTGCCTGGGATGGATTAGCCAGTGGGTATTCAGGCATAACTTCCTTATATCACGCACCCGAACAAACATCACGGACTGCCTGACGCACCTGTAAAGTCCCCTGGTGTTGCTCATTCCATATCCGTTGCCAATGGGGTCAAAAACACCAGCTTATCTCCATGACACCGCCTTACACGAGAACTACTATGACACTTGTGTCCTGCTTCAAGCATTGTCATGAAATCTGTGCGAGTCACTGGCTGGCAGACTACCCACATATTCGCCGAATGAGCATACCGTCGTTCAGCAGGTATGGTCATAACTCGGCAGACTCGGAGTCTACCCATTATCTAGTGCAAACCTATGCACTGGTCTCATTCGCGTCTATTTCAACATCTGACGTGTCGGTTTCATCATTTGAGACGGTTCGTTTGCCAGCGCCAAAAACCACCTGGTCAGCAACCATGCTGAAATAGCCTTTTTCGCTGATACTGACCCGACCTTCGACCAATACCTGCCGACCTTTCGTCACATATCTCGCCACTGTCTCCCCCAATTTCCCAAATACTGTTACGGGAAAGAATGTACGGTCTTTTTTCCCGCTGACGGCTACTTGCAGGCGCGTGTAGGTGACGTCGCCTTCCTTGGACTGTTTGACTTCCGGGTCGCTGGTCGCATTCCCGGCGATGATGAGTTTTTGGTAGTTCATGCTCATCGTGTTCCTTTCCGCGTGTTATACACGCTGATTTTATGATACGTTTCCAAGACTGTAGCAGGTTGTCTCACTGCTGTTTCTCATCCATGACCTGGCGAGTAATGACCGCCAAATCATGCCAAAAGCTCTCGTCCCGGTACCACTCCCCCATTCGCGCCGCGATAGCCTGCATATCGCCCTCATCCAGTTGGGCAATTTCGTGGCCACTAAAGCCGCAGTGCTGCAAATCTTCACGCTGAATGCTGATAATGTGAAATCGTGGTGGCTTTGTAAAGGGAAGTTCCTTTTTGGGGACTGGTGCGGGTAGCAATGGATTAGATATGTCGGGTGTTGTGTCAGACGAAACGTCCAAATAAGCGGTCAGGATGGTTGCCAATGCCAGATGGTACGTTTCCTGGAGGGCATCGCCAACTTTCTTGCCGATATAAGCCACTTCAGCGTCATTGAGTGCCAGGATGTGGGCCTCCATATCCGGATGGCAGGTCAGTAAATCGGCTTTGCCTATCCAGGCAATGGGATAAAAAGCGGGTTCAGGTGGTGCGAGATTGACGGCTTCCGGTTCTGTTTGAGAACGACGCGCCTCCACCCAATCGGGCATATGGAGTAGATACTGCTCTATCGTCTGGGCAATCATGGCCTGGAGTTGTTCACCACTATGGTCGGGAAAACGAGTCATCAACTGACTGGCAACAGTCTCCAGCGCATTGACAACCAGGGGTGAAGTCTCGACTGTTTCAATAACTTGTTGTAATCGTTGGTCAGGTTGGTATTCACGTCCCATGTCGTCCTTTCGGTGGCTTGTTGACCAGGATATCACGGGTAACAGATTGCAGATCCCCCCAGAACATCTCATCCACATACAAATCTTCCATCCGTTGGGCAATCTGGCGCAGGTCGGCATCACTCAGTCGGGCAATTTCGTTTTCAGTGAGAATGCGCTTCAAGTCAGCACGGGAGATAGATGTGATGGGAAAGGCTAAATCAGGCGTATGGGTTTCGCCCGTCCATGTCACGTGTAGTGCCTCCTGCAGCCATGACCCATATCCACTGGCTGCTACGGATTTGAGCAAGACGAGGGCCATCGTCGCCTGATGTTCAGGTGGCAGTTGTTCCCAGATACCCTGGAGTGTCGTTTTCAGTGCCAGCAATTCAGTTGGATCATGGCTACCTTGTGGGCGTTCTGGATCAGATTTCATTCGACATCATCCTCGTTGTCGAGCAATACTCCCAGATAGCCCAGGTCTTCCAACTCGGTAATCGCGGAGTCCTCATCCGTGACCTCGGCTAGTAGCGCGAACAATACCGCACGTTGGGAAGGCGCATCATCGGTGATATGGGGTTGGATCTCATCACGGCGCTGTTGGATAAGCCGTTGGGCTTCTGCCAGTGGTATCTGTTGTTGAACGAGTGTTGTCATGGGATGTGAGCTATGCCAATGCCAGTGACCTGTAATCCACTGTTCACGTTGCTCATGGTAACCCAGTGAATACAACGTCAGGATGGCCCGCTGGCCCTCAGTCTCGCGGCTGAGGGTCACAAACACATATTCGCCGAAGGTATTGAGTGATAGATTCACCTGATGAATGGTGGTGGCCGGATCAGACAGGATTTCCTGGAAGCGTGTTTCACTGAGACGATAGTACAACTGCTCACGTTCGGTCAATCCAAAGACCTCAGCAGCGCGTGGATAAGACCGGCGAGAGCGTTCAGACATGCACCTCCTGGGAGTGGCCGGTGCTGACGTGCTGGGAAACTCCTGGCACATAACAATCAATAGCGCGAGCGATGAGCCGGTAGATATGCCCGGCAGGATAATTGGGGGCTTGGGCCAGCAGGTCACCTGTCACCTGCTCCAGAGACTGCCCAATGACCAACGTGGCCTCTATCACATCCTGGTGGGATAGCAGGTATGATAGTTGCGTTTCAGTGTTGTCTGACATCAGCCAGTTCCTTGCGGCCTTGATCTATTCGTATGTAGTTGGCGTCAATACTCCGAAGGCAACAAGATCGTCGTCACACTCCGGTCGGCTTCAGTAATGACCCATACTTTTTCTCCAGATTTCAGTCGATAGGCTGACAAAATCCTATAGCCTTTTTCTACCGAGCGTTCATTTTCTTGCTTATCTTCTTTGCCCAACTCACCCCAATCGCCAGTGACGTGACGGGTGATGAGTTCAAGTGGACTTTGTTCAGATTCTTGAAGACTTTCGAGAGCGCCAGGGGTAGCAACTACTTGGCCCAGCGAAAAACGTGGCGCTGGTTCGTTTGGTAATGAGGGTTTCTTTTCAGGATTAGGCATCATTTAACGTCAGCCAGCGCAGCATAACATGCTGGTGGCGGGCTGCCAAGTGGCGCGTTGCGGCAGATGGGCAACCGCACTATGCTTAAGTCTGGAAGGGTCGCCGCCTTACCCCCAGCCAGGCCACCGCCGGCCTGATGGAAAGGAGGTGATACCCATGATCCCTTGCAGCCTTAATCCACTGGATTGGTCTCCGCTGGCGCTGACCATCCTTAATGTGGCTTTGGTCATCGTGGTGATGAATATCCAATCTGGTGGACGGAAGTAGTGCAGGTCATCCTGGCGGATGACGTCCTTCCGTCGTGACCGGTGGTGATGGTTTGGGCGGCAATGGCTGGCGGCCCTTCCCCCGCTATCCTATCATATTCTCCATTTGCTATGATGAGTCTCATACACGCTTTCAGACAACTGGCTTCGTCCATGGCCGGTCGTGGTTGGGATTGTGCTGCCCCACATCCCACCGCTCAAGCGTGGGTCTGGGCCTGGGGATCCGCCTTGGGGCTGAAGCATCTACAAGGGTTGTCACGGTTGGCGCATTGCCGTTGACAACCCTTGTTTTTTGAAAAGTGCTAATCTAGCCGGCGCTCCGGAAAGAACGTGACATCATTGGTCGGAATACTCGCCCGGAACTGGAAATATCGCTCCTGGTTCTTCTTATCCTCGGTCGGGACATAGACCGACACTTCCCTTTGTCCAAAGTAGCGATGCGGTAGTCGCAACGACATGAATTTCATCGCCCCAAACACCGGATGATCTATCTTTGAAGTTGGTCGCCGCCGCTGTTCGGGGTTCAGGGCGAAATCGGGCAAATCACCGGACAACCGCCAGGCCCGGTCAAAGTCTGGAAACGCTTTCATCGCGTTGACCAGAAACCGGTAGCGTTTGGTAGCGACATGACTGAACGAGGTGGCTCGGAAGGACCAGATGGCCTCGGCTTGCCAATTCCCCTCATGGATGGTGGTGTTGGCATCTTCAAATTGCGGGTCAAACAACAACCACAACAGATTGGGGCCGCGCTCATCGTCATGCAGTTTATTGATGACCTCCTCAGTATCTCCCCGGATGACCCGGTGGTAGGCATTGACTGCCACGAAATCCCAAAGCGGGGTGCGAACCGAGGCCGGATACGGCAGTTGGCTCAACAAGGCGGCCAGTTCAGCCCGGTTATCGTGATGCTGCCGGACCTGGTAGACATAACCCGCTTTGGCATAGAAGGTGGCTTTTTCCATCTCCGTCAGCTTGAACGCCTCGGCCAATGGTTCCAGGTAAGGTCGCAGATTGGCGACCTGACCTTGCTCAATGCGTGAGACCTGGCGCACAGTCAGGCCAGCTTCCTCAGCCAGTTTTTCCTGAGACCATTGTTTAGGGTATTCATAGCGGTCATGATAAATACGCTGTTTGCGAAGAGCCTGAACAAACTTTCCAAAGTCAATGTCGCCGCTAGGTGGTATGGAAGACCGGGAATGGGACATATATCTGCTCCAAATTTGTGCTTGTACTACCAGATAATTGTTAGAAACAATACCATAATTGTTGAGTCTTCACTACATATTTGGTGTGGACTCTCGCTGGTGAGTTCTTGTATCTTATAAACACGCTTTATGCTCAAGATTTTCGCAAGTACCAATGCACCGGGCTGGGCATGGTCACTCGCCGCAGCATCCAGTGCTACTTAACAGGCCGGATGCTGTGTTATTTCATTACCACCGCCTAACGCGGATCAGGTTTATTGACTTTGTCGAAAGGAGTTACCCACTAATGTGTGCCTTGAAAGATGATCGCCAAGCTGTTTTAGAAGCAATCCGTCCCGAAGTAGAAGCGCAACTTCAGCTCGAACTCCAGCAGGTACAAGAAGGCAAACTCCACGACAGTGTGCTGCTGCGCGGCATGGCCCACAATATGCCCTTCAGTCAATTTACAACAGTGGCCCGCAGTCGCGGGAAGAACTGGCGCTTCCTGTCGGCGTTGGCTGACGCCACCTTGCAAGTCGAAGCGTTTGGGATGCTTCGCCTGATGACTCAGATTGTACACGACAATCTTTTGCTGAATGCCTGCCAGCGAGCGATTACTACCATCTTGCGCCTGGAGGCATTGGCCGACCAGTATCCACTAGACCACCCACGTATCAACGCTATACTGGAAGACGCGATGGCAAGTGTTCAGCAAGTACCTCAGCAAGTCGTGGCCGACTATTGGGCGGATATCCGGCGCGTTTGGGGATAGTGAAATGAAAACACACTCACTCAAATCATCAGATGAACACGATGAGCGTCGTCGCCTGGTTGACCAGCTTGTCCGACAGCAGCGCCAGCAATGGGAAGCGCGGGCCTACCAGACCGGGTTACAACTACGGGCACTGGCCGATACGGTAGATGTTCACAACCCGCATATCGCCGGGATCTTTGCCCATGCCCTGGCGTCTCTGCACGATACCACCGAGACCCTGACGGATATGAGCCGGGCGGCACTCTACCGGCAGTTCGGGCTGAGTGAAACCAGTGATGATGAAAACGTTATTGAGGGTGAAATTGTGAAAACGCCCCATACCGACACCCAGGCAGATCCAATGGAGGAAGAACATCATGAGTGACGAGGCACTCGGTCTATTGGTCGGTATCATTACATTTGTTGCTGTTGTAATCCTTATTCTCGTCATTATTGCCGCAATCGTACTGACAGTGGCCTGGCATTGGTTCCTGGCCTGGCTCTTGCTGACCTTGGCCCGCAGCTACCCAGTGCGGCACTGGGTCATTGACCATGGCTTGGAACGAGTCGCTATCCGTTTCTGGCTTTGGATCCTGCCTGGGGCTAGCGCCCTGATCTGGACCGGTATAAGTTATTACTTGTGGTCATCGGCCGGGCTGGACCAGACATCTGCCGCCATCTTTTCGCTGCTAGGGGCCTGGCTGCTGCTGCATTTTTACTATGGCCGTTACATCGGCAAGATGCCCAAAGAGGCCGATTGGGTAGTGTTCGTTGGCGCAACGCATGGTATGGCGCTGGAACGACGTTTAGCCTACATTGAGAAATCTACCCGCCTCAAGTTGTGGTGGGTCAATCTCTGGAGTTGAGCGCATGGCCTACGCGAGCCAGGGCGGCGTGAGCATTGCTGGATGTGCAGGATGTGTTTTCGGTATCATGTTTCTGATGGTACTACTGCTGATATTGGCGATGGGCTTGCTGACTATCGCTGCCATTGGTTATGCCATTTACCGCGTCACACTGTGGCTGGTCACGCCCCAACCCCGGCTCTTCGGGGCGGCTCCTATGAGCCGGTGGACAAATGCCTATGAACATGCCCTCTTTTTGCTGGAGCAGCGGATCGGTATCGCTACCAACACCACGCCGGTACGGATTTTGGGCGGGGTGGCAGTTCTGACGTTGACACCACTCCTGGTCTTGAACCTGATGGTACCAGTATTCTCCCCTTTTATCCTGACCATCCTCAACCTGGCCGGGCTGGGCATCACAGTCGCCACTGCCCGGACTCTAACCCAACCCTACGGCTGGTTCCGGGGAAATGTCATGGAGGGCCTGAACCTGGATGACCCGGCCCTGGACTTTCCCCAAGATAGCCTGTCACTGGATGATTGGTAAGTCTACACTGAGTCGCTAACACCGGCTCTTCGCCCGCTCATCCGGTGAATTCCTCGTAATCTAGATCATCAGGAGTGCCATCGCTGGCGGCGGCCTCAGCGGCAGCAGCAGCCGCTTTCTTACTGGCGGTCACCGCGGCGGCGTGGACCGGATCAGGATAGCGCGTCTGCAACCACTCCATGACCGCTTTTCGGCTGAGAGGTGTGTATCGCTCTATCGAGCGTATCCGGATGAGCTTCTCGCGCAATTCGCCGTCAGGTGGTACTGGTAGTGGCGGCTCACCATGGATCAGGAAGGCATCCTGGCTCTCACCCTGGTACTGCATCTTGACCGCCGCCTGGAAGCGGTTGAGCTTGACCAGATCAGACGACGTGAACTGGGGTTGCAGGTGCGGGGCTAGCTTGTTGGCATCATCGGTATTGGTCGGGAAGGTGATGATCGTGCCCACATTGCCCAGGATGCCCTGTAAGACCTCCGGGCTGAGTTGGCCGAAATGCTGGTGGGCAACGGTCATCGACAGGTTGTATTTGCGGGCCTCAGAGAAGACTGTCTCCAGGGCCGAGGTCACGAAATGCTGGACTTCATCAATGTAAATGTAGCATGGCACGGCGGGGCGGCCCGGTCGCATCCCGACCATCTGCAGAAGCGAGATGAGCAAGGCTCCCACCAGATTGCGTTCGTTGCCAGGGACTTGCTCGCGGTTGCTCTCCAACGAGACCAGCACAATCTTCCTGGCATCAATCCAGTCCTGCAAAGGAATACGGTGCGGGTGACACAGGCTGGGATAGAGCGTCGGGTTGGCGTAGAAAGGACTGATGCGGTTGAAAATGGGTGCATGGATTTTGCGCTGGGCGGCTGGCCCGGCCCGGTCGTAATCATCGTAGAGGGTGTGATAGGTGTCACGGTCAGTGACCTGGCTCAATATCTTTTCCCGGTACGGCGCGTCCGTGAATAGTAAGAACAAATCGACCATAGTGGCCTGAGGTTGGTGCTGCAAGGCCCGGATACCGGCCCGCAGGAACTTGTCAATCTGTACGCCGCTGGTGCTATACACGCGCTCGATGATGTCCACCACGCGGCCCACCGCCGCGTAGGTCTGGGCACCCGCGAACAGGTTGAGCGGGATGGGATAATCGATCTGTTTCAAATCCAACACCACCACGTCGTCTTCACGTTCGGGCGGGATGCTGCATTGCAGGATACTGCGGACCAACGGGCCGTGCGGATCCACCACGAACACCCCTTCTCCATTAGCGATGTCCTGGTGAATCTGTTGGTGCAGCCAGGTACTCTTGCCACCCCCGGTACGCCCGACCACCACACTATGGGTATCGCGGTCACGGGGGTGCAGACGGGCTGCTACCCGTTCATCCTGGTAAACACCTTGTCCCAGCACCACACCTTCCGGGTTGCGAGCCACCGGACGCGGCAAAGCCGGTTGAGTTTCGGCCCACCAGACATTCGTGTCCACAAAATCCTTATGCGGTAGATGCCACAAGCTGGCGAGTTCGCTGACCGTCAGATACAGCCAGTGATCCGTCCACCAGTCCGTGACCTTCTCCTCCACTTGACCGCGAGCGTACCAGCCAATCATGGTCGTGCGCTGGTCAATCCCCCGGTCATGGACCCTGACCAGACGCGGATACCCCCGCGCTCGCAAGCTATTGGGCGGATGGTTGGGTTGATAACGGTCAAAGGCACCGCTCAACTGGAAGTCCAGGGTCTGGCGCAGTTCGTCGGACCGCCAGGCCTCCGGGCTGTCTACATCCAGCGCCACCACACTCATATACCAGGGTTGGTTGCGTTTGTGGCGGATGACCTGCTGGTAGGTGTTCAGGTGACGTTCAAAGGGATCGCCATGTAGCAATTCATCGGCCACGGCTATGCCCTGATACCAGAATGGTTTGTGTGATCGCTCAACCAATACTGTGTAACGGACTTCCTCGCCCTCGCGCAGGTAACTCAAACTCTGCGCCAATGGTAACAAAGGATCGCTCTCGGCCCGGCAATCCTCAATATATGGCAAGGGGTTTTCAGCGATATGGGTCGTGGTGTAGCTGAGTTTGGCGCGGTAGAAGGGATAGGTTTTGGGTTGGCCGGAACCATAGCGTACCGTCTTGACTGCGACTTGCGGCGTTTTGAGGGTCGATAAGGCCCGGCGTCTGCCGGAGAGATCCAACACCTGCCAGCGGATGCCCTGCGGACGAGCCACAACCTGGAAGGCGATTGGCCCCAACGCCAACAGACTGTTGATAAGATAGCGGGCTTGCCCCGCGTCGAAGCGCCGGTCAGGGCTGGCTCTGAAGATGTAAAGGGGTGCCCCATAAAAGGAATTGCCACGCATGACTGCCTCCTGGGCACCGGGCTAGGTTAGTTCCTATGTTACGGGTTTTCATCGGGGCGGGCAAGCTGGACCGGGTTCAGCAGTCGGGCCGGACGGGCCCGTCCGGCAATCCCCCACACCGGTTCGCTGAGTACCTTATCGGCAGTCAGGTCTTGGAGTACCCCGAACCAGAAGCGGTTCGCGCCCCCCGCGTCAGCAGTCGCCGCTCGCAGGTTGTGTAACCGGGCTTCATCCAGGGTTACTGTCAGCACGCGGAAGCCTTTAGTGTTGAAACGGGCCAACGCCAGACCCGTCTGGGCGTAGACCTGGTAGGCTTGCATTTTCTGCTTGAAGCGTCCTAAGTCCATTGTGCCACGATCCAATTCAAGAAAAAAGTGCATGGGTTTACTATCCGGCATCGGAATGCGGAAATATCCATCCGGAATGACCGCTACCGGACGCCCGACGCCAGGCACGCGCACCTTGTCATAATCCTGGTGCAGCATGGCATCGTCAATCCATCCCTCAAGTGGGCACTGGTAGTGGGCGGTCGCCAGCGTGATTTCAATACGGAAGGTGTTGATATTCAACAAATGTTCAAGGTATAGGTTGCCCACACGATTATCGCGCGCCTTCCAGCGAATTTCAGTATGCCCGCTACGCTGGAGCAGGTATTCCCCACCGCGTTTGTCCAACAGATACAAAACAGGACTGGTCACCAGTCCACCGGTGGTGGGCAAGAATTGGCGTTCTAGATAGCCATTGTGATATAGCAGAAACAAGCGCCGCCGGGCGACCTCGCGGTTCAACCCGGTGAACAGCAGACGCTCAATCTGGGATTGGGTCAGCACGCGGTACTGATAAACGGCTTCGATGACCGCCAGATCACGGGGTGTCATCCGCATCGCGGGCGGCGGGTCGAGACGTTCGTGGCGTTTGGCGCGGCGGCGTTGGCTCATGGTGCTTGGCCTCCTGGTGACAATTGGTTTCATACTCCCCCACCGGGATGATGGCGACCACCGGATACCCGGCCCGCGTCACAATGAAATGTTCGCCTTCCTGAAAAGCCCGGCGCAATATCTGGCCGGTCCTCTGTTGCATGGTGGTGGCGTTGATGATGGTTGGTTTTGGCATGGTTCTTATACTGTAACACAGGTGGCAAACTGTCGTTACGGGTGTCGTTACGTGACCCGTCGCGGAATGGTTGTTTCACGATAGGTCACGTTGAGTAGGTTCTTGTTGTGGCAGACTAATAGTCCACGATTGTCATTTCTGCGCCATGCTCATTCCCGGTCACCTTCGCCACGCCCAGCGTGCCTTTTTCCATAAAGAGGATTTTAACCGAGTGGGTAGACATGATCACCATCATGCTGGGGTCAGCACAACAGTACATCCAACCCAAATTCAGCTCGGTGAGATCATACATGCTGGATACCAGCCGTAGCAAATCTTCACACCCACGACTGCGTTGCGAGTATCCACCGGGCCGTTCCGGCGGGGCTTCTTCAAACTCAAACTGTAGGTACCCTTCCTCAACGTGCAGCTGGGCCTGAAGTTGCCTGGAATAATACGTATCGGTTTGTCCCTTGTGGGGCTGAAAATCCAGTTCTTGAATGGCGTGTTGCAGCAATTGTTGTTGAGATTTGATATATGGTTTCATATTTTCCTTTCTTCAATCATGTTCTCGAAATAGAGATGGTAAATTACCATGATGGGGTTGTTACGTGATGGACAGTAACAAATTGCGTGTTAAAACAGGTGAGACGTTTCCTGAAATTCGCCCTCTGCAAGAATGTTTTCAGGATGATACTCATTGACCAGGCGATGAAATGTGCCATCATGTTCAAAGCTAAACAGTTCGGCCTGATCTGGTTTGCCATACCGGAATACACACATCACCCGTGGAAAGTGCTGGGACGGGTCATGACGTGGGATCAGGCTGCTGGTTTGGTAATATTGCCAGTCGAAGATGATGATGATACTATCCATTGTCAACGAAAACACTTCGCGGCTGGCGATTTCGTGCGTCATAATCAGGTCATTACCGTCTTCATCCCGGACGGTGACAGGCTCGTCCGAATTCTCATCCACGCCTGCCTGTTCCAGTGCTGCATCCAGTTGAGCGGCTAAATCTCGCATGAGATAGCCTTCCAGTGCCCGGCATTCTTCAGATGTTGCCTGGCGACAGGGGATATAAAATGGCTGGTAGGGTTTCCACATAAATTCCTTTCATAGTGGACGGGGTGTGGATATGAGTTCCGCCCAGACTGCTATTGATATATGGTGTTATGGTTACTTCTGATGGGTTATGCAAATGTCCTCACGCTCAAAACCGGTCAATCCATAGTTCCCAGGTTTTCGTCGTCAAATTGTAGCTGCCCTGCACCGCCACCGTTTCCGGCAACAACTGCCCATTTTCCCAGTCTCCAGCCCGCGAGAGACCAAAGAACCCGGTGATGGTAGGCGCATCGTCGCCGCTATCCCGGCGCAGCTCAATACAGCCACCTGCTACGATCTTCTCATCGAACAGTTTGCCCGCCGTGAAGGTGTATTCTTCACTATATTCGATGCACCCTTGATGCGGCTCGAAGTCTCCCTGGGTGCAACTGGTGAAGTCCAGTTCATAGGGGAAATGCTTCAGGGCTTCTTGATACAAGTTTTCCAGGGTGACATGGGTCATGTCGTCCTTTCTGGTTGGGGCTTACCGGATGCCCACCCATTGCTTGATACGGTTGCGCCAGTGCAGAGGTGACGCAAAGGGGGTGTAGTGATTGACAATCTGACCGGATGGCGGCAGGTGTCAGTTGGTCAGGTGGGATACTGCCGGGTTCGTTCTGGTATTCTTCGGACAGCATGGCCTGGCGCAAGCGGTATTGTTCTTGGGGAGTGCGTGTGTGGTGTGGCGTACACATAAGTTATATATGTCTATATGATGTTACTTAACATTATATAGCGTTATATAGACCTGTCAACTAGCAAAAACCCGTTGCGCCAGATGAGATAGCTGCCACCAGTAGTACAACGTACAACTGCTTTTCCCCTGATTTTGCCTACCAGATAGAACAGCTCAATAATTTCATTTTGCTACTTTACAACTATGATAGTTGTTATATAATAATTGTAGTAGTTATTACATAGTCGTATCGTATGCACAATTCCCCTACCCAAACCACCATCGCTACCTTGCACTTACGCCAGAAAATGGGAGAGCTATTGGAGCAGGTTTACTATCGCAACGCTCAATTCCGCATTGCTCGCAAAAACAAGGTGATGGCTCGTTTAGTCAATGACAACTACCTGAATGCTCTTGAAAAACTCATCAGTAGCGATACGGCATTAGAAGACACGCTTTGGCTGATGTTAGACAAAGAAGCCCAAAATATTATCAATCAGAGCCTTGCTCAAAGTGCAGCGGGGCAGAAATTCCTGCTGGAACAAGCGTTTCCAGAATAAGGTATGTACACACTTGTCACCACTCCCGCCGCCCGCAAATCCATTCGTAAAGTACCTCAACACGTTCAAAAACACATCAAAAAGGAGCTTTTTGCCCTGGCGAGACACCCTGAAAAAGGAAAGCGGTTACATGGCGAGTTCAGGTATCTGCATTCACTGCGGATTGTTTTTAGACGAACCGATTATCGCGCCGCGTATGAGATTGATTATCCAAACCACGAAATTACCAATCATTTTGTTGGAACCCGCGAAAACTTTTGCATTGAATTGAAAAGAAAACCACCTCAAGTACCAGGTAAAATTTAGCAGAAAGGCGACAATGAACGACAAGCAATCAAGCCATAATGCCCTCACAACGGAGGGGCCTCTAAAAGTCCTGGTGGCGACCCAACAAACACAGGGACACCGCCACAATGACTTTTGTTTTGTACCAGAGGGAGAAATCGTTGTACTATCCGAAGAGTGCGATAGTGGTGAACGAGAAGGCCCCGACAGCACGTGTGGTTGTACCCGCAGCCTTTCTGGTGTGATGACGTTAAAAAGTACCACAACGGTTGAGGTCGCTGAGTTTGACGGAACATTGGTAGACATGTCATATATAGTTGAGGATATGCTCCGACGTGGTGGGTGGGAGCGTATCATGGGGCCAGACATGCGGGTTGAAGCCGAGTTTAAGGCTGAAACTATGTGTGATGTGGCGGCTCATTTTCCAGTTGGCGCAGTGCTTGAAAGACGCGGTGATGTGTTTCAGCAACGTTAGCTGATGTTGTATTGGTTTCCCTGTTTTGAGTGTTTATCATAGTGGTTGTACTCTGTTGGTGATGTAACACTCTGGTCATAATCTATATAGTTTTTCTTCTCCACATTGCAAATCCCACCTGTGCTGTTTACAGCAAGCGATAGTTGAAATATCTACTCTACGCTGAGGAGCGTATACCGTCATCACATCTGGTGCGACGGGCGTATTGTTGGGCTAGGTTGGTATAGCGTGACGCTTTTCTGCGAGCCGCAGGCGAGCGCCCACCGTCGGCCCTTAAGGCCGACTACCCTGCTCGCCCCCGACCTGGCAACCGTAACCCGCTGCGTGTGATGCTCCTGGCGCAATTGCTCTCATCGCTGGCCGCCTGGATGTATCCGCGTTGTTGGGGTTGCGTGTTGACCGAGTTGGGGACGTGCCACCCAGCGGTATGATGCTGGGTGAGGGGCATCCCACGGCCTGTGTGGGATAGCGACAGCCCTGGCTGGCGACACCGCCGACCGGCGGGGCCCCCGGCGCGTACAAGAGCAGGGTAGTCGGGCTTCAAACGCAGTGCAGAAGGCCGACGGTGGGGGCGTTGACGGAGTGGTGGGGTTGGCCGCCATTGCGCGATATGACAAGGTTTATCGCGCCTGGCGAGTGACCCTGCCCGAGGGCGACGCCAAGTTTTTACCTGTCGTTACGGGTTACGACAGGTAAACCTACACTTTTGGGCACGCTAACACTGGACATTCTCATGCCCTTCGGGCTGGTGTAGGCTGGCCGGTATCCTTCCTTTCGTTTCCCTCCCTCCCTCAAGGTTTGCCTGCCCGACGCTGTGCGTCGTTTTTTTCAACATTTCACAGCATTTGTCGAGCGAGGTGTCTTCGACAAGCATCACTGCTTGCTTAGTCAGGTTACCCTGACAACGGTTACCCGTCGGTCAGTCAGTCACTACAGTCAGGCTGTTGCCCTTACCCCGCAACAGTAGGGTTCCACCAACCGTTACCGGTTGGTACTTTACTAAAACATCCCAAAAAGCTTGATGTCAACGTCTAAATTGCCAGTCATGCTGGCATGTCTTGCTTGCCGTGCCAGACTAGCAATACTTGCATGACATACTTGTATTGCAAGACATTCATGTCTTTCTGGCAAAGCAGGTCTTGCACCGCTATACATGCAATACATTCAACACAGAGTTGCCATTCTTGAAAAAGGCAACGAGCTGGCGCTCTGACCTGTTGTGGTGGAAATCCCATAGGATACAGGTCAACGTAAAGACGAAAACCCAGGTTCTGGAGATGTGTGTCCTGGTCTACATAGGTCTGCTGTTACCAGTGGGGATGGGTGATTATCCCTATGGTTAGATTATATTAAATAGCAGGCTCATGATTGCCCACCTTGTAAAAGCCAGTGCCATCATAATTCAGTACCTGAGAGGCGAGACACAGCTTCCTGATGAAAGGCTACAATGTTCAAAGCGTATGCCCGCCAGCTTCTTGTCAATTTACTCCTGTTTCCCTTCAAAATGCTCCACCATATCATTCATGGGGAACAGGCAACGGATGGCGAAGCAGATGATCCCGAAAACCTTGCACACATGGTCAAGACCTTAAAAAGCAAAGTAGCCAAGCAAACACGGATTATCAGCTATCTCATTGAAGAAAATGGGCGACTTATTGAGGAGAAGGGACAACTGACCAAGAAAATTGCTCGTCTCAAAAAAAAGCGTCGATAGCCCCCGAGATTACTCGTGTTTTGAGCATAATAAATCAAGACAAGCTCATGTCTTTCGGGCTGGATTGCCAGCCATGCTGGCATGTCTTGCACTGCAATACAATCATTACGATTTTTTGAAGAAGGCCACGAGTTGGCTCTCTGGCCCGTTGTGGTGGAAATCCCATAAGGCATAGGCCAAAGCAAATACGAAGACACGAGTCTTGGAAATACGTGTCCCGGCCTGGATTTCGGCGTGCGGTAATACTGCGTCAATGGCTGTATTCAGTTCGGGTGGACACCGGAAGTTGACTGCGTGCGACGATTTCATCCCGAACGTCGTCGAGATGAACGCTTCAAGTGTGTCATCCAATGGTAAATCATGTCTTTCAGGTATGGCAGAGCTGGCATGTCTGGCAGAACTTTCAGGTATTGCGGAGCTTGCCTGTCTTGCATGTCTTGCATCACCAGATTTCTCAACAGGATTAGATTGGCTCTGGGCCTGTTCTTCCTCCTTTTGGCGCTGCATGGCCTGGGCGTAAACGGCGATGGACTTATTCGACATGACTCGTTTCCACCAGATGATGCTCTTCAATGGCGTAACGGGCACTCTCGATGGTGGCTTGTTCCAGCTTATTGGCAAAAGCGTGCGTGAAGGCCGAATTAGCGACTTTCACAATGTCGCGGGGCAGCCCTTTGGTCGCTTCGTAGATCTGGGTGATTGCGTCGTCATCAATGGGCAGGGGCAGCGTACCACCTGCCGTTTGCCAGCGATGTTCCATCATCTCCACCGCCCGGCGGCGTGTCAAGGGAGAAAGAATACCAAATTGGGCCACGCGGCTCATCAGGGCGCGGCGACTTTTGAGTTGCTGGATCAGTTCGAGCTGCCCGAAGAGGATGACCTGCAACAGGCGTTCGTTGCTCAACATCATGTTGGTCAGAACTTTTATGAGGCCCAGTTTGTCACGGTCTTGGCGAATGCTGTAACCCAAGTCCTGGGCTTCATCCACCAGCAACAAGGGCGTGCGACCCTGCGCTACTTCGCGTGCCAGGAACTCCTGTAGCCTATCGAAGGCGCGTTGTTTGGTGCGGGTTGGTGGTAGGCCAAATTCGGCCACAACAGACTTAAGCAAAGCAGTATCGCTGCTCTGGTTGGTGTAATTGAGTTCGGCGATGGTGTACTGATCTTCATCAAAACGGCGCTTCAACTCGTTCAAGATGGTTGTTTTACCGGTTCCCACATCGCCATAGACTACTGCCAGACCACTTTTGTTACGGATAGCATACTCGCACTTGGCGACGCTCTCGGCATGGTTGGGAGCCAGGTAGAAAAAACGTGGATCTGGGGATGTGGTGAAGGGGTTTTCCTGGAGATTGAAGAAGTTTCGATACATGCTGTCCTTGTGTCTGACACGCTGACTTTATGACATATGGACAGCATAATACACGCCTAGGGTGTGTCAACTGGCAAAAACTGCATCAGAATAGCATTTGGGCCAGGTCCGTGATAGTAGCCGTAAAGCTGCCATCTTGTCCCTGTTTCTCGCGCCAGCGACTCCAGAAGTCGATGACGCTGCCACCGCCGCAACCCGCCCAACAACTCCAGTAGTTCTCCTGCTCATTGACGCCGAATGAGGGATGCTGGTCATCGTGAAAGGGGCATTTTCCGACATTGCGTCCATTCAACTCCACATACCGACTGACAAAATATCGCACGGAAATGGCGGCTTTGATGCGCTCCGAGAGGTGTTTTCCATCAATGGGGGATACTTCAATTGATTGAAGCGGCAATGTTGGCTGCGATTCAATAGATTGAAGCAGGATATGGTCGATAAACGGGCGTGGTACACGGCGCGGCCGGCTCAAAACCGCGACCTGTTCGCGGATGGTGGGTGCCAGGGGCGTGCCGTTCAATTGAATGAAGTGATAGCGTTTACCCGTTTTGCGATGAATGCCCAGCGGCAGGCGCACCAGCGAGCCTGGGCCGGTCTTGAGCTGATCTTGTTTGGGATACAATTCGATGCAGGCGGGCAGACCGTGTTGTTTGAGTAGCGTTGTTCCAAAGCGGCGAATATCTGAGCCAGATAGCGGTGGGGTAAAGAGCCATAAATGCCCACCGCGACGTGAAGTTTCCAGATAGGCTGGGATATTGTCCTGGTGCAGCACTTCAGCCAATTGAAGTAGTGCCAACCAGTCCTCATCATGGTCGACATCCAGACACAACCACCGCGCCACACTGCGGGCATCCAGCACATAGGCTCCCAGCGTGTGTTTGCCCTGAATATGGTCGATAACGTGGGTCATGGTCAATCGTTTTTTGACACAGATGTAGCGTCCGGTAGGCAGTTGTAGCGGGTAACAATCCTGGCGCTGGATGAAAGTAGCACTGAAGGGGACGACCAGTTGTTCCCAGCGGTCAGGGTTTGATAGATAAATTTGTTCTTTGCATTGTGGCACAAAGCCATTCTACGCTATCATTAAATAGCCTTGTGAAGTGGTTGTATGAATAGGAGTGGTATGTAATGAAGCTGGTGAATGTAGGTCTGAGTGTTTTAGCAATGATAGTGCTGGTCAGTCTGGTTGTTGCGCTGGGACATTCCCCAACCCAGGCTCAATCTGACCCCACCCCAATGCCCAATCCTTGGGAAGAACTCGATATTTCTGAGGAACTCTACACACGCGGGATTGAACTGGTCGGTGAGGAAAACATCGAAGAGTTTGCAGCGGCCATTAACGAGATTGAGCCAGAAAACATTGATGCTTTCATAACCGCCTTTGATGAACTCAGTCCAGAACTACAACAAATAGTACTAGATGGCTCGGCCACTTATGACGCTGAAAACAGTCAATTTGTAGATGAGTCAGGAGTGGTGCTGGGCCCGAGAGGGGAGAGACCGGCTGAAGTAGTTACCATGGCTTCTATGCCTGAAGGTAGTGACTTTGGTATCGAAGATATTTGGGTCTGGACTCCCGAAATTAATGAACTAGCCGATGCAAATCCAGGCCTAGTTGTTCGACAACCAATTCCCTACACTGCTATTGATGTACGAGCCACCACTACCAATCCAGACATCGAGTATGGCGTCTGGATGACCTTGGAAGGTCAAGTTGAGTATGTCCAGAACTTCCGCCAAGAGGTAGTGAGTACAGTGGGCGAAGAAGGTCGAACCATCACTGTTCATGATAGGCAAGGCAACAGTGTCGAATTGACTATTTCAGTCAATGAGTACCCACCAGTCATGCAAGAAACCATTTGGCGGAGTGATTTCACTCAAATGCTGTTCGACATGTTCCCAGAAGAATTTGAAGGGCTAGAAAACTTATCAGATCGCATAGCCAAAATCGATGAGCTGCTGGATAGACTGGAAGCTGAGGGGAGTTATTTTGAGATTGGGGAGAGAACTCAGAGACTTTCTAGAGCAGCTTTCGTTGTTATGAACCCTGATGGATCACTGACTCAGTACTTGATTTTTAGAGGCGAAGATGCTGGAAGTTTGGGAGACGGGTTCATTGATGCGGCATACTTGGCAGCTACCGCACTGTCTGGTCAATTTCACTTATTCACAGGTCAAGAAGTAGAAGCACTTGCTCCGTTCCTGCCAAGACATCCTGGAGGACAGTATCAGTTCCCTATAACCACAGCAGAAAATGTTCAAGAAACTTTTGGCTTGACTGGTGTCGAAATGACCACTCCTCAACCTCCAAACAGTCAATAATTCAGCCTTTACCTCAAGCATAATCTCTGAGATTATGGGTGTATGCGTTTTTCTCTCAAACAGGTGATACTTGGACTGGTAGGATTATTTTTGGTGATCAATTTTTCACCAGTACCTATTCAAGCTGCAGTCGAGGGTGAAGGGGGTGGTAGTTGCTCACCAGCTGACTCTTGCCAAGGCTCATATGTGTGCGGTTTCTGTCAAACATTTGATGTCTGTACTGGCAACCATAACTATGATTGCTCGGACGACTTAGAATGCGATTTCAACGGCTGGGGCACTTGCACCGCCACCCGCAGCGAGTGCGACGGATTTTTTGTTAAAAACTGCGTGGGTGGTAATGCTGTTCAGTGTGAAGACACTTGGTCTGGCTGTGCTGGACTGGGTGCCGAGCTTATTGCTGGTGACTGTGATTGGTGCAGCGGCGGCGGCGCAGACCTCTGCGGCAACGGCACCTGTGACGCCGACGAAAATGCCACTAACTGTCCGGCTGACTGTCCAACCACCTGCTCAGCCGGTTATACCTTTTGTGGCGGCTGTATCAACGCCTGCCGATCCAATAGCCAATCATGTGCTGATCATATCGACAATGAATGTGGAGGCGGGATTCCGGTTTGTGATGCTCCACCTGGTGGATGTGGGGCTGGAGCCGTTAGGCTCCGCGATGACCTGAAAGCGAAGCGCATCAGGGCGTCGCTTTCACCCACATGATATAATCCAAGGTGTGCCCAAACCTTCCGCCAGTTTCACCTGCCAAACCTGTCAATACCAATCCCCCAAAGCCTATGGTCGCTGCCCTGGTTGCAGCGAGTTCGGCACGATGACCGAAACGATCACGGATACAGGCGACACGGCCCAACGCCAACGTCACTGGTCAGGAATGCCCAAAAGCCTACCCCAACGCCTGGCGGATGTCGTGCCTCATAGCGAGCCCCGCCTGCCGCTGGCGCTAGGCGAACTCAATCGCGTGTTGGGCGGCGGGATTGTACCCGGCAGCGTCATTCTGTTGGGTGGGGAACCCGGTATTGGCAAAACAACGCTCCTCAGCCAGATGGCAGCTCAGATTGCCGGGAAGATTGGCAGTGTCCTCTATATCAGTGGCGAAGAAAGCACAGCCCAGATCAAACTTCGCGCTGAACGCCTGGGATTGGCTGCCGATGATCTGTACCTGATGACCGAAACCCTCCTGGAAAACATGCTCGATCAAGTCCAGACCCTCAATCCGACAGTCCTGATCGTCGATTCTATCCAGACGACCTACACCCGCACGCTGGATTCATCACCCGGCAATCCCAGCCAGATACGCGAGTGTGCCGGACGTTTGCAAGCCTTCGCCAAAGTTACTGGCACAACCGTGTTTCTAGTCGGACATGTCACCAAAAGTGGGGATGTGGCCGGGCCAAAACTTCTCGAACATCTGGTGGATACTGTTCTGTACCTGGAAGGTGATCCCTTTCAGCTTTTTCGGTTGCTGCGGAGCGTCAAGAACCGCTTCGGCGCGACCAGTGAAGTCGGGGTGTTTGAAATGCAGTCAGCCGGTATGGTCGAAGTTCCTAATCCCTCCGCAGCGTTTCTGGCCGAGCGCCCTACTCATGCGCCAGGATCAGCCATCACCGTCACCATGGAAGGCTCACGGCCTTTGCTGGTCGAGATTCAAGCCCTCAATACCCGTGCGCCCTTTGCCAACCCGCGCCGCACCTCGAATGGCGTCGACGCCAACCGGATGCTTTTGACCAATGCCGTACTGACCCGCCGCTGTGGGCTGGCACTGGTGGATCATGACATGTTTATCAATGTCGTTGGTGGTTTGAAAATCATAGAACCCGCCGCCGATGTCGCTATCGCACTGGCACTGGCTTCCAGTTTCTTTGACCTGGCCCTGCCCAACAACCTGGTCATGCTTGGCGAAGTGGGTCTGAGTGGTGAGTTGCGTCCGGTCGGGCAATTGGTTCCACGTCTCCGGGAAGCAGCCAAATTGGGTTTCAAGCAAGCCCTCATCCCGATGAGCAAACGCCGTGAACGCTGGCCGAAATCCTTGAAAGTGACGCAGGTCAAGAGCCTTAAAGAAGCCATCCGCGCCATGCTCCCCGCCGCCCAGCGCAAATTCTGACGTGCCAGTGTGCGGATTGTGTTTTGCCCGGTGGTGTGTTATGGTGCGCCTGATGTCAAAAACAGCGAAGACAACTCAGACCCAATTGATCGACACGCTCAATGAGTTCGCCCGCAAAGTCCGCCAGAAACGCGGGCGTGTGACGGTTTTGATCCTGGAGTGTAACAACCGCATTACTCGTGAAATCTGCGAATATGGTGAACAACACCAATTGGGGTTCTACTTTGGGCTGACCTTGCCAGAAGATACCAAGCCGAAGCGTTAATTCGTTTCTTGCCAGATGTAGCGAGGAGTCTTCATACGCTCGGGAGCGTTCAACACAAAATCAGGCCGGTAGACAAACAATTCGACGGGACGGGTGTTGTTTTCGGCTTTGCGCGTGGCTCCATCCGAGAAATCTCGCTGCAACTGCACGCCACTCCAGCCCACAAACGTCCCTGTGCCCACAAAACGGTCATCACCACCAGCAGCCTCACCGCGACTTTGCACAGTCAATACACCATCCGCGATAAAAACGCCCTCGATGTTGGCAGTCGTATCATCAAGGTTACTGTTGCCAATACTCGACGCCACCGTGATATCTCCCGATACAATGAAAGCCAGAAATCCGCCTGGCTCTACCTGGATGAGTTGTTCTACACCGGTAAGGTCACTCAAGGTCAGGTTGCCATCTACGAAGACCACGAACTGTTCACCAGCCTGGATTAGCCAGGAGCTTTGGATGGTCATGTCACCGGCGTGAAAATAAGCGCGGCCATTGACGGGGGGATGGCTGGGTTTCCGGGCATCACTAGCAGTACCTGTAAAGTCATCTGATGGATTACGTCCCATACTATACCGACGGTAAAAGTGGTCGTAGTTCTCGCGGATATGGGCTTGTGTGCCAGTGGCAAATACTTGTGGGGTGCGCTCAGTCACATAGCCGGTCTGGTAGCCAGTTTCGTCTGTTGTGTCGATGCGACCACCACCGGTGATGGCAATACCAGCACTATCCGGTTTACCAACTATGTCTTGAGCAATCATCGCTGGCGTACAGGTTAGGTCTTCAGTACAAGTATCATAGGGAACTTGAGTCAGCAAAGCTGTACCCGTTGTCGCTTCGGCCATGACGTTGGCATTTTGAACTTGCCACCAGCCCGCGTTGGAGAGATCCAGGTCAATGAGGTAGAAGTTCAGATTCGCTTGCGGCGCTGGAATCCCGCTATATTGACAGCCCACCGGACAGGTGCAGACATAGGGCATTCCCGTGCCAGTCACACCCGGCGCCAGGGTCACGATATTGTTAGCGAGTGGCGGCCACCAGGGGGCATCAACTTGATAGGGTTGGGCGACACCCGGTATTGCACCAGCAATCACGCCCTGGTATGAACTGTACTCGCCTTCAATACCCAGCGCAGCACCAGTTCCCGCTTCACCTGGAATAGCAGTTGGTGATGTACAGAAATCCCCTGCAAAAGCTGCGTCTTGCCCGGTATCCAGGTAAAAAGCTCCGCTGATGGTGGTGAAAATCGTGAAGTTGGACGTGACGACGCTGCCATAATCATTATCGCAGGTGGTGTTGATGGGCTGCACATGCAGTGTGTAGCGGTTGCCATCTTCGGGACGTGGCGTATAGGTCAGAGTACGTGCAGCCTGATCTCGGCACAGGGCGTTGGGATGGCTGCATCCCAGACTGCCCGTTTGCGGATAGAGTTGAATGCGATAAAGATCGGCTTTGCTGGCGGCTGACCAGGATAGGGTAATGGTTCCATCTGCATTGAGGAACACCTGTCCGCCATCCGGCGGCGTCAGGTTAACCGTGCCTGGTGTGCCATTGTCAGTATCTGAACAGTAACCTCCGCAACTGTTGGCTTGCCCACAGTAGGGAGCCGAGCAGGAGCCACAGGTCGGGTCAAAAACACAGATTGTGCCACACGAACACAACGGGTTGGTCGCCTGAATTTCAGGTGTGCAAGCCGCACTTAAGTCTCGCCGCCAATAACCACGCTGACAGGCTCCAGCGCAGTACCCGCCACATTCGGTTGCTCGCTCCTGGCTGGTGATGGTTTCACAAAACGCGGGCCCACCTGTTCCACATTCGTTGTTGATATGATCCTGGCAGGATTGTGAGGCTGACCGGCAGCCATTGATACAGCTACTGCAGTAGATAAACCCGGGTGGACAGATGCCACAATCTGCCGGGCACGTGGCACTGGTTTCACCAGGGTCGCAGTTGCCATCGCCACAACTTGGCCCGCTGGCGCTACAGCTTCCAGAATAGAATTGGCAACCCTGGGTGTCGGGGATCATTTCACAATCTGGAAAGAAGCCACACCCAATGTCCCGCTGCCCCAGACAGTTCTCACGCCGGGTTTCATAGCTACAACCCGGTTGGCTGTCCCGACAGGGATAATCATCGCCTTGTGTCACTCCATTGCAATAACAACGGGTGGGGCAATTGTAGTGACAGGTGTAACCGCCGCTGCACTGGGCAAAAACGTGATCCGCTCCGCTCAACAAGACGGTCAAGATCATGAACAGGATTACGATATTGCCAATGAAAGAGCGCCGCATAGCGCCAGAATAAAGCAAGCCAGGGGGTAAAAACAAGTCGTAGAACATGCTGCCAGAGGGAAAATGTGCGAAACCAAAATCATGGTTAATTGACGACCACAATCCGGTCATCTTCACCCAGCAGTGCATCCGAATGGGTCATTGCTGCTACGGTGACATGTCCACGATTGTCGATCAGGGTACGGCGAATACGGCTGGCAGATTGGCCGACCACACCTTCAGTGATAACTGTCAAGCCATCCGCAATCCGGAAGGATACCAACTCGGACTGGTGGCCGCTGGAGCCATCATAAACCCGCATCAGGTAAAACACCTCCAATGGCTGGTCAATCCCCAGACTGAAATCTGCGGTGATGACATCACCCACGTCCGGGTTGCTGTAGCCAGGGTTGTCAGGGATGAGTTGCACGGCAATGATTGTACCAGGTGGGGAGGTTGCACCGAAGGCACTATCCCAGCGAATGAATTCTTCCTGGGCAGTCGGCACGGGTTCTACACTTTGAATAGGGTGGGGGTGGCGCTCTGCCATGCGTTCTTCGTTCATCTCGATCAGCAGGCGATGGCCGGTATCTGGATTGACCAACTCGGCTTGCTGGGTCACCCAGCCCGTTTCCAGGTCATTCTCTTGATCTAAAGCGTTGTGAGGACGCCAGTATTCCCAGCGCCCATCCTCGCGTTGGCGTCTGTATGCCAGATTGTGGGTGTCTAACACGGCATCGGGTAGGGTACGGATGGCTTCCGGGGTAAAGGCGTCGATGATAGCCTGGCGAGGATCATCTTCACCACTTTCACATTCATAGATGGCGCGGGCTACTTGTGTGTCGAGCGTAGCATTGTCACAACGAACCGAATTTTGAGCAGCAAGGGCGGGTGTGTGATCCGCGAACCACCGTCCTAATCCCAACATGCCCAGGCTAAACCCACTCAACTTCAGGAAGTCGCGGCGGCTGATAGGTTGGCTTTCCGAGGTTTGCATATCTGCCCGACTCTTGTAGGTAGGTCTGGCAAATGCATCCTATACCAGACTTCGCTGAATCTCAATGTGTCATGGATGTGTATGTCTCACTGTGTACGGGCAGTTTTTTAACTTTCCAGAAAATACATTCTCACGTCCGATGGTCACACAATTTGGAGACCGGGGAGTCATGCTATCACAGTGAATAGCAGCAGTTAGCACTCACCAACTGCTGCTCACATGGCGGACTACCTAAAACGGTATCTCATCCGTGTCATCTGGATCGGGGATGTCGCCATCGGCATCTTCAGCTATTTTGCGATTGGCACTGAAATCTACCGCTGTGGCTGTTAACTCCAGTGACACTCGTGCCGCACCTGACTGGCCGTACCAGATATTGGGACGCAGCCGGTTGCCGACGATAACGACATAGTGGCCTTTGTCCACATATTCCTGCACAACCTGGCCCAACCCACCCCACATCGTCACTCTGTACCAGATAGGTGGGGCTTCCTTCTGGCGAGCATTGACCGCGACTGACATGGTGGTCACTGTCTGCAAATCTTCAGGATCGCCAACTTCACGAGTTTCGGGCGTACCGCCTACGAATCCGGTAATGACATGATACTCAACTGACATTTGTATCCTCCTTGTTGGCTTACTGAGCATCAAACTATTGTGAAGCAGCCTTATCAACTGATTGCTTCGTCCAGTGTAGGCGCGTCAGCGCCTGATAAATGAGTGTGGATATGATGGTTATGGCAAGAAAAGCCCAGTTGGGGAAACGACACCGTAATGTGGACTTCTCTATTTGGGGATATATGGGGTGACGGTTATCTACTGGCTATCGAAAGATTGGCGCAGCACATACAGCAAATTCACCAGGAATTGCTCACTGCCTTCTTTTTTGATCATCTGGGCAGCCGCCCGTACCCATTGCTCGTCACTGACCAGCGCCGGATAGGGACCAACGCCTGCGTAAATTGGATTGCAGATCGTTGCCCGCAATCGTTCTGGAGTCATCTCATCACCGCTTCGACCAAATTCGACATTTACTGAGGGTAGTGGTTTGTTTGCTTGACGTTTTGGTTTTTGTGGTTTCTTTGCCATCGTTAACTCCGGTGAGATTCGCTATTTTGTAGCATGATACCAGACTAAGTATATTGGCGAAACCAAGTGGCGCCGCGAGATAACGCAGGGCGTGAAGGATCTCATAGCTCTATTGCATCTGATTCGAAGCAACAGTGGTCTGGCGTGAACGATGGAATAGAAATCGGCATGGCCTTGATTACTCATAGGAAGATGTTTCTCATATGCAAAGTTGTAACCAGAAACCTTCTATGCCCGCTGTAGTTGTACAGATTCTAGTGATAGATCACCTGATTTCGTTCTAAAAGGGTTTGAATTCCTTGCGTCACTTTCAAATGTCTTGTATCCTATAAGTGTAGAACACATTTTCTGAGTTGTGGGCTACCAAGAGAGGATAAGCAGTTGAACATCATAAGTACCAACCCCATTGGGCCGGGGTATGGATGGTATTCCCATCTATCCAAAACTTCCCAATTTCTATTTCATCACAGCATGATATTTTTCGTCTTGCCTTTGTTCTACGTGCAACTGGCAATAGGTATAACAACAGATGATGCCCCATCACTAGCCGTTGCTGCGGATCTGGGACAGGTTGGCCCATTATTGGAAGTTCGTTCTAATTTGGTATGCGACCAACAAGTCGCTTGACTGCATAATTCTTTATAGCCTATAATAATAGCACAAATGTGCTATATTTGTGAGAGGAGATACTATGGAAATGACTGTATAGTGGGCGAAACCCAACATTGATATGATGCCATGAACGGTAAACGGCCCAGGTGTAGCCGCACCCAGGCCGAACATACCGCGAACAAACGTTCGCACGATAGTACCTTCAGTGTATCACATTCTTGCTAATTGCCGAAATATTCCGGCAATCTTTTCGCATCGCTATCACTTCCGGCGACAACGTCGCGCTTCAACCGTTTGTCAGTTATCTGGCTCCGTGCCGTTAACTGGGCTATAGATTTCTTTGTACTTAGTTTTCTTGCCATCTACTCGGCCAAGAGGAGGAGGTGTGTATCGAGAGGATGCAACCCAATTGATCAACTTTACCCGCACGTACCGCTGTGGTCAGCGTGTCCAGGGGTACGTGCGCCCATCGTATCGAAAGAGAAGTATTGAGTTTTCAGAAAGGAACTGAATGGAAAGTCCAACACAATATGAAAATGCCGTTCTCATTGACGGTAGTGAAGATGTGACCCAACTCGAGGTACGCGGACATACCACGCAAAGCGAAGCACTGCAAACCTGGACCGATGGTTCTGGTAATGTGTTAGCCCGCCTGACCGCTGAGGGGTATCTGCAATTGGGTGAACCGGGAAGCGGCGCGCCGGCTGCTCTGCTAGAAGCCATCCGGCAGCTCAATTTGTCTGTCGACGACCCCGAACACGGGTTGCAAACTCGTGGGGAAGTCACCGGGCAGGTGTTAGATGCCCTGACCTGGGTTTTGCACGAGTTGGAACTGCTGGGCACCGGCGGTGTCCACAGTCTACAAGCCGCCCTGCGTTCGCGTCTGGCCCACCGCAACAGTGGTGATAGCAGCCAGGCTGAACTGCGGGCCGGAGATTTTGAGGTGGTCAACGCTGAAGGCCCGGTAGCGCAAGCAACGGGTCTACATGCGGCAGCCAGCAACGAGTCCAGCGCCTTGCTGGACAAAGCTGTGGGGGTGGAAGCCACCATCCACAACGAACTAAACGGTGATATCGACGAGGCAGCAGCTTTTTCCGTCGCCCCACCGACCAACGACGGGGTCATCGACACCCTGATCGGCCTACAAGTACCCGACCTGGATCAAGGTACAGCCAACTACGCCATTCACACTGGTGTCGGGCTGGTGCATCTGGGGGATGTGGTCGAACTCATTGAGCAGGCAACAACTCCGGCCAATCCGGCTTCAGGGATCATGCGTCTGTATCCGAAAAGCGACCAGAAGCTCTATGCTCTGGACTCCAGCGGTAATGAGTATGACCTGACTGGTGGCTTGACCTCGCTTCCTGTGCATACGCATCAAGATGCGGCGAATGGCGGCAAGCTAACCGCGGCAGCTATCAACAGCACTGGTGCAAGTAACGGCGATGTATTGACCGCTGACGGGCTTGGTGGAGCAGCATGGGTAGCAGTATCCGGTGCGACATCTATCGGAGCGCGAGTTTACAACAATGCCAGCATCAGTCTCCCGCATAACACCCAAATTGCAGTTACATTCAATAGCGAAAGATACGACACTGACAATATCCATAGCTTAAGTAAGGGTTTGACCAATCGTCTGACCTGTCAGACAGCGGGAACCTATGTGATTGCTGGAAACATGTATATCTCTGGCGGAGCCGCTAATTATGGACAAATCAACATTCGGCTGAATGGGTCCATTAACCTTGCTGTTCAAAGGTCATACTCAAGTGCATTTCACTTGAACATTGCGGCTATATACCGTTTGTCTGTTGGCGATTATGTAGAAATGTTGGCCTGGCAGAGTTCAGGTTCTACACAGTCCATCTTTTCCGTTGGTAATTACAGTCCTGAATTCGCTATGCATCGGATAGGAGACTAACTATGGCTGAAATCACAATGACCAAAAACCATTATCTGACTCGACTCCACGACTCGTTACCACACGCTAGTGGAGTTGCTGGTGACTACTATGTCGAAGGAACTGATGGTCCCGATGCTTGGGTGCGCGTGACTACCGACATTCTGGACGAAGCGACATTGCAGGCAGTGGTGGCGACTCATAACAGTCTATCTGTCAGCAGCGACGAAGCCACTATTCAGGCCGATGGTACTGACACCGCAACCATCACCTGCTCGGACGCTGTTATTGCCCCTGATAGCATCCTGGATTATCAGGTCTATAACCTGGAAACCGGGAGCTTGGAAATGGCAGGCACAGTGGATGTCGTGAGTGGCATTGCCACACTCTTGTTTACCACAGCTTTAGCGGGCACATACTTGATAGAACTGGCTCGCCAGGGCAGTGGCAACTATGAAACCGGTTATATCGAAGTGGAGGCACAATAATGGCTCAAAATCAGACGTTTGTTTCAGATCGACAACGCATCGCAGGCAGTCAGGCTCAAGCACAAGCCACGAATTCACTGGCAACAATGCTGCCTGCTCAGGCCAAAGCACACATGCAGAACAATGGAGGCGCGGGCTTTCCGGCAGTACGCGAGTCACTGGCTGAGTTAGCGGAACTGGTGGCTTTGTTACAAGAACGTGTTGCTGAACTGGAAAAGAGCAGCACCAGCGAAGCGCTGAGTTCATAGGGAGGTGAGTATGGGTGAATTGAGTGCTGGACTGATCCTGGCGATTGGTGGGGCGGGATTGCTGGCGGCGCTGGCTTTCCGTTACCTGATCGAAACTGTCATCCGGCTCAACAACGAGCTACAGGAGACCATCCAGGAACGGCACGACTACCACAAGAACTGTGAGCAGTTCATGGCGAAGGTGGGGGATTTGGAGATGCAAATTACCCAACAATCCGCCGAAATCCAGCAATTGCAAGCGCAATTGACGATTTGCAAAGATCTGTTGGAACGTTCACAGACCGTACCGATAACAGAATAGCGGCTGCCCCTCGCGCGTCGGTCACGGCTTTGACCGGGGTGCAGAGAGGGGCAGTCCCAACATACAGATAACAATTGTAACAAAAGTTGAATCAAAAAACATAATACAAACTAAGGAGAAAAAAAAACATGGCAGATCATACAGCCATCATGGACTTCGAGGGCAGCGACCAGTTTCCTTCGTGGGTTGCAAGCCCAAGTGATCCCGATTGGAATCATTATAAGGATAAATTTCCTTCTGATGGATTACCTTCAAACACAACCTGGAATGGTGCAACTTATCATTTTATGGTGGCTACAACTGCGGCTGGGCATAATTCAGCCACCGCTATGAAGATTGACAATTATGATCCCGCTTTAGGAGGCATGGGAGATCCCGGTCATTATTCTGAAGGCGGTATCATCATTGATCTTGGCGCTGAGTATTCCCTGGATAGTATTGGATTGTGGGGATATGCACAAGATATTTCCTACCCGTGGAACCTCATAGGTGCAACAGCCCAATATCATTTTTACGACATAAATTGGGTTCATCAGGGTGCTGAAAGCACATCACTGGATCAAGATTCTGGGGGTACATGGACTAACCCGCCGCCCAGACCAATCAATAGCTCCTGGCCGATACGCTATATCCTGGTGCGTCTAGAGCTAGATATGTACATGACACACAAGACAACGGATTTCCGTGTGGATCAAATTGCCATCACAGGGGAATTGCCGCCCCCACCGGGCATCGCCCCTGCTGACCACAAACCGGGTGCTTGCGGCCAGGGTTGCCCCTTTGAACACGCTTCGTCCTCGACTGAACACTGTTCGGGCAACCCTATCAACATGCGGGCGGGCAACAAGGAACTGGTACAAGCGGACTTCAATGTCCAGACGCCCGCTGGCTTGTTGGCCTTTACCCGAAGCTACCTCCAGGATCGCCAGGATGATCCAGACTTTCAGTTCATGGGATTGGGGTGGACGCACAACCATATCTTCAAACTGTCCTTGTCCGGCACATCGCCCAACCGTGAAGCCGATATTCTCTTACCTGGCGGATTAGTGCTGAAACTGGCCGAAGACAGTGCCAATCCAGGGCACTTTGATGCCGCACCAGGATCAACCTCTGAACTGGATTATGATGGTGGCAACCAGGAGTACATCCTGACCGCCCAGGACAAGAGTACCTATCACTTCGATGATACGAGCTTCCTGTTGAAGACCCGAACCTGGCCTTCAGACGAAACCTGGACATACACCCACTCCAGCAGCGCATTGACTGAGATTGATGATGGGTATGGCCGCAAGCTGAAGTTCAGCTACATCAGCAATCCAAGTGGCTTCGACGACGGTCAACTCTGGCGCGTCGGCGACCATACCGCCAGTGGCCTGGACACCGGTAGTCCCAGCGGACGTTTCATCGAACTGGACTATACTGAGGAACACGTCAACGGGTCTCCAGTCACCCCATCGCCCAAAGCCCTCTTAACCGATGTCCACGATGTGTTGGGCCAGACCTGGACCTACACCTACTTCGGCCAGGCGGTTGGCGAAACTGACACCGACCAGTTGAACTTCCTTGTCCAACGTGCTTCCCCGTCGGTAGACACCGGTGGCGATGGGACGGTGGACAATGCGATTGTTCAAGAAAGTCTAGTTTACACACTGTCCAGTGGTGTTATCAGCACCATCAACCAACAGCGCGGCGATGGGTTGCTCGAAACGGACTTCGCCTTCCAACCCGGCGGGGAAATCTACACGACCGAAACCATTGCAGGCCGGGTAGCGACACACCATTTTGCTGACAACAATGGTAGTTCAGGTGTCTATGTGGGGACGAACAATCCCAACGGTGATGGTGGTAATCAAGATCTGGCTGCCAGCTACCGTCCCTCACAGAAAGTGGACGCCAATGGCACCGCGACAACTCTGGAGTGGAGTGCAACCGGCAAATTCCTGGACGCGGTGACGGACGCCCTCAGCAACATCACGCAGTTCAATTACGATAGCAGTGACCGTCTGGATTACAGCCTGGACGCTGAAGGACGCAAAACGGCCTACACTTACGGCGATGTCAACAACGAGCGCCTGCCAACCCAGGTTGATGTCTACGACGATGCCGCCGGGACGACCTTGCTGCAACGCCAGCAGTTCACCTATGACTCGCAGGGCCGCGTCCTGACCGAAAAGACGATTGACCCCAGCGATGGTACGACCGAACTACGTCGTACAGAACGCACCTACTACACCACTGGCGATGGTGCGGGCCTGCTGGAGAAAGTCACGCAAAAAGACCTGGTCACGCCCGCCAACGACATGACGACCACCTACTTCTACGACGAATTGGGGCGTACCGTCCAGGTCAACCAGAGTTCGACCTTCGGCAGTTGCACCAAGTCATACACCATCTATGATGCTGCCGGGCATGTCGTCGCCAGCATTTGCAACTTCGACATTTCCCACGACCCGACCAACCCGCTGGCCGATGCCGATGATGCCATCGCGCTGCGTCAAGACACCACTGACCCGAATGCCAACCGCGTGACCGTGCATGAGTACGATACGCTGGGACGCCGTTTCAAGACGATCACTGAGGCCGGAACCGGTGAGGCGCGGGCATCGCTGACCGTCTACGACAGTCTGAACCGCGTGGTACGTTCCATCGCCAACTATGTGGCTGATGCCGCCGTGCCCAACCCCTTCACCGCTGACCGTGATGACTTCGATCATGGCGTGGATGGCACACACAACCGCATCAGCGAGACCGTTTTCGATGACCGGGGACTGGTCGTGCAGCAGATTGATCCACCGGGCAATGTCACCCTGATTGGCTATGACGACGCCGGACGCCAGGTGCGCGTGGTGCGTAACGCCAGCCAGCCCGACTACAACAGCGCGGCTGACCCCGAACTGGCCGATTACCTGCCGGTCGCCGATGCTGATATGGACATCATCACGTCCTCCGGCTACGACGCCAACGGCAACCTGGTCAAGAGCATCGATGTCAACGGCAACGTCACCTTCACCGTCTACGATGCGCTCAACCGCGTCATCCAGACCGTGCGGAATGCCAAAGCTGAAGCGACAGTCGAGCTGGAACCGGGCGACCCCGGCTACAGTGCGGGCAATGACCCGCGCACCATGCTCTACGCCGCCAGCGACGCGCCCGACACCGACCTCATCACGCGCACTGAATACGATGCGATGAGCCGTGTGGTGCGGAGTTGGGATGTGCTGGACAACGTGACGCTGACGGGCTACGATGCGCTGGGGCGTCAGGTCAAGACCATTCGCAGTGCCAGCCAGCCGAACTACGATCTCGTGGCCGACCCCGACCTGAGCGCCTACAGTCCGGCGTTGAATGCCGATTTGGACATCATCAGCGAAACGACCTACGACGAGGCCGGACAGGTGCTTTACACCGAGGACGTGAATGCCAACAAGGCGCGGCTGGTCTATGATGGGCTGGGTCGCCAGGTACGCAGCATCCAGAACTGGGTCGATAACAGCGTCGATCCCGCCGACTGGGTCTGGGATGCGGTTGATAGCCGCTGGGAGGATGGGGCCGGAAATCCCATCAACCACGGCGACGCCGACCAGAATATCATCGCCCACACCCACTTCGATAGCGACGGGCGCGTGGCATGGACGCAGGATGTCCTGAACCGTCTGACCCGCCACGTTTACGACGACATGGGCCGCCGCGTGCGTTCCATCCAGAACTGGATTGACAACAGCGTCGATCCTGCCGACTGGGTCTGGGATGATGATGATGAGCAATGGGAAGATGGCTCCGGTAATGCGATTGACCTGGGAACCAACTTCGACCAGAATCTCATCAGCGACACGGTCTATGACGACAGTGGGCGCGTGGCCTACACCCGCGACAGTCGTGGCAACGAGACGCACAATATCTATGACGAGGCCGGACGCCGCATCCAGACCATCACCAACTACGGCGATGGCGTGTTCGATCCGGCAACGCCTGACGAAGACCTGGTCCAGACCACCGTTTATGATGGGGATGGCCGCGTGCTGAAAACCGTCACGGTGACGGGCATCGCCACTCGCTTTGTCTATGACCGCCTGGGACGCCGCACGCAGACCATCGCCAACTTCGTGGATGGTCAGTTCAACCCGGATCGTCCCGACGAGGATTTGACCAGCACAACGGTCTACAACAAGGCCGGGCAGGTCGTGGCCTCGATTGATGCGCGTGGCACGGAAACGCACTTCACTTACGATGCTGCCGGACGCCGCCTGACGATTACGCAGGCCGCCGCGACTGACCTGGCGACGACCAGCTACACCTGCTACGACAAGGCCGGACGCACGCTACGTGTTATCCGCAACTGGATCGACAACGGCCTTTCACCCGACGCGCTGGACGCGAGTGGCAACTGGCTGTTCGCGCCAAGCGAGCATGGCCCCCATAATGACCGCAACCTCATCAGCAGTTTCCAACTCGACAAGTTGGGCCGCGTGGTGAGTACCACCGATGTGTTGGGCAATGTCAGCAGCATCAGTTTCGCCAAAGATGGCCGTGCGCTGGCCGCCACCAACCCGGCGGGGGTAGCTTCCGCCAACCGCTACGACGGACTACGTCGATTGGTGCGCGTGGTGCAGAATCACGTGACGAATGGCGTTGATCCCGCCGACTGGATTTGGAATACCAATCAATGGGAAGATGGTAGCAGCAACCCCATCGCGTTTGGAACCGACAACGACCAGAACATCATCGTCGATGTCGAACTGGACCTGGTTGGACGCCGGGCCGCGCTGCGTGATCCGCGTGGTAACCGCACCACCTACGCCTACGACGCCCTCAACCGGCGCACCGGCCTGACGGATCCGCTGTCCCACACCTGGAGTACGGCCCATGCCCTGCTGTCGGGTGGTGGCTCGCGGGTGACGGTCAGTGATCCATTGGGCCATGATACCCAGCAGGACTTTGACCGCCTGGGACGCCTGGCCGAGATCGCCTACCTCAGCGAAAGTCCCAAATTGACGCCTGATGTGCGATTGGCCTACGATGGGGCGGGCAACCGCGTGGCGATGACCGAGAGCGTGGATGGCTGGAATACGCTGGAACGCGGGACCGGCTACCGCTACGATGCCGCTCGCCGACTGGTCGGCGTGGATGTTGACCGCGACGGGGATGGGGCCGCCGAGGAGACGGTTGAGTACGAATATGATGCCGGTGGGCTGCGGACGCGGCTGGTCTTGCCCGATGGCAAGGCGTTGGTTTACACTTATGATGAACGTGGGCAGTTACGTGCCCTCAGTGATTGGGATAACCAGGTCGTGTCTTATCGTTATGACGAGGCCGGACGCCGGGTGTCAACCATCCGCGCCGACGCCTTCCAGACCTTGCAGGACTATGATGCTGCTGGCCGCCTGACGCAGCTCGAACACCGCGCTGAGGGGGTCACACTGGGTCGTTTTGCCTATACGCTGGATGCGCTCGGCAACCGTGCTTATTCAACAGACGCGATTCGACGCCCTGACAATGCGCCTAACATTGTTGGTACGCGATCCATGGACTATCACGGCAACTGGACCGACAACATCACTGAAGATTTTGATGCGTCGCTGGAGATTTACTTCTATGGTGAGGCTCCTACGTTGAAGTTGGGTACGGATGTGGATCGCAGCATTTGTGACATCTATGTGGATAATGTGTTCTGGAGTAGCCTGGATACCTATGCCGCCACCCCTGGTGAATTAGCGGTGACAATTCCGTTGGCTCGCCTGAACTGGCACAGTCTGGAGATTCGTAATCGTCCGGAACGCAACAAAGCTACTGTGCCGACCAGCCCGACCAGTTTCAAGCTGGAGTTCGTACAACTGGAAACGGCCTACGATGTGCGCCGCATCAATTATGATCATGACGATTTGTCACGTTTGGTGCGAGCCAATTACTTTGAGATCTCGAACGGGATTTTTGCACTGAGTCCTACCCGGGTTCATGAGTTCACCTACGACGTCGCTGGCAACCGCACCAGTGATCTGGTTGCAGTCATTAGCGAACCCGAGGCTGACGTGACAACTTACACTTACGATGCTGCCAACCGTATCTCGAGCGCGGGCTTTGCCTACAATGACGCTGGTCAAATGACTGCCGATGGCACACTGTCCTACAGTTGGGATAGAGCCGGGCGGTTATTGGGTGCAGGCGACAGTAGCTATGCCTACAATGGCCTGGGTCAGCGTGTGCAGCAAACTGTCAGCGGCGTTGTGACGGAGTATCTGCTGGATGTGCAGCCTGGACTGGCGAAAGTCATCGCGGCCACGACAGGTGCGAACACTGAGCGTTTTGTGCATGAGCGTGGGTTGTTATCCCAACAGGACTCGGCTGGTGATTGGCAGTGGATGGTTGCTGATGGTCTGGGCAGTGTGCGTGGCGTGGTTGATGGGGCGGGTTTCGATCCGGCCTACAGCGTCCACTATGCACCCTATGGACAGCCCTGGGGTGAGCAAGGCCCTGAGCAGACACCATTTGGGTTTACGGGTGAGCCGACGGATGACAACGGATTGGTGCATCTGCGAGCACGGTACTACAACCCGGCGTTGGGTGTGTTCCCGTCACTTGATCCGGTGGAAGGCGTGTTGCAGCAAGCTATGTCGCTGAACCGGTATGCGTATGTGGCCGGGAATGTGGTCAATGCTGTGGATCCGAGTGGTGCGATCTACGAAAGACCTTATTGGAATCGCTGTTCACAACAAAGTCAATGTAGTCAGTGTGCGAACATTCTCTCTACTAGCGGTTTCAACAATGAGATTATCATACGAGAATACGCCAATTGTATTTCCACTCACTGCGGTTACTATGAGCGTTTGCCAGAGCGAGCAGCATGCATCCAAGAGTGCCGTCGGTTTGAAGGCGCGTTTCTTGGAGGGCCGCGGGGTGAAGCTTGTAGGCAATGGTGCAATATCACAACGGACAACAACAACTACTACTGGGGCGAAACTGAGGACCTTGATGACCCTCGTGATAATGATGCTGCCTTAAGAGCAACAGTCATTATTGTAGCTGGGCGTTTTGGTGGGCGTGGACTACTTCGTGCAGATTGCAACTCTGAGAACCTTCATCTTTGTGAACGTAGACCAGGTCTGGAGGCGGCGCTCGGAACCATTGATGGTGACAGTATCTGGACCCACTCCCATTATCTAGGCCGTGCTATTCCAGAGCTTGCGCTCAATGAAAGAGGTCAAAGATCAGCTCTGAAGGGTTATGATTATCTTGAAATCATAGGCTATAAGAGACGTGAGATACTAGAAATGTCTCGGGTAAGCGATAGTAACATAGTCTTAAGAAATGCTGGAACTATAAGAATACATCAGTTAAGCCAAGCTGGTTTTTCCACTTCGAGAGTTGGAAGTCCGCTACAAACACACCAACTCGACACTAGAGCTTACGTTGACAATTCAGTGTCTTCTGGCGGCGTGAGGATTGCTTATTATCCTGGTATAATGCCGCTTTCTGATCTCCATTGGCGAGACCTAAGAATTACTCACCCTCACGCTGTATTGACAGGGTCGATAGGAGTAAACGTTGATGTTGGTCGTTCGGTTGGCCGCAGAGTTCCCCGGCAATGGAGAATGTATCTCTTTAACAATAACCCTCGTATAGTGAGCCCGGGAAGTTCAGGAGGGGGGGTATTTACAGGAGATAAAGTCAATCCTACATTAATTGGTACAACACAATTCGGGATCTATGGGACTGACCTAGCAGGATTCTCAGGCTTATCCTAAATTTCCGAATTCCAAGTATATCCGAAATAATTCTCGTTGGGTGAACAGTGTTCACCTAACGAGTCAATTTGTAAGCGAGGCCAGCAAATATGATGCACTTTCTCAGAAAACTCCGAAGCAACACCTTGCCTGGAATAGCAGCAGTAATTATCTTGCTGTCTTTCTTCATGTCTTGGGTCGCTATTGGATGTTGTTCCAATGGTTTCCTTATAGCAGTTGAAAGTCAATACTCTGGAAGGGACTTGGCTCATAATGTGTCGAAACCAAATCTTGATCTAGCTCAACTTGATGCTGATCCAATCTACTTTACCATACCACTTATAGCATTGAGCACGTTACTAATCATCATAGCCAGCCATATAGGACTATTGAACCCTCGCCAGACAGCCATTCTCTTTGTTATATCTGGGACAATTGGCCTTGTTATTCAACTTTATCTGTTCGTTGATTTGCAATCAACCTATGGCAATGATTCCTATAGTATTCGCTATCAAACAGGTTGGTGGTTAACTGCATTGGCTTTCTTTGTAACTGTAGCTGGTGGCTGCTCTGCTTACAGGAATAGCAAAATCACCTCAAATGCCTAAAAATGGTAGTTTACAGTGGCAATTGGGTCAACGGCGTGACCGAGGATTTCGATGCCGCGCTGCAAATCTCGTTTTTCGGTGAGGAAATAACCCTCACGCTGGGCACGGATGGTGACCGGAGTATCTGCGATGTGCTGGTTGATAACGTCTTCTGGGGCAGCCTGGATACTTACGCCGCGACTCCTGGCGAGTTAGCCGTGACAATCCCCTTAGCGCGGTTAGGCTTGCATGTGGTGGAAATCCGCAACCGTCCTGAACGCAATACAGCTTGTGTGCCAGTCAGTTCCACGAGTTTCAAGCTGGAGTTCAAGCAGTTGGAAACCGCCTATGACGGCCATGCCATTGACTATACCTATGATGACCTGTCGCGGTTGCTGACAGCGGACTACTTCGCGGCCTGGGATGATGTGAACCCCGTCCGAGACTACACGTTTGCTTATGATGTGGCTGGCAACCGCACCAGTGAGGTAGTCAATGTGGATGGTTCGCCGTTTAGCAGCCAGACTCACACTTACGATGCCGCCAACCGCATTTCGAGCGCGGGCTTCTCTTACAACAACGCTGGTCAAATGACGGCTGATGGCACACTGTCCTACAGTTGGGATAGAGCCGGGCGGTTGTTGGGTGCTGGCGACAGTAGCTATGCCTACAATGGCCTGGGCCAGCGTGTGCAACAGACGGTGAGTGGCGTTGTGACCGAGTATCTGCTGGATGTGCAGCCTGGACTTGCAAAGGTTATTGCTGCGACGACAGGTGCGAATACTGAGCGTTTTGTGCATGAGCGTGGATTGTTGTCACAGCAAGATAGCAATGGTGATTGGCAATGGATTGTCGCTGACGGTCTGGGAAGCGTTCGGGTGCAGGCAGATAGCGATTTTGATGTAGAAGGGTCGCGGTTGTTTGCGCCGTTTGGAGCGCCGTTTGATGAACAAGGTGCTTTCGATGTACCATTTGCGTTTACTGGCGAAATGCTGGATGCAAATGGCTTGCAGTATCACCGTGCGCGGTACTACAACCCGACGTTAGGTGCGTTCCCGTCGCTGGATCTGCTGGAAGGTGTGCTGGAGCAGGCGATGTCGCTGAACCGGTATGCGTATGTGGCTGGGAACGTGATCAATCTGGTTGACCTGAGTGGTAATAGCCCAAACTGTCAAGGAACATGCAGCGAGGAATACTTTACGTACAATCGTTCAGGGGCGGTGCAATATGCGATGAATTTTGCGCTGCAAAGTTATCCGGGTTCCCTTCCACCCGGCATGGGGAGTAACCCTGCCGTAACCTATGGTTTTTCTGGGGCAATCGGGCAAACATTCTCGGCTATTTTCATCTCTGAGGTCATGCATTTTGGCGGAGATTTACCAATGACAGTGGGTGTGAACTTCGACCCGGCGAACCCCACATGCAGTAACGTAGGAGGAGGAAATGGTGGATGGCGTATTTGTGATGGCAATTCTGCCACCTCAAATTGGCGAGGCCACCGACAGTTAAGGGCGTATATGGAGGGATTTCTTGGGGCTGTTGCCGTGCCTCCATTTGGATATTCCGACTTAGATGATCGAGCAGCGACACCTGACCATCCTCTTTGGGCAAATCGTGGTCAGATTCGACCAGCGGCTGTACAAGACATGTATGATCGTGTTGTTGCTTTAGGATTAACCCAAATCCAAGGTGGTGATTACCTCTATATCGACTCGGGTAATTACCAAGACCCAAATTGTGGACAAGGTTCATGTCGCAACGACGATCATGGATATATTGTAGTTGGTTGGGGACAAGCCATTGATTGTGCCACAGCACTAAACAGTGCTTTGGAGGAAACCTACTTCGACGAAGATTATGGCGAAGCAGTGCTACGTGGTTTTTCGTTCGAGGATTTCTTCCTTAGCATGGACTATCGTCAGAATACGGTCCCTTACGTGGTTGACCACAGTTTCTCGGCTAACCCAGATAACTTCGGCTGGAAACAGATCCCACGACCTCGCCCATTCTATTGTTCAAAGTACAATTCGCAACCGACGGATAACCTACAATCTGGGTACTCCGCTTTCGGACACAACGCCCAACACAGTTGGTACTTCTATCACCTTCCTAACGATCCGATTTATATACCGTGTGGACGGCAGCATCAACCTATCCCGTAATCTGTACACTGGCTGGCGGTACATATGAGATACCGCCAGCCACCAGGAGTAAACCTAATGAAATTTAGATTGCTGTTAGTTTGCATTTGTCTAATAGCCATATTTTTTCTTCAGAACTCACTAACCTTCCAAACTATCGGTTTTTCTCCAACGGCGACTCTACAAACTTCAAACACAACTGATAGTTGTTATGAGGTCACATCTGAAGTAATTGTTGCGTCTGTTGGCGACGTTGTTTGGTCCCAAGACGGAAGTCTTCTTGCGATTGTAAGCCAAAATGATATTTTAATTTATCCTGATGGCGACCTTTCCCAAATCCCACATCGCCTTCAAGGTCATACAGACCAAGTGATTGATATTGATGTGAGCATAGATGCTACGTATCTGGCTTCTGCTGGCTTGGATGGAGCCTTATTTATTTGGGATTTAGCAACTAACACAATTGAACAACAATTACCTAAACGGGATGGATTGAGTGATACTATCCCCTACTTGTCGGTACAATTCAGCCCCGATGGGCAATATCTGGCAGCAGGCACGCAAGAAGAAGACCGAGCAGCGTATATATGGGAAGTTAATAGCTGGCTTGAAAGAGGTACATATCTCGACCACTATACCGGAGTCTATGGGATAGCATTCAATGACGATAGTTCGGTATTGGCAACAGCAAGTGGGCCGGAATTACGTTTATATGACATTGCATCTGGTGAGATTTTGTACCAAATGACAAATGTTGACATCAGTGTACATACTCCTCACTTCAGTGAGGAAGCACTCTTTTTTGGTGCGCGTGAAGCTTCTTCTCAGGCAGAAGGTTTGGTTGGAATTTATTCATGGGATATCACGAGCGATGAGCAACCGCACTTAGTATACTCAGCTTCTTATGGCGCTTGGGGATCGGGTATCGACACTTATGCAGACCAAAGCGACATTATCGCCTTTGCTGGTGAGGAAAATAGTGTCGTCATATTTGATTTTACGCTTATGACCATAATTGGGATGTTCGGAGCCTCAGAATATCCACTATGGAGTATAAATTTTCATCCACAAGGAGAGGGTCTTGTTGTCTCTAGTCGAGACGACACAGTACGCATCTGGAGTCAATGTCAATAACCTTTCGCTACCGTTGACCATTGAAAGTCGGACTACTGCGCGGCCTGGGATGCAGTCAACCCTGTCCGAGACTATACCTTTGGCTATGATCTGGCGGGCAACCGCACCAGTGAGGTTGTCAATGTGGATGGTTCGCCGTTTAGCAGCCAGACGCACACCTACGATGCTGCCAACCGCATTTCGAGCGCGGGCTTTGCGTATAACGACGCTGGTCAGATGACGGCTGATGGCACACTGTCCTACAGTTGGGATAGAGCCGGGCGGTTGTTGGGGGCTGGCGACAGTAGCCATGCTTATAACGGCCTGGGTCAGCGTGTGCAACAGACCGCCAGCGGTGTTGTAACAGAGTATCTGCTGGATGTACAGCCGGGCTTGGTGAAAGTCATTGCGGCCACAACTGGCGCAAATACTGAACGTTTTGTGCATGAACGCGGACTGCTATCTCAGCAGGACTCGGCTGGTGACTGGCAGTGGATGGTTGCTGATGGTCTGGGCAGTGTGCGTGGTGTAGTTGATGGCACGGGCTTCGATCCGGCCTACAGCGTCCACTATGCGCCCTATGGACAGTCCTGGGGTGAGCAAGGCACTGAGCAGACGCCGTTTGGTTTCACAGGCGAGCCGACGGACGACAACGGACTGGTGCATTTGCGAGCGCGGTACTACAACCCGGCGTTGGGCGTGTTCCCGTCGTTGGATCCGGTGGAAGGTATGTTGCAGCAGGCGATGTCGCTGAATAGGTATGCGTATGTGGCTGGGAACGTGGTCAATCTGGTGGATCCGAGCGGGATGCAAACAGCAGGTTGCCAAGATGCTGAGAGGATTCGAAGTGAACTCCGTGACGGGTTAATCTGGCAAGATAGCGCAATAAGTTCGAATTTGTCTGATTATCAGCCTGTCCAACAGTCTTGCGGAAATGACAATCCACATCCTCCTTTTGGATGCGATACAGAAGGACGTCCCATTGACTATGCAATCGGAATGTGTCAAGTAAATGAGACAACTTCATAAAAACAATTAAGGAACAACCAGCGGGTTAGGCGGATTGATCCAAACGGACTGTGGCGGCCCGGCCACTTGCGGAGGGCCTTTGACAAAACGTTCGGGATGGGCCGCAAAAGCATCGGCTAACACGGCCTGACGCTGTTGCTGAACAAGGGTAGCTTGCCCATGATGCACACTGGCTGGGGTCAGCAAATTCAAGCCGGTATGGTAGTGTTGCTGGTTATACCAATCGAAGAACTGACGTGCCCAGGCCCGCGCATCCTGAATGGAACCGAAACGATCAGGGTAAGTGGGTTGGTATTTGAGCGTTTTGAACTGCGCTTCAGAAAACGGATTGTCATCTGAGGTATAGGGGCGTGTAAAGCTGGCATTGACGCCCAACTCAGCGTACAACAAGGCTAATGGTTTAGCTCGCATCGGTTTGCCGTTATCGGCATGGATGGTCAGTTGTTGAGGTTCAATGCCTTCTTTCTGACAACTAGTCTCGATCAGGGTTCGGGCCAGTGACGCCAATTGGCGCTCGGCCAGGGTCCAGCCCACGACATAACGACTAAAGATATCCAGAACAACATAAAGGGCATAATGCTGACCCTTGTGGGGGCCTCGCAACTGGGTAATATCCCAACTCCAGACCTGGTTGGGAGCCGTTGCCAACAATTCGGGTTTTTGGTAGGTCGGATGCCGGCGCTGGTTGCGCCGTTCGCGGACTTCGGCATGGGCGCTTAGGATACGGTACATCGTGCGCCAGTGACAATAATACTGTCCCTCATCCAGCAAGGTGGCATACATCTGACGCGGCGATAGGTCAGCAAATCGCTCACTATTGAGAATATCGCGCACCGTCAGACGTTCCGCACTGGACAACGCACGCGCTGGGGTCGGACGTTCACGCCGGGTTGGTGGCGACTGGCGGGCACGGTAGAGCCGACTGCGCGGCACATTCAATACGGCACAGGCACGGCTCACACCCACCTGGACTGCCAATTCCTCAGCCATCTGCGTCATGATCGTTCGTCCTCGTTGAGTATCTCCAGCAACCGCGTCAGCTTTTTTTGGGCTTCAATGATCGCCTCGGCCTGCTTCAATTGGCGGCGTAATTTGGCATTCTCCTTCGCCAATCGCGCTGCCTCAGTAGCAGCCGGATTGGGCGTGGGGCCACGTCGTCTTCCGGCTAACTCACCCCGGGCCCGTTGTGCCCGCCATGTCGATAGGTGTGAGTGGTATAGCCCTTCTCGACGCAACAAAGACCCTAACTCACCGTACTGACACTGATCCGCTTCTGCTAAGATTCGCGCTTTGTACTCCGCGCTGAAACGACGTCGCGTTGCCTGCACTCGGACTTCTGGATTTGCATATTTGCCATTCACTTGAGACATTTTCCTGTTCCTTTGCTCCGCCCTCAATTCTACTCTAAACTTTTGAGCGAAGTTGTCTCATCTATATTGGCACAGAGGGAATTGTGCAATCATTCGCAAATGAGAACTACCTTAATCCTGCCGAATTTGCCGAACAAGGTAATACACCTTGTCCTGATTGGGAGATTAATCAGCATTGCGGAGTTGATATAGTCAGTTATTCGGATTTAATGTGGCTTTGGCAAATAGATGAAGGATTATCTTTTGTCAATGGAAATCGAACTTACGACTGGAACACAGGCAGACTTAGCTCCGGTGAGTGTGCCGCATGGCAAAACGGGCATGTTGAAGATGCAAACAACAGCCAGGTTCGGTTCGAAGCATTGGGTCTTAACAGTGATATTCCTGGCTATCACTCATCTACCCGTGGGCGTGTGGTTTTTTCAGTTTTTGATGGGCAGGTAACTCAAAAGAGTAATTACCAGCACTTCACTTTGAAGATGATTGTAGGTATGCGTATTGGCCCATTTTTCCTCCCGTGGCGAAATATGGCTGGTGATAATCTGGAAATCCAGTATACACACCTATCCCCCAACGGCTGTCAGGGTTATAGTGGGCCAATCGAATCCTTCGAAGTTGGCGATGTGCTGCCAGCAGGAAGACGTATCGGTTGTTACAATGGAGATGCTGCCCGGTTTAGACCCCACCTCCATGTAACACTGAAGCTCATAAAGTCAAACTCGAGTGCTGGCGACTTCCTGTGTGCAGAGCAACCACCCTATCTTAACCCATACATCCCAGGATGTGGGGCTCCATCACTTCCGAGGCCGCATCGCAATGGAGAGTTTCCTATCCACATACAAGAACACGGTACTATCATAAGTGATTCCAGTAGGAATTGGGAAGAAAGTCCTATTTCAAGCTGATATCGAAATTTATGCTGGGTGGAGTTCCACCCAGCATAATATTGAAGGAGTTATGCTGTGGACAACCGAAACAAAGTATACCTCTTGCTACTTTGCAATGTGGCAATAATCTTATTATTAGTTAGCAGTAGAATTTCATACTCTTTTGCCCAGGTCGATTCCGATTCTTTTGAGATCGCTGTTGAACTCGAAGGTAGAGTAGCATTATACGATCAGGGTGGGTTTGTGGAGATGCTCACATCTGAATTTTGCTGCTCCTACACTCCGTCCTGGTCACCGGATGGTCAGTTATTGGCTGTTGCCTACGTCAACACCAGTATTCAGATCATTGATGTCAATAACCAACAAAGCAGCACATTGTTGCCGTTTGCTGAAGATACATACTATTCCCATCCTGAGTTTTCGCCAACTGGTCAAATTCTTGCTTATAGTAGATCTATATATGATACTAGCATCGGAGATATCGCCGGATCCGATGTTTTTATCACTACAATCGACGATGAGGTTACACAACAACTCACTCATCATGTAGCAGACGACGGAGGTTTGGGCCTGGCATGGTCGCCCGACGGCCAACAAATTGCATTCATTAGTGTCCGTAATATTGAATCAGTGGAAAGAGATGATGGCCCAGGTCTGTATGTTGTCGATGTACTTGAGGGAGAAAGCAGTGTCAGGAAAATTGTAAACGAATACGAAGAATGTAATATCGAAGGACATCCTAGCTTTGTCTACCCGACAGCATTAGCATGGTCATCCGATAATCACCTCGCGTTCATTATGGGGGGAGAAACCTATGATATCTATCTTCTGGACATGAACGAATCGCCACCGACGTGCGAGAATTTGACTAATCAGCAAATAGATTTGTTTGGTGTTGTGCAATCATCTGGTCTTGACTGGTCGCCCGATGGACGTCGACTCGTCTATGGTACGGCATTCCCTATTGAGATTGAAGGCGAAATATCGACACGAAATCAACTGGTTGTGGTAAATGTTCAGGACTTGACGGTGATCCAGGTGCCGGAAACTGATAGAGGGTACGAGAGACCTTCTTGGCGTCCTACTATTCCAGAAGAAGCCGAGTAACTTGAATCTAAAACATTAGCAACTCAACCAGTTTCAAGCTGGAGTTCGTGCAGATGGAGACGCTCTACAATGGGCAGACTCTCCAGTACAGCTACGATGACCTGTCGCGTCTGCTGGCAGCGGACTACTTCGCGGCCTGGGATGCAGTCAATCCGGTGCGAGACTACACGTTTGGCTACGATGTGGCTGGCAACCGCACCAGTGAGGTGGTCAACGTAGATGGTTCGCCGTTTAGCAGCCAGACGCACACCTACGATGCTGCCAACCGCATTTCGAGCGCGGGCTTTGCCTACAACGACGCTGGTCAGATGACGGCTGATGGCACACTGTCTTACAGTTGGGATAGAGCCGGACGGTTGTTGGGTGCAGGCGACAGTAGCTATGCTTACAATGGCCTGGGTCAGCGTGTGCAACAGACCGTCAGCGGTGTTGTGACCGAGTATCTGCTGGATGTGCAGCCGGGCTTGGCGAAAGTCATCGCGGCCACAACTGGCGCGAATACTGAGCGTTTCGTGCATGAGCGTGGGTTGTTGTCACAGCAAGATAGCAATGGTGACTGGCAATGGATGGTCACTGATGGTCTGGGCAGTGTGCGTGGTGTAGTGGATGGCACGGGTTTTGATCCGGCCTATAGCGTCCACTATGCACCCTATGGGCAACCCTGGGGTGAGCAAGGCACTGAACAGGCGCCATTTGGGTTTACGGGTGAGCCGACAGATGACAACGGACTGGTGCATCTGCGGGCACGGTACTACAATCCGGCGCTGGGCGTGTTCCCCTCGTTGGACCTGGTGGAAGGTGTGTTGCAGCAAGCCATGTCGCTGAACCGATATGCGTATGTGGCTGGGAATGTCGTGAATGCTGTGAAGGTTATTCGTGATAACCGTGTTTATCGACAGTGGCTCGCTGCGCGACCGCGTTTGGTGGCAAAGCCACTCGGCACTCACTCTCGATAAAGGGACGATATCGCGCATAAGCCGTAGTTTACACCGCTTCACTCCGTTCCGATTGCCCTCCACTCCGTTTTCGCTCGACGATAAGCGGGCTTTATCGACAGTTTTCCGCTACACGGAAGCGTTTGCTGGCAAAATTACTTGACACTTTCACTATGAAGCATGTCATAGAAGAAACGGTCAAACGATTTATCCAGTACATCAAATATCGGTATAGTCAGAGCAATGTCCAGCCCCTAAATTATGTTACTATTGGAAATGAGAGAGTTAGTTGCACTGAGTCGCAAAACGGCTGGGTAGTAAATAACACAGTGCTTTGATTTGGTTGCTTTGAAATGTTAACAGAACTTAGCAATCAAGGTATGCTCGCAAGTCACAATTTAGGTTGAAATGGACTTCTGGCCTCAGTTCTGTTCATCGAATGACAAAGGCTTTGAAGATTGAAACTGCCAATCAGCTGATTATCAGGATAATTGGAATTGTTCACAAGCCCTCAATTAGCCCGCATAAATCATGAAATTGTGATTCACTGATATTTATTAATCGCTCCCGTAGTTAAACAATAGAATGAAATATTGCCCATAATTCTTCAGATAGGTCTTCACAACTAGCTAGAGAGCGCAATGGTTTTGTATCTGCTTGTACTTGATCGTGATAGAACGGAAGGCTTTCTAACCCAAACTTGATACGATACGTTGCTCCAGATTCTTCAACAACTAGAGCGCCTGCGGCATCGTCCCATATCTTGGTTCCATAACTAATACCTGCCCTGAATCTGCCGCAGGCTACATAGCATAGTTGCAGTGCTTGTGCACCAATAATTCTAATTCTTCCCAGCCGAGTACTGATTTTTCCAAGAAGCGCCATATTATCAGTGATAGACATCCAATGTAGCGCTTCGGATGTAACTCCAATCGGAGTTGAAGTACCAGTTGCCTCACACGCAAAGATTCGCTTATGGTTCAAATATGCGCCTTCTCCCTTTACAGCTGTGAACATTTCTTGACGCAACGGATCTAGAATCCAAGAGTATTGAGGATATCCATTGTAAAGTAAACCTACTGAAATACAGAAAATCGGAATTCCTGACGCAAAGTTGTTTGTGCCGTCTAGAGGATCTATTATCCAGCACCAGTTGTCCTCAAGGGTTGTTGTAGAGTTTGAAGCTAAGACATCCTCTTCACCTACTATCTGATCATTTGGGCAGTGTTCAGTTAGAAACTCTGTCAGCATTGTTTCGGAGAGAATATCTGCTTCCGTAACAAGATCAAATGTATCTTTGTATGTCTTCTGCAAATCTGCTTGTTTTGTATAGATTTCAGCAATTTTGTTACCCAATTCTTGGAGTATCGTAGGCAATTCGTTTATTAGACTTAAATTTGGGTATATCTTTTTCACAAATAGTTCCCTTAACACTATCAGTGGGGATTTAATCACATTTCACTGATTGATTTCAAGAACTCGATTGCGCGGTCTCTTTTTATCTTGCTACTATGCACATGAATTAGATTAAGCATTCTTATGCATTCCTGCACCACACCTCTGCCACAGTACCTGTCTACTGCAGACTGGAACACATTGAGCGTTTCATCTAGACTCTTGCCAGGGTCACAACAAAATGCTATACCTCTTGCATAAACGGGAGCGAATAATTCAGGCGTGAGAGCGACTATTCTGTCATATTTAGTATAAAACTCCAGCAGGGAATCATTGGTGTCCTCGTTATCATTGTGGGAAATTAGCAATGCAATTAAACTTGTTCGAAAGTTATTCTTTGGATTCTCAAACTTTGCTGCTGTATTAATGGACTCTCGGGCTTCTGGTGTTGTATTTTGGCATAAATAGCTAAATGCTAAATGAGTGTGTAGTAGATTACTGATGCGAGGATCACCCGTATACCGCACCATCGAAAGTGCCTGCAAAAGTAACCTCACGGCATCTTCATATCGTTCGTTTCTTAACTCAATTAGCGCCAGATTGCAAATCAGCGATGCATGTGTAGTCACATGATTGTACTCGCGTGCAATTGCCAATGCATTAACACATAATTCTCTAGCCTCTGAATATTCTCCTTCATATATTAATAATTGAGCAAAGTTATTCATATGAATGCACTCGCCCCGTTTGTATCTAATTTCTCGAGCCAGCTTGATGGCCTCGTTGAACAGCGTACTTGCTTCTGTACTGTTACCTAATTGAACGAGTGCCTCTGCAGTATATCCAATACGATAACTAATACCTCGTTTGTCACCGATTCTCCGAGCGATCTCGAGCCCTCGTTCATAATAGTCCATTGCTTCATGGATTTGTCCGAGCGAATCAGCAAGTCTTCCTCTGTTCCCCCAATGTACTCCCTCTTCACGGATGTCACCAGATCGTTGCGCAAGCTCGAGTGCTCGTGAATGTACATCCAGTGCCAAATCATACTTCCCTAGATATCGGTAGGCACGCCCAAGATTTGCCAGAGACCTACTTTCCACCTTATTGGCAGATATCTCATATGCAATTTTGCGTGCTTGCTCACAATACTCAACTACCTCAGGGTACCTCCCCGCAACATAGAATGCATACCCTATCCCGTTCAGGTTTTTTGTGTTCAAGACAGCATCCGTTATATTTCCAAGCAATTTCTTACGCATCGAAATCACGCGATCGATATACCCCCATATTGTTAGATAATCGTAGTCAATTTCCTCCATCAATTTAGCGGCAGCGTTGAATTCAGCTGCCCTAACCAGATGCTCAAACTGAAACAACTGATTTTCAAGACTCTCAGCGTTGATCCAATCCTTGCTCGATGCAGCTACTGAATCATAGTATTCAGCTACCCGTTTTTCGAGGGCTTGTACACTAAAATCACTATTACCCATTTCTCTTGGCAATTGGGAATAGATGTAATCTCGATCTATTGGGTGCAAGTGAATCGTTTTTTGCTTTCTGTCGATCTCCACAGTATGAATACTTGCCAATCTTCGAATCAATATAGGAGTAACTGAGTTTTCATACAGATCTCGTAGTACATACTCCACAGCAACCACAGGGACAGACCGCCCAAACACTGATAAAACTTCTAGAATCCTGCGCTCGTGAAAAGACAAACTTCGATAATTTTCTTTAACCAAGGACTCAACAAATTCATTCTGACTAAAGATATAATCCTTTTCCGCGAGTTCCTCTAAAGTCAAGAAGGGGTCATTTGCAAGTATGCTTGTCACAATTTCTAAAGCACGTGGAACTCCTCGAACAATAGCAACTATTTTCTCTAATACATCCTCTTTCGCATTTACAAGTCCAAACTCACCGTTAACATCAAGTACGCGCAACAGTTTGACAGCCTCTGGAACTGGAAGTCCATCATTTAGTAACACCCTGGCGTCATACTTCGCAAGTGCAATTGGTAGATATATGGGACGTCTTGTAGTTACAATCAACTTCAACATACACGGTGTTGTAAGCACTATTTCAATAAATGTAGATATCTGCGAATCCATAATACGTGAATCTTCGTCTAGCAAATCCTCCATGTTGTCTAATAGAATAATGTGCGTTCCCGCTCCAAGATAAGATAACAACTCGAGAACTTTGTCTTTTATTTCAAGTACACTATCAGTCCAAACAGACAAAATATATTGTTGATCTTCTGGGGCCAACCATTGGCAACAATCATGAAATATTCTTTCAAGGGAAATGCCTCGTGTACGTGTGCTTAGATATGCTATCCCATGAATGGTGAGCTTAGTGCCCACGTTGGCCAAGGAATCGTTTTCAAGTTCACCAAGTACTTTGCTTACCAAACCAGACTTACCAATGCCACCCCTGCCAATTACACTAATTAACTTAATGTGTTCGTCATGTAATAAACTACTCAAACTCCTTCTCTCATCTTCACGATCGAAGAATTGATCACCCAGATCAGTTAATCGCTGGCCTACAATTGTTTTTTTCGATAACGTAAAATGTTTGGATGCTTCAATGGCCTTACTTTTCTGGACGACCATCTCTCTTGCAATCCGCGAATCTTCACTTCCCTCGCGGCGATCATTTCCTACACGCTGTTTCCAGTTATCAAGCGTCGTGTGCAACCTATCGATTTTGTGCTGGAATCGCCCCGGATCAGGTGACGTATTCTGTACTTCTCGATATTTCGCTAACAGGTCACTCAAATATCCGTAGTAGTCACTTGCCAGAGAATTGATTTGTTCTACAATTGCTTGAAAAGTTTGCCCATAGCCCAAATTCATTAAATCCACATAATTCAACATTTTAAGGACACGTGGAATCTCACAGTCGGCGCAGAGTATTGGGATAACTGGAATATACCTGCTGAGTGCCTCATTCCATTCGGACTTTACTTGAAGTGAAAGAACACTGCTAGGGGTAAGCAAGACTATCACAACCGTTGCTTCGCTCAATCCCCTGTCAACTTCTGCATCCCAGTCAAAACCATCACGAATGTTATAGACATCCATCCATGCGTGGTATCCGTGATTGCCAAGATCATTGTAAATTTTTTTTGCTATTCTAGTGCCATCTGCAACAGCATAGGAAATAAACACAACTTCATCAGACATCTACAAACATCAGCCTTTGGGCAACAATCGCACCTGTGATGAACTTTCATTTTGAACGTTGACATTAAGAGCGTTGAGTTGCAACACGTCTAATTCTACCAGCTTGTACTTTCTGCCTTGGTTCAAAACTTGCCTAGCCATCTTCCTTTCTAACTAGATCTAAGATACTGCTGAGATAACTTAGTTGCTCAACAGTCAACATAATGGATCCAGAGGCGACCATCTCCCAATACTGTTGATGCCGTACATCATCAACATCTACAGCCTGTCTGGGAACCCAACTCTGTACGACCAGCGACGTACCCCTGACCATAATTTCATACGTTTTGTCAGTACCCATGACAATCCTCATAACTAAATGGCTAGTTTCTTGTGATATGATTTGATTAATTGTTAAATATTCTTTTTATGAGATCCATGCCCTCCTTAATCTGCGTTCTTTCTGTCCTGACAGAGAAGTTCTACCATGAAGCAATCTATAATTATCCATAATAAGCACATCTCCAGCTCTCAAGTAAATACTCTGTTGATTCTCTGGTAGATGAAGCAATTTTTCAAATTCAGCCAAACACTGCATCAGTTCATCACTTTCTTCGACAGATTTTAACTCAAACTGGTCATCATTTCGATATCTAATTCTGATACGCTCTCCTACCATTTCAATAATAGGAGATGTAACCAACACAAGCCGGTTAGCACATGACTTAAAATAATTTCGTGCCAATTCAAAGCGAAACTCAAACAACCCTTGCGCCAAAGCACTGCGACTGTGATCTGACAGTTGTTCAACTATACTATAGCCATCAACAATAACATTTACTCCGAAACCCTCAGTATCTGGTTGTATACAGTGCAGAATACTGTAACGAGGAGGTGTCAGCTCGAAAGTACCATCAATATGCAAATGAAAATCTTTTTCTGCAAACTTGGCTACACCTGATTTCTCACTGCCAGAAACATCCATCGGATATTTGTCGGGAGAATAATTGATGTTTGTAAACTTAGTCCAAAAAGGTCCCGCCATGATGCGACCAAGATAGTTGCAGACCAACTCCAATATCCACTCATCAGTTGTCCCTGTATTAAGTACAATATAGCCATCATGTAGGATCCGCTGATGCATTTCGTCAAGTGTGAGTGACATTGGTAGATACCCTTTCCACATTTCGTGATTCATTTACACAGATAATAATCCTTAATTGGATCAATACAAACAAAATGTGTCAAGGAAATGGGACAAACTCATCTTCGACGGTATGGAGGGCGAGACGGAAAACTATGATGGAAGTGGCGATTTTTGTCCCTTTTCGTACACCCTCTTAAAAGTTACCGCCCTGCAAGAGAAACGACATAGTAGGCAAGATTAGATTTTTCCGCTATTTTAGTCAAAATCTCGATGTCTTCATGTACCGCAACAATAATTCCAGCACTATCCCCATGAATTCCTCCTCCACCCGTGATTTTTCCTGCACCACCTTGCGACATAATTTCTTCAATAATCTGCAATGTAAACTCAGGCACGACATGCAGTTTACATAGGAACTCATGATTACTTCTAATGGCTTTCACCAATCCTTTAATATCGTCGTAAAACAGAGCTGTCAACGTTGCTTTAGTAGCAGACTCAATCCCATCAAAAATTTCGGTCACTTCTCGGGGCTTTGCTTCATACAACCTCTTTGTCTGGGCTATCGCATCACCAGTTGTGTTTGCGGGCCGTCCAGTAGAAATAAGCACAAAGTGACTGAGAACGTGAATATTTTCGTGAAGATTATCAATTGGTTTGATTATCCGTAGGAATTCTGTTTCTTTGCGATACCAGACCAATCCCCCATAAGCTACTGTAGCAACATCACCACCGCTTGGTAAACCATGCTTCTTCTTCTCAATATCATACGCGATATCGAACACTTTTGACACTTCTAGGTCGTGCTGTAAGTACTCTGCAATCGCCTCAACAACTCCTACCGAAATAACCGCAGATGATCCCAAGCCAATACCGGGAGGAATTTCGCTTAGAATTTCGATTGATGCACCTTGAGTAAACGTGCCCCCAAGATTCAAGATTGCCTCACCGACAGCAAGTATAAGAAGTGTTTCATCACGTTGATTGAGCGAAACATACTCAACTTCACTCTCTCCAGAAACCATGGATGCCCATGCCTTGCGTGCTCGATGTGTTAAATCAATAATTTCCTCTATGTGATACTCGTGTTCAAAATCAATCGCAGGGGAGGCAATATGCATCACCCTATCAGCACGAGGCGTTATCTTCACAGTGCAGTAAAGATTGACAGCTGCCAATAGCATCGGTCTGCCGAACACAGCCGCATGTTCACCAACAATAATGATCTTTCCTGGTACACGTATTTCAACTGGAGACAGGCTCATACTTAGTATCTTCTCAACTCAAACTTTGTCGAATAAATCTAGAACGAACATGCAAAGGTAGCTGTAAAATAAAATATTCCTCTGATTTACAATCTACAAACACCAATGTCCGTAAGTCACAATTTGGGCTGAAATGGACTTCTGGTCTCAGTTCAACTCATCGAATGGCAAAGGCTTTGAGGCTTGAAACTGCCAAGCAACTGATTATCAGGATAACTGGAATTGTTCGCAAACTCTCATTTAGCCTGCATAAATCATGAAATAGTAACTTGTTGAGTGTAGGCACGAAGCCACCATTCTAAACTCACAATATAATGGCACTTGATGTAACTACCTAACAGTATAAGAGAAAATCTTTGAATAGGCATACCTTGTGGTGTTCAAGAACTTATTCGGAAGTCTAATTTAGGCCTTGATTGATCTCAGAAACAGTTGCAAATGGTCTTATCGAGAGCTTTGTGGCGTAAATCTTGAGTTTGTGATGAGAGCCATAACCGACTATTTGGCTCTCATCAACCCAACTACGAAATCAAGTTGCAGCACCACGATGACCAAGTTTCCACCATTTCTTGAGGGGAGGTAGAATAGCAGGCTTGTACAGACTATCGAACGATCCCCGTCGCTCCCGATAGCCTATAATGTATTTACTTAAGACACGAAGTCTCCAACTCTACTTGGGGGCTTCTGCGATTCTATGGGATGTTCAATTTTGTTCGCGGGAACGAAGAATTTGTGGCCTAGCCACAGTTGGTAGCAGTCTTCAGGGATGTCTGATTGACCACAGACCTCTATGTCGGGAAAACACATTCTCGCTCGAAAAACCGTATAATGTGCAAATCTGCTGGATATTGCATCAAATACTGTCTCCATCAAAGTAAATGACGCAAGATCAAACGTACTTCCTTCGTCCGGTCTCATTTGACATATTTCAAAGAGCGGGCTAAACTCTCGCCCAAATTGATAGTTTTACATAGGTTTAGTAAAGTTTAGACTGCATTCTTATAACACTCAGAAAATCAACGCATGTCCAAATCCTCTGCTTCGTAGTGTCGCCAGCGGCCCGGCATTCAGACGTTTGTAGAAATTTGCGATGATTTCATTTTTGTCATTCGCAAGCCATAACCTGGAAGGAGGCAAGTAGCTAAACCATGAGCAAGAAAACTCAGTCAACCGCAATTATTCTATTGGCCTATGGTGGCCCGAACTCATTAGACGATATTCAAGCCTACCTGCTCGATATACGTGGTGGCCGTCATACGCCCGATGAACTCGTCGAGGAAATCACCGAACGCTATCACAAAATCGGTGGATCATCACCGCTGCTCGGCATCACACAAAGCGTCGCCATGAAATTACAGGCGGCTACGGGATTACCAGTTTATGTCGGAATGCGCCACTGGCATCCCTATATCAAAGATGTGGTCGGACGGATGGTAACAGATGGGGTGCGCCATGTTGTGGCGATCTGCATGGCTCCGCATTACAGCATGTTGAGCATTGCGAAGTACCGGGAACAACTGGAAGCGGCTATCGCCGAACAGCAGGCCGAAATCAGCGTGGCTTTTGTTGAAAACTGGCACGCCCAGCCAGAATACCTTGATGGATTGGCTGCTAACGTGCGTGATACTCTGTTGCGCTTTGACGAGAGTGAACGTGATTCTGTGCTGACTGTTTTCACAGCCCACAGTCTGCCAGAGTTCATTCTGGATCGCGGCGATCCGTATGACGACCAACTCAAAGAAACGGCGAAGCTACTGGCGGAAAGGCTGGATTTGAGCGCGGATCAATGGGCATTTTCCTATCAGAGTGCTGCCCAGACGAGTATGCCCTGGCTTGGCCCCCAGATCGAAGATTTCATCGTGAAGCTGGCCGAGCAGGGGCACAAAAATGTCATCGTGACACCCATCGGTTTTATCGCCGATCACGTCGAGGTGCTGTACGACATTGATATTGAAGTACAGGGAATCGCTCAAGCACATGGCATCCGTATCGAGCGCTCACCAATGTTGAACGACGGCGACGCCTTAATCAGCGCATTGGCCGCAATTGCCCAGACACATTTAAACGAATGAGTTTTGCATTAATCTGAGTGACATCTGTCACTATGGAATCAATGCGTCCTTCGTTATGGTAGTTTTGCTAAGTTTTACCCATTTTAAATAATATTTACGAATATATGCTCAAGGTGAACATCGTGACCTATCCACCTCCCCGCTTAATCTTCTGGGAAACCACTGCTGGATGCAACCTCAAATGTATTCACTGTCGTCGCATCACCATCGCCGACCAACTGACGCCCCAGGACCTCTCAACCGCTGAAACTTTTGATATGATCGACGCTATCGCTACCGTTGGCAAGCCCGTCTTCGTCCTATCCGGTGGTGAACCCCTGTTCCGTAACGACATCTACGACATCGCCCGCTATGCCAATGATGCCGGTTTTCCGGTGGCATTGGCAACCAATGGCACATTGATTGATCGTGCCGTTGCCCAACGCATTAAAGATAGTGGTGTGCGGCGCGTCAGCATTTCCTTCGATGGAGCCGATGCTCCAACTCATGATGCGTTTCGTGGGCTGCCGGGTTCTTTTGATGCCGCTGTCGAAGGGTTTCAGCACCTGCGCGAAGTTGGCCTGCCAGTGCAGATCAACACCACCGTTTCTAAACACAACGAAGCCCAACTGGATGGTGTGTTAACACTGGCAAAAGACCTGGGAGCCATCGGCCTGCATCTGTTTCTGCTAGTTCCGGTGGGCTGTGGCATGGAGATTGCCGAGGAGCAAATGGTCAGCGCCCAGGAATATGAGCGTATCCTCAACTGGCTCTATGATGTGGAGAAACAGGAAACTGACCTGCAACTGAAGGCGACCTGTGCCCCGCATTATTTCCGAGTGATGCGCCAACGTCGTGCCGAAGAGCGCCGCATGGGTATGTCGCAAGATTTACCGGCTAGCTATGATCGTCAGGTACATGGACATCACCAGATGCACGCCGCCACGAAGGGCTGTCTAGCGGGCACTGGTGTGTGTTTCATCTCGCACCGGGGCGAAGTTTTCCCCTGTGGCTATTTCCCGGTGGAAGCGGGCAACATTCGCCAGGGAGCCTTTAGCGAAATCTGGCAAAACAGTGAACTGTTTGCCGAGATGCGTGACCCTGATCTGTTGGGCGGTAATTGTGGCGCTTGCCAGTTCAAATCACTGTGCAGTGGGTGTCGGGCACGCGCCTATGGCATGACAGGCGACTATTTGGCCGAGGAACCTTTCTGCGCCTACGATCCCGAAACGCGCACCGTCATGATCTAGGCGAAAGGCAGGCAAATGTCATCCATTGTCCTAGTCGGCTTGAATCATCACACGGCTCCGGTTGAACTCCGTGAACAACTATCGCTCAGTGGCTGTGGGCTGACGATGGCACTAGAAGAACTGGCACAGAATAGCCGTATCCGAGAGTCCATAATCCTATCTACCTGCAACCGACTGGAGGTTTATGGCCTGACTTCTGAACCGGCTGAAGGCTGGCAGGCCATTGAAGATTTCTTGATGCACTTGCAGGGTATTCCGCTGACCGAACTCAAGCCGCATCTCTATTATCTTCAGGATGAGACGACTATCAAACACCTGATGCGCGTGGCCTGTGGCCTGGATTCGATGATTCTGGGTGAACCGCAGATTCTGGGGCAGGTCAGTCAGGCTTACCGCGACGCGCATGGTGTCGGCACAGTCGAAACCATGTTCTCCAAGCTGTTTATGCAGGCAATCCACACCGGAAAACGCGCTCGCACCGAAACCGGCATCAGCCGCCACACAACATCAGTTAGCCATGCGGCGGCGTTGTTGGCAAAAGATCAGGTAGGCAATTTAGAAACTGCGCGTGTACTGGTCGTGGGTGCGGGTGAAATGGCGGAACAGGCGATTCAGGCACTCCAGGCCCATCACGTTCAATCCATTACGTTCATCAACCGTACCTATAGCCGCGCGAATGATCTGGCCCAACGTTTCGGTGGAACTGCCTACAACTGGACTCATCTGATAGATGCATTGGCTGAAGCGGACGTAGTGCTTAGTGCCACTGGCGCACCCCACATGGTCATTCACACTTCCGAAGTCGAGGAAGCCATTCGACAACGCGATAGCCGCCCGCTACTATTGATTGATATTGCTGTGCCACGCGACATTGAAGAAGGCGTTGGCGACCTGCCAAACGTTACGCTGCATGACATTGACGACCTCCAACATACTCTCGATGAAAATCTGGCACAACGGCAGGCAGCAGTCGTGGAAGTAGAGCAGATTATTCAAGAAGAAATTGATGGTTTTTATGAATGGTTGAGTGGGAGGCAGGTTGTCCCGATCATTGTTGGTTTGCGTCGCAAAGCTGAAGCTATCGCCCAAACAGAACTTGAGCAGGCGCTACGGCGATTGGATGGAATGGATTCGCAGGGGCAAGATGTGGTCAAGCGCATGGCTCATCGTATTGTCAACAAAATGCTCTATGAACCAACCAACCAGCTAAAAATCCAGGCAGCCAACGGCAAAGGCTACGACTATGCCGACATTGTACGCGATCTATTTTGTCTGGATGCTGTAGGAAGTAGCGGTGACTGAGAACACTATTCGACTGGGCACACGCGGCTCGGCGCTGGCCCGCTGGCAAACCAACCATGTCCGAGATTTGCTCCAGCAAGCATGGCCGGGGCTACGTTTTGAGATCCAAGTTATCACAACCAAAGGCGACAAAATTCTGGATACTCCGTTGCCGCTGGTCGGTGGCAAGGGGCTGTTCACAGCTGAGTTAGAACATGCCTTGCGAACCGGAGCCATTGATTTCGCCGTACATAGCCTCAAAGATTTGCCCACCGATGCGCCCGACGGCTTGGTAATGGGAGCTATTCTAACGCGGGCTAACCCTGCCGACGTATTGGTGAGCCGTGACAATCACACCCTGGCAAATTTGCCGCAAGGCGCAACGATTGGAACCAGCAGCCGTCGTCGTGCCGCGCAACTGCTATATCAACACCCCGACCTCAACATCGCTGATATTCGTGGCAACGTCGAGACCCGAATCCGCAAAGTAATGGATGTGGATGGCCCCTACAATGCGACGTTATTGGCTTATGCTGGGCTGCATCGCCTGGAAAAACTAGAATTCGCCACCGAAGTGTTAGCCTTTGAAAAGATGCTGCCAGCCCCTGGGCAGGGGGCGCTGGCAGTGCAATGTCGCGATGAAACCCAATCCCTGGCATGGTTATCACTCATTAATGACCCACAGACTCATGCTGCCGTTGCCGCCGAGCGAGCTTTTCTGACCGGACTGGGTGGTGGTTGTTCTGTCCCGATTGCGGCTTATGCGACCTGGGAACACGATACCCTGCACCTGCATGGGCGCGTGACAGCCGTTGACGGCAACCGGCAAATTGATGTCACCAACACACTATCGCTGGATGTGACCACTGCCTATCATCCGACACAGGTTCATCGTCTTGGGGCAGAACTGGCTGAAGTTGCGCTGGAACAAGGGGCTGCTGCTCTTTTGGAGAAGGACAGTGAAGGGTAAACACATCGTCGTAACACGGGCTGTCCATCAAGCAGGTGAATTATGTGAACTGCTTGAAACTCAAGGGGCAGAACCGCTGCTCTATCCGTGTATTGACATTGTCCCACCTGAGAACATCGACGCACTGGATGATGCGCTGCAATCAGCTTTGGACGGCGTGTTCGACTGGTTGATATTAACAAGCAGCAACACAGTGTTGGCGTTGGCACAGCGTCTGGAAACACTGCACCGCAAACTACCCGAATCACTGGCGGTGGCCGCCATTGGCCACTCCACTGCTCAGGCCGCCCGCGACCTGTTGAACATGCAGCCTGATTTAGTGCCAGATAAGTATGTGGCCGAGGCGATGATTGAAGCCTTGCAGCCAATTGCTGGCAGACGGGTGTTTTTGCCCCAATCCAACATCGCTCGGCCAATCCTGGCCGAACAACTAGCGGCGGCTGGTGCAGAAGTGACCACCGTCGCTGCCTATCGCACGGTTGTCGGTAGTGGCGGTGTAGATTTGCCCGTGTTGTTGGCTGCCAATCAGGTAGATGCCATTACCTTCACCAGTTCCTCAACCGTTCGCAACTTTCACAAGCGTATCGGTAATCATAACCTGGATGATGTTTGTATCGCTTGCATCGGGCCAATCACCTCCAAAACAGCTGAGGAAACAGGTCTGCCGGTAACGCTCGTTCCCGAAAATTACACCCTGGAAGGTTTAGTCAACGCCTTGGAGACGCACTTTTCATGACGAATATGGGTTCATTTCCCGTTTCGCGGCCACGACGGTTGCGGCAGAATTCTGCTCTGCGCCGAATAGTGCAGGAAACCGTCTTCAGTCCGCGCGATCTGATCTACCCACTATTTATCAAAGAGGGCCAGGATATTCAGCAGCCGATTGCCTCCATGCCCGGTCAAAACCAGTTCTCGATTGACAAGCTAGCATCCGAAGTCAGGGAGATTGTTGATCTGGGCATTCCAGCAGTAATTCTGTTTGGGATTCCGGCGGAGAAAGATGCTCATGGCAGCGCAAACTATAATCCCGATGGTGTTGTGCCACGCGCCATCAAGGAAATTAAAAATATCGCGCCGGAATTGCTGGTGGTGTCCGATATGTGCTTTTGCGAGTACACCTCGCATGGGCATTGTGGTGTCATCAACCTTCCAGATGAAGCAGATTACACCGACCATCTGCCAGAGGGTTATTTGCTGAACGATCCCACGTTGGAAATGCTGGCACGGGCCTCGGCGGTTCATGCTGAAGCTGGTGCAGACATCATCGCCCCATCCGGCATGGTTGATGGCATGGTCGGCGCAATCCGGCGTGGATTGGATGCCACTGGCTTTGACCACATCGCCATTTTGAGCTACGCCGTCAAATATTCCAGCGCCTTCTATGGCCCGTTCCGAGATGCGGTTGAAAGCGCGCCGGGATTTGGTGACCGCAGTACCTACCAGATGGACCCAGCTAACCAACGCGAAGCCCTCAAAGAAGCGGCGCTCGATGTGACCGAGGGAGTCGATATTTTGATGGTCAAACCGGCCATGCCTTATCTCGATATTATCAGCACCGTGCGTCGGGAATTCAGCTTACCAGTAGCGGCCTATCAAGTCAGTGGTGAATTTTCGATGATCCATGCTGCGGCTGCCAATGGCTGGCTGGATTTGCGCCGGACTGCCCTGGAAAGCCTGCTCAGTATCAAGCGGGCGGGTGCGGATATGATTTTGACTTATTTTGCTAAAGATGTTGTGAAATGGCTGGAGTAGAAATGAAAAACGATAGTCGATTTTTGCGAGCCTGTCGCCGCGAAGCCACCGATGCCACCCCCATCTGGTTGATGCGGCAGGCCGGACGCTACATGGTGGAATATCGCACACTACGCGAACAATACACCATCCTGGAAATTATCAAGACACCTGAACTGGCCTGCGAAGTGACCTTGCAGCCGATTAACGCTTTCGATCTGGACGCAGCCATCATCTTCGCCGATATTCTACCTCCGCTCGAAACGATGGGTTTAGAACTGGAATTCGTCAAAGATGAGGGGCCGGTCATCTATAATCCAGTGCGGACGCCAGACGATGTTGATAAGCTGCACCAGGTTCCGCCGGAGGAAGGTCTCAGTTTCACGTTGGAGGCCATCAAACTGACCCAGCAGGAATTAAAAATCCCGATCATCGGCTTCAGTGGCGCACCGTTCACGTTGGCAAGTTACGCCATCGAGGGTGGCGGCAGCCGCAATCACAAGCTGGTAAAGAGCTTCATGATGACCGAACCCGACGCCTGGCATCGCCTGATGGATAAATTCAGCACACTCGTCGGAGAGTATTTGTTGGCGCAAGCAAGGGCGGGCGCGGACACGCTGCAATTGTTTGATAGTTGGGTCGGCGCTCTCAGTCCAGCCGATTATCGAGAACACGTCATGCCCTACAGCAAACGAGCCATCGACATTGCACGGCTGGGCGGTGTACCCATCATCCACTTTGGCACAAAGACCAACGGTATGTTGGAACTCATCCGCGATGCGGGTGGAGACATCATCGGTGTTGATTGGGGCATTGATCTGGACGCGGCCTGGAATCGTCTGGGCGATGGCGTGGCGATTCAGGGCAATTTGGACCCCATCGCACTCTTCGCGCCCTGGAATGAACTCAGGAAACGCGCCCAACTGGTGCTGGATCAGGCCGCCGGACGCCCCGGCCACATCTTCAACTTAGGACACGGCATTTTGCCGCAAACACCTGTGGACAACGTGCGACGACTGGTCGATTTTGTCCATGAATATAGCGGGAAAAACACATGACACTGACCAAAGAAGCTACACAACCACAAGTGGTCATCATTGGCGGCGGCATATCCGGCTTGAGTATGGCCTGGTATCTGCAAAACGCCGATGTTGACTTGCACTACACTGTGCTTGAACAGGCGGATCGTTGGGGCGGCAAAGTCATCACCGACCATATCGACGATTTTGTGATTGAAGGTGGGGCCGACTCGTTTATTTCCCAAAAGCCCTGGGGCCTGCAACTGGCGCGTGAGATTGGTTTGGAAGATGATTTGTTGGGAACCAATGATGACCGCCGCAAGGTCTTCGTCGTTCGCAAGAGCAAACCCATCCCCTTGCCCGATGGCGTAATGCTGATCGTGCCTACCAAATTTATGCCATTTGCGCTTTCGCCGCTGATTTCACCGCTAGGCAAGTTGCGTATGGGTATGGAAATGTTCATCCGCCCCAAACGTGATGGCGAAGACGAAACCCTGGCCGATTTCATTCGGCGACGGCTGGGCGCAGAGGCATTGGATAAAATCGCCGAGCCGTTGATGGCAGGCATCTATAATGCCGAAGCCGAAAAACAAAGCCTGCTGGCAACCTTCCCACGCTTTCGCACATTAGAGGAAAAATATGGCAGCATCACGCGCGGCATGTTAGCTGCTCGCAAGCAACGACAGGCCGCCTCCAATGGTAAGTCTGATAGCAAGAAACCATCGCTGTTTACCTCGCTGACGAATGGCATGACCCAATTTATAGATACATTGGTAGAGCGTCTGGATGGTGATCTACGCTTGAATAGCGATGTGCAACAGATTGACCACCACGAAGATGGTACATACACCGTCACGTTGGCGGATGGTGAACAACTCCAGGCCGATGTGGTCGTGATGACGACACCTTCCTATGTGGCGGCGAATATGGTGCGATCATTTGCGCCCCAGGTAGCCAGCGACTTAGATGCTATTCGCTTCGTCAGCACTGGGACGATTTCGTTGGCCTTCCGGCGGGATGAAGTTGAGCATCCTCTGAACGGCTTCGGGTTGGTGATTCCGCGCAGCGAAAATCGCAAGATCAACGCCGTAACCTGGACATCGACCAAGTTCAACCACCGCGCTCCCGACGACCACATTTTGCTGCGGATTTTCTTCGGCGGTTCACGCACACCCGAAACTTTTGCGCTGGATGATGAAGATTTATTGACCGCGGTGCGACGCGAACTGAAAGAATTGATGAGCATAACTGCCGAGCCAGTGTTGCACAAGATTTATCGCTGGCATCGCGCCAATCCACAATACGATGTGGGTCATTTGGAATTGATGAATCGCATTGAGGAACATTTGCCAGCGGGCCTTTATGTCTCCGGCAGCCCCTATCGCGGCATTGGCATCCCCGACTGTGTGCATCAAAGTCAGATGAACACCCAACGTATCATTGAAAACCTAGCTGTTCCTGAGAGTGTTTGATGAATACCCAAAACTCCGAACGTTTATTTGCTGAAGCCCAGACCCTAATCCCCGGCGGTGTTAACAGTCCCGTGCGGGCCTTTAAGAGCGTGGGCGGCACACCCCGTTTTATCGCACGCGGCGATGGTGCTTATGTATGGGATGCCGACGACAACCGCTATATTGACTATGTGCTGTCGTGGGGGCCATTGATTTTAGGTCATGCCCATCCGCAGGTCATCGAAGCCCTCAAAGCGGCTGTGGATCGGGGCACGAGTTATGGTGCGCCTACCGCCATCGAAAACGAACTGGCGGCATTGGTCATCGACACTGTGCCCTCCATCGACATGATCCGTTTTGTCAACAGCGGTACAGAAGCCACCATGAGCGCCCTGCGGCTGGCTCGCGCTTATACGGGACGCGAGAAGATCATTAAATTTGCGGGATGCTATCATGGTCACGCCGATATGTTGTTGGTGCAGGCCGGTAGCGGTGTGGCGACGCTGGGCTTGCCTGATTCGCCAGGTGTGCCTAAAGGCGCGGCCTCCGATACGCTCACGGCTCCCTATAATGATCTGGCAGCAGTGCAAGATTTGTTTGCCCAATATGGTGACGACATCGCGGGGGTGATTGTGGAACCCATCGCCGCCAATATGGGCTTTGTGCTACCGAATCCTGAGTTCCTGAGCGGATTACAGTCCCTATGCCGCGAACACGGTGCGGTGTTCATCCTGGATGAAGTGATGACCGGCTTCCGCGTGGTTCCCGGTGGCGCACAGGCCCATTGGAACCTGGACCCCGATTTGACCTGTCTGGGCAAAGTTATCGGCGGTGGCCTGCCCGTCGGAGCCTACGCTGGCAAACGCGAGATCATGCAAACCGTTGCGCCCGCTGGCCCCATGTATCAGGCCGGAACGCTATCCGGCAATCCACTGGCAATGGCAGGTGGTCTGGCGACACTTCGGGTGTTGTTGGAGGATGGTGCTTTCGATGCCATTGCTCAAAATGCAACCTTGCTCATCAACGGGATTCAAGCAGCGGCAGAAGATGCTGGTATTCCAGTGCAAATTGGGCACGTTGGCACGATGTTCGGCTTCTATTTCTTGAAGGAAGCCGGTGCAAAAATCACGGACTATGCTAGCGCCAAACAATATGTCGATATGGAACGCTATGGACGCTTCTTCCACGAGATGTTAGCGCGAGGTGTCTATTTTGCTCCCAGCCAATTCGAGGCTGGTTTTATGAGCAGTGCCCACACACCTGCCGATGTTCAGAATACGCTTTCAATGCTGGAGGATATATTGCCGGATTTGCAACTATAAGTATTGTAGACGGGGGACATCGGGTAATTCGAGATAGGGAAATAGCCCTGTAGGACATCAAGCCGCTGAAGCATCAAATTATGTCACTAATTACTATCTGATGTATGCGTTGTCGAGACACATCATACTTGTTGGCTAGCAAAGTGATCGAAATGCCTCGCCGATACTAAGCCCGAATTTCTGCATTGCGCTGGGATTTACAGCGATGGGGCGTAATTGATGACTTCTTGTTCCAGGTAAAGGCGTTTTTGTGGCAGAGCAGGACTAATTCCTGATTATCTAGCATATGGAGCAGCAACTCGATCTTCGATGAAGTAGAGGGGAATGATGTGCTGTTGAGACGCCTTGGAGGCAGACTTGCGCTATGGATAACTCCAATCAGGATTGCCTGAGAGGCAAAGATAGCACAGCCCCAGGCGCCTTTGTATTTAAGATCTGATTCTTGCACACAGGTGGCTCTGAAGCTGTGTTTTGCAATCAATACCTTCGCCAAATTATGACGAGGCGGAGTGGCACGCAACGGTATGGATAGCACCGAGAGACGCCACCGTGTAAAAGATACGATCCAATAAAATAGGATCAGGGATTTCCGGAAGTAATTTTAATGTTTCAGCGACATATTTGCGACCACGAAAGCGGGCTTTGAGATCAAGGATACTGGCATCCGGATAATCAGGGAAAAGGAGGCGGCGTAGGATACGGGAGAGCGTGACCATCAAGAAAGACAAGTTGGCGGCATTGGTGACCGCTGTCTCGGCGACGTTCATGAAGTCTTCCAGTCCGAAATGCTGTTTGGCATCGCGGAAGATGAATTCAATCTGGAAGCGTAGGCTGTAGTAGTCAATCAAGCGCTCATAAGATAGGCTGAGGTCACTGCTGAACAAAATCACACGCGCCTGTTTTCCTGTTTTCAAGTCTGTTTTGACGATGATGACGACGTTGAGGGGTTGGGCGAAGTCTTTGTGAAGCAATGTTGCCTGAAAGGTCTGGGTTTGGATACCATCTTCCAGGGTGGTTTCCTTCAAATAGTCAGACGGGATGGCATGATAGTTGAGCTTATCACCATATTTGCGACGCTGACCATATTTAGATTGTGGGCCAACATAGGGTATATACAACGCCGCATCATGACGCAATTTGGAGATCAAATGCACGTCACATTGCCGGGTCATTTGCAGGGCATTGTTGTTGCCGAATTTACCATCCAACACCAGATAAGTCACCTGAATCGTGTCCTTGATCAGTGCCAATTGTCGCTGCACCATGCCTTGAATCTGCTGTAGTTCTGGGGGCAACTCCACCTGGGTCTTAGGACGCCCGGGCTTGCCTCTTTTCCGCTTCTTCTTGCTCTTTTTCTTGGCGGCTTTGGCTGCCGTTTTCTCAGCCTCACTGCGTACCCGTTGCTCCACCATGCCTGGATAGGCTTGCCGTTCCTCAATACTTATCAGTGATAGTCCGAAGAATGCCACGCCCGGCACGGGTTTGCCGTACAATCCTGAAAAGAAGCGATCCACCCCATGGGTCTTCTTGCCCGATTTTGTCACGACCCATTCATCGCCGGCCAGTAGGTACTCATCTTCCGGATTGAGGGCGTGTTGGCGAAAAAATGCCCAGTGCATCTCTGCCCACGGTAGCACTGTGTGGAACAACCGCTGTATCGTCCGATAGCTCCCCCCTTTATCTGTCCATCGTGAGATACCCAGCATCGTGACCCGCCCTGTCATCGCCAGTATGGCTGGGATAATCCGGCTCATTTGTCGTAGGGTTGTTGGTGATAGGTGTACCTCAAAGCAGAGCAATAGTGTTACAATATCAATCATGGGCTTTTTTCGTCATGCCTTTTTGTCTTCATCGGTTTATGTAGACAACTTTACACGACACTAAAGCCCTTTCAATCCCTCGTTTTTGGCGAAGGTATTGGCATAGACACGGATTTATGTTTCGAAGTCTATAATGGACACAAACTCAACGTGACATACCATGATAACCAAGTTTCCACCATGCCTTGAGGGGAGGCAGAATAGTAGGCCTGTACAGACTATCGAACGAACCCCGTCGCTCACGCTGCGTAACAATTGTACTCAGTCTGTAAAAAAGCATTGATAGACCGGTTTTTCAATATCCGCAGTATTTCTGTACATGCGGGAGCGATCTCAATTACATTGTAAAACCTAACAAGACGTAAGCCATTTTCATCAAGATTTGTGCCTGTTTGTCGAAACTTGTAGCGTTTCAGAGCAATCCGGATAAACAAATACTTCGGGGCGCGTCACGGTTATTCTATCCAAACAGCAACGTATCAAACACTTGACCCTGCAACAGCGACGTCGAGCGTATTTGCAGGCCAAAGTCATGTCAATGTAAAACTATAGGAAATGTCTCACTTCACGACCATTAGCCAGAGAAAGACCTGTGAACCGAAAAGAAAAGGTTTCTCTTGCCACTTGAACCCGTTCTTCAAGTAAAATCTCTACAAAGTTATCATGATGCCGAACTGCTATACACACAATTGGTATCTATGAAACCAACCAACGCGCCGCTGAACTTGGACTGTCAGCAACTTGTGTTTCTTCATGCGAGTTGCACATTATCACTCCTCACTATATCTAGCTCTACAACCTCAGTTAAGGTGGCAACCCGCAACGCAGAAGGGTTTGAAACGGAATTTGACCCTATCTATGAGTTATCAATAGTTCACTAGAGATCAAATATAAGGATATTGGGCAAACTTGGTGTTGAAATCTAATCGCAAAACACTGAATGTAGAATGAGACATTGCCCAAATATCTCGAATCAAGCTGACAAGGCCATTTTTTCGCAAGGATAACCCATAGATAGAGTATTTGGTATCGAGAGGCAATCGCTTGAAGTCGTTGCCGTCGTCGCCACCAAAACCATGTTAAGCGGAATGCCCTAGACAAGCTGGGAACAGGTAAGACAATATTGAGCAAACAGCGTAATTCAGCCAGACTGAAGCTCAACCCTCCGGGCAAGCGACTTTTTTTCTCGTTGTCTGTGACGGATCAAGGTCAACCAAGTGTGTGCCATCAGCGATAAAGTAATGTGTCGATACCAACTGTGCCAATAGCGTACCTCGTAATCGGCCAGCCCCGCTTCACTCTTGGCTTCCTGCAACAATTGCTCAATTGGATGGCGTGCGAGTGCAACCACCACCAAGTCCTCCAAAGAAGTATCATCTGGCGCATTGGACAAGGCATAAGTTTTTTCGATTTCCCCTCCCACCGAGCGTCGAAACAGCAACCATTGCTCACCAATTGTGTCGCTTGGGGCTATGACACGCGCTGCTGCCCAGTCATAAAACTGGAGACCTTTTTCGCCCAATCCAAAAGCCATGCGAACCCAATCCTTTGTGCTTAAACTCTCAGCTAGAGCTTCGACGGATAGGGCAGTATCTTCTCCCACTCGATACACGCGATTGCTACCGGGGATTTCCATGACATAATAGCGCCCACTGTGGTGAATAGCATTTCGCAAGTCGGGTGAATTCCCGTAGACACTATCGCCCACCACCCACTGCATGGTAATTCCTTCGCCCCAGGCTCGCTCCAACATCCGCAAGGCCAATTGCGGCTTGGTCTGAAATCGGACTGCTGGTGGTATTCGGGCTTGCTCACATCGCTCTGTATCCTCACACCAAGCGCGGGGCAGATATAATTCACGATCCAAGAAGGCATGACCTAAAGGCGCAACATAGCCCAAAAACACACCCACCTGGCAGTTCTCCACCTTCCCCAAACGCCCACACCATTGGCGCTGAACACCTGCTGATTGCTGACCTTTCTTTTCAAAACCACTCTCATCTATCACGCCAATCCCCGGTTCGTAGCCGAATTCAGAGGCTACAAGCTCACGATACTGTTGGCAAACCGCATCCGCATCCCACTTGGCTTCATACAAGAGCCGTTGCAATGCTTGCGGATCGGCTAAACCCATTGTTTCGGCAATTTGCCAGCAGTTCTTGCGCTTTACATCAGCTAGTAAACCGCGCATATAGTCGCGGGCCATTTGACGGCTTTCACTACGCTTAAATAAACCCTCGAAATGACTGAAAAATTCTATGAAAGACTGCTGCCAGTCCTCGGCATTCTCATAATCCATCTACATAACCCATTTTTTCCTGACATTTGGATTGTCTCGCATTCTCGCTTTTCACACAACTGAGGTTGTAGAGTTAGTATTCGCGCCAGATCGTTATTGATCCGGTGACCGTCTCTAGCCCTTTCTTTTTTTACCCTTGTTCCTCATGTTTCCCTGACACTCCGGACATACTTTGTCCGTCGCCGCCCGCTCCTGCGCCGCTTGGGCAGCCAACGTCTGCGTCAGCTTCCCGACCGCCTGCTCTATGTCGCTCAGGGTTATCCCCTTTTGCGCCCCCATCTGCTCTGCCAATTGCCTGATCTGGTCTTCCGCCACACTCATCAGTTGCTGCTCAAGTTCGCCCATTGCTTTTGTCATCTGGTTCCTCCTCGGTTCTCTCTACTTTACACCGCTTGCCCCCATATTGAAATGCACCGCAGTTCATGGGTGCATTTCAGTTTAGTTCATGACGGGAGTAGACTGGAGGAATAGACGAAACGAGTGGCAGAGGTCAAGAAAATGGGCCGAGAAGAATTGAAAGCAAAACTAATGGAAGATGCCGAGCAAATCATCGATGAAATGCTACGGCGCAAACCCGATGCAGAAGCTATTTTGCTGAGTGATATTGAAGAATTGGCGGTTAGCAGTGGGCATTCGTTTCGAGAGACGGTGTTGGAGAATTTGGTTGATGAGAGCCAGGAAGCGGAACCTGAAAAAGAGGTGGCTTGTCCGCGCTGTGGAAAAAGGGCATATAACAAGGGGCCGCGTCCCAAAACGGTGATTACCACAGCGGGAGAAACCCGGCTTGAACGCGACTATTATCATTGTGGAACCTGCCGGGCAGGGTTTTTCCCCCTGGATAAGCGATGGGGACTAACGCGCAGCGCCTATAGTCCCAACTGTGCCCAACAAATGGTATGGTTGAGCGGATGGTTACCCTATGAACATTGTCAAGCGGTCTTTGGACGCATTGGTGGGATTCACATTCCATCCAGTAGTATTTGGCGTCGAACGCAAACTTATGGTGAGCGTTTGAAAGCATGTGTCATACACGAACAGCAAGCAGTGAGTTTGGAGCTTACCAAAATTCCAGGGCCACATGAGGATCATGACCATCGAAAAGGCATCAGCATGGATGGCGGCATGGTCAATATCCGTGACGAAGGCTGGAAAGAGGTGAAAGTCGGCACGGTGTTTGACATTGACCTCCACCTAGAACGCGATCAAGACACGCATGAGTTGGTGGAACGAGCGCATGGCATCAACATGGCATATACGGCTGTATTGGGGACTACCCAACAGTTTGGCCCCGCCCTCTGGTCGGTCGCCGTTGCTCACCAAGTTCCCACTGCCGCCGACTCCAATGTCACCGCGGATGGCGCTGACTGGATTTGGAACCTAGCCGATGACTACTTTCCCGACAGCGTTCAAATCATTGATTGGTATCACGCTGCCCAACACCTTGCCAAAGCATCCAAAGCACGCTATCCCACCGATGAAACCAAAGCCCAGCGGTGGTTCAAGCGCCAGCGCACCTCCCTATTTCAAGGACAAGTCGACAAGATTATCAGGTCGTTGACCAGGCATGATTGTGCGGATGTCGCCCATTACTTTCAGGTTCATCGCCGCCGGATGCGTTATCAGCTCTTTCAAGAGGAAGGCTATCCCATTGGTTCCGGAACGGTTGAAAGTGGTGTCAAGCAATTCAAAATGCGCCTAACCGGGCCAGGTATGCGTTGGTCTCGGCCCGCTGCTGAACGTATGCTGGTCATTCGGGCTGCTGTTTTGCAGGGCAATTTTGATGATCTTTGGCATCGCGCTGCTTGACCGTGAACTATACTGAAATGCACCCGTAGGAATGGGGGTGTACGAACAAGTGGATCCTGTTGGCGAAGTCGCATAAGAGCGATTCTGAGGGAAAAAGGTTACACTGAATCAGGAAAAAGCAAGCCCAAGGAGCAGGCAATGTTGATGCCCGAATACGACCGAGGAATTCCTGAAATGACCGTAAAAGTTGCACGTACTGCTTTTCCCAAAGGCAATATGATAATGGCAATCAGGGATACACTTGGTCCAATTTTCCAAGATGAACAATTCGCGGATCTGTATCCAAGTCTAGGTCAACCGGCCAGCAGTCCAGCGCGACTGGCATTGGTAACTATTCTGCAATTCATGGAAGATTTGACAGATCGAGCGGCGGCGGATGCAGTACGTGATCGGATCGCCTGGAAATACCTACTCGGACTTGAATTGACCGATCCTGGCTTCCATTATTCAGTGCTAAGTGAGTTCCGGGAGCGGCTGATTGAGCATGGGGCAGAACAACGCCTGCTGGAAAGACCTGCTATATGAAGTCAAGGGCAAAATTGAAAATAAATCAAAGGTCAACGAACTTCGTAAGGGCGCTGGTCACGCAGAATAACAAAGATGCGAGCGAGCAACTTGCGGCAGACCGCACCCAAGACGGTGCCGTGGGCTTTGCCCTCAGCCCGACGCTTTTGGTAGTAGGCGTTGAGTTGAGGGTCGTGCAGACGGGCAGCATTAGCGGCCAACCACAAGGCATGGCGCAAATAGGGCGAGCCACGCTTGGACATATGGGTTTGGGAAGCCTCAAACTGCCCAGTTTGATAGAGTACAGGGTCGATACCGGCGTAGGCGACGAGTTGCTTGAGGGTGTCAAAACGCTGAATATCGCCGATTTCGCCCAATATGGCAGCAGCCGACACCGAACCAATACCAGGAATAGTGGTGAGATATTGGTTGGGCAGCGCGGCTACCAGGTCGGCCAGAGCAGCATCCAGTTGAGCAACTTGTTGGCTCAGGAAGTCCAATTGAGCAACCAAACAACTCATCTGGATACGACTGGCATCAGCCAGGAAAGTAACGCCAATGGATTGACGAGCCGCCTGCTGGATTTTCTCGGCCTGTTGGCTACCCAGTCGCCCACGGCTAGCCGTTCGCAGACGTTGGGTCAGTTCGTCCAGGTCAAAATCGGCAAAATCCTGGGCAGTCGCCGCTTCAGCCAGCAATTGGCGCGAGCTTTGCAGAAACACAGACGAAAACAGCGTTTCGTACTCTGGAAACACACGATCCAGCAAGCCCAGAATGCGCCGCTTGGTATCACCAATCTGCTCAACCAGACTGAAGCGAAAGCGCGACAACTGGCGCAATTGCATGTAAATTGGCATCGTCGTTGGGTCGGTGGTATGGCGAGCGCCACCAATTCGCACAAAATCAGCAATCCAAATAGCATCAATGCTATCCGTCTTGCGCTTGCGAATGCCACTGCGCTGATAGGCATGGACCTGCAAGGGGTTCAGCACATGTACGGTGTAGTCCGCCCGCGTCAGTTGCTCAAACAGTGGCAACCAGTAGTGCCCGGTGGCCTCCAGTCCAATCTCAATGTCTTCGTCCCATGCCGACAACCGCTGGATCAGATCGGTCATTCCACTGTAATCATTTGCAATCGAAAACGGTTTCGCCAACGGCTCGCCACGATCATCGATAACGGCAATCCGGTGCTGGCGTTTGGCAACATCAATCCCGACGTACATGGACATGCTCAACCTCCTGGTCTATTGAATAATGAAGTCAGGCGACCTCGGGTTTCTGCCAGCCCTTCCGCCTTGTGGGTGATGCGTGACGTAACCCAGCCGGGCACTCACAACCTGCTTATTCGAAGCCACTCGCAGAACCGAGGCAACAGTCTTTCCGACGAGGCGCAATCCCCAAGGATAACAGCGTTGACCTCGACTTCTGGGATGAATTCTAGCGTTAGCAAGTCTTTTTGCCAGCACCTTTATCCGTTCACATAGTTATACAAGGATATTAGCGGAGTGCGAAGCCAAGGAACTGCTCAAAGGAAAAAAGAAGCAACGCACTGATTCGACCCATGTGCTGGGGAAAATACGGATGATGAATCGGATTGAATTGGTTGGCGAGACCATGCGTCGGGTATTGGATGATATAGCCCGGATTGCTCCGGAATGGCTAAAACCATTCATCCAGCCAGATTGGGGCAAGCGATATGGGCGAAAAGTCGATCTACACCGTATGCAAAAGCGTGAAGCTAAACGTCTCGAACTCGCGCAGACGATTGGGCAAGATGGATATGATTTGCTGACAATCATCTATCAAGGGGATCATACGCCATCTGAAGTTCAGCAATTGCCCAGTGTTGAAGTGCTACGCCAAGTCTGGGCGCAACAATACTACCTGGTCGATGATGAAATTCACTGGCGGACAGAAAAGCAATACGGACTGCCACCAGCTCGCAAGACGATTAGTTCGCCTGATGATCTGGAAGCACGCTATGCTTCAAAAGATGGGAAAACTTGGGGTGGCTACAAGGTTCACATCACGGAAACGTGTGCCGAAGATCAATACCTTCGCCAATTATGCGGCAAATTTGTCAATCTGACGAGTGCGAATGCCGCCGAGCGCAGTAAGTCTGCGCCAGATGCGCGAAATTAAATTATCGTCAGGCGGATCGGGAAGCAATTTAATTGTTTCATCCAGATAACGACGAGCCCGATACAAGGCTTTAAGATCAAGAATACTGAAGTCTGGATGATTACGACGATAGGGTTTGAGAATGACTGCCGACAAGTTGACCATGAGAAAAGCAAGGTTGACCGCGTTAGTCACAGCAGTGGGTTTGACGTTCATAAAATCATCCAGGCCCCAATACTGCTTGGCATCACGGAAGTTGAACTCAATCTGAAAGCGCAACGCATAGTAATCCACAATTTGCGGCGCGGTAAGATCAAGATCAGTGCTGAAAAGAATGACATGCCCACGTTTGCCTGTTTTGAGGTGAGTTTTGACGACAACCACAACATTGAGCGCGTCCGAAAAGGATTTATGGAAAACGTGCATCTGGTAAGTCTCAATACGGTAGTCGCCTTCGATGGTCGTCTGGCACAATGCCTCAGATGGTAAGTGTTGGTAGTCCAGTTTCTTGCCATAGCGCGGCATGGGGCCACGCGGTGGTTTGGGGCCGTTGTACGGTAGGTAAAGCGCCGCGTCATGGCGCAATTTCGAGATGATGTGCAGTCCACAATCCCGCACGGCATAGGTTGCTGGATAGTTACCAAAATGTCCATCTAACACCACATGGGTGATTTTCAACGGCTTGATACGGCGCGTGATGGCGTTGAGCATCCCTTGTAGCAAGTTCAATTCGGGGGTGAGGATTGGCGTCGGTTTGACATGGTTCTTGCTGCCTTTGGGACGACCAGGTTTCCGTTTTGGTGGTGGATTAGCGGGTTTCTCAGATGGTGGGGCTGGTTGATGTTGTTCGACCTGAAGCGGATATGAACGGCGCTGCTTTACATCAATCAACGATACGACCAGAAACGACACACTGCTGATGGGTCGCTTGGCAATGCTTGAATAGAACCGTCCCAGGCCATGTGTCTTTTTGCCGGACTTGCTGACCACCACATCATCAGCCGCCAGCAGATAGACGCCATCGGGATCAAGTAGATGGATACGCACGATGCTCCACAGGATTGTCGCCCATGAAAGCGGCGTGTGATACCAACGTTGTAGGGTCCGATAGCTACTCCCACGCTCCGTCCAGCGTGATAGGTTCAGCATCGTAATGCGATTCGGAATGCACAGCATTGCCAGGACAATATGCTCCAATTGGCGCACTGTGGTGTTGGTTAGGTATGGTGAAAGGTCCTTGAGCAGTGCTGCAATGTCAACCATGGGCTTTTGCCTTATCAGCAGCTTGTTTTGGTAAACTACTACTTTAAGGCAAAAGCCCTAACTTTTCCGCCGTTATTTTGGCGACGGTATTGGAAGATGCCCCGCATCTGATTACCCATATAGCGACAACCGTTGCTACAACAACCGATGGCAGTGTGACTGACAAGATACAAGACGACTTGATTGAGCGAGACTTAAGGCCTGATTCTCACTGGGTTGATGGTGGCTATACTGATGTCGATGTGCGATGCAACAGTCAGGCCAAGAAGATTGATCTGATTGGCCCCATGCGTCCGGATACCAGCTGGCAAGCCAGACTTGAGCATGGCTATGACCAAACCAGGTTCACCATTGACTGGGACCAGATGGTTGCCACTTGCCCCGAAGGAGCGGCCAGCCGGTACTGGAAAAACGCGAAGACTGCTTTCGGTAAACCTCTTATCCACTTCATCTTTAGCTTGCCTGTTTGTAAGGCTTGTGCTGCACGGACACATTGTACTCGTTCTAAAACAAGAGGACGCCAGCTATCCGTGCCGCCGCAGGAGGCTTACGAAGCCTTGCAGCGTGCCCGTCAACGTCAGGAAACGAAGGAATTCAAAGAACTTTATCGCCGCCGGGCTGGCATTGAAGGAACCATTGGTCAAGCCGCGAATGCGAAAGGTGCCCGGCGTACCCGGTATCGAGGTTTAGTACGAACGCACCTCCAACATCTAATGACAGGCGCTGCTATCAACTTGGAGCGGGCAGTTCGGTGGCTGTTAGGGGAACGTCCGGAAACTACATTCTGTAGAGTACATTTGCACGCGCATCTTGGTGGTACCCAAAGTCTACGCTTGCCACTACACTTGCCAGCAAACGTAATCCAGATCCCACAATCAAGAGCGTTACGATATCCAACTGTTGTCCGACTAGACCGCTGCCTATTAGCGGTCCAATGAACATTCCCAGGAATATGATCTGATTGTAGTAGGTGGTGAAGGGCGTGGCCTGACCAGTAGGAATGCGTTCATTGAAGAAGCCAAACAAACCCACATTTGCCATTGTCCAGCCTGCGCCATTGATTGCCGCTGCCAGCAATGTGAGATCAGGAGTGTGTACCAGTGGCACAATCAGTGTAGAGATGGCGGTCCCCACCAGCCCCGGTGCTATCATGGCGCGGTGACCGATGCGGCGTGCAATGTTTGGTGTCATGAATGCCGTGGCCGTGCTGGCAATCAACTCTGCGACGACGAATAATGACATAAATTGCTCATCAACCCCGTGATTATTCACCAGATAAACCGGAACAAAAGGGAAGGCGAAGAAAAAGGTGATGTGCATAAGGAAAGCAATACTGCCCACTTCCCGAAATGGCGCATATTGCCAGATTTGGCGTGCTGCGGGGTGCATAGTTGGGTGCGGTTCAATAAAAAGACTACGCATCTGCCGGATGTGCCATAGACTGATAAGAGTTAGAATAAAAGTGAAAATAAACATAATCTGGTAGTTCAGAGGAAAATCGGCTGTGGTCAGCCAAAAACCAAACATGAAGGTACTGACACCAATTGCAATGTTCATCGCTACATAGCGCCGACTGACTAGACTGGTCAGCCGCTCCAGAGATACTGTTTCGCGCATCATGATAGGGCAATCGCATATCAAACCTTAATTCTTAAACAATGAGCCATTATGACCTTCAAAATCCCCAAAGATCGAACCGAATTTGCAGCTTTGACATTGAGTGTTGCTCTGAATATCCGATAACCTTATCGGATGCATAAACCCATGAGGTCAAGAGGGTTCAATAAGGCCCATTTTTCCATTAAGAAAGCATATGCGATTGCCCTACGCATCATGACCAGAAAAATCACTGAGGCAATGCCTTGTGGTAGAGCTGGTAATGATACGGAGACAATCAACCAGATAGGTTGCCATTGCTTCGGTAGAAACGGTGTGAAGGCTGGCAATAGGTACGCCAACCGAAATCCCAGTGCCGGCCAGGAAATCGCATGAACAGAGTCAGGATAACGCTGAATCCACCAACTGCTCAGGGTCGCAGCGATAAACAAGATCAACGCAGGGAACGCAGCCAGCCAGCCAATTTGCACCGGGGTTGAACCGACCCGAAGCGCATACATTGCAAGAAAGCGTGATGTGGCTGGTATTGCCAGTCCAAACCAGAAGATATCCATCACCAGATGATGGAAGTTGCGGTTTTCGATCAGTTTAGTATCTGGTATTGGTGTAATCACAAGCCAACCCTTTGCGACTCTGGATCAGCTAGAATAGCGAAGAGTTATGCTGAGTGTGTTTCAGGCCAGACACGCAATGTTACAGGTGTGAAATATTAGGTCCACCGCATCAGACGGGCAATGATTTCTGTCGTCAAAGTGCGCCAAAACTCAACGTCAGCGGCAACACGATCGCCAGTGTTGCGTTATTCAATCAGACCTACGCGGGTGTCCGTTTGATATCCATTACTTCGTGCATTTTAGGCAACCCTGTAATCGGATGTTTCAGAACTGGAATATACGCTAGCATGTAGAGCCTTATAATGAAGATGCAACTTGTATCCTTTGAACAATTTGGAGGTAACCCATGACTAAGAAACCGCCTGCTCCCAAGAAGCCCGCTGGTGGCAAGAAGGGCAAGAAGGGCAAGAAATAGTCTCGCTTGTGCGCTGACGTTAGTACAACACACTCGGTATTGTTGGCATCAGCGATACCGAGTTGTGTTTATATCATGCTATGATACGTATAGGAGCGCTTGAAATCAGCCAGCGGAAAGATTATGGATAATGCACCAGCAGCCGAGAATATTGATTATTGATGACGATGCGGCTATCACAACTAATATGGCAGCGTTTTTGCAGCGAACCGGTTTTAATGTGATGGTGGCCGCCCATGGAGCCGACGGCTTGCGGAAAGTTGCCACTTTCTCACCAGAACTGATTATTCTGGATGTTTTGATGCCACATCTTAATGGACGTGAGGTTTTGCGCCAGTTACGGGGTGCCGGTAACTGGATACCGGTTATTTTATTGACCCAGGTTGGCGACTCGTCTGAAAGGGCTATGGCCCTGGACGAAGGTGCTGACGATTATTTGAATAAACCCTTCGACCCCCAGGAATTGGTTTCTCGTATTCGGTCTGTATTACGTCGCTCTGCGCCCAACCGCCCGCCCCTCAGTGCTGCCCAACGGCTTGCCAGTGGCGACATCGTACTTGAACGGACTGCGAGGCGAGTGCTAATCAAAGGGCGTGAATTGTCACTGACACCTAAAGCTGTTGCCCTCCTTGATTACTTGATGACTCATGCCGAAGAGCTGATTACCCGTGATCGCTTGCTCGAAGCCGTATGGGGTTGGGCCGATCCGGTCGGGGTTCGTACTGTTGATACACGCATTGCCGAGATTCGCAAAGCACTCGCTGACTCCCCCGGCCAACACCGCTACATCGAGACCGTGCCAGGCGAGGGGTATCGTTTTGTCGGTAATGTCGAAGTTCTGGCGTGATGACAACACGATTCCAGCGACTGGTTGCCCTGGCGGGAACTATCGCAGCGGCACTTGCTGGTCAGATTCTAGGCTGGCATTGGCTGAAGCGCCGCATTCAAGAACAACAGATGGAGGAGCTGCGAACCCGCCAACAGGCGGAATTGCAGCGATTGTTGCGCCGCCTGGATCACGAATTGAAGAATCCCATTACTGCTATTCGCTTTGCACTTGCAAATTTGGCCGCTATAGCCCAAGACGATGCTCAACGCCGATCCATTGAAACCATCGAGGCCCAGACAATGAGAATCAGCCGTTTGATTACAGATTTACGCAAACTGGCGGATTTTGACCGTGTATCCCTCGAACATATTCCGATTGATGTCGAGGTACTGGTTCAAGAGACGCTTTCACTGGTAACTGAACAGGCTGGGATGGAGGGGCGACAGGTAGCCTATGCCGATTCTGGCACTTTAGTTTGCACCACAATTTATGGGGACCGTTATCTTTTATTGCTGGCCTTTTATAACCTGATCGACAATGCACTCAAGTTCACCAAACCCGAGAATCATATTCAGGTACGGGTGACTGAGCGCACCGATGGTGTTTGGATTGAGGTTGAAGACGATGGGCCAGGCATATCCCCTGATGAACTCGACCACGTATGGGGAGAACTGTATCGGGGTTCGTCAATGCACCACATTCCTGGCAGTGGTTTGGGGTTGGCCTTGGCTAAGACCATCATCGAGCGTCATGGGGGCCGGATCTGGATTGAGAGTGAAGTCGATGCTGGTACAACCGTCACCTGCTGGTTGCCATGTGACATGTCTACACCAAATGTACTTTAGTGTTGTGCCGGTGAGATGGGGCTAGGTTCTGTTGACATTTCATCGTAACCAAATCAAAACACTGGTAAATTGTAGAAAGCCAAGATAACGAGATGCCAGCTTATCGAAGCGTGAAAAGACCCGTCGAAAATGCTTGATTTTGCCGATGAAACACTCAATCAAATGGCGTTCACGATACCGCCACTCGTCATACTCATGTGGCGCTTTGGCATTTTTCTTGGGCGGGATCACGGGTTCAGCACCTGTATCACGGATTTCATCCAGAAAATCGCGGGCGGCATAACCGCGATCAGCGATGACATATTCAAAGTCGAGGTCAATGATCAAATCAGAAGCCTTGATGATATCATGGCGCTGTCCGGCGGTCAGTGCCAGTCGCAACGGGTTGCCCAAGCCATCAACGGTCACATGGATTTTGGTGCTGAACCCACCGCGACTGCGCCCCAACGCCTGTTCCGCCTGTCCACCGTTTTTTTTCGGCACCAGCCGCACAGGCATGCGCCCGCACAATGGTACTGTCAATCATGCCATTTTCCATATCAGGATCATCCGCGAAGTGGGCCAGCATCCGTTCCCACACGCCGTGATCACACCAGCGGGCGAATCGCTTGTAAACACTGTTCCATTTGCCATGTTGCTCCGGCAGCAGACGCCACTGTGCCCCACTGCGGTCAACCCACATCACGGCTTCTACGAACCGACGGCAAGCCTCTTCGTTGCCCACATAGGCTCTGGCATCACTGCGTAGAAACTCAAGCATCTTTTCCCATTGTTCGTCAGTTAATGTCACCGTTGTCATGCGGCTACCGTAGCAGAACTTTGTCAAATGTCAACAGAACCTAGTTATTGAAGGATTGTCGCGGGAGAGGTCTCCACCACCTAAGCATGCGGGTGAGCCATATATATTACCCGTGTTGATCTGGTAAAAACATACAGAAGCGGTTGACATGCGCCGCTGGACTCTGGCATACTAGACTCAATTCGACATGCAAAAAGCCATGATGGAGAGTAGTAAGCGGGTTATTTTCTGGCTCATACCCAGAGAGATGGGGCCACAGGCTGCAAGCCCCACATGAGACCATACTCCGCCGAATTCACTCCCGAGCTGACCGCTGAAGGACTTGACTGTGTAGGCGGCTCCGCTGACCCAGCGTTATGGGGTTTCCAATGAGTGGTCTGGTCATTGACCAGGCAATCAGGGTGGTAACACGGGTTCGCTCGTCCCTATTTATGGGATTGAGCGATTTTTGTTTTAAGCGAGGTTGTCGATGAGTGACAAAGACAAACGCAATATTTTCAATCATGAAGGCTTTGATTATGTCGGCGTGCGAATGCCTGAACTGCATACAAAGGCGACATGGTTGCCCTACTTCGAGCGACTCGCGTTGGTGGTGTGGCTCTATGTCGTTTGCACTGTGCTACAAAATCAACTCGATATGCCCGCTGATCGCCTGGGGCGCTTACTCATCGCCAGCCTGTGGGTTGTCGTAACGCTGTGGGGGATGGGTTATGCACTCAAACGGGCTGGCAACCGTATAGCCGTCTCTTATCAGGAACGAGTCTATCGTCGTCGCATTACCTTCGCGTTGGGAACCATCGGCGCTATTATCTGGATTGTAGCTGTCCATGTTTTGCTGAATATGGCCTATTGAAAACCATAGTTGAACAAGGGGAACACATGCTGGAACAACTGGAGAACATCTATCAACAGGCGCTTCAAGAATTGGAGGGCATCAACACCGCGGATGCCTTGAAAGCCTGGGAGATTCGCTTTACCGGCAAAAAGGGGCAGGTCACGTCGATGCTGCGCCAGACCGGCCAGATGCCACCGGAGCAACGCGCTGATTTTGGGCGACGCGCCAACGAGATCAAGAACCTGCTACTGGATGCCCTGGACGAGCGAGAAACCGCCATCCGTGACCACGACCTGCGGAAATCATTGGAAGAGGGCGAAATTGATGTGACATTGCCGGGCCGCCCCCGTCCGTTAGGTGGTTTGCACCCTAGCACGCAGATGCTCCGTCGCATTCAGGAAATCTGGGCGGAGATGGGGTTCCAGGTTTATCGCTCACGGGATGTGGAGCTGGACGAGGTGAACTTCACCTTGCTAAACATGCCGCCCCACCACCCGGCCCGCGATATGCAGGATACCTTCTATACCACTGATCCGAAGGTCATTTTGCGGACGCATACTTCCGGTGGACAGATTCGGGCTATGCAGGAGTATAGCGAAAACGGCACGCAGCCCATTCGCGTCATTCTGCCCGGCATGTGTTATCGTTATGAACAGATCAGCACCCGCGCTGAGATTCAGTTTCATCAGGTCGAGGGACTGGCTGTTGGTAAAGGTATTCGCATGACCGATCTGAAAGGAACCATTGCCGAATTCGCTCGCCGCCTTTACGGTCCCAATTCACCGGTTCGTTACCGAGCTTCCTATTTCCCGTTCACGGAACCCAGCATGGAAGTCGATGTCGGTTGTTATCTGTGCGAAGGCGAGGGTTGCTCGGTTTGCAAACGCACAGGTTGGCTGGAGATAATGGGCTGCGGGATGGTGCATCCCATTGTCCTGCAAAACGGGGGCTACGATCCCAGCGTGTGGAGTGGCTTCGCGTTCGGCATGGGGCCGGAGCGTATCACGATGTTAAAGCACAGTATTGAAGATATTCGCTACTTTTGGGCGAACGATCTGCGTTTCCTAGAGCAGTTTTAATTAAGGGAGAACAGTCATGTTAGCAGGTGCCAACACAATCCATACACCAGAATCCATTGATGAAGCCATTCATCTGCTCGCCGAGCGCGACGTGCGCCCCCTATATGGTGGCGTGGCCTTACACCGCGAGTCGCCCCATGATGTGCAGGCCGTTGTTGATCTATCCCATTTGGGGCTGGAGCAACACCACGCTTTTGATCGTGGGTTTTCGATAGGGGGGATGATGACACTGGAAGCGGCTCGGCAAGCCTGTCTGTCGATGGCCGAACGCTTTCCCAACGCTCGCTTTTTGGCCGAAATCATTCGGCAGGAAGCACCTATCAATATGCGGAACACCATGACCATTGGCGATGTCTTAATCGAGCGGCGTCCCGACTCGCTATTGATAACAGCACTGGTGTTACTAGATACACAAGTGGATGCCAATGGCTGGCCGCGGTTTATTCACGACTGGCTGGCCGCACCCGACATTGAAATCAAAAGCGCGTTGATTACCGAAATCGCGCTCGAACATGGCAGCCCCACTGCCCGTTATGCCATCGAAAAGGTAGCCCGCACACCGACTGATGCGCCTATTGTGGCCGCGATGAGCTATATCGACCGCAATGAATCGGGAGTCATTGTCGATGCACGATTGGCGATGGGTGGTGTAGCCGATTGGCCTGTGCCGGTTTCGGCTGTTGACGAAGAACTGATAAACAACAACGGCGACATAGACGCCGCTTTGCAAAAACTGGATGTGACGCCGCCGGGTAACCATTGGGGTAGCAGTGAGTATCGTACAGCGATGGCTCGTGTATTGGCGCAACGTGTCCTGGCCCGCACTGTGTAATTTATACAATCAAGGAGAATCTCACTCACCATGCGTGTACCGATCTCATGGCTGAAAGACTTTGTTGACATTCCGCCAGGTGTCAGTATTGAAGAACTGGCCGAGAGGCTGACCATTGCCGGTTTGGAAGTTTCAAAAATTCACTATATTGGCGTTCCTCAAAGCGAAAACCGTCATGGAGTTCCCCCCAGTGACCATCTGATCTGGGATCCAGAACGGATTCTGCTGGGGGCCATCACCGAAGTAAAAGCCCATCCTGATGCAGACCGTCTGGTGTTGGCTGTGGTCGATTATGGCGCTGCTGAGATGGAAACCGTCGTAACGGGCGCACCCAATTTGTTTGAGTACAAGGGTCAGGGGCAACTGGATCCGCCATTGCTGGCTCCCTTTGCATTAGAAGGAGCCGAACTGATTGATGGTCATGGCGATGGTGTCCAACGTCTGATTTTGAAAGAGCGCGAATTGCGCGGCATCCCTAACCGGTGCATGGTCTGTTCAGAGATGGAACTCGGTATTTCCGAGGAACACGAAGGCATTATGCTGCTGGATACGGAGTCGATTGGCGATTTTCCGCCAGGAACCCCGATGGTTGATGTGTTGGGCGATGCGGTGTTGGAATTGGACTTGACGCCTAATCTAGCGCGGTGCTTCAGTATCCTGGGTGTTGCGCGAGAAGTCGCGGCGCTTTATAGTCTGTCGGTCCATGGCCCCGATTATTCCCTGCCCGCGACCGAAGGTGAGCCAGTAGAGAATGTGGCATCTATCGAAATTGTGGAACCCGAACTGAATCCGCGTTTCACCGCAGCTTTGTTACGCAACGTCACAATCAAAGAATCGCCCTGGTGGATGCAATGGCGCTTGAAACTGGCCGGGCAACGCCCCATCAGCAACATCGTTGATGTGACCAATTATGTGATGTTCGAGGTCGGCCAGCCAACACATGCTTTCGATTATGACATCCTGGCTCGTCGTGACACGCCACCCGTCATCATCACGCGTTTGCCCGATCCTGGTGAGCAACTAACCACCCTGGATGGCAAGCGACACGACCTTGATCCTGACGTTTTATTGGTGGCGGACCGCAAAGGATCGCTCAGTCTGGCGGGAGTCATGGGTGGCCTAGAATCTGAAGTACAGGAACCAGATCCAGAAACTGGCTATCAGGGGTCAACGACGGTTCTGCTCGAAGCGGCGGCCTGGAACTTCATCACCATTCGCAAGACCATGAGCAGTACCAAACTCCACAGCGAAGCCGCTGCCCGTTTCTCGCGGGGTGTGCATCCCGAAATGGCGATGCGTGGCTTATTGCGGGGAGCGAAGTTGATGTGTGCAGTCAGTGGTGCAACATTGGCACCAGGCTTATTGGACAATTATCCCAATCCGCCAGAAACGGTCGTCGTCGAATTTCCGCTCAGTGAAGTGGATCGTCTGCTCGGATTCTCGTTTCCGGCGAATGAGGTAGTCGAAATTCTGCGGCGATTGCAGTTCGGTGTCGAGCAAAAGGATGCTGAAACGCTGTTGGTTACCGTGCCAGATCATCGTCTGGATATTGGCACGGGAGTTGTTGGACAAGCTGATCTGGTAGAAGAGATCGCCCGCATTTATGGCTATAACAACATTCCCGACACTATCATGAACGATGCCCTGCCGCCGCAGCGCAATAATGTTTCGCTGACAGGTGAGGAGAAAGTACGCGATTTATTGGTAGAAGCCGGATTGCGTGAGGTAATTAACTATCGCTTCACGACCCCCGAACACGAAGCCTTACTGACACCACTGGAACTTCCCTCATCGTGGTCGGGGCGTGAGTATGTGCGATTGACTAACCCCATCAGTGCCGAGCGTACCGTGTTACGCCAAACATTGTTGGCAAGTCTGTTGGACAATGCTGTCACTAACATGCACCATCATGACCGCCAGCAATTGTTCGAGATTGGGCAGGTGTACTATGGCGTGGAAGGCGACTTGCCCGACGAACACCGCCATCTAGGCATTTTAGTGACTGGCACACGGACAGTCACAAGTTGGCTGGGTGCCGATAACACCAATTATTCAGATTTCTATGATCTAAAAGGTGTGCTTGAAAGTCTCCTGGATGGACTGCATCTCCATCATCACCAAATTGCCTTCGAGATGACCGAACACAACAGCTTCCATCCGGGCCGGGTGGCAAATGTATTGGTGAATGGTGAAATCGTGGGTTTGCTGGGTGAGGTGCATCCGTTAGTACGCGAAGCATTTGGCCTGGGGCTAGATTTGCAGAGGCCGGTGCTGGCAGCGGAAATTGATCTGGATATATTACTGGATCAAGTGCAGGAAGATTATCGGGTACAACCGATTCCCTTGCAACCACCAGCCTACCGCGATTTGGCGGTGGTTGTCGATGAGACACGTCCTTCAGCCGAAATTGAGGCGCTTATCTGGCAGTCTGGCGGTGAATTGCTGCGCGAGGTGCGGCTGTTCGATGTGTACCGTGGACAGTCGATTGCTGATAGCAAGAAATCATTGGCTTATTCACTGACCTTCCAGTCGGATACCAAGACGCTGACTGATAAAGCTGTCAACAAGATTCAGAAACGTATTATCAACATGTTGGAGAGCAACGACGCGAAACTCCGGGCCTGATGATCTGATCTTGGAGTGGAAAACGGCGTTGGTGGATAAAGTTGCTGACGCCGTTTTTTGAAGAGATCCATTGCATTCGGTGTATTTGCTGTAAGTGTATAGACCGTTTATAGTATAAATCGCCTATAAAAGCATATTTAAGCCTCGCATAGTTTACCTGTTGGGGAGGCAACGCATGAAAACCCGTTACTATATCATTCTGATCCTAATTCTATTGATGGCTCTAGTTGTCAGTGCATGTGGTGATGATGATGAAGAGTCGTCATCCGATAGTCAGGAAAATGGCGATAGATCTACGTTAACCATTGGTACAACAGATCGTATCGCCAAATTAGATCCGGCTGATTCGTACAGTTTCCACGACTGGGAACTCCTCCGCAACATTTCTGAAGGTTTGTTAGGTTATAGACCCGGAACCACCGAAATTGAACCACGCCTGGCAGTTGACCTACCCACGGTCTCGGAAGATGGTTTGACGTATACCTTCGTTCTACGCGATGGGGTAAAATTTCCGGACGGCACAGAATTAACCGTCGATATGATGGTTTCCTGGATTAATCGCAGCCTGACTATTGAAGGCGAACCGGACGGATTACTGAGCGAAGTTGAATCGGTTACTGTTGGCGAAAACGACAACGAAATTGTGTTCACATTGGCCGAGCCGTTTGATCTATTCCCGCTGAAGCTAGCCGCTCAACCACAGGTCATGCCATTTGCAACAGGAATTTATCCCGATGGTGAAATTCTGAATCAGCCAGAAGCTTCAGTGCAAGGCGTTGGCCCTTATATGTTGACCAGTTATGTCATCGGCGAACGGGCTACGCTGGAGGTTAATCCCGAATATTATGGTGAAGCACCACCCTATAAACGTATCGTGATTGTCTACTACCAGGAAGAGCAACAGTTGACACTCGCCATTGAGAATGAAGAAATTGATGTCGCCTGGCGCTCGGTGACTCCCACCGACGTTGACCGTCTAAATGATATCGAAAATCTCTCGGTCGTTACACTGCCGGGGCGTATCCAATATTTGCTGTTCAATCACGAGTCTGAAATTGGCGGTAACCCGATTGTACGTGAAGCATTTGCGCGAATTATCAATCGTGACGAAATCATCGACCGGGCACTATCCGGACTGGCCGATCCCATTTACAGCATGGTTCCGCCAGGGTTTGCAGGAGCCGCCAGAAGTTATCTGGACCTGTATAGTTTTAGCAGCGTTGATGAAGCCGTAGCAGTATTGGAAGACGAGGGGTATAACGCGGACAACCAACTTGTGCTGGACATCTGGTATCCACCGCTGCGCTATGGAGCAGAGGTTCCCGATGCAATGACCATTGTCAAACAGCAGCTTGAAGCTACTGGACTGATTGAGGTCAATTTGCAGAGCGTTGAGTGGGCTACCTATATCGACGCCGCAACCAATGGCGACTATCCCATCTATTTCCTGGGGTGGTTCTTCGACTATCCCGACGCGGACAACTATCTGCACCCGTTCGCTTCATGTGAAGGCTCGCCAGGGCTGGGTATCAATTATTGTACTGAAAACATGCAAGACCTGTTTTCCCGTGAACGCAGCCTGGTCGGTACACCTGAACGTGAGCAGGCATTGATTGACCTGCAACTGTTCTATGCTGAGGAAGTTGTCAGCGTACCGTTGTGGGTCGCCCAGCAATATCTGGTCTACGACAACACAGTCATCAACAATGTTGTGATCGGCGCACCCCAAATTCTCGAATATCGACTATTACAACCCGTGCAATAGGTCACAAACTGTGAGGGGAGTCATTATCGCTCCCCTCATGGCTTTGATGGAGGTTTTGCGTGGAACTGAGTTTTACGGCGTTATGTGCCGGGTCGCTGGTGGTGATTTTTGCATTTATGCTCTATGCACTCATTGTCGGCAGCCGTTCTCTGCGAACATACCTGATTACCCGGTTGTTGCTCGCCGTACCGACGGTCTGGCTCCTGGTGACGTTGGTCTTTGTGGTCATGCGTCTGTTGCCGGGTGATCCAATTCAGGCACATTTTCAACCTGGACGGGCCAGCGCGGCAAAAATTCAGGAATTGCGCGATGAATTGGGATTAAATGACCCGCTTCATGAGCAATATCTCAATTATCTAAACGATATTCTACGCGGTAATTTTGGCGAGTCGGCAGAAACCAGCCGCCCCGTCAGCGAGATGATTGGCGAGGCATTGCCTGCGACAGCCGAACTGGTCTTGCCAGCCATCGTACTGACGTCGATTATCGGCATATATTCAGGTGCATTTGCGGCATCTCGGCACAAAACCAGAACGGACTATAGCTTACGGGTGACGAGCATTGTCCTCTATTCATTGCCTGTATTCTGGGTGGGATTGATGTTACAACTCATCTTTGGGTCGCGTGTGCTGGGAATATTGCCCACCTCTCAACGCATGAGCGCCGCCCTGGAAATCGAGCGTCATACCAATCTTTTGTTGTTGGATACGGCCTGGGCTGGCAACTGGGAAGCCTTTGGTGATGTCTTGCAACACATGATTCTGCCAACGCTCACGCTCAGTATCGCTTTGATTGGTGTCTTTTTGCGGATTACACGCTCGAATATGATTGAAATTTTGCAGGAGGATTATATTGCCGCTGCCAGGGCACGTGGTATCCCGGAAAATCGGATTGTGATGCGCCATGCGTTACGGAATTCGCTGATTCCAGTGATGACCTTGATCGGCTTGCAGGTGGCTGCGTTGATTGCGGGTGCAGTGCTGACAGAAACGACCTTCTCATGGCCTGGTATGGGATTGCTAATTCGGGATGGCATTGCCAACCGAGATTATCCTCCCGTACAGGCTGCTGTGACTGTTTTCGCTATCGGTGTTGTGCTGGTCAACACCGTGACTGATATTATTTACGCTTTCATTGATCCCAGAATAAGATATTGATGATAACGACCAACGACAACTCCTCCAATGTTCTGCATACAGTCCGACAGCGTTGGCAACTTGTCGGAGGTATCTACATTGCACTCATAGCGGCCCTGGCCGTATTAGTGCAGTTAGAAGTCGATCAGGCATTGCCCATTCTGCAAGTTGGGTTGTTGCTGGGCGTCATCTTCGCCACACTTCTGATCCTAACATCTCCCACAGTTCGGCAGGGGCGCTACTGGTATGGCGTGGATTGGTGGCTGGCGGTCATTAGTGGCTTAGGACTTGTCTTTTTTGCAATTGTCGCCATTATTCCCGAGGTATTGGCCCCCTTTGATTACAATGTCGAAGCTGGCCCCAACCTGCTGGCTCCTGGTGAGCAAAAAGGAATCTATTTTCTCATTACGCGCACGGGAGATGGCTACACGGGGTTTGGCGACATTGGGGTAGATCCGGAAACAGGCAATCCTGTGTCGGCCAGCGATGCGCCCAGTATTATGGTCATGGACGCACGTTCTGGGCGCATTGCTGATCTGGAACGCCAAAACCAACCTGGCATTTTTGAGATCAATCGTGATCCTGTTCATGATGAACTAACACCCCAGGAAACCCTGAATATTCTAGCGACATTCGACACATCAGTAGCACCACCATTAGTAGCCGTTCTGGGACGCGCTGATCAATTCGAGACGCTTCTTGAAAACTTTCCCAGCCTGGATGTGGTTCAGCGCATTGATGTTGAGGCTGAAGGACTGACCTTGTTGGGCACTAACCGTCTGGGGGAAGATGTCCTCAGCCGCCTAATTTACGGCACCCGCACCACATTATTCATGGGTTTGATGGCAGCTCTCCTATCGAGCGTTTTCGGCATTCCTCTTGGCCTGTTAAGTGGCTATTTGGGTGGAGGATTTGACCGGATAGCGACGCTTGTAATGGATAGCTTATATAGCTTTCCAGGTTTGATTCTGGCAATTGCGCTGGCAGCTGTGCGCGGACCAGGCATTGATACGATTGTGAGCGCGATTGCGGTTATTTACATTCCGATCTACTTCCGGGTAGTACGGTCCCAGACATTAGCTGTCAAAGAAATGGCTTATGTGGAAGCTGCCCGCAGCCTGGGAGCTAACGAATTGGTCGTGATATCACGTTACATTTTCCCAAATGTATTGACCTCGGTAGTGGTGGTTTTTACCATCAATGTTGCTGATGCCATCCTGACCGGTGCAGCTTTGAGTTTCCTGGGGTTGGGTTTGCCGCCTGATGGTGTGCCAGATTGGGGGCTGGATCTCACCAAAGGCCTCGAAGACTTCCCCGGCAAATGGTGGCTAGTGACATTCCCCGGCATTGCGATTGCCATACTTACCCTATGTTTCAGCACTCTGGGCGAAAGTTTGAGCGAAATCCTGAATCCCCGCACCAGCCGGACGTGATAGAGGACATAATCTGATGACATTACTCGACTCTGCTCCCATTCAGCATCGTGGCTTTGGTGACAAAGTTCCCGAAGTTGCCATGTCAATTCGTGACTTGAGTGTCAGCTACACCACACGCGGCGGTACGGTTAGTGCTGTTGATACTCTATCCCTGGATGTGTTTAAAGGTGAAATATTGGGGTTAGTGGGCGAGAGCGGCTGCGGCAAATCCACATTGGGACGAGCATTGATGCGCTTGATCCGTCCACCGGGAAAGATCACCAATGGACATATCATTTTCCATGGAGAGAATCTCGTCGAGTTGTCCGAAGCAGAAATGCGAAATATACGCGGCAAGTCGATTAGCATGATTTTTCAGGATCCAATGAGCACCCTCAATCCTGTCCAACGCATTGATGAACATATTGTTGAAGCGATTCGGACACATGAGCCAGACGTTTCAAAGGAAGAAGCTTACCAGCGTGCTGTTACATTGATTGAGCGCCTCGGCATCGGTGACCACCGCTTGCGCGATCACCCGCACCAGCTTTCAGGAGGGATGCGCCAGCGCGTGATGATTGCCCTGGCCCTGGCTTTGAAGGCGGAGGTCATCATTGCTGACGAGGCCACAACATCCCTAGATGTGATTGTGCAGGCCCAGTTTTTGAACTTGTTGCGCGAATTGCGCGACGAATTTAACCTGACGATTATCATGATTACCCATAATATCGGTGCGATTGCCCAGCTCTGTGATCGCGTGGCAGTCATGTATGCTGGACGTATTGCTGAAGTCGGGCTGATTGAAAGTATTTTCCACCACTATAAGCATCCATATACTGAAGGATTGCTGCTCAGTGTGCCAAACATCGACATGGATAACCAAAATCTGTATCGCATGGACGGCCAGCCGCCGAGCCTACTTAATCCGCCTGGTGGTTGTCGATTCCATCCACGTTGTCCGCATGTGCGTGATGAATGTAAACGCCAGCAACCCTGGATGACATGGGTCGATGCTGCCTGGGCCAGAAAACAGGGAACGCCGCATCATTTAAAGCATCTGGTTGCGTGCTGGCTTCATGAAGAAAGGTATTAGTTCGCCGTGCAAGACAATGTCATTCTCGAACTCCGCGACATTACCAAATACTTTCCGATCCGGTTGGAATTGCTGGAGCGCCTGACGCGGCAACCGCAACAATTTGTGCGAGCGGTGGACGGGATTAGTTTTCAAGTTAGGCGGGGGGAAACATTTGGATTAGTTGGTGAATCTGGATGTGGAAAGACGACTACAGGCCGTCTGGCGGTTGGCTTGTTGGATCCCACCGATGGTGACATCCTTTTTGAAGGACAATCGTTAAAGGCAGTCAAGAGGCGCTCCATGCGCTCTTTGCGGCGTCACATGCAGGTAATTTTCCAGGATCCGGTTGCCAGCCTCAATCCTCGTATGACACTAGGTGAGAATATTGGTCATGGCCTGAAAATCCATAATCTGATTGATAGCCAGGCCGACTACCGCGAACAGGTCATCGCCACCATGGAACGGGCTGGTTTGTCGCCCGGCGCGGCTTATATCGACCGTCATCCACACCAGCTTTCGGGTGGCGAGCAACAACGCGCTGTCATTGCACGGGCACTCATCTTACAACCCCGACTCATTTTGGCCGACGAGCCGGTGGCAATGGCCGATGTATCAGTGAAAGCGGCCTTGCTTGATTTGATGAAGGAATTGCAAGGGGAATTCGACCTGACATACTTGTTCATCACCCATGATCTCGCCACCGCCAAATACATTTGCGATACAATTGCGATCATGTATCTGGGGGAAGTTGTTGAGATGGGCACTGTGAACAGCATTTTTCAAGCTGCCACTCATCCATACACTGAGGCGTTGCTGGCGGCAGTGCCAGTGCCCGATCCGCGTGCCCGACGTGTCATTACGATCCCTGGCGGTGAGGTTCCCAGCGCGGTGAATCCGCCGAGCGGTTGTCGCTTCCATCCCCGCTGCCCGATTGCTCAGGATGTCTGTAAGACCGACCGTCCTATGCTGCGTCCAGTTGGCAAAAGCACCGATCATCTGGCAGCCTGTCATTTGCGTACAGGAGATCATGCTCATTTGGAAGTTGTTGATATCCCACAAAGAAGCAATACGTAATATCCGCTTTCCCTACATCTATGCGCTATTCGCCATGTCACGGCCTTTACAATTGGTCGCCGTGACATCGGTGTATTTGATGGGTACAGCCATGGCTGTCGCCTGGGATACCCTGCTCGATACCACAGCATTGTTGTGGGGGTATATCGCCTTGATTCCAGTTAGTGCCAGTATCCATTACGCTAACGAATACGCCGATCATGAAACCGATGCCTTGACCTCGCGCACGCCGTATTCGGGGGGCAGCGGAGCCTTGCCGCGCACTGGTCTGCCACCGCGTCTGGCATTAAACGCCGCCAGCATTGCGCTTACTATTGGCCTGACCATCGCTGTCACTGGTCGTTGGGCAGGTTATCTGTCACCGGCAGCCCTGGGAGTTCTTCTGTTTGGTGCGTTCTTTGGCTGGATGTATTCATTGCCACCGTTAGCGTTAGCCTGGAACGGCTGGGGTGAATTAGACAATGCTATGTTAGGGGGAATCGTGCTGCCGGTTTATGGCTTTTCAGTGCAGACAGGTTACGTCAACGGAGCGGTGATTGCCGCGTGTTTTCCGTTTGGGGCACTGGTCTTCATCAACTTGCTGGCGACCACCTGGCCGGATCGCTGGGCGGATGCCCAGGTCGGCAAATACACCCTGGCGACACGCTGGCAACGGTCACGTCTGCGCCTGACTTATCTGATCGGAAGTATCGCCGCGTTTGGAGCCTTGCTAACACTCTCCGGCGGAATACTGCCGTCATTGGTCGCCTGGAGTAGCTTCCTGGCATTGCCATTGGTGATTTGGGGCGCAGTCAGCTATACACGCATTCGGACACCCTTTCCTACCGTCGCGGCTATGGTCTTGATGTTACTCATTTATCTCCTCACTTGGTGCATAATCGCTTTGTCAGATGACTGACGCTGATTCGTCCATCCGCTGTCAGGTAATTTCCGTTACACTTCAAAAATAATTTATCTGCGCTAGGAGTACGAAATTGGGACAAAATAATCAGATAGGGTTTTCGACGAATACCATTGTTCGCGACGAAGACGGTGAGATATTGTTGATAAAGCGCGAGGATTTACGCCTCTGGGTCATGCCCGGTGGTCAAGTCGAATATGGCGAAACACTAGAGGAGGCTGCTCGGCGCGAAGCCTTTGAGGAAACTGGTATTGAGATTGAAATTGATGAACTGCATGGCATTTACTATGTCGGCATCACGGGCCGAAACTACTTGGCATTTGTTTACAATGCTCGTCCCGTTGGTGGCGAAATTACCACCAGCTTCGAAAGCGTTGATGTACGCTATTTCCCACCAGAAGCCTTACCAGAGCGGATACCGAATATTGTGCGCGAGCGAATCAACGACGCAGTAAAAGAGTCGCAAAGTGTACTTGTCAGCCAGTCTATACCCGGCTGGCAACAAGTGTTATTGAACGCGTTCTTTGGGCTACGTAATTTTCGCAATCGGTATATCCTGCGCCACCCCACACCGCCAGCAACCCTTTACAGTGTCATCTTTCAGGCGGTGGTGAATGAAACTATTGTTGCCAAGACATCTGCCGTCAGGGGTAATGTTCCCTGGCAAAAACTTTATGAGGCAGTTGACGGTGGACTGAAACCACGTATCTATTCACCTTGAAGAATAAGGGTAAAACAGGGAAAAAAACAAGCGACAAAATGACGATGGACGTCAGGGAAAGCAGTGTTACACTGGAGCCATGAAGACACGACGAGAACAACTCCAGCAATTGAGCAAGGATGAATTGATAGAAGTCATCTTGAGCCTGGAAACACGAATAGTAGCACTTGAAGGGCAAAAGAAACGTCCCCGCAAGACACCGCGTAATTCGTCAACACCATCCGGCCAAAGTCGCAAAGGAGACCGGCGACGACGACGAGGGACGAAACGCGGCCCCAAAGCTGGGCATGAGGGAAAAAGCAGGGAACGTTCAGAGCCGGATATGATCGTGGCGTGCCGGGTGGAAAGTTGTGAGCAGTGTGGTGAGGATCTGGCAAGGGCGCGGCACTATCAGGTGGGCAGCAGTCAAATCGTGGAAATCCAACCCATCCGTCCGATGGTAATCGAAGCACAACGCTATGGTGTTCACTGCCCAAGTTGCCAGCACGAGCAAATAGCCGCGTATCCAACAGGGTACGAGCCACAGCGCGTATTTGGCCCCAACCTGGAGACATTGGTTCACTATCTACACTTGGCGCATCCCTTGAGTTACCAACGCGTACAGCGCATTGCCCGTGATGTATTGGGGTTAGAAATCAGCGTGGGGGCTTTGGTCAATGCTGTGCGGCGCGGGTATTCTGCCCTGCAAGAAGCGGCCACTGCCATCCGCGATGCAGTCCGGGCCAGCCCCGTGATTGGTTCTGATGAGACTGGCGTCCGGGTCACTGGACAAAATCATTGGCAATGGGTTTTCCAAACGCCCCAACATGTTTACTTTCATATTGCGCCACGCCGCAATGCTGAGGTGTTGCACAGCGTCATGGCTGATGGTTGTCCGGTTACCTGGGTTAGTGATCTGGCGTCCGCCCAACTCAAACATCCTGCCTCGGAACTGCAAATCTGCCTAGCGCACCAAGTTCGTGATCTGCAATGGTCAATTGATAATGACCGCTGTGCCTGGGCCTATCATTTCCAGGCGCTTCTCTATCGCGCCATGCGTTTGGGCCAACAACGTGACAATATGCCATCCCTGGCCTATGCTCGGCAAGCCCAAGCCATTGAGCAAACCTGCAATTATCTGCTGTCCATCACGCCTAAAACGCCTGATAGCCAACGATTACGCCGACGTTTCCTGAAACACCGTAAGAGTCTGTTTATCTTTTTGTACCGCCATAATGTCCCTCCCACCAACAATGCGTCCGAGCAAGCCCTTCGTGTATCTATTCACCTTGAAGATAAGGGCAAAACAAGGAAAAAAGCAAGCAACAAAATAACGATGGACGCCGGGGGCAGAGGTGTTACACTGAAGCCATGAAGACACGACGAGACCAACTTCAGCAATTGAGCAAGGATGAATTGATAGAAGTCATTCTGAGTCTAGAAGCACGGGTAGTGGCGTTGGAAGGGCAACAGAAACGGCCACGCAAAACACCGCGGAACTCGTCAAAACCGTCGGGACAAAGCCCCAAAGGAGAGCGGCGACAACGGCGGGCAGCGAAACGTGGACCAAAAGCTGGACATGCGGGAAAAAGCCGGGAACGTTCAGAGCCAGATATGATCGTGGCGTGCCAAGTGGAACATTGTGAACAATGTGGCGAGCATTTGGAAGGGGCAAAACACTATCGGGTGGGGAGTAGTCAAATTGTGGAAATCCCCCCCATCCGTCCGCTGGTGATCGAAGCGCAACGGTATGCAGCCCGCTGCCCAAATTGTCAGTACGAGCAAGCGGCAGACTATCCAATGGGGTTCGAGCCACAGCGGGTATTTGGCCCTAACCTGGAGACGTTGGTTCACTACCTGCACCTGGCGCATCCCTTGAGCTACCAACGCGTACAGCGCATTGCCCGTGATGTGCTGGGCTTAGAAATCAGCGTAGGGGCATTGGTCAATGCTGTGCGGCGCGGATATACCGCACTACAAAATGCGGCAACCAGCATTCGAGACGCAGTCCGTGCCAGTCCGGTGATAGGTTCCGATGAAACGGGCATTCGGGTGGGAGGACATAATCACTGGCAATGGGTATTCCAAACCCCTCAACACGTCTACTTCCACATTGCATCGCGTCGCAATGCTGCTGTGTTGCAGACTGTTATGGCCGATAGTTGTCCCGTGACCTGGGTCAGCGATCTGGCGCCAGCCCAACTCAAACACCCGGCTATTGAACTGCAAATCTGTCTGGCTCACCAGGTCCGTGATCTGCAATGGTCGATTGACACCGACCGCTGTGCCTGGGCTTATCATTTCCAGGCCCTTCTCTATCGCGCCATGCGTCTTGGTCAACAGCGTGACAACATGCCACCTCAAGCCTATGCCAAACAAGTCCAGACCATGGAACAAACCTGCAATTACCTGTTATCCACGCCACCCATCTGGCCTGATAGTCGGCGTTTACACCGCCGTTTCCTCAAGCATCGCCAAAGCCTGTTTGTCTTTTTGTATCGCCATAATGTTCCACCGACCAACAATGCTTCCGAGCAAGCCCTTCGCAATTCGGTGATTTACCGTAAGGTCACGGGCGGGTTTCGTACTTCCTGGGGAGCAACCATCTATGCCAATGCTGCCTCTATCTTTGAAACCGCTCGGCGTCAGGGCTTGGATATCCTTCAAACTCTGCGTTCTGTTCTCAACCCGACACAGTTTCCCCTTTTTGCTGTCCAACGTGAATAGATACCCCTTCGTAATTCGGTGATTTATCGCAAGGTCACCGGGGGATTTCGTACTACTTGGGGGGCAACGGTCTATGCCAATGCCGCCTCTATTTTTGAAACCGCCCGTCGCCAGGGCTTGGACATTCTCCAGACCTTGCGTTCTGCATTAAACCCGTCTCAATTTCCCGTTTTTGCTGTCCAACGTGAATAGATACGAAACCACAACATATACAGAATGTAGACATGGATGTGGAAAATCATGTGGCGACCATCACGGTCGAATTCGCATAAGGGGTGTGCGAAAAGGTCTGGTAGAATACAAACGGAGTCTCAAACGGGAAACCAAATTCTAATCCAAAAGTTCCGCACATATCATCATTGATTTGGTGTGTTATTGGATTCCCTTAAAAACTTTCTCAGGTTATGTTTGCACACATTATAGGAGTTCTTGGATGCCTGATGTTCAATTTGATCGCTACTATCGTTATGATGATTTGACCCAGATCTTGCGGGAGTTTTCTGAAGAACATTCACAATTAGTGAGCCTGAGTAGCATCGGCCAGAGTTATGAGGGACGCGACATCTGGTTAGTGACGGTCACGAATGAAGCAACTGGCCCGGCGGAGGAAAAACCAGCATTCTGGGTAGATGGGAACATTCATGCTTCAGAAGTATCGGCGTCTAGTGCCAGCCTGTATCTAATCCATAAGCTAGTGATGGCCTATGGGGAGGATGAAGCCATTACACGTTGTCTGGATACCCGTGCATTTTACATTTGTCCGCGCATTAATCCGGACGGAGCGGAACTTGCCCTGGCAGATAAGCCGCGCATCATTCGTTCAAGTACGCGACCATACCCATATGACGAAGAGCCATTGGGTGGATTGGTCGATGAGGATATTGATGGAGATGGGCGGGTGTTGCAAATGCGAATCCGCGATTTACATGGTGCATGGAAACCACATCCCGATGAGCCTCGGCTATTGGTGCGGCGTGACCCAACCGAGGTGGGCGGCGAATATTATCGGGTGATGATAGAAGGGACTATTGAGAATTATGATGGCGTAACAATCCAGGCCAAACCGCGGAAAGAGGGGCTGGATATGAACCGGAACTTTCCTGCGAACTGGCGTCAGGAAGGTGAACAGCGCGGGGCCGGGCCATTCCCGACATCGGAGGCGGAGACACGAGCAGTCGCACAATTCATCACCACTCATCGCAATATCACGGGCGCGATTACCTTCCATACATTTAGCGGCGTGTTGTTGCGGCCTTTTAGCGATAAACCGGATGAGAAATTCCCAGCCGAGGATTTATGGACGTATCAGAAAATAGGTCAGGCAGGCACAGAGATCACCGGCTATCCGAATATCTCGGTGTACCATGACTTCCGCTATCATCCCAATGAGATCATCACAGGAGCGTTTGATGATTGGATATATAATCATCTGGGGGTGTTTGCGTGGACAGTGGAGATTTGGAGTCCGCAACGGCAGGCGGGAATTGAGGAATACAAATTTATTGAATGGTACCGAGAACATCCGTTTGAGGACGATATGAAGATGCTGCAATGGAGCGATGAGCATTTGGATGGCCGAGGGTATGTGGACTGGTATTCGTTTGAGCATCCGCAATTGGGGCCAGTGGAGCTGGGGGGCTGGGATGTTCAATATGTGTGGCGAAACCCGCCGCCGCAATTCTTGGAGCAAGAAATTGCACCCCTGGCAGATTGGGCTATCTGGCATCTGCTGATTTCGCCGCGCCTGGAAGTGTTCGACCTGTCTGTAACGCCGTTGGGCGATAACAATCATCATATCCGACTGGTGGTGCATAACACTGGCTGGCTGCCGACGTATGTCACCAAGACGGCTGTAGAGAAGAAAGTGACGCGGGGCGTGGTGTGCGAGATTGAATTGCCGGGTGGAGCCATCCTCAAGACGGGTAAAGTGCGCGAGGAACTGACTCAATTGGAAGGGCGGGCGTATGTGGGGGCGGCAGTGCGTCCCTGGGAAGCATCAGGCTTGACTAGTGAACGAGCCAAGGTTGAATGGGTTGTCCACGCACCAAATGGTGGCACAGTCAAGTTACTGGCGAAGCATGATCGGGCAGGCGTGGTGCGGACTGAGGTTGACCTGAACGTATGAATGTAGCGCACCAGCGACCAATGGATCTGCTTCTGGGGGTAACGCGTCGTGAGTTGCCGCTTGAATGGACGATCTTGAAAACAGCGACGGTTCAGATAGATCAATGGGGATTTGTGTTTCACATCGTCGGTGAGAGTCACCGGGTCAGAATGATGCACCATGATAACGGACTGTACTTGCAAGAGATTCTGGCGTGTGTGGAACTTCAACCAGAGGATTGCCTAGCTTATCATGCTTTTCACCAGTTGAGTGCCTACAATTTCCAACAGGATCGCTATCGAATAGCGGTGTCGTTTTCTGATAAGCCAGAAGGGTTGCAAGAGACAGGGTTGGAAGTCGTATTCCCTAAAATTAACGGGCAAGCGCCAATAACTCAGATTAAATGGCAACAGAAAGATGCGATATTTCGCTGGTGGACGTATCATCTATATCCAGAACATGATCGGCAAGTGGGTGTCTATACGACATCAGAATTTAAACTTGATTGAAGGAGGGGACAATGGAACTAGTCCTGAATTCGCTTATTTATGCCACTGCTGCAACAATTATTTCACAATTGCTGGGTGTTCTCATCATGTGGAGATTGGGAGTACCGCCGAAGCAACTGGCTGAGGAGATTGAAGATACACAAAATGTGGCAGTTGGCGCGTCATTTTTTATCATTGCTCTAATTGCATCTATATTCATCGGTGTCTTATCTGCTGATCCAGCTCCGGCGGATAGCACATTGGAAAGCGCGGCGTGGATTTTAGGTGGATTGTCGCTAGCTGTAATTTATACGGCAATTGCTTTTGTGATCGCCCACCGAATGTTGGATCCAATTGAGGGCGAAAATGTCTATAACTATATCCAACGTGAATTGGTCCGTGAACAAAATGCGGCCTTAGCCTTTTTCTTGGGTGGATTAGCCGTTGCACCATTTATCTCGGTGGTATCACAAATAATCTAATCCCATTGCCGCCAATCAGATTCATAGTAGTGGACAACGATGGGATGATCGAGCGTACTGATGTCAGCCGGGATACGGGCGATGTCAGGATCGAAAACCTGAGCAGCGGCCAGTACATCGGGCGTCAGATAGTGTAATGAAAGATCAGTCGAGACACTTAAGGTTCGTGGCCGTTGTGGTGTGCCGATGACAAAACCCCATTCACCGAAGGACGGCACGTAAGTCCGCAGCGGCACTACGTAAAAATCACTGGCTTCGATGGTGGTTACGATAGACCAGAACGTGCGGCGGGCGAAGTAGGGCGATGTGGCTTGGGTGACAATTGCTCCATCGGGCGGTAGTCGGTCATGGAGGGCACGATAGAACTGCTGGCTATAGAGCTTGCTGAGTCCCTCGTTGTTGGGGTCCGGTAGATCAATGATGATGACCGGATACAGGTCACTGCTTTCCAGGATGTAGTTGTAGGCATCCTGGTTGATAACGGACACACGTGGATCGTCAAGAGCGTCCTGGTTGATGTCGGTTAGCAGTGGGTTGTCTCGTGCCAAATCTGTGATGGCCGCGTCGAGATCGACAATGATGATGTGTTCCACATCAGGATATTTCAGCAGTTCTCGCGCCACCAAACCATCGCCGCCACCGAGAACTAGCACAACTTCATGCGAACGAACGGCACTCATCACAGGATGAACTAACATTTCGTGATAACGATATTCGTCGCGGCTACTGAATTGGAGATTGCCGTCCAGAAACAGGCGCAAGTCTTCTTTGCTGCGGGTTATCACAATGCGTTGAAAACGGGTCTGTTCGCGATAGATAATGCGATTCTCGTATAGGCGCTGCTCGAAGAAATCGAAAACGCTAGTTGAAAAGATCAATCCGCCAATCATGATCGCCGCAAAAAATCCGATACCGGCCCACAATTGTTTAACACGAAGACGAGGGAGTCGGTGGCGAAACTGACTCAACATAACTGCCGCGACGCCGATATTGAAAATACCCATCAAGAAGGCCGTCTGAGTGACGCCCAATGCTGGCAGCAATAACAGCGGAAAAGCCAGAGATGCAATCAATGATCCCAGATAATCGAAGGAGAGAACATCAGCCAGTGCATTACTGAGATCAGCACGACTAGCGACAATGCGTGTCAACAGGGGGATTTCTAGGCCAATGCCGCCACCGATCACGAGGATCAAGGCGATCATCACAGTGTAATAGTAGATGGCGGTCCAGGTGAAAACAGCGTATAAGATGGCTGCCGAAAACCCGCCGAAAATGCCGATAATTAACTCGACGACGATGAACCAGTAGATTTCGTTGCGCTGGACACGACGCGACAATAGCGCCCCCACACCCATCGAAAAAAGAAAGAATCCGATGGAGAATGAAAATTGGGTGACGCTGTTGCCAAGTAAATAGCTGGATAGTGTGCCGACGATCAATTCATAGGTTAGGGCACAGATGGCGATAATCAGAACAGAGACGAGCAGCAAGGCTCGCTCGCGCTGGGTGATGGTCTCACTTACCACTACTGGGGCCGCCTCCAAAGATACCAGGACCGCTGGTGCTGCCCTGGCGAACGGATGGGCCGCCAGCGTCTACCAGGCCGATGCCATGATACCCTAGATAAAATGTGCCCATTAGTGTGGCGACCAGAAGAATTACTGCAATACCTGATATGATACTACGCATGGTTAATCATCATCCTCGAACACTGCTGCTAGAAAATTTCCAGATGTTTTGGGGAAGGCAATTGCTAACAGACCCAATCCTAGAATGGCGGCGACACCACCATAGCCCAGGAACCATGTCCCCAACACATGGTTTTTGTAGACCTCGACCTTCACGGTGATGGCACTGACGCTGGCGTGGGCTTCGCCAAGTTCAATCTCGATTTCATAATCACCGGTCTCTTGCGGGACGAATTTGCCGGAGCCAGAATAGTCCTTTTCCGACCAGGGACCATCTTCGTCAGAGCCGGTTTCATACCAGAATTCTTCGGTGAAAATATATAGCTCGAAATCCTCTGGATCCACCACCGATACATCAACTTCGACCCAGGTGTTGACGGGAATTTCACTTTCCATATCAATCTTGACCATGGTCGGGCGTCGGGCAGTTTCAATGTTGAGCGGAATCGTCAATATTGTGTTGGTGGCATCCAGGTGGGCAGTCTCAGTGGCGACTTTTGTGCCTGAATTCCAGAAGTAGGCTCCCATCAAAAGGCCGATCACCCCAAAGACCAGAGCAGCCATGCCGATGGTGGTCATCATTTGCTGATTACGGGCACGGCGATTGGCTTTTTTGAGCCACCGCTGGTTGTTGAACGCATTTGCCACGAAGGTCTCATCCAGCTTGACGCCTTCATAGAGTTCGAGTTCGGACGCGCTGATCTGCAAGCTGTATTCTTTGCCATGTCCGGCGGCCTCGACCATTTGCTGGCGGTCACCTTTCTTAGCGACCCAGGTCAACTCGCCTTCTACACCGGTTATTTCAGCCGGATAGCGTTCTTTAACAACTGCCTTGTGGCCTTCTTTGTCGATGGGGATGTAGTGCCCCAAAGCTGTATCGAAGGCGTGGCGAATTCTGATTTTGTGGAAGATCACGAAACCCGCTTCGTCGTCATACGATAGCCAGAACATGCGCCCATCTTCTGCCCCCAGAAGCCATTCTGTCCAATGCCAGCGGTCTTCATTATCCCAACCCACGTAGTCCACGCGTCCCAATACGAAGCAGTTGACGTCGTGGAAAATCCCTATCTCTCCTAGCTTGATGGGCTTGGGCGGTTTGGATAACCTGGCTCCCTGGCTGAGGAGGCTTGGTACACCGACCCCCACACGAAGATGGCTGTTGCACGTCCCACAGACGATGGTCTGGGATGTGGGATTGTGGCGTGCGACTGGGCTGCCACAATTGGGGCAGGTAAGTTCTGTAAGCTGGCTCATCAGTCAAGTACCAAATCTGTGTATTCAAGTTCCAGCCCGATGGAAAGTTCGATTTCGTCTGACCAGTAGTTGATGCTGGTAATCTGGCTTTCGGCTGTGCCAGTGATGTAGCCGAATGTGCCAGTGATCGGAAATACAGACGAGAACTGGCCTTCGCTGCCGGCGACTTGAGCTTGGCGTTTCTCAGTGACGAAGAGGGGCTTGTTGTTGATGGAAATAGTTCCACCGACGCGTACATTGTCGTAAGGCGGGAGGGCACTCTTGATCCGGCCACGACGGTAGAGCGTCCACATACCTTCGTCTTCTTCTAACCAATCGGGGGGCGCACCATCATCCCATGCGATTTGCCACTCTTCCCAGAATCCGGCGTCGTAAGCATAGCGAATGCGTCCCAGAACTTTGAAGCCACGCCCTTTGATCTTGCCATGTGCGCCGACACTTAACCGCGAAGGGTAATCGGCCAGGCTGGCGGTTTTTCCAGTGGGGTCAAGGGTATCTGATCCCTTGACGAGATAATTGCTACCGCAAAAGGCACAGGTTACAGAACGGATGAATTGATTTTCGACTTCGAGATCAGCACCACAGTTGGTGCATTGCATTATGGTTGCCATCAGCGCCCTTTCTGTTCAAATCACGATAAACATTATACAGATTCTAGACTGTTGCTGGCAATCAGGATCATCGTTCGCCAACAACGACGTCGATTTGATATTCACGCCCATCACGGTAGATGCTGAGGGTGATGATGTCGCCGGGACGGGTGTGGTTTTCCAGGTAGAGTACCAGATCGTCGCGGGTGCTGATGGCCCAGCCGTCGATGGCGATGATGATGTCACCGCCCAAATAATAGGTCTGTCGCCCGCGTCGCTCCTGGGTGGCAGCTTGCAAACCGGCGTTGTAGGCTGCGCCGCCGCGTTGTATTTCGATAATCAACAGTCCGCGTTGAAGGCCAGTTTCGGCGGGTTGTAATTCATAACCTAGTTCGGCGACTTGAATATCCAGTGAGGGGTGGAAATAGCGACCTTCGACAATCAAGGCTGGAACGACTCGCGCTACGGTGTCAACTGGTACGGCAAATCCAATGCCAACCGAACCACCGCTGGGGGAAGTGATGGCGGTGTTGACGCCGATGAGACGCCCGCGTGAGTCGAGCAGGGGGCCGCCAGAGTTGCCAGGGTTGATGGCGGCATCGGTCTGGATAACATTGCCGACGAGGAGGCCGCTTTCGGACTCAATGGTGCGTTCCAGGGCACTGATGACACCAGTGGTTAGCGTGCGATCCAGGCCAAAGGGATTCCCAATTGCTAACACACGCTGCCCGATACGAAGCTCCTGGTTGACAGCCAATGACAGCGGTGGGACGCGAATGGCGCTGGCGTTGACTTGCAGTACAGCCAGATCATAGTAGGCGTCCGAGCCGATAATTTCTGCACTTAAAGTTGTCCCATCGGATAACACGATCTGAATCTGGGTTGCGCCGTCTACGACATGGTTGTTGGTGACAATATGGCCCTGAGTATCGTATATGAAGCCTGATCCGGTTCCTTCCTGGGGAATAATATCTCGATAGAATTCAACCTGGGTTATGCTCGTGATATGGACGACGGACGGGCTGACATTCTCATAAATCTGGTTGATGAGTTCTTCCTCGGCATCGAGCAGCGTGGTCATATCGACTGGCAGGTTGACGAACGGTGGGCCGGGTGTTGGGGTGGCGATGTCCTGGGCCAGAATCTTATCTGTAGTGGCTGGTGACTGGAATACCATGCCGATTATCAAGCCGAAAACAATGCCCATGAGAAGCATAAGATAGGTAAATAGGGTTGCTTTTCTCACTGAAAACCTCCAATGAAGCCAGCGACGGACTCTGGCATCTTGTCTACTATGAGGGTATCAGATTTTGTGAAAATGGGGCATGGCAATCGGCGACTATCGTCAGAGAAAGGGTAATAGTCGCCGATAGATTTAGCCGATGATAGCGGCAGGTTCCAGGGAAAGCAGCGGGGCCGGAACCCAACCTTCGTGTTGACCAGCTGGTGCGCCGGGAATTTTGACGAAATAGTAATTTAGCACAGGATTGGCCTGGAATAGTACGATTTCGACCTCTGTGCCATGTGGAGCGGTTGCGACAATTTGATTGCGTCCGTGACTATCATAGAGATAAACAACGGGTTGAATCATCTCGCCTTCGTAGTAGCCAGTCAGCCAGGCCTGATTATTGAATGTGCCCCATGGTTGGGGGATACCGCATTCGTTGGGATCGGGATTTTCCTCGAAGGGTAAATCAGGAATTTCCAGACTTGCCAGATCGGGTTCGGAAGATGCTGAATTGTCCGGAGAGTCTATATCTTGGTCATTCTGGTCGCGGTTATCTGCCAAAACATTATTTTCATCATTACGGCGATTGTCGATGACAGTATAGCCCAGCGATCCGACTACCAGAATCGCCAGGAGAATATAAACCCAATGTGAGCGTTTGAGTTGGGGCATGGGGTTCTCCTTGTCTTCGCCATTATGACGCTTTCCCTCATGAAAAGCTTACCAAAGCGCAATTGAACATTTTTGCGCTATACTACGTTTGTTCAGAAGAGGAAACACACATGGCGACAGTGGCGATCATTCAAAATATGTATCAGGCGCTCCATACCGCGACACCCGATCAACTGACGGGCATGGCACAACAAGTCTATTATCGCTTTTATGATGTGCTGGTTGAAGAAAGCGGCCATACACTCCAGATGGCACGTTCGTTGGACGACTACCAGTTGCGCCAGCATGATTCTGGACCAAACTTGGTGATCTGTGCGCCCTTCCCTGAGATGGGAAATGTTGCGCCGGGCTTTGCCGAGCTGGGGCGGATACAGGCAGCGTTTCCTGATGTGCCGGTGATTGTCTGGTCGGACCGCCAGGAAGACTCTATTAAAAACAGTGTACTGGAGGACTATGGCGCGGCACATTACTATACCGGCATGGTGCTGAATGCACCGGATGATTTCGCTGATTTGATACTCGAATATACCTGATGGGTTGGGAGATAGAACTGCATGTATAACACAATCGAAGATGTGCAGGCGGCTTTAGCTGCTCAGAACTATATTGCGAACGATGAAATCGCAACCGTCACGTTTTTGGCGGATAAACTTGGCAAACCAGCGTTGGTCGAAGGCCCGGCAGGGGTCGGTAAAACAGAACTAGCAAAATCATGGGCGAAAGCCACTGGCAAGCCACTCATTCGCCTGCAATGTTATGAAGGATTGGATGAGAGCAAAGCCCTGTATGAATGGGAATATGCCAAGCAAATGCTCTATACCCAGTTGTTGCGGGATAAATTGCAGGATATTCTCGCTGATGCAAATTCATTGACAGCGGCGGCAGATCGGCTGGCGGAGGAGGAAGATGTGTTTTTCTCCGAACGCTTTTTGTTGCCGCGGCCACTGTTGAAGGCTATCACATCATCGGAGCCGGTAGTGCTGTTGATTGATGAAATTGACCGGGCCGATGCGGAATTTGAAGCCTTTCTGCTGGAGGTTTTGAGTGACTTTCAGGTGACAGTGCCAGAATTGGGAACAATTGTGGCAGTTCATCAGCCAGTGGTAGTGCTGACCAGCAATAATACCCGCGAACTTTCTGAGGCATTGAAGCGTCGTTGCCTGTATCTTTTTGTAGACTACCCAACGTATGAGGCTGAACTTGAAGTGGTACGACTGAAAGTGCCGGAAATCAAAGGCAAGCTGGCAAAGCAGGTGGTGGAAGTGGTACAACGCCTGCGACATATGGATTTGAAGAAGAATCCAAGTGTATCGGAAACGCTGGATTGGGCGAAGGCGTTGATGATGTTGAATGCGGATCATTTGGATCAGGATACGCTGGAACATACGCTGACTGTGCTATTGAAGCACGAGTCGGATGTGCAAAAGGCACGGCGTGAGTTGCGGCGTGGTTCGTCGGGGCCACCGTCAGGGCGCGACCGAAATGATTATGGCCGTCGCTTTCCGCGCCGAAATTAGCCCATGACTACTCATCGTCAACGTTGGGAGGTGCTATCCAGCCAACAACTGCTGGATGCATCGCCCTGGTTTCGGGCCTATCAGGAGCATGTGCGGTTGCCGAATGGGATCGAAATTGTCGACTATTATCGCATTGACCTGTTGAGCTATACCAAAGTCTTCGCGCTGACATCGGATCAGCAAGTGGTCATGATTGAACAATATCGGCATGGCCCGCAGGTGGTTTCGTTGGAATTACCTGCGGGTGGGTTGGAAACTGAAGGTGAAATGCAGAATCCATTGCTTTCGGCGCAACGTGAATTGCTGGAAGAAACAGGTATGGTGGCTGTCGAGTGGCGGCCATTAGGCAGATTCTTCATGGATGGCAACCGGGGTTGCGGCTGGGCACACGGATTCTTAGCGTTAGGGGCCAAATTGCAACAAGCGCCCGCGTTAGATACAACGGAGCTGATGGTCACACGCCTGATCCCGCTTGATGAGGTGCGTGAGATGTGGTTGAATGGTCATATCAGCAGTGTATCATCCGTGGCCTTGATTGGGCTGGCACTGGGCCATTTGGAGACTTCATAAACCATGTCAAATTCACGATCTTCACATCCGCCGAATGTCCCTGATATTGAAAAGTGTCCGCGCTGTGGAAACCCTATTTTGATTGGGGATCAGCGTTGCAGTCGTTGTGGTCATAATGTGACCACGTTGGAAGATACCATCCGATCCCTCAGTCCATCGTATGTGGCGTTTGTGTGTTTTGTCATCGGGACGGTGTTGGTGTTGGCCGCCACAGGAATGGAAGATACACAGCAGATTGTATTTCTCGTACTGGGTGCGGGGATAGTGTTGGCAGGTGGCGCGTTTTTGGGATTGAGCTATGTGTTGATGGATGATAAACGCCCACGCAAGTGATGGAAGTATATTGAGGAGGGCAGGTCATGGATCGGCGGACAGTAGAATTTATCCGGGCATTACGAGCCGCAGGCGTGCGGATTTCATTGGCAGAATCACAGGATGCGTTGCGAGCGATGGAAATGGTCGGGGTGGGGGATCGTGGTCATTTTCATGCAATGCTGCGTTCGACGCTGGTCAAAGAGCAGAAGGATCAGAAGGTTTTCGAGTTCTTTTTCCCACTCTTTTTTGAGAGCAATGCGCCCCCGATGTGGGATGTGACACAAGAACTGACGCCTGAACAACAACAAATGCTCCAGCAGACACTCCAAACTTTGATGGGCGACCAGCAGGCATTACAAGACTTGCTGGATCAGTTGATGCAGGGTCAGCAATTCACCCGCGAACAATTGGAGTGGATGGCGCAGCAGGCGGGGATTGGTAATGCCCAACATATGTATCAACAACGTTATTTCAGCCGCCAATTGGAGCGCATGTTGGGAATGCAGGCCGCGCGTGAGTTGATAGAGGAACTGCTGGAAGCCTTACGTGGGATGGGCATGAGCGAGGAATCGTTGGAGGAACTGCGCGAAATGTTGGAAGAAAACATGGGCGCACTTCGCCAACAAATCAACAATTTTGTGGGATCAAGTATCGCGCAAAACTTGGCGGAACAAGAACCAAATGAGCCAGTGCGGGATGTGGAAGACTTGCCCTTCCAACAATTGTCGCCAGAAGACGCCGAACGTATCCGTGATGAGATGCGGCGGCTGGCGGCACGGCTGCGGAGTCGGGCTTCACTGCGACAGAAGCGCGCTAAGACGGGACAGATTGATCCCAAGAGTACCATTCGTGCCAATCTGAAATACGGCGGTGTACCGATGGAACTGCGCCACCGTACCCGCCACGTCAAGCCACGCTTGGTGGTGATTTGTGATCTCAGTGGTTCGATGCGCTATATGTCGGAGTTCATGTTGACTCTAACGTATATGCTGCAAGATCTGGTTGCTAAAGCGCGGTCGTTCATCTTTATTGAGAATATGGTGGAGGTAACCGATCATTTTAAGGTGAATCGTCCTGATGTGGCGGTGGATAAGGTGTTGCGCGAGAATCCCCGCGGCTACTACACCACTGATCTGGGATATAGTCTGGCGACGTTTTTTAACGAAATGCTGGATAGTGTAGATAGCAAGACATCTGTGATTATTGTAGGCGATGGGCGCAACAATCATAATGATCCTCGCCTGGATCTAGCCGAGCAATTGGCTCGGCGGGGGCGTCGGTGTATTTGGTTCTGTCCAGAGCCGCAGCACATGTGGGGAACAGGCGATAGTGATTTGCACCGATATGCTCCACTGTCGGACGGTGTGTTTCTGGTGCGGAATCTGCGAGAATTGAGTATCGCGGTGGATAATATCCTGGCTGATGGTTAGGAGTTGCGTGTGTTCTTTGAAGATTTGAATTGGATGGATGTTGAGAGTTATTTGCAGGGCGATGATCGGTTGATTTTCGTGACTGGCGCTACTGAGCAGCACGCTTATCTAAGCCTGCTAACCGACATTCATATTCCTACCAGTCTGGCAGCAGCGATAGCAAAACGCATGAACGTATTGGTTGCACCGCCGATGAATTTTGGCGTGTCGGGATATTTTGGAGAATATCCTGGCACGATTTCTATTACTCAGCAGACCTTTGATATGGTAATGACAGAGGTAATTACGGGGCTGGTGCAGCAAGGATTTCGCCGTGTTCTGATATTGAATGGGCATGGTGGTAATATGTTTCCCCACGGTCTGGAAGCGTTGGTGAATGAGACCGATGGTGTTCAGATTAAGTGGCATAACTGGTGGCAAAGCCCAGTTGCCCAGAAATTTATGGAAGACGCGGCATTAAATGGCAGCCATGCAAATTGGATGGAGAATTTTCCATTTACTCGCGTGGCGGAAGTTCCTAAAGGATCTAAGCCGCTTATTCGTTCCGATGTATTGTTGATGAACAGCAGCCAGAGTTTCCGGTCAATGCTGGGCGATGGCAGCTATGGTGGCAGGTATCAAATGCCGGACGAATTTATGGATCGTTTTTTCAACCTTCTTGTTGATGAGATTATTGCGCTGATTGAAGGCTGGAAATAGATCAGCCAGCCACCAGGAACAATAACAATACTAACCATAGCGTACTGTACACCAATGGGCGTCCGGGGTGACGCAGGGCACTATACAGTATGTGCAGCATCACCATCCCCACAATGAAGCGGAATATCCCCAGGAACTCTCGATAGGTGGAGAATGGCACGAAAGGCATAATGATGACGGCTGAAAAATAGAGACAAGTATAGAGATGGTACTGTTTCTGGCGAAACTCTTTGATCGTCATCCACAAACCCCAAAGACTCGGTAGCATGACGGAGGGGATGAAAATGATTCCTAGCACCACGAATGCTAGAAAACTGCCTGTTTCATCATAAGCCATGCGCCAGATACCGTTGTAGGGAATGATCTCAAAGGAAGATGCGCCGCCACCACCTGAGCCGATTCCAAATTCGCCGAGCCAATTATAAAGATAGAGTTGCCACAGAGTAAAAGGTATGCCGACGACGAGGGTCAGACGAGTGGCGTCTCGCCAGCGTCTTTCGAGCGCATAGAACAGCAAGAATCCCGCCACAAATAAACCGATTGTTTCTTTAGTGAAGGCAGCCGCCAACAATGCCAGCGCCACTAGCCAGGGATGCTCTTGACGGGCAAACCATATCGCCAGCACGACCAAACCATAAGCGAGCGGCTCGGTTGTGCTGAGGCGAACGCTAATCACCAGACCGAAAAACAGTCCATACGTGATTGCGAACCAGTAATTAACCTCCAAATCTTCTAACAAGCGTTCGAGCAAGGCGGTGCTGCCTGCCAACGCCAACAGGTTGATGACAACGAACACCAGCGGCACGAGATCACCATGGCCCAGGCCGAATAGTCGCCCCAACACTGGCAACAATACCCGTTGATAACGATAGGCAGGGACATCCATGCAATTGGGGGCATCAGTTGGGTCAATGGCGATATAGTATGCGAATTGCCCGTCGTAGCCTTCCTCTGTGCCGCCAGGAGTGTCGAGTGCAATATTGATGTCGGGGCAGTCGGGGTAGTAGTTGGAGCCAGGAACGACGAATGCTTTTATATCCCCTTCATATACCGCAAAGATTACGCTCAGATAGATCAGGCAAAACAATACAACGATATGCCAGGGTCGTGTGCGGTGTAGGAATGAAGGGATACGTTTCGCCATGAAAACACCTCGTCTTTAAGATTCGTGATAAGACATGTTATCGCTGTGAGGTTCGGGTGGGGATGAGCGCGTTCGAGTTGTGCGCCAACTGACGATGCCGAATGTGCCAACAAGTATACTCACCATGACGAGCAGACTCATCAATTTAAACGGACGGCTGGCAGTGATTAGTGCAATACCACCGAATATTGCACAGAAGGCATAGTAACCCAATACGATGATTTTTGGGGACACACCCATATCAATTAGCCGAAAATGCAGGTGACCGCGATCACCAGTCATAGGATTCTGGCCCTGGCTGAGGCGGCGGACAATTTGCCAGGCGACATCCATCAACGGCAGTCCCATCACCAGTAGAATGGTCGCCATCTTTGCGCCACCGATGATGCTCAGGCTACCGAGTGTGAACCCTAGAAAAGCCGAGCCGCCGCCCATGAATATACGGGCGGGATGGAAATTATAGAATAAGAAGCCGAGACTCGCACCACTGAGGGCCAGCGGTAATAAACCGACACTGATTTGATTGAGTTGAAAGGTGGCGTGTAGGAAAATCATTAGTGAAGCAATGCCACCTACGCCAGCGGCCAGCCCATCTACGCCATCTAGCCAGTTAACAGTATTCATCATCAATCCCAGCCAGAACAGGCTGATGGTTACTGTCACCCAATGAGGCCAGGCCCCCACAGTATTGCCCGTCAGCGGATTATTGAAATTCTCGATGAAAATGAGGAACAGGATGGCGATAGCAGCAGTAATGAGTTGGAGGACATAGTTGTGGACGGGGGACAACTCGTATTTATCGTCCACTACCCCAGCGATGGAGATGAAGATGCCACCCAATAACAGACCAGTGACACGGACAAGTTCTTGGGAATCAGTGCGTTCGACAGACATGAACTGAGCCAGGATAGCTGTCAGAATGAAGGCAAATGCAATTGCTAGCCCGCCCAGTCGGCCAGTCGGGCGGGCATGTTGGCGACGACCGCCTGGTTCCTGTACAAAACCATATCGCTGGCTGAGGCGAATCGTCCAGGGAGTAAGGACCAAGGAGAGGCCAAACGCTGTCCCAAATATGACGGTGAACGACAGCCAGTGATCGGAAAGAATATCAGCCGGTTCCAAATTGTCGGTCACCTGCGTCGCCCAACCCAGGGACGATAAATCCGATGTCGTTGAGGCGTTCATCAATGGCTGCCAGGTAGATTGGTACGTCAGGGTGAGCGGCTGTCAGGCGGTCGATCCCTTCTGGTGAGCCAATCAAACCGACGAATTTAATGTGTTGGACACCCCATTGTTTCAGGACATTGACGGCAGCAACCGCCGACCCGCCAGTGGCGAGCATAGGATCGAGAACTAAACATAGCTGGACCGTAGCTTCGGAGGGAAGTTTGTTGTAGTAGGCGACAGGGCGCAACGTGCGCTCATCACGATAGAAGCCGAGATGCCAGACCTGTGAACTAGGAATCATTTCCAGCATACCATCAACCATACCCAGCCCGGCTCTTAGAATAGGAACAAGGCCAATTTCAGCTTGAAGTTTGTGCCCAGTCGTGTCGCCCATCGGCGTCGTTACGTGCAGGCTGTTTAACTTCAGGTCGGTGGTGGCTTCGTAGCATAACAATTTTGCCATTTCACCAACAACTTCGCGAAACTGGCGATGCTTGGTGTTGGTGTCGCGTAGAAAGGTAAGTTTATGTTTGAGTAACGGGTGATCTGAAACGTGGACTTGTTGCATAGACCAATCCAAACGCGGGAATTGATGGCCGCGTGTCTCCTTTCCCGCGCCAGATTATACGGTGGAGGCCAACAGTTGTCAAAAGCTAGCTGTGCTTCAGGAAGGTTCGAATGCCATCGATGAAACGCTCTGGTACATCCAACATGGGGAAGTGACCAGCATCTTCATAGTAGATGATGCGAGAATGGGAAGCACCAGTTTCCAATAGATGGCGTTGGGTCGGCCTAACAATGATGTCTTTTTTTCCATAAACGCCCAAGGCAGGCATGGTGATTCGGTTGAGTTGGTCAGTGAGGTCAGTGGTTCGCAATGTGCCGATACTTTGGAAAAAAGACTCCATCGTGATATATGACACATCACGAGTAATGATTTGGGCCATTTTCTTGCCGTCTTTTGCCATGAATCGACTGTACATTCGCAAGAACAACTTCAAGAGGGGCGGAAAACGCCAAACAACGAATGCAAAAGCAGGCACGCCTGACAATTTGAGCAGGAGATTGAGGGAGTTCCCGTTAATGGGTGACCCAATGCAACAGGTTTTGACGACTTTGTCTGTATGGTTGATTGCCATGCTGAGGGCTACTGTACCACCCATGCTGTGGCCGATGATAGCAGCTTTAGGGATACCCAGCTTATCCATAAACTGGTTGACCATCTCCACGAAGCTGTCGACGCGGAAAGAGTGAAGTGCTTCGGCGTTGTCGCCAGAAGCTCGGCGGCTTTCGCCAAATCCCCAGAAATCCAAGGAGTAGGTTTTAAATTCTTTGCCGAGTTCTTCAATGACGGGACGCCACAAAGCCCAGGATCCCAGCCAGCCATGTAAGAATAGGACAGGACGTCCACGACCATGTGTCTCGTAGTGGATGATACCAGGATTGGGTGGCTCAGTAACTAGTAATGGCACTTAGCTAATCCACAAAAAAAGCTACATGCAAAGTACAAGCGTCAGGCGCTCATCTCGGCATGTATCCATAATCAGTAGTCCAAACCGCAGCGGCTAATTGCTATCCATCTCTTCCAAGATAGAATATAGCAATTCCAACAAAACATCACGCACGTAGTCGATGTCAGTAGCGATGCAGGGCAGCAACTTGACATTTTCATCCTCAATACGCAATGCGATACGCAGGTCTTCTGGTTTCCACGCATCCTCATGATCCTGTTTATTGGCAGCGACCACGTAAGGTGTGGGGGCATAAGCCCTGAAGGTGTCGAGGATATTGCGAGCTTCACGGAAGGTTTCTGGTTTGGAGCTATCGACCATCACCACAAAGCCCAACATACCCTCGGCCAGAATTTCCCACATAAAATCAAAGCGGCGTTGACCGGGTGTGCCGAAAAGATAGAGGACCAGGTCGTTATCCACCGTGATACGCCCAAAGTCCATTGCGACCGTAGTGGCATCTTTTACTTCGGATTCAGTGGAATCAGTCGCAATTCTCCGTTCAGTCGAGACGACGTCAATCTCGCTGATGGAACGGATAAATTCAGTTTTGCCGGAGGCAAACGGGCCGGTGATGACCATTTTAACTGTTTGCATGGCCGTTTTCTCGCTCTCTCACATGAAAAATTGTCGATTAAGACGGAGCCTTGATGTTCTTGATTCTATCAATCAAGCGATTTACCACGTCACGATCAGGTGCATTACGTTGAACCTGTCGCCAATCTGAACGCCGCTTGCTATCCTGGCTTTGCGGCTTAACCAGATGAACCAACCCAGCCTGCATAAGTGCAAAGATAATGCGACGAATTTCAGTATCGGTCATGTTACAAGCTTTAGCAATTTGGCGGATTGAGTTCTTGGGATTGATGAAACCGACTACGCGCCAGGTATCGGCCCCCAATTTGACCTTTCGTAGGTTGCTGGGATCTTCAGCAAACCGCAATGCTAGGTCCAGATTTGGGATTTCTTCTTCCAGCTTGATTTGCTCATTAAGGACACGTGTGCCCTCAATAATGACGTTACGAAGGTCAATCGGAACCAGAATGCGGTTACCAGGAGCCATGGCCCCTTCGTGAAACTCAAAGGGTTCCTTTTTCCAAGTCATCAGATCAAATACAATGCTGACGGTATGTTTCTGGATACTTTGAACGATGTCGCGACGCGTTACATAATTGGCGTTGATAAGGCTAAGGGCCAGCCCTTTGTCACTCATGTTCAGTTTTTCGGCACGCTGGCGGATAAGACGCGCTTGCTCTTCATTAAGTTTGCCAGCACGATGCAAAATGCCAGCCAGATGGGCATCTTTGCCTTCCATATCCGCATAAACCAATTTGCCGCCCTGAAAAGTTAAATAGGCGAGTTGCTTGCCAGGGGCTAACTTGTCAATTTGGGTCAGGCCATCCCCCAATGTAATTTTCTCACCAGTGGGCATTCCATCATAGATGGCAAGCGATCCCGTGCGTTTGGAAAGATTGACGAGATTGAGGAGTTGAGTTGTTGTGAAAACTCTTAGATTACCCTTTAGCGCCATTCACCAAAACTTCCTGCGGTGGAAACCCTCGCCTTTCGAAGTAGGGAGGAACCGCGTTATTGATCTCGGATTGACAATTCCCCAGTGGGAGGCCGTTTTTCTCGTGAGAAGTAGGAAACGGCTCTCAGAACCCAGCGCTTTACAGCACCTATTCCCCGTAATATGGGGATAATATACAGCCCTCGGCAACATGATCAGGCGGCACTTTTTTCGATGAATACCTCATGTGTTTGTCTAATTGCCAGAGTACCCAGATTATAGAGCTGTTGATTGAGTAGTGTATTTTTCTCTGGTGGCCTGCATTATAGCATAGACCCTACGCCATGCCAACAAGTGTATTGGTGTGGAGTGGTTGCCCTTTTATCGTTACAATTAGAACAATAGCTTTAACTGAAAAGTTGAATGAGGATAACGACAACAGATGTCGGATCAAACAACCAGCGATGAGCGCATTCCAGCGGATGATGGCTCACCGTTATTCAGCGAATTTTCTGCAGCAGATTACGCGGCATGGCGTTCGGCGGCTGAAGCCATGTTGAAGGGCGCTGCTTTTGAGAAGAAACTTGTCAGCGATGTGTACGAAGGATTTGATCTCCAGCCTATCTATTTTCAAGAAGATGCAGCGGGTATTGCCCATCAATACTCATTGCCCGGCCAGTTTCCCTATGTGCGCGGAACGAAGAGTTCAGGTTATCTGGGCACTGGTTGGTTGATTGCCCAAGAATTACCATATGGGTCACCGAAAGCGTTCAATGAAGCCTTATGTCTGGATATAGAATGCGGTCAAACGGCGGTCAACATACCACTCGATGCTGCAACACGGGCTGGCCTTGATCCGGACCAGGCACCGACTGGTTGGGTTGGGCGTGGTGGAGTCTCTATTGCCAGTGTCGATGATCTAACCCTGGCATTGCATGGAGTCAACCTGGAGCAAGTACCGGTCTTTGTCCAAGCTGGCTATAGCGGACTTTCATTCGCAGCATTATTTGTGGCGTATTTGGAACATAGCGGGCAATCAGTCCATCATCTGCGCGGCGGTGTGATGGGAGATCCGTTGGGCGCATTGGTGAAAACAGGTGAGCTGCCAGTTAGTCTAGCGAATGCCTATGATGAGACGGCGCAAGTGACCAATTGGGCAGCCAGTCATGTGCCGCAGTTGGCGACGATTGCCGTATCAGGTTATGACTATCAAGATGCTGGGGGCAGCGTTGTGCAGGAACTAGCCTTCGCACTGGCGACTGGTGTGGACTATATCCGGGCTATGCTGGATCGTGAATTGGACATTGATACAGTTGCCCGTCGTATTCAGTTTGGATTTGCACTGGGCGGCAATTTCTTTATGGAGGTCGCCAAGCTGCGGGCGGCACGGATGTTGTGGGCGCAAATCGTCCAGGCTTTTGGTGGCAATGAAGCGGCTCAGAAAATGGCTATCTATGCTCGCAGCACGACTTGGAATAAAACGATCTATGATCCGTATGTAAATATGCTGCGTGCGACAACAGAAGCGTTTGCTGGGGGTGTTGGTGGCGTGGATAGTATGCACATCGCGCCGTTTGATGTGGCTGTGCGACCACCTGATTCGTTCTCGCGCCGGATTGCTCGTAATGTGCAGTTGATTTTGCAAGAGGAATGCAACCTGACGCGCCTGATTGATCCGATGGGGGGGGCGTGGTATGGCGAAGTGCTGACGGATGAAGTAGGGCGGCGGAGCTGGACGTTGTTCCAAGAAGTTGAACGTCGTGGGGGAATGTTCCAGGCATTACAGGATGGTTTCCCACAGGATCAGGTTGCCACCACGGCTAGCCAACGCACTGAAAACTTGGCGCGGCGCAAAGATGTCCTGCTGGGGACGAATATCTACCCGAATTTGCAAGAGCGGCAGTTGGAAGGTGATCCCATAGATTACGTAGAACTAGCGGCGGATCGTGCCCGGCAAATTGCTGAACAAAGGCGCAAGAATCTGCTTTCACTCGATAGACTGCGAGATACTTCACCGGAGGATCAACTGGCGGCGGCTGTCATAACTGCGCGGGAGAGGGCGACGTTGGGGCAAATAGCGACGGCGATACGTGGTGTAGATGTTGAAGCGATGACTATCACACCCCTGAAAATAGAACGAGGTGCATTACTGTTTGAAGAACTGCGACAAAACGCTGAAGCTTTCGCGGCTCGTACTGGCTATTCTCCTCAAATCTTCCTGGCGAATATCGGCTCAGTTTCTCAGTATAAAGCCCGCGCCGATTTCACAACGGGCTTCTTTGAAATTGGGGGATTTGAAATCCTGAACAATGATGGCTTTGCTACCGCTGATAAAGCTGCCGAAGCGGCTTTGGATTCGAGCGCACCCGTTGTGGTGATTTGCTCCAGCGACGAGGTATACCCCAATGCTGTACCGTCGTTGGTTAGACAGATCAAGGATCGCCAGCCCGGTATAGTAGTTATTCTGGCAGGGTATCCTAAAGCACATGTCGAGGCATTCCAGGCGGCGGGTATTGATGAATTTATTCATATTCGTGCGAATTGCTATGAGATTAACCACAAATTGCAGCAACAGTTGGGAGTCGGTGCATGACGAAGCGACCTGATTTTACAACAATGGATTATCCGGCAAATTTTCCCAAAGCTGATTACGGCGAATGGCGTGCCCGTGTTGAGGCTGAGACAGGAGAATCGCTAGACGCATTGATCTGGCGGACAATGGAGCAAGTTGATGTGAAACCATTGTATACTGCCGAGGATATTGACGGTATGGAGCATCTGGGGTTTACGGCAGGTCTGCCACCTTATCTGCGCGGACCTTATCCAGCGATGTATGTGCAACGGCCCTGGACGGTGCGCCAATATGCAGGGTTTTCGACGGCGGAGGAGAGCAATGCTTTCTACCGACGCAATCTGGCGGCAGGACAAAAAGGACTATCGATTGCATTTGATCTAGCGACCCATCGTGGTTATGACTCTGACCACCCGCGAGTGGTGGGCGATGTGGGAAAGGCGGGGGTCGCGATCTCTTCACTATTAGATATGCAGATTTTGTTCGATGGGATACCGCTGGATCAAATGTCGGTTTCAATGACGATGAACGGTGCAGTGTTGCCTGTGATGGCATTTTATATCGTGGCGGCGGAGGAACAAGGCGTACCGCATAAGCGCCTGACTGGAACGATTCAGAACGACATCCTGAAGGAATATATGGTTCGCAACACATACATCTATCCGCCGGAGCCTTCGATGCGGATCATCTCGGATATTTTCGCGTTCACGGCTGAACATATGCCAAAATTCAACAGTATCAGTATCTCCGGCTATCACATGCAAGAAGCAGGAGCAACGGCTGATATTGAGCTGGCCTATACGTTGGCGGATGGACTGGAATATGTGCGGGCTGGTGTGCAAGCCGGTATGGACATTGATGAGTTTGCACCACGCCTGTCGTTTTTCTGGGCGATTGGCATGAACTACTTCATGGAAGTCGCCAAAATGCGGGCGGCACGACTATTGTGGGCCAAAATTATCAAGCAGTTCAATCCTCAGAATCCGAAGTCGATGGCGTTGCGAACACATTGCCAGACATCGGGGTGGAGCTTGACTGAGCAGGACCCGTTCAATAATGTGGCACGGACGTGCATTGAGGCGATGGCAGCGGCGCTGGGACATACACAGTCGTTACATACGAATGCGTTGGACGAGGCGATTGCATTGCCAACGGATTTCTCGGCGCGGATTGCTCGCAACACCCAGATTTATCTGCAAACGGAAACCGGCATCACCCGTGTGGTTGATCCCTGGGGCGGTTCATTCTATGTTGAAGCGTTGACTGATGCACTGGCACGGCGAGCTTGGGTGCATATCCGGGAAGTCAAGACGTTGGGGGGTATGGCAAAGGCGCTGGAGACGGGGCTACCTAAGATGCGGATTGAAGAAGCGGCGGCGCGACGTCAAGCGCACATTGACTCCGGACAGGAGACAATTGTGGGTGTCAATCGCTATCGTCAGGAACAGGAAGCACCACTCGAAATCCTGGAGGTGGATAATACGGTGGTGCGTCAGGCGCAGATCGCACGGTTAGAGCAACTGCGGGCTGGTCGTGATGAACGTGCTGTTAAAGATACACTACACGCCCTGACGCGCTGTGCGGAGACAGGCGAGGGTAATTTGCTGCAGCTATCAATTGAAGCAACACGCGCACGGGCGTCCCTGGGCGAGATCTCGGATGCATTGGAGAAAGTCTGGGGACGTCACAAAGCGGTGATTCGTTCGATTGCTGGCGTATATAGCAGTGAATTCGGCGATGATGATGAGGTAGCGCAGGTGCGGCACATGGCAGATGAGTTCGAGCAACTGGAAGGCCGTCGCCCGCGCATCCTGGTGGCAAAAATGGGCCAGGATGGGCATGATCGAGGTGCAAAAGTGATCGCTACAGCGTTTGCTGATCTGGGCTTTGATGTAGACATTGGGCCGTTGTTCCAGACGCCGGATGAAGTGGCACGGCAGGCGGTCGAGAATGATGTGCATGTCGTCGGTATGAGTTCGCTGGCTGGCGGACATAAAACATTATTGCCGCAATTAGTCGAAGCGCTAGCAGCATTGGGACGTGAAGATATTATGGTCGTGGTGGGCGGCGTGATTCCAGCACAGGACTATGAATTTCTAAGGGAACAAGGTGCTGCTGCCATTTTTGGCCCTGGAACGATTATTCCCGTGGCAGCACAGAAGATTTTGGCCGAACTCAAGCGACGGCTAATGGACTATGCCTGAGCAATCGCGCAAGCCGGAGTGGGTTCCCCCCGACGGGGATGATGGGTTTGCGTCGCGGGTGATACGCGGAGTGTTGGGGGGGCATGATGGCATAACTCCCCGGCAATCATCACCAGGAGATGGTAAACCCATGCCCCGTCGGCGTTTGTTGGCGACAGAGGATTATGTACAGGGGGTGTTGGCTGGCGACCGGGCGATTTTGGCGCGAGCAATTACGTTAGTGGAAAGTAATGCACCGGCGCATTTTGAAACGGCACAGGAGGTGCTGCGTCACTTGCTGCCTCATACGGGCAAGTCAATGCGGGTGGGCATTACCGGTGTGCCAGGTGCGGGAAAAAGCACGCTGATTGAGTCGCTGGGAATGGTGTTGGTGGAAAGTGATCATCGGGTGGCGGTACTGGCAGTTGACCCCAGCAGTAGCCTGACACGGGGCAGTATCTTGGGCGATAAGACACGGATGCAGCAATTATCGCGCCATCCGAAGGCGTTTATCCGGCCTTCGCCGACAGGAGGCATGTTGGGCGGCGTGGCGCGGAAAAGCCGAGAGACGATGCTGGTGTGCGAGGCGGCAGGCTTTGATGTAGTGTTGATCGAGACAGTGGGAACGGGCCAGAGTGAAATCGCCGTGCGTTCAATGGTCGATTTTTTCCTATTGGTGATGATCGCCGGAGCGGGCGATGAATTGCAGGGCATCAAAAAAGGTGTCATCGAATTGGCCGATGCGCTGGTGATTAATAAGGCTGATGGGGATAACGTCATTGCGGCGAAGGCGGCGCGGGCTGAATATAACCGGGCGTTGCACTATATCACATCGGCCACGCCGGGTTGGGAGACTAAAGCCTATACGATTTCGGCGGTGACTGGCGATGGCATTGATGAATTGTGGAAGATTGTCGAGGATTTTCATCGGCAGACCACCGAATCGGGCGTGTTTGAGGCGCGGCGGCGGGAGCAGGTGCGGGAGTGGCTGCATTCGATGGTCGAGGAGCAACTGCGTCTGTACTTTTTCGACCACCCGGCTGTTCGTGAGCGCCTGCCGCAAATTGAGCAGGCTGTCATGGATGGGACGCTACCCGCAACGGCGGCGGCCCGCGAATTGTTGGGGATAGTGCAGGTAGAGTGATGATAAAGTGGGGCACAATGTTGTCGCCCCACCAGTAATGATTAGCGTTGCGGCCAGATTTCTTCTACACCGCCATGCTGAATGTTAATTTTTTCTTCAATCAAAAAATCAACGGCAGTATCAAAATCTGAAAATTGAATAGAGCTAATCCAGCAATTGCGATAGATCCAGCGGCGTGTTTCAAGCCCTTCATCCAGTGCAATGATTGAAACATCGCGGGTTGGCAGGCGTGTACCGCGTGCCGCCACTGTTTCGCGGGTCCATTGATTGAATGGCAGATTGGGGTCTTGTTGCACCATCTTGGTAATCACAATCGGCGGGAAATCTAAGCCGACGGGTTTGCCCTCGTCCATCTTCAGGCAATACGAAGAAAGACCCGAAACTGCAAAAATGCCCGTAATCCGCTCGCCGTTCACTTCAACTGCAAACTCATTGGCCGAGAGGCTATCAACGGCCTGAATGCCTTTGCCGGATGCCTGGGCACGCGCCTGGCTTTGATAGAATTCGCCCTGTGGCGCGGGTTGATAGTATTGCTGCTGTTGAGGATGTTGTTGTTGCTCTGGTGGGACATAATTGCCCTGATATTGATCGGTCATAAAAAACCATCTCCTTGACAGTCAATATTGCTGACACAAAAAGTATACAGCCAATTCAAAGATACAACCAATACAAGTATTTTGAAGACACGATTGAGGAAGCGGCAGGGTATTGATGATAGAAACGTGAGGTCATATCTTAGTTTGGTTGTAGATATGAATTAATTCAGAATAGCTGGCACATGACGTGGAAGCGTAAAACTGAATGTAGTGCCCTGGTTAGGGACGCTTTCGACCCAGATTTTGCCGCCATGTGCTTCCACAAAGCCCCGCGCAATTGCCAATCCCAGACCAGCCCCGCGCTGCCCACTAGCGTCTTTAGCCCGCGAACGTTCACCTCGATAGAAGCTCTCGAAAATATGCGGTAGCTCAGTAGGTGCAATGCCGGTGCCACTATTCTGGACATCCACGCGCACATTATCCTCTGCCAATCGAGCTGATAGTTTGATTTCGCCGCGTTCGGGTGTGTAAACGATGGCGTTGTGCAGTAGGTTATATAGTACGCGCTGAACTTTATCGGGAGCCATATAAACTGGATCAACGGCATCATCCACTTCACCCTGCAAATTGACTTTATGCTGAGTGGCCTGGGGTTTCAAACTGCCGAGGGTATCAGAGATTAAGTCGCCTAATGAAGCATTCTCCCAATGCAATTGAATGTGGCCGGTATCCAGTTGGGCCAGCTCAAACAAGTCGTCAATCAGGTGACTGAGATGCTCAATTTCGCCGCGCATGTTGTCCAGATAACGCTGAATCGTCTCAGTATCAGAGACTACGCCATCAGCCATTGCTTCGGCCATCACCCTTATAGATGCCAACGGTGTCCGCAAATCGTGGGAAACCCAGGCAATCAGATCGCGACGAGCTTGTTCTAGCATCCGTTTCTGTTCGTCGATTTCCTGCAAAGATCGCGCCATGTTGTTGAATGCAGCGGCGAGTTGGGCCAGTTCATCATTGCCAGTGATGTCCAGGCGGGTACTCAAATCCCCTTTTGCTAGTGCTTCGGTGGCGCTTGCCATCTGGCGGATGCTATCAGTCATCGCATTGGAAATGAAGAAGCCGAATGTGATCGCGATGATACCCGCAAAGACCAGCAAGCCTGTCGTTAGGAACAGATCGTGGGGACTGATGAACATCAGTTGGGCCGTCACCCAAACATTGAGGAAGATCAGCACTACCGTCAACATAATCGTCACCAGTAAAGACCAGCGTAGGCTGCGGAACCAACTGACTAATCCCAAACGATACATGAGATAGGCTAATGAGATGGTCAGAACCCCGGTGCTGGTCATGAATAGCACCAGCAGGCGGATGTCTTTGGATGGCGGATCAAGGGTGGGGATGACAACGGCCATTGCACCGAGCAGTCCCAGGAATACACCAATAATGAGAGTCAACAATGGAGAGCGTGTCAGGTTACGCACGGACATTATGCTCCTGGATCGAATTTATAGCCCACACCCCACACCGTCTGGATATGAGCCGGGTGGCTGGCATCCTGTTCGATTTTCTCGCGCAGACGGCGAACATGCACCGTGATGGTACTTTCGTCACCATAGAATTCGTATCCCCACACTTTATCGAGCAATTGCGTGCGCGAAAAGACCTGGCGCGGGTGGCGAGCCAGAAACCAGAGTAAATCAAACTCTTTAGCAGTCAGGGAAGCAGTCTCGCCGCGAACCAGGACCGTGCGGGTGGTGGGGTCGATGCTGATGTCAGGGAACTCCAGCGGTTGCTCGGTTTTCTCCGCAGGATTAGCGCGGCGGAGGACAGCTTTGATACGGGCTACCAATTCGCGGGGACTGAAGGGTTTGACCACATAATCATCGGCTCCTAACTCGAACCCCTCCAGCCGGTCTACTTCACTCTTGCGGGCAGTGAGCATAACAATCGGAATATCGCCATCCACGGCCAGCGGTGTATAGCCTGATTCTCTCCGCAGCGAGCGAGCCAGTGAGAGACCATCAATGCCCGGTAGCATAATGTCCAGCACAACCAAATCAGGGCGCTGTTCAGCCAGGATGTCCAAGGCGCGTGTACCGGTATCAGCCTCGATAACGATGAAGTCTTCCAATTCCAGGTATTTGCGAACTACCTCACGGATGGTAGCTTCGTCATCAACGACTAAGATAGTTTGTTGTGTACTCATGCCCTCATTATACCTGTGTTGGCATTACGAAAACATTACAGTTGAAATGCTTCAGTGTTTATGATTCCTGAGTCTAATCGACCGTTTTCTGATCAACCAATTCGGTTGTGCGGCGCAGGCGTTGGGCCATCGTATGCAGCATGGTCAAAGCAATGGTGGGATCGTCTTCCAAAGCAGCGTGCAGCGCGTCGCGGTGGATACTCAGCAGTAGGACGGGAGTATCAGCCACAATGTCAGCGGTACGGAGTCCACCATCGAGCAGGCTAATCTCGCCAAACACTTCCGAAGCATAGATGTGGCCCAGCAGTGTTGTTTTGCCGTCGGGGGTGTGGCGCTCAATGCGAACCTGGCCTTCAACGATGACAAAGAGTCCATCGCCAACGTCGTCTTGCTTGATGATACGTTGGTTCTCAGCGGCGGTCAGTTCTTCGCAGTTACGGGCCAGAACACGCAGTTGATCCAGGCTGAGGTTGCGGAAGAAAGATACATTACGGAGAAATAACATACGTTCGAGTGTAGAGAGCATGATTACCCCTTCTACTTTATCTTCGAGCCGGGCCAGAGCGCCGGGATCGCTATCTTCTATACTGCTTTCCAGTGAGCGTCGGATGAGCCGAGCTGCTTCGCGGATAATGTCATACTGACTGTTGGCAGAGGTATCCAGGATGCGCTCGCGGGTAGTTTCGTCGATCCCCTGCTGGCGTGTGGGCAGTTTTTCCAAAATATAAAGAGTCAATAGTGAATGCCAGTCATCATCTTGATTGAGCAGCATGGTATAGACGACGTTGGGCAACAAGCTTTGTTGACTGGAGGGCGGTAGACCTTCATTTCGGAGTGCCCGATACAGTTGGTGAGCATATTGATGTGAGATCACACGGTGGAGGTCTTGAATCGCTGCTGCTGTATTCTGCTCGTGCTGAAGTGCCCAGACAATTCCTTGGATGCGGCGTTTGCCCATCAAAATACTCAAATAATGTAGCATCGCCTCCAAAAGATCAGCGCGATCATGTTGTAGTTGCTGAATAAGAGGCAACAGAACGGCCTGCCGTTGTTCACGCAGGATAAGGATGATAGTATCGAGCAGAGTCAGTTGCTCGAAACCACGCTGGAGAGCAAGAGACATGCGTTTGCGACCAGCCCGCCGATTGGAAATGGTCAGTGCTGCCAGTAGACGCCAATAGTGTAGGTTAGCCCGTATCTGCACCGTTTCGGCAGTCTGAAGGTTGTGTTCAAGTTGATGAAATGTTGCCAGGAGGCTGCGGTATGCGCCCCGGAAACGGCGTTCGCGGAGGTAAAGGGCCGCAGTAGTCCGAACTTTGGCTGACGCATCAAGCGTAGCTTCAATCAGTTGTTCTGTGGTCGCGGCGGCCAGGGCGGCTTCACGCACACGGGTAGCGGTATCTTGCAAATAGGCTGTGATATTTAGGGGTTTGATCCGTTCTCCAAATACATTAAGGCTATTGTTAATTAACGCTTGCACCGCTGCAACTCGTATGGAAACGCGATTATCTTTCGCCAGCCAACCTAGCTGGGCGCGGGCCGATTGGCTAATACGAGGGTTGGGATGATGTAATAGGATTGAAGCGGCAATGACTACGATATCCGGTTCAGGGTCAATGAGGAAGCGAGCAAGCTGATATTCGGGGTCGAGTTGTGGATAGGCGGCGATGAGGCGCAACGCCTGACCACGCAAAGTGGAATCTTCGTTTTCCAGTGCGGCAAAGATCAGTTCTCGGCTTTCGGATTGGGTGCATTTGTCGGGCCAACTATTGATAATCAACGGCAATAATTCGATTTGTAATGATGTTGGGCTATCCAGATAAATTTGTCGCAGCGTATCATAACCATCTTCAAATTTGCTGTGGGCAACGACTTCGGCTAATAATAAACGATTGGTTTCATCAGGTGGGTAGGCCCTGAGCCGCTCTATCATGCGGTAGATAGGAGCCTGTTCGCCCCATTCCCATTCAACAGCAGTCTGGCGCAAGACATGGTATGGCCCGGTACTGAGAGAGATACTGAGGGCTTTTGTATAGGCAACCCCGACACGTCGAACGGCTAGCAGCAGCAGTCCACTGATAATCAAACCCGGTATCAAGAACAGGTGATCAATCTGTTCCCAGATAGTTACTGTAGTCATTAGCGTAAGCGCCGCTGTTGCTTGACCAAGTGGCTCAATGATCGTGTAAATCAGTCGCCGGGCGCGAAATCCTTCCCCAGCGGGTAGTGCATGGTAAACGAGACGCTCAATCGGGTCGTAGATAATCTTACGCAGAGGCCGACGGGTGGCTTCGCCCCAGGCAGCAGTTAGCAGGGCGGGGACCGCTAAAATACTGACCAAGGCTATGCTCAATAGGCTAGGATAAATCCTGATCAATGTGCCTGCATTGTGACGGCGCAAAAAGCGAGCCAATATCCAATGTTCCAAAGTCAACGTAATGGCTATTGTCACCACCCCTACCAATACAAAGAACGCGATAAAGGATGTGATCTCGGAGAAGCGATGCGCCACAACCCAAGTGGTCTGATAGAGGATTAAGGTCGAGAGGATGGCGATGCTAAGGGCGCTAGTGGTTAGCCAGCGGCGCATACCAGGTTGAATCATTTCCCATAGCTGGAGGGTCGGGGCAGTTTCTTGGGGAGGAAGGGTGTGTGTGGACAGTCGAACTCGTGAGCCAGAAGAGAGGGCAATATCACCCAACCAGGCTAGGGGCAAGGTCGTTAAAGCCGCACTTAATAGCCATCCATTGATGAGGGTTTCTTGTGAGACGAAAAAGGCCACGGGGAGAAGAATGACGCCCAAAATCGCAACTATGGCCCGTGAACTGAGCATCAGCCGGGCTAATTGTTGACGACGATGATTGGCTGTATAGGCTGGGGCCAGACAGGTTAGGGTATAGTGGCGGAAGGTATTGATGAATACACGGTTTGCCAGAAAAAACAGGACGTAAGCCTGACCTGCTTCGGAATCACCCTCAAGTTTTCCTACTAAAATAATCAATATACCGACCAGGTTACCCAAGATCAAGCGTTGATCATGATTGAAGCGTAGTTGCAGGAGAGTCTGCGTTTGTGCCACAATGATCCACAGCAAAGCATCCAGTAAGAATATGAGGGGGAATGATTGAAGACTGACATAAGTTATCAGCAGGCCGAGAGTCAGGGCATGGCCCCAAAACAATAGCAAGCCAGTGATGAGTAAAAATAAGAATGTACTCATCGACAGGCGTGAGAGATGTAGGGCAGCTTTGGGGGTGGGTGCGCGTTCGAGTCGATTCATGACACTAATTATGATAACGCAAGTGTAGAAAATGCGTGATGTGGATACAATTAAGCATAATTTTGCAGAAGATCATGTTCTTTTGCCAATGATTGTCCTAGTTTCAGAATACCAACACAAATAAGACAATGGTCATGCACCGGCCAGGGGCACTATTGTCTATAATCATCTATAGAGACAAATTTTCGAGGAGATATATCACAATGAGCCAAGAGAAAATTCGCATCATGATTGTGGATGATGTGCTGGAAGGCCGGGAAGGATTGGCACGGCTGTTGTCATTTGAGCCAGATATGGAAGTCGTCGGCTTTGCGACAACAGGTGCAGAAGCCATTGAAGTGGTAGAAGAGTTGCGCCCTGATGTCATCTTAATGGACATCAATATGCCAGATATGGACGGTATTGAGGCCACTGAGCAGATCACCAAGCTTGTGCCAGCTTCCGTTGTTATGATTTCGGTGCAAAGTGATAAAGACTATATCCGCCGGGCAATGCGGGTGGGTGCAAAGGATTTCTTGCCGAAGCCACCGTCGGCAGATGAATTATATTCGACAGTGCGTCACGCTGCTGCCCAGGTCCAGAAGATTGATCGTGAATTATTCGACGCGAAAAAGACTCAAACAATCCAGCCGCAGAAACGTGGCAAGGTTATTGTGGTTTACAGTCCACAGGGTGGAGCTGGCGTGACCACCATGGCCGTAAATGTCGCTAATGGATTAATGGATGAGCATCACCGGACTGTATTGGTGGATGCGAATCTGCAATTCGGCGATGTCGCGGTTCATTTGGCAATTCGCAATGATCGGAATATTGTTGATCTGGCGAAAGCAGCTGATGATCTGGATCCGGACTTGATCGAAAACGTACTGGCAACACATGGTACGGGCCTGCGGGTGTTGGCTGGACCACAAAAACCCCAGGATGCCGATTTTGTGCGCCCCAAAGCTGTCGAGGCGATTATTAATGCGATGGCGGAGCGGTTTGGTTATGTAGTGGTCGATACGTCGTTACATCTCGACGATGTCTCACTAACATTAGTGGATATGGCGGATGTGTTGATTATCGTTGGTGTGCCGACGTTGCCCAGCGCACGAAATGTGCGTGTGGTGCTGGACTTGTTCGAGCAATTCCCAGAATTTGAAATGAGTAAAGTCGTCTTTGTGATGAACAAAGTTCCCACTGATAAACGGGCTGGGGCGCTTGATCCGGAGAAGATCAGCCAAACTTTGAAATTGCAAATTCGTGCGCTTGTCCCCTCAGCAGAAAAACAAATGCTGGATTCGCTTAATCGGGGTGTGCCAGTTCTTGTCAATGCTCGACAATCACCGGGGAAAGAGGTATTGATGTTTACCCAGGGATTGAAACAAATGTTGCAACAAGGCGAGGTGATGGAGGAAGTCTCAACGCAGGATACCAAACGCGGATTATTGGGATTGTTTGGAAATTAGGAATAAAGAGCTGGCTCAGGCCAGCTTTTTTGTTAATGCCGTCCGGCACGCCGAATCAAAACCTGGAAGGGCATTGCTAGTTGGTCTGTCGTTATGTCGGGTCGCTTCAGTAATGCGGCATTGGCATGTTCAAAATCTGTCAGTAACTGGCGGATGGTGGCTCGTTGATCAAAGGTTGGTTCTCGTGAAAACAAGAGAATGACGGTAGTCAGTTCGCCACGCATTACCAATATCCAGCCCTTGCGCGGAATTTCGGTGACAGCTTCATAGATACCATTGGCAGCCTGTTCTGGGATGTGTTCCAAAATATCATAGATATGTACTGGTGATAGAACGGGTTGCCCCAAAGTGTCGAGATGTCGTAAGTCATGGTTAATGAATATCAACATACCGACGGCTTTTGCCATTAGGCGGCTGCGAATGTCGATGGTATGCTCGCCCCCAATAGCATCTTGCCAGTGGGTAGGGTCTGTCTCGGCCAACAGATTTTTGACGCCATTGATCTGCTTTTGATAACGTTCATACAACGCCTGAAATTGCTCACGATTCAGCCGACCATCGGCAAAGTCTTCAACAAGACGCTCCATTTTGGCGCGAGTGGTTGTAATGAAAGCTTTACCGTCGTCGATAGCTTGTTGCAGTGTGTCCATGTTTCAACCCTCAATTTTACGGAATCCTGCCCTGTTGGCCTGGTCAGATGGCTATTGTATTTTCAATATAAGTTAAGATATAATTGAAATCAACGGGAGTAATGCTACTCACTCAATTTTTAGGATATTATTCATAAATTGCGGTAAAATTTACACTAAATTGGTGTAGAATTAACTTGATAAAGCGACAGTGGGGTTTAGGATTTGGCTACTCTAAAATGATAGCGGGAAAGCTATCAGGACTTGGTCATGTTTTGAAGAAACCGAACGCTCCCCCGGTGTTTATGACAAAAACGCATGGTTTTGACCTGTATCAAAATCACCCTGTCAAAACAATTAAGACCATTAAATCTCACGCTGTTTTTTGCAAGCGTGATAAATTCAGGAAGGTATATACACGTAATGAAAAGGCTACTGTTAATCGTCGGAGCTGCTCTACTCATTGGCGCTGGCATTTGGAAATTTGCAATAAGCCCAGGTTGGGAACAACGGCTATCATCTGACTGGGAATGGAATTATGAGAACCTGGGATCAGTGGTTCAGGAAGTAGAAGATGAATCCATCTTCGATACACCAGTAGAGAATGATGAAGCCGTTGCCTCGTCAATATCACAAACTGTTGCACAAGATAATGTGACTGACGAGAGCGTAGCGGTAAACATTGACTATACAGAGGTAGATCCACTGACTGGAGAACCGGTTTACTCGTATGAGGATTTTATTACAGTAGATCCACAAACCGGCAAACATACGCGTGAAGAATTGTCAGATTACTACTATGTATTCCCGCGCAATGTAGAGAAGCAGGGATATAATATTTTCGATAGCTACTATGGCCTGATGGATTTCGAATTCGTGGGCGAAGAGATGATTGGCGACTTGCTGACCTATCACTTTGTCTTCGAGGCTGACGTTCTTGATGAAACAGAGGTTTATGTCGCTGACGAACTGATTGAAGAAGGCACAGCCGTTGTATGTTATGATGTGCATGTAGACTATTGGATTGAGCCAGTCACTGGAGAGAATGTGAAGCTCAATGAGGTTTGTCCCCGTGAATACTATGTGAACTCCGAAACCCGTGAGAATCTCTCGGCTTACGGGCGTTGGGCGGTGTATAGTTCCGGTGATAGTGTGCAGCGTCGTGTCAACGAGGTCGGCTCACAGCTGAACACTTATCGATGGATGACTCAGTATGTTCCTATTCTGTTGGCAGTCGGTGGGGTATTGTTGTTGGTACTCAGTGTTTTTCTACCACAACCAAATCCAGATGAGAAAACACAAACCGCAGCATAGCAGTAACTAAAGGATAGCGTGCCATGCGACAATGGTTCAATTCATTTGTAGTTCAAACGATCATATTAACTGTGGCTGGGATAGTTATTCTGGCTGTGGCTGTATTCCTGTTGTTACGTGCTAACAATCAACTAAATGAATCCCAGAATCTCTTGAATAGGGCATCGGTGCAACGTGCCAATGTTTTTGTGCTTTCAGAACTGGCATACCGGCTTAATAGTGCTGAAACCGAGGAACAACAGCAATCTATCATCGCCAGACTCAATGATGGTGTTTCGTCTTTTGATACAACACAGGAAACTTTCCGAATTGGAGAAGGCGAACAAGACTCTACTGTACTTGAAGATAATCTCCTATTGCCTATTCTAGACGATATGGATGCTACTTGGAGCCGATATCGGGCAATGCTGTTGATGCTTACCACTGATTCCAGTCAGGCCAATAGTGAGTTTCTGTCGGATGTTTCTACCCAAGCAACTCTTTTGTTTAGCTACGCTGATCGTTTAGATCGAGGACTTGAGTTTAATGTGGAACAGGCCGAGCAACGGACCGAGAGGATTTTGGGGTTGCTATTAGGCCTGATTGTGGTGGTTGTGGTTGTTTTAGGTTGGTTATTCTACCGTATTACTGCGGGCCTCAATAGTTTGCAATTAACCGCACAGGAATATGCAACAGGAAATTATGCCGCACGAGCTACCACAAAGACATTCACAGAAATGGCACAAGTCGGTACTGTTCTCAATCAGATGGCCGGACAAGTTGAATCGGTGGTTGGCGGACTTGAAGGCGCAGTAGAATCTCGTACTCGCGATTTGCAGACCGTGGTCGATATTACGAGCCGTATTGCCGCCATTTTGAATATTGATGTCCTACTGCAAGATGTGGTAGACCTCGTGAAAGAGCGATTTGGTCTGTACCATGCTCACATCTATTTGCTGAATGAGGTTGGAGACCGCTTGGTGCTGACATCTGGGGCGGGCTATATTGGTGAGTTGATGGTAGCCGAGAAACGCTCAATTGAATTGAATAATCTCGGTAGTATTGTGGCACGCGCTGGGCGATCCATGTATGGTGTGGTCGTTAACGATGTTGTGAGGTCGCCGGACTTCCTGGCGCACCCCTTATTGCCTGACACTCGCTCGGAGGCAGCGATTGCACTAGTGGCCCGTAACCAGTTGTTGGGGGTCTTGGATGTGCAGAGTGATCAGGTGGAATTTTTCACTGATGACTTGTATGCCATTTTGGAAGTGACAGCGACCCAGATTTCGGCGGCACTCAATAATGCCCGGTTGTTTGAGACGTTGGATCGCACTACCCGGCATGAACAGTTATTAAGTAATATCTCCCGCCAGATTGAGACGGCGACAGATATGGATGAAATTTTGCAGACGACGGCTCGCGAATTGGGGAAGGCATTGCGTGTGCCTTATACAGCAATTGAGCTACAACTCGGCCAGGATAGCGAATCTTAAAAGGTAGCAGGTTGTTATAATGAACCTATTCAGAATCTTTCAAGCCAGAATACAGTGGCGTTTGACCGCCCTGATTATCATTTTGGTGTTAGCCGCAGTTGGCTTCGCTGCCTGGCGTATTTTACCAGGCTGGCAGGACGAAATCACAGAACGTGCAAATGTCGAAGAACAAACCTATGTCGAATTGGAAGCTACCCGACTCGATACGTTTCTGTTGTCGGTAAGGCAAGACATCGATATTCTGTCGCAGATGCAAAGTGTTGGGGCGCTGGCGGAAGCACTCGCCACAGATGACACAGAATTGCTCCGAAATCTACTGCGTGAACGAGTTGCAGTTGATTTCTTTGTTTTCTCAAATTCCCGACAAATCTACGACCAGATCCGTATGTTTGATTTAGAAGGTAACGAAATTGTGCGGGTGGATTTCGATGGTGCTACGGCGAGTATTCGTGCCGATGAGGATTTGCAATATAAGGGAGATCGTGGGTATTTCCAGGGGACAATTACCCTGGCCGAGGACGAGGTCTATCTCTCCCGACTGAACTTGAACCGTGAAGGTAGCCCTCCAACCATTGAAGGAAATCTGACTGACGACACCATGGTACCGGTGTTGCGGTATGGTATTCCACTGTACGTGGATGATCCTGAAACTGGCGAGCGGGTGTTGGTAGGCGCGATTGTGACTAATATTTTCGCGCGTAATATGCTGGATCTGATTGAACCCAACGCCGATGACGCCCGCACATTTCTGATTGATGCAGAAGGTTATTATCTGCAAAATTCGCAGGATCCCCTACAAACATTTGGTTTTGAGCCAGATATTGCAACTGTCGGCGGCGTCGAGGACGCTCGATTGCAGAATGACTATGCAGAGGATGAATCTGACCGGGTTGTAAATGCAACGAGTACAGGTTCTTTGACAACTGAAGATAATCAATTGGTCCATTATCAACGCATCGTGCCGCCCGGCGCACCATCCGGTTATTATTGGATATTGGGTAATGTGCGGAATCAGGATGTGGCGTTTGAGAACGTGAATCAGGCGACGACAGTGGCGATCATTGGTGTGCTGGGTGCGTTGCTGATTGCAGGTTTCTTGACGGTTTTGGTGGTAGGACAGGTGACCCGTCCACTGGCCGATGTAACGCAGGCCGCGCATACACTCGCTGAAGGCGACCTTTCGTTGCGAGTGAAGCATCAGACACGTCAGGATGAGTTGGGCGAATTGAGTCGCGCATTTAATCAGATGGCAGATCAATTGGAAGACTCGCTCCAAAATCTGGAATCACGAGTCGCGGAATCGACCCGTAGTTTGCAGGCTGTGGTCGATCTAAATGTGCAGATTTCATCAATCTTGGATATGGAACGGTTGTTGCGAGCAGCCGCCAATCTGACGAAGGACCGGTTTGGGTTATATCATGCCCACATCTACCTGTTCGATTCACAAAATAACCTTCTATCACTGGTCGCTGGCGCGGGCTATGTGGGGCGGCAGATGGTGAGCCAGAGACGGACGATTCCGTTCGATAGCTCGCGGAGTATTGTCGCCAGCGCCGCCCAATCGCGTAAGCCCGTGGTTGTGAACGATACAGCAGCTTCACCAGACTTTTTGCCCCACCAGCTGTTGCCTGATACACAAGCCGAGCTGGCTATTCCCTTGATTTCGCGTGGGCAATTGATCGGCGTTCTGGATGTGCAGAGCGATGAAGTAGACTTCTTCAACGAGCGTTTGCTAGAGATCCTGCAAGTGCTGGCTGGGCAGATTGCGAATGCGCTGGTGAATGTGCGATTATATGAAGATGCGTCGCGCACTAGCCGCCATGAGCAAGCCCTCAGCCAGATTTCGCAGGCTATTCAGGGCGCAACTGATGTGGATGACGTGTTGCAGGTGGCTGTGAAAGAATTAGGAAAGGCGTTGAAGGTTCCCCACACGGCCATTGAGCTACAATTAGCACCACAGGATGATAACTAATGGATAGAGCAGCCTGATGGTTGCCAGAGTGTAACGTGGAAGCAATGGTAGAAATTGATAGGATCGGCATGTTGCCGCCAATAAATATGCAGAATTCTAAGCAGATGTCAGACAATTCGATTATCAGGAGTGACTTATTATGAATGCAGCCCCCTCCCGACTCACCAGGCAGTGGTGGCGATTCGCCGATTGGCCTCTGGCGACCAAGTTGATTGTGGTCTTGGTGGGATTTTCCCTCATTCTTCTGGCTGCGGTGGTGTACTTCGTCAGTACCACGACCACCGATGCGCTGGAGGACACAAAGACCGAAGAATTGACACAATTCGCAGTGTTGGAAGGTCAACAGATTGCGTCCATTCTTAGTGAGCAAATTGACTTGATCTATGCTCATGTCAGCGACGACCCGCGTGTTCTTGCGGCTCTGCAAAGTGCAAACGAGGAATATTTAGGCCTAGATGAAACCAGCATTCAGGACGGTTTGCTGGCTAAGGATGCTGAATGGCGAGCCGCGACAGATACTGATGAAGTATCTCTAATTCAAAATGTTCTGGAGAATCCGGCCACTGATAACTTGCAGATCTTGATTTTGGATTTCCCAGAACATGCTGAGGTTTTCATCACAGATCGTTTTGGAGGCAATGTCGCCAGTACCGGGCTTACCAGTGACTACTATCAGGCTGATGAAGACTGGTGGCAAGCTGCCTGGAATAACGGTCAAGGTGCAATCTTTTTCAGTTCTCCTATTTTCGATGAAAGTGCTGGCGTATTAGCTATTGAAATCAGCCTGCCTCTCTTTGACCGCGAGACGGGTGAGGTCATCGGTGTTTTGAAGGATGTCTTCAACATCGAGGCGCTGGTCGCGGTGGTCCAAGATTTCCAAATTGAGCAGACTGGCGAAGCGCATCTGATTGACCGGCAAGGAAACCAGGTTGCGAGTTCTGAGGGGGTGGCCTCGGCAGGCGTTCCACTCCCTGAAACCATGTTGGTCGATGGACGTGTTTTCCAGGGAGTAGGATCAGAAATAGATGTGCTGGATGAGAATAGTGAATCTATTGTAATTGCCTATGCTCCTGTTACCACTGACGGGCGCTTCCCTGAAATTGATGCACTAGGCTGGGTTGTGGTTATTGACCAGGAACGTAGCGAGGCGTTTGCTGCTGTTTCGGACCTACAAACTTCGATGGTGTATATCGGTATTGGTCTGGGGTTTGCTGCTCTTGCGCTTGCGTTTGGTATTAGCCGATTGCTCACTCGTCAGGTATCCCACCTAGCGGAAGTTGCTGATAATTTGAGTGCTGGACGGCTTGAAGCTCGTGCCAAGGTTGGAGGTCAGGACGAGATCGGCCAATTGGCACAGACCTTCAATACGATGGCCGAACAGCTTGAAGCAACAGTTGGTGGGTTGGAAGATATTGTGGCAAGCCGTACTCATGACCTTGAAAGTACGTTGGAGGTCGGGCGTGTGGCGACTAGTGTGGCGGAAGCTGAAGAGCTGTTGCCACGCTTGGTGAATACCATCCGTGAGCGTCTAGATTTGTACTATGCACAGGTATATTTGCTGGATGATGCCCAACTCTATGCGGTACTACGAGCCGGTACGGGCGAGGTCGGCAAACGATTGCTGGATCGGAAGCACCGCTTGAAATTAGATGAGACTTCCATTGTGGCCCGAACGGTGCAGAGTGGTCAGCCTGTGTTGGTGAGTGATACTGGCACGAGTGAAGTGTTCTTGCCCAATCCGCTCTTGCCTGAAACCCGCTCGGAAGTTGCAATTCCGCTGGCGGTTGGTAATGAGATCATGGGTGTGTTGGACATGCAAGCTATTGAAGCTGGTACGTTCAACGAAGACAACCTGCCCGTGTTTGAGTCGATGGCTAGTCAGATCGCGGGTGTGTTACGGAGTAATGCAGCATTTGAAGAAGCGCAGAATGCTGTAGCACGGGCCGATGCCATCAACCGCCGCCTGACGCGTGAGAACTGGGAAGGCTATCTGGGGCGCATCGCCAGGGGGGAGAAGGTTGGCTATCAGTATGACCTTGAAGCGCCGCGACGCCTGGATGGGACAGCCAAGCTGGAAGAAAAACTTACAGCCGGTGGCACTCATGCCGTGCGAGACATCAGGTTGGGTGGACAGTCAATTGGACGTATTCTGGTCAGCGAAGATGCAGAACGTGAATGGTCGCCTGATGAGATGGGCCTCATTGATGCGGTGGCGGGGCGTGTAGCCCAGGCGGTTGAGCAATTACGAGCTTTCGATGAAACCGAAACCCTGGCTCGCGAAATGGCGATTGTGGCTGATGTGAGTACACGAGCAGCCAGTACATTGGATCTAAGTGAACTGTTGCAGTCGGTGGTGGACCTCACGAAAGAAAGTTTTGGTCTGTACCATACGCACATTTATCTACTGGATACAACGCTGGGTGCTTTGGCACTGGCAGCGGGTGCTGGTGATGCCGGGCGTCGGATGGCGGCTGGCGGACACCGGATTGCGCTTAACCATGAAACGAGTATTGTGGCGCGTGCAGCCCGCACTGAGCGCCCAGTGGTAGTAAATGACGTAGCACTATCACCTGACTTCTTGCCGAATCCTCTATTGCCAAACACCCGTTCGGAAATGGCAATTCCCATGGTTGCACGTGGCGAAGTAGTTGGTGTGCTGGATGTTCAGGCAGATGTCACCAACCGCTTTGATGAGAAGGATGTTCAAATTCAATCCACGCTGGCTGGACAGTTGGTGGTAGCAATCTTGAATGCGCGATCCTTCCAGCAAGCGCAGGCAGCTCTGGCCGAAACGGAAGCACAAGCTCGTCGTTTAGCCTCATTGAATGAAATGAGTGAGTTGCTCAATCAACAGGAAACGGAAGCCGGTGTTTATGCTGTGGCGGCTGAAAAAGTGGCACAAATCGTTGGCGGTGATCGGGTAAGCCTGACGTTGTTGACGCCAGAACGTGATACTTTCGAGGTATATGCCCTGCAAGGCGTTGAAGGAGCGATTCCTGTTGGTAGGCAGTTGCCAATTGATAATACGGTAGTTGGTTTAGCGTATCGTGACAACCGTATTGTGATTATGCCTGATATACAAAATGATAGTGGTGGGTATCAAGATACCCAAGCATTAGCTGAACAGGGATTGCAGTCCACAGTCAGCACACCCTTTTTCCTGGGTGGCGAATTTGTGGGTACGCTGAATGTCGCTAGTATGCAAGCAAATGCTTTTGATCACCGTGATGAAGGTCTGTTACGTCAGGTTGTATCATTGCTGGCAGGTCGTATCGAAAATGTGCGCTCGTTTGAACAGATTCAGCGCCGTGCGGTTGAGTTGCAAGCCGTGGCTGAAGTGAGTGCAGCAGCGACGACAGTTCTGGATCAGACAGACTTATTGCAGAATGTCTCGAACCTAACTCGTGATCGGTTTGAACTTTACCATGCACATATTTATCTGATGAACGAGGCCCGCAATACGTTGGTGTTGGCGGCTGGCGCTGGTGATGTCGGTGAACGCATGACTGCTGCCGGACACAGTATCCCGTATGACCGTGAGCGTAGTTTGGTGGCACGTGCAGCCCGCACACAGCAAGGTGTTATCATCAACAACGTGATGCAAGAGGCAAATTTCTTGCCCAACCCGTTATTGCCCAAGACGCGCTCTGAGTTGGCAGTACCAATCATGCTTGGTAATGAAGTGCTAGGTGTGCTGGATGTGCAAGCGGACGTCATCAACCAGTTCACATTAGATGATGCCCGTGTGATGGCGACACTGGCCGACCAAGTAGCGGTCGCGCTCTCAAATGCCCGTGCATTCCAGCGTGTGCAGGAAGCTCGTGAAGAAGTTGACCGCATCTACAACACATCGTTGGATATGGTGGGCACATCGGATATGGAAGGCTACTTCCAGAGCCTGAATCCTGCCTGGGAGCGCACATTGGGATATAGCTCTGACGAACTGATGGCCGTGCCATACATTGAGTTTGTACACTCAGAAGATATCGAAGCAACTCTAGCCGAGGCCGAGAAACTGGACCAGGGTGCAACGACGCTTCAGTTTGAGAACCGCTATCGTTGCAAAGATGGTAGCTACAAGTGGTTGTCATGGAACACAGTCGTTGATGTGGAAGCGGGCGAAATGTACTTTGTGACCCGTGACATCAGTGACCAAAAACAAGCAGAAGCTCAGGCGGAACTGGCCCGTGATCTGGGGCAACAGTTGGCGACATTGCTTGACCCCAACGAGTTGTTGAGTCAAACAGTTGAACGACTGAGTGAGGCATTCCAATACTATCACGCGCATATCTATTTGCTGGATCGTGCCAGCGCCACGTTGAGTGTGCGGGCTGGTCTGGGCGAAGCTGGACGGCAGATGGTCCAACACGGACACAGTATTCCTTACGGTGCAGAACGTAGCCTGGTTGCACGTGCAGCCCAAACTTTGCAGCCAGTGGTGGTGAAAGATGTAAGCCGCAACCCGGATCACTTGCCGAACCCGCTTTTGCCGAAGACACGTTCTGAGGCGGCTGTACCGCTGATTGTGGGTACTGAGGTGCTGGGCGTGCTGGATGTGCAGCACGATGTTCCGGAATTCTTCGATGGTAATCAGGTAGGCACACTGCAAATTGTGGCGAACCAGCTAGCAATCGCGCTCTCCAACGCGCAACTCTATCAAGAACAGTTGGAAACAGCCGAGCGTCTACGTGAAGTCGATGTGCTAAAAAGCGAGTTCCTGGCAAGCATGAGCCATGAACTGCGTACACCGTTGAACTCGATCATTGGTTATGCTGAGGTGATTTTGGACGGGCTGGACGGGCCGCTGAATGAAGATATGGAAGAAGATGTTTCCGCCATTCATAGCAGTGGTAAGTTGTTGCTTAACCTGATTAACGACATTCTGGACCTGGCGAAGATCGAGGCTGGGCAAATGGAATTGGAGTATGAGACCATCAACCTGAACGAGTTCCTGGGCAGGATGGTTGAAACCTCGCAGATCTTAGTGAAGACTAAGCCGGTAGATTTGCTTCTGGATTTCGATGATCAGGTGCAAATGCCCGATACGATTTATGCCGATCCGATCCGGTTGCAACAGATTATCAATAACCTGATTTCTAATGCGGCGAAGTTCACCGAAAAAGGTAGCATCACGCTGAGATCAACTTTGCAGAACGGTAGCGTTGTGATTGCAGTGCAAGACACTGGTATGGGAATTGCGGAAGAACAAGTTAACCTCATCTTCGAGCGGTTCCGCCAGGCTGACCAATCTTCGACACGACGTGCGGGTGGCACTGGACTTGGCCTGGACATCACGCGGCGTCTGGTACACATGCACGGTGGCGAAATCTGGGTGCAGAGTGAACTCGGCCATGGCAGCGAGTTTGCGTTCACACTGCCACTTACACAACCAGACGAGGATTACATCGAGTAATCCAATATTGAACAAATATCAGAAAAAGCAGTTAGAAGGAGGCGTGATGAGCGCCTCTTTCTGCATTTCTGGCTTATTTAAAGGGCTTGTCTGCATTTGACAGTGTTTGAACATATCTGATAAGATTTCTCAAGAATTATTGCTAGATACATGCTGTATTCAGCGTCATTGCTGCCCAATAAATCGTCTAGAGTGTCCCTCTTCCCTTATATTTTTAATTCAATGTTGTTGTGTGAAGAGGTGTTTAGCGTCAAGCATTGAGTCGAATTACTACACCGTATGCCCGGCTTTAATCACAAACTTCCAGCCACAACAACATAAATGGAAACCATATCATGTCAAAAAAACATTCATCATCCCGACGTTCAGCTGGCTGGGATCCTGTTGCAGATTGGTATGATGGTTGGGTTGGTAAAGATGGTAGCGACCACCATCGCAATATTGCCATTCCGACCGTGTTAGATCTACTGGATTTGCAGAGCGATGAGCAGGTGTTGGATGTTGGGTCTGGGCAAGGTGTTCTGGCTTCGTATATCGTTAAGGCTGGCGCTCACTATACTGGCGTTGACATCAGCCCGCGCCTCGTCAAACTGGCTCGGCAACATCATCCCGAAAACGATCACTTGGCTGATAAGCCGCGCTTGAAATTTCTGGTAGGTGATGCCCGCAAACTGAAGACTATTCGTGGGCTGTCGCCAGAGTCGTTTGACGCAGCTGTGTTTCTATTGAGTATTCAAGATATGAACCCGCTGGAAACAGTGATTCAAGCAGCATCCTGGGCGATTAAAAACCGAGGGCGTATCGTGATTTTGATGACGCATCCATGCTTTCGAATACCACGTCAAAGCGGGTGGGGATATGACGAAGGGCGCAAGCTCCAATATCGGCGCGTCGATCATTATCTGACGCCATTGGCCGTTCCGCTGAAATCGTATGGACGGCGGGGGGGCAAAACAACTAGCTTCCATCGACCACTGAGTGCCTATTTTAGTGTGTTGGCCGCCAACCAATTTGTTGTTGATGACCTACGTGAAGTCACCACGTTTAAACAACAACGCGATAAAGCAGCGCGGCGAGCCGACCAGCAAATTCCACTGTTTTTGGCACTGAGGGCATGGAAAGGGTTGATGTGAAATAAGTGGCAGTGCATCTACTTGATTCGCAAATGCTCAATGGTGCTGGGGCGAAAGCCGACTATCTGATAGAAAGCCCGTGTTTCGTTGTTGCCACGTCCGGTGTTTACATATAAATGTGTCAGATTCAATCGTTGTCCGTGTCGCATGGCCGCTTCTAGCAAAGCCACGGCGACACTTTCATCGGCCAATGTCGGTCGTAGCACCATGTCATCAATCCAGCCACGGGCACCCGTTAACGTTCGCACCAGCGATAGGGCCACAAAGCCAACGAGTTTGTTGGGAAATTTGGCCGTCTCGGCTACAAATACTTGGATGGCACTACTTTCCCGAAATCGCTGAGATACAGCCCGCCAATCTATACCGCTAGTTTCCTGACGGCGTAACAGGTCAACAATGGCCTCAGTGTCGCTGTTTTCCGCCAGACGTATGATGAAATCCTCCTGATTCGCGTCTTCATAGCGTTCTTCTTGCAAACGTAACCAACGGCTCATCGCTAGCCGGTGGGTGCGAAAAGGCAACGGTGGAATGTCGTGGGGATCGAACCATTGCACTTCAATAGCATCATCGCCAGCGTGCAGCTCGCCACCGACTGGACGTGCAGCATAAATCACGATGATGCCACTGGTGGGTGGCCCATCGGGGAATGAGTAAACGCCGACCATTTCCACCAGTTCGATCTTTAGGCCCGTTTCTTCCAGTGCTTCACGAACGGCGGCTTCCTCCACACTTTCATCGGCTTCAATATAGCCCGATGGAAGTGCCCAACGCCCCTGGCGCACGCTCGACCCGCGCCGCACCAGCAAGATTTTGCCTACCCGCTCAATCAGCAAACCCACACCTGGTACGGGATTCACAAAATGTATGTAATCGCAGGCCGGACAAGCTAATCGCTGTCGCCCGCCGACAGAACGCTCGACCAGAGTTTCACCACAATGCGGACAATAAGTGATGTTCATGTCAATACCAGATAGAACAGCGTTGGGCACAAAATACAGAAATATAGAAATTGCAAAATGGCAGCAAACGCTAACACCAGCCGTCCAAAAGAGCGCGTGGCATAGTGATCTTGTGAGGCATAGTATGATCCAAGCACGATACCGACCAACGGAAAGAGGGCAATGCCAAATATGAAGAGTTGCGCCCCCGTCCCTAGACCGACCTCGGCCAGACCCAGATGATCTAGTGAATTGCGGCGTTTTAAAGGTGGACGGCGGCGCGAATAACGTCGGTCGATCATAGTTCCAGATAGTCGCGTAATGGGCGACTTCGGTTAGGATGGCGCAATTTTCGCAAGGCTTTGGCCTCAATCTGACGAATGCGCTCGCGAGTGACGCCAAAATGCTGGCCGACTTCTTCCAGCGTGTGTTCACGGCCATCTTTCAGGCCAAAGCGCAATTCCAGTACCTCACGCTCGCGGTCGTTCAAAATACCCAGTGCCCCACGCAATTGCTCTTTCAAAAGCTGCCGGGCAGCCGCCTCCACTGGACTCATCATCTTGTCATCCTCGATGAAATCACCCAGCAGGCTAGAATCCTCCTGGCCCACAGGCATTTCCAATGACATTGGCTCCTGAGAAATCCGCAGAATGCGCCGCACTTTACTGGAGGCACGCTGCAATTTGCGTTTGAGAGCTGGATCTAGTTTTTCACCCGATTCCATCGCCTCTTGAACAGCTTTCGTTTCGTCAACAGACAAGAAGCCAACTTCTAGGGCCAATTGTTCCATCGAAGGTTCAGTCCCTAATTCTTGAATCAGGTTGCGCTGAATTCGCATCAGGCGGTTGATCGTCTCGACCATATGTACTGGAATGCGGATCGTGCGGGCTTGGTCGGCAATGGCGCGGCTGATGGCTTGTCGAATCCACCAGGTTGCATAGGTGCTAAATTTATAGCCTTTGGTGTGATCGAATTTTTCCACAGCTCGCAAGAGGCCAATATTGCCTTCTTGAATCAAGTCCAGGAAGTTGATCCCCCGACCAATGTAGCGTTTTGCCATGCTGACCACCAACCGTAAATTGGCACGGGTCAGAATCTCCGCGGCTTGGTTGCCTCGGAACATCCCACTGGTAAATTCTTCGCCAGCACGATCTGTCAGATACTCCAGATCATTGAGAATCCAATCGGCAAAAGTATCGATGTCTGGCAGTTGGCCGGTTTGCCGATAGGTCTTCAGGACGCGCTGTTGCACGGTCTGCGGCAACAGATAGAAGGCATGAAATACCTCGAACAGGCTGCGGGCCACTACGTTCCAGTCTTCGTCCCGCCCCCAAGCGCCTTGCAGCAAATAAACTCGCATATACGAGGGAACTTCTTCGTCCCATGTTTCGCGCAAATTCATGGCTTCAGCGCCGAGCAACTCGAAATCTGGAGAGGCTAGGTCAAACGGTATCACACGCTCCTCGACATCCTGCCAGTATTCGGTCGCGTGTCGATACAATGCCACCAAAACAGCGCCAGGTTCAGTCTGGGCTTTCTCGGCTTCGTCTGCCAGTTCCTCGACCAGGTGGTTCAGGAAAGTCACCGCCGCAATTTGCACCGATAACCATGTTTCTCGATCAGAGTCCAATAATTCGACTTGACCGATTTCTTTCAGATACATCCGAACGGGATCATCAGCCAGGGCAACAACACTATCGGCAGTTTCTTCATTGTTGGTGTCCGAATTCCCATCGTCGTTATTGATACTAGCATCCAATCTATCGGCAATTCCCAGTTCGGATAAGGTTTCTTGCAAATTGCGGGTGGTATCACTATCCTCGAGGTCTTCGTCATCCGAGTCTGAGTCCTCGTCAACCTCTAAACTGGTTTCCAGGTCGTCGGGTGCAATCTCTTCTTCGTCTGGAATTACAGTAACCCCCATTGTATTAAGCTGTTCCAGGAATGTTTCGGCACGATCCATATCGCCAAACACAGTCCTGATCTCAGCCTCGGTCAGGTACTTGTTACGCTGTCCCTTTTTCAGCAAGGTATCCTGGTTTTGGGATGAAACAGGTTGTTCAGCCATTGGTTTTTGTGTTTACCTACCCTAAAGATTCATTCGTTAACTAACGGCGACGTGCCAGGTCTTGCAACGCCTGCTCCAAAAGGCGTTGGGCGTGAACATACATACGAATATGAACATGATCGTCGGGCATCATTTCGTCATCTTGGTTTTCGTCGTGCAATTGGGTGACAAAATAACGCTCGTTGCGCTCCCGTTTTAGTCGTTCTAATCGCAATTTTAACACCGAGATTAAAAAAGCGTATTGGGTGCGTTCTGCCTCATCATCGTAACGATTATACTCACGAATGATACTGTCTAGTTCAGGTTGTGATACTAATTGGCGCACGGCTTCCAAACGCCCTTCGCCCACAATCGCTTCAGCTAGTACAACGATTTCGTGTGGTGCTTGCTGTTGAATATATCCCAGCGGCTCCTCTCCAGCATAACTCGCTGTCTCAATCAATTCAAACAATACACGATAATCTTCGCCAATAAAATCCTGACGTTCTAACGACGATAACAATGGGGCCACAATATTGGCCTGGTTAGCTAATTCTCGCAAACGCCGATTTGCCACAAATACCCAATCAGGTTGTGCTAATAACGACGACAAACAGTAACGTTGTACCGCCGATCCGTTTTGCCGTATCCCCAGTGGTTTGGGAGGAGCAGCGGCGGGTTGTTGACGATTGGCTGCTTTTCCATTGCGCGGTTGGGCACGTGGCACACGCCGCGCCGGTTTGTTCGAACTCGCCAGGTGGACTAGATCACGTTCGGGAATTCGCAGCCGCCGTGCTAACAGTTGGATGTTACGATGTGTCAGCAAATTACTCTCGGTCACCGTCAACAGCGGCAACAAGGTTCGTGCTATGCGCTCCCGCTCTTGAATGGTTGCATTCGGGGGCAGGTCACGAGTGCCGGTTTCGATCACGTAATCGACAAGCGATTGCGCGTTTTCTACTACCGTTTCCCATTGGTCAGGTGTAGCACGGATAAATTCGTCGGGATCTTTACCTGCTGGCAAACGTAATACCCGCACGTCCAGCGATAATGTTCCCGCAAAGCGCATCATGCCCCGCGCATCGAATACCGCTCGTACCTGGTTTCCACCTTCAGCCAAACTTTCGCGTACCATCTCCAAGCCACGCATGGTGGCCTGTGTTCCAGCAACGTCGGTATCTAACGCCAGGATCACGCGATTCGCGTATTTTGCCAGTTGGCGTATTTGCGTTTCAGTCAACGCCGTGCCCATTTGAGCCACCACATTCTCAAAGCCGTTCTGGTGCGCCTGAATCACATCCATATAACCTTCGGTCACCACCACTGTTTCCGTCTCGCGGATACTGCGGCGGGCCAGGTCGAAGCCATACAACAGCCGACTCTTATCGAACAACTCACCTTGTGGCGAGTTCAAGTATTTCGGTTCCTGCCCATCTTCCAGCGCACGCGCTCCAAAACCGAGTGTATGGCCTCGTCCATCCCGAATCGGAACCATCATCCGATGACGAAAGCGGTCGTAAATACGCCCTTGTTCGTTGCGGATAGCCAACCCTGCCGCAATAATTTCATCAATCTGATAGCCTCGGCCTCGAAAATGATTCACTGCAAAGTCCCAGGAATCGGGCGCGTAACCAATCTGAAAGCGACGGACGGTATCTTCATTCAAACCACGCTGGTAAGCTACATATTCACGCACAGCCTCCGCTTCGGGAACGGTCAACAGTGTATCCATGTATAAACGGGCGGCCCCATCCAACATCTGTCGCAGGCGCTCTTCAGCACTCTGCCGCAGTTTGTCTTCCTGAGTTTGTTGGCGCAACTCAACCCCAGCTCGGTGTGCCAACACCTGCAAAGCTTCGCGAAAATCCCAGCCTTCCATTTTCATTACAAATGAGAAGACATCGCCGCCCTCGTTGCAGGCCCCAAAGCAGCGCCAGTTTTGTCCTTCGGGAAACACCACAAACGACGGCGTTTTCTCGGTGTGGAATGGGCAATTTGCCTTAAATGTGCGTCCGGCTTTTTTGAGGGGTATATAACTGGACACGATATCCACGATATCGAGACGTGTTTTGATCTCATCCACTACCGACATTTGACCGTACCGGGAAAACACTGTGTGGGCACGAACTTCGAGGGCATTATACGCCTGTTCTATTCCTGACGCAAATTATGTGTAGGGTGTTGCTGAATGCCACCAGCAACAAAAATCCCCTGGCAGAATCCCGCGATTCGGTTCAAAATGGGCTATAGTTAAACGAGACATTATTTGCCTGGGCGTGGTGGTCATGTCACTCGCTGGTGGCAACAATTATTGAGGAATACACCTGATGACCGAAGAAACAACCTATATCCTAATCACCGATGAAGATATTTTAGAAAGTTTGCACCAATTGGTCAGAAGCCATAAACCTTTGATTACGTCACGCAATCACTTTCGATTTAATGTGCAGAGTGGCGTCGTTACAATCGTGGGAAACATTGCATCACATTCTGCTCGGCGTATCTTGACCGATAATATACCGGATTTACCTGGTGTGGTCGCGGTTGATGACTCGGCATTGTACGATGATGAAACCATGCGCTTCGATTTGGGCAAATTGCTGCCGAGTGGTGTGCGCGTGCGGATCAATCATGGACAAGTTATCCTGTCGGGCCGTCTGCCAGAAGATATAAGTGCAGAAGACGCCAAAGGTCGCGTGGCCGAAGTCGCGGGCGTCCGTGACGTGATGACAACCTGGGCATAAGAGATTGTTGGTGTTGATCCGTCGCAAATTTGCACTCGTGGTGTTGATGGTGGTGGCTGTGGCATCAGTCATAGTCGCCTGTGAACCGCTGGCCCCTGAACCCAATAGTCAGGCGGTCAATGGTCAGGCGGTTATTGTCATCACCAACACCCCATCGCCAGCGCCATTGTCTCCCTCGCCAGTGCTGGCGACGCCGCTGCCTACCCGCTTTGTTCCTACTGACACCCCCATTCCAGGTCCAACATTAACGCCCACCGTGCCATCCTGTGATGAGACCGAAGGGCGTTTGGTCGATAGTGCCTTCCGCAGCGAGATCACTGACGAATTGATCGACTACCGGCTCTATTTCCCCCCATGCTACTACCTGTCGTTTTGGCGGTATCCATATGTAATTTTGCTGCACGGCTCTAGCTTTGATTATACGCAGTGGACGGATGAGATAGGCATTCACACCATTATGGATGATGCAGATGCGGTAGGTACTATCGCCCCGATGGTGTTGATTATGGTGGAGGGTGGGCAACCCCAGGAACTCAACGTTTTCGAGGATGGTGAATCGTTTGAAGACATCATTCTATACGAGTTGATTCCCGAACTCGAAAACACCTATTGTTTGTGGACTGCGCCCGAAGGCCGTGCCATTGGCGGTATTTCGCGTGGCGGATTTTGGGCATTCAGTATCACCCTCCGTCATCCTGATTTATTTGCAGCAGTGGGCGGGCACAGTCCATTTTTCGTGGATGATAATGCACCACCCAGTCATAATCCGCTGAACCTAGCGACCATTATTCGTCCTGGAATGGGCCTACGTGTCTATCTGGATCATGCGCGTAGTGACAGCGGCGCTACCAACACTGGGCGTCTTGCTAATCTTCTTCGCGAGAATAACGTAGATGTCACCTATGAGGTCAGCGCGACTGGCGGCCATGATAATGACTATTGGGCATCGAAAGCCCGCGACTATCTGGAGTTCTATAGTGAATCCTGGCCGATTGATCGCGCCGATTTACCCACGTGTTTTTAAATCCATCGCGTTTGTGATCGTGTGCCTGTTTGTGTTGACATTGTTGGCACAAGCAGCTCCACCTGTCGATGGGGGCGGCACGATTGGAATTGGCGAGTCTATCATCGGCGATTTGGACTTGGGTGAAACAGATACCTGGACATTCTTGGGACAGGCCGGACAACGTATCACTATCGCTGTTGAGCGTAGCCATCTCAGTGATATTGACCCGGCACTGGAACTCTATAGTCCTGATAGTACATTGATTGCCAGTGATGATGACAGCGGCCCTGGTTTGGATGCAATATTGCCCGGCATTGTCTTGCCTACGGATGGTCTGTATTCGGCACGGGTTATCAACAATGGGACTGGCGGACTGTATCAGCTTACATTGGCTGAGAATATCTTGCCCGGAGGATGTGAGACACTAGTCGGTGAGATAGTTACCACCGAATGGTATAGTTCTGTTGCCAACGAGACCCTCCGCTATCGCGTTTATTTGCCACCCTGCCATGAATATACCAACCATCGTTATCCCTATATCATCCTCATGCACGGTTCGGCCAGCACCGATTCACACTGGGATGATCTGGGTATGGACGAAGCAGCGACGTTGGGAGTGAGTCTGAATCGACTGCCGCCACTAGCATTGGTGATGCCTTACGGCGGCGAAATCGCTAACCTCAATATTTTCTATATCGATGGTTCGTATGAATATGTCATTCGCAACGAAGTAATACCGATGGTCGAGCGTGCGTTTTGCTTGCAAACAACTGGCGAAGGCCGCGCCATTGGTGGGATTTCGCGTGGCGGTTTTTGGGCGTATGAAATTGGCCTGAAGAATCCCGAACTGTTTGTAGCCATTGGAGGGCACAGCCCAGTTTTTGATTTGACACACGCACCGCCAACCAATAACCCACTCAATTTGGCCGAAAACTTTGAATGGACGGATGACAGCCCACGCTTGTATATTGATCGCGGTGAGGATGATTATTGGCAGACCAACATTGACTTGATGCCGCCACGTCTGGAAGCTAGTGGTATTCTCTTCACGTTTGTTGTGGCCGACGGAGGCACACACAGCGATGCGTATTGGGCGGCTCACCTAACGGATTATCTAGCGTTTTATAGTGAAGATTGGATGGATGGCTTGGAGACATATCCGCTGTGTGATTCACAGACACCATCGTCGAGTTAAACGCGTTTTAATGTTACAGGAGACATTCTATTGCCAACACGACTCTGGGAAATGGGCGCAACCGATCTGGCGCACGCCATCCGTACCAAACAAGCCTCCGTGCGCGAGGTAATTCAAGATCATCTAGATCGTATCGCCGAGGTTAACAGCGCGGTCAATGCCGTCACAGTTGTACTTGATGAAGGATCATTACAGGCTGCCGATGCTGCCGACCAGGCGATAGCAGCCGGAGATGACATTGGGCCGTTACATGGTGTTCCGATGACGGTCAAGGAAAATATAGACCTCATGGGTTCGGCGACGACGCACGGGATTGTTGCATTTAAGGATGCCATTTCACCTGAAGACGCTCCCCACATTGCCCAACTGAAACAGGCCGGAGCAATTCCGATTGCCCGCACCAATATGCCAGATTTTGGTCTACGCTGGCATACCGACAATGATTTACATGGGGCAACGATCAACCCCTGGGATACTTCGCGCACACCTGGTGGTTCAAGCGGTGGGGATGGTGTGGCGTTGGCAACTGGCATGACGGCGCTCGGTATGGGCAATGATTATGCCGGATCGTTACGCCTACCGGCTTTATGCACCGGTGTTGTTGGATTGCGCCCGACAACTGGGCGTGTGCCCCGTATCCCGGCCTATGCACCACAAGGACGTGCGCCGCGTACCCTGACATCACAATTATCCTCAGTTCATGGCCCGATGGCTCGTCGTATCAGAGATTTGCGGCTGGCACTGGAAAACATGAGTGCTTACGACCCGCGTGATGCTCTCTGGATGCCTGCACCGTTGCATGGCCCATCGCCAACGATGCCCATAAAAGTAGCTATGACGATTGATCCGGCAGGGCTGGGTGTTGATCCGACAGTAGCGGAAACCGTCCAAAAAGCTGCTGCAACACTAGAAGATGCCGGATACATTGTGGAAGCTGTCGAGCCACCGCATATTACTGAAGCGATGCGTTTGTTCAGGAAGCTAATCTCGGTTGAAGTAGGAAAGATGACGTTGCCTGTCATCAAGCCGCTGGTTTCTGATGATGCTGCGCTGTTCTTGGAGAATTCTTTTGCCCTTGATCCAATGCCCTCGTTTGGTGATTATCTGCAAGTCTTGGCCCGCCGAAACTTGCTGGCGAACGATTGGGCGGCATTTCTCGCCGATTACCCGCTGATTCTTGGACCGGTGTTGACCACTCAGTCATTCCTGGTTGGGGATGATTTGCGGGATGGTGATGCACTGCGGGTACTGGCTGATTCAATGCGGTTGACGCCAGTAGTGAATTTCTTTGGTTTGCCGTCGGTGGCGCTACCCATTCAGGTCAAAGACGGGATGCCTCAAGGTGTGCAACTGATTGGTGATCGATTCCGTGAGGATTTGTGCCTGGATGCGGCAGAAGCAATTGAGGACAGGCTTGGGGTATTGACGCCGATAGCTCCAAGATAAAGATCAGCTGAAACCCGATGTTTTCCTATGTTTTCCATATTCTCACTCTCTAAGAAGTGAGAATATGGAATTCAAGACAACATTTCTGTCATCGCCATCAGTAAAGACTGGAATAGTGTTCTGGACGACGATTTGTCAGCACCGGCATTTGGTGACGGATTTGTTCAACAGCCGTCAGATCAACATCAATGGTATAAACACCTTCGCCTTCACCTAGCTCAATTACAGTTTCCCCCCAGGGGTCAATGACCATGGAGTGCCCAGCGAATTGGGTCGCATACGATTCCGTATTGTGATCGTAATCGTCGCCACCTACACGATTAACTGCCACCACATACATTTGGTTTTCGATGGCCCGTGCCCGAACTAGTGTGCGGAAGTGTTCCAGTCGAGGATGCGGCCATTGGGCAGGCATGAAGGTGATGATCGCCCCTTCGACAGCATAGCGGCGGAACAGTTCAGGAAAGCGCAGATCATAGCAAATGGCGACAGCCGATTTGCCCCACGGTAGGTCGAAGGTCAGCGCGGCTTCACCCGGTGTAATCCATTTATCCTCATCCATCAGTGGAAAAACGTGCAGTTTACGATAAGCTCCCACCACACCACGGTTCGGTGAAACGATAGCAGCGGTATTGCAAACGCCCAGACCGCGCTTCTCAATCATCGACCCTAGGATGAAAATATTATGCTGTTTGGCGAGAGCCATAACCTGCGAAAATAACCCACCACTAAGTGAACTAGAGAGATCTTTGGCTTTATCGAGCGCATAGCCGATATCCCACAATTCGGGCAGTACGACGATATGTGCTCCTTGGTTGTTGGCTTCGGCAACCAGTTGCTGAACGCGAGTCCAGTTGGCGCGTGGGTTGCCCTTCTGTACATCAAATTGCGCGAGACTGACACGGAGTTTTGCCATGAGTGTTTGTTTCCTCTAAGAATATCTACACATCAGCGTGTTCCATCCAGAATTGAATGGCACGATCTGTCACGGTTTCGACTTGAAGACCAGTCGTATCTAGTTCCGGTAACTCCAAATCCAGCACCTTCATTTCGCGCTTCAAGCGCCCCAATGCCACTGCTCGTGCATCCGGGTTGTGGAATCGTGCCCCCTGCGCGACATGCAAACGCCGCAGAACTTCATTGAGTGCAGCCGTCAGGCACAGAATAGGGCCGGTTGCCTGCAATCTATCGTGGTTGGTGGTTTCGAGCAAGGTTGGGCCATTTACAGCGATGACCGCGCCACGCACCAGCACCAACTCACGAATGAGATCGGTTTCCAGTGTGCGCAAACGCGACTCACCGAACAAGCTACGGATGTTTTCCGCCGATTGGCCTTCACGGAGTTCAATTTCGTTTTCGATGTCGTGGAAGGGTACATCCAATTGTTGTGCGATGGTGCGCCCGACGGCTGTTTTTCCGACACCCATATACCCGGTTAAAACCAGATTACGATACGGGATACGATTGATAACGGGCATCAGTCACGCCACTCCGGAAACCATTCATCGAGCAATGGATACAACTCGTGGAAAGTCGTTACAGTGGCATCGGGCATAATGGGTAAGCCGTTGCTAGTGTGGTTGTCTTCATTCAGTCGTAATACGGTCCGCATTCCGATATTTTTTGCTCCCATAATATCAGCCTCACGAGAATCGCCCACAAAAACGACTTGGTCCGCATCCAAGTTCAGTTTCTCTAATGCCGCCCGGAAAATCAACGGATGCGGTTTCAGATAGCCCACATCGGCGGCTGAAATCCGGCATTCACCGTGCAAGTAATCACTCAGGCCGTATGCTTCTAGCTCCAGGTTTCGCATCCGCATGGGTTGAAACGCATTGGTGACCAGCCCGAGTGCAATACCCCTTTGGTGTAAGTCTGGCAGGACTTCCAATACATCATCAAAGGGTTCGACACCAGGGAAAGGCTCCCAGCGAAACGCATCCACTAGATCAGCCTTCACCAGCTTTTCTCGCGGCAAGCCGAATTGTTGGCAGGTGTCCAGCAACACATCGCCGATATGCGGGGCACGCAGCGTTCGGCGAGCATCATTCCAAGCCTGGAGCGTGCGCTCCCAAGTGGCGTCGTAGAAAGCTGCCTCATCTTCTAAGACGTGTCCTTGTTGGCGTAGATATTGAAATACGTACCCCGTATGCTCCCGGTTATAGGCTTGCCAGTCTTGGGTACGTCTGCGCCAATCTATCAGGGTATCATCAAAGTCAAACAAAATTGCTTTAAGCGTCATGTGTTTTCAACAGCCCGATTTGGAATTATGGTTACCGTGTTGGATTATTAACGATGTTTGGTTACGCCATTATATACGATTTCGCAAAAAAAAAGCCCGGCTGTTCAATTGCAGCCAGGCAGTGGTAACAATGATTAGTACAATTACTCGCCCCGAACCGCTTTCTTCAGCTCTGCACCAGCCGAGAACGCCGGGCGCTTGGTGGCTGGAATAAGAACTTTTTCACGGGTACGGGGATTAACGCCCACACGCTCTTTGGCCTCGCGGACCTCGAAAGACCCAAACCCGGTCAAGACCACCTTCTTATCATCCTGAAGTGATTCGGTGATGACTTCCAGAAAGGCTTTGACCAGCCGTTGGGCTTCACTCTTAGAGACACCGGCCTTTTCGGCAACGGCAGCGACGAACTCAGTTTTATTAATGGTGGGCTTGCTCATTGAAACAAACTCCTTCAGCAACAATACAAATCAGTTGGTTTGGTGCGCCAAACAGCAGCATTTTAAGCATAGAGCGTTTGTTTGCCAAGCCCCAATTAGCTGTTACTCGTCGCTTTCTAACGCGGCATATACCGCTTGTACAATTTCTGCTGGGCGAACTGGCTTGGTGAGAAACTGGCCGACATTATAATTTAATGCCGACTCACGGTATTGAGGATAGGCCGTGATGACCACGAATTGGATATGATCATATTTGGGTTTCTCACGGATGTAGTGCAATACGTCTGTTCCCCCCATATCGGGCATCATCATATCTAAAATGATAATATCGGGGTTGACGGTATCTAGGTCAGCCAGCGCATCTGCGCCATTGGCGGCTTCATAAATTGTGAAACCCTGGCGTGATAACGACTGCCGATAGATGTTCCGCATCTCGCTATCGTCTTCAATAATCAGGATGGTAGCTGACATCCGTTATCCTCACTTTGCAATATCCATTCTCTTCATCTTACTGTTTGTTTCGAGAAAGGCAAGCGTATCTTATAGCTTTATCAATAAAGTTGGAAATTAGTTGGCGTGTGAAGGGAAGAAACGCCACCAGGTGGAGTATCCAGTGGCGTTACCGCAATTAATTGCTGATCGATTATTCAACTGTGACGCTTTTTGCGAGGTTACGTGGCTGATCTACGTCTGCGCCGCGCCACACCGCGATATGGTAAGCCAACAATTGCAGAGGGATGACCGTTACAATTGGACTGAGGATTTCCGGCATCCGAGGGACGTAGATCACATAATCAGCTTTCTCCGCAATCAGCGTATCACCTTCAGTTGCCACCGCAATGACAATACCGCCGCGCGCTTTGGCCTGCTCAACTTGACTGAGCATCTTATCGTAGACAGCATCCTGAAGCGTAATTGCCACCACCGGCATATTTTCATCAATCAGAGCAATTGGACCATGTTTCATCTCGCCAGCGGGGTAGCCTTCAGCATGAATGTAACTGATTTCTTTGAGCTTCAACGCACCCTCCAAGGCCGTTGGGTAATTGATGCCGCGCCCCAAATAGAGAAAATTGTGGTAAAGATGCAATTTAGACGCTAGGTTTTCGTAAACATGATCCTGTTCCAACACTTGCCCAACCAAATCAGGGAGATGGGCTACATCCGCTGCTAGGCGTTTCATATCTGCATTGGTCAGTATGCCTCGCAAACGCCCCAAATGAATTGCCAATAGCAATTGATCAGCAATGCTGGCAGTATAGGCTTTGGTGGATGCGACACCGATTTCTGGCCCGGCGTGCATGGCAATATAGCCATCGGCAATTCGCATAGCCTGGCTGCCGATAGCATTGACGATACTCCAACGCCGGACGCCGCGTTCCTGAGCTGCTTCCATTGCGGCTAAGGTATCCACCGTTTCACCGCTTTGCGTGATGGCAAGCACAGCACAGTATTCATCCAAAATAGGGTCACGATAGCGATATTCGCTTCCATAGGCTGCTTCAACCGGCAGACGTGCCAGTTTCTCGATAAAGAATTTTCCAACCAGAGCCGAATAGTAGCTGGTTCCACAGGCTACTGTAATCAGGCGGCGTAGTGCTTTCGCATCTTTCTCCGAAATCACCAGATTTGGTAGCACAACCTCGCCCGTCTGGAAATCCACACGCCCGCGAATAGTATCCGTTAGGGTTTGCGTCTGCTCAAAGATTTCTTTTTGCATGAAATGGCGATATTCACCTTTGGCAGCACTAACGGGATCCCAGGGAATATTGTGAATCTCAGGCGTTAGCGATTTGGCATCGCGCACCGTTTGAATTGCATAGCTATTGGCCGTGATGGTCGCCATCTGGCGGTTTTCCAGAAAGATCATCTGACGAGTGTGTTCCAGAATCGCAGGAATGTCGGAAGCGATGAACATTTCGTCAGTTCCAATTCCCAATGCTACTCCGCCAGCGTTTCCCAGACGGACTGTCACCAACTGATCTGGTTCGTCGGCACTCATGACAACAATGGCGCTGGCGCCCTCCAGATGCAAAACAGCACGGCGGGTGGCCTCGGTTAGATCATGACCTGCGGCGAGGTAACGTTCGACCAGGTGTGCCACGACTTCAGTATCGGTTTCTGATGTAAACTCAATGCCTTCTGCTTGCAGTTCTTCTCGCAGCGGCAGAAAATTCTCGATGATGCCATTATGCACTACAACTGTTTTGCCATCGCTGCTGATATGCGGGTGAGCGTTACGTTCGCTCGGCACGCCATGTGTTGCCCAACGCGTGTGGCCGATGCCGGTATGTCCGTGGAGCGGGGCCTCCTCGATTTTATGCCGAAGATTGATGAGTTTGCCGACTTCGCGACGTAAGCTGACGCTGCCACCATTACCCAAAACAGCAATTCCCGCTGAATCGTAACCACGATATTCTAGATGTTGCAAGCCAGTCAGAATGATGGATGTAGCATCATGCGGCCCAACATAACCAACGATACCGCACATTGGTATTCTCCTTAGTTATTCATTTGATGAGTGTAAGATTCATCACGGCGGTTTACCTGTGCCACCAGTTACCCGGTGGTTTTCATAGACCGCTTTGCATTGGAGGGAGAGCATGAGGACGGTGATGATTGCGCCCTGGCGGAACCCGCTGATATTTCGATTAACCGCCACCTCGTCACCCTGCGTCGGCAGGGTCATGCGCTAATGCTCTCACTATTCGGATCAATAAGCGACTCCTTTGATTGAATACAAGTTTATCATAACGTCTAGTGGATGATATGGCGATGGGTGATTTGTCACAAATGACCGATTATCCGACATCGTGATGCTCAATATCATCAATGACACCGGCTACCACTGCCCGGACTGGACCCGTTGTGCCGCCATGCAAGATCTGGCGTGCGCCATTGCCTTCATCAACAATTAGCACCAGATCACCGACACCTGCCAACACATCATCCACTGCCACATCATAAGTGCTGGTCGAGTTGCCTTCCAAGTCTAGTTTTTGGACCAAGAGGAGTTTCCGACCTTCAAAAAACGGATGTTTGATAGTGGCGACAACATTACCGACCACGCGCCCGATATACACAGCTATTCCTCCGGCAACAAGGGGGCATGAACATCATCGACAATGCCCACGATGGCGGCATCCACTGGTGCGAAACTATCCTCCATTGCCAGAGCAGCCTCGCGGCTGGCGACGACGAAGACCAGTTCGCCGGGGCCAGCCTGAGCAGTGGCATCGGCGGCGATGTAAGGTTCACCGTTTGGCTGGCGATTTTCGTCCAGCGGTTGCACCACCAGAAACTTGACGCCAGTCAGCCCCTCGGTTTTTTGAGTACTGACTAGCGTGCCGATGACTCGCCCGAACTTCATCCGCCGCCGCCTTCCGCCTCAGCTTTATCATAGAGAACCACGCCTCTAACTTCGATGGTATCCACAATCGCCATGATAACGGTATCAGTGGGGCGATTCTGGGTGACTTCCGTTTGGCGAGCCGAACTGCCGCTGGCATACAACACCACTTCGCCCGACCCAGCTCCCACTGCATCTGCCGCGACCAGATAATTGCTACTTAAGCTACCGTCCGGGTTCATGGGGCGAATAACCAGCAGCTTCAGACCATCCAGACGTTGACTTTTCTGTGTGGCGACAACTGTACCGACAACCTGTGCGAGTTGCATGATTAATCGCCGACTTCGTCCTCTGCATCCTGACGCCCCAGCGGCATGACGCGATCAACATTCGGGTGTGGACGCGGGATGACATGCACCGCCACCACTTCGCCGACTTTCTCGCCGCCACGCACGCCGGCTTCCACGGCTGCTTTTACTGCCGCCACGTCGCCGCGCACCACTGCTGTTACAAAGCCGCCACCTGTTTTCTCATACGACACTAGTTCGACTCGTGCCGCTTTCACCATTGCATCGGAGGCTTCTACTAATGCAGCAAAACTCCGGCACTCAATCATTCCCAACGCTTCAGCCATGAATATCTCCTTCGTTTGAAAAAGTCTTCAGAATCTATCTATGATTATGTGAGTAGATGCGGCTCTGTAGGGGAGGGTCTCAGGCTCTCCTCCACAATTGCTTCTATAACCTTACTTGTTTTCGATTTAATACGCACCTTTGGCTAGGCTACTCACATTTTCGCCCAACGCTTCTTTGACAATTCGCACGCCCGCGCTGGCCCCAATGCGAGTTGCCCCGGCGGCGATCATCGCCCGGGCATCTTGATAGGTGCGGACGCCACCCGATGCTTTGACGCCCATCTCGCGCCCGACCACATAGCGCATCAATGCCACATCGGCCACTGTCGCGCCACCGCCGCCAAATCCTGTGGAAGTCTTAACAAAATCGGCCCCCGCGACTTTCGACAACTGGCAACTGGCCACTTTTTGTGCATCAGTGAGCATAGATGTTTCCAGAATTACCTTGCAGAGTGCATTCGCCGCATGGGCCGTCTGTACCACTGCTGCGATGTCACTCAAGACGTACTTGTAATCCGCTGCTCGCAGCGCCCCAATATTGATGACCATGTCAATCTCGGTTGCGCCGTCTTTCAGAGCTTGCTGAGTCTCATAAGCTTTGACTTCAGGGGGTGTGGCTCCTAATGGAAAGCCAATCACCGTGCAGACTTTAACATTCGAGCCTTCCAGCAACTCCGCACATAATTTCACATAAGCGGGATTTATGCAAACCGATGCAAAGTGATAGGTGCGGGCTTCGTGGCATAGTTGGGCAATTTGGGCTGGTGTCGTGTCTGGTTTCAGCAAGGTGTGGTCAATGGTGTGAGCAATAGCGGTATCGTCGGGCAGCACACCCAGTTTGGATGAGAAGCGGGTCGCACCTGCCTGCATCAGTAATCGCACACGATCTGGCCTATCAGCCACGCAACGTCCATCGTTGCAATCATCTCTGGTACTAGACGTGGTCGCTGGCTCTTCTTTCAGGCTGGCGATCACCTGTTGTGTGATCTGCTCCACCAGTTGTTCAAGATTAACATTTTGAGACAAGCTTTATTCTCCTGCGCGGCCTTTTGCATAACGCCGCTCAATTTGCATGATTTTATTCACACGCCGGGCATGACGTCCACCGCCAAATTCAGTGGTCAGCCACGTTTTGACGATTTGCTTCGCCAGACTCTCGCCAATCAGTCCCGCGCCGAGGGTCAATACATTGGCGTTGTTATGCTCGCGGCTATTGACGGCTGTCGCTTGATCATAGCACAACGCTGCTCGCACGCTGGGCACTTTATTAGCCGCCATCGCGCTCCCGATGCCTGCGCCGTCGATCAAGATGCCACGCCATGCTTCGCCTTGACTGACCGCCAACGCAACCGCATGGGCGAAATCGGGATAGTCTACCGAATCGCGAGTGTGTGTGCCTTTATCTAGCACACTGTAGCCCTCGGCCTTCAAAAACGTCTTCAACGCTTCCTTCAATGGATAGCCACCATGATCGGCCCCAATTGTCACTACTTTTGCAGAAGGATTATCAGCAACCGGTTCGGGGAGCGGACCAGCATCGTGCGGTACGAGTTCGATACGACGCATCATAGCGGCTTCACGGGCTAATGGTGTCACCAAGGCCCCAGGAGGAATGCGAAAATGCCCGCCAGGGGTTATCTCATTGATGTCTTTTTCGGTGATGATTGGACGATTGTCTCCGCCCATTTCGCGTACCAGTGCTTCCCGCACCAGTTTTCGGATCTGATCTTCGTTCATTGTTTATGTCACAACCTATTGATATGAAGGCGATTATAGCAGGAGATGGCCCAACATTGAAACAAACTCGTGGGATGCGTACAATAGAGCCTGTCTTAGATCAACTTCTGGAGTCGCGCATGTCGGAAACACCGCGTCGCTTTGGCACGTTTGATAACCGCTATCGCTATGACCATATCTATCCGCGAGGACGTTCGGGGGAAACTTTACGCGCCTGGGATGGTGATACACCCATAGTTATTAAGCGTCCAGCTCCCCAGGATGCGCCCCCCATGCGGGCTGCCCAGGAAGTCAGTATCCGCACCGAGCGCAAAGCATTGGAGCGCCTATCCGGCCATCCGGTCCTGACCGAATTGTACACGACCGGTACCTTTCGCGTTGGAGGCAAGACGCACGAATATATCGCGATGGAACGGGCCGAAGGTGGCATCGTGGCCGATATGGTGCTGGGACTGGCGGAGCGCGAGGAACGGCTGCCGACGTTGGAAATGTTGATCATTGTGGATCAGTTGCTTGACTTGTTGGTACGTGCCCATGACCAGCAAGTTGTCTATAACGACGTGGATGCCAAGCATCTGTTCTGGAACCGTGACACGTATCGCCTGAAGGTCATTGATTGGGGGAATGCTGTGTTGCTGGATGAGGGTGGGGCGCACAGCGTCACGCGCCAGGCCGATATTTTCCAGGTCGGCGAACTGTTGTATTTCATCATGACGGGTGGCAAGCGCCTTGATAGTGATACGTCTCCCGAAGGCGATCACGCGGTCATTTTCGGCCTGGATGCGGTCCACGTTCCAGCGGCGCTGCAAACAGTCATTACCCAAGCCACACATCCCAATCTGCGACGGCGTTATACAACCATCGCTGAACTCCGCCAACAGTTGCGCGAGATTCGCAAGCCATTGGAAGACAGTCGCAATACATTGCTTGACGAGGTGCGGGATGGCCTGGAAAGCTCGCGCAATCAGCAAGAATTGGCACAGTTGGCAGAACGTATTGATGATGCTTTGGTAACGGACCCAGGACACCCTGAAACTCGCCAGTTGCGAGAAGCCGTGACTGCCGAACTCCGTCGCCTGAAAATGCAAAGCAATATTGATGCCGGACGTATCTATCTGGATACCGCCAATTGGTCACGAGCCAGCGAAACGATGCTTGATTTGCTGCAAGATTCTGACGAGGCAACAGCTCCCATTATTCGGTTTATCGCTGCCGCTGCTGAGTATTTGGAATCTTATGACCGAACGGAGCCTCCGGCTGCATTGGCTCCCGCCATTGACGAATTGCTGCGCGGTGATCCGCAACAAGCCGGTGTGATTTTGGCAACAGCCAGCGACGAAGATAGCCAGTTTATAGCTGAACGATTAACCGCTTTGGTTTCCGAAGTTGTTTTGTTGCGACCGCCGCTATTGCGTTTGCAGGATGATGAACAGTTAGATGTGGCAGTGGTGCAAACTCGTTTGGATCGTCAACCTGAGATGCTGCTGCTTCAAGAATTCATCGGCAATTATCGGGGAGCTGCCGAACAGCTGGCTGCGATGCAAACTGTTGCCGAGACTGACCGGCTGAAGGATGCCCTGAGCCGTGCCCAAAATGCGACCACCGCTATTCTCAACTATCTGGAAACTGCCAGCCGTTGTGTTTACAGCGACTCAACTCGCGCTAAAGATGCATTGCAAGCCGCTTACCAGATCGATCCACAAAACAAGGCTTTCGACCTGATAGCGGACTATTTTGACGAGGTTCACTTAGCGATTGAGGCGCTGGCTGCTTTCAAACCAAAACCAAATGGCGCTGATTTGGAGGGCTGGTTCGAGCGCGTTGTTAATCTGCTAAAGCCCTATGGTGAAGATGTGGCGGATCAGCATTTGCACACGGCGCTTGGGGCATTGCAAACAGCATCGACATTGTGGATAGAGACACTGGATGCTTTGATTTTGGGCAGTCGGGTGATTGCTAGGGACAATCTGGTGGGCCTGGCACAACATACGCAGGCATTAAGCCCTCATTTGGCGACCTGGGCCAACAACATGGCGCAGACGGTGGCCGACACTCCCTATATTGAAGGACTCAGCCCCAATGCGAAGCTGGCTCAGTCGCTTGCCAATGGCTATAAATTGTGGGATCAGGGTAAGTATAAGCAGGTCAAAGAACTGGCGAATCGGCTGTCATCTGATGCCGAAGGCGAACAACAAGCCATTGAGCGCCTCGCTCGGCTGGCGAGTATTCCGGCTGAATGGCTGGATAAAGGCGGCGCGAAGGATTATACGCTGACAGATCGTTCTGAGCGGGATATTGTGGCGCTGTTTTTGCCTGGCGAGGCGAATGCGCTTGAGAATTTCACCGAGCAGATGCCTTCTGAGACGATTTATCTTAAAACGATGGTGCGCGGCCTGGTGGATGTCATGCGCCAGAGCAGTAGTGCTGGGCTACGCATTCTCTTTTTGCACTATACGTGGCGCGGAATGCTGTGTATGCAGGAAAATGACCTGGAGGGGGCACGATTCTGGCGCGAAGCCGCTTTGAAGACTATCGCTGATGGCCGATCTTATCCAACCTTTGCTGAGTTTGATACACACCTGACTGCCTGCAAATTACTTCAGGAGGCTGAAACGGCACTAAATGCTGTGCAATCTCCGGAAGACCTGATGGCAGCACGTTCATTACTCAATCAACCGTTAGCTGATCAGTGGCTGGGGGATGTGCAGCGTGCTGTGCGGCATCTGGAAGTGGGATTGCGGAATTGGGAAGATGGAGATTTTCGTTCGGCCCGCGACGAGTTTGATACAGCTTTGTCCCGGCTGGAAAGCGGCGAGGAGCATTCGGGAATTGATCTGACAGCTTTGCGGCGCTGGACGAAACCATTGCGCGACTCGGCGGCCAATCTTCACACATCGCGCCTGAAATTGGAGGAAATCGCGCATTCAACGACTGTCCCAGCCCCCGGCGAAGTGTTGGAACCCAATCCAGTGGTGGAGCAAGTAATGGTCAGTATCATCGAATCTACTGAGAAATTGCTCGGCCCCGACCATGCCCACCAAATTCAACAGTGGCTTTCTACCTATCGCACCGTCCGGGATACTTATATTGACACAACACTAGATCGAAGCGAGAAACAAGTCACGTTTCAAGCTCATTTTGCTGGTCTATTTATCGACCGGCATCCGACTTATCGCTTGTTTCGTGCTTGGCGCGAAGTCATCCAAAACCTACCCGATGATTTTGAGATGACATCACCTACTGATGAAAGTGTGATCGAAGGTGAAGTGGCTACTGAGGCCAGTGAGGCGTTTGTAGATCACGCAGAGATCCTGACGGACGATGATATGCCGGGTTTCGTTGGGGAAGAGCGCCAGGGTGTTTATTATGAGGATGAAGTCGGCACACAGTCAGCAAATATCCCGTGGATGACCCTGGCAGCAATTGGCGTTGTCATTATTGGTGTGTTGGCGTTTGCTCTACTGGGTGGATTCGGCTCGGATGATACACCTGATGAGGCGGAAAATCGTGCAGCATCGGCGGCAACTGTATCAACACGCGCGTCGGTATCGCCTACGATCTCTCGTGAACAACCAACGAACACGCTAATGCCCACCACTGCTGAAGCCTCCGATACGCCTGTTCTGGTCGCCACTGAGCCAGCGGCATCCAACACCGCTACTACTGAGCCAACAGCGACTGATCCGCCAACTGCTACCGAGACTCCTATGTCTTCCCCAACACACACACCAGCCCCGACTACGGCTATCCCTACCGCAGAGCCTTTCGAGGATGATGGCTTTCCGCAAGATGTTCTTCGCACAATGAACAATCTACCGTCGGGTGAATGGGACTGGAACCCTAACTGGCTTAAGCCAGCGGCTGGCGGGTTATGGCAATTAGGGAATAGCCGGACGGCGGTGGGTGATGGGCCGCTTGTGGTACAAATGTCACCGGCCTTTTTGCAAGCATCGTATGGAACCGAAGCCGCTGAACGATTAGTTGTAGTAGAGGCTGAGATGCAATTATCGCTGGGTGAGGACATTCCTGATATGTTCTTCGGTTTTGGCCTGGAAAACGATACTGGCTATCGTTCAGCGGGCGAGATCCGCATTCCACGCCCTGGACATATCGGTTGGGGTATCAACGAAAACGGTAATTATACTGAAGAAACCAGCTTCCCCACAACCGATCTGGTAGTGGAAATTCGGCTGGTTCGCAATACCAATGGAACGCTGACATTGTTTGTCGATAATCAGCGTCTTGGTGAGTCTGCTGCACGATTTGGCGACGGAATCCCTCTGACTCCCGTACTCTATACCTCTGGAGGTGGTGTTTTTGTCGTAGTATCGAGGCTGCAATATCAATTTCAGCCGATCCAATAGGAAGGCAATCGTGCCACAGATCACGGACATTTATGCACTCGGCAACTTCATCGATACCTTTGCATTGGGCCATTATGCACGGGTGTTGGAGGCTATTGACCGACGTGATGGGCGACAGGTGGCGTTGAAAGTCATGCGCCCAGAACATTTGGAACCCGATGCTGCTCCGCGCTGGGAAGCTGAGGCTTTCGCGCATGAGGTGGATTTGTTGAAACGCATGTTAGCCGTCAGCGCCATTCCAGTGCGGTTCTACGACTGCGGCTTTCTATCAGCGGCAGGTGACTATCCGGCTGATGGCGAAATTCGCCCGTTTGGCAAAGATATAGATGGTTTTCGTAGTGCCCTGTTCAGCCACAATGCAAGTGGTTGGCGTCCCTATATTGCGCTAGAGAATCTGTCGCGCAACCACAATCTGTTGTACCTGATGAAACCGACCCAACCTGGTCAACGACGCCGCTTGCCAACTGAGGAGGGTCTTGATCTGGCGATGCAATTCGGACGACTGCTGTTCGATGCTCACGAACGCGACATTCTGTACATGGATCACAAGTTGGAGCATGTATATTGGGATGGGCAAAAACTTCGCATTATTGACTGGAATAGCTCCAAATATCTAGAGAATGGCGGGCCGGCATTGGAACAGGGCTGTGTTAAAGACATCCATAATCTGTGCGTGGGGATTTTGTACCCGATCTTCACCGGACTTTCGCCTCAACGCGGAGATTTGCGCCCCCAGCCTGCTGGACAACAGGATGTGGATGCTCGCTATACGGATGTCACCCATCTCGATTTCAGCGTGGAGCCGACTCTCAGTCCATTGGTAACAGAATGGCTGGAGCGCGGCGCTCGCCAGGAAATCCGCACAGCTGCAGAATTTCTGAGCGAAATAGAGCAAATTGCCACCCATTTTGGTTGGGAATTCCGCTATCAGATACCAAATGTGGTTTTGAGTCAGGCGCGTGAGCATGTGCGCGATGGACTACAAAAATTGCGAGCCAGCGCAGAACTCGCCCGCGAAGCCCGTGAATCGCTGCTGGAAGCTGCTACGCTGGATGGCATCAATGAAGATACTGAAGACGAATTGCGTCGTCTGATGAAGGGCATTAACGATTATCTGAATGCCCGCGTTATTCCCTAATAGATACTCTAGGAGTCTATATGAGCGACCTACGTGCCGCGTTAGACAACTTGCGACAACAGATCGAAGCACTACCTGCCAGCGGAGCTGATACCCATGACCTGGAAATTCAGGCCCGTGACCTCTTAGCGCAGAGCAAAAACACGCCGTTCGAAGAAGAAGCCCGTGAACTATTCAGTCAATTGTCACGGCTGGGAGTTAGCAGCAGTCCCGCGACGGGGCAGGTGCGGAGTTTGCTGCGGCGGGCACGCATCCGTATCGAAATCGCCGGCGACGATCAAGACCTGGATGAAGCTATCGACATTTTAGCTGAAGCCCTTGATCTTGATCCGCAGAATGCCGAGACACTTGATCTGTTGATGCAAGCCGGGCAGCGTAGTTCGCAACACGCCCTCAAAGTACAGGGTTTGATGGAACGCTATGGACTGAAAACACCGGAAGCGCCATTAGAGGGTGCAGAAGAAGACGATAAACCGGAAGTGGAATGGGCAACTCCGCCATCACCACCTCCATCTGCCTCACAACCGCTACCAGACGACGTGAATATTGAGGCGCTGATGACCGAGATCGCCGATACCTACTATGCGGGAGATTATGCTCGCACGGTGGAATTGGCGAACCGGCTGTTGGACGCTGATCCTAACCATGTTCAGGCGCTCGAGTTTCAGCAGAAAGCCGATGACAACCTGATGCGTGGTGTTGTGCCTGATCATCGCATTCCCTTTGAGGCCAGGGTTGCTTATAACAGGGCCAATTCATTGGTCCGTGCTGGTAACTATGAGGAAGCCGAGCGCTTGTACCGTGAGGCACGCGAAATTGCCGCTCGCGCTGGTATCCATAGCTGGAGGGACGTGGAACAGGCCTTACTGGAAATCCAGGATTTGTCGCTGGCCCGCCAGTTAATCGCCGACGGGGATCGGTTGTTGGCAGGGGATGATTGGTCGGGAGCTTTGCAACAGTATCGAGGGGCGTTGGGAGTGGTTCCCAACTATCCGGAAGCTGAAGAGCGGATTGCGTTGCTGCGCAAAGTACAGGAGCAGTTTGACAAAGCCAATGTGCGCCTGGGGATGATTAGCGGCAGCCTAACCGAACGTGCCAGAGATTTGGTCGAGATTTTGAATACGTTGGCAATGATCCGCCAAACTTTGCCTAACAGTCCCCGTTTGCAAGAAACTACCGACGAAACCAACCGCCGTATCCAGAGCATCAAGACGCAACTGGTTGATCAAGGAACTAGCTTGGTCGGGCGTGTCGAGAACACCATCTCAGTTGAGGAGAAATACCGTCTAGCTGAGGAAGCCAAATCCTTGTTAGGAGCGGCGGTTGATCTTGACTCGGCAGATGCTCAGGCGATGGCGACTCTGCGGCGTGCCGAACAACTTAGCGGAGAACTGCACGAAGGTCGTCAGTTGATGGAACGAGCGGCGGGATTGATCGCCCAGAATTTTGACAATGAGCTGGCCCAGGCCCGCCAGATGCTCAGTGGATTGCGGCATCATGCCCAGGATCAGCGTTATCAGATGCTGGTGGGTGATTTGCTGTCACGCCATCTGGAACGGGTCGAGGCCGCTATTGATCGCCATGATATTGATGCTGCGACGCGCTGGCTCAGTATTTGCAAAGAAGACCCGTTCCGTATTTTAGGGCGTCGCACCGAATTGCTGCGTCTGGAAAATGACATTCGTAAATTGAAGCAGCGGCGCTTGATGCGGATTTTGGGATTGGTGGGTATTGTCGCCATGGTGTTTGCTGTGATTGCTTTTTTGAATCGGGGCGCTATTGAACGAGGGTTTTTCCCAACAGACACACCAACATCAACAGCATCCAGTACCGCGACGGCGACGGCGACAGCGACCGCCACGAATACCGCAACTGCAACATCGACAGTGACTAACACGGCTACTGCTACTCCTACGCCGCTATCAACCGAAGACCAGATCGCAACAGCCAATGCAGCAGCGACAAGCGCCGCCGAAACGCAGGCCGCGATTGCGCTGATAACCGCCACCGCCGAGCAACAACTGAATAACCAGATCGAGACGCAACGTGCTAATGACCTGACCGTGACCCAAGATGAGGCGAACAACAACAATACCAGTACAGCCGCGGCCCGCACCCAACAGGCCAGCCAGACCAGAAACGCGCAAACCGAACAGGCACAGGCCACATTCGATCAATATGACACGCTGACGGCCACTTTCCAACCGCCCTCTCCCACGCCGACTCTCAGGCCATCGCCAACGCCCACACCAGAACCGCAGTATCTGTGCCGGATTGCTAGCACAGCGGGGAATGTGAATATCCGCGATGCGCCGAGTGGCGATATTATTGGTGTTTTCCCAGTAACCGAGGTCGCTGAAGTATATAATCAGGAGCGCGGCCCGGACAGCGTTATCTGGTATTTTGTGTTGTATGAACCAGAAGATGGGGAACCCATCGAGGGCTGGGTATCATCAGCGGTTGTCCGTGAGATTGATGGTGATTGCCCACCGTTGGGTGATGAGGAATAAAAAAACCGCATAACTGCGGCTTTGGTGTGGGACGTAGAGGACTTGAACCTCTGACCTCTTCGATGTCAACGAAGCGCTCTGGCCAACTGAGCTAACGTCCCATCAGTATTGTGTTGATTATAGTCGCATACAGGATGATTGACAAGAGTCTAAATCTATGACGCTGGATGAACTGACAGAACGCTTACCAATCCTGACCGCCGGTACATTTGCCATCGGGTTTATTCTATTCTTGCTGGCATTGTCGCTGTTTCGTCGCAGTCGCCGTGCAAGTTACTGGGTACGACGACGCAAAGCTGGGCGGCGAGGATTCCGTGTGCTGATTTTGTCTATCGTTTTTTTCAGCTTGAGTATCGCTTTGTGTATTGTGGCTGTTCTGTTTGCGACGTTGGAGGCGGATGAAGATGATACCACTTCGACACCTGCCATCGTTGAAGCACCAAATACCGCCACCACTCAACCAGCAACCCAAACACCATCCGAGACCCCAACTGCGGAATCGACTGTAACACCCACGATCATGCCGACTGTGACAGATACCATCCCACCGGACGAACTTCCTACCGAAGAAGTCACCGACATCCCAATAACACCGTCAGTGACCAGGCAACCCTCTGAGGTTAGTGCTGTCGATGAGCAGACAACGGATTCGCCCACGCCAACACTGACCCCCACCATAACCATCACGGTTAGACCGAGCGAGACAGGTTCACCCAGTGCCACTTCGACATCTTCACCCACCCTGACGGCAACGTCCAGCTTGACTCCAACTGCCTCACCTACTCTGACCATGACACCAAGCCTGACGGCAACCGCCTCGCTCACGTTAACGCCGACTCCAACGGTTCCGACAGCTACACCATCACCAACACCATTTCCCACGCTGGCTTTGCAGATTGGCGGGCCAACGCCCTGGCGGACTCCACGCGATGATGCGGCACTGAACATCACTGCTATCGCCATCGATATTGATGACGAATGGGGGCCTGTCAATTCTGCCAATACTTTTTCGGCTGATACCACCCGACTTTATTTCTTTATTGACTTTATGGGAATGAGTACGGGAGTGGAATGGCAATGGGTGTTGTTCAAAGATGGCGAGTATATTGATGGACGAACATTGTTATGGGGCAACCAGGCGCACGGTCAAACAATCTTCTTTTATGGACAAGCTATGGGTTTCATACCCGGAGAATATGAAATTTGGATGTTTGTGGGCGAGGAAATGCCAGGGGAACCTGCCGCACAGTTTACCATCACTGAGCCTTAGCTAGTGCTACGGCAATCTGCGCTGCCACTGCTGCATTTTGTCGCAATAGAGCCAGATTCGCCTGTAGCGTTTTGCCACCACTGATCTCCACTAAACGTCCCAGCAAGAACGGCGTGATGTCTTTACCAGTAATCTGTTGGGCATCAGCTTCTTGCAATGCCTGGGCGACATAGGCGTCGATTGTCGCCGGATCGGGTGCATCGGATTCAGCAATGGGAACCGTCACCAATACACCACTGTCTAATCCGAAGCTCCAATGGGCATCAATCACGCGGGCAGCGTCTTCACCACTATCCACACGATCATGGAGTGGCAGGCCGCTAGTGCGTGTGTAAAAGGCCGGGAATTCATTGGTGTCATAGCCTAACACTGGCACACCGAACGTTTCCAACCATTCCAGTGTGCGCGGTAAATCGAGAATGGATTTGGCTCCGGCACACACCACTGCCACTGGCGTCCGACTGAGTTCAATTAAATCGGCGCTGACATCTGCCGTATCGCCACGATGCACACCGCCGATGCCGCCTGTTGCAAACACCTTGATGCCAGCTTTGTGAGCGACAATCATAGTTGCGGCGACGGTGGTCGCGCCATAAGCTTTCTGGATAATCGCTGTACCGAAATCGCGGCGGCTGATCTTGCAGACAGGTGTTTTGCCATCGGCCAATTGTTCTAATTCATCAGTGGTCAATCCGACACGCGGCTGCCCGGCAATAAGTGCAATTGTTGCCGGGGTTGCGCCGTTATCACGAACGATGGTTTCCAATTCGCGGGCCAACTGCAGATTTTCGGGCCAGGGCAGACCATGTGAAATGACGGTTGATTCCAGCGCCACCACCGGGCGTCCGGATTGAATTGCTGCTTTAATTTCTGGAGAGAGCATGAATTCCTCGCATCAGTACAATAATTATTGTGGCGGCGCTTCCACAACGGGCAGAATACTCACATCGTCCGTCAAGATCACCGTATCCCGGAATATCCAACCGAAACCGCTTTCCAACCGAATGACCAGCCATACTGCATCGGCGCTTCTGCCGACGATTTCTACAGTAGCACCTGTTTCCACCTCTTGCACAATTGGATAACTTGTGCCAGGACCCTGGCGTACAGGAACCACCTGGGTACTGCTGATGGTTACCGGAAAGCCAGGGAGTTCATCGGATGGTGTATCGAGAGCGGCATCTGGCGTGGGATCAGTGTCGGATTGTTGTGGGATAGTCGGCAATACAAGATCAGGGGCTGGCACAACGTCGATAGTCAGCACCACTTCATTACTGGGTATATCGTCCAAAGGATCACCAGGCGCACCGGCTTCGCGGAAGGCACGTGCCAAGATCAGCACTGTGCGACTTTCCCCGGCTTCCCAGGTCAGGATGGCTTCTAATGCTGGGGTAGGTGAATCAGCAGTCTTCACCAACACCACTGGTTCACCTGGTACATCTATTTCAAACTCAATGCGCGACACACCCACGCTATCCTGTGCGATGGCATGAAAGGTGACAGTCGTTCCGGTGGCGTAGACATTGCCTGTCACCGGAGCCAGCACTACCAGGCCCGGACGCTCATCGGTCACCAACCGTTCTTCATCAAAAATAGTATCTTCCGACACCAGACTACACGCTAGCGTTGCCACCAGCAGCATGAATCCCACAAACACAATCGGACGGCGCACTGTTTCCTCACTGTATAGCCGTTTGATCTCAGCAGAAAACAGTCTACCACAAAGTGCCCCATCTCGTCGCCATTTTTTGATTTCTTCTGGTTGATAGCGTACACGCTTTATCACGTTTCGTGGTATGATGATTGTGGCGAAGAGTAGTGAGTTTCTCACACTATCTGGAGATAGCACCTTTCTCCTTACTGCGCTGAACTGAGGTCATGCTCTCAATTGGTTTTCATGGTCAAGTACACCTTAGATAGAAATTCCGAGGATACCAGTGACTACAAAGACCAGGCTGAGATTGGTCCGTAAACAGGCTGTGGTAGCGCCACGAGTCAATCGCACCACATCTCCCCTCAGACAACTGCGAGTTTCCCCTCTTGCACCAATCCATGACCGACGTATACCGGTTGCCCAGCGACAGGCAATGGTAAGGCGTATGGGACAGGTTTATGGCAATCAGTTTGTGCAGCGGATAGTAGGCCACGAGCCGATGTTGCGGAACGGCTCGTCGGGGCCAGCCGTAACCACACTCCAACAACATCTGGTCGAGGCTGGGGCTGCCATCCAGGTGGATGGTATTTTCGGGCCACAGACATACCGGTCCGTGACGGCTTACCAACGCGCCGCCGGGCTTTCCGTTGATGGCATTGTAGGGCCAAATACCTGGGCCAGTCTGAAATCTGGTAGCGTCACTATCACGGATATATCTACTGGTGGTGGCGGTTCGCAGGCTGCCGAGGTCGTCTCCAAATTGAAGAAAGTCAAGACAATTTTGCACCGCCTCAATACCGAACACCCCGATGTCCCGCAACCCCAAACCGTTGAACCGCCAACGCCTGAACCGGCTCATCATGAACATACTCATTCCCATGATTCCGATGAGGAAGAAACGAGCGGCTGGTTTGACGACTGGTTCAGTGACGATAGCGAGAGTGAACAGCAGCAACAACAAAATCAAGATGGTGGCGGTGGCAGCAGTTGGTGGGATTCCATCACTGATTGGGTCAGCGAGACGATGCAGAGTGTCATGGAAGCCATTCGTGGCCTCACATCACAAGTCAGCCGGGAACTGGATAGAGTGAGCGATAGGGTAAAATCCATATTCCGAGGCCCGCTGGAAATGCTAAGAGACTTGATAAGGGGTGGTTTTGGTGAGGATGCAGCACGCAAACTGGATGAGATTATCGACGGACTCAGCGACAGACCTGATGGAGCCGAAGAGCGGCCTGTTTCTGGTGAAATCCCAGACATCATCGGGGCATCGTTTGAGGCCAGTGGTTGTGGCGATACAGTATTGCCGAAGGGTAAAAAACGACGCCGTATGCAGTTGAGCGTCACGACGATTCCTGCCACACACCAGGGTGATGTTCAGGACTCAGATTGGGGTCATGATCGGTTAGATGGTTCCAGCATTTGGGCCAGAACCAATATTGGGCAGGGTGGCGAGGTCAAAAGTGGATGGGGCCATACCAAAGCGCAGTGGAATGTAACTTCTATCAGGTGGACTCTGGAAGATGATGTGGTCAAAGTCAATGCTTGTATCGTGGTCGATACACTATGGAACATCAGCAATAACGGGTGTACAGATGTTCCAGGTTCCCAGAGCGATGTTGTCAGACCTGATAACTGGCATCAAATTGTCAGCGAACTCACCCCGGCGGAGTATGGTGCGCCGAAGCGCGTGAAATACTGGTCATCACACATCACCAGAATACATGAATTGTTCCATGCTAATGAATACTACACATATACCAAGCAGATCTTGCCCGAGAAAGTCGCCGAATTTAATAAGGAGACCCTAGAAGTTCCCTGGTGGATAACGGATGACGACAAGCGCGATATTGATACCAGAGTCATGATAACGCTCTTTGGATTGTCCAGGCAGCTTGACGAAGAGGTCTTCTATTATGTTAAAAAGCAGGGTGGCGAGGCGCGTGCTTATGGTGATGGTAAGCCACTCTACCAGAAACTGGTGGACAATATCAAACAGCGTGCAGAAAACCAGGGCTGGCCTAAGCCGAAAGACCCGGATGAGGAAAAAGAGGATAAGAAGGATAAAGACAAGAAGAAATAGTATCGCTTGCCCAGCGAAAGCAAGATTAGTAGTCGTGCAAAAACCACTTCGCAGTTTCTAGGATGGATAGTGTGTTTCCAGGCGGGACAAGTCACATGGCGCTCCAGCGCAAGCGCAGCCCTTTGCTTGCAAGATCACTTGCCCGCCTGTGTCGCATTCGCAAGACGATAAATAAGCCACCGCTAGGCGAACGCCGGTAGCCACGAGAAACGTCTGGGAAACAGAGTCTCCAACAGCACTGCGGCTTTAAACGAACCTCGGCTGACGTAGGCATCGGGCAACACGGCATTCAATTCGGCTACTGTACGATGACCGAACAGTACACTCAAAAAACTGTGATAAGGAAATGCTGCATCTTCCTTGTCAATCGCGGGCTTGCTGTTATTGATTTCAACGATCTTTCCCTGTTCCAAGCGTATGAACAGCCCTTTTTTGCTGTAGAAATCAATGTGCAGCGTGCCGGTGTAGCCATGTGCCCGCGAATTCACCAGCCGTCGCTCCAGAACAGGTTTTATATCTTGGATTAACCTGACCATATCCACGACACGTATATACCATGTATAAGTCGTTTGTTTAATTCCAGAATAGCTCGTGTTTTCCAGTAAGGGGCGCAATGGCTCATAGAGGCCGCTATCAAAACTGATGAGGTGGACTTCTTTGTCCTTGAAAGTGTCTTTGGCATATTGATGCAGACCGCGCAAAACATCTGGATACGTTGCGAGATACGATGTTTCCTCGCCCACTGCATATTCACCACAGCCATAGCGTGTGCCCCATATTTCAGAGGGCGATTGCACGTAGCCCACTCCTTTATTGTTCTGATCCTCGATGATATGAAAGATTCTGGGCCACGTCTGGCGTGTGGTCATTTCATATTCCCAGTGTTCACGGGGGCGTACTACACTCAGCATTGCTTGGTCTGCCAGCCGCTTGAACCATCGCATCATATCGGGAATATCATTCACCGTCGCCCGCCGCAGCGTATATTGCGGTTTCTCACCGTCTTTTAGTTTGGGGATACTGCCAACTGAAACGACGCCACATGCACCCAAATCGACGGCCATCGCATAGCCAAACTGGCGGTAAAAATAGGGAATGCCAGTGATGGATTGGATATTGTGTCCTAAAGACTCGCTGCGTTCATGTAAGGCATTGAACAACGCCCGCTGCAATCCACGATTGCGATAATCTTTGTGGGTTGCCACCAGTTCTACACGGCCCACTGGCAACTCAATACCGTCATAACACCATACCTGGGGGATCAGTAGCAGCGCCGAAACAATGCGCTCGTTATGAGCCGGATCAACTACGACCCACACGTCTTCATCCGTGACGGCGGGATGGTTGTCATTCAATAGATCGCTGGTCCAGGGGCCAATATCTTCATCATCGGGACCATACGCCTCTGTAAATACGTCCAGAAAAAATTGAGGGAGGTCAGTTTTGTCGTTGGTATTACCTTCACTTAGCGAGCGTAATATCAAGCCGTCGGCAAGTGTTTTCTGCATAGTTGTATGAACTCCTTGTATACGAAGTCGCTATTTTAGCCGTTATTCAGGGTTTTTACAATATGTAAAAATGTTTTTGGGGTTCAATACAGGTCAGATTAACGAAGGTCATCGGTGGTCAACAAATCGGCTCGGTCAAATACCTGCGCCAGTTGGGTTTGATAGCTCGGTGTGTTGAATAGCACCTCGCGTGGTATGCCATCGGCTGCGATGTGTCCATGTTCCAAAATGATGACACGATCTGCCACGCGCCCGGCTAGTTCCAGATCATGGGTTGCCAGAATGATGGAACGTCCTTGCCAGGCTCGTAGCAGTTCAACCAGCGTTTCGCGCTGCATGTAATCTAATCCTAAAGTTGGTTCGTCCAACAACAGAATGGGTCGCTCGGCAATCAACATGGCAGCCAGGGCAGCTCGTTGTCGTTCACCACCGGAAAGATCACGAGGATAGTGATGAGCATAGGGATCCAGGCGGAGCATTTCCAGAAAAGCGACTGGCTCCATAACAGGTGGCAACTGCAAGCCATCCAACGTGAAGTGCAATTCGTCCAGCAAGGTATCGGCAAACAGGATGGTGTTGGGGTCTTGAGGTACGTAGGCAATATTCTGCGCGCGTTGATCGACGCGTTGCTGCATGATGTCCTGTCCTGCGTATGTGATCGTTCCAGCCTCCGGTATCAATAGGCCGGCCAACACTTTGAGCAACGTCGATTTTCCGGAACCGTTTGCGCCTAACAGTGCTAGACATTCGCTCTTGCGTAAATCGAAGTTCAGGTCATGCAAAACCGTCTGTTTCCCATACCCAACGCTTAGGTTTTTCACTTGCAACACGGGGGCAGAAGCGGTCTGTAGGGACAACTCTGTGTGGTTGTCCGTTTGGTGAATAGTCGATTCATAGGGCGGACAGGCACGTTGATTTGCCATCGCACGTGCCTCAGCCAACGATAATGGTAGAGGTTGCCAGCCGAGATGATTGGCAGCAGCCAAGAATGAGGGATGCAAGGCAGTGGGTAACTCATGCGGTGTTGTTAATCGTGGCGTTTGTCCACGCTCCAAAATTAGCAAGTGTGTGGCAATGGATAGCAAGCGGGCCAGCCGATGCTCGGCCAGAATAATTGTAATGCCATGTTTTTGATGGAGCCTGATCAATACTTTTAGCAATGCATCGGCTCCGGCTGGATCAAGCTGTGATGTTGGTTCGTCTAATACCAACACTTTAGGCTGCATCACCAGCGCACAGGCCACCGCTATGCGTTGTGCTTCGCCACCAGATAGAGTGTTGATCTGGCGCATTTGCAAATGTGCCGCGCCGACCGCCGCCAAAGCCTGACTGATGCGCTCTGGCATTTCCGACGGCGCTATTCCTAGATTTTCCAGGCCAAAAGCAATTTCGTCTTCGACTGTCTGTACCACGAACTGTGCAGTGGGGTCCTGAAAGACGAAACCGACAGTAGTTGCTAGTTTACGCGGGTTGGCCTGTTTTGTATCTACACTGCCAACCAGCACTCGTCCAGCCAATGTCCCTCCATAGAAATGTGGAACCAACCCATTCAGCGCCCGCAGCAGAGTCGATTTTCCGGAACCACTGGCTCCACACACCAATACAAACGCCCCCGCTGGAATCTGCAACGATACATCGACCAGTGCGGGTGATTCGGTGTGCGGATAGGTGTAGGTTAGGTGGTCAATATCAATCATGGTGTGACAATAGCCCCGGTAACACGACGCCAATCGTGGCGATGCCGAGCCAGGGATTGAAAGTGGGCCATTCCAGGCGCGGATATGGCGAAAAGTTCAAGTCTCTAGGTGCAGCCAACAGAAACGCGACTAATATCAAGATTATACCTGCCGTCACCACACTCTCGTTCCATGACCAGTGTCCCTGACGGAAGTGCGTGCGGGTATGTCGCCCAGTCCGCAGCCCGAATATTAGACATCCGCTGCTGAAGGCTAATCCCCCGATGAACAGCAGCCGCTCCATGTCCCAGAACGTGTTCAAAACAACTAGCGCCAGAATACCCAGTAGGCTGATATTCAGCAGTAAGCGTGACAGGATGTGCGCCGATCTATCATGCTGGCGGGCATAACCACGCGCTTCCATCGCTTCGGCCAACACCAGCGCCCGTTCCAACCCACTGACAACCAACGGTACTATCAGTGGTGGCAAATCTCGCAGTCCCCGGACACGATGGCCTCGCAAGGCCTGGGTTTGTTGAATATCGCGCCAAGCTCGCCGCATGTTGGGCAGCAGAGTAAAACTGATCGAGACAATGAGTCCCATTTCAAACAGAGCAGCGGGCAAAAAACGCAATATACTACCGTAATCAATGGCGGCGCTGAAACGGGCAAAAATCAACACAATCAGCGCAATAGTCAAACCATTCGATGCACCAAACGCTGCCGCTTCTAAAGTCACGTGTCCACTTAGTAAGGGAATATCGCCGGGAATAGTCAGTATAACCGTTTCTCCGACATGCACTGTCAATGCATTGAATAGCATTCCAAAGGTAACGGCTATCGCACCAAACCACAGCACACCCTTCAAACTGAGACCTTGCGGCTGAACGGGCGGCCACGTTAACACAATCCACAGGCCAATCAGAGCCTGATACCAGGGATTGCGTGTCATGAAAGCCACCAATAGCAAAACTGCTAACCAGATTGCCCAGGCGCGGACATCTAAGGGATTCTGGTGGTGTGTATGGGATTGTGTGCTTTCCAGCATTGTTGGCCTCATTGTCGGAGAAACGGATCCCACGTCTATTCAGTCTCCATTGATGCCATTTCAACTACCAAACGAGCATCGCTGTAGGCATAACCACCTAATGCTGGAATAACCGCCGCCGTCGCCAGGAAATTGTCGCCGGGGAAAGCTGTACTGAAGCTAAACGAGCCGCTTTCGTTTTGCAGACTTAGCAAATATGTCACCATATCTTCAAGATTCCAGGCATCCAGGTCGACCCCGGATACATTCAATGCCTGAAGGGTCAGACTGGTCGAGTTGGCATCGCTATCCGTGCCATAGTCGCTCGGATTCTGGTAAGGCCAGCCGCCATCATCATTCTGAATTGCGCCAAAATACTCCAGCGCCGCACCAGTGGCTCCCCAGGCAGTTTCGTCATCCAGCAACACCAAGCCTTGCACGCAAATAGCAGTAGTGTTGGTATCCGAGGCGCCTTCTAACGCAAAGCCCCAGCCGCCATCCTCGTTTTGCAACCTGTCAACAGCGATGGTAGCAGCTTCCAGAGACTCAACAATATCGTCATCAGGTTCCTCTCCCCCCACATTGATTAGCGCCACCATTACCAGACAGTGCCCGAAAACTCCGGACAAATCGTCCACAAACAACCCGTCCTCGTTTTGTGACGCCAGCAATAGCTCCACCAAATTGACGCCATTGAAATCCATCGGGTCAATGCCAATTGCCACTAACACCGTCACGGTCTTGGCGATGTTACCGGGTGTCACCTCCTCAGATTCGGCCACAATGGTTGCCAGGTAATCCAGCGGCGTGTTGCCATTCTCATTAACCAACGTCGCGATATCAATGCCAGCGGTTGTCAGCGCGAAAATCGCATCGGTGGTTGCACTGAGCGATGATCCCTCGTTGAAGCCATCCGACCAGCCACCATCAGGCTGCTGCTGGCTGATCACCCATGCGACAGCTGCATCTAATTCAGGGAAGTCGCTGGTATCATCGCTCTGTGCCCAGATTGGGGTTAAACCGAAGATCATCACAACTGTCAGCAATATCATCAAAAAACGGTTCATTGTGTAAAAAACTCCTTTGCATCGTCATAGAAAACAAAAACTGCTTTGTCCTCGTCGGCAAAGCAGCGTGATAGTTCTGCGCTACATCATTCCCGGTCCGCGAGGAATATCGGATGTACAGATTCAGGCGGGCATTCTGGCTTCCATAGGCGGGCTACGGTTACAGTTGCGGGACAGCGTCGGACTTGCACCGACTTCCCCCATTGTGACTCTTGCATCCGGGCATTGGAGTCACCTGAACTGGAAATCTATTCAATTGTGATATAACGCACCCTGATTATAGCATGGGTTTTGACAGCATATCTAATTTTGACTAACAGACACTACAACACGCCTTCTGCTGCCAGAATATCGCGCAACAGATCACGGCGTTTGGTTCCACCCAGTATCTCCAATCGGCGTACACCTAGCGGATCAATCTCCTCCCGTAACAAGCGAATTTCTTCACCAGTTGGCGGGAGTGTTTCATGTACATCGGGCGCAATATCCAACTTGAAACCGGTTTTCGCCTGAATACGTTTGATGTCCACACTATGATGATAAGACGTCAATCTCATCCGGCCATCTATCCAATCAAATTGACCTAGGTCGCTGATGAGATACCGTACACCTTCACCGCGTGTGCGTTGTGGAGAGTGCCCTAGCCCACTGATAAAATCCGGTTTTTCTACGAATGTCACGCGTGAATGACGTGGCACATACAAATAGATTTTATCGGATTGAACGGTTACATCCGGGATGCCACCCGTTCCTGGCAGTCGCATTCGGGGGCGGCGATAGTCTTTGCCAAAGGCGATGTTGTTGAAATTTCCGGCAGCATCAACCTGTCCAGGGCGAAAGAACTCTTTGATATGAAAACGCGGCAACAGATCTGCCACCGCCGTCACAAAGCCAACATTCATCACCGATTTACCCAACCACAATTCCTCAATGGTAGCAATGCCAAGTGGCCCCCAATCAAAACACAAGCCCTGCCCGATAGCCGAAGCAAAGGCGATATTCGGTGCGTGGGTGGCCTGGGCTAAAATATAGCCTGCCACTACCAGCGGCGTCGCCAATCCTTGCGCCAATACCTCACCATCCTCAATTTGGCGGGAAATACAAACCGCAATCAGCTCATCAATGGTGTAGTCATCGGCAGCAAGCATAGAAGTCTCCGGTATGGTTGAGTTGAATCCCGACTCCGCTCATGTTAAGCAGAGTCGAGGAGGGGATACAAAAGGTTGAGCAGGCTAGTCGCGGCTCATACCTGAAACCAGCATCGCATAATATGCGAAGTTCAGAATCGAGACAGCCATTGCAGCCACATAAGTCAAAGCTGCACCACGCAATACCGCACGCGCACCGGACTTATCTTCGCGGGAGACAATCAAGCCTGTTTCTTCCAGCATCTTCATGGCCCGGCGACTGGCATCTAGTTCGACTGGTAATGTCAGTACCGAGAACAGCGTGGTGAAGAAAAATAAGATCAGGCCTAGCCACGCAGCTCCAGCAAAATTCAGCAACAACCCGGCCAGGATCAAGATATAGGCCGCGTAACTGCCAAACTGGGCGACAGGCAGGATAAATGACCGCATCTGAATCAAGATGCTGCCCTGAGCATATTGCTGAACATGACCGAATTCGTGGGCAGCAATCGCCATTGAAGCGATAGAGGGTTGTTGGGCGACACCGGGCGACAGCCGCACCACGCCAGAGCGTGGATCGAAGTGGTCTCCCAATTGCTGCCGAACACCTTCCAGACGCACATTGAATCCATAGAATTGTGTGAACTGGCGAGCAACATCAGCACCGGTGACATTACTGCCATTACGTGCTTTGCTCCATTTGTTATAAGCTCCTCGCACGGCCATCTGCGCTAATCCACTTAGGATCAGTGCGGGGATCATCACGAAGAGAAAGTAACCAGAGTTGAAGAATACCATCATTTACTCCTTCAGCTATGCGTATTTTCCTCATTATAATATTCTACGAAGAAAAACCCGCATTAGTTGTTAGAAATATCTCAGAACGCCGGTTGAGACAGGAATGCTGGCCTGTGGGCCTGTCGGGGCACGGTTCCGCAATTCTTCAACCGCTGCCTGAATCTGGTTATCGTTGGCACGGTCATAGACTTCGCCTTCTGCTGGTGGCTCATATTCGACCACGAAGTCCGGTTCAATGCCATCAGGTTCCACTGAATGTCCATTTGGCGTAAACCAGCGCGAAATTGTGATACGGATGCCTCCGCCATTGGACAATTCGCGCCATGTCTGCACAGATCCTTTACCAAAGGTGCGCGTACCTATGATGGTTGCGCGGTTATAGTCTTGCAAAGCCCCGGCTACTAGCTCACTGGCACTGGCGCTGAAGTTATCAACCAATACCACCATCGGCACGGTGGGCGCAATGGGATTACCATAGGCTTGAATAGATTGCTCGGCTCCATCAGTACCGCGCTCAATGAAAATCGTGCCACGGGAGATAAACATGCTAATGATTTCAAGGGTGGTATCCAGATAGCCACCGGTATTGCCACGCAAGTCTAGAATCAGCCCTTCCAAATTCTCCACACCCATGTCGGCCAATATATGCGCCAGCTCAACATCGGAATCCTGACCGAAATTGTAAAGCAATACATAACCAATGTTGTCCTCGAAGATTTCATATTCGGCAGATGGCAATGCGATGCGGGCGCGAGGCACGGCAATTTCTAGAATTTCATCGTTGCCATCGCGTCGTATACCCAACACAACCTCGGTTCCGGCTGGGCCGCGTACCATACTGATGATAATGTCCTGATCCAGGCCAGTGATATCTTCGCCATCAACCGCCACAACCTGATCACCCGACAGCAACCCTGCTGTTTCAGCTGGTGAGCCAGGCAATGGCCGCACGATAATCAATGCACCGGTATCCTCGTCCTGGCGCACAGTCGCGCCAATACCTTCATATTCACCGCTGAGTCCTTCGCGAGCCTGGGCATAACGATCTGGACTCATGTAGTCGGTGTTTGTGTCGCCAGGTGCATTCATCATACCCTGGAGCGCCCCTTCCATGAGTGCGGTATCATCAAGTGGATCCACATAGAACTCATGCAATAATTCCCAGGCTTCCCAGAAAGGCGCGAACAATGCATCGCGGGGTGATGCACCCTGGGCTGTAGCTGGTTGCTGGCTCTGTGCGCCGAGAATATAGCCAGAGCCAAAGGTCACACTGACCAGCAGCAGCAGGCTGATAATGGTGGTGATCTGTCGTTTCATCACATTACTCCAAATTCAATCCATGTGTGCTTATTATAGTTGGGTTTTCTGAATAGTAGATGAGTGTCCCCAGTCTTCAGCGAGCATTGTTGCTACATAGCGAGCAAAATCGCCAGCATTACAGGCGTCAATATAGCGCAGAATCTCCCCGCCACCAATTGGGTAGTGCGGATAGCAAGATGTGGGCCACGCGCCGCAGGGTGCATGAGCGACCGCTGTGACGATATTGGCTGGAATATCCACCTCACTATCCAGTCGATCCACAATTTCCTCGGCGGTGATGATGACCGTTTCAGCAACAATTCCCAGTTCTCGATCTACACCCAGGTTACGATTTAAACGGGCATTACCACGTTTGTCAGCCACCAGTGCATGAATCACAGCTATATCACAATCAATAGCTGGAAAAGCTACCAATGTTTCACCACTATAGGGATCGTTCACGGTTTTGATGTCTGGACGCAATTTCAGCAGATCGGTTCCCATCCACGCAAAGGCAGGCATAAAGCCTATCCCTGCCATTTTGGCCCGCAGGCCCATTGCGAGACTTGCCTCTGTCTCCTCAATGATTTGCACCGTGCCTTGATTGGCCGATTCGCTGAACATGGGAGCCAGCCCAAATGCCTCCAATCCAAAATAGCACGAGCGCGTTTTGCCGACCATCCTCGCGCCTACCAACAAATCCGATTCATAACTCGCCGTGAAACACAGCAGCGTTAAATCGGTGGGGCGTGGTGAGCAACGTAATAATTCGCGCACGAAAGCTACTGGACGACGATACATGGTCAGACCACCAAGTGCCAGTATATCACCATTGTTGACCAGTTGGGCAGCTTCGACTAAGGAAGTTACGCAATTTTCACGGATGCTCATAATAGTCCTTATCATCTCTGGATGGGGCGCGAACCATGAAACTTTCGAAAGGTGTGTATGTCTGCATGATACACCCCAATTGGGAAACAACAAAACTTGTCCAGTCCGATGATATGTCGCTTCCCTGCGACCTCGACCATGATTCAGCCCGCACACACTGACAATTTTATCACTTTCACAATGGCAATGAGATGCAGATCGCGTCAGTGTTTCTCTGTATGGTTATACCAGATTTATAGGGGTTTGGATCGAAACCTCATGTAGAGGACACGTTGAACACCTTGGGGAAACTGCTTCAGTGCAGGTATTGGCCTCAATATGTTGTGAATATGACATCATGATAAACTTCTCCGGCATTGCATCAGCGCCCTGATCCTGTGACTGTGGAAGTATCATTGTCAGAAATTACACGTGCAGATTAGCTGGTCTTCGGTATAATTAATCAAATGATGATTTGAATACTTCCCTTGTGCATAGATTATCAAGGAGTGCAGTATGTCTTACGAAATTCGCAAAGCCGCAGTCATCGGTTCGGGTACGATGGGCGGGGGCATTGCGGCATTAATGGCAGGCGTCGGGATTCCCGTAGTGTTGCTCGATATTCCAACCCCTAATACTCAGCCGGGTGACCCTCCCGCCAAACGCAATGCTCTGGTTAACGGCAATCTTAAAAAGCTGACCAAAGCCCGTCCTGCCCAGTTCTTCAAGACTGGTGATGTTGGTCTGGTTACAACAGGCAATGTTGAGGACGACCTGGACTTATTGGCTGATGTTGATTGGATTGTTGAAGTTATCATCGAGAAGTTGTCCATTAAACAGGATTTGATGGCGAAAATTGATAAGGTTCGCAAGCAAGGAGCGATTGTCACCACCAATACCTCTGGCCTCAGTGTAGAGAGTATCGTTGCAGAGTGTAGCGATGATATGCGCCAGCATTTCCTGGGAACCCACTTCTTCAATCCACCACGCTATCTGAAGCTATTGGAGATTATCCCTCAACCAGAAACCGATCCAGCCTTGGTCGAGTTCATGTTCGAGTTCGGCACGAAGCACCTGGGTAAAGGCTGTGTTCTTTGCAAAGACACACCGAACTTCATTGCCAACCGTTTCATCAGCATTATCGGCAGCATTGGTATGAATTTTGCGGTGGATAATGGCTACACTGTTGAAGAAGTGGACGCCATCACTGGCCCGCTGATCGGCCATCCTAAGACAGCCACTTTCCGCTTGCTCGATCTGGTGGGCAACGATGTGCATGTTTATGTCGCTCGCAATCTCTATGACGCCATCGCCGATGACCCCTGGCGCGAAGTGTTGCAACACGAAGAGAGCGAGCGCATTTATCAATGGCTACTGGACAATAAATTCCTGGGGCGTAAGACTAAACAGGGATTCTATAAGACAGTTTCAGGCCCTGATGGTAAAAAAGTGCATATGCCGCTGAACTTGCAAACCCTAGAATATGCAGAACCGACCAAAGTCCGTTTTGACAGCGTGGGCATGCACCGCAAAATAGAAGATACCGGCACGCGCATCAAAGCGATGGTGAATGAAGACGATAGGGCCGGTGTGTATTTATGGAACATGCACGCGGCGCTATTCGCTTATGCCTCGCAGAAATTGGGTGAAATCGCCGATACACTGGTCGATATTGACAATGCGAACAAGTGGGGCTTTGCTCATGAACTTGGTCCGTTTGAAATCTGGGATGCCGTTGGGGTTGCGGAGTCGTTGCCGCGCATTGCTGAATCTGGCTATGAAGTTGCGCCCTGGGTGCAGGAAATGGTCGATGGTGGTTTCACTACTTTCTATCAACGTGACGATAAGGGCACAGTGGTCGGCTATTATGATCCCGGCAAGAGGGATTATGTGTCACTGATCCGCGATAAGAACATCGTGATGCTCACCGAACTTCGGGCCGAGGGCAAGGTAGTTGAGCGTCGTGAGGGAGCCAGCATTCTCGATTTAGGTGATGGTGTAGCACTACTCGAATTCCATTCCAAAATGAATGCAATTGACGCCGACATTATGGAAATGAGTCAGGTTGCACTGGAACGACTGAACGATGATTTTGATGGCTTGGTTGTTGGCAGCCAGAGCGATAACTTTAGCGTCGGCGCTAATCTCATGATGGTTGTGATGGCGGCTGTTAGCGACCAGTTCGATCAGATTGATGAGATGACGCGCGTATTGCAGGATACATTGCAAGCATTCCGGGCTGCACCGAAGCCTGTCGTTACTGCGCCATATGGCCTGGCATTAGGGGGTGGTGCAGAAGTCACAATGGCAGGGACTTCAGTGGTGGCCCATGCCGAGAGTTACATTGGTTTGGTGGAATTTGGCGTGGGGGTTATTCCAGCAGGAACCGGCACGAAAGAGCTGATGCGCCGGATCATCAATCCGGTCATGGAATCCTCGCCAAATGCTGATGTGTTGCCGCACCTACAAAAAGTCTTTGAGCAGATTGCCCTGGCGAAAGTGGCTGAGAGTGCCATGCAAGCCCGCGAAATGGGTTTCTTGACCACTACAGATCGTATTGTGATGAACCGCGATCATCTCATCGCTGAGGCTAAAGCCGAAGTTCTGCGCCAGTTGCCGTCTTATGAATCGCGCCAACCGGGCAAGATTTGGGCTGCTGGGCGCGATGCTTATGCTGCTTTGAAGCTGGGGGCATGGTCGCTGCTAGAGGCGCAGTATGCTACTGAATACGACGTATTCGTCGCTGAAAAATTGGCTTATGTGTTGACGGGTGGCGGCCTCTCTAAGCCACAATGGGTCGATGAGCAATACATCCTCGATCTGGAGCGTGAGGCCTTTGTTGATTTGTGTCGCCAGGAGAAGACCCAGGCACGCATCCAACACATGCTGCAAACTGGCAAACCACTCCGTAACTAAGGCTATTGGTCACTAAGCAATACATTTCCAGGGGAGCTTCGGCTTCCCTGTTTGTTCTCTCCTGCCCTTTTGTACAGGCTCAGAACTGATCGGCTGCCCGATACAGCTCCATCACGAATCTGTAATAATCATGGCAGTCCACGTGACGGGATATTGTCATCTGTCATCTAACGCTCATGCGGTGTTAAGCTGATGAGGATAGGATAATGTGGGAAATCATCACAGAGAAGGAAACAAATATGCTGGTCAACAATCAACCAACTATCGTCGGCATTGGTGGCACGCTCCGCCCCAATTCAACCAGTCTGTGGGCATTGGAACGGGCGCTAGAATCAGCCGCTAACAAAGGGGCACGCACCGATATTCTCAGCATGTACAACTTGCAATTGCCGATGTATGAGCCGGGACGCAGCCTCAAGGATTTTGGGCCAAATGTGCAACAATTGATTGATGCAGTGCGGCAAGCCGATGGTCTGATTATCAGCACAGCAGCTTATCATGGCTCAATGGCAGGTGTCACCAAGAATATGTTCGATTTTTTTGAGTTTCTGTCCGGTGGTGAGAATCCCTATCTACACAATAAAGCAGTTGGTCTGATTGTGACGGCGGGTGGGACGATGGCTGGCCCGAATACGATCACGGCAATGGTGAATGTGGTTCATTCGCTGCGGGGAACCGCCGTGCCATTGGCGGTGGCGATTCCAGGCGCGAGTAAGGTTTTCAGTCACGGGAAGATTACGGATGCTGGTTGGGCCAAGCGGCTGGACGAACAGGGTAAGCTGGTGGTTGAAATGGTACGCTCCTTACGTTTCCGATATACTTATTCTACATGATGAACAACGTGGATTTTGGCTAAAAGGAAAAGCTTTGGATACTCATAAATTAACGATATTGCGTCTTCAAACCATTCCTGGCATCGGCCAGAAAACGTTGGGCCAAATCCTCAATTGGGCCAATGGTTCTGAAGAACAATTAAGCGGCCTGTTTAGCCTGGAATCCCATGAACTCAAGCGGATGTTTCGTCTCAAAGATAATACCATTGCTGCCTTACGTGATGCTGCTATCGAAGACATTGAACCCCTGGCGGAAGCATTGTACCGGCGCGGGTTCCAATTGTTAATACGATCCGACGACGAATTCCCTTCTCAGATATTGGAAAATCTGGATGAAAAAGCGCCACCATTATTGTATGTGTTTGGCGACATCGGAAAATTGGCAATGCCGGGTATTGCGTTCAGTGGCTCGCGTCGTGTCTCCGAACAAGGTATTGCACACACAATAGAACTGGTGCAAGGCACTGTGCAGCAAGGCTACACAATTATCAGCGGTCATGCACCAGGCGTAGATGCAATTGCCCATCGAACGGCGCTCGAAAACGGTGGTGTAACGGTGCTGGTTTTGCCAGAAGGCGCAATGAAATTTCGACTTCGCGCTGAATTACGTGACTTATACCAACAGAATCCTGAAAACTTGCTGGTTGTCTCGGAGTTTTCACCACAGATGGGCTGGTCGGTAGGCAACGCTATGTCACGTAATCGAACAATTATCGGATTGTCAGAAACCTTGTGTATTATTGAGGCTGGTGCAACAGGCGGAACATTGAATGCGGGGCTGGAGGCGCTAAAGTTTGGATTACCTGCTTGTGTGCTTGACTATCCTCAACCCCCGAAAAGTGCTGAAGGAAACGCGATTCTGCTCACAAAAGGCGCTCATCCAATCGGCGTATCGCCTCGTGCAATGTTGCCTGATTTGCAGGATATTTATTCATCTAAACCCGCACAGGAAAAACCTAGCCAACTACCATTGTTTTGATGATAGATAACCATGCCAAACGCATTGCATTATGAGATTGCAGAGTATTGGCTTCATCAAGTTCTGGGTACTGAAGCACGCTTCAGACCAGGGCAGTGGGAAGCGATTGAAGCGTTAGTAGAAAACCAACAGCGCCTCTTGATTGTACAACGTACTGGATGGGGCAAAAGCCTCGTTTACTTTCTCGCAACACGCCTTCTCCGCAGCGATCACGCGGGGCCGACAATCCTGATCAGCCCTCTATTATCATTGATGCGAAACCAGATTCAGGCGGCAAATGCGTTAGGATTGTCTGCTGCTTCGATTAACAGCGCCAATACTTCAACCGAAAACGAGCTTGCCGAGTCGCGTTTGTTAGATGATAAAATAGACTTGCTATTGATCTCGCCTGAACGTCTGGCTAACCAACATTTCCGAGAAAACATCTGGGAACATATTCGCCACCGGGTGGGGATGTTGGTGGTGGATGAGGCCCATTGTATTTCCGATTGGGGGCATGATTTCCGCCCCGATTATCGCCGCATTATGAGGATTTTGGATGAAATCCCACCACAGACGCCAGTAGTAGGCACTACCGCTACGGCCAACAATCGTGTTGTGGCTGATGTCAGTGAAATCTTGGGGGGCAATCTACGAGTGATGCGTGGGCCACTGACTCGTGATAGTTTGAGGCTTTCGGTTCTTCCCCAACCTTCCACGGCCAGCTACCGGCTGGTGTTGCTAGAATATCTGTTATCACATATTCAGGGCAGCGGTATCATTTATTGCATGACGACCCGCGATTGTATGCGTGTGTCGAAATGGCTGAACCAGCGAGGATTCAATACGAAACCGTATTTTGCTCAAATGGCGCCAGAAATTGACGAGAGTCGCGTTGATTTGGAACATCAGTTGCTCAACAACGAGGTCAAAGCACTGGTCGCCAGTGTTGCACTGGGAATGGGGTTTGATAAGCCTGATTTGCACTTTGTCATTCACTATCAATATCCCGGCTCAATTATTGGTTACTATCAACAGATAGGGCGTGCCGGACGTGGGATTGACCGGGCCAGTATTATCCTCATGCACGGCTCTGAAGACAAGGATATTCAGCAGTATTTCATTGAAACTGCATTTCCCAAACCTCAATATATTCAGCAAGTGGTTGACCTGCTCGCCCGTCAGGGTGAAATGACGCGAAATCAGCTTTTGCACGCGCTTAATGTTAAGAAGTCAACCCTGGATAAAATTCTGTCGCATCTTGAACTCGAAGATATTATTGCAAAACAGGGCAGGTTTTTCCTCTTGATTGGTGAAAAACGTTCTCCTGACTATGTGCGCTGGCAACACGTTACTCGTCAGCGTTATGTCGAGCTTGAGGAAATGCAAAACTATATTCAGCATCAGGAATGTTTAATGCGTTTCATTTCGCGTACTCTTGATGACTCCAAACCGCCACAACCCTGTGGTAAATGTCAGAATTGTCGGGGACGAAGAATCGAATTTATCCCTGACCCCCAATCGTTGCAGGACGCGGCTTCATTTCTGCGAGAGGGTCAAAATATCTTTATTGAACCGCGTAAACAGTGGCCGTCGGGCATGTCGGATTCACTGAGAGGTAGATTGAAACCACCAAATGCTGTTGGAGTGGCGCTATGCCACTATCATGACGAGGGTTGGGGCGAATTAGTACGGCGTGGCAAATATTCGGATGATTACTTTTCGGACGAATTAGTGGCTGCTTCAGCACAATTGCTCATCCGGTATTTTCAGACATTGGATACGCCACCGACGTGGGTAACTGCAAATCCTTCGCTCCGCAGACCGATGTTAGTTCCCGACTTTGCGGCGCGTCTCGCACAGGCAATTGGTCTGGAGTATCGAGAGGCTGTAGTGCAAATCCGTCACCGCCCTGAACAGAAGATAATGCAAAACAGCTATCAGCAGGCGACTAATCTTCTGGACACTTTTGAATTCCGGGGTATATTAGAAGCTCCTGTGCTGCTTGTTGACGATATGGTGGACTCCCGATGGACACTCACTGTGGTAGGCTACCTCTTGATGGAACAAGGCTGTTCGGCTGTACATCCATTTGCACTGGCAAAAGCTGGCATAGGTTGATATATTTCCGGCAAGAACACTTTTCTTAGGCCAAAATTGTAGGCGATGCGGTGATTTGTTAACTATTTGCAAACAAAATTCTTGGAGATTGAAATATGATCAATTACAAAGATCGTCCCTGGACCAAAAGCTATGATCCGGGTGTTCCTGCCTCGTTGGAACCCTATCCTGACTATCCTCTTTATGAATTGCTGCGCCAGAATGCTCAGAAGTTCTCTAATCGTACACTGACTCTCAGTTCAGCTGTGTTACCGCTCGCAGGCCGCCTAAAAAATACGCTTACCTATCGCGAAGTCGATATGTTGTCCGATGCGTTGGCGGCGGGCTTGGTTGACATGGGTCTGAAAAAGGGAGATCGTGTATCGCTGGTGATGCCGAATATTGCCCAGTTTGTGATTAGCTTCTATGGCGTGTTGAAAGCAGGCGGTGTTGTAGCTGCCGTCAATCCCACCTACCCACCAAAGCGTGTGGCGCACCAGATCAAAGATAGCGGTGCGACGTTCTGCATCGTCATGAGCATGTTTTACGATACGGTTAAAAGTGTCCAAGGCGAGACTGACCTTGAGCATGTAATTGTCACCAATGTTAAAGAATATCTGCCTACTCCGGCTCGTGTGTTATTCACGTTGCTGAAGGAGAAAAAAGAAGGCCACCGTCCTGATGTTGCTGCTACTGATCACCAGTTCCAAGACATCCTCTCGCGCTATGTTGGCAAGAAGCCGAATGTGGACGTGAAACCCGAGGATCTGGCACTATTCCAATATACAGGTGGTACGACTGGCATTGCTAAGGCGGCGGTTGCCACGCACAAAGCTCTCGTTGCCAATACACTGATGTGCCGTGCCTGGCTTCAGGGTACGGTTCCGGGTGAAGAGGAAATTTTCCTGGCCGCCATTCCGATGTTCCATGTTTTCGGTATGGTCGCTGTGATGAGTTTTGCCGTCTCGATGGGGTCAATGATGGTGCTGGTTCCCAATGCTCGCGACATTGTAGATGTGCTGGATAATATCCATACCTACAAACCCTCACTGTTCATGGGCGTTCCGGCGCTTTATAATGCCATTAACAATCATCCCGATGTTGCGTCAGGCAAATATAGTCTGAAGTCACTGCGGGCATGTCTCAGTGGTTCGGCCCCATTACCCCCTGCCACTAAGCGCAAATTTGAGGAACTTTCTGGTGGTAAGTTGCTGGAAGGCTTTGGCATGAGTGAAGCTCCTACAGCGACTAACGCCAACCCCCTCAATGGCGAGAACCGCACAGGCTCCATCGGCCTGCCGTTCCCCGATATGGATATGAAGATCGTCAGCCTGGAAGATGGCGAGACCGAAATGCCAGTCGGCGAGCCAGGCGAACTTGCACTATCTGGCCCACAGGTGATGGTTGGTTATCATAACATGCCTACTGAGACGGCGAATTCGCTCCGCACCGATAGCGAAGGCAAGATCTGGTTCTATACTGGCGACATCGCTCGTATGGATGAAGATGGCTACTTCTTCATTGTGGATCGCAAGAAAGATATGGTGCTGATTGGCGGCTTCAATGTCTATCCCCGTGCAGTTGAAGATGCGTTGAACGAGCATCCAGCTGTGGCTGAAGTTGGGGTTGCGGGCATTCCACATCCTGAAAAGGAGGGCCAGGAATCTTTGAAAGCCTGGGTGGTGTTGCATGAAGGCCAGTCATTGACAAAAGAGGAATTGGTCGCGTTTGCAGGTGAACACCTGGCACGTTACGAAGTGCCGACTCGCATTGACATTGTAGATGAACTGCCACGCACCGCAGTCGGCAAGATTTTGCGGCGCGAATTGGTGCGGCAAGAAATGGAATCCGCAGAAGGCAAAGAATAGCTTTATGACAACAGACATCCAGGTGGCATTGTTCGATATTGATGGCACGTTGACCACGACCAATGTCTGGCGTGGGTTGACGGCCTCGACCAAAATACCGTCCAGTCGGATATGGGAAATGTATATTCGAGCATTGCCATTCTGGGGTCTGCATAAAATAGGGTTATTTAGCCAGATACGGTTCCGGCATCTGTGGGCCAAGCGACTGGCGTCTATGTTGCGTGGCTGGACAGAAGCCCAAATTGATGACCTGTCGCACTGGGTCGTGCATCTCTATCTATTGCAACACTACCGGGATGATGTGGTCGCCGAATTGAAGGCGCATAAAGCCAATGGCGCTCATATCATCCTTGTTTCCAATATGTTTAAACAGTTTGTGGATAAGGTTGCGGCTTATGTGGATGCTGATGTTGGCCTGGGAACACAGCTTGAAATGCGCGATGGTGTAGCGACTGGACGCATTGTTGGCCCTCCCAGCGCCGGACAGCAGAAAGTGGACAATGTGCGGGCTTATCTGCGCGAGCGCTCTATCGACATTGATCTCAGCCAATATGCGGCGGCCTATGCTGATAGTCATTCTGATGCAGTGTTGTTGGAAGCTGTGAAGCATCCCACCGCGACCTATCCCGATGAAAAGCTGGCGATTGTGGCGCAGGAACATGGCTGGCGCATCTTGCAGAGCGATGATGAGCAGGGATATATCAAGTTCGATACAGATTCATAAAGCCTGCCGCTATTCATCGATATTTCAACATAGCCTGTATCTCTCCTATATAGCCTAACACTCAAAGCAGAAATCAAACGTCTCCGTCGGTGAGGGCGTGATGCTCGGTATTGGTGTAGAAGACGGCGTCCAGGTGCGTGTTGGTGTGGCTGTTGGGAAGGTCGATGTTGGTTGTGGTGTGTTGCTGGGCGGGAACGTTGCGGTTGGTGGCCCAGGTGTGCGCGTATAGGTGGGTGTGACCGATGGCGGCGGCGTTACAGGCGTCGATACATCGCTCACACCGACAGTACAATCGCCAAATCGCACGTTGGTTCCGTTGAAATCGGAGCGATGTCCACCGTAATCTGATAGTGTGCCTGGCCCACCCAACCCGTCAAAATCAACATACATCGACAATGACTCGCTGGCAGCAATGACGGGTGTGATATTCCAACTGGGGTCACCGCCACCACTGGCTGTAGCCGAGGTTGGGGGCGACGAGTCGCTCCCGACCCACATCACGGTATTGGATGCACTGCCAAAGGCAAATGCTCCAACTTCAATCTGGTTAGCGAACATGCTGGGTGTTAACTGTGCCCAGGCCACACTAAAGGCACTGATTTCCACCGTTGTGCTACCCAGATTGCGAAGCCGGAAGACAACCACACCTGCTGGTTCAAAGCGCTCAAAACTCAGTTGGAAATCGCTGCATTGGGGTGCTGAGGTTTCGGTGGGTGATGTTGTCATATCAGGTGTCATGGACATATCTGGCGTGGCTGTCACCAGGCCCACATCCATGATACACGGCGCTCCACCACCAAATGACAGGGTGGTACCAGCAAAGTCAAAAATGCTATAGCCCGCGCTTGAGAGGGATGGTGGCCCATTTTGGAAACGTACCTGCCAGACAGTAATTGCACTGTTTCCCCCAAATTCGCGCAAGTCAGGATCATCAATCCATACGCCGTCTGCTCCGGCAGGTCCCATATTGGTCGGTGGTGTCAGATCAATGCCTGTCCAATGTGGATCGTTCCCTACAACATTGGCTGCGGCTGCATACATTTCGCCCCCGCTCCAGCGCCGCCACACGACATTCGCTCCCGTAATATACACTGGTGCTGGATTGCGATTACGGACGCGGATTTGCAGATATGAACCTGTTAATGATGCACCCGCAATCTCCAGATCGGAACATTGAGGTGTCGCGCTCGGTTGCAATGTGCCAGTGTTGGTCGGCGTTAATGTGATTTCTGGTACTTTGGTCGCGGTGCTGTTTGGTGGTGGAGGGGCAGTGAAGACAGGTGTCGTGCTAGGTTGTGGCGTTGGCAGGCCCACATGCGGCGGCAAATTCACGACCTGGGATGGCCGAAACGCTTCATTAACGCCCACGCGCCGCGCTGCCATATTGATATAGTCCACACCAACCCAACCCATCAGTGCATTCAAAGGAGTAATCAAAGGGGCATTGTAATGGATGACAACTTCCAAATAGTCACCGGGGCCACCCGCATCGTATTGGTTATCACCCACTAACGGGCCGAAACCAGTTGTGCCACGCACATTTTCGATGACCTGGCATTGCCGTTCGTTGCGGTCAGCCGAGGGTAGATAGCGGGCCGAGCCTTCACTAACAATAGGGGGCCGTGAACTACAAATCGAGACATGGAACCATCCTGGCTCATTGGGTGCGTTGGCGGGTTCTGAATCCATAGGCGACCCATTGCCACGCAACATGCCGACGATGTTATCACCCTCAACCAGTTCTAACCCCGCCGCGCCCTGCCGTGCCCGATCCACAATTGACGGCAGACGGGCCATATCCACTCGTAGGCCATAGTGGAAATCCGAATCTGGGTTGCAGGCTACGCCCCAATGATCCAGGAAACGGGCGGTGTTGCCGGGTTCGCATGGCACCAGTTCATCCAAAATGGTTTCGTCAGTTAAGGATGATCCAGTATGACGTTGCACACTCAGCGGATCCCATGCACCTGTCACGCCATAGCGAACCGCAGTACGAGCGGCATTCTGGAGCGTAAGCCAGGCTTGAAACAAACGCCCGAATTCAATGATGCCAAATAACAACATCAACATGACAGGCAAGGTGATGGCAAACTCGACCATCGTTTGGCCGCGGCGTGCCGTGCGTCGAGATCTTGGATCAGGCGGCATTGGCGAGTCTCTAACGAGTGATGCGTGTGAATAAGTGGTTGCTGATCTGCTCAAACACAGCATCCAGCGACGCCAAATCATTCGCATAAAAATACTGTCCACACGATTCTGCCGGATCAGCTATGTTCTGGCAAATGTCTGGGTTACCCAATTGCTCCGGCGACACCGATGAGTCCAACACCCGATTATCGCGCCAATCCTGTTGCAAATCGTTGTCGATAACCCCATTATCACCCGCATCTGCGATATACCGTAACAATGGGGCACTGGTGGCACTGGTCGGAATGTTCTCGCCGTAGCCAATGGTAAAGATCGTGATGAAATTGCCGGGTATCCCGCTTGCCACTTCCGATAGGCCAGCATAATCCGCCCAATCGCGAGCATAATCGTCGGCATCATAGGCTCCAACCGAACCAGGGCCAAAGCCACCGCAATATAAACTCGACCAGTCCGGTCTACCGTTCAACCCTACATCGTTTGACCATTGCAGGCAAAAATGGCGGGTGTCAGGGTCATTATCATTGCAAATCGGCACGCTCGATCCTGGTATAGGGAGGCCATTTGTCCATTCCGGGCACTCCGACCAATCAGGGATACCGGCGACATGGAGTGGGCTTTCGGGGCCAGGGTTGCAGAAGGTGGGCCAGGGACAAAAGCCATAAGAACCGTAATTGGGGACAGTCGCTCCTGCTGCTGGGTCAGTGCGATTTGCTGCACCATCACTCAACAGAATAATGATGTGCATTGCATCACGCCGCAACATCACCGGATCAGTCAATACGGCATTTGCGACACGCAGTCCGCCCCCAATGTTAGTATCTGGACATTGGGAGATACTTTCATAAGCCACAGGCCGCCATCGCTGGGGATTAATTTCGTCGTTGTCGATCTCGTTATCCGGTTCGCCATCAGGCGGTGGATCAGGTTCGTTCCAGTCTTCAAACGCCACCTGCAAAGGGTAGCAGCGACCATGGCCGCCGCCATCCAGATTAGCATTGACGCCGACCAGAGTATTAAGTCGTGCCAGCGCCTCGTTTTCTGATGTAATGAGTATGTCTTCATTTGTCTGGTAATCGAAGCGTACCGGTGTTGCAATTTCATCAAAGGTGATAATCGCCAGTCGGTCTCCATGCTCGAAATCCAAACGTTGGACAAAGTTGCGAGCGGCGTCTTTTACCTCGCGGAAGGGATGACAGATTAAATCTGACAAATCGCCGTCACCACTGCTGCTGGTGACGCCTTCCTCGCCAGGATCATACGTATCATTGCCGTTGCGATCTGTCCAGACAACCCAACTTCCATCTTCCGTCTGGTGAATCCGACCGTTGCCTGGATCGTTGCAACAGGCCCCCCATTGATAGAACACCGGATCTTCAAAATAGCCATCGACTGTCGGATCGGCATCATAGGGTGGACGGCCTTCCAATAACCAGTCGGGATTGTAACAGCCATCGCGGAAAGTGGGCTGATCGCCAGATACATCATAGCCAATCGAGGTGTAGTGATCGAGTGTTGTATCATTTGACATAGATTGCGAGGTATCCAGCACCAGAGCGACATCCATCAACGCTGCTTCTGCTACTGCTGTCGCTTCCAACGTGACATCGCCGATGCCAAGCAGTCTCAGAAAGAAAGTTTCTGATTCGACCTGTGCTGTCACCCGTACCAATTTGCCAGGATCTTCCCAATTGCACAGTTCGGTATTGCCCATGGCTCCCACGTCTGGATAAACGGACTCAGGATGTGGCTGCCCGGCCCAGGCTCCGGTTCCAGCCCGCCAATTGGCGATGTCGGTTTCACAGGTCTCCACAATCACCCGATCCGGTTCCAGCCCATGCAACAGAATGAACTCACGGGCGGTCAGTGCCACAGTGCCAAAATCAGTCTCGCCACGCAGTTGTCCGGCAGCCGCCACTGCTGCCGCATCTACCGTGCGTCGCAGGCTACTATAGCGCACAAACAGAATAGAGATGTCGGTCACTAGACCAACGAAGGCAGCCAGCATGATAAATGCAAATGCCAGCAAGACAATTGACTGCCCAGCCTGTTCACGCTTCCTATGTATGGCGAGCTTTTGGCGTAACCATTGCATGACTATGATCTGCTTTCGCTTAATTGCTCGGTGTTGGTGTCGGTTCAGCGGCGGTTACCGGAAAAAACGTCCATACGTAGATTGGAATCGGGTTGCCAGCCCAAGTGAAAAATGGCAGGCCGAGCAATTGCTCGTGTGCCCAGAAAATTTCGACTAAAACAATGGCGTTATTAGGGATTTCTTGGATCTCCTCGCCTCGGATTGCGCCACCGCTGCTATCGACCAGTGTTTGATTCAATAGATCTTCAATTTCGCCAATACTGAATTCCGAACCCAAACAATTCTCGTCCGTTCGATGATTACCGCGAAACAGATACCCACGCTGGAAATCAATATTATCATCATAGCGTAGTGGGTCACGTTGGTCAGCGGGTAACCAGGGTGGGGCGAAAGGATCACGCCCGTCATCAGGGCATTCATTACTGCGGGCTGGATAGCGTCCTGTGACACTGGCTCGCAACACACCCCCACCTGTATCGACCACTGCGTATGAAATCACCGAAATGACAATATCATCAACAGTATGTTTGAACTCCAATGGGGACATGTTTGCCAGCACGGTACAGGCAATGCCATCATAATAATCCATAGGGCCTTCGTTACCAGCAGTGTATCCAGGTAACGGTGGGCCAGGATAAGCCGTAAAAACCTCGCCCGGTGTATTATAGGATCCCAGTTGCGTATCGCAATCCATCCGGTTAAAACTCAATTCGTCACCAGGAGTCCAGTTGCGGATTGGATCACGAATCGAGCCATAGCGACCGGCTTCGCGGGTGATGTCTACCAGTGTCAGGTAGTTGTTTGCCAACCAACCGACTTCCACCATTCCCAACAACATGAGCAGGAATAGTGGCAGCGTAATCGTTAATTCCACCAGACTTTGCCCACGTGAGCCACCAGGTTTGCGATCTAAAATAGCAATCAGGACGCGAAGTGGTTTTCTCATGAACCTGAGACTCCAACGGCAAACGATGGGTGGTTGGGTAACCACCAATACAACATCGCAATGATACCATATGTTGCCAGAAGTATGCTTGACTTTTGCCTGACGGGGCGCAGGGAAATAGTCTGGTTGGGGGCCGAACAACGCTCTAATCGGAGATCAACATCAGGCGGCTTCACGCCTCGGTTGTATGACGCACTCGTGCGTTAATTCGATAGCCACGACCATGCAACGACACAATGATCTGGGGACGATTGGGGCTGATTTCGAGTTTATGGCGCAGATTGTGAATATGATTGCGGACCAATGCTGTATCGCCAATACCCGGTGGATAGCGCCACACCCGCTGCAACAAATCCTCCGAGGTCAGATAGTCATTCTCATGTTCGCACAAGTGTGCCAGTAAATCAAACTCAGTTGGTGTTAGGTCGATATTGACTTGATCGACCCAAACCTGTCGTTGGTTGCTATCAATCATCAATGATCGTGCGGAGCGCATCCGACGCGAGCGACGCAGGAGTGCCCGGATGCGTGCTAACAGTTCTTGTATGGCAAATGGACGTGCTATCAGATCATCACCACCGGCATCTAATGCCCGCACGATATGATCGCGCTGCCCGGATAAGAACAAAATTGGCACATGCGTCAGATGAGGCAAGCTGCGTATTTCATGGGCCAGGAATAGACCATTCATTTCCGGTAGTTCTAGGTCCAACAATACCAGATCTGGCTGATGGTCACGCGCTAAAACGGCTACTTGGTTCGCAGTTTGAGTTCCAATAACTTCATAACACTCGCGTTCCAGGCTGTGTTCCAATTTTTCTAGAGTTATGGGGTTATGATCCGCAATCAAGATTGTTGTCATGAGCATTCGGCTGTCATTACTTTAATTTGAAAATATTGTATCATCACCAAAGCCCTTTGCCTGTGAATGTTCTGTGAATTTTTTGGGACTATTGATCTGGGCGATGTTGAATCCAATAATTAGCCAAGTCCCCTCCATCTGTCACAACACAATCTAAACTAGTGTCCAAATTTCCTGTCTTTATGACTTCAGGCAGCCTATTGCGCTTGCCACTTTCATTGATTTATACTGATTAAAACCAGCGAGAAACCCGTCTATCTACAACTGTACTGTTTGATCACATTGTGACCTCTTGTAATCACCCACATCGTGGCTTAGTGATTTGATCGGTGGAAACAAATAGCCGTAATTCATGCTCATTTTGGATAAAATCCTATTTAAAGGCGGGTGGCTAGATATGCAGCTCCCGCTGACGACGTGAGCATGATATAGATGAATATGCTGAATCATGATGTGTTTGAATGATACAACTGCCATTGAGCTGGCATAGCTTGGTACAAAAAACAAGTGATAGTGTCCAGTCACAAGCGAGAGAAAGTCTGGGAGCTGATGTCCGAGGAAATTTACAACAAGATTGAAAACGTAAAGCGACTGATTGAAGAGGGGTCTTTTGGTCTAGCTTACCGACTACTGAAAGAAGTGGGCGCTGAGATTGATGCAGACGAAACTGATAGCCTGGATTATGAAATCCAGGTGGCTTATCAGGAGTTGGAACAGCAAATTCATACCCAGTCACGATTAGAAATTCAGGATGCACGGGCTTATCTGGATACCTTGACTGATATGGATGCCCAGCATATTGGTGATTTCGAATATGAAGAGGCTCAAGCCCTTCTGAAACAGTGGCGTAATGCGGTTTTAGGCGAGAGCGATGCCCAATTAGCCCACTATGAAGCCAAAGTTCGCCGTCTACAAGACAATCTCCACGACTTGCAAGCGTATGTGCGCGTGCAAGAGGAAGTTGCTGATTATTGGAATAATGCCCAAAATCTGCGCCGTGAGAACCCGGATGTCGCGGTTGGTACTATTCTAGGATTATATGATAAAGCCCTGAGTGTTGCCCGCGATTCAGCATCAGCCAACCCCGACAATTACCGTTTGCAGGCGCTGTTGGCTCAAGCTGAAGCACGCCGCGATCATCTGGCTTTTGAAGAACAGGCGATGACCTCTGGCGCTTTGCTTGGTAAGGTCAGGGACGTGTTGTCGCATATTGAACGCACGCCTACCGGTGAGATGGTGCAAGTTTACGACATTCTTGGAAACCCGATTGGCGCTCGGACGAAGGAAGAGGCTCGCCAGATCATTCTAGGACAAGCGCCAAATATTGCGGCTGAACATGCCAATCGCTATCTCAACGAAGCTGAAAAATATCTGGACAACTTTGCACCACGCGAGACGCTGAAGGTTCTGGAACGACGTGAGAATATCGAAGAATATTTGGATCCTGGTAAGCGTATTCAACTTGATGAACTAGAGCGCGAGGCGCGTGACCACCTTCGTCAGCTTGAACAAGCTGAAGTGGAAGCCAATGCAGCCGCTGACGCACTAGAGACTGCTGGTGCACTGGCTGTTTGGGGCCAGTTCCAATATGCTCTAACACTTTATGAAGGGGCACGTGTGGCTCCTGTCATCAGGCGAGTTGAAGAAAACATCCTGGCCCGCGCTAATACCGAATTACAAAGCATTCGGCGAGAAATCGAGAGTTTAATACAACAAGAGCGGCTATTGGAAGCTAGTCAATATACTGACCAGATGATTGGCAATTATCGGGAGCTAGGTCCACGAGTCCATCAATTGCCAGCCCTCGAGCAATTGCGTTCGCAAGCCCAATCGCGGTTTCGGATCAAAGAAGGAATTCACACCACATTGGAACGCATTGAACGCAATGTAAAGAGTAATCAGCTCAATGAGGCCGTCCGGGAATTTGAGCTATTGGAGCTGGAACATGCCGATAGCGGGCTGCTGCAAGATACAGTTTTGAGCAAATTGTACCAGCGGGTTCGCGACGCCATCAGTTTGCGGGCCGATGCAGAGGGTCATCTAAATACATTGGCTTTGGCATTGAATAGCAATAATCGCTCACGTGTGGCAGTCGCGCTTGAGGCTGCACGCGAGGGCGCGGAGACAACTGATGTTTATCAGGATCGTTTTGATCGGCTGGCTGAAGAACTTGGTTTGCATTTGCGCTATCTTGATGCGGTAAACCTGCGCGAAAAAGGGCAGTATGAAGGCGCAATTGAGATCGTTGAGGAACTTTTGGGAGCTTTGACCTTGCCACAAGACCGCAGGATGACTCTCCGAGGGTTGCTGGATAACCTGCGCGAAGTAGAGGCAGATCGTAGTGCCAATCAATCAATCCTGGCTAAAGCCGAAAGCTTGCTTGACGATAATCCGAAGCAGGCTTTTATGAAGTTGCGCCGTTTTCGCCCCGGCAATTATGACGAACAACGCCGGATGAAGCGTATTATGAAGCAAGCCCAGCACGAGTGGCTGGATCAAGTTGATGAACTCGTGCGCCAGATGGATATTGAAGATCCCCCCGATGTCGAAGAGATCGACGAGTATATGGACGACCTTCGAGAATTGGATGATGAGTTATATCAACAATATGAAGTGCGGTTACTGATCTATCGTTTGGTTCGTGAAGCTATGAACGAAGAGGACCTTCGTCGCTATCCACAGGCGCTTAGTAAGTTAAAGGATGCTCTAAAAAACGCTACAGGACGCGAGTCACGTTATATCAATGAACGGATTGCTGAATTACAGCGCGTTATCAAAGGTGAGGAAAAGGCCAATCTGTTGCAACAGGTTGAGAACGCCTACTCGCACGATCAGGCGTTGTTAGCACAACTCATTGCCATGAAAAATGATTTGATGGCACTCTCGAATATGTATGATGATTTCGAGTACGAATTCTGGTTGTTAGAAGTGATGATGGCCGAGGCACAATATACGCCGGATGCACGTATTAGCCGGAATCTTTTCTCACAGGCAGCAGCGGTGGCATATCGATTAACGCCAAAATTACGGGCACGTGGTATGGAACGTGACCCTGATATTCAACAGGTGGTCAACCTGGCGCAAGTAGGTGCAGAGGTTGGGCAGGCGCGGTTGGCAATTGAAAGTCATTTGAAATCCGACTCAGATATTGGCCTTTTTATTGAAGCTGTCGAAACCTGGAAGCAGATTTTTCGTGACAACGGCGATGCGTTGACCTATCTTCAACGTTGGTATAACGACCGTGCCAGTGATGTACGTGAGCAATTACGTGTTGAACTGTTTGGCAAAGAAGTCGCAGTTGAGAACATGGAGGCCCGTGCCCGGTTGTTGGTCTTGCGTGAAGACGATGACATGGGCCAGGCGATGTTGAAACGCCTCGGCGGTCTGCAGGCTCAATTAGAGCAGGATACAGAGAACTTCATCCAAAATTTGACTTCTAGCCAGGGGTATACCTCTCGGCAGGGAATGAAATTCCTGCAACGCCAGATTGACACATTGCTCGACCACAGCCAACGGTTGGAAACGACAGCCCGTGTACTAGAACGATTCAAAGGAATGGAAGCTTTGAAGCGTGAAGGAGATAGTTTGTTCAGGGCCAGCCAGCGTTGTCGTAGGCAGATTGACCAGGGAGTTTCTCAATTGCGCGAGTTGCAAAATCTGGCACATGATTGCCAGGCTTACCTGGACACGCTAGGGGACAACATTATCCAATATGAGGTGGAAGATTATTGGCGACGCTTCGTGGATCAGGTTCAGCGTCTGTCGCATAATGTCGGGTATGAAGCACTAGATGTCGATTTTTCGCAACATCCAATTGTGCTTGATCTTGAAAAGAACAAGGACGAATTATTTGCCACCCATACCGAACTGGAAAATGGGCTGCAACGAGTTCGTGTTCTTTTTGAAGCCGAAGCATATGGTTTAGCACTTATTCAGGCGGCGGACGTAGTTCGGAATCAGTTGCAACGTTCTCGGAATCGCCAACACTTCGCTGAAAAAGCCAGGAATTTCTTTGTGATTGATCCGATGACGCAGCAGCGTATTCAAGGTTGGGACGACGTTGCTGATCTGATAGATGAGCGGAAGCGACGGCTGGACATGGTTCTGAAATGGGCTGCTACTTTCGAGATTCCCGATGCTGAACTGCCGGAGACGATTGAAAAACCCAAAGCCGAAAATGATGTTGTCGATTGGCCGGAAGTTCTTAAGCGAGCCGAATTATTGCATCATAGAGCGCAGTTTGAAGAATCGCGCATTGAAGTTGAGCAAGCTGTGGTAGGTACAGGAACACACACACGAGTTATCCCGTTGCAAGAAGCCTATGAACATGTGCAGAGTCTTCCCCTGGCATATGAACATGCTGGCTCACGGCGTGGACAGCGTATTATGCACCATGTTCAAGCACAGAATTTGGAACCTCTGTATGAGGCTATTCAGGAAGCGAATGAATTTATCCGGCATTCTCATTGGGTTGAGGGACAGGTCGAGGTTATCCGGAGTGAGTTCCAACAAGCATTAAAGATGATGGTTGATAATTCTGGTTTTTTCAACCGCCGCCAGCACGAAGAAGGAAGGTATGCCGGGGAACAGGCCATCAAGCGATTAAGAACCATTTGCCGAAATCATCCGAGTTTGTCGCAGATGGAAGAATTATTGCAAGAACATAGCCATTAGCGAGGGTATATGGCGACTAAACGTGTTGCGGTGTTTTCGGATGTCCACTCAAACTTGTTAGCCTTACAGGCAGTGTGGGCCGATATACAAGCTGCTGGTGTCGATGGCTGTTGGTATCTGGGTGATGCAATTGGGCGTGGTCCTCAGCCCATCGAAGCGCTTCATCTTCTGAAGGAAATTTATGAAGCCAGTTCCCCTGAAGACCGTGTGGCGTGGCTGGTTGGCAATCATGACTGGATGATCTTGAATCGGCTGCCACAAGATGTCATGTTTGGTGAATCCATGTCTATGAACCGTGATGCTTTATACATGGTGGGGCATAATCAACGTCTATTGAAGGTTCAGCAGGGTAATAAAATATTATTGGAGTGGTTGGGTGGTTTGGCGACCTACGCTGACCCATTGCCAGGCGTACATATGGCGCATGGCTCATACCAGATCAATGATGAGGTCGATATCTTAAAGACTGTGGGCGAGTATGTATGGTTTGAATTCAATATTCGAGAGCAACTCGAGGGATTGCGTAAATATAAAGAATATCCCCCCCGTATCTTGATGAACGGTCACACCCACGTATCACAACTGCTCTGCTGGCCGTCGGGAAATCGTCTGCCGGTTCGTATTGAAAACCATAAAGATGAGGTTCATGAATTTGAAGGATTGGTCGAGTCACCCATCTACTTCAACCCCGGGAGTGTCGGTTTTCCGCGTGATGCCCGCACAATCATTGATTTGGAGGATAATTGTCCGACGTATGTTATTCTCACATTGACCATGCAAGGAGATAGGGTGCAAAGCGCCCGTGTAGAATTCCGCCAGGTACGTTACGACTGGCAACCTTATTTTCGCCCACTGACGGGACTGATGGCCCGTGATGGTTATCCTGAACGACTGCGGAAAGAAGTCCAACGCTGTCTGCTGCCTGACCTGGACTGAGGAGACGTGATGCCAACGAGAAAATTAGGTTTAGCCATAATTGGATTACTGCTTTTTGGAATGTTGCCGCTAACTTCTCAGGCATCGCCGCCATTTGGGCCTTCCCAGCAAGCTGATGACCCAGAGGTGGCACAGGGCCGTCTCGATGTTATCTTTGCGTTAGATGTCTCGACCAGTATGGCGCACCCTGTCACCCGTGCCAACCATCAACAACGTGACCGTGCCATGCGTTATGTTTATGAGAATGGCGAACAGTTTGAGACCATCCCTACCGATCCGGATAAGGTTCGCTTCGAGGCTATCGATTTTCTGGGAGAATGGTTACAACACTTTGTCACGACGCAGGCTGATCGAGGCTATCAACTGAATGTTAACGCCAGCGTGGTTACCTTCAGCGATACATCAGCAACCCTGGCCGGATGGGTGAATCTACATAACAGTGAACTCGACCTCAGTATACCTAGCACGCCACTCGAAGAAAGAAATAGTGATTTTATTGAGCTTTTTGGGGAAATTATTGAGTTGGAGAATACTCGTCTAGAGATACAGGATGATGTGCTCCAAAAGACAGTGGTGATTATTCTGACTGATAGCCTGCCTTGCGATCCAGCCGCCAGTATAGTTGGAGCCAGGGATGCTTCATGCGGCAATACTCCACAAATGCTAACCCATCTTACAGCGACCAATCTGGACCCTGATGGCGCTTTGAGTGCGGCAGAAAAGTATTTATTCGTTATTCCTCCCAATGACGGCACGCCGGAGCGCACTGACGCAGTTCGTACTATTTACGGGACATTCGATGATCGCTGGAACGATACGGTAGATCAACTTACCTACCTAAACAATGTACATGAGTTCGCGCCAGAGGTGTTCCGGGTCTTGTTGAATGAGGCAGCCAGAGTGTTAGGAGTGCCAGGTAGCACTGATGCTGATATATTCAACACCTTTGGGTTGGTTGAAGTTCACGATCAATCATTCAATATGCGACCATATCAGACTGAGGTGGAAATGTTGATGCTTTCCAGTAGCACAGCTCGCCCATCTTTTAACCGAGATGGCGACAGTGTAACTGGTTTCAGCATAGAGCAAAGCAGCACCGCTGGATATTACAATCGCCTATTGTTTGAAACACCGCGTCCCGGCAACTGGATCATTTCATCCGATGCGGATATTTTTTCTGCCTGGGTCTCTTTCTCACCAGCACGAGCTAGAATACAGTTTAGTAATCAGGGCGCTACCCAATATACTCCTCTAGAAATTCGATATGAACTCATTGACAACAATGACATGCCATTGCAGGTAGAGGATGCGTATGCGCCAGTGTTTGATATTGTACTGAGTGGACCAGGGGGTGAGTATACCTTCGATACATTTGAAGCCGAGGGTAATGCCTATGTTGCCTACTATCTCCCAATTGAAGATGGACTATATACCCTGGAAGGCACGGTAATACCCGATGCTTCGTGGGAGGATGAGGCGATTGACTTCACGTTCCTGAAGCCTATCGAGACGGCCTCAATTACCGTTGACGAGGTAACCTGGAGTCCTGTACTGGGTACTGAGCTACAGCAGGCGGCGATAGATTCTGGGGGCTTGCAAATGCCACGCCGGAATACGTTGCCCATGTATGTCCAAGTTTTACAGGATGGAAATGCCATTGAAGTGCCAGAGGGAGTTTTGGCGACTGTCCTACTATCTCCAGTACCTAATACGGACGTTGTCGATGCTTGCCCGGACGAGCGTGAGCTAGCATTACAGCCGGGGCGCGATAATCGCCTGGAGTTAAGCCCAAATCTTCATTTTCCGGTGCCCGGTGAGTGCGTCATCATACTGAGAATTGAGCTGACCAGCCCTCTCTTGCCTGTCAATCAGGGTGATGAAATGACAGTCACAGTATTTGACGAGACTATACTCCATATGTTCATTGATCCAACTGTGCGGCTGGATGTAGAGATGATAGGCCCGGATGGCGCTGTTATCGACCCAGGAGGTACGCCTCAGGATGTCACATTCGAGATGGAAGATCGCAAGAGCTGGCCGCCAATCTTCAACGAGGATGGTAGCTTGGTAACGTGGAACTCACAGATCTTAACCATTGAATTTGTTTTTCGGGATGAACTGGGGCGACCTGTGAATCCACAGTTTGAAGGCTATGAGATTGTCGAGGTCTCAGTGGAAGATAGCGACGCAACCTCTACCGAGGAGCCGGTTGTTCAGGTGGATGAAGCCGCGCAGGCAAATGCTCCGGTGCCATTTGAAGTGCGAATTGCGCAGGGTGACCAGGACAATCTGGCGATAGCTAGGGAGATAGTTGTTCGTAAGCGGCCGCAAGTTGGATACTATACCTTGACAGTGCGGGATTTGGAACCAGGTGATTATGTATTGCAAGTGAGTCTAATTACTAATTCTCCTACATTGCACACTGATTTTGAATATAGTCCCGATCTGGTAGGTAATATTGTGGAGGGGCAATATCCCACCTTTAGTGCCACACTGCGAGTGACCGCCAATCCGGCTATCGGTTATCAGAAACTTGCAGTGGCTATCGTGGCAGCAGTGATGCTTTTCTATAGCGTCTTCCGGATATTGAAGATGATTTGGAATACGATTGGTTCGTTGCGTGGAGGGCGTCTATCCATCTATCGGATTGGCCGCAATGCCGATGCAGGCAGCGCCGAAGAAATCTGGTATGGTGATGTGCCTACCCGAATCAATAACTTCAAATATCGCAAGCGAGATCTGCCGCTGTTTGATCCGCCAGTAGATTTCTTGGAGGTTAAGACACGCCGTCGCCGCAACATCGCCCAGCGCGGGGCAGTCTATGTCATTCTACGAGTAGATAAAGAACGCCGCGAGTATTTGATTGAGCCAGGTGCCTGGCCGCAAGATCAATTTTATACTGATCCTGCGGGTAATCACTATTTTCTGGTCAAGGACTGGGTTGGCGTGGTTGCAGATGAAGGCTCATGAGAACACTGCCGAGGATTCTGGTGGGGATAGGAGATTTTGGCCTACGGGTATTGAACGAGGTCGCCTGCCAGGTTCGCCAAGCATATGATGAGGACGGTCTGGAGCCTCTAGCTCTGCTGGGATTCGACTTCGCACCGCAACGTCCAGCACATCTGGACCATGCTGTTGATTATCTATCAATCTATGCCGACCCTACCGATTGGTTGACGAATAGTATCCAACGCCCCCACCTAGACCATTGGCTGGACAGAGCGTATTTTCGCAACAAAATACATACGATTTCTCCTGATTCGTCAGATCGACAATTAGCGCGGTTGTTCTTATTTCGCTATCTGGATCAAGAACCTCAGACATTGTTTACATTATTCGGCGATCATATCAAGAAAACTATGGCGTACTTTAGGAGAGATCCTCGGATGGTCACCAGCATCGGGGAGTCATCTCATAGCATGACGATTTTCTTGCTGGGGGCACTAACTGACTCGGCGATGTCAGGTTGTTTTTTGGATCTGGCACATTTGCTGCGTTTGTCGGCCCCTGGGCAGGCGCTTAACATCATCCTCTATCTAGCTTTGCCCTCATCTCTAATGGATATCTCGCGCAATCGCAATGGCTATACATTACAGGCCAGTGCTTATGCGGTCCTACGTGAGCTGGAGCGTTTTAGCACAGGGCGCAATTGGTGGCGTATTCCCCGGCGGATTGATTATGGAATTCCCAATCCGGCATCGCAGCAGATAGATGAAGGCTATCAACTCATCAATACGACTCGTCTTTACAGTGAACTCTTGGGTGATCTAGAGACAGCACATGAGGATCTGGCGATGTTATGGGCCGATTGTTTGGTTCCTCAGCTGGATGCACATTTTGGCAATATCCTGACGCAACATCTAGATGCTAATCAGGAAGCTCGCAAGCAAGATGCTTTCGCGCTGACAGAGGATATGCCGCTACGTCAGAGTACCTTTGTCGTTGAGAGAAACGAGGTTCGAGCGGCGGTATTTCCGCGACGCTTGTTATTGGAGAACTGGGCACATCGCTTGGGGCATGAGGTTTTCTCGATATGGATGCAGTCGAATACGGACTATATATTTCCGATACGACGTCTCCAACGATGGGCCAATGGTGAACAATTGCAAAACCCCTTTACCAGGGATGATTATTATTGTCCAACTCTGATAAGTGATATTTTGGATTGGTACGACAACCCTGATTATGCCGATCATATTGCGATTGATCTGGTGAATAATCCAAACCGGTTATCACGTACATTATCGCATCTGGCGATCCAGGTGACCGAACCTTTGGGTGATCAGGTGATTTCGGAGCAGGTCGAGCGTTATACACCAGATGTGGATGCTTTTCATTGGGCCGTAATAGGCTTGTTAAAAGGCGAATTTGGCGTGTTGCAGACTGGCATCTCGCGGAGAGGTGGTGCTTATTGGCGACGGCTGCGGCCAACTTTTGATAACCAGAAAGAACGTTTCACCATTAGCCTGCTGGCGTTAGTATTGCGTCTCCTAAACGAGGAGCGAGCAGGGTTTCAGAATGCCTTAGAAATGCTGCACTTTCTGGTAAAAGCACTGGAGAAAGCTGAAACCGTACTGGTGCGTGCGTTGAATTATCATCAAGAAAACATGCAAGAATATTTCGGTGATATGGCACAGACACTTGACTTCCGCCGAGGCTATATTGAGAAATTGCCAGCCAAACGACAGGGGGTTGGTCGGTGGTTCAATCGAAATGTTAATACCGTGTTCGACCAGTACCTCCAGACGTTGCGACAAATGGTTGATCGAATGAGTAGTGAAACCATATTGCTACGCCTGGTTGATCTTCTGAAAGCTTTACACACCGAAGCTACAGTGTTGTTTCAGCAGCTTCAGGATTGGGAACAGATACTGCTACAAGATGCTGATGGGTTGGGGCTGCGACTCGAAACAGCAACGGCTCATTCGATTGCTAAATTGAGAGCGGTTCCTAGTCGTTATTGGCTGGTTGATAACCAATGGGCTGCGGCGCGATATACCGACATGTTTGATGACGAGGTGCAGCACGACGTATTGGCAGCCCTAAACTGGCAAGTTCAGGGTTATATGGATGATTTTGCCATTGTGCCGCTGGTGGGTGGGGTTGTCCTGGATAGCCGTCGGATTGATAGCTGGCAAGAGCAGAATTATGCACGGTGGACGGCGTTTTTCCTTCGACAGATTGATACACGAATTCAGGCTGTGGATCTATGGAAATATGTTTTGTCGAGCGATGCCGAACAGGGGCATGTCCAACAAGTGGCGACGTTTTTGAGTCAGTGGCAGGATGTGTTGCCCTATACACGACGTGTAGAAGTGTCGCGTGACCCAGAAGTGGTTGAATATCTGGTGACGCCACCAGAAGTAGCGACTACACAATCGGAAAGCACCTATCGACAGCAATTGCGAACGGCGCTCGAACTCGTGGAAACGCACACGGAAGAGGCCATTCATACGCGCTTATTGCGCTTTTCACTCACCCAATTGATTCCCCTACGGTCGTTGGATGCTTATGCGGCGCTTGCCGAAGTTTACCGACACAATCAGGGCATTCCTATTCGCCAACGTCATGTATTATACATTTTGCCTGAAGAAGTGCAGGCGGCTCGTTACGAGCGGGATATTGCGGCTTATTTTAAGGATAGTGCCCCATTTCGCTTTTCAGATTCGCTCGTTCTCGCTCTGGGTGTGCCGGAACGAGTCGAGAGTTTTTTATGGGCATGGGTGACTGGCTTGGTTAAACAAGAAGTGTATGGTAGGCAAAGCGGAACGATCTTTGCACTATCATTGCCAGGCACTGGCGATGTGTGGTGGCTGTCGCCAGAACATCCGGATAATCTGGTAGAAGCCTTTGTCCGTTTCTGTATGGCTGATCTTGATCCAGTGAGCTATGGCGATCCAATAACCTATCAAAAAGCCAGCATTGATTATCAGATTGTACAGAATGAGATTGATCACCACATGAACAGCGCCGCCCAGGACTGGATGAATGATTGGCGGGCTAACGAGACGGCATTCCCTGATCCTGAAGTCGGTGGCTGGATTCAGCAGCTGCAATCAACAGACTATGCTACTCAGGCAGCACGTTATGGTTATGATCGTCGTGTGATGCGGGTACAATTGGAAGATAGCATCGTGAAATCAGGCGAAAGCCTCAGCCCTGATGAATTGGCCTTGCAGCGTCTCTTTGCGGTTGTGGCAAATCGTATCATCCAACAACGTCATCATGATATTCGTGATATGATGACCCGGATTAGGTTGTATTGAGTTGAGGAAGCAGTGCCATGCCTCATAATGAGATTAAGTTAGAACCTGTTGGTGAAGAAGCAACTCGACACTTTGAGCAGGTTAGTTATGATTTAGATGGCATCGTGGGGAGTGGAGTGACGTCGGCTGTCTATCGCGGCTATGCTCATCCTGGTGGTGGAGAAGGTCCAGTTACCGTCGCTGTCAAAGTTCCCCATGCTGAACGCGGCATTCGGGAACTGGAAGTTGAATATAATATTTTGAATAACATCGCAGCGAAAACCCGCGCCCTTCACCCCAAAAATCGTGCATATACTCCCATTGTTTCGCAATGGATACGGCCCGATAAACGCAAAGTTTTGGTCATGCCTTATTATGAGGATTTGTTGTTGACCCATGTGCAGAAAGCACTGGCAGGCCAGAACTTTGTCGAAGCCGAGAAACTGGCTGTCGAGGCCATGATTGCCTTCACCTATGTGATGGAAGCGTTGCACATGATTGACCAGACCTGTCCCGACCGAAAAATTCGAGACTTCTACCTGAAACAAGACGATCTGGCGGTCATTGACTGGAACGTGCTTAAAGAGCATTCGGCTGAACGCCTGGCTGCCGAAATGAACATTATGGGTCGCCTGTGGCATGAGTTATTTCTGGGGACACAGGGAACATCACCCTTCGCCCCTTTTGATGATGATCGCTGGCAAATTATCCAACAGGCTCCCCTATTCGGCGGGGCTATGAGCCTGGGGTTACGCTTGCTGTTGACCGAAATGGTGGATCGCGGCCAGTTTAGATATCCCGGCAATGACCTGCCCGATGCGGCTTTGTTGCGAGCTGCTTTCGAGAAATGGCGCGGTTTATTGGATATTGATGGGGCAACGCTCAAAAACCAGGCGGAAGCCCTCGTGCCTGGTGCAGACACTGTGGCGGAAGCCGAGCTTCAAACACCTATAGCGGTTCCCGATCCGCATATTCTGGGTGAGCATGTAGCAACATCGGTGTTGAAGGCGGCAGCGATATTGATTGATCTGTCTTGGCGTAAAACTGGCGGTGGTGAAGATCACCCACTTTATGCGAGGCGGCAGGAATTGATTAAATTGCAAGGGCTGGAAGGTGCTGAGAGTCGTCATCATATCATTAATCTGATTGACAATGGCGATTGGCCGGGAGCCAGCGGTATTATCGACGACCAGATGCCAAAAGCGCGGGGGGCAGGTAATTGGGTCGAGTACAGCCATCTGGCCCGCTGGCGGCTCTGGGTTGATTTGAATCAATTGGTGAGCGGTAGAGAGTATCGCGTGCTTCGCAGCCTTGTAGCCGATAAAGAGCAGGGATTGTTACCGATTTGGAAGGCGCTGAATCGTGATTGGGTGGATGATGGCTCTGATGCTGAGGGGCTTCGTCGGGTTCAGTCACAGTTGAACACGGCGATTGCAGATCGTGATGAAAGAGAAGCGAGATTCACCGCTATCCTGAAGCAGATACAGCGCGAAGTCGATGTGCGTCTCAAAGTTCAGGATTACTATACTCACCATGCCATCAGTGATGATATGAAGCAACGTGAACGGGCGTTGGCGGCCATAAAGGCCGGAGTTACTGCACCAGATGGCGAGGTATTGTTTTATTACCAACCCATCCAGTTAGTGGATATGACACCTGAACAACCTACATTGTTGACCGAGGCCCTTGATTTTGAGCAGGAACGTCAAAAGATAACCACTCACAAGGGTACGACAAATCGTTTTATGACACAGTGCCAGGAGTTAGTAGGTCTTTTGAAGGAAGGGCGTTACGAAACTGTGCTTGATCGGTTTGAAACACCTCCTCGTAAAACCTGGAGCCTGACAGACTGGGAAAACCTGAAAACTGACGGTAACATCCTTTTTCGCATCGCTCAATATGGCTTGGCGGTGCGCCAACATCCTTCTGAATATCCACTTGCAATTGCCGCCGAAATGGGCGAAGCATTGGTCGGTGAGGTAGCAGCAGATACTCAGATACCATCAGAGCTGCATTCCACAATGATTGCGGTGATCCGAGGTGTTGAACAAACAGTATTGCTCCAGACAGCACGTGAGATGCGCTTCATTCTTGCATCGGGCAGTTGGGAAGCAGTAGCGGAAACTAAAGCTCATTTCAATGTCATCCAGGCGTTTAGCCAGACATATCCTGAAGCCTGGGAGCAAATGGAACAAGAAACCGTCCAAAATGTATCTCTGCAATATGCACGGCTAGATCGCTTTTATGAGAATTTGGCATCCCTGATTATGAATTACAGCCAATCGAGCGATCTCACCCGTGAAAAAGCTGCCAATATGCAAGATTTCATTGACCACCATCTGGATGATGCACTGAAGATGGCGCACGAGATGGCCGATCTACTAGAAAATGCGCGATCCGTCGGTGCTAATGTTATGCCACTGATAGAGACAGTGCTGCGGGCCGGATATGACACTGATTTGCCATTGGAGCGTGTACTGCGGACAGGTTTTCAAGCGGTAGCGGAAAAGCGAGTGCTTTCCGACATCCAGTCTCTTTCGACCAGTCTGTATGGAGCCTGGGGTAGTGAAAAAGCGAATCTAGAAGCAAACCTGAATGACTTAAAAGCTCAATTAGATGATCTTGCCACGCAATATCAAGTACATTATGACCAGGTTCAACAACGAATTGTACAGACCGACAGCCAGTACAAGGATGTTGAAGCTATTCTCAGTCGGCTTGAAACCCTGGATGACCGCACCCTGAAGCTGAAGAATGAACATGATGCAGAAAAAACACAGATTACGTCTTTAGGTGAAAAGCTAACCCAACAGGGAGAAATGATTACTGCATTGCAATCCGCACAAGAGCGTACCGGGGAGTATTTTGGCCTGGGACAGCATATAAAGCGACTGCGGACAGACTTCTTGATGGGACGGATGGAGCTTGTGGAGCAGATATTAGCGATGCTTGAGCAGTGGTGTCAGGATAATCAAGCGCGTTCTGAAGTCGAATATCTGTATGAGTTGATTGATAGCTGGCATCATCGGTTGTGGCAATATAGATATTGTCTCAGGGTGTTTACAGACACTCGGCAAGACCTGGAACGTGTTGAAAAAATGCGGCGACACAAACGACAACCCATCCTCTGGCGTAACCTGACTACACTAAACGATATGATGGAAGAGGCAGAGTCGGTAGTTTTTGCAGTTCTGTATCAGAAGTGGCTTGATACCTTCAACACGACGCAGCGTTTACTTGCCCAACCTATCTCAGATGGCGACCAGAAATACCTGGATACCGTCTTGACGAGAGCTGGCGTCAAGGAACAATTGGTCCGCAACGGGCCGCAGCCTGCAACTGATCAATAAAACTATGGGGAACAGTGAATAATTAAGATGCAATGACATCCAAACGAATAAATTCAGGAGCTTTTTATGGCCCTTTTGGTGAGTTTTGCACTATCAAAGGGGCCAGAATATTGTTAGCATAGCGGTTGAAAACTTGAGCTTCCATAAAGGAGTTTCATCTGTGCCTTGGAAAAGCCAGTACGAATCGAAAGTTGTCACAGCTCAAGAAGCTGTGAGTATCATTAAAGATAACCAGCGCGTATTTTTGACTGGCAACTGTTCTGTGCCACAAACTTTGCTAGCGGCGCTGGTCGAGACTGCACCTAATTTACAAAATGTTGAAATTGCCCAGGTGTTGGCGCTTGCGGGCGAGGAATATGCTGCACCACAGATGGCGCCCCATTTACGTATCAATACGCTGTTTGTCAGCGATAATGTTCGAGCTGCGGTCAATGAAGGGCGAGCCGATTTTACCCCGTGTTTCCTAAGCGAGATCCCGGCGCTTTTTGCCGATGGCATTCTGCCGCTGGATATTGCGCTGATTCAGGTTAGCCCACCCGATGAGCATGGCTATTGTTCTTATGGTATTGAAGTTGGTGTAACCAAGACCGCTGCTATTGCTGCCAAAACGATCATTGCCGAAATTAATCCCAAAATGCCGCGCACGCTTGGCGACAGCTTTATCCACTTCTCCAAAATTGATTATATCGTCGAGGTCGATTACGATTTGCCTGAGACTCACATGGCCGCCAACGACGAGACCTCAGACAAAATCGCGCAATATATTGCGGGTTTGATTCCCGATGGAGCCTGTTTGCAGACTGGTATCGGGGCGATTCCCGACGCTGTATTGCGATACCTGGACAATCACAAAGACCTGGGAATTCATACCGAGCTGTTCTCAGATGGTGTCATTGATTTGGTCGAAAATGGCATCATGACCTGCGAACGCAAATCTTTTCATCCTGGCAAGATGATCGCTGGTTTCCTTTTGGGCACACGCCGTCTCTATGATTTCGTTGACGATAATCCGGTAGTCGAATTACATCCCACTGAATACGTAAATGATCCTTTTAACATTGCTCAAAATGACCGAATGGTCGCCATCAACTCTGCCATTGAGGTTGATCTGACGGGCCAGGTGTGTGCGGATAGTATCGGCACACATTTCTATTCGGGAGTAGGCGGCCAAGTGGATTTCATTCGCGGCGCATCCCGTAGCAAGGGAGGATTGCCCATCATCGCCTTGCCCAGCACCGCTCGGCGCGGGACACTCAGTCGGATTGTGCCGATGTTGAAGCAAGGCGCGGGTGTTGTCACTACCCGGAACGATGTGCATTATGTTGTGACCGAATATGGTATTGCCGACTTATACGGACAGTCTATCCGTGAGCGGGCAAAACGACTGGTTGATGTTGCACACCCTGATTTTCGGGCAGAATTGGCAGAAGCCGCTGAACAACACTATAGCTTGCCTAAGTGGTTTGTCCCGGAAATACAGGGAAACTAGGCCATTGGATCATTTCATCCCTGAGCAGGTCGGGCAAACCCGGCCTGCGATAGGATTCTAGCTAAGATGAGCATGAAACTGTCTCAGGTCATTTTTGATGGAGTGGGTACTCCCTGTGTTATGTTCGACATTAAGCATACGCACGGCATTTCAACGGTAGCCGATCATGGGAAAATACTGATGAGCGGTTTGAAGGCAAATATGATGCAGTGCTTCCTGAAGAGCTATTCGAGGTATACATAAAAGTACGCCGAGCGAGAGTTGGAGTACGTCTAAATTAACATTTCCCCAAACATCGTATTATAAAACCAGATTCGTGTAACGTTGGTCCCTCTCTAACTGCCAATACGGTTGAGTAAAGCATCTTTTTCGTTGAGCATGAGAGTTTCAGCCTCACGCGAAAATAGATCGCGACCTGAACGCTGCTTTGAACAATCTCGGACGTGGGCTAGCGTCCGTCGGGCACAGGCCCGTAGAAACCCCCGCATTTATGCGTGGGGAGCAGTCACATATTCAAGCTACGTTCAGCGTCAGACAGAACACACCATGTCTTGTGAATAAGATCAGGATAGTTTTTGCCGGGTGTTATTTGACCTAGTACAACAGGATAATGTGCACCGGTCAGCGCCGGATGCATACCCGGACGTGCATGCCAGGTCTCGTGGGCTAGCATCGCAAACACCAGCGCCTCTTTGTTGTTGCTGTCCAACCCAATATCCTCATGCTTCAGGACTGGAACCGGCGCTAACCGATTACGCAGCATCTGTACCAGCGCAGGGTTTTGTGTACCACCACCATGCAAAATAACTTCAGCCACGGGAACCGGCGCAAATCGGTCATGCGCATCAACGATACTCGCGGCGGCAAGCGCTGTCAGCGTAGCCACAATATCAGCCGTGTCCAACCCGCGTTGGCGTCCCTCGGTGACCAAAGCTGCGCCCATTTCTGCACCGAACAATTCTCGCCCAGTGGTTTTGGGAGGTTGGCGATCATAGTACGGATGCGTGAGTAACTGGTTCAGCCACGCATCATCGACTTGGCCCTGTGCAGCGAGTTGGCCGTCTCGATCAAAGCTTTGTGCGCCACTAGTTATGATGTGGACGGCAGTATCAATCAAGGAATTGCTCGGTCCTGTATCAAACGCCAATGGCATGGACGTTGTATCCGCTAGGGGTGGTAAAAATGTGACATTGCCGATTCCACCAAGATTTTGTGCAGCACGCCAATGTTCATGATGACGCAATAACAACCAATCTCCATAACTGGTCAGTGGCGCCCCCTGCCCGCCTGCCGCAATATCACGCGGACGGAAATTACTCACCGTCGTGATGCCTGTCCGTTCTGCGATAATAGCCGCCTCTGTCAATTGTAGTGTAGAGGTCACTTGCCCGGACGGTTCGACCATGTGCCACACTGTCTGTCCATGTGAACCGACCAGGTCAATATCGCTTGTTGCAAAACCCGCACTTGCGATCACGGCCAGTGCAGCAGACGCAAATTGTTCGCCCAGATCAGCGTTCAGTTGGCACAGTTCATCGACCCTGCTCTTATCCGGCAATCCGGCATCCAGGATACGCTGTTGTAAACCATCTGGATAAGGATATGTAATTGCGTGAACGATCCGCGCTGTGATCTGCGGCGGAGCGCCTGATATTTCGCATATTGCTGCATCAATAGCATCTGCGGACGTGCCAGAAATCAAACCGATAATATACATGATTTATCTGTTGCCTCAAAATGACATTGTACTGTGAATTTAGCGCACTCGCTTCATCCGAGGATCAAGCACGTCGCGCAATCCATCTCCTAGCAAATTGAATCCCAACACACCCAACATGATCGCTGCCCCAGGATAAATCAACAACCAGGGATAGATCTCAGAAAGCCCTTGACTCTCATCGAGCATCACACCCCATGAAGGTTCCGGTTGCTGCACACCCAGGCCAAGAAAACTTAAACCGGCTTCGGTTAGCAGTGCCCAGGATAATGCCAAACTCACTTGAACAATCAAGGGAGCAAGTGTGTTTGGTAGCACATGCCGAAAAAGAATGCGAACATCGCGCATTCCAACACTCCGGGCTGCTGTGATAAACTCCATTTCCTTGACAGATAGAACAGGCCCACGTGCCACACGGGCGAAGATCGGCGTATAAACAACCGCGATGGCAATGATCGTCTTGTTTAGTCCACGCCCTAGAATAACCACCACCACCAGGGCCAACAATATCGCCGGAAATGCGAAGAAAACATCCATTATACGCATCATCACATTGTCAAACAGCCCGCCGATGTATGCCGAGACTGCGCCAATCAACGTACCACACAACCCTGAGATAGCAACCGAACCAAAAGCGACGTAGAGCGAGTTGGTAGCCCCCTTCATCAGACGGCTCTGTATGTCCCGTCCGTATAGATCGGTTCCAAACTGATACTTATCATTTGGCTCCTGCAGACGGTCAATACGATACTGTTCGATGGGAGGATAGGGTGTCAATTCTAAAGCACCCATCAATGCAATGAGGACATAGAATATAACGATGGCAAGACCAAGTACACCACTCCGGTTACGCAAGAGACGGAGCAACATGCTGGGTTCTTGGTGGGCTTTGTGTTTAGTTTCAATGTTGACGGGCATAAGAAATTCGCGGATCTAACGCGCCATAAATCAAATCAACAAATAGATTGATGAGTACAAAGTTTACTGCAATGAACAGTGTCGCGCCTTGAATCAGAGCGTAGTCGCGCTGAGAAATGGCGGTCAGCGTCAGTCGCCCCAGACCCGGCAACGCGAAGATTTCTTCTACGATGACTGCTCCACCAAGCAGATACCCTAGCTCGACCCCGGCTAACGTCACTACGGGGATGAACGCATTACGCAAAGCGTGACGGATAACAACTGTGCGTGGGCGCAGTCCCTTGCTACGCGCCGTCCGTATATAGTCCTCCCCCAACACTTCGAGCATGGCCGATCGTGTGGTACGCATAATCGATGCCGAGAATGAAAACCCTAGCGTAAGCGCCGGGAAAATCAGTTGCTTTAGATTCCCAACAGGATCCTCGGTCAGTTCCACATAGTTGCCTGCATTAGGTAGAGTGCCAAAGTAGACCGACAAAACGTAGATCATCAATGTTGCTACCACGAAGTTAGGCGCAGCTAATCCGATCAGGGCAAACAAACGCCCGATAATATCGATCACCGAATTGTGCATAATTGCCGATAACGTACCAATTGGAATGCCAATTGCCAGCGCAACGAAAAGCGATAGGATCGCTAACTCGACTGTAACAGGGAAACGATCCAGAATCAGCGACCAAACCGTCTTACCATGCCGTACTGAGTAACCTAAATCTCCTTGCAAGACATTGCCGAGCCAAGTGAAATACTGCTCAGTGGCGGGTTTATCAAGTCCAAAGTACCTTTCAAGGGCCGCTCGCTGAGTGTCAGTCAGTGCCCCGGCTTCAGTGCCAAGCATCGCCTTAACTGCGTCACCGGGTATCACTCGAATGGCGATAAACGCCATCAGTGATACACCAATCAAGGTGGGGATGGCGGTGATGAGACGTTGGAGCAGATAACGCAGCACTGTCTCTTCCTTTGGAAATTTGGTGGGAGCGCACATGCACTCCCACTAATCTAAACCGGATCAGAATCCGACATTAACGGTTAAGTGTGGTCTGGCTCAAGTAGAAGAAATACCCTGTTGGCGTTGGCGTGAAGCCTTCCACATATGACTGATGCGCGGAGTAGTTGAACCCGGTGTAGAGCCAGATCCAGGGAGATACCTCAGTCAAATGACGTTGGAAATCGGCCCAGATTTCATAGCGGGCTTCTGGATCGGTTTCAATTTGCCCGGCTTTCATCAATGAATCGAGCGTATCATCAATGTAGCCAGTGACCGCACTGAATCGTGCTTCATGTTGCCAGTAACGATTGTACATCGGATACGGATCAGGACGCCCACCATTTAGCCCAATTTCGGCCTCGAAATCACCAGCTAGCCAGCGATCTACATAGGCTCCAAATTCAATGGACACGATTTCGACGTCGATGTTGATGTCACTGAGCTGATCTTGGATCACCTGGGCTTCAGCCAATGCAGTCGGCGGTTCAGCCACCGCTACCAAGATTTCTAGCTCGAACCCGTCTTCCAACCCAGCTTCTGCCATCAATGAACGCGCCAACTCAAGGTCACGTTCATAACAGAACAATTCCTCTAGTGGAACCTGATAGGCAGGAATAGTGATCGGCCCGGTTACCTGACCTTCACCTAGTGCAACGACATCCACAATTTCCTGACGGTCTATCGCGCAGGAAATCGCCTGCCGTACTTCAAGCTTGTCGAGCGGCTCACGTGTTGGCTGGAGTTGCATTACGTGATAGGAAAGGTCCGGCGTGCGGTGGAGAACAACACCCGGTTGATCTATCAACAGCGTCGCAATCAAGGGATCATTGAAGAGCGCGAAATCGATCTCGCCTGCGCGAAGCGCGGCCATAATGGTTGCTTCTTCTGGAATGATGCGGATTTCGATACCATCTAGATACGGACCCTCACCCCAATAGTCAGTATTGGCCGATAGTTCTGTTTTTTGTTCAGCTTCCCAATTATCTAGCACAAACGGCCCCGTGCCGATTACATCGACGGTAGGATCACCGTTGGCAATCACATCCGATGACATGATCACAAGGTTAACGGAAGTCAACGCCGTAACAAGGGGAACATCGGGTAGGCTCAAATTTAGCACAACGGTATAATCATCAGAGGCTTCCATCGACTCAATACTAAGCAGTTGGGAACTCGCCGCAGAGCCAGTTTCCTCGTCTAAAATGCGCTCAAACGACGCAACGACATCTTCAGCTGTAAAATCTGAGCCATCGTGGAACTTTACGCCCTGGCGCAGATGAAAAGTAAGTTGTAGCCCATCATCGGAGAATTCCCAACTTTCGGCCAGAGCCGGAATTATGTTCAAATCTGGGTCAGCACGTACCAATGGCTCATAGATCAGGTCGAGCAGGCGCAACGACGAGAATGCTGTTTGTACATGCGGATCGAGTCCTTGAGCATCAACTTCACGCCCCCAGATAAGTACGCCGCCTTCTTGTGCCTCAATGGGTGATGTGGTAGTAGACCCAACAACCCCCATAAGAATGATAGCCAACAATAGAGCAATGCGCCCGAATTTTGCCAGTGTCATTTTTTCTTCCTTTCAAAGTTAAACCTTAGTTATACAATCTGGCGGTGATCAGTCTTGATTCTTACACCTCCTAAAACATTATTCTGCTTGTTGCAACTTTATTGCCTGTTTTTTCGCCCGGTTTTGTAGGAGCGATTTTGCAATCTGGCCCTACATTTAATACAGGTGAATGGATAATGCACTACCTTGAACGCTGCAATCGTTTCCAGTACAGAAGTTCAACCACGTCAGGTACCACATAACCTGGGACGCTCCCGGCCTGGGCATAGCCATGACGCTGGTAGAATCGTTGAGCATCTGTATTGAAGTCCGACACTAACAAGAACATCTCGTTAGTGTGTTGGGCTGAAATACGCTCAACTTGTTCCAGAAGCGATGCTCCGATACTCAGTCCTGTATAGTTTGCTCTTACTCCTAACATCCGAAGATAGGCACTGCGACCGAATGCTCCATCAAGTATGCACCACACTAACCCACATGCCTGGCCCTCGGTCTGATCTATGTCGGAAACCAACAAAATGTCTGACTTTTGTAATCCATGCTCCAGCTTAGTTCGCATTATGGCTTCAGTAACACCATAGTGCTGCCACAATGATGTTGCACTAATCCACCCCGCCAGAACGGGAATATCCAAAGTGATCATCGGGCGAACCATGATGCTTGACATTTGTTGGCTTGCCTCTGACCTTCTTGATTATCTCAACCGATGTTCCGAGTAGCGCAGAACAACACGAAATTGGTATTGATCGCCGCGATATATCGAGCGCACAAACTCAATAGGTTTATCTTGGTCGTCGAATGTCACCCGTGTAAAACTCAAGACGGGCTGTTTTCTATCTAGTTCGAGAGCTTTACACTCATGATCTTCGGGCAATCGTGTTTCGATGATCTGATCGGCCCATACAAGCGTACAGTTATAATCTTTCCTCAGAACCTCATATAGTGACACCTGACTAAAATCGTATTTATCCAGCAAATCTGGGCAGAGGTGATGGGGTATATGAGTTGTTTCCAGCGCAAAAAACTGATTCCCTGCCAACCGGGCACGACTTAGAATAATTATTTTTGATCCTGAAGAAATTCGTAAGTGATTGGCAATACTGTTGTCAGCCGCACGCACTTCTGCTCTTAGCACACGGCTACTCGGGTGCAAGCCGCGCTGTTTCATGTCCTCACTAAAACTGGTTAGTGCGCGCAATTCCTGATCAATTTTTGGTCCATTAACAAATGTTCCTCTTCCTACATGCGCGGTTGTGTATCCGTCTTGGGCGAGAGCCTGCAATGCGTGACGCCCTGTCATGCGGCTAACATTGTAACGCTGCGCTAACTCACGTTCCGATGGCAAGCGAGCACCCATACCATAATCACCAGACTCGATTTGTTCTCGAAGCAGGTCTTTGATTTGAATATATAATGGAACCGATGAGTTGTGTTGCAGAGCTATTGCACCACTTTCCCATAATTGGTATATACCACTGAATTTATTCTACATCAAAGACTACTATTGGGCAAACAAGGATGGACATCGTGTTGCGTGGGTTCCACCTCGGCGGATTGTCACCGCTTTGCACTATCATTCCAGGCAAGTGTCCGGATTAGAAATATAATATGCGCTGTATAACCAACTGGCTTTAGCAGTAGGAGTACGTCACCGAGACACAACGTTGATAGCCGTATTGGGTAGAGGACAGTGCTGTAATAAGCGAATAGAAATCGTCTCAGAAGATGATACGACTGATCCTGACCAAACCACCGGAAACCTATTCAATTACTTCCCGCAGTATGTGCCTGTGTTGAGCCAATTTCTGGCGGGCCATGCCGGGTGTAATATCTAGCAATCCACTCACAATCGCAGTTTTTGTCTCGTTGTTGGATGCCAGTAATAACTTAGCAGCATCCTCCACACTAACCCCTACTATCTCGGCCACGATTCGCTGGGCGCGTTGGGCCAACTTTTGATTGGTGATCTGTACATCTACCATAAGATTGCCATACACTTTGCCCAATTTGATCATACTTGCCGTACTGAGCATATTCAGGACCATCTTTTGGGCAGTACCTGCCTTCAAACGAGTTGAACCCGTAATTACTTCCGGGCCGACCAGAACGCCGATTTTAATGCTAGCTAGTTCCAAGATTGGTGCTGGCATATTGCACGCAATGGCAATGGTTGTGGCCCCAACTTCATTGGCAAACTCAAGCGCACCAATGACGTAAGGGGTTCTGCCACTTGCTGCTATTCCAACAACCACATCCTGTACATCTACATCCAAAGATAACAAATCTGAACGCCCGGCGTTGGGTTTGTCTTCAGCACCTTCTATTGCTTCTATCAATGCTTTGTTGCCGCCTGCAATTAGTGCCCGGACAAGATTGGGCGAGGTCCCAAACGTCGGTACGCATTCAACGGCATCAAGCATGCCCAAGCGTCCGCTCGTACCAGCGCCAACGTAAATCAGCCGACCGCCCAGGCGAAGCTTTGCCACAATGACTTCAACTGCTTGAGCGATTTGTGGCAGCGTATGTTCAACGGCTTTGGCTACACTAGCGTCTTCGCGATTAATGATTCTCAAAATTTCTTGCGCCGGTAACTGGTCAATATTCTGTGAGTAAGGGTTGCGTGATTCAGTGGTCAGGTTCAAGTTATTTTCTCCGCAATCCAGTCATGAACAGCTTGCCGGAAGGCATGGATACCAGTTACGTGACGCCCCATGTATATGCGATTGGTCAATAGGGCGATAACTAGCTCCCGGGTAGGATCAATATATAACGACGTACCAGTGAAACCAGTATGACCATAGGTCTTGGGACTGAGTAATTGCCCAGCAGCGGAATCCTTATGCGATTTGAGCATCCAGCCTAATCCGCGTCGCATTCCGTCAGTTTCGGCTTGTTCTTGAGTGGCATTGCTCATCAGATGAGGAGAAATGTCCAGCCGGGCATCGGATCGTAGCCAGGCTTGACCAAATCCGGCAATATCCTGGGCTGATCCAAATAATCCGGCATGACCCGCCACACCTCCCGCTCCACAAGCATTCTCATCATGCACTTCTCCCCAACAGCGACGCTGACGCCAGGTAGTATCTGCTTCGGTGGGGACAGTTTGCTTCAGTTGTGCGGGGAGAAACGTGATGTTATCTAGCTGCAATGGTTGGGTAATACGTTCTTGAATCGCTATTTTCAAATCCGCGCCATATAGACGAGCTACCGCCTCGCCGAGCAGCATCAAGCCTAAATCACTATAACGCACCTTGTCACCAGGTACACCGACGAACGGAGCATTACATATAGCAATCAACACTTTTGTCCAGCGATCTTGCCTCGAAATCGGATCAACCTGACCAGGGGCAACAGGTGGTGGGCCGGCGGCTCGATAGACAGCACGCCAGGGAGCAAGCCCCGCTGTATGAGTCAGAAGATGACGGAAAGTTACTTGCTCAGGATCAATTATCTTTCCGTGCAAACCATCGGCAATGGGCAAAGCTGCCCTGGTATGTGGGTCTTGTCCGCCATCAATCGGCTTCGGTGAAGCAGCACCAAATTCAGGGATGATCCTGACAATAGGGTCATCTAGTCCAATTTTCTCCTGGCTAACCAATGACAGAAAGGCCGTCACTGTGAATAGTTTCGTAAGCGAGGCCAGGTCGAATAGTTGTGTAAATGGGATACCCCCCCATGTGTTGTTGATGAGTACTTGGTTTTTGTGTATTACTGTGATGGCAACGGCGGTAAATATGCGTTCAAGTTTGCCGATGACCAACTGATCCAACTCAGTCATCGTGTAGAGAATCTTGTCGGGCAATCGCCTGTCCAATTCTGGATTATAATTTTCAATACGATAGTCGCCCTAATCTATTGAAGCGCTGGTTTCGAGTGGATAATAGCTCAAAGTGGTCTAGTAGCCATCGTAGGTGTTTTAGATATATATTGCGGGCAATCAAGTGTGTAGTGACACTGTGCGGCGGTTGAAAGCGCGCAGCTTTTCAAAGGCTTCAGCTGCACCCACTGCTAGTTCTCGTTTGCGCCTTTCACGATCCACTTGCCCCGTGCCAAAGGGACTACGTTTGCCCCATCCATTGACGGGATGACGATACTTGCTTGCACAGGATGACACAACCAGGGTGCTTGTTGACTGCTGACCATTGTGCCACCACTACTCGCCAGATTTTCATCCACGAGACTTGTCTGAACAACCAGCCACCTATTCATCAGTTAAAGTGCCAGTATAGTCTAGCATCTGAATGGTGATGATCCAAATACCAAGACGCACCTGATGGCAGACTGAAGCGAGCCTAACCACTGCCATTGAAATAACGTGGCTTGCAGCGGGTTCAATCTCTGCAGCTGCTCTTACCTTGAGACCTGCCCGCAGTTCTTCATCTGTGATGCTCCTCTCTATGCGTCCTCACAGTGCCACCAATCTTGAATACACCCTATATTGCGGTGTTTTTGCAACACCCACAGGTAGCAGTATAATATTGATAACTCAGGACAAACACCTGGAAAATATCGATCAAATAGTTCTAGAAATGGAGGCTCATAATTCTTATGAAGCGTTATCTTCCTTTACTCGGAATATTAGTTTTGATTATAACTCTCATTCCGGCACCCGCAGTCTCGATAGCTCAAGACGAAGTTGATATAAGTATCCGCTGTAAGGCTAGCCCACCCACCGAAGAGTGGCGTTGTAATAATTTTCTTGATGTCGAAGAACAAGTTGAAGCCAACCTGGGAATTTCCATAAACCTGGAACTCATTCAAGACAATGTTGACTGGGGAGATTATAAGCAAGAATTCCAGCTCTCTGCCGAGGCAGGCGAGGCAGTCGATATTATTCTTTCTGGTCACGAAGATATTGGTGCCTGGGCCGCAGCCGAGTTTGTTATTCCGTTAGATAATTACATTGGCGAACATGAAGAATTCGCTGATGTTGTGCCTAGCCTCTGGGATTCCATGAAAGCACCAGATGGTCAGATTTATGGTATACCGCAAGATGCCGAAGCTCGCCCCCTCTATTTCAGCAAGCTGCTGCTGGCTGATCTGGGTTGGACTGAGGAAGAAATTGCCGGGTTACCGGCTCTGATTGAAAGTGGTGAATTCACCTTTGCCCACATGGCAGATGTGGCTGAAGAAGCCGTTGAGACCGGAGTTGTGGAAGAAGGTAATGGTTATTGGCATCGTCCCCGCAATGGTGGTGACTTCTTGTACTTCTACTTCGGTATGGGCGGCGAAATCGTCAATACCGACGGCAATTTGGTATTGGATACTGTCGCAGTTGCCAAAGTATACGAGATGTTCGAAGACTTGCGTGATCGTGGCATTATGGATGGTTCGCATCTCGGTCTGGAATGGGCCGACTGGCATACATTCCTGTCTTCAGCCGAGAACGTTTTGTTCTGGACCGGCGGTACATGGAATTGGGGCGACTGGGCGGTCAACTACGTCGCTGATCGCGGTGGCGAGGATTACTTGTTCGAGAATATTGGCTTTGCCCTGGTTCCTGCAATGGAAACCGGCGTACCGATTACCTTGACACATCCTCTGGCCTACATGGTGAGTGCGAGCAGTGACCACCCGGATGTCGCAATGGCTCTACTTGCCGCGATCACCACACCCGAACTTAACAACCGTCATGCGATTGACAGCGCACATCTTGGCATCTTGAATGCACAACTGGAATCGGAAGCCTACCGGGAAGCTCGTTTCCTGAGCGAAGCTCACCCAATGCTTGAGTATACAACCTTCTTGCCCAATCATCCTCAATGGGGTGCCTGGTCAGAAGCCTATTGGACTGGCCTGCGTGCAGTCGAGAGTGGCGATTTGGGAGCTGAGGAAGCCCTACAGGTTGCTATCGATCAGATGCAGAATGAAATCGACACATTGGAAGTTCGCTAACGGGCAGTGACACGCGCATTTCACGTTTAAGGAGATTATGTAGTTCAGTACAGATGCAAGAGTGCTGAACACGACGGATGCGACAGGGATTCTGCACCTGTCGCATCTTAGTTATCAACTGCACACCAATCGGTAACCACCTTCTTCGGAGGAGTACCATATGGCAGCTATAGTTACACCTGTTGATGGTGAGGAAAACCTGGAGGAAATACAACGAAGCCAGCGCAGGGCCTTCACGGCAAATCTGACCGCTTACGGTTTTCTGATCCCGGCGGCCGCAATGGTCATACTATTTTTCTTTATACCCATGATCCTGATTATCTTTTTGAGTATGACGGATCTTTCCACGACGAATTTTACGACCAATATTCCGGAAATCGCAGGTTACGAAAACAGCATTGATCTGGTCTCCGAAAAAGATTCGGGTATCTTGCCAGTTCGCATTCCCTTAATTTATGTCGGACGTGATGAAAACAATAACTTCGTCGGTGGCGATAATTTTGACCGCATGTTTAATGACCAATTTGCGCCCAAAATATTGATCAACACATTCTTTTATGTATTTGCCACACTGATCTTCTTTAACGTCGGATTGGCTCTCGTAATTGCGTTATTGACTGTTCATATCAATCGTCGAGCAGGATTTTTCTTTCGCGCATTATGGATATTGCCGCGTATCACCTCACCTGCTGTATATATTTTGATGTGGCGTCGAATCATTGCGGATGCACCTTTCGGGATTATTAACCAATTCAACTCACTAATTGGGCGTCCAGAGGCCGAGTATTTCAAAGAAGATCCCTGGGTCTTTGTCATTATGGCGAACGGATTTGTTGGCGCGTCGTTCGGTATGATAATTTTTACATCGGCGATTGAATCTATCCCCAATGATATTATGAACGCGTCACTGGTCGATGGTTCTTCATATTGGCAGCGCATTCGCTACGTCATTCTGCCCATGCTACGCTGGCCGTTGCTATTCGTCGTCACCTACCAAACGCTTTCACTCCTGACCTCGTTTGAATATATCTTGCTGTTGACAGAAGGTGGGCCGGGGCTTTTCGAAACAGAGGTATGGTCACTGACAGCATATAATCGGGCACTCAACACTTACTTTGCCAATGCACAATGGGGATATGGCTCCGCTTTTGCGGTCGTGTTGGTGATTATTGGGGTTCTGATGGCAACTATTTATATGCGTGTCTTCCGCTTCAACGAATTGGTTACCGAACCAAAGATTGAGGTGCTGTGATGACAACCCGAATGACCTCTATGGACGGTTCAACGCGCCATCAAGAGTTCGACGACTACGAACTCGAAGCATTGCAGCTTGGTGATCTAGTTTGGCGTAGCGTTTATGCGGCGTTGGTAACTGCTGGTGCCATCGGCCTGGGAACCATTGTGTTTATGGTGCTAAGTCCATTGATTCATGGTGCGCCAGAACTGTTAGGCTCCGCGACAAAGATTGACCAAACTTTCACTGCGGCTGTTGCTAGTGGATTGACCTTAATCGCACCCTTTGTTGCCTATGCCATTTGTGGCACAAAAAACAAGGACTACATACAGCAATACGGTGGGCACATTGAATGGGGACTCCCTCCACGCTTCCACCATCTATTGAAGCGCCAGGTACGGCGTGGCATCCTGGCCGTGATATTGTCCGCCTTCATTGTGTATACCATCATTTCAATGGCACAGTTTGTGTTTCAGGTCGGCCCGTTTTCAGAAAAACCTTCCTTGCAAATGACTCTACGCCAGACAGATGAAGGCATTCTCGTAGAAGAAATCATTGAAGATGGGGCAGCAGATGAAGCTGGCATCGAAGTGGGAGCGTTGATTACGGGAATCCGGCGAGCTGAGGTTACCCTCGAAGAACTGAATGAGCAACTCGCCCAGGCCGACTTTGAAGATATTTTCCGGCTTAGGATTGTTCAGGATGGCGAAGAAGAACAAATTCCAGTTGAAGTTGTGCCTGCTATTGAGGTTGCCCTGCTCCCGCTTATTGTTGGTCTGATAATAGCGGTTATCGTGGCTTTCTTATCCCTTGTCTGGCCTGCCAGAATAACGCCTTATGCCCTCCTGATTTTGATCATGGTGCCATTAATGATCGGCTATTTGTGGCTGGTTGTGGCGTCTTTTTCTTACCGGACCGAAGGCATTTTGCCTATTGATCAAGATGGTAATTTTGGTGGTTTTTCCTTAGACAATTGGGATTTCTTAATGCGACAAGATGCCGCCAATCAGAGCATCTGGCAAATTACATTCACAACCTTTATTATCGCCGCCGCAATGACCTTTTTGGTGTTGCTGGTTTCATCTATGGCTGGTTACGCTCTTTCACGCATGAGCTTCAAGGGGCGCAAAACTTTTCTCTCACTCACCTTGATTCTGCATGGATTTCCTGCCGTTACCTTGCTCATTGCGATCTTCTTTGTCCTCCGTAATATTGGATCAATACCATTCATTGGCGACTATTTTGGGTTTAACACTCGCGGTGGCATTGCGCTCGTCATGGTGGCCTTTGAATTACCGTTGGGTGTTTGGTTGATGAAGGGCTTCTTCGACAATATTCCCTGGGATTTAGAGCGTTCTGCATTGATTGATGGTGCGTCCCGCTGGCGAACTTTCTGGCAAATTCTATTGCCACAAATACGCCCCGGACTGCTCGCGCTCGGTATATTCGCCTTCATATCCGGCTGGGGGGCTTATCTCATTCCACAAACTTACAGTGTTGGAACCAGAACAGCGACACTTGCAGTTTATATTAATCAACTGACAAGCGACACGGCCCCCGTAAATTGGAACCAGGTGGCGGCTGTGGGGCTATATCAGATGGTACCCGTCTTTATAATCTTTGTTTTTGCCCAGGAATACCTGCTGAACATTTATGCGGGTGGCTCCAAGGGTACATCGTAGGGGAGATGAAAACTGTGGAAATAAGAATCCAAAACCTTACGAAGCAATTTGGCAAAGTTATCGGCGTTGATAGCTTGAATCTTGATATCCAAGATGGGGAGTTTGTCGCTTTTCTAGGACCATCAGGCTGTGGAAAAACGACCACCTTACTCATGATAGCAGGTATCTATAAACCTACAGAGGGGTTCATCTGGTTTGGTAATCGCGTGGTAAACCAGGTCCCACCCAGAGATCGTAATATCGGGATGGTCTTTCAAAGCTATGCTCTATATCCGCACATGACAGTCTTCTCCAATATTGCCTATCCGTTGAAACTTAAAGGTGTTCCCAAAGAAGAACAACTTGAGCGAGTTCAAGCAGTCGCTGATACGATGGGACTTGGTAATTTGCTTAAGCGCCGCCCGGCACAATTGTCCGGGGGCCAACAACAGCGTGTTGCACTAGGCCGTGCACTGGTTAAACAGCCTGATGTTCTGTTATTCGATGAACCGCTTTCCAACCTGGATGCTCGCCTTCGTCTGACGATGCGTGGTGAAATTAAGCATCTTCAGAAAGAACTGGACATTACGTCGATTTATGTTACGCATGATCAGGTTGAAGCGATGACAATGGCAGACCGAATTGCTGTACTGAAAGACGGCAAACTACAAGCTTTTGACACACCAGACGACCTCTATGAACGACCTAAGACGCTATTCGTTGCCGGTTTTGTCGGTAATCCGCCAATGAATTTCCTTGAGCTGGATGTTACTCGAACGAACGGCGATTTCATCGCTCAACATCAAGCCTTCAAGGTAAAACTACCGCCTGGGCGTGGTCAGCCAGGCGCAGAACATTCCAGCCCAGTCATCCTGGGTTTTCGCCCTGAAGACGTTAGTATTACAGCAGATGGTGATATTTCTGGAGAAGTCTTTGCGGTAGAACCGTTGGGTAGAGATGATATGTTGGATATTATGCTCTCCGACGGAAGCCGAATCATTGCGCTAGCCAACCCCAGAGAAAATATCCGAGCTGAGGACCGGATTAACCTGTCATTCAATGTGGACAATGTACAGTTATTCGATCCAGAAACAGAACGCTCGTTGCTCTGGACTTAAACTTGCTTTTTGTCAAGGCGTTTAAGTTGCCAATTAACCCGTCGAGGAATCCACTCGTTGAGGGCTGCCCAGGGAACCAGCCTATCACTGGCAATTGAAAACTCCTGGGAAAAATTATACGTTGGTTCAAAGGCAAATTTACTCAAATATCTTTGAACCAACATATCCATTTCATGAGATTTGGAGAGAATTACCCCTTCAAATAATGGCGTAACCCAGACACCGCCCTTCCCAGGATGGCGACAGACATGACGTGTTTCACGCCGCCGCCGTTCAAACCAACTTACTTCGGGAGCAAAAGCATGTTTACCTGGCTCAGAAAGTACAATCAAATGATTATCTCTCATAGGTAGCGTATCACTGGTTCTCATCATGTCATGAAAACCACCGTGCCAACTAGCCTCGGCGTGAACAAGCTGGCCCTGGTCATTGATATAGACCCAAACATGTTCGAGTTCGTACAGATGCTCAATGTCCCAATCCCACCATATTGCGTACTCAATGGCAAGGTGGGCTTCATACTGATTGCCCTTTAGCTCAACTTGCCGCGGAAAGGAAGCGGATTCTTCGGCAGAGTCGAACACCGTATATCCAGCCACAATCGGCAGAAAAGGCTCTCGAATATCGAACCGGATAATGGGAGAATATTGTGCCGCTAGTTTCCAATCTCTATGACGATGGTTGGCTTTTTGAATTAATGACTGGATGCTTGGTTCGGACATGAAGAGTTTTCTCATTTTCTTGAATTTAGGACATTGACATCTTCTGTACTATGGATAACCCTATGGAACAATATACCTCAAATTGCCGTGAGTGAAATTCAATAAGGTATAAAAATGCCTCAGAACGCTATGAATGGAGCATGGCTAAAAAAACTAGCGACACATTTTGAGAAGATCCGGAAACGCCACCCTAATGACAAACTAATGATTATATTCGATATTGATGGCACCATACTTGACATGCGATATATGGTCCACCATGTATTGCGAGAATATGACAGGGTACACCGGACAGCGTATTTTCATCATCTGCGTGTCTCAGATATAACTGTGCATGAAAACCATATAGAAGACCTTATTGCAAATCAGGGTGTCGAACCTGAACATCAACACCAGATTCTTGAATGGTATCATGTTCATCGCTGGAAGCCCGAGGCTATTCTGAAGGCACATCGTCCCTTCAGTGGTGTATTAGAGGTCATCCGGTGGTTTCAGATTCAGCCCAATGTTTATGTTGGACTTAACGCGGGTAGACCGGAGAGCATTCGGGAAGCAACATTGCGTTCTTTAAACCACCTCGGCGGTAGTTACCGTGTAGGATTCTCAAACGAATTGCTCTATATGAATCCCAATGATTGGGAAGTGAATGTTGCAGGTAGCAAAACCAATGGCATTCGGTATTTTCAAGAGAAAGGGTACCGAATCTTTGGTGTAGTAGATAATGAGCCAGGTAATCTTGAAGCTATTACTGCCAACGGTAGCGACACTGAGGGAATTCTCCTTCTGCATGCCGATACAATATTCGAAACCAAACGCACTCACCTACCGACAACATCGGTTGCAGGCGATAGTTATGATATTACTGACCTGATCCCGGAGAAGATGCTACCACGCAATATCCAGTTTGTATGGCATGGCATAAATGATGTGATTAATTTACGGCAATTCTTGGGTTCCGATATAAGTTGGGGAGAATGTGATATTCGCCTCGACCCGATTACCGAGGATTTGATTCTACATCATGATCCTTTGTCGGCAGAGGTTCCTGAAGGACACGAATGGCTAAAACTAGATACCTTGCTAAACCGTCTCATGCAAAGCAGCAAATCCGTCAAGTTAGATCTAAAGCAAGGGGGGATAGTCGTTGATAAGATTCTCGATCTGGTTGACCAATGTGGATTTACAGATCACCAATTGTGGTTCAATGGCAATATAGAACGAATTCAAGAAGCAGGATTCCGTAGATTGAAAGATGCTTATCCCAATGCAATTATGCAATGTCCGATTGACTTCTTGGAGCCACTGATTTGTAGTATGCCGAAGAAAACGAAAGAAATTCTGGATGAGTTCCGAAATTGGGGTATCAATCGCTTTTCTATCAGTTGGAAAAACAGTGAGCGCCGGACTTTCTTTGACCAAATGGATAAGTGGGGTTTTGATGTCAATGTTTATGATATTGTTGATTTAGAGACCTTCTTGCAAGCGGTCCTGCTTCTCCCTCGGTCAGTCACATGCGATTTCAATTTCCCCAAATGGTATTATTACGGGCGTGGCTCAGGGCATAATGGCGAATATTATGAATATAGTATGCATAAGTCGCATTATAGAGATAACTCAGAAACCCTCTTTGATTTGACAATACCTTCGCCAAAAATGAGGGATTGAAAGGGCTTTAGCGTCGTGTAAAGTTGTTTGCGTAAACATCAAAGCCAACAAGACATGACGAAGAAAGCCCATGATTGATATTGTAACACTTTTGCTCTGCCTTGAGGCACACGTATCGCCAACAACCATACGACAACTGAGCCGGATTATCCCAGCTATTCTAGCGATGACGGGGCGGGTCACGATGCTGGGTATTTCACGGTGGGCCGACAAGGGCGGGAGCTATCGGACGATACAGCGATTGTTCCACACGGTGCTACCTTGGGCAGACCTGCATTGGACATTTTTTCGCCAACACGCACTCAACCCAGCAGATGAGTACCTATTGGCAGGCGATGAATGCGTCGTAACGAAATCCGGCAAGAAGACGCATGGGGTAGATCGCTTCTTTTCGGGATTGTACGGGAAACCAGTGCCGGGCGTGGCGTTCTTCGGACTATCACTGATTAGTACTGAGGAACGGCGGGCCTATCCGAGCATGGTGGAGCAACGGGTACGAAGCGAAGCCGAAAAGACAGCGGCCAAAGCAGTCAAGAAAAAGACCAAGAAGAAACAGAAAAGAGGCAAGCCAGGACGTCCCAAAGGCAGTAAGAACAAGGATAAGACCCAGGTGGAACTGACACCGGAATTACAACAAATTCAACAGATGGTGCAACGGCAATTGGCACTTATCAAGGATACGATCAAGGTGACTTATCTGGTACTGGATGGGAAGTTTGGCAACAATAATGCCCTGCAAATGACCCGACAATGTGACTTGCACCTGATTTCCAAAATGCGCTATGACGCGGCGTTGTACATCCCCTATGCTGGCCCACAACTGCCGCGTGGTCAGCGGCGCAAGTATGGTGATAAGATCAACTATCAGGCTATTCCCGATGATTACTTGAAGGAAACCACCCTGGAAGATGGTATCCAAACCCAAACCTTCCAGGCAACGTTGCTCCACAAAGACTTCGCTCAACCCCTCAATGTTGTTATCATTGTCAAAACGAACCTGAAAACCGGTAAACAAGCGCGGGTGATCCTGTTCAGTAGTGACCTCAGCTTAACTTATGATCGCTTGATTGACTACTATAGCCTACGCTTCCAGATTGAATTCAACTTCCGCGACGCCAAGCAGCACTGGGGTCTGGAAGACTTCATGAATGTCACCGAGACGGCGGTCACCAACGCCGCCAACTTGTCCCTCTTTATGGTCACCCTCGCACGGGTGCTGCTACGCCAACTCCATCCTCAGTATCCCGATGCCAGTGTCTTGGACCTCAAAGCCCTCTTTCGTGGTCGCAAATATGTCGCTGAAACATTAAAATTACTTCCAGAAATCCCTGATCCTATTTTATTGGATCGTATCTTCAACACGGTGGCGTCTCTCGGTGCTATTCATACCACTGAACGCTGCCTCAATTCGCCATAATTTGGCGAAGGTATTGATTTGAGATAGTAGCGAAGTTGTGTCGTGGAGTGTTCCACATTTTTTGTGTGGGCAGGTATCAGGCGAGGTGGTCACACGAAATAGAGAACTTCAAAATGAGGAACAAGATGGAAAAACAGGGAAGTATGAAGCAAGGCAGGGTATTGAGTGCAACTGTGGGCAGTTATCCCAAACCAGATTATCTGTATTCTAATGGTGGCAGAGACCTGTTAGACAACATGGGGATGACTCTATATGATCTGCGAGAAGCCATAGGAGAAGAAGAGTTCAGGGGAAGGCTGGACAAAGCAGCGGCAGAAGCGATTGAGGATCAGAATTTAGCAGGAATTGATTATATTACGGATGGGGAGGAAAGACGGGGACATTATGTGCTGTATATATTGCGCGGATTGCATGGGATTGATTTTAACAACCTGAGAGAGATGTTGATCAGGGGGGGAGCCTATAAGAGAAACGTGCCGGTAGTGTCGGCAAAGATTGAACACAAGAAGCCGTTTTTGGTCGGAGACTGGCAGTTTACGCAAAAAAGAGCAAAGACAACTGCTAAGATCGGTTTACCCGGTCCTAGTACCGTAACTTTCTAAAGTTGCGGGGTAATGCTCTTTGAAAACTTGGCGAGCATCGTCCACGGAAAATGACCAATGAATTTGAGCTTGAGCTGCATTACGTCGGCGTTCCCAGGCGATGAGTTCGGAAGCCAAAGTCACCTCATCGGGCAGACGACGGGCAAGGCATTGCTGGGACATCACACTGAGTTCAATTTCGGCCATATTGAGCCAAGAGCCATGAACCGGGGTGAAATGGAAACGAAGTCGCGTCATGATGCGGTCAGCTTCGCATTTACCGAAGAACTCGACCAAAGAATGATAATGATGGGTATTGAGATTATCGAGTACGACATCAATGTGAGCCGCATGGGGATACAACTCATCAACCAGATAACGCATCGCGTAAGCAAAATCTTGTTTGGTCCGTCGCCGCGAAACCAGCACATGCCGTTGCCCGGCTTTCGGTTCGGCAAAAACAAACAGGTTGCGTGTTCCATTGCGCTTATACTCATGGTCCTCCCGGTGTGGTTTGCCAGGGCGAAGCGGACGGGGTTGGCGGGTCTGGCCCAGCAGTTGCACGCTTTTCTCATCAAAGCACACCAACGGATGTTGCGGGTCATAGGCTTGCGCGTACAAGGTCAAAATAGGCTCCATTCGTTCCAAAAACTGGGGCGTAATCTTGGGAATACACCAGCTTTTCACTTGCCAGGGCTTGAGTTTGTTTTTTGGAGTACCAGACGCACAGTCTCGGGTGCTATGCTATCCACCATGCCATCTGTCACCAATTGTTGCGCTAAAAGTTCCATTGTCCATTTGGCTTGGCCTGCTGGCGGGTCAGAACAAGCCAGTGCAATCAAGTACGCTTCTTGTTTAGCATCCAACTTCGGATCGCGTGGCGGACGTGGCTTATCAGCTAAAGCGGCCTCTAGCCCATCATCACAAAATCGTTGTCGCGTTCGGCTGACCGTGTCTTCGCTGATATATAGCATGTCAGCAATAGCTTGGTCTGTTCGCCCTTCATCGCTTTTCAGCAGAATATGGGCACGCCGAATCACACAGGCCTTGTTTTTGCCTTTGTTGACGACAGCCAACAATCTTTTCCGTTCTTTTGGCGTGAGTTTGACGACATATTTCTTCATATGCCAGAGCATATCCTCACCCCGCAAGTTAATCAAGTCTGGGTACTAGTACAGTCGTAGATTGCGTTACTGATGATCATTATGGTGGTGATAAAGAAAAGATGGCGATGGACTATGCCACCGCAATTAGAAATGAGGTTTCGGCCTTGATTGATGCTGGGTGCAACGTGATTCAGTTTGACGATCCCGTCTTGCTGCGTTATCCCGATCAGGCTAAAGCGTGGGGGTTGGCTGCGCTGGAGCATTGCTTTGATGGACTTGAAGATCAAGCGACGTTTATCGTACATATTTGCTGTGGCTATCCCGATAAACCATTGGAGTCGAAAGGAGTAAGCTACAAAGCCAATCATGAGTATTATGAAGATATTTTGTCGTGGTTCAGCACATCACGGCTGGATGTGGTATCGATAGAGGGCAAGCAGAGTAGCCTCGATCTGGCTTGTTTACCAGCGATTGGGGAAAAGACGGTGATGTTAGGAGTGTTGGATGTGGGGAACGACACTGTAGAGACCATGGATGAATTAGTGAACAGAGGCGGAGAAGCTTTGCAATACTTACCCAAAGAACAACTAATTCTAGCGCCTGATTGTGGTATGCTTCAGCTCTCAAGAGAAGTTGCTCAGAAGAAGTTATCTAATTTGCATAAAGCAGTTGTGGTGTTGAACAACTAAAGTGTATATAGGCGTACAGTGCTATCATCATCGTCAACACAGTTGGGCGCTAAATAGCAGAAGTTGAAAAGACTCAACATTTGCCCAATGTGGCCTTTCAAAACTGAAGATTGCTGGTTGCGATGAGTGGGTCGTCGTGTAAAATGTGTACCTCCAAAGAGCGACCCTTCAATATGACACTGGAACGGCAGTGCCTTGGAGTCCAATAAAACGCCCGCAGTACAGTTCGAGGCTGAAATAGCGTGTCCGCGAACGTCCACGATTCGCAAATTGGCGTTGTGGAGATGTTCTTCAGGCCAGGCGGTTGAAACCAGCAAGTTGTCCATGATGTTCTACTCCAAAGGTGGCCTGCCATTATATCGCGCCCTGGGCCGGATAAGCTGGTCGATAGCATACTGCTCGATGGCGTGGCCGATCCATCCGATAGTGCGTCCTAACGCGAAAAGTGCAATACCCGCACCCGGCGGCAAATTCAGTGCCTCCACCAGCATTGCTAGCCCAAAATCAATGGTAGGCCGTTTGTCAACCAGTTCTTCCACTTGCTGCTGCACAGCTTGAGCCAATGCAGATGAATGCGGATAGTGTGCTGCGATCTGGGTACAGAGGTATTGAGCGCGGGGGTCGCCATTGGGATACAAACGGTGACCGAAACCAGGTATTTCTTCACCGCGTTTCAGGCGTCCGACGATGGTGGCTCGCGCCTGTGCAGGATTACTGACTTCACGCAGAAATGCTTCCACCCGGTCAACATTGCCACCATGTTTCACACCTTGCAAAGCTGCCAATCCTGCCGACACTACATTATAGGGGGTTGCACCCGATGAGGCCGCACACCGCCCTGTAAAAGCCGATACATTCAACTCATGATCCGCGCACAAGATCAACGCTGCACTCAGTAACGCGTTGGCTGCGTCGTCACCTTCTATCCAGGCACGTTGTAGAGTTTTGGCGATTCCGGTCTCATCGTAACCACCCGCGACAGTTGCTACCATAGTTTTCAAAATCCGCGCACCTGTTTGAGCAACGGCTTCGGCCCGCAAATCATAAGCAGCAATATCGTTGCTGGCGATTTGCGGTAATATAATCTGGAAGACTTCGATGGGTGTCAGTTCATCTAAGTAAGTGCGGATCTCCATCATGGCGGACGAAATGCTATCGATGCCGCCTGTGAATAGCGACGCTGCCGCATCCATGTCATCCAACCAGACCAAAGCAGCAACTTCTTCGATGGTACATTGTTCGGCCAACACCACAACATCATGCCCCCTATAGTAGAACTGTCCATCTTCAATCAAAGTAATGGCTGATTCCATGATGGGCATTCCCCAATGCAGTGCATTCTCCGCTGCTTTGGCGGGATTGTGGCGCAGTTCTTTGCGTTCGTTTAGCTTTTGTACGTCTTCCCGGCGGTAGCGCCGCGCTCGCGAGTCTTCGGCGACTGGTTCAGACCGAATCAGACCCCGACTGACATAGGCATACAACGTCGGTAGGCTGATTCCCAATTCTTGCGCAGCTTCTTTGGCACTCAGATAGCGTGGTGTGCTCATAACACCCCTCAGAGTATATTGATTGATAAATCAATATTGACAATATATATAAATCGTACTATTCTGTCAATATCGTTTTCCCAAATTTCACAAAACGCTGTCCTCGTAGTTATAGATGTAGAAGATATTTCAACAACCGATAGGGAACCCGGATGGCTGTACGCTTCGAGACACTCATCGAGAACCACCATGACGAGATATATCGCTATTTGTGGCGATTGCTGCCAACGGCTGCCGATGCTGAAGATATTACGCAGGAGGTGTTTATGAAAGCCTACCAGCATTTCAAGCGCCTGCGCCCGAATAGCAATCACCGCGCCTGGCTCTATAAAATCGCTACCAACAGCGCCTACACTTTTCTGAAACGCCAGCGCATTCATGCCCCGCTCAAAGAGTATCCGGACAATAATCAGTCGCCGCATCAACAGCTTGTTCATAAAGAAACGATGGCGAGTGTTCATGAAGCGATTGCCGAATTGCCGATGAAACAACAGGCCGCACTCGTTTTACGCTATCTGCACGAGTTGAGTTATACCGACATTGCTGAAGCTCTAGATTGCTCCGAAGATAGTGCCCGTGCCAATGTCTATCAAGCGATGCGCCGCCTACGTCATGACTTACAAGAGGAGTTGATGTAATGGAAATTCTGAAACAATTGCCGGATGTTCCTGCCCAGGATGTAAAACAATGTCGGGAGCGAGTGCAGAATTGGTTTGCCGATACTGCACCGCTAATTCAGTGGGATGTCATCTCGACACCAATCGGCACGTTACATATTGCCATAAATGCCAGCGGCATCTGTGAGATCAAGTATACAGACGATCTCAACGTGTTTCTGGGGGTACTTGATCCAATAGCACGCACCGAGCATAACCCGGCTGCGTTGGCGAATATCACACACCAGTTGACTGAGTATTTTGATGGTAATCGTGCTGAGTTTGATGTATCGATTGATGAACAGGTACTGACCGGCTTTCAGAAACGTGTATTCCAGATTGTGAGCGCCATTCCAGCCGGTGTCGTCTGGACATACGGGCAGGTTGCCAAAGCTATCAACAAGCCCAATGCCAGTCGAGCAGTCGGACGTGCCCTCAGTACCAATCCCATTCCGATCATCATCCCATGCCACCGCGTCGTCGGCCATGACGGAAAACTGACAGGGTATGCGGGAGGCATTGAACGCAAGCGCCATTTGCTGCAATTGGAAGGCGCTATCTGATATATACAAAACAGGTGAGGAGGAAACACCGATGCAAGTAACTAGCGGATTAGATGGAGTCATCGTCGCCGATACACGCCTCAGCCGGGTGGATGGCGAAGCAGGCCAATTGACTATCGCCGGATTCCCTGTTGAATCACTGGCTCCAGTGGCATCGTTCGAAGAAGTTCTCTATTTACTGTGGTACGACCAATTGCCGACAGCATCACATCTCAGCCGCTTTCGGGATGAGCTGGCCGATTTGCGCCCTATACCAGCCGCTACGCTCGACTTGCTGCGGGCTGCTGCTCGCAGTCAGTCAACGGTGATTGCTGCATTGCGGATGGCGGTTGGCAGCCTGAGCCTGGATCAGCCTGATGAACGTGATGCACGTACCGCCCAAATGTTAGTCGCTCGATTTCCAACAATTATCGCGGCCTATTGGCGGTTGCTGAATGAGCAAGAGCCAATAGCCCCGCGGGCCAGCCTCGGCCATGCTGCCAACTATCTGTATATGTTGACAGGAGACCCACCAAGTCGTGCCCGTGCCCGTGCCTTGGAAACCTACCTCAACACAGTCGTCGATCATGGCCTCAATGCCTCAACCTTTGCAGCTCGGGTGGTGTGTTCCACACAATCAGACATGGTATCGGCGATTGTAGCAGCGATTGGTGCATTAAAAGGTCCGATTCATGGCGGTGCGCCCGGCCCGGCCCTGGACATGGTTTACGAAATCGGCCAGCCGGAGAACGCTGAACCCTATCTTCGCCGCAAGTTGGATGCGGGTGAACGGCTGATGGGCTTCGGCCATCGAGTCTATAAGGTCCGCGATCCACGCACTGAAGTTTTGACGGCGGCGGCGGGTGATTTCTTTGAAGCCGATGGCGATAAAGCATTGTTTGAACTCGCCCATCATGTAGAGCAAACAGCAGTGCGCTTGTTGGAAGAATATAAACCCGGACGGCGACTGAAGACCAATGTTGAGTTTTATACGGCGCTCTTGTTGCATGGCTTGGATTTGCCAGTTGATCTATTTACGCCGACATTTGCCATCAGCCGGGTTGCGGGCTGGACCGCTCACTGTTTCGAGCAGCGTACTTTGAACCGCCTGATTCGTCCGCGTGCGGGTTATGTGGGCGAGGAAAATCGTGTCTGGGTTCCGGTGTCCCAGCGCAGTTGATTACTGGCAACCTGATAGCAATATGCTGTAGTTGATTTCCAGATCATTGTCGCGGGTGCGGTATGTCTGATACCGGCCCGCGCTCCAATTGTCCTCGCGCCGTAATACCAATGTGTCTTCGGTGATGATGTCATCTGTGGCGAAAACCGTGTTCATGATTCCCACACTGCCCTCTATGGCTGTATCAATCGCGTCGCCCACAAAACCCGTATACTCGCGCATGGTATTACCCACGATTGTCGCTGCTTGCCCAATATCCACGCCCCCAATACGCACTAGTTCATCAACCTCTATCGCCAATATATACAGCCAGACTTCGTCTGTACCATCTAGCACATAGCTGAAATCCGACAAGCGTACCGTGTCACCCTGTGAAAGTTTTCGGGAGCCATGTGTGGGATATTGGTGTTGCAAAAACGTGTCCGAATTACCCACCGCGATGACCAACTGCAATTCCATCTTGCCATCGAACAACCCATCTCCCATATCAGCCAACACGCGTGCCTCATGCACTTTGATATGTATCTGGCACGTGGTTTCTTCAACTGGATGCAGCTCAATCGCACCATTCAAAAGACCTGCGAAGAATAGCAAGAATATCTGTACGAAGATCATGACCCACCAAGGCAAAGATGGTGATTGCATCTCGCTTGCCTTTCAAACTCATTTCTCACGTGTGATGGCAAATCCACTCATGAACTGGCGTTGTAGCATAACAAACAGGATTACAGGTGGAATGGAAGCGATGATGCCGGCGGTCATCAGGAGGCCAAAATCCGCTGTGCCGCTAAGATTAGCAGTATTCCTGACACCGACCTGGATCATCTGATTCTCATCACTGAGGCTCAGGACTCGCGGCCAAATATATTGATGCCACATATAGATGAACTGAATGACACCCATCGCGCCGATGATATTCCAAGACATTGGTAGCAAAATTGAATACATGAAACGCAATGGCGATGCACCATCCAATTGAGCCGCTTCGACCAGTTCACGCGGGATGTTGCTGAAATGTTGGCGGAACAAGAATGCACCGATGGCACTCCCAATGAATGGCATGGTCAGTGCTAATCGTGGATGGTTTGTGCCCCATTCCAGATCAGCGACCAGATCAAACAGTGGAACCAGAATGATTTCCGTCGGCATCAGCAGAGTCAGCAGAATGAAGAAGAACAGTACCCACTTGCCCGGAAATTTGAAATAGACGAAAGCCAGCCCGGCCAGCATTCCGGTGGCTGTCTTGCCGATCAGCACCACCAGCGACACAACAATCGTATTGACCAGCATCTTGTCGAAATCGCGATTATTGAATAAGGCTTCGATGTTATCAAACAGATCGCTGCCCGGCGGAAAAAGCTTCGGCGGATTCATCTCCAGGGCCTCGACTGCTTCCAGGGTTGCTACCTGTACCGCATATAACGCGGGCAAGGCCACGACAAAGCAGATGATGATGAGTGCCAGATGGATACCCCAGCGTGTCTTGCGTTTCGATCTTGGCGTTTTCATGCTCACCCTCCGTAAGTCACACGTCGTTCGATATACCGGAATTGCAACAGCGTGATGACTGCCACCAATACAAACAAGATCACAGCCTGGGCCGATGCTACCCCGACCCGCGCATCGGATGAAAACGCGCCTTCATAGGCAGCATAGATCAACACATTGGTTGCCCCGCCTTCTATTCCTGCTGGGCCTAATGGCGGGTCTCCTTCGGTTAGCACATCAATGACGCCATAAATTCCATAAAACGAATAGGTTACATTCGCCACCAACAGAAAAAAGGTGTAGGGGGATAACAATGGCAGGCTGATACGAAAGAATCGTTGCACACGATTTGCACCATCAATGGCTGCTGCCTCCAGTAAATCCGCCGGAATACTTTGCAGACCTGCCACATAAAACAGGATATTGAATCCTAGCCCATTCCAAACAGCCACGATGATAATTACCCAGGGCGCAAGTTGCTGATCTGTTAACCAGGCGGGTTGTGTATCGGCCACGTTGATGAGTATCCAGTTGATGATGCCATTGTCACCTACTCTGAACATATTGAGGAAAATTGCACCCATGACGACGGGTGAGATAGCGTAGGGCCACACCAGCAACGTGCGATAGATACTCGCGCCGCGAATTTTTTGTGAGGCCAATATAGCGATTAACAACGCCAACACCATCGTAATTGCCAGAATTGCCACTGTAACCCACAGTGTCGTCTTGAAGCTGTTTTGATAGGGCACGCTTTCACTGAGGTCTAGATAGTGTTGCAGACAATATTCAATCTGGCGATCTGGGCGATTACGCCGCAGCCGCATCGTGGATTGGGTGAGGATGCGAATGGCGGGATAGTAAAGAAAAACGCTCAGAAATAGCAGTGACGGGAACAACAATAGGTAGGGCACACCTTTATTGCGAAAATAGCCGACGGTGTCATCAGTATGCCGTGAAAAACGCCGTGTCATCAATGTCCAGACAGGAACCAGCAAGACTAGGGCACTCAGCGCCGTGATGACCACGCCCATTCGATATTGCTGGTAGCCCATGTCGGCCTGATAAGTGCAGTGTTTGAGTGGATAATTGAGGACTTGCCCGCCAATGCCGCCTACTACAGCCCCAACACCCAGGCCAATGCCCAGCACCGTCAGTGCCTCGCGGTTCCATAGGTTCTTTAGCGTATCCAACGTGAAAAATGCCCGCACCTCGTCTTCATACAGGTAGGCCACGGCCAGCAATGCCAGCCCGCCGATCTTCATCGAGTCCCAAAATCCAGCATCAAAATAATAGGCCAATCCACCAGCCAGCACACCGACGCTAATTGCCCGGCTGCCGGGACGCGGAATGCGGAGCCAGCCTTTAGCCGCCAGATAGAAAATTGCCGTCGTCAGTCCGCCAAAAACGGCTCCGATGGCAAGCGAACGCCGGAATTCATAGCCTGGCGCATCTTTGAAATAATTGTAGGCATTCTCGATGAAAGTGGGGGTCGATTTGACTGCATCAATTAATAATTCGCCGAAGACGACCAATCCGTCCCATTCGGCTCCAACAAACCATACGATGAACAGAAAGCCAAATAGCAAAAATGCAACCTGGATCGAGCGTTCCTCGCGTAATATTCGTGGGAAATTGTCCATCCGCACTGCCTTTCAAAATGCAAAGTGGGATGAGGTGACTGACGACGCCTCATCCCACCCACTTGCAACCTGCCGAAATCAATCAGTCAGCATAAAACAGGTTATAGTCTTCCAATTCAAAGTCGGCCAGGGATTTGGCGGCGGCTAATGCATCCTCTGGGGATTCGCCCTGGTCAATTACGGATTGCACGGCTGTCTCCAGGATGCCACGCACAGTTGCATGGGGGCCAATCACTGCTCCGGCAGTGGCAGCACTCGGTGTGGTATTCTGCAATTGCTCTACGGCAATCTGGTAGGCTGGATTTTCATCCCAGAAGCTGGTGGCAGCCACAATATCAATGGCGCTCTGCCGGTTGGGGAAGTAACCAGTAGCCATGTGCCATCGGGCGATGTTTTCTCCAGATGTTATGAAGAAAATAAAATCGCGGGCAGCCTCAGTTTCAGCGTCAGAATGTCCCTGTGTGAGCCAGAGACTCGCACCGCCATTGATTGTGCCGTGTGTGGCCTCTGCATGAGGAATCGGCAATGGCGCAGCATCCACGTTATACCCAATGAGGCCTGCATAATGTTGAAAGTTGCTGATGCCGGCTGTGCTGTTGAAGTGCATGGCATAACGCTGGGTGATAAATCCACCGGCCTCGCCATTATAATCGACGGTCTTGCCGGTATAGGAGTAGAAGCCGCGATCCGCCATTTCTTTCCACCAATTGAAGACCAGTAACATCTCTGTGCTGGTGAAGTAGGTTTCGGTGGCGCGTCCTGTACGACCATTCTCATTATCAACCAGCAAAGCCCCCTGCATGGCAACCCAGGTTTCGAGGAACCATGAGGTCAGCGGCCAATTGATACATCCTGATAGGTCAAGATCGGAGTTCATGATGACTTCGCAGGCTGCCAATACCTCATCAAATGTCTGGGGTGGATTATCCGGGTCCAGACCGACTTCTATAAACATATCGCGGTTGTAGTACATAATTGGGTTAGATGAATTCCAGGGTAGACTCCACAACTCGCCATCCACCACATAAAACTCGTAGACCGGGTCAATGATGTCATCGAAGGTGGCTGTTTGCTCATCAGTGGCGACACTGCTGATGCTAATGAATTGACCTGAATCGACAGCAAAAAGCGTAGCCGTCTCATCCAGTTGCACTACGTGGGGCGCGTTGCCTTGTTCTGCGGCCAACAGCGTACTCGTTAACACTTCTTCATAGTCGGAAAGGGTCGTCTGGAGATTAACTTTGACATCAGTTAAGGCCTCAAACTCACTGACTAACTCTGCTACGGTCTGGCCGCGAATGTCGTTCTCGTCACCAAAAATATGTACGAACGTAATTTCGACTTGCTGGGCCTGGGTTGGGCTGGGAGCCAGACTCAGCACCAGTATAATTGCAATTATGGGTAGAATGCATTTCTTCAACTTTGGATTCTCCTCAAGTGATGATGACTATTCCTATATAAACTACTTTTGCCTATAAACATAGATGCTATGGCAGCGAAGTGCAAACCGAGCCGCTTAAGATTCTTTAGCAATCCACATAAATTGGTAGGGTTCCAAGATCAACTCGTGCCCGTCTTTGGTCGGTGGCTTCGTACTGATGAGATCAACCACATCCAAACTCATACCGTAGGTTGCCAGGATGCGCTCATCAAAGTGGCATTCGTTTTCGCTGAAGTTCGCCAGCACCAGCACACGATTATCAGTCCCGAAGCCGCGCATATAGCCGAAGACATGCGGGCTATCGACATGAATCCACTTCGTTGCATGTCCGTGCAGTCCTGGCAGGGATTTCCGTAGCTGGATCAGGCGTTGCATCTCGTTGAAGACACGACCCTCCAGCGTTTCGGGATCATGACGGCGTTCCATTTGTCCCCAATCAGTTTTCGGACGATGTACCCACCGGTTGTCCAGTGCTTTGGCCGGATCATTCTCATAGCTATAGTCGTTGAGGATTCCAGTTTCATCATTTAGGTAAAGCAATGGTATGCCGCCAATGCTCAAAATAATGCTATGGATGAGCAGTATACGGCGGATAGCGTAGTCGATTTCAACCGGATCACGCTGCTCTAGTGCATATTCCAATCCACACAACGATGCCATAGACCCGCTGACCCGTGCGTCACCCGTCTTGGGGTTATAGTTGAAAGCAAGCCCCCGCGCGAAACTGCCTGAGAAACTGCCGGTATAGAAGGCGTTCAGGAAATTGCGGTGATCGAAGCCATTAATGCCGAGTTCTGCCGCATCCTCGTCGGCGAAGCCCCAGCCAATATCATCATGACATCGCACATAGTTCACCCACGTGCATGAATCGGCAATGGCGAAACGTTTTTGCATACTGTGATATAGCATGTCAACTTTGCGCGTCGCCAATGCATCCCAAAGCAGTACCATCAGCAACGGATGATAGGAAAGCTGACATTCCTTCCCTGCCATCTCGCCTTGCCCAAAATAGCGGACGACTTCATCGGGATGCACAATTGCCTCCGACTTTAATAATAATGCTGGTGCGACGACCTGAGTCAATGCGTAAAATGCCTGGATGATGCGGTGAGCCTGGGGCAAATTCTCGCAGTCGGTTCCCATTTCTTTCCAGGTGAAGGCCACCGCATCCAGCCGCAATACTTCGACTCCAACATTCGCCAAAAAGAGCATTTCACCCAACATCTCGCGGAAAACGTTCGGATTACGATAGTTCAAGTCCCATTGGAAAGTATTGAATGTGGTCCACACCCATTGCTGGAGTTCTGGCAAATACGTATAGCTACCGGGTGACTGCTCAGGGAAGATTTCACGCAGGTGGCGCTCATATTGGTCGGGTAACTGGCGATCAGGGAACATATAGTAGTAGTTCTGATACTGCTCGTCACCCTTCAGCGCCTTCAATGCCCATTCGTGTTCATCGGCGGTATGGTTATAGACGAAATCTAGCACCAAACTGATTCCCTTAGCCCTCAGTTTGGCAGCCAGTTCTGCGAGTTCCTCCATCGTACCCAGACGTGGATCAACCTCGCGGTAACTGCTGACAGCGTAGCCGCCGTCGTTGTTGTCCTCAGGACAGCGGAAGAGTGGCATAAGATGAAGGTAAGTCAGTCCTAGCTCTTCAAAATATGGAATTCGCGCTCGAATACCTGTTAGATTGTCGGCAAATTGGTCCACATAGCACACCCCACCGACCATCGTGGATTTTTGGAACCAGTCTGGTTCATCTTCACGTTGGCGATCCAGTTTTCTCAGGTCTTTGGGACGCTCGACATAATAGTGGACGGCTGTCAGTAAAATCTGTTCCAGGTGGTAGAAAAAATCGTATTGTTCACCATACAATTCCAATAATGTGCCCAGAATGACAGGCATTTGTTTTTCCAAGCGGCGCATAAATCGTTTCTGGTCGCCCTTTGACAGTGAGACCAATTCATCTTGTATTCGGAGTGATAGTCGCTGGAGCGTTATATCGGTCTGTTTCAATAACCAGTCATTTATCATCATTTCATCCTTCATTGCAATCCCCCGTATATTCACCAACAATTATGACCACAAGCGCAACAAATCGCTAAATTTGTGTTTCATTAATGCTTTGTTTCGCAAAAGTTAAGACAAATAGTTTGCGAGATTCTCGGCATGGCGTACAATCTCATCAATACACACACGCTGAAATACTTATAGGGGTACATTGTATGGCTGACCAAGACATGGTCATTTCATCGAAGGAAAGGGAACTTGAGGGACATGATATGGCCGCCAGCCGTCGTGGTCTGTTGTTTCGCGAGTATTCTCTGGCCTATATACTCATCTTCCCAGCGACGCTAGCGACGTTTCTGTTTGGCGTTTACCCAGTTGTTTCCGGTTTATGGGAAAGTTTGAAACAGGGACGACCCATTACCAATGAATATGTGGGGTTGAACCAATACCTGGCGGCAGTGGGTAGTCTGGCCTATGTTGGTATTCTGGCTCTTAGCGCGATTTTCGCTTATCAGGCATATCTGGCCTGGAACCGCGCTCGTACAGTGCAGCGCGAACATCCAGAAGATCCACTGTTGCTCTTTCTCATACCGGGTTTCGTGGCGAGTCTAGGTATTTTTTCATTTGTGGCTTTGTTTGTAACACAGGGTTATCGCTCAGAGTTGATTTCCGGCGTATCGGTAATATGGGTTCCAATTTTACTTATCATCACAGGATTCAGCGGCTACTATTTATTGGGCCGCCAGACTAGGGGCAATGTAGGCAGTTATACACTCAATACCCTGCTGGTCATGCTCCTGACGTTGATGCCTGTATTGATGCTTCGTTACGCCTATGGTGAACTACAGAGCGATACCGAAGATGCCCGACGGATTGCATCGTTGGTGCTGACCACCGAGGTTGGTAACGCGGGTAACACAGAAACCACAGAGCTGCAACTGCCCGACGAAAGTGTGGCCTTTATGGATGCCGAACTCGTCGAAGAAGTGCCAGTAGAAGCCCAGATTGGCGACGAGGTCTACGAGGCTATTCTCGCGCCAACGGCTTACCAACGTGTGGATGCCGATAGGGTCACCGAGGCTTCAATTTCCCTGGTGAACAACCAGAAAGTCCAGATTCTTATTCCTTTGGAACGTGGGCTGGGTTTTGAACCTGTCAATTATCAAACTGAAGGTTCGCTGGTATTGCCACCCGGTCTGCCAGGACAAGCACCCGAACTTGTTGTGCCAATAACGGTCAGTGAAGGCACCGTTACATCAAATTATGACATCTTCAATACGGGTACAGTCGGCCAAGACGTGGTGGCTCGTAGTGCCTATACGGTTCCGGTGAAAAGTCCTTTTAATGCTGCGCTAGGCATTACTTTTCTGCTTGGAACTATTTATATCATTGGTACGGTCCGTAAAACGATTGAACCAGATGAAGCTCGCCAAACACTGTATGGGTGGTTGGGCACTTTGCGAACGGTGTTGTGGATTGGCGTATTCGGCTTGGTGATTTATCTAGTATCACAGGTGCAGTTCTATCGCGGAGCCGCGTTTGCGATACAGAAGTTATCGCTCGAAGAATTCCGAATCGCTTATGAATTTGCTACTGGTGAGGCTCCACCCAATAATATCCGCCCTGAACGTTTGGCCCACCAACTGCTCTATTTCCCACAGGTGATTTCAATTGCGGCGGGCGCACTGTTGATTGCCATAGCCTACGGCTTCTGGAATCGAGCCAAAGATAGCGAGACCGGTAAAGGTATGGGTGGCAATATTATGTTTGCCATTATGCTGATGGTCGGTGGCTGGCTGTGCATCAGCGAATTGCCGGGCACGATCATGATGGCAGGTACGGAAGCCATTGAAGCCCGCGACGCCCTTGTCCGCACAGCAATGTATAGTCTGGGAACTGTGCCAGCCCAACTGACGATTGGTATGTTGCTGGCCTATCTGATGTTCTATGAGGTCGGGCTTGGAAAAGGCATGTTCCGCCTCGTTTACTTTATGCCCTACGTCACGCCCCAGGTTGCGACAGCAACGGTTTTCGTCGTGATTTTTAGCTCGCGTCCAGAAAGTCTTGCTAACCAGGCCTTTAATCTCTTGGGGATTGAGTCTCAACTCTGGCTTAAAGAGTCCAATGGGATTATCCGTGTCCTTTATGACCAAATTTTCGGTGGCGATCCATCGCATATCCCCGCCGTCTTCCAGGGGCCGAGCTTGGCATTATTCACGGTCATCATGTTCAACATCTGGGTTTATGCTGGCTATAATGCGGTGATTTTCCTGGCAGGTTTGGGTGCAATCCCATCCGAATTATATGAAGCAGCACGCGTTGATGGCGCTGGGCGCTGGGCAGCTTTCCGGCATATCACTTTCCCATTGCTGTCCCCTGTCACATTTTTTATGAGTATTTTGTCGATTATCGGGACGTTTAAATCGTTCGGTAGTGTTTTCGTGATTAAAGACGAAGCCAACAACTATGCGGATACATTTACTATCGAGATTTTTGAAACGCTATTCCGCGAGAACAATCGTGGCTACGCATCGGCGTTGGCCTTTGTCCTCTTTGGTGTCATTTTGATCCTCACTGTCGTCCAAAACCGGCTTTCAAGGGAACGGGTATTCTATGGCTGAGACAACTACGACAGTTCCGGCTTCACCATCCAGGCAGACTGTGGGGCAAGCCTCGCAGACAACTGCACCAAAACGGCCCGAACTGCATTTTCCGCTTATCAAGATTTTGATTTACATTTTCCTAACACTGGGGGCATTGCTCTTTGCGATGCCGTTTTTGTGGATGCTTTCCACCTCGCTGATGACACCCTCCGAAATTGCCCAGCGTGAATATATTCCTGGTTCCAAGTTTGCTGGGTTTGATGCCGTAACCGAGGACGATTGGCAGCGCCCATTGGCTGAATTTCTGCCGCCGCGTGCCGAGATCAGTTTCCGGGGCGAGAGTGCTGTAATCTATTACAATGCTCATTCCAATGGAGGCGTATTTGATGTTTCTATTGACGGCCAGTTGATTGACTCTGTCGATACCTATAGCCCTGAAACCGAGCGTCGCGAGTTTGTGGTTGATTCTTACCCGGAAGTTCCCACTTTGAGCTTGACTCAGAGTATTCAGCTTTCCGAAGGCAATCACGTCATCCAGGTTGAATTCAACGAGGCCAGCAGCCAGCATGATACACTATGGCTGGAGGAAGTGGTCGCCACACGTAACGATGGGTCCGAAAACACGGTATCGCCTGATGATTTTGACTTTCAAGTAGGTCAATGGCAGACGGCTGATAACCAGACTGTTGCTACTAAACTCGATTTTCCGGTCTATCTGGAAGATTGCTGTCGCGCCATCATTGGACGTTCGACACGCCTCCAACGGATGCCACTCTCAGAATTCATCGACCTGGAACGCCCCAGTGGTAGTCACTCGAATCTGACAACTGATTTCATTCCATTCGGTCTAGCCGACACATTGAACCTCAGCAAGCGATATGTAGTGACAGGCAGTTTTTCGCATTATGTTACGGTATGGAATAGTTCAAACTTCTCCGAATTCTTTGTGAATTCAGTCATCATCACGGCGCTGACGGTATTCTTGCAGACAGTGTCTTCTGTTATGGCGGCCTATGCGTTTGCCCGGATGGAATTCCCGGGCCGTAATATTTTGTTTGCCATTTTTTTGATGACGTTGTTTATCCCGACGATGGTAGTCTTGATCCCCAATTTGTTGACCGTTACCTGGTTGGGTAAATGGTCGGTGGAGCATATTGGCCCCATTCTGGACTCAATTGGCGATGTCACCGGACATATCCCATTGCTGGGCAAACCTAATGCCAGACAACTGGAATGGATTGATAACTGGCCGGGGCTGGTGTTCCCCTTCATTGCCAGCACATTCAGTATTTTCTTGCTGCGCCAGTTCTTTATGCAAATTCCCAACGAACTGTGGGATGCGGCTCGTATTGATGGAGCCGGTCATGTACGATTTTTGTTCCAGATTGTTGTGCCGATTTCGCGGGCAGCCCTGACAACCGTGATGCTGTTTACCTTCATCACGACCTGGAATGCGCTGGAATGGCCGCTATTGGTCACAACATCTGAGGACTGGCGGCCCATTTCCTATGCACTTTACCGGTTGCGGAACGATGAAGGCAATGATCCGCAATTGCTAATGGCGGGCGCGATGATTGCGCTGTTGCCAGTGATGATTACCTATCTGATCGCCCAACGGCAGTTCACCGAAGGTATTGCGACAACTGGCCTGAAGGGCTAAATATCAGACGGATAGTCAGATAACACAGAAAAGGTTCTCTCAATGCAGAGAGCCTTTTTATTTCGGGGGTCGAACTGTATTGGATTATGATTTTGCTGTACAATCGGGCTGCCAACCAATGGAGGCGCAATGACTACCGATCCACTGCTTGCAATGTTTAATGCCTATTATCAAAAGACGATCCAACAGAGCATTGATGAACTCCCAATGATGTCAGTCATGCTAGGTTATCATCTGGGCTGGAATGATCATGAAGGGAATCCGGCACAATACAACACCGGTAAGCAGATTCGCCCGCTGCTGGCACTTCTATCATGTGGGGCGCGTGGTGGTCAGCCCGATGATGCCTTACCATTGGCCGCAGCTATTGAACTTCTCCACAATTTCTCACTGATTCACGATGATATTATGGATGTCTCGGAGCAGCGGCGCGGGCGGGCATCCATCTGGCACACATGGGGTGTCAATCAGGCTATCAATGTTGGGGACGGGGCCTATGGTCTAAGTTTTCAATTGCTAGCCGAAATCGAGAATGCAAATCCGCAAGTTTTGATCTATGCTCAACGGCTTCTTAGCAAAGCCTGTGTAGATACAGTTTATGGGCAAATGCTGGATATTAGTTTCGAGAGCCGTGAAACGGTTGGGGCTGATGAATATACACTGATGACTGGTCTGAAGTCAGGCCCGCTCATAGGGGCAGCTTTGGGAGGTGGTGTGCTGTTTGCAGGGGCGTCGTGGGCAGCAGCACAATCATTGAGCCGAATCGGGCGCGAGTTGGGCGTTGTGTTCCAGATGCAGGATGACATTCTGGGCGTATGGGGACAGCCTGAAGAAACTGGTAAGTCGGCAAATGATGATTTGACAGCCAAGAAGAAATCGCTACCGGTGATTTGGGCTATGGAGCATTTGGAAAGCAAGCCACGAGATGAATTGGTACGGTTATACAGTCAGGAAGCGCCACTATCGTTGGATACGACCAGCAAAATACGTGTGATTTTGACGGATGAAGGCGTCCAGGAGGCAGTGGAAACCGATGCTCGGCTCCGCTATGATAAGATCATTGCCGACTTGAAGCAGCATTATCCCGATGATTCACCCTATCGAGAAACACTGTTCAACATGGTGACTTTTATTGTCAATCGAACGCATTAGATTCTACTCATGATTGAAGCACAGCATCTCGCTAAACAATTCAAAAACTTCGATGCCGTAAAAGATGTGACCTTCCAGGCGAAACGCGGGGAGGTCTTTGGGTTGCTGGGGCCAAACGGTGCTGGCAAAACAACGACGCTCCGAATGCTTTCGACAGTCATCAATCCATCGGGCGGTACAGCCAAAATTGATGGCTATGATATTCGCACCCAAAAAGACGATGTGCGCCGCAATCTGGGTATTTTGGTCGAAAGTGCCGGTTTATATGCTCATTCCACGACGCGAGAGCATTTGCGTTATATCGGCAACCTGCATGGCTTGAATGGGTCTGGATTGGAAAAGCAGATTGATTATCTGATTGATGTGCTGGATATGCACGACTTCGCAGACCGGCGAGCCAAAGGTTTTTCGCGGGGGATGGTGCGAAAGGTTGTGTTGGGCATGTCGCTGATTCATGATCCGCCGAATGTGATTTTGGATGAACCAACACAGGGATTGGACGTGGTTAGTACGCGAGCCGTGCGCGAGATTGTGCGGCGCTTTCGGGAAGAGGAGCGTTGCGTGGTGATAAGTACGCATCATATGGATGAGGTCGAGCGTTTATGTGACCGTGTGGCGATTGTCCATCGTGGCGAGATACTAGAATCAGGAACCCCCGCCGAGTTGATGGCGAAATACAATGCCGAGAATTTAGAAGGGGCGTTTGTGGAGATTATCGGCGCGGAAGCCTTGTTAGAAGAAGCCGAACGCGAAGCCGCTAAAAAGAAACGAACGAGACGACGCTCATGAGAAAATTCCACCGTGATTATCGTATCGTCTTTCGCAAAGAGTTTCGCGAGTTACTGCGAGATCGGCGCTCATTGTTCTGGTTGTTTGCGCCGCCGATCATCTTACCTGGTTTGGCACTATGCGCGGCGTTGTTCATTGGCACACAGGCGGTTCGCATTGTGCAGGATGGGATTCCGGTAGCGATTGAAAACGCTGAGGCCGCGCCTGAACTTGCCCAGCGGTTTGAAGACGCGGATGAGGCGCAACTTGTGGAGGTCCCGCCTGGTGAAGACCCGTTTGAGGAAGCGGTTATCGTCGTCAGTATTCCAGAAGATTTCCAGGAAACATTGGAAGCGGGCCAGACGGCCAATGTCAAACTGATCACTAAAGATAATGCACTCATCACATTTTTCGCGGAATCAGCTATCCGCAGCATCATCGAAGACTATGGCCGGGACATCCGTGATCAACGCCTGGCTGCCGAGGGTCTGGATGAGGAATGGCTAACGCCGATTTCAATTGGTGAAGGACGGCGAACCTCAACGGAAACGGTGGCGGGGGGTAATGGCGGTGACGAAGAAGATGATGGCGGCAGCAATGTCGTCGCTACGATCTTCCTGCCGTTGGCGGTGACATCCTGGCTGCTCGGTGGTGGCATGGGGCTGATTCTGGATACAACGGTAGGCGAAAAAGAGCGCCAGACGATTGAGAATTTGCTGGTGACGCCTGCCAGCCGCGTTAGCATGGTCATGGGCAAGATGACAGTGGTCTTCATCGCGTCGATGGCCGTGATGGGTCTGTGGCTAACGGAAGGGATGTTGCTGAATGGCTTGAGCAATGCCGGGCCGGAACTGGCCGACGCAGGCGGCAGCAACGCACTGGAAATCATCATCGACAGCAGCCGCGATGCAGTTGGGCTGGTACTGGCATTGCTGGTCATGATTATACCGTTCACTGTGATGCTGAATGGATTGGTCATGGCGTGGTGTGCGTTCGCGGCTAATTACCGTGAGGCTAATCTGTTTATGGCGCTCGTACAATTGGGGTTGCCTGCCAGTGTCCTGTTGACCATTTTCAGCTTGCCGCCGGATGTGGCAGAAGCGGTGTACGCCGTCCCATTTTTCGGAACAATCGTCGGTATCCGTGACCTGTTCAGCAGCACATTGTCTACCACCGGCCTTCTCATTAATTTCACCAGTGGGACTATCTATACCATGTTTGCTATTGCGCTGGCGGCGTGGGTTTTTGGGCGTGAGTGGTCGTTGACACGCGGGCTGCAATAGTCTCAGCCGCCATTTTGCAAGAAAGTCCGCGCCATATACAACGCCGCAATCGCATTGGCATCCAGCAAGCGGCCACTGGCGATGAGCGATTCGATCTCACTGAGAGCAACTGGCTCGGCGACCATAGGCCAGGGTTCGTCGCCTTCCAATTGGCTGCCCTGTAAATCGCGGGCCAGATAGACAAATAGGTGGCAACGCATGTATTTGATCATGGGCCGCAATTCCCCCAGATAATCTAGACGAGCCGCTTTATAGCCAATTTCCTCTTGCAATTCACGATTGGCGGTCTGTTCATGTGGTTCGCCAGGCTCAACTGTACCGCCAGTTACGAACAGGATGTTTTGCTCATAGGCGACTGAATATTCATTGAGAAGGATAACGTTCTCGCCGTCACGCATGGGCACAACGAGAACGCCATCATCCATCTCAACAAATGGAATATTGTTATCGTTCTCCAATAACCTGATCCATTGTGTGCTATACAAAGTTTTGTTCATTGGAGGCTCCTGTTCAGGGTAGATAGACGACACACTCACCCGTGCCAACCGGACAGCGGGCGATTTCCTCTTCGTTCCACAATATCCGAAATTCGGTGATTCCTTCTCTTTGAACCCAGAAAACCTGACGCGAGGTGCGTTGGGGAGTGACAACGGCGTTATAGAAAATGCATTGGTCAGGGCGTAGCCAACCGGGAGCCTGGGTGGTCTCGATTGCCATACAATTGCGGCCTTCGATGGCGAAATAGAATTGCGCCCAGGTTCCCCCACTGAAGCGCGGCCCGGCAGAGATTCCATACGAATCGAGCGCTTCAAAAGCCAACGGGCTGACTGCAATTTGTTCCTGACCAGGATTCCACATATAGAATGAGTAATCGTCGTAATAGAAGCGTACCGGACGTCCATCTGGGTAAGCAACGGTCGGGCCAGGGGGCGTGTGGGTTGGTGGAACGGGGGTAGGCGTCAGCGTATCGGCCAGCGTGGGAGTAATGGTGGGTGTATTAGATGGTGTGTAAGTCGCAGTGACGGTGGCGGTTGAAGTCGTCGTTGCCGTCAAGGTCAGAGTAGCGGTTGGTGTATAGGTCTGGGTTGGTGATGCGGTGCTGGTGGCAGGCAATTGAGTCGGCGGGACAAAGGTGAATGTCGGCGTGTGTGTGCTGGGGAGGGCGGTATCGGATGGCCGCGATGTTGGACTCTCAACTGGCGATGAAGTGGTGGTTGGCCGGTTTCCGATAATCAGATACGTAGCAGTAGCCTGGGGTTTGGTAGAGGTCGGAGGATCCGTGCCATCATCAGTATCGGACAGCACCATGACTGCAATAAATCCCAATGCGGCCATTGCTGCAATAACAATAGCCAGGCCACCAAAAATGAAACCCCAGGGTAGTTTTTCTTCAGACATTGTGGAACAAGAACACCCCTACCAGCGTCATATCGTCATGAAGTCAATGATGTTCTATGATAAGCTAAATTGAGCGACATTCAATCCCAATATATGAGGCGTAAGATGACATCCGACGTAACCCAGAAACACATGCCCCCATCTGTGTCTCAACAGACTGTACCCCATATTGTACAGAAGCCCCAACCTGCGCCAACGGTTTCGGTTCCGCAACCAACGCGATCATCGGCGCGGCCTGTCCAACCTGCCCAGCCCTCGCGTACAAAGTCACGTCAGCAGGCGCGGCCCAAGAAAAAAGGGCAGAATTGGTGGCTAGTGAGCCTGGCGGCGCTATTCGTCGGGGTAATGATGATATGTTTGGCATTGACCGGTTGGTTAGGGTTGCTGTATGCAGGAGGCGACATCCTGCCCGGCGTCCATGCCTTCGGTGTTGATCTCGGAAGCAAGTCCCCAGCTCAGGCGGAGGCGGCGCTGTCAGAAAGCTGGGCACAAGGCATCGTTGTCCAAGATGGTGAACGTGAGTGGCGCGTGGATGCAGCGGCGCTCGGTATTTGGCTGGATACAGCAGCGACAGCGGACGCGGCCTATGAACAGGGGCGCAGTAATCCTTTGAAGGCGATGTTGGGAGGCGTAACTGTCGCACCCGTGCTGAACCTTGATTTGCCAACGACCCAGGCGATGCTGCTGGAACTCGCACCACAATTCGAGATGCCGGCGATTAATGCGGGTGTGCAGTTGGTGGATGGGCATGTGCAAGCCACCCCACCTCAGGCAGGTCGTATGGTCGATGTGGCGGCGACAATGGCACGTGTGCAGGAAGATGCCAGCGATGTCTTGGCAGACGGCGTATTAGAATTGGTGATGATTAGCGTGCCACCAACGGTCGTGGATTCGGGGCCAATGGTCGCACAAGCCGCGCAGTTGTTGGCGAATCCGTTGGTGATCACTGTGTTTGATCCGGTATCCAATGACCGCTTGCATTGGAATGTTGCGCCGGAGGAATGGAGTCGTTGGCTGGTTGCCACATCAGACAGCAATAGCCTTACTGAACTGGCGCTGACATTGGAGACCATACAACTAACCAGCTATCTGGCTTCACGTGAAGCTGAGGTTGGCGCTGGTCGCTATTTTAAATCGGATGAGGCAGTGAACACAATACAAACAGCCATCCAAAATAACCGAACAGATGCAGTCGTGCGAGTCTATCATCGCGAGCGACAGCATACCGTCCGCAATGGCGAGACGTTTTCCAGCATTGCCTACGATTATGGTGTTCCTTATCCCTGGATTCAGGCTGCTAATCCAGGCGTGCCAGATGGCCTCTCTGTTGGGCAAATTGTGGTTATTCCATCCCCAGACGATTTGTTGCCATTGCCTGTAGTATATGGCAAGCGTATTGTGGTCAGTATTAGCCAGCAGCGAATGTGGATCTATGAAAATGACCAGTTGAAATGGGAGTGGGTCATTAGCACCGGTATTGCCTCCAGCCCAACCGCACCTGGTATTTTCCAGATTCAATCGCATGAGCAAAATGCGTATGCTGCCAACTGGAATCTATGGATGCCGCATTTCATGGGTGTATACCGACCTGTGCCATCATCTGATTTCATGAACGGCTTTCATGGTTTCCCGACACGCGGTGGCAACCAACTGTTGTGGACCAACAGCCTGGGCACGCCGGTTACATATGGGTGTATTCTGGTGGCGGACGTGAACGTCGCTGGCTTGTACGAATGGGCCGAAAATGGTGTGGTAGTTGAGATTCAGCGGTAACTACCGGTCTTTTGATGTTCAATGATGTAGTTGCTACTGATCATCAGTGGGACGACGCACTTTCGTCTTCGCAGCGGCAGACGCATCGCGAGCTTTACCAACCAATCGCACACTATGAAACGGATTGCTCAGAACTTCGACGTGCCCATGTTCAAAGAACCATAGCGCCGCTGCCTGACCATCGACCAGCACTTTTTCCGGCTCGCCAGGAATACCGATAATTTCTAGGCGGGCCTTGTTGTAGGGTGGTTCGTAGGCTCCGGCAGTGCGCCAATCAATGCCATATTGACCGCCAGGCTTAAAACCCAGCGTGAAGTATGAATAACGATATTCTCCGCGCTGATACTCCAGGCCAACGCCTGTATCTTCATAGATAGCTGTTTCACCCGCACCAGCATAGGCACGCAAGTGCAATTCATCCACAGGCTTCTCGCCGATATATTGCACGGGATTCCACATGGGGATGACTTTGCCAGCCCTGGCGAAAATTGGCAATCGGTCTAGAGGAGCCTCGACGGTCACTTCACGTGCGCCATCAATCAATTTATTGGTCCAGAAATCATACCAGGCTCCACGCGGCAAATAGAATGTGCGCGATGTTACACCTTTTTCGGTAACTGGTGCGACCAGCAGCGAATCACCTACCATGAAGACATCATCTTGTTCATATAGCTGGCTATCGGTAGGGTCATGGAAGAATGTGGGCCGGATAAGCGGTTTACCTTCGCTGACGGCCTGGACATAACTGGAGTAGAGATAAGGTAATAGTTTGTAGCGCAGGCTGATATATTGGCGAGCGATGGCTTCGACCTGTGGCCCAAAACTCCAGGGTTCCTGATCTGGCGTGTCTTGTGCAGTGTGGGTGCGGCAAAAGGGGAACAGGCAGGCAGCTTGTATCCAGCGAGCATATAGTTCGCCGCTGGCACTCCCGAAAAAGCCGCCGATGTCAGGGCCAGTGAATATCATGCCCGATAACCCCAGATTCAGCACCATACTGATTGAGAGACGCAGGTGATCCCAAGTAGAGGCATTGTCACCAGTCCACGAGCCAGTATAACGCTGTGCGCCTGCATAAGCAGCACGAGTCAACACAAATGGCCGAGTATTGGGGCGGGTTTTCTGAAAGCCTTCGCGGGTGGCGCGTGCCATTTGCATACCATACAAATTATGGGCGCCCTTCAAATGTGTGCTGCCCAGACTTTCCCAGTCCGCAGGCACAAAATCGGGGATTGTGCCTGCATTGCCTTTGGGCATAAAAACCGTTGGCTCGTTCATGTCGTTCCATAAGCCATCGAAGCCAACTGGGGCTATATGAGTGGCGATGCAATTGGCCCACCAGGTACGAGACGCGGGTTTTGTGAAATCGGGAAAAGCCGATTCGCCAGCCCAGACCGGAGCCAGATAAAGTGACCCATCTGGATAAGCATGGAAGACACCTTCTGCCTTGCCGCGTTTGTATACCTCGTAGTCATCATCTGCTTTGATGGCTGGGTCCACAATAGCGACAGATTTGAAGCCTTGCTGTTTCAATTCTTTCAAAAGTGACGTTATATCACCAAAGCCTTTAGGGTTGAACGTGAAAGTGCGATAGCCATCCATGTAGTCAATGTCGAAATGTAGCACGTCGCATGGGATCTGGCGTTTGCGAAACTCGGTAGCGAGTTCGCGAAATTTACTGGAGGGTTTATAGCCCCAGCGTGACTGATGATAGCCAAAGGCCCACAGTGGCGGCAAGGGTGGCGAGCCAGTTAGTTGCAGATAGCGTTTCAAGACCAATTCGGCGGTTTCATCGGCGATGAGATAGAAGCGTAGTTCGCCAGCTTCGCTGCTGAAACTCATCTGGTCGCTGTACGTGGTTCCTAAATCAACTTCACCACGCGCCGGATTATCCCACAAAATGCCCAGCGCATATTCTGGATGGACGCCCAGGTAGAAAGGAATGCTGTAGTAGACTGGATCTTGGTCGCGTTTGTAGCCAACAGAATCATGGTTCCACAGAGCCAATCGTTTGCCACGTAGATTGAGACGACCGGCACGTTGGCCGAGTGCATGACATCGTTCACCAAGTGGCAAGTGACGTGTCCAGCGTACTGCCTCGTCATCCCAGGTCAGGCCAGTATCTACATCCAGGCTGACATCTTTACCGTTGGGGAGAACAATTCGCAGGTGGCTTTGTGCCCGCGACACCAGACAAGCCATGCCACCACCACCGACCAGGATACTATCAGTATCTTCGCTCACGGTCATCGAAATGGCTTCAGGGCTGAAGCTCGGACTGATGGCATAGGAAAATGGATGGGGAAACTGGTTATCGGGTCGCACTCGCACTTGCAAAAGGTTGGCGGCCAGAAAACTGAGCGATAGAAACCCGTGTTGGGTCTGGATCATAACGCCATTGGCTGTTGGGGTAAATCCGCGCACGATCCCTAATGATTGATACGACCCGCCGCTCCTTCTCCGCCGCTTCTTACCGAAGCGTTTCTCCATTTTGCGGCTGATTTTGCTGTATTGTTTGATGTCCTTATCTATGCTCATCAAGAAAGCCTCTTGCGACGATTGTTGTGGACCATGCGACGAGCCTGTTCGACCGACTTCACCAGGACTTCGCGTGTTCGACCACCGGCTTTGGGTTTACCAATAATACCCAATTCGTGCAGCGAGTCCATAATACTGGCAGCACGCGGATAACCAACGCCCAGGCGACGCTGAATCAGCGAAACGGATGCTTTACCTTCGATGACGACTAAATTCAGCGCATCTTCCAGTACAGGATCCATTTGTGAGAGCGATTCGTAGCGCGTCAAGGCTTGCTCCCAGGGAGGCATACCGCGGGCTTCCATCCGGCCATCTTCGATCATTTGCGCGTGCCATTCTTTCCAGTGCGCGACCACTGCATCAATTTCGCCGTCGGTCAGGAAACACCCCTGTAAACGTTTGGGGCCAGCCGCATCAGGGCCGAGAAATAGCATGTCGCCTTTGCCAATTAATGTTTCGGATCCCACCGTATCGAGGATAACTCGCGAATCGACACCTGCTGCTACTGCAAAGGAGATTCGAGCCGGGAAGTTGGCTTTAATCAATCCTGTGATGACATCGACGCTGGGGCGCTGAGTAGCGACAACCAGATGCATTCCGGCGGCGCGGGCTTTTTGGGCCAGCCGGGTCAATGTCTTTTCGGTTTCATCGGGCCGCAACATCATTAGGTCACCTATTTCATCCACGATGATCACCATATGGCTCATATGTTCACTGCGGCGACGACGGCCCAACATCGCATTATAGGCATCAATGTTGCGGGCTTTTTCCAGTTCCAGCAATTTATAGCGACGATCCATTTCGCGGGTGGCCCACCGCAACACGCCGATGATACGCTCGGTATCGGTTTCTACTGGTCCCATCAGATGAGGTAACCCGTTGAATTGTGCAAATTCAACCATCTTGGGGTCAAGGATAATCAAGCGAAGCCGGTTCGGCGTATTGTTCATGACCAGCGCAGTGATAAATGAACGCAAACAGACCGATTTGCCCGATCCTGTGGTACCTGCAATCAACAGATGAGGCATAGTCGCCAGATCTACGATGACTGGATCACCAGACACATCGCGGCCCAACGGGATCGCGAGGGGCTTCTTGCGTTGCTCGTAAAATGAATCTGTTTCCAAAATGGACCGCAGAGAAACGATGCTTGGTTCGCGATTCGGGACTTCGATACCGACATAAGAATGGCCGGGAACGGGAGCCTCGATACGCAAAGTTTTAGTCGAAAGGGCCAACGCCAGATCACTCGCCAGGGCTGATATTTTGCTGACTCGTGTGCGGATGATGGCCTGTTGGCCGTTTTCATCAATGACCTCTTTGATAGGCGATACAGCGTACTGAGTCACCGACGGCCCCACCCGCACGTCAATAACATCTGCTTCAACATCGAATTCGAGCATGGTCGTTTCAATGATGGCAGCATTGGTGTTGACTTCATCCTCATCTGGTAGTTTCAAATCAGTGTATTGGAGGGAGTCCAGTGGCGGCAATTTCTTGCTACGTCTGCCAATTTTGATCTTATCCTGAAACCCATCCACTACAAAATGGCGGCGACCATGCGCGGCACGGCGACGGGTTTTGCTGGTCGGTTTTTCACGCGGAATCGCGGCGGTGTTACCATTGTTGTTCACCGGAGCCTGCACAACCTGACCATTAATGATAACAGTTGTAAACTGCGGTTCGGGTTCAGTGACAGGTTGTTCGTTGGCTGCGGCCAGAAGTTCGTCTTTGTCATTATTGGTAGCAATTGGATCCGGTACGGCTTTCTTTGCCTTGATGGATGGGGCAGGTTGCGTTTTGGGCTTGCGACGTTTGCGTGGCTTTGGGGAAGCAGCGGTATCTTGGGATACAACGGGTCTAGGCGGTTGACTCTGTGGTGTTACTTCGATATGCGGTGGTGGTGTAGCGCTGGGTGTAGCCATTTCTTGAGGCATGACTGGTGCTGGCTGGACCAATGGCACAGTTTCGATTACTGGGTGTTCAGATAAAACGGCAGCCGTCACATTTTCGCTAATTGGGTGGGATGTTGGATAATCATTGCGGGCCTTCAGGCGCGCGGCGAAGTCATCCATCTGATCGCTGAATCTTGATAGCGCATCGCGAATATCACGTCGCTGAATACCAGCCGCCATGCCACCAAAAAACAGTGTGAAGATTGTCAACAACAATAGTGCCAGAAATGTACCCAATATTCCCGTTAGTAAATTGCTGATTGCCCAACCGACATAGCCGCCACCGCCGCCCGCACGGGCCAAATCACGTGGTTCTGGATCGAACGCAAGTAAATGAAAAAGGCCGAGCAGTCCTATTAGAGCAATTTCAATAGATAATACGCGCATCCAGTTGAATCGCACGGTGATGCCTGCTTTCGGTAATAGCATCACCACACCCATGCTTATCACCATCAGCGCCACCAAATAAGCCCCAGCGCCAAAAGCTCGCTGAAGACCGTTCGCCAACGGAGCCGCGATGTCTCCTGTGGGATTGAACAGCGACGAAAAGGTCAGTACTCCCAGAATAATCAGCGCGAAGGCTCCAACTTCATCGGACCAGCTAGGAAGTTGTTCCTTAAGACGGCCGATTGCCTCTGGATCCTGGAAAAACTGGCGCAGGCGCTCACGACGGGAAGGTTTCGCCGGAGCCTCTGGTGGAGATTTACGGGTGGTACGGCGGCGGCTGGTCTTTGCACTGCTCGTTTTAGGCTTGGCCCTGGCCTTAGTTGTACTGGTTTTCCCAGTTGACGATTTGCCTTTGGCCTTCGTTGTACTGGTTTTCTTGGTTGTTGATTTAGTTTTTGTTGTACGCGAAGTCGATGCGTGTCCCGTTTTACTCTTTTTGCTTGATGAAGATCGACGAGACGTGGCTTTTTTGTCGGTCATTTGGTTCCCTTACTCACGAAAAACCAATCACCATTGTACCATATATCTAATTGTTATCTTGTGCCAATTCCGCCAGGAAACGTTGTTCTTCTTCGTCGAGTTGGATGTTTCGTAACAGGTCTGGGCGGCGCTGCCAGGTGCGCCGGATACTTTCTAGGCGACGCCACCGTTCCACTGCGCCATGATCGCCACTGGTTAGCACTGTTGGGATGGTTAGCCCACGAAACTCTGCCGGACGAGTATAGTGGGGATGTTCCAGCAAGCCGGTGGAATGTGAATCTTCTTCAGCGCCCCAACGTGCCCCCAAGACGCCAGAGATCAGCCGAGAAACAGTATCGACCACAACCATGGCTGCCAGTTCGCCACCCGTCAAGACATAGTCCCCAATGCTGATTTCATCGGTGATTGCTAGTTGGCGTACTCGTTCATCAACTCCTTCGTAACGGCCACATACCATGATTAAACGAGAGTGTCTTGCTAACTCCCCTGCGACTTTTTGTGTAAAGACACGGCCTTGTGGGGTCAACAAAATTACTGGACATGTACTATCGTCATGCACATCTTCAATGGCATGAACCAGCGGCTCAACTTTCATCACCATACCACCACCGCCACCGGCTGGCGTATCGTCGGTGACATGATGTTTGTCGGTGGCATAGTCCCGGATATTATGCAGATGAATCTCGATGAGATTCGCAGCTTGGGCGCGTTTCAAGATGCTTTCAGTAAATGGTCCCTCGAACATGGCTGGAAACAATGTCAGAATGTCGAATCGCATAAATGCACTCCTAATCCATGCCCAGAATAATGAGCCATATGAAATGGAAGAAGAAGCAAAATTCGCAGAACCTTGCTGCTCAACCGCCCCAGCGAGACAGGTGAGTTTGAGTTTATCCTGAATTGTTCTACTGCGCGATTTTCCCTTTATAATAAAGTGCGCTGCGTTTGGGAATACGTTCCAGCGTCTCATAATCAATGTAGATGAGTCCAAACCGCTTCGAGAAACCAAATGACCACTCGAAATTGTCCATCAAACTCCATACAAAGTATCCTTTTAATGGGACGCCGTCCTGGATAGCTCTAGCGGCTGCATCAAAATGTTGCTCCAGATAGGCAACACGTTGGGGGTCCTCGACAATGCCTTGGTTGGGAGTTGGGTCGTCAAGCGCCACGCCATTCTCGGTAACGTAAATCGTTTCTGTTCCATATTCTTGATGCAATCGCGTCAGTAGCCGATACAATCCTTCCGGATAGATTTCCCAACCCATTGCCGTTATAGGCGAATCTGGGTGTGTAAACGCTTGGAGTGGCAGGGGTTTGGCCTGTTCATCAGCTTCTACCATCAGACGGAAGTAGTAATTTAACCCAACAAAATCTAATGGAACTTGTGCCGCTTGGATGGCCCCTAGATCAATGTCGGCTAGTGCATCGTCCAACACCTCGGCTACATCTTCGGGATATGAACCTCGGAATACCGGATCGAGAAACCACCGGTTGCGAAATCCGTCATAGATAGCAGCCGCTTCGGCATCAGACTCGTACATGGGATCGACTGCATACAAATCTAACACCACACCGACTTCAGCATCGTTGACCTGCTCTCGAATAACAGGCACAGCAGCTCCATGTGCCAGCAATAAATGGTGTGCCACCTGCAACATCTTTGGCAAGTTCTGGATGCCGGGAGCGTGCTTACCAGTCAAAAAACCCTCATGAGATACGACGCGTGGTTCGTTGAATGTGGCCCAGTGTTTCACACGGTCTCCCAATTGGGATGCCATCAATCCTGCATAATCAGAAAACCATTGCACACTGTCTGGATTGACCCACCCACCACGATCTTGTAGCGCCTGCGGCAGATCCCAATGATAGAGGGTGACGAATGGAATAATATTGGCTTCTAGCAATGAATCTACCAGTCGATCGTAGAAATCCAGCCCGGCAGGATTGTGTAGACCAGTTCCGGCGGAAATGACACGCGGCCATGAGATGGAGAACCGGTAACCGCGCAACCCCAGGTCTTTCATGAGTGCCACATCTTCATAGTAACGATGATAATGATCGCACGCGACATCGCCTGTGTCACCATTGAATACCTTGCCGGGTGTATGCGAAAAGCGATGCCAGATACACTCCCCGCGCCCGTCTTCCAATGCTGCGCCTTCAATTTGATAGCTAGCGGTTGCTGCACCCCATATAAAATCTTTAGGAAAACTCATCCTTAACCTCGCGTTCAAATAGTGGCAGTATATTTAGTGGCGCTGGATAGTTGCGTAACCACTGACTGCCTTCATAGACTTCTGCTGGATTCCAATAGCTGTGCCATCGGCCTAGTGGTAGATAGATGTCACGTTGGCGTGCCCCATCCTCGAGAACGGGGGCAACCAGTAAATCGTCTCCGATCAAGTAGGTATCTTCACAAACAAGTGCCTCCTCGTCATTGGGTGACAACCACCACAGCGGGCGCACAATAGGAACGCGCTTTGCTGCCAATGCGAGATGCCTGTCGGCCAACTCGCTATGTAACTGTGTATAACGGTGACAGATGGTTGTTGCCTCTTCGCCGAATACCCAGGGTGGAATACTGAACTGAATGATTGGCATGGGAGCCACCGCCTGTGTCCAGCGAATCATCAGTTCCGCAGTCGGTGATTGCCAATATTGGTTGCCTCCAATCATATCAGGAAAATTGAATGGATACCCCAGCATATTGAGCATTATGGCTTGAGTGATGCAACTTGCCAATCCGTTGTCGAACCCCCACGAAGTGCTTTTGTCCCATTGTCGAAACAATACTGACTGACTCTGATTTCGCCAGCCAGAGCGTACATCTGACCACGGATAATGGCGCGAAACTTGCTCTATGTAGAGATGGTTGGCTGGATTCGGCACAAGGCCCGCTGTTTCGTAAAACATACCCTCTCCAGCATCGAATTTGTAGCCCGCAAACCCAAACTGAGACTGTAAATGTTTTAGATTAGCCAGATGCCATTGCATTGCTGCTGGATTAGCTACATCCAGTAATGCAGCTCGACCTTCCCACCAATCTCGGAGACAGGGTGTGCCATCTTCGCAGCGTGTTGCATAACCTTGCTCTACCGCGGGTTGGAAATGTTCCGACTCAGGATTGTAGAACGGAATACACCATAGGGTTACTGGTACCCCTAGTGCTTGTAGGGCGTCGATGGTTGCTTGAGGGTCAGGAAACTTGTGCGAGTCGAAGTGCGTATCTCCGAAATGTTCTTGCCATTTGGCATCAATACCTAATACGCTGCATGTGAATCCATATTTAATGATGTCCTGAGCGAACCCAACCACTTTCTCATGAGAAATGTCGTTCTTAAAATATGCCCAGGTTGTCCATAGCGGTTTTTCGAGATACTGGCGCGGCGGTGGTGGGCTGATGTTGATAAGCGACCAGTGGGCCTCGACAACCCGTCGTGCATTCTCGCAATTGAAGAACCGGATCTGCAAATCCTTGCCCTCAACGCGGAGGAGGCCGTCTGTCTTCAGTCCGTTGGCTAGTTGTGGGCGCTGATCCATAGGCGCAGGGGCGTCGAAACTATGTGGAAACGGCTGCCCAGTCAGTGGGGCATTAAATCCAACCTGCATGGCATCGCTTTCTACTAGAATTCCGGCTCCGTTAGAAGCCCACCAGAATGGATGTAAAATGCCGAGCAAGCCAGTAGCCCCATTGTCGCTGGTAATGAATGGAGCTGAGTATTGTGCCAGTTTTTCCAGCGGCCAGCGTTGATGCACCAGCCCGCCTCCTCCATACCAGTGCAGATCGTCTAGTGCGATGGCAATCGAGTGAACACCATGCCAAATAATACCGTGTTCCCAGGTGTTGGTTTTCGGGTGGGGCGGATCAACATGGACAATTCGCAAACCTTCAGGGTGTTTGCTCATGAGAAACTGCTTTCTTGTAGATCACGCCAAAGCCTTCCATGCCTTCGACTGTGCCTTCGTGATGGTTCATGGATACTATCCACTGCGAGCCATCGTCGCTTTCGAGTACGATACGCTGGATTTGAGATTGTGCAGTCGGTATCCAGCCCAGATTGCGAGCCAATGCACCAAAATCTGACGGCCAACACCCGATATAAACGACTTCGCCATTTCCAATAGTGTGCCGGGTAATCGCCGGATGTCCTGACCACAATCCATCGAGATAAGTAAACAGAACGTCGGCTTGTTCCGTTTCCAGAATTTCTGCCCAAATCCTGTAATCAAAAGTTACTGCCTCATCCTTCGCCACAATTTGTGTGCCAGGACGATCCCAGGCTGTATAATGCTCCGGGGGAACCGTCATGAACCGATTTACTCGTGCGCCAACCAAATCGACCAATTTGGCGGGCAAGCTTTCATCCGAAGTAGTATTGTTCTGAGTACGCACCCCCGTCCTGCACGTAACAATCAGGCGTCCACCCTGTGCTACCCAATCTTTCCACCGGGAAGCTTCATCAGAATGAATCAGAATGGCGGCAGGAATGACCACGGTGTCATAGCCATTCAGCTCAACACCACGTGGTAGAAAATCAACTAGTATATTTGTCTTCCAAAAAGCGCAATAAATATCATACACCAGGTTCCAATAGCTGAAGTCTTCATGTACTGGCTCCAATTCGATTGACCACAGATCGTTGTAGTCAAATACAATGCCGACTTTAGCTGGAGGGCGAGTCAAGGGAGGCAGTTGTGCAAATTCTTGAGCAACTTGTTTTGCTTCATGGTAGGCTGCTTGTTGTTTGCCATCCCATCCCAATAATCCAGCATGGTATTGCTCCTGACCGAAATGACAGGCGCGATAACGAAAATACACAATCCCGCTCGCACCATGCGCCGCCGCCTGATGACTCCACAAACGTATCTGACCTGCTGGTACGGGAGGATTGTAGGGATGCCAATTGACACGGCCCGGCTGCTGCTCCATGATCCAGAATGAACGTCGCTTGAACGAGCGCATCAAATCAAGGTTCATAGCAACCTCAGCCGGATCGCGTAGAGCATGGGGGTAATTATCATAGGATACAAAGTCGAGATCTTTTGCCAGTTCCCAATAATCCAGCGACCAGTGGCGAACCATGAAATTATGCGTGATCCAGCGGTCTGGTGACTGTTGCCGCAAGATATCGATTTGCATTCGCTGGAATTGTACCCAGCTATTGGAAGCAAAACGTCGATAATCGAGGCGCATTGAGGGGTTTTGTGGCTCGGTAGTTATACCAGGGATGGGGATATGTGACCAGGCGTGGTATGTCATGCCCCAGAACTGTGTGCCCCAGGCAGCATTGAGAGAATCCAGATTGCTATAGCGTTCTTTCAGCCAATGTTGAAAGTTTTGCCGACAATGCTGGCAATAGCAGCGTGTCGTTTCCCCACAACCAAATTCGTTATCAATCTGCCAGCCGATGACCGCCGGATGTTGTCCATAGCGTTCAGCAAATATGGCAACAATGCGTCGAGAATTGTCTTGATAGCTAGGCACATTGGCACATGCATGGCGGCGTCCTCCAGGGCTTACCCGTACCCCATCAATTCTCACCCGGCATATGTCGGGATTTTGGTGGGTCAACCAGGGAGGTGGCGTGGCTGTAGGTGTACATAGGACGATTTGTAAACCAGCATTGGACAAAATGGTTATGGCTTCATCCAGCCACTCAAAATCATACACGCCCGATTCCGGTTCCATTTTGTCCCAGGCAAACTCCGCCAGCCGCACCACCCGTATTCCAGCCTCACGCATCAGGCGGGCATCTTCGGCCCAACGAGCTTGCGGCCAATGTTCGGGATAATAGGCGCACCCCGTCAATACCATTGCTCTACCCTTTCAGGCCAGAACTCGCGATACCTTCGATAAAGTAGCGTTGTGCGAAGATAAATACAATGATTGGTGGCAGAATCATCACAGCGGCCCCTGTCATAATCAGGTTAGGCTTATCCGCATTGATGTTGCTCAATGTGATGAGTGCCAGTGTCAACACATGGTCGTCTTTATTACCGGTGTTGATGATGATTAACGGCCACAGAAAACTATTCCACGCATAGAGAAATGAGAAAACTGCCTGTGTAGCAATGGCTGGGCGCGTAAGTGGAATGAAAATGCTCCACAAAATACGGAGCCGACTGCAACCATCCAGCAGTGCCGCTTCTTCAATTTCTGCCGGAATTTGCATGAAGAACTGCCGCATCAGAAATGTGCCATAAGCGGTAAAAATCCAGGGCACAACCAACGCCACTAGGTGATTTTCCCATCCCAAGACTGTCATCAGACGATAGATAGGCACGATCAACACGACGAAGGGAATCATGATCGACCCGAGATACATCATGAAAATAGCATCACGACCCTTGAAGGGAATTCGTGAGAAAGCATATCCACCGAACAACGAGGTTATAATCTGTCCAACAGTCACCAGAATGGTCACAAAAGCCGTATTAATCAACGCCCGATCAAGCTGGAAGTTCTTGTCATCAGTGCGTCCCAGCACCAAATCGTAATTGGCAAATTGAAACTCCACGATCTCAACCGGATCAGCCGTGCGATCTACCGCATAGACCACCGTTTTTGTTTGCCCCGGAGCAAAGAAGACGTTGATTTTGGAGTTGAAGGCTAATACCAGTTCGCGGCTAGTGTCACCGACTGTCAGTTGATAGCGCGGATAATCACGCTCGCGGCCTTCGCCGTCCATCAACGTAACTTCATCCGTGAAAGTCAGCACGAATCCTGCATTACCATCATCTCGTAAGTCCGAGGTGCTGTAGGCAACCAGAGGGACGGACGTGGTAGTTGCTTCGAGAAGCGTTGCCAACGGCTGCCCATCTAAGAGAACTTCATATTCTACGAAGTCTGACTTATCGCCTTCGCTATTGGCAATCTGGACGCGGTCTCCGCTGCTAGCCAGACTGATGGGGATTTCTTCAAGATCTACTTTGCTTCCGTCTTCGGCGATGTATTCCAAGGGTGCGATTAATGACACCGCTGCATTGCGTCGTGTTTGGGCATGTTGGCCTTGATTCACAGCACGTTGCAAGGAGGCTTGAGTTGTGAAATAGCCGAAGTTGATTTTGTCATCCCCAGAAATCACAACATCCTGTGATTCCCCATTGATTTCAAAGCTGTACAGCGGGAGTGATTGATCGCCATAGGTTTCTTCAACAGGTGAATATGGCAACAGACGGCGCGGGTTGCCGCTGAAATCTTGTGTGGTTTTCAGCGAGGCGATCACCATATATGTTAATGGAAATAGCATCAGAAATGCGAAAACACTCAAGATAATATAAAGCAGCAAGCGGCTTGACCACAATCTAACGCGTTCATTGGATGTTCTGTTCATAGCTTCCCCCTAATAAGCCTCATAACGACGCGAGATGCGGAATTGCACTAACGTGACGATGAAAATTAGGCCGAATAACAACCAGGCGACGCTGGATGCGTAACCAAACTCGAAACCGAAGAATCCTTTCCGATAGAGGTGCATCACTACTGTTGAGACTTCTTCTGGCGGTGGATCGGATTGGAACAAAACGAACGGCTCATTGAAGACCTGTAGTCCGTTGATAACTGTCGTCACAACGACAAAGAACGTTGTTGGAGCCAGCAGAGGAAGCGTGACACGTCGGAACTGGTGCCAGCGATTTGCACCGTCCACACTGGCGGCCTCGTACAAGACTTTTGGAATGCCCTGCAAGCCCGCCAAGAATAATACCGTGTTGAAGCCAATGATCTGCCACGCAACCATAATGACAAGTGACAACAACATGATATTGGGATCCGTCAACCAGCCAGTTTCTGGTTGTTCCCAAGAAGTACCGAGGATACTGTTGAAAAAGTCCGTGAATCTACCCAGTACATAGTTGATATAGCCAATTTGTGAACTAAACAGTGCGGTGCGCCAGATAAGAGCTGTGCCGACGACTGCCGCGACTGAGGGTAAGAAATACACCGCCCGGAAGAACTTAACGCCGGGTAATTTCGAGTCGAGGATAACCGCCAATCCTAACGCAGGGATAATACTCATTGGGATCAGAAGCAGGCAAAACACAATCGTATTCCGCAAACTGATCCAGAAGCGCGTATCCTTTGCCCCAATTACTAAACGGCGTGATCCCAAACTGAAAGTTTCCAAAACATTGTAGTCGCCACTCAGTGCTGATTGGGCATATTCATCCAGATTATCTTGCACCTTAAATTGCAGACTCAAAATATCGCCATAATTCTTGAGTTCATTGAGTTCGGGAACTTGCCCAACTCTACTATCTGTAAAACTCAAATAGAGCGATAACAGAAGTGGCCCGGCAAAAAACAGCATAAACCCAATGATATTGGGCGATACCATTAGCCAACCCTGCCAGGCAATCCGGTCATCAGGGCTTTCTCCAAAATAATCACCCATTTTCAATATCGTATATGCCAAACCCCCGAAGACCACAATCATAAGGGTGACGATCCAGACATCAGTTTGACTATACTTATTGGCAATATATTCCAGGCCATCAAGAAGGCCGCCTGCAAGCATGAGGCCACCCAACGTGATAACACCAATCAAAATGCCAGTTAACTCCAGATATTGTCGTTCTGAGCTTACTTCCTCGAATCTGCCGCCAAGCCAAAAGATGGCATAGGCCAATGCAAACCCAAATAACCACGTGGAATTTTCATAGACGGCGTTTGAGATATTGTCGAAACCAATGAAGACATCCCAGAGGTGTAGTAGATAGAAAGCCGAGAGAACCATTCCCAGATAGTTCAGTCCCATAAAAATATAGCGGCCTGTCGATCTACCCTGATAAAGCCGAACAGCACATAATACGGCTAGGGCAGTCGGGACAAGGGCAATATGACCTATGAAAATCTGCACGGTGCTACCCAATGTTTCTGCAACGTCAAATGCCTGCCCCTGGAAGATACGGACAGCAAACACGAAGCTACCGACCGCCAGGATGACACTCCAGACCATGGCCGCCAGCACTGAAACAGGTCGCTCTCGGAGGGATGGCGGCTGCACGGCTTCTTTTGAAACTGTCGCCATAATGATTTCCCCTAAAACTAATTTATTTTCTTACTACATATAGATTAAGGGGGAAAACACATGGCTTTCCCCCAGCATATTTTAATCGAGTGCAGGTTATTCGAAGTATTGATCGACTTGTTCACAGATGGTGTCAGCGAATTCCTGGGCAGACATATCGCCATTCAGGACTGCGTTCACACCACTGGCATAGGCTGCATCGACATCGGACCAGCTACCAAACCACAGAGGAGCCTCAGCCACACCGTAGGTCAGGCCGTTGAGGAACGCCTGATTGTTCAATTCTAAATCAGGGAATGTTGCCAGGAAGTCATCAACTGCTGTGCCACCCATACGGCTCGGAATATTGGCTCCCAACGCCGCAATACTACCTTGAACTTCGGGGCTAGTCAGGCGTGTTACCAGATCCCAGGCTTCAGCAGGATGTTCAGTTCGGGCATTCACCACATAAGCACCCCAGAATAGCCAGTTGCTCGGACCAGCTGGGCCAGCCGGTAGTTCAGCGACGTCCCAACCAAATTCAGCGTTAGCAACTACGCCGGGAGTCGCCCAACGGCCATTGATGAACATACCAACGTTGCCAGCGAGGAAGGGCGGTTCGGCGTCTTCGCCCCAGGGTACGGCCAGACCTTCTTCAAAGATGGTCGCCATGAATCCCAGAGCTTCAACAGTGCCCTCATTACCCAGGCCACAACCACGGAAATCTTCGGTGAAGAAACCAGAGCCAGCGGCATTCACGAAATAGCCCCAATTGGCCCACCACGAATTCAGCCCGAATCCCTGGATGTCATCGCCCAATGCATCAATTTCACGCGCACTTTCCAGCAGTGCATCCCAGTCCCAGGAATCCTGATCGCTGGGATAGTCCAGACCAGCTTCATCAAAGAGATCGGCATTGTAGTAAATGGCGAATGCCGATACGTCGCGGGGCAGTCCCCATAGTGCATCGCCATCATCCAGCGAAACAGTCAGGTGCTGCATAACCTGGGGATAGAAATCGTCTATATTGAAATCCTCATCCGCACCAGCAAGGTCAGCTAGATTAAGAATCAAACCGGCTTTCGCAAAACGAGCCACATCCGTTCCGGGAATCCAGAATACATCTGGTGCAGTCCCAGCCTCAATTTCCGAGATTAGCACGTCTTGGTAGCTAGCGGTTTCCGAACCACCTGGCTCGTAAACCAGGCTAACGCCATCCCAACCTTCATCAATGGTATCGTTGGCAGCCTGATAAACATCAATTTCGGCCTGGTTATCTGGACGGGTGCGCCAACGCAATGTCACATCACCATCCTGTGCGAAGGCAGGCACAGCAAAAATTGGAATTGCCAGCGCCAGGATCAGTGTAAAAACTAAAAATCGCTTAGACATTTTGAAAAGTCTCCTTTTTTGAACTTAAGGCTTATGGATAGGATTAGGTTTAAAGTTGTTAGCTCTCCGCAATAGACGCACTCTCCTTTCTGGGTGGTGCTGAAGACTGGCGAATCATCAAATCGGTGGGGATTACTTTTGCTTCTGGTTGGTTTCCCTTGAGGATTTCAAATAACATTTGGATAGCAGCACGACCTAATTCAGGGGCGTGTTGGTTAACGGTCGTCAGTGGTGGCGCTGAAAGACGGGCGCTTGGGATATCATCGTACCCCACCACGGTCAGGTCACCTGGCACACGTAGTCCCTGCATATGCGCCTGCTGAATAGCGCCTAGGGCCATGCGATCATTGATACATACAATTGCTGTCAACTCAGGGTACTTTGTGAGCAAATACTCTGTGCAATCCGATCCATCCTGTATAGAGAAATCCCCTTCACATTTGGGCAACGCATCAAAATCAATATTGTGGTTTTGGGCAACAGCCTTGAACCCGGCCATGCGCTGTTGCACAGAGTAGTGCAGACTCTCGGTAACAGTGATAATTCCTATATGGCGGTGACCAAGGGCTATGATGTGTTCCATCAGTGTTGTGCTACCCAGCCAATCGTCACTTCGTGCGAAGTAGTGATGTGAGCCATACCCAATAGCAACCGCAGGGATATGTTTCTTGAGAACAGACTCTAATACAGAGGTCGTTGGCACATTATCAAGTGCCACCACACCATCCATATATCCACTGCGAATGAGGCGAAGATAGTTTTCATCGGGACCTGTTGCAGACAGGCGTGGTGTACTGAGAAGGAGGTTGTAGCCGTGTTGACTACATTCAGCCTCAATACCTTGCAAGATATGTTGCACGAGTGGATCGGTAAAGATGGCATCATAAACATAGGGAAATACAACTGCGATGATATTTGTCTTACCGGAAGCCAGCGCCCGTGCAGCTAGATTGGGAATATAACCCAATTCATCCACAGCTTGTAAGACTTTGCGGCGTGTTTCCTCACTGAAATATGGCGTGTTTGACAGCACTTTTGAAACAGTGGCTATGGAAACACCCGCTCTTTTAGCAACCTCAGTTAAAGTTGGCATCGCAATAAACTTTTTGAATAGTTAAGCGCTTAACTATCATCAGAAAAAAAGAGTTAAGCACTTAACTATGATACTATAATTGTATCAGAAATTGCAACATAACCGCTTGTGTTCGGTGCATTTCAATATGGGGGCAACAGTCACGCGACAGATTGCCAGATGGTGTCAAAAGATTGACCAAGAACAGCCGAACGAATGGCAATCATGCGTTGTGCACCAGGCCGCGACCAGCGCATACCGGAGGCCGTGAGACGAGCCTTGAATTGCTTGACACCGCTTTCAGTTGTACCGGAGCCAATGAGATAAGCATTTTCGCGAAATTCGTGGTAGTGCATCCGGCGTTGATGGGTTAGGAAGTAAGTGTAGTGCTCAGATAAACCTGCCGCTTGCAAAGGCTCGATGATTTTCCAGACATGGCCCTGGAATAAGTCATGTTTACGGTTTTTGAACCAGCGTGTGGCACGGTCAGGAGCATCAGGGTATAAGGCTTGACTGGCGTCATTCAACCGACGAACGGCGTGATACCAGTCGACAATTTCAATACTCATCGGAAAGCGATCAGCCGCTAGGTTCCAGATCCAAGCCGCGCCGTCGGCACTCACACAGGTATCCGCAGCGATAGGGACACCCTGCGCGACAGCCAACGCCCACATCGCAGGCTTGAATTGCTCGACTGCGCCTAAAACGGCCGTGTAAGCGGTGTTGATCCCATAGGTAACGTCCGTGATTTCTTGGATGGATGGGTCGTAGACTGCCCGCTGGGCAATATCGCAGACCGACCCTACTTTGATTTCTTTCCAGCCCTCCTGGCGAATATGCACCATCCCCCCATCCATGCCCACGCTTTTGCGGGTTGGTTCGTCCTCATCTGGTAGCGTCGTGCGCTCAACACTCAGGCGTTGTTGTTCTTCGCAGGCGACGGCTTGCATTCGTTCACCGTAGGCCTGACTTTGCCGCCATATACTCGTCGTCGGGATGATCCGGTGACCAATCCGCTCAAATGTCGCCCGACATTGCTCATACGGCAGTTGTCCACTCAGCCACACCATCGCCTTACTGAGTTCGGGACTGTAATCAGTCCCATTCAGCCCCCACCGTTGATCTAAAGGAAATTGCCCGGCACGGCACGCTTCACAGTAGTAGTATTCGCGCCAGATCGTTATTGATCCGGTGACCGTCTCTAGCCCTTTCTTTTTTTACCCTTGTTCCTCATGTTTCCCTGACACTCCGGACATACTTTGTCCGTCGCCGCCCGCTCCTGCGCCGCTTGGGCAGCCAACGTCTGCGTCAGCTTCCCGACCGCCTGCTCTATGTCGCTCAGGGTTATCCCCTTTTGTGCCCCCATCTGCTCTGCCAATTGCCTGATCTGGTCTTCCGCCACACTCATCAGTTGCTGCTCAAGTTCGCCCATTGCTTTTGTCATCTGGTTCCTCCTCGGTTCTCTCTACTTTACACCGCTTCCCCCCATATTGAAATGCACCGCTTGTGTTTATCCACGTGTCCTTACGCCTTTGCCACTTTTGAATTTTAACCGAACTGTCATGCTGTGGGCAGCACAACAAAGGCATGAAAGTGTATAGCTTCGCATTCGCATGATATTCTGTTTTCAGGGGAAAAGATACATAGCCATGTTTTAATCATCCATCAGCCTGCCCTAAAAATTTCGGCTATAATTAATACGATCAACTGGAAATTGGATGACTGGCAACATCCCCAGAGATACTCACAGGAACACCGGATAAAGCCAAGTGATTGAATAGTTTGGCGCTGATCAGTCTAAAGGAGATTTATGCAGCCGTTCGATACGATGACGACTATCGATGGGTTTGCGTATCAGAAAGAATTAGCGGCGTTTCCTCTCCACGGATCATTGATGAACAGACCGAGGATATGAATCCAAAATGTCCACACCGTGCGTTTCGATAAAGAAAACACAACAATTGGTGTCTACTGCTTTTTTACTGGCGATCTTGGCTTATGTGGTTTTGCCTTCAGTGCCACAGGGGGAATCTTCAACGAGTACACCAGCTCTCACGCCATTCCCAGCTTTCCAAAGCAGCAATTATGATGGGGTGAACCTGCTATTCATTATTGACCAAAGCGGAAGTATGGGGGGGCCGCCTTATGGTGGGCCACCGGATTATGCCCCGGCTGGCAACGATCCGCTGGGTTTGCGCTTTGCAGCACCTCAATATTCCTTAGACTGGATCAGGTCTGTTTTGGAGGCATTTCCGCCTGATGATATCCCGACGGTCAATATCGCTTTGTTAGCATTCGGAACTAACCCCCGCGAAATCTTGCAATGGACAACAGTCTACAAGGGATATTCAACAACTGATTGGGAGTTGCTGGAAGACCAGATTGTAGAAGATATGTCCAATGAGCGTTTTCGCAACACTGGCGGAGATTTGACCAATCTAGTATTTACTGACTTCTTCCAAGCTTTCCAGCGTGCGCGAGAAATGTTCCAGAACACACCAACGGCTCCGGCTGGCGAACGGTATCTTTCCACAATCATTATGTTGACAGATGGTGCGCCCTGTCGAGTTGCTGGCGAGGACGGATGTACACCAAATATCTGCCACCTTAATCCACAACCAGGCACCAGCGCATCGGTTGATCATTTGCTATTCCTCAGAGACTTTCTGGCAACGAGCTTTCCAGACTATTGGGTGTATGTTGCTGGTATTGACGAACAGAATGAATACTGGCCGTGTTTATCTCCTTATTGGCAACAGATCGTTTGTCTAACTGGCGTAGATTGTAATCCGTTGGCACTGCGGCAGATCAAATCACCAGAAGAGATGACATTGCATTTTAACGCTGTGTTGGGTGATCTCATGTCTCAGATTGAGCCGGATTTTCTTGAGCGAATAGAAATTCAGGTGCCTGGTACATTCGATGTTCCCCCTTATCAACAGATGTTTCGTTTGAATGTGTTCAAATCATCTACCGATCCTCTGGGAAGTAGCATTCAGATCATTCCACCTACCGGATCACCACCTCCTATTACGGTTACGGGTATTGATACAGCTATCGAAGTACATCAAGTGAATCTACCCCAGCCTGGAAGCTGGACAGTTGATGTAGCCGACTTAGCCTTGATTGAGCGTGTAAATTTCGCGGCAGATATTGTTCGTGCTGCTGGGCGCATGGATATTGAAGGTGTTGAGGCAACACAGGCCAATACCGTTATGGTCGATCAGTATGATGCCGTTGATTTTCGCTTACGGATAGTGGATGGCGATGATACTACATTGACACTATATCCGGGAGACAGTTATCCCCTGACGGTTACTGCTGATATTTATGATGCAGCCGATCTGGACTCAGCCCGCCGTTCGTTGGTTGCGACAGTGCCGATGGTGCTGGATACAGTTGGCGCACCTGGCGTTAACCAATACATTGTAGCCTGGCATCCTCAGCAAGCAGGCGTGTTTGAAGTGCGCGTTACGGCGACCTACGTATGGAATGGGCAAACTGAATATTTGTTGAATGAAGAAAGTGTTTATGATGGCTTCCATGTCCAGGAAGTTTATTTTGAAAAGCAAGTGCCCGCTAGCAGTCAGCGTGAAGATGAACCTGTGATGTTGAACGCCCTTGTGCGCCAGCGAACGACAGGTGATCAGGTGGTCTGGGCCACGAATAATTTTGTCATGCAGGTTTCGGCAATTAGTACGATAGATGGGATTACGCTGTGGTCGGCGGTGTTGCCCAATGCCTCCGACATGAATGGCGTCATCTCCACGCAAGTCACGAGTTTATCACCTGGACAATATCAATTGAAGGTGCGCGTCGGTATTGTGAAAGAAGAAGGTAGCTTCGAGCCACTCGATGTCTTTGAAGACACCTATCCTCTGGAAATACGTCCCTGGCATAATTTGTCTCTTCACGTAACCGTGACCCCGGCGGGGAAAGCGGTCGATGCTTACGAGTTTGGTCTCGTTGATGGCTTCCCATTCTTTTGGTCAAATACACCAGTTCTTGTTCAGGTAGCATTGTATGATGCCTATGTCGGGCAACCCGTGTCATTACAGGCAATTACCGGAATTCAAGGCGATACGCCAAATTTGCTCATGCGTACAGGAGATGACACAGAAGACCTGACAATGCAATTACGCGAAGGACATCCTGGTATTTATACCTTCATCCTAGATGATTTGGGGCGCGGTGATTACGAGTTTCAGGCAGGAGTCAACATATCATCATCCCAATTGAGGGAGGACTATCGCTGGCAGCAAAGTACCCATCGCACTGAACAGACTCGTACATTGCCAATGTTCTTTGTGTGGGGTGGCCTGGGAGTGATCGGTACCACACTATTGTTGACCATGATGGGTGTAATGTTCTATCGTTATCAACGCAATATTCGCATGTTCCCGGTTGTGGGCAGTATTACCGTCTTATATCTCTCCTATGATGATCCCGATTACGGCGATGACCTATCAAATGCAGTGCCTATCAATACGCTTCAATTTACCTCACCGCGCAATCGGCATGTTTTCAGAGGTAAAGCCGCTAATCCCTTTGGAAAAGTGGTTGTGGCTGCCCCACGTGATGAAAAAATGAGTCAGCAAGGTGTTGTCGAGGTCGAGTCGATTATCGCAGATGGGCAAGAGCTTTTGGCACGGCCTCTACGAGTTTCGCGGGATGGACAATCGCACCGTGTTTGGCAGAGTGATGATGGTGAATACATCATCATCAAAGATTACGAAGCATATCTCAGTGGTTATTATGATGTTGCTGATGATATGTTTGGCGATGATACCTTCATGGCTTTGTAGGAGATAGTTCATATCGGGCCTACGTGGTTGGATGCAATGGAAATTGTGTTAAAAGTGTAAGGAGCAATGTATGGCAACTGTAGCCCCCCTTTCGGCACTGATTATTGGTCTGGGTGGTTCAGGCGCATGGTCGGTTCTCCATGTCAAGAAACAATTACTGGATGCGTATGGCAACCAGATTCCACCCAATGTTGGTCTAATGGTCTTGGATACAGCCAAACAGTCATTGGCAAAGTTGGGATCGGTGGAGCTTGAACCACATGAATATGCTCACTTGGGCGGTGATGCCTATGAGCTTGCCAAACTGGTGGCAACCACTGATCAGTATCAGCATATTTCGTCTTGGTTTTTGGCCGATGACTACCTGCAAAATTTGCCCCGCGCCGTCTTTGCGCTGGATCAGGGTGCGGGACAGTATCGCCAGTTTGGACGTTTGGCATTGTTTCGCGACGTCATGACAACCGCCCAATCAGCAGTTTCCAACATGCTCGAAAACAAGATTACCAATGTGGCATTGCAGAGCAGTACCGGCAGCCCGTCGATCTCGGTTTTTATTGTGGGATCACTTGTTGGTGGTACAGGGGCCGGGCTATTTCTCGATCTACCACATTTGATGCAGCGCGTCGCCCAACTGCGTGGCTTCCAGATTACCCTACGAGCATTCCTGTTTCTGACCCAGGCATTCGGCAAAACTCTGAGTGCGGCTGAACTGGAACCCGCTCGCCCGCGGGCATTTGCCGCCATGCGCGAATTGAGTCGGTTTTTATTAAATCGTGACTATAAGTATGGTTATCCCATGCACTATCATGGCCCGCGAGCTGGTGTTGAACATGCGCTGTGGCGAGCCGAGAACACCGGCAAGCTCTATGATTATGTGTACATGATTGATGGCGAGGGTCCGACTCGGATGAATGCTTACGAGTTGCGACGCGGATCGGCGGCGGTGGTGGCTGACGCCATTATGAGCTATGTGGACGGGCATTATGGCAAGCATCAAGAACAATATAGTGCCAACATTCAGGCGAAGATCAACAATGTCCGGCAACGTGTTGGGCATCGGGCTTTTGTGGGTGCAATTGGTTCCTATTCCATCATTCTACCTGTCCAACAGATGATCCAGGGCTGGTCCTATGATTTGGGAGCTGAAATCGTCGGTGCAATTGTGCCTGGAAGCCGGTTCGATGAACGTGAGTATGTGTTGGAACTGGATGCAGCGGCCAATCCTGAACGCCCAGATGTCACCGCCCTGGATGAAGTTGAACGCCTGATGACGACGAATGCTGAAGTCATGGATCCGCATGATGAGGACCACAAACGTCGATTGTCGCCGACACCACTTTGGCGATATGCTTATCGTTTTTATGTTGCCCGCCAGGAAAGCGAAGTGCGCCTCGTGCGCCAGCTTGAGCGCAATGAGTTGGATGACTGGGGCAATATTATGGTCCCTGACCCTTTATCAACTGATGCGGCTACCCGCCGGATTATCGCTGAGACGCGCAACATCCTGGAAGATCAATTTGGCGACCATGCGCTGCCCTCTGATCGACGCCAGCCTAAAGGTGATCCCAAAACAGATTATGCCGACATTCGCAAACTGGCAGATCGGTTTATCACTCGGCAGCTTGGCCCGGTTGAAGCTGGTGGCAGCCGACAGGGGGGGCAATATGGTGATGCCCTAGACCGCTTTGTGAAGTTCCAGGTAGACCGTTTTAGCGAATATGTGTCGGCTTATCTGATGAATAACCTGAATGGTTATGATAACCGCGATACAGAGCGGGCCAAAATCGGCAAGTTAGGGTGGCTGTTAGGCGTGTTATCTCAATGGCGAGATGTGTTTGCCTCAGTGCGCGAACTATTAGAACGTGTACGCGAGGGAACGTCTGCATCGGCTATGCAGGCCAAGCGTGCTGAACGAGAGGAGATGTTGGCTTATAAGCTTCGGGAGATGCAGAACCAAGCCAGCGAGACTAAGATGTTTGGCCGCGATCCTGCGATTGTTGCCCAAGAATCCTTTATTGCTGAAGTACAACATTATGTCGATTTTCATCGCACTCAATTTATGCGCGATGCTATCACCAAAACGACCTTACGCCTGCGTGATTTCCTGGAGGTGACTATTGCCGAATTAGAAGTCTGGGCTGATGTGTTGGCATTGGACACTACCAAAAGTCTGTATACACAGTTGCTCAATGGATCACGGACTGTCCGCGTTGAGCGCCAGCAAGCCGAGCAGATCATGAATCATCAGGTCATTGATGATGAAGCATGGGAAAGAGAACGGTATTTACGTTATGTCGAGGCTCGCCAGGCCCGGCGCAAGTTATTTGAAGCCTGGCAATGGTCCACAGATCTGATACCAGATGCCAGAGGGAATCCGACGATTGCACTCTCAGCATCGTTGGCAGGCCAGGAGCTTCGCAGTGATCGTAAAGGGCGTTGGCATGAGGATAATCGCAACACTATTCTCAATTTCTGTCGCGGGATTTTTCAGTCGGCCACTGAACAGGAAAGTGTGTTGTCCTATTTGATGGAGGAACGCTATAACGGGACCCCCGGTGATTTAGGCGATGATCTGTTTGAAAACTCAGGATATTTACTCGGCATGACAGATTTGAACCAGGATCGTATTCCGACGAATGTCTTGCTGGCCTACCATGATCCTACCGATACCTCGCAACAAGGTTTTCTGACGGCGGTATTACGGCGATTGTCCAGCCGCCAGCAAGTGCCGCTCGAGGATCAGGATAGCCCTTTGCATCGTGTGATGGAGTGTTCCGACCCATTCCGCCTGACCTTGTTGAGTGCAGCGGAGTTGGTGATGCTGGAAGGCATCACTGAATACATCAAATGTAAAGGCCCATACCAAACCCTCCCCTTTGATGCTCGACGACAGGCGCATATCTTCCCGGCAGAAGTGCATACCATTGAATTTGAGGAACGAATCGTCAAGGATTTGAACCAACCCCGACGATTATTAACTGATCGGGTGGCGCTGTTGTTGGAGAACGAGACACGATTCATGGAATTTCTATTCCTATTGGCGCATAACATGGTTCTCTACGATCAAGACACCGAGAATGAGACGCAGGTCGAGCATTTGTGGTTGTTGGAAGCACCTCCCGCCGATGAACGTGCCCGCGCCAAGAATGATATGGATCTCTGGTGGCTAACCGAACCCAGTCAACGCCCCTCATTGCTGGATGCGATGTTGACTTATATTACATTGAGTAAAGATATTCGCTCGTTCCGTCCCAATGCACCTATGGATAAACCAATCCCCTATGACCACATTCTGAAATTCTTAGAACGGGCTAGGGCCGAAGATACTGCCACTCGTATCGAAAACGATGAGCTGGCAATGAATAACGAGCAGATCCGGCGCTGGTTAGAGGAAGCTTTCATGCCGCCAATCGACGAGGAGGGCAATGATATTCTCGATAGCTGGACGGACGCAAATGAAGATGCATTTCTGGAATTCGCGCAGTTGGTTGTGCGGTATGACATTTTGCAGGAACTGGCAACCGACCTTGAAAATGAATTGCCGCGACTGCAACGTGATGTAGACGAAGCCAGCAATAATCTTGATACTGGCGAGAAGCACGACTACCTGACCTCGCGCCTTGAGTTGTACGACATCTATTCAGTGGCGGTCATCGGCCTGGAGCGTGAGATCGACCAGATTTATACTGCGCTAAAAGATCGTTATCAACACAAGACACACTCCAAAGAAGGCGGGCGCAGTGGCATTACGCGAGGATCTGGTGATGATGATGGCCCGCGCCGCCGTCGTCCGCGCCGTGACCGGTAATCCACAGCAGAACTGGGGCAGGTCGTTGGTATTTCGAATGACTTGCCCATTTATGTATCAGGTACTTATTGCTGTTTAAATAGGGAAAAGCTGCATAATGGATCAAATCAGGGTTAATCGTTGGACGCGGTACGGGTTGATGCTTGTATTGGTCATTGCGTTTTTGGTATTGCAGGACGCAAACCTCAATCGTTTCCAAGCCCAAGATGGAACCCCTCCTTTGCAAATTGAGTTGGTAACCGCCGCCAGGGCAGGGGATCCTGATTCAGGTAATCCAGTTCTTGTTGCTGGCAAAGACATTGTGACGGTTACGATTCGCCTGATTGGGGGGACATGTCCAGTTGTGGAACGTACTACGCCGGTTGATGTTGTGCTGGTTATTGATGTATCAGCCAGTATGGAAGGCAGCAAACTGAGTTCCACAGTTGAAGCCGCTGTGAGTTTCCTGGATAATTTTGACCTTAACCCAGGTGATCCTACCAGTGACCAGGTGGCAATTGTCGCCTTCAGTAGCAGTGCCCAAACGATTAGCGATCTCACCCGAGATCGCGCAGCATTGGAGCAAAGATTACGCAGCTTGAGTTCAATTGGGGGCACTGATATTGCGGCTGGTTTGCGCGAAGCACGCGAAATTCTGGAAGGCCCGGAACACAATTCGGAGTATGGTGCTGCTCCAGTGATTATCCTGCTCTCCGATGGCGGTAGCGATCGCGAAGATGCTGTCAATGAAGCTGATCGTGCCCGGCGTACTGTCGGCGCTCGTATTGTGACGATTGGCCTGGGCAGTGAGAGTGAGATAGACAGTGATACACTCCAAGCGATTGCTGTCTCGTCTCAGGATACGTTTTTCACAGTGAATGAAGCCGACCTGGCGGGCATCTATCAACAAATTGCCACACAAATTCAGCCACGGCTGGCTGCTACTGGCATTGCTGTAACTTACACTTACGACCGGGCACTGTTTGAATTGCAGCCGGATTCGATTCGTCCAAATGGCGTGTGGGATGGTGGCAACACGATTGGTTGGACTTACGAATCGTTGGATAGCGGTGACATTGCTGAATTTGAGTTTGAGGTGCGTGCCACATCTGCTGGTGTAAACAATATTGGTGCTGTTGCGGTCCAATATACCGCTTGTGAAGCAGGTGGCGTTCAGCGAACTGATCCTGGTACTGGCCCTAATGTCACTGTGTTACTACCGACATCCACACCATCTCCCACCCAAACAACCACACCAACCATTGTCCCTACCGCCACTAGCTCACCACCCGCGACGCAGCCCGTGTGGGTAGATGGTGTTACTTCACAGACTACGCCGGATCATGCCGGTGTGAACAGTGCTTATTGCTCGGATGGCGGATTTTGGGGCTGGTGGCCGATCTTATTACTATTGGTAGCGATTTTGCTGACGCTATTCCTTTTGTTTTGGCGATTTCGCAAGGGATGGCCGGCTTCCTGGCGCGAAGCCTTTTGCCTGTTATGGCGGCTTCTGCTGACTCTGTGGTTAATCTGGATGCTCTATTTCTTGCTAGTTCCATTGAAAGGTCAATTCTGCGAACAACCGGAAAGTATCTATTTCTGGCGAATGGAAGGCGAGACCGTCGGCATTTATCTGACCCATGAAGATCTGGGAACTAATGCCCCGGCGCAGGTGGCTTCATTGAATGAAGGTGGCTGTGTAGGTTGTCATGCTGTCAGTAGTACGGGGGGATACGTGGCGGGTTCGCGTTTTGGTCAAATTGCTATCAGTAGTTTCGATGATGAACTGGTGGATATCAATATCCCAGCTGGTACTTATATGGCGTTTTCACCAGATGGCACACAACTGGCAGTGACGGATACCGATGCCAATATTCAGATGATTAATCTCGAAAATGGGGTAGTCAGGCCGTTACAAGGTGCAGCTGAAGTCGGGATTGCAGAGCTGATGCCCACTTGGAGCCACGATGGTCAATCTATCGCATTTGTGCGTGCGCCTGAAACTCAGGCCGATGCAATTACAGCCAACCATATTGCGGCGATCTACATTGTTCCGGTGACCGGTGGCGTTGCGGAAGAGCTGGTAGGGCCAAGCACTAACCTACCAGGTATGAGTTATTATCCAGCTTTCTCACCAGATGGTCGATGGCTAGCTTTTACTCACCATGAAGGCACGACAACCTATGCAGACCCTGCAGCCGACATCTGGCTACTAAATTTGCAAACTAACGAAACGCGCCCCATCAACAATAATGCCTTGAATATTAGTGACTCGTGGCCGACTTGGAGCCGAGATGGCGACCGGTTGGCTTTTAACACCACACGCCAGGATAGTAACTTCGACATTATGGTTGTTGATGTGAATCTTGCTACAGGTGTGACGAGTTCGCCACGCTTTCTGCCGGGCGCATCAGAGCCGGGCATCTTTGAGCATTTACCGTTCTGGGGTGAACCCATCCAGACTGAGGGCATTCTCACGGAATGGGGCCAACGCTTTCCCTTAATCCTGCTGCCACTAATTCCTATATTGCTGCTCTTTGTGCTGTGTTTGCTATGGCCGAAGTCAGCACCCATTGTGCAGCCCGAAGAAATTAATGCGCCACCTCCACCGCCATTTCGTTCTGCCGAACCGCTTTATCTGGAGAATTGGCGTGGCATTGATGTGCTGTGGCAATCACGACCCGCCCTGGTTATTGGGATGGGCCATGCTGGGCGACATATTTTGACACATCTGAAGAAAAATTTACACGATGCTGGTTTGGGGCAGTTGCCAGCCCATGTTCCGTTGCTATGCGTGTTGTCGGGTAGCCAGGCGCAGCAAGATCGACGCTCCTACCGGTTTGCAGGTGTACAGTTGGAAGATGATGAACTGGTTGCCTGGCGCGATGATCTGCGCGATATTGTAGAGCATGCCGAAACTGGCGAGGATATGGCTTTGCGGGAATGGGTTGATTCTATATATCTCAGTGGATTGGGACCGAACGCCCTGAATCCTCAGAGTGGATTGGGAGAACACCGGGTATTGGGTCGCCTGGCGTTGATTAATAATCTACGGGGCAATGCAGCCTATACCGGCGTTTCGGTTTGGGAACGTCTGCAAGCGATGGGGCGGCGTGCTATTGATGCGTTCGGTAATTTGCAGGTAATTATTGTCAGCGCATTGGATGATGATGTGGGTTCTGGTGCATTCATTGACATAGCATATATGGCACGCTACCTGCGAACAGCCTTGCAGAGCGAGGGTGTGGATACCGTCCATGTGACCGTCCACCTGGTCACCGATCGGGTGTTAGATCGACGGTCTTCGCCTACGCGACAAGCCAATGTCATGGCGGCTTTGCGAGAATTGAAACGCTTCCAGATGGGTACTGCTAACCCGACGCCGATGGTTTATCGAGCGGATGAAGCTGATATAGACCCAGTTACCGGCCAGCCGCAAGATGGGTCACCGCACAGTGTGCTGTTCGATGATATTTTCATTCACGATGGCGAGAGCCGTCCCCAGCCATTAAATGCTTATGAAGCGCATCAGGGTGTCTATCCAGCGATTGCTGACAGCCTGGCAATGTGGCTGGATACAGCATCCGATGAGGCCGAACTGGCACGCTGGCGCACGGAGAAGATTGCTAAAACGCGCCGCTTGCAGGTGGAACAAAGCCAGATTATCGTTGGCGGCATGGGCTTGTATCAATATCGACTGCCCTTTGCTGACTTGTTGGAAGACATCACGCTCAAATTTTCCCGGCAGGTTCTCCATATGTTCCTGATGGGAGAAAGCACCGAGCCGCCACGTTTGGATGCTAGCCTTGTCACTGAGCGATTTACTGCTGCTCAGGAAACGCCACAACAACTGGCGTCTATGTTTGTTCAGGGGAATCTGGGCCGTCCTGTTGGTCTGAATGAGAATTGGCATGAGGCATTGCGAACCCTGGCCTTCCGTGACGATCAAGATCTGGTTGATAAAGCCAATCGGGTGCGTTCGTGTAAACAGGCCGAGGTTCAGGCGCTGCACAAGTGGCTTGAACAAACGTTAAAGTTGCTAATGAATGGGCGCCCGACACGCCAGGGACGGGCACAAAACCCACTGGTTCAACGTAGTGCCAAGATCAGCCTGGGAATCGAATTCCTGCGGGCGTTGTTGGGTAGTCGTGGGCAGTTTGCTTGGTTACCACAGGCCGCTGCCCGCGTTCGCCAGGTGACACTGAAGGAAAATCATCCACTGGCTGAAGGGCTGGATGCACTGAATCAACATACCCAGGTGCTATACGATGAACTGGCGGCTATTGCTGAGACGATTGGGGCGACCCATAAACCCGACTCCCTGTATGCCAGCCTGGCCCGACGTTCCCGCGAGATGCAAGCATTGTGGAAAGAACTCGGTACAATCAAATCGCGAGCCTATATCTTGCACGACGCTGACGAACAGGAACTCAGTCGCAAATGGTACGAAACCTATCTGGTGAGAGACAACGTACCCCAAGCTCTGGCACAGCTTCATTGGTATATCAGCGATGGTAGGCTGTTTCTGGGTTTGCGTTTGGGTGAGGGCGATGATCGTATCTTCGACCCCGAAAATATCCACGATTTCGAGCAGGCGTTGTTGGAACTGGGACGCTATTTCGCACAGGCGGTTCGCAAGCGTGAGAACCTGGCGACAATCCTGGGCGAAGGGTTATTGCACGAAAACAACGTCGCCGCAGTCGCCCGACAACTCTATGAGGCCAGTGGTGCAAATCTGGGTGTCACGCAGGAGCGGGCACCAGATAGCACGCAAGGCTATATTCTGTCGGTCAATGAAAACGTGGAGCCGCATGAACTAGAGAATGAATTACTCAAATTCACGCGCATGAATTTGATCCGTCTCAAGACCAGTGATCCATTTAGCCTATCGTTTGCACAAACCATTGATAGCGTTCCGGAAAGCAGCGTCGAAAGCTTGCGCCACGCCCGCGATCAATATAATGCTGATGAAGCGATTATCAACAATCAACCACGCCTGACCGCAGTGTTTGAAGCGGAAGCTACAGCATTGGACTATGAGCGCGGAATCGAGCAGCGCAAGGGATTGTTCCAAAAACCCCGCGACTTACTACATCCAGTCGTGGTCACTGGGTTGGCAGATCGTCGCAAAGCCGAGGTTTATCTGCTAGCGATGGCGGCTGCGGACCAGGGCTTGAGAGAGTGGCAGTTGAGCCGCAATGATCTGCGTTTCGATACCAATGAATGGGCGGGAACACTACTGACTGCCGCTCAAATCAACCAACCGCGCTACGGGGTACGGATGGATGGTTTGTTGGCCTTTACACAAATGATCGACCATGCGACTGCGGTGCGTATTTATGAACGTTATCGCCGCGATGATGAGTTGATTGAGCGTTTGGAAGATTGGGAAGTTGCCGCCGGTGCAGATTGGTTGAACGAGTCAGGCACTATTCCTGAAATTCAACGCGACCTCGCAGCTGTTACACGCTTGTTGATCTTACAGTTGTTAGGTGACTGATCGTGCGAAACATGCGTGTTGTCGTTTTAACGCTTCTGTTATGTTTGGTGTTGGGGTATCCTCTGTCTGTGCGAGCGGATACTTCTGCTCAATCTATCCCACCAGTGCCACCGCAGTGGCGCATCATCGAACTCACCAATGAATATCGTGTGTCCCAAGGCTTACCGCCTCTGGCATATAATCTCTTGCTGGAACAGTCTGCCCAAGCGCATAGCGCGGCCATGGCAAACGATCATTTCTTCGATCATATGAATCCCCTCACGGGCAGTGAACCCAGTGATCGTATCCTAGCAACAGGCTATAGGGCGTCCTGGACCGGCGAGAATATCTTTGCTGGCCCAGATTCACCAGAGGTAGTCGTAAGCGGTTGGTTGAATAGTCCCGGCCATCATGAGAACATCGTCCGCCCGACGTTTCGGGAAATTGGTGTGGGCTATGTTGAGGTTATCGGCGAAGATCCGCAAGGCTATAGTTACTATTGGACGCAAAACTTTGGGGCACGTTCAGATTATTACCCGTTGGTGATTGCCAATGAATCTTACTATACATCCACTAATGTAGTGGTGATATATGTCTATGGCGAGTCTGCCGGGGCTGTAGAGATGCGCTTTGCGATTGGCGGCGGTTCCTTTGGCGATTGGGTGACTTATACCCCCACAAGCCAGTTAACTTTGCCGAATACCCCCGGTGATCATACCATACAAGTTGAGATTCGCACGCAAGAGGGTGTGGCTTATAGCGCCAGTGACAGCATCATCCTGGTCGGTGATGGTCAAGCTGCCCAAGCCACTCCAACGACTGTGGCAACAACCGCGATACCCACGGCTATGCCGACAGAACATGTACCGGCCATAGACCGTGCCCCCGCAACCCCAACTCCGATGCGCCCCCTCACGACTCCTGACCAGAATCTGCCAACCGGTGATGAATCGGGTGGCGGGCAACAGACCCGTATCTCCGAACTAGCGGAGGACAAGCCAGATCTATTTGATCGCCTAGTGTGTGGACCGTTGTGGTGGATTATCATTTTGGTCTTCATCATTTTGGGCTTGCTGTTGGTCTTATTGCATTATTTTACCGCTCACCGCTGGTGGTTTTGGCCGCCTTTCACCTCTGTTTGGTGCAAACTGGCGCGGATTGCGTTTTTGCTCTATCTCATGCTGGTCGGCATCCCGATTGGGCTGTTGAGTCGCGAATCATGCAAACAAAGCGGCATCATCGTCTGGCGTGTTGACAACCAGGGAGCGGGATTGGTGCTGGTGGATGATAGAGGCGCAACACCGCGTGACCTGGGAAATTTCGACACGCCAACTTGTATTGGCTGTCATGTTTATCATCCAGATACAGAGTACCTGGCTTTTGTGGAAGGTGGTTTGTCGGGCGAGGTTTCAATCTGGGATGGCGAGATGGTGCGTGGATTAGGCTTCAATGCTTCCCACGTATCTTTTGCGCCGGATGGGCAACGCCTTGTAGTATCGCGCAATGATACTGATTTGTGGATTTACGATTTTGCTGCTGATACATTGCGGGAATTGAATGGTGCTGCCGATTCTGCCTTTATTGAAACAATGCCGTCTTGGAGTCCCGACGGAAATACCATCATCTTTGCTCGCAGCGAAAGCGAGATGACTGGCCTGGAAGACACGCTTTCAATGCCAATGGATTTATATTTCATTGCTGCTGAAGGTGGGCAGGCAATCCCGCTGGAAGGCGCTGCTGAACCGGGCGTATTTGAGTATTATCCCGTGCATTCGCCTGACGGGCGTTGGATTGCTTTTACACGCCACAATAACCAGACAACCTACGCCGACCCAGCGGCAGAAATTTATCTGATGTCACCGACGGGGGGAAACCGACTTCGATTGGCGCTGAATGATGTAACAACGGGCAATTCCTGGCCGACCTGGAGCGCCGATAGCCGTTGGTTGGGTTTCGGCAGCCGTGGGTTGGACGACAGATATGATGTCAAGGTGACAGAAATTGAGATTGATGGCACGCATGGCCCAGTGTACTCCCTAGCCGGAGCCAATATTCGCGGTGTCATGGAGCAACGTCCCATGTGGTGGTCTTCACCTGCGGAACGATCACAAGCTGAATGGCTCTTGGCGGCGTTATTGTGGCTACTGCCGCTGGTCCCGCTTTTCTTGCTAGCCCGACTGCTCTGCAAAGACAAAACAGCACTTGAGGATGAAGAAATCGAGTGGCAGCCTGTTCCCAAACAAACACCCGCTGAGCCACTTTACCTTGAACCGGGCAAAGGTATTGATCCGCTATGGACACCTCAACCTGCCCTTATCATTGGTTTGGGCCATGCAGGACGCCATGTGTTAACGCAATTCAAGAAGAATCTGCTGGACGCTGGGTTGGGCGAACTACCATCTAACGTCAAGCTGATCAGCATTACTGCTGGCTCTCAAACTGAAAAACGCCGCCAGTCTTATCGTTTTGCGGGTGTCGAATTGAGCGATGACGAATTGATTGCGTGGCAGGATACACTCAACGAAATGGTGCGTGCTGCCAACACGGATGCAGCGTTGAGAGGTTGGGTGAATATGCGCTATCTGGCAGATCTGGGCGAGGATGCGCTGAATGCCCGACAAGGTCTAAGCGGACAGCGTGTTTTGGGGCGTGCGGCGCTCATTCATAACCTGCGGAGACAGGCAACACAAACGGGCGTGCAGGTTTGGGAACGGTTGGTCGCGGCGGCCAAAGCAGCTCGCGACGACTTTGGTGGTTTGACAGTCATCCTGGTGGCGCCACTGGACGATGACGTGGCCTCTGGCAGCTTCTTGGATATTGCATATTTGTCGCGTCGTTTGAAGAGTGAATTAGGGCTTCAGAAAGACGTAAAAATCGTTGGGCATTTATTGACCAATCGGGCCTATACACGTCAGGCCGACACCCATCGTCAGGTGAACACCGTTGCAGCCTTGCGTGAACTGGCGCGGTTCCAATTGGCGAATCGCGCACCATTCAGGATGCGCTATAGTCGCGATGATGAGTCATCGCATCCGTTGGACGGGGTCTTGAACGATCTGCTTTTCGATGAGTTGTTTGTCTACGATGGCGAAAGTTACCCGCGCCGCGTGAATACGTTTGCACCGGAGTATGGCATTTATCCTGCCATTGCCGACAATATTGCCATGTGGCTGGATACTGGTGCCCGCGAAGCTGGTCTGGAAACCTGGCGTAACACTTACACTGGCGAAACTAAAGATTTACAACAACGTCAACGGCAATTAATGGTTGGCAGCATGGGAATTTATCAGTATCGCTTGCCATTTATTGACCTTTTGCAGGCCATTACGCTCACTTTTGCCCGTCAGGTGTTACAAATGCTGTTGATGGGGAATTCTAATGAGCGCCCGCGTCTTGATTCCGCATTGGCGACAGAACACCTGTGGGATGGTGGAAGTCGCCACGGACAGGTAGCGATTGCTTTTTTGCAAGAAAAACTTGGTGGCGCAGCGACTTTGTCTACGGCGTGGCGCTACACTTTGAATTACTTGACGTATCAGGAGGATGCTCCCCTTCGCAAAGTCTTGAGACGAGAACGCCGCTTCCGTCGTAAAAACGATCAGGAAGCCTGGTGCGAGTGGTTGAATAATACCGTGATGTTGGTCCTCAATGGTCGTTCACAAGCAGCCAGCGATCCAATTACACAGCGTGGTGGAAAAATGGGATTGGCGCTGGATTTCCTTAAGGCGTTATCTAACGACAATCAAGCTCAGGGCCTGTTGCCCAATATGGCCCGACGTGTCCAGAGTATAACGGGTAATCCAAACCATGCCGCCGTTGTGGGATTGCTTCAGTTCGGAACGTATGCTGAGGAGCTTTATGCTCACCTGATGACGATAGCGGTTGCCATTGGAGCCACATACGAATCGGAGTCATTAGCTGCATATCTGGCCCGTCGTAATGATGAGATGCAGCGGATTTGGAAGGATTTGCAGGCGCTTGCCACCCGCGAGTACATGTTGCAAAATGCCGATGGCCGTCTTCTGCAAGAACACTGGTATGAAACCTATCTCGTCCAGCATATCCCGGATGGTGTATCGCAACTATATTGGCGGGTGGATAATGGACAGGCCCATCTCTATTTGCGTGTGCCCGGCCATGATCAGGACTATGTATTCGATCCCGATAACCCGTATATGTTTGAAACTTCCCTGGTTGCGTTAGGGTGTTATTTTGCAGAGCCAGTGCGAAAACAAGAGAATCTGGCACAAATCCTCCGTGCTGGCCTTCTTAGCGATGAGGCTATTGCTAGGACTACAACTGATTTGCTGGAGCGGTGCAATGTCTTCCTGGGTATCACCGAGGAACTGTCTCCTGATTTGAAGAAGAATCTTGTCTTGTCGGTGCAGGGTGGTGTTGGCGAAGCCCATGCATTGCAACAGCGCCTGGAGCAACTCCAAACCATCAATGCCCTGTTACGAATGGAAACCAGTGATCCTTTTAGTCTGTCGCTGGTGCAAACAGCAGATACGGTGGCTTTGCCTGCTATCAAGAGCCTCCGCGATGCTCAAGATCAGTACAATCAAGATGAAACGCTGGCCGAACTTAAGGTTGCTGGCGGGTTGATTGTACCGACCGCGATCTTTGAGGCTGAGGCGACCGCACTATCCTATGAGCGTCGGTTGTCTAAACTTCAACTAAAGCGCCATTTGCTTAATCCCGTTGTGGTGACTGGGTTGGCGCAACGCACTAAAGCTGAGGTATATCTGATCGCGGCGGCGGCCAATCAGGAATGGCAACTGACGAACGAATTACGTTTTAATGCACCAGAATGGCAAGGCGTATTGTTAAATCAACGTCGCAGGGAACGCGCTATACATGGCATTTTGATGGATGGTCTGCTGGCGTTCATCCTCCAAATCAACAATGCCAGTGCCCGGCAGATTTATACACGATATCGTCGGGATGAGGAGTTGTTGGAGATATTGGACGAGTGGGAAGAGACTGGCGGTCAGGTCTGGCGAGATTCTTTTGGGCATGATCTCCTAATCGAAGATCTGATTACGGTCACACGCTTGCTGATTCTTGACCTGTTGGGTGCATGATCAATGGAGAGTGCTGCTATGCAGAAATTAATTCAACTAATGGTGAGTGAGTTTCTGGGGATAAACAAGGCCGATGCTTAATGCTTTGATGCGACGGTATCTGTTTGCGGTGATAATGGTGGTTTTAGTTGCGGTGATAGGCTCTGGCGATAGGGTGACGGCTGATACGACATTTGAATTCAATCGCCCAGTGTCATCGCCTGCAATGATCTTGCTTGGATCTTCATTGACCATTGATAACCTGACTATTCCTGATGATAGCGAGCCCTCTCCCGAACAAACCGATTCGCAAGCGCTATTTACACCGACATTACTCACTGGAGACTTATGCAGTGCTGAGTGTATCAGCCAGCAGATCGAGATTGTGTTGCCACCGTTAGAAGACCAGGTCGCCAAACTGGATATGGTCATCGTCATGGATGTCACTGGCAGCATGAGCGATGAATTCGAGGTTGTGAAAGCGACCATCGGTGACATTGTGACCGAACTTCGCACTGACACGCCAGATATGCGGTTTGCATTCATTGTTTTTGGTGATTTCCCACAACCCGCGGGATGGGAGACGGATTCCCCTTATGAACTGGTTTCGCCTTTTACCACCGATCTGACAAGTTTTCGCAGTGCAGTAGATGGTGTTGCTATGCAGCACGGTGGTGATAGTCCGGAGACGGCAACATTGGCACTGTGGGAAGCCGCTCAGTTGGATTGGCGGCCCGATACTGTGCGTGTGGTGCTGCTCTTTACTGATTCCTATGTGCGCGACCCTGACTCTGGGCGTGATGGACAGATGGGTACGGACGACGATTTGACTACTGCGGGGGTTATTGAATTGCTACAGGACGAGACGATTATCGTCATGGGCATTCAGTCGGGTGATAATGGTTCTTCGCGTGCATTCCTGCAAGAAGTGTCCATTGAGACCGATGGCATTTATTATGGTTCCGACAACGCCGAGCAAATACCAGAAGTGGTGATAGAACTCATCGGAGTGGCAGTCAGCCGCGAGTTGCGCCTCAGACCTGTTGATGTCAATTTCGATACCGAAGATGGGGCGGATGATTGGCTATCCATACAACCGTCAACTTTTGATTATCCACTTGATAGCTCACCAGTCTATGTTGATGTGCAGATTTGTCCAGGTCTCGGTAATCTGTCAGATCGTGACTATGTTTTCCAGTTTGAGCTGCGCGACAACCAACAATCCTATGGAACGGTAGATGTTGATTTCACCTATGATCGTTTGTGTTCAAATATGTTCATCCCTGACAACAGTGGCGATGACGGACAACAATGTTCAGATGTTGGCGGTCAGGTTTTCTGGGATAGCCCGGCCATTGTTGTCCGTCGCACTCCCGAATTTTCTGAAATAACAGAGTTTCCCGTCGCGGGTCAACCAAGTTATGTCTACGTTCAAGTCCAGAATCAGGGGCCGCGTCCAGCGGAAGCTGTTGATGTGGTGTTGTATTCATCTGAAGCACAATTTAATGATACATTTTCCGATGGCGATTGGCGCGAAGTTGGCCGCAAGCCGACGTCACTTGATGTTGGCGAGACGCAATGGGTAGGCCCCATCACCTGGATACCAACTGCTGACCATATTATGTTGCGTGCTGCTATCTCCAGCAGTGTGGACCCAATTGAGACTCCCGATGATGTGGCTTGCGACAATAACATCGTCCAACTCAGCCGTATTCCTGTGACACTCGATATTCCCTCCTACGGGCCAGGTGTAATGGCCGGGTCTATACCGATTACCCTGACCGAATCGCTGACATATAATACACTTGACCTTGAGATACAAATTAGTGATTTATCTGGAGAGAACAGTTTTGTGGCAATTGACCTTGATCGTGCTACATATGACAACTGGTCGCAATCCTTATCCGGCGGAAACATATTGTCATCGGGGCGAGTTATGAGCATCTCTGGCGTTGATGAATTGGTGTTGGGTGACCTGGTGGGTGGCCCCACAGTACAGACTGATCTCAGTTTATTATTGGTGTCTTCAGCGCAGGATCAAGGTATATTGCACATTGGCTTAAGCGCCGAAGATCGCACGGTAACTGGCACGACGATTTACTTCACGGTGGATCGTGGGATTTTGCCAAACACGAAGGCTGATGCTCCTCAGGCCGCTTTGACGAGGGGCAATGGCTTCGAGTGGCCGGTGCTTTATCCCATTGTCGCTACCCTGTCCCTTTTCGGCCTCTATTTCATAGTAAAATTGTTTAAGCGATAATCTGTGCCGAAACCTGGATGATGCCAATGAGACCGTTTCTCTTCCCCAATACTACCCCGCAACAACACATGATGTTGTTGGCTGCCCTTTGCGATGTCGGCCAACGCCCAGTTGAGTGGAACGATGTGAAGTCATCTCTGGACTGGGCCGCTGATTTCCAAAATCTCAGCAAACGATCTCATCGTACCAAGTTCGTGAATAGCACGTTTGCGCTGTTTGTAGCGATGGGATTTGCCGAATTTGTGCCAGAGACCGATGAAAAAGTAATTATTCTGACCGCAGCAGCTTTTGACTGGCATAATCATTATTGTGCTGGAGATGAAGAAGAGGTCTGGCAACAATTTAGATGCGCATTGCTCAATGTTTGGTTTGCTCAATTAGATATTAGTGGTGATCCTGATTCAGGTCGCCAACAATTGGCTTTAGCCATGAATATTTCGGCTGACCAACCCACAGATGACGAAATAGATCTCGTCAATACGATATATAGTCTATTGGAGTATTTTGATCTGTTTCAAGATAAAGCAAATCCAGCTATTCGCAACCAGTCGGATACTGGTTTTGCGGCAGATGTTGAGGACGGCGTGGCAATAGAAAGCCCCGCTGTGTCCGATGGGTTGGCAGCAGAGACTATAGAAAGCGAAAACTCGGCTGCATCGGATGATATGCTGATTCAGCCAGCAATTCACGAAGCAGAGGAGTTTAATCAGGTTGAATTCGATGCTGAAGATGAAGCTGCAAACGACGGAGAATCTGATGGTTTTACTGCTCGTCGTCGTGTAGGTCGCCGGAGACGTCAGGTACAAGGCAATGACGACATGGTTAACCGGTTAATGCAAATTAGCCAACAGAGTGATGTTCTGACCTCATCGCCTTCTATCGAGAAGTCGCCTCCACCACCCATTACGCCAGATGATAAGGAAGAAGTTGATTCTCCCGATTTTGGCAGCCGTCGCGTTTCGCGCCGCCGCTCCCACCATGAGGAGGATATTAGCCAAGTTGAAGCCCCAAAGTCGCGGCGGCGGCGATTCTTTTCACGGGCTACACAGGATGAAGCGATTGAAAAGGAAGATCAAGAGGGGACGCGTGGCGCAGATCATCAAATGCAGGACTCTGTTAATAACGATGATAGATTATCCCACCAGGATCAACAACCAGGTGGTCGTTGGCGTGCTGGGCGGCGACGGCAAGGATTTTTTGATGACAATGAAGAACTACCACGCCCTGCGCGTCGCCCCACGGTTTCCGGCGAACACGACAATGATGAACCACCGGCTGCCAGCAGAACGCGGCGCAACCGTTATCGACGTACAGTCAGTAGTAATGATGACGAGCCACCCCGATTACCACGTCGCCCTACAGTGAGCCAGAATAACAACCAGACCTTGCGTGATGGGAATCCGCTGGACCGGGTTCGCCGTCGCCAGGATGTTGCGGGTGATGCCGAGCGTGGCAACAGTTATCGACGCACAGCTTCCCACCCGGGTTTCGGAGTCAAAGGGCCACGAGCGAAACGGCAATCTCCACAAAATGCCGAGTCTGGTACCGATGCTGTGCCAGTTTTGCCACCGGAACCGAACGGTAAGGTGGTTTCGGTTAACCTGGGGGGGATTATGGTGCGTGTCATTGTGCCCCATGAACAGGCTGACCATCTTGATCTGGAAGCGTTGCATGATGAGGCTTCGCGTATTGCCAAACGTATTCTGCGCGAAACCGCGTATGATACTGATGTCCTCGATGATCTTCAGATGTTGGATGGCATTGGGCCAAAGGTGCAAGAGGCTTTATATAATGAAGGCGTGACCTCGTTTGCACATCTGGCGTCGTTGTCGTTACGTGAACTCGAATATATTGTGCAAGAACGTCAACGGGTACGCATTGTGGGCAGCACATCGACCTGGATACAACAAGCCAAATTGGCAGCTCTGGGCGACTTTGAAGGCCTGCGAGAGCTACAATCACGTATCAGTCACGGTTATTTGTATGATGACTTGACAGCGATTGTGGGTATTGGAGTACGCATACAGGAAGTCCTCTACAAAGCGCGAATTCGCAGCTATCACGATCTGGCCGATGCCAGCCCAGCATATCTGAAGCGTGTCTTACGCGATGCTCGTCTACCAGATTTGCACCCAGATACATGGTGCACGCAGGCCCAATATATCATTGATGATGATTGGATAGGGTTACAAACCTACCAACGAGAGCTGCACGATACGCCAGGCAATTAGTGGGAGTTCTCGCCAGCTTGCTATGCTTTTCCTAATGATAATCTTTTCGACCAACTATAGTTTTAGGGCGATATTGGCATGAGACACCTTTTGAGATTCGGATTGGTACTCTGTTTGTTGGCTGTGGCTTTCGGGGTCGCTGCCGCGCAAGGTGATGCGCCGCGCCAATATACTGGTATTGACATTGTCTTTCTGGTCGACCAAAGCGGCAGTATGGGGGGGACAGATTATGGCTTTGATCGTGAGGCGACCGATCCATTAGGGTTGCGCTTTGAAGCTGTGCAATATGCCCTGAATACCCTCTCAGAATATCGCCAGTGGGCAGCGACTGATACTGAAATATGGATGTCGGTCATTGCCTTTGGGGATGACACACTGCAAATTCTGGATTGGACGCACATTGCCGACCCGGCGTCAACCGCACTCTGGGATCAACAGCAAATTGAATTGTTGGAGCAACTCTCATCTGATACGTTTCGCTCATTGATTGAACCTGATCACATGGGCAACACAAACTTTATAGCAGCTTTTATGGCAGCCGAGCGTGCTTTCGCTATCCGTCCACCTTCAGAAGGTCAACATTTGCGCATCATTGTCCTATTGACAGATGGTGATCCTTGTGTGATTTCGGGGGAATATGAGTTCACTTGCGGCGAACCGACTGAAGAACAGAATTTTATGGGATTGTTGGAAAGACACACATCAGCCAGCTTTCCTGCGCCGGATTATCAACTCTATGTGATGCTATTTGATGCGTCTGGCGATTTATGGGCCAAATGGCAGGATATATGGACACAAATCGTCCACGATCCGGGCAATGCCTCCCATGTCGAGACCAGTGAACAGGTTGGCGCACACTTCCTCAATATTTTGTGTAGCGTGGTTGGTCAAATTGAAACAGCCGGGGTAGGTGGTTGTTCAATAGATGATATTGGGCCTGGTGAAAATCGAATTCAGGTTAATCCCTATCTTCAAGCCTTGCGTATCTCGATATTCAAATCTACAACATCGCCGGGTGTGTTGGCGGTACAAATGCCAGATGGCAGTATGTTAGCGACCACAGACCCGCGCCTGACCATTCAAAATGTAGACCGTGCCATTGAAACATGGACGATAGAGAATCCCCTACCCGGCGAGTGGCTTTTCATTGTTGGCTCGGAGCAGGATCAAATTGTTGTTTTAGAAGATATTTTGATGGATATGCGAGCTGATTTTTCGGGTGGCGACTTTGCCTTGTTCGACACGGCCACCTTCCGTGTAACCCTCTCAGATCAGGATGGTACAGCACTTCCCGATTATTCAGCCCCCTTTGGTATACAGGCTAGCGGTATCGTCACATTACCGGATGGCTCTCAACAACCTGCGGCATGGACGGAAGTAGCACCTGGAGTTTTTGAGGGATGGATTCAGACTACGTTGCCCGGCGAGTATATGGTGAGTAGTTTTGTTGCAACTACCCAAATGATCAACGGCACACCATTTGAATTGATGGCGGTTGAGAATATCGGGGCTTTCACCGTCGGAGGCGTCAATCTCCAGGCCGGCAATTTGCCTTCCGGACAATATTATGTCGGGAATGCTATTCCCCTTACCGCGACATTGCGAGATGTTGCTGGAGAGTCGCTGATATTGCCAAATGCGGTGGTTAATGTCGCGTTGCAAGGCGGGGCGGCCAGTGCCATTATCCAACTGGAATCGCAAACCGACACTCGTCAATATAGTGGCTCGGTGATTCTGGAGTCTCCAGGCACGTTTAGCTTAAGGCTCACTGCCACACTTACCTCCGAAACAGGAGATGTTTACTCATTGGGACGGGTGGAGTCGGAGACGTTCGTGGTGATGGTTGGTCAATATATACAGGTTGTCATTCAATCGCCGGATGATAAATCATCAACCTATACCACATCAGGCCCGTTGTTCAGCGCCACCGGCGTCGAAATTGAATTCGAGACGCGTTTAGAAGAAAGCAATCAACTAATTGACTTTAGTCGTATTGTGACTGATCCAGAAAATGTATTGACTGTGACAGTCTATGATGAGGACGGGCGGGCGGTTATCGAGAAACAGCCAATCGAATCCGGTGACCAACCTGGTCAATATCGCGTTGATTTGGGTTCACTGGATGCAGGCGATTATACGATTACAGTGCAGGCAATGGGCGATTTTCAGGAACCTTATGTTCTTAATCCTCATGCAGCCAGCGTCAGCATCAACATAACCCGCAGAACCAACTGGCCGATGGTCGGATTGTGGGGCGCAATAGTGGTGGGTGTGGTATCTCTGGCCGGAACGATGTTGGTAAAGCGTCGTAAACGCCAACAACACCCGGCTCGCGGCAAGTTGATCGTTGCGCGTGTTAGCAATTATGGCGAAGATGTGACTCGTCTGGCGACCATTGATCTGGGGGCTTATAACAGCAACCGTATCAAGTTGGGTAAGCGTGCCTTGCCAAAGGAATCTGGCCTGACTCAAATGTTGATTACCTGCGATAGCGACGAAATGTCTAAGAAAGAACGGGTACAGGTTGTGGCGAAACAAGGTAAAGTAGTTGTGGTCAACCGTATCATGTCACCGGGCAACGCTGCCAAAATTCAGAAGCAAGGTAAATCGCAAATGTTTGGTGATGAAGAGGTCGGGTATCAGTTAATGAAAGACCCAGATAAATATGGATTCGGCGATGGATATGGGTTTGCCGATGGGTTGTTTTAGCCTGCCCAATGGTTGATACTACTTGTCTTTGTCGTTACCACCACCCTGATTGCCATTGTTACCCTGGCCGCCTCCCCTGCCACCAGCATTATTATTTCCACTGCCACGCGGAGCATTACCCGAATTGCCAGGATAAACTGGTGGGCCTCCCTCATTATCGCGGATGGTCTGCCCTCGTCCGTTACCAATCACGATACCTGACCTTAGCTCGGATGGTGAGAGGTCAGTATAGTCGCGGATGATCTTGCCCCATCCAAGACCTGCTTCGCGGAGGGCGATAATTTCATCCACTGTGAGACCTGCTGTTTCAGCCACCAGATATGCTCGTGAAATCTCGCTGTAACCCAGACCATCTTCATTCAAGGCGATCAAGTCCTCGTAATCTGCGCCAAAAGCCTCTGATAACACCATAATGGCAGGCAGACAATCGATTTCGTCAGAGCAGGTTGCGTCTTCAGCCGTTGCAGCCTGAATCATATCGGCCTGAAGTGTGCCATCTTCTTGCAAGGCCCCACTGACGGTGACATAGTTGCCTTCAGCCAGGGTTAAATCTGATGGAATGTTCTCATTATCTAATGTAACAGAGGTTCCATTAATCACCAGCACACGACTCTCGGCGTCGAAGGATTCTATTTCGCCAGTAAAGTCAACGACAATGGGTATATCTGATTCCTCTTCATTATTCGTTGGTGATGGTGTGGGTGGTGGATCCGTGCCTGCCTCCACTGTTTCAGTTTGAAGAGCGGGGGATGAGACGGTTGTGGTAGCTGGTGGATCGGTAACGGCATCGGTTTCGGTTGGTGACACGGCAACAGCGACTGATGTGGCACGTTCCTCAGTTTCAGTTGCCATGACAATTGTGGGAGAAGCGGCAGTAGCTAGTGCCTCAATGGAGGCTGCTGGCTGAGTTGTTGTTGGGTCGTTCCGAGTCGCCCATAGGAAGGCTCCTACGACAATTAACAGAGCAGCGGCGGCGCTCAAAACCGATAGATAGCGGAGATGGGTTGCTGGTCGGCGTCGTTCTTCCAGACGCATAAGGGCTTGTTTACCAATCCGGCTGGCCTGGGTTTTATTGAGGCGTGGAGCATCAACGGCTTGCAATTCGCTAGCCAGTTCAAGCATCGGGCGCAGACTTTCCGCATGTTGCGGATAGCGATTTAGGCAATCTGCGAGCGGCGTGCCTTGCGCTAACAAGTCCAGACATGCGTTGAGCATATCTTCAAAAGATGTGGAGATGTTATTTGTCATCCCCGTCTCCTTGCACATCTTTCTCGAACGAACGCGCCAAACTACGGAGTGCCCGTAATTGTAAGGCTTTGATAGCACCGATGGTCTTGCCCATAAGTTTTGCCGTCTCGTTCAAGTTATATCCTTGCAAAAATCGCAACATCACGACTTGTTGCTGATCGGCTGTCAGGGTTTTCACACGTTCCAGTAGTTGCTCCTGACGAATGTTCTGAAAAGCAGTATGCTCCGGGTTGCTATCAGCCAGCAACGTAACTTCATCCAATGACTGCGGTTCGGGGCGGCGCGAGCGACGGCGATAATGATCGACAATACGACCATGTGCAATGTGATATAACCACCCCAGAAACGGTATACCCCGTTTCTCATACCGGTCAATGGTCTCAATGGCTCGCACAAACACATCACTAGTGATGTCTTCTGACAAGGCCGGATCTTTTACCCGTAAAATCACGTACCGATATACGCGTTGTACATGAGTTTTGTAAAGAACAGCAAACGCCCGGCGATCACCATTCCTGGCGGCACGGATTAACTGTGCTTCTTGTTCAGGCCCGTTCATTCTATGATCTCTGTAGAATGTATCCTGTGCCATCCACTTTGTTTACCGCTGGATGGCACAAAAGGTTACGTTATCGTTGGTTGTGTATCTGAAAACGATCTATAAATGGTCATTTTTTGCAGCGATAGCGGGTTACAAGCCCTGATTGTATGGGTTCTTAACGCGCTGTTCTATCGCACTTCTATTCTAGCAGATTATCCAAACCCCGTATCGACACTTTTGATCCGGTTCCTTCGACACAAATGCTGTACGATTTGTACTTTTCATATGCCTATGTTAGAAATAGAAAGGATAGTTTTCAGGGGGTGCAAATGGAGAAAACAGGCGCGAATCAGGGTGCTGCAATGCTTCGAGGGTTCGTGCCGAGTGACCAAGTACACTTCGCATTCGCATCAATCTCTTGATATTCACCGAAAACCTACCAGATCTAGTGAGGGTTTAATTTATCTTATGAAGCCTAGACAGCTACAACCACAGACTATCGCGGCGCTCGTGGTAGCCGGTGTTCTGTTAATTGCCGGTGTTCTCGTCTTCGGCGACGAATTGGGGATTACCGGTACTGGAGCAAAAACAGAAACACCGGAAGCTCGACCTGTTGATAGTGATGGGGACGGCCTGAACGACACCGAGGATGGGTGTCCAGGAGAAGCCGGTCCTGCCGATAATGGGGGCTGCCCTATTCCTGACAGCGATGGCGATGGCCTGAATGACCGTGAGGACGGTTGCCCAAGCGAAGCGGGTCCTGCCGATAATGGCGGTTGCCCTATTCCTGACAGCGACGGCGACGGCCTGAATGATAACGAAGATCGTTGTCCTGGCGAAGCGGGTCCTGCCGATAATGGCGGTTGCCCGGTTCCGCCCGATGGTGATAACGATGGCATAGCTGATGCAGCCGATAATTGCCCAGGCGCAGCTAATCCTGGTCAGGAAGATAACGATGGCGATGGCTTAGGCAACGCCTGTGATTCCACTCCTGACGGCGATGTTGTGCAACAAGTTCCTACCGAGGAACCCACCGAAGAACCTGCCACAGAAGAGCCAACTGATGACGCGACTCCACGAGTCCAGGAAGATCCCCAGGCTCAGGATGATGGACTGTTGGGTTGCCAACGCAACAACCCTGAGCGTCTTGATTGCTCCAGTCTGGAAGTAACCGGGCAATGCGAGGGTAACATAGCAGTCTTTACCATTCGCAATACCGGCGATCCGGGCGATGGCGATATGCTTGCGCCGACACAATGGCGTTTGGTTGACGTTGCCACCGGAGAGGTTCTCCAGAGTGGTGAGGTGTCACTGGCAGGTGGCGCAACTATGCAAATCACTTGGGAAGGTGGCGGCGAGGTTCGTTTGGAAGCCGATCAACAGGTTGGGCATCCGGGCAGTAGTGAGCCGAATGCAGTTCTGAACTGTGGTCCCCCAGAAACCGAGGAACCGACTGAGGAGCCTACGGAAGAACCGACTGAGGAACCCACCGAGGAGCCTACAGAAGAGCCGACCGAGGAACCCACTGAGGAGCCTACAGAAGAGCCAACCGAGGAACCGACTGAAGAGCCTACGGAAGAACCGACCGAAGAGCCGGAGCGGGTGACCTACTGCCACATTGCAGGCCTGGCTGACGATCCTGCCAACTTCATTCTGCATGAGAACATGCCGATTCAGTCGTTGAATGGACACTTCGATGAGAACGGAACGCCGTTGGCTGGACACGAGCAGGACTTCCTGATCCCGCCAGTCCCCGCTGGGTTGGAAGGCTATCCAGTTGGCACGTTGGAAGACTGTGCGCCTCCGCCACCGACCGAGGAACCGACTGAAGAGCCTACGGAAGAACCGACCGAAGAGCCGGAGCGGGTGACCTACTGCCACATTGCAGGCCTGGCTGACGATCCTGCCAACTTCATTCTGCATGAGAACATGCCGATTCAGTCGTTGAATGGACACTTCGATGAGAACGGAACGCCGTTGGCTGGACACGAGCAGGACTTCCTGATCCCGCCAGTCCCCGCTGGGTTGGAAGGCTATCCAGTTGGCACGTTGGAAGACTGTGCGCCTCCGCCACCGACCGAGGAACCGACTGAGGAGCCTACGGAAGAACCGACCGAAGAGCCGGAACGGGTGACCTATTGCCACATTGCAGGCCTGGCTGACGATCCTGCCAACTTCATTCTGCATGAGAACATGCCGATTCAGTCGTTGAATGGACACTTCGATGAGAACGGAACGCCGTTGGCTGGACACGAGCAGGACTTCCTGATCCCGCCAGTCCCCGCCGGGTTGGAAGGCTATCCAGTTGGCACGTTGGAAGACTGTGCGCCGCCACCACCCACTGAAGAGCCTACAGAAGAGCCGACCGAGGAACCGACCGAAGAGCCGGAACGGGTGACCTATTGCCACATTGCTGGCTTGGCTGACGATCCTGCCAACTTCATTCTGCATGAGAACATGCCGATTCAGTCGTTGAATGGACACTTCGATGAGAACGGAACGCCGTTGGCTGGACACGAGCAGGACTTCCTGATCCCGCCAGTCCCCGCCGGGTTGGAAGGCTATCCAGTTGGCACGTTGGAAGACTGTGCGCCGCCACCACCCACTGAAGAGCCTACAGAAGAGCCGACCGAGGAACCGACCGAAGAGCCGGAACGGGTGACCTATTGCCACATTGCTGGCTTGGCTGACGATCCTGCCAACTTCATTCTGCATGAGAACATGCCGATTCAGTCGTTGAATGGACACTTCGATGAGAACGGAACGCCGTTGGCTGGACACGAGCAGGACTTCCTGATCCCGCCAGTCCCAGCTGGGTTGGAAGGCTATCCAGTTGGCACGTTGGAAGACTGTGCGCCGCCACCACCCACTGAAGAGCCTACAGAAGAGCCGACCGAGGAACCGACCGAAGAGCCGGAACGGGTGACTTACTGCCACATTGCTGGCTTGGCTGACGATCCTGCCAACTTCATTCTGCATGAGAACATGCCGATTCAGTCGTTGAATGGACACTTCGATGAGAACGGAACGCCGTTGGCTGGACACGAGCAGGACTTCCTGATCCCGCCAGTCCCCGCTGGGTTGGAAGGCTATCCAGTTGGCACGTTGGAAGACTGTGCGCCGCCGCCACCGACCGAAGAGCCTACAGAAGAACCGACTGAAGAGCCTACGGAAGAGCCGACCGAGGAACCCACCGAAGAGCCGACCGAGGAACCCACTGAAGAGCCTACGGAAGAGCCGACTGAAGAGCCTACGGAAGAGCCGACCGAGGAACCCACCGAAGAGCCGACCGAGGAACCCACTGAAGAGCCTACGGAAGAGCCGACCGAGGAACCCACCGAGGAACCCACCGAGGAGCCTACAGAAGAACCGACCGAGGAACCAACTGAGGAGCCTACAGAAGAACCGACTGAGGAACCCACCGAGGAGCCTACGGAAGAGCCGACTCAACCGCCCGACATCTGCGGCGAGATCACGCCGGGACCAGACGGGTTCCCCATCACAGATATGGACCCGAGGAACTGCACCGATGACGACAACCCGCGCGATCCGTGGCTACCGATTGAGGTTGGCGCAGCGGTTTGCCCCGACTTCTTGATCTATCACACCAATCAGACAGGCGACTGGGAAATCTTCCGCCTCGGCGGTGACGACCTGTTCCCAGGTGCAGACATCAATCTGTCGCAAGGTGTTGGTGATTTCGTCTACGATATTGCACCGAGCCGCTCGCCGGATAACCAGTGGGTCGTCTTCGCTACCACACGCGATAGCGTAGGTGGTCAATTCAACTGGGAAATCTACGTGGCCTCGATTGGCAATATCGGCCCTAATGACACCCGTATCGTCCAGCGCGTGACCTACAATGATCGCGCCATAGATCTGGATCCAGTCTGGTCGCCTGGCGGCGAATATGACCAGGGTAACCTGATCGTCTACGAATCCGCCCGCGACGGACAATGGGAACTGTACATGCTGAATGTCATGACTGGCGTGGAAACCCAGTTGACCAACCATCCGGGTATTGATTTGAACGCTTTCTGGCATCCCGATGGCAGCAAGCTGATCTTCCAGAGTGACCGCGAGGGCTTCTGGCAGATCTACGAACTGGACCTGACGGTGCTTGATGAAGAAGGCTTCCCCGTGACGACCAAACTCAGCGATGGCGTCGGTGACGACCACGATCCGATGTACTCGAATGAGGGTGATCGCATCCTGTTCCGCTCCTACCGCGACGGCGACTACAGCACGATCTATGTGATGGATGCCGATGGTAGCAACGTGGAACGGATCTCTGAGCTTGACGGTCATGCCTCGAACCATGTTTGGTCGCCCAATGACGAGTTAGTGGCCTATCAGTCTGACCTAGACGGTGATCTCGATATCTATGTGTACGAGTTCGAGTCTGGCGATACCCGGTTGGTGACTGACAACGATACGCGGGATTACGCGCCGACTTGGTGGTGTGACTCGACGCAGGTTGTCTTCTCTTCAAACGTCGATTCTACACCAGATAACATCGACCCGAACCTCTTTGATACTCCGGCGCTGCCGATTACCGCAGATCCGATTGTCGTAGAGAACGAAGCGAACCGGTTGACCAGTGAAACAGACATCGACTACTATCCGCAGAATTCACCATCGGAGGAGAATGCGAGCCGTGGTGAGGATAGTTCGAGTAGACTGCCCACACCGCCTAAGAATCGTTAACCATCAGCCTGATCACTGATCGAGTAGAGTCGTCTCCAGCCGGGGGCGGCTCTTTTGTCGTGTGCTCGTGTTCTTATGTTACTTGAATGACTCGTGTCATTAGGCGACTCGGCTAGTGCTGATATTGCTATCACTGGCGGCGGTCACATCGACACCACCAATGAAACCGGCTACTAGATCGGTTATGTGGCTAGCCGCACGCCGCAAGTATTTACTACCGGTACGTAGATCCATATCCGCGAAACCTATGACTACTTCTACCGCCAGTTTAATATGGGGCGTAATCCAGTGGGTGATTGTGGAGTATCGCTGGTGGTGATGACCGGTTTGTGGGTGACGGTACTTTTGTGGGGTGGAATGGTGTGAATTTGGAACGTGATTTCTCAGATGGAGCCAGCCGCCGAGCCGAAAAGGGTGCATTTCAGTATAGTTCACGATCAAGCAGCGCGATGCCAAAGATCATCAAAATTGCCCTGCAAAACAGCAGCCCGAATGTCCAGCATACGTTCAGCAGTGGGCCGAGACCAACGCATACCTGGCCCGGTTAGGCGCATTTTGAATTGCTTGACACCACTTTCAACCGTTCCGGAACCAATGGGATAGCCTTCCTCTTGAAAGAGCTGATAACGCATCCGGCGGCGATGAACCTGAAAGTAATGGGCGACATCCGCACAATCATGCCTGGTCAACGACCTGATAATCTTGTCGACTTGTCCTTGAAATAGGGAGGTGCGCTGGCGCTTGAACCACCGCTGGGCTTTGGTTTCATCGGTGGGATAGCGTGCTTTGGATGCTTTGGCAAGGTGTTGGGCAGCGTGATACCAATCAATGATTTGAACGCTGTCGGGAAAGTAGTCATCGGCCAGGTTCCAAATCCAGTCAGCGCCATCCGCGGTGACACTGGAGTCGGCGGCAGTGGGAACTTGGTGAGCAACGGCGACCGACCAGAGGGCGGGGCCAAACTGTTGGGTAGTCCCCAATACAGCCGTATATGCCATGTTGATGCCATGCGCTCGTTCCACCAACTCATGCGTGTCTTGATCGCGTTCTAGTACCGTAACTTTCTAAAGTTGCGGGGTAATGCTCTTTGAAAACTTGGCGAGCATCGTCCACGGAAAATGACCAATGAATTTGAGCTTGAGCTGCATTACGTCGGCGTTCCCAGGCGATGAGTTCGGAAGCCAAAGTCACCTCATCGGGCAGACGACGGGCAAGGCATTGCTGGGACATCACACTGAGTTCAATTTCGGCCATATTGAGCCAAGAGCCATGAACCGGGGTGAAATGGAAACGAAGTCGCGTCATGATGCGGTCAGCTTCGCATTTACCGAAGAACTCGACCAAAGAATGATAATGATGGGTATTGAGATTATCGAGTACGACATCAATGTGAGCCGCATGGGGATACAACTCATCAACCAGATAACGCATCGCGTAAGCAAAATCTTGTTTGGTCCGTCGCCGCGAAACCAGCACATGCCGTTGCCCGGCTTTCGGTTCGGCAAAAACAAACAGGTTGCGTGTTCCATTGCGCTTATACTCATGGTCCTCCCGGTGTGGTTTGCCAGGGCGAAGCGGACGGGGTTGGCGGGTCTGGCCCAGCAGTTGCACGCTTTTCTCATCAAAGCACACCAACGGATGTTGCGGGTCATAGGCTTGCGCGTACAAGGTCAAAATAGGCTCCATTCGTTCCAAAAACTGGGGCGTAATCTTGGGAATACACCAGCTTTTCACTTGCCAGGGCTTGAGTTTGTTTTTTGGAGTACCAGACGCACAGTCTCGGGTGCTATGCTATCCACCATGCCATCTGTCACCAATTGTTGCGCTAAAAGTTCCATTGTCCATTTGGCTTGGCCTGCTGGCGGGTCAGAACAAGCCAGTGCAATCAAGTACGCTTCTTGTTTAGCATCCAACTTCGGATCGCGTGGCGGACGTGGCTTATCAGCTAAAGCGGCCTCTAGCCCATCATCACAAAATCGTTGTCGCGTTCGGCTGACCGTGTCTTCGCTGATATATAGCATGTCAGCAATAGCTTGGTCTGTTCGCCCTTCATCGCTTTTCAGCAGAATATGGGCACGCCGAATCACACAGGCCTTGTTTTTGCCTTTGTTGACGACAGCCAACAATCTTTTCCGTTCTTTTGGCGTGAGTTTGACGACATATTTCTTCATATGCCAGAGCATATCCTCACCCCGCAAGTTAATCAAGTCTGGGTACTAGGTGGAGGTCAATGTCAAACACCGTGCCGACTTTCACCTCTTTCCAGCCTTCGTCACGGATATTGACCATGCCGCCATCCATGCTGATGCCTTTTCGATGGTCATGATCCTCATGTGGCCCTGGAATTTTGGTAAGCTCCAAACTCACTGCTTGCTGTTCGTGTATGACACATGCTTTCAAACGCTCACCATAAGTTTGCGTTCGACGCCAAATACTACTGGATGGAATGTGAATCCCACCAATGCGTCCAAAGACCGCTTGACAATGTTCATAGGGTAACCATCCGCTCAACCATACCATTTGTTGGGCACAGTTGGGACTATAGGCGCTGCGCGTTAGTCCCCATCGCTTATCCAGGGGGAAAAACCCTGCCCGGCAGGTTCCACAATGATAATAGTCGCGTTCAAGCCGGGTTTCTCCCGCTGTGGTAATCACCGTTTTGGGACGCGGCCCCTTGTTATATGCCCTTTTTCCACAGCGCGGACAAGCCACCTCTTTTTCAGGTTCCGCTTCCTGGCTCTCATCAACCAAATTCTCCAACACCGTCTCTCGAAACGAATGCCCACTGCTAACCGCCAATTCTTCAATATCACTCAGCAAAATAGCTTCTGCATCGGGTTTGCGCCGTAGCATTTCATCGATGATTTGCTCGGCATCTTCCATTAGTTTTGCTTTCAATTCTTCTCGGCTCATTTTCTTGACCTCTGCCACTCGTTTCGTCTATTCCTCCAGTCTACTCCCGTCATGAACTAAACTGAAATGCACCCGCCGAAAACAACACCCTACCAGCCGAGTTGTTTGTTTACCGGACAGATTTTGTCCAGGGCAGCCCGGAATGCTTTAACCGACCCGCTATATTTGACAAGAGACAGACTAGAGGCCAACTATCGATGATCCTTCCCAGCGAATGGAACGGATCGGAACACATATTATTAGATGCCATTTGTCACTTTGCTGAAAATATATTTTCAATGATAATTATATTAATTAATTCTTGATAAGAGTTGTAAAGATATACTACTATAAAACATTAGTTTATATCTAATTCGAATTTTCCTGAACTCTGAACTGGAGGTTATATGATTGAGAAAGTAACCGAAAAACACCTAATTACCAGTGTGGTGCTGATTCTTATCACACAAATCTTTCTCTCGATATTAATTGTACGCAAACTCAACAATATTGATGATACTATAAGCCATCTAGACCGAAACAATGTGGCTTCATCTGTCAGTCAGACTGGAAAGTTTGATGTATCAGTAGATGACGATCCCTGGAAAGGATCTGCCGATGCCTCCATCGTGTTAGTAGAGTTCGGGGATTTTGAGTGTCCGGCCTGCCTGGCTGCTGTGACAGTGGTCGATGAGTTACTTGAAGAATACGAGGACGAGTTACTCTTTGTTTACCGCGACTTTCCATTGGAAGAACTTCACCCTCATGCTCTGGCTGCCGCAGAAGCAGCTAATTGTGCAGGGGAACAGGATAGCTATTGGGACATGTACTATCTCCTATTCGCAAATCAGAGCGTTTTCCGTGCTGACTTGTTCGATGACATTGCATATGGCATGGTCAACGATTTGGAGCAATTTGAGGAATGCATGGAAGAACATCGTTACCTGGGCGAAATTCGGTATGATGTTGAAGAAGCCCAGCGTTACGAGGTAACAAGTGTCCCCACATTTTTTGTTAATGGTGAAAAAGTAGTTGGAGCCAATCCAGAAGCACTTCGATCAGTTATCGAACGTATCCTTGCTGAAGAAGCAAGCAAATCATCATAGAAGGGGTAGTGTATCGTTTTCGGTGGAGATTCAAACAGCGACAAAAGGCGCGAGAGAACGTGCAACAGCGACCTCCAAACCAACAAGCGAATGAAAAGCACTCGCCGCACGAAAGAGGCGACGAATGATGCGGTTGACACGTTCAAGCAAGCTGGTGGTACGCAGAGTGGAAGGACGCCAGGATGGGAAACGAGCGAGCAAAGCATAGAAACGTAAGGTATCGTCAAGGTCTTGGCGTAGTTTTTTGGCCGCATCAGGTTGGGTCGCCAGCCACACTTCATCAAAAACTTGTAGGCGAGAAAGGGCCTCGTCCTTGGTCGGTGCATAGAAGATGGCAGCGGCCTGGGCGATAATGCGTTTTCGGAGGCGACGAGCGGCTTTGCGGCCCATGCCATCTGGAATGGCAATAGCTTGAAAAACATTGCGGAGTTTGTGGAAAACACAGTGTTGGTGGGGGATATGGGGATAAATCAAGTTGAGAGCCGCCTTCAGCCCTTTGCCACGATCATGGACAATGAGGCGAAGTCCACGTTCGGCGTAACCGCCACGGTTTTCCATTTGCAGCAGTAGCTTCTCCCAATCTTCCTGGCTTTCAGCCGATGCAATCGCCCAATCCAGCACTTCCCATTTACCTGTTTTGGGCCAGACGCCGACTGCCACCAATACCGGGAGCTTGTGTTTGCGTTTGACTAGGCGATTACGCTTGCGGCTATCCTGGCGACGCGCCCCCGTTGGTAACAAAACAGTCACCCAAATCGCATCTAGCATGAGGACCGGCGGCACGCTCGCCACCTGCGGGCCGAGGACGGTCTGGATGGCTTGGACACGTCGATTGAGCGTGCTAATCCCAATGTCCGTTTTCAGCAGTTCACCCAATTCATGCCGCATTTGTCGCAAACTCAGTCCGATGTCAGCCCAACGACTGACACGCTGCGTAATGTCATCCCACACGCGCTGATATGGCCCCAATAACCCCGATTGCAACCGCACACTGCCTCCGCAACTTCCACATTTCACACGCGGTAGCCATAACGTCAACACCCCCCACAGCGTTGCGACTGTCCGGCGTCGCCGCCCATTGCGGACAAAATCCCGCCGTTGGCGTGATCCGCACTTTTGGCATACGCCACTATTGCTCGTGCCATGTCCCTGCTTACTCCGTCGCTCATGCGGTTCCCGCCCTACGATACCGTCTGCTTCGTCCTCCAGCTCTGCCTGTAAATCTTGTTCTGCCATTTGCTGTATTTTGCGCTGCATTTTCTCCATGAACCCATTGATCGTCTGGAATCCGCTTTTCCAATTGACGCCCGGTGTCCTGACCAGTATCTTTCTCATTGAGCGTGTTCTCTTTCGTTTCTTTTGTTTGGGCGTCTAGCCTATCACGAGTTCACGCTCTTGCTACCCTTCTTTCTCTCTTTTCCAATTTTCCACCGAAAACGATACACTACCCTAAAGAGTTGCGGCTTGCGTATGCTTGATATGGTAGAGTATGTGGGGTTCATGACAATAGCATCATCCGGATATTGAAGCATTGCAGGCGCGAGTATCGGCTCAAATATGGCAAGTAGCAACAAATACGTGAAACATGAGGAGGACAGGTAATCATGCAACAACCAGAAATGACACAGGAGTATATTCAGCAATTTGTGATGGTAGGGCACGGCAATCTGGAGGCAGTGAAGGAAAAACTGGCGCAAGATCCCCGCTTGCTGGATGCGATGTTTGTGGCATGGGGAGAGACGGCGCTGGGGGCAGCATCGCATGTCGGACGGCGTGATATCGCCGAGTATTTGCTGGAACAGGGCGCGAAAATGACGATCTGCACAGCGGCCATGATGGGAATGCGCGATGTAGTGGCTGACTATCTGCGAGAGGATTCTTCGCAAGCCAACGCCCAGGGAGCACACGGGCTGACAGTGCTATATCATGCGGCCATCAGCGGCGATACCGAATTGACAGAGATGTTGTATGAGCATGGCGGGCGCGACGGATTGAGTAATGCGCTGATTCCGGCAGCATCGCATGGCCGGGTGGAGATGGTGCGCTGGTTGCTGAATAAAGAGGCAGATACCGACGTGACCAATTTCCAGGGCAAAACGCCACTAGAAATCGCCGAGGCCAAAGGATATACAGAGATTGCGGAATTGTTTCAGGCGTGAAATGACTAGCCCCTGTCAAGTCAAATGAAAATGTTAGCGAACAGGCATGGTTCTTTCATTTGAAAATGTTACTGGAGTGTCCGCTTCTCCTTTCAATATTTGGGGTGGATTGAATAAAGTTAGGAATACATCCTGGGTCGTGTCAGGTTCAGCCAGTGGAAGGCTAAACAGATTGTGCAGTTGCGCGTAAATGTCTTGGCGCAATTGAACTGGATTAGTGGCTAGCCGTAGGTTGGCAAAAGCAGCTTGTTGGTCAGGCGACAGAGCATCAGTATCACACAGGCGGTCAAAGGGTGTCCGCGCCTGATCAAAACGACGTTTGATGGACGAACCGCGTCGGCGTTGGGCAGGAACCACCGTTTTCTCGGCCAGACGCATGACGGGTTGAAAGCCATTGTAGTACAGCCACATCTTGTCATACAGATCGTTGAGCATGATGGTCTGGGCAATCGTGTCCAGGCGGTCATAGCCCAGAAAGGCCCGTACTAAGGTATCATTCTTCTGCTCGACAAAGCGGTTGTCATTTTTTTGCCAGGGACGACTACGCGACAAATGCACACCTTGAACAGCATCTTTCCAGAAGCGGACCAAGTGGTCATTGAGGAACTCGCTCCCGTTGTCAGGATGAATTTCACGCACATCAAACGGCAAGCGAGCCAGTATACGTTCGAAGCCATCCCGCATGACCCGATAGCTCCGGCCTAACACCGCCACGCGTTCACTCCAACCCGTTGCTACATCAATCATCTGGAGCGTATGCACATAGTTGCCGGACGCCGACACGCCACAGTGGTGAACCAGATCAACCTCAAAGTGTCCTGGTTCGGTCTCATCCCAGGGAATACACTCGGCGGGGATCTCGCGACGCAGTCGGTTCGCTTGCGCGGCGCGGCGCTGGGGCAATCGTACCCGGTCCTCATGCTGATGCTGCTCATCCAAAAGGCGTCGCACAGTTGATACACTGATCTTGCCCAGCTGTTCCAGCAGGTCGGGTGTCGTTGTCAGCTCGCCATGCCGCACCAGATGCTCCGCCATTACCACCAGATTTGGTTGCAAGCGTTCCGCACACACATAATCTAGGCTCATCGCAATCACCCCCAGCGCACTCGCCACTTCCGGTCCATACGTTCGCCCCCGCTGCCGTTGTCGTGGCTGCCGACCCAAGTCGCTATTCATCAACCGGATCAGGCTTTTGCGATGCAACTCGGTGAGTGCTTCCATTTCGTCCAACAAGCGTTGCTTCTCCTGTCGGTCTCCTGCTTTGTACCGTTTTTGCATCTTTTTCAGCAATTTCCGTCGCTCATTTATCGTCATTCTCTCGTCGCTGGACATGGTTCCCTCGGTAACATTATCATTTGAAAGAACCATACACCCCCGGTAACATTTTACGTGATAGAATGCGTAGCCTATCAAGAATCCGCATTATCAATATCATGAGCTGAAAACTGACGGCAGTACGAGGATACTTGAAGTGTTGCAGGGACACCATTCGATGAGCAAGATTCTTGTCAATACCGTCGCCAAAATAACGGCGGAAAAGTTAGGGCTTTTGCCTTAAAGTAGTAGTTTACCAAAACAAGCTGCTGATAAGGCAAAAGCCCATGGTTGACATTGTAGCACTGCTCAAGGACCTTTCACCATACCTAACCAACACCACAGTGCGCCAATTGGAGCATATTGTCCTGGCAATGCTGTGCATTCCGAATCGCATTACGATGCTGAACCTATCACGCTGGACGGAGCGTGGGAGTAGCTATCGGACCCTACAACGTTGGTATCACACGCCGCTTTCATGGGCGACAATCCTGTGGAGCATCGTGCGTATCCATCTACTTGATCCCGATGGCGTCTATCTGCTGGCGGCTGATGATGTGGTGGTCAGCAAGTCCGGCAAAAAGACACATGGCCTGGGACGGTTCTATTCAAGCATTGCCAAGCGACCCATCAGCAGTGTGTCGTTTCTGGTCGTATCGTTGATTGATGTAAAGCAGCGCCGTTCATATCCGCTTCAGGTCGAACAACATCAACCAGCCCCACCATCTGAGAAACCCGCTAATCCACCACCAAAACGGAAACCTGGTCGTCCCAAAGGCAGCAAGAACCATGTCAAACCGACGCCAATCCTCACCCCCGAATTGAACTTGCTACAAGGGATGCTCAACGCCATCACGCGCCGTATCAAGCCGTTGAAAATCACCCATGTGGTGTTAGATGGACATTTTGGTAACTATCCAGCAACCTATGCCGTGCGGGATTGTGGACTGCACATCATCTCGAAATTGCGCCATGACGCGGCGCTTTACCTACCGTACAACGGCCCCAAACCACCGCGTGGCCCCATGCCGCGCTATGGCAAGAAACTGGACTACCAACACTTACCATCTGAGGCATTGTGCCAGACGACCATCGAAGGCGACTACCGTATTGAGACTTACCAGATGCACGTTTTCCATAAATCCTTTTCGGACGCGCTCAATGTTGTGGTTGTCGTCAAAACTCACCTCAAAACAGGCAAACGTGGGCATGTCATTCTTTTCAGCACTGATCTTGATCTTACCGCGCCGCAAATTGTGGATTACTATGCGTTGCGCTTTCAGATTGAGTTCAACTTCCGTGATGCCAAGCAGTATTGGGGCCTGGATGATTTTATGAACGTCAAACCCACTGCTGTGACTAACGCGGTCAACCTTGCTTTTCTCATGGTCAACTTGTCGGCAGTCATTCTCAAACCCTATCGTCGTAATCATCCAGACTTCAGTATTCTTGATCTTAAAGCCTTGTATCGGGCTCGTCGTTATCTGGATGAAACAATTAAATTGCTTCCCGATCCGCCTGACGATAATTTAATTTCGCGCATCTGGCGCAGACTTACTGCGCTCGGCGGCATTCGCACTCGTCAGATTGACAAATTTGCCGCATAATTGGCGAAGGTATTGACACTGCCAATCGCTAATGCACGATATATGGAGAGCAACATGCAACGCATCCTCGTCGTCTATTATTCGCGAACAGGCCATACCCAACAGGTGGCTGAAGCCATCGCATCCACCTTCGACGCCGACCTCGAAGCCATAGGCGACGTCAAAAGCCGCCTGGGTTTGTTAGGGTCCCCGCGCTCGGCGGTCGAGGGGTTGTTAGGACGGCTCACCGGCATTCGCAAGGTAGAGAAAGATCTTGAGCAATATGACCTGGTTGTGCTGGGCACACCCATCTGGTCAGGCAATATGTCATCCCCCATGCGTACCTACCTGACGCAGCAACACGGCAAGTTCAGGCAAGTCGCATTTTTCTGTACAGAGGGGGGCATTGGCGGCAAGCGGGCCTTTCGGCAGATGGCGAAAATCGTAGGCCGAGACCCCATCGCCACTATGATTATCACGCAGCGCGAGTTGAGGTCTGAAGCGTATGATGGAAAAGTCGCCCAGTTCGTGGCACAAATAGAGGGGCATCAGGCCGCGCACTGAAAACCCCATACACCCCCGATACCCTTAACGGTATGCGCGTGCTTTAACCTGCGTTATGATGTTGGTCTGATCCACATTTTCCCACCACCATATCGTTAATCCTTCGATCATCCATTTTCAATCTGATGCGTCGGCGTTCAGTCCTACGCAGCCCACTTCTCATTTTTCGTTCCTCAATATCTACTCCACATCATAACCACCCCCATAGGAGGGCCTCACCATGAGCCAAATTCTGGCAGTCAAACAATTCCTGACCGATGTTCTCTCCAAGCCGAGCGTCAATGCGCTCGACTTGACGAAAATCAAAGAAGAATGGCACGAACCACTGGATTTGCTGCACGCCATTAACAGCACCAATGGGCCAGAGACAACCACATCGCAGTGGAATCATGTCCTGAAACACGCCTATCCCGATCTGGCACGATTGATTGCGCCTCGCCGCCTCTATCACGTCGATGAACTGGATCAACTACCACAACCCTCCTGGCTCATTGAGAACGTGTTGCCCAATCATGGTCTATCGGTGTTGTTTGGGCCATCAGGGGCCGGAAAGTCGTTCATCGCCCTCGATTGGGCCTTCCGGGTGGCGCGTTCGCGGGTCGTTCTCTATCTGGCAGCGGAAGGCAAAGCCGGTTTTCCAGCGCGGACGCAAGCCTGGAAGCAGCATCACGATCTGAAGAAGCCCGCCCACCTCTCGTTCTACTTCGATGCGGTCAATTTCCTCAACCCAGAGGCACTGGAAGCCTTCGTCGCCGAAATCAAAGTGATGAAACCGAGCCTCATCATCGTCGATACGTTGGCGCGGTGCATGGTCGGTGGCGATGAGAATAGCACGCGCGATATGGGGCGTTTCGCCGAAGCCTGTGCGGAAATCGAACGGCAGATTGGCGCGGCGATCCTGGTCGTGCATCACACCGGCAAAGACCTCTCGAAAGGCCCACGCGGCAGCAGTGCGTTGTATGGTGCAGTCGATATGATGATTAAGCTGACCAATAGCGACGGGCTGATCCGCGTGAAGTGTGAGAAGTCCAAAGACAGCGAACCGTTTAATTCCCAGTTTTTTCGCCTGAAGAAAGTCCATCTGGACAATGGCCTGACGAGTTGCGTGCCGGTGTTGACCAAGAAGGTGATTGATGAACCAGATCCAAGCCACCCCCCCAGCCAGCAACAACTACTGCAAATCCTCGCGCTACCTGAGTTTGCAGAGAATGGTGCAAATCCAACCGAGTTGCTGAACAGAACTGAAATCACCCGCAGCCGTCTCTTTCGTCTTCTCAAAGAACTGATGGCCTGGGGGCATATCAGCAAGGAAGGTGCGAGATCTCCCTACAAAATCACTGATCTGGGCAAGACATTGCTCCCTGCATCGCAACCTCAGCTCATTCATTGACCCCCTCCGACATCTCTTGAATAAGCACGTCTCAAATTTCAGTCGGGCTTTAGAATCGCTAAAGTCTCATAGTCCCATAGTCCCACTTCTTATAGGTGGGACTATGGGACTACCAGAAGCGAAACGGTTCAATTGCAGATCTATTGGAACGATAACACGCATCGCGCACATTTTTTGTGCTGTCTATTCGGAACCACCGCGCAACATGATACTCCCCAACCATCCGTACCACACGATAAGACCCAGCCCGAAAATGCCACCCAGATCATCAAGGCCGGGAATAACCGTCAGGATGCCTGCTATGCCGATCACTAGGCCGAGGTAGTTCAGTATCCTGGGAAGCCCACCGGGTCGCAAAGCCGCCCAACTGACCAGCAGCACCCATACGCCGCCGACAATCTCGTCGCCACCACCGATCCCGTTGATTACCGTGTCCAGTGTTAACCAGACTGTCGCCGCTTGTGTCGGGTCGTCGCCATAGAGATCCACGACTTCGCTGATGCCAGTGTTGGCGATCATGCCACTGGCAAGGACCAGGCCAGCCCAGATAAGCCCGAAGGTGGTCGCGGTTTGCACCACTATAGGCGGCGCGATGCGCTTCAATCGCTCGTGGAGTGCCAACACCAGGACAGCCATCGCAATACCGAATACGACATAGCCGATCAGGTACCATATGTGCATGATGGCCTGATTGTCTTTGAGGAAAGCCACAGTTTCTACCGGATCCAGGTCTCCGGTTCCATAATCATCTGGAGCCAGCACAGCGAGGAATAGCCCGATAGCCACCACGAATGTTGCAGCCGCGATCAGTGCTGCAACGCCACCCATTTTCTGGGAATCATTCATCATGTTTCTTCCCTAATTTTGAAAACACGTATTAATTTCTTGATGATACCCCTTCAATCTCGGATTTCGCGGCTCCGATTTTAACACGCGATTCGGCCAAAATAGGCGCTTTAGCGCGAATGTGACACCTGTCATGTCGCATCATGCGAATCTGCACACCCAATTCATGACCGGGCCGACTAGGGACTGCCGCGCCGCCATGCTATCGTGAAGTCACTAAACGACTGACATTTACGGAGAGGACGTTTTAATGGGCATTGGCGACGCAATCATGGTAACAAGTTGTCTGGCGGGACTGATGTTGGCGCTCCCGGCCATGCTGGTCTTTATGAACCTGGCGCTGTTGAGCGTCAGTGATCGCGCCACCTATCGACTGTCGCGGGGCGGCATTATCCCCTTCTTTGCAGGGCTGGGCGTCATTCTGCTGGTTGGTGTGCCGGCTGCGTTGTTGATGGCCGCGGGCAGCATCTTCCAATTCTTCGGCAGCCTCAGTATGTTGTGCCTGTTATTCTGGGGATTTATGGGGCTGGCGGTTGTCGCCCGGCTGGTCGGCCAGCGCCTGACTGCTTTATACGAACGGGAAGAAAGTCCACTCAGTCAAACCGTCGCTGGTTCGCTTGTGCTTTCATTCAGTGTCGCGTTCCCCCTGATTGGCTGGATCATCATCTTCCCGTTCTCGCTTCTGGTAGGGTTAGGCGCAGTGACGGGGGTGATGCTGGGCGGCCTCTGGCGTCGCTTCTTCGGCTCCGAAGCGCCAACCATGGCCTCGACCCATTCATCGTAGCCGGGATAAGCCTGCCATGAAACTCTCACGACGTGCTTTTCTGGGAAGCATTCTCGGCGCGGCAGCGGTCAGCGGGTGTAGCCGGGTGATTGATGACCTGGCACAACCCGACCTGCCCGACCAACTCATTCTGCCGGGTGGAACCGAGCGCCATCCCATCGCCCATCTGTTGCACAGGGCGGCGTATGGGCCACGCCCCGGTCAGGTTGAAGAAGTCGAGCGCATGGGCCGCGACCGCTGGCTGGAACGCCAACTGAAATACCGTGACATCGACGATAATGCCCTGGATTGGCGATTGCGGCGCTATGACACCCTCAACATGATCCCGCGCGACATCATGTCGTTCACAGGCGATCGGGACGAGGTGACAATGGAATTGGCGCAGGCCACGCTGGTGCGGGCGATTTTCTCCGAACGCCAATTATATGAGGTGATGGTTGGCTTTTGGAGCAACCACTTCAGCATCTACCATTTCAAAGACAACGTGACCTTACTGAAAACCATCGACGACCGCGAGGTCATTCGTCGCCACGCACTCGGCAGGTTTGGGAACATGCTGCGGGCCTCGGCCCACAGTCCGGCTATGCTGCTCTACCTGGATAACACCGTCAACGAGAAAAGCCATCCCAACGAGAACTATGCCCGCGAAATCATGGAATTGCACACCTTGGGCGTGGATGGTGGCTATGACGAGCGGGATATTCAGGAAGTAGCACGCTGCTTCACGGGCTGGACAATCACTGAGCGCGGTGAATTCACTTTCAACGAAGATTGGCATGACGATGGGGCAAAAGTCGTTTTGGGACACCGCATTCCGTCCGGCGGTGGCAAAGACGATGCTGACCGCGTGTTGGATATTCTGATCGCGCATCCTAGCACGGCTCAATTCGTTTGCACCAAGCTCGTGCGCCATTTCGTCGCTGATGATCCACCGCCGGAGATGGTAGCCACTTGCGTCCAGACCTGGAGCGAAACCGAAGGCGACATCAAAGCCATTTTGCGGACGCTGTTCAATCATCCCGAATTCGATAACGCGCCATTCAAATTCAAGCGCCCCTTCGAGTTGCTGGTCTCCATGCTGCGTGCCAGCAACGCCAATTATAATGGCGACACCGGTTTAATTGACCGCCTGGAGCGCATGGGCCACCGTCCGTTTGCGTGGGTGACGCCCGATGGCTACCCGGACAATGCCACCATCTGGGCCAATGGTATCCTGCGGCATTGGCAACTGGCCGATGACGCTTTGCATAATCGGCTGCCGGGCGTTGGGGTTGATGTCTGGGATATTGCCGAGCATGTTGAAATCAGAAATGATTTTAATGATATGCTGCAATTCTATGCTCGCCTGTTCCTGAAACGCGATCTGACCGCACCCGAACAGGCCATCTTCCAAACGTTCTATAGCGATGGCGGCCAGTATTCCCGCGATTTAGGCCGCGACGCCAACCATGACCGCATGACCGAAACTCTGGTCTTGATGCTACAACACGAAGCATTCCAATGGCGATAGGAGCATCTAAGTCGGTGTCGATAGATAGCGGCGGCATGGTAGTAGGGGGGAGCTACAGCGCCATACACATAAAGTTAAGTGTTTTCTTGCGCTTAAACCGCCCCCCTCTAGCTCCCCCCAAGCATGGAGGGAGAACTGTCTGCACGCCGAAAACTCTTTCCTGGAACGAGGAATCGTGTCCAGCACGGCTCCTCCCCCATGTTTGGGGGAGGCTGGGAGGGGGCTGTCCAATCCATGTAATTTTATACAGATGGTGCTACAGCCCACCTATCACTTTTCGCCTGCCACAATACATCACAGCATTTTTAGGAGCATTCTCATGACCAAAGCTAACTTTTCCCGCCGCGATTTCATCAAAGCCACCGCCGCCCTCAGCGCCTACGGGACAATGCGCTCCCTGTGGCCCTCCTGGTTGCCACGCCTGGCCTTTGCCAGCGAGGGCGCAGTCGGCGATGTCATTGTCTGTGTTTTTCTGCGGGGCGGAGCCGATGCCCTGAACATGATCGTGCCACATGGCGACGAGAACTACTATAACGCCCGCCCGCTGCTGGCCCTCAATGCGCCAGATGCTCGCAGCAGCCGCACGCTGGAACTGGACAATTTCTTCGGCCTGAACCCCGACATGCGCCCCATGCACGAACTCTTTCTGAACGGGCACATGACCGCTGTCCATGCTTGCGGGCCGCCCAACGTCTCGCGCAGCCACTTCGAGGCGATGGATTTGATGGAACGCGGCACGGATGGCGAACGTGGTGCTGATTCGGGCTGGCTGGGGCGGCATCTGATGGCGACCGCTGGCGATGGTGATTCGCCACTGCGAGCCATTGGCTGGGGCGACCAATTGCAGAAGAGCCTGCACGGCTATGTATCGGCTACCTCGCTGCAATCTATCGCCGATTTTCACCTCAACCGCGACCCGGCCCTGGCCGACGACATGAGCCTGGCGCTGACTGCGCTCTACCAAAATACCCCTGCGCCGCTGGATGCAGCCGCCCAGGCTACGCTGGACGCGCTGGAAATCGTGCAACAAATCGACGTAGACCGCTATCGCCCTGCCAATGGGGCCAGCTACGATGACAGCGATTTTGGACGCGGCTTGAAACAGACTGCAGCACTCATCAAAGCCGGTGCGGGTCTGGAAGTCGCCTGCCTGGATCATGGCAATTTCGATACGCATGTCGCGCAGGGTCAGTTACTGCCCGGCCTGGTGACACGTCTGGCCGACAATCTCCGCGCCTTCCACGACGATATGCTGGAACATCTGGATCGTGTGACGCTGGTCGTCATGTCCGAGTTCGGGCGGCGTGTGCAGGAAAATGGCGGCGGCGGAACCGATCATGGGCATGGCGGGGCGTTGTATATCATGAGCAGCCACGTCACCAGCCAGCCGGTGATCGCCCAATGGCCGGGCCTCAACGACGATTTTTTGGAAAACGGCGACCTGCAAATTACCACCGACTACCGAAATGTGTTGGGCGAAGTTCTGATGAAACGAACGCCCAACACCGATTTGGGCATCGTCTTTCCCGATCATAATTTTGAGGCGGTGGGCGTATTGGAATAACCGACACCCATCAATCGCCGACAGCGTCGTCTGGCCTCGCCCTCCATGCCTCAAAACCGGACGACGCTTTTTGTATAGTCCTACTTGGAGCAAGTCCGTTCAGATGCAGTTCGTACTTGCTTCAAACATACTTCCCGGTACTCGCCACATTGCTCAGTCTCGGACATTTAGCTACACTGAATGCGAAAGTGCAGTGGTTACTGGTTCTAGTCAATTTGGGGGATATGAAGCAGGGGGTTTCTATGCCGGATTTTATACCTGGCCTTGAACTGAGCCGTATCTTTTATATGGAGGCAGTGAAGCCAATATTAGATCGTGAATTCTCCGCCTTACAATACAGCGCCGCCCTAATCGGCGAAGGTTCGGACGTGCTGGGCTTTGACACGGAAATGTCGCGAGATCATCATTGGGGCCCGCGTGTGATACTCTTTTTCCCGGATGAGGATGATTATCCGCGTGAAGCGATTCATGAAACGCTGCGGCAAAATCTGCCCTATTTGGTGCGCGGCTATTCAACCAACTTTAGTGAACCGTATTATGGCGAAGGCGATCATGGAACACGACTGCTGAAAAGCATCGACCAGGGTCCAGTCAATCATCAGGTGGAGCTGTATGGCATAGGGGACTATTTTCAGCGGTATCTGGGATTTGATATTCATACGGAACTTGATGCCATTGACTGGCTGACCATACCACAGCAGAAATTGCGGACTGTGACAGCCGGGGCAGTGTATCATGATGGTATTGGTTTGCAGGCTGTGCGAGATCGCTTTTCCTATTTTCCGTCTGATGTATGGTTATATTTGTTGTTGTCGGGCTGGACACGGCTTGGGCAGGAAGAGCATTTGGCTCCAAGAGCGGGGTATGTAGGCGATGAGCTTGGATCAGCAGTCATAGCCAGTCGGCTGGTGCGGGACATCATGAACCTGTGCTTTTTGATGGAAAAAACCTATGCACCCTATCCCAAATGGTTCGGGTCAGCGTTTGCCAAACTGGATTGTGCCAAAGAACTGACACCGATTTTGCGTAATGTGCAACGCGGCGAAACATGGCAGGAGCGGGAACGGCATTTGTGTGAGGCGTATGAATATATTGCACAAATGCATAATGCACTGGGCATTACGGAAGTGATTCCGGCAAAGATTTCCGGCTTTCATGGTCGTCCATTCAAAGTGATCCATAGCTGGCGATTTGAAGATGCGATACGAGAAGAAATTCGTGATCCGATTCTTAAAGAAATTTCCGGCAAAAGGTGCATTGGTAACATTGATCAGTTTAGCGACAATGTGGATTTGCGATGTAGTGCGACACTTCGTAAAGAATTACGGGCGTTATACGGCGAAAACCTTGCCAGACGCGCATCTATTTCGGGGTAATTTTGGCGAAACGCCAGTCCTGAAATCTATAGCGCCATTCGGTCTCTCCACAGCCTCGCTATGGCTGGACGACGCTTCATCAACTCCCCGAATTCCTGAAATATTCACAAATCAGAACTTGCATTAGGTCTGTGCCTGTTGTTAAGATGTTGCAAGATAGACTGGCTATACGGTTGGGTGTGGTCGGCAATACGAAGGAGGCTTTGGTGTGCCAACCTGGATGCTAATCGAAGACGAGGCCGACATCCGGAATGTTGTTAAGGTGATGTTTCAGGTCTGGGGATATGATGTCATTGAATTCGCCAGCGGACACGATACCATGAAATTCTTAGACGAGGTTGATAATGGCGAATATGATGGCGAACTGCCTGCGTTGACGCTGAGTGATATTCGTCTCCCTGGCCCCAATGGCAACGAAATCGCCCACCGGATTCGTCGGTCACCGGTTCTCAAAGATATTCCGATCATTCTGATGACAGCCTTCCAGCTTTCCGAAAGCGAGCAAGTGGCATTCCGGACCAATGACGGGGTGAATCGCATCATCTTCAAACCTCTGCCCGAATTCGACAAATTCCATCAAATGCTGCTTGAAGTGGCAGATGGAACCTATCGACCACCAATTTAACGGCGACTGACGATGGATACTCCTACTCCGCACCCTCAAGCTGCACCTGCTCCCGACGACCGCGCCCAACAGTTGCGTGGGTTGTTGCGCGTCGTCAACGACCTGGGGGCCGCGACGGATAACCTGTTCAAGCGCATCTATGGCAGCCTGAGCCGACGCCACAAAACCCTGGTCGATACCAATGCGCTACGCCGTGCCCAGCAACATTCAAGGGCTTTGCAACGCCGCGCCCGCACCCAAAGCGTCGAACTGGCGCGTTTGACGGGTGTCCTGGCGGTCATTGATGAAGGGGTGGTGATGCAAGACCTCCAGGGTCGCATCATCCTCATGAACGAGTCTGCTCGCAATTTATTGGGCGGCGTCAAAACATTTTGGGACAGCCCGCTGGGCCATATGTTTGCCGACTACGCCTTCGATACACCGCCTATCAGCGAATCGGGCCAGATAGAACCGCTGGGCGATCCCCAACGGGTAACCATCAATAACCAATGGATCGGCGTGCGAATGGCCCGTGTGTTTTCGGATCAGGGGCATCTGCTGGGGACTATCATGGTCGTCTCGGATCTCGGCCCAGAATCGTTGACCGACCGGCTTAAAACCTCGTTCATCACCCACATGACACATGAACTGCGGACGCCGCTGACCTCGATCAAAGGCATGAGCGATGTCCTGCTGAATATGCCCCAAGGTCGCCCGCCTGACCGGCGCTTCCTAGAGGCTATTGGGCGCAATGTAGCGATATTAGATCGTATGATTGTGGAACTGCTCGATCTATCGGAAATTGAAACCAACAGCTTTGAAGTGCGGCGCGATCCCATTGTCATCAGCGAACAGGTCACCATCGTCTTGAGTGGCTTGGAATCACGCTTGACCCAGGCCAAATTAGACGTTAATGTGAGGGTCGCCAATGTCGACAGGATGAATATACTTGGCGATGCGCGGCGATTACAATGGGCCTTGGGCCATTTGATTGAAAACGCAATTCGTTACACACTCCCTGGCGGAAAAATCACGATTGAACTGGGGCGTATCCGCGACGACAATCAGTTAACTATCAAGGTAAAAGACTATGGGGTGGGTATCGCTGATAAAGACCTGCCATATATTTTTGAACGTTATTATCGTGGCGATGCACGAACCCCCGATGGAAAAGTGATTGATCCGCGAGGATTGGGTCAGGGGCTTTACATCGCCAAAGCAGTCGCTGAGGCACACGGTGGGTCGTTGAGTGTTGCCAGTATTTTGGGTGAACACACCTCGTTTATTATGGCACTGCCACTGAACTATGAATAGACACTTGCGACGAACCCCACCGCCCCTTATCATAAACTGAGGAGAATGCTTGTAATGAGTGATACACAGGGAGAATATCCGTTGCCAACATGGATGGTTGTCGAAGACGAACCTGATATTTATGATGTCTTGCTGGCGATGTTCGAGCTATGGGGCATCGAAGGCGTCGCTTTTGTCGATGGTGGTGAAGCCATCGCCTGGGTCGATGCCGTTGATGAAGGCCGCGTGCATGGCGACTTGCCCGAATTGGCGATTCTCGACATCCGCCTGCCCGAGGCCAGTGGCCCCGAAGTCGGCAATCGTCTTCGCAAAAGTGCCCGTCTCGACAACGTTGCCATCGTCTTGATTACTGCCTATCGCCTTTCCACCGAAGAAGAGAAAAATGTTATCGAGCAAGCTGGCGCTGACCGCTTGATGTATAAGCCGTTGCCAGCGATGCCCGAACTGCGCTCGATTCTCGGTGAGGTGGTCGATAAACGACGCAAGATGAAAGCACAGGCCGTCGCCGCCAAAAACGATGAGAAAAAGCCACCGAAATCCCTGAATCCGTAGGTTATTGTGGAACCGTCACCTTCAACCGCCACACCTTCACATGCGTTGCGCCTGGAAGGATGGGCCGTTTTGTTGTGTCTATGGCTCACTTTCGGGGCTGTGACTGTCCTCACCAGTCTGGCTCTCCAGCAGATCGCCGATCCGGTGCGCCTTCCTGAAACCATGCGCGAGGCCGTCTGGTTGGTCTTAGGTATCTGGATCACGGCCTATCTTGTTGGCGCAGTCATTGGCTTCTTGCACGCCGACCAAGCTAGCCGCCGCCGCATTATGGGCAGCACCATTTTGGGCTTCTTGATCGCGTTGGGCTTGCACCTAATGTTCCTGAACACGTTTCCAGGCACGCCCCGGGATGGCTTTGGTGTCTTCCTGGATATCGTGAATCTGCGCCCGTTGCCGACCTATTATGCCTTTATCCTGCTAACCCTGGTCATTGGTCCTGGCATCGTCGCGCTCTCGACTTTCACGGGATTGCTGTTGGCACAAGAGTTTCGTTCCTACCTGCCGCCCCTGCAAATCGAGGGTCGCATTGTTCTGTTTAATGCCCTGGCTCCTCTGTCATTGATCATCTTCGTTCTGGGCGCACTCAACCAACGCAACGACGGGCGCATTCTGGAGATTTTCCTGGAAGCTCGCCAGACCGATACTGTTTTGGAACCCGTCATTCTGCTCGACTTAGACCACTTCATCAATCCGACCATTCACATGATCATTGCTGCCATCTTTGGCATCGGCATCGGCTTGTTACACATCGCTCGCAGCCGCACAACCGCCGCGCTGAATACAATGCTCGGCCTGGGTATTCATGTCACGCTGGTCATCATCTTCGCCATGTTGTTAGCCCCGCATGGTCCCACGCAGGATTTCGCTAACCATCTGGGCAGCCTACAAGCGCCGGATGTGTTATTCTTCGTGGCGTTGTGGTTTGGGCCGCCGCTGGTTGGGGCCGGAGCCGCCTTCGCCTTTCACAACCTGCGCGATGTGCTGTTCAGCGGAAATCAGAGGTACGCAGTCAACGCCGAACCCAGCAATTCCTCCAGATAAGGCGTTACGCCCCAAAACGATTTCAGTGCCAGGTATTCCTCGACGAACTGTCGGTCGCCAGGCGACACAGAACGCACGGCACGAATCATCAGATTGCGAGCCGTGTGTTCGGTGGAGATGAATTCAAACACCTGCGTCTGATAGCCCATAATCCGCAGAATCAAAGCGCGCAAGGCATCCGTCAGAATATCGCCCATACGCTCCCGCAAGATACCATGTCGCATGACACCCTCAAATGGCGAGACCTGTTGTTGGCTGAGTTGCTGTTGCAGATGATGGTGACAGCATGGGGCACTGAATATCAAATGGCTTTCCCAGGCCACCGCCTGTGCCAATGCCTCATCCGTCGCCGTATCACAGGCATGAAGCGCCAACACCATATCCGGCGCGGCAGGCGGTTGAAAATCCAGGATCCGGCTAACTTCAAAAGCCATCCCATGCCAACCATGTTGAGTCGCTGTCTCGGCATGATTTCGTACCAACTCCTCGCGCACATCCACACCGACCGTCTGTGTCGGGACGCCCAAAACATCATTCAGATAATAGTGCGCCGCATAGGTCAAATAAGCATTGCCACAACCACAATCGACCACCGACAACGTCTCGGCTCGTTCCAGTTCGCCTGTTTCCTGAATCAGTCGCAAGAAAGCATTGATCTGGCGAAATTTGGCCTGCATCCGTGCTTTGACTTTCCCCGCTGGCGTCATGATGCCGACTGCCTGCAAAAATGGGTTGGGTTCTCCGGCGGGCAAGGGCTGGTGTTTGCGGCGGTCATGAGACAACATCGGCTGTTGATATTGTCCTGGCTGCTCGTGGATCATGACTTTGCCTTTTTTGGTGATCCGCACCTGGAGATCACCCGATACCGTCCGCACATGAATATTGCTGAAACCATCACTCAACAATGTATCCAATTGCGCTTCTATATCATCCAGGGGGTAGTTCTTGCTGGTATCCTGTCGTCCATCGAAATAGGAAATCTGGATATGGGGCTGCTCACGAATTATCAGCGGGCGCAAGTTGACTTTCTGCCAGGGCACATCATACCCGCGTCGTCTGCCGCTGAAAACGGCCATGACAAATTGGCGTACATCCATTACCCGTGCTTTGATAACTTGCTCGTAATCCTGCTGCATTTTGATCTACCCCTTCATTGCTGCTCAAAATCCGCATAATCATACATCATACGATCCATCATATCGAACCTACACTGCACCAAAAGTGTATTAAGCTATAGAGCCAATGCCTGAATCTGATAGAGTGGGTGTGACGTTTATCGCTCAGGTCGTTGGCGACGGTGGACTAGGTGAGGAACGCAACCCAGGCTATTCTTCTAGAAATCCCCTGGATGCATCTTGCAATCCAGCCAATCCTCCGTATAATGAAGGGTGGTTGTGAAATTTGTTTAATCCTAACAAACTCACAACCACTACAACGATTTAGTTTCATTTCATATAGCGAAAGGAGTGGAACGATCCTCACTAATTATTTCCCCTGCTCGTCGAGGCAAGCTATGGTCGACAACCGGTGTGATATCAATAACGAATTCAAAATCTAGGAGAAATTGACAAGTGTTTAAGAATGTATCGCGTACATTGCCAGTGCTCATCGCCATGACACTGGTTCTTTCTCTGGTCCCCGTGAGCTTCGCTCATGCTGCGGATACCGAGGTCACCTTCACGGCCCAATATCGTCAAGACACCCGTGTTACGGTTGACCTCTCCAGCGCCAGCGAAATTAGCTCGCTGGACGGCGCCATTCTGTCCGACGCGGTCTCCATCGTCCCAGTTGAGAACCTCTTCTTGGGCCTGACCGACTACGACCCCGTTACCAGCGCCGTGAATCCCGAACTGGCGACTTCCTGGGAAACCAACGAAGACGGCACCGTTTGGACCTTCACCCTGCGTGACGACGTGATGTGGATGCGCTACGATCCCGCCAGCGACAGCGCCGAGGCCCTGCGCCCCGTCGTGGCTGGTGACTTCGTGTATGGCATCAAGCGTTCCTGTGACCCCCGCCTGGGTGGTTACTATGGTACGGTTTCGGCCAACGTGATCGCTGGCTGTGACGTGGTCAACTTGACCCCGCCCGAGGAAGTTACCGACGAGCTCGTCTTCGGCGACACCAGCAAGGTTAGCGCCCCCGACGATAGCACCGTCGTGATCGAACTGAACTTCGCGGCTGGTTACTTCTTCAGCATGACCCCAATGTGGCAACTGCGTGCCCAGCCCCAGGAAGTTATCGAGGAATTTGGTAACGACTGGACCGAGCCTGGCAACATCGCCACCAACGGCCCGTACTTCCTGCGCGAAAACATCCGTGGCGTGCGTCGTTCATTCGTTCGCAACGAAGCGTTGGCCCCTGACCTGTTCAGTGGCGACGGCAACATCGAAGAGGTCATCTACACCGTGATCGAAGATGGTGGTACGGTCTTTGCGCTGTATCAAGACAACCAGCTCGACACCACCGGTGTTCCGGCTGCTGAGATTCAAGCCGTTCTGGCTGATCCCGAATATGCTGACGAACTGCTCCAGATCTTTGACCTGGCCGTCTTCTACTTCGGTTTCACCCACGACAAGGAACCATTCGACAACGTCCATGCCCGTCGTGCCTTCAGCGCCATCATTGACCGCGAAGCCTTCGTGCAGCAGATCCGTCAGGGTCGTGGCGTGCCGATGATCCACTTCACCCCGCCAGGTATGGCCCACGCCCCGCCGATCAACGAAGTTGGCGTTGGCTACAACCCCGACTATGCCCGTACCGAGCTAGAAGAAGCTGGCTATCCTGGCTGCGAGGGCTTCCCCGCGCTGGATATCATCACCTACACGGGTGCTGGCACCTGGGCCGAGTTCTGGGCCGCCGCTGCCGAGCGTGAGCTGGGTTGCGATCCTGGTCTGTTCAACGTCGAGCAGCTTGAGTTCTCCGTTCTGCTTGAAATCATCGACCCCGAGACCCCCGTGCAAGATCGTCCGAACGCCTGGACGCTCGGTTGGGGCCCCGACTACGGTGATGCCAACAACTGGGTCAACGACGTGCTGTCTTGCGAAGGCGACAACGCTTTCATGCGTCCCTGCACCGAGACTGACGAGCTGATCGAGCAGGCTGCCCGCGAGAGCGACCCCGCAGTCCGCGACGAGCTGTATGCGGAAATCGAAGAAGCCTTCTTCGGCGAAGAGGGTGAATTCCCGATTGCTCCGATCTATCTGCGTAGTGGCTACATCTTGGTTAAGCCTTGGTACACCGGCCCGTTCGAGACTGACGGTCTCTTCGGTGGTGCCCACTGGGGTTCGCGTTCAATCGACATGGCTGCCAAACTGGCCGCCCGTGGCGAATAAGCAGTAACGCGCAACTGTAGTTGCATTCTCCCCGGCGGTGTCTTCGGATGCCGCCGGGATTTTATTTTCTCCAATTAGTTGCGGCCTGATGCCTTCCCCTTCTAAAATAGACATAATTCAAAATCCAACTTTGGCAGGTAACAAACGATAATGCCCGCGCAAGTCCTAATTATTGACACTGATATTCAATTCATGTTGCGGCTGAAAAAAGCCCTTGAAGCCCGCAATTATGTCGTGCGAACTGTTGGGCGGCCCCAGATGGCCCCTGATGCGTTGGCCGATGCCGAATTCGACATTGCCGTCATCGACCTGATGATGGAAGATCCCAGCAGTCTGATTCAGACCCTAAACGAGCGTGCCCCGCATCTGCCGATCATTCTTTCTGGTCAATCTGAGGGAGACATCCAAAAAGTTCAGAACTATCAAGCTCGATCTTTTCTCCTCAAGCCCTATCGGGCACGCGACCTCATTGAAATTATTGAGCATGTACTTCACGCTGCACCCGACGAGAGTGCCGCTTCAGCGCCCCCAGCGGTGGAAGCGGCTCCCACGTTCGGATTCCAGCAACCCTCGACCAGCTTGCTGGATTATGAACCCCCACCTGATGAAGAGGCCACCATTGGCGATGTGTTCGACGGGCTGGATATTGAAATCGAGGAATTTGAAACAGGGATCTTGACGTCCACCAAAACCGGCAGCGAGACTGTTCAACACCCTTTACCGCCTGATACGCTGCCGGAGACCATCGTCGAACCGCTCCCCAGCCCCATCATCCCAGAGCCACCCATCGCCGCTGACGATTCACCTGCCGTTTCCGCCCTCCGCATCAGCAATGACAATCATGCTGTCGATGATTTGCTCACACGTATCGATTCGTGGGTGCAACAAACCGGACGCCCGCCCGTTCATCCCCTGCCTTCCTGGCTGGATACGCCATTTCATACGACGAAGCCCGTTGAAGCGCCGGATACTACTGGGCCTGATATTGAAGCCCCGCCGTACATTGCCGTCACACAACCTGTATCCCTCCCGGATCTTGACTTTTTCCCGGACTCGGAAACCACTGGTCACCAACCAACCGTCAACGAACAGGAACTTAATGCCGAACTGCTAGACGCGCTGGCCGACGCGGATGATGCTGATGACCCACGTCTCCAATCTGTGCTTCAGGAAGTGGCGGCTGAACCCATCATTCCGCCAGAAGAGGAAGACCTGGTCGCCATGCCCGTTGAGGAAATCACGCGTGCTATGGGCGTCATCGACCTCGATGAAGATGTACCTGACGATTCCCGTGATACCGAAGCCGTCAATGAGCTATTAGACGAAATCGAGATTGTGGCTCATGCGGCACTGCAACTGACACAATTTTCATTGGAGAGTACGGCGCTAGGCACATTGCTGACTTATGGCGAACATTTGGTGGCGCGGACCGGCGACTTCTCTGATACGAGTTGGCATGAGATCGCGCAGGATATTGCCGAAGTCTGGCAACGCGAGGGCAATCTCCACACGCGTCTGCTCTATCGCAACATCACTGGTACTGGCGAGGCTCTTTTCTTCAGCACCCGCACCGTTGATGACCTGACACTGACCATGATTTTCAGTGCCGACACCCCCCTGCGAATCATCCGGCAGCAAGCCCGCCAACTGGGCGAGGCGCTGGCGCTTGTGCCCGAAAAGGTTCAAGAAGCCCAGGCAGTTTCGCCACCGGAGCCTGCTTCGCCGGAAAGCCCTGCCGCTCAGACGCTTCCAGCCCGCCCAACCGACTTGCGGCCTCCTGAAGAAATGGTTGCGGTCATTGAGGCCGAAAAGCCCCTCGAACGCGAGCCTGGGACTTATATTGGATATGGCTGTCTGTGGCTGGCCCAAAACCCTGATAAGGGCTTGGCAGATGACCTCATCGCTGCCATTGAACGTTGGTTACGGCGGGCAGCCCAGGAAAACAACTGGGATGTGATCGCTGTCAACATTGGTCCCACCTGGGTCAATCTGCATATCGAGATTCCAGCCCAAGCCACTCCCGGTGATGTAGTCGCCACCTTAATGCAGGAAACACAAATCCGGCTCTATGATGCAGTGGGCATCGACACCGAAAGCTCCCCGCCAGTCTGGGCGGATAGTTATAACCTCACGATGCCGGGTCGCCTTCTGGAACCAGACGAGATTGAGGCGTTCATTCAGTACCATATTGAGACAACCATCCGATAAAAAACCCCCGGCACACGGGGGTCTATCGAACGTATCAGGGAAAACAAGCCGTCGTATGCTACGGATAAAAGCCACGAGTCATTGTCGCCTCGCCTACGCGATTAATTGCATAAGCCTGGGCAGCGGTTCGCAAATCCAGATCGCGGTCCTCGGCAAAATGCGCCACTTCATCATAGGATCGCGTCAGCAGTTGCTGTAAACGCCGCATAATTTCACTTTCATCCCAGAAAAAGCTCTGTAAGCCCTGGACCCATTCAAAATAGGAAACCGTTACACCACCCGCATTCGCTAAAATATCTGGCACAACAGTGATATTACGCGAATTCAGGATCTCATCAGCAATCGGTGTTGTCGGGCCATTGGCCCCTTCAACGATCATTTTAGCCTTGATTTTCGGGGCGTTACGCTCGGTGATCTGGCCCTCCAACGCCGCCGGAATCAACACATCGCAGGGCAATTCCAGCAACTCCGCATTATTGACGCGTTCTACATCGACACCGTTCAAATCAGCCAACAGGTTGCCTCGTTGCGTCCAGGCATACAACGTCGGAATATCCAAGCCATTGGGATTATACACGCCGCCGCTGACATCACTGACGGCCACCACCTTATAACCCTTCTCAACCGCATACAACGCCGCATGTGCCCCGACATTGCCGAAACCTTGAATGACGATTGATAGGTCAGCGAAATGCCCAGTGCGGCGCAACGCCTCCTCCATAATGATGATGACACCTCGCCCAGTGGCCTCGTTGCGGCCCTCGCTGCCGCCGATGTTCAACGGCTTGCCGGTGACCACCGCTGGAACGGAATAACCTAATGTCATCGAATAGGTATCCATGATCCAGGCCATTGTCTGTGAATTGGTTCCCATATCAGGCGCAGGAATATCACCATGCGGACTGATAACTGGCACCATCTCCGACGCAAAGCGGCGCGTTAACGCCTCGTTTTCACGATGCGATAATGCACGCGGATCGACGACCACACCGCCCTTAGCACCACCATAGGGCAGGTGCATCAAAGCACATTTCCAAGTCATCCACATCGCCAACGCACGCACTTCGGAAATATTAACATGGGCCGAATAGCGGATACCCCCTTTAGAGGGGCCAAGCACAATGTTATGATGGACGCGATAAGCCGTAAAGATTTTGACTTCGCCATCATCCATGCTCACCGGAAAATTTAGTGTAAATTCACGTTTGGGATACCGCAAAAACTCCAGCAAACCCGTCGGCAATGACAAATAGGACACCGCCCGGTCAAACTGCGCCAATGCGGTCTCATATGCTTTTGCAGATACAAGATCGGGGGCCATCAATGTATCTACGACCATTCAACTTACTCCTCTCTCACCTGACAAATATTGTTAGAACAGAACATCATCGCGCCCATGCAGCATTACACAGCAAAACAAAAGCCCGGCAGATAACCGGGCATAGCTCACTTGGGGTTAAGTGAGTTAACAATTGTTTGGCAGCAGGTATTTGAAGATACATCATTGCACTGCCCTCACGAAAATTATGGGCAATCTATTTCGATGATTTTCCCTGTCTCGCTTGCACCCACTATAGGACAAAGCCGCCAACAATGTCAACCAAAGACTTGAAATTAATTGATTTTGAAGGACAGGCTCTCTACCTGTTCGCCATCGACCTCAATATCGACGCGCCAGGTTCCCAACTGCCAGGTATCTTCTTCCTCGTCTTCTTCCCCTGGACGGCTCTCATAGTCCAGGCCAAGAACCACCACGCCAACATCGGGATCAGCCGTTGTCGTCAAGACTTCACCCACTTGCTCATCATCTGGGTTATAGAATGTTGCCGAGACTGTAACCGAATCGTCGTGACTATTGAGTTTGACAACCACGTTCAGGTCATCAGTGCGTTGCAACAAATCCGTTTGTGTCAACGCCACCATATTATTGCTATCACCACGTGCCGTATACGCCAGGCTATAGACCTCGCTTGAACACGCATTAAGAATAAGTAACAGTAGCGCCGCTATCAAAATTCGTTTCATCAACTATTCTCCCAACAATTGGTTTTGACCCGCGAATTTTACCCAACACGGCCAAAAATAAAAAGGCCAAGTAACGTGTCTAGATATTTTACACGCTATTGGCCTTTAATGTTCAACCTGAATAGGTGCTTCAGCTAAGGCGCTTCAACCAGCACCGGGCGAAATTTGTAGCCATAGACAATCATGCCACTATCGCCTTCTGTCCGTAATTTGCGGGTGACCATCTCGACCCGCATCCCGATATGCACATTGTCCACCAAATCGGTGAGTTGTGCTGTTAGCATCGGCCCTTCATCCAGCTTGACCAATGCCAATACATACGGAGCCTGTTCCTCAAAACCTGCGGGGGGATCGGTGACAGTGGTGAAGCTATAGACTTCGCCTGTGCCACCTAACAACACATCCAATCTGCGTCTCTCCGCTGCTAACTATGCAACATAGCTGAACTTGCGTTGGCGTTTTGGCTCACGCTGTTCAAAAACATAGTGTTCCTCGACCCGTCGAGCAACCTGGGGACGGGGTGGAAACGATACAGAGCCATCTTCGTGTTGCGTGCCGCGCAGTTGATATCGTTGTGTTTTCAGACGCCAGTGTTGTGGAACATTCATCAGGAACTTACCTCATTTCATTGTGTGCTTTTCTGCCCACACCATACCTGCGGGTGGCTCTCAATAACTCCCAGATTGCCGAGTTGAGAGGTTTTGAGAGTCTTTTTAGGGACTTGAGAGTCGGCGAAATCCCTCTCCCACAAACAAAAAACGCCCCAGGCGACGCCGAGGCGATAGTTTTGATGGTTCACGACCGTATCATTGTGGCCCACCAGGCGGTATCCGTCGGAAGTAATAATCCAACACTTCCCGCACAATCGGCATGGCGTTCTGCGAACCTTCACCTGCATTGTATAGAAATGCGATGACAACAATCTCAGGATTATCATAAGGCGCGTAGCCCGTATACCACGCATGAGACGGCCAGCGTCCTGGAATGCACAACCCCTGGGGGCGTGCAATATCATCACAATATTCGGCGGTTCCAGTTTTACCCGCCTCATCAACATACGACAGCGGCGGAAAAGAAAGGTTAACAGACTCGCTGGCTGTACCACGTGTCACCACTTCACGCATTCCTTGTTGCACCAAACGAATGCTTTCAATATCGGCTGCGGGAGGAACATAATCGCGGCCAATCAGCTCAAATGTCTTGGCATCGCACACCCCCGCCGACCAACTATAGCCAAACGGGATATGTACACGATATTCAACCCACTCCTCAATATCGGGGGCCGGGTTGCGATCAAAACGCGATTGATAATCTGCTGGGTTGCATCGTCCTGGGCTATAGTAATCCGAGTTTGATTCACACCGGCACACCAGACTGTTTGCACCTTGCAATAACATATCCTCGTGCAACAACAATATCCAGGGTTCGCCGGATGGTGGCTCGACAATGGTGCGAGCAACATGGGGTGAGAAGGCTCCCACGACATTGCCATTCGTATCGCTCATCTCGACGATATTGCCTTCCGGATCTTCAAAATTGCGGATGAGTGTCGGTTGCAACAACACACCGTCATTGACAACCGCGGCCACTGATGTAATCAACTGAAGCGGCGTCACGGTCAGATAGCCCTGACCAAACGCCGCGTTATAGGTGTCGCCGGTTGACCAGCTTTCGCCATACAAACGCCGCTTCCATTCAGGTTCCGGCATCCGTCCAGCATTTTCGCCCAACAGTTCCACGCCAAGCTGTGAGCCAATACCAAAGGCCGTTGCCCAACGATAAAGATCATCAATACCCAGGCCACCCGGCCTCAGAATCGCTTGCGGCACTTCCGGGTTGCCGCCCCCAACCTGATAAAAATACACATCACAACTATTCGCAATCCCATCCAACAAATTTTGGGGGCCATGCCCACTGCGTAGCCAGCATACGAACGTCTGGCTGGCGGATTGGTCATTCGGAGCAAAGGCATTCGGCAACGTCAACCGTCCGGGGTCATTCAAGGGAGCAGATGGCGAAATCACATCTTCTTCCACCACACCCACCGACGTAATCAACTTCCAGACCGACCCCGGTGGATAGAGTGAACTGACGGCGTGATTCACCAGTGGGCGTAGCGGGTCGGCGGCAACCTCCAGGTAATAGTCCCCGTCGATAGAACGTGCAAAACGGCTGTTGTCATACGTCGGCCAGGATACCATCGCCAGGATTTCGCCCGTGCGTGGATCCATAGCAATCACCACGCCCGATTGTGTGCGGAGGCGTTGCTCGGCAGCATTAATCGCATTAATACGACTGACCAGCGATTGTTGAGCGATTTCCTGCAACTCCAAATCAAGTGTCAGGCGGACACTGTTGCCTGGCACTGGTCGCTCGCGGTTGACCAGTTGCTCCTGTAGGCCAGCAATATCGACCTGGTAGGTCACGCTGCCGTTTCGACCTGCCAATTCTTCCTGAAAGAAAAACTCAATACCTGAATAGCCAATCCGGTCATAAGCAGGGTTCAGGCCCAGCTCGCGCAGTTCCTGAGCTTGTTCTTCACCGATTGGCCCCAGATAGCCAATGATCTGAGCCGTCGTTGTACCGGATGGATAACTCCGCACCGAACGCGCCTCAATCACCACGCCCGGCAATGATTGTTGCATCTCAATCAATTCCAGAGCGACTTCGCGATCAATATCCGCCGCAATCACCACTGGACGATAGGGCGCAATACCTTCGCCCTCGGCCACTAATTCATCAATACTACGTTCATCGAAGCGTCCTGCAGCATTAGCCGTAGCTCGCGTCGCCGGTACATCGACCAACGAGGACAGGCGATTATAGATGCCCAGTGTCTCCTCACGGGCTTCAGGCAACAATGCCGGTGTAATCGTCACTTGGAAAGCCGGATCATTCAATGCCAGGGGGTTGCCATAGCGATCAAAAATCTCGCCACGAGTCGCGCCCACCGGCAAGGTCTGGAAGCGGTTCTCGTCTGAATCAGCGCGGAACGATGCGCCTTCCAGAAATTGCAATTGCCATGTTCGCAATACCAGCACCAACAGGATCGACACAGCGATGGCTCGGAAAAAGATCAATCGCCATCCCTGAAACGGTAGCAAAGATCGGCTATTCATCAGCCACTTTTCCTCTAACTCAACAATGATGTGCGCGTCGGGCGCAAAAATTGATTGATGCCGCCGATGGTCCGAAACACAAACAAGACCATCGCTAGGTTCGCCACCACGCCTGGCAAGATAACATAGCCCAATGTCCACAAATTCGGAACCGGACGCCCAGCGACAACCAAAATCGCAAATAGCATCATATCGTAGGCGACAGTCGCTATGCCGATCACCAGCAATGGCAACGGTACATTTCGCCAACTGGCCTTTGGCAAATAGGTGTCCACCACTACCACGATCAAGACCAGCGCCAGCGCTGAACTTCCAGTCGGGGCTGCCGACAGCAAATCGCGCATGATGCCGCCTATCACAGCCCAGGGCAAGGCTTCTTCTAGCTCGGTGACCAGCGCCCACGAGATCACGATCATCAGCACCAGGTTGGGAGCGCCGCCCCACAGCCGGAAGAGTGTCATCAGCGTGGCATCGAACACTGCGGCCAGCAATAAGAGCGGAAGCCCAACATAATAAACGATCATCGCCTGCGATCCTCAGTTCTCGTCGGTTTCTTCAAAAACTTCCAGGTCAACCGGCTCCCAATTGGTGATAATCAGCACCAAGTCGAGCCGTGAAAACTCGACAAAACTAGTCACAGACGCCTGCTGAAACAGCTTGTCTTCGCTCAGGGAAGCACTGGAAACCTGCCCCACAATTAAATCTGCCGGAAACGCCTGCGTCTCGCCGGAGGTCAACACCAAATCGCCGGGGACAATCTGTGCTTCGGTGTCCACAAAAGTCAGCACCAAATCACCACTCAATGTCCCTTGTACCAATCCGGTATCACGGGTAGTCTGCAACCGCACATTCACGGCACTGGTTTGATCTGTAATCAGCAACACTTCGCAGCCCGTCGCCGCGACCTGCGTGACGCGCCCGATCAGCCCTAGCTCTGTAACGACTGGATCCCCGACTTCTACACCATCGCGCGTTCCCCGATTCAGGTGGATAATCCGCACGGTCGGTTGTGTATCCTGGCCGATAACATCTGCCGTCACATATTGCCAATCGGCACTGGTTTGGGCCACATAATTCACCAACGCCGCCAGCCGTTCGTAGTCGTAGCGAATTTCACGCGATTCGGCGACCTCGGCTTGCAGTAACGCCAGCGACTCTTCTAGTTCCTGATTGCGTTGGCGCAGCGTCCGCAATTCGGCCAACTCAGCCGCTGTGCCATCGACCCACCCACTGGCATCGCCAAAAATGCTCTCCAGGAACGTCAACGGAGTCCGGGCGATACTCTCAGCCGGAGCCAGAGTTCCAACCAGACTTAAGGCGATGAGGAAGACTGAAATCCCCACCGATAGACTGATCGCCATCGAACGTGGCGAACGGTTTCTCAGCAAAATAGTTGCCTTTCAAATTCACATTCATTATAGCAAATGGGCCAGGCGCATGAAGCCTTGTCAGCCAGCTACATGCAGGGATGGGGCACACAACACACGCGCTGCAAAGCCGTGCCACCACCAGTCAGCTTCAGCACCAGATGATTGTCACCCATCGCCACGAACTGCGTAATTTCCTGAGTGGCTTCCAGCTCACCCACGCGCTGTCCATTGACCCACACTTCGCCCGCTATGTCGCCTTCCATCTCCAGCCACCACGTCGAACATTCATCATTAGGCGGCATTTGGACAACACAGCGCAGCCAGGTGACCGTCTCTACTATGCCATCTAACGGCAACGTCACCGTCTCCCAGCTTGAGACATCCACCTCATTGCTGCTGAATTCACCATCACCGGCTTTTAAGCGCCAGTGTTCCAATACAATCGGTTGCATTCTCGTTTCCTTTCGCGCCAGGGGTTGCCGGATGGCTGCTGCCAACGCTCCCCAGAACAAGACCTGATAGGGCAGCAATGCCCAGGGGAAGAACTCGAACCAACTAATCGCCAACCAGGCTACAATCCCCCCACACAGCGCAATTATTTCGGGTGATAGTTGTCCGTAATGCCAGCGTCGCCAGAGTAGCCAGCCGCTTACACCCAATGTTCCGCCCCACAATATCGCCCCCACGATGCCCAATTCGGTCAGAATCACCAGATAAACACGATGTACATAATCGCCTTTCATATCCAGATTACGCGGATCATCGTGTATCATCTGGGCGCTGACCCAGGGGAAATTGGCAATCCCCACACCACGAATGGGATAATCGTCGATGACGGTGCGGGCCTGTTCTATATAGACTTTACGCGCCTCGACGCTAATTCCCTCAACGGATGCTGCGCCTTCCTCGCCGCGTCCCAGTCGTACATCAACCAGTGGGCGATAAAGCATATAGAACACCGCGCCGACCAGCACCGCCAGCACCAACGCCCCCAACGCCGCATCCCAGCGCCAGTTTTTACTACACCACCATAGCACGCCAATCACTACGCCACCAACAATCAGCCCGCCCATCGAGGCTCGACTGAACGTCAGCAGCAAGGCCCACAACATCAGGGCCGTCACCCAGGCTGCTGTGCGTCGCATCTCCGGTTTTAGCCACAACCACGACGCCGTCAGCAATCCCATCACCAACCCTGCCCCCAGCAGGTTGGGATGGGATGTGATGCCATAGGCTCGCAGATAGCGTATGCCCCCGCTCTGAATCACGCTGACGCCACTCTGAGCCGGATCCAGGCGAAATTCGTAGATTTGAACACCAAGTTTCAGAAGATTCTCATCAATCCATGATAAGCCGAGCTCGCGCTGCATGGCGACCTGGGCAATGCCAAGCGTGCCCTGAAAAATTACGCCCGCCACAATCGCCATCGTGATCCAACGTATTGGCGGGCCATTGCTGACCACCACCAACACAAAAGCAAAGACTAGTGTCCATTGCCAGGCCTGCGAACGCGCGACCGCCGGCTTAACTGCCGCCCAATCGACCGACAGCCAGATCCAAAACACTAACAATCCTAGGCCAATCACCCACCACAGCCGGTCGCCCAATTGCCGCAGACCACGAAACAACGTTGCCGCCCACAGCCCGACCAGCAGAATAATAAAGGCCGTGTGGGCAAAGCGAGCGAAATAGACCTCGAGGTAGGCATCACTATTGAACGGTGACATTAATCCATCTCGGATCGCGTCGGGAACCCATTCGGCCAGCATCAAGCGAGGCCGCCACCACCATGTCGCACAAAAGAAGATGAATAAGATGAGTGCCTGGGTTGCGATAGTCGCCGCCTGTTGCCAGCGGTTCCATGCGGCTTGCAATCTGGTTTGTCTCATGCAATGCTTGTCCGTGTCGTGTCAACTTGAATCCGAGATTATCATAGCATGAACATCGCCAATCTTCGTATCCTACCCAATCTGCTATCCAACCATTTGCGGGCATTGCCGCTGTTGGTGCTTTATCTGACCGATGGCTGCAATAGCAAATGCGCCATGTGCGACATCTGGAAAGCACCACGCCGCAATATGAATATGGATCTCGTCGAGCGTTTGGTCGCCTCCGCCCGCAAACTCGGCACGCAGATGGTGTTGCTCTCCGGTGGTGAAGCTATGCAACACCCCGACTGGCCGACCATCGCCCGTCAATTCCGCACGGCAGGCATCAACGTCTGGCTATTGACCAACGGCCTGCTCTTGCGAAAACAGGCCCAGGCAGTCATTGAACACATCGACATGCTCACCGTCAGCCTGGACGCTGCCACACCCGAACTCTATCAGAAAATTCGTGGTGTGGATGCCCTGGACATCATTCTGGAAGGAATGCAAGCTGTCAGCACAGGCGGCATTCCCATCAGCACCCGGACTACGCTCATGCGGGCCAACTTCCGCCAGATGCCCCTGTTGATCGACACGGCGCTGGCGGCTGGTGCAGAAAGTGTCAGCTTTCTGGCGGTGGATACGGTCAATCCCTATGCTTTTGGCCCGCGTTTTGAACACAACGCTGCCATTCCGCTACACAATTCCCCACAGCCAGACGAATTTGGTGCATTGACCGCCGAGGATTTACCGGAATTCAATGCTGTGCTGGATTCGTTGGAACAGACGCACACTACGCAATTCACCAATGGACAAATAGCAGAAAGTCCCACCAAACTCCGTCGCCTCTATGATTACTTCGCAGCACCACACAAAAAAGCGACCTTCCAGCCGCCACGCTGCAACGCCCCGCACATTTCGGCGGTGGTGAATGTTGACGGCAAACTGCAACCCTGCTATTTCTTGCCAGCGGGCGGCGATCTGAAGCAACACGACCTGGAAACGGTCATCAATGCGCCGGAAATGGTCGTACTCCGCAAAGCCTATCGAGATGGTGAACGTTCCGAATGTACCCGCTGCGTCTGCCCGCTATACCGGGGACCGCGTGCCCTCCTGCGTGGCTTCTGAGCGACGTGCCCACCGTGCCAGGATCATCAACGAGACAAAATCCGTCGCAAAATGGGCAGCGATTGGCATCCACAACGCCCCGCTCCAATTTGCCATCAAGCCCAGAATTAGCCCGGCCACCGTCGCATAAGCAAAATAGGTTGTCGAGAGTGAATGCAACGCCCCAAAAATCAACGCCGTCGCGGCCAAACCTAACACCGGCTGCATAGCCCCACGAAAGAAAATCTCCTCCGGTATAGCCGCCAGCGATGCCAACAACATGCTATGCCACCAGCGATATTGCGCCAGATCTAGCACGGTCGCCAGTTTCTCCCGAATGGCTTCCAGCGCGGGAGAGTAGTTGCCCAGTATCCATAAAACAACTGATACACCGGCCCCAATACCTGCGCCAAGCAGCACATCCACTGGAATAGAATGTGCGCTATCGGTAAACCAGGCCCGGTCCAACGCCTGGCCGCGCAGGAGTCCAACCCACACCACCCCGGCCACTGTCAATGCAAAACCCAATCCCGCGCCAAAGATCAGCAAGCGTTCCGGGCTGGCCTGGAGTGTAGTAGTCGGTTGATAAGTCTCGTCGTAAAGTTCCATCGCACTTCTTTCGGTTCAGAATTGAAAACCCGTCATGCCTATGATAAAATCCCTGCGCTACGGCGACCAGGGCTGGTTGCCGGATTTTTTGTCAAAAAACGCCGACAGCCTGCCAATGTCTACACATTGGGGGCCGCGCCCGTTCGGCTGAAAGATAACACTCTGTGCCCGGCCACAGAGATATGAAGGACACATAAAGATGGTGGATTTAGTCAAGAAACTCGAAGAACAACAACTCCGACAGGTCACCGACGAGAACCAGGACAAATTCCCCGAACTGTATCCCGGCGACGAGGTACGTATTCACCTGCGTATTGTCGAGGGAACACGTGAGCGTATTCAGTTCGTACCTGGCATGATTATCCGTCTGCGAAAAGGTGGCAACAACAAGAGCTTCACCGTGCGCCGTATCGCCTCACATGGCATTGGCGTCGAGCGAACCTTTCTCTACAACAGCCCGCGCATTGAGAAAATCGAAGTCTTGCGCCATTCGAAGGTTCGGCGTGCCCAATTGTATTACATGCGTGATCGGCGTGGTAAGCGTGCCCGGCTCAAAGAAGTCCGCACTGTCAATCGCAACAAATAGCCACTCGGCCAACTCGCATCGAACAGCCCGCTAGACCTGCGGGTTTTTTGCGTTATGCTAAAACGACTGGCACTCATCCTCCTGATTTTGTATCCAGTCCTGGCTGTATCGGCCCAGGACGATGACACGCCGCGCCCATTGGCCGCCGACGACGTGGCTCAACTCGGCGTATTGACCCTGCTGGCCCAACACAATGCCCCCATCACCGAAATGGCGTTCAGTCCCCAGGCGACGGCTTTTATCACGGGTAGCCTGGATGGAACGCTGTGTATCTGGAACGTCGCCGGACGCGATACACTCCCTGGCGCATTGTTATTTTGCCTGCCAGATTATAGCCCGGGTGTTACCAGCTATACCTGGTCAGATGATGATACTTTGCTGGCTGTAACCGATGCGAATGGTGGAACTATTCATCTGTACACGGTCGAGCCATCGCACAACGAGCTACCTGAAGCCACCACCCTGCCAACTCACGAGACTCCTTTTCTGGCACTGAATTTCGTGGCGGGCAACCTGTTGGCCTACGACATCTTTGATATATTCACGCTCTACGATGTAGAAACAAGCGGCATCCTGGCGATCTATGAGGGCATTGCCAGTGACTTCAGCGACGACACCCTTGCCATTCTGAATTTCGAGGGACTGGTCACGTTGATTGATGCGGAATCCGGTGCAGCAATGGGCACGCTCGCAACCGACGACGCGATCCACGCCCGCTTTTCTCCCGATGGCCGCTGGCTGGCAACGTGGGGCGAGCGCATCCAACTCTGGAATGTAGCGCGATCCAATCGTCGCCCGCGCACCCTGAACATCACTGCCGATAACATCCAATTCACGCCGGATGGCCGTTTGCTGGCGACCTGGGAAGGCGAGAACATTCGCTTTTGGGATATGGCATCGCTAGATGAAACGGGCATCATGGAAGGTCACGGCGGTGGGGTACAAAGTCTGACCATCAGCCCCAACAGCCGCCGCGCCATCTCCATCGACACGACAGGCCGAGCGCGTCTGTGGGAAATTGAGGATGATGGCGGTGTTAGACGCCTGCTGTTGTTCAATCGCAGTGTAGATCGCGCCGTCATCAGCCCTGATGCACAATCGGCAATCCTAACGCGCCATGATTTTGACGCTCGTTTCTACGACATCGAACGCGCCCAACTGCGCGGCAGCTATGGCATCTCGCCGGACAGCGTCGCCAGTCCGGATTGGACGCTCATCGCTACCAGCACCGGCAGCCTCATCGTCTGGCACGGTCTCCGCGATGATCCGCGCACATTCGACTGGATGCCGATTGGCGAGACGTTGCGTGGTGTCAATATCCGAGAAACGCCCTCAACTGAACTGGCGCGGATTGGAGTGCTAACGGCAGAGGTGCCGATTTTCGCATTTGGCCGCACGCCTGAGAGCGACTGGCTGCAAATTCGGTTACCGGATAATAGCGTTGGGTGGCTTTTCGCCAGCAATGTACGACTGGATGGGGATGTGGAAGATTTGCCAGTTGTCGAGTTGGTGGAGGAATAAACTGCCTATATCTCTAGCATTTGAAGTAACTGCCGAATAGCTCCTTCGTAGGCGTTTACATCCCCCTCGATTGCTACCGTAATTGCATGTTTGCTAAAAAGCTCCTCAATGTCCTCCGAATACTCACTGTTTTGGTGGTTTTGTTTCGCAGTCTCAGGGGTGAGACCATTGTAAAAAACAGGAATGACCTCTTTGGCGTGTTGAAGTGCCCATTCGATTTCTCGCCTGACCCATCGTGAATTTTCCAGTGTTCCCTCTTGAATCAAGCAAATGAAAAAGTCCGTGTTTTTGATGGCTGTTTCCAGCTTTGGATGCCAGTCGCCAGTTTTTAGACTTTGCAGATCAACAAAAGGGTCGAAGCCTTTGAGTTTGAGACGGTCATAGAGGAGCATGGCAAAGGCGGTACTTTCAGAGCGTCGGTAGGAGATGAAGGCTTTCTGGTGGAGGGGTTGATCTAACAGATTGATTGCAGCGGATGTTAATGTGTAAAGATTATCCACTGAATAATCCCTATCTGCATAACCAAAAAGCTCTAAATGAGTTACTGAAGGTGCTTTGTCTTTCCATGCGGTTTTATAAAGTATTCCCAGCAAAGTATCTCCAAAAAACCGATAATCTGTTGACCACATTTCGTCACCACTTCCTTCATTGCGTACTACGAAGGAAACGGGCCAATATTCGCACATGACTCCATATGCAACCAAGCGGGCAAAAGTTCTGATGCGATCAGCCAGGCTCTCAGGTGGAGACGTATTTAGAACATCATCGTTGAATAAGAGGGTCTCTTTGTCAAAAGTAAGTTGCATATCAAACCTCGATTACTTCAGTTCATGGTAATCAGGAACCTGGCTACGTGCACGAGAGATGCCCTTAAGGAGTGGCTCCCCGATAATATACGTTTAGCTGGCTTCGAGGCGGCTTTCGATTAACACGTTCAGGGGTTCGATTAAACAACTGACGTAGGTCAGGCGCTCGGCTTCAGACAGGTCTGCGGCAAATCGCTGCAAAATGCCGAAGGATAGCATGATTTTGGCTTTGGTCATTTCCAGCTGATCGCGTTGCAGTTCAAGGCGTTTACGTTCTATATCCAGGCGCAGTTCCTCATTTTCAAATTGCAACTGCTCGACCTGTTCCGGTTCAGTTTGAACTCCAGCGCGGATTTGCAACACCTCAGCCTCTTTTTGCTCAATCTCGATGCGTTTTTCGCGCTCGGCCAGGTCTGCCATTTGGGGAGCATGTTGCCGTCGCCAGGGGACAACTGTTTCCTGCACGATTCGTATTGCATCGCCAATGCCACCAGCATCAATCGAAAAAGCAGAATTTTGGGAGATGTTCCTGATAGTAACTGATGGAATAGGTTCATTTTTGAGATCAGAAATGATGGCTTGAAGATCAGCCAAAGCCTGGAGATAGGGAGCGACATCGTTGATCAGAGTATGGGGCGTGAGCGTGTCAATCCCATTCAAAGAAAATCCTTCAATCAATATATCAAGTTCATTCGCCAGGGCTACAACCAAGAATTTAACCCGAAGGTGAATCCGCGCCAGATCACGGGCGCTGTCACTATCCAGGGCACGGGCACGATCCAGGTCACTGTCCAGGGCACGCGCCAGATCACGCGCCCGCGCCAGGTCGCGGTTTAGATCGCGGGCAACCGCCAGATCACGCGCAACGGCACGCGCACGGGCACGGGTAAGCTCAAAGGCGCTATCCAGGGCACGCGCCAGATCAAAAGCACGGTCTAGCGCATGAGCCAGCGGGCGGGCCAACACCCGATCCAGAGCAAGGGCACGGGCCAGCGGGCGGGCGAGATCACGTGCAATTTGGTGTAGGATTTCTATTTGGTGTTCTGTGTTTTGAAACAGTTCAACAGCGTCGGCCATCAGGTTGTTGTCTATGAGTTCCAAGAGACGCGTGTAAAAATCATCTTCATTAATGTTGGTGGGGTCGGAACTATCGCTCATCAATAAGTTTCCTTTGTTTGCAGCACTTTTTTGTGCAAAGAGGACGTTACTGCGATGGCGGTTGTGGATAGTTCCAATTATAACATGCGTCTGTTGGCAAGCGGGAAGCCAAGATAGGCTAAGGATGAAAATGGCACGCCAGAGAGCAGAAAACCATCTCATAATAATGTGCCTGTGCAATCCAATGAGATAGTTTTTCTGCCTACGAAATGAACATCCCTGATCTAACGCTGCAACAGCTTGAAGGCAATCCCGCGCCCGAATTCGCCGCGTGCCATCGACACCCACAGTTGCGCCAGCGACTCCAAGAGTGCGGCTTTCGAGAGCGCCCCCACATCCACCACCTCGAAGCCCATCTCGTCAATCAACTGCATAACCGTATCTTTGGCAGCTTCATCATCGCCACAAATGAACATACTGGCAATGGCATCGCCAAACTGCGGATTGCTGAATAGCTCGGCCCCAATGGTATTGAAGGCTTTGACGACCTTCGCACCCGCCGCCAGCTGTGCCACATCTTCCGCCGCCGAGGTTTCGCTGGCCGAAAAACGATTGGTGGCATCAATGATGATTTTGCCCGTCCAGTCGCCTGCATTGGCGATTACTTCCTCGGCAGCAGGCCAACCCACCGCCAGCACCACGACATCCGCAAACGCCACTGCCTGGGACACGCTGCCCACATGCACATCTTCATTGATAACAGCCAACAGTGACCGCACCCGGTCGCTGGATGGATTACGCACACCAAAGGCGATCTCGTGCCCACTGGCCGCCCACACCTGGCCCAAATTGCCACCGACATTCCCCGCACCCAAAATACCAATCCGCATGATGCACTCCTTCTTGTTTATTGATATTGGCTCTTATTTTAGGGAGTGTTTGCCTTTGCAACCAACTCTACTTTTGGGCAGGGTTGTTCAGCAGAATATCTGGTATAGTTGCGCCAAGCGGAGGTAGGATCATGTCGCAAACACAAATTCCTGAGCAAATGATGGCAGTGGTGCTGGATTCCTATTCGGGCGCGGAGGCACTGCGCATTGAGCAACGACCTGTGCCAAAACCAGGGCCGAATGAGGTGTTGGTGAAAGTCGCGGCATCGCCCATTAATCCATCTGATCTGGCATTCATCGAGGGTTGGTACGGTTTCCAGAAGCCAACGCCGGTTGTGCCAGGATTTGAGGGGGCGGGGACGGTTGTCGCAGTTGGTAAAGGCATGATGGGCCGCTATCTGAATGGCAAGCGCGTGGCCTGTGTCACCCAAGAAAAAGGCGACGGTGTATGGGCAGAATATATGGTGACAACCACCCAATATGCACTGCCACTGGACAAATCGGTGAGTCTGGAACAAGGCGCGATGTCAGTGGTCAATCCGTTGACGGCAATTGCGCTCCTGACAATTGCCAAACAGGGTGGACACAAAACGATTGTGAGTACCGGGGCCGCTGGCGTATTGGGCTTGATGATTAGCCGCCTGGCGAAACGCGAGGGCATCCAAGTCATCAATGTCGTGCGGCGCGATGAGCAGGTAGAATTCCTGAAGCAACAAGGTGCAACGGTTGTTGTGAATAGCAACGACTCCGATTTTGAGCAGCAACTCCATGATGCCTGTCACCAACACCAGGCGCGTTTAGCGTTCGATGCGGTTGCCGGGCCGCTGACGACGCAATTGTTGGATGCCATGCCATCCCAAAGCCGCGTGACGATTTATGGCGGGCTGTCTTATCAAGAATCACAGGTCAATGCCACCCAATTCATCTTTCAAGAGAAAATTATTGATGGGTTCTGGTTGACGCCCTGGCTGGGTAAACGAAATGTCGCCCAAAATATATTACTGTGGCGACGGGCACAAAAACTGATGCTCAACGAACTGCGAAGCGACATCCGGGCACGGTATCCGATCAAAGATGCAAAACAGGCCGTGGAAGACTATCAGAACCAGATGACCGGCGGTAAAGTCTTGATTGTGCAGGGTGAATAGAAGAGAACTCTAGGAGATAGCAGAATAATATGGACACACCCTTTGCTCTATTAGAAGGCCACCTCTACATAAACCTGACGACCTTCCGCGAGAACGGCGACCCTGTGCCTACAGCGGTTTGGTTCGCTGAGGAAAACGGCGTCATCTACGTGACCACTCGTGTCGAATCCGGTAAGGTCAAGCGCATCAAGCATACAGCGCGTGTCGACGTCGCGCCCTGCACCATCGACGGGCAACCACTAGGCGACACTTCAGTCGAGGGGGTAGCCCGTATCCTCGAAGATTCAGGCGAACGCGAAATCGCCAGAGCCGCTCTCAAACATAAATATGATCCACGTTGGACGGAAGTCACAGCACAAACTCCTGACAATCTGCGCGTCTTCCTGGAGATCGCATCTGGTGGCTGGGACAACAGCTAAAATTGAATGATTCTGCCTGCAGATGTTACAATCCCTGACGAAATTTAAACTTTCATTAAGCAAAGGGGATGTTGATGGGCGCACTTGGAGCTTTTACATTCGTTTTACACAGTCACCTGCCCTACGCTCGATTGGCCGGGCGTTGGCCGCATGGCGAGGAATGGATTCATGAGGCCGCCAGCGAAACCTATATTCCATTATTAAATGCCCTCTATGATTTACGCGAAGAAGGCGTGCCTTTTCGTCTGACCGTTGGTATCACGCCCGTACTTGCCGAGCAACTAGCTGACGCCGACGTTTGTAATCATCTAGACGAGTATCTGGATGACAAAATCGCTCGCGCCAAGCAAGATGTCCTGCGTTTCCGGGGCGATTTGTGGGAAGATACGCTGCCGAAACCTGTCGAACGCACCGAAGCCGAAGAAGGCGATCTGCCGCCCGTTGACCGCCAGATGGTCGAATCACGGATTAAGGAACCGGCTCCTGAAAAACCCTGGTGGGTCGGGCACAAGCACCTGATGCATCTGGCTGAGTGGTATCAAGATTTCTACGAAACCATCAAAGACTCGTTTGATCGCCGCTATAATCGTGATCTCATTGGCGCATTTCGCCAGTTGCAGGACGAAGGCTATATCGAAATCACGACTTGTGCCGCCACACATGGCTATCTGCCCCTGCTGGGAACTGACAGCGCCATCCGTGCCCAACTCCGCACCGGTATCACCAGCTATAAGCGCATGTTTGGGCGTGCGCCGCGTGGCATCTGGCTACCAGAATGCGCCTATCGTCCGGCCTATTACACCACCGAAGGCCATATCCGCCCCGGCATTGAGCATTTTCTAGCACAAGAAGGCATCCAGTTCTTCTTCAGCGAAACGCATCTGGTGACGGGTGGTGCGCCAGTTGGCGTGGCCGCCGGTGAAGCCATCGGCCCCTATGGTGAAATAAAACGCCGCTACCTGATTCCGATGTCGGCGGCTCCGGCACAAAGCATGGAAACGACCACCTTCGACGCCTATTTTGTCAGCAACACCACTGGCGGGCCAGATGCCGATGAACACAGCGACGTGGCGGTTATTGGCCGCAACAACGAAACCGGCCAGCGTGTCTGGTCAGCCGATTGGGGTTATCCAGGTGATTTCGATTACCGCGAATTTCATCGCAAAGACGGCGTCAGCGGCCTGCAATACTGGCGCGTCACTGGCGCACGAGTCGATCTGGGTGCGAAAGACTTCTATCATCCCGACTGGGCTGAACACAAAGTTCGTGCCCATGCCCAGGATTTTGTGGCACTAGTCGAGCGCATTCTGGAAACTCGTCAGAACTCTGGTCAGGGCTATGGTCTGATCTCCAGCAACTACGACACTGAACTCTTTGGGCACTGGTGGTTTGAGGGTGTGGACTGGTTGAAACAAGTCTTGCGCGGATTGGCCGCCAGCGAAACCGTCGATCTGGTCACAGCCGCCGATCACCTAGTCAATCACCCTCCCCAGGAAGTTCTGCATCTCCCGGAAGGCAGTTGGGGTGCTGGCGGCACGCACTTCACCTGGAACAATCACGAGGTCAACTGGATGTGGCCGCCAGTTCACGAGGCCGAAGCTCTGTTGACCAAGCTCGCCAACCGGCATAAAAACGACTGGGATCATGAAAATCTACGCGGCGTTTTGAATCAGGCCGCCCGCGAACTCCTGCTAGCTGAGAGTTCCGACTGGCCCTTCCTGGTCACAACCGGACAGGCCCGCAACTACGCCATTCAACGCTTCAGCCAACATATGGAACGTTTCCGCGAACTGTGTGATAGCGTGGAGCGTGGCAAGCCAGATGGGGAAAAAGCCGCGCACTATTGGGAGTTGGATCGCCTATTCCCGGACATCGACTATCGCTGGTGGTGCAGCTAGATGCACGCCAGCGATGACAAGACGCACGTTCAGGCCATGTTTGGGCGCATTGCCCGGCGTTATGATCGCATGAATCGCATCATGACGCTGGGCCGTGACCGGGCCTGGCGACGATTGGTCGTGGAGAAAGCGCAACTCGCTAATACCAGCCGCGTACTGGACATCGCCGCCGGAACAGGCGACATCGCCTTCGAGATTCGCCGCCAATTTTCAGAGGCGCAGGTCATCGCTGCCGATTTCGCGCTACCTATGATGCAGGTCGGCCAAAAACGCCCCCAGGGAACATCCGTCGTCTGGGCTGCCGCCAACGCCCTATGCCTACCCTTTGCTGGTGGAACATTCGATGCCATTGTCAGCGGCTTCCTGCTCCGTAATGTACCAGACATCGCCCAGGCATTGACTGAACACCACCGCGTCTTGCGTCCTGGAGGATGGGCCGTCAGCCTCGATACCAGCCCGCCTACCAACAATCTCCTACGCCCGTTTCTCAATATCTACTTCCGACGCGTCATTCCGCTGCTGGGCCGCCTGGTTACGGGCGATACAGCAGCCTATGCCTATTTATCCGGCAGTACACTGGCCTTTAAGACTCCCCAGGAATTAGCAACGCGATTCGAGGACGCTGGTTTTAGGTCTGTGGGCTACAAACGACTGATGATGGGCACGATTGCCGTACATTGGGGACAAAAAACCTTTGACACAGCCAAGTCTATCCCGTAAAATCGCGTCTTGGACTCAACATAAAATTCAGGAAAGCGTTGTTTAAGATAATCCACATAATTTGATAATCCCAACGGCCATAAAAATCATGAGAAGGTATATGTTATATGAAAGTATATGAATCGGATCTCATTCGGAACGTCGCTATCGCCGGACATCAAGGTTCGGGGAAAACAACACTGATTGAAGCGATGCTCTACCTCTCCGGTCAAACAACCCGTATGGGACGCATTGAAGATGGCTCGACGGTCTCCGACTTTGACGACGATGAACGCGAGCGCCAACTGAGCATCAGCAACGCCGTTATGCCCATCGAGTACGCCGACCACAAAATCAATGTCATCGACACCCCCGGCTTCACCGATTTTCAAGGTGAGGTGCAACAGGCTATCCGTGTCGCCGATGCTGTGCTGATCGTGATCGATGCGGTGGCTGGCCCCGAAGTCGGCACTGAAATGGCAATGAATTACGCCCGTGACTTCAACCAACCTGTCATCGTCATCATCAACAAAATTGACCGTGAGAACGCCAGCTTCAGCGGTGCGCTGGACGCCCTTAGCGAGCGTTTCCCCGATCACAACTTTGTGCCGGTCACACTGCCAATCGGTGAACAGGCCGATTTCAAAGGTATCGTCGGCACAGTCACCAAACAGGCATATATGGGCAAAGACTCTACGAAGACTGACCCACCTGCTGACATCGCCGACGCCCTTGAAGAAGCGCATCTCGCTATTGTTGAAGCTGCTGCGGAAGCCGATGATGCCTATATCGAAAAATACTTCGACACGGGCGAACTCGCCGTCGAAGAAATCCGCGACGGAATGCGGAAGGCTGCTCGCAATGCCGACTTGAACACCGTACCCGTCTTCACCACCAATGCCGAAATTGGCGTTCTGCATTTGCTAGAAGCCCTGACTGTTTATGTACAACCTGCATCCGGTCGCCGCGTTGGAACCATTGCGGATCCAGAATCAACCGAGGTTGAATTTCTAAATCCGCCGCAAAAAGATGATGGCCCCCTGGCCGCGTATGTCTTCAAGAGCTATACCGACAAATATGGCACACTGACTTATTTCCGCCTGTTTTCTGGCTCATTGAAGACCAACGCGACAGTCTGGAACGCTAATACTGAAACTGAGGAGCGCCTGGGACAGTTGATGGTTGTGCGTGGTAAAGACCAATTCCAGGTCGATGAACTCCACGCGGGTGACATTGGCGTGGTTGCCAAATTGCGTAAAACGCGCACAGGCGACACGCTGACCACCAAAGATTTCAACCGCGTCATTCCGGGGCCGAATTTCCCGCAACCCATTTATGCGGTTGCTGTGCATCCCCGAACCCAAAGCGATAGCGCCAAAATCGCCAGCGTCCTGAATGCACTGACTGATTCGGACCGCACGCTGCGTTGGCGTCAAGATAGCGCAACCCGCCAGGCCGTCCTGGAAGGCATGGGCAATGTCCAAATCGACATCGCCATCAAGCGTGCCGAACGCCTGGGCTGCAACATGGACACTACTGTCCCCAAAGTGCCCTATCAGGAGACCATCACCAAAACCGCCACGGCTGTCTATCGTCACAAGAAACAGACCGGTGGTGCGGGCCAGTTCGCTGAGGTTCACTTGCGAGTAGAGCCGATGGATCCCTCGGAAGAGTTCGTCTTCGAGAGTAAGATTTTCGGCGGTTCCGTCTCTGGCCCCTTTGTCCAGAGTACAGAAAAAGGCGTTCGCCAGGTGTTGCCCGATGGCGTCATCGCGGGCTATCCGGTGGTTGGTGTCAAAGCCATCATTTACGACGGCAAAGAACATCCAGTGGACTCTAAAGACATCGCCTTCCAAATCGCGGGGCGTGGTGCATTCAAAGAAGCCTTTCTGGATGCAGGCCCGGCTCTGTTGGAACCCCTCATGAATCTTGAGGTAATTGTTCCCGACGAAAGCATGGGCGACATCATCAGTGACCTGACCTCGCGTCGGGGGCGGGTGCAGGGTATGGACTCAATCGCGGGTCGCAGCATCATCAAGGCACATGCTCCTCTATCCGAATTACAACGTTATAATAACGACCTGCGTTCGATGACGGGTGGCCGGGGCGTTTTCACAATGGAATTCGCCAGCTACGAGCGTCTGCCGTCGCACCTCACTGAGGAAGTCATCGCGGCCTATAAGGCCGAGCAAGAGGAAAGCTAGATATCGGAAAAGTGTGGAGGCATAAAACACCTCTACACTTTTCAATGTGAAGCGTCGGGCAAACGAAATCCCGACGAATTTTTGACAAGGGAAAATCTTCACGGTAGGCTTGTGCAGATTAACACAAACAAATGAATGCACGCAATCGCATTGATTATGTTATCAATATGAGTTTGGCGGCGATTGCGGGCCTAAGCGGGTGCATGGCGGCTTTACTCACCCTGGCTGCATTACTGACTGGGCTGGCGCTGGATAACCTGCTCGATAGCGACCGGCTCTTTACCGCCGCCTGCACTGTGTGTAGCGTGCCCGTTAGCCTGACAACACTTATGGTGGTTGTTATTTGGGCCGCTAAACGGATTGAAAAGCGCCAATATGGCGGTTAACAACCACCAGCTTTTCTGGTGATTGATTGGATCTGGTAACGAGATATTTTATAGGAGGAATGCTTTTGCTCTGGTTAACGAAAGGAGCTTTCGCATGAGCGACCATAACCAACCCGCAGTCAACCCGGTTGCTGCCAGAGGTTGTGTGTACCTTATCATCAGCATTGTTATTGCTGCAGCGGCCTGTGGCGCATTAACCTATGCCCTACTCCCTGGTTGGGGTATTGGTATCGCTGTGCCAGTCATCACCATCTTTGGTGAACCTTTGGCCGAAGGTAAATGGACGATTGGCGGCTGGGACATCACCAATACGGCGGTGGCATTGGTTCTGACGGACATCCTCGTCATCTGGATTGCATTCATGTTGCGTAATCCGAAGATGGTCCCACAGGGGTTCCAGAATGTCTTTGAAATGATCGTAGACTACCTCTATAACCTCACCAAGAGTGTGGTGGGGGCTGCCGATGCCAAGAAGATCTTCCCGCTGATTGCCACCTTCTTCCTGATGGTGCTGGTCGCCAATTGGACGAAACTCATCCCCGGCTTCGAGACGGTGGGGGCTATCCACTGTGCCCGGGCAGATGACATTGTCACCATGAGTGGCTATCCCGTCCATCTCGATGACGGTGATCTTCCCATCAAAGACTTTAGTCCCCTGTATGTTGCATTGAAGGTCGAAGAAGGACTGGACGCCGGTACAAAAGCCACACCCGAAGGCTATCATGAATGCGAAGCCAAATACTTCGGCATCGTGGAACACGGCGAAGAAGATGACCACGCGGACGAAGAAGCCGCTGGCGAAGGTGATGAAACAGCTCATCCTGAAGGCGAGAGCGAGGGTGAAGGCGGCGATGACGCTCATCCTGAAACCGAGGGTGATGAGGCTCACGCCGAAGAATACAGCGAAGCCGCCGACCGCCTGGTTGTCACGCCCTTCTTGCGCGGTGCAGCCACCGACCTGAACTTCACGCTGGCGTTGGCGATAATCGCCATGATCGCAGTGCAATATTATGGTGTTCAGAAATTGGGCCTCGGCTATTTCAGTAAGTTTGTCAATCTTCCGGCTTTGGGTAATGCTGGCAAGAATCCAATGGGCATCATGGACTTCGTGGTTGGTCTCTTGGAAATCCTCTCGGAAATCTCCAAGATCGTCAGCTTCGCCTTCCGTCTCTTTGGCGTTATCTTCGCGGGTGGTATCCTGCTGATTGTTGCCACATTCCTGACGGGTGGTCTGTTGCCCAGTGCCGTTTATGGGTTGGAATTCTTCATCGGCGCTATCCAGGCTTTCGTATTCTTCATCTTACCGTTGGTACTCATAAACCTCGCCATGATTTCGCATCATGGTGATGATCACTAAATTCACTAAGGAGCAAATGACTTATGGAATCTACAATCACCAATGAATCACTTGAAATCGGACTGAAGGCTGTCGGTGCGGGCCTGGCTATGATTGGGGCACTTGGCCCCGGTATTGGTATCGGTCTGTTGGTACAGGGCGCATTGGAAGCAATTGGCCGCAACCCCGACGCTGCCGGTCAGGTTCAAACTAACATGATTCTGGGTATTGCATTCGCCGAAGCTGTTGCGATTTATGCGTTGGTGGTTGCCCTGATCGTGCTGTTCGTTCTTTAATAGGCAGATCAAGGAGGCAAAACTGTGGAAGCACTCGGTATCAATGTTGGGTTCTTAATTACCCAGATCATCAATTTTACACTTATCTTCATACTGTTGCGATACCTGTTATGGAAACCGCTGACGGGTGTCATGGAAGAACGCACAGCCAAGATCGAAAAAGGGCTGGAAGACGCACGCATCGCCGCTGAAGCGCGTGATAATGCTGAAAAAGATGCCGAATCTATTCGCAACGAAGCCCGGCTCGAAGCCCAGAAAATTGTGTCCGACGCCCGTGCCCGCGCTGAAGACGCTGGCAAAGATGTGGCAACCGAGGCCAATAAAGAGGCAGATGACATCCGTGCCAACGCCCGCGCCCAGGCCGAAACGGAGCGCGATCAACTGTTGGCCGACATGCGGAGTCAGGTGATTTCGCTGGCGATGGCGGCTGCTAACCGGCTCGTCGCTGTCGGTATGGATGAAAAGAAGCAGGCTGACATCGTCAATGACTTCTTCGCCAAAGCACCCGACAACGTGAAGAATTTGGGCGATGCCATCGAAGTCGTCAGTGCCCTGCCACTGACCGACTCAGAGAAAAATGAAATCAAGAAAGCCACCGGAGCCAAGGATATTGCTTACAAGGTCGATCCAAATGTTTTGGGTGGCCTGATCCTCCGCGCTGGTGACCAGGTAGTGGATGGTAGCTTCCGCAGCAGTCTGGCTGCGATGCAAGCCGAACTCCGCTAGCATTAACCTGCGACATAATACGAACGCCGCGCATCATCGCTTGGTGATGCACGGCGTTTGTGGTTTTCGGAAATGCCGATCAAATCACTGATCGTCGCCGTCACCAATCCACCCCAACAACAATCCGATGCCGGGCACAATCAGAAACAACGGCCACACTTTACCCCAATCCAGATCGAACAGGAAGATTGACCCGACCAGGACCAACATCACACCACCGAAGGCTTGTTCGCGCACGCCTTTATAAACGGTGCCGGTTCGCATGTAGTTGACCCAAGCGGTCATCAACATCATCAGGCCCGGAATCAGGATAAACAACGACCACCACGCGAAATCCCCAATCAGGCCAAACGCCTGTAGCAAGAAAAATGTTCCCAGGCCCACCAAAATCAGCCCCGGCAACAGCCGTTCTTCATACCACTCGCTATCGTCATTGCCCTTCGCTTTATGGTGATCACGCTTGGGCTTTTCTTGCCCATAATCGTAAACCACGTTTTCTTGGATGTCTTCAGCTTCTAGAATTGGATCATCCATTTATCTTCATCCCCTACGCATACTCGTCCATTCTATTGGTCTATACGCACAGCCCTCCCTCCAAGTTGCTAACCGCCCAAAAACGGCAGTATAGGGGGCGTGGGAGTTGGCGTCGGCGTCGGTGCAACCGCCGTCATTGTTCCTTCATACGCTTCGATTTGTCCCTCTAACGTCGTAATCGTTTCGGCCTGAGCTGTCGCTGTTGCATACAAATTATCCAATTCCTCGCTATTAGCAGCCAGTTCAGCCTCCACTGTTCTCAACCGTGCCGAAGCGGTGGCCTCCTGTGTGGTCATCTGCGCCAGAACACTATTAAGTTGACTGATACTGGCAGCTTGTGTGGCAAGCTCATCGGTCAGTTGCGAATTTTCCGCCGCATAGGATTCCGCAGATTGAGTGGCGGTCTGCTGTAAACTGTCAAGATCAGCTTCCAGTGTCGCCTGCCCATCAGCCAGTTGGGCGCTTTCCGCCGCATACGACTCCGAAGATTGTGTCGCCGTTTGCTGCAAGCTATCAAGATCAACTTCCAGCGTCGCCTGTTCATCGGCCAGTTGGGCGTTTTCTGCCGCATATGACTCTGAGGACTGCGTTGCCGTTTGCTGCAAACCATCAAGATTAGCTTCCAGTGTCGCCTGTTCATCGGCCAGTTGGGCGTTTTCCGCCGCATACGACTCCGAGGATTGTGTCGCCGTTTGCTGCAAACCATCAAGATCAGCTTCTAGGACAGCCTGCTCATCATTCAACTGGCTGATTTGGTTCGCATTGGCCGTCGCTGTCTGCTGCAAACTATCTCGTTCATCCGACAATGTCGTATTAACAGTCTGCTGATTCGTAATTGTGTTGGCGTTTTCCGTCGCCACTGCTTGTGCCTCATTAAGCCGTTGTTCCACAATAGGTAATTGTTCAGCGCTGTCTCGAAAGTTTTGAAGTTGTGTTGCGGTTGCTTCCCTGGCAAGGCGTGGGACTGGTGTCACCGTCGGATCAAGGCCAATCCCCAGGCGCGGCCCGCCGATCAATCCTGCGATCAGTCCTACTCCTACTGCCAACGCTGCTGTAATCAGGATCAACCGCCAGATTTTGCTACCAGTCTCAACAAACGATGGATCGCCAGGCTGCGAAATATCCATGGTGATCGTCTTGACATTATCCAGCATGGGTATTTTGGCAGTATCGGCATCCACATCGACTCCGACAACCGTTCCCTCCCAAATTCCCACTGAAACACTGTCACTCCAGGGGCCAGCCAGGTTCTCATCATCCTCGGCGCGTAGTGCCCGCACCTGATAGACCGTCGGTCTGGGAGGGATAAAGCTTGGCTCGATGAACGTGTCGAAAAGGACAAATTCAGGCTCATCATCTCGCGATTCTAATTCCCGAACTTGATACAAAACCGCACCCTCGATGGGTTCCCACGAAATCTTGGCTGGTGATACCTGTTCAAACACAGGTGCGGTTAACTGTCCAGGAGCCTGACGCGATTGCCCCCAAAGCGATGGTGTGTCTGGCGCAAAATGGGTATTCCGGCTCCGTGCCCGAAAATACCACCCGCCGGGAAAATTTGCCTCTGTTTCATAAAACGGGTTCTCACCCTGATAAACAATCACCGTCTGCGGGCTATCAAATTCTGGATCAGGTGAACCCTCTAACTCATAGTGATCGGCCTGGGGCAGATCGGTCCAGGCAATCCGAAAACCACCAGTAGGCAACCAGTCGATTTGGTCTACCATCGGTGATACCAACGGAACCGGCGTCACCACGATGGGCGGGCTTGGCTGGCCGATGACATTCTCACTCAGAGGTACAATCCGATAGTAAACTTCGCTGGCGACAGGCGGCTGGACTCGATAGACACGCTGGCGAGCATCGGTCAACTCGGCAATAATCGTTGCATCTCCAAATGTAGGCGTCGTGGCCTGTTCCACCCGATAACCGGTCGCATTGACGCCCCCACTCCAAAATAGCGTAGCCTGATGCGGGGCATCCCAGCGATAGCGCACATAAACATCACGAGCAATTTGTACCACACGATCTGGTCGCAAATCGAACAATACCGCTGGCACTTCCGTTGCGTGTGCCTCGGCAACACGCTGCAATGTCAGCCGTCCCAAATAAGGAATCTCATCAATGACCGTCCGCAACACATTCGAAAAGACTAAGAGTCGTTCGACTGTATTGATCGGCACCACTTCAGCATGAGGGTAGGCATGGTCGGGCACAATACCTTGTTTAGGCGACCATGCCTCGCCTGCCACCAATCCTTTGCTAATCGCCAATGGTTCACGGTTAGTATTCAGCGCCCGCACGCCAGAGGTCCCCAGCCAGCCCAACCAAATCTGACCAGCCTCGACCTCGCGGGTGATCGCTCCCACCACCAACGAGTGCATCTCGTCACTATCATCAATGCTCCGGGCATCACCTTGCAGAAATTCGTGGAGCAAGGCAGAAAAGTCCTGCGCCTCGGTTTCTGGCGCTGGAAACGCATCCCACAACCACGCCACCACCTGATCCCCCAAAGCCACAGCCCCGCTACCCATCACCAACGCCAGCACAAGGCGTTGGGCATCATAGCGTACCGCCAGTCGGGCGGGTGTTGTCTGTTCTGGATGCAACAGTGTACGCAAAATCCCATGTGGTGTTACATATTGCGTGGCCGGGTCCACCAGCCGGGTCTAACTTCAGGTCAGTCCATTGCTCATCAGCCATCGGAAAATCTCACAATAACAAATGTTAGTATTCGGCTTGATTATATCCCAGTGCGCCAAAAACTGAAAAATGTATATTTTCTGCCAACTTCATTTCGGACTCCATTTCATGTATAGTGGGCACGTGACCAAATATTCCTTGGAGGAATTTTGATGACATTCCGTACCCTTCTGACTATAGCTTTCCTGGCGATTACTATCGCTACACTGGCGCTGCCCGCCCGCAGCCCAGGAAGGCAATACTGACGAAGCATTGACCGAACGCGGTGATCAACCTTTATGTTGAGGTCAACCGGGCACTCATCGCTGAAGGTCTCCGCCCGCTGGGACGCGACGCGACTCTGGATGATGTGGCACAGACTATCGCCGATGAATTGAGCGCCACGGGCGAATATGTATCACTCCCACGTATTCTCGCCGATCAATTAGGCTACCCACGTTGGCCGGACGGCGGGCAACGGGTCATTAGTGAGGCCGTTAACCTCATCGGCATCGAAACCCCTGCCGAATTTGCTGCAACCTGGCGAGAACCCTTAACTGAAATCCTGCTGAATACGTTCTATCGCGAAATCGGCGTTGGCGTTGCCACGCGCATTGCGGTTGAGGGCGGCACCGAACAAAATGTCTATGTTGTCATCTTGGGAGCGCAACCCAATGTTTTGCCCGTCATCATCAACGATGGCGCTCCCACCGTCTACAACCAACAGATCGAACTCTATATCCAAAACGAACAATCGCTGGCCTATGAAACCAGCGATGAGATCATTCAGTTTGCCCCGCACTATCCGCATCGCCAACAGCGAAGCGGAATTGGCATCGGCGGAATGGTTGAGTTGGGAAGGCAACAACTTTGGGGTTCCGTGGCAATTGATGGACGATTATGGCGAAAAGCACATCTGGGTCGAATTTGAGGATGACAAGGGATTCCGCATTCGGTCACAGGCCACCGTCGCCTATGAAAACCTTGACAGCCGTCCTGCCGCCACGTCTCCCCCGGCGGCCCAACCCACCATCCTCCAAATGGACTACGATACCAATACCTTTACACTACAAGTTGATTCCAGCTTCAGTGCCGTGCGGCTGCAAGAGGTCTATTTCACCTGGGAAGATGAACGCTTTGCTTACGAAATCGAGCTGGCTGGTGACTTAGCGGACGTTGATCTCGAAGCGTTTGACTCTGATGCCTGCCTGCTGATCTATTTTGGCCCGGCTCCCACCGATACCACTATGCCAGGTTGCGAGACTGTCTATCCTGTGTCTTTCACTGGTTTCGACGCGCCCCTTCTGGAGCTACAACACCTTCACTGTGCTGAATGGGCCAAACCTGCTGGGAACCTGCCAGGGCGATGCGGGGAATTGCCAGATCGAACTCCAATAATGTCCCATAAAACAAAACAGGGCTGGTCAGCAGACTGGCCCCCGCGTCTTAATCATGTAACATAAAAAGCGGACCACTTTGATGATCCGCTTCTATGGCTCAATATTGCAGTTGTGCCCCCGTCATAAATTAGCCTTGACGCTGTTTATGCTTCGGATTCTTGGGGCAAATCACGTATAGCACGCCCTTGCGGCGCACGAACTTACAGCTTGAACACATCTTCCGTACTGAAGATCGCACTTTCATGGTACATCCTCCTTAAAGAGCCGCGCTATTATAGCAGCCCCCCTTTCGCCCTGACCATCCCCATCATTGCTTGAGCTTCAAACTTTCCAACAGGGCCAGAAACTCCTTCTGAACCTGCTCGATATCCGTCCGTTTCGCCACGCCATTTTGCGTGATGATCTGGCGCAAACGCCGCCGCGATTCCGGATTCTTCAGTTCGATGGATACCTCGCGTAGCGAATGGCGCAGTTGGGGGCTGTTGATCTCGTTCACCACCTCCTGCACAGCCTCCCAGCCATCGTCACTGTGCATCTGATTCAACAATCGTCGTAGCCGCGCTCGTTCGGCTGGTCGCTTAATATCCTTCATCAAGCGGCGCAATTGGGTCTTCATGCGTGCTTCCAAAGTCGATGAGGCTGCTGGCGACTGGGCGACAGTTTCCGCTTCGGTCTGCGTCGCCGTGCTAACCTCCGTTGGATACACGCGCTGCACGGGCCGGGCCTGCGGCACATCAACCGGAGTTGGAGCCACGCTGGGCACAACTACAGGATCGGGCGCTACCGATGGTTGCTCAACAGGCGGCGGGGCGCTGGCGGCTGCTTGTTTAACTTGAATTGGGGTGGGTCGTGGCGTCGGCTGCGTGCCAACCAGCGGGCGCTTCGATGGTTTACGTCGCGTTCCAGGTTGCAAGGGCATAACTTTCGTCGACGCCGACGTTTGAGCTGGCACTGGAGAAGGTGTTGCGGCTTTTGCATCCGTTGGTGATGTTGTCGAAGCCGCTGCACTGGCTTTCCCAAACACCT
>CBDCER010000002.1:0-985746 GCA_965215855.1 Aggregatilineales bacterium | reverse complement strand
ATCGCGTTTTTCACGTTCTGGGTGCGGCCTTCGAGTTGCAGGATGTGACTGTTGAAGGCGGCGACGCGGGCATTGGCGACGGCGGTGGTATCTATAATGTCGTGGGTGCAGTGACCCTCCGCTCGGTTGTTGTGCGCGACAACATAGCCATCAACGGTGGTGGTATCTATAACCAGTTCGGCACGCTGAACATCTTGCAAAACTCGGTAATTGGTGAAAATGGCGCGCCCAACGTGGCGGAAGAAGGTGGCGGTATCTACACCCGCTACTCTTCCGGCGCACTGGGCAGCACGAACACCACGCTAATTACCGACAGTACCGTCAGCTATAACCAGGCCACGGTTGGCAATGGTGGTGGTATCTACGCAGCGGATGACGGCGATCTGACCCTCATCAACAGTACCGTCAACAACAACGATGCGGCTGACTCTGGTGGCGGTATCTACATGGCGAACTCCTTCGTCACTCCCGATACCACTTTCTCAATGACAGATACAGATATCCTCAGCAATACAGCTACCGGAATAGCGGGTGGCATCCTGTTGAGCGACATTGCCGCCCCCACAATTACACGTGGTTCTGTTTCTGGAAATACCGGTAGCGGAGGACAATTTGGCATAGTCGTGCAAGCATTGTTCGATAACAGCACTTCTACTGTAACAATTACGGGAACTTCAATTGATGGTAATGATAGCGGCATCACTTTCATCTCTGGCGGCACCAATAGTGCTGTTATTGCCAATATCGGTAATGCTTCCATCACCAACCACACTGTTATTGGGGGCATCGTAAATAGTTGCGTTGCCTGCGTAGTCACCATCGACAGCAGTATTATCAGCGGCAACACAAACGTTGCCCTTGGAAGTGGTGGCGGTATTGTCAACATTGGGGCTGTGACAATCACAGATACTGTCATCGACAACAATACAAATCTCATGAATGGCGGCGGCATTGCCAACTCCGGTAGTACCGCCACATTGGATATCTTCAACAGTACCATCAGCAATAACAATTCCGGCTTCGGCGCTGGTATATATAACAATGATGGCACTACAAATATCGTCAACAGTACCATCAGTGGTAACATCGCTACAGATGCGGGCGGTGGTATTCGCAACGTGACAGGTATAGTGATACTTGACAGTGTTACAATCACCCTCAACACCGCTACCTTTGGCGGAGGTGTTGCTAATGAAGACGATACATTCACTCCTGCTGTCACCTCGTTTAGCAATACTATTCTGGCGGATAATACTGGAACAAGTGGTGGCGACGATTGCGCGAATGGTGGCATCAACGTCATGGATTCGCAGGACTTCAACCTGATTGAAGACACCTTCGACTGTGTCATCTCTGGCGTGACCACCAACAACATCACTGGTCTGCCGCCCCTGCTCGATCCGTTGGCGAACAATGGTGGCCCTACCCCAACCCACCGTCTGCAACCCGCCAGTCCGGCCATCGACCAGGGTAGCTGCCCGGCTCTCACCAGCGACCAGCGCGACTTCACCCGTCCGGTGGATATTCCGGCGGTGGTGGATGGTGCGGGCGGTTTCTGCGACATGGGGGCTTTTGAAGTGCAATCATTGACGGATGCCATCATCAGCGACTATGTGTGGTTCGACACCAACGCCGACGGTATCCAAGACCTGGCGGAAGCTGGCCTGGAAGGCGTCACCGTCCGCTTGCTTGACGGCACAGGAACCGTGGAGTGGCAATCGACCGTCACCGACGTCAATGGTTTGTATAGTTTCTCGGCCCCAGCGGATCCGTTTGAAACCTATATGCTGCAATTCGACCTGCCGGATGGATTGCCACCAGCCACCAGTGCCTACAGCTTCAGTCCACAGAACGCCACTACTGACGACCTGGACAGCGATCCTGATCCAGGAAGTGGGCGTGCTGGCCCCTTCATCGTCAATGGCGGCGACACTGTCGATTATTGGGATGCGGGTATCTATCGCCCCTCAACCATCGGCGATTTCGTCTGGGAAGATCTGAATGGTAATGGCATTCAGGATGCGGGCGAACCCCCGGTCGGCAGCATCATCGTCGAGTTATTCGATAGCGGCGGTGGGCCACAAGGTAGCACCGTGACGGCGCCGGATGGCAGCTACTTCTTTAACGACGTCAATCCTGGCAACTACTACCTGGAATTCTCAATTCCACCGGGTTTGGTCTTCACCCGTCCGGATCAGGGTACTGATGATAACCTGGATAGCGACGTCGATCCGCTGACCGATCAAACCCCGATCTTCACAATGGCAACCGACGAAACACAACTCTTCTGGGACGCCGGTGTTGCTCAATTGGTCACCATTGGCGACCTGGTCTGGAACGATTTGGATGGCGATGGTATTCAGGAAGGTGGCGAACTGGGTGAACCAGGTGTCACGGTCAATCTGCTGCAAAGCGACGGCTCGCCCTTCATTCCAGCCATCACCACTGTCACAGGTGCAGCAGGCGACTACAGCTTCACTGTGCTGCCAGGAGAATATATTGTCGAGTTTATTGCGCCGGGTGGCTTTAATTTCAGCCCACAAGACGCCACGACCGACGACCTGGATAGCGACGCCGATCCTGCTACGGGCCGGACCGCACCGTTCACGATCTTGTCAGCCGAAATCAACCCCGATATTGATGCCGGTATTTTTGAACCAACCGAAATCGGCAACTTCGTCTGGCTTGATGCAAATGCCGATGGCATCCAGAATGGCGGCGAACTTGGTTTAAATAATGTCACCGTCAATCTCTATGACAGCACGGGTATGGTCTTCATCACATCAGACACAACCGACATCAGCGGAACCTATTCATTTGTCGTTCCGCCCGCAACCTACGTCCTGGAATTCCAACCACCAGCCAACACCCCACCCTACATCGCCAGTGTGCGCGATGCCGGTGGCGATGACACGCTGGACAGTGACATCTATCAGGACACCTTCCGCACCGACCCGATTGAATTCCTGGCTGGTGCATCCAATCTGACAGTTGATGCGGGCTTCCACCCCTCGACACAGGTCACTGGCTTCATCTGGAACGATCTAGATGCAGATGGCTTCCAAGACGGCGGAACGGAAGTGGGCGCACCCAATGTCACGGTCAACCTCTATGACAGCACGGGTTCTGTTCTCATCGACACCACGCAATCACTGGCCGACGGCACTTATCTGTTGGATGTAGTTCCGGCTGGCCCGTCGATCCTCGAAGTGATCGCACCGCCCGGCGTCGGCTTCAGCCCACAGGATGCCTTTGGCCCTGGTGGTGACGCCGAAGATAGCGATGTAAATCAATTCACGGGCCGCGTTGATCTCAACATACCGGTCGCCACGATCCCGGATATGGACGCAGGTCTGAGCAGCGCCGTCGTTCTCGGTAATTACGTCTGGGATGATCAGGATGCAGATGGTATTCAAGATCCTGGCGAACCCGGCTTGGTCGGCGTTGTGGTGAACTTGCTCGACGATACCGGCGCACCGCTGGTTCCGCCCGCCACCACAACAACCGATGCCACTGGCTTCTACAATTTCTATGTCCCGACGGTCATCGGCCACATTGTCGAGGTCGTGCCACCGCCTGGCTATTTCATCAGTCCCCGCGATCAGGGTGCAGATGATACAGTTGACAGCGATGTTGACGAAATCACTGGACAGTCGGATATTATCGTGTTGGCAGCTGACGACGATACAGTCGACATCGGTCTGCACGAGTCGGCATCCATCACAGGCTTCGTCTGGGATGATGTTAGCACCGAAGGCCGCCAGAACGTCGGCGAGCCTGGTGTGAACGGCATCACGGTCAATCTCTATGATGGCACTGGTGCGGGTGTACCCCTCTACACGACAACAACAGCAGTTGCTCCATTGGGCGAATATGTGTTCACCGATCTGCCAGTTGGTGACTACGTGTTGGAAGTGGTCGCACCGCCGGGCTTTGGCTTCAGCACTCAAGATCAGGGGCCAGATGACATCGGCGATAGCGATGTGAACCAATTCACAGGGCGATTGAACATGACCCTGAACCCGGGCGATGCGTTTGACATCGATGCTGGTTTGGTTCAAGCTGTCGTCCTCAGCGGTGTAGTTTGGGAAGATACCGACGAAGACGGTCAACGCGGCGCTGAACCGCTGTTGCCAGCCATCACCGTCAACCTGTTGGAAGGCGATACCTTTGTGTTTTTGGGCACAATCCCGACTGATGCCGCCGGTGCTTACCAATTCACCGTGCAACCCGGTCGTTACCACATCGAAGTGGTGCTTCCCGCAGGGTATCTGTTTACGCTCCCCGATGTTCCACCGGACGCGACCGACAGCGACATCACCGACACGGTACTGGGTCGGACAGATCGTATTGATCTTGCCAGCGACACGCCGAACGTAGATGCTGGCCTAATTCCGACGGTCACCATCGGCGACTTCGTGTGGGATGATTTGAATACCGACGGTATCCAAGATGTTGGCGAACCTGGCCTGGAAAATGTCACCGTCAATCTGTTAGATAACACAGGTAACCCACTGGTTCCACCCGAAACCACTATCACAGACGCCACCGGCTTCTACAGCTTCACCGATCTACCGGCTGGTGACTACATTGTCGAAGTCATCTTGCCCGCTGGTTACAATTTCACGCTGCAAGGTCAAGGTGGGGATCCTACACTCGATAGCGACGTTGACCCCGTCACCGGACAAACCGTTATCATCACCGGCATCCCGGGTGTACCCAACCTCGACATAGACGCAGGTCTATTCCAGGTCACCTCGATTGGTGATTTTGTCTGGAATGACGTAGACGGCGACGGCATCCAGGATGCTGGCGAACCTGGCGTTGAGAATGTGGATGTTGAGCTGACTTGGGCTGGCCCCGATGGCGATTTGACGACACCGGGCGACAACCTGACCTTCGCGACGACGACGGGTGCGGCGGGTGACTACATCTTCGACACCATTCCGGCTGGCAATTACGAAGCTCTCTTCACACCGCCTGCGCCTTACATCTTCACTCAGCAAGACGCTGGTGCGGACGATACTCTGGACAGCGATCCCGATCCATTGACGGGCATCACAGCCCAATTCACAGTGGTGTTGAATGTCGCCGAGCTAACCATCGACGCTGGCCTGGTCTTGCCCTCGACCATTGATGGCTTCGTCTGGGACGACCTGAACGGCGACGGTATTCAGGATGGCGGAGAAGTTGGTCTGGATGGCATCACGGTTGAATTGTACACCTCTATCGACGTTCTGGTCGATACGACCGCGACGGCGGGTGGTGGTCTCTATAACTTCGCCGATGTCACACCTGGTGATTACTACATTTTCGTCGATCCGGCAACGGCTCCGGCGGGTTATGCCCTCAGCCCACAAGATCAGGGCACTGACGACACCGTGGACAGCGACGTTGATCCGACCTCCGGTCAAACTGCCGTCTTCAACCTGCCACAGGACACCGTGCTTACTGATGTAGATGCTGGTTTCTTCCAAGCCGCAGTCATCGGTGATCGCGTCTGGGTCGATCTGAACAATGACGGCATTCAAGACGTCGGCGAACCCGGCTGGAACGGCGTGACCGTCACCATCTACGATGACCTGGGCTTCCAGGCAGGAACGACAGTCACCAGCGGCGGCGGTTTCTACAGCTTCACAGTCGCTGGCGGCGACTATGTGATCGAAGTCGTTCCACCCGTTGGCTTCGACTTCACGCTGCAAGATCAGGGGCCAGACGACACCGTGGATAGCGACGTGAATCCCGCCGATGGCCGCACTGGAACCATCACGGCTGTTCCGGGAGCCACCGACGACACGTGGGATGCCGGTATCTTCCAGAGTTCGCTGCTGGATCTCATACCGAGCAAGAACTACATCATCCTGCAAGATCTGGATCCGCCCGGCCTCGGTGTGGATGACAGCGTCGGCTGGATTGTCTGCGTCTTCAATCCCAATGCAGCCAGCGTCAACAACGTGCTGATCACCGATGACATTGCTGCCTCGCAGACCTTGGTCCCTGGCTCTATCGAATGGGGCGTCGGCACGGCCTGTCCTGCCACCACCCCCATCGCTGGCGACTACAATGTTGCCGGGCCGTTCCCCGTAGCCGATACCAACAATATCGCCTTCACGGTTCCGACCCTGCAAGCCAGCACTTACGCCATTCTCTACTTTGAAGTCACACTCAACGATCCGGGGTTGGCACACGCCCCCACCCCAACCGGACCTGTCGCAGGAGTAATGGGCATGTCGATACTGTTCCTAAGTTTTGGTTGGCTGCAAACCAAGAAACGTCTTCGCTGGGTATCACTGGTAATCCTCTTGTTGGCGCTGATGCTGGCGCTTGGCCCTCACACGGGACTCTATGCCGAGGAAAGCACTGGCGATGCCCCGCAGCCTATCGCACAAGAAGAAAGTGGGCGCTGGATTCGCTATGAAGTGGGCGATCCCGGTGTCCACCTCACCGGTTTCTGGGAAATGGTCGAGTCGCCAGGAGCATCGGGCGGATCGTACCTGATGTCAGATGACGCCGACGCTGCCATCTCTCTCGATTTTGCCGGTACACGGGTGCGCGTCCACTATGTCAGTCTCTGGAATTCTGCCATCGGCGAGCTTTTCCTGGACGACCAGTTGGCCGCCACTCTGCCCGAATACAGTGAAGATGGCCTGACCCACTTCCTGACCACCAGCGAGTTCCCGGTGTTGTCCGACACCCACAGCCTTCGCATCCAAACGACGGCTGTCAGCAACAACCCCAGTGCCCCGATTCCGATCCTGGCGCTGGATGCCATCGAAGTCTGGGTTCCCGACGCGATGGATGACGGTGGTGGTGGCGATACCAACAATCTGACCGGTATCGTCTGGGCCGATCTGGATGGCGATGAAACCTTCACCGCCGATGATCGCGTCCTCAATGGCGTGACGGTCAGCCTCTACATGGACAATGGCGACAACGACATTTTGTTGGACGACAGCACCACCGACACCGATGGTGCATTCGTCTTCGCCGACCTGACCCCGGCCAATTATTGGGTCGTGGTAGATCGGGAAACGCTGCCCGAAGATATTGATCTCAGCAGCGTCAATTGGAGTCCGGTTGAGGTCATCATGCCCTTCGAGGGCGATGTGCTGGTTCCACCGGCCTTCGATGCGCGTGCCAATGGCGATGTCAGCGGCACAGCTTGGCTGGATGTCGATGCAGATTACACCGTCTCCGGTGCAGATACACCGCTGGCGGGCGTCACCATTCACCTTTATGCTGACGACGGCGACCGCATCTTCGATCCTGGTGATACCGTTGTCAATACGTTGGTAACAGGCGCTGGTGGATCATACAGCTTCAGCGATTTGCGGCCCGGCATCTACTGGATTGAGGTGGATACCAACAATCTGCCTGCGGATGCCGATGCAGACCAAACCTGGAATTTGCTCTGGGTTCGGGTTCCCAAGCGGACTGCTGTTGACCTCCTCTTGCAGGCTGCGTCGGTAACACACGAAATCAGCGGTATGGCCTGGCTCGATTCCGACCACAACAACGAAGTCAGTGCGGGCGATGCACCACTTTCCGGTCTGACGGTCAATATCTATCAGGACAACGGTGACGAGTTCTTCGATGACAGTACCGATGCCCTGGTTAGCACCCAGATCACTGATGGATCCGGCCAGTACCAACTCGATACACTGGATGCTGGCGTCTATTGGGTCATGCCCGATATGAGCAACCTGCCGGACAGTGTGCTGCAACCACAAAGCCTATCGCCCCTTTGGCTAGAATTGCCAGACGTGAGCGCGGCTGACATCTTACTGGTTCCAGCTCCAGCGCCAACGGGAGGCTTCCCGACTGGCCCGGCCACCATTACCGGCTACGTCTTCAACGACAACGACGGCAGCCGCAGCCGCAATCCTGCGGAATCTGGTATCCGCGAGACGCAGGTTACGCTCTACTTCGATAATGGCGATGCCGAATTCAACCCCGGTTCAGATATTGAAGTTGGTCTATACGACGTCGGCGAAAGCGGCGAATATAGTTTCGAGGGTCTAGGTGAAGGGTTGTTCTGGGTACAACTCAATGAGGATACCCTGCCGGCCCGCTATATGGATACGGTTGGCTATGGTGGTCACGGCGACCAGAATCCGCAATCAATCATGGTGGCGAATCTGGACGGTGACATCGTTAACGTGGCTGGCCCCGATTTCGCCTATGCACTCGATACCGATAGCGACGGTTCACCAGATGGCCGCGAGGGTGCAGGTGATCGTGACAATGATAATATCGCCAACTTTGAAGACTCTTTCGACCCCAGTGGTATTGTCTACGGGATTGACCCCGGCGGCAATACCCGCCCATTGTCAGGCATTGAGGTCAGTTTGCTCTATCTGGAAGGCGACGAATGGGTTGTGGCTGATACCATCCAGCCCAATCCCCAGACCTCTGGCCCGGCGGGTGAATATCGTTTTGACCTAACCGTTAATCCCGGTGGCCTGCTAGACGATGGATCACGCACCTTCCGCCTAGAAGTAGCTTCGCTGGAAGCCGATATGACCTTCCCGTCTGAGCAACATGCACCAGGCGGAACGTTCATCGGTTCATCGGAAAACGGCCAGATCATACCCTTCAGCGTTATCCCACCCGAGGATGACCAACGCGAATACTATCTGGAGATGACGTTAGATCGCGGTGACGCTGATGTGGTGAATAACCACCCTATCGCTGATATGCCGCACATCCCCTTCACACCCGACGCCGACAACGAGGCTTGTGCAACCTTCGATTTGGGAGCAGGCGATGTCACTGTTTGCGACACCGCCAGTGCCCCGATGCTGACTGAATTGGCCTTCACCTTCACCGCTGATGCGGCGACTACCGCCATCGTATCGCCCGGCGACAGTGTGACCTATGAACACACGTTGGCGAACACTGGTAACCAGAGTGATCGCTATCGCATCGAATTCCCGGCTGGCAGCCAGGCCTGGACGCAAGAGCTGGTCATTATGCAAGGTGCGACCACCCTGGCGACTCTAGCTCCTGGTCAGAACTTCAGCACCGATCCCATTGCACCCGGTGAAACACTCTCAGTGGATCACACCATCACCGTGCCGGTAGGCGCATCCAACGGCTCCGTCGATACGACGACCATCACGGTTGTCAGTCTGGAAGCTGAAGAAGCGGCCATTGACCTCACCGCCGACATCGACAACATCACCACCGTCGAGGCCGGTTGTGTCGAGGGCACGATCTTCAACGACATAGACGGCGACGGCCTCTGGTCGCCTGGCGAGGGGCTGGCAAACGTCCGCGTGTTTGTCCTGGACGACACGTCCACGCTCGGTGAGACACTAACCGATGCCAGTGGAAACTATCTGTTCGATCTGGCTCCTGGAACCTATCGCATCCGTATCGACGAAACCACCCTGCCCGCCGGCACACCGGTCTACATTGACCCAACTGGCCCAGAGCAACAGGTGGACATTGTCATCGACACGGTCTGTGTCCGCGCCAATTGGGTCTTGCGGATCGCCGACCCTGCAATCACCAAGTTCGCTTCTGTCATCGAGGCGCTTCCTGGCGATACGGTGGTCTACACCATCAACGTCACCAACCCCAGTACATCAGCAGCCGTTGACAATGTGGTGGTGACTGATGCGCTCAGTGGTTTTCTAACTTACGTCAGTGCAGCGGCATCCAATGGCTCCACGCCGACCTTTAACCCAACAACTAACACGGTGACCTTCAACCTCGGCCCGCTATCTGCTGGTCAGAGCGTGACGCTCACCATCACAACAACAGTCAGCGCCGCTACGCCACGCCCGTCTACCATCACCAACATCGCTGCTATGACCTATGGCGACGGGGCAACGCGTGAAGAATCGCTTCCGGTCATCGTGTCCGTGCCTGCCGAAGATGATGACGATGGTGGCGGCGATGGTACTGATGGCGGCGGTGGCGGTACAATTGATGGTGGGGGTGACACAACCGACACCGGTGGTGGGGAAGGCGGCCCGGTTGACGGCGCTCCACAAGAAGGTGTTGATCCCGATACGCTGCCCGAAACTGGCTATTGGCCTGCTCACTGGGACACGACGCCCCAAGACTCAGGCGATCAGTCCCAGACAAACACCACCGAACTGTCTACCGAAGGCCGAATCTTCCTGGCTGTTGTTGGCATCATGGCTGTTGTGGCTGCCGCGATCCTGCTCTATCTGTTCAACAACAGCATTGCCATGTACGAATGGCTGGATCGCAAGCCGCGCTGGATGAGTTCCGCCGCACTGCTCCTGATCGGTCTGCTCTTCCTGTTTGGTATCAGCAGCTTGTTCTACACCACCAACGACACACTAGACATCGTTGATTTCAGTGGTGGTAGCGACACAGTGGACGATGCCGGGCGTGATGGCACTGATCTGGCGGCAATTGATGGTCAGGGTGGCTCGTCTGACGCTGGCATCGTCGGTGGTTCCGAGACGGCAGGGTATGATGGCACAGCCCCCGCCGAACTGCCACGCCCCGATGAAAACACACGGCGGGTGATTATCCCCTCGCTCGAACTCTACACATCGCTGGTCGAAGCACCGGTTATCGGCAACACCTGGGATATTTCGGTCTTCTTCGATGAGGTGGCCCACCTGGAAGGCACAGCTTCACCAGGAACCAGAGGCAACACCGTCATCGCTGGTCATGTCACGACCACGCGCGGCCTCGGCCCCTTCCGCAATCTGGATAAGCTGGAGCCAGGTGCAGTCGTGGTGGTGAAAGACTACGGCATTGAATACACCTACGTCGTCAGCGAAGTCATGGAAGTCGAACCGACAGCCATTGATGTCATCGACGACACCGATGCCGCCACACTGACGCTCATTAGTTGTGCGAACTGGAACGCCAGTCTGCAAACCTACACGCAGCGTATCGTCGTGAAGGGTGAGCTGACGCAGTGGAGCATCGTTAACGAAGATGTCTTCGCCTACGAAGGTGAACTCGGCCAAATGGTGCGCCATGAGGTTGGGTACACCGATGACATCGAACTGACAGGTGACTGGCAGGAACTCGGTTCATTCAGCACCTCCGACGGCAGCTACTTCTACAGTGAAGATAAAGATGCTGAATTGGTCCTGGACTTCTATGGCGACAAGCTGCGCCTGCACTATGTCCTCTTCGAGAACTTCGGAACCTACGAAGTCTATGTCGATAGCAAGCTGGTCATGACCATCGACGCCTACAGCCCCTATGTCGGTTTCGCCACGACACGGATCATTGAAGTGCCGGAAGGCAACCACCAGTTGCGGATTATCAATACTGGCACGGCTAATGAAGCCTCCAAGGGCAACGTCATCGGGATTGACGCCATCGACATTTGGCCGTAACCCATAACCGAAAATCCCTCCCGGCAATCCGCCGAGAGGGAATGTAGTCCAACAATGAAATCTGCCCTGTCCCGACAGTACGGGATGGGGCAGATTTCATTGTCTCCGAGCAGGCTTCATCCCTCCATCACCCGTTCCTGCACCACAATCTCGTCTTTCTGTTCGGCAATGAATGTCCAGAATTCGGCCTGAGAGCGACTAAATGGCGTTGATAAATTGCGGCCTATGTAAATCTGATGCTCCAATGGCATACGCTCAACCTCGACAATGGCGATTTTACCACCAACTATCCCGCGTTGTGCCACGAGTCGCGACACGAACGACACGCCAATGCCCTCTTCTACAGCCATCACGATTGCTTCAGGGTTGCCCAACTCCATCACAACATTCAGCATATCGGGGGTGATGTCGTGTTGGCGCAGGCCATGTATCAGGCTATCGGCGCTGCCCGATTCTGGCTCGCGCAGAATCATCGGCGCATCACGCAAATCCTCCGGCAATACCCGCCCATACTGTGCCCAGGGGTGATCGGTCGGCGTGATCAGAACAACCTCATCTTTGAATAGCGGAATGTACTCGACATCACCATGCTCAATGCGTTTGCTACTGACAGCCAAATCAACCTGATTGGTGATGAGCTTCTCCAGGGCACTTTCTCGTGAACGAATCTTAATATCGACGCGCACTCTGGGGAATTGCTGCTGAAAACGCGCAATGGAGCGGGGTAACAGATATTTTCCGGCAGATGTTGAACAACCAATCACCAATTTGCCGACCACCAACCCGTGCAAAATCGCCATGTCTTCTTCTAGACGACGGGCGGAGGCGACCAATTCATGAGCCATCGGCAAAAGAGCCTCGCCCGCATCGGTCAGATATACCCCTCGACGGTGACGCTCAAACAGTACCGCATCGAAATACGCCTCCAGGTTTTGTATAGTCTGGCTAACAGTTGGCTGCGATACATTGAGAACATGAGCCGCCTTGCTGAAACTCCCTTCTCCCACAACTCGCAAAAAAACCTCAAGTCCTTGCAAGGTAATCATGACACATCCGCTCCTCACTCGGCTATAACTTATTCTTTGCATATTGTCATAGAAAAACCTGATGGCAGAAAGTGAGTTTCATCACTGATTCTGGGGGCAGTTTTGTGTGAAAATAGCACCAACGAACCAAATGTGCTTTTTTTCACAATTTAAGGAGCGTATTTATGATAAGACGTTTTGTGGCGGGGTTGGCTCTGACGATAGGATCGCTCCTGATCGTTGTGGGAGCGCAAGCGGCTTTCCAACCAACTGCATCGTCGTCTTCCAACGCCGAATTTACTGATCAAGCCTGCTTAGATTGCCACGCCGACGAAGCACGTCTTCGTGAGTTGGCGCCTGAAGAGCCTGAAGTAGTTGAAGAGGCTCCCTCTGAAGGTCCTGGCTGAGGTGGTTCTGTGCCTCCGGTGGAGGCATGGGAGCGCGTCTGGATTGACGCCGTACCTTTTTCTGACGATGTACATTCGTATATTAACTGTACTGAATGTCATGGCGGCACAGCTATTGACGACATGACGGCCCATGAGGGCATGGTCGCTGAGGTTGTGACTAATCCTACTGAAAGTTGTGGTCAATGTCACCTCGATGTTGCGCCAGCGGCTGAAGAAAGCCTGCACTTTACGCTGCAAGGCTACGATACCGCCTTATATGAGCGCAGCGATCCCGAGTTCTTTGAAGTTATCGAACACATGGAATCCAATCACTGTGATTCGTGTCATGCCGATTGTGGAGACTGCCATGTCAGCCAACCGTCATCAGTTGGTGGTGGATTGCTGGAAGGGCATGTATTTGTCCCCACACCATCCATGAGCCGCAATTGCACAGCCTGCCATGGCAGCCGTATCAAAAACGAGTATTACGGCCTGAATGAGGATGTATCAAGTGATGTTCACTTCAGGGCACGGATGGCCTGCGTTGACTGTCATACCGGCGATGAAATGCACGGCATGGATATTACTGCCGGGCATCGCTACGACGGGCCGCAGGGTCCCAGTTGCGAATCGTGCCACAGCAACATCATAGACCCTGATTCCGAAATCGAATCGCACGCCGTTCACGATGCTGATGCAATGGCCTGTCAGGTCTGCCACAGCGATTCTTACACAAATTGTGTGAGTTGTCATGTGGAGCAGACGGAAGATAATGTACCGTTCTTCCGCGTAGAAGATCATTTTATGGGATTCTATATTGGGCAGAATCCCAATCCGACGGAGGATCGTCCCTGGGCTTATGTGCCGGTGCGGCATGTGCCAGTTGATCCAGACTCATTTGACTACTATATGGACGATCTGCTGCCCAATTTTGATGAGCGTCCGACGTGGGTATATACCACCCCACACAATATCCAACGGATTACGCCGCAAGCCGAACGTTGTCAGAGTTGTCACGGCGACGACGATTATTACCTGACACGGGATAAGGTCGAGCGCAGCGAACGTAGCGCCAATCGGCCCGTCATCGTTCGCGACATACCATCGATGTTCGACTTTGGAGGCGAGTAATCATAGAAGATAGCTTTTGGAGTACCGGATTGTGTCCCAGAAGCCAGCCATAACGTTCTATCACTTAGGTAATTCTTGGGGCAAGTGACCCCATACTAAGCAAATCTAAACCTATTGTTCAAAAGGAGTTACACCTAACATGAGAAAGTTACTAGTTCTAGCAATCGCACTTCTGGTTGCACTACCACTGATGCCCGCAACGGCACAAGATGATGCAGTAGTGGCCCGCCTGCAAGACTATGGCGCAAACCTGCCGCAAGGCTATGGGATCATCAGCGTGGATGACCTGGCCGTGAAGCTGGCCGAAGAAGATGTTTTTCTGCTTGACGTTCGTCAGCCAGAAGAATATGAAGCTGGTCACCTTGCAGGCTCTGTGCTAGTTCCGCTGCGGACACTGGGCCAGAATCTTGATGTGCTACCAAGCGTTGATGCCCAGATCGTTGTCATCTGTGCGGCTGGCTATCGGGCCATGATCGGTGGCGCAACGTTGCAATTCCTCGGCTATGAAGATGTTCGCATTCTCAAGGGTGGCTACAACGCCTGGACTGGCGAAGATTACCCAGTTGTGACAGAAGCTACTGAGGCCGAAACCTTTGCATTGCCTGATTTCGACGCCGAGTTATTTGCCGCTGCTGACGCATTCCTCACCAATCTGCCTCAAGGTTGGGGTGGAGTTAGCGCCGCTGACCTCTCCGTTGAATTGGTTGAAGACCCGCCCATCCTCCTCGACGTTCGCAGCGCCGACGAGTGGAACAACGGCTACATTGAGGGCGCACAGCATCTCTGGATCAATGAATTCATGGGGAACATGGATCAATGGCCTGCGGATAAGGACGCCAATATCGTTGTCTACTGCGCCAGCGCCTATCGTGGCAACGTTGCCTATGTCATGCTCAACCTGATGGGCTACACCAACGTCCGTAACTTGAAGGGCGGCATCAACGCCTGGATCGCAGCCGACCTGCCGCTCGAAGGCGTCCCAGAAGAAGCTCCCGCAGAAGTTGATGTTGTACTCGATGTTGTTCTGCCGCGTCTGCAAGAATATGGCACTAACCTGCCCGATCACTACGGTACAATCGGCCTGGAAGATTTCGTGGCACAATTGGCCGAAGAAAATGTGACCGTTCTTGACGTCCGCGAAGTCAGCGAGATTGAAGAAGTCGGCATCATCGAAGGTGCAGTCCATATTCCGATGCGTTCAATGGGTGATAACCTCGACTTGCTGCCAGACCTGGATGCGAATATCGTCGTCGTCTGCAAGAGCGGCTTCCGAGCCACCATCGCCATGACAGCCCTCCACGTGTTGGGTTATGAAAACGCGCACGTGTTGAAGGGCGGCATCAATGCCTGGATCGGTGAGGATCTGCCAGTTGTTTATGAAGCGGCAATGGTCGAAGCTGGCGGGGTCCCAGTGGGGATTGATCCACTGCTATTGGAATATGTCGCTGATTACATGGCGAACCTACCTGAAGGCTGGGGCGTTGTCACAGCACAGGGTCTGTTTGAGGAAATGTTTGAAACAGCTCCCGATTACCTGATCGACGTTCGCAGCGAAGGTGAATGGAACGCTGGTTTCATCGAAGGCGCAGAATGGTTGTGGATTGACGACTTCATGGCAAGCATGGATCAATGGCCCGCCGAGCTGGACGCCAACATCGTTGTCTACTGTGGCAGCGGCTATCGTGGCAACGTCGTCCGCGTGATGATGAATCTGATGGGTTACACCAACGTCCGTAACCTGGCCGGTGGTATAAACGCCTGGCTCGCTGCTGAACTGCCAGTGGTGGTTCCAGAAGCCGTCTCCTAAGCCAAACAAACTGATCTGAGCAACAATAAAGCCCCTGGTCTCGGTTTATCAGGGGCGTTTTTGTGTACGCCCGGCATGGGCGATAACTAGGCGGTGAAAGTCCGCTGTGGGCGTTAGTCCGACGAACCACTAGCCGAAGGCAACTGCATCGAGCGCGAGCAGATGTGGAGAGGAAGCCGGAGGGCAAAATCCAGACCTGACGGACAGGAACCACGTAAAGAGGCATGACGCGCCGGGTAAGCTGGCACGAGACAGTAAAGCCCCAACGGACAGAAGTGGCGTGATGTAAACGTGGCAGGGCTTGGAGGAAAGTTATTGTACCTTATCCGGGGAGGTCTGGCGTTTTTTTTGAATGTCAGAAGTCAGCCGAGGCCGTAGTAGTCGATGGGGTAACGACCATCCGGGGCGGTTGGTGAAAGCCAACTACAGGGCGAAGGGCTGAACGGAAAAGAAGTTGAGGAGAAAGGCGTAGAGACGTGGTAGGACAGCCGAAACTCAGGGAGACTGAGCCAAACGTGGAAGGAAAGCTGGCGGCTGGGGATAAGCGTGCGGGGCCAAGGCCACGACTGGAACAAATGGAAAGACAGGAAAGACCTCAACACGAAGCAAGTCTGTGGGAACGGATATTCAGTCGTGGAAACCTGTTCACAGCACTGGAAAAAGTGCAGCGAAACAAGGGAGCCGCGGGGATAGACGGAATGACGGTATCAGAACTGCCCGACCATCTCCGCGAGCATTGGGAAGGGATACGCGCCAAACTGGAACGGGAGAGTTATGTGCCCAGTCCAGTGAAGCGGGTGGAAATCCCGAAGCCGAATGGTGGAACACGGCAGTTAGGCATACCAACCGTGCTCGACCGAATGATCCAACAGGCAATACACCAGGTACTCAGCCCGATCTTTGAGAAGACATTCAGCCCGCATAGCTATGGTTTCCGACCAGGGCGTAGTGCCCATGATGCCGTGAAAGCGGCGCAGAAGACGATAGCAGCGGGATACACCTGGGTAGTGGACATTGATCTGGCGCAGTTTTTCGACACGGTGAACCATGACCGCTTGATGGCGCGAATGAAGACTATGATAGACGACAAGCGGGTGCTGAGACTGGTAAATGCCTATCTGAAGTCCGGGGTGATGGTCGGCGGCATGTACACTGACACGGACAAGGGGACACCGCAGGGTGGGCCATTGTCACCGTTATTGAGTAACATTGTGCTGACCGAACTGGACGAGCAGTTGGCGGAACGCGGCCACCGGTTTGTGCGCTATGCCGATGATTGCAACATCTTCGTGCAGAGCAAACGGGCAGCGGAGCGCGTGATGGCAAGTACGTGCCGTTTCATCGAAGGCCGAATGCGTTTGCAGGTCAACCGTGAGAAAAGTGCGGTTGATTTGGCTGTAAAGCGCAAGTTTCTGGGTTTTAGCTTCTATTGAAGAGCAGGCGGTGGGGTCGGTATTCGTATCGCACCGCAAAGCCTGGAACGTGCCAAACGTCGCCTTCGAGGAATGACACGGCGCAACAGTGGACGCTCGTTAGAAGACATACGCGATACGCTCAATCAGTATACGGTTGGTTGGGTGAATTACTATGCGCTGGCGGACGCTCGCGGCCATTTGCAACGACTGGATGAGTGGTTACGAAGACGGTTACGGCAACTTTGCTGGAAACAGTGGAAGACGCCCAAGAACCGTTATCGTAATCTGCGACGTCTGGAAGTACCGGAACATTGGGCGAAGTTGAACGCCGGAACAAGTCAAGGTGATTGGCGTCTGTCCAATTCTCCCTGGCTACATCGTGCGCTCAATAATGCCTTTTGGCAGACCTTTGGACTGAAAAGTCTCGTTCAACAGTACAATCTTCGTCATACTTGACCGAACCGCCGGATGCGGACCCGCATGTCCGGTGGTGTGGGAGGGGGCGGTCGCCCGTCCCCTATCCCGATTTGCAATTTAGTGCGGTTAACAATACCTTCGCCAAATTATGACGAGGCGGAGTGGCACGCAACGGTATGGATAGCACCGAGAGACGCCACCGTGTAAAAGATACGATCCAATAAAATAGGATCAGGGATTTCCAATACCGTCGCCAAAATAACGGCGGAAAAGTTAGGGCTTTTGCCTTAAAGTAGTAGTTTACCAAAACAAGCTGCTGATAAGGCAAAAGCCCATGGTTGACATTGTAGCACTGCTCAAGGACCTTTCACCATACCTAACCAACACCACAGTGCGCCAATTGGAGCATATTGTCCTGGCAATGCTGTGCATTCCGAATCGCATTACGATGCTGAACCTATCACGCTGGACGGAGCGTGGGAGTAGCTATCGGACCCTACAACGTTGGTATCACACGCCGCTTTCATGGGCGACAATCCTGTGGAGCATCGTGCGTATCCATCTACTTGATCCCGATGGCGTCTATCTGCTGGCGGCTGATGATGTGGTGGTCAGCAAGTCCGGCAAAAAGACACATGGCCTGGGACGGTTCTATTCAAGCATTGCCAAGCGACCCATCAGCAGTGTGTCGTTTCTGGTCGTATCGTTGATTGATGTAAAGCAGCGCCGTTCATATCCGCTTCAGGTCGAACAACATCAACCAGCCCCACCATCTGAGAAACCCGCTAATCCACCACCAAAACGGAAACCTGGTCGTCCCAAAGGCAGCAAGAACCATGTCAAACCGACGCCAATCCTCACCCCCGAATTGAACTTGCTACAAGGGATGCTCAACGCCATCACGCGCCGTATCAAGCCGTTGAAAATCACCCATGTGGTGTTAGATGGACATTTTGGTAACTATCCAGCAACCTATGCCGTGCGGGATTGTGGACTGCACATCATCTCGAAATTGCGCCATGACGCGGCGCTTTACCTACCGTACAACGGCCCCAAACCACCGCGTGGCCCCATGCCGCGCTATGGCAAGAAACTGGACTACCAACACTTACCATCTGAGGCATTGTGCCAGACGACCATCGAAGGCGACTACCGTATTGAGACTTACCAGATGCACGTTTTCCATAAATCCTTTTCGGACGCGCTCAATGTTGTGGTTGTCGTCAAAACTCACCTCAAAACAGGCAAACGTGGGCATGTCATTCTTTTCAGCACTGATCTTGATCTTACCGCGCCGCAAATTGTGGATTACTATGCGTTGCGCTTTCAGATTGAGTTCAACTTCCGTGATGCCAAGCAGTATTGGGGCCTGGATGATTTTATGAACGTCAAACCCACTGCTGTGACTAACGCGGTCAACCTTGCTTTTCTCATGGTCAACTTGTCGGCAGTCATTCTCAAACCCTATCGTCGTAATCATCCAGACTTCAGTATTCTTGATCTTAAAGCCTTGTATCGGGCTCGTCGTTATCTGGATGAAACAATTAAATTGCTTCCCGATCCGCCTGACGATAATTTAATTTCGCGCATCTGGCGCAGACTTACTGCGCTCGGCGGCATTCGCACTCGTCAGATTGACAAATTTGCCGCATAATTGGCGAAGGTATTGATTTCCGGAAGTAATTTTAATGTTTCAGCGACATATTTGCGACCACGAAAGCGGGCTTTGAGATCAAGGATACTGGCATCCGGATAATCAGGGAAAAGGAGGCGGCGTAGGATACGGGAGAGCGTGACCATCAAGAAAGACAAGTTGGCGGCATTGGTGACCGCTGTCTCGGCGACGTTCATGAAGTCTTCCAGTCCGAAATGCTGTTTGGCATCGCGGAAGATGAATTCAATCTGGAAGCGTAGGCTGTAGTAGTCAATCAAGCGCTCATAAGATAGGCTGAGGTCACTGCTGAACAAAATCACACGCGCCTGTTTTCCTGTTTTCAAGTCTGTTTTGACGATGATGACGACGTTGAGGGGTTGGGCGAAGTCTTTGTGAAGCAATGTTGCCTGAAAGGTCTGGGTTTGGATACCATCTTCCAGGGTGGTTTCCTTCAAATAGTCAGACGGGATGGCATGATAGTTGAGCTTATCACCATATTTGCGACGCTGACCATATTTAGATTGTGGGCCAACATAGGGTATATACAACGCCGCATCATGACGCAATTTGGAGATCAAATGCACGTCACATTGCCGGGTCATTTGCAGGGCATTGTTGTTGCCGAATTTACCATCCAACACCAGATAAGTCACCTGAATCGTGTCCTTGATCAGTGCCAATTGTCGCTGCACCATGCCTTGAATCTGCTGTAGTTCTGGGGGCAACTCCACCTGGGTCTTAGGACGCCCGGGCTTGCCTCTTTTCCGCTTCTTCTTGCTCTTTTTCTTGGCGGCTTTGGCTGCCGTTTTCTCAGCCTCACTGCGTACCCGTTGCTCCACCATGCCTGGATAGGCTTGCCGTTCCTCAATACTTATCAGTGATAGTCCGAAGAATGCCACGCCCGGCACGGGTTTGCCGTACAATCCTGAAAAGAAGCGATCCACCCCATGGGTCTTCTTGCCCGATTTTGTCACGACCCATTCATCGCCGGCCAGTAGGTACTCATCTTCCGGATTGAGGGCGTGTTGGCGAAAAAATGCCCAGTGCATCTCTGCCCACGGTAGCACTGTGTGGAACAACCGCTGTATCGTCCGATAGCTCCCCCCTTTATCTGTCCATCGTGAGATACCCAGCATCGTGACCCGCCCTGTCATCGCCAGTATGGCTGGGATAATCCGGCTCATTTGTCGTAGGGTTGTTGGTGATAGGTGTACCTCAAAGCAGAGCAATAGTGTTACAATATCAATCATGGGCTTTTTTCGTCATGCCTTTTTGTCTTCATCGGTTTATGTAGACAACTTTACACGACACTAAAGCCCTTTCAATCCCTCGTTTTTGGCGAAGGTATTGAGTGTCACATCTATATTTTCAATACGCCTAGGTCGCGGTTTGGTTTCACCGCCAGCCAATTTGAGAACATAGACGGTAGTGTGTCATTTTCGGTTGATCTGGAGATTGACCAGCCCCCACCCGGCCTCCTCCAAGCGTGGGGGAGGAGGGGCTGTTCTGGGTGCGATTCATCGCTCCAGGAGCGGGTCTTGGCCGATTAGATAGTCCTCCCCCCATATTTGGGAGGAGTTAGAGGGGGGCTTAATAATCGAACTTCCACTGACTACGATACACTACCACATAGACTGCATCTGGTACTCAGAAAAATCGCATGGTAAGATGAAGCGTCCTTGAATTCGTCAAAAATTCATAAGAATTCTGCTTTTCCGCTTGAACATGCTGGCAATGAGTCGTAGAATTTGTAGCGGAGGACAATTTTAGCCGGAGGTTTTCCCAGATGCCAACCTATACCTATCACTGCCGCGAATGCGAAAACGATTTTGACATAAAGCAGAGCTTTCGTGATGATCCGTTGACCGATTGCGTTGTGTGCGAGAGGCGCGACTCTGTTCATCGTGTTATCCAGCCCGCCGGAATCGTATTCAAGGGGTCAGGTTGGTATGTCAAAGATCATGGCAGCTCGTCGCGCCGGAATAATGGCAAGGGCAGCAACGGTGCAGATAATGGCAGCACTGAGGCCAAAAGCGAGGCCAAAGGTGAGGCCAAGAGCGAAACAAAGAGCGATACCAGTACATCCGACGCAACATCCTCTGCTTCTAAATCTGATAGCTAATCAGCACGATTGATCCGAAACTGCAAGACAGTCGCTTCACCGAGCGCGATCACATCACCATTCTGAATTTCCATCACAGCCCCTAAAGCCAGCGGGCGGTCAACCAGGACCGTCCGGCCTGTGCTGGTGTTCTCCAAATAATAGCCCCCTGTATCCTCATCCATGAAAACCATGCAGTGCAATTTATCCACACCCTGATCGCGGAGCGGCAGATCTGCCCGGTGGCTGCTGCCGATGGTGGCGCTGGTGGTGGGCCAGCCCAGGCGTTCCCCAATCTCGCGCTCGTGGCTGCTGCGGATCACCTCCAAGTAAACTGGCGACTCGGTGGCGTATTGCGCGGCCTGTTGTTGCTTGTGTTCCAGGAGCGCCTGACGCTCGCGCCGACTGGCGGCCATCCGCCCGATGACGAATAAACATCCCAGACCCACAAACAATCCGGCAATCCAGATACTGGCTGATGTACCGGTATCATCGGTGGTTTGGAAAGCCGCCAGCCAAATCAGCAGCAACGCACTCAGCCCGACCACCACACTCAGCGCGGTTTTGAGGATGCCAGGCGCTGGCTCAGGTGGGGGCGGCGGTGGGGCAGGCGGTTGTGGTATTGTTGGCGGTGGTTCTGGCTCCGGTTCGATTGCAGGGGCTTCCTCCGGCGCTGGTAGGGCCAACGGCTGGCTGCTTTCCGGCAGGCGGAGGCGAAGTAGCTGGTAGGCATCGTCCTCACGGAAATCGACGGGTTTCTGCCGGTAAAGGTCAAAGGGCATCCAGTGTTCGGCTCCCGGCGGGGCGTTGGGCACGATGCAGGGGATAATTTGCCGCCCGCTTTCCATAAAGGGCCGCCACCATTCCTCAAAAACCCCCGCCGAATCACCGATGGCGCTTTCGCGTGAGACCACGGCCAACATGATGGTGGAATGATAGAGTGCCTTCGCCGTGCGCTCCTGGATGGTGGGGTTATCCGGGTCGGCGTTGGGCGGTTCCATATAAACCTTGTAGCCATCGGATCGCAGGCGTCGGGTGTGGGTAGTGGCCCATTCATCATCCGATGGTGCGTATAGGACAAAAATGCGTGTGTCGCTCAACGTGATAATGCCTCTGATTTTTGTGAGCAATGGTAGCTTTGTCGATGCGCTGCGTCAAACCCGCAGGTAAGCATTGGGTGGGCACAGGAAATCTATAGATTAACGTACCTTCACTATCGAGGAGATACACAACGCGCATGTCTACTCAACTGAAATATGCTATCGGGGATGTTTTGCCAGACTTGAACGTGACCGCTGCCGATGACCAATCGACCACACTTTCGCAGCAGATGGGCGAGCGTGGCCTGTTGTTGTTTGTGCTGCGCGGAACCTGGTGTCCGTTCTGTGTCGGACAAATCCACACCATGCGGCGACGCTATCCGAAATTCACCAAATTGGGCGTCAACACGGTGTTTATCGTGCCAGAGGAAAAGGCGAATGTGTGGGGATTCGCGGTCAGCAGCCCCCAACCGTTGCCTTTCATCCTGCACGCCGATGAGGAAAATACGATTGCCAATGACCTGACCTTGAAGCCAGAGCCGCCTGTCTCGCGCCCGATTGGCCTTTATCTCTTAAACCCAGAGCGCGAGATCGTTTGGCGTTATGTGGGCTATGAAGACGAGGATTATCCGTCGCATGGCAAGCTACTGAAGATCGTCAACGAGCATCTAGGGGCGGCTACCCCAGACGCCGCGCCACCACCAACGGCGGCACACCCGGTCGCCGACCTGTCAGATTCTTAAGCCGACGCGAATATTTGCCACCCATTGCCCCCACGCGCTGTTGCTGAACCTCCAGACCAGCAGTCTGCAATGTGGCTTGCGCCTCGTCCAGATTCACCGTCGCTTGATCGGAGAGGACGACCAGCGTGCCGCCATGTTTCAATAGACGGGCCGCATTTTGGAGCGCCAGCAACGGCTCCTCCAGCGTTTCTAGGCTGAAGCTAAATGTGACCAGGTCGAATTTATCCGGCGTCAAGGGTGGGGCAGCCAATGAAGCCTGGACGCGGAGATAGCGCGTGTGGGGGAAAACACCCAGTCCATATGGGCCGACATCGTGCCCCAGCGCGATGGTGATATAGCCCGACACGTCCAGACCATACCCAATCCAGCCCATGCCATCCGTCAGGTCAACAGCCTCCCCCATTGAGCCAATCGGCAGCCGTTCTTCATCCACACGAATCGCCTCCAGGACACGCCACATCTCAGCGGTGACGACTGCCCGGCGCTGCCAATAATCGGAGTCGCCATTAGGCGGCGCGGTCTGGGGCAAACGCCGAAAATCTTCGATGGTCAGGGGGACGCGGCCTGCCTTTTCATGTGTGGCAGCCTCGGCGTTTGATTTCGCATCAAATTGCGCTCGCTGTTCGTCGGCCACCAGCCGCAAGACTTCACCATAGGATGTATATTGATGCGGCGGCTCGCTCTGACTGACCAGCACATTGCCATCTCTGGTCAAAGGCTGCTGGGTATGAGGACAGCGCAACAGCGGCAGAAAGTCCTGGCCGCGCTTGACCAGAATTTCAGCAATAGGCGGTGCATGGTACGGGGGTGTGTTGTCAGTCAATGGAGTCTCCTTGTTGGATCGGTGGTGTTTTGTCCGGTGCGTGCAAACGGGTATGGATCGACCGCCACCACAGCCCAAAACCAATGCCGACGATAAACGGACCGACCATCATCGCCAGCAAGATCCGGGCCGCGCCAGCTTCCCAGCCAATCAATCCCATCAGCAAATAGACAATTCCGGCACTCACTACAAATAAAAATAGCAAACTCACGCCGATGAGATTCGCTTTTAGAATGGCACGTGGCGTGACGATGTCGGGTGGTTTCTGTGGGGATGTCATGTTTTTGGGGTGTCTCCTTGTTTTTGAGATTCGGGGAACAGAGCCGTACCACAATAATCGCAGCGCCGCGCTTCGGGATCGTTGGGGCTGCCACAGTAGCCACAGATGCGAAAATGGCCTTCCCAGAGACGGTCTGGGTCGTTGGCGTCCAAACGGCTGAGGCGCACCAGGTGTGGATCTTTGGCAGGCAAGGTCCACTCCACGACAATCAGCACGGATAAGATTGCCAGCGAACTGGCAGTCAGCCAATACCCGACCTGCAGATCGCCAGCGGTGGTTGTTAGCGAGGTGTCGTGTTCCTGGCCGAACGCGGCATAAAACCACAGCATGGCGACAATCGCCACTCCGCTGGCAATCAGGGCCGCCCGTCCCCACATGACCTGATGATCGAAGACGCCCAGCCCGCCCCGTATCAAGCTGATGATGGCGACTGGTGGCAGCAACCACAGCGGCCACCAGGGCGTGGTGAGGCTGGTCGGAAACGTGAAATCGCGGAAGGGTTCCTGCATCAGTTCGATGGCCGCGCCAGTCTCCGTGTGCCACGAGAGCAGCAGCGCGAACAATACATTCAATGCAGCGATCAATTGTAGACCATAGGTGATCCGATAGTAGATGACCATGCGCTACCTGTCTGCCTATTGTGCCTTTCAAATAATAGTGCCACATGCTGCGATTTGTGCAAATTGCATTTTGGCAAGAAGCGCATAAGGGGTTATGCTGAAGATGTTAAAGGTATTTTAGAACAGGAGATATTTTTTCCGATGATTCGTCCTGTTGCACGAGTGGATGTCAGCCCCAAGCTGCCTCCCGAACTCAATCGTTTGTTAGATCTGGCTTACAACATGCGTTGGTCGTGGGATGTTGAGACCAACGCGCTTTTTCGTCGTCTGAATGACGACATCTGGATTAAGACCAACTACAACCCAGTCTGGTTGTTGGGTCTGTTGAAACAAGAGACATTGGAAGCGGCGGTTAAGGATACAGCCTTCATGACCCATTTCCGCCGGGCGTGCGATAGCTACAATGCCTATATGAATGCCAAAGATACCTGGTATCGTCGCAACTACGGCGACTTCGAGCAACGCTACGTCGCTTATTTCAGTATGGAGTTTGGCCTGGCGACCTGTCTCCAGAACTATTCAGGCGGCCTGGGTGTGCTGGCGGGTGACCATCTCAAGAGTGCCTCCGACCTGGATTTGCCATTGGTGGGCGTGGGGGTGATGTATCAGGAAGGCTACTTCCAGCAATACCTCAACCAAGATGGCTATCAGCAAGAGTCTTATCCGCTAAACGACTACTCCAACCTGCCGGTGAAACCCGTGTACAATGCCAAAGGCGAGCGCGTGGTCATCACCGTGCCGATTGCTGACCAGACCTTGCACGCCTGGGTCTGGCGCGTCCAGGTGGGGCGTGTGCCGTTGTATCTGATGGACGCCAACCATCCCGCTAATCCTCCCGAATTGCATGATCTGACAGATCGCCTGTATGGGGGTGATCGTCGTGCCCGTATCCGCCAGGAGATTTTGCTGGGGATTGGTGGGGTGCGGTTGCTGAAGGCGCTCGATATTCCGCTGGAAGTGGTTCATATGAACGAGGGACACAGCGCCCTTAGTGCCCTGGAGCGCATCCGGCTGTTGATGAAAGAGCAGCCCGATTTGGACTTTGAGGAAGCCCGCAACATCTTGGCGACCAGCAACGTCTACACCATCCATACACCGGTGACAGCGGGCCTGGAGCGTTTTGGCTATGATCTGATCGACGAGCATTTGCCCTGGTTGTGGAATGAGCTAGGCCTGACGCGTGACCAGTTTCATAACCTGGGCCGCGAGCCGATGGGCGGCTATGACTTGTTTTCGTTGCCAGTGATGGCGCTTAAGATGTCGGCGGCGACCAATGGCGTCAGCAAATTGCATGGCGATGTGTCGCGCCGGATGTGGCAGTGGATGTTCCCCGAAGTGCCAGAGGCAGAAGTGCCTATCCAGTCGATTACCAACGGCATCCATATTCAGACCTGGACCAGCCGCGAGATGGTGCAGTTGTTTGACCGCTATCTGGACCCGACCTGGCGCACCGATCCATCACAAGAAAGTGTCTGGAAAGAAGTCGAGCGCGTGCCAGATACAGAATTGTGGCGTGTTCGTGACCGGCGTCGGGCACGTATGGTGGCCTTTGCTCGTACACGTTTACGCCAGCAGTTTGAGCGGCGTGGCGCTCCGAAAACACAGATTGATCTGGCGGACGAGATTTTGAATTCTGATGCGCTGACGATTGGCTTTGCGCGTCGGTTTGCCACTTATAAACGGGCCACGCTGTTATTCCGCGACCCAGAGCGCCTGAAGCGGATTGTCAACAATCCCGAACGCCCGATTCAATTCATTTTTGCCGGTAAAGCTCACCCCCATGACCATCCAGGGAAGGAATTCATCCGCGAGATCATACGCTTTTGTAATATGGAAGAATTTCGCCATGCGATGGTGTTCCTGGAAAACTATGACATGACGATTGCCCATTACCTGGTGCAAGGGGTGGATGTGTGGCTGAATACGCCGCGTCGGCCCAAAGAGGCCAGCGGAACCAGCGGCATGAAGGTCATCTATAACGGTGGCTTGAATGTCAGCATTTTGGATGGCTGGTGGGATGAAGCCTATGTGCCGGATTTGGGATGGGCGATTGGCAGTGGCGAGATGTATAGCCCTGAAGAGGAAGATTTGCAGGATTTCATCGAGAGCCAGGCACTGTATAACTTGCTGGAGCAAGATGTTATTCCGACCTTCTATAATCGTCGCCGCGACAACACTCCGCACCTGTGGGTGCAAAAGATCAAGGCCAGCATGACCGCGTTGGCTCCGGCCTTCAACACCAGTCGCATGGTGCAGCAATATGCCTCGCGCTATTATGTGACTTCCCGTGAACGCTTCGAGGCATTGATTGGAACCAATATCAAGCATGGCAAGGCTTATGCCGACTGGCTCATCAATATTCACAAACAGTGGAAGAAGATTGAAGTCGAAAAGGTGCATGTCTCGGAACATAGTGTGACAGTGGGCCAGGCGTTGCAAGTCGAAGCCTGGGTCAATCTGGGTACGCTGAAGCCAGACGATGTATCCGTCCAGTTGTATTCGGGGCCGCTGGACACGGCGGGGATGCTGTTAAGTGGCGAGGCTTACGAAATGCAAGCCGATGGTGGTCAGCGGAATGGTGTCTACCAATTCAACGCCGAACTGGTGTATGACACCACCGGTGAGCGCGGCATGTCGGTGCGCGTGTTGCCCAAACACGATAGCCTGACCGATCCGATTTTGACAGGCTTGATTTGCTGGGCATCACCAGACAGCATTATTCGCAAATAGACCACGAACAAATTCAATTGTTCAGTGAAGACCCTGCTGATAGCCGGTGGGGTCTTCGTTTTGGTGATGGACGGGAACTGCCTCTGCCTGGATTTGCAGCGGTTGAGTGACATCCTCCGGCATTTCCAGCGTGACCTCGGCAGTCAGTGGTAGCCAGAAATGCACGGTTGTGCCCGCGCCGATGCTGCTTTCCACCACCACATCGCCGCCATGCGCCTGCACCACACGCCGCGCCAGATGCAAGCCCTGGCCGGTGCCGGGTTGCTGAATGACCGTTCCATCAGGACGGGTGGGTTTCCCACGATAGAACCGGTCGAATATATGGGGAATATCGTCGGGCAAAATACCCACGCCGCGATCAATAATCTGGATATGGGCCATTGTGCCATCGGGGGTCTCTGCGCCAATCAACAATACAGCCCGGTTGGGCAGCGAGTATTTGATGGCGTTATCAATGGTGTTGCCGATGGCCCAGCGCAAGCGCCGTTCATCTCCCAAAACATAACACGGCTGGACAGGCATTTTGACATTCAATACCAGGTCGGCGGCATTGGCGGTAGGTTTCCACTGGGCGGCTAGTTGCCATAGCAAATCGCTGACCAGGATGGGTTTTTGGCCGCGTTCTACATCTTGCGGATCGAAGGTGTTCAGGTCGCGCAGGTCGGTGATGATGCGTTGCATGGCGCGGGCGTTGCGGGCAATGTCGCGGGCAAAGCGCAATAGCGAGTCGCTGGCGGCCTGCTCGCGGATATTGATGGCGGTCAGGGCGGCGTCCTGGGCCATATGGGCAATGGGCAGTTGAACATTGTGCGCCAGTTCATCCAGCAGCGCCTCATAGCGTTGTTCGCGCCGGACATCGCTCGACACTTCGCGCAACGTTACCAGCATCCCCAGGCGTTTGCCAGCCGGTGTCACCACCGCAGCGGTTTGGGTTTGTAACACTTTGTTCTGGTGCATAATGCGGCTGGCGCTGCCGACTGAATAGATGCCGGGAGCCAGGGCCGGACCGAGGGCATCCGTGGTGGCGGCGGTCAATTGCTGGAAGTTGCCTCTGCGCCACGATCCGACACCTCCAATCAATTCACGGGCGGTACTGTTCATCATCAGCACCCGTCCGTTGAGATCAGTAATCACCAGGCCATCGGGCACGCTTTCGATGACCACTGTCAGGCGGGCGCTCTCGCGGCGCTGGCGTTGCAGGCTATTGACCAGATGATCGGTGCGATGTTGCACGCTGTCGGCATAGCGGTCCAGCGCAGCAGCCAGTTCACCAATTTCATCAGTCGGCGTTAACTGAGTGCGGGCGTCGGCCTGACCATCAGCGAGTGCCTGGGCAGTATCGCGGACATGCTCCAGGCGTTGCACCATGCGGGCGATGACGACATAGCCCACGATGACCACACAGGCAGCAAAAAGCGTCGTCAGCAGGCTAAACATCTGCGCTCCCATTTTTGTAGGAAACAGGGCTGTTGATTGACGATAGACTGCCAGAATGCCCACAGGCTGGCTGTCTATGACGAACGGGGTATAGGCCACCTGATAGCGGGTTTCCGCCAGGCGCGTCACGTCGGTGACGGTCTGGGTGTTGGTGATGTTTGCCACCGTGTCTCGTGGCAATGCAATAGCTTCGCCTGTTGAAAATGTGGTCTGCACCAGGTCGCCATCTGCCGCAAAGATAGCGAGTTCAAGGGTGGTGTTGGCCTGCAATTGTCCCAACACATGCTCTAGGCGTGTCCCGACCACGATAGCACCCATAATTTGCGCGGCGGGGCTGTAGACGGGTTCGAGGGTCACCAGCGTAGTCCCCTGTGGTGTATAGATGAGGGTGCTGGCGGAGGGGGTTTCGCCATTCAGAATGCCAGTCAGTCCACTAACGGACGTGAGATCGGTCTGTGATGTTACGGTGTAATCAACGGTATCGCCATCTTGTACACGCTGTAACCCCAGAATTTCCTGTCCATCTTTGGCGACCACAATCACCAGGTCGAGTTCGGCTAGCATCGCATTGGGTTCGACGAGTTGGTGAAGCGTAACGCTGTTGCGCGAGGCAATGTTTTCGCGGACGCCGCCGGTGTTCGCCAACCGAAAAATTTCGCGGTGGTGGTGGTCGCCGATGGACAGCGCATCGGTGGCGATGTCGTGGCTGGTCGCCACTAAATCGTCTGTTTCGCGCTCGTCGTAGCTGGTCGTCAGATGATTGGAGAGCAGATAAGCTCCAATCGTGACGACCAAAAGCACCACAATCGCCAGCGGCCATAGCAATCGCCAGCGTAAGGATATGCGGCGATAAGCGGACGTTGGTGGACTGAGTGCGGGTTGCACCATATGGGCAGGCCTTTGGAACACTTGTGCTGATTTCTGCCTAGCTTGCAACAATTGGGGCAGAAATGCAAGTTCGAGAGGACTATATCAAACCGAGTGGTGTTGGGTACAGGCCGCGTAGGACAACGTTTTGGGCTTCCGGCTCTGCCTAATTATTGAGCCAATTTTCGAGTCAGATACGCATAAAACCAATCATCAGGATGGTTTTCCTGCCCTGGCACAGCAAATTTCACACGCTTGATGATTTCAAATCCCGACATATTCAGCAAAGACGCGATGTAAGCTCGTGAGTGTGCGAATATCGACACACCACTGCGTGAAAGTTCATGAAATGCTGCATTTCCAGAACCATCAGATGCGTTTTGGGTCGGGAGTAAAAATGTGAACGCAAAGCACCCGTTCGTTTTCAATATTCGCCCAACCGCTGTGAAGGCAAATGACAGATCGCCAAAAAAGTGGAACAAACCACAGGCGATTGCATGATCGAAGGCTAAATCGGCATAAGGCCAGGGCGTTTCTTGTAGATCGTGTAGTGTCAGTGCGGTGGCGATGCCCTTATTCCGACAAATTTCGAGCATGGCTGCCGAACCATCAATGCCATCAACAGCTAGGCCAGCTTGGGCGAATGAGACCGAAGATAACCCTGTCCCAATGCCAATGTCTATCAGGTGTTCGCGTGGTTTCACGAACGCATAACTCAGCCCAAAAAGGATTTCTGCGCCATAGCTTTCGTATTCGTCTACAGAACGATCATGTTCAGATGCGAATTGGTCGTGGATGCTGATGTTATTGTGCTTCATGCAAACCCTCACAAGTATCTCACCGCTGTGTGAATCCAGTTTATCATTTTTTGGGACTGAAATTGAAGTGAAGCGTAGGCGCGGCAAGCCCTGACGTTGTGGAATTTGCACAACAAGATTGCGGTATAACGGCCTGAAAAGTGCCTTTTGATATGCAGATTTGGTGAAGTTCGTGCATAACCGTTCACCAACGAATACGTTATAGTAATAAAGTGAGGCGTAGTTGATTAAGCACTAACGGCACTGTGGCGGAATTTGCCCGGTGTATATTTTGTGTACCACGTAAGCGTGGAAAGGATTGCAAATTATGAAGAAGTTTACCAAGCAGGATGTACTCGAATACCATACCAGAGGGCGTCCCGGCAAGATTGAGGTTATTTCGACGAAACCGCTTGCCAACCAACGGGATTTGTCGATGGCCTATTCGCCGGGAGTTGCTGAAGCCGTTCTGGAAGTCGAACGCGACCCCATGGATGCTTATAAGTACACAGCCAAAGGCAACCTGGTGGCGGTGATTTCCAACGGCACGGCCATTCTGGGCTTGGGCAATCGGGGGCCGCTGGCGTCTAAACCTGTGATGGAGGGTAAGGGCGTTTTGTTTAAGACCTTTGCCGATATTGATGTTTTTGACATCGAAGTTGATGTCTTAGACCCGGATGAATTGATCGCAGTTGTCAAGGCCATTGCTCCCACGTTTGGCGGCATTAACCTCGAAGATATCAAAGCGCCCGAATGTTTCCACATCGAGGAGACACTCAAGCGCGAATTGCCGATTCCGGTCTTTCACGATGACCAGCACGGCACGGCCATTATCTCAGCAGCGGCGCTCATCAACAGCCTGGAACTGACGGGCAAGAATATCGAAGATTTGCGGTTGGTGGTGTCGGGGGCCGGAGCCAGCGCCATCGCCTGTGCCAATCTCTACATCAACATGGGTATCAAGCCCGAAAATGTCATCATGACCGATAGCCGGGGCGTGATCTATAAAGGCCGCGAAGCCGGGATGAACAAGTATAAAGAACCATTCGCGGTTGAGACTGACGCTCGCACGCTGGAAGACGCAATGGTCGGTGCGGATGTGTTCCTGGGCCTCTCGGTTGCCAACATGGTGACACCCGAAATGGTCAAGTCGATGAACGACCAGCCGATGATCTTCGCTATGGCGAATCCCGACCCCGAAATCCCCTATCCGTTGGCCCGTGAAGCTCGCGCTGATGCGATTATCGGGACGGGACGCAGCGATTATCCCAACCAGGTCAACAACGTGTTGGGCTTCCCCTTCATTTTCCGAGGGGCATTGGATGTGGCTGCTAGTGCAATTAACGAGGAAATGAAGATTGCAGCGGCGCGTTCACTGGCAGCGTTAGCGAAAGAAGATGTGCCCGATAGCGTCATCGCGGCTTATGGCGGCCAGCCCATCTTGTTTGGGCAGGAATACGTCATTCCGAAGGCGCTTGATCCGCGTGTGTTGCTGTGGGAAGCGCCAGCAGTGGCGCAGGCCGCGATGGATACGGGCGTGGCAGGCATTGAGATTGATATTGACGAGTATCGTGAAGAATTGGCCCGCCGTCAGGGGTTGGGTAAACAGGTCAAGCGTTACTTCATGAACAAGGCCCGCCAAAATCCGAAGCGCGTGGTCTTTGGTGAAGGTGAACACCCCAAGGTTATCCGGGCAGCACATCAGGTCGCGGAAGAGGGCATTGCCCATCCCATTCTGATTGGCAAGCCAGATGTGGTTCGCCGAGCAATTGATGACCTGGCACTCGATTTTGAGCCAGAGATTGTTTACAGTCGGCATTTCGAGCGCGAAGAGGAATATGCTGAGGCATACTATGAGCTTCGCAAACGCAAAGGCCGTACCCTGACCGACGCCTATCATCGTATTCATGCGCCTGCTGTTTTGGGGCCAATGATGGTCTATATGGGCGATGCCGATGCGTATGTGGCTGGGATTACCGTGACCTATTCTGACGTGTTGCGTCCAGCCCTCAAGATTTTCGGAACTGATCCTGATGTCAGCCGGGCCAGTGGCGTTTATCTGGTGTTGGCGCAGGATAAGGTCTTCATCTTCACGGATGCAACGGTCAACCTGGACACGAGCATCGAAGACCTGGCAGAAGTGGCGATCCTCGCCAACGACTTCGCCAAGGAAATCGAAATTGATCCGGTGGTGGCGATGTTGTCTTTCAGCAACTTCGGTTCCACACCACATCCAATGTCGAAGAAGGTTGCCGATGCACTGAAGGTCGTGCGCGAGCGTCGGCCCGATATTTGCATTGATGGCGAGGTGCAGGCCGACTTTGCAGTAGACCGTGACTTGATGGAAGAACTCTATCCCTTTGCCGAAATTCGCGAGGCCAATGTGTTGGTCTTCCCGGATGTGGGGTCTGCTAACATTGCGTATAAGCTGGTATCGAAGCTGGGCGGCGCGGAGACCATCGGCCCCATTCTGTTGGGTATGGGCGCTCCTGTGCATGTTTTGGGCCAGGGTGATACGGTCGAGAACATTGTGGCGATGGCCGCGGTGGCGGTGTTCGACGCTCAATTGCGTGAATAAGTTTCGGAATCGCTGTACAATTGAATTATGGGTTTAGGTAGAGCAGTCGCCGTTTGGGGAAACCCAGACGGCGGCTCTAGTTTAGAATAGCGGGGATTGCTTATGTCATACGATAATCGACGAGGTTCTGGGTATCCACCCGATGATGATCGCCCACCACGCCGGGATCGCCGTCCACCCTCTCGGCGTGACTATGATGATTATGAAGAGCGTGATTCGCGGCGCATGGAGGGCTTTGAGGTGCCCGATTTGCGCCAACGGTCATCGCGCTATCGTGCCCGCAGCACCGAAGGCCGCGATCTCGATTATGGCGATGATGAGTATATTGAGCGCAAAGCGAAAGACACCGGAAAAAAGGAAGGTCGCCGATTCTTTGGGCTTTCGGGCATGGACATGGTTTTTATGGGCGCTCTGCTGGTGGCGGCCATGCGTGGACGTGGGCGCAACAGTGGTTGCCTACCAGGTCGAAGCTGCCTCAATATATTGTTGCTAAACATTGCTGGTGTGGCGCTAATGATCGGGTCGATTGTTGTCTATGGCAGCGATGAAACCAAAGGCACAATGGCGGGCTGGATGGCTGGGGGCGGGGCGTTGTTGTGTTTGGCTGGTTCAGGCGGAATCATTTTGCTATTATGGGCGACGATGCGAATGATTGATTTCAGCGGCCTGGATGACGGTGTTGATGACATCACAGGTGGCATCTTCGGGAGCATCTTTGGCGGGCGCTGATAAGTGGTCGTGTTCCATGAAATGAAAAACCCCACCGCATTGGGTGGGATTTTGTGCTGCGGGACCTGGACTCGAACCAGGACTGACGGATCCAGAGTCCGCTGTTCTGCCAATTAAACTATCCCGCAAAGGTAAGGCCATTCTAGCACGACTGATCCGCCCTGACAAGGGGTGGTCAGTCGGTGGGAAAGCGTCATTTTTCCAATACTGAACTCTGTTATCGTCAGGGTAAAAGTTATGAGGAAATGGCGCCATGTTTAGAAAATTGGCAAGTCTCTTGTGTTTGGTCGTATTTTTCTTCGGTTTATTGCCCGCTACCACCGCCCAGGATGGTATTCAGGCAATTGTGGCCTACGACAATGTGAATGTACGCGTTGCCCCCGATAGTGCCTCCGACAGCGTGGGCCAGCTCCGTTACGAAACCAGCGTGACCGTCCATAGCCGCGAGGATATGCTCGGCAATGGCGGTATGTGGGTCTATGTGACGCAGGATGCGCTGGCGGGGTGGGTGTTGTCGTCACTATTGCGTTTTCCCTCGGATTTCACAATCGAACAATTGCCAGTGGTGAGCGAGATTGAAGTACCGCACTCGCCACTAGACCCCGATGGCAGTATCCAGGCGACGGTGGATACGCCTGGCAGGGGCGGGCAGGTGAATATTCGCGCCGAGCCTTCGATGCGGTCAATCATTTTGGATCGTTTCTCTCATGGAACCATCGTGACTGTTCACTATCGTTCTCCAGATAGCGCCTGGTATTATATCAATCGTGACCGCATGGAAGGGTGGGTGCATGGTGATTATTTGGCATTCTCGTATGGCTTCGACCCAGCCCAATTGCCAGTGTGGCAAAGACAAACCGTCTTTGATGAACCCATTATTGCTGAAGTAGCACGTGAGGTTTCGATTCGGCTTAAACCAAGCCGTTATGCAACTTCACTGGTTTCCGTTCCATCAGGAACACAATTGTTGGTACAAGGCCAGGAAGATTTAACCCACAATGGCGGTCTATGGGTGTTCGTGACATGGCAGGAAGCAGGTGTTTCGGGGTGGGTTTACTATTCCTTCCTGCGCTATCCAACGGGCGTTCAGCTCCCGATAGGAAGCCCGTATCTCTGGCGAGGACATAGAGAAAATTTAGGGATTATTCAACTTGAAACTTATTCGCTATTGCAGTTGCGAGGATCAACACTGTTCGATGATCCTGGTACGGGATACATTGTCGCAACCTACCGCGATACCTGGGGAGCCAGGATACGTGTCGAACCCAATACCGATTCACCAACCATCGCTTATGTACTCAGCGCCAGAGGAAGACGGCGACCTTATATCTTTCATGGACGCACCGAAGCCGGTGATTGGGTCTATTTGTCATTCCCCAATGATTCAGTATCGGGTTGGGTCGGGCATACTCAGGGATTCGCTTTCCCACGAGATTTTGATCTGATGATGTTACCCGTACTACCTGCAATACCCGACCCACCTTTGCCGCCCGCCCGTCCACGTATCGCCAGCCTGCCCGCAACCACAATACGTCCATTGGTGGTAGTCGAAAACGATGCTCCACTGGTTTTGCCAGCCGGAACTCCAATCGAAGTTGTAGGTCGAGACTTACTGAGCCGCAGTTATAAAGTTGTTGTTGGTGATCATGAAGGTTGGCTCCCCTGGGATGAACTCAATATCATCGGTGATTTCAACCAGTTAGCCACATTGAGTATCTATAGCGCGAATGGATACATTGCTGCCCACTGATACAGCTTGAAATTGGTTAAATAGCAGGGGCAGCTTCGCGGTGATAGGCTTCGATCTCGGCTTCCAGGCTGGGCGGAAACAGGCGCTTGCGGAAGATCAGAATGACGAGCAAGCCGACCAACACACCGATCCACACCTGAAAGAAACTGATGAGCAACACCGCCGCGCCGGTGGCTGCCCCGCCCATACCAACCACGCCTTTGAGCAATGCCCCGACAGTGATCTCGCGGCCACCGGCTCCGCCTGGCAGGGCACTCAGGGCCGAGATCACCACCGAAAACCCCAAAATGAACGTCGCCTGCACAAACAAGTCTCCCGACGGTGTTTCGCCTAGCCCGACCAGCATCAAATAAAAGCCGATGCAATCTGTGAAATACGCGCCGATGCCGAAAAACGTCGTCGGGGCCAGGTGGCGGATTTTCGCCAGATCATAGCTGCTCTCATATAATGCGTGGATACTCGGCTCCAGACGCCCGATAAGCGGCAGACGACCTAACTGGGTGATGAGGTGGGTCGCGCTGCTGCGAAATTGGATGATGCCAATGAGCAGCAACATAAACACTACAGCTCCAATCAAAATGGCTCGGATGTAATCTGCGCTCACGTCCTCCGCCGCGAAGAGCGAATCACCCGCGACCGCCGCCGAAATCCCGACCAGCAACACCACCGCGATGCCATCCACCAACCGTTCGGCAAAGATGATGGGGGCACTGCGCGAGACGGGCGTCTGCGTCATACTTTTCAGGATCAGGGCTTTGAGAACTTCCGCGATTTTGCCAGGACTGAGCGCGAAGGGCAGGCTTGCCATCCACAAGATGAAACTATCTTGCACGCGGATAGTAGCTGGTTGATCGGGGGCTGGAGCCGGGCGCGTCTCACCGCGCAGGACAGGGTACACGTCGATGATGTGCAGGAAGTAGTGCCATTCCAGGTAGCGCAGAATCCAGTTGATGACTTTTAGGCCAATGATGGGTATAAACAGCAGTAGTGGAAAATCGCCCAACTTGTCGGCCAGTTGGTGGGCATTGCTCAATAACACCACCAAGACCAGCACAACGGCCATGAATGCCAGACTGAGGACGATTTGATTACGATAGCGGCGCATTATCCGGTCCTGTTGACTACAACGGGCTTATTGTAGCGGAATTTGAGTGTATGACGACGGCGAATTTTGTGCGGGATCGCTTTACCTGGCTGGCCTATGGGATGTTAGGCTTTTTTGCGTTTATGCAATCCGCGCCCGGCCAATTGATGCCATTTTTGCGCGATGAATTGGATTTGAGCTATACCGTCGGCGGGCTGCACATGAGTGCCCTGGCCTTCGGGATGGTGCTGGCGGGGCTGGGCGGCGAAGGTCTGGCGGTGCGTATCGGGCGGTGGGCGATGTTCTGGATTGGTGGTGGTGGCCTGGTAGTGGGCGCGATGCTGCTAATCCTGGGCCAACATCCAGCCATAACAATTGCCGGAACGTTGGTGATGGGCACAATCGGCGGATTGTTGCTGACCACAATCCAGGCTACATTGTCCGATCAGCACGGTGACCAACGGGCTTATGCCCTGACAGAGGCGAATGTCGCAGCTAGCCTATGTGCCATGTTTGCTCCCCTATTGATTGGCGGCTTCGAGAGTATAGACGTTGGCTGGCGTGGGGCGCTGGTCGTCGCCGCTATATTGTGGGGCGTGGCAGCACTGCGATTTGCCAGAACTGTGACTGTGCCGCCTTTGTCAAATGCACACACACAACATGGTGGTGAAGCTTCATCTACCATACCTTTATCAAAACGCTTCTGGGTCTATTGGGGAGCGTTGGTGTTAGGGACATCGGTGGAGTGGTGTGTGGTGTTTTGGGGGGCAGATTTTCTGGATACGGTGGTGGCACTACGCACGGAAATGGCCTCGCTGCTGATGACGGTCTTCTTCGCCGCGATGGTATTTGCACGACTGGCCGCCAGCCGTTTGACGCGCCACCAGCCTGCCGAGACATTACTGCTGTACGCCGTTGCCATCACGCTGGTTGGGCTGCCGCTGTTCTGGCTATCACCGGTGGCTGTGTTGAACGTGGTGGGGTTGTTCATTGCGGGGTTGGGCATTGCGAACCTCTTTCCGCTGGCACTCGCTGCCGCCACCAATGCTGCTCCCGAACGTGCCGATGCGGCCAGTGCCCGTATTCTGATCGGCACGGGTACTGCTATCCTGTCGATGCCGCTGCTGTTGGGGTCGCTGGCGGATGTAGTCGGCCTGAAAACAGCTTTTGGTATGGCAGCAGTCCTACTGCTTCTGACAGCCACGTTTGCTTTCAGTGCCAATCGCCTGATCAACCAACGCACCTGAACATTTGCGATATATTTCGGTCGTCGTCATACTTAAACTGTTTGTACGGGAGGTTTGCTTGATGGCTGGATTGCAGATTAAAGTTGGAACATATAACGTCAATAACCTGTTTGATCGTTTTGATGACCCATATAGCTGGAGCGATGATCGCTGGAATTCGCGCAGTACCAAGCCCAAAACACTGGATGATATTTATCAGTTGGGGGCACGCCTGCGCGAAGATCGTCCGGACATCATGGCCTTTCAGGAAGTTGAAAGCAAAGGCATACTGTACGAGTTCAATGTGTCACAAATGGGTCGCCACTTCCGCGATCTTGCGCTGATTCCTGGCAACGATCCGCGTAGCATTGATGTCGCGGTGGGCAGCACTATGCCGTTAGGGCAGGTGGTTTCGTATCAGTTCATCCGTGATAGCGAAACTGGCCGCAAGCTGTTCTCACGAGATTTGCTGGAAGTGGAGGTGTTGCATCCAACACAGGCTGGTCAACGCCTGTTTACTATGTTCGTGACGCATCTCAAGAGCAAATATGTGGATCCCAAACTGAAAGGTAGCAAGCGGGAAGAGGCCAGTTTGCGAGCGGATCGGCTGCGGCAGAAGCAGGCCGCCATGATTGCGGCCATTGTGCGTGGACGCTTCCCGCGACAGGATGCGATGTATTTGGTGACAGGCGATTTCAACGATACACCCGATGCAGTCACGCTGGCTCCGCTGCTACAAAATCGCCACCTGCCCATCTATGATGTATCGCAATCCATTGCCGATCCCCAGGCGCGTTGGACCCATTATTGGAAATCGCAGAAGGAGTATAGCCAGATTGATTATATATTGCTGTCTCCGGCGCTGGCACAACGCATGGTGCAGGATTCGGCGCACGTCGTTCAAAAACGTTTTGTCGGTGGTTCCGATCATCGACCTGTGTATGTGACATTGCAATTTTAAACTGAAAATATTTTTGGGAGAGTGACGAATGCCGACACGTGCTGTGATATTGGCGGGTGGAGAAGGAACGCGGTTGGGGGTGTTGACAGCCAAGCGTGCGAAACCGGCAGTGCCCTTTGCCGGAAGGTATCGCATCATTGATTTTGTACTGTCCAATTGTGTGAATTCAGGTATTTTCGATGTCCTGGTCCTGACACAATATCGCCCGCATTCGCTCAATGACCATATTGGCCGTGGGCGTCCTTGGGATCTGGATCGCTCGTTTTCGGGTGGCATTCAGTTGTTGCAGCCTTATCTGGGGCGTCGAGATACCGATTGGTACAAAGGAACCGCTGATGCCGTGACGCAAAACTTCAATTTTGTGCGGCGCGGCGATCCAGCCAACACGCTTATTCTATCGGGTGATCATATCTATCAAATGGATTACTCTGCCATGATCCGCCATCATGAAGAGAATGATGCGGACGTGACGATCAGTGTCATTGATGTGCCGATGCACGAGGCGAGTCGTTATGGCATCATGTTCACCGATGAAAATATGAACGTGAAAGAGTTTTATGAAAAGCCGAAAGACCCGCCCGGCACACTGGCGAACATGGGCATTTATATGTTTAAGACACCGGTGCTGGATTACTATTTGCAGGCCGATGTCTACGCTGATGGATCGTCACATGACTTTGGCAAAGATATTATCCCCAAGATGATCCACGATAAACTACGTGTAGTAGCTTATCCCTTTGAGGGATATTGGGTGGATGTTGGAACTTTGAGCGCCTTTTGGGAAGCACATATGCACCTGATTCAGGTTCCGTCGCCGCTGGATTTGAACGACCGGGCCTGGGTGATTCATACGCGCTCGGAGGAACGCCCACCAGTCAAAATCGAAACCGGCGCTCAAATCAGCGATAGTCTGATTACCGATGGTTCTGTGATTGCGGCGGGAGCCACTGTTGAACGGAGTGTGTTGTCGCCTGGTGTGTATGTCGGCCCCGGTGCGATCATTCGCGAGAGCATCATCATGACGGATGCTTATATTGAGGCGGGGGCGGTGGTTGAACATAGTATTCTGGACAAGCAGGTGGTTGTTGGGCAGAATGCGCGGGTTGGGCGCAAGACAGGCGATGACCAACCGCGCATGACCGTCATTGGCAAAAGCACCCACATTCCCAATGACCTAGTGATTGGAGCCGATGTGACTGTCGGCAGCGAGGTCATGTCGCCGTATTTCACCAATGCCTTTCCGGATGGCAATGTGCCTGATGGAGAGCATGTGGCCTACACCGGGCCATAGCCAACAAGGAGCAATATTGACGATTCGTCACCGTTTATTGATCTGGCTATGCTTGCTTGTTATTGCGGCTGGCTTGATAACATCTCCAATACAGAGTTTTGACCCACCAGTGCAAGATCACGCGCAGCGCGTTGAGGCGATCCTTCGATCTATGACCATGCGCCAGAAGGTGGGCCAGTTGTTTATGGTCAGCCTCGGCGGTCGCCTGATGACAGATGCCCAGCAGCAATTCCTGAGCGATTATCAGCCAGGAGCAGTGGTATTGTTCGGCTCCAATCTGGATGGACAAACGCCAGAACAGGTGACGACCTATATCAATCATCTGCAATCGTGGGTTGAAATCCCGATGATTGTTGCGACAGACCAGGAGGGCGGACGTGTCTGGCGCTTGCAGGATGGCTTTACCCATTTCCCCGACCCGGCCATTTTGGGAGCCACGGCTGACCCTGACATCGCGTTTCTGATGGGCCAGGCGGTTGGGCGAGAAGTGAAGGCGGTTGGGGTCACGATGAATCTCGCTCCGGTGACTGATTTGCATACGCGTGACGATGCCATGAATCCCTATCGTGTCCTGAACCATCGCACAATGAGCGAGGATCCGGCGGTGGTCGGCCAATTAGCTGGTGCGATGGTGCGCGGTATGGCGGATGTGGGTGTGGTCGGTGTCGTGAAGCATTTTCCCGGCCATAGTCCGACTGAGGTCGATAGCCACCGCACGCTGCCGGTTGTGACGCTAGATCGGGCGACATTTGCGGCGACCAACAGGCGAGCCTTTGAATTGGCAATCGAAGGCGGAGCCGAGGTAGTGATGGTCGGGCATCTTTACTATCCTGCTCTGGAGCCGGTGGAAGACTTGCCATCCTCAATTTCGCCAACGATGGTTGGTTTGTTGCGCGATGATCTGGGGTTTGATGGCATTATCATGACCGACGCGCTGGAAATGGGCGCTATCGTCAATAGCTTTTCGATGCCCCAGGCGGCTGTCATGGCATTGGAGGGCGGTGTTGATATGATCGCCATGGGGCCGAATGCTGCGTTTGTAGACGAAATGGCGACGCTGGAGGCGGTCTATGCCGCCGTTGAGCGCGGCGACATTTCCGAAGCGAGTCTGGATGAGTCGGTGCGGCGTATCCTCATGCTCAAAGCCCGCTATGGATTACTGGATTGGGAACCGCTGGACCCGGCTACAGCGCGTGAGCGTATTCCGCTCGGCCAGTCGCAGGAAGCTATGATCCGCATGTTCGAGGCGGGTTTTACCGTCGTCCGCGATGAGTTGGGCATGTTACCGCTGGGGCCAGAGGATTCGGTGGCGATTGTATACCCTATCGGTAAGCCGACAATCCGCGAGGAATGCGAAACCTATCTGCCAGATGCAGCCTTTCAGGGCTTCAGTTTTGTTCCGGCAGAGTGGGAATATGGGGCGGCGCAAGCGGTGGCTCGCAACGCCGATGTGGTCATATTCGTCGGCGAAAATGTGGGGTGGAATATTGGGCAGGGCGATTTGTTAGCAGCCCTGCCACCAGAAAGAACGATTTATGTCTCACTCTGGAAACCTTATGATTGGGAAGCCATTAATCCCGCAACGGCAGGCTTCACCGTAGCCTACTCGACAGATGTCGCGGCTCAGGTTGCGCTGTGCCGGGTGTTGAGTGGCGCATCTGCGGCGCGTGCGCAATTGCCGATGGCGATTGATGGCTATGATGTCGGCCACAGCCTAACCTACGATGCTCGTTGAGCCATATCCCTCTCAGTTCAACCGTTCGATAATCGTACCGGTTCCCAAACCGCCTCCGCAGCACATGGTTTGCAGGCCGTAGCGTTTATCGTGTGTTCCCAGCGCATGGACCAGTGTCGTCATCAGTTTTGCCCCTGAAGCGCCGAGGGGATGCCCCAATGCAATCGCGCCGCCATGCACATTGACTTTGCTCATATCCGGGTCGTATTCGCGCTGCCAGGCGATGACGACGGTGGCAAAGGCTTCGTTAATCTCGACGAGGTCCATGTCGTCTAGCCCCAGCCCGCTTAGGTCGAGTAATTTTTGGGTGGCGGGGATTGGCCCACTCAACATCATTACTGGATCCACACCGACCAATGTTTGCGCCACAATGCGGGCGCGAGGTTCCAGGCCGAGTGCCTGGGCTTTGTCGGCGCTCATCACCAGGATAGCCGCTGATCCATCTGAAATCTGGCTGGAATTACCAGCGGTGACGATGCCATCCTCTTGGAAGGCAGGCTTGAGCGTTCCCATTTTCTCCAGCGAGGTGTTGGGTCGTATGCCCTCATCGTGACAGACAGTGATAGAATTGCCGTCTTCGTCCACGGTTTCTACCGGCACGATTTCGCGCTCGAACCAGCCACTTTGTGTGGCGTGGTGGGCACGGCGATGACTTTCCAGCCCCAGTGAGTCGGCTTCTTTGCGGCTGACATTCCAGTGTTTTGCCATCATTTCGGCAGAGTCGCCCTGATGCGTGACAGGATATTGTTCTAAAAAGGAGGACGGGGATGGAGTTCCAGGGCCATGAGCGAAGGTGCTGCCCATCGGCACGCGCGACATGCTTTCTGTGCCACCAATGACCATGATGTCGGCCTGACCGCTCGAAATCATACCGTGAGCCAAGTGTAGCGCCTGCTGGCTGGAGCCGCACTGAGTATCAATCGTCGTGGCCGGAACCTCGATTGGCAATCCGGCATTCAGCCAGGTCTGGCGTCCGACATTGATAGCTTGTTCACCGACTTGCGATACGCAGCCCCAAATGACGTAATCGACCAGGGCAGGCTCAAGGCCAGTGCGGCTAAATAATGCGGTCAGTGGAATACCACCCAGCGTTAAAGCATGAACACGGCTCAACAGGCCATTACGCTTGCCGGTGGGGGTGCGGAGTGCTTCTACAATTACAACTTCTCGACTCATGGGGAATTCTCCTTTTTACCACTTTAAGGTAAAGTATACCGCGATTAGGAGGAATGCATGGCAGAGCAAATACCCATTCCAACATTAGATTTCGAGCGCGACTTGTTGCAACAGGGCTTTCGCGTGATTGCCGGTGTTGATGAGGCCGGACGGGGCAGTCTCTTTGGGCCAGTATGCGTCGGCATGGCGGTGTTGCCATTGGATGATCTGGATACGCTGGCAGAAACACTCACTGAAGTCCGCGACTCGAAGAAATTGTACCGTCCGAAAGTTTACCGGCTGGCGGATGTGGTCAAAGAAACAGCATTGGCCTGGGCTGTGGGTGTGGGTGCGGCCCGCGAAGTCGATCAATTTGGCATTATGGGCGCGATTCGACTGGCGGCGGAACGGACACTGAGCGAATTACAAGCGTCACTCGATGATGAGGTTGAGGTGGATTTTTTGCTGACTGACACGGCCATGCCACTGGATAACCTTGAGGTAGGTCGCCAGTCGATTGTTAAAGGCGATGCGAAGTGTCTGTCGATTGCGTGTGCGGCGATCCTCGCCAAACATCGTCATGATGTATTAGTGCGTGAATTGGCGCAGGACTATGACGAATCGTATCAACTGAATAGTAACGTTGGTTATGGAACCGCCGCCCATATCCGCGCCATTCGCACGCTCGGCCCCACGCCACATCATCGCTATAGCTATAAACCAGTAGCCCAACTCCATTTACCGTTGGAGGATGCTTAGAATTCCAGGTCTACACCGACTGGGCAATGATCGGAACCCATCACATCAGCCCAGATGAAGGCGTCGCGCAAGGTTGGGCATAGATCGGCGGTGACAATGACATAATCAATGCGCCAGCCGACATTCCGTTGGCGGGCATTGGCGCGGGTCGTCCACCAGGTATATTTTTCTGCTAGATCAGGATAAAAGTGGCGGAAGGTATCGACATAGCCCAATGCAAATACCCGATCCAGCCATTCACGTTCGATGGGCATAAAGCCAGAGTTCTTGACATTAGCTTTGGGGTGGGTCAGGTCTATTTCCTGGTGGGCGGTGTTGACATCACCGCAGAAAATGACCGGCTTGCCCTGCCCTCGAATTTCCTCAGCGACTTTCAGAAACGCTTCGTTGTAAGCCAGTTTGAAATCAACCCGATCTTTGCCACGAGTGCCACTGGGGAAATAGGCATTCAGCAGCGTGAATTCTGGATATTCGGCGATAAGTGTGCGCCCTTCTACGTCGAATTCCTCAACGCCCATCCCATAGCGCACATCCAGCGGCTTGACTTTGCTCAACAGTCCCACGCCGCTATAGCCTTTTTTCTCGGCTGGATACCAATAGGTATGATAGTCGTCAGGGTCGCGCAGGTCATTAGGCATTTGCTCCGGCATAGCACGAATTTCTTGCAGACACAGGATGTCAGGCGACGTGCTGGATAGCCAGTCCATGAAGCCTTTGCGATGAGCGGCGCGGATGCCGTTGACATTCCACGAAACGAGCTGAATTTTACCTTGCATAATAGTCCCTAATTTTTGTGCAATCTACCAGCGGGCGATTGTATCATATTTCGCCCTGGCAGGAAGTTGGCTACAATCGCGGTAAGTTATAGAGTTGTTGGAGACAAATAATTGATGGAAGTCAAAAAAGTCCTTTTTGTAGCGGCTGAAGCTGCGCCATTTGTCAAGACGGGTGGGTTGGGGGATGTGGTCGGTAGCCTGCCGATTGCGTTGCGTCACCTGGGGATTGATGCACGAGTCTTGTTGCCGCACTATGGCACGATTGATGCACCAGCACATGGCCTGACTCATGCGTTTCATTATAAGTTCGAGCGTCCAGTGGGCACAGCCGATGTGTATGTGCGGAAGGCGGTGCATCGTGGCGTACCTTTCTATTTTCTGCATAGCTGGCCCTTTTTCGACCAGCCCTATGTTTATACAGATTTCGACTGGGATAACCAGCGATTTATCTTTTTCGTGCAGGCGGCATTGGGAGTCGTATGGGAATTGGCGAACGGAGCCGACTCTGAAGCGGGCGACTGGTGGCCGGATGTTATCCATGTGCATGATTGGCATACGGGATTGATTCCCTTCATGCTCCACAAAGCCCGTTTTTCGGAACATTGGAACCAGATTGCCTCGGTGATTTCTATTCACAACATGGCCTATCAGGGCAAGATGGCGGGCGACTGGATGGATGGGGTCGGTGTGCCACCGCGTGACCATCCGTTGCTGGTTTCCAGCGGACATGGCGGGGATTTGCTGGCGGTGGGGTTGGCCTATGCTGACAAATTGAACACGGTCAGCCCACACCACGCGGTTGAGCTACACTATCCACGCTTCGGTGAGGGATTGGAGGGGCTGATTTGGGGACGCGACAAGGACTTCTCCGGCATTCTCAACGGCCTGGATATGGAACGCTTCGATCCCGCGACTGATCCCGATATTCTCCACAACTTCGACGTTGATAATTTCCGAACAGAACGCGTCAAGAATAAGCTGGAATTGCAGCGTTTGGCTGAGTTACCGCAGCGTGATGATGCCCTGATGATCGGGGTTGTGTCGCGCCTCGTGGAGCAGAAAGGCATTGATCTACTGGCCGAAGCATTGCGCCGCATCGCCATCGATCAAGATGTGCAAATTGTCATTTTGGGCACGGGCGAGGAAGAACTGGAACTTGCCGTCTGGCAACTCGGCCACGATTTCCACTGGAAAGCGCGGGCGTTTACCTACTACGATGCCATCTTCGCCCAGCGGATTTACGCCGGTAGCGACCTGGTGGTGATGCCGAGTCGCTACGAGCCATGCGGCATGACGCAGATGATCGCCATGCGATATGGGGCGTTGCCGGTAGTGCGCGAGACAGGCGGTCTGGTCGATACGGTGGAGAATTATGACAACGGCCCTGGCGATAAAGGCACAGGCTTCACATTTTTATGGGAGACGCCCGATGCGCTGACGAATACGCTGCGCTGGGCCATCGACACCTACTATCACCGTCCGGAGGTCTACCAACGGATGCAGGAACGGGCCATGCGGATTGACTGGAGTTGGGATAACAGCGCCCGCCAGTATATTGAGTTGTATCAGGCGGCGGTTGATGCGAAACGAACGTGGATGAAGTAGCCTCAGATTCCCCTAATCTTTAGGGCGACTCCCGTACCATCGGATGTGATAAGATAGAGTCGGGAGAAAGGCTACATGATATTATGTCCACCCTAAGGCGTGCGATCACGTTAGGCCGCACCGGACATCAGGATAAAGCCTGCGCCATCCTCCGTGATTTGGTGCAGATCAACCCCCAGGACATTTATGCCTGGCTATGGCTGGCCGAGTTTTCACCGGATGCCAAAGAAGCAGCAGAGGCAGCCTATCGTGTGCTGCAACTGCGTCCGACCCAACACCGCGCCATTGAGATTTTGCAAGCGTTAGATGAAGTGCCCTATCCGCGTCAATATTTTAGGCAACAACAGGCACTTTTTGGCAAGCCCAAGCGGGCGTTTGCCCTGCCACGTGCCGATGACCGCTGGACTTTGGGGCTATTTGTCTTTATCCTGTTATTGTTGCTCTTTGTATTGACTTTCATGGCATTTGGTTGGGGGTCTTTGCTGGCAGCTACCATCATCCTCTAAATCAAGGGTTGGAATGTGGACGATTTCCCAGTCAGTCAGCTTTTTTTGTGGGCAGGCGTAATTTTTGTTTTTTGTATGGCCGTGGCGCTATTGATTGGTAGTTTCCTCTCGGAAGATAAGGAAACCGGCATTATCCGCCAGATGTGGCACACGTTTTTCGGTGAATTGTCAGACGACGAATAAAAGGCAAACACAATGTTGGGTGCATCGTTACGTATTGGAAAGATCGCCGGTATTCGTATCGGGATTAACTATAGCCTCTTTTTCATCGCTGCCCTGGTCACATTTCAACTGGCGGGGATTGTGTTGCCAGAGCGTGCGCCTGGATATTCTGATGCCATATACTGGTCATTCAGTGTGTTTGGAGCGGTGTTGTTCTTCAGTTCCATCTTATGGCACGAGCTGGCCCATGCGTTGATGGCGCGTTTCTACGGCATTCCAGTGCATCAGATTGTGCTGTTTTTTCTGGGTGGCGTGGCTCAGATCGAGCGCGAACCTCGCAAAGCCTTGCAAGAATTCTGGATTGTCATCGTTGGGCCACTGAGTAGCCTGGTGTTAGGCGGGATGTTTCTGGGCGTAAGTTTTCTGCTCAGAGGATCGCCTATCCTGGCTGAAGTATTCTTCTGGTTAGGCATCATCAATATCATGCTGGCTATATTCAACATGGTTCCGGGGTTTCCTCTGGATGGCGGGCGGGTGTTCCGGGCAATTGTCTGGGGATTGTCCGGTGATTATCTAAAAGCGACCCGTTGGGCCAGTCTTCTGGGGCAGGGGTTGGCCTACATGCTGATCCTCTCCGGCTTTGTCTCGTTGTTCACGCCACAGACGATTATCGGTGGTGGGTTTTTCTCGGTTCTGCTCGGCTTCTTCTTATTGAGCGCCGCCAAACAGCATTTACGTGATGCAACGCTGCGAGCTGGATTGCAGGGCGTGGCTGTTGGGCAGTTAGTCAATTGGGGACGGGCGCTGGAATCGGATTGGCCGCTGGCCTATGCCATTGACATGATGGCAGTTGGTGGCGTTACATCTGCCGCACCAGTGACTCGTAATGGTCAATTGGTTGGCGTCCTAACGGTGGAGAACTTTCGGGTGTTGCCGCGCCTCCATTGGGGCAATGTGTCAGTTGAAACAGTGATGATACCCATTCACCAATTGCGGACGGTTGATGCTCATCGCAATTTATACGACACGCTCCGCGACAGCGATTTAAATGAACAATCCTATCTGCTGGTAGTGAACGAACAGCGCCCTGTTGGTCTACTTTCACAACGTGACATTCTCCGTTTCACAGAACAGCGATTGCGTAGCAGTTGACCGTTTTCGCATAATTACCGCGCCAACCGAGCCGGGGGCCAGTCTGCTCCCGGCTTCGATTTTGGGTGCATTTTTCATCCATTTCGGATAATATTCATGGCACAGGAATGATGGATAGGCGAACGTCTTGATGAAGTCGCGTAGAAAATCAATACGGATTGTCACGATTGTAGTGATAGTCCTGATTCTGGGCATGGGGAGTGTGGCGACCTACATGGCCTATTCAGTCTATTTTCGTCCGTTGCCCACCGTTTCAGGCACGCAGCAGGTCGCTGGTTTGCACGATGAAGCGACCGTCTATCGCGATAATTGGGCCATCCCCCATATTTATACCGCCAACACCACCGATTTGTTCTTTGTGCAGGGCTATGTTCATGCTCAAGATCGTTGGTGGCAAATGGAACTGAGTCGCTATCTGGGGCAGGGGCGTCTGCACGAAATATTGCCCAATAATGACATCATTATGCAGGCCGACACGTTGACCCTGACATTGGGGTGGGCGGAGGCTGCTCAGGCAGATTGGCAGGAAACAACTCCGGAAGCTCGGGCTGCATTGGAAGCGTATAGTGCCGGGATCAATGCGTATGTGGAAGAACGCAGCGTGGAGGAACTGGCCTCGATGTACGGATTGTTGGGGCTATCCGGCCAGTACGATAATTTGCTGGCTTATTTGGGCCGCGATGTGGGTGTCGAATCCTGGGAACCTTACCATTCCTTGCTATTGTTCAAGGTTTTTGCCTGGGGAATGGACGGCAATTTGTGGGCGGAATTGGAGCGGGCCAGCCTCTATGGGGATTTGGAACCGAGCATGATTGCTGCTTATCGCCCTGGTTATCCTTATGACCACCGCTCGACGGTTTTGAGTGCGGAAGAGTTAGGACTGGTTGATCTGGAGGCATGGGTATTTAAGAGCGAGATGCCGCCTGATATTGCTTATGGGCGTGTGCTGGATACGCTGAGTACAGATTTGCAGGCTATGATGTCGTTGGACTTAATGTCGCTGCTGGGGCTTTATCCGATGAATAGTGGCAATGCCTGGGTGGTCAGTGGCGAGCATACCCTCAGCGGCAAACCGCTGCTAGCCAACGATTTCCAGATGCCCATCGAAATCCCGTCGCAATGGTATGAGATGGGACTGCATTGTATTAATCTGGGAGAGGAATGCCCTTACGAAGTCGCGGGGTTCACTCTGCCCGGCATCCCTGGCATTATTGTTGGGCATAACGGCCAAATTTCCTGGGGCATGAATCCACTACAGACTGACACCCAAGATGTGTATCTGTTGCGCCTGAATCCAGCTAATCCTTTGCAATACGAGGTGGATGGGCAGTGGGTTGATATGGAACGTGAGGTTATTCGCCTCGAACCCCATAATGAAGATGAGGAAGAGCCAATAGAAGAGCCGCTGGAGGTCGTCGTCTATCGCTCACAGTATGGCCCAATCATCACCGAGGTCGAGAGCGCATTTAGCCATCAGCTTTTGAGTGAAGCTGATTATCAGGCATTGGCACTGCACTGGCGTGGCGCGGCTTATCCGGCGGATCCACTGTCTGGAATCTTGGCGCTCAACCGTGCCCAAAACTGGGATGAATTTCGGGCGGCATTGGCATCATGGCGCTGGCCTGCTCAACGGTTTATATATGCTGATGTGGCCGGAAATATCGGGTATCAGATTGCTGGAGATGTGCCGATTCGTCATGCTGACCACAGTGGTTTAGTGCCAGTGCCGGGTTGGGATTCGGCTTATGCTTGGCAGGGATTTGTCCCATTCGATTTGCTGCCTTCGGTTTACAATCCGCCCGATGGCAAGATTATTGATGCCGATAATGCGGTTGTACCGCTGTCATATTATTCATGGCTGGCGTTGCAATTGGCTGATGATTACCAAGATGTGACGATTAGCCTGAGCAATGAAGCGAACTGGGGGTATCGAGCGACCCGCATTGAGCATCTGTTGGATGCAGTCTACCAACATTCGCCGGATAGTTTCACCCAGATTCAAGGGGATAATCATAGCCTGTTCGCCCAGGAATTATTGCCCTATCTTTTTGCGCTTGAATTTGAAGACCTGGCGATTCAGGATGCACTGGATTGGCTGAAAGAATGGGATTTGCAGAATCACATGGATAGCCCCCAGGCGGCGTTGTTCGCAGTATTTTGGACTGAAACCGCTCGGCTGACCTTCGTGGACAATTTGGCTTATGAGAGTAATGGCCTGGAAGCGGATATGTGGGCTATCACACAACTGGCCGCCCAGCCCGATCATGAATGGTGGGACGACACTGCCACCCCTTTTACGCACGAAACCCGCGATGATATGCTCCAGCGGGCTTTTGTTTTGGCCTATGGTGTGCTAAAGGATACATTAGGAGAAGATCGCACTGAGTGGCGCTGGGGAGACTTGCACCAGGGTACATTTATCAGTCGTGTTATCGGCCAAGATGAAGTGTTGTCCAACCCTGCCATCACTAGCGGGCCGTTCCCGATCAATCGCGGGGCATTTGCGATGAGTGGTGGCACCGGGAACGTCAATGCCACACGTTTTGTGACAGTCACTGACAGTGATGATGATTTTTTGTCTTATGCTATTGTGACATTGCCGACTTATCGTCTTATCATAGATTTAAGCGATTTCGGTCAAAGCCGTGCCATGCTTGCTACCGGTCAGAGTGGGCATCCGGCCAGTGATAACTATAAGGATATGATTGTGCCCTGGCGCACCATCGAATACCATGACGTGCGCTGGGACGCGTCTGACATTCGTGAACGATCAAACAAACTTTTGGAATTACGCCCTGAATAATGCAGGAGTGATAATGCGTCTATTATGGATTTTGGTGATCGTTGGAATGGGACTTGTCCTATTCAGCACGATGCCGGACGTCGCCCAGCTGCAAGAACCACCCACCGGACCAGAGGTGTTAGTATCGGGAGTGGATGTCAATGGCGAGGGTTTTCCACTGGTAGTGATCGACCTCGGCAATGGCTCTGCCCGAACATTGGCGACGTTTGCCCAGCGTCCGGCCTGCACCCCAACGGTATTTCCGGAAGGTGAACGCTTGTGGTATGAGCTGACCGGGGCCAATCTTTATCAGGTTCATATTCCTTCTGGCGAGCGAACGGTTTTATCTGCGGAGGAAGCGCGATTGACCTGCCCAACGATAGCGCCAGATGGAAGTATGATTGCCTGGGTGCGCCAGCATGAAGTCGAAGCCGATTTGGAATCTCCCCCACAGCAGGTCGAACTTGTGTTGACGGACCCGACGATGACTGAAGTCCACGAAATGGCGGTTCATCCCTATATTTATGATGTGCGTTGGTCACCAGGGAGTGGAGCATTCGTTTATCACGTGACCAGTGATGCCGTACCGTTTCCCAGTCTCTATAGCCTGCCACGAGGCGGTGGTGTGGAACCCCGCCTGGTGTGGGGGCCGGAACGCGGCATTTTGCATGATTATCGTTGGGTGTCTGATAGTACCGGCCTGCTGGTCGCGTATTATACGGATGCGTTTTTAGGGGTGGCGCTGTTACCGACTGATTGTGTGATTGGTCCTGGGGATTCCTGTGCAGTAGAGCCGGTGGCGATGTTTGATATCGAGGATAGCTTGACACTACTCAATGCCTATTCACCAGCAACGCGTCAGGCTATTGTCAGTTTGCAGGAAGGAAGATCAGGCCGACATACTGATCTGTGGCGGCTAGATTTAAGCGGCGAAGCCCTTCCTCAGCAGATGACACATACCCCTCGTCTTGTGGAGACAGATGCCTATTGGTCGATGGGCAGCGACATAATCTATTTCATTGGCAGTCAAATTGATGCCGAAACCCAAACGTTGCGGGGGCGCGTCTATCGGATGCCTGCCGATACATCGGGGACTCCGGAAGCTGTGTATGAGTCTCATATTTTTTCACCCGCAGCATTTTTGTGGTGGTACGATAAATGAGGTGATACGATTTCAATGTGGAAAAACTATTTTTCGGTAACATCAATTGATGAAACACTGGAATTGTTGGCAAAGTATGGTGAACGTGCCCGTGTCATCGCGGGTGGAACGGACATCATCATCGAACTGGAACGCCAGCAACGACCCGGCGTCGATACTTTAATCGACATTTCACGCATACCCGATCTTGATCAAATCCAACTGCAAGGCGATGTCCTGCGTCTAGGGCCATTGGTCACGCACAATCACGTCGTCGGGAGCGAGATGGCAGTGCAATACACTTTCCCACTGGCCCAGGCATGTTGGGAAGTCGGCGCTCCGCAGATTCGCAATCGGGGTACCATTGCTGGAAATCTCATCACAGCCAGTCCTGCCAACGACACCATTGCACCGTTGTTGGCATTGGCGGCCAGCGTGACGTTGCGTTCGACACAAGGAGAACGCACCTTGAGTCTGGATGCGTTCTATACTGGGTTGCGACAAACCGCCATGCGCCCAGACGAATTGTTGGTAAGTATCCAAATATCGGCTATGCAGCCCGACCAACACGGAACATTTTTGAAGCTAGGGTTGCGGCGGGCGCAGGCCATTTCGGTAGTTAATATCGCGGCAATTCTGAACTTTGATGGCGACCGGATCACCGATGCGCGAATCACACTCGGCAGTGTGGCTCCGACGGTGATTCGTGTTCCGGTCACTGAGGATTATCTTCAAGGAAAAACGTTGACAGATGTGGTGATTGCCGACGCAGCTCGGTTAACCGGGGATGTGCCGACGCCGATTGATGACGTACGGGCGACCGCTACTTATCGGACTGAGATGGTACGGGTCTTCACAGCCCGCGCCTTGCGCCAGATTCGTGATCGTAGCTATCGCGATGGGTGGCCGGAAGATCCTGCAATGCTCTGGGGAGCAGCCCGCGCCATCGTGAGCGACGCACTGCCCCGTAAGATACGCCACGAGCGCGATTCTGGCGATACCATCACCACCACGGTCAATGGCAATCCCTACACTGTGACTGGCGGATCACACAAGACGCTGCTGCATTTTCTCCGTGAGGACATTGGCCTGCCCGGGACTAAAGAAGGATGTGGTGAGGGCGAATGTGGAGCCTGCACGGTGTTTTTGGATGATGTGGCGGTGATGGCGTGCATGGTTCCAGCTCCCAGAGCGCATGGTGCGGAGATTGTGACCATCGAGGGATTGGCAGTGGGCGATGAATTGCACCCGCTTCAGTTGGCTTTCACAGAAACCGGCGCAGTGCAATGTGGTTATTGCACGCCGGGCTTCTTGATGTCTGGGGCAAAATTGTTGGAGGAACACCCGCACCCTACCGATGGGCAGATTGCCCAGAGCATTTCCGGTAATTTGTGTCGTTGCACTGGCTACTATAAGATCATTGATGCGTTCCATAACGCTGGAAAAGCATCAGATAACCAGTAAATCACGAGATGAAGGTAGAAAATCATGGCAGAACATTCCCCCAATAAACACCGGAAAAGCGGATTCTTGCCTCTGATGGGGTTGCTCTTAGCGGTTTCGATTGGTGTGGCTGCTTTTTTTGCGGCCCCTCTCATTGACACGACATTGCAAGAAAACATCAGTAGTTATCTGGAGAATGTCGGCGATGTGCCAGAAACGACACGGCATATCATGATTGGTGTATTGATCTGGTTCATTGCATTCAGTATCAGTATTCTTTTCGTCTCATCGATCGCCGGGGGCGATAGTCTCGTGGAACAAGAAGGCAAGGTCATTCACCCGCGAGGACGCAAACTCACTGAGAAGCAGATCAAGAAAATTGAGAAGAAGCAGGCCCAGCAGCGCCGCGAAAAAATCAAGGCTTTGAAGCGATTGAAGGCTAAGAAGGAAGCTGAGGCCAAAAAGAGGAAATGAGGTTTTTTCAGTGTCTAAACAACAACCATCATCCCAAATTGGACTGGATGTTCCACGCATCGAGGCACTTGGCAAAGTAACCGGTCGGGCGGTCTATCCTGGCGACATTGATATTGAAGGCCAACTGTGGATGAAGATTCACTACTCGGATCGCGTTCATGCGCGGGTAGTGTCAATTGATAGTAGTCGGGCCGAGGCTTATCCGGGCGTGGTAGCGGTCTTTACAGCGCGGGATGTGCCTGTTAATGAATATGGCCTGATTATCAAAGACCAGCCTGTGTTGTGTGGGCCGGGCAGCACTGTCGCGGGCGGTGATGTAGTACGATGCTTGATGGATCATGTGGCGTTGGTGGTGGCCGAGACACAAGAGGCCGCTGCCGCTGCTGAAAAACTTATTGACGTGGAATATGAAGATTTACCTATCGTCACTGATCCTGAAGTTGCCATGCAAGGTGATGTTGTCCAACTTCATGCCGACTCGCTCAACAATATCGTGCGCCACTACAAGATCCGTACTGGCGATATGGCGGCAGGATGGGCACAGGCCGATGTGGTGGTGGAGGGCGAATATACCACTGGTTATCAAGAACATGCTTTTTTGCAACCCGAAGCAGGGCTGGGCTATCTTGACGACGAAGGCCGTGTGACGGTCGTGGTTGGCGGTCAATGGGTTCACGAGGATCAAGAGCAAATTTACCATGCGCTTGACTTGCCACCGGATCAAGTGCGAGTCATCTATCCGGCAGTGGGTGGCGCGTTCGGTGGGCGTGAGGACATGAGTGTGCAGATTGTCCTGGCGCTGGCCGCCTGGAAGTTGCGACGCCCCGTCAAAAGTGTTTGGAGCCGTGAGGAATCGATTCTGGCGCATCACAAACGCCATCCCATGAAAATTCGTGCAAAATGGGGAGCGACCCGCGAGGGCAAAATTGTGGCGGCGGAAGCAACGGTGATTGCTGATGCTGGTGCATATAATTACACCTCCAATAAAGTCACGGGTAACGCGCACCTGATGGTGACGGGACCATACGAAATCCCTAACGCCCATGTTGACACCTATGCCGTCTATACCAACAACATTCCAAGTGGGGCATTTCGCGGTTTTGGCGGGCCACAGGGCGCGTTTGCTGCCGAGGGACAGATGAATCGGCTGGCCGCGGTGCTTGACATTGATCCAATTGAGTTACGAATGCGGAATATTTTGCATGAGGGCACGATCACCACAGTGGGCACACCGTTGCCGAGTGGTGTATTTATGCCAGAAGTGGTCGAAGCTTGTGCCCGCGAGAGTGGCTATTGGCAGTCAGGAGACTCTGGTTGGCAGTACCAGCCAGTTGAGCAACCGACAGATGTGACCAAGCGGCGCGGGATTGGTTTTGCTTGTGGCTTTAAGAACATCGGTTTCAGCTTTGGTTTTCCAGAGCAATGCTGGGCTACGATTGAGTTGCATGGCGCAGCTGAAATCGAGGAGGTGGTGGTCCGAGCCGCCGGAGCCGATGTTGGGCAGGGCGCACACACAACGTTTGTGCAAATGGCGGCAGCAGCGGTTGGTGTCCCGCTGGAGAAGGTACGGCTGATCGGGCATGATACGGCGGAGACTGGCAATTCTGGCAGTTCGTCTGCCTCGCGCATGACGTTCATGATGGGGAATGCCATTCGCGGTGCGGCTGAGGAGGCGTTGCAACGCTGGGAGGATGAAGAACGCCCAGCAGAAGCCACTTTCCAATATATCCCGCCTGCAACCACCGCACTCGATCCAGAGACTGGCTACTCCAACCCGAATTTCGCCTATGGTTATGTGGCGGAAACGGCGGAGGTTGAAATTGACCTGGAAACGGGACTAATTGAACTGGTGCGCGTGGTGTGTGCCAACGACGTTGGCAAGGCGCTGAATCCGGCCAATATCGAAGGTCAGGTCGAAGGCGCAGTGGTGCAGGCCCAGGGTTATGCCTTGATGGAACACCTGATTTCCAAAGATGGGCGTATCCTGAACCCATTTCTCTCCACCTATCTCATTCCGACCGTGTTCGACATCCCGCAAGAAGTGAAATCGGTGATTCTGGAGTATCCATCAACGAATGGCCCCTGGGGTGTGCGCGGGATGGCGGAAATGCCATTTATTCCGTTGGCTCCAGCGATTGCCGCAGCCATTCATGATGCTACCGGTATCTGGATTGATGAGTTGCCGATGATTCCTGATAAGGTGGTCGAGGCATTGAGGGAACACGGGCTTGGTGCAGTCGTCTGAGTTGCCGTTGGTGGTGGTGCGCGGAGCCGGTGATCTGGGATCAGGCGTCATTTATCGTCTGTACCAGGCGGGCTATCCGGTGGTGGCGACAGAACTGGAAGGACCGTTGCTAGTGCGTCGCGCTGTCAGCTTCGGAAGTGCCGTTTATACGGGCGCAACTGCGGTGGAAGGCATTACTGCCCGCCGCATCGATTCCACCTCGGCAATTTGGCTGGCGCTACGGACAGACGAGATACCGGTCATCGTTGGTGATGGTTGGCGCTCGTTGCAACCACAGGTGATAGTAGATGCCCGCATCGCCAAGCGCAATATTGACACTGATCTTGACGATGCCCCACTAGTGATCGCGTTGGGACCGGGGTTTGTGGCGGGAGAAGATTGCCATGCAGTCATCGAGACTAATCGCGGTCACTGGCTGGGGCGTGTAATCTGGCGCGGCATGGCTGAACCTGATACCCGTGTTCCTGGTAATGTGATGGGTGTTGGTGCGCGGCGGGTGTTGCGTGCCCCGTGCGATGGCTATGTGCAACCGCAGGCTGCAATTGGAGATCATCTGGCTGAAGGCGCAATCGTGGCGACGGTTGCTGATCAGCCCATTGTGGCCCCGTTTGAGGGTGTGTTGCGGGGTTTGATCCATGAGACGGTTCCGGTTACTGCCGGATTGAAGGTGGGCGATCTTGATGCACGTAATATCCGCGAACATTGCTTTACGATTTCGGACAAGGCATTGGCGATTGGCGGTGGTGTGTTGGAGGCGATTTTGCAGCGAGGGATTTTGCCGCTGCGAAACGCGGATCGTGTGAGAGGAGGGGATCATGCGCCTATGTGACGCGCTCGATGTTCAACGTGGTGATGTGGTGTCATTTGTTGGGGCGGGGGGTAAGACTTCGGCCCTTATTCGTCTGGGGCGGGAGCTGGCTGCTGCGGGTTGGCGGGTGCTAGCAACCACCACCACTCGCATCGCCACTGAGGAATTGGACGAATTCCCCTGGTCAACGCGTTGGCGCTTTAGTTTGCTGCGCGGTTCCCGTGAACTAGCGACACTGCTGGATGATCACGGCTTTGTCTTTGTCTACCAGGAAATTCGCAACGACAAAGCCACCGGTATCCCCTATGAATATGTCTCCCGTTTGATGGATGAGATGAATGCAGATGTGTTATTAGTCGAGGCTGATGGTTCACGTCGCCTGCCACTGAAAACGCCATATTCTTATGAACCGGTCTGGCCGCCTGATACCACTATTGCTGTACCTGTCGCGGGCCTGGATGTGTTGGGCAAACCGTTGGATGAAACCCATGTTTATAACCCTCAACCCGCATTGGAACGCTATGGTTTTCGGTATGGTGAACCCATTCAACCGGCATGGTTGGCCCAGATTGTGCGTGACGAGACGTTGGGACTGAAAGATGTGCCGGAGGGGGCGCGGGTGGTGGCATTGTTGAATAAGGCCGATATGTCGGGCCGGATGCGGTCTCGTGCGCGGCGGGTGGCACAGATGATCTTGCGTTCGCCGCGTGTGGATAGTGTTGCGATTGGTGCGATGCAATTTCCGGCTGATCCGGTGTTTGAAGTACAGCGCCGGATTGCGGCGGTGGTGTTGGCAGCGGGCCTTTCGACACGTATGGGGCAATCCAAAATGCTGTTGTCGTGGGGCGAACGCACTGTGATTGAAGCTGTGGTGCAACGCTTGATACCGTTTCATTTCTCACAAATTGTGGTGGTGACCGGTTTTGAATCGAAGACGCTCAAACAGATATTGACAGATTATCCGGTCAAAACTGTGTTTAATACACGGTATGAAAAAGGCGAGATGCGCTCGTCGTTGAAGGCTGGCTTGCGGGCGCTGGCGAAAGCAACTGGCGCGTGTTTGGTGGTGATGGGTGACCAACCGCAAATTCCTACACGTGTTATTTTGCAAGTCCTTCGAACTGCCTCACAGAACACAATATCGGTTGTTGCGCCTTACTATCAGGGACAACGCGGTCATCCCATCTTGATCCCACGCAAAACCTGGCCGCAGTTGTTACGAATGCGACGCGGTGCGCCTCGCGATGTAATCAAACAGTATCCTATCCTCAAAGTTCCTGTGAAAAACGATGCGATCCTGCGCGATATTGACACTCCAGAGCAATATAGCCTCGAAAAACGCCGCGCTGGATTGGAATGACAGCCCACATTTTTTGGCATATAATTCACAAACGTTGACGTTAAAAATTGGTATGATAGTCGCAGACGGAACACCAGACTCCGTTAACGCTGGATGCGGCTCGAGCGAATGCCGTTTGCTTCTCAGTTAGAATTACAGATGCTACGAGGGAATTCTATGAATTGCGCGAATTGCAACACCCCCAATCCAGCACAAGCACACTACTGTATGGGGTGTGGGACATTGTTGGTCAATGGTGTGGTGTGTACCACGTGTCAGACGTTGTTGCCAGTAAATGCAAACTACTGCTACAACTGTGGAAACATGGTGATTCAGCGGGCGGGGGGTCTGGTGTTGCCGTCACAACCTGCCCAACCTGCTCAACTTACCCAGATGCCAGTCCCAGCTCATGTTCAGGCTACCCTGGCCCAGACCGGAATCTTAGCGACGACCGAGATGGAAGAACGCCACCAACCATCTCCGCTGGCTGTTGCCACACCGACATTGGTCGCCCGTCCGGTCAATACGATGCTTGAATCATTGCGAGAATATTTACCAGATAATCTTTATGAACCATTGGAACGCCGCCCTAATCAGCAACAAATGGTGCAAGTGCGCGATCATCTGACTGCGTTGCTTCAGGTGGCCCGAACTTACCTGCCACGCCCAGTCGTTGAGGCTCCGCAACCGCCGGGTGAGCCGCGAGGTGGGATGTTTCAGGGAACGTTCCTATTTGGCGATGTGTCGGGCTTCACGCCGCTTTCCGAACGCCTAGCTCAATTTGGGCAACTTGGAGCGGAGATGATTACCGATGTTATCAACGACCTGTTTCATGATATGGTGACCATTCTTTTCGATCATGGCGGCACGTTGCTAAAGTTCGGGGGCGATGCGCTATTGGGACTGTTTCCGGCGGAAACCGATGAGGAAATGGTTGACGGGGCACTGCGGGCCGTGCAGACGGCGCTGGCGATGCAGGTCGGCATGGAGAAATTCGCGGCAATTGAGGTCGGCGACGAAACGCAGGCGCTTCGTATCAAGTGCGGTATTTCGTCGGGGCGTTACTTTGCGGCACATATCGGCACGCCCAACAGCATGGCCTATGTGACCACCGGGCATACGGTCAACCGAGCAGATCAAGCTGAGGGTAACGCCAGCCCCGGCGATATAGTAATTTCGCAGACGACGCACGATCTTCTAGGTGATGGGGTGTCACTCGAAGAAGTGGCGGAAGGCTTCTACAGGATTATTGATGCCCCACGGCTGGCAGACAAAGTTGATAAATATGTCATGGACGAACCGCCCGAAGGTGATGTGGATGCACAGATTACCTACCTCGTGGACCGATTGGATTGGCTGTCGCCCTATTTACCTCATGAACTGATTTCGCGTATCGTCAACAACCCGGCGGATGTGAAAATTTCGCCTGAGCATCGCCCGGTATCGGTTATGTTTGTGAATTATGTGGGTATCAGTGATCTAATTGAGGATATGGGCGATAGCAACCCAGACTTCATTACACACCATCTCAACAATTACTTCGTCGAAATGGCGGAAGTGGTGGAACGGTACGAGGGAACTATCGCTCGTATGGATCAATACTCGGTGGGTGATCGCCTGGTAATATTCTTCGGTGCGCCCCGTGCCCATGAGGATGACCCGATGCGGGCAGTGTATACGGCTCTTGATATGCAGGCCGCCACCCGCGAACATTTCTCGGCATTGCAGACGCCAGAAGGAATCTATCGCTTCCGGCAGCGTATTGGCTTGAATGTTGGGCGTCTCTTTGCGGGTAATGCTGGTGCGACCAATCTGCGTCAGGAATATACACTGATGGGCGATGACATCAACATGGCGGCTCGCTTGATGTCCAAAGCTGGTTGGGGTGAGATCTTTATCTCGAAGAAGACCCGTGACTTTGTAGCCCCCATGTTTGAGCTTGAAGATAAAGGGGAATTGAAGGTCAAGGGCAAGGAAATCCTGATCCCCACTTATACCGTCTTGGGACGGAAAGAGCAGGTTGGCGGCCCAGATGATCTGGGGACAGAAGTTCCGTTGATTGGCCGTGATGACACTCTGGAATCGCTGCAACAATGTGGACATGCACTGTTCAACAACCAGTATGGACAGATTATTACGATTGTTGGTGATGGCGGCATTGGCAAGTCGCGGCTGGCGCGTGTTTTCAAATCCTGGGTCAATGAGCAAGATGAGGCCGAAAACGTATTGTGGCTGAATGCTCAGGCGCTGTCGTTCAGCGAAAAAGTCAGCTATTGGATGGCGGTGCAAGTGATTCGTGGTGTCTTGGAATTGCCTAACGATGCCAGCGCCGATGATGTTTTGTTCACCTTGTGGGAGTGCGGCGAAGCCTTGATGGGTAAAGAAACCGCCCGCGAAGCCATTCCCTTCCTGGCACATATTATGGGGCTGGAATTAGAGGGCGAATGGGCGGCTTGGGTCAGAGAACTTGACCCCGAAGTTCGCCAGAAACAGACTTTCTGGGCAGCTCGTGAGTTCTTTACAGCGACGGCACGACAACGCCCTACCATTATCGCACTGGATGATGTGCATTGGGCAGACGAGGCATCGCTGGCACTGTTTGAGGATTTGTACGAAATTACGGTGCAGGCTCCGTTGATGATTGTGTTGATCTTCCGCAAAATGCGCGACAAGGGCTGCTGGCAACTCCGCAACAGGGCTGCCAACGACTTTCCTCGGCGTCATACTGAGCTAGAGTTGTTGCCGCTATTGCCGGATGAGAGCCAAGAACTATTGAAGACTGTGTTGCCGGGCGCGGAATTCAGCGATGACGCCCATCAGGACGTTTTGGATAAAGCTGCGGGCAACCCGTTTTATTTGGAAGAAGTTGTGCGGGTTATGATCGACAGCCGTGCAGTGGTGGAAGATGAAAACGGTCAATGGAAAGTCACGGAAGAGATTCATAATCTGGCGGTTCCGGCCACGTTGGAAGGTGCGATTGTGGCTCGGCTAGATCGTTTGAATGAAGATACACGCCAGGCGCTTCAGACTGCGGCGGTTATTGGGCGCACGTTCGAGTTGAACATTCTTAGCCGTGTTATCCAGGAAGAATCCGAGTTAAGTACGTGGCTGGCACAAATGGAGCGTGGTGATTTGGTGCATCCGCTTGAGTTTGACAAACGTTCAACCTACAATTTCATGGATGCGCTGGTGCAGGAAGTCGCGTATGAAAACATGCTGGTACAACGTCGCCAGCAATTGCACCGCAACATTGGTGAGGCGCTTGAACAACTGCTAGGAGATCGGGTTGATAATGAGGATGATGATCTGGCGCTCGACCTGGATGGCGATGGTATTCCTGAAAAGGGCACTGAATTGCTGGCCTTCCACTTCCATCTCAGCGATGATCGGGAACGCGCAATCAAGTATTTGGATCGTGCCGGGCGAAAAGCTCAGAGGGAATATGCGAACCAGACCGCCATTGATTATTATAACAGCTTGATTCAATTAGTGGGTGGGGACGAGGGGCAGTCGGGTTTGCATTTTGATGTTCTTTTCCGACGGCAACGTATCCATGGAGTATTAGGCCGTAATGAGGACCGCAAAGCCGATCTTGACGCGTTAATGCAATTGGTTGAAGCACATCCGGACGATGCCCGGCGCTCAGATGTGATGCTTCAGTTAGCGGATTTCTACGCCAAGACCAGCCGCTATGATGACGCTGAAGTCACCTGTAGACAGGCTTTGGAGATCAAAGAATACTTGAATGAGGAGAAGGGACAGGCCAACGCACTGTACCAGTTGGGGGTCTTGGCATATTATCGAGGTGATTACGATAAAGCTGATCCATTGCTGAATCGGGCGATTGAGTTGCAACATGCTGTGGGGGATTTGGAGGGTGAGGCGTGGTCAGTCATGTTCGTCGGCATGATCAACTTTGTCGAAGGGCGTTACAGCGACGCTGAAGTGTATCATGAACGGGCCTATGATCTAGCAAATTCGCGGCATGATACGTTCCAAATTGGCATTCACCTGACGAATTCGGCACGGGTATTGTTCCGGCTGGGGCGCTATGAAGAAGCGCAGGAGAAGTTTGAAGTCTCGCTTGAAATGAAGACGCGAGTTGGCGACAAAATGGGACAGGGATTCAACCTGCATGGGTTGGGCATGACCTATGTCTATCGAGAAAACTATGAAGATGCTGACGCAGCTTTACAAAAGGCATTGCGCCTGCGCCAAGAATTGGGTGACGAGCGCGGGGCCAGCTACAGTCTGTATGGGTTGGGGCAGGTGGCGCTTCATCAGCAAGATTATCAGACGGCCCTGGAGAAATTCACCGAGTCCTATAAGCTGCGCTCGCGATTGGGATTGAAGGGAGAAAACATCGAAGACCTTTCAGCACTCAGCCAGGCTTTCCTGGGGCTAGGGAAGATGGACGAGGCGTTGAAAGCTTCAGCCAAAGCCATTGAAATGTTTCGAGAGCAGAAAGATATGCCAGGGGAAGAACAGGAGGTTTTGTTCAATCACTTCCGAGTGCTGGCGGCATTTGAGAATGCTGAAGCCGAACAGTATTTGCAAGAAACTTACGATATGATGATGCATCAGGCCGAACGTATCAGCAATCCAGAGGATCGCCAAACATTCCTGATGCACATGAAAATCAATCAGGAAATTATGCAAATGGTTCAGAGCGGGGCGTGGAATATCCAGATCAGGGATGGCATTATCCCATAAGGTGAAGGAGACGAGGGTCGATTGTGCCAGGGGAGGGAATGTGGTTAATACCACCAGATCTCGCGAAATACAGTCCATTCTGCCTGAGCGTGGGCGGCGACGTGCGGGTCGCGGTGGCGGAAGTTTCGCAGGCGGCGCAAAATCGTCTTGGAAAGCATCTCGAACCCGAAGGCAGCTTTTAGAAACCATACCGCTCCTCGGCGGCCTCGCTTGCGATAGTAGATGATGGGGCTGCGGTGATAGTTGCGTACTCGTATCAGCGGATAGCGTGATACAGTTGCTGAATCGTGGTGCATGACGGTCACATCTGGCAAATAGACAACGCGCCAATCGGCCTGTCGGGGCACGGTCACTTAGATCAGTGTCTTCCATAAACAGGAAAAAAGCTTCATCAAAACCACCCAACGTTTGATATAAACGTTGGGAAATCGCGATGCACGATCCTTGCAACCATCCAACATCGGTAGGGATGTCTCCAGTGTAATAAACCAATCCAGGCCAAATGGATACTAATGAATAATAACGGCTGACGATGCGGAGCGGAGTATAAGGCGGGCGGGCAGTAGGCAGTACACGCCCATTGGCCCCAACGGTGCGTGGCCCTGCCATACCCACGTCGGGATGTTCTTGCAGATAGTCGACCAGGGCGATGACTGTCGCATTATCTACTACCAAATCGGGATTTACCAATACCAGATACTCGCCATTGGCGATCTGGGCGGCCTGGTTGTTGCCTGCCCCGAACCCAACATTTTCCGTGTTGGTGATGAGGCGTACTGCGGGGAATTCTTGCCGAATAATGGCGACGGTATTATCTGTCGAGGCATTGTCTACTACAATGACTTCAATGGGCGGCTGGATATTTGCCAGGCATTGCTGAATGGTGTCGGCAGCGTTGTAGGTGACAATGAGGACAGATATATGTGTCATGGGCACAATTCCTCGTAGATGACTTCTGTCAGTTTGGCAGCTTTGCTCCAACTATAGCGTGTATCGGCTAAATACTTAGAATGTTTGCCGAACTGTTCGCGCAATGCCGGATCTTTGAGCAAGGTGATGAGGGCATCTGCAAGTGCCTGTCGATCACCGATGGGGACAACATATCCATTCTGACCATGTTCAACTGTCTGCGGCAATGCACCAGCATCAGTGACGACCACTGCTTTGCCAAACCGATAGGCTGAGAGCAAAACACCGCTCTGGCTGGCTTCACGATAGGGTAAGCAGACAATATCACTGGCGGCAAAATATTTAGGGACATCCTGGCTGGCTATGAATCCGATGTGTAGCTGGGTATGTGAAGCCAGTCCATTGTCGATCAACGCCTGCTGGTACGACGCAATGGGTTCTTGAGGCGATCCAGCAACAATGAGACGGGCATTGGGTACAGACCGATGCACCAGTGCCAGGGCTTCAATCAGATCATGTAAACCTTTATAGGGCTTGATGACACCAAAGAAAAGTATGGTGGGAGCGCTGGCGGCGATATTGAGGTGCTGTCGAGCTTCGGCTGCTGGCACTTCGGGATAATCACCAAACAATGGGCCATGCGGCACGATTCTGATTTTATCGGGAGCAATTTCCAGTCGATCAAGCAGTGCAGTACGATTTTGTTCGGCGTGGACAATGACTCGCGCTGCGAACGGTATAAATGGTGTCATATCATCCAAATGGGCAACGGCTGATTCTTTTATTAAGGGGTTGTGGATGGTGACGACCAGTGGTACACGCCTAGCCAGTTGACGAAAAAGGATCTGATCGAAACGTGGGATCAAGGTCCATTGTATATGAAGAATATCTGGCGTGTGGTGGCGAAATGCCCACCAGAAACGTCCTAATCCAGACATATAGGTGATAAGCCGGAGGCCCCAACGCAGCCGTTGGTGCTTTTTAAGGAATGGTGACCAGCGATGCAGTGAACGGAAGAAGAAGTAGTCCGATAGTGTATCGGCGTTAGTGATATTATCTTCGTGAATGAAACGTGATGTTACCAAGCGCGTGTCAATATTCCTGTCGCGCAAGGCAGCAGTCAGATAGAGGTTATAATAGGGTGTCTTGGCGGATGGATCTAGTAACCAGACTCGCATCATCCATCGCTCATGATTGATAATGATATGGTCAACATTTTTAAAGATAGTAGTACGTGATGACGAATAAACCAATCGTTAGTGTCGTAATGCCGGTATACAATGGCGAACGCTTTTTGGATGAAGCCATCGATAGTATTCTGACTCAAACTTTTGATGCATTTGAGTTCATTATTATTGATGATGGGTCAACTGACCGCACACCGGAGATTTTAACACACTATCAGCAGAAGGACGCGAGAATTCGTGTGCATCGTCAAGCTACTAACTTGGGATTGGTTGCGGCCTTGAACCAGGGATGCGGGATGGCGCAGGGGCGCTATATTGCTCGTATGGATGCTGATGACATTAGCCTGCCAATGCGATTTGCCAAACAAGTGGCTTATCTGGACGCGCATCCAGAAGTAGGTATATTGGGCACTGGCGCACAGATCATTGATGAGCATGGCAAATTAAGTAAGATTATCAAGGTAACGGCAATTGGTGTAGGATGGCGCACTTTATTTGGTAGTGCGTTAGTGCATCCATCGGTGATGATGCGGCGTGCCGTATTGAATCGCATTGGAGGATATGATCCTGAGATCAACCTCGCTCAAGATTACGATTTATGGACGCGAGCAAGCAGAGTAACACGGCTAGCAAACCTATGTAATGTGCTTCTCCAATATCGAGTGTGGGATAGTAGTATTTCTGGTCAACGGGCTCAACATCAGGAACAGGCCGCTCAAAAACTAATACGTCGAAATATCGCATACTGGTTGGGCATTGATGCCTCTGAAAACACTGTGGCGATAATGCGCCATGTGCATAATCGTGCCTGGGGCACAAGACCCGCTAACATCTCTCAAATTCGACAGACTGCTGCTTTAATCCATCAGCTATATCGTAGATATTCGAAAAAGAAACAGCCCGCGGCTAATGAAAGGCGGATGATTTCTCGTGATGTGGCCCGCAAATTACACTTGCTGGCGATATATGCTTTCAAGTTGTCGCCAGGGGTGAGCATTCGGTTAATACTAACGGCTCTTCGGATAAGTCCAATATCTCCTATTATTCTTGGCCTCAACAAACTCCGAGGGTGAGCTTTGATGCAACGTCCTTTTACAGTGTCAGTCATTATTTCAACCTATAATCGTGCTGATCTGCTTCCCGATGCGATTGAAAGTTTATTGAACCAAACGTATGTGCCGGATGAAATTGTTGTTGTGGATGATGGCTCGACAGATAATACCTCAGATATTTTAGCATTATACGCACCATCCGTAATTGCTATTACACAGCCGAATCGTGGGCCGTCAGCAGGACGTAATGTAGGACTGCGAATAGCAACTGGTGATCTCATCGCCTTTCTGGATTCGGATGACACCTTGCATTCGAATAGCATTGAACGCCGTGTGCAAATCTTGAATACGCATCCTGCTTATCGGGTTGTGTATACTGACGTGACGCTAGTGGATATGAACACTAGCGAGCTATTGGGAACGTATGCTCAAACTAGGCGAGGCTTCCGACCCAGCGGTGACGTGTTTTTTCATCAGACCTGCTATAATTTGGCTCCTATCCATGCGTTTATGTTCTACAGAACTTGCCTAGAGCAAATCGGTTTATTTGATGAAGCGCTTCATTATCATGAGGATGCTGATTTTTGGCAGCGCATGGCTTCTCACTACGATTTCATTTACCTCAATGAATCACTGGCAAGCTATCGTGTCCATAATTCGATGACAACGCGGAAGCAGCCAGAACGAATGCATAGCCACCAACTTCAAGTGCGGGAACGTGCTTTTGAATTATCTGCATACAATCAACTAACGCCGCAGCAAAAGGCTCGCCTCCATTCCATTCAAGGAACTCAATATGCACTGTTAGGAAAGATGTCCATAGCACGACATTATTACTACAAATCTATTCGTATTGCGCCACGTCATATGCGAGGATATGTATTAGGTGTGCTTACACTTCTAGGAGAATCAGGTTTCCGACGGGTTATGTCAAGACGCCGGAAACATATCTTACCCTATCTATGAGTTATCAATAGTTCACTAGAGATCAAATATAAGGATATTGGTGGGCAAACTTGGTGTTGAAATCTAATCGGTGCATTTCAATATGGGGGCAACAGTCACGCGACAGATTGCCAGATGGTGTCAAAAGATTGACCAAGAACAGCCGAACGAATGGCAATCATGCGTTGTGCACCAGGCCGCGACCAGCGCATACCGGAGGCCGTGAGACGAGCCTTGAATTGCTTGACACCGCTTTCAGTTGTACCGGAGCCAATGAGATAAGCATTTTCGCGAAATTCGTGGTAGTGCATCCGGCGTTGATGGGTTAGGAAGTAAGTGTAGTGCTCAGATAAACCTGCCGCTTGCAAAGGCTCGATGATTTTCCAGACATGGCCCTGGAATAAGTCATGTTTACGGTTTTTGAACCAGCGTGTGGCACGGTCAGGAGCATCAGGGTATAAGGCTTGACTGGCGTCATTCAACCGACGAACGGCGTGATACCAGTCGACAATTTCAATACTCATCGGAAAGCGATCAGCCGCTAGGTTCCAGATCCAAGCCGCGCCGTCGGCACTCACACAGGTATCCGCAGCGATAGGGACACCCTGCGCGACAGCCAACGCCCACATCGCAGGCTTGAATTGCTCGACTGCGCCTAAAACGGCCGTGTAAGCGGTGTTGATCCCATAGGTAACGTCCGTGATTTCTTGGATGGATGGGTCGTAGACTGCCCGCTGGGCAATATCGCAGACCGACCCTACTTTGATTTCTTTCCAGCCCTCCTGGCGAATATGCACCATCCCCCCATCCATGCCCACGCTTTTGCGGGTTGGTTCGTCCTCATCTGGTAGCGTCGTGCGCTCAACACTCAGGCGTTGTTGTTCTTCGCAGGCGACGGCTTGCATTCGTTCACCGTAGGCCTGACTTTGCCGCCATATACTCGTCGTCGGGATGATCCGGTGACCAATCCGCTCAAATGTCGCCCGACATTGCTCATACGGCAGTTGTCCACTCAGCCACACCATCGCCTTACTGAGTTCGGGACTGTAATCAGTCCCATTCAGCCCCCACCGTTGATCTAAAGGAAATTGCCCGGCACGGCACGCTTCACAGTAGTAGTATTCGCGCCAGATCGTTATTGATCCGGTGACCGTCTCTAGCCCTTTCTTTTTTTACCCTTGTTCCTCATGTTTCCCTGACACTCCGGACATACTTTGTCCGTCGCCGCCCGCTCCTGCGCCGCTTGGGCAGCCAACGTCTGCGTCAGCTTCCCGACCGCCTGCTCTATGTCGCTCAGGGTTATCCCCTTTTGTGCCCCCATCTGCTCTGCCAATTGCCTGATCTGGTCTTCCGCCACACTCATCAGTTGCTGCTCAAGTTCGCCCATTGCTTTTGTCATCTGGTTCCTCCTCGGTTCTCTCTACTTTACACCGCTTCCCCCCATATTGAAATGCACCGAAATATCATGGTATCCTTGACAAAATTTTAGATTAGACTAAAATACGATATAGATAAACAAAATTTGATCCATTTCATCGCAAAGATGAGTGAAAATCATGACACTTGACCAATTAGAACCATGCCAGGCGGCTGTGGTTAAAAAGTTAAAGAACAATGGGCCAGATCGTCGCCGGATGCTGGATATGGGTATCCTACCCGGCACACAGATTGCCATCGAAATGGTCAGCCCGCTCGGCGATCCTGTTGCCTATCGGGTTCGCGGCGCAGTGGTAGCGCTGCGACGCCAGCAGGCTCGCCAAATCGAGATACAACTCGTGGAGGAAACGACATCATGACAACGCAAACTGATGCCTATTGTCAGACGTGTCCCCTGTACAATGCAGCCGAACTAAAGAAGCTGGGAATCAACACCACTAACTATGATTACGTAGTGGCGCTGGCGGGCAATCCGAACACGGGTAAAAGCACCGTATTCAATACACTAACTGGCCTGCGCCAACATGTCGGCAACTGGCCTGGCAAAACGGTCAGCCGTGCCGAAGGTGGTTTTCGCTATCAAGACAAGCAATACAAACTAGTGGATCTACCAGGAACCTATTCGTTGCTCTCGACCAGCGTAGATGAGCAAATCGCCCGTGACTTTGTGCTATTTGGACAACCCGACGTAACAGTAGTGGTGGTTGATGCAACGCGCCTGGAACGCAACCTGAATCTGACACTACAAATTCTTGAAATCACGGATCGTGTGGTTGTGGCACTGAATCTGATGGACGAGGCTCAACGGCACGGCCTGGAAATCAGTGTCCGGCGACTAGCAGAGAAATTGGGTGTGCCGGTTGTGCCAATGGTGGCACGTCGCGGCGAAGGTATCAACGAGTTGCTGGCCGCTATTGACGAGGTGGCGACCGGACGCTACCCAACGCACCCGCACCGCATCCGCCAGCGTGATCAACAGATGGAGCAGGCAATCGAAACACTGGTGCAACAAATCATTGCTATGTATCCTAACCTGCCCAATGCGCGGTGGGTCGCACTGCGCTTGTTGGATGGGGATAAAAGCATCGAAGAAGCCATTCGTAATGGCACGCTGGGTCAACTGGAGCAAACAGCCACCCAGCAACACCATCGCGCTGATTTAGTCATGGCGGAGGCGATAGCTTGATGAGTAGTCACGCTGATAGCCTATTACAGACCGCTGCCCGGTTGCGGCAATCCATTGGTGAGGAGCATCATGATCTGCTGATGGAAGCCATTTATACAGATGCCGCACAAATCTCCGACGCTGCCGTCACCCGCGACGGCGAACGCGCTCGATTGACTTTTGATCGCATACTTGATCAAGCTCTGACACACCGTGTGTGGGGCTTTGTGATCATGGGGCTAATGTTTGTAGCAGTGTTCTGGATGACCATTGCCGGAGCCAATGTCCCATCAAGTATGCTAGGGACATTGTTGCTAGAGACCGTCTACACGGCGTTGTACGATGTCGCTAACGCCTTGAACGCCCCCTGGTGGCTGAGTGGTTTTTGGATTGACGGCGTCTATCTGGCGACGGCCTGGGTGGTGGCGGTTATGTTGCCCCCGATGGCAATTTTCTTCCCATTGTTCACACTACTCGAAGATTTCGGCTATTTGCCACGAGTGGCGTTTAATCTGGATCGCCTATTCCAAAAGGCCGGAGCGCACGGCAAACAATCGTTGTCGATGATGATGGGCTTTGGATGCAACGCTGCTGGCGTTGTCGCCACTCGCATCATCGATAGCCCCCGTGAACGGTATATCGCCATCCTGACCAACAACTTCAGCATTTGTAATGGGCGCTGGCCCACGCTGATCCTGATGGGAACAATCTTCATCGGTGCTGCGGCTCCGGCTGCCCTGGCGAGTATGGTGGCAGCGGCAAGTGTGGTCGCAGTAGCAGTGTTGGGAATCATCTTCACATTGCTCGTGTCGGCATTTCTATCCCGCACCTGGTTAAAAGGCGAAGCTTCAATCTATAGTCTGGAATTGCCGCCCTATCGTCCGCCACGTGTAATGCAAACGCTCTATACCTCGCTAATTGACCGTACCCTGATTATTCTCTGGCGGGCAGTAGTGATGGCTGCACCCGCTGGTGCTGTGATCTGGCTGTCGAGCAATATCGACATCGGCGGCACGAGCGTCGCCGGACATCTGGTCAACGGACTTGATCCATTTGGTGTATTGTTAGGATTGAACGGCGTTATCTTGGTGGCCTATATCGTGGCAATTCCCGCCAACGAAATCATCATCCCAACCATTCTAATGCTGACCCTAACGTTAGGTGGCTCATCGCTGGCTCAGGATGGTGTGATGCTGGAATTGGACAGCGATGTGGCTTATGGTGTCCTCACCGACATTGGTGGCTGGTCACTGTTGACGGCCATCAACCTGATGTTGTTCAGTTTGTTGCATAATCCATGCAGCACCACCATCCTGACAATCTGGAACGAGACTAAGAATCTCAAATGGACAGCGATAGCAACATTGTTGCCATTGGGGCTGGGTTTTGCTGTCACCTTGACGACAGCGACCATTGCCCGGCTGTTCGGCTGGATATGAGTGAGCCAAATCATGAGTGATATGCTGGTCAAGCTCTATGAATTGCCAGCACAAACCCTAGTTGAAGGTGTTGAAATCCGGCGAGCGAAAGCACCTGAGAAACATATCATTACACGCTGGATAGAAGACACCTTCAGTCAGGATTGGGCCAGTCAAGGCGAAGTTGCATTCGCTAACCGGCCCATTTCTTGTTTTATTGCTATCGAAGCAGGCACATTGATAGGTTTTGCCTGCTATGATGCTACTTGCAAAGCCTTCTTTGGCCCGACTGGTGTTGATGAAGCCATGCGCGGGCGTGGCATCGGCACAGCATTGCTGTTGGCATGTCTGCATAGTATGTGGAATGAGGACTATGCCTATGCCATTATTGGAGATGTAGGGCCTTCTGAATTCTACATCCAAACCGTTGGTGCTATTGAAATCGAAGGATCAAAGCCTGGCTTCTATCGCGGAATGTTACGATAGCCAGATCGGCACATTCCTCGCACTAGAACCCGCCTGTTGGCCGTAGCAATCGCATCAAAAGCACAACGACATCTTCCGTCCGGCCATCGGGCAACATGAAATAATCCTCCAGCATACAACGGTTTTCGAAGCCCAATGTTTCAAAGGCGCGGATGACTTTAGGCTTACTGGCGAATACCTCAGCCGTCAGCCAATGCAAGCCTTCTTTACGCGCCAGATCAACCAGTGTCGAGAGCATTTTGCTGCCTAGCCCACGCCCACGGTAGTCTTTAGCAAGGAAGATACGGACTTCGCCAATATGATGATAAGGACCAGTGCGATGGTGTAAGGTCGCATTCCCCACAATATCGCCGTTGATGAGAGCAACCAGCGGCAACACCCGCTTATAATCCAATTTACGCACCCAACTCTGTACCACAGTCGGGTCCGCCACATCGTCACGCAATGAACGTAAATCCTCCGGTTGGGCTTGGGAATATAATTGGATCAACGCTTGCTCATCATTCGTAGTCAATGGACGTAACAATATGCGTGCCCTGTCGGCTAACGTCACAACGTGTCGATAAGTTTCAGTGGTCATTTTTTCGAGTCTCCCGGCTCAACATCAATAAACTGTTCATCACTAGAGTGTCTCCACAATCCCTATTCAACCCAACAGAAATGCCGGAAACTATGAGGGCAACGAAGCCGGGAACAATGTTCGAGGTCGCAAGGAAAACAGGATTGGGCAACACTCGCTGTAATTAGTGATTCCAATCCAACACAGGCATTAGTTAACCAATCACCCTGAAATAGTTCTCAGAGGTAAGATTCACTTTAACAAATTAGGGTCAACGCGGAAAAGTGTGAAAAAGGCTTCACCGTGTTATAAGCTATAGAGCAACAACCAGCACAGGAGAAGCCAAGATAGAAACAATAGCGATGTTAACGGCAGGCGTCAAGCCAGAGACAGAACGGAAATGGGCAGCAGTCAGCCTCGCAACCATAACGGAGTTGGTAGAATTACCAGAATTTCGCGTGACACATTATGAGCTAGAGGGCGAAGCATTGCATCTGAAGTGTGAACACCGCTACGATATCACGCAGTGTCCCGACTGTGAGTATTTGTCTCAGCAGGTTCACCAGCAGAAGGAACGCCGGGTGCGCGACCTGAGTGTGATGGGAAAACGAGTTAATCTCTATTTTATGGGGCGTCGCTTCAGGTGTGAGCATTGCCAACGCCCGTTCACCGAGAACCTGCTGAGTGTCAATCAGCAGCGGCGTCAAACGCGACGCTATGAGCAATATGTCTACGAACAATGTTTGCAGTGTGATCGCAAAGCTGTGGCGCGACAAGAACACTTGAGTGAGTCAACGGTCAAAGAGATATTTGTGACCTATGCTCAACGCACGATCCAACGCCCAACCCAGAATCCTGTACGGGTTCTGGGGATCGATGAACTGGCTCTCAAGAAGCGTCATAAACAGTACGTATTGATCCTGTCCGATTTGGAAAGGCACTGCATTTTGGCAGTGTTGCCAGATCGTAAGCAGGAAACATTGATCGCGTGGTTCAACGCGCAGCCAGATCGAGAGCAGATCACTGTCGTCTCAACCGATCTATGGGAACCGTACCGCCAGGCTGTCAAGAAGGCTTTACCACATGCTCGCCAGGTCGCGGACCGCTTCCATGTGATGAAGCAACTCAATGACCGCCTAACACAAGCCCGCCGCCACCTTCAGAAGCAAGTCGATCCGCCGACCTATGACATCCTCAAAGGGTCGCGCTGGATACTAGTGAAGGCGCGTCATGAGTTGTCGCCCGAAGAAGAAAGCAAACTCCAGCAAGTCTTGGCGGCTTGTCCTGAGTTGCGGGTCATGTACTTGCTCAAAGAGGAATTTCGCACTATTTGTGATAAAGTCCAGAACCGTGAGCAGGCGACCCGGTTTCTACAGGCCTGGATTTGCAAGGTGCAGGCCACCGGCGATCTGCGCTTACTCAAGTTCGTCAACACCTTGCGTAATTGGTGGGATGAGTTCCTCAATTACTTCATCAATGGCGTGACCCAGGGCTTTGTCGAAGGCATCAATAATGCGATCCGTGCCACCATCCGTCGTGCCTTCGGTTTTCGTAATTTCAACATCTTTCGATTACAGGTTTTGGCCCAATATGGAGGTGGTTGATGCGATTTTCACACTTTTCCGCGTTGAGCCACAAATTATAACGCAGACATTTTTTGTCAGGTAGCAGTATAATAAAGATCGATTGGCATTAAATTTGGGAACAAGCTTTGTTGGGAAGGAAAAAATGCTCAAGAAAACAGGTCTCATCACACTTATTCTGTTACTTACTTTGCCCATTTTGTCAGCCTCGACTCATGCTCAGGATAATGGTACTTTTTCCCTGACCATCATGCACACCAATGATACCCACGCCGCGCACGACCCAGATCGTGAAGGCAATGGCGGTGTAGCTCGCGAAGCAACAGTCGTCCGTCAAATTCGCGCTGAAGCATCTCATTCGTTGTTGCTGGATGGAGGGGACCGCTTTACCGGCTCGCTATACCACAGCTACTATCAAGGTATTGATAGTGCGCGTGTGATGGTTGAGCTAGGTTTCGACGCCATGGTGTTGGGCAGCTATGAATTCACACACGGCGCTCAAACACTGGCTGATTTCATTGAAGCCTTAGATTTTCCGGTTGTTGTGGCGAACGTCGATTTTAGCGGTTCGTCGGCCCTGGCTGGAAAAATGCAACCCTATACCATTGTCGAATTCGACAGCGAGCCAGTCGGTATCATTGGAATCACACGCGCCGATGCTCGTGTGCGGCCCATCCCTGAACTGGAATTCAGTGACAACTATGTTGAGATCACCCAGAACGCAATTGATGATTTAACGTCACAAGGCGTAAACAAGATCATTCTAATTTCCCATCTGGGCTACTTTGATGATCTGGAAATCGCCACACAACTTACGGGGATAGACATCATTGTGGGTGGTGATAGCAATACCCTCTTAAGCAACACCCATCCTGACGCCGAAGGCCCCTATCCGGCAATCATCAACAGTGCCAGCAGCGATCCTGTTGCCGTGGTGCAGGCAGCTCAACAAAATCGTTTTCTGGGGCGGCTGGATGCGGTATTCAATACCGAGGGTATTTTGGTCGAATGGAGCGGCGATGCCATTGAATTAACCGCCGACATCGAACCTGATCCGGACATGGAAGCCCTGATTACTGAACTAAGTGAACCGCTGGAAATCTTCCGGGCAGAGGTCATCGGTGAAACCCAGGTCAGGCTGGACGGATCTGATGACGATTACGAAATCTGCCGCTTTGAAGAATGTACGATGGGCAATCTCATTACCGATGCCATGCGAGAGTCGACAAGCGCACAAATCGCGTTTCAGAACGGTGGGGGCATTCGGGCTAGTATTGAAATTGGCGTGATTACAGTAGATCATGTGCTGCAAGTGTTACCTTTCAACAACACCTATGTGATATTCGAGTTAAGCGGCATTGACATTATTGCAGCATTGGAGAATGGCGTATCACGCACCGAGCAACTGGAAGGTAATGGACGCTTTCTGCAAGTATCCGGCCTGCGTTATTCCTGGGACGGTAGTCAGAACATCGGTCGCCGCATTGTCAGTGTCGAGGTCATGAATGAAGATGGCAGCTTTGAACCGCTTGATCCTGATGACATCTATACCGTAGCAACCAACGATTTCCTATATGCAGGAGCCGATGACTACACTATGTTCAGTCGAAACTCAGAGAACGGTTACGACTATGGGTTACCGTTGGACGGTTTGGTACGTGATTATATTGCCGCAAACAGCCCTATTTTCATGCAAACTGAAGGCCGCATCACTCGCCTGGATCGCCCATAGATGATGATTCTGGACAGAGCGTTAGCAAGAATTGTTCGCGCTCGTCGCAGGTTAGCGTATATATATAACGATTGCTTGTGACCCACTCCAGATAGGCTTCTGCCGAAGTTGGTAACATCCGCATCAACCCTTCGGCAGAGGCCGAAAATGCATATCCACCGTCTGGCATATAGCGCACCATTGTCAGTCCATCATTGTAACTTGCATAAGTTCGTACTTCCTGGCCGGATTCCACATCCCACAAGCGCACCCGACGGTCCAACGCACCTGAAATCACCAGGCTACCATCTGGACTAAAATCGGCAGTTGTCACCCAATCCGTATGTCCGGTCAATGAATGCACAATTGCACCAGTTTCCACATCCCACAACATTAATGTTTGATCTTGCGAAGCGGAGACCACTAAACGGCTATCTGGGCTAAAAGCCACATCAGTAACACCGCTGCGATGACCTTGAAAAACCCGTAATACCGTGCCAGTTTCCACATCCCATAACAACAGTGAGCGATCATCTGAACCCGACAGGGCCAGATTACCGTCCGGACTGAACGCTACAGTCGTAACACTGTTGGTATGCCGGGCTTCAAAAGTTCGTAGCCGCTCACCGGTTTCCACACTCCATAAAATCAGTGTGCGGTCACGAGAAGCCGATAATATCCGCGTGCCGTCCGGACTGAACACCACATCATTGACCTCATTGGTATGACCGACAAAGGTCACCTCTTGCTGTTCCGACGCTAAATTCCACAAAATCAAACTTCGGTCACTGGATGCAGAAACCACGGATTGTCCATCAGGGCTAATCGCAATGGCATTAATCTTGTCGATATGGACACCAGCCCCAAAAATCCGAATGGGTTCGTCGGGCAATTGCCATACCCAGAAGGCAAATTCATCGACCGCTACAACCATTGATCCATCGTGTGTTATGTCAGCCACTGCCAAAGGGACTCCTGGAGTTGTCAAACGCCATGTCTCAACTGATGGATGAACACTCCACTGGCGCAGCGTGGCATCTGCAGATGCAGAAAGTAAATGCAGACCATCTGAGGTGAACACGACATCAGTGACCTGAAGCGTATGTCCTCCATAGCGGTCGACAGGCTGTGTTTGTTCCAGATCCCATATCAACAGCACATTACCACTGGATGCACCCGCGAAAGGGCTACCTGCACTCGATACGATATGGCGGCCATCGGGGCTAAAGGCGACCCCTGTCACGCGTTCATCATTACCATCATACCGGCGCACAGGCTGGAATGTCACTGCGTCCCAAAGTATCAGTGTTGTATCGGATGAGCCAGATAAAATAGTGCGACCATCCGGGCTAAAAGCAACATCGTTGACAGAATCCTGATGACCACCCAATGTACCCAATATCTCGCCTGTGGCAACCACCCAAATAATTACAGATCCATCTGCCGCCCCCGATACAATGTATGTGCCGTCAGAGCTGAATGCAAGGCTTGTAATGCGGTCCGTGTGCCCTTCGGCAAAAGCGCGAACAGGTTCACCTGTTTCCAAATCCCACAAAATAATCGTCTCATCGCGAGAACCAGATGCGAAATACAGTCCATCTGGTGCAACATCCAACGTCAACACATCACTCGTATGCTCCTCAAAAGTGTGGAGTTGCTCACCAGTCTCGACATCCCACAATATGATGATACCGCCCGCCGCGCCCGACAAAAGCTGTGTGCCATCGGGCGTGTAATCGACAGCCTGAACTCGTCGCGTATGGCCTTCAAAACGCCCCATTTCCTCACCAGTGGCGATATTCCAGGCAATTAACAGGCCGTTGTCATCGCCAGAGATCGCTTGCAAACCATCCGGGTGCATTGCTATTGCATTAATACGCACTTCATGTCCATTAAAGAGTCGCACGGCTGCATAAGGTACGATTTCACTAAGGAAACGTTGTGCTTGTACTGGAGCATCGGGTATGATCCGATTGGCTTCAACAGCCAAAGTCAACCCCAAATCTTGTTGGTTTTCGCGCATGACATTCTCGGCCTCACGCACCAACCCCAGTGATTGCAATTCATCCGCCCGCCGTTCGGCAATTGCCGCTGCGGTCGCCGCCGCCGCCGCCTGCGTTTGAGACAAATCAGCATTTTGCTCGGCCTCTGTTCGAGCATCCTGGGCTTCTCCTCGCTGGTCGATAGCCAAGAATGACAACGCCATTGCCACGAGCAAGCCCGCAGCCAGCAGGACAATTAATCGACGCTGGAAACGCCTGGCGCGTGCTTCGAGCGCAGCTTCGCGCTCCATGCGTATCCGTTCGGCATCTTGTTGGGCCTGACGTTCAGCAACACTGGCATCCACAAATCGCTGTTCGGCCTCAGTCAACGCAATATTAGCTTCCGAGAGCCAATATTCAAATTGCTGCAATTGCATACCTCGCAACAAATAACTGCGATCATACTGGGCGTCAGCCCATTCCGTCGCCAACCTTGCCAGACGACGTTGCTGCCGGACATCCTCACGGCTGGCATCCAACCATTGTCGCAAGCGCGTCCAAGCACGCAACAGAGCCTCATGTGCCACCTCAACTGTTGGTTCGCGGGTTTCAGGCACATGATCGAAGCTCAATAAGCGATGCTTACCGAAAACATCCAAGATCTCTTGTAGGATCGCGTTATCTCGCACAATAGATGCCAGTTCTGAGCGCAATGCTCGTCGCCGAACATCCTCGGCGCCTTCCCCTAATGTAACCAGACGCAGAAAAATCTGGCGGACCAACAATTTCTGTTCCAATCCGAGAGTATCGTAGACTTCTTCAGCACGCCGGGCCAGCGCCCCCACCACGCCACCGATTGATCGGTAAGCCTCTAGAGTCATACTAAGTCCCTGGCGGCGCTCAAAAATCTCGGTGAGTGTATATTGCAACAAGGGTAATGCGCCTGGCTCCTGGCGCACATCGGCGATAATCGCGGCACTCAAGTTCGATTCGACATGAACGCCCACGCTATCAGCAGGAGCCACAATGGCACGTTCCAGTTCATCAGCATGCAACGGCAATACTACTTGTGTGCGGGCTTGGATGAGTTCACCAAAATCACTATAGAGCAACGGGCGGTCATAAAAATCGGCCCGCAATGTAACAATCACGCGTACCCGGCTTTTCGCATTCTCGACCGCTGTCCGCAGTAATGCCAGGAATTGCACCCGTTCAGCCTCGTCCTGTGTCAAGGTAAAAGTCTCTTCGAACTGGTCGATCACCAATACCAATTCGCCAGTACCCTCTCCCAGAATCTGCTCGGCGACCACTGACAAAGCCCCGACATTTTTTCGCAATTGGTCGACTAGACCAGGAATCAGTTGGGAGGCAACACTCAAGAGAGCAACGGCAAGTTCACGGATTGGTTGATCAGAAGGCAACATTGTGACATAAAACCAGCGATCAGACCCCGACATTGCTCCCTGGCGCAGTGCGGGGATCAAGCCAGCTTTAACCAAACTGGATTTCCCACTGCCACTGGGGCCAACGACTGCCAGAAACCGCTTCTGGCCTGTTCGACTATGTGATAAACGGTGGACAAGTTGTTCAACCAGGATTTCACGCCCGAAGAAATCAGCGGCATCAGCTTCATCAAAAGACCGCAGACCTTTATAGGGATTCTTCAAATCATCAACGTCTACCTCGGTGGTGCTGAGAGTATCCCGTTGCCCTGTCAATGCTTCACGCAGCCCGGCGGTCAATGCCTGAACATTACCATAACGTAATGCAGGGTCTTTCTCGGTAGCCCGTTGGATGACCATATTGATCGCTTCGGGAACTTCCTCTGGTTGACGAACCCCCAGAACAGGTAATGGATCCAGCAAGTGGCGGCGAATCAGTGACGATATACTGCGCTCTGGAAATGGATGGTGTCCAGTCAGCATTTCATAGATCACAACACCGAGAGCATAAAGATCAGTTTGGGAAGTAATAGCCTCGTTCTTGATCTGTTCAGGAGCCATATAGGCCGGAGAGCCGGTAATACCTTCTTCTGGCTCATCACCATTGTCTTCCCACATCACCTTCGCCAGCCCGAAATCGGACAAATAAGCGTTACCGTTTCGGTCCAACAGGATGTTGTCGGGTTTAATATCTCGATGCACAATTCCCTGACGGTGAAACATTGCTAGGGCTGAACTCAATTGATCAACCAGGCGAACGGCTTCATCAAGTGTTAGCGGATGTCGTCGCAGTACAGCCCGCAAACTAATGGGTAACAGGCGCATCACGAGAAAGGCGCGATCTGGTTCCCGCCAATAGTCAAACAGCGGCACAATATGAGGATGTTCCAGACGTGCTATCAATTGCGCTTCGGCTTCAAACCGGCGAATGAAATCTGCATGGTTGGCATAGGTCGGCAAGATGACCTTAATTGCCACATCGCGCCCGATTGCCGGCTGATAGGCACGATAAACACCACCGAAAGTTCCCAAGCCAATTCGTTCGCGGATTTCATAACCTTTAATTGTTTGTCCGCTCAAGTTTTCCAAACGGCTACCTCATAGCTCCCATAAGTTAATGTTCATATTGCATGTATGATACCAGTTTGCACTGTTTCGTGAATAATCACATAGATTTGGTTTCAACATACAAACCCAAAATGACCGCAACTTTTCGACATAATTTAGACTCGATATTTGCAGAAAACTGCTAGAATCAAAACATTAAATAACCATGCACCCTGGCGGTTAGATACGGATGATCGTTCTAGTTTTACCCGATATTCCGGCAGAAGATGACCTCTTGGCGAAAGCCCGGCGCGGAGATTCGGACGCAATCATGCAGATTTATGACAACTATTTTCAGCCAATTTACCAGTTTGTTCGATTGCGAGTGGGCGACGAGAATCTGGCTGAAGATATTGCCAGCGAAGTCTTTGTGAAATTTGTGGGGTCACTGGGGGGCCGCAGCGCACCGCGTAAAAGCCTGCGCGGATGGTTGTTCCGTGTAGCCCGCAACGAAATTCATCGTCACTATGACAAGAACCGACGCCTACCTACAACGACACTGGAAGAATGGATTCCGGCAACCAGCGAAACTGACCCTGAAGTGCAACTCATTCAATCCATGAGCGCCGAACGTGCCCGACAGGCGATCCGAATGCTCGCGCCAGATCAACAAGAGGTACTGGTGCTACGTTTTGGTCAAGCACTAAATTTACAAGAAACGGCTGATATTATGGGCAAAAGCATCAGTGCCATAAAATCACTACAATTCCGCGCTGTGAAAACGCTGCGCGAGATTTTAGGCGAAACACAAATGAGACCCGCTGATGGCTGAAAACATTTTATCTGAAATTCTAAATGACTGTATAGACCGTCTGGCGGCAGGTGAAAGTGTAGAAGATTGCCTGCGCCGCTACCCGCAATATGCTGCTGAACTCCATCCTATGCTGGAGACTGGCCTGCTGGCACGGCGGGCAATATATGGGCCACGGGAAGTGGGACCAGCTCATGCACGAGTACGGGAGCGGATTACACACGCGATTGAGACTCAACGTAAGGTCCGGCACTACCCATTCCGCGGATTAGCGACGCTGGCCGCCAGTTTTTTGATTGTTTTTGCCGCTATTTTTGTGGTATTAAGCGCACGCGCCGAAGGCAGCCTGCCCGGCGATACACTTTATGGCTTGAAACGCTTCAATGAAGGTGCGCGACTTTTCTTCTCCGGAGATGATGATAGCCTGCAAGATCAGTTCAACCAACGCCGGATAGAAGAAATTGAGGCATTGTTAGAGCAGGGTCGCGCCGCTGATGTCGAATTTGAGGGAGAGTTGCAAGCAATGAACGATACAACATGGCAGGTGGCTGGGCTTGCAGTACAAATTGCTGATGAAACAATTGGCATCGAGGCGGTGCAGGTCGGCGATCAAATCCGTATTGAGGGACATACAACCCCTCAACGTGAACTGGTTGCGGACACAATCACACCAAGTGAAGCGCCACAGCAGATTCCAACACCGACCATCGTGCCATCACCCACGCCAACCCTGATAGAAACGCCGACACCATCACCGACCATCACCACGACACCCACCGTCACATCGACACCAACACCGACGGTGACTCCAACCCTAACGATAACGTCATCACCGACTCTGTCACCGCCACCGACCGGTATTGGACCAGGCGCTTCCACCAACCCACCATCAACGCCGGACGAGGATAATGAAGATAGTGGGGACGACAGCGGCAGCGGTGAAGACGACAGTGACGATAGTGATGACAGCGAGGACGACGATAGCAGCGATGATTCAGACGATGATGAACCAGACGAACCGGAAGACGAATCGGATTAACTAAGCGTGCCTGTTTCAATGAACGTGAATTCATAAAAGTGGTCGCCTTCGTCACTGTGCAAGTTCCCACAAGCAATTCGAAGGCGGCCACTTTATTTAGCTATCGAATCGTCATCAACTGTTTGCTGATAGGCGCTTTCAATCATCTGCTTCGAGATCATGTCATTATGGTGTAAATATCTCTGGTTTCACCGTCCCGCAACAAACCGAATCAGGTTGAACCAGAAACGCATATTCATATCGGCCTCGGAGCCAAGCGTTTGGAATATCCCAATATCTCCCAGAACCATAACCAATCCATCACCATAACCCAACCCTGCAATGATTGGTTCTGATTCGCCTGTGCCGACGAGAGCCAGACCGCCTTCGTTCAACTCAAAGCTGACGGCTGTTCCATCACCTAGCGCCAGCCCGCTTACATTATCCATCAAGGGTGTGTCAACGAGGAGTGAATAGTTCGATACATCGGGAGTGGGATTGAGGAAATTCACGCCGAACACGGATGACAGCGTGTTCATATCGCTCCAATCCTCATTCAATTCGGCGCCCTGAATAGCAAAGTTAGTACGCCGTGCCGCATTAGTGATAATCAAAAATCCGCCGTCTTCAACGTAGTGTGTCAGGGCTTCGACCTCATCGGCACTCCAGTCAGTATCGTAGGCGTCGTTGCCATCCGCTGGGTAATCATATACAGGTAAAACCAGTACCATGTCGGCCCCGCCTAGATGTGCATCGGTTACAGGCTCACCATAAGGAACTAAGTCAACATCGTAGCCCATCATCGCCAACATCATGCCAAAATGCGCCATCCCTACCGACGTCAAACTGACTGCTTCGTAGTGGCTACCAACGATAACCGCACGCATCTCAGGTTCTGGCGTGACTCGTAGCCGCCCCGAATAACTGCCTCCTTCTAGGGCAGCAGCCAGGGCGATATGTACCATTTCGACCCACTGATCGGAATATAGCCGCACACGATCCAATGTATCATAGGGTGTATGCAAGAAACCGACATAATGCACTTCACCGGCGCTTTCAGGCGGCAAGCCACCAAGATTACCGTTCGGAACATCGTACATATTGAACGAGGAATTATCTGAGGAAACCATCAGCCGGTCGGTATTGTTTAAAGTGATGCCCACTTGATTGGCATAGTCTTGAAGAAAACCAGCCCAGGGAACTTCCGTGTTTCCCATTAGACTATATGACCAGGTGTTGACATCAAGTGTAGGAGTAACTCCGGCCACAGGCGAGGTCAAGCAATCGACGCTTAACATGGCAACACTACGATCTAACAACTCCTGATGGGTTGCAACAAAAGATCCAGAGCCATATAACCCAATTTCATGGCCGCCAAACCAGGCCAACACTATGTCTATAGATGGACGGACTTCAGCTTCGTTCAAGACCCGCGCCACTTCTAATAGTGCCACCGAACCCGTACCATCATCCAATGCGCCTGGCGAATTAGGACTGTCGATATGGGCGCTCAGGATGATTGCTCGTGAAGAGTCTTCACCGCGAATAGTGGCGATCACATTACCAGCCTGCCCTGGTGCAAAGACATCGACATCGTTCACCATCCGAACTGCTTCGATCTTTTCAAGGTCATCCCACGACGATATTCCAGCAGGCGTCAGGTCTTCCACGCGAGCATACAATAACTGCGGCGCAGGCACCCCTTCCAAATTCGCCAGCACTGTTACATCGCCAATGCCTGTCCCATGACTCTCACCGAGGACATCCGAGAATGCAGTGAGGTAAACCACACCGGCGGGTTCCGCTGCCATGATTTGAGCTGCCAGCACATACGCATCACTTTCATTGACGGTGAACTGGTCAATCAACGCAAAATCGACTAGCAAGATAGTCTCACTCAAATCACCACTCGTAAGACGAAATACATCCGCGGGAGTACGAATGATTTGCACCCCTGCGCTTACCTCCACCGGATCGAAGTTATTATCGTTCAGCACGCCATCGGTGTCGTAGCGCATTGCCAGATCAACATTATCTCTGGAACCACGCGTTGAATCGGCCATAACTTCGATTTCTTGCCCATCTATAGTCAAGAAAAGACGAGACTCATGAATCTCAGTGGCGACAAAGACGTTGAAGCTTTGCTGCTCAATCTCCATGTCCAGAGACGACATCATCTCTAGCTGCTGAGTCACATAAGCTCGGGCTTCAGCCTCACCGCTGCTAGCAGAATTGCGCCATCCTGAGTAGGGCTGGATGCTCGTCAGGACTTCAAGGTGACGGAACATCTGGTCCTGGGAGATGAGACTATAAGGATCAGTTTCGGTGGCTGTGACAGGATTATTCAGCGGCAACAGTACCAACACAATCAAAATAATCCAATAGGGTTTCTTCATAGAACAATTCCTCCATATCTTAAATAACACACAATGAGTAGGTGAAGACGGTTCAAATATGCCCCATACTTTCCCCACACTCCCTTCATAATTTCCACATAATCTGTGCCTATCATCACATATAAACCGATAAGACAAAAAAGGAGGCAAACATGAGCCATAAACGTCTTATCCAGTTGGTGATGGTCATCGTAATTGTGAGTAGTGTCCTGATCTTGGCTGTTGGAATAGCCATGGCCCAGGGGCCGGGTGGTCGTGGGCAAGGCCGAGGTGGACAGGGTAATCGCGCCCCACGTGGCACTGGCGATCAGGCTGGTATTTGCCAGGAAGAGGGTTTTGTGAACATACCGCCCATGACTGATCTTGAATTGAGCGATGAGGTCGTCGAGGCACTCGAAGCGGGTCTGATGGACGAATATCACGCCCAGGCAGTATATCAAGCTGTAATGGATAATTTTGGCACGGTTCGCCCCTTCGTGAATATCGAACGGGCCGAGGCCAATCATATCGCTGCATTGACTTTCATCTTTGAACGCTACGAGCTGGAAATTCCTGAGCCGCCGGAACTCGATCCAGTGCCAGAGTTTGAGACCGTAATCGAAGCCTGTCAGGTCGCGGCGGATGCCGAAATAGCGAATTTCACCCTGTACGATGAGTGGATGGAAGCCGCCGAAGACTATCCGGACATCGCCTATGTTTTCACAACACTACGCGATGCATCGGAGTTCAATCATCTGCCTGCTTTCGAGCGTTGCGCCAACTAACCTTCCTATAAATTGATGTCGGGTTGCTCCCGACCCGGCATCTATCCCCCAAAAAACGAATTTTCAAAATTCACCGCAACTTTTCTGCAACTTCAGACTCGGTATGGGTGTCATTCGGAAATTTCACCGGAAGGAACACTCATTATGGCAGGCATGACCGCCGCAAAACGATTTATCATACGCATCTCACTAATTACCGGCAGCACGCTCGCCACCATCATTGGCGCACAAAGCCTGGCGGCATTGGACAGTGGGCAATTTTCATCTGACAGCACCTCATCCAATCCCCCATCACTGCCCCCGACCAGCATCCAGACGCAACCCACTGAAGAAAATACAGAGAAGACAGATATTATGCCGCGCCAAGCAGCACCGAATATTGTAATTCTGCGGCGGCCAGGACAGACCAGCTCTATCGGTGGCAATAGTAGTGAATCTGGCAGCAGTACAGCGATCACGGGGGTAACGGTCCAGCCACCTTCGCCTGTCCAAGTTGCACCGCCTCCGGCTGTCGTCGTCCAACAGGTTGGCTCTGGCGGTGTGTCAGCGCCTTCGACGAGGCCATCCCGATGAGTCGTCCCTACGTGACCAGCTTCCGGGCAATGGGCAATCAAGTCAATATCTGGCTGGAAATTCAGGCCGATGGCGTAGAGATTCTGCAAGAAGTCGCCCCCTGGTTTGAAGCGATTGAGCAATGTCTATCGCGTTTTCGTTCGGATAGCGAACTCTCGCTTCTAAACCAGCACAGTGGAACCTGGGTACAAGTGAGCGATACACTGCTCAATGCAATTCTGGCGGCGCAATATGCAGCGAAGCAAACTGGCGGTTTATACAATCCGATGGTGTTGCCCGCTCTTGTCGCGGCTGGCTATGATCGCAGTTTCGATGTAATGGACACCGACACCGATACTCCAATGCTGGCCGCACCAAATTTACCGGCCTGGGATGAATTGCGCGTCGATTTGGATGCAAAGGCCGTGTTCTTGCCCAAAGAAGCTGCAATTGACCTGGGTGGCATCGGCAAAGGCTGGGTAGCAGAGCGCATTGCCCGGTGGCTGGCATTTTTTGGTCCTTGTCTGGTAGATGTTGGTGGCGACATTGTGACGCGCGGCCACCCAGTGGGACAAGATGGCTGGGCCGTGCAGGTCACTGATCCACTGGATGATGAAACCAGTATCCTGACTCTACAACTGCAAGATGCCGCCGTCGCCACCAGCGGCACGACCGTCCGACGCTGGTATCGTAACGGTCATTTGCGCCACCATCTGATTGATCCGCGCACCGGAGATCCCGCCATTACTGATGTCATATCGGCGACTGTCGTACATCCCGAAGCATCGTTGGCCGAGGCTTATACCAAAGCCGTGATGCTATTGGGCAGTATCGACGGCCTGGATTGGCTAAACCAACAACCGTATGCTGCTGGCATCGTCGTCTGCAATGACGGAGCTATTTTGTCCACATCCGATTTTCAGTCTTATATTTGGAGGAAATCATGAAACGTGCCGTTATCCTATTGGTTCTAATCCTATCGAGCCTACTCGTACCATCCCAAGCCGACGCACAGGGCGGCGACGATGTTATCACCCTGAACGACGCCACACCGGGTATTGATGTCGTGATTACATTGCCACCCGACACCACTGGCGCAGTGATCCTGGAAGTTCAAGGAGCTGCGGTGCAACTGACCGATCACGCTGGCAATATCGTCTTCTCGACCACCGATCTGCGTGTGCAAGGGCTGGAACTGCGCTTTGCGCCTAATGCCGACGCGCATACGTTATCCATCGAACGCTTGCCTGGTGTGCCAGAGGCCTATGCCATCATTAGTTCACAAATTGATTTGACCGAAACAGGTTCCGGTATGCTGGTTAGCAATGATACATTGCAGCTTCAACAAGAAAGTGATGCTGTGCTGGACCTCAATGCACCATCCCATACCATGAATGTCTCAACACCAACGCCCGACCCAGTTGCCATCACTGCCACATTCCCCGGCGCAGGTGTAACATGGCAACTGGTCGATGAAAGCGGCATGGCTGTGGCAACGCTCTATGCTGGACAAATCGACGGTATCAGTATGGTTCTGGACGGCGGTGATTATCAGGTTTCAATGCTGAATAGCACACCATCTGAGGCAACAGTAGCAAACGTGCGTGTGATGCCTGCCACAAATACAGCTCTTGCTAGTGCGATGCCTGCTACTGCTACACCCGCCACCACAACTTCCACGACAGCGCTCTGCACCACCACCATTGCTGTCTCGTCCATCAATATGCGAAGCGGCCCCGGCACAGGCTATAGCGTGCTGCAATATGGCTATCGTGGTGAAGAATTCATGATCGGTGGCACAAACCCCATCGGGAATTGGCTTCTGATTGCATTGCCGAATGGTGGATCGGCTTGGATGGCGCGTGATCTGGGTAGTGAGCAAGGTAGTTGCAACGAATTGGCCGTTTACAACATTCCCACCCGCGATGCCCCCACACCAGCAGTTGTCATTCAAACAATACCGGGGAGTGATGCATCGTCGCCTGGCTTTTTCGATGACGATGATGATGACCATGACGACGACGATGACGACGACGACGACGATTAGCGGCTACTAATCCCACAATTGCAATCCCCGCTTGTCAGTAGCAAGCGGGGATGCACATGCTCACATTTCCAAAAAAGGAGTAGATCCATCATGGCAAAACCGGCACGCTGGCTCGATACACTCTCGTTTGTCTTCAGTCTTGTTGTCGTCTTTATCGCTGTTGGCTGGTTGTGGCGCAATGGAACCTTCGATTTCAAAATTCACGAGGATGAAAAGCGCGTGTGGCATCTCATTCGTTCATCAGGTATCACGGCCTACATCCTGCTGACCATCTCGGTCGTATGGGGGCTGGCCCTCAGCAGCCGTGTAGTGAAAGATTGGTCGCCCGGTGTATTATCCATGCTGTTGCATAGTGGTATTTCGTGGCTAGCAGTCATTTTCAGCGCGGCCCATGCGGCACTGTTGATGTTCGATGACTATTTCACATACCAAATCACAGATCTTGTCATTCCCTTCACCGGCCCTTATCGCCCTCTAGCCGTTGGACTAGGCACACTCTCATTCTGGATTATCCTGATCGTTACATTGAGCTTTTCGGTGAAAAAGCGACTAGGTCGCAAGCTGTGGAAAAACATCCATCTATTGAGCTATCTGGGTTTCTGGATGGTCACAGCGCATGGCCTATTCGCTGGAACAGACCGCAACCACTTGGGTTTTCAGATTCTACTGGCAGGTAGTGTGCTGTTAACCGTGTTATTGCTGGGTTACCGGCTCCGTACTGGTGGTAGCAAAAAAACACCAACATCAAAGAAGCAATCTTCCCGGGCAGCTGCGGCCAAAAGCGCTGCCTGATTGAAACCGAGGCCAGGATCGGTGTCTACCCCCGAGCATCGTACCCTGGCCTCTTACTTTCCAACTCAACGCGCCACTGGCGGGGCTGTCGGTTCCCAACTGCGAATAAAGGCTGTAATCGCCATCAAATCGGCTTCAGTCAAGCGACCACCCCAGGCAGGCATCTGTGTACCCGGCACACCACCCGCAATAATCTGCACAATGGCGGCGTCCGGCGTATCGGCCAGAAACCCTTGCGAATTCAAGGCCGGAGCCATCGGTGTGCCCTGCCCAATTGTGCCATGACATTGCGTACACAAAATGTCATACAACCATTCGCCTTCAGCAATCAACTCAGGCGTCAGTTCGATTTCTACAGGCGGCGGTGCAGCAGGTAATTCGATACCAGCTGTAGCTAGAGCTTCATAATTACGGATGAACGTCACCACATCCGACACTTCTTGCGGAGTCAGCACGTTCGACCAGCCGGCCATTAATGTACTGGGTACACCGTCGTTGATGATTCGGGCGAGGTCAGCATCGCTCAAGCGAGTCAAAGCATCCGGCGAAGTGAGTGACGGCGCAAGTTCTGTACCGTGACAGGCCACACATTCCTGGTTATAAACCTGTACACCATTGGCAATGGCAATCCCGTCGGGCAATTGTTGAATCTCCGTCAAAGTCGCCTCATCTAGTTCAATCGTGATTGGTTCGGGTGGTGTCATGCCCAATTCGTCCACACGCAGCATAACGGTGTTCCAATCGCCATGATAAATCAACGTGATGAGTTGCTCAATTTGATGATGACTCAGCACACCACCCTCATCCACAGCCCAAGCCGCCATGACTGTGCCATATAGTCCTCGCGAAACCGTCTTAAATAATGTGGTGCTGTCGGCACTACGTAGAGCTGCCGAGTTCAGCGGTGGGTTGCTGGCGATACCTTCTCCAGCAGCCCCATGACAAACCGCGCAATTTTCAGCATAAATATCGGTAGCGGCTTCAATATCATCGGCCTGAAAACGGGCAGCGGCTTCGGCTTGACGATCTTCCTCGTTGGCAATGCTATAGCCAAAGGTCAAAACGATAAGCCCAGTAGCGATAAATCCAATTGCAATCCAACGTCCCATTTCACACCTCACGCATAGACAGCGAAATCGCCATCGGTATTGTCACGTTCAATTTTCTGGCCGGTATCCACGACTACCTGCCCGTCCTCTATACTGACAGCGAATAAATCTAGGGGACGAGGGGCTGGTGGATTTAACACTTGCCCGTCACGTTCAAAAGCTGAGCCGTGACACGGACACACAAATTGCTGGCTTTCAGCATCCCAGGGAACGGCACAGCCCAGATGTGTACATTGACGATAGATTGCCAGAAAGCCACCGTCCGTTTGCCGCACCAGGTAGAATCGTCCATCAGTGAATGGCGTCACGCTGCCAGGAGGAAAATCCTTGGTTGCACCGACGGTAAATAGGCCACCAAACTCGCCGTCACCGACACGTGGGGCGAAGAATTTGAGGCCCACAAAGGTACTTTCGCCAACCACTGCCACGCCCAAACCAGCCCAACCCAATCTCAATACATCTCGTCGAGAAATCTTGTCCATTTTCTTCTTCCTACCAGGACCAGACCAGGGCCATGCCTTCGCCCCGGAACACAATGCCAATTACGGTTAATACAACAAAACTGGACAGCAACAAAGTGAAGAGGCTCTGGCGTGTTTCACTTTGCGAGGCTTTGAGTGGCCCGCGCAACAATTCCCAATACATCCACAACCCAGCCAACAGCCACACCAACGGAATCCAGCCATTGCTGATGATCGTCGGCAGCGATGGCAATTGGTCAGGCAAATTGATATAGTGTTCATCGGCCAGCACCAGCAAAGGTGTCGCAATGAGACCTACCAACGCCCCCACCAATGCCAGCCAACGCCCGCGCTTGCTATGAAACCAGATCCCTTCGCCATCCGTGTCGCGATTGAAATAGGGTAAGGTCGCCAGCGCGAACAATCCTAATGCTGGAATGATGATCGCCGCGAACAAGGGATGGAAGTGCAGCAACAATTCCTGAATACCCATAAAATACCAGGCAGCTTTGGCGGGATTGGGACTGTGGGCAGGATCAGCCGCCTCTTCCAATGGGGCATTAACGAATGTCGCCCAGAACAGTAGCACGGCAAAAGCCGCGAGCGCAAAAATCGCCTCGCGCCCCACCAGATGCGGGATGGTTGTGACCCGTTCAGTACGAGTTGAGCGTTCCTCATCTACGTTGCGCGGCACACTGAAGCCATCTTTTCGCGCCCGCCAGATGTGCAAACTGAGGATCATCATGATTATCATGGGAATGATTGCCAGATGCAGGCCGTAGAAGTTAGTCAATGTAGCTGCGCCAACCTCTGGGCCACCTAGAATGAACCGTGCCAGCGAATCGCCGACTAGAGGGACATATTGCAGCAGACTGATACCAACCGTCACTGCCCAATACGCCAACTGATCCCAGGGCAACAAATAGCCGGTAAAATTGGCGACGACAGTTAATAAGAATAAACTGACGCCCAATATCCAGTTAAATTCACGAGGGCGGCCATGTGCGCCCGTGAAAAACACCCGCAGCATGTGGAGCAGCGCGACAATGACCATCGCATTCCCACTCCAATGATGCAGATTGCGGATCAACTGCCCAAACCAGACGTTCGTTTGTAAATTCAGCATGTCCTGATAGGCATGGTCGGGATCGGGTGTGTAGACGAACATCAGCATCACGCCCGTCACAATCAACACCATTAGGAGCAAAATCGCCAGCCCGCCGAGGCCCCAGGTATAGGTAAATTTGAGCGAGGGCTTGGAAACCTTGCTGGGATGCAGATGTAGGACCAGATTCGCCATCACCTGCCGCATCCGACCTCGATCATCTTTGGGGTTCAGGGGTTCGCCACGCGTGACCGATTCGACTACACGGGCAATGACACTTTCAGGTTGTTGGTTCGCGTCAGATCGTTTCTTAGACATCATGCCCTCTTTTATTCGCGACCACCGCGAAAGCTGTTGCCTTGGCCCTGATTACCCTGACCATTTGTCGCCTCAGTCAATGTAATCTGGACTCCTGTACCCACATGGAGAACCTCGCCAACATGGAACATATCATTCTGCCAGAAGCCACTCAGTGTGAGAAAATCACCTACAGCAAAGCTGTGTTGTGTAGCAGCTAATGATACGGTGACAATCCGTCCGTCGTCAGCCTGCACCAGCAACTCACTATCCGTGATATAGATGATGGTGCTGTTGACTTCGACCCACCCGATGGAAACTGATTCTTGAGATTGTCCGCCACTGCCACTATCCGGATTGCCGTTGTTCCCGTTATTACCATTACCCTGGCCCTGCGATCCACCATTGCGACCCGGACCGCCCCATAACGGACGCCCATTAGGATCACGTAGCATCAGCCGTGCGCCCGTCGCCAATTGGGTTATTTCACCTGCCTGGAACTGTGTGCCTTCCCAGAATCCTACTATTCGCACCCGTTCGTTAGCGGTGAATGTAATTCCCTGTGATTCGGCAAACCGGGGCTGACCAAGCTGAATTGCCATCGTTTCGCCCTCGATGGTCTGGACTGTCAAGCTATTTCGCGCAACCGCTGTGATCTGCCCATCCAGGGTAATCCATTCATCAGCAGACACTTGTGCTTCACCTTCACCACCTTGTCCATGACCGCCAGACGCACCGCTTTCGTCGCCCTGTCCCTGATTAGAAGCACCACCTGACCACAACGGTTGACCAGTTTCGGTACGGACTTCGATCTGCTCACCGCCTGCTTTCGTCACGATGCGGGCATGGTGCTGGTTATCGGCATTAACGAATCCATCCACGACCACTGGCTCCCCGGCGAAAAGTGCGAAATCCTGTGTCTGCCAATAGGTCGGTGGGCCGAGTTCGACATACACTACGCGTTCATCGGGTAACGCCAACTCGAACCCAAAATCATCCACACTGGCAATTGTTCCTGTTGTCACCCATCGCTCGCCAACCTGACTGGTGGCATCATTTTGTGGGGCGATTGTTTCTTGGGGAGCTTCGACTGATTGAGTATCTTGGACTGGAGATTGTGTTGCGACAGAATCAGCGGCAATCGCAGTATCATTTGTTTCCGTGACTGCGGTCTGCGCTGCGCTTTCATCATCTTGTGCCCCGTCGTAAATGGCGACTCCCAACGAGCCAACCAATGTCAGAGCGATTATTGTCATCATGATTTGTTTAAACATCTATCAGTCTTCCTATCTTGCAACTTTCTGATGGTTCTAAAGATAGGGGCAGACTATGTGTTTTTTATGAAGACGTTGTGGGAAGATTATATAGAAAAGGAAAGACACTCAAGTCTTCTCATTGAGTGCCTCTATTTTTGTTACCGCTTTAGCAAATGTAATGTCCTCCAAAAAGTTGTTGCTATCAACCACATGTGTCGCATGTGCTAGGAGGCAGGGAAATTTGGCACTCGGTTCCTGAAGGTGTTAGAGGTCCAACACGCCGCTTGCCATTATCAAACTCGCGTGCAAATGCGGCATACTTATGAGCCCACCATCCAGCACCCCACGCACATGATGAGCTTCCCCAGGTCCAAAGTTCGCAGGTTGAGTAACCTCGGTCGCATCCACAATTGCCTGGACCTTGTACACACTCGATCCCAACACCACTATCGCCACCGCCAGCTTCAACTGCATTAAATTCATGCTCAGAAAACTCAAAGAACGGTACCAGAGACAAAAGCAAGGCTACTATTAGAACGGAAATTTGAAACCGCGCATTAATCATTAGATTCATCTCCTTCGGTAGTGTATCGTTTTCGGTGGAAAATTGGAAAAGAGAGAAAGAAGGGTAGCAAGAGCGTGAACTCGTGATAGGCTAGACGCCCAAACAAAAGAAACGAAAGAGAACACGCTCAATGAGAAAGATACTGGTCAGGACACCGGGCGTCAATTGGAAAAGCGGATTCCAGACGATCAATGGGTTCATGGAGAAAATGCAGCGCAAAATACAGCAAATGGCAGAACAAGATTTACAGGCAGAGCTGGAGGACGAAGCAGACGGTATCGTAGGGCGGGAACCGCATGAGCGACGGAGTAAGCAGGGACATGGCACGAGCAATAGTGGCGTATGCCAAAAGTGCGGATCACGCCAACGGCGGGATTTTGTCCGCAATGGGCGGCGACGCCGGACAGTCGCAACGCTGTGGGGGGTGTTGACGTTATGGCTACCGCGTGTGAAATGTGGAAGTTGCGGAGGCAGTGTGCGGTTGCAATCGGGGTTATTGGGGCCATATCAGCGCGTGTGGGATGACATTACGCAGCGTGTCAGTCGTTGGGCTGACATCGGACTGAGTTTGCGACAAATGCGGCATGAATTGGGTGAACTGCTGAAAACGGACATTGGGATTAGCACGCTCAATCGACGTGTCCAAGCCATCCAGACCGTCCTCGGCCCGCAGGTGGCGAGCGTGCCGCCGGTCCTCATGCTAGATGCGATTTGGGTGACTGTTTTGTTACCAACGGGGGCGCGTCGCCAGGATAGCCGCAAGCGTAATCGCCTAGTCAAACGCAAACACAAGCTCCCGGTATTGGTGGCAGTCGGCGTCTGGCCCAAAACAGGTAAATGGGAAGTGCTGGATTGGGCGATTGCATCGGCTGAAAGCCAGGAAGATTGGGAGAAGCTACTGCTGCAAATGGAAAACCGTGGCGGTTACGCCGAACGTGGACTTCGCCTCATTGTCCATGATCGTGGCAAAGGGCTGAAGGCGGCTCTCAACTTGATTTATCCCCATATCCCCCACCAACACTGTGTTTTCCACAAACTCCGCAATGTTTTTCAAGCTATTGCCATTCCAGATGGCATGGGCCGCAAAGCCGCTCGTCGCCTCCGAAAACGCATTATCGCCCAGGCCGCTGCCATCTTCTATGCACCGACCAAGGACGAGGCCCTTTCTCGCCTACAAGTTTTTGATGAAGTGTGGCTGGCGACCCAACCTGATGCGGCCAAAAAACTACGCCAAGACCTTGACGATACCTTACGTTTCTATGCTTTGCTCGCTCGTTTCCCATCCTGGCGTCCTTCCACTCTGCGTACCACCAGCTTGCTTGAACGTGTCAACCGCATCATTCGTCGCCTCTTTCGTGCGGCGAGTGCTTTTCATTCGCTTGTTGGTTTGGAGGTCGCTGTTGCACGTTCTCTCGCGCCTTTTGTCGCTGTTTGAATCTCCACCGAAAACGATACACTACCCTCTTTAGGTTCATCGCAACGTAACAGTGGACAATGGCCTTTTATGTTCTTTGCGACAGCACTTCAAAGATCCGTGTACCGCCATCAGGTTTCACCTCAAGATAGTGATAATGTGGATTTTTAGCGGGCCAGCCGTTGCATTTCTTGCGTAGCCGTACTGCGAACTCGGATGAGACGACCATAAACAATCGCCCCGCAGGCCACGCATCAATCACGTACTTATCTGGCCCTGACCTAGCTCCCAGAACATCCAGGCTCATCAAGTCTTTGTCTTCTTTGTGGTTTCCGTCCTGTTCGCTCGCCACATCCGAAACCTCAAAACGCGCTAATTCACCCCCGGTATTTATCAATACAAGGTCGTTGTCTGGAATAGCAGACTCATCCTGTTTCACACTGCTTGTTGTGGGATGACAGCGAATAACCTGATAGCCACGCAAATGTGCATTCGCCCATTTCAGCGCATCCAGGAGGCGCTCCATCGTGGCACACTGGTTGTAGATTTCTGTCAGGCTATGATCCTGAATAGCTGGATCAATTAACGCTGGGCGATCTTCAGAGGGTAGTGCAACACGAACGCGCTTGAGTTGACTTCCCCAGTAGGGGTGACTCTGCCCAACCTCAATTTGCTCCAGGGCAGTGGCAGCATGAGTAACGAGATAGTCGTGGGCACTTTCAATCAAGTGAAAACAACGTGTGATGGAAATCGGCTGTGTGGGGTCGTCTGGCAAAGGTTTCACAAGGTGCGGCATGAGCTTTTCTCTCCATGATCACTGTCCTGCCGATCATATCATGCGAACTCCCAAATGTGCTACATCAACGCGCCTGGCTCTCTATAAGATAGCCCCCCGGCCATCTGGCTGCCCCGCATTTATTGAATCAAAGGTAAGCTGGGTATCGGTCCCAACGCCAGCACATAGCCCGCGTGCATCCAGCCCGTTGTCTCTTCGTATTGCACCTGATACCAACCCATCGTTCGACCGGTCAACGTCAACGCGGTATCTGGCGAGATATTCCCTACCAGCGTCGCCGCTTGCAGATTCGGTTCAGCCCTGATTCGCATCGTGCCCAGCGTATAGCCGGTAATCGTCGTGCCTGGAATTCCTGCTCCTAACGCTGGTGGCATTCCCAAAACAACGGGCATCGTTCCTACACTATCCCAAGGGCGCGGCAATGCCTCAAACGTTGCTCCTGCCATTTGCAACTCGTCCATAATTACGGGCAACACCCGCGCTGTCACGCGATTGATGTCATGCAACACCACCACTACGCCGTCGCCATAATCGTACACGTTGAAGTATGGCACGCCCGCTGGCTGTGGATTACGTAGCACGTTACGAATGACCTGATCATCGAATGATAACTCGCTCTCAAAATTGATATTCGAGCCACAATCATTTCCCGACACATTCCAATTGTAGGTGATAATTTGCTCATCACCCAGCGCCGGAAATGGACTCCCACCACCGCCCGGCTGCCGAAACAGTTTGACTTGAGCATCATAACGTGGCAACTCTGGCCCTAAAGCGGCCCGGATCGCCACTTCCGTTACATGGTACGATGCCCATACATCCTCAGCAGGATACCCGGCATAGAGGTCTTTCTCTTCCCACAAATGGTTCCCCAGCGCGGATTATGCGCTGCAGAACGTGTTCTCGTCCGGCAATCTGATACCCGTTCACGAAAAATGTGGCTTTCGCATCATACGCCGCCAGAATATCCAGCAATTCCGGCGTATAAGTACCAGTTGGCCCATCTTCAAAAGTCAGATAGACTCGAAAAAGCGTGTTGGTCTGTGCCTGAACAGGGGGTGGTGTTCCGATCAACGGCAATACCAGTAACAGACCCAGCAAAAAATAGTGTATGCGTGGCCGATTGTGCATGAATAGCCTCCAAAAAATATCATTAAACAAACCGAATATGCTTTTATGGTGACGCAATTCTGATGTGGGGGCACAACGTTTTTCCTACGATTGACCACCGTCCATAACGTTTCTGTCAAATGAAAATGTTACCGAAAGCGCATGATGCACCTGAAATTGCTCTACGCCGGGCTTCAGAGTAGAGTTGTCTCATCGTGTGTCGAAACAACAGAATAGTTTAGCGAGGGATTGATGACTTTACCGGCATGGTTGCACTTCTTCAGGCGAACTTTTCCCAGCGCGAATATGGCTCTGGTGAGAGGTAAGCGTCCAGTGTTGGTGGATACAAGATTCGGGAGCGATTTGCCGGAAACAGAGCGGTTGTTGCGTGAGGCTGGTATGCCACCAGAGCGCCTAAATATGATCGTAAATACGCATTATCACTGTGACCATGTGGGTGGAAACAGTGGGTTACAGCGTAAGTATGGCATTCCTATCGCCACATACTATTCAGAAGCAGCGATGGTCAATGACCGAGATATATCAGCGTGTGGTGCGGAGTGGCTCGTGCATCCCATTGAGCCGTATCATGTGGATCGACCATTGCGCGACGGAGATGAAATCGACACAGGCAACGTTGTGCTACAAGTATTGCATACACCAGGACACACACTGGGACATATAAGCCTCTACGCACGCGACCAAGTGTTGATACTTGGCGATGCGGTTCATGCTGATGACGTATCGTGGATCAATATTTTTCAGGAAGGAACAGGGGCGCTATATCGCACCATTGAGACGCTGGAGGAGTTGTTGCGGTTGCCAGTACAGATAGCGATGTCGGGGCATGGGCCAGTCCATGATGATCCCCATGGGGCGATGCGGATAGCATTGCGACGCTATGAACGTTGGCTGAAGGATCCAGCACGGGTGGCGTGGCACGCTTGCAAACGGATCTTCTCGTATGCACTGATTTTGCGGGATGGGATGTCGAAAGCAGCGGCGCATAACTACTTGCTGGGATGCCCCTGGTTTCAGGATTACAGCCGCGTCTATATGCGGCAGACACCAACAGAGTTCGTGGAGTCGCTGTTGGATGAAATGGTGCGTTCGGGCGCGGCGGCATGGCAGGCTGGACGACTGGTAGCCACAGTGGCCTATACAACATTGGCACAGGACTGGTATCCAAGTCCATTGCCGCCACGTCATTGGCCGCCGACGTAAATTTGCATATATACTGAATTGCCTTAAAATATTTAACGTCAAGCGCCGTACATACCTGCAAAACTTTGACTTCTTAAGGCGCTTTGATATTTCCTGTGTTGTAAGGCCCAACAAAATAGTAATTTTATTGTAGCCGTCAGGGAAAAAGCTTATGAGAGTCTCTAAATTTGATCGTCCTTATGAAGCTAACCGTCCAGAACGCCACCAACTAGAAGTAGACATGATTAGTCTGAGCTTCGGCGGCGTTCGTGCGCTTTCCGAAGTTAGCCTGGATTGTCAGCCAGGTGAAATCCTCGCCATCATTGGCCCGAATGGAGCCGGAAAAACGAGCCTGCTCAACTGTATCTGTGGGCTATATCGCCCGCAACGAGGGCGCATATTATATGGTGAGCGTGATCTGGTTCGCACATCTCCGCATCATCTTCCACGGCTGGGTATTGCCCGCACATTTCAGAACATTGAGTTATTCAGTCACATGACGGTGTTGGATAACCTGATGCTAGGGCGGCATGTCCACATGAAGAAGAATATTCTGTCGGCCATGTTCTATTGGGGCTGGGGCCAGCGCGAGGAAATCGATCACCGACGCTTTGTGGAATATGTGATTGACTTGCTGGAGATTCAGGCCATTCGCAAACAACAGGTTGGGGCACTGGCCTATGGGTTGCAAAAACGTGTGGAGTTGGGCCGGGCGTTGGCGATGAATCCAGGGCTAATTTTGTTGGATGAGCCGATGGCGGGCATGAACGTCGAAGAAAAAGAGGATATGGCCCGTTTTATCCTCGATATCAACGAAGAATGGGGCATCACGGTCATTCTTATTGAGCATGATATGGGTGTGGTGATGGATATTTCGGATCGCGTAGCAGTGTTGGATTTTGGGCGACGGATCGCGCTGGGAACTCCCGATGAAGTGCGGGCCAATCCAGAGGTGATTCAGGCATATTTGGGGCAGGAAAACGCGATAGGGGAGGCCGATAATAATGATAATTGACACACTGCCCAAGCAATTACGCGAGAATGCGACTCGTTTTGGAGATCGGGTGGCGCTGCGTGAGAAAGAATTTGGCATCTGGCAATCGTTTACCTGGGTACAGTTTTTGGAGCGGGTGCGGCATTTTGCGCTGGGACTGCATACATTGGGCTTCCAACGCGGTGATATTGTCGGCGTGATTGGTGACAATCGCCCAGAATGGGTGATTACCGAGCTGGCAGCGCAATCGCTCGGCGGCGCAAGTATCGGAATTTACCAGGATTCGACACCAGAGGAAGTTCACTACATTATCGCGCAATGTGATATGAGATTTGTGGTGGCCGAAGACCAGGAACAGGTCGATAAGATTATTGAAATTTGGGATCAGCTCAAGGGAGTGGAAAAGGTCATCTACTACGATCCGAAGGGTCTGCGAAACTACATAGAAGATTATCTGATGGCTTTCCCCGATATTGAAACATTAGGGAGCAAAGTTCCAGATCAGGGTGTTTTTAACGAGTTTATTAACGAGGGCAAAGGCAGCGATATTGCCATCCTCTCCACGACATCGGGCACGACCTCGCGGCCTAAGCTGGCGAAAATCACTCACGATAATTTGTTGTCGATGGGCCAGGGCTTGCGGGCTGTTGATGGTTTTGCGGAGGGAGACCAATTTCTTTCATTTTTGCCGCTGGCCTGGATCGGTGAGCAGATGATTTCGGTTGCGTGTGGATTGCAGGCCGGTTTCCCGCTGAGTTTCCCGGAAGCAACGGAGACTGTGCAAGCTGATTTACGAGAGGTTGGGCCACGTATTCTCTTCGCACCGCCCCGCATCTGGGAAAATATGTTGAGTCAGGTGCAGGTGAAGGTTGAAGATGCTGACAGGCTGAAGAAATGGATGTTCAATCGGGGTATTAAGATTGGCTATCGTTTGGCCGATAAACGCTTCAACAAAGAAGAACTGACTTTCTCAGATCGTCTGTTGCAACGCCTGACGCGCTGGTTTGCCTTTAATGGCATTCTCGACCAATTGGGGCTGCGCTATGTGAAATGGGCCTACACCGCCGGTGCTGCACTGGGGCCGGATATATTCCGCTTCTTCCATGCGATGGGTGTCAATTTGAAACAAGGCTATGGACAGACCGAAACTACCGGAATTTGCGTGGTGCATGAAGACAGCGACATCAAATTCCAGTCGGTTGGGCATCCAGTTCCCGGCGCTGAGATTATGATTCACGAGTCAGGTGAAATCTTGGCACGCGGCCCGATGTGTTTCCCCGGTTATTACAAGAACGAGGAAGCCACCCAAAGCACTATTACCTCCGAAGGTTGGGTCCATACAGGCGATGCTGGCTATCTGGATGACGATGGACACTTGATTGTCATTGACCGTGTCAAAGATGTGATGACCCTGCACGATGGCACTAAGTTCTCGCCGCAATTCATTGAAAATAAACTGAAATTCAGCCAATATGTCCGCGAAGCAGTAGTTTTTGGTGGAGCCGGACTGCCATTTGTGACCTCGTTCCTCAACATTGATTTTGGCAACGTCGGCAAATGGGCCGAAAACAACCAACTGGCCTACACGACCTACACTGATCTGGCACAAAAACCGGAAGTCTACGAACTTATTCAGCGGGATGTTGAGCGCACCAACGCTGATCTGCCAGAGGCGGCACAAATCCAGCGGTTCCTGTTGTTGCACAAGGAATTGGATGCGGATGATGCCGAGTTGACTCGTACTCGCAAGGTGCGACGTAACTACATTGCCGACAATTATCGGGAGATTATTGATGGATTGTATAGCGACAAAGACGCATTGGACATCGAGTCGGTGATTACCTATCAAGATGGGCGGACGGCGACACTCAACGTCAAGTTACGCATTGAAAATATGTCGAACTGATCTTTTTTGAAGGAATTCGCATCATGATGATTACTCCGGCGGAAAAATTTGTTTTTGGACCTACCTTTCGATGGGCTATCGGCGGCGGTATAGCATTGCTGGCGGTGCTGATGCTGGTCGGTTTTATGACGTTTGGCTGGATGGAAGTTGATCCAGCGGCGTTGCAGAGTGATGAGGAAGAAGTGCCCGATAGCATTACAGCGGCGGCAGTGTTGGTTGGGGATGAATTGCCCGATGAGACGATAGAACTCAGCGGGTGGGCAATATTGCGGGGCAGCGATGATACTGTGCCGACGTTGAATCTGGATCGGGCGGCGCAGGGCGAGGAAGGCGTGCGGTTTGTCGACTATTTCTTGATCGGCTTTCCACTGCTGGCGTTGGCGCTCTTGATACCGGCAATTCTCTATTTGACGGAACGCTTGAAGCCGCGCACGGCCCTGACCGCTTTTGTAATAGCGGCAGCCTTGATCTTCTTGTGGCTGTTTCTATGGAATATATTCAGCACGACAGATTGGCGAGGCTATGACCAGATTGCTGGAATCCGCCGTCAGCCAGAGCGTCAGGCCGCAGTCGATATTATGACCAGCTTCTATAGCATGGGCGAACAGCAGCTTCTGGGAATCCTGGCGCTGGTGTTTAGCATTGGAAGCTGGCTGGCTTTTGCGATGGCCGATAATGGGATGTTGCGCGGCAAATATTATGGCAGCACCTGGGAAAGCATCACCGGCTATATGCAAAAACGCACGATTCAATGGTATGCGACGGCAGTCATTCTGCTAGCGGGCGCAGTGTATATCTTACGATGGTTTTATCCCCAGGCCGCTGATAATCCCACGTCTTTTTACCAATTTACCTATCAGGGTATTGCTGAGGGCGCGTTGCTGGCGTTAATCGCGTTGGGGTTGGTCTTGATCTATAAAGCTAGCGATGTCATTAATTTCGCGCATGGCGAGTTGATGATGATGGGGGCTTATGTCTTCTCAGCGTTGTTGGTGAAGTATGATTTCGCGCTGGGCCTAGGCTTGATTGCCGCAGCGTTAGTGATGATTTTGATCGGGGCATTGATCGAGCGATTGTTCCTGCGCCCGTTGATCGGCGAACCGATTATTTCAGTCATCATGGTTACCATTGGCCTGAGCAATGTTTTAGATGCAGTTGTCGGTATCTATTCCAAAAATCAGCCGCAGGACTGGCAAGAAACTGGAACCCAGCTAGAAGATGGATTTTTGCCGTTGGTGAAGAATGTGTTGCCTGCCGATTCCGGTTTGCGAAAAGAATTAACCAATGGCGTCTATCAAGTCTTTGAGGAGGGTCGTCGCACGCCAGTCGGCACATTCCAATATGAGAAGGTGTATGTTATTGGTATTGTGTTGATACTGATTTTCTTGCTGATAATGCTATTCAAGTATAGTAAGCAGGGCGTGGCGATGCGGGCCACTGCCGACGATCAGCAAGCGGCTTTAAGTATGGGGATCAGCGTCAAACGTATTTTTGCCATCACCTGGGGTGTGGCAGCTTTGTTTGCAGGTGCAGCCGGAGTGTTGATAGGTGATGTGGGAACCGGCGCAAACATCTCTATTCCTGGTCAGGGGTTACGGGCTTTCCCGGTAATCATTCTCGGCGGGCTGGACTCGGTAGTCGGCGCGATTGTTGGCGGTTTGGTGATCGGCTTATTGGAGCAATACGCCGTCGGGTATATTGATCCCATGATCGCCGATAATATCTCAGCGATTGTACCAGCAGCTTCGACCAAGGAAGTCATTCCCTATGTGGTGTTGATCGGGATTTTGATGTTCCGGCCTTATGGATTATTTGGTAAAGAAATTATTGAGCGTGTGTAAGGAAATCGGATTATGCCAACACAATGCGGAGTTTTTCACGAGACCTATAATTCGGATATGCAACTGCGCCCGACAACCTGGCAACGGCTACGACTGGTACTGATTGTGCTGGCAATGGTCGTTTTTCCCTTCGTGGCTGGAGATTTTGAGTTGCGGATCGCCAATACGATTCTCATTGCTGCTGTGGGTGCTATTGGGTTAAATGTCCTGGTGGGTTATACCGGACAAATCAGTTTGGGGCAGGGTGCATTTTTGGCAGTGGGAGCGTACTCCACCGGCCTTATTATGCTCAACTATAGTGTGCCTTGGTGGTTGGCAATTATCCTGGCTGGGTTTGTCACAGCGTTGTTTGGGGCGGTGTTCGGCATTCCTTCGTTGCGATTGAAAGGGCTATATCTGGCAGTGGCAACGCTGGCTGCTCAACAAATCGTGTCGTGGGGTGTGCGAAGCTGGGATGCGATTGATGGCGAGATTAACCAGGAAGCCCGCGAATTGAATATGCCCGATGCCGTGATTTTTGGCGAACGTCTGAACGCTGGTGGTGAATTGGCGTTTTACATTGTGGCGATGATTGTGCTGATCATCGTGGCAATCTTGACCACCAATTTGTTTCGCACCCATATCGGGCGGGCATTCATCGCTATCCGTGACCAGGATATCGCCGCCGAGGTGATGGGCGTCAATGTGTTTATGTATAAACTGATGGCGTTTGCCACGTCGTCATTTATTGTCGGGCTGGCCGGGGGATTGACGGCGGTGCATAGTACCAATATCAGCTTTGAACGCTTTACGATTGCTGTGTCGATTGAATACCTGGCGATGATTATTATTGGTGGCTTGGGATCGGTATCGGGCGCGATTTATGGCGCGGCATTTATCAAGCTGTTGCCGGAAATCCTGCGCGAAGTGGGAAATAGCATTACCGATATGGGCTTACTCTCAGCAGGCGATTTTGAGCTGTATCTGCCATTTGTGCGCGAGGCAGCTTTTGGTATAGCCATTATCATGACATTAATTTTTGAACCGGAAGGCATCGTGAAATTGTGGAGCGATGCCAAAGCATATTTCCGATTATGGCCCTTCAGTTACTGACGGAAGGAGGTGGTGTGTAGCGGAGAAGTGATGCAGTTGTTCGTTCCAATGAGTTATTGCTTATCGCACTAAATTTAGGAGGACATTCCCATGTTAAAACGGCTTTTCGTTGTTGCAGTGACGTTGTTGGTTGTATTCAGTGGATTGGGTAGCAATGCGACAGCGCCAGAAGATGTCACCCTGGCGCAAGATGATATGACGATCAGAATCGGTGCTATTTTTGACTTGACAGGGCCAACCTCTGATGTGGGTCAGAAATATGCTGATGGTCTGCGGGGCTATGTGGATTGGGTCAATGAAAATGGCGGCGTAGCCGGTTATCAATTGGACCTGATGTCGGACGACTATGCTTACAATGTTGAGAATGCCGAGAATCTGTATGTGCAGTATGTGAACGACGGTGCAGTGGTCTTCCAGGGCTGGGGAACCGGCGACACCGAGGCGTTGCGTGGCCGCATCGCCGAAGATCAAATTCCCTTCATGTCGGCGTCGTATTCGGCTATTTTGGGCAATCCCGAAGATGCACCCTACAATTTCCTGGTCGGCACCAGCTATTCGGATCAAGCTATCATTATGCTTGAGTACATGATGGAAGAGTGGGTGGAAGTATACGAGGAAGATCTGGCAGATATGCGGGTTGTCTTCTTCCATCACGATAGCCCCTTCGGGACATCGCCGCTGGATGATGCCCAGGCGTTTGCCGATGAGGTTGGTGTGGAAGTCATGCGGATCGCTATGCCGGGTGGCGCAACAGGCTACGATGCTGAAATCGCCCGTGCATTGGACTTCGAGATGACGCACATCATCGTGCAAAACGTTTCCACACCTGCCGCGCTGCTGTTGCGGAATCTGGATGACCAGGGCTTGCTGGAATTCATCGATTTTGGTTGCTTGAACTGGTGTGCAGACGAGTTGTTGATTGCTGGTGCGGGTGAAGCTGCCGAGGGTGCGCTGGGTGCATTGCCCTTTGGCCCGACGACGGTTGAATTGCCCGGCCAAGCAGACGCGATTGCTTGGTTAGAAGCATCGGGCGGCCCCAGCTTGCAAGAGGCGACCTTGCACTATACCCAGGGTTGGTGGACGATGGCTGTGATGGCCGAAGGCATTCGCCTGACGTTGGAAAATGGCGAAGAGTTGACGGGTGAAAACATCAAGGCCAATTTGGAAACCATCACCGAATTCGATACCGGTGGCATCACAGCCCCAATTACGTTTACCTCTGAAGATCATCGCGGCAACCGTGCAGCAGTGGTCTACACAGTGGATGGCGGTGAATGGGTGGCGGCCAGCGATCTGATAGATCTGCGGGCGATGGACGATATGGAAATGGAAGAGGAAATGGACGAAGAGGCTGAAGCAGGCGATAGCTAGCGTCCATGTGTCAATGAGGGGAGGGGGTGTTTCTCCTCCCCATCAGTATTCAAGATAGCGGAGTAATCGTGATGTCCGAGCCGATTTTGTCATTAAACAATATTGAAGTTATTTATAATCGTGTGATTTTGGTACTTAAAGGACTGTCGTTGGAAGTGCATCCTGGCAAGATTGTGGCTTTGTTGGGGGCGAATGGTGCGGGCAAAACGACCACGTTGAAGGCCATTTCGGGGTTGTTGAAGCCAGAGAATGGCGCGGTGACCGACGGCGATATTGTCTTTGATGGCAAACAGATTCACCAACTGGATGCTGCGGTGATTGTACGACGCGGGATTTTTCAGGTGATGGAAGGTCGGCGGGTGTTTGAGCATCTAACTGTCGAGGAAAATCTGCGAGCCGGCGGCTATACACAGCGTAACCCGTTGGATGTGCGGCGCTCGATGCAATTAGTCTATGAATATTTCCCGCGTTTGCAAGAGCGTCGGCATCAGCAGGCTGGTTATATGTCGGGCGGCGAGCAGCAAATGTTGGCGATTGGTCGGGCACTGATGGCCTCGCCGAAGGTCATTTTGCTGGATGAGCCGTCGTTAGGATTGGCTCCGCTATTGGTGCGCGAGATTTTTGAGATTATTGAGCGGATTAATAAAGAGCAAGGCGCGACGATCTTGCTGGTGGAACAGAACGCGAATCTGGCGCTGCAAGTGGCCGACTATGCCTATATCATGGAGAGTGGGCGCGTGGTACTGGATGGGACGCCCGATGAATTGGTGAATAATGCCGATGTGCGTGAGTTCTATCTGGGGCTGACAGAAGTGGGCAAACGCAAGAGCTATCGGGATGTGAAGCATTATAAGCGGCGCAAGCGATGGCTATCTTAACCAATACCTTCGCCAAAAACGAGGGATTGAAAGGGCTTTAGTGTCGTGTAAAGTTGTCTACATAAACCGATGAAGACAAAAAGGCATGACGAAAAAAGCCCATGATTGATATTGTAACACTATTGCTCTGCTTTGAGGTACACCTATCACCAACAACCCTACGACAAATGAGCCGGATTATCCCAGCCATACTGGCGATGACAGGGCGGGTCACGATGCTGGGTATCTCACGATGGACAGATAAAGGGGGGAGCTATCGGACGATACAGCGGTTGTTCCACACAGTGCTACCGTGGGCAGAGATGCACTGGGCATTTTTTCGCCAACACGCCCTCAATCCGGAAGATGAGTACCTACTGGCCGGCGATGAATGGGTCGTGACAAAATCGGGCAAGAAGACCCATGGGGTGGATCGCTTCTTTTCAGGATTGTACGGCAAACCCGTGCCGGGCGTGGCATTCTTCGGACTATCACTGATAAGTATTGAGGAACGGCAAGCCTATCCAGGCATGGTGGAGCAACGGGTACGCAGTGAGGCTGAGAAAACGGCAGCCAAAGCCGCCAAGAAAAAGAGCAAGAAGAAGCGGAAAAGAGGCAAGCCCGGGCGTCCTAAGACCCAGGTGGAGTTGCCCCCAGAACTACAGCAGATTCAAGGCATGGTGCAGCGACAATTGGCACTGATCAAGGACACGATTCAGGTGACTTATCTGGTGTTGGATGGTAAATTCGGCAACAACAATGCCCTGCAAATGACCCGGCAATGTGACGTGCATTTGATCTCCAAATTGCGTCATGATGCGGCGTTGTATATACCCTATGTTGGCCCACAATCTAAATATGGTCAGCGTCGCAAATATGGTGATAAGCTCAACTATCATGCCATCCCGTCTGACTATTTGAAGGAAACCACCCTGGAAGATGGTATCCAAACCCAGACCTTTCAGGCAACATTGCTTCACAAAGACTTCGCCCAACCCCTCAACGTCGTCATCATCGTCAAAACAGACTTGAAAACAGGAAAACAGGCGCGTGTGATTTTGTTCAGCAGTGACCTCAGCCTATCTTATGAGCGCTTGATTGACTACTACAGCCTACGCTTCCAGATTGAATTCATCTTCCGCGATGCCAAACAGCATTTCGGACTGGAAGACTTCATGAACGTCGCCGAGACAGCGGTCACCAATGCCGCCAACTTGTCTTTCTTGATGGTCACGCTCTCCCGTATCCTACGCCGCCTCCTTTTCCCTGATTATCCGGATGCCAGTATCCTTGATCTCAAAGCCCGCTTTCGTGGTCGCAAATATGTCGCTGAAACATTAAAATTACTTCCGGAAATCCCTGATCCTATTTTATTGGATCGTATCTTTTACACGGTGGCGTCTCTCGGTGCTATCCATACCGTTGCGTGCCACTCCGCCTCGTCATAATTTGGCGAAGGTATTGTCTTGTAAGACATCCTTGTTATCATCAAACTTAGATTTGATTTAGAACAGGAGTGCATCTCATGAGATTCATTGCAGAACATCGGCGGTTAGTTATCATTGCTGCCTTGGTGTTGGCAATTCCGGCATTGGCCTTTGTCTGGTGGTTGTTCTCACCATTGCTCATTGACGATGAGGTTAACGAGGAATTGCCGGATGATGTCGTTTTTGTTACAGCAACCCCGGTGGATATGTTGGTAGACTCCGACGCGATGGCGACCGCATTCCCAATGGCAAACAATGCGGTGATTGAACCAGGTGATACATACACTGATGCCGAGGCAACAATGGTGGCAGCAGCCACAGCAGACTCAGTCGTTATGGATGAGGATATGCCGGTAGCTGCTTCTGATGAAGTGACTGCGATTGAGATTAAGCGCGGCCAGTTCCGCGATGCAGATAGTTTCCACCAAGGTAGTGGCGATGCCATCCTGTTTCAGCTATCGGATGGACGCTATTTGCTGCGTTTCGAGAATTTTGAGGTGACCAACGGTCCTGATCTCCGCGTATATGTCGTGCCGCGTGCCAACCGCGACGCAGTGGATATATCAGGTTATGTCGATCTCGGTGAACTCAAAGGGAACGTCGGTAGTCAGAACTACTTCATTGATGCGGATGTAGGTATCGGCGCAGAAACAAGCATTGTAATCTGGTGTGAACCGTTCCAGGTTCTATTTAGCACCGCTTCATTGGATAACTCATAAATAGGAGCTTAGGGGAAAGATTGTTAAAGCGACTGGCCCCTCAGAAGTGGACTGAAGAGGGCCAGAGCCGTTTGATGATACGCAGTTATCCCTCGGCAACGAGGGCTTTTCTCTTCTTGGCGTCTTTGAGACGTTGCTCGGTATCCAAAATGCGCTTGCGAAGGCGCAAGCTGTCAGGCGTGACTTCCAGCAATTCATCGTCACCTAAAAAGGCAATACAATCGTCCAGGCTCATTTGGCGTGGCGGTGTGAGGCCATCCACCGTTTCACTGGGTTTGCCGCGATGGTTGGTGACATGTTTGGCTTTGGCGACATTGACCGCCAAATCTTCAGGGCGGATATGCTCGCCGACGACCATCCCCTGATAAACATCAGTGCCGGGACCGATGAAAAATGCACCTCGCTGTTGGGTATTGAGTAGAGCATAGGATGTGGAGACGCCATTTTCAAACGCAACTAGACTACCAAAGCGCCGTCCCGGCACTTCGCCAGACAGCGGCGCATAACTATGGAAAATGCTGTGTATCTGGCCCATGCCGCTGGTCGCCCGCATGAATAGCGAGTGTAGGCCGATCAGAAACCGGGTAGGAACCAGATAGCGCAGGAACGTTGTACCGTTTTCGCTGAACATTTCGAGCATGGTTCCACGTCGTGATCCCAACAGCTCGATAACAGTTCCACCGAGAGCGTCGGCTACCTCGACATGCACTTCCTCAATCGGTTCGAGAACCTTACTCGTCACAGGGTCTTCTTTGAAGATAACTTCGGGTTTACTAACTTCGAATTCGTAGCCCTCGCGGCGCATGGTTTCGATGAGAATGCCCAGATGCAATTCGCCACGGCCACTGACGATGAAACGCTCGGGTGTAGGGCCATCAGTCACCCGTAGAGCGACATTATGGCGCGTTTCTTCATCAAGGCGCTGGCGTAGGCGGCGGGACGTACCCCACCCCGTTTTGCCTTCGCGTCCAGCAAAGGGTGATGTGTTGACTCCAAACGTCATGCGAACAGTGGGTTCTTCGACATGAATGGGCGGCAGCGGCTCGGTGATGTCAGGATGGGCAATGGTATCACTGATGTTGACGGCATCCAATCCAGCAAAAGCCAGAATGTCGCCCGCCTGTACTTCATCAGTTTCTTGTTTAGCGAGATTATGAAAAGTGAACAGATACTCGATCTTGCCGGGGATTCGTTCGCCATCGGGAGTCAATCGCACGATAGACGAGCCTTTCTTTAGGTTGCCCGTCTGCAAACGCCCGATGCCAATTTGCCCCTTGTAGTTATCATATTCCAGCGTGGTCACGAGCAGACGTGCTGGGGCATCGGGATCAACCTGTGGCGGGGGCACTTCGCTGAGGATCGTATCAAACAGCGGCGTCAAATCATCGTGGAGCGCATCCGGTTCATGGCCTGCCACGCCTTGCAACCCAATAGCGTAAATAACTGGAAAATCAGCCTGTTCATCGGTCGCGCCGAGTTCAATAAAGAGATCGAACGTTTCATTCAACACATGGCTGACACGGGCGTGAGCGCGATCCACCTTATTGATGACAACGATCACACGCAGGCCCAGTTGCAGCGCCTTGCGTAATACGAAGCGGGTCTGGGGCATGGGGCCTTCTACGGCGTCAATGAGCAACAATGCCCCATCCACCATATTGAGAACACGCTCGACTTCGCCGCCAAAATCAGCATGACCGGGGGTATCGACAATGTTGATTTTGACATCCTTCCAGTCGATAGCTGTATTTTTCGCCAGAATCGTGATGCCACGCTCTCGTTCAAGGGCGTTGGAGTCGAGGATACGCTCGCCTGCATTCTCGGCATCGCGGAAGACTTTGGTTTGCTTCAACATCCCGTCGACCAGCGTGGTCTTACCATGATCAACATGGGCGATGATGGCAATGTTACGAATATTATCTCGGACTTGCATGGGTAGTTTGTCTGTTCTCCCGATAGATTTAGATTGCGGCGGCGTATTGTAGCAGAACAACGGGGTAGACTGTATGGGCAGTTTCTCGGAATAGGTATCTTTGGGGTGGTATAGCGCGACCTTACAGGCCTGGAGCATCTCCCCACCAAGTTGGAGTAACTCCAAAGTCAAGTGGGTTTTTGAGAGATTGCGAAAAGTCTTTCAGAGGTGGACTTCATGGTGCAAACGCTCGCCACTCAGAAAACGCAGGATTTCGTCATAGTCGCGAGCGCGATCCTGCGGGATGGTAGTGGCAGCAATATGGGGTGTCAGGATCAGGTTGATAGCAGGGTCGGCGGCCAAGTTCCGGAGTAGATGGTTAAACGGTAAAGGTTCGTATTCAAAGGTATCCAGGGCCGCACCACCAAGTTGACCACTTTGCAAAGCAGCCATCAAAGCCGCCTCGTCAATGGTGCTGCCGCTTCCGGCGTGAACGAGCAGCGCACCTGAAGGTATCTTTGCCAGTATATCGGCGTTAATGATCTGGTCGGTGACCGGACTGTAGGGTAACAAATTTACCAAAATATCGGCCTGTGAAATGGCATCCATCAGCGCGGGAGTGTAAAAAATACCCAGTTCACGCTCGACTTCTGGTGCATAGGGTTGGCGTTTGTGATAGCGAACAACAGCTGGGCCAAACGATTGCAGGCGGCGGGTTAACTCCACACCGATTTCGCCCATGCCGACGATGGCAATACGCTGTCCGTGAAGCCCTCGCACAACCTTCATATCGGTCCAGTTATAGCTGAAGGTGTTTTCGTCGGTGCGGACTGACTGACGCTTGGATTGTACGGTCTGGAGACGGTATTGGGCGAGCTTCAAATTCTTATACAATGCCAACATCATCATCAGGCAGTGTTCGGCGACATAGATACAACCTGGGATCGGTTGCCGAGATAGACGAATACCGGCTTTTTGTAGGGCAATGCGGTCAATGTCATCCACCAGAGAGCCAAGCCGGACGACGAGCTTGAGGCTGGGAGCGGCATCAACGATAGCCTGTCCAATAAAGCCGCGTCGTTCGGAAATCAGGAACTCGGCAGTGGATAGAGCAGCATTGAGGACATCAGGATGCGGATTGCGGTAGATGGAAACGTCGAGTTCAGCAGGGGCAGTCTGGAGCGCCTTTTGCTGATGGCGTTCGCCGCGTTGAGTAAGCCAGACCACGCGATGTTGCGACATCGACAATCACACTCGCGCCAGCGCCGGTACAGTGTCAGTCCAAGCAGCGTGGTGGATGAGCGAGCCAGTGACATTCATCAAAGTTTGAACTTGCTGCCGGAATGGAGTCGGATCACCACTGGTGATGTAGATAGTGTTACCAGTATTCGTGCGGGTCGTCAGTGCATGGGCGGTATGCAGAACACGGTGGGTCTGGTTAGCGACCGCCGGACTAGGATCGACGATCTGCACTGAAGGGCCAACGGCAGCCTGGATCAATGGCGTGAGAAATGGAAAGTGCGTACAGCCCAGCACAATTTGGTCAATATTAGCTTCAACCAGCGGCGTAAGTTGCTGACGAACTAACCGATAGTCACTATCGTCGTAAGGTCCGCCACGTTCAACCAACATCACGAAATCAGGACAGGCACGAGTATGAACCTCAATATTACGGGCGAAACGGTCGATCAGGCTGGCATAGAGTTCCCCCTGAAAGGTGGCGCGGGTGGCGAGAACACCGATATGTCCGGTTTGGGTATGTTGGGCAGCGGGTTTGACAGCAGGTTCCATCCCGACGAATTGGATGAACGGGAACATCTCGCGGCTATGATGAAGGGCAGCGGCGCTGGCGGTGTTGCAGGCAATGACGATGAGTTTGACAGGTGACAGAGTCAAGTGTTCGTCGGCAGACAGGAAAAAGCGAGTGATACCCTCGACATAAGCCTGAACCTGTGCCAACGACTTTTCGCCATAGGGAACATGCCCTTGGTCAGCAAAGAAGATGAAATCTTCGTGCGGTAGCAATTTTTGGAGTTCATGCAGGATGGATAGACCACCGAAGCCGGAATCCAGCACGCCGATGGGGGCATTGCGGTATGCGGTGGTCGTTCGCGAGATCATCCACAGGTCTCAACAAAACGCCGGAACAGCGTTTGCATCGGCGGCGATTGCTGCACAATATCTTCAGGATGCCATTGAACACCGACGCAGAACCGAGCCTCCGGGACTTCAATGCCTTCAATGATGCCGTCACTGCTGTAGGCCGTGGCTGTCAGCGGCGGCGCGAGATCTTTCACTGCTTGATGATGCAGGCTGTTCACGGGCAAGCAGTCGGTTTCCAGCAGAGTAGCCAAACGACTATTGGGGTTGATCTGAACTTCGTGGGCCAATGTGGTGCGGATTTCCTGGTCATGGGCCAGGGCGTTGCCGTTGAGCGTAGCAGTGATGTCATGGAGCAATGTGCCACCCAATGCAACATTAATCACCTGATGACCGCGACAAATTCCCAACACCGGACGGTCATCTTCGTAAGACCAGCGTGCCAGTGTGAGTTCCACCTTGTCGCGCAGCTCGTGAATACCCCGTGAAAATTCACTAACGTCGTCGTTGAAGAATCGGGGATGAATATCGCCACCGCCAGGGAGCATAATGCCGTCAACCCGTTCATAAATAACTCGCAAGATGGCCTCATCACCGGTTTCCAGCGTGCCGAGAGGGATCAACACCGGTGCGCCGCCAGCCTGTACAACGGCATTGGCGTAAGGCTGAGAAAGTGCATCGCGCAGGCGGGAATCACGTTTAGCATGAAGACGGACGGTCGTGATGCCGATCAGGGGTGGGGGCATTTTGGATGCTCCTGATAGGTATTGTTGATCCAGAATCTAGCGTCCGAGTATAACATAGAATCCCCAGGCAGGGATGGGTATAAACCAAAACAGCCAGACACCTTCAGAAGAAGATACTGGCTGCTGTTCCTACTGAAGTTCCGATCTAGCTTTCATTGGCAGCTTCTTGAATAAGCGCTACAAACTCTTGCCACTCCTCCACATAGAGGTGGAGCGTGACGTTGAATAACTCAACATGATACACAACCTCGCCATCGGAACTGGTAGCTTTGATAACCTCAAAGTTCTCCGTTTCGACGAGGGATTGGATTTTGACGCCGTTGTCGTCCATTTATCTCTTCTCTCTTCTATGGAATCCATCTGGTTCCAAAGCGGGTGTTTCCTCGAAACGCACCTCGCTCTTTTCGGTCAGGATGATTGGGCGGCTGAAAAGCACAGGTTTCGGTTTACTGGCCTCCCACCCCGCGTCCACTAAAGGTTGGGTATATTCGGACTTATCGACCATTTTAACACGAGCGGTTGTGCCACCAAGATTAGCGGCCAATCCTTTTGCTGCCCGCCAGAATTGTGTACGAAGTTCGGGACGAGCATCACCAAAGCCAAAACCGAGAATCGGCTCATTATCCGATGAATAGCGCAGCGGGTTGGTAACCAACACCCCAGCTAAATCACCTGATGCGCCGTCGGGATACCAACCATAAACACGCCCTTCGTCGAGCAATTGGCCGAGATAGGATTGATTAGCAATCTTCCATTTCCAGCGATGCTCAAAGCTACGGTTAGCATCCTGAAAAACGACGGAGGATTCTAGCCAGCGATAAGTTGTATTCAGCTCAGAAACAGTCAATTGTCGCAAAGAATCGGTTGAACTAGAGCTGGCGTCGGCACTGAATATGCTAAAACGACTGATTTGCTGGAAGCCAGTCTCGGCAGCTAGCTTGATTATCGGATGGTTATTGGAGCCGGTGGAAAATCGGATTTCGCCATCAGCGATTTGGCGCGCCTGGGCAATGATATAGTGGTGCATGATACGAGCCAGGCCGCGCCCGCGCAGTTCGGGATCAACGCGTAGACCTTCCAACCACCACTCCCCATCGTCGAGGCGGGTGATCTTGCCTAGTGCAACAACCTTGCCCCGATAGAGCATCACGTTGAACGCCCCGTCGGGGTGACTCAACCACTCGTCCAGGAATTCAGGCAGATAATCATAGCCATCCCAGGTCTGTGAGGCAATGCGTATAATGGCGTCGCGGTCGGCTTCTTTGGCGCGACGAATTTCCACTGCTTCGTGGGTAATACGCTCATTCATGCTGATCATTTTCTCCTTCGATTCTTACCATCCATAAGCTTTCCAGAATCGCCCCCCTGTCGTCAAGGTTGGAGTTTGGCTCGTAATCGACCAAAGCGCATTATAATGGGAGTTATGATCTATGAAAGGAGAAGTTGATGGCGGCGAATGACGCAGTCGTCATTCAAATGGAAGGTTTGACACATCATTATGGTGATGTAGTGGCAGTGCAAGACCTTACACTGGAGGTCCAACACGGTGAGATTTTCGGCTTCTTGGGGCCGAATGGTGCTGGCAAAACCACCACGATCCGCACGTTGTTAGATTTCATTCGACCTACAGCCGGCTCTGCCATGATTTTGGGGATGGATGTGCGAGTGGATAGCGTGGCGATTCACCAACGGATCGGCTATCTGCCATCGGAATTGAAGCTGTGGGATAACTGGACAGGAGAACAGTATATCCGTTGGCTGGAACGGGTACGCGAACAGACCTTGATGAACGAGGCACAGTCTCTGGCCGAGCAGTTGGACTATGACCTCGCCCGTTCACTGAAAGGCTTATCAACCGGGATGCGGCGCAAAATGGGGTTGATTGTGGCACTGGTACATAAACCGGAACTGCTTATCCTCGATGAGCCGACAACCGGGCTTGACCCACTGATGCAAAACGTGTTCCACGAGATGATGCGTATGGCACGACAGGAGGGGCGGACGGTATTCTTGTCATCCCATAACTTGCCAGAAGTCGAGGCAATTTGTGATCGCGTGGGCATCATCCGTGAGGGAAAGCTAGAAGCAGTCGAAAGCGTAGAGCGATTGACACACGTGACATTTCGCTGGATGACATTGACAATGGATATGCCATCAACAGCGGGCTTCGAGACGATTTCCGGCATCAGCGATATTGCAGTTGTCGGAAACGCAGTACGGATGCGGGTCAGCGGCGAGGCGAATATGGATGTGATCATCAAAGCGGCGGCGCAACACACCATTCGGGATATACGGCTGGAGCAGCCAACTTTAGAGGAGATTTTCCTGGCTTATTATGGCAAGGGGAGTGCATGATGACGTTGTCTGTGTTCCGAAAAGCGTTTCGGGATTCGTCGCGGGTGACATTATGGATGAGCGTGGGCCTTGCTGCCTACATTCTGATGATCGTGAGTATCTATCCCGCGATGGTCGAGCAGGCCGAAGAAATGGATAAGTTGATGGAGTCCTATCCCAAAGAGCTGCTGGCGATGTTTTATGGTGGGGCAGATGTCGATAACTTCACCCTGGCAGATGCCGCCAACTTTGTTCATGTATATGCTGCGATCTATCTGATACTAATTGTGGGTGCGATGGTGATTGTCCAGGCGTTCAATGGCTTCACGAATGCCGAGCGCGATGGCACGATGGATATGATGTTGAGTTTGCCAATTTCGCGGCGGACGTTGTTGCTGGGCCGGGTTGCCAATACAGCGGCGACGGTCGGCACAGTCTTGACAGCTAGTTTTATGACGTTTGCCCTGGGGACATTTCTTTGGCCCGAATTTGACGTGCCCTTGGACCGACTCGCGCTGGGAGTGTATAGCGGGTTCTTCCTACTGATGGTCGTAGCGTGTTTCACTTATTTCCTGGTATCGATTGTGCCATCAAGCAGGCGGTTTGCGGGGGCATTGGCTTATCTATTTTTAATCGGATCGTATCTGATCTATGGGCTATCAACCACGGTAGACACATTGAGTAATGTGCGCCCTCTACTAATCTTCAACTATTATGACGCCAGCAAGATTATCAATGAAGGTGTTGATTGGGGAGACTGGGCGATATTATCTGTAGCAGGCTTGATATGCCTTGGGCTGGCCTGGTGGCTGATTGACCGCAAAGAATTGGGCGTATAGATCGTTCAGGAGGCCATGCTGCATGACCTCCTGATTATAGCTGTCGGTTTATTGGCGGGGATCAGTACAGTTGCGCGAGCCACAGAAATCAAGCAGCGCATCGACATCGGTGTTCGCGCCAAGTGCCGCATAGTAGTCGATGGCTTCCTGGTAAAACTGGAAGGGGTCGCCTTCGAGCGTAACATCGCCCAGGCGGGCCGCGGCCAGGGCAGCGTTGCCTTCATCCTGAATATCATTCGCCAATTGGCGGGCACAGGTGAAGAAGCGTTCGCTGGCGGCCTGATCGCCCGTGAAATAATGCCATTCCCCCAAACGCAGGTATGAAACCGGGGATTCCAAAACAGGATTGTCTCCAGTGGGGCGAACGATGGCCCGGTCGCGACACTGAATCGCATCGTGGGTCAGCAGAATATTAATGGCATCATAATAGAGACCATAGCGAGCATAAAGACTTGCCAGCACAAACACCGTTGCATCCGGTTCCAGGCCCAAGCCATCAACAGCGGTCATTTGAGCAGCCAACGTTTCCTGGTCTTCGGCACTGAGTTGAACCAGTTGCACATCGCCAGTATCGGGCGGCAATTGAGTTTCAGGCGTGATGGCAACTACCAGTGGCTCACTCGACATCCATTCAACATTATCGGCATAGTAAAAGGCCGGATTTTCAGGGTCGGGGCTGCACTCGACCACACCATCAGCAAATTGCTCGGCCAGGGTGAGGTCAGCACAAAGGATAACGGCGCTGCTGGAGCCAGCAAAGACCAAAAAATCGCCTTCGCGGAGGCTCGTGGCTGGTGGAGCCAGCGAGTCTTCCAAAATATCCCAACCATTGCGGCTGACGCTGACGCTACCTTCGACAGCGAGTAATATGTGGGATGCTTCTGCCGCTCGTTCGGAATCATCCTGGGCGCTGACGAGACCCGGCAGCAGAGCCACTATCCCCACAACCAACATCAAGGTTATGCGTTTCATGTGCTTACTCACTCCTCATTACTGATTAATTCGGTACAACTTTCGACATTATGAATGCGATCCAGCCCCTCGGCCCTGTAGGTTTCCTGGCGAATATTGTAGGGCTTGCTGCGGGCAACAATGTTCCAGGATTGCTTGGCGGCGGTATCGTCTTCTTCAGTCTGGCAAATGGCGTCGTAGGTGTTTGCCAGCAAATATTGTAAATCCAGTTCGGTGATTTCAATATAAATATCCATCAAATCGCCCTCAAACGTGCAAGGGATTTCGATAGCACCGGTGGGAGTGGCAGCGGCGAAAATTCCAGCGGCATCCATACGAGCGTAAATTTGATTGGCTTCGGCCAATACCTGCTTGGCAGATTGGTTCTCGCCAGCAGCTAAATAGCCCCGGCCCAGCGATAATTTGAGCAGGTACTCGATTTTGTCAGCATCTTCGTCGCTGGTAATACGGGGCAGAATTTCATCGGATTCGCCTGCCTCAAATTCGCTGCGGCCACTGGTTAGTAAATTGATTCCATCATTGACCAACTGGCGGGCTTTATCGTACTCGCCCTGGTCGATGTAGATTTCGGCAAGATGATAGCGGGCCAGGAGCAGGCGGGAATCGGCCTCTAATACCCGCTCGAAGACGCTCTGTGAACGATCCCGCGAACCAAAAGTCAGATACAAACAACCAACTTCCATCAAATTTCCAGCGTGGGGGTCAGGATCCAGGCGAGCAGCCGATTCCAGGTAGAGTTCGGCTTCGGCGGCATTGCCAGATTTGATAGCCTGTTGACCAAACCAGTTATAGACGGTGGCGGCGCTCGGCGGTGCGAAGAGATAAAATCCAGCTACAACCACCATGAATAATGTTGCTAAAACAAAAGTGGCCTCGCCTTGCCAGGAACGACCGGACGACCGGTCAAAGAAAAACATATTCAAGAGTTCACGTCCCGCCAACACTGATCCTGCACCCAGTACCAGTTGCGCCAAAGCCGACGCACCAGAAAGCACATCCGGGCCGTCAATCGCCAATCGTTGTGTCAGCAGCGTAATCAGAATGATGGCGGCCAGGGCCGGGACTATGGCAGCGGCAAACCAGAAAGCGTTGGTGCGGCGGGCACGGCGGATACGCCGGTTGTCCATAAACCACCACCAAGCATCGGTTTCAGGCGGCGTAGGTTGCGCCTTGCGAAGTTGGATAGGGTTTAGGTCACCTTCTTCCATCGCTTTACGTCGCAGCATGTCCAGCAAATCGTCATTGTCAATGAGGTATCGTAGGGTATTGCGTTTAATGTGATAGGGTACAGGTTCAGGTTGTTCAAGAACATACTGGACATAATCGCGTGCCCAAAGCGCCTCCAGAACAAGGTGCTGCAAATGTGCTGCACGCTCCGATTTCTGAGCTTCGCGCTTGCGAGAACTCTTGTCACCGAGTAATGCTCCCAGGTCATCGGCGGTCTCGGTCAAAATCCCCCATAGCTCGCGCAGAAAAGACAGGGGAATATTGATTACAGTGACCAGCAACACCCAGGGAAAACGAATGATGTTCTCCAGTGGACTACGAAGTTTCATTTCGCGTGTCTGGTGTGCTTTATCCCGGCGAGCCTTTGGAAATTCTACCAAGAGGGCTTCTAATGCTTTTTGATAAGCTGCGCGGGCCGATTCTAAATCAACCCCGGCGTCCTCGGCCTGGGGACTGGCATCAAATTCTTTTGGATGATCCTCACCTAACATCAGGACTCTTCCCATAAGTTATTGGTAGCTTCGATTTAGCTTTCAATTCAATTATACGTAATCCTATGAGCGTTGCTGTATTTCGCCCTAAAAATTGGTGGGTGCGATGCCAGAGCGTCAGTAAATCGCAGGTCAAGCGTCCTGGATTTCTGGCGATTTATGCTGCACAATTGCCCACAATTCGCTCTTGGCTCAATAGAATACGGCTGATAAACTGTAGCACGTAACACCAAATTTACTGGGAAAGGAACAATAAGCAGTGAAATTGCGTAGTCTTTTATTTGTGGGCGTAATCGGGCTGGTGATAATGGTGATTCTGGCTCCGATGATGGCGGCAACCGCCACGCCCGACACTCCGGGGCGCGATCTTGCAGCGCAAGATGGGCCGACGGCCACCCCCAACGACCCAGCCTGGTTGGGTTTTGTGACGGCGCGAGCCACGCTCTCAGACGATCTGGGGCGTCGGATTACCTTTGTGCGCCGTTGGTATTTCGAGCAGACTGAATTTACCTATGGTATTGTACATGGTTGCACCGATTTAGAAGAGGGTGTGGAAGAGCCAGTGGTCTACTTTGGCTGGCGGTATATCATCACCCTACTGGAAGGTGGGCAATACGAAATCCGTGTGAGTTTCGATCTTGAACACTCGTTTGTATGTGACGAGGTTACCATCGATTACGATGCCGGTGGTGGCGGCGACGGTGGCGGCGGTGGCTCCGGCGACATCGGCAGCGTAGCGGCTGGCCCGCTGGAAATCGGGGCGCAGGTTCCGAATACCTTGAGCAGCGAGGCTATTCAATATCTCAATCAAGGCAACCTCAACTGGGTGAAGGTCCAGGCGGCCCCCGGCCAGGATTGGTCCGGCTTCATCTCGTCGGCACATGCCAGCGGATTCAAAGTGTTGTTATCGGTGATTGGTGATAAATCGGCGATCATGACCCAGGGCTATCGGGATACTTATGTCGATTATCTAGCGGCGTTGGCGGGCGATGGTGCAGATGCAATTGAAGTCTGGAACGAGCCGAACCTGGAACGTGAGTGGCCTGCAGGTCAGATCAATGGCGCAAACTATACCAGTTTGCTGCAACAAGCCTACCCCGCAATTAAAGCAGCCAATAGCGCAACAATTGTGATTTCAGCCAGTCCAGCTCCCACCGGTTTCTTCGGCGTGGCGGGATGCACGGATCAGGGTTGCAACGATGACACCTTCTATCAGCAGATGGCGGCAGCAGACGCAGCCTTGTATGCAGATTGCATTGGTGTTCACTACAATGAAGGCGTGGTCAGCCCCTTGCAGAATAGCGGTGATCCCCGAGACAACTACCCGACCCGTTACTTCCAAGCGAACCTGAACCGCGCAATGGCGAATTTCCCTGGCATGGTAGCCTGCTTCACAGAAATCGGCTATCTATCGCCCGAAGGCTATCCGCCGTTGCCAGCAGCGTTCGCATGGGGACAGAATACATCGGTTGCTGAACAGGCTGAGTGGCTGGCTCAGGCGGCGGTGTTATCATCGCAATTGGGTAATGTGCGGCTGATGATTATCTTCAACCTGAACTTCACGATCTATGGTGCTGATCCACAAGCGGGTTATGCGATGGTACGTCCGGATGGAACCTGTCCAGCCTGTGATACATTGGCAGCAGTGCAGTAATCGAACCACCTGATAAATCACAAAAATAGCGAGAATACCCCGTGAATATGCGGGGTGTTTTTTTGCCCCGTGTTAGCGCCGCCTCAAAAATGAGTATTTTATGAGAAACATTTAAAGGATTGGTTAAATATTGAAATAGAGAGGCTATTGCAGTATAATAGAACATACGTTCATATCAAGTAAAATCAATCACCTTCCTTACATTCAAGGAAATTACAATTGGAGGCATCATGTTCAAAGTTGATAAATATCCACATGGTCTGTTTAGTTGGGCAGATGGTCAATCGACTGACGCGGCAAAAAGCAAAGCGTTTTACGCCGAAGTCATGGGCTGGACATATGATGACATCCCCATAGGAGATGGACGCTTCTATACCATGTTCAAGTTTGATGGCGAACCTATTGCTGGCCTGGGACAGATGCAAGAAGAGCTGAAGGCACAAGGTATCCCCTCTCATTGGAGCAGCTATGTCAATGTCGATGATGTGGATGCCCTTGCGCCCAAGGTTGCTGAGTTGGGCGGTACTTTATTGATGGAACCCATGGATGTGATGGAAAGCGGGCGTATGTTGTTCCTGCAAGACCCCACCGGCGCTCAGATGGGCCTGTGGCAAGCGAACCAACACAAGGGGGCCGGACTGGTCAACACCCCTGGCGCGATGGCCTGGAATGAATTGACGACTACCGACACCCAAGCGGCGCGTGACTTCTATGCCGGTCTCTTTGGCTGGACCTACAACAAGATGGAAGACATGGAGTACTACGTAATCATGAATGGCAGCCGTCCCAATGGCGGCATCATGCCGACACCAGAAGCGATGGCTGGGATGCCACCTATGTGGACGGTTTATTTCTCCGTTGCGGATATTGATAAGACTGTGGAAAAGGTGAAAACCACTGGGGGTAACGTGATGGGTGACATCATGGCCGCAAGCGGGGTTGGACGTTTTGCAATCGTCACTGACCCTACCGGAATGGCTGCTGTATTTTTGCAGTTGGAAAACCCCCAGCCCTGGGAAGGTTAATTCACCACAGTATAAATGACGTGAGGATCTGCATTGCAGGCTCCCTTCACGAATCAGCGCGAATCTGGTGACCAGATTCGCGCTTTCGCTTCACTAAAAAGATGTTGCCCACAGAACTACTAGATTTCAGTGTTGGTATCCGGCAACTGATCGGGTGGTGCAGTAGGTATCGGCGTCGGTGTTGGTATCGGTAACTCTTCCGGTAGCCCGTAGTCATGGTGTGGGATGATTTGTCCGTTTTCCAACGGCCAATAGCGAATCCAGGCTCGTCCAATAATCTGATCGCGTTGGATCGGGCCAAAGTCATGACTATCCTGGCTGGAATTGCGATTGTCACCCAGGACAAAATACTCATCTTCGTCAAGGCGAGGCCAAGTCCGATTCGGGCACAGTGTCACTCGACAGAAATCATCTACGTAAGGTTCCTTGAGGAGAATGCCGTTGATATACACACGACCTTCGCGAATCTCGACGACTTCGCCAGGAAGACCCACAATACGTTTGATGAAATCGCGGTTGTTTTCCTCGTCGTAGTGAAAGACTACCACATCACCACGTTCAGGTTCGCTGAGAATATAGGCCAGACGTGAGACAATGATATATTCGCCAGAATGGAAGTTCGGCTCCATGCTGCTGCCTTCCACCACAAAGCGAGCCGTGCTGAGATTCACCAGTGAATAGATGGCAACGACCAACAACAAAGTTTCGACAATTTCACGCAGGAAGCCATTGTGACGGCGGACACGGGGCTGTGGCAGGTCGTCATACGCACGCCCAATAATCCGTTCATCGCCTTCCAACAACGGATTATCCAACACTGTTTTATCTTCAGCCGACGCTTCCACATCGGATTGTGGTGAAGTCCGATACTCCAAACCTAATCTCCTTCAGGAGTCTGATTCCCATTGGCGGAATCGGTGTCATTATCGACCTCTTTATCACCGATGACAAGGGCAATGCTGACGACATTATCATCGGCCTCCAGGTCAATCAGCTTGACGCCTTGCGCGGTGCGGCCATAGGTACTGATGTCGAAGGCTGATGTACGCAGACTGATGCCATTGCGCGTAATGATCGTCAGATCGGTTTCTTCGTCGCGCAAGACTCGCGCCCCAACGATACGCCCTGTCTTGGAGAGATCATTAGAAATGGCGCGAATACCTTTGCCATAACGACTTTGTTGGCGGAATTCAGACAGTGCTGTGCGCTTACCATAACCATTTTCGGTGACGATGAGTAATTCAAAATCGGTATCTTCAGGGCGGATAGCATCCATACCGGCCAAAATATCATGCTCCGCAAGCCGCATGGCATTAACCCCTTGGGCGGTACGGCCCATCACGCGCACATCGTTTTCATCGAAACGAATGCTCTGCCCTTGTTGAGTCACTAGAATGACGTCATTGTCACCTGTGGTGTGTCTCACCCAGCCTAGATGATCGCCTTGTTCCAACGACATAGCGATGAGGCCAGAGGGACGCACGCTGGAGAATTCGCTGAGAGCGACGCGTTTGATGCGTCCGTGGGCAGTACACATAATGAAGTAGCCGCCAATATCATCAAAAGATGGTACAGCGACGGTAGCCGTAATGCGTTCGCCAAACTCCAGCGCCAGGACACTCTCAATCAACGCACCACGTCCAGCCCGGTCATATTCGGGGATCTGGAAAGCCCGCAAGCAATAAACTTTGCCCCAATCGGTGAAGAACAGAATATGTTCCAGAGATTCAGCGCGGAAGAGATGCTCAACCACATCCTCGTCACGGGTCTTCATGCCGGTTGCGCCTTTGCCGCCGCGGCGCTGGGCACGATAGATTTTGGAAGGTGTGCGTTTGATATAGCCACGATGGGTCAGGCTAATGAGGACTTCTTCATCGCGCACCAGGTCAGATTCGTCAAAATCGAGAGCAATGGTGAGATCATATTGAGTGCGGCGACCATTGCCATATTTAGCCGCCAGTTCGTTCAGATCGTCGCGGATCAGGGCCAGAATCTTGCGCGGGTGTGCCAACAAGTCTTCCAGATATGCAATCCGTTCCATGACGCTCTGATATTCTTCCTCCAGTTTCATGCGCTCCAGAGCGGCCAATCGGCGGAGTTGCAAGTCGAGAATGGCCTGCGCCTGGGCTTGGGAAAGATCAAAGCGTGTCATGAGGGCGGTGCGGGCTGCTTCGGCACTGTCGGCACGACGAATGGTCTCGATAATCCGATCAATATTAGTGAGGGCTTTCAGCAACCCTTCGAGGATGTGGGCACGCGCCCGGGCTTTTCCCAACTCATAATGGGTGCGGCGCTCAATCACTTCTTGGCGATGGTTGATCCAGATGAGCAACATACGTTTGAGCGAAAGCAGGCGCGGCTCTTGATTGACAAGCGCCAACATCTGAACACCAAACGTGGTTTGGAGTTGGGTGAATTTGTAGAGGCGATTGAGGATCATGGCAGGTTGGGCATTGCGCCGCAATTCGATCACGACTCGTGTGCCCCGACGATCTGACTCGTCACGCAGCCCCGAAATCGCCCCCAAGCGTCCTTCATTAGCAAGAGTGGCAATGCGTTCGAGGGTACTGGCTTTGTTCACCTGATAAGGAATTTCAGTGACGACAATGCGATAGCGATCCCCGCGCATTTCTTCGACATGGGTCTTGGCACGGACGACAATACGACCTTTGCCGGTGGCATACACTTCTTTGAGTTCGTCTCCGCCCATCAATGCACCAGTAGGGAAATCTGGGCCATGAACGAACTGCATCAAATCGTCAACTGTTACATCTGCCACCGCCCATTCCAATTCATCACCATCATAGTCGATCATCATATTTATGAGATATTCGATGGCTTGAGTGAGTTCGTTCAGGTTATGGGGTGGAATATTGGTCGCCATACCAACCGCAATACCGCTGCTGCCGTTCAAAAGCAGGTTGGGTAAATAGGCAGGCAACACGACCGGTTCATCCAATGAACCATCGAAATTTGGCGAGAAATCGACGGTGTCGGAGTCAATATCACGCAATAGTTCTTCGGCTAGGCGCGACATGCGGGCTTCGGTATAACGCATGGCAGCAGGTGGATCGCCATCCAACGAGCCGAAATTGCCCTGTCCATCAACCAGGGGATAACGCATGGAGAAATTCTGGGCCATGCGGGCCATCGCATCATAAACTGCGGTATCGCTGTGTGGATGGAACTTACCCAGGACTTCGCCGACGATGCGGGCGCTCTTGCGGTAGGGGGTATTGGCGCGGATTCCCATCTCTTGCATTGCATAGAGGATGCGACGATGAACGGGTTTGAGGCCGTCGCGGGCATCGGGCAAAGCGCGGGAAACGATCACGCTCATAGCGTAATCGAGATATGCGCCGCGCATCTCTTCATCGATTCTGACAGGTCGAACTGACTGCAATTCCATATTTAAGGTCTAGCGGGCCAAACGGCACGCCAATACTCCCTTTCTATCCTGATTTCCATCGAATGCACCTGGAGGGGGATGGAGGATTCTCAGCAAAAACTAAGCAGAAACTTTGACCATTCATGACTCTACAATTATACAGCAAACACCCTTCAAAAACCAGATCGTGTTCGATGCGAAAGGTGCATATTCAAGCGGAATCCGCCCAACACAATAGCTCTGAATAGATCGTTCATCCAGAGCCGCTGCTATGCCAATTTTTCCAGTGTGTCATTTATGGATTGGCGCGTTCCCAGATATGGACGGCGGCGGTGCTGCCTACTCCACCAACGTTAAGTGACATGCCACGCATGGGTGTGTTAGGAAGCTGGTTATCGCCTGCTGAATCACGCAATTGGAGAATAACTTCGGCGGCCTGATAAACGCCCGTCGCGCCGAGCGGATTACCCCGTGCTTTCAGTCCGCCAAAGGTACTGATGGGCAAGTCACCAGTGGACGCGATCTGATTGTTCGCAGCAAGCCGCCAGCCTTCACCACGCGCTGCAAAGCCAGCCGCTTCCAATTGCAGGGCACTGAGAACGGTAAAAGAGTCATGAAGTTCCAAAATGTCAATATCCTGCGGGGCTAGATTGGCTTGCGAAAAAGCCCGCCCAGCGGCTAGATTAACAGCTCGCAAAAATAGCAGGTCATCGCGCTCGTGCAACACCAGTGTATCGGTAGCAGCAGCGCTCGCCAGCATATGAACTGGTTGTGGAACCCAATCAACGGCGCGGTCAGTGGCAGTCAAAATCAGGGCAGCGGCCCCGTCAGCTTCAGGGGCGCTATCAAACAGGCTAACGGGTTCGGCCAGCATCGGTGCAGTAGCAAAACGTCCTGGTTTAATGAGATTACGAAACATCGCATCAGCGTTCTTGTGGCCGTTGGCGTGGGCGTTGATGCTGAAGCCTTCAAATGCGCTCAGTTCAAGGTTATAGGTATGCATATAGCGACGCATGATGAGACCAGCTAGTGCGACGGGTGTTGCCCCCTGGATAGCCTCATATTCAGCATCGAGCAGAGTCGAATGGGCAGCGACACGGGCTGGGCCTACACAATCCGTGATTTTCTCAATACCCAGAACGAGAACGGTGCGAGCCGCGTTGCTACCAACGAGTGCAGCTCCCAGGCGAATCGCCAATCCACCCGCTGCATCGGCCCCTTCGACGCGATGCGCTTCAAGGCCACGCAGCCCAGCATAATCGGCAATCATCGGGCCAATATGCCCCTGGTGGCTAACTTGTTCAGCGAGGGCATTGCCAATGACAATAGCGTCAATGTCGTTAGGGCCAATATCAGCATCTGCCATAGCACTCTGGATAGCTTCCAGGGCCAATTCGCGCAGGCTCACACCCCAATGTTCACCGACGGGTGTGCGGCCAACACCGATTACGGAAATGTGTTGCATATAATCGTTTCCTGATTATTCGCTATCGCCGGTATAGGTCGTGCCGCGCTTCTGTCGAAAATCCTGAATGCCTTGCAAAGATTTGCCAAGTAGGGCATTGATCTGTTCCTCGCGCCCGTGATACCAACCATAGAAGAAGGGTAAAACCAGAGCCAGGGTCGGCAGGCCCAATACCAGCAAGAAAATGAGCAGTCCAACAGTGGGTTCGTCTTGTACCATGACTTATCTCCATTTATGTACAAATGCGCGAACGTGCATTGTATCGAAACGCTCAGGGCTTTGCCACCACCAATGCCAGGGCGCGGCGGAAGTTAGCAGTATCCATCGGTGTCCACATTTCGACCAGATGCCAGCGCATTTCGTCAGCGCGTTCGCGCATCAGCGTTTGTAACACCTGCCATACCAGCGACGAGGCTTTGGGTACATAGGATGCCTGATGCGCTTGAGCCGCGATTTGGGCAACCTTTTCGGTGCGTTGCCAGACCTGAATATAAGTCAACAATGGTTCCAGCACATCTAACACCTGTTCGAGTTCATGACTGAGCAAACTGCCACTATAAGTCATCAGATCACTCAGGCGGCGCAGATCGCTTTCAAAGGCATTGACGACCTCAATGGTCAGCATCGATTCCAGGTCGGCGTTCCACCCTGCTCGTTTTACACGATCAATGGTCTGGCGCAATTCACCTAAATAGGCCCAGGAGCGTTCGGCAATTTGGCTGGCAAAGGTTTCGAAATCGCCGTCGCCTTCAATCTGAGTTTGAACAGCTGCCAGCCAATGGATATAGCGGTCACTAGTGAGGGCTTCGCGCAGGCGGCTAAATGCCTGTTGGGATACCTGAGTGAAATATTGATGCAGATGTTCCAACTCGTGAATGGCTTCAGAATCATCTGTTGATGGATCGGCCTCATCCAAAATGCCGCCGATTCGATCCGCCAACGTGGCACTGTAGAGCGCCTGTTGCATGGTCGAGGCTAGCCAACGCGTGTCTTCAGGGGACAGTTGATGAGGACGTGAGCCCGGAATCAACCATTCCCATACACCAATGAGCCGCTGAAACTCACGCCACAACGAGACCAGTAGCCCCGGATCGCCCTGGCGAATGCGAGCTGCAAGATAATCCAGGCGTTGTGTATAGTGGACGCGCAGCTTGTTGCTGACCTGAAGTGCGGTATCCAACAGATTGAGTTCAGGCGAAGGTGGAGGCGCGTTGGCAATGTAGTCTTCGGACTGCATTTCAGTTTCGGTCAGGAATCGCATCTGAGCTACACTGAAAAGACGGTTCCAGAGATCGCTTTTTTGTTGGGCACGCGGTACATCTGTGGCTGCTTCACGCCCGCCCACAACGATCAACAATTCACCAGGGGCCGCCCGCCACTCGATGACATGACTGGTCTGGGAATGACTATAGTCCAGGCCAATGCCGACCCGCAGCAATGCTGACAACGTTTCAGCTGGATGCTGTAAATGGTCTGGCAGTTGTTGGTACAGAGGTTCGTGCGCCGGGGAATCCATATGACGATGCAAGGCTGTCATGATAGCAAGCAGCTGACGTTCTTCAGGGCTGATGTCGATGATCTGATATTGCATCATCAAATCACGCCCGCGTGTGTGGTGCGATGTAGGGTCAATGTTAAAAGCAATGTTGTGTAACAATGCGGCGGCATGAAGCAAATCGCGGTAGTAGTCGGGCAAGCGGTGAGCAGTGGCGGTGGCATCGAACAGGGTGCGGGCCTGTTGGCTGATATGGCGAGCGTGGGCCATATCAACCTCAAAAGCATTTGCCAACGCCCCAACACTGATAGGTTTCGATGAATCAACCGGGCCAGCTTGAACTTCGGGTGCGGGTTCAGGAACGGGTGAAGATTCCGAACGCGGTGTCTCACGGTCGGTAACCACCTGACGATGGGGCAGTTCCGCATCCAAATCCTCGTCATCGCCCAGCAAGTCTTCCAAACCCTCAGCTACTGCATCTTCAACGGAGGGCGGCGGCGGCGGTGGTGAAGGTTTGCGAGATCTTTGGCGTCTTGGGCGGCGGTGGTCTTTTTCTTGCCGAGGTTTTGGCGGCGGTGTGGCTTCTTCTGGTTTTTCCGGAGCTTGAACTTCGTCAGGCGGTAACACATCGGCAAAAAGGCTAAGATTTTCTTCAGTATAACGTTTGGCCCAGTCTTGCACTTCCTGAACAGAAACATGGGTAAGCTCGGCGACTTGATTTTCATCCTGCCCTGCCGCCAGTGCCAGAATGATGCGAGTAGCCTGTCGATATTCCTCATTTTGTTCAGCTATTTTTACCAGAGTTTTTCGCGTTTTGCGGTCTAATGGCGGTATCATAGTTTGATTAACTTTTCGACATCAATAATAAGCACGTATAGTTTAACATGCAACAGGGGTGCAGCGCACCTGGAAATTGAAAGGGAATCAATGCCTGACAAGATTAATCATCTGGCGATTGTAGTAGCTGATTTGGATGCGGCAGTGGGGTTCTGGCATGATGCACTGGGTCTCCCTCTAGAGCGCACTGAGGAAAACCCTGGCGAGAATGTCAATATTGCATTTATGAATATCGGTGGCAGCCACATTGAGCTGTTGGAACCAACCGACTCGGAGAGCGGGATTGGCAAATATCTGGAGAAACGTGGGCCGGGAATGCACCATGTCTGTATTGAAGTGGCGGATATTGAGGCCGCCATGCACCGGCTACGAGCGCATGGCGTCGAGTTGATAAACGAGACACCGCGCACCCGTGAAGATGATGGTGTCCGCTATTGTTTCGTGCATCCGAAGAGCGCGTTTGGGGTAATGGTTGAGTTATACGAACTCCCGCAGTGAGCGTCTATGGTGGATGCTGATGATCGGAACGCTGGTGAGCGTTCTGGGGTTTTCGGGTGGAGCCTGGATACTTAGCCAGGGAGCTGCCAATCCGCCACGCGCGTCTCAATTGATCTGGGAAGATAGGCAAATGCTATGGGCATCAACACATGAATTGAGTCCAGGCGAGACTGCCATTATGCCAAGCCCCATGCTGATTCCGATGGGGTGGTTTTCGCTGGAAGTCCAGGCGACATTAGCAGATGGGTCGGATGACCTGGCGCACTGGGCAATATGGCTGGAAACAGCAGCGGGCGATTGGCTTATTATCGCAATCAGTGGCGCTCAATATGTCACAGCGCGAGTCTGTCCCCCTGATTACCAGAGAGTCTTGGTCGATTGTCCGGCCACCCGCGAACCTGATCAACAAATCCTGACCTACTGGAAGCCGTTTCATCATATTCGCCCGGTCGGGCAATTGAATATCATCAAGCTGGATTATCTGGTGACCGGACAGCTGACATTGCACCTTAATGGAGAATGGATGTGGCATATTCCGTTTGATCCCCCGGCACAGGAACTGCAATGGGGCGTGTGGATGCAAGGCCAGAGCATAATGCAATGGAAGCGCGTGAAGATATGGACGCAGTGACGTATAGGCTGGCGCGATGTTGACGAGACACGTACAATAAGCCTGTATTGAGATTGCAACATAAGTATTGCCAAAGCAACAAGGCCCGAACGATTATGCAAGAACTGTTTGAATTGAAAGGTATCCGTGAGGGTATTCTGGTCAGCGTATATCCTGATGAAGATTGGTCGAGTGTTATATCGGCACTGGCAACCCACATTGACAACCAGGCAAGTTTTTTCAAAGGGGCAGCCATTGTATTGCAATTAGAGCAGCGCGTTGTCCAACGGCCTGAACTGGCCCGACTGGTCACCATTTTGAAAGAACGCGAGGTACGCCTGATTGGAGTCTTGAGCAGTAGCGCCACAACACAAGGTGCGGCGCATCAGCTTGAACTTCCCGTGGAACTGACTGCCATTAGCCGCAGTCAAGATTCGCGTCGCCAACAACCAGCGGCGGAAGCGCCGCCGACGTTTCCTGAAACGATGTTTGCTGATGGAATGCAGGGCAGCGAAGGTGTGTTGATTCGTCGTACATTGCGAAGCGGGCGCGTAATCAGAACGCCAGGGCATGTGGTGGTATTGGGCGATGTGAACCCCGGTGCAGAGATCGTCGCGGGGGGCGATGTGGTAGTCTGGGGGCGGCTGCGCGGCATGGTTCATGCGGGAGCAATGGGTGATGAAAGCCGTGTGGTATGTGCATTGGAATTGCAGCCGACCCAGTTGCGAATCGGCCCTCACATCACGATTTCGCCGCCACCTTCCAGACGTCGCAAGCCTCGTCCGGAACGGGCCTATATCAACAATGGTCAAATCGAAGCTGAAAGCTGGAAATAGCGGAAGGGTGCAACCTGGATGAGTGGAAAGGTAATCACAGTCACGTCGGGTAAGGGGGGTGTGGGAAAAACAACCACAACCGCCAATCTAGCGATGGCGTTGGCAGCGATGGGCAAGCGTGTCGTTGCTATGGATGCCGATATTGGACTGCGGAATCTTGATCTGGTAATGGGCTTGGAAAACCGGATTGTCTATGATCTGGTGGATGTGGTCGAAGGGCGTTGTACGTTACGCCAAGCGATGGTCAAGCATAAAGAATATTCGCATTTATATCTGATTCCGGCTTCGCAGACTCGTGATAAAACAGCGATCACCCCCCAAAATATGCGGGCAGTGGCAATGGAGTTGAAGGAATCCTCAGATGTGATTCTGGTCGATAGCCCAGCCGGGATCGAGTGGGGATTTAAGAATGCCATTGCGCCCGCTGATGAAGTGTTGATTGTCACCAACCCCGATATTTCAGCGGTGCGTGATGCTGACAGGATTATCGGCCTGATCGAAACCCATGATGTGCCGCTGGTTGTCCGCCTGATTGTGAATAGGGTGAAGTCAGGGATGGTGCGGAAAGGCGACATGCTCTCGGTAGAGGATGTAGTCAGTTTGCTATCCATCAAACTCATTGGAGTTGTGCCCGACGATGAAACCGTCATCAAAAGCAGCAATGAAGGTGTGGCGGTGATGGGGCCGGCTGGGCAGGCATTCGAAAATATTGCACGGCGTCTTACTGGTGAAAAAGTTCCTTTTCAGTCGTATAACAACTCCGGGATTTTGGGGCGTGTGCGGAAGTTGTTCAGTTTTGGTTAAAGAACTATCGACCGCAGGGCAAAAACAAAAGAAAGGAGGCGAGCGCATCCTCTGTGGCTCTGCGCGTTAGACAATTATGACAGGATTATTTGAACGCTTCTTTGGACGAGGCAAGGACCGTAGTGCAAAACGGGCGATGGAACGTCTACAGTTTGTATTGGTGACGGATCGCAGCCAGCTTTCCCCCGAACAACTGCGCCAGATGCAGGCTGAAATCCTGGGCGTCATTCGTAAATATTGTCACATCGACGAAGGCGCTGCCGAGATGAAGCTGGAAATGCGCGAGCGCATGAACTATCTGGTAGCCGATATTCCATTAGTGAAACACCCATCCTCAGACGAGGAGCCTGGGCGGATTGGCTTCGCTTTGCAAACACCATCAAGTGCGCTAAAAAGTAGTGAGGCCGACGAAGGCAGTGAAACCAGCAACGACACCAAAACAGACAAGGATCAGTCGGAAACCGCTAGCTCCGACAGCCCTGGTTAGCTCAGACAGTCTTGACGGACGGACTGAACCATGCAAGACTACAGCCGCCGCAAGTTCTGTGATGGAGCAATGTGATGGCGCTTACTCAGTCGCGCATTAACACCCGCAGCCAAACAAAACCACGCCAGGCATCTTTATGGCGCAACTTCGATTTTACGCTGATGGGATCCACGCTATTATTAATTCTCATCGGAATTTTATTCATCCGCAGCGCGACGTTGGATGCAGTTGACCCAGACCTAATTGGGCGCGTCCAAAGCCAGATTCTCTATACCATCATTGGAATTGGGGTTGTTATCATTCTGGCCGGTATGGATTATCGCTTGTTGGGGGTTTTGCAGCCCTATATTTATGGATTTTTGTTGATGACGTTGGCTCTGGTGGCCGTCGTAGGCCAATTGGGAGATGCCGGGGCACAACGCTGGCTGGATGTTGGTATTCCAGTGCAGCCCTCTGAAATCGGCAAGATGCTGATTATCCTGGCGTTGGGCCAACATCTCGTCAAGCAATATCACAAACTGGATAGTTTTTCGACAGTTGTCGTGTCTTTGATTTATATTGCCGTACCGGCCCTATTCATCTTCCTGCAACCCAATCTGGGCAATGTGATCGCCTTTAGCATCATTTGGTTTTCGATGATTTGGGGAGCGGGCCTGCGACTATTGCATCTGCTGATTATTGTCCTGATCGTATTGTTAATGATGCCGGTATTGTGGGCCAATATGCAGGACTATCAGCGTGAACGCATCATGACATTTATCAATCCCGAAAGTGAAGAAAATCGTGCAGCCCAGTTCAACCGCGACCAGGCGCTTATCAGCATTGGATCGGGCGGGCTGTTGGGTCAAGGCTATGCTAGCGGGTCACAGACGCAGGGGCGCTTTTTGCGCGTGCGGCATACGGATTTCATCTTCAGCGTGATTGCTGAAGAAGCTGGCTTCGTGGGGGCGACGAGCATGTTGCTGTTAATGGGGCTGGTCGTGTGGCGCATCATGGATACGGCAGCGATGGCACGGGATGAGTTGGGAAGCCTCATCTGTTATGGTGTGGGAGGTATCATCACGTTTCAAACCATTGTCTCGGTAGGGATGAATCTGTCACTGCTACCTGTGACCGGATTGACGTTGCCGTTTGTTAGTTCGGGGGGGTCGTCGTTGTTGACGCTGCTATTCGGTATTGGGTTAGTACAGAGCGTCGCCATGCGAAACAAATATGTCAGGCAGATTTAGATTACAGCACAGCATACTCCGGCACATTTCCTCCAAAAGGCTTGAAATTTCCATCGTTTTGCTGCTGGTGGGATGGGCTGCGTATATACGCTTGATTCGCGTGGGGCTGTATTACTTTAATTTAGACGAAGCTGCTTTAAGCCTTTCGGCGCTGAATATGGCCCGGCATGGCGAGGTCGCCCGCATCGGCATTCGATCCTCGGCTGGCATCCCCAATACTCCGGCAGCAGTTTGGCTACTCAGTATCCCCTATGCCTTGACAACCAATCCTGAAGTAGTCACGTTGGTCATTATTGTGATGAACTGGCTGGCGCTGATCGCGTTATGGTGGTTAGCACGACGCATATGGGGAGTATGGGGCGGTTTGGGGACATTAGCATATCTGGTGGCGCACCCCTATAGCATCCTCTACTCACGCAATATATGGGCACAAAATTTACTGATCCCGTTGGGGGTTCTCTGGATCTGGTTAGCTTATCTTGCGTGGCAAACCACCCACAGCCGTCGACGCGCCGTCATGATAATTCTACATCTGGTGATTGCGGTATTTAGCTTTCAGGTGCATCCTGCAGGCGCGGGATATATACTTGCCAGCCTGGGATTTGTAGCTTTGTTGGAGTGGTGGCGCTATCCCAGAATATTGTTGATCAGTGGGGGCTTGGCACTTTCGAGCATCATTCCCTATGTTCAATATATTGCGTGTTGTGCAACCGAAGTCTGGGAGCAATATCTCGACATCTATCACCAACCTTCCCAGTTTGATTTCGTGGCTGTCAAGAATTTGTTTCAGATCGGCGTGGCGCGTGAGTGGAATTTCTTTTTGGGGGATTATACCGGTTATCGTCTGACCGAAATCATCACGGCGATAGTGTTGCTCCTCGGCTTGGTAAATATTGCCTACTATCACATCAAGCGTTCACAGCGCATCTGGGATACGATAGTTCTGTGGTGGGGCATTTCCACCATATTGCTTTTTTTGTCGCACAAAACACCAGTCTTCATCCACTATCAATTGATCGGATTGCCAGCGTTAGGATTGGTATTTGGCGTCGCGTTTGCGATGACTCCCTATCGGGTGATGAAAATCGGCGGCCTCATCGCTATGCTGGGTGTCAACCTGATATGGTCGGGGCAAGTTCAAGAGGTCTTGCAGAGGTTTGAAAATGGGGAACTGCCTAGTATGCCGCTCAATTACCATCAATCAGTGGTGGAACAAGTACCAGAAGACACGCCGTTAGTGGTGTTCACACACAGTGACGAAGTATATAGCAGCGGTGAGGCAACACTATGGACGGTACTCACCTGGGGCCGCCCAGCACGAGTAGTAAATGGTGCAGTAGAACTCATTTTGCCCCAGGAACCGACATATCTTCTGTTCGAACTACCTTATTTCCAGGCATGGGAGGCTTTAGATATGAGTGGCATTACCCTCCCAGCTAGTTTCTATGATCGACCCGGCAACCGTCCACCAATGATACTTGCTCAGTACGATCCTACGCCCCCAACCGAATACACACAGTTCGAGACGCCTATCGAATTCGCTCATGGCATACAGTTCAACGGCTGGCAGGTTGGTGTTATCGGGGATCGTATGCGAATATTGACATGGTGGAACGCCCCTGAAGTGGTTCCATATAACACAACCTATGCTCAATTTCATCATCTGCGGACAGCCGACAATCTAGATCCACAGCAGCCGCCAAATTTAGTCTCAGATGTCCCTGTATCAGTGGAACGATGGCACATCGGAGATTGGATCATAGTTATCAGTGATTTTCAGGGCGAGATACCAGACGAATTTTGGCTGGATATTGGGCACTATACGCATGCTCCGCCCCAGCGCATGGGGATTATCGACAGCGACTCCGATTTTGTGCGGCTAGGTCCGATCCAGTCTCCACTACTGCAATGAAAGCCCCTCGAAATGAGGGGTTAGCCAACCAGATTACATTCATGATGTTTATAGCTTATGAGTATCTATTCACGTTGGACAGCAAAAACGGGAAATTGAGACGGGTTTAATGCAGAACGCAAGGTCTGGAGAATGTCCAAGCCCTGGCGACGGGCGGTTTCAAAAATAGAGGCGGCATTGGCATAGACCGTTGCCCCCCAAGTAGTACGAAATCCCCCGGTGACCTTGCGATAAATCACCGAATTACGAAGGGGTATCTATTCACGTTGGACAGCAAAAAGGGGAAACTGTGTCGGGTTGAGAACAGAACGCAGAGTTTGAAGGATATCCAAGCCCTGACGCCGAGCGGTTTCAAAGATAGAGGCAGCATTGGCATAGATGGTTGCTCCCCAGGAAGTACGAAACCCGCCCGTGACCTTACGGTAAATCACCGAATTGCGAAGGGCTTGCTCGGAAGCATTGTTGGTCGGTGGAACATTATGGCGATACAAAAAGACAAACAGGCTTTGGCGATGCTTGAGGAAACGGCGGTGTAAACGCCGACTATCAGGCCAGATGGGTGGCGTGGATAACAGGTAATTGCAGGTTTGTTCCATGGTCTGGACTTGTTTGGCATAGGCTTGAGGTGGCATGTTGTCACGCTGTTGACCAAGACGCATGGCGCGATAGAGAAGGGCCTGGAAATGATAAGCCCAGGCACAGCGGTCGGTGTCAATCGACCATTGCAGATCACGGACCTGGTGAGCCAGACAGATTTGCAGTTCAATAGCCGGGTGTTTGAGTTGGGCTGGCGCCAGATCGCTGACCCAGGTCACGGGACAACTATCGGCCATAACAGTCTGCAACACAGCAGCATTGCGACGCGATGCAATGTGGAAGTAGACGTGTTGAGGGGTTTGGAATACCCATTGCCAGTGATTATGTCCTCCCACCCGAATGCCCGTTTCATCGGAACCTATCACCGGACTGGCACGGACTGCGTCTCGAATGCTGGTTGCCGCATTTTGTAGTGCGGTATATCCGCGCCGCACAGCATTGACCAATGCCCCTACGCTGATTTCTAAGCCCAGCACATCACGGGCAATGCGCTGTACGCGTTGGTAGCTCAAGGGATGCGCCAGGTGCAGGTAGTGAACCAACGTCTCCAGGTTAGGGCCAAATACCCGCTGTGGCTCGAACCCCATTGGATAGTCTGCCGCTTGCTCGTACTGACAATTTGGGCAGCGGGCTGCATACCGTTGCGCTTCGATCACCAGCGGACGGATGGGGGGGATTTCCACAATTTGACTACTCCCCACCCGATAGTGTTTTGCCCCTTCCAAATGCTCGCCACATTGTTCACAATGTTCCACTTGGCACGCCACGATCATATCTGGCTCTGAACGTTCCCGGCTTTTTCCCGCATGTCCAGCTTTTGGTCCACGTTTCGCTGCCCGCCGTTGTCGCCGCTCTCCTTTGGGGCTTTGTCCCGACGGTTTTGACGAGTTCCGCGGTGTTTTGCGTGGCCGTTTCTGTTGCCCTTCCAACGCCACTACCCGTGCTTCTAGACTCAGAATGACTTCTATCAATTCATCCTTGCTCAATTGCTGAAGTTGGTCTCGTCGTGTCTTCATGGCTTCAGTGTAACACCTCTGCCCCCGGCGTCCATCGTTATTTTGTTGCTTGCTTTTTTCCTTGTTTTGCCCTTATCTTCAAGGTGAATAGATACGCTTATGATGGCGCTTCCACAATCATCTGTAGCTCAGTGACCCATTCTGATTGGGGTACATGATGCATTGCGCCCTTGTGGTGAATGGCACGAAATTCATGGCATAGACCGTAACCATTTTCGACAGCCCATCGCTCAAGCAACACTTGCTTTTCAAATAGAACTGATTCAAACTTTTGCAGCAAAAACATGACGCAGATTGATCATCGCAAAAACGATACAATGGGCGCCAAAGAAATAGGCATCTTTGCGGTCAAAACGCACCAATAAGGCTCTAAACTTGTCAACCCAGGCAAACGACCGCTCATTGGTAAAACGGCGCTTATAGATGTCAGGATTGAACAGGCGTTTACGACCGCGTTTCGGGCGCTTGCGATTACGCTTATTTTCAGCAATATTGGGCACCAAGCCATGGTTGAAACAGACTTTGCGAGCGGCTTTGGTGTCGAAGGCACGATCGGCATTGAAGTACGCGCCTTGGATGGATAACCCCAGGCGTTTGATGGCTTTGAAGATGGACTGCAAAGTGGCTTTGAGATTGAAAGCGTCATTGTGATTACCCGCTATCAAAGGCGTAGAAGCCACAATGTAGCCCTGGGCATCTGTCAAGGGGAGAATATTCGTTGTTTTGGCACGTTTGCGCCCTTGATAGGCCACCGATTCACCCCCTTTCTTCGCAATTGCATGGGTACCATCCAAGTTGATTTCAGATAAATTCAACTCAGCTTGGATGGTTTTGATACTCGCTTGCCACACCCGCTCCAAACTCCCATCTTGGCTCCATTTGCGGTAGTGATAATACACGGCCTGCCAACTGATCTCTTTTTTCGTCGCATCGGTAGGATCCGCCTCTACGGGCAATTGATTCCACTGACACCCAGTATGTAAGCGATACAAAATGTAGTTGAACACCTTGTACAGCGGTATTTGGCATTCATACCCGCGTTGGGCTGTGCTTACTTGCGGTCGTATATGTTCATCGAACTGTTTTTCTGTTACTCTCGTTGGGATAGTGCTCATGGTGTTTGACCTTTGCTGTGGTTTTTCACTCATGATGCACTTTTTTCCCTATTTTGATAAGTTTGAATCAGTTCATAGTTCCGCTTCACCATGCCCGTTTACAACGATTGTTGCAGCCAAATCGTGCGGAATCTGGGTCAGAACAAGCCTATCACCAGTCGATAATTCGACATCCCCAGATTGTTCATCGGTTACCGGTACCATAAAGGCAAACCCATAATCCTCCGGATTGATCTTTTCGCCGTATACCGCACCAATATGCTGGCCGGTATGCGCGATCTTTCCAACTGAAATCAATTCGCTGATTTCTCCTGCCAGGGTCGGAATCTGATGTTCCACCGGACGAAAACGTAGATATAAGGCTACAAACGACGGGATTTCCTTTACGACCACATTCAACTCAGGCATGTTGTCCTCCACTTCGATCATCTTTAGGTGAAATTCGACCATTGCCAGTCGCTGCTGTTCCTCACGAACCCGTTGTTCAAGTTTCGCCTGCTTAAGGCGAAACATGCCACGCAGTTCATCAATACTCATTTCCTGATTGATTATCACGCCTATCTGTCCCAGCGATAATCCCATTCCCTTCAATGCCATGATGCGATGGGCACGCGGCAATTGTTGTAAGCCGTAGTAGCGATAGCCTGTAAATTTATCAACTTCCTCGGGGCGCAACAGCCCACGCTCGTCATAGATGTGTAAGGCTTTGATGCTGATTTGACTGAGGCGTGAAAACTCGCCAATCTTGAGCATGATATTCTCCAGAACACGACCTGCTTTAATTGTTATCAGCTGAAGGCTGCCTTCTGGCTCTAGTATGGTGTCTTACCCAGGGGGAGAGTCAAGGAGTTTGTTACATTTGATCTCAATTGAGTGTTTTGCAAATATCCTTAAGCAGAATCAAACTGTATTCCTTCATGACGCTTGTCCGATTTTCCAAAACTCACTTCAATGCTCTATCGTCTAAACCCAATAGTCGTCTATTTGTCGAATTTCCACGATATGTCCACGTTTCAGATAGACAGGAATGCCGCGCCAGTTTTTCAGGACGCGCTGGCGGTTTTCTTCCTCTACATGCCAGTTTTCGGGCGCAGTATTTTCTGGTGCATAAGTCTGCATATAGTAGCGAATGCCTGTGGGCATTTGGGCCTTAAGGGTCATAGTAGCGCGGCGGGCATGGAACCACTTAGCGATTACGATGATGGATCGGAGTTTTTCCAGAGGAATGCGCTCAGAGATTTTGGGGCGGGCAAAAACGGCGTTTTCGTAGGTATTGGTAGACTCTGCTTCGATGATGATGGCATCGTCGGGAATGCCTGCCGCTGTCAGGATGTCGTAGTGGGTCAGGGCCTCGTTGATCCCGGTATGCCGGTTGATGCCACCCGTGAGGACAATATGAGGCACGATGCGCTGTTGGTACAAATGGCGAACAATGTTCAATGGGTCGGAATAGCGCGTGCCGAAGACAAAAGCTAGGTCAGCCTGGACAGGCGTGCCAGACTCGATATGCAAATAGCGGGTGATACGGTCAATCTCGGCAGGGGTGAGCATGAATATGTTCCTGTAGGCGCGTATTGGCAATAGCGGCGTACTCTGGATTGATCTCGAAGCCGATGAAACGCCGCTTCAAATTATGGCAGGCGATGGCGGTTGAGCCGCTGCCGATAAAAGGATCGAGAACAATTTGGCCTTCACGAGTGGTCAGCTTGATGAGGAATTCGAGCAAAGCAATAGGTTTCTGGGCTTCGTGCAGGCGAGGTTCGTCATCAGAAAACCAAAAACGCAGGATGTTGGCAGGGTGTTTGCCATTAATCTGGCTGGCAGAAGTGTTAATGGCCCCAACCCCGTTTTCGAGAACGGCATCGGTGATAGTGCGCAGGTAAGGTTTAAAGAACCAGGCCACCGGTTCCCATTGAGGAGCAAGGTTACCAAGCCGCCAGCCCCGCCACACCTCTGTTGTCTCCGACAGGCCACGTTTCTCCAATATACCACTCAGGCGTTGGGCACGATGATGGGCCACAGGTTTTTCCCAGGCGAGGATGTCTTTGAGCAGAAAGCCGCTATCCTCCAGGGCGACAATGGCACGATGCAGGGTGCGCCGTGCGCCAAAAACAAATAGGCTGGCTGCATCCTTCATTTTGGGATAGACCTGGGCCGCCCACTGTTCGCACCACGACTGGTAAACGTAGGGGATGTCGCGGTCGGCAGCACTCCAACCTCGTATAGGTTTACCTCGTCGTTTAAATCCACGTTTGCCAACTTGAGCCGGTGATTGACCGAGCAACGCTGAGTTAGTATTGGAGTGCAGTACATCCCATTTTTCGAGATTGATGCCATAGGGAATATCAGAGATGAAACAGTGAATGCTGTCATCCGGTATCTGAGGGATGAGTTGCCGACAATCCCCCACGGTGATGGTGTCGATCAATGTTTCAGACATAACACAAAAATACCCCCACGTGGGGGGTGTTGGGTTTATGATGATTGGCGTTATTCACTAGAGTCGTCAGGCTCTTCGGAATCCTCACTGCTTTTGCGAAACAGTCCCCGGCGGCGGCGGCGACGACGGCTTTCAGAGGCAGTTCCTTCCGAATCCGAGGCTTGCTCCTGGCGACGTTCGCCCGCCATACGATTTTTGAGGACCAGGAGTTGTTTCATCAATTTCTGACGATGGTTCTTATTACGGATATGTTCCAGGCCAACTTCAAAAATGCCCAGGGCTTCCATCAAATTGCCGGAACGAAATAGCATGTCGCCCAACGCTAGAATGGTTTCGCCATAGTATTCATCCTCACCGATTTCGCGGAAGATGCTGGCAGCTTCACGATACATGGTCTGGGCCTGTTCCTGATCATCCAGCTTGGCATAGGCCAGCGCCATGTTGCCAAGCGTTTGAGCTTCACGCAATCGCACGCCATTTTCACGGAAATAGGCCAATCCCGCCTGCATCTCGGTGACAGCAGCTTCGTAGTCGCCCATTTCGCGCTTTGCCAATCCCAAGTTGACACGCATTTCGATGGCAAGCTGCTCATCACCTGCTTCCTGATAGGCATTCATTGCCTCAGTGAAAGTCTCAGCAGCTTCTTCATACTTCTCGGATTCAAAAAGGCGCGTAGCCTTCGTCTGAAATTCTTGACCTTTGCTCATCATACTCTCGATTCTAGAACGTAATATCCAGTAAACCTTCCGCCAAAGTACGGAGAGAATCGGTGGGGATGTCAGCGAGATTCATGGCGACTCGAATATAGGCCTGATTCGCCGGAACGGAAACAAATTCACGCACGTCGGGTGGCAGAGCTTCGATAACCTTAATTAACTGGTGCATGGTGATAAATTGCCCGATGCGTCCGCTATCGGGCAGGAAATAATCCAGATTGACATGCAAAGCAGAAGACAATGGCACGAGCAGAGTCATGGGGATAGCACTGTCGCCCATTTCATAAGCGGCCAGTTGTGTGACGCTAATGTTAAGTTGTTGGGCCAGGGTTTCCTGGGTCATGTTCTGTTCTTCACGCTGCTGTCGGACCAGCAAACCGATCATGTGATCGCGTAGTTTTTCATACTCCTGACGATCAATCTGGCGCTGGATTTTCTGGTGAAGCAAAGTTTCATTGCCCCAAAAATGGGAAATAGGGACCTGCAACAGATAGGCCAACACTTCAAGCTGGGGCAAGCTGGGAGCGATGCGTCCATATTCCCAGTTCATGATGAGGTTGGCGTCAAGGCTCATGGTGGCGGCCAATTCTTCAATACTATAACCAGAGGCTTCACGGGCATCGCGGATCAAAACACCCAGCATATGTGCCCGCAGGGTTTCGACTTCCTGGGGATCCACCTCAATAGACGATGGTTGTTCTGCCTCTTGTTCAGCAGCGTGCTTTTTGAATTTTGCGGCGGCATCACTGAAACTCATACGTTTCGCGCCTCTGCAAGAGTATGCAGGTAAATGGCGCTTTCCTCCTTGCGGATCAAGTCGCGTGTTCCGAATAGGATAGAACAGGGAGGGGAAAATTGCAACTGTGCCGCCCACCTCGCATCATCCTCTACAAAATCACGACAAGCTGGGTTGCCTCACTTACTCTTTTTGCGGAGTCGGCGTTCCAATATACGTACCCGTTCGAGGATTGTGGATTCGGGTTCTGCAATTTCCAGTTCCAGATAGCGCCGGTAGCTCACCAACGCATCTGCGTGACGTTTCAAATCATAATAGCAATCGCCCAATCGCCCATATGCTTCAGCATCTTGTGGACTCAAACGTATGGCTTCAATGAAATCGGCAATGGCATCTTCCAACTCTTCACGTTGCACATTCGCCAGCCCCCGATAGAAGTTCGCCTCAGCATCCTGGGGATTGATCCGCACTGCCGTCCCAAAATCATCGACCGCCGCCCCCAAATCACCCTGCTTACCATACGCATGACCGCGCAAATAGTGGGCTTCGGCATGGTCAGGGTTTAATCGAATCGCCTCGTCAAGATCTGCCAATGCCGCCTCAACATCGTTTTGCTGATAATACGTCAATCCGCGCAGGTAGTACGTATCCGCATGTTCCGGGTCCAGTCGAATGGCTTCATTAAAGTCGCCAACAGCTTCTGCTAACTCCTCCCGCTGATAATGCGCATCCCCGCGCAAATAGTACGCATCGGCATGTTGCGGATTCAGCAAAATTGCCGTACTCAAATCCGTTATGGCTCCATGAAAATCACCTTGCTTATTTCGGGCATTACCTCGCAGATAAAACGCATCAGCATGACGTGGTTGTAGCCGGATGACCTCGCTAAAATCCGCGATAGCCTGGTCAAGCTTCCCCTGTTTGCCATAGCACAGGCCGCGATAATAATACGCATCGGCATTGTGCAAATCCCGCAAGATTACTTCATTGAAATCGGCAATAGCACGCTCCATCTCACCCAAAGCCTGTCGTGCATAACCACGATAAAAATAGAAATCCTGCTGGTTGCCATTCATATAGACCGCATTATCATAATCAGCTATCGCACTGTCAAAATCTCCCATCTCAGCCCGCGCCACCCCTCGATGAAAATAGATATGGGCATTATCAGGTTCAGCTTGGAGGGCCGCATCATACGCCTCAATTGCGTCTTCCAGGTCACCCTTATCGAACAATACCAATCCCCGGCCATAGTGACCATTGACTATATCTCCCACCGCATTCTCTACGGCATCTGGTCCCATAACAACCACCGGTTTTCCGGCAACAGCATCTGCAAACGCCTGCGCCAGATCACGCGCTTTAGCATAACGTAGGTGGGGATTGGGCTGTGTTGCTCTGCGAATGACTGGCAACAAGCGCGGCGGAATCGGATGATCGAAATAGGCCATCCCATCCCACTCGCGGCGCGGCATCTCGCCCGTCAACATTTCATAAATGCTAATGCCCAATGCATAAATATCCGAAAATGTGCCAGCCACCGCCCCAAAAAGCTGTTCCGGTGGCATATAGTCCAACGTTCCGGCACGGGTATCCGCTTTCAGTTCCCCTGCTGCATCATGCAACACTTTCGCCAACCCAAAATCCGCCACCAATGGATTATCCAGACCATCAAAGAAGATATTCAGTGGTTTCAAATCAAGATGAATGACGCCCTGGCTATGAGCATAATCTAGTGCATTGCAGACTGGTTTCAAAACACGCGACACTTCTGGCGAGGAAATGGGATGAACATCAATGCGTTCATCTAATGTGCCTCCTGCCGCCAATTGCAACACCAGATAAAGCACATCGCCATAATCATCCACTACCTGCGTCCCCAAATCATAGATTTTGAGGATATGGGGATGCTCCAGACGTGCAATAATCCGCGCCTCGGCGATAAAGCTTTTTGTCGCTTCTTCCGACCAAGCTTCTTCGGGCTGAATGATCTTGACTGCCACCTGCCGATCCAGAAACGCATCATGCGACAGATAGACCAGCCCCATCCCACCAGAGCCGAGCAATCCGCCCATTTCATAACGATTATTGAATACCAATCCCTTGAAGTCATCCACCATGTACGTCTTCTCCTGCATTACTGCTAAATATAGCAGGAGTCAGGGGAAGAATGAAACCGTTTTTTAACATTTGCAGGGTAAACACCCAAAATGCGGCTGCAACATCCTCATCTTCAGCATGGATTACCCGCCAACAAACGCTATAATAGGCCGCTCGAAGATAAGGAGCCGTCACCATGCAACAACCCCGTCCCCGCTATCTCTTGGCCTTGAGCCTCGCCCTCGTCTGGTTAGTTGCCGTTCTCTTTTTCTACTACTGGATTCACAAGCCACTCCCCCGCAGCACCCATCTTCTGGGTGATGCTCGCTTCGCCACTCCCACAACAGCCATGTTTGGAACAATGGCCCGGGCTGCATGGGATATAGTCTCGGCTCTCATCTTTGTGATTATTGGTGCTGGTATTGGACGGCAAATTCGGGAACGGTTCTTCGCCGAATGGCAGTTATCTCGCGGTGAACGACTGGCGACAGATGCACTACTCGGCCTGGGTATCCTATCCTCCCTAGTGTTTATCGTGGGTGTGATTCGTCTCGATACCCTGACCATCAGCCTACTCTTGCTTATCGTGGCGATCCTGACTCACCAGCATATTCGCACCTGGTTGCGCGACTCATGGGGTCTTAGCCAGAGCGTTGGCCGCGTCCGACATTGGGAACGGGTGTTGCTGGCTTTCATCCTGTTCAATCTCACGATGGCGCTCATTATGGCAGTAGCTCCACCCACTAAATTCGATACCCTGACCTATCAACTGGTCGGCCCCGAACACGCCTTTAACGAGACCCAATTTATCAGCTTGCCTGGCAGTCATTTCTTTGGCTTCCCTCAACTGATGAACACCCTGTTCGCCGCTCAGATGACGCTCACAGATGGCAGCCTGTCTGCTGCCGCCCCCTTGCACTGGTTCATCGGCTTGTTGATTCTCATCCTAACCGGCAGCTATGGCGCACGCCGTTTCTCGCGGGGCGTTGGTTTGTTGGGCGTCGTGGTCTTGCTCACCGCCACCTCATTCTGGCTGCAATTTGGCTGGCCCTATGTTGACCTAATTGGTGCGGGATTCGTCTTCATGGCCTATATCGCTCTCGAAACCTGGCACGAAGAAGATGACCAGCGTGCCCTCATCCTGGCAGCGATATTTGTTGGGCTGGCGATGTCCACCAAATACACCCTCATCGCGGGCGGTATCGCGGCAGGCATCTATATTTTGATCTACGGCAAACGTTCCCAACTGGTATTGAACGGCACGATTCTGATCGGTGTTGCGACGTTGGTGATGATCCCCTGGTTTGCCCGCAACATCGCTTTCTATGACAATCCTGTCTATCCTTATGGCCCACTGACTGGCGAATGGGACGCCCTTCACCGCGACTGGTACGGTGGTCCAGAAGGCGCACTCTTCAACAAAGCGGCTTGGATTTGGTTTACACTCCCCCTGTCCTCCACTTTTCTTGGCGTGGAAGGCGGCGGCGACTTCGGTGCAACCATTGGCCCCCTCTTTGTATTGCTCATTCCCATGCTGTTGATGACTTGGTCGCGCATCGACTCCGTTTGGCGTAGTCGCATGAAGTCCATGACTGTTTTCATTCTGGGCATTACCATTGTCTGGCTAGGAGTCTCCACTATCTCCGGTTTTGGCGCACAGACCCGTCTGTGGTACGGCATGTTCCCGTTGTTGGCGTTGCTGGCCGCCCTGGGCCTAGACTGCCTGCGCCTACTACCTGTCAAACCCCTCGATTTCCGCTTCGTTCTCAGCGCCATTATCGGCCTGGTCTTAGTTCTGACCAGCATTGACCACATTATCGGCACACGATCCACCACCGGCAACCTGGAAGGCACGACCTTCGACAGCCATTTTCTGGAAAACGGAGCTTTACAGTTAATGTTGGGCATGTTCGACGAAGCTCAATACCTGGAAGACGCGACCGGCTGGCATATCGTTGCCATTCGAGAAGTGAACAACCTCCCTGCTGGTTCCCAGATTTTATTTCTCTGGGAAACACGCTCTCTCTACTGCGACGAACGCCACATCACCTGTATCGAAGATGAAATTCTGTTCAACTGGTACTATGCCCTTCGCACCATCGGCACACCAACCGATATCTTGCAACAATGGCGCGAGCAAGGCGTCACACACATTCTGGTTAATGAAAATGCCCGCCGCTTTGAATTGGATCGCGGGGATTTCCTCATCCCCCAAGCAGCGGGTGATGCCTGGGCTGAAGCCGCGGGCACGCTCACACCAATGTGGACCGGCGGCAACGACTACACACTCTACGACATCAGGCAATAGCGTGCTGCGCCCAACAGGGCCGCTTTCGTATTCAAAATGACATGAATCGGCATGTCAATCAAGATTTCAGAAAGCCGCCCTTTGTTGAGGAAGGCTTGCATAAATGTCTCGCCCTCCAGATATGGCAGTATCCGCAGCGGAATACCACCACCCAGATAGATCCCGCCCTCGGCCTTTAACGTCAACGCCAGATTCCCTGTCTGCGACCCAATAATCGCCACAAACATATTCAGCGTGGCCCGACACAATTCCACCGGACGGCTTGCGTCCTGCGCTACATTCACAATCACCGGCGTCGGGTCAGACGCATTTGCCAGTTCCTCTGCCAACCATGCTGGTTCCTCCGCATACCCGCTATCCCGCAAATAATAGTAGATATTCGGCAATCCCATCCCCGATCCCACGCGTTCGTAGCTGACGTGGGCATGACGCGCCTGCAAATACTTCAACAATCCACGCTGACGATCCGTTGTCGGCGCAAAATCGACGTGCCCACCTTCTGACGCATGGGCACGATAGCGGGTTCCATCCCACGTCAAATAGGCTTCGCCCAGGCCCGTGCCCGGCGCAACCACCGCAATCGTTCCTTCGGATTTGACCTTGCCCACATTCAATGTGTGCAGATCTTCTGGCGGCAGATACGGAATCGCATTAGCAATCGACTCAAGATCATTTAGCAAATACGCCGATTTCAAGCCCAACGCTTCACGAAAATGCTCGGCGTCAATTTGCCAGGGCAGATTGGTGATTCTGGCTTTGCCGTCCTGCACCGGACCCGCCACACCAAAACTCGCCTGTTCAATCTGGTGGCCGGTTTGTTGCAGAAAATCCTGCACCAAAGCCTCCAGACTGTCATAATTTCCACTGGGCAGTGTCGCTTCTGCCACCAATTCCTCGCCATCATAGACCGCCAGATTGGTCTTTGTTCCCCCCAAATCACCCGCCAACAGCATAGTGTCATTCCTCACTTTCATCACTTACGCGATTATCAATATCCAGTGTACCCAATCCCTCTACCGCCCGAAACAAATTCCATCAATTGGCAGCACTTGTGGTACACTATTTCGCCGGAACTGAGAACATAATTTTGAGGAGCAACTTGTGTCTGAGCATGGTGTGACGCCGCGCAGTCAGGACTATTCCGCATGGTATAACGAGGTCGTTGTTAAAGCTGAGTTAGTGGACAACCCCGAACGTACCCCCGTGCGCGGTTGCATGATTATCAAGCCCTATGGCTACGAGCTGTGGGAAGCCGTCAAAGCTGGCCTGGACAGCCGCTTCAAGGCCACCGGCCACCGCAACGTCTATTTCCCTATCTTCATCCCCATGAGCTTTCTGCAAAAAGAAGCCCAGCATGTCGAAGGTTTTGCGCCGGAACTGGCTGTTGTGACGCATGGTGGCGGCAAAGAACTGGAAGAACCCTACGTCATTCGCCCTACCAGCGAAACTATCATCGGCGATGCCATGTCTCGCTGGATTCAGTCCTACCGCGACTTGCCACTGCTGCTCAATCAATGGGCCAACGTCGTGCGCTGGGAAAAACGGACACGCCCCTTCCTCCGCACCTCCGAATTTCTCTGGCAGGAAGGCCACACCGCCCACGCCACCTACGAAGACGCCCAGGCCGAAACCATGCAGATGCTCGACATCTACGCCGATTTTGCCATCAACGAAGCCGCCATACCGGTCATCAAAGGCCGCAAAAGCGACCAGGAGCGCTTCGCCGGGGCACTCGCCAGCTATACCATCGAAGCCATGATGGGTGACGGCAAGGCGCTCCAGGCCGGCACCAGCCACAACCTCGGCCAAAATTTCGCCAAAGCTTTCGACATCAATTACACCGACCTCAACAACGACCTCCAGCATTGCTGGACAACCTCCTGGGGTGTCAGCACCCGCATGGTCGGCGCGATCATCATGGCACATGGCGATGACAAAGGCCTGCGCCTGCCGCCACGTCTCGCTCCGATTCAGGCTGTCGTTGTGCCCATCTATCGCAACGAGGGCGACAAAGCGAAAGTGCTGCCCGTTGTAGAAGAAGTCGTAAGCCGCCTGCAAAACGCCGGTATTCGCCTGCATGTTGACCGCCGCGAAAATCTTTCGCCCGGCTTCAAATACAACGATTGGGAGATGCGGGGTGTGCCCGTGCGCGTCGAAATTGGCCCCAAAGATGTTCAGAAGGGATCAGCCGCCCTTGCTCGCCGCGATATTCCAGGCCGCGAGGGTAAGCAATTCGTCGATCAAACAGTGCTGGTCGAGCGCGTCATCGCTCTGCTGGATGAGATTCAGGCCAATTTACTGCAACAGGCCACCGAATTCCGCGATGGACGCTTGCACGAAGTCGTGGGCGACTATGACCAGTTCTCCGAAATCATCCAAAGTGGACAATGGGCGCTGACCTGGTTCTCTGGCGAGGCCGACGCTGAAATGAAGGTCAAAGCCGACAACCAGGCCGTCAGCCGTTGCTTTCCCATCGCCCGGCCCTATCCTGGCGAACAGGGACCGTGCATCGTCACTGGCAAGATGACGGATCGCGTAGCCTACTTCGCCAAAGCTTATTGATTGCCATTCTGCATAAATACACATCCCCCCACGCCGCCGATTCGGGGGGATGTTGTTGGTACATTGATTCGAGTCAGCCATTATCGCTTGTTCGATCCTCAAGAAGCGGTTTTTCTGTTACAAGATCATACCCCAATTCCTCACTGAATTCTCGCGCCTGACGCCCTATCATCTTGGCTACTGCCCATACAATATCCATTGCAATAGTCATTGTAACTGTTTTAGCTCTATCGAGTTTTTCTGTGGCGAGGTCTTCAGCCAATCGTGTATAAACCAGTGCGTATTTTCCAAAATAGTCACGCGGGTTGGCCTTTTTACTGATTTCCAACTCGCCTCTCAACTGAGCAGTTGTTCGTTCCCACAACCCTCGATATAGCTTATCTGTAGCTTGCATGTAAATAGACGGAGGAGCATTGAAAACTGCTATCCTAAGTGCCTCGGCAAATGCTTCGCGGGTGATATTACTTTGTGTGCGTGCATCAATACAACTCTCAGATCTCCTCAGTGAGTGGTATTGAACAATGGTGTAATCATAAGACTTGAACTGCCAAGTATCCTCTGCAATCTCCAAAATCGCAATTCCCAAAGACTCACAGCGTTCATAGGCATATCGGCTTGCACGCCCCTTCGGACATGCCAATACAAGATGAGGGCTACCGTTTAATTCATCTGCGTAGCACAGAATTTGCCCAATAGCCCGAAACACTTGGCCTCCTTGTAGCTTGCGTTTGCATTCAACAAGCAGCGTTTGGCGTTCCCGTTGTGCAATAATGTCCGCAATCTTTCCAGATGGCAGGCTAACATGCTGAGAAACTGTCCATCCATTATCTTCAAGAATATCTACAACCAATGGGTGTAAGTGGCCTACTTCGTCCTCTCGCTGTGCAAATCGTTTTCTTGTGTTGAAGGACATGCGCTGCACAATTTCTGCTAATTCGTTGCAAGTTTGCTCGTTGGCTACATCTGTCTTGTAGCGTTTTCCATCAGATGCAACTAATTTCAGTTGACGGATTTTCGTGACTAGCTCGCTTCCGTCAGCTTTTAAACGGCCTTTTAAGACATGATAATAGTTCCTGGCTCTTTTTCTGCCAGTTCCCAGAAAAACGGTCATAAAATCACTGATGCAATAATACCACTCGCCTTCATGCCATTTTTTTCGTATATGGCTGTTGTCAATTTGATCTATCTGAACTGGCTTACTCACGATTGACACTCTTTAGCTAGCTATATTTTTAGTTAATAGAAATATAAGGTGAATTCAATTCATTTGCAACTTGAAGAATAGAAAAATGCGTATCTATTCACGTTGGACAGCAAAAACGGGAAATTGAGACGGGTTTAATGCAGAACGCAAGGTCTGGAGAATGTCCAAGCCCTGGCGACGGGCGGTTTCAAAAATAGAGGCGGCATTGGCATAGACCGTTGCCCCCCAAGTAGTACGAAATCCCCCGGTGACCTTGCGATAAATCACCGAATTACGAAGGGGTATCTATTCACGTTGGACAGCAAAAAGGGGAAACTGTGTCGGGTTGAGAACAGAACGCAGAGTTTGAAGGATATCCAAGCCCTGACGCCGAGCGGTTTCAAAGATAGAGGCAGCATTGGCATAGATGGTTGCTCCCCAGGAAGTACGAAACCCGCCCGTGACCTTACGGTAAATCACCGAATTGCGAAGGGCTTGCTCGGAAGCATTGTTGGTCGGTGGAACATTATGGCGATACAAAAAGACAAACAGGCTTTGGCGATGCTTGAGGAAACGGCGGTGTAAACGCCGACTATCAGGCCAGATGGGTGGCGTGGATAACAGGTAATTGCAGGTTTGTTCCATGGTCTGGACTTGTTTGGCATAGGCTTGAGGTGGCATGTTGTCACGCTGTTGACCAAGACGCATGGCGCGATAGAGAAGGGCCTGGAAATGATAAGCCCAGGCACAGCGGTCGGTGTCAATCGACCATTGCAGATCACGGACCTGGTGAGCCAGACAGATTTGCAGTTCAATAGCCGGGTGTTTGAGTTGGGCTGGCGCCAGATCGCTGACCCAGGTCACGGGACAACTATCGGCCATAACAGTCTGCAACACAGCAGCATTGCGACGCGATGCAATGTGGAAGTAGACGTGTTGAGGGGTTTGGAATACCCATTGCCAGTGATTATGTCCTCCCACCCGAATGCCCGTTTCATCGGAACCTATCACCGGACTGGCACGGACTGCGTCTCGAATGCTGGTTGCCGCATTTTGTAGTGCGGTATATCCGCGCCGCACAGCATTGACCAATGCCCCTACGCTGATTTCTAAGCCCAGCACATCACGGGCAATGCGCTGTACGCGTTGGTAGCTCAAGGGATGCGCCAGGTGCAGGTAGTGAACCAACGTCTCCAGGTTAGGGCCAAATACCCGCTGTGGCTCGAACCCCATTGGATAGTCTGCCGCTTGCTCGTACTGACAATTTGGGCAGCGGGCTGCATACCGTTGCGCTTCGATCACCAGCGGACGGATGGGGGGGATTTCCACAATTTGACTACTCCCCACCCGATAGTGTTTTGCCCCTTCCAAATGCTCGCCACATTGTTCACAATGTTCCACTTGGCACGCCACGATCATATCTGGCTCTGAACGTTCCCGGCTTTTTCCCGCATGTCCAGCTTTTGGTCCACGTTTCGCTGCCCGCCGTTGTCGCCGCTCTCCTTTGGGGCTTTGTCCCGACGGTTTTGACGAGTTCCGCGGTGTTTTGCGTGGCCGTTTCTGTTGCCCTTCCAACGCCACTACCCGTGCTTCTAGACTCAGAATGACTTCTATCAATTCATCCTTGCTCAATTGCTGAAGTTGGTCTCGTCGTGTCTTCATGGCTTCAGTGTAACACCTCTGCCCCCGGCGTCCATCGTTATTTTGTTGCTTGCTTTTTTCCTTGTTTTGCCCTTATCTTCAAGGTGAATAGATACAAAAATGCACTGACCTGGTTCTCTGGCGAGGCTGATGCTGAAATGAAGGTCAAAGCCGACAACCAGGCCGTCAGCCGTTGCTTTCCCATCGCCCGGCCCTATCCTGGCGAACAGGGACCGTGCATCGTCACTGGCAAGATGACGGATCGCGTAGCCTACTTCGCCAAAGCCTATTGATTGCCACCTTGCATATACACACACTTCCCCCACTCAGTTGGTTCAGGAGTGGGGGATTGTGGTCGTTAACTTGATAGCCAATTGGGGTTAGAGGTTGTTATCCAATAAAAGTTTCATGGGCGAATGATGACAGTTTGTCGTTCCCGATCCGCCGCATAACTGAGACAGGCCAGGATGTCATTCCGTGTCAAACTGGGAAAATCGCTGATAATCTCATTAATCGTCATCCCTGCCGCAAGATACGACAGTACATCGTACACCGTAATCCGCAGCCCACGAATACATGGCTTGCCCCCGCGTTTATCTGGCTCAAGCGTGATGATGTCTTTGTAATCAATCATTGGCGACCTCCCGAACTTCTCTCTAACTGCAATTCTATCACAAACAGGCCACCGAGTTCCGCGATTGCCATGTCAGCCGTTGCTTCCCCATCGCCCAGCCATATCCCGGCGAACAGGGGCCGTGCATCGTCACTGGCAAAATGACGGATCGCATGGCTTATTTCGCTAAGGCTTATTGATCGCTGCTCTACATAACCATACATCCCCCCAAACCGCCGATTTGGGGGGATGTTGTTGAATTGATGGAAACCGCTTCTACAAACTGTGTAGTGCATAGTCTCTAATCGCTTGTAATCGCCAAATTGTAGCCGCCGCCTACCCCGCTACTGCCGGGCTGAATGACGATGGTATAGGTTCCGGTTATCGGTAGAGTCAGCGGGCCGGTACGAGTTTCGATAGTTTCAACCACAATCTCGCCATCCGGGTCATAGAGTGTGAGTTGCAAACCAGCCGTGTTCTCAATCGTAATGTTGACAACCTGATCGGCCTGCCCATCAAACTGCCATGACTGCGGCTCACCACCAAGACGTGGGATGCTCCCCTGAGTTACCCGACCCAACTCAACTCGCGGCAATGGAGGTGCTGTAGCAGAGGGTGAAGGCGTTAAGGTGGCTGTTGGTGTTGCAGTCGGGAGTGTCGGTGTTACGGTATAAGTTGGTGTCGCCGTCGTTAATGTTAGATTTGCCGTTGGTGTAGCGGTGTCTGTCGGCGACGGTGTCCAGGTCATATAAGGAGTTCGAGTCGGGTAAACGCCTTGTTCATCACAGCCCGGCTCGTAATTGTAAAGTGCCCGTTCCAGGCATGTTAGCTCGCGCACATCGCGGTTCTGGTAAACCCAATTGGTTAATTCATCAACGGCCTGTATCTGCCACAGGATGATTTCGCCATTGCCAGAGCCACTTAGAGCAGTTGTACCGTCGGGACTGAAAGTCACGCTCAATACGTCACCTTCATGCCCCGTGAGCGTCTGCAAAGCACGTCCGCTACGGACATCCCACAAAATCAGGGTGTTGTCCCGTGTCCCGCCGAGAGCCAGCAACCCATCTGGGCTGAATGCGATGGTGAACACATCGCCTTGATAGCCACTGAAGCCACGGATTGCACGGCCACTACTTACATCCCACAGAACCACTGTTTGGTCCCGTGCGACACTCAACGCTGTTGTACCATCGGGGCTGAAGGCCACGCTTAATACATCATCGGTATGGCCCGTAAATGTGCGAAGTGGTTGTGCTGTATTCACATCCCATAGAATTAGCGTATCATCTGCCGAGCCACTCAAGACCATTTCCCCATTGGAGGGAAAGACTCGTTAAATTTGGTTACGCTGATGTTACGAGGCGGTTACGCCAAAACGTAACCACCTCAGACTGGCATAAATACAACACACTACTCCTCATTTCCCAAAAGGCCATTGAAACTTAGAAAACTTAATGGACGGGAACAACAGCGGACGGTTGGTCGGCAAGGCGCTGCTGTATCCGGAGTAGGGCACGCAGGTTAATGAGGATATAGATGAGCGTGTTTTGGTTGACGATGGCCTGTTGGTTACGGAGGCGAGGTCGTTCAATACCCAAAGCCACGGCCTGGGCATTAACACGCTCGGTAGCTGTGCGCTGCTTATAGATGTCCTTATAAAGATCACTGTCACGATCAATCTGGTGTCGAACTCGTGCGCCAGCACTGGTGGGAATGCGGTGCGTACAACCACCTTTTTTCGGGTCAACGCGGAAAAGTGTGAAAAAGGCTTCACCGTGTTATAAGCTATAGAGCAACAACCAGCACAGGAGAAGCCAAGATAGAAACAATAGCGATGTTAACGGCAGGCGTCAAGCCAGAGACAGAACGGAAATGGGCAGCAGTCAGCCTCGCAACCATAACGGAGTTGGTAGAATTACCAGAATTTCGCGTGACACATTATGAGCTAGAGGGCGAAGCATTGCATCTGAAGTGTGAACACCGCTACGATATCACGCAGTGTCCCGACTGTGAGTATTTGTCTCAGCAGGTTCACCAGCAGAAGGAACGCCGGGTGCGCGACCTGAGTGTGATGGGAAAACGAGTTAATCTCTATTTTATGGGGCGTCGCTTCAGGTGTGAGCATTGCCAACGCCCGTTCACCGAGAACCTGCTGAGTGTCAATCAGCAGCGGCGTCAAACGCGACGCTATGAGCAATATGTCTACGAACAATGTTTGCAGTGTGATCGCAAAGCTGTGGCGCGACAAGAACACTTGAGTGAGTCAACGGTCAAAGAGATATTTGTGACCTATGCTCAACGCACGATCCAACGCCCAACCCAGAATCCTGTACGGGTTCTGGGGATCGATGAACTGGCTCTCAAGAAGCGTCATAAACAGTACGTATTGATCCTGTCCGATTTGGAAAGGCACTGCATTTTGGCAGTGTTGCCAGATCGTAAGCAGGAAACATTGATCGCGTGGTTCAACGCGCAGCCAGATCGAGAGCAGATCACTGTCGTCTCAACCGATCTATGGGAACCGTACCGCCAGGCTGTCAAGAAGGCTTTACCACATGCTCGCCAGGTCGCGGACCGCTTCCATGTGATGAAGCAACTCAATGACCGCCTAACACAAGCCCGCCGCCACCTTCAGAAGCAAGTCGATCCGCCGACCTATGACATCCTCAAAGGGTCGCGCTGGATACTAGTGAAGGCGCGTCATGAGTTGTCGCCCGAAGAAGAAAGCAAACTCCAGCAAGTCTTGGCGGCTTGTCCTGAGTTGCGGGTCATGTACTTGCTCAAAGAGGAATTTCGCACTATTTGTGATAAAGTCCAGAACCGTGAGCAGGCGACCCGGTTTCTACAGGCCTGGATTTGCAAGGTGCAGGCCACCGGCGATCTGCGCTTACTCAAGTTCGTCAACACCTTGCGTAATTGGTGGGATGAGTTCCTCAATTACTTCATCAATGGCGTGACCCAGGGCTTTGTCGAAGGCATCAATAATGCGATCCGTGCCACCATCCGTCGTGCCTTCGGTTTTCGTAATTTCAACATCTTTCGATTACAGGTTTTGGCCCAATATGGAGGTGGTTGATGCGATTTTCACACTTTTCCGCGTTGAGCCCTTTTTTCCAGCGTTTGTGGCTGATAGGACATGTTGCTTGCTCTTGTTTTTTGAGCGGGCAAACATAGTGGGCACGCTCATGCTCGACCAACGTAGCCCGTGCGGTAAATGTATATTTCAACTCCATTGCTAGGCCAGCCGCACACAAAGGGTGGCCCTCGCTGTCATACGTTTTATCATGTTTCTGGCGCTGGCTGAGGGGGACTGCGGCAAAGCCCGCTTGCCATTTACCAGATTCTGGATGGAAGTGATCGTAAACATAAAAAGCGTCAAAGGCGGTATCGAATGCACCATAAGATGGACGAAATCCCAGACGTCGCTCAGTGTCGCGCATCAGTGGATAGAAATAAGAAATATCGGCACAGTTGAAAGGTTGGGTGAACTCCGCCAGGACAAATTCACCCCATTCGGGAACTTTGGTTGCCACGACCCCCGACCCGTAGCCCCAATAGTATTCGCCAACCTCAATTGTGTTAGCGGGCTGGGGATTGCGGGTTGGCGTTGAGGGTATATTCTCAGCGTCAACATGATAATTATGGCGACGTTTGCAGCCCAACCGACAATCCGGATCACCGGCTGGCTGCTTGCTCTTATCATAGCGGTCACTGACATAGGCTTTGGGGTTGTTTTCCTTGACCCAGGCGATGATATGCTTGGTGTCCATTGAGATAGCCTGCCCAAAGTTATTCACTTTTGGGGAAAGCATTTGCTGCAAGTGACGTACCGTCTGGTCCAACAACTGTTGTAAATGGGCATTTGGCATCTGCCGTAACAACCGTGTGAGATGGCGTGCGGTTGGCAAACTCGCTTCGGCATCAAATCCCCACGATGTCGTTGAACTGGGGATCAAGGGCCATCCCAGTCGCCACAGCAAGGCTGGATGCTCAACCAGGTAGCGCCTCAACTGCGACATGTAGGTAAATCCTTGATCTAATTTGATCAGACAGGCTGCCGCAAAACTGGCATAGGATATACCGGCAGGCCATTGTCCGGCGCGGCTTTGCCGTTGTGGTAAGTCCTGCCAGTCAATCAGGCCCAACAAGCCTTCATAGCGTCGCACAACTGGTGATTCCCGCACAAAACGCGGCCACTGCGCTTCAGGCAGGCTCCACCGTTCGAGGCCATTGCTCAACATCAGTTGATTTTGCTGCTTTTTCACTCGCCAGGATGTATACCTTTTCCCTATAATTAGATTTATCATCTTGGTTTTCTCCTGTCCTAAACTGGATTGGTGTGTTGTATATCTCTAGTTTAGATGACTTGGGGAAAACCTTGATGATGTTCAAGCGTAACCCGTTATTTTCAGGTTACGCTTTTGAGGGTACTTTCGTAACCGGGTTACGTTTTGATAAAATGAGGTTACGTTCAAGCGTAACCGAGTCTTTCCCTCCCATTGGGACTGAAATCAACACTGGTTACATCGTCGGTATGGCCGGTGAAGCTACGAATAATCTGACCACTATTGACATCCCATAGAATTAGCGTATCATCTGCCGAGCCACTCAACGCCGTTTCTCCATTGGGACTGAACTTAACACTGGTTACATCGTCGGTATGGCCGGTAAAAGCCTGGATTGCCTCGCCGCTGCTCACATCCCACAGGATTAGAGTGTCGTCCAACGAGCCACTGAGGACCTTTGTACCGGTAGGGCTGAAATCCACGCTCAACACATCCCCTTGATGCCCTGTGAAGGTGCGGATTGGTTCACCACTGTCCACATCCCACAAAATCAAGGTATCGTCTGCCGCGCCACTGAGTGCCATCGTACCATCGAGGCTATACTGGAGGCTATGCACGCGGCTAGTATGGCCCATGAAGGATTGAATGGTTTGTCGATCAGTCACATCCCACAGAATTAGCGTGCCGTCTCTTGAAGCACTCAACGCCGTCTGTCCATCTGGACTGAACACAACGTTGTCTGGGCGGAGCGTGTGTCCGGTGAAAATGCGAATGATCTCACCGCTTGCCACATCCCATAGGATTATTGGGTTGTCTGCTGAACTGCTCAACACCCGCGTGCCATCCGGGCTGAATGCCACACCAAATATATTCAACGTCTGACCGCTGGCAAATGTGCGGAGCGGCTGACCGGTATTGACATCCCAGAGAACTAGTGTGTTGTCCTCCGAAACACTCAAAGCCATCTGTCCGTCGGGACTGACCGCCCGCCACCCGCCTTCAACATTGAGGGTACGGAGTATTTCCCCACTCGACACCTCCCACAGAATCACGTTATTCCCCGAATTGCTCCATGCCGCCTGCCCGCCGGGGTTGAAAGCCACCCAACCCCCTTCACCATTAAAGGTACGAAGTATTTCCCCGCTCGACACATCCCATAGAAACATCTCGCCAGTAAATGAACTACTAAGCACCTGTTGCCCATTTGGGCTGAGTACCATACCTGTCACAGGATCCTGGTGGCCTATGAAGGTGCGAATCATCTGGCCTGTATTGACATCCCACAGAATCAGGGTGTTGTCCGAAGCGCTACTTAGGGCTGTTTGTCCATCCGGACTGAATGCGACATTAATTACCTCCTCAGTATGCCCAGTGAAGATGAGGATGATTTCACCTGTATTGACATCCCACAGAATCAGGGTGTTGTCCCCCGAAGCACTCAAGGCCGTCTGTCCATCGGGGCTAAAAGCCACGTTGTAAACTGGCCCCTCGTGGCCGACAAATATGCGAAGTCGCGGATTCGCACGATTCACAGTGATGAGTGCATCTCGCGCCATCAGCGGTGGGTCCTCAATGCTGGCCGCTCCCAACGCCATTGGCAACGCCAGATCATAGTTGCCCTCCGCCAGCGCATCTTCAGCAGCATTGGCCCATACCAGGCTTTGGGCCTGAGCCTCATTGTATTCGGCGGTAGCGGCGTTGGCCTCGGCAATCGCAGCCTGGGTTGCTGCATCGTCGCGGGCATTTTGGGCATTGTCACGTTCATCGTTGGCCTGTTGCTCACGGTTTAGCGCCAGCAATGCCAATGCCCCGCTGAGGATTGCCGCCACCAGAAATACCCCGACCAATGCCTGCAACACCTTGCGTGAGCGTTGTTCCAGCGACATCTCGCGGGCTTTGCGTTCATGCTCAATCTTGGCCTGACGCTCGCGTTCGGCAAGGCTGGCCGCCAAATAGTTGCTTTCCTGGGGCGTACTTGCTAACTCCGTAATGGCCCCCCAGCCCTCGAACATCTCCAACCGCGACCCACGCAACAAGAAACTGCGATCCTGTCCCGCCGCCGACCATTCCTCCGCCATGCTCGCCAATTGCCGCTGCATCCGCACATCGTCGCGGCTCTCATTCAACCAATTCCGTAGGCGCTCCCACTCGCGCAGCATGGCTTCATGCGCTACCTCCACCATCGGGGCGCGGCTATCCGTGTCATGATCCAACGACAACAACCGGTACTCCGCAAAGGCATCAATCACCTCGTTCAGCAAGTCCTCATCCGGTGCAATTGCCGCCAACTCCGAACGCAACGCCCGGCGGCGCGTATCCTCCACGCCCTCACCCAGCGTCACCAGCCGCAAGAACACCTGCTGCGTGATGGCCTGTCCCTCTGCCGACAACTCGTGATAGAGCGTTTCGGCCCGTTTCGCCAGCGCCCCCACCGTGCCGCCGATGTCCTGATAGGCCGCCTGCGTCAGCGTGCGATTATCGCGCTGCTCGAACAACTCCGTCAGCGCATATTGCAGCAACGGCAAGGCCCCCGGCTGATAACTCACCTCCGAGGCAATTGTCGCCACCAACCCTTCTTCAAAGACCACGCCCACCCGTTTGGCCGGATTGACAATGGCGCGCTCCAGTTCCTTCGCCGACAACGGCAACACCGTCTCGGTGCGATGCCGCATCAATTCCCCAAATCCTGGATACATCAGGGGGCGGTCATAAAAATCAGCCCGCAGTGTAACTACTACCCGCACCCGGCTTCGTTTCTCAGTCACCGCCGCGTGCAACAGGTCAAGAAACTGGCTCCGCTGGTCCTCATCCTCCACAAATGTAAAAACTTCCTCAAACTGGTCGATAATCAACACCAGTTCGCTGCCATCATCCGGCAAAATCAAATCCGCCACGCGCAACAGCCCACGTTTATCCCGACTGAGTTGCTCATGCAAACTATCCGCCTGGTTCGCGGCCACCCGCATCAGTGCTACTTCCAATTTGTCCATTGGATGGCTGCCCGGCAGCATATCCACGATGAACCACCGTTCGGAATCGGGTAAATCGCCCCGCCACAACGCCGGAATCAGCCCTGCCTTCGTCAGACTGGACTTCCCACTACCACTCGGCCCCACAATCGCCAGAAAACGTGCCAGCGCATCCTTTTCCTCAAGCCGCTGGATGATCTTTTGGGTGAGTTTCTCCCGCCCAAAGAAATCTTGCTCATCCGCTGATTGGAACGCCTGTAAGCCCTTGTATGGATTTTCTGGTTCCGGTAATTGCGAAATCGACGTGGCGCTCTTGATAACCGTCAAATCATCGTCATCCCCGCTCGGCACGACCAGCTTCAACTCCCTGGCCCGCACAATGGCCTGCACCCGGCTTCGCACGCCTAGCTTCTTATAAATCTGCTTGATATACCATTTCACCGTCGCAATCGTGACGAACAACTTCTCCGCGATTTGCCGGTTACTCAAGCCATCCAGAATGCATTGCAAAATCTCCTGCTCGCGCATGGTCAACAGGGCAACCACATCGCTATCCGATGGCTGCTGTCGTCCTGTCATCGCCTGCCGGAACTCCGCCGCCATCTCCAACACATCCGCATAACGATGAATCGGGTTTTTCTGGGTGGATTTCTGAATGATGGCGTTCACCGCATCTTTGTATTCAGGATCGAGGGTGTCAATCAGGGGAATTGGTTCATTCAGATGTTTAAACATCCGCTCCACGCCCGTGATATTCGGGAAGGGATGCTGTCCAGTCAGCACTTCATACAGCACCACACCCAGGCTGTAAACATCGGTACGGGGTGTCGTCGCTGCGGGCTTGCTCCGGCGCAAGATAATCTGGTGAGCCAATAATCGCGTCTGGTGCAGTGGCCTGTCCACCGCCAGTGCCATAATCCTTCGCAATCCCAAAATCGGCGAGGTAAGCATTACTGTCTTCATCCATCAGGATATTGGCAGGCTTGAGGTCTCGGTGGATCACGCCTTTGCGATGCGCCACCGACAGTGCCGAGGTGATTTGCTCCATCAGCAGCACGACGGCGTCAAGTTCAAAAACGCCATCCTTCAACGCATCCCGCAGGCTGCCGCCCCGCAGCCAGCGCATCACGAGATAAGCACCGTCTGGATCACGCCAGAAATCATGCAATGGCACAATATAGGGGTGTTCCAGACGCGCTACAATCTGCGCTTCAGTTTCAAAACGTCGAATGAAATCTGGGCGATTGGCGAATCCGGGCAGGATAATCTTGATAGCCACATCGCGCCCAACTGTCGTTTGATACGCCTTATAAACCGCACCAAACCCACCCGCGCCGATACGCTCTTGCAGTTGATAACCTTTGAGACTGGTTCCGCTGAGGTTCTTCATCGAGGGTCTCCTACAATGATTGGGCGAACACCCTCATTATAAGAGACTTATCGCAGATCGAAGCCGATTCCCCCTTTTTTCACCCCCACCTTGCAATCTGGCCTATCAGAGCGCGATTGCGCTATTCATCATACCCAAACTTTTCCGCCACTCGTGTCACGGTATGGTGCGTGCGGAACAGGCTATAGAGGTCGTCATGCCCCGGCACCAGATTCAGCACGTTCTCCAGTTCCATGATCGACACCCATGTATCCAGCAAGTCACCTGACAGCCCAATCGCCTCTGTAACCGCCTCGTGGGTAATCGGCGTCCGGTTTTCATACAGATCCAGCAACCCGCGAATAACCGCATCACGCTCCGCCAGAATCTCCTGCACACGATCCGACTCCATCACCAACGAGATGCCTTTGGTTTGATAGTTGCTCTGGGGATTCTCATACTCGCCAATATGCACCGCGCCGTCATCACCCAGCAACTCAATCGCCCGCTGGAACAACGTATGCGGATCATAGGCCCGCAACCGCTTATGCAAGCTGCCCAATGGACACCATGCAAAGCCCCGGAAGCTGGTGAACTGCTCAATGCTGACGATAATCCGCCGCGACATATCCTCAATTTCAGCTTCGTCCATCACCACCGACAACCCAGGCGCTTCAGACACACTATCATTCAGGGATGTATTGCTCTCCATTGGCAGGTGGATCACTGGCACCAAATCTTCGGGATTGTTCGGATGCGGAACCAACTCGCGCACCAGCAACCCCTCGCGCACCAACGCATCAATCCACTCCGAGCGCCAGTTGTCGTCAAGATTCATCCCTGGCCCACTCAGATCAGCGTCCATGCTCAGGCCCTTCAACAAGAACCCATAATTCACATATTCCCAGTTCCGCACCGACAGCGTATTAGCAACCCGATGCACAATCCGGTCCCGAATCAACCGTGTCGTATACGTAATAGGGTGATTTTGGTTCAGGGTCACGATCCCGTCCACATTAGTCCGTATCAACCCCAATCCTTCGGCCTGCACCAGCAACTCTTCACCGCGTGGTGGGCTAGCAACCGCATGGGCTTCTAATAAATGATCTGTCAAATCATCAACCGTCAAAGGTGAACGCGGGTGCTTCGCAACTAAAATATCGCACTGCAACACCACACTCGACCACTGCGAAGGCCGAAACGCCAGCGGCTCACCGGCTTCATCCACTGCTGCCTCCTGATAAATCTGCTCCAGGTCAGTGTGGCGTTGGAACTGCCCGAAATCATCCAGATATTCCAACAAAATCGACGGATTATTCTCCAGAATGCGGCTGGTGCTGCCATGAATGCCCCACACCACCACCTGCTTGCCTCGTGCCAGCAACGCCCCATAAATATCATTGAAATCACGGTCTCCGCTGGCGACGATGAAGATATCGGCGCTATTGGGCGCGGAGCTATCGGCCAACACATCTTTGGCAATTCGCATATCGGCGCTGTTCTTACCAGGAAGATTAAACACTGGATCGACATTCGCTACCGCTAACCGGCTCGGCGCTTCATCCGAAATCTCACGTCCCTGAGTATCCACCAACGGCGGTAAACTGCCACGCTGTCCCCAGGGTGCATACGCCGACATACGCGTGATTTGTCCATGAGCGCGGGCCTGCCGTGACACGGACTGAATCAACTGATCCAAGTCAATGATATAGCCCTGCTCGTTCAGGCCAATGGTGATGTTTTCAAAGTCAATGTACAATGCCACCGTCTTGGTCGGGATACCGAGAATCACTTCCAACGGCTGGAAAATGACATCTTCCGGCATGTCTGGAGCTTCATCTGCCCAGATCCGTACCCGCCCCCGCAAACTCACATTCACTCGCTGAATAAGCGCGGCGAAGCTACTCTGCGTCGTCACCAAAATGAGGTCATCAACCGGCACATCAGCTTCAGCGGAGAAATAGTTGATGAATAGTGCGTCGGCTGCAAACGCCCGTTCAGGGACATTGAATATATCATAGCCATTATTCACGAAGATTTGCTGCACGTTGGCCCCGGCCCGCCCGGTACGCGCCTGCTGACGCCCCCAGTCGGCCACTGCCACCGCCACCAGATCATCCGGGGTGGACAATCCAGCAGCCAGTGTTGCACCATTCCGCAATGCCCCGGCCACATCATGCAGATTCAAGACGAGGTCACGCCCCTCAAGGCGATCCACCAGATCATCTATATCAACGATTAAGTAGGCATTCATAAGTTAATTTTTTCCTCAAAGGGTTTCCCATACCCCTTCACACCAATAACATGTTGTTAACAACCTACACATCACCCGACTCTACAGCGATTTCAAGAAATATTATTGACTACTGTCAAACCACAGTGAACTCACATCAATGCAGGAATTTTTTCGCTTCATAGATCGATTGCTACTATATAGCAAAAGTCATCGGGGAGCAAGTCACCCCTGCTACATGCTACATCACCATCGCACAATCAGCATCAAGCTACCGCTAACCAAAACCCCCTGCCATTAATATTGACAGGGGGCGCACCATCACCACATTTAGTCAGTCAAGGTTTATCCAATCGGCTCCTTGAAGATCATATAACGCCCCATGTCATCGCCCTTCGCAATACATGTTGCCATATCGACCTTGAATTCATGTCCACCGGACACCCAACGCAAGCCTTCTTGCAGCAAACCTTGACCAGCATAGCAGACCGGGCGGTCAGCTTTGCGTTGCCAACACATCGGGCAACGTTCCAACGTATAAACAAATTTATCGCCCTCATCCGTGACATTAGAAATCTGATCAGAAAATTGTGTGAGAATATTTGCCATCGCGGGGAGGCCAATCTTCAGCTTCTGCGGCAATGGCAACACCTTAAACGCCAGGTCGCCTACCCCGGCCAGCGCACCGAAGCCCTTCAGCCCTTCAGCAAATGTAGCGCGTCCCGCTCGCAACGCCAGGCCACGCCCACCACGCGGGCCATACATTTCCTCCAATGACACTTGTAAGGCCGTGAAATAAGCAAAATCGTATTCTTTTTCCAGGTTATCCGCAGGGTAATTACCGATGTATTGCTGCAAACCGGCTAAGTTCAGAATGGCGTTCAACCCATTCTTCCCCATGATTTCTTCCATCGCCATGATATAAATGCGGGCGAACTTATTGGGATAAAAATAGCCGCTAGTTTCGGGTGGCATTGTGCCTGCTCCTTCAATTCCGGTGTGGTGTTTTGTCCAACCTGTTTTTCCTGCGTGCAAGAGTCTGGCTCATCCGACCCCAGCCGCGCTTAAGTATAATCCAAAACCGCACTATTGTCACGTATTTACTGAATACACAATTCTATGAATCGTGTTTTTCGCAAGAGACGTTTAGCTGCGATGGGAGTATAATGCAACTCACGAATCTAGGCAAGCAACTACAGGTGGTCACTCACTATGCAATTTACCGGACAACAACAAACTGCCATATTCACTACCGATACCAATCTCATCCTCACTGCTGGCGCTGGCAGCGGAAAAACCCGCGTTCTGGTCGAGCGTTTTATGACCCTCCTCGCCACTCATCAGGACTGGCCCCTAACCTCCATTGTCGCCATCACCTTCACCGAAAAAGCCGCCCGCGAAATGCGAGACCGCATCCGCCAAGCCATCACTCAGCGTCTCGCATCATCCCAGGATGATATTGATTTATGGCAAGATCACGCTGCTGCCCTGGATAGCGCCCGTATCGGCACAATTCACAGCCTATGTGCCCAATTGCTTCGCGCCAACCCTGTCGAAGCTCAACTCGACCCCGGCTTTCAGGTCCTGGATGAAGTGGAGGCTGCCCTGTTGCGCCGCGAAGCTGTCGAGATTGGCTTGGAAAACTTTCTGCAAACCCCAGACGCCCAACTCTTCTTTGAGTACGATGTCTTGACCGTCCAGCGCACACTCTACGACTTTACCAATCAATCCCTGGCCGACCAGTTTAACGATACGCTGGCCGCCAACCTGCCGTTGGACGAACACTGGCAACGGCTCTGGCAACAAGATTCACAGGCAATGCTCCAGACCATCCGTGATGATGCCGATCTGCATTACCACCTCCATTGGATAGACTCTCTAGCAATACGTCCAACCACCGACAAACTATGGGCCTATTGGGACTTAGTCATCGCTCACCGCGACGCACTGCGGAACGACGACCCAGCTTCTGTAGTCGACGCTCTAGACGAACTGGCAACCATAAAAATCAATGTCGGTTCGGCTAAAAACTGGGGCGACAAAACCTTATTGCAGGACGCTAGAAACGAGCTGAGAATCATCCGTGAGCGATGCAAAACCTATCGTGCCCAATGCCTGCCACAGCCCAATGAACTGGACAACCATGCCGCCCAATTACTCCAGTGGTGGAATACAGCCATTCAATTCGTTGCCACCGCTTATCGTGAGTTGAAAGCCGAACAAAACAGCCTGGATTTTGACGACCTCGAAAACCGCACTGTCCATCTTCTCGAACAACACCCGACGGTTGCCGCTCGCTATGTTCAGGGCGAATTCAATCACATCATGGTGGATGAGTTTCAGGACACCAACGATATACAGCGACGCATCATCTACGCGATCTGCGGTATCGATCTGATCCACCACACGGCTCCACCAGGCCGACTATTCGTGGTCGGCGATCCCAAACAAAGTATCTACGCTTTTCGTGGGGCCGATGTCAGTGTCTTTGACCGCGTGCGGCGCGAGATCGTCTCAACTGGTGGGCAAATGCTCGCTCTCAGCACATCCTTCCGCAGTCATGCTCGCCTGATTGCCATGTTCAATGCCGTCTTCAGCCAAGTCTTGCAACCTGCTTCCGGCCCCATGGCTCACTTCCACGTCAATTATGAACCTATGATGCACCATCGACCGTCCGAAACCGATCACCAAACGCCGCTCTCTCTGCTCATCCTGCAACGCCCTCAAGATGACACGCGCCAGTTTTTCACAGAAGACTTGCGTCGTTGGGAAGCCACCGCCCTTGCCGAACAACTCCAGGCCATGATCGCCGCTGAAACTCCCGTCTGGGACAAAGAGACCAGCGTCTATCGTCCTATTGAATACGGCGACATTGCCCTGCTCTTTCAGTCGATGAACCACACCCCTATCTATGAAAACGTCTTCCAGCAGTTCGGTCTGCCCTATCTCACCATTGCGGGCAAAGGCTATTTCGAGCGTCAGGAAGTCTGGGACGTGATGAATCTGCTGGCAGCTCTCCATAACCCCGCCGATGATCTGGCTCTGGCCTCTATACTACGTTCACCCATGTTCGGTCTCAGCGATGACGCTCTGTTTGCCCTGCGCCTACGCCGCCAACCCGATACCAAAGCGTTGCTCCCACTCTGGGAAGCTTTCATGATCAACACACCCACTGAGGACTGGCCGCTCATCCCCGACGATGACTTGTCCCCTCTCGCTTTTGCACGCAGCACCCTAACAACATTGCAGAATCTTGTGGGGCGCGTGACCATCGCCGAATTGCTGGAAGCTGCCCTGGAAGCTACCGCATTCGAGGCCACCCTCACCGCCTTGCCCGCTGGAAACCAGCGCCGCGCCAACATCAACAAACTCCTCGATGTTGCGCGTCGCAGCCGCCGCGTCTCGCTGGGCGATTTCAATGCCTACTTGCGAGATATGATTGCCACCGAACCCCGCGAAGGTGAAGCTCCGCTCGAAACCGAGAGTGCCATCAGCCTTATGAGCGTCCACAAGAGCAAAGGATTAGAGTTTCCCGTTGTCGTTCTCGCCGATTGCTCCTGGAACCGCCGCGCCGATTCCTCCTGGCTCCTACTGGATCCGCTAGTCGGGCCGACCTGTAAACTCCGCGACAGCGACGACCAGCCTTTCGCCTACCAGCTCGCCCGAAAATATGCCGCCGAACGCGACCTTGCCGAACGTCGCCGCCTGTTCTATGTTGCTGCCACCCGCGCCCAGGACTATCTGATTATCAGCGGTCAACACTCCAAATCCGAGACGAACGCATGGCTCGACCAATTGCGCCGCGCCCTCCATCTGCCGACTACCGGTGTTTTAGAACACACACCCACAAATTATCATGAATACGAATGGGGGCATTTGGCCCTGTCAATTCCTAATCCGCCCGCCGATCTCTACCAATGGCGCGAATCATCACCCCACACAACACTGTGGGATTCGCCTCCTACGCCAGTGACTGATCGCCCAACGATCCTATCCTTGCTGCAACCTATTCAAACCCGCACCCCCGGCGACAGATGGCATATCAACGCGACCGACCTCGAAAAGTTAGGGCGTATTCCCTACGCTGCGCCGCCAACCCAAGCCCGCGCCGATTTCCAACGCGCCATTCTGCGCGACATGCCCGGCCCTATCCGTCCCATTACCCACACCACCTCTAACGAGCCACTACTGGCATATACCGTCGGCCAAATTGTCCATCGTGCCCTGCGCGTGGGCTTGCTACCCAGCCGCAAACACCTGGATGTCCAACAAAGCTTGAGTGATTATGCCTGGGAACTGGGTATCACCACCGCCCGCCTGCAGCATCGAGCTGTGGAACGCGCCTATGCCCTGCTGGAACAATATGAAACCAGCACCGTCTCCCGCACATTGGACGCCGCCACCGAAGTCTATCGAGAAATTGAGTTCGTCCTAGACTATGGAAAATACATCATTCATGGCGTCATCGATACTTTATTCAAATTTGACGGCCACTGGCATGTCCTGGACTATAAAACCAGCCGCATAAGCGGCAACTACTTGCCAGAATTCTCACGCCGCTATCACTATCAGATGGGAGCTTATGCTGCAGCTGTCGAGCAGCAAACCAGCCACACGCCTCTGGTTTCGCTCCACTATCTGCATCCCAATCGCACCTACCAATTGCCCGAATCTGATTGGCGGGCCGCCATCGCTTCCCTGTCCGCCGAGCTGGATACTACGCTGCAAGATTCATCCGAATAATCGTGTTTTGCCCTAGATGGTATAATGGCGGTGCCGGCAAAGAAGGATATATCAATGGCCGATACACCACAAATCACAACTACTCGTCTCACATTAGCTGAATTTGACCAACAATATGATGCCGAAGGGCCATTTGAAATTATTGGCGGGAGGGTAATTAAACTTATGCCACTCCTGGCCGGACACTGTGACATTGCCAACAATCTCGCTTTTTCCATCAACACTTATACGCTGCCCAACAAGATCGGCAAGGCGTTCACCGAAACACCATTCGTCATCCCTGACGAATACGATAGTCAGTGGGTCAAAGGATCTCGCATTCCCGATGTCATGTACTATCAGATGGAACGACTGGTAACCTATAAAAACCAAGTCCCTGATTGGCAAGAAAAACCCTATTTATTGGTGCCAGACTTAGCCGTAGAAATCGTTTCCAAACACGATAGCTACAGTGACATTGACCAGAAAATATCCGCCTACGTGCGCGACGGTGTGCAATTGGTTTGGGTCATTGATCCTCGCCGCCAAACTATCACAGTTTATATGCCGGACAGCAAACAATTTACGCATCTGACTATTGACGATACAGTAACCGCTGGGGATGTAATTCCAGGTTTCGCCCTATCTGTAGCCACTATTCTAGAGTAGTTTCCCCTCTATCTACAGGCTGCCAACGCAACCGTAGCACCGATTGATCTTCGCCACGCACTGCAAACGTGTCCGCAATGCGGCCTCGTGGTCCGCTAGCTGTTGGCGCAACAAACCATGCGATTTCGTCATCAATCGTCAATAGTGGCACACGATCCCGATAAAACGCCGGAACCTTCATGTTCGTAAACGTGTCTGATAGCTTCTGTGACTTGCCCCGCATCCCAAATGGCCGAAAACGATCCCCTACTTGCCATGTCCGCAATGCCAACCGCGCCCCCTCCGGAATCGCTAGCGTACACGTCAGCGGCCCCAACGACGACAAATCCTTCGAGCGCCCTTCAGTCACCCAATATGTCATCAATTGCAGGTTTCCCGCCCTGAACTTTCCCTCGCCATCAGGATCAATCTTTGCCACCTGATCCGGCTCCAAAGCAGGTAATGTCGGCGGATAGACCGGATCACCTCCATACCCCAACGTCACATCATCATAACCAATCTGCAACACAACATCCTCTGGCAACTCGATCTGTGTGCCAGTCTGTCCCCGCAAGATCAACTCCCGCGCCCGTTCGATAGTCTCGAAAGACACATGGCGCAATCCCGGTGTCAGATCAAAAAGCACCTTCCGCAACAATCCACGTTGGATACCAGTCGGCTGTTTGGCAAAATCCTCCCGCCCCATAAATACCATCTCGCCCGCTTCGCCATCTTCATCCGGCTCCGTCTCCGACCACTCCAATAACCACGCCGCCACTGTCTCAATCCGGCTCTCAATGACCTCTACATCGCCCTGCACTACCGTCGCCAGCCGGTTCAATGTCGCGTAGATATTTGGATTCAGAGTCTTAATCTCTGGAAAAACTCGGTGGCGGATAGCATTCCGCAGCCGAGTCGTGTCGATATTAGTTACATCCTCACGCGGTGTCAATTGATACCTCTGCACATATACATCAATCATCGCCCGCGTAATATCCAGCATAGGCCGCGCCAGGAAAAACGTTTCTGGCTCAATATCCCGCCCTTCAATCCAATCTGCCAGCAAATGATCTTCACTCAATGGCGACAGATAACGCATTCCCTGTAATCCATGCAATCCGGTTCCCCGAATCAGGTGCATCAGAATTGTCTCGGCCTGGTCATCCCGATTATGCGCGATAGCGATTCGACGCGCCCCGATTTCAACTGCCAGATCAACAAAGAAAGTATAGCGGGCTTGCCGGGCCGCTTCTTCCAGATTCATATCCTGCCTCGCAGCAATAGCTGGAACATCCACCGTCCCGCGTGTACAGGCCACCCCCCCCTCATGAGCAACGGCCTCCACAAAGTCAGCATCAGCCACCCCAGCCGCCCCCCGCAACCCATGATCCAACGTAGCCACATGCAACTGCAATTGCCACTCTGCCTGCAATTGCAATAATATATGCAACAACACCAACGAATCGGGGCCGCCCGAAACACCCACAATCAATGGTCTACTGATAGGCAACAATGCCTCACGCTCGCAAGTTGCGATGAATTGCTGAATCAGGGTTTGGTCAATCAAAACAGCGTTCCTGGATTACAATATGGTTGTACGAGACAAACTCATTTTAGAGTGCCAGACAAGTTTATGCTACAATCCTCACAAAATGGAATGGGAAGAGAAATTGTGAGACTTCAAAAGAATATTGTCACCATCGAAGATGAACCATCCATTGCCGAGCTATTGAATTTCGTGTTGGATGCTCCCCAACTCCACGTTACCCCTTGTTACGACGGAACTGATGGATTGGATGCCGTGCGTCGCCTACATCCCAGCCTCGTTATCATTGATGTCAAGTTGCCGGATATGAGTGGCTGGCAGGTCTTCGATACCATTCGTGCCGATAAATCCCTCAGCCAGATACCAATTATTGTTCTGAGCGTGACTGGCCCCGAATCTGAACGCAGACACCTCTTGCGGGGTAGTTCTATCGACTTTGTGATGAACAAACCCTTTGCCCCACGTGCCCTGCGGCGTAGCGTCGAAAAAATTCTGGGCCTGCAAATCTGGGGGGAATACGAACCAGAAGGTGAGAAGATTTCTTGAAGCCCGACACGACCATTACCATCACCGACACTCCACTAGAACTGGCCGTCGATGCCGAACATATCGGAGTACGGACAGCCATACCCTTGCTGGCCGTGCTAGGCGTAGTCGGCGGGATCATCCTCGGCAGTGTAATCGCCCCCCAAATTGATGAGGCTCTCAGCACCTTATGTGTATCACTAATCCTGGCTGTGGTGGGTCTGGTCACGTTTACCTACTTCGGCGAGCGCCTCGTCAAACGCTTCTGGACCAGCGGACGTACTCTTCTGGTCGATCTTTCCCAGATTACCTTGCTCGACAAACGCAAAAAACCAACCGTCGAAACCACGCTCCATTGGCCGAACGGCATCGGCATCCAGGCCTGGTATTTCATCGTAACAATGGGCCGATCACGTGTTCAGAAAGGCTGGTATTGCGTCAGCTTGCGCCTCCTCCAACGCGATCAGTCTATGATTATTTACACTTTCCTATCGCCCGAAACAGCCCAAAGTTTGGAACATTTCACCGACTGGTTTGTTCACCTGCGTCCGCGTCAAGAACGTGAAGACCTCAGCGTTGGTGATCCCCATTTTGCTGCCCAACAGGAACGCTTCCGCCGTCTGGAAAGCCATCGTTTTTATGAAGGCGCGGAACTGGCCGCCGAAGATTTCCTGGCCGTGATAGAGCTGGTTAATCAACACGGGTCTCGTGCCCCAGACTCGGCCTGAATACACCCACCCTATACGAGCTAATTCAGAAGAACGACCCCTGATGCCTTCACCTGAATGGCAGTGTTTTTGTGTCGGCCAGAACGGAGATTATGTGATAAGGTGAACATGATCTATGGACAGGAGGAGTTGATATGGCGAAACGCAAATACCAATACATTTTTCCCGGTTCTTCTCTCGTGAAACCGCATCTTGAGTATGCCATGATTTCGCATTCCTATGACCGCAACCAGACAACTGCCAATTATTTTTCGACGGATAGCAAGCGAACTGAGACGCATTCGGGCGAAATCAGCCACCAAACGATGGTTGCTGACGGCTGGCGAAAAACTGGACATGTGAGTCACAAGGAAGGTTACTCACGTTACTATCAGAGACCTCGAAAAGATGTACCAGCACCACGCCCTGAAACAAAATCTGAACCACCCCAAAAAGAGATTGCCCCCCGAATTGCCAGGATCATTGAAAGATTGCGGGCAGGTGAACGACAGGCAATCAAAGATTTGCGGCGGCATGGCTGGTTGGGCAATGGATCGCTAAGAGGTGCGAACTTAGCAAGCATTGATCTGCAATCAATTGACCTACATAAAGCTGATCTTCAGGAGGTGGTATTGCGTGAAACCAATCTACTAAAAGCAAAACTGGGTCAGGCGGATCTGCGCGGCGCAGACCTGAGCGGAACCAACCTGAAAAAAGCCAATTTGGATGGAGCCATTTTCAACGAACAAACCATTCTTCCAGACAACACCCAATGGACATCTGAGACGGATATGACCTGTTTTACCAACCCCCAACACCCTCATTTCTGGCGGCCTACCCCCGATCATCAGGGCCGTCTACCGTGGTGGGCCAGGATAATCGGAGGTAGCTGAACCGACATCAAATAAACAACGCATTCCACCATCCTAGCGCGGGGCAATGCCGATAGGCAGTGGCGTTGGCGTATCCAGGTCACTTGCCTCAAATGGATTTTCTGGCAGTGTGAAGAACTCATCTCGCATCATCGGCGACACATCGCGGGGCAACGGGTCAGCAGGTGTAAACTCCCGCCAGTTCTCATAATCCACTGTATATTCAGGATTATCCAGCCGCTCCAGAATCCACTGGCGAAAATACTCACTCCGAATGGCTTCAATATCACCAGGGCTGAGAATATCTAACTCAATATCTAACACCACCGCCACAAACCAGCCACCTTGAGTAGCAATTGGGCCGACGACTTCCCCTTCCGATGCCGCAAAAATCGCATCAATCACGTCCGCTGGCAGGTTTTCATCACCCCGTCGAATAGTGTGCTGCGCCGAATCACCAACCAACACCATGTCATACGACGCCGCAATGCTCACCATCAATTCACCGTTCAATAACCGCTGTTGCACATCCACCGCTTCCTCAAGGGTATTCATCAAGATACTCTCGACACTGACCGCCGTGATTCCTTCATTGGGCAAAGTCGCTCGTGGGCTGATAAGCTGGCTCAGTTGGTCATAATAAGTCAGCGCACGAATGTGTTCCAACAGTTGTTCTTCCGACATCCCTGTATACAGGATCATCTCCTCGACAAACGTGGCATATGCCTCATCCCATTCTGGTGGGCGGGCTGCGCCTTCGCCTAGCTCCACGCCAATACGTGCTGCCAAACGACCGTCAAAAAACGTCTGATCCAGTTGCAATTCCAGCAAGCCTGCTTCCCGCAATACCACTTGCTCGGTCAAGATCGCGTTCATTGTCTGTGCGCCCATCGACTCCGCATCGCCCAAGGTATAGAACAACGCCAGTGTTCGCGCATTCTCCGACCTTGTTAAGTCCAGCACCGCCTCTACGCCCTGAAGTTCAATCGACCGCCGAATACCCACCAACGGCAACCATCGTTCATAACGCACCCGCGCCTGATACTCGGCCAAAGTAATCTCCTGATTGCCCACGCTCGCCACCACCATTTCCGGGTCGGTGTCTGGGAAGGGGGTTGCGGTTAAATAGGGGGTCGAGGTTGCTGTGGGCGTGGGGCTGGGACCTGGGGTCGGCGGTGCGTGGGTTTGCGTAGCATAAGCCTCTTGCGTCTGTGTCATCGGCAATTGGTCTCGCACAATCCGCGATTGCTCACGCTCTCGACAAGCCCCCAGAATAATCATCAACCCTAACAGTGCAACCGAAACAACCAGCCATTGGTGTCTTTTCATCATAGAGAATTCCGCTTTTCCTCAAAACCGTTTCAATATCGGGCGATTATTCTACCAGCGGTGTCCAATCTTGCAAGGCTAACGCGGCTCCAGGAAATATCCACTGGCACTACCCTCCGCCGCCCAACCCTCGCCGCCGCCCGATGTCCGCACCGGCCACCATAAATAACCGTCAGCACACACCGGATCGCCTGTTATATCTACCACCGCACCCTGATTGATGTTCAACACAACACCTCCTTGCAGGCTCGGTGTATCTCGCATCCGCACTCCATTGCCTAATACTGCCGCCTGCCCATCAATCGACAGTCGCGTGGCTGGCGCATCTGGGCACACAATCGGCGTTGGCGCTTCAAGTGTCATGGTTGGTGCGGGGCTAGGCGTGGGTAACATCGTTGGTGTCATGGTCGGTTGGCTGCTTTGCATGGCAGTAGCCGTCTCCGCAATAGGGTCCACAGCGGGCACTGTCACCGCAGGTGTCCCCACGGATACACCACTATCGACAGTAGCCTCCCCATTGACTGCTGGCGAACTGGCGATGCTGGTCACACGAGTTGGCACCCCTACACTGGTTTCACCTGTTTCACCGCCGGGCGGTTGATCTTCAGCAGTCAAGAACAAATACACCAGCCCCAAACATAACCCCGCCATCAATAGCACGCCCAGCGTCCCCGTCACCACTAGCCATGTTGGGATATAAGGTTTTGTATCAATCCCATTAGCTGGCGGAGCCGAGTATCCGAATTCATCAAATGGTGGTGGCACTGCATATGACGAGCGGGATTGATATGCTGGTGCTTGTTGCGGTGCTGTTCCTGGCAAACGATGGCAATTCCAGCACGGCTGCTCATCGCGCATGCCTTCACGGCTTTTGCCGCAATGTGGACATAACTTTATGCTCATTGCTGGCCTCTCTTAAGGCTCAATAGTTGGATTTCCAAGTATAGCAATCGCCTGCACCAATTGTGCAAAACTCAGCATCTCACCCTCAATCGTCAGGCCACCGCCAGCCACCAGTGCCGTCTGCTGCACCAACATCCAGTCCCCTGGCTGCGCTTCGGCATAAATTTCCAGTAGTCCACCATTCAGCATTACACCCACTCGCAAGCCAACCCGCGTCCCGTCTTCAGCTCGATATGTCAGGCTGGCCGCTGCATAATCTTCCCACATGAACAGATAGGTGTCGATCACCTGATCCTCACCCGTCCGTTCCACCAGCACACTCAAGATCTGTACTTCATCCGCTTCATCTGACTGCACCTCTTCTGTTGCTGGAATCCATCGAAATGCAATCGCCGCCGCTGGGACTTCCCTAGCCCGCAACACCACCTCGTCGCTCGCCACTTCACCAACCCAGCCTCGCGGACGGGGAAGCGTTACCATCGCACCGCCCGCCTCCAAAGTGTAGCCCGTGCGCGAATCAACGGCAGGCATCGCGGGCAATGTCTCGTAGTCAGTCGCAAACAACAACCGCATATCATCTGGGCCTTCTAATTCCCCCAAACGCTCCCGTACAGCATTATCCACCAAAGGCACACTGTTCCAGGTCATCGTCTCCAGCATGGCGAACCACACCGGCCACATTGCATCAGCCACAACATCCACTGCCTGAAATTCCGCGATCAATAGCGTGGCTTCATCCACTTTTATCACTAATCCCAGTCCGATTTTGTTCTCAGCCGCCATCGGCAATTGGGGGTCATGCTGGTACAGAACAATCATGGCTCCTTCCAGGCTACCATCTCCGAACACAACCGGAACAAGTTGCCCAAACGCAATTTCTCGCTCTGGCAATTCTTGAAAGGCGCTGAGATACGCCTCCCCCAGATTATCGGCATTCCGGTCAAATTCGACTGGCAGTCCGTCCAACGGCATCACCGCGATTTCAACCAATGCGGTCGGCAACGGCCCACTCACCAACGGAATATTATTCAGCGCCACGTATGCTAAACCCAGGGCACTATCATCCGCTAGCCACCCTTCCGGATAGTCAATCGTCACCACACCGGCCTCAGCTTCCAGGCGATAGGTCTGTGTCAGATCATCATCCTGGGCACGGGTTGGCAACACGAGTACCAACAATGCCAGGACAATACTCAGCTTGATGAAATGTCGCATTCATCCTCCTCGCTACGCCGTCGGCCCAATCACTGGCCCGCCCAGCACAATCGTCGGTTGATCCAGCGGCGTCAGCCATTGTTGCCAGCGCGTGCTGCTATAGAACTGGTATTCATCCTCCGGCGGAAACCGGCTGATGAGGTCATTTCGCATCGCCTCTATCATGAACTGGAATGGATTGAGGATATAGGTTTCACGATAACGAATTTCCAGGTGCATGTGCCGCGCCCCAAAATCCATCTCGCCCACGACCGTATTCGGCGTGACGGGTGTCCCCTTCGGAAAACTGGCTGGCCGGGCGATATGCCCATAGATAATCCGGTAGTTTCCAATTACCACATCCACTCGATTCGGCCCAAACGACTGCCCGCGCCCATCGAATGTACCATGCACACCTGCAAAAATAGGAATGCCGCCGGGATGCCCAAAATCTAACCCGCCATGCAACCCCTGACTGTAGCCATCATAGTTATGATCGCGCCCATAGAGAAAGGCAAACAGCGTGTTGCCATAATAGTAGAACCATTGCATCGAATCCAGGTCCACCGGCATTCGCTGGAAGATGAAATCGGGCGATGGTAACTCCTGATCTACATCCACCAGATATACCTCACTGCTATCCGATGTGCGTTCGGCAGACCAGCCCGTACTATGCTCCCACCACACAAACCCATGCGCCTCGCGCCGCGAAGTGGCATCTGCTTCCAACCGGTCTCCGCGATGCAATTGTGCTGACGGGATTAGTGTACGTGGATCAACTGCTGGCTCTGTGCGAACATTGAGCGCATAGGTGGAGACTAGGAATTCACGCGTGTTGGTCGGGCCACCAACAGGTGGAATATTATTGGGATCAATTCGGCTGACCGCGTTGAATTCGGTTGGTCCAGCAGTTCCGAGGCGAAAGTAGCTGATACCTGCTGCTCCTTTCTGGAATGAATAGATCCCAGCGTCGGTAATCTGATCAGCAGGCACTTGCGTTCCCGAACTGGGATCTTCATACGCCTGCAACATTGGCACAACCGGCTTGCCATAGCGGGCGCAATTACGAAATGCCTCGTCGATATAAGCGCGTGGACCGCGTGTCCCTTCGCTAAAATGCCAGTGGTAAACCATCGGGTGCAGGCTATCCACATGCGGTAGCCACTCATCAATGTGGATCGCCTGTGGATGCGATCCGCGTGCATCAAAGTTCAGCGCCAGATGAAAGCCATTCGGCGAGGCATTACGAATGCGGCGGATCAAACGGCGGGCAGTTTCGGCGGTTTGCCCACCGAAATAGATCTCGCCTGCTTCCACATCTAGCAACATGCCCCGCACACCACGAGTCCGGCACGCCAAGCCAATCACCCGCGACTCTTCCTCGACATTGTCGCCCCGTATCACGCACCATAGATAGCATTGCAATCCATTTCGCGCCAACGCTTTCGCCCACCGCAGAATATCCGCCTGCCCATTAATCGCCATATCCGGCTTGTTATCATAGCGCCCTTGCCAATATTCGCCATCGCTGGTTTTGATAGCGATTCCAGACACATTGGGACTATGCCGCTTCACGGTCTGGATTAGCTCATCAATCGTGTTTTCGGCAACGGCGCGGCCCATCCAATGCACCCAAAAAATCTTATTATCAAACGGTGTGGTCATTCACTCAACTCCTCTTGCTCGCGTAAAAACAAATTTCAGTTTCGTGGGCGTGACTTCGACTTCGCCCTGACCTGCCGCCAGACCTCGCCCGCGCAACTCCCATTTCATCCTCCTACATAGTATCAAACAACTCGCCGCCCATGACAAACCGTTGGGCATTGATAGATCAGCCGAAAGCCAGTAGACTCATTTTTCCAAATAATCATTCAAAAAATCCTGCGAGGCCTCCATGAACCGCCTGCAACACGAGACCAGCCCCTATTTACTCCAACACGCCACCAATCCCGTAGACTGGTATCCCTGGGGCGAAGAAGCTTTTGCAGAAGCACGTCAATCCGACAAGCCAGTCCTCCTCAGCGTGGGCTATTCAGCCTGCCACTGGTGTCACGTTATGGAACATGAAAGCTTCGAGGATGAGCAAACCGCAGCCCTGATGAACGAACTCTTCATCAATATCAAGGTAGATCGTGAAGAACGCCCCGATGTGGACGACATCTATATGCAAGCCACGCTGATCTTCACGCGTGGAAACGGGGGATGGCCCATGACCGTTTTCCTGACACCCGATGGCCGCCCCTTTCATGCCGGAACCTACTTCCCACCCACGCCACGTTATGGCATCCCTAGTTTTCAGCAAGTATTGGTCGCCGCCGCCGAAGCCTATCGCACGCGCCGCACCGATTTGGAACAGACTGCCTCGCGCATTGCTGACGCCCTGCAACAAAACCTGACGCTCCCCAGCAGTTCGGCCACTGGCGAATTGAACGAAGAACTACTCAAAACCGCTGCCAATAAATTAATCGCCCGTGTGGATCGAATTCATGGCGGACTGCATACCGGTCAGCCCAAATTTCCCTCACCCATGAATTTGGAGTTTCTCTTGCGCTATAGCACCGGAACCCAGGACACGCGCTTTCTCGACACTGTGACCTTCACCCTCCACAAAATGGCACGGGGCGGCATTTACGATCAGCTTGGCGGCGGATTCCATCGTTACAGTGTCGATGAACGCTGGCTGGTTCCCCACTTCGAGAAAATGCTCTACGATAACGCCCAACTCGCCCGTGTCTACCTTCATGCCTACCAACTGACTGAAGACACCTTCTTTGCAACGATCACCCGCGATATCCTGGCCTATATCGAGCGCGAGATGCTTGATCCCTGCGGTGGCTTCTATAGCACTCAGGATGCCGACTCCGAAGGTGAGGAAGGTAAATTCTACGTCTGGTCGCAGGACGACATGCGACAAGTGTTATCCAATCACCTCACCGATGCCGAAATCGACGCCTACTTGGATTACTACGACATCACCACAGACGGCAATTTTGAGGGCCACAACATCCCAAATCTACCCATTGCTAGTGATGAAGTGGCTGCCCGCCATAACATGACCACTGCCGACTTAGAACGTATCGCCGATACCGCTCGCCACATTCTTTTTGCCCACCGCGACCAGCGCATCAAGCCCGCCCGGGACGAGAAAATGCTGTCCGCCTGGAACGGCATGATGCTAGCTGCCTATGCTGAAGCTGCCCGCGTGTTTGATGACCCAACTTACCGTGGCATTGCCGAGCGAAACGCGACCTTCATACTCAGCAACCTCAGCATGGACGATGGCCGCCTCTATCGCACCCACAAACGCCATGCAAACAGTGGCGAGAGCAAAATTAACGGCTATCTGGAAGATTATGCCAACGTCATTGATGGCCTGCTCGAACTCTACCAGACCACATTCGACATCCGATGGTTTACCGAAGCCCAACGTCTGGCAGACTATGTTCTCGATCATTTCCGCGCCGAAACTGGTTTTTTTGACACCAGCGACCAGCATGAAACACTCATTGCTCGCCCGCGCAATATCCAGGATAACGCCACACCATCCGGTAACAGCCTGATAGCCTACAACCTGGTAAAACTAGCCGCCTACACCAGCAATGCGCGTTACGAGGAAGCAGCCCTTAGCGTCTACAGCCAGCTAACTGCCGCCATGCGCGAATATCCCAGTGCGTTTGGTGTGGCTCTCTCTGGCGCACATCTTGCGGTCAACCGCGCCATCGAAATTGCTATCATCGGTGACCCCACTGCCGATGCTACCAACGCCCTGCTGGATACCGTGCAAAAGCCCTTCCGCCCGCGAGTGATTACAGCCCTGTCTCCATCCGGCACTGGCGAAACAGCTACACCACCACTCTTAGCACATCGCACCCGGCGAAACGATCAACCAACAGTCTACGTCTGCCAGAACTTTGCCTGTGCCGCCCCCGTCAATACTGTCGAGGAGGTTGAAAAACTCCTTCCATGATAAACAAACTGTGTTGCCGGAGATTGACTATCCCTGACAACACAGCACGAGTTTCATTATATCATGACAAGGTCCGCTATATACTGTTGCCTCAACCCAAATCATCAACTGCCTGCGTGCCACCCGGCCCCGGCCCGCTACTATCATCGTCATCATCGTCGTCGTCGTCATCTCCAACGGGTGGTGTCGCTTGTGGTGGTGGTGAATCGCCTCCGCCACCACCGACTTCTTGTGTTGAAGCTGGTACTGGCCCATAAGTCGCTGCTGGCAAAGCTCCACAATCACCGGTTGTCGTCACTACAAATGATGCAATCCAACCTGTCCGGCCATCTGGCAAGGCCAGTGAATACCAGCCGCCATTAGCGTTATTAAAGCCCGTCGCTGGCAGCGTTTCATTTCCACGTAACACACCGATGATCGGGTGGTTGGTCGAACCACCTGAACGGATGTTGACGTCTCGACCATCCTCTGCGGCAACAAAGCATGTACCATCCCTAACCTCTGGTGTACCCACCGGGTCTGTATCCGCCGGTGATGTACCACCATAGGTCAATAGCACCTGAAAATCAGCTTGCCCCTGGAAACCGCCTTGATCCACCGCCAGTGTCAACGTCTCATTACCTGGCCCAAACTCCAGTACTGCTGCTACCAAACGTGACTGCCCATCAACTTTCACCACAGTCTGTCCCGCTGAATCATACACCTGGGCAAACGGACTATAGCCTGCTGTCAGTGAACGCACTTCAAGCTTTGCATTCGTATCTGGCCGGGTATCGAACTCGAAAAAGACCGTTCCAAAGCTGTCCGTCACAATACCTGGTGTCGGCACATCTTCAATCAGTGGAATTCCTGGTGGCAACTCCCGATTAATCGTGACGGTAAATTGACCTAGACTGCCATTAAGACCACCAATCTGCAACAGGTACACACCGGAGCCCGGTAACCGGTATGACAGCAAAAGTTGATTGACTCCCGCCGAATTGTTGTCTTGGGTTAGCAATGTCCGGTTGGCATCATAAACCATGATCGTTGGTTTGAAATCGCCAATGCCCAGCACATCAATTTCAACCGCCTCTGCACCTGATCCGGTGAAATTGTATACTGCACCTTCTGGCCCAGTCACAGCTCCAAGTGTCGATTCACCCCATTCCAGGCGTTGCCCGTCCTGCGCCACAACTTTTTCCGGCAGCTGGCTGAGTAAAATCAACGCCACCACCGCAATCATTAATCCAATACTGACTCGAAAATTTCTTGAACGAATAGTTGAAATCCACATTACACCATGATCCTTTTCCCAATGAGATTGCGTTGTGCATTTTCAGTATAGGAACCTATCTCTGAGAAGACAAATACAACTGTGTTGATCCGCCTGGATACGCTACACTCTGTTTCAAAAAGACCAGCGTAAAGTGAGCGTTAGATGATAGACTTGAAAGAACGTCCCCATCGTCGCCTAAATCCCCTCACCAATGAATGGATTCTGGTTAGCCCTCATCGGGCCAAACGCCCCTGGCAGGGTCAGGTGGAAGACATCGCAGAAGACGACCACCCTACTTATGATCCAGCCTGTTATCTGTGTCCAGGTAATGGACGCGCTGGTGGTAATCAAAACCCTGACTACGTCGCTACATTTGTCTTCGACAACGACTTCCCGGCCTTGCTACCCGATACCGAGCCGGGTGAGGATCAATCGCATTCACTATTTCAATCGCAGGCTGAACGGGGCATCTGTCGGGTCATTTGTTTTTCACCCCGCCACGACTGGACGTTGGCCCACATGCCTGCTCCTGATATTCGCCGCGTAGTCGATGTCTGGGCTGAACAAACCACCGATCTCAGTCAACGTGAGTGGATGCGTTATGTGCAGGTTTTCGAGAACAAAGGCGAGATGATGGGGTGTTCTAACCCGCACCCACACGGCCAAATCTGGGCTACTGAGCGTCTGCCGCGTGAAGTTGCCAAAGAAGCGCTGACTCAGCTGCGCTACTTCACGCAACATAGCTGCACACTATTGGCAGATTTATTAGAAGAGGAACATCGCCGTGCCGAGCGGTTAGTATACACCAACGACTACTGGACAATACTCGTGCCATTCTGGGCAATCTGGCCGTTCGAGGTCATGCTCATCAGCCACCGCCCTGTTCAGTGGATATCTGACCTGGACAACGACGAGCGCGACGCCTTGGCCGCCGCCATCTCCGCTATCACCATCCGCTACGACAACCTATTCAAAACCTCATTTCCCTACAGCATGGGGGTTCATCAAGCTCCCGTCAACAGCGGCGACCAATCCCACTGGCATCTACATGCTCATTTCTATCCGCCTCTGCTGCGGAGTGCCATTGTCAAGAAGCACATGGTTGGCTACGAGATGCTGGGCACACCCCAACGCGACATCACCGCTGAGTCCGCCGCCGAAAGGCTCCGGCAGCAATCAGCTACCCGATTTCGATAATCTTTCAAATTCCAGGTCTTACAGCGCGACCTCCCCCTGATACGGACTCGGCAAGCCCGTCCGTATCAGATATTGCCCGCACCTATCGCATCCGCACCACAGGCAACACCACCACCGACGGATGTGCTGTGTCATGAAACACTTGCTGTTCGGCGATCTTCATTGCCGTCCCTAATTGATCGCCCGTCCCCAGATTCCGGTTCCAACGCGGATGTGCCCCACTGGATACCTGCAACCGGATTCGATGTCCACGCCGGAAACGATAGGCTGTTGCCCACAGATCAATCTCAATTCGCAGGCTACTATCCGGCTGCCGTTTGCCTTTCCCTGGCTCCACCCGAAACAATCCATCGCATACATTCATCGAGCGCCCATTCGGGTAAACATCACATAGCCGCCCAAAGAAATCTGTATGCGCTAAATTAGACTGTACATAGAGTTCCAACCGCACTGATCCCATGATCTCCACCGCCGCTTGCAATGGATGCGTGGTATAGGTCAATACATCGCGTCGTGCCTCCAGCTTCCGATTATCGACGCGCCCGGCCCACCAACTGAACTGTGTGCCCCCTAAAGCTGGGGTCGGATCAGCCGGATCATAAGCATACATATCGGGTATAGCATCCAGTCCGCCTGCTGGTTCCTCCCGCGAGAGTTCATTGCCCCCTCGCAGGAAATAGCATGTCTCTATCGACGGTGGCGGCCACTCGTCCATTTCGCGCCACCGGTTCAGACCCATCACATACACCCGCACCGGCCTTTGGCGCAGGCGTCCGCTGTCGCCCTTCAGATGGGCATCAAACCAGGCAATCCCTTCTCGTAGCGAATCAAACATTACAAACGCCCGACTGAAATGGTCCCAGGGGCCAATTGTCAAATAAGGACGTTGGCCTGCGTCACGTAACGCCGCATAGTCCGACAACAATGTCCGCAAAAAGAAGTCATGCCATCCCCCTACCAAATGCACCGGGGCAGTGACCTCATCCGGGCGCATAGCGTCTCTAGCTTCATCCCATATCTCATCATGGGGATCCCGATGTTCCAGCCACTCCTGATAAAAATCGACTCGCTCACCCAATGCTATCTGATCTGCCTGACCAATGGGCAAATGTCGAAACGCGGGTGCTATTTTGCGCTCGACTTCCCACAAGAACAATGCTGATGCCCAAAACGGTCGATCTTTATCACGATCTAACAGTTGAAAGATTCCCATCCACCGCATCGCGAGTCCCAAGTCAAACGCACCATCAGGATACAGTACCCAATGGAGCTGCGTTCCGGTCACACTGGGAACCATGGCCTTGATTTCCGGCACATCTGCCACAATCGCCCACTGTACCAACCCCAGATAGCTCGGCCCCCAGGTTCCGATCACGCCATTAAACCAGGGCTGTTCACGCACCCATTGAACTGTATCTAGGCCATCAATTTGCTCATTAAACAGGGGATTGAACCTGCCACCAGAGTCGAAGCGCCCCCGAATATCCTGAATCACGACATGATAGCCGCGTTCGGCAAAGCGATACCCAATGAGTTGCATCAATGATCCGAAGAAACTCGATCCACCACGACTACCATAAGGCGAGCGCATCAAAATGGTCGGGAAATCTCCCGCTGCATTTGGCCGATAATGATCAGTTGCCAACAATACACCGTCTCGCATCGGCACACGCAATTGGTATTCGACTTTGACTCCATAGCGCGGTGGTGTTAGTCGTAAAACTCGCGCCAACACCCATTGCCGCAACCGGTAACCGATGATGAGTGCCCCGATGCCCAAGAAAAACAGTAGACTTTTGATCAGTCGCATCGTCTATCCTAACTTTGTCCAAAAACTGCCTTAAATTATGCCGCAAATCGCTTAGTTTGACCGCAAATTATCACCATTTTGTCCTAGAAATGCCTAACAAATGCCCCTGTTTTTTGAAGATCTTGGTGAGATTTTCGCTATTCAAGTCCACCTTCAACATGCCAAATTTCAACCTACACCATCCATTATCTCAACATCGGCTATAATAGGAACAAATACGCTGATGGATGTGATGTTTGTTCTCGGCTCAGGGGAACGCTTGCGCTACAATACCATGAGCAAGTAGCGCCATATGGAGATTATTTCATGCGCGTAATCCCACAACTTGAAAAAAGACCCGGCAGTGCCCTCGTCCTGAGCGGTGGCGCAACCAAAGCATTCTATTTCCATCTGGGTGTTCTAAAAGCTCTGCAATCGGAGACGGTTACTTCCATTGTTGGTTCCAGTGCAGGGGCAGTGATCGGTGCATTCATCGCCTCTGGAGCGACGGCTGACAATCTCATCACTGCGTTGCACCAAAAACGCGTTTATCTTCCCCAGTTCGATAACTGGGTGAAGACCTTAACTTCGACCATGTTATTCAAACCACGCTATCAGGCCATTGCCAAACAGTCGGTCTATACCAGCCTGGCAGGATTACGCTTCCTAGCCTCGTTGCCAACGATGATGAACAAGGACATTCTGGCCGAAGCCATTGATCGTCTAATTTGTAGCCAAGCCCATACGTCTGGATTCTTTGATGCTATTGCACTCGAAGACTTGCTCCGGTCGTTACTGCCATCCACGGACTTTGCCGAGATGGAGATTGATCTTTACATCACTGCCACTTGCCTGGATTGCCGCCGCCGGAGCATCTTCAATAGCCGCTATAGCTTCGAGGATCAAGAAAACGAATTTATGACCGATGTACCCATTCATCGTGCGGTGCGGGCTTCCAGCGCCATTCCGGGCATGTTCACGCCCGTCAAAATCAAAGACAAATACTATATAGATGGCGAAGTGAAACGTACCCTATCTGCTGATGTCGGTATTCATTTGGCAGATCGTGTCATCATTTCCCACACCTACCAGCCGCTTTATCTTCAAGGTGAAGGAACCGTCAATGATTTCGGATGGCTGAATATCATCAAGCAGGCCACCTCCATTGTTTTACAAGAACGCATCGACATCTGGCGCGAGGTATATAGCCAACGCTATCCTGACAAAGAAATCATCTGGATCGAACCCGATCCCCAGGATATTGATTTTTTCAGAGCGCCCGACTTTTCATTCCGCCCCGAAGTCCAAATGCAAATGATCCACTGTGGAGAGCAAGCCGCTCACCATGCGTTACAATCAATCCAACCAGTCAGTGAGTGATAGGGGGAGTTTCGTGAGTCAGAAACCCAAAATTCTAGGTCCTGTTGATTCAGCTTTCTTTTACGTCGAAGGTCCCAAAACGCCAATGAATATTGGGGCAGTAACGATTTTTGATGGCACATTTTCTTTTGATGATCTCGTGAATCTGGTCGATAGTCGTATCCACCTCGCGCCTATCTATCAACAGCGCATCATTCAGGCATCGCTCAATCTGGGGCAACCTGGTTGGGTCTATGACCCTGATTTTTACATTGGAAATCATATGTTCAAAGTATCGCTGGATGCTCCCGGTACTGAAGAACAACTGCGTGAATTGACCGGTCATCTGCTATCCAGTGTGCTGGATCGAGAGAAACCTCTCTGGGAAATCTATATGATTGAGGGTCTGGCCGATAACCGGACCGCACTCTTCTTCAAGGTGCATCACTGCATGGTCGATGGCCTGGAAGCGGTTGAATTGTTCACCTTGTTGTTTGACCTGACGCCCGATGTCACCCCACCCCAGAAAAAACCCCTCTATGATCCGCCTTATCTGCCTGGTAAAGGACGGATGGTGGTTGATGCTTTTCGTCAAGATTTGCCTCATAAATGGAAAGTTGTGAAGAAATTGGGGCATGATTTTGGTCGATTGGGGGCAGCTTTCCTGGATAAAGAACAACGCCGCAAAGCCCTGGTTGGCATCGCTAATCTCGTCAACGATAACCTGACACCTATTAAGCGGCTACCCATTAATGGCTCTAATTCAGGCGCACAACAAATGGCATGGGCCGAATTCTCGCTGGCCGAAGTCAGGGCGATCAAGACGACTCGGCGAGCGTCGGTCAATGATGTGATGCTGACAATCTATTCCGGTGCGATTGAAGAATATTCTAAGACTCATGAGGAAGAACTTAAACAAGATTTCTTGCGGGTTCTCGTGCCGGTCAGTATGCGCGTTGAGAAAGAACGCGGCTCGTATGGTAATCGCATCTCGGTATTGCCGGTCGATATTCCCTTCGGGATTGATGATCCATTAGATCGTCTACAAACCATCACCGAGTATACGAAAGTGATGAAGGAGTCAGCACTAAGCAACAGCCTAGATATTGCCCTGACTCTACCATCGCTTGCTCCAGCAGTTACACAACCACTGGTATGGAGCATCGCGCCCAAAGCCTTCGCATTTGTCGCCCATACCTGGTGTACCAATGTCGCTGGCCCACAAATCCCCATGTATTTGCTGGGGTGCAGACTGTTGCACACATTTGGCTTCTTCCCCCTTAATCCGTCAATGGGATTGGCGTGCGTCATCACCAGTTATAACCAACGGATTGCGATGAATCTTGTGGTGGATACTGGTATTATCTCCGATCCCACCGAACTGCGCGGGTATCTGGAAAAGCACTATCTGGAATTGCGTCAGGCCGCCAAAGTGCAACCCATCGAACCAATTGAGATGGCACGCACCAAAGCCAAAAGCAGCCCCTCAGCAAAAGTAGAACCAGAGCCAGAACTCACACCAAAGCCTGAAGAAAAATCTGAGGCAAAAGACAACTCAAAACTCAGTAAAGAAGCCAATATCGTGACGGTTGAAGCCGAATCACCGCCCAGTGAGACCTCCGAACTACCACAAGCTGTCCTTGAAATAAGCAAACCCGTTGACGCAGGTGCTGTTAGGGATGAGCAACCCACTGACAACGATGTGGCACTTGCCACTGAAGCGCAACCTGCGCCTGTCGCTGAGGCAATTGTGGAAACAGCACCCACACCAGAGCCAGCACCAGAACCCACTCCCGCTGGCAAACCTCGCCTGTTCTCCCAACCCTGGGCGGACAATTTCCAGAAAGCAATTAACGGGAGTGTCGCCTATCGTAAAGCATCGACCAAATGGGAAGCAGGATCGCTGGCTTTTGTAATTACGGTGGGTTCCAGCAATGGCTTCCAGGACGGCGCGGCGGTACTGCTTGATCTGCACAAAGGGCATTGTCGCTCGGCGCAAAGTACATCTATTAAAGAGGTTCAAGCACGAGCGGCCTTTGTCATCGAAGGCGACTACAATGCGTGGATGAAAGTCTTAAAGGGTAAAGCCAAGCCCTTGATGATGATTATGCGCGGTAAACTAAAACTCTCGAAGGGATCATTGCGTAAATTGCTGCCCTTCACCCAATCTGCTCAAGAATTGGTCAACTGCGCCCAACAAGTATCTTAAACAACTGGAGATACCATGCCAAAAGATGATTTCCCACAAACAATTGATGCGAAAGGTGATCTGTTCACTCTGCGTCTGATGGACCGTCAAGATCGTGATGCGCTTCTGGCATTAGCCGAGCGATTGTCAGAAGATGAGCTGCTCTTCATGCGCCGCGACATCACACAGTCAGGAACGATTGACGAGTGGATACGTGAAATCGAGATGGATCAAGCCATCACGATTCTGGCTGAGTATAACGGTACTATCGTGGGCTATGGGTCGTTATATTACAACCAATTGTTCTGGAGCCGCCATATGGCTGAAGTCCGCGTGATGGTGACCCGCCCATATCGCAGTCGTGGTTTGGGCACACATCTTGTGCGGGAATTGGTAATCTTTGCCCAGGGACTCAATCTGGAAAAGGTGACGATTGGGCTAGCAGTGGAAGATCGTGGCGCACAACGAATGGTCGAGCGCCTGGGCTTCAAAGCCGAGGCACTCTTGACCGATTGGCTGAAAACCCGCGATAACACCACCCACGATTTGCTGATTATGTCAACTTCTCTGGCAAACGTGCCTCTCTGAGTTGTTTATTTGTGACAAAAAGCACAAGACATTTCGATTGACCTGGCGTATAATGCTCTCCACAAATCGTCGGGTCATTTGATTTGATGGTTTGACTGTCGAAATATTCGGCAATCTATTCGTAGCAGAATCATCAAGATTCTGGCGAACGTAGTCAGTCACAAGGAGATTGTATGACTACCAAAACTACCACTCGTAGCCGGAAAACGACCAAGGTCGAAGAACCGGTTCAGGAAGAAGCTGTCGTGGAAGAAGAAAGCACATTTGACATCTTCTTAAAGCACCAGCGCAATGCCATTGTGGAAACTGGCAAGGCGTTGGAAGGTATGCTGCCCGCTGCCGTGCGCGAGCATGGTCAGGCCGCTTTCCGCGAGATGATCGAAGGCTATCGTGGCCTATTCAACGCCGCGATTGATGAGGTCATTGAAGCATTTGAAAAGGTGAAACGCGACGCGGCTGACAACTAAGCCTTAAACGCGCAACACCTTCACAACCTAAAATAGGCACACCGCACCGCGACAGTTCTGGCTGTCGCGGTGCGGTGTTTATGGGGAAAGCGTTTTTGAATATGCCGCTTTCCTGACGTTTTCCTGACAAAAACCTAGCAAATCGCTTTATTCCATTGGGGGCGAAAGCCCCTACTTCACCCACCAATCATCCGCCATATCCGGCAATACCAGGCCCTCTGAGCGTTTCTCACAAAATCATATCTGTTTTGAAGTCGCCAGTTTGTGCTATGCTGACTTTTGCCTATACTGAGACAGAATATCGCTCATCAAAGTACAAAGTGAGGAGAAGTACCTATTATGCACGTTTTATCCAAACGCCCACGCAAAATCTATACCAGTGTGGGTCTCATACTTATCGTCGTTGTTATGTTAACTCTCAGCCAACTGCCACCAACAGCCCAGGCCCAGGACGGGCAGAATTTACCCTGGGGCGAGGTTGCGCTGGGCGCTGTGACTGGTCCTGAAGGGGCACTATTCAACTTTGATGGAGCCGCCGGAGATGCCGCCAGTGTAGAAGTGGTGGGAATCGGTGGTTTCATTCCTGCCGTCCGTTTCCTGGACATCAACCGGGCAGTAGTGGCCCAGGAAGATAATCTGGGCGGGACGCCTGAAATCCAGCTTTCCTATACACTGGCTGGTAATGGCTTTCACTACGTTCAGGTGGTGGGCGTCAACAATTCCATCGGCCAATTCACCATTGTATTGAATCGTGGTTTGCCGCCAGGTATTCCATTGGCAATAGATACGCCCACACAAGGAGTTGTCAGCAACGATTTCCGTAGTATATATTACGACTTCAATCTCGACCCAGCTGCGAACACCAGCATTCAAATACGGTCACTAACTCAAGACTATAGCCCCGTTGCCACCATCTACTCGCCTGGTGGTGATCCACTCGCCACCCTCACCAGCCAGCAATTGGTTGCAGCCTCATTTGAGTTTGGTCCCGGCACAGATACGCTGAAGTTGATGGTTGACCTAGGCAGCTTCCAGGGACAAGCTAATTTTGAGGTTTTATATGGCCGTCCGGGTTCATCCAGCGGCAGTTCTGATCCGGTGGCAACTCAGGAAGTCAGTGGCAGCAGTGATTTGTGTGTTCTATCTTCTACTGATGGCAACGATGTGCGTATCCGCACCGGTGGTTCCACTAACCATCCGATAATTGGCGCATTGCCTGGTAATGGAACCATTGCGGCAATTGGTTACAACAGCGCCAACGGTGGCTGGTATCAAGTACGCCTGGACGATGGGACTGTCGGCTGGATGGCCTCGTTTGTCTTGAACACCAGCGGTCCTTGTAGCAATTTACCGACCCAGACTTATGCGGCAGCCCCGTCAGGTGGCGGTGGTGGCGGTGGTGGTGACACTGGCGGTGGCAGTGGCGACCCTGGCGCAACCGAGGAACCCGGCCCCTCGCCTTCAGCCACAACGCCTGCACCTGAAGCGACTGAAGAAGGCGGCGGTGGCGGCGCACCCCCTCCAACGACACCACCACCAACGGCGACGACTCCGCCACCACCACCAACAGCACCGCCTGACAACGACCCGGTGGCTAATCTTGAACTCAATTTCAAGCAAAATGAGTCGGCCACGTTGTCTGATTACATTTCGTATCCCAATGGCGACACCAGCGATCAGGTGATCTATGAGGTGGTTGGTTTCGACAGCGTGACATTCCAGGGTGAATCGACGATTACGTTTGTCTGCACCGGACCGGGTTCCGATCAAGCCCTGGTCAAGTTCACCGGTACGGGTATTGGACAACCCTGCAATGGCCTGAGTCGGACATTTACACATGGTGAATACACCGCCACGCAACGCTTCTGGGTTTACCTGGAAAGCGGTAGCGATGCTTATGTTCAGTGGACAGCAGTTATCACAACTCGTCGTCCATAGACATATAGTGCCAACTAACTAAGTTATGTCCTGCAGCGAGTCGGCTGTGGGGCATTTTTATTGAGGCCAAAAAACAACCAACATTAATATTGCATGATTAGGAAATATGTTCTATATTCACACCCAAGAAGCATTTGATTCGAGGTGATATGCCACGCACCATTTTGCATCTGGATCTGGATGCGTTTTTCTGTGCTGTGGAAGAGCAGCGAGACCCGACACTACGCGGCATCGCCTTCGCTGTGGGTGGGCAACCCGACCAGCGCGGTGTGGTGGCATCATGTTCCTATCCAGCGCGGCGATTTGGTGTGCGGTCAGCAATGCCGATGGCCCAGGCGTTGCGACTCTGTCCGAATTTAATGATTGTTCCTCACCATTACAAGGATTATAGGAATACCTCGCGGCAAGTTATGGAATTGCTTCATGATCTGACACCGCTGGTGGAGCAAATATCAATTGACGAGGCATTTCTAGACGTGACAGGCCTTTCACCGTCAGGATTTGAAATCGCAAAACGTCTGCAAACAACCATTCATCAACGACTAAATTTGCCATGTTCGTTGGGTGTGGCTTCCAACAAACTTGTGGCGAAGATCGCCAATAACATCAGTAAATCTCGTGCCCAAGGAGATGGGCCACCCAATGCGATACTGGTTGTACCACCTGGAAAAGAAGCAGCATTCCTAGCCCCGTTACCAGCGCGAGAGTTGTGGGGTATCGGACCAAAAACCGAAGCGCGGCTGAAACAGTTAGGGATCACCACCATTGGCGATCTGGCCCAATGTTCAGAAAAGCAACTAAGGCATCTATTCGGCAAAGTGGGGACAGATTTAACGCGACGAGCGCGGGGCATTGATGAACGCCCGGTCGAAACCCTGCACGAAGCCAAATCCATCAGCAAAGAGATTACTTTTTCGTCGGATGTGCGCGATGCTGACATACTCATCAAAACACTTCGCACTCAGGTTGAAGAGGTCGGCTGGCAGCTACGTCAAGCTGAATTAAGCGGTACAACAGTCAAGATCAAATTGCGCTGGTCAGATTTCACAACGATAACCCGCCAGGTGACTTTAACACAACCGACCGACCAAAACCGCGAAATTTTCCTGGCGGCTCAAACGTTACTGGAACAGACCTGGCCGCCCGGGAAACCCGTGCGATTGTTGGGCGTGGGTATCAGTGGATTAGATACACCGCGCCAACAGTTGTCCCTCTGGGAGGATGAGGATCGGACACGCCACCGCCGCTTGCAAGCTACTTTGGATGAATTGCGGACCCGATTCGGTAAACAAATGGTGAAACGCGGCAGCGACCTGGATCAATAAAATCTACACACCGCCAGTATTCAACCTTTGCGGAGAGGCTATCGTAGTGCATAATGCGCGTCTGTTGATTGGACCGGAGCAAGACATATTATGGCGGCTGAATTTACTGCACGAACCTTTGAGAATACAGATTTTTCCAACCCGACCCGCTTTGTTTGGTCACATATCCGGCGTCACCCGTTTATAGCAATCATCATGATATTGGGCGCGTTCAGTAATGCGGCGCTGGCCTCGATTGTGCCGATATTGATTGGTACTGCCGTGAATGCAGTAGCGGATAGTGATGGAAAAACAGTCTCGGCCTGGATGGCAGCAGGCATCATCGGTAGCCAATTGTTACGCGGCACGCTGCAATTTGGACGCAACTTCGCCTCGGAACTCTTTGCCCAACGTGTTGAGCGCGACATGCGTGATGAATTGTATGTGAGTCTGCTGGGCAAGAGCATGACATTTCACGACTTTCAACCTGTTGGCGAGATCATGGCGCGGGTAACAAATGATGTCCGCGAAGTCAATCTAATGATGAATCCCGGCCTGAATTTGATTATCGGTTCCGGCATGTTCTTGATGTTGCCCCTTGTCGTGTCGCCAACGATCCACCCAGCTCTCATCATGACCCCGTTGATATTCATTCTTGCCTATATCGTCGTCCAATATCATTACGTCCGGTCGCTGCAGCGCGTGGCCCACCATGTACGAGCCAGTTTTGGGCAAATGAATGCTCGTCTTGCTGAAACGTTGGACGGCGTAGAAGTTGTCAAAGGAACCGCTCAGGAAAAACAAGAAGTCGAGCAATTTAACAAAGTCGTTGACCGTGTGCGAAACTGGTTTGTGCAACAAGGTGACATCGAAGCCCGCTATTATGCGATTCTGCTGCTGGGGCTGGCAACTGCTGGCGGTTTTTTGCATTCGGCCTATCTGTATCGTCAGGACGCGATCAATGCTGGTGATATTGTGGCCTTTCTAGGGCAAATCGCCCTCTTTGGTTTTCCGGTCTTCACGTCTATATTCTCGCTTTCGCGGGTTGCGTCAGGATATGCCAGCGCCACCCGTATTCTGAACATCATCAATGTCAAGACCGACCTGGACCAAAACGAACAGGGCCACACCGCAACCGTCCAGGGAGCTATCACATTTGAACAGGTGAATTTTGGTTATCTGGATGAGCGGCAAGTAGCGTATGAAGTCTCATTCAGCATCAAACCAGGGCAAACCATCGCTATAGTAGGGCAAACCGGCTCTGGCAAAAGTACACTGACCAAACTCATCAACCGCACTTATGATGTGAATTCAGGGCGGGTACTGGTGGATGGCAAGGATGTACGGGACTGGAATCTAGCGGCGCTACGTTCGCAAATTAGCATGATTGAGCAAGAGATATTCTTGTTCAGCCGCTCCATTGCCGACAATATCCGCTTTGGCAAACCAGAAGCCACGCAAGAAGAGGTTGAGGCCGCAGCCCATCGTGCCCAGGCCCACGAGTTTATCATGGGTTTTCCAGACGGCTACGAGACCATCATTGGGCAACGTGGCGTTACCTTGAGCGGCGGGCAACGGCAACGACTGGCAATTGCCCGTGCCTTCCTCACTGATCCACGCATCCTGATTCTGGACGACAGCACCAGTGCCATCGACAGTGCAACCGAAGACCGGATTCAGAAAGCAATCTGGGAAGCCGCCAAAGGACGGACTACCATTTTGATTACACACCGCCTATCACAAATTCGTTGGGCGGATTGGATCATCGTAATCCGCAAAGGGCGCGTGGCAGCCCAGGGCACACACGAAGCGTTGCTGAAATCGTCGGAACCCTACCGCCGAATTTTTGCACGATACGAGGAATAATGGAGGTATAGATGGGCATTTTCGGTGGACTGGACAAAGATGCGTATGATCGCCAATATTCCGATGGCTATTTGTTGCGACGGTTGGGCGATTATTTACGGGGACAGAAGCCCCGGATTCTAACAATTACCGGCATGGGACTAGTCGTCTCAATCTCACTGGCGTTCATCCCCATCCTCATTTCGGCGGGGGTGGACGAGTTAGAAACAACTTCGAAGACCGATCAACTGACCTTGCTTATCGGAGCCTTATTCCTGACTATCTTGATCCAATATAGTGCGAACTGGGTGCGAAGACGCGCCACCAGCCGCACTGTCGGCGACATGACGGCTCAGATGCGAAAAGATGCGTTTGCCGCCGCCATTGAACGCGACATGGCGTTTTATGACGAGAACAAAACCGGCAAAATCCTGAGTCGTATCACCAGCGACACTGAAGATTTTGGGCAAATCCTGATCGTCACCTCCGATATTCTCAGCCAACTGATACAGGTCTTTATTTTGCTGGTGGCGCTTCTCCGCCTGAATGTCCCCCTGACAATGGTCATTCTGGTATCGCTGATTCCGATTGGCATTGCCACGTTGCAATTTCGCAAGATGGCCCGCCATGTCACGCGCCAGGGATCACGAGCAATGGCAGCGGTCAACGACAACATCCAGGAAACAGTGACTGGCATCAGTGTCGCCAAAAACTTTCGACAAGAAGCCATGCTCTACGACATTTTTACGGGCGTCAATGAACAATCCTATCGTATCAACCTGCAACGAGGCATCGTGTTGTCGCTGGTTTTCCCTGTACTAAATGCGCTGGCGGGCTTTGCGACGGGCGCAATTGTGTATCTGGGTGGCGTGGCGGTGATTGGCGGGACCATCAGCATCAGCGTGTGGTATTTGTACATTCAATCCGTTGACCGGTTCTGGTTTCCGCTCATCAACATCTCCTCCTACTGGAGCCAGTTTCAGCAAGCCATCAGTTCTTTGGAACGTGTTCTCGCACTAATTGATGCCGAAAATACCGTCCAGCAAACCGACAGCCAGCCAGCCCCTGACATCAACGGACGCATCACATTTGAAAAGGTCGATTTCGCATATAAATCGGGCAACCCTGTGTTGGATAATTTTGATCTGACCATCAAAGCCGGTGAAAGTGTGGCGTTTGTGGGGCACACAGGCGCGGGCAAGAGTTCCATCGCCAAACTCATCATGCGCCTCTACGAGTTCCAGAACGGAAGGTTATGTATTGATGGTTGCGACATCCGTGGCTTTGACCTGCAAGCCTATCGTAGCCGCCTGGGGTTCGTGCCACAGATGCCATTTCTATTCAGTGGAACCATCGCCGATAACATTCGCTACAGTCGTCCGGATGCTACCGACGCCGAAATCAAAGAAGTCGCTTATAGCATTGGCAATGGCGAGTGGCTGGAAACACTGCCCGATGGTTTGCAAAGCGATGTGGGCGAGCGCGGTGCACGGTTAAGTATTGGACAACGGCAGTTGGTGAGCTTGTTGCGCGTGTTGGTGCAAAAGCCGTCCATTTTCATTCTGGATGAGGCCACAGCCAGTATTGACACCTTCACTGAAGCCCAGATCCAGGAAGCAATTGAGATGATTTTGGCGCAATCAACTTCCATCTTGATTGCCCATCGTCTGAGTACGGTCCGCAGCGCAGACCGGATTATTGTGTTGCGCGAGGGCAATATTATTGAGGAAGGTAATCACAAAATACTGATGGCACAAGGCGGGCATTATGCCGAGCTGTATAACACCTACTTCCGCCACCAGTCGTTGAGTTATGTCGAAGATGCGCGGGCAATGTTAGGCAGTGATTAGCCTGGAGCCGGACAATCATTCGGCTCTGATCATCCCTTTTAGAACATCTGCCGCCAATTGACCTTCGTGCATCACCAGCCCGCGTCGCAACGCTGGATTTTGCTCAATGGCTGCACCAACTCCCTCAACTGCAACCAATTTGATATACGGCCAGGCCGCATTCAGAAATGCCTGAGTCGCTGAACGCCCGACTACACCGGGAATATTGGGGACGCAAAAATGGATAACGCCCTCGGCCACGAACGTCGGGTCATCATGGCGCGTAGGACGGCTGGTCTCCACGCATCCGCCCTGGTCGATACTCATGTCGATAATGAGCGAGCCGGGACGCATCGTTTGAACCATCTCACGAGTGACAACCGGCGTGACACGTTGGCGCGGAATTTGCAAAGCCCCCACCAACACATCCGCAAACTTGCAGACACGCATCAGATTGACTTCGTGCGAGACCATCGTTGTAACATGCCCGCCGAATTCACGCTGAACCTCGTGGAGTTTTTCCAGGATATTGTCCATCAAAATCACCCGCGCCCCCATATCCAGAAAAGCTTGGGCCGCATTGAGACCAACCACACCTGCACCGACAATCACCACGTCTGCCGGGGGCACACCAGCCACACCGCCCAACAAAATGCCCTTGCTGCCTTTGTTGTTTTGCAAGTGCTGGGCAGCAATCTGGGCAGTCATGCGCCCTCCAATTTGACTGAGGGGATAGCGCACGGGAAACTCGTCCTCCCCTTCCTCAATCAATTCATAGGCAATGGCCGTGATTTTCTTGTCTTCCAGAGCCTTGATCCGGCTCTCGCGGGCGCTGGTCAACAGCATAAGGGCCATGACCACCTGATGACCTCGCATCCAATCGACTTCTTCCGCAGTTGGGCGCTGAACTTTCAAGATCAGATCAGCGCGACGGAAAACTTCCTCAACATCATAAGAAATACGCGCCCCGGCTTTTTCGTATTCAGTATCAGTAAATCCACTACCCAGGCCAGCCCCTGTTTCCACATAGCACCGGCAACCCTGTGCGGTCAAGATCGACACACGACGTGGTGTCAGGCCCACACGATATTCAAATGGACGATGTTCTTTGGGAACGCCAACCACACATGTCATGCAGCAAACTCCTCATATCAATGCAATCTGAATTTTGCTTAATTATGACGCACGCTGAGGCAAAGCACGACAATCATTCGTAACTATTCTTTATGCTGATTGTAGTTAATCATCCACTAAAAATACCGAGGCGTTTTGCTGAATATAACTGATTGTGCCAATATCATACTTGAGTCTGCATTGGGTAGCAGACAGCGTACCATAGTTGTAGAAAAATCAGGAGGGAATTCTGTGGTGAAATGCCCATCATGTTATCAAATGAACGATCCTGGTTCGACAGTTTGTACTGAATGCGGAGCGAAGTTGGGGCAACAGCGTGACTCCGTGGAAGTTCAATACATTTTCGAGACACAGACCGACGATGTCGCCGATCATCAACTTACAACTGCCGATGAGCCTTTCCAGCCGACTGATGACATATACACACAAGCAGAGGATCCCGGTACGCCTGCAGATGAAGCGCCTCTCAACAATGCACTACCATCCATGGACTTGGCAGCTGAAGATGAAGAAGCAGATGAAACAGTGTTTGATCGTAATGAATTATTCCGAACCGAACAGGCACAGCCCCTTTACGCTGGATATTGCGATCACTGTAATGGAGGATTGCCGGGATACGGTGACTTTTGTCCCCATTGTGCATATCCGCTCAGTGGAGACTATGACCGCCGTTGCCAGCAATGCGCCACGCTCTTGATTCCAGAAGCGATGTTCTGTCATCATTGTGGCGAAGAAGCACCGATCCACAAGGCAATTCTGCACCTCATTCTGGAGAATGACGCGACACATACCTATGCCCTAGACAACCACGCACACGAATACATTGTGGGGCGTACCTCACGCAGTCAGGGCGAAGTCGATCTGGATTTAGACCCCTTGGGCGGTCAAGATATGGGCGTTTCACGGCGACACGCACGATTGGTGTATGATAGTGAAGATGGACAATGGCTCCTGACAGATTTTGACAGCACCTATGGAACTTTTATCGACAATGAACAGCTCCACCCTGAAATAGATATGTCGGTAGAACACGGCCACGTTGTCAAATTCGGCGGTATTGCCTTCCGTGTAGTTATCGAGTGAGTACCATCTATCTGCTTGTGAACCTGTTGCTAATTGATCTAGATGGAAATTTCTTACGGCGGCGGCCACGGGCAGCTTGTACTGATGACGTCGATGGACGATAACACTTTTCAGCGACAGTCTACTCGAAATGAACCAGCGAAAAAGCCTGGAAAGAGGAGAGATAATATTATGACTGACCCGCAGCAACCACCCCAAGAAGACGAACAGCCACAGGACGATGATCTGGAATCTCTGGACTGGGCTGAACGAACCAGCTTCGATAAACCATTAGGGGACACGCCTGAACTTGATGAAAGCACACGAATGATAAATATGGCGGATCTGCAAGCTACGCACGAAGCAGATGATCCGACGGGTGATGATGAGAAAACCAGCTTTGCCGACATAGCGAGCCTGCAAACTGAAGCGGCGAAGGCGGTGGAAGATGTCAAAGAAGAAGCATCTGCTGTCGTCAGCACTCAAATGATGGATGCATCGGAATTCCTGGAGGCAGAAACAGAAATCCCTCAAGGTCCGCCCACACCATCTCCATCCCCTGCTACTGCCTCCGCTCCAACTGCGGCAGCGGCATCTGGCGCAGTTGATGAGCCACCAAAAACCAAAGCGGGCATCGCGATTGAGCCAGCGCAGATTGCACTCACTGCTCCGCGCAGCAACATGACCAAGATCATACAGGCAACCTTGACGGTGTGTAATGAGACTGGTGAACCTGTGAAAGTATTCATCGCCTCCAACCAATCCTGGCTATCAATAGACATCAAACAAGCCAGCCTAGACGATGGTGCAGAGGTAGATGTGACTATGTCAACCCGCCCGGCAGATATTCCTGAATTGGCAGCTGGTAACGAGGCAACGGCCAAACTGGGAGTGATGGCACGCGGGTCGAAAGATACCCGTGAATTCGCCGATGTCGTGGTCCGTATCCAGGACGCCCCCAAAAAACCCAAAACACTAGACATCATGACCACAACCACAACTCGTCTGCAACATTGGAGCCTTTATGTGTTGATATTGGTGGCCGGTATATTCGGGCTGGGATTGACCCTGCACGCGATTGGTTATCTGACAATAACACATGACATGACCGTCATCCGTGCTTTATTGGGTATTGCTGGTGCAGCAGGTGTTGGCGGTGCGTTCTTCTTGCTGAAAGATCGCGAAAAGCAATTGGATCGGATTGAGGACGCTTATGAGGGTTCAACTCTATCCGACCAGATTGAAGAACCCCAGGTGACAAGCCAAATATGGCCGATTGCATTTGCTGTATTCCTGGCTCTGGTAGGTGCAGTTGCAGGATACCATCTTTTTTCCATTGGTCACCGCACCACTCGTCTAATTCTAGGATTGCTTGGTGGCGGATTTACTGGCTATCTAGGAACTGTTGGTAAATCTCTGCCATTCATTCCCATCCCTGACGAACGACAATTTAATCCATTGCACCTGATCCGCCCCATCGCCACCGGTGCCGGGTTGTTGGCAATGGCAATGGCGTTAGGGTTGCTGGGCTTTGATGAAGAGGGTATGTTCTACTTTACCCTACTCGGCATTGTGGGTGTTATTGGCATTGCTGGAAGTAGTCTCCGGCAACTTCCACTGCGGATACATCAAATTATCGGGCACATCCATGTTGCTTTGCTAAGTGGCGTCATGGTAGTTGCTGCCGCCAGCCTGGTCACCCTTTTCGATAAGGAAGACTTCTTTACCGTCACATTTCGTTATAGCTTCAGCCCGGCAGGCATAGTTCACATGGCGCGTGAGAATAACCTCATCGTCGCATCGTTCATTGCGGTTGGCCTTGTGATCGCAAGTACGCTGGCTGTTACTTTTACACTGCAGGCCTATGGTTATGATCTGCGTAAAGATAAAACCACGCGACGCAATCTGGCTATCTTGCTGGCAGTCGTTCTCAGCCTGGGCATGGCATTGATGCTGCCGACATGGATCATTTTAGCGATATTGCCATTAGGCATTGGCCTTGAGGGCTGGCTGCTATGGTTGATACCATTTGCCACTTTCACGATCTTGTTTTGGCTTATCAGGAAACGGCCTGCCCGCTTCGATTCCATCATGGATTGGGAGCAGAAGATGTTCAACAAGATGACATTTGTGCCACCATTCCTAAGTAAGCCAATGTCCCAATTATTGAGTTTGCGAAGCCATAATTTGCAACCGATATTGACCTGGCAATTGGGTTGGACGGCGGTGCTGGTTGGGTCATTGCTGGCTGCACCGATGGCCTTGCTCAGTATTTGGTGGATTGCCGGTCTAATTACTGTGGCTTTCCTGGTCGATAATATGAACAAACAGCCTGCCGTGGCTGACTGAATCATCTTATCAAAGTCTGTGTTCTAGTCCTGGAATGTGCATCCAGAACCTCGCAATGGCGATTGGATGCACATTTCCGGCATATCCCTCTGAGCAATCCACAACCTCGTCTATTGGCAAAGTTTATGATTCCCCCCTCCTAAAGTCATGACAAACCTCACTTACCCGATCCATTCGCCTCGCAGCATACTATAGAGGAATCAATAACTATCATCGAAAGTACGCCATACTAGCTACGCTATCGCTGTTTTGCGTTACTTTTGCAACTGAGAGGAGAACAACATGCCTGCCAAACCACCGAACACCGTAGAAACACAGCTAATCTCCTATGTTATTGCCAGTGCTGAAATGCGCTATGCAGAAGTCAGTGAGCGCGATGTCTATCTACGCGATGAGCCGCGCCTGGGCCTTGTCATTCGTGGCGAAGTATCGGGTTGTGGGCGAGATTGTCATGCTAACCTGGCCCAAGTATTTTTGGAATATGGCATGACCTGTGAGGGATGTCAGGAACCTGGTGTCATCGAAGAAAGCGTGGATCGTTTTGGCGGACGTCTGGGTAGCTTGCTGATTGATGCACTCAAGCCAGAGTCCTCGGAAGTGCCGATTGCTGACCAACTAATCGACGCATTGGGAATCATCCTAAATTCGATGGATGCGGCTTTCGAGATTGAGCGCACACCTGAACACTTACGTTTCACAATGGCCGACTGCCCCATCCACAATACCGCCCATAAAACAGGTCTCAACCACGAAATAGCAATGGCCCACCGGGGATTCGTGGCGCTGTGCGAAAGCATCTTGCAATCGTTGTCATTGGATTGGCAGTTGGTTAAGCTTTCCGAGCGCGAAACGACTGATCCACTGCATGAAATTATGATTGCCTGGTAGTGTTTGCCAGGCAATTTGCTTTGAGATTTCTAGTTCAGTCATAAAGAGAAAAGATTGAAAATGACGCAAAAACGATCCACAAGAAACAATGGCAACACCCATCCCAGTGGCGACGAACGATATAAGAGCATTGACCGCACCATGAAACGCTTCCACTATGAAAAGGATGCGCTGCTGGAAGTTCTGAACTCCGCTCAGGAAGCGTTTGGCTATCTTTCCGAAGAATTGCTGATTTATGTCTCGAGCCAATTAAACGTGCCCTTGAGCCGGGTTTATGGTGTGGCGACGTTTTATCAATTGTTTTCCTTCGAGCCGCTTGGTAAGTACAACTGTATTGTCTGCACTGGGACCGCTTGCTATGTGAAGGGTGCAGGCGAGATAGTCGCAGGACTCTCCAAAAGCTTTGATGTGCCAGAGGGCGAAACCACACCCGATGGCTTGTTCAGCCTGTCCACTGCCCGCTGCGTAGGCAGTTGTGGAATAGCTCCGGTCGTTGTGCTAGATGGCATAGTCAAGGGGAAAGAAACCACTGAATCAATGACGAAATACATTCAGGAGTTACTAGACCGAGAGCATCTTTCAGAAGTGGAGGCCCGATGAACTACCAGGAACTTCAAGAACTAGCCCAGCGCGAAGCCGAGCGTCAGGCAGCCATTAAGCGCCGAATGTACTGCTGCACCAGCACCGCTTGTCTCTCGTCAGGATCAGCGCAAACACTGGAGTCGCTCAAGCAGTCGGTGGCGGCTTGCGAGTGCGATGAGAATGAGGCGGAAGTTGTTCAGATCGGCTGCATGGGCCTGTGCAGTCGTGGCCCGCTGGTTCGAGTGGAGACCAAAGAGGAACCCGACGTTATCTACGCCGATGTCAATGCCGACGTCGCCCGCCAGATCGTGGCAAAACACATGCCATTTGAGGAAGTGGAAACCGAGGGAGAGGTGACAGAAGACGATGAAGCGGCGGAGAACGATCTGGCCCCCCATAACTTCCCACACTTCCGCAGAGGGCTAACGGCACGTGAACAAAAAGGGCTGGATGCTCATATCCTTGCGCCGGAGATGCCCTTCTTTGCCAAGCAAGTCAAAGTCGTGTTGAGCGACGTAGGCCGCCTGGACCCCGAAAAACTGGAAGAATACCTGATGCTGGAAGGCTATTCGGCCCTGAACCGCGTGCTGACCGAAATGTCACCGGAAGAAGTTTGCCAGGAGATTCTTGACAGTGGTTTGCGGGGACGCGGCGGCGCAGGCTATCCCACCGGGTTAAAGTGGAACTTTGTGCGCCAAGAAGAAGCAGGACAGAAATACGTGGTCGTCAACGGCGACGAGGGCGATCCCGGCGCATACATGGACCGCACCGTGATGGAATACAATCCGCATCGCGTGCTGGAAGGCATGATGATCGCCGCTTATGCAGTGGGAGCCAACCACGGGTATTTTTACATCCGGGGCGAGTACCCTATTGCCGTCAACCGGGTACGTCGTGCCATCCGGGCAGCGCGGCGACGTGGTATTTTGGGCAAATCCGTCATGGGCAACGATTTTAGCTTCAATGCAGATGTGCGTATTGGCGCGGGGGCCTTCGTCTGTGGCGAGGAAACTGCGTTGATTTACTCGATAGAAGGCAAGCGCGGTATGCCTCGCATCCGGCCACCCTACCCATCAACCTATGGGCTGTGGGGTAAGCCAACAGTCATCAACAATGTAGAAACGTTCGCCAACGTCCCGCCGATTATTATGCAAGGTGCGGACTGGTATGCCAGAATCGGCACGGAAACAAGCAACGGCACCAAGGTCTTTGCGCTAACCGGTCAACTGCGCAACACCGGCCTCATCGAAGTGCCGATGGGTATCACGCTGCGGGAAGTCGTTTACGAGATTGGTGGCGGCATCCCCAACAAACGCGAATTTAAAGCGGCCCAAACCGGCGGCCCCAGTGGCGGCTGCATCCCTGCCGAACACCTGGACACGCCCATCGACTTCGAAAACCTGGCCGAACTCGGCTCGATCATGGGATCAGGCGGGCTGGTGGTGGTTGATGACACAACGCAGATGCCTGATTTTGCCCGCTTCTTCATGGACTTTTGCGTAGACGAAAGCTGTGGCAAGTGTGTGCCGTGCCGCGTGGGAACTGTCCAAATTCGCAAGTTGCTGGATAAGATCATTGGCGGGGATGGTATACCCGAAGACCTGGACAAGCTGGAACAACTGTGCAACACAGTCAAAACCACCAGTCTATGCGGTCTGGGACAATCCGCCCCGAATCCAGTTTTGAGTACGCTGACCTATTTCCGACATGAATATGAAGCCCTGATTGAGGCTGGTTCGCTGGCACAAGCGGGCACGGACTGAACCGACAAGGAGATTTCTTGAATGATTGAATTGAACATTGATGGGCAAATCATCCAGGCCCAACCCGGCCAAACGGTGATGGAAGTGGCCCGCGCCAACGGCATTGATATTCCGCACCTGTGCTATCATCCCGACCTCAGCGTGGCGGGCGGTTGCCGCCTATGTCTGGTCGAAGTGGAAGGGCGACCCAATCCGGTGCAGAGTTGTGGCCTTTATTGCGAAGATGGCATGACCGTCCAGACTCGTAGCGAGCAGTTGTTCGATTTGCGGCGCGATATTATTGATCTGTTTGTGTCCGATCATCCGCTAGATTGTGTGGTGTGCGATAAAGCCGGAGACTGCCTGCTGCAAAACTATGCCTATGAATTTGGCGTCACTGAAACCAGCTACGACAAAGAGATTTCGCGCTCGCTCTACCAGGACGATAATCCCTTTTTCATCCGCGATCACCAATATTGCATTCTATGTAGCCGTTGCGTGCGCGTGTGCGAGGAAGTCATCGGCGCGAACGCCATCGAAATTGTGGGGCGCGGGTTCGAGAGCCATGTCGCCACACCGTTTGACGGCCCGATGATCGACTCGTCGTGTATATTCTGCGGCAGTTGCGTGCAGGTTTGCCCGACGGCGGCTCTGATGCCCGTTTCGCGCATGGGCAAAGGCCGTGAATGGGAACTGGATCGTGTCAAGACGATTTGTGGTTATTGTGGTGTGGGGTGTGAGGTCGAGTATGCGCTACGCAATGGCGAGATCCTCTATGCTCAGGCCCGGTCCGACGCACCCGTGAACGGTGAATTTCTCTGTTCGAAAGGGCGCTATGGATGGGATTTTGTCAGCAGCCCTGACCGCTTGACGACACCTCTGCTACGCCGTGATGTGGCCTATGAACTGGGATTGATTGATGAACCCTGGGAAATGCCAGAACAATCACCGTTGGCCGTTCGCAAGCCCAATATTGCCAAGAGCCATGTGCCCGTAGATTGGGACACGGCCCTCAATTTGGCAGCGGAAAAGCTGTCAGGTATTGTTCAAAATCACGGCCCAGACTCGGTGATGGGGCTGGCCTCGGCGCGTTGCACCAATGAAGAAAACTATCTGTATCAGAAATTCTTCCGGGCCGGGATAGGAACCAACAACATCGACCACTGCGCCCGCCTCTGACATAGCTCAACCGTTGCAGGCCTCGTGCAGGCCTTCGGTAGTGGCGCAATGACCAATTCGATCCGTGAAATTCGTGATGCAGACTGCATTTTCATCACTGGCTCGAATACCGCTGAATCGCACCCTGTCATCAGCTACAATGTCATTCGGGCTGTGAAAAATGGGGCGAACCTGATTATCGTTGATCCCCGGCGAATCCCGCTGGTGGAACACGCGACGTTATTCCTACAGATCAAGCCCGGAACCGACAGTTATGTCTTCCTGGCGATTATGCACACCATCATCCGCGAAGGCTGGATGGACGAGAATTTCATCGCCGAACGGACGGAAGGCTACGAAGACTTCAGGGCTGTGGTGGAAGCCTACACGCCGGAACGGGCCTCGTTGATGTCGGGTGTGCCAGCCGAAGATATTGAAGCGGCAGCCCGCATCTATGCCCTGGGCGAACGGGTTAGCGGGTCATCGGTTTATGATGGTGAGCGCGGCCACAGCAATATCCTATATGCAATGGGCATCACACAACGCAGCAACGGTACAGATATGGTGATGACGCTGGCGAATCTTGCCATGTTGTGTGGACAAATCGGCAAACCGTCTACCGGTGTCAATCCGCTACGTGGACAATCGAATGTCCAGGGCGCGTGCGATCTGGGATGTCTGGTGAACGTCTATCCCGGCTACCAGCGTGTTACCGATGACGAAAAACGCAGTGCCATTGCGGAAAAATGGGGCATGGATAGTCTGCCCGGTAAAGTGGGGCTGACCATCGTGGAAGCCATGCACGGCGTTTTGGATGGCAAAGTCCATGCCGTGTATGTGATGGGCGAAAACCCGATGATGAGCGACCCCAACACGACTCATGTCGAAAAGGCACTGCGGAGCGTGGATTTCCTGCTGGTACAGGACATCTTTCCCAGCGAGACGGCGCATCTGGCGCATCTTATCTTGCCCGCTGCGGCGTCGCTGGAAAAGGACGGCTCATTCACTAACACGGAACGGCGCGTGCAGTTGACAACGCCGGTGGTAGCTGCGCCTGGTGAATCGCTGCCAGATTGGAAGATCATCGGCGAACTCGCGGCCCGTTTCGATCAGGCGATGGGCGTCGAGCGCGATGCAGATTACTGGCATTTCGACTCGGCATCGGCCATTTTTGACGAGATAGCGGCGGTGACACCGATCTATGGTGGCATGAGCTACGAACGGCTGGCGGGTGTTGGTTTGCAGTGGCCCTGCCTCGACGTAGAACATCCTGGTACGCAATTCCTACACGCCGGAAAATTCGCACGTGGTTTAGGGAAATTCCATGCGATTGATGCCCGCGACCCCGCCGAACAGCCCGACGAAGAATACCCACTGATTTTGACCACCGGCCGCGTGCTGTATCACTATCATAGTGGCACGATGACTCGCCGCAGTGGGCCGTTAGATTGGCGTGAGCCGCGTGGCTATGTCGAAATCCATCCCGAAGATGCCGCGATGATTGATGTCGAGGATGATCGGGCGGTAGTCATCAAAAGCCGGCGAGGCACAGTGCGGACTCGTGCGAAAATCACTGAGGATGTGCCACAAGGGACAATTTTCCTGGCATTCCACTGGCGCGAGGCCCCGGCCAATATGTTGACGCAGGATTTTGCGCTGGACCCGGTGGCGAAGATACCGGAGTACAAGGTGTGTGCGGTGCGAGTTGAGAATCCACGCGCCAAGAAAGTTGGACAGGCTGGCGATTAACTCATAGATCGTCTGTGTGTATCATTATAGTAGCCTCACTGGATATGATTCGGTGGGGCTGCATAGTCAGTAGATCGAAATCACACTTCGTTTACACTGAACGTAGCGCAAGAATCGCCGCAATTTTTGCGGCTAATTCAATGACGGGCTTTCCGATCTCCCCCATATTTTGTGCAGCTTTTTTCAATCCTTCAACACTGAATTCCCAACGTCTTTTAGTTGGTTGTTCTTTCGCCGATTCCGTTGCCAATATGTCTAAGTCTTGGGCAACTTCCTGTTGAACACTTTCTGACAATTCTTGGCTCATTTTGCCGATAGCGACAGTCATTTCCTGCATAAGCTCTTTCAACTTGTCATCAGGAATACCACTAGCCTTGTTAAAGCTATTTTTGATTTCATCAGCGATAATCAAATCACCTTTGATATCAAGTTGACCGCTGTCATTTACATTAATCTCAATTTTCTTGCTCATGTGAACTGCCCTTGCATGAATTCCTTGGATTTGATCACAGATAATCTCAGCTTGATGAATATGAAATTTCTCTAATTCGTGAACACTTATTCGCCCAGTCATGACATTATTGATACTAAAAGGAACACCTACAAACTGGGGAATCTGTTGATCGAAGTTAGTAAGTATTTCTTCACCATACAATTCGACATAATGCTCAAGCCAGTCTATCGCTCCTCGGATACCATCAGAGTAACAAGTCACATAAGAAACGCCATAATCACTCAGCCGCCTCGCTCGCCTACGAGGATACTCAGCATCTAGATCATTCGATCTGGCGGAAGAGAATCTGAAGAGGATAGTCGGAGTTATTTTGACAACCCCCGATTTTTTGGAAGTCTTCGTAATCTTATCAACCAAGATATACACCTGGGGAACACGGGTCATATGATAAAAATAATGCTCTAGAAAATCAGGTAAAAACCTTATCTGCCCAACTATGTCAACTCGGAAATTGGTGTCAAAATTAATGCCTTCTAATATAGCTTGTGGTATCGCTAGTGGGATGCCTGTATGACAATAACTATCATCTGTAGCTGTATATAGCCAACAATCTGAGCCTTCAATTCTTACTGGTTTGAACCTCAATGAACCAACTCCACCGCGATGAACCATATCTTCTTTGCCACGAGGGAGATAATGTGCGAAGCCATCAACAACTCTTCCAAAATCTCGTGCAGAGTAACGGGCTCTCCGTGCTTCATCGGTATGGAATACTCCAGGTGTCCTGGGATACCAGTCGGTGAGCTGAAATCCTTCTAGCACCACCCATTTTAGAAGGGGTCGGGTGCGTCTACTCATCAGGAGTTGCCAAAATCCATCGTTTGATCTTACTGTAAAGTCAGAAGCATCTTCAGCTACTCGAGGCTTATTCTGAATATTTGCACTCTGAAGAAGCTGCATTATATATTCACGAATATCCTCTAGACTCAATCCTGCTGCTACCAGTTTATTGTATGAAATCTCCATCTGTTCCTACCTTTATTTTTCCCCATAATAATCTTTTCATTAATTATATATATAAACTGTATTTTACGCAAAATGATCCATAACCCTATTTTTGAATATTACAATCGAAGTAATGTGTATCCCTCAAGCAGATGTTTTCTAAATTTTGTGCTATATAAGTTCATTGCCTAGCTTTTTGTTTGGTTGCCATTTGAATGCCACAATTTCTCACCATTTATGCATCAAGTTTTTGGTATCCATGTGGTATGATACGTAGCAGCAAACCAACCCACCTCACAGGGAGATAATCACATGGCTGCACCACTCAACCCTGATCGCGTTGTGCGTACCACCTGCCCCTATTGCGGCGTCGGCTGCCAGATGAATCTGCATATCCGCGACAACCTCATCTATCGCGTCGAAGCGCCGTTTGATGCCGCGCCCAATTACGGCAATCTGTGTGTCAAAGGCCGTTTCGGGCTGGATTTCACCACCCATCCGCGCCGGTTAACCAAGCCGCTGATCCGCGATGGCAGCCCCGGTGAATTCCGCGAGGCAAGCTGGGAAGAAGCGTTGACACTGGTCAGTGAAAAACTGGCGCAGATTGTGCGTGAAAGCGGCGGCGATAGTATTGCGACTTATGCCTGTGCGAAAGCCACCAACGAAGACAATTATGTATTCCAGAAGTGGGTGCGGGCCGTGCTGAAGACTAACAACGTCGATCACTGTGCTAGGCTATGCCATGCCGGAAGCGTGATGGGCCTGCAACTGGCGATTGGCTCCAGCGCCATGAGCAACAGCATCGCCGAGATGGAAAATTTGGACACGTTCATCGTCACGGGTAGCAACACCACTGAAACCCATCCGGTCATCAGCCTGTTTCTGAAAAAGGCGGTGCGGCAGAACGGTGCTAAACTCATTGTCATTGATCCGCGTCAGATCGAGATGACCGACTTTGCAACGCTATGGCTGCGGCAGAAGCCGGGCACAGATGTGGCAGTCTTTCAGGGAATGGCGCATGTCATTGTGACCGAGGGGCTGTATAACAAAGATTTCATCGGGAATCGCACTGAGGGTTTTGAAGATTACATCGAGTCGCTGGAAAGTTGCACGCCGGAATGGGCCGAGGAAATCAGCGGTGTGCCTGCCAAGCATATTCGGGAAGCGGCGCGACTCTATGCTCAGGCGGGACGGGCGGCAATCTATTGGGGCATGGGCATCAGCCAGAGCGTGCATGGCACAGATAATGCCCTGTCACTGACCAACCTCGCTTTAATGACCGGACACGTCGGCCAGCCTGGAACTGGCCTGAATCCCTTGCGCGGGCAAAACAACGTACAGGGCTGTTCGGATAGCGGCGGGCTGCCGAATGTATACACAGCCTACCAACGAGTTGACGATCCTGATGTACGAGCGAAATTTGAGCAGGTCTGGAAGACAACCCTATCACCCGATCCAGGACTGACAGTGACAGAAATGGTCGATGGCGCATTGACGGGCCAGATACGCGGCATGGTCGTCATGGGCGAAAATCCACTGATGAGCGAACCTAATCTGGCTCATGCCCAACATGCGCTGGATGCCCTGGATTTCATCGTGTGCATCGACATCTTCATGAACGAAACGGGTGAGCGAGCCGATGTGATTTTGCCCTCAGCCAGCTTTGCCGAAAAAGACGGCACATTCACCAACAGTGATCGCCGTGTGCAGCGTATTCGGCATGCCTTGCCACAGATGGGTGAGTCGCGTTCGGACTGGGAGATTCTATGCGATCTGGCGACGCGAATGGAGCGATTACTTGGTGTGGAGCAAAGTGCCGGATTTGACTATGCCGGTGCGGAGGCGATTTGGGAGGAAATGCGCCAGGTGACACCCCCTTTCTATGGCATTACCTACGAACGAATCGAGCGCGAAGGCGGTGTGCATTGGCCCTGCCCGGCGCTGGATCATCCCGGCACCCCCTACCTATTTGAAGATGAGTTTCCGCGTGGCAGAGGCAAGTTCTGGGCGCTGGAATATGGAACCGATAGCGAATTGCCGGACGAAGGTTATCCCTATCATCTGACGACGGGGCGGGTGTTGTTTCACTGGCATGGCGGCACGATGACGCGACGCTCGAAACTGGATGATGCGTTTCCTGAACCGATATTAGAGATGCATCCCGACGACGCGCACCGCCTCGAATTGATTTCGGGCGATTGGGTCGAGGTGACATCACGGCGCGGCAGTGTGGTTTGTCGGGTAATGGTCACGGGGCGTTCGCCAGTGGGGACAGTCTTTTTGCCGTTCCATTTTGTCGAAGCGGCGGCCAATATTCTGACACTGGATAAGATTGACCCCCGCGCCAAGATACCCGATTTCAAAATGGCGGCGGTCAATCTCCGCAAAACGGATGCACCTCAACGCGATGGGGCCGACATTCCCTTGCACGAGCGCGGCGCGATCAAAGATACGACGACCTATGTACATTAAGGACTGATGATGATCTCGGTGGCACTCATGGCGGGCGGCAAAAGCTCTCGCATGGGCATGGATAAAGCCTTTGTGGAATTGAATGGCAAGCCTATGATTGAGCATTTGTTGGCGCGGGTGGCGGATTTGGGACAGGTGGAAACATTTATCATTTCTAACAAGCCAGATGATTATCGTCACATAAGTTTGCCAATTTATACCGATGTTTTGCCCGACCAGGGATCATTGGGCGGCATCTATACCGCCGTTCACTACAGCCGCAGCCACTACACATTGGTGGTGGCCTGCGACATGCCATTTGTCAGCCCAGAACTGCTGCGCTATATGATCGGGCTGGCCGATGGTACGCTGGATGTGATTGTGCCGCGTGTGGAGAAGTTTCCACAGGGACTTTTCGCCATCTATAGCAAGAACTGTCTGGAACCCATCCGACGTAAGATTGACGCAGGCCGGTTGAAGGTCATTAGGTTTTATAGCGATGTGCAGGTCCGCTATCTCGATGAACCAGAATATGAGCCGTATGACCCCACCAGATTGTCATTCTTTAACGTCAACACACCGGAAGATCTACGTCATGCCCAGCGGTTATTGGCGAGTGATTGACTCAATTCCGGCAACAGCGTATCCTGATATTAACGCATCCGTGTGTCAATATCCCCATAAATAGTCTTCTTAAGGAGCAACATGATGAGTGAAAGCGTCTACAAAATCATCGAACTAGTAGGAACCAGTGAAGTATCGTGGGAAGATGCAGCCAAGAAAGCTGTTGAAGTCGCCGGGCAGTCCCTTTCCGATCTGCGTGTCGCTGAAGTGACCAAACTGGATATGAAAGTCGAAGACGGCCAGGTGGTTGCCTATCGCGCCCGTGTCAATGTGTCGTTCAAGATCAGAGAACAGGTTGACTAAGTTCAATCCTATCGTCCGAAATCGGTATTCGTGGTGCGTCAACCAGCTTGGATGACGCACTACCTTTTTGCATGAATGAGCAACTCCCGTCTACAATTTGGGACGTTTGGTTGCAAAACGCTGGAGATTTATTGATGTCAACCGATGCCCTAAAAGAAATCGTCAATCGTTATGCTGGACGACAACGCGAGGCACTTTTGCCCGTGTTGTGGGAAATACAAACGACCTTTGGTTATATCAATCACGCCGCCGTCCGAGCTATTTCTCACACTTTGCGCGTCCCTGAAGCCGATATTTATGGCGTTATCAGCTTTTATTCACTGTTTTACGATCATCCCATTGGTGAAACTATCATTCGTATTTGTACTGGCCCAGCGTGCGGGTTAGCAGGAGCCGATGATGTGTTGCACGATTTTTGCTCTACGTTGAATCTCTCTGAACATGGTGGTACGACTCCCGATGGACATTATACTGTTGAAAATAACACCGCCTGCCAGGGCATGTGTGAACATGCACCAGCGGTATTAGTCAGTCAGCGCAGCGAGGGCGAGACAGCGTATGGCCCTGTGCATAGCACGACTGAACTGCTCAACGGCTACAAACCTTCCCCCTACCCAACCATCGCCAGCAGTGACCCTGAAATCTTGCTGATGGGATTGGAGCCAGATCGCGCTCAAACATTGGACGAATATGGCGATTATGCTGCTTTGCGGCGTGCCCTGGCCGAACTTCCCCCCGACTCCGTCATCGACATGGTAGAGCAATCGGGTTTGATTGGGCGCGGGGGTGCGGCCTTCCCCACTGGCCTCAAGTGGAAATTTACCCGCCAGGCGCTCACGACACCGCGCTATATGGTCTGCAATGCTGACGAAAGCGAGCCAGGCACATTCAAAGATCGTGTGTTGATGGAAGCTCGCCCGCATCTGATTCTGGAAGGCATGGCGCTGTGTGCATATGCCATTGGCGCAGAACAGGGGTATCTCTATATTCGCGGTGAATATCCCTACGCCGCTAAACGCATGAAAATCGCTATTAGAGAAGCTGAGGCAGCCGGACTGCTTGGTGACAACATCATGGACACAGGATTCTCGTTCCACATCGAAGTGCGGCGCGGGGCGGGCGCTTATATCTGTGGCGAGGAAACGGCACTATTTGAAGCCATTGAAGGCAAACGCGGTTTTCCGCGCATGAAACCGCCCTATCCCACCACGCATGGATTGTTTGGCAAACCCACAACGATCAACAATGTAGAGACGTTGAGCAGTGTGCCAGGGATTGTGCTAAACGGGCCAGACTGGTTCCGGCAATGGGGCACGGAAAACAGCGCCGGCCCTAAGTTAGTTGCGGTCAGTGGGCATGTAAATCGCCCCGGTGTCTATGAAATTACGCCTGGCCTCCAATTGCGGGCATTGCTAGAAGATAATTGCCAGGGGATCGTCGGAAATTTGAAGGCAATCTTGATGGGCGGAGCAGCTGGAACCTTCCTGACGCCGGATGAAATCGACGTGCGGTTGACGTTTGAAGACCTGCGAGAAATGGGAGGCACGTTCGGTTCGGGAGCAATCATGGTCTTCAACGAGACAACTGATCTACGCGATGTGTTGCGGCGACTGGCCGTGTTTTTCCAGCATGAAAGTTGTGGAAAATGCTTCCCATGCCAGTTGGGGACGCAGCGGCAAATGGAGATTTTGCAGCGGGCGGATAATCTCTTACCAGGAGATCACCAACGGCTTGAAGACATCGGCTTGACCATGACCGAATCATCGCTATGCGGCCTGGGTCAAACAGCAGCGATGGCAGTATTGAGTGCGATGAAAAAGTGGCCGGAGTTATTTCAATAATGCGATTGGCAATATTCTCTGATATTCACGGTAATCCGATAGCCCTAGAAGCGGTGCTGAATGATATTCAGGCTCAGGGTGGTGTTGATGGCTATTGGGTGTTGGGCGATTTGGCAGCAATTGGCTATGATCCAGCAACAGTGCTGGAAATGGTGGATGCACTGTCGAATGCCGTATTTGTACGCGGCAATACGGATCGCTATATATTGACCAACGAACGTCCGTCACCATTCCCCGAAGATGTGCTTCAAAATCCGTCGTTGATGCAAGCATTCGTCGAAGTGGGCAATACCTTCGCCTGGACACAGGGTTATCTGGCGGCGACGGGCTGGCTGGATTGGCTGGCGGCGCTTCCATTGGAACAACGAACTAAATTACCGGATGGCACGCGCTTGTTGGGTGTCCATGCCCGACCCGGCGATGATGATGGCTATGGGATGCATCCCAATATGAGCGATGCGGATTTTAGAGCGGCGCTGGACGGTTGCCAGGCAGATCTGGTGGTAGTTGGGCATACACATTGGGTGATGGACCGGCAGGTTGATGGTGTGCGGGTGACGAATGTCGGCAGCGTTGGCAATCCGAAAGCCCCTGATCTGCGGGCCAGCTATGTGATGCTGGAGGCGGATGCAACGGGTTATCAAATTGAGTTCCGGCGAGTAGACTATGATCGCCAGGCCGTGATTGACGCTGTGCGCCAGATACGGCATCCATCAGGAGCCTACATCATCAAATTCATGCAAGGTCAAATCCGCGACAAGGGATAACATCGAGAAGGAAACCCCATGAGCAACACTGTGACATTGACAATAGATGGGCAGGAAATTACCGTCCCCAGAGGCACAACCATCCTGGAAGCAGCGCAGATGGCTGGCATTGATGTGCCGGTCATCTGTTATCATGAGGCGACCACACCGAACGGCCTGTGCCGGGTGTGCGTGGTGGATGTGGATAGCGGACGCCTGCTGCAACCGGCCTGCATCGTGCCCTGCCATGAAGATAACAACGTGGAAACTCGCAATGAGCGTGTCGCACGTGGCCGCCGCACCATCCTGGAAATGCTCGACTCGGCGGTTGATCTGACGCAAGCGCCTGAAATCCAGGAGATGATGGCGGATTATGAGGCGGAGGCCGGACGCTTCCCGGACGCGAAACGACGCGAGCTTCCGGTCTATGATGACAATCCCTTTTACCTGCGCGACTATAGCCAGTGTGTGTTGTGCTGGCGCTGTGTACAGGTCTGCGCCGAAGATGCTCAATATACCTTTGCATTGACATTGGGCGAACGCGGATTTGATACGCATGTGGCAACAGCATTCGAGGTGACGATCCCTGAATCGGCCTGTGTATTCTGCGGGCAATGCGTGGGGGTCTGCCCAACCGGAGCCTTGAAACCCAAAGTTGAATGGGGAATGGAGCAAGGTCTATCACCCGACGAAATCCGCCAGAGTACCCGCCGCAAGCGCAAGAAAACATAACGATGGAAACTCGTGAGCCAGGAGCCATTCCCTATACCTATTGGGTCGTCCAGCGTGATCAGGCCGAGCAAATTGATGGCGGCGTGATTGAGGAAGTGCTGGTCAGCATCTTCATCAACGGGCAGGAATTGGCGACGATGATGTGTAGCCCATTGGATGAAGAAGCGATGGCGCTAGGGTTCCTGTTCAACGAAGGCGTTATTGACTCGCTGGACGAAGTGCGGCTCATCAAGGCCAATGTTGCCCGCACAGGCATCGACATCTTCCTCGATCGCCACGCTTTCAATGCACCGCGCCGCCTGATTCTGACATCGGGGTGTGGCGGCGGCATCAGTCTGCAAGACTTGACTGAAATTCATCCGGCATTGGATACCAGTTTCACAACCACGCCAGAAGTTATTCTGCAACACATGAGCGATTTACGGGGAGAGTCGCGGCTGTATAACCAGGTGCGTGGCGTGCATACCTCGATTTTGGCGGATAAAGGGCAGATACTTTTTAGTGCGGAGGACGTGGGGCGGCACAACACAATTGATAAACTAGCGGGTAAGGCATTGCTGAGAGGCGTAGATACGCACGACCGGATCATGCTGACAACGGGGCGTATCAGTTCGGATATGTTGGGCAAGGCGCGGCGGATGGGTGTGCCGGTAGTAGCGAGTCGTACCTCGCCGACCAGCATCACGGTTACTCTAGCTGAGGCGTGGAATATCTGCGTAGTGGGGTATGTGCGCCAGGGTGGGATGCGTGTTTATACACATCCAGAGCGGTTGGGACTGAAGCCAATTGATGCATAAAGCACAAGAGGTACAAAATGGACTCATTTGAAACACTTATACCCTATCTATGAGTTATCAATAGTTCACTAGAGATCAAATATAAGGATATTGGGCAAACTTGGTGTTGAAATCTAATCGCAAAACACTGAATGTAGAATGAGACATTGCCCAAATATCTCGAATCAAGCTGACAAGGCCATTTTTTCGCAAGGATAACCCATAGATAGAGTACTTATAGCTGGTTTACTCGAACGAGAGGGGTATTGGACAAAAACCGGCTTCAAAGTAGAGCTAACCAAAGAAGAAAAAGTGCGAATTAACCGCCCTTCTTCGCCTCGTTGGGAATTGGATGTAATAGCCTACAAACCTGCACAAAATGAATTGCTCATAGTCGAGTGCAAATCATATCTTGACTCCCCAGGCGTTCGAGCAAGCGGCTTTGACAGACGAAATTCTCAAGGCATAGACCGTTTCAAACTATTCAACGAACCTATTCTCCGCGAAACCGTCTTCAATAGACTCTTGATCCAACTCAAAACAACGGGGCTTTGTGTGGCTGATCCTATGGTTACGCTTTGTCTTGCGTGTGGGAATTTCGCCACGCCGAAAGACCAGGAAATTGTCCGAGAACACTTTGAAAAGATGGGGTGGCAATTATTTGAACCGGTATGGATAGTGGATCGCTTGAAAGCTATCTCCAAATCAGGCTACGAGAACGCGATGGCTGCAATAGTCACTAAACTATTGTTACGAGAGAAGTAATGTGAATTTCGGCCCACTATGACGGCAAAGATGTTATTGTGAGATGTGGCACTCTCAATTCTACTCAGCAAAAAGTCTGGAAAAACCCGGATAGGGCTTCAGAGGAATAATGTCGAAGGCGATCAATCCTTCTTTGACCAGCGGCAATGTATCCAGTACGGCTCTGGCTTCATCAAAGTCCGCGCATTCAAGAATCAGCACAGCACCCGGCCAATCCTGGCGAAAATAGAGTTCCCGCAATACATCCGACTGGTGAAGTTCCCAGGCACGTAGGGCTTCGGCTTTCAGATGTGGTTTAAACTGTTCCGAAGCAATACCAGGGATTTCTTTTTCAAGTGCCAGAATCTTTATACGCCTCCCAACATGAAAAACTAAAGGGCCGATCTACCAACGACCAGCCCTGTTTTGTGCCTATTTCACATCATGCCACGCGGTGTGGACTTCGACTTCGCCTTTCCGCATCGCCAGCAACAAGGCATCCTGATCGACAGGGAGGCTGTAAATCCGGACGCCGGTTGCATTGTAGATGGCGTTGCAGATAGCAGGCGAGGTATTGATAGACGGCAATTCGCCCACGCCTTTCGCGCCATAGGGACCATCCGCTGCCCGATCTTCAACTAGCCGTGAGATGATCTTGGGCGCGTGTTTGATGCTTGGCATCTTATAGCGGGCCAGCAAGGTTGACCAGGGCACACCGTCTTCGATGATGTACGACTCGGTCAGGCAATTACCCAGTGCCATGACAATGCCACCTTCAATCTGGCCTTGCAGCATCAGTGGATTGATGGCACGGCCCACATCGGCGCTGGAAACGACTTTCAATACCTGCACGGCTCCCGTATCCAGATCAACTTCAACCAGTGCGCCCTGCGTCGCGTAGCTAAAGGCGACGTGCATATCGCCACCCGTGCCCAACGGTTGCGTTTCCGGCGCGTGATAGATATGCAATACTTTGGGCGAAAGGCCACTATTCTTCATCCAGCCCACCACCTCGCCGAGTTCGACACTATGGCCGTTGCTCCGCATCAAGCCTTCCTCATAGCGCACCTTAGGCGGTGGCACATCCAGCATTTCAGCGGCGGAGTGAGACAAAGCTTCACGCAACGTGGAAGCAGCCAATCGAGCAGCGTTACCTGTGACATAGGTCTGGCGCGAGGCCGTCGTCGGGCCAGCGTCGGGCGTCAAATCCGTGTCGGAGAGCAGCACGCGCACCCGTTCGTAGGGGAGTTGTAGTTCTTCCGCCGTGCATTGGGCCACGACATGCGCCAGACCCTGCCCCATATCGGCGGCTGAAGTGCGAACTTCGACTGTGCCATCCTCAAAGGCTTCGACTTCGGCTCCGGCCTTATCAGGAGCGCCGCCGCCCAAACCCGTGTTCTTATAAGCACAGGCCACGCCCCAGGCATAGGCTTTGTTCCCATCGCGCCATGCCCACTGAAAATCAGAAGCGCCATGATGAGCTTCCATATCCTGGCGAGCATCGTCAATGGTATCCAGCAATCCCACCGACTCGCGCAGGAGTTGGCCGGTAGCTGTCGTCACACCAACTTTTTGGGCATTGACCCGGCGGAATTCCAGCGAGTCCATGCCGACCATCTCGGCCAGAAGGTCCATATTCTGCTCAACAGCAAAAGCAGATTGTGTAACGCCAAAGCCACGAAACGCGCCGGATGGCGGATTGTTGGTGTACATGGCATAGCAGTCGATCTTGGCGTTGGGGATATTGTAGGGGCCAGTGGCGTGAGTGGTGGCACGAGTCATCACCTTGTCCGACAATGAGGCATAGGCCCCACCGTCGCCATACAGTTGCGCCTGGACTGCGATCAGACGGCCATCTTTCATCGCGCCTGTTTTGATGCGGATGATGGTGGCATGGCGTTTAGGATGAACCAACAGCGACTCGTAGCGGGTATAGAGCATCTTGACTGGACGTCCCGTCACTTGAGCCAGCATGGAGACATGAATTTGTCCGACGATGTCTTCTTTGCCACCAAAACCGCCGCCAATGAGCGTCCCCTTGACGCGCACCTGCTCCACTGGCATGTCCATCGCCAACGCAATTTGCTCACGGTCCTGGTAGGGAATTTGTGAGCCGACATAGACAGTCAACTTGTCATGGCCTTCAACACCGGCTGGGATACCAATTGAACACTCTGGTTCCATAAAAGCGTGTTCGGTGGTCGGGGTGCGATAGGTGCGCTCGACTATGTAATCGGCTTCAGCAAAGCCCTGCTCAATATCGCCGTGCCGCACCTTGATATGTTTAAGCAGATTGCCAGTAGGATGATCTTGATGCAAAACAGGTGCGTCTGGCGAGTGAGCATATTCAGGATCACCGACCACAGGCAATGGTTCATACTCGACTTCGATTAAATCAAGTGCCTGGGCCGCAATGTCGGCCGTATCAGCAGCCACAATCGCCACTGCATCGCCCATATATCGCACAACATCGCCACACAGCACCGGCCAATCGCGGCGCACGAGGCCGTGCAAATTTTCGCCGGGCACATCTTCATGCGTCAACACAGCTTGCACACCCGGTAGTGCCTTCGCCTTATCAGTATTGATACTCAACACCCGCGCATGGGGAAAACGTGACCGCAATGTGCGGGCATAGAGCATGTTGGGGAATATATAGTCATCCGTATATTTGGCACGCCCTGTAACTTTGTCCGCCACACCGACAGGCGGCACGGAATGGCTAATTGCGTGCATCGGTTCGTCTACGGGGGGATCATTAACAGGCAATGCCCCATCGCCCCGCAACTCGCTGGCAGCAGAATGAATGGCGCTGAACACGCTGGTGTAACCCGTGCAACGACAGAAGGTATCTTTCAACGCCACCTTAATATCATGGTCCGAGGGATCGGGCTTTTCATCCAGCAACGCTTTGCTGGTCATAATCAGGCCCGGTGTGCAAAAACCACATTGTACCGCACCATGATCGATGAAATTGCGTTGCACAGGATGGAGTTCTTCACCCTGAGCCAGACCTTCGATGGTTGTGATCTGGCAACCCTGGGCTTTGAATGCCGGATAAATACACGAATCGACGGGCGTGCCATCCACCAGCACCGTACAAATTCCGCATTCGGCCTCCTCACAGCCGATTTTCGTGCCAGTCAGTCCCAAATCCAGCCGCAACAATTCGGCCAACGTCCGCGATTCGGGGACATCCAGTGTGTGTGATTGTCCATTTACGATCAGTTGTAATTCACTCATAACAATACGCCTCCTCAAATTCCTACTCTAAACCAACGCCTTCGGGGATGACCTGACCGGTTTGTGCCCGCTGTACAGCCAGGGTCAGGGCACGCCGCAACAATACGGCAATCATTTCACGACGATAATCAGCAGTGGCGCGATATTTGCTGGTGCGGGGTGTCAAGGTTTGGTAGGCAACATCAATCGCCTGGGCAATCGTCTCATCAGTAGCCGGTTGGTCTTGCAATACAGCTTCAACATCAGTCGCCCGGCGCGGTGTCGGGCCTACGGGAGCTAAACAGACACGAGACGCCTCAAAAGTTTCCCGGCTTTCATCCAAACGCACCCAAACCGCGCACCCCAGAATGGGCAATGCCACACCTTGCGGACGCATAATCCGTTTGAAAGCACTCGCCTCACGTTCACCCGTCAAACGGAAGCGAAACCCTAACAATACTTCACGGGTAGAATCGAGCGTGGATTTGCCTGGTCCCTGGTACATATCTAGGATAGGCAGCCAACGTCGCTCGCCATTCAAAACCACTTCTGCCTGAGCATCCATCGCCACCAGCGAGGTCGTACCATCGCCAGCCGGTAAGGCATGGGCCACATTGCCCCCAATCGTGCCCACATTCCGTACCTGGGGGCCACCTACCACCCCGCAGCTTTCCACCAGGCATGTTGCCCTGGCAACTAACAAAGGTGATTTGACCAATCGGCTATGCGTCACACCAGCGCCAACCAGCATATCTGGTTCAACATGAGTAATTTCAGTTAGTTCGGGGATAGATGTGACATCGACCAAAGCCTCTTGGGGGGGATGACGTCCTTCACGAATTTCGAGCAGCAAATCTGTACCGCCCGCCACAACGCGTGCCTGGCCGTCGTAGCGTTCCAATATTCCGATAGCTTCATCAACCGTTTGGGGAGAATAATAATTATTCCACAGTCTCATTCGCGCTTCCTTTCAGCTAGTATGAGACTACTGGCACTTTTCACTGGGGAAATAGACCCAGCGCCGCCGAAACACAGCGACCCGCAGTCAGGTTCTTGAATATTTTAAATGATTATAGCATTAATTATACTGGCTCCGCTTCAGCACGCACTCCGGCCATCATCAAACCAATCTGGTTGATGTCGGCTTCTTCGCGAGCCACTTCCCCAACGATTGTGCCCTCATACATCACCACAATGCGATCCGATAAGGCTAGAATCTCGTCCAGGTCTTCAGAAATCAACAGAATGGCTGTACCTCGTTCACGCTCGGCCAGAAGACGGCGGTGAATATACTCTGTCGCACCGATATCAACGCCGCGCGTGGGTTGTGCCGCAATCAGTACCCGAGGATTGCGTGAAAGTTCACGGGCCAGTACCAATTTTTGAATATTGCCACCCGACAGGCTCTTGATGGGTGTGTCGTGGCTGGGCGTTTTTATTTCGTATTCCTTAATTAGTTCCTTGCAGTGGCGGAAAATCGTGCCGAAATTCATGAATATTTTGCCCATAACATAGGGCTTACGGCCATGATCTTGCAAGACCAGATTCTCGGCCACTGTGAAATCTTTGATAACGCCATCTTCCATACGTTCTTCGGGAATGTGCGACAAGCCTAGTTCATTCATATCATCCGGTGCTTTATCCGTCACCTCTAGGTCATCAACCCAGATTTTCCCTGCCGTAACCGAGCGCAAACCGGCAATCACCTGCGCCAGTTCGTGCTGTCCGTTGCCTGATACACCTGCAACACCAACAATTTCACTGGCATGGACTTCGAGTACTACTTGGTTCAAGCCCAAATCGCCACGATTGCTCAGGGCGCTGACACCTTCCAGGCGCAAACGGGCATCACCCTTGGGCAACTCAGTATGCTCATAGCGCAACACAACCTCGCGCCCGACCATCATGTTTGCCAGCGATGTCTTGGTCGCTGTATCAGCCGAAATGGTATCCACACGCCGACCATCGCGCAAAACGGTGACGCGATCACTGATTGCCAGGACTTCGTGCAACTTGTGAGAAATGAAAATAAGTGAATGACCATCCGATGTCATTTGGCGTAATATCTCGAAGAGGTCATCAACCTCTTGCGGAGTCAGTACAGCAGTAGGCTCGTCCAAAATTAACAAATCGGCCCCACGATATAAAGCCCGCAAAATCTCGACACGCTGTTGCTCGCCGACGGCCAGTTGCCAGATGGGAGTATCGGGATTGACCTGGAGACCATAGACCTCAGAGAGTTCGCGGATACGTCCTGATACAACATCTAAATCGAGCATAGGTCCACGAGTTGAACGCATCCCTAATGCAACATTTTCGGCTACCGTGAGCGATGGAACCAGCATGAAATGTTGGTGAATCATGCCGATGCCGCCCTGGATGGCAAGGCTTGGCGAACGAATGCTGGTTGGCACACCATTGATGTAAATTCGTCCCCCATCGGCGCTATATAGGCCATAGAGGATTTTCATAAGGGTGCTTTTACCAGCCCCGTTCTCACCCAGCAAGGCATGAACTTCGCCTGCCTTCACATCAAAATCCACCTGATCGACAGCCAACACCCCTGGAAAGCGTTTGACAATACCTTCCATCCGCATGTGTTCGATACGATGTTGGTCGATGGATAATTGGTCAGACATGATGATAAGCCTTTCTGGTGTGAGGAAGAAACTGACTGGCCCCTCTCATTTGATGTGAAGAGGCCAGTCTCAAGAACCGAAGAATACTACTCGGCCATTGCCATCTCGATAGAACCGTCGATGATACCCTGAACAACCGCATCGGCCAGGAACATCTGATAGGCGCTCAACTCGAAGTCAGGATTGTATTCGATAACTAGACCACCATTTGCCAGAGTAATCTGGTAGGCAATACCAGCTTCATCGCCATCCTGGACGATTTCGATCATCTCCATCAAAACAACTTCCCAGTGATAGACTTGGCTGGCAACCACAATGTCGGATGACAGTTCAGTCTGGTTGGATTGTGTGCCAAACCACAACACATCGCCACGCTCATTGGCAACACCGACAGCACCCACGACCATTTGGGCTGTGCCAGTCAACACATCTGCGCCATTGGCAATATGAGTTTCGGCTGCCTCAGCTGCCAGTGCTACATCGCTGAATGACTGAATATAAACGACATTGACGGTAACATCAGGATTAACCCACTCTGCGCCAGCTACGAAGCCATCAACATATAGCTTGGCATCGCCGACCTCAATGGGACCAACCACGCCGATTGTGCCATCAGTCAGGGTTGCAGCCAGCACACCATTGACGAAACCACCTTGATCAGAAGCAGCCTCATAGGCGAAAACGTTCTCATAACCAAAGGTGTCTATATCGGTACCCCAGGCGAAATAGGTGTCCGGGAATTCGGGAGCCAGTTCTTCGATAATCGCACCATACTGCGAACCGTGTGCGATGACAAGGTCATAGCCTTCAATGGCCCATTCACGCAGGGCGATAGCTGCATCGTCTACGACGAAGGTTCCATCTTGGAAAACAAACTCGAAATTATCCGCGCCCATATCATTCTGAATGTAGGTCAGGGCATCGAACATACTCTGGCTAAAGGCCAGGTCGTTGGTCGCGCTCGGCATTACTACCGCGACACGGAAGGTATCCTGGGCCTGCACCTGCTCGGTGGGTTGCGGAACAGCGACGAATACCACGAGTAAAGCAACTACGAGAGATAAGACAAGCCAGCGTTTGCGTATCATGTGAGAATATGCTCCTTATTTATGTAAACAACCAACTTAATTTAGCAGGGATTGATCCCCGTTAAACTCAAGTATAACTCATTCTCCGCGCTCGAAAGGTTTGGTCAAAGCAGTCGGTTGCTCGACACGCTGCGAGGCGAAGATCAAGGCAATGATGGTCACCACGTAGGGAGCCATTACTGCGAATTCCGATGGAATATCAATGCCGCCCAATGCACCTTCGTTGATCTTGATCTGCAACTGCAAGGCATTGACCGTACTAAACAACAACGCGCCACCCATCACCCAAACAGGTCGCCACGCGCCGAAATAGACCAGGGCCACGGCAATAAAACCTTGTCCGGCGGTGAGGTTGCTCTGGAAAATCTTCAACAGGGCGATAGACAGCGAAGCGCCCGCCATACCAGAGAAAGCACCGCCCAATGTCACCGTCATGTAGCGTACACGAGCCACACTAATACCCATTGCGTCCGCTGCTTCGGGATTTTGCCCAACAGCGCGGATTTGTAGGCCAAATGTGGTGCGATTAAGGATAATGGCCGAGATGGGAACCATCGCAAAAGCGACATAGACCAAGAAATTGTGATTAAAGAATATCTCACCCACAATAGGCAAATCAGTGAGAATGGGAAATTCAATGCGGGAGAAACCGTCGATGGGCGTGGGCGTTCCCACCAATTTCTGAAACAGGAGTTCGCTCAAGCCTAAGCCAAATAAATAGACACCAATGCCACTGATACCCTGCTCGGCCTGAAGCGTGACGCTAATAAACGCCATGATGAATCCCATCAATAGGCCAATTGCTAATGCAGCCCCAACGCCCAAGAGCAGGCTTTCGGTCTTCAAAACTGTGTAATAAGAAGCGAAAGCCCCCATCAACATAATGCCATCTACGCCCAGATTGAGAACGCCGCTACGCTGTCCAAATGTTTCACCCAGACTGGCAAAAATGTAAGGGGTGGCGAGACGAATAGCTGACGCGGCCACACTCGCCGTAAAAATCGCTCGCAGTACATCAAGCATCTTCGGGCACTTCCTCTTCTTTGGCTAAGGTCGCTGGAACTGATACACGTCGCCGGGTGCGACGTCGGATAAATATTTGGCTGCTGACGACGAACACCACCACCAAGCCATTTAACGTAACAATCAATGAGGCGGGAACCTGCACAGTGCGCTGTAAGCTTTGAGCGCCGATTAACAAACCACCAAAGAAAATTGAGGCTGGAATTGTACCCACCGGATGCAAGCCACCGAACAGCGCCGCCACAATGCCATTAAACCCGGCTGATCCGGTGAACCCCGCTGCCGAGCCATCAGTTTGTAACCGATATTGCAACCCCAACACCTGAACCACGCCCGCCAGGCCAGCAAAGCCACCCGCCCATAGCATCGAAATCACGATTTGTCGTTTTACGTTGATACCGGCATAGCGCGAGGCCCGTTGGCTTTTGCCTACAGCCCGGATACGATATCCAAGCGTGGTACGCCACAGCAGAATATAGATCAACACCGCCAACACCACCGCGATGATGAAACCGGCATGGATACGCACCGGAACATCAGTAAACCAGGTAACACGCGGCAATTGGGCATGATCTTCTAGGCGAGCTGTTTTGGGGATACGATTAACCTGCCCTGGCTCTTTCAGGCGAGGATCGAGCATCGCATCGTTCAGTAGATAATGCATGATCTGGAGAGCGATCTGGTTGAGCATGATCGTACTCAAAATCTCATTAACGTCGAAATAGGCTTTCAGAAAGCCCGCAATGCCTCCCCATATAGCACCCGCTATGAATCCAAAGAACAGTGAAATGCCGACGACAAAAATCTGTGGCATGTCATTGGAAAGCCCGACAACTTGCAGAGCTGGCCCGATCAGTGGGGCATTCTCCAACATAAAGGGCCAGTCTTCAACGGTTAGCGCAACAGCCGTACCGGCCACAGCCCCAGCCATCATTTGTCCCTCGCCACCGATATTGATAACACCACCTCGAAAGGCAATGCAGATACCAATACCTACAAACAGCAATGGCGTGGCCTTAACCAGTGTTTCGGAACGTGAGTTCGCGTCACCAAATGCGCCGTCGTATAAGGCTTCATAGGCTTCAATGGGATCAACATCCATCAAAACCAGCATGATAGTGCCGACCAATAAGGCCGCGATCACTGCCAGCACCGGGAGAATGACGGCAAAGATACGGTCTAATAGCCGGGCAGGATCAACGAATCGGGAAAATTGACGGCTGAAAGTTGACTGCATTCTGATAATCCAATAAGTACCAGTAGTTCTTTTATCTAATCAGAAACATCACCACTAAAATAGTGTGATTAATCGTCAAGATAGCTGACGAATGATATTGAGTTAACCGTAAGAACGCGATTTTTGCAAATCAAATTTTCCGGTCAGTCGAGATTTAAATAGCGAATGGCGTCCTCACATTATTCATGGGAACGCCATCATCATGCACTATACTGTTCATCATTGCCATCATCAACCTGTTTTACGACGATGGGTTGGCTGATTGTGTTTGGGGCCACGTTTCCACTTTTTACGGTTTGAATCATCATGACGCAGTGCCGCACTCCGGCTCCAGGGGCCACGACGATGGGTGCTACCACGTCTCAGGCGATGGATACGCTTGCCATTGCATTTTGGGCAAGTCACCTCATCACTCTTGCCACCCTCACCATGAGCAAGCTGCCAAACATGGTCACAATCATAACATTCAAAGGTACGCATAAGATTTCCTTTCTACTCACCCCACAACGCCTCACGCTTATGGTTAATGTTACAATTAAAGCGCACGTCCGTCTACTATAATGCGTCGTTTTGGCAGCAAGAATCGTGCTTTTTGCCATTTGTTATACAACATAAGATAGAAAACTAACGCAGGCGCACAATGGCACTAGCCGCAAAAATGTGTGCGACCTGCAACGCCAAAGACGGTTCAGCGTACAATTCAGGCGGTACACTGATATCGGCCAAATACAACTCGCCAACCTGAGTTTCGACGCCAGGTGTACGCAATCCTGCTTTAGGCAGGGCCAGTGTCATGGTCGCGGTAGCTCTGATGGCTGGATCGAAAACTATGCCGGTAGTTGTATCTACGCCAGACGGGGCATCCAGCGAGAGTATTGGTGCGGACTGAGCGTTGGCCCATCGAATAAAAGTCGCCGCCGAGTCCCGGGGTGTTCCCTTCAGGCTATAGCCGATAATCCCATCCAAAATCAGATCAGGGGTTATCGCATCCGACAGATATTCAGCCGGCGAGACCGAAACTTGCATTCGGCGCACAGTTGTCAGTTGGTGTGCGGGAATAAGGGTAAATTTATCATCAGTCCGTGTGATGAAGACCTGTACCCGTGCTCCATAATTGTGTAGGCGGCGGGCTGCTACCAACGCTCCACCCCCGTTGCCACCTGTACCAACCAACACGACAATCCGTTTGCCGCGTGGATCGCCTTTTAGAAAGCGGTTCCGTGCCAGATGTGCCAGATTGCGTCCGGCGTTTTCCATCATCTGCATGAGTTCAATCCGGTAATCCTCAATCATTGCCCGATCTACTTCGATCATCTGATCCGTTGTCAGGTAGGATATTGGGCCATTGTAGAACGGAATATTCATCATCGTTCTCCTCATAACGAGAATATCTCTAAGTGCAATCATAGCAGGAACGAAAAAGTAGTCGTAAAATTTCACTGGATAGCCCATTTGAAAGGACTGATAGATGTTGTTAGACCGTGTCGAGCAAAATCCAATCTTTTTGCCTAACCCACTCAATCGCTGGGAAGCATTGAATGTCTTCAATCCGGCGGTCATTTACCATAAAGCCCTGTTTCATATGTTTTATCGCGCCCAAGGTCTTGATTATGTGTCGCATATTGGTTACGCCGTCAGCCAGGATGGGATAACCTGGAATCGACTGGCTAATCCAGTGCTATCTCCTGCATCTGCGGACGACTATCGGGGTGTGGAAGACCCACGAGTGACGGAAATCGAGGACGTATTCTATATGGCGTATACTGCCTATGGCGTCAATCGCTTTTTCCCGATGTTTGCCCGCAGCACCAACCTCATCATATGGGAACGGATTGGGCCACTGGAACGCGCCGAAAACAAAGACCATGTGTTGTTTCCCCAAAAAATCAGTGGGCGTTTCGCGGCCTTTCATCGCCGTGTGCCGGACATATGGATCGCCTATAGCCATGACTTGAAACAGTGGGAAGATCATCAGCGCATTGTATCCCCCCGCCCCAATAATGATTGGGATTGTGAGCGAGTGGGTGCGGGTGGCCCACCGATTGCAACAGAGCATGGTTGGCTGGTGATTTACCATGCATTTGATCAGGATCATGTTTATCGGCTGGGTGTCATGTTGCTGGATTTGGAGGATCCAACGAAGGTCATCAATCGTCCCAAAGCAGCGATTTTTGAGCCACACGAAAGCTGGGAAATCAAGGGCGATGTGCCCAACGTGGTTTTCTCATGTGCAAACCCAGTCGTGGATGGTACAGTTTATGTGTATTACGGCGGTGCTGACCGGGTAATTGGATTGGCAACCATATCATTGGAAGCATTGCTAGATTTCGCAAAACATGAATCCTAGCTGAACACCCAATCAAAATAACTGGGGTTTCGCCATTTCCTAACTTTGGCAAGACTCCAGCACCATATCCCATCCAACTAGAATTGTGATTCGATTCCCAATGGGCAAATTGCGGGGCGACGGACAATGCGTTTCATCCAAATCTCTTTTTTGCCAAAGAATTCGCTTTCTTCCAACCAATCAGGGTTAGGTTCAAAAGCATCTTCATCATGAATCCGGTTGAAATGGGCCAGAAACTCAATGTATGGGGCGGGAGCATCGTCGAAACGATCCTGTAATTCATCATACACATCACTATCGGCAAATTCATCCCAATCATCCTCATAGCCTGGATCTAAGTCGGGATTTCCCGTGATAAAGAATTTCATCCAATCGGGCATATCATTCATAGTTTTGCCAGGATGCGTGCGCCTGAAGTATGTACCCAGTGGTTCTTCGTCATCATCTAAATTGTTGAGTGCATCCAGGCCATAATACGAACCGAGGTATGTATAAATTGTGACATGATAATGCCCCGTCGGAATATCAACATAGGTGAGAAATTCATCGTCAATGGCTTCCTGGTCTGTATAACGTGCATCCAGCCCCCCTTCAAGTCCAAGCTTGCCATTTGGAACATGCAAGTGCCATTGCTGGCGGGCAACCCATTCGCCTCGTTCGACCTCGGTCAGCGGTTCGTCAATAACCAATCGCAGACAAACCTCGCTATCACCGGGCAACGCAACCAGAACTGCATGTCCTTGTGCCTGGACATCTTCATATTTCTCAAACAACTCAGATCGTGGAATTCCAGCATAAGTATCAGAGTGCAGGGTAAACATATTCGACTCGTTGTAGATTGAAAAATCTTGACGCATAAGAGCGTCTCCTATATTCACTATGTTGATGTTTCAACGCAAAAAGTTAGTTGTACTCAAAACCCCTCTATGAAGGTATTTCTAGTCTACTCTATAGATATTATTGAAGACTTCAATGGCAAAGAATCCCTGTAATTTGTTCAATAAGTACAGTTCGGCTCTACACATAATATGTTACGGTTATGGAGTATTGAATTTAGAGGCATCTCAGAAATACCCATATAAATCTAATCGGTGCATTTCAATATGGGGGCAACAGTCACGCGACAGATTGCCAGATGGTGTCAAAAGATTGACCAAGAACAGCCGAACGAATGGCAATCATGCGTTGTGCACCAGGCCGCGACCAGCGCATACCGGAGGCCGTGAGACGAGCCTTGAATTGCTTGACACCGCTTTCAGTTGTACCGGAGCCAATGAGATAAGCATTTTCGCGAAATTCGTGGTAGTGCATCCGGCGTTGATGGGTTAGGAAGTAAGTGTAGTGCTCAGATAAACCTGCCGCTTGCAAAGGCTCGATGATTTTCCAGACATGGCCCTGGAATAAGTCATGTTTACGGTTTTTGAACCAGCGTGTGGCACGGTCAGGAGCATCAGGGTATAAGGCTTGACTGGCGTCATTCAACCGACGAACGGCGTGATACCAGTCGACAATTTCAATACTCATCGGAAAGCGATCAGCCGCTAGGTTCCAGATCCAAGCCGCGCCGTCGGCACTCACACAGGTATCCGCAGCGATAGGGACACCCTGCGCGACAGCCAACGCCCACATCGCAGGCTTGAATTGCTCGACTGCGCCTAAAACGGCCGTGTAAGCGGTGTTGATCCCATAGGTAACGTCCGTGATTTCTTGGATGGATGGGTCGTAGACTGCCCGCTGGGCAATATCGCAGACCGACCCTACTTTGATTTCTTTCCAGCCCTCCTGGCGAATATGCACCATCCCCCCATCCATGCCCACGCTTTTGCGGGTTGGTTCGTCCTCATCTGGTAGCGTCGTGCGCTCAACACTCAGGCGTTGTTGTTCTTCGCAGGCGACGGCTTGCATTCGTTCACCGTAGGCCTGACTTTGCCGCCATATACTCGTCGTCGGGATGATCCGGTGACCAATCCGCTCAAATGTCGCCCGACATTGCTCATACGGCAGTTGTCCACTCAGCCACACCATCGCCTTACTGAGTTCGGGACTGTAATCAGTCCCATTCAGCCCCCACCGTTGATCTAAAGGAAATTGCCCGGCACGGCACGCTTCACAGTAGTAGTATTCGCGCCAGATCGTTATTGATCCGGTGACCGTCTCTAGCCCTTTCTTTTTTTACCCTTGTTCCTCATGTTTCCCTGACACTCCGGACATACTTTGTCCGTCGCCGCCCGCTCCTGCGCCGCTTGGGCAGCCAACGTCTGCGTCAGCTTCCCGACCGCCTGCTCTATGTCGCTCAGGGTTATCCCCTTTTGTGCCCCCATCTGCTCTGCCAATTGCCTGATCTGGTCTTCCGCCACACTCATCAGTTGCTGCTCAAGTTCGCCCATTGCTTTTGTCATCTGGTTCCTCCTCGGTTCTCTCTACTTTACACCGCTTGCCCCCATATTGAAATGCACCGAAATCTAATCGCAAAACACTGAATGTAGAATGAGACATTGCCCAAATATCTCGAATCAAGCTGACAAGGCCATTTTTTCGCAAGGATAACCCATAGATAGAGTATCTTATAATTCTGCATCAAGAAGTGTTGAAAATCTATTACTGAATACTACCATATGGACAGGCGTTTTCTTGAACTAGCAGGCTATCGGGGTTGCAGCAGACCAGATTAACCCCTTTTGTTCTCAGATGTTCATGAATGATAGTAACTGCTGGTATGACGCTGTTTAGATTGCCATGCGGAACAGCCGTTGCGTGCAAGTTCATAGACCGAGCTTTTTCGTGCATTTCACTTGCATCGTTCGGGGCTTTAAGGCGGTGGCGAACAATGTATGCATCAAACTCTGATCCATAAAACGGACTGTAGACATATAAGTCCACCCCTATCAATTTGATGGTCTTGACTGGATAAATATTCGTTGCCAAATTTATCGCGGTGGTGAGGGAACCTTTATAGTGGATAAGGCCGTCAGTGATGCTATTACCCCACCGTTGGCGACAGTGTGCAGGTTCTTCACATATAGTCAATGAAAACGGCTGTAGCATAATTGGATTTAGGGGAATCCAGCACCGGTGGTATATCAACATCTTTAGCCGGTAAGCTACACGCTTGATGAGACCCTTGAAATTTGAGGAATAGAACTGGTTGATGTATTTTTGTTGAATATAGTATGTTGTTTCTGGTATCAGTTCCTTTGCACGCCGCATAGTCTCCGCAAATACAATTATGCCATCCAGAAGGGTATCAGCCAGGAAAAGGTCTTTCGGCAATACACCTACGCGCTCCCAAAACATCAAGTATTTATTCATCGCCAGCGTATAGGGATGTGCATTGAGAAATGCCTTCTCCTCGTCCGTTAAGTTTAGGATTGATGGGCCTGATCCCAGAATATATGCAGTATCGTGCATGACTAGCTCTCATCTGTCCATTGAATTGGCATTCTCAATACGCCACGACGACGTTCTGCATACCCACGCAGATTAGTGTCTTCAGCGGTTTCATTAATGTGGAAAGTGATGGCATTCCAATGATTTTCGATTGGGCCGCGACTGATGACCCCTGTGCCAACTAAAGCAGAATATGGGCCTGCTTTTAGGATGTCCGTTGGCAAACGCATCTTGTAGTGATAGACGCCGGGTGTACGCTGATCCAGGTAGTGACGATTGTTTAAATCATCGGTATCGAAGGACATCAGAACATCGGTGGCTTTATATGTCAAGTTAATGACTAAATTTGCGCCTTCAATGGGACAATGAACCTGATAGGTTATGTGTAGATAGACGATATCTCCCACCTGAAAATCGGAAGTGGATTGGCGATTCTCGTCCAGGATCTCTATCGCACGAATCTGTATAGGCTTCGACTTGTCTACCGGAAATTCACGTCGTACACTAGCTTTGTTGCTGGCTCCGGAAACGTAGGTCTCCACAACTTCTTGTATCGGCCCACTTGTTTCAATGCGCCCGTGATTTAGCAAAACCCCGCGTTGGCAAAGCTGATTAATGGCTCCCATGTCGTGGCTGACGAACAATATCGTGCGCCCGCTAGTTGCGACTTCACCCATTTTACCCAGGCAGCGTTTCTGAAAAGCATAGTCCCCTACCGCCAGCACTTCGTCTACCAGCAAAATCTCCAAATCTAGATGAGCAGCTACCGAAAACCCTAATCTAAGCGCCATACCACTGGAATAATGCTTCACAGGCGTATCAATAAACTTTTCGACGCCAGCAAAGTCTACAATTTCATCAAATTTGCGATCAATCTCGACTCTGTGCATCCCCAAAATGGAACCATTGAGATAAATGTTCTCACGCCCAGTCAATTCTGGGTGAAAGCCTGTGCCGACTTCCAGCAATGCCCCCACCCGCCCGTGTAAATCGACGCTTCCCTCGGTGGGTTCTGTGATCCGCGACAATATTTTCAGCAATGTACTCTTGCCTGCACCATTTCGCCCAATGATGCCAACAACTTCGCCTTGCTCAATATTAAATGATACGTCTTTCAGTGCCCATATCGTCTCATCCAGTCCTGCGGCTCCATAGGCTTCTCCACGCAATAGCTTGCTGGCGCGGTGAAAAGGAGCTTTCATCGCATCCATCAACGTGTCGCGGAGTGTTGCATACCGTTGCTGCACTCTGCCAATTTTGTATTGTTTGCCTAGGTTATCGACTCGGATAACGATGTCACTCATTATATGGTTGTGCCTGCGATATAATTCGGGATGATTACTATCCAGGATAATACCAGATTTCGATTGACATAACATCACGGGAGCGGTTCATGAACTGGCGTCTAATTCTCACACTGTTACTCATATCGGTGGTATTTTGGGGCGGAGTCATTCTCGTGAACGTGATGCGCTCGGATGATACAGATTCGCGGCCTGCGGGGACCATAGCCCATAATCCCTCCTGTGCGACTACGACACCCATCTGGGAACACGGCCAGCCGTCGAGTCTGGGGTGGTCTGCTGATGGCAGGTTGTTGAGCATTCAGGCCAATGGCACACTATGGCTCTATAACGCAGCAGATGTCACAGCATCCCCGCGCCAATTGACAGATGTTGTGTCCATTGACCAATTTGCGTTCTCGCCCGTCAACTTCCAGCTTGCGACTGCTGATTCTGATGGTGTGATTTATTTTTGGGATGTGGCAACCCGCACGTCTGGCAGTGAACATCCCACCGAGCAGGGCGCGGTTTTGCAGATGCGATTCTCGCTGGATGGTGCATATCTGGCATATATCAGCGAGGATGGCACGATGTCGCTGCGCGATATGGCGGCACAGCAAGTGATAGCCACCGTGCATGAAAAGCAAGTGACACCGATTGGTCTGAGTTTCCGGCCTGGTGGTTCACAATTGGTGGTGCATAGCGTGGCTGAGGCGGCGGATACGCTGGCGCTCAATCAGTTGTTCTTGATCGACACAGCAACGGGTGAAGTCTCGAAGCGTGACCTTTTTGAAGGCGCAACGATCAGCGACCTGGCATTCAGTCCCGATGGAGAATGGTTAGTGGGCGTTGCGGGGCGAGACGAGGTGGTGTTTTGGGACGCGGAGACATTTGAGCGCAGTGGGGCTTTTAGTTTCGAGGAAGCCGATACATTTATCGCAACGACCACTTTCAGTCCCAACGGCCATACATTGATGATGGCTCAGTCCAATAATGCACCAGAACCCTTTACCCGTGTGGTGCAACTCAATGTGGCGATTGGCAAGGTGGTTGGTATGGCGACCTACGATACGGTTATCACCGACATGGCGGTGTCGCCGGATGACAGGCAGCTGGCGCTGATGGGCGAGGATGGCTGTATCTATCGCTGGGATCGGCGGGGAGGACGTGCCTTGCCAGAGATCGACCACTTCGTCAATGGCTTCCCAGAGTCATAGCCAGGCCGATGGAGGGGGCATGCATTCCACCGGCCTAGCTTGAATATGATGTTAGTTGAGTGGTTTGTAGGCCGTGACTTTGGCACTGAAAGTCTTGACTTTGAGCGTATCCGGATCGAGATCATCATGATCTGCCAAGTCAATGACTTTGACTTCGCCTTCTACATTGACCACAATCTTGCCCTCGCGTGATTCGGTATCTTCCAGACCCAATTCGGTCAACATCGCTTCGACCTCGGTTTCAGTTGGCCTAATAGGAGTCAGGTCTACATCGACATCCACAAAACCGACATTCTGAATGGCAGCCACGTAGTCTTTCACATCCAGTGCCCCAGCCACACAACCGGCCCAGGCCTCAATGCTTTTTCGCACAAGGTCGGGCAGGGGGCCATCGGTCACAATGTCGCTGACAGCCAGCTTGCCGCCCGGACGTAGCGCACGATAGGCTTCGCGGAAGACCTGCGGCTTGTCCGGACTGAGGTTAATCACACAGTTGGAAATAATGACATCCACTGTGGCATTGGCGACAGGTAGATGCTCGATTTCACCCAGGCGGAAGTCAACATTGGTCGCGCCAAGTTGGGCTTTGTTAGCACGTGCCTTCTCGATCATTGCCGCTGTCATATCGACACCAATCACTTGTCCCGTGTCCCCGACACGCTTGGCAGCCAGAAAACAGTCAATCCCGCCGCCTGATCCCAGATCAAGTACAGTCTGACCAGGTTCCAGTGCAGCTAAGGTGACTGGATCACCGCAGCCGAGCGACAGGCCAGTGACTTCAAGGGGCAGGTCGGTGGCGTCGGCGGCTTCATACATGGCCGCGACACGGTCCATTGCAGTGCTGTCAGTGCTATCACCGCACCCACATCCACAGCTTGCGGCTTGATTTGGTTGGAAGTCGGCAGCGATTTTGCCATAGGAATCGCGGACATGGGTGCGAATGTCCTCAATGGCAACGACTGGTTGATCTGATGCAGACATGAGTATTTCTCCTTACGTATTTAGATATTTATATGTGTCGATATGTTGTCGCAAAAAAAGAGCGACGCTTAACACTCAATCTTGATGATTTTGATGGGCGCATCCGGCGCGAAGCTTTCGGCGACGACGCAGCATGCCTGTACCAGATGTTCCTGGTTGATGGTGTAGAGCGTTTGTTTGCCTTGGCGCTCGGTGGTCACCAAACCGGCCTGCTTCAAGACCTTGAGGTGATGTGATACGGTGGGCTGGGCCACATCTAGGGCGGCCACTATGTCATTCACACTCAATTTCTGGCAACAGCACAGCGCCATAATCTTCTGGCGGGTTTCGTCGGCCAGGGCTTTGGCAAACTCTACTGGATCAATGGATGCGTTTTTCATATCGATGTTCATCTATATGATATTATATCGAAGTTTATCGATATGTCAACAATCAAATTTTTGTTGTTGACAATTTCAGCCATTGTAGCATATTCCTGGCACGGAAAGCATTGCAGCAATCCCGCGCTGCGGTCATAATCGCAGTAGGGTTGAGTACGATTATTCTTGCCTAAAATGGATGCGCCTTATGAACCTGTTTATCAGCTATTCCCGCGACGACAAAGCCTGGACCGACGAGTTCTGGCACAAACTCCGTGACGAAAACCATGACATGTGGATTGACCAACGCCTGGTTGGGGCCAATACTTGGTGGGCGACCATACTAGAACATATCGAAGCCTGTGATTGCTTTTTAATAATCGTCACACCGCACGCACTCGATTCGGTGTTTTGCCAGGCCGAACTGGACTATGCGCTGGCACTCAATAAGCCAGTGTTGCCGTTGATGCTCAAACCTTGTGATAGCTTGGCCGTGTTGGGCGAGATTCCGTATGTAGACATCAGTGGTGATATTGCTATGGATCAGGCATTGCTGCGGGTGATACGTGCCCTCCATGAAATAAACCTGCACCTGGAGTCTGGCAAATACTCCGCACGCCAGGCCGAGCGTTCACCCATACCACGACCTGAGCCAGGTCAGCCTGAACATAGCTTGGCTGTGTTTGCGGTTGCGGAGGAAGCGGCTGCCGAGGGCAATCTGATGCAGGCCAAGATCTTGTATCAGCAGATTGCCGACGCACACCCAGATGGGTTGGGTGTGGCGGCCCAGAAACGGTTGTCGGAAATTTACTTCCAGGAGAACCGCGCCCACAGTCACCCTCAAGCTGTACGACAGACGCCGAAGTCTGATGCAGAATACCAATCCGAAGCATTGTCGGAGCGATTATCACAAACTGAAATATCTGCAATGCTCCCACAAATTCAGCCAGCACCACCGCCCAACATCCAGCGGCTTCTGGATACGATCACAAATCCCAACGTGATGCCAGCCGAACGCGCCTCAATCGGCGATGAATTAGCAGCATTGGGCGATCCACGTCCGGGGGTAGGGTTGCGGAAGGATGGCTTGCCGGATATTGATTGGGTCGAAATTCCAGCAGGCGAGTTCATTTACCAGGATGGCGAACCGTTTACAGTGCCCACCTTCTATATCGCCCGCTACCCCGTGACCTGGCTACAGTTTCAGGCGTTTATTGACGATCCGGACGGCTATGCCAACCGTGAATGGTGGCGAGCCTTGATGCACCGCGAAGTAGCTCCTGTTGATGCACGCTGGGCAATCGCCAATCGTCCCCGCGAGCGCGTCTCGTGGTATCAAGCCATCGCTTTTAGTCGTTGGCTATCGGCCAAGCTGGGGTATGACATCAGCCTGCCAACTGAGCAACAATGGGAAAAAGCCGCTCGCGGGACCGATGGGTGCATCTATCCCTGGGGCTATGGCTACGTCAGCGGCTATGCCAATATCAACGAGACCTACAAAGACTATCGGGTTGGCGCGGCCTATTTGGGACAAACCACAGCAGTCGGCATCTACCCCCAAAGTATGTCGCCCTATGGCATTTTGGATATGTGTGGCAACATCTGGGAATGGTGCATGACGGAGTATCTCTCCCAGAAAAATCATAACCTTTCCAATACCAACACCCGCACTGTGCGAGGCGGCTCGTTCATCGACGGGCTGCACTTCAGCCGCACGGACGTCCGTCTGCCGTGTGTTCCTGGCTTCCTAGATAGCTCGGTGGGGTTTCGGCTTGTTCGCATCTGAACGCTTTTTTTGTACACATTGCAACAACCACGCGCTGCGGTCATAATTAGGGGTGTCATATACTGCTGTATAGCGTAATACAAGTATCTTTGCTGAATCTGGAAGCAACTCATGAACCTGTTTATCAGCTATTCCCGCGACGACAAAGCCTGGACCTACGAATTCTGGCGCGAACTGCGCGACGAGACCCACTACGATGTCTGGATTGACCAACGCCTGGTTGGGGCCGACATCTGGTGGCAAACCATTCTGGACGCCATCGAAGCCTGCGACTGCTTCATCATGATCATGACGCCGCGTGCGCTCGATTCGATTTTTTGCAGCGCCGAACTGGACTATGCGCTGGCCCTCAATAAGCCGGTGTTGCCCTTGTTGCTCAAATCCTGCGATATACCGTCGGAGTTGGCGGCGGTGCAGTATGTGGATATTTCCGGCAATATCTCGCTGGATCGGGTGTTGCTGCGGACGATCCACAGTCTGGGCGCTGTCCAGTCGAAAATATACAGGGGGGAGTATCCGCCACAACAAGCCGGGCGCCCACCCGTGCCGCGACCGGAGCCTGGACAATCTGAGCATGTGTTTGAAGTGTTTGCCTATGCCGAGGAAGCAGCGGCTGAAGACGATTTGACACGCGCCGAATCGCTATACCAGCAGGTGATTGACGCTGATCCGGAGGGATTGGGTCTGGCCGCCATGCAACGGCTGGAGGAAATCCGCTTCGAGCAGGACCGGGCCATCGCCTATCTCAATATTGTGCGGCTGGCAGCCAACCGCAGAACGCGACGCGGGGCACAGGCCGCCTGGAATAGCTATGTGCAGAAGTATGGCGCGGAGCATGATCCCGAAAATCTGGCGGAGAGTCTGGGGCAAGCTGAGAAACCAGCTACGTCCCGTCCACGCCGGCAGTCGCGGCCCACCCAGCCACCACCACCACCCAAACCAAAGGTAGACCCCAAAATCCAACGCTTATTGGACACTATCACCAATCCCGATATGCCGCCACCAGAACGTGCCGCCGCCGGTGATGAACTGGCGAAATTGGGTGATCCGCGTCCAGGCGTAGGATTGCGAGCGGATGGTCTACCGGATATTGATTGGGTCAAGATTCCGGCAGGCGAATTTCTATTCGGTAGTGACAAAGATAAAGACCCGCTGGCGTATGATGATGAAACACCTCAGCGCACCGTCAACCTACCAGCTTTCTATATTGCGCGCTATCCAATAACATGGGCGCAGTTTCAGACCTTTATCGACGCCCCAGATGGGTACACTAAGGATGAATGGTGGCGAGGGTTGGCGGATCGCGAGAAAGAACCTTATAATGCGCGTTGGGCGATTGCTAACCGCCCCCGCGAATATGTGTCATGGTATCAGTCGATGGCTTTTTGCCGCTGGTTGTCGGCGAAGATGGGCTATGAAGTGACTTTACCAACTGAGGAGCAATGGGAGAAGGCAGCTCGTGGAACCGATGGACGAATCTATCCCTGGGGGAATGAGTATATCAGCGGCTATGCCAATATCAACGAAACTCACAAAAATTATCAAGTTGGCCCACATTATCTGCATCAAACAACGTCAGTTGGTGTTTACCCGCAGGGTGCATCACCCTATGGGATTTTAGACATGAGTGGCAATGTTTGGGAGTGGTGTTTGACCGAGTATGATTCCAAGAAAAATAATGATATATCAAATACTAATATCCGTGTGGTACGCGGCGGCTCGTGGGGCGGCGACCGTCAAGACGCCCGCGTCGCCATCCGCAGCAGCATCACACCAGATTTCAGGAACAACGATCTGGGGTTTCGGCCCGCCTGCTCTTTATAGTTCTTGTTTCTTTTTTCTAATTTCCTTTTTTCTGCACTGGGGGTGCAGGGGGCGAACCACCAATGAGAAAGGGAGGTGTTCCGTAGGGGCGGATCAACGTATCCGCCCGATGAATAAACGATATTAGATATTGGTCGATAATTGGCGGGCGATATAATGGAAACGGGACGATACATTGATCGTCCCCTACAACATCGCCCATAACCTCCGGTTTAGACCGGCTGCCGACATGATATGCACCCTCTCGTGCCAGGCAGCGGTCAGTTTCGGTTATTTCTTCGGTTTATCCAGCAGTGGTTTATCAGTCAGCAGGTTTCGCCCAAGTGCCTTCTGTGTGGCAAGATATTGCTTCTGGATCAACTTGGCAACCTTCCAGATGATTTCGAGCGCCTGCTTGAATGATACGGTTTCAGCATCTTGCAAATGGTCGCGGATGAGCCGTTCCGTCAATCCAATGTAGATCAACGCATATTCGCCCATATAGTCACGCGGGTTTTGCTTCTGTGTAATCTTGAGTTCGCCGCGTAGTTGGGCCGTCGTGCGATCCAACAATCCCTTGTACACCTTCTCGGTACTCTCCGCATACATCGTCGGCAAAGCGTCTATAACGGCTGCTTTGAGCGCATCGGTGAAGTGCTTACGATCCACAATGCCCTGAATCCGAACCTCAATCCAACTATCGGTGCGCCCCATACGTTGATATTTTGCTACGGCATCATCAAGCGCCCGATATAGACCAAGTTCAGGGTCTTCGGTTTCTTCCAATTTCTCGGCCCCCACTTGAGCCAACCACAGTTTAAGGGGTTCAACTTTGGGAGACGGTATGGATTGAACAAGACGTAATGCTTGCTCGGTATTAACGACATCAGCCAGACGCATTTTGCCGTCAGCGGCTCGAAGTTTCAATCTGTGAAGATTTGTCACAGTTTCATTACCCTCTTGCCGAAGCCTTTGTTTTAGTTTGCGCCAGTATGTATGGGCACGTTTGTAATCCGCATCAAGCAAGACAGCTACCATATCAACTACACTGTAGTGCCACTCGTCCTCATGCCACGTTTTGCGAATCCGTTCAGCGTCAACAGGTATCAACTTGTTGTTATCCATATGATATAATCCTTTATACCGTTATGGGGGCGGTACGCGATATTCGCGTCCGCCTGCCCTGGTCTGGTGCATAGATCAGGGCGCTTTTGCATTATGCTCAAATTGTAAGCGGGATGTGTAATTGCGTCAAGCAGTGGATAGCATATTTACCCCATCCCGCCGCGCTAGTACCGTAACTTTCTAAAGTTGCGGGGTAATGCTCTTTGAAAACTTGGCGAGCATCGTCCACGGAAAATGACCAATGAATTTGAGCTTGAGCTGCATTACGTCGGCGTTCCCAGGCGATGAGTTCGGAAGCCAAAGTCACCTCATCGGGCAGACGACGGGCAAGGCATTGCTGGGACATCACACTGAGTTCAATTTCGGCCATATTGAGCCAAGAGCCATGAACCGGGGTGAAATGGAAACGAAGTCGCGTCATGATGCGGTCAGCTTCGCATTTACCGAAGAACTCGACCAAAGAATGATAATGATGGGTATTGAGATTATCGAGTACGACATCAATGTGAGCCGCATGGGGATACAACTCATCAACCAGATAACGCATCGCGTAAGCAAAATCTTGTTTGGTCCGTCGCCGCGAAACCAGCACATGCCGTTGCCCGGCTTTCGGTTCGGCAAAAACAAACAGGTTGCGTGTTCCATTGCGCTTATACTCATGGTCCTCCCGGTGTGGTTTGCCAGGGCGAAGCGGACGGGGTTGGCGGGTCTGGCCCAGCAGTTGCACGCTTTTCTCATCAAAGCACACCAACGGATGTTGCGGGTCATAGGCTTGCGCGTACAAGGTCAAAATAGGCTCCATTCGTTCCAAAAACTGGGGCGTAATCTTGGGAATACACCAGCTTTTCACTTGCCAGGGCTTGAGTTTGTTTTTTGGAGTACCAGACGCACAGTCTCGGGTGCTATGCTATCCACCATGCCATCTGTCACCAATTGTTGCGCTAAAAGTTCCATTGTCCATTTGGCTTGGCCTGCTGGCGGGTCAGAACAAGCCAGTGCAATCAAGTACGCTTCTTGTTTAGCATCCAACTTCGGATCGCGTGGCGGACGTGGCTTATCAGCTAAAGCGGCCTCTAGCCCATCATCACAAAATCGTTGTCGCGTTCGGCTGACCGTGTCTTCGCTGATATATAGCATGTCAGCAATAGCTTGGTCTGTTCGCCCTTCATCGCTTTTCAGCAGAATATGGGCACGCCGAATCACACAGGCCTTGTTTTTGCCTTTGTTGACGACAGCCAACAATCTTTTCCGTTCTTTTGGCGTGAGTTTGACGACATATTTCTTCATATGCCAGAGCATATCCTCACCCCGCAAGTTAATCAAGTCTGGGTACTAGGTCACCAAAAATGTTCAGAATCCGCTTGCACGGCTATTCTTCTCTCTCATCCGGCAAATTCGCAATGATGTCTTGAATATCCTTCACGCTGGTATCTGAATACTCAGACTTTGAGAAAACTGTAAGGAGTACAATCTGACTGAGTGTGTGGAGATAGTAGATCACCCGGTAGCCACCGCTTTTGCCGCGCTGCGCGTCACGGTTTGGCAAACCAAACGTACCTTGTAGACTGTATAACCTGTCGCCTGGATGTGATCGCCGGGAGTCGCGCCATTAATGAGCTGGTCAATTAGGGGCTGAACATCCTGTTGGATGTGAGGATACTTTTTCCGTAATCGTTTGATGTCCTTTAGGAAAGCAGGCGCGAAACGCACCTGAACCGGCGGTTCATTCGCCATCGTTCAGCGCATCCCAGAGAGACTCGATAGGAAGAACATTTCCGGTCATCGCGTCGTGCCATGCTTCCCGGAAAGCGGTTTCGATTTCGTCGGCGCTTATATCGGCATTCTGCCAATCGTCACGCAGGGCTTCGACCAGCGCATCCGCGGCCACCAGTGCCCGCAGGTAATCCACTGGCGACGCATAGCCGCGTTCCTTTGCCCGTTGGGAGATGACGAGTGCCTCAGCTTCATCAAATTTCAGAACGTAATTTGACATGGCAATCCCTATATCTCATTTACCACCATTATACCGCATGGGCTGTCCCATCAGCTATTTCGAGGAGCGTTCGCTGATGACCCCCTTGAGCGCAATCAGCCGCTTTCTTGACCTTGCTTCCACACCCGATTGATTTCTCGTACCAGCGTATTCAAATCGCGCCGATAGGCTTTCTCGGCGGGTGTCAACACGATCAACAACACAATTTCCCCCTCCAATTGCAAGGGACGACACACCAACCGCCGACCATCCAGATCGTAAAACACGCTTTCGGCCAAATCGACCAACGCGGCCCGGCTGTCGGGGTTGTTGAAGACGCGCCGCACCGTCGCTAATGGAGCTTCCAGCGTGGCCTGATCCAAACCGCGCCGGGCATAGGCGGCCAGCACACGGTCATTGTCTCCCGCCACTATTACCGCCAGAAATTTACTCCCATGTTCGGTCAAAATCGCATCTAGATCAGGCATGGTGCTTATTCCAGCGATCCGGCCCCAATGGGCGTGGGGGTGGGTACGGGATCGGTGATGGTGATGGTGATTTCGCAGCGTGCCCGCACTTCGTTGGTGTTGTCGAACACAACGATCCGAAAACGGTACTCGCCCGGCAGCAAAACCGAGGGCGAAATCGTGCCCAGCGGCCCCTCGGTCACCGGTTGGTCATAATCACCCCGATAGACACTGAAATCGCTGCTCTCGACAGATCGGATCTCGAAACGGTAGGAGGCGAAGTTGGGGACGTTGGCTGTGCCAAGGACCGGTTCCTCCTGAAAGACGTACATGCCATTGGCGGGATATTCGATCCAGGCCGTTGATGGATCGCAGCCAGCACGAGGATCACGCGGGCCGATGGTTCCAGCCGGAGTGCTGGGCGGCGCGGCGGTGGAGAGAACGTCGGTCGGGGCAGCCGTCCCCACATCAACAATTAGGCCGGAATCACCGTCACCAGGAGGGATGTTGGTTTTGAACTGACGATTGGCGTTGGAATCGGGTGTGGAAGGCAGCCCCTCGCTCCAGGCAGGTAGGGCCAGGCCGCTGATGGCCCAGACGAAAATGATGGTTTCTACCATGAGCAGGATGAAGGTGAGCGCACGCCCACCTCGGCGCTCGGCCATTTCGCGTTCTAGGCCAAATTGCGACCATTGCAACTCGTGGCGGGCGCTCATCCATATCCATAGGTTGCGAGTCAGAAAAAACCCGCAAATGACGAACAATCCGAGTGCCAGGCTATCAATCAGAGACAGAAATCCGCCCATTATTGGCTGACCTTTCGTCTATTGTTGGTATGGCGGCAAATCTCGCACAATACCGCGCAAGAGGCGCATCAAATTCGGCACGACGCGTGCGCCCGTATGCAGCACCGCTTCATGGCTGACATCTCGCTCAACATTACGGTTGTCGATGGAGATGTTGGTGATGGTCGAGATGCCCAGGCAACGCATGGAACCATGCACGGCGACCGTCACTTCTGGCGCAGTGGACATGCCGACGGCGTCCGCGCCCCAGGCCCTGAACATGCGAATTTCGGCGGGTGTTTCAAAAGCCGGACCTGTCAGGTATAGATATGTACCCTCTTGCAGATGGATGTCCTCACGATGGGCAACCTCATGGGCTTTGTGCATCAGGGCTGTGTCGTAGGCGCGGGTGAAGATAGGAAATCGCTCTCCCAGTTGTTCATCATTCGGCCCCATCAACCCATTTTGCCCCATGTGGCCTGGCAGATTGATATGATCTTCAATCAACATCAGGTCACCTTCTTTGAAACTGCGATTGATGCCGCCCGCCGCGTTGGTCACGATCAAGGTTTTGATACCCATGACCTGCATCACCCGGATGGGGAAGGTGACCTGGTGCATCGAATAGCCTTCGTAGAAGTGAACGCGGCCCTGCATCACCAAGATGTGCTGCCCTTCCAGCGTGCCGATAACCAAGCGGCCTTTGTGTCCGTGAACAGTGGAACTCGGCCAATTGGGCAGGTCGCTGTAGGGGATGAAGATTGGATTCTCAACCTGATCAGCCAATGGTCCTAATCCAGACCCCAGAATGATGCCTATTTTGGGGTCGCTATCAATCCTGGTGCGGATAGCGTTGGCGGTTTCTTCGTAATCTGCATAGGTGAAGACGGTCTTGCTCATGTAGATCTCCCGTCATTTGTTCGCTTGGATAAAAGCAGTGTCCTATTGTAGCACTGAAATCCAAGATTTCATGTATGAGGTGGTCTGATCAGCGTCATGCCGACAAAAAACCCTCGCCAAAAACAATCTCTGGCGGCATACTGAACTGGTTTGAAATAAACATGACACAGAAAATATGAGCGAGGGTATGGATGATTAAAGCGGTAATCTGGGATATGGACGGGGTGCTGATCGACTCGGAACCATTCTGGCAAGAAGCGGAAATTGCAGTATTCAAGACGGTTGGCATAGAGATGACACCCGCCGAAAGTTCGGAGACAATCGGACTGCGACTGGATGCTGCAGTGCAGTATTGGTATGATCGGCGTCCCTGGCTGACTCCACCGACTGTTGACACGATCATTGATGCAATTCTGAAGCGTGTGATTGAATTGGTGAAGACGCGCGGTGCGGCCAAGATCGGTGTACGAGAAGCGTTGGATTTCTTGCAGGCGAAGGGATTGCGGTTGGCGATTGCGTCTTCGTCAGCGATGGTCTTGATTGAAACAGTAGTGGAGCGATTGGGTATTCGTGATGACTTCGAGGTGTTGTGTTCGGCGGGGTTTGAGCAATACGGCAAACCGCACCCGGGTGTTTATCTGACCACCGCAGCAAAGATGGGGCTAGCGCCGAAGGAATGTCTCGTCATTGAGGATTCGCTGCGAGGGGTGTTGGCCGCCAAAGCTGCGGAGATGCCGTGCCTGTGTGTGCCTGATCCATCGCTGGCCGGCGATCCGCGTTTGAGCATCGCGGATTGGGTGTTGCCGTCACTAACCGACTTGACCGCTGAGTTTTGGAATGGATTATCAAAATAAGCGGAAAAGTATTGGCAAATGCCAGGTTATTGAGGCATAATTGTTATATGTTGTTGGACCAATTTTCCGAGGGGAAAAATTAGGTCATTTTTTTACCGAAGCTGTCGTGATTTTTGATGCAAAATTCGCCAGGAATTTAGTAAAAAATATCAGGTGAAATTGCACTAAAATCCGGGACATTTATAGAACATTTTGTGGACAAATACGGACAAAGTGGTGCTAACCACTGGAACATCTGAAACCCCCTGAGACGATTCCTGTATATTTCTCCACTTAACAATCTGCGTTGTACGCAAATGTTTACAAATTTCAATCACATAACTGGAGGTTTTATATAAAATGCGTAGCTTTATGGGACGTGACATCCTTTCCCTGAAGGATTTTGAACGACACGAGTATTTCCGAGTCTTTGAAGTGGCGGCCATGCTGGAGCCATATGCGCGTGATCGTCGCAATGGAGATTTGCTGAAGCATAAGACACTGGTGACGGCATTCTATCAACCGAGTACGCGCACCCGTCTGGCGACGGAAGCGGCCATGCACCGCTTGGGTGGACATGTGACCGGATTCTCCGATGCCAAGATGACACGCGCTGGTGACTTCTACCAGGAATCGATTCAAGATACGTTCAAGATGCTGGAATATTACGGTGATGTGATCGCCTGTCGCCACTTCCAGCAGGGCGCACCGGCTGAAGCAGCCAAGCACGCCAGTATTCCGATTATCAATTGTGGTGATGGATGGGGCGAACACCCGACGCAGGTTATCACCGACTTATTGACGATTTACCGTGAGAAGGGCACACTGGATGGTCTGACCTGGATTCTAATTGGTGATATGCGGATGCGGACGATGCACAGCATTACCTATGCGTTGAGCAAATTCGATGCCAAAGCCTACGTGATTTGCCCAGAGGAAATGTCATTGACGGAAGATCATAAGGCTGAGATCACTGGTATGGGCCTGCAGTGGGAAGAAAAGGAACACATTGAACAGGTGATTGGCGAGGCCGACATTATTTATATGGAGCCGGTGGTGCAACCGGACTACACAGTGTCGCGTCAGGATGTGCCGGATCAGAAGGGCCTGACACCAGCCAACTATCAGGTGACCAAACAACTGCTGTTCGATAAAGCCAAGCCAGATTCGATTGTGTTGCACTCGCTGCCGCGCCAGGATGAGTTGTTGACTGAGGTCGATACCACGCGCCACCAGCGGTATTGGGTGGAGGCATATAACGGCGTGCTATCGCGGATGGCATTACTGGCGTTGATTCTGGGGGCGGTGGAGTAAATAACCCTCCCCCTCTCCGTAATGGGGATCAAATAATTAACGGATAACTGTTTTCGCGGGCGGATTTCATATCCGCCCCTACGGCACATCGAGAATCGTGTTCGCAGAATGATTCTGAGGCATTCGTAGGGACAGACCAATGTGTCTGTCCGCAATTATCCGTATTGTTAATCTGCATCAAGCAGAGAAGAACTGTCGATGGCGGATAACCTGACGTAACCACAATGCAGCCGCAATGATTGTGACAACGTGAAATATGGAGGGGGTGCAGGTGGTTGTGAGCCTGAGCGCCCGCTTTCTGTCTGAGAGTTTGTATTGAAGCGTTTGATTGGGATTGTTTTCGTCGGAATACCACTGGTATGGGCCTGGGCAGGCGTGCCGGAGGGTGTGGTTGCTCAGGGTGGTGCTGTGGAAACGGTGCTGGTTATCGAGCCAGCCGAGCCAGTGTGGGAAGCGGCTTGGAGTCCTGATGAAACGCAGATATTGACCCGCCCACCTTTGCAGATATGGGATGTAGAAACGGGTGAGTTGTTTCGACGGCTGACTGATGACGCCAGCGGTGCGGTCTGGAATCATGATGGGACACGCATTACGTCGTGGCATGGGACTGAAATCAGAATTAGGATACAACCACTGGTGAACCACTCCTAAACTTGGATCATGGGGATGGTGTGTGGGAAGTGATTTGGAATGCTGATGAGACTATGATACTCACACGGGCTTGGGTACCTGCTCTTGTGTACGTATGGGATGCGTATACCGGACAGCAGATTCATGTTTTTGAGCATCCTGATTCGGCTATTCTTGGTTCAGTATGGAATGAAGCCGGAACACAAATTCTGACCTGGGGACGGGATGACGGTATTGTAAAGGTATGGGATGCTGATAGCGGAGATGTGATGTTATCTTTGCATCATCCCGACGCAGATTACCTCTACTATGCGGCCTGGAATACACAGGAAGACCGTATTCTGACAGCTTATACAATCATAGATTGCTGTGATCGCGTGAGTGTATGGGATGTTAATGATAGCACTCAACCCATGCTGCTAGGTTGGGATGGCGAAATGGATAAATTGTCTGAGGTGATTTGGCATCCTGATGGCAGACAAGTTGTAACGTTTTCCCGATATCCTGGCCTTGAGGGGGACCCTGTTTGGGACCTAAGTGGTGCAACCCCAACAATTACCCAATGGTTGATAGCCGATAGTATCGGATGGTGGAGGGTTGCGGACGCGGAATGGAATAGAGACGTAACACACCTCTGGGGGATATTGTGGAACAGCGATCCCGACCCTGATCTTTTTGTTATCTGGGATTTTGAAAGTGCTGAACGTATTCATTATCACTCCATTCCATCTCAGTATTCGGTAGATAGAGTAGCGACCTGGAGCCAAGATGGGTGGCGGGTGCTGGTATGGGGTGATGATGTTCGTATCATCGAAATCGTGCAATAAATCAATTTGAGTTTACAAAAAAGGAGTCATTCAAATGCAAAGTTATCTGGCCGGACGCGATATGATTTCCACGCAAGAGTGGACACGCAGCGAGTTGGACACCGTGTTCGAGGTGGCGGCTGATCTGAAGAAGAAGCGGGCGCTGGGCATCGACCATGCCTCGTTGCGCGATAAGGTACTGGCAATGCTGTTCTTCTTCTCCAGCACGCGCACTCGTGTCAGTTTCGAGGCGGGGATGGCACAGTTGGGCGGCCATGCGCAGTTTATTGACCATCGCACGACGCAAATCAAGCACGGTGATACCGGCAAGGAAATTGGTGAAATCATTGGGCGTTATTGCGACGGCATCGCCATTCGTCAATGCGATTGGGATTTGGGCAACGAATACATTCGTGGCGTGGCTGCGGCCAGCCGCGTACCGATCCTGAATATGCAGTGTGATTATTTCCACCCGTTTCAGGGGTTGGCGGATATGCTGACGATTTTTGAGCGTTTTGGGCGTGATGTGCGCGGCAAGACGATCAATGTGTCGTATGCGTATGCGTCCAGTTATCAGAAGCCGATGTCGGCTCCACAGAGTTTAATTCTGTTGGCGACGCGCTATGGTATGAACGTGCGTTTGACACGGCCCCCTGAATTCAAGATTATGCCGGAAATCGAGGATCAGGCCCGCGAGAATGCCCGCCAGCATGGCGGCAACTTCGAAGTGTTGGATGATTTCGATGCCGGTTTCCAGGGTGCAGACGTGGTATATCCCAAGAGTTGGGGTGCGATGCTGACGACGACGGACGAGGAGGAAAGTGCGGAGATCGCCAGCAAATACACGGACTGGATCGCTGATGAACGCCGGATGGGTCTGACGAAGAATGGTGAAGGCATTTACATGCACTGTCTACCGGCAGATCGCAACATTGAAGTGACGGATGCCGTGATTGATGGGCCACAAAGTGCGGTTTATGATGAGGCCGAGAATCGGCTGCATGTACAGAAGGCCGTGATGGCGCTGACGATGCGGTAGGCTACGTGTTTAGTATTAGGTGAGGCTGGGTGTGAGTGATCCTATCTGACCAGCCCCCTCCTAACCTCCCCCAAGCATGGGGGAGGAACTGGTTTCTCGTCAATTAACACCTCTATTCTTGCCAACGAATCTGTTGTGCCGCTGAATTTAATTGACGACACTGAGTTCCTGCCTCTGGGGATGGGAAATTTAACGTTCAATAACATAGGATATTCAAGGAAAAGAGGAAGCCCCCATGAGTAAAACAGCCGTAATTGCAATTGGTGGAAATTCATTAATTACGGATAAGACGCACCCCGAAGTTTCCGCGCAGTGGGATGCAGTGCGCGAAACCTGCCAGCACATTGCCGATATGATCGAGGAAGGCTGGCAGGTCGTGGTAACGCATGGCAATGGCCCGCAGGTGGGGTTCATTTTGCGACGAAACGAGTTGGCCGCGGAGGAAGTACACCAAACACCGTTGGATGTCATCGGTGCGGATACGCAAGGCAGCATTGGCTATATGTTGCAGCAGGCGCTCGATAATGAGCTGCGTGCGCGGGGTATCAATCGCAGTGTGGTGACGGTGGTGACGCAGGTGCGGGTGGATCGTGAAGATCCTGCTTTCGCTAATCCAACTAAGCCGATTGGTAGCTTCATGGAAGAGGATGCCGCCCGCGAATTTGAGAAAGATGGCTGGCAGGTTGTAGAAGATTCTGGGCGCGGTTGGCGGCGTGTAGTAGCTTCGCCAGAGCCGTTGGAAATCATCGAGTTGGGCGCGATTCGTGCCATGTCAACCGCTGGTTATACAGTAATTGCTTGCGGTGGCGGTGGTATTCCGGTAGCGCGTAACAGCAAGGGTGAGTTGCGGGGGGAATATGCTGTGATTGACAAGGACTGGGCCAGCAGCCTGTTGGCGCAGAAATTGAATGCGGATTTGCTCGTGATTTCGACGGCAGTAGAAAAGGTCTCGCTGAATTTTAATAAACCGGATCAAAAAGACCTGGATGCGTTGACATTGGTCGAGGCACGGCAGTATTTGGAAGAAGGACATTTCGCGCCGGGTAGCATGAAACCCAAGATTGAAGCTGTAATTGATTTCTTGAGTCATGGCGGGCCGCGGGCGTTGATTACTGATCCACCAAATATCAAACGGGCACTGGCCGGGGAGACGGGCACATGGATAACACCAGTTTAGGTCATGTCACCGGGCTGGAATGTGTCATCTGCGGGACACACTACGGTCTGGACGAGGTACTGTATACCTGTCCGGCGTGCGGTGATGTCGGGACGCTGGACGTGCTGTATGCAGACAATGCCCCAAAACGCCCAGCGGACGGCCCGCTAACCTTTTGGCGACAACGTGACTTATTGCCGCTGGCGGATGAGCCGCTGGCAGGGCTGTCAAGTCTCGGTGGAACGCCGCTGATCGGCTATGAGGCTCTGACACATCTGTCAAGTGAGGTTGGTGTCGGCGGATTGTGTATCAAGAACGACGGTGCGAACCTCACGGCCTCGCTGAAAGACCGAGCGAGCGCGATGGTGGTCAACCATGCGGTGCAAAACCTGGGCCGGAACGTGATTGCGACGGCCAGCACCGGTAATGCGGCAGCGGCGCTGGCGGGCTGTTGTGCGGCGGTGGAAGGGGCCGAGGCAGTAATCTTCGTCCCGGCGTCAGCTCCCGAAGCAAAAATCGCGCAGATGCTCATTTTCGGCGCAAAGGTGATCCTGGTCGATGGCGACTATGACACGGCGTTTGATTTGTGTACAGAAGCCTGTGAGGAGTTTGGCTGGTATAACCGCAGCACGGGCATTAATCCTTTTACAACTGAGGGTAAGAAGACGGTTGTTTTTGAAGCTGCCGAGCAGTTGCGGTGGGAGATGCCCGATGTCGTTGTCGTTTCGGTTGGTGATGGCAGTATTATCGGTGGGGTTCACAAAGGTTGCCGAGAATTGTACAATTTAGGGTGGATAGACAAGATGCCACGCCTGATTGGTGTGCAATCGTCCGGCAGTGATGCGATGGTGTATGCCTGGGAAAACGATATCGCACCACAAGATATGGAACCTCGTCCGGCGGATACTGTCGCGGATAGCATCAGTAGTGGGCTGCCGCGTGATCGTGCCAAAGCGATGCGGGCGGTGCGCCATACTGATGGCAAGTTTATCCGTGTGACCGATGATGAAATCCTGGCGGCGATTCCGGCGTTGGCGCGAGCATCCGGCGTGTTTGCGGAACCGGCAGCGTCAGCGACATTTGCGGCGATGCGCCATACTGATGCGCTTGGTATCGGATCCGATGAGCGCGTGATGTTGTTGGTCACGGGCAGTGGTTTGAAGGATGTGAAAAGCGCGATGCGGACAGTGGCAGATCAGATGCCGCCCAAGACAGCGCCTGATTTGGACGCTGTGCGTGCGCGAGTAAAGAACTGGTAGAAAACTGCGATGACTGCGACTCCGACATTTTCGATTATCGCTCCGGTGCATAATGAGGAAGGGAATTTACTGCGCCTCTATGGCCGGATTTGTACCGTGATGGATGGCCTGGGTGAACCCTGGGAATTGTTGATGGTCAATGATGGTAGCAAAGATGGGTCGCTGGGCGAGATGATGGAGTTGCACGCGCAGGACTCGCGGGTGCGGATCATCAATTTCGCCCGAAACTTTGGTCATCAGACAGCGGTATCAGCCGGGATGGATTTCGCATTGGGACAGGCAGTGGTTCTGATTGATGCTGACCTGCAAGACCCGCCGGAATTAATCGCGGATATGGTCGAAAAATGGCGCGAGGGCTATCATGTAGTCTACGCAGTGCGGGCGTCCCGCGAGGGTGAAAGCCGTTTTAAGGTTTGGACGGCGAAGTGGTTTTACCGCGTGACCAACAAAATCACGAATATCGACATTCCATTGGATACAGGCGATTTTCGATTAATGGACCGACGCGTGGTCAATGCAGTGACACAGATGCGTGAGCATAACCGCTTTATCCGAGGTATGACGAGTTGGGTCGGTTTCCGGCAGACGGGCGTGGAATATGTGCGCCAGAAGCGGGAAATCGGCCAGACGAAGTATACGCTGCGGAAGATGTTGCGGTTGGCGTTGGATGGCATCACAGGATTCAGTTATTTCCCCCTACAAGTTGCCATCTACATTAGCTTTGTGCTGGCAGTGTTGGCGGTGTTGGCGTTACCATTAGTGGTGGTGCTGCGACTGGCAACCACCGAAGCATTTTTGGAAGGCCAAGCGACCACACTCTCGGTGCTGTTGATTTTGAGCGCATTTCAATTTCTGTTCTTCTTCATTTTGGGGCAGTATATCGCCCGTATCTATGATGAAGTGCGGAGTCGCCCGTTGTATGTCATTGCGGATACCTATGGGATTCCGTTTGAAACAAAAAATGTGCCGCCCCGCGTGGTGGCAACTGCACCACCAGTCATATCGGCAGTAGCTTCAGAGGAGCAATCCGATGCCCGACACGACACCTGATATTCCTGAATCGGATAAGGCCCGCGTTGAGCTTTATCGCAGGTTGGTGCTGGAATATGAACAGCTTGATGAAACCATTGATAACCTGCTGACTCGCAATAAAGGCGGGACCAAAGATATGTCGGAAGCAGACTATCAGCACTATCGAGAATTGGCAGAGCGGCGCGACGCGGTGCATAACCAGATTCGGGTCATTGAAAGCATGTTATTGCCGGATGATGGTGGTGAAAACGAAGATGCTTAAATTTCTTTCTCTATAGGAGTATACAAACACTGTGATTGATCTCACTGTAAATCAAGAGTTAATGGAACGTTCTATCCAACGTGCTCGAGAGCGCCATATTTTTATGCCTACGTTTGCCATGATGAAGGATCCGACACTGGTGCCCGACGAAATCAAGGCACAACTTGGAAATGTTGGCTTGTGGGACGTTAATTCATTGAATTTGTGCCGGATAACCTGGAAGAACGAGCCGACTCCGCACGGTGGTGGTTTTGGGAATGTAAATTATCTAGAAATCCCCAAAGCGATCAGTGGTGTAGATGCGCGGATTATTACACTGGTCGGCAAGTGGTTCCCGACAGGGGCGCACAAGGTCGGCGCGACATATGGCTGTTTAGCGCCGCGTTTGGTGTCCGGGCAGTTCGATCCAACTTCCCAAAAAGCGGTATGGCCTTCTACCGGAAATTACTGTCGGGGTGGGGCGTACAACTCGGCGCTGCTGGCGTGCGACTCCATTGCAATATTGCCAGAAGGCATGAGCCGTGAACGTTTCGAGTGGTTGAGCAAGGTAGCGGGCGAAGTTATTGCTACGCCGGGTACTGAAAGTAATGTGAAGGAAATCTTTGATAAGTGCTGGGAATTGACCGAGACTCGTGGTGACGACATCATGATTTTCAACCAGTTTGATGAGATGGGCAACCATCTGTGGCACTATGAAGTGACTGGCAATGCTATGTTGGAAGTGTTGGAGCAGGTGATGGGGTCGCACGACACCTATCGTGGTGTAGCGTTGACCACTGGTTCAGCCGGGACGATTGGCTGTGGCGACTTCATGAAAGATCAATTCCCCACCAGCAAGATTGCCGCCAGCGAAGCATTGCAGTGCCCGACGTTGCTGTATAACGGCTTTGGCGCACATCGTATTGAGGGCATTGGCGACAAGCATATCCCCTGGATCCATAATGTCCGTAACACAGACATGGTGATGGGGATTGATGATGAAGCCACCATTCGTATCATGCGATTGTTCAATGAACCTGCCGGACGTGAATACCTGGTCAAGCAAGGTGTTGAATCGGCATTTATTGAGAAGCTGGATCAGTTCGGGATTTCGTCGATTGCCAATATGTTGTCGTCAATCAAGATGGCGAAATACTATGAATGGGGCGAAGGCGATGTGGTGTTGACGGTGAACACCGATTCGATGGAGTTGTACCAGAGCCGTATCGCCGAGGAACGCGAGGCACATGGCGAGTATACTGCGGCAGATGCGGCGGGTGATTACCATCGCTGGCTGATGGGACAGGATATTCAGCATGTGCAGGAATTGGGACATTATGACCGCAGGCGTGTCCACAATCTGAAATATTTCACATGGGTCGAGCAGCAAGGTAAGACCTACGAGGAAATTATGGCGCAGTGGGAAGACCCTGCATACTGGTCGGGTGTTCATGGTCAAGCAGACGAAATCGACGCGATGATTGCAGAGTTTAATGCTCGCGTGGGATTGTATTAAATAAGGTTACACTCATCTGAAAGCCCTCTTTACTCATGAGGAGGGAGGGTTTTCACACCACTGTTGATTCGATGTGCCTGGGTTCGATAACCTGCTCACAACCCACGTGAGATGAATGAGGGAAATGTGCCCGATGAATCCAGAAGATCGAGTTTTGGTGGGCGTTATCAAAGCGAAACGTGATTTAACAATTGCTCACGAGCAGCATTGGTATCGTATTCCAGAGGGTAACGCACCAAAAGGGATTGATGCTGAATTCCTGGCATTTTTCTTAAGCGGCAGGGTGTTTGGAGAACGCAGCGGCGGCATCCATTATTTTGCCGAGCGTAAAGGAATGGAACTTGTGCGGCGCAAGGATTTGCTGCCAGGTAGGAAGCATTCCCGTGACGAGAATCTGTACCATAAAATTCAGTTGGGGCCACTTCAGGAGAAGATCCCGCCGGTCTGGAATCGCCCAAAACCACACCGATTTGCGTTTATCTATACAACATGGGATCGGTTTCAGCGGGCGAAACATATTCGCGAGTTGTATAGCAGCGCTGACTACTTTGTGGATCGGGTGTTTCATGTGTTGCGTCAACAAGGTTTGAAACCACGACGCTCATGGGAAGTTGCCAGGAGCAATTATGTATATCCACGCGGGGCACAGATTCGGGTGCTGGCGGATCGTGGGGATGTGGTGGCATCTACAACGCCAGTTGAGCGGCAGGATAATGAGGAATTGATTTATTTGAAGCCGTCAGAATATAAATCGGATGTGACGGCGAGTGCTGAGGCAATTGTGGCGGCGGTCAATCGACTCGGTGGACCGAAATGGGTCGAAACACCGGTGGAATTGGGATAGGAGCATATGAGATGACAATACTGCATTTGACGGGCAAGATCACCGAAGATGGTAAACTGGTAGTAGAATTACCAGAAGGATTGCCTTCCGGAGATGTAGAGTTAACACTCAAGGTTTCGGAAGAGGAAGATCCAGAAAACCGACCTTGGACGGAAGAGGAACTCCGTGAGGCTTTTGTATTTACACCCAAATCTGGAGCAGAGATTATTGCTGCTGGATTGACAGGTGGGTGGGAAGATCATGGAATTACCGATAGTGCAGCCTGGGTTGAGGAAGTACGACGCAAACAAGAGGAGCGTCGCCGTACATGAGTGATTTTGTCGATACAAATATCCTGGTTGATATATTGCGAAACCACCAACCATCACTAACATGGTTTAGCCAGCAAACACCCTTGAACATAACACCTTTGGTGTGGATGGAGCTTATCGCTGGTTCGCGGGATCTTAAAGCACAACGACAGGCGATCAAGCTCCTATCTCAGTTTAATATGGTCTACTTGACTACTTCTGACATGCTGTGGGCGATGCAACAACATACAGCGTTCACATTAAGCCACAACATCGGAATTCTTGATTGTTTGATCGCCTCCGTGAATTATCGGCTACAAGTGCCACTCTATACGCACAATCTAAGACACTTCACGCCCTTAATCGGCACATTAGCCCAAAGCCCTTATTGATAAAAAGGAATTGACCATGAGTTTACTTATTACGAACGCAACACTTGTCACTGTCTCCAATGCTGGATTATTAGAAAACCACGCGGTTTATGTCGAAGGCGACAAAATTTCAGAGATTGGCCCCAGCCACGAGCTACAGGCGAAACATCCCGATATTGAAACAATTGATGCCAATGGCAGCCTGGTGATGCCGGGCGGAATTTGCTCCCATACGCACTTTTATGGAGCGTTTGCACGTGGCATGGGCATTCCAGGGCCAGCTCCCAAAGATTTCCCTGAAATTCTAACGCGGCTGTGGTGGCCGTTGGATAAGGCACTGGACGAAGATACAGTACGTTTGAGTGCGCTGGTGTGTTTGGTGGATGCCATCAAACATGGTACGACAACGCTGATCGACCATCATGCCAGCCCGAACTTCATTGATGGCAGCCTGGATGTAATCGCTGATGCAGTTGAGCAAGCCGGGTTGCGGGCGGTGTTGTGCTATGAAGTCACGGATCGAGATGGGCCAGAGAAAATTCAGGCTGGCATTGCCGAGAATGTGCGGTTTTTGAAGGCGACGCAAAATCGCCCGATGCTGGGAGCGTCGTTTGGCTTGCACGCCAGCTTGACGATCTCAGAAGAAACGCTGGCGGCATGTGTGGATGCGGCGGCTGGGCTGGATACAGGCTTCCATGTCCACGTAGCAGAACACGAAGCAGATGAATATGATAGCCTGCACAACTATGGTAAACGGGTTGTGCGGCGATTGGCAGATGCGGGTGCGCTGGGTGAGAAAACGATTGTGGCCCACACGGTGCATTGCGATCCTTGGGAACTGGAAATATTGCGTGATAGTGGGACATGGGTCAGTCATCAGCCCCGTAGTAATATGAACAATGCGGTGGGAGCGGCGGCGGTTGATGCGATGCTGGCAGCTGATATGAAGCTGTGTTTGGGGAATGATGGATTCTCGAATAATATGTGGGCAGAGTGGAAGGCGGCTTATTTGCTGCACAAGGTCGCGCACCGGGATCCGCGACGAGCGCCCGGTGATGGCATTGCACGCATGGCATTGGAAAATAACGCGAGATTGGCTGAGGTCTTCTTTCCGGGGCAGGTATTGGGTACAATAGCGCCTGGCGCAGCGGCAGATTTGATTGTAGTCGATTACTATCCTTTTACGCCGCTGACATCTGGTAATTTGCCCTGGCATATTCTGTTTGGGTTCGAGGCATCTATGGTGCGGACGACTATCGCGGCTGGGCAAGTGTTGATGAAAGACCGGCAGGTATTGGTGTTGGATGAGCAGGCGATTGCGGCTGAAGGACGGGCACTGGCACCAGCATTGTGGGCGAAGTACGAGGCATTTGCCAGGGCGACATTGTAAGTGTATTGAAAGGACTTAATTGTGAGCAAAACACCGCAAGAATTTATGCTGTTGACGATTGCTGTGCTGGGCGGAACCGGTAAGGAGGGATCAGGACTAGCATTGCGATGGGCGACTAGTGGTTATCGAGTGATTATCGGTTCGCGTGACGCGCAACGTGCCATAGGGAAAGCCAATGAACTGAATACACAATTGGGGGGCGACTATGTGGTGGGGGCTGGCAACCTGGAAGCGGCTAGTAATGCTGATGTAGTCGTGTTGAGTGTGCCTTATGCAGCGCATAAGGCAATCTTGGAGTCGGTGCGGGAAGGGGTGCAAGGGAAAGTCTTGATTGATCTGACGGTCCCACTGCAACCGCCGAATGTGAGCCAGGTGCATGTGCCAGAAGGCCATGCAGCAGCCTTGGAGACACAGGCACTCATGGGCGATGGGGTCAAAGTCGTGGCGGCATTCCAGAATGTCAGCGCAGCACATTTGAAAGAAGCGGATCACAAGATCGACTGCGATGTGCTGGTGTGTGGCGATGATGTCAAGGCCAAAGCCGAGACAATTAAGCTGGTGGAAGCCACAGGAATGCGCGGTGTTGATGCTGGCCCACTAGCAAATGCGGTGGCGGCGGAAGCTTTGACGCCTGTGCTGCTGTACATCAACAAGCAATATCAAGTGAAGGGAGCCGGTATTCGCATTACCGGACTGAACAACTGACCGCCAATGCCCACAACTGAATTGCTGTTGCGAGCTGTGCCCGGTATTCCTTCGATTCAACCGGGCGATGATTTGGTGTCAGTTATCCTCGCGGCACTTACCGCAGCGAATCTTGAACTTGAAACGGGCGATGTGCTAGTCATCTCGTCGAAGATTGTTTCGAAGGCGGAAAATCGCTTCGTTGATCTGCGCGAGGTGACACCCACTCCTGAAGCGATAGCCCTGGCTGAAAAGACGTGCAAAGATCCCCGATTTGTTGAAGTGGTATTGGGCGAGTCGGTGGCAGTTTCACGAACTGCACCGCATGTGTTGGTAGTGCGCCACCAACTAGGGTTTACGTCGGCCAACGCCGGTATTGACCAATCAAATACAGGGTGTGTGGACGATCCGACAGTTTTGTTGTTGCCGAAGGATCCGGATGCATCGGCGGCACAACTAGCGGTGGGTTTTCAGATGCACACAGGTATCCAACCCGCTGTTCTCATCAGTGATACGCATGGGCGGCCTTTCCGTTTGGGTAATCTGAATGTGGCGATTGGTTTGAGTGGGTTCCCGCCGTTGTTAGATCAACGAGGGCAGGCCGATTTATATGGACGCACGCTGCGAGCGACGGTAACGGCATTTGCTGATCAGGTGGCGGCAGCGGCAGGGTTGGTAAGTGGTGAGGCGGACGAAGGTCAACCAGTCGTGTTGGTGCGTGGATTGCAGTGGCCGGAAGCACAAAATGGGTTGGCGAAGGAAATCAATCGACTTCCAGAACAAGACCTGTACAATTGATATAAAATTGATGTATAATTTAGATAAGATATGAACGAACAAATTTTATTGTTTCAAGAATTGGTGCTTTCACGGCGTTCGATACGCATATATGAACAGCGACCAATTCCACAGGATGTGCTTGAGACGCTGATGACAGCGGCAATTTGGGCACCGTCGGCCCACAACCGGCAGCCCTGGCGTTTTGCGATAATCATTGACGCCGAACAAAAAGCTGCATTGGCGCGGGCAATGGGAGTGCAATTACAGGTTGATTTGGAGCAAGATGGCGTGCCAGCGCAGGTGATTAATAAAGACGTGCGTCGATCTTATGAACGATTGACAGGTGCGCCTGCATTGATTTGCTTGTGTATGAGTTTTGTGGATATGGATCAGTATCCTGATACGAAACGGAACGAAGCCGAGCGGACTATGGCGATTCAGAGCGTGGCAATGGCTGGTCAGAATCTTCTGTTGGCAGCCCATGCAGCGGGCCTGGGGGCATGTTGGATGTGTGCCCCCTTGTTTTGCCCGGATGTGGTGGGCGAGACGCTTGATTTACCAGACGATTGGGAACCCCAAGCGTTGATTGCGTTGGGCTATCCAGCTCAGGAGCGGCAGCGAGACCGTAAACTGCCAGTAGTGGTATGGCGATGAGCGCTGAGGCGTGGAAAAAATGGAAGGTCGTTGCACTGGCGGGGGGTGTCGGTGGCGCAAAGCTGGCACATGGATTGGCTGAGGTGCTACCAGCGGGTCAATTGACTGTAATTGTCAATGTGGCAGATGACTTTGTCCATTATGGCCTGCACATCTCGCCGGATATAGATACTGTGATGTATACCCTAGCGGACCTCGCAAACCCAGCGACGGGTTGGGGCTTGGTGAACGAAACATGGCAATGTTTCGAGACACTGGAGCGTTATGGCGAGGCGATGTGGTTCCGGTTGGGGGATCGTGATCTGGCAACGCACATGCTACGGACACAGGCACTTGCCAGCGGGCAGAGTTTAACGACCATCACGCGCCACCTACGTACTCAATTGGGTGTTGAACACGAGATTTTGCCCGCTACAAATGAACGACTGGCGACGCTGGTGCATACTCAAGAAAAAGGGATTCTGCCATTTCAGGAATATTTTGTAAAATATAGGTGGCAGCCAACAGTGACGCGCTTAGAGTTCGATGGTAGCGATACAGCAAGGATAACCTGTGAAGTGCGAGATGCGCTGGTTGCGGCGGATGTAATTATCATCTGTCCATCAAATCCCTTGCTATCAATAGCACCAATTCTGGCTATATCGGGTATCCGTGAGGCGCTGGAAACACGAAGGATACCTTGCGTGGCGGTGAGTCCTCTGGTAGGGGGTAAGGCGATAAAAGGACCTGCCGACAAATTGATGGGTGAGATGGGCCTGGAAGTATCGAATACAGGTGTGGCACGGTACTATAACGGTTTGATTGATTGGCTGGTGATCGACAAGCAAGATGATGCCGAGCAGGTAATTGGCAAGGTTCCCGGCATGTCAATATTTCAGACACAGACCGTTATGCAAACTGTGGCAGACCGGCAGTGGTTGGCCCATCAGATACTGAATCACATGAATTGAGGTGACTGAATGAAAATCTGGACTATAATGCCGGTTAAACCACTCGTTCGCGCAAAGAGTCGTCTGGCCGATGTGCTTTCCCCAGAGCAGCGCGAGAAATTTGCCCTTAACATGCTTTTGCGTCATATTCAATTATTGAAATCTATTCCAGCGATTGATGGTATTCTGGTTATCAGCCGCGATACCAAAGTGCTGTCAGTCGCTCGCGAACAGGGCGTGAATACGGTTCAGGAAAGTGGACAACCTAAACTGAATACGGCGCTGACGCGTGCCACAGATTTGTTGCGGGCATGGCATGTAGAAGCGACATTGGTGTTGCCGACTGATATACCATTATTGGCAGTCGAAGATGTAGAGCAGATTCTACATCTGGGGCGTTATACTGGAACGGTGGTGGTTGCGCCTGATGCTCAACGTAATGGCACGAATGCGCTGCTGATGAATCCGCCAGGAATTATTGAGTATAGTTATGGCGAAGGTAGTTTTGACCGGCATGTGTCCAGAGCAGAGTTGGCTGGTGTTAAATTGCACATCTATGAATCGGAGCGGATTGCGATGGATGTGGATACGTCCGAAGATTTGGAACAATATTTGATACTGGCGGAGAAATATGGCGAGCCTATTCTTGATTATGGGTTGCTTGTCGAAGACCCAGATCCATTGACTTAATCGTTATATTATTCAAGAAGGAGTTTAGTAATGGCAGATCGTGTTGCACTTTATTTACAAGATGCCCATGAAATTGCAGACGGTATTGAGTTTTGTAAGTATGCCGAATCAAAAGGGTTCGATGCGGTGTGGCAGGCGGAAAGCCGGTTGGTGCGCGATGCAATTGTGCCGATGGCGGCTTTTGCGGCGCATACCGACCGGCTGAAGATTGGGTCGGGGGTGGTTAATAACTGGACACGGAATGTGTCGCTGATGGCCTCGACATTTTTGACCCTGGATGATCTGGCACAAGATCGCATTATTTGTGGTATTGGAGCCTGGTGGGACCCGCTGGCGGCAAACGTTGGCATTCAACGTCGTAAGCCTTTGCTGGCGATGCGCGAATATGTCACAGTAGTGCGTGATTTATTGGCTTTGAAGCGTGTGAGCTTCCAGGGCGAGTTTGTTAACGTGAGTGGTATTGAGTTGGATGTTGTGCATGGGCGGCGCGAGGCACGGAATGTGCCGATTTACATTGGCGCTACGGGTCCGAAGATGCTGGCGCTGAGTGGTGAGATTGCTGATGGCGTCTTGCTGAACTATATGGTGTCGCCACAATACAACGTGGGGGCTATGGAGCAAATTGAAAAGGGCGCGAAACTGGCTGGGAAGCGTGTAGATGACATTGACCGTCCGCAACTGGTGATCTGCTCAGTGGACACTGATCGCCAGCGGGCATTGAATAATGCTCGGAAAATGGTAACACAATATCTGGGACAGCAGCCGCATTTGATGAAGGCCAGCGGTGTGAGTGAGGACCTGCTGAATGAGATTCATCAGGTATTGACCTGGCCTGCCACCGAGGAAGAAATCGAGAATGCGATGACGCTGGTGCCAGATGATGTGGTGCAACAGGTAACAGCCAGCGGTTCGCCAGAAGAAGTACGCGCCAAGGTTCGTGAATATGTGGCGAACGGTTGCACTTGCCCAGTGTTGTATCCGCTGGGCGACGATGTGCGGCTGATGATCGATACATTTGCCGATGGCTATTCCCATTAATATACGATGAACGTCCCTCCGCTGGACTTGATGGCTCCGCTTACTGAACAAACTGAAGCGGTGCTGGAAGCCGCGCATGACGAGGCCCGACGACTAGAAAACAGCCATATTGCGGTTGAACATTTGTTGTTGGGCATCGTGCGGCTATGTACGAGCGGAGGGCGTTTGTTTTCCAGGGGATATGGAAAACGCAGCGAAACAGTCGAGCAGATCATCGCGGCATATGGCCTACAACCACGCCAAATTGAGGATGTCATCCGACGGCAGAATGTGGGCTTTGCACGACGCTATGCTGATTCGCCACCGCTGACATTCGCGACAGATGTCCAGGAGGCATTGCGACTTGCCAATGATGAAGTTCACTGGCTGGATCAGCTACAACTGAATGTGGGGCATCTGTTGTTGGGGATTTTGCTTCAGCCGAAAGGCGCGGCAGTCGGCAAGGCTCTGAAGCTACCGCTTGGGGAGGTTCGAGATCAGTTGCGGCGAGATTTACCGTTGGAACGCATTGAGGACGCGGCCCGCCATCGCTCGCGCTATACACCCAGCGCACGGGTCGCCTTGTCGCTGGCGCAGGAAGAAACACGCCGAATGCACCATGACCAAGTCAGCACCGAGCATTTGTTGTTGGGGTTGCTGGGCGAGCGAATTGGTGTCGCGGGGCGCATTTTGAAAAATTTGGGGGTGAAGGCCGATCATGTGCGTGTGCGAACGCAGGAGATGATGCAGGTTGGGTCTGAGCGTCAGGTAGAAATCATAGGGCTTTCCAACAGCTATAAATCACTATTGGATATTGCCGGAAATGAACGGCGGGGACGCTATCATGTCTATATGGGAACCGGTCATCTATTGCTAAATCTGGTGAAGCAGCAGGATGATGTGTCGGTGCGGGCGTTGCGACGATTGAATGTGAAGTCGGGTGACATCCTGAAGCAGATGGAGGCATATATGCGGGTCCAAATGCCGCTGTTGGAGGGCGTGGCTGGTGGCGATTTGGGGTTTTTGCGGCAGCCTGTGGCATTTACGCTGACCGTGCAGGCGGTGTTTGGGATGGCACTGGAAGAAGCTGAACGGTTGGAACATCGGGTGCTGGGTACTGGACACTTGCTGATGGGGTTGATGTTGGAGCCGGGAAATCTGGTGGCGAAATTATTACAGTCCTATGGATTGCAGCGCCAACGGGTGCGGGGGTTGGTGGAATTGGTTACGCATCGGTATCATGCGCTAGGAATCTATCCAATGCGCTTGTCAGATGATGTGCTGGCGACGATCAAAATGGCGGTCGATCATGCGGGAGCGAGTGCTGTGTTAGATGTGCCGCATGTGCTATTGGGATTGGTGTCGCAGACCGATTCGGTGGCGGTGAAAATCATGCGGCAATTGAAGATTGACCCGCAACACGTTTATCAGGATATTTTACAACGATTAGATTGAGTTTGAGTGAGTGGATGACCAATAGAGAACCTCAACCCAATTCGCAGAAATGTTTTGTATGCGGCGTATCAAATCCAGTGGGATTAAAGATACGCTTTTATAATGTTGGCTCCGGTGAGATTGAGGCACGTGTGGTGTTGCAAGACCAGTATCAGGGCTATCCTGGCATTGCGCACGGCGGAATCGTGGCGACGATTTTGGATGAAATAATGGGGCGTTCGATTCTGTCGATTGACCCGGACCGCATGATGTTTACGGGCAAAATGGAATTGCGCTATCGTCAGCATGTGCCGCTGGGCGAGGAAATCCTGTTCCGAGGGCGGGTGATAAAGGATCGCCGCCGAGCAGCTCAGGTGGCAGGCGAAGCGATATTATCCGATGGAACGGTGGCCGTGGAAGCTAACGCGACTGTGATTCAAATTCCACCAGAGGAAGTATTTGAAATGGATACGCCGGAGATTGGGTGGCGGGTGTACGAGGATCATGAGTTTGAGGACGGTGCCAAGTAGCGTTCAGGTAGACGGATGAATTCAGTGGTCAAACATCATCCGCCGACCGCGAGGAGAGAGATTTCTCATCTGTGGTATGGGGGACGGTGGTCGGCAGATTTGCGGGCATGGACGGTGCTGTGCGTGGTATGGGGCGCAGTGATGATCGTTTATCTGTCGATGGGGTTGAAAGCCAGCGAAGGATCGCTGGTGATGCCGCTGGATGACACCTATATCCATTTCCAATATGCGCGACAAATGGCAAATGGTGAGCCATATGTCTATAACCCCGGCGATGATCCGACGTCGGGCGCGACGAGTTTCTTGTATACGCCATTGCTGGCAGCTGGGTATTTGCTGGGCTTTCAGGGCTTGAAGCTGGCATATTGGGCAGTCGGGCTGGGGAGCCTGTTTTTTCTGCTGAGTGCATGGTTGATTTATAAGATAGTATTGCCAGCGCGTCCACGTCGTTCGGATTATGCGATTGCGGGGATGTTGATGCTGGCGTTTGTGGTCAGTGGGCCGATTGTGTGGGCAGCGTTGAGTGGCATGGAGACGCTGCTGTTTTTGGTGGCAGTGATGGGGGTGTTGTATGTAGGCAGCCCCCTCCTAACCTCCCCGAAACATGGGAGAGGAACTTGTTCTCTAGTGTTTGGGATCGCTAGGCCAGAGCAACGATGTATTTATGTCACGCTCTTAGCGGGTGTAGCGGCGTTGGCGAGACCAGAGGGTGCGGTGGTTGCGGTGACAGTGGTGGCGGCATTGGCATGGAACGAGCGGCGGATTCGATGGTGGATGGTGTTGCCGTTGCTAGCGTCGGGGATGCAACCGCTAGTGAACTGGATGGTGACAGGTGATATGACGGCCAGTGGTAATCTGGCGAAATCGCACCTGTATAACGTAACGATCCCCTTATCGGAACGTATTGAAATCAGCCTAGAATTCTGGGGACGGATGTGGCGCGAGCTGGTCAGCGGACGCAATCCAGCGGATGGGCGCTATGTGCCGTCGATGTTGGTGATTTTGGCGCTAGCGGCAGTGTTGATGGGTGCGCGAGACAGCTGGCGGCGGCGGGAAGTTATGCCAGAGTTATTGGCCGGGTGCTGGTTGCTGGTGATGAGTGGGGCGATTGCGACACTAGATACGGCATTCTGGCATTTTAAGCGATACCAGTTGCCTTTGATGGCATTGATATTTCCGTTGGCAGGTTGGCTGCTGGTGCGGATACGAGCGCAACGTTGGCGGTGGTTGTCAGTAGGTGTGGCGTCGGGGATCCTGGTGCTGTCCAGTTGGACGACACTGGAATATGCGCGGCGTTATCACGACAATATCGCAGTGGTTCGCCACCAGCAGATCGCAATGGCACGCTGGATTGATGCTGAGTTGCCAGAAAATGCGCGGATTGGTGTTCATGATGTGGGTGTGGTGCGTTATGTAGGAAATCGAGCGACATACGATGTTGTGGGACTGACATCGGCAGACGTAGCATTGGCATGGCGGCAGGGGTCGGGTGTGATTTACGACACGATGACAAATCATCCGAACCGGCCCGATTATTTTGCGGTGTATCACGATATTCAATCGTTACCGTTGTTGGAGCAGGCAGGAGTGTTTGGCGAGGAACTGGCACGCTTTACATTTCCATTGCCAGAAAATACGGTGGCATCGGCGACGAGTACGCAAATTGTGTCGGTGGCGAATTGGCCGACAGAGGATTTCATGCGCGAGCCGCAGTTGAGTGTGGTGGGGTTTGCCGAACCACTAGCGGTCTTGAATGTAGGGAATATTGCTAGCGAACGTGATTTCAATTATGAATGGTGGAACGATGAGCCAGTAGCGGGTTTTGTGTCGGTAGTGCGAAGTTTGCCGTATGCTACTTGTGATCGGGAACCGTGTGCAGGCATAGATGGGGGACGGATTATCAATGGGGGAGAAGCATTTGATCTGCCAGTGTTGGATGAACAAAGCCATTATTTAATAGTGTTGCGGGTTCATGCGGAGAATGCAGCGCGGCTGCTGGTCGGGTGTGATAGTGTGGAGGCGGTGCAGGTGGTTCCAAACCGGCCTGGAGAATGGATGGATGTGCCGTTTCTGCTTTCGGCGGCGGAGAGCCGATTCTGCCTAGAGGCGGAAGGTACATACCAGCCGTCTGCATATTGGATCTATGGTGGGAATTTTGAGCCAGTGCCAGCACCGGATGATGTGGCAATGGTGTTCCATGACCCGTTTGAGGGACATGAAGTGCAGCTGGTCGCCGCAGATTATCAGCTGGCTGATGATACGGTTATCATCACAGTGACATGGTATTCGGCGGGAGATGGTGAGCGTGATGGCAAGATATTCGTGCATGTGTATGACGATCCCACGCAGCCGCCTGTGCGACAGGTAGATACGTGGCCGGGTGGCGGAATGTTGCCGCCGGGTAACTGGTTGCCGGGGATGGTGCAAGATCAAGTTGTGCTAGACTTGGAGGGACTTCCGGAAGGGCAATATTCGCTGGCGATTGGGATATACGAACCAAATTCGCAAACGCGGTATACTGGTGATAGTGGTGACCGCTTATTTTTGGGCGAGATCGAGGTTGACTGAGGATAATATGAACGTTGAATTTAAGCTTAATGGTCAAGATGTTGTTTTTGATGTGGCGGCGAATGAAACGTTGCTACGGGCGCTGCGGCGTTATGGCTACGTGGGCGTCAAATTTGGTGATGAGTGGGGTATCAGCGGCACGGATACGGTGTTGCTGGATGGACGGCCTGTCCTAGCGGGTATGATTCTGGCGCATCAGGTGGCAAACCGTGAGGTGCTGACAATTGAGGGCGTGGGTGGCGCACAGGAACGTGGTTGGAGAGGGGTCGGAACCACTTCACGCGTTGCAACAGGCATTTGTGGAGACAGGGGCTATTCAAGGTGGTTATGAAACACCAGCGTTTGTACTATGTGCGTTGGCGCTGCTGAATGAAATCTCTGATCCGACTGAAGCGCAGGTGCGTGAGGCGCTGGCAGGGGTTTTGAGCCGGGATACAGGTTATGTGAAACCGGTGCAGGCGGTCTTGCGGGCAGCAGCGATTTTGCGGGAAGATGCGAAGATGTGCCACCCATTGATATGGATGGGGCGATTCCGGCTCCACCAGGGTTGTTTACGCCACCACAGGCCGAGCCACCTGAAGATGATTGGATGGGCGGTGGCAGTGGGCCACGGACGCAGGTCAAAACGACACCACTTCCAGTGATGACGGTTGCAGCCGGACCGCGAACGGCTTCAACAGGTAGGTAAGCCGAGGCCCAAAGTTGATGCCAAGAAGCTTGTGCAAGGTAAACCAGCATTTGCCGATGATGTAGATATGCGGGGCATGTTGACGGCGAAGGTGCTGTGGAGTCCCCATCCGCACGCGCTTATCAAAAGTATTGATGTGAGCAAGGCACGGGCCTTGCCAGGCGTTCATGCCGTATTGACCCACCATGATTTGCCGCGAGTGCCCTATACAACCGCTGGGCAGTCTGATCCTGAGCCGGGGCCACATGATAACTACAGCCTGGATTATAAGGTGCGTTTTGTAGGAGATCGCGTGGCGATGGTGGCAGCGGAGACAGAAGCCATCGCGTTGCAGGCGTTGGATTTGATTGAGGTTGAGTATGAATTACTACCGACGGTCTTTGACCCCCGCGAAAGTATGCAACCTGGTGCGCCAGTGCTGCATGACGAGGAAGATAGCTGGCTGATTGAAGATAAAGATCGCAACCTAGCGGCGGTGATCGAGTGGGAGTTGGGTAGCGTAGAGGCGGGGTTTGCCGAGGCAGATCGCGTCTTCGAGCGCACCTATTACAGCCCGAAGGTGCAGCAGACGCCGAATGAACCACATGTGACCCTGACCTGGTGGGATGAAAATGACCGGCTGGTAATTCGGACCAGCACGCAGGTTCCGTTCCATGTGCGGCGGATTCTGGCCCCGGTGTTGGGGCTGGATGAAAAGCGGATTCGGGTGATAAAGCCGCGTATTGGGGGCGGATTCGGTGTCAAGCAGGAAGTTTTGACCGAGGATGTGGCAGCACATTTGACGATTGTGACGGGGCGTCCGGTGCGGTTTGAATATACCCGTGAGGAAGAATTCTATGCCAGCCGCAGTCGTCACCCAATGTATGTCACGATGAAAACGGGCGTGACGAATGATGGGCGGGTGGTCGCCAACGAAATGTATGCGCTGTCGGACACCGGGGCGACGGGCGGCCATGCGCTGACGGTGGCGGGCAATACCGGCCATAAGGCGATGGCACTCTATAACGCGCCGAACATCAAGTTCCATGCCGATATTGTGTATACGAATACACCACCGAGTGGAGCCTATCGCGGCTATGGTGTGCCGCAAGGATTCTGGGCGTTGGAACCACACATGGAATGGATCAGCCGCGAGATGGGCTTTGATCCGCTGGAATTCCGGTTGAAGAATGCACTGAAAGCGGGCGACATGCACCCCGTCAGCAAGGCGTGGAGCGAAGGGCGCGAGGCTCATCCTGAATATATCAACACCTGCGGATTGGAGGATTGCGTGGCGCAAGGCGCGGCGGCCATCCGATGGTCGGAGCGTTTTGGCAACGCGACATGGCGCGAAGTTCCCGGCAAGCCCCACTTACGACGCGGCATTGGTGTGGCATGTGTGATGCAGGGTACGGCGATTCCCCGGCTGGATATGGGGGCGGCCAGTATCAAGATCAATGATGATGGATCGTTTAACTTGCTGGTCGGCGCAACGGATTTGGGAACAGGGTCGGACACAGTGCTGGCGCAAATCGCGGCAGAGGTGTTGGGTTGTGAGGTGACAGACATCATCGCCTATTCGTCAGATACGGATTTCACACCATTTGATAAAGGCGCGTATGCCTCATCCACGACATACATCAGCGGACGTGCGGCGCAAATCGCGGCGGAACAAGTAGCTGGACAGATGCGGAATGTGGCAGCGAATATGTTCAATAAAGATGCCGATGATGATGCCCTGGTAGGGCCTGAAGTGTTGGAGTTGAGAGATCAGGCGGTGTGGACGCCGGACGGACGCTCGGTAACGCACCGTGAAGTGGCGCTGAACAGCCTGCATCATGAGGATCAGCACCAGATTATGGGCATCGCAAGCTATGTCAGCCCGGAGAGTCCACCGCCATTTGGGGCACAGTTTGCAACGATTACGCTGGACATTGAAACCGGCCAGTTTACAGTGGATGAACTGGTGATGGCCGTCGATAGTGGCGTTATCATCAATCCGGTGACGGCCAGCGGGCAAATCGAAGGCGGCATGGTGCAAGCGTTGGGTTATGCACATTGTGAGGAAATGGCCTTCGATGACAACGGCTCGATGCTAAACCGGCAGTTCGATGGCTATAAGATTTACCGGGCGGATGAAATGCCGGATCTGGGCGTGATCTTCATCGAGACATACGAAGAAAGCGGGCCGTTTGGAGCTAAGGCGGTGGCTGAAATTCCGCTGGATGGCGTTGGCCCAGCGATCTGCAACGCGGTATACGATGCGTGCGGCGTGTGGGTGCTGGATGCGCCGATTCTGCCAGAGAAGGTGTGGCGGGCGCTGCAAGAGAAAGCCAACGGCGTATGAGTGAGGCATTAGCAGTTTTTGAGGCGCTGGCCGAGGCTGAACGCGATGGAAAAGCAGCGGCGCTGGCGACGGTCATCCGGACACAGGGATCGGTTCCCCGACAGGCGGGGAGTAAGATGCTGGTGTGGCCGGATGGCTCGATTGTGGGCACGGTGGGCGGCGGGGCGATGGAGGCCCTGGTGGTCGAAGAAGGCCAGAGGGTCATGCAGACCGGGCAGTCTGTCACGCTTACTTATAACCTGACGGATATAAAGGATGGCGATCCCGGCATTTGTGGTGGCACTCTGGAGGTGTTCGTGGAGCCGGTGGGGTTGCTGCCGACGGTGGTCGTGATTGGCTGCGGGCATGTCGGCAAGGCGGTGGCGGAACTGGCAAAATGGAGTGGATTCCGGGTGCTGGTCAGCGATGACCGGACGGAGTTGTGTTCGCCAGAGCAGATTCCGGAAATGGATGGCTACTACGCTATGTCACCGGAGGAGTTGCTGGCTCAGGTGGAAATTGGCCGACTGACGTTCGTGGCGGCGGTGACGCGGGGCCAGCAGATTGATGTGCAGTTGTTCCCGAAATTGTTGGCGAGTGAGGCGCGGTATCTGGGGCTGATCGGGTCGCGGCGGCGTTGGGCATTGACGCGGCAGGTGTTGATTGATGAATATGGCGTGTCGGAGGAAGCATTAGAGCGCGTGCGTTCGCCGATTGGACTGGATATTCATGGGGAGACGCCACAGGAAATCGCGGTCAGTATCCTGGCGGAGATTATCGCGGCTTATCGGGGGGAGTGACTGCGATAGTGTATCTGGAGTTTCAACGTGAATATCATCGAAACTCGGAATTTGACCAAGATTTACAGCAACAAGCATATCGCGCTGAATGGCGCGAATCTGACGGTTCCGCAAGGCTCGGTGTTCGGGTTGGTAGGGCCGAATGGGGCCGGAAAGACGACGACGATTAAGCTGTTGTTAGGATTGCAGCGGCCAACAGCAGGCAGTGTCATGGTATTCGATGAGCCGATGACACCGAATGCACTGCACCTGCGGGCGCGAATCGGATTCTTGCCGACCAATCCCCGCTTTCCCAAAGACATGAATCCGATCATGTATCTGGATTTTGTGGGCAAGTTGTTCGGGCTGCCGCGTGAGGTGCGAAAACCACGACTCGCGGCATTGTTGCGGGCGGTGGGATTGCTGTCAGCGGCGTCGCAGAAGGTCAAAGAGTTTTCGACGGGCATGACGACGCGGCTCGGGATTGCGGCCTCGCTGATGAATGATCCTGAACTATTGGTGTGGGATGAGCCGACGGCAGGACTGGATCCGGAAGGCCGACAGTATACCATTGACCTTATCAAAGAGTTGGGACACGACAAGACGATCCTGGTGTCGTCGCATAACCTGAGTGACATCAAAAAGGTGTGCGATCATATCGGGGTGTTGAGTGAGGGCAAGCTTATTTTCAATGGGCCGGTGCGCGAGATGAAGCAGTTGACGCGCTCGACGGCGATTGAACTTGAACTGGACGGCGATTTAGATGGATTGTGCAGCCGCCTGGAGCAAGATCAGAAGAATATAGAGTGGGAGCGCGGGCTGGCGTCTCTGAAGGTGTATTTTGCCGAGGGGGATGTGGTGGCGGAGCGACTGGCGCAAATCCTCCAGGTGATGGCTGAAACGGACGTGCAGTTGGTCGCCATCAATTCGTTGGATGACGAGATGGTGGCGGCGTTTATACAGTTGGTAGAAGAGGAGCGTTCGCATGGCTTCTCCCGAATTCTCCAGGTGGAACCGGAGGGCAATGCCGTTTCTGGCACTGCTGGAAGCTGATCTGATCGGCATGGTCAGGTCGTGGGTGGTGCGAATCTGGCTGTTGCTGATGGCGTTCCAGTCGGTGCTTACCATTGCGGAGGCACTGAATGAAGGCACACCCGCGATAGCGATTGCTAACCTATTGGGGACGTTTCTGGTGATCTGGAGTACGGTGGTTATCGTCATCAGCAGCGGGGCGGTGTCTTCAGAGGCGGGCGTGGTGGCGGATAGCATCCTCAGCAAAGCCGTCACGCGCTATGAGTATATTCTTGCCAAGATGAGCGCCCGGCTGGTAACGGTGCTGGGCATTTATCTAGCGGTGGTTTTGCCACCGATTCTAATTATTTTGCAAAATACCGAGGAAGATTTGTCAAGGGCGGGCATTGCGTGGTCGGTGGTGATTGTGGGGACGTTTCTGGTGTTGCTGACCAATTTGGCCGTGACGTGTAGCACAATCTTCAACCGCACGTTGGTGGCGATGGTGGTGGTGTGGGTGATATGGTATATGTCTGGGTTCTTACTGTCGTTGTTGGGTGGTGATTATCTCTCGCCTGCCTATATCATCGACAATCTGCCGTTGGTGCTTGCCGGGGATTATGAGCGGAGCGACCAGTTACGGACAGTGGTCAGTTTTAGTGTGCCGTCTATTGGGGCGGTGACAGTGGCGGCGGTGCATTTTGCCCGGAAAGATCTGTAACATTTTCTCAACTCAATTATTGTAAGGACTGATCCATGACATCGCAGCACGTCATTCGCAGTTATTTTTGGATTGCGGGGCTTTATACGTTTTCGGCATCATTGATCTGGGGCGTTAACACACTGTTTTTGCTGGACGCGGGTCTGAATATTGGTCAAGTATTCATTGCCAATGCGTTTTATACATTGGGATTGGTCGTCTTTGAAATTCCGACAGGCGTAGTAGCCGATACCCTCGGCAGGCGCGTGTCGTTTTTGTTGAGCGCGTTGGTATTGATGGCTGCGACGCTAGGCTATGTGGCTGGTTCGCTAATTGATGCCGGGCTACTGTGGTTTCTGGTTACGTCGGTCTTTCTGGGATTGGGGTTCACGTTCTACTCCGGTGCAGTCGAAGCTTGGTTGGTGGATGCTCTAGAAGCCACCAACTACGAGGGCGCACTCGACCATGTTTTCGCACGTGGGGCACAAATCACTGGTTTGGCAATGCTGATTGGCTCGATAGGCGGTGGTGTGATTGGTACGCTGGATATAGCGATTCCGTATATGCTGCGAGCGGTGTTCCTGGTGATTGTGTTTGGCATCGCCTACCGCACGATGCACGACATTGGGTATCAGGCCAAGCCGCTGACATTGCGGAAGATTCCGGCAGAAATGCGTAAATTGACCAACGACAGCATTCAATTTGGCTGGCGAGAACCCCAACTGCGCCTCTTGATGCTGATGGCTTTCGTGCAGTTCGGGTTTATGGGCTGGGCGTTTTATGCTTGGCAGCCGTATTTCTTGGAGTTGTACGGTGATCCTGACGCGATATGGATTGCAGGGGTTGTGACGGCGTTGCTCTCGCTTTCGACGATTGTTGGCAATACGTTTGTGGACTGGTATACGAATCACGATGGACGACGCACGACGCTGATGCTCGGTGCAATTGCGGTATTTATGGTGGCGATGGTCGGAATCGGATTGGTTAATAGCTTCTATCTGGCGGTGGGGTTGTTGCTGATAGGCATGGCCTCAGTAGGAGCGTTGGGGCCGGTGCGCCAGAGTTATATCCACCATATTATTCCCACTGAGCAACGGGCGTCGGTACTTTCGGTGGATAGTATGATTTCGAGCGCAGGGGGCATTGGGATACAAAGTTCATTGGGGCAGGTGGCTCTAAACAACAGCATCAGCACGGGGTACGTGATCGGGGGAGCGTTGACGGTAGTATGTTTACCGTTGGCTTGGGCGCTGCGCCGGACGGGAGGCGAGGCCGATATTATTATTGGTGATGCTGGACATATGGGTGGACAGGCCGCGCAAGGGTTACCGGCTGTCACAACGGTGGATGCCAAGCCGTGCGCCCAACATGATCCTGATGTGCCGAGTGAAGTTGGCGAGGTGGTGCAGTTGGCGTGATGTGCATCGGGATCGGATATAAGCGCGGCGAGGTCAGGCCGCAGGTCTGGGCGACGTCGCGCCGGACGGGGGCAGAATAGATACGCTGAGAACCTTTCGACCAGCTGTTAGGTACTGGAAAGAGCAGCCACATCATTTCAAGTGAAGGGTACAGGCTGATCGATAAAGTCCTTTTGAGCATGGAGAAAAAAGATATGCACGATTATCTGATGGAGATGCTAGCGTGTCCAGCGTGTCACAATGATTTGGGTTGGAATATTGCAGTGCGTGAAAGCAGTCGGATTGTGGAAGCTGTGGCGACGTGTAGCGATTGTGGAGCAGTGTATCCAGTGCGGGAGGGAGTTGGGATTTTCCTGACACCCGATTTGCCCCGCGATGACCTCTGGGCACAGGTCGATAGCCGTCTGGCGACGTTCATGCGCGAGAATCCGGATGTGGAACGGCAGTTGATGAAGGGGCCGCTGGAGGCATTGAATCCGGCGGATCAATTTTTTCGGGGATCGTTGCTAGAGGAGCGCGGCGACTACGATGAAGCCAAATCTGTCATGGATTTTGCGATGACAGGACTGTATACTGCCGAGGTGTTGGCTCAGACTGAGCAGCAATTTAACTATGTAGTGGATCAGGTACACGGGCCGGTGGTTGATCTGGCAAGTGGCCGGGGAGCGTTGGTCGAACGGTTGCTGAAGGGTGGAATATCGCCAGTGGTGGCGACGGATTTCAGCCCAAGTGTATTGCGGCGGAATCGGGTGCGTTTCCAGCATTGGGGCTTGTACGACGATCTGAGTCTGGTGGCGGCAGATGCCCGGCAAATGCCATTTAAGGATGGGACTGTGCCGACGTTGACGACTTATGTCGGGTTGCCGAATATTGGCAAAGCGGACGTGGTACTGCCGGAATTATGGCGGATTGTCAGCAAAATGTTTCTGGCGGTTTCAACGTTTTATGATGAAGATGATGAGGCCAATACCGCCGCTATTCGACAGTTTGAGATGGAACAGGCGGTATTTGAGAATCAGGTATTAGCCGCATTTGAGACAGCAGCTTGGCAAGTTGAGGTTATGAACCGGGGTGTGGCAATCGCCCAGCCGACGCCCAAAAGTGAGTTGCTAGGCGCGGGTATTGATGGTTTGCCAGTGACTGAGGCACGGACGACATTTTGTACGCTGGTAGCACGGAAGGCAGAATGAGCAAAACTGAACGACTTTATTATAACGATTCGTATTTGTTGCAATTTGAAGCACAGGTGATTGAGCAAACGCAGGTCGATGATTGTCTGGTGGTGGCTTTGTCACAGAGCGCATTTTATCCAACTGGCGGCGGGCAACCACATGATGTGGGGTTATTGAACGATGTTCCTGTGGTGGACGTGGTCGGCGATGATAATGGACTGGTGTTGCATGTGACCGAGCGACCGATTGATGGAAGGTTGGTGCAGGGTCAGATCAATTGGAGCCGCCGCTTTGACCATATGCGTCATCATACCGGCCAGCACATATTAACGCGAGCATTCATAAATGTAGCAGAAGCCGAGACAGTCGGTTTTCATCTGAGTGACAATAGCGTGACAATTGATCTGGATCGCACTGATTTGTCTGTGGCGGATGTTGATGCGGCTGAGGATCTAGCGAACCAGATAGTGGCGGAAAATCGGATGGTGCGAGCGTGGTTTCCAACTGATGAGGAATTGGCAGCTCTAGAATTGCGGAAAATCTCCGAAAAAGTGACTGACGCAGTGCGTGTAGTGGATGTAGGCGGCTTCGACCAGACAGCCTGTGGTGGAACTCATGTGGCTTTCACAGGCGAAATTGGTGTGATAAAGGTTTTGCGTGTTGATCGTCTGAAGGGGAAGTATATGCGGGTCGAATTTCGCTGCGGTGATCGGGCATTGCGAGATTATCGGCAGAAGAATGGCCTGTTGAATGACCTGGCGGCGCAGATGACGACTGGCTATGACCAGATTCCGGTGGTGTTGGACAAGATGCGCGAGGAGAACAAGGCGCTGAAACGTGCGCTCAAGGCAGTGCGGCGGGAGTTGGTTGGGTATCATGGGGCAAATATGTGGCAGGCATCTCGACAGGAGGATGGCTGGACGGTCATCAGTCATGTTGTAGACGACTATGACGCGAGTGATCTACAACAACTTGCCAGCCAGTTGACACAGAATCCCCAGACAGTGGTGATGTTGGGTATTTATGGTGATCCAGCACATATGGTGTGTGCGCGTTCGGCAGATGTTGATCTGGATGTTGTGTCACTGTTGAAGGCAGGCTTGGCAGTATTGGGTTCGCAGCGGGGCGGTGGCCGTCCTGAGATGGCACAAGGTGGTGGTGTGGCGGCCACTAAAGCTCAGGTAGAAGCGGCGCTGGCGTCGATGATGGATGGATTGAGGAGTAGATAAGCTGTGCGCGAAATCGCAGACGGCATCTTTGTCGAAGCTACATTGCGGGGGATGACGATAGGAGCAGTGCAAACCGACGAAGGATTTGTGCTGATTGATGCACCACCGTTCCCGAATGATGCACGGCGGTGGCAGGAGATGTTGCGGGATTTTGCCGATATTCCGATCCGGGCCGTGATTATGCTGGATTCGCACCGAGATCGGATGTTAGGGGCATCGTGGTTCAAACCAGAATTGTTGATCGCGCATGTTTCGACTCGTAAGTTTGTCTCCAATTTGTCGGGATCGTATGTGAGTACGATTGCCAATATGTTGAGCAGTAACCCGACAGAACAAACAGCTTTGCTTTCTGGCAAAATATTGAAGCCAACAATATCTTTCACCAAAACAATGCGACTGCATTTCGGGAAGACAGCCATTATTCTAGAACACCAACCTGGCCCTATGCACGGATCTATCTGGGTACGGTGTCAGGACGTGCTATTTACTGGCGACTCGGTAGTGGTAGAGACGCCGCCGTATTTGAATGGGCCTTATTCTAAGGAGTGGCTGGAAGGACTGCGGTATTTACAGGATGATTTGAAAGCAGTGACGATTGTACCAGGGCGGGGCGGAGATGTGGTCGATAGATCGCAGATTGAACCCATACAACAATATTTGCAGTTAGCACGAGATCGGATGCGGGATTTGTTTGAGATGCGCCGTCCATTGTCGGAAACCTCGAAGATTGTGCATGAATTGTTGACGCTGTTTCCGCCACCGTTAGAATATGAACTGGCGGAGGTGCAACAACGTGTTCGTACCGGGTTGCAATTCATCTATAACGAATTCCGCGAGCATGAATTTGGGCGCATTGAGCTGGAGGATACACCTATCCCCGGCGGCAATGATTAGCCCGACTCTGTACATATTTAGGCATGTTGTACAGAGTCGAGCTACAATTTCCACTATTTGGGTGCAATGAGGCCGTGAATTGCTCGACAATCGTCGTTCCGACAGCCAAAAGAGGATCCACTGAGATCTGAGATGTCGTATGCAACAAAAAGCTCTGTATTTCTCTCTATAGCGAACATAATGATTGATAAATAGCGATCAACATGTTCGGAATTAGTTGGGGCGGCGAAAAAGTCAATATCACCAACGCCTACCGAACAATGGACATGTATACGGTTAGTGAAGGTAGCCACTTCTGTAGGATTACAGGTATGCCAATCATAAGACGGGCTGGCATTGGTGTCTGCATGTGCAGGTGTGTGGTCATTCAAGCTTGTCAAAGTTACTACTAGAATGACAACTAGGATGAGACAGCCACTAACTATTATTGCAAGGTGTCTTCTTGACATCATTTTATTGATCTCCTAATCTCCTATACGAGGCCAAGCTGTAAGCTACAAAACCCTTTGAGACTATTAAAAGCCGGTAGAGAATAGTGCTGTGCGGGATATAGTCATTTCAGTGAGATCCGTATGACAAAAACATGATGTAGGGGCACAACACGCCACCCTCGGTGTGAAAGTAATCCAGAAACACAGAATCATCTGGCTACAAAATCATTATACAACGCAAAAGTAGTGATGTATGTAATGTCAAATTGTGATAAAGGGCACTACCGTGTGTGTGAATGTCCCAGTGAAAGGCAGTTGATCTCGATTTTAGTACAAGCGGTTGTTCATAATTTTCATGCTTCTGATCATGCAGAAAAAACAAATCCCCCGGCCAGCGCGGCGAGGGATTTTTTCAATTGAGTGAGGGATTGTTTTTCTTAGGCAGTTGGCCTATCAAGTTCGGGTTGCTGCTCGGCTTCAACTTCCGAAAGCCAGCGTTCAAGTGACATGGCAGCGGCGGTTCCCTGACCGACCGATGTGGCAACCTGGCGGTAGATGGAGTCTTGAATTTCGCCTGCCGCGAAAACACCCTCGATGTTGGTTCGCATCAGATTATCAGTGATCACATAGCCTTCGTCATCCATGTCGAGTTGGCCTTCATACACACTATTGTTGGGGTTGTGCCCGATAAAGATGAACACACCTTCGGTGGGATGATCCCAGGTTTCGCCAGTCTTGACATTGCGGAGTTGGATGTGGTCAACGGCCCCATCGCCAGCGATTTCATCAACGACGGTATCCCAGACGAAGGATACTTTCTCGTTGTTGAAGGCACGCTGTTGTAGGTGGGGGCCAGCGCGTAGCTCGTCGCGGCGGTGAATAACCTCGACCTTGTTGGCGAAACGGGTTAGAAACAGGCCTTCTTCCAGGGCGCTATCACCGCCACCAACCACCACAATGTCTTTGCCACGGAAAAAGAAACCGTCGCATGTGCCGCAATAACTGACGCCACGCCCGATAAATGCTTCCTCGCCCGGTATTTCCAGCTTGCGGGGCGTTGCGCCAGAGGTCACGATCACGGAATCAGCAGTGTATTCTTTGCCGCTTTCATCTTTTAAGGTGAAGGGACGGCCCTTCGTGAAATCGACCTCGACAATAGAGCTATATTCGTAGCGTGTGCCAAAGCGTTCGGCCTGGGCACGCATCCGCTCGACCAGTTCAGGGCCGCCCAATCCTTCAGGGAAGCCGGGATAGTTCTCGACTTCGTGGGTGATGGCAACTTGACCGCCCAATTGAGGGCCAACGAATACCAGGGGATTGAGTTTGGCGCGGGCGGTGTAGAGTGCTGCTGTGAGACCCGCCGGACCGGAACCAATGATGATAACTTTCTCGTGTTGCATGGGTAACGTACACCTCGTATGATTTGGATTTGCGAAAAGAATAGTGAAACAACCGTGTATAAATAAGTCTAATAGTATTCAGTATTTGTTGCCTACTCGTCATCCAATAAATCTAATTCACCCGCGTTTTCGGCTTTGAGGATGGCGATTAATGCCTCGAACTCCTCATTGCAGTCGGGGCTGTGTTGTAGATGAGCCTTAATAGCTGGTTTAATCACGGATTCTGGTGGCGCACCAGCCGCTAGCCATTCGGCCAGACAGTCGGCTTCCAGGTCGAATTCCATGCAATCAGCTTCTTCATCCTGGGTACTTGCCAGGCAGTCGATGAGAGCTTTGAGTTGATCTTTTTCGGACATTGTTTTTCACTCGCACATTAAAAACCCTGTTTTTGTGTGATGCCGGACGCATTGCTAACTATACTGAAAATTTGACGTAACCGCGAGATTCCTTCTTACGTCGGAAATATGTAAGAAGTAAGCACATATAGTGGAGAGGACAACTACTCCCTACGGATGACTGACAATTTTAGGGTCTTTCCCGATTGACGCTGGCCTACGCCCGACAATGTTCAATTAGCATTCATGTGATGCCAGGGTTTGCATTACCCGTTTGTTGTATTAACCGCTGAATGTAAGGAGTAAATCGTTCTTGATAGCGGTGTTGCAGTTCAGGAAGTTTCCAGTCATTCCCGGTTATCCGTCCCCGGCACAGTGATGACCCACACAAACATGGTTCAAGGAGGTAAGAAGGAAATGATTGGAAAAGAGCGAAATCAGTGGTGATCTCCTCGCCCGGATAAATATCTCGCCGTGCTATGTGATCTCCCCACATATTGGGGTCGCACGAATGATTGACGTAATAAAACGTTGCTTTTGGTACGGCAACAAAGAGATCATCATCGAGTTTTTCTTCATTATATTTTGTGCCATCAAGCTGTACTTTACCGGATCTCCAGTCTTCCAGGGTGTAGACAACACCACCGGATATTCGCATTAGTTGTTCCCCCGCATGAATCACATCAGTTACAAAAACTCCAGTTCCATGTATGGGGGATTGCCGCATGACAATCCGAGCATCAAACCACATTGTTACCGATTCTGTTTTTCGTTGCATCAAAACCTATCTTTTGTCTCATGATTGAATGCAGGTATATCGTTGTTTTCTCCGACATTTTGCAAAATAGCAAATCGGGTTGGATACCAATTGTAACAATTATGGAATCTTCTGTTTTTTGGCATAATGTTACATCAAAAGACCTCTTTTCGACTACCATTCAGTCTAATCCGAGGTCTTTCTTGTTGTGTGCCATCCTTTGCCGGAAAAATGAGGGATTCCTCATATGTTGTGGGCTGAGGTGTGACTAGCTCATCATGTCGTAGTCGGCTTCGGCAGGTTCGTCGTTGTTGACGATATAACTGGTATGGCGGGTAAAGATGAGTTCGTCGTCGTCGCTGTCGATCTCGACAAGTTCACCAGCATTGAATTCGCCTTTGAGTAAGCGCACACTGAGGGGGCTTTCCACATAATGCTGCAAGGCACGACGCAGCGGACGAGCGCCGAACTGTGGGTCGTAGCCGATTCTTGCCAACCAGTCGCGGGCGCTGTCGGTCAATGATATGGATAGCCCTTGTTCGGCCAGGCGCTCGGCGATGCTCTTCATTTGCAGATCAACGATATACGTAACATCTTCCTGGCTGAGTGGACTGAAGATGATAATTTCGTCAATACGATTGAGGAATTCAGGGCGGAAAGTCTCGCGCATGGCTTTCTCTATGCGCTTGTGATCGGCGATGGCTTGCTCGTCGCCGGGTGTGATAAAGCCTAATGCTCCGGCACGGTTGGCAAATTGTGTGCCGAGATTGCTGGTCATGATAATCACGGTGTTGCGAAAATCAACCACGCGACCCTGCCCATCGGTCAGACGACCATCTTCGAGAATCTGGAGAAGAGCATTCCACACATCGGGGTGAGCCTTCTCGATTTCATCAAAGAGAACAACACGATAGGGACGACGGCGGACGGCTTCTGTCAGTTGGCCGCCTTCTTCATAGCCAACATAACCAGGTGGCGCACCAAACAGACGGCTGACGGTGTGTTGCTCGCGATATTCGCTCATGTCGATGCGAACGAGTGCATCTTCATCGTCGAACATGAACTCGGCTAGGGCTTTGGCGAGTTCGGTTTTGCCGACGCCACTGCTGCCGAGGAAAATGAAGGAGCCGATGGGCCGACGTGGATCTTTGAGACCGGAACGAGCGCGCCTGATGGCATCGGAGATGGCGACAACTGCCTCATTTTGCCCAATAATGCGCTTGTGGAGTTCATCTTCCATCCGCAGAAGTTTTTCAGCCTCAGTTTCCAACATTTGGTTGACAGGGATACCGGTCCATTGGGCCAACACTGCGGCAATATCATCGTCATCAACGATTTCATCTAGGGTGTTTTCCTGCTGCCAGGAATCGACCATGCCTTCGTAGTCGTCTTGAACACGGGCTAATTGCATTTTCAGGTTGGCAGCCTGCTCATAATCCTGTGAGAGCGCACTGTGTTCCATCTCAGTGTTGAGACGCTCGATCTCTTTTTTCATTTCTTTGAGTTCGGGTGGCATAGAATAGAGGGCTACGCGCAGCCGAGAAGCGGCCTCGTCAATCAGGTCAATGGCTTTATCCGGCAAACGACGGTCTGTGACATAGCGTTGGCTGAGTTTGACGGCAGCGACTAAGGCTTGGTCAGAAAAGGTGATGTTATGATGGGCTTCATAACGATCTCGCAGTCCCATCAACATTTCGATGGTTTCTTCGGATGATGGCTCTTCGACAAATACAGGGGCAAAGCGACGGTCTAGGGCTGAGTCGCGCTCGATGTGCTGACGATATTCGTCGAGGGTGGTCGCGCCGATGCAGTTTAACTCGCCGCGAGCAAGAGCCGGTTTCATCATGTTGCTGGCGTCTAATGAGCCAGAGGCCGCACCCGCACCAACGACTTGATGTAGTTCGTCAATGAACAGGATAATTTCGCCAGCACTGCGCTGGATTTCGTCCATGGCGGCCTTGAGGCGCTCCTCGAATTCACCCCGAAAGCGGCTGCCAGCGACCATTGCGCCCAAATCGAGGGACACGACACGGCGATTCATCAGAATTTCAGGTACGTCGGCATTGACGATTTTCTGGGCCAGCCCTTCAACAATAGCGGTTTTGCCGACGCCAGCTTCACCGATGAGAACGGGGTTGTTTTTGGTGCGGCGACACAAAATCTGGATAACGCGCAGGATTTCGTCGTCGCGTCCGATAACGGGATCGAGCTTACCTTCGCGGGCCAGTTGGGTCAGTTCACGCGAGAATTTCTCCAGAACACCATAACGGCTTTCAGCCTGGGGGTCGGTGACGCGTTGGCCGCCGCGCATATCCTTGATGACATCCAGCACGCGCTCTTTGCTGGCTCCTGCCTCGCGCAAGATGCGGTAGGCTGCCGTGCGACGTTCAGTCAACATTGCCAGGAAGATGTGTTCAGTGGAGATGTATTCATCTTTGAGGCGGTTGGCCTCTTCGTTGGCAAGGTCAATGATGCGCTTGACGCTGGGCGTAATGAAGACCTGACCCGCTCCACCCCCATAAACAGAGGAGCGCGGCGTGGCTTTAAGAGCTTCATCAATTTTCTGGCGCAAGGGTTCAATGGGGATGTTCATGCGCTCCATTATGGTCAGAATCACGCCTTCAGGTTGTTCGAGCAGGGCCAGAAGGATATGTTCGGTATCCACCTGATTATGGCCGTAGCGTTGCAAGATTTCATAGGCCCGTGCTGCGGCATCCTGGGCACGTTCTGTAAAACGGTCAAACCTCATCATAGTTCTATCCACCTGATTCGTTGGTGTGCGTTGTGCAATCGTGTGATAACAACAAAAACCGCACCTACTGGCTGGTTATAGTAGGTACACTGCAGCCGGGGGTGAAGTTTGAATGTCTCTCTATTAAAACATAACAGAGGTCTATTAGAAAACCACCAACGATTTGTTAGAAAAGTCTTGGTTAGTAGTCTCCAACCTGGATAAATTCAATGATGACAACATTTTGGTCACAGGTTGTGCGGGTTGTGACCTGGATAAAGTCGGAGATGGGGATGTCGGCAGGACTGAAAAGGCGGACCGCGAATTGCCGTGCTTCGGGCGTGGAGCCAACCCGAACCTCGAAACCTGAGATACCGAATCGTTGTTCGCTGCCGGTGAATTCGATGTATTCAAAATCGTCGCCGGTAATTTCGACAGGCAAATCGGTGATGGGTTCGCCACTGAAGCCAGTTGCATTACCAGCAATACTCAACCAGCGGCAACCCTGGTCGTTGGAATTCGTCTCGTAGCGCACTTCGTGGGCGATGAAGGGAAACGGTGGCGGTGTGCCCTCAATCACAGGGGCAACGGTCGCAACGGGCGGTGGGGTGAGCGTCGGTATGGGGTCGATTCCTGCGACAACCGGGGTGGGGGTGATGGTTGGCGTGAGGGTCACTGTGGCAGGCGGCGTCTCGGTTATGGTGGGAGTCAATGTGGGTGGGAAGGGTGTGACAGATGGTGTGAAGGTAGATGAGGGAGTATAGGTTTGGGTGGGTGTCGACGTCATCAGTTGTGTGGGAAGTTCGGCGATGGGCAGGGGATTAAACGACACCCGCGGATTGTTGATAATTAGAACAGTGATGGTAACCATGCCAACCGATGCGATTAGAAAGAAGACCGTGATGAGGTCAAACAACCACTCGCCACCACCCCGATGCTGAGATGGTGGCGAGACTGAATTGCGGCCAGGAGCAGGTGAGCCAGCCATGTGTTTAGTAGGGACCTACCTGAATAAAGGTAATACGGGCCAAGTTCTGATTACATTCACCGCTGAAGTTCAATTCAACGGCTGCTGAAAATGGTTGACTGCCGTCGGGGCTGAAGACCTGGACTGTGTAGCGGCCTGGCGTCGCTTGATTTGCGATCTGAACTTCCCAACCAGCGTCACCATAATTGGTATTTGTGCCGGATGTGGTTGTGAGTGCGCCATTAATGGTCGGGCCTGTTACGCGAACTGTCAGGCCGATGGCGGGTGTTCCACCAAATTGGAGAATTTGACCGCCGATGCCCTGCCACTGGCAACCCGTTACCACAAATGACGGTACGAACAGAAGTGATCCCTGTTGTACTGAAAATGGGAAGGGCGGGTTGGTGGGTGGCGACGTGGGCGATGGACCAGGCGTCGTCGGGATTGGGGTTATGGTGGGTGTTTCGGATGGAATGAGCGTTTCAGTGGGTGTCTCTGTCGGTGGAACATCGGTGGAAGTGCTAGACGGCGTGGTTGTAAACGTCTCGGTTGGAATATCGCTGGCGGTGGTGGTCGCGGTGGGAGACGATGTCGGGGATGGAATCAGCGTCCAAGTCGCCGTGATGTCGGGTGGCAATGTGGGTAGTTCGGCGGTCGCGGTGTGTGTGGGCGGGACCTCGGTTGGTGTCTCAGTGAGGTATTGCGTGGGGAGAGGCGTGGCGGTTTCGGGCGCAAACGGCCCCGGCGAGATAGCGCCACCCACAATTAACAATGATAGCACGCACACAAAAACACTGAGCGCCACAAAAAATGCACTGATGAGGTCGTAATATTCGCTTCCCTGCTGTTTTTGCATTCGCCGGGTCTCCTTGCAATAAACCTAAGATTTTAAACTTGCTTTCACTGACTGATGAGCAGTCAGGATGCGCGTGATTTTAGATAGAAGCCAGTATAACACAACCTGGATTATTCGGCGTTGTGCCCAACATAGCGGGTGATTGAAGCCAACGCCCGTTGTTGGTCAATCCAGGTTTGAAAGGCGCGTTGCTGCTGGTTCCCCAGTTGATGAGCGTCAAGCGGATGGTTTTCGTCGCGCTCCAGAACTTCGATAATATGAAAGCCGAGGGTACTGGCGACGGGTTCCGGCCAGCGTGTATTGCTGTCCATCGAGAAGATCACTTCCTCCACAATGGTGGCAGTCCCTATCAGGTCACCGACTGCAATCCAGCCCAGATCACCGCCAGCGGGGGCTGTGGCCGGATCCAACGAATGTTGTTCAGCTAACTCGGCAAAATCCGCACCAGCCGCGAGTTGATCGAGAATGCTTTGGGCCGTCTGTTCATCTGCAACCAAGATATGCCGGGCGTGAATTTGCAGGGCAGTGGTGGGCAAATTGTCAATAATGGATTCGACAACAGCCTGTGAGATCAATTGGCGGCGAACCAGCGTAGCTGTCATATCGGCGGGATAACCCGTGATATCGGTTAGCGTTTGGTTATTATTTGCCGCCTGTTCGCGAAGATAGTCAATCTCGGCCTGGATGGCTTCATCGGTGATGATAAGTTCGTTTTCGGCGGCATATTGTTCAATCAAAACCTGGATGATCATGGCTTCCAATACTTCGGTCTGGAAGGTTATTGGGTCAGCGGCCAGATCCAGGCTGGCGGCGCGGGCGTTGATTTCCTGGTCAAGTTGGGCGCGGGTGATGGGTTCCCCATTGACGACGGCGGCCAGGGCTTCGTCTTGTGGGGTGTTTTCGAGAATGAGTACAGGCTGATCCTGCGAGGCTTCGTTATTACTGCTGTCGCAGGCAGCGAGCAGGATGGCAAGTAGTATCATAAGAGTGGTGATCAACCGTTTGAAGGGCACGTTGTATCGGTACTCCTCTGGGTAGTCAGAACGACGATTAGTATAACGGGCGTGAGGAAATATGCAACCATCAGCGATTTCTGCTATAAATTAAGCATATGCTGACTGGCCTTGGGAGGAATGCCCATGTCGAATACCGATCTACCACTGGAAGAGGAAAATCCAGAGGCGGAATCGAACGAAGAGATTATGTCACCGGTTCCCGGCTATAATATGTCGCCGATACGTCCGCAAAGCCCCGAGCCGAACCCACAGCCGGTTATGCCTTCTGTGCCACGCCCATCGGCCCCTGAAGCGCCTTATCGGGCTGATCCTACCCCTACGGAAGAGATTGACCTATTGCAGGGTTCGCAGGATAAAGCCTTGCAAGCATTAGAACGGCTGCGGATGAAGATGGCAACAATTGCCCAGGAATATTCTGATGGCAAGCTGAACCGCGCCCAGTTCCATGCAATTTATCAGCGGTATCAAGAACAGCGTGACATTACCGAACGGCTGTTAAAACGCGATCCGAAGACCGGTGCGTGGCAGACAGTAGTGCAGCCAGGACACACCAGCTTTTTGCGCGAGCATTTTCAGGCTAAAGTTGAATCTTACAGCATTTATCATATTGACCCGCCGCGCCAACTGATTCGCACCGGACGTCTGCAGGTTCCGCGTGAACAGGTCGTGTCGATCTTGGAACGCCTGCATAAAGCCATTGAAACTTATGGTAATGCTGGTATGGCAAGAAGAAAACTAGAAGATGAACGTGCAATCATATTTGTGCCGGGTGATTATACTGTAGGGGTTGTGGTGTTTTCGTTGGAACCCGCATTGGGGCAATTGGAGATGGTACAGGATATCCATCGAGATTTTGAACTGGCGAATCGCCAAGCATTGCAAAATGAACAGCTTGACCCACGAGAAATGGTGTTTCCGCACAGGGCGTTATTCGAGCAATAGCAGTTAAAAACCCTTCGCGTTGACCCTGATTCCCTGTTGATTTGTAGAAATTATCCAATGTTGCCTTTCGGGTTTGTCAAAACGACCAATCATGAAAGGCGTTTGGGATGTTATAGTTTTGGCTATAAAGGTTGATGAAAAACTGTCTTGAGGGACATGATGGACTATAAAGACCGACAAATATTAGAGGTTTTGCAACGCGACGGACGTATCGCGCATACAAAATTGGCAGAAATTGTTGATCTCTCGGCTCCAGCGGTGTTGGCACGGGTGCGGAAACTGGAAGACCAGGGCATTATTACTGGCTATCAAGCCCTTGTCGAGCCGGGCAAAGTCGGCAATCCAATTGTCAGCTATGTGGAGGTAACACTGGTTCACCATCAACGGGAACCACTGGCGCAGTTTACACGCCGGGTTCAGGAGTTTTCGGAAGTTTTGGAAGCCTATCACCTGACAGGCGAGACGGACTATTTGTTGAAAGTTGTCGTGCCGAGTATTCAGGCACTTGAGCAGTTCATTATGGTGAAGCTGACCAGTGTGCCGGGTGTGGATAAAGTGCATACCAGTATGGTACTCTCGACGATCAAGGCGAACGGTGTTGTGCCTGTTGCAGCTGAGAAACTGGTAGCGAATGGTCACCGCAATGGAAAGTACAATGGCTCGTAGTGCTGTTGATGGATTTGGGTGAGACGCTCCCGCGCTGGTTGGGGGCGTTTTTTGTTGGGAAGACCAGTCACTTATCCACAGGCACGTACATTGGCAAGATGTTGTTCATAGGTTTCTGCATAGAGATTGCCAGGGCCGTTGCAATTGCCTGTGAAGTAGAAATAGTTGGTCTGGGCCGGTGAGGCGGCAGCCTGTAGCGCACTCACACTGGGGTTGCTGATGGGGGTGGGCGTGAAGCCACCATAAATAAATGTGTTGTAGGGCGAATCGGTGTCGGTTTGGCCGGGTTGGAGGCGCGGCCACCAATTGCCAGGGTAACCCAATGCATACATTAAGGTCACCGTTGCGCCAAAAGCACGACCATCGCGGATACGATTGTAAAATACGCTGGCGACCAATCGTTGCTCGTTGGCGTCCCCAGATTCTTTTTGGATAATCGAAGCCATGATGACAGCCTGATAGGGCGTGACGCCCTGAGCTGTGGCGGCATTGATGATTCCGGCGGCGTTGGCAGCAAAAGCGTCCAACATCATATCGCGGAATTGAGCGGCGGTGGTGGTGTTTTGAAGTATGTAAGTTCCCGGAATCATGAATCCTTCCAGGCCAGCCCCAGCAGGCACCGAGGCCAGGAAACTGCGCGACGGCAGCGGCGCACCTGGCCCAGCGACGGCCATGAAGTCTGCTCCAGAAAAAGCAACGGATGTACGGTTGATGGCATCGGCGATTTGCTCTATCCGCCAGCCGACCCGCACAGTGATGGTGCAAGGGCAATCGGCATCACGAGGGATGCCGGGCGGCAGGTCGGGTGAGATAGGATCGGAAGATGGCGCGTTTTCTGCTGCACCAGAGGGCAGCCACAACACCTGGTTGATGGTTAAGAAGGTGCTACCCAGACAGTTAGCAGTAATGATTTCGTCAACACTGGCCGGATTGCCAGCCCGATTCGCGCCAAGCTGGAAAGCGAAGAGTGTATCGCCTTCTTGGACCGTATAGGTTACCCAATCTGCGGGCGGTGTACAGGCAGAGTCTTCGACGGCAGTCGTGCTGGTGGGTGCGATTGTCGTTGTGGGAAGAGTGGTTGTTGTTGTGGGCTGGATCGACGGGATAAGTGAAGGTGTGGGTGTTTGGGTGGGAAATGGGGTTGTGGTGGGAGCCAGAGTATGGGTTGGGCGCTGCGCGATTTCGATATTGACCGGGTGCTGTGCGAGGTCATCGGTGGGGATAAGGTCGATATCAGGTGTGGTGGAATCATTATTACGCAAGATAAACAACCCGCCGAAAGCCGCCAGGATTGCTGTCAGGGTAATGATCGTGCCCAGACTAAGCCAGGCCCAGGTTGGCAAATAGTCTTTCATCAAGTATAATATTAACGAGTTAGGATATTGGGTGCAACCAATCTCAGATGAGCGTAGTGTAATAGTCAGTTTTTGGAGGAAGCTCATCAATGGTTTATGAATTTTATATAAAATTTCAATCAATATCTTGATTCTTTCACATTTTTCGGTTAAACTACTCGTACATGCGTAATTACACGCATATCATCATCATCATAAGGAGAAATTATCATGATGTACCAACCTCGCGAGAAGGGCCAAGGCCTCGTAGAATATGCACTGATCCTGGTTTTAGTAGCCGTTGTGGTCATCATCATTCTGGCTCTGTTGGGCCCGGCAATTGGTAACATTTTCTCTTCAATCGTAAGCCGTCTGTAAGATTACGATCTTTAACGGCGAAATCCCCGGAGCGATCCGGGGATTTTTGATTCCCCACTCTATTCACACACCAGCGGTAGAGTCGTCTCCAAATAGTTGATAAATTCCCCGTCAAATTCATACAATCCAAATTTGATTTGTGTGGCAGTGGTATCTGGCAGTGGGTATACGTCTCGGACTATTTCGCCGAGTTGCCATGTTGACAATGGACGCCAGCCATATACTGGAGCCGTTTGGTCGGCGTTGCCAATTACCGTATCATTTGCATCAAGCAGATGGACAAACACACTCATATCACGTAGAGGAGTATCCAGCGCCAGCCAATCGACATAGAGTGATGTGAAATCACCCTGGCAGCGGATCGCATAATCCCAAATGGCTATGGGTAGCGTCTCATCGGTTGGAGCAGGCCAGTCGGTAGGTGGTAGACGTTCAGGGGCGGTATCGATTTGAACCAGATACGGTGCTATGCCGCGAAGATAAATTGGACTCTCCAAATGAGACTGCCACCAGTCGATATTTTGTGACCAAAGTGTGTATTCTGGTGTAATCAGTGGGCCTTCAGTGATCAGGTGGGTGAAATTGGCATTGTGATCGACGAGTTGAATGTGTTGCAGGCGACCTTCGACATCGCGGGCGAAGCCTACAGCAAAGTGCCGTGGCCCCCAGGCCAACATCAGGGTGCTGCCGGGTGGGACATTTTCGGCTTGGGCAATGGTTTTCAGGCCGGTTTCGTCATGAGTGCGTTCCTGAATCCAGTCCGCATTTTGGGTGTGGAGCCAGCCAGCGTAGAGGATCGCAATTAACCCGATGGTGGTTAGTGTGACTGATTGGTTGCGGGGGACAGTCAGATATTGCTGGATGTTTGGTGTATTCAATAGTATGTCGATCAGGAAAAATACGCCCATCACAATCGTCAGCGTTATCATCAGAATCAGTGTCGCCAGGATGTCGTAGTAGAGTACGGTGGAGAAAATATAGGCTGGCAGCGCCGAGAATAGCAGCATTAAAGCGGCGCGGCGGTGGCGGATGGTATAGATGGCGATCAATAATCCGGCCAAACCGATCATAATGACCCAAGCACTGAGTTCGGTGACGAGGAGATTATTGACGGTGTTGAAATTATTGTGGAATTGTTCAAATGAGTCGGGCCAACCAGACAGATAATGTGCTTCCTGGGCGGTGAATTGTTTCCAGAAACCGTCCCATGAAGTAGGCTCGCCATAGACCCAAGCAGCACCAGCATTTGCACGTATCGGCAGGTAAATATAAGGAAGAAAGCCCAACAAGCCGAGCAGAAGCCAGCCAACAATGCGAAGTGGGTATTGGCGGATAGTCGGCCAGAGTTGAGGCCAGACAGCGTAGATGAGCGCCGGGGCCGCTAGCCCGATGCCGCGATGGTGTGCTGCCCCGATGCCGCCCATCAGTGCCAGGAGGCTGATACGGTAGGGGATGGGGCGTTTCCAGAGGGCAATGACATAGAGAATAATTAATAAGAACAATGCCATGGAATAGATCTCGGCGATGACATTGTGAATCCAGACGAAGCGGGTGAGGCCGAAAATGAATGTCACCAGGGCCGCTAGCCATGTTTTGTCGGTTAGATGGTCGATGAGTAAATATAATAGGCCGAGTGCAGCCAATCCCCAAAGCAATGAGACGACAGCCGGAGCCGTGACAGCGGATATGCCGATGGTTTTCATGGCCGTCACAAGTAGATTGCCAATGATAATATAGTGAGGATAGCCAGTGGGGTGGAGTGTCCCCCAGGTGTTCAGAACCACCTGCGTTTCGCCAACGTCAATCATTTTCAGGTCAGATGATCCGTTGGGGATAGTCTGAAAGGTAGGCCAATAGATTGCCACCAGAATAAGGGAAATAAGTACAAAAAGTCCGAGTCTACGATAGGGCATCCGGGCCTCCGTTGTGAATGCACGGCTATGCTATACTATTTCGCCACGAATGTCGAAGGAATATCAGTAATGGCAAGTGATCTATTGAATCAGACGGTGCTGGCGGCGGCGTTAGGGGAGCGCCCGTTTCGCTATTTTGATCGTGTGGGCAGTACCAATGATGTGGCGCGGCAATGGGCAGTGGATGGCGCACCAGCAGGATCGGTGGTGATTGCTGATGAGCAGACCAGTGGGCGCGGGCGCTTAAAGAGAGGCTGGCATACGCCGCCAGGACAGGCGTTGGCAGTGAGTATGGTGTTGCGACCGGCGCTTGATCCACAGGAATTGCAGCGCGTGACGATGTTGGGTGGGGTGGCTGTTGTAGAAACGTTGGCGGGATACTTGGGACAACAAAATGTTGCTTTAAAATGGCCGAATGATGTGTTGGGGCATGGCCGAAAAATCTGTGGTGTGCTGTCGGAAGCATTATGGATTGGCGATGAGTTAGTGGCGGTGATTTTGGGGATGGGCGTTAATGTGCGGGTGGATTTTACCGGAACGGCGCTGGAGCATGTCGCCGGTAGCTTGGAGGATTTTGCGCCGGATGCCGTCAATCGAATTATGCTGATTCAGCAGCTACTGGAACGTTTGGATTTTTGGCGGGGGCGCATTAGTGAGACATTATTGGTCGAGACGTGGCGGGCGTGGTTGATGACGTTAGGACAGCGAGTCAAAATCCAGACACAAGCTGGCTTAGTGGAAGGCGTGGCGCGAGATGTGGACAAAGCCGGAGCGTTGCTGGTTCGGGATGATGATGGACGCGAACAGCTTGTGTTGGCGGGCGATGTGATGACCTACCCGTAGGAGTATCAACGGTTGACAGAAAACACTCGGCTTTTTAGGCTTGGGTGCAATGTGTAGATGATAGGCCGGTAGAAGATGGGCATTCAACTCGATTGGCAAATTGAAGCAGAACGCCAGCAACGGCAGGCTACTGAAGATCCGTCTGCCAGGTCGCGGCGACGAAAACAAGCGCGACGTTTGCTGGTGGCTGTGTTGGTGTTGGCTGCCGTGGTGTGTGTGGTGGTGGGTGGTATTCTGTGGCGCCTGCGCGATGTGGAAAACCAGTTGCGACAAGATTTGCTAGATACGGTGGATGCTGAACTGCGGGCACTGCGAATTGGCGACGCGGATAATTATATGGCAATCCGGCGCAGTGGCAGTGAGTATTGGCTGGACTTACAACGCCAGACGTTCGACGACTATCAGGATATGAAGAACAATGGTCGGTTGGAGTTGACCGAGCGCGTGCTGGATGTGGAGATGGATCTCGATGAGTCGCGGGCGCGGGTATTAGTTGAGGAAAAAGTAGATGGTGTGCCTCATGCTGTAGCCTGGTTTTACTGGCGCTATACTGATGAGGAGCAAAGTGGCTGGCGGCGCGTGCCTCCGGATATTGATTTCTGGGGCGAAGCAACCCATCTGGTGCGTGGCGAGGTGCGCGTAGAATATTATGAATTGGATCAGGATTTTGCAGAAACATTGGTCGGTGTTGTGGGGGAATGGTGGACGCAAAGTTGTATATGGTTGGGGTGTCAAAACCCGCTGCCGCAGTTGACGATTGAGATCATACCAGCCTCGCCCGCTATTCCAACCTGGGATCAGTATGACGACTGGAAGTTGGTGGTCACCTCGCCGTTGTATGTGGGACGGCTGCGGCTGGATGGCGTGTTGCCGGGCGAGTTGGAACCGATATTGGCAGAAATGGTAGCTCAACGTGCTGTCAGCTACCGGATTAGCCCTGGTTTTGGATTTATGTCCCTGCCCCAAGCTGATGCAGCATGGCTGGTCGAAGAATATCAGGCATGGTTGGTGGGGCGATTTACCGGTCAGCCGCGTTCGGTGTTTTTTGAGAGCTTGGTTGCCTGGTATGGTGAGGCGATGCCAGGAATGATGGTTGCTTTGGTGGGGCCAGATGCTCAAATTGGGCCAGTGCTGGAGGCGGTGACAGGTGTGGTGTTACCGTCGATGAATCTTGAGCAATTGAACAGTATGGGGTGGGAACGTTTCTTCGAGTGGCGGCTGAACCTGGAACGGCGGTTGCTGCGTGGTGAGATTGTGCCACAGGATCAGATGCTAGCTTATCATTATGGATTGTATGATGAAAGCGATGGGTTTGCGCTGGCAGCGGCAGATACCTATCGTGCCGGTTATGATGGCAATAGCAACACAGTGTCGGTGCAAACGGTGATATTTAGGATTGATGAAGGGGGACGTTTGGTGTCGGCGGTAACGGCAGTCGTGGGGATGGGTGAAGCTGCCCAGGTGCAGGCGGCGAGTTTCCGTTGGAATGGTATAACGTGGAAGCGGGTTAGTTGAAGTATGAGTGAACAACGGTCAATGCAAACAGGGGCGCAGTCGATTTCGCGCTTGAACACCGTCGATCAAGGTGGCTGGGGCAGCCAGCAGTCCTCCAATCCAGCAATGCTGGTGGCGTGGTTGGTGGCGGGCTTTAATATTGGCGTGGTGCTGATTATCGTGCTGGCGTTGGTGGTGCTACCGGCGCTAATCCCTGATTTGTCGATTCAGCGGGATACGGCAAATGCGTCGGGACCAGGCGTGGCGGTGGTGTATGTGACGAATACGCCGACGGCAACATTGCCTGCAACAGCAACACCCACCCTGACTCCGACGATGATTCCCATTACCAACACGCCAATGCCAACTTCATCAACTGCGCCGCTACCAACGGCAACTCAATTGGTGATGACACTGGCGAGTGATTTTGAGATTACGGAGCCAACATTAATTCCACCGACAGCGACGCCTGTACCGCCGCCGTCATCGTATGAGTTGGATGGCATCACATTTCATCAGCAGGGATGGAACAACTGTGGCCCAGCGAATCTAGCGATGGGGCTGTCGTTTTATGGATGGGAAGGCACACAGACCGACACCGCATCCTATCTGAAACCAGAGCGTGAAGACCGAAATGTGTCACCCGTGCAGATGGTGGACTATGTGCATCAATTTACTAGCCTGCGAGCTATCTGGCGAATGGATGGCGATATGGATTTGATCCGCTGGCTGGTATCGAATGAGTTTGTGGTGATTGTGGAGTCGGGGTATGACCCTGGTAATGCCGAAGGATGGTATGGGCATTATGAGACCATTGTTTCTTATGACGACGTAGATGGTACGATCACGGTCTACGATTCGTATCTGGGACGTCCGAGCCGACCGACATTGACGCGCAGCCAGGCAGCATTTGACAGCGATTGGCAAGGTTTCAATCGCAATTATATTGTGATCTATCCAGCAGAGCGCGAGTTGGAATTACAGGCACAACTGGGACCGGATTGGATTGAGGCAACCAATCGACGGAATGCAGCGGAAACCGCCCGCCAGGAAGCATCCCAGGATCCGGATAATCCGTTTACATGGTTCAATTTGGGCACGTCGCTGGTGTCGCTGGGCCTTTATGACGAGGCAGTGGTCGCGTACTCGAAGGCGTTTGAATTGAATATGCCCTATCGAATGATGTGGTATCAATTTGGGCCGTATGAGGCGTTGTTGCAGACCGGGCGGCTGGATGATGTCCTTGATCTGGCGAATGATACACTGAGTACATCAGTGGGCGGGCGCTATGTGGAAGAAACATACTACTACAAGGGGCGCGTGTATGAAATACAGGGGGATTATGCAGCAGCAGCAGAGCAATATACGCTGGCGTTGAATATCAACTCCAATTATTCGCAGGCGCAGATTGCGTTGCGGCGCGTGGAGTCGTGAGGCGGAATGTGCTTTGTATCATGTCGGGTTGTTGCCGCATGGAACTTGCGACACTCTGTAGTGGTTAAAAAACCTCGCAGCTTCTCAATCGCTTCAGCACGCTCACTGCTAGTTCTCGTGCTTGCCTTATTAGCTTTTACTCATCAGACTATCAGTTTGCCAACAGTGTCTTTTTGCGTCCACTTTTCCAATCTGTTTTCTGAAGGTCTATAAGTTTAGCCCGCCTTTTTGTCCCACTAATTATGAAACAGAACATTCTAACAATACCTTCGCCAATTATGCGGCAAATTTGTCAATCTGACGAGTGCGAATGCCGCCGAGCGCAGTAAGTCTGCGCCAGATGCGCGAAATTAAATTATCGTCAGGCGGATCGGGAAGCAATTTAATTGTTTCATCCAGATAACGACGAGCCCGATACAAGGCTTTAAGATCAAGAATACTGAAGTCTGGATGATTACGACGATAGGGTTTGAGAATGACTGCCGACAAGTTGACCATGAGAAAAGCAAGGTTGACCGCGTTAGTCACAGCAGTGGGTTTGACGTTCATAAAATCATCCAGGCCCCAATACTGCTTGGCATCACGGAAGTTGAACTCAATCTGAAAGCGCAACGCATAGTAATCCACAATTTGCGGCGCGGTAAGATCAAGATCAGTGCTGAAAAGAATGACATGCCCACGTTTGCCTGTTTTGAGGTGAGTTTTGACGACAACCACAACATTGAGCGCGTCCGAAAAGGATTTATGGAAAACGTGCATCTGGTAAGTCTCAATACGGTAGTCGCCTTCGATGGTCGTCTGGCACAATGCCTCAGATGGTAAGTGTTGGTAGTCCAGTTTCTTGCCATAGCGCGGCATGGGGCCACGCGGTGGTTTGGGGCCGTTGTACGGTAGGTAAAGCGCCGCGTCATGGCGCAATTTCGAGATGATGTGCAGTCCACAATCCCGCACGGCATAGGTTGCTGGATAGTTACCAAAATGTCCATCTAACACCACATGGGTGATTTTCAACGGCTTGATACGGCGCGTGATGGCGTTGAGCATCCCTTGTAGCAAGTTCAATTCGGGGGTGAGGATTGGCGTCGGTTTGACATGGTTCTTGCTGCCTTTGGGACGACCAGGTTTCCGTTTTGGTGGTGGATTAGCGGGTTTCTCAGATGGTGGGGCTGGTTGATGTTGTTCGACCTGAAGCGGATATGAACGGCGCTGCTTTACATCAATCAACGATACGACCAGAAACGACACACTGCTGATGGGTCGCTTGGCAATGCTTGAATAGAACCGTCCCAGGCCATGTGTCTTTTTGCCGGACTTGCTGACCACCACATCATCAGCCGCCAGCAGATAGACGCCATCGGGATCAAGTAGATGGATACGCACGATGCTCCACAGGATTGTCGCCCATGAAAGCGGCGTGTGATACCAACGTTGTAGGGTCCGATAGCTACTCCCACGCTCCGTCCAGCGTGATAGGTTCAGCATCGTAATGCGATTCGGAATGCACAGCATTGCCAGGACAATATGCTCCAATTGGCGCACTGTGGTGTTGGTTAGGTATGGTGAAAGGTCCTTGAGCAGTGCTACAATGTCAACCATGGGCTTTTGCCTTATCAGCAGCTTGTTTTGGTAAACTACTACTTTAAGGCAAAAGCCCTAACTTTTCCGCCGTTATTTTGGCGACGGTATTGTGAATGAACCCAAATTTTGCCTCAAGCAAACCAGCGATTTCACAGTTTGCATCGATAAGTTTGTTTGTATCGAACTCTAGCGCCCAAATTCTAACCCCTCTTGAACTAGCTTGGGTCTCATACGAAAGTAGATTATCACTTATTGCGAAAAAGAGGGCGACATATGGTGAGAATGACCAATCCAAAAAAGGTGTGGGCAATCCATGATGTTGTGCTAAGGCAATCTGATTTATTGTTGAGGGTTCTTGAAGGTTGTTATCAAGCCAATCGTCTTAAAATAGGTCACGCGAATGGTCAAACGGCGCGTGGCTGCCAACCAGCCGCTCGGACACGATTGGGCATGTCCAGGGTCGATACATTGATGCGACCCCTACCATCCGCGCAACCATCCTGCAAAATTAAACGTTTAGTTCAACATCATCGTCAGCCAATTCAGCATCTACTTCTGAATCGGTCAATCTTGTGCCCCCAGGGAGGTTTTGCTCATTATGCCTGACTATAAAAGCCGGTCGGTATGGCTCACCCTTCAGCCCAACCCAGAAAAGCCCTTCGGCGAACTTCCGCGCCAGCGCATTGACAGCGCGAGGGTAATTCGCACGACTGCGGTACTCAACATACCATTTTTTGAAGGGGTCTTTGGCCGGGCTGTACAGCAGCCAAGCCTTCACGGAATCGCGGAAGTGACGTTTAGCGCTACTGTTACCATGACTGCCTTTCCGTTTGAGCAGCTTGCCGCCACTGACTTCATTGTTTGGTGCGAGACCCAGGGCTTTTGTGAACGAGCGGTGGCTACGATACCGATTCCAATAATCCGCCCCCATCTCCCCTATGATGCGCAGCGCAAGCATTTCCGTGACTGGTGGTACGGTCTTCATCAGTTCAACCTGTTCGGTTAAGCCGAATTGCTCAATAAAGCCGATGGTCTGGTCAGTCAGGTACTCGATACGCTCATTTAAGCGCATCAGATCAGCCCTATAAAATGACAGTCGCTCGAACAAATAGTCGGGAATTTGTTGAACGGACGCCGCGATTTCTTCTTTGGTATGCTTCCGGCCTCGATAAAAGCCTGCTACCTGCTCAGGGGTCTCACCCCGTAGGATGGCCTCCAGCATTTGCCGACCAGAAACCGAATTGATTTTGCACATGCGATAAAGTGTACAATGAGCAGCGGTCAACATGGACGCAATCATGTTCGTCACCTGCGTCCGGTTGCGGATTTCTTTGTCGCGCCAGCGCATCGTGTTGCGGATTTCCCGCATCTGGCTGTCCGGCATGTTCGATACGCGCAAATCGAAAGATGCCGCCAGCCGTGCCAGGGTGAACGCATCCGCTTTATCGCTTTTGCCTTCGACACGAAGCAGTGACTTGACCACAATCGGATTGATGACATTGATGGGTATTTTGAAAAGCCGGAAGATGTCATAAAACAGGAGATGGTAATTCGCGGTGCTTTCGATAATCGCCAGTTGCACACCGAACTCGCTCACCCACGCTGCCGCAGCTTCAGCACCTTCTCGGGTTTGCACGAATTCGCGGGTCTGACCCTCGCCAGTCGTCGCATCAAAAACAGCCACGACCACATAATTTTTGTCGGTATCCATGCCGCAGGTCACATCGAACCGCGCCTGAAACCGCTCTCGGCCAGAGGCTTTCACACGTTTTGCCATTATTCAGTTCCTTTCTGCCACGTCTTAAACGAAATGGGCGCTTCGGCGATGCCTTCTCCCTACGGAGTGGCCGATCTTTTTGAGAGCATCGAGGTGCTGCGCGTGGCTTCGATTAAAGCCGAACCTAGACTTGAAAAGAGCGGTTAACATCCCGCTAAAGAAAACTGAGGCTCTACGCGCCCCCTGTCAAGTCAAATGAAAATGTTAGCGAACAGGCATGGTTCTTTCATTTGAAAATGTTACTGGAGTGTCCGCTTCTCCTTTCAATATTTGGGGTGGATTGAATAAAGTTAGGAATACATCCTGGGTCGTGTCAGGTTCAGCCAGTGGAAGGCTAAACAGATTGTGCAGTTGCGCGTAAATGTCTTGGCGCAATTGAACTGGATTAGTGGCTAGCCGTAGGTTGGCAAAAGCAGCTTGTTGGTCAGGCGACAGAGCATCAGTATCACACAGGCGGTCAAAGGGTGTCCGCGCCTGATCAAAACGACGTTTGATGGACGAACCGCGTCGGCGTTGGGCAGGAACCACCGTTTTCTCGGCCAGACGCATGACGGGTTGAAAGCCATTGTAGTACAGCCACATCTTGTCATACAGATCGTTGAGCATGATGGTCTGGGCAATCGTGTCCAGGCGGTCATAGCCCAGAAAGGCCCGTACTAAGGTATCATTCTTCTGCTCGACAAAGCGGTTGTCATTTTTTTGCCAGGGACGACTACGCGACAAATGCACACCTTGAACAGCATCTTTCCAGAAGCGGACCAAGTGGTCATTGAGGAACTCGCTCCCGTTGTCAGGATGAATTTCACGCACATCAAACGGCAAGCGAGCCAGTATACGTTCGAAGCCATCCCGCATGACCCGATAGCTCCGGCCTAACACCGCCACGCGTTCACTCCAACCCGTTGCTACATCAATCATCTGGAGCGTATGCACATAGTTGCCGGACGCCGACACGCCACAGTGGTGAACCAGATCAACCTCAAAGTGTCCTGGTTCGGTCTCATCCCAGGGAATACGCTCGGCGGGGATCTCGCGACGCAGTCGGTTCGCTCGCGCGGCGCGGCGCTGGGGCAATCGTACCCGGTCCTCATGCTGATGCTGCTCATCCAAAAGGCGTCGCACAGTTGATACACTGATCTTGCCCAGCTGTTCCAGCAGGTCGGGTGTCGTTGTCAGCTCGCCATGCCGCACCAGATGCTCCGCCATTACCACCAGATTTGGTTGCAAGCGTTCCGCACACACATAATCTAGGCTCATCGCAATCACCCCCAGCGCACTCGCCACTTCCGGTCCATACGTTCGCCCCCGCTGCCGTTGTCGTGGCTGCCGACCCAAGTCGCTATTCATCAACCGGATCAGGCTTTTGCGATGCAACTCGGTGAGTGCTTCCATTTCGTCCAACAAGCGTTGCTTCTCCTGTCGGTCTCCTGCTTTGTACCGTTTTTGCATCTTTTTCAGCAATTTCCGTCGCTCATTTATCGTCATTCTCTCGTCGCTGGACATGGTTCCCTCGGTAACATTATCATTTGAAAGAACCATACACCCCCGGTAACATTTTACGTGATAGAATGCGCGCCCATGCCACGCTGCGATTTTTGGGGTATAATCAAAGGCAGAGAGAGTGATCTCTCTACGATTTTGAGAGCCCCTCGGCCCCTGAGCTGCGAACTCTTATGGGACCGGGGGGGTACCCTTAAAAAACAGGGTGGTCTATTAAAAGTACCCTACCTTGCCCATACCTGCAATCCATACTGCAGAACACATGTTCGGAAATAGCCCAAAAACGGCTTTAGCTTTGCTTAAGGTTTCGTTGGGGTCTTAACGCACATTTGTTCGGGGTCGGATTGTAGGGACAGGCCCACGTGCCTGTCCGCTCCCAAAAACCGTCTATTCACGCGACGGACAACCACGTGGGGTTGTCCCTACAGACATATTTCCTCCATTCGCCATGATCTATTTTAAGACGACTGGCTTTTTATGGAACATATGTTCGGGCAGGGTTGTTTGTATAAAAAGAAGTTCCGATCCTGATGCAATGAATTTGTTTAACATCGGCACAAAAGTATTCTCAATTGAACAATCGATACTATGTTTAGCGCAAAATCTGTGGAAACTGCTTTTCAAACCCCACGCCGGGTCAGACTGACCTCTAAATACCCACTCTCCATACGAAATTTGGGAGATTTGATCCCTGAAGTTCTTAAAATCAATCACAGATATTCTCTGTCACTTAGTGTCCTAACCAGTTCAGCGGTTAATCTATCTCCAAAGCCTATTTTCATTTCGTCAGAAGCGTGCTCATAACCCGTGTCCCTATGAAATTCAATAAATTCATAATCCTTCCCATCGTATGAACACACAGTTTGCATTGATATGTTGCCAACGCCATATCTTATTACGATTGCAGCAGGTGTGCGTCGCCCAAGAAACTCCATAAATGTGGGATATTCACCTATAATGACGGCTACTCCTTCGCCCAGCACCTTGTTCAATTCGCTAAGGTTAATGGTTTGATAAAGCGTGTGCGGAACGATGTCTACGACTATTTTTGCTCCACTTGTACGCAAAATCTCGAACATACGCATACTATGATCAATATCATTCCTAAACAAAGCGTGTGTAACGACAAACACTATATCGTTACCACCAAAGTTAGACAATGCCAACGCTTGTTCTAGATTTTTCAGATCGTAATCATTGGCGTTTTCAGAGGCCATTTGAAAAGTCCCAAGTCGATAGTAAACTGGAGGTATGGAGACAAGAAAATCATACCCAAGTGATCTGAAAGACAAGGAATGGGAAATCCTGGAACCGCTGATTCCTCCGGAAAAGGAAGGCGGGCGACCACGCGAGGTCGATATGCGGGAAATCATGAATGGGATTTTCTATGTATTGAAAAGCGGCTGCCAATGGGACATACTGCCCCATGATCTCCCACCCAAAGGCACGGTATACGATTATTACAACACATGGCGGAAAGATGGAACATGGCAGTGGATGAACGATCAGTTGCGCGAGCAACTACGCGAGAAGTTAGGCCGGGCAGCAACACCCAGTGCTGGGAGCATCGACAGTCAATCGGTCAAAACGACTGAAAAAGGGGGTTAAGAGGCTATGATGGTGGCAAGAAAGTCAAGGGGCGCAAACGCCATATCGTCGTCGATACAGAGGGTTTTGTACTCAAAGTGTTGGTAACCGAGGCCAATTGTCATGATGGCACTGTCGGTACGTGGCTATTGTCTGGCCTGAAGCGCCGATTTCCGCGTCTGAAGAAGTTATGGGCCGATGGTACCTATAGTGGCACATTTGTCGATCAAGCTGCTGAACATGGCGTTGATGTCGAGATTACGACCCGATTATCTGCCCACCCCGGCTTCCAGGTCATTCCGCGTCGCTGGGTGGTCGAGCGTACCCTGGCATGGCTCAACACTTATCGCCGGTTGAGCAAGGACTATGAATACTGGGTTCACTCTTCAGAGGCCATGATTTATGCCGCAATGGTGCATCTCATGCTCAGACGTTTAGCCAAAGATGATCCTGATTGACTGACTTTTCAAATGGCTTCTCAGTGTCCTGCATAAGCCAACGATGATTGTCAGGAAAGAATGTAATCTGGCAACTACCCGTTGGCATTGTAGGATGAGAGCCTAGAAGTGAATAGAAATCCCGTCCTCGCAGATCTTGGATAATGAGTCTTCCTTCTTGATCATTTCCAACTTTTCCAAACAAAATAGGAACTAAATCTTCTTCATAAAACGCTTGGGCAGCGTTAATACCTGTTCCCCCAATTTTGGGCTTAGGCTTATTTGTGATAACTCCTCCCTTAATCTCGAGATAATTCATCAAATAATCAACATTCAAATCACCAAGAACCAACACACGCCTACTCTCGTTAGGCATAGGGATGGGAGACTGTGCAGATCCATCCTTTACTGCTGCAGCGACATTATTTGCTGTCTCGCCTAGAAAAATCACTTTACCAGAGTAATAGACTGTGGTAATGTCTATATTCCATTTCTCCAAAGCGTCTATCTTATCTTTATTAAGTGTAATAAGACGAACCGACTTAACACCAAAATACTCCAATACTTTTGCCGATATTCCAAAATCTCTTGCATCTGCAGCAAATCCACGTTCTATATATGCATCGCTTTGAGAGTGTCCATACTTAAATCTGAGATCTAGTGTAGCTATGTGTGCGGCAGCACCGTTTCCCCGCCCTTCGCCGTGCAAATATATTGCAATACCTGACCCTTCATCTGCTATAAGTTGGAGAGACCCTGCCATCTGTTCTCGACAATCACACGTCTTACCAAAAAAAACATGCGAAGAGATACATTCCGATTGGATCCTGCACAAGACATTGTCCTTAATATCACCTTTTGTTACAACAACTGCCTGATCCTTACCATCTGAAAAGACATACGCTGTAAAATCACCATGAACTGATTCAAACTTATCAAAATAGGGAAAAAAGTGCATCATGAGTGAAAAACCACAGCAAAGGTCAAACACCATGAGCACTATCCCAACGAGAGTAACAGAAAAACAGTTCGATGAACATATACGACCGCAAGTAAGCACAGCCCAACGCGGGTATGAATGCCAAATACCGCTGTACAAGGTGTTCAACTACATTTTGTATCGCTTACATACTGGGTGTCAGTGGAATCAATTGCCCGTAGAGGCGGATCCTACCGATGCGACGAAAAAAGAGATCAGTTGGCAGGCCGTGTATTATCACTACCGCAAATGGAGCCAAGATGGGAGTTTGGAGCGGGTGTGGCAAGCGAGTATCAAAACCATCCAAGCTGAGTTGAATTTATCTGAAATCAACTTGGATGGTACCCATGCAATTGCGAAGAAAGGGGGTGAATCGGTGGCCTATCAAGGGCGCAAACGTGCCAAAACAACGAATATTCTCCCCTTGACAGATGCCCAGGGCTACATTGTGGCTTCTACGCCTTTGATAGCGGGTAATCACAATGACGCTTTCAATCTCAAAGCCACTTTGCAGTCCATCTTCAAAGCCATCAAACGCCTGGGGTTATCCATCCAAGGCGCGTACTTCAATGCCGATCGTGCCTTCGACACCAAAGCCGCTCGCAAAGTCTGTTTCAACCATGGCTTGGTGCCCAATATTGCTGAAAATAAGCGTAATCGCAAGCGCCCGAAACGCGGTCGTAAACGCCTGTTCAATCCTGACATCTATAAGCGCCGTTTTACCAATGAGCGGTCGTTTGCCTGGGTTGACAAGTTTAGAGCCTTATTGGTGCGTTTTGACCGCAAAGATGCCTATTTCTTTGGCGCCCATTGTATCGTTTTTGCGATGATCAATCTGCGTCATGTTTTTGCTGCAAAAGTTTGAATCAGTTCCATATATGCTAGGCAAAGTTCCGTCGGCAAGTAAATGAAGCAAAGGTATGCGCGTCATAGGCTCACTCCCTATTAGCGAGTTATTATCCATTAAGGTGCAGCTTGAGTATAGCACCTAACGTGCTATAATTCAACGCATATCGCGGGCAGGTGGGTTGAAACAGCGAGAATCCGCCTATCCACTGCTATTGAAGTGGTATGAGGCATGATCTGCGGCGGGTTCGATCTCTGTCAAGCAGCGATGTTTTACCGTTGGCGGCATATACTGATCAACTTATCTCAGGAATTAATTGAGTGAATTCTACAGAAGTTACGAAACGCTACGAGTCTTGGGGGCGCTATCCGCAGGCGACGCATGTGGGCATTGAACACCTGAATTGGCGCTATGAAACCCCGGACTTTGATTCTTTTGAACATTCCATTTTACCGTTTGGTTTTGGACGCAGTTATGGCGACAGTTGCCTGAATAATGGCGAATTGTTGCTGGATGTAACGGGTCTGCGGCAGTTAATCGCGTTTGATGCTGAGAATGGCGTCTTGCGCTGCGAGGCGGGAATCACGTTGGCAGAAATCCTGGACGTGATTGTGCCGCAGGGATGGTTTTTGCCCGTGACGCCAGGCACGAAGTTTGTGTCGGTGGGCGGGGCGATAGCCAATGATGTGCATGGTAAGAACCATCATAGTGACGGAACGTTTGGTTGTCATGTCACACAGTTTGAGTTGTTGCGTTCGGATGGAACCCGAATGCTGTGTTCGCCAACGGAAAATGAAGGCATGTACCGTGCAACGATTGGTGGGCTGGGACTGACGGGTGTTATTTTGTGGGTCGAGTTTACCCTGAAGCCGATTTTAAGCCCATTGTTCGATATGGAGCGTGTCCGGTTTCGGAATGTGGATGAATTTTTCGAGGTCACGGCGGAGTCGGAGGACTATCGGTATACAGTCAGTTGGATTGACTGTCTGGCACAGAGTGAAAATATGGGGCGCGGGCTGTTCACGCGGGGCAATCCACATGATCCACCGCTGGGTGGCAATCAGTATAAAGAAGCCAAGCCGCTGTTGAGTATTCCGATAGATTTCCCAAATTTCGCCATCAATACCTTGACGGTCAAGGCTTTTAATGCTGTGTACTATCGCTCGCAGTTGACGAAGGTTATCCGCAATGTGGTGCATTATGACCCGTTCTTTTATCCATTGGATGCGTTAAATGATTGGAACAGAGTTTATGGCAAACGCGGCTTTTTGCAGTATCAGTGTGTAGTTCCCTATAAAGACAGCCTGGATCCCATTAAGGAGATTATCCGGCGCATCGGTCAATCAGGGCAAGGGTCACCGCTGGTGGTCTTCAAGACGTTTGGGGAGGTGCGTTCGCCGGGAATGCTGTCGTTTCCACGTCCAGGTGTGACGCTGGCGCTAGATTTTGCATATCAGGGCGAGAAGACGCTGCAATTGTTGGAGGAATTGGACACTGTCGTGCGGGAGAGTGGCGGGGCGTTGTATCCGGCCAAAGATGCCCGCATGAGTTTTGAGACGTTTGAGGCCAGTTATCCGAATTGGCAGGAATTTGCACAGTATATTGATCCAGGATTTTCGTCGAGTTTCTGGCGACGCATAATGGCAGGAAGATAACCCATGTTGAAACTATTGATTGTTGGCGCAACATCGGCGATTGCTCAGGAGACGGCGCGGTTTTTTGCAGCGGATGGAGCCGAGATGTTTTTGGTGAGCCTGGAAGATCCTCAACTGGTGGTGGTGGCGGATGATCTGCGGGCGCGGGGTGCGAAGATGGTCACGACCTATGAATTGGATGTGACACGCAAAGACGAAATCCAGCCGATGATTGACACGGCGCTTGATGTGTTGGGTGGGCTGGACGCGGTGTTGATTGCACATGGTACTCTGGGCGATCAAGAGGTGTGCCAGCAGGACGTCGATAAGGCACTGTGGGAACTGGATGTTAATTTCCTGAGCGTGGTGGCGCTGCTAACGCCGCTGGCGAATTATTTTGAAGAGCAGCGGCGGGGTTGCATTGCCGTGATTTCGTCGGTGGCGGGTGATCGGGGTCGGATGAGCAACTATGTGTATGGCACGGCCAAAGCGGGCGTGACGACGTTCATGCAAGGCTTACGTCACCGGTTATCGAAATCGGGTGTGAGTGTGCTGACGATCAAGCCGGGGCTGGTCGATACACCAATGACGGCCCATTTGAAGAAGAATTTTATGTATGCCAGTCCGCATCGGGTGGGCAAGGCCATTTATCAGGGCATGAAGAAGGGCAAGAGTACGATTTATGTGCCCTGGTATTGGTGGCCGATTATGAAGCTGATTATTCATACGCCGGGGTGGTTGTTTCACAAGACGAAGTTGTAGATTATGGAGCGAGACTATTCGCCCCATATCCCGATTCTGTTGAAACGGTAGAACCATTATGCTAATTCAACATTATGAAGGATTCTGAAAAGTGGCACGTGGACGAAAAATAACGCTTTATCTCGTTGAGGGTATTCCCAGTGGAATTATTAAGGCCCAAATCGGCAATTGGGTCGGACAAGTAACCTATGCTCCGCGCACTAAACTGGACGACTTGGCCTCGGATCCAGATATAAAGCGCCCTGGAGTCTATGTGTTGACAGGGCTTGATCCAGATGATCCAACCAACCGGGCGGTTTACATTGGTGAGAGTGAAAATGTCCTGCATCGTCTTAAACAGCACGAGAAATCAGACGATAAAGGATTTTTTGACTATGTCGCTGTCATTACAAGCGCCGATGAAAACTTGACTAAAGGCCATATCCGTTATTTGGAAACCCGCCTTATTGACATAGCCCATGACACCAAACGCTCTCTTGTCCTGAATAACACATGGCCCGATTTGCCCCCGTTGCCGCCAGCGGACCAGGATGAGATGGAAGTGTTCCTTGAACATTTGCAAATGCTTTTACCTGTTTTGAGCCTAAACTTCGCTTTACCACGCCCTGTGCGCGATGCGGTTTCTTCAAGTCTTCAGGAGACGGATTTAGCTGAATCACCCGTGTTTACAATGGTTACCAGTAGACAGGGTTCGGAACTAGAGGTTGTTGCTCATGCACAGCTCATTAAGGGTGAATTTGTAGTGTTGGTTGATTCAGAGGCTCTGATTCGAGATGATAGTCGCTCTTATAGCACGTTGAAAGAACGTCTTTTGCGCGATGGGCGTTTGGTTCGTGAAGGTGACAAACTTAGATTTATTGAGGATGTGCCATTTAGTAGCCCCAGTGCTGCTGCCGCGGTAATTCGAGGCCAGAATACAAATGGGCGAAAGTATTGGCGATTAGAAGATGGTACCACTTATGGGGATTGGATTGATGCCCGAATTGAAGCCGAGGATGTGGAGGCGTCAATTTAGGCATCTTTCTCCGTTTCTGCAAAAATTAATGACTGGCTCAAATGCCCTTCCACTTTCTGAACCACTCCCACGTAATCCGCAGACCCTCATGCACTGGCACTTTGGGATCGAAATCGAGCAGGGTGCGGGCTTTGGTGTTGTCACAGAAGGTGATGGGCGGGTCGCTGGGTGGCGTTTCTACTTCGACCCAGTTAATCGACTTGCCAGATAGTTCCTCAAATATCTCGACCATATTCATCAGTGAAATGGGGTTGCCACAGCCGAGGTTGATGACTTCGTAACCCAATGGGCGCTCCAGGGCGGCTGCCACGCCAGTTACGGTGTCGTTGATGAAGGTCCAGTCGCGATGGATGTCGCCGCCGTTGAACAACTTCATGATCCGGCCATCCTGGGTGGCTTCCATCAACAACATCGGCATCATGTCAGGGCGTCCGGCAGGGCCATAGACGTTAAAGAAACGCAGGCAAGTGACGTTCATGCCATGCAAATTGTTGTAAGTGTGGCCCAAAATCTCGGCGGCGCGTTTGCTGGCGGGATAGGCGGCCAGGGGGAGGTCGGCGGTGTCGGTTTCGATGAAGGGCAACACCTCAGTTTTGCCATAGACGGACGAGGTGGAGGCCAAGACGAATTGGGTAACCTGTTGTTCTCTGGCTGCTTCGAGCAGATTCAGAGTTCCGGTGGTGTTGACATCCATGTAGAGACGCGGCTGTGTCATGCTGGAACGAACACCAGCCATGGCTGCTAGATGCGCGACACGAGTGATGCCATGTTCGGTAAACAGGCGATTGACCAGATCAACATCACGGATATCGCCTTCGACGACAGTCAGTTTAGGTGAGTCGCCGAGGCGCTGGATGTTGTGGCGCTTCAGAGCGGGGTCGTAGTAGTCGTTGAAGTTGTCTATGATGACGACGGTATCGCCGTGGGTCAGTAAGTGTTCGGCTAGATGACTGCCGATGAAGCCTGCACCGCCAGTGATTAGAGTTGGCATAGGAAACCTTTCGGACGTGTTGTTTTCAGAGAATAGGAGTATTTGGGTATGGGGTTAGTAGGGAAGGGTCTCAGTCTCTTCCCTACGACGGGCGACGCACCGTGCATACCCTGCAAACTAAAGTTTAGGCGATTCGATAGCGACGTTGTTCTTCATCAGTGCTGCGATTTTGCCCAAAGCTTCGACGGCGGCAGCTCGAACATCAGCTTCGTCGTCTTTCAATGCTGTCTTGAGAGAGTCGATGGCTTTCTTATCACCAATGACGCCGAGAGCTTTGGCGGCAGCAGCCCGCACATCAGCCTCATCATCGCCCAGCATGTCAACCAATGACTGGAAAATATCCTGATACATGTTTTCCGCCGAGGCGCGTTCCTGGCGGGAGCTGGCAAGTAAATCACCCAAATTAGATACACTCATGATTTCACCTCGTTCATTCTATGATTAGCGTTGGAACCAGTTTCTATCACTACCTGTCACGTCATCCAGACGTTGCATTTCTTCTTCAGTTAATCGCAACCCAACTGCACCAAGTGATTCTTCGAGTTGTTCGACGCGATTGGCCCCGATGATGGGCGACGTAACGAAAGGTTGTGTCAAGAGCCAGCCGAGTGCCATTTGCACAATAGATTTGCCACACTCCTCGCCCATCTCACGCAAAGTATCTAGTACGTCGAAGCCCTGGTCGGTCATATATTTCTTCATGCGTTCGTTACCCGCGCCGCGAGAACCGGACGGAATTTGATCGCGGGTGTATTTGCCAGTTAGAAAGCCGCCTGCCAGCGGACTGTAAGGAATCATGCCGATTCCCTGGTCGATGCAGACGGCGGCAAGGTCAGGTTCGACTTCAGCGCGATTGATCAGGTGATAGTGGGGCTGAATCGAGTCGAAACGAGCAACGTTGAATTTGTCGCTGATCCAGAGGGATTTCATCAGCAGCCAGGCGCGATAGTTGCTGGCCCCGATGTAGCGCACCTTGCCCTGCCGCACCAAGTCATCCAGCGCCCGCAACGTTTCATCCAGAGGTGTATCCCAATCAGGATAATGCACTTGATATAGATCAATGGTTTCGATCCCCAAGCGTCGCAGACTGTGTTCAACGCCGAGCATGATGTGTTGACGGCTGAGACCTTCGCCATTGGGGCCATCCCACATACGCCCGCGAATTTTGGTAGCGATGACGATTTCATCACGGGGTTTGTCTTGCAGCCAGCGCCCGATGATTGCTTCAGCCACGCCGCCGTCATTATCATCGGCCCAGAAGCTATAGACATCGGCGGTGTCGATGAAGTTGATGCCAGCTTCCCAAGCGCGGTTGAGGACGGCGATGGATTCTTCCTCAGTGGAAGTCCAACGAAAGGTCATTGTGCCCAAGCAGAGTTCACTGACTTTTAGGCCAGTGCGTCCGAGTTTGCGATATTCCACAGTTTTACCTCCTGCATGGAGGCTATTTTACATCATTTTTGCCGGGCGGGGTGTGGTGATTGAAAGCTGTGGCGATGATGCTGGGTGTGATACTGAATAACTGACCCAATGTGGCGGGTAGATTGGCTTGTTGGTTGGGAGATAAGGGAACGGGTTTTTCACCGTGTAGGGTGCGTTTGACCAGACCTTTGTCCTGGCTAAAGCGCAACATTCCACTGGAATCAGTGCGGGAGATGATGATTTCACCAAGGAACAGGCCATCGGGTTGGTGGTCGTGCAGAAGGCGGGCACGGAATACATCGGCTGGGATGGGGTCAGTTTTGACGGTGAAGCTATAGCTTTCGTAGTCATCGGCCCGGCGGCGGATTTCCCAGCAGTTGTGGGGTTGGGGGATGGCGCGGAAGTGATAGGCGGGTGTGGATACGGTGGTTGTGGTATGCGGGTTAAGTTCCAGTGCCCCCGGAATGGGATAGCCAGTGTCGGTCAGGAAGCGTTGGCCGTCGATAACGGTGATGTTGGCGCTGTGGGGATCGGTGGTGGATGAGTCTTGCATATCACAGAAGTGAAGGGTGGCCTGGAAGCCGAGTTCGTTGAGAAGGTTGTGCAGCGCAAAATTGGACTCGAAGCATGTGCCGCCGGTACCATGTTGGAGAGCGTCGGTGAAAAAAGTGCTTGGGAAACGGGCGTGGTTGTTAGGTGTGCCCGGAGATTGGTGGCGAGCAATGCGCGAGACAGATTCCCAGGGGATGCGGGCGCTCCAAGCGGCGAGAATCTGGTTGAGAAAGGCCAGGGTTGGCGATTGGGGTTGCAGGTCGAGATGTTGGAGAATAGCAGTGGTGGGTATTGGCATTGTGGAATCTCATTGTGATATGAAAACCTGGCAAGCGTTCTTCTATTATTAGGGCACGTGGCAAGTTGATTTTCCATAGGGCAATCGCATATCAAACCTTAATTCTCGAACAATGAGCCATTATGACCTTCAAAATCCCCAATAATCGAACCGAATTTGCAGCTTTGACATTGAGTGTTGCGCTGAATACCCGATAACCTTATCGGATGCATAGATCAAATGAGGTCAAGAGGGTTCAATAAGGCCCATTTTTCCATTAAGAAAGCATATGCGATTGCCCTAGATTTTCCAGAAACAGTACCATCAGTGTTCCTTAATTGTCTCAATACATTTGTAATGGTTTTTCGCCTAATAATGAACATGAGACTATAATTTCAATCCCTGCTCAGAAAGGACGGCTACAATATGTTATATGCAATTCAGCACGAGAAACTCAATCAAGCCGCGGCACTTCTGGATGAACTGAATATTGATGCCTGGATGACCTTCGTCCGCGAAACCTCGCATAATGCCGACCCAGCACTAGCCTTAATTTTGGGGTTTGATATGACGTGGCAATCGGCGTTTATTGTCACACGCACGGGGCAGAAAATTGCCATTGTGGGCCGCTATGATGTGGAAAATGTGGAGCGCATGGGCGGCTATGATGAGGTGATTGGCTATGATGCCAGTATCCAACCAAGTCTTTTAGAAACCTTGAAACGCCTGAATCCGCGCCAGATTGCGGTCAATTACTCTGAGAGCGACTCGTCGGCGGACGGTCTTTCACATGGGATGTTCTTACGTTTGCAGCACTATTTGAAGGATACACCTTACCAACTGGTTTCAGCGGAGAAATTGTTGGCAGCATTGCGTGGGCGTAAATCACCGGGCGAGATTGAACGGATACGCCGGGCGGTGCAGTTGACCCAGAAAGTTATTGATAGTGTGACAGATATTCTGAAGCCAGGTCTAAGTGAAAAAGATATTGCGGATTTTATCCATGCCCAGTTCGCGCAGTATACTGTGCAACCTGCTTGGGAGCGTGCCTATTGCCCGATTGTCAATTGTGGGCCGGGATCGGCGATGGGACATGCCGGGCCATCGGTGCATTATGTAGCGCAGCCAGGACATCTGGTGCATATTGATTTGGGCGTGATATTGGATGATTACGTTTCTGACATCCAGCGGGTATGGTATTTGCAGCCGGAAGGCGAAACTGAAATTCCTGTTGCGATCACTAAAGCGTTTGAGGTGGTTTGTGGTGCGATTGATGCTGCGGCTGCTGTTTTGAAGCCAGGTGTGCAGGGCTGGCAGGTGGATGAGGCGTCACGGCGATTCATTATGGCGGCAGGTTATCCTGAGTATCAACATGCCGTCGGACACCACATCGGGCGGACAGTGCATGACGGGGCGACGCTGCTCGGCCCGCGCTGGGATCGTTATGGCACGACGCCAGAGGGCATTGTCGAGGTCGGCAACATCTTCACGCTGGAACTGGGGGTGCATGTGCCAGAACATGGCGCAGTTTCATTGGAGGAAGATGTACTGGTGACGGAAGATGGTCTGGAATGGCTCTTGGAACGCCAAACGGCTCCGATTGTTGTGCAATCATAGATAATTCTAGTCTTAGTTAGTGGATCACAATTTGGACTGAATGAGTTTTGAGTGCTGCTACAATTTATCATGAGCGTATCAACAATGTGCTAGACCATATCAGCGCCCATCTGGACGGCAATCTTTCATTAGAGGTGCTGGCTGGTGTGGCGCACTTTTCTCCTTTTCACTTTCATCGCATTTTCAAAAATATTGTTGGGCAGACGCTCAACCAGTATGTGAACCGGACGCGGGTGGAACATGCCGCCAAGCTAATGCGGGCGAATCTGGGACTGCGCGTTCTCGATGCGGCAATTGTCTGTGGATATGAGTCGGCGGCTGGATTTTCACGTGCATTTAAAAAACATTATGGCATCAGTCCTCGTCAATGGGATCGCCGTTCCCCACTTCAAGAGCGCAAGATCAATCAAGTCGATCATACATTTCCCGTTTACACTGTGGATGCACTACAACAATTCGCACAGACCCATGCCGTTCGCGTCCAATTTGCCGATCTGTCTGCACAGCGATTAGCTTATATTCGCGTGACCGATTCCTATCGTGATTGGGCGGGAGTCGTTACTGCATATGACCAATTAATGACCTGGTACACAAAACGCGGCGGAGACCTGAAGACGACCACGCTCTATGGTATGTCGCAGGATGACCCGGACGTGACCCCGATTGAGCAGTGCCGTTTTGATTGGGCATTGCGATTGCCGGATACATGGTCGATGGATGAAAGAGTGTCGTTGCGCGAGATGCCCGCCAGTCGGATCGCCTATGTGCATGTACGAGGCGATATTGGCTGGCTCGACCAGACCTGGCAGTATTTGTGGCGTTATTGGCTACCGCGCAGCCGCTACCAACCTGCCAATTGGCCCGCTATGGAAATCTACCAGCGGCTACCCATAGAACTCGGCTGGGAGCAGTACGATATGTGGTGCAGTGTGCCAATTATCGATTTGTGAGGAGTAAACGATGGACCTGGGCATATTTTCACTCAGCTTGGCTGTATCAGACATTAGCGTATCGCGGACATTTTATGAGAAACTTGGCTTTGTTGTCGTTGGCGGCGATGAAGCTGAGAACTGGCTTATCATGGGTAATGGTGACACTAAGATTGGCCTTTTCCAGGGCATGTTTGATACCAATGTGCTGACCTTCGTCTCGACCGATGTACGCATGATTCAGAAATACCTTAAAGCGCAGGGCGTAAACCTCACTAGTGAAGCCGACGAGTCTACTGATGGCCCCGCACATATGATGTTGAATGATCCTGATGGTAACCCGATCTTATTCGACCAACATGATGCGGAGTTTATGGCGAAGATTGTGAAGGATAGAACGGCTGGGACGATTGGCTGGGTAGATTTGACCGTGCCAGATGCCGAAAATGTGCGCGATTTCTACCAGGCCGTTGTTGGTTGGACGCCAGAACCAGTCTCAATGGGCGATTACAATGATTACAATATGACCAAAGATGGCAAGCCGGTGGCTGGAGTCTGTCACAAGCGCGGGCCGAACAAGCACCTACCATCGCAGTGGATGGTTTATTTCCGGGTAGCGGATTTTGAAGCAGCTTTGTCGGAGGTCACGGCGTGGGGTGGCAAGATCATTTTCAGCCGAGAACGCTATGCTGTAATTGAAGATCCCACAGGCGCGGTTTGTGCATTAATGGGATAGTTGGTTTTAGACCACCACGACATGTAGAGTATAGATCCACATCAAATCACCGGGTGAATTCAGATCGCCCGGCTTTTTTCTTTCCGCTAAACGACGATTTCTTCATTTAGAGACACCCCTTTGATAATTCCAGGGATTGACATGCCTCAAAATCATCTATATACTCGGTATATATAACAAGTATATAGGGTGTAAATGAAGTACGCATTGCTGGCTTTGCTGGCACAGAGTCCAGCGCATGGCTATGAGCTAAAACAGGCATTTGAAGACTTATTCGGCGGAGTGCAACCACCTCTTAATGCCGGACAAATCTACACGACGCTGTCACGACTGGAACGTGATGGGTTGGTGGAAGATTATGTGGTGGAACAGGAAGATCGCCCGGATAAGCGCGTATATCAATTGACGGCAGATGGCCGGTCGGCGGTGAGAGCTTGGATTGTCAAACCTATCACCGGTACGCGGCTGAAGGATGAGTTTTTTACGAAATTGGTGTTGGCGCGGGCGGCGAGTATTGCGGACCCATGTGAATTGATCGAACGGCAGCGCCATGCTTATCTACAGAGTATGCGTGATCTAAACGATTTATTGATGAAAAACAGCCATAACCCGACAGCGGCTTTGCTTATTGAAGGGGCTATTTTGCACATAGAAGCCGATTTGAAATGGCTGGATCGCTGTGAGGCTATCCTGGGGTAAGGAGAATATCGAAACATGGAACCTATCATCGTCACTAAGAATCTCATCAAAGCCTATCAAAGCAATGGAGCATCGTTTGAAGCCTTGCGCGGCGTCAATATGCGTGTGGCGTCGGGCGAATTCGTGGCTGTTATGGGGCCGAGCGGGTGTGGGAAATCGACATTGTTGCACATGCTGGGTGGGCTGGATAGCCCGACAAAGGGCGAAGTATATATTGCTGGGCAACGCATCGACAATGTGAACGAGACACGTCGAGCAATTTTGCGGCGGCGGCAAATTGGCTTTGTTTTCCAGTTTTTCAATCTGATCGGTAACCTGACCGTAGCCGACAACGTGGAGTTACCGGCGTTGATGGCTGGGATGCGCCCAGCAGAGGCACGTCAAAAACGCGAGCAATTACTGGGGGAATTGGGCATTGCGGATAAAGCGCGGGCCGTGCCGTCGCAAACTTCTGGTGGACAGCGTCAACGGGTGGCGCTGGCACGGGCGTTGATTAATACGCCGACGATTTTGCTGGCAGATGAGCCGACAGGTAATCTGGATAGCGCCAGCACACAGGAGGTTTTGGCGTTGCTGCGCCAGTATCATCAACAGGGGCAGACTATTTTGATGGTGACGCACGATTCCAAGGTTGCCAGCATTGCGGATCGGGTGATTCAGATGCGCGATGGGCAAATTCGCCAGGAAACAACACTGGAAAACCGTGAGGGCGCGCCGGAAGCATTGCATGATTTGATCGAATTGGGGGTATAGCAATGTGGACTGCTGTGTTTCGCAAAGTACGCGCCGACATTCGTACCAATCGCCTGCAATATGGCCTAATCTTTGTCATCTTGGTGTTGGCGACCATGACATTGACAGTGACCGCCATTGTCAGCCGCAGCGCCAATGAACCCTGGGATCGGTCATTTGAGGAAGCCAACGGCCCACACGCCTGGTTCATCAGCCGCCAGCAAGACCATGGTCTGGAAATCATCGCTGCTCAACCAGATGTCACGGAAGCTACCGGCCTTATTCCGGCGTTGGATAATCACCCGTTGGTGTTTGAGGGTGAACAGCACGATATGTTCCTGTATGGTTTGACGGAACGTTCAACGGTAGCGCGGCCTTTGGTTGCTGATGGGCGTTGGGTGGCAAATCGTGGCGAAGTCGTGCTGGATTTCAGCTTCGCCCGTTTCTATGACATCCAGGTCGGCGATACGCTGGAATTTCTGGTGGAAGACGGCTTGTATCCCTTGGAGGTGGTGGGTACGGCGGTATCCGCGCATTGGTTCTATTACGATGAGACCACAAAAGACGTGGCGGCAGGTCTGGCCTATACCACACTGGAAAGCCTCCGCGAAGTCGAACCCGATACTGAATTGTGGACGTATGGCCTCGGTGTGCGTATCAAGAATCCCGACGATAGCCGGGAATTTATTGACCGTGTGCTGAGTGATCCCGGTGTCACGGTGGAATCCAGTTTTGACTGGCAGTGGCTCCGTGAACTCGCTACATTGTCGAACAATTTGGTAGTGCTGTTTATGGGTATGTTCAGCCTGTTGGGATTGGTGGCTGTCGGGTTCATCATTGCCAATGCTATCAGTGGGCAAATGCTGTCGCAATACCGAGAAATTGGCATTCTGAAGGCAATCGGTTTCAAGCCAAGTCAAGTGGTTCTGCTGTTTTTGGCAGAACATCTGGTGATAGGTTTAGGAGCCGGTTTACTGGGGTTGCTGGCCGGTACGTTGATTGGCCCGACATTTGCTAGCCCATTGGCGGACCTGCTAAACACAACACCGACCGATGTCTATGATCCTGCCCTATTGATTGGTGTATTGCTGGCGGTTGCTGTGTCAATCACGTTGTTCACACTCATACCGGCCTGGAATGCCAGCCGGGTTGATACTGTGCAGGCGGTGACAGTGGGTTATACTCGCCGCCGCACGAATCCATCTCGCCTAGCACAGGTCGCCAGCCGCCTGCGCCTGTCGCCAGTGGTGGTTTTAGGTGTGAAGGATGTGTTTAGTCACCGGTTCCGAACGGTCTTTTCGATCATTGGATTGATGTTGACGATCACTATTCTCATCTTCACGGTTGGAGCCGATGCGACCATGGACGATCTTGCGGTCAACCCGATGTACTATCAGGGTACACCAGCGGATATGTCGATCAATCGCACGTTTGTTTCGGATACAGATGTACGGGGGCTGCTGGCCGAATACTCTGAAATCAAGACATACTATACGCACCGGATGGCTTTTGGGTGGCATGAGGCGCATACTGAGATTCCACTTATTATCCGCGTGTTAAGTGACGAATATCAGTCATTTGATTTCCGCATTGCGAATGGGCGTATGTTTGAGCGGGCCGGGGAAGCTGTGGTGGGGTATGGGATCATCAGCAACTATGATCTGGAAATCGGTGATGAATTCACATTCGTGTTGGAAGGGCAGCCGTTCACGGTAACGGTGGTGGGATACTATGCTGAGATGACATCGACCGGAAACGTGATTATGACCAGCCTGGAGACGTATCAACAACAGATTAATGCTACCGCTGAAGTACATTTCTATAATCTGGCACTGGCTGATGGCACAGATCGTGAGGCATTGAAGGCGACATTGTCAGCGGCATCTGGCGAGCAGTTCGACATTTTCCTGACAAGTACCGAACCCAATTCTGCTATCGTTCAGTTGCGTGATACGGTGCGGGCCTTGAGTATGCTGCTGGTGTTGATTGCAGGTGTCAATCTTCTGAGTACCGGTCTTTTGAGTGTGCGCGAGCGTATCCGTGACTTTGGCATCCAGAAGACGCTGGGTTTCACACCCAGGCAGATTATGTTGGCAGTCATGACGGGAGCATGTGTGCTGGTCTTGATAGCAGTTATGGTGGGGATACCGTTTGGGCTTATGATCTATGACGGTTTCATGCAAAACATCGGCATCGAGACTGGATCTGGGCCGGAATTCGGCAAGATGGACTGGGGTGGGTTGTTGGCGATCCTGCCAGTGATGTTGTTGGTGGCGGTTGCCAGCAGTGTATTGCCAGCGCGGCGGGCGGCGCAGGTTGAGGTCACTGAGGCGCTGCGGTACGAATAAGACACGACGGGGCAAAAGCGTTGTGTTAAGGGGAGCGGTCTCAGACCCTCCCCTATAATATTATGGCGCGATGATTATCGTAGACCGAGTTCGTTGCGGGCAATGACCATGCGTTGAATTTCGCTAGTTCCTTCATAGATCTCCGTGATCTTGGCATCGCGGAAATAACGCTCGATGGGCAGTTCGCGACTATACCCCATGCCTCCGTGGATCTGGACAGCGGCGTGGGCCACAAACATGGCGGTTTCGCTGGCGAATAGTTTTGCCATACTGGCTTCGGTAGTATAGCGTTCGCCGGTTTCTTTGCTGCGTGTTTTGGCAAGTGCCGCGTTGTAAATCAGGAACCGGCTGGCTTCAATGCGGGTTTTCATGTCGGCGATTTTCTGTTGGATCATCTGGAAAGCACCGATGGGTTGGCCGAATGCCTCGCGCTCGCGGGCATATTGCACACTGGCTTCATAGGCAGCAACGGCGACACCGAGTGCCTGTGATGCAATGCCGACACGGCCTGCGTCCAGCACGGTCATAGCGATCTTGAAGCCTTCGCCGGGCTTGCCCAACACGGTATCTATCGGCGCTTTATAGTCTTCAAAATAGATTTCGCTGGTGGCGCTGGCACGAATGCCGAGCTTGGGTTCCTTCTTGCCACGCACAAAGCCTGGCTGGTCGGCTTCCATCAGGAAGGCGGTAATCCCCCGATGACCTTGTGTGGGATCGGTGATGGTGAAAACCACGAGGAAATCAGCTACTGGACCACTGGTCACCCAACTTTTTGTGCCATTGATGATGTAGTGTGTGCCGTCCTCACTTAACACGGCGCGAGACTTCATCGTGCTGGCATCGGAGCCACTCATCGGCTCGGTCAGGGAATAAGCACCAAGTTTTTCACCAGAAGCGACGGGTACGAGGTATTTTTGTTTCTGTTCTTCAGTACCAAATTTTAGGATGCCGTGACAGTATAGTGAATTGTTGACACTCATGATGGTACTATGGCTGACATCGGCTTTGGCGATTTCCTCCATTGCCAGCACATAGGCGATGGTGTCCATGCCTGCACCACCATAGTCTTCGGGGATTTCGATGCCCATAAATCCTAATTCACCCATCTGGCGAATAGTTTCCAACGGGAACTCACCGGTTTCGTCAAACTCGGCGGCAATGGGGGCAATAGCTTTTTGGGCAAAGTCACGCGCTGCCTGCCGGATCATTTCGTGTTCTTCAGATAGTGTAAAGTTGGGGCCAGACATGGGGATAAGACTCCTTAACTTTGCAAAAATATGACGGTGATTATAACCTTAATTATGCAAAACCACCTGTTTTGTGTGCAAAGTTACTTTCGGAAGAAGGCAAACCTATATACACTTAATGATGACCAGGGTTAAAATTAACAAAGGAGACCAACATGCAAAAACATATGCGTTTTGGAATTATTGCTATTGCTGTGATATTGGTATTGACGACCATCCAATTGCCGACACAGGCGCAGGTTGATTCTGATGACTGTGTGAATAAGCATTTAATTTTGGATGGTGATACCTTGCTCGGCATTGCCCGACGCTATAACGTCAATATGCAGGAACTCGCACTGCTTAATGGCATTACCAATCCCAGCTATATTCGTATCGGAGATATTTTATGCCTGGATGGGCTAGTAGCGGCGTTGCCAGCACCCGGTGGTGGAACAGGTGGTCCTAGTACGACTCCGACAGCCACCGATACACCAACAGATACTCCTGAACCTGCCGCCACTGTGGAGCCAAAGGATGAAACGCCAACCGCCCCGCCTGCTCCGCCAGTCGTTGGCATTGGTGCAATCAGTGTTACGGTTGGGGGACGTACCTATACCACTGATGCTCAGGGCTACTACACTGTGCAACGCGGCGATAATTTATACCGGATTGCGCTAGCATTTGGGCTATCGATAGGGCAATTGGCAGCTGTGAATAACATCCCAGATACGGGTGTGGTTTACGTGGGGCAACGGTTGTTGATTACCCCACCCACGCCGTCGTTCCCTGTGCCCGGCTCTATTCCAGCCATCAGTATCCAGCCCCGCATTGCAGGCCCCGGTGATACAGTTTCGGTGAGGGGCTTTAATTATCCAGCGAATACGAATATTGACTTGTATCTGGAGAAGCCGAGTCTGAATCGTAAGAGTGATGTATTGCTAACGGTGACGACGGATGATGCCGGAACATTCGCCGCTGATGTGGAGATTCCCGCCGAATGGCCTGATGGGTGGCCGATTAATACGCGAACTGTTTCCATTTCTGGTTATGCGACGGGGACGGTGTATTGGGGTATGAATTTCTTCATCAACAGCGCGTGGAGTTCTGCACCCGCGCTCCCTGCAGCGCCGCCTGTAACTGCGACAGAAGATGGCGATACGGATACTGAGTCCGGTAGTACACCTGGCACCGGATAAGCGATTGTCATTCTACAGCTAATCTAGTATTTCAGAGCCTGGGGATAGTCTCGTAGCCCCAGGCATTTGTTTTCGTCGAAATGTTCTACCAAGATACGGGTTCCTTATCACGGAAAAAACCGCCGGTTGGGCCATCATCGGGCAGGGTTGCTGCCCAAACTACCCCAGCAGCACCATCTGGAATTGGACGCCCGCCACGTCCACCCATATCGGTGGCTACCCAGCCGGGACATACGGCGTTGACTAGGATGCGGTCGCGCTGTAGTTGTGAGGCCAGCATGATCGTTAGGCCATTGAGCGCCACCTTGGAAATGCTGTAAGCGGGCGTGCCACCCCCCAGACTATCGAATGCACCCGCGCCGCTGGTGACGTTTACAATTCGCCCGTGTGGGCTATGGCGCAACAAGGGAATGAATGCCAGGCACATGCGCCATGCGCCAAGTGTGTTGGCGTTCCAGGCTTCTTGTACAATATTGAGATCGGCGTTAGCCACATTTTGCCAAGTGTCGTAGTGAATGGCGGCATTGTTCACCAACACATCCAGACGCCCAAATTTGCCTGCGACCCAATCACGCACTAGATCGATGCTGTCTTGATCAGTCACGTCAAGTTGATGGGCAGTCACGTTGGGGTTGAGGCTTTTTGCAGCAATTTCACCTTTGGTCAGATCTCGTGATCCCAACAACACCGTGTAGCCTTTTTGGGCAAGTTGACGACAAACTTCAAGCCCTATGCCTCGATTGCCGCCCGTTACCAACGCAATGGATTTCATTTAGCCCGCCTTTGCTGCGGCTGATTCATCTTGGCGAGTTTTGCGCGATTTCTTCTTCCGCTTTTTCTTTTTGGGGTTGGGTGGCTCGCCAAAGGGTGGATAAAGCTTGTTTGTGAATTGGTCATTGTAATGCCGCAGGACAAAGAGAATGAAAGCGGCGAGGAACAGTAGGGCGGTGGTGGCTTGTGAGACGTTGATTCCGCCTACAGTAGGGATTTCGATGCGAATGAATTCCAGCAAGAAGCGTAGTGCAGAATAGCTCATCAGATACAGCAACACAAAATCGCCGTGCTGAAACATCTGGCGGCGGTTGCGCCACAACCATAGCAGTCCAAAACAGATCAGAACTGTACCAATAGATTCGTACAGGAATAGTGGGTGGAAGTATTGCTCGTCGGCGTATTCAGATACCGGATGATCAATGCGGATTTTCCAGGGCAGGCTGGTCGGCACGCCGTACAATTCTTGATTGACGTAATTTCCCCAGCGCCCGATAGCCTGTCCCAACGGCAGAGCAATTACAACACGGTCGGCCCATTGCAGCCGTTTCAGCTTGTGGCGTCGAGCATAAATGAGAATACCGATCAGGCCACCAAGGATAGCGCCAAAAATGGATAGACCGCCGCTCCAAATTGCCAGCGGACCATCGTTTAGGTCGGTGAGATAGTCCAGGCTCAGGGAGCGTCCGGCCCCGGCAGTGCCCGCTGGAAATAGTACCGACCACAGTCGAGCGCCGATAACGGCCAGAATGACGACCCAGATGACACCATTCCAGACAATATCGGTGTCTTCTTCATCCTTTTTTGCGATCCAGGCCGCCAGGGACGTGGCGAGGATAATGCCAATGACAATGATGACGCCGTACCAATGAATTGTGGGGTTGATGGTCATGCCCAAAAACTCGAAGGGGCCGATTTCCAGGCTGCGTTGTGTCAGTTCCACTATTGTGTCTCCTTTGCTTCGCACGTTCGAGTGTAATGCGTGCGAGGTGATTGTAGCAAGGTCGGAATTTGCAATTTTTGCGTCAGGACAGGACAATTTGCGCTTCAAGCGATAAACAGAAAGGCACAGATATGTCCTGGATTTTGACTGAACACAAAGGGCCGATTTTTGAGATTACATTCAATCGTCCTGATAAACGGAATGCCATACAGCTCAAGATGTTACGTCGAGTGGCCGAAGCAATAAACGAGGCCGAACAGCAACCTGATGTGCGGTTGGTGGTAATTCGAGGAGCGGGTAAGGCGTTCTCGGCTGGGTTAGATTTGCAGTCGATGGGTGGGGTTAATGAGGATTTTGGCCCAGACTGGCTTCAGCGTCCTCATGCGCTGACCCGCGAGTGGCAACGCGCTTTGAATCGATTGACAGAGTCGCCGTTGCCGATAGTGGCGCTACTGCATGGGTATTGCCTGGGAGCTGGTTTAGAGACGGCGCTTGCCTGTGACTTTCGGTATGCAGCAGCAGATGTGACGCTCAGTTTGGAGGAAACGCGGCTGGGCTTGATTCCGGATGTGGGCGGTACGACACGGTTGGCGCAACTGATAGGGATGTCGAGGGCTAAGGAGTTGATTTTCACCGGGCGGCGGATTGATGCGGAGAGGGCGGAACGTTGGGGATTGGTCAATCGTGTGGTGGCAACGCAGGAGGAGTTGAGTGGCGCGGCTGAGGAACTCGCGACGGAATTGGCGGGTTGCGCTCCCTTAGCGGTGGCAGCCGCCAAGCGTATTATGCAGGGAATCGCAGACGAAGAAACCGGATTGGCCCTGGAACAAATCGAACAGGCCCCGCTGTTTCATACCGAGGATTTGCAAGAGGGTATTCAGGCTGCAATTGAGCGACGCCCGCCTCAGTGGAAGCGCCTCTAGAGCTGCAAATGTGGGCGTCCCCGAATAACTTTTTGTTGGTAGTTGGTGACATATTGCAGCAAATTCTCTTTCAACTCCAACCAATCTGATGTAGCAAGAACTTCACGCATCTTTTCTAGGTCGTCTGCGATGGCTTCGACGGTAATCTGGGGGTTATTATCGCGCCCATAGAGCGTAAACCAGGCTTCTATAGGGCGCACCCCCATGGCCGTCAGTCGTGGGGCAAATTCGCGGATCATGAACTCGAAATGTTCCTGGTCACGGTTGGGGAGAATGTCCCAACTCAAAAGTAGCTTTATCATTACAACTATTCCTTGACGCTCAACACGACGATTTGCGTTTGTTCTGGTAGATTATTTTTGCTGATGCGTATTCCTTCATCTTCGATGGGGGTACTGACACCCATTTCTTTGAGGAAACGATCAACAGGGTCGAGTTCCAGACGGGTAAATTCAGTTTTGTAGTGCATGGGAATGACGATGCTGGGTTCCAACAGGCTGATGACCTCTGCGGCCTGGCTGGCATGGAGACCTGCTCCGCCCCCGACCGGAATAAGGGCCACGTCGATGCTGCCTAATGTATCAACTTCGGATTGGTTGGGGATATGATGCAAGTCGCCCAAGTGCGCGACGGTTACACCAGCGAATTCCATTACATAGACCACATTGGGCATCGGGTTGTCGGATTTACGATCATACATGGCGGCCCCGATGATGAAGACGCCACCGATCTCATATTCACCTGGCCCCATCAGGGCATATTTACGCTGAGGCACGGCCTCCAGATGGTTGTGACCGGGAGTATCGTGGCTGATGGTGACGACATCGCCCCGCAATTTTAAGGGGTGATAACCGATGACCGTGTTGTCAAAAGGATCGGTGACCACAGTTGCCATATTGCGTTCAGTCAACCGAAAACAGCTATGTCCATACCAGGTAATATCCATACGAGTTTAAGTCCATCCTTAGTGATAAATTGGCAGTTATCAATTCTCGATGCGTGGAATTGAGGCACAGTCGCCTGTCGCTTCCACAAAATCAGGGTGACTGCTGATCCAGCCTTCTTGACCATTGGAGCGCCGGACTTGGAACCAACCTTGCCCAGAATTGTCTTCGCCACGAGCGATTACTTCTGGTTGCTCGTTCACGGTGAAGCTGCCCTGGGCCGAAAAGCTTACGCCAGGGCCAGATCTGACGCGTGTGCCACTCTGCACAACCGTGATTACACAAGGCTCAGTGGTGGCAGTGGGGGCGACTGTTGCATTCGGGTCGATCACGATGACATCACGCGACATGGGGTCACTGGCTACATCGTCATGATATGCCACGATGTTGAGGGTATAGGTTCCCGGCGCATCCGGTGTCCATTGCAACGTGGCAGTGACTTCGGTACCAGCTTCCACGGTTTGAGTGGCAATGCTCTCACCGCTGACCGTCACCAAATCAAAACGCGTGACACTCAGGATATGGGTGGCCGTTGCTTGAAATTGCACTTGTTGACCGACAGCGACCTGCTGGGCTGGCAATACGGTTACGCTTAAGACCATCGGTTTGGCCTGGTTTGGATCGGGGGTTAGCGTTGGCGCACGCTGAGTTAGAACAATTTGTGTCCCACTCTGCGATACCTCGTCCAGCTTTTCCTGATCATCACGAGTCAGTGAACAGGCCAACGCAGCCAGCAGCAGCATTAGTATGGGTAAAAGTAATCGTCGATGCGAAACAGCCATTGATCCATCTCCTGAGTTTCTTTGGAGTCTATAAGATATTACCACGTTGAGGCAAACACGCTAATCCTCTAACCAGATGTCGGGTAAATTCTTCGTGACCTCAATATGCTCAAAGTGGGATGTTTGGCGAGCGCCGTGCTGTTGTACCCAGGTCCACATTATTGCTAGCCCGACTTCCAGCGGGGTTTCGTAATCGGGTGGCAAGCTAAAGGCATCGCGTACTTTATCATGAGCCGCATAGGCATGGGTAACCTCGTGGCGGGCGGGAAGATAGTGTAGTTCTGTTTCCACGCCTACAATGCGACTGACTTCATGCGCCAGTTGGTTGATGGTAACAGGGGTATCGGCTCCCAGATTGAATATCTGGTTTTTGGCTGCCGGGTTCAGTGGTGCTTTGGCAATAACCGAGCTGATGTCTTTGATATAGGTGAAGCCCCGCGACTGTTCGCCATCGCCGAAAATAGTCAGCGGCTTGTTTTGTATGATCTGGTTCATGAAAATGCCGATGGCATTCCGATAACGGTCAGCGATGTTTTGACGCTCACCATAAACATTGTGAGGGCGGAAAATGGTATATGGCAAGCCGAACATCTTCCCGGCGAGGTGTAAATCTTGCTCAACGGCATATTTAGCAATGCCGTAAGGGTCAATGGGGTGGGGCGTCATATCTTCGGTCATGGGGGGCGGTGCATTACCAAACACAGCAATTGACGAAGTGAACGTAATGTGTTCCGCGCCAAAGTTAACTGCTGCATTCAGGATATTCATGCTGCCGATGAGGTTGTTGGTGTAATTAAATCGCCGGATGAAATGACTGAGACCTTCGGCTGCGTAGGCCGCTAGATGATAGATGTAGCGGGGACGGTGGTCGGCAAAAATGCGATCCAGCAACTCATGATCGGTGATGCTGCCCTGGATGAAGGTCGCTGCGGAGTTGAGGTTTTCTCGATAGCCGCCGCTCAAGTCATCAAGGGCTAGGACATGAAACCCCATCGTCACCAATTCATCAACGACGTGTGATCCTATAAAGCCGGCGGCTCCTGTCACCAGGACGGTGTCGGGCATGATGATGTTGCATCTTTCAACAACCTGATTGATTTGTAGTGGGCCAGGATAACGCGCTACAGACACACGGTCAAGGTGGCGTCATACATTGAGCGAATAAACCATCTTCTTTGGTGGAAGGAGACAAAATATGCCCGTGCTTATACGCATCATCGCTACTAGAGCTGGATATGCTGGGTTGATAGGAACCTTGTGCCGGGCAAAGAAATGGAGGGGCGTGTGCATTTTCACCAATGGATGGGTTGTGTAGATGGAGCAATATCAGTAGCATTGAACATAAAAAAGGAGCCAACGATGCACAGAATCGCCGTCATGACCAGTGGAGGCGACGCGCCCGGTATGAATGCGGCTATTCGGGCGGTTGTCCGCACGGCCTCGGCCCATGATATAGAAGTGTATGGTATCCGGCGCGGCTATACCGGGTTGCTGGCCGGAGATTTTGAACGCCTGACCAACCGCGAGGTTAGTGGTATTTTGCAGCGAGGTGGCACATTGTTGCAAACAGCCCGTAACCTGGAGTTCAAGACGGAGAAGGGGCAGAAGCGTGGTATCCGCCGCTTGAATGAGCATGGCATTGAGGGGGTAGTCGTGGTGGGCGGCGATGGCAGCCTGACCGGGGCGCTGGCACTTCACAAACATGGTTTTCCGGTGATGGGCGTGCCTGGCAGTATCGACAACGACATCTGGGGCACGAATATGAGTGTCGGCGTCGATACGGCGTTGAACACTATCCTGGATGCTATTGACAAGTTGCGCGATACAGCGTCTAGTCACGAACGAGCGTTTTTGGTGGAGGCAATGGGACGTAACTGTGGCTACCTGGCACTGATGAGCGGGATTCTGGGCGGGGCGGAAGTGATTTCGACGCCTGAAATTCCGGTCGATATGGAGGACATCGCACAGGCGTTGGATAATGCTTATACACGCGGCAAATCCCATGCGATTGCGGTGATTGCTGAAGGTGCGAAGAATAAGATTCAGGAGGTGGCATCCTATCTGGAGCAACACCCGATTGGCTTTGAAGTCCGCATGACGATTTTAGGGCACGTGCAGCGCGGCGGCAGTCCGAGCGCATTTGATCGGCTGTTGGCGACACGATTGGGTGTGCGAGCTGTTGAACATTTGTTGGAAGGCGAGTCGGGGTTGATGGTCGGGCTGGATGGACGGAAAATCTCCACTGTGGCACTCGAATCGGTGATCGAGAACAGCCGCACCATCACCACAAGCTACTATCAGATGGCAAATATGTTGTCGCGTTAGTTCATCATACGCTTCATTGACAGCGTGAGGCTTTTCCAACACGAAGCTTTGCGCTGTTTGCATTTTATGGCGTAGAATCGCTCTTGTCTGCAAACGATAATTGAGATAGATACCATGCGATACAAAACGCTGTTGTTGCTGATGGTTATACTGTTTGTAGTGATGTCGATCCCTCATGACGTCAAAGCACAATCCACTGAACAACCAGTGGTGTTGGCCTATGTACATGAAAATATTGTCCAACTTGCAGATGGACAAGGCAACCCACTGATGACGACTGGCCCAGAGTTCCAAAGCGGGCAATCGGCGCGTCTATTCTGGACGCCAGATGGCCGGGTGCTGTATATTGCGCGACGCGATGGGTTATTCGAGACGACGGCGCGGGGCGGAGCAGCTGTGCGATTGCCTGGCGATTATGGGCTGACGGTCACGCTGGATCTGACTGGCGAGGTATTTTACTATCTTGAATCGACCAATCCACAACCTGCTGAAGATGAGAACTATGTGGTTATTCCGCTACGAGAGCTGAATATACTGAATATGAGTGGAGGCGCGGGGCGGTTGGTGGGTTATGTGGGGCCGTATCCGGTGGGAACGGCCAATGTGACTTTGAACGCAGCAGCATTGCAATATGCACGAGATGGCGGCCTGTTGGGACCATCACGCCCACAATTATTCTCAACTTATGGCGAGACGCTGTTTGTCTCTTGCTGTTTTCCAGAAGCAGGCCTGGGAGCAATCAATATCCAGACCGGCGATGCGTGGCGTTATGTAGGGGCTGAAACATTGATCGTGGGAGCGGCAGCGGTCAACAATACGTACTCGCGGTTGGCGGGACCGACAACAGATAATAACCTGCTGGTGGTTGATTTGATTACAGGTGGCACTCGTGTCTATACGATGAGTGTGGGGGCGATTGAGCATGTCGCATGGTCGCCCGACGAGCGTGAAATCTATCTGGCGGTTCGTACTGCACCGCAAGATCCCCTGTTGCTCTCAACACTGGTCACGGCACAAATCGACACCCGCAGTGCATTGATCTCAGTGCTAAGTCTAGATTTGGTGACAGGGCAGGTGCGGCAATTAACAACACTCGGTGAATTTTATGGCGTATCGTCAATGGCAGCCACGGAGGAGTATATCTTTGTGGTGGCGGTGGAAAGTAATGCGCGGCTGGTTGAGGATTTGAACGCGGGACGATTGCCAGCAGATATCAGCCCTACTGATCCAGCACTGATGACGACTTATCTACCCAGCACTATTCTATTTCGCATCACGCCAGATGGCCGGGAGGCATTTTCAATTATGGCAGATGTATGGGGCGTGGTAGTGCGTCCACAGCGATAGTGGCTTTGATCCAGTTCGCATGAATTAATGTTGTGTGGAGCCACGCTCCAGGCCAGCTAGCAGACTCCGCAGGTTGTCGTAATCCTCCAAAATGCGGCCCGCGCCGCGTGCGACACAGGTCATGGCATCTTCCGCCAACCAGACACGGACATTAACCTCCTCGGCCACACGCTCAGTTAATCCCTTCAGTTGGCTGCCACCACCCGCCATGCAAATGCCAGACTCCATTAAATCAGCCACCAGTTCAGGAGGCGTTTCGTCCAGGGCATCGCGCACAGTATCAACCAGGATGCCGACTGAACCTGCCAACGCCTCGCGGATTTCGATGGAGGAGACTTCGCGGGCTTCAGGCAGGCCAGTAATCAGGTTGCGACCCCGGACGATGTCCGTGCGTTCTTCTAGCAGGGGGAAGGCCGAGCCAATCGCAATTTTGATGCGTTCGGCAGTGCGTTCACCAATCAGTAGGTTATATTTGGAGCGCATGTATTGAACGATGTCCTCATCCATTTCATCACCCGCCACGCGGATGCTGCGGCTGATGACGATGCCGCCCAATGAAAAGACGGCCACTTCTGTTGTGCCGCCGCCAATATCCACCACCATGCTGCCGCGTGTTTCTTGAATGGGTAAACCAGCACCAATCGCCGCCGCTACCGGCTCCTCCACCAAAAATGCCTCGCGTGCCCCGGCGCTCATAGTAGCATCATAGACCGCCCGTTTTTCGACTTCAGTGACACCCGATGGAATACCAACGACAACTCGCGGACGTGGGATGGGAACCCAACTTTGCTGGTGGGCTTTTTCGATAAAGTAATGCAGCATGGCCTCGGTGATTTCAAACTCGCTAATCACCCCGTCTCGTAGAGGGCGAACGACCATGATTTTACTGGGAACTTTGCCCGCCATTTCTTTCGCTTCTTGACCAACGGAAATAGGGCGGCGAGTCTTCTTCTCAATCGCAACATAGGACGGCTCGTTAATGACGATACCTTTGCCACGCACACTCACGAGTGTATTTGCCGTCCCCAGGTCTATACCAATGTCCAGTGAAAACAGGCCAAGCAGCCAGTCTAAGGGACTAACCACGTTATTTGTGCCTCCTGACGCCAATCAGATAGGAGGATAAGCCAGATATGGCGTTGATTGTCAATCGTTGTGTCGCGCTATTGTACTGCCGAGCGCGGCATTCTCCAAGCAATAATTCCATCGACCCTCCAGGGCGACCATGCTATACTGCACAACATTGCTCAATTCAACAAGGGCTGAGATAATGAATCATACCAAAAATACAACACCTGCTCCCGCTTCTCACTACACGCCATCCCCACAAATGACTGACAAATTACTGACAAATCGTGCTGGAAAACTGACCCAAAGCCAACGTGCGCCGATCATGATTGCCGCAATAGTCACTGGTATCGGCTTTGTGGGGCTGTCTCTGTTTGGGTTGTTACTGGTGTGGGGTTTCATCCAATCACTCGAATTCACTGGTATCCTGGGTGTGGGAATGCTGTGTATCACATCCGCCAGCTTCTTGTTTTTGATCGCTGTATTTGGTGTCAATGCCCAGATGTTTGTGCCAGAGGCTCTCAGCCAGAAGCCAATCCGCTGGGAACGTGGTCCATTAAGCATAAAAATGGCCGAACGCGAACGGACAGATATGCCATTTTCCTATGTTGTTGGCAGCTATAGCTTTGCGCCATTTGTGGCCCCGGCGGAAGTGCCGCTACATAAAAACCGTGAGTATATTGTTTACTATACGGCTCGCAGCCGCCTGTTGATGAGTATAGCCCCCATCGACCAACCAGAATCCGAGCAGTGGTTACCCCCCGCCTAAATCCATTTGTGCCAGATTAAAATCGTTCACAGTGCCGTCCACAAATGGTTTCAGTCGGTTAATTTGTTCTTGTGTTAGCAGAACCGATTCCTCCCCATTGCTACAGAACTGTTGTATAGCTTGATGAACAACCCGCAGATCAGTTTCAATTTGCTGCATGGCAGTGAAGAATTCATCCAGATTGTCCTGATGATCTTTGTCTGGGCCAGCCCATGAGGGCTGTCCTGGAATTGAGTAATCGCCGCCTTCTCGAAACGCAGTGCAATCTACTGGAAGGCCAAGCATCACGGCATTGTAAGCTTCGCGGGTTGCGCTCATATCGGCTAACCAGTCCCCTAACCGCTCCAGTGCTTCTTCACGACTTTTGGGCAAGTCGCGTTTCTCGATCAAATCTGCCGAGACAATTGCCAAGCCCATAATAGCGATAGCTGCTGCTAGCCAGAGGATAATGCGATAACGTCGCCGCGAGCGCCGATGTTCGCGCTCTTCGGAAATTTTTTCAGCTTCCTTCGCTGCCTGATGTTCTTGGATGGCATCGGTATAGCTCCATGATCCGGTGTCATCAATTTCATAGTCATTGTCATCTGCCAAAAAACTATCAGTATCGCCCCAATCGGCTTCATCTCCGTCATCCTCTTCATCCAACCGGGCACGATGCGCTTCTTGATCCTGCTGTTTTTTTAGTTCTCCCAGATAGCGAACGGCTTGATAGGCAGCATTACGGACTTTCGTGTTTTTGTCGAGCGTAGCGACTTTATCAAGTGCCGGTAGTGTGCGAGTGTCGCGCAATCTACCAAGCGCGATGATTGCCAAGTATCGCTCTTTGGCACTGGGACTTTCCAGATCTTTGATGAGTTGTTTTGCTTTTCGGTTCACAATGAATGCCCCCAGATACGATAATCATGCCATAATAATACCCAAAACCTTAAGAAATGGACAAAATCTTGTTCTTGTATATCATTTTTGTGGTCACTCTCGCAATTTTGGTGGTAATGTTGGCCTGGTGGCTGCTGATTACCACCGAGGGCGTTTATTTGGGGCGACGAGTAGTAATTTGGCTATATGATGTTTATGCTAGCCGCTATGATCGTATAAAAGATACTAACCCTACCCATGAGAAAGCTTATCTCAGCCGTCCTATTCTCCGAGAACTAGCTGATCATCCACACCCGCTAATTTTGGATGTGGCGACAGGTACGGCACGATTGGCTCAGATACTTTTTCGCCAGGAAGATTTTGCAGGGCATGTTGTCGGCCTGGATCTGAGTCGCAAGATGTTGCGGGTGGCAGCACAAAAACTCCCTCATGAGCTGAGTGATGGACGGTTAGCATTGATATACGGGCCAGCCGAGCATTTGCCATTCCCTGATAACAATTTTGATTTGGTGAGCTGTCTGGAGGCATTGGAATTTATGATGTCGCCGCGGGAGGTCTTGCGGGAAATTGTGCGAGTAGCACGTCCAGGGGCTATTTTAGTGTTAACGAACCGGCAAGGATCTGAAGCACGGATGATGCCCGGCAAAACGATGTCACATGACCTATTTCAGGCTATGCTAGAGACAGAATTTGGCCTGGAGGTGGCGGAGGTTGATGACAATTGGTTGAGCAATTATGCGCTAATCTGGGCTTATAAACCTGGACATGCACTACCGAGACAGGGGAATTCGTTTCTGTGGCAGTGCCCGCGTTGTCAGGTGACGAATACTGATCCAACAGTGGATGATTGGGTCTGTGACGGTTGTGGGTATCGTATCACCAGGGGCGACGATGGAATTTTGGAATTTAAGGAGCGTTAGATGGCAAAAATTACTCGCTACGCGACTACCGACGGTCCGAAATATGGACTAGTCGAAGATGGTATTGTGTATGATTTGGAAGGGCAGAACCCGTTTGCCAGAGAGTTAGTGAAGGGTATTCCGGTTGGAGAATTTGAACAATTGTTGATTGCGCCGCCGATTCGACCGACCAAGATCATTTGTGTGGGGCGCAACTATGCCGCGCACGCCGCCGAACATAACGCCGAAGTGCCCGAAGAACCCATGTTGTTTTTGAAGCCACCATCGGCTGCCACATCCTATGATTTACCGATTCAGTTACCGCTGGATGTAGGGCGCGTGGATTTGGAAGCCGAGTTGGCCGTTATTATTGGCAAGGTGGGCCGCAACATCGCCCGCGCTGATGCACTGGGCTATGTGTTGGGGTATACGTGTGGCAATGATGTCAGCGCCCGCGTATTGCAGAAGAAGGATAAACAATGGGGACGAGCCAAAGGTTTCGATACCTTCTGTCCGCTTGGCCCCTGGCTCGAGACCGAGATTGAAGATCCAACAAATCTGGGTGTCAAAGCGCGGCTGAATGGCGAAACCGTTATTGACAGCAACACATCGTATATGGTGTTTGATGTGGCAACACTGATCGAATTTATCAGTGGCATTATGACGTTGATGCCGGGTGATGTCATCATGACTGGCACGCCAGAGGGCGTTTCGCAAATCCGACATGGTGATGTAGTCGAAATTGAGGTGGAGCGTATCGGGATTTTGCGAAATACGGTCGAGGACGCCTGAGCAAGTTACGCGTTGTAGCGGGCGAGGTAAGCCGGGGGCACGCTATCGGCCAGCCAGACGGCGTCATTCCCCATATAAAATGGAATGCCGTCTTGGTGAGCGCGGTGGGCTGCCACCTGCAAAACCACCAATGTGCCCTTTTTTCGGCTCCCAACCTGGCGGGCGGTCGCGGTATCGACGGACAGATGCACATATTGGCGTGACATGGGCTGGAGACCTTCGGCCAAAATCAAATCAACCACACCATCTGTTGTGCCGTGAAACAGGATTTCAGGCGGCGGGGCAGGTGTCTTGATGAGTTTGCCGGGGAGTGAATGACCATATAGTGCCCGGATGCGGCCATTGTTGATTTCAAAACGTTGTTTATCAGAACTGGCAATAAGTTGTTCCAAGTCACTCTGGGTCAGATTGCACCATGATGAACGATCCCCGCGCAGCACATCCAGGAATACATCCAGTTTCACCCAGCCCTCGGCGTCTAATTCCAGTTCAAAGAGCCAGGGTTTGTGGCGCAGCATAAATGAGATAGTTTTGCTAAGTTGAATATCTTTGCGCTTAATAGAAGCCTCCTTTTAAGTTGGTGTCATTATGACACACGTTGAAAATCAGGTATAGTGGCGGGCGAACAGCTATCTTTGATCTGGATGAGTAAACATTGTCGAAATTCTTACCGGTTTGGGCACATCCTCGTTTTCCGTTGGTCGCCAATGAACTTCGCCAGTTTAGCGCCATTGATGTTCGCATCTGGCAATTTACCGAGCGTACACGTTTTATTGTTCCGGTATTGGTCGGCTTGCTATTCTTTAGCTGTGCGCTGATTTCGACAACGGGCGAGAATATTTTCGGTTATCTGTTGTTTCCATTGGTGGTGGCGATGGCTCCACCAGCGATCATCGTGTCCGAAATACTCTTCACGCGCCTGATTATCAGCACGCCGGCCAGAGCCAGCCATATGATCGTCGGAGAATTTGAGCGCAGGACGTGGGAGAGCATTCTCAGTACGCCGTTACCGCGCTATCAGATTGTGATGAGCAAATTTGCGGCACTGATGTGGAACGCGGAACATGCGCTGATGCCCGTCATTACCCTGCGGATTATCCTCATTGGCTTTATTGTCATTGTCCGGCTAGCGTTTGACCAGTTCGGTGATGAGAACCTGGTACTCCTGATTTTGTTGGGGGTATTGGTGGGGTTAATGCCCTTATTTGAAATATATTTACTGAGTGGGGTTGGCTTGTTGGTTTCGAGTCGAGCTGGTTCTTCCTGGTATGCTGGCCTGATTAATCGCAGCTTATGGATGTTCTATCGCGGCCTGACGTCGGTTGTGTTCGTCTTGCTTTACACCAGGTCAGACACAGGATTGCTGTTGACTCTGGCAACCCTGGCGTCATTCCCTCATTGGTTGCATTTGGTATTGTTCATTATCGTGCCAGAAAACCCGGATGTATACTTACGTGTCTTCGGCAGTATCTATGTATTGGGGCCAGTGGTGACGGGGACGATAGGACTATTGTTGACCGTGCGCTTTGCCCAAAGCCAGCGTGTATCATCGTATGATAGAATAGTGCCCGCGAAAAGTTGAACCCAATAAGGAGTGGAAATCTTTGAGCTTTACGCCTATTCCACAACGTATCGAGAAATTGTTGCAATTAGCCATTGAATGTGCCCAGGCGGCGGAAGATTTGCCGCAATTGCCTGACAAAGCGGCCATCAGTATTCCGGTGAAGGCTGCTAAACAAAGTAATTATGCCTCACCAGTTGCAATGGCATCAGCCAAGCTATTCAAAATGAAGCCATTTGATATTGCGACGGCTATCGTGAATCATCTGCCGAATGTTAATTTGCTGGCGAAGGCTGAGGTGGCCGGGCCGGGATTCATCAATTTCTGGCTGAATCCTGACTGGATTCGTGCTCAGGTCAATACCATTATCGAAGCCAATGCCGATGTTTTCAGCCAGGCTATCGGCCAAAGTCGCCGCGTACAGGTCGAATTCGTCAGTGCCAATCCCACTGGCCCGCTGCATATTGGGCGCTCACGAGGGGCAGTGGTAGGCGATGCTATAGCTCGGCTGTTGGCGGCATGTGGTTGGGATGTGTACCGCGAATACTACTTCAACAATGGTGGTCGCCAGATGGAGTTGCTGGGCCTTAGTCTGAAAGCCCGTTATGAAGCGGCGCTGGGTGGCAAAAGTGATATTCCCGAAGGTGGCTATCAGGGTGAGTATCTGATCGATATGGCACAAGCACTGGCGAACGAAGTTGGCGATAGTTGGCGGAGCAAAGATTGGCAGTCTTTCAAGGAATATGCCGAGGCGGCGATTTTTGAGGACATTAAGGCCACGCTGGAACGCCTGGGCATCCGGTTCGATTGTTATTTCAATGAACTGGATTTGTATAGCGATGGCTCGGTGAAGCGGACGCAGCATGAATTGAAATCTCGCGGCTACACCTATCAGGGTATCACCTGGGAAGGGGCATCCGAAGAAGAGATTGAACGCGCCAAAAAGCAGGGGACCGAGGCAGCGATGTGGTTCCGCAGCACTAGTTTTGGCGACGACCAGGATCGTGTGATCGTTCGCAGTAATGGCGACCCAACCTATGTATTGCCCGACATTGCCTATCATATCAATAAGCTAGATCGCGGCTTCGAGCGCGTGGTGAATATCTTCGGAGCCGATCATTTCACCGAGTCGCAAGTCGTCAAGCGCGGGTTACAGGCGTTGGGGCGCAATGCAGATGCAGTGGATGTGGTGTTGCATCAGATGGTACATCTCATCAAAGACGGTCAGAAAATTGGTATGAGTACGCGCAAGGGTGAGATCATCCCACTAGATGAGGTCATGGACGAAACAGGCTCGGATGCAATCCGTTATTTCTTGCTGGCCCGCAGCACGGACAACGATGTGGCGTTCGATCTTGACCTAGCCGTACAGCAATCCAACGAGAATCCAGTCTACTATATCCAGAACGCGCATGTGCGGTGTGCGGGCATCTTGCGACAGGTGGAAGATCGTGGTTATCCGACTGATTGGGATGCTGACGCTGATTTGTCGCTGTTGGGTGATGCGGAAACAGAGTTCATCCTCAAAATGCTTGATTTGCCCGATACATTGCTCTTTGCCCATGACAATTTGGCTCCGCACCAATTGGCGTTTTGGGCACTTGACCTGGCACGAGCTTTCCATCCAATGTACGACCGGGTGCGGGTATTGCATAGCGAAGTGCCGGAGAAGGTTGCCAGAGCCAGACTGCGACTATACCGGGCGGCTAAAATCGTCTTTAAGCGGGTATTGACGCTGATGGGGATGAGTGCGCCTGAACGGATGTAGGGTTGAACGAGACAATGCAGCGTGGCAAATGTATATACGCCCCACGCTGCATTTTTGTCTATTCAGTCACTTCCATGTCGGGAGCTTCGATGGTAATGTCCGCGCCAAAATCGGTTAATTGAAGTGTGTTAGTCTGAGTATAGGTGTAAGTCACTGCCGCGTCTTCAGGCGCACCGTCGAGCGTGCCGGGCGCGAAGGTTTCATTCATGCTGAATGCGATGATCTGTTGATGCACCAGTTGGTCATCGGCCCCGACCCAGACTTCAATCGTGTATGTTGCATTGCTGATGAGCGTATCGATAGCAGCTGATGGCACATCGGCGGTCAGTGCCGTCATATCCAACCCTAACGTTTGGACAGCGGCGGCGGCGTCCAAGGTGACGAAGTAACGTTGCATAGCCTGGCCGTCGATTTCGTCGTCATCCAGTGTCTCAATCGTCTGTATCGCGTCGTCGGTATTCAATAAATCCAGGATGCGCGTGGCATCGAAGCGGGCATTGTTGAGTGCCGTCATCAGATCATCTATCGAGATCAGGGTATCGGTCAATACCAGTGTCTCGTTGCCAACCACCTGCCAGCCTTCTGGCACGCCAGCGCGATAGTCGGATTTGGTTTCATCCAGATTGATATATAGGGTGTTGTCTAACAGGATGAACTGGGCCTCGATTTCCGCTTCGTCTTTGGGGCCTTCGGGAATACTGAGCGTTTCATCATCCATTTCATAAAAATTGCCAAGCCCCTGTTCCTGTTCAACAGCAGTCGAAATGGTGGCGCTCAAATCGGCGGCATTCACTTCGGCGGTGGTTGTGGTCTCTATCGCCAGGGTGATGATAAACGCATCGGAAACTTCAACATCCATCATGAATACTTGAGAGGACGGCTGGCTGAAAACGATTTGTTGCTCTAGTTCGTCTTCAGCTTCCAGGCGATAGCTCTCAATGGCATTTGTATTTTGATAAACAGTAATAAGTTCATCACGCAGGGCTTGAGTGTCTGCCTGAGCCGAAACAACCCAGGGTGCGGCGAGCAATGCAAACAAAACTACCAATAAACTCAGTTTTCTAACCATCAATCTGACCTCAATATGTACAAACAATCGCCCAAAAGTGTATCAAGAACAGCGGGATTTTGCTATTTTTGCTGGCTATAGTGTTTGGCGAGCGTAATTTGAATAAGATTGAAGACCTGTGTCAATTTTCGCACCAAGCGTAGGCGAGTGTCTTCATCAAAATTCGCCACCTGGGGCATTTGCAATGCCGCCTCGAACATACCATCGCGGAAGAAAATCACGATTTCCAGGCCTTGCGCTACCGACAATCCTCGCTCAATGCAGATGTCAGCATAGCGTATTGCCAGATCATGTGCTTCATCCAGCAGATTATCATCATCTTCCGGCAAAGTGGTATGTCGGATAATCAAACTCAGTAAATGATTGCCTAGTGCACGTTGTTCGGCGCGTTGAACTTCGTCGAAGGCTTCCATCCATTCGGCCTGGGGACGGGCATCACGCAACCGATCTTGCGTCATAATAATGGCACTGGCCGCCCACGCATTTTCAGTTCCGCCGCGAGTCGCTGGCAAACGATTATCAACCATAGCCCGGATGTCAGCTTCGAGGAAACGGCGGTGGCCGCCCGGGGTTATATAGACAGGAATATCGCCTTTATCGGCCCATCGCCGCAGAGTGGTTGAATGTACACCCAACATATCGGCGGCTTTTTTCAGAGATAACCATTTGTGTACCGGCATTGTAAGTATCCCGTGATTGATGGACTCGCACTACTTTAATTCTATTATAAGGCTTGGTATGACGAAAATCACTCAAATCGCCAGGACTCGCTTGGGTCATATGGTTCTGATGCACTGGGCAATGTTGTCAATGGCGTGTGTTGTAGGGCAGCTCGCATGGCATCGCGATCATCCCATGGATATTCAATAGTGCCAAAACACATGCTTTGTTCGTGACCTTTGCCACATGCGATGATCACATCTCCAGCTCGCGCGGTCTGGCAAGCAGCATAAATAGCTCGCCCACGGTCCGGTACACGGAACAGGGTTTCACCTTCGATAGCACCGAAAGCGATAGCACCATCGGCCATCTCTTGCAGAATCCCCAGCAGAGACTCGGTGCGGGGGTCTTCAGCAGTCAGCATTGTTATGTCGGCCTGTTGGGCAGAGATTTCGGCCATCATACGGCGTTTTTCTCGATCTCGCAGCCCGGCACTCCCAAACACGGCTATCACACGTCCGTTCTCACCTTTCATCAGTTGGGCTGTTTCCAGTGCCCGGTGCAGTGCATTGGGTGTATGGGCGAAATCAACTATCGCCAGGAAATCCTGCCCTTGATCAATGCGTTCCATGCGGCCTGCAATCTGTGGCAAGTTGCTGATACCCTGGGGGATGGCGTTGACCATCAATTGTCGATGCTGGGGTTGGGGCATGGCGCTGGCAGCGGCAGCAATGCCAGCTAGTACATTGGCGACATTGTAAGGGCCAAGTAGTGGGGAGCGGATCGGGATGTCGCCTGCGTTACCCCGCAACATAAACGAGGTGTAGGATGATGTATAGTGAATCCGGTCTGCATAGAAATCAGCATTGGTCTGGTCCAGGCTATAGAGCAGCATATAGTCCGCGCCGATGCTGGCTTCGGCGAAATCGGGGGCTGTTGGGTCATCGGCATTGACAATAGCGATGTTGGGTTGGTCACCTTTGCGGGGTGTATCGCGCAGGATGTGGAACAGTCGGGCTTTGGCATCGCGGTAGGCTTCCCAGCTACCATGCCAGTCCAGATGCTCGTGGGTGATATTGGTTAGAACCGCCACGTCGATGTGTGTGCCGTTGACGCGCCCTTGATCGAGGCCCATTGAGGTCGTTTCCAATACACAGTGCGTCATACCTACTTCGACCATTTGCCGCAAATAGCGTTGGAGTTCATGGGCATGGGGACTGGTAACATGCAGGCCGGTGGCGACATCTTGGTCGCCGATGATGGCGTTGACAGTGCTGACTAATCCGACCCGAACACCAGCGGCTTTGAGAATATGGTAGATGACGGTGGCAGTGGTGGTTTTACCATCAGTTCCAGTGATAGCGATAACGACCAGTTGGCGCGATGGGTTCCCCTCATAGGCGGCGGTCAGGTAGCCAAATGCTTGATAGCCATCAGGGACGCGGGCATAGGGGGTGTCGCCTAGCAACTCACGCAATTCATTGGCAGCCGTTTCCCCCACGATGGCAATGGCTCCACGTTGGATTGCTTGGGGAATGAATTTGTGACCATCGGTCAAGCGACCTTTACGAGCCAGAAACACACCGCCAGGCTCGATTTCATCAGCGCGTTCGGTCACTGGAGCCGTGATCTCGGGATTGTCGTCCGGTGGATCAAACTCGAAGGGTAATTCACTGAGTAAATCGGCAAAACGTAGCGTCATCAAAATGCCATCCTTTTCTGAACGGACGGATTGTACAGGGCTTGCTCAGATTCATCAATTCTTCATCAGTGCCTCATGCTCCACCTCACAACGATCTCTATAGTCATTGTTGATAAAACAATATCATGGCGAGGTTGCAACTTGATCGGAACACGAACACGTAAAATTCTGCGGGATGTATGGACGCGCAAAGTTCGTACATTGCTGGTTTCAACGAGTATTTTCATTGGCGTTCTGGGTGTGGTGACACTGGTTTCTGCTGGCGAATTGTTGGTGAAGCAGCTTGAGAAGGATTTGCAGGAGGACCGTCTGGCGATGCTGCGGGTGGGGTTGACGATACGGCAGGGGGTTGAGGTTGATAATGATGCCTATTTGGAGACTCTGCGAGCGTTGCCTGATGTGACGCATGTCGAGGGCAGGGCGGTTGCTCCTGTGTTCTGGCGACAGTTGGGGGGTGATGGATTTGAAGATGGAGTCATCGTGGCACAACCGCAGCCATTTGAACAAAATTACTTGGAACCCGCCCAAGTGATTGATGGGCGCTATCCGGTGGTTGGCGATGGTCAAAACCCTGAAATCGCCATTGAACGTCGCATGGCAGATGAATATGGCCTGAAAATTGGCGACCAGTTAGAGTTACGCGTATTGAGTCAACCTGTAACAGATGATGCGATTCCTACCATCATGGCTGAAATTGTGGGAATCGCCTTCCAACCCTATGGTAACTTGGGACCGACAGGCAATGTTCCGGCTAACACGACAATCTTTGGTGCTTATGAAGACGCACAGATGATTGCCGGATTTACAGGGCTGAACTTCCTGTATGTTCGATATACTGATTTTGAGATGGCTGATGCACAGTCGGTGGTGTTTGAACAAGCGATTGCTGAAAACACTCCCTATGTGCCTGTGAGAACTATTGTAGAAGATCCGGCCCAAAATCAAGCCATTGAAAGTACACGTTCGACCAACCAGATTTTGATTGTATTGGCTTTTATCGCCCTGATTGTGTCAGGATTTCTGGTTATCAATGTCGTTAGCTCTATCGTCAGCGAACAGCGGCGGCAGATTGGCGCGATGAAAACGCTGGGCGCAAGCGCGTGGGATAATTTCTTCATGTATTCGGGCATCACGGTTGTGTATGGCTTAATAGGCGTCGTGCCGGGGATTTTGCTGGGGGTTCCGGCAGGCTATTATGCTGCACAAGGGTTAGCGATCCAGTCCGAAACCCTGATTGAATCGTTTACGATTTCACCGAGAGCAATCTTGTTGGGGTTGGTAATCGGGATGGCAGTTCCTTTCCTGGCGTCGGTGTTGCCGGTCATAAGTGGAACCCGCGTTGCCATTGTGGACGCGATTACGAATCAAGGTATCGCCGCAAGATTCGGCAGGGGACGCTTGGAACGTTATCTGGCTCGTTTGCCATTGCCACTCAACACCCGTCAGAGTGTCAATAATGCGTTTCTGAAAAAGTACCGGTTAGCATTGACCGGTATCACGTTGATGCTGGCAAATGGCGCGTTTATGGGAATCTTTGCGGTATTTTTCGCACTGTCGGGGCTGGTCGATACCACCTTTGAGACATTTGGCTACCAAATTGCTGTAGCGCCCAATGAAGTGCAGGATTTCGAGACCGTAGAAATGATTTTGCAGAACAATGTTGAGGGTTTGCGTGATGTTGAACCGGGCATCAGCTTGGCGGTCGAGATTAAAGATTATGATGCACCACCTGTGGTGGGTGGTCCGCCTGGAATCACAGCGACTGGGTTTAATACGCGCAACCCCGATATTGTGGTGCTGGAATTGCGTGAAGGTACTGGCTGGCAGGGGGATCCTGAGCGTGACGGAGTCGTCATCAGTTCGCGTATTGCTCAATTTTCTGGATTGGGAGATGGCGATCCGATTACACTGGTCGTGGGTGGCAACGAAGCTACATTCGACATTATCGGCGTTGCGAATTATCCATTTGACAATATCTGGTTCCGGTGGCAACAATTGGCGGCGTTTGGTGGACTGACCAACGGCTCGAATGAACAATTGTATGCCAACGCCATCAATATTATCCTCAATGAGGAAGAACCGACGGCTGATGAAGTAGAGGCAAAAATCGACGAGGTGAATGAAGTTCTGTTGGCAAATGGCATCACCTCAACATTCGTCAATCAAGTTGAGTTAGCTGAACTCATCACCCGTATTGTGGTGATCTTTGGGGTTATCTTGAGCATGGCTGCGTTACTCATTGCGGCTGTCGGGGGCGTAGGATTGTTGACCACCCTTTCAATCAGCGTTTTCGAGCGCCAGAAAGAAATCGGCGTCATGCGTTCGATTGGAGCCACCTCGAATGCCATTGCCGGGCAGTTTTTGATGGAGGGCTTGGTCGTTGGGATTGTATCTTGGTTGCTGGCGATTCCGATTAGCTTGGGCATCCGGGCTGGGTTGCTGGAATCGTTGCCGTTCAATGCAGCGTTTGAGATTCCTTATCCACCAGTGACTTTGCTGGTTGGTTTTGCTGGAATGATTTTACTGGTGGCGATTGCGAGCCTGTGGCCGTCGATTTCGGCAGCTCGCAAGACAGTCTCGGACATTCTGCGCTATCAGTAGCATATTATTGAAGTCAAATAGCAGCAATAGCAATAGAGGGCGATTCATGAGAGTCGCTCTCTTCATATTTCCATCGGCTTCAAGCCTGGATTGCCAAACTGCGTTAGACTCTACGAAACGTCAAATAATGCACGATGATGTGATTGTGGAGGCCAGATCTGGTATTGGCAACGATATAACGAGCATGGTCGTTGCGTTGAACTGACGCTATAATTGCCAGAGTCTGGATCGAAATGGAGTTTTATGGTGAGCAAGAAAATATTGATTGTTGAGGATAATCCTGATAATCGCATTTTGATTACCGATATACTAACTTCATTGAACTATCACGTGCTGGTTGCTGAAGACGGTGAAGCCGGTGTTCGGATGGCGCACGAAAATGTTCCAGACTTAATATTGATGGATTTGTCTCTACCAATCATTGACGGTTGGACAGCCACACAACAGATCAAGGCTACTCAGGGCTTGAAGCATATCGTTGTTATTGCACTGACAGCACATGCGATGGTTGGAGACCGTGAACGTGCGCTGGAAGCGGGTTGCGATGATTACATCAGTAAACCCATTAATTTGCGCGAATTGGCGAATAAATTGCAGCAACATTTGGGATAAACGAAAGGACTCGCGCAACACAAAATGAAAGTTCTTATTGCAGAAGACCATAAAGAAAACCGACAAATTCTCTATGATGTGTTGACGGCAGCCGGGTATGAGGTTATTGCCGTTGCCAATGGTAATGCGGCCCTGGATGCAGCTTTTACGCATCGCCCAGGACTCGCCATATTGGATGTCAATATGCCTGGTAAGGACGGCTTTACAGTTTGTGAAGAACTGAAGGCCGACCCTGTCACATCGCAGATTTCAATTATTATCCTCACTGCACAGAGTGATGTTGAGAGCCGTGTGCGGGGCTTGGGATTAGGGGCGTCGGATTTCATGCCGAAACCGTATAGCCCGCGTGAGCTATTGGCACGTGTCGATGCTCGGTTGCGAACGAAAGCGGAAACTGACGAACTTCGCAAGCAGCGCCAACATATCCGCAAGACTTTTGAGCGATTTGTCTCCCCGGAAATTGTAGATGCTCTGATGCGAAACCCCGAGTCGGCACAATTGGGCGGGGCACTGCGCGAGGTTACGGTATTGTTCGCCGATATGGAAGGCTTCACCCGTCTTTCGGAACGGATTGACCCGGTTTCGTTGCTCAGTATTTTGAATGAATATCACGGCTTGATGGTCGAGTATATCAAGCAGAATGGCGGAACGGTCGATAAGTTATTGGGGGATGGCATTATGGCGATTTTTAATGCGCCAGTTGAACTTGAAGCCCACCCTCTGCGTGCCGTGACGACGGCTTTCCAGATACAACAGGCCATGCCACATTTCCAACAACACCTTCCCCATGAATTTCGCCTTTGGGTCAACTTTGGCATCAACACCGGCTATGCGGTTGTGGGCAATATTGGAACCGAAGATGTGATGGACTATACTGCCATTGGCGATACGGTCAACCTGGCTCAACGGATGCAAGAAATGTTCAAGCAAGGGGCCATTACCATCAGCCAGTCCACCTATGAATATGTCGCAGATTATGTTGAGGTGGTCGAAACTGGCTGGCAACAGGTTCGAGGCCGTGACGAAGCGATATACACTTATCAAGTTGTTGATTTGAGGTAGCATTTTGCATATTCTTACATACACAATTGAACCGATTGACAAGGTCCTAGCCACTACGGGTTACCCCTATTCAAGTTATGATACGGCGGCGGATATCATCAATGCACTGGATCGTTACGCAAATCCGATTGCATTAGTGGAAGTTCAAATAGACAATGGTGGACTGGAACTGGTCCGACAATTGCAGGGGATCCCGTTATTGGCACTAGCGCCAACTGATCTACGGGTGGTTGCATTGGAAGCGGGTGCGACCGAATTACTGAATATTCCATTGGAATTGACCGAGTTGCAGATTCGGCTTAAGACACTGTCTGCTGTCCAGGTGCGTGATGATCTTTCAGGTAGCCTGGATGTGTTGGCTCATGATCTGAATAATCCATTGGGGATTACGACTTCTAGCCTAGAGCTAGCAGTGGAATTCGCCGAGGAAGAAGGCGACCATGTTCTCCCTGAATTGCATCAACTGATAGCCAATGTTTTGCTTGCCAATCACCGCTTGCGCTTTCTCATTGAAGATATGCTGGATTACTTCCGGTTGGAGGCGGACGGGTTGCCGGTGATGCCCCAGCCTGTACAAGTGGGGCCTATCATAGAGGCAGTAACACGAGGGATGCGGGCAATTGCCGAACAAAACGACATCTCAATTACCGTGAACTTACCGGACGAGTTTCCTCAGTTGATCGCAGATGCTCATTTGCTGCAAAGAGTCATCAATGCGGGCGTAGATACGGCTATCAAATTTTGCCAACGGGGTAGTGATATTGAGATTACTGTGCGGGCAGATGGAACCAATGCAATCCTGACTATCACTGATCCCGGCCAGACCATCCATGAAGATTATCATCCACAACAATTGTTCGGCATGGCCGATACATCTGAGATGCGGGACGCTGGTGGACGGAGTGCGGTTGGTATGAGCTTGCCGTTCATACGGGTTGCGATGGAGAAGATGAACGGCACGGCTCAAATTGCCACCGATTACAAAACTGGCCTGACAGCCTTGACGCTACGATTGCCGCTTGAAACCTAGTGGGCGCATCCCATTCAGTGTTACCAATAGTGACATTCCGACATCGGCCAGAATTGCCATCCAGAGGGTTGCCAGTCCCAGCACAGCCAGGATCATGAACGCTGCTTTGACAGCCAGGCTGAATGCGACATTTTGCGCGATTAAGCGACGTGTAAAACGCGCCAGCCGCAAGACGAATGGTAGCTGGCACAGGTCATCGCTCATCAACACCAGATCAGCCGTCTCAAGTGCCTGGGCACTGCCCGCTCCCCCCATAGCAATGCCTACTGTTGCCGTTGCCAGGGCTGGCGCGTCATTGATACCATCGCCAACCATTGCCACTGAACGATAGGTGGTGGTCAATCCTCTGACAGCATCGACTTTGTCTTCTGGCAATAACCCGGCCCGAATATCATCGACCCCGACAGACCGACCGACCGATTCAGCAACGGATTCATTGTCACCCGTCAGCATAATGGTGGTTGTTCCCAATTGCTTCAAATCGGCGATTGTTTGCAGGCTTTCAGGGCGAACGGCATCACTGAAAGCGATATATCCCCTCACGCGCTCATCATCATGGAGCAACATGGTCGTTTGGCCTTGCGCTTCGATTCCGTTGATTTGCTCATGTAGGGCAGGGCTGTGAGGATATTGCGTATCGAAAAAGCGGTGGCTGCCGATAGTTATTTGGCGTTCTCCGACTTTGCCACGTAGCCCCATGCCAACCAGCATTTCCACTTCCTCAGCAGGTGTATAGACACGATCTAGGCCACGTTCCTGAGCAGCATGGACAACGGCTCTTGCCAACGGATGGGTGCTGCGGCGTTCTAAGGCGGCTGCTAATGCCAGGACATCGTCGCAAGCCACACACCGTTCGTCATTGGTACATTCATCGGACACATTGGCGATAACTGTAGGTTCACCGCGAGTCAGTGTGCCAGTTTTATCGAAGGCAAATGCCTGCACGCCCGCCAGTGCCTCCAGATGAGCGCCACCTTTAATTAGCACACCTTGTCGTGCGCCAGTAGTAATGGCACTGATAATGGTCACCGGGGCACTGATGACCAATGCACACGGACAGGAAATAACCAGCAAAGCCAGTGCCCGATAAAGCCAACCGTGCGTGGTGCTGGTGTCCCAAAACGGTCCTCCGAATAGCAGCGGCGGCAAAGTGGCTACCAGAAGAGCTATACCTACCACCAACGGCGTATACCAGCGGGCAAACTGGTCAATCAGGCGTTGGCTTGGCGCACGGACGCTTTGGGCTTCTTCCACCAGTTGAATAATGCGACTGAGGGTGTTATCAGCAGCCAGGCGTGTGACTTGTACCTCTAAAGCACCTGCGCCGTTGATGCTTCCGGCAAATACCTCGGCCCCGACCTGTTTCAAGACAGGCAAACTCTCGCCGGTGATGGGAGCCTGGTTAACGTCGCTGTTACCAGCAACCACCAGGCCGTCCATTGCCACCCGTTCGCCAGGCTTGACCAGAATGACATCGCCGACTATCAGGTTTTCCACTGGAACAACGGTTTCCTCGCCATCTTTCAGTCGAATAGCCTGAGCAGGAGCCAGCGTCATCAGGCTGCGGATACTATTCCGAGCGCGTTCGGTGGTATAACCTTCCAGTGCCTCACCAACGGCAAATAGGAAAATGACAGTGGCGCTTTCCAGGTATTCGCCGATGATGACTGCGCCCACCGCTGCAATGGTCATCAATAGATTGATGTTGAAATCGTGGTTGATGAAGAGGTTGTTTAGGCCACTGCGAGCAATCGGATAAGCGGTGATCGCCATTGCCAGGACGAACAACGGATTGGCAATATTGGAGGAGAGGCCGATCATCGTTGCCAATACGATCAGAACGATCATACCGCCGCCAATCAGCGCCAGTCGGGTTTCAAAACGCGCGGAGAGAAAGTCCCAGAAACCGATGATACCCCCACGTGGTTCCTCAAAGTTACTGGGTTCATCGGTGAGTTTATAGCCCAATGCCTCCACCCGTTTTTTCAAGGTATCCAATGCCACATCGCCCATGATATGAATCTTACTGGTGGCGAAATCAACAGTCACCGATTGCACACCTTCCAGATTGTTTACACCTTTTTCTAGCTTTTGGGCACATGTTCCACAATCCATGCCCACTACACAATAGGTGTTGTCTTCCATGACGACTCCGTATTTAGTTTAAGAATGATACAAAGTATCAATTAATATCATTTACTATAACTCATGACTGTAGTGTATCGTGACTGGTGAGTTGAGTCAAGGTACACAATCTTTGAACTGTGCAACTCTGGTCGATACGTCACGTATAAATAATCAAAGCACAAGTACAGAGGAGAGTAATGTCATGGGAACCTATCACAAGACCGAGCGCAGTAACAATTTGACCAATACCGTCATCGGTGTTGCGTTGGTGATCTTTGCGCTCACGTTAGCGTGGTTCGTCTTCAAGATTCTGCTGGGACTGGCTCCCTTAATCGGCGTTTTCGTTGCCATTGCGGGTGGTATCTGGTATTTGCAGGCCGAAGACGAACATTATAAATTCCGGGCGTTGCAAACACTGTTCGCCGGTGTCATGATCGCCATTGTGTTCGGTGCTATCTTCTAGCACAACCGCTTGCCCTGCGCTATGCTTGCTTTCGTATGGTTCGGAAATCAATTATGAAAATCGGCATAGACTATGGGCAAGTATTGGTTTATCTCGGCTCCTCTATTCGGGCATTTGGATTGGGGAGGCTTCCTAAAGACAGCAAAGGCCCTGCAAACACAGGGCCACAATGTTGTATGGATCAGTCAGCGGCAAATCGGTGGCTATTTGGTTGAGCAGGGGATTCCATTTCAGCCAATTGAACGCACTGGCTGGTTGTGGCCGCCACCTCCACCACCTGATCTTTCCACGCTTTCCCCTCAAGAAGCTGTTTTCATTCGCTACCAACGTGCGCTGGATACTTGGTTAAGTGAGGAGCTAATTCCGGGTGCAGTTGAGGATATACTGGCCCTGGCAGATCGTATTGGGCCACCGGATGTTCTGGTTACTGATCCGTTTCTCAGTGCAGCGGCTATCGCATCCGAGAAGATAGGGACCAAAATGGCAGTGTGTGGGTGGCCCGCCACCGAAGAGTTGGACGCGGATCACTTGCTGCCTGTCCAGCGTGATCTGGCGATAATCAGCCGGGAGCGCATCGCTCACTTATGCCAGCAATTCGGGGTGCAGGGTGATAATTTTACCACTGGTTCCACGCCTTTCGTGCAATCGCCGCATCTGCACATTAGCTATTTCAACAATTATTGGTATCAGAGCGACCCTGACTTTCTACCTCAAACACACTTTGTAGGGGGAATACCGACGTCACCCACAGCACCACCGCCTGAATGGTTGGAGGATTTGCCGCCGCATCCAGCAGTCCTCATTACATTGGGCAGTGTCTTCACCAACAATCCTGGCTTCTTTGCCGGGGCCGCTCAGGCCGTATATCAGTTAGGGCGTATTCCGATTGTGGTGATTGGGCGTGCAGGTATCTCCCCCGAAGCCAAAGCAGAATTAAAGGAAGCATTGCCGCCGATGACTCGGTTGCTGAATTGGGTCGATTTCGATCATTTGATGCCACGCCTGGAAGCCATTGTCCATCATGGTGGGATGGGCACAACTCATGCAGCCGTCATCCATGGACTACCCCAGGTGATTGTACCCCATGCAGCGGATCAACGCGGCCAGGCTCGGCGAGCATCTCAAGCCAAAGTGGGATTGAGCTTGACGGTGCATGATGTTCGCAACGGTCAGTTGTTCCCTGCAATTCGAGCAGTGGTGAGTGATGAATATGTGCAGCGCCAATGCCGAGAGTTGGCTGAGGAATTCAGAAAACTTGGTGGACCATCGCGTGCAGCCGAATTACTTGTCGAAATTAAAAATTGATGTACAATTAAGCATTAGGCTGCGCAGGGATGGAAGTTCACACACAGATTATGGATTTGTGAAAAATCTATGGCGATGGGTTTGTATTTTTTATTGTCTTTTCATTATGATGGTTCTGGATCAATGCCAGACCGTGAACCTCATATGGAATCTCTAACAAAGAATATCCCTGCCAAGAAATTACCCTTCTCTGCCCCTGGCGCTGTTCCTACGGCAAACATTACCAGTGACCTCACAATACGTGCCTATAAATCTGAAGATGATCCCTATTTGATGGAATTGGAGCGTCTGTGTCCACGGGGGGAACCACGCCCGTTTGTCCATTTCCGTCGGCGCTTTGCGGACCGAGCCATGCTATATTCAGAGCCATATTTGTTTATTGCTGAGAAAGATGGTCGTCCAGTCGGGGTGACGTCCATTGCCATCAAAGAAACTACGTTAGGTGATGAGCCAGTCCGTATCGCGTACAGCTTTGATACTCGAGTGCATCCCGGCTATCGTCGCCAGGGGATTGCCAATGCCATGCAGGAAGAGAAACTGGCGTTCTTGAAGAGCGAGGGTGTGCATGGCTTATATGCGTATGTTGTTTCGACCAACTTCGCCTCGGTGAGTATGTTGGAGAAAGTGGGCTTTCAAAAAGCCCGGATGATTCTGTTGTTGACCTATCACCCATATCCCCTGATTATTCCACCACCTGAAGCACCTGTAGAAATCGACATGATGCAGTGCCAATCCATTGTTGAGAAGACATTTGGGGTACGCGACCTGTTCATCGAAGAAGTTTCCAGGCGCGTTCATTCGTTTAACTCACGGCGCTATGTGCTGACAACCCCGGACACACAGGTAGGATTGAGTATCTTCGATCAAAGTTTGGTTTATCAGCAAGTATCGGCTGATGATCCCTGGCCGACAGAAGCCGAGGTATCGAAACGTGCCCGCACCTTACGTATTTTCCATGAGGCGGGCATCAAATCGGGAGAGGTCTTGCGCATTGTCTTTGACCATGTGCGCGATATAGCAGTGGTTTCCAATGTTTCCAAGATTACCTGGCTCATTGACCGCAATGATCCATTACCAGGTTTTGTGTTTCAGGAAGCACATGCCCAGAAAGACTATTGGATGCTGGTCAACTGGTTAGAGCCAGATTGGGAGCCGCAGTGGAAAAGCGGCCCAATTTATATGGATACTCGTGATCTATAGAAAAAAGGAGCCGCCCAGTCGGACGGCCCATGATCTTCTGCTAGATTTGAAATTACTTACGGCGGCGTTGTGCTTTGCGTTGGCGGCGCTGGTCTGCTCTACTCTCCAACTGACGTTCAAAGAGAATACCAAAGATTTCAGTCGCGACCGGGAATTGGCCGATGAAACCAATAACCGCCAGGGCTGTACCAACAACACTGGCCTCTCGGATCGAAATTAGCCCCAGTACCTTCACAATTTCGACCTGTACCGACTGTCCCCAGATGTTGTAGTTAGTTTTTGACTCACATTGAAGCCGGGCCTCGGTACCAGGTTCTTGCGTCCAGGTGATATCCAGAAGCAGAGTCATGATGACGCGTTTTTCTTGATCTCCGGTCACGTTCCAACGCCAGGTGAGATCCTGGGTCTCGCGGGTTAAGGTGCGTGTGGCGTTGGTCAGTTCATCAACGGTGAGTTCAGGAGCAACCAGGTGGGCGGAAACCGAGGCATCATAGCTATCGTAGCAATCATCTACGCTGATAGGCGTCGCTACAATTGTGTTTTCTGCAATTTCGGGCACCGACACTTCCAGACCACCATCCGGCAGTTTTTTGAGCGTGAGACGGATAGCACTGGCTTCACCAGTCCGCAATTCTTCCGGCCATTCAAACTCTACAACGCGCAGATCATAGCTGCTGCTATCGCCACCCTGTCCCACTTCAGTCGCGGTGCGGTCACCGGTACGTCCACCATCGGACACAACCTGAACCTCGGTATCGGTAGTCAATGTTTCGTTTTGTAAAGCAGCGCCTAATGTGTCGATTCGCTCTTCAGGCGTGTCAATAAACACCGTATAGAGCAAGAAGCCCCCAATCAATAAGGCTAAAAGGCCGACAATTGAGAAAACAAGTTTATAAAGGCAACGCATGGCGTTTTCCTCCAGAGTTCACTATCAACTAAAAGCTACTCCAACTATACAAAAGAAATATGTTAAAGGCTATTCAGTAGCAACACAGCTAGGGCAATCCCAACCGCAAAAATGACTAATGACAATACAATTGCCAGCGTTAATCGGTTAGGTTGCGCTGGTTCAGGTAGTGGGGGCAATGATGTCACATCAATAGGGGTATGAGAATCAGATGTCAGTGCAGCGATCAGGCCATTAAGGCCGGTTTGATGTCCCAACTGAAAATCGACCCAGTTCAACTGGTCTAGAGCAGTGGGTAACAGCACATCATCCACTCGTACTGGGCAGATCATTTTTCCGGCCACTGCAAATGTGCGATAGGGTCGTTGCCAGGCATTTTCAACCAGGGCCGTGCGGGAGATCACCAATACCAGGAGCTCGCATTGATCTGATGAGTTCGTTTCGTCTTCCAAAACTGTGACAAGATCTGCTGCCTGGAGGTCATCGGCAAGCTGATGAGCGAATTCCCGATCTGCTGAACAATAACTGATAAATATGGATGATGTATCAGGATTAGTAACCACAGGTTTTCTCGCATCCGTTTGATAAGTTCGTGCATCTTTCTATTTATAGCCGGAAATTAAATATGAAATTTGTAAATTATTAGCATCTCCGTTGTCAGACCAGCGGTAAAGTAAAAGTGAAGGTACTGCCCTTATCCACTGTGCTTTCGACCCATATCTGGCCGCCATGCCGTTCGATAACGCCTTTGACATAGGTTAGGCCAATGCCACCACCGGGAATGGTTGCAATTCGTACATCAGATGAGCGCCACATGCGATCCCAGATCAACTCAAGATCGTCTTCCGCGATCCCAAAACCCTGATCTACAATGGAGCAAAACACCTCATCAGGTTTTTGCCAGCAATGGATCACGATGTAGGTATCAGGAGGCGAATATTGGATGGCATTGTCAATTAAGTAGGTAATGGCTTGTTTCATGCGTTCGGGGTCGCCCATGATGGTAGGCACAGTGTCTTGAGTGCTGATAATCAATCGCGTGTTCTTGAGTCGCGCCTGTCTACTTTGCTCACCAATGACCTGTTGGATCAGCTCGGCCAAATCGAAAGGAATATGATGTAAAGGCATTCCAGACTCGATCCAGGCTAGATTGACCAGTGTATCGGCCAGTTCCCACACTTTGCGAGTGGTCTGGGTAACGCGATCTAAGAACCGGGATTGCCGTTCAGTTAAAGCACCGAATTTATCGACCAGCCTGGCATAGCCCATAACGGCATTCAATGGATTGCGGAGGTCATGCGCCACGGCTGTGACCAGTGCCTCGCGCCGAAAGTCAAGTTGACGTTGTTCAGTGACGTCATTAAGTAATACGATCCGCCCGCCATCAGGTAGATCATGAGCGATTCCCTGTGCCAGTCGCTCCGTTGGTAACACAATATTTGCTTCAGTTGGGCCGCCCACTTCAGATAGATAGACCAGTTTACGATTGGTGCTGAAAACATCTGCGAGCTGTTTGCCCTGCAAGTCTGCTACCCCGATTTGGAACATGGCGGCAGCAGCGGGATTGACTGCACGACAAACTCCCTCTTTATCGACGATTAGGATACCGTCGGCTGTCATCCGGAAGATAAGCTCATGTTCAACAGATTGGTTCTTTTTGTTCATTCCGTTCGCCCAAAGCAAAAATTCCCTTGTCAAACCCCGGTGGCTATGTCATGCTACCTGCCAGATTCGGATTGATAATGCTTGGCAGGTCTTGTGAAGATAAATAACTCATGGTTGATTTAGCATTGAATAGTGCCGCTGTAATTTATGTAACAGCGGTCATTTTCCTGACGATTTTTATCAGCAATTTTGGTGCGTTGCTGGTGATTTATGCATTGACCCGGCATCGTAAACCGCAATTGCCAGAAGTTGGCGATGATGAGTTGTTGTCGGTTACCATTCAATTGCCGATTTACAACGAGGCACATGTCGTTGATCGCTTGATTGATGCCTGCGCCCAACTTGATTATCCCCAGGATAAGCTTCATATTCAAATTTTGGATGATTCTACTGATGAAACTACCGACGTTGTCCGCCAGAAGATTGAGGAGTGGGAAGCTAAAGGATTTCATCATATCACATTGGTACGTCGCCCGGACCGTAAAGGCTATAAAGCTGGGGCGCTGGCTTATGGGCTGACATTGACTGACACAGACTGTGTCGCGATTTTTGATGCCGATTTTATCCCACAGCGCGACTTTTTACGACGAACAATGCCATTTTTTAGCCGCAATACTAACTTGGGGCTTATCCAGACACGTTGGGATCATCTGAATTTAGACTATAATTGGTTGACGCGAGTTCAGGCATTGTCGATTGATGGACATTTTGCCATTGAGCAAGTCGCTCGCAGCCGGGGACGTTTGCCGATGTCGATGAATGGAACAGGCGGCATCTGGCGTGTGGAAGCCATCAACGATTCTGGAGGCTGGTCATCGTCCACGTTGACCGAAGACCTTGATTTGTCGTATCGAGCGTTGATGCAGGGCTGGAATTTCCTGTATCTCGTGGATGTGCCAGTTCCGGGTGAATTGCCGCCCCAGGTACAGGCTTATAAGATGCAACAGGCTCGCTGGGCAACAGGATCCACTGAGTGCTTGATTAAACATGCCGTACCTCTGATACGGTCTCGCAAATTTTCCCCTGCCAAGAAATTTATGGGTTTGATGCACCTGTCACAATATGTGGTGCAACCTGTCATTCTGTTGGTGTTTATGTTGACGCCATTCCTGATTTGGGGAGACATGTTCGAGAAATTGCCTGACCTCCGAGTTGTCGGCGTTTTTAGTATCATTCCGCCGATAATTATTGCGGTTGCCCAGGCTGAACTCTACAAAGATTGGCTCCGTCGCCTGCTCTATTTTCCGATTCAATTCGTCGTGGGGGCTGCGATTGTGGTCAGTAATACCAAAGCTGTGTTGGCAGCAATTCATCGTCCTGGGATTGAACGAGAATTCAAACGCACGCCCAAGTTTCGGTTGACACGCAAGGGCGAGAGCTGGGTTTCCAGCCGGTACACTCTGAAGATTGATGGTGTTACGGTTGGCGAGTTGTTGTTGATGGCCTATGCGTTGTGGGGCTTTTTCCTGGCGTTGGACCGACTGCCATTCATGGCTCCCTATATGTTAGTCTATGCGTTGTCGTTTGCCATCTTCGCGTTATGGAATATTCAGCAGACACGCCGGATATAAACAAACAGCGGGCGATACCTATACAGGATACAGGTCGCCCGCCACTATGTCTTGATTTGTCACTACTCAATCAGCGGTACATTGAAATAGTAGCCCCGGAACGAACCCCGCGAGAATTGTGTCCAAACTTCACCAAATTCGGGCGTTTGTAGCTGTATCCAGGAGCCATCCAGGTTGCGTCCAGTGACGAGATATTGAATACGCCCAGGAATCAAGCCCAATTGCTGCCCATGCGGTGCATCGTAAACCGGAATGTAGATATGGACATAGAAGTAGGCCGGTGCTAATGATCCATAGGGGCCGGGAATTGCTACCAAGCTGCCACGATCACCGCGGAAGATAGTGTGGCGGCCTCGCATCCAGCCATTACCATAGGGCGTTCCCATCACATTAAACCAGATGCCATCGGATGAAACACCACCGATTTCAAAGACATCGCCACCGCGCACCGTACCCAACGAGGCAAATTCGACACCAGGGCCAGTTCGCACATTGAGCGCATAAGCATTGACAATCAGATACGGTTCGGTGGGAGCCTCAGTCGGGGCTTCAACACCATATAAGATCGGAATATTGGACCATGTTCCTCGAAACGCTCCTCGCGAGACATGTGTCCAGACCGAGCCATAGACACCAGTTTCCAATTGCACCCATACACTATCAGCACTGCGCCCGGTAATCAGATATTCACGATTGCCAGGAATCATGCCAATGGAAGGGCCGCCGGGTTGAGCATAAACTGGAATGACGATGTTGACATAGAGTGTTGCAGTTGCTAACACCCCATAAGGACCGGTGATAATGGGAATGGAGTTTATATCTCCACGGAAGATGGTATGACGGCCTCGCACCCATCCATCGCCAAAAGGTGTGCCGACAATGTGGAACCAGATCAAATCGGGGGAGATGCCATCAATATCATAGCTCTCGCCGCCGCTGAGAACACCCAACGAGGCATATTGTGCCCCCGGCCCAGTTCGCAGATTGAGACCCACCGCGTTGACAATTAAGTAGTTGCTACTCTGGGCACTGGCTGGAATAGCCAGGGCCACAATCCCTACAAGAACCGCAAATAAGAGGATCAAATGACGTATTTTCCGCATACGTTTCGCCCTTTTAAGATTTAAGAATCCCACTTTACCTTTAACTCTAACAGAGACCGTGCAAAGGTGCGAATCCCGTTGGGGAGGACGGTGCATTTCAATATGGGGGCAACAGTCACGCGACAGATTGCCAGATGGTGTCAAAAGATTGACCAAGAACAGCCGAACGAATGGCAATCATGCGTTGTGCACCAGGCCGCGACCAGCGCATACCGGAGGCCGTGAGACGAGCCTTGAATTGCTTGACACCGCTTTCAGTTGTACCGGAGCCAATGAGATAAGCATTTTCGCGAAATTCGTGGTAGTGCATCCGGCGTTGATGGGTTAGGAAGTAAGTGTAGTGCTCAGATAAACCTGCCGCTTGCAAAGGCTCGATGATTTTCCAGACATGGCCCTGGAATAAGTCATGTTTACGGTTTTTGAACCAGCGTGTGGCACGGTCAGGAGCATCAGGGTATAAGGCTTGACTGGCGTCATTCAACCGACGAACGGCGTGATACCAGTCGACAATTTCAATACTCATCGGAAAGCGATCAGCCGCTAGGTTCCAGATCCAAGCCGCGCCGTCGGCACTCACACAGGTATCCGCAGCGATAGGGACACCCTGCGCGACAGCCAACGCCCACATCGCAGGCTTGAATTGCTCGACTGCGCCTAAAACGGCCGTGTAAGCGGTGTTGATCCCATAGGTAACGTCCGTGATTTCTTGGATGGATGGGTCGTAGACTGCCCGCTGGGCAATATCGCAGACCGACCCTACTTTGATTTCTTTCCAGCCCTCCTGGCGAATATGCACCATCCCCCCATCCATGCCCACGCTTTTGCGGGTTGGTTCGTCCTCATCTGGTAGCGTCGTGCGCTCAACACTCAGGCGTTGTTGTTCTTCGCAGGCGACGGCTTGCATTCGTTCACCGTAGGCCTGACTTTGCCGCCATATACTCGTCGTCGGGATGATCCGGTGACCAATCCGCTCAAATGTCGCCCGACATTGCTCATACGGCAGTTGTCCACTCAGCCACACCATCGCCTTACTGAGTTCGGGACTGTAATCAGTCCCATTCAGCCCCCACCGTTGATCTAAAGGAAATTGCCCGGCACGGCACGCTTCACAGTAGTAGTATTCGCGCCAGATCGTTATTGATCCGGTGACCGTCTCTAGCCCTTTCTTTTTTTACCCTTGTTCCTCATGTTTCCCTGACACTCCGGACATACTTTGTCCGTCGCCGCCCGCTCCTGCGCCGCTTGGGCAGCCAACGTCTGCGTCAGCTTCCCGACCGCCTGCTCTATGTCGCTCAGGGTTATCCCCTTTTGTGCCCCCATCTGCTCTGCCAATTGCCTGATCTGGTCTTCCGCCACACTCATCAGTTGCTGCTCAAGTTCGCCCATTGCTTTTGTCATCTGGTTCCTCCTCGGTTCTCTCTACTTTACACCGCTTGCCCCCATATTGAAATGCACCGTGGGGAGGATTGAGACAACGCATTATGAAAACAAAAGCGCCTGGCACGACGGCCAGGCATGTTGTGTACCTGAAATAGTTGCGGGAAAGTTACTTGTCGGGAGCGACGGCTTTCTTCAGCACAGCACCGGCAGAAAAGCCTGGGCGCTTGGTCGCTGGGATGACGATCTTTTCTTTAGTGCGAGGATTGACCCCATTGCGAGCTTTGGCTTCACGCACAGCAAAAGTTCCAAAGCCGGTCAGCACAACCCGGTCTCCCTCGGCCAGTGCCTCGGTGATGACATCCAACACAGCCTGAACGGTCTTGTGGGCATCGGTTTTGGTGATACCAGCTTTGTTTGCTACTGCTTCGACGAATTCTGTCTTTTTCATGAAGGTAACTCCTAATGATTGATCTTCACCGCTATTTTACGGTACGTTCGCATTGTAAGGGCAGAACAGATATTCGACAAGCCCAAACCCCGCATTTTTCGGGGGTATAAGCAAAAATCGAACCCGAAATATGCTTATTACGAACTATTTTCTAACGAATTATCAGAAAACGATCTCCAATGTGAACGCTATGGGCATCCTGATCAACCGGCTCACCGCAGAATCCGCGTGTACCATGATGAAGAAATTGGAGGGTTTCTTTCATTAAGGATTGTTCACCTTTCACGTTTTCGTCGGCAAGGCAGTAGCGAGCAAACGGCTGGCACGGGGCCATCGCAAAAACGTTCTTCAACACGGTAAGTGTGCCATCGGCGGATTGAAATGCCACGCCATTTGCCAATGCCGCTTCAGTCAATGTTTCATCTGCCTCGATGATGATGTTCTCACCCGCAATACCCAGCGCAATGTGTGGCCCAAACCGTTCTCGCATCTGGCTATAATGGCCGGTAATGCCAAAGGATATGCCATTGCTCTGGCGATGACGCGAGAGTGGGTGTTGGACATGGTGGGCATCGTAGGCCATTTCGCTATTGAGCATAGCTGTGACGCCTTCCGGGGTAAATTTGAGCTGTTCGACCTGGCGCAAGGCGGGTTCAGGACGATAGACGCGGCGGGAGTCTTCATTTATTTTGATGGGGTTGATCTGCACCTGCAACAGTACAACGGATCCTATATCATGCCATTCTGTCTGACTCATTGGTTTCCCTCAATCAGTGGATAGAGAAGATTTTCGATGTTGGCGAGGGTGTTAACCCGCACCAATTGGTAGCGCAAAGCAGCAATATGGGGTTCATCGTTCACAAATTCATCGAAATATTGATGCAGCCGACCGCGCAACTGCAATACGGTGCGGTCTTCAGGAAAGTCGGCGGTGGCGACCATCACCTGCGCATGTTCCAATGCTGCCTGTGCGCGGACGGAAAGCGGGGGATCGGGCAAATCTTCACCAGTCCGCAGCTTGTGGGCAATTTGCTTGAAAAGCCAGGGGTGTCCGGCAACGGCCCGACCAATCATCACACCATCGCAACCGGTTTGCTTTATCATGCGCTGGGCATCATCGGCATTGTGAACATCGCCGTTGCCCAGCACTGGAATGGTCTGCACAGCTTCTTTAACCTGCCGAATAATCGACCAATCGACTGGATAAGGGCGAAATCCCTGGTTGGCATAACGCCAATGTACAGCAATCAACTGTACACCGGCCTCCTCAGCGGCTCGTGCAAATGCAATTGCGGTAGGCTTGCCTGTGCGGTATCCAGCTCTCACTTTAACCGTGACCGGAACTTGCACAGCATCTACAACAGCTCGCACGACGGTGGTGGCAGTGCAAACATCGCGCAATAATCCGGCTCCGCCACCTTTGCGAGCAATTTTGGGAACCCAACAGCCCATGTTGATGTCGATGATGGCTGCCCCAGCTTGCTCCAGGATTTGCGCGGCATCGGCCATCATAGCAGGGTCGCTGCCATAAATCTGTACCGCAAAGGGAAATTCGTCGGGTTGCCAATCGAATTTATGGCGGGCGCGTTCTGATTGGCCTACCAGGATGCTGCTGCTGAGGAGTTCAGTGCAGACTAATCCGCAATCCTGGCCGGAATGAATCCGGCATAAGCGTCGAAAAGCATAGTTAGTCATGCCATCCATCGGAGCCAGCGTCAGCGGCGTGTTGACCGTAATCGAGCCGATTTGGATGGGGTTGAGTAAGGTGGTTGTGGGTGAAATCATCTAATCTACCAATATTCCAAACGATGGATTGGCATCATAACGGGCAGAAGGTGAATAATGCAAGTGTTTATTTGGAAAATTGTAGTGCCAAGATAACTGGCGAGCTGTTTTCTGGTTGAGCCGAAAGAGACATCTCGCGTATATCAGTGATGTGCAACCCGGCTATTTGAGTGGCTTGATGATAGGCTGCATAACTATGAACATAATGTTCAACAGCATAGGTCTTGCCGTCGGTTCCCTGAAATGTACGCTGCGCTCCATTCCAGCTTTGGAACGGATGTAAATCGCTCACAACAGCAATGCCACCGAACTTCAATACCCGTCCCATTTCAACCACTGCCTGCCGCATTGCTGATGGAGGTAGATGTCCAATAGCCAAGCCACAGATTATCACGTCGATAGAGGTGTCTGGTAGTGGTAGCGTCTGCATGTCGCCCAAACAAACCGCATCCAGAATGCTGCGCTGAAGCATTGGCAGACTGTTGTCGATGCCCACAACTTGAGCCACGCCCTGACCGAGTGCCCATTGTCCCCATCGACCTGACCCACATGCGATGTCCAATACCAGGCGATTGTGAATCGGCGGTATGAGTGCTAACATAGCCTGTTCTTCGGCTTCCATCAAGCGATTGTGAGCTTGGGGTGCATAAGTTTGTGCCCACTGTGCATAGGCTTGTTGGCTATTCAGTGTTCTTATTTTGCGTCGGATACGTTTCCACATTCGCATTTACTCTCGATAACAGGCTACAATATCCAGTGGGATAAGGATAGCAGCCATGAAGTATTGGAGTCCACCGCAACTTCGCGTTTATAAGGTAACAAAAACTCAATTGACGCAACCGGTGATACCCGGCCATATATTACTGATAGTTCATCGAGCTTTGGAAGAAGCTATCGAGGTGAGTGTGCAGCGGCAATTTCCGACTATCTCAGCTTCTCAACTGGCTCAAGTGTGCCAGGCTGTATCGGATGAATGGTTGCGTTTATTGAGCGAGTCGGGTGGTGACGAGCCGCTAACACTGGATACACTCAACCGATCTGATTTTCAGACATCACATACGCTTCTGTGGTTGGCACACCATTATGCCAGTCAGCTCTGCCGCGTGCCATCGGAGTATTGGAATGCTTATGGCCGCCAGGCTGTGCAGCATAGCGTTCGTCTGTTGATTAAGCGACTACGTCCGTTATCGAGTGCCTATCACCGATTGTTCCAGCACATACAAACTATCACAATCTCACCAGTTACCTTTACGAAGATCGGTACTCGTCGTATTGTTGTCGAATGGCGAGCTGAAACTGCTGTATCAGCTCTTGCATCCGATCACCAAGATATGGTTGTACATGATACAGTACAACTCATCGCCGCAGCTATTCGGCAGACTCCGGAACTACTGGGCCGGAAAGCGACGATTTTTACCGGTGATGAACATTCTGATTTACGCCATGAGTGGAGTGTGGCTTGGCAAGAAGATACTACTCGCCGGGGTAATTGGGGGTTGTGGAGTGGGCTTGCGCTGAGTTTGTTTCTGGCGTTTTTTCTTTTATTTACCGGGATACTGTCACTTTTTCAAATACTTGTCGTTGTACCCGCCATAGCTGGCCTTGTCTGGAAGCTAGTATTGCGTCTGCGGCAATATGCAGGCGAGCAAGAATATGCGCTGCAAGATGTTATCCAGCGCACCGACGACCAGGTCGAAATGCTACAGAACCTACACCAGATTGATCGTGAATTAAATGCAGCCCTGAGCTTAGACCGCGTACTTAGCTTGTGGTTTGATTGGGCGATTCGTCTGACCTATGCTGATGCTGGGTGTATCATGCTGGTTGATCCGTCGGCAGATATGCTGCAAATGGCAAGAAGCTATGGCTATCCGCCGGAGATGCTCACGGCTCGGCTGGATAAAGAGCAAAGATTATCGTGGCAGCAGGGCGTGACAGGGCGTGCGGCTCGTACCCGCAATTCATTCTATGTTCCTGATATTCGTGAAGATGCTGAATACATTGCGTTTTCAGAAAGCACATGTTCGCAGTTGGTTGTGCCGGTTGTGAGTCGTGAGCGTGTTTTAGCAGTTTTGACGCTGGAGAAAAATGAACTAGATGGTTTCTCGACAGAGGAACAGGTGCGTGTGGCGCGTTTATGTGATCGAGCCTCGGCTGCTTTGATGAATGCCATACTTCTGCGTGAAACCGAGCAAGAACACCAAAAACTCGGCGCGATTATAGCCACTACTGCTGATGCCATTATCGTTACCGATTTAGGTGGACAATTGATTCTGGTTAACACGGCTACGATGACACATTTTGGTTTGGAGAATGATTGGGCTGCCCAGGAGTTGGCGGTGGTATTTGCGGATACTCCGCTGCCGAATATTTTTGATCAAGGCAAGACGATGGATGGTCATGCCGCTGGCGAAATCGAATATCGCGAAACGACCTTTTCCGTGAATATGGTTTCTGTGCAAGATGTAGGCTATCTGTTGGTTTTGCATGATGTGACGCCTTTTAAGGAACTGGATAACCTGAAAAATGAGCTGGTTGCGACGGTTTCCCATGACCTGAAGACACCATTAAGCGCCATCCGGGGTTATCTCGAATTGATTGACCTGCTGGAAGATCTGAGCAAAAGCGGTCAGGAATACTTGGGCCGTGCTAAACGTTCTATTGGCGATATGACACAATTGATCGAAGACCTGTTGAGTGTTGCGCGGTTGGAATCGGGCATTGATCTGGAGCGCCGTCCAATTTATTTGAAAGAAGTCTTGCAGGAGATTATTGAAAAATACTGCTTGCTCATTGAGGAAAAACAGATGCAAGTTGCATTAGATGTTGCGCCAGATATACCGCATGTGCTGGCCGACGGCTCGCGGATTCGCCAGATTCTTAACAACTTGATTGATAATGCTATCAAATATACTCCCCCCGCCGGACAACTGTTGCTCTCGGTGAAACACAATGGAGAGGGGGCGCGCGTTGCTGTCCGAGATACGGGCCTGGGTATCCCTGATGAGGCGTTACCGACACTGTTTGACAAGTTTAGCCGAGTGCGAGATCAGCGCACCGAGGGCATCGAAGGAACGGGGTTAGGGCTATACATCGTCAAGAAACTGGTCGATGCTCATGGCGGAAAAATCTGGGTGGATAGTGTCAAGGGTGAGGGGTCAACTTTCTACTTCACTCTGCCGTTCGCGTGATGTCGTGTGCCGCCAGATACTTTGCAGATGCGGCCAGAAACTCCACACATAAACCACTGCTGCAACGATGGTCAACAGGCGTAGTGCCTCCCACTGCAAGACAAGGAGCAAATATCCCAGATTACCGAGTAATGGAACCCAGCCAACTGGTAGCATATAGAGATGGACCAGATCGCTTTGTTGGAAATAAGGCATCGCCAGACCAGCCGCAGCGGCGACCGCAACCACGCGCCGCCCCATCGGTAAATCGAGGAATATTACTGGCAACCATAGCAACGCAGCCAGCGGCCCGATCCATCCCCAAAGGGAAATATTACCGAGTGTATCGGGAGGGGCGTTTTGTAGGCGATCTAGCAGGCCACCGGGCCAGTCGGGATCAATGATGATGGATAGCACGGCGATCATTGTTGGCAAAATCAACACTCGCAGACGTTGAGACCAAGTTACCGGAGCGAGTAACCAGATTGCCAACCCTAATGTGCCACCGATTTGAAATTTGGTGCTTGCCAAAAGACCACCGAAACCAGCCATATTCCAGCGTCCCCGCGCCATACCCCACCATAGCAACCCCAAGCCGAGAGTGGTTAGGCCATAGATCTGTCCGTAATCGGCGCTGTAGAATGCCTGATAGCTGAGTAGGGCAATGACAGGGCGTCCGCCAAAGATGCGGATGGCAATCCAATACATCAACACGTTGAGCGTACCCCACACTAAAAAATCCCATTCGGCAGGCAACAATACCAATAGTTCGAAGATGGGCAAGACCCAATGAGGATAATAAAAACCCTGATAGTTGCCGTGTGTGGTTTTCTCGAAAACCTGCCAATCATAACCGGCTGATCCGCCACCGTAGGTTGCCAGCAAATAAACAAAGCCCCATTGCACAAATATCAATAGAATCAGCGCCGTAAATTCGCCTCTCGACAATCGTGCCCGTAACCGGTCTTCGATGGTCTTCGGATCAAGTTGAAATGGGATTGACACAACTGCACGCTACCTCACTGTAGTTATTTGCCAGACCGTCACCCATAATCCATCGAGGGGGCGCTGGAAGGCCGCCTGTTGCTCCCATGTCAGATCAGGATGGGGGTAGGGGATGTCGGGAATATCGCGGGTTTCGAGGTGTTGTTCCAGCATCAAGTACAATGGTTGTTGTTGTGTGGCGTGTTGAAGGACAGCCTCATATTGTGGTTGGTCGGATGTTGGATCATACTCAAGATCTAGGCACGCCAAATCAATATGCTGAAACTTATATAAATCCATGTATTCGCACATCCACCCAATGCCGATGACATGAACATCGTTATCAGTACCAGGCTGGCCGTATTCGTCCAAATACTCCAATGCTGCTTTCAGTCCATAGCCATTCCAGGGAGCTTGAAAATAATCATGCTGGTCTAGCTGTGGCATATCCAGTGCGGTTACATCATTTGCTGTTTTATCGGCAAAAGGCCAGGCGAACAGGACAATCCAGGCGATGAGAATACCAGCAGCGAGCAGTTTCGGAACATGTTTCCGTGCGATAGTATTGCGTCCTGACCATGTACTGATCATCGCCATCCCACCACCAAACAACAAGGCGAGCGGATAGGTTCCTGGCATTAGATAGCGCGTGTGGACTCGCCCGAGCATGATGAGCGCAGGAATCCAGATTAACAGCAGCCATGTCCAGCCATATCCGGTGCGGCGCGGATATTTCCAAAGCCCAAACAAAGTGATACCAACAATAATTAACACAACCGGCCACGAAAGCATGATTCCCGCCTGAGTAATTGCTTTCTGAAAGCGATCCGGATCGCTGCCCGCCTCAATCAAACTTTGATCGACGAGAACATAATATCGGCCTCGGAGGCCGGAGATGGCAGCCGGGATGAGTGTGGGCAACCACATAACGATGAACGCAGTGCCCGCCGCAACTAGATACCACCAGTAATGACGGATTCGAGCGAAACACCAGACCCAAAATGCGTGCAGGCGGTTTTTTGCTGGAGATTCGAGAGAGATAGGATGCTTGCCGAGGAATAACACGGCCAGAACGGGCAATGCCACTGTACTGAATGTCATGGTCAACTTTGACATAACGGCCAGCGATGCCATGCTACCGGCCCAAATACCACGCTGGTAGGATGGTTTGACTGCCAGACGAAGGCTTTGCCACGCAGTCAGCACACCAAAAGCAGCAGCCACGCCATCGGCTAGCACCATGCGTTCATAGAAGAATGCTAACGGCGCAAACGCGTAGAAAATAATGGTGAAAAATGCGGCCTGAAGATTAAACAGGCGGCGCGTTAAAGTGAACAGCCCGGCACTTCCTAACAGCGAAAATAGTGCCACTGCCGTCCGCGACATATGTAATGCCATCGAACGGTCTGAATGGAATGGAGCCAGCCATACATAAAGTAGAAATTTGCCGAGGCTATTGGCGGCGGGGTGTACGCCATCCTCTACAATAGCAGCGGCACGAACGATGTGGCGGTTCTCATCCCAGAAAAACACTTGTTGGGTCGGATTGTGTGCCCGGATGAAGAAATGAATCAGTAGGACGAGCGTGACACCCAACAACACTAGGGCTGAACGACGAGTCATCTACAATTCATTTCCTTTGGGTAATGGATAGGGACGCCGTAGGTACTTGCGCTGCCATTTGGCAACGGTACTCAAGCCATGAACCCAATGGGAACTCAGCTTCACATCCTGTTGAGCGGTTCTGAGCGATTCGGCAAAGTCTCCTGGCCCCTCAAAGGGCGACATGAGCAACGTGGCCTTGCCCAACTCAATCGGCGCATGGGCATCGGAGCCAACTGTTCCTAACACCTCATGTTCGATTGCATAGGCGACGGCTTGCTCGTTGTCGCTGTTCCAGATACAACGAGAATTGAAAACTTCGATGGCGTCTACTTTGTCAATAATACGATCCAGTTGCTCGCGGGTCCAAGCTCCCCGGCGCAGGCGATCAAAGGGGTGCGAGACACTGATAAATGCTCTCTGGTCGCGCAGGCGTTGGATAGTTTCGTCGGGCGATAATTGGGGCGGAATGGTTTCCTGTACAAAAAACGCCAGGATTTCGCCTTCTGTGGTCATGATTTCTTCGCCGGGGATGATGAGGTCGGGTTCCAATTTGGCAAAAGCCAGGCCTCCGTCAGCAGTGTTATGGTCGGTGATGGCAATGCGGTCAATCCCCAACTGGCGACAGCGTTTGACAACCTGCTTGAAAGTTGTCAAGCAATCGCGGCTGTGGTGAGTGTGGCTATGCAATTCAACACGCCAAGTTTCAGTCAAATTCAAGTCTCCTCGACAGGGTAGTCCAACGAAGCTGTATGTTAGCTGACAGGCTTCAATCCGACAAGACTTGCGATTCCGTCACATCAACGCGACAATATGCCTCAAAGCGCTTAACATTTTTTCAGGATAATGGTTTGTGTATAGTGTCAGTGTAACCGTACCCGCCACCAGTTCGGATTTTGGTCCCGGCTTACGTGTGCTAAGTTTGGCGTTATCTTTGCATATGACAGTGCAAATGACCGTGCGGCGCGATGACCAACTGGTGATCACTGTAGAGGGAGAAGACGCCGAGTTGCTCTCTACTGGTTATGATAATCAGGTGCTACGAGCGGCCATGCGTGTTTTCCAACATTTCGAGCGTGCGCCGGCTGGTTTGCAAATCACGATTAACACCGATATTCCCTGGAAGGTCGGACTTGGGGCGGAAACAGCTTTGGTTGTAGGTGGTATTGTAGCAGCCAACAATTTGATTGATGGCAACTTGACACGTCAGGAAGTCATTGGTATGGCCCATGCCTGTGGTGTGGCTTATCCAGGGGTTGTAGCCGCGATGTTGGGCGGGTTGAGTGTATGTAGCCAGCACGATAGTGAACCACTGATCTATACTTGTTTAGATATTGTGCCGTTGCGGGTGGTTGTGGTGGTCCCGCGTCTACCCGATTACCAGAGCGACCAGTCTGTGTTGCCGGAGCTGGTGTCATTGGACGATGCCATTTATAACATAGGGCAGACAGCCTTATTGGTGGAGGCGTTGCGGACCGGTAATTTCGATTTGTTGGCACAAAGCCTGGGGGATCGACTGCATCAACCGAACTACATCGGGCATATCCCCTCATTTGAGGCCATTCAAGAAGCGACTCTGGAGGAAGCGGCGGTCGGCGTTGTTTTATCTGGCAAGGGGCCAGCTTTGTTGATTGTTGCTGAGAATTATCATGAGGCGATTGCCAGCGAAATCGCGCAGGTTTTTGCCGAGCATAATATAGAAACTGATACATGGATTTTAGGTGTAGATCGCCAGGGTATGCTCATCAGCGTTGTCGAATAGAAACATTTCGGTCATAATGGTCTACGTTGTAGATCCGGCAGGCAGGGAAGGTATTCTTTATGTTGGTTGGTCAAATCTTCGGACAATATGAACTGCGTGATTATCTCGGCGAAGGCGGGATGGGTGCAGTCTATCGTGGTTTCCAGGTTAACCTGAAACGCGAAGTTGCCGTCAAAGTGCTATCGGGTGAACTGGCGCATGACTCGCAATTCATCGCTCGCTTCAATCGTGAAGCACAAACAATTGCGGCGCTAGAACATCCCAATATCGTGCCCATTCACGATTTCGGCACACAGCAAGGTGTCAGCTATGTGGTGATGCGTATGCTGGATGGCGGTACGCTAGAAGATCGGCTGGAAGAGCGTCATCAAGGTGATGGGGCTTTGCCGTCGATGAAGGAGACAGCGCGTCTGCTCCAGCAAATTGCGGGTGCTTTGGATTATGCTCATGAAGCCGGCATCATCCACCGCGACATCAAGCCATCCAATATTATGTTCGACCGGCATGGTATTCCGTTCCTCCTGGATTTTGGCATCGCCAAACTCTTGAGCGAAACCACGAGTCTGACGCAAACTGGCGGCGGTTCGCTGGGAACGCCGATTTATATGGCCCCCGAACAATGGTTGAGCGAAACCATCACCCCACAGACCGATCAATATGCACTGGGCGTGGTCATTTATATTATGGTGGCTGGGCAACGGCCTTTCAATGCGGATACTGCCTATGGATTGTTGCACCAACATTTGAATGAAACACCGCCACCTGTTCATGAAGTGCGCCCAGGTATTCCACCCGCCGTTTCGGAGGTTATTGGGCGGGCGCTGGCGAAGAAGCCCCAGGATCGTTATCCCAACGCTACTGCCTTTGCAGAGGCTTTTGCCGAGGCAATTGGTGGTATAAACGAAACCGAGACCAACTTTTTCACGTTTACACTTCCTAAACGCACCAAAGTGTCTCCAGTAACATCAGCAGCTGGCTTGACCTATGTGCAACGTAAACCGTTTCACAAAAGCCCAGTCGCGTGGGTCATGCTGTTGGCAGTTGCTTTGTTGGCTGTGTTGATCGGGCTTATGCTTGCATCAGGTGATGATGAAGGCGATGATAATGGCGAGGAGGTGCAGGCGCTTCAGCAGACATTGACCGAAGTAGCGGCTATAGCGGCGGAAGATACGCAGGCGGTGGTCAATCAGACTGCAACTGCGACGCTGTGGACGCAAACACCAACACAGACTGAAACGGCCACGATCACACCATCAGCAACGACCACACCGACTTCGATTGCCACACAAACGGATGCTGTTACCGAGACGGCGACCGCGACTAATACTGCGACAACAACGCCCACGCTGGTTCCAACCGATGAACCGACAGACACACCGCAGCCGACCAATACCGCGTCGCCGACCCCAGAACCAAGCGATACACCCGTACCGGCCACTGATACACCGACAATCCCACCTGAACCGACGGTGCTGTACCCTGACGGACAACGCCTTGAGTTGATCTACAACGAAGTTGGTTTCTATATACGGAATCCTGGCGAGAGAAGAGTTCCTGTAGGGTCGTTTGTTTTTGAGGTGTTGAACAGTGACGACACGCCAGCCAATCGTTTTGAAGGCGATGTGTGGACCCAATTCTCTACTTTTTTATTTGGTGACTGGTGTGTGCGTGTTGAGATTCCGGCAGCCGGTAGACCCAGACGGCCAGCCCAATGCGGCGATGCCTATAACGCTTCGATTACTCTAACGCTGACTGATGATAGAATTTTCTGGATACCGCGTGAAGACCAGACCCAATTCAGGGTGCTATGGGCAGGTGAGGAAATCGCCCGCTGTGACATGATGGCTGGCCGTTGTGAAATCTTCTTACCCAATTGATCGCACGAAATAAACCCCGCTGACCCGCAGCCTGCTGTCTGTTTCGTAGATGGCGGGCTGTATTGCGAATCCCCAATCGAGTTTCAGCGCATAGTTGGCATTTTTATCAAGCGATGACCAGGATCGCATCTGATAACAGCCCAACTTTTCGGTCAATTTCAGGGCTTCGAGTTGTAAGGCACGGCCATATCCCTGACGGCGGTACGCTTCCTCGACGGCGAATGTTTGCACAAACATCTCGCGCAAAGGATAATTATCGGAACCGGTGACAGGTATTTCGTGGCCGCCGCCCCATTCGGTAGCCGGAATGATGATGTTTTGCATTTTCAGCGAAATATGTCCAATAACTGAATCGGCTCCAGTGATGCCCAGAAAGTAGACACCCACCAGAGGCCGATTCTCATCATCCAGTACCCACTGGGCCATCCCGACCTGTTTGAGATGGGCAACATAGTGCGGCCAGCGGGGATGATCAGGCGTGAATTGCATCAATCCTCAACAACACGAATGATGGCTTTGTCGCCATGTACCCCGACCAGTGACACTTCATAACGGTCAAAATCGAATACTTGGCCGTGAACGAGGGTTGCTTTCTTGACTTTGGGCGACAGCAGCATCACTTGGACTGCACCTGGTTTCATCTTCAGCAGCTTTATACCGACCTTACCGACATTTCGCGATTCGCCTTCTTTGAAAATCGACTCGTCGGGATTATTCTCGGCTTCTTCCAGGCGCGTGGCGGAAAGAGTCATTGCGTCGGTATGGCCGACATGTGCTTCGGCTTCGATACCATCTGCCAAAATGTCTTCGGATTCATCCTGATAGTCTTTGGGACGCCCGCGCACGATGCTGATGCCATAGGCCTGATACCACTCGTTTTCCCAATCGTAGCTGGTGATGCGGACTCGATAGCCTTCTTTGTTATGATATTTGCCGTCTAGTTTGATTTGCCAGGCTTCGGGTTCATCATCATCTTTGTGTATCACCAGGAGTTCAGCATATTGTTGTTTCTTATAGTTCTTGCTATCTTTCTCAATGCGCTCACCCATTTCCAGGCGTAGGTCGCCAAATTGTAATACGTCCTGGTTACGATAGACCATCGGGCGGTCGGCGACCACCACATACTGGCGCACGAGCATAAAATCGTAGGCGGTGTTTTTCTCCGGTTCTTCGACGTGCATGGCCTGGTCGCCCCAACGCACATCCAGCATGGCTTCCATCACACCTTCGCGGCCCGGAACATCGCGTCGGAAACGGCGGCGTTGCTTTTCACGCGGCAATACGACACCTACATCTCGATTGATGATGGTATAGCCCTGGGCAGTGACGGCTGTTCCAATCGGGACTGAGACTTTGGTGATGCCTTCTGGTCCATGCACTTCCAATTCGGCCACGTCGTCGGATATGCCTTGCAAGCCAATTTGCAGCGTACCAACATCAGAAGGGGCATAGTTTTCAGAGAGGTCTAAATTGCGTTTGACGGTTACAACTTTAAATTCCATTGTGATCCTCTATGGCGCTAATTATGCTTTGCTCTTAGATTCTAGCAAAAGCAGCCGCGATTTGGTATCGAGGCCACCTGGCGAACTGAATCCGGTTAACTTCCCGTTGGAACCGATGACACGATGGCAGGGTATGATGATGGGTATAGGATTTGCGCCTAATGCTTGCCCTACGGCTCGGCTGGCATTGGGACGGCCAATAGCACGGGCAATGTCGCCATAGGAACGTACTTCGCTGTAAGGTATCTGAGCGGTAGCAGCCAGGACTTCGCGTCGGAAGGGAGTTATGTTTTTCAGATCAACGGACACATCGAATGTACTGCGTTCTCCGGCGAAATATTCCTCCAGAGCTTGCAGAACCGACGCGATACGTTTTTCGTCCATCACGATGCCAGGAGCCACGTCATCGATAAATGCCGCAACATCTTCCACATCCATACCAATCGTCACCACACCGTGTGTCCCCATCACCACCACTACGCGTCCGGCAGCGTCACTATCTATCCAGCCATAGGCCATATCCATGATCCAAACCTCTCTACTCAACATGCTTGTATTGTACATTTGTTCTGTTCTATGCACCATAGATAGGTTGGTTTAGGTTTAAATTATGGATGCGCGGCGTTCGGCTCAGGAGAAGTTCAAATCATACCCATCAAGACTCGTTGTCGTGCAAGCGATTGTTACATGATGAGCATTGAATTTCTGGAGAAGTCGGCACAAAATATGGCAGTCAATGGGCAAGCGTCATCTAAAACGACCGCACACGCCCATAGAGTGTGTAATAATAAAGGCGATTTTTCGTGAGGAGTATTGGTTCTCATTATGCGACGTATTGGAGTTTCGTTGATAGCCCTGGTGTTATTGGCGCTGACGTTGGTGATTCTTTCGCTGCCGACGACCCAGGCCCAAGACAGTACCCCAACGCCCAGTGTGACACCGACGCTGGACCCCGATTTGCCCGCCAACTATCATGTTGAGTTGGTAATGGCCGCTGATTGGCCGATTGCCCTCGACTGGACGCCGGATGGCCGTATGTTCTTTACGGAACGCTTCAGCGGGCGGCTACGAGTGGTTAATATCGATGGTACATTGCAATCCGATCCAGTATGGACATTTCCAGTCTCCACAACTGGCGAACGTGGATTGCTGGGTGTGGCGGTTTCACCAGATTATGAGACGACGGGCCATATCTATGTGTACTATACCCGTGTGCCGGGTGGCGGCTTCAATGTGCCGACCAATCGTATTGTCCGGATCACAGAAAGCGGCGGACAAGGTGCTGATCCGCTGGTTATGCTGGATGTACCGTTGACGACTGACAATTTGTGGCATCAAGGTGGCAATATTCATTTTGGCCCCGATGGCATGTTATATCTGGCGATTGGTGAGTATTTCCAACCGGCCCTTGCCCAGGACATCAATGTGCTTCCTGGCAAAATCAATCGCTTCCAGGTGGTCGGCGATACATTGATACCTGCGCCAGATAATCCATTCCCTGGCAACGCAACCTTCGCTTATGGACTACGCAACCCATTTGACTTCGATTTCGACACATTCACGACCACACACACGCAATTGTTCGGCACGGATAATGGACCAGACTGCGACGACGAGTTGAATTTGTTGCTGGCCGGTGGCAACTATGGCTGGCGGCCTGGTTATCCTTGTGATGATAGCAACCCGCAATCTGCCGACCGTTATCTCTATCCGCTGTGGCATATTACGCCCACCGAAGCGCCGACAGGGGTAGCAATTTACACTGGCTGGCGAATTCCGCAGTGGCAGGGACAGGTCTTCTTTTGCATGTGGAATTCGGGCAAGATGCGCCGCGCTATCCTCGATCCCACACGCTCGTCTCTGTTAGGTGTGCGCGAAATCTCGTTGCAAGGACAAAGCTGCACGATTGAGGTCGAAGATGGACCAGATGGCGCATTGTATTTCTCCAATCAATATGGAATTTACCGGATCACTGCTCCGTAAGGTATCAGCAGGCATAGGTAGTCTATACATCCAAAGGATGACAATTCATGAGTGACTACGTTAAGCAACCATCGTGGGCCAGCGACTATACGCGCCCAGGTACAGACAAAACCGTTTTGCTCTATCAGCAAAATCCCCCCCCACCCGATTTACAAACATGGGACGATGAATGGAACTCACGAGCAAGCTCCCCTGGCCCATCACGCAATTCACCGACGTTATGGCAACGATTGGTCAAATTGGCCCTGATTGTGGGTACAGTATTCTTGTTGCTGGCGATGGTGGGTGGTGTTGCGTATGCGTTGGTCGGCCAATCTATGCTAGAAGACTGGTATCTGGAGCAGGAACCTTACGTCCAAGAAGTCTGGTGTTTGCGCTTCGAGAAATATCTACGCAGTTCCTATTTGTGTGACCTCAGAAACGAGGCAGCACGCCCTGATAATCCTTTTGTGCCGACAATGGCCCCTGATGATGGCAGTATCAGCCCCGATGATTTGCTCCTGACACCATTATTTCCGGAGGGTGATGGTGAATCAACCGGTAGTGGGGGAGAGCCGGATGTAGCATCATCGACACCCGAAGCAGTTTCGGCGCAGCCTACTGAGGCCAGTACACCTGTGCCGGCAGAAGCAACAGTTACAGCTACACAGTTGCCGACGCTGCCGCCGACGGCCACACTGATTCCATCACCCACGTTCACGCCTACAATCGCACCGCCCCCGGCCAGTGCCCAATTGGATCTCAGCCGCATCACACCTGAATATCAGGGCTGGAACAATTGTGGCCCAACGACGCTAACGATGGGATTGACCTATTTCGGGTATCAAAATGACCAATATCCAGCGGCAGCTTTCTTGAAACCTAATCGGGAAGATAAGAATGTAAACCCCTGGGAAATGACCCGTTTTGTCAACGAAGAGGCATCAACAGCGACTAATGTGCGGGCCTTGTATCGCATTGGTGGCACACTGGAACTGCTTAAAAGCCTGGTTGCCGCTGGATATCCGGTTGTCGTCGAGAAGGGCTATGAGCCAGAAGGCTATGATTGGATGGGGCACTACCTGTTGCTGGTAGGGTATGATGATGCGGCGCAGGAATTTATCACCTTCGATAGCTTCTTGGGCAGCAATGATGGGCGAGGTCGCCGCGAGACGTATTCCTATACCAACTACTATTGGCAGCACTTCAACTACACCTTCATCGTCTTGTACGAACCCTGGCAACAGGACCAACTATATCAGGTGTTGGGCAATTACTCGGATGAGAACTGGGCGGTTTCGGCGGCACTGGAACGCGCTCGCACTGAGGCCAACGCAGACTCCGTTGACAAGTGGGCTTGGTTCAATCTGGGCGATGCTTATACCCGCCTGGGACTATATGATGAAGCTGCGTCGGCTTTCGATAGAGCATTTGATCTGAATATGCCCTGGCGCACGATCTGGTACCGGTTTGGCCCCTTCGAGGCGTACTATCATGTTGGACGGTATAATGATGTCATCCAGCTTACCAATACGCTCGATCAATCTTCACAGCAATATGTGGAAGAAGCATGGTATTATCGAGGGCTGGCGTATGCAGCACAGGGCAATTACGATCAGGCTATCGTCCAGTTACAACGTGTGCTGCGCTTCAATCAAAACTATACACAGGCTGGCGAAGCAATTTCGCAGATCAATACCGGCACATTTGTGCCGCCAGTATCGTAGGGTAGAGGCTTAGACTTAATGTCAACCAGCGATTTTACATCGGAGTTGAACGACGATATAGACAGTTTGCGGGGGCGCGATACGGCCCCTGACTCGACACCGATGCAGACTCGCCGCGTCCAGCATGATCCGCTGCCACCACCGCCGTCAACTGTTGAGGAAGAAACCTTGACGGGATGGTTGGTGCGGGCCGGATTAAGTATTCTGGTGGGCATCGCTAGTTTTGCGATTGTGGCAGGCATTGTGGCCGCGATCATTGTTCCGCCCTGGTATCGCAGTCTAGAACCACGTTATCAGGTGATTTGGTGCAACCGGATTTCGCTGCTATGCGACCTAAAAGCAGAGCGCCCTGAAGATGATGTGTATGCGTTTGCTGGTGGCGATGATGTGGATGTGGGCGCATCGGCACTGTTAGCGACGGCAACTTTCACACTGTCCCCGACCCTCGATATGCCGACAGCCACAGCGACTATCGAGCCAACTGCCACGACAATCGCCAGTACCGCCACACATCAACCGACGTTTACACCCGCGCCAACGGATACCGCTACCCCAATCCCAACCATGCCCCCCACGCCTACGCCCGTCCCCCTTCCACAAATCGCCACGCTGCAACTCGATCAATTGCAGTGGGAGCAGCAGGGTTGGAATAATTGTGGGCCAACGACAGTCACGATTGGGCTGACCTATTTTGGATTTCCCGGAAGAAGCCAACGCGTTGCTGCTAACTATCTGAAACCTAACGTCGAAGATACCAATGTCAGCCCTGATCAGATGGTGAGTTTTGTGAACGATGTTGCCAGCCTGGACCATGATGTGCAGGCAATCTATCGAGTGGGTGGCACGACCGAACTCATCAAAATTTTGATAGCCAACAATTTTCCGGTCATCGTCGAGCGCGGCATTATCGTCGAGGATTCAGGCTGGATGGGCCACTACTCGCTGATTGTGGGCTATGACGATACCACCGACGAGTTTTTGCTCTTCGATAGCAACTTTGGCTATGCCGGCGGCGAAGGACGGCGCTACGCTCAGGAATTTATCCGGGAAGGCTGGCAACAATTCAACTACACTTTCATCGTGTTATACTCGCCCAATCGCGAAACACGGATGTATGAATTGTTGGGTGAATACGGCAACGAGACGGCTGCCGCCAATACTGCACTGAATATTGCTCGCCAGGAAGCCGTGGCCGACCCCGATAATAAATGGGCTTGGTTCAATATGGGCACATCGTTCACACTACTTGGCAATTATGAAGATGCTGCTGTTGCCTATGACCGTGCCCGCCAGTTGGATTTGCCGTTCCGTATGCTGTGGTATCAGTTCGGCCCCTACATCGCGTATTATCAGACCGGACGCCACGACGATGTGCTATCATTGGCACTAGCTAGTGAAAGAACCACCCCCTATGTCGAGGAAACATACTACTATCGGGGATTGGTATATGCAGCACAAGGACAGGCTGATTCGGCGATTTTTCAGTTTGACCGTGCGCTGTCCTACAACGAGAATTTTGCCCTTGCGCGGGAAGCAAAGCAGGCCGTTCTAGAAGGTCGCTTCCGAGCGCCAACGTGATTGAAGAGAAAGATAATGCCAGAAATTCAAGAATCAGCAGCGATTAAAGGTGTATACACCGTCCAACTCCGCCCCTTCGCCGACAGCCGGGGGCGTTTTATTGAGACATTTCGTAAAGAATGGTTTCCACTCCGCACCTGGGACATCATCCAGACTAACCGTTCTGACTCGACTCAGGGAGTGTTGCGTGGGCTGCATTATCATAAACAACAGGTTGATTACTGGTATGTGATGAATGGTAGGCTTCGCACAGGGATGGTTGATCTGCGCCCGGATTCGCCGACTCATCTAGCCGTGCAGATGGTGGAGATGGACGCCGATGTGCCGCTGGGCTTGTTTATTCCGATTGGTGTCGCGCATGGGTTTGTGGCACTGACTGACTGCACGCTGACATATATTGTCGATAATTATTACGATAGCACTGACGAATATGGCGTCGTCTGGAATGATCCTCAAATCAGCATGGATTGGGGTGTTGAAGCACCGCTTGTCTCTGAGCGCGATCAGAATAACCCGCGTCTGGACGCCATTCAGGCTGAAGATCTGGTTTATCTGAAACCATCCTAGCGCACAACCCAGCGCGGCGGTGTCCAGACGGGCACTAGGTCATAACCTTCGGTGATGGACTGCTCGAATTCGTTTTCCAGGTCGAAGAACAACAAACCTCCAGCGCCTTCACTCGTCACCAGTTGTGTGCCTTGTGGTCCCCAGGAAATGGCGTCAATGCTCAGAGGCAATATTTGATCGACTGGTCCATCAGGACCAATCAATTGCAGGCCGCCGCCGCGTTGCTGAATCATCCACCCCTCGCCATTGCTCATCATCAGCCATTCAGCCTGTGTCAGCACATCGCCCGTTTCTGGATCAACAGCCAGCCATTCGATGCGGCTGAGATTACTGGTCGCGGTTCCCACCGCCAAAGCGATTTCCTCATCCAACTCGACCCAAAAGGGGCCAGCACCATAGTCAAAGTCGCTAATGAGCGTCTGCATTTGCTCAGTACGGGCTTCGGGGGTGAAGGTTTGCAGCCGTGCCTCATCGGCTTCTGACCAACTAACTGCAGCCAACACGGTGCTATCTGGTGACCAGACAGGTGCGAGAGGTTCCAGTGCGTCAGGGGGGATGAAATCGGCAGTGGTGATGACGGTGCGATGGGTACTGTCCGACTGTACCATTACCAACGACCCTACCTCACCGCGCTGTTCGATGAAGGCGACCCAGATACTATCGGGTGACCAGGTAGGCAAACTGCGATAGATAGGATTGGCGGGGCCTTGATCAACCAATTGCTTCAATCCATTGCCATCGGCCCGTACAGCCCAGATGTCGCTGGGAAGGCCGGTCAGCGCCCCCTGATAGTCGTCGGTGGGCAAATGGAATGGAGAAACCGCCCTAAATGAGATCCAGTCCAGGTCCGAAGAGCGCACAGGCAGGCCGATGACCAACTGTTCGCGGGTAATTTGGCGCGGGATGCTGCCATCGGATTTCACGGTCCATAAGTCACGGTAACCGTTTTCATCCACCCGCACAAAAGCAACGACACCCGCCAGCCCTTCTGGACTATTGATGAGGTGCAGTGATAACGCGTTGGGCACTCGCAACTCCTGGCCCACCTGCAAAATATCACGATCCTCTAAGCAATTGCTGTCCTGCATCATTTTGATGGTAACGCCCGCCGCCACTGCAATCGCGCCTAGCGTATCGTCTTGTTGAACCATGTATACATCGCGCCATTCAGGGTTGGGCACGCAAGGGGTGGGAGATGGTGTTGGCGGTGTGATTTCTGGGGTAGGGGCGGAAGGTGTTGGTTGGGATGAAGTATCGGTTAGGGTTGGTGTAACCTGTGCGGAAGATGACACATCCTCATCAGATCGACAGGCGCTCATGCCCAGCGATAAGATGAGGATGAGAATGAATCTAACGCGTACCGTCATCAACCAATCAGTGCGTCCACCGTCGCCCGGACTTGTGGGGGCTTGATGCGCTCCTCAGCCAAATAATCGCGGCTCAAAATCTGGTAGAGCGTGTGTTTTTCACTAACTGGAATGACGGACCCTTGCCCGCGCAACCTGACACGCTCGGTGAAAACGACCACGCCATAAACTGGCACATTTGTCAGCCGGTGTTTTGCCAAATATCGACGCAGCGCATAAACGTCGTGGGCACATTCCCGCGTGGGATTGGTGGTCGAGGTGCGTAGCTTGCCGTTTTTGGTGCGGACTCGCCATTCGGCACGTTCATTGATCCATTCACCCTGAAAATCGACGGTGCGGAAGACCAGCGCCCCCGGCGGCCCAACCAGCACAGCGTCAATATAGCCCAGGTTGCGATGGTTAATGTTACGGATAAACGTATATTGGGCGTCGCTGCCCAAAAACGAACGCATAGACTCGCCGACATCGTAGGCAATCATGTTATCTTTCTTTAGTGTCATACCTCGATAGACCAGCACCACACCCCCAATTGCCATGGGAATTCCGACCACATTTAAGCAGACTCCGGCGGGTGTGGAGAGCGATGCACCCAACAATGGTAAGAGGAAGAACAGAATTCCTAATACCGACGCAATCAGCCCGCCAGCAAACAATAAGCCGCCCCACACCGTAAAAAAACGGCCTCGACGGTTGACATTCTTGGATGGATTAATATTTTGCATAAGTTCACAATCTCGCTAGTTCTCGTACCTGTAGCACATATTGTAATATGATCCGGACAAAATTACACATCAAGAATCTGGCAATTTTTGGGCCATGATGACCATGCGCCCATACAGATCAGTCTCGGGATCAAATGGCTCTAATTCCAGATTGAGTACATGCTGTATTTCGAAACCGGCACGCTGGAGCATGCCTTCGATGGCGCGATAAGGATAACCGCGCAACACATGAATCTCGTCGCCCCGCAAAAAGCCCTGATCCTTACGATAGAACACCGTGAAATGTCGCCGCATGGTCAGCGAATCATAGTCGAACAGGTTGCGGACGGTGACGTACAGATCGTCGCTATCGTGGACAACTTCAACCGTGTTGGCAGCATTTATCAGGTCTTTGATGGTCCGAATATCGAAAAAGAGCTGCTTCCCCACTTGCAGTGCCCGGCTGGCCTGTTGGAAGACTTGCTCCAAACTCCGGATACTAGTGATGTAGTTCAGGGTGTCGATGCTATAAATGAGGTCGAAGGTGTTTTCGACCGGTGTGTAGTCTTGCAATAACGCCGCAACCAATTGTACATCGTACCCCAATTGTTGCACGCGTGCTTTGGCAACCTCGATCATATATGGATTGCCATCGACAGCAGTCACCGCCATCCGCATTTCACCAAAGATTTCAGCAGCGGCCCCTGTTCCACAGCCTAATTCCAACACCTGCCGCCCAATCCAGTCGTTTTTGTGCATGAAGCTGACAAAGCGGGGGGTATGGATGGTTACGTAGTCCGAAAGTCCTGCTTCATCGTAGAAGCGGGGCAAAACTTGTTGTGCTTTCAGTTGACCGTTATTCACAAAAACAGTCCTTTTTTACAGTTGTCCAGGACTTCAGTTTAACGTTAAGAAAACGCTGGTGCAAGATACCCCCGTTTGCCGTTAAAATGAATGGCTATGGATGAACAGTGCATATCCCCAAAAAAATCTGGCTGGCACATGATGTTGGCCCTATGGCTAGGTTGGTATATTGCCCTTATTGTGTTCCAACAGATAATTTGGGCACGGTTCGATTTGCAGCGGCCCGATTATGGCTATACGTGGACCAGTGATATGACGGTGGATTCGGTCGATGGTCCATCGGCTGGCCCCTGGTTTCATGCACGTTGGGATAGTTGGCGTTATATCGAAATCGCCCAGTATGGCTATCACGATATTGAATTGGCGACATTCTTTCCCGGCTATCCGATTCTGATGCGCGTTCTTGATGAAGTAACGCTGCGCTGGATGTTGCCCAATGCGAACCCTGCCGACCGGATGGCACTGGCCGGGGTGCTGGCGTCGGGGTTGATGTCGGCACTGGCGGTTGTGTTGCTGCACCAGTTCTTCCGGGAGCGACTGAATGAGGATGCGGCTCAACGCGGGGGTTTCTATCTGTTGATCTTCCCGACGGCGTTGTTCATGGCGCAGATATATACTGAATCGACTTATCTGGCAGTCAGTCTAGCGGTGTTGTTGTTGACATATCGCAAACAACTGTGGCTGGCTGGTATGCTGGCCGTGTTTGCAACGATCACCCGACCGACTGGTGTTCTGTTGTTCATTCCGATGGGCACGGTGTGGTTGGATCACTGGTGGCGTGGCAAAAACTTACCCTGGCATATGCTGGTTCCCATCATGCTACCGGTTGTCACATTCTTCGGTTTCAATGCGTGGTTGCAGGGGCAGGGCATGAATACCTTTGAGGCCCAGGAGAATTTCGGGCGTCATTTTCTGCATCCAGTGGCGTTGTGTGCATTCGGCCAGCAACTCGGCTGGATGTTCACCAACAGCGCTGGATTGGTGGCTGTTGGGCTGGATCTGGTGTTGACGCTGTTCGCCACTATCCTGAGTGTTCGGGAGTGGAAATGGCATCCAGGATTGGCGCTATATGGGCTGGCGGCAGTCTGGTTGCCTTTAGGGACGGGGCAACTGGTCAGCCAAAATCGCTATGCCCTGATCATTATTCCGATGCTGATGATGCTGGCGCGTTGGGGCCGCCATCCAGTGTTTGATCGCGTATGGACGATTATCAGCCTGATGCTATTCGCCATGTACACAATTCTGTATACACAAGGCTTTTGGGCAGGATAGCTGACCCTGTACTATAATTATCGACACTATTCACAATTACGACATTTTGGGAGATCATTGTGACCGTCGATTTACGTTCGTATGTTTTTCTAGATAGCCTACAATCGCAACACGCTGCCTATTTAGGCACGGTAGCTCGCGGCTTTTTGCCATTGCCCAACGATGCCAGTTTGTGGGTTGAGATTTCGCCTGGCATTGAAATCAATCGTATTACCGACATCGCGCTGAAGGCCACCGATGTTAAACCTGGGATGCAGATTGTTGAGCGCCTTTATGGGTTGCTGGAAGTGCATTCTGCCAGCCAGGGTGAAGTCCGAGCAGCGGGCGCGGCGATTTTGGAGGCGTTAGGCGTTAAAGAGGAAGATCGCCGCAAGCCGAAAGTGGTTTCCAGCCAGATTATCCGTAATGTGGACGCTCATCAAGTTCAGCTCATTAATCGCATCCGCTTTGGGAATATGTTGCTAGAAGGCGAAACGCTCTATATTTTGGAAGTGCAACCTGCCGGGTATGCGGCGCTAGCGGCTAACGAAGCTGAAAAGGCGGCTCACATTAATATCCTGGATGTTCGGGCATTTGGCAGTTTTGGGCGTGTCTATCTGGGTGGTACAGAGCGCGACATTATGGCTGGTTATGGAGCGGCACTGGCGGCCATTGAAGGTATCAGTGGGCGGGAAGAGGATAGTGAAAAGAGCGAATAATCCGGTGGCTCCGCTCTACGAGTATGCACCAGCAGAGCGTGATGGTTTGCCACGCCCGGTATTGCATCTTGCTCATGCTAATGGCTTTCCACCCGAAGTTTATGCGGAAATGGCGTCTTCGCTGGCCGCACATTATCGTATGGTCACGTTACCGGCCCGCCCCCTATGGGAACCCGCGCCGCTGCCAGAGACGCTTACGGATTGGGCGGTCATGGCAGATGATCTTATTGTCGGCCTGGAAGCACATGAGCTAGGGCCAGTGGTGGGAGTCGGGCATAGTATGGGGGGCACAGCCTCTTTGCTGGCGGCCATCAAGCGCCCGGATTTGTTTCGTGCATTGGTCTTATTAGACCCCGTATTGTTGCCGCGCAAGATTGTCTGGTTGCTAGCTGGCGGGCCGGATTGGTTACCCAAACCGGAGTTTCCGTTGGTAAAAAAGGCGCTGCGCCGCCGTCGTGAATGGCGTGATAAGAAAGATGCGTTTGATCGCTTCCGACAGCGGGCATTGTTCAAACGCTGGTCGGATGCAGCGATTTGGGCGTACATTGATGGCCTGACCGAACCTGTCGACAATGCTTCTGATGCCATTCAATTGCGTTACAGTCCAGAGTGGGAGGCCCAGATCTATCGAACTGCACCACATTCGATGAAAGGGTGGTGGCGTTGGCTGCGAAATCTGACAGTTCCGACTACGGTGCTGCAAGGTGCGGAAACTGATACCTTTGTCGATGGATCGGCCAATCTGTGGAAAAAACAGCGCCCTGATCTGCCGGTGATTACCATTCCTAAGACCGGTCATCTATTTCCAATGGAAGCCCCGACTCTTGTCGTTCAACATATCATGGAATTCCTGGGACAAATACGCTAACGAGTGGCGGTATAGTGTTTGTCGGGAGGGCCAGATACCCTATCGTCATCGTGGTGCAAACTTTCGCGGATAAGGAGAAAGCAGTAGTATGGTTGGTGAGGGTTGAATTAAAGGAGATGCCAGGATGACTGCTGATGGCGAGAAGAAATCCCCCACAGATGACAGTCCCTTTATCACAGAGTTGAAGTCGTCATTGAAACGAGCTACGTTTCATGAAGAGCGTCGCCCGGATGGCATTATAGTTTATTGCTTTGATAACCTCTCGCGGCAGGTACTTATCCAATGGATTGACTGGATTCGGGCCGCACAGGGAAAACTCAAGTCGCCGTTGCGTATTTTGTATGATTTTCGTGGATCAGGGCCGCCCAGTCGCTTTGTGACAGACCGGCTGCCGGGCCTCATGGCTGAATTAGAGATACCGGAGGATACGCGCAGTGCATTTTTGGTGGATGACAACCTGAACGGCAGGTTTACACGCCGCGCTCTTGAAGCTCTGCCTGCCAATGTCGGTCAAATGCAAAGTTTTGTCAATCTGAGTCCGGCGATTAAGTGGTTGCAAGAGGAGGTAGATCACGATTGATGGGCAGTGAAAATGTGAATGTGCTGCCTTTACCGATTTCACTTTGCACCCAAATGTGACCACCCATCATCTCGACCAGGTGGCGCGTAATTGCCAACCCCAGCCCGGTACCACTATGAACACGCGTGGTACTCTCATCAGCCTGGCGGAATTCATCGAAAATTAGATCAAAATCTGCCTCATTGATACCGATGCCCGTATCACTGACGGATGTCCAGATTTCCTCAGTCACATGCCCTTGTTCATTGCGAAGTTGTTGTAAATAAACACGAACGATGATTCGGCCTTGTTCCGTAAACTTTGTGGCATTACTGAGTAAATTGTTGATGATCTGGCGAATCCGCAAAGGGTCGGCTGTGATGGGTGGTACAAATTCAGGGCTGGAGAATTCCAGCCGCAGATTACGAGCCTGTACCTGACTTTCGATTCCCAATAGACAGGCGCGAATTTCATCTTTCAGGTTAACCGTCTGCAGCGTTAATTCCATGCGACCTGCTTCGATCCTGCTGATGTCCAGCAGATCATCAATCAAAGCTAGCAAGTTGTGTCCACTGCGTTGGATGCGTTCTAGGCGGTCACGTTGTTTGTCATTCAATTCGCCGTAAATGCCCGTCAACAATGTGTCAGAAAATCCCAGAATGCTGTTCATGGGGGTCCGCAATTCGTGGGACATCTTAGCGAGAAATTCGCTTTTCAACTGATTGGCTTGTACCAATTCCTCAGTTTGGGCTTCCAATTGCTCAAAAAGTTCAGCATTACGAATGCTGATCGCCAATTGGGAAGCAACGGCACTCATTACCTCAATTTCTGCCGAGGAAAAATGATGGGCCTGCTGGGTGGCGTCAATGCCAATAGAACCAATGAACTCATTTTGAACGATCAATGGCACAACCATCAATGATTTTATGCCCATACCAGTAATAATATCGTAATTCGGTTCCAGAAAGTCTCGGGCTGTTATGACATCATTGACAACGATTGGCCCCAATGTTTTAACCATTTGCTCATAGACCTGGTAACCCTGAAGTTGTAAGGGCTGACCAATGCCACCGCGCAATGGATATTCAGCAACTACAGTGCCACTGGTCGGAGCCAGATAGTTCAGCACAATGCCAGCATGATCAACTCCCTCAATGGCCTCCACGACACTTTGACAGGCGGCGATTAATACCTGTTCGCTGGCGAGTTCGGCACTTACGCGTTGCACAACCTGTGATAACCCTTTGAATAAGCGCACACGCTCGATATATTCCAGATTGCGAAAAGCAGACGCGACATGGCTGCCAATGGCGACCAGTAAATGGGCTTCTTCTTCACTGAAGTCGGGTTGTCGGCCTGCAACGACGAAGACACCTAATGGCTGGTTTTGAACACGCAAGGGAACCACCAGTAGATTTGACACCGCTGATATGGCCGCTAGTTCATGCTCAACGCCAGTTAAAGTATTGATATCGTTGGTATATTGTGGATGGCCGATGTTGAATGTCACCGCTACCATGCTCTTGACGGCGTTCACCGGAAATCGCAACTGATAAAATTCATCGGGAAAGCCAAAACCATCCCATAATGGCATCAAGACCCCTTCGTGCCGATCAAAAATCAGAATCGTGCCCGCTTTCACGTTCAACATAGTTTTTGTCAATTCGAGAACATGACGCAAGACATCATCCAAATTCATTGAACTGGCCGCAATTTCCGCCAGATTTAATAGTGTTCGGCTTTGCGATAGATGGGCTTGGGTTTGGTTGAGTAGGCGTTGATTATCTATGCCCAGTGCGATTTGGTTGACTGGAGTTTGCAAGTGTTGAAGATTTTGTGCCAGAAAGGAACGACGGTCGGTTGTTCGCATGAGCAGCACGATTCCAAACACACTTTGGCGTGCGATGAGAGGCAGTGCCAAGATGCTGTGAACGTCCCCATTCTCACTGGCGGATAGAGTGGCTAAGTTCATAACATCGTTGAGAAGCAGGGGTTTACCCGTATCAATCAGTGTATCAGCGATAGCTGTCTCAATGGCTCCCAGGGTTTCGGGGAGGATGCGGTCGTCTGAACACCAATTGCCTCTGACATGTAGATTGTAGGTCTGGTCATCCCATAGGGTAATTAGACCAACCTCGGCATCCACCAATTGAGCCAGCAAAAAGGCTAAACGTGGCAAGCGTTCATCCAGACTGGTGTCACTGGTAGACAGGCGCGAAATCTCATTACGCAATGCCATATCCGAGTGAGCATCTCGCAACTGATCATAGTTTGCGCGTAGACGGGTATAAAGCCGGGTGGTTTCGATGACCAACGCCGCCTGATCCGCTAATGCTTGCAAAATCGCTATGTGCGATTTTTCGTAGGCATCCAGTTCGTTGCTTTCTAAGTTAAACACACCAAGTAATTGGTCATTGAGCAAAATGGGAACAGCGAGTTCAGAGCGTGTTTGGGAGTGGGTTCTAACATAACGCGGATCTTTTTGTACATCAGGAATATAGAGCGGCTGGCAGGTTTGGGCGACATGACCAATGATACCTGATCCAAGTTGTAGGATTGGTGGTAAATCGACAGGAATACCATCGGGTGTTTGACTGTCTTCATAAAATGGAACAAGTGCCTCGCGCTCTGCATCCCACAACGCCAGCACGCCCATGTCAAATGGAATCAACTGGCGGGCACTTTGCAACAGGCTGGACAGCAAATGTTCAGGTTGAATAATGGTCCTGGTGGGTCTTTGTTTATCCAAAAGGGGTTTTGTGGTCATAGGCTCTGGAATTTGAGATATTGGGTGATGCCTTCGACTTCCCAGGTATCAACCACGGCCATAATGATGGCGTCGCATGGGCGACTGGCGGTGAGGTTAGTTTGGCGAGCGGCGCTGCCTCTGGTAATCATTACAACTTCATCTAGGCCGACGCCAACTGCATCCACTGCCACAACATATTGCCCGCACGGACGATTATGCACATCCAGCTTTTCCACGACCCGCAAGCTCCACCCCTCTGCCGAAGCCGAGCGCCGGGTGGCGACCACTGTCCCAATGATGCGTCCAAGTTCCATAAATGCTTACCCCTAGATTTGCCAATATATTTAATCATAAAAGAACATGTTAAAAAACTCCACCCAGTTTGACGATGATTCAACGATAAACAAACATGGCATTAACTCACAATTGCCAGAAGTGCCTCCGTTCGGCATAATCGGCGTTGGCTGCATTATGTACGCATTTCCGATGATACCTGACACATTTTTGCCCCAGGTGGCGAGCAGCCTGCTAATATTGAAAATGCCAGTTCAATTGAAATTCAGTTGAGGTAACAGTATAGATGACTGATAAACCAGGAACCCCCGAAAATCCGCTGCGCGTTGCCATTATCGGCTCCGGCCCATCGGGCTTCTATGCAGCAGAAGCATATCAGAAACAAAAAGATTATGAAGTGCAAGTCGATATGTTTGACCGCCTGCCGACACCTTTTGGCCTCGTGCGCGGTGGTGTCGCCCCCGATCACCAGAAGATCAAATCCGTCGTCAAGGTTTACGAGCGTATTGCTGCCAAGCCCAACTTCCGCTTTTTCGGCAACGTTGAGTTTGGCACAGATGTTACCCATGATGACTTGGTTGCTCATTACCATCAGGTGATCTATGCTGTTGGCGCACAGACAGATCGTCGCCTCAACATTCCTGGTGAAGATCTGCCAGGTAGCCATCCCGCCACCGAGTTTGTGGCCTGGTATAACGGTCACCCAGATTACCGTGACTATGAGTTTGACTTGTCGCAGGAAGCGGCAGTGGTGGTCGGTATTGGTAATGTGGCGATGGATGTGGCTCGCATCCTGGCGCGTTCGCACAATGAATTGTTTCAGACAGACATCGCGGACTATGCGTTGGAAGCCTTGCAAAACAGTAACATCAAGAAAATTTATGTGTTAGGGCGACGTGGCCCGGCCCAGGCCGCTTTTACGAACCCAGAGATCAAAGAAATGGGCGAGATGGAAGAATCCGAAATCATCATCGGTCATGAAGAAGTTGACCTGGATGACCTAAGCAAGGAATATCTGGAAACATCACAGGAGCGCAAAGACATTCGCAATGTGGAAATCTTGACAGCGTATTCGCAGCGTGAGCCGGATACCAACAAGCCCAAACAAATCATTATGCACTTCCTGACCTCGCCAATCGAAATTATGGGCGAGGATTGTGTTGAGGCAGTCGAGGTTCGTCGCAACGAGCTATATAAGAACGAGAAAGGTGTTTTGCGTCCACGCGCGACTGATAAGACCTGGACTATTCCAGCCGGGTTGGTATTCCGCTCGGTGGGCTATCGCGGCGTGCCATTGTCGGGTGTTCCCTTCCGTGATGACTGGGGAACCATTCCCAATGACAAAGGGCGCATCTTCGATATGGAAACCAAGGAGACAGTCGTCGGTGAATATGCTGTCGGTTGGATCAAACGTGGCCCCAGCGGTGTTATCGGCACAAACAAGCCGGACTCCGTAGAAACGGTTAAGATGGCACTGGAAGATTTGGGCAATAATGTGTTGCTCAATCCCACTGTAGCCGATGCTGGCGCGATTGTGAACTTGCTGGACGAGCGCGATGTGCGCTATGTGACATTCCCCGATTGGCAACTGCTGGATCAGGTCGAGTTAGAACGTGGTGAATCTATCGGACGGCCCCGTGTTAAGCTCTCGCGGGTGGATGAAATGCTGACCGCTATCGACGAACGCAAGCGTTCAACAATTACTGAATGAATTGGAGGAAACCGATGTCAGACCGCATCCCAAAAATCAAGGACGCACTGGTACAGTCACGCCAACACCTGAATGCTGCTTTCGAGCAGATTGGGGATCGGCTCGATACGCCGGTTTACTCGGAGGGTGCGGCCTGGAATATCCATCAGATTTTCATCCACCTGTCCGTGTCAGAAAACGGGTTGGCGAATCAGGCGATGGGCATTGCCGAAGGCCGGGAAGTTATCCCGCCCGACTTCGATCTCGAACGCTGGAATCGACGTTCAGTCGAAAAGCAGGCCGAAAAGACGATTGAGGAACTGCGAGCCGAATTGGAAACTGCCCGGCAGCAATTGATGACCTGGCTGGACACAATTAAAGATGAAACGGTCCTGGATCGTGAAGGTCGATTCGCAACATTGGAAACCTATACGGTAGAGCAAGTCTTGTTCCAAATCGCAAACCATGAAAAAACGCATGTGGATGATATACTGAAGGCGTTCGGCTCCAGCGAATAGCAACGAACGACCAACAATATAACAACAGAACAATCAGGGGTGGCGGTATAGCTGCCCCTGTTGTATTTGGGATGGGTAAGCACATCGGGAGGACATAAAATTGGCGCGATTCATCATGATCTTAGTGATTTTGAGTGTCAGTGTTACACCGGCACTGGCGCAGGAAGGCATTAACAACAATCTTGATCTGACCATATTGTGGGATCAAGTTCATCAGCAGCCCGGCGATTTCGGCGTGGGATGTGTGCCACTTGCCAATCGGTCGGGCACAATTTTGTACAATGCCGATGAGGCATTTCCCCTGGCTTCAATTTCCAAATTGCTGATTCTTATCGAATATGCACGACGGGTGGATATCGGTGTCATTCGCACCGATGAAGTAGTTAGTCTGGCCGCGCTCAATTTGTATAATCTGCCGCGCTCGAACCGAGGAGCGCATGAGGAGTTTTTGGCTCAATATCCAGATGATACTCAGACGATCAGTTTGTGGGAAGTTGCGACCATTGGCATGATCCAATATAGCTCTAATGCAGCCTCGGACTATTTGTTGGATCGTCTCAGCCCAGTCGATTGGCAGATGCTTTACCAGATGTTGCGGGTTACCAACACCGATTATCCGCATTCATTGACTGCCATTTCGCTGTTGATGGACAATCATGAAACTGGTCAGGCGAGCATGTCAGATGTGTCATCGCTGTCTGTTGTGCAAGGAGAGATATGGCTGGATCGTTATGTGCAGGATGCTGAATGGCGTCAGAATGAGATTGGTTACCGGACCAACCCGCGCCGTCCATTTCCTGCGTGGAATGTGCAGGCCGCGATTCTCCAGCAACACACGGCAACAGGTACTGTGCGCGATTTTTTGAATATCATGGCAGCAATTTATGACGTTGGAGGTCCACTCTCCGCGAATGCGAAACAGATGATGCGGACGGCGCTGCGTTGGACAGGCTATGAAGTTATTGACAACACCTATGTGGCCTATGGTTCCAAATTGGGCTTCTACTCTGGCGGGATGTTGGCGTTGGTGGCATATGGCAATCCCTACGCCGGCAATCCGGTGATCTCCGTTAGCTTTCTCCGCAATATCTCGCGCCGTAATTACAATCAACTGCTGCGCGATGATAGCATCGGTAATTTGGCGCACTGGATGAATTTAAATGGGTGCGCGGGCCTAGTGGCTGCGATTGAAGCGGGTAACTGAGATTGGATTAACGCCGGAAGAAGCGCGTTGGGCCAAAGATGTTGCTGGCAAAATCTTCATGGAGTTGTGGGATAACGATAGTTTGCAGCAACACCGTTTCATTCAAATTATTCTGTACCAGTTCGGTAGCGGCTTCGACATCAGAGACTAATCCGGTCAGCAGTACCAATCCTTTGCCGCCAAGTCCATCCGAAAGTCGGATACTCAATAGCTGGATCTTTGCCCCTTTAACGGCAACATCCCCCGCCCGTATTGCTGCGGGTGCAGTGGTCGTTTCCAGGATACCGAGTGCGACGGCATCTGGTGGGCGCGCAACAGTAGGTGGCGGTCGGTGTGCAGCGTGGATCACAGCCAATACAGCAGGATGTACACCCGGCAGCCAAACTTCATCACAGAGATCATCGCCACCTGTTTCCCGTCCGGCTTTCAATGCTTCCTTGACCTCGGCCACGATGCCTCCGATCAACACCAGATAGCGCCCAGGTTGCACTGTACCAGCGTGAATCAAATCGACTTCCGAGCGTTTGACCATAGCATCGGCGGCTAACATGCCTCTAGCAATACTGCCAAACTCTAACATCGACAGAGCGGGTTGTGCTTTGGCTAACTGGGGAGCGGTTGGTGTGATTTTACCATTCACCAACACAGCATGAGTGAGATAACGCATTCTTAAAAACCTTATGACGAGCCGTTGATGGTGAATTTCAGTACGGTTGTTGTTCCCAAGCAGATCGTGTCATTGTGTTCAATTTTGGTACGGGTATATGGCGGAATCTCGCGGTCATTGACAGCTGTTTTCAATGTGCTGTCCTGATCTTCGACAAAAAACTCGCCGTGTTCATTTTGCGTGATATGGGCATGATTGCGTGAGACATTGCGATCTGCATCGAAATTCAGGTTGCGGTTCAGGCGGCCAATTTGAAACGGGAAGCGGTCTATGGTAACTCGTAAGCCTACGGTATCCAGGTCACGGGAACGCTCGACATAAAGTGTACCTTTTGGCAAAGTGGGCAGTGCCATACTCTCCGGGCGCATGGTTTTCATCTGTGAGTCAAGCTCTGCCGCCCCGACCATAATATTTGTGGGGGCATTTAAGGCGTCTTCAAAGGCAATAGCGAAATCCGTCACCGTCGGAAAACGATGGGTGGCTTTCTTTGCCAGGGCTTTATTCAATACATTCGATGCACTTGCTGGGAAATCGCGCTTATGCCGATAGGCTGGGATTGGTTGCTCGTAGCAATGCAGGCGCATGAGGTCATAGGGACTGTCAGAATCGAAAGGTAAACTGCCCGTAACCATCGCATAGATGATGACGGCCAGTGCATATTGGTCGATAGCTGGAGTCAATTGCTCATCTTGCCATTGTTCAGGGGCCATAAATGCTGGTGTGCCCAGGATCATCCCAGAGCCGGTCAGGGCACTCTTCGAGGAATCCATCAGCTTGACCAATCCAAAATCAACCAGAAATGCATGTCCGTAAGCGTCGAACATCACATTGCTGGGTTTAATATCGCGGTGAACAATGCCGTTGCTATGAGCATAATCTAATGCGCTACTGATGGGTTTGAGTAAGCTGGCAATTTGACGATAAGTGGGGTATTCCTCTCGGCCTGCAATCCATTCACCCATTTTTTCTGCCAGGCTGCCACCAGTCAGCAAGCGCATGGCAACATAGTTCATGCCGTCTTGTGTGCCGTAATCATAAATCGGGACGATGTGCGGATGTTCTAGGAGCGCGGCGGTTTCGGCTTCTCGATGAAACCGTTTGACATGCCGAGGGTCGGCGGCCTGCGCCAGGATTTTGACCGCCACGTCGCGGCCCAGCTTGGCCTGGTGAGCGCGGTAGACGACACCCATGCCACCTTTGCCCAAGAACTCAGTGAGTTCATATTGCCCCAAAATTTTTCCGACCAGTTTTAGAAGACCCATTTTTACTCCACATCGTCCACGTTAACCACTCCCCCTAAACATGATACAATCCCACCCCCACTAAATACAACTATGATTACCGAAAATCCGTGTTCTGCAACTCCAGCCAGGGAACGCCGTAACCAAATAGCAGACGGCCCGCGTGTGATAGTGCATGGGCCAATTCATTTTCATCACGAAAATCCCACCACACATCATCCGACGGTAATATGCGAGCATCGAATACATGCCAGATCACCCAGGGTAGTGAATATTCAGCACGATGCACATATGAAGTGATGGCACGAGCATCAGTGCCATGGTTTCTTAACAAGATCACCTGAAACCGGGCCGCCGGACTTTGTTCAAACGCCAACAATTGCCATTCAATGAATCCGTAGACGTCGGCTTCTTGGTCTAGCAGGCGTTTTTGGAAATGAATCATGCCTCGCGCTTGTTGCAATATGTCATCTTCCATAATGTAGCCCGCTGCATCCAATGGCTGGCCCACAATGGTTACCAGCATCTCTTTGAAAACTTGTGTCTGTTGCGGATTGTAGAACATAGAGCCGAGCTTCCTCACTATAGCCTGATTTCTTATTATTTTGTGATATTTTTCACTATCAAAATTGTGCCGTATTATCCACAATAGAATGCGATAGATAATAACTGTCAGGAGAATATTATGCGTTACGGATTCCTGATTGCATTGATAGTAATACTAGTGATAAGTCCGACGGAGGCCACCACTGCTGATGAGCCAGTGGTCAATGGTATCCTGTTTTTTCGTCCCACCTGTCCACATTGCCACCATTTTCTGGAAAATCAATATCCAGCCTATCAAGCAGAATTTGGTGACCAGTTCAATTTGGTGCTGATTGATACTTCCGCCGATCAAGGGCGCACGCTATTTTTGGCGGCGGCTGAGACTCTGAATATACCTCAGAATCGCTGGGCTGTCCCCATGATGATATTGGGGGATACAGTTATGGTGGGCGTGGATGAGATGGAAGCTCACGCCAGGCCGATTATATATGAGGCGTTGGCTGGCGTCGGTTTGGCTTTTCCGGCGATTCCTGGCCTCGAAGATTATGTCGGGGACGCCAGCGTAGACTCTAGTCGATTCACTGATGACCTGGCGAACGTCGCGGCGGTAGGTGTGTTGATGGCCTTGCTTGCCAGTGCGGGGATGGTTGTCGTTATCGCTATCCAGTCGTTCAAGCAGCGACGCCACGACCTGATCAAATGGCTAGCGCGGCGTTCTGGTCAGATGGTTCCATTGGGTATTGCGTTGGTGGGGCTGGGCATGGCGATATCATTACTGGGGCATGAAACGAATGATCGACTGGCTCAGGTGTTGGCGGGATTGGCTACCGCTGGGCTATTGATTGGAGCTATCGTATTGGGGAATGCTATCTATACCTCCAAATCCCACCGCAAAATCCAGCTTCCCGATTGGATCTTCCCATTAGTGATTTTGTCAGGACTGGCGGTCGCGGTATATTTGGCCTATATCGAGATTGGGCACGAGGAAGCGACCTGTGGCATTGCTGGCGATTGTAATGCAGTGCAAGAGAGTGACTATGCCGAATTATTCGGAATCTTGCCGATTGGTGTGCTAGGGATCATTGGCTATGGCACAATGCTCACGCTGTGGTTGTTGAGTCAATTACAAAATCAACCATTGTCTACATTTGGGCAATTGGGATTGTTGGGGAGCGCCTTGTTTGGCGTTATTTTTTCCAGTTATCTGACGTTCCTGGAGCCGTTCGTTATTAAAGCAACCTGCATGTGGTGTTTAACATCGGCGGTCACGATGCTGCTTTTGCTGTGGTTAGCAATCCCTTGGGGATGGCCTGTATTGGAGCAATATGTGAAGAATTCTCGCCAGCTTGCTCCTCGGCAAAAACTGGGAAGAACAACATAATCACAAAAACAGTTGCACAAGTTGTGCTGTAAATGCTACACTCATCCTACGTGTAATTCTCATCCTGGCTTGATCGAAGGGAGCATCCTGGGGATGAAACGAATTCTTGTGGTTGATGATGAAATCGGCGCTCTGACCTTGATTGGTATTATGCTGGAGCGGGGCGGTTTCGATGTACATAAAGCCCAAAGCGCCAAAGAAGCTCTGGGTCTGATTGACAACGATGGCTCACCGGATATGTTTATTTTGGACGTGATGATGCCGGAGATTGACGGTATTCAACTTTGCCGGATGCTACGGGGTCGGGACGATACCAAAGAAGTGCCGATTTTAATTTTGTCGGCGCGGGGTGATGCTAAGAGTGTTATTCAGGGCATGGAAGCTGGCGCAACGGACTATATCTTGAAACCGATCTTCCATCATAATCTGGTCGAAAAGGTTCGCAATCTATTGAATATGGATGCGACTGCCGACTAGAAGAACCATGCCTAAAATACTGGTTAACCTGATTGATATGGCAGGTCATCAAGCGGCGCTGCCGTTGCCAAGTAACAAGCTACTCACTAACTTGGTTCCGGCTATTGTGACGTTGCTGGACTTGACAGAAACTGATACACAGGGCAACCCGCTGCGTTATCAGCTGTTTTCGCCACGCTTGCAGCGGGTATTGGCAACATCGGGAACGTTGTATTCTAATGGCGTTATGCAAGAAGACACCTTGCGTCTGGTGCCAGCAGCAACTTCAGGTTATCTGGAATTTGAGCTTTTGGATGAACCCAGCCCTGGCGCACGGTTGCCGCTTCCCAATCAATCGAGAATCAGTTTAGGACGGGGGTCCGAAAACGATATTGTGATTCGTCACGCGGCGGTCAGCCGGCGGCATGGCGAGTTGATTTGGCAAGATGGCTTACATATCTACCGTGACCTGAACTCAGCCAATGGTAGCTATATCAATAATCAGATTGTCACCGAACCGATGCCCATTTCACCCGGTTCCATATTGGGTCTGGGCGAGACGGTTCGATTGGTTTATCAAGAAGCCGTGCCGCTGGTCGATAAAGATGGACAAATGGGTATGGGGTTGCCCGCCAGTGTACTCGATAGTCGCATGAGTACCAGTTTGAATCCGCTGCCACGCGGTATCGTCTTTGTTAGTTATAGCCAAGAGCAATTATCATTAGTCAAAACACTCATTGGTAGCCTACGGAATGCAAATTTCCATATATTCTGGGATCAGGAAATTCCGCCAGGCAGCAACGCGCCAGCGGCCATCGCCAGCGCAATTAAACTGGCAGATGTGTTGCTGGCGATTTTGACTCCTGAATCTGTTATAACGCCTACGTTATTGGATCAATGGAATGAATTTGTATTGCTCCGCAAACCCATTGTCCCTGTAGTCTATGCACCGTGCGACGTTCCCGCCCTTTTTGATGAATATGACCACATTGAATTTCACGGTGATTTCAAGCGAATGGTGGATGAAGTCATCGCAATTATCACAAAGTCTATTCGTTAGCCGCGACCAATTCCCGTGCTTTATCTAACATGGCTTGTACCATATCAACCGAGGTGGCCTCGGCGTACAGACGCAAGACTGGCTCGGTTCCGCTTGGCCGAATGAGCAACCAGCTATCGTCCGCCAAAACGTACTTAACACCGTCGAAGGTTTGCACATCGCGCATGGTCTGGCCTGCCAGTTGAGCCGGAGCCGCCTCACTGAGTTTTTGCACCATCGTCTTTTTGGGAACAGGTGCTTTCAGTTTCAGATCAATACGTTCGTAATAGGACGGGCCAAATCTCGCTTGTAGGTCGGCAATGATTTCGTGTAGCGGAGTCGAGCGCCCAGCTTCCCCCATGATTTCCAGTAACAACAAGCCCATCATGACGCCATCACCTTCGGGAATGTGCCCTCTAATGCTGATACCGCCCGATTCCTCGCCGCCAACCAAGACATCACCATTTAGAATATGTTCAGCAATGTGGCTGAAACCCACCGGTGTTTCATGCACTGTCAATCCATAGTGGGCGGCAATGCGGTTTATCATGGCCGTGGTGCTGAGAGTCTTGACCACATCCCCTTTCATGCCGCGCTTTTCGATCAAATAATGCAGGGCCAGCGCCATGATCTGATGGGGGCTGACAAAATTGCCCTGGCTGTCCATTGCACCGATCCGGTCGGCATCACCATCGGTGGCAATACCGACATCGGCATGGTCTTGTTGGATAGCGGCGGCCAGCAAATCGAGGTAGTGGCGGATGGGTTCGGGGTGAATGCGTTCAAAACCCGGATTCATATAGCCGCGAATTTCACGTACATGACAGCGTGAACGCGCCAGGATTTCGCGGATCGCGCCACGCCCAGAGCCGAACATCGGGTCGGCGATAATCCGCAACTCGCCCTCCGAAATGACATCCAGATCGACCAGGGTACTCAGATGCTCGTAGTAGCTCCAAGATGGGTCGAAGCGACGGATCATTTCGGTATCCAGACCCCGTTGTAAATCCATCAGGTTGGGGCCGCGCACCTCGTTTTGCAACCGTTCCAGATAATGTTCCACGCGCCGTGATGCCTGGGGAGATGCCGCACCACCGTAGGCGGATTTTAGCTTGAAGCCGTTATACCGCGGGGGATTATGACTGGCGGTAATCATGATTCCAGCCAACGCACCTTTGGCTTTGACATTGTAAGAGACCGCTGGTGTGGGTGTGTCGGTGCGGGTTAACCAGGCGATAATCCCATTACCTGCCATGACACGCGCCACCTCAGCCGCAAACCGATCCGAGAGAAAGCGGGTATCGTAGCCGATAACGACTTCTGGTGTCGTATTTCCAGATGCTAGATCGTGGTTGACATAATCGGCGACGGCCTGGGCCACCAAGCGCAAATTGGCAAATGTAAAAGTTTCGGCGATTACGGCTCGCCAGCCATCGGTCCCAAAACGAATGCTCATTTAAATCCTAATCTCCTTGTTCCAGCCATAAAACAACAGCTGTGGCGTCATCATGCAATTTGAAACGGGGATATTTCTCACGGTTGGCGTCGGCACGTTCTTCGGCCCGCAATGCTGCCAAATAGCCGCGCACGCCGCTGGTGCGGATATGCCCCCACATGCGCTCCAAACGTGCCTGGCGTTGGGATGGTGTTTCATGCACAGGGGCGGGCCATAAAAAGCCATCGCTGACGACCATCACTGCTGCCACAGCACCCAACGACATCATGCCAGCTTGCACATAATCGGCCAGTTGGGGCAAGCCATCCACCACACCAATGCCATAGCCTGGTGCGGTGTTGCCGTATTCATCAACATAGTTGTGGTAAATACGATGGTCACGGTCCAGTGCCCGGATGACTGGATCGTTAACGGCATCCAGCATAGAGCCACGATGGTCACGGATTACCTGGCTGGCGGCAGCCACCAACGCCGATTCGTAGTTCATGCGCTTATCTTTGTCCAGCGTCAAGGTTTCGACATGCCCATCGGTATAGCAAACCAGCAACGCCGTATCACCAGCATGGGCAAAGCGCAGCAAATTGAGTTTGGTGTCGATGGTTATCAGGGTTAACACCGCCGCTGGCAGAAACAGGCGAATTTTGCGCGGGTCATCCAATATCGTTGCTGTATCTGGCTCAATCTTCCGAATCTCGCTGGCGTCGAAAATACCTGGTGCAACAGCATCTAGCAAGTGTCGCAGTCTATCGTTCGCCCTCAGCACTAACTGTCGAGGATCAATGTCATCGTTCCGCTCGAAAGACCCCAACTGTTCCAGAATAGAATCACGGGTGACGGTGGCGGCTAGAGCGGCGGCGGTGATGCCATTGCGCTCGGCTTCGAGATAGACTTGCAGGGGGGGGAAGTGGGTGACGGCAGTAGCGCCATCAATGGCCGCCAAAATGTAACGCGGCTGTCCGTCGTCACGCTGATAGGCTACGAACGCGTCTTCATTGGCGCGTCCTGGTGCGCCCTGGCAGATGATTTCGAGCATCTAGTATCAATCCTCGAAAGGCCAGATGGGTAGCAGTTCGCGGCGAGCCAGCCGTTCTTTCGGGATATTGCCGACACTGGTATAACACACCACAATGCCGCCGACCATCGCGCAAGTTGTATCGGCATCCCCACCACCCATAGCAGTCTGCCAGACAGCAGTGGCGTAATCATGCAGGTATTCGCCTGCATTCCACAGCACGAAGGGCACGGTATCCTGTGCAGAAATCTGTGATCCGTTGCCCAATGTCGCCACGACCTGTGCCAGTGATGTATCTGGTGCTAATTCACGTGCGCGTTTGATGCCGTATAGCACCTCGCTTTTGGGAACGTGAGGGATAACCCTGTCGATGAATTGCTGGCGGGTAGGGCGTGTCTCCTGCGTTTGCCGCAATTGACAAGCATAAGCGGCTGCCACGGCCACAGCAATGGCTCCGGCGATTCCTTCTGGGTGGGCATGGGTAATTTCCGCCGATAGCCGGGCATTTTCCACCGCAGCATCTATATCATCGGCAAAATAAGCCCCCAACGGAGCCACGCGCATGGCTGCCCCGTTGCCATACGAACCCGTGCCGCCAAACATGGCCGGAGCCAAATCGCGCCAGGAGCCACCTTCCTGTATTGCAATAAGTAGCCGGATAGCACCCATGCCATACCCGCGCCGCGAATCGAAATATTTGGCGAAACTTGCTGCCAGTGCGTCCTGGTCAATATGCCCATATTGGCGCAATATTTGGAAAATGGACATTGCCATATTGGTATCGTCGGTATAAGGCCAGAGGCGCGTGGAAAGTTGATCGGAACCCATGATGGCGGCCCGCATCACTGCCTCGCCAAGACTATCACCTACCGATAGCCCTTCCAGGGATGTGCGTGCCCGTGCCAGGCGTTCATCTGCTAGACTCAACTAGAAATCCTCCACATCGGGATAAACCTGCTTCAAAAGGTCAACAATACGTGCTTTGTAGGCCCAGGCGTCGGCTTCGGTGTGAGCCTCAAAGCGCAAACTTAATATCGGCTCGGTTCCCGATGGACGTAGTAAACCCCAACCATTCGGAAATAGCACACGCAGGCCATCGACATCTACCATTGGCACGTCGTTCAGCAAGGTTTTGACACCATCAATGATTTCAGTTTTCATTTCGTCTGGGCAATGAGGACGATATTCGGGGGTGGTGAACAATTGCGGCAAATCTGCGATACACTGCGAAAGTGATTGCCCGCTTTCTGCCAACAATTCAACCACACGTCCGGCGGCATAAACACCATCATCGAAGCCAAAATAGCGATCTCCAAAGAACATATGACCGCTGCTTTCACCGCCTAAAATTGCACTCTCGGCCTGCATCTTTGATTTAATGCGGGCATGACCGGATTGCCACAAAATCGCCTGTCCGCCATGTTCATCAACCACATCAAAAACAACCTGACTACTGAGAACATCGCCAACGAATATCGCGCCGGGATTACGCGGGATGATGTCAGTTGCCAGCCACGCCATCACTTTATCAGCGGTGATGAGCGTCCCATTTTCATCCACCACGCCCACACGATCCGCATCACCATCAAAGGCCAGTCCCACATCGGCCCCAACTTCGCGCACTTTCGCCGCCAGATCAACGACATTGGCCTCCTTTTCAGGGTTGGGGTGATGGTTGGGAAAGTTGCCATCAGGGTCACAATACAGCGGGGTGACATTGTGGCCCAATTGTGTCAGTAGGTCTGGGGCATAAATGCCGCCCATGCCATTGCCCGCATCGACTACCACGTTCAGCTTGCGACCAGGACGAAAACAGTTTGCTAGAAAACTCAGATAGCTCTGGTTGACATCCATCATCTGATAGCGTTGGCCGGGGGCGCTGTCGAAATCGTCGGTTTCAATCATCTGGTGCAAGGTCTGGATTTCATCACCAAAGATCGGTTTGCGCCCGACGACCATCTTGAAGCCGTTATATTCCTTCCCCAAATGGCTGGCAGTTATCATTACACCTGCCATACCAGTGCGGAAGGCGCTCCAATACAGAACTGGTGTTGAGGCCAGGCCGATGTCATATGTTGCACAGCCCGCTGCGTTCAGTCCGGCGATGAGACTGGTCAGCAAATCCTGAGAGCTGGCTCGCATGTCATAGCCGATCAAAACTTGGCGGACGTGATAAGTTCGTTGCAGGTGCGTGCCAAAAGCCCAGCCAATCTGTGAGGCGGCGTGGGCGGTCATGTCGTCACCGACTTTGCCCCGAATATCATAGGTTTTGAAGATTTTCGGATTCAGCATGGCTATGCGTCGCTCCGACCTGATGCAGGTACTTGGCGTGTTTCTTGCATGGTATACAGGCGCTCATCTTCGCGCAGGTCTTGGGTGACGTTCGTAAATGCGCCGACTTCTGCACCCGCACCGATCTTGACGCCCGGCATTGTGCCCGACTGAATGGCGATAAAAGCGCCCTCGCCGACCATCGCACCTAATTTGTCACGCCCCGTTACCATTCGTTCCCCCTTGACTGTACTCTTGACATAGCCTGCATCAATTCGTAAGTTGGCGGTGATGCAGCCTGCCGAGAAGTTCACGCGATCCTCGAAAACCGAGTCGAGGACGACAGCGCGGTGCAGGTTAACCTGTTGACCGATATAGCTGCGAGCCACTTCGCTGACATGGCCGACCATACTGCCCGCCCCAACCATACTCTCGCGCACCAGTGCCCCGTTGCCGACAATTGCGCTGGGGCCGATGTAGGCTGGCCCGACGACAGCCGCGCCATGAAACAGCCGCACCCCGGCCTCAATCACCACATTTCCGCTGATGGACACATCGCCGACGATTTTGGCGTCGGGGTGAATGTGTTGACCATCAATCTGATCCAGGTAGAAGCGCGTCACATCCAGCACATGCCAGGGGTATTTGATGGGATACCAGGGGCCACGATAGCGCACGCATTCAAAACGCGACTCGGCCATCATGCTTGCCATCGCCACTTCATAATGATCGTCAGCCGCATGACCAGCGTCATAGAGCGCATGAATTTTTTGGAATAGGGTCCGCGTGTCGGTGTGGATATGGGCCACGAAGTTCACGAGGTCTGAAGGCTCATTGCCTGCGCCCGGTTTCTCGATCATGTTCGTGATACTTTCGCCATCCAGCACCAAATAGCCGCCGGGGAAGTATTCCGTCACCTGAAAACCTGCTAGATAGGAAGCCGCGCTGCCTTCCTGATAGGTAGCCATCATAGTCGCATGGAAATCAGGCGATACGACATCATTCACCTGACATATATATATAGGGGGATAGTCTGCCAGTAGCGGTTCGGCTTGCAGGATGGCGTGGCCCATGCCCAGCGGTTCGTCCTGTACCACAATATCGTAGGCAAAATTGGTGTTGCTGGCCTGTATGGTAGCCGCAATCTGGTCACGATTGCCGGGGTTGGCAATGATGATTGCGCGACGGAAACCAGCTTCATCATACACATTCATCTGCTTTTCGAGCAGTGTTTCGCCCATAAAAGGATAGAGCGATTTTTCGTGCAGGGGCCAGAAACGAGTGTTTGCGCCCCCAGCCAGGATAATCACGGTAGGTAATGGAGCCATTGTCCCTCCATAAAGTGTGTCGGCAAATTCAAGACACCAACTCTACCATTCTCATCCGGTGAATACCAGCCTTTAACGAGGCGTCTTCAACGAATAAATGTATACCTAAGTTCTATAGTCTATAATCCCACTCCCTATAGAGTGGGATTATAGACTATAGAAAACATACATTAGGTACTGCATATTTTGCGCAGCTGCCCAAAAAGTAAACGGGCAACCGACTCACGCCGATTGCCCAAAATATACAGTTACTCTATCTATGGGTTATCCTTGCGAAAAAATGGCCTTGTCAGCTTGATTCGAGATATTTGGGCAATGTCTCATTCTACATTCAGTGTTTTGCGATTAGATTTCAACACCAAGTTTGCCCAATATCCTTATATTTGATCTCTAGTGAACTATTGATAACTCATAGATAGGGTACAGTTGAAATCAGTCTATTGCATAGCCCCACCCAATGCAGCACAGGCTGGGCAAGATCCGTCAGGTCGGACTATTGCGTAACCACCAACAGGATCGTCGCCATAAATGCCGGTAAAGTCCACATTCCACACGATCATCAGACGCATACGACCACTATTGCGGGCCAATGATGCGGCCTCACCCAACCATTGTGCATGTTCGGCAACGCTCGTATTGCCTGCCCAGGCAAATGCTGGTGGCAACGGACCATAGCCATCCGGTGATAGATAGCCGAGTTCGGTCATGCACAGTTGCCGTGCGCCACCGAAAGCGTTGTAGTAGGTATCGACCATGCCCCAGAAGTAGCGCGTGTAGTGCGAACCTCGTGGATCACCTGTGCGTAATTGTGGGCTGATAATGCCTTCGTTGTAATGGACACCCACGCAATCCATGTAATTGGCAGCACCAGCGGCGGCCATCTGTTGGATAAAGAAGATGTCGTCGCAGCCATTACCAGTGCAACCACCATAGAAACCGGTTGGGGCGGGTGCTGCACTGATGACCATCACGGCAGGGTTGGCAGTTTTGATGGCTGTATAAGCACTTGCCAGCAATTGCGTGTAGGTTGTGGGGCTTACCTGCCCGGCGGGCCATTCGCGCACTAGGTTTGGCTCGTTCCAGACTTCGATGGCGTCTGGTCCCAACGCTGCCACCTGGCCCGCATATGCCGCGAATTCATTGCTATAAGCTGCGAAGTCACCCATCTGACCGGGTATACCAACGATGCCGACCAATGCCTTGAAGCCAGCTGCGTGGGCCTCGTTAATAAAGGCTGCGGCTGCGCCCGTGCCTTCACCTCGATTCCAACGAATCTGCTTCTTGACCCAGGTCATACCAGATTGCTGCATTTCGCCGACGCGTCCAAAGCCTTGAACGTGTCCACCCAGTTCAAAGCCGCCACCCGTGCCAGGCGGTGGAGGAGGAGGTGGTGGTGGAGGCGGAGGGGGCGTAGGAGTTCCACCGCCATCACCGCCAGGCGGGGGCGTTGCACCAGGAATAACCAATACTTGACCTACGTAGATCAGGTTGACATTGATGATGCCATTGGCAGCGGCAATCGCCGAAACAGTGGTGCTGAACCGGCGAGCGATACTGCTCAGGGTATCGCCACGCACAACAGTATAGGTGGTTGTGCCGGTCGGCGGTGGTGCTGGTGGTGGTGTGCCGCCATCTCCTGGGGGTTCAGTGGTCGGTGGCTGTGGCGGACTGCCGCCCGCGGGAATGACCAAAACTTGCCCCACATAGATGATATTTGGGTTAGTGATACCATTTGCAGCAGCGATGGCCTGCACCGTCACCCCAAAACGCAGTGAAATCCGAAATAGGTTGTCCCCTGGCTGAACGGTATACGTGGTTGTCCCGCCATCTTGGGCATTTATTGTGTTGGTTGGCATTGTTGAGAGGGCCAGACTCAAAAGTAAAATCATCAGACCCAACCCGCGTGCTAAACGTCGCCAGTTCATTGGCATGAGAAAGCTCCTTCTATCGCAACAACATTTGTGGTTAATGGTAGTACGACTATGCAATTTAAGCCAATTGCTTACGCTATAATCGTAGAATATCACGCAAACAATTGCTAGCGGAGAACGAATGTGCCCGAAAATGACACGATGCTACAGTCTGGAAATATAGAGGAAGATCACCACGCTGCTGCCGAAACATTGCCTAGTGTGGACTGGAAAATTAGCTCCGACAAGCTGCCGTTGCGGTTTCCGCGACCAGACCAGGTGCAGGTAGGGTTGGTTCAATTTCCGACGGATGAGGATAAATCGGCCAATATTCAGCGGGCGCTACAACAGGGTTGGCAGGCGGCGGCAGATGGGGCAGAGATCATTGCATTTCAGGAGATGTTTATGTTGCCCTGGATATTCGCGGATAACACGGAAAAATACCATGCACTGGCCGATGAGCCGGAATCGCCAGTGTGGGAACCTTTTCAATCACTGGCCTATGAAAAGGGTGTCGTGTTGGTCTGCTCGTTTTATGAACGTGGCATGGAAGGCCGTTACTATAACAGTGCCCTGATAATCGACACTGACGGGATTATTGCCGGGCGCTATCGCAAACGTCACTTGCCACCTGATAACGAGCGCGTCCATTTTTCACCGGGAAATGGGCCTTTTTCCGCTTTTCCCACGCGCAAGGGTAACATCGGTATTTATATCTGTTGGGACAATTTCTTTCCGGAAGGCGCACGCGCTTTGGCACTGGATGGGGCTGATATTGTTTTTGCACCCTCGGCTGCCACCGAATTGCCATCTGCCTATAAATGGCGCACTGCGGTCCAACATAATGCGTTGGTGAATGGCATCCCCTGGGCACGCATTAATCGCTGCGAAGCGCCTTTCTATAGTCACCGCCTGCTGGCCAGCGCCGAGGGCAAGATCATTTTTGAAGATACTGACGCGCACCAACATACGGCTATCGTTACCGTCGATTATCGAGAGACAGACCGTGTCCGGCAAGAATGGCCGTTTTTGGCAGATCGCCGACCCGGTTTATATTCAGCGTTGAGCGATCAGTCCTAAAAATTTGGGACTTTTCCGGCAGTTCTGATATAACATACTAGGTTCTGTTGACATTTGACAAAGTTCTGCTACGGTAGCCGCATGACAACGGTGACATTAACTGACGAACAATGGGAAAAGATGCTTGAGTTTCTACGCAGTGATGCCAGAGCCTATGTGGGCAACGAAGAGGCTTGCCGTCGGTTCGTAGAAGCCGTGATGTGGGTTGACCGCAGTGGGGCACAGTGGCGTCTGCTGCCGGAGCAACATGGCAAATGGAACAGTGTTTACAAGCGATTCGCCCGCTGGTGTGATCACGGCGTGTGGGAACGGATGCTGGCCCACTTCGCGGATGATCCTGATATGGAAAATGGCATGATTGACAGTACCATTGTGCGGGCGCATGCCTGTGCGGCTGGTGCCGAAAAAAAACGGTGGACAGGCGGAACAGGCGTTGGGGCGCAGTCGCGGTGGGTTCAGCACCAAAATCCATGTGACCGTTGATGGCTTGGGCAACCCGTTGCGACTGGCACTGACCGCCGGACAGCGCCATGATATCATCAAGGCTTCTGATTTGATCATTGACCTCGACTTTGAATATGTCATCGCTGATCGCGGTTATGCCGCCCGCGATTTTCTGGATGAAATCCGTGATACAGGTGCTGAACCCGTGATCCCGCCCAAGAAAAATGCCAAAGCGCCACATGAGTATGACGAGTGGCGGTATCGTGAACGCCATTTGATTGAGTGTTTCATCGGCAAAATCAAGCATTTTCGACGGGTCTTTTCACGCTTCGATAAGCTGGCATCTCGTTATCTTGGCTTTCTACAATTTACCAGTGTTTTGATTTGGTTACGATGAAATGTCAACAGAACCTAGATGTAGGACAATGCAATCATAGTTTGGGAGTTGTTATCTTATGAACAGCAAGCTACTGGCACAAGGTATCAGTCATCCTAAGCCTGCCATGCGCCTCAATGTTATTCGTGTGATTGGGATGGTGGAGGAAACGCAGTTATTGGAAGCTATTCGCCAGCAACATCAACAGGAAACGGACAGTGCCGTTAAAGCGGCATTGGAATGGGCTGGCAAGCGGCTTTTTAAAGCACACAAGAACGGGCACAGTACACTGGAAGCTATCTTCGATCATTTCAACATTAACCACGAGATCGCGCATCTGCCAGAGAGTGATGAAGAAGCTGAGTTGATGCGACAGATGGAAGCCAACATGACGAGCGAGATGATGCGGCGGCAAGCCAAAGCACAGGAAAAAAAGCTGGGACTGTCAGCGGGTGCTGCCCTTGGTGGTGTAGTAGCCGGTGCGGCGATGGGGGGCATCATTGGCGGCGCGATGGCGACCAGTGCCGTTAGTGGTGGTCTCTCAGTGGGTGCTGAGGTTGCTTCATCGAATATTGGTGGCGAACAACGCGAGCATATCTCTCGCGAACGTATTCCACCTCCGATGCCATCCGACCGGGATGTTGCCATTTGGATCAAGCGGCTGCGCGAAGGTGCAAATGCCGAGCAACGCAAAACGGCAGCCAGAGAATTGGGCACTATGCGTAATACGATAGCGTTGCCACATTTGGCGGTGGCGTTTACCTCCGATCCTGACCCCGAAGTGCGGCAGTTGGCTGAATATTCTGGCAAGAAACTCTATTGGGGTGCGGTGTACTACGAAATGTCGCAAGATGGCTCTTTTGAAAAGGAGTATATGCAGCGCGTTGAAGCGCGACGTAAAGCCATTACGGCGGGCGATGTTCCTGCAACGCCACAACCCTCCACTGCCCCATCTCCGGCCAAGAAGCACCCAACCGAAGAAGACATCGGCGCGATACTGGCACGGGTGAAGGCTAAACGCGGCAAAAAACAGAAGAAACGTCGTCGTTAGTAGATCATGATCTGATGGGGTGGAATTTCAGCTATTCGCCCCATACTTCCTTAATCTGTCCATCGTCATGTTGGCGTATATCCACCGTTTCGCGCCCGGTCAATTGAGGAAATTGGACACGGTCTTCGCTACGTATCCAAAAGGTGACAATGCCATCACGCTCGCGCTCGGTATAGCCCGTGATATATAGGAACCAGAAATAGGCGACGTATAGTGGTTGCCCATGAAAAGGACCAGGGGGCTGGACAATATCGCTGCTATCGACTTGAAACAGCGCGAGGAGTTGCTCGCGGGTCATTTTTTGCCTGTTCACCGTTGAACCTTGTGCAATAGTTGTTGCATAATGCTAGCAGCGATATCCACTTATTTTCAACCCTGATGTATAGGAGTATATAAGATGCAGAATGGAATTTTTCACGTTGTATTAACATATTGTGCCACTTGAGGCTATACCCCACGTGCTGTCAGTTTGATGGCTAATATTCTCAATCAACGTGACCTCGAATACTATGTCAAAGATTGGCTATTGGTTCCAGCCACAGGTGGTCTTTTTGAACTTGAGGTAGACGGTGAGTTGCTCTTTTCCAAGAAACAATTGGGACGCCATGCCGAAGAAGGCGAAGTTGAGGCGCTTTTTGCGGAACTGGTTGAGAAATATCGCCAGGAAAACGGCCTCACCGCCGAATAATCCTCTATCGCTTCAATCGAATAGGGAGTGGGCAGCCATCTCCATATATATCAGGTTCGCACTATCGGCTGAGGGTGAAGCTCGCCTGGATTGATGGAGCGCTCAATCTGCCAGATGAGCCTCTGTTTGAGTTGCCCGCCCCCAATCCCGATTTCTGTGAAAAACAAAAAACCAGCACATGTTGGCTGGTTTTGGTGCGTCCCATGTTGGAGTCGAACCAACAACCTCTGCCTCCGGAGGGCAACGCTCTATCCATTGAGCTAATGGGACATTTCAATTAAAACTATAGCATTGGATAGCGATAGATGCAACCCATTTTCAAAACAAAGGTGAGGAAATGTCGCTTTATACGCCAGAATTCGAGATGCAGATTAAACACTGGGCACAGGAACGTGTCAAAGCCAAACGTTGGTCGCATGTGGAAGGAGTAGTGGACACCGTCGAGCGATTGGCGCGGCGCTATGCACCGGATACCGTCATGCAGGCCCGATTGGCGGGGTGGTTGCACGATGCGGCCAAGCATCTGTCAAATGCAAAATTAATCCACATTGCGGAGGCGCATGGCTGGCCGATTAGTGAGAGTGAACACCTGGTTCCTGATCTGTTGCATGGTGTGGTGGGCTATTTGCTGGCGGATGATGTGTTCAATTTAGCCGATGAGCAGTTGAAAACGGCATGTGCATATCATACGACTGGCGCACCAGATATGACCATGCTGGACAAAATTGTGATGATCGGCGATTTGATTGAGCCGGGACGTAAGTATGATGATGTGGAACGACTGCGGCGTGTTGCAGCGGTTGATTTAGATGCTGCGGTGCTGTTATCAGTGGATGTCACACTGCGCTATTTGATTCGACGAGGGCGGATTATTGACCCCCGGCCAGTCTATCTGCGAAATCAATTGTTGGTGGCGGGGGTCAGTTATGATGGGTTGTAGGAAGACTATTCAGTGGTTGTCGCTTCGGCAACGGCCTGGAATGTACCGTTGTCCAGCGTCGCCAGCGCATCTATCGCGACCTGATAGTGGCTATTATAGACAAGCGCCTGATTAAATTGTGCTCTGGCTGCATCGAAGTTGCCTCGTGATGCATAGACCAGACCTTCGTAGTAGTACCATTCTTCGACATATGGGGTATTGACTTTATTCGAGTGTATCAGGCCGAGCAATGTCTCGAACTGCCCTGTCTGATAAAATGCTTCCAGCGGTGTATGGCGATACCAGAGCGTGCGCCAAGGTAGTCGATTATCAAACGCTGTCCGGAAATAGGCGGTGGCATCCTCATAGCGACCCAACATAGTCAGGGCGTCGCCGATGTTGAACCAGGACCAGGCATCGGTTTGCTCGAGACTGACGCGCTGTAGGCCTTCTTGAGCAATCACCTGATAGGCATAGTTTGGATCAGCCAGATCACCCAACAATGCCATAGCCCCATCCTCTCGTTCTGGTGCATAGAGGACAATAAATGTATTGCTGAAATGCCACCAATAGTGATCAACACTGTCATACTCCTCATGGAGACCCTGGAAGCTGCCGTGTCCTTCAAAACTGTCGTAAGTATAGAAGAAGCTACCGGGATCGTCATAGCCAATGAGTAAGAGATAGTGGCCCATCCAGTCATAGCCTTCTGGCTCGAAGCCTTTTTCAATGATGACCGGAAAATCTGCTGCTAGTAGAGTTTTGATGAGTTCTTGAGTTCCACCAACACGGTAGAGTGCCCGAATGCCTTCAACTTCTTCGTTGACATATTGCGCCATTTCCGAAGGGCTGACGTTTTTATCTTCGCGGTGAGGTTTCAGATAGTCGGCAGCGGGGAATTGGTCTTCACTATAGCCGAAGTAGCTGAGGCCCATTGTCAATGTGGTGGGGCCACAATTATTCCAGCCCTGATATTCGTGACGGAGACGCTCAATATCCAGCTTATAGGTAGCGGGTCGGGCGCCATCTTGGGCATGGGATGTGGGAAGCGTGGTCAACAAAAGCAGCATGACAATGAATACGGACAATGCAGTTGAGCGGCGCATAAATTTTCTCCTGCCAGTTTGGTGGCGAAATTGTCTGATACCAGTATAGAGCAAGATTGGCATTTTTTACCTGACGATTGTCAGGCGGTCAGGGAGTGGGTGCGCGTTGCCACCAACACGTAGGCAATACTATAGGGATATTGTTGCGCGAAGATCTCTAGGGTAAATCCGGCTTGGGCAAAACGTTCTTGCAGACTGACAGGCCAGGGACCGCGCTGTCCAGTTATGCGATAGGCAGTTTCTAAAGTGTCTTTCAACAGACCTCCGCCAGTCAAAATACCACTAGCGACGATCACCAGTCGTTGGCCGGATTTTAGCACTCGTGCAGCTTCACACAGCGTTTGGTGTTCGATGATGAAAGGGGCGGGGAAAGTGCTGACAATGGCATCGAATGATTCATTGGGAAAGGGCAAGCGTTGGGCCTGGGCACGTACCAAGGGGGCTTGCAAGTGATGACGATGGAGCTTTCGACGAGCGATGCGTCCCATAAAAGGGCTGAGATCCAATCCGATACGCTGGTAGCCAGCAGCGAAGAGATCCAGTTGCAGATTACCAGTGCCATGTGCCAGCTCCAACACTTGTGCCCCGGGCCTAACATTCAAGTGGTCCAGAGCTGCTCGTTGCCAGTTGCGCCATTGTCCCAGGCTGACCGTCCAGGCCACTAAATCGTAAGTCCAGGCCATTTCGTTATAGAGCAGGCGGAATCCGAACTGTACCAATCGCCACCATAGTGCAGTGAAACCGGTGTGCTGACTTTCAAAGGGTGCGTCTGGCGGATTCTTGTTGGGCATTGCTGTTCCTTCGTTGGTTTTGACCATCGCTATAGATCTCAGATCTACGGTAGTGGTGCATAACGTTGGGCGATGATGCGTTGGCCGCCGCCTTGTTGCATCCACAGAATGAACTCGTAGTAACGGTCGCCGGGAGTGGGGGGCTGAGGACCAATGATCAATAGTGGTATTTGCAGTGGATAGCTGCCATCGGCGACCGTATCAGGAGTCGGCTGCACAGCAATGTCATCATCACCAATGAGCGACACCACGCGTACACGATCTGTCAATAAGCCCATACTCAAGAAACCGATCGCGCCGGGTGTCTGGCTGATGATTTGGTGCATGGCCGATGGTGTGGTTGCCAGCCGTGCCCGCAGGCTGATCGGGCGTTGGCCCATCACCTGGGTTTCAAATGCCTGACGAGTGAGTGAGCTTGATTCACGACTGACAATGACAATGTCGATGTCTGGCCCACCAAAATCTGACCAGTTGTTGGCTGTTCCCATAAAAATGCGTCGTAAATCAGTGGCTGACAGGGCAGGAATCACTAGATTAGGATGCACAACAATGGCAATGGCATCTTGCCCAATAGGAGCTGCCCAGAAATCGCCAGAAGCTGGTATGCTGGTGATCAGCGCATACCCGTGTTCCCATGAAACTGGCAGACGCTCGCTGCGTTGATTGACAATAGTTATCAGCGGGTGTTCTTGACTATAGGCGGCAGCCAAATCACGCAATAGTGGATGCGTGCTGGTGTTGGCTGTAAAGTATAATGGCTCAACTTCTGGGGTGGCGGTGGGTGATTGAACTGGCCCACGACAGCCAGCCAGTGCCAGCGTAACGACCATGATGGTATGCTTCGTTTTGCGGATGACGCCAGTCATGGGAGTCATCCTTGTAACACTACAGCCCCCAGACCTATCACACCGACCAATGCACAATACCCCGCGAATCCATAGAGACCTCGGCCTCGCACCCACTGTAACATCATCGCAATACTGGCATACCCCACAATTGCCGCTGTTATGAAGCCAACGACCAAGGATATACTCAACTCATCGTTAACGGTAGCTTTGCCAGTCAATACGTCGAGCAATTGGCCGAAACCCGCCCCCAAAATGATGGGCGTTGCCAGCATGAAGCTATAGCGAGTTGCGGTATGATGATCTAAACCCTGAAACAGCCCGGCGGCAATCGTGCTGCCGGAGCGCGAGATGCCGGGTATGATGGCAAGGGCTTGTGAACAGCCAATGAGCAGGGAATTCAGGTAGGTGATTTGCTGTGACCTCGATTCAGATTGCGGGGCGGTGGTGTCGGGTGTGATGGTAGAGGACCGTTGAGATTGACGTTCACCATAGACAAGCAAGGCTGCTGTGACAAGCAGCATGACACTCACGATTGCTGGCTCTCCAAATTGCTCAAAATAGTCGCGCAGCAATATCCCCACGATGGCAGCCGGCACTGTGCCAATAATGATAAACAAGGCATAGCGCAGGTCCGGGTTGTTTTCCAGATGAAATGATCGGTTGAAAAGTGCTGAGAAACTGGCCTTTGTCAACCGCCACCAGTCTTGTCGAAAATAAATCAAGACAGCGACGGTCGTTCCCAGGTGAACCATGATAGAAAACATCATGGGCGGAGGGGTGCGTAACCCAATCCACCATGGAATCAGAACTAGGTGGCCTGAACTAGAAACGGGCAAAAATTCAGTTGCGCCTTGGATAATGCCGAGTATGATTGCTTCTAGCAGGTCCAATATACGATCCTTTCGCTTAACCAAACGATCCAATTTTGCGACATTCTACCCATATGAATGGCAGGTAGTTCCAACTGTTTTGATATGTTTTTGTTTACCGCAATTAGGTGAGCGGTGTATCGACTGCCGCCGAGCGATAGTCGATCAGAAATTTGCGTGTAAATTCCTGGAAAACCGCTTCGCCTTCCAGAAGTGCGGCACGCAGTTCACGAGTCAGTTTCATGAGAAACTGTAGATTGTGAATGCTTAACAATTGATGGCAGAGTAATTCCTTGGCTTTAATCAAATGTCGAATGTAGGCCCGCGAAAAATGTTGACAGGTATAGCAGTCGCAATCAGATTCCAACGGGTCTGGATCATTGGCAAAGCGTAAGTTACTCATATTCAAACGCCCATAACGCGTGAGAGCGGCACTGTGCCGAGCCTCACGCGTGGGCAGAACGCAATCGAAAATATCTACGCCTCGACGAACGGCCTCAACAATATCTTCAGCCTGACCGACACCCATCAAATAGCGTGGTCGATCAGCCGGAAGCAAGGGAAGCGTGGCATCCAATGTGGCTAACATTTCAGTTTTGGTTTCGCCAACGGCCAGTCCACCGATAGCATAGCCCGGTAGATCCAACCCAGTGATGAATTGGGCAGACTGTTCGCGCAGGTCCGGGAAAATGCCACCTTGCACGATGCCAAAAAGGGCCTGCTGTTGCGGATCGCCAAATTGATAGTGGTATCCTCGACAGCGTTTCGCCCACTGATGGGTGCGGTGCATGGCTGTTGTGGCGATTTCACGATCATCAGGAACCGCACACTCGTCGAAGGCCATGATGATGTCGGCTCCTAGATTGTGCTGGATAGCTGTGGCGCTTTCTGGTGTCAAGGTCAGGAGTGTACCATCGATGTGGCTGCGGAAGGTGACCCCATCGTCAGTGATACGGCGTAGATCGGCCAGACTAAAGACCTGGAACCCTCCCGAATCAGTCAGGATAGGACCATCCCAGGCCATAAATTGATGTAAGCCACCCAGATCGCAGATCAATGAATCGCCAGGGCGTAAATGCAGATGGTAGGTGTTCGCTAGAATCAGCGTGGCTCCCATTTCCTGCAAATCGCGGGGGAGTACAGCTTTCACGGTGGCCTGAGTGCCGACAGGCGCGAAGATCGGAGTCTCGATAATACCGTGCGGGGTCCGAAAGGTTCCAGCACGGGCCTGCCCAGCAACGGCATCAACTGTAAACGTGAAAACCATAACATCTTTCCGTAACTTGTTTAGCGTATCCGATGACATTGTAGCGTGTTGCTTCTATGATGCAAGCCATTTTTGAAAGAATCAGGGCAGTTGGGAAATCAATTTGTAAGGAGGCGGAATATTATGTTACGCATTGTGATCCTTAGTGCCCTGTTGATCACCATAAACATGGGGGTAATCCTCATCATACAGGCAACGGCTGATGATCCACCTTCTGTATGGGAACAACGCACAATGGCTTGTATTGGGCAGGGGGCGTGTTGGGATGGCATTTCATTGGCGCAAAGTTCTGCTGGGCAGGTGCGTGATGCGATACGTTCATTTTTGCCTGCCGATTTGGTGTTGGATGGGCGGATTCCGAATGTGCAATGGGTTTATCCAGAAGGCTATGAGGGATATGCACGTTTTCAGGGGCCGGTGCTTCAATTTCTGGAGGTCCGGTTTCCGCCTGATCTGTCATCGCAGGATGATGTAAGTGTGGGGGATGTGCTTGTGGTGCATGGCTCACCGGATGGACTGCGGGTTGATGGGGCAGGAAATGTGTTTTTATATTATGATGCGTGGTTGATGACGGTGCAGGCACGGGTCGGGCAAGATCATCATTTACGGCTGACCCAGCCAGTTGCTCGCGTCCAGATTTTGACACCGTATGGTGGCCCGGCACGTTCAACTGACACTGTTGCCTGGCAAGGATTCCGTCGATTATATTGAGTACCATCCGTAAAATAGGGGTGAACGGACGAAGCGGTTCAGGGTATACTGAGGATATTAACGCTCTTATCTGAGATATAGGAAATTGTTCAAATGTCTGATGAACTTTTGCGAGAAGCGGTGGCTGTCGCCAAAAGCGGCGACCGTAGACGCGCTGTGGATTTGACGAAACAGTATCTTCGGCAAAATCCAAAAGATGTACGCGGCTGGTGGGCATTGGCGAAGCTAGTGGATGATCCGAAAGTGAAGATGGAAAGCCTGAAACGGGTGTTGAAACTGGATCCCACACATGCCAAAGCCGAACAGATGATGTTGGAACTGGAAGACCAGGAAGAGGAAGCTGATGACGAGCTATATGGCGGAGGATATGGCGAATCAACTAGTGCCATTGATGAACCAGCCTGGGCCAGTGACAGCTATTCTTCTGAGTCTGGAGGGGCATTGTATGATGACCCAAGTGATGATGATGACTCGATGTTTGGTAGCTATAGCTTCAGCGATTCGGGTGAATTCGCTGACGAAGAGTCAATGTTTTCAAGTGCCAGCGATGAGGATGCTTTAAAAGCGCTTGCCAGCGAGAAGCGTAGCAGTAGTAGTGGCTGTGTTGGCAACCTGGTTTTTGGTTTATTGGTTGTGCTGATTATTGCGGGTTTCATTGGTGGCATCGGCTATTATGCCTATGCGTTCCAACATAGAGGGTTGTTTGGCTTGCTAGGGCCGGATTTAGACACCGTCGCCCGTACTAACGATTTCACAATCCGTTACCCAGCCGAGTGGGATTATCGTCTGACTGAAGGTAATTCGACGATGGTGGCTGCCACGCAAAATACGGAAGCATGGGCGCAGTCGTTAAGTGGTCTGAATCTGGATACTGTGGATTTCCTTGGCGGAGAGGCTTCTGGTGATTTGTCAATTAACTTTGAAGAGGAGACTGCTGTTGTCATGATGGGGCCAGTGACCACAGATGACCTCAGCCAGTTACGACAGGAAACAGGCGGGAATTATAGTTCTTTCCAGGAATATATGGATGCCGAATTCGACCAATTTGAGGCAGAAGCTGGCGAGATAAACGAGCTTTCGGGTGATGGTTTTGAATTCAAGATTGATGTAGATCGCCAGGATACGACCATCGACGGCGATGCTGGTAGATTCTCTTATTTCCAACTGTATATGAAAGTGGATGAGGAATTTGCCGCACGCCTGGGGAACATTGAAGAGTTGAATATGGGAGTGTATGTTGCCACTGTTCAGCACAATGGCACTGAGTATGTGTTTATGTTGGTAGCGATTGGCGACAATGCTGAATCGCATAAGCGCACGGCCCAACGTATGTTGCGAACCGTGGAGTTCCTCAATTAGCGGTTGATGGTCGGCTTGCCTGAGTCGGTTTTGGGATGATGGCGACAATACGCTGGCGCTGGATTTGGGCGGGCAGCGGCCTGTTGGTGTTGGTCGGGTTGGTATGGGGATTGACGACGTGGGTTTGGGAACAGTCGCCGGATACTCCACGTCAGCGCGTTCATCAACCCCCAGCTATCCCGACACGCACGCCAGCAGTGCGCCCAGCAGCGGTCTATTTTGCAGCGTTAAAACCTGGCGAGGCGGCTGCCCTCTACTATGAACAGCCAGGATCTGATAATCTGGCGGTTATAGTAGCTGGTATTCCGCCAGTGGGGGCTTATTTGCCCATTACTGGTAACAGCCAGTTCGAGTTCCCGACACCAACACCGCGACCATTACCTACATTATCACCCACGCCACTTCCGCCAACACTCACGCCAACAGCGACTGTTACACTTTCGGCATCGCCAACCATACCCACATCGACACCAACATCTACTCAGACATCGTCGGACACACCTCAACCGTCTACACTGACCCCTTCGGTGTTGCCGTCACCTTCTGAAACGCTGTTGATACTACCGACGACTGCTGTGAGCGGGCCACCGACATTACCTGCCACATTGACAGCAACTCCCACGTTCACGGCATCGCCTTCTCGTACACCCAGGTCGCCTACGTTGACTTTTACGCCTACATGGACCATGACACCTGCTTCCACTTCTCTGCCGCCGACTGTCACACAGTTGCCAACACTTACTCCCCTTGATGTGCATTTGTGGATGCAAACGGAGCGAGCGAATTTGATGGTGGGACTAGGGGCAACGCTGGGTGCAGTAGCGGACAAAGAAGAATGTGCGCCGAGCGGGCTGCCGTTGGCCGGGATATTGACCCAACGGTTTTATGTGTACCATCGTGGGATTGATTTGGGGGTGGCGCTTAATACACCGGTGATTGCCACTCATAGCGGCGTGGTGACTTATGCTGCCTGGAATGAGATCGGCTATGGCTATTTGGTTGTGGTGGAAAGCGGGCGTTTTTCAACTTACTATGGACATCTCAATACGTTTAATGTGGCGGCAGGCCAGGAAGTGGTGAAGGGGCAGGTCTTGGCTCGAAGTGGGAACACTGGCAATAGCAGCGGCCCGCATATTCACTATGAAACACGCCTCAATGGAGTCGAAATGGATCCGCTTAGTTTTGAGCAGCGCGGCTACCGTTCATGTTAAGGGCGTCCCTGATTTGCCGGACTTCTCGCATAAATGTCATTGCATCAGGGCGATAGCGGCGGGCGGTTTGGACGTAGGGCATTAGCGGGCGCAGGCGAAAATAGAGTAGCAGGAGTCTGCCGGAAAGTGATAAAAGTCTGAAAAGCCAATATGTTTTCTTCATGCCCTAATTCTACCACCAGATGCCGAGATTCAATACTGGATTCACCACCTCTGTAGGGCAATCGCATATGCTTTCTTAATGGAAAAATGGGCCTTATTGAGCCCTCTTGACCTCATTTGATCTATGAATCCGATAAGGTTATCGGGTATTCAGCGCAACACTCAATGTCAAAGCTGCAAATTCGGTTCGATTATTGGGGATTTTGAAGGTCATAATGGCTCATTGTTCGAGAATTAAGGTTTGATATGCGATTGCCCTACCACCTCTGCGTCCTTAAAGGGGCGTTTTTTGTCGTATACTTAAGACAGGTATTGTCTACGGTATCTAAGGAGGCGCAAGAATGCCTGTAACCATCGACTTCCATGTTACATCCAAGTGTAATCAGGAATGTCCCTATTGTTGGGGGCCGCAGGACTTTGAAGAGCGGATGGTAGATACCGCGACAGCGCGGGCCATCATTCGCAAAATCGTATCCACTGGTGCAAAACGTATTGTCTTCACCGGCGGTGATCCCTTGATGCGACCCGATATTGGCGAACTGGTTCAATATTCAGCAGAAATCGGCCTGGAAGTCGCTGTCTCGACCACAGGCGACGAGCTGACCCGCGAGTTCTTGGAGAAGTATGGACACTACATCGACCTCATGTCGCTCCCGCTGGATGGCGCATCCGAAGAAGTTTCCAGCCGTACCAAGAAAGAAGGCCACTTCGCCGCCATCATGAATGCCCTGGACATGCTGGTTGATTTCCCAGCGATTGATGTCAAAGTCGCCACGCCCGTTACTCGTCATAATCTGGCTGATGTACCTGCCATTGTACGCCTGCTGGATCAACACGCTGACCGAATGCCGAACCGCATGTTCTACAATGTCTTCCAGGCTTTCCCACGCACAATGGGCGAGGTCGATTGGAGCGATTTCATTGTCAGTGACGAGGAATTCAATGACCTACGCCAGGCAGTTGAAGCCACACCGCATACCTATCGCATCAACTGGTTAAGCCACGAAACGCTGGACAAGCTCTATGTGATGATCTTCCCGGATGGCACATTGACCGTTCCTTCCGGCTCCGATTATTTGAACTATGGGCCGTTTTTGGAAATAGACGACCTGGATGCACTACTGCTCAATCGCACTGATTTCGACGCTCCCAAGCATCGTAAACATGCGAAGGGTTGGAGCAAAACCGAGAATTAGATCATTTATGTATCTATATCGCCAACTCTCTGGGCCAGCTTATCAATTGCTGATGGATCGCTTGCCCACTTCATGATGTTGCCCGATTCACACAAGAGGTCTTCGTCTGAAAAAAAGCCGCATCGTTTATGTAACTCTAGTGCCTGAAATGTTGGCCTTGAGAGTTCGCGTTGAACTTTATCCATTCGGTTTTTAGGAGTCACAATATACAAGGGAAAATTGAGGTTGGGAGACAAGGCCACCAAATTTGACATTCTTAATAATCCGGAATAGATGGACGTAGTGTGTTCGACTTCAAATGCCGCCGCAACTTGCCGTGAACCTTGCAGCCAAACCACATCAATCAAACGAATGATCCTCTGGGAGTCATTATCTAATCCAAGTTGAGGCAAATCTGACAAACTCAAGTCACCAAGTCTTTGTCCATCCCACTCTTTGTTGTGATCATTGGCCGCAATCCACACTTTGCAGTCTAATCGTTTGCCGATTTTCGCCAATATCCACTGTATTTGCGTGTGGGATGGAGAGATAAATGCTAATTCATCTCCACCTGCAACCTCCAACTGATCTATAGGTGAAGATATTGATTGTTGGTTCTCGTACCAAACACAGAGATGTTCTAAATCCCATATTCCAATTCCCAATACCTCAGATAGATCTAAAAATACTTCTCGGAAACTGAAATAGTCTTGAACAGGATTCTGAGTCGGAATAAACAGCTTCTCAGCTTCAAGAGTATGTCGTGCAGATGCATAAAATATAGGCCACAGTTCGGTATCCTGAATATGCCACCATGCACTAAGAAAAAATGCTGTCCGTGCAGGTTGTAATTGGAGTCGTGTAGCTTGCCCAATGTCAATAATATTCTCAAGGAAACCCAGAAAAGCTGACATATTATCTTGCGCTTGTTGTGTGTTCGTAGGAACCGGAAGAACATCACTTAACAAAATCTCAACCCCCTGCTGATCTGGAATATGCTTGACCAATTTATTGAGAAACATTCCCCCAGACAAGCCCTTTAGACCAAATCCATCCCATCTACTAATTGTATTTCGATGAAACACATCTCTAAATTCCTCAAGACCGATTTCGCCATCCTGGTAACATTTTAGAAAATGCTGCATTTCCTTGACTATTTGTACCCGGCTCTCGTCACGCTCTCGATGAAATTCAACCCAATCCTGATTACTCTGGGATTCGTTGTATAGATTTACCCATTGTTCAACTTGATTTTGGTTCAACATATCTCTTTTTTTCTCATAACCGTCAGGATGACCACTCCAGCAAAAATGGATTGGTACGTCGTTCATGTTCAATTGTCGTGGTTGGGCCATGACCGGGGCATACTGTGAAGTCATCACCCAGTGGGATAAGTTTCTCAAAAATACTAGTCATCAGCATGCGATAGTCACCACCAGGCAAATCAGTGCGCCCGATACCACTCATAAACAAACAATCGCCGCTGATGACCACTTTCTCCGAGCGTAGCACGAACGTCACATGCCCTGGCGCGTGCCCCGGTGTATACAATGTCTCCAGCTTCACATCACCAAATTCGATCACATCACCCTCATCCAATGTGCCATCATGTGTGGCCGGTTCAGGCGCATTCATCCCGAACATCGCTGCCACCTGCCGTGTGTTCTTCAGATGGTCCGTCGCATCAGCGTGCAGCCGCAATGGAGCGTTGGTGGCTTCTTTCAGCGGTTTTGAAGCCAGTACATGATCGAAGTGGGCATGGGTCAACAAGATTTCACGCACCGTGTAGCCTTCGTTTTGCAGCACCTGGAGGATTTTCGGTGCTTCGTCCGCTGGATCAATAACCACCGCTTCTTTGCTGTCCGTATCTGCCACAACAAAACAATTCGTTTGCAGCATTCCCAGCGTCAACATATGAACTTTGACTGGCATTCAGTCCCTTCCTCAACTTCAGCTTGATTTCGAGCGATTTTAACACAATACTTGAGGCTGGAGATGAATAGATGTCAACATCGCAACCTGCACCTACCAATATGTTAAAACAAACCCTCCATACTATGGGGATGATTCTCGGCGGATGCGCACTGGCCGCTGTCGCCATTTTCCTGATTGGCGAACGTGCCTTTGATGGCCCGGTAGCCTGGTTCACGCGCTTGGTTGCGTTGAGCCTGCTGATCCTGGGTGTGGTTGGCTGGCGACTGCGTCTGAAGACTATCTATCTGGCTGGTGAGGAAGATGAGTGGTTTGTGCTGCATGGTTGGGATGGGCGCACTATTGGCTTTGTGAAAAGCGGAATGCGCCACATCACACCTATTCAAAGTACCGCTCCCTGGCGTCGGGTGCAGCCCCTATTCATCAAACACACCGTCACTGCCCAAAATCAAATGCTGGATAGTTTCGAGGTTCACATGCGTGTCCGGCTGGAAGTATTCCCGGATGGCGTGCGGAGTGTTGAAGCTCGCTGGCTGTTTGACAATTATCCCCAGGCTATTGAGACCACCGCCCGTAGCCTTCTGGCTGATACCGCCACCACCGAATTGCGAAAAATCGACTCCTTTTCAGGCACAATTGAGTACGAAACCGAAAACATTATCCGCGAAGCTATTAATTCTAAATTTGCGTTTATGCAAAATTACGGAATTTACGTGGATGAAGCCGCGACCTTCGCCGATATTATGGTTTCCGCTGAAGTTCTGCAACAGCGTATCCAAGCCCGCGCCGAATTGAGTACGTTGCAAATCATTCGCGATGTTGCCCATGACTTAGGCATCAGCACCGATGAGTTGCTTATTCAGCGGGCATTAGAAAACCTGCCTAATATGCGCTCGCGCCAGAATATCGGCGAAATCGCAGCGGTATTACAAGCTTTACGGACGCAAACATTGCAGTCACCGCCATTGTTAGAAGAAGTCATTGTACCTGCCACCGAGTCTTCCCCAACTACTTATGTCGAGGGAGAATACTACGACCCCAACGACCCCGATGCCGAGGACGATGACTCGCGTCCGATTTATTCGCCGTTTTAGTCCCCGGCTGTCGGAGCAAAAGTAATAAAACTGCTCCAATAAGTGGTGTCAACGCCAGAAATTGCAGCGCTTCTTGCAAGCCTATCGCATCTGCCAGAAAGCCTGTTACGTAGCTGCCACTGGCGTTGCAGATGAATCCCCATCCAAACGCTAACCCGCTGGAACCACTGGCCCCGCCGGGAAATACTTCTTGCCCAATCATCAACAAAATCGGCCAGTTGGCATTCAACATCAAGCCCGTCAACACACTGAAAATCAAAATCGATGGCACACTGCTGGCTTGCAGTAGTAACAGGCTGAGGGGTGTTGTCATCAACAGCGAAAACGATGCAATAAACACCCGGGAGTAATGATCTGAGAGCCAAGCTCCCAGAAAAGATCCCACCGCTGCCGATCCCAACAAGACCGCCGTGGCAACTCCAGCAAAATCTAATGCATAGCCACTTTCTGCATAATACGTCGGCATATAGACGCTCAATGCTTGGTTGAATAGTCCGCGTACCAGCATAATCATCATGTAGACTATCAGCAACGCTGTCGCCGTCTGATACCAACGGCGTGGCATATCATGATCTGGCGTTGTCGGACGGCTCGTCGCCTCATTTTCGATAGCTGACATGGGCGCATTCATATTCGGATATAGCCGCCACACTAACCAGGGAACCACTACCATATTAATCACAACGAATGGTGCAACACCGGGTGGTCCCATTGCCTCTAGCAAGAACCCTGCCAGGAACGGCCCCACCGCGAAGCCCCCATTGCCACCCAACATGAATAGTGCCACTGAGCGCCCTTTAGCTGCCGACCCGCCGAATGCCCGCGCACTTGCCAGCGCCACCGGATGAAACATGGCGTTGCCAAAACCGCCCACCAGTACCCCGACCATGATGACCATAAAACTCCCGGCTAGCCCACAAATCAACATCCCAAACGATGTCCACAATGGGCCGCTCATCATGATATAGGGTTTCCCCGTGCGGTCGGCAATCCAGCCCAGAAACGGCTGCGAGAGCGAGACGAGCAGGAACGTTCCCGATGCAATACCAATCTGAGTCTTGCTTAATCCCAGCGCGTCCGATTGAGCTGCCAGCAAAATACCTAGAATGCCCGGAAAGAAATCATTCGCAAAATGCGCGACAGTTAGCCAACGAATCGCTCTTTTCATCACAATCCATTCAAAAAGACGCCGCACCTCGCCACATGCGAAGGCAGCGCCCCTGTTATTCAGCATGTACACTCGTTGTCGAGCAGCCTACCCGATAATGCTCGTATCTTCAGCTTCTCGCAGGCACAGCAATCCATCGTCCATTACGTCAAAGATACGCTCCTGCCCAGAGGCTATTGTGCTTCCGTCCAGTTTAAGCGCATAACGACATTGCACTGCTTCACTCTCTGATATCACGATACCACCTTCATCGCCGCCTGTATCTGACCCCGATTGTCGTGGAGCCTGATTATTGCCTGTGCCAGGGCTCTGGTTGACTTCCGTGCCAGCATCCCATACCAATACCGATTCGGTGACATCGCCATTCAGCGGCGTTCCGTCCGGACGATATAGGCTGATCCCCGCTTCGATAGTCCCCAAGAATACATCGTTCGTTTCGACGACCATCATGGCAAACGACAAACGATCACCTGGGGCGGCTGTTATTGTGAATTCGTAAGCATCGCCTGGCGGAATCGGATTCTCGAACGCGCCGAGCGTCTCATAACCACTGTCCGCCAGCGAGCCGACCAGCTCAGAAGGATCTCCATCTTCCGCCAATGCTTCCAACCCCAGTCCAGTATCCGCCTGACCAGTGGTGTACAGCGGTGCATTATCCTGATGGATAACCCAGATACCGGGCGCAAAAGCCGTCTCCAGGCTGCTGTCACCTGAAATGTTCTCAAGCCGCACGGTGAACACATCATCGGCAAATGACACCGTGATATATGCCAAGTCTGTTGCCTGGGGATACACGAATCCGTCATTGAAATGCACAACCCGTACACATGTGACTCCATCATAGGCTGGTGCGCTTTCAATGGGGGGATTGGCCGCCAGCGCATCGCGATCTGCCTGACAAAAATAGCGGCTGGCGTCGTCCAATTGTTGGTCATTCAAGGCATCAAAAATAAAGGTGGCTTTTTCTACCGATGATTCCGGGCCATTGGATGCTGCCCCACCATCCTCATCGTCGTCATCGCTACAAGCAGCTATGAGTGCCGGCAATAGCAGCGCAATAAGCAATAAATATCCAATACGTAGCTTCATCACAAAGAATCCTTGCTCAGTTCCAGTTTGATTGCGCTTGAGTATAGCAAATCACCCTCGAAAAAGCGCGGTTATCTTGCCAATAATTCACGCAAGGTCGCGATACGTTCGTCGGCATGAGTCAACAGATCTGTTTCAGCCAGCGAAAAATCAAGTTGGTGTAGTCGCCCTGATCTGACTGCTGGTACATTTGCGTAAACTGCTGCCCGCGACCAGTTTTCGATTGCTTCCATCGTCCAGGTTCGTGAAAATAAGATCACATCGGGAGCCATGTCCAACACTTGCCAATCGGCAATCTGGCTATAATCGTTCAATTCGTGTGCGGCATTAACTCCGCCTGCTGCTTCAATCAGGTGGTCTGGTGTTGTGCCGCCACCGAAAGTATACTGTTCAGGAGTAATAATCAGTATACGGGGCGGCGCTGGCGTGACTGTTACTGATGATTCGGAATCGCCAGCACACCCGCTTATCAAAAGGTATATTACAATCAGCAGACGACGCATATTTCCCCCTGAGAAACCTCAGTACCTCCGCTTGAGTATACTGCTGTTGTTGGTATTGACTTTCATCTTGATATGCCAACCAGCACAAGGTCAAGCTCCCCAGGTTTATGTGGGCTTATCGGTCAGCGGCTTCATCACCGATTCACAGACTCAGGCATGGCAATTCGAGCCACAGCACGAGCAAACCCTGAATATTCTGGTCAACCGTACATCCGGCGATCTGGATCCCATAGTAACCGTTTTGGGACCGGATGGCGACACGCTAGTAACTAACGATGACCGTTTGCCGGGCCTGATCTACGATGCTGGAATCAGTAATTTGACGGTAGATAGCGAGGAGGTCTATACCATTCAGGTCAGCGGCTATCGCGGTGCAGGTGACTACCGGTTGTGGATTGTTCCGGCTTATGCGCATGTCTGGGAAGCTGAGAGTTTTGACGGCGATAGTTCGCGCTGGACTGGCACATATAGTCGTCAGCAAGCCAATCAAATGATATTGGATACCGGACGAATCATCGGCCAGCCCGTAATCGTATCCCCCGAAGGTACGCCGACCGTTGGCGATTTCTATCTCCAGGTCGAGTTTGAGTGGATCAGCGGCGAGGCCAGTGCCGCAGTGGGATTAGTCACTCGACGCAACGACAATGAGGGTTACTATTTCACCGTTACACGGGATGGCACATGGGCCTTGCAACGGCAGCAGTTTGGCAGTTTCCAGGACTTGTTGTCGCCCACACTAGGCTCATCGCTCAACACCGAGCGTGTCGTGCTGGGGATCTGGCTTGAGGGGCCGTTGTTGCGCGTTTACGGAAACGGCCAACTGCTCGGCGAAATCGAGGATGATACCTTCACCGCTGGAACTTGGGGTCTCATCCTACAGGGAACTACCACTGTCGCCAGTGCCGCTGTCGATAACGTATTACTGACTGTTCCTGATATACCCGAACTCCCTAACTATCCCGCCACACTTGCCAATTGGCGCTCGGCAACTCCCAACGATGTTGCTGCCGAGTTGGTGGAACAGGGGATTATTCCTGATGGCGGGCGGCGTGTTTTCACCATTCTTTCGACCAGTTATCAGATCGCTCCTCGCCTGACGCGAATCTATTCACAGCAAGAAGGTGCGTTCTATACCGACATGGTCGTCAGCCTGGATGTGAGCTTTGAGGGTGACAATTTAGGGTGCGGATTAGTCGTGCGCCGCATTGACGAAGCAAATCAAGTTATCGCATTCGCTGATCTGGACGGTGGTGTTGGTTTGTTGGATTTTCGTAACGGCAAGCTACGCCACAACTCCTATGATTTCATGCCTGTACCCGATGAACCACTTGCTGGCGGCTCCACACGCCTGCTGGTCATCGCGCAAGGTGATCTGCTCACTATTTATGCCAACGGCCAATACTTCACCACCCAATTCATTCCACCAACAAGCGGGGAAGTGGGCGTGGCCCTGGTGAACTATTCCACCACTGGCGCTCGCTGCCTGTTTGGTAATCTCTGGATATGGGTTTAGGTGACACTCTGCTGTTGGATTCCAGGTTATCTGGCATCATTATCCGCAAAACGCCTATTTGTGTACGGCAAATGGGGTTGACGCTAGGCCGAAACATGGATAAGATTATGATGTAGAAGTTGCGGGTATGGTGTAGAGGTAACACAACAGCTTCCCAAGCTGTTGACACGGGTTCGATTCCCGTTACCCGCTTAAACCAAACGTCGGTGCGAGACGCACGGGCGTTTTTTCATTTGGAATATGGTGGGTAAAAATTGCTGCGCTATAATAGTCTCGGCGTCTGGCACTGTTCATTTCACACAATCACTCCATTGTCGCCAAGTTGTGGTAAATGCTAAAAACGCGGTGGGAAATGTTCTCAATAACTCTTCAGGCGAACGACTACAATCATTCGCCGATGAAAGTGAGCAAAACCATGCATAAAACAGGCATAATGAGATGACAATTTTTGTAGCATTTTTGACATTTTTGATTGTGGCGCTTGCGTCTCGGCAAATTGGACAGTTTGGAGGTCTCCTGCGGTTGCCACTCATCACCGGATACATTGCAACAGGTGTATTCGTGGGACCGTTTGTGCTGGACATCGTTCACGCCGATGTGCTGCACGACATGCACTTCATAGACGAGGTGTCGCTGGGGATTATCGCATTTGCAGCCGGCAGCGAACTCTATCTGCCAGAATTGAAGGGGCGGTTGCGAAATATTGCAAGTGTGATGGGCGGGATGCTGGTCGCAACCTTCACAATCAGCAGCCTGGGAATCTACATTTTAACAGGATATATCCCCTTTACCGAAGATTTCCCGACTCTCAGCCGGGTGGCGGTGTCTATCCTGGCAGGCACAATCATGGTGGCGCGTTCTCCGGCTTCAGCCATCGCCATTATCTCTGAATTGCGTGCAAAAGGGCCATTTACGCGCACAGTGTTGGGCGTGACGGTCAGCATTGACGTGGTAATTATTATCCTGTTCGCTGTGAATACCGCGCTGGCAACGATATTGTTGGATGCTTCCAGTTTCAATCCCCTTTCTTTGTTGGTACTGGCGCTTGATCTGGGACTGGCTTTTGCATTTGGGTATATTATATATCGGGTATTGGCGGTGGTGCTGGGCAGCCAGCTAGAAGACAGGGCCAAAATCGCGCTGATGTTGTTAGTTGGCTACGGTGCCTTTTTTGTCTCAACAGAATTAGCACAGTACAGCGAACACGAACTACACACCAAGATACTGGTGGAGCCGCTACTAACGGCTATGATTGGCAGCTTTTTGATCACAAACTACAGTCCATGCCGCGATGAATTCGCACGTTTGCTGGAGGAAATCGGCCCGGTAATCTACGTGCTGTTCTTCACCTTCACTGGTGCATCGTTGCGGCTAGATATTCTGGGCGATATTCTGGTGTTTGCGCTGGCAATCTCGATGATTCGTCTGGTGGGCATTATGATCGGTACGTTTGCAGGCAGCAAACTGGCAGGCGAGCCAATAGCGCGATGCCGCATCTATTGGATGTGCTTTGTGACACAAGCGGGTGTAGCGTTGGGGCTAGCCCGCGAAGTCGCGGACGAATTCCCTCAATTTGGTGAAGAATTTGCCACACTGATAATTTCGGTGGTAGTGTTCAACGAATTAGTAGGCCCACCTTTCCTGAAAAATGCCCTCAAACGGGTTGGAGAGGCCCACACTCCCGAACATATTGTGCCGGATAGCCAACGGAATGCCGTGATCTTTGGCGTAGGGCGTCATGCGCTGGCCCTGGCGCGTCAATTGCAGGCCCACGACTGGCAGGTCATCATCGCAGACCTGAAGCATGACGACACTGAACCTCAAATCTACACATCTCAGGATATGGACATTCGCTATCTTGAAGGGCTGGACGAGGAACATATCGCCTCCCTGGTATCGGTGCATACCGATGCTGCCGTAGCGATGATGCAAAACGATGATGACAATCTGGCGGTGCTGCTTCAAATAGAAGCATTACTGGATGGGGCGCGTTTGAGCGTGCGCCTTAACGACCCGGCTAATATCAAGCCCTTCCTAGAAATGGGCGCAACCGTGGTCAACCCCACCGATGCTATCATCACACTGCTGGATCAATCGGTACGCACACCGCAATCGACTGCCATTTTCATGCACCACGACCCAGATCACGAGATTGCACAGATAACAATCACCGCCCCTGAATTCGACCATCTTCCACTGCATAAATTGCGCTTACCACCGGATGTATTGGTGTTGAATATTAAACGAGATGAACATTCTATTGTACCGCACGGCTCCAGTAAGCTACATATGAATGATGAAGTTACGCTGCTGGGTGAACCGGAGCATTTGCGCGAAACAACACTACGAATGGGATATTAATTCACAGGAGTAAAACATTGCAATTGCAGCATAGCATATTGTTTGAATTGGGCAGCATCGTAGTTTTAGGCATTGGGGCACAATGGCTTGCCTGGCGGCTTGGCTTACCTTCTATTCTGCTCTTATTGGCAGCCGGTTTCATGGGCGGCCCCATTTTAGGAATAGTCGAAACCGACGCCTTGATGGGCGACTTGCTACAACCCTTCGTATCAGTATCAGTCGCCATCATTCTCTTTGAAGGCGGCCTAAGTCTACGTTTTTCAGAGTTACGTGAAGCACGGGTGGTACGAAACCTCGTTAGCATTGGAATGTTGGTTACCTGGGGTCTCAGCACCACCGCCGCCTACTTTCTGGTCGATCTGGATTTCGCATTATCAGCATTATTGGGGGCAGTTGTCGTCGTTTCCGGCCCAACAGTCATTATCCCCATGCTGCGTCACATCAGACCCGTCGGCCAGGTCAGTTCCATCCTGAAGTGGGAAGGCATTGTCATTGATCCAATTGGTGCGGCGTTCGCGGTGCTGGTCTTCGAGGCAGTATTTATAGCCGATGAATTTCAGGAAGCTACCACCCAGGCTGTTGCCAGTCTAATAGGAATGACAATCATCGGTGTAGCCATCGGTTTGATAGCAGCCTTCCTTCTTGCAACCGCACTCCGTCGCCATTGGGTTCCCGAATACCTGGAAAATGCCGTTACCTTGATGATTGTTATTGGTGCATTTGGCGCTGCCGATTTGGTTCACGCTGAAGCGGGTTTGTTTTCTGCCACAGTGATGGGTATAGCCCTCGCCAACAACAAAAATCTGGTACTCAAACATATTGTCGAATTCAAGGAAAATCTGGGAGTGTTACTGGTTTCCAGTTTATTTGTCTTATTGGCCGCTCGCCTCAAAATAGAAGACTTTGAGCATATTGGCCTGGGCAGTGTAGTGTTCCTGGCGATCCTCATCCTGATCGTGCGCCCTGTCGCTGTAGTGGTTTCCACCTGGCGATCGACTTTGACCTGGCAAGAACGTGTATTCCTTGCCTGGATGGCTCCTCGTGGCATTGTCGCTGCCGCCGTTGCCTCCATTTTCGCGCTGGAACTTCATGAAATCGACCATCCAGATGCCGAACGCTTGGTTCCGCTCACTTTCCTGGTCATTGTTGGCACTGTTGTTATCTATGGTCTGACAGCCGGACAGGTTGCCCGTTGGCTAAATCTATCGCGGCCTACACCCCAGGGTGTCCTCTTTGCAGGGGCGCATGGCTGGGCACGGAATATGGCCGCAGCGCTTCAACAAAATGGCTTTGAAGTTTTGCTGGTCGATACGAACCAGGAGAATATCGCTGCTGCTACAGTCAATGATTTGCCTGCTATCAACATAAACATTCTCTCTGAGCATTGTGTGGAAGAAGCCGCGACCTGTGGCGTTGGGCGTCTGGTGGCGCTGACCTCCAACAATGAAGTCAATTCGCTAGCGGCTCTACAATTTACCGAGCTATTTGGTCGCGCCGAAGTCTACCAGCTATCATCAGAAACCGAGAATCGACACTATGGGCGCGTGTTATTTCATGAAAAATCCACACATCTATATCTGACCCATTTATGCGAAAATGGCGCAGAAGTTGAAACACTCGCGTTCGAGACCGAGGGCGACATCAAAGCTTTTCAGGAACGCTATAAACGAGATGAATACCTGCCTTTATTCATTATCGAGGCATCTCAAACCCTGACTATGGTAACTGCCGATACACCTCCTGTACCGCGCATCGGGCAGAAAATTGTCAGCTTCGCCAGGAATGGTGTATCGTGACCGAGGCTCATCCTGTGCTGAAACCACCTCAACACGCTGACGAATCGCCACCGCCGGAAGCGTTCTATGCGTTTCGTGTGTTGGTGCCGGTTTCCAATCCAAAAACCGCCCCGCATTTGATTGAGTTGGCATCCAGCTTGATTCACCCTGAAAAAGGCAAAATCAAAGTTTTGTTTGTCATCACCCCAAATCCCTATGCGGGGGCACAGGACGGCGTGGCGGAAGCAGTCGAACGTGCCCAGGATCAGGGCTTGCCCGCTGAACTCATTACCATAAACGCCGCTAATCCAGCGCGGGGTGTATTGGATGCTGCCCGCGAGCAAAATGCAGATTTGATCGTATTGGGTTTTCAGACACCCGGCGAAGGCAAAGTCGTCATCGGACCAGTCACCGAAGCCATTGCACGGGTCGTGCCCCATGATCTGATCGTATACCGGCATGTTGCCGAAGCCCCTGTCCAACGCATTGTCGTTCCTGTGACAACACTAGAAGGCTCACGAGTTGCCATGATTCATGCCCTGCATCTGGCTGATGTCTACGAAGTCCCGATCATCGCCTTGTTTGTACGCGGCGCACTTCCCTCCCGTTTTCAATCCGACAGTGAGATTCCCTTCTGGCTACAACGTGCCAAAATCTACGATGCCATCTATGAACTGCCCGGCAGTGAAGATGTCGATACGCAGGTCATACATGCCAATGATCTCGTGGCTGGCGTCAAAGATCACTGCAACGAGACTGATTTGATAGTCCTGAGTGTGGAACCTAACCGCAGCGGGTTGGAACGTTGGCTGTTTGGTATAACGTCCCAAAAAATGTTGCGGCTGGCTCCCGGATCACTGGCGCTAGTGCGGCGTGCGCCTATCGAGCATTCGCGCTGGCAGCGTGTTGCCCGCCAAATCGCCCACTGGACACCGACGCTGACTGTTGGCGAACGCACCGATGTCATTCAACAAGCAACCGATTTAGCCCGCCCCAACACCAATTTTGCTGTGATGATCGTGCTATCCAGTATCCTGGCGAGCATGGGTCTGTTACTCAATAGCGCGGCGGTCGTAATCGGTGCGATGCTAGTTGCGCCGATGATGTCACCCTTGATGGGTTTCGGTGTCGGGCTGGCTATCGGCCACCTAGAGATGATGCGGCGCTCGGCGGTGACGGTTATTCAGGGTGTTTTGTCTGTAGTAGTAGTAGCCGCGGTATTAGGATTACTATTTGCCCCGCCTCAACCCACTGCAGAGATGCTGGCGCGTGGGCAACCCAATCTGCTGGACATGGTGGTCGCACTTGCATCAGGGGCCGCAGGTGCATTTGCGCTGGCCCGGCGCGATATTCCAGCGGCACTGGCAGGTGTGGCGATTGCGGCGGCGCTTGTTCCGCCCATTTGCACCACCGGCCTGGCAATAGCCTTCGGCGATTTTAGTTTGATGGTCGGGGCCGGGACACTGTCGTTAGTCAACATTCTCAGCATCAGCATCGCTGCCGCCAGCGTTTTCGCCGTTATGGGCATCCACCAGGAAGGCACAGTGCCACTACGCCAACGCGCCGTCGTTTCGACAGCGGTATTGCTCTTGCTGGCATTGCCATTGGGACTGCTCCTGCGAAACAACTACGTACATCTGAACGCTCAATACGAAGTTGAGACTGTACTGGAAGATCGCTTAAGTGACGCGCATGTCATGGAAATTGAGATTTCGGGGCGCGACCCACTGGAAATTGTTGCTACGATCCGCACGCCGAATTTGGTAACACGTCAACAGATTACAAACGTCGAAGCTATCATCGAAGATCGTTTAGAGCGCGACGTAACATTGGATGTCGTTGTGCTGCGCGTGGTCGATGTGGATTAAATGATTTAGCCTAAAGTAATTCACATGCAACAGGGAGAAGAGAAACATTATGGCAGATCAACATCAACATCCCCGCGTTGTGATTATTGGGGCAGGTTTCGGTGGCTTATACGCGGCCCGAACACTGGCGAAAAAGCCTGTCAGTGTCTTGCTGATTGACCGCAACAACTTTCACACCTTCACGCCCTTACTTTATCAGGTGGCGACCTGTGCCCTTGATCCCAGCGAAATCGCGTACCCTATTCGTAGTGTCTTCCGAAAAAACGAAAATATTGATTTCCTCATGGGCGATGTACGCAATATTGATGCTAAAGAACAACATGTCGTAGTCGAAACAAACAACGGTGAACGACAAGAAAACTATGACTACCTCATTATTGCAGCGGGCAGCGTGACAAATTTCTTTGGACTTAATCCCCAAAACCCACTCATTTTCGAATTGAAGACTCTGCAAGATGCAATCAATTTACGCAATCATGTTTTGAGTCTGTTTGAAAAAGCAGCATGGGCGACTGATAAAGAACTGCAGCAAGCTCTGACAACACTGATTGTCGTTGGTGGTGGCCCGACGGGATTGGAAACAGCGGGTGCGTTGCATGAATTGTACAATCATGTGCTGGACAAAGAATATCGCCAATTGAAAGATATTAAAGCGCAAGTTTATCTCATCGAGGCTACTGACCATCTGTTAGATCCATATCCGGAAAAACTACAACGCGCCGCACTAAATCAGCTTGAGTCACTCGGCGTGAAGGTCATCTTTAACAATCCGGTTGTGGGAGCAACAGACAACTGCATTCGCTTGAAAGATGGTAGAGAAATTGCGACCTATACATTATTGTGGATGGCAGGTGTACAGGCCCCTGGCATTGCTGCCGAAGTGAACCAATCTGATCAACACATTGGACGTATCGAAATTCAACCGACAATGGAGGTTGTTGGTCTTGAACGGGTTTACGCGGTTGGCGACAATGCCTTCCTGGACAACAAACAAGGCAAACCATATCCAATGATGATCCCCGTTGCCAAGCAGCAAGGTATCCTGGCGGCACGCAATATTCTGCGACGTGAATCTGGTAAACCTCAACAGGACTTTCGTTATCGGGATCGTGGCATCATGGCAACCATTGGTCGTCGCCGGGCCGTTGCCTGGGTTTACAATCGTATTCCGCTGACTGGATATTTCGCCTGGATTGCGTGGTTGGCGCTCCATATCATCACACTGATGGGCTTTCGCAACCGTCTGAATGTACTCGTCAATTGGATGTGGAACTACATCACCTATGACCGTTCGGTTCGCATCATCACCGAATAGTCTCACAGAAACGCATTGGATTATTGTCGAGGCTGGTGCGCGATTGGAGGATTATTGCAGTTCAACAACAATCCCATCTGATTCCCTAATTGGAAAGCGGTCGCCAGATATAGGATCATACAGTCCCACCAATACCGAAAGGCACTCGTGAGGCTGGTTGGCAGGTACATCAAAATAGCGATAGTCGTGCCACTGTTCGCCGGGCATCCACAACTCAAATGGATAGGCTCTGCCCAGGGGAGGGCCATCAGCTTGCGCGACCAGACGCCCATCGCACAATAGATGCACAAACACTGCTGATGGAGCGGTAATTTCACCGACTTCCCAGGTCAATTCCAGGCGCAGTGTCTCATTCAGATATGCTGCTGCGAGGACAATCCCATTACCAAAATCAGCACGTGGTTCATCGAGAATAGTCGTTTCCATCCGCTGCCCAACTTGTACCGCCGCCAACTCCCCATCGCGCTCAACCACCATGAATACATGAGCATAGCCTCGCAATGAACTGCGATCTAGCACCGGATGTGTGACGGCAAAAATTAGATCGGTGGACGGGACTAAATCATCCGCTCGGCGATTATCGGCCAATATTATCCCGAAGTCGTTCAAAGCCAACCAATCCCCCAGATTGATGAAATCCGGTAGATAGGTGCTGCCTTCCGCGCCGAGTGGAAATGTGGAATCATGCAGCGCGAGATAGGCTGGGCCATTGATGAGCAACAGCCGGGTTTCCGGTGACAATCCCGTTGCGATATTACCCACATCCCGATAAATTGTGTCGATAGTGCGATGCTGTCCCATGCGGGCGCGGACAAATGGAACCGCAACCATTAGGCAAATGGCCGTCCCCACCAACCCAATCGTCCAATCCAGGCGCGGGCGTGTAGGAAACGCCGAGAGTAATGCTCCCCATACCCAGGCAATTCCCACCGCAGCCAGATAGTGCAAGCGTGGACTACCCAGCAGGTAATTCACATCCAGCAAGGCCCAGGCGGGCAACATCACCAGCGGAATCCAGAGTATACTCAATACGATCCAGCGCCGTTGTACGGACGAGACGTGCCTCATCCATACCGCTCCCCCAACTGTTACTACAATCACCAGGCCACTCACCCAGGCGTGAGTAGTACCAGCCTCTGATACTCGCTGAAAAAGCGCCGCCACCGGAAACCCCAATGCCTGCCAAGTCTGCCCTAATTTGACGTCCAACGCTGCCAACTCCAGTCCCGTTGCCTCATTGGCTTTGGGAACCAATGCCCACATCAAGCCATATAGCGTCGATAGAACGGCAATCGGCCCAATAGCCAATGTCAACCGTCGCCCTGGAAACCTTCTGATCGTATAGCCACGCTGCATCAAATCAACCGCCAAGATACTACCAATCAACACCGGAGCTAGTACGCCATTTTCATGACTGAAAATTCCCCAAAACGCCAATATCCAGGCCAGGATCAAACGCCAGACCACCGGTTTCTCAAGCCAGGTCAACAACAGCCATGCTGAAGACAATAGACCAAAAACTAACCATAGATGAAAATGAGCCGCTGTGGGAATAACGGTCTGAAAGCTGAAGGGGAATGCCACGAAGATCATTCCAGCCCAAAAGCCTGGGCGGATCCGCTGCGTCAGATGGGCGGCCAAATTGAACACCAGCACCGCATTAATGATATGCAGCGCCACCGACAGCGCATGGAGCGCCTGGGGATTATGATAGCTGTATAACGTATGCAACAACTCCCAGACTGTGAATGCTGTGGGACGATAGAATGGAAAGCCTGCCGATGTGAACCAATATGCTCCGTTGGGCTGAGACGCCAGCCAACTCATGTGTGGCACATCGTCCCAAAACAATAGCAAATTGGTTGAAGGCAGATAAAGAATCAGTCCCAGTGCAGCAATAACACTACTCAACACCATAAAGGTGACGGTAGACATCATACTGCTGGTAGATGCGGGTGACGTAGCGTTGGGTTTCGTCAAAAGCAATCGTTTGTACAAACTTATCCAGGTCATTTCCAGAAGATGCCAGCCAGGTCATGGCATTCCCTGGCCCGCCATTATAGCCCGCTAACGCCGCATATGGGTAGCTTTCCACCAGACCCATAATCCAACTCAGATACCAAGTTCCAAAGATGACGTTCACATAGGGGCGATAAAGATCACTGTTCTGATAGTTCGGCCAACTCAGATTACCGGCGATCTCCTCACCGGTAGACGGAATAATCTGCATCAACCCTTGAGCATAGGCAAAGCTGGTTGCAAAACTCTGGAATAGGCTTTCCTGACGGATCAGGCTGAAGACCAACAGTGGATCCAAGTCATTTTCTTCAGCAGCAGGCAAGACCAGATCATCATAATGAATTGGGTAGCGCAGGCGAGCAATATAGCTAGGTGCATTATATGTCGAAACGCCCGCCATCGTAATCAACGCTGCCGCCGCTTCAATCGAGGTGCGATACAGGCCGATTTGGGCAAAATAATGGGCTAGTTGATAGGTATACAGTGGGTTACCCACATATTCCTCGCGCAGCGACTCGAATTCTTGGCGAGCTTCATCAAACGCTCCCAATGCCCACAATTCACGTCCCCGGATGAAATGTGCATTATTCTCCAGAGTGGGACCAGGTTCATAGAGAACACCAACTTGCTGAATGCCAAACGTGTTGCGTAACCACTCCTCAGCTGCCGCCAGTTCCACTCCCTCATCGAATTCAAAACGATAAGCAGTTGGTGGTGTAAATGGTTCGCGTCCACTCAAAATATCATTGGCCCGCAAGCTATAATACCCGCCGGGGTCTTCTAGTGCCGCGCCTTGCAACAATTCGCGTCCCAACTCCACCTCGCTTTGTTCCAAATAGAGTTTGCCCAGCCAGAACAATGCCTGGGCACGAGTCTCGCCGCTACTGGTATTGGCAAGCTGGGTGTAAAATGCCTGGGCACGTTGCGATTGGCCGTTATTGAGTGCCAGCGTCACAGCAATTTGCAGGCCATCAACTGCCCACTCATCTCCCGGATAATTGTTCGCCAGAATGTCGAAGGTCGCCAGTGCGCGTTCTGTATCGCCGATTTCGTAGGCATACAGATACCCGGCTCGCCACAATCCTTCTGGGGCTTCCGGTACCGTCGGATAGTCGGTTGGCAATTGACTGTAACGACTAATGGCTCCCAATGTATCTCCCGACCAGTACAACGTGCGTCCCTGATCCAGCCAGGCGGCCCCAAATGACGCATCGCCGGGATATTGATCCAGCACTGTCTGAAACGTTGTATACGCCGCCTCGTAGTTGCCCAGTTCCCGATACGCCTGACCCAATAAAATCAACACGGCGGGCGGCATTGGCGACACGGTAAGACTATAACTATTCAGCGCCGTGATAGTATCCGTATAATCATCGTTCGCAAAGCTAATCCGCGCCCGCAGCCAGTTGTCCACGGTGAAATCTGCATTCAACAATGTGATCATGGCCTGATATGCGCCTGCCGTTTCGGGATAAATCTCCAATATTGCCTGAAGACGTGCATAGCCCCGCGTTGTTTGCCCGCCGGCAATCTCGGCCATCCCGGCTTGATACTCAATACTGGCGCGATAGCCATTGTTTTGTGCCACCGTCAGAATGGCATCGTATTGCTCAACGGCCAGGTCATAACGCCCCAGGTTAATATGTGTCGCGGCAATGCGCTCTCGTAGTGCCAACAATGGAACCAACGAGCGCGTTGCATCCGTGGCCGCGACATAATTGTCCAACGCCAGATCAGACGCGCCTAATGCCAGATACGCGTCACCGATACGCTCGTATAAGTAGCTGTCGATGATGCCGGGCCGCAATTGCAGATACACCTGATAATCATCTATCGCTGCCTGCCAGAATCCCAACCCCGTATACGCATCGCCGCGCAAGAAGTGAACCTGTGGCAAGCGCGGGTCGGTGGGATAACGGTTGATGAATTCGCTCAGAGCATCGACTGTCTGTTGGAATAGCCCTTCTCGCAAAGCAGCCTGTCCCAGCCCAAAATATGCCGCCGAACGCAAGCTTACCGATACATCATCTTGTCCCAGGATATTTTGGTAATGTGCCACTGCCAACAAATAATCACCGTTGAATAAGGCGCGATTGGCAGCGGTAATGCTGTCCTGGGGTGGCAAGCTGGGCGTTGGGATCGGAGGTGGCGTGGGTGTATAGTCGGGCGTGGCGGTGATATACACCAGGCCGTCACCCCCTAATGGCGTCGCCGTGACCACAATCGTTTCAGGCGATGTCAGGTTACAACTGAAGCTAAAGAGTGCCACCAGTAGCGGCAAAATCAAGAATTTCTGTTTTGTCTGCATATTGGAATTATTACCGCAGGTCGCTGTGGGGTCAACCTGCGGTTGCTCTATGCCAGCCCACAGGGTTTAGGATACCTCATGGACTGGCAGTATCATGTTGAATGGTGGCCTACTCCGTCTCAGGAGCGCGGAGATAGGCATACAGATGCGCGATGTCATTCGTACTGAGTTGATTACCCGTGAAGGCGTGCATATCCGCTGGTCCACGTCGGATTGCTGTTTCAAAAGTGAGGATGTCTGTCTCAATGCCGCGCAACGCTGGGATCGGCTCGGCTCCTTCGGCATCTGCTCCATGACACTCTTGACAGGGTAGGCTTTGCCATACTTCAGCCCCCTGCACTGGATCGCCAATCGAAGCGTCGATTTCCTCCACTGGAACTGGCTGGCGTGGCACGGTCTCAATTGCTGTCTCCTCGAACGAAACGAAGTAAACTGTCGTGGCAACCAGGATCACTGTCATTACCACCGCGAATGCCATAAAGCGATGGAGTCGTTTGGTCAGAATATCATGTGGAATATGGAGACCGTTCTCGCCTTTTTCAATCTCCTCCAATTCTTCACCATGTTCTTCTTCCATTTCCTCGTGGGACACCTTACCCGTGAACATGGCACGATTGAAGCGTTTGACATGAACATTGTACATATGCCAGATGATGATAGACGCAAACGCCAAGGCTGCCTCAGCACTATGCGCCAGACGTGCCGCCGGGATGACTCCACCAGGGAAGAATTTGGCGGTTGCCACCGGGTTCCACATCATGAATCCGGTGATAATCATCAACACTGTACCCCATACCACTGCCAGATACTCGGCCTTTTCACCGAAATTATAGCGCGGCATTTTCGGGTGTTCTTTGCGAAGCCCTAGGTTGTATAGAACCACCTGGATAGCATCTTGGACATCACGCGGGCCGGGGATCATCGTCAGGCGTACACCACGTACATAGATCTTGTAGGATAGCACCCCACCATGATAGATGGCTGATCCGATCAAGATCATGGCAAAGAAGCGGTGCATCACGCGCACGCTCTCAATGCCGCCCAGCCAGCCGATCATATCTTTGGCGATTTGATAATCTGCTGCATAGCGTTGGGGCAGGCCTGTCACACCCAGCATTGTAAACGCTACCAGCAGGACGAAATGCTCCATCCGATCACTGGCACTAAAGCGCACATAGGACTTGGGTTGTGTTTCTTCAGCTTTAGTCGCCATTGTCTTCTCCATTCTCAGATTGATGGTCAATATGACCGTGAGATGATCCACCGCCCACCAGTCGGCGTGCCCGGCCAAATAAATCTGTCATGACAAGGAATGCAAAACCGCCCAACACCGTCGGGATCAGCAATTTGTAGAACCAGTCAACGGCAAAAACCATCGTATGGTCATCTGTCGATGGTGCAAAGTGACCCACCCAGGAATCTGGAAAATCGCTCGTTGCATTGGGATGGCACTGTTGACAAGTTGCCAACAAGTTTTCTTTAGCAACCTGACTCTTGCTCTCATCGGCGGGCGTGATGTTATGAACGCCATGACAGTCGTAACACACAGCCTTGTTGCTGGCGACATCGGGGTCTTGCTGGTCAAAGAGCGCCACCGTCGTACCATGAAAATCGGACAGGTAGCTATCGAATACATCGGTCGAGATCCCGTATTGTTCCATCAAATCTTCATCAGCATGACAGTCGGCGCACAATTCGGGCGAACGGTTGCGGGCCTGGGCCGTCGTCGGATCATTGATGCCACCATGTACACCATGACAGGTAATGCAGGTCGGCACATTAGCATCGCCATTGTCAATCAAGTCTCGGCCATGAACACTTTCCTGGTATTCGGCAATAATGCTGACGTGACATGTTCCACAAACTTCCACCGTCAGTTCATGGTCATCGTGAATGGGCTGTACATTATGAGAACCATGACAGTCTACACAGGTCGCTGACCGCAAATTGCCGCGTTCAAGTCCCACTGCATGGACACCATCGACCAGCGCCGTACTCTGCTCAACATGACACTGTGTACAGCGTTCGTTGGCCTGGATTGTGTAGGCACGGGCACTTGCCGGGCGCACGTTGTCATGCGGGAAGGAAGCATCCGCATGACAGTCCAGACAGCCAAACGCACCTTCCGGGTTATCCGTGCCATGTACCGAACCCGCGATCATATCGGAGGTAACATGCAGACTCATCACGTCGCCGCTAGCCAGCGTCGTGGTGCGATTTTCCGCACTATGACAAACCACACAATAGCTGTTGTCGCCCGTAACCGTAATTCCGTCTTGTACAATAGCCGCGTGCGGTTCTGGTTCAGGGACCTGGGCATTGACGGGTGCATCAGGTGTTATGTAGCCAGACAGCCCTATAAATACCAACACCAAACCAGCCCCTATACAGAATATTACGATACGGTGTTTCAGATTATTCATGCCGTTGTTTCCTTTTTGAAGAAAAAGAACCACGCCGCAACCAGCATCAACACCACTGATCCTCCCATAATGACACGCGCAATCGGTTCCACACCCTCTTCTGCGCTGCTCGGCGTCGCTTCTTTGGCAACAGGCGTTGTAGTTTCGTCTATCGCCGTTTCAGCTGCATCCATTTCAGGAGGTGCAGGTACGGACGATGAATCTTCGGCTGGAGTACTGATGCCTAACTCCATCTCGACGCTATCCAGCAAAGCATCGACATAAAGGTAATTGTGCATACCATTGCTGCCGTCGTTCTCAACAAAATCAAGCACCTGCGTCACCCAGAGCGGCTCATCACCTGCCAACGCATCTTGCGCCGTTTCCAACCGAGACTCAGTGAGATCCTGTAACTCAGTAATCAGTGTGAGGAACTCCTCTACTGACACCTGCTCCTCATGACACGACATACAACTGTCTTCTAGTCCTTCGGGTATGTCATCACCGGGCATAACAACGACCAATGTGTGGCTGGCAAGTGTATAGCTCCCTGTTGGAACACGCTGCATGTGACAGGTCGCACAATCTGGACCGTCTTCCTCTACAAAGTGTGAAGACGGCACGCCTTCAATACCCTCAATGATTGTTGTACCTTCAAACATCTGTTGGTGGGGATAATGGACGCCATCTTCAAAGTTGTCATCGGTATGGCACTGTGTACACAGTTCATAGGGTGTTGGAGCCGAAAGTGATACACCGGTTTCGGAAACAGACTCATGAACACTATGGCACAGCGAGCAGGTTGTGCTGTATTCAGCCGTATCAACCGTTATCGCTTCAGGTGGATCGCCTTCGCGCTCACCGGCTTCATGTGCAGCCAAAATCGTCTGATTAGAGCGATAATCCGCGCTATGGCACACCAGGCACTCATCTGCAGCATTATCACTGGCTTGCACCCGCCGCAACGTGGTGACATGGGCCGACATCAGCCACTCGTTGAACTGCATGTTGGGCAAACGGGCCTGTCGCGTCGGCCACCAGTATTCCTCGCTGGTATTTGGAACCAGGTCAAATGGATCGTCCAGCAAGTCCATGCCAGGACGATAATCAACTGGATAGGGATGACTGTCGTCCGGCTCTGTTCCCTGGCTATGGCATTGCCCACATATTTGAGCGTCCGGTATCAGTACAATTGATCCCCTGATTTCCTCATACTCACGGTCACTGGGGCTGCTGCCAGCATCGTCCGCGATTTCAGCATGAATACTACCAGGGCCATGACAGGCTTCGCATTGCACGCCGTCATCTTCCCATCGTCCACGCCGGACATTCAAGCCAGTTGTGTGACAACCCGCACAGTTTTGCACCCAGTCATATTCTGGCGAATCGGGCCAGCTTTCGCCGATGGCGTAGGGTTTCCATTCACCATCAACCACACTCCATTCTGCGGGGAACACCGCGTATTCGCCACGATCTATTTCATAAACATAGCGTTGCACATATCGCCCGGCCCCCATCACCAATTCAATATCATCGGTGTCAAACGGGCGAGTTGCGTCCTCGCCTGGAAATTGGACCATACGCAAATCTTCGCCCTGACTGAAATCAGCTAGAATCGTGTCTTCATCTGCATCTTGAAGTGTCAGCGCATGAAGCGATTCGCCGTGATCCCGTCCTAATTCACGGTGACAACCACTACACTCGCGTTGTCCCACATATTCTGCTTCTTCATCTCCATCCTGGGCATAGATGTAGCTGCCCATCCCCAGGATCAATAGTAGCCCTAGTATGATTAAAGCTACGCCGGGCCAGCGTAAATGATGTTTTGGCATGAAGGCTCTCTTTCAACTTTGTCTGTAGATTTTTCTACACAACCGATTATTAGACAAAAGAGTATATTCAGGAAAGTGATGAATGTCACTTGCTCATATCGCAATTCACCATTATGCTATATAACGTGAGCAGATAGGAGCTTGGATTTTTCATGCATCGGTGCCGGTGTATTGGCCTATTTTTCTATAGTTGTGGGCTACTGCTGTTAGGCGTGTTTCTGCTTTTGCAGACTGACGAAACTGGCGGCACTATCGGTGTGCAGCCCTCACTAGAAACAGTACCGCAGATAGCCTTGCAAGATATGGGGATGGAGTTTTTACCAACCACTGTCGAGCAAGCCTGTGGTAGTTGTCATGGCCTTACCCAGCCCGAATCTGCTGCCCAAACCACTGTCATCTCACACAATGCGGGGAGTGCCGAGACCGAATTTGAACAGCGGTTCTCTGCCATTGGTCAACTTCTCTTAGACCATAACTACGACCAATGGTATACCCAGCCCATCCAAGAATTTTGGCAAGTTCATCGCCAATTACCAACGCTGCGATCTGATCCTGAGCAATTGTCGGCGGCAATTGCAACCCTGGATGAGATTGAGCAGCGGATTATTCGCCTGGATTATGAAGAATCTTCGGGGCGAATCGAAGCATTCCGTTTGGTACGGAATTTTGAGTGGCTGGCTGCTTTCAGCAGTGCGTCAGAACGTACCCCCCAGAATCATCATCAAATTTTCATGCCATGGGGTCCACCAGACCAGGTATGGACCATTGTGACGTTTGATGATATTCCGTTCGCACGCCGACTCTTGACCACGGACAATCAGCGTGGCCCACCGCGGTCTAGCTTGATTGTTGCGTGGCTAGTTCAAACCGAGAGATTGCCTTCTGTGACGACAGATGCGCGGTCTCTTGTTTTGTTTTATAAGGGAGCCTGATGGAAGACTATCCATCAGGCACAATGCTTAGAAGGAGTGTTTTAGCCATGCAACGCCGTTTAGCACTATTGATCGTTGTTGTTGGCGCGGTGCTGGTTATGGGTGTCTTCGTTGCGGTCGCAGCGGATCAACCCGATACCGAACCAGTTCTGACTGGCAACACCCCCCCGGAAGGTGCGGAATATGTTGGTTCCGACGCCTGTTTCCAGTGTCACAGTTCCCAATATCGGGACTGGGCTGACACCATTCACCCGTACATGGTTCAACCGTTTAGTGAAGAGGCGCTCGTCGCTGATTTCAGTATCGGCGAAGATGTCCGCACCTTCGAGATAAACGGCGAAGAACGTGTCTTCACTGTTGACGACATCACCTTCTTGATGGGTAACAAATATCGTCAACGCTTCATTATGCAGACCGAAGATACCTATATCGTCACACCTATCCAATTCAATATTGACGCTGGCGAGTGGGTAACTGCAACCCAGGGCGACTGGCTGGAAAGTTGCGCGGGTTGCCACACCACTGGCTACGATCCGATGACACGGGAATGGGCCGAACTGGGTGCTGGTTGTGAATCCTGCCACGGCCAGGGTAGTGTCCATGTCGAATTAGCGAATGCACTGCCTGAAGGTTTCGAGCCAACCAGCGATGAGGTTCTCGCGGTTCGCCAGGCCATCGTCGCCAGTGTTGACTCCACGATCTGTGGTGCTTGCCACAATCGGGGCAGCAGCGCCGATGGCGCTCATGGGTATCCCGTTGGCTACGTTGTTGGTGGCCCGCTGGATGACACCATGTTCACCTCAGTTGCTCCCACATTTGATGAAGATCCAACTTTAGATGCCAACTTCTGGCCGGATGGCACAGAGAAGAAGCATCGCCAGCAATACATCACCTGGAGCGAATCTGCTCATGGTAACGCCCTGGCAAGCATTCAGGAAAGCGACCATGGTCGTGAATACTGCCTGCCCTGCCACAGCACCGATTTCAACTTCCAGGATACTACCTTCGATGAGCCTCTAACGGTAGCAACTTCCCAGCACAGCATCACCTGTGTCCAGTGCCACAGCCCGCACGGCGAGGTCGCTGCTGAAGATCAGCTACAGGGTGAATCCTACGACCTATGCGTGCAATGCCACAACGGAACCAGCGGTGCCACACGCGCCATTCGTGCTGGTGCTTCGGTCCATCACCCCATGCGTGAGATGTATGAAGGCTGGAGTTTCCTGGGTATCGAGGGCAGCCCAAGCCCGCACTATTCTAATCAACTCTACGGCCCGGTCTGCGCCTCCTGTCACATGGTTGGCACGGCCAAGAGCGCCGAAGTTGGCGACATTGGCTCGCACACCTGGCACATCGTCCTGCCGACGGAAGCTGCTGAAGGCCAGCCAGATTCTTGCTCCGGTTGTCACTCGCCAGAACGTAGCGAAGACAACACGCCAGAGAATTTGACCTTCGCTATCGAGTCAGTGATGGAAGATACACAAGAACGCGTCGAGTTCCTGCGTGAAGAACTGACCGCCATCGAAGAAGCCCACCCAGAATGGGCCGATGTCGAGGCCGGTTCCGAATCCGAGGATCAGTTGATGGCGATGCGTCTCCATACCATGCTCACCTTCGTCGAGTCCGATGGTAGCTGGGGCTTCCATAACCCCGGTTTCACCGACGACATCCTCAGCGAAGCTGAAGATCTGCTCGATGAAATGCTGGAAATGATGGAATAACATCCATTTAGTCTAATAATGCCTGAGAGTCCGCCGCTCTCAGGCATATAGGCGATTTACCCTCAACTCCTGCCCATCCATGGAATAATATGAGCAGGAGTTGACTGGTTTATATGGTGATCTTCGATCTGTGATGCACATCCTCTCTAAATCTGTCTTTTAAGGGCATTTTTCATAAAACAGATAGCCTCGGAAACCCCGTAGCTTGGTGCGGGGAGGAGAGGCGGGTGTATTCCAGATTGGATCCTGTTGGCGAAGTGCTTTAGCAATCGAAAATGCACAGAATTTTGTAGTTCCGGAGCTTTTTGTGAAGCCCAAGCAATCCTTAAATGTTGCTAATTTTGACTTCGCCAACAGGATCCAGATTGGGGGCAAAATGATTTGTGCCGAAATAGCCAATGGGCCACTCTATGCCGTATATGAACTGGCGAGGGCCGCTGATAGAATGCGGCACACACCAGCCTTTCTCATCGCCAGCCATCGGCCTCATAAGTTGCCTTCGGCTCAATTGCCGGTCAACATTGCCCCAGATGTGGAATGCACCCAGGAGAGGCGTGCCCTCTTTCGTTGAGGTTAGTTTGACGGTAAAATACCAAACATGAATTTGACAGAAATTGAACCCGCCGCAAGCCACGTCATTTTAATGGCAGTGGTTAGGCGGGTTTCTCGCTGGCTTTAGCCCGCCGTTAGGCGCACTTGAAATTGAATACGCATCTTTCATATGCTACACTATCCTTGCCCTTTAACTGATGAATAGGTTGTTGGTTGTCCAGACAATGCTCTCTGGACGTAAAACCATGCGAGTCGTTGAGATGGCGTGGGAATGTGGAGTGTTTGGTCGTGGTGGTGTCCATAAGTTGGTTTACGCCGACATCCGCACGCAATTTGAGTTGCCAGCGCAGATGGTGATACGCTGCATCAGTCCAGTTGCACAGTTGGGCGTTCTATGATCTCCACCAGAAAATCGAGTACAAAGCACAACGCGCTGGCGTTAGCGTGATATACGTTGATCCGGCCTATACTAGTCAGGCCTGTTTGGCTGTGGTTGTGTCGATAAATCCAATCGTCGTACTCAAGACAAGTTTTTGTGTGTTCGGTGTGGCTACGCTGCTCACGCTGATTACAACGCTGCTTGTAATATTGCAAGCAGGGGTTCAATCAACGACCCACACATCTCGGCTTAGGCCAGGGACAAACTCCCTAGCTTGCTACAGGGTAGTTGATAGGATTGAAGATTGGCAATAACACAGATCATTGGATAATATCTGATTGAACTCAGTAAGTTTGATTTAGTGGTAGATTTCTTGAAGGTGTCACCATGCTAAAACGGCTTTTTAGATTAGTTTTTCCCCCTCCACAAAGTTCCATCAAAAGACGGATGGCATCCATTGGCTTAATGAGCATTGGTGCATTATTCATTTTGATTGCGATTCCCCCGGCTTGGGAATATTCAAACTCGCCAGAGTTTTGTGGCACAACTTGTCATACCATGCCGCCCAACTATTCATCCTATCTGGCATCGCCACACTCACGTGTGACCTGCGTCGATTGCCACATCGGTCGCGATCTCATCATCCGCCAACTTATTCGGAAATCAGGACACTCGCGGCTGGTCATTGCCACCGTATTACAGGATTTCGAGTATCCCATTCGCTCCTCCGAAATGAGTCCCGCACGAGAAACCTGCGAGCGTTGCCATACGCCAGAGAAGTTTTCAAGCGATAGCCTGCGCGTTCTGCAACGTTATGAAAATAACCGTGAGAATGATCCTTTTTCCGTTTACCTGTTGATGCATACGGGCGGTGGATCATCACGCGAAGGATTGGGGTTTGGGATTCACTGGCATATCGAAAATGAAATTAAATATATTGCCACCGACGACTTACAACAAGAAATCCCCTGGGTACAGGTCCGAGCTCCCGAAGGAGAAACCATTACCTACAATGCCATCAACTCGCCTATTGATACGGACAATCTGGATCAATATGAAATTCATGAGATGGACTGTATCACTTGCCATAATCGCATCGCCCATCAGATCAGCTCTCCTGAACGTGCAATAGATGGGGCGTTGAATGCGGGCGACATCTCCTCTGAGATTCCGTTTATTCGAGTAAGAGCGGTTGAATTGCTCTCGGTTGCCTACGAATCCTTTGAAGAAGCCGACGCCGCCTTCGCCACCCTCGATGGCTATTACAGCGCCAACTACGCCGATTTCTATGCGGAAGGCGCACCGCTGGTACAGGAAGCGATTGATACTCTGAGCGATCTTTACGACGACCTCTATTACCCTGAGCAACTCCTCACCTGGGAAACGCACCCCGACAACATCGGGCATCTCACTGCACCCGGCTGTTTCCGTTGTCATGACGGACAACATTTTAGCGAGGCGGGCGAGGTCGTTCGGCTGGAATGTAACTTGTGCCATTCAATTCCACAGGTCGTTTATCCTGGTGATATCGAACCCACCGTTCCCATATCGACTGGCAACGAGCCGCCTTCGCACCTCGATTCGACCTGGATCACGCGCCATCATAACGAATTCGATGTCACCTGTGCCAATTGTCATGACACTGGCAACCCCGGTGGAACCGACAACAGTAGTTTCTGCTCGAATAGCGCCTGTCATGGTGGCGAATGGGAATATGCAGGCTTTAATGCCCCTGGCCTGGCAACCGTTCTGGGGATATATCAGGTGGAACCGGAACCCTTGCTGGAAGATTTTGAAGGAGAACCAACCTATCAAATACTGGAACCGCTTTTCGTCCAGCAATGCAGCGGGTGCCATGGACCAGTGCCCTCTAAAGGGCTACGCGTGACGGATTATGGCAGTCTGTTGGCTGGAGGTGAAAGTGGCCCGATCATCATTCCTGGCTCGCCCGACGAAAGCCTGATTGTTCAGGTCATGGAAGACGGTCACTTTGCCCAATTCACCGATCACCAGATGGCGTTGCTACGCGAATGGATCACTAACAACGTTCCTGCTGAATAAGAATCATTCGGGAGCAGTGGTGACTTCCCGCTGCTCCCGAATCGTTTTCAATCAGGTATAGACAAACGATATTCAACCACCAAAATATCTTGTACTAGGACTGGCAGATACCGCCGCCTGGTCAAAAGTCTCGCTCAACCACGCCCACAGATGTAACACATACCGATCTGGCAATTCTTCTGTGCTAAAAGCGTGCATGCCCTCAAAACCACTGCGTACCTGTTCATAAAAAGCTTCAAACGTTAAATCATCAACGTGCAGTGCTGGCCCAACCGCGGTCCCCGCGCCATCATTGCCATGACAATGCGAACATCGTAGGGTAGTCCATAATGCTTCGCCCACTGCCGGATCACCCTCCTCCAATTGAACTTCAGGCGAAAAAGCCAACACATGACGACGAGAGACTGTTTGCACTGCACTATCCTCAAAGGCAACGAACCAATATAGTCCGCCGAGTAACACGATCACGACCAATCCGGCTATCGGCCAGAATCGTCGCGCCCGTTGGGCCATTGTTTCCGGCTCAACAGTGGGGGAAATAGGCGTCTGCGATTTTCGCTCTAACAGGGTAATGGGGCTGCGAACAATCGCATATCCATACCAAATAATTAGCAAAATGACCAGCAACAACGCCTGTTCACTATGAGCAGACCGTGACGCTGGAACGACTTCGCCCGGCAATAGTTTTGTGGTTGCAACAGGATTCCACAGGGCAAAACCCGTCACAATCATCAATATCAGGCCCAAAAACATCACCAGACGCCGGAGCTTTCCCGTAAAATTGTATAATGGCGCACGCGGAGATTTCTTCGCCATACCTACAATATAACGAATCCGATTCCAGGCGCTTCCCCAGTCATTCCAAGTCGGGCCAATCACAGGTTTTTGCTCGCGCACATACCACTGGTAAGCAGCCACCAGCGTAAAATAGATGACATCCAGCATCAACAAGATGGCAAAGAACCGGTGTAAGATGCGGACACTTTCCACATGTCCAAGCCAGCTAATCATCGTATGTGCCAATGACCGGTCGGCATATTTTTGCGGCAGTCCCGTCACAGCTAGGCCAATCATAGCAATCACCAAAATAAACAGCGCAAAACGGCGCAAGCGCATCAGGCGTCTATAGCCAATTTGTTGGTTTTCTTGGGTCATGATTTTTGCTCCCGACCTCTGCCCGAACGACTACGTATTCCACCTATTGCATCTACACCAATCAAAATTGCAAATACTCCTACCACACCTGGAATGGCGATTTTATAGAAATTCCGTACCAGGAAGAGCAACGGGTTTGAACTAAATGTTGGTTCATAGTGACCAATCCATGCATCTGAAAAATTAGCACTGGCATCCGGATGACATTCCCGGCACGTTTCTAAAAGATTCTCACGAATAGCCGCTGTGCCTTCACCTTCTACAGCCTGAATGTTATGCACACCGTGGCAATCATAGCAAACCGCCTTGTTGCTCACAACATCTTCATCCTCTTGCTCAAATAGCGCGGCAGTCGCTCCATGGAAATCAGTTAAATAGCTCTCGGAGATATGCGTGCTGATGTCATATTGTGCCATCAGGTCGCCATCCGCATGACATCCCAGGCATAACTCAGGGGAGCGTACTCTGAACAAGTCAGTGGTAGGGTTGGCAATATCATGCACGCCATGACAGTTGATGCAGGTCGGCACATCAGGATTGCTCTCGTCCAACAAAGCTGCACCATGCACACTGTTCTGGTATTGCTCGAAGATCACGCCATGACAGCGCCCACAGGTCAGCGAAATGCGTTGCGGTGGATCATCCGGCGGCTGAATATCATGCCCACCATGACAATCCACACATGTTGCTGCATCCAGACGCCCTTGACGGAGCGTCGTGCCATGCACGCTATCCTGCAAGTGCGTGTATTGATCCTCATGGCAGGTGCGGCAAGCCGCATAGCGTTGTGCCCGAAATTCGCGGATAGTTTGGCTGATCTGCTCTGCATGAGGATAGCGATAGTCCAGGTGGCAACTGGAGCAGGTCAGCTGCCCCTCTGGATTGTTCTCGCCATGTACGGACGCCTTCAGCACATCTGGGTCAATTGTCAGTGACAGCTCCGCGCCATCTGGTAGCACCCAGACCTGATCGGGCCGTGTATGGCACAACAGACAATAGTTGTCGGATGGCCCAGCGGGTTCTTCATCAGGTTGGTCGTCTCCTCCATCCTGCGCGGGCTGAATCATATCCTGTGGCACGTTCGGCGCGGCCAGACTAGTGCCAGTCAGTTGCCAGCCAAGTACCAATGTCCCCAAAACGATTAACGCGAGTGCCAGAATTTGTTTGATTCGTTTCATCATTATTGGCCCCCTCGCCGGATGAGCAATGCGGCTCCAGCCAGCAATCCTAAGATGGTCGTGCCGATCACAATCACCGTTATCGGGCGTGCGCCGCTGGGTGTTTCCGATTCCACAATGCGATAGAAACTCTCGGTCCCGTGCGCTGGTGTTGCGGTTGGGGCTGGCGCTTCGGGCGGCTCCAGATTAGCTCCTGCCACATTCAGTTCACCCATCAACTGTTCAGCACTCGTCAGCAACACATCTGCATACGCATAGTTATGGATACCCAGGCTGCCATCGTTTTGCACAAATGTCAGCAATGCCACAATTTGTTCATATTTCTGATGGGCATCGGTATCGGGTTCAGGCTCATTCAAACTGGCGAATCGTGCCCAATTCACCGACAACCGCGACCGTACACTTTCTTGTGTATCCTCTACCAAAAATTGCAGATCAGTGACTGTCAAATCGTTGTGACAACCCGAACACGTATCTGCCAATGGTTCCTCTTCGCCGACTTCACCGGGGAGTATTGGTAAGAAGCGGTGCGTAGGTCGTGTGTTCTCATTGACCGGAACCGCCATCATGTGACATGTCAGGCAATCAGGGCCATCTTCCTCAGCAACATGTACGCCCGGCACGCCCTCAATCTCAATACCAGCCACCAACAACGTTCCTTCAAACATCTCCTGCACCGGATGGTGGATTCCCGTTTCGCCGCGCTCCGTATTGCTATGGCAATCCACACAAACTGCATACGGTTCATCAACGAATAATACCTCTGCTTCTGGCGGGCTATGCGGATTGTGGCAAGTCACACAAGTTACACCAAATTCTGCTGTCTCCAGCGTAACCGGATCGGGCGGCAATTCATCACTCTCACCACTTTCCGACGCTGCAATACGAGCCGCCACCAACCGATAGTCTGTACTATGGCATTGCAGGCAAGCATCCGCTGCATCTTCAGCGCGTTGGAGTGTCTCTAAGGAACTGGCATGAGCCGATTCTAGCCACTCGTTGAATTGCATATTGGTGCGAGCTGCGTGTCCAGTTGACCACCAGTAGAAAGGATCATCAGTAGCCGCCAAAACGAACACATCTTCATCCAGCAAATTCAATCCCGGCAAATAATCCACTGGATAGGGGTGGGCGTTCTTTTGTTCGTGGCCCTGATTATGACATTGCCCACATATCTGAGCATCAGGGCTGCGAACAATAACTGCACGGATTTCATCTAGTTCACGGTCACTGGGGCTGGTGCCTGCCTCTCTAGCCGCCTCGCGATGAAGGCTTGCTGGGCCATGACAGGCTTCGCATTGAACGCCATCATCTTCCCAGCGACCAAGCGATACATTGAGGCCAGTCGTGTGGCAACCCGCGCAATTCTGGGTGAAGTCGTAGGCGGGGTCGGGCCAGTTCTCAGCCAATATAAATGGTTCCCAGGTCTGTTCAATTGTATTCCACTGTATTGGTAACACCGCATATTCATCGCGGTCCAGTTCATATACAAACCGCTGAACATGGCGACCTGACCCCATGACAAAAGCGATGTCTTCACGTTGGACGGGACGGGGTTCCATTTCATCAGGAAACAGAACCAGACGGAATTCACTATCCTGGCCGAAATCAGCCAGTAGTGTAACACTGTCTTCCTCAGCAACATGTAAAGCCAGTGAATGACGTGTTTCGGCATGGGCACGTGCCAATTCGCGGTGACACGAGCTGCATCTGCGTGCCCCCGCATATTCAGCTTCGTCCTCGCCATCCTGAGCATAAATAAAACTGCTCACCAGCCAAAGACCAGCTAACAAAATACTCAAACTCAATAATCGTGCTAATAATCGCATGGCAACCACGCTTTCTTGCATCTTGATAATCTATGCCCCATAAAAAACACTCCCAGGTTTACGCTCAACTGTTATAGAGCAACAACCAATACCTCGAAATTATAATGTCTTTGCCTTTTCTGAACAAAGAATCTGCGATATTCGTCGCCATATTTAAGTTTCATTGTCATCCATATCTGTGTCACCCACCCTGTTCTCCCATAAAGTATCCAAAAATAATTGCACAGCTTCAATCGCCATCTGGCCCGGCTCACTGGCAGGGTTTGTGAAAAAATGACCGACTTCAGGCAATAAAACTAACGTCACATCAACATCCACCGCCATCAACGCCTCAGCAAACATCTCAGATTGTTCCGGCGACACCAATCGATCATTCTCCCCATGAATCAACAGAAACGGTGGCTCACCGCCATCAATCTGATCGGTAATGACTTCTTGATCCAAACCACCCGCCGCATACAAAATGACCCCGGCCAGCCAATTCTCCTCCGGCAATGAATGTTCACAATCTTCCAAATACTCCACTGGATCATCCGTAACACCCAGTAACGCTGCACCAAATCCACCTAGCGAATGGCCTAACACGATAAAACGTTCAGGATCAAAGCCATACGTTTCCGCTTTGCTATGCCCCCAGGCCAGCGCACAAAACACGTCCTGGCCCTGTTCAGGAAACGGATTCCGGTACTCAATTGCCACCGCTGCATAGCCCTCTTCAACAAAATACGCGGCCAATGGCTCCATATCCCATTTGGTATAGCCGCTGCCATGCAACAGAAATATCGTCGGCAATAACTCGTCGTCAGCAGGCGCATCCAGTGGCAAATACACGTCCACTTTTTGCTTAAAATCGCCATCCTCAACATACCGCACATCCGGAAAGGTCGGCTCCAATTCTTCACCATCCTGTGCCAACCCCATGCCAGACGGCAACACCAGCAACACAACCAGCAATTTCAACACAATCCTGAACATTTATGACCCTTTCCTCAACTTATGCGGATTTCGGTTTCCCGGTCAAACAATGCGATTTTGTCTACGGGGAACTGCACATGGACCGAGGTTCCTATCTCAAGTTTCTGGTCAATTGGCACACGCGCCACACAACTTTCTCCCGCAATTTGCAGATAGACCAATTGTATCTGATCCGTGATAATCGGCTCAATCAACTCAATTTGTGCCTGGACACCTACCTCTCCGACAATGACATCTTCAGGGCGAATTCCCAACCAGACGCCCTGACCAACACGCAAACCACGCCGAATGGGTCTGACAACAAAGCCTTTGCCTTCCCAACAATCTTCGCAAGCTCGTCCCAAAAACAAATTCATGGATGGATTACCCAGGAATTCGGCCACAAAAACATTGACCGGAGCGCGATAAACTTCAGGATAGGTGCCCACCTGTTCGATATGCCCGGCCCGCATCACGGCGATCCGATCCGCCAATGCAACCGCTTCCACCTGGTCATGGGTGACATAGACCGCCGTGATTCCATAATGGCGCAACAATCGCTTGATCTGGACACGAGTCTGAGTTCGCAGTTTTGCATCCAAGTTAGACAATGGCTCGTCGAACAAAAACAGCTTTGGATCGCGTGCTAGGCATCGTGCAACTGCCACGCGCTGTTGCTCTCCGCCGGAAAGCGTCGGTGGCTTACGACTCAACAAATGCTGGATGTCCACGCCCATTATTGTGGAGATATGCCGAATGCGTTCGGGAATTTTTTCCGGTTGGCGACGGATTAGATCGAAAAAGCCGATATTGGTATAAGCATCTAGATGTGGGTAAAGCGCATAGGTTTGAAACACCATGCCGATTCCCCGTTCAGCACGAGGGATTTGCTGCAACGGGACATTATCATACAAGATTTCGCCTTCATCAGGATCAACCAACCCTGCGATGACTTTCAGCAACGTTGTCTTCCCACATCCCGACGGCCCCACCAGGCTCAGTGTCTCGCCATTACGAATCGCCAGCGATAGTTGGTAAAGGGCATAATCACGATCTGGTGGTTCAGGACGGGCACGATGGGATTCCAGATAATCTAGCTTTTTCTCCGAATCGAAGAAGCGCGTACTACCCCGCACCAGGTCTTTGAGGGTACTTTCAGCGCGAGGGCCAAACCGTTTAGTGATATTCCTGAGTGCAATCGTGGGCATGGGCACTCCAGTCCCATTCTACAAAAGACAGCTACCCCTAATCATAACCCAGGATACTATTTCTCCCCATTCAGATACTCGGAGATATATTGGCCGGTATAGCTGGCTTCACACGCCACAATATCCTCCGGAGTACCGACTGCCACCACCTCACCGCCATCATCGCCACCTTCTGGCCCCAGATCAATCAGCCAATCGGCCACTTTGATGATGTCAGGATTATGCTCGATAATCAGCACCGTATTGCCGCGATCTACCAACGCCTGCAACACCTCAATCAGACGTTCTACATCTGCCGCGTGTAAACCCGTACTCGGCTCGTCTAAAACATAGAGTGTCTGTCCCGTACTGCGCTTAGAGAGTTCGCGGCTCAGTTTGACGCGCTGTGCCTCACCACCGGAGAGCGTTGTTGCTGCCTGCCCGATACGGATATAACCCAAACCCACCGCTTCTAGAGTCAACAGACGTCGGTAAACACTGGGGATGTTCTCGAAGACATCCATGGCCTCGGTGACCGTCATGCTCAATACATCGGCGATGCTATAGCCCTTATATTTAACCTGGAGCGTTTCACGATTGTAGCGCGTGCCATGACACACGTCGCAATCTACATATATGTCGGGGAGAAACTGCATCTCGATTTTCAGTAAACCCTGACCCTGGCAATTCTCGCAGCGTCCACCCTTCACATTAAATGAGAACCGTCCGGCACTGTAGCCCCGGATGGCGCTTTCCGGCAATTGAGCAAATAACTTGCGAATGTCATCAAACATCTTGGTATAAGTCGCTGGATTGGAGCGCGGCGTGCGCCCAATCGGACTCTGGTCGATGTTGATGATCTTGTCGACAAAGTCCACATTCTCAATCAAATCATGGTCGCCGGGCCGTTCCTTGCTACGATTAATTTTCTGCGCCAGCGCCCGATATAGCACATCGACCATCAACGTCGATTTGCCCGACCCGCTCACTCCCGTAATAACCACCAGCTTGCCCAGCGGCACATCCACCGTCAGATTCTTGAGGTTGTTCTCGCGTGCGCCCTTAATGGTAATGACTTGTCCGTTGCCATTACGTCGTGTTTCTGGCACAGGAATATGCCGCCGCTTACTCAGAAATGCGCCCGTAACGCTCTCATCATGCGCCATAATATCTGCTGGTGTGCCCGTTGCCACAATATGTCCGCCATGCTCACCTGCACCTGGCCCCATGTCAATGATGTGGTCTGCGCGGCGCATGGTTTCATCATCATGTTCAACCACCAGCAAGGTATTGCCCAGATCACGCATCCCGACCAATGTATGAATCAGGCGCTCGTTATCGCGCTGGTGCAAACCAATCGACGGTTCATCCAACACATACAGCACCCCCGTCAGCCGCGAACCAATCTGCGTCGCCAACCGGATGCGCTGTGCCTCACCACCGGAAAGCGTGCCAGATGCACGGTCTAATGTCAGGTAATCCAACCCCACATTTACCATAAAGCCCACGCGGTTATTGATTTCCTTGAGTACCTGATAGGCGATTTCCTGGTTACGGAGCGACAGCGGTGTGTCTTCCCCACGCAAATATGTAACCCACGTTGCCAGCTTCTTGACGGGCATCGCTGTTACTTCTTGAATACATTGCTCGCCCACTAGCACCGCCAGTGCCCAGGGATTGAGACGTCGCCCATTGCAGGTTGGGCATGGGCGCTCGGTCATCACCTCTTCAATCTTGCCGCGCATCCAATCCGACGTTGTCTCGTTATAGCGCCGGTTCAGGTTATTGACAACACCTTCAAACCGCGTGCGATAAGTCCGCTTTTCTCCCTCATGGGTTACATACTGGACAGGAATCTTCTCATCGCCTACGCCATACATCACAACGTCCTGCTGTTGCGGTGTTAGGTCTCGCCAGGGCGCCTCAAAATCAATGCCAAAACGTTCGCATACACTGGCAATGATCTGATAGGTATAGCTATCTTTGCCCTGTGGATAAGCCCCTGCTTGGATGGCCCCTTCGGCCAAACTCAGCTCACTGTTTGGCACGACCAACACCGGGTCAATTTCCAGTCGCAACCCCAATCCCTGGCAGTCCGGGCAGGCTCCATGCGGATTATTGAAAGAGAATGTACGCGGCTCAATTTCGGAGAAGCTGCCATGTCCGAACGGGCACGCCAGTTGCTCACTAAAGGGATAGTCGGTAGGATTATCGCCATCCGTCACATCGCCGACAATAACAAAGCCATCCCCAATTTCCAGTGCCGTCTCAATCGAGTCCGTCAAGCGTGACATGTGGCTATTGGCTTCATCGCTATCCGGGTCATCGAAAACGCGGATGACCAACCGGTCTACCACAACTTCAATCGTATGTGATTTGTAGCGATCCAGCGTGGGCGGCGTATCGACTTCAATCACCTCACCGTTGACTCGTGCCCGCACAAAACCAGCTTCCTGAATATCTTTAAAGACTTTCTCGTGGCGGCCTTTGCGATCCTTGATGACTGGTGCGAGGATCTGGATGCGTGTTCCGTCGGCCATACTCGCCACACGATCCACGATCTGCTGGGCAGTTTGTGCTTCCAATACTTCGCCACATGTTGGGCAATGCGGCTGTCCAACTCGTGCATAGAGCAAGCGCAGATAATCGTAAATCTCAGTGACAGTCCCGACCGTCGAGCGTGGATTGCTGCTGACGCCCTTTTGGTCGATGGAGACCGCTGGGCTGAGACCCTCAATCTGATCCACGTCCGGCTTCTCCATCTGCCCCAAGAATTGGCGGGCATACGCCGATAGACTCTCGACATAGCGGCGTTGTCCTTCAGCGAAGATGGTATCAAATGCCAGTGAACTCTTTCCGCTGCCCGATAAACCAGTGATGACCACCAGCTTATCACGCGGAATCTCCACATCAATGTTCTTCAAATTATGCTCGCGTGCGCCGCGAACGATGATTTTATCTTGTGCCATGAAATCACGATTCTTGTGTGGTTATGAATGAGGTTGGGACTGCGAACAAATGTGCGATAATGATACCGATTTCTAATCGAAACGTCAAGGATTCTTTCGCCGCCGATGTGGCAGATGGGGGCGTGGAATATGGGGAATATGCGGCAAGCGCGCCAATCCGGGCCGCACCGCCTGAACATAGCCATGTCGGGTACTTTGCAAAGCCTGGGTTGTGACGAAAGCATTGCTGTCCGCTTTTTGAATGGCGTCTAGACAGGCCGACAAGTCATTTCGCTCCAATACGGTCTCAATCACCACCACGTCGCCTTCAGCCCCTTGGCCTGCGACCTCTGTTGCCCCGAAACCTGCTTGGCGAATCGCTTCGGCCACTGCATGCCCATAATTGGGGCTGATGACGGTTAACGAAACATAGCCGAACGTCAACTTGCTTTCCAGCCACATGCCTACCGGGCCACCCACTGCAAATCCTCCGGCATAGGCCACCAGATTCAATATCGAGTCCAGATTGGTCACCACCGCGCCCAAAGCCACCGCGAAGATTAACGACTCGATAAAACTGAGAACGAATGTCATCCGCATCCGATTGCGGGCCAGCATGACCAGGCGCAGCGTCGTGATGGTGTTACCCAACACGCGTAACAAAAAGATGCCGATAGCAACGCCAATGATTTCCAACACTCCGCCCCCAATCCTGGCTTGATCGAATGCAACATAGCTATGATAATAGAGGCTGGATTTCACCCTGTCCAGGGCTGCTTGGCGAGGAATACATGCTTATGCAACGGCGTTTGCCGCCAGATAATTTTCCAGACGATACCGAAACTCATGCCTTCCAAAATTACGACAGCCCGACCTTTCGACGACTGACGGGACTATACCATGGTCGTCGTTGGTTGCTCCCCGCAGCCGGGTTTCTCGTGACGGCGGTGGTAGTTATCCTAGTCATGCAGTGGGTCATGAATCGTGGTAGCGACACCCCGGACAATACGCCAGTGTCATCCCCGACTTATCCCACCCCTCGCCCCGATCCTCTACAACTGTTAAATGGCGACTTTCCATCTGATATAACGGATAGACAATCCATCCTCGTGCCCGCCCGCATTGACGATACGTTGCCAGCAGGAAACCAGCGCGGATATGTGTTTTATGCACCGTCCACCACCGAGTGGTGCATCATTGTCGAAGCCGATGCTGGGCTGCCATCCATCAGCTTATATGGCCCACCCGACGGTGTCTTCACCAGTACCGTCACCGGAGCAGCCCTGACTGCTACTTTCCAGGAAGATAGTCTCTATGCAGTGGTGGTCGGGAATGTGCAATTTTACACTTTATTGATTTTGCCAGTTGATTATGTGGGAGGAATACCGTTGTGGAGTGGATATTGTTAAGCTTGGCGATTCTGGGCGCAAGCCTGGGGGCCACCGGAGGCGTTGTCTATTATTATCATCGTTTTTACGATAGTTTCGTCCAACAGCGATTGGTACAAGAGAAACAACTTGACATCTACGAAGAAATCGTGACTCTGGTCGGGCGCGTCAAGGCCACGTTGGAATATACGTCCGGCGATGAAACCTTGAGTGAATGGCGCGAGGCTCTGCGCGAAATGTTGCGCGAAATGCTGGGCAAATGCTATCAATGGTCAATTTTCTTGCCCGACTCCATCAGCGATTTGCCTGCCAAATATGCGGGCAAAGTCGCTCATAGCCTGTCACGCCTAGATAATTTGGATGAGATTGCGCCCGACGATATGGATGCAGTGGCCGAGATATTTGCTGAGATTAAGAAATTAGAGAATGAAGCGGCACAGGAATTGCAACATGGTATTCGCCGCACCATAGGTGTGATTTAGATGATCGTCTTTCATCAGGGGTAGGGAGACGTCCTCACCTACGGCTGAATAGAAAATATCTCGTCGTCATCAATCCGCTGGGCTGCTACATAATGATCCAATGTCACGTTAAAACCTTGCCATTCCGGCCAGCGCACCGGTTGGGTGCGATTGGCGCTGTCCCCAATCGGCGTACAGATCTGGCTGACAGGTGTTTTTAGTGGCAGACGTGGCCGCGAGATTTCCAGATCAACATACAGCGTGCCTGACAGCACAATATCGGGTGAATTATAGACAACCTCATACTGCATAATCTCAATATCTTGTGTAGACGGAATCCATCGCAGTGTCCGGTACAGCCAAAAATAGTCCGGTGGTCCGAACGCCGCCAACGCATCCCCTAACATCACCGATTGGCTGGGCGAAAAACAGATTTCAGTGGCATAGCCGTTGTCCAGCGCAATCTGTAGATTACCTACTGGTTGTGATGGTTCCTCATCATAGAGAATAAACCGCATATAGTTTCCGCGTAACCGGATCTGCTCCGTTGGGTAGCCTATCAGCCGATCTTCAATTTCTCGCCGCTGCATTGTCCCATCTGGCGGCACACTGAACCAGCAATCCTGCCCGCAGGCATCATCAATTGCCAGCAACTCCTGGACATGCGGTTGGTTAACCAGCCGTTGGCCTACAATAACCCCCAGCCCAATGGTATGTAGCACCAAGAAGGCAACCGTTAGTTTCATCAACAATTGCATGATGGTTTTGCCCCCTTTACCATTAATTTACCTGCACGCTAACTACTGGTGGGCCGCGTCGCCCGCCACGCCGCGAACAATACGAGCGCGTTTGCAATAACAGCCTGAATGAGAACGATTAGCAACAATACGCCGCCAATATAAATCGTATTTTCCACATCGGCCCACACTTGTCCCAATGTTTCCAGATGCATCAGTTTCAACATCATATCGCCTTCTGCCGACGACAACAGCAGCCGATACCATGCCTCGTTAGTTTCCATCTGGAATAGGTCAGTCGTCACACCACCATCTTCAAAGACCGTTGTCCCGACAAAAAGCCCGCCACTCGTAATCGCCAGGCGTAGTCCTATCAACAACAACAATCCCAACACTACTACAGTCCGCGTGCGTGTGAATACCGACACAATCAATCCAATCGCTGCTGCCAGCCCCACCGCGACAAACGGTTGTAAAATGAAGGCCGTCATCAATCCCGCCATAATCAAAATGGAGGTGTTCAGCGAGACTTCCGGTGTGATGCCACTGATGTAGAGATCAAGCGCACGGCCCTGAAATTCTGTCATATCCTGCAACAACACGGCTAAATAGACCAACCGCCCAATCGTGATCGCCGCCAACAACCAACCCAATTTGAAAAACACGGCGATCCATCGCGCCCGCAATGTCAATGAGACGCCAGTCAACGACAATCGCAGACTATCCCAGGTTTGTCTTTGCCGTTCGATAGCGACCACATTGGCCGTCATCGATACACCCAACACCATTGCCATAATTTGAGCGCCAATCAGCGGCCAGTACAAAACTTCAAGAATCGTTGGGTCTTCGTCACCTGCGTTGCTGTTGGCAATCAAATACCCCGCTGCCACTGCCACCGCCAGAAACGCGACAAACGCCAGCAAGCGTATAAGGCGGCGACGCCACTGGATTTGCTGACGATAACCCATCACTGCCCGCATCACGGGATGTTCGGGCTGTGCCCAATGCGGAAGCTGACTATAACCAATTCGTGCCAGAATATTCGTCTTCAATAACATCACTTATCCTCCATTGTCGTCTGCTTCTCTAGTTTAACCGAAACTACCGGACGCGCACGTGTCGATTTACCGACGATTAACCTGTATAGTTTTTTTACGAAACATTCATGGTAGTTTCATCTACTTCTTTGTAACTCGACTACTAGAACGTTATTTCCGCCTTGCGTTCGCCAAAAATTCACGTATAATTGACAGTAAGTGAATATAGAATTTTGGTGGTGTAAATGTCAATCGAAACTGAAGGCGCAACAATTCTTGTTGTAGATGACGAAGGCGCAATTCGCTACTCCGTCACCAAAACTCTGGAACGTGTTGGCTATCAGGTTGTCACGGCCTCCAGTGGCGAAGAAGCCCTGGATATCATGATGGATCAAGATTTCGATGTTGTGCTGACCGACATCCGAATGCCGGGCATCAGCGGCGTTGATTTGCTGGCTCGCATCAAAGAACATTCAGTGGATGCGGTAGTCATCTTAATGACCGGTTATGCCAGCCTGGGCACGGCGGTCGAAAGTCTTCGTCTGGGTGCGCATGACTATTTGATTAAGCCCAGCACAAGTGAAGACATCCGCGATAGCGTCCGGCGTGGTGTCGAGCGTGCCCGTAATTTATTCCGCCGTCGCAAATTACTTGATTCTATCCGCCATAATGTCAGCGAATTGAGTGATCCAGCAGCCACGACACCCCCAGCCCCAACGGCCCGACCCATCGAAGAGTATCCGACTGTCCCCACCAATACCGCAATGAACAGCATGACCATCGGCCCACTCACTATCTATCCAGGCCGTTATCAAATTGAAGTAGAAGGCAAACTCATTGACCTCACACCAACCGAATTCGATCTTCTACTCTATCTGGCCGCTCATCGAGGCCGTGTCGTGCCATGTTCAGAATTGGTGCGGGAAGTCCGCAGCTATACGGTCGAAGAGCGCGAAGCTCGTGAAGTCATTCGTCCGCATGTCAGCAACCTGCGCCGTAAACTGAAGGGCGCTGGACAAGACCCCAACATTCTGGTGAATGTTCGCGGTATCGGCTATCGTCTTAACGAGATCGACGCTTAATCTCACTCGTACTAATCAATATACTCGGAGGCGTAGCATCAGGTTGCGCCTTTTTGTTTTTGGGGCACTTGAGGAGTTTTTGTGACTTTATCACGCGATAGTCATGTCCAATATGGCGACACGGTCATGCTTGTCGGTAAAGACCGTAAGCCATTTATCCGCACGGTACATCAGGGCAAGCGATTCCAGACCCACATGGGCGAGGTAGATTTCGATACGCTGGTCAAATTACGCTATGGCGAAAAATTCCGCACGCACCTGGGACACAGCATGTACGTGTTGGTTCCGAGTTTGGATGATTTTCTGACCTATGTGCAACGTTCTACCCAGATCATATTTCCCAAAGATCTGGGCTATATTGGCTTGAAATTAGGCTTGCAACAAGGTATGCACGTCATCGAAGCTGGAACCGGCAGCGGCGCATTGACCTGTTTGCTAGCTTTGATGATAGGTGAAGAAGGCCATGTGTATAGTTATGAACGCCGTGCCAAATCACAACGCCTGGCGATCCAGAATGTACGGCGTGTTGGCCTTGATCATCGCGTTACGTTCATTGAGCGCGACATCGCCGATGGATTTGACCAAACCGATGCCCATGCTCTTTTTCTGGATGTCCCTAATCCCCAGGACTATTTGGATGCCGCCTGGGGAGCATTGCGAGGTGGTGGCTTCTTTGGAGCCATCGTGCCCACTGCCAACCAACTGATTGAACTATTGGAAACGCTCTATCGTGGCCCCTGGTTTATGCTCCAGGCCGAGGAACTCATTCGCCGTCCCTGGAAAACCATCCCAGCTCGTGTGCGCCCCGATGACCAGATGCACGGCCACACCGGCCTGCTGGTCTTCGCCCGTGCGGTCTATCGTGAAGTGCGTTATACGCCCGCAAAGGATGATTGGCCGGTGGACGAAGAAAGGCCACCCATCGACTGATTTCCTCATATTCGCTGGAGCTTATCCGGATTACCAACCATATAAACTGCTTGCACCTGTTCTTCCACGATGTCCAATGATAATGTTGCCAGCGTGCTACGGTCTAAGCGCCGCACAACCAATGCGGCTTGTCCGTTGATCTCCTGCTGATGCAATGTAAATGGTACGCGTTGTAGCCGTGTGATACCCACCAAAAAACGCCCCACTGCATCAGTCCCGTAAATGGGATGCCGTGCCGCGCCTTTGACTTTGCCTCCGGTATCTGATCGCAGCACAACATTTTCTGCCAATAGCGTCGTCAACCCATCCAAATCACCTGCTGTACAGGCAGCCACAAATCGGTTGAGAATCTCCTGGTGAGCATCCGGCGATGCTTCAAAGCGTGGGTGATTGGCAACTAGGTGCTTTTTAGCCCGGCTGAATAACTGACGACAAGCAGCCTCTTCTTTATTCAGAATGGCACCGATTTCAGCATAATCGTAGTCAAAAACCTCACGTAATATGAACACTGCCCGTTCTGCTGGCGAAAGGCTCTCCAGCAACACCAAAAACGCCATCGAAATCGTATCATGGCTCCCCATAATGATTTCGGGGTTCGCCTGGTTGGTCGCTATGGGTTCGGGCAGCCATGGTCCAATGTAGACTTCTCGTTGGGCTTGGGCTGATTTCAGATGATCGAGGCATAATCGCGTGATAATTGTCGAAAGAAAAGCCTTCAACGAGCGAATCGACTCGTCAGGTATCGCTTGATAGCGCAGATAGGTTTCTTGCACCATATCCTCTGCTTCCATTGCACTCCCCAACATCCGATAAGCGATAGAAAAAAGCAATGGACGGTGTGCCTCGAAATGGTCTACCACAGGGAACGCTCCTATCAACCTGCGCTCAACAGATTGTTATGATGGTTAGTGTTCGTTCTGCATATATTCTCCCCAGCCAATGACACGGCATTTTGCTAGCTGTGTGAAAGACTCTTCGCCCTGAGCTATCCGGTGAAAACGAACTGAACCAACGCATCGCGCCGCTCCAAGCTAATTTCGATCGCTTTATTGGTTTGCTAGGTTCTGTTGACATTTCATCGTAACCAAATCAAAACACTGGTAAATTGTAGAAAGCCAAGATAACGAGATGCCAGCTTATCGAAGCGTGAAAAGACCCGTCGAAAATGCTTGATTTTGCCGATGAAACACTCAATCAAATGGCGTTCACGATACCGCCACTCGTCATACTCATGTGGCGCTTTGGCATTTTTCTTGGGCGGGATCACGGGTTCAGCACCTGTATCACGGATTTCATCCAGAAAATCGCGGGCGGCATAACCGCGATCAGCGATGACATATTCAAAGTCGAGGTCAATGATCAAATCAGAAGCCTTGATGATATCATGGCGCTGTCCGGCGGTCAGTGCCAGTCGCAACGGGTTGCCCAAGCCATCAACGGTCACATGGATTTTGGTGCTGAACCCACCGCGACTGCGCCCCAACGCCTGTTCCGCCTGTCCACCGTTTTTTTTCGGCACCAGCCGCACAGGCATGCGCCCGCACAATGGTACTGTCAATCATGCCATTTTCCATATCAGGATCATCCGCGAAGTGGGCCAGCATCCGTTCCCACACGCCGTGATCACACCAGCGGGCGAATCGCTTGTAAACACTGTTCCATTTGCCATGTTGCTCCGGCAGCAGACGCCACTGTGCCCCACTGCGGTCAACCCACATCACGGCTTCTACGAACCGACGGCAAGCCTCTTCGTTGCCCACATAGGCTCTGGCATCACTGCGTAGAAACTCAAGCATCTTTTCCCATTGTTCGTCAGTTAATGTCACCGTTGTCATGCGGCTACCGTAGCAGAACTTTGTCAAATGTCAACAGAACCTAGCTATTCAGGAGCCTCGACACATACGCGAAAACCCAGATAATGCCCGTAGCTGGCCGGGGAGTCGCCACCACGCATCGTGGTTCGTGAGTTCGCCAGTGAATAATCCCACGACCCGCCGCGTCCAACGCGCTGGTTGGTGTTGGTTAGGTCGTCGTCAGTCCAGTTTTCGTATTCGGTTAGACACCATTCCCAGACATTGCCACTCATATCTAAGACGCCATAAGGTGATGCACCTTGTGGATAGATGCCAACAGGTGTGGTCTGGCCGATGAAATACTCACCGACGGGCGTGATGCCAACTGACGGGTCTTTAAAAGTCTCGTCGATATTAGCGTAGCCGCTGATGTAGACATTGCCCCAGGGGTAAGTGCGTCCATCAGTGCCACGTGCCGCCTTTTCCCATTGCTTCTCAGTGGGCAAGGTGATGGAGCTACGGTAACCCAGGCGATCCGTCAACCAACGACCAAACGCGATGGCCTGATACCACGAAACGTGATCGCGGGGGTGGTTGGCGGTGGGCCATTGGGCACGATAAGGACGTGGTTCGCGGTGGGCTAACCCATCCCACCAAGCGTCATTGCCATAGCCAGTGGGGTCGTCAATGAAAGCTTGAAATTGCTGTACCGTAATGGGGTAACGGGCGATATAAAACGCGGGCAATGTGATGCGGTCGTTTTCCTGGAAGATGAATTCGCCGCCAGGGATTTCGACCCAATCAATATCTGGCAGGCCACTGGGTGTCAGGCCCACGCCGGGGCGTGGATCGCCCATTTTCGCCAGTTCATGAGCAGCAGCAGCGCGTTGGTGCGGCGATAGCATCAGGTCGTTAATTCTCGCCAGGTGGGGTTGGGTGCTGCGGGCCTGACTATGCCAGGTAATTGCCTGCTCCAGGCCATTAACGATGCGGTCAATGTTATCGAGGAAATGGCGACCGGTATCAATGCGAGCGGCATTATAGGCCAGCATAGGGCGTACATCTGGTGGCAAATCTGCTTCACGGGGAATGGGAGCATCTTTGATGCAAATCGGTGCGACCAACTTGCCTTCCTTCAGCGCCAGTCCGACCTCTATCCGCACGTAATCTTCCAAACCGGCAGCTTCTTTCTCACGCAAGAGTTCCAGCCAACGTGGGCCAATGATGGCGACCACCACATCGGATTCGCGGACACGCTCGCGGATAAACTCGGCGAAAGGGACGAAGGGCGGCAGGGTGTCGAAGTCCATGAAGACATTGTCACGCCCATAGCGCATCATGAACCAATCACGAATGCGCTCCACGAAGTCAGCATTATCATCGCGTCGGTAACTGATGAAAACAGTTAAATTTGATTTTGTCATAAAATATCTATCCTCGCCTCAATCCATGATGATACCACAAATGCCCCTCTAAACGCTGTCATGATTCTGATATAATTAGGGCAATCGCATATGCTTTCTTAATGGAAAAATGGGCCTTATTGAACCCTCTTGACCTCATTTGATCTATGCATCCGATAAGGTTATCGGGTATTCAGCGCAACACTCAATGTCAAAGCTGCAAATTCGGTTCGATTATTGGGGATTTTGAAGGTCATAATGGCTCATTGTTCGAGAATTAAGGTTTGATATGCGATTGCCCTACTGATATAATCGCCGGACTTTCGTAAGTTTAAAAAGGAGTAACTCTTGAGTGATAAGCCTGTCCGTGTACGCTTTGCACCCAGCCCCACCGGGCCATTGCATATCGGCGGCGTGCGGACAGCCCTGTTTAACTGGCTGTTTGCCCGTCACCATAATGGTACGTTCATTTTGCGGATCGAAGACACCGACCAAAAACGTTATGTTGAAGGTTCGGTGCAACTCATCACTGAAGGCCTGCGTTGGTTGGGCTTGCAATGGGATGAAGGCCCGGAGGTTGGGGGGCAATATGGCCCCTACTTCCAAAGTGAGCGCACCGAGATTTACCAGCAATGGGCAGACTGGCTGATTGAGCAAGACAAGGCTTACCGCTGCTATTGCACACCGGAACGTTTGGCGCGTGCCCGTGAAATCGCTAAAAATGGTGGTCGCCGCCTACAGGGTTATGACCGTCATTGTCGCAATCTGACGCCAGAGGAGCGCCAGAAATTACACGATGAAACCGGCGGTCAATATGTTGTGCGTTTCAAAATGCCGTTGGAAGGTCAAACGGTCATTCACGATGAAATCCGCGACGATATTGTGTTCGATAACAAGGAATTAAACGACCTGGTGTTGCTTAAGTCGGATGGTTTCCCGACCTATCATCTGGCGAATGTGGTGGACGATCACCTGATGGAGATCAGCCATATTCTACGGGCCGACGAGTGGATTTCCAGCGCCCCGATTCATCGGCAGTTGTATGATGCATTTGGCTGGGAAATGCCAAAAATTGGACATTTGCCGGTGATTCTGAATCCGAATGGCAAAGGCAAACTCAGCAAGCGCCATGCCGGGTTCATGCAAGATGGACAGCCGGTGCTAGTGTTGTTGCATGAATTCCGCGAGAACGGTTATCTGCCGCATGTACTGATCAATTTCTTGACCAACATCGGCTGGAGCTTCGGCGAAGACCGCGAAATCTTTAGCGTGGAGGAGACGATTCCACGTTTTGATCTATCGCGGGTCAATCCGGCAGGCGGTGCGTTCCCAATCCAGAAGCTTGATTGGCTGAATGGTAGCTATATCCGCGAGATGGAGCCGCTGGCGCTGGCGAAGATGATCCGGCCCTATCTGGAAGATGCGGGTTATGAGGTTAATATCGAGCAGTTGCTCCTCATTACGCCACATATTCAGGAGCGCCTGAAGGCTCTGAAGGATGCGGTAGAATGGACGGCGTTTTTGTGGGTCGAGGATTTCCGGCCTGCACCTGCCGAAGACTTGATCTCGAAGAAAATGGACGCGGCGCAGACCCATAACTTGCTCCAGGCCGCGCACGATATTTTGGCTGGGTTGCCCGATTTCAGTGCTGAGACTCAGGAAGCGGCAATGCGGGCGCTAGCGAAGGAGCAGGGCGTTAAAGCCGGGGCACTGTTCAACCCGATTCGTGTGGCGACCACTGCCCAATCGGTTGCGCCACCGCTGTTCCAGTCGATGGAGGCGCTGGGGCGTGAGGAATCGTTGAAGCGAATCCAGTTATCAGTGGATGTGCTGGGTCAACTGATCGAAGCCTAATTGCCGCCTGAAGATGAGCCTCTCTGTCAGCCTATGATGGAGGGGTTTTTTGTTTGTGGAGAGAGCTATTTTATGCTGTGTGTGGCCTGGATGACCGATATACACCTCAACTTCTTGCTTCCCGCCCAACTTGGCGAGTTTATGAAGATGCTGGCTACCATTGAAGCAGACCGGTTCATCATCAGCGGCGACATTGCCGAGGCGCGTGAAGTCAGCGAACACCTGGAGACAATGGCGGCGACACTGCGGAAGCCGATTGATTTCGTGCTAGGCAATCACGACTTTTATCGCGGCTCGATTAGTGGTGTGCGCGAGGTCATGCAGATACTTTGCGAGGAATTGCCGCTGCTGAATTATCTGACACAGGCGGATGTTGTCGAATTGACGCCGACGGTGGGAATGGTAGGACATGATGGTTGGGCGGATTTGCAGCATGGTGATTTCAAGCGGTCATCGGTCTGGATGAACGACTATGTGCTGATCCGTGAGTTGATGAATACCAACAAGCGCACCTTGCCACCGAAAGTCAGAGTGTTAGCCAAGAAAGCTGCCGAACATACTGCACGCACACTGATGCTGGCACTCGAAAAATATCCCCAGGTGTATGTCGTGACACATGTGCCGCCGTTCGTAGAAGCGTGCTGGCATAATGGGCAAATCTCAGATGATGAGTGGCTGCCACATTTCACCTGTAAGGCAGTAGGCGATGTGCTGTTGGCATTGGCAATGACTTACCCGCAGCGGCAAATTACGGTACTTTGTGGACATACGCATGGCAAAGGAACAGCGCAAATCCGCGATAATCTGAAGGTGTTGACGGGCGGCGCAGAATACGGCCAGCCTACGATTCAAAACATATTCGAGTTGGAATGAAAAACACGCCGGAGCGTGTCTTCGTTCTAGAGGCCGGATAGTGGGATGATGTCCCCCGCGTTTTCCATGATGGGGATTGAGGCAGCGTCATCGCCTTCAGTTCCAGGCAAGCGGGCCTGCATACTGTAGGGCCCGGTCCAGATCACCTCCACATCAACCAACTGCCCTTGCCAGTCCTGACTATCATCCTCGAAGAAGACCAGCTTGTTTTGGGGCGTGCGTCCGCGCCATTTGCCTTTATGACGTGCTTCGACCAAGACCTGCACCGTTTCACCCAGATAGGGCGCGTTGATTTCGGCCTGCACCTGGTTTTGCAATTCCTCCAACAGCATATGGCGGCGCTTCTTCTCGGCTTTGGGTACGTTATCCTCCATGCGGCGGTCTGAGACTGTGCCGGGGCGTGGACTGTACATCGCTAGATGGGCTTTGTCCAGCTTCAGGTCAGCCAATACGCGGTGGGTCTCCATGAACTGGGCGTCGGTCTCGCCAGGGAAGCCCACAATGATGTCAGTGTGAATGGCGACATCCGGAATTATGCGGCGGATCTTGGCGACCAGATCATGATAATCCTGTTGAGTATAACCGCGCTTCATATTCGCCAACACCTCGTCATTACCGGCCTGAATGGGTACTTCGATGTGCGGCATGATACGTGGCAATTCGGCCACCGTCTCTAGCAATTCATCGGTCATCCAATTGGGGTGACTGGTCAGGAAACGGATGCGGTAGAGGTCTTCTTCCTCAGCCACGTCATGGATCACGCGCAGCAATTGGGCTAGGGTGGGGCCGTCGGAGATGTCCTTGCCATAGCGATCCACGATTTGACCGAGCAGCGTGATTTCTTTGACGCCCTGCCGCGCTAGGCTCCGAACTTCACGCACGATGTCGCCGACCGGACGCGAACGCTCGATGCCGCGCCGAAAGGGGATGATACAGAAGGAGCAGGCGTGCGAACAGCCATAGACGACCGGAATATGGGCGCTGACCAGATTGCCGCGCTCGTACATGGGCAGCGTCAGGTCGGGCTGTTCGTCGTGCATGGCATCCATGTAGTCATTGAGGCGGGCACGTTTGGCGACCTGCTCGGTGATGGCATCGGCTTCGAGGTCACGGTCTTGCAGGAAGGCCGTCAGTGGCTCGACTTCGCTGGGCGGCAGGAAGACATCCACAAAGGGAACTTTCTTCCGCAGGCGCAGCGGGTCTTTGACGCCGACCAGACAGCCCATCAAGCTGATAACCATATCGGGCTGACGCTCTTTGAGTTTCTTCAGGATTTGCAGCCGTCCCCAGGCTTTATCTTCGGCCTGTTGGCGCACGACGCAGGTGTTGATGACCTGAATCTGGGCGCTGTCGGCGTCGGCGGGGGTAGCGGCACTGTAGCCAAGTTGTTCCAGGGCCGAGGCGAGGCGCTGGGAGTCGGCCACGTTCATCTGGCAACCGAGAGTCTGGATGTTGTATTTCATTAAGTTCACCTGACTGGGTGGATTTTGCAAACGATGATGGGGTTTATTGTAGCGGTGGGGTGTAGGGGTGGTCAAGGGGGCGAATTGTGGAGCTAAGGCGGTCAAACAAGAGCATTCGGGAAGTCGGTGGGCAAGTAGTGTGGGGTTGGTTATACTTTGGTGCATGATAATATGGTCTGGATGGATGATGTGCTGACAGAGGCACATTCGGGGCCGATAATTGATTATATCTCGGTGGACTTCCTATCAGACTGTGTATTGGCAGCATTCCAGAAATCACATCGTTCTGGTCCTGCCCCGCTTTGACAAAGTACCCGCATAATCTGTGTAGCCAATTGATCAGGTAACTGGCAACATTGATTAGTGGCAGACAGACTGTAAATAACCATTGCCTTGCTACTATTCCAAACAAGAAGTCTCCTGGGAGCGATTATCATATTATCTGGAGAGCTGAATTATGAGTACTGGCCCTGGCTCGCGGTCTACAAAGATAGAGAGAACTACTGCTGCGATAATCATAGCGATTGTTGCCATGATAGGTGCTATAATAGCATCGTCGGTTAGCATGCTTGACGATGCAAGCACCGATAATATCGGAAATCGATTAGAGACACAAGTCTCGTTATATCTGACTCTGACCGCCTTTGCTGAGACAATGCAAGGGCCATTCGACCAGACATTTACGCCATCACCTGCTCGACCCACCGAAGTGGCTATAGAAATTGTCAACATATCAGGCCAGGAAATAGGCGAAGGCACAATTCGACTGTATACATCAGATACAGAAATCTCACGATCTGAAACGGTTCGAGTCGAAATCGAAATTCATTTCGACTATTTATACATTACACCAACACCTTTTGGCGAAGTCACCAGGATTCCAGTGCATACGCCGACGCCTTATGATGCGCCAACTGCTAATCCCAGACCAGCTACCCCCACAATTACCCCCGTTCATATCTCTGACCCTGGGCAGGTTTTCTATCAACTCATGGGGGCATCGTTGAATTGCTCCCCACAGAGTTTTGATGGTTGCGTCTCGAAAGATAGTACCGTCATCGGTCTGGATGGACACCGGTGGGTTTGGATACTGTCACCGCACGAAGGAGCTGAGGGGTTACAGAATCTACAGGCCGAGGTCTGGACTTTGCAAACGGTTAGTGGCGAGGAGCGCGTGAATATCGTCTGGCAACACGATTTTCAGCTTCGCGTAGTTGGCGAGGAAGATGATGATGATAGTTCGGGTATTTCTACAGAGATCATTGTAGCGATTATTGGCCTGATTAGTACAGTGCTGGTAGCTCTCATCGGTATCATTGGATCACGCAGGGCATCGGACAAGCCAAAGCCATCTACTGAGAAACCAGAGCAGGTCAGCGATCTCAGGCTATTCATCAGTTATCGACGGGTCGATAGTGAAGCGTGGGCAAAGCTGCTGTACGAAAGCCTGAAACCGCATTTTGCCAAAGATGCTATTTTCAGAGATATTGAGCATATTGACTATGGTGATGATTTCAGGGTAAAGATTAATGAAGCCGTCTGGTCATGTGGTGTGCTGATCGCGTTAATTGGCAAGAAGTGGCTGCGGGTTACAGCGAAAGATACCGATGGCGAGCGACGCAAGCGTATATTTATGGAAGGTGACTATGTACGGCGTGAGATTGCAGCGGCACTGGAAAGAAATATCCGTGTTATTCCAGTGCTGGTTGATGGCGCGAAAATGCCCTCGGCTGATGATCTGCCGGATGATCTGAAAAAGCTGGCTTATTGCAATGCCGTGAACGTCCGCAGCGATAGTTATAACGACGACATCAAACGCCTGTTGCGGCAGTTGATTAAAGACGAATCATAGATTGATAGGCTGTCCAGCGCGATATGCACCCTCTCGCGCTGGACAGTGATTTTCTACTTGCTCGGCTTATCTAACAGTGGTTTGTCGGTGAGTAGATTTCTACCGAGCGCCTTTTGCGTGGCGAGATATTGTTTCTGGATCAGTTTGGCAACCTTCCAGATGATTTCGAGCGCCTGCTTGAATGTCACCGTTTCGGCATCCTGCAAATGGTCGCGGATTAGCCGTTCCGTTAACCCAATGTAGATCAAGGCATATTCACCCATATAATCACGCGGGTTTTGCTTCGGCTTGATATCGAGTTCACCACGCAATTGGGCTGTTGTGCGATCCAATAGTCCCTTATACACTTTTTCGGTACTCTGAGCGTACATAGTTGGAAAGGCATCAATTACTGCTGCTTTGAGTGCGTCAGTGAAGTGTTTGCGATCCACAATGCCCTGAACACGAACTTCGATCCAGCTATTGCTACGACCCATGCGACGATACTTCGCCACTGTATCGTCAAGCGCCCGCAACAGAGCCAGTTCGGGGTCTTCAATGTCTTCAAGACGTTCAGAGCCAACTTGAGCCAGCCATAGTTTGAGCGGTTCAACTCTGGGGGAAGGGATAGATTGTACAAGGCGTAATGCCTGCTCGGTATTGACAACATCCGTGAGGCGCATTTTGCCGTCTAATGCTCTCAGTTTCAACCTACTACAATTTGTAGCAAGTTCACTTCCTTCAGCTTTCAAGCGGGTTTTCAGCACGGACCAGTATTTTTGAGCTGCTTTGTAATCGCTATCCATCAAAACTCCAATGATGTCGATGACGCTGTAATACCACTCATCGTCGTGCCAGACCTTGCGAATCCGATCAGCATCAACAGGGATCAACTTGTTGTCGTTCATATGCTATAATCCTTTGTATCTTTCTAGATGCGGTACGCTAAACCAGCGTCCGCCTGCCCTGACCTGATGCAAAGGTCGGGGCATTTTTACATTATGACCAAATTGTAAGAACGAACACCGATTTCGTCAAGCGATTCAGTGGCGTGATTTTGCAAGGGATCGCTATGGCTCAGTTCGTGTATGGTGCGTGGCCCGAAAACATGGAGTCCATCAGGCTCACCAGTAGGGCGTCAATGGTATTGATGGTCAGGCTGCTCAACGAGTCGATGGCCGGGTTAGTCTCGCCGTGCTTCTTCTTTTTGGATGCCAGCGAGGGAAAGGACTGGTTGACAACTTTGCAGTAGTTACGCATAGCTTTGGTTTCTTTGCCACTCAAAATACCACTAACATTCGCCATATCAAGCAGAACCAGGAGCATGACGGTGTGAGGCTCCGGTTTTACATTGCCCTCAATGGTATCGCGGACACGCTTCAAAAGGCTCTGTCCAGCCTGAGACTGATCGGTGATGTAGACCATTTTGCGTCCGCGCCCCAGGAAACCGCCGCTTGTTTCACCCTGTTGGATAGTGCCTTGCTGTATCAGGCGGTTCACCAGACGAGCTGGAAAGTCATTCAAAGTGCCATACTGTAGCCAGTGTGAACGCATTAAGGGTGGGGCGGTTTGTTGGATATGGGCCAGTGCTTCGCTGAGGAAGGCGTCGGCAGGTGCATCAACGCCAGTGATGGTCAAGTGATCGGGATTATTGTCGTCGATTCGGATGTATTTGTGGAGGGCTAAGTCCACTAATATCACCCCTGGCAGGCAATAGAGTGAGAGATTGGGTTGCGCGTTTTCAGCGAGGTCAAACACCATAAAATCTTCAGCCAGAGTCATGATCATATATCCCTTATGTGCTTCAGGATCGTTGCTATTTATCATATTGGTACGGCCCTGAAGTGGCAAATAATAATCTTCGCTGAAACCTCTATGCTATAATTCTGGCAAAGGAGATATTCACATGGCGGCCCTACGATTACACTATGAAGATGGGTATTTCATCCCATTGGAGGGTGTGCCTGACCTACCAAATGGAGATGAAATTGAAGTTCAATGGACACCGATGCCAACTCCAGCGGATATTGAGGGGATGCTAGATCGCACGGTTGGTCTATGGGCAGACCTTGAGGAGTTCTCGACTGAGAGCAGGTTAAAAGATATTTTCCCTGGAGTGTGATCCGTGTCAACTCGTGAGCGAAACGAGCGTGATTATCCCAATTGGGAGAAGTTGCCAGACGGCGGGCGGCGCTATTGGAAGGATGTCCCTGGCAGAATCAGGAACCGGGCGCGTTATGTTAAAATTGTAGATGCCAACGAAGTCACGGTGAGCTTTGTACAAGAAATTTACGATGATAGTAGTGAGTTGATAGCTCGTCATCAGAAATATCCAGTGGATACAGGGCATCAGGAGATCAAGTCCGATGGAGACCATGACGAATCAGACGATAGCCAATAAACTGATCGCATACATGAATGGACACGCCTCACTGGCAGAGCTGGTGGATTGGGCCGAAACCATCTTGATTGATACGCCTCTCGAAACGGCTGAAGCATCTGATGTATTGGCGTATGTGGGCGCGGCTGATGTCGATGGATTTCCTTTGGGTTGGAGTGAGTGTCAAGAATTTCTGGCGAAACTGGGTGTAACCGTGCGGGTGGAGATGATGGAATCCGGCCCCTGATTTTGCGTTATCTGAAGGGCTTGCATCAGAAGCGCAATCCAAGTACCCTGAATAAGTCGTATAGGTATGAGAGAAACTTGGGGTGTTGATGACTGTAGCGCCATCCCCTTTGGATCGAGCTATCCTTTGCACATTGCTGTATGGTGATGTGTTTTGTTTTCCGATGACCGCCGCCGAAATCCACTATTATCTGATTGGCATGACCGCCACGCATGATGCGGTGGATGCTGCGCTGCAAACGCCCTCTGAGTGGCTGGAAGCGCATATCATCACGGGCGAGGTAGCCGGGCAACCCTGCTATGCGGTGGCCGAACAGGACGCGGAGGTCTTCGCGGTGCGGGGGGCGCGAGAGACCGCATCGGCGGCGCTGTGGGGCAAGGCATGGCGTTATGGGGGGTGGCTGGGTGCGTTGCCGTTTGTGGAGATGGTGGGTATGACGGGTGCATTGGCGGTGCGGAATGCTAGCGATCCTACTGATGATCTGGACTATTTGCTGGTGGTGCGCGAGGGGCGGGTGTGGTTAGCGCGATTGCTGGCGGTGATCATGGTGCGGCTAATGCGGCTGTGGGGCGTGACGCTCTGCCCGAATTATGTGTTGGCATCCAGCGCCTTGCATCAGGAGCGGTATGATATGTTCATGGCACACGAAATTGCGCAGATGATTCCGGTGACAGGACATCATGTTTATCACCAGATGCGCGATGTGAACGCCTGGACACAGGAATTTCTGCCGAATGCCAACAGCGCATTGTATATGGAACCGGAATGCTCGCCACGTTGGTTAGGACGGGCAGTGAAATGGCTGGGGGAACGGGTGTTGGGCGGTTGGTTGGGTGATCGTTTGGAGCGTTGGGAAATGCAGCGCAAACTCCGCAAATTCCAGGCGCAGGTTACGGGTGATTCTCATGCTCATCTGGACGAAACGCATGTCAAAGGCCATTTTTATGATTATGGGCAGGTGACGCTGGAGCGTTTTGAGGAACGCTTGCAGGCGTATGATCTCAGTTTGCCGCCAGTGCGGGTTGAGGAACACAGTCCCGCCGCCGATTAGCCCAGAAACAGCACCATATATTCCTCATCCAGATAACGTTCGCCCAACTTCAAGGCGTGGCGCTCCAATCCGTAGATTTCAAATCCGAAAGAGAGATAAAGCTGGCGGGCGGCAGTGTTGTCGGTGACAACTGTCAGACTGAGTTGCTCCAGGTCAGGTAACTGGCGGGCACGGATAATGACGTCGTTCATCAGGGCGCGGCCAATGCCTGATCCACGTGTCTCCGGTGCGACATACATGCCCCAAATAATAGCTTTGTGGCGCATCTTGAGAAAGGATTGACGCACTAGCCCGACTGTGCCGACCATTTTCTCGTCAATGACGGCGACCAGGATGAAGTTGTCAGCGGTATGGGTTTCGAGACGAGTTCGCATATCGGCGACGGTGCGTTCGACCGATTCTTCGTAGGAGCCGCCGAATGCTTCCGGATTGTCTTTCAAAGCTTGTAGCCGAATGGCGCGGTAATCTTCAGCGTCGTCGGGAGTTATGGTGCGAATCTGCATGGTGGTTCGGCGATGGTGTGCCAGTTTCCTTTCAATGTTGGTGACTCAAATCAGTGAGAGGTCATTATACAATCGGGATAGGGGACGGGCGACCGCCCCCTCCCACACCACCGGACATGCGGGTCCGCATCCGGCGGTTCGGTCAAGTATGACGAAGATTGTACTGTTGAACGAGACTTTTCAGTCCAAAGGTCTGCCAAAAGGCATTATTGAGCGCACGATGTAGCCAGGGAGAATTGGACAGACGCCAATCACCTTGACTTGTCCCGGCGTTCAACTTCGCCCAATGTTCCGGTACTTCCAGACGTCGCAGATTACGATAACGGTTCTTGGGCGTCTTCCACTGTTTCCAGCAAAGTTGCCGTAACCGTCTTCGTAACCACTCATCCAGTCGTTGCAAATGGCCGCGAGCGTCCGCCAGCGCATAGTAATTCACCCAACCAACCGTATACTGATTGAGCGTATCGCGTATGTCTTCTAACGAGCGTCCACTGTTGCGCCGTGTCATTCCTCGAAGGCGACGTTTGGCACGTTCCAGGCTTTGCGGTGCGATACGAATACCGACCCCACCGCCTGCTCTTCAATAGAAGCTAAAACCCAGAAACTTGCGCTTTACAGCCAAATCAACCGCACTTTTCTCACGGTTGACCTGCAAACGCATTCGGCCTTCGATGAAACGGCACGTACTTGCCATCACGCGCTCCGCTGCCCGTTTGCTCTGCACGAAGATGTTGCAATCATCGGCATAGCGCACAAACCGGTGGCCGCGTTCCGCCAACTGCTCGTCCAGTTCGGTCAGCACAATGTTACTCAATAACGGTGACAATGGCCCACCCTGCGGTGTCCCCTTGTCCGTGTCAGTGTACATGCCGCCGACCATCACCCCGGACTTCAGATAGGCATTTACCAGTCTCAGCACCCGCTTGTCGTCTATCATAGTCTTCATTCGCGCCATCAAGCGGTCATGGTTCACCGTGTCGAAAAACTGCGCCAGATCAATGTCCACTACCCAGGTGTATCCCGCTGCTATCGTCTTCTGCGCCGCTTTCACGGCATCATGGGCACTACGCCCTGGTCGGAAACCATAGCTATGCGGGCTGAATGTCTTCTCAAAGATCGGGCTGAGTACCTGGTGTATTGCCTGTTGGATCATTCGGTCGAGCACGGTTGGTATGCCTAACTGCCGTGTTCCACCATTCGGCTTCGGGATTTCCACCCGCTTCACTGGACTGGGCACATAACTCTCCCGTTCCAGTTTGGCGCGTATCCCTTCCCAATGCTCGCGGAGATGGTCGGGCAGTTCTGATACCGTCATTTCGTCTATCCCCGCGGCTCCCTTGTTTCGCTGCACTTTTTCCAGTGCTGTGAACAGGTTTCCACGACTGAATATCCGTTCCCACAGACTTGCTTCGTGTTGAGGTCTTTCCTGTCTTTCCATTTGTTCCAGTCGTGGCCTTGGCCCCGCACGCTTATCCCCAGCCGCCAGCTTTCCTTCCACGTTTGGCTCAGTCTCCCTGAGTTTCGGCTGTCCTACCACGTCTCTACGCCTTTCTCCTCAACTTCTTTTCCGTTCAGCCCTTCGCCCTGTAGTTGGCTTTCACCAACCGCCCCGGATGGTCGTTACCCCATCGACTACTACGGCCTCGGCTGACTTCTGACATTCAAAAAAAACGCCAGACCTCCCCGGATAAGGTACGATAACTTTCCTCCAAGCCCTGCCACGTTTACATCACGCCACTTCTGTCCGTTGGGGCTTTACTGTCTCGTGCCAGCTTACCCGGCGCGTCATGCCTCTTTACGTGGTTCCTGTCCGTCAGGTCTGGATTTTGCCCTCCGGCTTCCTCTCCACATCTGCTCGCGCTCGATGCAGTTGCCTTCGGCTAGTGGTTCGTTGGACTAACGCCCACAGCGGACTTTCACCGCCTAGTTATCGCCCATGCCGGGCGTACACAAGAGCCGCCTGCCACAGAATGCGACAGGCGGTTGATAGTAGGAGTACACACCCAACGAGAGGGTCAATCTCCCGCTGGTTGAGTCTCAACAATCTCAATGCCTTTGAAGGCAGGCAGGTAACGCATCCCCAGGCTGAAAATGAGCGCCAGTCCGGCAATGATGCCGAAGCCAGTGGCCCATTCCGTCCAGGCCGGAGTATAGCTCGTCACTAGTGGGTCGGTGACGGGCGGATTCTCGGAGAGGGGCTGGGTAAAAGCCAGTAGAGTGGTGTGCCAGCGATTGGCGATCAACCCCGCCATGGCTAATCCGCCACCGATTAATAGCATGGCGATACTCTGGCGGAAGCGAGCGCGGATCAATAAATAGGCTGCTACCACACCGCCCAGGATCATTTCCCAGGCCCAAAATGACACTGCGAACGGCCCGGCCATCAAGGCAGTAAATGCCTCGCTGCGGCCTGGCACATAGCCATAGTTGCCGGCGGTGGTATCCCAAAACCGCATATAGAGATAACCCAGCAGGACGATACCGGCGATTTGCCCGGCTTCAAAGAGGACATGGGTCGGCACGAGTTGGCGCTGGCTGACCCATTGCACGATGAGCGTAATGTGGACGGTGAATGCAATACCAGCGGCCACTGCGGATACGATGAACAGCAGCGGCATGGTTGGCCTGAAGAGCGCTGCGCGTCCCACCACGACCCCGTATGTGCCGCCCAGACTGGACTGGTGTAACAGTGAAAGGCACAGACCCATCACAGCTAGCAGTGGGGCATAGTGGTGGACGTTATGCGCCAGTTTTCGCAGACGAGTGAAACGGTCTAGGATGGGCAGGTCGGCCACCATCGGGAAGACTTCCAGGATCAGCACTGAGAAGTAGAGCGTGATGCACATGGTCACTTCCCAGAGCATGGAGTGGATGTTCCAGAAGACCCAGCCATGCCAGAAGCGATCTGGTCTGCCGATGTCTAGCACCAGGCACATCAATGCGCCGCTGTAGCCCAATAAGCCGATGAACACGGCGATCCGGGCGATGGGTTTGAAGGTTTCGCGGCCCAATAGATAGGTGATGGCCGAGAGCGAGAACGCGCCAGCACTGAGGCCAATGAAGCTGAGATCTAATGTAATCCAGAGTCCCCAGGGCACACCATCACTGAGGTTCGTGACTCCTAACCCTTTCCAGAAAATCAGGAGTCCAGCAGCCAGTCCGGCGATTATCAAGAGGCATAGCAAACCGACCCAGACCCAGAAACTTTTGCTTGAACGCAGATATTTCTCTAACATCGATTCCCCCTGTTATGTTGGCAACAGATAAAAGACACGGGGATGTGTACCCAGGTCGCTGCGGAGGACAATGGCCTGTCGCCCTTTGAGAGATTGAGCAGCCGGGCTTTCCAAGTCTCGAAAATCGCCGAAGACCCGCGCCTCGGTTGGGCAAATGACACAACAGGCGGGTGTGGCCGCTCGATCATAGCCGGGCCGCAACCCACGCTCCTCGGCGGCATCCAGACGATGGATACAGAACGTGCATTTCTCAACGACACCGCGCGGACGTCGTTCGACTTCGGGTTCTCCCCAGACCGGAACTTGGGGATTGTCATCGGTGTTTTTCTCCCAGTTAAAGACCCGCGATCCATAAGGGCAGGCGACCATGCAATAGCGACAACCGATGCAGCGATCATAATTCATGACTACCAAACCGTCGTCGCGGTGATAGGTTGCGCCCACTGGACAGACCTCGATGCAGGGTGCGTGTTCGCAGTGCATACAGGGGCGGGGGATAAACACCGGTTTGTCGAAGGTGTCTTCATCATGTAGGACGATGTTCCACAGGTGGCCGGATTTTGTATCATTGGTGGCTTGACACGCATACACACACCGTTCACAACCGATACAGGCCTCCAGGTCGATGACCATTACCCAATGAGGGCCACCGTTGCCGTTGGCATTGTGCGCCGCTTCGGCCAGGGGATCACGGTGGGCAACGAACCAGTTCCAGAGGCGTTCGGCCCCCACCAGGCCCACACCCAGCGCCAGTGCCAGTTGGACGAACTCGCGGCGTGTCATTTCACGGGTATACGGAGTTTCAGGATTGTCGCTCATCGGAGCCTTCCCAGACGAAATACAATAAACAGGAGGCCGACCATCAGCAGTGCGCCCAATGCGCCGCCCACGATGCCGGAAGTCAGGTTTTCATCAGCGGTTTCTTCCAGTGTCGCAACTTCTTCTTCCAGTATTTCGACCTGAGAGCGTTCTTCGTCGGTCATGCGGGTTTCCCGCACGGAAAGAATGTGGGTGTTGCCATGACATTCGGCACAGGTGCCTGGATCAATATCGAGCGTGTGACGCGTGTGGCTGGTTACATGTTCGTTGCCATTGGTGGCAGGCGTCATGTGACAGTTGGTGCAGATTAGATCTTCGCCCATATGGACATCATCCACCACCGCTTCAGCATGGCAATCACCGCAGGTTTCATTTACATCTGCTTTCTTAAGGCCGTTGGTATGGGAAGTATGACAATCCACGCAGTCTACATTGGAGGTGGCGTGGTCACTTGCCAACCATTCATCATAGGTGGGGGCATGAGCGCCACTGTGACAGACAGCACAGACCCGCGCATCGTCGGCAACCGAGATGGGGCCGGGCGGATGTTCGCCATCACGAACGGTGGTGTGACAACTGCTGCACACTACGCCTTCAAATTGTGCTGTCTGTGTTTCGGGATCGTAGCCGGAGCCGTGACAGCGCCGACAATAACCGGGGCTGTTGTTGCTGGCGAAGACTTCTAGGAAGTTGTCGTTTTGAGAGGCAGTGGCGTGATACGATGATTGCCAGAGCCGGTATTCTTCCTGGTGACACTCGGCACATTCTTCAGGGGGAATGGCAGGCATGGGTTCGAAAATTGCACCGATTGAGCCGTCAACGATGCCCAATTCGACTTCAACACGGTCCAGCAATGCCGTTGTGTAGGGATAGTTATGCAAGCCTAGGCTGCTGTCACCTTCTACAAAGGCCAGCGTATCCAGAATCCAGGGTTCGGGTGCAGTAACCGTTTCCAGGGTGGCGTGAGCCAATGCCAATCGCTCCGTCGTTCTTTCCTGCGTATCAGCGATGAACTGCACACTGTAGCCATTGGTTAGATCGGTATGGCAACTGGCGCAGACTTCAGTTTGCCCTTCTTCCGCCAGATCGGGCATGACAGGCGTGAAGGAATGGCTGGTGCGTGCCTCGTTGCCGACAGGTACTTGCATCATGTGGCAGGTTAGGCAATCTGGGCCATCTTCAGCCTCTGAATGGGCTGTGGTTATACTGTCGATACCCTCAATCAATGGCAGACCTTCGACCATTTCTTGCGTAGGATGATGAATGCCAGCGTAGTCTCCATTACTGTGGCACTCCACACAGAGTGCGTAGGGTTCGGTGACCAGGAAAAAGTCAGTATTGTTGGCTTGATGTGGGCTGTGACAAGTTGCACAAGTGATCCCGAAGCTGGCGTTTTCGACTGTAATAGCTTCCGGCGGATCACCTTCGCGCTCGCCAGCCTCAAACGCTGCTAGAAGTGCCTGATTGGCGCGATAATCGGTGCTGTGGCATTGGAGGCAGGTCTCTTCAGCGTGTTCGCTGTTTTGTACACTGGTTAGCGCCCGGGCATGGGCTGAGTTGAACCATTCATTGAATTGCATATTGGTTTGCCGGGCATGACCAGATGCCCACCAGTGGGCGTTGTCATTCGTTGGGGATAGGGTGAAGTCCTCAACAAGATCCATACCTGGTTCATAGCCGTATGGATAAGGATAATCATCTCCCATACCTCGGCTATGACATTGACCACAAACCTGAGCATCAGCCGTGTTGGAAATTGTGGCTCGGATTTCGTCTAGTTCACGGTCACTGGGGCTGGTGCCTGCCTCTCTAGCCGCCTCGCGATGAAGGCTTGCTGGGCCATGACAGGCTTCGCATTGAACGCCATCATCTTCCCAGCGACCAAGCGATACATTGAGGCCAGTCGTGTGGCAACCCGCGCAATTCTGGGTGAAGTCGTAGGCGGGGTCGGGCCAGTTCTCAGCCAATATAAATGGTTCCCAGGTCTGTTCAACTGTATTCCACTGTATTGGTAACACTGCATATTCATCGCGGTCCAGTTCATATACAAACCGCTGAACATGGCGACCTGACCCCATGACAAAAGCGATGTCTTCACGTTGGACGGGACGGGGTTCCATTTCATCAGGAAACAGAACCAGACGGAATTCACTATCCTGGCCGAAATCAGCCAGTAGTGTAACACTGTCTTCCTCAGCTTCATGTAAAGCCAGTGAATGACGTGTTTCGGCATGGGCACGTGCCAATTCGCGGTGACACGAGCTGCATCTGCGTGCCCCCACATAGTCGGCGACGTTGTCACCCTGTGCCTGGGTCATAAGATACTGTTGGCTCAACAGAACCAATGCTAAACCGCATCCTATCACCAGCCAAGCCAGTAGTTTCGGAAAAGACCATCGTCTAGTGTGCATTGTGCTGCCTTATATAAAAAGGGGAGACAGCTTGATGCGTTGATGGAAGCGGCGATGAGCAGCACCCCTGGTTCGGATAAATACTCTGAAAAGCCCACTCAAATCGGTATCATCAACGATGATGGATTATCAGGAAAGCACCTCTTTTCTCTCATTGTAACGCCATAAAGTCTGCAATCAAGCTGGCATCGTCACTGAAACTGTGTGACGAACATCACTTATTATGGTCCTGAATCATTTATTATGGTTCGACGATCAATCATCTAATGAGATCAGTCCTTTGCGGATGGCATATTTCACGAGTTCGGTGCGGGTGTGCAGGTTGAGTTTTCGCATAATGTTTTCGCGGTGGCGTTCAACCGTTTTGAAGGAAATGCCAAGTTCGCCAGCAATCTCTAGATTAGTTTCGTCTTCAGCAATATGTGTCAAAACTTCGCGTTCGCGTTCGGTCAGGCCATCATAACTATCTTGCTCGGTTCCTTCTGAGACCCGGTGCAGATAGTCGGTGACAAGGTTCTTGGCGATGGAAGGCTCCAGGAACACATTGCCCTCGGCCACTGTTTTGATGGCCCGCAAAAGATCGTCAGGGGCAGCCCGTTTGGGCACATAACCCGAAGCCCCGGCCTGGAGCATCTGAAAGAAATAGTCCTGGCCTTCGTGAATCGTCAGAGTCAACACGGCCACATCAGGCATAATAGCCTTGATCTTTTGGGTAGCCGCTACGCCATCCATTTGCGGCATGGTGACATCCATCACGATCACGTCCGGTCGTAGCTTTTGAGCCAATTGAACTGCCTCAAGGCCAGTCTCACCTTCACCGACAATTTCAATGTCCGAGTCGCTTTCCAACAACATCCGAATTCCGGCACGGACGACGGCGTGATCGTCAACGATCAATACTTTTATTGTCATATGGCATCTTCTATCCCGGTTGTACCGGACACATCGTTCAAGTGTACTGACAGTCGCGTGCCTTCTCTAGGTACAGATTCGAGTGTCAGTTCAGCACTGATTAGATTGACACGCTCCTGCATTCCGATCAATCCCCATGCTGTACGCAGGCTTCCTGGCTCCAATGCTGTATCCACATCAAAACCGATGCCGTCATCCTGAATTGTTACAGTCAAACCGGACCGGTAATCAAGTATCAGGTGGACGTGTTGAGCCTGTGCATGTTTGAAGGTATTCGTCAGGGCTTCCTGTGCGATACGGAACAGTGTTGTCTCGACTTCAGAAGGCAATGGAACAACGTCGCCACAGATTTCGAAACGGACTTCAAGATTGCCGCGCTCGTTGAAGCGTTCTGCCATCCAGCGCAACGCCACCGCCAGCCCCATATCATCCAGTTGAGGCGGGCGCAGGTCGTTGATGAGAATGCGGAGTTCGCCCAATGCTTCGGTTGCCATACTTTGCATACTGGATAGGTGCGGCAAAATGTGCTCGGAATTACTGCTATCTCGTTGGGTCAGGCCCCGCAAGCCCAGTGCCAGTCCCGTGAGTGTCTGACCAGTTCCATCATGCAATTCACGAGCAATGCGTTTGCGTTCGGCTTCTTGAGCGGCAGTAATGCGTTGTAACAGTTCGCCACGCAGCGCGTCCCGTCGTCGCACTTCACGAAGCAAACGTGATGTTTCGTCATTGGCAGCCTGAAGTTCAGTATTCAGACGAGCAAGTTCATCGCGGCTGCGTTGTTCGGTTTCGATCTGGGCACGTTCGGCAGCTTTCAGCCGTTGTTGGTTCTCGATTTCCAATGCGCGAAGTACCCGAATCATGGAGATAGCGACGACAGTTGCAACCGCCGCCCGTAGCAATTGAATAGGAAAGCCCGTGTACTCTTGAAAGAGGCCAGCATTGACGATATTCGAAGGGAATACTTCGCTTTCTTTTGGAAAAACCTGACCGACGACACCGTAAAGCGCAAAGGCAATAGCGGCAATGGTTAAATCGCGCACAAAACGATCCATACCCCGTTCGCGGAAGATCGTCCGTTGCCGCCAGAGTGCAAAACAAGCCAGAAGCGCACCTGGAATGCCGATAATATAGCGAGATAACACATCAATTGCATCCAGCCAATAATGATTGCTGAGGTCGTAGACGATTTTGACCGCTATGCAAGAAACCGCATATATTCCTGCGGCCAGCAGGGTAATAGTCCAGTTGGATTGTCGTATTCCTTCACGAGAAAGCAGGTGTTCGCCAAAAGCCATCAATGCCAGGAAGGATGTGATGAGGATCGCCAGTCGCAGCCAGAGGAGCCATTCCGGCAATTCGGTGTTGTAGTATAATTGCTGGGCACGTTCGAGCATGTCTATCCACTCGTGACTGCCATGTAACAGGCCAAAGCCCGCCAGGATTCGCATAGAGCGTGCAAAGCCCAATTCAGAAGCCCGACCGGACTCGACCAGCAGTGCCAGCCCCAGGGTATAGAAAGCCAATCCATAAACAAAGAATATAATGACGATGGCTTCGTTCCAAAAATTGTCGGGCATACGTGTCCTCTTTTATGTAGTCGCCCCATTTAATTTTCCCCTCTGCCATATATATATTATATCGGGGTAACCACCAATATCGGTATAGGGTAAACACCCCATACGACTATGGGGGAAGACCTGATTTACGGTTTTGGGATGAAGATATATCTTAGAAACAAACAACAAATTAGCCTTCAAGCATGAAGGAGAAGTGAAATGGAAGATATTATGGCAGCCCTGAGTGTAGCAGCAATATTCGTGTTGAGGATTGGTATTCCGGTTTTGGTTCTGGTCACATTAGGATTTCTGATTGACCGTTGGCAGAGCAAGCGCGAGGACGAACTCCGTGCCCGGCAACCGAAGCCACCCGTGTTGCTGACCAAAGCTGAAGCCAAGCAGGAAGCTGTAGCGCAGAAAAAGACAAAGTCGGCGTGAGTTATACACAAACCCTGGTTGAAGATAGCAGGCTCAGGTACAGAAATTCAAGCCTGGCAACACTCCGAGCAAAAACCTCACTGATTGACCACAGTGGGGTTTTTGTTATTTGGGTAGACGTGGACGGGCCGCACCTTTCTCACCATTAACCATCGTCAAACAAAAAAACCGCCCCAGTGTGAGGCGGTCCTTTAGTATTATGGGATAAAACTGAGGTCTATTCTTCCACGAGTGCAATCGAGTCAACAACAGCCTGGAAATTGTCGGCATTGGCTTCCCACTCGTCGGTGGGGGCGCTACCCTGGATCAGCAAATAGTTGACCGCGCCATCTTCATCCTCGAACGTTACCAAATAGAATGCACCACTCTTGCCAGAAACTTCATTGGCAAAGTTGACCCGCAAAGCCGGCGCACCCGCAACTGTCGCCTCTGCTGCACCCTCTGGGCTGGAGTCTTCACGGATGAGTACATCAATGATCGCCTGGCCGTCTACATCGCCTTCCAGATTGAAAGCACCCAAGTCTTCAGCCGTGAAGCTGGTGAAGATAATGACATATTCTTCCACGTCGTCGGGATCATCGACATAAGAGGCAATCGCGTCATCGTCAGCGGCCATGACGGTTACGGGGAATAGGAAGTAGCCCTCAATTGTGTCATCTGCATATTCCGCCGGAGGTTGCACAGTGAAATTGACACTACCGGCAGAACCGTCAATGGCTTCACCCAATGCGGGGCCTTCCTGACCAGCCTCATCGCCACCTTCGTCGCCCTCATCGGCGGCGGCTTCATCGCCCTCGTCAGCAGCAGCTTCGTCGCCTTCATCGGCGGCGGCCTCGTCACCTTCGTCAGCAGCGGCTTCGTCGCCTTCATCGGCAGCAGCCTCATCACCCTCGTCAGCGGCTTCGTCGCCTTCGCCCATGTCCATATCTTCTGGACAATCATTCACCAGTTCGGCGTCGCCTTGCGCCAGCGCATTCGCGCCAATCGTGAAAGTGCGGGTAATGGTGTCTTCGCCCACCGTCACATCAATGGTATAGGTTGCTTCAGCGGCCAGGCTCTCGCCATCCAACGCGACCGTAACAACAGCGCCGTCAATTTCAGCATCGCCAGCAGCCACGCTTGCACCATCAGCATCGTTTACCGCCACCGTCACATCGCTGGCGTCCTGGTTGAACCAGAGTGTTAAAGCATTGGGAACAACACCCACAGTTGCTCCATCCGCAGGCGCACTACATACCAGCGCCAGGGCATCGTCCTGAGCATGGATACGCGGGGTCACACCGGCCACTCCAAACGCAAATGTAACAACTAACAACGAAAATAAGAGCTTACGCACGGGATTCTTCCTCCATCGTTTATTTTTCTATGCAAAACCAGACGTTATTTTAGCACTTTTGGCTTAAATATGGAGAGTTGAATTTATCTCAAATCAGGCATTTTGCCAAAAGACCATTTCGGGCGTGGATTTATGAGGTGTGCAACGATGGTAGTTCCAGATCGGGTTCTGGTGCGCCAATTGGCAATAAGACCCGACAAGTTGTTCCTGGAAATGTCTCTTCATCACGCCCTGGGCTATCAATTGTAATCTTGCCCCCATGAGCATCAATAATACCTTTAGAAATCGCCAACCCCAGTCCAGGGCCACCACCACGAAAGGCTGTCTTGCTGGATGAGTGTAGACTGACATTGCCGCCCTGGTAAAATTTCTCGAAGAGGAACGGTACCTGGTCAGGTGCGATGCCAATCCCCCGATCAGCGACAATGATCTCAAAGGAATGGCCGAGTTCTTGATCCATGACTTCGCGGGTGATGATGTTAATGACTGCGCCATCGGGAGAATATTTGATGGAATTGGAGACCAGTTGATAGAAAACTTTGCTCAATAGCACCGGATCGCCATGAATAAATGGGACAGTAGGCGACTTTTGATGGTGCTGGCGAATTGTGAGGTTGCGTTGTTTGAGTGCTTTTTCGAAAGCATGGAGCGTATCGACAAAAACCATACGAGGCAACACCGGCACAAATGCTACCTGGAGCGTCTGGCTGTCGATCTTGCTGACATCCAACATACTGTTGACAATTTCAAACATGCGCTCTGTACCTTCGCCCATGCCACGAATGATACGTGTTAGATCTTCTTCATTTTGCACGAGAGGGTGCATTGCCATGACATCGCGATAGCCCCGGATGACCGTGATGGGTGTTCGCAATTCATGAGCAGCCACCTCAATGAAATCTAGTTTGGCGTGGTCCAGGCGTTGCAGCGCTTCAAATGCTTTTCGCATTTCCTCAAGTTGTAGACGATCATTGGCTCGCAGTCGATCAATGGTGGTGCGTACCATTGCCAGCGCCATAGGAGGATTGGCCGCAAGCATTTGCAGGAAGGAGTCGCGGTCGAGTTCCAGTAACGTTGTCGGCATGGAGGCCCGCACAGTAGCACTGCGGGGACCATCGACGATAATCGCCATCTCACCAAAGAAATCTCCAGGCCCCAGATGTCGCAAAAACCGTTCGCGCTCGGTTCCGGCTACATCGAACTGTTTCAGGATTTCGACCTGGCCTTCCTGAATCAGATAGAAAATATCCTCGTAGGCTCCTTCCTGACACAAGACGGTTCCGGCGGGGTAGGTCTTGATGCGGCATAAATGATGGAGTTCGTCCAAGGCCCCCGACGACATTTCAGGAAAAGCTTTCTGGAGTAGCTGTACTGCATCCATCTAATCACCATTCAAAGACAGCGGTGTACAAGTTGGGCTGTCTATCAATTACACAAACTTAACGAAATGAAGCATTGCTCCTGAGAGTATTCTAAACAATTCCTCGTAAGCCGCGCAAGCTATTGACATTGTGCGCTGGTTTCCACTATACTCCCCCTGCCCACGCAGTCAGCGCGAGTTTTGCGTCCCCAGGTTTCGAGATTGATGGTTGCCACGTAGATCAGTGGCACTTCGTTTGAGTCAAGTATTCAATCACACTATTGGAAAACACATAGCAAATGAACGAGAAATCTGCGGAAACCCTGGAGTTTCCGAAAATATTGGAGCAGCTTGCCCATCATACCTCATTTTCGGCAGCTTATGAACTGGCGTTGGATCTGATTCCGATACCTGATTTGGAAGTGGCACGCGATCTGCAACGCGAAACCAGTGAAGCCCGCGATTTGCTGGAACAAAAGCCGGATATTTCGATGGGCGGGGTCTATGATGTGCGCGAGGCATCCCTGTCCTGTCGGCGGGGCTTCATTCTAGAGGGCGGCGTACTGCTGAATATCCGCAGCACGCTGCAACGTGCCACGATTCTGCGCCGCACCTTGACCCGTTTAGAAGGACAGTTCCCGCTGTTGGCCGAAATCGCTGAGTCGCTGGAGGATTGCCCGGAATTGCAGGAGGCCATTGGGCGCATTCTGGACGACAATGCTGAAGTGCGTGATAGTGCCAGCGCACGCTTGGCCTTTCTGCGCCGCGAGATTCGGGTGGCCTTTGACCGCCTGCAAAGCAAATTGTCCAACATCGCGTCCAGCTCGGCCAATGCAAAATATTTGCAGGAATCCCTTGTCACCCAACGCAATGGGCGTTATGTTGTGCCGCTGAAAGCAGAGTTCAAAGGACGGATTCCGGGCGTGGTGCACGATCAAAGTTCGAGCGGTGCAACACTGTTCATTGAGCCGCTGAGTACGGTGGAACTCAACAACAGCTATCGCGAATTGCAACTGGAAGAGGAAAATGAAATTCGCCGAATTCTGAGCGAATTATGTGATCATGTGGCACAGGTCTCGGATCGCATTGTCATCACTGTAGACATTCTGGCAAATCTGGATTTGATTCTGGCCCGCGCCAAATATGCAAATACGATTGATGCGAATGCGCCGCGCCTCGTTCCTTTTCGGGAAACGGATAGCACGCATCCTGGCGGCACGATCCAACTAATTCAGGCACGTCACCCGATGCTAGGGGCCGGGGCTGTGCCGATTGATGTGGAATTGGACGACGATACCTATGTCTTGGTGATCACTGGCCCCAATACAGGCGGCAAGACGGTGGCGCTGAAGACTGTTGGTTTAATGGTGCTGATGTCGCAGTGTGGTTTGCACCTGCCAACAGCCGAAGGCAGTGCCCTTTCGATCTTCGAGACCGTGTATGCGGATATTGGTGATGAGCAGAGCATTGAGCAATCGCTGAGTACGTTCTCATCGCATATGACAAATATCATTGATGTCCTGGAATTTGCCAACAGCTATTCATTGGTGATTCTGGACGAGTTGGGGGCGGGCACTGATCCAGCCGAAGGATCGGCGTTGGCACGAGCAATTTTGATGCACATGCTCGACCATGGCATCACAACCCTGGTCACGACCCATCATCCTGAACTGAAAGCCTTCAGCTATAACCAGAGCGGAACCCGCAACGCCAGCGTGGAGTTTGATGTCGAGACACTTGCGCCGACTTACCGATTGACAGTAGGGTTGCCAGGGCGCTCGAATGCGTTGGCGATTGCCACCCGACTCGGCTTGCCAGGGGCTATCATCACAACCGCCCGCAGCATGGTGACAACTGAAGACCTGGCGGTCGACAATCTGTTGGATGAAATTCATAAAACACGTGATGAGATTCGCTTGGCGCTGGATCGGGCACACCAGGCTGAAGGTGAAGCGAAAGCCTTGCGTGAGGAATTGCACGAACGGATGGCGGTTATCGCTGACGAACGGCATCATTTGTTGATGGAAACCCAGCAACAGGGCGAAGCTGAACTGGAAGACTTACGGCGAGAATTGCGTCGTCTCAAGCGCCAGATGGAAGCTGCTGGGCAACCCCTGGACGCTATCCGCGAGTTGCAAAAGAACGTCAGTGAAATCCAGGCCGAGGATTACATTGGTACCTCGGAGGCAGTTGAGGATGACGAAGAACGAGAGACTTCGACACGTCAATTCCATTTGGGCGATATGGTCTGGGTATCGTCGCTGAAGTCAGAAGGACAGGTCGTCGAGATCACCGAGGCCGAGCTTGAGGTGATGGTGGGGCGGTTGCGTGTACGGGCCAGACCGAATGAGATCGAGCGTCTTTCCAGCAAGGCACGCAAGAAAGCCACCCGGCGCCGTGAAAAGCAGGTATCCATTCCCTATAACCCCGATATTGTGACGCCGGAGCGTCCAGCTTCACCGGGGTTGGAGCTTGATTTGCGCGGTAACCGGGTGGATGATGCGTTGCCGCGAGTGGAGGACTACTTGAATGCGGCCTATCTCTCCGGCTTGCCTTATGTGCGGATCATTCATGGTAAAGGGACCGGCGCACTTCGGAAAGCTGTTCGTGAAACACTCACCCAGCACCCGTTGGTTTCTAAACAGGCCAGTGCGTCTGAAAAAGAAGGGGGCAATGGGGTTACGGTTGTCCACTTGGTGTCGCAGCATTAGTGATCAACTGCCCACGAGGATGGCACTCGCGGGCAGTTTTGACTATTATCATGGCACAGGGCGGGCCATAATAGTCGGAAGAGCCATAGGGAACATATCATAGATGGATAATTCCAATCAGGAAAAACGCCAGGAAGAAATCCGGCGTGGACAGGGATTCATCAACGAGACCTACCAAAAAATGTCACTGATCGCTCAGGAGTTTGCTGAGGGCGAAATCAATCGCACGCAATTTCATCAGCTTTATGAACGCTATCAACGTCAAATCATGACCGTGGCAGAAATGATCGCGGAATCTGATCCAACTGGTTGGCGAGAAGCCCTGGCGGCGGCTGATGCAGAGACGACTATTCATCTGAAAAGGCGGCTGGCGGCGAAACCGATTGGCATGAGTGTTTATGGCAATCACAGCGGGATGCCGATTGAGACGGTTGGTCATTTCACCATTGACCCGGAATTGATTGTTCCCATGTTAAGCAGCTATCGAGAAGCTGCCGCCGAGATATTCCAGGCTGGCGTTCGCAGCACCGAGATGGAAAACGGCAACTGGCTATGCTTTATGGCCGGAGCGTATACCACGGTGATCGTCCTGTTTTCAGTGGAACCCGCCACTAACCAGATCGCAATGATGGATCGGATGCACCGCGATTTTGAAGTCGCCAATGCCGAATTGTTGGAGCATGGCTATACCGATCCGAAGCAACTGGCGTCACCATTCTATTCATTTTTCAACAGAGCCGATTTTATCGACGCCATCGGATTTGCACCCGATTGGGATGAAGAATAGTCTGCCAGCAACCGAACACTATCGGTGGTTGCCCCAAATCCATCGTCTATTCTTCAGGCGGTGGCTCATCCTTTATGGTGAACAGTCGTTTTGTATCAAAGTCAATTTCGTCTCGCCCAGCGCCCTCAATATCCTGCATAAAGTCTTGAATAGAGGCATAACGCCATTCGACTCGATGAGTTATGGCGCGTAGCAGCACAGAAAACAACAAGGGTGGTAATCCTGCCCTGGAGGGCAAGCCACGGGCTTCGGGATCGGGATCGTCAAATGGCATCTGACCAGTCAGAACATGATACCCCAGCACACCCAGCCCAAAAATATCACCACGAGTTTCTGGCGCGGCGTGGAACTCGGTTTCGGGTGGCAGATAGAGCTGCTGTAACGCTGTCATGGATTTGGGAACCAGCCCCATCTCACGCAGGTGAGCCATTGGGAGGTCGGTCAGCGTGGGGTTACCGCTTTTGTCAAGCAGTACATTGGTCGGTTTGATGCTGCCGTGGGCCACTTCCTGACCATGCAGAAATTGTAGGGCGCTGCCAAGCTGGTTAATCAAACGCATACAATGTTTGGCGGGGATTTTGCGTCCAGTGTTCATGAAATCCCACACGGATTTCATCGCGGCCACTGGCATCACAATCCCGACTTTGCCGTTGTCCTCGGTGGATTCCAGAACATCCAGAACGGGGTGCAGATGGTCGTGCTTGAAACTGGCGGCAAATTCTACCAACTCGACCGCTGCGCCACGATCCAGGTTACTTCTTAGGTTGAATTGGTCCAAGAGCTTCAGGGCCACAGTTTCACCAGTGGATTTTTGGGTGGCCTGATACACGGTTCCCATATCGCCTTGTCCGATTTGGGAGCCAATTTCATAAGCATCAAATGATGATGGCATTTTGGTCCTCCAAGTATTCTGTTAAGCTGAAATTATCTACTGGGGATCATCCCCTTTTCGCAATCTCAAATAGGCCCGATAAGCCCAGTATACTGGTTTACGGTAAATTCGATCCCATGCACCTACTGTGCGAACGACCTGACCGCCCCAGCCACGCTTGAAGCGATAAACGCCCCACAACCTATCATGTTCCTCGGCGAAGCGAGCTTCTAACACTTCCGATTCAAAGTCTGGCACGCCGTACATATCGTAGGACGTCGCGCCCTGTTCGCGTGCCCACTGAATGGAGGCCCATTGCACCCCAAAGGAGGCCATACGCTTGCGTTCCTGATTGCTGCTGGCCCCATACAGATACCAGCTTTGCGATCCTAACACGAAAACGAATACGCCTGATAAATCTTGGGGGTGTTCCATGCCTTCATCTTGAAACGACGCCATCAGTAAAGCGGCTTTGATGGAGGATGATGGTGGGGTAAATCGCTGGTAAATCTGCTCATAGTAAATTGGCACATGCACCCCGAAATCCTGGCGCTCGCCCGTGATATGTAACAAGCGATTGAAGCTATCCACATCCGCCCGGTTGCCGACGCGTACATGCACGTTAAATTTCTGACTCTTGCGAATGTTGCGGCGTGTACCCTGGTTCATTTGCTTCAAGATCGCATCATCATCGCCACTGATGTCGAGGATCAGTGTTCGGGGCGGCTGAACGTTCTGGGGACTGGGGCGGCAGCCGATGGATTGCAGAATGCTGGTGTCTATCTCATAGCCCGGCTCTAGTTTCATGAACACCGCTCCGGACTGGCAAGCAGCCTGATCTATCGCGCTGAATAATGCTTCGACTAATGAACGATTATCCCAATCTACCAGCGGTCCAAATGGAATGTAAGCCAGCTTGCCCAGACGCAGTGGTAATTGACGATAAAGAATTTGCGCTCCGGCAACTAGATTACCCGTAGAGTCAGTCAACGCCACGCGCTGAGAAGTCCAACCAAACTCCGATTTTAGTGCACCCCACTCGCTCATTTGCAGGAAATAAGCGCGAGAATGTTGCTTTACAAACGCATCCCATTGTGTTGCGTCTGGTTGAATCTTTGCCGCATACATCATCAAACATGCTCCAGTTGTACATTCTTAGTATAGCTTTTTGTGGGATTTTCGCTCAGGGAGGGAAATGTTCAGAGAGAACCCAATAGGATGTGGTGTTGCACCGTTTTGAATGATAGCCTCATGATTTGTGCCGCCAGGGCCGAGTGCCATGTTGATTGAAAACTAACCCTATCAGGCGATCTAGTTCAGTTGGATTGCCATTGATATTTTTGAGCAACTGCATCAGCTGTCTGAAACCATGGGGCTTAACTAGAAAAGCGACACAGCCAGCGTCAAATGCTTGGCGTATTAATACCCGGTCATCATCCACAGTTGCCATGACGACTCGGACATGAGGGTGTTTTTCCTGCATTATCCGCAAAATCGTCATGCCGTTTTGATCGGGCAATTGGTGATCCAGCATCATCAGTTGAAGCTCCGACCCCAGCGATTCGGCAAGCTGCAAGGCTTCAGCACCTGTCGCTGCACCCTGGACATTGATGTTGCTGTGTTGTAGGAGACGCATTAGAATATCGCGGTTAGCTGGCTCATCATCTACCACGACTGCACACAAAGATCTAGACGCCAAATCCTGTTTGGGGGATTGTGGCTTATCACTCGTAGGCTCTGGTTCTACCATTGGTTCGTTAGGTTGCGAGATAATGGTGTCATCAGCCATCCTGTTCCTCCGCAGATGGTTTATCCGGAGAGGCTGATGGTGGCTGTCCGGTCGGCTTAGATTTAGTAGTTGGCGCAATTGATGGCTTTTGGGCAGGCGCTCTGAGTTTCGCTGTTACGATCTTAGATTGATCGACAGGGGCAGCGGTTTTAGGTGCTTCTGCATCTGTTTCAGGCTTCTCAGGTTTCTGTTCAGTATCGGTTGCATCTGGCGTGGGGGCGGCAACTGATGACGCTGGGCTTGTGGTGGTTTGCGCTGCCGTAGATGCTTCAACAGCAGCAGCAGGTTTTTCGACATCAGTTGTGTCGGACGCGGTGGGGAGCGATGATGGTGTGGTACTTGCAACAGTTTGAGAGACCGCAGGTGTTTTTACGGCGTCAGTGGGTTTATTGGCAGCAGTAACCGGTGTAGCCGGAGCTTCAGCGGGAGCCGGAGTTGCAGGTTGCGGTACGGTTGGAGAAACATTCGCCGGATCATATTTCGCCAGCAATTTCAATAGTTCGGCTATCGGGATGGGCTTCGATAGGTAGTCATTGCAACCAGCGTCTAGAATGCGTTCCATATCACCCACCATCGCATAAGCTGTGACAGCAATAATGGGACGAGAGTCGCCGCGTGCCCGCAAGCGTCGTGTCACTTCCACACCGTCCAATTCGCCTTCCAACTCGATATCCATCAAGATGACGTCACAGGGATCCGTTTCGAGTGCCACCAGTGCCTCGGAGCCATTGCTGAACGATACCACTTCATGCTTGTTAATCCGGGCTACGCGCTCGACCAGGGCCAGATTGATTTGATTGTCCTCTATGTACATGATTCGCATGGTGTAGCACTCCGTTCAATGGTTAGCTAACCTCTTCTTCAACCTCTGCCCATTCTTCATTTGTGTCTGGTTGATAGAGTGGCAAGGAGATATGGAAAGTTGATCCTTTATCAACTTCTGATTCAACCCAGATAGAACCATCCATCAAATCCAGTAGTTGCTGCGAAATCGCCAGACCCAGCCCGGCCCCAGCCCGTTTTTGTCTACGTCCACTTTCGCCCTGTTGGAAGGCTTCAAAAATGCGCTCTATGTTGCCTGGTGAGATACCTGGGCCAGTGTCCGATACGCTGATGATAACACGATTTAGTTCTGTTTTCAGCCGTAGGGTAATCGCGCCTTCTTCGGTGAATTTGGCCGCATTGCTATATAGATTCAACAATACCTGCCGTACACGCAACTGGTCACCAATGACCATTGGTAGTTCTTTAGGAAGTTCACGCTTCAAATCAACGGGTTTTGCGCCAACTAAACCAACAGCGGTGGAAAGCAAGCCTTTGAAGATTGGCTCCAGATCAACCGGTCTAAGTTCAATTTCCAAGCGCCCAACGTCGATCTTACTCAGGTCCAAAATATCGTTGATAATGCCCAACAGGTGCTTGCCGCTGGTAAAAATCCGTTCCATATCCTGGCGGTATTCGACGGGCAACTCTATCCCATCATACATCATGGGAAAGCTCAACATGGTCTCGCTGAAGCCGATGACAGCGTTAAGCGGGGTTCTCAGTTCGTGGCTCATGTTTGCCAGGAATTGCCCCCTAAATTGCTTGGCGAGTTCGGCAGCTTCGCGGGCATCATCTAGTTCTTGATTCGCATTTTGCAATTGTAAGGTCAGGTTTTGTTGTTTCAGGAGGCTATGCTCTACATCCAGACGGCTTTGGTGTAGTTTGGTGGCTGTTTCTCGTTCCTTACGATAACTCGCCAGTGCCCAATCAGCAATGCTATATAACTCGCCGCTGACTTGTGTGACAGCCAGCGCGGATATGCCCATCAAGATAAAGGCAAACAATCCCTCATCTGTTACTGGATTCTCACCGGAGTATAGCCAGGGAAGGGGGATCATCAGGATGTAACTCACCAACAGAAGAAGCACAGTATCGCGCACCGACATTAACATGCCGACGACAAAGATGACCAGAATGCCCAGCGCGGGAACGATTGAGCGGCTGGTTTCGTTGTCGGGTAACATCATGGCGCTGAGGGCCAGCAATACGCCCAGTGCATAGACCCAGGTAGCTAGTTGATAGCGATTCTGTTGCAACAAGCGGCGGGTTCCAAAGCTGGAGACAACCACAATGCCAATGGGTAAAAACAGCTCAAACAGTGGGGTTCCAGATGTACCCGAAAACAACAAGACGACCCAGGCGAAGATGAAAGTGCTAATGAGCGTGGCTTTCCACAAAATGGTCAGACGACTGGAGCGAATCTCCTCCACAAAACCGATTTGTACCTGGGGATAGGCGGACGTGGAGGCTCCGGCGGCGATTTCTGTAGCTATTGCTGGCGGTGCAAGCACCTGGGTCTCAGCCATATCTCTCCCCTACGTGTCTCAATAATAAATGGCATAACAACGAACTATAATATCATGCTGTTTAGAAATGTCGAAATATCCCGGGATTTGAGAACATTCGGCACGTGTGATTGTTGAGATAATGCCTCTGGACGCTATATCTAACTTGAAACTCTATACACATTGATCCGTTGTTGACGATCACGAGCCGTAATTTGGCCCAGATAGGTCGCTTCCACCTGGTTCTCATCAATCATGGGTACGACATCTTCAGTTATGAGAGTTTGCCCCAGTTGGGTTTTTTCTTGAATGCGTTGAACGACCTGCACCATATCACCAACCGCAGAATATTGAAGCCCACGGATCGCGCCCACATTGCCGACCACTGCATGCCCGGCATGTAGGGCAATACTAAAGCCGAGACCATCGCCCTGTTGTTGAGCTGCTTCGTGGAGTGATATGGCTGCCGTGACTGCTTGCATGGCATAATCGTTTTGTGGCTCTGGTGTATTGAAGTAAGCGATTATTCCGTTACCCAGATATTTTTCAACAGTTCCACCGTATTGAGAGATAATTGCCACAGCTTGATCCAGGTGGTGATTCAATGCGCCGACGAGTTGATCGGGGCTGGTATTTGCTACTGACGCCTCATAGCCAAGCACCTCCGCTATCAGAATGCAAATTTCCGTTCGCTGGCTGGGCAACTCCTGTTGATAAACACCCATTGCATGATCAAGCAAGGTGGGCGATACATAGCGCCCTAATGCCGATTTGATACGGTCGATTTCGTTCTCTTTGACTCGTGCCAATTCAGTAAAGTTGGTTGCGTTTTCGATGGCGATGGCAGCATAGTCCGACAGGGCGCTCAACATCGCTGCATCCTGTTTGCTGAATGGTTTTTGGCTGGCCTCAAAATTACTGACGTGCAATGTCCCAATCACACGCCCGCCAACCACCATAGGCGTCGCCAGAACCGCTATCGGGAGATTGGGGTTTTGCTGCCGCCGCGCCTCTAACTCCGCTGGACCAACGGTAAACGGTTTGCCAGTGCGGATGGCCTGCCATGCAAACGGATCGGAAACAGGCTGGGACATCGGGTGAACCTGGGCATCCCGAGGGGGTTTAGTGGCTCGGCACACCAGCTCATCGCCCTTTAGCAAAAAGAGACTGCCAGATTCGGCGCGGGTGATCTCGATGGCGGCGCGTACAATGCGAGGAAATAGTTCGTCCAACCCAACCAATGCGGTTACGCTTTTGCCGATGTTGTATAGCGTGTTGAGTTCCCGGATGCGCTGGTTCATATCGGCATTAGCGGCAATTAGGCGTTCGGTCAGTGCTTCCTTTTCGTTCCGTAGGCGGACCGCGTCCAATGTGCGGTCAATGGCCCAGGTCATTTCTTCGACGGAAAATGGCTTTTTGACATAATCGCGGACGCCTTTGCGATAGACCTCAACGGCAATTTCTTCACTGCCATGAAATGTCATCAGCACGACCGGAATCTCAATGCCTTCTTCATTCATGGCATCCAACACCTGCATCCCATTCATTTTGGGCATTTGCAGATCTAACAGGATGAGGTCTGGGCGCTCCTCACGGGCGACCTGCAACGCTTCCAAGCCGTTGCGGGCAACCAGTGGTTGATAGTTATTGGCTTGCAGAATATATTCGATGATGAAATCGCGACTTTCGCGACCATCATCACACACCAAAATGCGTTCACCCGCCATAGGATTGTCAAAATCTCCAGAAATTTATCGGGCATTTACTCTTAGTATAGGAAACCTTTATATTTTTGGCTAATCAATCGCCAAAACTTAACAGAAAATTCATGATTGGTGGTGTTGCCAATCCTCAGCCAGCATGAAATAGAACTTTGTATCGTGCAATTCACCGTGACGGCCATCGTATTGGCGACGAACCCCCTCGAATGTGAAGCCCAGACGCTCTGGGATGGCGGCGCTGCGCTCGTTTGCCACATCCATGCGAATCTCCACACGGTTCAGCGCCAATGTGGTTAGGGCGTAGTCAGTTAATTGGTGTGCCGCGCGGGTCATAACCCCCTGGCCCTGGAAAGATGCAGCTAGCCAATAGCCGATTTCGGTGCGCCGAGCCAGCCAGTTCCAATAGCCATAGCCAACCGCACCTATCAACTGATCATGGTGGAAGATCCCTGTTTCCAGGCCATTATTGTCGGCTAGTTTTTGCAAGCCACGTTGGATAAATGCATGGGCTTGCTCGGTATTGTAGTCGGGCGTGGCCCATGCTAGCCAGGGTGAAATGTGGGCATGGTTTTCCCGTATCAGGGCGCTTAGTTCCGAGGCATGGTGGGGCATAAACAACCGCAGTTCAATGCCCGAACCAATGTTACATGCAAACATCATGGTCCCTCCGGTGCGGGGATTTCGATGGGTACATCCACATCGAAATAGCTGATTTCACTTTCGAACTGGAGCAAGACATTGAATGTCTCTGGTTGTAGGTCGAAGCCAAAGGTTGCAGGGTCAGGTTGGCCTTGCATCACAAAGATGTACTGCTCGCGTAGTCGTCGCGAAGTTGCAGCATCCAGCCAGACGGTGAGCGACATATCTACGCCTTCGTTGACCAATGCCGCCACCAATGCTTCATTATCCAATGCTTGGCTCAACACAACCTGGGGGTTGAGTTGCACCCGAATCTGGCGCACGGTGCGTCCGGCATTGGGACCGTCAATCAATACCTCGTTATCTGCCACCAATTCGATGTCGGCCACCATCTCACGCAGGGCCGCGCCACGTGTTAAAGTCACCCAATCTGTATCCAGCAATCGGTGAGCGTTGGCAGGTGGGGAACCATCTGGCAAATAACGCCACAATGCCGCATCGTGTAGGGCTGGGAATGTTGCCGGATCCTCCGTTACGTCCTGCCAGGCCAAATCAGGCATGGGGGGCAGATTGGCAGTGCCGCCATCCCGCAGAGCCAACACGTACAGGCGACTGTTATAATAACGGGCATTGACAGTCAGGATATAATTCTCAACAGTTTGCTCACCGGAAGAAAGCGCCGTTATTTGCCGGTGTTCAATCGTCATCAGCGAGTCGCTGTTGTACACTGGATTGCGTGGATTGCCTTGATATTGAGTAGTGATAGTGGAGTTAATCTCGTGTTGTGATGTGATGCTGTTGCTGAAATCAAGCGATAGCACCTCGGAATAGAGTAGGCGGTTGAAGCTGAGAGTTTTATAGTGTTGCCAATTGCCCTGGTCAACATCGGCGGCATCAATCTGGGCCAGCAAGTTTTCCTGGCCGGGCGATAGCGGAATGCCGGTCGGATCTTGGGCGAAAACAACAGCGGGCAAAAACAGAAGCAATAGCATAACCAGAAGCAGACGTTTCATCATTATTGTCCTGAGAACATCGTCAAAATATGTCATGAGTCTAACATAGCCTATGCACATCATCATCATTTTTCTAGACGGTATCGGGTTGGGCGAAGATAACACCGAAATCAATCCTTTTGCAGCTATGACCGCACCCACGCTCCACGCGCTTTCTGATGGGCAACGCTGGCTGCGCGATACGCCACGTACTGAAAGCTCACGGGCTATTTTCATTCCCACCGATACGCGATTGGGTGTGCCAGGCCGTCCACAGAGCGCCACCGGACAGGCGGCGATTGTCACTGGGCGCAATGTTCCTGCTGAAATCGGGGAGCATTATGGGCCTAAACCGACTGCTGATATCCGAGCGATGTTGGCTGAGGATAATCTATTTAAGCGTGTGGTGGATCAGGGCGGTACAGCGGCACTGATTAATCCATTTCCGCCGGGCTTTTTTGAACGGCTGAATCGGGGTAAAATGCTGCCGTCCAGTATTCAATCGGCAGTCTTGGCGGCGGGTATCTCGATGTTCACTGAAGAACATTACTATCGAGGCGAAGCGATCTCGCCGGATTGGACGGGCGAGGGCTGGCGCGATTTTTTGAAATATCCTGATGCTCCGTTATATACTCCAGAAGAGGCCGGTAAGTTGTTGGGCAATCTAAGCCGTCAGCGCACCCTGACGTTTTTTAGCACCTGGATTACGGACGAAATCGGACATCGGGGGCCGTTTGAAAATGGTGTGGCTTTTATGGAGCGTTTTGATCGAGTGATGGCCGGATTGCTCTCAGAGTGGGATGATGATGAGGGGCTGATTATCATTACATCGGACCACGGCAATTTTGAAGTGCAAGGGGATCGCCGTCATACCGAAAATCAGATCCCGACGGTTGTCATTGGCAACGCCCGCCATCAATTTGCGGAGGGTTTTTCATCGTTGATGGATATAACACCGGGGGTGTTGCGGGTGTTGGGCATGGATTAGCTCGGACGCCGCAGACGCCATATTCCGCTGGGACATGCAGTGCCCATTTCATCTTCAAATAAAACAAGTGTTTCGTTGAAAAACGAGCCAATGCGCCATTCCCCACCAGTATCGGGTGTATAGTTATCGTTCTGATCCAGGCTGCCACCCGCTATATACTCGCGGCGTGCGCTATGTTCAATCTCGGCGGTCAGTGCCCAGCCTAAACGATTGCGAATATCTTCGGTCTCGCGCCAGAGTTTACCAAAGCCGCGAATTGGTTGCTGGATCTGAATATCAACGCGCTGAGACAGCGTGATGGCATCCAATGGCGGCTCGAAGGTTGGCAGAAGTTCGGTGTCGCCTTCCACAAAGGTGTCATCAAAGCAGAGCCACTCGCCCTGTTCAGGATCAACCTCATCGCCAATCAAAACCCAAATAATATGGTAATCGCGCCACCACAACATCCGTCCGTTTTCAAAAACCTGTTCGACCAGGCTGACTTGTTCAATACGAGGCGTGGGGAAAGCACTGGGGCGCAGCGTTTCTGTTGGCAGGGCGGTGGGAGGAATGGCGGTGGCAGTCGGTGATTCGCTGGGAGATTGTGTAGCGTTGGAAACTTGCTCGGAGGGCATGGCGTCGATAGTTAGTTGCAGTGCATTGTTGGTGGCCCGCAAAGCCACAATGGTTGCTTCCAGCGTAATTTGCTCGTCATTAAGATTGGCAGTTGGTGTCGGTTGCGTGATGATTTCGGTGGGGGATTGTGATGTGATGACGACAATTTCAGTGGGCGGCGGTGTGCCGTCGTCGCTGCACGCGCCAATCAAGACGGCAAGGATAATCCAGACGAAAAGCATAGGACGATAAAATTGCATCGAAATTCCTTCAAGTTTCAGGGCGTCACCAACAATGGAGCCGCCTGATTGTAAGCAAAGATGTCACCAATGGCAAGACATAGCAAGCCTGGCATAGGGTATACGGTGGTTATATATATCGACACAGTATCAGGTGTGAGGGTTCCGGAGTTCTTCAATGACGATGGATTGGTAGGTGTAGACGTGCATGTGATATTGTCGCCAGTCCAAGGCTGACAAGCCCATTTTTTCGCACAGACGTGACAGAAACACGGTGGGCTTTGCAATACGTTCCCAGACCTGTGGCAAGAATGTAGCACGATGGCGCTCATATTGCAGCGTTACGCCGTCGATGCCAGGGCGCAATTGGCGTAGTAGATCATCAGGATCGGTGTAAAATAGGCGCTCCATAGGCGTCAGTACACTAATTTCAATGTGGAGTTGATCTACTTCGTCGGCCTGCACCGCCATAAAGCGTGGATCGTTGAGTGCTGTTTGGCGTGTGGTAATCACGACTTCCTGCGCCAGTGGATTGCGGGCGACTAGTGTGCCCGTGCAGCCGCGCAGTGCATCGGTTTGATGAAAACGCAGGGTAACGAAACAAGCGCGTTCGGCTTGCAGGGCAGGCGATAACTGCATTACATCTACTGGTGGGACAGCCTGATCGTGTGTGACGGCGACCAGTGTGGCACGGGCTAGACGCAACAAGTATGTTTGTGCTTCGGGTGAGTAAGGATGTTCCTCAGTTGGATTCACGAGTCATCCGCTTTCAGCAGGATCTTGTGGTAGCCGCGATTGTAGTATACCAACGGTTGCGGAGGTTGAGATGTGATGTGGTTTCCCACAACCTGCCCTAAGATGACGTAGTGCGTGCTGCCATCATTAATCGTCCATACACGGCAATCTAGGTTGGCAAGAACATCGCTCAACAGTGGAGCGCCAGTTTCCAGAGTGTAAGTTTGCAGTCCGTCGAAATAATCTGTGCCATATGGGAAATCGGGATCCAAACCGGCGAAGCGACCACTCAGCGTGTCCTGCTGATCGCTCAAGATCGAGACGCCGAAGACTCGTGTTTCCAGGATTGCCTGCGCCGTTGGTGTGTCTTTGGCTAGACACACAGCCACCAGCGGTGGTTCTAACGAGACCGACATGAAGGAACTGACGGTCATACCAAAGCGAGCATCATTAGTCTGTGTTGTGATCACCGTCACCCCACTCGGCCAGTTGCGCAAGGTGATACGGAGTTGGTCGCCATCCATCGTTATTTCTGCGAATCCCTTCGTTACAATTTGCATATTGCTAGTTACATGGAGTATAGCGCAAAGCACGCGGAATCTCACCTGATTTGTGCGGAGTAACCTGTTTGGGAAAACATTGGGAAATATCGTTTATGCCTTCGAGGTAGACCGCGTTTTGCCAGTGCCGCTGCGTGTATAACCGGCCACCAATTGTCTCGTGAACCTTCTTTTCTCTCAGTATCGCAATTAGAATGGAACCCTATAGATACAAGATGTGTCTATTTCATTGAACTGCCTGGGGAAAAAGCATGGATAACATGGTAGCAACTGACCCTGATATGAAAACTATACAGGCCATGGCGGCGGGCGATGCGCGGGCACTGGATGATCTTTATGCACAGCATGGGCCGGGGTTATTGAGCTATCTGGTCGCGCGTCTCAGCAACCGCCCATTGGCCGAGGAGGTTCTGCAAGACGTGATGTTAGCTGCCTGGACTCATGCCAGCAATTTTCGTGGCGATAGCAGCGTGCGAACGTGGCTGTTGGTCATCGCTCGCAACCGTGCGATCAATGCCCAGCGTCGCTATGCACCCACACTGGTCACCTTGAGCGACACCAATGACATCCGTAGCCCTGACACGGGGCCCTTTGAGGCCGTCGCCCGCGAATTCGACCGCAAGGCTGTGCGCGATGCGCTGCGCCATCTGCCAGACAATCACCGCGAAATCCTGGTGTTGTTCTTCTATCATCAACTCTCTGGCCCTGAAATTGCTCAAGTTTTGGAGATCAGTCCTGGCACGGTCAAGAGTCGCTTGCATCGTGCCAAAGAGTCTCTTCGCCGTATTTTGCTGACCAGGGAGAGCGCCACCGATGCATAAATTATGGCAGGAACTCATTCCCCTCTATATCACGCGTCAGTTGTTGCCCGACCAACACTATGCGCTGGAGAATCATCTGGCGACCTGTGCGGAATGCCGCCGGGCGTTGGATGAATGGCGGCAAATCGCATCGGTCGTGCAATCAGAAGCCGCTGCCTGGTCGCGTGAGTTGCCGCCGCTAGCCGTGCTTGTACGTGAGCAACTGTCGCAAAGCAGTTCTGCTCCTTCTGCATCTGCCCCCACCCGCGACGCTCCATTGTCGGAGCCAACCCGCCTCAGCATGTTCCGCAAGCAACCCTCGCGCCTGCCCGTAACTATGATCGCGGCGGCGGTAGTCATGGTGCTATTTGCGGGATTATTGTTGCGGGCAGTGATTAGTGGTGGGGATGAATCAACGACCAATCAGCCACCAGCCACCAGCATGGTGGGGCTTTCACCCGATGACGGCACATACCAACCTTTCACCCCTTTGCCTGTCACACCGACCATCACACCCTTTGGCGGCCAGCAAAGCGCCCCCGACTCGCCCGTGCCTCCCACACCCACGCAACACACCATCAATACGCCGCAATCAGCCACACTGGTCACGGCATCTACTGGCGATTGTATGATTAGCAGCGACACAGGTCAAAATATATTGATCTACCAATGGCCGGAGTACGAATCGCCTACCACTGGTATGTTACCTGTTGGGCAGGCGTGGCGATCGGTAATTGTCAGTGGAACCGGCTGGTATCAACTGATTTGGCCGGAAGGCGGTATCGCGGGCTGGGTTTCTGATAGTGAGGTTCTGGCGCAGGGTAATTGCACACTGTTATCGCTGCCCACTCCCACATCACTAGCAGATAATGGGCAATGTATGGCTGTGGCTCCGACCTCAACTTCCATTTATAATGGCCCAGGTTATGAACATGTCATTCTCGGTACGCTGGTTGCAGGTGAGACACGTCGGGTGTGGATAACTGATGGCGCGGGCTGGTATCAAATTTTAGGGGAAGGAAGTGGTATCGGTGGCTGGGTTCCGAGCGAGCTGGTGGAATTCATAGGTGCCTGCGATCAAATTCCCCTGCCGACACCTACATTGATATGGACTCCATCACCCGTAGCACCGCCCACTGGCTGTATATTGCAAAATCCTACTGGCGATATTCTGAATATTCGTTTGGGGCCGGGCGAAAGTTATGACTACATTAACGCCTTTAATGAGCCACTGACCGTCATTGCTCGCAGCGACAATGACTGGTTCCGTATTGAACATTACTTCGCCGGAAAATACTGGGTAGGGTGGATTCCGGAAACGCTGGTTGTGCTAAGTGGGGAATGTAATAGCTTGCCAGTGTTAGAATCAGACAACTATGCACCAGAGCCAACGCCCATACACGCGACCCCAACCATTATAATTGATGGAGATTAGTGTCGTTTGGCACGCCGCAATAGATTATCCACTTGTTCTCGCAACAAGGTGTTGATCTCAGCAGCATAATCAGCTGGTGACTCTTGGGCCGACATTTTTTTGGAAGGGCGCGTACAATTTGCAACAAGTATGTGTTGCGTAACCTCGGCAATGGTCGCAAATGCCTTACGGCAAAATGGACATTTTGGCTCATTCATGAAAATTACATCCCGTCATTTAACCCATCTTTATTATACGGCAATTCACCCTGTATACAATTAACGAGGGGTTGTCAGGCGGTTAGAAAGTCGCATCTTTGTTAGAACTGCATAAAAGCTTTTCACCGTCAGGTAGATTTTCCTCACTCCGCGACATCTGAACTTGCAACTATAGGCTACAATGAAACAACATCGTTTTAGTGAATAGTTCATTGAGATGGGGGCTGACAACATAAATGTCTGACAATCCGTCTGCGGTCATCAAGGCCGATACCGTTATAGTTAATCGCTTGTTGAATGAGCAACTGCCGCTTTTGATGTGGCTGTCTTCCAATGGCGAGACACCGAACACTGATGTTCGTAAAGCCCTTGACGCCGCCGCGCTCAAATATGAGGGCCAATTGAAGGTGTTGATTGTTGATTCGGCAGCCAACCCTGAAATTAAGGAACGCTTCCGGGTGGGCAAACGCCCCCTGCTGATCGGCTGGCACGCTGGCGAGGCTGTCTCGCGCCGCCAACGTCCCTGGGCTGCTGATGTCGAGGGAATTGCCGAAAAACTTGCTCAACTCGCTCCGGCGAGCCAGGAAACATTAACCGAACAACCTGAAACAAAGAAAGAGGAACAACCCGTGGATAACCAACCCGTGCATGTCACCGACACAACCTTCGAGAAAGAAGTTCTGGAAAGCGAATTGCCCGTGATGATTGATTTCTGGGCCGATTGGTGTCGTCCATGTAAGATGATCGCACCTACCCTGGAAAAGCTGGCGAAAGAGTATGCTGGTAAAGTTCGCATCGCCAAGGTCGATGTGGACCACAACCCCGGTCTGGCCCAGGCTTTCCGTATCATGAGCATCCCCACCTTGATGTTCGTCAAAGAAGGTAAGATCGTCGGGCAGACCGCTGGTGCGCTGCCAGAACCCACCCTGCGTGACGCGCTGGAGCAGTTGATCGCGCTTGAGTTGCCGGTGGAAGAATAAGCGCGACCCATCTGCAAAACTGACATACCCTCGCCTGGCGAGGGTATTTTTTTGCCTGGTATGGCAGTTTGGCCTCGGCTTGATTATCATTATGGAGGAAGCAAACTACATAACGATAGGTGACGCATGGGTTCCCTGAATCCGAACTTACTTTCTGAAGATATGACATCCATCATGGTCGAAGCCACCGAGGTCGCTCAACGCTATATGCGGCGCAATATCTACCCCGAACTGGTATTGTGGATAATGGTGCGCCGTCTCAATACCGCCGCCTACCGGCTTTTACAGCATTTTGCCGAGCGACGCGGCACAGATATGGAGCGACTGGAACGCCAAATGCGGCTGGCAATGGAAGCCCGCCACGACAAAAACGGCGACCTGGAGCTTTTAATGCCAGGTGGCTCGAAATTCCCCATCAGCCACCAGATGATCATTGCGTTGGATGAGGCTTTGAGCGTCGCCCAGGCGCGTGGCGCAGTCTATATCGACACCGACGATATGTTGGTCAGTATGACTGAACGTGGCGGGACTGGCCTCCTCCTGCAACAACATGGCATCACGCAAAAAGCCATCACCGCCATGTCTGAGCCGACACTGATCCAAAAGCGCAAATCCACTACGCTAGTTGATCATGTTGCTGCCGCGCGTTCTGGTGACCTGCAGGCCGTTTATTTCCGCGAAGATCTGTTGCGCGACATCATGAATATCATCGCCCAGGCCGTCAATCGTCATGTCATCCTGGTCGGGCCGGATGGCGTTGGTAAGCGCACGCTTGGCTATTCGCTGGCACTGTTGATTACCGAAGGTAAAGGTCCGTCAGGTATTGGTAAGTTCATCCAGATTGACGAACGTGCCTTGCTGGACAACTCCGTAGAGGCCATGCAGAGTGCCATCATGCGTGCCAAAGACGGTATACTGTTTGTGCCACATTTGCATCGTTTTTTCGGTGGCCCGGTCAAGGCGGAATTTCCCAAAGCTGGTCAAAACCTGCAAAAAGCCTTTTTGACTTACGATCCGGTTGTCATCGCCACCACTACCCAGACGGAATGGGAAAACCGTGTCAACAAGGTGACCGCCATCGCCGAACATGCTCAGGTTTTGCGTGTGGACGAAACCTCTGAGGAAGAAACGCTCGAAATCCTCCAGGTCATGCGCCCTCATTTGGCAGCCGAATATGATATTGATGTGCATGTTGGTGCGTTAGAATCCGCCACAAAACTCGCCAAACGCTATATTGGCACGATGCCGCTGCCGCGCAGTGCCGCCCATTTGCTCCATCGAGCAGCAGCCCTGGTCAGTATGAGCCTGCAAACTCAAATGGCTTTTAAATTAGATTTACCGGACGACGTTTTGGATGCTGAAGACGTGACCCTGGCCGCCGCTCAAATGACGGGCATTCCAGTCAGTAAATTGGATCAGGACGAGCGCACAAAATATGCGCTGATGGTCGAACATGTCCACGAACGCATCATCGGGCAAGATGAGGCTGTGCTGGCTGTCAGCCGTGCCGTCAAGACCGCTCGTGTCGGCCTTAAAGACCCCAAACGCCCCATCGGATCCTTCTTGTTTTTGGGGCCGAGTGGTGTCGGCAAGACCGAGCTGGCAAAAGCGTTGGCCGAGTTCCTCTTCGGTGACGAAAACGCCATGCTCCAGCTTGATATGTCGGAGTATATGGAAGAAAACACTGTCAGCCGTCTGGTCGGTGCGCCGCCTGGCTATGTTGGGTATGAAGGTGGGGGGCAATTGACGGATCGGGTCCGCGACCAACCGTATATCGTGGTGCTATTTGACGAGGTTGAGAAAGCGCACGCTCGCATTGTAGATATCCTCTTGCAGGTGTTGGAAGAAGGCCGCTTGACTGACGCCCAGGGCCGCACTGCCAACTTTAGCGAGGCTGTCGTTATCATGACCAGTAACCTTGGCGCACGCTATCTGAGTACGACAGTTATTGACGAGGAAATTCGTGAGGATGTACTTTCCGATGTACGGAGCCACTTCCGCCCTGAATTCCTCAACCGCCTGGATGATATTGTCATCTTCCATCCATTGAGTTATGAGAATTTGCATGACATTTTGGAACTGATGCTGCGCCGTGAGGTTCTGTTGGGGGCCGAGCGCGGCCTGCAAATCGAATTTACCGACGCCGCCAAAGATTGGTTGCTGGATCAGATTGAAACTACCGAAAATGGAGCGCGTCCCCTGCGGCGTATCATCCAACGTAACATCCGTGAACCGCTGGCTGATTTCCTGCTGCACGGTACTGTCCCCAACGGTGGTGTCATTCAGATTGATGCCCAAAACGAGGAACTACTTTTCGACTGAGCATATTGGCGAGGAGAACTCATCATGACGGGACAAATGGTAGATGTTGGCGACACCCGTTTGCACATTGTTGAGCGTGGTTCAGGCTATCCCATCATCATCTTGCACGGCGGCCCTGGCCTCGATCATCATATGTTTGGCGACTACCTTGATGCATTGGGCGACGAATTCCGCCTGATTTTGGTCGATCAGCGCAATCATGGCCTATCGGAGCGTGCGCCGGACGACACCTGGACATTCCAGCAAAATGCCGCCGATGTAAGTGCGTTAGCAACAGCGTTGAGTCTGGAGCAATACGCCACACTGGGGCACTCATACGGCGCATTTGTGGTGCTGCAACATGCTGTTGATTTTCCAGGCGACGCTGCCCAGACCATTGTCTCGGCTGGTGTGCCTTCGGCCAGTAAGTATCTGGGGCCATATGTGGCTCACCAGTTGGAAACCTTCGAGCCGGAGGAATTGCGTCATCAGGTCACATCTTCCTGGGCACGCGAAGCTACCGTCCGCACGCAGGAAGAAGTTGAAGACATTCTGGCTGATCAGTTCCCTTTCCATTTTGCTAATCCCCGCGACTCACGCCTGGAAGAGTTCCTGATACGTACATCGGGTGCGGTCTATGCTCCGGAAGTGCTGCGGAAATTCGCCAATGAAGACTATGGTGGCATTGAAGTCGAGGATCGTTTGGGCGCAATCACACAACCAGTATTGGTGCTGGCCGGACGGCATGATCGTGCTTGCTCGATAGAAGCGGCGCAAGCAATCAAATCTGGTGTTTTCAATGCTGAACTGGTTATCTTTGAGAACAGCGGTCACATGACTTTTGTTGAGGAAAATGAGAACTATCTGGCGACGGTACGTGATTTCCTGAAGCGCTGTCGGGGATAACTATTGCTACGGCGAGTCGTTGTAATGTTCTCACCGCTGGAGGGAACGGTGTCCCTCCAACAGTCTATTGCCATATTGGTCTTTTTAGTTATTCATCTGCCCAGCCGAGGCGGGTTTCGGTGACTAATTGATCAACCACTGCGTGGAGTGCTTCCTCTTCACTCTTGCCAGCATTGATGGTTTTGCGATAAGTGGCAACTTGTCGATCAGCACTGCTGCCGTTGTCAACGATATGCAGCAGGTGTTCGACATCTTTGCGCGTGCCGAGTTCGTCCAATACATCATCTAGCAGTTCGACCAATTCACGTGCCAGGAAACGCATCGGCACTTCTTCTTCGATACCGAAGTCGATGAGTCTGCCGTCGACACCATAGCGCACCGCCCGCCATTTGTTCTCGTCGATGAGGTGCGAAGGATAGATGCGCCAGCTCAAGTTTTGATTGCGAAGTCGGATCAACTTGGCAACAAGTGATTGAACGGTTGCGGCGATGCAGATGCACTCGTCCACCGTCGTACACATATCAGCGATACGTACTTCGAGCGTTCCCCAGTTGGGATGAGGGCGAGCATCCCACCAGATCTTGGTCGCATCTTTAGTGGTTGTTGTGTCACCAGAGGGTTTGGATGTTCCCTTGGCTCCTAACGCACCAACGGCTGCCATCGTATCAACATAACGGTCGTAACCAGCAAAACTATCGAACACGGGGGGCAACCCAGTGCGGGGTAGGTTCTCGAAGACTAGCGTTCGGTAACTCTTCATGCCTGTGGCACGTCCAAACCAGAAAGGAGACGAAGAGGATACAGCCAGAAGATGTGGCAAGAAATAGCGCAACTGATTTAGTATGTCTATCAGGAGTTCCTGGGCCACGCGGTCTTTGCCAAAACCAATATGGACATGCATACCAAAAATGAGCATTCGGCGGGCAGCATCCTGCATGGTACTCTGTAAATCATCGTAGCGTTCGCCCTCGGAGAATTTCTGATCTTGCCAGCGCGAAAAGGGATGTGTGCCCGCAGCGGCGATGACACGACCATGTTCGCTGGCAACCCCGGAGACCGTTTTGCGTAGGCGGATGATTTCCTGGCGGGCTTCGTCAATATTGCGGCAGACATGACTGCCTACCTCGATCTGTGATTGCATAAACTCTTGTTTTAATTGGTCGCCCAGAATAACCCGACCATGGTTCATCAATTGTTGAACATACGAGGTCAACTCGCGGGTTTCGGGGTCAATAATTTGATATTCTTCCTCGATACCGACGGTGAGGGGGACGCTGACCATAATAATTTCTCCTTCTGCTTGCGGTGCGTGTCTGCATTATGCGAAGAAAAATCGTAAAGGGCAACTGGAACCGTGCAGAATGACCAAATCCTAGCCCAATGTGGAGTAGAATGGGGCGATCACGATCATCGTCATCAGCAAGAAAAAGGTCAGAATGCCGAGGATAGTGCGCGGCCAGCCCAGCGGCGTTATATCGTCATGTGGGGGAGGGTGGCGTAGGCCGGTGAAGAATGCGAACAACGGCCAGACGATCCAGATAGGCCATGCATTGGTATAGCCCAATATGCCCGATATACCCAGTGCAATGCACATGCTGGCCGTGAAGCGTGATAAGGGCCAGGCCCAACGACGTCCAAAAACGGCCATTGCCACATGCCCACCATCGAATTGTCCCATCGGCAGCAGATTGAGTGACGTTAGTAAGATGCCAAACCATGCGGCCAGTGCCGTAGGGTGATTATAGAATATGCTGCGATCTAGGCTGACAATCTGCTTGTCGGTGGAGAGGCTGGCGATGAATTCTAGAAATAGAGGGACGCTGACCCGATTGATATTGCCACTCATCCATAGCCGTGGAAATAATGAGGATTCGGGTGTATGGTTCAGGCCGATGATAAAGATGGGGATGGCGACGATCAAGCCTGCCAATGGCCCGGCAATGCCGACATCAAATAGCTGCTTGCGGGTGCGGAAGGGGCTTTTGATGAAGATGACGGCTCCCAATGTACCCAATGAGCCGAAGAGGGGCAGTGGGATGAAAAACGGCAGCGTGACTTTGATACCATGCAGGCGAGCCGCGATGTAGTGACCCATTTCATGCACACCCAGAATTAACAGCAATGGGAAGGCAAAGAGACGCGCCCGCCGGTAGATTCCCAACAAGGTTAGGCGATCCCATTGCTCAACGGCAGCCTGGATGGAGTCCAGTGTGTAGCCACTGAGCATGGCGGCGGCGGTGAGTGTGGTGATGATGGTTGCCAACAACAGCCCCAGGTGGAACCACCAGGGAGCGCCAATGTTGCGGGCACGCAGGACGCCCTCGGCAATCAAGATTTCGTCTATGTTTTTCTGGCGTTGCATATACAGCGTACAACCATGACCTTCTAGGACATCATGCAATTCATCAAAGATGGCATCTGCCGGGCGATTTAGCGTGCCCCGAAAAATGAACACTTCACCGTCGTCGGTGTTGATGATTTTGTCCTCGCGGACATCCATCACATGTGCGACCACTTCACGCAGAGTTTCTGCCATTTCAGACGTGCGGTCGGCCTTAGATGAGTGGGCAGACTCGCCCGGCAAGACAACGGATTGGCCTGGAGGCGATGGGGGTTCGGTTGGGTCAATGGATTCGTAGAGACTCATAAATTAATCTGCAACTTCAAACCAGCCAGGAACATCAACGATCCAGCCGATTGTGCCGTCGTTCAACTGGTATTGCCACCACATGTAGTAATCTTCGTATACTGGGCCACCAACAACCGTCATTGTGGTCATTTGGCGGACGACTTCCAGACGGGTGGCACTGGTATCGGGTTGTACCCGCAAGTTGGCAAGATCACCATCTGGCAGGACAATCACGGTGCGCCCCCTAGCTATACCAATTGTGGTGTCATATGGGTTCACTTCTGTCACATAATCTGGGCGATAGCGCAGGTAACCGGGTGTGCCGTCATAGGTGCGGACGATGGCCCATGTGACATTATCGGCATCCAGCAATTGCCCATTCCATTCAACCCGATCACCCGACAGCAGGCGGACGATACTTGTGCTGGAGGTACTGGGTTGGGCGCGAACCTCGGAAGCGGGGTTGGTATCGCTGATTTGCAAGGCACGGGTGGTGGGGCGCGTATAGCCCGGTCGTGGCTCAATGAAATAGCGGGAGGGTTCTCCTTCTGCCGACCAACCGACCAACCCAGCTGGGGTCTCAAGTTGCCACCAGGTATAGGTATCATCACAAATTGGCCCACCTACGACAACGAATTCGTAACCTTCGGGCATGTTATCAATGATGGCTCCGCCAGGCGAAGCGCGTAGGCGGGTGGGTGTGCCATCGGTGAAGGTGACGCGCCCTGGAATGCCAGCAAACATTATGCTGGGTGGGTTGCCAGGGCACAGTTGCCGTGAGAACTCAGGCGTTGAGGCGGGTATGAAATAGGGTGTGTTGGTTGCCAGGACAGACGGCGACGGTGTGTTGGACGGGAAGGGCGTGCGAGTCATTGAAGGTGTCCAGGTCGGCCAGGGAGTCCATGTGGTGGTGATGGCAACTGTGGGTGGTTGAGCTATGGCGGTTTCTGTCAGGCTTTGAGCCACTAGCGCATCAACAGTCTGTTCGATGGCTGTTTCATTGAGGGTTGGGACGAGTGTGTCCGGGCTGGTGGGCGTAGCTGATGGAATCGGTGTTAGACTCGGTGCTTCCGTCGGCGAAGCTGTGATTGATGGTGTGCTTGTTTCTGTTGGCAGGGGCGTGGCTGTGATTGTTGGCGATGGCGTGTTCGTCGGAATTGGAGTTGAAGTCTCGGTTGGTGTGGATGTTTCTGACGGAGTCGGCGTTTGCGTCACCTCTGCAACGCGATCTGTTGTGTCGTCATCACGGTTTAAGATGAAGAAAATGGCGGCAAAGGCTACTATCGCCAGCAAACCGACTATTGCACCCAATGTCAGCCAGCCGCGCCCGGTCTTTTGCTGGGCGGGATAGGGAGGTGGCGTGAGGGCTGGTGATGAGGATACTGCGGTTGCACCACCGGCATGAGCGCCCGGTGTGACCGAGGGCGGGTGTGTTGGCGCTTGCCAATCATGTTGTGTGTTCGGTGGTGGCGCTGGAATCGGCATAGGTCGCATGGTCAGCGGTGTCAGATCGCCACGCGCGTCGTCCTGCTGGCTTTGAATGGCTGTGGTGAGTTCTTGAGCCAATTCACGGGCTGAATAATGACGTTGGGCCGGGTCTTTGGCGGTAGCTTTCAAGATCACTTGGTCGATAGCGGGCATCAACCCTGGCGATACCTGGCTGGGACGCGGTGTTTCACGGTTCAGATGCGCGTACATGAGTTGGTGGGGGGTCGGTGCATCGAACGGAACCTGACCGGTTAACATTTCAAACAGGATTACACCCAGACTATAAATGTCCGCACGGTGATCGACGGCTTCCATCTTCCATTGTTCAGGAGCCATATAAGCTGGTGTGCCCATGAGGGTGCTGGTGGCGGTCATTTTTGTGCCGCCCATGATCTTGGCAATGCCGAAGTCCATCAGATAAGCGTTGCCAAATCTGTCCAACAAGATGTTGTTGGGCTTCATATCACGATGAACTATTTCGTGAGAATGGGCGTAATCGAGGGCACTGGTGATTTGGCCCATTAGCCGCTCGATGTCAGCTAGGGGCAATGGCTTGCCCATAATGCGTTTGTCTAGGCTGCCACCTTCCATCAACCGCACGATCAGATAGAGGAAGTTATCTTCTTGCCCATAATCGTAAATAGGCAGAATGTGGGGATGTTCGAGCTTGGCAATTAAATCCGCTTCGCGCTTGAAGCGTGCAATGAAATCGGCGCGTCCCATAGCTTGCGGGGAGATGATCTTAATTGCCACATCGCGGTCTAGATTGATCTGCCGGGCACGATAGACAACGGCCATGCCGCCACGCCCCAGCACATCCTGTATCTGATAGTGGCCGAAAGTTTGTCCAGAAAAATTAGGGTACATATTTTTGGCTGCTCGTCTGCTCAATGGCTTAAAAACAAACCAGGCGAAAATTGGTGCATCGCCTGGATGATATAGTGATGACTAGCGATTTGGAAGACTGACTATTGATTATAGCTCTCAAGGGTAACCTGTGTTTCTTGGAAAACACCAGCACGAATAAAATGAATAATCACAGATTTGCCAACACGATCACCACTCAGCAGTGTAATCAAATCGTCCTGGTTACGCAACGCTTCATTATCCAATGTGACCAGCGTGTCGCCGAGCATTAGACCGGCTTTATCAGCCAGGCTGTCTGGCTCGACTTCGGCGACCAACAACGCTCGTTTTTGGCCTGATTGTTGAGCCAGGGCTTCGGGTAAGCGTACCGGATGACATTGTACACCCAGATAACTTTGCTTGAGTTCACCCGCTTTCATCATGGATTTGAGCCGAACGGTGTTGATGGTGGTTTTGGCGGGTGTTTCGAGTTCTTGCAGAATATCATCAATATTCCAGGTTTCGATGCGGCGGCTGGCGGTGGGCGCTTTCTTGTGCGAAATGACATCGACAAAATCCTCAACTTTTGGCACCGCATACATCCGTCCACTGGGGCGATCTAATGCCAGCAAGATGCTGCCCAGAATGTCAGGTTTGGTGTCTTTGTCCGCCTGACCGGATTGCGGCTCGTCGGTGAGTGAGGCCAGGTTGCTGCGAGTGTCTTCGGCCTGGGCACGAACGGCCTCGTCCAGATCCGCGGCCAGTTCGCTGGCTGTTTGATAGCGGGCATTGGGGTCTTTTGCCAGCGCCCGCAACACCACTGCATCAATGTCTGCCGTCAGCCCTTCAAAGATATGGCTGGGTAGCATGGGTTCTTCGTGTAAATGAGCATACATGAGATGATAAGGCGTTTGGCCGTTGAAGGGCATCCGCCCGGTGAGCATTTCGTAGGTCATGACGCCCAAGCTATAGATGTCGATGCGATGATCAATGTCTTCCAGTCGCCATTGTTCTGGCGACATATAGGCGGGTGTGCCTAGCATGGTACTCATGCCGGATGCCTGAGCATCGGAGATGATCTTGGCGATGCCGAAGTCCATTAGATAGGCGTTGCCGAATTTATCCAACAGAATGTTGTTGGGCTTCAAATCACGATGTACGATGTCGTTTTCATGGGCATACTCCAACCCCTGGGCGATCTGTGAAATCAAGCGGGAAAGATCGGGCAGTGCCAGTTGCTTGCCCCGGATCATTTTCTCCAGCGTGCCGCCTTCCATCAAACGTAACACGAGATAGACAAAATTGTCGTGTTCCCCATAATCGTAAATTGGTAAGATGTGGGGGTGTTCGAGTTTGGCAAAAACATCGGCCTCCAGCTTGAAGCGATCTTGAAACTCTGCCTGATCCGAAAGCGCGGAGGACATGATTTTGATGGCAACATGCCGCTCGATATTTAACTGGCGGGCGCGGTACACCTTTGCCATGCCGCCAGTACCAATTACCTCAACAATTTCATACTGCCCAAAATTTTGTGGAATATCACTCATCAGTTGAACGCGCCTATCTTCCCTGAAACCGGCCAAAGTATCTATAGCATAGCGGTAGCGTCAATAAAGGTCAAACAGCGACGGCGGCGGGCGGCAGGTTGTGTTAAACTGCATGGAGGCGATTGATAAACGAAGAACTTTTGAGGAGCAGGGCGATAATGCTCAAACGTTTGTTTCAATATCATCGGCTGGAACGGATACTGGGGCCATTGGTTGATGCCAGTACGCCACAGGCGGCCTGGTGGATATTAGACTCTGAAGATCGGGTGTTGTTTAGGACGGTGGACCGGATGCCGCCAGCGGACGCTGTACGGTGGAAGCTGGATGCAGGGGGCTATTCAGGTTGTGTTGTGGCCGGAGAAGATTATCCGCGAATTCGCGCGTTGGGGGACGTGATGGTGCAGTTTTTGGAAGCATTGTTACAAACCGAGGCGCAGCGCCAGGCGGATGAAACTGAACGCTTGAATGCCCAAATTGAGGCTCAAGTCCACTATCGTATCAGCCAAACCATCAGTACCATGTTACAGCGAGAACAGATCACTGAACGGCTGTTGCCAGAAGCCTTGCATTTGATTGCGGCGAGTGGGGCGATATTCTATTTGCAAACATCACAAGGGCGCTATCAGTTGGGGGCAGCCAGTGGCAAAGTTCCATATGGTAGCCGTCCAGCCATGCAATTGCGGAAAGGTTTGTTGATGCGAGTCATAGAGGAGGGGGAGGCACTATGGCTCAATGACTTTGACCAACACGAAGTAGCAACCATCGCTGAACGGCGTGCCCGGAATGTGTTGGCGGTTCCGATTCGGCTGGATGGTAAGTGCTTGGGAGTGATTGCCCTGTTTGATCATGCCAACGGTTTCAACTCGCGACATATGCGATTATTGCGCGTGTTGGCGAATCATGCGGCCATTGCTTACCATAATGCTGGCGCAGTGCAGGCGCTTATCGCTGATAGTGAGGAAAGATCTCAGGACATTTCTGGCGGCGAGTCGGAATGGCAGGAGGTCTATGAACACTGTGAGGTGGACTGGAAGGAAGTCGGCGAGTGAGTCAATCCAGCGAATATAACCAGACCGTGTTCAATAGACAGTAGGCGGATTCATTGGTTGCCAGAACGATATGGCTGAGAGTCGGCCCGGCAATTGGATTGAGGACAATGTCGCCCACTAGCCGCCCATTAACAAATAATAGACCGGTGTCCTCAATGGCAATCATCGTAAAGTGATTTGTTGTTCCCACGCCGGGCAATACTTCCGGACTGAAGATCGCCAATTGCGAGGCGGCAGGGACTCCATCCTGGTATTGTAAGAAATAGACTCCGCGCTGAGGTGTGAAAAGCACCGTTGCGAAATTGGCCCCGTCTTCCAATCGGAATAGAACGCCGCAGGCTGTTTCGGGTGGGCCGAAGGCAACCGATGCAGTGTAGCTGAGGACAAAATTCTGGAAGGGGCGAGAAACTAGAGCGTAACCCCGGAAGCCAACAACGTCGCTTGAGATATAACCAGCCGGAATGTCAACCAACACACCACTCCCTGGCGCGGAAGGAATGTAGCCGAGTTCTCGCAGTTCATCGACGGCTTCCAGTGGCGTGGCAGTGTAATTATAGAGGCGCTCACCGGGAGCGGTCGGGGGAATGGCTCCTGCATCCACTGGTTCCTGGCTGTAGTACGGTGTGGTCAGCCATAGGCCGCGTATGGGCATGATCAACGTGGTGGGTGTGGGTGTCTCAGTTGCCAATAGAACGGATAGGCGACCTGGGGTGGTGGGGACGATGCTCTCTGTCACCTGTAGAATAGCGATGGAGCGACCATTGGCAAAAACCTGGAACACATTGTTTTGCAGACGAAAGGCCAACCTGACATTCTGGCCGGGGCCAGCAAACTGTTCGCCGCGTGCCCGCCGCAACGCATTCCCCTGGGCATCATCCGCTGCCAACAGCCAATCACCCCCCGATTCGTGCCGAAAGCGCCACACGATGTTTCCCAAGAAAAAGCGCCACTCAACATGATAGGGTTGCTGGCTTTGGGGTAGGGTAATTTCCAGGGGAATGTAGAAATCTGTGGTGGTTAATTCGGCTAATTCACGTTGTGTAAGTGTCGTATCTTGTTCCAATTGTGTAACGACCGTCAAAGCCTCGCCGACTGGCAGCAGACTGAATCCCATCGTCAAACGGAGTTGATAGTCGCCAGCCGTAGATCCATGTTCCAGCCCTTCGCGATAAACACGGACACGATATGGGCCGGTTTCAGGCAGGGTATAGGCTTCTAGGCGAGCCTCCAGGGTATCGAAGACGGCATTGTCGTTGCTGGCTAATAATTGCTCCTGGGGGCTGTATAGCTCAATGACGGGGTCAAGGTCGCCAGAGCGCGGCGTGGCGACTAATGAGATGACCTGCCCTGCTTCGCCATTAAATTGCCATTCCTGGGCGGTTGCATTGCCATTTCCCAGGCTACCACTGACGGACTGGAATGGTGTCAGTTGCCGAGGTGATTGGCGGGCATCGGCCCTTTGAAGACGCGGAGACAGCAAGCCGATCACTGCCAAGGTTATCAAAAATAGGTGAATATAGAGACGCTTGGACATTACATTCCTGGTTTGGTAAATCAAATGTAGCAATTGGCGTTTCTTATCAGTATTATAGGGGACACAAGATTTTATGCGAGGGGATTATGCCAGTTCATGCAATTGTTTTAATCAACGTTGAGCGCGGCCATATCAATGTGGTAGCCCAACGGATTATTGATATTGACGACGTTTCTGATGTGTTTTCAATTGCGGGGCGCTATGATTTAGCAGCGATTCTACGCACCCAGTCTAATGAACGCGTTGCTGACATCGTCACTGAAGCCATTCGAGATACACCGGGAATCACCCACACGGAGACGCTGATTGCGTTCAAGGCCTATGCCAAATCCGATCTGGATGCGGCATTCAGTATCGGTAATGAAGAAGTGTTGGAATAGGCAAGAGGTCGACCATGCGAATTTTGTATCTGGAAGATGATCCTGATAATCTGGCGTTGGTTGATCGTGTGGCGAAGATGCACGGCGATGAACTGATTACAGTGCAACATCCTGAAGATGCCTGGAACGCGCTGCAAGAATCGCCAGTTGATTTGATGATAACCGATATTCAGCTTGGCCCGGACGTGATGAACGGCCTGGATTTTACGGCATATTTGCGCGAACATGGCTTGAAAATTCCCATCATCACCATCACTGCCTATGATTACGATGAATATCGTCGCAAAAGCGAGGAAGCCGGAACTGACTATCACATCGTCAAGCCAGTTTCCATCAACGACCTGATTAATATCCTGAATCATTTTCGACCCTAGATGATGCTCGACATGCAGCCTCAACATCCATTGAGAGACATCGTTCGTCGCCCTAAATCACAACTTGATTTGGGGCTTTATTTTCTCATTATTGTGGTGGCGCTGCTGGCCCGAATTATCCCGCAGCCGCGCACCGTCGATGATGCGTTCATCACCTTTCGCTACAGTCGCAACCTGGTCGAGGGCGAGGGATTTGTCTATAACCCTGACAGCAAGGTATTGGGCACAACCACGCCCCTATATGCGCTGACGATGGCGGGTTTCGGAGCAGCCTTTGGCGAGGATTATCCCTGGTATGCGCTAGCGGTGAATGCAGTGGCGGATACGCTTTCGGTGATCTTGCTGGTCATGATTGGACACTATTTGACTGGCAGCCGGAGAGCGGGATTGCTGGTGGGGACGTTATGGGCAGTTGCGCCGTTCAGTGTGACGTTCGCTATCGGCGGTATGGAAACCAGCGTGCATAATTTGTGGATGATCGCGGCCTGGGCGGCCTATTTAGATCAACGACGCGGCGGTTGGGTGGGTGCATTTGCGGCGTTGGGCATTTTGACACGGCCCGATGCGTTGATATGGGTTGGGCCATTGCTGTTGCACCAATTGGCGATGGCATGGTGGAAACGAGACTCTCAGGCGTCGTTATGGGACTGGCTGCCCTGGCGTGATTATCTGGCGGGGCTGATTCTAGGACTGCCGTGGGTAATCTTTGCCGCGTGGTATTTCGGCAGCCCGTTGCCGCACACCGTCAATACCAAGTCGGTGGTGTATCTGGTCGATTCGACACAGGCACTCATTCGCCTATTGCAACATTATTCGACGCCCTTCCATCAGCACATTATCTTGGGCGTGGTGATCGGCGTCGTGCTTGGGTTGTTCCTGTTTCCGGCGTTGGCATTGATTGGGCTGCGGGCGGTGACAAAACGGGTTCCGGCGGCACTGCCAATTTTGACTTATCCTTGGTTGTATTTCGCTGTGTTCGCCATTCAGAATCCGCTGATTTTCCGCTGGTATCTAACGCCGCCGTTGCCTGCTTATTTTCTGGCGATTGTGGCGGGGGGATTGGCGTTGCTGGCGGCGTTTGAGTCGCTGGTAATTGCGGGGCATTTGCGGAGAGTCGGGGTAGGGTTAGCCATGGTGTCGGTCGTGTTTTTGTTGAGCGATTGGACGCTGCGTCCTGATCATGGACCGGATCGTCCTGCGCCAGAGATGGCTTTTCATGAACTGGAATTGTTCTATGAGCAGATGGCGCAACGCCTCGTTGAGGAGCAGGGCGTGGGGCCTGATACACTGGTGGCAGTGGGCGATATTGGCGCGGTGGGCTTCCATACCAATGCACGAATTTTGGATACGGTCGGGTTGGTGACGAAGGAATTAAACCAATATTACAGCCGCGAGTTGCAGGATGAGATTGTGGTGGATGATGCGAATTATGCCATTCCGCCGCAGATGATTTTCGATTATCAGCCCGAATATCTGGTGGTGATGGCCGATTTCGTGACGGGTGGACTGGAGCAAGACCCGCGTTTTGAGGAGCAATATGCGTTGTTGTATTCGATTGAAACAGAATATTATGGAGACGAGATGCGGGTGTACCAGCGGCGGTGAATCGGATCAGCTTGTAAGGCGAATTTGATGCGAAAGCAACTGGGTGAGCAAGAAGGTGAACGCACAACATTCACGGTACATTCAAACGCTTCGGGATGAAAACAGGCTGGACAAGGCCGGAGAAAACCATATTGTCTGGTAAACATCACCGATGCTGAAGGTAATGTTGTGGCGGATCATCTGTGGTGCAATTACACCAAAGGGTTTCAGGCGCTCGATTTGCAGGAAGGCGATGTGGTGGATTTCGGGCGCGGGTGAAATCGTACATCAAAGGCTATTTTGGCTGTCGTTGGGATGTTTATAAACCCGCCGAAGAGGACTTCAAACTCAGTCACCCTACCAAAATCCGAAAAATATCCTCGCCGACTGAATAATGGTGAACCTATTTTCGGATAGTTGACAACTACTTTTTCGAAGGCTGAATCTGCCTTATACTTATGGGCAAGTGCATCAACAAGATCCGATTTTGTTTCTCTATAATTTTTGGGAGGTTTGTATGTTTCGTTTCAACCGAATACTGATTGTCTTGTGTTTGTTGTTCCCGATATTTTTGATGACTCCGGTATCTGCTCAAGATGAAGCTCCACCGCTGCGTGTTGCCATGCTGATTCCTGGCCGGATTAACGATGGTGGGTTTATGGAAGCTGGTTATAACGGGTTGCTCTTGATTGAACAGGAACTCGGAGCCGATATTCGTTATATCGACCAGGTTGCGCCAGAACATGACCAACTCACGACAGCCTTACGCTTATTGGCAATGGCTGGCCCCGATTTGATTATCGCACATGGTGGGCAAAATTCTCAAGCTGTTGCGGAAGTCGCGCCGGAATACCCTGATGTCAAGTTTGTGGTGGTGCAAGGGAATGTTACGGGTGACAATCTTTCTAGCTACGAAGTGTTGCAGGAGCAATCTACTTGGTTGGCCGGTGCGGCAGCAGGCTTATTAACCGAAACAAATGTTGTTGGACATATCTCTGGCATCCGTGTCCGTCCGGGGTTGAAAGGCCGTGCTGCATTCTATGCCGGACTTCAGATGACGAATCCCGATGCACAGTTCTTGACTACTTTTAGTGGTGATCAGGATGACGCTGAAATCAATCGTGCCGTTGCTGAGGCTCAAATCGCTGAAGGAGCTGACATCATCTTCACGATGTTAAATGCTGGTCGTATTGGCGCGATTGAAGCCTGCCAGGAACATGGTGTGTTCCAGATTGGTAATGTGCGCGATTGGTATGAAGTCTACCCGGATGTGTTTGTTGCTTCAGCTATCGCTAACGTTAGCATGGCAGGGCTGCGTGCAGCAACGGATGTTGCCAATGGCACATGGGAGCCGGGTGTGATTGTGAAAATCGGGATTGAAGACCCAACTGCGGTTTGGCTTGCGATGTCACCCGACCTGCCAGCAGATGTTGTAGAGCAACTCGACGAATTGGCTGCACAACTGGCAGCTGGCGAGATTGAGGTGCCAACTGAGTATGAAGGTGAAGAGTTCGAGATCGCTCTAGACTAACCATGTAATTTCAGTAGTTTCATGTTTTTTAAAGTTTGGTGCAATCCCCCACTTATGAGATTTGTGAGTGGGGGATTATTATGTTTTGGTGATCTATCATCTCTGGTCAGCTTGTGTCTAAATTCGCAAAATCTTCCCACCGACTGAATAGCGTTGACTCAGCATTTAGCAGCCGACAGGTGTAGAACACAGTGGGTTCTGTTATAATGGCGCGTCGGTAATCTGGAAACAGCAGGCTTATCAAAAAACATGAAGAAATGGTTCATGCTGGCGCTGGGGCCAGTGGTTAGTATTGCCATCATCTATGCATTGGTCGGCAGCGATATTGATGCTGTGCGCGACGAACTGGCGCAGGCTCGCTATGTCTATTTGTTGCCAACAGGTGCGTTGCTCATTCTTAGTCTGTTGACGCGTGCGGTGCGGTGGCATATCCTGTTGGATCACAAAATCACGATCTGGCATAGTTTTCACATCACCAACACTGGCTATTTTTTGAGTGGCGTGTTGCCGCTGCGCTTAGGCGATTTGGCGCGGGCCTGGATGGTCAAGCGGCTGGATGTGCCGGTGGCAGGCTTCACCGCCATTAGTTCGATTGTGGTGGAGCGGTTGCTGGATTTGTTGGCGCTGGTGGCAATGTTAGGCGTAATGCTGGTGTTGCTGGATGTGCCGCCGGAAGTGGCTTCAGCCGGCGTGTTCATTGCCGTGATGGCGTTGGCGGGAGGCGTAGTGCTGGCGGCGCTTTCGGCCCGACCTCAATGGGCATTTCGCATGTTGCGCTGGGCTATTCAGCGGTTGCCATTCCTCAAACGGTTGGATGCTGAACGGCGCTTCGAAAATTTCATTGAAGGCATTCAGCCGATGAGTAAACCACGCGTAGCTTTTGGTGCATTGATGTGGACCGGTATTTCGTGGCTGTGTTCGCTGGCGGCGGGTTATGTGCTATTGTTTTTCCTGTTTGATGAGCCAACCGTAGCTGCAACCGTTTCGCTGATTGTGCTGGCGTCGCTCTCAGTCGCATTACCGGCAGTTCCGGGGAATCTGGGGCCGTTTGAAGGGGCTGTGGTAGGCGGCCTATGGATTGGGGGCATGGTCACCGCTGCTTCTCCGCCAGAAAACGCTCCGGCAGTGGCAACTGGTGTGGTACTTCATGCGCTGACGCTGGGTATTTACGTGACGCTGGGCATGATTGGCCTCTCTGTTGAGCAGGCGTCGCTGCGACAGGTGACATCTGGCGCTCAGGAATTCGTCCACGAACAACCGACTCGTCCAATTATTTCAGAAAGCTTGACGTGACTCAGATAGACAATTCTCGCCCACTGCGAGTTCTAATCGCTCTGCAATATTATTTGCCCCACCGCACCGGTTACTCGTTGTATGTGCAGCGCGTGGCCGAGGCATTGGTGGCACACGGTCATGAAGTGACAGTATTGACGGCTCGTCACCGCAAAGATCTGCCGCGTGATGAAACGATTAATGGCGTGCGACTGGTGCGGCTGTGGTCGCCAATTCGTGTCAGTCGTGGCATGGTGATGCCCGCCTATCCCTGGGCCATGTGGGGCTTATTGCGCCAGCATGACGTGGTGTGGCTGCATTTGCCGATGTTGGAAACGGCATTGACGGCAATCCTAGCGCGTATCACAGGGCGTGGGCTGATTGCCACGATGCACGGCGATTTGGTGTTGCCGGAGGGTCGCTTCAATCGCTTTATCGAGCGTTTTGTCTTCCGGCTGTATGCGTTTATGGCAAAGCGGGCACATCGCATCATTGGCTATAGCCATGACTATGCCGACCACAGCTACTATTTGAAGCCGTTCCGCGATAAAGTCTCGATCATCTACCCGCCTATTCAAATTCCAGCGCCTCAACCAGAACGTGTGGCAGAATTGCGAGCAGAATGGCAACGCAGCGATGGGCCAATCTTGGGCTATGCTGGACGTTTTGTGCTGGAGAAGCGTCCAGATTTGCTGATTCGTTCGCTGGAAAAAATCAACGAGAAATATCCAGATGCGCGGGTTGTCTTCGCCGGAGAATACGATATTCAATATGAGGATACCTGGGAAGAACAGCAGCCATTGGTCGAGCAATTCAAAGACCAGTTGGTATTCCTGGGACTGCTCCATGATCCACAGGCGTTGGCGAATTTTTATGCGGCGTGTGATGTCCTGGTGCAGCCGAGCGATACGGAGTGCTTTGGTTTGGTGCAGGTGGAGGCCATGCTGTGCGGAACACCAGTCTTGATGACCGATACACCCGGTGGCCGCGTGCCGGTGCAGGAAACCGGTATGGGCAAGATTGTGCCGCGTGGCGATTGGAAGGCGATTGGGCAGGCGGTGATTGATATTTTGGACGATCCACAACAGTATCACCGTCCCCAGACAGAAATTGAGGCCACTTTTAATTTTGAAGAAACTGTGCGTCGTTATGAGAAGCATTTGGGCAATGCAGCGCGGGAATCGAGGCATTGGAAGTAGCTGGATGGCGACGATTGACGAACAAACACTGGCCCGGATGACCCGCAATGAGGCGGATATGGCCTTCAAGCGACGGGTACGCACCATCTTCGAGTGGATTCCGCCGTCAGATGATGCCGAGGCCGTCATTTTGGATGCGGGTTGTGGGCGCGGCTTTTATCTCAACTATTACCGGTATGTTAGTGATGTGAAACTGGTGGGATTGGAACTGGAAGACGAGATTATCCGCAAGGCACAGGCCAACGTCGGCCATTTGCGAGATGTGACGCTGACACAGGCCAATATCTACCATCTACCATTTCCTGATGACTATTTTCACGGTGTCATTCTCAGCGAGATATTGGAGCATCTGGAGGATGATGAAGGGGCGTTGCGTGAAATCTATCGTGTAGTGAAGCCGGGTGGCGTCATTGCCATCACCGTGCCCAACGCTAATTATCCATTCTTATGGGATCCCATCAATAAAACGCTGGAGGCGCTATTCGATACGAAAATCCGGCGCGGGCCACTGGCAGGTATTTGGGCCAACCATGTGCGACTATATACTATGCCGGAGTTGCGGCGTCCAGTGACGGCAGCGGGTTTTGAGATTGAGGCGGAACGCGCCTTCACGCATTACAGCTTTCCTTTTATTCATAACTTGGTTTATGGTCTGGGCAAGCCCTTGCTGGAAAGCGGTCTGATGCCGGAGCAACTGGCGAATGCGGCAGATCGCACCACGTTTGAGGAAAATCAGGGCAGTTGGTGGAACCCGATTAATCTGGGGCTGGCATTGCTCAATTTGTTTGATAGGCCCAATCGAATGGAAGAACCACTGCATCGCAGTACGGTAAACTTGTGTCTCAAAGCACGCAAACCGCGAGGGCAGGCATGAGCGATTTTTCGACAGGCGATTTTCAACCGCCAACTCCAGACGAATTCGATTTTCGATCAGCGTCAGAATTTACGGACTCTGGGAAGGATATTGAAGAACTGCAAGGTGGTGACCCGATAGGTGATGCTAAGTCGAGATCGTTCAACTTCGAGGGGTTGACCCTGTGGGAAGCCTTAGAATTGTGGTTGTTTCATCCGGTGCGCGTGACCCGCGAGTTGATCCGGATTATCCTCAAAACTGACCAGCAACCACCGTCTGGTGGAGAATCGGAATGGCCTGAAGACGATGAGGCGTGGCTGAATGATACGTCGCCGATGATTGCGCCTCAGCACGGTGCGCTGAGTGTGCCACCTTGGCTGGCGCGTCTGGGGCAATATTTTAGATTGGATTATGAGGCAGCAATTATCGCCGGATTGTTGCTGCTGGCGATAGTCTTTGCGTTCATTGGTTCCGGTGTACTGCGCGAGGCGGCGCTTGATCCGCTTAAAAAAGCGCAAGGTGATTTGGGCAACAGCACGTTCTGGCTATTTATGGCCGGTTTGTTGGTGTTGGGAATTGCGGGGTGGGGGTTTTGGCGTGGATGGTCAGGTCGCCGACAGCAGGAGTTGACATCATCCGAAATTGAAGTTTCGGACACCAGCGAGGTAGCAGAAGCAATCGCACCTGTGGACGAAGGGATTGAACGCGAGGGCGATGTTGTTGCGCAGTTGGTGGCCTGGGGCGAGCGCCACGCCATCCGTATCGGAATGTTGCCAGTTGCCACTATTTTGTCTATGCTGACCTATCGCCAAAACCTGACCACTAACCTCAGTGGCGAAATCACTGGTATCATCTTCACAGCACGCGGTTTCATCACCTGGATGTTGAGCATTTTGGTGTGGTATCTGGTCTTCGCGGTTGACCTCAATGGAGTGTATCGTCGCATTGTTCGGGATGGGCAATCAGCTGTGCAGGCATTAGGCTGGCGGCGACCTGCCTTCCGTTGGCGCTGGGCGCATGTGGCCTTATTGGGCATTGTGTGTGTGGCCGCTTATTTTCGCCTGAATGATCTGGGCGCGATTCCACCTGAAATGACCAGCGATCATATTGAAAAACTGATTGATGCCACCAAAGTTGAGAACGGCATCTATGCTGTTTTCTTTCCGAACAATGGCGGGCGCGAAGGTTTCCAGATGTATGCGGTGGCGGCCATTGCTGATTGGGGCGGAGTGGGCTTCAATTTCCATGCCCTGAAATATGCCACCGTGATTGAAGGGTTGTTGACGGTCTTGCTATCGTTTGGGGTGGCAAAGGCGGTCATCGGGCGCGATGATGAAGACCGCGAACAGTTGAGCGATTGGGTCGGCCTGTCGATGGCGGCACTCATCGCCATCAGTTCATGGCACACTATGTTGTCGCGGCTGGGGCTGCGGATTGTGCTGACGCCGTTGACAGCTTTGCTGGTGATATTCTTCCTGGTGCGGGCCATTCGTCACCAACGCCGCGCCGATTTCATCTATCTGGGGTTGGTTCTTGGCTTCGGAACCTATTTCTATCAGGCCAACCGCATGTTGCCGGCGGTGGTCGGCCTGAGTGTGGTGCTGGCGATATTGTTCCATTCGCGAGGGCGGCTGGCGATTATTCAAAACTATACGGTTAGTTTGTTGATGGCAGGTGTCATCGCCATTGCAGTATACGTGCCGATGTATCGCTATTCGCAGGAATTCCCCCGTGAGTTCTGGAATCGCACCTATGGGCGCATGTTTGGTGATCGCTCGTTCGATTGTGTGGATGCCGAATCGGGGCGTCTGGATTTCTGCCAACCCTCAATTCGCGAAATGTTTGATTTGTTGCAAGAACGTCGCTATGGCCCTGATCTGGCGCAAACTGGCTTCGAGGCTATTCAGGAAAACTACGAAGATGCGCTGGTTAGCTATATGTATGAGGGCGATGGGCAATGGATTTCTAATGGCGGCGGTTACCCAGCCTTAGATTCACGCACTGCGGGGTTGTATATGCTGGGCATTTTGCTATGGTTGATGTTGATGATCCAGCGGCGGGATGCGGCGCTAGCTGTGATTCCATTGGGAGTTCTGGTGATGTTGTTGCCGAGCGCCCTAGCAATTGCGCCCGGTTTGAACGAAAACCCATCTTTCACGCGCACCAGCGGCACACTGCCCTTTGCCTTCATGATGGCGGCGCTGCCACTGGGGATGTTGGGTCATCAGGTGGTTGTGGCGGGGTATATGCGTCGAGTCTATTATGCGGTAGCGGTGTTGCTGGTGGCTTGGTTGCTGTATGGAGCTGCCGGAGCGAATTATGATGCGTATTTTGACACCTATCGCACGGGTTACGAGCAATCCTGGCGGCCCTATAACCAGATTGCAGCACCACTGAAAGAATTTGCTGACGGGCGTGGCAGCTTCGGCAATGCGTTTTATGTTAATCAGGCGCACTGGTTGGATCACCGGATTTTGGGCAGTTCGGCGGGTGATTTGTTCTGGCCGAATGGGCTGGTGCAGGCCGAAGATGTGTACCAACGGATGCAATTGAATCAGGGCACGTCTTATGCTTATGATCCGACTCAACCTTTGTTATTCTATGTGCATTTAGAAGATACTGGCAGCCGCGAGTTCCTGGAACAGAATTTTCCTGGCGGGCAGATACGGGAAATCGTGGCGGCACGAGGCAATAATTTCTATGTTTATGAGGTGCCGGCTGGCTGGGATTGGCTGGCGGCACGCATCACTGCGGAAACGGCTCGATTGGGGTGTATCATCAACTGCGTTCCGGGGCCATAATTAAGGGTTTTAGCGTTTAATGAGTGATGAGCAGTATTGGCAACCAGACAGCGGGGCAGAACCATCACCGGACGATGTTCTTGGTGACACTAGCGACGATCAGGCTGATGAAGCGGCGCTGGTCGTTGAACCCTTTTATGAGGAAGCACCATCAATAGAACCGGAACCACCGTTTAGTGATCGAGCGCAGGAGGCGGTGACGACCTTCCGCATTTCTTGGCGCGATGTGTTGACGGTGGCGCTGCTGGCGGTGATTCTGGTGGCAGGCTATTGGATGCGTTCGGTGGGGCGCAACTGGGATGATTACACCCATCTGCATCCTGACGAACGGTTTTTGACTGATGTTGCTAGCACGTTGCGCTCTGGACGGTCTTTGCGTCCAGTGACGCGCACCTGGGCCTCACAAGATCAGCAGATTGAAGACTGCCTCAACGAATACCCAGGGCCATCGCTCGAAGAATTGGGGCAGATGACGCCCGAAGAGCGTCTGGAGGCCGAGGCCAGAATTGGCAAAGGCGGCTATTTCGATGCTCGCTGCTCTGACCTGAACCCCAACAACACCAACGATGCCAAATACGTCTATGGGCAATTTCCGTTGCTATCGGTGCGGATGTTAGCTGAGGTCTATCAGAGATTGAGCGACGAGCCAACCTGGACGACCTATACCAGTATTCAATTGATCGGGCGCACGATGAGTTCCGTTTTCGACTCGCTGGTCATTTTGCTGGTGTTCCTGATCGGTACACGGTTATTTGGGCGTTGGCATGGACTGTTAGCTGCGGCTCTTTATGCGTTTGCGGCGTTCCCCATCCAACAAAGCCATTTCTGGACAGCCGATGCGTTTACGGCGTTCTGGGTGGTGCTGGCGATATATTTCGCGGTGCGGGTGATGGATCAGGCCAACCAATATCCTGACCGGTTCGTAGCCTTGCCCTGGATCGTGGCGGCGGTCGTGGTCTGGTTGTGGGAAATCGAGATGGCGGGCGTAGTGTATATTGAGACGATAGCCGTTTATCTGGCAGTGTTTAGTGTCGTGGGATTGATAACGACGCTGGCAGTTGAACAGAGAAGAATGCCGGTGGCCCTGATTGCTAGTGGGTTGGGTGTTGGATTTATGGCGATCCTGGCCGTGGTGGATATTGTTAGCGGAGAAGGATTGCTAGCGGCGAGCAGTGCCCTAATCATCTTGACGGCGTTATGGTTATTTGAGTGGAATCGCTATGCAGGTTTCGCCGGACTTTTTCCCTGGTTGGCAGGGGCATTCGGCCTATGGATCTATGATGGTTTGGCCCACTACGACGAGTTGCCGACTGTCAGGCCATTGATTGTTTATTTGCTGCTCTTCCTGGGAACAGGCATGTTGGTCTCGGTGCTGCGGTATGCCAATTTGCGGGAGAAGAAGCCCGCTGCGTTAGTATCTTTGGGCACACCATTGGTGTTGTTGTGGCTGGCGATCATCCTGGGGGTGGCGGTTGGTGTGTCTATCTGGGGAATGCTGGCGGCACTGGTGCTGGCAGCTTTTATTGGTATGGCAACTGCCTTCGGGCTGCAAGATGAAGTCGGGTTTGGACTGGCGTTTGGTGGTGCGGTTGCTGGGCGTGTGAATGTTCTTCCACTGGTTGGTGTACTATTCTTGGCAATGCTGATCCGACTTCTGGCTTTGCTGGATTGGCGGATTCCTCGTTTTGAGCGAAACCATCATTTGACGCGCATGATTGTTGGGGTGGTGCTGGCGGGCTTTGCGACATTCCTGGCGTTCCGATTCATGCAACCTCATGCGTTTGTGGGGCCATCGGTCTTGGGTATTGAAATAAATAAGGGCTGGACATCGGACATTGCCGACGCGCAATATTTGGTCTCAGGCGACGCTGATATTCCCCCCAACTGGCAATGGGCGAGCCGCGTCAAATGGCTGTTTCCCGGACAGAATATTGCGTTGTATGGTTTGGGGCTGCCGTTGGGCGTGGCGGCCTGGGGAGGCTTCCTTTGGGCAATGCTCACTATTGCACGTGGCAAGCGCCACTGGACACGACTGGCGATTCCGGCGGCGTGGGTGCTGGTCTACTTTGGCTGGTTGGGTCAGAACTGGGTCACGACCATGCGCTATTTCATGCCAATATATGGCATGTTGGCGGTGATGGCGGCCTGGCTTTTGGTTGAAGGTTTGGTGTGGACCTATCGACTGTGGCGGGCACTTCCCCAGGCAACGAGTCGGCGGCTGGCGGTTGGCACGGCGGGATTAATTTTCGCTTTCGTATTGGGCCATACACTGTTGTACGGCTATGGCTTCACCAGCATCCATCGCACACAATTGACCCGCGTGGCTGCCTCGCGTTATATGCAAGACCAAGTGCCGGGTGATGTGGGCATTTATATTGAGATGGCAAGCGGTGATACGCGGTTGGTCAATGTTATGGTCTTGCCGCGCGGTATCACGCCCGATATTGCCCGACTGGATGATGGTGCGGTAGAGCGAATGCAATTGTCGCCAGCACGCAGCATCAATCTGGATAGTGTCGTATTGCACCAAATTGGTGATCCTGAACAGGATGATGGCGTTGAAAGGGTTCGGTTGCGTGTGTTGGCCGTGAATCCTGCTGGGGATGAAATCCTGCTGGGTGACCAAACGCTGGATGTGGATTTGAGCAATGCCGCCAGCGATTTCGGTGGCGAATATGTAGTTGCGTTTGATCCGCCGATTCCGCTGTATATGGACGCAGAACCTGGTTTTCAAAATAGTTTCTGGCTGGAATTGGAAGTGCTGGAAGGCGGGCCAGTCACGATGTCGCGCTTGGTGGAAGACCCGCGTGCCCCGCTTCATCTTGCCCATATGACGGTTGATTATCGTGACAGCGAGTTCGATACCAGCAGCGCCACCCAGGAGATCAACCTGGAGCGCGTCAGTGGCTACGATCAAGTCACTTATTTTAACGCCAACAGTTTCTCTGATTATGAGTTCACTGCCAATGCGACCGGATTTGTGCAGCGTATCGTCATCCCACATGTCAGTGACCCATTGGGCGACGCCAATATCGAGACGATGCGGGTGGCGTTGCTCGATAACCGCTATGAAGATTCGACTGGCTTCAGGGTTGAGGGGGAAACATCGGCTGATTTCCGCACCTATGATGATGGACAATTGCTCTTTGGCCCGGCGGCGTTTATTGAACTGGCTGATCCTTTCCCGGTGGAGGCCGGACGGCGCTATACATTGACCATTGCGCCAGATGATTTGCTGGGTGTGGCGGGGACGGCAGTCGCCTGGGAGGGGCAGTGGGACGACCCCATGCCGACAGCAGTGTGCCCTGTGCCAGACAACATGGTTTATGATGAAGATTTGCCGTCGGGGCTGTGTGATGTCAATTCGCTGGCAGTGAATATGTACGGTGGCTTTTATATTGGCCTGACCCAGAATATGTTCTGGCCGGATGAACCTGCCAAGCGCGATGATACCCTGGACATATTGAATCAGACCGACTATCTGTTGATCGGCAGCAACCGCTTCTACGATTCGTTTAACCGCATTCCAACGCGCTGGCCGATGAGCAATCGTTACTATGATGCATTGTTCTCCGGCGAATTGGGCTTTGAATTGGTGGAAGTATTTACCTCCTATGCCCAGATTGGCCCGTTTGAATGGCCGGACCAGGTTTTGCCGAGCGATGATCTGCCTGACTGGCGCAATGAATTCGAGGCCGAAGAAGCCTTCCATGTTTACGATCATCCGGCGGTGTTCATCTTCCGCAAGACGGAGGATTATTCGCCGGAGCTGGCCGCCGAAATCCTGGATGTCAACATCACATCTTTTGACCACGTGGGCGATCCCTACGCCATTTTGGAAGCTGAGGTTGGCAATAAACTGAATTGGGGCGCGAAACCCGCTACCGAAAGCCCAACCGCTCTGCAATTCAGCGAGGAGCAGGCCGAAATTCAGCAAGGGGGCGGCACATGGTCGGAACTGTTCAACCGAGATGCTTTCTATAACCGCAATCAGGTGGCGGGCGTCATAATCTGGTGGGCATTGATGATGTTGGTCGGGTGGCTGACGTTCCCGTTGTTGACCTTCATTCTGCCGGGCCTGCCGGATCGCGGATTTGCGGTGAGTAAACTGGTTGGCTGGTTATTGATCGCGTGGGTTGCGTGGTTTGCCAGTTCGTTCAACGTGCGGCTGTGGTCGCAGGCAGGGCTGTTCGGGTTGCTGGTTGTGCTGGGGGGGCTGAACGCGCTTCTCGCGTACTATCGTCGTGAACAATTGATCACGTTCCTCCGGCGACGTTGGCGACATTTACTGTTCGTCGAAATCCTGACGGGGGTGCTGTTCCTGTTTTTCATCGGTGTGCGCTTGGGGACACCTGATTTGTGGCATAGTCCGTTCGGCGGTGAGAAACCGATGAACTTTGCATACTTCAATGGTGTCCTCCGCAGCACCATCTTCCCGCCAATTGATCCCTGGTTTTCAGGGGGCTATATCAATTATTACTATTGGGGCTATGTATTGGTTGGTGCGCCCACCAAGATGCTGGGGATTATGCCCGCTTTTGCCTATAACCTGATTTTGCCGACGTTGTTCGCCATGACGGGCATGGGTGCATTTAGTGTGGCCTATAATCTGGTGGCCTGGAGTCGGGAACGTCGCCAAGAGAAACGTCTGCAGAGCGACCAACCTGACAAGAGGCATCGTGAACACCCTGGCCCAGCGGCCAATCCTTATCTGGCCGGTATTGCGGCGCTGGTGTTGGCGGTGTTGTTGGGCAACCTCGATACGATCCGGGTGTTTAGTACCGGGGTGGCGCAGGCCGGTGATTGGTATGGAGCTGAAGCCGCCGTGCAGGATAGCGTTAATCTCTCAATCTTCGAATTTCAGGAAGCGAACGGGCGACCGCCTTCTACCGAGGAACTGGCAATTATCCGCGAAGAAGCGACGATGACGCGTCTGGAGGAAATGAATACCTGGTTCGATGCGTTGTTCACGGGCTTTGAACGCATCATCAGTGGTGAACGAACATTGAATGTGCCCTCGAATCGTTGGTATTGGGGGCCGACACGGGTTATCGCTGAACTGAGTGATAGGCGTGGTCATAATGCTATCACCGAAATGCCCTATTTCACTTTCCTGTATGGTGATATGCACGCGCATATGATGGCGATGCCACTGGCGCTGCTGGCGACGCTCATCTTCACCGCAGAAATTCTGGGGGCAGGGCGCGGGCTACGTGGGGCGTTGGCGGCGTTTTTGGCGCTGGCACTGGGTGGTATCACGGTTGGCCTGTTGCGACCCACCAATACGTGGGATTGGCCGGTGTATTTGGCGCTGGGCGGCGTGGGATTGACCTTCGCGGCCTGGGTGCGCCAGGGACGACTGCGTGGACATGAGCCACCGCAGCCACTCTATCTGCGCCTGCGTCGCTTTTTGGACTTGCGCTATGTGCTGCAATTGTGGCCGTTGTTACTGGCGCTGCCGATGGGGATGCTGATGCGCGGCGGACTTCTGTTCTATGAAATCAGCGACTATAACCAGCGTCAGGACGCCGGACAGATTCCAGCTTATTGCGAAGAATATAATCCTCTGGAGATTGACGAGGCTTTGATTCCGCCGTCTTGCGAGGGAAATCTGAAACCTGTGCTTGATCCGGCCAATTTTATTAAGGCTGGTCTGGGAGCGTTGATCGTAGTTGGGTTGTTGTATGTAGCTGGGTTGGTATTGCTGGGCAACCGTTTTGATCGTGATGCGCTGCTGGTTTGGATAGCGCGAGTGGGTGGTTTCCTGGCGATAAGCTTTTTTGCTATCCTGCCGTTCAGCCGATCCTTCGCAACGGCTTTTGGCAAGATTTTGCCCTGGGAGTTGGACAAGACGCCGTTGTGGGCCTATCTGGATATTCACGGCATTTTCCTGTTTATCCTGATTAGCATGTTGCTGTGGCAAACTATCCGTTGGCTACGTGCCCATCGGGTCGCCGAATTGGGTGGGCTGGGTGTGCCGGTGCTAGCTGTGGTGCTGCTTGTGCCTATGACGTTATTGGCGTCACTTTATCTGGGGCTGGGGGAATATCGCATTTTCCTGGTCACATTGCCGATGATGGCCTGGTTGAGCGTATTGTTTTTGTTGCCCGACCAGAGCCAGGTCGAACGCTGGATTTATGTGCTGGCGGGGTTGGCGCTGGGATTGTCCATGACGGTTGAGGTTGTGGTGCTGGAGGGCGATATTGGCCGGCAGAATACGGTCTTCAAATTCTATATCCAGGTCTGGTTACTGTTCAGCATTGTTGGCGGGGTGAGTCTGGCGTGGTTGGTACGTTCGATAGAACGCTGGCATGTTGCGATGGGTGGTCTGTGGCAGATGGCTCTGGCCGCGATGTTGAGTCTGGCACTGCTTTATCCCTTCACAGCCACGCAGGGTCGTTTTGTGGATCGTTTTAATAAAGCCGAGACACCGTTGACGCTGGATGGTTTGGAATACATGAAATATGCGCCGTATGGTGAAGATCCTGACGGAATCGGCTCCAAACCCGGGGTATGGTTCAATCTCAGTGGCGACTATTATATGATTCGCTGGTTGCAGGACAATGTGGAAGGCACACCGACGATTATCGAAGGCCAGCACACGGAATATTCGTGGGGGGCGCGGATCGCGATTAACACCGGCCTGCCCACCGTTTTGGGGTGGCGTCATCATCAAAGCCAGCAACGCAATCTGATTAATTTTGATCGCATGTTATATAACCGCCTCAACAACGTGCGGGCGTTTTATACATTGCCTGATATTGACGTGGCCTGGAATATGATCGAGGAGTACGACATCGAATTCATCGTCGTTGGCACATTCGAGCGTATCATCTATGAGGACATTAAAGAGGCAGATCCGGCCATCGAAGACTCCTCATTCCGAATCGGCCAATCACCAGGGCTGGCTAAGTTTGACGAGATGGTGATGATGGGGCTGTTGGTCGAGGCTTATCGTGCTGAGGTCTGTGTTCATGCCAATATCCGCACGGTGGACGATTGCCCGCCGGAGCGTATCAGTACCGACGTGATTTACCAGGTGGTTCCCGATGTAGAATATGAGGCGGGAACGTCCATGGCCCAGGCGACGGAGTAGCGACATATTATGAAAGAAAAGACCCTGCGTATTCCTGGCCTATGGCTGCTGTGGCTGATCGTGATTGCGGCTTTTGGCATTGCCATCTTTTCGATTTCCAGTATGGATATGGCGCGTGAGTGGCTGCGAGATGAAGGTGGCTATGTGTTCTCGTGGTGGCTGCTGACGACACTGGTGGCTGTTGCCGTGTTTCCATTGATGTTCCGCCTGTTGGGTTCGTTGGCAGATCGCGGCTATACCCTGGCGCGTAGTGCTGGATTATTGCTGACCGGTGTCATCTTCTGGTTTTTGGCGAGTGTTGGCTTGCTGCGTAACGACCCCGGCGCGATGATCTTCGCCTGGCTGATCGTTATTTTTCTGAGCGCACTCGCCTGGATCAACTGGCCGAATCGACCTTCAATGAACGAGATTCGTCAATGGGCCAGCGAAAATCTGCCAGTCATCGTCATCACCGAGGCGTTGTTTCTGGTGGCATTTGTGGCCTGGGCCTATGTGCAGGCGCATAACCCCGAAATTACCTCTACCGAAAAACCGATGGAAATGGCCTTTATCAACGGCGTTCGGAATTCCGCCACCTTTCCGCCTAAAGACCCCTGGCTGTCAGGCTATGCCATCAGCTACTACTATTTCGGCTATGTGTTGACGGCGTCGCTGGCGGATCTCAGCGGCGTGACAACCGGCATAGCCTTCAACCTGATTGATGCGTTGCTGTTCGCGTTGACTGCGACCGGAGCATTCGGAATTGCTTACAACTTGGTGCGGTCAGCGGGACCGTTGAGCCGGTGGCGCGTTGGCAATCGTAATGCGGCACTGGGAACGGGTTTGTTGGCGGCGACGTTGGTGGTCATGATCGGTAATTTGGGTACATTGCTGGTTGAACTGCCCTATAAAGGCTATACGGCTGGTGATCCGCTGCTGGATAACATTGTCAGCGACAAGTATTTTGATTTTTGGGATGTGCGTGAACGCTCCGGACCATATTATTTAGTTCACGAGACACAGGAAATCATTGACGGTGAGGTTGTCATTGAACGGCGCATAGAATTGCTGGATACCGGAGAAATATTGCCGCCTGGCGCTCCTATTCCAGATGGATACATTGCTGCGCCGGACCGCCCCGAAAGCGATGGAGTGTCTGACGGGATACCAGATTGGGATGACCCCGACACCCGCGAATTTCACGGAAGTTATGATTTTTGGTGGTGGTTTAGATACAGCCGCGTGGTGCATGACCGTGATTTGTCGGGCAATTCTATCGGCGCACAACAACCGATTGCTGAGGTACCACAATTCAGCTTCATTCTCGCCGACAATCATCCCCATGTTCTGGGTTTACCTTTCACATTGTTGATGATTGGATTGGCGATGGCGTTGGTCTTTCGTGCCGAACCGCTGGCCCGTTGGGAAATGGTGCTATACGGGGTTTTGGTGGGGGGCATGATATTTACCAATGCCTGGGATGCGGTCTATCTGGTGGTCATTGTAATGGCAGAGGCGTTGCGGCGTTTGCTGCGTAATGGCACGGGCCGCTTGAACGGCTGGTCACATTTTGTGGATATTGTGACCCTGCAAAGGCGCGTTCAATATAATCTGATATTGGTTGGGCCGGTTTTCGGTGCGCTGCTGGTATATATTTTGCTGAAGAACTTCGCGGCGTTTGATACTTATTGGTGGGTCAATTTGGGGATACAGATCATGGTGGCTGCAGTGTTGACCCTGCCTGCGACATTGATCGTCAACTGGCTGCTGGATGATAACGACTGGGCTGGTATTCTGCGATTAGGCGTGGTGTTATTTCTGGTGTTTTATGTGTTTTATTATCCCTGGATCAGCAGCTTCACGAGCCAGGCCAATGGGTTCTTCCCCAACATCATCCATCCTACCGCTACGCAGCAGTCATTCCTGCAATTCGGCATTTTTGGACTGTTGATCGCACCGTTTTTGCTGATGGAAGTCTGGCAGGCTAGGCGGCGGCTGGATTGGGGAGCCGTGTCGCTGGTAGTCATGATTGGCATGGCGTTATTGCTGTTTGTACCAGTTTTCTCAGCCCTGTTCATCAACTGGCAATGCCCGACTGTGGGCGAGAAACCGGGGCAGATTGAGCGGTTTGCGGAGTGGTCGTGTGAAGCCCGGAGTGCATTGTTGGGCGGGGGTTACGACTCCGAATCATCAGGAGCATTGGCTGGGGATGTGTTGGAACGCCGTCTGTCGGCAGGCATCAGCGAGATATTGATGTTGCTGGCTATTGGCATTGTGCTGATGCGGTTGTTTGGCCGTGTGCCGCGTCATCAGAAGCGTGAGGAAAATCAGCATCCCCTCAATTTCAGCCCCAATACCGGCGTAGCTTTACTGATTATTGCGGGTGGTGTGATGGCGGCGCTGTTGCCTGATCTTGTCTATTTGCGTGACAATTTCAGCAACCGTATGAACACGGTGTTTAAACTGTACTATCAGGCGTGGGTGATGCTCAGTGTGGGAGCGGCCTATGCAGTTTATGCGGTGTTGCGGGGGACTGAATCGTTGCATGTCGAGAGTCGCCGCCCGATAAATCTGCTTTCGTTGGCAGTGCGGTGGCTGGTCTATGGCAACCTGGTGTTGATGTTGTTGGGGGCCGGACTGCTGTATCCTTATTATGCAATTCCTCAGCGATTCCTGTTGGAGACGGGGCGCGACGATGCGCGTGCGTGTGTACAGGCCAGTAGGGTTGAGTGTATTGACGAACGCCCGTTGACTCTTGATGGGTCGGATACACTGGTTGCGCGTATCACGCTGGATGATTATACAGCCATACAATGCTTGAACGAACTGGAGCCGTATAAATCGGATGCAGTGCTGGTTGAGATGTATGGCGGAGCCTATGATCCGCATCTGGGGCGCTTCAGTATGTTCACCGGTATCCCGACTCTGCTGGGGTGGACGAATCACGAGCATCAATGGCGCGGTTTCGAGAATTTTGTCCAGGTGATCGGTGGCCGACAACGCGAGCAAGACATTGACTTGCTTTACCGTGTATCATCATCAGAGTGGTCACAGGCCGAAGCGATTATCCGACGCTATAGCATTGATTATATCGTGGTGGGCACTACCGAAATACGGAACTACGCGCCCGACGGCAGTCTAACGCCGGGCCTGAGCAAATTCGCCGAGTTGCTTGATCCGGTGTGTGAATCGGGACCGGTAGCTGTCTATCGCGTCAGCCCAGAATAGGGGATTTTTGAGGTATGGATATTCCGTTCGATCAACCGCGCCAAAATACAGCGCCACGCCTTTCTCTGCGAATTTCTGTCGAGACGCTGGTCTATGTCGGATTATTTGCGTTTGGATTGGTATTGCGTGTGGTGGCGCTGGGTGATGTGCCATTAGATGATCAGCAGGCGCATGAAGCCCTGGCGGCGCTGCGACGGGTGAACCTCAATGTGGCCGGCGATCCGGTTATTGCCGATAATCCTTTGATGGCCTTCTTCAATCAGATCAATTTCTTTTTGTTGGATACCAGTAATATCACGGCACGGCTGGCGACGGCGCTGGTTGGGGCGTTTCTGGTATGGGGGCCGTGGCTGTGGCGCGGATTTCTGGGACGCATGACGGCGCTCATCATGGCTACTTTGCTGGCGATTTCACCCGTCGCCTTGACCTCGGCGCGGACGATGAGCGGCGTGACCTGGACAATGACACTGATTTTTATTGGTGTGTGGTTGATGGCGCGAACCCTCGCCACCAACGAACGACGCTATGCTATTGCCAGCACTGTGACATTTGGCGCGATTTTGTTGTTGACCGAACCCACCGGCATTGTGACATTGATGGGTCTGGTTGTTGGCGTTCTGGTGGCGTCGGCCTGGCGTCCGCCCGAAGGGGATGAAACCTATCGGCAGAAAATGAAGCAGGCGCTCCAGAACTGGCCCTGGCTGGAAGGCTTGCTAGCATTTGCGGTATTGGCCCTAGTTATTGGCACTGGCTTTTTTACCGTGCCGGGAGGGCTGACCGCTGTCGGCAACACGCTCTATCAATTTGCTGATGGGTTAGTTGAGCGCCCGACAGGAACACCGATGGCTTTCGGGTTGCTGGTTGCGTTGCGCTATGATTTTGGACTGGTGCTTTTTGGGCTGGTGGGGCTATATTTTGCGCTATCCGAAGGCGGTTTCTTCAGTCGATTTTTGAGTGGCTGGCTGGTCTGGAGTATCCTGACGGCGATTTTGTATGCTGGGGCGACACCCGATGCGGCACTGTGGATTGTGGTTCCGGCGGCAGGTCTGACCGCGACCGTTGCAGCCCGTATGCTGCGAAACCCCTCGACGGGCTATTGGATTGTGCCGGGCTGGGCTGTGCCAGTTCAGGCGGCGATTACAGCGGTTCTGGTGGTGGCGATTGCGTTGAACGGCGTGCGGTTGGCCCGTGTGCTGCAACGCGAGGCGCAACCCGCTTATTTTCATTTCCCGGCAGCCCCGACGACCATGTCTGTGATCGGTACATTTGATGAGATGTCCAGCGAGAATACAATAGAGTTTAGCATCGTGGAACCGACCACAATTACGCTGCAACTTTGGCGATTGGATGATGCAATCGACCCGGTGTTGCGTTTGGAAACCAGCGCAGGCGGATTGTATGCCGGGCCGTTTTCTTATCCGGAGGAACGGCGTGGACTGGTACAGCAGTTGCAATTGCAACCCGATACTTATCGTCTCAAAGTCGCGCAGGCGTCGGATTCGTATTCACGCGGGCAATTTGCGCTGCTATCGTACAGTAGTGATGTGGAGCAAGAGACACTGCTGGGGCAATTCAAAGGCTATAAGCTAGATTTGGCTCCCCTGCGGTTGTTTACTCGTGCCCTGACCGAACAAAACATGCCTTCCATTGCCATTGTCGTTGTCATTTTCCTGTTGATGTTGCTCATCATTATCTATTTTCTAGCAGGCAGCTTGTGGGGAACACGGGCGGCGTGGCGCGGTCTGGGGTTTGGGTTGCTGATCTATTTTGCTATGTATGGTCTGGGAGCTGGATGGCAGGCCAGCATGACCTTTGCCGAAGACCCTCGCGAATTATGGCAGACACAACCCATTAACCATCAGGTCAATCGTCTGGCCGATACCCTGGAAGAAATGTCTCGTATTGATACGGGAATATACGATCAGATTACGATTACCGTGCAGGGACCTGACGATGGTGCTTTGGCTTGGGCGCTGCGCGACTTCGATCATGTAGAATATGTGGATGGGTTAGGTATCGAGGTTGATAGCGGCGCAGTTATCGCACCCATTGGAGAAATACAGCCGGTACTGGGCGCGGATTATGTCGGACAGGACTTCACTATCAGCGAGGCATGGTCGTTGCGATCATTGAACTGGACGGATTTCGTGGCGTGGCTGGCCTTGCGCGAGACACGTTTTGCACCGACGTCAGACGGTCGCCATATGTTGTGGGTACGAAAAGACATCTATGGGGTGCAAGAGGTGACTGCGCCGTAGACGGCCAGAGTGTGTAAATAAAAGATATGAGTACATACAAAGAAGAGACAGAACTCCTATTATTGGTGAAACGCTGCTTGCGCGGGGATCAGACGGCGTATACAACGCTTTATGAGCGTCATGCGCCCGATGTCTACCGGCTGGCCTATAGCGTTTTGTTGCATCAGCAGGACGCGGAAGATGTCGTGCAAGAGGTCTTTGTTTATGTGTTTCGCAGTCTGGAGAAATATGACCCTCAGCGCGGCGCTTTCCGTACCTGGCTCTATACCATCACGATCAGTCGATGTCGGAATGCCCGGCGGCGTAAGTTGTTGCCGATGGTGGCGCTGAGTGACCTGTTGGCGAAAGGTGTGGAACCTGCTAGCCCGCACAGCGAAAACCCTGAACTCGCCAGTATGCGAAGTGATGCTAACCGAATGTTGGCCGATGGCTTGAAGACACTTTCGGCACGGTTGCGGGAGGCGGTGGCACTGCGGTACGGCCAGGGATTGACCTATCGAGAAATGGGCGATATTTTGAACATTCCGCCCAAGACTGCCGAGTCACGGGTGCGATTGGCTCATCAGGCTTTACGAAACGTGATGGATGAAGCTGGCGTTAAATCGTTGTTGAAGGAGGCGTTTGGCTAAGTGAATACCAGGGAGCAACTGTTGGCTTATCTGGAGGGCACATTAACACCAGAACACCGTTTGCGGGTGGCTCGTCGCCTGCAAGATTCACCACGCTGGCAACGTGAATTAGCCGATATTCAACAGATGCAGCGCCAACTCCGCCTGGAGATGCCGCTGTTTGGGCAATCGACGCCTCCAAATCTGGATACATTGTTGCCATCTATCTTGGAACAAACGACCACGCCGCGCTTTCGCTGGGACATCTTGCGAACCGGCGTGGTGGTGTGTGGTGTTATGGCGCTTTTGGTGCTGATTCCGTTATTCTTGCACAGCACCTCCGTTGACGCAGTGACAAATTGGTCGCATAATGTCCCGCAGAATACCGCCACACAGTCATCACAACTTGAGGAATTACGTTTGGGCCGTGTCATTGTGACTGATGAACCCGATTATAGTCATTTGTTGCTGGATGTGGGCGACGAGCCTGATTTATTATCAGACTTGTCTATAAAACGTGGCGCAGTGGTAACAATTTCATGGTCGGCCAGCCCTGTGCCAATGCCAGGGGCAACACTATTACCTAGTCTGCAAGCCGTCAGCAAAAAGTAAGTCCTGCGTGGACAATTAGAGACAACCAACCAGAAGGCACTTATGGCAGTACGAGAAGCAACACGAGAAGCAGTGCGAGATCAAACCAGTACCCGGCAATCTCCTTTAGATCAGGCGTTGGTGCGCGTTTATACTTTGGACTGGGAGACTATCGCTTACATCGCTATTTTGGTGGCGGCGATTCTGACCCGGTTTTGGGATCTGGGCGCACGGGTGATGAGCCACGATGAAAGCCTGCACACCTATTATTCTTGGGAACTTTACGATTCTGGGCGTTTTGATCACACCCCCTTGATGCATGGGCCATTGTTGTTCCACGCGACGGCATTTTTCTATTTTCTTTTTGGTCCCAACGATTTCAGTGCCCGCATCTATCCAGCGATTTTGGGTGTGGCGATTGTCATGTTCCCGATTTTGTTCCGGCGGTGGTTGGGACGTGCTGGGGCGTTGTTTGTCGCGGCTGGTCTGCTGATGTCGCCGATGTTGTTGTACTACAGCCGCTATATTCGCCACGATATTCCATCTATTTTCTTTGCGCTGGTGATGGTGTATGCACTGTTGCAATATGTAGATGGCGAACAAGCACGCCGCCCTGTCTGGGTTGCGGTTTTCGGCGGCGCGATGTCGTTGCTGATGGCCTCGAAAGAAGTGGCGTTCATCTACATCGCTATTTTTGGTAGCTTTTTGTCGTTGTTCTGGTTGTTGCGAATGGCGCAGGATATTCAGGGCTTCGGCAAAGTCAAACGCGGCGCGACTGAAGAGGATAATGGCATTACTGTGCCAGAATATTTGATCACGCGGCCTGCGTTGTGGCTGCTCGTGATCGGGCATGGACTGGTGTTTGTGGTGTCGGTGGCACTGGGCTTCTTCCTCGGCGATTTATTCAATACATTTTATGTTACCGATCCTGGCCTGTTGCCTGACAACATCTCGAAACGTGTCTTTCAGGCCATATTTATTGCACTCTTTTTTGGAGCCTTTGAGAGCATTGGATTTATCCGCACGTTTATAGCTGGTGGCAATTCCGAACATGGGACGGCGTCAATGTTCGCCAATGGACTGCGGAACCCACGTTCGGCTTTGATGCTTGTGACTGCCGGGACGGTTTTGGGTGGCGTTGTTTCGCTGTGGATTGCCAGTATTCTCAGCATCATTCCACCAGACACGATCTTTGTTGATATTGTGATGCAAGGCCAGATTGTTGATCAGCAAATTGACGAGACGGCGTTGGTGCATTTCATTCAATGGATGGCGATACCACTGGGGTTGTTGGCACTGACGGTGGTCTTGATTGGTGTTTTGAAACGCACACCCTGGCAGGACATTGCGGTGGTGTTGTTGGTGGCGATTCTGGCAACAGGCGTGTTGGTATTTGTGGAGCGTCACAGTCATCCAGACGATGAGGGATTGTTGGATCAGCCCGTCGCTATTGATCCCACTGCCGAGACCGAAGTTACCACGACTGATTATGACAACACCTATATCTATATCTCGTGGATGGTCGGCGGATTGGTTGTTCTATTCGTGCTGGCGACACGTTTGCTGACGAGTTGGTGGGGATTTCTGAATCGACAGCCGATTTTCGATGTTTTGATTGTGATGGGAACCCTGGTTGTGCCCTGGTTGGCGGCCTTCCCGCTATTTTGGGCGGGGTATACATTGGACCAGGCTCCGTTGCCTCCAGATACGATACGGGCCGCGATGATAACAAGCGTACCATTTCTTATGATTAGTTTGGCGGTGGGATTGGCCTGGAACTGGCGGGTGTGGCCGGTTGCGATTGCGGCCTTTGGCGGGCTGTTTTTGGTCTTCTTCACCACGTTCTTTACCAACGGCAATGGTGTGGGAACCGGTATCATTGGGTCGTTGGGCTATTGGTTGGAGCAACAGGATGTGCGGCGCGGCAGCCAGCCCCAATACTATTATCTGTTGGTGCAATTGCCAGTTTATGAATTTTTGCCGTTTTTGTTATCAGGTATTGCCGGACTGGCTGGGTTGTCGTGGGTATTTGAACACCGCCAGCGCCGTGTACGTGAAGATAAGGCGCGGTTGGCTAGTTATCGACAAGAGGAGATCATTGACGAATCGGCCTATGCGGTTCAATCGTCATCGGGCGAGCATGTTGAAGCGGTGACTACATCTGCACCTCATGACGGAGAGCTTACGCCATCTATGCCGGTTGCGTTACCTCTCATCGGTAGTTCGTTGGATGAGGGCAGTGGCGATGGTGAAGCCGTCGCTAATGCCGAGTATGGTGGCATGGATTCGTTTGTATCAAAGGGATGGGGGTATCGAGAGCGGCGGTTGCCTTTCTGGGCACAGCCCTATGACCACGAACGGGAGATGGCCCTGCGGCGAGGGGATAATCCCGAATATTTAGGCGGCATCCCATTCTTGCAATTGTTTGGCTATTGGGCAGTGATGATCCTGGTGGCACTCAGTATTGCCGGGGAGAAAATGCCCTGGTTAACCACGCACCTAACCCTGCCATTGATTTTCGTTGGGGGTTGGTATGTGGGGCGTGTGGTGGAGAAAATTCGCTGGCGCAGTATTCAGGACTATGGCTGGGTATTGTTGTTGTTTGTGTTGCCAGTCTTTTTCATCGCGTTGGTGCAGATGCTTTTGCCGTATATGACGGGTGTTGATTTGCCATTCCAGGGGCGTACCCAGGCTGAATTGGATGCCACTGGCAAGTGGATGGCGGCCTTCTTCGCGGTTATCATCACGGGCTATTTTATGCTTAAGTTGGGCGTGGGACTTGGCTTCGACCAGTCACGCCGTTTGTTTATCACCAGCGCAGTTATTTTGTTGGGGATCCTCACAATGCGGGCGGCGTGGATGTTCTCTTATATCAACTACGACTACCCTACCGAATTCGGTGTCTATGCTCACGCAGGCCCGGCGGTCAAAGATGTGTTGGATCGTCTGGATTACCTGGCGGATCATAGTGCTGAAGGGTTGAATATTCACGTCGTTTACGATGATAAATCAAGCTGGCCGATGCTGTGGTATCTGCGTGATTATGACAACAAGCGGTATGTTTGGGGCACGAGCGATAATGTGGCCGACCAGGTGGGGCAGATTGAGGGCGCATTGGTTGTCATTGTGGGCGGCAACAAACGGTCTGAGATGGATCGCATTCTGGGTAGCGACTATTATCGCTTCGATATGATCCGACTGTGGTGGCCCATGCAGGAATATTTCAACCTGACGCACGAGCGTGTCATGAACGTTTTCGAGCCAGATAGTGAGAATCCAGCAGCCAGCTTCTATCGTAAGGGTATGTGGGACATCTGGTGGTCACGGGATTATGATCGCTATGCCCAAGCCTTGTGTATCGAGCGCCAGACCAATGCCTGTTATTCGGCAGATCAGGCAGAATTACCAATCGAAGAACGCACGCTCGACTCGGCATGTGTACAGCGTATTGTGAATGAATGCGTGGGTGACGATCAATTTAACATCGAACGCTGGCCGGTATCAGATGATTTGTTCATGTATGTACGCAAGGATTTTGCTGTACAGGTTTGGGATGCAGGGCTGGATGGACAAACCGTGTCCGAGCGTTTGATCCCCGATCCTGAAGACCAGGTACAGAGCGAAATCAACGCCATGCAGTCCTTTGGTTCTGGCACATTGCTGAATCCGCGTGGATTGGCAACGGATGAAACTGGCAATCTGTACGTGGCCGATACGGGCAACAGCCGCATAGTAGTCTTCCGCCCCGATGGCACAGTGGTTCGCCAAATTGGCGAAGGCGGCCTGCTCAATCAGCCCTGGGGCGTGGCCGTCAGCCCGGCGGACGGGAATGTTTATGTGGCCGATACCTGGAACTATCGTGTGGTGGTTTTCAGCCCCGAAGGCGAATTTATCCATAGTTTTGGCCAATATGGTATACCAACCGATGATTTGCCATATTCGATGTTTGCGCCGCGAGATATTGCAGTGGATCGAGAAGGTAATATCTATGTGGTCGATACTGGCGGCCACCGAGTTCGGGTTTACAATCGCCAATGGCAGTTTGTACGCGATATTGCCACTGACGGCCAGGGTTTGCAGAATGATGCCGAGCCGGTGGGTATTGCCGTGCATCCTATTTCGGGTGAGGTGTATGTCGCCGAGACCTGGAATCAACAAGTATCGGTCTTCAATCGTGACGGGCGCTATTTGGCGGGCTGGGACGTCAATATGTGGGCAGGCACACGCAGTTCAGCGCATCGCCCCTATCTGACCATTTCGCCAGATGGTACGCTCATTCTGGTATCGGATATGAATGCCGCCGACGGCAATCATGGGCCGCGTGTTGTGGCCTATGATATTCGTGGTACGGCGGTTCTTGCGTTTAATGCGCCGCTGGTCTATCGTGAAGAAAATGCGGGTAATCCACTGGGGGTTGAAGTGGTCGGCGGTCTGGCATTTGGCAGCGATGGACAGGTGTTTGTGGCGGATGCAGGAACTTCGCGTATTGTGGTCTTCCCACCACTGGGCATCAGTGGACGACTCGCGCCGGTTCCCGATCCGACTTATGGCGACGGTGTAGCAGGTACGGTGACAGATAGTATCACCGACCAGACTGCTGTGGAGACGGTGGGACGTGCATATTGGCAGGCTTTGACGACGGGCGATTATGAACTGTACAAATCATTATTCTGCGAGGAAGATCAGGCGCAAGAAGGTTTCCCATTGGGCGAGGTGATGTTCCGCAGCTATGATGCTTCCGGGTTTATGGGAGGCGACATCAGTCCGCTGGAAGTTTACGCACTTATCCAGAACGACACAGCGACGGTGGAGTGGGGTGGCATCATCATCTACCAACCCGGTACGGCCCAGGAACGGCAGGCGCGGGCGGAAGGCTACAGTGGATTTCCATTGGTGAAGCGGGATAATGTCTGGCTGATCTGTGAATATGCTGGCGAGACCCCAGATGTATTCAGGCCGGGCGGTGGTTGATCTCATGCCAGGATGAATTTGAGGTTGATAGGAGGCTCCGAGATGGGGCCTCTATTCGTTTATGGGGCTGGCGTGTGGCGCTCTTCAGCCGGTTCGGTGTGGATAGTGACGCGATGCAGTTGCGGGAAGTTAGAGCGCAGATGCAGTTCGGCTTCTTCGGCGATCTGGTGGGCGGTTTCGATGCTGATGTCGCCCGGCAAATGGCAATGCGTGGTGAAGGCATAACCATAACGATCCCGGCGAATGCAAGAATGATGCCAGTTGTTTTGCGGAAAATGCTCATTAAGTTGGGCCAGGGCTTCATCATGCAGTCGCGCCGCTTCGGGTGTGTCGGCAGGCAGGGCACTTCCCATGGCAGCGGGTTCGATATGGGTAACGACTTCTATGATGTCCGGTTGCTCAAGGAGGCGTGCTTCCAACGTCTCAATTTGATCGTGGGCTGCGCTAAGAGTCATTCCCGCTGGAACTTCAACGTGCATTTCAAGAATCTTGCCATTGGGCGTGGTGACGCCAATGATCTCATGCACACTGAGTCCTAGCAGATCAGCAGCAGCACGGGCGGCGGTCAGATAGTCGGATGGGTTGGTGGCGTCGGGCGCGATTTGGATATGAACTTCGCTGATATGTGGGAATGAAGCCTGAATCCGTTCGCGGACAGTATCGGCGATGCTGTGGGCGAGTTCGGCGCTGATAACAGGTGCGACTTGCACGTCTAGATCGACATGCACAGCATCCTGGGTTCCCCGGCTGCGGGCACGCAACACTTTCTCGACACCCGGCGTGCCATCTACTACCTGGGCGATGTCGTGGGGCGGAATCGGCGCGGCATCTACCAAAACCGGACTGGTGCGGCGCACAATGCCCCAGGCGACAAACACGATCAGCCCCACAATCGCCAACCCGGCAGCAGCATCCATCCAGGCCAGCCCCAATTCCACCGCGATCAGGCTGATGATTACTGAGATTGTGACCCATACATCCGAGGCAGTATGGTCGGCATCGGCAGCCAACAGGTCGGAGTTCAGGCGATGGGCGGCACGGCGTTCGTAGGTCGCTACAAACAGGTTGATGACCAGCGTGGCAATCAATACGGCGAATTGCAGTGGGCCGATGTCGGGAGCATCGCCGGAGAATAGGCGCTCAACGGCGACTTTCAGCACTTCCCAAGCCGTCAGGAGTAGCAGGCCGCCAATCGCCAGCGTTGCCAGCGTTTCAAAGCGTTCGTGGCCGTAGGGATGATCCTCGTCCGGCGGCTGGCTGGCGATGCGTTGAGCGATGAGGCCGACGACGTTCGACGCGCCATCTACTGTGCTATGGATGCCATCTGCCACAATGGAGATGGTTCCGGTGAAGACGCCAACCGTGATTTTGCTGGCAGCCACTAGCCAATTGAGGATGAGGATTTGCCACAATACGCGCCGGACCGCTTGATGTTTAGGGAGTTGTTGGGTCATGTATACTCTCGAATTCGCCTCAGTGTTATTAATTGTAGGCGAAAACGGTGAATAGCGCATTGATTGGCTCTAAAGTGGATGTTTGGTGTGCGAAAAATTGGTTTTGGAATCGTGGTAATGGTGCAATGGGATGCTACGGGGTTTCAAAGTACAGTGGTTAGGTGAGCAGAAACCGGAAGCTGTTTAAGTTTATGCCCACCCCATTGCCAAATCACGCCAGAGGTTGTGTGGGCCTGAAATGCTATGAATCTTGATGAACTCCTCAAACGCTGCCAATGCAATATCAACGTCTTGTTCTGAATCCGGCCACTCATGGGTAACAATCGAAGCAGCAATGCACACGAATTGCTCAAAGTTATCTGCATACTTGAATCTGATTCTGTACCCTACCTCTTGGACGAACACTTCACCTGTGTCAGACTTCACGAAGACAAAATAGCCATCTGAGCTACCAGCCTCCCAGTAGCCGGTTTCTTTGACTCCAGGCCAGCCCCAAAGTTCATTCATTTGCTTCTGGTGTCTCCAGGTGTGAGTATCAGCAAAATATAGGTTTGTAAAGTTATCTGACCATTCGACTTTTTGGAGGACGTATTTTAAAGATGGTGGGATTTGCACACCTAATTCCGTTTCCAGGTCATGTATCTCTAGAGAAGATGCGCCAGGAACAGTTACGCGGATGTATTTGTTTCCGGTCTCCTGGTATTTTTGCTGGAAATATGCAATGACTTCATCAATCGACTGAAACATACCATACTCCTAAATCGCAGTGGGTTCACTTTCTGTCGCGAAGAATCTGCACCACAACGTCCGGGGTAACAATTTGTAATCCAGATTGTGCTGAGACTTCCGGTGGATCTATCAGGTGCTTGCGGTCATAGGTGGCGAGATAATCTGGTTGAGATTTGATGGCAGCCGCGATGACGGGGGCATCTTTTTCAATGACGTAGACCATTACTGCTTGAAGTTCGGCCTGCGAGGGGCTATCAATGATTTCTGGTGACAGATGTTTTATGAACAATTCAAAATATGGAATGGCGGCAGGTGCTTTTTTCTGCAAATTGCGGTGGGCTTCTTCCAGAATGAATTCAGTGACAATGATGTGTAGTTCGGCGCGAAGTGCGTGGCGAATCAGGTCCCGTGCATAGCTTGTAGAAGAATATGCTGCTGCAAACAAGACGCTGGTATCAACGAAAACCCTAATCATGATCCAGTTCCGAATTGCGTTGTTCGTGTAACATCTCTTCGCGTTCGATCCAGCCACTTGCAATTAGTTCATCTAGGTCAATACCCTGAGCCTGTAATATAGTTTCGATCTCATCTAGCAGGTTCATTACAAGCGCCTCGCGGGGGCTGATGAGTAAGCCTTCATCAGTCTCTTTGAATATAACTGCATCACCTTTTTTTATACCGTGTTTCTTACGGAACCAGGCAGGTAATGTCACCTGCCCATTTTCTTGAACGATGGATGTGTTCTTGTTCATTACACAAATCCTGACAACTTATAATCTATGAGTTTATGAGATTCTAACATGAGACAGGACAGCGCTTCAAGTGCAGACCATGCCTAACGTTTACAGATCGCGGCAGAGTGGCGTATCTGTCCGAACTGGCTCAGAATCAGTATCCCAAGTGATAAGCGGTTCCAGTGTCAAATCTCCGTCAACTTCAGCCCATTGCCCCAGCATGACAAGGCGCGGGTCGGCTTTTGGTTTGGGCGGCGATAGAACGGCCACAAACGGCAGGCGGGCCATTAGAGCGTGGTTGATATCGTCCTGAGACAGTGTGCGGTGCGTTTTGCGAATCGCCATGCTGATGGCGCTATGCAGGCGGGTGACGTTGTCTTTGCTCCGAAATGTCAGGATGCATTGGGGGGCATAGCTTTCCGTCAGTAGTCGCCAGAATATGCCGCCTTCGTCCCCCTGGATTTCGTCAACAAACAGGATTGCTGTGTGGTCATCAAGCGCCTGGTTGCAACCGGATTCAAAAGCAATAGTCGAGGATTCGTGGAGGGGCGTGGTGGTGTAATCCTTCAGATGCTCATGTAAATAGTCAGGATGGATTTCGCGGGCGCGTTGAATCAGACCGACGCTATTTGCAAACTGAATCAGATTGGCTAGCAAGGTTGTTTTGCCCATGCCGCCTTCACCAATAATCAGTAGTCCATGACCTTCCGCCACGATTTTTTGCAAGAGTTCAGCCGCGATGGATGGAATATGCAGATCATCCAATTGCAGTGGTTGGATAGGGTGCAGGCGGATCAGGCCAGTGTAAAACGGCGAGACGGGCGGCCCAATCAACGAAAAGCGCAATGGGCGACTCTCCAATTGTAGGCCGATTTCCAGAAAAGGATCGCTTTGTGATAGATCGACACCTAATGGCGATAGGACACTCTGGAGCAATTGGGTGAAATGAGCAGGAGTATCAAAGGTTGGTTCGTAGCGTTCCAGTTCGCCAAAGCCGCGCCGGACATGAATATCTTGGGGGCCAGTGATGTTGATTTCGGTCACCGATTCGTCGTTGAGTGCGGCAGCCAACGGCCCCAGACGGAAGATTTCCTTATGGGACTCGTTGATAATCCATCGCTTTTCATCCTGGGAGAGCGAGATGTATTCGGTGGCGATGATGTAGTCCACGATTTCAGCGATGGCAGCGCGTTGTTTGGCGCGGGTGTCTAGTTCGGCCAGGATGTCGGCACGTCCCTGCGTTTCTTCAATAAATTGTTGAGCGGCTTGTTCAAAGAGGGCGGCCAGTGTATAGCTGCGCTCGCCAAAACGGTCTGCAATTAAGCGGCGGCGATAGCTTCCTTTCGGTTTTTTATCTTGCCCATTATTACCTGACATGCATCAACTCCTTTTGTACCGGACAACCTTGAGATATTATAGGCGCGTTGCCCTGAAATATGAACGGAGCGTTGTCTTGAAAGCATTGATAACCGGAGCCATGGGCTTCGCAGGGAGTTATTTGACAGATTATCTTGTTGGGCAAACCGATATCGCGGTGTATGGGACATGCATTGAGGAGCCGGAGAGTCTCCCGCCAGAACGGGGCGCGAAATTTGCTGGGGTGCGCCAGGTGGATTTACGCGAACCGGATGCTGTGTATGACCTGGTCTGTGATGTGAAGCCTGATATGATTTTCCATCTGGCGGCCCAGACTTATGTGCCAGCTTCGTTCAAGGATCCCTGGGATACACTGGAAAACAACATTCGAGGTACATTGAATATCTTGGAAGCCATGCGGCATCATGCACCGCAGTCGCGTTTATTGATGATTAGTTCGGCGGAAGTATATGGCGCGATCCAGCCCGCTGATCTACCTGTAACTGAGCGCCAGCCCTATAATCCAGCTAGTCCTTACAGTGTCAGTAAAGTGGCTCAGGAGTTGTTGGGTCTGCAATATCATCAGGCGTATAAGCTGGCAGTGGTGGCGGTGCGCCCATTTAATCATATCGGGCCGCATCAGAGTCCTCGTTTTGCCATTCCAGACTTTGCGCGTCAGATTGCACAGATGGAGCGCGGGTTGCAGGAGCCAGTGTTGCATGTCGGCAATCTGGCTGCCGAGCGTGATTTTACTGACGTGAGGGATATTGTGCGGGCTTATCATTTGTTGATGGTGAAAGGCGAGCCAGGACAAGTTTATAATATCTGCCGGGGGCAAGCTTTTGCGTTGCGGGTGTTGGTCGAGCAATTGATTGGACTTGCTGACCTGGATATTCGCATCCAGGTAGAGCAGGAACGTTTGCGCCCAATTGATGTGCCACGTGTGGTCGGCGATGCGTCGCGGCTGCGGGATCATACCGGCTGGCAACCGCAAATCTCCATCGAAACCACATTGCAGGATGTATTGGATAGTAGCCGGGCGCGGGTCGCGGCTGGAGAATAAGATTGTCAGGTAAACGCTGCACGTCCGCCCAAACCTGACAAGCGGCGGTGTGGTATGCTATCCAAACCAACGGCGGCAGGTTTGACTGAGTCTTGCTTTCGCTTGTTGGCTTGTTAAGATAGGCGACTGATATTAACCAAAAAGGAAATTGAATTTTATGGCGAAACGTGCGCTCATCACCGGCATTACCGGACAGGATGGTTCTTATCTTGCTGAGTTTTTGCTGGAACAAGGCTATGCGGTTTTTGGACTGGTACGGCGGACCAGTACCATCAATTTTGGGCGTATTCATCACATTCAGGACAAAATGACCCTCATTCCAGGCGACATGCTGGATCAAACATCACTTCAAGATGCCATCCGTATTTCGCAGCCGGACGAAGTTTACAATCTGGCAGCGCAGAGCTTTGTGGGGACATCCTGGCAACAGCCGACTCTGACTGGCAATGTGACAGCATTGGGCGTCACACGACTGCTGGATGCTGTCCGGCATGTCAAGCCAGATGTGCGTTTTTACCAGGCATCCAGTTCGGAGATGTTCGGCAAGGTGCGTGAAACTCCCCAGCGCGAGTCCACGCCGTTCTATCCCCGCAGTCCATATGGTGTGGCGAAAGTATATGGTCATTGGATGACGGTGAACTATCGGGAAAGTTATGATATGTTTGCGGTCAGTGGCATCCTATTCAATCACGAGTCCCCGCGCCGAGGTATTGAGTTTGTGACCCGCAAAATTACCTGGAATGCGGCCCGCATCAAACTTGGTATGATTGATAAACTCCAACTGGGTAATCCCGACTCGCGGCGCGATTGGGGCTTTGCGGGTGACTATGTGCGGGCTATGTGGCTGATGTTGCAACAAGACGTACCCGAAGACTATGTCATCTCCACCGGAGAAACTCATAGCGTGCGAGAGTTTGTGGATGTGGTGTTCGATGCAGCGGGGCTGTCTGTTGAGGAATATGTGGAATTCAATGATCCGCGCTACACACGCCCGGCAGAGGTGGATTTGCTGGTGGGGGATAGTACCAAAGCAGGTGAACGTCTGGGTTGGGAGCCGACGGTCTCATTCAAGGCATTGGCTCATATGATGCTGGAGGCTGACCTGCAAGTGTTGAGCAACGGTCAGCGCCCCTATTAGTTTGAGAGACTTCCATGCATTTGATTGATACTCATTGTCATCTGGATTTTAATGCTTATGCTGAAGATCGTGACGTTGTTGTGCGACGGGCGATGGAACACGGCGTGACGCAGATCATCAATCCTGGCACGGACATCAGTACCTCCCAGGCCGCGATTCGGATGGCGGAGACTTATGATGGAGTATATGCAGCAGTAGCCTTACACCCCAATTCGACGGCCAGCTGGTCGCCAGAAGCAATTGCTACAATTGAGCAGCTGGCGGCACACGAAAAAGTGGTCGCCATCGGTGAAATCGGCCTGGATTACTATTGGGATAAATCGCCCAAGGCCGTGCAGCGGGCTGCCTTTGAAGCGCAATTGGCGCTGGCAGCCAAGTTGAAACTGCCCGTGATTATCCATAACCGTGAGGCCAGCGAGGATGTGATGGATGTCTTGCGGGCCTGGGTGGAGACGTTGCCAGATGCACTGAAGGACCGCCCCGGCGTGTTGCATTCATTCTCCGCTCCACCGGCTATTGCCGATGAAGCGGTGGCATTGGGCTTTTATCTGGGATTCACAGGGCCAGTGACGTTCAAGAAGGCGGACGAATTGCGTTCGATTGCGGCGCGAATCCCACTGGATCGAATTTTGGTGGAGACCGATGGCCCGTTTCTGACGCCGCATCCCTATCGTGGCAAACGCAACGAGCCAGGCTATGTGCGCTTTGTTGCCGAGCGCATTGCAACATTGCAGAATATGGACAATGATGAATTTTCCGCACAGACGACGGCTAATGCTGGACGCTTGTTTGGCTTGATGGTGGGGGGCGATGAGGCGTAAATCGGAAGTGGTGGTGATTATCCTCATTGGCTTGCTGATTGGCGTGTGGGGGGTGGTCAGCCTGCGTCCAGCCAGCGCTCAACAACCCGCGACAGCCACGCCCGGCGGTGTCATTCTGCCCTCGGCAACCCATACCCCTGAACCTCCTGAAGCAACCGCTACCCGCACCGCGACGTCGGCTGGTCCGGCACTGGTCGAGGCCAAAGGGCCGGATGTTAATGTCCGGGCTGGGCCGGATATTAATGAGGATCGTTTGGGAACCATTCAACCTGGTGAACGTTATGTTGTATTTGCACGGCGGTTTGAGTGGTTGCAAATCGAATTTCCCAATACGCCTAGCCGCATTGGATGGGTGCATGAGAGCGTCGTCAATGTCATCGGCGATGTCGCGCAGATACCTGAAATCGGCGTGGATGAATTGCCGACGACGGATCCAGTGATCGAAGCCGAGGAGCAAACCCTGGATGCGGCGACGTTGACACCCGGTGGATTGATAACCCTGACGGCTCAATCGTTGATAACGCCAGAGGGATTTTTCACGGTGACGCCGGATACACAGGAACGCACGCTGGCTCCTGGCGAACGACTGCCGACGTTTACTTTTCCGCCATTCACCAACACCCCGGTTCCGGTACAAGATTTACAGGGTGGTGATCAGATCGGTGGCGATACGGCGTCTGGTTTTCCGATTGCCATTCCGGTGATTGGCCTGGTGGCGTTGGGGTTGATGGGCTTGCTAGTCGGCATCTTCCGGCGTTTATAATCTGCGCCGTGTGATTTCGCTGAAGATCAGAACCACCATCGCGGCTGACGATAACGCTAGACCCAGCCAGTCGCGCCATTGCAACCGCTGGTTGGGGGTGGGGCGGTCTTCCGAAATGTGCCGGAAACGAATAACCTGTAGTAGGATGACGGTCACCAGCCCCGCCAGCAAAACCAGCGCGAGCCATTCCATACTCCCGTAACCTGCCAGGCTGAAGACGCGACCCTCAGCATTATGCAGTGCCAGGGCATCGCGCAAATCATCCAATAGCGCATAGTTGGCATACATGAACGTGGCGTGGGAAACTAAACCTGCCCAAGCTGTGCGGGTTTGCAGGGTGACGAAGGCTGCCACGCTACCACACAGTCCATAGCCCAGAAAACCGGCGATGCCTTGCCCAAACAAAATGCTACCCAAAACGCCGAACAGGCTCCCCGCGATCAGGATATTGTGCCAGGTAGGAAATCTCACCATGTGTGTGGGCAACATGCCCCACACCAGTATCATCAGCGCCAGTGGCAAAATCACCACATCGGCCAGGATGAGCGGTGTCCAAATGGCATCCCAATGATCCGGCTGGTAAATGGCGGGCGGTGTGTATGGCCCAAAAGTCGGGAACAGCACCTCGTCCGCTGCCCAGCCCATCAACCACCACGCCACCAGCCACACTGTCAACCCCACCGCACCACTCAGCGCAATCGTGACAGCATCGCATGATAAAGGCCATACCCCGCGTATCGCCTCGCGCGAAGATAGCATGACCATTGGCAGCCAGATTATTCCCAGAAGGAGCAGCGTTCGAGTAATAATGGTGGTTCTGTCGTAGAAAATATGGTGGGGAATCAGCAGCAAAATGGTGACAATGCCAACGACAAGCAAGGCTGAGGCTGGCCGAGAGGAAGCGTTCAAGGTTGGCTCCAGGTGCGGGGAATCAAATCAGCCCCGACGCCATCGGCCAGGGCTGAGAATATCCAGATGATTGATGCCGATCAGCCGCAGCTACTACAATCGCTGCCGCCACCTTCATGATCTTTAGTTTTGAAGGAGCTGCCGCAGCCGCAACTGGAAATCGCGTTGGGATTGTCGATGCGGAAACCGCCACCCATCAGGCTATCCACAAAGTCGATATTCGCACCTTGTACATACATCAGGCTGGTGGGATCGACCACCAAGCGCACGCCGCTGTCCGTCGTGACCACTGTATCGCCGTCCATGATGTTTTGCTCGAAGGCCATGCCATATTGCAGACCGGAGCAGCCACCACCCGCCACAAACACGCGCAGTGCATGGTCGGGAATGCCACGTTCCTCCAGCAATTCCTTGATCTTGGTTTCGGCCAATGGTGTCACCACCAATATTTGAATTTCTTCCGATACCTTTTCCATTTCAGCCATTTGTATACCTCTCCATCATGCGAATTTGCGATTAGTGTAGCCTCAAAACGGACTACCGTCAACTTCTTGTTTAGCGACTGAATTGCGTGTTGGGTGATCCCGCCACGCGAGGGATGAAATATTCGCAACTGCGCTCGCCAGTGGTAATTTGTCCTACACGGCGCGGAACTACGCCCAATAGATTCGCCATCAGGTGCATGTCCAGGTCGCAGACATCGGTATGCGTCCCGGCCAGGTTCTCGAAGGGGCAGTTATAGGTCCGCAGCATATAGCCGTCGCCGCCATTCTCAGCTTTTTCCCAACTGGCCTGATAGCCCTGCGAATTGAGAAAGTCCACCACATGATCCAGTCGCTCCTCCAGGGGGACGCTGGGGATCATGGCATTGGCCGCCATTTGGTCAGCCGCGCCTTCGATGATGACGTTGACCTCGTTACCCGGCAGGCGGCGCTTCATCTGATCGAGCAGCACTCGTGCCAGTCCCGCATAGTTGGTCGGAAAAAGATCGAGGGCTTTATCGGTCAGATGATAGACGTATTGCGGGCGGCCCGGTGTATCGCGGCGACGCACGGACGGCGCTTCGACCAGCCCGTTCATGCGTAGCACATCGAGGTGGTGGCGCACAGTGGCGGCGGTCACGCGCTTGTCGGTGCGGGCGTGCAGGGACTCCACGATTTCATCCACTGTGGATTCGCCAGCAGCCTTAAGAATTTCGAGAATGTGTTGTCGCGTCTCCTGAATCATGGTCTGTTTCCCAGAATGCGCTGAAGCGTTGTTGTCAGTATTTGTACAATGCTATATGCCCGCGAGGGAATTGTCAAATAAGTCAATATTTATCGCTTAAATGCGGCGGGCGGGTGTTGGAATGACTCGATTCAGTGTTACCACCAAAAACTGATTCTGCGCTATTATGGAGGGCGTATCGAGGAGACAATATCTGATGCCTGAACCAATCGCTGAAACAGCACCTTATATCTTCATTTCCTACGCTCGCCCTAATCAGCAGGCCGCAGAACAGGTTGAAGCCTACCTGACCCAGGCCAATTTCCGCGTCTTTCGAGATACTTGCGACATCCATAGTGGCGATAACTGGGATATGACCATTGAGCAGGCCCTTCGTGAGACAGACCGCATGGTGTTGTTGCTTTCCTCCACTTCAATGCCCTATCGTAAGGAAGTTCACCGTGAGTGGTTCTTCTATGATCAGCAGGGCAAGCCCATTCATCCGCTATACCTCGATAAATGCGAGTTGCACAGCCGCCTGTATGCCTATAACTACATTGATGCCCGCCCCGGACTGGCCGCCGCTCTGGAACGGTTGGGGCGAGACCTGGTGCAGGATTTCGGCGCGGTGGATGCACCGCATACCCGTGACCGTATCCTGGTGAATGAAAACGCCGAGGAACGCTCCATGTCCGACGCGCTGCATGGACTGTTGGAAGCGGTGCGCGATGACAGCCGAGATGTGGCGCTCACGCCCCAGCAGGTTGCCCAGATCGTCAAGCACCACCCCAAAAATATGACTGAATATCGTTTGGGACGCATTGCCGAGTGGTCTCAGCCGCGCTACCAACTCGACAACCGCTTTGTGTACCTGTCTCTGCTCATTGACCAGGGCGAGACTGCCGAGGGACAACGCTGGGTTATTCCCCGACCTGAACCCTACCGCGACCTGCGGAAAATTCTGGAGGAAAGGGACGAAGCAGCCCTGGTATTACTCGGCGCTCCTGGCAGCGGCAAAAGTACCCTGCTGCGTCGCCTGCAACTCGACGATGCCATTGACCGGGTCCGCGATGATGGAGAACAGCTCACGTTTTTCATTCAGTTGAACCAGTATAAGCCCGCCAGCCCTGATTTGCCGCTCGAAGCCCCTCGCCAGTGGTTGACCCGGCGCTGGGAAGAGCGAAATCCTGATTTGCCCGCGTTCGATGACCTGCTGCGCGAGGGACGCTTGTTGCTATTGCTGGATGCCCTGAACGAGATGCCACATCGCAATCCGGCAGACTACCGTGAACACATCGGCTTGTGGCGGCACTTCTTGCAAGAAACCCTGGCCGATAACCCCGGCAACCGAGTTGTCTTCTCCTGTCGCAGCCTGGACTACAGTGCCCCCCTCAGCAGCGATGTTCTGCCGGTTCCCCAAATCCGAATCGAACCCCTCAGCCCAGAACAGGTCCAGGACTTCTTGCGGGTCTATATCCCTGGTCTGGCGGATTTGGTCTGGGGTCAACTTCATAACTCACCGCAATTTGACCTGTTCCGCAATCCCTATTTTCTGAAATTGCTGATTGACCAGGTTGAAACTGATGAAGGCCGTATCCCGGAAGGTCGCGCCGAGCTATTCACCGGCTTTGTGCGGCAGGCTCTACGGCGTGAAATCCGGCGTGATAATCGCCTGATGCAACCCAATGGCCTGCTGACCGACCGCGACCACCGGCGCATCATCGACTGGAAGTGGCGTCATACCCACGAACTGCCTGAGCGCGGCTGTTTGATCCCCAAGATTAGCGAGCTAGCCTATAAGATGCAGGTAAGCCGTATCGAGAGCGAGGCCTTCCAGGTACGTGTCGAGTATGACAATGCCTGTCGCCTGGTCAATCATGAACGCGATGCAGACATTTTGCACGCGGGTATATCGCTCAACACGCTGGACGAAGATCTCGAAGAGGTCTTCTTTTTCCACCAACTGCTGCAAGAATTTTTCGCGGCACGTTATCTGGCCGCCAATCCTACGCCCGACCTGGTGCGTGTTGAATGGCGCGCCGACCGTGTCCAACCCAGCCTGCCCGACACCCTGGCCCAAATCGGCGACAGTGACCCACTACCACCCCTGCCCGGTACCGGCTGGGAAGAAACCACCGTCCTGGCCGCCGCCATCACCCGCGACCCCGAAGCATTTGTCGCGGCGCTGATGGATGCCGACCTGCCGCTGGCCGGACGGTGTGCCGCCACGCCCGATGTGAAAATCAGCGAGACGCTCAAAAACAGCATCCGGCAAGCCTTGATTGACCGCACGCAAGACCCCCAGGCCGACCTGCGAGCGCGTATTGCGGCGGGACTGGCGCTCGGCCACCTGGGCGACCCACGCTTTGAGCGGCGCAGCGGCCCGCATGGCGACTATCTGATGCCACCCCTCATCGACATCTCCGGCGATACTTACACCATCGGCAGCGATGAGGGCTACGATGATGAGAAACCACCCCATCCTGTGCCGGTAGCGGCCTTCCGCATTGGGCAGTTTCCGGTCACCAACGCCGAATATGCCCTGTTTATCGCGGCGGGTGGCTATGAAGACGAGCAATGGTGGGATACTGCTGAAGCAAAAGCCTGGCGACGTGGTGAGGGATCGACTGAAGGCTCCAAATCTCAAGCCAGAGAAATACGAGGGGTATTACAGAGAAACCCAGGGCAGATCAAGGATCTTTTGGCTCAAGACCGTATCACATCGGAGCAGGCCGAAGGCTATGAAGCGATAGTGCGTATGAATGATACCGAATTTGAAGACCTGCTGGACGAATGGTATCCCTCTGGTAAACGTTTTACTGAACCCGAATTTTGGAGCGATGAAGCTTTTAATAACCCCAATCAGCCCGTTGTTGGGATTACCTGGTTTGAGGCTCGTGCTTACTGCAACTGGCTGGCGGCCCAGACCGGCATTCCCTTCCGGTTGCCTACCGAAGCCGAATGGGAAGCGGCAGCACGCGGCACTGAGGGGCGTCAGTTTGCTTATGCGGGTGATTTCGATGCCGCTTTGTGTAATATCTTTGAAACCCACGTGCGGCGTACCACACCCATTGGTGTGTTTCCAGGGGGTGACACGCCGGAGGGCTGTGTGGACATGGCTGGCAATACCTGGGACTGGACCAGCACGACCTATGAACCGTATCCGTATGATGCTGGGGATGGCCGGGAGGATGCAGGACGGACTGAGCCGCGCCGTGTGCTGCGGGGCGGCTCGTGGGACTACGATCTGGACAATGCGCGGGCCGCGTACCGGTACGTTAGCACTCCGTACTACCGTCGCTACAATGTGGGTTTTCGGGCGGGCGTGGCGTTTCCTATCCTTCTGTAACTCTGTCCTCTGGTGGCCGAGCGCCAGCGAGGCCTCGCCGCGCCAGCGGCGAATCGCAAAATTTTGAAAATAGGGGTATACTGATGACGTTGGCTGCTATGGTGGTCAATCAGGCACCCTGATGATAGGCGCGCCGTGTGCTGCGGGGCGGCTCGTGGAACAACAATCAGAACAATGCGCGGGCCGCGTACCGGAACGATAACACACCGAACAACCGTAACAACAATGTGGGTTTTCGGGCGGGCGTGGCGTTTCATGTCCCTCTTAGCCTTCAATGGCGGCTCATCGTTGGATGGGCAATGCGAGCGACTCCCCACCATAGGACCACCGCTTCCAATAGTGCCTGCCGACTACGGTTTGCAGGTTGCGGCGAAGGTTGAAGGATAGCGCAGGTGTGTCTGGTCCGCACGGCTGCAAAACGCCGTCGGGCACATATAAAAGCACCAGCATGGCCTGGATTCGCTCCCGTCATGCTGGCAATGAGGCTCTCCGTCGTGAGAGCCTTATTGTTGGGTACTGTTGATCCAGCCGCCCAGTAAGCGCCCGACCTCGGCCACCATTTTGCTGACGTGTTCATACTGGCCGCTGCTCAACCACTGCAACTGGAAGGCCAACCGCAGATAGAGCCGCACTTTGTCCAGGTGGGCATCGGCACGGCGCAAATGGGCCAGGCGTTTTTTGTCGCTTTCGGCATTGGCCTCGAACAATGCTTCCTGGAAATCCAGCACCGCATCATGTAGCCGTTGGGTTACGCTGGCGCGATAGAGTCGCGGGAATTTCTGGGTGCGTGGTAGAATCCACGTCAATAAATCGAAAGTACGGGTAAAGATCACCATTTGCTGTGTCATTGACTGCCTCTCCTCGTTTTGAACAAGTTTTTGCCTGGGACAATTTGTGGCTGGCCTATCAACGCGCCGCTAAAGGCAAGCGAGGTCACGCACCCGCCGCGACATTTGAGCATCAGGTCGCCGATCGTCTGGTGTTGCTCCAGCACCAACTCCGCAGTGCCACATATCAACCCGGCGATTACACCCATTTCTACATCCAGGAACCCAAACGCCGCAAAATCAGCGCCGCACCCTTCCGGGATCGGGTCGTGCATCATGCCTTGTGCAACATCATTGAGCCAGTCTTCGATAGGCGCTTCATTCCAGAGAGTTATGCCAATCGCGTCGGCAAAGGCACACACCGCGCCCTGGATCACTTACAAATGCTAGCCAATCGCTACCGGTACGTGCTGCGCGTCGATATTGTGAAGCATTTTCCATCGTTGGATCATGTTGTGCTTCGTGACGAACTCCAGCAGGTCATCCGTGATGACGGCCTGCGCTGGCTGATGGATGGTATCTTAGCAAGTGGTGTGGGCGTGTTGGATGACGAATATCGCATGGTCTATTTCCCTGGTGACGATTTGCTGGCTGTCAATCGCCCACGCGGGTTACCGATTGGCAATCTCACCTCACAATTCTGGTCGAATTGCTACATGAACCCATTTGACTGGTTTGTGAAGCGCGAATTGGGCTGCAAAGCTTTCCTGCGTTACGTGGATGATATGGCCCTGTTCAGCGATAGCAAACGCCAGTTGTGGGCCTGGAAACAAGCCATCATCAAGCGATTGGCTGCCATGCGCCTGACCATCCATGAAAACGTGGCCCAGGTCATGCCGGTGGATTGTGGGATTCCTTGGCTGGGGTTCGTGGTTTATCCGACTCACCGCAAACTCAAACGACGCAATCTGGTTGGTTTCCAGCACCGCATCGTGGCTCGGATTGACGAGTATGTGGCGGGCAACATTACTTTCGCTGAACTGGATGCCAGCATCCAGGGTTGGATCAACCATGTGCGCTACGGCGATACCTGGGGGCTGCGCGGACACATCTTTGGCAGCCTGCGAATTCCTATGCAGCGTCGCTATACACGTTTAGCTGCATAGGAACGAGATACGTCCCGACCGTTCAATCAATCACCCGCCGCAGGCACAGCCACCGCCTCGCGGTCACGGACGGCATCCGGCGCATCCTTCGACGTCACCGCCTCGTCATAGCTCTGCACGCGGTTGGGCAAAATCATCAACACCAGCACCGAGGCCAGCATCATGATCCCCGCCGCCAGCAACATGGCGTCGTTCATGCCATTCACAAAGGCTTGACTGGAGGCATCAATCACGCGCTGGGCGGCCTCCGCCGCGCCGGGCATCCCGCTTTCCAACAGGCGTCCGGCAACGGCATTTGCGCCCTGGATGCTGCTGTTGATGCCTTCGGCGGCGTCGGGCGGCAGGAAAGGCAATTCACTCCCCAGTGATTCCACACCGTTCAGATAAGCGGTGTTCATGATGGTTCCCAGCACGGCCACGCCCATCGCGCCGCCCAACTCGCGGGTGGTGTCGTTCATGGCCGAGCCGATGCCCGCTTTGTTGGGTGGCACCGACCCCATGACCGAATCGGTGGCGGGACTCATGGCGGTTCCCATGCCCGCTGCCAGGATAATCATGCCGAGGACGACGGTGGAGTAGGGCGTATCGACATCATAGAACTGTGACATAAACAGCATCCCCAGTGCCGCGATGAAGATACCCAGCGCGACGGTGTATTTCGTGCCGAGCCGGGCCGATACTCGTGCCGATAGGCCTGCTGCGACGGTGAGCGTCAGCGCCAATGGCACAACGCGCAGGCCGGTTTCCAGCGCGGAATAGCCCTGCACCGACTGGAAATATTGGCTGAGGAAGAAGACCGAGCCGAACATGGCGAACATCACCAACGCCAGGGCCGTGTTTGCGCCGGTAAACGACATATTGCGGAAGAAATCGAGGGGCAGCATGGCGTTCGGGCTGCGACCTTCCCACCAGGTAAAGGCGATCAGCAACACCGCCGCGATGCCGAAGGATTGCAACACATGAGCATCGGTCCACGAACTCTCACCAGCTTCGATGATGCCATACACCAGCGCGAATAGGCCGGGGACGGAGAGCAGCACGCCCGGAATGTCGATGCGTGGGGCGGTTTCGTCTTTGGAATTGGCGATGAAGAACGCACCACCGATCAGCGCCACTGCTACGACGGGCAGATTGATATAGAAAACCGCGTTCCAACTATAGCTTTCCAGCAACCAGCCGCCGACCACCGGCCCAATACCGACGCCTAATCCGAATGTTGCAGCCCATAGTGCGATGGCTTGCGAGCGTTCTTTGGGCGGGAAGGTGGCCGTAATCAGCGACAGCGTGGCGGGCATGATGATGGCGGCTCCCACTCCCAAGAAGGCACGGGCAGCGATCAGCATTTCGGTGCTATTGGCAAGTGCGGCTGCCAATGACCCGACGCCGAACCACAACACGCCGATTTGCAACGCCGGTTTCCGTCCGAAGCGGTCACCCAATGCACCCATCGTCAGGAGTAAGGCAGCGAAGACCAGCACATAAGCGTCTACGATCCATTGCAAGTCGCTGGCGCTGGCTCCCAAGTCGTGGGAAATGGCCGGTAGCGCCACGTTGAGAATGGTGTTGTCCAGGCTGATGACGAGCAACGAAATGCCGATGAACAGCAGGCCGAGCCAGCGTGTCTTGTAGCCAGGGAGTTGGGTATAGTCGATGTTTTCATCGTTGGGTGATGCGTGGTTGTGCATAATTGTGTACCTCACTGTTGGTCATGTTGATTAAATTACTAAACGCTCACTAAGTTTCGAGCCTAAAAAAATATCACTGGGTTAATCAGCGAACAAATCTGCAAATTCGGCAATGAATTGCTCCGGCGAGACATAGACCACCGACTCCAGTCCCAGGTTCCAGAACGTGTGTCCGTAGCCGAAAAGTGCTGTAATGATGATCCAGGCGATCATACTGGCATTGCGTGGACGGAAGGGTTCAACCAGCTTCGCCAATGCCGCATGGAATTTCAGGTGTTTATTATAGAACAGCGCACGTTCTTCGTCCGTCATGTTCGGAGCATCAACAATGAACCAGCGAATGCGGTCCATTTTCTCCCGACCCGTCTCCGCCAGATGGCTCAACAGGCAGGTAACGAGTTCGTGCAAGGAGTCAATGTCCTCGCAACCATCCAGCGCGCTCATCATATCGGGCATTTCGCACTCCACCACCGATTGCAGCAGACCACGCTTGCCATCTTTGAAATGGTAGTAGATGGCAGCTTCGGTTACGCCCGCTGCATCAGAAATCTGGCGGATGGAAGTTGCGCTATAGCCCTGCGATAAAAAGAGTTCCGACGCGCAATGCAGGATCAAGTCGCGGCGGTTGACACGCTCGGTCATTACCTTGCCTATGTTTACTTAACGAGTGTTAACTTTGATCATGATATAACGACCCGTATCGAATGTCAAGCCCTTCGACTATAATTTCTGTGGAATTTGATAGACAATCAATAACAGGAATGGTAGTTATGCGGCTGGTGAAAATCGCGGTAATGCTGGGGATAGCGATCATGATGATGGTTGCTTGTGGTGGTGAGGATGGGGGTGGTGATTCTGCTGAATCGGGTGGCGGCAGTAGCTCCTCAGCAGTGACCACAACTCGCCGTCCATCGGGCAATCCCACACTGCCACCCGAACGCCCGCTGAGTACGCCGACGCAACCTGCTAGCCGGGCCGAACGCAGCACGGTGACGGTCGTGCAGGGCGTGGGCGATCTGGAGCAGGTGGATGTGTGGATTGATGGCAATATTGCGGCGCGGGCCATCGAGCCATTTGAGACGACGCGCCCTATTGATCTTGCCGTTGGGATTCATCAACTACAGGTAACTGAAACAATGGCTCGTGGGCGGGCCGAAGAGGGTGAAATCTATCTGGAGCAGACGCTTGAGGTGGAGAGTGACCAGCCGCTTATTCTGGTATTGGGCAGAGATGGCGGACAGGTTTATCTGGCAGGTTATATGGCGTTGGTCGAGCCATTAGAGCCGGGTGAAGCGCGGTTGGTGCTGGTCAATGGCGTGACAGACGGGTTGCTGGTGCGTGTGGAGACGGGAGGCACGGTGTTGGTCGATGCGCTGGCAATGGACACGAACAGTTCGCCGCTGACGCTGGCTGCCGATCAATCCCAGACCATCGACTTCTTTGATGGCAATTTGCTGCTGGGGAGTGTTGAGGTTGATGCACGGAATGGGATGGTTTATACAGTTGTACTGGTCGGAGATACTGAATCCGATCAGTTTGTGCCGCTGATGGTCGATCATGAGACCGTTCCCCAATCCAGTGTACGGATTATCCATGCCTCGCCGGATGCGCCCCCGCTGCGCGTGATGTTTGGCGAGGACGAGGCGGCAGATGATCTGGTCTTTGGCGCGGCGCAGGACTTCCAGACATGGCCGTCGGGTGTCTACACCATCCAGTTATTGGAAGGTGATGAGGTGTTGCAGAAGGCCGAGGTTGCGCTGCCCGCCCACCGCATTTTGGAGATGGTGATTTACGGCTACGATACCGATATGCAGATCACCACTTATCCGGTTGACACATCACCGATACCACCTGAATCGACCCGCCTGACTGTCATTCACGCTGTCCCGGACGAAGGGCGCATTTATGTGTTGGGGCCGACGGACGATGTTGATTATGATTTGTCGGTGTCATATGGACGGGCGGATAGCACGGTGCTGGCATTGGAAGCGGCGGAATTTCGTTTTATGACTGGGAACCTGGATGCACCGCTTATCATAGAAGCTCCGTTGAATCCAGTGATTTTTGAGCGAGATCGAGCTTATGTCTATGTGGTCACCGGACGTTCAGCCGAAAATCCTGTGATTCTCTCGCTGGATGTTGATGTGGAGGAAGATGCCGGCACGGGGGATCAGACTATTTTGCAGGGCGAAGTCGTGCAGGTGCGTGCACTAAATTTGCTGGCAGACCCGATTCAGGTCACGTTGGGAGATGAACGTATCACCGCCGGTCTGGCTCCAGATACGCTCTCAGCAACGGTAGACATTGCCCCCGATTTCTACGTGATGCGTTTGTATAGTGCTGCCGGAGAACTACTGCATCAGCAGGATATGCGCCTACCAGAGGGAGTGCAAATCTTCACCATTTATGTGTTGACCAATAATCAGGTCGTGGGAATCCCGGATACACCTGCCCCACCAAGCGATGCCAGTGTGCTGTTGCGCTTTATTCATGCAGCGGCGGGCTATCCGATGCTAGTGGTCGATACGGAGGCAAATTATGATCTCGATACGGTTTTGGGCTATGGCGAAGTGGGCGCGACCGTTCGCTTGCCAGTCGATCAGATTGACTTTACTGTGCAGGAGCGTGAGACATTGCACCAGGTTGCCGAGTTCCCAACACCGGGTTTTCGAGGGGGGTACAGCTATGTTGGGGTGCTGGTGCGCGGAGCAGATGGCAGCCTATTGTTGAAGTGGATCGAGTACCGCGACGGGGCTTGACGCTGACCGTCGTCGCCTGCTATACTGTCTCCACCCTAAGAACGGGGCGTGGCGCAGCCCGGTAGCGCGCTTGCATGGGGTGCAAGAGGTCCCGAGTTCAAGTCTCGGCGCCCCGACACACAAAGCCTGACGGCAGTTGGGCTTTTTGTTTGCGGATTTTCGGCAGAACTACATTGTTGAAATCCCGCATCAAAAGTACAGCAACGACGAGTGAATTATGCTTGATTTGGCTTTGGCGCCGTGCTATACTTTGAACGATCCATACACTGATATTGTGATCTCTGAAAGTGGGCCAACCCCACTTTTTCTATCTATAGGGGAAAAGTCCTAATCTGGAGTAAGACATGAAGAGCGACTTCACACTGGCTTTTAATGAAATATTGGAAGCACGCTCATTACCCAAAGAAGTTGTGATTGAAGCCATTCAACAGGCGTTGGTCTCGGCCTATCGGCGCGATGCGAATGTTAGCTCTAATCAACAGAAAATTCAGGCGACCATTGACAACAATGGTATCCCACAAATCCTGGTGGAGAAAGAAGTTGTCCAGGATGTCATCAACGACCGAACAGAGGTTATCTTGGCTGAGGCCCAACAGCATGAGCCGGATTGCCAACTGGGCGATATGGTGATGGTTCCAGAGGAATATGTGGGAACGAAGTTTGGGCGTATTGCGGCGCAGACTGCTAAACAGGTCATTTTACAGCGCATTCGGGAAGCCGAGCGCGAGACGCTCTATGAAGAGTTCATCGAGCGCCAGGGTGATTTATTGACAGGCGCGGTGCAAAGTGTATCGGGCGCGGGTGTTACCATGAGCCTGTTAGGCCGTGCAGAAGCGATTATGCCGCGCAGTCATCAGATGCCCAATGAACGTTATCGCCCCCATGACAAGATCCGCGTGTATGTGCTGGAAGTTAACCGCAGCACCCGAGGCCCACAGATTATTGTGTCGCGTTCTCATAAAGATATGCTCCGGCGCCTATTGGAATATGAAGTCCCCGAAATCTATAACGGTCAGGTGGAGATTAAGAACATCGCACGCGAGGCGGGTTATCGGAGCAAGGTAGCGGTCATCGCCTTGCAGGATGGTATTGACCCGGTAGGGGCTTGCGTCGGGATGCGTGGGATGCGTATTCAAAACATCATCAAAGAACTGAATGACGAAAAGATTGATGTAATTGAGTGGGACGCTGATGCCGCCAGATTCATCGCTAAAGCTCTTTCGCCCGCACGGGTTAGTGGTGTATATCTGGATGAAGAAATTGACCAGATGCGGACGGCCACCGTTGTCGTGCCCGAAGATCATTTGTCATTGGCGATTGGTCGCGAGGGACAAAATGCACGGCTGGCTGCCAAATTAACCGGTTGGCGGATCGACATTAAGAGTGTGACTGAAACAGCTTTTGAGGATCATCAGGCATTGCAAGAATCGCCCCTGAACGAAATTGTTGAGGAAGAGCCTGATCTGGTGGAAGAAGTTGGGCGCATTCTGGAAAAGAAGCATAACAATCGTCCAGTGATGCCCGAAGAATACAACACCTTGATCCGGTTTGTTGCTTTGGTGGAGAACGCCAAAGTTGATCTGCGAGACACGGATCGCCTGGAGCGTGTTGCACGCCTGGATGCCGTCCGCCCTTTGATTCCACCCGCCGCGTTTGAGATGCCAATTCAAGATCTCGAATTGGCGGATGATATTGTAAAGGCGCTGGGTCGCATTGATAATGTGGGTGAATTGATGATCCGGGTGTTGGCTGACGAAGCCTATCTGTCGGAGATGTTGGTGGCGAATAGGGCTAAAGATGACGCTATGGAAGCTATCCGCTATGCGTTAGATGATCTCGTCTTGCCAGAAATTATGCACACGGAAGCCGTAGAAGACGGGGTAGAGGACGATCTGGCGGCGGATACTGACGATGTTGAGGTTTCTGCTGAAGACGTAGAGGCAGAGGCAGACGAGCTGCTAGAAGCGGATGTTGAGTTTGTTGCAGAAGTGCTGCCAGAAATTGATCCTGATGAAGAAGCACCACCCGCGTTTCCAGTGTTGGAGCAACCTGAAGACGACGTTGTTGAAACAGTTCACCAGCCCACCAGGGCGAAAGCACCCCCGGTGATTCAGGAAGAACCCCAATTTGATGATGACTATCAAGATGAAGACGAAGAATATTCCAAGTCTCGCAAAAAGGGGAAGAAAGGCAAAGACCGCCGCGTTCAATTGGTCTACGATGAGGATTTGGGCGAGGTTATTGCCAAACGGCGGCGCAAAGGTAGTCGTCGTCGGCAGGAATTTGACGAATTTGATTTTGATGAAGACTAACCCGTTCAGGAGGTTGTGCAAGCCAAATTTATATATTGGGCTTGAGGCTCGGTGACGATGGGAAACAAGAAGCAGTCAGGGCGACGCAAGCATATTCCCCAGCGGACATGCGTTGTCTGTCGGCAGACCACCAATAAGCGAACCCTGGTTCGTTTGGTGCGGACACCCGACGCAGGTGTGCTAGTTGATCCGACAGGGAAACAGAATGGGCGTGGTGCTTATCTATGTACTGAACATGCCTGCTGGGAAAAAGCAATGACAACCACCGTGTTGGACAAAGCATTGCGGACGACTTTGACTGCGGAGGACCGGGAACGGATAAGAGCAGCCATGCCTGACAAGCACTAGCTGGCGTACATCCAGATCGGTTATCACGCTTCGGCGTGGCACACGTCACGGGCCTCGGAGAGATTCTCTCGACTACCTGTGACGTGTTGTTTTTTCCAACTAAGGAGGCTATATGGCTAAGGAACAGCAGCAAACGCTTGATATACCGGATTTTATCACGGTGCGTGAACTGTCAGAATTGATGGAAACCAGTCCGATTGATGTGATGAAACAGTTGATCGCCAACGGCATTATGGCTTCCATTAATCAACAAATTGATTATGACACAGCGGCTATCATCATTGAAGAAATGGGCTTTGTGCCACGCCCACTGCGTGAGGTGGAGGAAGAGGCGCGACAGGCTGAAATCGAGGCTCAACGTCCTAAATGGCGCAAGGAGTTGTATGAGACTGAGGACAAATCGCACTTACAACGCCGTCCGCCAGTGGTATCAATTTTGGGACACGTCGATCATGGCAAGACCTCACTATTAGATGCCATTCGCAAGACACAGGTGGCTGAGGGCGAAGCCGGCGGCATTACCCAGCATATTGGCGCTTATCAGATTGAACATGACGAGCAGTTGGTCACTTTCCTCGATACTCCTGGTCACGAAGCGTTTACCGCTATGCGGGCGCGTGGCGCTCAAGGTGCAGATGTGGCGGTGTTGGTGGTGGCTGCCGATGATGGTGTGATGCCGACCACCCGCGAGGCATTGAGCCATGCCCGTGCAGCAGGTGTGCCGATTGTCGTCGCGTTGAACAAAGTTGACAAGCCCAACGCCAATCCAGATCGCGTCAAACAGCAGCTCATGGAAGTCGAATTGACGCCGGATGAGTGGGGGGGCGATACGTTGGTGGTTCCGGTTTCGGCCAAAACCCAGACCGGCCTGGACAATCTCTTAGAAGCAATTTTGCTGGCGTCTGAAGAAACGGAGATCGTTGCAAATCCCGAAAGCCAGGCGGCAGGCGTTGTGATTGAAGGCCGCACCGAACGTGGCCGTGGCCCGATTGCAACTCTGTTGGTGCAAAATGGCACACTACGCCGAGGGGATGTAGTCGTTGCTGGGGTAAGTCATGGTCGCATTAAGTCGATGTTTGATGAGCGGGGCCGCAATATTAAGGAAGCTGGACCATCGTTTCCAGTTTCAGTGATGGGCCTGGATGCACCGCCCCAGGCTGGTGATCGCTTTGAAGTTGTGGCGAATGTGAAGATCGCCCGCAATATTGTCGGCGAACGTGATGAAGCTGCCAGCCAACCTGCTGAGGTGGCTGCCCAGGCTTTGACCTTGGAAGCGTTCTTTGAGCGAATGCAGCAAAGCGATACGAAAGAATTGTTGCTGATCGTCAAAGTTGATGTGAACGGCTCGCTAGAACCGGTGATCAATTCGTTGAAAGATCTGGCGACCGACGAGGTGGGCGTCAATGTGTTACACGCTGATATTGGTAATGTGACTGAGAACGACATCAATCTGGCGGCGGCGTCTGATGCGGTAGTGATTGGTTTCAATGCACAGGTTGATGGAGCAGCTGAACACGCGGCGGCAGCAGCCGGTGTCGATATTCGCACCTATAACATCATCTATAAGATGATCGAGGATGTGGAATTGGCGCTGAAAGGTATGCTGGACCCAGTTTATGAAGATAAGATCATTGGTGTGGCACAGGTGCGAAAGGTCTTTAAGATTTCGCGGGTGGGCCAGATTGCTGGCAGCTACATTCTCAATGGGGTAGCCCGACGTAATGCCAAAGCCCGCGTCGTGCGAGATGGCAAAATCATTAGCGAAAACCATAGTGTGAGCAGCCTCAAACGTTTTGAAGAAGATGTGCGTGAGGTGCGCTCTGGGTTTGAATGTGGCATCGGGCTGGATCGTTTCTCGAATTTCCGAGAAGGCGACGAAATCGAGTTCGTTGTGCGAGAACGAGTCAATTAGCCTGATAGATTAGGAGTTTGACCGGTGTCGATTAAGTCTGAACGGGTTGCGGAGTTAATCCACAACCATCTCAGCCAGTTATTGTTAATGGAAGTGCGCGACCCGCGCTTGCAGGGCTTGACTATCACAGATGTGCGGTTGGATCGAGAAATTGAACACGCCACCATCTACATCAATGCGTTGGGTGAAGAAGACCGTCAGGATGAGGTGCTGGATGCACTGGACCGGGCGCAAGGTTTTCTGCGGAGCGAATTGGCATCGCGGTTGCGCCTGCGACGTATGCCTCAACTGCATTTTGAGTGGGATGTAATGTTGTCTCAGGCGATGCACATCGAGTCAGTGTTGGATGCACTAAAAGATGATCAGCATGACGACGAATCAATAGAAACGGATCGAGAATCGGATGAATGAAACCCCATTAGTTCACCTGGAGTGGGATGAGGCCCGCGAATTAGTGGAACAGGCACAAAAAATCGCCGTTGTGACACACATCTACCCCGATGGCGATGCAATTGGCTCTCTGATGGGCCTGACAACTGCTTTATGTGAACAGGGCAAAGAAGTTGTGCCCTTTGTCGATGGCGGCCTTCCCCAACGTTTCGCGTTTGTGCCCGACAGCGATACGATTCAGGGTGATGTCAATGGATTTGACCCGGATCTGGTCATCAGCACCGATGCCAGCGATAAAGAACGATTGGGCGATGTTGGTGCGACCCTTTTCAACATTGGGCGTCCGCTGATCCAGCTTGATCATCACCAGACGAATCTGCTGTTTGGTGATGTGAATCTGGTTGATGCTCGGACGGTGGCCGCCGCTGAAGGCGTCTTGGATTGGATTGACCGGATGGGCTGGCCCCTCTCCGCCGCGACGGCTCAATGTCTGCTGACCGGTGTTGTAACTGATACCTTATGTTTCCGCACCAATAATGTGACCGCTGCTGTCATGGGCAAAGTCCAGCGATTGATGACTGCTGGCGCTGATTTATCCTCTATTGTCCAACGCACGCTTGCCAGCCAACCGACAGGGCTGATGCGTCTTTATGGGCGTGTTTTGCCGCGTGTGATGTTAGAAGACGGTGTGGTCTGGGCCACTGTGACTGAGGAAGACTATCGTGCTGTAGGCATGGAACCTGGCGAATATACTGGCCTGTCAAGTTACCTGGTACAAGTCGATGATGCGGTGATTGCGGTTGTGTTCACGGGGTTAGATCGTAATCGCGTGGATGTCAGTATGCGGGCCGTGCCGGGCTATGATGTTAGCCAGGTGGCGCTGAATCTGGGTGGCGGCGGGCATGTTTTGGCGAGTGGTTGCACGCTCAGGAAGACGACGCTGAAGGCCAGCGAAGAGCGTGTTATTCCATTGCTGAAAGCAGAGGCACAACGCGGCGAGCGGGTCTATTGAGTTGAACGCATTTGGCTTCCTGAATGTTGATAAACCGGTAGGTATGACCAGCCACGATGTTGTCGCTATCGTGCGACGTGGTGCGAAGATCAAAAAGGTTGGTCATGCCGGTACACTGGACCCGTTGGCGACAGGCGTGCTGATTGTTTGCCTGGGGAAAGCTACCCGCCTCAGCGACTATGTGATGGCCCACACCAAAACCTATCAGGCTGAAATTCATCTGGGAGTCGAGACCGATACTTACGATGCCGAAGGCCAAATCATCAGCACCAACGATACGCCCATTTCACGAGAACAAGTGGCGGCCATCTTGCCACGTTTTCAAGGTGTGATAGATCAAGTTCCGCCCATGTATAGCGCCATCAAGCAGGGTGGCAAAAAACTGTATGAGCTGGCCCGCCAGGGTCAAACGGTGGAACGCCCCGCCCGTCAAGTTACAATAGACGCGCTTGTCATCACACACTGGGATTTTCCGCGTTTTGGATTGCATGTAGTTTGCTCATCGGGCACGTATATCCGCAGCCTTGCATATGATATTGGACGTGGGCTAGGCGTGGGGGCACACCTCTCGGCATTGCGACGCACTGCCAGCGGTGAGTGTTTCCGGGTTGAAAATGCCGTGAATTTGGATGCACTGCGGCAGGCATTTGCACAGCATACATGGCACGACTATATACTGCCAGCAGATGCTCCACTGACGGATATGCCGCGCCTGGATTTGACGGCTGAACAAAGCCAGACCGTGCGCCAGGGTGGTTTTGTGCCTGCCAATGATCCTGCATCAGGACCAACACGGGCATACGATCATACAGGCTGTTTCATCGCATTGTTGGAACGGCGCAATTCGCAGCAGTGGAAGCCACTAAAGGTGTTTACATAGCGAGACAGGAACTCCATGCAACATTTTCGTAATCTAACTGATGTGCAACTGGATCGTCCCAGTATGGTAACCGTTGGCGTGTTCGATGGCTTGCATCGCGGTCATCAATTCCTGATTCAGAAATTGGTGAAACAGGCCCATGCGTCGGATCGCCTGGCAGTCGTGTTGACCTTTTTCCCACATCCCGATGTGGTACTTAGAGGGTTGGAAGGGCGCTACTACCTGACATCGCCAGACATGCGGGCACATTTGCTGGGTGAACTGGGCGTGGATGTGATCGTTACGCATCCTTTTGATGATCGTGTGCGTCAAGTGCGAGCCAAAGACTTCGTGGATCAACTGTGTAATCACTTGCGGCTATCGTCGTTGTGGGCAACGGCAGATTTTGCTCTAGGGTATCAACGCGAGGGAAACATCGACTTCTTGCGGGAGCAAGGACATCAAAAAGGCTTCACCGTCGAAACGATTGACTTGTTGACCAACGATGGACAGGTCATTCGCAGCGCGAACATCCGGTCAGCATTGCGCGAAGGCGACATCAGCCTGGCAAATCACTTTCTAGGACGACCCTATGCGGTAGGGGGTGAAGTGGTACATGGCGAAAAACGTGGTCGCCAGATCGGCTTCCCGACGGCGAATCTGGATTCCTGGCCGCAACTGATTTTGCCTCAAAATGGTGTTTATGCGTGTTGGGCATATTTGGGCGACGAGACATTCAAAGCGGTGACCAATATCGGCCATCGTCCAACATTTTCTGGCGACGGCATTACGGTTGAAGCCCATTTGCTGGATTTTGACCGCGATATTTACGGCCAACACCTATCGTTGGACTTTGTGGAACGGCTACGCGGCGAGGTCAAATTCTCCAGCATCGAAGCATTGGTCGCCCAGATCAAACAGGATGTCATCAATGGACGCGAGATTCTGCGGGCGGATTGAACTATGATCGGCTGCGGCGCAATTCACGCCAGATAACCTCGCCATCAACCGAGGGAACTGGCACAAAACTACCCAGGCCGAACAAGAGATTGCCCAGGCCAAAAAATAACAGCACATGGCCGCCAACAATCCCCCAGATAGTCAGGCCAACGATTCCCACCATGATATTTAGCAACGGTCCACCCAGTGCCCGGCTCAGATGGACACGGCTCGGATAGTCCTGGGGACCGCGATAAATATTGATGTGGCGCGTGCCAGTGATGAGGGCTTCATCCATTGGTGCGCCGACATATTTGCCGCCCAACACATGCCCCAAATCGTGAACAAGGTAGATGGTTTTGATCAATAGCCCGTAGATCACCCCAAATAGCAGCCGCGAGCCGAGGCTCCAGCCGGGCAAAAAGATCAGTGCAATAATCAGACCAACCACCGTCAGAAACACCAGACTTTGCCACGCGCTCGGCGTTGCGGTCCAGGGCACGCCAAACAGCGTGAACAAGCGACGGCGCGGGGCGGTTTCAATATCTTCGAAAACAAATATAGGTTGCATTGGTAACTCCTTACCGGACTTTCGCCCAAACCGCTAAACTTAAGACAGAACTGGCGATAGATCTGTATATATATCAAGTCCAGCGTGAACGGTGGAATCAGGAATATTGAAGTGCTAGCTCTATCGCCTGTTCTAAAGATAGTTGCTGTCCTTCGCGCCATGTATCTTCAAACTCCTCAGCGCCAAGGCGAGTCCGAAGATCAGCAATGAGACGATCTGCTTCTTGTTTATCGGTGGGGAGGTAAACGAGACCTCGCTCCTCAAACCAGGCATCGCACGCGCTTAAGATCCGCATCGAACGTTTTGGATCGCCGTTGATTGCAAGCACATTTGCCGTTGAAAGTATATTGTGCGCGGTCAAACTCATATTCTCGATTTCGAGACAAGTCATTAGGCACTTACGCGCAAGTTGTTCCGCATGTGCATAATCCTGATCATGATAAGCGACAAAGCTGAGATTGTTGAGAAGCATGGCGATGCGTACCTCTTCGCCTGTTTGCCGTGATAGATCAAGGCACATTTCATAAGCCTCTTGAGCGCGGCGATATTCACCCGCAGACCGTGCTATTTCGCCCAGTATGTTATAAGCCTGTGCCAGACCTTTGGTATGATTGAGTTGTTCAAAAAGCGTAATTCCTTCCTCAACGAGGGCTATGCTTTCATCATATATGTTTGCCAAATAGATAAGTGACCATGCAACATTGATTTTATCGTCAAGTTGGCGCGAAATTTCTAATGCTTGTTTGAGCAAGGCTTCTGCTTGAACAAGGTCACCCTGCGGAAAGGCGAGGTTCCCGCCTGCAACATACAGACTGGCGTGTAGTGTGCGTGGGATTTCCTCCAATCTATCTATCGCCCTCTCGACCCACTCCCGACCTTCGACAGGATAACCCTGAATATACCAGAAGCGTTCTAGAACACTCGCAAGCTCTGCAAAGCTAATGATGTCATTTTCCAGCAACCATCTAAGCGCAGCCCGAAAATTATCGTGTTCAGATTCAAAACGCTGCATCCAAATATGCTCGTGTTCGCCCCGAAAATCTTTGCTGGCAGTTTTTGCCCAGGCCAGGAAATATTCAGCATGTCGTCGTTGCGTTGTCGCAAACTCGACGCCTTGCGATAATTGTTCACGGGCGTACTCGTGAATTGTTTCCTATACTTACCCCCAAAAACTAGACCACAAGGATAACTCGTTTTGAGGATAAAATCAGAGCAACTTGTGGAGAGAAAAAGATGAGTAGAAAACGACGAGCATACAGCGCCCAGTTCAAGTTCCGGGTGGCAATGGAAGCGATCAAAGAAAAAAGAACGGTCAATGAGATCGCCAGCGAACATCAGATTCATCCAACGCTGGTGCGTGACTGGAAAAGGCAATTGCTCAAAGGCGGAGCCAGCGTTTTTGAACGGGGAAACAAAACACAAAAACAAAAGGAAACAGGTGTTCCTGAAGCGGAATTATACGAACAGATTGGGCGGCTCAAGATGGAACTTGAGTGGCTGAAAAAAAAAGTTACCCCCTACAGTTGAGGCCAAACGGGCGATGATAGACAACCAGCATCCTGACATCAGTATTCGGCGGCAGTGCGCCTTGGTGGGTCTCAACCGCGCAACATATTATATGAAACCAGCGGGGGAAACACCCTTCAATCTGCAACTGATGCGGCTAATTGATGAACAATATCTGAAAACGCCCTTCTACGGGTACCCTAAAATGACCGTCCATTTACGGCGGCTGGGACATCTAGTCAATCCCAAGCGTATCGCCCGCTTGATGCGGCTGATGGGTTTACAGGCTATTGTTCCCAGACGGAAGCTGACCCAGCCGGCACCAGGCCACAAGATTTATCCCTACCTGCTGCGAAACGTGGCGATCACCCGCCCTAATCACGTCTGGAGTACCGACATCACGTATGTGCCCTTACAGCAAGGATTCATGTATCTGGTGGCTATTATCGATTGGTTTAGCCGCTATGTACTGGCCTGGCAGCTATCCAACACGCTGGAAGGCAGCTTTTGCCTGGCGGCCCTGGAATTAGCACTCCGCCAGCACACACCTGAGATCTTCAACACCGATCAGGGCGCTCAATTTACAGCGGATAAGTTTACCGGACGTTTGCAGGCGGCGAATATTGCTATCAGCATGGATGGGCGCGGGCGTGCCCTGGACAACATCTTTGTCGAACGCTTGTGGCGTACCGTCAAATATGAGGACATCTACTTGAAGCATTATGAAACCGTTCCAGCATTGGAAAGGGGGCTACACGACTACTTCCATTTCTATAATCATGAACGACCCCATCAGAGCCTGGCTTACCGGGTTCCCAGCGAGGTTTATCGATCTTGTTGAGATTCTGGTATCAATTTCCGAGCTTAATTTTGCCAATCTGTGGTCTTGACGATGGGGGTAACTATATCCAGCATCACAAAACGTGGTTCGCCAAGCGCAGTTTCTTCCTGTCGTAACAAGCTTTTATTCAAGAGCGAGTCTAAGTCATCCAACACATCATGATCGAGTTCGGGGCTGCATATCGCCTCAATCGCTTCCAGGCTGCATCCACTGGTAAATACACTCAAACGCGCAAAAAGGATTTTCTCTGCATCAGATAAAAGGTCATAACTCCAATCGATGGCACTGAGTAACGTTCGCTGTCTATTTGGTATTCCGTGCATACTCGATACTAACATCTTGAACCGGTTTTCAAGGCGATCCAATAACGCTTGCGGCGTAAAGATTCTGATACGGGCTGCGGCAAGTTCAATCGCTAAGGGTAAGCCATCTAACCGAGTACAGATATCAGCTACAACAGGTGCATTTCTCTCATTTAGCTCAAAATCACGCTTCACTGCACGGGCACGTTGGAGAAAGAGCGTAATTGCAGCGTACTGAGCGAGTTCTTCCAGAGACAACTTACTCCCCATTTTCGGAATCCGTAGCGGTTGTAGCATATATTCATGTTCGCCATATACTTTCAGAGCTTCGCGGCTGGTGACCATTAGACTTGATTTCGGCGCACCAGCAACTAACTTACCAATCACTGGTGCTGCCGCGATCACTTGCTCGAAATTATCAAGTACCAACAACATACGCTTATCATGCAAAAACCGCTTCAGACCTACCAGGGACGCATTTCCACTTTTGGACTTGATGCCTAGAATTGTTCCAATTGTGGTTGCCACCATCTCAGAATCACTAATTGCCGCCAGATCAACAAAAATAACGCCATCTGGAAATTTGTTAAGTAGATTTGCCGCCACTTGTATGCTCAAGCGAGTCTTTCCAACACCGCCTGGCCCGGTAAGGGTCACCAATCGTGATGTCAGCAATAAGGTTTTAAGTTCTTCAATTTCAGTGTCACGCCCGATTAGTAATGTGGGTTGTGGGGGCAGATTGTGCTTTGTGACAATGGATACCTTTTTCTTTGCTGGCACTTCCTGTGGACCATCCAGCAGTCCCAACTCTCCTGCCCGCACAATTGCCTCAGCACGAGAATGAACGTTGAGCTTGCCGTAGATTTGTTTGCTATACCATCGCGCAGTACCCAAACTAATCACCAGCTCATCGGCAACATCCTGGTTAGAAAGTCCCTTCCCAATTAGCTGGAGAACTTCTAGCTCACGTTTGGTAATGGATTCCCTCAAGAACGAGGCACCGTCATCAATCATTTGCACCTAGCCTGCCTTGTATTTCTTAACCAGTTTAGTAATTACGCCAATAGTAGCACATTTATCCTATACCATTGTCCCCATACCCTACAAATTACCACCCCTCCCGACCCACAAAACCTCCCACAGTCCCCCTATATGGTAGGTGAAACCTCCTATGCGTAACGCGTATCCTTACTCTATCTGAAGCAAAGCACATATCTGAGGAAACTATCATGAGTATGTTTCAAGTACATACGGCACTTATCAATATGGAGCAGAAATTGAAAGCATACCGGCATGAGGCGGACATGGTTCGTAGGGTTGCGGAAACAGAACCACAGTCTAACGACGAAAACACGACTCCAATTATCGCTAGAAAGCACAAATGGTTCTATGCGAAATGGACGAGTTTACTGTCGCGTGGCAAAGTAGCTTATTGACGTTCAGAAGAGATGTTTTAGAATTCTAGCTGAATGGTTAATCGCAGCAAGGCGGGATGAAACGATTAATGTCGGTTATGGATATGGGGAAAGGCGATTATTTCTCCTGTAGACGGGAAGGCAATATCCATTAGTGTTGGAGCGTGGCCGACGTGGACGCTTAGATGAGAAAGAAATCGTTCACATAAGTAATCTGGAGTTTCACCAACAATATGCTCGAACGAAGGATTGGCAACCCCCCAACTCCTTATTGAACAGTGTGACCGGTTAGAGTCAAAATGCCATCTTCCGCCAAAACTGTGTCGATTTCAATGCGTTCGATACCAGCCGTAAGCTGAACGAACGCTTCCAGTCGATCTGTCAAGACTTCAGCCAGTCGCCGTTCCAGGCTGCGTCGGCTGCTACTTTCATCGAATTCCAGGCCACCGATTTTGATAGTGGTGATGTTGATGTCGATTAAATAAGGCGAGAACTCGCTGGCGGGTGGCGACAACTCAGCCGCCACCAATGAACCTAGCGTGAAAAACGCGATGTCCTGGCCTACATAAAGTTGGATTTCCCCATTATCAAACTGCACCTGGAATTCAGGGTCCATTCCCTGCCATGAATCGCGCCCAACCAGGTCATATTTCTCGGCCAAGTCTTTATATTCCAGGTTCAGCCACGAAGCAAACGCATCATCCTGGATGTTGAGTATGAACGTGCCGCCGGTGCTGACAGCATTTTGCAGGGTATCGACGATTGAGTCCTCGTAGCTTTGGGCCAGGGTACGGCTCGGCTCGAATTCGGGATCAGGGGGGGCGGGGCTGGTGAATGCCAGGACACCTACACACGCACAGGCACATCCCACTAGGCACGTCATGGCAAGAATTGGCCCCAAAACACAGGCCACCATAGGTTTAAAACAATTGGTGCGTTGTTTGTTCTGAACAGCAACAGGTGATTGCATTGATCATTTCTCGATTCGATAACCCAGGCGGCGCAGCGCATTTTCATCTCGTCGCCAGTTCTTGAGGACTTTGACATGCAAATCCAGATAGACCTTGCTCTTCACGAACTGCTCAAATCCCTGGCGAGCATTGGTCGATATCTGCCGGATCATGCTGCCACGTTTACCAATGATGATGGGCTTTTGGCTGTCGCGCTCCACGAATAGTGTGGCGGCGATGAAGATAACGCCGTTGGCTCGCTTCTTATATTCATCCACACCAACCGCAACGGCGTGGGGGATCTCTTGCTCAGTCAAATGCAATGCCGCTTCACGGATCATTTCGGCGGCGATGTCACGCATCCACAAATCGGATACCTGGTCGGCGGGGTAAAAACGTGGGCCTTCGGGCAATTGCTCGGCAATCATTTCCAGCAATTCATTCACGCCTTTGCCATCGGTAGCAACGGTCGTTGCCCATGCTGTGTGGGTGACCAGTTGCAGATGGGCGTCAAGCTTCTGCAGATAGTCTTCTGGTTGGCCTGCAATGTCTACTTTGTTCAGCACACGAATCAGCTTCAGGTCGTCGCCTGCTTCGTTGATAATGGGGGCGATATTTTTGTCCTGGCGTGTGACAGGCTGGCTGACATCGCTGAGGAGCAAAATAACATCGGCATCACGCAATGCCTGAACCGCCACCCCGACCATGAACTCACCCAACGTCGTGCGTGGGTGATGGATGCCAGGTGTATCCACGAAGATGATTTGCATATCCTCACGGGTCAGGATACCCAATTGGCGGATGCGCGTCGTTTGCGGTTTGGCGCTGACAATGGCGATTTTCTGACCCAGGATGGTATTGATGAGGGTGCTTTTGCCGACATTGGGGCGACCAATGACTGCTACAAACCCGCTGCGATGGCCCTCCCGCGTCTCAAAATCACCGTTAGAGACTTCTAGGCCAGGCGAGTTGGCAAGGAATTTTTCTACAACATCCTCATCATGCTGAGGTTCGTCGGGCATGGTCGCCACCTTATGATTGATTGCCTAAAGTGGCATCATTATAGCATAGCGGTGGTGTAGCGAGTGTAATGTCTACGCGTCTTCGTCTTTGTCAGTGATGCCTTCTAGTTTCATCAAATGGGGCACGAGTTTATGTTCTGCTAACCAGATAGCTGTGTGGGAAAAAACGAAACCACTGGCGGCATCCGCGAAATAATGCTGGTGGGTTAACAAGGTGCTACTGGCATTGAAAAGCGTCGATGGATAAAGCATCCAGCGGTATTGCGGGAATTCCTTTGAGAGAAAATAAAGACCGAGCGTGACGTAGTAGACATGGCTGCTGGGGAAGGAATTGTATTGCCCATAGCCTTTATCCAGGTCTTGTAAGATTTTCAAACCCCAATCAAAAGGATTGAAGCGGCGCGGTTTGAAGGGCCGCTTGACAACACGGGCCGGATATAGGATCCACACCGCGAATCCAGCTAACGTGACAGAAGTCAGTGCCATACAGTGTTCTCGCCAATATTTGGGCGAGAGCGTTGCGGCGGCAATGGTGTTCATATTGGCAATATAGCCGAAACCGGCCACGTAGGGCACAACAAAGACGCTCCAGCGGGGTGTGCGCCCGTCAATGTGCTTGCTGAACAGACTGCGATCACCTTTAGAGCGTTTGTTGATCGGGAAATAGAGCATTTGGAACAGGAACAGCAGCAGCAGCACCAGCCATCGCTTCTTGAGGCGCGGCTTCCATTCACGCTCCCATTGTTCCCGTAAATAGGACAGCGAAGGCGGCTTCTGTTGGATTTTGGTGGTTTCAACTAGTTGTTCGTAGGCTTTTTGCCAGGCTTCGCCAACTTGAGCCATGAGAAATGATCCATCATGCATGAAACTAAGGATAGAGCAATGATGTGCCCTTACCAGGATAAAATACTGTTGTACTCTATTTTCAGACGATCCGAAAGCTGTCCTTGAGCGCACATCGTCGCAAACGTGAAAACGTGCGACAGGTGGTCAAGCCTTCACCAGTCGGGCTGGCAATGGTATAGGAGCAGTAACCCTCGCCTTCCATGCCCAGTCCGGCAAAACTCGGCCCATTCTTGACGAAAATTGAGCAGTTCATCACACGGACCATACGGGTCATATGATCAACATTCTTGCTATGGATGACAGCAGTATGGCGATAGCCATGCTCGCTGCGCCAAGCTAGATCAATCGCGCGCTCCACATCGGGTAGCCGCACCACTGGCATCAATGGCATCATCTGTTCTGTCCAGACCAATGGGTGATCCGGCTCGACTTCGGCCACAACGGATCGCACCTCTGGGCCAGCCCGCACCCCAATTTCACGCAACAGCACCGCCGCATGTTTACCAATGAACTCCTTATTCATCAGTGCTGCTTGGCCTGGCCCACGATCCTCTTTGCAAACAGCATTCCACAGGCGACGCAATTGCCAGGAGGTGATGACATAGGCTCCATGTGCGGCCATCGCGTCGAGGAGACTGCCTGCAACGCGATCCACCGCGAACGTACCTTTTTCGGTGGTGCAGATGATATTGTTATCGAAGGATGACCCACGCACGATGTCGCGCCCGGCCTGCTCAATATCCGCCGTTTCATCGACAACTGCGGGGGGATTGCCTGGCCCAGCACAAATTGCTCGTTTACCGGATTGCATGGCGGCTTTAACCACACCAGCCCCGCCAGTAACCGCCAGCAACGCAATACGTGGATGGTGCATCAACGCCGTTGCCGTCTGGATGGTGGGATCAATGCAGGCTGTCAGCAAATTGGGCGGCCCACCAGCACTGGTGATGGCCTCGTTCATCAACTGAATGGTAAAGTTGCTGGCGCGTTTGGCCCCTGGATGGGCATTGAAAACCACAGCATTACCGGCCCCGACCATGCTGATACTGTTGTTAATGACGGTGCTGGTCGGGTTGGTGCTGGGGATGATGCTGGCAATGACACCAAAGGGTGCGTATTCGGTGATAGTCAATCCATCGTCGCCACTGAATGCCTCGGTGGTCAGATACTCAGGGCCAGGCGTCAGATTGGCGTTCATCCAGTTCTTGGTGACCTTATCTTCAGGACGACCCATACCCGTTTCGCTATGCGCCAGCTGCCCCAGCAAAACGGCATTATCCGTCCCGAAATGCCGCATAGCACTGACCATCTTGTTACGAATGCTGAGGGGCATAGCCTGGAGTTCGCGGAAAGCTTCCTCGGCAGCATAGATGGCGTCATCCAGAGTGGCGAATAGCCCATCGCCCAATTGTGTGCCCAAATCGCGCAGGTGGGCAGCCGGAACGGCGTCGGCCATGGTTGGCAATGCATCGCGTGGTGTGCGCCCATGCGGCTGATACTCCGTGCCAACTTCACGCATCACCTGGTTGATGATACGGTGGATTTCGTTTTCATTGAGGGGTAGATCTGCCATAGTGTTCTATTTCCGTTAAGATTTGTTGGGTGGTCGTCGCTGCCACTTGCTCGATGATACACGACGGGTCGATTCCTCGATCAACAACAATTGGAGGCGGTGCAAGCCGTTATCATAACCAAGTTTGGCGAAATTGACCACCGGACGATACATCAGGGTTTCGGGTAAGGTACAGCGTTGACTGACGACGGCGATAACCGTGCGACGTTTGTCCAGATAATATTGCCAGTCGGCTTCCACATAGTCTTGCTCGATGGCTGTTGGACTGAGAACAACCAGCAGGACGTTGGATGTTTCCAATGCCTCATTCACCGAGTTTGCCCAGGCATCCTCGTTGCCCAATTGACCATCTATCATATCAAACCAGATTTTTGCCCCTCTCGTTTTCAGGTCGTTGGCAAGGCGGGTGGCAAATTCCTCGTCTTCTCTGGCATAGCTTAAAAAGATTTGCACGGTTTAACCCCTATCAGTTGGTGGCTTCTATTTCGTCACATAGCGCTTTATTGCGTAAGCGGCTGAAAAACGTGAACTTGACTTTGGCTTGTTGTCCATCTTCATAAGCAAGCCAGGTATCCACGTCTTCAAAGTCGCAGGTGACTTCTTTGCCATTGTCGCGGCGAAAATACAGCGTGTACTGCTCTTCACGGTTTTCCCAACATTGTTGCCCGACTTGCTCGGAAGCAATATCGCAATTTGGCAGGCGATTTTCTACGTCGGGCCATTGGGGGTTGATTCCTGCGCCGCCCGCAATTGCCCAGGACGCGTCGCCCTCTTCATCCACATCCGTCCAGCGATTAATGCTATAACTACACACTTCTACATTGTAGTACTCGGTGCGATAACGTGTCTCGCAAACCGTGTTGCAGTCTTGCACAACCTGGCCCGATCCGTCACCGGGATCAACGCGCCGCTCCGTGCAGACTTCCCGGCAATCCTGTCCATCGGGAACTTCACGCGGGCGTCGTTCGGTACGGCGTGAGACGTCATACGCATCCGATGGAGCCGGGCAATCGCGGGTTTCGTTTACGCGGGCATATTCCTGTATTTCATAGGTGCGTTCCCAGGTGTGTTTGACGACGGTGACTTCTTCGCTGACACGCATGAAGAAGAAACCAAAAATGCTGCCGATAACCACTGCAATTACACCCAATCCGCCGCCAATTCGTATTTTACGGCGATTGCGACCAAAGAAACTCGCCATGCGCTCGGCTTCCAGGCGTTGTGCTTTAGCACGCGCTATGTCCGCCTTGAACTGCTCTTTAACCACATCGCGCTTATCTTCGTGATAGCCTGCACCTAAACCCACGTGTTGATCTTCGCGCTGCGATACTTCGGCTGCGCTGCTTAAATCGCCGCCACAATTGATGCAGAACCCGGCAGCAGCACTATTAGGGGTATCGCACGCTGGGCACATGCGGTCTGCCCCGACGTAAACATGATCGAGCAACGCAATTTCCTCGCTCGGCGGAGGATGGTATCGAGCATCAGGGTCTTGGGCCGCTCCGCAATTGGGGCAGTGGCGATGTGTCACGCCGAGGAGTTTTGTCGCACCACAATATTTGCAATCCCAGAACATTTCATATGTTCCTACCACGCGGCTTTCTTGGCGGGGGCCGCCTTGAGAGGTGGTCGTTGTGGGCGAAAGCGCCGATTTGATGCTGTCGGTGATAGTCGAAATGATGTCTTGCTGTGGGGGCATGGGCATGGCAGTCGGCGGTGGCGGTGCGATAGGCGTCATGGCGTCGGTGATGACCGAGATAATATCTTGTTGTGGCGGCTTCTCGGACGGCGTTTCTGATGCTTTCTCACGCAGGATAGCGGCGGATTCTTGTGATACCTTTTCGGCCAGATCCAGCAAGTCAAATGCCATGAAGCCCGGACTTTGCTCCATAAATTGGAGGAATTGCTTTGTCCAGGTTAGATCGGTCTGAGCATCCTGGGTGGGATCCATTTGGTGTGTTTCTTGAATGTGCTGAATGGCCGCATTGGCCGCCTGCCGCAATTCTGGCATGGCGTCGATTTCCGACATGCGTTGTAATGCCGGAATCACTGATGGGTCGCCCAGAATGCCAAGTTGATACACTGCCCGAATGCGAATACGCTGATTGGGGCTATTCAGTTCACCTACCAACGTTTCCAATGACATGGGTTCCTCGCTGCACGATCATTTATCTTGCCCTTATAACTCTAAGCAAAAATCGCTTGGGATGCAATCATGACGTGTGGCGCTCCATTTGTATGCCCCAGAGTGCTACCAGCAAGGCGACGAAGATAACTCCTGCCGCGAATACAAACACCATTTGTAGGCCGCCAACAATCGCATCTGGTGGGGCATCAGCCATTTCGCTTGTATACCCGGCGATGGCAAAGGTGCGGGCTGCGAAAACTGTGCCCAGTATCGGCACACCCATCGACTGTCCCACGTTGCGGGTCGTTGCTAGCAGGCCAGAGGCAATGCCAAGTTGATCTTTGGGCACGGCTCCCATCACGGCGCTGTTGTTAGGCGATTGGAAGATACCGATACCCCCGCCGAGAATCGTTAGGCGAACGACAAAACCGAGGGTGGATGTATTATCATCCATTGTGCTGAGACCTAAACAAGCCAGTCCCGCCACCAGCAAACCAATCGCGGCAATGGGACGTGTGCCCAATTTGTCGGATAGTGAACCAGAAATGGGAGATAGCACGCCCAACATGACGGGGAATGTCGCCAGCATCAGGCCGATTTGCTGAATTTTGTAGCCCTCGACGTGTTCTAGGTAAAAGGGCAGAATAAACATACTAGCGACCACAATGAAAACCGACACACCAGCATAAAGATTGATCGAAAAGAGGGTGTTGCGAAAGAGGCTGAGGTTAATCATGGGGTGAGCGACGCGCTGTTCCGTCCAGATGAATCCGACCAGGGAGAACAGTGCCGCTGTCAGCAAGAACATGACGATGGGGTGATCAAAGCCATTTTCCTGACTGAAGGTCATGCCCAGCGAGAAGGCTAGTAATGTAGCAGTGAGCAATGAAGCCCCGACCAGATCAAATCGCTGGTGGCCTTTGGGCGCGGTTTGCGGCACGAAGCGCCATGCGATTGAAATGCCGATAATGCCGACAGGTACATTCACCAGAAATATCGAACGCCAGCCAAATGCACCAATCAGCAGGCCGCCCAGCGAGGGGCCGAGCGCGATACCGAGCGAGACCATTGTGCCCCCAATGCCGAGGGCTTTGCCACGTTCATGCGCTGGAAACGCCTCGGTCAGAATGGCGATGCCGAGTGCCTGGAGCATACTGCCACCGATGGCCTGCAATACCCGAAAGCCAATCAACCACTGGACATTTGGAGCCAGTCCGCACAGCGCCGATCCGGCGGTGAATATGGCGAATCCGGCTAGATAAAAACGTCGTTTACCATACATATCCCCTAGCCGGGCAAAAATCAATACCAGGCCAGTGATGGTTAGCAGGTAGGCCAGTACCACCCATTGCACCCAGGCAAAGCTGGTATCCAACGATTTTTCCAACGTTGCCAGCGCAACATTGACGATGCTGCCGTCAATCGTCGCCAAAAAAATTGACATGGAGACGGCAGCCATCACTAACCATTTGCGGGCATAAGGATCAGATTGCACAGTGGCGTTCCTTAAAATCAGAAAACACAGCGACGATGGGATGGGACTGCCGCTGTGTTTTTCGACGATAAGATTGATTAACTACCAAAAGCGTTGATTTGAGCCTGCAATTTGGTGCGGTCGATTTCTGGATAATGGCGCAGGCGAGCGTCGAATTCTTTCATATAGTTCACCAATTGCTCGCGAGTTGTGGCCTCAAAACGTAGGGTGATAGCCGGTTGTGTATTGCTGGCCCGCACCAATCCCCAGCCAGCCGGAAATTGCACCCGTGCCCCGTCTACATCAACCACCTTGTAGTTGGCCTGGAGCGATTCTTTGATAGCTTGAATGATCTCGAATTTCACCGCATCGGGCGTGCTGAGGATGATTTCGGGAGTCGCCAGCAACGCCGGCATCTCGGCTAGTATCTCGCTGAGGCGCTGTTCCGTTTGCGAGAGGATCTCTAGAGCTTTGAGAGCCACCAACGGCGCATCATCAAATCCATAGTAATCCTCACCGATGAAGATGTGTCCGCTGACCTCGCCACCCAGCAAGGCGCCGACCTCGTTCATCTTTAGCTTCATCAGGCTATGGCCGCTTTTCCACATCATTGGTTCGCCGCCATGCTCCAGGATGATGTCGTCTAGGATTTGGCTGGCTTTGACATCGTAGACAACCTTAGCGCCGGGATGGCGTTTCAACAGGTCTTTTGCCAGAATTGCAATCAAGCGGTCGGCTGATACATGGTGTCCGTGATCGTCAATCAGCCCACAGCGGTCTGCGTCACCATCGAACCCAATACCGAAATCTGCCCCGACCTCAACGACTTTCGCTTCCAAGTCTTTGGTCAACTCTGGGTCTTCGGGATTCGGCAAGTGATTGGGGAATGTGCCGTCCGATTCACAGAACAGGCAGACGACCTCGACACCCAGTGCTTGCATAATGGAGGGAACGTAGGTTCCGCTGAGGCCATTACCGGCATCAACCACCACTTTCAGCTTGCGCTCACCCAGATTAACCATGCCCTGAATGGCCTGCATGTGGCGGTGAATCATCTCTGGGTCTTCAACAACCTCGCCATCGCCGCTGTCAAAATCTTCCGTCTGAATCATTTTCAACAATGTCTTGATTTGCTGGTCGGCCAGTGCCAGCTTACCATAAGCCATTTTGATGCCGTTATATTGGGTGTTCAGGTGGCTGCCAGTTATCATGATACCGCCCGAATCTTCATGCGAGGCAGATGCAAAGTAGACCGTCGGGGTCATGACGCCGCCAATATCTACGACTCGAATGCCCGTGGAGGTCAACCCTTTGATGACAGCATTTTTGAGCGGTGGTGTGGTTTGGCGATTGTCGCCGCCCATAAAGACCTGGCGAAGGTCCAATTCACGCTGGACATAGGTTCCATAGGCTTTGCCAACATGCTCGGCGACATAGGCGGTGAGTTGGGCATCTTCGCCAACCACCGTACCACGAATGTCATATTTCCGGAAGATATTTTCAGGGACAGTTGCCATCTGTTGTTTTCTCCTGTCAGTGTTTGTGTTTGGGCTAGAGATTAGCCGACAGTTGTCCCTGGCGCAAGGCTCGCGCTGAAGACCGGAGCCTGTTAAACTGAATTCATCATCTCGGTACACCAGAGGAAACAGGCATGATCGATCTGTATGACATTCTGGAAGCGGCGAACGGCCAGTTGTTTGGGGAACCGGCTAGCCAGATATTTTCGGACTTTTGCTTCGACTCGCGGCGAGCAGAACCCGGCCAGATTTTTGTGGCCCTCAGAACCAATCGTGGGGACGGGCACGATTATATGGAGGATGCGGTTGCCAACGGCGTGACAGGCATTATGTGTACAACGCCCCCCACCTTTGATACCGATGGCCTGACGGTCATTGTCATGCGAGATGTTGAGACGGCCTTGCTGCGCTGGACAGAACGAATCCTAAAGAAATTTGGCACAACTGTCATCGGCGTTACGGGCAGCAATGGCAAATCGACCACCAAAGAGGCTATCGCCACTGTCTTGGAGTCGAAGTATAAAATCTACAAGAGTCCCGGTAGCTATAATGGGCGATTTGGACTGCCTATGGCATTGGGCAAACTGACAGGCGATTATCAGTTGGCGGTGTTGGAATATGGCACCGATCAGTTTGGTGAAATGGCCGAGATGGTGGCGGCCACAAACCCTGCCCTGGCGGTGGTCACCAATATAGGGCACACCCATCTGGACCGCCTAGGGACGATAGAAAATGTTGCCAGCGAGAAACGTATCTTGATTGAAAGTCTCTCGGAAAGCGGCATCGCCATCTTGAATTATGATGATCCACGGGTGCGGAAAATGCAGGCTGCCTCAGGCGGATCGACCATGACGGTGAGTGTTGATGTTACCGGTGACACATTTGGCGCGGATTTGACGGCCTATAATGTCATCGTCGGGCGCTATAAGACGGGTTTTGATCTGCGCTTCGGCTCCCAACGATTCGTGGCGAAGTGGGTTCCTTTGCTGGGATCGCATCAATTATATAGCGTGTTGATGGCGACGGCAGTGGGACTGTGTTTCGATGTGCCCATTCCTGAAAGCTTGCGGTTGTTGACCCATCTTGATCTGATGCCGGGCCGGATGCACTCTTTACGCGGCATTAATGGCTGTCAGATCATTGACGATAGCTATTCGGCTAATCCGGAAAGTACACAACGCGCCCTGGATTGGCTGGAAGCTGTGCAGTATCCATCGGATGGGCCAGTAGTGGCTCCTGATGAAACAGAGGTCACCATCCCTAGCTTGGAGAAAAAAGGCCGTGTTTTCTTTGTGATGGGCGACATGGCAGGTTTAGGTGCTTATAGCACACGGGGACACCGCGAAGTCGGTGAGCGCGTGGCGCAAGTGGTGGATGTGCTGGTGTCTAAAGGGGAACTGGCAACTGAAGTGGGGCGAACTGCCGAAGAAAATGGGTTGCCACGCACCCAAATTCACATGACGTTTTCAGCGGGCGATGCTGTACAGGCGATCAAACACCAATTGCAACCACTAGATGTTGTGTTGGTGAAGGGCAGTCCGGCGGCCCGTATGGAGCGTGTGGTGCGTGAATTGCTAGAAGATCCAGCAGATGTTGAAAAATTACCACGCTCGGCGGCGGCTTATGATAGCGTGTGGATGGATCGCCCGGCCCGGCCCACCTGGTTACAGATTGATATGGATGCTGTTGCTTACAATGTGCGTCGCCTGAAAGAGATGATCGGTGACGATGTTGAGTTGATGGCAGTGGTCAAGGCAAATGCTTATGGACATGGGGCAGTGGCGGTCAGTACGACGGCGCTGCTTAATGGCGCGAGTTATCTGGGCGTTGCCAGCATCAACGAGGCTATAGACCTGCGCGAAAGCGGAATCACCGCTCCCATTTTGATTCTAGGATATACGCCCGCTTGGGCGGCTGGCCTGGCGATTCGTTATAATACCGCGGTGACGTTGTATGATCTGGACATCGCCCGCGCCTTTGACCGCACGGCTCGTGAAATGAACGCGACGGTGCGCGTCCATGTGAAGGTTGATACTGGCATGGGGCGGTTGGGGATTTTGCCGGAAGATGCGACCCTCTTCTTCCGCACGCTGGCTCGTATGAAGCATCTGGAAGTCGAGGGCATCTTCACCCATTTCTCAGTGGCAGACACGGACCCAGACTATACCCAGTTTCAAATCGCCATGTTCAAACGAGTCGTTGATCCTTTAGTGGGCGGAGGCTTTTCGTTTCGCTATATTCATGCAGCGAATTCAGCCGGAATTCTACAATACCCTGATGCCCATTTTACGATGGTGCGGGCGGGTATTGCCATGCATGGCCTACAACCCGACCCCAACTGTCCATTGCCCGATGATTTCATTCCGGCGCTGACATGGAAGACGATAATTGCCCAGGTCAAACGATTTCCTTCTGGAGGATATATCGGTTACGGCAATACCTATCGAACGCGAAACACTGAGAAAATCGCCGTTATTCCGGTGGGCTATGCCGATGGCTTTCGCCGCTCGCCAAGCACCTGGGGGTATGTGTTGGTGCATGGACAGCGTGCCCCGATTGTTGGGCGCATTAGTATGGACCAGACCATGATTAATGTGACGGATATTGAAGACGTGAAAATCGGCGATGAGGTTGTGTTGATCGGGCAGCAGGGCCGGGAATACATTACAGCCGAGGACGTGTCTGAACGCTTAGGCACAGTTAACTACGAGGTGGTGAGTACCATCCTGGCGCGGGTTCCACGTGTGAAATAGTCTGGATAGAAGTTCAGGGGGAGCAACGGGCTGCTGCTCCCTCTGATGTTGTCTCGAATACTTAGGTTTTTGCTTTGACAGGTAAGGCGGGGCGACAGCACAACACCAATTCTTTGGCAGCCTTCACCTCATCTACCCGGCGCACTGGCGTTGTGTGTGGCGCTTCGTGCAATAATTCCGGGTTGTTTTGAGCTTCTTCAGCAATTTTCATCATCGTTTCGATGAAGTAGTCGAGCGTTTCTTTGCTTTCGGTTTCCGTCGGCTCAATGAGTAACGCTTCCGGCACAATCAGCGGGAAATAGTTGGTGGGGGGATGGATACCATAGTCCATCAACCGCTTGGAAATATCCAGCGCATGGATACCCGGCGCTTTTTCAGGCCAGTGACCTTCCAATACAAATTCATGCCCACAAATGCGATCATACGGCTCTTTATACGTATCATGCAGTCGGGCACGAATGTAGTTGGCGTTCAGGACGGCATAATTGGTGACCTCGCTGACGTTTTTGCCGTAGGCAGCGATATAGGCATATGCCCGCACGTGCATCCCGAAGTTGCCATGAAAGGCCTTCAAACGTCCGATGGTCTTTTCTGGAGTATGCCAGCCATAAAGCGGGGCATCTTCCTCATCTTTGGCTTCTTCGGTAATCGTGACAATCGGGCCTGGCAAGAAGGGAGCCAGCTTCTCGTTGCACACCACCGGGCCAGAGCCAGGGCCGCCGCCGCCGTGGGGAGTTGAGAAGGTTTTATGGAGATTGTAGTGCATGACGTCGAAGCCCAATTCACCGGGCTTGGCAACACCCATTAAGGCGTTCATGTTTGCGCCATCCATGTACATCAGGCCACCCACATCATGCACGGCCTGGATGATTTCCAGGATGTGATCTTCAAAGACGCCTAATGTGCTGGGAACCGTAATCATCATTCCCGCGATGGTATCTTTGTGTTCTTCACAGGCTTTGCGGAGCGCCTCCAGGTCTACATCACCTTTGTCATCAGACGGCAACTCGATGGTTTCCAGCCCAGCCATCGTGGTTGTCGCGGGATTGGTCCCATGGGCGCTATCCGGCACCAGGATTTTTGTGCGTTGTTCGTCGCCGTTATCCAGGTGATATTTGCGGATCATCAAGATACCAGCGAATTCACCCTGCGCTCCGGCAGCGGGTTGCAAGCTGATCGCCTGAAATCCACTGATCTCGCACAGCCAGTCTTGTAGAATGTGCATCAGGGCCAGCGCCCCCTGCGTCGTATCAGCATGTTGCAGCGGGTGGATGTGGGCAAAGCCCGGTAGCCGCGCCACCGCCTCATTAAGCTTGGGATTATATTTCATCGTACACGAGCCAAGCGGATAGAAACCGATGTCGATGCCATGATTGAACTGACTGAGCCGCACAAAATGGCGGACAGTATCAATTTCACTGACTTCGGGCAACGCCAGGTCATCGCGTACCAGATTATCGGGGATGTCCGTGGTGGGTACATCGGGATCGGGCAGGCTAACGCCTTGTCGTCCGGGTTGGCCTAAATCATAAATCAAAGGTTCCAGGGGTTTTTCTGACATTCAAACACCCACCTACTTGACGTCAATCAAGTTATCATGTGTATGGTCGGTAGTGGCGATGGCTCCCAGAGCCTCAACCAGAGCGTCAATTTCTTCTTTAGAATTCATCTCCGTGACACACAGCAACATCTGTTTTTCACGGTTGGGGTAGTCTTGCGACAGATCATAGCCGCCAATGATGCCAAAGTCGTACAGCAAATGTTGGTTGATTTCAGCAACAGGTTTTGGACAGGTGACGACAAATTCTTTTAGGAAAGGCTTCGATTTTTCAATGCTATAGCCTTCTAGCTTGTCGATCTGATCCGCTGCATAATGCGATTTGTGCCAACAGAGTTCCGCCATGCGCTTCAGGCCATGCTTGCCCAACAGGCTCATGTGGACGCAAGCCGCCAGTGCCATCAAGCCCTGATTGGTACAGATGTTACTGCTGGCCTTTTCGCGGCGGATGTCTTGTTCACGGGGCCGCAACGTCATTACGTATGCTCGTCGCCCTGTCGTGTCCTGGGTCTCCCCGACGATACGTCCGGCGATTTTTCGGACGTGTTTATTCAGCGTGGCAAAAAATCCTAGGTAAGGGCCACCGAAACTCAACGGTACGCCCAAGCCTTGTCCCTCGCCGATCACAATATCCGCGCCGAAAGCGCCAGGTGGCTTCAGCAGGGCGCAGGCCACCGGATCGGTGATGACACACAGCAATGCTTTGTTCGCTTTGGCGGTTTTAGCGATTTCAGTCAGGTCTTCAATCTCGCCGAAGAAATTCGGATATTGCACCGCCACCATCGCGGTCTTGTCGTCGATCATGTCGATCAAATCAACCAGAGTGGCATTGCCGCTGCGATCACCGGAGAACTTCATTGATTTATTCTGGTGATAGGTACGGGCAACTTCTCGATAATGGGAGTGAATGCCCGGCGAGAAAACCACCTTGTTGCGCTTGCCACGATGGACAGCATCGGCCATGGTAACCGCTTCGGCCAGCGCCGTCGCACCATCATAATGACTGGCATTCGCGGCTTCCATGCCCGTCAATGCCACGATCATACTCTGAAATTCAAAGATGGCTTGCAGTGTTCCTTGGCTGACTTCGGGCTGATAGGGCGTATAGGCTGTGTAGAATTCGCTGCGGAGCAAAATCTGATTGACAGCGGCTGGACTGAAATGGTGATAGGCTCCAGCGCCCAGGAAATTTGCATATTCGCGTGTTGAGATATTGAAGCTGCTGAGAGCCTCCATCTCGGTGGATACTTCCAGTTCACTGCGGGGATCTGGAAGATCGAGCGCGGGGAAGCGGTGCGATTCTGGTACAGCCTCGAATAAATCTGCCATCGACTCGACGCCGATGGCCTTTAACATGGCTTCACGATCTGCGTCGGTATGGGGAATGTAGCTCATTAGTGTTCCCGATTTTCACAATATTCGGCGTAGGCTTTAGCATCCATGAGGCCGTCCAATGGGCTGAGATCGCTGCATTTCAGCTTAATTAACCAGCCCGCTTCGTAAGGATCGCCATTGATGATTTCCGGGGTGTCTTCCAACACGCTGTTAATTTCAACCACTTCACCACCGACTGAGGAATAAAAGTCAGACGCGGCCTTGACGCTTTCGACAACGCCCACTGCGTCGCCAGCGTCAAATTTATCACCAACATCGGGGAATTCAACGTAAACAATATCGGACAGTTGGTCTTGAGCATAGTCGGTGATGCCCATACTCACAACATCGCCGTCCACTTTATACCATTCGTCCGAATCTGAATATATATAACCTTCGGGGGTTTTCCAACTCGCCATTATTGGTTGTTTCCTTTCAAACTTATAATATCAAGCTAAGTATAAGCCTAGACGGGGTATGCGACCAGTATCATTATCAGATGTTATCCTGATAAAAAGCACATCCGGAGTATTACGCATATTCAATGCCCAGCCAATTACGAACGGCATCGTAGGTGGTGGCTGATCCCACTAGATTCAGCGTGATATGCCCGCTGGCATCCGTGACGACTGTCGGGCGCATCACCAAACGGCCATCTTTGGTCAAGCCCAATGCAATATAGGAGTTAGCTGTGCCAACCTGGAGGGTGGTCGCCAGGCCAGGGACGGGATGCAGGCGTTCCACCCGCCGCTTGAAATCATCGTAGTTCAAGCGTAGTGCGATCTCAAAAGGACCAAAACTGGCTGAGAGGCTGAGGAAACTGCCTTCACGGCTCATGTGAAGACAGGGTTTTTCGGGATTATCTTCAGTGCTACCCAGTCGCAACACGTTTTCGGCTTCGACAGTAGCCGCATCTAATATCTGGTAATTACGCATCGAGAACTGCTCCAGTGTATTGTTTATATCGACCAAGTATTGACTATAGCACATCCAGTCGATTTAGCGTGTATTTTTGTGCAAATTCAACTCTGCAATTCCTGGCAATCATCAGGTATCATGCTGGGCAGGATTTGCTACCAATAATTGCCTCATCACAGGTCAAGTGTTAACCAGGAGACGCCATGCCGCGCAAACAGTCCACCCTTTGGGGATTGCTGACCGTCACCATTATTGGGTTTGTCAGTTTTATCAGTGCGTGTGCTGCTTTTGAAGACCCCAGCGAGAAAGCTACCCAAAATGCACAAAGTACCCAGCTTTGGACGCTGGTGCATGGTATTGAGACACAGGCTTCTACTGTAGAAGCGTTGCGACAGACGGCGGATAGCGCGGTGGTGGTGCAAACTCAATGGGCTAACGCAACCTTGCAGGTGGGGGCTTTGCGGGCAACTAATCAGGCGCTGCTTCGTAACCCCGCGCCTACAGCCAATATCAATCTTCCCCCAACCGTTCCGGGTGGTGGCAGCGCGCCGGTGGGTTCTGCCCCATCTCCTGTGCCCGGCAGTCAATATATGCAGGGCACGACCAGCACCGAACAGGATGAAAATGGTTGTGCAGTGGGTATTCAGAATACCTTTACCCAGGAGGTCCAGGAAGTCTATTTCATTACGCGCATTCTTGACCTGACTCCTGGCATTACCTTTGGGCTAAGGATTCGCAACGCCGGGCAAGTGGTGATGACAGACCCCAATTTTTGGGTCAGCGATGATGCTTATGACGATATTTGTGTCTGGTACTTGATTGACCGTGAAACCATTGCATTCGAGGCTGGGACTTACACAGTGGAGCTTTTGGTGAACAATGTCGCTCGAGCGCGAACAACGTTTGTTGTAACGGGCGACGCGACCCCCGATGCCGATACCATGTCCGATGGTTAGTTTCACCTGACTTTCATTTTATTCGGAATATATTGTGAAACCCTGCACTAAGTAGACATCAATAGTGGATATGTGTTATGATTTAAATGATCGAATAATCCGATTCATCAGATGATTTGGAGGGTGGTGGCCTGAAGCATTTATCGCTTGACTCGGACTTGCTGGATTATCTGATGCAGCAAGAGATAAGCCCTGGTGAGCGCGTGCCTTCTCTGACAGACATCAGCAGCAACCTTAACGTCAGTGTCAGCAAATTGCGCGAACAATTGGAGGTGGCGCGTTGCCTGGGTGTGGTCAGTGTACGTCCTCGAGCAGGGATTCATCGGCAAGAATATAGCTTTATGCCAGCGGTGCGTCTGGGGCTTTTCCTGGGGATGGCAGATGATATTGTGATGTTCGATGCCTATAAAGACCTGCGCTGCCGGATTGAAATGGCTTATTGGTATGAGGCGGTAGCGTTGTTGTCCGAGGCTAACAAAACTCGCTTGTTAGAATTGGTTGATCTGGCCTGGCAAAAGCTCCGGGGAACCCCCATCCGGATTCCGCACCAGGAACACCGTGAGTTTCATCTGACGATATTCGCAAATCTGGACAACCTATTTGTACGGGGGCTTTTAGAGGCGTATTGGGAGGCTTATGAAGCAGTAGAATTGCACACTTTTACTGACTACGAATATTTGAATCAGGTGTGGACATATCATCAACGTATTGCGGAAGCTATCGTCGCGGGCGATATTGAAGCCAGTTTGCAAGCATTTGATGAACATACGCGCCTGTTGAAGAACTTTGCGGAACGTGGTGCGGATAGTGATGAAACCCTTACCCGTGAATAGCTGAATAGCCAAAGGAAATGGGGCCATATGGCCCTTAAATTGTCTATACGACAGTTATAGATGCACAAGGAGACCATTTGTGATGACTGTCATCGATCTTTATCAAGCGCCAGCAACACAACCTCATGATGATGGTAAGATTATCAACGACTTTTCGTTTGTCATTGCCACCGTCAATGGAACCGGTAGCCAGACCTCGAACAATACGTTGTTGCGGGCCTTGTTTCGTATGGGAATTCCGGTCAATGGCAAGAACCTGTTCCCGTCCAATATTTATGGCTTGCCGACCTGGTACTACATCCGGTTGAGTAAAGACGGCTATCGTGGGCATAAACCCCAGGCCGAAGTATTGGTAGCCTATAACTTCGACACGTTTTCCAGAGATGTTGCCGAATTGCCACCTGGCGGTGTGTTGATCTATCCAATGGATGCTCCCAATAGCCGCAAGAAGAAATGGGATGGCATCGCCACCTCTCGCGACGATATTTATATTTATCGGCTGCCCGTTGATATGTTCATCAGTGAGCTTGATCCACAACCATCTAAGAATGTGCGCGAGTACCTGGTCAACATGGTCTATGTCGGCGCAATGGCCTACCTGTTCAATCTAAATCTGTCCGAAATTCAAGCTGCCTTATCCTACCATTTCGGTGGACGTGAGCGTCTGGTCGATATGAACTTCGGGTTGGTGCAGGCGGCTTATGATTGGGCCGAGGAAAATCTGAAGAAAGTTGATCCCTATTGGTGTGAACCAATGGCGGGCATGTACGATCCGAATTCAGCAATCATCGACGGTAATGCAGCAGCGGCATTGGGTGCAGTGTTCGGCGGAATGCAGTTTGCAGCCTGGTATCCCATCACCCCCAGCAGCAGCTTGGCTGAAAATCTCGCCAGTTATGCCAGCCAATACCGTCGCACCGAAGATGGCAAAGCGACGTATGCCATTGTGCAGGCCGAGGATGAATTGGCGGCTATCGGGATGATTGTCGGGGCTGGCTGGGCCGGCGCTCGTGCCATGACCGCCACCAGTGGGCCAGGCATTTCACTGATGGCTGAGTTTGCGGGGTTGGCTTACTATGCCGAAATCCCTATCGTGGTTTGGAATATTCAGCGTGTTGGTCCCAGCACGGGCTTACCGACTCGTACCTCGCAGGGTGATGTGCTGTTTACTTACTTCCTCAGTCATGGCGATACACGCCAGATTTGTCTGTTCCCAGCCAATATGGAGGAGTGTTTCCGCTTTGGGTGGGAAGCACTCGACATCGCTGAACAGTTCCAAGCTCCAGTCTTCGTATTGAGCGACCTGGATCTGGGGATGAATCAGCACATTACCACGAAGTTTGAGTATCCTGATGGTAAGCTGCAACGTGGCAAGGTGTTGAGCGAAGAAGACCTGAAAGCGTTGGAAGGCAAAGACTGGGGACGTTATCTGGATCTAGATGGCGATGGTGTGCCTTATCGCACGATCCCCGGCACAGATCACCCCCGCGCCGCATATTTCACACGCGGCACGGGCCATGATGACTATGGCAACTACAGTGAGCGCCCAGATGTCTGGGAGAATAACCTGAACCGCCTGCGCCAGAAGTATGATAACGCTCGGGAAAAATTGCCACAGCCCGTCATCGAAAAGGTTGATGGCTCTCGTGTTGCCATCATTTCCTACGGCAGCAATGATTATGCGATGGAAGAAGCCCGCGACATCCTGAAGGCGAATAATCTTCCGGTTGATTATTTGCGTATTCTATCGTTGCCGTTGTCACCACAAATCAGTGAATTTGTTCACCAATACGATCATGTCTATGTGGTCGAGAACAATTTTGACGGCCAGATGGCGATGATTATGCGTATGGAAATTCCCGACTATGCCACTCGTATTCATTCGGTGGCGCGTTGTAATGGTATGCCGCTGGATGCCGATTGGATCAGTGGCACGATTTTAGAGATGGAAGGGTAACGACATGGGCCGTACCAAAGTCAATGAGATTGGCTTAACTAAAAGCGACTATAGCTATCGCCCCTCGACACTGTGTCCGGGTTGTGGACACAACTCGATTTCCAATCAAATTATGGCGGTGGCTTATGAGGAGAGCCTTAATCAGCATTTTGTCATCAAGACCAGTGGTATTGGGTGTTCTTCCAAGTCCCCGGCCTACTTCCTGGGACATTCTCATGCGTTTAACTCGGTGCATGGCCGGATGCCATCGGTAACGACTGGCGCGGTAATGTCCAACCGCAGCTTGCAAGCCATCAGCGTTTCCGGTGATGGTGATTCGGGGAACATTGGCCTGGGGCAGTTCAAACATGCTGTTCGTCGTAATGTGCCGATGGTTTACATCATTGAGAACAACGGTGTGTATGGCCTGACCAAAGGACAATTTTCAGCGACGGCGGATGTAGGTCAGATAACAAAATACGCCGGACAAAACCACTTCACGCCTATTGATATGTGCATTGAGGCGTTGTCCGCTGGGGCATCGTTTGTGGCGCGTTCATTTTCGGGCGATGCCAAACAAGTACAAGCATTGCTTAAAGCGGCCCTGGCTCATAACGGGACGGCTGTGCTGGACATCATCAGCCCATGCGTGACCTTCAACAATCGCGAAGATTCAACCAAGAGTTTCCATTGGGGCAAGACTCACCGCGAGATTATCAATGAGATCGGGTTCGTGCTGAATGCCGACGAGATCGCCGTTGATTACGAAACCGAAACGCTGGTTGAGATGCACGATGGTACGTTGCTGAAGTTGACCAAGCTGGGCGAAGATCATGACCCCACCGACCGTATGAGTGCTTATCGTGTGTTGTATGAAGCTCAGGCATCTCAGCAAATTCTGACAGGATTGGTTTATATTGATCCTTCACGGCCTTCGCTGGTCGATGTTGAGAATGTAGCTGATACGCCATTGGTGAAGTTGCCGCAGGATCAATTGCGTCCCTCTGCCGATAAACTGACCCATGCCATGGATGGGCTATTCGGCTTAGACTAAAGCCGCCTGCCATGAAATAACCAAGCCCCGTCCAACTGCGACGGGGTTTTTGGTGTCTGATTTTGAAGTGGAAGCCTATAGGGTTTCGGTTTCTCTATGGATGCCAGTGGCTCCACTAGGGCGTGCCCGCTCTGTTTCCAGGATTTGCATTTCGCCCGTGCCATCATAACAACGCACTGCGAAGGTATGTTCGCCTTCTTCAAACGGCCAATCATAGCGCCAGATTGCCCAGGTAGTCTCGGAAAGTGGCTCACGCAGTTGGGCTTCAACCCATTCCCCACCATCAACCTGCACTTCAACCTTCGAGATTTGGCGTGCCCCGGCATGGGCGATGCCGCCGATGGGGACATAACGTTGTCCATTTTCCTCATAAACCTCATCGACTGCAATGGTATCTACGACCGAAGTGGCTCGCATTATCGCCTCTCGATCCCAGCCGCGACGCACCCAATAGCCTTCTTCCCATTCAGGAATGGCTTCGATTTCGGTGATCCATTTGGGTTGCTTCATGCCGAAGCGATCCGGAATGTAGATTCGCAGCGGGAAGCCGTGTTTGACGCGCAGGAGTTCATTGTCCCAGGCATAGGCCAACATCACACGCGAGTCCTCACGGATGACATCTAATGCGAGGATTTCCCAAAAGCCATCGGCTGAGGTGATGCGTAAATGAGTGGCTTCTTCAGTGGGGCGCACTTCGCCCAGAATATCCTGCATACTGACACCCGTCCAGCCTGTTGTGCTGGTCAAATTTCCCCCAACACGATTGGAGATACAGGCCAGTGTGACGTACTGATTTACCGGTGTATAGTCATCTTGTAGTTGGGCTAGGGTGAAGGTGCGCTCGTTTTCAACCAGTCCCTTGAATGTTAGTCGCCAGGCGTCGCCATCAATACGTGGTGGATTGCCGGAATTAATGTCGATTCGATAGTGGTTATCCAGTGGCGTATATTCCGGTCGCGTGCCGGATGCGGGAATGATGAGGCTGTTGGCATTGGGATATTCTGCAAACGAGAACGGACGATCCAAGGCAATGATTTCCTCGTCTTTGACCAGCAGTTGACCTAAACCAGTGCCCACTACTGTAAAGGCTGCCGTTGCACCGCCTAGACGGACTAGAAACTGGCGGCGACTGAGTTTTTCAACAGCCGGAACTGTACTGGTGACAACGGGAGCGGGCGTTTCAGCTTCGGCTGCTGGTACGTCTGTGTGCGAGGCGGTGGGTTTGTCAGATGCCAAAGTCTCCAGATCATCCCATTGCTGGAAAGCTAGATTGATGCCAACACCCCACATCGCCATCAACCCGACAATCCAGATGGTACGCACTAACAGCGATGGACCATCATAGAAGGGATTATCAGCTGTCAGGGTGTGGTTGCTGATCGCCGCCAGCGGTAGTGCCAGGGCTAACCCCAGCAACAGACCGGCTATCGGCCAGCGGGGGGCGAGTTCCTTCACGCGGTCGTAAACCAGATAGAGAATCGTTGCGGCGATGACACCGATGCCCACAAAAATTGCTACGGCCATCAGTTGCTCAAAGAATTTAGCAGTTGAGTCCTCATTTCCCAGATTCAATGCCAGGATAGTATCGACCATTAGATCAATACCAAAAGTGATAAGGTCGCCGGGGATTTTTGGAATCAACCAGTCCATCAAATCTGTGGGCAGGAAAGGCAATTCGGCTGCCTGTTTGCCTACATAGAAAATAACAGCAACCGGAATGGTGACCAGAATGCTGATCAAAATGCCGATTGTAATGCGTGATTTCTTCATCATTTAAATGACCCCCTAAAATATATCGAGGCTGCACGTTAAGTTTATCGTAGAAGGGAAATCTAACGAGAAGATTAAGAAATTTGGTCTGTCAGCAAGTTCTTAAATGGAGACCAGTGATTGTGCGGGAGTGAGCAATGGTAGCCTGCCCCGCACATGATTAGGTTATTCACTGGCGGCGTATACCCCGACAGTTGTGCCGTTGCGTAGCGTGCCCATAATATCGAGCGTGGGGCTGTAATCTGGATTGCCCATATGTATCAAAATCGAACTTGCCACCGGATGATAATCTGGCCGAGCTGGATTGAGCGTGGGCCAAGGGCCATCCAACAGCACCCAGAGTTCAAACCCCGGTGCGACGAAATTCGCCAGCCCGTCGTTCACACTGAAGCTGGTTAATGAACCGCTAGCGGCGTCGTTATCCAACAGAATTGCACCCGGCGACACATCAACGACCTGCGCCGAATAGTAATTCGCGCCTGAACGCAATCCCTGACCGGATCGTCCGGTGATTTCATAGGCGTCGAAGCGATCCCGAATGATAATGTTGTTGAACACGGTCATGTCGCGGGCATCTTGATTGAGAATCAATGCCCCGCGTCCACCACTTTCATCCACAATGGTATTGTTGACAATGGTCACATCCAAGCAGCCGAACTCGGAGGACGGCAAGCCTTTATCTTCAGCATAGTTATTATCCCAACAGGCGATTCCGGCAGCGCCATTACCATAAACCAAATTGTTGCGAACAATAGTGTGTCGCACTGATGCCAGATTGATGCCCGCTGCGCCGCCTGCGCCGTTGCCCATCATCACATTTTGCTCAATGATGAGCTGTTCGCTGATGCCATCTTCGATAAACATACCCAAATCTGGCAGGCCTTGTCCATCATAGCAATCTTTGACATCAGCCCAGATCGCCGTCCCACCATCAACATCGTCCTCGCTCAAACCGCAAGTATCCCCTGTTGTATTCCCCAGCCAATAGAAGAGTTCCAGTGCAGCCACTTGTGGATCGGCATTAACCTGTAATCCCGATGCGTTGTTGCCCTGGAATACATTACGACGGATGATCATGTGGTCTCCTGAACCGGATATGTAGACTCCATGTTCATCTTCAGAACCCGCGAAGACTGAGTCCTGAATCAGCACGTAACTGGTGGCGGTTGTGTGTAGCCCCCATTTATAGTTATCGTGGCTATAGGTGTCCATCACAATAACGTGATGTGCGAAGGTTCCGCTATAGCTGAAAAAACCAGAAAAGAAGATGCCCGCACCATTTTCCGCGCCTTCAAACGCCAGATTTTGAATGATATAGTGGTGGGCGTTGATGAAATAGAAGTGATGGCGCAGGTAGTTTTTGTCAGGATCCGCCGGGCTATCAATGATGATCGAACCAGGATCGCCCCAGCCCAGCAAGTGAATATATGCGCCGCCTGCGCCGCCTGTATTCTCGATTTCTACTCCGCGATAGCGCCCTGGTGTGATGATGATGAGGTCACCAGCTTGAGCAACTTCAACAGCTGCCTGAATGGTGGCATAGGTTTCGGTGATGGGATATGTGGCGGCATGGCGCTGGCAGGCGGTGGTCAGGCACGGCACGGTGGCTGTGACTTCAGCGGGACATGCGTTATTTTGGGAGGCGCACAACACCCGGGCGTAGGTATCCTGTAACAAGAAATTGGTTTCTAGAAAGGCATCGGCGTCGGCTTCGGCAGGTGGCAATGGAGCTTGGGCCAACACACCATTAATGGAAAGCAGCAATAAAAGCATTAGTACCCAGAGCCGTTTTTTCATGATAGGACCTTATCCCCTGCAGAATGCGCGGATTGATTTGTTTAATGATAGGCGAATCACAAAAAGGGAGCGAATGACGACACGATTACTTTTGATGAGGCATGGGCAGACCGCTTGGAACGCGAGTAGGCGTCTACAAGGTCATGCCCCAGTTCCATTGGACGATGTTGGTATACAACAGGCACGGTTAGCAGCAGATTATTTGATGAACGCAGGTATCAACCACATCTATAGCAGCGATTTGAGTCGCACACGCATGACCGCTGAAATTGTGGCGAATGTTCTGAAATTGCCCGTTAGCCTGGATGCTCGCCTGCGCGAGGTCGATGTGGGATTGTGGCAGGGGTTAACAGGTCATGAGATTGAACTGTGGGATAGCGAAACATTGGCTGCCGTGCGGGCCAATCCATTGACTACACCACGGCCCGGCGGCGAGAGCCAAACCGACCTGGGCACACGTGGGGTGGCCGCATTGGAGGATTATGTTCAGCAATATCCTGATGCCTTTGTGCTGGCTGTGTCGCATGGCGGGACGATACGTGGCATTTTGCAGATGTTGGGACTTTGGGAGGATCATTTGTCGAATCTGCCAAGTCCGCGTTTGGCAAATACTTCGCTAACTACGTTAGAGTATAGTGAGAATCGCTGGAAACTGGTTTCATTCGGCGAGACACCGCATTTTGATGGCGAATAAGCGTATTAGAATAGATAATATGTGAAATTGTTCACAAAATATTGTCATCTATCATGGAATTCTGTTGAGTTTCCTGCTAGATTCTTAAATTGGCGAATAGCCACACAAATCATTGATGTTTAACGTTACCTGTTTGGGGTGACATAATTTGATAATTTTAAGGAGACATAAACATGGGTGAACACGTTCGTAGTTCGTTTGGCCTGGACGCATATGGCTTGGGCAATGTAGAAGTTGTCCACTGGAACCAGAATCCTGCCGAACTTTATGAACATGCACTTCGTAGAGGCGAAGCGGTTTTAACCAATGAAGGGGCACTGCGTGTGCTGACGGGTCAGTATACCGGGCGTTCGCCAAAAGATAAATTTACTGTGGATGAACCGGGTGTGCATGATGACATCTGGTGGGGTGATATCAACCAACCTGTTGAGCCAGAATTGTTCGAACACCTGGAACAGAAGGTTATCAATTACCTGAAAAACAAAGAAGAATTGTTCGTGTTGGACACCTTTGCTGGGGCCGATGCCAACTATCGGATGCCGATTCGCCTGGTCAGTGAAGCTGCCTATCATGGTCTCTTTGCTTGGAATATGTTCGTTCGTCCCACCGAGGCAGAACAAGCGAACCATCAGCCAGAATGGACCATCCTGGCCGCCCCCACCTTGCAGGCTGATCCCGAAACCGATGGGACGCGCACCCCGACCTTCATCGGTGTGAACTTCGCCAAGAAGCGGATTATTATCTTGGGTTCGCTGTATTCAGGCGAGGTCAAGAAGGGTATCTTTGGTGTGATGAACTATCGCCTGCCGAAGATGGGCGTCATGCCGATGCACTGCTCGGCTAATATCGGCCCCGAAGGTACGGCTATCTTCTTCGGCCTGAGTGGCACTGGTAAGACTACGCTTTCCGCTGACTCTTCCCGCACGCTGATTGGTGATGACGAACATGCCTGGAGCAATGAGGGCGTCTTCAATATGGAAGGTGGCTGTTATGCCAAGACCATCAACCTCAGCGCCGAGACCGAGCCGGAAATCTATGCCACGACCAAACGGTTCGGCACGATTCTGGAAAATGTACCACTCACCGGGGATCGCAGCCCCAACTTCGACGATACGCAATATACGCAGAATACGCGCTGCTCCTACCCCATTCACTACATTCCCAATGCCAGCGACACCGGTATCGGCGGCCATCCTAAGAATGTCGTGTTCTTGACAGCCGATGCGTTTGGTGTGTTGCCTCCGATTTCCAAGCTGACGCCAGAACAGGCCATGTATCACTTCATCAGTGGCTACACCGCCAAAGTTGCTGGTACCGAGCGTGGCGTGACCGAGCCACAGGCCACCTTCAGTGCGTGCTTTGGTGCGCCGTTTATGCCACTGCACCCGACGGTTTACGCCGAGATGCTGGCCGAGAAGATCAAAGAGCATGGCAGCAATGTCTGGCTGGTCAACACGGGTTGGTCTGGCGGTCCAGCGGGCGAGGTAGATCGCATCTCATTGCCCTACACACGTCGCATGGTCCATGCTGCGTTGCAGGGCGAGTTGGATAATACCGAATTTGTGGAAGAATCCTTCTTCGGTCTGTCGATCCCGACCTCCATCGAAGGTGTACCCGATGGCATCCTGAATCCACGCGATGCCTGGTCGAATAAGGACGCCTACGATGCGAAGGCGTCGCAACTGGCGGGAATGTTCAGCAAGAATTTCGAGCAATTTAAGGATCGTGCTAGCGACGACATCGTCAATGCGGGTCCAAAAGTCTAATTGATCTGAGTTTGCATCCTATCGCCCATGCCGGTTATCATGCCGGTGTGGGCGATTTTGTTTGATGGACAATGCAGTGGATATTCTGAACAATTGCGTGCAACATACGCTTCAGGGCCGTGTGTGGCAATGTGACAGTGAGACAGTGTTAGTGTTGGACAATACCATGCCAAAGGGTAGGGTGCTGGCAAGTCCGCCAGTGACGCTGCGCTATGCCATTCCGATGCTCGGCCCCGCACATCTGGCCGTGATTCCGGCGGTTTTTGTTTCAGAGCGCGGACTGCTGCTCTATGGCGAGCAAGCCTGGCGCTTTGTGGTCGAGAACTACCAGCTTTATCCACGCGCCGAGGTGTTCGGCTTGAATACTGAGGGCGAGAATGTGCAGATTTTCTTGCGAGAGTTGGATTTTGGTGCAGAATATCGCGTGTATGCTTATGCAGACCCCCAGGAACAGTTGCCATTAGAACAGGTGCATCGTTTGATAGGGTACGAATCTGTCGAAGTTCCTGAGTTAGTTCTACAGTTACTCTCAATTTAACCGCCAAACAACGTTATAGGGGTGTTTTGATATGGGTATGATCCGGTTATTGAGTTTGATGCTGATAATAGGCGCGATGTTGGGCGTGATGATGCCAGCCCAGGGGCAAGATCAGCCTGCCTTTGAATGGCCTGCGGCGCTTAACCCCGGCGAGATGCCTGCTAATCCGGACATGCTGCCACCAATCTCTGCCATGCCACGCTTGAATTTGCCAGAGCCGCTAATTCCCGGCACGTTGTTCTTCAACTTTGAGAGCTATGGCGAACGCTACACCATCATGAACCTCACGCTCGATAATCGCCTGTATGCCTATAATATCACCTATGATTACGGTGTTCATCCGGTCAGTCCCAGCGGGCAATATGGCATCTATACGGTTCCCGACGGCGCGTTGGAAGTGATTACTTGTGGCATTTTAGACTTGCTGACGGGCACAACGGTGGATCGTTTCGAGACGCTGGGTGGCTGTAACCAGACTAATGTGCATTGGTCGCCGGATAGCACGCGCATTTTGTTCCAGACACGGGATGAGGCAGGGCATTCGGCGCTGGGTATTCGTGCCAATGGCGAAACGACGGTGTTGCGGCCTGCGCCAGTGGATGGTGTGGACTTAGGTGGCGAGACACTCACCGAAGACCGTCAATATCGTGCATTGGGCTGGGTTGGCAATGAGGTTGTGTCGTTTGAACTTGGTCTGGGGCCGTCGTCGTCGGAGCAATTGTATGCGTCGTTGGAGATGCCAGCGGATGCCCGACCAGCAACAGCCTTGACCGTTGAGGAAACGGGCCAACGGTTCATCCTGTCGTTTCCGGCGCAGCCTGCCATCATGTTCAATCGTGGTGTGTGGCTGACTGATCTGGTTACAGGAGAACATCGCTCGCTGGCTCCCGCCTTCCATGTGGCAACCCAGGCGGTGCTGGCCCCTGACGAGTCGGCGATTGTCTACTGGGCTGAAACCGAAGGACCGTTGGGAACGACGCACCCGCTTCGGTTGACGATGTATATTCCGGCTACCGAGTCGCAGGTGGTATTGTTGCAGTTTGAAGGCCCGACAGATAGCCTTTTGAAGACGCGCCCCGGCCATCTGGTTTGGAATCCTGAAGGTATTTATTTCTTCATTTCGCAGCAGTCGGGCGCACTTAGCCCACTGTTGACCGGAACCTATCGCATTCAGCCCGATGGCTCGAATTTGGAGTGGGTGACAGGGGTGCTATTGTGGAGTAGTTTGCCCCATTGACCTGACGCATCGCCAACGCATCGCTGGCGGGCCTTGCATAGCCCAGATGGATCGTCTACACTCGTGCTGACTTAAACAAAGATACGTTTGATGGAGAATAAATGGTGAACTGGAAATCGCACCGTATGATGACGGTCATGTTGGTATTGGTCGCGTTTGTGGCTGGTGTTGCGGTCAACCATCTGCGGATGGCCCAGGCCGATACCTCGAACGATGGCTATAGTAATCAAATTATCGAGATTTTGCAGGCCGGCAGCCCCGCCGGTGTCTATTCGCAGCCCGATCTGACCGATACTCAGCAGGTCGATGTCTTGCTGTGGGGAGATCGTGTGATGTGGGATGGTGCGACTCAGCAGACTGACACCGCTGGCAATCGCTGGATTAAAGTGTCGATTGCTGAAGGCGTTTCGGGTTGGATCATTGCGAATCTGGCTGATGTGAATGTCAAATTGAAGGTCAGCAGCGCCACCTACACGACGCCCGGTATGGAGATTGGCAAGACCGTGACCGTGACCGCAACGGGTGATCAGGCCAACTTCCGTTCAGGAGCGACCGTGCTGCCAGGCCGTGACAATATTGTGCGGTTGGTCAACGCGGGCGAGACGCTGACAATTGTGGGTGGCCCTTATCAAGCGCAGTATTTTGTCTGGTGGCAATATCAAGACGCAGCAGGTCAGACTGGCTGGATTGTGGACATTGAAGGTTGGTTCCAGGTTAATCCCTAGAATTGTGTTATTTGAAAATGTAGACAGAAGATCTGCTGTCTGCGAAGGCATAGTGGGTTGTCGGGGAGGGTCTCTCAGGCCCTCCCTTACACATTATTTTCTCCATCCTGCACTTCAATGTACCGACTATAGCAATTTTGGATGCAAGAAAGGCTCTCCACATGCCCTATCCGGCTCAGGTTGATTACAATTCGTTGATCGAAACTGCCCACCAGATGATTGAGGATGACGGCCTGGAAACGCTATCTCTGAGCAAACTGGCGGCGGCTTTCGATGTCAAAGCGCCATCGCTGTATAAGCATGTGAAAAACAAGGCTGTTTTGTTGCGTGAGGTTAATCTGCTGACACAACGGCGATTAGTTGAATATGTGTTGGGGGCTGCCCAAAAATCTGGTGATGATCCGCGAGCGCGAATTCTGGCTTTGATGAACGCCTACCGTGAATTTGCTCACCAAAATCCCCACACCTATCCGTTGGCTTATCATTTCACTGATGCTGAAACCCAACCGGACCCCGACGCCTTGTTACAACTAGCACTGCCTGTACAAAACGAAATGGCGGCTATCGTCGGCGAACCTGACTCGTTGGCAGCCTTACGCGGAGCGTGGGCGTTGGTGCATGGCTTCGTGATGCTCGAACTCGGCGGCCAATTTCAGCGCGGCGGTGATTTGCCCGCCACCTTTGAAAAAGCACTGCAAGCTTACCTGGATGGATGGGCAACGTCTCGTTAATCTCCGATTCGCACCATGATCTCGTCCAGCGATTTCTTGCTGATGTTGGGAACCTGGGCATCTTGAGCCGGGTACCCCACCGGAATGACCACATAAGCGCGTTCATTAGCGGGACGTTCCAGAATCTCGCTCAGAAATCCCATCGGGCTTGGCGTGTGGGTCAATGTAGCAAGTCCGGCCTGATGCAAGCTGGCGAGCAATATCCCGACTGCAATCCCCACTGATTCAGCAACGTAATAATGCTTGATGCGCTGCTCTTCGCCTGTGTCGGGATCAACCTCTACCCCGTAAGGTTGACTGAATACCACAATCAGATAGGATGCGTCTTCCAGGTGCGGTTTGTGCCAGTCTGTGCCGAGGTGTGCCAGTGCGTCTAACCATTCCTGGCTCATGCGACGTTCGTAGCTTTCTTTTTCCTCTTCTTCAGCTGCCACACGGATCTGGCGTTTGATGGCGGGGTCGCTGACCACCACGAACGTCCAGGGTTGTTGGTTCGCCCCAGATGGTGCTGTCCCAGCAGTGGTAATGGCGTTGGCGATCAGTTCAAAAGGGACTGGTGCTGACGAAAAATCTCGCACAGTGCGCCGCGTCTGCATCCGTGCCAGGAATTCGCGGGAACGTGCCAATTGTTCGCCTTCTGGTAGATGCTGGAAATTCAGCGGGGTGAATTTAGGTTCAATGGGCATCAACTAATCCTCTGGTTGGGTTTCGGGCAGTGGAGCGAAATCCTGCAAAATCTGGTTAATCAACGTTTCCAGCGCAGGCAACTCGTCTTCAAGCGTGGTTGTGCCACTCAGCAGGCGTTCGAGCGCAAATTGTATTTCCAGCCGGATGACATCATAGCCTGCGATAGCCGGAATGGCAGTCATTGGCCGCTCCAACAATTCCCAGGCTTGCTGTTGTTGCGGAAAATCCAGGGATTCGGTGGCTGGGGCACGCACGGGCAGGCTGCCGGTGGCGGCAACCCAGCCAGCGTTGATTTCCGGGCTGGTGAACCATTGTAAAAAATGCCACGCGGCCAGATTGCTCTCAGCATCATGATCGAAGATGGTGATAATTGGTCCAAAGACCAGTGGTGGTGCATCGGTGGGCAGAGAATAGACACCCCATGCAAACGGCTCGGCATAGTTGAGTGCAATATTGTCCCGCAATACCGGCAGGCTGGATGAACTGCCGAAATAGAACAAGGTTTGCCCGGCAGCGAATTTGTCAATCGCTTCGGTTGAGTTTGCTACGATGCTGGCACAGCCTTCCTGAATAGCCCTAATCAACGTTTGTAGCGTTGGCTCCAGCAGGCTGAGTGTGAATTGAGGCGAGGGACTATCATCATATGGATTGCCACCTAATCCAAACAGCACTTCAGCATCGGTCGGAATTAGGAAACCATGCGCCACACCGAACTTGCCTGCTGACCATCCCTGGAACGCGCAGGCCATCTCCAACAATTCTGCCTGTGTTTGCGGCGGTGTATCGAAGCCGAGTTCGGCCAGTGCTGCCCGATTGACAGCCATGATGGGGGTGAAGGTTCGCGCCGACCAGCCTAGCACTTTGCCAGTAAAAGGATTGCGGGTGCGTGCTTCCCATTCAGGCAGAAAATCGTCCCAATCCTCGTCTGTGAAACCGGTCTCAGCATCGTTGATATATGGCTCTAGGTCGAGTACCGCATTGCTCAGATCAAACAGTGCCGCTTCATGCGGCCAGATCATTGCCAGATGCGGCAATGCCATTGCGCCAGTCAGTTGTAGGATGATCTGATCATAAAGCAACCCTGGATTCTCGAAGCTGGCTGGCGTCACTATGATGCCCCATTCATTTTCAGCATTGAATTGCTCAACCAGCGCTTCGAGCGCCGCCTGTCGTTCGCCTGTATGCGGATGCCAGAGTTGGACTCCTGTCTCCGTTGGCGGTGTCTCCTGCGCCTGGGCTGGAATGAACGCCAGCGTCAGTGCAGTAGTAATCAAAGCAGAGAAAACAATTCGCTGAAATTGCGCTACAATCGACACGGAATGTGTCCTCGTTGTAATCCTAAAGGTGCTTACATGACAAAACGATTTTATCTGATAATCAGCACAACCCTGGTATTGATGTTATTGGCCTCGGCAGTATTCGCCAGTACCATTGTGCCGACCATTCGCAATGGTGTATTTCAAGAAAATTTTGTGCCAACGCCAACCTACTTGCCGTTGGATGATGATTTTGCGTTTACGCTCGAAACGCTGAGTATGACCGATGATTCCATTCATTTTGATGACCAAGAAATCGACGGGTTTCAGTTCACCGATTTTACCTACGTGACACACTACCCGTTGGGATTGGAATTCACGGCCACCATCACGCCGCCCGAAGACGCTGAGGTTGTATCTATAAATCTAGTCTATCGTTTTGCTGGTGGGTCGCAAGGGCGGGTACGAGCGACCAATATCGACCCCGAAAATGGTGTGTGGCAGGCCATTCCTTATGAGGCACGTGGTCTGGCCCCCTGGATGCCAATGGATGTTGTCTGGCGTGTGGCCTATGGTGAAGAAGGGCTGGTTGAGACTGAGCCGGTGAATGTGATGTACATTGACGCCACCCGTGACTGGTTCCGGGCCGAAAGTGAGGATGTCATCGTTTATTGGTTCGATTTTCCAGAGGAAATGGGCGAAGTCGTCGTGACGGCGTTTGCTCATTTGCGGGAGAAGTTTGCGCTGGGCTTTGGTGGGGGGTTGTCGTTCAAGCCGACCGTCGTAATCTTCCCACCCGGTGACTCGATGGGCGAATTTCAGGCCGGAGGACAGATCAATCCGCGTACAACCGGCCAGGCTAGCAACGAAACCTATTCGGCGGTGCTGCGCGTGCGTGGACTGGAGATTGAGGAGATTCGACAGGACTGCATCTGGAATGAACCGCGTGATTTGGAATGGCAGATGCGGTTTGCGGCTTCGGTAGCCACGCATGAAGTGGCCCATCTTTATCAGTTTGATTATGGTGTGCGTGCCACAGCCTGGTGGATTGAGGGCGAGGCGACCTTCTTTGAATTGGAGATGGGGCCGGTGGACCAACGCCTGCAACGATTGGCCGCACTGGGTGAGGATTTGGCTACACTGCAAGGGTCTGGTCCCAGTGGTATGGTCGGCACGCCAGCGTCGGATGGCTGCACACATCTGGGCTATGAGATGGGCGCATCGTTTATCAACTGGCTGGTTGGCACATATGGCGGGCTGGACACACATCGTCAGGTTATTGAATTGGTCAGTTCCAATGTTGTGTTGGATGATGCATTGGAACAGGTGACGGGCGTGCCATTTATTGAGTTGGAGCGTCAATGGCGGGCGTATATTGGTCTTAACCCAGACCCGGATATTCCCCCGACACAGGCATATCAATTCCCACCCACGTCAACACCGTTTGGGCAATAGGCAATGTTGCACAGGGCGATCCGGTAATGGGGTCGCCCAGATTGAATACCAGCCAGCTATGTATTATCAACCTGATAACTGCTAAACGCCCAATCCGCTGGCTGCTTGACTAACCCCATCTCTACCGGACGCTGCACTAAATCAGCAACTTTATTCGACAGAGCATAGGCGCTCGGCAGCAGTTGGGTCTGATAGCCACTTTGCCAGATATGATGAACGGGTTGCGGCCAGGCTGGGTTGTAGAACGTGATGGCATCCAGCAAGACTTCATATCCTGCTTGAATCGCCTCGATTAACGCTTGTTCACTGGCAGCTTTGAACGCCTCTACATAGTGGTGATAGGCACGTTCTGAAGTGACCTCGATGACGAATTGGACTGAAGCGGGCAGGATGACATATCCCCACAATTGTCCATTGTGCTTTTCAACGGTGTCTTGCAGGGCATCCAGCGCCACCTGTGCTAGCTCATTCGTGGTTAATAGTGCCACCCCGTTGTGGGTCGAAACTAGGCAGAAAAAGCGCCAAGGATCACTCATCGCCCAGCATCCGTTTCAATTCGTACAACTGGGTGATGGCGTCTATCGGACTCAGACTCTCAACTTCGATGCGGCGTAGCGCCTCAATCACCGGGTGGCGACGATCATCAAACAAGGAGATCTGGTAGTCGCTGTCCTTGCGATGTTTTTTCAGGCGAAAATCGCTGGCTTGAGCTTCCAATTGATCCAGTAACTCGTCAGCCCGATTGACAACAGCTTTAGGCACGCCTGCTAATTTTGCCACGTAGATCCCATAGGACTGATCTGCCCCGCCAGGCATTACACGGTGTAAAAAGACCACATGCTCGCCCTGGTCGGCGACGGCCACGTTGTAATTTCGCACATGCGGCAGGATGTGTTCCAGCTCGGTCAATTCGTGGTAATGGGTGGCGAACAACGTTTTGCAGCCTAGGCGTGGGTTGCTGTGCAAATATTCGATGACGGCCCGCGCGATTGCCATGCCGTCGTAAGTGCTGGTTCCACGCCCGATCTCATCCAGCAGCACCAGACTGCGCGATGTGGCATGGGATAGGATAACCGCCGTTTCCGTCATTTCGACCATAAATGTCGATTGTCCTCGGTAGATTTCGTCCTGAGCGCCAACGCGGGCGAAGATGCGATCTACAAGTCCGATAGTCGCCTGTTGCGCCGGAACGAACGAGCCAATTTGTGCTAACAATACGATCAGGGCCACCTGGCGCATATAGACACTTTTGCCAGACATATTGGGGCCAGTGATGATGAGAATGCGCTCGTCGCTGTCGAAATAGGCATCGTTGGGCACAAACTGTTCGCTCTGCAATGCCCGCTCCACTACTGGATGACGGCCCTCGCGGATTTCCAGAATATCATGCTCGACTAGCAATGGGCGCACATACCCCTCGCGGGCAGCCACTTCGGCCAACCCAGCGAATACATCCAGATGTGCCAGTACACGTGCAATATCGAGCAGCGTGGGACTGTGGCCTGCAACAAAGCCGCATAGTTCGCGATAGAGGCGCGTTTCAATCTCCAATGCACGGGCTTCAGCATTGAGAATTAGCGTCTCATATTCCTTCATTTCCGGCGTGATGTAGCGTTCAGCGTTGACTAACGTTTGTTTACGGACGTAGTCTTCAGGGACGAGGCTAGTGTTGGCGTGTGAAACTTCGATATAGTAACCAAAGACCTTGTTATAACCGACTTTCAGGTTTTTGATGCCAGTTCGTTGGCGTTCGTGAGCTTCCAGGTTGCTGATATATGCTTTGGCGTCGCTGGATCCGTGATACACTGCGTCCAATTCCTCGGAATATCCTGCACGGATGACACCAATCTGGTTCATCAAGGCCGGAGGATCGTCATTCAACGCCTGTTCAATCGTTTCTACGACGCTCGGTAATGGATTGAGACGTTCCAGAAAGGGTATCAGGGCTTCATGAGACGCAATCAGCTCGCGCACATCGGGTATCAGGCGCAAGGTATTGCCCAGCGTCAACACTTCGCGTGGCCCGGCCTTGCCCATCACCACTCGATTGGTCAGCCGTTCTAGGTCGGCGATCTGGCGCAATAAAACGATCATCTCTGCCCGCAATTGTCCATTGCGAAAGCAGGTCTCGACAGCATCCAACCGAGCCATAAGATGGTCGAGTTTTAGCAACGGTTGTCCCAGCCAATTCCGTAGTAACCGCGCCCCCATGGCCGTTGTCGTGCGATCAATCACTTCTAGCAACGAGCCGCGTGTACTACCACTTCGCAGCGCACGTGTTAATTCCAGGTTGGTGCGCGTGGCGGTGTCGAGTGCCATGAAACTGCTGGTCGAATAGGCTCGCAAGGTCATTAGGTGTTGCAGTGCGCTGGGTTGTGTTTCTTGCAAATAGTGGACAATGGCCCCGGCAGCGCGTAATGCCAATGGCTGATCCTGAATGCCAAAACCGGTCAATGTGGCAACTTGAAAATGATGCAGCAAAGTTGAACGCGCTGCGGATAAATCGAAGCGAAAATCAGGTAGGGGGGTCAGATGCGTGTCGGATGGCATAGAAACGCCACGCTCGGCCCAACTTTGTGGCATCAAAGCTTCTCGCGGCGTCAGGCGGGCCAGTTCGTCCAATACTTTGACTGGCGTGTTGTCGCCATCCAGTTCGGTGGCTGCAAATTCGCCAGTAGTGATGTCCACATAGGCCAATCCTGCCCGAGACCAGTTGTCGCCTTCATAATCCAATTCGGGCAACAATGCCAGCAAGAAGTTGTTTTGACGATCAGTGAGCATGGTTGGCGAGACGACTGTGCCCGGTGTGACAACTTGCGTGACCTCTCGCGGGACCAGCCCATTGACAGGTTCGCTGCCGATTTGATCCGCTACCGCAACGTGATACCCTTTCTCGATCAGTCGGGCAATGTAGGCTTCGGCAGCGTGATGGGGAACGCCTGCCATCGGTACGCGATTGCCTTTGCTAAACGGACGACTCGTGAGGGTGATGTCTAGTTCGCGGGCAATCAATTCTGCATCTTCATCAAAAGTTTCATAAAAATCACCCATACGGAAAAAAACAATGGCATTGGGAAATTGAGTTTTGATGTCGAGATACTGTTTTCGGGACGGAGAGTGTTTGCGTTTGCTCTTGGACATGGGTTTAGTGACTTATTTCAGGCTTAGATAAGGGTTTGTTATTATGAAAAGTATATGCGATAATTCATTGTAACAGCTAAAATCGGGGTTGTGCAGGTACTGTATGGGAGTTTTAGGGAGTTTAACGATGCAGGTGAATCCTGTCATTGTATATAAAATATTGTTGATTGAAGATGATAATCTGGACCGGGAGACGGCTCAGTGGCGGCTGGAAAGTGAAGGCTTTGAGGTTATCAGCGCCATAGATGGCAAGGAAGGATTGCGCCAACTATACCACCATCGGCCCGATCTGGTTTTGCTGGACATTAACATGCCCACTATGGACGGTTACACCGTCTGTCAACGTATTCGCGAAATAAGCAATATTCCGATTATTATTGTCTCCTCACATCAAGAACCAGAAGCGATTGTGCATAGTCTGAGCCTAGGGGCCGATGACTATCTTGAAAAGCCCTATGATAAAGACGTATTGGTAGCTCGTACCAAGGCCGTATTGCGGCGGGCTGTGGCTGAACCCACATCTCAACATCGCTCCAAGCTGGTTTATAGCGATGACTATTTGACCATTAATCTGGATAAGCGGCGGGTGACGGTTCAGGGCGAGCCAATGCGCCTGTCGGCAACAGAGTATCGTTTGTTGGAAATATTGGTGCGCGAAGCACCTCGCGTCGTTTCCTATCGGTCTTTGCTCGAAAATGTCTGGGGCTATGATTATGCTGAAGATATAGATAATTTGCGCGTCTATATCTGGCATTTACGTCGAAAGATTGAGGCTGACCCCAAGAAGCCGGTCTATCTTCTCAATGAGCAAGGTCTGGGCTATCGGTTTCATCCCAATTTCTGAGTTCCTCTCGCCAAACGGTGTTTTCTGATGGATAATCAACCTAATTGTATCGACCTGTCTGTTGGTGTTGGTCGATAGTATGTATTGGTTGTTTAAAAATCCCCAAAGGAGTTTGCGTGGAATGGCAGTAGAGTTCAATGTAGGGCAAAATGCCCAGAAGTTTGTGGAACGTGATAGCAAGGTGGTATCTCCCTCCTATACCCGCGATTATCCTTTTGTGATGTCGCATGGTAAAGGGGCCGAAGTCTGGGATGTTGATGGGCGGCGCTATTTGGATCTGACCACAGGCATTGCCGTCAATGCCACCGGTCATTCTCATCCCAAAGTTGTGCAAGCCATCAAAGACCAGGCCGACAAGTTCATCCACATGGCAGGTACTGATTTTTACTATCCAGTGCAGACCCAACTGGCCGAGCGTCTGGCGGCCATTGCCCCCTTTGAAGAGCAGGCACGGGTTTTCTTTGCTAACAGTGGAACTGAGGCTGTCGAAGGGGCGCTGAAACTGGCGCGTTTTCATACCCGACGCCCACAGTTCATCGCCTTTCTCAGTTCATTTCACGGGCGCACGATGGGGTCTTTGGGGGCCACATCCAGCAAGCCCGTCCAACGTGCCCGCTATTTCCCCATGATGCCGGGTTTCACCCATGTCCCCTATCCCAATCCATATCGCCCCCTGTTGAATATGGATGGCTATGATGATTACGGCCAGCGCGTGGTGGACTACATCGAGAAGACGATCTTCCAGACCATTGTTCCGGCAGACGAGGTGGCCGGTATCCTGGTCGAGCCGGTGCAGGGCGAGGGAGGCTATGTCATTCCCCCGCCGAGGTTCTTCCCTGCACTGCGCGAACTGTGCGATAAATACGGGATTTTGCTGATTGCCGATGAAGTACAATCGGGTATCGGACGCACCGGCAAATGGTGGGCGATTGAACACTTCAGCGTGGAACCGGACATCGTGACTAGTGCCAAAGGAATCGCCAGCGGGATGCCGTTGGGAGCTATCATCGCCCGCGACAGTATCATGCGCGAATGGCAACCCGGCGCACATGGCAATACGTTCGGTGGCAATCCCATCTCCTGCGCTGCATCACTGGCGACATTGGAGTTATTGGGTGATGATGCGGGCCAGGGTGGCTACATTGAGAACGCTGTCGAGGTTGGCGGTCATATCATGGATGCGCTGGAAGAAATCACTCCCCGCCACCCGAGCATTGGGCAGGTGCGTGGCCTGGGCATGATGATTGGTGTGGAATTGGTCAAAGATCAGGCTACGAAAGAACCCGCCAAAAAATTACGCAACGAGGTGGTGCATCGCGCCTTTAATCATAGCTTGCTGATGCTAGGGTGTGGCACCAGTACACTACGTCTGATGCCACCATTGAACCTCGACAAGCCGACTGCTGACGAAGCACTGCATATCTTGGATAAAGCATTGGCCGAAGCCGAAGCCGCACACGGTTTCTAACTCGCGCACTGGATAAACAATAGAGGGTGCAGTTGTGTTGGTTCTGCACCCTCTTTTTGATGACTATCGGGATAGTGGGCGATTATCTTCAATGAATTTGCGTGGGTCAACGTAGTGTTGATGCAGGCGATTCAGGTCGAGCTTCGGCCAATCCCAGGGAGCGCGTTCTAGGACAGTCGTGGGACTCAAATCCACATGCAGATGGTATGGGAAGACACCCTCGGCATTGCCGACACTGGCAACTTGCTGGCCGCGCTGCACACGATCTCCCACTTTGACGCGCACATTCTCCACATGAGCATAGCGGCCCATCATCACCTGCCCCGTAGATACCAGAGGATCATGGCGAATAATCACCACTTTGCCCCAGCCTGCCAGCCGTCCGGCGAAGGTTACCACACCAGATGCCATGGCATAGACCGGACTGCGGGCATCGGCATCCCAATAGGGCCGATTCAGGTTCAGGTCTGCGCCGGTGTGAAAGGCTTCCTGTGGCGTTCCCCGAAAATAGCGCACACCATAGCCTGTTGCATCGAACCAATGGCCGGGCCAGACTTTCGCCTCCTGGCGCTCCATGCGCGTGCCAATGGGAGGATCATAGCCGTCCGCCAGGAATTCTGAAGTGGGAACACGTCCAATGATCTGACGATAGCGGATGGCATCAATGGCAATTTCTCGATCATCTTCATAGGTCAAGTCATTCAAGAAGACGATACCAGCCCGCGCATTATTGGCATCGAACTGGAAAACGCCCAACGGAACCCACAAATTATAATATTCTGATTGCGCGATTTTGATTTGTAGTTCGCGTTGCATTCCCTGAACGCCGTGCAGTTTGTAGCGGGCATTGCTGGTGGTCGCGTGCCGAGCTGGAACAAACGTGGATACCTCGTACCAACCGCTTGCCGTCAGATTGGGATCCCACAGCGTCCAGATGGTGCTGGTATCGGCGCGGGTGTCTTTATACTTAACATCCCAGCCCCATGTTCCCCGAAATGTCCGCAGCAAGTCGTCAGGGTGTTCGCCTGTGTGAGTGCCCGCCCGGAACCCCGGATCATTTGGTGTTACAACGATTTCGGCCCCATAGTGCCCCCCGGCGGGTGGCCCGTCGTCATCCCCAGGCGGATCCACATCGCCGATGGGGTGGTTAATGGCCGTGAATTGGCTGGGACCAATGACGCCAAAGCGCCACCAACTTACACCGTCTGCGCTATGGAAGTTGATGCTGTAATCACGGGCCTGTGTCATATCACTGGGCTGGGCATTACCTTGCAGCGCCGGATAAATCGGCAACCCATAGCGCCCCCAGACTTGATAGGCTTCGTCTAAGACTTCGTCAAAAGGACGGTCGAACGAGACCCAGTAACATTGTGGGTGGATACTGTTGACGAAAGGCCGCCATTCTTCGGGAAAAATGCGGTTGTAGTGGTGCGGGCGTGGATCAACGCTCATCCCAATATGAAATCGCCCACCAACACCCCGTCGCAAGCGTGTCATAAAGGGCCGGATATTCTCGCGCCCACCGCTCCAAAATCCCTGATAAGGCTCAATATCGAGAATCATGCTGCGAACGCCGGGCACATTGCAAGTTTCGATGATAAGATCCGCCTCGGCTACCACGTCCTGGCCTTTTGGCACACACCAAGCATGAAGCTCGAGGCCATTGGCCTCTAACACCTGTGCCCAACGTGCGATGGCCGCCGGGCCAGTGATCGCCAGCGGGTTATCGGAGTCAAAACGCCCCATCCAATCGGTGCCATCCGTTGTCTTAACCCATATCTGTTTAACGTGGGGAGACCACTGCCGAATGGTGCGGGCCAGGTCTTCGATGGTGTCTTCGCTGACGGACGAGCCTTTCCAATGCCACAATGCAACCTTGCCATCATAAGGGGTTGACATCGGTTTACCTTCCTAATAATTGCGAGTATTTTCCCGTTAATCCTAATCTGAGATGCGTTGAACTGCAAACATCAGTTGCAAGCAGTTCCCCTTTTGCTATACTTGCAACGGCTGATAGGAAATTTGAGGATTACTATGACTACAGATAGTACCATCGGGATCATTGGCGGCACTGGCCTCTATCAGATGGAGGCATTGACCGATAAACAGGAACACGTTATTCATACACCGTTCGGCCCACCCAGCGATAATGTCATTACGGTTACCATTGGTGAACAACGCGTGGCATTTATCCCCCGGCATGGGCGCGGCCATATGCTAACGCCCAGCGAAGTTCCCTATCGTGCCAACATCTACGCCCTGAAATCTTTGGGCGTGCAATACATCATGGCAGTCAGCGCATGTGGCTCCTTGCGCGAAGATTATGCGCCCGGCCATATTGTTGTGCCCGATCAACTGGTTGATTTCACCAAGGGGTTACGCTCCTACTCGTTCTTTGGGCAAGGGCTGGTGGCTCATGTCGGCGTCGCCGAGCCATTTTGTAACCAATTGCGCGGGGTGCTGGCCGATACTATTGATGAGCAAGGCGGCACGGTGCATCGCCAGGGCAATTTCATCACGTGTGAAGGACCGCGCTTTAGTACCAAAGCTGAGAGCAACCTCTTTCGTCAGTGGGGCATGGATATTATTGGCATGACGACCTCGCCCGAAGCATTCCTGGCCCGCGAAGCCGAGATTAGTTATGCCGTGATGGCTGTCGTCACCGATTATGATGTCTGGTATGAAAGTGAAGTAAGTGTGGGTGAGGTGATGGCGGCTTTTGCCGAAAATCTTGAATTGATTCAGCGTGTCATTACTGGCGCGATTCCGAAAATCGCCGCATTGACCGAACCGACTCCGGCCCACAGTGCGCTGAAAGGCACATTGACTACGGACCCGAATCTCATTTCGGATGAACGGCGGGAGAAAATGCGTCTGTTCCTACAAAGTATGTTGGACTGATTATTCGGCGCGTGCAGCCTTTACCCGATTCATTGCCCTCGATCATAAGAACACGCGAATGCCTGCTGCTGATGGTGGCAGGCGTGTTTGTTGCTATTAACCAGGTGAATTTGATTCAGGTGCAAGACCGTTCCCTGTGGGATTTATGGCCGGTGGGAATCTGGATATTGTGTGCGGTGTTGTTGCATGTTGCACTCAACCGGCGGTTGCCTCAGCGCGATTTGTATATCCTGCCTGCCATGATGTTGCTGGTAGGATGGGGGCTGAATATCATCGACCGGTTGGCCCCAACATTTGCAGATCGACAGACTGGCTGGCTGGTCATCAGCACGATGGCGGTAGTCAGCCTCCTTTATTTGCCATTAAGTTTAGACTGGCTGCGACGTTATCAGTCGGTATGGTTATGGGGCGGCATTGTGATGCTGGCGACCACCATACGTTGGGGGGTCAACCCGTCGGGTTTTGGGCCGCGTTTATGGTTGGGGGGCGGTGTGATCTACTATCAACCGTCAGAGTTGCTCAAAATCCTGCTGGTGGTATTCCTGGCGAATTATTGTGCGCGACACTGGCAGACACTCCGCCAAGAAAATATCAAGCTAGGTTCCCTAGTGATGCCCTCACTACGATTTCTGATCCCAACCCTGCCCATGTTCGGATTGAGCATTGTCATTTTGATCTGGCAACGCGATCTGGGCACAGCCTCGATTTTCTTTGCCGTGTTTATCTTGATGTTGTATGTCGCCAGCGGACAATGGCTGTTGTTGGTGGGGGGCGGTGTATTGTTGGTGCTGGCGACGCTGGCGAGCTATCTGGCCTTCGATGTTGTGGCACTGCGTGTTGATGTATGGCTCAATCCCTGGGCCGACGCCGAGGGCCGCGCTTTTCAAATTGTGCAAAGCTTAATGGCAGTGGCGGCTGGCGGCCTCACTGGTGCTGGCATCGGCCAGGGTATCCCCACTTTTATTCCAGTGGCCCATTCCGATTTTGTGTTTGCCGCCATTGCCGAGGAGTGGGGACTGATTGGCGTGTTGGGTTTGCTGATGGCGTTGGCACTGATTATTGTACGCGGCCTGCGGATCGCCATATTGAACCAACCGCGCCCTTTCGCCGCATTCTTAGCAGCGGGGTTGAGCCTGATGTTGGCGACGCAGAGCCTCTTGATCATGGGGGGCACATTGCGGCTGTGGCCTCTGACTGGTGTGACATTGCCTTTTGTCAGCTATGGTGGCTCTTCCCTGTTGACCAGTTTTATTGCCGTTGGCTTATTGTTGATTATCAGCAGCCATGACTCGCGAACTTCGTAATTTAATGCTGGCGATTGTCTTCGGCTTCGCACTGGTAGCCACCAGTAGCACCTATTGGATCCTGTTTCAACATGATGATTTAATGACTCGTGATGATAACCCGCGCCGCATTCGATTGGTGCAGGGATCGCCACGCGGGTTGATCCTGGATCGCCACGGCCTGGCGCTGGCTGTCAGCAGCCCCTACACTGCCACTCAATATCTGCGCCGCCTCTATCCTTACGACCATGTGGCGGGCGCAGTTGGTTATCACAGCCACCAATATGGAGCCGATGGCCTGGAACGTGCTTTTGACGATGTGCTGACTGGTCAAGTAGATGGGCAAGATGCGCGGCAGGCCCAATGGGATGAGCTGCTCAATCGTCCGCAGCCGGGCTATGACCTGCGAACCACGATTGATCTGGATTTGCAACAACACCTGACGACGAGTTTTGAGGGAAAAGATGGTGCAGCCGTGGTTGTGCTTGTGCCCTCTGGTGAAGTGATGGCGATGGTCAGCCATCCTGAACTTGATCCCAACATGCTTGATTTGAACTGGCTCGCATTTACCACACTTGAGGAGCAGGGTCGTGCCGACGCCTCGCCTTTGCTCAACCGTGCCCGGCGTGGGCAATACCAGCCTGGTGGAACCATGCAGATTATCTGGCTGGCCGCAATGTTAGAAGCTGGAGACTCGTTAGAAAATCAATTATCAGACGGAGTACAGGTCATATCATTACCTGAACTGGGACCAGAATTTGAGCGAATAACGTGTCTGTTTTCTCTGCCCGATCTAGAGCCAATCCAACTCATCGAAGCATTTGCCTATGGTTGCCCCGCGCCCTTCATTGCTGCCTTGCAACAGCCCCGGGATTATCAGACACTACTCATGCAATTTGGATTACTGGAACCCGTGCCTCTCTATCGGATGGACACCGGAGCTGGTGCGACGCCAGTTCCCCTCGATCAACGTCCAGACCTGCAACAGCAAACGTGGATAGAAGTCATCGGTCAGGGACAATTGACAGTGACACCCCTGCATATGGCGCGAATAGCTGCCGCGATAGCAAATGATGGCCGTGCCCCATCGCTATACATGGCCGATGCTTACCGGCAACCGGGCGAGCGCGAATGGCAATCTTTCGACATTCCCGATCAATCTACCCGTTTCTTTTCGCCCGATGTAGCCCAGCAATTGCGAACAGCCCTGGAATTCACCAGCGACCATATTGTGGAGATGCCGATTTATGGATATAGCAGCGCCGCTTATGCTGGGAAGCCAGCGGCGCTCGTGAGTTGGTTTTTGGGGTTTGTTGACGTGCCGAATGGTGGATCACTGGTGGTCGTGGTGGTTGTACAGGATGCTGACATGCCAGACGATGCGGCCCACATTGCCCGGACGGCGTTGCTCAACTACCATTAAGGACTTGTTCGGCCTCGTCACGAATTTCCAGTAACCGTTGTTGCAAAGCCGGATTGCCGCCCTGTTGCTGAACCTGCTCGACCAACACATCCAGGTATTGCAGTAATGTTGGGCCAAATTCAGGAGCGCGATCAATCAGCATCAACCGCATTTCGAGTGGGTCCTCTAGTTGCAGTAAATCATTAATCAGTTGAACTTCGGGCCGGTTACTTTCGCTTGCTATACGTTCAATGATGGCCTGCACCTGTTCCAGTCGCTGCAACAATTCATCGTCGCCACGCTTGCGGGCTTCGTCGATATTGGCCGTTAGCACTGCAATAAAATTGTTGTCGATAATTGACAGACTTTGCAGAACGGCCTGTTCCAAATCGGAACTGTTGATGATTTGCTGCAAAGCTGCCACGATGAGCGCCTGGGCCTGGGCGTCGAATGCTTGTGTCATTTCAAGCAACACATCCCGCACCCGACGTGTCCTACGCCGCTCTTTCTTAGAGCTAGATGTCTCCACGCGCTCGGTCATGCGTTGGAAGAAGTTATAGTCCATCGCTGGGCGCACCAGCCGCACAAACGCCAACAACTTGTCCTCATCGCTTTCATAGGAGACTGCTAAATCAATCAAATCATCAAGTGTGACTTGCTGTCCCAAGTTGTTGAGGTCAGTAACCACCTGCTCGCGAGTTGCTTCCTGGCTCTGGATGTTGGCAATAAGTTCGCGGCCATAGCTACTTTGTTCGATGAGGATGTCGCGTAAGCCCTCCATTTGTCCGGCAAATTCTTCTCTGCCAAGTGCCTGCGCCAGTTCCATATCCGCGATCAGGCCCACGAAGAACTGTTCGTCGAATATATCATTCTGTTCCGCCACCGTCTCCTCCAATTCCTCGGGAGTGGCCCGCAACAGTTTATCAATTAGTGTGATATTGTGGCGCTCGGCATCGAAAACTGTGTCCTGCATCCCTTTTAGTGTCAGGCTACGACGTGGATTGAGCAAGTAGCCTTTGCGTTGTTCCATGGGCAGGTCTTCGGTGATTGTGCGTGTTAGTTGCCCAATCATACGTTCCTGCTCATCGTGCCCCATATTGAGTTCCATCGGCACATAGATGAGCAGAAGTTCTTGTTCGGGGTCATGATAGGCTAGAGTCGTGCTGATGCTAATGGGATATTGGCATTGTGGGCAGCGGAAATTATTGACCTGCCCAGTCAAAAAACGGTATTTGGCCGATTGATCTTGGCCCACATCGACGATTTGCTGCACTGTGGCCTGCGATTGGTTGCCACAGTTGGGACAGGCAAGAAGCATTTGCCTGGATTGTGATGACATGCGCGATTTCCTCTGCTATTGCTGCAAGCGCGGCAGGGTAAAGGTAAAGGTTGTGCCGGATTGCCCTTTATGAGGCGTGGCCCAAATGTGTCCGCCGTGCGCTTCGATAATAGCACGTACCAGATATAAACCAAGCCCCGTTCCTGGTGCGCCGTGTTTCACCGCATTATCAGCTCGATAGAAGCGGTCGAAGATAAGCTCGGCATCTGCCGGCGATAGCCCAATGCCCTCATCGCGCACAAAGACCTGCACCTGTCCTTCAGAAGCGCGTCCGCCAATCGTAATCGTGCCGCCATTCGGGGAATACTTGATGGCATTCGAGACCAAGTTGTCGATCACATGCCGCAGGCGTTTCTCATCACCGACGATGATGGGGAAATCAACTTCAAAATCCAATGCGAACGCATGATGTTGTGTCTGTGGTTCAAAACGACTAACTGCTCGCGCCGCAATCTGATCCAACGCCACATCCAGGAGATGTAGGTCCAACATCCCCTCGACTTGAATCCGCGACGCCATCAGCAGGTTGTCAATAAGTTCGGTCAGACGATCCGCCTCTTCTTCAATAACTGTCAGGCTACGTTGTACCGTCTCGGCATCCCATTGTGTATCATCGCGCCGCAGTGTGCTGGCATAGCCCTTAATCAGCGCAACGGGCGTCTTGAGTTCGTGCGAAACCACCGAGATGAACGTGTTTTTCAGATCCTCGGCCTCGCGGAAACGGGTGATGTCGCGCACGTTGGCGATGATGTTCCGCAAACTGCCGTCCTCGAAAAAGACCGGCGCATATTTGATCTCCACACTCAAATTCAGGCCATCCAGGCGCTCCAATTCGCCCTCGACATGGAAGGTGTGGGGTGGGGAGGTCGAGCGGTTTTCGGATTCAACAGTGCTATCCAGCGGCCAGTTTTTAGCAATGGCCGTTTCCAGTGTATAGCCTGGTGGCGGGTCGGCCCAGCGGATAACATCGGCGTGTTCACGGCCCAGTGCATACTCTGGTTGCCAGCCCGTCATCCTGGACAAAACCGCATTAATCCGCATGACCCGCAAATTCGCATCGAGAATAGCGATGCCATCCGCGCTAGCATCCAAAATGGTCGCCAGCCGTTGTTTCTCGGCAATCGTCGCCTGATATAGCCCGGCATTATGAACAGCAATGGCCGCCTGGTCGCCAAAACTCTGCAAAATGCGAAGATCGTCAGCGGTCGGGTTGCCCGGATAAGGCCGGAAGACGAAGATGATGCCCAACATTTCGCCCGAAATCCGCATCGGCAGCGAGACCATTTGTCGTAAATTCAGTTCCAACTTGCGCGAGATCAGGCGCATTCGCAGCTGAATGTCACTCGAATCAGATTCGGTTTCCTCAACTTCCTCGTTGACTAGGTCCAGCAATGGCTCGAATATCTCTGCTTGATCGGGGTCAACGCCCAACACGGCCTGTACACCCAGGTGCCCTTCGGGATCACGCAGCGCAATCAGACCAACTTCGCCACCGAGCATCGACACTGAGGCTTCGAGAACCATACGCAGCACCACCTCCAAATCAAGCTGGGCGGTGATGGCCCGCGAGATTTTCAGCAAATAGTCGCGTTGGTGAATACGGAAATCCGGTAAGATAATCATGCGCTCATTGTAGCATAGCTGGCGGGCAATCGTCGGGTTTCTTACGGAATTCTGGTATAGTATCAGGGTGGAGGTTGGCACGTCCGAAATGAGGTGGATTTGAGCGCCGAAATTGGGATTCTGGTGTTGCGGCTGGCCGCGAGTGGCTGCTTGCTGATATTCGTCGGGGTAGTGGGCTATATGCTGTGGCGCGATTTTCAGTGGGCGGCGGCAATGGCCGAACAACCCCCGACCGGACGCCTGATTGTGTTGGAAAGTGAAACCCACGAGATCGAAGCTGGGCATATCTTCGCGCTATCCTCTGTGACCACTTTGACCCTTAACGAGACAACCGAACCGATGAAAGTCGCCTGGCAAGATGGGTTTTGGTGGCTGCATGTACAGAATGGCGGTGTTCGTGTTAATAGCGTACAAGTAGCGGGGCCAACGGCACTGTCCGCGGGCGATGTCATCAGTTGGAGAGCGGTGCGCTTGCGTTTTGAACTTGCGCCGACACGCCAAGACAGTCCTGTTGTAAAGCCGGAATAAACATCATCTAAGGGTCGAGAAGGGGCAAAAATACGGATCAGATAGTTGACCACACCGCCGACTCGTGATACGCTTTTGGGGTGTTCAAGTTATTAGGAGCCTGCGATGAATGTGATGTTCCTGTACCCTACCCTCGACACCCTGTAACTGTTGCCTGACCGAATTTCTTTTCAGTTTGATAGTGTGAGAGTCTTTAATGGCCAGAACAAGCACGGTGTGGTAGTGCATTCGTGCGCGATTGGCTGTGCCTTACTGTCGAATGACTGCGTGCCGGGCACGTGGTCTTTTTGCACTTTGAGGAACCTGAATGAAAATACCTTTCAAACAATATCGAACGCTGTTAGTCACCTATCTCCGTCCACTGAAACGGCGGGTGATTCTCCTGACTGTTTTGCTATTGACCAGCATCGGCTTACAGATCATCAACCCGCAGGTGATCCGCTATTTCATTGACACCGCTACCGAAGGCGGCGAGACACAGGCTTTAACCTGGGCGGCGTTGTTCTTTTTGGGCATGGCGATAGTCCAGCAGATCACAGCGGTGGGGGCGGCCTATACCTCCGAGGATGTGGCATGGCGGGCCACCAACAGCTTGCGCCGCGATTTAGCGATGCACTGCCTTCGCCTGGATATGCGTTTCCATAACGTGACGACCCCTGGTGAATTGATTGAGCGCATCGAGACCGATGTGACCGCCCTGGCGAATTTCTTCTCGGCCTTCACCATTCGCATCTTCGGCAACCTGATCTTGCTGATTGGTGTACTGGTGGCGATGTATCTTGAGGATGTGCGCGTTGGGGCAGCGTTTACAGCCTTTGCCATCTTCACACTATTCACGCTCAACAAAATGCGGAGCATTGCCGTCGTACATTGGCGCAATGCCCACAGCGCGAGTGCCGATGTGTATGGCTTTTTGGAAGAACGGCTATCAGGTACCGAGGATATTCGCTCCAGCGGAGCCACCGGCTACGTGATGAATCGTTTCGACAACTGGCTGAACTTCCGTGTTCAACGCTGGCACAAAGCTTGGTGGATGAACTACTCGGTGCTGTTCGTACTGCAAACGCTGAGTGCCCTGAATCTGGTGATTGCGATGGCGTTAGGATTGCTCCTTTACGAGCGCGGCATCATCACCCTCGGCACAGTCTATTTGTTGGTTTACTACACCAACGTCTTGTTTCGACCCCTGGAGCAAATCAGCCGCCAAATTCAAGACTTGCAACGCGCCAGCGGCAGTATTCTTCGCATCAATGAGCTTTATCACACCGGCAAACAGATCAACGATGGTAAAGGCGACGAAATCCCAACCGGGCCGCTCTCGGTTGAATTTGATCGTGTGCTGTTCCGCTATAACGATGAAGAAACTGTGCTGCATGGTCTGGAGTTCGATCTACAGCCGGGGCGTATTCTGGGCCTGCTGGGACGCACCGGCGCGGGAAAATCGACCATCGCCCGCCTACTATTCCGCCTGTATGACGCTACCGAGGGCGCGGTTCGCCTGGGCGGGGTTGATTTGCGCGAGTCGCATCTGGAACATCTGCGCCAGCGCGTCGGCATGGTCACGCAAGACGTTCAACTGTTTCGGGGTACAATCCGCGACAATATCACGTTCTTTGATGAGACTGTTCCCGACGCGCAGATTATGGGAGTGATTGAGGCACTGGGGCTGGTGGGGTGGCTGGAATCGCTGGCGGATGGCCTGGATACCGAACTCGATTTCGGCGGCAAAGGACTGTCGGCGGGCGAGGGGCAATTGCTGGCTTTCACCCGTGTTTTCTTACGCGATCCAGGTCTGGTAATTCTGGACGAAGCCTCGTCGCGCCTTGATCCAGCTACCGAATCTCTGATCGAACGTGCTGTCGATAAGTTGCTACAAAACCGCACCGGCATCATCATCGCGCATCGGCTGGCGACGGTTGATCGCGCCGATGAAATCATGATTCTTGAGGGCGGGGAAATCGCCGAGCATGGCAATCGGCTCGACTTGGTGCGTGATCCCCGTTCACGATTTTCTCAGTTACTGGAAGTCGGTCTGGAGGAGGTGTTGGCATGATGATGCCGACCTGGAAACTCTCGCTTCAATTGATGCGGCGTGCCTGGCGCTGGCATCTGATTCATGGCATTGGGACATTGCTGGTCTTTACAAGTCTACAAGCGCCGGGCTTGCTACTGCGTGAATTCTTCGATTACTTGACCGATAGTACAGCAGCAGGCATGAATGCCTGGACAATTATTGCACTCATGGCCGCGTTTTTGATTGGGCGTCGTATTGTCCATATGGGTGTGTTTGCTGGGTGGATGAACGAATTCTTCCTGGTTGGCGACCTGGTGCGGCGCAATGTCATGGCGCGTATCCTGCAACGTCCTGGTGCGCGTTCGCTGCCACGCTCACCTGGCGAGGCCATCAGCCGCTTTGATGGCGATGTAGACCAACTTGGTGTCTTCATCATCTGGACCAATGATCTGCTTGGCTTCACTTTCTTTTCGGTGATTGCGATTGCGATTTTGTTGAGCATCAACGTCAAAATCACGTTGGTCGTGTTCATCCCGCTGGTAATTGTGATTATCCTATCGAGCATGGCTCGCCAACGTGTCGAACGCTATCGCCGGGCACACCGGAAAGTGGCGGGCGAGGTGATGGGCTTCATCGGCGAACTATTCGGCGCGACCCAGGCGGTGAAGGTGGCGACTGCTGAGGAACCGGTTGTCCGCCATTTTGAGGGCATCAACGAACGTCGCCGCAAAGCTGCTTTACTGGACCGGCTATTTAACGAACTGCTGGAATCGGTGTTCTGGAATACGCTCAACATCGGCACAGGTATCATTTTGCTGCTGTCCGCCAGTTCGATCCGTGACGGCAGCTTCAGCGTGGGCGATTTCGCGCTGTTTGTTTACTATTTGGACTATGTGACCGAGGCCACCTGGTTCTTTGGAGTTGCGCTGGCACGTTATAAGCAAGCCAGCGTCGCCAATGAGCGTCTGACCGAATTGATGCAGGGTGCGCCGCCGGAAATATTGGTGCAGCAACCACATATTCCTCAACCGGCTGAGTTCTATACACCGAAAACAGCGACAGATCACCTAGAGGCGCTAACGGTCTCCAACCTCAGCTTTACCTATCCTGGCACACAGAACAGCATCCATGACATCAGTTTTTCGGTGAAACGTGGTCAGTTTGTGGTCATCACGGGACGTATCGGCTCCGGCAAGACGACTCTGCTGCGGACGCTATTGGGCCTGCTCCCCAAAGATGGCGGCGACGTGCGTTGGAATGGGCAAACAGTAGATAATTTGGGCGAATTCTTCGTACCACCGCGAACCGCCTACACCGGCCAGGTTCCGCGCCTGTTCAGCGAATCTTTGCGCGATAACATCCTGATGGGCCTGGATGCAAACGACGAACCGGTTGAGGCTGCGCTGCGAACGGCGGTGATGGAGCGTGATCTGGCGGAGTTAGACGAAGGTCTGGAGACGATGGTCGGCCCCAAAGGTGTAAGGTTGTCCGGCGGTCAGATTCAACGCACGGCAGCAGCGCGGATGTTTGTGCGCCAACCAGAACTGTTGGTGTTTGATGATCTGTCGAGTGCGTTGGATGTCGAGACCGAACGCACGCTATGGGAACGAGTTTTCCAGCACGAGGCAACCTGTCTGGTCGTCTCCCATCGCAAACCGGCCTTGCGCCGCGCCGACCACATCATCGTGTTAAAGCAGGGGCGCATCGAAGCCGAGGGCAATTTAGATGGTCTGCTGACAACTTGCGATGAGATGCGGCATTTGTGGCAAGGGGATCGTGCTGCCGATGGCCGACAGGCGGCGGAAATAGTTGGCGTCATGCCGTGATGAGATAGAACTTCTGAGCAATCCGGATAAGCCGAGTGCGACTTGCCAGATGGCTTATCCGGGGTTTTGTGCCAAAATTATGCTGAGGCGTTGGTCAGCTTCGTAAGGGTTTCTCGGCGTGGTTGGTCCCGCCAGATCAATTGCATTTGATCGTCTGCAAAGCGAATACGCACTTCATCCCCTAACGCAAAAACATGTTCCGCGATTGGAGTCAGCGTCTGGTGCATTCGCGGCGAGTGATAAACTAACATGCCGTTTTCTTCGATAATCTGTCGCCCCTGATAATCTCCAACATATGCAGATACATCATTCACAACATAGGGCTGGTAATGAGCCTGGGCAGTTTCATATTCCCACTGATAGTAAGCACGCGACATGTCATCTGCACTTGCCTCAATAAGTGTTTCGAGGGCATGGAGATGCGCGACCCGAAGTGCTTCTTCCGCTGGGGTTTCAATATCCGGGACAACACCCATGCCCTGCCAGCCTGTGCCCGATATGGGATTGATGGGGCGGCCATGCGGGACCATGAGTTTATAGCTATCGCCTACAGGGACAACACAGGCGGTATGCCCGGCTCCAGCCGTTGTTTGCCCAATCAGTGTTGCGCGGTCAAGTTGTTGCAAATCATAGGCAAATTCTTCGCCCGCCGAACCCGTCATCGAACTAATGAGAACATAAACTGGCGCATGGCTTAAACTTTTACCCGGCACATACGGGAGTGTCCAGGTCTGTGTATATTCGTCGGTACTCCGATGATAAAACGTGTTGATATGGGTTGTTTCATCGAACAGGTAACTTAACAGCACTTGGATCATCTCCGGCGTACCCCCACGATGCTGACGAATATCGAAAATAAGCGCATCAGTATGTGCCACAAAAGCCATCGCTCCCATCGCTGTTTCCAGGGCTGCGCGTGCATTTGAAAACATGCGAATGTGGAGGTATCCAATATTGCCGGTCAGCCGTTTGGCCTCCTCAAAGTAATAGTTGTTTCGGGCACTCTGCTGAAAATAGATAGGCGTTTGTGCTTGTTGTGGCGAACCTTGCCCCGCTGGACTGTACATAAGCGCAAAGTGCATATCATTGGTAATTTCGCGTAAGATGGTGGTCACGATTTGGGCAAGTTGTTGAGGGCCGAGGTTTGCTGTCAACTTATCGGCTCGTGTATCAAGCGCCGAAATAACCTCATCAACCTGATCGGTGAGAACATAATGATCGCGGATAGCGGATTGGATTTCAGACAACAGTTCCATAGCGAAACCTCCTAAAATTTGCAGGGCGCTTCTACATTAAGCTATAGTCAGCTGATGAATCAACTTATTAACGAAATAGTGAATCAGATGTCGATAAAACTCCATTTAGCAGATTTACCGATTGAGCGAGTGGCCTTCAGCTATTCTGTTTTGTATGAACTGCTCGTTAGTTTGCGTGTCCTAGACGACTATAAACACCATCCTCTACACATTAATTGGGCAGTTGAAACCATGAAACATCTACCGTCTGATTTCCGTGCCGAGCTACGGTTTTTTAGGGTAATCATACGAGAGTGTATCAGCCTCTTGTGGCAGTCTGAATACGTAGAGGAACCATCCTATAGTCAGGAAATCTGGCAGTTTACGCATTTGCCACTCAATAGATTTATCGAACCCATAATTATGTTTCTCACTCATGATAGAGCGCCCGAAGGCCAACGCAAGATATTGAATTGCCCCGATCCTGAAGTTTTTTTGGAAGACTACGGCTTGCAGGTGAAAGCCAAAACATGGATCAATCAACACTATCCTGATTCGTTGGAATTGGTAGACATTTTAGTTGCTGATCCACAACGTTTGAAGCAACGGTTTATTGAGTTCATTGATATGTACTGGGAGGCACATTTTAGCGAACAGTGGCTCGCACTTGAAGGTCTTTTTTTCCAGGAGGTTATGCAACGAGGGCGGCTTTTATACAATGCAGGAGTGGCAGCAACGTTAAAACACCTGACTCCTCGGACACACATTGATGATGTTGCACAAACGGTAACTTTTGTATCTTCATATGAAAATGAAACGCTCCATCTGGATGAACAGAGTTCTTTGAATTTGTATCCCTCTTATTTTCTGTATCCATACATGTCTTTCGTTCTGGATAATTCGCTGAAAATGAGTGCTTTCTCACTTTCGATAACATATCCAATGTCTGCTATACAACAAGCAGGTCGCTCACCGGTTTTGGGGGAAGATTTGGTGGCGATGTTACGGGCATTGAGTGATCCGACAAGATTGCAGATTATTAAACTCATTGCTAAAAAAGCACGCTCAACACGGGAATTGGCAGAGATTATCGGTATCTCTGATGCTGCTATTTCAAAACACCTGAAAATTTTGCAAAGAAATGGTTGGGTAACAACGCAACGTTCCAGCTACTATGTCTTGTATTTGGCAGATCCAGAACGCCTCACAGATTTGCGATATGCGTTGAGCGAGCTGTTTTCGTAGCTCACACTACACCCGCGCATCATAAAATGATTTGTTTCTTCGCCAACCAAATTAATAGGCTGAAATGGTTGGCGTTATGCCCTGATGCGGTAGAATGGTGCTGCATACAAGGAGTAACCATCTATGGATTTAGGACTTGCAGGTGCAAAGGTTTTTGTGGCGGCCAGTCGCTCTGGTTTAGGAGCCGCCACTGCTCGCCGATTTAGTTTAGAGGGGGCGCACGTCGCCATCAACGGACGCGATTTGCAGACCTTGACAGCCACTGCTCAGGCAATTCAGGCTGAGAGTGGGGGAAGCATTCACGCTATTGCAGGTGATCTCATTCGGCGCGACACAATTTCAGCAGTGATTGAACAGGCTGCGGAAAAATTGGGTGGCCTGGATGTGCTGGTGACCAATGCGGGTGGCCCGCGTGCTGGTAAATTTGATGATTTGGTGCTAGATGATTGGGACACGGCCTATCATCTGCTGTTGAGTAGTACCGTCCAGATGATTAAGACAGCTTTGCCCTATCTCCGCCAATCGGACCGAGCAGCGATTTTGACCATCACCTCCCTGACCGTCAAACAACCTGCCCAGAACCTACTGTTATCCAATACCTATCGCGCGGGCATTGCCGGACTGGTCAAGACACTGGCGAATGAATTGGGATCAGAAGGTATTCGGGTGAATGCTATTCTGCCGGGCTGGACGGCCACGGCTCGCACAGATCAATTGTTGGAGTTCCGGGCAAAATCTAACAATCTAACACTAGAGGAAGAACGTGCCACGCGAACCGCGAGCATCCCCCTGAAACGTATGGGTACGCCAGAGGAATTCGGCAATGTAGCCGCTTTCCTATGTTCACCAGCGGCAGGTTTCATTCATGGCGCAATGATTCCGGTGGATGGTGGCGAAATTAAGGCCACGATGTAGCTGTTGGTGGCAGTGTATTGTCGTTAGTCGACTTTGAGGTTGCCCGGCTTCTGAAAGTTCTTGGAAAACATCTAACGGAAATTCTGTCTCCATACCACTGAGAAATCCTACTATCAACACTACCACCCCTAATAGGTGGTAGTGTTGATAGTAGGGTGTGGAGAGACTTTCATTATTCTTGGGCGCGTGCTGGGAAACCAATCATAAATGAACTTATCGTATTCAAGTTTCGCGCATTCCTAACAGCCGTTATAATGGGCGTGTTGGCGTGTCGTACTTATTGAAAGATTGAAACATAATGTCGCATGTGTTTGTCAGTTATGCCCGCGAAGATTTAGGCTTTGTTCGTCGCCTGGTCAAAGATTTGGAAGCAGCGGGTCTGAATATCTGGTTCGATGAAAAACATATCCCCACGGGTGCGGACCGTGATGCTGCTACTAGGGCCGGGCTGGAAGAAGCAGCTTATGTTTTGGTGGTGATCTCACCTGATGCAATGGGATCTTCAGTTGTGCAGCAAGCGGTGAATTTCGCCCGCGATAACGATCAGATCATCTTGCCAGTAGTATCTCGCTTTGCTCCGGTAATGCCTGCGCTGGAGACGTTGGATTGGGTTGACCTGAGCAGTAATGAGCGGTATACGCTTAATCTGTCGAAGTTGGTGGCGTTGTGGGCAGGCCGGACGCCTGATGTGGTATCGGCTTCCAGCACGTTCTCCAATGTACCAGTCGAAGTGGCGCAGGGACGGGTGGTTGTGCCTTACGATATGCGCCATATCATTCCCTACGACCTACGTCGCTACCTGGGAATATTGGCTGTTGTTGCTGCGCCCTATGCCAGTAACGGTGGTGAATCTCCACCCCAGATGGCGCTAGATGGTCTTCAGGGCTGGCAAAAGTTGGCGGCGGCAGTTGCCCATGCTCAAGGCGTACCACTGGCCCTGACCCGCCTAAATCCACCCATAGCAGATCATCTGGTGAATACGCTGGCAGCGGGCAATGAATATCCTATCGTGCATTTGGTGTGCCACAGCGCGAACGATGTATTTATCTTGGAGGATGAATGGGGCCATGAAGCGCCGCTTTACCCACAACCCTTTATCAATTTGTTCCGCGATAGCGCCGTGCAGTTGGTTGTGATGGATAGTCCCATCAGTGAGCCAACTGCCCACTTTTTGTTAGAGGAAACAGTGGTTAAAGCACTCATCGGAACCAGCAAACAACCGTCGGCTAGTGGTGCAGCGTATTTCGCCCGTCATTTCTATGGTGGGATCGCCACTCAACAAAGCGTGCGCGATGCGTTTGATGCCGCTACGTCTGCTTTGCGGGAAACATTCCCCGACGACGTCGCGTGCTATCAATTGTGGTTTAAGCCTGAATTAGACAACCTACGCCTGGATTTTCCACCTGAAACTATGCGGGCCAGCCGTTCTTTGATTGATCCTGGCCTGCCACCCATGCGAAATGTGCCACAGTATGCCGATTTTATTGGACAACGTGCCCCGCTCAGTGAACTCAGCCAGGAAATCGCCTCAACCAGTTTCCGGCAAATCGCGATTTATGGGTCGGGTGGTGCGGGTAAAAGCTGGCTGGCGGCGGAATATGCAGCCCGCTTTGGTTGGCGCTATCCTGATGGCGTGTTGTGGATGAATGTCAGCGACCGCACCAAGTCGGAAGATGTGGTGGAGCAATTGCTGGCTTTGTTGGAACTGCCAGCGGATACCAATTGGGCCACACTGCGCGATATTCTGCGCGAACGGCAGGTGTTGGTGGTGTTGGATCAGGTTGATGCTTGGGGCGATCCATTGGAGATTGGGGAGTTGGCCGATTTTGTGTCGCGCCTGGATAACATTGGTGGCACACGCTTCTTGTTGACGGCCTACGGTCCAGTGCAGCCCATCACCTACACCAGCGGCACGGAAGAAAATACGGTGGAAACGTTATTGCCTGATGAGGCTGAACGGCTGGCGTTGCAACTCATTGCCGATTATGATTTGCAATCCGAATTTCCTGATGATGATGCAGTGGCAGCTTTTGTGGAACATACTGGTGCAATGCCCTGGTTGATCCATGCCGGGACCCAGATGGTGCGCCGCCAGGGATTGTCCACCACATTGACTGACCTGGCGGAATTAACTGGCGACGTGGCTGATGCCTATGATATTTATATGCGCGACCAACTGGAGACATTGCCCGAAGACGCGCTCAATTTAGTGCGGCGTTTGAAAGGGTTGCCAGATAGCTTTACTCGTGAAATGGCAGTGGTGATCGGTGGCGAATCGACACAGGATCAGTTGCGTGTGTTGGTGCAACGTGGATTACTGGGCCGTGTCGGACGACTGTATCATATTCCGGCGGCTATCCGCTATTTCTTGCGTCAAACCCTGTCCCTGAGCGATTTAGAACAGGATGAAATCGACCAATCCCTGATTGAGTATATGCTAAGGATAACTCCCTGATGGCGGACACTCCAACTTTGTTTACCACCGAACAACAGGCCACCTTGAATAACATCCGAGCCATTGTCCGACGACAACTGCGCCCCGTCAGCACTGTTGATCCGCTGAAGGTCGCGGATTTGATTCTGCGCCATGCATCAATGATGCGCGAGGCTGGGCTTGCTCAAGAACTTTTGGAATATTTGGAAAGCCTCTACTATCGTCTCGATGAACATACCCCGCACTATGCCAAGGTTGTCATCGAGATGGCAGCTACGTTGGATGAAGTAGGTGGAATGCGACACGAGGCTGAGGGGCTGTTTCGGCAGGCGCTCGAATTCTATGCCGCCAATCGGGATGAATTGCGGGTCGATTTTATTCATGCGTTGTTGGCCTATGGGCAGCATTTATTGGCCCGTGGTCAGATGGAAGCTGCCATAATCAGCTATGAGCAAGCATTGTCCTTACTCGATGGCGATGGTCCGGTAGATCTTGAAGCCACAGCCGTCTATGAAATGGGGCGTGCCTATCTCAGTCGTGGTGAATTCGCGGCAGCCATCCCCCAGTTTGAACGTGTATTGGTGGCGTTGAGTTCGGGGGCTGTTGAAACGCGAACCCGTGTTTCGGTTGATTTGGCGGGGGCATTGATTCACCAGAACGATTTGGAACGGGCCGCGACGCTGTTAGACGATGCCTTCCAGACCTGCGAAACGATGGGGCTGTGGGCTTTGCGTGCCCAGGTGTCACGACAGATGGCCTATGCTGATCAGGTGCGTGCCCAATCCGCTCCTAATAAAGTTGAGAAAAAGCGTCTTCTGGCCGAGGCTGAACGTCGTCTGAATGATGCGGTGGAAGATCTGTTGCCACTACGATCTACAGCCGAGCTGGCGGTCGTTTATCATGATTTGGGGCGTTTGGAAGGACGTCTGAGCAAATTTGATGCTGCCGAGGAACATGTCCGTCTCAGCAGTGAGATGTTCTCTCGCCTGGGACGTCGCCGCAACTTTGCCGTGTCGCAGATCACATTAGGACAGTTGGTTTTGCTGCGAAATGGTGATGCCACTGCTGCCACCGAACGCATCCGACAGGCGTTGACGATGGCTGGCGAGTTGCAGGATGCTTATACACTGAAGCAAGCTGCTGAATCGCTGATAAGAATTCATACGATTCAACTTAAACGTACCGAAGCCGATGATATAGACATTATCCGCAAGGAAATTGCTTATACTCGTGCTCGCTTCAAAGCCTTGCTGTTAGAAGACTACATTCCCCAACTGGACACGATGCTGACTGAACTGGGCGAATGATCTGCATTTGATACCTAATTTGCGCGATCTCGCCCAGACCTGCGGCCTGACCTCGTCCGCGCTGCCGCCGCGCCCAAACTCGTCCTGTCGATATTGACTTTGGGCGTTTTGGAGGTATAATCAGAACAATCGTTCTAATATTGCATTGTAGGATAATCACCATGATAACCAAACTAACCCATGCTTCAATCCTGGTCCGCGATCAAGAAGAGGCGCTGAACTACTACACAGAAACATTGGGATTTGAGAAACGCACCGATCAGCCGATGGGTGAGGGCGCACGGTGGGTGACCGTTGGCCCCAAGAATCATCCTGACATGGAGATTGTGTTGCAACCCGCCGGATGGGGATCGGCCGGTACTGTCGCAGAGCGGGCAGCCCAAATAGGCAAAGGGCCGGGTTTTGTGTTCGCCACTGATGATTGTCGCCAGACGGTTGCTGAATTGAAGGCCAAAGGCGTTGAATTCACAACTGAGCCAGAAGCGGTTCCCTGGGGCGTGCAGGCCGTATTCACCGATTTGTATGGCAATACGCATGTCCTGGTGCAACCGCCGACGGGCTGATGAAGGCCATTGGCGAGAACGAAGCGCGGCAACCAGTTGTCGCGTTTTTTGCTATTCGGTAACTGACGCCAACGGCAGATTCACGAAATCGCCACCACCGCGTACCTGCAGGCGGATCCCCTGTGGATAGCGATAAACGCCCACATTCAGGCTCAGGCCTTCCTGCTGGAATACGGAATGATCTTCCCATTGGATCAGGTGAACGTCGCGGATAATGTCGCCATCGCGCCACCAGGCCATTTCAAACGCATGACCGCCTTGCTGTTGGGGGGCACTGTCATGTTGCAATGTGATGCCCTCGCCAACTTCGGCCAGTGTTCCGCTGTCATCCACCACATGCACAAAAATGTGATGGTTATCAGCGGGTTGCCCATGCGCCCGCCACCAGAGCGTGACTTCCAGCCCGCCATCTACCAACTGTGCCTGATAGCCTGCCAATTCAATCCTGTCTTCGAAGTATGCACCGACAGGTATCACATCAGATGGTACAGTAGCCAGCATCGGCCAATTTTCCCACACCGGAATATAGACCACCGTCTCACCACCGGCCAGCACCGTCGGCCCACGGATCTCGAAGATGAAATAGGGTTGCAAAGCGTCCGGCCAGGCGGTCAAACATTCATAGAACCACGGAAATACTGCGATATAGCGCGGCGGGTCTTCCAGCATGATTCGTGCCAGTTGCAGGTCATGTTCGCAAGTGTGATCGAGTGTATCACGGGTGTAGTCAATAACTTTGGGATAGACCAGCCCCTCCAAGTCAATCACGCGCCGATCTGAAATGTGAATCATCGCACCCACATCATTCAAGGCAATCGCGTCATCCGGCTCGCTATTCTCCGCAAACCAGAATCCGGCCTGGATGTGCATGGCACGCATCTGTTTGACATCGTTGGCGACCTGCTCACGATTGGGCCAGCCGCGCTCTACCGTGATAATTCCCATCAATCCCACCAGGGTGACGGGAAGCGCATATTGCATCATTTTTGTCTGGATGCGCGGCCATTGTATCTGCGTCAACGCCCACACACCCACAACCGCCGCTAGTGCGTTGAAGGGGATGGAGGGCGCAACATAGCGCGAGTGATTGACCACATAGCGTTCCGCGCCCAGAAACAGCACACCGAGGATGAACAGCGGCCCCCACAGTGCCCAGACCATGCTATAGCCACCTCGCTGGCGTGCCCGCCACAGAATATAGCTCGTGCCAATTCCCGCCAGCAAGATTAGCAACGGCCCATGATCGACATTGGTCATCCATAACAAGGCCCGCGGCAGTTCAGGGGCTTCATTGCCTAATTGTGACTTGGCGCGGAACGTATTGGGGACCGGATAGCCACTGATGACCCAGTTGGCGAACGGATATGTGCCCGCCAGTAGTAGGAAAACCACCACACCCCGCCAGCCACGTTTGATGCCGGCGCTGATGGCTTCGGGTGTTTTGTGTTCGCGCAAGGGGATCAAGATGAAGGCATCAAGTCCGATCAATGCTGCCAACAAAGCTGCTTCAGGACGCCCCAGACTGGCGAGCGCTAGCATGATACCCGTTCGTGGCGAGAAGGTTCGTCTTTCACGAACATCGTGCATATGACTCCAGACGCTCAAGATGCAGAATGTGGTGAACGTCGTAATTTCCATGCCAGTCAGGCCCATCCAAATATAGCGGCCAGTCAGGGCTGTGAGTACACCTGCTGCCCAGCCGACCCATGCCTGGCGCGTGGCCCACCATCCGAAGCCCGTAATCGCCAGCGCCGAGACTACATGCCCGATGGCGCTCATGATAATGGCAATATCTACTTGTTGCATGATGCCTGGATCGAATAGCGCGAAGGGGATTGCCAGCAGCAATACCCACAGCGGGCTAGTCGCTCCCGCCGTCAATTCGCCGTCGTTATAGCTGAGACCTTCTCCCTGGCTGATGTGTTCCGCAAACCGGACATGAATCCAGGTGTCGTCCAGCAACGCGCCGATGTTGCCGTCATTCACGTCCAACGTGTGTGCCACTACGATCAACAGATAGACAATTGAAATCGCCGCAACCGACAACATGATGATTGCCGTGCGGCGCGGATGTTCTTGTAAGATGTCAAACATTGTTATTTAAGCCACTCGTCCCGTAAAATTCCCATAATATGAATGTCGTGATACTGTCCGTCGCGGACAATTGCTTGTCGTTGGGTAACTTCGTGCCGAAAGCCGACTTTTTCGTACGATTTGACTGCCCGCTGGTTATAGCTCCACACGCCCAGCTCGACGCGATGCAGATTCAATTCCAGAAACGCATGGTCTAGGATGCGACGTGTAGCGTCTGTCCCAAAACCTTTGCCCCAATAATTTTGATCACCCACCGTGATGCCGAACATGGCAGATTGGCTGCGGTGGTCGAAATGCGTCAGTTGGCAAACACCAATAAGCGTGCGGCTATCGAGTGTCCGGATTGCGAAGTCATATCGTTTGCTTTTCCGGGCTTGCTCAAAGCGCTCGGTTTCATCATCCACGGTGATCGGCATCATGGCCGAATGCCATGTCAGGCGCAAGGTTTCTTCGTCCGAGAACCAGTCGGCAATGCGCTGCAAATCCTCACGGACAATTGCATCCAAGACAACCAGCTCACCATGCAGCAACTCGTCGCTGGGCATCAATCCACCTCTCGCTCTGCCAGCCACTCGTCGCGCAAAATCGACATAACATGAATATCGTGATATTGACCATCGCGGAAAATAGCTTGACGACGTGCGCCCTCGTGCGTAAATCCCACTTTTTCATAGCTTCTAATGGCGCGTTTGTTAAAGTCATAGACCTGCAATTCCACACGATTCAAATTTAGTTCCAAGAACGCATAGCCTAACATGCGGCGTGTAGCGTCTGTGCCAAAGCCCTTACCCCAATAATTTTTATCACCGATGGCGATACCAAATTCGGAATGACGACTGCGCCAATCAATACGCATTAGGCTGGTTGTACCAATTAGATTGTTCTGTTCGCGGGTGCGGATAGCAAATACATAATCCTTCCCTTTGCGCTGACGTTCATACCAGTCCATCTCGTCTTCCTCGGTTTGTGGAAATGCTACGCCAGGAAACAATAGTGCCAGAAACTCCATATCATCGAACCATTGACCGAGCGATTTTACATCCTCGCGTCGCACCGCATCCAGATAGATCAGCTTGCCTTGTAGCAGGTTATTTCCCAGCATTTCTACTCCTAACCGGTGCCCTCAGCCGTAGCCGGTACACGCGCGATGATAATTTCGTCTTGGGGCGTGACTGTTTCGCCGCGCCGAACTGCTGCTTCGGCCATCAATACACGCTCCAGCGCGGCCACCGCGACCTCGACCATCGAGTCATCGGGCTGGCGTGTGGTCAGGCGTTGCATCAACAGATTCGGGATGATGATGGCTTTGATGACAGGATGATTGGCATGACGGGCAGTGAACCGGATCATCTCGTAGGCTATTCCCGCAATAATCGGGATGACCGCCACCCGTGATAAGGCCAGCAAAAAGATGTTGTCTGAACGTCCAGTGATAGCATGTACCAGAATACTGAGGACGATTACATTCAGCAGGAATGCGGTCCCACAACGTGGATGCTCGATGGAGTGTTGTTGCACCTCGGCTGGCGTGAGTTCGCTACCGGCTTCGTAAGCATTGATCGTCTTGTGTTCCGCGCCATGATAGCCAAACAATCGCTTTACATCGTTCATCAGACCGATGGCCGCGATATAGCCGATGAAGATCGACAATTTGACGATGCCCTCAATCGTATCCACTGCCAGACGACTTTCGATATTCAGTGCATCGCGAATCCAATTGGAGGCCGTGGCGGGCAATACGAAAAATAAGCCGATGCCCATCGACAGCGACAACATGACCGCACCAGCTACCGCAATATCCGAAAACGCATTGTCATTGCTTTTGCTGCTGCCGCCGCCGCCATCGCTGGCGACTAGATTTGCACCGCCGAGTAAGGCACGGGCGCTCAGGTTCATCAGGCTTATTGTTTTGCCGACGAAAGGTAACCGGCTAACCCAGCCGCTTTTTTCGGCCTGCTCTATTGGTTCTTCGACAGGTTTTTCTTCCTCTTCTTCTTGCAGGGCAATGTTGGCGCTCCAGATCAGGGCGCGTGTTCCCAACACCAGTGCATCCCATAGGCCAATCAGCCCTCGCAAGAAGGGAATACGGCTGATACGTCCTCGATAAAGTGCAGCATTAAGAGATTCTTCGTGAATAACGATGTTGCCTTGTGGATCACGGACGGCGATGGCGGCCAGATGTACGCCGCGCATCATCACGCCTTCCATTACTGCCTGTCCGCCGTAGTTGAATTTCGGTTCAGATGCCATGCCGGTTCCCGTCCTGTTACTATTATCCAGCCCATAAATCCTGCACTCAGCGCCAACATCCAATGCACGACACGAGGGATACCATACACCCACGCTTCGGTCAGGTCGGTGCTTTGCAGGTTATAGATGGCTTGTTCTTCCCATTGACGACGTTTCAACGCCATCACCAGCGGCGTTTTGTCGAGGTGATAGTGTACCATAGCATAACGCGCCCTGTCATCGGGGTCTGTTGCACCCGCAAAAGCCTCCGCATAGGTTGGGTTGATGTCGCTGAAGGTTCCTATCAACTGTACGCCGATTCCCACCAAAAGGATCATTGCCGCCGCGAGACGCCACCCAATGCGCGATGGTACTTCGCCCCAGGCTAAACACCACAGCGGCATCAACGGCACAAGAAAACGCGGTCCCCAGACCCAACCGCCGTGCCAGGCCCACCAAGTGCCATAATATACGAATGCGGTAGCGGTCATGAGCAACACGGCGTTAGCGAGGATCGGCGTCCGGCGCCGAAACCGTCGCCAGAGCAGGACGCTCAGTATCAGTGGCGGCGCATAGATGAAAATACTTTTGCCAGGGCTGAACAGCAGACCAAATATTCCGACCCAGGGCCATGTATCAAAGGTTTCACCCTGATAGCCTGTGCTAAAGAGCGTTCCAAATCGTAGCCAGTTATGCCACAGCAGCACCCCAATCGCCACCACCGCGCCAATAATCAGCCAGACCAAATGTCGCCTCCGATCCGGAGGCGAGTGCTGCTGCCAGATCAAATAGACCAACCCTGGCAGATAAATCATCATGCTGGCTCGTGTCAAAATGCCGATACCCAGTGCCACCGAGGCCAGCCCTACACGCGGCTGCTGGGCGGTCAGCGCCGCAATCGACAGGCATAATGCACCAGTCAGCACAGCCTCGCTGAAGAACAGACGACCATAAGGCCAGGCCATCGTCCCTGCTCCGGCGACTATTGCTATCAGGAGTGACAGGCGTGGAGTATAGAAACGACGGGCGATGACAGCGGTAGAGGCAACGCCGAGTGCCATGCTTGCCGCAGGAACCAATATCACGAATATCGCCCCGACAGCATAGCGATTGGCACTGGCCCCCTGGGCTACCTGATCGGCATAAGCCACCACTGGGGCCGCCAGCAGCGACATACCGGGGTCATATTTGCTGTAATAGCGCCCTTCTCGGCCTTCGATAACCTGCGGCAACTCATGGTGAGGTATGTCCAAGCGACCGTCAAACGCAATCGCCCGCGCCGTTTCATACATCACTAGCCCATCGCTGCTATAGAAGGGGATGCCAACCGAGAACAAATAGAGGGCGAGGAAACCGACGAAGATCGTTAGTGTGAGCAGATGCCGCATTTAGTGAACCTGGACGCCAGTGGCATCTCCCAATGAGGCCCAGACATCACGATCTTCGGTGGTATTCAGGATGAAGATGCGCGGCGATCCGCTGACCAACACAGCGCCAGAACGATCCGGAATGGCGGGTGGCGTCTCAATGACCAACACTGTTGCATCGCCTGGCCCGACACTAAAGCGCGGTTCGGGAAGTGTATTCCCCAAAGGATCAGTCAGTGTAAATGTATCATCGAAGCGGGCTTCGACCCAATAATCAACTGGCTGTGTGCCCGCCGACCACATGACGAAGACAGTACGGTCGGCTTGATTAAGAACCACCAACCGGCTATTGGTAGAGCGTCCGGCAGTTGCACTGATGGTGCCGGAGAATGTCTGGATGACGGAGGCATACCCATCGAAAGCCGGGCGGCGCGTATTATCATGACGCAGTAGCCCATAAGGTGGTGTCTCGCCTGGGCTAAAATCAGCGTCGAAGAGTCTGAAAACTGCCACGCGCTCTGCTCCAGCAGCCAGCGCGGTTGCCATTCCCTGCACCACGAAATCGGCCTGTTGTTCCAGGCTGATGCCGCTGGTCGCATTGGGTAGCCCTCCCATCAGATCAAGCGTCGGGCTTGCATTCAGTTCAGTGATCCAGATGTGCTTGTCAGCTAGACCAGCGTCATTCAATTGCTGGCGAATGGTGCGGGTGATGTCTCCGACGCTGTCCGTCGTGCTATTCAGGCCACCGAAAGGCGTAGGCCGTATCAGAATACTCAACGTAACGCCATCGAAGTAGTTATTGTTGTCAGTCGCCGTCGGGTCGGCCAGCGCAATTGCCAGGAAACGCGCCAACCAACGCTCACGTTCAGTAGCGATGTCATACCACCACACCAATCCACCCAGAAATATTTCCGCCTCTTCATCCAGTGGTTTGATGACACTGTGCGCGATCTTGACCAGCCGGTAGTAGTCTTCGATGCTGCCTTCAAAGGTCTGTGGGGTATCGGGCCAGTTCCAAATTATCCAGTGGTGAATGCCTTGCGGGGCGTATGTCTCGACCAGTTGCCGCAGAAACACCGCCCAATGATTTTCCGGGCTATCAACTGGCAGATACAAACCATCTGGCACGGCAGTTGGCGTCCCGCTAGCCGACGCCCAGGCTGGGGTATTGATGATGAGGCCAACGACCTGGCGTTGGTGTTGTGCATCGTAGTGAAGCCATTCGGGGCGCACTGCCTCGGTATTGAAATCACCGGGGCCGTCGGGCTGAATGCGTGCCCAATCAAAGGTGATCCGATTCCACGAGACTCCTAACTCATCAGCCGCTTGGGGTCGCCAATGTCCATCCACGATGCCAAAATATGAGTCGGTAGAGACATTCTCCTGTGCTCCAAGTTGTGCCGGAGAATAAGCTGCAACACCAGCAGCGAACATTGCCAATGGCAGCAGGATATATCTCAGGTATCGTGCGTTCATCGCAGGATTATCAGTCGCTCAGTCGAATATCGACCACATTCATTTGCAGGTTCCGATGACCTTTCCATTCGTTGACCTGGAGATGGTAAGCCACGTCCACTTGCTGTTTGCAAGACGCTCGCCGCCAGTTCACCGAACCCAAAGGCAATCCCATCAATACTTAGTGGCCCATCGGCTAATCTCAGTTTCAAATGATTGCCGTCATTGCCAACTGCCCGTGCCTCCGACACCCGCAGCCGCAGTGTGCTGAAAACCGGTTCCGGGTTGTCCGTGCCCATTGGCTCCAACAGTTGCAGAGTCTCGGCCAGATTCATCGTTAGATCGATCATCTCCAGTTGAGCATCCAGCATCAGAGTGGGGCGCAAGTCGTGGTGAACCAGTTCGATTTCGGCTAACTGTTGCAGACGCTCTTTGAAAACAGGCAAGTTTTCGTTCAGGATGGTGAATCCAGCTGCTTGAGCATGTCCACCATGCCGCACCAACAGATCGGCACATTGATCCAGCGCATTCGTGATGTGGAATTCGGGCATACTCCGGCACGATCCATGCGATTCACGCTCGCCGACCTCAATAACCACCGCTGGTCGATAGAACTCTTCCACCAGTTTGCCCGCCACCAAACCAACGATACCCGCGATAAATGATTCATCGGCGGCAAAAATGAGTGAAGGTGTCTCGCCGTTGGCAATCGCCAGTTGCCGTGCATTTTCATGAGCCGAGGTGGTTAATTGCTGTCGCCGCAGGTTGATTTCCTGCAATTCTCTGGCAAGACGAGTCGCCTCGCCCAGGTTATCGGTCATCAGCAAATCGTAGGCGGTCATGGCGTGTTCCAGCCGCCCGGCGGCATTAATGCGTGGCCCCAGGCCATAGCCAATACTGATCGTCGTCACCTGTTCGGGCCGGATGCGACTGACATCCATCAATGCATAGATGCCGGGGCGGCGGGCCTTCGATAGCCTATGCAGCCCTACCTTGACCAACTGGCGATTTTCCAGGCGGTTGAGTGGCGCTAGATCAGCCACTGTGCCAATCGCCACCAAATCAAGCAGATCTTCTTCTGTGATCGGTGGCGGTGTTGTGTCCTGTTGGGTGGCGACGCGTAACAGAGCCGAGGCCAATTTGAAGGCGATTCCCACCCCAGCCAACATATCCTCTGGATAAGGACAATCGTCTTGCTTGGGATTCAACACGGCGATTGCTGGCGGGATGACATCGCCCACTGAATGATGGTCGGTGATGATGATGTCTAGTCCATTGGCAATACTGGTCTCGACTTCTTCCACAGAGCGGATACCACAATCCACCGTGATGATGAGTTTAATGCCGTCCGCCGATAGCCGTTCGAGCGCCGGAGTGTTCAACCCATATCCCTCATCCACACGATCCGGGATATAGGGGTGGACACTGGCTCCCAACGCACGCAGTGTCAACACCATCAGCGCCGTACTGGTCACGCCATCGGCATCGAAATCGCCATATATCGCTATCGGTTCCTGGCGACGAATAGCGTTGCGGATGCGGGCCACCGCTTTTCCCATATCTTTCATCTGAAATGGGTCGTGCAGGGGCAACTCATCAAACAGAAAGCGTCGGGCAGCTTCCGGGGTGGTCAGCCCCCGGTTGTAGAGAACTTTCGCCATGATTGGCCCCAACTCGGCCAGTTCATTAGCATAGTCATGGGGTGGCTCTGGGGCAATAAGCCAGCGTTTGGGCGGTTTACTCACGCGTATCTCGCTCTAAATAGGTTCAAGATTCAGAATATTGATCTGTTGATGTTACCATGCCAGACAATAGCCTGACAACGCTGGATTAGCAAGTTATCATATACAGGAAATTAAGCGATTTGAGATAGCGAAACAATGATGTTTGAAAAAAAAGGAGGGCCATTGCCACAGCCCTCACGGTTGGTTCTAAACCTGGGTATTCTATCTGGGGCAGTCGTTGGCATCTTTTTGAGCCAGGATGCCGAGATGCTCAATGGATTTGTTATCACAGCAGTCTGTTGTTTGATTGGCGCTGCCGTGTTCTCATATGCTGAAGTATTGCTGAGTCGTCGTCAGGACTAGAAATCTGATGGCCCTAAATCGGGTGGGGGCGGCATTCCCTGGCCGGGCGATGGTCCATAGCCGGGCTGATACATCTGTTGCATTTGCTCATCTTGCACTTGTTCCAGTGTCTCGAAGTCAATCATGCCCCGGCGTTCGGCAATCCCTGACAGAATCGGTATATACACATAGCTGCCGCCATAGGCCTGGAAACCCAGATACCACGCATAGCCCCACAGCATCAGCATCGGTACTATCGGGATGAGCGCCAGTGGCGGCGAAATAAGCAACAGCACAAACGCAATCGGTACGAATATGAAGCCCAGCAACGATAGCAACCGGGCATGGGCCAGATGATAGCGGATGTAGGCGGTGTCCCAATCGGCGATCATGCCACCAATCGGCGTCAGGAAAAACCCAAATGGATAAAGCATGGCACTGACACCAAAATCAGTGGGGGCCATACGGTCTGGACGACGTTTGTATGCACGCCCACTTCTGCCACGACCACCAGCGGCTTGATTCCGCATATAGTTCATGTCTCGTTGCATCCCGCGCACCGGACGCAATGCCTGATTTTTCATGCGGCGTGGCGCTTGTTGCAAACGACGTGCTCGACTTTTTGCCCGCCGCACTTGCTGGCCTGGCTGACGGAGTACACGACGAGCCTGACGTTGGGGGGCGTTTATAGCCCGGTTGGCTTGCCGACTGGCTTTATTGATCTGGCGGAAAGGATTACCCATATCTCACACCCCGTAAAACTCTTGACTATATTCTCACTCTACTATAGTGTGTGGTTCCTGGCAACAAAAACTTTCTGAGAGGATCATTAAGGATGTCTCATCGCGTGGTGTTCATGGGCACGCCGGACTTTGCTGTGCCATCTCTGCAAGCCTTAATCGACGCCGAGGATTTTCAGGTGGTGGGGGTCGTTACCCAGCCAGACCGCCCCGCCGGACGTGGCAATAAATTGCGTCCCAGCCCGGTCAAACAGGTGGCGCTGGCAGCAGGTATCGCGGTTTTTCAGCCCGAAAAACTGCGTGGCGATGCTGTATTGGAACAATTGCGCGGTTGGTCCCCGGATGTACAAGTCGTGGCGGCTTATGGACAGATTTTGCGCGATGCTGTGCTATATTTGCCGCCTCATAGCAGCCTGAATGTCCATGCTTCGCTGTTACCTCGTTGGCGCGGGGCAGCTCCTATCCAGGCCGCGATTCTGGCGGACGATTCGCAGACGGGCATCACTATCATGCAAATGGACGCCGGGCTAGATACCGGCCCCATGCTCAGTCAGGAAACGGTAGAGATTGCCACCGACGAGACTGGACAAAGCCTGCATGATAAATTGGCCGCTTTGGGCGGCCCCTTGCTGGTTAGGACATTGCGGGCCTATTTGCGCGGAGACATTCACCCCCAACCCCAGGACGAGACGCTCATGACCTATGCCCCGCGTATCAAGAAAGAAGATGGATGTTTGGATTGGAGCCAATCTGCTAGCGAGATTGACCGGCGTGTGCGAGCTTTCTATCCCTGGCCGGGAACATTTACCTATTGGGATAGTCGTCTACTGAAGATTCTTCAGGGTAGGGTGCTGGAGGGCAATCCGGCGGGACTGGCTGTGGGAGAAGTTACACGCCAAGCTGGGGATACACCACTCGTCATCGGCACGGGCGAGGGACGCTATGCCCCATCGCGGCTCCAAGTGGCCGGACGATCCGCGATGGGGGCTGCCGACTTCCTCAACGGATTTGCTGAGATTGACGGTGCAACGCTGGGTGCTTAGTCTCAGGCGAAGATGGCGTCAACGTTGGCCCATGTCGCCTCGTCAATTTCCAGGTCAAGTACCGTCAGATTTTGCTCCAATTGGCGCAGCTTGGTCGCACCTGTAATCGCACTCGTAATGGCATTCTTACGGATGGCCCAGGCCAGTGCCAGTTGAGCGCGGCTGATGCCCAGATCATCGGCGATGGGTTTGAGCGCCTTTGTCTTCTCAAACGGGTTCATCTCGCTATCCTGAATCGCTTCACGCAACCAGTCCTCTTGAGCCAAACGGCTATTTTCAGGGATGCCATCGTCATACTTGCCAGTCAAAACCCCGCTTGCCAGCGGACTCCAAACCACCAGGCCCAATCCTTCACGCTCGGCCAGTGGGATAATATCGTCGTGCATAAGCTGATTCACCAGCAAATTGTATTGCGGCTGCTCGACCTGGGGTTTATAGAGATTGTAGCGTTCACAGATGTCCAGTGCCTCTTGAAGCTGGGCTGCCGTCCATTCGCTTGTGCCCCAATACAGCACTTTGCCCTGATGCACGAGGTCATCCATGGCCCGACAGGTTTCCTCAACTGGCGTTTCTTCGTCGAAACGGTGGCAAAAATACATATCCAGGTAGTCCGTGCCGATGCGCTGCAACGATTTGTCAATACTTTCCATAATGTGCTTGCGCGAAAGACCACGATCATTCACGTCATCGCTCATCGGCCAGAACACTTTCGACGAGATGATGAGTGTGTGACGGGGGAATCTGGACAACACTGTACCCATATACCGTTCCGACTCGCCGCGAGCGTAGATGTCGGCGATGTCGAAGAAATTAATGCCTGCCTCATAAGCGTGGGTGATGATCTGTTCGGTCAGTTCACGATCTTTGACACTGCCGCCAAATGTGAGCCAGCCACCCAGACTCAACACACTGACCTTCAAACCCGATTTGCCAAGATTACGATATTTCACTGAAAACTCCTTTATACAAAATCAGTCGTTCCGAGAGTATAACACGGGCGGTGTATGGCGCAGCACATAAAAGCCGCGTTCATGTTCGCGGATATAATCCACCACCACATAGCCTGCCTGTAGACAAAGTTGGAATAGTCGTCGGCTGTGCTGTCGCCATCGTTGTGCCTGAGCAGGGTTATCTGCGACTATTTGCTCATAGTCATAAGGTATCTCGATGAGCAGTATTTCGACATGTTCAAGCAGGGCAGTTCTATCTTGCTCCAGAGGATGTATATATCGTGCATTTGCCAGATAGTCAGCAGCACTTGACTTCATCCCGCCAAGTCGTTGACTAACGTGTTCACTTCCTACCCACCATTCAACTAGCCACCGGTCCGTAGATCCAGCCAGCGCAACAGGCGAATCGGCTCCGTAGTAATCCACAATGTATTGACGCGAAATGCTACCCAATTTGTGAAGATTGAAATGAGCATTGCGGCTTAGCAGTGGGTCAAATGTCCATGTAATGAGCGGAACATCGAGTTGCCGTGCATATTGGCGCTGTGCCAATTTTAGTTGATAGCCAATCCCCTGATGGCGATAGTCAGGTAACACGGCCATGCGTTGCGAGACGAATTTCAGATGATCGCGAGCCGGACGGCCCGATGGTGGATGTTCCAGCCCCAGATAGCCCATGATGAACCCTATCATCCGGCCATCATGGTACGCACCCATGATGGCCCCACCATTCCGAGCTAACGATAACAACATGTTGCGCTGGATCACCGTGCGTGTTTCGCGCCAGAACGTCGCTTGGACTTCGACGACTTCTGTCAGTTCCTCGATGGTTTGTAGTATACGAATGTCGATATTTGGCATATTTCCAATTATTCGCATGATTGTGCTTGTTGTGGCACAATAAATAATCCAATTAACAATAATGATACTCTATTGGAGGATGGTTAGCCGATGTCTGCACGCGAGCCTTTGAATATGAAGGAAAATATTGCGGCGGTTTTTGCCGGATTGGGAATATTCTTGTTGATGGCAGGTGGTGCGATGCTTGGGTTTGGCTCAGACAGCGACACTGCCCAGATGGTCGTTCTTGCTGGTGCTATTTTGCTTGCTATCGGCACAGGAATGTGGTTGGCGACCCAGCCCTGGAAACGTTTTGATGATTTGAAAACACCTTATTATACCGGTCATCACCACGACGAACATGAGGAAGAATATGCTGACGTGGTCACCCTGGAAGACGATGCTGCCGCGATTGTAGCCGATGCGATGGCGACTGCTGAGATAGCCGAAGTTGATGTTGTTGAGGAAGCCGCTGAAGCGGTCGAGGCGGCTGAAGATGCTACACTAGTCGAAGAAGCTGTTGAGGTGGTTGAAGATGTAGCGCCAGTCGAGGAAGCCGTTGAAGCGGTCGAGGCGGTTGAAGATGCCGCGCCAGTCGAAGAGGCTGTTGAAGCGGTTGCTGAGGAAGCTGAAACAGTAGCTGAAGCGGTCGCTGAGGAAGCCGAAACGGTAGCTGAAGTTGTTGAAGACGCTACTCCGGCGGAACCAGATGACTTGAAGATCATTGAGGGAATCGGGCCAAAAGTTGCTGCTGCACTTAACACCAGTGGTATCACGACCTTCGCCCAAATCGCGGACATGTCTCCGACAGATCTGGAGCGCATCGTCAAGACGGAACAGAAAGTTCGGATTGTAGGTAGCACAACGACCTGGGTACGGCAGGCCAAATTGGCTGCCGAAGGCAACATGTCCGCTTTGAATGAGTTACAAGAGCGTGTCAAGAGTGGCTACTTGTACGATGAACTTACCCAGATTGGGGGTATCAGCAAAGCGGTACAGGATACACTGTATGCTGCGCGTGTTCGTAGTTTCGATGACCTGGCAAGAGCAGATGTGTCTGGGTTGCAGAAAGCCTTAAAGAAGGCTGGCCTGGAAGACCTGGACCCGACAGACTGGCCCCAACAAGCACGAACAATGGCGGAGAAATTATACGGTTAGGCGATACCCAGCGAATTATTTAATTATTGGCTTGCTACAACAAAAAAGGCACACCATGACGTATGGTAGTGCCCTTTAATTTTGCGGAATGTTGCTACATTAAGTCAGCAACCGCCGCTTTTTCTTCTTTCAATTCAGCTTCGGTAGCTGCTATCTTCTGGCGTGCATAGTCGCTCAGTTCCAGCCCGTCCACAATTTCCCAACTGCCATCGGCATTGGTGCGGATTGGGAACGAGAACATCAGATCCTCTGCGACACCATACGGATTACCGTCCGACATCACGGCTACACTGTGCCAGTCGCCAGCGGGCGTTGGATTTAATAGGCTAACAATGGTATCGATGCCAGCATTGGCGGCGCTGGCTGCCGAACTCTTGCCACGTGCCTGAATGATGGCTTTGCCACGCTGCTGGACTGTCTTCAGAAAGTCATTCTCGAACCAGCCACGATCCGGAATTGCCTCCAGAGCCGGTTTTCCGTTGACCATGGCATGTTCAAAACTGGGGAATTGTGTGGCGCTGTGGTTGCCCCAAACCCCCAGATTGGTGACATCCCGCGACAAAACACCCGCCTTGGTCGCGATCTGGCTTTGCGAACGATTCTGATCCAGACGTGTCATGGCGAACCAACGATCTGACGGAATGTCTGGAGCATTCTTGCGAGCGACCAAACAGTTCGTATTGCATGGATTACCGATCACCACAATTCGCACATCATCTGCCGCATTGTCATTGAGGGCCTTGCCTTGCCCCACGAAAATCTTGCCATTAATGGCGATCAGGTCTTTGCGCTCCATATCCGCACTGCGCGGGCGGCTGCCGACCAACAGCGCCCAGTTGACACCCTTGAATGCCACGTTGGGGTCATCGGTAGCGATGATGTTTTCAAGGAGGGGGAACGCGCAGTCATTTAATTCCATGACCACACCCTTCAGCCCGTCCATTGCTTGCGGGATTTCCAAAATTTGCAGGATCACAGGTTGATCAGTGCCAAATGTTTCGCCATTTGCCAGCCGGAACAACAAACTATAACCAATTTGACCTGCGCCGCCTGTCACTGCGACGCGAATAGGTTGCTTCACGGTGAAACTCCTTAAGGTGTTGCATATCTATCACATATAGTGCTGAGTCTACTGAGATTCAGGTGAAAAACAATGGACGAATGGCGGCAAATCTGTTGTCATTCCGCCTGAAAAACGCAAACCAGCCGTAACGCAACCCGCTACGACTGGTCGATGTATGCGCGAAAGCTGGCACACGGCCAGCATTACCATCGAATGCCTCAGCCACCACCTGGCGCACAACTGGCGCTACTGTTGCTGCTGGTGCTGGCAACGGAACTCGTGCTGGCTATTTTCGATGAGAATATCGACAGTTTCTTCTTGATGTTGGGACTGCCACAATCTGGACAGGTCACCTCATCAATGGCGCTGATGCGGTGTACCAATTTCTGAAAATCGTTGTTGCAATCCACACAGTCAAATTCATAAATGGGCATTAGTTATTTTCCTCCAAGCTGGCTTTCACTCGCGCCAGACGCGCACCGGCATCCGCAGCGATAGGTTGTAGATCAGGATGTTCCACAAAACTCATCATCGACATTGGGTCAACCAGGGTTATTTCCGTCATGTTGTCTTCCACATACGAAACCGTTACGTTGCATGGCAGCAACAGGCCAATTTCTGGGGTTGCCGTCAGGGCTTGGTGTGCCAGCGGTGGGTTGCAAGCCCCCAAAATTTTGTACGGACGAAAGTCCACATCAATCTTCTTTTTGAGGGTGTCTTTCACGTCGATCTCGGTCAAGACGCCAAACCCCTCAACTTTCAGTGCTGCTGTCACTTTCTCAACCGCTTGATCGAAATCAGTGTCCAACGTTACCTGTAGGCCCAATCGTAGTTTTTCCTGCATGTGCTTATTCCTTTCAGTCGGGCAACGTAATTGTGGCTTGCCCGTTTTCTATCAAATGTTTATAGATCTGGTAAATTGTCATACAGCAGCAATACAGCCATGATTACAACAAAGATCGCAAACAATTGCCGTAGTTGGTTGGCTTGTAGATATTTACTCAGGCGTGCGCTAGTAAATGTCCCGATCAAACCAGCGGCGATAAACACCAGCGTCAGTTGCAGATCAATGCCACCAGTGTCCAGGTGTCCCAACAACCCGGCTAGGCTGTTCATGGCGATGATAACCAGCGATGTGCCAACCGCCTGTTGTATCGGCAATCCGACCAGCATGACCAGCGCCGGGACAATTAAAAAGCCACCACCGACACCCAATATACCGGTTAAGATGCCCACGCCGACCCCACTCCCAATAATTAATGGCAGGCTTTGACTGGCATTAGGGTTGTGTTCGGGCCGTTCATACAGCAACATCATCGTCCCGACTATCAGCATTAGCCCTGCAAACGCCACGAGCAGCATCGTTTGCGAAAAATGCTGCGATAAACCGGCTGCGAAATAGGCCGCGCCCATACCTGTGCCGCCAAAAAATAGAGCCACACGCCAATTCAGTGTGCCTTGTGTGTTATGGAAATAGGCTCCGACAGCACTGTTAGTTCCCACAATCGCCAGCGAGGTCGTGACGGCAGCCTGCGGACTTTGGCCTGCAATGTAGACCAGAGCGGGCACAGTTAGAATCGAGCCGCCGCCGCCCATCAAGCCGAGCAGCAGCCCAATCACCATGCCTAATAACAGGCCTGCCAAAATGACCATTGTTAGTTCCCGATCTGGATTGGTAATCCTGCACGTTGCCAGGCGATCATACCGCCGCGCAGGTTATAGGCTTCCAAACCCAGCCCTGCCAACTGTTGGGCCACCATCCCGCTCCGCGCTCCAGAGCGACAGATGCAGATAATGTGGCGGTCATGTGGCAGTTGTTCAAGATGGGAGCGCAGATCACTCATTGGAACTAGAATCGAGCCGGGGATGTGGCCGTTCTGGAATTCAAAGGGTTGGCGAACATCTAATAGATAGGGCACAGCGCCATTCTGCATGTTCTGATATACGTCTTGAACATCAAGGTTGAGCGCATTGCCGCCGGGTAGGAATTGCCTGAGTAGATTCATATTGCACCGTCGAGGATATAGGATTGACCTGATGCAGCAATTCTATGCGTTTTAGGGTAGGGGAAACAGCGCAGATTGCTTATAATCTGACATAAGTCATGGCTTATAGCTCAAGGGAACTGTCCCATGCTCAGTCTCTACAAACTCGAAATCTTTGCAACGGTGACCGAAGCGGGCAGTTTCAGCAAAGCCGCTGACCGGCTCTACCTGACTCAATCTGCCATCAGTCAGCATATTCAAGATCTGGAAAGTCAATTGGGGACTCAGTTGTTCATCCGAGGGCGACGTGGTGTCACGTTGACCCCCGCTGGTCAGATTTTGCTGGATTACACCACGCGCATATTGCAACTCGTCCGCGAGGCCGCCAGCGCCGTGACCGATGTGGAATTGCTGGCAAGTGGTCAACTGCGCCTCGGAGCCACGCCGGGCACTGATGTCTATTTACTGCCAGACTGGATCGGCGGTTTCCAGCAGCGTTTTCCCAATCTGACTGCCTCGCTGACCACCGATGTTACCTCGCAAATCGTGAGCCAGGTTCTCAATCACACGCTGGATCTTGGGATTGTCGAAGGCGAACCTGCTGATGACGAACGCCTGGATCGGATGATGTTGCGCGAAGTCGATCAGATGGTTATTGTCGGGCGCGGCCATCCCTGGTTCAAGCGCAAGATGATCCCGCTTGAGGCCCTAAACGCTCAACCCTTCATTGCCCGCCCGCCTAATAGCCATACCCGCGCCTGGATGGAGAGTTTGCTCCAAAAACACAACGTTACCCTCGATATTGTGGCCGAGTTTGGTAATCCGGAGGCCATCAAACGCGCTGTCGGTGCGGGTTTGGGTATCACGATCCTGCCTGAATACGTCGTGCAGCACGAATGCCGCCTCGATATTATGCACGCCCTTCCCATTCAGAACGCCACACTCCAGCGCACCATCCGTCTAATTTGGGACAAACGCGCACCATTCAACCCGATCACTCGTGCATTTGTTAGCTTTCTGACCGGGAGCTTTCCGCAACTCCACATGGTTTTGGAAGAAGAGAGCCGTTGATGCCTTATTGCGTGCCATTCGGGGACGGCAACCTGTCCTTCGATCTACCTTCTACCTGGGATTTGGTGGATGTTGTCGAGCAATTCCAGACAGCTCAACCCTTGACGGCTGATGACATTCGGGCACAGTTGGAGGCTTTCGCCCACCACATTGCCGAGATAGTGGATATGCGCCGTCCGTTGGTCGCCATTTTCACAGACGCTACTCGTGCTTCTCCCGACCAAACTTTGCTGGAGCCGATTATCCGTATATTGCAACCCACTGGTGTATCCATAAAACTATTGTGTGCCATAGGGATGCACCGTCGCTCCACTGACGCCGAAAAACGTGCCAAACTGGGCGATTGGTTGGTGGGTAATTTCGAGGTCGTAGATCATGATCCGACGACAGTCCTCAGCTTGGGCATGATTAATGGCGTTCCTATTGAGATCAATCCCCTCCTCTTGGATGCGACCATCATCACGGTCGGTGTTGTCGAGCCGCACCAGTATGCCGGATATAGCGGCGGGACCAAAACGGCTGTCATTGGTTGTGGTGGCCCAGGTACCATCGCCCACACGCATAGCCCTGCTTTCCTCAACCTGCCTGGTACACGCCTCGGTGCTGTAGAAGGCAACCCGTTCCAGCGATTCTTGCAGGCAGCAGGCGCAAAAATCGGCCACGAATATGCAATCAACGTTGTGTTGGACAATGATGGGGAAATCCTACATCTGGCGACAGGCGCGCCCGATGACGTTCATGATAAGCTGGTGAAGCAGGCCCGCTGTCTCTACGAATGTCCGGTTCCCAATGCACCGTATGATGTCGTGATCGCAGGCGTAGGCGCACCTAAAGACGCCAATCTCTATCAGGCATCGCGAGCCGCGACTTATATCGGTCTCAGTGCCCATCCTGTTATCCGCGATGGTGGCGTGATTCTTGTGCCGGCTCCGCTGCCAGAAAAGGGCGGTCAGGGGCAGGGCGAGCAAAACACACTCGATTTGCTGCGTCGCTTTGGCCCGACGCCTGATCTGATTTCGCATTTATTGACAAACGACAGCCGCCCAGGGGAACAACGCGCCTTCATGATTGCTCAATTGCAGCAACGTTATCGTATGGTGTTGGTCGGCGTCCAGAAACCCGGCTTTTTGAAAGATACCGGTCTGCTCCACGCACCCGATATGCCAACCGCTGTCGCCATGACCGAAATTCTGTTGGGAACCTCCACACCGTCGGCATTGATTGTGCCCCATGCCCTGAAAACGTTGCCGGTTTCCACCATGTCATGATTGCATGGTTTGTTGCGACAGATTCCAGGCGAAGGCCACAACGACCAGCACCGCCCATGCCATCACCTGCACCAGGCGATAGCTCTCCAATGCCAGGGCAGGTTCGGCCAACAAGAAGCCTACCAGCATCCACGTCAGCGCGTTCCCTGTGACGATGACCAGAAATTCATGATTATCCAGACGGTCTCGATAACGCCACCAGATGCCGAATGTCACGGCACTTCCAATGGCCGCGTAAACTTGCGTGGGATGGCGCTTCAGACCCCACAACTCAATGGCCCAGGGCAACTCGCTGGCCTTGCCGAAGACACTGCCTTCTGCTAGAAACGCCAGCGGCAGCACGACCATCAGAATGCCGACACCCGGCGTGATGATTTCCAGAAAATCTCGCAGCGCAACCCGCCGCCAGCGCCCAAATGCCAGCATCACTGCGCTACCAACGATGACCCCACCGACGACATTCAATCCCTGTGGTCGAATCGAAAACCATGCGCTCAAATCATCCTGATATGCTGCCCAATGTAGCACGGCAAAGACCAACCGTGCGCCTACTAATCCACCGACCAGTCCCACGAGCATGGCATTTTGGATCGTGTTGCCGTTGGTGTGATGGCGTTTTGCATTGCGTGTGGCAAACTCTGTTGCCAGATAGAAACCTAGCAGATAGAGAACAAAGGCAGTTTGCAAGGCTGCCGGACCGATATGCAGTGTGCGATACATAGGCTACTTCAGCAAATCCAAAACTAGGCTTTCGACAAAGCTCGCGCTCATCGGGCCGGTGAACGTGACATGACGGACGCGCCCCCGTCGGTCAACAAAATATGTAGTTGGGAATGACTCGATTTCATAGTCGCGGCTGACCTCAAAACCTGTGTCATACAGAATGGGGAATGTTAGGTCATAGTCGTCAATAAAGCCATCCACCTCATTTGGTGGTTCATTCTGGTTAACTGCCAGCAATACCAACCCCTGATCCTGATATTCCTCATAAACCTGTTGCAAATCCGGCATTTCGGCACGACACGGCACACAATACACCGACCAGAAGTTGATGATAACCGCCTGCCCCACATATTCCGAGAGCTTGTGCGTGTTGCCTTCCAGGTCAACCAGCGTGAAATCGGGCGCGGGTGCGCCAGTGCGTGGAGCCGGTGGCCCCAAATCTAGGCTATCTACGCGCCCCAACCAAACCATCAACCCGCCCAGAAAAATTGAGGCGAAGAGGAAAATTGGCCCAAATCGTCTGTTCAAAAACAGTTCCTTTATTTGTTATTTTGTTCACGAAAATTGACGTGTTTTGCTGCCCAGATATTACCGATTAGCCACGTTGCAATCGTGCCCAACGATAGCTCATCAGGGTAATCCCCAGGCTTCCCAGATAGGGTGTCGCCAGCAAAGCTATTACAGGGGGATACACTGTTTCAGGCGAACTGGCGTCCAGAAACACCGGCAGCACCAGTCGCATACTGCTTTGCACCCAGATCGCAAACAGCAAAAGGGTCAGCAGCAAAGCACTCAGTGTCGCATAAAGCACATGTCGGAATCGCAGTCCAAACCCGACCCCTAGCGCAACTGGCAGCCGGTTAAAAACCAGCAATCCAGTCATAGGCCCTAAGAGACTAACGGCCAGCTCGGTGGAGAACACCTCTTCTTCAAACAACACCGTGACTCTCCAAATGAAAATCACGATGACCGTGTGTATGATCACTATCCCCCGTTGAAAGCCAACCAAAAATCCGGTGCGTTGTGTCACTGCCCGCACATAGCCCCACACCAATTGCGCGTTGCTCAATGAAGTTAGATACAGCCATTCATAGTTCTCCCTGCGGCAATGCTGGGCAGTGAAGCGGGCTGCATACAGCGCAATCATAGGCGGAACGGCCAGGGCAGGCATCAACGTGATTATCAGATAAGAATTGTTGTCGTAAAGGTTGGCAAAAAGCCCCTGCAAGACCAGGAAATGAAATATGAAACCCAGCGTTGCGCCGACCGCCGCCGTAAAACCACTGTCGTGGGGCGTAAGTCGCTGGAAGTGAGGGTTAGGCGGGCGGTCCATCGCTTATATTGGGTTGTTCACAACTTCCCATTCGGCTCCCGTCATGATCACGCCATTATCATCAATTGGGATACGGAGTATCTCAAGCGACTGAATAGACCAGGTTTCCGGCGTAAACTGTCCGTGTAAATGCGCCACCAATTGCGGGAAACGATCTGCTGGCACACCGACCATCACGGGTAGTATCGTGCGAAAAACTGCCGATTCCCCGGCCAACGGTGTGACAATGGCGGCCAGACTCGTTGTCAGTGCATTTTGAGCCTGATAAATTGCGGATGTGTTGGCGAGCGTCCATCCTGCGACATAGGTCTGTGAACCTTCGACCGCACAATACACCTTTTCAGTGCCGGTCTCGATAGGCAGATGTTCCTGAGACCATTCATTCAACGCCGCACGCAACACATCCATGCGCTCAACCTCAAAACTCGCCTGCCACTGGAACATGCCTACAGCGGGGTCGAGATCCACTGTGTCCAATGCCTCAGTAATGGCTTCCTGCAAGGTCTTGGGCAACGCCGCTGCAATTCGATAGCGATAGCGTGTTGCGTCTTCTGTTGCTTCATCGACAACCGCTGCTGCCAGAGGTTCACTCACCGTTTGAGGTTTTATGTCGTTCAGCGATTGCAACAGTGCCTCTGTTGCCGCATCCGGCGGTGGTTGAGCTGGTTTCAATTCATCGTCCAGACTATCCAGCAGCGAATGAGTTGCAGCATCAATATCTTTGTCGTCATCCGGGTTAGGCGCATCATGTGTCATGGTTATCATTCTCCGGTTCTTTGATGCAGTGCCGTGTAATTGATCAGTTGGATATTGTAGCGGTTGATCACTTCTCGCGCCGCCGGATGCGTTAGGCTATCCAGTTCTTTTTGACGCAGTTCCGCATTGGGATTCAGTGGATCATTGACAATCCCCGGATGGCATAACAATTCAGTGGGACGATCTTCCGGTAGGGCAACCAAGATATTCAACAGATCACCTAACGTTGTGTCCGGCCCATTGAAGCCTGTCTCGAAGTGAGCGGGCATGTAGGGAATGGGTTCTTGTTCCATGATCTGCTTCAAAAGTGGAATCAATTGCAGCAAGGGCGCATCGGGTAGTTCGGGTATAAACCGCTGAATTTTAGCGACGATTTCCGCGGGCGGAGCATCAACCTTCGACTCGCGCAGTGGCAAATTCCCATGTTCCGCTGCCAGCGCCAACGTCGCCTCCAATGCCAATGGGTGCAGCATTGCCACATGAAAATGTGAGTCCAGATGAGTCGGTGGGCGTCCCGCGATGGCGACAAAAAGCTCAATTTGCGCCGCGATTTCCTCATACAACTCGTCACCATCAAAGCCGAATGCAACATCCAGTAGCCGCGTTTCGGGGTAAAACTGACCCTCGCTGTCAACCAGTGATGGCACATGGGCGACAGGAGCCACTGGTTGACCTTGTGTCAGGTTAATATGCAGCCCGATGCCGATGGTGGGCGCTTCTTTCAACAATTGTTCCAATCCGGATTCGGCATAATCTAGGTTAATCATCACGGTTGTCGAGGTGACGATACCCTCTTTATAAGCGCGGATAATGCCACTGTTTACACCAGGGCTGAAACCGAAGTCGTCGGCATTGACGATGAGTTGGGGCATAGATTGTCATGTCCTCAATTGTGTTGTTGCTTATCAAAACTCCATTGTACCGAATTATATTGGGCGAATATAGCACAATGTATCCATATGTAGCTGAGTATCTCCGATATTTCTTGCGTTTGTTAACGGTTTCAAAACTGGACGAATTGAACCCCAGTTGTTATGATTGAATAAGATAGACAAAATAGTCCATGTTTTGTTGCGGAGCTTTCAATGGCCTCTTCATCATCTACTCAACCACAAGATGTATCCCCCGAATTCAACCAACGCTGCCTTGAGGTTTTGCGTGAATGGGAATCAGGCAAATTGCCGTTTGAAACCGCTGTCGAAACCTTCAAGCGATTGAAGCGGGAGGATTGTGCAGGCAGTTGTATGGCAAATGAGGCCCGTGTTGAATTTCTGCTCGGCTATATGCAGGGCTATCGGTCCAATCTGAATGTCAGCATTCGTCACTTCGAGCAAGCCCGCGATCTCTATGAACTGCTAGGCAATGAAAGTCGTTTGATGAGTTGCGACCTCAATCTGGGTGAGAGTTATCGTCAGAAGGGCGATTTCACCCGTGCGCGTCGCCTGTTCCACGCTGCTTATGAAAAGGCTATCCATTTAGGTGATTTACGCGCTCAGGCGGTCGCTCGTTCTAATGAAGGATTGATGCTGATCAGCATGGGGCATTTCAGAAGCGCCCGTACTGCACTGCAAGAAGCCCAGCAATTGTCTGATCAATGGCCCGCAGAACATAAGAACACACTTCCCGGTTTATTGGCCGAAATCTGTCATGGGATGGCGATTATTCATCTCAATGAAAATGATCTGCAAGGAGCTTGGGAGCGTGCCCGGCAGGCGCTAAAACTTGCCAGAGAGATTAAAGAGCCACTGGTTCTCGGACTTGCCAGCCGTACCGTCGGCGAAGTGTTGACGGCTCTTGAAACACCGCCCGCCAACGATGAAGCCGATTTCTCGACCAATCCCGATGACTATTTCAAAGCGTCTGTTGAGTCATTCGAGGAGTTGGAGTCCGAAGGCGAAGTCGCTCGCACCATGCTCGTGCATGCTCGCAGCCTTGCCAAGCGAGGCCGTCGTGTGCCAGCCGCCCGTCAATTGCAAGCTGCCACGCTGATATTTGCGAAGTTGGGCATGGTGGACGACGCTGCCAAAGCCGCCGAGTCGCAGGCTGAGATTTTTTAGATACCTATAGTGTTTTCTCCACACTGACAGTTGCTGGTCGGCGCATATGGTCCCTCGTCAGAATTATTGCGAATCAGAAAGCCCCAGAGAAGAACTCATGGGGCTTTTGAAATAACCGCGATTTGTAGTTTATTGCAGTGGCTCGTCCACATTCACCTGAATCTCACTGTCCCGCACCTGCACCGCAAAACGGGACACCGGAACCACCGCCGGAAAAGTTGGTTTGCCCGTCTTCAATTCAAACGTCGCCCCATGTCGGTCGCACTCGATTTTGGGGTTGTCGGCATCAGCATGGAGTTCACCTTCTGCCAGCGGCCCTTCATCATGTGTACAGAAATCCTCAATCGCGTAGAATTTTCCGCCCACGTTGAATACCGCGACATACATCTCCCCGATTTCAACGACGATGCGCTCCCCAGGTGGCAATTGATCAACTGTTGCAACAGTAACATATCCAGCCACAATGAATCCTCCGTTAATTATCTTCCCAGAATTGAAAATTATCCCAGCCCTGTCTGGACTGATAGATTTGCACTTCTACTTGATCTGCGATGCTATCAACCTGGTCAAAGAAGGCGTCGGCAGGATGAAACCCGTTGTCGGTGCGCGGCAACCAGAAGATCAAGATGATGAGAAACAACCCCGCGAATCCCATCGAACGCAGGTTGATGGCGAGGTCTTCCGGCAAAAATGGCTCAATAATGCCAAACCCATCCAGCGGCGGGAAAGGAATCAGGTTAAATAGAATAGCTGTGCCTTGCAGCCAGGCCAGAAACGCCACCGCACTCCATAAATCACTGCGAGCCACATATTCCGCATTATCAACATAGCCTGTCCAAAACGGCGCAGAAAACACCAGCAAACAGATGAGGTTGGCAAACGGCCCGGCGGCTGATACGGCAGCTCCCCAATATCTGCTTCGCAATCGGTGACGCTCGATATAAACCGCGCCGCCCGGCAGCCCGATGCCGCCCATCAACAAAAAGAGCATCGGCAGGCCGATACTGAGTAATGGGTGCATATATTTCATGGGGTTGAGTGAGAGATACCCTTTTTCCACGACAGTATGATCCCCGCCCCAATATGCCACCAGCGCGTGCCCAAATTCGTGCAGAACCAGCGAGATGATCCATCCCCCAACCACGATCACCACTGGCACAGCGATGTCGGGTCGCATGATTGCACCAGAGATCACCGCTGCCAGCAAAAGCAATGCTGCCCAGGCTGGCATCCAACTCTCGCCAGGAGCGCGGGTTGTTGAGCGACGTTGTGCGGCGGCCGGTGCGATGCGGACATTGCCACGAATCGGTGTAACTTTGGCCGCAGTTCTAGCAGTTCCTTTACCAACCAGATATTTCGCTGTTTCCCAGGTGGCGGGTCGCCAGTGTTTCTCAAATGTGCTGGAAGGCACAGCACTCTGACTGATAACGGATGCCTGTATCTGATCTAGGTCAAGCTGTGGGTATTGTGACAGAACATCCGCCAGAAACGGATCAGGTTCTCTCAACAAACTGAGCAGGATGTGGCCGCTATTGAGATGCTGCGACGCCAGTGATTGTGCGATGTCTTGAGCACGGAACAGAGCTTGGGTAGCGTTGCGTGTCAGGCCATTCAGTTGTTTCAACGGCTCTTCACGCACCATACTCAGTTCATTTAGAATCGCCTGCAACAACTCGTCCGCCGCTACACCACTGGCCGCCAACACATTGTCACCCATATCCGTATTCAAGATACCAATCAACAGATGCTCAGTGTCCACATAGGGATAATGGCGTTCGCGGGCGGCAGCAACGGCTATATCCAAACATCGCACCGCATCCGGCGTCAGGATGTTCAGATTAATCGTCATCGTCGTCTGTCCAGCGTTCCAGGTTATAAGCCGCCGCCTTCACCACTTTTAGTGATAACAAGGCGCATTTCAGGCGACTCATGCTGAGGGGAATCCCGACCAGTTCCAGCACTTCCTCTTTGCTGAGTTGCTTCAAATCATCCAATGACTTACCGAGAATTTCCTCGCCGAGCATGGAAGCCGTGGCCTGGCTGATGGCACAACCCTGGCCGTCCCACCCCAGGCCGGCCACGATACCATGTTCGTCCACGCGCAACGTCAATTCCAGCGTATCGCCACACAACGGATTTTCGTCTTCGGCGTGTAGATTATGCTGATCCAGCAATCCCCAATGGCGCGGATGTTGGGCATGATCCAATATGTTTTCCTGGTACATATCCATCATTGGGCGAATTTCCTTTTCGCTACATAGAGGGCATCCACCAGTGTATCAATTTCCTCACGGGTCGTGTAGAGGTAAAAGCTGGCGCGGGTGGTGGCTGGAACTTGCAAGCGTTGGCGATGCAACGGCATGGCACAATGATGACCAGCCCGCACTGCCACTCCTTCAAAGTCCAGAATTTGCGCCAGATCATGAGCATGAATATCGTCCAGCATCATCGTTGCCAGTCCACTGCGATACGGCTGCGGTGGGTTAAAGAGCTTCAAACCGGGCACTTCCGCCAGCCGTTCATGGGCATAATCGGTAATCATTTGTTCATGGGCATGAACCACACCCATCCCCAGATCGTTCAGATAATCAACCGCCGCCCCCAGACCAATCCCTTCGGCAATGGGTGGCGTCCCGGCCTCGAATTTATAGGGTAGGTCGTTCCATTGCGAGCCTTCAAACGTCACTTTGCGGATCATATCACCGCCGCCGAACCAGGGGGGCATGGCTTCCAATAGGTGCTTTTTGCCATACAGCACCCCAATGCCCGTTGGTCCACACATTTTGTGGCTGCTGAACGCATAGAAGTCGATATCCAACGCCTGCACATCCACCGGCATGTGTGGCACGCCCTGTGCCCCATCGCCGACAGCAATCGCGCCCACCTCATGCGCCATCCGCACCATTTCTGCCAGCGGTGTGACCGTGCCCAACACGTTGCTGACATGCGCCACGCTCACGGCTTTCACTGGTCCCTCGCGCAACATCTGTGCATAGGCTTCCATATCGAGGATATAGTCGTCGGTGATAGGGATATAGCGCAGTTGGATGTTCTTCTCCAGCGCCAGGATGTGCCAGGGGACGATGTTGGCGTGGTGTTCCATCTCGCTCAAAATCACCACATCGCCCGCCTGCAAATTAGCGCGGCCCCACGTCTGCACTAACAGGTTCATGCTGGCGGTGGTGTTACCCGTCAGAATCACTTCCTTGCGTGATTTAGCATTGATGAAGGCTTTCACTTTGTCACGGCTACCTTCATAAGCATCTGTCGCCGCTTCACTCAGGACATGCAACCCGCGATGCACATTGGCGTGCGTATTGCGATAATAGTGATTCATGGCCTCAATGACCTGCACTGGCTTCTGACTGCTGGCGGCACTATCCAGAAACACCAGCGGTTTACCGGGATGCACCTCCTGATGCAAAATGGGGAAATCGGCCCGCACGGCCTGGACATCAAGTGTTTTTGTCGTCATGATGTTTGCTTCTTCGCATAATACTTCAACAACGATACCATCCCCAATAGCCCTTCGCCTTTGCCCATCGAGATTCGTCGCCCGAACAACCGGATCACAATATCATGCGGTATGATCAGGATGTCATTGGCAGTCGCGCCAGAGAGTGACTCCTGCAAAATCGCGCCCATTGCCCGCGCCGATACACCCTGCGGATTTTCAACGGCAAAGTGAAAATGCAAGCGATCATCGTCGCGGCTTTCCACAAAGACATACGCCTCCGACTCGCAACGCTGTACCCGATTTTCTTCGGGGAAGGGGCGTTTGGCGATGGTCTCCGGCACTTCTCGAAAACGGTCACTGTAGTCCAGCAACATTTCCATGCGTTCGCTTTCGTTGGACTCGTCAAATATTTCCAGGATTTCGCGCAAGGCTTCTGGATATTCGTTTAGTTCGGCCATAGTCTCCTGATTTTATCTCATCTATTGCCCAAGTCAGGTACATCAAGGATATCGATTGTACCACCATCGCTATCGTATATAACGGTCTACCCAATAGAGCTTGAATTAACTTCTATTGGAAAATCGCAAATGCAGACCACAAGCGGCATTCCACCAGGGCCACTATAGGCAAGATAAGTGCCGTCGCTGTTCCATACAGCATCATAAATAAAAGTTGAGACCGGAATGGTGGCTGCTAACTGCCAGATCGTCGTATCCCACACATAAATAGGTTCCTCAGCACCAAAACTTGCCAGATGTTTACCTTTCCAGTCTATGCCGATTGGTGGCCTATGTTGAGCCTGTAATTCGCTTACTGACTGACCAGTCGCTATATCCAGAACGGTGACATTTTCCCAAACCACTGCAATTTGTGTTTCGTCAGGACTGACAACGGCACCTGCTGATCCTTCCCCAGCAGAAAAACTATTAATCAGGGTATAGGTGATAGCATCCCATATTCGCACTCTACCACCGCCATCCACTGTAACCAACCACGTACCATCTCTTGACCAGTGGATTGTGCCGACGTCACGAAAATGTCCCTCTAATTCCGCCAACTCCTCCCCCGTCACAGCATCCCAGATACGTGCATCAAAGCCAGCCGAGCCAGCGATCTTGCTACCGTCGGGACTCCAGACCAGAGGCTCAAATTCTGCGCCACTTACTGAAAATGCAAACAAAGGTGTATAGGTAGTGCCATCCAGTATCTCAATGTGATTGCCTGGGGAACTGCAGCAATCTTGGTTGAATCAGGACTCCATGTGATTCTACGAATAATTGTCCCTGTTGTAGGGATTTCGTGCGTAACCGTTTGAGACGCAACATCATAAATCATCACCTTGTTCTGGCGAGTCCCAAAAGCCACCAGCGAGTCATCCGGACTCCATGCCACACTCCGTACACTATCAATCCCAGGGGGCCGTAGTCCCGTATCTTCGATTAAAAAGTCGCAGATGCACGACACAAGCGGTGTCCCACCAGGGCCACTATAGGCAAGATAAATGCCATCGCTATTCAAAGCCACATCATAGATAAAAGTTGAGGTTGGAATTATGGCGTCCAGTTGCCAGGTTGTCATGTCCCAGATATGGATGGTATCTCCATAACCAAAGCTTGCCAAGTGTGTGCCCTTCCAATCTATACCAATCAGCGGTTCTAGATGTGCCTGGAATTCAATGACTATCTGACCCGTTGCCAAATCCAATACTGTAAGGTTCCGATAAGGAATTGCAACTTGCGTTTCGTCAGGACTTACGGCGGCCTCAAGCGACCCCTCTCCAGCCTGAAAACTGTTGATCAACGTATAGGTCGCAGCGTCCCATATTCGCACTGTACCGCCGCCATCCACTGTAAGCACCCATGTTCCATCTTCTGACCAATAAACCATCCCGACCTCATTGTAATGTCCCTCTAATAACGCTAATTCTTGTCCCGTCACAGCATCCCAAATCTGTGCATCATGACCGTCGGAGCCAACAACTTTGCTCCCATCAAGACTCCAGGCTATCGGTTGGTATGTTGTGCCAACGATTGGTAATGAAAGCAAGGGGGTATAACCTGTGGTGTCGAATATCTCAATATAAGTGCTTGGGGTCGAGCTTGTCAGAGCTAATTTAGTAGAATCAGGACTCCATGCAATGCTAAGTGTAGTTTCCCCTGCTGTGTCAATTTCGTGCGTTACCGTTTGCGACGCAACATCGTAGATCATCACCTTGTTCTGGCGAGTCCCAAAGGCCACCAGCGAATCATCCGGACTCCAGCTAATCGCTCGTAGTTGCAATTCATCTTGTTGCCACAGTGCCCATATATGTGTGCTTTCTAAACTGCCCACAATAATCCGCACAGTGATGATGAAGATCGGGATTTTCCTCACAGGTCAGAAATCCTTTTTTGCAGCCAGTGTGTATATACAACAGGACGATGGTCACATTCTACCCCATCGCCCCGTGCAAGTCGCTATTCATTCTAGCCGATAAATGTTATTTTTCTATTGGAACGCGCACCAGATTGCCCCATTCCGTCCAGCTGCCGTCGTAATTCCGCACGTTGTTGTAGCCGAGCAAGTAGGTCAACACAAACCACGTATGCGACGAACGCTCACCGATGCGGCAATAGGTCACGATGTTCTGCTCAGGACTGAAGCCGTTCTCCTGTTCATACAATGCTTTGAGGCCTGCCACACTCTTGAACGTGCCATCCTCGTTAGCAGCTTTACCCCAGGGGATACTCTTTGCCCCCGGAATATGCCCGCCGCGCAAAGAGCCTTCCTGCGGGTAGTCTGGCATGTGCAACAATTCGCCCCGGAACTCGCCAGGACTACGCACATCAATCAGCGGTCCGTTGGCCTCCACATGCTGCAAAACCTGGTCACGGAACGCCCGAATCTTGTAGTCCGTGCGATGTTGAGCATGGTATTCAGTAGCGGGATAGCTCGGTATGTCGCGGGTCAGTGGACGGGTTTCGGCGTCCCATTTTTTGCGCCCTCCGTTCATGATAGCGGCCTTGCTGTGCCCGAACAGTTGGAAGACCCAAAACGCATAGCAGGCCCACCAGTTGTTCTTATCGCCATAGAACACCACCAACGTATCATTGCTGATGCCATGTTTGGACATCAATTCTTCAAATGCGGCCTGATCCAGATAATCGCGTCGCACCTGGTCGTTCAGATCGGTTACCCAATCAATCTGCACTGCGCCAGGAATATGGCCGCTGGCGTAGAGCAGAGGATCCTCGTTAGATTCAACAATGCGGATATTGGGATCGTCCAGATGTTCAGCTACCCAATCGGTGGTGACCAATGCTTCCCGACGTGCATATTCTTCTGCCATCTCAATGCGCCTCCAAATTTTGTGATGGTTAATCAAAATCGGGCACAGAGAATTCCATGCCTCTTTGTTGTCTCAGTATTTCAATGATTATGCGCTGACGTTATGCAGGCCGAATATCTTACGGTCCACATCGGCCAGCAAACGCTCCTGCACATCCTCAAATGGAATGCGTTCCAGCACATCCCAGAAATAGCCGTTGATGAACAGGCGCTCGGCCTCGATACGGGGCACGCCACGTGTCATCAGATAGAAGATGTACTCTTCCTCCATCTTGCCAATCGTAGCGGCATGGGTGCAGCGCACATCGTCGGCTTCGATTTCCAAGCCGGGGATGCTATCCGCGCGTGCTGTGCTACTCATCAGCATGTTATTGTTGGCCTGGAAGCCGTCCGTTTGTTGCGCCTCTGGCATCACGCGGATCATGCCGCGCCACACACTATGCGCCGTATCTTTCAGCGCCGCCTTGAATAGCAGGTCGCTGGTGGTGTTTTTCTCATTGTGAACTTGCAGCGTGTCATGATCCAGCAGTTGCGTGCCATCCGCGAAGAACATGCCACTCATGCGGCCCCATGCGCCCTCACCATCCAGCGCAATCTGCATGAACTTTTTGGTGAGCTTGGCTCCCATGCTGCCGACAACCCAATCTAACTGGCCGTCGCGCTCCACATGCCCGCGCCCATGACTGAACTCATAGACATTATGGCCCCAGCTTTGCAGACTGACATAGCGCAGATTGGCTCCAGTCCCGACAATCAACTCTGTGCCGCCGATGTAGCTGGCATGGTCATCCTTTTCGGGTGAAAGATACTCTTGCAAAACAGTAGCTTCCGCACCACGCTCCAGCACGATCAATACATGACCTAGCGATGCACCGTTCGTATTGTAGAAAATGCTATGCAGCGGCAAATCTACCACTGTATTCTTGGGCACATACACAAACAACCCATGTGTCCAGCCCGCCGCATTCAACGCTGCAAACTTGCCTTCATCGGGACGCAGCGCCTTGCTGAATAAATGCTCGCGCACCAAATCCGGATATTCATGACAGGCGGTGTGCAGGTCGGTGAAGATGATACCCTTTTCGGCCAACTTCTCATTCAATTCACGATATGCCGGGGCACTATCTACCCAGGCCAACAGGCCGCCTTGATCATCGCCAATCAGCGGCGCACGATGCTCGACGGGAATGACGTCCACGTCCGGATTTTCAGCAATCGTCACTTGACCCGCACTATCCCAGTCGATATGCGTATAATCTGTGCGTCGCCATGACTCATCACGCAAAGTCGGCATCGGCATTGATTTGTATTGCTCCCAGGCCGATTGACGCATATCGACCAGCCATTGCGGTTCATCATTGGCTTTGGCCCGCGCCAGAATATCGTCCCAAGTAATCGGGGGTTCTACATATTCACGTCGGCGGCGGCGACGTGCAACCGTTTTCTGATCTGCCATTGATTTTCCTCGTAAAAAAGGGGCTTTCCGCAGCCCCTCGTTCGTTTTCTAATGCGTTGGGGGGTATGAGCAGTATCAACTCTCCGCTTACAATCACACTCCACACAGCTCTTCCCCTAGGTTTGGGGAAGGCTGGGAGGGGACTGATTAACTATCAACTCAGAATTGTATAGCTACTCGCTTAACCCACCGATCCTTCCAATTGAATCTCGACCAAACGACGTAACTCCAGCGAGAATTCAGCAGGCAACTCTTTCGCCAACGGCTCAATGAAGCCATTCACAATCATGGAGTTGGCCGCAGCCTCGTTCAAGCCCCGGCTCATCAGGTAGAAAAGTTGCTCGTCACCGACCTTGCTGACAGTGGCCTCGTGCCCAACTGTGACGTCGTCTTCTTCGATTTCGATGTAAGGATAGGTGTCGGACCGTGCCTGCGGGTCCAGCAAAAGCGCATCACACACCACATTGCTGCGGATATTCCTCGCGCCTTTGTGGGCCTTCAGCAAGCCGCGATAGCTGCTGCGACCGGTATCCTTCGATATTGACTTGCTGATGATGCGGCTGGTTGTATCCGGAGCCAGGTGGACAATCTTGCCACCCGCATCCTGATGCTGACCTTCGCCCGCAAAAGCAATGCTCAACACCTCGCCATGAGCGCCGGGTTCCATCAGATAGACCGCCGGATATTTCATGGTGATCTTCGATCCCAGGTTGGCGTCCACCCATTCCATCGTCCCATCTTCATAAGCCACAGCGCGTTTCGTCACCAAATTGTAGACGTTGCCCGACCAATTCTGGATGGTCGTATAGCGACAGCGCCCACCCTTCTTGACGATGATTTCCACCACGGCACTGTGCAAGCTGTCCGTTGACCAGATGGGGGCCGTGCAGCCTTCCACATAATGCACAAACGCACCTTCATCCACAATAATCAGCGTGCGCTCGAACTGACCCATGTTCTGCGTATTGATGCGGAAATAGGCCTGCAATGGCAATTCCACATGCACACCCGGCGGCACGTAGATGAAGCTGCCGCCCGACCACACAGCACTATTCAGCGCCGCGAACTTGTTGTCGGTGTGGGGAATGATCGTACCGAAATACTCTTTGACGAGTTCAGGGTGTTCGCGCAGGCCAGAGTCCATATCTAGGAAGATGACGCCCTTGCGCTCCAAATCTTCCCGAATCTTGTGATAGACCACTTCCGACTCATACTGAGCGCCAACACCGCTCAGAAATTTCTGCTCGGCTTCGGGAATGCCCAGGCGATCAAACGTGTTTTTGATGTCTTCGGGAACTTCGTCCCAATCTTGTTCCTGGCGATCTGCCGCCCGCACATAATAGTGAATCGCGTCGAAGTCGATGTCACCCAGGTCAGCGCCCCAGGTCGGCATCGCTTTCTTCATGAAGGTTTGGTAAGCCTTCAACCGGAAATCGAGCATCCATTCCGGCTCACCCTTCAAGGCGCTGATCCATCGAACGACATCTTCACTCAGCCCTTGTTCGCTTTTTAGGGCATAGAAATCTTCGGGATCGTGGAATCCATATTTTTCCAGATACTCGGCGTTAATGTGTCGTAAATTTTGTTCTTCCTGAGTTAGACGCTCAGACATGCGGTGTTCCTCCCAAAAACTTCTACTAGTCTTCCGTGACCTCCAGGCCGTGCTTCTCGAAGAAAGGCCGATAGCCGTCGGCTTCAATTTCCTCGGCCAGTTCGGGGCCACCACTTTCGACAATTTGTCCATCCATCATCATGTGGACATGTTCGGGTTTCAGGTAGTCCAGCATTCGCTTGTAGTGGGTGATGACCAACACGCCCAGATCTGGGCCTTTCAGTTTATTCACACCGTCGGCTACAATTCGCAGGGCGTCAATGTCTAGGCCAGAGTCAGTTTCATCCAGAATACCGATTTTTGGCTCCAATGTCGCCAGTTGCAGCACTTCGTTGCGTTTCTTTTCACCACCGGAGAATCCATCATTCAGATAGCGTCCGGCGAATTTGTGATCGACGCCCAACAAATCCATCTTGCCTTTAAGTAGGCGGCGAAATTCAGGGATACTGATGCCGGGATCTTCGGGATTGTCGCCTTTGCGGCGGGCATTGATGGCACTCCGCAGAAAATTGGCAACGGTCACGCCTGGAACGGCCACCGGATATTGGAAGGCCAAGAATAGCCCCAACCGGCTGCGCTCATCAGCTTCCAGTTCCAATACATCCACACCATCAAAAATAATCTGTCCGGCGTCCACTGTATACGCCGGGTGGCCCATCAAGGCATAGGCCAATGTACTCTTGCCAGAGCCGTTTGGCCCCATCAAGGCATGTGTTTCGCCTTGTTCCATGACGAAATCGACACCCTTGAGAATTGGATTGCCGTCAATGCTGACGTATAGATTTCTAACTTCCAGGGTTGCACCCATGACGAATGATTTTCCTCCTCGGAATTTGGGGTTTGTTTGGGCAAGATAGAGGGGAAATCCTTTGTCTCACCGCATCAAGCGAGTATACCATGCGGTTTCGAGGGCTGTCAATAAACCAAAAGAATATTATAATAATTCTTATATTCGCTTTTTACGCGCCGATTCGTGCTGTGTTTAAGAATAAATAAAAAGAATATTAGATTAATTGACTCCCATCAATGCCAATGGTAGACTTTTTTGAAAATGTCGAGGAGAGCAATTGTTCGATGAGTGATAATCCCAAGACTGAAGAAGAAATCAAAGCCCTGGAAGAACATGTGCGCGAAGCACTCCGCAGTGTTGTCGATCCCGAAATCGGCATGGACGTGGTGACATTGGGCCTGGTGCGCCATGTGGACGTCAACGAGAAGAATATCCACGTCATCATGATTCTGACCACGCCGTTTTGCCCATATGGTCCACAAATTATGGAGCAAACGCGCCGTGTGGCTCAGGAAGCGGCGGGTATGCCCGCTACCATTGAAATGGGCCTGGAAATGTGGGACCCCTCGATGATGGAGGAGGGTGCTGCCGACGATTGGGGTCTCTTTTAGCCCCGAAGCTGATCCACGAATGTTTTCAGCGCGGGTTTGTAATGATAAACTCGCGCTTTTGCTTACCCAAAACCGAATAATTGAGGTACAATAAAGAATAAACTGCTATACTCTTAGGGCAATCGCATATGCTTTCTTAATGGAAAAATGGGCCTTATTGAACCCTCTTGACCTCATTTGATCTATGCATCCGATAAGGTTATCGGGTATTCAGCGCAACACTCAATGTCAAAGCTGCAAATTCGGTTCGATTATTGGGGATTTTGAAGGTCATAATGGCTCATTGTTCGAGAATTAAGGTTTGATATGCGATTGCCCTACTATACTCTAGATCTATTTAGCTTTGCTCATAATTAATGCAGGATATGGAGGAATAAAGCACCGTCTCCATATCAATAGGAGGCAGTTTGGTGCAGCCTAACCAAGAAGAGTTCGGCCTCTGCGCTAACCTCTATGTGCGGACTCGTCCCGGTGAAGAAACACTGGTGATCGGAGGAACGCGCCAGGTCGAAGATGACACAGCCAACAAAGCATGGAAACAGGTACTCAGTCAGCGGGCAGCGCGTTTGATGTGGTTTCGCCTGACCCTGTGTCTTTTTCCTGAAAAAGCACCCAAAGTGACTACTCTAGTTTCGACGGCCCCGCTCAATATTGCTAACCTCAGCCCGACCGTGACGATTCATGCCAACGTGACTTGTACAGAAGACGATCTATTGGAAATCACGGGTCGGGTGGGGCAAGAGTCCTGGGTCATTCAAATCAATAATGCAGATGCACGTCGTTTATGGACGGCCCTTGATCTAGCGTTATTTCCCGATGGTTGGGAGGCATCCACATCGCAACCTACGCCGCGCCACCGTCGCCGCCAAACCTATCAATAGCATCAGCCTTTGTTTCACCGCATTCATCCAGAAATCGGACGGCTGTTCGCAGCCGTTAATTTTTGCCTGAATCGCATGTTATAATGCGTTGTGCAAACTGCCAGCACCGTGATCCAATATTGTACAAAGTTCTAAAATTGTGCCCGGATTGGGCTGAGAGTGTGTATTCTCGATGAAAGTGTTCGCCATCAGCGACAACCGCTTACCACAACTCAATGATGGTGAGTTTTTACGGCGACAGTATGGCGATGCTAGTGTATTGGTGAGTTGTGGTGATTTGGATGCGGACTATGTGGACTTTATCGCATCAGTGTTGTCACTACCGTTATATTACGTGCGTGGCAACCACGATCATCGCTATACCGACGATAAGCCAGGCGGCATCAACTTGCACCGCCGTATCGAGACCTTCCGCGGCTATACGTTGCTGGGCTTAGAAGGTTCGATCCGCTATAACAAAGCTGACATCCAATATACCGATTCCGCCATGCTGGGCAATGTGTTGCGTTTACTGCCTGGTCTATTGATGCGGCGAGCGTTAAAGGAATATGGTGTTGATCTGGTGGTTGCCCACAGCCCGCCCAAAAATATCAATGATGGTAAGGACTGGGCACATCGGGGGTTCAATGCTTTCCGACTACTCATTCGTTGGGCACAACCTCGTTATTTTATTCATGGTCATGTCGATTTATATGATCGCCGTGCGTCGCGTGAAACTCAGTTTTTGAAAACGCAAGTGATAAACATTAATCCCAAAATGGTTATTGACCTGGGAAACAAAGAAGCGACTGAGAAAGGCTGATCGTCATGGATCATGAAGGAACCCTTGTTCGTGCTGCGGCACGGCGCGATTTCAAAAGCGCACGTTCCAAAGCATTCTGGTCGGAAATGTGGGCGCATCTGACTGGCAAATCCACCGAGCTACTGCGGTTCGAGGACGTGCAAAAACAATTGCATTTGCATGGACAGCGCCACCTGGGCCTCCAGGATATTCCTCTCGGCAAAATCGTCGGCACGGTCGGGCGCTATCACGACTTTACCCGCTCTTTTCTGCCACGCAATACCGTCAATCAGGAACGCTGGCAGCGCCTGAGTGCATTAGCACACGGCAGTCAGGGCTTTCCGCCTATTGAAGTCTACAAGGTGGGCAACGCTTATTTTGTGATCGACGGTAACCATCGGGTGTCGGTGGCCCGCCAACTCGGCCAACCTACCATCGAGGGCTACGTGATTGACGTTCCCACCGACATCCCATTCGATGAAAACACAACACCCCAAGAGTTGTCTATCAAAGCGGGCTATGCTGACTTTCTTCAACAAACACACCTGAATGTATTACGTCCTGGCAGCCAGGTTATTCTGACTGAGCCGGGTATGTATCGCCAGATCATTCGACATATCGAGGTTCACTGCTATTTTCTGGGTTTGGAGCAACAACGTGACGTTTCCTGGGATGACGCCACCACCAGTTGGTACGACAACGTGTATATGCCGATGGTGGACGTTATCCGCCAATATGATTTGCTGGATCAGTTTCCCAACCGGACCGAGACCGATCTCTATGTTTGGATGATCCGTCATCAGGAAGCGTTGCGCGACGCTTATGGTGAAGTTGGCTTAAGCCCAGAGGAGACGGCCCGCGACTTCATCGACAAATTAGACTGAAATTCGGCGGTGACAAATTAGCGGATTTATGCTAGACTATGAGCGTTCATATGGTGGGTATGGTCTAGCGGTTATGACGTCTCACTGTGGATGAGAAGATCGTGGGTTCGAATCCCATTACCCACCCTATTACTGCCTGTTCAAGGCAGTTTTTTTATTTTTGGCGACGGCGTGGGCGGCGAATTCGCAGGCCGCGTTGTTTTGCCATTTGTCGCAATCCCCCCCGCCGTTTTGATTTGGGTGGACGAACAATCGTCTTGATGGTGCTGCTGGCGCTACCAGGAATAGGCGGTTCGTCCTCCGCCAGCCACCGATCCAAAGCCGTCAGTCCGGTTTTTGGGTTATCGAGCGCGGCCTGTGGCGCGGGATTAACGCCAGGAAATAGTTGTTCTGGATCAACTGTCTCTTCCGGTTGCTCACTATCTTCATCTTCTACTGACACGACCGGATGCTCACCTGTTTTCAATTCATCAATGATCGTCGTCAACTCATCTTTGGGCCGGTCCATCCCAAACACATCCCAGATGCTGATTTGTCCGGTGTCGCGCTTACCCGTTGGGGGTGGCAAATCGGAATAAACTTCAGGGTCGTCCTCCTCCTCTTCTTCATCCACGATAACAGGTGTCGCTGGCGCAGGAGAGTCAATCTCTTCAGCATCAGGTTCTGCTATTGCCGTGCGCGGTCGAGTGTCATCTTCGGTTGGCAGTGGCTCTTCGATTTCGATTGACGGGCGGGGCTGCGTATCACTATCGCCTGCTGGTGTTTCTTGAGCGGGCGTCAGCGCATCCACCAGGAACGAGGGCGGAATCACACGCGGCACACTGGGGGTATCTTCCAGCTTAATGGGCGGTTCTTCGATAGCCGGATTATCGGGGACGGCTGTTGCTTTCTCCGGCTGTGTGGCGATCAATTTTGCACCATATTCGGCTCTAGAATCAGCATCAGGCGCTTCTTGAATGCGCGTTTTGTCTCGATACTGCTGATCGAGCTGTATCCCCATGCCTTCCAGCCGACGTCGTAGCGCCCGCAGGCTCTCGGCGGTGAGCCTCTCCAGTTGGCGACGGCGACGTCGGCCACTGAATATGCGTTTCAGGATGCCGCCCAGCTCATACGAAATCGTCCACTGCACAATTGTGCCATCGGGTGTGGCTTGCAATCGAATGCGTGACACAAACGACTTGAAGGGATTGCCTTCGATAATCGTATATTCGTACCCCACGCCCGCATACCAGACTCGTATCTCTTCGATAATATCTTTGTGACTGTTTTTAGGCGTGATGCGGCGGCGCGTGCCAGAGATATCGGGCCGAGTGCTTAACATGGAAACTGTTGCCACATCCGCTCGCCACTGAGGAAGCTGGCGATGATCGGCAATCACCTCCCATACGGCTTGCATGGGTGCTGGAATTAAAATGCGCTGGTCGATCAGCGTCACGTTTTATATTTCCTGAAGTTAAAAAAACATTGATTAAAGATTAAACCACGTCTCAACTATATTGCAAGCTGTCGCAAATGCCTAGACCCAGATTTCCAAAAAACTGTGATCGTTGATCAGTAAATTGGTCGTTTCTCCATTGACTCTATGCTAAACTAGCTCACATCATAGTGTCCGAAATAACGCTGAGTTGATATAGTAGATAATGCCAGGTCCATCATTTGTATTTGGTTTTGTACTCGCCACGTTTTATGGCTCCGCGTTTCATTTTGTGGTCGGTGGCGATGTCCGCCGCCTGGCGTTGTTTTTCCTGGCAAGCTGGATTGGTTTCGCCCTCGGTCATATTTCGGGCGATTTGTTGGGAGTGGAATTCTTGGATATTGGCCCATTGAATATGCTGAACGCGACGGTTGGCGCTTTTGTCGCTTTGATAGTGGCTGCTATCCTTACCCGATTTCCCGCCAGAACTTAAAAAGGACTTTTGATGTCGGAAGAAGCTGAAAAAGATAACAAGGCCGAAGCGCCGAAACAGGAAAAGCTACCTAAATCAACCGATGAACCGCCGGAAGAATCACCGGCTGAAGAAGATTCCAACAGGCGAAGTGCGACAACGGTGATGATGCTGATTGTCGGCGGGATGATTGCCGTTTGCATTGTCCTGGCACTGATTGCCTTTGGAATTGGCTTGCTCGGTGGAACCTGGGAAGACGCCGCCAGCTTCACGGCCCTCATCCGTGACCTGTTTGTGATCCTGTTGGTGCTGGAAGGAATCGTCATTGGCATTGCCCTCGTCGTGATGATCTGGCAATTATCGCTGCTGTTGAATGTCCTCCAAAACGAGATCAAACCCGTTGTCGATAGCGCCCAGCAGGCCGCCGACACCATGCGCGGCACGGCCAAATTCATGAGCGAGCAAGTTACACAACCCGTCATTCGCTCCAGATCGGCAGCAGCCGGAACGTTCACCTTTGTCCGCGAAATGTGGCGTTTGCGCCGCGCCATAAAATCTAAGCCGTCTGCCGTCAGTGTGGAGGATGCGACTCCTGAGAAAAATGAGGACGCTGAACAAAAGCCATTAAGCAAATCCGAAACCGAGAAATCAGATGTTCAAAAGAAGCAGGATTAAAGGGAATTGGGCATGGCGAAACAAAAAGATGGCGGTGGTACATCCACATTTGTTTTTGGAACCTTGATTGGCATGGTGACGGGTGGCATCGCTGCGTTGTGGATGTCGCCTCGCAGCGGCGAGGAAACTCGCGACCAGTTGCGCCAGCGTTTCCGTTTCGTGGTTGACCGCGTGCAAGGTGAAAGCGTTGAAGATTCTATCGAAATGGGCAAGTCCATCGCTCACCAAAAACGCGCCGAGTCTGCCCGCCAGGCCAATGATACCAGTGGAGGATGACGCCTAGGCAATACAACGGCCCAGGCGTCCAGATGTCAGCGCGTTCGTTCTGCTTCAGAAATCACGAATGGGAAATGAACCAATATCTCTCTGGCGGTCACGCTGGTGGGTGTTGTCTGTGCCAATTCCGCCACGCTTCCCGCTGCGCCCTGTATCCAAGCACCGGCCACAGCAGCATCGGCAGGAGTCAATCCTTGCGCCAATAACCCGACGATAGCCCCCGCCAGCACATCTCCTGTACCAGCCGTTGCCAACGCACTGGTAGCAAAAGGCATAATCGTCGCTTTGCCATTCGGTTGGGCAACGATTGTATATGCGCCTTTCAGCACCACCACACATTTCCACTTTTTCGCATATTTCAAAGCCAGATGTAACCGGTCGGCCTGGACATCTTTGGCGGATTCTATCCTTGCCAATCGAGCAAATTCGGCGGGGTGGGGTGTCAGGATAGTATTGCGTGGCAGCAGCTTCCACCAGTGATCAATTTTTGCCAACAAATTCAAGCCATCGGCATCAATCACCAGAGGCGGCAACTGAGGATCACGAACTTCATCCTCACTCGTGTCTTCTTCCACCGGAACAGAGAAACCAATATGTGTTTTGGGCTTCAATTTAGTCACTTCAGCTTGCAACAACTCGTGCAGGAATTTGCCAGTGACTTCTTCCTGACCAAAACCCGGCCCCATCAACAGCGCCGTATAGCCTTCAATCGCCTCGCGCAAAACTTCCACTGCGCGTTCATGCACAACGCCCATTTCGTGCGGCAGCAACAACCATGTGGCTTCAGGCAGCATTCCGGCCAGTGTCGGCACAATGACTTGTGGCGCTCCAATGGTGACCAGCCCTGTGCCCACCTTATAGGCCGCGTCACCCGCCAGATATGGCGCTCCGATATAGTTGGTACTGCCCGCCACGATCATCGCTTTGCCAAAGCTGCCTTTGTGCCCATCGCGGGGCCGCTCTGGCAATAGGCTGCCAACCGTGATGGCCTCCGCCAGATGCAACTTAATTGAGTCGTGTTCTTTGAGCTTTTCTGGCAAGCCAATATCACCGATCCGCAGCCGCCCGACAGCATTCGCACCCGGAAAGCTCAACAGACCCGGCTTGGCCGCAGCAAATGTCACAGTTGAATCAGCCGTGAGTGCCAGCGAATCCAACTCACCAGTATCGCAATCCAACCCACTTGGGCAATCCACCGCCACAATGACCGGACGGTCCGTGAGGTGCAAAGGTTGAATCGGATCAATCAATGAAAACTTGATATGGTCCCGTTCGGCCAGCGTTTGATGTACCTGTTTCAGAAGTTTAGCTGCTGCTCCTTTGATCGGTAGGCGAGCGCCGGTCCCAAACATTCCATCCACAATGATGCTGGCATCGGCTACCCAGGCTTTTAACTGCTCAAAATCCTTATCTTCTTTGACCTCAATGATCGTCACGCCTGCCTCTTTGGTTGCCCTGAACACATCGTCGTCATCATCGCGGGGTTTGAGCAAATAGGCGGCGATTTCAGTGTCGGCCAGATCATCCATCAGATAACGCGCCGCGACCAGCCCATCTCCGCCATTATTGCCAGGGCCGACCAGCACCAGGATGGATGGCGCAATGTTTTCATTAATCAACACCGTAATAATATGGTCGGCCACAGCCCGGCCTGCTTGTTCCATCATAGCCCGATAACTGTGCCCGGCCTTATCGGCAGCTTGCTCAATCGCTCGCATTTCCGCAACTGTCACGATCTTTGTCATGTGTTTTGTCCTCTCTTCGGTTTCCAGATACCAATATCCCGATACCATTCCAGGGTTTCACGTACCCCATCTCGGAATGGCGTTGGCACAAAACCCAATTCCCGTTTCGCTTTTTCCGTTGAAACACACCAGTTATTGAAAATATATGAACGCAATGTGATCGGATACTTTGGCTCACGCCCGACTAGGTTGCCCAGCAATGTCAGCACTCGCGCAAATGGAATCATAATCCATCCCGGCATATACAGGTGAAAGCCGGACAAACCCGCTTCTTTCGCAATGATCTGATCCACTTCTCGATGAGTGAGGTACTGGCTACAGATATTGTAAATCTCGCCCGCCCTGCCTTTATCGAGCGATTGGATAATAGCTTGTGCCACGTCCTTGATATAAGCCGGAAATGTATAGTATCGGCCCCCATTCACCCCCAACGGCAGCCCGCGCAATGGGTCTTCGAAGAACATCTTGTTAAACGCATAATGTCCATGTGGCCCATAAAACGCCCCTGGTCGCAAAATGACTACTGGTAACCCCTGTTCATCGTGATAGTCCAACGCCACACGTTCAGCCGCCAACTTCGACTCCTGGTACGCATCTGCCGGGCTGGCTGGGTGTGTCTCGTCAATTTCCTTGTCAGATTGTGGATGGCCGATGACCACGACGGTCGAAATATGAATGAATTTCTCTACATCCGCCGCCAACGCCGCGTCCATCACGTTTTTCGAGCCGAGGACGTTGGTCTGCTCAAATTGTTGCTGATTGCCCCAGAACCGGAATTTGCCTGCTGCATGGATGACATACTGGCAGCCCGCTGCCGCTTCAAACATGGCCTGTCGGTCTGTGACATCGGCCTGGATTATTTCGACGTTGAGATCAGAGAGCCACGGATGTTGCGCTGGATTGCGAGTGAGGGCACGGACATGATAGCCGCTTTTGATCAGTAGGGGTAGCAGGTTGCGGCCCAGAAAGCCGGTCCCCCCGGTTACAAATATCACAAATTGCTCCTGGTGGGTGCAGCAGATTATTCTGGCAATGGTAACACGTTAAGGGGGGAGAACAAGCATTAAATTGATGTGAATTGATTTAGCGCCCGCCAGACCCGCCGCCGGACTTCGCTGGCTTTGATGGGTTTGACTACATAATCGTAGACATTGGCGACCGCTAACCCAAACACCCGATCCGTTTCCGAATCCAATGCACTGACGATGATGATGGGGAGGTGAGCCAGTTCCGGGTTATTCCGAATGTAAGCCACGATTTCGTAGCCATGCAAATCAGGCAATGCCAATTCCATAATAATCAGCGCCGGATCAGCATCCTGCACCAGCGTCATCCCATCCCGCCCGCTATAAGCCGACGCGATTTCAGCCCCCAGTTCATCGCAGATTAGCTCCGCCAGCCGATGTGTTTCCTGGTCACTATCAATGCAGACTACTGTCCGCGGCTTGATTTCAGGATCCAGTCGGCGAATCAGTGATGGTTTTTGAACGGGCTGTGGTTCAGACGGCCATGACGGCAGGTGAGTTGTTGGATCGAAGCGAATCAGTTCAATCCGCAGATCAAGTTCTAGCGTCATGTCTTGCAAAATGGGGGCTAGCAACGTTTGGGCATCTTCGGCATGGCTAAGGCGCGAGAACGGCTCCTCATATAGCCCCATTATAACAACTGCGCCAAATCGCGCTGCCACTTCATAGCGATCTGTCAGGCCGCTGGCAAGCAGTTTATCGCGCACGACAGCTAGGTGGCTGCTATCTAGATTGGTCTGAACAAAATAAAATGTTGTACTGCTCAGCAAACTGGCCGATAAGCTACTATCGACCAGATCACTGGTTAACCATACGAAGAACTCATCATATTGTTCGACAACGCCTTGGGCGTGCAGAATATCCAGTTCCGGGTCGGTGATTTCATAACTGATGTCCATGCTGCTGAAGCTACGGTCACTGCCATTCAGCAACTCTTGTACACGGTCAACCCCGCGCTGGACGACCCAGGTTCCGTCTTCCAATGTAAATATGCTGCTGCGCTGTACCGCAATAGCCCGACCCATGCTGTTGCGCTCCTGGCTAACTGCCTGTCGTGACCGCTTGATATTCTCCAATCAGATCGACAAAGTACGAGTCAGCAGCACGGTCGATCAGATCTTTGGTCAGTTGTGGCGGTCGGTTCAAATAGCGCGACATATCTAGCAACGCATCCAGAATATCACGTGGATGCACCGCTCGCAGCGGACGATCATACTTCAAATACCATTCTTGGATCAGATAAGCTAGCCCTTTTTCATTGTAGGGAACCCGCTTGGCATCACAGTAGATTTTGAATATCTCTCGATACTGCTCAAACGTGGGATCGCCGACCTCAATCTTGTATGGGATACGGCGCAGGAATGCCTCGTCTACCAGATCTTTGGGAGGCAAATTCGTACTGAAGATGATGATGACATTGAAGGGGATTTCGATTTTTCGCCCGGTATTGAGTGTCAGGAAGTCAATACGACTTTCCAGCGGCACGATCCACCGGTTAAGCAAATCTTGGGGCCGCATCATTTGTCGTCCGAAGTCGTCAATGAAGAACATGCCCCCATTGGCCTTCATCTGATATGGCGCCTCATAATATTTGTTGATAGGATCATACACCAAATCCAGCCCAGCCATCGTCAGTTCACCACCGACCATAATCACCGGACGCTTGATCTTGACCCACCGAGGATCACGCCGAATACCAGTGCCACTTTTCGTGCTATCGTCCGGCACTTCCACGACTTCATGATTGACGCTGTCATAAACATTGATGACCTGGCCCTCAATGTCCACAGCGTAAGGCAACCAGAGTTCGTTACCCAACACAAAACGTGCCGCGCGTGTAGCAAAAGTCGTTTTACCATTGCCGGGCGGTCCGTGCATAAAAATCGCCTTGCCAGAGTTCATTGCCGGACCGATTTTGCCCAGGATGTTGTCATCAACAATCAGGCCTTCAAAGGCTTGCAACAGTCCTTCGCGTTGCACACTGGGGCGTCGGTGTTGCGCTTTCATCGCATACACATATTGTGGCAGGGTCACCGGGCATGGCCCGGCATACATACTGCGCCCGATAGCCTCTTGTGCTTTCCCCGATCCTTTTTCCGAGATCAGATATTCATAGGCCGCTTCGCTGATACCGCCCGACCCTCGAACTTCAATCCATTGTTCGCGTTTCATAAACTCAATGATGCGCTCTACCACGCCCGTATAGGGCAGTTTCATGCGGTCAGCCAGTTGTTGCCCGCTCAGATAGCCCGCAAAATAAATGGTTTTGATTGCAAGATCAGTTAACAGACCCATGTTCAGGCCCGTATCCTCGACGCTTCGCATTGCGGGAGGAGTCCATTCTTTACGACTACTCATCAGTCCGGCTCCGATTCCATTTACAATGTGTTGAGAAAGTGTTGTAGATCATTTTCTATATTATAGCAGTGTGTGGATAAACGCACGTAGGGCGCTCCGATTTTATCCAGGTGTTTGGTGACCATGATTTGCTGATCAGTCAGCATTTTAACATACTCGTCTGTTGCCTCATTCGCGTCGCTATATTGAAATGTGACAATTGACCCATACCTTCCGGGTTCGGGTGATGTTACACAACGATAGCCTTTGGCGTCCAATGCCTCCAGCAAATACCTCGATAGCGCCGTAGTATGTATATCAATCGTCTCCCGCCCCAGCTCTGTCAACAATGACAGGCTGCTCATCATGCTGACCATCCCCTGAATATTAGGCGTGCCAGCCATAAACCGTGTCGCTCCTTCGCTCGGTGTCAGGTCATAATCTAGCCAGTGCATCCAGTTTTGGACGGCGTTGGGGCCAATGCTGGTGGGTTGCATGGTTTCCGCAACTTCATGCCGCACATACATAAACCCTGTGCCCGTCAACGCCAACAACGATTTTTGCCCCCCGGTCGCCAAGATGTCGATGTGCATGGCCTGTACGTCAATGGGGATGTGACCGACAGACTGAATGGCATCCACCGCAAACAATATGCCGTGTTGGTGACAATAGTCGCCTAATGCCTGCAAATCGGAGCGTGCGCCCGTGAAGAACTGCACCGAACTGATCGCCACCAACCGTGTGCGATCATTCACCACTGCATCCAGCGCCTCGATGGTCAAGGTGCCATGTTCCGCCGGAACCATTCGGCAGACAACGCCCTGGCGTTCTAGTGCCATCCACGGGTACACATTCGATGGAAACTCCACATCACATAACACGACCTCATCACCAACTTCCCACTGAAGCGCCCCTGCCACCATATTCAGCGCCGTTGAGGTACTCACCACTGGGCAAATATCCGTTTTGTGCGGCGCGTTGATGAAGGCGGCCACCGTTTCTGCGAATTGGCCGAACAGCGGTATGATGGTTTTGGCAAAATAAGCCGACACATTTTGTCCCATCTCTGCGATACACGCCTGTACAGCGGTGGTGGTCCGGGCAGGTAACGGCGCGATTGCCGCATGGTTGAGATATGTGACCTGCTGCGTAAGCGGAAACTCCTCTCGTCGTAGTGCTTCAATATCATAAGAAATTTTGGAAACTGCCATTAAAATTCACCCTTCTGTTGCCTGCCCTGAAGTATAGCGCCAATCGCCCTGCGACGGTAATGTCAACCAGGTTTGCTTTTTATGATTTTGAATAAGGGGAAACTACATCTACAATGGAATGCAGTTTCTATCCGGATGTGGAGCCATTGCATGGAACGTGAACAATTAGGGTCTGGCATCTCCCGCGAAACATTATTCGATGGGCATCTCACGATATTTAACTTGGTTGATATAACCCGTGTCACGGTTGATCTGTGGATTGAAGCCTGCCACGAGCTGATGAAAATGGCGATTGCTACCAATCAACCGCTATTTATCATTCAAGACTTGTCGCACCCCAACGTCACACAGACACCCTATTCTCGTACTCGTGGTCAGGAATTGACCGAGGCTTATCCAGACTTACGCGGGTTCATTGCTTTCGTCCTGCCCGATGCTCCCGACTCACAGCGGATACGCCTGTTTGTGCGCCGCCAGAACAATCGCTATCGTCAGCGCGAGGTCTTTTTTGCCCGCGAAGATGCTTTGGCATGGATAAAAGCCGCTTTGCACCGTGAACAGGTTGTAGACATCGAGGATGAGAATGATTGAGCATATTCACTGGTTGGGTCATGCCAGTTTTCGCATTGATGGCCCACTCCGCATCTACATCGACCCTTGGCGCATTCCTCCCAACAGCCCCCCTGCTGACGTGATTTTGGTCACCCATGAGCATTACGACCATTGTTCGCCCCAGGATATTGAGAAACTACTCGCTCCCCATACCCAGATTATTATTGGGGAAGGGCTGGAACCGCAGTTATGCGATCAATTCGATGTGAAAGTGCTGCGGGCCTGGCAGAGCGTGAATGTGGATCGGGCCAACATCAAAGCTGTGCCCGCCTACACCTTCAACGATGACCACCCGCCTCGGCGCGGTGACGTTGGCTTCATGATCTCCCTCAATTTCTACGACATCTACTATGCCGGCGATACAGATTTCGTTCCCGAACTGGCCCGCCTGGGATGCGACATTGCCATTTTGCCCGTCAGCGCCAAAGAAGGCATGATGACAGTAGATCGCGCTAGAGAACTGGTGGAGGCTATGCGCCCTTCGCACGTCATTCCGAGTCATTGGGGATCTCCGGAAGGCGGAACACGCCTGGAGGCCAAAGCTCTCGAAACCGCCCTTCAAGGTCTTGCCAAAGTCGTCTGGCTGGAAGTGTCAGCGCCGTAGAGAATAACTATTTGGATAGTTGGAATCAAAAACGGCGTATACCTCATCGACACACGCCGTTCATGTTTTGTGTATGGATAGGTTTTCTACACCAATAATCAGGCCGCACTATCCAGTTTGTCATCGTCTTCACGCCAGGGCAATACGTTACCCTCTTGATCTTCGATGCGCGGCGGCCCTTCTTGATTGATTGCCGCTTCAGTGACGATAACTTTGGCGATTTCTGGACGAGACGGGATTTCAAACATCACATCGAGCAACACCCGTTCCAGTATACCCCGCAGGCCACGGGCTCCAGTCTCATACTTCAGAGCTTTATCCGCTGCGGTTCGCAGTGCATCGTCCTCAAATTCGAGTTCGACATTGTCCAGCGCCAGCAGGCTTTGATATTGCTTGGTGAGCGCATTCTTTGGCTCGCGCAAAATTCGCACCATCGTATCCGAATCCAGCGGATCAATACTGGTCAACACCGGCAGTCGCCCCACCAATTCGGGCAGCAATCCAAATTCCATTAGATCATCGGCGCTCAACTGGCGCAATAAACCGGCTGTCTCCGGTGTAGTTGCTGCGTTCGCGCCAAACCCAACACTGCCCTTGGCTCCGGTCCGGTTAGCGATGATTTCCGTCAGGCCAGAGAACGTCCCGCCACAAATGAACAAGATATTGTTGGTATCGATCTGGATAAATTCTTGGTGTGGGTGCTTCCGGCCACCTTGCGGCGGCACATTTGCCACAGTGCCCTCGATAATCTTCAGCAACGCTTGTTGTACACCTTCGCCGCTAACATCACGAGTGATGGAGGGGTTATCGCCACTCTTGCGCGTGATTTTGTCCAGCTCGTCAATGTAGATAATGCCTTTTTCCGCACGCGCCATGTCGAAGTCTGCCGCCTGAATTAACCGCAACAGAATATTCTCGACATCTTCGCCCACATAACCAGCTTCGGTCAACGCGGTGGCATCCACTATGCAAAATGGCACATCCAGCATTCGGGCCAACGTTTGTGCCAACAATGTTTTGCCACAACCGGTCGGCCCCACCACGAGGATGTTGCTCTTTTCCAGGTCGATCTCATTGATACTGCCACCAGCGTTGATGCGCTTATAGTGGTTATAGACCGCCACGCTCAAGACACGTTTGGCGCGTTGTTGCCCGATGACGTAGTTATCCAGATAATCATGGATTTCACGCGGGGTAGGGATGCTGTCCAGTTGAAAGCCATCTTTGCCCCCATCTTCTTGTTCCTGATCCAAAATATGCTGACATAATCGTACACATTCGTCGCATATGAAGACCTGATCAGGGCCAGCAATCAGCCGGTTAACTTCATCAGTGGTCTTCGCACAAAATGAGCATTGCAGTGGGCCTTGTCCCATTGGATTCATCAATAAAACCTCATATCTTTTACGGTTATCATCCCGTAGAAATTGAAATTGGGTACGGTGTGGATCAAGTTAATTCACCCACACACCGTACCCAACTTGAGTGCTTGCTAACGCTAGTCGTTCTCGCCGTTCTTATTGGCTTCCAGAATGGTGTCGATCAATCCATAGTCCACAGCTTGCTGGGCTGTCAGGTATACATCACGATCCGTATCAGTTTCGATCTTTTCCAGTGGTTGGCTGGTCGCCTCGGCCAGGATGTTGTTCAACAAATCGCGCTGGCGCAAGATTTCGCGGGCCTGGATCTCAACATCCGATGCTTGCCCGCCACCACCCGACGACCAGGGCTGGTGCATATGGATTGTGGCGTTTGGCAATGCCATACGGCGGCCTTTCTCGCCAGCAGTCAACAACACCGTCCCAAAGCTGGCAGTCAGACCCACCGCCACTGTGCGGACCGGATTGGGGATTGAGCGAATGGTATCAAAAATTGCCAGACCGGAGTAAATAACGCCGCCAGGGCAGTTAAGATAGATGCTGATCTCACGCTCTGGGTCTTGCCCATTCAGATAAAGCAACTGGGCCACCACCAGATTTGCCACTGCGTCGTTGATGCCGGTTCCCAGGATGATGATGCGTTCTTTGAGCAGCAACGAGAAAATATCGTAGGCACGTTCACCACGCCCCGTCTGCTCAATTACCATCGGGATGACGCCGTTAAAAATGCCATTGCTGTGTTGCTTACCGAAGTTGTCGTACATATCTGTCAGATTCATCAGGGTTCTCTTTCTATTCCTCAGATGCCGTGTCGGTTTCGTCTTCAACTGCTACTTCACCAGCGACCGCCGCTTCCGTGTCTGAGGCGTCCTCGGCAGTCTCCGGCTCATCGGTGTCGTCGCCATTGTCACTATCTTCAGCGGGCAGGGGCGGGTTCAATCCTTTGGCGATATCGGTCATCCGCTTGATGGTTTCTTGGGTCAACAAGTTCAAGGCTGTGCGCTCAATATGCTCATCAGAGTTCAGGATCTCCAGGAAGATTTCTGCTTGCTCCCCACCAAATGTTTCTGCCTGACGTTGAATTTCAGCCTGGATGGCGTCGCTATCAACCGTAACTTTCTCAATCTCAACCAACTTGCTCAAGACCAGCGAGTTTTGCAGCCGCGTAACGGCCCGCGGACGGTTTTGCTGGCGAATCTCGTCCATCTCGCCGCCCGTCACGCGCAGGTAGTCGCTCAGTTGCAGCCCCGTCTGATTTTTGAAGTAACTATCCAATTCTTCGATAACATCATCCAGGTAGTGTTCGATAGCCGCTTCAGGGTAAGCAACGTCGGCCATTTCCACCAGTTGCTCCAACACTTTATCCGCGTAAACTTCACTGGCGCGATTCTCGAAAATCTCTGTGAGTTGCGAGCGCAGTTTTTCGTTAAGTTCATCCAGTGTTTTGAGTTCACCATCGCTTGCCAGATCGGCCAAAAAATCATCCTCATCTGGCATGATAACAGCATTGACTTCAGTGGCTTCGACAGTGAAATGCACCATGCGTCCGGCCAGGTCGGCGTCTTCCTCATCGTCAGCAAAGGTCAGACTGAATTCTATAACCTCTCCAGCCGTAATATCTACTATTTCTTCAGAAAAGCCGGGGGCCAGATCGCGGTCAGGATCATCAAGCAGGATATACGACATTTCCTCTTGGTCTATGTATACTTCTTCCGAGTCCTCTTCTTCAGCGTCATTATCGTCCAAGTTTGCCTCGGCATCGTCCTCAGCTTCGACCGCGTTTTCAACTGTGTCCTTGGCTTCATCTTCCTCATCATCTTCGTCTTTGACAAAGACGCCCCGCACATTGATGATGACCTGGTCGCCCATTGCAGCCGGACGGTTGACATACTCGGTCAGCACCAGGTTTTCGCGAGTGCGAGCCAGACTCTTTTCAACATCTTTGTCGGTGACTTCATCGACTTCATACTCCAGGCGCAGGTCTTCACGATAGTTGCCCAATTCAACAACTGGTTGTTTGGGAACCACAAATGTCAGCGTGACCCCGTCCTCAGTATCAATATCTGTGATTTCGCCAGGAGCATAAGGGTCAACTTCGCTTTCTTCCAATGCCTGTCGATAGATGTCATTGCTCAGGTCTTCAATCGCTTCCTGAGTCAATCCAGCTTCACCCACATAGCCTAAGATAACATTGTAGGGGGCTTTACCTGGACGAAACCCTGGAATTCGCAACTCTTTTGCCAGGCGCTTTGCGGCTTTGCGGCGGGCACTGTTCAGTGAGTCGTCATCAACTTCTACAATCAGTTCTGCTGTATGGTCTTCGTGGTGTTCGACTTTCAGGTCCAAAATATTTTCCTCAACTATCAGGTTGGGGGCGGCTCATGTAAGACAACATTATACACACCCACTTTGGGCTGATACCAGAATCAGTTTGTGTTCTGATGCAGTTCTTACCTTTGCATGAAAAAACGGCGATGTCATCTCCACCGATGTCATCAACCGTGTTTGGTGGGGAAGGCGGGACTCGAACCCGCACGGATTTCTCCACATGATCCTAAGTCATGCGCGTCTGCCAATTCCGCCACTCCCCCAATCAGCCCAAATATAGCAGGAAGTGACAGAAAAGCAAGGCAGAATCCCGCTTCGTGGTGGCGTATTCGCTAGTAATCTTGCATACGTGCGATGGATAACTCGAAGAAAAATGTGCTGCCTTCACCCAATGCACTCTGCAAATGGATTTCGATCCCCATACGATGTGCCAACATCTGGGCCGAGGCCAAACCGACACCAACCCCACCCCATTTGCGTGTAATCCCTGCATCCACCTGAAAGAATGGCTCGAATACTTTTTGATGATGTTCTTCCGCAATGCCAATGCCGTTATCCTGGACGGCAACCCAAATGGTATCGACATCTTGTTGCCCTGTTCGGACTTCTACCAAGCTATCGTCTGCACTGAATTTCAGGGCATTGTCCAACAACAGATACAAAATGCGCGAGACCGCTCGCCGATCCGCCATCACTGGTGGTAGATCACTCAGATAAGTCTGAATGCGCTCAACATTATCACGGTGCGCCCAGCTTCGTCGCAGTGTATGGATACTTTGCGTGATAGAGTCGTTGAGAATAAAGGGGGCTGGCTTCAGGTGTTCAATCAAATGCAGTTGCGAAATATTCTGAATCAATTCTTCCATGCGTGCCACGGCCTGCGTTGCCATACGCGCTACCGTGTGGTTTTTCTCATCTTCCGAAAGTTCAGTTACCACACTCGCTAGGATCGACACCGCCGATTTAATTTGCAGCATGGGGGTTCGCAGTTCGTGGTCAACACTTTCGATGATCTGGCGCTTCAAGATTTCAGCCTGAGCGGCTGCCGCCATCGCCCCACGGAGATCAGCTAATGTCTGTTGCAAGATTTCATTTTGCTCTTGCAGATTTTCGTCCAGACCACGGTTTTCTGCCAACAGGTGGTCGAATTGTGCCTTGACGCGCAATAGTGTCGAAACACGCAAGAACAGATCTTGCCCATTGACCGGCTTGGGCAGGTAATCATCTGCACCAGAAAGCCCCACCTCCAACCGCTTGCGTTTTTCATGGTCATCCGTCACAACAATAATCGGCAAATAACCCAGGTTGGCATCTTGCTTCAAGTGCTGGCATACCATCAAGCCATCCATGTCCGGCATTATCAGATCCAGAATCACTAGGTCAGGCGATTCCTCATACACCATATCCAATGCCTGTTGACCGCCATACGCCAGCGTGACCATGAATCCCATACGTTCCATATAATCTTTTAACGCAATGGCTTTATCCGGCTCATCATCCACAATCAATAGATGTGGTGCTTCAACATAGCCGCTGTTGATCTGTTGTACACTTGTATCAATCTGGCTCATAAATACCACCCAGGTGCATTAATCATGATTTTTGATTGTACGCCAAATCATCGTTTTTCGAAATCTATGATCCCGTTTCATTCGCATTTGCCAATGGTTTGGCATAGTTGATTAATATGCAGACGGTCATGTCGTGCTGTGAATGCTGCCATCTCCAGCAAATTTGTTGGTCCGAAAACGCTGTGGCGGGCCGGACGCAACCAGTCTTCACGGCTCAAATTTCGCAGCAGCGCAACGGTTTGCTCGCGTTCAACCGCGAATTCACGGGCTGCCGTCATACCGTCCGTATCATCAACCTTCAATTGACCTGGCAATGGTGGCGTTTGCGGTGCAGCCAGGAAGGGATTGTCTTCCCGCAGAATAGTTTGCAGGCGTGGGCGTTGCACAGTGCGCTCGCTATTGCGGATATGTACGACCACTTCTAAAGGCGACCACTCATTTGGATCGGGGTGCTGTTCCCAGAAATGATCTGCTGGGACTTCGCTGACCATGCCAAGCAACGCTCCCACATTACCAACCAGGCGCGGTTCGATTTGCTCTGGACGCACCGGGCGCGGTTGCAAACTTTCCAGCCAGCCTTGCTCGGTGACCATTTGCATAAATGTATCCAATGTGCCCTGGCCGTCGGGCTGCATATCAGCTGCCATTGTTGGTGCGGTATCATTGATCCAGAACGTATTGAGGCCTGCCTGCCAAGCCGGAACGATGTCATTATCCCAATCATCGCCGACCATCAACGTTTCATCTGGCTCGAATCCGATCCGTGTCAGCACTTCCTCATAATAGTGTGAGGTGGGCTTGGTGAAATGTGTGTTATCCAGCGTAGATATAAACCAGAAGTGGTCCGGTTCCAGCCCTGCCCAGCGAAGTCGTTGCAACGTCGCCTGTCGCGGGAATAGTGGATTGGTTGCCAGTGCTACTGCATAGCCCTGTTCCATCAGCCATTTAACCAAACGGGGAGCGGTTTCCAGTGGAGCTGTTAATGTTTGCAGGTGCGGATACCCATTATCCAGAAATTCAATCACCACAGATCGAATCTCTTCCGGTTCCAGACCTGCCAATGCCATAAAATGGTCATTGAAAACGACCTGATTGGTTTTCAATGGGTCATGATTCGAGATTACCTGTTGTGTCGCACTCAGCATTGCCGCCTGGATGTGTCGTGCCTCCAGACGGGGAAAGGTCTGCGCAAAATGATTGATTAGCCGTTGCATATAGCCTTGTACAAAGCGCGTTGTTGGGTTATACAGCAGCGTTTGATCCAGATCCAGCAAGATAGCTTTAATCATTGCTATCCCTGAGTGCTTGCTCAAACAAATCCAAGCCGGGGCGTTCCGCATTACATTGCGGGCAGCCAACATGCGGATCTTCAATCGTGACTTCGTGTTTCTTGCACCACGCCCGCACCTCCAGCTTGCGCCCAAACCCTAACCAAGTCTGTTTGATGGTCAATTCCAATTCCATATTAGAGCTGGCATTGTCGCGCAAAATCGCTGGAACCGGACATCGGGCACAATGCTCTGGCCTCCATAATGAAGAGCGGTCGCTTCTGGGTATACGGCACTCTTGCTCGCTCCGTCCCCTGTGAAAGTCCTGGTAATAGTAACTGCACTCGGTTCCTGCTGGTGTCTGCATTGCCGCACTCCTTTGCATCAAATCCAGTTTAGCGCAAAATATAATTGGGTAACAAAAAAGGGCGTGTTGGCCGCCCCTTTTTCGCTGTTACATACTCGGCATTCACACACGGGTGATATAGCTGGTATCCTCAGTCTTGATGCGAATCACATCACCCACGTTCACAAATAATGGCACAGTAACACTCAAACCGGTTTCGACAGTGACTTTCTTGGTCGGGCTGTTCGCCGTATCACCGGCCACCGCTGGTTCCGAATCGACCACCTCCAGTTCAATCGTCATCGGGAGTACATAGTCGATAATCTCATCGTGATATTTGCTCAGAACAAGCTGCGAGTTCGCTTTCAGATAAAGGAAGTCGTCGCCAAAAATATCCTTACGCAACTGCGGCTGCTCGAACGTTTCCAGGTCCATAAAGGTCAGAAACTCACCATCTTCATACAGATATTCCACGTCGACGCTTTCTACTCGAATATCTTCCACTCGATCTCCCGATGTAAAGGTCATATCGGTCGTGGAGCCAGTGCGAAGGTTGCGGACGGTAGTGCGGATGGTGGCTTTGCCGCGCCCCGGCTTATGATGTTTATAGCTAAGTACCTTATAGATTTCATCGTTCAGGGTAAAGGTCGTGCCCTTGCGAAGCTGGTTTACATCAATCATTGTTTTTTTCTCTTGCTTGATTTGCAATTTGCGGAATAGCGGCGCAATTATATCAAAGAATTGGGCAGTTATTCTAGGGGCGGGCGCTCATAGGCTGCCAGCAATGCGTCAATCAATACCCGATGCGTGCGACGCTCCAACAGAAAAAACACCACACCAATAATCGGCACGCTGAGGAAGGATAAGACGAGCAAGATAATCTCGGTCAATGCCGGTTCAACACCTTCCCAGCCAGGCACGAGGGTGCGCGTGATGGTATAAGGAACAAGCAAGGTCAGCACCGTCAAAGCCAGTGCTAGCCCGCGTGTCTCGAAGATCACGCGCGTATAATCGTCGTGCGGAGAGCGTTCAAAATGGCCTTCCAAACGCGTCAGGAAAGGGCGTATCCACACGTTCTTCTCCCATCCCTGAATCGCCAGCGCAAACCGCCGTCGTGCATCGGCAAAACCCGCCACACCCGTTTCCAGGCCGACGCTGGCTGTTCGCCGCCGTACAAACTCACGCACAAATCGGTCACGGGTAGTTTCTACATCCATCGAAACAATGAAGCTTTTTCGCATGGCGCTATTGATCAACCCATTCTTTGGCCGCACGCGACAGACCATCCAACGAACCATGCTGAATCGTGCAGTTGGGCAGGCTGTCCAGGAAAGCTCGCCCATAACGTTTGGAAACAATGCGCCGGTCGAATATGGTTACCACACCTCGATCTGTCCGCCGCCGGATCAAACGCCCGAACCCTTGCCGAAAACGCAGAATGGCATCTGGCACAGCATATTGCATAAAACTGTTCTGGAATGTTTCAGAGCGTGCTGCAAAAATCGGATCCGATGGCACAGTGAATGGCAAACGGGCGATCACCAATGCCTGCAAATCATCGCCCGGCAGGTCCACCCCTTCCCAAAATGAGCGTGTGCCCAACAAGACTGCTTTTTCGGTGGATTTAAAACTGTCGATCAACAACTGGCGGCTGCTGCCGCTGCCTTGATCCAGCACCATGATTCCGCCTAAAGCCAATCGCGGTGTAATGGCCTGCGCGGTCTGACGCAATTGTGCATAGCTAGTAAACAGTCCCAACAATCGTCCACCCAAAGCTGTTGCCAGTTCAATGATCCCGCGTTCCACCATGTTCTGATACATCTGCCGGCTGGTTGGTTCCGGAAAATCGGTTGGAATGTAGACCAACGTTGATGACTTGTAATCGAACGGCGTTTCAACAGTGAATTCTTCCACATTTTCTCTGTCAGCATCCAGCCGTTCGCGCACATAAGCAAACGAGTTGGCGGTCGTCATGGTGGCACTGGTCAGGATGATACTTTCCTTTGGCATCCACAAATGCTCACTAATGAGCGGCCCAACGTGCAGTGGCGCGGCATTGAGCGACAGGAAGTTATTCTTGACTTCACACCAATAGATGATATTTGGCAGTGGGTTGTTTGTGAAGGTTTCCAATTGATCGGATAGCTCTGTGAGAAAGTCCGCTGTCGATTCCAGGCTACTCATATGGTCATGCAGATGGGCAATGTCGTAACGCTGAAGCTGATCGAGTGCATTTGAAACTTTGTTCAGAGATTTGGCGATGACCGCCATGAATTCTTTCAGATTCTTCCACTTCGGCGGGATAACTTCCCAATCCCCCGAATCGCGCATCGCGGAAACAATGCGAATTTGCAGACTATATTCACTGGGTTGCCACTCACGCAAGCCCTGTAGAAATGTCAGGATGACTTTGAAATATTCATCGACATGCGCCATCATGTCTTTGACAGCCTGAGCAATAATTTCTGTATAGGACTGAATCTGCTCGACAAAATTCTGCGGGGCATCACTCTCACGTACTGCCCGTATAATATCACCCAACAGACCCTTTTCCGTGTTGCCCAGATCAAGAAAACGACGGCGCAAACTACCTCGATCAATCCGCGATGTCAAGCCACTTGTCGCGGCTTCTTCCAGGTGATGGGCCTCATCAATGACCACATACTCATGTTCTGGCAAAACACGATTGCCCAACTGAACATCACTCAACAACAACGCGTGATTGGCAACAATGATATGAGCGCCTTCGGCACGTCGCCGTGACTTGTAAAATGGACACGCGCCACTCATCTGTTTACCACAGCGATCCAGGGTGCAACCCTCATCATGAGCCGAGAGGCGCGTCCAGGCCACTTCTTCGCCCACGCCACGCAGGCTGATTTCTGCACGATCGCCACTATCCGACGTTTGCAACCACACCAGGATTTTCGAGAGGACGCGTAATTCATCAACCGAGCTAGGTCGGCGTCGCCGCAACGATTCCAGCTTGCGCGGGCACAGATAATTGGCACGTCCTTTGGCAACCGCCGCCTCGAACTTCAGCCTCAATGCTTCCTGAAGCAAGGGGATGTCTTTTTTCATCAATTGATCTTGCAATGCAATTGTCGCGGTGGCAATCATCACCCGGCGCTGGTTGAGTGTGGCCCAATGAATAGCCGGAATCAAATAGGCGATGCTTTTGCCGGTTCCAGTGGGTGCTTCAATCATGGTGTGCTGGCTGTGATTGAAACTCTCGGTCACTTTGCGCAGCATCTCAATTTGCGGTATACGACTTTCATAGTTCGTGATGTGCTTCGCCATGCGACCACTTGGCCCAATTTCGGATGCCAAACTATCCGAGTCCAGGGCTTGCATGTTGTCATTCGGGCGCAGCGTGGGCCATTCTTGCTCTTTTGCCGCAGTAAATGGCATAAGCGGACGGCTGGAAACAGGTTCATTCAGGGCGTCCCGGCTTCGGATTTGCAGGGCTTCGATCAGTGGCAGTTTGGCATCCCAATCCAGGTCTACTGCCGCTGCCACAATCTCCTTCAATACAATCAGTGGCAACTCCATCAGCATTTGCCATAGTGCCCAATAGAGATTACACGTCGCAATCGTATCGTCCAGCGCACGATGCGCGTTATCCAGGTCGGCCAAATCCAACTGTTCCACCAGGCTGGCGAGGCTATAGCGGGCCGCCGTCGGCATCAACACCGATGCCAGTTCGTAGGTATCAATCGGCGTGTTCATTGTGCCAATATCGAAGCGGCGCAGAAAACTTAGGTCGAAGCTGGTTTTGTGGCCCAAAACAGGGGCATTGCCAATGAACTCATGCAATTCATTTACGATGGCAGACATGCGGGGTGCGCCCGTCACATCTTCATCGGTGATGCCGGTTAACCATGTAATACGTGCTGGGATCGAAACACCGGGGTCAATCAGGGTACTAAATGTGTCTATAATTTCACCTTCACGAAAGCGGACCGCCCCCACTTCAATGATTCGATCACGGTTAGGATCAAGCCCCGTGGTTTCTAGGTCAACCGCCACAATCTCGCCTCGCATTGAGTTCTCCATTCTATGCAATATCTGGCAGACGCCCATTATATCACACCCACCAGGGCGCTTGTCGCACAATTTGGTTGGTGCTATCCTGGCTAATAGCAAGCTGTGTCGAGCTTACCACATTGGGATAGTTGAGATGGCAGATTTTTCAGGGCGCAAATTTGGCAAATATGAATTGATTGACCGTTTGGGGCGGGGTGGTATGGCCGATGTTTATAAAGCCTATCAACCCGGTATGGATCGTTTGGTGGCTGTCAAACTATTGCACGGCCACCTGGCCGAATCGGACGATTTCATTGAACGCTTTAAGCGCGAAGCTCAGAGCGTCGGCCAGCTTCGTCATCCACACATCGTTCAGGTCATCGACTTCGATGTAGAGGGCGATGTGTACTACATGGTCATGGAATATATCCGGGGCGATACGCTCAAAGCTTATATTTCTCAGCGTGGGGCCTTGCCTGCCATAGAAGCGGTGCGAATCTCCGAAAAGCTTTCCGATGCACTGGCCTATGCCCATGAAAATGGCATGATCCACCGTGACATTAAACCCGCCAACGTCATGTTCACCGATGAAACCTTTACCCATCCTGTGTTGACCGACTTCGGCATTGCCCGCATTTTGGGCGCATCCGGCATCACAGTCAGTGGTGCATTTATCGGCACACCAGCCTACATGAGTCCCGAATCGGCTCAGGGTGCAAAAGTGGACGAACGTGCCGACATTTACAGCATGGGCATCATGCTCTACGAGATGCTCACTGGAGCAGTGCCATACGATGCTGATACTCCTTTTGCCGTCGTGATGAAGCATGTCAACGAGCCGCTGCCCTCTTTGCGCCAATTCAATCGCGATTTACCTGAGCATGTAGAACTGGTCCTGCTCAAAGCCCTCTCTAAAGACCCGGCTGCCCGTTATCAAACTGCCAGTGATTTGCGTGATGCGTTGCGAAAATCCCGTGAGTCGTTGGCGAATCTGGTAGAAACCCGCCCCAGTGATTCGACACTCCCTGATTTTCGTGCCGGTATGTCCGGTGCAGCCACCCTCGCCGGCGATCATTCTGGTGACATCGCTCCAACCGTCGCCGAGGCTGTGCCCACTCCTCCACCATTGCCCGCTGAACGCAGACGCATTCCCTGGCTGGCGGTGGGGGGCATTGCTATCGTCATTCTGGCAATCATCGGCGTTTTGTTATTGGTAGGTGGCGGCGATGAGGATGAATCGGGCGGAACACGTGATGAATCAGCCGGTCAGGTTGCCACCGAGACCAGTTTGCCCGCAACGGATGAACCTGCGCCTTCTGAGATCAGCCCGACCGCGACAGATGCTCCCCCACCTTCCGAGACTCCTGATTTCAGCGGTGCAACTGGTACACGCTTCACGCCTGATGATGACCCAGCTATTATCGCTCGCCTCAATGAAATTACTACCATGTGGCAAGCCCAAGGTCCTGGTGCGGCGCTGGTGCTGGCTGATGATGCGCTGGAGGACTATCCTGATGACCCTGTTCTGCTTGATATACGTGCTTCCCTGAATCTGGCGCTCGGTGATCCAGTTTTGGCGTTAGCAGACGCTGAAGCTGCCCGCGACTTGCACCCCGATCATCCGGCGAGCTATCTGGCCCTTTCCAACTACTACTTCAACGCTCCGGACTACGACTATGAGCGTGCCTTCGAGTTTGCTGGAACTGCGCTCGAACTGGCTCCAGATCAATGGGGTATCTTGCTCCACTATGCCCGTGCCTTATCGAATATCGGCCAGGATGAAGAAGCCATTCAATACTTCAATTCCGCTGAGGAAGCCGGTGCGCCTGAACCCATTATTGTCATTGGACGTGCTGAATCCTATTGGGAATTAGGACGCTATGCCGATGCCCTGGTCGATTATCAACGCATCCTGGAATTTGAAGACCGTCCGGAGGCCCGCTTTGCCGTGATGGGCGCTCATATCCTCCTCGACCAACCGGAAGAAGCCCTGAGCCTCGCCACAGAAGGCATCCAACACTATGAGGATAATCCCGATTTCTATTCGGCAGCGGCCTATATTGCCTATCGCGCCGGTGAAGATGCGCTGGCTGAGGAGTGGGCTGCTGTTGCCCTAGCATTCGATGGCGACCAACTAGATGGCTATTATGTGCAAGCCCTGGTCGCGGCGCGGCGCGGCGAATACACGTCTGCTATCGCCACTCTACGTCGTCTGATCGACCAACCTGATTGGAAATATAGCTGGCCGTACCTCAACATCACCTACGGCCACTCGCTACATTTGGATCTGGCACAAATCAATCGCGCTCAGGGCAATATTGGGCGCACTGCTGCTTATTTCACCCAGGCCATTGAGAATGCCGCCGGGTGGTATTTGCCTTATTGGGAACGTGCGCGATGGTTCATTGAACGGGGCGAGCCATTAACAGCTTTGCCAGATTACGGGCGTGCGGTTCTCATCACCCGTGATTTTGATTCCGCTCTCAGTGATACCATTGCTCAGGAAGTGGTCGATCAAAGTTTGGAAATCACACAGCTCGCCGTTTTCATGCTCATCCGCAATTGGGAAGTGGAAACGGCCATCTACGTTGCCGAAATGGGATTGGAAACCTATCCAGACGAGCCGATCTTATTCGCTCTCCAGGCACAAGCCTATCTCCTGCTTGATGATCCAGCAACAGCTCAGGAAACTGCCCAGGCTGCCATTGATGCTGCCGCGGATAGCCCCTTTGGGTATATGGCCCTGGCCGAGGTGCATTACTACACCCGCGAAGCGGACGAGGAGATGCGGGCTGCCGCTGAACGTGCCTACGAATTAGGCCCGGATGTCTCCAGGGTACTGTTGACCTATGCGCGGGTACTGCGGGCAATGGAAGAATATGAGGTTGCTCTGGAGATATTCCAGCAAATTGAAATTAATAGCTATGGCATTGATCCAGCGGACTTACTCTTTGAGCGTGGCTATTATGCCCTGAACCTGGATCGCCCCGACATTGCCATTGCAGATTTCACGCAACTATTAAACATGGACCCTTCTCCCGAAGCTGTGCTTGGCTTGACACAGGCCTATTTGTTCAATGGTGAACCGGATATGGCCTATCAGGTCGCTGTCGATCAAGCCGAGCTGCCGTTTGACGAACCGGCGTATCAAGCAGGATACCTTGCCGACCTTGCTTTTGTGGCCTATGCCGCTGGTCAGAACGGGACAGCCCAGGAATGGGTGGAACGCGCGCTGGAAACCACACCCGACCTACCACAGGGTATCTATCTCAATGCTTTGCTACTGGCGCGTGCTGGTGAATATCCGGCAGCTCTGGAACGTCTGCTGAGTCTCGAAGAACTCGAAAGCTGGCAATACGATGATCCGTTTTTGAATGACCATTTTGGGCATGTGTTAAACGTTGATATTGCTCGTGTCTATCGTGCAATGGGCGATTCGGACCAAGCTCTGGCCTATTATCAGCATGTGCCCTACCGCCTAGTTTTCTATGTCGAACGTGCCGAATTCTACATCGAATTGGGCGAGACTGAGGCTGCCCGGTCAGATTTGATGGAAGCACGCAATATGACCGATGATCCCGTCCTGCAGGACGAAATTCGCCAGCGTATTATTGAACTGGGGCCGGCCCCAGCTTCCGAATAGCCTAGATGAAGGCCACCTTCCGCCTCTGGCAATTATCGTTGCTCCTTTTCACAATACTGGTCGTTGTTGCCTGCAAAGGTAGCAATGACCAGGTACAGCAGAATACAGTGATTGTGCCCTCCACTCCCAGCCCAACAGCTGCGCGGCCCCCCACGCGCATCATACAACGCACGCCATCCCCCACGCTGCCTCCTATGCTTACGCCGACGCTCAATTTTCCAGTTTGGCGCTACGCCAGTGAATGGGCGCTCAATTTGCATTATGCAGTCACCGGCGGTGGTTTGTATTTGCGGGTAGACCACTGGGTCTATTCGGGCACGGCGCTCATTGAGATTGCTGAAGATGGCCGGGCCACAGGACGTGGCACACTCTGGCCTTCTCCCTACGATGAACAATGCGTGGTGACACCGTTGGCTGTCGGCGCGGGATTCGGTTTTGCCGTTGAGGGGACTCTGGTGTTCGATGGGGCGCGTATTTTGCTCGAAATTGAGGTCATCCCCGATGACTATGAAGCGATTGAAGAATACCAGGTCGAATGCCCTAATAACCCTCAACCTCGCCACGTTACAGGAAGTTATCTCTGGCCTCTGCTATACCAGACCGGCAGTTTACATTACACGTTCTGGGTCGAAGAAAACCACCAAACGCTTACCTATGATGAAGACCTGGCGGCTCGTACCAATTCAGTCCTGCGCGGCACGCTGCACGCCGAAGTCAGCCTGCAACGATAATCCAAAAACAAAATGCCCGGAATTAGCTCCGGACACTTTGCGTTATGGTGCTTTATCAATGGCTGATATTATTCGGTATCATCACCAGCCGTGTCACCGTCAGTTTCATCACCTGTCTCGGCTGAGTCCTCTTCGCTGGAGTCTTCATCGGTTCCGGCTTCAGCATCATCTTCCGATGTTTCGTCGTTGCTCTCAGTCTCATCACTATCCTGCGTGTCTTCAGTCTCAGCTTCCGCTTCTGCCTCGGCAGCGGCAGCGGCAGAAGCGGCGGCGGCCTGGGCTGCTTCAATCATGCCAAACAGGTTATCACGCTCTGTTTCCAACATGTCTCGATCAAAGCTAATCAAATCCAGTGCCTCGACTGCATCCAGCGCAGCCCGACTATGGGTGTGCCACAACAGCGCCGCTACCAATGGATCGCCCAGCGCCTGTTCCGAGAACACCAACCGCGAGGAGAAACCGAACGGATAGCTGCTATCCAGAATTGTGTCTTCATCGGGCATCACACAGCCGTCACCGGCGTCCACTTCCATCAGGTGCACCGCATCTCGGCCAGCACTGGCGGCATAATCATCCCAGAACATATAGGTGATTGCACCATCGAAATTAGCAGTGCCACCCAACCGGTAATCTATATCGCTCAAAACCGTATTATCTGGCGTTTCCTGTACGATTGGCGCATCAGTACGGCGCAGTGATCCACCCGGTACGGCAGCGCCCATGACGATGTCTGTTTCCAGGGCGCTTAGAGAAGGGACCAATACCAATAATGGCAAATCAGGCCATTCTGGGTTGATTTGGTTCCAGCGCGTTGGACCCTGCAACAGCGTTGGGTCCAACGGAAAGGGCGCAGCTTCAGTTTCCTCGCCTTCAGCTTCCGTTGCATCCTCGTCATTTGCGCTTTCATCCACTGTTTCATCACTGGTTTCGTCAGCAGCGTCCTCGTCACTAGCCTCTGTCTCATCAGCGGTCGCGTCTTCGTCATCACCAGCGGATTCAGTTTCGCTATCATCGCTGGTTTCGTCAGCAGTGTCCTCGTCACCAGCTTCTGTTTCGTCAGCAGCCGGAGTGTCTTCATCACTGGCCGCTTCGATTTCCGGGATTTCGCCTACACCCTGCACCAGAATTTGCCCGATTTCGTCATACGTCAGGCACATTGGCAATTCGGAGTCGGCCTGTACCATAAAGACAACTGCTTGTGCGCCCAGGAAAACCTCGTAAGCGTCAATACCATTCGACGCACACGCCTCAGTTTCACCATCTGTAGGGGGACGACTGACCTGAATGACTGACACCTCACCAGCACAGAACGCTGTCCAAGCAGTATCGTCGCCAAAGGCGCTACGAGCAACTTGCACGTTAGCGAATTCTTGATTGAACGTTCCATAGATCTCGCTAGTGGCATAGCCGGCCATGCTCGCACCATCAATCGCAACCTCGCCTTCAATCGCTGTATTAACCGTCACGGGCGAGTCACCACGCGAGAATGTGCGCCCGACATTGGGGCCACGCACATTGTTTAGGTCGCGGTCATAAATTGCCTGCGAAGGTATAGTGAAGCCAACTTCTGTCACGATACCAGCCACCGGGCGTTCCTCCGCTGGAGTTTCGCCTTCACCGAGTGCGAAGAGCAACAGTCCTTCGACGGCAGGCTTACTCAAACTTGCGGCATTGACGTAGAACATCATCATTCGTGAGGCCGGGTAGGTGCCGGCACTGAAAGTACCGGAGGTCGGCGCGGTGCATTCAGGGGTGTCCAGACTGTTCAATGATACAAGCTGTGCATTGCCTGTATCTTCCATCCCTTCCCATGTTTCCAATGTCATGAATGCCAGCGCATTGTTGTCGGGTGCTTGCAGCGCTTCAATAGCGGTGTCAGGGGCATCGTAGATCTCAAAATTCGGAATAAACCCTTGTTCACCTAACAGTCCCCGTAAGATGACCATAGCGGCGTCGGTCTCGGCTGGCCCATACACTGCGATAGCGTCTTCACTAGCGGTGGGGTCCAGTTCATTCCAAGTCGGCGCATCGCTTCCCAAAAAGATCGTTGGCAGGGTGTCGATAGACAGACATGTGAGACCTGAGTCTTCGTTCGCCGCCAACACCAGGCCTTCAACAGCCATAACCACTTCCACGAAGTTGATACCGGCTTCGTCACAGGCCAGGATCTGTTCGTCGGTTATGGGACTCGTTGCCAGGACTATATCGGCGGAACCCGCACATAGTTGCTGAAAACCAGCATCCGGGCCTTCCGCTTCAATACGGAAGTTGGTTTCATCACCGCTAGATTCCTGATAGCCGTTCACGATGGTGTCAAAAAGCTCTTGCATATAGATGTAGTTGGAACCCACCACGACGACTTCGCTATCGCTGGAATCGTCATCCTGGGCATAAGTTGTCAACAACGAGGCAGGCGTGCTGACCATCAGCAACAGCACCAATGTCAGTGCTGTTCGCCAGATATTTTTCATCATTAGTTGTCCTCCAAATGCGGCCTTAGAGATAAAAGCAGCAAAACCGATGGCTGATTTTACACATTGCAGGGGAATTGTCCAGCATGGGTTCAAGAACGAGAGTCTAATAACTGACGCGTATTATCAATTAACTCATCCACTTCAATGGGTTTTGTCATCCAGGCGTCAATCCCAATCGAGCGGCAGGCTTCGCGCATTAGATCATCAGCAGAAATCGCAAATACTTTAGTGGTTTTTAGGTGAGGGGTAGCGCGGATAGTTTCCAATACGGTCAGTCCCGATTGAGCGGGCAGGTGCATATCAAGGATGACGAGGCCAAAAGTTTGATCTTCCAACATCTGCAACGCTTCTTCGGCGCTTGGTGCGATCACATTTTCATATTGAAACAATGCCCGCTGATATAGCAAGGCGATGTCAGGGTTATCCTCCACAATCAAGATACGTGACATGGATGCGCTCCGTGCATGATGTTTTCTCATCTAACGAAATCTTAACCTAGTGCAAGAAGAGTTTTTTGTCAATCGGTCTTTTTGGCGTCTCCCAAAAGTTCGTTGTAGAATAACAGCGAATTCACCCTGCTAAAAAGATAGGATGATAGATGAGTGACCAAAGCCCTGTAAGTGAAGAAATGCTCGAACTACTGCGCTGCCCCGTAGCTGTCCAGAATAAAGATAAAGAAGACCCAGGACGCCTGCGTCTTTACAAAGGCACCTGGCTGATTTGCGACGAATCTGGCTACAAATACCCGATACGGGCCGGAATTCCGGTCATGTTGCCGGAGGAGGGCGAGAAATGGAAAGAGACTGCCGACGAGGACTTGCCCGTTCCACCACCCGATAAATAATGCTCATCCATAACCCGATCCATTTACCCGTTCCTGCTCTTAGCGATCTCATTGGGCGTGATGCGGAGATTGATCAACTGCGCGGTCTTCTGAATGCGTTTGGCTCTGTCTGGGTTCATGGAACGCCTGGTGTGGGGCGACGTACTCTGGCCGCCAGTGTAACGTCTGATTACATTACAGAAACAGGGCGTGTGTTATGGGTTGTGGCATACCACGACGACATTTGGACACTTTGCAGTCGTGTTGTGCGAGCATATGAAGTAACTGCCCTCTCCAGCCATGATTTAGGTGGGCAGTTAGAGATGGCACGGGCTTTGCTCGACAAAAATCGGCCATTAGTCGTCTTTGAAGGTCCGATAGCATCGGGAGTTGTTGCACAGTTTTTGCAGCACTGCGCTCCATCCGGCTTGCCGGTCATCATCAACGCCCCAACCCCTGCCGATGGCCCCTGGGAACAAATGGCATTATCTCCGCTTTCTATCCGCGATGCCGAGCAACTCTATCGCCAGCGTGGTCAATTGGGTGAGGAGCGCCGTTCCGCGTTGTTGGCCCCTTTATTGAATTATGTGGAAGGGCATCCATTAGCGTTGTCGGTAGCAGCCCATCAGCGCCTCAATGCGGGGGTCAATTCGACGCACCTGGCGAGCCTGCTGCCCGAAGCACCCCCAGGGCCTCAAAATCGCGCTGTGGGTGTATTTGCGGCGGCTCATTCGCTGCTAGATTCGACTGCACAGGGGTTGTTTTTGCTCTTGGGTGCTTTATTCGTAGATCGTGTCAGTCTCCCGCTCTTGTCTGCCATCACGACCGCTCCTGAATCGTTCCTTCAGCCTTTACTCCAGATGTTGACCCAGCGCGGCTTGATTGATGAAATCCCATTACCAGATGACGCTTCACTCTACCGTATTCATGATCTGGCACGCATCTACGCTCGCCGTCGTCTAAAGGGAACCAAACAATTAAAAGCTACACGTCAACGTATCGTAGTGGGTATCGTGCGCTATCTGGATCAACAAACCACTACGCCCTCCGACGACGTATTTGATCTTTTGGCGCATGATATGGATCATGTGCTGGGCGCGGCGCGTCATGCCGAAAGTGGAGATGACACTGACACGTTGGAGATGATGTTTAAATCTCTGGGGCGTCATGGAACACAGAACGTTATCCATGCGCGTGGTTATCATGCCCTTTATAGCCGTTTGGGGCGCATGATGTCGGGCGACCCCATCGAGACTGCCCGCGTCATGCTACCAACGTCTTCTGATTCATCTCAGCCGGACGATGAGCCTTCGATGATGACTTCCCAACCGCCGTCGGCCATGTCACGCGAGGGGATACAGGCGGCGTTGGATGCTGCACGGGGGCGCGGTGATTGGATTACTGCTGCTCGCTTAATGGCGATATTGGGTGATTGGTACACCAAACACCGCCATTTTATCGAAGCCCTGCCCTTCTACATGCAAGCTGCGCAGCACTATCAGGGCATGGATGATTCGGAAAACCTTGCGATGGTACTGCATAGCTTGGGAGAGACACTCCTCAAAGTCGACCAGCCAGCCCAGGCCTTAGAGCGATTGACACAGGCTATGGTTCTCTCCAGTGCAGATCGCCAGCGACAGGGTGCGTTGCTCGTATTGATGGGCGATGCAAAACTGGCCCTAGAAGACCAAGAAGGTGCATTAGCCGCTTATCAAGATGCCTGTCAACAACTGGAAGCCGAGAACGATTTGATTGCCACTGGCCTGGCACTTGGCAAAAAAGCTACTATCTATCTCGATCAAGGTGAAAACGAGTCCGCAACGGTTGAACTGGCACAGTCCATTGCCCTGTTTGAACGGGCTGGTCGCCGCGACCTGCAAGGACAGGCATTGGGCAATCTGGGCACAGCTTTTGGGCGCATGGGACGCTGGCGTGAAGCCGGTCAACGCCACATGTTGGCGCTGCAAATTGCTCGCGAAATTGAAGATGTAGAAGAAGAACGCTATCAGTTGATGAATCTGGCTTTTGTCGCCGAGTCGGAAGGTCATTATGACTGGGCGATCCACTATAATCGTCAGGCGCTATACCTGATATTGATTGCGGGTGATGATGTGTCGCTGGCCCATGTTACGCTGGATTTGGGACGTTTGTTGCTGGCTGATTCCTCCCAATTGACGCAGGCGGTAGTGCTTCTCGAAGCCTCGGTGGAGTTTGCGCCCAACGATGAAGCGGTACATCTTCTGAATAGTGCCCGAAAACGCCTCAGCCGCTTGCGAGAGACTGGCTACGTACTGCCTCCTGCCGAGCGCAACTTGCAGACCTACGCCCAAATTGCCTACGAACATCACCGTTGAAAGGTAGCATTTCCTGTGATTACCTCCGCACGTGCGACCTCGCCCTGACCTGCGGCCAGACCTCGCCCGCGCCGTATGCGATTCCTCTCCAAACCACCGCCTGATAGTAGTAGGGCAGGCCAAAATCGACCGGGACTCCTCACTGTCGCCCCGCCACTTCCCACGCCAGATGTTGAATCTCCGGCAGAATCAGCTTATTCACCGCCAGCTTGACCGCCCCTGTACTACCTGGCATCGAGACTATGACCGTTCCCTGGTAAACGCCTGCAACTGCCCGCGATAGCATGGCTGCCGAGCCGATTTCCTCATAGCTCAACATGCGGAACAGTTCGCCAAAGCCCGGCATCGTTTTCTCCAGACGTCCCGCCACCACATCATACGTCCGGTCACGTGGCCCAATGCCTGTTCCTCCATTTATCAGGATCACCCGCGCTTCGCTATTCGCCAACTGATCTAACAGTGGCCCAATATCGTCCGGCTCATCTTTCACAATATGATAGGCCACCACCTGATGTCCTGCTGTTTCCAGTAGTTCACGGATCGCCTGTCCACTTTTGTCAGTTTCCGCCGTGCGTGTGTCACTGACCGTTACAATTGCACAGGGGACACTCTGCACAGTATCAGCTGCTGCTGCTTTATGATCCTCGCTGGGCATATCGCAAGATCCTTTCTCCCAAAACAAAAGAGGGCGGCACGCAGCACACCCTCTCCAACACTCCGAATCATCGGATCGAGCGTATTACCACTCGACTCCATTTTCCTTTGCCAGCTTTTTCGCCTGAGCAATACGCTTGCGGTCGGCGCTGACCAGTTTGATCTCTTTAGCTTTGCCTTTGCGTTCCAGTTCACGGCACGCCTCGATCTCAGCCATGAAATCACCGGCATCGGCCACCACGTCTTCTACTGCTTCGCTAACGACCGCTGCTTGGTCAGCGACCGCTTCGACAATCGGCGCGGCAGCTGCTGGGGCTACCTGTCCTGGTTGATAGCTTTGTGCCACATCGCCAATCGTCGTGTCGGCGGCTTTTGCTGCTTTCTTTGCGGAAGAAACAGCCTTACGATGAGTTGATGTTGGCTTGAATTCCTTGGCGCGGATCATGCCATCCAGGCGTACAGCGGCGGCGGCCCGTGCTTCCAATGGCAATCCTTCATCTGCCGACCAGGTTGCCAATTGGTCGGGGTCAGCGCCCTCGACATCAATCGACACACCGGCTGGAGCGGCAGCTTCTACTGGTGCGACTGCGGCGGCAACCGGAGCCGCGGGGATTGCCGGAGCGGTTGCAACCACTTCACCCGGTTTGTAATCTTCTGCCAAATCGTTGATGGTTGTTCCGGCAGCTTTGGCGGCTTTCTTAGCAGCAGAAACAGCTTTGCGATGGGCTGAGGTCGGCTTGAATTCTTTGGCACGTATCATGCCGTCCAGCCGCAATGCTGCTGCCGACCGGGCTGGCATTGGCAATCCATCATCGGCTGCCCACTCCGCCAGTTGATCCACACTCGCACCCTCAACATCAATCGACACACCGACTGGCGTTGCTGCCGCCAACGGGGCTGCTACCGCACTGGGAGTCGGGGCCGCTGCGGCTTGCTTCGCTGCCACGATGTCCGGATTATGCACCGCCGATTCTCGCTTTTCCCAGACCGGCTCGGTCATGGCGATGCCAGCTTTCTTGGCGACCTTCAGTGTATCTTTATGCTCCCATTGACCACGCCCCTCGGCCTCTTCCAACGACCGGGTTGGGGCCACCGTCTGCCAATAACGCACCTCTTTGGAAAGCCGCTTCTTATCAAAAATGTGATTGGTCGTGCGGTCATACGATGCCAGTTCGTAATCATGATCCATCTTGATCGCGTCAAACGGGCAATATTCCGCACAGTAGCCACAGTTCATGCAAATGTCGATGTCGATATAGAATGCTTCTGGTTCCGGCTTGGGACGTCCGGTGTCGGGATGTTTGCCGCGCACAATCCAGATGCACTGTGGCGGGCACACCTTTGCACAAATACCGCACGACGTACACCAATCATGTCCTGGTGCATAGGGATCATCGTAGTTGTTGACCACCAGGAAGGGCACAAAGCGGAACCGTTCCGGCATCGCTAGTTTCTCATCAGGATACTCAACCGTCCACAGCCCCTTAGATTGGGTTCCTTGCCGGAGTTCAAATCCATCTGGTGTGCGTTTGGTTCCACGCGGATTTATCGCAAACGTATCGACAAAATGCTGGAGCGTGACGCGCAGCCCTTTCCAGATTCCTATTCCGTACATGCTACCTCCTAGCGATCCACTTCCCCAAGAACAATATCAATACTACCCAGAATGACCACCAGGTCAGCCACCTTATGGCCCTTGCTCATTTCTTCCAACGCCGTCAGGTTGATGTAGCTTGGGGCGCGGATATGATAGCGCCAGGGATTCTGGTCGTGTTCCTTGCCGGGCCGGGCCACCACATAGTAACCCAACTCGCCCTTCGGATTTTCGACGCGTCCGTAGGACTCGCCACCTTTGCCCATGCGTGGGCTATAGGCATCCAACCCAAAGACACTCATGCCCGCCGTATCCACCAAGCGCGGATAAATCTGCTGAAGGATACGAAGACTCTGGCGCATTTCTTCCAGCCGCACCAAATAGCGATCATAAACATCGCCGTTTTTACCTATCGGGATGTCGAAGTCCAGTTCGGGGTAGATGCTATACGGTTGTGCCCGGCGCACATCATATGGCACACCGCTTCCGCGCAAGATCGGCCCTGCCGCACTGTAGGCAATTGCCATTTCCGCTGGCAGAATACCCACACCTTGTGTACGCGTGACCACGATTTCATTTTGCGTCAAGAGGCGGTGATATTCGTCCACAAAACGCGGCAATCGTTCAAAGATCATTTCTTGCAGGAATGTCATCGTATCCACATCACGCAAGATGTCGTTTTCCAGAACGGCCTGGGCTTTCATACGTTCTGGAAGATCCGCGACCACTCCTCCAAACCGCATATAGTTGCACATCATCCGGCTGCCAGCCGTCGCCTCAAAGAAATCCAGGATCAGTTCACGTTCCCAGATGGCATATAGCGCCGGGGTGAAGAAAGCACCCAGGTCGTTCAGCAAGAAGCCAATCGCCCAGATATGGTTGACGAAGCGTGTCAACTCTACCATCAGCACTCGAATAACCTCGGCCCGTTCCGTTGGCTGCGAGAAGCCTTTGACGCCATTGCGATCCATCAATTCTTCAATCGCCAGCGCATAGCCATGGTTGTTGCCCATGCTGCTGATATAGTCCAAACGATCCGTGAACGGCATATTCATCGGCCATGTATTGCGCTCACCGATTTTCTCATGATTTCGGTGCAGATAACCCATCACCGGTTCCAGCGTTTCCACCGTCTCGCCATTCAATGTGGCGACCATGCGGAACACCCCATGCGTACTGGGATGATGCGGCCCCAGGTTGACAATCAGGCGATCCGTCTGCATACCGCCTTCGATATGCACACCCAGATTCAGCCCTTCATAGTGGTCATCTTCTGAAATATCATCGGCCTGATCCAGCGTGAAGCCTTGCGGATAGCGCACGTTCTTGCCAAAAGGACTGTGTTCCTCAGCACGTTGCACATCGCCGCCCGGCCAGCGTGACTTAAAAGGCTTATGCGCATCCTCGTAATAAGCTTCTTTCCAATCTTTCCGCAGCGGGTGGCCTTCAAAACCTTCCCACATCAAGATCCGCTTCAAATTGGGGTGTCCGGCGAAGTGAATGCCCATCAAGTCATAGGCTTCGCGCTCCTGGAAATCTGCCCCCGGCCACACACTCACCAGACTCGGCAGCGTCGCCACATCACGCGGGGTGCGGGCTTTCATCACCAGCGGCTCACCACCTGTCGTGCGATAGCAATGGTAAACCATCTCAAAATAATCCCCCCAATCGTGATAGTCCACCGCTGTTGCGCTTGATAAATAGTCGTAGCCCAGTTCATCACGAACAGCCAGGGCCACATCAGATAGCGCGTCGCGGTCGACCACAATACCCTCAAAATTCTCACGGTCATCAGCCTGGATCTGACCGGAAAATCGTGAAAGGATTTCCAGGGCTTCCTGGGAGGGATCAGCAACAAGTTCCTTCGGTTGATCTGTCATTCACGACTCCTCAAATATGTAACCCGACAACAACCTCGGATGTCGGGGGTTAATCCATCGGCTCGGCGGCCATCTGTTCAGCCTCGCGGCGCAAGGCTGCTGCCTGACGAGGGTCAATAATATCGGGGCCAAGCACTGGCAAGGGAACCTCGTCCACCGGCCCACGACTGTACCAGGGCGTGCTATTGCGTTGGAACAACTTCTGCCCTTCCATTTTCTTGTGCAATGTTATGAAGCCATGCAGCAATGCTTGGGGAGTTGGTGGGCAACCCGGCACATACACATCCACCGGGATATACTTGTCAATCCCGCTGACGACGTTGTAGCCCTCTTTGAATGGCCCACCGCCTGATGCACAGGCTCCCATTGCCAGCACATACTTCGGCTCTGGCATCTGATTGTAGATGCGGACAATCGGCACAACCATTTTCTTAGTCACCGTGCCCGATATAATCAGCAAGTCCGCCTGACGGGGGCTGGCCCGCATCACTTCCATGCCGAAGCGTGACAGGTCATATCGCGACGCAGCGGTGGCGATCATTTCAATCGCACAACACGCCAGTCCAAACAAGACCGGCCATGTCGAACGTGCCCGGCTCCAGTTATAGATACGGCTCAATGTGGTCGCGGCCAGATTTCCTTCCAGACCCTCCGGCACAGGTATTTCAGGATCATGCAATTCGCGCAGATCAAGTGGCTCGTTCGTCATTAAAACGTGACCTCCTCGTACCAAACTCTCAAAATGTCAACCAGTAAATCATCATGAGCGAGTTGTGGTTCATCAGCAAAGTTTGGCAATGCCAGAATCAATTTCAATAAATGTTGCGTTCCCACTGTCGAGGGATCAGCCTCCGGATATTGGCGCATCAAATTTAGCGCAATTTCGTAAGTCGAATCCCAGTACAGCGGATTATTCATAAACAACAAGCCCAAATTTTAACAGGTCTCGCGCAGAGTGCCAGTCTTCATAATAATTTGCACCACGATTGATTTTATTCTATTGTGCCAAATTCCACAAGCAATTCGAGTAGGGAAGGGTCTCAGACCTTCCCCTACGATGGCGCTTCTGATTTCCTACAGCGCCCCCAGAACATCCTCGGTATCAATCTGTGCCCGCTGCAAACGGCCACTATAGTCTACATACACCGATTTCCATTCCGTGAAGGCGTCCAACCCAACCTGACCAGCTTCACGCATTCCATTGCCGGTTCCGCGTGTGCCACCGAACGGGAACTGAATTTCGGCCCCCGTTGTGCCGTGATTGATATATACAATCCCTGTTGTCAAATCCCGAATTGCACGGAAAACTGCATTCACATTTTCGGTGAAAATGCTGCTCGAAAGCCCATAGGGTGTGCGATTATTGACCTCAACCGCCTCTTCCAGCGAGGCCACTTCGATCACCGACAGCACTGGCCCAAAAATTTCTTCCTGCGCCACCCGCATTTCCGGCGTCACACCATCCAGCAGCGTCGGCTCGAAAAAGTAGCCCTTTTTCATATTCGGGCGGTTGCCACCGGCGGCGATGATTGCACCGTCAGACCGCGCCACCGTCATGTATCCCGCAACTTTTTCCAGCGCCTTCTGATTGACCAGTGGCCCCATCGTTACCGATTCATCCAGGCCATTCCCTAGTTTGATCGTCTTTGCCTTTTCAATCAAAGCTTCAATCAGCTTTGGCTTAATGCCTTTTTGCACAATCAGGCGACTACAGGCCGTGCAACGCTGGCCGGTTGTGCCATAGGCGCTCCATGTAATCGCGTCCACCGCCAGATCAAAATTAGCATCGTCCATCACAATGATGGCATTCTTGCCACCCATTTCCAGCGACACTTTCTTGCCCAGGCTGGCGGCTTTGGTATAGACCTTCAGTCCGGTTTGTGTCGAACCTGTGAACGAGATGATTCGTACACCCGGATTCTCGACCAACGCCGCGCCAGTTTCGCCCGCGCCCAACACCAAATTCAACACTCCTGGCGGCAATCCGGCATCTTCAAACACCTTCACAAAAGCCGCGCTAGATACGGGGGTATCTTCAGCCGGTTTCCAGATCACTGTGTTTCCGGCGATCAATGCGGGCAACATCTTCCAACTCGGCACTGCATATGGAAAATTCCAGGGTGTCACTAACCCGACCACGCCCACGCTATCTCGCAGCGCCATCCCAAACTTATTCGGCATCTCGACCGGCGCAGTATACCCCATCAGGCGGCGGCCTTCACCGCCCATGTAGTAAGCCATGTCGATGGCCTCTTGCACATCACCGGCTGTTTCCGCGACGATTTTGCCCATTTCTTGCGTTGCCAGTCGCGCCAATTCCTCTTTGCGTTCCGTCAACAATTGCGCCACGCGGAACAATACCTCGCCGCGTCGCGGGGCTGGGGTCAATCGCCAGCTTTGATAAGCCGCTTTAGCAGCCTTTACAGCAGCTTCTACGTCGGCTGCCGCACTCATCGTTATATCAGCAATAGTTTCTTCTGTAGCGGGGTTGATAGATCTAAACGTCGTGCTCGTTTCACCTTCGACCCATTGACCACCAATTAAATTCCGTACCAAATCCGTCATAAACAATACAGCGCTCTGACGCGCTCCCCTCCATTCTCAATTCACCTGATGATTAACCAACAAATGGGCGTTTTGTTGATGAGGACGCCCGAACCCCAGGTGATGGTCTGAATCTATTCGCTCGTATCCGATTCGCTGTCATCACCTTCTGTTTCTGACTCGCCCGAAGTTTCCTCTGCCTCCGTGCTATCGTCTTCTTCTACCGATTCATCGCTGACCTCTGCCTCATCAGCACTTTCATCGGTATCTTCTTCGTTCGTTGCTTCTGTATCTGTGTCTGCAAATTCCAACGAGGCGACAATGGCATCAACTGTTGCCCGCAGTTGGGCAAATTCTTCATTCGCCCCAATGATCTGATAGGTCAGTAAACGCCCGTCAGGCAATTCCATGATGCCAAACTCAATGACATTCACCGGCCATACCTGCCCTGGCAGCAGCGACGCGGCCGTGACAAACGATGCGCCTTCAAAATCACCTGCTTGGTGGACGGTGGCAGGTTGCAGTGGTTCTCCGGCAATTTGTCCAGATTCAGTGAGGATTCCCAAAAACTGATCGACCAATCCCATTGGAGATAAATCAGAGGTATCTGGCAATTGGAGTATATCAACCGCCATTGATTCTGGCTCTGCTGCCACAAATATGACTGTTGCCGCTTCCGTTGTAAACGACAATAGCGGGTCACGCGAAGCATCTGTTAACCAGCTTTCGGGAACCTGATAGGTGATGCCCGTTGCCACTGATGTCGCGCTCTGCTCCAACGCCAGTGGCTCGGCTTCGTCTCGTGCGGGTACTGCATAAGTGGCTTCATTCACCGCGACTGTCGCCAGCATGGCATCAGCCGTCGCCATACCGTCGCCCAATGAATCTGCCACTGTCGTCAGTGAATAGCTCAGATATAACTCATCATTGTAAGCGAATATACCCACTTCTCTAACACGGTCCAATTCAGTTGGCAGGCGTTGTACCATACGGACGCCTTCATAGCCACCCAACGTTGCCGGTTCTACTGCCTGCACCACCAGTGACCCCGGCAGGGTAGCCTGGTACATGTCCAGTACGGCAGTGGGCGTCATTTCCTCTGGCCCTGCTTGCAGCCCCAGACTCAACGGTGTGAGTTCTGGTTCTAACAAGAATACATTCATCTGTGTGGCCGCTTCTTCATCCACGGTGAACACACCAGTAACATTCAACTCATTGCCACTGGCGGCGCTCCACCCATCAGGATAATTGACCACCACCACAGTCCCCAGATCATCGGCCACATTTGGCAATTCGGGTGCTTCCACGCTATCACGCGCCACAAGTTCCACTGCTGGCAACGGGTCAACTTCCAGGTTACTCAACATCAACTCAAAGACTTCACGGTGGTCATTGATGGTGTTGGCTGTGGCTCGCAGTGTGGCTCGCACCGTGCGTTGATCGGGTAGTCCGAGCAGTACATTGTCAACAATAACATCCGGTTGACCGGGGTCGCCTGGACGTGATACAGAGTACCGCGCTCCATCTTCCTCACTGAACAGCGGATTGCGATAATCGACAATGCTGCCATCCACACCAGCCGGGTTGACATCGACCACCAGTTGCTCGACAGAACTGGGATTTATCAAAAACGTAATTTCAACGGGTTCTTCTGATTCTTGTAAAGTAAAAGTATACCCGTTACCATCCGAGAAGACGTTCCAGCCATCAGGATAGTGAATAGTCAACTCACTAAACTGGCCTTCCTCGGCATCTGTGGCAGGTACAACATTGGGCAGCAATACATCCTGCGCCGTGACGCCCGCCGTCTCTAGGTCACGATTTGAGACGTATAGTCCCACCAATAAGAACGCTAGTATAAGCACAAGAAAAGCATATACAGATGGTGATAGACCGGTACTTTGTTTTGTCATATCCGGCGCTTTCCTCCGGCAATAGTTTTTGTCCGAAATAAAAACGGGTCTAGTTTAGCTTATTATGCAAGGTGCGGCAATGGATCGGGTCGAAGATGATATTCAGGATGTCATCCGTTGGTGTCGCGCCAGAATGCTGCCTTCCAATGCCTGACACACGAACATCAACTGAGCCACCTTATCTCCAGGATTGAAAAAATTATGCGGCTGGCGAGCTTCATAGATCAAACTATCACCCTCCGTGAGATGATACAGGTCGCCGCCTACATAATATTCCACTTCGCCTTCCAGGCAGAAAACGAATTCTTGACCAGGGTGTGTCACTACTTCACCCAAATTGCCCGTGCCCGGATCAATTATCAGCATAAACGGTTCCAACCGCTGATGACGTAGTCCAAACACCATGCTTTCAATTACAAAACCTTCCTGTTGCAATTGTAGCCGCTGATCTTTCCGCACCAGCGCCGTCGAAGTATTCTGCTCATCTTGAAAAAATTCAGTGATCGGCACGCGCAAGGCTTTTGCCAGTTGGTGCAACGAGGAGACTGTGGGTGATGCCTCGCCGCGCTCAATGCGACTAATGGCATTGATGGATAGATCACACCGTTCGGCGACTGCCCGCAATGACAACCCCCGTTGTTCTCGAATACGGCGTATCCGTTGCCCTACGTTGGGTTCTGTCTGTTCGACCATGTTTTTTGCTACCTGTTAAATCCAATTTTGCAGTTATTTTTTCCAACAAATTACTGCCCGCATACCAACGTTTCTACAAATATACCCTGAAGTGTACAGATTTCACCGAAAAGAGGAAGTCGAATTTGTAGACAGACCCGACCATCTTTGTTAGAATCCCGTTAGTGCAACCCATATTCAGCAGTCCGAAGGAGAATATATCCGATGCTGCACCAGTCTGATACCGATGTTTTGTTTCCCCCACGTGTGATTTCGGCGCTCCACAAGCTACGCGGCCCCGAATGGCAGCAACTTATCAATCGCCTCAGCCAGCTTAACGACGAAACCCATCCTGACATCTTGGCTTTTGCCCTCATGATGATTCGTCACAACAGTTGTCTGACCTGCCATCCACATAGTTTTCGCGCCATGCGGGGTTGCACGGCCTGTTCGCAGCAAATGGTTACGCGCTTTAAAGGGGCTGACAAAGAGTTCATCAAGAAATGGGAAGCGGCTCGCCAGGAGATCATCAAAATGCTGGGTGAACAGGATACGACGGCTGGCGTTGCCAGTTGATCAGAATGCATAAGAACCACATAAAATCATTAGGTCGCCTTCCCAGGATATGTTATAGTTATTTCAATCAACATTTGCTTTATTGTCGCACAACTGCGAGGAAAAACCCTGAATGAGTACCCTACACGAACAGGCAATGGCGGCCCTGAGTACGGTCATCGAACCCGAACTTCACCGCGACATTGTCTCTCTGAATATGGTGAAAGACCTTAGTATTGATAACAGTGTGGCCCGTTTCACCATCGTCCTCACCACTCCCGCCTGCCCTCTAAAAGATGTGTTCCTGGAACGCTGCAACGCGGCTCTATTGCCCATTAATGGCATCGACAAAGTGGAAATCAAATGGGATGCAAACGTCCCTAAAGGATTGCACGGCAATTTAGATATGCCCATCCAGAACATTATCGCTGTTGCCAGCGGTAAAGGTGGCGTTGGCAAGAGTACGGTGGCAACCAATTTGGCGGTTGGTTTGGCCCAACATGGCGCACGAGTGGGTCTGATGGACGCTGACATCTTAGGGCCAAATATTCCCACTATGGTCGGTCTGGGTTTTGCCCCGCCGCGCATCACGGGCGAAGGCGAAGACCGTAAAATGGTTCCTTTTCAGACTTATGGCATCAAAGTCATGAGCATGGGTTTTCTGGCCGACCCTGACACGCCGATGATCTGGCGCGGCCCGATGTTGCATGGTGCTATCCGGCAGTTTTTCACCGATGTCGCCTGGGATGATTTGGACTACATGATAGTCGATTTACCGCCTGGCACTGGGGATGCCCAACTCAGCCTTGCCCAATCCGTACCCCTCACTGGAGCTGTCATCGTCACGCAGCCACAGGATGTTGCGGTGGAAGATGCCCGTCGTGCCTGTGCCATGTTCGACAAACTGAACGTTGCCTTGCTGGGTGTCATTGAGAATATGGCTGGTGACATCTATGGCGTGGGTGGTGGTGAAAAACTCGCTCAGGAACGTAACATGCCTTTCTTGGGTCGTGTCCCTTTGCAGGCATCGGTACGCGAAGGCGGCGACTATGGCAAGCCTGTCGTAATTGCTGCACCAGATAGTGAAGCCGGTCAGTCCTTCCGAGAATTAGCTCGCACGGTAGCGGCTCGCGTCAGTGTGGTCGCCATGTCACAGGCCGATGTCATTCCCCTAAACATCATCGGCTAGATCCTGAGTTTTCTTAGGCCCAAAATGATTAGGGTACCAGAAACGCTCTCTGGTACCCTATAGTTCTTTTGAATGGGCTAGTTCATCGGATCGTGATCGTCGCCAAATCTAATAAATCGCTGCTCCCTGCTGGTGTCACCACTGGCAAACGCTGCCGATCTTCCCAAGAATATACCGCTACAGCCAACCGGTACTCGCCGGGCGGCAGTTCAGCCGGCAACGCCAGCCCATGATTGTCGCGATACACGTTGCCCGTCTGCCAGGCCGTCATCTGCCCAAACGTTCCCTGCGGCTGTCCGTTTCGCTGTGCCCATAGCCGACCCATCGTATCGAGCAGGTACACGCCCACATTGTAGTTTTTCTCTACCACACCTATTGGTTGCCACACCAACGACACTGCCAACCCCTCACTTGCCAAAAACACCGTACCCCTTGGCAAATCAATTCCCACCAACCCTACCTGCTCGCCAAACTCTGCTTCGAATAGGATCGACGGCTCTCCCAGGGCCACGTCCGCCGTCACAAAGCGAATGGCCCGCGCTCGTGGCGAGACGGTGATTTCGTCCACCGGAAAATAATACTCGGCCAGATACCGCTCAATCGGGCGACGCTTATCCGTCTCAAACGGGCTTGAACTCGCCACCAACCACAACCAGTCATAATGATCAGCACTCCAATCCAGCGCATAAACCGTCTCCGTGCCCACCTGCATTTCCAACGGTTCATCTCCCCCGATGGCAGCCGCTTCTGTGCCATAAGTCTCGCCAGGCGCATACGGCAGGGTGCTGACCAATGCCGGGGTTTTGAAGTAGTTCATGAAAATCGGCGTATATTGATCGCGGTCAATGAAGACTACCGACTCGCCTTCTACCGTCTCATCCAATTTCGTCACTAGGTCCCGCACGTCCGTCCATTCATCAGTCACTCGCGAGTCATCGCGCAGGCTATACAACCCTGATCCCATTACAAAAACTATCAATCCGCCCGCCAGCATTCCATAACCGCTGCCGAGCGAGGACGTGATTTGCTTCTTTCGTAATAACCATAACCCCATTGCTCCGTTCGTCGCCGCCAACGCTGCCGCCAACCCTACCGTCACTCCTGGTAGATCACTGTGTTGCCATGCCACATCAAGATGATCCAAATCTAGCCGGTCCAGGTGATAATATACGGGCGACCACTCCAACGACCAATTACCCTCTAGCCAATGCCACTCGTCTTCCACCTTTTGCCGATTTGCGTGGAACTCGTCGTAGTCATATAGGCGGTCTGTAAAAAACAAATCTGTGTAGTAGTTCGATAGTGGCACAGCCATACCCAGTAACTGTATGCCGATACCCAACAGCGTTACTGACATAACCAGCCCGATACCTTTGTGATTTTTATGAACTGCCGCCAGTGCTGGCAACACCCATAATATCAGGACTGGAATCAATGGCACGAGATAACGTGGCCCCCAACCCCAGCCGCCGGACCAATCCACCGTTAGCGCAATACCATACCATAAACTGAACAGTCCGATACCCAGGGCTGGCCCGACTACAATGCGCCACTGCCCATCACGCCATAATTGCCATATGCCCCATACTCCCAGCAACAGCACCGGCGAGTACAGCCACATACTGCGCCCTGGACTGATCTGAAATCCAACCAGGCTTTCCAGGATATATTCCCATTCAGCTTGTTCCAGGAAGCCCAACCAGTTCGACAAGGAATAGCGTTGATTCACCCATCCCGAACTTATGATGAAGATGATCAGCCCCGCCAGTACGATTGCCACTAACCCTAATCTCAGAATCAGCCGCCTATATCCCCGCATCTTTCCCAAATCAGGCAGCATCACGACGAGCAAGCCTGGCAGTAGCAGTAATGTAATGGCTTTTGTCAGAAACGCACCTATCACACACCCAATCAACAATATCCCTGCACGCCATGGGACTTGCTTCTGTTCCCAATGTCTTTGAATATAGATTGCCAACGCAAATGTCCATAACACAAAAAACGCCATCAACGGTTCACGGAATAACAATCGCCCATACGGCCATGCGTTTGTTCCCACCCCAAATAACAATCCGCCAATCCAAGCCACTCCTGGTTTATAACCCTGCCACAGCCCAATCGCATACAAACTGGTCGCTGTCAGTGCTGTCATGATGATATTAAATAGCCAGACCGTGTGCATGATTCCCACATCCGGCAACGCTTGTCCCAGCCAGAATAGCGGCACTTGCAGTGTACTTGCCATCGGCTCTTGCAAGGGGGGCGGCCAGGGTTCACCGCCGGGGCCGAGTACAAGGTCATATTGCGGCAGCGCCACCGCATTAAATTCAAATGTTCGATACAGATTGCCGCGCCGTGCCAAGCTCTCAGTGCTATCAAAGATGAATATTTCGTCGCCACTCATCGGTAGTCCACGATAAGTAATCATATAGAGGCCAAACAACAGCATAAACAGCGTCAACCCCAATACCATCTGATAGCGTCGGTCACCGGTCATCATGCACTATTCCATCCCGATGACTTCGATTGAATCGCTAGTTCCTGGTGGAAATCGCCGCCCAATGACCAGCCAGAATACCAGATTGAGAGCTACCGCTCCCAACATCGCCCAATCATTCTCGTCTGGTACATTGCGATACTCAGCCGTCCGCCAGATCAGCAATCCACTGAACGCCATGAAGAAAAACACCAGCAGCCGACGATTCTTTTCCGCCCGTTGCACCACAATCAATACCCCCGCATACAGACCCAGCAGCAACATCAATGCCCCGCTATCAGCCACCGATCCCATCTGCGAGATGCCCGCCACGATCCCGATGAGGCCAATCAATACCAATAACACACGAACAGCGACCCGCCGCAGATAATTTATCATTTGTTCTCGCGTCAACTGCTCTGGAATATCGACGCCTGCTTCGATCAGCAGTTGTTCAGTTTTATGATCTTTTTTGGTTTTTGGCTGCGGCTCCCAGATCAGCCCCCACAACACCAAAAACAAACCCGCCGGAATTGAAAAAAGCGTTTGCACGGTGACAAAACTCCGTCTCCTGTGTTAAATTAGCATGGGCAATCCCAAATGCCTTTGTACTATAATTTGGCTGTTGCCTAAATACAATGTCGCAAATATAGTAAGTTTATCAACCATTTTTAACGGGAAACGAAAGGAGTGACGCACCACTTGGGGTGCAGGAGACTTATGGCGATTGATATTGAAGTCAAACAAATGAAGCGCGTGACTTTGCTTGTTGTCACAGGACGTGTCGATAGCACGACTGCTAATGAACTTGGCAGCGAACTAACCGGGGCTATTGATGATGGTCGTAATAAACTCGTTCTTGATCTGGAAAATGTTGAATATATGAGCAGCGCTGGTCTGCGCGAGATGGTCTCGGCTCTCAAGCGCGTCAATAACATCGCTGGGACTGGCGATCTACGGTTAGCCAATCCCTCCGACCGTGTGCGTGAGGTTCTGGAACTGGCTGGGCTGGACGAGATTTTCAAGATTTTTGATACCCAGCTCGACGCTGTTGGCAGCTTCTAATTTTTTGCCGAGGAGTCACCATGCGAGATGAGCGCCACCTGTCCTTCAAGGCCCGCTTAGAAAATATCCCAGCCGCCTGTGATTTTGTGGCCCAGGCTGCTGAAGCGGCGGGCCTTGATGAACGGGGTGTCTATCATTGCCAGTTGGCAGTCGATGAAACCTGTACCAATATCATTGAACATGGTTTTACAGACAACAACAATTCCACACAGGGCCAGATCAACCTGCTGACTGGCATCGATCAGGACCGCACCTTTGTCATCACCATTGCCGATAACAGCCCGGCTTTCAATCCATTGACTTATGAAGAACCCGACCCCAATCGTCCTCTGGAAGAACGCGAGGGCGGGGGCTGGGGTATTTACTTCATCAAGAAACTGATGGATGCTGTAGACTATCGCTATGGCGATGGCAAAAATCATCTCACCTTGCGGAAATTTATTGAAGCCCGGCACGGTGCATTTCGTCAGCCCGTTGGCGACGTCATCCAAATTGGCCGCCAGTCATTGGAAAAAGATTACCTGCAACTCAGTATCAGCGGGCAAATCGACAGCCATACCAGCGCCGAGGTCGAACAGGCGCTCAATGAAGAATTATTGGAAAACGGCCAGCATCGCTTGGTGATTTCATTTGCCGATGTCAACTATATCTCTAGCAGTGGCCTCAAAGTGTTGGTCAGTGCTTGGCGCAAGGCACGGCAATCCGGTGGTGATGTCCTCATTGCTGGCCTTCAACCACGCATCCGCGAAGTCTTCGAGATGATCGGCTTCGATATGATGTTCAACATCTACGAAAGCCCCGCTGATGCAATAGCCGATGACCCCATTGGTAGATAAATTGCGCGGTTTGCATTGTTTTTGGACCGGATGCTTGTTTCTGTTCTTGCATTGACTCTTTTGGGGGATAGTAGAGGATAATATTGACCGAGTGGGGCACACTTTTTGCCATGTTGTTGGGAGCCAGCCTGCTGGTTGTCGGGCTGGTGGTTGGCTATTGGCGTGGCATGAACCGCAAGCGCCGCGAAAAAGGTCTCGACGCCCTGGCTGATGTCGGTCAGGCCATCCTCAATGCCCAACTCAATCTGGATGCTCTCTGTGAAATCGTCTATCAACAGTCCACCCGTGTCATCGACACCCACAACTTCCAACTTGGCATTATCGACAACGGCGACTATCTCATCAAAGTCTGGTTGCGTGATGCGGAACGCCTGCCTGCCGAGGCATTCAAAGGCGGCGCAACCGAAGGTTTGATCGGTTGGGTAGCCCAACATACGTCTGGGTTGCTGGTTTACGATTTTCAGAAAGAATGGGACAGTCTGCCTGCCCAACCTCGCTACTACGACGAGGACAACCCCGCCCGCGCTGCTATCTTCGCCCCCCTAATTGCTGGAGGCCGCGTCATCGGCATCATCGCCGCCCAAAGTCCCACGCCGCGTGCTTTCACCCAAGAAGATCTGCGTCGCCTAACGGTACTGGCGAGCCAGGCCGCTGGCGCTATCCGCAATGCTCAGTTATACGATGCCGCTCATCGCCAGGCTACACGCCTGCGCCTGATATTCAAAGTCTCCCGTCAGATTGCCGTTATTCAACCTCTGCCCGACCTCTTCCAACAAATTGTCGATCTGATCCAACAGACCTTCGGCTACTATGCTGTCAACGTCTTTACTTTGGATGAAACTGCGAATGAATTGGTCCTCGGCGCAACCAGCGCCGCCAGCCAGGGTTTTCGCAATGTGCGTCTCAAATTAGGTGAAGGCTTGGTGGGGTGGGCTGCTCAACAGTCCAAATCAGCCAATGTGCGCGATGTCTCGCAGGACAAACGCTATCTGCGTTCAGCAGGACTAGAAGCGACCCGCAGTGAGATGGTTATTCCGCTCATCTTCGAGGATCAGGTGTTAGGCGTGTTGGATATTCAGAGCAACCGTCTAGATGCCTTTGACCGAGAAGATGTGTTCACCATGAACGCGTTGGCGCAGCAATTGGCTCTGGCCTTCCAAGAATCACGCACCTACGACCAGGAACGCAAGCAAAGCGAACGACTGAATGCCTTAATAGATGCCGCCCGCGCTGTTGTTTCCATTCTAGATACAACCCAGTTACTTGACGAAGTCGTCGATTTGATTGATGACTACTTCGGTTATGATCGGGTTCATCTCTTCATCAACGATGGAAAAGAGCGAGTGATTTTTCGTGCGGGCAGTGGCACACACACCAAAACTTGGATGGCGGATAACCTGACCTATCGCCTCACCGATAGCGGCTTCATTCCCTGGGTTGCCAGGCATGGCCGCCCATTGGTTTCCGGCAACGTTCACCAAGATGAACGCTACACCTTTGGCTCAGGTCTGGAAGATACCTATAGCGAAATGGCTGTGCCCATCCAGATGGCGCATCATACGCTGGGGGTGCTGGATATTCAAAGCCCTAAAGCCGATGCCTTTGGACAGGAAGATTTGGTATTGTTGCAGGCATTGGCCGATACGATTGCCGTCGCCCTTCGCAACGCTCGTCTCATTGGCAACGAGATGCGCCGTCGCATCCTGGCCGAAACCCTGCGCGAAGTCAGCACCGTCCTCGCTTCGTCGCTCGATCTAGAAAGTGTGCTGAAGGAAATCCTGCTCGGCTTGGAGCGGGTGGTGCATTACACCTCGGCTATGATTCTATTGCTGGAAGATAGCCTCTACACGGTTAGTGCCGTTCACGGCATCACCGCTGAGGAGCAGGTCTGGGGCGAGACCTTCCCCGATGACGAAAGCTTCGAGGACAGTATCGACCGCGTCTTGGCGACTCTCGCCCAATCAGACGACGAGAACGAGGCAGACGCCGAAGAAGATCGCCTATCCGTTTCGCTGAGTATCAGTAACCAGTGCATCGGTCATCTGGCAATCAAGCGTGTTGGCGGCTATCCCTTCACAACTGAAGAGACCGAAATCATCACCACCTTTGCCAACCAGGCTGCCGTCGCTATCATGAACGCCCAGCTCTACATGGCCCAGAAAGAAGAGGCCTGGGTTTCCACTGCGCTGCTCCAGGTCGCCGAAGCCACTGGTCAGGCCACCACTACCGACGATGTGTTGCAGACAGTGGCTCGCATCACACCTCTGCTGGCGGGTGTAGAATGGTGTGCTGTGTTCCTGCGCGAGGAAATGATCTTTCGCCTAGCCGAGATGGCTGGTATTGCCGACACAGTTGCCGAACAAATGATGGACTATCAGCTCGAAATCGCTGAATGGTCGCCACTCCAAGAACTCATCGAAGTTGGCCGCCCGATAATGCTCGACGGCAAACAGGGACCACCTAATAAACCCGTTTCCATCAATTTCCTACAATCGGTTTTGCTACCCTTGTTTGCCAAAGGTGAAGTTTTCGGTATGCTAGTCATCGGCCAGCGCGAGGGTGATCCGCCCCTGACCACCCGCAAGATCGAACTTGCCTCCGGTATTGCCAATCAAGCTGCCGTCGCCATTGATCGCGCCCAGCTTTACACCGCCCAACAAGAGGAACAATGGATCACGACCGTTATTTTGCAGGTTGCCGAGGCCGTCAATAGCCAGTTTGATCTGGCAAACACCCTGGAAACCATCGTCCGCTACACAACTTTGCTCACCGGTGTGACTCAATGCTGTATTCTGCAATGGAACCCAGTAGCCGAACATTTTTATGGCCTAAAATCTGCCGGATTGGATTCCGATGTTGAGTCGGAGTTTGCCCTTAAGAAGTTCCGCCCAGCCGATAGTCTCTTCTTCGCCCAGCTAGTTGCCGATCAGTGCGCCATCACCAGCGACACCCGCGAGATTCCCTTCCCCGAATCATTGCGCCCCCTTTTCACAGCCAGCAATATCCAGGCGCTTCCACTCTTGGCGCAAGGCCGACTGGTTGGAGCCATGTTGGTCGATCATGTTAGCCAGGACGAAGCCAGCGACCAACGCCGTGTGAGTATCCTTACCGGCATTGCTGATCAGTGCGCCCTCGCTATTCAGACCGCTCAATTGCAGGAAGAAGCTGTCGCCATCCGCAGCTTCGAGCGCGAAATGGAACTCGCTCGTAATATTCAACTCAGCCTATTACCAGAGAATCCGCCGAACATTGATGGCTGGGACATCGCTGCCTATTATCGTCCGGCGCGGTTGGTCGGTGGCGATTTTTACGACTTTATCCCTCTCAGTAACGACAAATATGCCTTCATCATCGCCGATGTGTCGGATAAGGGCGTTCACGCTGCCATGTTCATGACCATCTGCAACACGGTTATTCGCGCTGTTGCCTCCACCAAACGTGGCCCAGAGGAAACCCTGCGACTGGTCAACAAGCTCATTATGCAGAGCAACCGTAGCGAGCTATTTGTCACTGGCTGGTACGGTATTCTGGATACCAACACCGGCACACTTGCATACTCCAGCGGCGGCCATAATCCACCTCTGCTGATCCGACAGGATGGACAATTTCACGAATTGCGCCTGAAAGGGATGGCACTCGGTATTATCGAGAACATCAGACTCAACGAAGCCACCATCAGCTTACAGCATGGCGATATCCTGTTTGCCTATACCGATGGCCTGACCGAAGCTCGCCGCGAAGATATGGCCGAGTTTGGCGAAGCCGACTTGTACATCAACGCCATGCGCCTGCGAAACCACGACGCCACCACGCTCGTTGACAAAATCGTGGCGGCGGTGGATATGTTCACTGCCGGGCAACCCGCCTTCGACGATTTGACACTCTTTGCCCTCAAGCGCAAATTAGATAATGTTCAACCGGAATAGAATCTGCTCCAAATACTATAGGGCAATCGCATATGCTTTCTTAATGGAAAAATGGGCCTTATTGAACCCTCTTGACCTCATTTGATCTATGCATCCGATAAGGTTATCGGGTATTCAGCGCAACACTCAATGTCAAAGCTGCAAATTCGGTTCGATTATTGGGGATTTTGAAGGTCATAATGGCTCATTGTTCGAGAATTAAGGTTTGATATGCGATTGCCCTACAAATACTATAGGGCAATCGCATATGCTTTCTTAATGGAAAAATGGGCCTTATTGAACCCTCTTGACCTCATTTGATCTATGCATCCGATAAGGTTATCGGGTATTCAGCGCAACACTCAATGTCAAAGCTGCAAATTCGGTTCGATTATTGGGGATTTTGAAGGTCATAATGGCTCATTGTTCGAGAATTAAGGTTTGATATGCGATTGCCCTACAAATACTACACTTACATCAGCCCCACAGACCATTTGTGCTATAATCAATCCCAACGGAAGTTGAAGGATGCACACGTTGGAAACGACCCAGGATTTTTTCAACCTATTTGTGGATTCAACTGGCGAATTGCTCTACTTCATCGCCATCTTCGTATCATATCAGGCCGCGCTCCTGATGGCCCTCGATCAACACCGCCGCTCGGAAACCGAACTGGCTGCCGGGCGCTACGTTGTGGCCCTAGTCATGGCCGAATTGGCCTGGCTCGCTTTGATGAGTGGCGCATTATACGAAGTAGCTGCCGACGATTCAACCAACCTCATCCCACCGCTGGAGCGCATGGTCAATGCTATAGTGCTGGTTTTCCTCAGTTGGGGTTTGTTGACGGCTGAACATGAAGGCAAAGCCAGAGGTGCATGGCTATTCGCTCTTTTCCTGACACTTATTCTCATCGGCGGATTTGCTTACACCCTGCAAGAATGGAATCCGGATCAGGATTTCAACACGCAAGATTTTGCGATTTCCTGGACTTTCATTCCTCTCCTCTTGGCGGGCCTCAGCATTCTATTGTTGATCGTGCGCTACAATCATGTCGCCGATATCCCCCTCAAACTTCTGTTCTTCCTCCTCATTATCGCTGGACACGCCTACACATTGACAGAACTCGTCAACGAGGAACTCACTGGCGATGCTGCCGGAGCCGTCCGTTGGTCCCATATCACCGGTAGCGCCCTGGTCCTTGTATTGGTCTACCGGTTGGTGATGGACCGGATGACCAGTGCCTTCGACGAAGTTGCCAGCTATGCCGAAACCATTTCCAAACCCCTCAAAGCCATACCTGTTGACCAATCGCAGTCAATCACTGAAGAAATCCACCCTGTCACCGCCGTCACTGCCGGCACATCGTCCTTGGGGGGGCGCAATACGGCGATGGAGTTGCTCAAAGCCCTGGGCATTATGCTCGATAAAGAAGAGACCGAAGCCATATCTTCTCAGATTGTGATGGCCGTTGGGGGCATCCTTAAAGCTGATATTGCCGCGATTTTTGCTTATGAGGATGCCAATTGGGCCGATATTCTGGCTGCTTATAACCATGCTCAACATCAAGCCATGACCGGGGTTTCGCTCAATCTGGCCGAGCAACCCACCCTCATCAACGCCATTGAGACCAAACGTATGCGTGAACTGGACATCGAACAGCATGGCATTGAACTGCTCGATCTCTACACCCGTCTCGACATCACCCAGACAGGCCCGACTTACCTACAACCGCTCACCCGCCATGGCAAGGTCGTTGGCGTTCTTATTGTCGGCCAGCCGTTTACCCGCCGCAAACTCCGCACTGAGGAACTGCGCCTGCTTGAATCGATTGGCCCCATTGCTGCCCGTCTGTTGGTCATCAGCCGTACCGCCCTCATCAATCGCATTCAGGCTGAAGAACGTGCTATCCTCGAAATTGTGAGTGCTTCGGAAAGCACCGAAGACTTTATTGAAAATACTGGCACAATCGCTCTCCGCCGCGAAATGCAAGAAAGCCTGGAGATGGCCCAGAATGAGATTGACCAACTCAATGCCCAGGTCAAAGCGCTGCAACAAGACCTGGCGAGCGAACGGAACCGCATCGGCGACATCCTGGGCGACGATGATGAAGCTACCAGCATCACCCAACGTATTGAGACCATTTCTCAAGAACAGCTTTTGCTCCAGAACGAGCGTCGTCAACTCGTCGAAGCCTTGAAGGAAGCCCAGGCCACCCTGGCCGGTGCAACGGCTGATGATGGCGCGGCTGATGTTTACGAGTCTGTCATCGACACCATGAAACGCGAAATTAGTGATCTGAAGGCTCAGAAAGAACGCCTCGAACACCAACTGACTGAAATCCGTGCTGGCAGCACAGCTCCTGTTACCCAGCAATTGCATGAACTCCTGGAGACTGTGAGCGAGCAAAAAGCCCAGATAGCCGGAGAACGCGACGATGTCGCTGCCCAACTCCATGAAACCCGGCTTCAATTGGAGGCTTTAGGCATTGAAGGCGGTGTTCAGGGTCTGACCCAACAGATTGCCCGTCTGACAGAAGAGCGCACTCAGTTCAAAAATCAGTTCGAGCGTGCTGCCCGCGACCGCGAAGTATTGCTGAAGGAGCGCCAGAAACTCGAAGATGCCATTAACCGTGAAGCCGAGCGCGATGCCCAACTCCAGGCTCTTGAAGAAGAAGTCGCCCGCCTCTTGGCCGACCGTGAAGCCTTCAGCAAAAATCGCGATAGTATCAGGGCTGGACACGAAGCGTTGGAGAGAGAGCGTGAAGAATGGTATGGCGAACGTGCCCGCATGTTGGCCCACAACGATTCGCTCAAAATGGAATTAGACGAAACCATTGAGTTACTCAACCGCGCCAACCAGGACCGTCAGCAACTCGCTGGAGAACGCAATCAACTCAGCGCCGATCATGATAAGCTGACAGCCGAACTCGCCAGCCTCCAGACCGAGCGTGATACCTTGCTGGCCCGTGCCGAAGGCGACCGCGACCGTCTGGAAGAACTTGGCAGCGAGGGCGTTGGGACTTTAACCAGCATGATCGACTCGCTCACCCAGGAACGCGCCCGCCTCGAAGTCGAATTACTCAACGTACAACAACGGGCCGAGTCCCTCCAGCGTCAGCTCAATCATATGCGCCATGCTGCCGAAGCTGATCCCGCCTCGCTTCCTCTGGCAGTTGATATTGAGGTCATCATGTCCCTGGCGCAGGAACTTCGGTCGCCGTTATCCGTCGTAATGGGCTACACCGATACCATTCTCAATGAATCAGTCGGCATCCTCGGCGCTCTCCAACGTAAACTGTTGACTCGTGTCAAAGCTAATGTAGACCGGCTTTCCCAATTAATCGAAGAACTGGTGCAGGTCGTGGCTTTAGACAGTGGTGATCTGAAGCTACAACCCCAGAAAATTAATCTGGTAGACATCATTGACGACGCGATCACTGCCAGTCGCTATAAATTCAGTGAAAAAGGTATTGTCCTTGATATGGACATCCCCGATGATTACTTGTATGCTCAGGCGGATGTTGAGGCGCTCCGCCAGATATTCAGCCATCTGATGCAAAATGCCTATCTGGTCTCGCCGACAGATGGTACAGTCCAGGTCAAAGCTCGTTACGAACGTGATTATTCCCTGGTTGCCGATAACGATTCCCAAGAGGTGATCTACGTTGCCATCAGCGATCACGGGGGCGGTGTCAGCCCGGAAGATGCCAAACGTGTCTTCAGCCGTCTCTATCGTGCTGATAATCCTCTGATTATCGGTATTGGCGATACGGGTGTTGGCATGTCCATCACCAAAGCACTGATTGAGGCTCATGGCGGCAAGATCTGGCTGGAAACCGATCCAGGTGTAGGCAACACGTTCCAGTTCGTGCTACCAACCGAACTCCCGCAAATTGCCGCTGCCGTTGGTCAGGAAGCTGCTGAGAAATCACCGTAGAAATCGACTATCATCTCCGTTAGACTCAAAACGAGTTTATTCGGAGGGACAAATTGCCGCACCACCCAGACCAAACGCTAAAAGAACGCGGAATCCGCTACATCTCACGCATATCACGCGGTAGACCGCGCCTGGCCCGTTTCATTCAACGACTCTACCGGCGTTTACAAGGTCGATTCACAGTTGGGGCTGTCGGCGTTTTGTTGGATGAGCAAGAACGTGTACTACTGGTCGAGCATGTGTTTCATCCCAGCTATCCATGGGGATTGCCTGGCGGTTGGGTCGGGCGTGGCGAACTACCCCAACGTGCCGTCGAACGTGAGTTTCACGAAGAAACCGATCTGACGGTCAAAGTTATCTACCCACTCGAAATATGGTCCAGAAAATGGCCCAACCATGTCGATATGGCTTTCGCCGTCGAGAGCCAGATTGTTATCCAACCCGACACCATCCGACTTTCCAGCGAATTACTGAACTACCAATGGGCCAGTCGTGACAATCTTCCCCCTCTGTTGCCAGAGCATATTCACGTTATTGATGTTGCCATCACTCGTTATCGTCAATCCCAGCAATATCAGGACGAGTCAACCAGGAGGTAACGCAGATGTATGTCAAACTGGATGACTTTCGCACCCAGTCCAGCCAGCGCAGTTTTCCGATTCTAATTGTCCTGTCTGGTTTTATGTTGCTCATCAGTGCAGTCATCGTCGCCAGTGAGCTGGTCAGCTATAGTGACCTCTACAACAACACCAATGCTACCTTTGGCGATGATGTCACCATCGGCGGTGTTCAGGTCGGCGGCTTGAACGAAGCTGACCGACTGCAAAATCTTGAGTTGGTCTATGTCGAACAGCCCGTGCTGCTCTACTACGACGGCAGCCCCGTTCTGCTGATGCCTCCAGATGTTGGCTTCCGCCTGGATACCGATGCCATGCAGGCTGCCGCCACCAACCAGATTGAAAGCGATTTTTGGGGTGGTTTCTGGAAACATCTGTGGCGTAGTGGCTCGCAGGCAGTCGATGTTCCCCTCAGCGCCAATTTTGATCCGGCTGAATTGCGCCGCTATTTGGAAGATCTCGCGCTGCGCTATAACACCCTCAGTGGCAGCAGCAGCACCTACGATGCCGGAACCTACGTCTTTCGTGGCAGTGGCAGCCGTACCGAATTGGATATTAACGCCGCCATGCCGCTCATCGAACGTGCCTTGTTTGAACTGGATCCCGAACAGCGCGTAGTGGATTTGCCTCTTGTCTACACCGAAGGCCAGCCGCCCACAATGGATGCGCTCGAAGAAGCCCTCTTGCAATATTTGGCCTCCGATGGCCGCATTTTCTACGATGGTCCTGAATCCGCCGTTTCTATCTTTGTGCTTGATCTGCAAACTGGTGAAGAAATTGGTATCTTTGAAAACCTACCGCACGATGCCACCAGCACCATCAAAATCGGCATTATTATCAACTACTTTCGGCATTCTATTTCGGAACCGCCACCCGATGTCAGATACTCTCTGGCGAACGCCGTCATTTGCTCCGACAATGGTTCTGCAAACACACTCATGGAAGCTAGCGATTCCGATGGCTGGTTTGTGGCTGGCATTCGCAATGTGAACGACACCATGTGCCAGGCCGGGGCCGTTAATACCAAAATAATCAGCCGCCTCTGGATTGGGCAGGAGGGCACGGGTACGATCCCAGTTGGTTACTATACTTCGGTTGATGTCACGCCTTGCCCCGGTGCTACGCGCATTCCAGCCGATACATCTATTGCAACCACCCCTGATCCGTTCAATCAGGCAACAGCGGCAGATCTAGGCACTATGCTCATGCAGATTTACGATTGTGCCTTTTATGGCAGCGGCCTTCGCACTATTTTCCCTGAGGAAATTACCCAGACCGAGTGTCTCCAGATGCTCCAGTTGCTCCAGGGCACGCATTTCATCCATATGTCAGAATTAGGCGTTCCCGAAGACGTGGTCACCACGGCTCACAAAGTCGGTTATGCCGATGATACCTTCGGCGATGCGGGGATTATGTTCACCCCAGGTGGTGATTATATTTTCGTGATGTTTGTCTGGGAGCGTGGCGGCGCTGGCAATGGTCTGACTGACATCAACAAATGGAGCATGATTAGTGATGCCAATCGTATTGTCTACAATTACTTCAATCCCGCCCAACCCCTGACGCAAATCCGCCCCCCCGTCAATCCACAAGGAGGGGCTGCGTGTGTGATGCCCCTGCCAGGTTACGAAATTAGCCTGGCTGACATCAATACCAACCGTTTTGACGAACGCGGCATTCCCATTAGTGGTGTTGCTTGCTATGACGCACCTGACAATTGCCGTCCTTTCGATAACTGGGGGCGCAACTGACATTGTGCTTTTCTTGAGGATTTTCCGGCGGCTGGTATAATTCTGACAGAATAGGAATCTATCGTGGTGGAAAGGTTATGGCATGTCCGGTCATAGTAAATGGTCAACTATCAAGCGCAAAAAGGGCGCTGAAGACGCCAAGCGCGGCAAAATCTTCACCCGCATCGTGCGCGAAATCGTGACGGCGGTGCGCGATGGCGGCAAAGTCACTGATCCCAATTCTAATCCACGCCTGCGTCTGGCGATTGATAAAGCCAAAGCTGCCAATATGCCCAAAGATAACATTGAGCGTGCTATTAACAAAGGCGCTGGCATTGGTGCAGACGGCGCAGCCTTCGAGGAAATCACCTACGAGGGGTATGCCCCCGGTGGCATAGCAATTATCGTTGACGCCCTGACCGATAATCGCAACCGTACCCTGGCCGAAGTCAAGCATGCCTTCAATCGTGCCAATGGTTCTTTGGCAAACACGGGTGCTGTTCTCTGGCAATTCGACCAAAAAGGCTACATCGAACTTGATAGCGAGGCGGCTGATTTTGATGAGGTTTTTCTGACGGCTGCCGATGCTGGCGCCGAAGACGTCATTGCCGAAGAAGGCATCATCGTCGTCTACACAGCCCGCAGCGACCTGCATAATGTCGAATCCGCACTTGAGGAATCAGGTTTCCAGATCGAAGACAGCAAACTGAGTTGGGTTCCCCAAAATGAAATTGATACCGAATCCGATAAGGCTGTGCAGGTGTTCCGCTTAATCGAAAAACTGGAAGCACTGGACGATGTCCAGAACGTCTCCAGCAACCTGAATCTGAGCGAAGAAACCATCGCCGCACTCGAAGAGAGCTAATTATGCTGGTTCTTGGCATTGATCCCGGCACGGCCACCACCGGCTATGGTCTCGTGCGCGAACACCTCGATGGGGCACTAGAAGTTGTCGCCTATGGCGTTTTCACCACCAAAGCCAAAACGCCAATGTCGGAACGCTTGTTGAGTTTGCACCGACAGGTGACGGATTGTCTGACTCAATATCAGCCAGACGAAGTTGCCATCGAAGAATTGTTCTTCGGCAAAAACGTCACCACTGGCATTAAAGTTGCTCAGGCGCGTGGTGTGATTTTGCTGACATTGGCTCAGGCCCAACTCAGCGTGGCCGAATATAAACCCAACAGCATCAAAACCGCCATTACAGGCTACGGCGGCGCGGATAAGCATCAGATGCAAGAGATGGTACGCCATTTGCTCAATCTCGCCAAGATTCCGCGCCCTGATGATGCCGCCGATGGCTTGGCCGTTGCGCTTACCCATTTACAGACGACTCGTTTTGACCGACTCGCCCAATAAGGTAAACATTGCATGATCGACATTATTTCTGGCAAAGTTGTGGTTGAGGGCGAAAACTATTTGGTGATCATGCTCGGCGGGCAAATCGGTTTACGTGTCTACACCACCCGCGCCGCTCGCCAACAGGTCGATAGTACCAATAACGTCACGCTACACACCTATCTGATCGTGCGCGAAGATGACCTCACACTCTATGGCTTCGCCAGCGAAGACGAGCGCGAGCTGTTTCGCATTTTGTTAGGCATCAGCGGCATTAGCCCCCGCCTCGCTGTGATGACCCTCAGTACCCTTAGCCGCGAGCAGCTCCATAATGCCGTTGCCAGCGAAGAACCTGCTCTCCTGACTCGTGTGCCCGGCATTGGTAAAAAGACTGCTCAAAAGGTGATCTTTGAACTCAAAGACAAGCTGCGCTATACCCTAGCCGATCAATTGGCCCCCATCAATGAAGTTGATACGGATGTCATCGCAACCTTGACTGCATTGGGATACAGTATCGTCGAGGCTCAAGCTGCCCTCCAATCTATCCCCGCCGATGCCCCGATGGAAGTGGAAGAACGGGTTCGTTTAGCACTGCAATATTTCGCATGAGTGGATGCATGGCGTCGGTTAGTTCACCTGTCTTCGGCACATCATCTGCCCACGATCCTATCGCTGTTTTCCGTCCTCCGTCCCCATCAACACGTCCAGCTTGGATTACCCTTGTCTTGGCTATTATCGCTGCCATCGTGATTCCCTCCATCATGACTCTGATTGGCATAGAATCGACATTGGCCCAATCTGTGCGCCTCTTCAGCTTGATGATGGGTGCTGGGCCGCTCGTTTGGTTGCTATTTCAGGCCATGAATCGCCGCGCCAGAATTATCCTTACACCACAAGCCACTATCTTGAAACAACCCCTCCCTGTCTTCGACCGGATGATTCCTCATCATCAAATTGCCGTTTTTACCTTGTTGCCCAGCAATCGCATCGCACTCATTTGGCTGAAACCACCGCGTATGGCTTCCAGTGACAACACGCGGCCACCCAAACCGCGTCTGTTGCTGAGTACCTCCGTTGATGAGCCAGCCGTCTGCCAGTCGTGGCTCCAGCACTATATCGCTGGTACACCGGGTTGGTCCGTTGATGTGCTGTACCGTTATCGGCATAGACGTGCGATTTTACGCCGAATATTAATGTTTTTGGTTTCTCCATTGATTAGTTTTATACTCATTACCACATGCATTCGTCTTATCTTTGCGGCACAGCATATCTAGAGGCTCATATGCAACCCAAAACTCGTGGTACGATCCTGGTGACTGATGATGACAAGGACATGCGGAATATCGTTCGTCGGATGATGGCCGCCGAAGGCTACAACATCATTGAAGCTGCCAATGGTGCTGAGTGCATTCGCCTGTTTGAAGAACATTTGCCTGATGCGATTCTGCTGGATGCCATGATGCCTGGCATGGACGGCTTCACTGTCTGTGAAAATCTCCAAAAACTCCCAGAGGGCCGCCGCACCCCGATTCTTATGACTACCGCTTTGAATGACGACCACTCCGTAAATCAGGCGTTTAAAGCTGGAGCCACCGACTATCTGACCAAACCGCTTAAATGGGCTATTCTACGCCAGCGCGTCGGTTGGGTTATTCGCTCCAAACAAGCCCAAGATCTGGTGCGAAACCAGATCAACTTGCTGAATACGCTGCACCGCATAGATCGGGAACTGGGCTATACCCTCGATATTCAACGTATTCTTGACCTGGCAATTGATTCTGCCATGCGCTGGAGCAACGCCACGTCCTGTGTACTCGGTTGGGTTGATGAAGATACTCGCCAATTGGAGCCGCTTGCCGATCATGGTACATCTACCTTAATGGTTGAGTCGGTTCCACTTGATAGGCTCGCCGAACAATTGCCCCTCGTGGCCGCTCTGTTCGATGATCCTCAACCTTTTCTGCAAATCAATACGGATGAATACCTATCAACACTTTTGGTTCCATTGCTGGTACAGGGTAAACCTAGCGGGTTCATCGGCCTCGAAGATGTACCCGATGTCGTCTTCGAGAACGAACATAGCCTCGAATTTCTCAAACACTTGTCAACGCGTGTCACAGCGGCCATCGAAAAGGTTAAGGTCTACGAAAAAACCCAGACATATGCCCTGCATCTGGACCAACTCTATACCGTCAGCACCGCTATTTCCAGCCATCAAGAGCGCGACGCAATCATTGAGTTGTTGACACAGGGATTGGTTGTGTTGCTCAATGCTTCCAGTGCTTATTTTTGCGCTTACCGACCCCAGACTCGCGAATTTGTTGTAGAGAACCGTTTCGCTATTGATCAACTTCTCGAATCACCTGATAAAGTTCCGCAGACGCTCACCGTTTCATCAATTAGTGGAAATGAAACACTTTTGCGCTTGCTACGCGACGGCCCGGTTCTATGTGTCCAACCGCAGTGTGACATGCCGCCAGAGTGGTTAGCATTGCTTAATCAACAAGGGGATTTTCAACGTGCCATGCTCCTCCCTTTGATGGCGGAGGATCTGCTCCTCGGAGTCGTCGCCATTTGCGATGATCGCTTGGGCCGCCAGTTCCTACCAGTCGAAATCAGCCTTGCTCGCAGCCTCGCCGCTCATGGTGCTGTCACGCTCCAGCAAACCATTCTTTTCAAGAACATTCAGGAACTCGAACAGATCAAATCCGAGATGATTCGCATGGCTTCTCATGACCTTCGCAATCCTGTTGGACAAGTCATGGGTTTTTTTGATCTTCTAATCGAAGACCTCGAAGTTCAATTGTCTGAACCACAACAAGCGTATGTCAATAGCATCCATCGCGGCCTCGACCAGATTGAAACTTTGCTGGGCGATATTCTCAGCCTAGAGCAGATTGAGAGACATCAGCGGACAGGCTGGCAGCCCGTTGACATGCACCAGTTGTTGCAAGAGGTGGCGGAAAATGTGCGCCCCCAGGCCGACCTGAAATCACAAGCGTTTGAGATGCAACTGCCTGAAAACCCTTGTGTTGTGAGCGGCAGCAGCAGCCAGCTTCGGCAAGCCCTTACCAATCTCATTGCCAATGCCACCAAATATACACCGGAGGGTGGCCGTATCGCGGTCCGCAGTCATGTCGAGACTCATCAATTTTATTTTCAGGTGGAAGATAACGGCTACGGTATTCCCCAAAAGCGCCAGGATCGCTTGTTCGAGCCTTTCTATCGTGCCCGCACCCCTGGAACCGAGAAGATTCGTGGCACAGGTCTCGGCCTCAGCATGGTTAAATCCATTGTCGAGCGTCATGGAGGACAGGTTTGGTTTAAGAGTGAATTGGGCCAGGGAAGCACATTTGGCCTTTGGTTACCGGTTCACCAGCCCGAAACTATTTCAGATTAATTGACGGTGATCTCGCCGTCCAATGGCACACAGTTCAACAATTGTCCGTTCTGATAAGCGGTCACTTGCCAATAATACACCCCGCGCCCATTCAAAATATCACCAGGAAATGTATAGCGTGGCTGCGCTAGCTCTGTTGCTTCCAACACGACAATTTGACTCTGGCTGAAAAGCTGCACACGATATAATATGCCAGCCAGCTCCACTCTCTGCCACCCGATGGTCACGGCCTCACCTTGCAACACCTTGCTATTCTCTCGATTGGCTTCAACATCAGGCCGAAATGTTGTGCAATAATCGGGTTCGGTTGGCACTTGGCGTGGCGTAAAAGCCGGGCTGGGGGTAATCGTTGGCTGGTCAATATCACCCACTACATTATTGACAATGGTGACGAGTGGTGGCAGCGTCGGCCCTCGCGAAATAGGACGAGTGCGGGTTGCTGTTGCTCGGCCTCGTGTATTGTCAGGTGTACGGGTCGGGGGCGTATGGAATGGGTCAATAGTCATCAGGGGTGGCAGCGTTGGTTGTACGAAACGTGTCGCCGTCGGCGGCAGCGGCTTATTATTCGTTGCGTCTTCCTTGCCACCGCCACACGCCATCAACATCACAATCACCCATATCCATATCAACCGCCGCATTACGCTACTCCATCACAACGCCCGTGCCAAACCTACGCCCGCAATCGTCGCCAACAGCCCTAACCCGACACTGACAGTCACGTTAGTTAGACCCAACAGCCACCGCTCGGCGGTGATGAGATTCAGCGTTTCCAGGCTAAATGTGCTGAAAGTTGTCAACGCGCCAAAAAAACCCGTTGCCACCATTAACCGTGTGGCCTCCGAAACCGTGATGCGTTCTGTAACCAGTGTGGCAAAAATCGCCAGCCCAAAACATCCGATGATATTGACGACAAATGTTCCCCATGGAAAGGCCGTATCGAGCGTATGTATGACCCAACTACCCAACCAATATCGCAGATTGGCTCCCACGAAGCCACCTATACCCACCGCCAGTATTTTTTCCATAGGAATGATTAGAGGAGTACGCCCGTTACAGTTAGCACAATACCCACGATCACCAGAATCGTCGCCAGACACCCTCCCAGCACGGCCCACACAGCAGGTTTGCCGGCTTCCCAGGGTTGCTCTTCATCCGAGCTGAAACCCACCAATGCCTGCCAGCACAAGACATAAATCACCAACCAGATCCCAATTACAATAATGGTTGGGACGGTGAGGTTATCTTTCTTGCTAATTTCCTCAATGCTATCACCTGCCGATAGATAAACTAGCGGCAATCCCACCAGCGCCATAATCATCAGCGAAACGCCCATCGCAATCAAAATACGCGACCGGCGCGGTAGGCGATTGATCCGGTTGGCAATGCGGTCAAAACGGGAGAGGTCTTGTTCTTTACTAGACACAGTGAATTCCTGTCAGATCATGGCATCAGGATATTATCGGCACGTGCATTTATCATGAACGTAGCGGCGTTCTCAAGATAATCTTGCAGTGTAACAACCACTTCTGGCGGCAAATCAGCTTCAGTTAGCGCATTGTTCATCAAAGCCATCCACCGGTCACGTGCCTGCTGGTCAATAGTAAAGGGAAGATGCCGTGCCCGCAACCGTGGATGCCCGCGTTCCTGCGAATAAGTGGTCGGCCCGCCGAAATATTGCACTAGAAACAGCCGCAAACGTCGTGCAGCCCCGTCCATATCGTCTTCGGGATACATCGGCCTCAGAATGTCATCCTCAGCAACTTGCCGGTAAAACGCATCAATCAGGCGCTCAAATCCTGCGCTGCCAATGCGGGCGTAGACTTGCTCTGGAGGAAGTCGTTCAGTCATCAATGTCCTCGTTGTGTCTTCTAAAATGGAAAAGTTGGTGGAAAGCGATCTTCCCAATCCGCCCCGCTGGTTTCCCGCAGGTGTGCCAGGATGAACTCGTCAATCCGCCCTTTTTGCAACACATCCTTCACGCGGGTCGTCCGTGTTCCATTGCGTGTATCGCGCACGAAGCGTTCACCCGCCTTACCCAGCGAATAAATTCGGACAATCGAATGTTTTTCTTTAGGCGGCTGTGGTCGCGTCCCATCTCGAATTTCAGCTTTGATCCTCAGATAGTCACTTAACCACTCACGGATATTCGTTTTGTCCGGGATGGCGAAAACCCGCACCCGCACCAACTCATCGCCGCGTGTTTCATATCCCGTCCGTTGATGGATACCGCGCTCACCCTTCAGGAATCCAAAGACGTTGCTGCCTTCAAAGCACAATGCCACCTCGCCAGTGATGGTTTTGCGTTCAAACTGTTTCACCATCGCTTTACCGCTTCCCATAGTCACGAATCGCATATCGTCCGGATGTTCAGGGTGCGCTTCCATCACATAGATGTCGCGATCATAGCCTTTGCGCTCCGACCACTCCAGGTACATCTGCGCCAACACATGCAACCAATCTGAACTTGGCTTACTCTGCATGTCGGTTGCCTGATCGCCAACCATGTTCAACAGCATCATGGCCTGATGGCGATGGGGCAGGTGGCCCGTTTGCATTTCCACTTCCAAATACGTCACGTCGCGCTGCAATTCTTGGTAATCCTGGGCCAACTCCGTGTGGTAACGCATATCACGTTCCCGGTTGACCAATGTCGCAAAATCTTCCAGATATTCGCAGCGTTCATAAATCTCTTTCAATTGCGTCGTGACCCGATCCAGAAAATAGAAGCGCGATAGCTTGTGGCGAGCATCTTCATTATGGCTCCAGAATTCGGGCGATTGCGTGGCGGCCAATAACGCTGCCTTCTGTGCTGTCATCTGCCGCATCGTATCGCTTTCCAGCCATTCCATCAGCTTGCGGCGCAGCATTGCAAAACCCTCGACGATTTGTGCAGTATCCATTCGTAAAACCTGCACATCGTTATCATCCAATCCTGACGAAATCGCCACAGCGGCGCTGGCCTCCTCGATTGGCACGCGCTTCAACGTAATACGGTTGGTCTCGTCATCAACTCCGATTCGTAACAGGTGTTTGTCCTCCGTCGACCGTTGCGCCAGTTGCCGTGCCAGTGTCGACACCACCACACGCTCGATTTCACGCTTCAGTGGACGTGCCCCATATTGCGGACTATAACCGCGCTCTAGCACCAGATCAATCACGTCATTGTCGATTTCCACCAACAGATTACGACGGGTGATGCCATCCCGCTGCAAAATCTGGCGCAATTCACGTGATGCAATATGTCGCAAGGCTTCGGTGTGCAATTGTCCAAAAACTACAATCTGGTCAATACGATTCACGAATTCTGGGCGGAAATATCGCTCAATCTGGTCACGATAATGCTCAACCAATGTCTCATTGATTTCAGCATGAGAGAGCGAGTCTTTGCCGAAGCCAAACCCACTCATACTATTCCCGCCCGATCCCAGATTGCTGGTCAAGATGATAATGCTGTTGTGAAAGAATGTTGTGCGTCCAATCGAATCGGTCAGGCGGCCTTCACCCAACACCTGCAAGAAGATGTCGTAGATGCGGGGCGATGCTTTCTCGAATTCATCCAGCAAAATCACCGAGAACGGCTGGGCACGCACCTGCTTGGTCAGTTCTCCTTCAACATTGTATGCGCCGCCAATCAGTCGGTTTACGCCGTCCAGGTCGCTATATTCACTCATATCGAAGCGGATCAGACGATCTTCGTGGCCGAACAGATAGGCCGCCATCGTCTTCGCCATATGAGTTTTGCCCACCCCTGTCGGACCAATGAACAAGAATGTTCCCAATGGCTGACCGGGATCGTTTAACCCCGCCTTGACGGTTGCGATCACATTCACCATGGCGCTCACTACATGGTCTTGCCCACTGACCCGTTTCAGGAAATAGTGTTCCACATCATCCAGGTCTAGCCGCGAACGGTCATTGATGATGAATTCTGGCATACCCGAATGTTTAGAGAAACTATCCAACACATCTTGACGTTTGACCATCCGCCGCCGCGAGATACGCCGCAACAACGATCCACCCCGCCGCTGGCTATGCCGTATCCCATGATCCTTTTGCTGTAAAATATCGCCGACCGTTTCTTCCAACAGGCGAACAGATTTTCCGGGAAAAGCTCGGTATGGCAAGAAGCGCCGCGCGAGTTGTGTCGCGGCCTCAATTGCGCTGGGGTCAACCCGCACATCATGTTCGCGCTCTATATCCCGCGCCACATTACTCAGCACCGCCAACGCCTCTTCCTCTGACATCGACGGCACATCAATCCGACGAAACTGGTTCATGAAGTCCGCACCAAGCCGCTCGCCCACTACCAGACGATCTGGCGAACTCTCGCCAATAATAATGACCTCGCCAGTGGCAATATGCGGCTTTAATGCCTGTGCCACATTGCTATCGCTTTTCGACCAGCGCCCAATCTCCAACAACCCCGGCAAATCAGTCACATACAGAATATGCTGTTTCTTTCGACATTCATTCACCAGGTCATTGATGCGTTCTTCCCAGGTACCGATATATTGTGCCCCTGCAATAATCCGATCTGGCGCAAGCATCCATACCTCGCGCTCATGCAATGCTTCTGGTGCATCTTTGCGTGTAATCCGCCGCACAATTTCCTGCACAATCGTCGTTTTGCCGCTTTCACTTTCGCCCGTCAACAGGATGCTGTTGTTGCGCGTATTGACCAGGATTTGCATGACCTGTTCCACCAACTCATCGCGGCGATAGGCCCGACGGAACCGGCGCTCTGATACCTGCGCGGTCATGTTGATGCCCATTTCGCGCAACGCCCAAAATTTATCCTCGCGCTTCTGGCCGAACATATCCTGGCGGTCTGCCTCCGCCTTCTTATGATCTTTGGGTTTTTTGATTGGTACATCGACCTCAAGCATATCCAGCGTTTCGCTACGGGCATACTGGAATCCCTGAAGTTGGTCGAGCGTGTGATTATCCAACCAACTCGATAGCTCGATATTGGCCTGTTCCTGCAATTCACTGGCGTTGTAGACGTAGAACGACGGCCCGTGTATTCCCAATTTGGGCACAGTCACATACAATTGGTCATCGTCTTTGGGTTCCACCAGCAAGCTGAAGAACAACCGCACTTTCTCGCGACGCCGGTTCCGCTTTTTTCGGTCAATGGGTCGCACCTCAACCTGGGCCTTCTGCAATTTCATGCGCGAATCGAACTCCAGTTGATGCAACCGGGTCGGTGGCATTTCCTGGATGCGTTCCTTCACCGTTTCCGCCAATTCTGCTTTGATCTCAGCCAAATTAATGCCATAACTGCTGATGTCGTAAAATGGCAGAATGGTCACGGTGTATGTGCGGTTGCGGTGCTTCTGAACATACAGATGAAATTTGAATTTCATGGCTGTTTTTTTGTGGATACCACTGTTCCTCTTTCAATGTGCATTATAGCACAGAGGTTCGTTGACTTCTCTGGTACTCTAGATTGATGCAAAAAAACACCGTCCCCGTTGCCAGGCACGGCGTTCGTGAATTTTCGTTGATGCAATAATTTGTTTCTGACTATTCGGGCGTCAGCGTCAACGTCATTTCAGCATCGGCCTCCACCGCTTCACGACTATACCAATCGGCGTGATACTCCACATTGGCCCACATTTCTACCTGGTCGCTGTAGTGCGGACTCATCGGATTACCACTCTGTCCCAGTGTATTCGTGCGTAGCGACGCATCCCAATCACCGGGGATCAAGATTTGCCGCATACTTGGCAACGCTGTGACTTCAAACGGGTTACTGGCCGACCAGCCGGTCGCATTGACGATGGCCGTACCACCGCCTGTCCCGATTGAAACATTGAACAGTGCATCTAGTTCAGGATCACCGAATTCACCAAACGGCGTGGCTGTGAAGACGGCCTGGTGGACGGCTCCCCATGACCACGCTGCCGGATCATCACCTTGCGCGGTGCTGACGGCTTCAACCGCCTGCTCAAATGACATTGCCAGAACTTCGACGGCGGTTTCCGTCACATCTGGCGTCCGGCTATCATCCCACACCACACCATAGATAACGTGCGTCGGATTCTGCAACATCTGATCCATCAGATACCAGGTCAACGCCCCGCTCCCCAAAATATCACCCAGGTCGTCGTATAGGCTGTTTTCCAGCAATTTGACCCAGAACATCTCGAATAGCGCCGCTTCGCCACTATCCGCATCATTTTGCCGATCCCAAGCCGCCAGCCAATTCACAAACTCGCTCATCGCCGCATCCTCAAATTCCAGCCCTTGCAATGCCGGGATTAAGAAGTCGGCCTTCGCATTATAGTTGTCGCCATGAATCGCCTGTATATCTTCCACGGTGAGGACACCATCTTCATCGTTCTGGATCAGCCATTCAATCCGCATTGCTCGATAGCCATGCGCCCAGATGTCGTCGATATAGTATGGATAGTCCGCCGGAACCACCGTATTATTGGCCGTCACGATATAGCCTGCATCCGGATTGAAGATCATCGGCAATTCATCGAAGGGCACAAAGCCTTGCCACGCATTGTCGCTGGTACTACCGTCTACTGGCACACGCGGATCGTGCCCCTCGGCCCGGATTGGTGTCTTACCCGGCATCTGATAGCCAATGTTCCCCTCAATGTCAGCATAGAGTAAGTTTTGCGCTGGCGTATCGAACAACTGTGCGGCCCACCTGAAATCGTCCCAGCTTTGACCCCGGTTCATCTCCAGCAGTGCATCTATGGTCGTATTGCCGTCCAGTGCCACCCAACGCAATGCAAACACCTGCTCGAAGCCAATTACTTCCGAGATCACCGGCCCCCAGACCGAAACCCGGATGTTCAATTCCACCGGATCGCCACCCTGCACCATGATGGTTTCCGTGATGATCTCAAAGTCAACCCATTCACCGTCCAACATATATTGGTTCTCATTGTCCGGATTGATGGTCAGCATATACACATCTTGCACATCTGTCCCGACATTGGTGAAACCCCAGGCATAGAAGTTGTTGTGGCCGATAATGATGCCCGGCGAACCGGCAAAACCGACACCTACCACATCATACGGACATTCTGCACTCAGTTCTACACAATGCAGCCCAACCTCATACCAGATCGACGGATTTTGAATGCCCAAGTGCGGATCATTCGCCAGATACGGTAACCCCGAATCGGTCATGCCGGGGCCAATCGCCCATGAATTGGAGCCGATACCTTCGCCTCTACCAAACACCGATGGATACAAGCTGTCCAGATTGGCAATATCAACCCCGCCGACCAAATGGCGTGATACTCCCGAATAATCCATATTCGCCGGAACCTGCCAGGATGTCTCGCTCATACCGGTATAGTCAACGCCACCCGGTTCCACAATGACCGGGTGCTGCCCGAATGGATATTCCGGCAACAGGAACCGTGTTCCCAGCGAGCCGACGGCGTCAATCAGGCCCGCCCGCACCAGTTCTTGTTGGAAGTTGCCAGATAGATCCAGTGCCATCATCTTGTACCAGCGGAGCGTGTCCTGCACGATCCAGGGCTTGATCTCTGGTTCCATACCCATCGACGCCGCAAGCTCATACTCCATAGCAACGTCTGATGGAGCCTTGCCATCCAAATATGCATTGACGCCCGCAGTATAGGCTTCCAATGCCGCCATACCTTCTTCAGATGTCACCGCCAGGTCGTTTTCAGTCGCACGCTTGAGCATCAGCGTCCGCAGGAACATATCTGTGCCCAGCGTCTCTGCCCCCGAAATCTCTGAGAGTGTTCCCGAACTGAGGTGTCGCCACCAATCCATCTGCCAGAAGCGATCCATCGACTCAACATAGCCCTGCGCCATGAACAGATCATGTGCATTTTCCGCATAGATATGTGGGATGCCCATGTGGTCATAGACAACCGTCACGGGCGCATGTAGCCCCGGCAGCGCCAACGTCTCGCCTTGCGCCGCCACCGGAACCGTCGCTGGTTGAACGGCCATCATCGGCAGGACAAAGGCCATCACCAATAATAATAACAAACTAAATTTACGCATTAGAAAAAACCTCCGAAAAACGCATAGGATTTACTTGTGTAACCTCAGTATATCCTGGATTCAATTCATCTCGAAATTTCGCTGTTTGAGGTGCGTTTCTCACTATTCAGCATTGACCACCCCAAGCCATTTGTTATAATCCTCTTCACTGGAGAGGTAGCATAGTCTGGCCTAATGCGCGCGCCTGGAGAGCGCGTACAGGGTAATTCCCTGTCGTGGGTTCAAATCCCACCCTCTCCGCCTCTATTCAACGGCAGGTCGGCCCTTTGATCTGTCGTTTTTCGTTGGATTATTCTGGTGGATGAATGGGTATGGATCGGGTTCCGCAAAGCAAACGTCGTCGTGTTATTCAACTGTACGGCTGTCTGACCATCGCTATTGTGTTGATTTGTGGTGTTACGCTGTTCGCGGTTCGTAGTGTAATCATGGGCGAGCGCCGCGACCCCCAGGCCGTGCTGTCAGGCGCTACTGTCCATTCGCTTTCCGAATTACCCGGCGACCGTGCCTATCCCGAAGCCCTGACCATCGGTCCCGACGGCAACATCTATGTGGCGAGCTTCTGCACAGGCGACATCTGGCAAATCACTCCCGCTGGCGAACATCAGACGTGGTTGCGTGGTGGTGAAGGGAACATCCAGGCAGCATCCGGCTTGGCGTTTGCGCCGAATGGGGCACTCTACGTGATAGATCGTGGCGATTGTAGTCCGCGTGAGGGCGAATCTTCCATCAAGCGCATTTCCCCCGACCGCCAAACGATTGAAACAGTCGGCGACATCAATGAAAACGACATCCCGAATGCTCTGGCCTTCGATTCTGCTGGAACGCTGTACCTCACTGATACCCAGCATGGCACAGTCCGCCGTCTAAACACCGAAGATCGGTTTGAGACTTGGTGGGTACTTCCCAATATTGGCGATGACACTGCCCGCCCAACTGGTCTGGCTTATGATTCCGTGAATGATGCGTTGCTGGTTGCCGATACCGAATCGGGGTCGATTTATCGCGTCGGGTTCAATGTAGATCGCGGTGCAGCCCAAGCCGAAACACTTTATCGTCAGGATACCCGTGAACTGGATGGCCTGACAGTCGATGAACAGGGGCGCATTTACGTTACTCTCTTTAATCTCAACACAGTAGCGATGCTGCATCCGGAGGTCGGCCTGACCATTTTGGCCGAGGATTTTCGCGAACCTAGCGACGTGGCTTATCTGGATGGCGTAATCTACGTCACCAATTTCGATTCGCTCTCGCTGGCTCCCTTAGTCGGCTGGCTTATCGATCCGTCGCTGCCCTTCACAGTTGATGCCATTACCTTACCCACTGAGGCAGAGGCTCAATAGCCATTGCTGAACATATAACCCATTGGATCATATTGCTCCTGGGCGGTTTGGGCCTGATCACATAGAATTGAGCCGCCAGAACGCAACCATGTATTCAACGTCTGACTTTGGCTATACCCGCGCGACGCATCATGCCAGATACCAGTTCCCCAGGTGTAATAATCCCGCGACTCTTGCACCCATTGGCTCGGCTCCTGATACCAAATCACGCCCGGCCCGCCGTTATAACAGGCCAACGCCAGCCCTACATGCGGTTCGCTTTCCGCAAAGCCGTCCCCGTCCCGATCCGACGACCATGTCAGGCAATCTTTCATATGATTCAGGCCGCGCCGCGCATTATTATAAGGATCAAGCTGATTCTCACCGGGACTATCAAAGTGCAGCGGCATGACCTGGAAAATGCCCTGAGCGCCCGCTGGCGACACCACATATGGATGTCCACACGACTCGATCTGCACTACTGTTGCAATCAAGTTGGGGTTAAGCTGAAATTCCTGTGCCCAGCGCATGATGGCTGGTTCCCAATAATCAACACTGGCCGAAAATAGTGTCGCCAGCTTCGCACTGGGATTATACAATCCGTCATAGTCGGCGCTGTTGACAGAACCACCGTCATCGCCATCCAATATACCGCCTATTCCAGGAACGCCACCGCCGGTCGTACTCAGATAAAACAGACCGAGGATGATGACCAATAATACCCACGCAAACAATCGCCCCTCGATTCGTTCGCGCCAGGTGAGTTTTTGTGCCTTCTTACTGGAACTCTTAGTTGCTTTGCGAGCCATCGACCTACTGAGCCGGAATGAATTCAATCGGGTTGGGTATGAAAATCAGAATTAAGATAGCGATAGTTACGTAGCCAATGAGGCGACGCCGGGTGTCCAATGGTGAAATATCCTCCAATGGTCTGGCATAGAACCGTCCTAACAAAAACAAGAGTACTGTCCACAGAATCCATGCACTATTAACCTGGAACGAGAGCGTCGCAAAGATGAGGATGATCGGCCAGAATAATCGGTTAGCGCGAGATCCCAACAGCGTATACATCACGTGCCCGCCATCAAGTTGCCCCAGCGGAATCAGATTCAACGCTGTGATGAATAGTCCTGTCCAGCCCGCCTGAGCAAACTGGTTGATCATGACGTCTTCATTGGTATCATGATCCGGCAACAGGCGATCAAACACGATGTATTTTGATGCTGCATAGAAGATTGAATTCCCCTCACGGATGATGTCCTGGTCTGTGGGAACGACCTCAACTTCCGATGTAGCAAGTCCCAGAAACAAAATGGGAATCGTGAAGATCAGGCCCGCCAGTGGCCCGGCGACCCCTACATCAAACAACATCTTCCGATTTCGCATCGGCTCGCGCAGTTGAATGAATGCGCCCATCGTGCCGAACAGGATAAATGGCATGGGGATGAAGTATGGCAGCGTCACGCTGATGTTGTGATAACGTGCCGCGAAATAGTGTCCCAACTCGTGCGCCCCCAATATGAGGATCAACCCCAGTGCATAGGGCCAACCTTCCCACAACTTCAGATCGGTCAGACTCTCGACTTCACGATCATCAATTCCGGCTTGAATGCCTGCCCCCACAAACAGTAGGCTCAAGATCGTCAATACAAGCAACAGCGCATTCGGCCACCAGGGACGCGGTTTGGGATTGTAACGACCTTGCATGACCGTGATGACATGATCCTGCGTGTCTTCCTTCAATGTGAAGTAGGCGTGCATCCCCAGTTTTTCCAGCGATGGTTCCACCTGATCAAAAGCTTCATCGCTGTTGAGAGTCAATGTGCCAATAAATTGCACGGCAATCTGTGGCATCTGAGGATAAGTCACCTGCTTAACCATCATCACGGTGTCGATCACACGCCGCAAATTATCAAGTTGGGGCTGCGGGCGCAGTGCGGACGCATTCTCGGTGTACGGCACGTCCGTCGAGTCATACTCATACGCCCGCGTCGATTGTTCGTTTAACATCAGTCGTTTCTTTTCTGTCTACTTATTCGGTGTCCGGCGGCACAATCCGCCAGTCGTTATCCTGGGGCGACAGCTCTACAATTCCCGAGTTCAGGGTGCTGATATAGACCGTTTCACCCTCTACGGCTGTCCCGGCTATCTGAAAAGTGCCATCATAACTGATTTCAGTCTCGATTGCCCACCCCAAACGCTCTCTCACATTTGGCACTGTCCGCCACGCCAACCCGAAGCCGCGCACCGGCTGGAAGCGTCCTCCAGGCGGAATAATCGCCTCATCGCGCTCTGGGGCACCGTCCTGAAATTCATCCGGTACTTGCAACCAGCGTGGTGATTCTTCCCCACTAAAAAACACGATGATCTCGCCCGTGACCTGCACCCAGATCATGAATCCGCCCTCGAATCGCTGCTCCACTTGCAATGACGACTGGGGTGGGGCGCTGGGGCAACTGGCTGGTGCAGGTGTGAAGAACCATGTTTCCTGACAGTTAATCTCAATCGTGAGCAATTCTTCCACTTCTTGCCCGCTACCTTGCACTACCAATACAAATTGCGCCGCTTCTCGATTTTCCGGATCGGTTCGCATCGTCAACTCGCCCTCTTCATCATCGACGGGGCGAGGTTCCTCGCGATTACCTTCCTGATCCAGACGATAGATGATGATGTCTTCTGCACCTGTGACCTCCCAATACAAGGTCACATTGTCGCCCGGCGCAATCACATCTGCCGTTGTGATGAAATACAAGATTTCAAGGCCTACTAGTGTTGGCGCAGAGGTCGCGGTCAGTGTCGGCGGTGCGGGGGTAGCAGTTGGCCCCAGCGGACTCGTCGGCGATGGTCCGGCAGTCGCTGGACCTTGTTCACGAGTCGCCGTTGGGACAGGTGTGCTGGTTGGTTCTATAACAATCACCGTCGGCGTGAATAAGTGTGTTGGGGTTGGGGTTTCTGGCGTGTTGCTGGGCAGCAATGTGACGATATTGGGGCTGGTGTTGCCGCCACATCCAGCCAATACACCAATCACTGTGAGTAGGATAATAAGTGAGAATATCTGTCGCATAGGCAAAAAGAAAAAGCGCCTCACCAGACGCCGTGTTGTTGTTTGCTGTGTGACCCCGGTAGGACTCGAACCTACAACCAATTGATTAAGAGTCAACTGCTCTGCCAATTGAGCTACGGGGCCTTGTTTATGCGGGTCAGTATAGCAAAATCTGGTCATGTGTCAATGCTGTTTCGCTCATCAATATACCACTCCGAGTTTAGGTCTCACCATGTTCCTTGTCAAACCTGCGACCTTTCACCACCGACCTGCGTATACCATTATGAAAACCTGTCTGGCCGGACAAAGGGTTAAATATGGAAACTCAACAATCAGCCCAAAAGCGTGATGTGGCGTTGGCATTGGCCGCCTTCATGGTTGCGCTCGTTCTTTGGCAATCGCCCGCATTCACGCCGCTCGTTTATCCCCTGCGCCTGTTTGTGACCTTTATCCACGAGTTAGGGCACGGCATAGCAACTCTGCTCACAGGTGGTGACTTTCTGCGCTTCGAGGTCAAATCATCCGGCGCGGGCCTGGCCTACTCCAATGGTGGCATTCGCTCCATCATCATTCCGGCGGGCTATGTTGGCACAGCCCTTTTCGGCGCGATCCTTCTCTATTTCACCAATCGCGTCCGCCGCCCGGAAATCATTGCCATCATTCTGGGTATCGCCTTTGCCTCGCTGACTATTCTCTTTACCGGACTCAGTCTAGGCAACCTCGATACTGCCGAGCAGGTAGTCGCGTTGCCGGTTCTTGCCAGTGGCACAGTCTATTTCCTGGTAGCGGAGGAAGATCGCGGGCGCTGGATTGGGAGTGGGTTGTCGCTATTAGGACTGGTGCTGCTGTTCTATTGGGGGGCGGGTGATAATGCTCTGACCGTCGTCGTCGGCATCCTCAGTGGTGCGTTGTTGATCCTGGTCGGCTACTTCGGCTGGAACGGCCATCGCCACCTGACTTTGTTTGTGCTTAACTTCCTGGCCTTTGTGGTTGGCCTCAACGCCATCACCGATGCCCGTATTCTATTTCGGATTGTCAATCACGACAGCCGTCTGGTCGTTCGCAACGACGCCAGCGCCATGGCCAATACGCTCGGTCTGCCTGCAACATTTTGGGCCGGACTGTGGGTCGCCATTGCTGTTATCCTGCTGAGTTTCTCATTCTGGGTAACGTTCATCCAGCCTGCCCGCCGCGAAAGCCGTGAACGCACTTCAGCCCCAGTCCGCGTTGGCAGCCGCCTCAGCACCGATACGCCGGAGCAAGAACCCGTCACCCGCTAAACATCCTTGCCAGATGGCGGAAGATGAATAAAACTGTAGTCGATCAACGTATCGGCCTGCTATTATTTGCAGTATCATGCGGCAAGGGGGAGATTGGATGGCAAATCGAGGCGAATTGCTAGAAACTTGGTATCGGGAAGAAGCCCAACCCTTTGAAGGATGGGACTTTTCGTATTTGAACGACCGTATGACCGGAGATAAACGGCCCTGGTCATATATGAAGCGTGCTGCCGAACTCATGCAGGATGCGACGTCGATACTCGATCTAAATACGGGTGGTGGTGAGCGCCTGCTTGAGCTTCAACCCCACTGGAACGGGCGAATCATCGCCACCGAAAGCTATCCACCGAATGTTCAAATATCCCATAAGAACCTGTCTACAGTTGGCGCACAAGTTGTGATGGCGCACTCCGATGGCGTCCGGATGTTGCCTTTTGCTTCCGAGGCATTCGACCTGATTTTAGATCGGATGGTGCATTCAATCCTACTGAAGTAGCCCGCATCCTGGTTCCGAGCGGAACCTTTTTAACGAAGCAAGTACACGGCATGTGGGTACACGACCTGATGGCGATGTTTGGAGTATCCCCACAGTGGCCCGATGCTACACCGGAAAAATACGTGCCATTGCTGGAACAAGCTGGGTTGACCATCATCAACATGGATAAACGGCACGGAAAACTGCGATTTACTGATGTCGGTGCGATTGTTTATTATCTGAAAGCTGTTCCCTGGTTAGTTCCCAATTTCAGTGTCCAAACGCATCAGAGTGCCTTGTTCAGTTTGCAGGAACGTGTTGAAAACGGCGAAGATCTGGCATTTTTCGCTGGCACATATCTGATCGAAGCACAAAAATCTGCGCTTGTCCGCGATTCTTAGCGTAGTGAATTGCTGCGTTTTCTCCCCCACCGGCGCGACGTCACCCTGACCTGCGGCTAGACCTCGCCGCGCATCTGCTCCCGACCCTTGACTCCTTCTTCCCACCAATGGTAATATCAGGATATCCCCCCCCCATAGGGGGTGGGGTGAAAAAGGAGCTACAATGGACGACCAGACTCGCCGCAACGTCATCAATCGCCTCAAGAGCGTCGCCGGACACATCAATGGCATCGTCACCATGCTCGAAGAAGACCGCTACTGCATCGACATTATCAAACAGGTGCAGGCAGTCCAGGCTGCTTTGTCGCGTTCCAGCGAAATCATCCTGAGCAACCATCTGGACACCTGCGTAACGACAGCCATGCGTGGCGGCGATGAAGACGAACGCGAGCGCGTCATGTCCGAAATTCTTGAAGTATTCCGCACTGAAAACCGCACCAAATCAAAATAGGAGAAAAGTCATGTCCACCAAAACCTTTACTGTTCCTGGTATTAGCTGCCATCACTGCGTCAACACCCTCCAGAACGAAGTTGGCGACATTACTGGCGTGACCAAAGTCGTCGCCGATCTTGATAGTAAGCAAGTTGTTGTGGAGTGGGGTGATCCGGCTACTTGGGATCAGATCAAAGACTTGCTGGTCGAGATCGAATATCCACCGGCTGAGTAATTATCATGAGGCGCATTCTATGGCTTGGGCTGCTGGCATTGTTGGCGCTGGCAGCCTGCCAAAATTCTGATGACACACAATCGCTGGCGGAGGCATTGCCAGCCGACGACCATCGCCCCACTTTCGCCTTTTTCTTTACCGATGGGTGAGCGCCCTGACAGCAATTGCAGCCCGTCGTGAACGAGCTTGAGAATAGTTATGGTGATGAAGTGGAATTTCTGTACCTGAATGCCAACGAAGAAGGCGAAGCAGCCTTCAAAGCCGGGAACTTTCGAGGCCATCCGGCAGTGGTTCTGCTGACGCCCGATGGCACAGAACAATGGCGGGCACATGGTGTCGTCTCCTATGGCGACATAGATGCTCAAATCGTAGAAGTCCTGAATGCAGACAGGGAGTAGTTGAATTACAATGTGGTCACGTTGGTTTGCAATTCTCGCACTGATAGTTGGTCTGGGCATGATATTGGTTGCTTGTGGCGACGATGATGAAGATGCGTCACCCACATCGGAGCCGACGGGTCTTGTTATTCCGGAACTAGATGCACCCACTGCCATCCCCTTACCTGTCGCAGTTGATGACCCTCACTTCCCGATCCAGCCCGCTTATACCGAGGCCGGACGTGATCTGTACGAACAACACTGCGGCGAGTGTCACGGCATCAATGGCGAGGGCCAGCAACCTGATCCTGCCATTCAATATTTAGCGCCACCCCACGATGACACGGGTCACACCTGGCATCATGCCGACCAGCAGAACTTCCTGGCCGTGTGGACTGGGCGTGATATTGCTGGCACGATGCCCGGCTTTTCCCAAACACTCACCGAAGACGAAATCTTTCAGATATTGGCTTATATCAAAACTTTTTGGTCGCAAGACAATCTGGCTGTTCAGATAGAACGCACTCAATCAATCATCGCCAATAACTGAGAAAGGACGAATCCATGTCCAAACAACTTGTTCTGCCTGTCACGGGGATGACATGCGCCAATTGCGTCAAAACCATCGAGCGCAATGTCAAAAAACTGGACGGCATTGAGGTCGCCGAAGTCAACTATGCCACTGAGAAACTGGACGTCACCTTTGACCCGACTCAACTCAGCACCGAGCAGATCATTGAACGCATCCGCCGTGCCGGATACGACGTGCCCACTACATCGCTCGATTTGCCTATCACCGGCATGACCTGCGCCAATTGTTCCAAGGCCGTCACTCGCGCCTTAAAGAAGGTCGATGGCGTATTGGAAGCCGACGTCAATCTGGCTAACGAACGTGCTACTGTCAAGATTGCAGCCAGCGTAGACAAGCAGGATATAGTTGCTGCCATCGAGAAAGCAGGCTATGGCGTCGTCCAGGCCGAAGACGATCTAGAGTTGGAAGACGCCGAAGCCAAAGCCCGCGAAGCCGAATTACAACACCAAATTCACCGGTTCATGGTCGGCGCGATCTTCGCTTTTCCCTTGCTCCTCATCAGCATGGCCCGCGATTTCAGCCTGCTAGGAGCCTGGGCCGATGCTGCCTGGGTCAACTACCTATTTTGGGCGATGGCGACTCCTGTCCAGTTCTACGTCGGCTGGGATTACTATACGGGCGCATACAATTCCCTCCGCAACCGCGCAGCCAACATGGATGTACTGGTTGCGATGGGATCGTCCGCCGCCTATTTCTACAGCATCCCGATCACACTCGGTGTCAAGAGCCTGGGCCACCATGTCTATTTCGAGACATCTGCCGTCATCATCACCCTCATCGTCCTCGGCAAAGTCCTCGAAGCCCGCGCTAAAGGCCGCACCAGCGAAGCCATCAAGAAACTGATCGGCCTCCAACCCCGCACTGCCCGTGTGATTCGTGATGGCCTGGAACAAGACATTCCCATCAGGCAGGTTCGCACAGGTGACATCGTGATTGTGCGCCCTGGCGAGAAAATTCCGGTGGATGGGCTTGTGGTTGATGGCAACAGTGCTGTCGATGAAAGTATGTTGACTGGCGAATCGCTACCTGTCAGCAAAACCGTTGGCGATGCCGTCATTGGCGCGACCCTCAACAAAAATGGCCTGCTCAAATTCGAGGCCACCCGCGTCGGCAAAGAAACCGCCCTGGCGCAAATTATCCGCCTCGTTGAACAGGCTCAGGGCAGCAAAGCTCCGATTCAGGCTGTCGTGGATCGCGTGGCCGCCGTGTTTGTCCCCGCCGTACTCATCATTGCGACGCTCACCTTCATTGTCTGGATGATTGGCACAGGCGATTTCACCGACTCGCTCATCCGCACCATTGCCGTCCTGGTCATCGCCTGTCCCTGTGCGATGGGCCTTGCCACACCGACGGCCATCATGGTCGGTGTCGGTAAGGGTGCTGAAAACGGCATCCTGTTCAAGAATTCCCAGGCGCTCGAACGTGCCCACCAGTTGCAGGCCATTGTCCTCGATAAAACTGGCACAATCACGCGTGGCGAGCCATCGGTGGCCGATGTTGTCATCAGTAAATCTGCATCTATCGACGAAAACCAGGTGCTATTGCTGGCCGGTAGCGCCGAACGTGGCAGTGAACACCCGCTTGGCGAGGCCATTGTCCGCGCTGCCCAGGAACGCCAACTCACGCTGGCCAATCCCCAGAATTTTGAAGCCGTCACGGGTCATGGCATCGCCGCCCAGGTCACCGGCCAGAAGGTTCTGCTCGGCAACCGCCGCCTGATGGTCGAGCGTCGGGTCAATCTCAATAGCCTGGAAGCCAACGCTGAACGCCTGCAAGATCAGGGCAAGACCGCCGTCTGGCTGGCTGTGGATGATCAAGCTGTCGGCGTTATCGCCATCGCCGATACCATCAAAGATGGGTCGCGTGACGCTGTGGCTGAGATGAAACGCATGGGCCTCCAGGTCATTATGCTGACTGGTGACAATCAAGCTACTGCCGAAGCCATTGCTGCCGAAGCTGGCATTGATCGCGTATTGGCCGAAGTTCTGCCCGGCGACAAAGCTGCTCAAGTCAAAGCTTTGCAGGATGAAGGTTTGGTCGTGGCAATGGTCGGCGACGGCATCAACGACGCCCCTGCACTGGCACAGGCCGATGTCGGTATGGCAATCGGTACAGGAACCGATGTTGCTATGGAAACCGCCGACGTAACATTGATGCGCGGCGACCTCCGCACCGTACCCAAAGCCGTCAATCTCTCCCATGCCACCATGAATGTGATCTGGCAAAATTTGTTTTGGGCTTTCGGCTATAACACCGTACTCATTCCCGTCGCGGCAGGCGTCCTGACTTTGGTAGCTTTTGCGCCGCAGTTCCTCCAGGAACTCAATCCCATTCTGGCCGCTTTCGCCATGTCCTTTAGCAGTGTCAGCGTCGTGACCAACAGCCTGCGCCTGCGCCGCGCCAGTCTCTAAACTCTATCCTATCAACACCAAACGCCGAGCATATTTTTGCCTAACCTTTGGTGTTGATTTTTCATTTGGAACATAAAACCTCTAATTATCGTGCTTTTCACTAACAAGCGAGCAAATACGAGGTAAAATCTTACAAACGAAAATGCCGCATTAATAACTCTTGCGGGAGGATTCTTTTGAAGACTGTAATCTGGACGTCCGATGGTATTTACCGGCGTGTAGACTATGCTAGTGAAGCTGATTTGGAGTCAGCTATTCTTGAAGTGCAATATCAACTTTTTGGAACGAGCCGTATTTATCTTGATATTAAGCGAAGAATTGGTCCTCGCGGTGGACGACGCAATATTCCTGACGGTTATTTGATTGATCTCAGCGGTCATACACCGCGTTTGTACGTTGTCGAAAATGAACTTGCATCGCACGATCCATTACGACATATTGCGGTCCAAATATTACAATTTTCCCTATCCTATGAGTCTGAACCACGACTGATAAGAAATATCTTGTTTGATGCGTTGCAGTCGGTCTCTGATTACAAGCGAATGTGTCAAGAGTATGCTGCAAACAATGGATTTCGTAATCTTGACCATCTACTGGATGAATTGGTCTACGAAACGCCATTTGCTGCATTAGTTATCATTGACGAAGCCCCAGATGAACTTCAGAATATTCTGGCTAAGAAGTTCAAATTCGGTGTTGAGGTACTCGAGCTGACTCGCTATGAGAATGAATTTGGTGAGAGATTCTACTATTTTGAGCCGTTTTTATCAGATGTTGATGAGGATGTTCAACAAGCCGCATTATCCGGCAAACCGAAGATTGATATAGAGCGTCTGGATACCGTTGTTGTTCCTGCTCGCGAGGATGGATTCATTGAAACTTTTCTGGAAGAAAACCGCTGGTACTCGATTCGTATGCATGACACAATGCGCCCACAAATTAGATACATAGCTGTATATCGCATTCGACCCGTTTCAGCAATCACTCATATTGCCGAAGTTGAGTCTATAGAGCCGTGGAAAGATACAGGGAAATATGTCGTGAATTTTACGGGGCCAGCGGAGGAAATCGAGCATATACCTTACATAAAAGGCGGACGGGTTATGGCACTCCAAAACTTGCGATATACAACACGTGAACGACTTATGGCTGCCGGATCTCTGGATGATATCTGGTAAAGGTTTTTGATGGGCGAAGCTTCAATTCCGATACTTATTCCAGGTCAGACGTATTTTTAGAGGAAGGTAAACTTCATGAACCCACGTGCAAATCTTTTCTCAACCTACAGCATCGTTGCCCGCGACCCTGACACCGGACAACTCGGTGGCGCTGTCCAGACGCACCAGATGGGTGTAGGTCGCATTGTGCTGTGGATGGCTCCCGGCCTGGGCGTGCTTGCCACCCAATCCCTCGCCAATATCCGCTACGGTCCCATGACCCTAACTATGTTAGCCGAAGGCATTGAACCGACCCGCATCATTGATGCTCTGGTCGCCTCCGATGCCGCAGCCCACCAGCGCCAAATGGCCGTTGTCAATGCTCAAGGCCGTGCTGCCGCCTGGACAGGTGATGGCTGTATTCGTGAGGCCAGTCACCACGTCGGTGAGGGCTACAGTGTCCAGGCCAACATGATGACTAACTCTACTGTCATTGCAGCCATGACTGACGCTTTTGAGAACGCCTCTGGTGATCTAGCCCAGCGCATGATGGCTGCGCTCCAGGCTGCCCAGTCCGAAGGCGGCGACATTCGCGGGATGCAGTCTGCTGCTCTCAAAGTCGTCTCCGGCGATAAAACAGTACCTGCCTGGGAAACTATCTATGATCTGCGCGTCGATGAACACGACGATTCTGTCACCGAATTGGCCCGCCTCGTGCGTCTACGTAATGCCCAACTCATCGACAATCGTGGCTATGAATCCCTCGGAAATGGTCAGCGCGATGAAGCTCTGCAGCTATGGAAGCAGGCTCGCCAACAAGCCCCCGAACTGGAAGAACTGGCTTTCTGGCAGACCGTGACCCTGGCCGACGAGCATAACGACGTCGCTACCGCCGCTACCATTTTTCACTCTGGCCTCGCGAATGATCCTCGTCTTGCCCATTGGGTGGATTTGATTAATCGTGTGGTAGAATGTGGTCTAATGAAACGCGATGGTGCAGGTTTGGAATTGAAGGCTGCTTTACGCAGCAATCCAGGTGAACGTTCTTAGTCAGTACAGACTGTCAACCTACGTGGCGAGTGGGACGGCTGGCACTGCTACTTGATAGAGTTGTGGGACTATGCATCAGATCATGGACACTTATATGCAGGCTGATTTTCTCGATCATATCACAGATTTGGTACATGGAATCAGTGCCGATGGTCATTTCTTCTATGCTAACCGCTCCTGGAAAACAACCCTGCAATACGATGATGACGATTTATCAACGCTGACCGTGTTAGACATCATCCACCCCGACGAGCGCGAAAGTGCCTCTGCTGAATTTCAGAAACTCCGTGCTGACGAGATTGAGTCCTTCGAGAGCCGCTGTATATCCAAAAACGGCACGGAGCGCTTTGTGCAATGGCGTGCAATCGTTCCATCCGATGAGGGATCATACTACATCATCGGCTGCGACATAACTGATGAGCGACGAGCCGAACTAGAGCGTAATCTCATCGAGGAAACACTGCGCGAGAAAACTGCGCTGACTCAGGCCATTGTGGATACGGCTGTCGATGCGATAATCACCATAGATACCACCGGCATCATCCAGTCAGTGAATTTCGCTACCGAAGAATTATTTGGCTATGCCGCCGATGAGATGGTCGGCCAAAACATCAAGATGCTGATGCCGTCACCACACCGTGAACACCATGACGAGTACCTGACTCGTTATCTACAAACGGGCGAGCGTAGAATTATTGGCATTGGCCGTGAGACTGTCGGGGTACACAAAGATGGAACTGCTTTTCCCATATATATCGCCGTTAGCGAAGTAGCTTTGAATGATCGGCGTTTGTTTACTGGCATCATCCAAGACATTACTGAACGCAAAAAGATTGAGGCAGAGCGCGAGGAACTGATTAATGACCTGAATGCTTACGCCTACACTGTCGCCCACGATCTAAAAAGCCCCCTCAATGTCGTTGTAGGCTATGCCAACTTTATGTCAATTTACAACCAAGAATTGCCAGCCGAGAAACGCGCGAAGTATTTGGCCCAGATTGAACAAACAGCCTTGAAAATGGTTGAGATCATCAACGCCTTGCTGTTGCTGGCAAGTGTGCGCCGAGTGGATCAGGTTGAGATCATCCCTCTCGACATGACGCTTATTCTTAATACCGCCTGCGAGCGCCTCGCCCCCGATATACACCTGTATGATGCTAATCTGGTGCTACCCGCATCGTTGCCAAACGCTTTGGGGTATGCTCAGTGGGTCGAAGAAATCTGGATCAACTATCTCAGCAATGCCTTGAAATATGGCGGTCAGTCGCCCGACGTTGAGGTTGGTGCTGATCAACTGGACAATGGCATGATACGATATTGGGTGCGCGATAATGGCAATGGTCTAACACCTGAAGCGCAACAACGCTTGTTTAAGCCATTTACCCGACTTCAGCCCGGCGCTGAGGGTCATGGAATTGGCCTTTCCATTGTTAAGCAGATTGTCGAAAAACTCGGTGGCGAGGTCGGCGTGGATAGCGAAGTCGACCAGGGTAGCATCTTTAGCTTTTCATTGCCTCAAATTGATGCATGATTGATACTGTGCTATGTGGCGCAACCTGACCGCTCCCTCTGCCTATTCCTCCAAATCCGCCAGTAAACTGGCAATTTCCCTAAGATGCCAGCGTCCGCCAGTTTCCTCGAGTATGTTCAAGGCTTTTTCTAATACCACCTGTGCTTCATCAATCCGATTTAACCCTAGCAAAGCCTGACCCTGAATGTAGTAAAAATCAGGGCTATACATTCTAAGATCTTGTTTGATCAGGCGAGACAATACCTTATCACTAAAGGTGTAGGCTTCTTCATAGTTGCCGACTTTCAAAGCATAGTAACAAACGGCTATTTCGGGCGTTAGAAAATTCATCAGGCTAAATGGCAAGTCCTTGAATGAATTTGCAGCAATGATATTTTCCGCCTCATTCAGTTTTCCTTCTTGAATTGCGATTAAGGCAAGGATTCCTTGGATATTTGGAAAAAACAGCGGAATAGTGCGAGCCGAAATATCAGCAGCCGTTTCAGCCAATTCACGGGCCTGCGCTACCTCTCCCAAACTCAAACGCAACTGTGCTTGAAAGCCTCTTACCAATACCTGGGCGCCTGTAAAACCGACCAACTCTGCCAGTCTAATCGACTCGTTCATTACTTCTAATGCCGGCTCGACCATCATCCTATACCAATACACCAGAGAGTACGTGTACAAACTGTATGAAATAGCCCATTTGTTTTCCAGCGATTGGCTAATCTGTAACGCTTCGGCAGCAATATCGAGGGCACCATCGTAAAATCCGCATAAAGCTTGTCCATTAGCGAGAATAATCAGACTATCGGCTAGCATCGGCTGATTTCTTAATTCTCGCCAAAGCGCAGTCGCCATTTCTGCATAATCCACCATCTGGCTCATATCACTACCGGCTTGATAAACATACACTAGATCATTGGCTGCATAAGCCATCTGCTCTCGTAAATCCAGTTCTTGAGCCAGCACCAAAGCCTGTTTTCCCGCGACGAGTGCCTGTTGATTACGTCCTGTCATACGATAGACGTTGAGTAAATTCCATTGGATTTTGGCCTCGGCGGCTTTGTCGTCCAACTCGCGGGCCAGGACAAGAGCCTCTTGTCCCAATGATTCACCCAGTGCAAAATCGCTCAACTCATTGGCTGTTGAGCGAATGGTTCCTCTTGCTACAAGGGTAGCCAATTCCAATTCCTGGTTGCCACTTTGCTGGGCGGTAGCAGTGGCATCAATATAGTGATTTAGAGCGTCTTCGTACCGTCCAGAAAGCTCAAGAGAGCGTCCATAACGCGTGCAGAGATGACTGAGTTGTGCTGCCTGAACGTTTACCCCCCTGTCAATTAGATCAAAGGCTTGCTCATAAAAATAAATGGCATCGGCAAAAGCATGGAGAGCTAGGGCGCTATCACCAGCAGTGATGGCATAGTTAAAAGCAGGTTGATCAAGCATCGCTGCTAGCGCATGGAATACCAATTCTGCTGGTGGTGCTTGATTTTGCTCTAAAACAGTAAACGCTTGACGATGGTAAAGCCGACGGCGAGTGGCTCCAGCTTCGGTATAAATTACATCACGGATATTGTCATGAGCAAACCTAAAAAGGTGGCTATCAGCGCCGATTTCCAACATCAGACGACTGCTCAGGAGATCCTCCAAAGCCGGTAATCCATCAAATTCATCAATACGCGCTACCTGGCACAATCGCTCAAAACCACATTGGCGACCAATGACCGCTCCGGCCAAAAGTAGTGCGTTTGCCGTATCAGACAACCTTTCCAAGCGAGCCAGGATCAGATCGCGTACAGCGGGTGGCAGGTGTATGCGTTGGGCGGATTGAAGGCGTTCCAGTGTTGCCACTACATTAATCACTATGCGGCCATCTGCCTGAGTTTCGCTGACCAGCAAAGCCTGTTGATGGAGCAGTTGTAACAACTCGGCCAAAAAGAAGGGCGACCCGCCAGTTTCGGTTTCCAGCCACTCGCCAAAATGGGCGAATGCTCCACTATCATCAGCTAGTATTTGAACTAGTTGGGATAAATCTGCTCGTGTTAGTGGGGCCAGATCTAACCGGGTCAAGGCCACATCTCGCTCTAATCCGCGCAGCCAATCCCGCAGTGCTGATATCGTCAGCAGTCCCTCCTGGCGAATGGTCAAAAGCAATAGAGCAGGAGTTTTCAGTGTCGACCAGCGTCGGGCCAGGTAATGGAGCAATTCCCGACTACCAGCATCGGCCCATTGTATATCGTCAATGAATAAAATGAGAGGTCGTCTTTGAGCCAGCACCACACCCAGATGCGCCACCGCTTCAAAGAGACGAGCCTGCACAAAGTCTGCATTCCCAGCCATTGGGGGAGGCAAGTCAGGGTAGCGACTGCGTAATTCCGGCAATAATTGACTCAATTCAGCCAGCCAAACATCATCCAGAAGATCGTCGGGGGCATTTTCCTGATCTATCCGGACACGCAAAGCATCGATAACTGGCTGATAGGGCAAATTACCGCCGATTTCGAAAGCACGTCCCCCAAAAACATCAGCTGGCGTCGTTCTCAGCGTTGCCCAATCGAGAAAGGCCTCGGCCAGTCGGGTCTTCCCCATACCGGCCTCGCCCACGATAGCGACTGTCTGAAAATCACCTTGTGCTGCTTGATGATAGGTCGTAACTAAATGGTTGTATTCAGTTTCCCGCCCAACCAGAGGTAGAAGCAAAACAGGCTGCGATTGGAACTTCTCATCAACAGTGGGGCGAGATGTCATTTCATGCGATTGCGCTCGCCCTATGTTGTCCTGCTTGATCCGTTCGACCAGCGCCGCTATCTCGGTTGAAGGGGAGACTCCCAATTCATTAGCTAATAGGCGTTGGCAAGTTTCGTAGGCTTTTAAAGCAGCAGTACGATCTCCAGCCAGGGCGTAGGCTTCAACGAGATGATAATAGGCAATTTCGGTCAGTGGCGCATACCGTGTCCACTGAGTAGCGATTTCGGCTGCATCAGAAAAGCTACCCAATACCAATTGTTTCTGTACCACTGCGGCGAAGAGCGCCTCACCTCGACGGTAACACCATTCGCGCTGTCTAGTCATCCAAATCTCGAAGTCAGGGGCATCCGGCAAGGAAAATCCCGCCAGAAACTCACCCTGTACCTGTTTAAGGGTAGTTTTCAGGGTATCCAGCGAGATGTCGGAAGACAGCGTTGACGCGGCAGCATCCACCGCTTGCACATCCAGATCGAACGATTGATGGAAGTCAAAACCAACCCGGCTGCCTTCAGTAACTATGAAGTCACCCGCCACAGCCAAAGACCGGCGCAGGCGAGCCAGAGTGTTCCGCAACGCTGTGCGCCCCTGCGGCTGGCTGCTCTCCGGCCAAAGCAAATTGGCCAGTTTATCACGCTCGTGCTGCTTCCCCTCAACCACCAAATAGATAAGCAAAGCCAGCACTTTCCGGCTGCGAAATTTCAGAGGTTGGCCCTGGTATAGTGCCTGTGGTGCGCCGAGAAAACGTAAAGTCAACACTGTCATGGTCTGCCTGGATACGCTTATGGTCACATTGGATGCGATTTGGATACGCTCGGTTGATACAGTAGAAAGCGTAGATGGTCAATTATACACCAAGCTATAAGCTGTTTGTTTGATACAGGAGGTATCCATAATGAAGAAACTAAATATTGGCATCGTTGGTGGCTCAATCGCAGGGTGTTCGGCTGCCATTTTGTTAGGCCGTGAAGGACACCAGGTACGCGTTTTCGAGCGATCAACTAGCCGTTTGGTTGGCCGCGGCGGTGGCATTGGAACGTCAGGCCCAGTGTTTGAATCACTGATTGAGCAAGATGTTATCGACGCCGATTTCCCGCATCTGTCTGGCACAGCAATGCCCTTCATCATCCGGACATCCGATCACGAGAGCCTGGGATATGTTCCCTGGCAAATGCCGATGAATTTGAAAGCGTTTCACTGGAGTACCTTGTGGAATAACCTACGCAAGCGTGTGCCGGATGAAAACTATCACCAGGGCTATGAAGTGGCGAACGCCAAAGCCAACGGCGCTGATTCTGTAACACTGCAATTCAAAGATGGTTCAGAAGCAGATTTTGACCTCGTGCTATTCGCCGATGGTTACCAATCTATCGGGCGACAGTTGCTTTTCCCCGATGTTGACCTGAAATATCGCGGCTATATACTGTGGCGTGGACTGTTATCTGAAAGCGAAATAGACGATAGCACGCCCTTAGAAAACAATGTGCCGCGAGTATCGTATTCAGACCTACCCGGCAACTTTGTGATCTACCTCGTTCCCAGTCATGATGGCTCGGTTAAGAAAGGTGAACGCATATTCAACTGGGCTGCCTATATCCCCATCCCCGAAGCTGAACTACCCGAATTTATGATTGATCGTGAGGGAAACGCGCTTTCAGGTTCGATTCCTCCCGGCAAAATCAGGCTGGAAGAAGAATATCGCTTGAAGCAATTGATGCGCGACAATCTGCCAACTTACTATGGTGATATTGTTGCCAAAACACAAAACACCTATGTGCAGCTCATTTACACCTCACAACTACCTGCTTATCATCAGGGGCGCATCGCTTTGATTGGGGATGCGGGTGTATTTGTCCCGCCATTTACCGGTTCTGGCGTTTTCAAGGGGTACAACAACGTCAAAGACCTGCTTCAGGTACTCAACGACTATGAAACACTTGAGGATGCTTTGCAGCACTGGGGCAAAGAGCAAGTTCGGATTGGCAATCGCCTGCTGGCATTAGGTGATCAAATGGAACAGGCTTTCATCTGGGATTCGCTTGACCTTGCTACCGCCAATGCGGAAACAACTGCCGCCTGGTGGAAAGCTGGTGTTACCTTTCCAGAAGAATTTTCTTACGAAGTCGATGAAGTATAGCAAACTAGAAGATAATCAAGAATTCAGCCAAGAGGAAAAAATCTCATGAAACGTGTAGTAACAGGTCACAATGAAGCAAGAAAATCTATCGTGTTATTCGAGGGTGAACCCAATCGAGTCAGCGAATTCCCCAATCTTCCCGGTCTATCTATTAAGGAAATCTGGGCAACCGACGCTAACTCGCAAGTACCTATCAATGGTGCAGATCCGACGATCACCATGACAGATTTCATTGCACCGCAAGGGGGAACTCGATTTCGTATTGAGTATTATCCCCCTGATGCCTTACTCGGCGAGTTGGCTGAAAAAGGGGAGATTGATTTCGAGCAAGCTGGAGCTGAATTTGCGGCAGCGATGCCCGATATCGCCGAGGTCCTTGAGCCAGACTTTATGCACACGACTGACACGATAGACTACAACATCGTTCTGGCCGGTGAGTTGTGGTGTGAACTGGATGATGGCGTAGAGGTTCATTTAAAAGCCGGCGATTGCCTAGTTCAATGCGGAACCCGCCATGCTTGGCGCAACAAAGGAACAGAAACCTGTATCAAAGCCGCGATTATGGTTGGAGCAGTTCGTCGCTAAACTGAGTTGCTGGCAGGATTGGGAGGGAGAGTAACGAAATGATGAACCAGGGTGCGTTCCCCGAATCACAATTCGATATTCATCTGGCTCTTCCAATCTTGCCTGGTAAGTCCGAAGCGTGGCGACGTTTCATTCAGGAATTGCAGGGACCTCGACAATCGGAGTGGAAAGCCTGGTGTGGGCGCGTTGGGCTGAAGCGGGTACAGGTTTGGCTGTCAGCGTCACCACAACAGACGATTGTTCTGCTCCAGGCCACGTTCGCTCAAACGGATTGCTATTCGCACCCAACCATTACTGACAAATTGCCATTTGATCGTTGGCTGCGGGAACATATCCTTGCATTGCACGGCATTGATATCGCCTTGCTATGGTTGAATTGCACATCCGTTTGGGTTTTCTCCTGAAACATGCGCACAGTTTACTTATGAGAAAACTGCGTTATCTTCATACCATTCGCCTGGGTTGAGACAAGTTTTCCGAGAAATTCAACTTTTTGTAATCACTCAGATTATCAGACCTACTCGTATTCAGAACAATGCCCTACAAGCAATAGTAGGGCATTGATGTTTATAGACAATTTTGCGGGAGTTGACAGGTCTCGTTAACTCACACGACGAAACCAATCATTAGAGGAATAATCCTCGCGATTAGGACTATGGAAGTCAGTCCAAATATACACACGCAACCAAGTACGTGAGCTATATTCATAGGCTTTGACCCACACATAGCGCGTCGCAAAGCCATGATCGATGGTTGTAAATATCCAGTCACCTGTTCCGCGTTCTGCACCAACACGCCCCCAATCGCAATCAGTTGGGTGACAAGCACCAAAGAGGTGTAGATAGTAGGGTGGACCTGGAGGATATGGGCGACCATTAACGATTTGGTCTTGGCATTGAAATTCTACCGTTATGTTGGTAATGCTACGTGTATTTGAATTGATGTTCGTCCATGTCCCCTCTTCAGCCGGGGTCGCACAGAGTGCATGAGCTGGTGTAGGGCTAGTAAATGGCAACGCAAATCCAGCCAGGACTAAAGCCACTAACAGAGCACTGCGGATATTCATGAGTTTGTTTCCTTTCTTACCTGTTGAATTACTTCTTTTGGTTTTCAATTGCCCCAAGCATGATCCTTGGGGTTTGTTTGTTGATCTCTGCAATCTACTAACGCATTTCACGGGTAGCGGTCGGTGCAGCATAATTCACAAAGTCCAGAATGCCTTCAGCTTCGACCGCAAGCTCGGAGACAAGAATCCCATTGCTCGGCAGCAATCCGAATTCGACAAACCACTCATATTGGATTTCGTCTTCATAGAGGGCATACATGAAGTCCAGTGCATGGTCACGATTCTCGGTTTCGAGTAAATATGCTCCTATAACGGTAACATCGGGATAGAAGCCCTCTAAGACAAGCGGCGTGTATCCTTCAATGATAATGACGCCGCTGACGAATGACGGAGATTTACCGAGGACAATGCCCGGTAAAGATTCATCTTCGAGTAACGACTGAATCTCGTCGGTAGCGAGAATATTGACATTTCCATACTCAAGAAATGCCCGTAACGAACCGGTGATAGCCTCATCAACGAAGACAACATCTCCATAGTCAGCGACAAATTCGTTCAGCTCCTCAAGAGTACGTGGCGCTTCTAAGCCCTCTTGTTCGAACCACTCAACATTTTGAAATACCCCTTCGAAATACCATGGTGCGGGAATACCACGAGGGAAGTAAACCGAATCCCAAACGAAGTAGGTTTGCAAAATGTCGATGTCAATTTCTGCATGTGCAAAATCACACCAACGAGGACGGAATGGGTATGGCCGTTCACATTCTGGACATTGGCCGGGCAAGCAATAGGCTACGTTGAGTTGTGATACCAAGTGTTCTGTGAAATCGCCTTGAGCGTACAAACACCATTCGGGTGGATTTGGCTGTTCACATTCAGGGCATTGGCCTGGTTCACAGTAAGCATTGACAATGCTCTGTTCAAACAACATATCGCTCACAACGGTATCTGCCACCACAATGTCAAAGTCACCAGAACTTGCAGCAGCCAATAACTCATCAATACTGTCTACACCGAATAGATCAATTTGATCTGTTGATGTTTCAGTAGTTGAAAGATAGTGTTCAACGGCTAGATCTAGCGATGGAACGACGAATGTTCCATCCTCAAGATAGAGTACCCGTAATACGACGTTGTCATCTTGAGCAGCGCTCGGTACAATGTTAATTACGCTGCCCACGAGTAGTACAATGAATGCACTCAGAACGAAAAACTTGCGGGAAAACATAAACTGCTCCTTTCGCTTTGAAATTTCTGTCCAACAAATGTTGAACAAGGAGCAGTTTACACAAAGGTATTCCCAATCTTTTCCCGAAAATATTTTGAGGTTGTCATATGAAAAAGTAGGATATAGTGGACACTCGAATAAACTTACTAGGCAAATTTGAAATCTACAAACATGGTATCCAAACGAAGCTTCCCTCTCTTCGTGCCGAAAAGCGAACGCTTGGAATAGTTGCATTTGTACTTGAGCAACTATTTGTTCAAAGGCATGAATTTGTATCTCTTCAACGTTATGAGTTTCCAGATCGAAGAAACCTACGGGGAGATATACTGGCTATTGCTGGTGATTGGATTGTATGTGAACGCGGCACACTTGAATTCCGTCCGAAAAATAGCGATGTAGGAAAACTGCTTGAAATCGATACGCTTATTTTCAACGAACTATTCTATAGCTCTCAAGCAAATGACTGGAAGCATGCCAAAACCCAAATAGTTAACTGGGAGAATGCTGAAGCATTGTATCGTGGTCCATTTGCGGAAGGCGTAGATTTTCGAGACCTCCAATTTGATACAAAATTAAAGGATATTCAAATTGACTATCGAAGCAAAGTACAGAAATTTAGAAGATCTATTCTTGACTATCATATTGAGGAGCTACCAGAAACCATCGCAGATGTAAAGGTGTTTAGTCAGTATCTCGATAAAATTCTTCGGGCCGCCGACAGAATGGTAGGTACTGATATTGATAGTGGTTGGTTAGAAGTGTACCCGTTCAAAATACAATTAGAACTACTCGCACGGTCAAATCAAATTTCACGAGCAATTCAAAAATATCAGAATTGGCAGCGTGTGTTTGATGATGAAAATGCTCCTCCGAAGAATGAAGAGGATTTTTACGGACTTCATGCACTTTATCTAAGTATCAAACAAGGATTAGTGGATTGTGACTTAGTCCCTGATCCACTCTTGAGGCGTTTTGATATTATTGGCAATTCTAACCATCATTGGCTTGTACATGGTGAAATGTTAAAAAGCCAACTAAACATCATCAATCAAGTTGAATCTCTATTTCAACAAGGAAGAAGCAACCTTCATCTTTGGGGGCAACCTGGGGTTGGTAAGACTACGTTGGTAAAAGCATTGGCAAAGCGTTGGTTAAAAAACAATGTCGGTCACCGCCTTATTTGGCTGAATATAGATCAGCAAAGTATCCATATGCCTTATCATAAATATCTAGTTGACCAAATGATTGAAAATGCAGTAAAAGGGGCACTCCGTATAAGAGAATTAGATGCACTAGATGATGCACTTGAGCAAAAGTCAATCACACTTGTTGTGTTAGATGGGTTAGTAACGGCTCCCATGCTTATAAGATTACGCGAGTTAATCCCCGAAGATATTCGGGTTCTATCAACGTCTAATGAGCGATTTGCGGTAGACAATTTGGATATTGTTGAAATTACACCTTTGAACAGTGCTGATGCTCGTAAATTGCTGCAAAATATTGCAAGAAAAGATTTTTCTTCCCAAGATGTCGATAAACTATGTAATTTATTATCCTATTTACCACTTGCCATTAAAATTGCAGGTGAAAATTTGCGAGTTCGGTCAAAAATCACAATAGAGCAATTATTTGAAGACTACCAAAAATATATATTTAATATGGACAGAGCGGGGTTTCCTACTGAATCGGTTGAACGCTCCGTAGAAATCGTGTGGAATACGCTTGATGAAAACTCTCAACTGATTCTACTTGCTATATGTACAGTTCCCACAACGCGATTAACGAAGAGTTTCCTATTAGAAGTCTCTCCAGTTGCTGGGGTTGATCTTCAACCCATTATAGATCGCCTGAGAGATCTTAGTTTAATTACAGGATATGGTGACTTTTATATCATTCACGACCCAATTTACCAATACATTCGTCAACGGCATTTGTCAAATGAACATATTGAGTATGCTATTAATGCTTGTATAAATTTTGTGCAAAACAAGACTAACGCTATGGAAGTTTTACACCAAGAAATCCCGAATGTTTTGTTATTTGCTAGGGAAGCTGGTCAACAGCATATGGAACTCGAACTTGTTGATTTAATGTATACACTTTCAGTCACAAGAGGATATCGACCCCATATAGATATTTACGAGTTGTATCGTGAAATGTTGGAATTTGCAGTGGGTGTTTCCCAGGCTAATTTACATGATGGGGATAACATCTATAAGTGTTATAGACTAATTGGGAAGCTCGCTAATGTCTTTAAGGATATGGGAAATTATTCTAAGGCTACGGAAACTTACCATGATGCAATGAAACTGGCAGATCAGTATAGACATACGTTTACGGATGATGATATTCAATCAAAAGTATGGCATTTAAATTACATAATTGCACGCATCGTTGCGGCACGCACGCTCGTTGATGCTGATAAGAAAGATTTCTCAACCATTCAATCACGAACAAAGGATGAAGTTATAGCACGAATAGAGGAAGCCGAAGCAAGTGCCAAGATATATCATGATGTTGCCTTAAATCATCCTCATGTTTTTATGCGCCCACAAAACTTACTTAATTTTGTGTATGAGCAAAAGATTTATATGCTGATTCAGATAGGAGATTTTTATGAAGCATTAAATACAATTGAAATAGCTCTTCACTTAGAATCTCAAAGAAGTGGGGAAGCTAAACCATCTCGCCGTATGTTGTTTGCTCTGCTAAATAAAGGAGCAGCATTACATGCCCTTGCGGAGCAAGAGGATATTTCTTACAAGGCTTGTTTGGATGTTTATAAAGAATTGGAAGCTGTGGTTTCAATGGCAGATGGTTCGGCTGAATGGTTTGGTCATGTAACATATGCATTGGGTGACGCCTATGCTCAGATGCGAGCCATCGAGAACGCGAAAAAATATTTGAAAGCAGCGACTATTTACTATAAGAGCGTTAGCCTAGTAGCTCGCGCTGAAAAAGCAGAAAACCTATTAGAGAAAATATCGGAGGCATAAAATGTTACGAAAACTAGCATTGGCATTGTTGATCTCTTTATTAATGGTTCCATCTTTACAATCCCCTGTATTTTCTGAAACTGAGTCTCGAGACAATGTGAAGGTAGCAATATTAGTTGTTGATGAGTTTGACCAATCTCCAGGCTATGCGGACTTAGAAGGACTTACAAGTCAAGGCGGTTTATGTTATTTAAAACCTATAGGGTCAGGTGGGCAAGATGTTGCTGATGCTGATGGCATGGGTGGAGGAATGAGTTCTCATGGCGTGCAAATTATGGAACTGCTTGATGAACTTGCGATGATATTCCCAAATTCTGATATAGGAATTTTCGATGTCCCCGTTGTAGACTACCAAGTTGAGATGATTATTCAAGAACTTGAGAATACCATTAGCGATATTCAAGCTGACTATTATATTGTCAATATGAGTTTTGCCATTATTCCGTGCAGTGCATACGGCAATTTGGCTCAGTGGATAGAAACCATGGAAACTGTACAAGATGCCCAAGTGTGGGAGGCTGCTCGCCAAGCGTTTATCCGTGAATATATTACGGAAATTCCTACTTTAGCAAATTCTACAGATGGATCGCCTAATTGGCCTATTCAAGACAACGTGTTTTTTGTTGCTTCGGCAGGAAATTTTGGTCTTGATTTTCCAACGTGGCCTGCTGCATGGCCGTTTGTTATTAGTGTTAGTGGCGGGGAGTTGGAACCGGGATCTGATTATGCCGTAATCCGCGAAACCTCAACAGGATTTAGAGCAATACATGAGTTCTATGCACTGAACGGTAGACTAGGTTCTGTTGACATTTGACAAAGTTCTGCTACGGTAGCCGCATGACAACGGTGACATTAACTGACGAACAATGGGAAAAGATGCTTGAGTTTCTACGCAGTGATGCCAGAGCCTATGTGGGCAACGAAGAGGCTTGCCGTCGGTTCGTAGAAGCCGTGATGTGGGTTGACCGCAGTGGGGCACAGTGGCGTCTGCTGCCGGAGCAACATGGCAAATGGAACAGTGTTTACAAGCGATTCGCCCGCTGGTGTGATCACGGCGTGTGGGAACGGATGCTGGCCCACTTCGCGGATGATCCTGATATGGAAAATGGCATGATTGACAGTACCATTGTGCGGGCGCATGCCTGTGCGGCTGGTGCCGAAAAAAAACGGTGGACAGGCGGAACAGGCGTTGGGGCGCAGTCGCGGTGGGTTCAGCACCAAAATCCATGTGACCGTTGATGGCTTGGGCAACCCGTTGCGACTGGCACTGACCGCCGGACAGCGCCATGATATCATCAAGGCTTCTGATTTGATCATTGACCTCGACTTTGAATATGTCATCGCTGATCGCGGTTATGCCGCCCGCGATTTTCTGGATGAAATCCGTGATACAGGTGCTGAACCCGTGATCCCGCCCAAGAAAAATGCCAAAGCGCCACATGAGTATGACGAGTGGCGGTATCGTGAACGCCATTTGATTGAGTGTTTCATCGGCAAAATCAAGCATTTTCGACGGGTCTTTTCACGCTTCGATAAGCTGGCATCTCGTTATCTTGGCTTTCTACAATTTACCAGTGTTTTGATTTGGTTACGATGAAATGTCAACAGAACCTAGTTGCCAGAAACCAGTCTGCTTCTTTTGTCCCTTTTTCAAGTTCTGGCGAAATCTTGATGCCCGGTATCTGGATTGATCAAGGTAATTTCACAATTGGTAGCTCCTATGCAGCTCCGCGATTGAGTTTCTTGCTTGCTCACTATCTTGTACATGTAGAAGATGTGTGTCGCAACACTGGCCTGTTCGCCCATTCTAATACTCACATAAGGCTAGCATACGCTCCTATATTTGCATTGAATGAGTATGAATATAGAGACTACGTTTTCGGTGACGTGCCTATCACAGCTACCCCACAGATTTGCCCTGAATTTCTTAGTACGATATCCCAAACCGTACCGCTTCCATAGGGCCATAATCAACCGAGGGGTAGGGCACTGTCAATTTGTGATATGTTTTGAACCGTCACTTGATTGTCGGGTAACTCCATTCCTTAGCGTGCATGTACGCTAAGGAATGGGATCAGTTCGAGTTCACAGTCAATTCATTTAATTGAGCATTTCTTTAACTTATGCCTGATCTATTACCTACAACTTTCTACTTTCTTCAAAAACAAGTTCAAAATACTCGTTCAGCTTTTCAAGTGCAAAAAACATCATTCCCCGCTGTTATTCCGAACCCAGATCACGCACACAACCTATTCTATCGCACTTTCTCGCATCAATGCCCGCGCCAATCCCATTGTCACCGCTGCCGCGCTAATCAAAATCATCGCTGTCCAAATTGCGGCATTGATGTCCTGCTCAAACGCGCTATACACCAACAACGACAACGTCTGTGTCCGCCCCTGCAAACTCCCCGCAAACAGAATCGTCGCCCCAAACTCCCCCAACGCCCGCGCCCAACTCAGCAACAGTCCCGCCAGCATCGCCCGTCGCGCCAGCGGCAACGTGATATAGCGCAACCGCGCCATCCCATCAGCTCCGTCTACCATCGCCGCTTCCTCGATTTGCGCCGGAATGCTCTCAAAACCTACCTGCGCCGTCCGCACATAGAACGGTAACGCCACAAACACCTCCGCGATGACCACCGCTGTCGTCGTGAACGGAATACTGACTCCGAACCATTGATTGAGTTGTGTCCCAATCAGTCCCGTCCGTCCGAACGCCAGCAACAAAGCCAACCCCGCGACCGCTGGCGGCATCACAATCGGCAACTCCACCAACACCGATACCACGCCCTTGCCCCGAAACTCATAGCGTGCCAGTCCATAAGCCAGTGGCGTCCCCGTCAGTAAAATCACGCCGACACTGATCGTGGCTGTCAGCAAACTCAACTCCAGGGCGCTTTGCACAGCATCATTGCCAACCCGTTCCCAAGCCGCTTCACGTATCCCCCGCAGAAACAACGCGATCAACGGCAATACCACCAACGCCACTCCCAGTCCACCAACTCCTACCAGCAGACCCGGCATCCATCGCTGCCATCTAGCCAATGTGCGTTGCCTCAGCAACCGGCATCAATCCCCAGGCTACAATAGCGTCTTCCGACGCTAGCACAAAGTCGATGAACGCCTGGGCCAGCACTTCATTTCCGGTTCCTGCCACTGGCGCGATCAGATACGTTGCACTGACATTCATTTCCGGCGGGATCGCAATTAGTGTCACCTGATCGGCCACGTCCGGTGTGACATCCGATGCATAAACGATTCCCGCGTCCGCCTCACCCAACGCCACCTTGACCACGATTTGCCGCACATTGCTTTCCTCCGAGACGATGTTCCCCTCTATCGCAGCCCGCAATGCCGGATCAAGGTCCGATAACACAGCCTCCGTATAGTCTCGAATTGGCACACCCGGACTGGCCGTCACCCATTTCAGGCCTTCTCCCCCCAGATCATCCAGATTTTCAATATCTTGTGGATTCAGGCGTGGTACGATGATGACTAGATAGTTATAGGCGAATACAGTTGCCTCTCCAGTGATGACACTGGTCTGCTCCGCAATCTCCATCTGGCGCGGATTGGCGCTGGCGAACGCATCCCCCGGCGCACCGGCCCTCAACTGCGCGGCCAACTGCGAAGACCCCGCAAAGTGAAATACCACGTCCACATCGGGATGCTCGGCTTCAAACGCTTCTTCTATCGCCTCAAACGTATTAGTCAAGGATGAGGCGGCGAACACGGTCAGCGTTTGTTTTTCATCATCACTCCCGCCGGAACATCCAACCAGGATGAGACTCAACACCAACAGAAAATGTCGTAATCGCATGAACCATCCTTGCCAAAAGCGCATGTCATCGTTTTGTTATCAATTCGTTATTCTATGCACAAATCGCCTGGGCTTGTATCCTGAATGTCTCAAAATGTCCAGGAAATGTCCGACAAATGTCATGAATTTCCTCGAAGTAATTTTGCAGTTTTTTTGACGAGTTTTTTGCCCAAAATCACCTCCATTTTATCGCCCAACCCTTGCAATATTCTTTCATCATTTCCACAAAATAATAGCAGCCAGCATCGTGTCCACTGGCTGCCTCAAAACCGCATCAATAGCAGTGTTTATCAGTTTCCGAATGGATATGGTGTCATTGTTGGCGGAAACGGCGGGAGTGTCCAGGTTGGAACCAGCGTCGGCGCGGGGGAATCGGCCCCCAACCATTGCGCCCAGCCCGATTCCATCTCGTCAGTCGTCATCCCCAGAACCTGCTCCAGGACGGCATTGCGCGGCGTTCCAGCGGCCAACCCTGTGATAATCTGACGATGTGTATCCAGCCCATAGTTGACGACGATCCACTTCCAGAACGTATAGCCAACATCATAGCCATAGCGCCCGCTACCATCCGGTCCTGCGGCAAATGAAAGCGGCCCACCGCCTTGCAACAGCAGCGGCAATTGATCGTGGGTCGCCAACAACCGCACTCTGTTTTCATAATCATACTGTTGGTGGAGTTCAAACAGCGTGGCATTGCCCTCTGTAAACCAGCTACCACCGGGGAAAGCGTCTGGCGCAAATTGGAACTGGTACAGGTGCGCGATTTCGTGCAAAACCGTTCCATAAGCCAAATCAATCGGGTCGTTGTCGTTGATAACCTGCACCGTTGCTCCCCATTCCTCAGATGTTTGCCCGATGACACCTTCTCCCCCAAAACCGCGCCGCCATGCCTGAAAATCGCGCTGGTTAGCGAACAAGATCACGCGAGGCTTATATGGCAATAACCCTCCCCAGGCTTGCAGAAAAGTCTCACGTTGAGTGTCCATCGCTTGCAATGACAAATGAACGACATCCTGATCCAGCCCTTCCTGTAAGAAGATCACCACATCATCCGATTCAGTACGGGTCCATTCCGACGTTTCGTCGATGTACTCGTTGCCGACTAGCCAATCGCTACGATAGCGGTTGCCAGCACTATCTACCAAGCTCCAATAGTAATTCACCACGACCCAGGGGGGCAGGGACTCGGTGGCTCCCCACTCGGCAGTAATCACGCCCGAACGGGGAATATTACGCACTTCCATTCGCTGAAGCTCGTGCGGCGTGTGCGACCAGATGACCGAGGCCAGAACGATCTCACCCCTGCTACTGCGTGGCAAAATAGAGAAAGTGAAACCAAATGGATATTGGCTTTCAAATGTCATATCCTCGATTGTCCATACGGCATCCCCCTCACTCGTTCCAGGTTCAGAATATGGCAAGTTCCAATCAATGGTATCCTGCAAATACCATTCTTCAATGGATGGCGTCGGGGTAGGGTCGCCTTGCGCGATGACCTGTAAGTTGATGGCGGCAAAGAGGAGGGTAATCGTAATTCCCAATCCGAGCAGGGCTGGTATTATAGGGCCTGATTTACGTAAGGACATGATGATTGCCTTTCTCTGATAAAAATATCATATCAGGTTATGCAGATGCGCTTGGTTAGAGCTTCATGAAAAAGGTTGGGTTATCACTGGCCGTTTTGTTATTGGCGGCGCTGTTACGCATTTATCACCTCAATGATCAAGGATTGTGGGGCGATGAAGGGTGGTCGGTCGAGTTTTCCGAGCCATCCAATCCCGCCGATGTTACGCGCAATCTTGCTGATGATCTACACCCCCCCCTATATTTCATCAGCTTAAGCCTATGGCGGCAGATCGCTGGTGATACCGAAATCGCCATGCGCCTGTGGGCTGTTTTCCCTGCGTTGCTGACGGTGGCTTTGATTGAGCGCCTGGGGCGGCAAGTATTCTCGCCAGCAGCAGGCATATTCGCGGCGTTAGTGCTGGCCTTGGCCGATAAACACATTGTCCTTGCCCAAGAAGTCCGTCATTATCCACTGGCCTTTATGTGGATGGCGCTCACCAGTCTGGCCTTTTTGCGCTGGATCGAACAACCCAATCGTACCCGCACATTACACTATGCTCTGTTGATAATCCTGGGCGTTTATACCCATTACTACACGGCGCTCATCCTACTGGTTCAGATCGTTTATGCGGCGTTTACCTTACGCCCCTGGCAGCGTGTTTGGCGTCTGGTAGTCATTATCACGTTGTCCATGTTGGCGTTTGTGCCCTGGATGTTTGTTGCCTACCATCAATTGATTATCCGCCCGGAGGGAATTCTCCACTCCATGGCGTTGAGCTGGGATACATTGGATTTCCTGGCCGTTGATTTTCTAGGGCGTCCGGTTGTGTTGTTAGGCAGCTTGCTTGTATTGGGGCTGCTGGTGCGCCGCCGTCAGGAGTCGTATGCAACTCTCTGGTTTACGATTCCCATCGTCTTTACCCTTCTGGTATATCCATTCGCGACGGTTCTCACGGATCGGAACATGGCGTTGTTGTTGTTGCCGATTGCACTTTTGGCAGGCTATGGCACGACCTTTTTCCAACCACCCGCCCGGCTATTTCTGGCGTTTCTAGTGGCGGCCAATGGATTGGCAAGCCTGGATTCCTATCATGATCATCCCCCCTGGCGCGAGATGGCAACCTACGTGGCCGATAATTACCCGGCTGGCGAGCCGGTGCTGATGGATGTGGTCGGCGGTGATAAAGCCCTCAATTATCATCTGCACCAGTTATTGCCGGACAGCACGCCCATCTTTTCGCTGAACCAGTGGCGCATTGATTACAATTTCTACTTTCTGGGCGTATTCAATGAATTACTCGAGGAAAACGACGGGTTTTGGATCGCTTATTGGGTCAATGCAGACCGCCAATGGGATGTTGAAGGGACTTTAGCGGAACACGGCTATGTCCGCACAGCGTCACAGCGTTTTTATCATCTTGGCAACCCGCTCGACCTTTATCATTATGACCGGATTCCGGCGCTGGATGAAACAGTGGCGATCTTTGGAGACGACATTCGCTTGCACCGCGTGAAGGCTCCTGCCACGATACCGCTAGATCAATCCCTAAATGTTAGTTTATGGTGGAGTACCACTACACCGCTACCCGTCAGCTACAGTGTTTCAGTTTTCTTGTTGGACGACGCCGGGCAGTTGCGAACCCAGCACGACGGCCCGCCCCAAAACGGCCAGTCTCCCACGAATAGCTGGCAACCTGATCAAGTTTACTTTGATAGCCACCGTTTATCGTTGGCGGAACTACAGCCTGGCTCGTACCGCCTGGCAGTAAAGGTTTATAATTCAGCAAATGGGCAGATTCTTAGTCTTCCGGATGGGCAAGAATTCGTTATTGTCGGTGAAGTGTTGCTGAGGAGTAGATAGCTCGTGTCGAAAAATGTTAGCGCGTTACTGCTTGTAATTGTGATAAGCCTGGCTATCCTATCAGCTTGTGGAGAATCCACGCCTACAGAAACGCCAACTGCCGATCCAATAATTGCGCGTCAGGACCAGGTCGCTACGGAAATGGCGCTCACCGCTGGCCCGACTGTCCGTGCTGCCGAGACTCAACGCGCACAGGCCATTGCGTCCCTTTCGCCACAATTCGAGCCATCGCCCACGCGCCCGGATCGCATTATCACTCGTACACCGACACCCACTTTCTTTTTGTTCGACGCAGATGATCCCTTCGGCAGTACCATCTTGCCAACAGAATGGCTGACACACGCATTCACAGCTACCGATGGAACGACCTATACTATGGAAACGTTTACAGAATCGTGGGTCGTGGTGCAGGTTTTGAATACCAGTTGCGTGACCTGCCTAGTGCAACAACGGGCTATCCGCGAAGTGGCCCAACTATTCCACGACGAGCAACGACCTTATACTGTTGTGTATATTAGCCTGAATGTCGATACGCGGGTGACACAACGCGCCTTGACCAATTGGGCCGAGCGTAATAGTTTGCACCCATCTGTAGAGTTGGGATGGGTGGTCGCCAGTGCCACACCGGATCTGATTCAGTCGATGTCATGGACATTCGGTGAACGGAGTATTGACCCCGATAGCCAGACGATTATCGTGGTTGAGCCAGATGGCGTTAGCCACTTGAATCGGCGTGGCGCACTTTCCGCCAGTGAAGTCCGTGATATGCTGGTCACCTATGTAGACCCCCCGCAGCCCGAAAACTCTCCTTAACCAAACAGACCCGCCACAACAGTGCGAGTCTGCTTTATTGGGAGGATGAACAGGGCTTTTAGAGGCCAAACATACTCTGGAGTTTCATGGCAAGACCCATCGGGCCTTTAACTTTAACTTTGCCCTGCATGAATGCCGTCATCGGGTTGATTTCGCCATTAACCATTGCCAGATAGTCATCGGCGTCGGCTAATACTGTGATGGTCGGCTCGTCGGTTTCGCCCTCATGCACTTCGACTTCCTGATCCTCAACTTTGACCCAATATTTCGCAGCGTTTTCACCACTAAGATCAAACTGGAAAACAGCATCAACGCCCGCTGCTGCGTCGGGGTTAAAGCTGGCTGGCATTGCCGCAAAGACCTCAGTGATGGATGTTGGTTTGTCTGACATAATTGTCTCCTCGTGATATTTCGGACTGAGTGATTACCTCAGAAAATATGCTTACTTTAATTGAATGTGCATTTGATTATAGACTAGCTTGAACAGACTGGCTACTGTTTTCGCCAGGTGGGCGGCGTTTCGTGGCGGCTTGCCACCCGAATCAGTGTTTCCAGATAGGCGAAATTACCCTTGAATTGATCCCAGGGGGTGCGGCCTTCGGCGATGTCGGTCAAGCTTAAGGCCAACACATGATTGACTGAAGCATTTTGGCCCATATCATATGCCAATTTCGCCACCATGCCGTTTAAGTAAGCGGCATCACTGTGGCCCGTTTTCCATGTCAGATCAGTACGAAGGCCGGGCGGTTTGGCATTGGGCTTCAATCGGTTTGGTAACAGCGATTTTGGCAATAGGCGTATCTGTCGGGCCAAACGTGGAACATCCACCCCCGGCAGCTTTACGAATGGAATCCCTAATTGGTCGATGACCTGGAGTGCTTCGCGTATTTGCCGGTATTCGATCTCAAACAGCCGTTGATCTTCATAAACGTGTTCAGGCGGGACGTCGAGCAGGGTTGGCAGGGCGTTGGCTTGAATCTGCCATAGAATGTCGCTCCAGCGCAGTGCATCTTTATCGTGAATATTCACAGGTCCCATCCCGGCCAGTGTGAGCATGTGGCTTATCTTGTGGACTTGGGGACCGGTACTGAGTGCAGTCCCGCCCAGGCCATCACTGACAATGGTTTCATAGGCAATCTGCCCATTGTTCATGATGGGCCAGGCGATGATGCGGGTTAAGATTCCCTGGACTATATGCGATTCGTCGAAATAGGTGGTGATTTTCTCCATACCCCCGATGCCATGTTGCAGGAGCAATATATTCGGGCAGTGTTCAGGGGGAATGCGCCGGACCATCGCTGAGACAGCATTCCCCACTGCCCAGTTAGGCATCGCCAGGATGATCCAGGCCAGCGGGGGCTTCAGAACCGCATCAATATCAGTTGCAATTGTCAGATCATGACATCGGTGGCGTTGATGTGGGCTGACGAGTTCCAATCCTCCGAAGTGCGAAACCGCTTCGGCAACTGGCGTCTCGGTCAGCCATAGAGTCTCATAGCCAAGTTGGTCGAAGCGAGCCGCCAGCCAACCGGCCTGCGGACTCGCTCCCCAGACTAACAATCGCATAATGCATTAACGCTTCTTGGGACGTTTGCGGCTGGTGGGTTCTTCTTCTATCGCAAAAGTATCCGTATGGATGAAACCGGCCAATGCACCTCCCAGGAAGATTCCCAGGAAGTAGTTGCCAACCTCGATCAGGTTTTGTCGATCTTCAGCCAACAATGCCGGGCCAAGTGTGCGGGCTGGATTCAGAGAACCGCCGGTCAATGGGCCACCAAACAAGATGGCCGCGCCCAGCGTAAGCCCGATAAGTAGCGGCGCGGCGCTGCCACCTTTGCCAAACACCGCCGCCTGGTAAACGGTACTGACTAAGGCGAAGGTCAAAATGGCCTCGACCAGCACAATGCCCAGCGCGTTGATACCGTCGGCAGGGGCCGTTTGACCCAACGTTTTGATGCTGGCTTCCAGTGCCGGGTTGGTCAACATGGGCAAGACTAGCCGCAGAATGACACCCGCTGCCAACGCGCCAATAAATTGCGCGATCCAATAAATACTGGCTTGTCTGGCCTCGATTTTACCGCCGACCAGCAAGCCCAGAGTCACCGCCGGGTTGACGTGTGCGCCAGAGATGTGGCCGTAAGTCGCGACAATGGCGACCAGAATCAGACCATGGGCCAGCGCCACCGCCACCAAATCTCCACCAGAGATGGCACCAGCACCAGCACCAACCAATACGAGCATAAACGTGCCGATTCCCTCGGCAACCGCATTACGAGTTTGTTGAGGCGTCATAAATAATGAATTCTCCTTCTTGTAATGAGTAGTTGCGTACCCGCAGCATTATACCGCCTGTTGACTGTAACCAAAAGAGACGCTCCAGCCAAGCGGCTGAAAGCGTCTCTTGAACGATTGTAAGGCATGGTTGTTGCCGACTATTGCTGGGATGTTGTTCCAACAATATCACTCAGCAAATCATCTACCGAAGGTTCATCGGGAATACGATCCAACCAGTCATCACGGCGCTGGATATCGGCTTCGGCCAGAAGATCCGCCTCCCACGTTTGATAGACCTCTGTTCGCAGATCATCCATCTGGTTTTCAGGAATATCACGGAGTTCTCTTTCGAGTACCTGAATGATATGAAAGCCGAACTGCGTGCAGACCGGCTCGCTAAATGCACCGATTTCGATGTCACGGACAGTCTGCTTGTATGGTTCTACAAAGCCCGATGTGTCCATATTCATCATGTCGTATAATCCACCGTTGGCAGCACTGCCGGGATCATCTGAGATTGACAGCGCCAATGCCGCAAATGGCTCACCGTTGTTTAGCAAGTCGATCACTGCTAGGGCTTCCTCATGGTATGGTTGCCATTCTTCAGATTCGCATCGACTTTCGTCGAACTCTTGTTGCATTTCTTCAGGAACGGCGATCAAGATATGGCGTGAGGCTGCCCATAACTGTTGAGTTGAAAGCTCGTCATTTTCGATCATCTCATCCGTGACATCGGTTCGCAGGGCATCGCGCAAGGCACGATAGTAGAAGATGTCGCGCACAAATTCTCGGTCTACATCTGCTTCCTCGTTCGCGGTGTCATAGATGTCCGATTCGTAGTTGCTGATGGTTGCTTCCACATCATTGGGGGCCAGTGGGGTGCTGGATGGCTCCGGCGTATCCGTGATTTCAGGAGTTTCCGTTGCTGTTGATGTTGCCGTAGCTGTCGGCAATGGGGTGACCGTTGGGCAATCTTCCTGGCCTTCTTCACAATCTTCGGCGAATGGCAACGGCGTGTTGGTTGCCGTGGCCGACGGCAACGGCGTGCTGGATGGCGTCGCTGTGATGAGCGGGGTTGATGTAGGCGTCGTGGCCTCCGTCGGTTCCCTTGTGGGGGTTGGTGTCAGGCTGCGTCCTGTGAACAGTTGAATATAATTATCCACAAGCGCCTGTACCTCGGCTTCATCGACAGTAATCCCACGCCGTTTGGCTTCTTCCTCTAACACAATCTGAAGCTCCATGGCATCCAATACCTGGATCCCGATGAGTTCAGTATCAGCCAATTGCGCGATTTGCTGGTTTACCTGTTCAAGTTGGCCGGTTTGCTGATAGAAGAAATAGGTCTGGCGAATATCATTGGCTTGTAGCCAGCGTTCGGCTCGCACCCGTGACTCGAAGTCTTTAGTTTCAATGTCTTGTCCATTTACAGTGGTGATGGCCTGTCCTGGATAGATGAAGAACAGGTAGATAAGCGCCGCCAACAAGAGCAGGACGCTGAAGCCAATAACAAGGCTAGCTGCAATAATCACAAAACGCTGTTTGCGGCGTTCTTTCTCAGATTTGGAGAGCCTGCGATGGGCTTCGAGGTCACGTTCTTTGCGCGGCTGACCAACTGTTTTCCGCTTTGTCATAACCGGGTATCCCCTCTTCAAAAAAACCGTGTTTATCTGCAACACGGGGCGGATTAAAGGATTACATGCCTATTTCTGACGATAGTGGTTGGGGGCAACGGGCAACAAGGCCAGATAACGGGCACGCTTGACAGCTCGTGCCAGCGCACGTTGACACTTCGAACATGCACCGGTTTGCCGCCGAGGGCGAATCTTGCCGGTGTCTGTCAGATAGTTCTTCAGCGTCTCGACATCTTTGTAATCGACTTTGCATTTGCCATCGACTTTGAATGGACAACCCCGACGACGGCGGCGGCGACCGCGTCCACCACCTCGGTAGCCGCCACGTCGTTCATGGCGTTGATGCCGCTGAGGCCGTTCAGATCGGTTTCCAGACCGGCTTTCTGGCCGGCTTTCACTGCCTTTGCTCTCAGCAGTCGATTCACGTGATTCATCACTCATGCAGGTAGCTCCTTGCTCACTTTATGTCCACCGGTCAGGGTGGGGAATTGGTTTAAAAGGTGAAATTGTCGTTGTCATCACCATTGGGATAGTCCGGCGGCCCTCCCGAATAGCGGGTGGTATTGCGCTCGCCCAAAATAATCATTTCCTGTGCAACGACTTCGGTGCGATAGTGGCGGCGACCCTGTTCATCTTGCCAACCGCGTGTTTGCAACCGCCCTTCAATATATACCTGTTGGCCTTTACTCAGGTGTTGGTTGCAAATTTCTGCTAATGGTCCCCAAGCGACAACATTAAACCACTCAGTTTCTTCTTTGCGCTCGCCTTCATACGACGTCCAGTTGCGGGTTGTGACAATATTGAAGCTGGTAACTGGACGACCACTGGGAGTATAGCGAATTTCGGGATCGCGTCCCAGATGGCCGATAACCATGACTTTGTTTAGTCCTCGGCCCATAAGGTTTTCACTACCTCAAGCTACAATGATTATTCGCCCTGACGGACGACGAGATGGCGGATAACGCCGGGTTCAATGGTCATGCGCCGGTCAAACTCTGGCAATTGGCCGGGATCCATTTCCGCTTCCAGGAAAATGTAATAGCCTTCGCGGTTCTGACCAATGGGATAGGCCAACCGCCGACGGCCCCAATGGCTCGAATTCTTGACTTCGCCATCAGCCGTCCCGATCCATTCCAAGACTTTTTCTTCCAGAGCTTGCTGATCTTGCTCGCCGATGTTGGCGGGCATAATGTAGGTGATTTCGTAAGATCGCTTCATGTATTGTAGGTGTCCTTTCCCTGGGTTTGTCCGAGTCCAGTTTGCTCGAACGGAAAGCGATATAGCGGGCAACATCTTACCTGAAAGCCGATAGGTTGACAAGGTGAAACCTTCAACCTTGCCCTCAACAGTTCCCCCCGCTAGAATCCTCACGCAGTACGAGATGGAAGCGAGTTTTATGGTTATGACAACAGGTCGTATTGAATATTTGACTATCGAGAGCGACGCCCTGCGTGGCAATCGTCTGGGCGATCTACATACCCGCCAATTGGCTGTCTATTTGCCGCCCAACTACGATGAATCTCCCGAACGACGCTATCCGGTCCTGGTCATGTTGAGCAGTCATGGGCGCACCAATCACTACTATCTGGGCTGGAACCAATGGGATGAAACCATGCAACAACGCCTGGATCGGCTCATCTCAACAGGAGAGATGCCGCCAGTTATTGTAGTTCTGCCGGATTGCTGGACACGCCTGGGCGGCTCGCAATTTCTCGATTCGTCTATCGGGAACTATGCCACGCATCTAGTTGAGGAGATCATTCCAGCGGTGGATGCCAATTTCCACACGCTGGCTCACCGGAACCATCGCGGTGTGTTTGGGCACAGCAGCGGCGGCTATGGGGCATTGATCCACGCCATGCGGAATCCGCATGTCTTTGGCGCAGTGGCGGCGCGGGCTGCCGATGCCTATTGGGAATACACGGCGTTGCCAGCCCTGGCAAAACTGCCGGGTCAGCTCGAAAAGTGGGGTGGTTTCCAAGCCTTTATCGAACAGATTCCGGAAATACGTCCTAAAGGTGGGAGCTTTTGGCAGGCCATCCATACGGTTATGCAATGTATGGCCTACGCGCCCAACCCTGATGCTCCTCTCGGCTTCGATTCTCCGGTAGACTTAGAGACAGGTGCATTGTTGCCAGGGGTTTGGGAACGGTGGTTACAGTACGATCCAGTGCGGATGATTGAACAAGCGGATTATCAGGCGGCGCTGCGACAGATGCGCGTGATCTTCCTAGAAGTCGGCGCATATGATGAATACCAGTTGCAGACTGGGGCGCGGATCATCCACCGTCGCCTAGAAGCATTGAACATCGCTCATCACTATGAAGAATTCCCCGACGGCCATAGCAGCACCAGTTATCGTTACGACGTATCATTGCCGATTTTGGCGAAGGCATTACTGTAATGAAGCGAATCCTATATCCTCTAATGGTTGCGGGGTTGCTGGGTAGCTCTGTGCTGGCCTGTACCGTTTCTAAGGCAGATAAGGTTATTGTCACAGCGACAAGCGATAGCCTGTTGATTGTGCCCAGCGATACACCATCGTTGCCCACCGAAACCCCCATCCAGCCCACGCCGAACCCCACCCGATTTCCAATGGCACTATCAGATGGCACATACACCGTGCAGCCTGGTGATACGCTGGCTGTGATTGCAGCCCGCTTTGGCGTGGATATAATTGCCATCATTACTGTCAACAACCTGACTAATCCAGATCAGCTAGAGGTCGGTCAAGTGTTGCAAATCCCTACACAGCCTGTCGTTAGCACAACCAACGCAACGGGCTTCAAAATTGTCCCTGATAGCGAAGTGGTCTTTGGCCCTACCACGGCTGGCTTTGATGTGGCGGCTTATGTAAAGCTGAAATCAGGCTTTTTGCGGGTGTATAGTGAGGAAGTTGGCGGCGAGTTGTGGAGTGGCGTAGAACTCGTCAATTTGGTGGCGCTGGCTTACAGTGTAAATCCACGTCTGTTGCTGGCATTGCTGGAATATCAAAGCGGCTGGCTCTCCAGTCCATCGCCTACTGCAGAACAAGCGCTGTATCCCCTGGGCTATATTGATCCAAGCCGCCAGGGATTATATAGCCAGCTATTGTTGGCAGCCAACGTCCTCAATGATGGCTACTATGGGTGGCGCTATCGCGGGTTGGAGACAACAACCTATGCCGATGAAAGTTTGCTGGTTTTTGCACCGGATCTAAATGCGGGAACAGTGGCGGTGCAATATCTATTCGCTAAATTCAATGGGCGCAGGACATGGGATTTCGATGTCAGTGAACAAGGTTTCTTCCAGACCTATCTCTCGTTGTTTGGCGATCCATTTCGCACGGCTGTCGAGCCGATTGTGCCTGCCAATCTCTCACAACCATCACTCACCTTTCCTTTCCCTAAAGGCGAAACCTGGTTTTTCACGGGCGGTCCACATGGCGGCTATAACGTTGGTAGTGCCTGGGCCGCCATCGACTTTGCGCCACCCGCACCCTCCGATGAATTACTGGCTGCCGAGGGATATTGCTATGTGTCGCCCTATTGGGTGACTGCCGTTGCACCAGGGGTGATTGCCCGCAGCGGAGATGGCTATGTCGTCCTTGACCTGGACTTCGATGGCAACGAGCATACTGGCTGGACGATTGTCTATTTGCACCTCGCTACCCGTGATCTCGTTGAAGCTGGAACGCGAGTTGAGACGGGTGACCAACTAGGGCATCCATCTTGCGAGGGTGGCTTCTCGACAGCGACTCACCTTCATTTTGCTCGCCGCTACAATGGCGAGTGGATGCCAATAGACTGCCAGCGTTGTGCGCCTGGATTAAGTGCGCCACCGATGGTGCTGAGTGGTTGGCAGGTGTTCCTGTCGGATGGTTTGGAATACCAGGGCTATATGACACATATGACACTCGAAGGCGTACGGCGTGCCGAGCAAGGCCGTGAAGACCCGGTCAATCACTTGAGTTATTGACTGAGGATTGGAAGATGAGCCGTCTGAAACTCAAACGCTTTAAAGTGCATAAGCCAGCGTCAGAAATCCTGACCCACTATCTGCGCTACTACACCAGCAAAGACCTGTATTTTAATCCCGATACTTTACCCGACATTACGTCAGAAGCAATGTTTGGGAACCAGCAACCGCTGATTCTCGACCTGGGGTGCGGTAAAAGCGAATACATCAACGCTCTGGCACACGCTCTGCCGGAGGTCAACTTTGTTGGCTTCGATTTACACTGGAAGTCGCTATGGTATGCCATCAACAAAGCCCATGAAGCCAAATTGCCGAATGTGCGTTTTATCCGGGCCGATGTGCGACGGGTGTTGGTGAAAGTGCCAGATGGAACGGCTCAGGAAGCCTCGTTACTCTTTCCGCCGCCAGTCATGAAGCATAATCGTTTGGATCAGGATATGTTCACGGCGGCCTTGCTGGGACAAATCCATCGTGTGTTGACTGATAATGGCGGCTTTATTTTCATGACCGACGATCCAGACTATTTCGCCAAAAAGACAGCACTTATTGCCGCATCAGGGTTTTTTCACCAAATATCCGAATCGCAGGCTATCGAAGGTGGCATCACGGCCTATCAGCAACGTTGGGAAGCCTATGGCATTGAGTCACTGCGGGCTGAATATCGTCGTCTACCCTGAAAAAACAAGAGCGCCCTGTGAGAAGGCACTCTTATCTAGTGGGGGCTGATGAAGCTTATTCGAGAACGCCAGGTGTATCGCCGTCGGTTCCGAAGCCACCACCGCCACGCGGACGATCACGACCAGGTTGAGGCACAGGTGCATTCATGATGCGGTCAATGGTGCTGGGCAGGGTTGCAACTATTTCGTCATATTGTTCCTGGTTGATGCGGCCTTCAGCCAGAGCGTTGTCTAGGGCTTCAGTCGCAGCAGCGGTAGCATCAGCGGCGATGAGAGCAGGGTCACCACCATGCGTGACGACGAGTTCACTCAAAGTCTGACCTTCGGTGGCGCTTTGCAGGAATTCATCGAGTGGCATTCCCACTGCATCAGCAGCCGTTTGGTAAACCAAGCGAGCCAGGTTCACCACTGGACGTGGACGGTCAGGGCGCGGACGATCACGACCAGGTTGAGGCACAGGTGCATTCATGATGCGGTCAATAGTGCTGGGCAAATTCGCCATGATTTCATCGTACTGTTCCAGGTTGATGCGGCCTTCAGCCAGGGCATTGTCCAGGGCTTCAATCGCAGCAGCGGTAGCATCAGCGGCGACGAGAGCGGGGTCACCACCATGTGTGGCGATGAGTTCGCTCAAAGTTTGGCCTTCGGTGGCGCTTTGCAGGAATTCATCGAGTGGCATTCCCACTGCATCAGCAGCCGTTTGGTAAACCAAGCGAGCCAGGTTAACCACTGGACGTGGACGGTCAGGGCGCGGACGATCACGACCAGATTGAGGCACGGGGGCATTCATGATGCGGTCAATGGTGCTGGACAGGTTTGCAACTATTTCGTCGTATTGTTCCTGGTCGATGCGGCCTTCAGCCAGAGCGTTGTCTAGGGCTTCAGTCGCAGCGGCGGTAGCATCAGCGGCGACAAGGGCCGGATCACCACCATGCGTGGTGATGAGTTCGCTCAAAGTCTGGTCTTCGGTGGCGCTTTGCAGGAATTCATCGAGTGGCATTCCCACTGCATCGGCAGCCGTTTGATAGACTAAGCGAGTCAAGTGTACAACTGGTCGTGAACGGCCTTCGGGTGGGCGGTCGCCGGGGTCTTGGGCATAGCTAGTTCCTACCACCGAAAAGATCATGATGATTGCAAGTCCGAGAACGATAGCACGTTTAAACATGGGTGTTTTCCTTCCGTTTTCCTAATTTCTCCAATGCTTTCTGTCTGATTATCTGTCAAAGTTGTAATTAAAGTGTTATCTATCTGGCGGGAATGTGTAAAATCAGGACAGGAGAGAATGACGCATGGATTTATCCATCATCATCATCAGTTGGAATGTGGCTGATTTGCTGGCAAAGTGCCTGGAAAGCATTCAGCAATCGCCGTTGTGTTTGGTCGGACCAGATGGCGTGGAGCAGGGCGCTGGCCTTAAAACCCAGGTTATCGTTGTTGATTCGGCTAGCAGCGATCACAGCATATCCATGCTACATGAACATTTTCCCTGGGTACAGGTGATCGCTTGCGAGGAAAACATCGGCTTTGTGCGTGGCAACAATCTAGGCCTGCAACATGCTCGGGGAGGTATCGTCATGCTGCTCAATCCAGACACCGAAGTGCTGGATGATACCCTGGTGCGGCTGGTAACGGTGCTTGACGCTGACCCAACAACCGGTGTGGTTGGCCCACATACTCTCAACACGGACGGTACACATCAATCCACGCGACGTCGCTTTCCCACCTTGCTGACGGGGTTATTTGAGAGTACCTGGCTGGAACGGTTCGCCCCGCGCCGGATTATCGAGCATTATCGTGTGCAGGATCGGCCTGATGATGGCATTTATCCGGTAGACTGGGTACAGGGATCGGCATTGATGGCCCGTGCCGAGGTTTGGGAGCAAATTGGTGGACTCGATGAACGCTACAAGATGTATTCTGAGGAAATGGATTGGTGTAAACGCGCCAAAGATGCTGGTTGGGAAGTGGTCTATGTGGGCGATGCCCGAATCATTCATCATGGCGGGCAGAGTACAGTGCAGGTCAAGGCCCGCAGCCATGTCCATTTCCAGCATAGTAAATTGCGCTATTTTCGTAAATATCATGGACGCGGTGCGGCGTTGATCCTGCGGCTGGTGTTGGCTTTGAACTACCTAAGCCAGATTGTTCTGGAAAGCGGCAAATGGCTGTTGGGTTCCAGGCGGTCTTTACGCCGCGAGCGTGTTCATGCTTATTGGATTGTCGTCCGGTCTTTATTGGGCGCGGGCGAACAAATTATGATGAAGGATGCCTGATGCGGATTGGAATGATTACTGGCGAGTATCCACCCATGCAGGGCGGGGTGGGCGACTATACGCGCGAACTGGCGCGTGCGATGGTGTCGTTGGGTCATGAACTCTTTGTGTTAACCAATGTTAAAGCCAACCCTGCCCTGCAAGATGAAGGGATTACGGTGCAGCCTTCCGTGACAAATTGGGGGCGGTGGGGTGGCAAACGGGGCAAACATCTTCGTGGAGAACGACAGGCTGTGGAATGGGTGCATAATAACCGACTGGATGTTGTGAATGTGCAGTATCAGGCGGCGGCCTACGATATGCATATTGCGGCTAATGACCTCCCACGCACATTAGGCGATGCTGTTCCAGTAATCACCACCTTTCATGATTTGCTGGTGCCATATCTATTTCCAAAAGCCGGGCCATTACGGAAACGGGCGATTTATCAGATGGCACGTCATAGTAGCGGCGTCATCGTGACCAACATCGCTGACGAGCGCGAATTGCATGAAGCTGGTGAAGTGCCGCCCATTGCCCGCATTCCGATTGGCTCCAATATCGCCGTCAGCCCACCCGCTGACTATGTGCGCGAAGAATGGCGCGAACGAATGCGGATTCCGCCGGAGGTCTTTTTAGTAGGACATTTTGGATTCCTCAATGCGACTAAAGGCGTTGATACTCTGGCCCATGCCGTGCGTCTGTTGACTGAAAAAGACGTAAATGTTGAATTATTGATTATTGGTGGGCAAACCGGCGATAGCGACAAAACCAATATCCAGCAGGCCGATGAAGCTGAACGATTGGTGGGCGGTCTCGGCATCAATCGTCGCGTGCGTTGGACGGGCTTTGTGGAGCCAGAGCAGGTAAGTGTCTACCTGATGTTGTGCGACGTGATTGCCTTGCCCTATAAAGATGGGGTGTCGTTCCGACGCGGGACACTGATGGCGGCGTTAGCGCATGGTTGCCCGATTATCACCACGTTTCCACAAGTCGAAATCCCCGAATTGGTAGACGGCGAGGCTGTTCGCATGGTGTCTCCTGATAGTCCACAGGAATTGGCGGATGTGTTGCTGGAATTGTCCCATAGTGAGGCCCAACGAGGTCGCCTGGGAGAGGGGGCGGGAAATCTGGCGGCGCTATTCCGCTGGGATCGCATCGCAGCGGATACCCTGGCGTTTATGGAACGCGTGATTGGCGAAGCACCCTAATCTGAAAGCCGTGTTTGCTTCATCAACTCAGCTAGAATCATTGCCGCGTTCCAGGCGTCGTCATGGCCGCGATGGTGCGTGCCCTCGAATTTCAACCCCAGTTTGATCATTGCTTCTGCCAGGCTGATCTCGCGCTTCAGGCCCATCATGACTGCCAGCATATTCTTGATGTTAATGTGCGTTTCACCAAATGGATAGGATATTTTGCGCCGTGCGCATTGTTTGGCGAATATGGTACGATCATAGTCTCCATAGCTGGCCCAGACACGTTGCTTGGTGGCATATTTTTCCTTAAGTCTTCGACAGGCTTTGGTAAATGAGATCCCTTTTGCTACCTGTTCCTGGGTCAGGGTTGTCAGTTTGGTGCAAAATGGGCTGACTTTGGAGCGTTCTGGACGCACCAAGATGCTTTCTTTGTGCAGCCGCTCGCCAGTTTGAACATCCAATGTACAGACTCCGACCTCAATAATTTCGTTTTCCTGCCCTTTGGGACGCGCTTTCTCCCAGCACGTCGCCTCAATATCAATGACAACAATCAGATCGAGTTTGTGCGCCAAAAAACTGCCTTTCCAATAATGTGTTGGTGTTGGTAAACTCAGACGCCATGATAACTCTACCAGAAACTTCCCCCACAATTCAACGCCGTCGTTATGCACTGACGATAGCGTTTGTAGTATTGGCATTGACCTACATGCTGGCGACCCCCATTGGCGAAGCATCCGACGAGCCGCGCCATTTTCCAGTGGCAGACTACGTAGCCCGAACCGGCCAATTGCCCTATCAAGATCCTGCTGTAGAAACACTCTGGGAACAGGAAGGCAGTCAACCACCTCTGTATTATATGCTGACCGCTTTGATTATCGCGCCGTTTAATCGAGATGATGTCGAGGCACACCTCTATCATAATCCCCACGCAAAAATCGGGATCGGGCTGGCCCGTGATAATCAGAACATGCTCGTTCACGCTGATGAAGCATTTCCCTGGCGTGGAACTGTGTTGGCCTGGATGCTGGCGCGGTTGTTCAGTATTGCGCTAGGAACTGGAACTGTCTGGTTGACGTTTGCAATAGCTCGATTAGTTGCTCCAGGTCAGCCATTAGTGGCGTTACTTGCAATGGCTTTGGTCGCCTTCAATCCCATGTTTTTATTCATCGCCGCCAGCGTCAACAACGATAATCTGGTGATTTTTCTGGGCACATGGATTCTGGCTCTGTCCTTCAGCCTATATCTGTCAGGATGGAATTGGCGGCAGATTGGGATGCTGGCAGTGCTGGTGGGTTTAGCAGCGATAACTAAACTCAGCGGACTGACTTTCGCACCAGTGGTGGGACTCGCGATATTGTTGGTATGGCATAGAGAAAAACGTCTCTTCAACGATCTACTCAAAGCGACCCTGGTGTGTGCAGTGAGCCTGATGGTGATTGCGGGGTGGTGGTATGTTCGCAATCTTGATCTTTATGGTGACCTGACAGGTTTGAACCACATGGTGGATATTGCAGGGCATCGTCCCGATGATTTCACAATTGGCGATCTTTGGGCCGAACGCGAAGGATTTTTCTACTCCTATTGGGGCTGGTTCGGCGGACTGAATGTGTTGGGACCACAAAACCTGTTTCGGTTGGCGCAAATCATCTGCCTCGTTGGCATTGTAGGGCTGTTAGTGTCTGGGGCAAGACGCGAACATGGCATCCAATGGGTCTTAATCGGATTGCTGCTGCTGCTGTTGGTGACGATAGTTGTTGGCTTGATCCGCTGGACACTGATGACTCCGGCCAGTCAGGGACGCTTGCTTTTTCCGGGAATTGCGGCCATCAGTACGCTCCTGGCGATAGGCATTGTGAATCTGGCGACGACTCTACGACTATCGGGTCGCTGGAGCCTGGTGTTGTTTGGAGTGCTGGCGGGCTATGCTGTCATATTGCCAACCATAATCATTCGTCCTGCCTATACACCGCCGGACACAGTTGAGGCTCTACCCCAAAATGCTCAACAAGTTGATGTACAATATGGTCTCATACAGTTGCTCGGCTATACAGTGACTGATACACCGGTTACACTTTGGGATGATGGTAGCGGGGAGATAGAGATTACACTTTATTGGCGACCTACTGCCCACACTGAGACGCCCCTCAGCTTTTTTGTACAGGTTTTTGGTCCTTCAACGAATGACTTGTCACCTCAACTGATTGGTAAATTGGACAGCTATCCAGGCCGCGGATTGCGCCGCACCGATACCTGGGAACTAAATCGCATCTATCAGGAAACCTACACCATCGAGATCATCGACGCGGCGATGTTGGGATCCTTCGAGCCGCGTTTCAAGATCGGCTGGCGCGATAATGCTACTGACACCGTGATTGATGCTACACAGATTGACGGAAGGCCACTGGAGGGCGTTGTGGTCTATGGCGGGAGTGTTCGGACTGCGGGAGAATGCCCAATGCCTGATGTGGATGTGCGGTTTGGCGCTGTAGCCCGCTTGCGGAAAGCGACCCTCAATCCTGACGTGTTTTATCCAGGACAGTCATTCGATTTAACCCTGTCATGGGAGACTCTTGGGCGGACGGCACAACCTCATGCGATTTTCGTGCAACTGATTGATCTTGCAGCACCAACGATTTTACATGGCAGTGGTGATGCTCCGCCACGATCTGGTTGGTATCCGACACATCGGTGGGCGACGGATGTTTGTTTTGATGATTCCTACACAGTTCGTATCAATCCGGCCACGCCTCCGGGTACATATCGGCTATTGGTGGGTTTATATGATTCTGCTAGCGGGCTACGCCAACCTGTCAGGGTTATGCAGGGCGAACAACCACCATTTCCTGACGCCTATGTGTTAGACTTCGACGTGGTGATAGGAGAATGAGGCTAATGATATATCGGTTGCGCCGTTCGTCGGATACTTGGGCCGTCCTGACGTTGATGGCATTGTGGATGCTATTTTTCTGGCGCTTATTCACACCCATTGATGTTGACCAATTGTCGCTGGAGGAGGGCGATTTCTCCGGCCAGTTTGTTTCGTGGACATCCTATAGCGTCGAACGGATTCAGGAGCGGGAATTGCCCCTTTGGAATCCGTATATGAATGCGGGCGCACCGTTTCTGGCAGACCCCCAGACAGAGGTACTCTATCCGCCACGTCTGTTGACGGTCTCGCTGCTGGCGATGCAAAGTGAGGTCACTGGCGGCGATGTATACGTGGCTCTGCAAACGGAGATGACTCTGCATGTGCTATTGGGGATGCTATTGATGTATCTTTTCCTGCGACGTGTCACTCGCGATATGTTGCAAAAAGCAGAATTCGATAGCCAGGCTCCATCCATCATCGGCAGTATGATGGGGGCATTGATCTTCGGCTTCGGCGGTTTCATGAGTGCCTATCCCCAATTGCAATTGCCAGTCCTGGAAACTGCCATCTGGATACCATTGGTTTTGCTTGGTATTCATGAGGCGACTCGACCGGACTATGAGCAAATCGGCTGGCGTTGTGTAGTGCTGGCGGGTATAGCTTTTGGCATCAGTGTCCTGGCCGGGCATCCACAAACAACCCTGTTTATTGGCTATATCGCCGTGGCCTATTTGATTTATCGTGCCTGGCGAATGCGGGCCGGATGGTGGACAATAGTGCTGGCTATTGTATTATTCGCCATTGTCGCGGGAGGACTATCAGCTGTTCAGTGGATGCCCAGCCTGGAATTCCAACGTCATACCTATCGCCAGGATCTGACCTTCGATGAAAAGGGCGGCGGGTTTGCGTTGCAAGACCCAGTGCAAATCTTGTTTCCTGCCTTGCTTGGGCGTTGGTCGCCGTTATATCTAGGGGTTTTAGGTGTTGTTCTGGTGGTTGTGGCGATCTGGCGACGAGTGACGGACTATGCATTCTGGGGCGGCGTGGGGATTTTCGCGCTTATATTGTCTTTTGGGCAGAAGATGGCGCTTTATAGTCTCGTATATATTCTTCTGCCGGGCTTCGGCTTCTTTCGAGGACAGGAACGGGCGGCCTTTGCGGTGGTGACAGCGGCGGCAGTGCTGGCGGCATTGGGTGGGACACATTTCCTCACCTGGGATGTTCTCACCGACCATAAACCAGCTCGCCAATTTCGCCGATCATTGTTGGCATTTGCAGTGGTCTGTGCCCTGTTCTCACTGATTTTCTTTGTGCTGCGGCTAATTCCTCCCAATGGCGAACTCTATCAGACGGCACTCCAAAGTACGATATTCGCATTATTGATGGCGCTGGGGGTGTTTGTTATCGCGCCCTGGGTCATGCGCCGTCCGGCGGATTCGTGGCGACAAGTAGCATTGGTGGCATTGCTGGCCTTCGATTTGTTTAGCGTGAACATGGGCGGCGCTCATTATGAACCCATTCCGGCCAAAGACCGCCTGCCAACACCTGCATATGTAGACACCATTCATGCGAACCTCGCTCCCGGCCAGCATGTTGAGGGGTTGCGGGGCATCCAGCAAAGCTATGGCGCGTTATATCGCCTGCCGGACGTTTGGGGCAATAGCCCGCTGCGATTGGACTCGATGGAGTTTTATCTATGGAACATTCCTATCGAGCGCCGGTGGGAGTTGCTGGCAGTGCAAGTTGTTAACTCAGAATGGGATAACCTGCCGGTTCCGCATACATGGGTGGGGTCGGGCATTGATGATGATGGTCAGTTTAATATCTATCGACTGGATGATCCTCGCTCATTTGCCCATATGGTATTTCAAGTGCAAGTAGCGGATAACCAGGAACAGACACGGGCCTGGGTTGCCGATCCCGAATTTCCGCTGCGTGACGTGATGATACTGACTGATGATCCTGGCGGACCAGTCGAGGCCGGAGAATCCCAAACCACCATAATTCAGTTTGAACCAGAATATATCGAAATTGCAGTGCAATCGGATAACCCTGGCATACTGAGTTTGGCGTTGCCCTATGTGCCAGGCTGGCAGGCCGAAATTGATGGCGAAGATGCTAAAATCCTGGAAGCCTATGGCGGCCTCAGCGCAGTGTATATCGGAAGCGGGACCCATACCGTAATTTTGAAATATCGTCCCAGGACGGTGCAGGCTGGTGGTTTACTCAGTATTCTGACGCTGATCGGGATTGTGGGTAGTTTGGTAATCCGGCGGCGGACAACCGAGGAGGAACAGGATGCAGCTTAATCTGACCGAGCGTCGCCGGACTTATGCCACCAGTGTTGGGGCGCTATTGGGATTGTCTGGCGTCATATTGGCACTGGTGCTAGTAATGGCCGGGCCAGTGATGACCTTTGCGGCAGTTGTGGCGTTAATGATTGGCCTGCTGGCGCTTAGTAATCTGGATGCGGCTTTGGTCGTTTTGCTAGCGACGGTGGGTCTACTGCCTTATGGCACATTGCCCGTCAAAATTGCTTTGACACCCTCACTGATTGATGTGACGTTGGGGACATTTCTGTTGGTCTATTTGTTTCAATGGATGACCGGACGCCGCTTTGGTTTGCGCTCGACGCCAGTACATTTGGTTTTGGTGGTCTTCATCCTCATCATCTTGGGCGCGTTTATTCGTGGCATGGCGAATGCACCCCTAACGCCAGGCGTGTTGCGACGTTTTGTAGGCTTGATAGGCAATATTGTCCTGGGTCTCATTATAGTGGATGTGATTCGTACCCAGGACTCGTTGCGCCGCATGGCCGGAGCTTTTATGCTCATTGGAGCTGCTGCTGCCACAGTGGGCGCTTTCCTGTGGTTCCTTAATGATTTCACTGCTGAGAGTATCCTTAATCGTCTAGGGCGCATTGGTTATCCCGTCGGTGGCGTTCTCCATTACCGCGAGGATGCGGTTGCTCGCGGCATTGAACGTGCCATCGGCACATGGATCGACCCCAATGCTTTTGGTGGATTTCTGATGATGGTCGGAGCGTTGACCGCGCCTCAGATGCTCGCCCGCAAACCAATTTTTCGCTATCAATGGATAGGGTTTGGCTTGTTTGGCCTGATCGGATTAGGTCTATTTCTCTCCAATTCTCGTGGCTCCATGCTGGGGCTCGCAGCCGGGATTGGGTTCGTGGCGCTGATCCGCTACCGCAAATTGATCTGGCTGATGGCTGCTATTGCTGCGCTTGCTCCTTTCTTACCGCCCACACAAGCTTTTGCCGAACGCCTGATTGCCGGGTTTACTGGAGCTGACCTGGAAACCCAGATGCGCTTTGGTGAATATAGAGATGCGTTGGCGCTCATTGGGCGTTATCCCACACTGGGCGTGGGTTTCAGCGCCCCGCCCGATATTGACTTGTATCTGGGTGTCGCCAACACCTATCTGACCATCGCTGCCAACGCTGGCCTCATCGGCCTCATAGCCTATCTGGTAACAATTGCCAGCATCTTCGTCTATGGTTTTTTAAATCGTGCTGCCGTCATGTTGGACGATTCTATCAACGACATCTGGTTTGGCCTGATTGCAGGCATTGCCGCGGCAATGGTCGGCGGCATCTTCGATCATTTCTATTTCAATATCGAATTCCAAGCCATTTCGCTTACGCTCTGGCTCTATATTGGCCTGTTTTTGGCGGCAATCCGTATGAACACCCCTGAAAATGAAGTGCCCGATTATCATGGCGTCCCACCCTCCCTATTGTTGCAGCCGAAAGATCAGCTTGCCGACCTTGAAAGTAACTGCTCATGAACAATTATCTTGGCGAATTGGCGGCGCTCGGCACGGCGATTTGCTTCAGTTTCGGCTCCACGCTTTTCACGCTGGCCGGGCGCGAGCTTGGCTCGCCACTTGTCAACCGCGTGCGGCTATTGCTGGCATTGTCATTTGTGGTCGCATTTCACTGGATTTCAACGGGTCAACTTTTACCAATTGATGCTGAATTCTCGCATTGGGGATGGCTATCGTTATCGGGTCTTATCGGCTTCGTATTCGGCGATGCCCTGCTATTTCAGGCGTTTGTGATGATCGGGCCACGTATATCGATGCTGATGATGGCGCTCCACCCAGTCATTGGGCTGACCTTGGCCTGGATATTCCTGGAAGAACATCTCGTGGGACAGCAGTTGTTGGGCATTGCCCTGACGGTAGGTGGTGTAGCTTGGGTCGTGTCACGGGATGGCCGCACGTCAGATAAAACTACTCCTGAACGACAACCACGCTACTATTTAGTCGGCGTGTTATTTGGCTTTGGGGGCGCAGTCGGTCAGGCTGGAGGGCTAGTTACAGCCAAGCTGGGGCTGGAGAATGATTTTTCGCCTGTGTCCGGGTTGGTCATTCGCCTGCTAGCTGCAACAATCATGATTTGGATATTCACCACCTTTCAGGGACAGGTGATCAGTAGCTTTCGCAAGGTGCGTGCCCATCCTCGTGCCTTTTGGAAAATGATGGGAGCTGTTATCTCTGGGCCAGTGGTGGGGGTGTGGTTTTCTTTGGTCGCGGTTCAGAAAGCGCCAGTAGGTGTCGCTTCGACCTTAATGAGCCTCACGCCGATATTCCTGCTGCCAGTGGGCTACTGGATGTTCAACGAGAATATCAGCGTGCGAGCAGTTGTTGGCACAATTATTGCATTTGCGGGAACAGCACTACTTTTTTTGTAGGCGATTAACCAGGCCGCCCTTTCACCGTCTCATAGAACAACGGCAATGGCTCCACCGGGGCGTCGCTGATAGTATAGACGTGTTGCTCCAGCCATCCCATTGCCATATCCAGCCGTTTTTCGTCATTAGCGTGGACTCTGAATAACAAATCGCCTGCTTCCACCTGATTGCCTACTTTGCAGAGTGTTTCAACTCCGACAGCATAGTCTATCGGCTGACCCTTCACCTCGCGCCCGCCGCCCAAGTCGACCACCGCGCGGCCAATCTGCCGAGCATCCAGTTTGGCAACATAGCCCGACTTAGGCGCAGCGATGGTATCTTGCAGCCGCGCTTGGGGCAACAGTTCTGGGCGGTCAATCTGGTTGGCGTTGCCTCCCTGTGCCGTAATCATGCCCTGGAACTTCGCCAATGCGCTGCCATCAGTTATAGATTGCATAGCGGCGGCTTTGGCTTCGTCCAATTGATTGAAGTCGCTATATGGCGACAGAATCAGCATGTGGCCTGCAATCACCAGACAGTGTTCTAGTAAATCAGGAGGGCCAGCGCCGCGCAGTGTTTCAATCGCTTCGCGCACTTCCAGCGCATTGCCAGCCATGCGTCCCAACGGCTGATTCATATCGGAGAGTAGGGCGGTAACTGCCTTGCCAACCGACACGCCAATATCGACCATGGTTTGGGCCAGGGTGCGGGCTTCATCAATCGTCCGCATGAAAGCCCCTTCGCCAACCTTCACATCCAGCACAATTGCATCGGCCCCCGCTGCCAGCTTCTTGCTCATGATGCTACTGGCAATAAGGGGCATACTGGGAACTGTGGCCGTCACATCGCGCAGAGCATATAGCGATTTATCCGCTGGGGCGAGATTTGCGGTCTGCCCAGCAATAACCAGTTGATTATCCTGTGCTAGTTTCTTAAATTGATCGATAGATAGCTCGGCCTGAAAGCCGCGAATTGATTCCAGTTTGTCAATAGTGCCACCAGTGTGACCCAGGCTGCGGCCACTCATTTTGGCGACTGGGACGCCACATGCCGCCACCATCGGCAGCACAATCAGCGAAGTCTTATCTCCCACGCCACCTGTTGAGTGCTTATCTACCGCAAACGGCACAACCCCAGAGAGGTCAATGGTGTCACCGCTTTGGGCCATCGCCATCGTAAGATCGACCGTCTCCCGGCGCGTCATTCCATTAAGCAAAACAGCCATCAGCCACGCCGCTGCCTGGTAATCGGGGATGCGATCAGCAGTGTATTCGTCGATGAAGAAGTAGATTTGGTCGGTCGAGAGTTCGATGTTGTCCCGTTTGCGGACAATAATCTCAACCGCGTTTAGTGTTTTCATGGATTCTTTGAAACGGGGTCTCATAATTGCGCTCTTTAGGTAATAATTAACCAACTTGGAATTGAGTATAGGTGAGGATTCGAGGTTTATGCAAGAGATTTGGCTGGTTTTAGGCGTGTTGTTGGCGTATGGTGGGCTGCATAGTCTATTAGCGGCGTTTGGCATGAAACGCCTGTTTCTGAACATAATGGGCGAACGCGCCTATTTGGGATTATATCGCCTGTTCTACAATATCGTGTCTACTATTACACTATTGCCGGTATTCTGGGTGATATATACACAGGCTGGTGACACGATTTGGCACGTTGCCGCTCCCTGGAGTCTATTGTTAAGGGCCATTCAAGCTCTGGGAGTCGTGGGTCTCACATTGTCGCTATTGCAAATAGACGGGAGTCGATTCCTGGGGTTGCCGCAGGCGGCGGCGTGGTGGAACGGTGATTCTTTGCCGCTGCCCCCTGAGAACTTACAGTTGGCGGGCGTTTACAATATTGTGCGCCATCCATTGTATACATTTAGCCTGATGGTGATTTGGCCCACACCCACCATGTCTGCCGGATGGTTGGGTTTCGCCATTGGCACGACCATTTACTTTACACTCGGATCAATTCTTGAAGAACAGAAGTTGCGGCGAACCTTCGGTGAGGCTTATGTTGCCTATCAATCCCGTGTGCCCTGGATGATCCCGTTTCTGAAGTTCAATTCCCGTCCAACGCGGCTATCTTCTGAACAGAACTGAAATTTCTCATTGATTTCTCATGATCTCGTGCTAGATTGTTGGGCTACATAAGACGCTAATCCATCTTGAAGGAGGACTGATCTCGATGGCGAAGAAACGAGTAACCAAAAAGCAACAACAACAGAAGAAGCAACAACAGATGTTGTTGATGGCCGGCGGTGCAGTGGTGGCCGTGATACTGGCCGCAGTGGTCATTTTGTTGGTACAACGAGAAGCTGATGTCGATGTGTGCGAGGCCAGCGACGAAGATTGCTATGGAACCTATTTGTTAATTGAAGACCGTGGCCTGACCGACGATTTCATCCCTTATATCGGCAGCGAAGACGCACCTGTTATCATTGCCGAATTTTCCGACTTTTCATGCTCCTATTGCCTTGAGTTTCATCCGACTGCCAAAGGTATCATCAACGATTTTGTCAGTACCGGTCAGGCGCGGTTTGAGTATCGTCCTATGGATGGTGTGAGGCCACCCTATTCCCAAACTGCGGCTGTAGCCGCGCTATGTGCGGGTGAACAGGGTGCTTTTTGGCAATTTCATGATGAACTGTTCGAGTTAGCTGCTGCCGAGTCACCGGAAGCCTTTGAGCAAGACCGGATGGTTGATATGGCTGATGCGATGGGTTTGGAGGCTGACCAATTTGAGCGGTGTACGAATTCGGGCCGCCCGCGTGAAGCAACCTCCAAGACCGATAACATGGCACGGCGCCTTCAGATTACCGGGACACCATCGATTGCCTATAGCCTGGATAATGGCGCTACCTGGACGTTGCTTGAAAGCCGTAGCTATCAGGCGATCAGCGCGGTCATTGCCAGCGCCAACAGCGGCGGCTAATCGTCGGTAGCGTGTCCATTAACCAAAAACCGCCCAAACTTACGGGCGGTTTTGTTTCTATGATGGGATACGGGTCTATGGCATTGTATCCGGGTCACCATTTGTGATTGGTAGGTCTCTAATTGGTACTGGGACGGTTACCCAACCACCAGCATTATTGACCCAACCCAGCCAGACACCTTCGCCCAATGCCTCATAGCGCACATTAAGCCATGTGCCGTCGCCATTGCGACCCAACACCGTCACCGTTGTGCCTGCTGTCAAGGAGCGCAGCAACGTGCCAGTAGTACTGGGGATATCGTACATATTTAGGTTGGAACCTTCGGGGATGTTGATGGTTCCCGTCACCGGGGCAGATGTTCCGCCAGCTCCACTTGCTGGTGCAGTACCAGGAGCGCCAGTGCTAAGGACTTCACCTGGCAGAATGAATTCGGCAACCGGAATTTCTTCCAATTCCAGGCTCCGACCACCCTGGCTCAAAATGACGTACTGTGACGAAATCCAACCTGTTGCAATCAGGCCGGAGATCGTGTCGGTATACTCAACATATAGCCATGCTATATCTGGCACAACCGGCGTTTCATCACCTTCGTCTTCATCGCCCACATCTTCACCTATGATGGGCGTGCGGGCCAGAATTAGAAGGTCTGCCCCAGAAGGAACCAGCGCCAGTGATTCGGTATCGGCATCTGGCATCCGGCGTAAATGCAGGTTGGAACCCGGATTCACGTTGACAGTGGCAATCGGATCATTTTGCACAGGTGTTGGCGGCGTAATAACCGTATCCACGGGTTGTGCTGGATAGTTAAACGGAATCATTTGAATGATGGGCAAAGGAAGTTCGATTTCTTCCAGCGCAAAGAGGTCGGTAGGTTCGCGTAGGTAGCGGTTGCGATAGGTGATAATCAGAAAATCGGCCCGCACCCAACAGTCAATCGTGCCGCCTTCGGGTGGCAGCCAATAGGCGCTAACCCAAATTTCGTCCCAATCTTCAGCTGCCAGAGGGTCTTCAAACAATTCAGGATCAACCGGCACATAAGGGGTATCCAGTTCTGGGTCTGCCGGACCAGCATAGCCGCGAACTTCCAGGGACGTGGCATTGGGAATTAATCCCAGCGATCTGGCATCCGCCGACGGATACTCCCGGCATTGCAGGTTGGAACCTGGGTTAATGTTAACCGTGGCTCGAACAACAGTATCCAATTGCGGCGCACCACCCGATGATGGGCCAGGCCCAGTGCTTACCGCGGGCGGCGGCGTAGATGGCGGTGCTTCGGATGTGTCAGTTTCAGTTGAAGTTGTATCGGTTGCTGAATCGCTGGTTGTCTCGGTAGTTTCGGTGGAAGTATCGGTCGTTTCATCCGATGGTGGACTTGTGTCAGCATTGCTGACTGCGATCACACCCTGTTGTGCCCCTGGCAGGCTATCAATTGCCAGATTGAGCGCGGTGGTGTTGAAACTTACCCCTGCTTCAGCATTGGCGTAGAGCAACAGGGTATTGTAGCTTCCGCCATTAAACTGCTGCTCGGGAAGTTCGAGGGCTAATGCACCGCCTTCACCTGTGATGCTGGCGAGGGCACTATAGTGGCCCGGAGCAATATCCGCTGCATCGCTGGCGGCAAATACAGGCAGGCCATCGCTGAGTGCCTGTCCATCGCTCAGGGTGACGCTGGCCGGGCCAGCCTGCACGGTATTAATGACACGGACACGGCTTATGTTGGATGCTAATCCAGCCACACTGTCTTCGTAAATCGAGAAAGTGAACGTATTGTCGCCCAATGCACCCATCGCAACTACGGTGGCAGCGCCCGTTGAACTACTCAGGTTAATGCGTGAACTAGCGACTGGATCACTGTTCGCTTCAGCACCAGCCTCGCGCACGGTCAAAGTCAAATCTCCAGTCAGTAGTGGAACATGCGGCAATACATCACCGGGTTGTACACCTACGAACAATTTTGTTTCGTCAGCATAGATGTCTACAGCTGGCGCATCCGAACTGCCATGGGCCACGCTAGTCATTACGACATCGCTGCCGGGGTCAGCTTGCAGCGGGGTACTCAACACCATAACATCGGGATCGGAGGCAGTGCCAATCAAAATCACTGTGTAGAGCAAATTAGTGTTGAAGTTCAATTCGCCGACGTCTAGTAACATATCGTCTAGCGTACCGCCATTGGACACAACTGCCAGATCCCAACTGCTAACTGGTGGATTCACAGTACCAGATGGGGTATTGAAGTTGAGGCCTTGGGCAATGGGCGCGCCGGTCTTACCAATCAGATCCACAGTGCCAATATCGACATTCGCATGAATAACATGCAAGCGTGCTTGGCCCAATTGTGCCGAATTCAGATCATCTTCGGTCATGATGACTTCCGGTGATCCATTGCTGCCGGGCTGAATGATCGCTGTCTGTTGCAGGCCGTCACGAAGTTCCGTTAACATCATTTTGCTGCTGAATATTTCAGCGCCAGTCGGGCCAGCCCCAGCGGCATTTAGCATCATTACATGTTCACCTAGAGGCAAGCTGAGGTGCGGTGTTGCGGTGCCGTATGTCGCGCCAGCGACCACCAAATCGTTATCAATATAGATGTCCACGGCTGCGACACCGGGCGCAGCATGGACAAATCGCACGGGCATCATCCCTATAGATTGGGCTGATACAGGTGCAACCAGGGCAGTTAGAGCTAGAACTGCCACTAGGGTTATCATCAATTTCCGAACCATTATTCGTTCTCCGTAAAACTTGCGTCGGGTTGAAAGTTTACCACACTCCACGCTTTGTCGTTGAGAGAGCTTCACTGACGTTTACCCGACGCTGCCTTGATACTTGATATTAACTTGTGCCTTCTTGCCATTGATTGAGATAGTTCACTTGTTCGGGTGTCAATATGTCAATACCCACCCCCATCGCTTCCAACTTCAACCGGGCAATCTCGCGGTCCACCTCTTCGGGAATCGTGTAGACTAGTTTTTCTAGTTTGTCATGATTAAGCATGACATATTCTGCACCAAGCGCCTGATTCGCAAAGCTCATATCCATCACACTGGCTGGGTGTCCTTCAGCGGCAGCTAAATTAATCAGACGGCCTTCACCCAACAGATACAAAACGCGTCCATCCTTCAGTTGATAACCTTGAACATGGCGATTGACTAACAGGGGTTCTTCAGCGGCCATCTTTTCCAGGCCTTCGATGTTGATTTCGACATTGAAATGACCAGAGTTTGCCATGATCGCACCATGTTTCATGGCTTCCATGTGGTGCGTGTCGATAACATTGATGTCGCCTGTCGCTGTCACAAAAATATCGCCTACAGGGGCCGCTTGCTCCATCGGCATGACCTGATAACCGTCCATAACAGCTTCCAGTGCCTTGATTGGATCAACCTCTGTCACGACAACGTGTGCGCCAAGTCCTTTGGCTCGCATAGCGATACCCCTGCTACACCAGCCATAACCAGCCACAACCACTGTGCGCCCCGCCAATAAGATGTTCGTGGCACGGATAATGCCATCAATCGTACTCTGGCCTGTGCCATAACGGTTGTCAAATAGGTGCTTGGTCATGCTGTCATTCACGGCAATGACCGGGAAACGCAACGCACCGTCTTTTGCCATCGCTCGCAGACGGATGATGCCGGTGGTGGTTTCTTCTGTGCCGCCCATGATGTTGTCGATCAGGTCGGTACGGTGCTTATGCAATTCACTGACCAAGTCGGCCCCATCGTCCATTGTAATGTGGGGCTGGTGATCCAGCGCCTGATTGAGATGCTGGAAGTAAGTGTCGTTATCCTCGCCCCGCACTGCGAATACGGGAATTTCGTCATGCACGACCAGCGAGGCCGCCACATCATCCTGGGTACTCAGAGGGTTAGAAGCACACAGTACCACATCTGCACCGCCCGCGTGCAGTGTCCGCATCAAGTTAGCTGTTTCGGTGGTTACGTGCAAACAGGCCGACATGCGTAGTCCCTGGAGGGGGCGCTCGGCCTGAAAACGCTCACGAATCTGGCGCAAGACCGGCATTTCGTGTTCAGCCCACTCGATACGTTTGCGGCCTCCTGGCGCGAGGTCAAGATTTTTCACATCGTATTCAGCATTGCTCATTGAGTATTTTACTCCTTCGATTGTTGACAAAGAATAATAGCAGATTATCAGTGTTTTTTGGTGGCTGGCCCTTCCGCTATAGCGGTGTAGATGTGATAGCCCAGTTTCTCATAGGCCCGAATGGCGGGTGTATTGTCTTGTGCTACATTCAGGATAACCGTGTCAATCCCCATCTCGAAAAATGTCTGAGTGACAGCCGATGTTGCGGCGGTGGCATAACCCTGGCCGCGTGCCGCGTGTGTGGTGTACACATATCCCACAGCACCGACCCGCTCGGCAGATGAACAAACATGTGTTCCGGCAACTGCTATCAGTCGCCCTGCCACCTCTATGCCAAAAAAAACGCCAGCGTTGATCTGGCTGGCAGTGATGGCCGCAATCATTTCGGCGCGGGGGCCATCAGCCTCAAAGAGTGCCTGCACCAGTGGCGCGTCTTCGCCCGTCAGGCGTCGTAGACCACGAACAGCCGGAACTGGCTGGAATGCCTCCTGGTTAATGTTCATGCGCCATAGCGCGATATTGTGTGGTGTGGTGTAGTAACGTTGGATCAGTGGCAACAAATCAGCCGGAATCAGGTAGAAGATCTCGTCGGGCAACGTCTCAATCAGTTCCTCGGCGATTTGAGGCGGACCGAACACCAGCACACCCGGAGGATCCACACCACGCCAGATCAGCGCAAGACTCTGGATGTCACCATCTTGCATGATACCCAGAAACGTACAGACGGGCCACATATGGTCATCCAGATCACCAAGCGCATAAGCGAACAACGGGCGATCTTGATTGAAGTATGCGCGAAGCTGATCTTTGTCAGTCAGATGATTCATGTTGTAAGCCGTCGAGTAAGCCGTCGTCATCGAAATGCTGGCGGAAGCGAGCGATGAAATCGTCCATGGAGAACTGGTGATTCTGTGTGCCATTGGCCTCGATGGCATAGGCCGCCAGCAATGCACCCATCCGTCCGTTGATTGACCAGGGCCAGTCATATTGCAAGCCACGCAGAAATCCTGCCCGAAACGCATCGCCGCCGCCCGTGGGATCGGTGATTGTTATATCGGACAGGGCGGGAATGAAGTATTTTTCATCATTCTCAAAAATGTCTGCCCCGTCTTTGGCACGAGTGACAATCAGCGTGATACCTTTGTTCAGCACATCGCGCTGTGTCAGTCCTGTTTTCTGCAAAATCAGTTCCCACTCGTATTCATTCACAGCCAGGATCTTGCAGTGCGAAATCCCATGCCGCAGCGTGTCGCCATCCATACGTGGGGTTTGCTGACTGGGATCATATAGATAAGCAATGTCATGTTCAGCGCACTCTTCGGCCATGCGCGTCATGGCGTCCGGTGCGTTGGGCGAAATGACGACGAAATCCGGCTTTTTATCCGTTACATCGAAGATACCAAATTCACCAGCGCGGCCCATCGCTCCAGCATAAAATTTGGCGATTTGGTTATTGTCCAGGTCGGTGCTGGCAAAAAATGAAGCAGTATATAAATCATCCAGAATAACAGTCGTTGAAGTATCGACTCCGACGGTTTCCAGGCGTTGCCGGTATTCACTGAAATCGCGTCCGGCAGTGCCCATTAAGCGCGGACGGCCACCAAGTAAGGCGATGTTGTAGGCAATATTGGCTGCAACGCCACCATCGTGCCGAGACATGTCTTCTACCAGGAAACTCAGGCTGATCTTATCCAATGCTTCCGGTACAATCGCTTCTTTGAATCTGCCAGGAAATCGCATTAAATAGTCAAATGCAATTGACCCAGTGATGAGAATATCCATACAATAGATTGGCGCACTACTAAACGCGCCACGCTCCTTTACTCAGTGATGGCTGGCGGGCAACAAACGCACTATCCCCTAGGCCCAAGCATTATAGCGCGATTGCAGGTCGCTTTCCACGTTTGTTTGTGCAAATTGATTGTATGATCTAGCGGCAGCCGTTCGCCCGTTGCAAAAAATATGCCTCGTGGTCGGCCAGGTTGTCGAAAAACTCGTGCTTGCCACCGCCCTCACATGATACCTGGAAATATAGATAATTCGTTTCGACAGGGTAAATCACGGCCCGGATGGAACGCAGTCCGGGGCTGACAATGGGGCCGGGGGGCAAGCCAAAATTGAGGTATGTATTGTATGGCCCCACTGTTGATGTATAGTCAGCTTGCGTGATCTGCGGCCACCATACACCATCCAATCGGATATTCGCTAACTGGTATTGCACTGTAGGATCGGCATCCAATTTTTGCCCGCTCGCTAACCGGTTCAGATAGACCGAGGCGATAATCGGCCGTTCATCATCCAATACCGCTTCGAGTTCAACAATGGCAGCCAATGTGACAACCTGATAGATAGTTCTGCCTTGACGAGCGGCCTCATTGAGTAGATCGGGAGACAATGATTGCTCAAACGAATTCAGCAAAACCTCGCGAAATTGAAGAGCCGTCGAGTTGATATCCAGTTCGTAGGTGGCTGGGTATAGAAATCCTTCCAACGATGAACCTTCCGGAATGCCATAGCGCAGCCGAAATTCTTCCGGAACTGGCGCACCAGCCCGCACCAATGCTAGGAAGTCCTCACCCGAAAAATTGAGTTGAGGGGTGTTATTAATTTGCTCGGCGATTTGCTCCATTCGCATGTTCTCACGGATCAGGAATCGCACTGTCGTCGGTGTTGGGTCGGTCAGGCGCTCCAGAAGTTCCGGGATAGTCATCGTTTGGTTCAAAAAGAACACACCTGGCCTCAAATCGTCATCGCGGCCCTCGAAGCGTGCATAGCGGGCAAATAATACACCATCGGTAATTAATCCATGTTCCGCGAGCCTGACGCCGATGTCGTTGGCCGTGTCGCCAGCTGTCACCTCGAACCGAATCGGTGATGGATCGAACCCGACTGGCTGGTTTAGTGCATCATCATGTCGAATGAGATAGAGTCGCAGTCCCAACCCATCAATTGGATTCAAGCCCTCTGGGGTTGTCATTACCACAAAGATGCTGGCAACTATACAGATGAGGCACGCTCCCAAGATAAGCGGGATAATGATAGCGGGCATGAGTTCAATCAGGCGTCGGAGGTACATGCGAAATCTTTTCCTATACTGGTGTCAGGTTGTTACCTATTATAATCGGTTCACCCCGGCGCAAACCCAACGGCTGCCCGCTGTCAGGCAAGCGGTTCAGGCCAGTCGGCTCCTTCGCGCAGCGCATCAAGAAACGATTGCAAAATCACCGCCGCAGCATGGGCATCCAGGCGTTCCGGCAGCTGCTGTTCGGTGTCGCGCAATTGCTCGGCAGCATCAACACTCGACAGCCCTTCATCCCATAAATAAATCGGTAATGTAATGGCGGCCTTCAGACGCTGCCCCCACAATCGCACAGTGTCGGATTGGCTGTGCCCAACAAAGCCAGGCGGGCGCGGCGGCAACCCTAGAATTACGGCGGCGACCTGCTCACGCGCAATCAAGTTGTTGATGAACGCAAAATCAGCTTTTTTCGAGGTGCGTTTCAGAACTGTCAGCGGCGTGGCAATCAATCCACTGCGATCACAGGTTGCGAAGCCGATATACTTAAGCCCGTGGTCAATACCGAGCAGTCGGCCCGGAAACTCATCCATTGTCGCGAACATCCACGCCAATGCGTATCGGAAAAATCGGCATCCGGTTCAGAAAGCTAGGCCAGGTGTCAATTGTCGGCGGGCGTTGCGGATCAAGCAGGTATTCGCGCTCCAACACAGCCTTGGCTTCTCCCACGGAAAGCCCACTCAATCGCTCCCGCACCTGGTTGGCATCAATGGCGATGTAGGTTGTGCCCTCTACTCGCACCTGGAAAATGATACTGCCATCTTCCAGAGTTTGTTGCACTTCGCCTCGGCGATAGATCAGGCTCTCTTCGTCGATATTTCGCCCTTCAGTAACATATTTCCCCAGGTTGGCAAAAGCGGCCAATTCAGCGTTACGAAGATCAACAATGGTGGCTTCGATCACGGCTCGCAGGGTAAGTGTGACCGTTTCAGCAGGTTGGCCCACGTCTGCACTATAGATGAACTCCCGTGCCTCCACTATTGAAATGGACTCTGCCACCACCAGATAACTGGCCTCATCCAATGAAACCAACAGTGTATCACGGGCATTTTGGCGCACTTGCTGACGAGCCAGATTTTGCAGGCGTTGTTGATCGAATTCAGTAACAAACGAAATCTCGCGCACACCTTCGCCATAGGTGGCGTTCTGATTGCGAACCGATACACTGGCTGCTAGATCACCAACTATACGCACGATGGCGTCTGGCGGTTGGTTACTGGTGAAGGGTGGATTGGTTTCCAGGGCACGGATAGCGACATTAACGGTGGCTCCCTGGCGGGCAGGTAAGGCGGCGTCTTCTTGTGTAGCGAACCGGACTGGAGGCGTGGTCGCAGTTTGTACTAGCGTCCCGGCTGGAATGAATTGTGCCAAATCTGTTAGGTTGCTAAACGTAACGGTTCCTTCCGCCAGGGAGTTTTCACCGGGGCGGCGGCCCGTGGTTTCAACTGTCACCGTGCCTTCCTGCAAGCGGCGTTCAACAGTAGCAGGAATCCGTAGACTTTCTGGGATGACCTGGGTGATGCCGGGATCGGCCACGATGTTGATGGTGATGTTCAATTCATCACGGGCTGGAACCACAACGACGGTGGCGCTCGGCACAGTGGCATAAAAGCTGAACAGTAACGCCAGAATCGCAATCCCGAAAAATGTGCCACGCACAATCCGGCTCCAGGTTTGTTTCGCGGGGGAGGGCGGTGGCTTCAAGCGACTAGCAGCTTTCATCAATTGATAGGGATCATGCTGTTGTTGGGGGCGGTCCCGTCGGTCGATGAAGACTTTGTTTTGAGGGCGTTTCCAACGACTAGTACGGGCTTCTTCCACTGTATAAAACACCGAAAGTTGCAAATCTTTGGCGTTGTCGGCCACCACATAGTTTTTGGTGACAATTGCCAGCCGCAGGTTACGCCGCGTCGCCTCGCGCTGAATCAGCACCAGATCGAGTTTGCGCTGCAAGATGCTGGCATCGGGCGGGAAAACCAGCAATACGCGACCGGCTTTGATGAATTGCAATCGGTCTCGGACCGACGTCACATCATCATAGGGTTCCAGTTGAATGCGCTGAATGCGCCGTTGGCGCGGAATCTTGGTGCGTTGTTGTGCCATAAGCCCGTTTGATAGGTCAACACTCAAGGAGCATTATAGTGGATGTGAGGCAGTGTGCAATATCGAGAGTTGGTAGGGAACTTTAGTCAGATTTTTGTGACTAATTATAGCGTAAGGAGGAGTTGTGCATGGAGGATTTAGTGTCCCGCATAGCATCCGGCGATGAAGATGCCCTCAAAACACTCTATGAACAAAATGCTGCCCAGATATTCAGTTATCTGCTCGGCCAACTGAATGATGATCGACTACTAGCCGAGGAAGTGTTGCAGGATATTATGGTGGCGGTGTGGCGTGGCGCGGCGCGTTTTCGTGCCGACAGTTCTCCTCGTACTTGGCTATTCTCAATCGTCCGCCATCACACCATCAACGCTATACAACGGCGCAAACCGAATCCATTGCCCCTTGATAATCCTGACAATTTGCCTGCTGCCAATCCGATTGAACAGCATGAACAGATAGAGAACTTGCGCTCGGCACTGCGAAAATTAAACGATAAACACCGCGAAGTATTAGAGTTTATCTTTTTTCATGGCTTTTCTTACGCCGAAACCGCCACTGTTTTGAACATACCGATTGGAACGGTAAGAAGCCGCCTGAACCGCGCCAAAACTGCTCTACACCGATTGTTAGTCCAGGAGAAAACCTGATGAATTGGCAAGATCAACTGCCTGCTTATATCAATGATACATTGCCTGCTGATGAACGTCGTGAACTGGAAACCTTACTCCAGGAATCGCCAGATGCTCAAGAGACGCTCAATGAATGGTCGGCTATCAGTCTGGCTGTACAGGCTGAAGCGAGGGGGCGCGTTGTGTCGCCACCACCCGTGTTTGCTGATGTGTGGACACGGCACAATACACATAATACTTTGAGGTTTAACCGGACAGTAAAGGTCGTTGGGACGCTGGCGGCTGCTCTCTGCCTGTTGGTGTTGGGATTTCTGGCGCTACAACGGGAAGAGGAACCCGTGCAGACTACGTGGCTCCAACCGCAGACAATACAACTCGTTGAGCATCATCGCTTTGGACGGGGACATCTGAATAATTTGATCTGGTCACCCGATGGAACGACTATTGCCGCTCCTGGCGCTTTGGGAACTTGGCTCTACAACGCTGATGACCTGGATATAGAGCCGCTGTTATTGCCTGCAGAAACAGAAGCGGCCGTTTTCAGCAGTGATAGTACATTGCTGGCGACCAGCCATCCCGACGGGAAGGTAAATATCTGGACATTGCCATTTGGTGAGTTGAGGACAACCATTGAAACGCGACAGCGATATAGACATAACATGGCTTTCAGTCCTGACAATGCCCGTCTAGTTACCACCCGGACAGATCAAACTATTGTGATGTGGGATGTGTCAACTGGTGACAGTCTGCTCGAACTCTATTATGATGATGTTGCAGAAGGCATCGCATGTCTGGCTTTTGACCACGAACAGCCCTATTTCTACACTGTTCATACCTCGTGGCAACGTAGAACATCTCCCCGACTTTTGGTCTGGGATTATCAGGGGGATCGTGTTGATGAAGTGGAATTCTCTGACGCCAGGGATTATGTCTCTTGTAGCTTCAGCGGAGATGGCACTCGGTTTGTTTTGGTATCACCCATGACAGCTATATCTGTTTTTGATGTTCCTACTCGAACCGAGCTACTGTTATCAGAGGACTATCGTATGATGGGTGTCTACACTGCACAGTTAAACCAGACTGGCGACCTGGCAGTGGCCCACCAGTCAGAGTTGATAGCGGCCTGGGACGTGGAAACTGGTGAGATTATTCGTACTATGCCAATTTATCCAGACCAGATCGACGACACCGGCCATTATCAGTGGACACAAGATTCAACCCTGGCGAGTGATCCTGTTGCAGCCCAAATGTTAGGCTTCGTATGGCGCTTTGCTCTCAGCTTCGATAGTACACAGGTGGTAATACTCTATGAGAATGGTGTTGTTGCCAGATTACCGCTGACAGAATCGGGCCAGGCACAGGCGCTTCTCGCGCACCGCAACCTGGGCCGTAATTCTCTCTATATACCAGATTCGATGCCAATCACGTTTAGCCCAGATAGCCGCCATGTTTTCGCTGGTGTCGAGGGTACAGGAGTACAAGTCTGGGATGTGGAAACAGGGGAACCTAGCGAGATTGTGGTGCAGCGTGCAGCAAGTAGACTACGCGGCATGGCCTATAACAGTGTTGAAAATCGACTGGTGGTTGCGTTGGAAGCCGTTCGTTCTATCATACTTATGAATGTGCCTTACACACCGCCGCTCGCAGGGAGCCATGTTTATATTGTGGACGACGACGAGTTATTTGACCCAATCTGGCTCTGGTCAGACACGATCCGCGCTTTTGCCTTGCATCCCGACGGTCAACAATTCGCAGTTAGCCCGATGACGGATACCGCCTCAATTTCTATTGTTGATATAGAAACACGGGAAGTAGAAGAAATGCCTGTACCGCTCCCTGCGAATATATTGGTCTATAGTCCTGATGGAACGTTATTGGCAATTGCCAGCGAGAATAAGGTGTGGATCTGGAATCTGGCTGAAGGTGAGATGGTTTTCACATTCACAGAAAGGCATGGTACTGAAGTGGACGATATTGCCTTCAGCCCAGATGGTCACATGCTGGCGATAGCGCACCAAACAACGTTGCTTTTATTGGATGCAGCAAGCTTCAGCAAACTCTCTGATTTTCAAACACCCGGCCCGATTCAGACAATTTCATTTAGTCCTACTGGCGATTTGATCGCAATTGGAACGCGCTATCGTGGTCTGATACTTGTTGGTGTTGAGAACAACGCTGTTGTGGCTACCACTGATGAAATTGCCATCGCGGGTGTAGCTTTCAACCCCGATGGAAACTTGATCGCCACCGCTGGTTTTGATGGAACTGTACGTATCTGGAGCATAGAAAACACCGTCGAATGATATGTACAGTTCCACTGTGAATTGTCGTTTATTGCAGGGCTTCGGCTACCAACTCGCGGGCGTGGGCCAACGCATCGGCTAGTTTAGCGGGGTCTTTGCCGCCAGCCTGCGCCATATTGGGCCTGCCACCGCCGCCGCCGCCAACGATCTTTGCCACCTCACGAATCAGATTGCCCGCATGGACACGGTCTGTCAGGTCTTTTGTCACCATTGCCAATAGTTGTGGTTTGCCGCTTTCAGCGACCATTCCCAGCACCATCACACCGCCGATTGGCACAACATCACGGAACCAGTCGGCCATTTTGCGAAGTGTGTCACTGTCCGTTGTGGCAACCTGGGCGACCATTATCTTTGCACCATTCATAGTCTCGATGCTGGCGTCCATCAGTCCGCCGAATTCAACCTTTGCCATGCGCTGCCGCAGTTCAGTGATTTCGCGTTCCTGCTGTTTCAATTGAGTTTGCAGCCCCTCCACGCGATCCGGCAGATTAGCAGGCGGCGTCTGCAACCGGCGAGCCACTTCCCGCACCATAATCAGGCCATGGGCCATTGCCATATACGCCTGTTTGCCGGTAATTGCCTCAATGCGGCGGATACCTTGTGCAACAGCAGTCTCCTGTACGATGATGAATGAGCCGATGACAGCGGTATTGGCGACATGTGTCCCCCCGCAAAGTTCATAGCTATAGCGGTCGCCGTCTTCCCCAATCGTTATAGTGCGGACGACTTCGCCATATTTTTCACCGAATAGCGCCATCGCACCCTCGGCCCGTGCCGTCGGTAGATCACTCAACTGTGCATTGACGGGCATCCCAGCCAGGATAGCGAAGTTGACATCGCGCTGCACATCATTCAGTTCATCAAACGTCATAGCTTCATCGTGACTGAAATCGAAGCGCAACCGGTCTTCGGCCACCAATGAACCGCGCTGCTGAACATGCGCACCCAGACGATCCCGCAAAGCTGCATGGAGCAGGTGGGTTGCGGTATGGTTTCGCATGATGCTCCAGCGGCGCTTGTCATCAATACGGGCCAGGGCGTGGCTACTCGTATGCACTGTTCCCTGTACGACTTCACCGATATGCACGATCAGGCCGCCGACTGGTTTCCGCGCATCCTCAATGTCCACAATCCAGCCGTCGCCCTCGATGCTACCCGTATCACTGATCTGGCCGCCGCTTTCCACATAGAAGGGCGTTGCATCCAGCACGACTTCCACACGATCACCCACTGCCGCCGACTGGATGGACTGGCCGTTTTGCAGCAAAGCAACAACAGTGGCTTCTAGCGCATAATCGCCGAAGACCTCGCCCTCAGCATAGAGGTGTTGTTGCACTTCGTCGAAACCATTTGCTTGCAATTGTGCCATCAACTGGCTGTAAGCCTCGGCCATGTCAATTTCACCGAACATGCCGCCTTGCCTGGAAATTTCAGCGTGTTTCTCGCGCTCATCCCGGAAGCCTGCTTCGTCCACTGTGAAGCCGCGTTCCTGGGCGACATCGCGAGTGACTTCAATCGGCAGACCTAGCGTGGCGTGCAGATAAAAGGCATTTTCGCCATCAAGCTGTGTGTTGCCGCTGGCTTCTAGCTCATCCAGCATCAGTTCTAGTTCGTTCAGGCCACGATCCATCGTCCGCAGGAATCGCTTTTCTTCCAACGCAATCGTGCGATGGATGGTGTCGCGTTGTTCTCGCAATTCAGGATAAGCCTCGCCCATCGTGTTGACGACCACATTGGAAAGACCAGCCAAGAAAATCGGGCTATCAAACGGCAATTTCTTGCCAAAGCGCATCGCCCGCCGCAGCACCATTCGGCAGACATAATCGCGTCCTTGCGTACCCGGACGCACACCGTCGGCGATCAGGAAGCTGGCCGCCCGCAAATGGTCGGCGATAACGCGATAGGGCACGATGTTGGCCTCGCGCTCTTCATCAGTGTGTCCTGTCAAGCCTTGTGTGGCGCGGATAATCGGCATGAACAGGTCGGTGTCGTAGTTATTTGTCTTTTCCTGGATGATCGACACCAGGCGCTCATAGCCCAGCCCGGTATCTACACCAGTCTTGGGCAAGGGAACTCGTGTACCGTCTTCTCTGGCCTCGAACTGCATGAACACCAGATTCCAGAATTCACGGAAGCGGCCATCATCGGCATCAAACGACGCCTGAGCGCCTTCGACACCGAGTTCAGGGGTGTTATCCCAGTGAATCTCGCTGGTATAACCGCAGGGGCCAGTATCCGCCATCATCCAAAAATTGTCGGCGTCGCCCAACATGCAGACATGATTTTCGGGTATGCCCACATCGTTGACCCAGATGTCATGCGCTTCTTCATCGTGGTAATGCACCGTGAAGAACAATCGCTCTGGTGGCAGCTCGTAGACTTCGGTCAGCAGCTTATAGGCCATCAGGCAGGCATCTCGCTTGAAGTAATCGCCGAACGAGAAATTGCCCAGCATCTCGAAGAATGTGTGGTGCGTGAGACTGGGGCCGACATTTTCCAGGTCGTTGTGCTTGCCGCTGACCCGCATCACTTTCTGGGCAGTGGTAGCTCGCTGGTAGTCGCGCTTTTCCAACCCCAGGAATACGTCCTTAAACTGCACCATGCCCGCATTGGCGAACAGTAGTGTGGGGTCGTTGCCTGGCACCAGAGATGATGATGCTACGCGCCGGTGGCCGTTGGTCTCGAAAAAACTCAGATATGCCTCGCGGATTTCCGCACTGGTCATGTATTTCATGCTCATCGCCCTAATAGTTTGGAGTGTACTCAAATCGCGGTATGGGGATTATAGGGGAGTGAGAAACAATTCTCAATTCTTAATTTGATTGAGATAGATCTCCCGCTGTCCGCTGGTTTGAGTTTGTCTGGAAGTGTCGTACCATTAAGACAAGTAGTCTATCTTGACTTCCCTGGAGCAAAATATGGCGCGTGAATTTGTGTTTATCAGCTATTCATGGACTGATGGTAAGGCAATGGCCGAGCGCATTTATCAGGACTTGCGCGAGAATGATGTTCCGGTCTGGCGCGACCAGCAAGACCTCAACCCCTACCAGGATTTCAGTGCCATGATCGAGAACGCAATTAAGCAAGCTTCGCATATTCTGGTCTTATTGTCGCCATCAATCATCACTGACGACGATAGCTTTGTGCGGCGTGAGATTTTGTATGCTCAGGGCTGTCAAAAGCCAATCATTCCGCTCCTATTACCTGGTTTCCCCGGCGGCAAAATCCCGACGCTGGTCAATCACCTGACATGGATTGACTTTGAAGATTATGAGGCTGGTTTGGAGAGATTGTTGAAACGTTTGCAGCGTTCGTCTCTCGCCGATCCATTTCGCAGCCATGTGGAGCAGTTGAACACCTATGTCATTGAAGAGTTGCGCCGCACCGTTTATCGTTCGCAGGTGATGTCATTGCGCGTGGTGGATATGCCCGATGCTGTGCTACGAAACCGGCCTGCTGCTTATCAATCCCGCCGTCCTGGCTGGTTTGTTAACGATGAAACTCGGCGCGAGTTCAATGATTGCACAGAAGCTGTGATGCACTATGATGGACGCATGTTGCTGCTGGGGGAGGCCGGTGCAGGTAAGACTACCACATTGCTGACCCTGGCCCGCCATCAGGTCAATGAACGTCTAATGGATGCTGGTGACTGGTTGCCGGTGTATGCGCCGATTCATACCTGGGATGGTGAATCCATGCTGGTGGATTGGTTGGCGCGGGTGACGGGCTTGGCCGCACATGACTTGAGCGCCCAGATTGACGCTGGGAATGTGTTGCTCCTTTTGGATGGTCTGGACGAGTTGCCGGGGAATTTGCCGTCTGAAGCAGGCGACGAAGGACGTGATTTGCGGGTGGCCTTTGTACAGGCGCTTGATCAAATCGAATCAGCGCGTGTCGTGATTTCCTGCCGGGGGCGCGGCTATGCAGAGATTGTGCAAAAAACAGGCACTCGAATTGCCCTCAATGGCGCGGTGACCCTTAAACCATTGAATGACGAACAGATTGAGACCTATCTGCAAGATCAACCAGAACTATGGAAGGCGCTGCAGGATGACCACCAGCTGTTCAATATCGCTCGCACGCCACTGGTCTTGACCCTGTTGACGGTAGCCTATCAGGACGCGGGCCAATCGGCGCTGCAAAATCTGGGTGATAACACGGCGTTACTGCGCGATCAGGTCTTCAAGACCTATGTGATGCGGCGCTACGAGTTTGAACAATCGTGGTCCAATCAGCCATTGCCTTATGCGCTAGCCGATATCTATACTTTGTTGGGACAGGTGGCCCTAACTTCATTGTTGTGGGGCAAGGAAAATGAAATTGGCGTGGCGGTTTTCCATCATGTCATTGGCGAAAAAGTGGATGATTTTATTGAACTATCACAGGGTCTTCATCTGCTCCGTTCCGTGCGCCAGGGCGTGTTCAGTTTCATCCATGCCTTACTGCGCGATCATTTTGCCTTTCCTTACTGCATCGCTTGTTTGCAGGATGCCAACGAGGCCGTGCGACACGGTGCGGCGTTGGCACTGGCGAAAATGGCCGATACGCGTGCTGTCGAGCCGTTGATTTTGGCGCTACGTGATGAAAGTGATGGAATGCGGAAGCTGGCTGCGCTGGCTCTGGGACAAATTGGCGACTCACGAGCGATTACGGCACTGGTAAATACACTGCATGACCGTGACAAATGGGTGCGCGGTGAGGCAGCTTTATCGCTCGGCAAAATTGATGATCCAGCCGCCGTTGAGCCATTACTGACGGCCTTGCGAGATCGGAGCGAGTATGTCCGGCGTCATGCGGCAATGGCGTTGGGACAACTGCGAGATTTGCGGGCGCTTGAGCCATTGATAGCGGCGCTTGGCGACTCGAATGAAGGTGTGCGCCGCCATGCGACTGATGCCTTGGGCGAATTGGGCGAGACAGCGGTTGAAGTCTTGATCGGTGCATTGCACGAGCGTGATGCGTTGGTGCGGCGCGGTGCAGCAGCGACTCTGGGCATGATTGCTGATAATCGTGCGATTGATTCATTGGCTGAGGCACTGCGTGATAAAGACACAGGAGTCCAGACGGCGGCGGCGTGGGCTTTACAACAATTAGGTGATGAGCGTGGAACCACGTTTTTGGATACCACATTTTCCGACTGGAATCAGCCGCGAGATGGGGGGAGTGAATAATGTCAGCTAATCTACCATCCCGCGAGAATTGGCGACAGCGTCAACAGGCCATTGTGGCATTAGATATGCCTGTTGAGACTTTGATTTCATATCTGGCTGATGAGAATTTTGCTGTGCGAACGGTTGCTGTTCAAAAACTTGCCAGTTTGGGAACTGTTGCAGTTAATCCTTTATTGATGGCATTAAATCATCGCGATGTGTTGATTCGTGCCGGAACCGCCCGTGTATTAGGGATATTGAAGGATGGGCGTGCAGTTACACCGCTTGTCAATGCCTTGCACGATGAAGATACCAGAGTCCAGCGGGCAGCGATTGAAGCTCTGGGCCTATTCCGGACACGTTTAGCAGTGCAACCCCTTATCGAATGCCTGCGAACCAGTCAGGATGATCGGGTTGTGACCGGTTGCGCTGTTGCGCTGGGCAGGATTGGCGATGCCCGTGCTGTCGAGCCGCTCATCGCCCTCTTGCGGCAGCCCCATCTCAGAGCCGTTATGGAAGCCGCCCGATCACTCGCTCAACTTGGTGATCCGCGGGCGATTGAACCGCTGATTGACGTTCTACGCCGCTATATCGTCGAAAAGACGGCTTATATTCACGATGAATATGAGCGGCTCCAGATTTTACTGCATCAGAGTGCAATGCACGGGCAGGCACATGGCGATGTGCCAGAATTCATCACTGCGATGCTGGTTCGTTTTGGCGAGGCGGCAGTTGGACCATTGGCGCAGGCATTGGACGACCCGTTACCTGCCCTGCGGATGTATGCTGAGGTGACGCTAGGTCAATTGGGGCACTGATCCTTTGTGAATTAGTTTGATAGGGTAATGGTGAATTGAAATTTCTAATCAAGATCGCGGTATTTTGCTTCTGTTGTGTATTGTTAATCCAGAGTTCAAGAGCGCGGGCTTCACTACAAACAACGGAGCTTTCGCATGATGTTGTATTTACTTATAGTGAGATTAACCAATTTGATCCAGATTTCAAGCATAATCGCTTGGCTCTATTCTCTGCTAAAACGTTAAACGCAACACTTTTTTACACTGATGAGACGGCGACCCATATTTATCCTCTGTCTTGGTCTCCATCGGGACAGCTTCTTGCTATTCGGAGATTTTTCGAGGCTGATTTAGTGGTCGAGATTTGCATAATGAGCAAAGATGCTCAAATCATTACATGTTTTAGGGAAAGACCCCCACTTAATTACGCGAGTACATCTTTTTCTGAGGCGTATGATCTTACATGGTCGCCTGATGAGAGTGCCGTCTACTTTGTTTCTGAGGACGTCGGAATGCGGCGTTTGATCGAAGCTCAAATAGACACAGGGGACACAAGTCACGTATTCTATGAGACCCCAGCTAGTACTTTAACTTCCTAAAGTTGCGGGGTACATAGAGCCTTTTCTACCTTGAGAAGTACATTCTTACTCCGCATTTTAAGCAAGTTCGGGTACTAGTGTGCCGAATGATATGATTGGTAGTTGGCCGACGACTATGGCTTGGTCACCAGATTTGGAAACTTTGGTTGTCGGAGTCGATGAAAATCAACCTGTGACGCAGCTGATAAACCTTGAAACGGAGGAAATATCAGATCTCTCGGTTATTGTTGAACCTCTGGGTGATCGCGGGCGATATACAGTTCCAAATACAGGGTATATTTGCCGTAGCTTCTCTCCTATTCACAATTACTTGACAGCGGTTGTATATTCCGATGGTCAAACCAGTGACCGTATCATCGTATTTTCTGAGCAACTTGAAGTTGCACATGAGTTGGGTAACTATCCTCCAGGTTTGCGAGTGGAGGTTGAATGCCCAATTTGGAGTGCGGATGAGACGATGATTTACTTCTACATGCGTGATTTCCACACTTCGGAACGATATTTTGCTACTTATTCTCTGCAAGAGGGACACTACCAGATAGTTCAGTCGATTCCATCCAATATCTACCCATCGACAATAGCTCTATCACCCGATGAAAACCACATTGCGTTCACATTCAACTCTGCTTATGGTTGGTGGGCGATGCTAATGTCTTTGGACGGAGGTGAAATGTTAGAAATGGCTCCACAATGGGGATATTCAGATGACCCCATATGGGTTCCTCATCACGTGGAGAAATGATAAGTAGAGCCAAATCCAATCTCCCCCTCCCTGAGACCTGATGATATAATGCCCTGGATCGTCTTCCCTATTTCCATAATGCAAAGGAACGCATAAATGTCTACTGATGTCGCCATTTCCATTGACGAGCAGGTTGAAGTCTTGATGAGCAATACCGGCTACGGCGACGATCAGACACGCGAAATGATGCGGCGTGAGTTGCGTGAGCGTCTGATCGAAGCCGAGCGAGAAGGCCGCCCGCTACGCGTCTATGCTGGTTTTGATCCGCGCACCACCGACCTGCATCTGGGCCATACCATTCCTATGCGAAAACTGCGCCAATTTCAGGAATTCGGCCATGAGGTTACCTTCTTGATCGGCTCATTTACATCGCTCATCGGCGACCCTGATGACAATACTGCCCGCACCATGCTGACGATGGAGCAGGTTGCTGCTAATGCCCAAACCTATACCGATCAGGCCATGAAGATCCTTGATCCGGCCAAGACAAAAGTTCGGCATAATGGCGAATGGTTGTCAGAACTTGATTTTTTGGAAATCATCAAGCTGGCCCAAAGCTTTACCGTCCAGCAATTCCTTGCCCGCGAAACGTTTCGCAATCGTCATGAAAGTGGCGACCCGATTTACCTGCACGAGTTTTTCTATCCCTTGATGCAGGGCTATGATGCAGTGGCCCAAAAGACGGATGTCCAGGTTGGCGGCCAAGATCAACTATTTAACCTGATGGCCGGACGCCAATTGATGAAATCGCTCGGCATGAAGCCCCAGGTTGTGATTGCAATGGGTGAGAGCCTGCCGGGAACTGATGGCGTGATGAAGATGAGCAAGAGCAAGGGCAACCACATCCCGATTTTGTCTGAGCCGGGTCAGATGTATACCAGCGTCATGAAACTGCCCGATTCGGTCATGCCGCTATACTACAAGCTGCTGCTGGGCTGGTCGCAAGGGAAAGTGGACGACTTGATGGCTACCATTGAGCGCGGCGAAAAATCGCCCCAGGATGTCAAATCGCACATGGCCTTTGAGATCACGCGCATTTTCCATGGCGATGAAGGGGCACAGACAGGCCGCGAATTTTCGCAAACTGCCATGCAGCAAGGCGGTATCCCAGACGATATTGACGAGTACGCCATGACCACAGATGCACGTGTTGTTGATCTATTGGTCGAAACGGGTTTACTCAAGAGCAAAGGCGACGCCAAACGCCAGATTCAGGGTGGCGGTGTAAAATGCGATGGCGACAAGGTGAATGACATCGGCGCGGAAGTCACGCTAGATCAATTGCCGGTCGTGTTGCAATACGGCAAGCGTAAATTTGTGCGGCTGGTGAAGGAATAAATTGCAATGATGCCAGAACCTCCCCTCGATGCTGATAACCATGATGTGCCCAGCAGCCCGCCACCAACGATTCCACCCTTATCGCCTGGGTCATCACCGGGTCTCCCGCCCGCGTTTCGCCCAATCGGCCCGCCACCACCCCCTCAGCAGCAACGTGGCGGGCGTACTGTTCTTTGGGTTTTTGTGGCATTAATTACCGGATTTTTATTGCCAGTCTGCGCTTGTGCCGTCTTGATGATAACCACGACTTTCAGCGCCAACACCATTCTCAACCGTCTGTCGGAAACCGAGGAAGAGACTGGCCCGGCGATTGGCGTGATTGATCTGATTGGGCCAATTTCAACGGGTGATGGTTTTGGTGCAACCACTGGCAACATCACAGAACAACTGGAATGGATGGCCGATGAGCGCGATGTCAAAGCGGTGGTGATTCGTGCCAATAGCCCTGGTGGCGGCATCAATGCCAGCGATGAGTTGTGGGCTGCCGTCCGAAATTTTGAGAAGCCTGTGGTGTTCTATATGCACGGTACATGCGCGTCGGGTTGCCTGTATATCGCCAGCGGAGCTGATGAGATCATTGCCAGTCGCAATTCACTGGTCGGCAGTATCGGCGTGATTTCGACGTTCTTTGATGTATCGGAGTTGCTGGCCGATGTGGGTGTCGATGTCGAGGTGATTGTGACCGGTGACAATAAAGACTTTGGCAGCTTCTTCCGCGAGATTACGCCAGAGGAACGTGCCTTTTGGCGGACACAAATCGAAATTGTGCTGAATCACTTCATTGAGGTCGTCGCCAATCGTGATGGCTCAACGCTCACTGAAGTCGATGTGCGTGCCCTGGCAACCGGCCAGGTGTGGATTGCGACAGAGGCGCTTGATCTTGGCCTGATTGATGGCCTGGGTTACGAAGACGACGCCATTGAGTTTGCCGCCAACCTCGCCGGGGTCAGTGGCTACCGTGTGCAGGAATATCCGTTTGATTTCAATTTTTTCGACTTCTTTGCGCCGGGATTCAGTGCGGAAAGCTACTTTGCATTGCCCGATGCAAATGATGTTTTGGAGAGTCTGCAACAGCCACCGCTGCAATATCGCTATTTTGGCCCATATGAAACCGCCTCACCTGCGCCATGAACAACAATAGGCCTGTCATTATCAGCAGGCCTGCTTGAATTCATGAGCTTTCCGATTCTTTTTCGGACGTGCCTTCTTCCAATTTGTCTCGAAGATGGCGCATCGTCGCTTCGGGCGTTGGGGAACCCGCCATCCGACTCGAAAATCTCCGCCAGCGCCGGAGTACCTTGCGTCGTTGTACTGCATACCAGTATGTAACCTGCCGCCGTACAGTGTGAGTTGTCTTGGGGCGTTTGACCGGGATGGTTTCCCACTGAATCGCCATTGTTGCCCAGGCTAGCCCCCCGCCAAAGCCACAAAACACGAGGTAATCTCCAGCTTCCAGACGCCCCTCATCAATTGCTTCGCATAATGCAATCGGAATCGAGGCGGCAGATGTATTGCCATAGCGACTGACGTTGCTATAGAATTTATCCGAAGACACTTTTAGCGAGCGGGCTGCTGATTCGATGATGCGCTGGTTGGCTTGATGCGGAATGATCAGGCCGACGTCGTCCAGATTCAGTCCAGCCATTTCCAGCGTGGATTTAATACTGTCGTTGATGACCCGTGTCGCAAAACGGAAGACTTCCCGCCCATTCATATGGAGGCGGTGCATGGACTTTGGCGGATTTTTCCCCGAATCATCCTTTGCTTTGCGCTTTTCATCCATCAGGTATGTATCGCGGCTGCCGACAGTGGGCAAACCCAACATATCCCAGCCTGAGCCGTCTGAGCGCAATATACTGCTCAGGACGCCACCGGGTTCTGGTTTGCCCGTAACAACGACTGCGCCCGCACCATCTCCGAACAGGATACACGTTCCACGATCCGACCAGTTCAACACCCGGCTCATCGTTTCGGCCCCGATCACCAGCACCGTCTCAATGTCGCCTGCCCGGATCTTCGCAGCAGCCATATCCAACGCGTACACGAATCCTGAACAAGCCGCACTTAAGTCGAAAGCACCGGCGTTCTTTGCCCCCAACCAATCCTGAACTTGGCTGGCGGTACTGGGGAAGATATGTTCGGGTGTCGAAGTCGCCACGATAATCAGATCAATGTCGGTGGGCATGATGTCGGCAACTTTGAGCGCGTGCCGTGCGGCCCGCACCGCCAGACTACCAGTCGATTCACGCTCATCGGCGATACGGCGTTCCGCAATTCCGGTACGGGTGCGAATCCACTCATCATTGGTCTCTACGATGGCTTCCAAGTCATGATTGGTCAGCACACGATCTGGCACAGCCATGCCCCACCCGACAATATGAGCATAGTGTTGGGTATGATTACTGCGTCCTAACGTTGGTAGACGCTTGGGAAGGACTGTGCCATTTTGGCTGCCGTTGCCGTTGGTGTTCTGGTTGCGTCGTAATGCAAGCCAGCGGCGTTGATCGTGGTGCCCGTTGGTTGATTGATCAGCCATGTCCTCCTCCTACATCTGCATAGTTGAATGATGGTTGCTGCCGTGCTGTACTGTGCGTTACGCGCTGCCGTTTTCCTTATGTTTCTTGAAAATCAGCACGGTATTGTGTCCACCGAACCCAAATGAGTTACTCATTACGACATTTAGTTCTTTGGCACGCCCTTCGTTTGGCACATAATCCAGGTCGCATTCAGGATCGGGCGTTTCCTGATTGATCGTGGGTGGGATGAAATTGTTTTGAAGCGCCTGAATACTCATAACGGCTTCAATCGAACCTGCCGCCCCCATCAAATGTCCGGTCATGGATTTAGTGGAACTGATCGGCGTATCATAGGCCAGTTCGCCGAAGGTGCTTTTGATAGCGAGCGTTTCCATTCTATCGTTCAGAGGCGTGCTGGTCCCGTGTGCATTCAAGTAGTCAACATCAGCGGGCTGCAATCCGGCACCCTTTAGCGCCCGTTGCATAGCGACGGCTGCACCATCACCATTTTCCAGCGGAGCTGTGACATGGAAGGCGTCCGACGTATTGGCGTAGCCCACGATTTCGGCATAAATCGTTGCGCCACGTGCTTTGGCATGTTCCATTTCCTCCAGCACGAGGATGGCTGAACCCTCGGAAACCACAAAGCCATCGCGGTTTTTGTCGAAGGGGCGCGAGGCGCGTTGTGGGTCATCGTTGCGCCGCGAAATTGCACGCATATTATCAAAGCTCGCCACCGCCAGATCAACCAATCCGGCCTCCGTGCTACCGGCCAGCATAATATCCGCCGAACCCCGTGCAATCATTGAAGCCCCTTCGCCGATGGCATTATTGCCAGTGGCGCAGGCTGAACTGACTGACAACGTGGGACCGCGCAATCCATATTCAATGCTGATGCGCCCGACCGGACTATCCGGCAACATCATGGGAACTAACAGGGGGCTTACACCTTTTTGACCACGCCCCATAAAAGCCTTCATACCATTTAGAATGGTGCGTATGCCACCAATCCCCGATCCAATCAATGCTCCGAAGTCGTAGCGATTGCTCTCAGTAACTTCAATGCCGCTGTCGTCCATGGCCTGCTGTGTGGCATACATCGCAAGCTGGGTGGTGCGATCCATGCGACGGGCATGACGCGAGCCGAAAACTTCATTCGGATCAAAATTCTTGACCTCTCCGCCAAACTGTACACCTATATGGGAGGGGTCCCACAGGGTAATCGGGGCGATACCAGATTTACCCTGGCTGGCATGTTGCCAGACTTCTTCAAGATTGTTGCCAATGGGGCAGGCAATACCCATTCCTGTCACGACTACGCGCCTACCGTACACATCAAACTCCTTAAATGCGATCTTAACTATGCTTAATTGCGCGGCATTATACCACAATCATCAGGCCACTTTATATAACCCTTAGCTTCATCAAAGGTTACAGCGATCTTGACAACCTTTGGCTATTTCATACAATCACGGCTGACCATTAACCTTGATTATGATGTGAGGATAGCTTATGTTAAGTTTCTTTCAAGATTTCCATTCTGGCTGGCGGTTCCTTGTTTTGCTCGCCATTGTCATCAATGTTGTATATTTCGCCTTTGCGCTACTCACCCGTTCCGATTCTAAACGTGACCGCCCTATGAGCCTGTTGTTCAGTATCACCGTCGATGTTCAGGTGCTGCTGGGCGTTATCTTGCTTGTTTTGTTTATTGCTGATGACAGCTTCGACTCTGGACGACATATCGGGCACTTGTTACCGATGACTTTTGTGCTGATTCCAGCTCATGCCTTCACGGTGTACCCGCGCATTATGGGAGCAGTTAGTCCCCGGACCCAACGCCTAATCGGTTTGCTGGCTCCCATTGTGGCACTGGTCTTCATTATTGGTGGGTTGGCAGCCATTGAGCTTGGCCTGTTTGAGATGACATAGCCTGTTTTAACGACCAGCCTGAAATCAACAAAAAGGGTAAGGCACGTGGCCTGCCCTTTTTTGCATATTGTGGCAATACAATCTGCCACCTATAATGGCGCGTCGGAGAAAACATCATGATTGTAGTTACAGGGGCTACGGGTTTTGTCGGCAGACATCTAGTAGCCCAATTGTTACGTTCAGGAAATCCAGTTCGTGTTCTAGTGCCACCCCAGGTCGTCGCCTATTTTGGACGGCGGCGTCGGCAATGGCCCTGGGCTGATGCTGGCGAAGCTGAGGTCACCGAAGGTAGCATTTTTCACGGCGAGAGTCTATTTCAAGCCATGCAAGGCGCACATACTGTTTTCCATCTGGCGGGCGCTCAATGGTGGGGTGGCCGCCGTGATCTTGAACATGTTGAACTGGTGGGTACGCGCCAGGTTATCACGGCAGCCCGTTCAGCGCGTGTTGGGCGTTTGGTTGTTCTCAGTCATCTCGGAGCAGAGCCATCCTCAGCTTATACGCTGCTACGCGTGAAGGGACAGGTCGAAGAGTTGGTGCGGGCTGGCGGCGTGGCCTATACGATATTCCGATGCGGACTTGTTTTCGGATCGGAAGATCGTTCCGTTAATAATCTGGCGATGATGTTACGAAGCAATCCGTTACTGGTTTTCCAGCCGGGCCAGGGCGAAAATTTACTCCATCCAATCTATGTTGGCGATTTGATTGCTGCCCTCGAAAATAGCCTGGAAGCACTTTCACTGGTCGATGAAACCGTTGAAATCGGCGGTGGCGAATATGTGACCTACAATGAACTCGTGCGAACGGTGATGCGTGTCAGTGGCGCACGGCGCATGTTGGTTCCCATTCCTCCGTATATCCTGCGTTGGTTGACAGGCTTTATGAACGCCATTTTTCCACGTTGGCCGATCACCCGCCAGTGGTTTGATGTGCTATCGGGTAATCGAACTGCTAATTTGGGCAACCTGTTTCACTATACCGGCGTGCATCCGGTTCGATTTGAGGACACATTACTGACCTATATGCCACAACGTCGTTATGGCCTGGAGTTTTTGCGTTTTATCTTCCGGCGACGCCCTGGCATTCGCTATTGATAGGTAAAGAGATGCCACGGGAGTTCTCGATACGCTCGTTAACCAGCACCGATGAACAGGCCAGGGTGATGGATTTACAGGAATTGGTGTGGGACGAAAGAACCACCGATCTGCTACCGCTTCACACCTTGATTGATCTTGCACGGAACGGTAGCCAGATTGTTGGGGCCTTTGATGGGACATTGTTGGTTGGGTTCCTGGTTGCATTTCTGGGTACAGCTCTGCGCGATCCACACCGTCCAGCCATGGCAAATCTTAAGCTGGCGCTAAATAGGCTGGCCGTTCATCCTGACTATCGCGGCGTGGGCGTTGGCATACAGATGATGCTACGCCTGCGCGATATTGCCCTTCAACAGGCTATTCACCTGATTACTGTGGATTTTGATCCACTCAGTAGTCGGGATGCTTATTTGCTTATTCGCAAGTTGGGAGTCGTGGTCGATAAATATGTGCCCGATTACTATGGCCTTCAGTCCGAATTCACTGACCGGCTACATGCCGAGTGGTGGGTGTCCAATCATCGTGTGGAGGAACGGTTATTCGGTCAACGGAGCAAACTCAGCCTGACGCAATATCTAGCAGCCGATACGCCGCTTGTTAACCCATCCTACCTAGCAGATGACTACGTCAAACCCTATCGTGGGCGTGTATCCATTCCTGAAAGGTCGTTGCTGCTCATTGAAATTCCGGCAAGCATAGGGAATGTTGATGCGGACTGGCGGCGGCACATTCGCGATATATTGTTGACTGTAATACAGCACGGCTTTGTTGCCACCGATTTTTTGTGCGAACTCTATAAAGGACGTCAGCGAGCCTTTTACTTGATGAGTTACAATGGCCGCGTTTGATGATAATAAATGATTGCGAGAGCGAATGATGTTTGATAACAAAATCCTGGCATTTATCGGCAGCGGGCAGATGGCAGAAGCCATGATCGCTGGGCTGGTCAACAAAGGAATCATGCAGGCCGAACAAATCATCGCGGCGGGGCCACGTGAGGATCGTACCCGTGAGTTGACAGCCCGCTATGGTATCCGCGCCACTACTGATAATCGCCAGGCCGCGCATGATGCGGATTTACTGGTCTTAAGTGTAAAACCCCAGGTCATTGATGAGGTTTTGCCCATAGGCAGAAGCGGGGCCGAAGCCTGCGAGCTAATTCTCAGCATTGCGGCAGGTATACCGCTGACACATTTGGTTGAGCGTTTTGGCAATACTCATGTTGTGCGGGCTATGCCGAACACACCTGCCAAGATCGGCCAGGGTATTACCGTCTGGACTACGACTACAGCAGTCTCTGCCCTCCAACGCGAGCAGGCTCAAGCGATTTTGAAAGCATTTGGTGAAGAAGTTTACGTCGAGAAAGAAGACTATCTGGATATGGCGACAGCCCTCAGCGGCACAGGTCCAGCCTACATTTTCATGTTTCTAGAAGCGATGGTCGATGCTGGCGTACATTTGGGGTTCTCACGGCGGGTGGCTCGTCAACTGGTGCTGCAAACCGTCCTCGGTGCGACGGAATACGCCATCCATAGCAAGGAACACCTGGCCTCACTCCGCAACCAGGTGACTAGTCCCGGTGGCACATCTGCCGAAGCAAACTATTATTTGGAGAAAGGCGGCTTTCGAACGGTCATTTCGCGGTCGATTTGGGCGGCTTACCAACGCTCGGTGGCGCTCGGTGGTGGCAAGAAGGTCAGCCAACGCTTAAGTGGCAAGGCCGGTTCCGAATTCGAGAACGATGACTAGAACAGTGCTACGTCGCAATGTGTGGTGGGTGGCGTTATTTGCCATTGCTATGGCTTATCTGGAGTCCGCAGTCGTTGTCTATCTACGCGACCTGTATGATATTGAAGATATTGCCACCGATATTCCGGCCTTCGAGCGGACGACTGGCTATATTGAAATCGGGCGCGAGGCCGCCACAATGTTCATGCTGCTGTTCGTGGGTTGGATTGCCGGACGCAACTTTCAGACACGGATTGCATTCGCATTTCTGGCTTTTGGTGTTTGGGACATTTTCTATTATTTCTGGTTATGGGTCTTCATTGGCTGGCCGACATCACCTTTCGACCTTGATCTGTTGTTTTTGATTCCACTGCCCTGGTGGGGGCCGGTGCTGAGTCCCATCCTGATAGCATTTCTGATGGTCGGGGGCGGAGTGGCGGCTGTCATCAGGGATGAAGCAGGTCATGTCGTTCGTCCCCAATGGCAAGATTGGACTGCTCTTGTGCTGGGGACACTGATTGTGTTGTATACGTTCATGGCCGACGGCCTGGCCGCTATGCCGGTTGGCCCTGAAGATCTGGCAGAGGTTCAGCCTACAGATTTCAAATGGCTGGTTTATCTGGTGGGGTTTGCGCTGATGAACATGGCTGTTTGGCGACCTATTCTCACGCCTCGGATTAATTATGGCGCTTCAGTGGCATCTGGGCTATAGTATCATTCGTGAAGTTTTGTACCAACGAGGGAATTTAACACATGCCATCTGAGATTCCAGATATTGTAATTGGACGTTTGCCGATATACTTGCGTGCCCTGACACAGTTGGCACAATCGGGACAGATGGTCACGTCCTCGCGCGAATTGGGACAATATCTGGGTATTAGTTCCGCGCAAATTCGTAAGGATCTTGCGCTGTTTGGCGGTTTTGGCAAGCAGGGGACAGGTTATCATGTAGAGACCTTACGCCAGAATCTCCAGCAGATTTTACAAGTGGACCGTCGTTGGCCGGTGGTAATTGTCGGTGCTGGGGATCTGGGACATGCGCTGGCCCACTATCGCGGCTTTGTCCCGCGAGGTTTTGAGGTGGTAGCAGTGTTCGACAGCGCCCCAGAGAAAGTCGGCCAAATCATTAAAGGTGCTGGTCTGGAGATATTGGGGATGGAACGATTGACTGAGGTCATAAAAGCCCATCATATCGAGATGGCGATGCTGGCGGTTCCCGCTGAATATGCTCAGGCTGTCGCTGATGAACTGGTTGAAGCTGGTATTCGAGCTATCTTAAACTATGCACCGATTAATCTAGGTGTTCCTGAAGGCGTATATGTGCAATACATTGACCCCGTGATTGAGCTGCAACACATGACCTTCTACCTGAAATAAAAACGGACGGCCCCATGACCGCCTGTTTATAATTATCAATGCCAAAACCCTACGTGCGTTCCAGAACACCTCGCAGCAGGCTGGGGTTCTCCAATGCTCGGCCAGCACCAACGGCAGTCGCCACCATTGGGTCATCGGCACGATAAGTTGGCACGCTGGTAAAGCGTGTGATAAATTCCTCAATGCCCCGTAGCAATGCGCCGCCGCCAGTCAACACGATTCCCCGGTCAATCACATCCGAAGCCAGTTCAGGTGGTGTCTTTTCCAGGGTTTGGCGTGCCACACCCGCGATCTGAGTCAAGGTTTCGTGTAAGGCTTCCACAACTTCACTGGTGGTAATGGTGATGGTGCGTGGCAGCCCACCAACCTGATCACGGCCTTGAATCTCCATCGAGAGTTCCTGTTCCTGGTCAATGGCGGCCCCAATCTGAATCTTGACTGCTTCAGCGGTCGGCTCGCCAATAATCAGGCTATATTTGCGACGTACATAGTGGATGATGGATTCATCCAATCGCTGCCCGCCAGCACGAACTGTTGAGGCTGCCACAATGCCACCCATTGCCACCACCGCTGCCTCACTGACTCCACCGCCCAACGATAACACCATGTTACCAGCCGGGGTATGCACTGGCAGTCCTGCCCCAATCGCTGCCGCCAGCGGTTCATGAATCAGAAAAGCCTCACGCGCACCAGCCTGAAGCGCGGCCTCATGTACGGCGCGTTTCTCGACGCTAGTCACTCCATAAGGCACGGAAACCATCACCACGGGACGACGAAACCAGCCGCGTGACTTGATTTTCCGCATGAAATATCCCAGCATGGCCTCGGTCACTTCATAATCGGCGATCACGCCATCTTTCAACGGCTGGATGATGGTGATGTCTTCGGAATGACGACCCCACATATCGCGGGCTTCCTGACCCAACGCCCGCACTTCGGGATGTTCCTCATCGGTGGTCAATGCAACCATAGCCGGTTCTTGCAGGAGGATTTGACCATTGGTGTACAGCAACACATTAACTGTGCCCAGGTCGATCCCCAGATTCTTAGCAAATAATCCCATGTGCTTTCCTTAGCGCGAAGGTTTCTCGACTTTGACGCTCCCAAAAATACCCCATAAGTGGCCCGGCGTCCATATCCAAACAAAACGCCCCGTGGGGTGCGGGGCGTTCACCTGCCAGAACTAATCGGAGGGTTACTCTGGCTCGTTGTTATCATCCGTTTGGCTGATAATGCGGATGTTACCAGCTCGGCTACGAGTTTTCCGGGCAACATTAATCGCCAATTCCGCTCGTCGCAATTCCGCTGCGATCAGTTGGTGTTCATCGGGCGGCGGTCCTTGTGCCAAGATTTCAGCAGCACGTTCGCGGGCGGCTTCGATTTCTTCCAGACTGATGTCGGCGGCAAAGTCGGCGGCATCGGCTAACACCACGACCTTGTCCGGACGAACTTCCACGACACCGCCATAGATAATGAAGCTTTCTTCGGCCCTGCCTTTTTTGATCCGCAATTCACCAAAAGCCAAGGTAGTCAGTAGCGGCGTGTGGCGGGGCAGAACGCCCATCTCGCCCTCGATGCCAGGAATAACCACCATATCGGCAAAGGGTTCTTCAAAAAGTTTGCGTTCTTGCGTCACAACTTCAACGTGGATTGGCATACGCCAGCCTCCTATTCCTCTTGCATGGCGGCTTCGTGGCGCTCCAAAACGTCTTCAATTGGGCCAGCCATGTAGAAATGGGCCTCGCCAACATCATCCAGATCGCCATCCAAAATCATGCGGAAGCCGCGAATGGTATCCTGGAGCCGCACATACTTGCCGTCACGCCCAGTAAACTGCGATGCGACTTTGAAGGGTTGCGTCAGGAAGTTTTGGATACGACGGGCACGGGCCACAACCATCTTGTCTTCTTCGCTCAGTTCTTCCACACCCAGAATCGCGATGATGTCCTGCAGTTCTTTGTAACGCTGGAGGACATTCTGCACTTCGTTGGCGGTGTTATAGTGATCGATACCTACAACCAACGGATCCAGAATCTTCGAAGTCGAAGCCAGCGGGTCCACTGCCGGGTATAACGCCTGAGCAGCCAGCTCGCGGGTCAGGGCGATGGTTCCGTCCAGGTGCGTAAACACCGCTACTGGCGCGGGATCGGAGTAGTCATCGGCGGGCACATATACGGCCTGCATTGACGTAATGGAGCCAGTGTTGGTCGAGGTGATGCGCTCTTGCAACCGACCCATTTCCTCCGCCAGATTCGGTTGATAACCCACCGCCGAAGGCATACGACCTAGCAACGCCGACACTTCCGAACCACTCAACGAGAAGCGGAAAATGTTGTCGATGAACATCAGCACGTCTTTGCCCTGGTCGCGGAAGTATTCAGCGATTGCCAGGCCACTCAGACCGACACGCAAACGCACGCCCGGCGGCTCGTTCATCTGGCCGAAGACCATCGCCACAGCCTGCAATACGCCGCTTTCTTCCATTTCCTGATACAGTTGCGTGCCTTCGCGGGTGCGCTCACCCACGCCTGCGAATACCGAAATACCAGCGTGTTCTTTCGCAATCGAGTCGATCAGTTCCGTGATGACGACGGTTTTGCCCACGCCCGCGCCACCGAAGATGCCCATTTTACCGCCTTTGGTAAAGGGCGCGATCAGGTCGATGACTTTGATACCGGTCTCAAAGACCTCAATCTGCGAACTCTGTTCAGTAAAACGCGGTGCTTCACGATGAATAGGGTAATAGGCTTCTACTTCGGGGACTGGCATGTTGTCGATGGGGCGGCCCAACACGTTGAAGATGCGGCCCAACACGGCTTCACCAACGGGCACGGTGATAAAGTCGCCAGTCGCATAGGCGGGGGTATTGCGAGCCAGGCCATCGGTCGAGTCCATCGCCACGCAGCGCACGCGATGGCCGCCAATGTGATTTTGTACTTCTAGAATCAAGTCATCTTCGCCGGGACGATCCACACGGATGGCGTGATAAATATCCGGCAAAGAATCAGTGGGGTTAAAGGCAACGTCAACCACGCTACCCAAAACCTGTACGATACGGCCTTCAACTTCACTCATTTTACAAACGGTCTCCTGATTCTTCGTTGCGTATTAGTTATTTTGCTCGGCTTTTAATGCACCACCGACCAGACCAATGAAGTCATCGGCAGCTTTCAAGGCTTTTGTGCTGGATTTTACTTGCTGGAGGGCATTCACACCGCCCACAATATCCAGAATTTCGCTGGTGATGGTCGCTTGCCGCGCCTTGTTATACATCAGTGTCAGGTCGTCGGCCAATGCCAGTGCATTTTCACTGGCGTTCCGCATGGCGACCATACGGGCGCTGTGTTCGCTGGCGGCACTTTCCAACAAAGCCTGATAAATTTGCAGTGTTGTAAAGCGCGGAATCACCTCGTCCAGAATAGCGGCGGCACTCGGTTCATATAGATAGTCGCGTCCGCCAGTGGTTACCACAGGTTCATCCTTCAGATAGTCGGCCTGCACCTTGTTTTCTGGCTCATAGTGTTGCAGGGGGAGCAGGTTGATAACCTGTGGTCTTTGCACTAAGGTATTGATGTAGTCGGTGTAAGCAATGAATACCTGATCGCATATGCCTGCCAAAAAGTCGTCCACGACGATTTTGCCGATGGGAACAATATCCGAAATACGGAGGGGCGTCGGCATCTTGCTGAACTCAGCCACCACATTTTCGCCAGCCCGAACCAATTGGTCACGACCTTTACGTCCCACCGTGATCCAGCGGATGTTGTTGACTGAGTGATGTTCCATGAAGCGTTGTGCAACCCGGATGATGCTGTCGTTGTACGAGCCGCATAACGAGCGATCCGATGTCACCAGGATGATGTCGATGGTATCCAGGCGTTCGTGAGTACCGAGTAGGGGATGCTCGTTGGCTCCCGTTGCTTCGGCCACATTCACCAGCACCTCCCAGGATTTTTCTGCATAGGGACGGCTGTTGAGAACTTGTTCCTGGGCACGACGAACCCGGCTGGCCGACACCGCCTCCAGTGCCCGTGTCACCTGGGCAATGTTTTTGACGCTGCCTATGCGCCGTTTAATCTCTCTTTCAGTAGCCATACTTTCTTCCTGCTAATCTCGAAAATCAAAACCGGGAGTCATCGAGACTCCCTGTGCATTAGTTCCAGGTCGCGCTGAATTCTTGACAGGCGTTATCCAGTGTTTCCTCAACGTCGTCCAGTTTCAGCGTGTCATACAGCGTTTTCTCATAGTCAGGGTACTGAGTCCCGATAAAGCGCAGAAGGCCATCTTCCCACTCTTTGACGCGGTTGTTCGGTACTTTATCCAGATAACCGCGTGTACCCGCGAAGGTTATTGCTACCTGGCGGTGCAGGGCGTCTGGCTGATATTGCGGTTGCTTCATCAACTCCGTCAGGCGCATCCCACGATCTAACTGGCGCTGTGTGGCGGCATCCAGGTCGGAGCCGAACTGCGCGAATGCGGCCAACGAGCGGAATTGTGCCAGTTCTAATTTTAGTTTACCCGCTACCTGTTTCATCACTTTCGTCTGAGCATCGCCACCCACGCGACTCACCGAGATACCGACATTCATAGCCGGACGCTGACCAGCGAAGAACAAATCGGGTTCCAGGTAAATTTGGCCGTCGGTGATCGAAATAACATTGGTGGGGATATAGGCTGACACGTCACCTAACAGCGTTTCGATGATGGGGAGAGCTGTCAGACTGCCGCCGCCTTGGTCGTCTGAAAGCTGCGCGGCGCGTTCCAACAGACGGCTGTGCAGATAGAATACATCACCCGGATAGGCTTCACGCCCCGGTGGGCGGCGCAACAACAGCGATACCTGTCGGTAGGCCCAGGCATGTTTGGAAAGATCGTCATAAACCACCAGCGCGTCCTGGCCGTTGTCCATGAAGTATTCTCCGACAGCACAGCCGGAATAGGGCGCGAGGAATTGGGTAGCTGCTGGATCAGAAGCCGATGCGACCACCACAATGGTATGGTTCATCGCACCGTGTTCTTCCAATGTGGCGACTACGCGGCGAATTTCCGAGGCGCGTTTGCCGATTGCCACGTAGATGCAGACCATTTCTTTGTCACTCTGATTGATGATGGTATCCAGGCAGATTGCAGTCTTGCCAGTACCACGATCACCAATGATCAACTCGCGCTGGCCGCGGCCAATCGGTGTCAGAGCGTCTACGACGCGCAGACCGGTCTGTACCGGACGAAACACGTTTTGACGTTCCATTACACCGGGAGCGATCTTTTCGATAGGGTTGAAGCCGCCGCTGGCGTTCAAGGGGCCTTTGCCGTCCACCGGATTGCCCAGCGGATCAATCACACGCCCGATCAGCTCTGGGCCAATCGGAATCGAGTTGATGCGGCCCGTCGCTCGCACCTCGTCACCTTCGTTCAGGTCTTCATATTCGCCCAGAATAATGATACCGACATTGTCTTCTTCCAGGTTAAAGGCCACGCCGAGCGTGCCATTAGAAAATTCAACCAATTCTTGGGCTTTTACACCGGGCAGCCCGGTCACACGGGCAATACCATCGCCAATTTCGATTACTGTACCAACCTCGACGGCCTGATATTCTTGCGTAAATGCGTTAATTTTGTCGAGCAAACCCTCGGTGAGGTTCTTTGTTGCGTCCGTCATCCAGATGCCTCCGTGGGGACAAATCTATCTTTCTTATCATCATGATCTCATTAATGATTCAGCTTGTTAAAGATAGAACAAATGGCGGGTTCTGTCAAAAAAAAGTTGTGATATTTGGCTACCTTGTGTTTAAATAGGATATAACGGAGCAACAAAAACACCCGGAAAATCGACATAAGTATTGTATACTAACGGTGTGTTTGACGAGATTTGAGGCTTTGGATGTCCTATTTAGTACCACCTGAACCTGAATCGAGTTCTAATGGGCTGGAAGATCGCTTCCGCGAACTGGAATTCTTAACGAAACTCGAAGACGAACTCCACCGCGATTTGAGCATGTCGCGTGTCCTGGACATTACGCTGGACTGGGCCATGCGTCGCACGGCGGCGGATGCTGGATTGGTTGCCCGGTGTACCGACGAGGGATTGCAGGTGTTGAAAGTTTCAGGTTATGCCTATCAATATGTTGAGAAGTTAACTCGCAGCCCTATTCCCCTCTCATCTGGCATGTTGGGGCAGGTGGCAGAGACGGGCAAGCCAGCCTATATGGCTTATACCTCGCAAATTGGTGACAATCATCTAATTTATGAAAAAACACGCTCCCATTTCACAGTTCCTCTACAAGTGCGCGATGAGATCATTGGCGTTATTCATCTCGAAAGTCGTCACCCTGCTCATTTTAATCAGGCCATGCGCCGTTTCATTCAGCATGTTGCCAAGCGGGCCGCGCTTGCTTTGCGGAATGCCGAGCGTTTCACCCGCACCTATGTCTCCGAGCAGGTTAAATCGGACATGATTCGCCTGGCGGCTCACGATTTACGCAATCCATTGAATGCCATTAACAACGCAACCCATTTGCTCAATCGCTTGCAGTCCAAAATGCCAGATGCTGCCAATCACTATGTGCAGAGCATTGAATTGGCTGCCCACCAGATACGGTCTTTGCTGGAGGAATTGCTAATCCTGGAGCGATTGGAATCGGGGTTACGGATTGAGCGTGAACCGGTCAACTTGTTGAATGCCTTGGAAAGCGCCATCAGCCGTACTAGAGCCGATGCGGATAATAAGGCACAAGAATTCGTGACCAATTTGCCCGATCTGCCGTTGATTGTGCGGGGAGAATTTGTTTATTATCGACAGGCGATGGTCAACCTCATCAACAATGCCATCAAATATACCCCTCATCGCGGAAAAGTTATGGTGTCCATGGAACGACGCGGTAAACGCGCTTTTTTCCATGTGACAGACAATGGCTATGGCGTTGCAGAAGACCGCCAGCAGCGACTATTTCAGCGATTCTATCGAGCCGAGGAACCTGGCACAGAGCATATCGAGGGGACAGGTCTGGGTCTGAGTCTCGTCAAGACCATTATCGAACGTTCCGAAGGCGAAGTTTGGTTTCGGAGTAAGCAAGGCGAGGGCAGCACGTTTGGCTTCTGGCTGCCACTTGTTGAAGAGGATATGGCTGAGGCGGCGGCTGAATCCACCCGCCGAGCCACCGAGGCCGCATTGTTCAATGTGCCTTCAAAGACTGAAGAAGCCGGGCAAAAAAGAACCTTCACTCGTCGCTGATTTCAGTTGCGAGCGAAGGCCTCTTGTTGGAAATTGTTACAGTTTAGTCGAGTGCATCGTAGCCGGGACCTTCGGCGAAAAAGTCATAGTTCGGCTGGATGTCGTCGGTAAGATCAAGCACCTCCTCACCCGTTCCGACTACCTTTTTACCTTTCGCCGGCACATATTCCTGATCAGACTTCAATGTATACTCAGGGGGTACCTCTTCTTCAATGAAAATGGCTTCAAATGGGCATTCGGGGACGCAGGCTCCGCAGTCGATGCAGGTATCAGGATCAATGTAGTACCAGGGCCATTTGGCTTCAGGTATCCCCGGAATAATACATTCGACAGGGCACACTTCCACACACGCGCCATCGCGCAGGCACAAGCCAGTGATGATATGGGTCATTTCCAGTACACTCCTTGGGCTACTAAACAGTTTAATTGAAGGAAAGTCCACATTTTTCTGACATTCAAAATTAACTATAGCAAATTCGGTCTGCCTGTCAATTAAAAAGTGACACGGTTTTCATTTTCATGCGTTTGAGTCATTTTGGGGTTATTTATAGAGCGAGGCATGGATATCGAGGAATAACGCCATAGCCGATGGTTTTACGGCTCAAGGGGATATCCGAATGGGGCAGGCAACATCATGTCTGCCCCGATCTTTAGTCGAGATTACTTTGCGGCTTGATGGTTCGCGGCTACTGCGTCCCAATCTACCGCATTCCAGAATGCGCCCACATAATCCGGGCGTTTGTTTTGATATTTCAGATAGTAGGCATGTTCCCACACATCCAGGCCCAAAATTGGGGTGTGGCCTTCCATGTAGGGGCTATCCTGGTTGGCGGTGGAATAGACTTGGAGATTGCCCCCACCATCAACCACCAGCCAGGCCCAACCTGAGCCAAAGCGGGTTTTGGCGGCGGCGCTGAATTTCTCTTTGAAATCAGCAAAGCTACCGAAGGCAGCGTTGATGGCAGTTGCCAAATCGCCGCCGGGTTCGCCACCACCATTCGGACTCATCACCGTCCAGAACAGCGAGTGGTTGGCGTGGCCGCCACCGTTATTGCGAACAGCAGTGCGTATGGCTTCCGGCACGCTGTCGATACCCCGCAGCAAGTCGGCAATAGATTTGGCGGCCAGATCAACATGGCCTTCCAGGGCTGCATTCAGTTTATTGACATAGCCGTTATGGTGGCGGTCGTGGTGAATTTCCATCGTCATTGCATCAATGTTGGGTTCCAGTGCATCGAATGCATAGGGCAGAGGGGGAAGTTCGTGTGCCATAGGGATAGGTTTCTCCTCATATGAATTTTTCCAATCGACGTGCTAAATAATATCATGCTGATTGCGTTTCGTCGATTGTACGTTGGTACAGGTCGCGCTCGGTGGTAAGATTGTGCCGTTTATCTAAACAAAGGTGGCGAGATTATGCCCTCCGAATCCTCGGTACAGTCCTGGAAACCCTATGTCGTGATGGCGATTGGCCTGATGGCTGTTTCGACCGCTGCCATTTTTATCCGTTTTGCACAGGAAGTCGAAACCCCATCGCTGGTGGTTGCTGCTGGACGTTTGACGGTGGCGGCTGTTGTGTTGACGCCCATTACCCTTCTTCGATACCGGCATGAACTTCGCAATTTACGGCTGGTAGATATTGGGTTGGCGTTTCTATCAGGCTTAGTATTGGGGATCCATTTTGCCAGTTGGATTACTTCGTTAGAGTATACGTCCGTCGTCAATAGTGTGGTACTCGTCACGACCAATCCACTATGGGTGGCGTTGATGGCTCCCTTTTTGCTGAACGAAACGATTAACCGGGCGGCAGTGATTGGCCTGGCATTGGCGATTGGTGGCGGGGTGCTGGTTGCCTTAAGTGGTGAGGCTGGCAGTCCGCCGACACGCGCTGCGCCACTGTTAGGCAACGCACTGGCGGTGATTGGCGCGGTGATGGCCGCTATCTATTTTGTGATCGGACGGCGGTTGCGCGCGTGTCTCAGCGTCATTCCCTATATTTGGTTGGTATATGGAGCTGCTGCGGTGGTGTTGTTGGTTACCATCATAGTATCGGGCGATGCCCAGCAGATGCAATACCTGCCTACCGAAGCGTTCATATGGGTCTTGCTTTTGGGCCTGTTTCCTCAATTGATTGGTCATTCCTCGTTCAATTATGCGTTGGGCTATTTGCCAGCCGCTTATGTCAGTCTGGTAGTGTTGGCCGAACCTATTGGCAGCGGTATCCTCGCAATCATTTTTCTGGACGAATGGCCGGTGGTTGTGCAACTCATGGGCGCTGCCTTGATTTTGATAGGCATAGGTGTGGCGACCCGTGAACAGGTAGGAGATTCTGAAGATGCCTGATCCAAAATTTGCTCGCTATATTATTCACGTCTTGCCACGCTTACCACAATCCTACACGCCGACTACTGGTCACCCCGGTATTGATCGGTTGTTGTTGTGGGACGAGGCGCTGGATACGATGGCAAACCGCCGCGCCTTGCTGCCTGCCATGATGTTCAGCGATCAATGGTGCGATCTAGATGCTTATTTACAACTGCGCCCGGAACGTTTCGACCAGTTGGCGACCTATATTCGGCAGGGGCGAGTCTGGTTTGGTCCCTGGTATCGTCATCCCGCGCTAGACAGCGATCCAGAAATATTGATTCGTAACTTGCTTTTGGGACGACAATCGGCGCAAGTCTTTGGTGCAGGTGAAAATGGCGGGTTGGCGATTGAGACACCCCATCTGCCAGCATTGTTTCAGGGATTTAGCTTGCAATTTGCTTATCAATTCGTGACTGAACCCAGTCCAGCTGCTTATACATGGGTAAGCGCCGATGGCTCGCGTCTACCTGTCCTGACCGTCTACGTTGGTGATAACCTGGCTGAATGGCGTAAACAGGCGGCAGATGAACATCAACATCTGGCCTTGGGCATCACAGGACGCGCCCCGGCAATTTATGAACGCTTTCAGCAAATGCGGCAGACATTACCCCATGACGACGTTTTTTTGACCAATGCCAATAGCCTCCAGAAGTTCCAGAAGTATTCATCGGCCAAGAGGGTTCCGCAACAAACTGTTTGGGCAGTTGCTCGACCCTGGCAGGCAGAAGTGGCGTATACGCGAATGCTCGTCGAGGGGCAGATGCCACCGATTCCCTGGTTGGCTCTGCAAAAACGCTACCGCCATGCAGATGAGGACGTTGCATGGCAAGCGGCTATTGAAGGTATTTTGGCGACTAAGACCACTATTGACGATACCATGCTTTGCAACCGCGAAGATTTCACGATTCTGGCAATCAAACCGCGTGAAGATGGCGAAGCAGGCATGGTGGTGCGTGGTGTCAATATCGGGCAGCAGCGCCGGGAAATCAGCCTCAAGCCCTGGCGAAAATTCAATGCTTGCGAGATTGTGCAGTTGGATGAGCGACCCACGGGTGGAAAGTTAGCGGTTGAGAGCGATGGTTCGATCAGTTTTATGGCTACCCCCTATCGCATACTGACTTTCTGGTTCCATGATGAAGCATAGCACAACAAAAAACGGATGACGCCAGCCATCCGCTCTTGTTAATGTCGATTGCTCGAAGTTTAGGCGATGGTTATATCATCGTTCAGATATACATCCTGGATATTCTGCAACAGACGTACCCCGTCTTCCATTGGGCGCTGGAAGGCTTTACGGCCACTGATGAGGCCCATGCCACCTGCTCGCTTATTGATGACCGCTGTCCGCACAGCCTGGGCGAAGTCGTTCGAGCCACTCGCGCCACCAGAATTAATCAGGCCAATGCGTCCCATGTAGTTGTTGATAACCTGATAGCGAGTCAAGTCAATGGGGTGGTCGCTGCTGAGTTCGGAATAAATGCGCTCATCCAACTTGCCATACGACGAGTTACCGGTATTGAGTGCCTTATAGCCACCATTGCTGGTCGGTTGCTTTTGCTTGATGATGTCGGCCTGGATTGTCGCGCCGAGGTGGTTGGCCTGGCCTGTTAGGTCTGCAGATCCCTCATGATTCACCCCATCAATCTTGAAGGCTGAATTGCGTACATAGCACCACAACACGGTTGCCATGCCCAGTTCGTGAGCATAAGAGAAAGCTTCAGCGACTTCAATGATTTGACGGCTACTATCTTCTGAGCCGAAGTAAATCGTTGCGCCAACGGCTATTGCGCCCATGTCCCAGGCTTGTTTAATCGAACCGAACATAATCTGTTCATATGTGTTGGGGTAAGTCATCAGCTCGTTGTGATTAAACTTCACCAAGAAAGGAATACGGTGGGCATACTTGCGGGCTACTGCACCCAATACGCCAAAGGTGGAGGCAACGGCATTACAGCCACCCTCGATGGCAAGCTCTACAATGCTTTCTGGATCAAAGTATATTGGGTTTTTGGCGAAGGATGCACCGCCGGAGTGTTCCACACCCTGATCGACTGGCAGAATCGACACATAGCCTGTGCCGCCCAGACGCCCATGATCGAACAATTGTTGCAAGCTGCGGAGCGTTTGTGGATTGCGGTCGGAATGATAGAAGACCTCTTCTACAAAGTTCGGTCCCGGCAGAAGTAGTTGGTTGCTGCTGACTGTTTGGCTGGTGTGATTGAGCAATGCGTCCGCATCGTCGCCGAGCATTTCTGCAATATCATCAATTGTTAAATTGGCTTTTTGAGGAACCATTATTGCCATTATTTTCTCCTAAAAAGAAACTTGATTGAAACCGCCTCTATTGTACCACTCTTGACAAGACCCAATTGGACAAATGTCACATATTGGTGATGTTGCATATCACTCAAAAAGCGGCTTGTGGTATATTTTAAGCGCGAATTGTTCAAGTTGCACAAATTTCTGGAGCGAAAGATTATGACAAAGTGTATTGCTGTTTTGACAGGTGGCGGTGATGTTCCGGGGTTGAACCCGGCCATAAAAGCTATCGTGAACCGCGCCGTCAATAACGGCTACAAAGTGTTGGGTATCCGTCGTGGATGGGCTGGTTTGTTGGACTATAACCTGACGGATGAGACAGATAAAGAGAAATGGGTTATAGAACTTGATCCACAGGTCGTGCGGCGCATTGATCGCTTTGGTGGCACATTCCTGCATACCTCGCGCACCAACCCGGGCAAGGTAAAACCCAGCACCATCCCGGAATTTCTCAAAGAAAAAGGCAAGACTTACTCAGAACCACAGGACTTCACTGATCACGTTCTGAAGGTCGTCGAACACCTGAAAATTGATTGCCTGATTCCCATTGGTGGTGATGATACTCTTAGCTATGGCGAGCGGATGCACCATGAAGGTGTGCGCGTCATTGCCATCCCCAAGACGATGGATAATGATGTTTATGGTACGGATTATTGCATTGGCTTTTCGACAGCCGTGACTCGCAGCGTGCAGTTTATTCATAACCTGCGGACTTCGACGGGTTCACATGAACGTATCGCGGTTGTGGAGTTGTTTGGCCGTAATTCGGGTGAAACTTCTTTGATTGCTGCATATTTGGCGGGCGTGGACCGTGCATTGATCTCCGAAGTGCCTTTCGATGTTGAAAAACTCGCCGAATTAATCATGCGGGATAAGGCCGCTAACCCCAGCAACTATGCAATGGTGACGGTTTCCGAAGGGGCACATTTCAAAGAAGGCCAAATTGTCGAGTATGGTGAAGCTGATGCCTATGGACATCGCAAGCTGGGCGGCATTGGCATCGAAGTGGGTGATGCCCTCAAGAAACTGACGGGCCAGAATATCATCAATCAGCAGGTTGGTTATTTGATGCGGAGTGGAGCGCCAGATTCGTTGGATCTGATGGTGGCAGCTAACTATGCCCAGATGGCGATGAGTCTCGTCGAGCGCGGCGAGTCAGGGCGTTTGGTGTGTTTACAGCGTGGTGTATACAGCGATATTCCAATTGCAACACTGTCACAAGGCATTAAGCGTGTGAATGTCGGTGAACTCTACGACTCCGACCAGTACCGTCCCAAGGTTCGTCACGTCTTTGGTATGCCGATGTTCCTGACTTAGATTTTGACGAAGCGTGACTAAAGCGTGCTGGGCACTGACCCGGCACGTTTTTTGCTTCATGATATTTTCTGAGCGAATTGCCGTGTATGTTTATGGATGTGCCGAAGCGAAAACTATTCAAATCCCCTCTGGCTCAGGAAATCATCAATCCCCGGCCAATTAGGTATCCAATGGGGCACAGCAATGCCATAGTCGAGCCATTCATCTGTCGGATAGTTCTGTGCCCACAGTTCTGCCAGTGTACCATCGGCGTACATGTCGCCCAGTGTCCAGTTTACTAGGGTCAGGAAATCTGCATCGTTACGGGGCACGGCAATCACGATTGGCTGGAAGGGTTCTGGCCCCATCAGTTGTGGCAGCATTCGCCAGGGAATCGTGCTATAGCGGTCCATAAACGCCAACAGGCGCACCGTGTCACTAAACAATCCATCTATATCGCGCGTTTCAAATAGGTTCTCGACAGCGTCTCCAGAATCCGAGAATCGATAAACACTGAACGTCCCCCCCAGGCTCTCTAGGTATTCTTTGTCAGCCGGATCGTCACCGAAATGCCCGATCCAATAGCCGCCGCGAAAATCTTGCAAAGAGTCGAACTGGCTCGTTCCCAACACCACAATCCGGTCACCGGAATAGTGAAAGGGCACGGAATAATCTACACGATCTGCACCGTCCCAACGTGCCCGCACGCCCATCGCTATGTCGGCCTGGCCTTGCGCTACCAGATCCACGCCAGTGCTGACCGAATCCGGTATGAATTCAACTGTCACACCCCAGCGCCGCGCCATTTCATTGATAATGTCCCGATTGATGGGATCCAGATAGCCTTCGTAATACAACCCGCCATCCACTAAATCAAGCCCGGCCACCCGCAGTGATTCCCCAGCGCGGATTCTGTTCAATACCGAACGGGCTGGCAACGGCATGTCCGGTGGAAAATCTTCATAAGTGCGAGCATCATCGTATAGACTCAGATAGCGGGGCACAAATGCGGCATAGTTGATTTCTTCATCAGGGAACCATTGCAAGCCCAACTCGCCCAATGTGCCTGCTGCCATGAGTTTTTGGAGCGAGCGATTAACGAGATTCCGCAGGTTGACATCATGGCGACGAAAAGCAATGGCATACGGGTCGTGCTGAATCACATCACTGACCAGACTCATTTGTAGACGTCCGGCCCGCTTCAGGTCATCCAATTCCCCGACTGCCCCATCGACTTCGCCATTCGCTAACGCATCCAACGCCGCGTCTTGCGAGAGGTAACGCACCAGGTCAAAGCCCAGTCCATTGCGGGCTATCCAGATATTCAAGGCTTCCTCGCCCCGACTGCCAGCCACCACGCCAATGCGACGATTAGCCAGATCGCTCAGTTGCAAATACACGCCTTGATCCGCTTCCCGAATCACCATGCGCTGCTCGTTATAGTAATAAGTATGCGAGAATTCCAGAAACTCCTCGGCTTGTCGGGTGTGGATTTGCTCACCAATCAGCAAATCAACTTCGCCTGCTGCCAGCATCCGAAATTCTGTTTCGCCTGTCACCTGGATGAATTCGATCTCTACACCAATATCGGCGGCGATATTGCGGATAATGTCGGCCTCATAGCCTGCCAGCGTGCCAGTTTCATCCAGCCATGTGAAGGGTGGGACATTATAGAGCGTTCCAACGCGCAATACGCCTTCTTGCTGCAACGTGACAATTCCAGAGCGATTGACAGCCGTTGTTTCCGGAGCTGCCTCGGTCTCGATTGGAACCAATGTGGGCGGCACAAGCGTTCCAGCAATTGGTGTAGCAGTTGGGCTACTTTGTGCCAGTGTCGCTGTCAGCGGTAGACTGACGCCGACGAGTAAAATAGTCATTAATGAGAGCAGAATCAGGTTGCGTCTAATCATTGTGTATACAATCCATGTTTCAACAGGTATGTCAGAACATTGGTTGGAACCCGATAGCGAACCGATTGTTTTGTCTTCAATCGTTCGACAATGGCCGTGGATGAAATATCAACTTCAGGTGCGTTCAGAAAAAAGACACGTTCCAGTAAGCCGGGTAGTTCACGGCTAAGTTTTGCCAGATCAGGATAAATTGCCGGACGTTGCATTACGACCAGATTTGCCATCTGGATCAGCTGGTCGGCATCGCGCCACGACAGCAAATCACGCAGGGAATCACTGCCCATCAAAAAGTAGATTTCCGCTCCACCGTAATGTTCCTGGAAAATCCTCACCATGTCCGTTGTATAGTGGGGGCCAGGACGATCCATATCTACACCAGCAGCGGCAAAGCGCGGATTGTGGTCAATGGCTAACTTGACCATAATCAGTCGGTGTTCAGCATCGGCCAGGGGTTTATGTGTTTTGTGCGGAGGGCGGCCCGCCGGAACAAAAAACACGCGATCCAGCTTCAAATCGTTGGCAGCCGTTTCCGCCAATATCAGATGACCCAGGTGCGGCGGATTGAATGTGCCCCCAAAAATTCCGAGCTTCTTAATCGGCAATGGTTTTGCCTTTAAATCGACAACAAAACTAGAGTGAATATTCCCATCATGCCAGACGGCAAGGGGAAAGTCCACTCCGCATTGACTACGCTCAACTGACGATTACTTGGTGATGCCGCCCTCGGTCATCTTGTAAGCGTCCAGGGCTTTCTCGGCATCTTCGCGGGTCATATAACCTAGGTCGACCACCACATCCACAATCGGACGTCCTTCGGTCAGTGATTGTTTGGCGACTTTCGCACCTTTCTCATAACCAATGATTGGATTTAAGGCTGTGACCAGAATCGGGTTGTTCGCCAACCATTGCGCGGCTTTCTTCGGGTTGGCTTCCAGGCCAATTACACATTTGTCGATGAAGGCATTCACTGATCCGATAATGACGTGCATCATCTCGAACAGATTATGGGCGATAATTGGCATCATCACGTTCAGCTCCATCTGTCCGGCCTGGGCACTCAGCAGCACTGTCAAGTCGTTGCCCATCACATGGAACATCGCCATATTAAGCATTTCGGCCAACACCGGATTGACCTTGCCTGGCATGATGCTGGAACCGGGTTGCACCGTCGGCAATTGAATTTCGGCCAAGCCCGTCGTGGGGCCACTGGACAACAGCCGGAAATCATTGGCAATGCGGGTTAAATCTTGCGCCAGCGTTCGCAGGGCGCTAGAGAAGAATGTTGCATCCTGCATACTTTGCATGCTCTCGAACAGGTTATCGCTTTCGTACAGCTTCAGTCCCGATAGCTTACTGATTGTCTTGACCATGCCACTGTGATAATTGGGATGTGCGTTGAGTCCTGTACCAGCCGCTGTTCCGCCAATGCCGAGCCGCCGCAGTCCTTCCGCCGCCACTTTGATCTTTTCGATGTCGCGCTCAATGGCTTTGGCATAACCACTGAATTCCTGTCCTAATCTCACTGGTACAGCGTCTTGCAGGTGTGTGCGCCCACTCTTGACGATGGGATCGAATTCCTTAGCTTTATTTTCCAGTTCAGTTTGGAGCCGTTGCAACACATCCAGCATCTCATCCAGCCGCCACAGGCAGCCCAGCCGAATCGCAGTGGGAATGGTGTCGTTGGTCGATTGCGCCATATTTACATGGTCGTTGGGATGAACAGGCTTCGCGGGATCTTCAATATCATAGCCCAAAATTTGATTGGCGCGGTTGGCGATGACTTCATTGGTGTTCATATTCTGGCTGGTACCGGCTCCGGCTTGGAACGGATCGACCACGAAATGGTCATTCCACTTACCAGCTACTACCTCGTCTGCTGCCTCCATAATGGCTTTGGCTATTTGGTCGCTGGTCACATTGCCCTTATCCTTGAATAGACCCAGTCCATGATTTACTTCCGCCGCGGCCCGTTTGATACTCGCCATCGCCCAGATAAAGGCCGGATAGCAGCGCATTCCGGTGATGGGGAAATTCTGCACGGCGCGTTGTGCTTGTGCCCCCCACAATCCATCGGCGGGTACTTTCAATTCACCTAAAGAGTCTTTTTCAATACGATACTCAGTCATTTTTTGCTCCTGATTTGCAAAGGATTATGCTAAGGAGTCTAACGCGCTCGGTATCGAGTTTCAACTGAGGAATGTCCCCAGTTTCGTTGTCAGGTGGCTGGTTTTGTACGACAATGAAGATGAGTCTAAATCAGGAGATAGATATGCAGCCACGCCAGCCCATTGATCAGAAGCGCCAACTATCCCGTCGCGAGTTCATGACAATGATGGGCGTTGCGATTGGCTCTGGCCTTGCTGTCGTTTGTGGAGCAACGACAGTTGGGGCTTATTGGTTGTTGACCCACGACAAATCCTCGACCGATAGACCTGTTCCCGAAGCAACACAGTTGGCGTTGTCGAAAACGGTTGAGCGTCCCCCCATTGTCAGCCGTGCCGAGTGGGGCGCACGTGCTGTTAATCATGCAGCTGAGGAAGAGTTTGGCTTTTATACTCTGGATAATCCCGAAGGCTGGCGTGAGTATGAGGATGACTTGCGCGATGCCTACCAGACAGTTGTGATTCATCATTCGGCATTGTATGAAACGGACGATTTAACATCCATTCTTGCCATTCAAGATTTGCACTTGGATGATCGCGGTTGGGCCGATATTGGCTATCATTTTTGTGTTGGGCAAGATGGCACAGTCTACGAGGGTCGCCGCATGTCAGTACGTGGAGTTCACACCGAAGGCTATAATACCGGCAGTTTGGGAGTTTGCTTGCTGGGCAATTTCCAGGTGATAACACCCACCGGACCCCAACTTACCAATACACATTTGTTGGTCAATTGGTTGGCGTTGCGCTTGCGCCTGACGCATCTGGCCGGGCATCGTGAGTTTAACGACATCACCGTTTGCCCCGGCGCAAACCTTTATCCCTATCTGGACGAAATGGCGTCGCAGGCGCTCTTGCTGCGCGGCATAGATGGCTATCTCCCGCCGCCAGAACAACAACTCACTCCTACTTCCTATGGTACATGCTGTTAGTTGTTGCTGAACGTATCCACTATATGTCTTCGAATTCTCTGAAACATGGTCGCGGGCAACCTAAGCGAAGGCCTCTCAGCCCATAACAAGCATCAGCTGCCCACTTCCCTAAATGCCATCATGCGGCCCAGCCTGTGCCCTCAACTTCACCCTACCGGACAACACGCCCGCCCGCTGTTCCAACATCCCACGAGCTATTGGATACCCAAACCCTTGTGAGCTGCATCGCGACGATTTTCCCATTGTTTTTTGCCTTGCTCAAGAACCTGTTTATAGCCTGAAAGCTTCAGGAAATGCGATACGAATTGACCTATCTGTTGATCCATTGCTGCGCCTCCACCAGAGTCGTTGGAGTATGTGGGCAACATGATCCCGCGAATCACTTGCTCAAACTGCAAAAGGGTACTCTCAATCACAGGCAAGGACCCCGCAGCGTTCTTGGTCACTTCAATGCTTTCTTTGTCCATATTGAGCTTTTTCCCGTATTTTTCAATTGCTAAAGCAAGTTCTTTCGATGCCGTGTCTGCCTTGTTTGCATCCGTCTTCAAGTCAGTCCAAATATCGTTAAGCGCATTTCGCTCCATCTTGACTTTGCCCAGCGCGGCTTGAACACCGGCCATGTCAATCTGGACCTGCAATGCAAGCTTCTTGGCCTCAATCTTCCGAATGGCATCGTCAATCTTCTTGAGCTTGGCATCGTACTGCATTGTCAAAAGCTTGCCAAATCCGCTTACACCCGCTCCTGCAGCGCCAATGTAACTTTTATCTTTACCAGACATAGCGCCCGCGGCTTCACCGATGCTGCCAATGATGTCGAATATTGCCTTCACTTTGGCTTTTTCGGCTTCAATGTCTGCCTTTCTTTGCTCCTGCCCTGCCTTTGCGACGTCACCCTCAGATTGCTTCAGTACCATTTTGGAAACATCGACATCGCGTGCGGCGTTAGCCACCCTGATAATCCCTGAGTCGAGCGCGCTACGGCCTTTGACAAGCTTATTGTTGGCTTCAAGCGCAGCATCTTTGATTTTGCCGAAGGCGACCTGATCTTGGAGTGGTAGTTTTGAGACATCGAAGGGTGTTTTGGCTTTGAGTTTGACTTGCTGAGGATCGCTTTCATCAAATACATCTTTTACTTGCATACCCTTTTCGCCAAGTGGTTTAGCCGTGTCGGAATCAGTATCTTGAACAGCAGGTTTGGGCTTATCCGGGAAACCAGGATAACTCATTCCTTCGCCGCCTGTCTTCGATTTGATATTGAAACTGCTGGCCATCTGACGGGTCGAGTTCCAAGAATTTTGCAACAACTGCCAGTCCCGATAATACGCTTCATGACGTTGTTTGGCACGCGGCATTACGAAATCGACGATCCATTTGTCGGTGAAATACGGCCTAAATCGGTACGTTGAGAAATTTGGCTGACCTGACCACGCTTGTGGTAACTCGTCAATTTGATATGCAGGCAGTATGTCCCATTTATATGGTTTGGGTAATTCGATTATTCCGCTGTCAGCCTCAGGTGATCCATATGGATGCTTCATCCATTTAGGATCTGTGATTGCTCTCATAACAACGCCGTGTACACCGGAACTGGTTTGACCGCTGTTGGCGTTCCCACCATGAATAACGAGCTGATCGCTGTTTGTATCTACATACTCCCACTCTGGTTCTATGTTGTCAGAACTTCGGTTGGGTGTGCTATTGGCGACACCTAGCATTCTCATGACAGCTTGATTGCCACGTGTTCGTTGCATTCGTCTGATCATGGCGTGTTTCCGGTGCGGTGCATCCGTATCCATCTGTTCTGAAAATGAAGCCCGTGCGTGTGTGATTGGCGGATGCAATGGATCAAGTTCCTGAAATTGTTCAGAAGTCTGCTTATTAGAACGCTGTTCGCGATCATGTCCGACGGAGTCGTATGTCAAATTTGCCATTTTTCCTCACCTAAACCTTACCTTTTTGCCCAATATAAATTTTAATGCGGAAACTCACGATGATGCAAATCAGGCGCGGTCTTGGGATTCAGGCTTATTTCCGCTACAATCAGTGCAGACAATCACACGGACGCTTTGAGGAAACTTTCGGCAATGGCTGATAACAACATTCCCAACGAAGAATTGCAACAGACTCTCCAGGCCGTCAATGACAGCATGTTGGAGGGATTGGGGCAATTGGCCGACTACTTTGGCTATAACAAAGTGATGGGACAATTGTATGGTGCTCTTTTGTTGAGTCCCGATCCGTTGAGTCTGGATAATTTGGTCGAGACTTTGGGCAAGAGCAAAGCCAGCATCAGTATGAATGTACGAACGTTGGAGCACATGGGCATTGTACGCGAAGTTTGGGTACGCGATTCGCGCAAGAAATACTATGAAGCCGAAAGTGACCTTTGGAAGACCCTGACCAATGTCCTCGGTAGTCGTGAATTGCGTGATGTGGACCGGGCACTCAATGTCCTGGAGAGCAATATCGCCCAATTACGTCAAACCATGCCGCAGATGGATGATGAACAAAAGACGCTGGCGAACCATTATATCACGCGTATTGACCAATTATCAGATTTTTTCCGGTTGGCGCGGGTTGTCCTGACTAGTTTGATGGCGCATGGACGCCAGTTCGACGTTTCACAACTTATCAACGGCCAGGAGGAAGACGAGTAACCCCTATGATCCGCACAGTTCCCGATACTGGCACTGAAGAAATTGAATTGTATATGCGGACGTATTATTCGCTGTTGCGAACTACCGACGCCATTAAGATTCAAGCCCTGGCTGAGTCACACACTGCCATTGATTCGTCGCTGCATGTCCATGCGCGTGATTCCCAGGTGGATGTCTCGGCATTGGTCTATTGCACGCTGCGTCTGCCATCGGTGATTACTAGCGTGCGATTGGTGGTATTGGGCCAGTTAGAGGAGGACTTCAACCGCGCTGGATTTAGTCGGGTTGAGCAATGGCCGCGTGTGCATTCGCCAGGCCGCCGCCGCCGCACGCATTACAATGGCGATGATACATTGGCCGTCATGATCGCCAGCCGCAGCGATATTGACGACATCATTCCCATGTTGACCACCTTGCAAATCGAGTGGAACAAAATTCACCATGCCTTGCACCTGGATAACGATGCCCGCCAGATATTGCTAGAAGCTGTTGAAGATGCAGAAGTCAGCACGGAATTGGTTGGGGCTTTGGCTGATATATTGAGTATCAGTGTTGCTGAAATTACCCGCTTACAAACAGCCTGGAAAGACGACTTTCTGAATTATTTTATGGCGATGGCGGAACGGCGGCTTGATTTGTCGCTACAACTGCTGGCTGGCTCACAAATTAACTATCGCAAGGCAGCCAGTCGGTGGTGGTATCATCTCAGTGAAACCTGTGAAGGGTATGAAACGATCCTACGTGAACGTCCGGTGTATTTCGTATCGAGCAATACACATTCCCTGGCGAATCTGGTAGCGGGTTATGCTGCTTCTATTCAGGATCGTTTGCTAGCCTTTATGGATCAACTCCAACACGCCGAGTTACTGGCTGAATGGAATGCACTCCAGGATGAACCGGACGCTCACCACAATGATTTTTTGTACTACCTTTTGAAAAAGTATCAGCATGAGAATCCATCATCAGTGACAGATATGATCCATGCTGAAGAACAATCGGGCCTGGTGCGGGTTCCAGCTCGGCATGGCTTTGATGTCGAGGGTCAGATTATTCGTCTCGATAAGTTAATGTCCTCTCGAATCGATCCCCGTATCTGCCATGGCCTCGATATGCAAAAACTCTCTGGCAGCGACGCCCTGATTATCAACATCGACTATCCATTGGGACTGGCTGCCTTTGAATTGCTGACCCGTGTGGTCGAGGGGTCGGATGTCATTTTGGGCGTGTATGTCATGGGCAAGGCTGCTACTTTGAATGGGCGCATTGGCGATGTGATGCTCGTAAATGTTGTTCACGATGAACATTCCACTAACACCTATTTGTTCAATAACTGCTTCAATTCTTCAGACATCGTGCCATATTTGGCATATGGAACTGTGCTGGATAATCAGAAAGCCGTGACGGCGCGTGGCACATTCCTCCAGAATCGTACCTATATGGATGTTTTCTACCGCGAGGGCTACACGGTCCTGGAAATGGAAGCTGGCCCCTATCTCTCAGCGATGTATGAGATGATTCGTCCAGTGCGCCATCCCTATAACGAAATCATCAACCTCTATCCGACTCCGTTGGATGTTGGCATTATCCACTACGCCAGCGACACTCCCTACAGTCGCGGTCATAATCTAGGAGCAGGTAGCTTGGGTTATCGGGGCATGGACTCGACCTATGCCGCCATGATTGCCATACTGCGCCGTATTTTCCAACAAGAGCTGGCCCGACTTGGCGAATAAATAGCTTACGATACGCAGCTAATCGTATTATGCAAAGTATCGAAAGCGAACCAGCTCCCTCACTATTTGGGGGCGTTTTTCACGATGTGAATATGGCATAATTAATGGCTCAGAGGAGGTTTGCATGACAAATCCTGCATTGCTTGTAATAGATCTTCAAAGTTGGTTCTTGGAAACGGGTCAACCAGAGAAGCTGGCAGCCGTCGAAACTTTAGTTGCGCGGACTAATGAACTCATAGATTTCTTTCATAAGAATATGCTGCTTGTTGTCCAGGTGCAGACTGTTCATAGAGCTGATGGCAGTACCTGGAATCAATGGATGAAGGAACACAACACAGGCCGCTTGATTGAAGGGACAAGGGAAGCTAAACCTTATCCTGATGTGCATGTTCATATGACAGATATTGTGGTTCAGAAAACCCGCCATAGTGCGTTTATCCGAGCAAATCTGGAAGATATTCTTCTCTCTCGAAACGTTGATACGCTGGTTCTAGCAGGATTCTCCACGGACGCTTGCGTTGGTCTCACGGCAATTGAAGCATATGAACGAGATTTTAAGATCATGCTTGCAGGTGACTCGATTCTGGGAACTAATCACATAGAAGGTAATCTAATGCTAGATTATCTACTAAATCGCTTTGGGATCGAACCTGTTTCCAACGCGTGGATTATGAACAATGTCTTGAATGTGAGAGAAAGCTCAAATAGTTGAGGCAATGGCATAATGTGAACGGTTCTCAATACTTTTGTCATACAGTGTGAAAAACAATCAGAGCCGCTTGTAACAGGTTTAGATAGGATATTGGCGAAAACGAATGGCACATCAGTTTTTAGACGAAGCCCGAATCTTTGTGAAAAGTGGCGACGGGGGCAATGGCATGATTAGCTTTCGTCGTGAGAAATATGTGGCGCGAGGTGGCCCCGATGGTGGCGACGGCGGCCATGGCGGGGATGTGGTGCTGATCGCCAACCCCAAAATCAACACGCTGCGAGCTTTTGGCCGCCAGGTACATTTTCGCGCCAAGAATGGCAAAAATGGTGGTGCGGTCAATAGAACAGGAGCCAGCGGTCCGGCTTTGGAAGTCGAGGTTCCGGTGGGTACGATTATCCGTGATGATGACGGCGACTTCATCGCTGACCTGACACGTCCTGGACAACGGGCAGTGGTGGTCAAAGGTGGACGGGGCGGGCGCGGCAATTCGCGTTTCAAATCCAGCACGCGTCAGGCTCCCCGTGTTGCTGAAAAAGGCGAACCTGGTCAAGAACGCTGGTTGCAGCTGGAATTGAAACTGGTGGCCGATGTTGGAATTGTGGGCGTACCCAATGCGGGCAAGAGTACGTTGCTTTCCGTCATCTCCAATGCCAAACCGCGCATTGCCGATTATCCCTTCACAACCTTGGTTCCCAATTTGGGACTGGTACGCTTAGATTACCGTGATATGGTAGTGGCCGACATCCCTGGCCTAGTAGAAGGCGCACATTCCGGTGTGGGTTTGGGGCACGATTTCCTGCGCCATGTTCAACGTACCCGTATCCTGATTCACTTGTTGGATGGCACTGCCGAGAACCCTCTGGCCGATTTCCACCAGATCAACACCGAACTGGCCTTGTTCGATGAACATTTGCAAGAGCGCCCGACAGTCGTGGTGGTCAACAAAATGGACTTACCAGATGCTCAGGCGGCCTGGCCGGAACTTCAGACTGATCTCCGCAAGTTGGGCCACGAACCCATGAACATCTCGGCTGCCACTACGCAGGGCACGCGTGAATTGGTGCAACATGTTTTCGGTCTGCTCGATTCTCTACCCGAAGAAGAATTCCACGCCGAAGATACCACGCCCGACGAGATGCCGGTCTATGAATTGGTGGAAGACGACATGAACTTCACCATCGAGAAGGTGAAAGATGGTGCATATAGGGTGCATGGCAAACGCATCGAACGCGCCGTTGCTATGACCTATTGGGATTATGAAGACTCGTTGATGCGTTTCCAGCGAATTCTGGCGGCGATGGGCATCTCTGAGGCACTTGAGGAGGCCGGCGTTGAGGTCGGTGATTCCGTTCATATTGGCGAAATGGAACTGGAGTGGGGCGAATAGCCATTCATCACATCATGCCACACTCCAGTTAGCTGCTCTGATATCGCCAAAACTGAAACGTGTACGTCGTCAAAGCCCATCGGACACCATAAGAGGCTAAGAGATATTCTCAGGTCACATTGTTGATAAGGTCTAATCCCAGCCCGATTTGTGTCGAAACGACTCAAGGACAGGTATAGTCGGTTGCGACTTCGGCTTGTCCTGTAACAAAGTTATAGGATTCGACAACTAACTGGAATACGATCTCCAAGTCAGCCTCAGATTGGGGTGTATATAGCATTACGAATCCCTCCCAACCTGCTCTTTCCTCAGCCCATGGGTGCCGTTCGGCCCAGCCCATTTCTACAGCTTCTAAAGCGCGTGCAAGTGGCAGCGGTGCGTGCAAACTGCCATCCGGGTGGATGTGGGTAAATTCACGTCCGGCAACAATTGCTTGTGGCTGGGCGATAGAGGCTTCTTCTGTCAACCAGACACCCGTTGCTCCCGGCAAAGAAACGATAGTCTCCCGCATCTCGACATTGGGGAGACAGGAGACCCAACGATGCAGAGCGGCATTAAGTTCAGGTACAGGTTCAACTCCAATTTGTTGATGGGGTACTGTTCCAGTTGTTGTGGGTCGTGGCCCCATTCGTTGCGGTAACGGAGAAAGGGCAGTGTCAACGATTTCCTCATTTTCCGACATCGATTCAGAACTGCTTGTATGCCGTTCGAGTTTTCTAACAAGTCCATTCATAGTATCGGCAATGTACAGTGTGCCAATACTATCAAAAGCTATGCCATGTGGAGCATTGAGTATAGATATAGGTGTAGCAAGATATTCCCCCTCCGGTGTCAAGATTTGTACCCGTGTACCTTGTGCCTCGGAAACATAAATGAAACCTTCTGCATCTATGGCAATACTTGTTGGCGTCAAGAACTGCCCATCATCGCTACCTTCTGAACCCCATATGCTTAAATGTTCGCCATCCGGTGAAAAGCTTTGGATACGACTGTTTCCGCGATCTACGATCCAGATGTTGCCGCTGCTATCAGAGGTCACACCAGTTGGGGTCATGAGTTGCCCCGGCCCTGAACCTCCTTCACCCCAAGTCATCAAGAATTCACCATCAATATCAAAAACTTGAATGCGATTGTTGCCCCAATCGCTCACATAGACATACTCTTCATCATCTATGGTGATTATGGTGATGACCATAGCAGAAAGGAATTGGCCGTCGCCAGAACCACGTCCACCCCATGTTGCTAGCCACTCTCCGTCGCTTGTGAATTTCTGGACACGATGATTGCCACTCTCTGACACGTAAATATTACCTTCAGTGTCGATTGTAATACCGGTGGGGTTACGAAACTGCCCATCATCGCTACCTTCTGAACCCCATGCGGTTAATAGCTCCCCATTTGGGGCAAATTTTTGTACGCTATTCCCCATAAATTCAGTGATATAGATGTTATCTTCGGAATCAATGACAATGGCATTCGGAGCCATAAATTGAACATCGCTGTCGCCGCCCCACTGCCAGTCCTCTATGAGTGTATAACTTGGCGGTTGTACCGTTTCCGCACCATCGTCTTGTGCTAGTATTGATTGACCAGCGAACAGTGCAAAAAAGATGCTTACTAGAAGTAAATTGCTGTATTTTCGATAACTAATCATTGATCTCCTCTTTCCGCATACTCTGTATTTTCGCCACACTACATAAGGTCAAGCAAGTTAGAGCGTGTTTGGACGAAGTTGGCTGATATAGATTTTCGACATCCATCCCTACCACGCATTTGATCTCATTCCCAGAGATTCATGTATAGTTGCCGTATTTGAGGAACCACCGGAGGAAAGGCAGAATAACCAACCGCATTTCGTAGCAGTCGGTTATCCGTTCAACTATGTCAATTGGACGATGGGCTGCTACGCTGCTACCAGCCGATTGCGATTTCCATCAATATGCGCCATGCATTAAGAGACAACCATTCATCATAGCCAGCCCAATCTGCATATTGTGGTAATTCCACAACATCTGGTACAGCGAGGAAAGGTGTGCCAGCTTGGAGTTCGGCGAAGATTGCAGCTCTCAAGTCTTGTAAATATTGAAGTTGCTCAGCAACTGCCGATGGCGGGCCGGATGCCGCACCGTGAGTAAACATGACCGTGTCATATTCAAGCTCTTGAATCTCAGCTAATGTACGTTCCCATTCTGCTGGGGAGAAATCTGGTAAGTTGCCAAAGCCAACTCGGTTAGGTACTACCAAATCGGCAATGAAGATGACGTTGTCTTCAGCAAATCGAGCGACAACCATACCTTCCCCATGATTTTCCCCAAAGAAGTGTAGCTCAATCGTCTTGTTACCGAGTTCAATTGTGTGAATGTCATCTTCCCAAACTTCGTCAGGGATAACGACATCAGGATTGGGATGATCTAGTAGCCAGTCGCGTGCATCGACATGACTTAGGATGGTCGCGCCGACATCCTTGAAGACTTGACCACCGCCGATGTGATCCCAATGATTATGGCTATAAATGACATAACGAATGGGTTGGTCGGTCATGCCTTGAATGGCTTGTAGCGTCCTTTCAGCATGAGGTGTATTCATGGGATCAATCACAGCGACACCATCATCTGTTACAACGATGCCACTGTATATGAAACCATTGCCATAGCTGTAGATACCGTCAGCGACTTCGGTCAGGGCATAATTATCTTGAGCGTTGGCATCAAAGGTTACACTGAAAACGGCCAGGAGTAGAAGGCTTACCAAAATAAGTTTTGGACTACGGTGTGTCATTGATGTGTCTCCTTAAATTCTGTTCCCGGAGATGTTCAACTATGGGAATTTGCGATGATTCAAATAAACCAAAATTAGGAGACAAACACCATATCAAAAATCGCTTATCTCATACCATTTTCTTGTTTTGCTTGCGATATTCATTAGGTGACAAATTATTCCATTCCTTGAATGCACGGCTAAAATGATAAGGATTATTGTAGCCTAGTGCAGCCGCAATCTCCTTAACTGATAAATCTGAGAACTGCAATAGGCGTTGTGCTTCTAAATTAATTCTATCCAGAATAACTCGCTTTGCGGGTTTACCTAGAATCTGTTTTGTCAACTGAGAGAGTTTGCTTGAAGAAAAATTGATGGCGTCAGCATAATAATTAACGGAATGTTGCTCATGAAATTGATTTTCCAACAAGGTTACAAAATTTTGGTATAAGTCATAGTCAGCAACATTAACATTAGACAGCTCATAGGCGCTGTTTTGCTGGAGACGTGCAATTCGCAAAAGCAAAAATTGAAGCAAAAACCGCAAGCCATCATCTTGTCGGAATGATTGAGTACGATTATATTCGGTTTTCATCAATTGAAGCAGCAACTCGATTTCAATAATTTCATCTGGTGGAACAGAGAGAATCTGATGATGAGGGCTTGGGTTGTTGAACAGGGTTGCTCGATAACTCCATATTTGTCCAAAAGCGCTTTCAGGTAAAAAAGCATCATTAAAACGAATCGAAGTTAGTGCAAAATGTGTGTCAATAGCAATGAATTGATGGACTTGACCCTGTGCAATCATGCAAAATGTGTTTGGAATCAGTTGGATGACATGCCCGTCTATAAGGTGTTGGCCTGTACCCGATTCTGTCCATATTATCGTCTGGTAATCATGTCGATGAGCTTCGATTGTTTTCAAATCAGGAAAGATTGAATAATTCATCATAGCGATTTCAAATTGTGGGACAATTTGTTCAGGTATTTGGACGTAAGGCAACTTTTGATTGTCAGACATTATTCACCTCCAATTGGCTCATAATAATTTCTGCGTGTGAAAAAAGGTGCTTGAGTGTATGTCTTCGAAATCTTTGGGACGAAAGAGTTCCGAAAACACAGAAGACTTGTTGACGATACGAGATGATATACGCATAATGATTGACATCTGAGCAAACAATGGGTTCTTGTGAGTGTGTCCGGCTTAGTCTGAAAATGCTCAGTTATTGGCAGCCCGTTGTTTCAATCTGCATGATCCGCAGCGCCGCTATACTCCCCAGCGTCACCATCAGCAGCGGCAACCATGCCATCACCAATGATTGGCCCGCCAGCAAGCCAATCACGCCCAACGCTACAACGATGCCTGCCTTCAGCAGAAGCCCACTGCCCAATGCTCTCACTGTCCGGCAATGTGGCGGGGTTTCCGTATCCAGCACTAGCAAGGATATGCTGTAGAGTGCTGGCAGAGTTAATAGGAGGGCCGGAAAAACAAACTGTAGCGGGGGCATCGGAGCCTGTTCCTCAAATTAAATCAACTTCCGTCACCCCCATTATATATCAGTCCTATACGGCGAGTCGGTACGCCAGCAGCCGCAGTCCATTCCCGACCACAACGATTGTGCTGCCTTCGTGTCCCACTACCCCCAGCGGCAATGGAACGTGTATGAAAGGCAACAACGCCGCCGTGACCAGTACCAGAATCACCACCAGACTGAAGGCGATATTTTGCCACACCACACGCTGTGCCCGCTTGCTGAGGGCGATGGCGTAGGGGATTTTGTTCAACTCGCTGGACATCAACACCACGTCGGCGGTTTCCAGCGCCACATCTGTGCCAGCAGCCCCCATTGCAATGCCAATCGAAGCCGTTGCTATCGCCGGGGCATCGTTCACGCCATCGCCGACCATGGCAATATTGCCATATTTCTCGCGCAGTGCTTTTAATTTATCTACCTTGTCTTCAGGCAACAGATTGGCATGATACTCGTCGATGCCAGTTGCTGCTGCAATGGTGGCCGCTGCCTGCTCATTATCACCTGTCAGCATCACCACTTGCTCAATGCCAACCGCGTGCAACTGGCGCACCAGTTCAATGGCTTCTGGGCGGGGTGTATCAGCGACAGCAATCATCCCCAACAGGTGGTTGGGTATTTGATAGGCGAACAGCACGGTCCGACCCTCAGCCTCCAGTGCTGCCTGGCGTTGCTGCAAATCGTCAGGGAGTTGGACATCACGCTCCGCCATGAGCCGAGTCGAGCCGACCAGCACCAATTCGCCCTGGAAACGTGCCTGCAACCCGCGCCCCGGTATGGCCTCAAAGTCAGTAGGTTCCACTACCTCTATGCGACGTCGCACAGCCGCCCGCACAATTGCCTGTGCCAGTGGATGCTCCGAGCGTGCCTCAACCGAAGCCACAATTTGCAGCAACTCATCTTCGCTCATCCCATTCACCGTAACGATTTCAGTCACACCCGGCTCGCCAGTTGTCAAAGTACCGGTTTTATCCAGCGCCACCGCTTTCAGCCGCGACATCGTTTCCAGATGCGCCCCGCCTTTGAACAACACGCCTTTGCGTGCGCCATTGGCAATGGCCGACAGAATGCTGGCTGGTGTGCTGATGATCAATGCACATGGCGACGCCACCACCAGCACCACCATGGCTTGATAGAAATTGTCATTAAAATCGACGTTTGCGACCAGCGGCGGCAACACAATCAATAGCGCCGTGAAGGCAATCACAGCCATCGCATAGTATTGCTCGAAAGTGTCCAGAAACCGCTGCGTTTCGGCTTTATGCCCTTGGGCCGTTTCTACCAGCTTGATGATCCGTGCCAGCGTACTCTCCGACGCCGGACGAGTGACTTCAATATCTAGTGCGCCCGTTTCATTGAGTGTGCCCGCAAAGACATCGTCGCCGACTTTTTTGAATACTGGTATCGCTTCGCCAGTGATGCTGGCCTGGTTTACCGAACCACTGCCGTTGCTGACCTTGCCATCTATCGGGATGCGCTCGCCGGGTTGCAGAACCACAATATCACCGGGTATCAGTTCTTCAACTGGGGCTTGTTCTATGCTGCCATCGCGACGCACATTCGCCGTATCGGGTCGCAAATCTAGCAGTGATTGAATGGCGCGGCGGCTGCGGTCCATGGCGTATGCTTGTAACACATTGGACAAACTGAACAAAAACAGCAGAATCGCGCCCTCGTGCCACTGATCAACAATGGCAGCACCCGCCGCCGCCAGCACCATCAATAGATCAACGTTTATTTCCTTCTCACGCAGGCTATTGATGCCTTCCAGGACGCCATAATAGCCACCGGCCAGATAGCTGATGACATTGACTGCCAGAATAATACGAGCCGGACCTTCCAGCGCCTCTATCGTCAGGCTGGTGATGATTGCCAGCAACGTGATGCCCACCAGTATCGGTTCCATACGCTCACGTCGCCAGAATCCTACTGTTTGCTGTGGTTCACGAGAATAGCCACTTGTTGTATTGTCACCTTGTTGGGGGACGGCGGTTGTGCCGAATGCCATAGGTTATCCTGTGTTTGCTATATTTTAAATTTAGATGGAGTTAAACCAAGTGTTGACTCCGATTATTCATTATAATACTTTTTAAACTTGATGTCTCTCAAAAACACACAAGAAATCCATGCCTAAATCACCTGTTTTGTGGATGAACCTCTCGCAAATTAACGAGCTGTACCAGCAGGCTGCAGCGGCCCCCGATCATGAAATTTGCGGTGTGATCGGTGGTCGGTGGCGCGGGCGTGAAGCGACGGCAACAAGGATCTTGCAAGTCCCCAATGCCGCCGGAAATCCTCAGGCTCGTTTCAAGATGGACGAGCAGCATCAGGTACGGGCGATGATGACGGTGGCTGGGGCTGGCCTTGATCTGGTTGCGATTTACCACAGTCATCCCCACGGCCCACATCACCCTTCACAAACCGACATCGTCGAGTGCCTCTATCCTGATGCGCTGCAACTGATTATCGCCCCTGATCATGCAGGTGACTTCCAGGTGACCGCCTGGCAAATCAGGCGTGGACACGCGTCACCAGCGCGTATAAAAATCAAAAGCGCACATCCTTGATCCAGGATGCACGCTTCAGCGAGGGTTTAACAGTTCGTCTATTGGCGTTCTAACAGATGGTAGTGCAGCAGATAATTGGCTTCGATATTCACGCCGTCAATATCGCTCCGGTACAAAATGGTGGTTATATCTTGCCACAATGGAGCCAGGCTATGCATGGCAAAAATCGCATCTTGCGCTTGTCGATAGAGTGCCGCGTCATCTGTCGCCAGCGCCTCATCCAACAAGTTGTCGATTTCTGCCGAGTCGAAGTTGCCATTAACAGCCAGTACACCATCTGAATGTAGTAGTGGTCGGAGGTAGGCATCTGGATGAGCGACGACGGGCGTCCAGGCGAATCCCGCTATCGCATAATCGCCACGCTGCAAGGCATCAATGAAAATTGGCCCATCAGGAGCCACGTTCCATCTCAGTGTCATGTACGGCGCAATGGGGGTGAAATCACTCTGTGTACTACGAATTGCACCAGCATAGAAATCCCCATAGCCTGTCAACGATGTCACCATGCCGATATTAATGTTGGTCTGACGGCGACGGTATCCATTGTCTTCCAATATCTGGACTGCCGCATCGGTATCGCCCAGCGTTTCCCATAGGGGGCTATAGGCATCACCCGTCATTGCCGGTACAAGGCTATAGGCAGGTTGCAAATACCCATCGAAATAGTTAGTAATGATCCGTTCCCGATCAACAGCCATCATGATCGACTGGCGCACCGGCATCTCAGTGATATTGTCATAGCGCACGCCGTCGTTAGTGATATAGAGATACCACATGCGTGTACTGGGGATATGATGGAGTGTGATGTCGGCATCATTTTCGGAGGTACTGATGGCATCCGTCAGCAATACATCGCGCCAGGCCACATCCACCTCGCCGTTAACCAGTGCCAATCGTAGTTCCTCTGTTGCTGCAAAGCCCTGTACGACAATGGTTTCAGTCTTGGCTGGGTCACCGAACTGATAATTTGAGTTCGCTTCTAGTGTCAGAACTTCGCCAGGAATGTACGATTCCATTGTGTAGTACCCATTGCCAACCACTGGTGTTTCATCGCGTTTGATGTCATTGGCTGGATAGTCGTCGGGGTGGACAGCATAGAATGGGGGCAACGCGACCAGTGCCTCCAAGTAAGGGGTGGGGCGATACAGCGTAAACTGGACTTCGTATTGACTGGAGGCACTCACAGTCTCAACAACCGTGTTGACAATTGATGCTCCAGCACGGTCTAGCTCCAGCACTCGGTTGATGCTGTTGGCAAACGTTTCTGCATCAATGGCAGTTCCATCTGTAAAAACCAGATCTTCGCGCAACGTGAAATGATGCGTCAATCCATCTTCCGATACCTGATGCTCGGTTGCCGCTGCCAGTTCATAGGCTGGCGCTGCCCCTGTCGGAATCTGGCGCGTCAGGCCGGTGTACAATTGACCGAGAATTTCCCAGCTCGCAAAATCATTGGCGAGGGCTGGATCCAGAAAAACCGGTAAATCCAATGTGCCAATGGTAATGCGGTTGTTTTGGGCATAGCTGGACGATGGACCACCCGGCGATGCCACTCCCAGCACAACAATAACCAAGAGGCTCAACAAAAAATAACGAGCGCGTTTGGCAGGCATAATGTCTCCTCAAATTTGTAACACAGTATTTCTCTACAGGATTCTACCCTGAGTTGTCCATAGAGGATCAAAAAAGACCCCAAATGGAAGGGGTCTTTGCATGATAAAAGTGAAATTGATAGATTTACGCGGGCGTATCAGATGCTGTCTCTTCGTCATCTCGCACACCCGGCAAATCTTTGATTGAACTCAGCAGGTCAATGCCTGTCAGGGTTTCAACCGTCTCTGGGATTTGCGAAATCATGTTGGCGATGTCAGCTGTCAGGCGACTGGCCCCTGCACCACCACCGTTGCCGTCACCACCTGTGGAGATGATGGCAATGCGCTCGGTCTTCGAGAGTGGTTCGGCAATGGCGCTCGCAATCGCGGGCAAGGCATCAATCAGTTGTTGGATAATCGCGGCCTGATTGTACTGTTGCCAGGCGGCGGCTTTCTTTTCCATCGCTTCTGCTTCAGCCAGCCCCTGTTTACGGATGACTTCGGCCTCCGCCAGACCTTGTGCCCGGATGGCATCTGCCTCGGCTTCACCTTGTAACCGCACGGCACTGGCTTGACCACCGGCTTCCGCTTCGATCTGGAATTTGCGGGCATTTGCTAGTGTCTCGATACGATATTGCTCGGCTTCAGCAGGTTTGCGGACGGTGGCAGCCAGTTCACGCTCTTTACGCAGCGCCTCTTGTTCTTGCACCTGGATCCGTTTCGTGCGCTCGACGACTTCAACCTGAACCGCTTGCTCTTTGACCTGTTGGTTAGTGATGTTCTCTTGCAGGAGATAAGCCAGGTCGGCATCGGCCCGTTGCTGTTGGACTTCGGCATCATATTCGGCTTTCTTCAAGCCCAAGTCACGCTTGGCAGCCTCTTCTTCGATTTGCGCTTTCTGTTCAGCGATCACCGCATTCCGCTTGACTTCAGCGATGCGTGGGCGACCCAATGCTTCCAGATAGCCTTCAGAATCACGGATGTCCTTAATCACGAAACTGTCAATGCCCAGACCCATGTTCGCTAGATCGCTGCCAGAGACTTCCTGCACGCTTTGGGCAAATTTGTCGCGCTCCCGGTAGATTTCTTCTACCGACAATGTGCCGACAATGGCTCGCAAATGACCCGCCAGTGTTTCATGAGCGACGCCGGTGATTTCACTAATGTTCTTGCTCAGGAAACGCTCGGAGGCCGTGCGGACACTGACGTTATCACTGGCGATTTTGATTTGTGCCACGCCCTCGACTGAAATCGGCACACCCTGGATGGTGTACACATTCTCAATCATGAGTTCGATAGTCAGCAATTCCAACGACAGATAGTCAACGCGCTCAACAAACGGCCAAATGAATGCGCGACCACCTTTGACAATGCGATAACTGGATTCTTGACCAGTTTCCGGATCTGTGGTTCGACGTCCAGAAATCACCAATACTTCATTCGGGCCGACTTTCTTGATGCGCGAGGCCCATGCCAGAATCAGGACAACAATGATGAATAAGAAGGCGAGTAGACCGCCAATACCGATAACTTCCATGCAACTATCTCCTTACGACTCTAATCTAAAATTAGTTTAGCTCATATTCACTAGTTGGGATGACGGTAGCCACACTACCAATAATCTTCTCAATGCGGACTTCAGTCCCACGTGTGATCGGCTGATTATCATAAGCCCGTGCGCCATAAGTAACTCGACTGCCCTGTGCCACCAGCATAACCTGGCCGGTGCCATTTTCCGGAATTGGGATCGTGACTTCGGCAACTTGGCCCTGTAGGGTTTCTTGCAACACCATAGCATTTGTGGTTGGTGATAGGATATAAATGAAGAATGCCTGAGCCAATCCGCCAAACACAAAACCGCCAGTGCTGGCAATGATGATACTGGCCGCCACGCCAGCGTCAATCAAGCTGCGCGACGCTAGCCCAAACGCGCCAAATGCCGATACAAATACAGCAATTGCCAGCATACTGATGCCAATATCTGCCCCATCAGCGGCATCTACATCAACATCAAAAACATTTAGGAAATCATCCAGGCCGCCAAAGATATCATCCAGGCCATCAAAAACCAGCAATAACATGCTGTATAATAGCCCTATGCTCAATGCAACACCATACAGGCAATTGAGTGTATTGTCTGTAAACCAGTCCAGCATTAGAATGGCCTTTCACTTTTACAGCAAAAAGGTTTTATTGCTGTTAGAATCAATTATAGAAGATGTGTCTGCCCCTCACAACCGAACCCCCTAAAATCGGGGGGCAGGGTGGGGGCATTTAGGATAATGTGACAAATCGCACTTATCGTTAATGCAATTTGGTAAAAATAGACTTATCATTAGAAATCAACAACGGTTGTGGGTAGGATCGGTAAGGTAACATCATGAATCTCGATGATATTTTCAGCTATTTCCCCTCGCTTTCCCATAGGGACCGCGATCTTATAGAACGAGCCTATACTTTCGCCAAACAGGCACACGAGGGCGTGTTCCGAGATTCCGGCCAACCTTACATCATCCATCCCTTCAATGTGGGTTTGATTTTGGCTGAGATGCGCCTGGATGCCCATACCATTGCTGCCGCATTCTTGCACGATACAGTCGAGGATTGCGAAGAAGTTACGCTGGAAAAAGTCGAGAGCGAATTCGGCCAGGAAGTCGCCCGGCTGGTGCACGGCGTCACCAAAATGAAGCAACTCCCCACCCAGGCGGGTGATGGTGAACGTCGCCAGCGCAGCAGTAGTACCGATCGGCAAGCGGAGTATCTGCGCCAAATTTTTATGGCGATGGGCAACGATGTGCGCGTTATTTTGGTCAAGTTAGCCGACCGCCTAGACAATATGCGGACGCTTGGTGCATTGACGCCAGATCGTCGGGAGAAAAATGCACGCGAGACGATGAATGTATTTGCGCCGCTGGCAAACCGCCTGGGTATTGGACGTATCAAATGGCAATTGGAGGATCTCTCCTTTCGTTATTTGGAGCCAGAGCGTTATCGTGAGCTGAAGATGAAGCTCAACGAACGGCGCGGTGAACGCGAAGACGAGCTGACAACGATGCGAGCCAGGATCAAGTCTGCCTTGCGTGGACATGGTATCCAATCCGAGGTCCGGGGCCGCCCCAAACATATCTACAGCATTTATCGCAAAATGGCTCGCAAACAGATTCCTTTCGAGCAAATTTTTGATATACGAGCGATTCGGGTGCTGGTTGCAGACGTACCGACTTGTTATCAGGTTTTGGGTGTCATTCATAATCTCTGGCGACCCATTCATGGTGAATTCGACGATTACATTGCTGCACCCAAAGAGAACGGCTATCGCAGCCTGCACACAGCCATTATTGACGATGAGGGGCGTACATTAGAGGTCCAGATTCGCACCTATGAGATGCACCGAGACGCTGAATTTGGTATTGCTGCTCATTGGAAGTATAAGGAGAACAGTCGCCGGGCAGATGATGCTTTTGAAAGACGCATCAATTTCATGCGCCGCTTGCTCGAAAATGCACGCGACGACTCTGAAGATGATGAGGAATTTGTCGATGCTGTTGTCCAGAATATCTCCGATGATCGCATCTATGTTTTCACGCCGCGCAACGACATCATTGATTTGCCAGAAGACGCGACTCCCATTGATTTTGCCTATCATATCCATACTGAAGTCGGCCACCGTTGTCGAGGTGCTAAAGTCAACGGCAAAATGATTTCGCTGGAACACCGCCTGCAAACCGGCGACCGTGTAGAAGTCATTACTGCCAATCGTGGTGGCCCCAGCTTGGACTGGCTTAATTCAGACTTCGGCTTTATCAAGACCCATCGTGCCCGCCAGAAAATTCGTCAATGGTTCCGCAAGCAAGACCGCGAGAAAAATATCGGGTTGGGTCGTGAAGCCATTGACCGTGAATTGAAACGCCTCGGTATGGATGATTACCAACGCCTGGATATTGCCCGGTTGGCCGGACATCCATCAGTCGATCATATGCTGGCTGCCATTGGCTATGGTGATGTGACCGCTGCCAGCGTGGTAGCCCGTATTGTCCAATTGGAAAAACGCGAAGAAGCAGCCCGCCGCGATGAACTAATTCCCAGTAAACCCAGTAACCAAAATGGATCAGCGGATCGGGGCGTCAATGTGATGGGTACTGGCGGCTTGTTGGTCAAGCTGGCGGCCTGTTGCCATCCAGCTCCGGGGGATCCCATTACTGGTTTTGTGACCCGCACTGGCGGCGTGACCGTACATCGCCAGGATTGTAAGAACATCACCAAGACATCCGAACCCCAGCGGTTGATTGATGTCAGTTGGAGTGGAGTCGAGACACATATGTACCCTGTGCCTGTTGAAATTAAGGCCCGTGATCGGGGTGGCTTAATGCGTGATATTGGTGCGGTGATTGCTGGCGAAAATATCAACATGACCAATGTGAATATCACCCTGGATAATCATATCGCCACTTTTCGACTTGTGATGGAAGTTTCCCATATTGGTCAATTGAGCAAAGTCTTGAACAAGCTCGATATGTTGCCCGATGTTATTCATGTGCGTCGGATTCTCCCCACCGAAAATCTGGCTCCAGCCCTATGAGTACCCTGCTATGATTCTACGAAACCGCGTTTTAGTATTGGTCGCTGGTGTATTATTACTGGCGATGTTGTCCTGCGCTACTCTGCGCGAACCGGGTGATCCTGCCCCCACGCGCCGCCCTTCACCTACATTCATCACTACACCTCAACCCCCAACACCGACACCTACACCATTGCCCGAACCTTTTCGATTCGGTGGTTGATTTTTGCCCGATATGCAATAATAAGTTATAATCAAATATTATTAAAAACCGCATTAGGAGCATGTGTAGTTGTTCGCAAAATAATAACAACAGTAAATCAGCCCATGATCGTTTCGAGCAGGACTCGTTCGAGTACCAATTCCATAAACGCAAATGGGTTATCTATTGATTAATCAATCAAGTCTTTCACCAGATGATGATTGAGCCTGGACTGAAAGGAGAAGTAGCTGTTGTTCTGGGGCTAAATTCGTCTGAAGACACACCAGGGGGACAAGGCAGGCGGTGAGCCATAGAATTGCTGTTACGGGAAGTTGATGTTGAGTGCTGACTATATTCGTATTGAAGAGCAATTCAATAATTTGCCGGATGAGACGCGCCTGATTATTTTGCACCCTGCTGCATATAATCAGCATCGCATCTTTGGACGGTTCTTTCTTAGTTTTCCCCACGTGGTTTATGTTGATTTATCGGGTGCGCTGCCCGACAGTCATGAAATCTTGTTGACAATTGCCAGCGCCGTTGAGCAACAGCTCGGTGTTTCTTTAGGTCGTTCATCGACCAAAAGCGCGACTATTATTAAGAAGCTGGTGAAAGCGCTGAATGCTCAAGATGATGCACTACTTTACCTGGACGGTTATGATGGTGATGTGGCAACCGCGTTGCACACCTTCCTCGTTCAGATGGTCACTGGATTGGATGCGGCGTGCCGTATTGTTATCAGTGGTCGTCAGGTTCCTAATCCCGCTTTAGTTGATAATCGCATTTCCCGGCAAAAAATGGCGTTGCTACCGATTGATGAGCAACGGATGTTGACTGATTATATTCATCCTGAAGTGGACAAAGTATCCCTAGAAGTTCGTGCGTTTGGTCAAGGGCAGGTCCGTGTTGATGGTATACCCATCGAAAAGTGGGATGGGGTACTGCCGCGTGTTTTATTCTTCTTTTTGGTTGATCGTGCCATGGCAACTCGCGACGACATCTTTAAAATTTTTTGGCCGCACCTGCCTGTTAGAGAAGCCACCAATGTCTTTCATGTAACCAAGCGCAAAATCAGTGAGATTCTGGGAACAAACTTGACTATCTATGGCGGAGGGTTCTATCGCGTCGCCCCTACCATTGATCTCCATTATGATGTGGTCAAGTTTCAGGAAGCTGTCCAGAATGCGGCGGTTTCTAATGAAGAAACTGCTGAAGAGCTATATCAAATTGCTGTTGACCTCTACCGCGAGGATTTCTTGAGCGATGTTGATCGAGAGTGGGTCAAACGTCGCCGGGATGAAATGCAGAAGACGTATACTGAAGCATTGGTGGGGCTGGCTCGCATTCGAGAGAAACACGATGACTGGAAACTTGCTCTTGGGTTCTATCTGCGAGCCTGGCGTGTTGCCCCGACACGTGAAGATGTGGCACGGTCTATCATGAAGATCTACGATGTTTTAGGTCAGCCGGAACGGGCGCTGGAAATCTATCACCAGTTGGGATTTGCCCTGAAGAACGAACTTGATGTCACGCCTGATCCACAAACACGAGAATTGATGGAGCAGATTCAGAAGAAGCTGTGATAATGATCCAGGGAACGGCACAGTTTCCTAACATCTCTGTTTATTGGGGCATCCATGCAGATACTCCTTGTTGAACCGTATGATACAGGTTCTCATGCCAGGTGGATGCGTGGCTATCAGGCGCATAGCCGTCATAAAATTGAAATCTTGAGCCTGGAAGGTCAATTTTGGCAGTGGCGTCTACTCGGCGGAGCAGTGACTCTGGCCGAGCGTTTCTTGCAACAGGATCAAGTTCCCGACCTGTTGCTGGCCTCCAGTATGCTTGACCTAACAACATTTCTAGCTTTGACACGCGCCTCGACGGCTACCATGCCCGTTGCCATCTATTTCCACGAAAACCAGTTGAACTACCCGCATGGCCCCCGTCAGAAGCTCGCCAATCACTATGCCTTTATCAACTACATCAGTGTATTGGCGGCGGATGCAGTGTTTTTTAACAGTATGTTTCACCGCGACGCATTCCTGGATGAATTGCCGCGTCTACTGAAACATTTTCCAGATCACAACAATCTGCATACTATTGATCAACTTCGCCAACGCAGCCAAGTGTTGCCAGTTGGATTAGCGTTGTCAGACTATGATGAATATGCTCCCTCTGCTAAACCTGATAAGCTGCCACTCATCCTGTGGAATCATCGCTGGGAATTCGATAAAAATCCAGCACTATTTTTGGACGTGGTGTGCCAACTGGCCGACGAAGGCTATGATTTCCGTGTTGCTATTACAGGTGAGAACTTTCGCCAAGACCCGCGCGAATTTCGCATTGCCCGTCAAAAGCTGGGAGCGCGGCTGGTGCAATTTGGTTTTCTAGAAACCAGGGCCGATTATGTGCGATTATTGTGGGAAGCTGATGTTGTGGTCAGCACTGCCATTCAAGACTTCTTCGGCATCAGTGTCGTCGAAGCGATCTATTGTGGATGTTGGCCGGTGTTGCCGCGCCGTCTGAACTACCCAGCATTGGTCCCCGACGATTGGCACGCACAAGCACTATTTACCGCCGATGGTGGCCTCTATCACATACTGCGCGATCATATCACACACCCTCGCCCTACGCCGCTGGCGTTTCGGCAGCATGTGTCTGCTTTCGACTGGGTCGTCCTGGCCCCGCTATATGATAGGGTTTTCGAGCGCCTAATTTAGACCGCATTTTCTCGACACTGGCGAACTTTGCGCTATAATTCTCCAAATTTTCCGCCGAAATGGAGGCTGGATTTTATGCAAAGAGTCGATCAACTATTGGTGGGCGGCCATGTCCTCACCATGAACGAGAATATGGATGTGTATCCAAATGGAGCAGTGGCTGTGCAGGGCGACCAGATTGTCGCTGCTGGCCCTGCCGAAGACCTGACAGCACAATATGAGGCTGCAGAAACGCTGGATTGCACCGGGCAGATCATCATGCCGGGGCTGATCAATGCACACACACATTTGTCGATGGTGCTGCTGCGTGGTCTGGCCGATGACCTACGGCTGGATGTGTGGCTGATGGGCTATATCATGCCCACCGAGCGGGTATTTGTTAATGAGAATTTCGTCTATTTGGGAGCCAAGATTGCTGCTGCTGAACTCATTTTGGGTGGCACAACCACTTTCGCTGATATGTATTATTTTGAATCGGAGGTAGCACGGGCCACCAGCGAGGCCGGGTTGCGTGGCTTGTGTGGGCAGACCATATTGAAATTCCCGTCTCCCGACGCTGATAGCTATGAAGATAGCCTGGCCTATACTGAGAAATTCATCCAACAATGGAAAGATCATCCGCTGATTGTTCCTGCTGTTGCACCGCACGCGCCTTATACCAGCACCAATGAGATGCTGGGCGAATGCGCCCAATTGGCCCACAAATATGATGTGCCGGTTATCATCCATGTTTCGGAAACACAGCTAGAAGTGGAAGATAGCCACAAAGCATTTGGCATGTCACCTGTCCCACGTATTGAAGAAAGAGGCATTCTCGATAAGAAATGCCTGTGTGCCCATTGTGTGCATGTGGATAAGGTTGATATCCGTATTCTCAGCAAACATAATGCTGGCGTGTCCCACAATCCCACCAGTAATCTCAAACTCGCTAGCGGTATTGCGCCAGTTCAACAAATGCTGGAAAAAGGCATCAACGTTGGCATTGGTACGGATGGCGCAGCCAGCAATAACGACCTCGATATGTTCACCGAAATTCATCTGACGGCATTGCTGGCGAAAACGGCCAATAATGACCCAACGGTGGTTCCCGCCAAGCAAGCCTTGTTAATGGCGACACGCCTCGGTGCAGAAGCCTGTCATATCGCTGATATTACTGGCAGCTTGGCAGTTGGCAAGCGAGCTGACCTCATCGTCATTGACCCCAATCGGATCCACAATTCGCCGACCTTTGCCCACGAGCCAGATAGCATTTATGCCCAGGTGGTTTATGCTTGCAAGAGTACAGATGTGCAGCATGTCATGTGTAACGGCCAATGGCTGATGCGGGATCGTCGATTATTGACGGTCGATCTGGAGCCGTTATTGAACGAAGCGCGTCAACTGGCGACTGAAATCGATGGCTTCATCCGCCGCTACTCTGGCAACATCCTTTCCAAATTGGTGTCGATTGGGAATGTCCAGCAACAGGAGAGCTTTGAAATTCAATTGAAATTACGCTTTGATTCGCCGGATCGAATCAATAAACTGTTGGAACACCCTGATGTCCAGATTGTCCGCCGTTCTCGTTATCGTCAATACGATACCTATTTCCTGTTTGATGACCCCGAACATGCCCGTGTGCGCTATCGTGAAGACGATTTCATTGATGAAAAAGGAGATGTGTCCAGTGTGCGGATGCGCCTGACATATACAGAACTCGATAAAGAACGTGAATTTGACCGGGCCGTGTTGCTATCACACTCTCAGTTTATCGCTCCGGCGGATCGCCCCTTGCGCTTCTATCAGGAATACTTCAAAGCTGATGAGGAACGCGCTATCCAAAAGGATCGTCACCGCTGGCATTTATCGTACCGAGGCGTACTATTCTACGTGAACCTGGACAAATTTTTGCATCCCCAGACCGAACATCAATACTTGGAGATCAAGGCGCGTACCTGGTCGTTACGAGACGCCGAATATAAAGCTGGATTGGTTGAAGAAATCGCGGGTCAAATCTTGAAAATTGATCCATCCGAGCGCGTTACCGCCGAGTATGTGGATATGGCCGCCAGCATGACGAAAGACTAGAATCTGAAACGATTAGGACGGGCGATTCGCCCGTCCTAATGTGGTCTTTCTAAAATTCCGGATTATCTAGGCGGAAGCCATGACCCCGTACCGTGACCACATAGTGATGGTCGGGGTCGGTTTCGTTCAAGCGATCACGCAGGCGGCGCACAAGCGCATCTATCGCCTGTTCACTGACACCTTCGCTGGCGGCATCCGGCCACACATAGCTCACCACTTCCTCGCGAGAGCGCACAGCGCCATTGCCATCATAAAGCAATTCCAGTAGACGATATTGGGGCAGACTCAGGGGCGGATCAACTTCGTGTCCAGCAATAAACACCCGCCGCGCATCACGGTCCAGTTGCAAGCGGCCACCAGTTTGCACCCGTGTTCTGCTGGCGATCATAGGAGCTGTCGCTTCGCTGCCGACGAAGGTCATCCGCACTGCCCCCGCCACTGAAATGTCATCACCGTCGTGCAATGCGACAGTGTCGGCTTTTATCTGTTCATCGTTGAGCCATGTACCATTCTTGCTGTCCAAGTCTTCCAGAAAGTATTGTTCGCCATCGAAGTGAATACGAATATGCACTCGCGAGACTTGGCGTTCCGGCAATATCAAATCACATTCGCCGCCGCGACCCACGGTAAACATCTCACCTTCAATTGTCCAACGCTGACCAGCCTGCTCGCCTTCTGTGATGACCAGAATTGGTTTCTCTGACGCTTCTGCCATAAATATTCTCCAATTACTCTGCCGACAGGGACAAAAAAACCCTATCAGGTTCTATTTTAGCGCAACTTTAGCCTTCGATGCGAGTGTCCGATGCGCTATACTTCTGAAGGTTTTGAAAGATGAGGGGAAACACGGATGTTATCGGTCGAAGAAGCCACACAACGCATTCTGGCCCAGGCCACTGTATTGGCAACAGAATATGTACCCATTATGGATGCCCTAGGGCGTGCCCTGGCCGAGGATATTCAATCTGCTCACAATATGCCACCCTTTGCCAACAGCGCCATGGACGGCTATGCGGTAATCGCTGATGACGTGCAGCATAGCGGCCCCGAAAAACCGGTAAAGTTGCAAGTGATTGAAGATATTCCCGCTGGACACACACCACAGCAAACGGTTCAGGCGGGGCAGGCGGCTCGCATCATGACCGGTGCACCCTTACCATCTGGTGCGAACGCGGTGGTTCCTGTTGAAATCACCGATGACACACGCCGCAACCCTCAACTTCCCACTCAGGTTGGTGTCTTTCAACCAGTGGAATCAGGTGCGAATGTTCGCCTGCCAGGCGAAGATATTCAAGCTGGGGCGATTGTATTACGGCAGGGGCGACGCCTACGTCCGGCAGATTTGGGTGTACTAGCAAGCCTGGGCATCGCTGGTGTGCCGGTGGTGCGCCGTCCACGGGTGGCGGTGATCTCGACAGGTGACGAACTGCTGACGCCAGATCAACCACTGGAGCCGGGCAAAATCCGTGATTCCAACGGTTATGTTATTCCCGCCCTCGTGATGGAGGCGGGTGGTCGTTTGCTACAATCTCGTATCGCTCGTGACAATTTGGCAGACGTCCGCGCCGCTTTCCAACAGGCGCTTGATCAGCGTGCCGATTTGCTTATTACGACGGCAGGCGTCTCGGTGGGTACTTACGATGTCGTAAGGACTGTGTTGGAAGAATTTGGGCAGCTTGATTTTTGGAAAGTCAACATGCGCCCTGGTAAACCCCTGACCTTTGGACATATCGGCGATACGTTGTTTCTCGGCTTACCGGGCAATCCTGTGTCGGCGATGGTGACCTTCATGGTTTTTGTTCGTCCATTGCTTGCCAGGATGCAAGGATTAGATAGCAAGATGCACACCCGACCTGTGCGCCTCGGCGAAGCCATGACCTCTGATGGGCGAATGACCTTTGCCCGAGTGCGCCTGGAGCGCGAGGGTGGCGAGTGGGTCGCTTATGCGACTGGTACACAGAGCAGCGGCGCATTATCTTCAATGGTCAAGGCCGATGGTCTATTGATTATTCCCGCCGGAACCACGCAGATTAATGTTGGACAAACTTTAGAAGTCTGGCCGTTGGATAGTGTACAATAGCGCAAAACAATATCGTGCAGGAGAATATGCATGACATCGAATACAGCGACAGCAGCTCCGGCTGCATCTATTGATAGCACAACACAAGAATATGCCGAGCGCGATCTTCTGCGCTGGCTCGGTTTCCTGATGGCTCTGGTCGGTGTTGGGATTTCTGGTTACCTAGCCTATGTCAAATTGGCCGATACTGAAGCCATCTGCGTTGCCACAGAGACGATTGATTGTGCGGGCGTCCAGAATAGCGTCTATGGCGAGATCATGGGGATTCCTATTTCTTTTTTGGGGCTGGGAGCCTACCTATTTATCGCTGCCCTGTTTTTCTTGGAAGATCGTCTGACGTTGGTAGCAGATTACAGCCGGACACTGTTATTCAGTACAACCCTATTTGGCTTTGTGTATTCCGGTTATCTGACCTATATTGAAGGCTTTGTCTTGCACAAGTGGTGTTTGTGGTGTGTGGCGTCGGCGGTGTTGATGACCGGCCTATTTGCTTTGTCGAGCGTGCGTCTTATGCGGGGCTTCGATGATTTTGACGATGATGAGTTTGAGGACGACGACGAGGCATAATCACGTCTGTCTATAGCTTGACAATGCTAAAGGCGGCCTCGTGTGAAGAGCGCCGCCTATATTATATGCACAGCCGTCAAAAATCGAGACTAATTCTTTTTCTGCGTTGCCAGGGTGCGGGCTAGGATGTCAGCCTGAGCGCCCTTACCTTTGCCTTTCTTCTTGCGGCCTTTCTTGCTACCATCTGCATTCGCCATTGCTTTTCGTAATGCAAAAGCCATCGCCGTCAATGCCTCGTTCTCGTCTTCTTCGTCCTCTTCTTCTTCAATGATAGTCGAAGCGGTCAGAGCTTTGATGCTCAAATCGACCTGTTTCTTTTGAATATCGACGCCAATGATCTTGGCTTCGACTTCCTGTCCTTGGCTGACGACGCTCTCTGGCGAGCCAACATATTCCTCAGACAGTTCAGATACATGGATCAGGCCTGGGCGCTCGGCTCCAATATCCACAAACGCACCAAACTTCTCCAGCCGGACCACTGTGCCTTTAACGATCTGATTGACCATGCCCCTCAGTTCGCTCCAGAGAAAAGCCGGGGGTTCGATCAGCGTTAGGCTGATACGATCTTTTTTCTTATCCACATCCAGCACATAGACTGTGACCTCGTCGCCTTCGTTCAAGACATCAGTCACATTATTCACACGCTTGTTGCTACTCAGTTGTGAAATATGCAAAAATCCTGGACGCTCAACACCAATTTCTACTAATGCACCGGCCAGCTCGACTTTTGCCACCTTGCCCTGCAACGCCATCTTCGGGGACAGATCGGCGATGCGGCTAGGCGAACTGGTAGCCTCAGCTTGTGCAGGGGGGTGGTTGTTATCGTCGATAGATGGGGCCGCCGCTTCGGGTTCGGTTTCCGGCGTTTCCATCTTATCGACTGCTGCATCGCTTGCCATCACAGATTCTCCTTATAAAAGTCATATGTCGGGCGCGATTATAACGCCCTTGCTACATGCTGGCAATGCCTAACTACGAGCGGGCGGGGTAATTCCCATTTCGCGCAATTGCCGATCTATAATGTCCTGGAACGTTTCCAATGGCAATGCGCCGACCACACGTTCTCCATTGATGAAGAAGGTCGGTGTGCCACTAACACTGAATCCGCGTCCAGCTTCATAATCCACTACCACCAGATCAAAGCCTGCATTATTCTCCATACAGATATTGTAGGCTTCTATATCTAAACCAGTTTCCTGTGCCCAGCTCATAATCAGGTCTTCAGTATATGGCGCACGTTCTCCCAACTGATTCGCCCAGATATATCCAGCGAATTCCCAATAAAGATCCTGCTGATTGGCACATTGCGCGGCGGCCCCCAGGAAGGCAGAAGTATCGCCACCTATGATGGGATATTCGCGATAGACAAAACGCACCAAATCACCATAGTGTTCCAGTAGTGGTTCCAGCGTTTGCCCATGGAAACGCCCACAGAATCCACATAGATAATCTGAGAATTCGACCATTGTGATAGGTGCATCTTCTGGCCCGATGTAGGGGTTGTGGTCAGCCATGGATGCCAGAATGGGCACATTGGTTGGTACTGCCGTTGGTGGAGGGGTCAGTGCTGTGAATGTCGCCTGAACGGCTGCCTCCACATCGTCGTTGTCGCTGGTTGATGTCACCAGATAAGCGGTCGCAAAACCCAGGATGAAGAAGATAAACGCTGCTCCCAGAATCATTCCAGGACTCACACTGGTAGGTTTTGGCTCAAGATTTATTGGTGAATTATTGTGATCGTTCTCAACCATTATCAAATGCCTCGATGTTGATTATTCGTTGCTTGTTGGACGTGCTGGGGGTTCAATCCCTTGCGCCATTAACTGCCGATCAATCAGATTCATGAAATTCTCCAGTGGATGAGCGCCCACAAACCGTTCACCATTGATGAAAAATGTGGGCGTACCTGTAACATTAAACGCCCGTCCAGCTTCATAATCCATCACGACAAAATCAAATCCCACATTGTTTTCCATACAGAAATTGTAATCTGCCATATCCAGGCCACTTGCTTCTGCCCAGCCGTTCACCAGATCCATGCTATACGCCTGGCGCTCGCCCAACTGGTTGGCCCAAATATGTGCTGCGAATTCCCAATAAAGCCCCTGCATGTTCGCACATTGCGCGGCAGACCCCAACACAACTGATGTATCGCCTCCAATGATCGGGTATTCGCGATAGACAAAACGCACCAAATCACCATAGTGTTCCAACAACGGCTCCAATGTCTGTCCATGAAAACGGCCACAGAATCCGCATAAATAGTCTGAAAACTCGACGATTGTAATGGGTGCATCTTCGGGGCCGAGATATGGGTTATGGTTGGCGATGGTATCGGCAATTGGCACATTTGTAGGCTGAGGTGTGGGTGATGGAGTTAGGGCGAACAGTGTTGCCTGCACGGCTGCGTCAATTTCGGCTTGAATGATTGCCTCAGCAGTAGCGCGTTCATCCTCATTTGCGAACGCAGTTCCCAGCCATGCATCCAGTGTGCCGGAGCCATCTTGTGCCGAAATGATATGGCCGCTGCCGAAAAGGATGAGCAACAGCTCCATAAATAAAAATACAGTGATTGCCAGGGTTATCCAGAGGGGTTTGCTTGAGGTGTGTCTCATGGGTGGTAGCCTTTGTACTAAAAAACAAAACGCCCCCCAGGAGCGTAATGTTAGCACAAATAAGTTGTTGGGTAAATCGTGGCTCTAGTTGTCAGCCGAGCCATCGTCTCCTTCATCACCGCCTGGCGACACAAACCCTCCTGGCGGCATAATCTGAGCAGCTTCCCGTATCAGCATTTCCAGTTCAAATAGCAAATCGGGGTTGTCGGCTAGATAAGCTTTGGAGTTCTCTCGCCCCTGACCAATGAGGCCGTCATTATAACGATAGAACGCACCACGTTTTTCAATGATGCCCATGTCCACACCCAGGTCGAGAATATCACCTTCTTTGCTGAAACCCTGACCATACATGATGTCGAACTCAGCCTGACGGAAGGGAGGGGCTACTTTGTTTTTGGTGACTTTGACACGGGTTCGGTTGCCGACGATTTCCTGTCCCTGCTTAATTGACTGGATGCGGCGAATGTCAATCCGAACACTGGAATAGAATTTCAAGGCCCGCCCACCCGCAGTGGTCTCTGGGTTGCCGAACATCACACCAATTTTCTCGCGGAGCTGGTTGGTGAACAGCATAGCGGTATTTGTCTGCTGAATGGCCCCAGCGATTTTCCGGAGCGCCTGACTCATCAAGCGTGCCTGCAACCCCACATGGGATGCTCCCATCTCGCCTTCGATTTCGGCACGTGGAACTAGTGCCGCTACACTATCCAGTACCACGACATCCATCGCCCCTGACCGGATCAAGGCTTCCACAATATCCAGAGCTTGTTCGCCAGTGTCGGGTTGGGAAATATAGAGATTATCAATATCAACGCCCAAGTGATCGGCATACAAGGGGTCAAGTGCATGTTCCATATCGACAAATGCACAAATGCCGCCCAGTTTTTGTGCCTCCGCGACCACACTTAAGCAAAGCGTTGTTTTACCTGAGCTTTCAGGACCGTAAATCTCGGTGACGCGCCCGCGTGGAATTCCACCAATTCCCAACGCGAGATCAACTGACAGCGAGCCAGTTGGAATCACACCAATGTTGATGATATGTTCGGCATCGCCCAAGCGCATGACCGTATTTTCGCCAAACCGTTTGGTCAGATCAGCGATGGTGGCCTCTATAACTTTGGCGCGTTTATCATCATCCTGAACACGTTCAGGAGTTTCTAACTTGGTTTTCTTTTTTGCCATGAGGAAGTATCCTTGAGTCAAGGCAGAACGAGTGTTCTAATCATACCCTTCGCCGCTAAGAAAGTCAAGCATTTGTGTCCAACATTGCATCCCGCTTTGCTGCCCAAAACGACCTCAATATTTGCTTTGCTGCTCACTCTCTTGCGGCGAAGGAGCGATTGATATCGAGGAGGGTCATCAATCAATATACAGAGCCAAGCCCTGTGAACCCATGTTTCTGATTATAGCATAAATAGCCTGAATATTGAAGACACTTCAGGTGGCAAAAATAGCACGAATGGAGAAGAAACTCCCCCTGAAAAGCCAGGGGGAGGGGGTTTAGGTCAAAGACTAGGGGAACTGAGTCAGCCGTAATGTGAACTCGCCTGTGGTCGCGCCATACTGTAATCCATAGTGTGTGGCGATGATGTAGTAGGTCCCATCAAACGGCGGCAATTGCAGTTCAGATATCCGAGAATTGGTGTTAACGCCTGGCTCAATATCGTCATTGCCATCCAGTTGGGCACCCGTTGAATCGACAATATAGATCGCTGTATCAAGTGGAGTGTTGTTGCCGGTGCGCGTCATCTCAATGCCAATACGATCACCGGCCCGGCCTTCGAATTGGTAAACCACGAATTTCTGATCTTGCGTGATGCTACCCTGAATTGTCGTGCCATAGGCAATCGGTTGGGCAGTCGCTAGCGCCGCCTGGTAATCCAGTCCCGTTGTCACGCTGTTCATATCGAAAATGCCGCCCTCGCCCAGTGTCACCGTTCCCGCATCATCCAGGGTGAAGGTTATCATGTAGCGTGTGCCTTCAGTGGTGGCTGTGCTGGTGACGGTAGAGGTGCTGCCAGGCGCGGCCAGCAATTGCCCATTGACCTCAATGCTCAGGTTGAAATTCACGGGTGTCGGGTCGTCACAATTGTCCTGATACCACACCTCGACCTCATACGTGCCGCTGGGTGGGAAGCGTGTAGTCGGCCAATAGATGTAGTAGCTTGGCACATCTTGAGAAGGTACACAGCCTCGATTGCCGACGAAGTTTTGGTCGAGGATGCCGCCGCTGGCGATGGCTGGAACATCATCGTAAACAGTCGCGCCACTGGGGTCACGCACCTGGAGTTGCAAATCTGCGCCAGTAAACCATTCCAGCCGAATTTCTACACTACCATCCGGTACAGTAATGACGGGTGTGGTGTCTTCGGGCACAGGGGTGGCATCAACGGTGTCGCTGATACCTACGCCAACAAACAACGTATAGTTCCCCTCGGTTCCGCCAATAACCTGACCATAGCGCGTCGCGATGATGGTATACGTGCCATCTGATGGTGCAGCGACCTCCAACAGGGAATTGGTGGTTCCACCTGCTGGATCATCGTCGTTGCTGGCAACCAGCCGCCCATCCGGCCCAAGCAGGATAACCAGCGCGTCCAAACTACCGGATGTAGCAGTCATATCGACAGTGATGATCTGGCCCGCCAGTGTATCGAATGTATAGGCATCTTTGGGCTTCTGGTTTGTGATGGTACCGAACACTGTCTGACCGGATGTGATTTCTTGAGCAGCAGTGGGGGATAAATCCAGACCCGCATTCACGCCACCGTTAAATAACGCCCAATTGCGGTCAATATCAACGGTTACCCGGGCCAGATAGCTTTGGCCGGGATTCACTATGCCAGTGATAGATTGTGGCTCGCCATCATTGAAGTTGCCAGTCAAAACGAACGATTGTGGCCCCCCAACACTACAGGATTGCTCATAGTAAACGATGATTTCGTAGCTACCAATTGGCACATAACCCGACGGCCAGCTTACGGACTCGGTCGGGCTTTCGGCAGTTGCTTCGTCACAGATCCCATTGATGTCTCCATCATGAGTACCACCGCTACCAGTAGAAAGACTATCAAAATATAGTGTGCCGCCCACTGGATCGCGGATTTCCAGATTCAAGTCAACGGCTGCTGCCCATTGCAGCGAGATCTCGACCCCGCTATTTTCCGTCGAAATGTAGACGTCATTGCCATCGCGGATGGTGGGGGCTGTTGGGGCTGTCGAGCCGGCTTCTTCGGGTGGGGTAATGTCGCCCGACAATGTTAGTGTATAAGCACCGCTGGCGTCACCATCGGCTCCCGTTCCGCGCATTACTGTCACGACATATGTGCCTGTCGCTTCCAGTTCATACGCCGAGATGATGGCGGTTTCGGGCGTAGATAAATCGCCATCGCTGGCAACCAATACCCCCGCAGGGTCGGTCAACAGCAGCGCCAGCGACATATCCTCCGCGCCAGTGATCGCATTCAGCGAAATTACATCGCCTGCCGACGCTGCGAAAATGTAGCTTTCGGCAAAGTTATCAGCATCCAAGCGGCCTGTGACTGGTTGATTGGGTTCCAGCGTTCGATCCGAGTCGCCAGTTTGGGCCTGTATGCCTTCAGTAGCCAGCAGCGCCATACTGAGTGCCAGCACCAAAGCCAGCAAGAGCGCCACACGGCGGTATCTATGCAGTTGCATGGGATTATTTTCCTCCTGAAAAAGCGATGCCGTTCTATAGACAACGGAACGACTATAGCCAATGCAAGCCTTCTTAGCAATGCAGTGTTTTGCTTATTGATCTTACTCGCCATCAGGGAGGCGTGCAAACAAATAGTGGCGGCGTTTATGCAACGCTTTGCTGACGCTGGTTTAATTGGCGTCTTCAGTTGCTGTGGGAATTGCCGTTGATTCGGGCGGATTTACCTGAAACTCAATGAAGTTAACCATCGCTGGCTGCACGGTGATCGTTTGCTGAAAGCGTCGCCCATACACAATTGCCACCACCTGATATTGACCAGCGGGTACATCGCCGAAGACGAAATTTTCCTGCCAGTTATCGTCGGGCACAACATGATGGCGTGGATTTCTTCCGCCGTCGGGCTGCACATAGCTTGTTGTACGATCTACCACGCGCCCGCCCCGATTGAGTTGCAGCGGTACCTCATCAATGAATATACCTTCCGAGTCGATGATACGCCCGGCCACAACGCCATGTTCCAGGTAGGGGGCGATCCACAACAGCGGGTTGCGCGTATGCCAAAAATCATTGGTTCCCACGCGTATTTCAAAATGGACATGCGATCCTGTCACAAAGCCGGTATCACCGACCAGACCCACCACATCATTCATCTCCACCCGTTCGCCCTGTTCTACCGTAATGGCCGACAGGTGAGCATACAACGTCCAAACCGATTGCCCCTCAATGGTGAAATCATGTTCGATGACCACCACGTTGCCATACGATACATAGACTTCCATGCCCTCATAATTGGTATCCTGGCTCACGCTACCAGCCCAGAACACCGTCCCACTCGAGCCAGCTTGCACACGTTCGCCAATCGGGTTCGGCATATCTACCCCATGATGCACCCGCGCCGTTGTCAGCCAGCGCCCACCATATGGGTAATAGAAGATGGATTCGCTGTTGCCGCCAGCGTCCACAGGGCGAGTGAAAAAGAAGTGATCGAAGGGTTGCAGGCTGAGGGGAACCTGTTCTGGAGGGGGTTGGAATTGCTCGATGACTTCTTCATCATAAGCGATTTCCACACCTGTTGGGCTTGGTACGGGAGTCGAACCCAGAAACTCTATCGTAGCGGTTTGAGCGCCGGTTGGCAGCGGTGTCAGCGACGGTAAGGGGTTGGGGCGGATTTGTGTGACCTGAAAAATCTGAGGTGTGGCGCTGCTATCCACCGAGCGTGTGGGCGTCATGAAGTCGCTGGTCGGCGGCGGCGGCGTATATGTAAAGGTTGGTGCATTGATCCGCTCTTCCAATGATACGCGCCATGCTGGTTCGTCCGATGCAGTGGGCGAAATGGGCGCTGGCCGCAAAATGCGTTGAGCAGGCTGCCGGTTTTGCATCAGCACGACAATACCCACTCCGACAATCAGTGCCAGAACCATAAGTCCTTGAAAATTCGGATTTTTCAGCATAGGGGTCTCACTGTTGATCAGGCGGGATGGGGGTCGCGGTCCGGAAAGGAATGTCTGTTGGTGTTGCAGTGGTGACGATGGTGCTGGTCGGCTCTGGCGTGTCCACGATAACGGGTTCATTGTTCAGGAAACGATTCAACTGGTCTTCGGTATAGATTTCCCGCATTCCCTCGCGCCAAGACATTTCATCAGTGTTCACGAGTGTCCAGAACAAAACACCGGGGAGATTCTGTCGCCAGGTGCGGTCTGCGGGAATCGGGAACCAGCCATAGTCCGCGGCCATTTCCGTGAAATCAACATAATAGCCGCCTGGCACACGCTCCATCAGTTCACCGCCTTGCTCAAAGGCTTCGGGATCACCGCTAGTGCGGGCGTTGAAGTCCCAGGGCATTTGCCGCAAGGGTTCTCCCAAAATTCCACCCTGAGCCTGATCCGACACGCGCACAAACACGCGCCAATACGTACCGATTTCTCGATCTTCACGCACGACTACTATCGCTGGCGGCGAGGTCTGCAACGCCAATGTGCGTGGGAAAGCGAATGCGCGTCCAGAATAGTGCCAGCTTTCGCGCGGCTGTCCGATTTCAGGCGAGCGTTCCAGTCCCCAAAAAGCGTCGTCCAGCTCTGCCAGGAAGTCCCACCCCAATTTATCCAATATTGCAAAGCGTAGTGCATTGAACGATGGAAATGCTCTGGCGTTCAAATATGGCTCTGGAGCATCCACGCCTTGTAACTCGGCCAAACTATAGAGGCCGTCCGAGTCTGGAGCAATGTTCACAATCGGCGGAACGGGCGGGTGGCTGGCAACGACGCCAGTTATAGCGGGTTCGGCTGGTGACCAATCTAGATCAGCCACAATGCCATTAATGACAGTGGCATTGCCAGTTTCTCCAAAGCTGCCGGGCCGCCCACCAGCGATCCAAAATTCATTGTAGCGCCGCTCCTGGGCATAGAAAATACTGCTGCCATCGAAGGGATTCCACACCGGCATCCGACCGCGCCCCACAAAAATCTCATTCGTGGGATCATCCAACCGGCGATAAAACACATCCTCAATGCCATTGACAGAGGCACTGTAAGCAATCGCTTGCCCATCTGGACTCCAAGCCGCGTGATTTTCATTGACGTCCGGCGTATTGGTCAGATTCAACGCCGCCTCATCAGCTGGGTCATCTAGGTTAATGACATAAATGTCTTGTTGCCCCTGGCGCACGCTCGTATAAGCGATCAAACGCCCACCGTCTTCTATTTCTGTTGAGCTAGGCATCCAGGCAGGTTCATAGTCGGGGCCAGGCTCGTCTGTCAATGGAATGGGACCTTGTGAACCGTCAATCGCGATGATATAGATGTCCAGGTTTTCGGTTTGCGGATTATAGGCTTCATATGCCAGAAAAACGCCATCCGGACTCCAGGTAGGCGAGCCGACAAAATGATCGTTGTATGTCAGGCGCGTGATTTGTTTGGTTACCACATCCATCACATACAATTCCCAGGGGCCGTCCCGCTTACTGATAAATGCAATTGTCCGTCCATCCGGACTCCATGCTGGGTCACGATCATCAGCCGGATGGTTCGTCAGCCGCTTCGGCTGCAAATCGCCACGTTGCAATGCGAAAATATCTTCCTGCCCAGCTTCACGCACCGTGAATATCAGTGTTCCTTGCCAACTGGAGAGGGGCAGGGGGATGGATGTGGCAGTTGGGGTTGGCGATGGTAGACGTTCGACCGTGGGGTCAACTGTATTTTGCGGCAATGAGCCACCTGCCAACCCGCCATTAGTATCTTCCCGGCTGGTGGCCCACAACACGATAGCGATGAGCGCCACCATCAAGAAAACCGCGAATATACTTAACAGCCGATTTTGACCCAACAGGGGATCTTCAACCACCTTTTCCTTCGGGATAGGTGTGGCCCCAACCTGGCTGCCAGGAACCGCTGCCCGCTGTGCCATCACAGACCGGCGACGTTGGTCCGACACCTGATACGCTTGCATCGCAGTCTCCGATGCTTTGCGCGTGGTCTTATAACTGCGCTGCACAATATTGACGATGGCAAGAATCGTCGTGGCTATGATGGTTTCAATGGATTCGCGTAGGCGGACAACCTGCTCTAAGAATCCATTGCTCAACCACACCGCCAACTTAAGGCCAGCATTGCTGAATTTATCTGTCACTCGAAAAACGCGAACCAGCATCCACCATTACCCTGGAACAGATAATCTAATGTCGGGATTGTACTGGATTCCAGAATCGCCTGCAACCATAGACAACGGCGTTCTACCCTGGCCCTTGATGCCAAATTGACCCTGCCTCCGCTGGCTGGTTCTGGTTATAATGACCGCGTTATGGCATGAAATACATCTGGAGGAATATTCCTTGAAGAAAATTACTGTGCTGATAATTGTACTGTTGGCGATGCTCTTGAGTGCTTGTGATTCGGTGGATTTAGGGTCGCCGGAAAGCGCCGCCGAATCTTTCTATGATGCTCTCGAAGATTATGACAGAGATAGGGTGAAGGAAGCGATGTGCGCTGATGCACATGATTTTGCTAACTTACTAACTTTGCCTGTTGAGGAAATTGAATATGATTTCCAAATTGATTTTGTAGAAGAAAAAGAGGATGACTCGACCTTTGTAGCGATTTTCGGACACATGAATACTCGTTTGACATCAGATGAGCGCGATACCGAATTGAAATTCAGTTCGCGTGGCGATCATCCATTGTTACGCGTTCGCCTCGTCAAAGATGGCGACGACTGGAAAGTTTGCCCGGAACCTGGCGAACGCCTGTTGCCGAGTAATTTGCCCGAATGACGGGGTCTGCATTGATGCTAGACGATTTGCAGGCACATCTGGGCCATGTTTTTCATGAACCTCTGCTGCTCGAAGAGGCGATCACGCATCGCTCCTATCTGAATGAACATGCTGACTATCCGCTGCCCCACAACGAACGCCTGGAGTTTCTGGGCGATGCTGTGGTAGGCATTATCGCCAGTGATTTTCTGTTTCGCCGTTTTCCCGAAATGCCCGAAGGTCGTTTGACGCGCCTGCGAGCCTGGCTGGTTCGAACTGAAACCCTGGCGTTGTTTGCTAGCCAATTGGGGCTGGGAGCTTTTATTCGGATGGCGAAGGGCGAGGCCGATAGTGGTGGGCGTGAACGGCAGACCATCCTTTGCAATACCTTCGAGGCGGTCATTGGCGCATTATATTTGGATGCAGGGTTGGAGTATGTGACTCATGTTGTGTTGCCTATGTTCGAGCCGGTGTTGGTTGATGTTCTGGCAAGCCAGCGCGAGAAGGATGCCAAAAGTCTTTTTCAAGAATGGAGCCAGGCTATCTTCAATATCACCCCCACCTACCAACTGGTTGCGGCTGTTGGTGAGGAACACACCTTACTGTTTGTGGTGGAGTTGTTAGTTGGCGAAATAGCAGTGGGGTGGGGCAATGGCAGCAACAAACAATTGGCGGAACAGGCCGCTGCCGAGCAAGCATTGGCGGCGGCCCGTTCTGGTCAACTTAATCTCAGCGACACTGCTGATCTTGCGTCCGATTAATGCCCGCGATCACTAGCCGGTGATCAGACACAGCCTGTTCGGTAGCGACCACTACACCATACGGTTCTGTGTTCATCAACCAGATATAGTCAAACCACGCGGAGGTGTTATCCACCAGGAAGACGGTCCGCACTCGCTCAAACGGCAAGCCGATGAAGGGGTCATTGAACGGCGTTTCACGGTCCCAGAAGCTGTACAATGGCGAATCGCGATCATAGTTAAACGTCCCTCCCAAGATGATGCGCTGGTCGAAATTGTTGGCATGGTTGCGGGCAATGAGTTGCTCAATTTCAATATTCTGACGGGTCTGATCTTGTTGTTCAAATGGATAGGGCACGCCATTAGGATCTGTTGTCTGGAAGCCCATCCACACGTTGTAAATGTGGAATGGCTGATCGTCCAGACTCAGTTCAACGTGCATAATGGCGGCTTGGGGACCAGTGCTGGTCAATTTTTCACCAACGACGGTTGCAATCGGGATGCGGCTCAGAATCGCCAGTCCGTGCAATGCTTCATTCTGCGCGAAAAAACTGACTTCCATGCCCAGTTCACGCCCCAGCCATTCAGCCTGATCAACGCCAAAACTTGACATACGCCCAGCGTCTACTTCTTGCAACAACACAATATCAGCTCCGTTATAAGCAAGTAAATCGGCTACTGCTTGGAGGTTTTGCTCGAAGAGCAATGTGTTGCCACTGTGGATGTTGAGCGAAGCCACCCGCAGGCAGTTGATATTGGCTGGGGCGCGTCGAACCGGCGGGTTCGCCACCTGAATACCGCTCAATGTGACGGCAGTTACCAACACCAACGTAAAGAAGTTCTCGCCGCTGCGCCCTCGTTGCCAGGGGATAGCTCGTCGCTCTAAGATCATCGGCATACAGACCACCAGTGTTGCAAACAAGAACAATTGCAAACCCATATCTTTGAACGAACGCAAGATGTTGGCTAATCCCTGGAAGGGGGCTTCAAACTCCCGTACAAAAGCATAATCATATGTAAAATAATCCCCCACGCTCAGGACGCCATATATAATGGCCGAGATCAGTATCAAGATTGGGGTTGGGTTGGCGAAGGTGCTGTCGTTCGCACGGGATTTCACCATCCACCACAACGTCAGTGCGGCGACAAACTGCGCCAGGATCAGCACTAGCAACGCCATCGGCCCATCAAAACGATTACCCAGCATGACCAACAACCCCAGCATCAAAGCCCAAATCCAGCCGCGCCATACCCCATCAAAAGCTCCCAAAAACACACGGGTCTGATCTCGCACCATTGGGATGAGCGGCATTAATGTCGCCAGTACCAGCCAGGGCATAGCAACGGCATACTCCATATCAGTCCAGCGGGCTACGGCATTTGGCAGTCCCAAAAGTGTCAATTCGATAAACAAGAATCCGCCGAACGCCAGACTGCCCCATCCGGTCAATATGCCCTGGCGGTGGGTATCTGTGTCTTCCAGCAAGCGTCTGACTTCTAGATCAAGAAGCGCAATGTAGCCAGTCAATAGCAACATAAAGACAGTGATGCCGAGAAACGCTACGTCTGTGGTCAATTCCTGTCCCAGCACCGCTAACTCATAATCAGGATTCCAGGTCGGATCCAGTGTGTTACCCGTAGCGCGGATCAGCATATCAGCCGCAATCCCGATGAGCATCATCCCTGGAAAATGTTTGGGGTGTCGAATGATGAGCAAAACTGCATAGAGTAATCCCGCTCCCACGACCAACGCCGCTGCCAACACAGCCGAATCGGGGACTTGCAGAGCCATGCTACGCCCAACTGCGCCCAATGCCACCGCCAGCGCCAGGCTCCAGGTTGTGCGGGCCAGCAAAATTGCCAGTAATGGAACCAGGAGGGCAATTCCCACTGCAAACAACTCTCGCTCGACAGTCGCCGGTTCGATATATCCCGGTTGGTCAATCAAGTGTGTCACATCGACCATGCGGCGTACCAGGTCTGCACTGCTGACATGGGCGTATAAGGTACCATATAGAAAGCGAATGCTCTGGATGAGAAATAGTCCCATCACGCCGCCTTCTATCGCCCGCAAGAAATCTCGTCGTAGTTGCATACGTGTATACTTCCTCAAAAAGTGAGAACTAACGCCCTGAATTGTACGCGCAATCCTCCCTCGCGCCAATAAAGACTTGACACTTGTTTTAAAGTTGATAGAATATTGGTGCTGGAAAAATTTAGTTTTTGTTTAAATCATATAGTACGGCGCAGGACCAAAAGGTCAATTGCGCTGTTTTTGCTGTCTCTACACTGATTTGGTCGTGGTCTTAGTGGAACTGTGCCGCTGTTGGGATATTGCGAACATGCCCAGAAAAACCCCACATACCGTAAACAGATGTAACTGTAGAATAACATCGGTATCCACTCAGTAACAGTTCAACACACAGGAGGGCTCCCTTGGAGGCGAAAGACTTCAGCGCCTTACGTATCAGCCTCGCTTCACCGGAACAAATTGTATCGTGGTCGTATGGCGAAGTAACCAAGCCAGAAACCATCAATTATCGTCGCCTACGTCCGGAGAAAGATGGCTTGTTCTGTGAGGCTATTTTTGGCCCCACAAAGGACTGGCAGTGCTATTGTGGTAAATACAAGAATATCCGCTACAAAGGTATCGTCTGTGATAAGTGTGGTGTAGAAGTGACCCGTGCCTCGGTTCGCCGTGAGCGCATGGGCCACATCGAGTTGGCTGCACCTGTCGCTCATGTCTGGTATACGCGCCGTGTCCCCAGCTATCTGGGCTTGTTGCTTGATGTCAACCGGCGTGACCTAGACCGCGTGCTATATTTCGCTCAATATGTGATCACACACGTTGATGAGGATGCCCGCAACCGTGCCCTGCAACGTCTTCAGGATGAAGAGAAGCGCCTGGAGCAAGGGTTAACTTCCGAATTGGACCAAAAGGTCCAGGAGATTCTTGCCGAACGCGATGAAAAACTGACCGAGCTTCAGACTCAGGTTGATCGCATCCACGAGCATTTCAACACCGAACAAATTCACCTTTCCGATGCGGTTACCTCGGAAGGCCAGACCCTTCAAGACCGCATCGAGCAAAATGTTGGCAGTGTCTTAGATGACGATTTGTTCTTCGTCGCAGCCGACGCCATTGTGGTGCGAGCTGGCGAGGAAGTCAATCATAATCATATTGAACTGGTCAAAAGCGCCGCCACCGCCCGCCTTAATGAAATTGTGGCCGATATTGAGGATCAGCGTTCGGCAGAATTGACCTCGTTGGATGCCGAAGCCGAGAAGATCAACAATGCGGCTACACAGGTCATCGACGAAAGTCAAGAAAGTTCCGACGAACACCTTCAAGATGTGCGCCAGAAAATTGTGCAAGCCCGCCGTGAGCTAGAAGCATTGAAGGTTGTACAATTTCTGGGCGAGCAAGAATATCGCAACATGAAAACCCGCTACGGCCAGGTCTTCAAAGCCGATATGGGGGCCGAAGCGTTCTACGAAATTCTCAAGTACATGGACCTCGACCGCCTTAGCCAAGAGCTGTGGCACGAAGTTCGCACGACACGGTCCAAGCAACGCCGCAAAAAAGCCACTCAGCGCCTGCGTGTGGTCGAGGCTTTGCGTAAAAGTGATAACCGCCCAGAGTGGATGATTCTGACCATGTTGCCAGTCATTCCACCCGATTTGCGCCCTATGGTCCAATTGGACGGTGGCCGCTTTGCAACCAGCGATCTCAACGACCTTTATCGGCGTGTGATTAATCGTAACAATCGCCTGAAGCGGCTGTTAGAACTCGGCGCACCGGATGTCATCGTCCGCAATGAGAAGCGAATGCTTCAGGAGGCCGTCGATAGCCTGATCGACAATAGCCAGCGTGGACGTGCTTTAAGCCGTCGTGGACGCCGCGAACTGAAATCATTGAGCAACATGCTCAAGGGTAAGAAAGGTCGTTTCCGCCGCAACCTGTTGGGTAAACGTGTAGACTATTCTGGGCGTAGTGTTATCGTGATTGGCCCCCATCTCAAATTGGGCCAGTGTGGTCTTCCGAAGACAATGGCGCTCGAACTCTATCGCCCATTCGTAATTGGGCGGCTGGTTGCCGAGAACTATGCCAGCAATGTCAAAGGGGCCAAGCGCATTATTGAACGCGAGCGTCCTGAAGTTTGGGAAGTGCTGGAAGAAGTCATCAAAGATCGCCCGGTACTGCTCAATCGTGCGCCCACGCTCCACCGCCTGGGCATTCAAGCATTCGAACCACAATTGGTTGAGGGTAAAGCCATCCAGATTCACCCGTTAGTTTGCGCGGCCTTTAATGCCGACTTCGACGGCGACCAGATGGCGATGCACATCCCCCTCAGTGATAAAGCAGTGCGCGAGGCGCGTGAGCTAATGCTCAGTACCCGCAATCTGCTTAAACCAGCCGATGGTTCCCCGATTGTTGGCCCGAATAAGGACATGGTCTTGGGTATCTATTATTTGACCATGGACCCCACCGCCGAAATCGTTTGCCGCCAGGATACGTTAGAGCAGTTCCGGTCCTGGGAAAGTATTACTGAGGCTGGTTTGAGGATTGGTGTGGCTCGCAACACCTCTGGCGCACGCCAGGCCGTCATCCGCGAGCTGGATCATGGTAATGAAATCGTGACGTTTGTGAATGTCGTTGATGAGAGTGGACGCACCGTTAGAAATCAGGATGCGACGACGTTGCTATTCCAGGCGTTGCTCGATGGCGATGTCGATTTGGCACTCTATAATGCCTATGATGCCCAGCTCATCATTGACGAATCCGAATTGCCGTTGGCGGTCGCCAACTTACACGAACGGCGTGTTGTGATTGATCTGGATGAGGTCGAGAGCTTGTATCAACTGGGGCTTGTCGATTTACATACGCCAATTATATTGGGCAACTACTACGATGATCCTATACTCCTGGCACCGCCTAAACCGGTGGTTTGCACAGTTGGTCGCGCCATTTTCAATCGGTCGTTGCCAGAAGGGTTGCGGTTTGTACAGGGAACGTTTGCCCGTCGTGAATTGAACCGTCTTGTCGCAATCATTTACCAGGAATATGGTTCTGAGGCGACTACGAACTTCGTTGATGAGATTAAGGATCTCGGTTTTCACTACGCGACTGTGTCGGGAACCACGATTTCAATTTTCGATATCCTCATTCCTGAAGAGCGTAGCGCCATTCTGGATGATGCTGAGTCTACGGTTGATGGAGCCGAGCGCCAGTTCCGGCGTGGTCTGTTGACTGAGGAAGAACGCTATCAGATTACAATTGATAGCTGGAACAATGCTAAAGATCATCTGCAAAACGTCCTTCGTAACACAATGGATCCCTTTGGGCCGATTGCGGTCATGGCGATTTCAGGTTCGACCAAAGGTGGTTTTGGCCCTATCACGCAAATTGCCGGTATGCGTGGTTTAATGGCTGACCCGTCTGGGCGCATTATCGAAATGCCCATTCGCAGCCATTTCCGTATGGGGTTGACAGCCCTGGAATACTTCATCAGTACGCACGGTGCGCGTAAAGGCCAAGCCGATACTGCATTGCGTACTGCCGATGCAGGTTACATGACCCGCCGCTTGGTCGATGTTGCTCAAGATGTGATCGTGAATCGTACTGATTGCGGCACTCATGCTGGAATCTGGCTGTTGAATCCGCATCATGAGAACAACTTACATGATCCGACCGCTGACATTGCCGGTCAAAGTTTCCAGGAGCGGGTTGTGGGGCGTGCCGCTGCTCGTCCGATTATTAACCCTGAAACTGGCGAGGTACTGGTTGATCGCAACGAGCTGATTGATGAAGCTCTGGCCGATGAAATCACGGCCCTGAATATCGAGAAGATCTATGTTCGCAGCCCAATGACTTGTGCGCTTATTCACGGCATTTGTGCGCTGTGCTATGGTCGCGATCTGGGGCGTGGTGAACTGGTTGATATTGGCGAGGCTGTTGGTATCGTCGCTGCCCAGTCCATCGGCGAGCCAGGTACACAGTTGACCCTGCGAACCTTCCACCAGGGCGGTGTTGCTCAGGCTTCGGGTGATATTACCACCGGTCTACCGCGTGTTGAGGAAATCTTTGAGGCTCGGAAGAACCCCAAAGGTGAAGCGGTCATGACCGACATTGGTGGTGTATTGCGTTTCAGCCGCGAAGGTGGTGTTCGGATCGCACGTGTCATCGACAGCCAGGTATTCAACGACGAACACGAAATTCCGTTGGGCTGGGATGTCCATATCGAGGACGATCAGCAGATCAAGGAAGGACAACTTCTGGCAAGCGAGGTAGATGGCGAGCGTGAAATCCGTGCCCGGATGAATGGGACGACCTATCTCGAAGGCCATATGATCTACATTCGCTATGAAAAAGTCGAAGAAGCCACCTACGAAATCCCATCCAGTGCCCGCATTTCTGAAGGTATCTCCGATGGCATGACTGTCGTGCCTGGCACACAACTGACCGAAGGTGCGAAGAATCCACACCGTATTCTGCGTGTTCTCGGCCAGGATGCCACCCAGGTCTATTTGCTCAAAGAATTGCAGCAGGTATATCGCAACCAGGGTGTGAACATCTCGGACAAGCATTTTGAAATCATGATTCGCAAGATGCTGGCGAAGGTTCAGATTACTCGTAGTGGTGACAGTGGGATGTTGCCGGCTGAATTGATCGACAAGCTGGCCCTGCTTGATCTCAACGAGCGGCTGATCGCCGAAGACCGTGAACCTGCCGCTGGTATGCCGGTCTTGTTGGGCATCACCAAAGCCGCTCTCAGCACCGAAAGCTTCCTCAGCGCCGCCAGTTTCCAACACACCATTCGTGTTTTGGCCCGCGCTGCCATTGAAGGCAAGGTAGACCGGTTGTTCGGTCTGAAAGAGAATGTCATCATCGGTAAACTTATTCCGGCTGGCACTGGCTTCCATACCTACAAAGATCGGGATGTCATTGCACCACTGGTTGAGTTAGCTGATCAGGGGGCGCTGGATGCTGAAGACGAGGACGAGGAAGACGCCTACGAATATGACGATGATACCTACACGAGCGCCGACAATGCTGAAGCCGTTCTCGTCGGTGATGATGATGATTCAGATGACTACGAATACGATGAGGACGACGATTAGTCACCATCGTTAATGCCAAAAAATCAATGGGGACGCAGTATGAAACAAGGCTGCGTCCCTTTGTGTTTTAATGGCGGATATGTTAGAATAGAACGCAAGTTCTATTTGACAGATTGTCTTGCCGTGCCCTATAGTTGCTCGCTATTGGAGTGTCTTCACGTTGTAGTGAAAGAGATGGGTTAGACCACTATGCAAGCTGGTGTTGTTCGCCAACGAAATATTAATGAAGAAATGCGCGAGTCCTATCTGGACTATGCCATGAGTGTCATTGTTTCCCGTGCTTTGCCCGATGCCCGCGATGGCCTCAAACCTGTGCATCGCCGCATTCTCTATGCCATGCACAGTATGGGATCTGGTTCCACTGCACCTTATCGCAAGAGTGCCCGTATCGTCGGTGAGGTGTTGGGTAAATATCATCCGCATGGCGATGGTGCCGTTTACGATGCCATGGTGCGTATGGCACAGAACTTTTCGATGCGCTACGAATTAGTTGATGGACAGGGGAATTTCGGCAGTATCGATGGCGACAGCGCGGCAGCCATGCGCTATACCGAAGCCCGCATCGCTGAGGTCGGGGAACGTCTATTAGATGATTTGAGCAAGGATACGGTGACGTATGCCGACAATTTTGATGGATCACTGCGCGAACCAGTAGTGCTGCCCGCTAGTATCCCAAACCTGCTGGTCAATGGCTCATCCGGTATTGCCGTCGGTATGAGTACCAACATCCCACCCCATAATCTGAATGAGGTCTGCGATGCGCTGGTCTATATGTTGGATCATTGGGAACAGTTGGATGATGTAACCATCCATGATTTGCTAAAATTTGTCAAAGGTCCAGATTTTCCGACAGGCGGACTAGTCTACACCAAAAATAAGAACGGCGAAGATCAACTGACGTCGGCGTATGCCACTGGGCGCGGCAAACTCACTGTTCGCGCCAAAGCTCATTTGGAAGAGCTGGGGCGGGGTCGTGTACGAATCATCATTACCGAAATTCCCTTCCAGATTAACAAAACCAGCCTGATTGAGCGCATTGTTTCTCTGGCCCAGAATGGCAAAGTCGAGGGGCTTTCCAACATGCGCGATGAGTCGGACCGCGAAGGCTTGCGCCTGGTCATTGAACTCTCTCGTAATGCCGATCCTACGGAGGTTCTGGCCGACCTCTTCAAGCATACCCCGCTAGAATCAACGTTCGGGGTCATTATGCTGGCTTTAGTCGATGGCGAACCTCGTATGTTGACGTTGAAACAGGCGCTTCGCATTTATGTCGAACATCGCCTCGAAGTCATTCGCCGCCGCAGCGAATACGATCTTGCTAATGCCGAGCGCCGCGCTCATATCCTCGAAGGCTTGCTCACGGCCCTGGAGGTGATCGACGAAATAATCGCAACCATTCGTCGTTCACGGAATCGACAATCAGCCCGCAACAATTTGCGAAAGAACTTCAAACTTTCCGAAGCCCAGGCCCAGGCTATTCTCGATATGCGCTTGCGACGACTGGTGCAATTGGAACGTAGGGCACTTCAGGACGAGTATGATAAGCTGGTACGCCTCATCAGCGATTTGCGGACTCTGCTTTCTAGCCCGATGCTGATGCGAATGGAAATCAAACGCGAACTGAAGGATGTTCGGGGACAATATGCTGATTATCGTCGTACAGTAGTGGTGGACGACATTCCATCAGACATTGGCGCAGGGGATTTGCTCATGCCCCGCGAAGATACCTATATCACCGTGACGCGTTCTGGTGTCTTGAGCCGCACCTACGACTATTCACCGCCAACGTTTGATGAAGACACGGCTGATCCACCCCTGGCGATTAATGCCTGTACGACCGCCGATATTTTATATCTGTTCACGGGAGACGGACGGGTGGCGACCATTCCAGTATCCCAACTGACCCAGGTAACCGATCCGGGCGAGGGCGATCATTTCTCGCGCATGTCCGATTTAAACGGTGGGGCTGAAATTGCTGCTGTCTTGAGCCTGCCACCGACTCTCGAAGACGGTTATTTGTTCTTCACAACACGCCTGGGAGAAGTCAAGCGCCTCAGCCTAGAAGACCTGCCAGGGATGCGTGCTGCCAGTTTTGCTATTTTTGATGTGGAAGATGGTGACCGACTGCTACGTGTCGATTATGTGACCGACGATGACCATATGATGCTGGTTACACACCAGGCCCAGGCAATATGCTTCAAGGTGGACGATGTGCGTTCTATGGGGCTAACCGCTGGCGGCATCCGAGGTGTCCGCTTGAAAGATGACGATGATTATGTGGTTGGTGGTGGTGTGTCGCGTCCAGGTCGACAGGTCTTCGTCTTGACCGCCGATGGGCGCGGCAAACGTAGCGACCTGGAAGAATATCCGGTCCAGGGGCGGGCTGGTGGGGGTGTCCGCACTATGAAAGCAGCCAAGAATCAGCCCAACCAATTACTGATAGCAGCCTTGATTGAGCCAAACATGCAGGCCCACATCTTTACCAATCATGACATCACATTGTTAGTCGATCTGGAAACTGCGCCAGTGTTCAAACGTGATTATCGCGGTGATTTCTTTTTCACCCAACAAATTGGTGAACATGTCGTCGGCTTTAGTTTGATTGAGCCACCCATCCAGTTACCCGGCGCAGATGACGGAATGGCCGAAATGCTTGTTGAAGATGATCTGGAGTTCAGCAATAACGGCGGAGAGGCATTGGATTCCGAGTAGCTGGAGACGGAGGATTGAGCCGAAAATCGTCACAATAGCATTAACGGCTCCGAAAAAGTAGCCTTCATTGAAAAGACGACAGATGCGTCTCTGTTTTCAATTGATGAAGGTTTTTTTGTAACTGCGGAGCGCATTTATCGAGTGGGCGATGTTGTTTTATCAGACACGAAACGAAGCCCGAGAATAATCGGCCAGTAGATTTCGCATAGTCAGTATACCAAACACAACAAATACTAGCCAACAGCATTTTCAAATACATCAATTGCACCAGACTCAACCAGCGCAGCTCGAACAGCCTCCACCGTTTCTGCCTCAACAAGTGCAATCATATTACCACCACGCCCACCACCCGACATTTTAGCGCCCACCGCCCCCGCCGCCTGTGCCACCTCACACAGATGATCCAGCGACTCATCCGAAACCGTCAGCTCACGCAAATGCTCATGATTTTCATTCATCAATGATCCCAACGCCTCAACATACCCATTTTCAATAGCTCCCCGTGCCTGCCGCGTAATTTGCCCGATTCGCTCAAAAATCAGATCAATCCGTGCTGAATCTTTCTGGTGCAACTTCCGCACGTCCCCGACTGTGACATGCGTCGGCGTGGCATGTTCCAACCGCCCTACTAAGAAATGCAAAGGGCGCTGGATGGTAAATGTTTCCAATGGCTGCCCTTTCACGAAATATACCGGTTTTTCATAGACAATGACCGTATTATCAACACCGCTGGGTGTCCCATGATGCAGCTTCTCGACCTCAAAGACCAGATCATTTAATACGTCGTTTGGCAGCGGACGCCGCAAAGCTACGCTCAACGCCCGTGCTAACGCCACACTAACTGCCGCTCCACTACCAAAACCTGCCGCAATCGGCAATGTAGAGTGCAGCATGAGTTTTAGATCAGGTTCGGTTTTGCGTTTCAGATGCTTCAGCACCAGCCCGGCTGTATAAGTCAGTGCATTGTCAGGCGATTCATCACTCAAATGTACATGCAGAATCCGGCGCAAATCCGGCAGCAAAATGCAAAGACCCGTACCGGAAGGGGCTGTTTCCGCTGTCACCGTAACTGCCAATCCTTGCATCGGTACAGCAATGGCGGGTTGCCCGTACACAACCGCGTGTTCGCCAAACAGAATCAGTTTGCCTGGAGCGCGTGCTTCGGCCAGCATCATTTCACCAAATATAGCAATACAAAGACCACCGCGATCCAACCCGCTACTGCGGCTTGCAAGGGGCGGTCATCAAATAACACCTCGGTCGGATCCCCACCTTTGCCATTGTAATGAATGACGTAGAGATAGCGGAACAATCCATAATAGACGAAAGGCACAGTCAATAGCATATAATCCTGCGCCGTTTCTCCTAAGATGGTTTGTGCTTCAGTAGCATAAAGCGCATAAGCAATCGCCACGCTCGTCACGACCATTCGCAGCATGTCATTCAACAGCGGCAGATTATAGCCTTTATACGACTTGCGGACGTTTTCGACATCGGTATCGACCTCGTTTTGTAGCAAGATCAACTCCTGCCGCCGCTTGCCAATTGCCAAAAACAATGCCAACAATCCCGCACACATATACAACCAGGGTGAGAAATTGGTCACATCAATCACCACCACGCCCGCAATTGTGCGGAGGATAAAACCAGCCGCGATGGCAAATACGTCCACCAGCACCACATTTTTCAACCAGAAACTATAGCCGATCTGTAGTACCAGATACGCCAGCAACACTCCCGCCAGCGCCGGACTCACGGTAAAAGCCACGCCTGCCGAAATCATTGGCAACACAATGGCGGCTCCGATTGCCATGTTGATGGATAATTGGCCCGATGGCAGTGCCCGGTGCTTTTTCTTGGGATGCAGACGGTCACGCTCAATGTCCACCAGGTCATTCATCAAGTAGACCGCGCTTGCCATCAGCGAAAACATGGCAAACGCCAGCAACACCCGCGCCAACGCCTCAGCATCGTCGAGTTGTTGGTCGAACAGAATACCGGCGAACACGAAGCCGTTCTTGGCCCACTGTTTAGGCCGCATCGTGCGGAGCAGACCCACCACCGACGCCGGTAGGAAATTGAGTAGCATAGGCTGTTGTCGAACGCCGTTCAAGCGTCCTCCTCATTCAAAACTTGGCATGTTTAATGGTGGAGCATTATAGCATAGATGCTCACTGACTGGATGCCTTGTTAGCTTGCAGTTGACGAGTAGCCAAAGTATAGTTGCGCCAGAAAGGAAAAATCCGTGCCCGAAAAAAAGCGCCTGGATGTACTCGTCCACGAACACGGCTTGGCCCCCAGCCGCGAAATGGCCCAACGCTACATCATGGCTGGCGAAATCAGCGTGAATGGTGAAGTTCGCACCAAGCCCGGCCACCGTGTTCCCATTGATGCCCACATCACCCTTAAAGAATCCGCCCGGTTTGTCAGTCGCGGCGGCTTGAAACTGGCCGGGGCTATCGAACACTTCAATATATCCATCGCAGGCCGTATCTGCGCCGATGTCGGAGCCAGCACCGGCGGCTTCACCGATTGCCTCCTGCAAAACGGCGCAACTACAGTCTACGCCATTGACACCGGCTATGGACAACTCGCCATTAAACTGCGTAACAATCCGCGTGTCATCGTCATGGAACGCACCAACGCCCGCCACCTCGAAAAACTGAATGAACCCATCAGTTTGGCTGTCATGGACGTCAGCTTCATCTCAATCCGGATACTACTGCCCGTCATACATGGCTGGCTGACACCCCAGGCTGACGTGATTTCGCTCATCAAACCCCAATTTGAGGCCGGGCGCTCCGATGTAGGTAAGGGAGGTATCGTCAAAGATAGCGGTGTCCATCGCCGAGTTCTGGGGGAGATTGTGACCAAAGTAGGGTCAATGGGCTATGGAGTGTGTGGCCTGATCCAAAGCCCCATCACTGGCACAAAAGGCAATATCGAATTCCTGATCTGGTTAAGCACCCAATCTGGTGTGGATGATCCGATGCGGCTAATCGAACCATTGTTTACCCCTTAATGGAGTTCGCCGTTCTCACCCACCCGATGCAGCTTCAAGAAATTGGTGTGCCCGCCCCCGCCAAACGGCACACCCGCGATAATCACCAGAATATCATCAACATCCACCAGATCATGCGACTTAGCGACCTTCACCACCCGTTCCAGCATTTCGTCAATCGTGTGGAATTCTTCAATTTCCAGTGGTAACACACCCCACACCAGCATCATGCGATGATAGGTCTTTTGGTTGGGCGTTACGCAGAGAATGGGTGTCATGGGTCGTTCACGAGCAATGCGACGCGGCGTATACCCCGTCCACGTACTCGTCACAATCAATCTGGCCCCCACCGCATCCGCCATTTCGGTTGTCGCGTGACTGATCGCGTCGGCGATGATGTCAGATCCGCCGCTGCTGATAGTCATGCCTTTAGTCTCGACGCTGTGTGCAATCATGTGTGTTTCAGCCATTGCCGCAATTGCTGACATGGTCTGCACCGATTCGACAGGGTATTTGCCGCTGGCCGTTTCCCCCGACAGCATCACCGCATCAGTACCATCAAATATTGCATTGGCAACATCACTGGCCTCAGCACGGGTCGGGCGCGGCGACTGAATCATACTGTTCAACATCTGCGTGGCAGTAATGACCGGCTTGCCCGCTAGATTACACTGGTCGATGATGCGTTTCTGGTGGATGGGCACTTCGGCAGCCGGAATTTCCACACCCAAATCGCCCCGCGCTACCATAATTGCATCTGAGTGCTTCAGGATTTCTGCCAGATTCTCCAACGCTTCGATCTTTTCGACTTTGGCAATCAACCACACATCGCCATTATGATGCCGCATTAACCAGCGCAACTCACGCATATCGTCACCGTTGCGCACAAACGACATCGCCAGGAAATCCAACTCTTGCTCTAACGCGAATATCGCATCCTGACGATCTTTCTCCGTCAGCGACGAAATGGAGTTCAGGCTGGCGTCCGGTGCTGAAATCCCCTTACGACTTTTCAGTTCGTCGCCAATAACAACCTCACACGTCAGATCTTCGCTTGTTTGGTTCCGAACGACCAGTTCAATCTCGCCATCGTCAATCAACAATCGGTTTCCCACGCGAATATCGCGGATGAAATCAGAATGCGGCAGTGGCAAATGCCGTTGGGTCTGGTCAGGAGTAGGGCGTGACGTCAGTACCAGTTGGTCACCAATCGTGATTTCGATAGGTTCAGGCTCCAGATCACCCAATCGAATCTTTGGCCCCTGTAGATCACCCATGATTGCTACCGGTGTCTGCTCTTCCTCCGCCACGCGGCGAATCAATGCAATCATCTGGGCGTGTTGCTCATGATCCCCATGACTGAAATTGATGCGGGCCACGTTCATGCCAGCCCGAATCATCTCGCGCAGCGTTTCCTCATTACTGGATGCTGGCCCAATGGTGGCAACTATTTTGGTGCGTTTGAGGTTGATCGTCGATGACATCCCTGTGATCCCCTTCGTCATGGTCGTTATTGAGGGGACAGCAAGCGTCTCGCTATCCCCTCTATTGTTGCGTGTGATGTCTACAGTTGGCGTTTCAGATTGGGGAAGGCATTCTTTCCGGCAAAGCGAGCCGTATCCCCCAATTCATGCTCAATCCGCAGCAATTGATTGTACTTGGCAATCCGGTCACTGCGGGCCGGAGCGCCAGTCTTGATCTGTCCGGCATTCAGCGCCACGACAAGATCAGAGATTGTACTGTCTTCGGTCTCGCCGCTACGATGGCTCACCACAACCGTCCAGCCATTCTGTTGGCTCAGGCGGCTGGCGGCAATCGCTTCTGTCAACGTCCCAATCTGGTTGACTTTGCATAGCAGCGAATTCGCAGCTTTCTCATTGATGGCCCGCTGCACATAATCTGGATTGGTCACCAGCAAATCATCACCTACAATCTGCACACGATCACCTACCGCTGCTGTCAGTTCCGACCAGTAGTCCCAGTCGTTTTCATCCAACCCATCTTCCAGGCTGATAATCGGATATTGGTCGAGCCAGTTTGCCCAGAACTTCACCATCTCGGCGCTGCTCAGGCTGCGGCCTTCTGTCGCCAGATGATACTTGCCATCTTCGTAAATCTCGCTGGCCGCCGGGTCAAGCGCCAGATACACATCATCCCCTGGTGTCAAACCAGTCTTCTGAATCGCTTCCAGAATAACCTCGATAGCGGCTTCATTCGTCGGCAGGCTCGGCGCAAAACCACCCTCGTCGCCCACTGTCGTTGGCAAGCCTCTACCATGCAGCACCTTCTTCAGATTGTGATAGATTTCAGCACCCCAGCGCACGCACTCCGCAAACGAAGACGCACCAACTGGCATCACCATGAATTCTTGGAAATCGGTGCTTTTTGCCGCGTGCTTACCACCATTCATGATATTCATCATCGGCACGGGCAGCACATGAGCATACACGCCGCCCAGATAGCGATAGAGGGGCAGTCCTAAGCTGTTCGCGGCAGCGCGGGCAGTTGCCAGCGATACGCCCAGGATGGCATTTGCGCCCAATTTGCCCTTATTCGGCGTGCCATCCAGGTTCAGCAATGCTTGGTCAACCGCAATCTGATCAGTCGCGTCATAACCGTACAGTTCGTCGGCAATTGTGTCATTGACGTTGGTGACGGCCTGCAACACACCTTTGCCCAGATAGCGACCCTTATCGCCATCGCGCAATTCAACTGCCTCATGTTCGCCAGTTGATGCACCGCTGGGAACCATCGCGCGTCCCTGGCCGCCGTCCATCAAATAAACTTCGACTTCTACCGTCGGATTCCCCCGCGAATCGAGAACCTCGCGGGCGATAATACTATCAATAATAGTCATCGTATAGTTAATCCTTTCTGATCTCGGTTTTTAAAGCCCCGATGGGCGATTGCTTTCACATATTAATCATCTTCGTTCAGGAGTATACTTCATGTACTGGCTTCGTTGATTGGTCAATTTTGACATAACAGCTGCACCAGTATCAACCCTCGTGCCGAGTTGCCACCCAGTCTCGCGCCCCATCCACGCGCACAATCGAATAATCCTCTGCAATAAGTGTATCATTTTCGGCATGGCGAATCGCGTGGGTTAAGGCGATTTTATCTGTGGCAACGCCCACGACTTGACTCTTGATAGCAATCGGGTCATCCGCCTGGGCGCTTTGTTTATAATCCAATTCGTGTGTCATGACCTGAAATCCATGATCCTCGCCACCAGTTATGCTACGCATCGCACGCACTGATGCCTCTTCGATCCACCGGATATATTGTGCGTTATTGACGTGCCCAACCTTGTCCAGTTCATAGTATTGCGCTGTCCGTTGATACACGAATTCCCGCCCAGTATCTGCTGCATCAGCTTCATCCAACCGCAACTCTAAATCCTCCAGTACCTCGCCCGATGGTCGATACGCCTCCTCGAATTCCGACAACACCCGTTTCGGACGCAGTGTATTCGCATCTATAAAGACCCAATTCGCCCGTGCTCGCACGATGCGTTTGCCATCCCGCAGAATTTCATACTCCCGATGCGACTGTACCCGCTTAAAATCCGAGACCCACGTATGCGCCTCCAACTGGTCGCCATAATAGGTCGGTGCATAGTAACGAATCATCCATGTGCGAATGACCCATAAACAGTCATTGGCTTCAAACCATGCACTATCATAACCGGAGAATGCGCTGCCGCGTAAAGCCGCCTCCTCCAGGTAATTGATGAAATTGGCGTTGTCCACCACGCCATAGCGCCCGACTTCATATGAACGCACCTCAAATTGCCATTTAAAGACTTTTCGCATAACACTTCCACCAAATATACATAGCCAGCGATAGCGCCATCTATTATACTTCCTCCGTGAGATAACACGGACGAGGATCAAACGATGCGACACATTTATCTCGACCATAGTGCCACCACCCCCACTGATGAGCGCGTATTGGAAGCCATGCTGCCCTATTTCACCGAGCAATACGGTAATCCATCCTCCGTACATCGCTGGGGGCAAGAAGCCGAATCCGCCATCGAACGCGCCCGCCGCACAGTGGCCGATATTCTGAACTGCACGCCGACCGAGATTATCTTCACCAGTTGCGGTTCCGAGAGCGACAATCTGGCGATTCGTGGCGTGGCTTATGCAGCCCTGCGCGATGGGCACGGCAGACATCTAATAACCCAACCACTGGAGCATCCCGCTGTCAGCAAGACCTGTCAACAACTTGCTGATATTTTCGGCTTCGATTGCACTGTTCTACCTGTCGCATCGGATGGCGCAATCACGCCGGACACTTTGCACGACACCCTGCGCGATGACACCGTTTTAGTGTCGCTGATGATGGCGAATAACGAAGTCGGCACGCTGCTCCCTATTCAGGAAGTGGCTGCCATCGCCCGTGAGCGCGGTGCATATTTCCATACCGATGCTGTCCAGGCCGCCGGACAACTTGATCTGGATGTGCAGAAACTCGGCGTCGATTTGCTCTCCATGTCCGGCCACAAATTCTATGCGCCTAAAGGCGTCGGCGTGCTTTATGTACGCGAAGGAACACCCATCGTTCCCATTCAGACAGGTGGCAGCCACGAACACGGCCTGCGCGGTGGCACACAACACGTCCCATTGATCGTTGGCCTCGCCAAAGCCCTTGAAATCGCCTATGCTGAGTATGATCAGCACGTCGCCCATTACCAGGCTATGCGGGATCGCCTGATTGACGGCATTTTGACCCGAGTCCCTGATGTCGAACTGACTGGCAGCCGTACCAATCGTTTGCCCTCCCATGCCAGTTTCGCCTTCAAAAATACCGATGCCAATACACTTCTGATGCAACTCGACATGCAAGGCATTGCTGCCTCGTCTGGAAGCGCCTGTAAAGTCGGGACTCCCTCTCCGTCGACTGTCCTTCAGGCGATGGGCTATAGCGATGAATGGACTCTTGGTGGATTGCGCCTCACCGTAGGCCGCCAGACCACCGCCGCCGACATTGATACTGTACTGGATATTCTGCCGCAAGCAGTCGAAAGTGTTCGCAAACTGTGGACGCCAGCATAACTCCACTGCAACCGCTGTTTGAGGCTGTCCGGCAGTCCGTCGCACTCTGCCAACTGGTGCAGCGCCACCACCTGACGACCCATCGCAAAACCGACCGCGAACCCGTCACTATCGCCGACTATGGTTCCCAGGCGATTTTGTGCCGAGCTATCCGCCGCGCCTTTCCCGACGACGCTATTATTGCCGAAGAAAGTGTCGCCCAATTCTTGAAAACTGTACCTGCTTCCCAACGCCAGCACATTGCGGAACTTGTCGGAGACATCATCGGCCAATTTGTCACCGAAACGGATGTCATCGACTGGTTGAGTCACGCTGGCCTGCAAACTACTGCCTGTACCTGGGTCATTGATCCACTGGACGGCACACGCGGCTTTCTGGCCGGACGGCGCTGGTCGGTTGCTGTTGGCTTGCTGGTCGATGGACGGCCTGTCGCCGGACTTCTGGCTTGCCCCGACTACGACGGCGGGCGTCTATTCTATGCCTGGGACGGTCATGCCTACCACCAACCCTTATCTGGTGGCCCATCTACGCCTATCAATGTCTCCTCCACCCGACCCGCCAATTTTCACTGCGCTGCCGAAAGTATGCCCGATGCTCCCGTAGACCAAGCTGCTATTGCTCATGTCTATCAAACCCTCGGCAACCCCACGCCCCATATCCATCGCGCCGACGGCCAGGACAAATATGGCCTCGTAGCCTGTGGCGATGCCGACCTCTACCTCCGTATTCCCGCTGACCACGAGGCCCGCGCCAAAATCTGGGATCATGTTACCGGAGTTGCCCTGATCGAAGCTGCTGGTGGGCGCGTCACCGATGTCTGCGGCAATCCCCTCGATTTCACCCAAATTCCCGTTCTGCACAGCGCCAAATTCGTCATCATCACCAACGGCCATTTGCACCAACCCGTCATCAATACCCTGCAATCCCTTTGCCCTTGACCTATCTTGCCTTCCTCGCTACGATATGAACGAATTAAGCAAATAGGGATTTGAAAAAACATGGCAGAAGCCAAACCAACCGTCGTGGTCGCCATGAGTGGCGGCGTCGATAGCTCAGTAGCAGCAGCCTTACTGGTTGAACAAGGCTGCACCGTCATCGGCATGATGATGCGTCTCTGGGCCGAGCCGACCACCTCCTGTAATACCTACAACCGCTGCTGCACCCCCGACCAGATGGCCGATGCCCGGCGCATTGCAGGCGATCTTGGCATTCCATTCTACGTCCTGGACACCCAGCAGATTTTCCGCCAGCAAATCGTCCAGTTTTTCATCGACCGGTACGCCGATGGTGTGACGCCCAATCCCTGCATGGCCTGTAATCGCCATATCCGCTTCGAGTGGCTGCTCAACCATGCCCGGTCTTTAGGAGCCGGTTATCTGGCAACCGGTCACTATGCCCGCCTGACATCTGCTCCCGACGGCAGCATCCAACTGCGCCGCGCCCACGCCCTCGACAAAGACCAGTCCTATGTCCTGAGCGTGCTGAACCAGGAAAAACTGCGCCACGCCATGTTCCCCATCGGCGACTACACCAAGCCCCAGGTGCGCGAGATGGCCGTTAAATTTGGTTTACCTGTTGCATCGAAACAAGAATCGCAGGATTTATGCTTCATCGGCGATAACGATTACCGTCGTTTTCTACGCGAACACGGCCCCGCCGCCATGTTTGAACCCGGCCCTATTCTGACTACCGCTGGCGACCAACTCGGAACCCACTCCGGCCTGCCCAACTACACCATCGGCCAGCGCAAAGGCCTCGGCATCGCCCACTCCGAGCCGCTGTATGTCATCAAAATGGATCAGCAGCGCAATGCCCTGGTCGTCGGTACACGCGCTGAACTAGGCCGCGACACCCTGACGGCAGCGGGCGTCAACTGGATTGCTGGTACACCACCCGATGAAGCATTCGAAGCCACCGTTAAAATCCGCTATAAATCAAAACCGGCGCGGGCCACCGTGACACCGCTACCGGAAGATCGTGTGCATATTCAATTCGAGGAACCCCTGCGCGACATCACACCAGGGCAGGGCGCGGTTTTCTACCAGGATGATTTGTGTCTGGGCGGCGGCATCATTGAGCGCCAGCTCGCCAACACCAACTACTTCCGCAATTGTTAGTAGTCTGTTCCTTGACGATTTCCCGACAAAGTGACTCTCGCTAATCTAACTTAAGTTTTGTTTGGCAGTTTGCTTATGAGAATAGGTTCCACTCATCAGCGAAGCAGAGTGTGTATGTGCAAAAATGCCCATGTGGAATCCCTGAAGTTATGTACTCGTTGCTTTATTTTCAGCGTCGAGCAACGGGTACATGATCTGGTAGCCAACGGACATTTGAGTATGAAGTTCGAGCGCCCTCCGGCGCAAATTGAAGCAGATTAGGCCCTTCGACGATCTCATAATAGTAGGATGGGCTATATCTTCCCGGAATCCATTGCCCAACAATGACCCAGGGGAAGTCGGTGTGCCAATCCACAATGTTGTTATGGAATGAGCGCCCTTCCCAAGATGAGTAAGACGAACTAGCATAATGAGAAACAATTTCTCTGATCGAATCCGCCTCTAAATCTATCAGACACAAACTGAATGGATAAACACCACGTCGCCTGTCCCAATCTTCATTCTCCGCAGTACAGGTCCATGTGAATAGAACATAGCGTTCGTCCGATGATATACGGGCGCTTGGTCCCCATTCCAGCGGAGTTGCCGAGAATACATCAAGGTTAGAATCATATTCCCAACTGTGATACGCCCAATCGAGATAGGCACGTCCATCCGGCATCCATTGTACCGATGGAACACGCGGCGGATAGCCTTCACCCCAACTGTAATCTATCCCGCTAAACACCGGCAAGGGGGCCTGATTCAGTGTTCTCTGTTCCATATCAAGGACATACAGATAAATATCCGAACCGATCAACAGCCCCTTCTTTCCATCAGACGACCAACTCAAGAAATGATAGTACGGAGCATTAGTATCTGCACTTATTTCCACTACTGTGCCATCGTCTACCGTCACGAGCCAGAGTCGTGTTTCGCCATCTGCAACCCCTCGATTTGGCATCAAGAGCGCCTGCGTATGTTCCGGATTCCATTCCAGGTGGTAAGCTGGTAGAGTCAGGGGCAGGTCAATAATCTGCTGCGTCTCATCCTTCAAGTCCTCAATCACGAGACGCTCTGCCGCAGGATGCCAATACACCATCCGATTGTCATGCGTCCAGGATATGCTGCTATTATTGGCGATGGGTCGTATCTGTGCGACTCCTTGCATATTGGTAAAAACAACGACCATATCCTCGCCAGTGGATTGCTCAGTCGCTCCTGATCCGGTGTCAATCGGGGCAACATAATAGATATATTGCCCATCGGGCGACCACGAGAGTCCACTGCCGTATGGCCTTGCGGGCACGTTTTCAGTTTCAACGGTCAGCATGACCTGTTCCGAAGCGATATCTACAATATAGATTGGACAACCCCGACAAGGATCAAATAGCCAATCATTGGGGGCTACCAGCATCAAATCCTGGGTTGGCGACCACATGTAATAGTTACCCCACGTCGGGACTATACTGCTGATTGAAACTTGCTGGCGATCATCATAACGAATGGCCCAGATGTCGGCAGTCCGCAGATCAACCAGTCCGGGCACATCCGAGTCGTACTGAACCAGTCCCATCCAGCGTCCAGAAGGCGACCAAGTCACGTCAAGAACGAAGTCCTTTGTCACCACTGATTCACCAAGCACCCGGCGGTAAAGACCATCGGCGCGTTCAATCACGATTCCGTTGTAGGCGACGTAATAAATGAACGGCATATTCATGGGATGGGAAAGGACTCGTACCATCCCGCCAATGAGCAGGAGTATTGTTAGAAGCCAGATCAATAGACGTTTCATGATGACCTCTCCTTCTTTTATGTCAGAACTGATTCAAACTTATCAAAATAGGGAAAAAAGTGCATCATGAGTGAAAAACCACAGCAAAGGTCAAACACCATGAGCACTATCCCAACGAGAGTAACAGAAAAACAGTTCGATGAACATATACGACCGCAAGTAAGCACAGCCCAACGCGGGTATGAATGCCAAATACCGCTGTACAAGGTGTTCAACTACATTTTGTATCGCTTACATACTGGGTGTCAGTGGAATCAATTGCCCGTAGAGGCGGATCCTACCGATGCGACGAAAAAAGAGATCAGTTGGCAGGCCGTGTATTATCACTACCGCAAATGGAGCCAAGATGGGAGTTTGGAGCGGGTGTGGCAAGCGAGTATCAAAACCATCCAAGCTGAGTTGAATTTATCTGAAATCAACTTGGATGGTACCCATGCAATTGCGAAGAAAGGGGGTGAATCGGTGGCCTATCAAGGGCGCAAACGTGCCAAAACAACGAATATTCTCCCCTTGACAGATGCCCAGGGCTACATTGTGGCTTCTACGCCTTTGATAGCGGGTAATCACAATGACGCTTTCAATCTCAAAGCCACTTTGCAGTCCATCTTCAAAGCCATCAAACGCCTGGGGTTATCCATCCAAGGCGCGTACTTCAATGCCGATCGTGCCTTCGACACCAAAGCCGCTCGCAAAGTCTGTTTCAACCATGGCTTGGTGCCCAATATTGCTGAAAATAAGCGTAATCGCAAGCGCCCGAAACGCGGTCGTAAACGCCTGTTCAATCCTGACATCTATAAGCGCCGTTTTACCAATGAGCGGTCGTTTGCCTGGGTTGACAAGTTTAGAGCCTTATTGGTGCGTTTTGACCGCAAAGATGCCTATTTCTTTGGCGCCCATTGTATCGTTTTTGCGATGATCAATCTGCGTCATGTTTTTGCTGCAAAAGTTTGAATCAGTTCTCAGACTAACTCCGGGGTGATGTTGCAGACAGGTAGAAGCGGTTGATCGTAGCGATTGCGTAGAGTAGGCGCTGGTTTTTGGCTGCCTCCCATAAGAGCGAGCAATATCAGGCGTCCATGCAACTGGAGTATCATCATTTCTATGTGGCGAAACTCAGTACATAGTTGTTCATGCGTATCTCAGGAAACGGCATATTCAATGGCTGAGAAATCATTCTTGAATAGGATGTTGGTTCACCATAACGAGGGTATCTTTGACTTTGTACCATTGATATTGATCTACTGCCTTCAATTATTAGCAAAAAATATTTCAAAAATTCATCCAACTATTCAAAGTCCAAAAAACTTCATCAGCGAATATTTTTTGGACTCTACTAGACACAAAGCTATTAAACCTTACCCCAAGGCCTTTTCTTGCCATCTTCCAACATCCTGCTCTGTATTGTATTTCCTCAGCCAAAGCCCAGACAATTCTCAAAACAAATCATCATCCTCTTCCTCAGCCGCATCATCTTTATCGAAATCGAACATCGGTAAAATAAACTCACTCGCCAGCGACGCCATTCCAACACTTCCTCAATGGCCTCAATCACTCCCCAGATTTCTCCGGTATCTGCGACATGATATATTCAGCCAGCGCCGTAATCGTCAGGCCCGGATTAACCCCCAAATTCACAGGCGCAACCGATTCATTGCCACTGATCTCCCAAGTTCTTGTGCGTCAGTCTAAAACACCATTTCTGTTTATGTCGGCTTCCAACATGCGTGTTAAACCAGGGTGGGGCGCAAAATCCTATTTACCTGCGGAATGCGTCCTGGTAACTGGAGTGTGATAAAATCTGCTTTGTGATCCTATAATTATTCATCAAAAGCGAGTTGGGCGATGTCGCAGCGCGTGTGTTCAACGGAATATCTCTATCACTATTTTTTCCAACCCAGCCAGGAAACCATTGATTCCGTGCTGCAACAGGGATTGCGCCCGTTGAGTGACTTTCCGGACAGCCCGCGCTGGCAACGAATCCAGGCGGCGCAACCGGGCTTCTTCGAGATGATATATCGGTTGCTGGCCGAACCGTACACCAAACAGCCCTACACCAACTCTGGCGTCTTTGTAACACCCATTGATTTTTATCGACTGCCTGATACTTATCTGATTGATAAACCGCGTGTCCGAATACCATTGGCTCGTTTTCAACCAGAATGGTCATTCTTAACATACGAATTCGAGGAGGAACGGGTCGGCCTGCCGCTAACTGCTGAACACCTGGAAACCACTGCTCAACTCTGGACGGCGGCGCAGGTCCGCAAATGGTTTGGTGTTGATAAAACCAAAGTGTTCTACTATGTGCCCCAAGCCGTGACCTATCAGCCGGGAGGTGTTCCCGTCGAAGTCGAGGATATTGAGTATCCGGCTTGATGTGCTGTTGTACTACCCACCCAACAACACTTTCACCTCCTCGCGCCACAGCATCAATGCTACCGTCCCCAGCACGATATACGGCCCATACGGCAGCGCCGTAAACATCGAATATCGCTCACCCATCACAAGCCGCGCCACCATATACACCAACGCTCCTGCCGCCCCCGCAAACACGGTGATGATGACCGCGAAAATAAACGCCTGCCAGCCAATCATCAACCCACACAGCGTCGCCAGCATCACATCGCCAAATCCAAACGCCACTTCATCCAATTTTTTGCCCCGCGCTGCCGACACCAGCCCCGCAAACAGTCCGCCGCCCCAGAACATCAGCATGAACAGCCCGCCGCCCAGCGCCCCGCCGATCAGATAGTCCACCGTCTCCCGATCCGATTCCGGGAAAATGACCGCCACCACCAGCGCATACACACACGCCGGGACAATCACCGGAATGAGAATCAGATAATGCTCAATGTCAATCACCGTGATGAGCATGAGAATGCCTAGATAACTCATCCAGACCACCGTGCGCTCATGATCCGGCCAGTTCAGCACGATATACGCAAAGAAAACCGCCAGGAAGATTTCCACTATTGGATGCCGCCATTTCACACGGAAACGGTGATCCTCCGGCCAGAACCGGTATCCAGCCAGAAACGCCACCACGCCCGACCATGCCATCCACGGACGGCGCGGCAAGTCATCCGGCAGTTCTTCCATGTCAGTCGGCGGTAAATAGCGGGGCATTCGCGGGCGACGATAATATGGCATCGCGTCCGCCAGCGCATTGACGACCACGCCCATTAAAAATCCTGCGATGATTGCCAGCAAAACAATGAGAATATCCATAATTCAGCCTCGTTTAACGTCTGGGAACGGGTCGTCCGTCTGGAAAATCAATCCCTTCAGGGAATGTTGCTGTTGGGCCAACGGGTGGATCGGGCAATAATCGCACCGACAGTCCCAATACGCCGACCAGCAACAATGCACCCACCAAAATAAGCAACACAATCCGCATTTTCATGCCATTAATCCCGACTCAACTCTACATCCACCACCAGTGGACTGCGCGTCGCGTCTGTCACCGGAATGCCATCCGTGCTGACCAGGAAGTAACCATCAGCTGCCACCACCACACTATACAACACTGGCTCTTCCAGCGTACCACGCGGCAGCAATACCGGAATCTGAAAGAAGCCATTCCGATCCGCCTGGGCACGCCCTAATACCTGATTGTTGTTCCACGCAAAATCCTCAGTGTCGAACTCCGCCAGCAACACAATGAACATTGCACCCGGTACACCTTCGCCAGTCTCAGCATCGGTGATGCGTCCCGTCATTTGCACGCCTTCTGCACTCTCGAAGATTTCTGGGCGAAGCTGGCCCAATCCTACACCGGCTTCCACATCCTGTGTCATCGGAATACCATTGATCTCGATTTCAAATGTATAGCGTGCATCCGGCAGCAGGGGGTTACCCACCAACGAGAAGAAATAGTTCTCGCCATTAGCCTCCACTGACCATTGCGTACTTTCTTCGATCAACACCTCGCCATCGACCAGCCAGCGCCATGTCCAGGGTGTTCCCGGCGAAATTTGCCGCCAGTCGAAGAATACGTACACCGCTGGCACGCCTTCCGCGAAATCCTCAGCAATCAATCCCAACGGCGTATTGCCCTGTTCCTCCTGCGCGAAGCGAAAATTGCTGAAGATCTGCGCCTCGGCGTCATTCGCCCCACCCGCCCCACCCGCCACCACAAAATCGCTCATGGCGGCCAGTTTATATTCGCCCTCAATTTCCATAAACAACGCCAGCCGGTAAGCTCCTGACACAAACCCAGCCTCGCTGCTGATTGCTAGATCATCGTGAACTCCCTGTGCCTCCTCACGCTCCCACACAATATCGCCTCCGCCACCTTCACCCGCTAACGGTACACCTTCCAAATACCACTGAAAGCGCCAGTTCATACCCGGCTGCATATTCCTGAAATTGAACCGTGCCCGAATGATATTGGTCTCTGGCACAACAAAACCTGTCCCCACAATACCTTCTAAGGCGCTCTCCAACCCGAATGAAAGATCAGAAAACTGCGGCTGGCTGCTGGTATTGACTCCTACTTGAAAACTATAGCTGGCGACCTGACGTCCTTCTACAAATAGTGTGAATTCATATTGTCCCACCGGCCACTGTGGGGCCACGGTGCTGCCGATGTGCCACAATCCCTGTTGCCCGCCACTCCACGCCACTGGCGGCAGGCTATAATTCGGCCTGGGACGCCCATCAATCGTCGTCCGCAATTCATAGATCATGCCATCGACCATGTTGCGATAATCGAAGAACAGATACAGACTTTGGATACCCGTCGGCGCGGCCTGCACCACACTGATCGGCATTCCAGCTTCATTAACGCCCGTCGCCACAAATACGTTTGAGATTTCCGGTGGCTCGGTCGGCGGTGGCAATTCTAACTGGCTCCGTTGCGCTCCTGGTTGAATGCCCAACGACGCTGCCCGCACCAGCCCCACTGCCAGCCGCACCGGACGAATGGCACTGATTGGCCCGCCAATAGGAATACACGCGTCACTATCATCCACCTGGTTATCACCATTCGTGTCATACACCTGACGGCAATCGACAATCGTGCCTGCCACCCGCTCCGGCATAATCGTCGGGATACCGATGAGTTGCCCATCACGGTTGAAGGCTCCACCGCCACTCATCAAACCTGGAATCGTTGCCGTTGTTCGCATCCAGGCCCGCTCGCCCACTCGCGCTTCCGCCGTAAATCCACTAATTGTGCCACGTTGTACCTGCACCACCTGATTGACAATATCTGGATAGCCAAAAACGTGGATAGTCTCATCCAATTCCGCTTGGCTAGAATTTCCCAACTCCACAAATGGCAATTGCAGGCTGGCGGGTTCAATCACACGCCCATCCAGATAAGCCGTAATCCGCAGCACTGCCAGATCATACCCCGTGCTGACTTCTACCGGCTCGGCAACATAGGTCGGCACAGGCGGCTCATCGATCCGTATCGTCAGCGCGATCACCAGTCGGTCCGCCTCACAATCGCGTGTTGGACGGGCCAGATGAGCATTGGTCAATATCAGGCCATCCGAGCTGACCAACGTGCCCGACCCCACGCAATGAATCACAGGCTGTCCGGTACGATCCGAAACCTGCATAATGAAGACGGTTGCCTGTTTGATATTGTTTTCATTCAAGACTACCAGCGGTTCCGTCTCGGTCTCATCACCATCGTCCTGCGCTTGTCCCACCTGCGATGGTGATGGTGCAAACGAAACCGCGCCTACCGCGATACTCAGCAACAGAACACTGGAAATAAGCCAGATATAGACTGCGTGCCGTCTTTTCACTATCAATCAACCTTTGCCAGTATTATTGGTACTCAACTGTCTGCAGAAAATTCTCGAAGTAAAAGCGGTTATCATCGAAGGTTTCACTGGCATCACGGAACGTGAATACAATCGCCTGGTTGCCGCGTTTCACCACCAGATCAATACCCCGCACGACAATCGGCTCACTTTCTAGGAAAGGATTACTCTCTGTTTCCACATACACATAGCTGATCTCTATTGCGTCATCCTCGCCAAGCATTGTTGCTTTCCGCGATAGCACTGTATAGGTCGATAACTGCTCCGGCCCCTGCAACCCTAACGCATCTACCACATTATTCGGTCTCGCGTCAGGTCCCACCGTTAAAATCGACACTTGAATCAGTGTCTTGAATGGAATGCCACCCGCATCCTCGGCACGAAATACATACTCGTCGCTATTCGTATCCAGTAACCAGTTAGCAGGCAACTGCCCCTGGATACCATTGATGCGGTCCTCAAAAAGCTCCGTCGCATTCAGCGCATTGCTCCGCATCACCAACCCCAGCCCGACCATCGCTAGCGCCGTCGCAATCATCAATAGGCTATTGATACGGGTCTGCGGTGGGCCTTCATCGTCATAAAATTCGTCAAATGGTGGTCTCATCGGATACGTCGCACCCTTGCTCGACTTGCCATACGTGCATCGGCGCTTTCAATCAAGAACGATAGCGCCCCTAATACAACAATCGTAAATCCTGCAATCGCTAGCGCACCACCCACATCTCGACTACTCAGCCCACTGACGGTTGCTATTCGCCGGAAAGCGATGTAGATGCCGCTCAAAAACGCCGCGATGACCAGCCCCATTGGCAACCAGAACGCTGGAGCGCCACCAATCGCCAGTTCCGCCAGAAAATAACCTACAATCGCACCGATTGAGATGTGCATATAGACATTGGTGATGATACGAATGACTGCCGCGCTCAGTGTCGGATCTTCGTTCAAGACAAAGTGCAGGTTGATAACTGTCGCATAACCCAACGCCGCTGGTATGCTATACGCAATCCCATCGAGCCGCGTCCGAAACCGTTCCGGCCACACCGTATAGCGCACCACCACATACTTAGCGAACTCCGCCAGTACACCCAACGTCAGTGCATAACCGATAATCCGTGAGAAAAACCCACTTTCCGGCAGCCAGTCGTCTGGTGTAAACACAAACTCGATGATCGGCCACGCCACGCCATTGCCGACGATCAGGCTCAAGACCAGTACCAGCAACAAGCCCTTGCGTGGTTGCAATACGTCCTGCTCACGCCGTACTGACATCCAATAAAATGCACCCAACGGAACCAGCGCCACCAACACTGCTAGTTCGGGAGCTTGTGTATCCTCAACTACGCCGAATCGGATAGCGCCGATGACACCCCCCACTACGATGAGCAACAGCACCATCTCAGTGATGAGCGCCCGCCAGACGCGCCGGTAGGGATATATCTCCTCAACCTCGTCTTCGGGCGACAGTAATTGATATTCCAGCAAAGTCTGTCCTCCTGTTGCTCCGTTGTAGCGATTTCGGACTAAATATGCAACGGTGGATTCAAAAAAACCAGCCCAACAGATGATTTCTGCCGGGCTGGAATTTGGGATTTGAATAAGTATGGAAGCGTCAGTCGCCCATCGGCAACACTGTTGTCACATTCCCCTCCAACGGACGTGCATAGGCCATTGTATAAAGGCCGTGATAGATGCCGCCCTTCGCCAACAGTTCCTCGTGTGTGCCCATTTCCATGATCTCGCCGTGATCCATCACGACGATCAAATCTGCTGTGGTGATGGTACTCAAACGGTGGGCAATCACGAAGCTGGTGCGTCCCTTCAACAACCGCTTCAACGCACTCTGGATGACCTTTTCTGTTTGTGTATCAATGCTGCTCGTTGCCTCGTCCAAAATCAAGATGCGCGGATCGGCCAGCAACGCCCGTGCAAACGACAACAACTGGCGTTGTCCCGCCGATAGATTCGAGCCACCCTCACGCACCTCGGTCTCATAGTCTTCTTCCATCTCCATGATGAAGTTGTCTGCGCCAACTGCCTTCGCCGCCGCAATCACCTCAGCTTCCGTGGCATCCAATCGCCCATAACGGATATTTTCCATCACGGTACCGGAGAACAGATGCGTCTCCTGTAACACGACGCCCATCTGCCGCCGCAAACTCTGTTGCGCGACTTCTTTCAGTTCATATCCATCAATGGTCAGGCTGCCCTCGGTGATGTCATACATCCGCATCACCAGCTTCACAATGGTCGTCTTGCCCGCGCCAGTATGTCCCACTAACGCCACCGTATGCCCCGCCGGAACATCCAGCGCGACTTTCTTGAGTACCAGTTCTCCTGCGCCATTCGAGCTATTTTCATCACCCTCCCGCGCTTTGTACGTAAAACTGACATCATCGAATTTGACATGCCCTTTAATCTGCGGCAACTCGACGGCATTCTCAACATCAGCGATTTCAGGCTGCGTATCTATCAGCTTGAAAATCTTATCGCCTGCTGCCATCACTGCCTGAAACACGTTATACCGCTGCGCCAGCATCCGGATTGGGAAGAAGAACTGGTCGATATATAGCACAAATGTCAGCAACGTGAAGATGGATAGTTTCTCATCCAACACCAGCGTGCCACCCACATACACCAGCGTACCCGTTGCCACACCACCCACCAGTTCCACACTGGGGAAGAACAACCCAGAAACGCGTGCCGCCCGCACATTTGCCGTCCGGTGGTCGTGGTCAATCTGGTTGATGAAACGATCATAATTGTACGATTCGCGGGCGAAAGCCTGGGTTACACGCACGCCAGTAAACGCCTCAGCCAATTCTGCATTAACTGTCGCATTTGTCTCACGCACTTTGATATATGCTCTACGGGCATACACGCGCCAGAAATTTGCAATCAACATCAACACCACCAACACGACGAATGCCACGCCCGTCAGTGGCAGGTTAATGATGATCATGGCGATCAAGATGCCGATCAAAATCAGCATATCGCGGAATGTGCCGACCACTGCGAACGTGATTGCCTCACGCAATACATTCACATCACTGATAACTCGCGCAATCAAGCGTCCGGTCTCGTAGCTCGAAAAGAACGACATCGACAGGTGTTGGATATGTGTGAATAATTCATCACGCAATTCTTGAATCACCCGTTGACCGGCCACCGCCATGTTCATCAGTTGGATTCGGAAGCCAATCAACCCCAATCCCTGGATAATCAAATAGCCGATGACCCCCGTGCCAATCAATGATAGATTGCCTTTTTCAATGCCTTCATCCACTGCATAGCCAATCAACGGCGGTCCGGCGATATTGGCGATGACAGTTAGCAATGCGCCTCCGAAAGCAATGATTATTCGCAGCTTATATGGCTTCAAGTAGCTCAAAAGCCGTTTGGTAACGTCCCAATCGAAGACTGTGCCTTCTTCAAGTGCTGCCCCACGCATTCCATTTCATCCTTGTCTATGTCAAACAGATTGCCTGACCTTCTACCAAATTTGTGTAACGGTGTACACAAAGCCCCATCTTAATTTCTCCCAGGCATGAGGTGAGAACCGGAACGCGCTCTACGAAGCTCCTCCCCCATGTTTGGGGAAGGCTGGGAGGGGGCCTGAACAATACCAGCTAATCTGTACCGCTGAGTTCGCCCATCGCACTCATGTGGATTTCACTGGTGGCGCGTTTCTTGCCCTTTTCCAACAGACCACCCAATGCCATCAACTCGTGCTTCAAGCGTTCCTGGTCAGCCAGTTGCAACCGATAAATCTCGGCATAGAGCTTGTCCTGATCCAGCAATTCCTGGTGCGTGCCACGCTCGGCGATTTCGCCACTATCCAGCACCAATATTTGATCAGCGTTTTGCACCGTTGTCAGACGCTGGGCAATGACGAACGTCGTGCGGCCTTCCATCAACCGGCTCAACGCTTCCTGAATTTCATACTCGGTTTGCGTATCGACACTGCTCGTCGAGTCATCCAAAATCAGAATGCGCGGATTAATCAACAACGCTCGTGCAATCGCCACCCGTTGCCGTTGTCCACCCGAAAGTGTCACACCGCGCTCCCCAATTTCTGTATCATAACCATCCGGAAATTCCATGATGAAATCATGCGCGTTTGCAGCTTTGGCGGCTGTAATAATCGCTTCCTCGTTCGCATCCGGATGCCCGTAGGCGATGTTCTCACGGATCGTTGCCGAGAATAATGTCGATTCCTGCAACACGATCCCGATTTGCTGGCGGAGGCTGGTCAGCTTCACATCCCGAATATCAATGTTGTCGATAGTGACTGTTCCGTTGGTTACGTCATAGAAGCGTGGCAACAAGTTAATCAGCGTGCTTTTGCCGGAGCCAGTTTTACCCAGCAGTGCGATAATTTGTCCTGGTTCAGCATCCAGCGTAATGTTCTGCAGCACCGGTTTATCAGGCAGATCATCGTAGGCGAACGCTACATTATCCATCCGCACATGCCCCTTGATAGCTGGCATGTCACCAGCATTCGGCTTATCGGCGATCACGACAGGCTCATCCAATACCTCGAAAATACGGCGGCTGCTGGTCACAGCTTGCGTCGTCAGCAAGATCACGAATCCCACAAATCGTAATGGCTGCGCCAGGAGCAACACATAAGCATTGAATTGCACCACTGTCCCGACCGTGACCTGCCCAAAGCCTTCTTGCTCCATCAATCCGCCGAAGAACAGCACCAACGCTGTCGAAGTGGCAATGATGAACGAACTGATCGGCAGATACGTCACCCAGCGTTGGATCAAATCTAGTTGCTCAGTATATAGATTGGCATTCTGCTTGCTGAATTTGTCGATTTCGTATTTTTCACGCGCAAACGCCCGCACCACCTGTGCCCCGACCACATTCTCCTGCAAATGGTCGCTGAGAACTTGCACACGCTCCATCACCTTTTTCCAGCGAGGGGCTACCGATAACATGAATCGGTATGAAAACAACGCCAACGGAACCAGCGGCAACATGGCAACCACGGCCAGCGGCGGGCTACTGTAAAGCATCATACCCGTTGCACCGATGACCAACAGGAAGGTTGTCAGTCCGTCAATCAACCCAAACGCAAAATATCGTTGGACCTCGTCCACATCGCTGATGGCACGAGTAATCAGAGTGCCGGTGTGCGCCTGATTGTGATAGGAGAACGAGAGATGCTGTACCTTGTCGTAGGTTTCGTTACGGATGTCGTAGGCAATATGGTGCGAAAGCCGTTCGCCATAAAAGCGGGCCAGATAGCCCATCAACCCGCGTATCGTACCCAGCCCAATAATCAGCAGGCCCGCCGCCAGCATATAGTCCTTATCTTTGCGCTCGATCCCTATATCAATCACATCTCGCAGAATGGTGGGAATGGCGATCATCAGCATGATGCCTCCCACAATCCCTACGAATGAGACTGTTGCCCAGCCTTTATAGGGGCGCAAATATCCCATCATGCGTTTCCATATCGCAAAATTACTCACTACCAAACTCCTTGCGTTTAGGAAGACAAATTATTCAACAAATGGCTGATGTCCTTCAGCGCCTGCGGATTCAGTACGTAGTATCGCATCGTTCCATCTCGCCGCGTGCCCAGGATGTCCGTTTTTGCCAGTAGACTCAAATGGCGGGATGCGGTAGATTGCGTCAAATTGAGTTCGTCTGCAATATCCCCAACATTCATTTCGCGGTTTGCCAGCAACATCACCATTTTCAACCGTGTTTCGTCCGCCAGTGCCTTCAATGCTGGGTACAATTCAGCTACCGATGGGCTAACAACTTGTCCCGTATGCACCAGATTGGCATTGAACCCAATCCACCACCGGTCATCCAACATCGAAATTGTGATATACGCCCCAATATGACATGTCGGCATCATCTCCACTTGTCGGACTCGTGGCAACAGCGTACTCATGCGTTCCGGTAGTGTGCGGCCCGTCACGACCCGAAACACCTGCGGAAAATCGTCGTTATAATCTTGTCCGGCATGATAATCGAGTGCCCGTTGTTGTTGGGGCCAGTCGATGGCTGCCTGCGCCTGATAAACGTGCTTCCATATATGCCATACACCGCCCAAGATTGTTTCCCTCAACTGCTCGGCATCCAACAACAGTTTGGAGAATTCAATGGGCCTCAGTGGTGAATTGGGTGGTGCTTGCCAGTTGTCTGCATAATAATCAAGCGCCTGCTCAACTAATCGAGCCAATTGTTTCACAGCTTGGGGTAATGCCATATTGCGCTCTATGATTTCAGCTTTCACCAGATTTTGATGTAGCGATTGTTGAGCGGCCCATTGTATTTGTTGATGATCCACCTGGTTCAATGTGGCCCATATGCGCTCGAAATCATGGCCTGTGCCTGCCGTCTGATCGACCAGAAAACCGTGCAATCCTGTAGCCATTAGCATACACATGCCTAGTGGGTTCAGGGTGTCCAGATCTTTGGGGGTCAAGCGGGCCTCAGCTTGCCGTATCCAGTCACTCAATCCCTCAATCCGGGAGGCGTTGTACAGCAACCCCACCGTCGTCAGCAGATTGTGTAGAAGCGATAGCCGAAATGTGACATTCACTTTGGGTGGAATAGCGATAAGTTCCATGATTTCCTTTTTCGCTATTTGCAAATATGCAAATTATTGCAAATAATCATCCCACTGCTTGCACAAAAAGTCAACCCGTGCAATAGTACAGGTACAAGATTATTACATGGCAGGAAGCGACTCCGTGCAAACAAAATCATCATGGCTCTCGAAACGTCGATGGGTTACCGTACCCATTCTTTTGTTTTTGATCGTGACTGTTTTCAGCCCACTGACTGCGATTGAGGCGCAGGACACGCCCCAACAAACGCATGTCGTTCAACAAGGCGAGAATTTATTTCGCATTGCCTTGCGCTATGGTCTGACGGTCGATCAATTGGCGGCAGCCAATAGTATTGCTGACCCTACGCAGATTTATGCGGGGCAGGTGTTGATGATTCCGGGGACGACAGCCCCGGCTGGTCCAGTCGTCGATACCAGTAGTCCCCCTGCTGCCGAACCTGCTTCAGCAGCCCCCGCAGCGGCTCCCATCTACCACATTGTCCAGCAGGGCGAAACTTTAGCCAGTATCGGGCGTCAATATGGGATTAGCTGGCCTGACTTGGCTGCCTGGAATGGTCTCACCGATGCCAACCAGATCTATGCCGGACAACGTCTGGTCGTCAACGATGCTGCTGCCCCTGATTCAGCCGCCGTTGCTGGCCCCACCATCGTCGAGACGACTCCACCTGCCGAGTCGTCAGCACCCCCATCTGCCGTGCCACCGTCCGGTCAACGCACCTATACTGTGCAATCTGGTGACCGCCTGGCGTCCATTGCTCGGCAACATGGCATCAGTTGGACGACTATCGCCCGTGCCAACAATATCCTCGACCCCAATACAATCTACGTCGGCCAGGTCTTGGTTATTCCTTACACCGACGATGCCGCTGGTACGGATCTGGAACCCACTGGCGGTGTGCCATCGGCCCCCGCACCCACCATTGCCACTGGTAAGCAGATTGTGGTCGATACGGGCGCTCAGATGATTTATGCTTACGAAAATGGTCAATTGCTACGGGCGGTCAGTGTTTCTACTGGCTTGTGGGGAACGCCAACCGTCTTGGGTGATTATCGTGTTTACTGGAAACTCACCTCCCAAACGATGTCCGGCCCTGGTTATTATTTGCCCGGTGTGCCCTGGGTGATGTATTTCTACCAGGGATATGCTATTCACGGTACATATTGGCACAACAACTTTGGTCAGCCCATGAGCCATGGTTGTGTTAACCTTCCCACTGATGAAGCCGAGTGGTTTTTCCGTTGGGCCGAAGTGGGCACGCCTGTTCACGTTCAATCTTGATATTTTGAAAGGAATCTCATGCAGACATACAAACGTTTATTTCTCGTCACACTCGCTTTCGTTATGGCCCTCGGCTTTGTCATGATTCCAACAGGGCAGGCCGCTGCCGCTTCCGGTACATGCACCCAAACCCATACCGTTCAAACTGGCGAGAACCTGTTCCGCATTGGGTTGCGCTATGGCGTATCCTGGACGGTCCTAGCCCAATGGAACCATCTACCAAATCCTAACATCATTTATGTTGGACAGGTGTTGTGTGTCAACGGACCAGCAACAACAGGCCCGGGTAGTCCTGGTGTGCCGGACACAACGGTTGGAACTGCTGTCTATCCTGGCAACCCGTTTGGACCGACCACCGATCCGCGTGTCATTTTCCCGGTCATCTATCTACACCAGAGTTTTGAATTGCGCGGCTACAACTTCCCGCCCAATACTCTGGTCACTATTTCAATGACGACTCTTGGCAGCCGTCCCTACATCCCCTATTACACCGCCACCACGGATGCTGGTGGCACGTTCTACGTTAGCGTTACCATTCCCGATGTTCTGGTCAATGCTGGTACAGTTGCCGTCGATGTTCGCACTGTCAATGGCTACTATGCCCGCAACTGGTTCTATAACTACTAATCTGTGAATTAACTGAAGCAAGAAGACCCTGCAATTTCACAGGGTCTTTTCGATTCTAGGGAGTTCTATACATTTACCGCTCGCCAGGAACGTTCCCAATGACCATGATCGCATACTCACCTGCACTACGACCATCGTAAGAGCCGAATACATATAGCAACGGGTCGCTGCTGTTGGGCATCAGTACAATACCGGCATCGGTGCTACTACCCAGATAGAGTGAACCATTGGCGATGTCCACCCCTGTGCGAGCTGGGAACGCGGGCGTATCAGCACAATCACCTGACCCGGCGTCGTCACATTCGGCCACGATAAAGACATCATTATAGTCGATAGCGTTTGGCATAAAATCACCGGTATCATCGTCAAACGCTTGATTGAGGCCAGGGCCTTGTCCCACTGTGAGGATCGAGTCTAGGCTGTTATATCGGCTAATCATATATACAGCTATTGGTTCTTCGGCCACACTAGATGGAACACGGATCACGAAACCATCCAGTTCTGTTGAGGGTGAAATTGCCAGTCCTTCCAGCACCATCACAAACTGTCCGCTATTGCCGCCGAATGCGCCGACGGTGATGTTGACGGGATCGCCCTGGCGTCGAACCTGGAAACGTACCTGGGCAGTGCGTGTGTTGGCTTCAGCATAGCCAAAACCAGGCACGGCCAGTTCGCTACCAGCGGCGGCGGGTTCATCGTCGTTGCACGTACCGATCCCCTCACCATGTTCAACTGCCAGCACGGGGTCGAAGCCGTCCAAACCGAAAACTGTCACCGTATACGAAAAACCGGGATTCACATTGATAAACGAGAATTGAATACCTCCGCGTACTTCTTGTGTCGTCTGCCCACCAACCGAACACGTTACGTTGAAGACCAGGGCATCCTGTGGATTACCCAGGCCAGGGCCGCTTCCAGCGCCAGCCACATTCAACGATAACAGGAAACTCCCGGTTGTTGTGCCTTCGTCGAAACCTTCACGACTGACGGCGATCAAATATTGTCCGCCGGCTGGCACCGTATATTCTAGCGAGACGAAGCGGCTGGCTCCATCCTCAAAATTGCTGGTGTGGAGATCTTCTAATGTTGGATCAAAAATATAAACCAGGGCTTGAAGATTACCACTGGTGACACTCACAGTGATGGTAATCTCATCACCGGCTCGCCCGTTGAAACAATAAGCCTGAAGGGCAAGTGCGTCTGTGATGCTGCCATTCACGCTGTCACCATACGCAATGCTTTCTGCTTCCCTACAGAAATCTGTCTGCGCGAAAACAGAACTCGAAGTATCATGGGTCACAAATAGGACCGAGACAAGTACAAGAATAAAAATTACGGACAACCATCTTCGCATGTCGCTACTCCTGAACTCATTCTGGGCTATTTTAAGTCTAATGGAGAGTGTGTTTTTTGTGCAAATCGCGTTAAGCTTTAGCAAAATTGCATTGTAGTTGTTGATAGAGGAGACAATTTTATGGACCTTGCCAGTCGAATTGCCATCGCTCGCGGCGATACTCCCTGCGATCTGGTACTCACCAACCTGCAACTGGTCAATCTGCATACCGGCGAGATTTACCCTACTGAAATCGCCGTCGCTGGGACGCATATCGTCGGTATTGGGTCGGGCTATGTTGGGGCTGAACATGTGGATCTGGGAGGTCGTTATGTCGCACCAGCCCTGATTGATGCCCATGTGCATATTGAAAGCAGCCTGTGTACACCGCCTCAATTTGCGCGGGCTGTTCTGCCGCATGGCGTCGCCACTGTCATCACAGATCCACACGAAATTGCCAACGTCCTGGGCCTGGAAGGCATTCGATTCATGTTGGATGCGGCCAAGTATGGTGCGATGAATATGTACATCATGGTGTCTAGTTGTGTACCGGCCACGCACATGGAGACTGCTGGCGCATCGCTGGATGCTGAGATGATGGCAACATTTATTGGCAATCCCTGGGTATTGGGTTTAGCCGAGATGATGAACTATCCTGGCGTCGTCTATGGCGATCCGGGTGTCATCGAGAAAATTACCCGCTTTTCCGATCAAGTTCTAGACGGCCATTGCCCGGCGCTGGCTGGAAAAGGATTGAATGCCTACATCACCGCTGGCATCCAGAGCGACCATGAATGCACATCTGTCGAGGAAGCTCGTGAAAAGCTGCGCCTGGGTATGCACCTCTTCATCCGCGAAGCGACCAATGCCCGCAACCTTGAAACCTTGCTGCCAGTTGTAACGCCAGAAAACAGCCGCCGTATCTCGTTTTGCACGGATGATCGCCAGCCAGCCGATTTGCTTGATCAAGGTTCGATTGACTATATGGTGCGCGTAGCGATTGAGTACGGTATGGACCCCATCCAGGCACTTCGCATGGGCAGCCTGAACACGGCGGAGTATTTTGGTCTGCGCGATAAAGGTGCGTTGGCTCCAGGCTATCGTGCCGATCTATTTGTCTTCTCCGATCTCAATGTACCCCGTGCCGAGGTTGTTTATCGAGGTGGCAGTCTCGTCGCCGAGAACGGACAGATGGCCGCTGATGTACCGAGCCATACCGTCATGCCGATGCGAAATTCGATGAACGTCCGTTGGGAGGGCGTCAATTTCCGCATATCGGCTAATGGGGATGCCCCGCGCATTCGTGTGATCGGCAGCATCCCCAATCAACTGGTGACGAGGCACATGATAGAAGATGCGTTAGTAATTAATGGCGAATTGGTGGCTGATACAGACCGCGACCTGCTCAAAATGGCCGTCATCGAGCGCCACCGCTCCAGTGGCAATATTGGTCTCGGTTTCATCAATGGTATCGGCTTGAAGCGCGGCGCGATTGCTGGGACCGTCGCCCACGATCATCACAATCTCGTTGTCATTGGCGTCGATGACCAGAGCATGATGGCGGCAGCACGGGCTGTGGATGAAATGGGTGGTGGTTTGGTGGCGACGGCTGGCGGCCAGGTAATCGCCCAACTACCGTTGCCGATTGCAGGACTGATGAGTGACCAGCCGGTAGAAGTTGTGCGTGACAAGATGGATACACTCATTGCTGCCGGGCATGAACTTGGCTCATCCCTACATGACCCCTTTATGGCAATGAGCTTTATGGCGCTGGAGGTCATTCCCAGCCTCAAATTGACCGATATGGGACTGGTTGATGTCGATAAATTTGAACTCACGGACTTATTCGCATGATCCGTGTGACGCACGGGAGATCCGTAGCGGGATCGCCGCGTGGGAATAAATCCCCAGGCTAAACCTGGGGTCTGCTGTGAGATGGTTATTGTTTCTCCGGGGCAATAGGGCGCTATCCGCAAAGTTCTCGGTCGAGCAGATTCCAGGTTGGACAAATCCGGCGGCCCTTTCAATGCCTGGGATACGCACCCTTCTACAATAACGGGCTACGGCTTTGTTTTGCTATCGGTCATTCCGTATCGCGAATCGCCACGATGCCACCAGTTACACCCACATACGCTGTGCTATCTTGCCCCAAATAGACAGCCGCATAGTTGTTGTTGAAGTTCAGGCCAGTTCCTACATACTGTTCCCAGACAGTTTCTCCTGTAGCGAAATCAATGGCTGTCAACCACCACGATGCGTTCAAAATATTGCCTTCATCACGGGTGTAGGTGTAGATCAGGCCAGTAGCCAATGACAACTTTGTTACAGCGGTCGGGATGCGTTCTTCAGATGTCCAGATTATTTCGCAAATGCCATCGGTTGTAACATCAATACGTGTCAGCCCTGGCTCAGAGAGAATTCCAGCCGCCATTTGCAGAGGAACATATCCATAATTGTTTTCGACAATAATCGACTGGTCAGTCGCAATGACCGAGTTTTCGGTCGCACTGCGTCCTGGCGGAAAGACTGGCACTGAACACACTAACCGCTCATCTGCAACATCTGCGGCCCGCCGGTAAACGAGGACTTGCATCTGTGGTTCGGCGTTATCGGTGATAACGACATAATCTTCGCCCATTATAGTAGGAGTCGTGCCGCTGCCCTGGCTAACTTGCCCTGGCTTGATTGCTGTTCCACGATCATATACTTCACGCCAGGTGATGACCGGCTTGCCAGAGTCGTCTGCATCAAAGCGATAAAATGCGGTATTGGTCACAATAAAAACGCCACCTGTTTCATCAACTGCAAAAGAATTCGAGATCTTTTCGCCTTCTAAAGGAAGTATTTGCACGGTTTGTGTGGTGGTATCAATTGTGCCAACAACACCCTCAAGTGTCGTAAACCATAGCAGGCCTTCAAAGTCAGGCAATATAGAATTGATCTCGTCGCCATCTGGCACATCTCCACTGAGATCAAACGCAGATTCGAGTACCAACCTATGCTCATTAGTCACTGCGAGGTGCCAAATTTCATTGCCAACTACCGGTAACACAATACGCTCTTGCGTGTCCAGATAAAAGTATGATCCTGCGGGGAACTCTATATCGTCGAGCGATACTTCTCGGTAGGGCAGTTCCAGCGAATCGAGGATTTCTAGGGTGTCGGCATTTAGTACAAATAGTGTTGCTGTAGTCAAGTTGAGGCAGGTGGTGATGATTCGTCCGTGAGAATCAAAGGTTATGGTTGCACAGATAGCGCCGAGATCAATAGACGTCACTTCCGGTTGAATCCCCAAAGGGCCAGCATGGGTGTAGGTGTCGCTCATGTAAGCATCATTATGGATGTTGCTGCTTTCACCGCCGTACATAAAGGGATGACCGGGAATGGTACGGGTTGTGATAGGTTGCACTTGCGCGGGGTTACCGAAATAGGTTGCACCGTCTGGTTGCCTGGGGTTGGGAATGGGGTTTGAAGAAGGATCTTGAGAATGTACTGGGATTATCACGATAAGCGCAGCGATGCTGACAATGAAGAAAGCTATTCTGTATGTAACTGCCATGTCAGTTTCTCCCCGTTTGAATGTGAATCATAGCCTTAAGTGAACTACCATCACCAGAGGCGGTGGAATCAAAAATCTAGTCAACTACCACCTCTGGTGGCGGTAGTTGACTGTATCCAAGCATGTACAAAGTCGAGCTAGGTCAATGGCATTCCGCTATAGTACACTCCTATCATTCATCTCGTCGCCTGTGTTCTTTGCTCCTTAAAACTGACACGCAGGGCTAGTTTTTCTCGAAGTTCGTTCCCAATGCTGCGGGAGGATTCGCCCGCAAGAAGCGTTGCGCCGTTGGACGCCAGGGCTTTGGGAATAACACCAGCAGATATTCGGCCATGCCGCTGCTCACAAACATCAGCGTTAATAGCATCAGCACCCAGGGTGTCGTGTTAATGATTTGCACCGGTAAATCCAGCAGTTGTTCTTTCTGCAGATAAAGCGCCAGCGAGCGCAAGCCTACGATCAGATAGGCTCCGAAGGCGATACGATAAGGCCGCCACGCCCCAAAAATCACAATTGCTAGCGCGATCCAGCCGTCACCAAGCGTTAGGTTTTCTTTCCAGCCCAGCCGTACATCCAGCGAGTAGGTAGCTCCGGCCAAGCCGACCAACGCACCACCAATCGCCACATAGATGAACCGCCACAACTGCACGCGGACACCGCGCACATACGAGGCTTCGGGGCGTTCGCCCAATCCGCGTAGTGCCAGCCCGGGCCGCGTGTGATATAGCCAGAACCATACCAAAATAACCAGCACTATACTGAAATAAGTCGTCACATTATGCTGAAAGAAGATTTCTCCGACGGTTCCCAGGTCTTCGAGGATGGGAATTGGCCCATGCGGAATACTCTCGCCGCGTTGGTTGGCATATTGCCGTCCCAGAAACGTACTCAAATCTGCACAGAGCAACGTTAGCACAAAGCCCACTGCGATCTGATTCAGCTTCAAGAACACACTGCTGGCGATAATAATGAGCGCCACCACCATACCAATCAACATAGCGGCCAGCACGCCTAATATTACGCTGCCGGTTGTAAACGACACCGCAAAGGCCGCCATCGCGGATAGCAGAATCGTGCCGTCCAACGACAGATTAACCACACCGGCCCGTTCTGTGATGAGTTCGCCCTGGCTGGCGATCAACAACGGGCTGGCGCTACGAACAATGCCCGCCAGTGTACTAACCAGAACTGGATCCATCCGTGGCCTCCTGTGGACTACTATCGACTGGCGTCACCTTTCCTGTTCCCAGAATTTCTTCCAGGCGTTGGCGCACACCACTAAAAATAAACACGAAGAATACGAGTAACCCCACGAACACGCCTACCAACGACTGATCGAGTTGGAGCCGTGTACGAAGTGGCAACCCACTGGTGAATAGCACTGAAAAAGCCAGCGAAATAAGCGGAACCCATAGCACGCGAATTGATGCCAGCAGCACCACCAACAATGCCAGGAAGCCGATACCGCCTGACACATTGGCGGGCAGATTCTTGCGTGTGAACAGTACCAAGTGGCCTCCAGCCAAACCTGCCATCATGCCACAGAGTGTCATCGCCAGCCAGATATTGCGCTCAGTTGGTACGCCGAGCATTTGGGCGGATCTTTCGTTCTTGCCCATTGCTCGCAATTGCAATCCCCACCGCGCTCCTGACAGCGTGATCAGCACAAACAAGAAACAGACGGCTGTGATGATGATGGTCGTCATGCTGAGATCGTACTTGTCCATACTGGTTAGAATGGCACGATTAGAAAAGCGTGCGGTTGCGCTGCCGCTGCTATTGGGTGGTGCCCAGGGGCCGACCAGCAGATAAGCTGAGAAGTTGCTGGCAATAAAGTTCATCGCCACCCCGCCGAAAATCTCATTGACGCCGCCGCGTGTCCGCATGATCGCTGTCACTAATGCCCATAAACCACCGGCTGCTGCCGCCATGAATAGCTCGACCACAATCAGTTGCTCATGCGTAAGACCTGCCAAAGGCTGTTCTCCAGCGAATATAGCGATGCTGGTTGCGCCCAATGCGCCCATCCCAACCTGGCCCTCAATACCGATATTCCACAGCCCGGCGGAGAACGTCAACAACAACCCACAACTACACAGCAAGACTGGCAGCCAGAAATCCACGGCCCTTGCCCGGCTCGGCACTTCCGACAAAATACGCTCGTCAATCACGTCGTAGACCGTTCCCAGGCCGATTACCGTCTGGTCACTGATTTCGGCTACGTACCAGCCATCGCGGGATTCGTATGGCCCAATCACTGTACCCAGATCTGTGCGCGTGAACAGAAGTTCGGTAACTTCGTTTGAGATACGTTGGGCCTGGTTGCGGGGCATCATGCGATCTTCGTTGAAACTGTCTACCGCGTCCCCATAAGAGTCGGCAATGTCAGCGACTGACTCGCCACGTTCTAGGCGTTCGCGGGCCTCAATCGCCGCTTCTTCAGTATCGAGGGTGATGTCGTTTACCCTCACATCCAGAATATTGCCTTCCCAGAACAGAATGAAGACGATGACTCCCACCGCCACCAGAATGCCTACCACCAGTGGAAATAATCCGAATAGCGTGCGGGGCAGGAGGTTCTTAATTACCGTGTTCAATGTTTACCCCCAATCAATTCACCCAAATGCGTGGTGGTCATCTTTTCAACATCATCGACCAACGTGACTTGCCCTGATGAGAAGACCAGCACCCGGTCACTGTAATCAATGATTTCGTCCAGATCAGGCGAGCTAAAGATGATGCATGTGCCCTGTTCGCGCCGCTGCAACAACAACGACCATATCCGCTGGGCGCTTTCCACATCTAGACCACGTGTCGGATTTTCCAACAAGATCAAGCGCAATTCGTCTGCTAGCATCCCGACCGATACACGCTGCTGATTACCTCCCGACAGGTTTTGAATCGGGTCCAGCGGACGCCCTCTCACGTCAAAGGTCTTGATGAGAGTTTTGGCTCTGCGCCATGCGCCCAACCAGTTGATCCAGGGCACACCATGACGCGAGGCTAACGCCACATGCTCCATTACCGTCAGGCCACTGACCAACCCTTCCTCAATTCTGCCAGAGGGCAAATAGACCACACCTCGTGACAGCAAATCCCGATATCCCCGCCAGCCAATTGTGGTTTGACCCAGTGCCAACCGGGGAGCGTCACTTTCTTGGAAGCGTCGCCGGGTTGCCTGCCATAGTGTGTGTAATGTTGGCGCAATCACCAGTACCAGCGCAGTCATTCGTAACAACGCCATCAATTCGCGTGATTCTTCCAGGATATGCCCCGAAAGTAACCAGACGATGACCAGCACAATCCCGGCAAATACATGATCGGCCCATGTTGGACGCTTGATACCCGCGATTTCGCGCATGAAATCATCTTGTCCACTACCATCCAGTCCAGCCAGGCCAATCACTTCACTTTCGTGTACGGTCAAATCAATTTCGGGAATGGAGAAAAGCCGCGCATGGATTGGCAGTTGCTCAATGGTCAGCATCGGTCGCCCTTTTTCCACTTGCTCAACTTGGGCTTTCTCAATGTACTTGCCAAACATTAGCTCCACCAGCGTTTTAGTGGGGCAGGGCAGTTCTCGTTGACCGACCAGCTTGCCGCGTCGCAGAACCATTACTGCATCACATAACTCTTCTACATCGGTCAGCTTGTGCGACACAATGGCAACCGCCATATCCTCTTCGTGTGCCAGGCGTTTCAGCGTATTGAACAACTGCGTTTTTTGCTCGGCAGAGATGCCTGTCGTTGGCTCGTCTAAAATGAGGAAACGCACGCCCAGCGAAATCAGTCGCACGATTTCCAGTTGTTGGCGTTCACCAACCGTCAACGACTCCAATAAGGCGTTGGGATTTAGACTAAAACCGAGTGCCGCACAGTGTTTTTGTAAATCAGCCCGCGCTGCACCGCGCCCCAATGAAAACCCACCGGGGCGTCCGCTGATGTAGTTTTCTAAAACAGTGAGAGGGGCAAAATCGAGCGGGTCTTGATACAACATCCCAATCCCATGAACAATTGCCTCGCTGGGGCTATCCAACGCAACAGCCCGCTCATCAATGACGATTTGCCCTTTGGTGGGTGATTGGTAGCCGCTGAGGATCTTCATTAATGTGCTTTTTCCGGCGCCGTTTTCTCCCAAAATGGCGTAAATTTTCCCGCTTTCAAATGTGAACGAGATGCCATCGTTGGCACGCACCGGACCAAAATACTTACAGATGTCACGGATTTCGACTTGCATAAGCGTTCTCAAATAACCATTAGTTTGCCACATAAAGGTTGGGGCACAGCACCCGCCATGCCCCGATAGTCGTTTATTCCATGAGGGAGTCTAGCCTTCAGCTTCGCTCAAGCCTTCCATACCCTCCAACAATTGCTCCAGATACCAGATTTGTTCTTCTGTAGCAACTTCGCCTTCTTCCAGATAAACCGAGCCGTCCTGATAGTTCAGTGGGCCAGCAAAGAGGTTGATGCCATCTTCTTCGCCAGCGTAACCCGCCGCCAGACCCGCGACAAACTCGTCCAATGCTGCGATGTCATCTTCTGACAATGCATCGCCATACACAAACCCAACTGGGCTTTGATCATGGTCATTAATGTCTTCCCAATAGGGTGGGTTCCATTCCCAGGTCTGCTCCCAGGTTCCATCCATGACAGCCTGGATAGTCTCGACATAGTCAGGACCCCAGTTGAAATAGGGTACACCCAGGCAAATTTCCGGCGCTTCACCACATGCCGACTCGAAATCGTAGGGGATTGCCCATACTTCATCGCCCTCGGCGGCACGCTGTCCTGCAACGACCAATGCTTGCGTGGTGTCGATGCCCGAAATCACGACATCTGCGCCGGTGTTGAAGAAGTCGTTGGCGACCTCTGTCGGGTCTAACGTAACACCCGGAATATTGAACCAGAACCCGATCCAGACAACCTCGAATTCCAGATCACCCGCGTCCATACCACGATAGTTTTCGTAGCAATATTGAGCGCCCAAATAAGCAGCGGCGGTCAGGCGGCGAGTTTCGTGGTTGATTAGCGGCCCCAGATAGCCGATACGACCTGTCTGAGTCTTCAATGCAGCTGCACAGCCCGCGATCATCTTGCCATAGGTCATATTACCCATGATATTGCCCAGATTTTCGGAGGCATCGCCTGTCAACGCACCATCACCCGAAATATGAATAAACACTACATCGGGAAAATTTGGGGCCACAGCGGTAATGTCTTCCTTCATATCATCCGAATTGGCGATAATGAGTTGAGCGCCCTCGGCTTCCACCATTTCCGATACGACAGCTTCCATTGTTAGCTCTGGTGAGTCGGCGGGATTGAACTTGTCTACCCACACCATCCGTGCGCCTTCAACGTTTTCCTCTACATAGAGACCCGCCTCGAAATGCGCTTCGCTCCAGCCATTATCGTCGAATGGCCCAACGAGGATCATTCCAAAGACGAACTCGTCTTGTGCTTCCGCAGGTGCGGTTGCTGGTACTACAACGTTGGCGACCATCGTCACCAATATGAGCATAGCAACGATAGCTGCCAGCTTCTTGAACATATTTTTCCTCCACATAAGTCTTAATTATCCATCGTCGGCTAAAAGTGCCGATCTGTTTACCATTATATCGGGATATGGGGAATTTTGCGGCAACCTCATTGAAATTGTTCCAGAAGAGTTTCCAGATCCAGATTTGCTCCGCGTTCCAGAGCCGCATCTGCTACTGAAAATTGTTTATAAGCGCCAATCAATGTATTGGCCCGTTCTTTCGGGGTATAATCGGGCAGGCGTTGGCAAAACGCCCTTGAACCCAAAACCAATTTGGATACACTCGAACCATGAGAACCGCAAAACGACCCCTCATCGTGATCTTGCTTATTTGCATCCTGATTCTGGGTTGGAGTATTGCTGCACGCCAGATACCTACCCATGCTCAGGATACCTTGACTCGCTACGAACGTTTTGAAACCAGCTTCACTGTTCCCGGCGACTATTCCAATCCCTATGATGCCGCTCAGGTGGATGTCAGCGCTACGTTTACCGCTCCTAGTGGACGAACAGTACAGGTTCCTGCTTTTTACATGCAACCCTATGCCGATGTTTGTGAAAACGATTGTCTCGCTGAAGTGTTGGAACCCCAAGGCGAGGGTGAATGGCATGTGCGATTTGCGCCTGATGAAGTTGGCGCATGGCGCTACACAGTTAATGCTACCATTGCGGACGAGTCAGCAGTTGTTGATAACGGACGCTTTGATGTCACGACAGGTACGAATCCCGGCTATGTTCGCATTGCTGACAATGGACGCTATTTTGACTTTGATGATGGCGCATCCTATTTTCCCATCGGTCAAAATCTGGGATGGTCATGGGAAGACGGCGGTGGTATCTACACCTATCTGCGCTGGCTAGATCAACTGGAAACTGCCGGAGCAAATTATGCTCGAATCTATATTGATGTGCCCTGGTTCATTGGCCTGGAATGGACACCGCCGTTGGGGCAATATGGCGAAGCGGGCCAACAGGCCGCTTGGCGCTTCGACCAGATTGTTGAAGCTGCTGAGTCGCATGGCATTTATTTGCAGGTTGTCCTCATCTGGAATCAAGCATTCCGCGAATATGCTGGTGTGCCAGTCAATGTCCCCACATCACCACCGCGCCCCAACATCAGCAGCGATTTCGACAACCATCCTTACAATGTCCGGCAGGGTGGGGGGCTACAAGGCCCTGGCGAGATTTTCTTCAGCTCCACTGCTCAGGACTGGCTCAAACAACGCCTGCGCTATGTTGCGGCCCGCTGGGGCTACAGCACCCATATCTTTGCCTGGGAGATGGTCGATGCCCTGGATCGTATGGCGGCTTTCAGTGCCGAACGTGACACTGAATGGCTATCCGGCATGATTGAAACCTTGCAAGAATACGATGTAAACAACCATCTGATAACCGTCGGTACACTTAATTTTCAAGAGACCGTTCAGCAGAATCCGTTGCTGGACTTCAGCCAGACACGGGTCTATCAGGCTCGCCCCATTGAACCGACCAGCGATCAAGTTACTCTAACGCTCGCTACTCTCTCTGAAACTTTATCACTTGTTCCGCGACCCGTTCTGCTCACCGAGTTTTCTATCAATCCCTGGTTTGAACCCACCGACGACGATCCTACGGGAGTCCATATTCAGAATACGATGTGGGCCACAGTCCTGTCGGGTGCGGCGGGCGGCGCTATGCCCTGGTGGTGGGATACCTATATTGACCCGCAGGATCTCTATCACTTTTATACTCCATTGCGATTTTTTACCGAGGGTGTACCCTGGAATGCGCTCAATCTTCATTCCATCGAACCGGGTCTCGTGGCTGCCACACCAATTCGATATGAGCCATTGCGCCTGGATGATTTCAATCGCCAGTTCCGCAGCGCCTCGCCACCCGATGTCATCTATCGTATCACTGCCGATGGCGCGACTCCGCCTATCACTCGTATGTCGAGCTATCTTTATGGCCGCCGCTTCAATGCCGCCAACAGCCGCCCCCAGACCTTTATTATTACGCCACCCGTAGATACCACGCTCACCATCGCCATTCGCAATACGTCCACCGAAGCAGATGCCCAGCTAGTGGTGACCATTGATGGCATCACGGCTGCGCTGTTGGATCTCTCGGCTAATACCGACGCGACCAACTTCCAGATTCCGCTTACGGCAGGCCAGCATACGGTTGTCCTGGATAATCTGGGTGATGATTGGCTCCAACTAGAATACCTGGAAATCGCCGACTATCGTGCCCCGCTCCGCACATTAGCCCTTGCAGATGAGTCGGCTGGTGTCGCTCTGGTTTGGATTCACCACCGTGACTATACCTGGGATCAGGTGCGTTCTGAAGCTACGATTATCCCCCTGGATTTCCGCTTAGATGTGTCCGACATGCCAATTGGTGATTATCGTGTCGAATTTTGGGATACACACACAGGAAACATCATTGGTGAGGAACGAATGCGGCTGGTCGATGACAGCGATCACACACTTCGCATTCAGTTACTCCCTATTGACAGCCAGCTTGCTCTGCGAATTTTCCGCATCGCTGCTCCTGAAGGCACGCTCGAAATGCCGACATTAGCACCTACGCGCACGCCATCAATCAGCCAAACACCGTCAGTGTTACCCACCGCGACTGCGCCCCAATCATCGCCTACTCCGACTATCGCTATCACCATACCTGCGCCAGGCGGTGATCCTATCGGCGGTCCCCAACCATAAGTAAATACCGGCTTCCACAAAACGTGGAAGCCGGCACATATTTTGAATTATTGGACGGCAAAGAGAAAATTGCTGTCCCCGGCAAAGCTATGGATTATTTGCTCAAATCGCGCACAGCGAAGAACACTGGTCGGGGATTACCCGCGGGATCAAGCATACTCCAGAAGCATTGATAAGCGGCCAATCCATAGACCTGACACGAGTTGAGGTTCCAGGCGAACATTGGCCCCACATATTCCAGTGATTCTCCCAGCTGGTAGGCTTCAATCGTATAGATGGATTGCTGATCCAACGACACATAGTTCACAAAACCGAAGCCAGGATCAACTTCCACCGGGAAACCTTGCGAACTGCCCCAACCGAATTCTGTCACCCAGATGAATTTCGCGGTGTCATTGTACTTGGTCATGATGGCGCGGTAGGCTTCCAGCGTTTCCTGCATGAAGAAATGCGTATCGTTATTCCATCCCGGAATGTTCTCTGGATCTTGTCCACAACAGTCTGCTTCTGGCGGATTGCCAAACCCATAGGCGTGTGCCCCAATAGCATCGGCTGAACCCGATACACCGGCCTGATACATTTGTTCCAGGAAAACTCGGTCATCTATCGCTAACACGCCGTCATTTGTAGCAGTCGGGGCCAGACCTGCCGTCACTACCACAGCACCTGCATCGGTAGCCTTAATCGCGTTGTAAGCCAGATTGAGCATTTGCACGTATTGGCTGGCGTTCGGGCTATTATTCCAATTTGCACCCAGATTCGGCTCATCCCAAATCTCGTAGGCTTTTACACGTCCCTGGTAGCGGACTGCCAATGCTCCCACAAAGTCGGCATAATCCTGGAAATTGGTTGGTGGCCCATTGCCGGGGCTGCTTCGTGCCCAATCCGGCGCTCCGGTGACGGTTAACATTACATTGAGATTGGCTTCTGCCAACGGGATGATGAGGTTTTCTAGCGCGGCGAAATCAATGCTGCCTTTTGTTGGTTCATACATGCCCCAGTCAATGTCTTGCCTGACCCAACGCATTCCTAGCTCCTGCACACGCCCAATGACGACGTTGGTATCTTGACCTTGCAATTCAATCTGGATACCGAAATCGAAGGTCACAGTAGCGGCAGGCCCGGGTGTGCCAGCATCAGCCACTTGTGTAGAGGCTGCTTCCGTGGGGGCAGCTTCAGTAGGTGCGGCTTGGGTTGCAGTGGTTTCAGTTGTCGCAGCCTCAGTAGCAGTTACTTCGGTGGTGGCTTCAGTTGCCGCAGCAGTTATTTCGGTGGTGGCTGCTGGAGTCGGTGTGGCTGTTCCTGCTGCTTCTGCACCACCGGGGATGCGAATTTGTTGACCCACATAGATGATATTGGGGTTTTCCAGCCCATTCAATTCCATAATAGCGCGAACTGTTGTGCCGTAGCGCAACGAGATGCGGAACAGATTCTCACCAGCCTGAACCGTGTGGACAACTCCTTCACTGGGAGGCGATGTGGTTGCCGTTGGCGTAGTTGTATCAGGCGTTGCGGTCTCCGTGCCAGTGTCTGGTGTAGTGGTTGGTGTCGCACCCCTGGCGGGAATCGTGAGTACCTGTCCTTCATAGATCAAATTTACATCGGCAATATCATTCGCTTCAGCCATGGCTGCGACGGTCACACCATATTGGCGAGAAATGCTGTAGAGCGTTTCGCCCGCCTTTACGACGTGTTGGACCGTGCCTCCACCATCCTGTGCGGCTGCTTCTTGGGGAACAAAAGAAGCCCCGAATAGTAGCGCTCCTAATAACATCAGGGCTAGAAAAAGACGTCGCATTGTGTCGGCCTCCTGGTATCTGGGAGATTAAGTACAATTTCACTTTAGAGCAATGATAGACCAACTTTGATAGAAGCGCCATTATTTCTGATGTGCTTTTAATGCCGCTTTGCCGACGCCCGATGTACAATAGGGGGCGTTCATGATTTTTATTGATGAGGAATCGAACTTAGTTATGACCGTCCGCAGTCAAGAAGCCATCTTGGAGGTTCCACCGCCTGTTTTGCGTATTGTTCCCACCAGTAGTGTCTTGCCGCACGAAGAGTACGACGCCCAACGCAGTATGCCGCTCGTCAAGCGCATTGAAGAATCGGGTATTTGGCTACATCCGCCGTTGGTGACACCTTTGCCCGATAGCAATGAGTTGTATGTCGTCCTGGATGGGGCTAACCGTTGCCATGCGATGCAAGCTCTTGGTTATCCACACATTCTTGTTCAGGTGGTAGATTATGAGTCTGGTCAGGTTGCGCTCGACACCTGGAATCATGTTGTCGCCGATTTATCAGCCCAGGAGATTCTGGCTGGTATTGATGCTCTTGATCATGTTCACATCACTCGCTCCGACTTGCTTTCCGCCCGTGCGGCCCTCGCCAAGCGACAGGCATTGGCCTATATCATTGACTTCACCGACAATCAGGCTGGCTATATCGTAACCTCTGATGACTACGATATACGCCTTCGCACTAAACAATTGCGGGCTGTTGTGGACGTTTATAAGGAACGTTCCATGTTGGAGCGCATCAACACCGCACATCCTGATAACGTGGCCCAGATGTTCCCCGACGTGACGGCGCTGGTGGTGTTTCCACATTATGACCCATCCGAAATCTTGCTGGCAGCCCGTGAACAGATTCTTCTGCCGCCAGGTATTTCACGCCATATCATCCAGGGGCGGGCAATGCGCCTACTTTATCCTTTGGAGCGTCTCTTCGATCCCGATACGTCACTCGCCGACAAGAATCGTACCCTGGAACAGTGGATCACTGAGCGCACTCAACAACGAGCCGTTCGCTTTTATGCCGAAGCCATTTATACGTTTGATGATTAGGTGCAATTGATGAAAACATCTGCTCATGCTGCTCTTGCCAACGGCACACTATTTACTGACGAAGACATCTATACGCTGATTAAGCTGCCTCCCAATGCCATTTGGGCCGGAGCCGGTATTCTGGCGCAAATCGCCGAGCCGTTCACTACGCTGATTGCCGACAAAGACGAAGTGACACTCGTTATGCCGTTGGCTGCCTGGGAGGAATATGGCCGCCGCTTGCCCACTGCCCATCAGGCTGGTGACTATCGCCTTATCACCTTCGATATTGAACTCGATCTATCGCTGGTCGGCTTTATGGCATTAGTCGCCCGTATTCTAGCCGATGCGGGTGTGCCGATCATGGCCTTCAGCGCCTTTTCCCGCGATCATCTGCTGGTCCCCGCCGACTCATTTGAAAAGGCTTGGGATGCACTCCAGACTACCCAGAAGAATGCTGAGTAGGATAAGCAATGACCATCAATTTCTTTGAACCTGGCGATGTTCCTCAACCGCCCAAAAACATCAGAATCGAATTGCTCAAAGCGACCCCTTATCCCGATGGCTGGCGTGTCAAAATCGAAGTTCATGTTACGCCGTTTCAGCAACGTCCTAATTTGGAGCTTGATCTCGTGAGGGTGATGGGTGACGAGTCTCATAAAATTGTTGCCAGTTTTAGCATTGTCGAAACCATGCACCCCCGTATGGAATTTACCATGCACGTGCGCGGCGTTGATGCACCCGACGGCGATTATCAACTCAAAGCGATGGTTTATTACCGCGAACAGCTTGACGCAGAATCCACCGAACCGCCGCCCATTCAAATTATCGACACCCGTGAGCTTGATCTGGTCATTACCGCCGAGGAGTAACATGATGACTGATTTGCACCGAATCTTGAGCCAGTCGAAAGTGATCGCCGTCGTCGGTCACTCTGATAAACCAGACCGCACCAGCTACAAAATCGCTCAATATCTACGCCGCGCAGGCTATACAGTTTTTCCTGTCAACCCAGTTGTATCTCAGATTGACGGCCAACGCAGCTATGCTAGCTTGGCTGATGTGCCGGAACCAGTGGATATTGTGAATGTCTTTCGTCGTTCGGAGCATTTACAAGGGGTGGTGGAGGACGCAATTGCTGTTGGTGCGCCTGTCGTCTGGGCACAACATGGTGTGTATGATGGTGAAGCTGCACAAATGGCAACCGCAGCGGGCCTGGAAATCGTGATGGATACTTGCATCAAAATTGCCCACGCCCGCCTGATGTTCTGAAACTAGAAATCGCGGGCTACGACGTATTCGGTAAGTCCCATCAGCGGCTCCATGGCCGGAACCCAATCCAGATTGTCCAGTGCATTTTCCGCTTTCTGGATGTGCCCTCGGGCCATCTGCAAGGCTTCACGCGCTGCGCCTTGCTCACGAATTGCTATGACAAGCTCTTCGACCTGTCGGGGATTCCGAGCCTGCTCAACAAACTCGGCTTTGTCCAGCTCATTTTGTTCAATATACAACATGGCTGGCAGTGTGATATAGCCTTCGCGCAGATCATGTCCGGCGGGCTTGCCGAGTTTTTGGCTGCTGGCAACGAAATCCAGAGCATCGTCCACAATTTGAAATGCCAAGCCTAATTCGCGACCGAATGTTGCATAGGTCTGGACTGCGTCTTCTGAAATATCACCTAAAATGGCGGCAGAAATGGCAGCGGCTTCAAATAGTGCCGCCGTCTTGCCATAGATGCGCTGATGGTAGCCCGCCATGTCGCTGACTTTCCACCGAGTCTGTGCTTGCAAAATTTCGCCCTTACAAATGGTCACCAGAGTATCGGCGAATACCTGTACAACGCGCACATTTGCGGCTTCAGCAGCCAACGCCGCCGATTGCGCGAACAAGAAGTCGCCAGTCAGCACCGTTAATCCCAACGGGAGTTGTGTATGCAATGTTGGACTGTTGCGCCGTTCCTCCGCATTATCCACCAGATCATCATGTACCAGCGTCGCCGTATGTAGCAGTTCCACCGAAGCTGCCACCGAAAGCACCTGCTCATAGGGGGCATTGCAGGCTCGTCCCACCAACAAAGTCAATGCTGGACGCATCCGTTTGCCACCAGCGGTCAAAATCATCTCAATGGACGCATCTAGGAAGGCATTGTCCATTTTGGAGACCGTTCGCATCTTCTCCGTAACTTGCTCCAGATCATTCCGCACAGCCTCGGTCCAAGCGGGCCTTACCTCGGTAATTGCGGTATTGGAGGGGATAGTCATAAAGGGAAATTCCTTTTCGGCGCACTTGTTGGCGCTTTTGTGTGTTATGAACTACTGTTGAGTATACTGGAAAGCTAGGGAAGCGTCAATAAATTCAGAAAGTTCTAAATTTTCTAAAAGTTGATAGGGGTATGATTGATACCATACCCCACTATTGTGCCTAATCTACGATCTCATAGCGATAGTCAATTTCTGCAATTTCTTTGAGCATTCCATTAACCGGGCAATATCGCTCTATCGAGAGTTCGATTGCCCTTGTCACTGCCTTTTCATCCACGTTACCTCCCACACGATAGACAATTTGAATGTTCTTGTAGATACGTGGGTGTTGGTCTTGTTGGTCGCCTTCCACAACAATCTCTAGCGAGGTTACGTCCTGGCGTTTCTTCTTCAAGATGCTGATAACATCCATTGCGGTGCAGCCCGCCAGCCCGGCCACCACCAATCCCATTGGTGAGAGACCTTGTTCGCCTTCTGCTGGATCGTTATGCCCTGAAGCCAGTACCAAGGGTAAATGTGTTTTTCCGTCCGATACCAGATCAAAAGTCATCCCATCTCGCCAGACCAGTTTTGCATTATGATCGGCCATTCCGTCGCAACCTTCCTATATGTTTTCGAATACGTTCTATAAGTTGACGCACCGTAGATGGCTAACCCATACTCCTATCGTCAACTTCTGATGATATTCCGACAGAGTGTACCCCAATCGATTTTCTTTGGCCGCCTTAATGACGGAAATGGCGAACTTTGGTGAAAATCATTGCCATATTAGCCCCGTCAGCCGCCCGAATGACCTCCTGATCGCGGATGGAACCCCCAGGTTGAATCACTGCCGTTACGCCTGCTTCCTGCGCGATTTGCACGCCGTCCGCGAATGGGAAAAACGCATCCGACGCCATCACTGCGCCTTGAGCCAGGTCGCCCGCCTTTTTTACAGCCAACCGTGCTGCATCCACCCGACTCGGTAGCCCACCGCCAATGCCCACCGTTGCCGTCGAACCCGCCAGCACAATCGCATTACTTCGTACATGCTGCACTGCCCGCCATGCAAATGTTAATGCTTCGATCTCCTCTGATGTGGGGCGGCGGTGCGTTACTACTTCCCATTCGGCTGTCGTGGGATCGCCCTGGTCTGCTTGTTGTACTAATACCCCACCTGCAATACTGCGAAATTCCAGTTGCGAGGCACGGGAATCGTCTGGAATCGCTAACAAACGGCAATTCCTCCGCCCTTCCGCCAGCAATTCTTGAGCATATGGCTCAAAGTCAGGTGCGATCAAGACTTCCACGAACAAATCACCCATAGCCCGCACCAATGCTTCATCCACCGTGCGATTAACCGCCACCACACCCCCGAATGCTGAAACAGGATCACTTGTTAATGCTGCTGGAAACGTTTCGGCCAGTGTCTCACCCACTGCGATACCGGTTGGGTTTGTATGCTTCACAATCACCACCGCTGGTCTGTCATCAAATGATCGCACTGCCCGCCACGCGGAGTCGGCATCTAGTAGATTGTTATAAGATAGCGGTTTACCTTGCAACAACGTACCGCCCAATGGGCCTGTATCGCCTATTACCGCGAAGAGTCCGGCCTGTTGGTGCGGATTCTCCCCATAACGTAATGCCTGAGACAGAGACATTCCCATAGTGAAAGTTTCTGGCAGCTTGTCATGTTCTGCTGTCAGAATATTGTCATCTTCCAGGTAGCTATGAATGGCCGTATCATAATCACGGGTATGTGCGAATGCTTTGGCCGCCAGTTGGCGACGCTCGGTCAACGAAATCTGTTGCTCTTCGACCAGTGTTTTCCCTATCCATTCATAATCATCAGGGTCGATTATCACGGTCACACGCTCGAAATTCTTTGCTGCCGCCCGCAGCATTGCTACGCCGCCAACATCAATTTGCTCAATCGCCTGTGCCAGACTGACACCCGCTTGCGTGATAGTTTGCTGAAATGGGTATAGGTTACATACCACTAGATCAATCAATGTGTAGCCCTGTTTGGCGAGTTCTGTCAGATCTTTGCTATGATCGCGGGCCAGAATCGCGCCATGTATAGCCGGATGCAAGGATTTGACCCGCCCGCCGAGCATTTCTGGCAGTCCAGTCAGTTGTTCAATCGGTGTTACATTGATCCCAGCTTTTGATAATGTATTGGCCGTTCCTCCTGTAGCAACAATATCCCACCCCACATCAGCCAATTGCTGCCCTAGCTCGACCAACCCTCGTTTGTCCGAAACACTGAATAGCGCACGCGGCATTGTTCATTCCTCCAATAAAACAGCCGCCGTAGCGCGTGGCGGCTGTTATACAAGCATATTTTAGAATATTGAGAAACTATCGCGTCTCATACGCCACAATATCGACCGCGATAATATCTGTTTTTGTGCCATCCTCAGCCGACGCCAGCAGGATTCCGGCATGACCACCACTCAGTGCATCATCTGTGATGGTTCCCACGATCTGCCCATCAAAATACAACCAGGCTGTGTCACCATCTACATAAATACCCAGCGTCATGACACCATTCACCGCCCGTGGGGCAGTTGGCAGGCTACTCGTTACCATCAGTTCATCTGGTTCGCCCGATAATACCCGATAGGCACTGAATTGACCATCGCATTGCGCGGCAAACGCATAATAGCTGTCGTCAGTGACCTGCCACGCCAATCCTATTGCGCCCGTATCGCTGCAATCGCGGATACCGAAGGATAATTCAAGATAGTATGAGGAAGTATCCAGGTCAGTCAACGGCATAATTCCCACTGGATCGTTGTTGTAAAGTTCCAAACCACCGCCGACCACATATGCCGCTACCGGGTGATTCAGACCAAGAGGCAGGGGAGTTGGTGGACTGAATTCTGGGCGATAGATGATGCTACCCACACCTTGTTCGTTCAATGGGTCACCGCCCGCCGCCGTATCCGTTTCTGCGATGTTACTGCCCGTTGTTTTCAGCGTCCATACTTTCCAATCGGTGACAGTATAACTGAAACCAGTTTGCGCTCCTGGGGTGATGGTCCCGCTGCTTTGAACAGTGGCGGGTATCTCAAACCGATCTACCTGCACGCCGTTCATAAACCACACTGCTGTTGTGCCGCTTATCAAGATGCCCATCACATTACTTTGGTCTTCTTCCAGAGACATCGTGAAACCGCTGGTGTCAACTGGTCCTGGACCGCCTGCCGCAATCTCCCGCGCCCGATATTCCCCGCTGCACTGCAATACGAAGACATACGAGTTAGCATTCACTGGATCACGAGGGCGGGGTGTCATACGTGTGAAAAAAAGTAGGGCACTGGTGTCATTGACACATGTATCGACCGTGAATTGTATTTCTGTATAGAAATCGTCGATGTTTAAGTCAATTGGCGGAGCTGCGCCAATGCCACCATCGGGATCCAGACTGGTCATCTGATAGCCATTTCCGGCCAAGCTATACGTCATTTGTTGGTTGCCGGTTTCCCCTGACGGCCAATCGTCCTCATTGCTAAAATCAGCTTCATATGTGATGCTCGTAATAGGCAACGAGACTTCCTCGGGCGGCGCTGCTGGGTTACCATCACCCTGCGCCCAACTCGCCTGTATGGGCAGCAAACTCATAATAAGAAAACTGATCCAGAATAATTGCTTAACTGTTTTCACTTCTATGCCTCCATTGTATCTCGTATTTACTTAACCAGCGCCACTCACACCCGCCGTTTATGCACTTCACTCCAGCTGTCCTATATCTTCAGTGAGCCATCGCACCATGTTAGTGGCGATAGCTAGATGTCAAAATCGTAAGTCATCACCGTTTCTTGCGAGCCTGGACGATTTCAGCCAGTTGGCGAACATAAGTCGTCAGTCCCTTTGCAAAACCCTCTAGCAGATCGCGTGTTACCATCTGCGCGACGTCGGGATCTATCTCCATCAAGTCTACCACTGCGGGCCGGAAGTCGCGCACAGTAATAATCATCGTATCATCGGCACGAGTCATCACGCCCCAGCACAACTCTTTTTTCTGGTTATCATCTTTTGCCGTGATAAATCGGGCTAATGATGATGTTTCCGCCACTTTACCCACATTGCTGAAGACTTCGGTTCCTTTCAGCATGTCATTCAATATATCAATCTTATCTGGGATGTTGCTCAACATTTTCTGAAGCGATTTTGGCACTGTGCCCAAGATTTTCAATGTGGCGACACTCATCGTCTCGCCCTCCAATGCGATTTCCTTATAACGTGCCATCAACACCCCGAACATTCGGATCATGCCCATATATTGCGTGCGAGCTTTATTAAACGCTGACCATTGTTCGGGGACTTCATCATTTGTGTATTCACCCCACAATTTCCATACTTTCGCGTGTACCGCTGCAATATCCGTCCAGGGAGGGCGGGGACTGTATGTGACCGGATAAATCCGCGCTTGTGGGTTTGTTGCACTCGCATCTATTGGTATCAAAAAGGCGGGGCTGGTCTTGCGTTGCTCCTTCAGCATTTCGCGCAGGTGTTCTACTGCTGTCGCTTCCTGTTGCCCCTGTTGTTCCAAATTTTTTAATACCCGTGCTAACCGGCGACTGGGACGATATTGCTGATTAAAAAGCGAACGATAGAGCATCAACCAGTCGTTAATCGTTAATTGTAAGTCGCGGTTACGCTGCCGCATCAAGCGCCGCAACCGATTCATAACAGACACAATCGGCACTTCTACCTCAGCACTCGACTCGCGTCCTGAAAGGAGCTGTTGCTGCAATAATTTCTTGACTTGTGGAGGAGCAATCAGGTCGAGCATTGGTGGCTGGATGTTGCTGTTTGCTGGCGGCAATTGGTCCATTTGCCGGATATTGTGAATCGCTTGATTTGTCAAGATTTCTGCCACTGCCATCCCCCAGATCGCATCAAAGAAAATGTGCGATTGATCGAATACCATACTGTCTTGTGTGCGGAACAGTGTCAGTGCGTGGTCACCGATGCCACGCTTTCCCTGTCGGATGCTTGTTAATGGCAAACCTGCATCAGCCTCATCCCAGTTAATAATAACTGGCGCGACTCGCAACCATTCCACCTGTTCCATGACGTTGCGTGGCAACTGGGTTCGCACATTCCGTTGCGCGGCGCGTGGAATTGTGATGAGTAACTCATCTACCGTTGGATATTGGTGGGTGGGCGGCGTATGCAAAATACTGTGCGCCACTGCCCGAATCGCCCGTCGATCCAGCGGCCTTCCCTTATGTGTCAAGGGAATCATATAGTAGGTATGATTCCAGATTACGGCGATTTGTGCATACTCCAGTGGCAATGGCCGCCGCTCATCATTAAATGCCCCTGGCTCCAGCATATGCAGCAATGACATCTGTTTCTGATAGGATTGTCGATCTGAGATCGTTAGTGTCTCTTCGTTTCCCCACAACATCATCGTTTCGTTAACATCATGCTCGCGCATCTCGCTCGATAGCGCTTCGCGCACAAATTCCCAGAATTCGAGTTGCCGGTAGTTGATATATTGCTGTGTGTTAGGGGGAGGCACACCATAGGGTCGCCGCGCTACCCAGCGTGCGGTAATTTTGCGGTCATCCAATCGCTGTCCTAGTTGGTATAGAATCAACCGCTCTCGCCATTCCTGGGCCAATAACTCGTCATATGTCAGCAGGAGTCTACTCACCGCCTGAATCCATGCTGCCAGTTGATCGGCTTCCGAGACTTCTAAGTCATTGGCATCAATCGCTTGTTTGAATCCCATGGTTTCACACGCATGGCGGGCACTATCCTCTCGTAACCCAAACTCCAGATAAAATTGCCATGTGCCATCTGGGAAAGCTGCCTCGGGGTCTTTGCCAGCAGCCCGCAACAAGAGCTGATAGCCGCTGATTAACAATGCGGGTGTTGTAAAAAAGGCCATGTAGGTTGCTTTATCCAGAAATGTTGCCATCCCTTGGTTAAGCAGACTCATCATCCGCCGTGTGTCATCATTCGAGACGTGCCGCCCACGAATATTTCGCAATTGCGAAAATACCATTCTGACAACGTTGCCAGCGGGCAAGACCCGCGCCACCTCGTTTGCCATTTCCGTGACATCCTTCAGATGTACACGAGTCAAATCATCACCGCCCATCATGAATTGATTCAGACTCAGGGCGGTCATGCGTTGCGCTTGTTCCAGAGATTTCAGATCATCACTCACAGGTTATCCTGCCGGAGTCGGCTGTTGAATTTGACATGGTCCATTATAGCTGACTATTGCTGACGCGAATGATCTTGCCCACATCCAGGTCAAACATCAATGACGATCCCACCACCTGGGAAGGCGCTTCGTTGCTGCCAGGGGTATGAACATCCGTGGCGGTCAATTCTCCGAGATGCAGCGTGATCTTCTGCGGCTTATCGGCATAATTCACCACATGCCACTGCTGCCCGCCATTCGCTTCATTCCAGACCGTCAACAGTGCCGGAGCTTCACTTTCCACTCGCGGATAGAACTTTTCGCCAATTGCCCCAATCAATACCCGTTGCAATGCCTCCGGCGGTTTGATATATAGCGGCGAGCGAATCATGGCCTCACGGATCTTCAGACGCGTTGCCAGCCAACGTGCCCATCCATAACGATGATAGGCGTTCCAACTGATGATCGCGCTTTGGTTGACCCAGCGTCGAAACCAACGCGGGCGAGGCAATCGCGTGCGAAGTGGTCGCCAGCCATCCCACAGCACCGTTCTGGTCACTGATGGACGCTTCTGAGTCAGCGGTATAACTTGTCCTCCGTTGATGACAAACTGTCGCAGCCGTTCATCCAATCCATCTACATGCCCAGGGGGAACTAATATCGTCCTCACATGTTCCCATGAATCTGCATCGCCCACGATCCGCACTGGATACCCGTTCAGCAATAACGTTTCGCATACTGCAAAGAACACCGGTGCTACTCGATTCCAGTCCCAACGAGCTGCTTCGTATGGATGATATATTGCCAATGGGCTGGCTGGTTGCCGGGCATTTAACCATTCCTGATGTGTTTCCAGCCAGCTATTCATTGCTTTTAGAACCCGTCGTTGTTGTTGATAGCGGCTGTGTAAAATCAGTGTTTGTTCCCCTCTATGCCGAAAACCGCTTCCTTGCACGACGATTGGTGCTTTTATCGCTGTTGATTCCACTATTGCCCGCCGGAAGGAGCGCGGCGACCACATCTGCTCATGACCAATGCCGCGTTGGCCGGGTCGTGTCGTCACTGGCGTTTCTCCGGTGCGAACCTGTGCTGCACCAATCGTGATTGCATTCGCCGCCACTGTATCATCATCTTGTAGGTGCGGCCATGCGAAGTTCTCAATCATCACCACATCCTGCAATGCGGCCATGGCTGGCAGATCAATGCCCATTGTCACAAAGCTGTTGCGGGCAATCGCATCGAAATTGTTCAAACCGATGATGAAGTCTGGCTTCAGGTTTCGGGCCACTTCGATCCATTTTGCCAGAATCGCAACTGTACTTGTGGTTCGCCATCGTAAATATCGTTTTACCTCGGCTGATCGGGTATTCAATACCAGCGGCAGTTCGGCACCATCATGGGCACGAGCATAAGCACTGCGGGTGTGTTCATCATAGCTGCCAATTGGCCCCAATGGCATCCCTGCTACATCGTATCCCACGCCTCCAATCCAGGGACTATCGAACAGGATACCGTCCGCTTCAGTCTCGGCCAGCGCCCGAATTCGCTCACGGATTTCTGCTTGCCATTCAGGATGATGTAGAGCCGTATGATAGCGTCCAATATAGCAGTAGATCTTATTGCCATGTGGGTCAAGTGCATACCAATCTTTTTCTTTGTAGGAACCTTGATAAACGCAATTTGAGGCCTGAATTATCCCCAAAACACGTACACCTACTTCATGATAATGGCGCACGGCTGATTTGAAGACTTCCCAATCTGGTGCTTCGATTTCTGCTGGAAACCCCCAACTGAAAACTAGGTGCACCCAATTGAAGCCCATTGCTGCTACGCGTTCGGCTCCCTCAATTGAATGCGCCATCTGATAAATGTTGTCATCTATCTTGTCTTTGGGAAAGGTAAGCCTCATCATCCGGCGGGTTCCTGGCCCTCCCCAAAGATTGATTGGTCGATATTCTCCTGGTGTGAAATGCTCCACGTCGTACTTGCCTTTGCCCAGATTTTGTATACGCCCAATTTGCAAAAAAGCTTTGCGATATTTGGTTGGTAGACTACAATAGCCTGGGTAACGCAAGCAAGTGCAAATTTCGACCAATTTCAGGAGATATTAGGATTATGACAACCCCCGATGAGCGTGCCGAAAAGTTACTGGCTATGCGCGACACGAAGGCCAAAGATCATTTAAGACAATACGCTCCGCTCTGGTTGGTGGATGAAAAACTGATTCTCGATGAGGATGCGGTGCAGTTTAACGTTGTGTTTATGCACCCACGCTATGGGTGGGTTAATCGGCGCTATCGTTATGATGCCTTTTCCGATGTTCTATATCAAAAAGGCCAAAACTTAATTGATGAGGAAGAAGCACTGGTCGTTCAGCAAGCCGACTCTTACTTGCTAGCGCCCACCATCAATTCTGTTGATTCCTATGGTGGCTAAACCTGTTGCTGAAAGATTTGCAGCAATTGTTCGACAATGTGGCCCCAACTATAATCTTCAGCAGCGCGGCGGGCGTTTGTTCCCATCTCCCGCCGCAGTGCAGCATCGCATAACAGTAGACAGATACGGTCTGCCAGTGCTGCTGGTTCACGTACCGGCACATGGAAACCCGTCTGATAGTCTTCTACCAGAAATGCCAATCCACCCACCTGTGACGCAATGACTGGCGTACCACATGCCATTGCCTCCAGCGCCACCATCCCAAAGCTCTCGTAATCTGATGGCATAATCAACGCATCTGCCGCGTTATAGTACGCGGGCAGGACATCCTGTTCTCTGGCCCCCACAAACCAGACCACATCCCCGATGCCTAATTGCTGACACAATGCCTCTAATCGCCGGATCTCATCGTCTTGTGTATCTCCGCCGACGATCTGAATCATCAGATTTTTTAAGATATTGCCTTGGTCATCTTTCAACAGTGCCAATGCCTGACAGAGCGTTTCCAGTCCCTTTAGTGGCTCAATCCGCCCCACGAAAAGTAGCATATGTTGGTCAGGATCTAGGCCTATCTGCTGTCGCGCCTCCGCACGATTTAATGGGCGGAAATGCGCCAGATCAACGCCCGGCGGCACGACCTCAATTCGGCGTCGATTTGCCCGATATAACCACAATAACTGAATGCGCTCCGCTGGGGTCGCGGCGATTAATCGGTCTGCACGTTGCATGATTTCAGTCTCAACCGCTACTCGAATGTTGCGCTCGTGCAGATGAATCGTCGGCGTTTCCATTACCTGCCCATGTTCAGCGATCCGATCCTTCATACGTCCCAGGGTATGAAACATCTGCACCACTGGTATGTGCCATAGGCGTTTCAATTCCAACGCTAACCAACCACTCAACCAATAGTGACTGTAGATCAAATCGTAGTTAAGTTGGTTTTGGTGAACAAAACTGAGCAGTGCATCTCTGAATTGTGGTAAATGACGATAGATCGCCGCCGTATCCAATGTTTGGAGTGGACCTGCCGGAAGATAGATCAACCGCGCATGGGTTCCCATCTCCACAATCTGCCCTTGTACAGCCGCGTCAGCCTCGCGGGTGAATACATCCACATCCACACCGCAATCGCCTAGTGCCCGTGCAACTTCACGAACATAGACATTCATACCACCTGTTTTCTTGCCACCCAACGCTGCTAACGGTGATGTATGCACGCTCAACATCGCAATGCGGTTCATGGTGCGTGGCATGTCTGGTCCTCTCAGGCTGCAATTAACATAAACACCCGTGTATCCTGGCCTCCCATACGATATTTATAGTCTTCATCTCCCCGCAAAAAATCGAAATGAGTGCGTCCTCGTTCGATGGCGTCTTGTATCAAATAACCTAACAAGACAATCCCCGGACTCAGGTTTGAACCCACGCTGAGATCCAACCCTGAGTTATAGACCAAAATCTCCTGATTGTAGTCAAAGTTCAGATAAGCGGCTGCATAGTTGCCGCCGATAGTCAAGAATGATAGGTGTAACCAGCCAGCTTCTGCCATCACTGGAATTATGGTGCGAAAGAATGTCACATTCTTCTCATTTTCCAGAAATTCCACCTTCTCGGCACTGGCCGTCCGCATCAGATTGAGGAAATGCTCAATCTCCACTCCCAAATTGTGTTCCGCTCCGATGGTGTAACTATCGACTGATTCATCCGCTGCCCCGGCTTTGCGGATTTTCCGACGCAATTCATGGCGATTCTTTTTGTTCAATGAACTGACATAGGACTCCCACGAATCCGGCAATTGGATAATCGGACAAACCTCTTGTTGCTTGATCTGCACGGATAATCCATTACTTTCTAGGGCGGAGGGAAAGAATTCTAATACTGGCGAGTCTTGAGGAATATTGCATAGATCAATCGTGTCAAAATCGGCGTGATGCGCTTTTACATGCGCTGCTAACGTCTGAAAGACCGCCGCTTCACAATCGGCGTGCGCTATCGTTTCCAGATAGTCAGTTACATCCACACATCCTATTCCTCGAATCGTTCGCCCCGTCTTTTCCATGTTTTCGATAAACCATGGGGCTAGTCCCACCAGTTGCCCTGCATCATCACGTACCGCCAGCACCCATAGATCGCCAGGATGATATACTTTCCACCACGATGATTGCCATTCCCATGTCAGAAAGACCCGATTGCTGCGTGAGTGTTGTAGTAGATCGTTCCATTCTGCTTTTAGGTGCTGGAATACATCATCGGACGTATAGGTTTCGATTTTCAAGATGGGTTCCCTTCCAATTAAGGATTAACTCAATCATTATAACTTGCCCGCCTCAATATGGTTCTAAGAGCTATGTTAAAATTCCGGATTCTTTGGATTGCTTGTCGGATTCAACATACCTGCATTGCCGTGCTTCCTGACGTGCGTTATACTCACTCTGTAGGGCAACCCCCCACATTTTGTGGGACTGTCAGTTATGTCAGTCTGTATGGGAGAATCTACTGTCTACGAAAGCCAAGAGCGTTGCGTGGGCATTATATCCATGATACACTGCCCTCACCTATCCTTGCCGTTGAATTTTTATAGGATTAGCACGGATTAGACACCTATGGCGACAAAAATTCTGGTTGTTGATGATGATGTTGATAGCCTCAAACTCATTGGTCTGATGCTGCAACGTCAGGGCTATGAAGTGACAGGCGCGAATTCGGGTAGTCAAGCCCTGGAGCGTGCGGTTGCGGATCAGCCCAATTTGATTATTCTGGATGTGATGATGCCCGATATGGATGGCTATGCTGTTTGCCGTCAATTACGGGCCGATGGGCGCACACGCGGCATTCCCATTATCATGTTCACTGCCAAAACCCTCATTGATGATAAGGTGGCGGGTTTTGAAGCTGGGGCTGACGATTACCTGACTAAGCCCACCCATCCTGCCGAGCTGGCTTCTCGTGTCAAAGCCGTACTTGCGCGTAGTGCTGCTGCCAAGCGGAGTACGAGTGATGCGGGTGTAACCTATGCCTTTTTGGGGGCAAAGGGCGGCGTTGGCACAACCACCCTGGCAGCCAATGTCGGTGCATTAATGGCGGCCAGAGAACCGACAACCCTGGTGGACTTTCGATTGGGGCAGGGGGCATTGGGTTTAAGTTTGGGGCTGGGGCATTCGACAGGACTGGCAAATGTCTTGAGTCGTTCTCAAGCCGAGATCAACACCCAGGCTGTTGAATCAGAGTTAATTGAACATGACTCGGGTTTGAAGCTGTTGTTATCCTCGGCTCGCCCACGTGAAAACCAACTCAATACTTCCCAGGATTCAGCTCTGGCGATTATTCGTATCTTGCAAGGTGCTTCACGCAATGTCTTGATTGACCTGGGCGCTGGCCTCAATCGCTTAAGTGCGCGTATCATTCGTGATGTTAATCAGGTTATTTTGGCCGTTGAACCGAACCGCCTTGCGCTTACTATGGCTCGCAATCTGTTTAATGAAATCCGGCAAATTGGGTTTAATGAGGCCAATATCAGCTTCGTTATCATCAATCGTGCCCCTTCAGGGCTACAGATTTCCTGGCAAGAGTCGGAGCGTGTGCTGGGCTGTCCCGTGACGGCCATGATTTCACCTGTACCTGATCTAACTCATCAAGCGGCTGAAGCCGGGCTACCAATTGTCAAATTCCAGCCAGATGCCATTGTTGTCAACCAGTTTGGGAAATTGGTCGAGGAGTTAGCCAAACGCAGCAAGGCCGAATAGTCTCCGGCTACTGGGTGATCTTATGGTGCAGGAACTCATTCAAGAGGCCAGCAATTTACTTCGCCAGGCGCAATATGCGGTGGCATTGACTGGCGCTGGCATCAGCACCCCCTCTGGCATTCCAGATTTCCGCAGCCCTGGTTCTGGGTTGTGGAATCAGGTTAATCCGTTTGAAGTTGCCAGTTTACAGGGATTTCGTTATCGTCCCAAGGCATTTTATGATTGGATTCGCCCACTGGCCCAGAAGATTGTGACGGCCCAACCCAATCCGGCCCACTATGCCTTGGCCGAACTGGAATCGAAAGGTATTCTCAAAAGCGTCATTACCCAAAACATCGACATGTTACATTCACGAGCTGGTTCCCAGACTGTCTACGAGGTCCACGGCCATGTCCGAGAAGCTACCTGTATCACCTGTTTCAAAATCTTTCCGGCAGAGTCTATCTTCAGGACATTGTTGGAAGATGAAAATGCGCCGGTTCCGCAATGCTCAGATTGCAATGGTGTGTTGAAACCCAATACAATCCTGTTTGGCGAACAATTGCCGATTCAGGTATTGCAAAAGGCTGAACGCGACGCACGACAAGCCGATGTCATGCTTGTGGCTGGGTCATCGTTGGAGGTGGTTCCCGTAGCAAATTTGCCTCGGTATGTGTTGCACAAAGGTGGAAAACTAATTCTCGTGAATTTAGGGAAGACTCATTACGATCACCTGGCAGATGTCGTCATTCATCATGAAGTAGCCGAGGTCTTGCCCCGTTTGGTGAAGGCATTAGAAGGGAACGGCGATGGTTGAAAAACAAACTGGCGGGTTTGACCTGCCTCCGACCAATCCCGATGAAGATCGTGCCCATCATTATATGCGGCTCAATGCTCGTTATGAGCGTCTCATGGAACTCAGCCGACAACTGAATTCAACATTGGATGTTGGCACGTTGCTCAATAGAATTGTACGAGCTGCTACCGAACTGACCGAGACCGAATCAGCTTCTATCCTACTTATTGATCCTAGCACAGGTGAATTGCGCTTCGAGGCTTCATCCAATATGAGTCCAGGGGCGATGGCTGCTGTTACCGTCCCGATGGAAGGTAGCCTTGGTGGATGGGTTGCCACTACTGGCGAACCTGTCTTAGTCGAGGATACCCGTAGCGAGAAACGCTTCTTCAGTCAAGTTGATAAGATTCTCCGCTTCAATACCCGCAACCTTTTGGGTGTGCCTATGGAAGTTCATGGCAAGATCATCGGCGTTGTCGAGGCCATCAACAAGATTGATGATCGTCCCTGGACTGAAGAAGATATGGACACACTCAGTACGCTCGCTGCTCAGGCCGCCGTCGCCATCGAAAATGCTCGTCTCTTCCAACAAAGTGACTTCATTGCCGAAATGGTACATGAACTCCGCACGCCACTTGCTGCTCTCAAAGCCAGCACAGTCCTCTTACTGCGTGACTTGCCAGAAGAGCGCCGTACCGAAATTATCGTGACTATGCAATCTGAGACCGAACGCCTCAGTCGTCTGGCAAGCGACTTTTTGGATCTGGCCCGTCTTGAATCTGGCCGTACTCGCCTGGAGGTTGAAACCTTCGATGCCTGGCAACTGGTCAAAGAAAGTCTCGATATTGTCCGGCATCAGGCCGACGAAAAGAGCATCACCATGGAAATTCGTGGCGAGCCATTGACGCTGCGGGCTGACCGTAGTAAGACCAAACAGGTTTTGCTCAATCTTTTGACAAACGCCATCAAATATAATGTTGAGAGCGGCAATATTTTTTGTCATGTTATTCAAGACGAACAACTGAATTGGGTCCGGTTGGCGGTACAAGATACTGGGCCGGGCATCTCCGAAGAACACCAACGCCACATGTTCGAGAAGTTCTTCCGTGTGCCGGGTTCCGAAGCTGCCCAGGGCACTGGGCTTGGCCTGGCAATTGCCAAGCGTATCATTGAAGCACACGGCGGCAAGATGTGGCTGGAAAGTCAACTTGATGTCGGTTCTACTTTCCTCTTTACGCTCCCGACCCCGCAGGTCAGTGAATAATTAATCGGGCAACTAACCAGCCATGTCTACACCAAGCTACAATTGGCTTCTTAATGAAGCCCGCCGCGATATTCTAAAAGCTGATTTTGACAAAATCCGCGACGCTTATACGCAGCGCGAAGGCTATAATCCTTACCAACAATCCTCCGGCACAGAAGCGTTGCGGGCGGCAATTAAGAAGCAGGATTGGAGTGAGGCGGGTCTCCTGTGTACTGAGTTATTAAAGCAAGATTTTCTCCAAATCGGTATTCACCAAATGATCGCGCAACTTTTCAAGCGTGTTGGTGAAAGTGAGCGCGGCGAATGGCATCAGTCTTTCGCCAATGGTTTGCTCAACGCCATAGTGCGCTCTGGTGATGGCCGCAGCTTCGAGAGGGCCTATCGCATTGTCCATATCCGTGAAGAGTTAGATGCACTGCGCTTGCTTGATTTTATCCCCATGCGCCGCCGTAAGGTCAGCCATCAGGGACGCCATTATGAAGTTTTCAGCGTCGTCAATGCCGACGGCAAAGACCAGGGCCAGATTTACTTCGATGTAGAAATCATGCAAGGTTTTCACGATCCCGACGACGAAGATCTAGAATAATCAATATAGGCACTCTTGCTATATATAGATTTCATCTGTTTCAAAACCTCTTCGGTTCAACAATTCCTGAATCCAATCACCAACTATTTTCAGTATAGAGAGGTGGACCTTAGTGATGTCTGATCTTGCCATAAACAAGACGCTCGCCTATCCAGCTTTTGCTGCACAGGCTTTAGCGACTCAAGGATGTTTTCCTTCCACATATCAGGTATACTACATGCGCGGCCTGGGGCAACACCAAGCCCACCCTTAATAATCTGACTTTGGGACGTCATATTCTTGCAAGGCAATCAAGTGAAGGCCATATGCAACTAATTTGCTTTGCAGCGTCCATTAAATCAGAAAGGAGAGACGGCGCACTTTCCTGAATTCAGGATGGCGTCGGAGATTCGGTGACACGAAAAACACTGGGTAAATATGAAATCATCGAACGCATAGGCCGTGGTGGAATGGCTGAGGTTTATCGAGGCTATCACGCTGCTCTGGATCGTTACGTTGCTATTAAACTATTACATCCATTCCTTGCTGACGACCCTGAGTTTAAAGATCGTTTTGAAAAAGAAGCAAAGAATGTTGCGCGGCTGCGTCATCCCAATATTGTCCAGGTGTTTGACTTTGATTATGACGAGCAGGGCGAAAGTTATTATATGGTCATGGAGTTGATTAACGGGCCAACGCTCAAAGATCAACTTTTCGATCTGGCCTCCGATGGTCAACATTTCCCATTAACCGAAGCGGGCCGAATCATGGCCGATACAACAGCGGCCCTGGCTTATGCCCACAAACGCGGTATGATTCACCGCGATGTAAAACCTGCTAACCTTATGGTGGATGAAGATGGTCGGGTTATCCTCACTGATTTTGGTATCGCCAAAATTGTGACTGGTGGACAATTCACTGCCAGCGGGGGTATGATCGGCACACCGGCTTATATGGCTCCGGAACAGGGCTTGGGCGAAGCTGGTGACGAACGTTCTGATATTTACTCGTTGGGAGTCATTCTCTATCAAATGGTAACTGGGCGATTGCCCTACGATGCCGATACACCCTTGGCGATTATTCTAAAACATGTCAATGATCCCTTGCCCGATATACGTGAAGTTGCCCCAGATTTACCAGCCTGGCTGATTACCATTATTCAGCGCACGTTGGAGAAAGAGCCTGAGAAACGGTATCAAAGTGCTGACGAAATATTTGAGAATCTTCAAAAGGGTCTGAACCAACTCAAGTCGCCTCTGTTGCCGAACGCTGAACAAGCGCCTGCTTTACAATCCGGACGGTCGTTGCTGTCGCAGCTTGATAATAAAGCCGCCGCCACGGCATCTCAACGTCCGGAGCCAAGCTCGCGCTCACTTCTGGCTTCTGCCAAAAAATATGCGACTCAACCAATTCGTTCTGTTTCGCCAAAAACCAAAACAGGCGAAGCCAAACCGGTGAAGCCCAAAGCATCTACAACATCAACGTCTCCTACGCCGGTTGCTCCCCCCCATGCTCGGACAGCATCGTCCAAAAAGAGCAACAGCAATGGTGGGGTAGTATTCTTTACCTTTATTCTGTTCCTGGTGGCGGTGGGCGCACTGGCTCTCGTGATATTGGGACAAGATGGTGAAGGCCCGTTGGCAACGTTGTTTGAGGATGAATCAGCAACACGGCTGGCTGCTGTGCCATCTGAAACGTCAACCAGTACCATTACACTGACAATATCGCCCTCGACAACACCAACTCATACCCTGACTCCAACTGCAACCGCGTCGGCAACCCAAACGACAACGCCAACAGAGACCCCATCTCCCACCTCAACACCGACGATACCTACAGATACACCGACAGCGACCTTGACACCTTCTAGAACTCCTAACATAGCTGCCACCGAACGAGCCATTCAGAATGCAACGGCTACGGCTGCCAATGAGCAAACTGCGGTCGCCTCTACGCCGACACTGACACCTCGACAAATTGTCGAAGCCTGTGACTTGGGTTATGTTGTGGTGGATCCCGTTGAGTTGAGTGAACCCCCTGCGTTGGATGATGCGCGGAATCCACGACTGGTTCGTGTGCGTGAAACTTTCGACTTCACATTCTCCATTGAAAATGCCAGCACGTGCGATTGGCCGTTGGAGGGTGAATTGCAACTGGTGTTTGTGGCTGACCTCACGAGTGAAGACCTCGACCCTGCCGATTTTGCAGAATTGACCGATCACTGTTCGACCGACCCAGTGTCCTTAAACACCAATTTTACTAACCCCGAACGCCCGCGCTTCTTCTTGGATCAAGAAGTATTGCGAGCGGGAACATTTGAAGTTGAGTTTGTGGGCGAGGCTCCTCGTACACGTGGCTGTTACTTTGGTTTATGGCAACTCGAACTAGCTGGATACGACCGACTGCCGATAGGTGACCCGGTGATCATTGCGATCCAGGCATTTGGCAGTTAATCAAAAACACGCCCGGCAGTTTTAAAGCCGGACGTGCTTTGTCTCTCAGGTATGTTGCGGGCAACTATTGTAGAACCAGTGGCTCCGCTCGGATAATGAGGCGATCTGCGAAAACACCCTGTGCAAAATCCCAATTCGTACACGTGACAAGTGTCAGAACTGGCTCTCTGGTTGGGTGGGTGACTTCAATGGCGGTTGAAGAGACCGTCTCAATATCCGTCACCTGAAAACGATATTCCACATCACCTTCCATTACGACGACTTCATCACCGATTTGCAGGTCGCCCAGGCGGTAAAACGGTCCGGGATCCTCATCATCTAGTTGCACATGGCCCACTAACACCGTGTTGCCCCAATCCGGCTCCAGCCATGTCGTTAATTCCAGCCAGCCAACATTGTGTCCTAAAGTGCTGACATCCCATGTGCCGTCGGTGTAGGGTAGCTCGACAATTGGAATCGGGCGGCTATAGCCCAGTCTCGGTACTTCCAACCGGCGCGGCCCCGCTGCCGTCGGCAGGATGTAGGGCGTGGGCGATGGCCGCAAAGTTGGCGCAAAAGGGAGCGTAGACGGAGCCTCCGGCGTAAATGCCTCGGTTTCACCAGGTCCTGGTGTAAATCCTTCGCGTCGTGCTAAGGCAGTCGCGGTAAGTGTTGCCGCAAGCCCTGGCACATCGGCCTCCTCATCTGGCCCCTTATCTGATGGAGTCTCATCATCGCCACCGAGCAGTAATACCGCACCACCGATGACTACCACTGTCGCCAGCGCCACGCCTGCTCCAATCCACATGCGGCGATTGCGATTGAACATACTGGTGCTGAATAGCAGCAACATACCCAGCATCAGCATTGGCAATATCCCCGATGCCCCAGAGAATCCCTGGGACACTGGTGTGTCGTCTGTTGTTTCATCGGCAGGTAGCGCACCAAAACCGGTCGTCGGCAATGCGCCCTCGGCAACACCTATCGGTATTTCGACCTCGGTACAAACCTCGCCACGTCCTGTTGCTGCTGCACAAGCCACATTGACCCATAACGATGGCACGCTGACATCGGAACCAACCACAACTGTGATTGTCACGATAACTTCATCGCCTGGGCCAAGGCTACCCGTCGTCACCGTCACTAATTGGCCTTCGACAATCGACGCACCCGCCGTTGAACTGGCCGAGAGAACCTGGAAGGCGTCGGGCACAGCATCCACCATTGCCACATTGTCCATGATACTGGTACTGCCGTTACGGATGGTGATAGTGAAGATCATCTGCTCATCCGGGAAGGCTGATGTCGGGCTAACTGTCTTGGTCAAGATCGGATCTAGCGCATTCGGATCGAGGTTGCCATCCGGTGTTCCGGTGGAGAAAGTCGTTGCCAGAACTGATTGGATCACAACCACATCACCACCCACTGTTGTCTCGGCACTGGCCGTCATCGTGCCCAGGATAGTTGCGGCACGATCCACATCCCACGTCACGGTGGCTGTTGTTTGTGCCCCAGCCGCCAGTGTCGTATCGGTAACGGTCATGTCGAGTGTGATGAATGGGCCAGTTTGTGGACGCCCGCTGGTTAGCACGATGCCATTTTGTGGTGCAAAGGCCGTTGTGCCGATTTCTTCTAGCGCGATCACCGCCCGGACGTTGTTCACTGCGAAGAAGCCATCATTCAGGATCGTCGCGGTAATCGTCACAGGATCACCCACATTGCCCGGATTTGGCGATACGGTGATCGAGGTGATGATTAACGACGGACGGCGGATTGTGACATTCCACGAGTCATTCTGGAAGATGGGCGTTTCACTGCCCTCGCCCCACAGTTCCAGTTGCACCGTTGCCACCATGTTGCTCGGATGCCCAACCTGCGCTGTGTAAGACAGGCCACCGTCGGTCACATCGGTTGCGGAGACGATACATTGCTCGCCTGGCAACAGCGGCCATGTACAGTTGTCGTTCAGATAGGTCCACAGGTCACCCAAATTCCCGACAACCACTGTTGCGTCGCTGGCGTCATAAATTTGGCTGGTGACCGGAGCTTCGGTTTCGGGTGGCAAGATCATCGCTGTCTCACCAGTGTTTTCAAGTGTCAGCGTGAAACTGACGGTCTCGCCATCGTTGACGATGCTGCCCATGCCAGCATCATTATCTGGCAGGCCGGTCAGGGTAAGGGTCAGCCCCAGGTTAATCACAGTGAAGTCGCGTGAGACGATGAGCTGCATCGGGGTAGTGCCTTCATTGGCATCAACCTGCACCGTAACTGTTGTCAGTGGGTAGTCGATCGTGAGTACCATATAGGTGCAGTGGACATAAATCTCGCTCATCGGAGCCAGCGTACCATCAAAGGCCACCGGGTTCCCCAGGTCATCGAAGTAAGCCAGGTCAATGCAGGGTGTCGGTTCGAGAATTGTCGGTGTTACATCGGTCAGTGTCGATGTCGGCGAAATGTTGCCAATACGATGTCGGATAACAACCGAGTCATCCACGCGCCACACCAGCGGATCGGAGTCCACAATTTCGATCTCCAATGGCAGGGTGCGGTCAAGCGGGGTGCTGATGTCGATAGTATCCTGCGGCGTATCTGGCGTAGCAACATCGAAGACTTGGATTGTATGATCCACCGTGCTAGGAATGAAGTCGAACGCGACAAAACACGTTGCCGTCGCTGTTGCCTGCAATCCTGGATCAATCGTTGTGCCGAGGGCATCCCACAGTGCTTCGCCACCTGGTGTGTAGGTTGTGCAGGTTGCGCCAATCGCTTCTAGGCGGGCCGTCACGGGTGTTACCGAGATATTGGTTACGGTATAGGTGTACGTTACCGTGCCACCGGGCGGAACCATTGCCATATCCGCAGTGTATTCCAGCACCAGCGTCGCGCCGGGATTGACCACCGGAACCGAAATGTTGTCTGAATGACTGTAGGACGTGGCTGAGGCATCTTCGGCTGTAACTGTCCAGGTATCCGCAATTGGATCCACCGTACCATCGACACTGAAGGTTGGATCGCCCGCAAACAGGATGGCACGACCCGGCAGGACGGTGCGTCCGATTGGATCAGGTGCATATCCGGTGAAGATACCATTCACATCTGTGAGGTCAGTGATCGTTAGCGGTACATCACCCACATTCGAGACCACGAAATCGACATCCAGCGTGTCGCCTGGCGATACGATGCTCGCAGATGGTGTTGCTGACAACCGCAGATCACCTGCACCTGCCGGAATTACCGTAACAGTGCGTGTGACTGTCTGCGTCAATGTGCCGCCTGCCGAGGTGTCGCCCTGTCCAACTACTGTCCGGCTGAGTTCAGGTACATCTAGGTCAGTCAAGACCACATCCCGAACCACCGTGAAGCATTGGCCCGGAACCAGCGTGGTATCCGGCAACGTCAATGGGCCGTCGTCATCCGTCAATGAAACATTGGTCAGGTCATCAACGGGGCTGGTTCCCGTACTCAGGTTGCAAATTTCGTAAGTGAAGCTAACTGTGTCGCCCACCACACCACTGAGAATACTGGGCGTGTTCGTCACGAGCAGGTCGCCATTGGGTACAAATACCTCGGCGGTGTCGGTCACGACGAACTCGGTTCCGGCTATCAGTCCACTGACCGTCACCGTATTGATGATGGGGCTACCTTCAGCTCCTGTCACCATATACGTCTGCTGTTGAACTACCGTCTGTCCTGGCGTCAAGGTTGTGGGCCAGGGGTCGGGGAATGTCAACATGCTATCGCTCACGACCAGCTCTGTGATATTGGCCGTACCGGTGTTCTGGATAGTCACAGTATAGGTTACCGTATCGCCTGGGCTAGCTACACCAGTATCAGCCACCTTGCTGATGCTGATTCCTGGCACAATGCGAACGACTGTCCACACATCGGTATCAGTGGCTGGTGTCACACCCAATACAAGTCCATTGGCGATGACTTCAAAGTCCATCACACTGTCGGAACTGGTGACTGTATACGTCTCATTAAAGGCCTGCATACCACCGCCAGTCAGTGTGAACGCTGGACCGAGTGGTGTTGCGCCATTGATGAGTGGCAACAGTACCTCGATGTTTTCGATGTCATCTGTCCCCAGATTTTGCACAGTAATCGTGAAGTTGAGAACCGTACCGGTCTGAGCCTGTGTAATTCCGTTGTCTTCAACGATTGTTACCACCAAATCACCAAACGCCACGTAAATTGTCTCGCTGGCGCTGACTGAAATCTGTGCCGATCCGGCCTGGCCGGTGACAATGGCCGTGTTCAGGATGCTGCTGTCTGCCGCCGACACAGGGTTCGCGCTGCGATAAGTGAAAATCGCTGTCGGACAGTTGTCAGGCGGGTTATACAGTGGTGGCTCACAGGCGGGCAGGCTGCCCACAGCAGCAGGCCAGATTACGGATTGACCGGAATTCTCGACGTTATCTAGCACACCTTCCAGCGAGTCTGTCACGGCGATATTATCTACCAGGACGGCGGAAGGATTGACGATTGTCACTTGATACCAGACATAGTCGCCGGGTTGGGCCAGGGGGGTATCTGTCACACAGGTACCGAAATCGGGCGGGGTCAGTTCATCGCCCACACAACCGAATTTGGTGGCTTCCAACGAGGCCGGTGTAATAACGACCGTGTAAGATGCGATGCGCGGCGGGGTCAGATCTTCTGTGCCGTCTTCCACGGCGACCACCGTCACGTAGTTGGTGTACGAGAAATTCACGCCATCGGTATCGTCTGCAATGCTGGCGATGTGGTTGTAGCTGAATACATACTCCTCATCGGGATCGAACAGCGCATCGTTGTTGCCGATACCGGTGAAGTCGGTGATCACCTGCAATGCGCCGCCTGCAAAGTCGGGATCGGAGATACGCAGTTCAGTCATGGCGGTGGGGCTGCCATTCACGATTGTCACACGATATTCGTATTCCTGACCATCTTCGACCGTTGTGATGATGGATGGTGTCGTACACTCGGCTCCATCGGGGATACAGTACGCCAGTTTGGTTACTGCTAAATCGAGGGTGCGGATATCAATTTCGGCGCTGGCGCTGTCCACCAGGTCAAAGGGGGCGGTGTCCGGATCTCCCGTCGCAAAGACGCGTACTGTGTTCACGAACTCACCGCCACCACCTTGTGGGAACCCGACGATGACCTGTACTGTTGCACACACAAAGTCACCAGGATTCTGCCCATCGGATGGTTGGAGGCGATCTGAGGAAGTTGGGCCGATAGCAAAGTCGGGCGCAGCCTCATCACAGCTATTGAAATTCATGGTAGTCAGCGGCGTCCAGGCGCTATCGCCGGGCACGATGTCTACCACGCTATCCAACCGTAAGGGTGCATCACCAGTGTTGAATACCTGGATGGTGTACTCCACCAATTCACCTGGTGCGGCACTTCCAACGCTGGCTGACTTTGTGATCTGGATACCTGGCACAATCAAGTCCACAATCGCTGTATCGGAACCGGGTAGTGTGGGTTCAAGCACACCACCACCCACTGAGACTTCACCCTGTGCGAAGACAGTGTTGATGAATGGATCCAGGTCCGGATTTACCAACACATCACTTTGCGTCGGCATCGTAACTTCATAGTTGGTGATGATCGCCGTATCGAAGGGGTTTAGCTGGCTCTGTGCGCCAACTGGTGCGATTTGAGTCGTCAGATCCAATCCACCGAAACCGGGTTCAAATGGATCGACGCCGAAATTACAGGGCGTGAGCGCATTACAGTCCACGACCTGCAAGCCAGAGACCGGACGATCACCAATATTGGTAATTGAAATATCGTAGGTCACTTGTGTGCCGACCAATGCTACTGTCGGACGCGCTTCTTTACGAACCAGCAATTGCGAATTGGTGATGGCAACCAACGCCTGTGTTAGATCCGTTGGTTGGATATGGACGTCATCGACATCCAATACTGGATCCCAAGGACCAATATCCAGATCAGGTGGTGGCTCATACAGATACGAGTACACGCCCGCCTCGTTAATCAGTGGGTCGGGGTCGGTTGACTGCACTTCGTACTCGTAGGTGAAAGTTGCTGTTTCGCCTGCTGGAATGTAGCCCGGATAGGCTGGCAACGGCCATTGCCAACCAGGATCGTCAAAGCGAATTGATGTCACGGTTGGGTCACAGTTCGCAAAGTCGAAGCTGGCTGTGCCATCCAGCGTACAGGTGTCGTGATAACTGGCTCCAGGCAATTGACCGGTAACTAGCGAGTCCCAGACATCATCCAGGATCAAAACCTTGCCATCCGTATTGCGATTGATAATCACCAACGAATATTGGATGACACTGCCAGGGAAAGCCACGATGCGGTCTGAAACCTTACTGATGCCGACGTTGGCATCAAAGACATCCACCGTCACTTCGCTCTCAACCGTCAGCGTTGTTGCATCAACGTCGGCCTCGACCGTAATCGTATTTATCAGCACCGGGTTATCTTGCGATGCCTGTGTCACGAATTTAGGAATACAGACCGACACTTCTGCGCCTGGCAACAAGTCTGTGCTGCCACCATTGGCCGCTTCAAACGCCGTTTGCACATCAACAGATAGATCATCGCCATCGTTGGTAATATCCGTGATCGCGATGTTGCCAAACGTCAGCGTCGTGCTGTTATTGGTGAACGTAATTCCATAGTAGACATTGGAGCCGACATTGATCTCGCCAATACCATTACCATCTGTATCTGGCAGTTGAATGGTGCAGAAGTCATCTTCAAATGCTTCTTTAGTGACCTCTAATTCAGGCTCCAAGATGGTTATGGTCACGCAGGCTTCAACCGGTGGCAATTCGATAGCCAGATCGATCAAGAAGCCGTGGGCTGTTGCACAAATTGTCAGTGTCGGATCGGTGTAATCTGGTGGGATTTGATAATGATCGCCGGTTACCAGATAGGAGCGAGCCGAAGTCGGCAACAGCAAGATCGGAGGTGCATAGCCCGCTGCCGCCATACCCGCTGAGAGTTCGGTGTCACCTGTGGTGATCTCGATGTCGCCAATCGTGAATACACTACTGAAGTTAGTGACTGTCACATCAATATCAATAGTGCTGCCTGCCGGTGCTTCAAATGAACTGGGTAGCAGCGTTAAGACTAATGGATTGGATGTTCCAACTGAAGCCTCATCAACATTTGACATCGGATAATCCGGCCCTTTTTCCATTTCTGGCGGGCCGCTATCACTTGGCACATAGAACGTTACCGTCGCGATATTCTCCAAACTATCCGGATCATCAATTCCAACAACATAGCCATCCTGAACGCCGTTTTCCACCATATCGGCTTCTTCGGTAGGTTCCAGCCGTCCCGCAGTCGCGGTCCCTGACGGGAACTGGAGCAATAGCGGGCTGGTAGTCAGCAAACTGTCGTCCAATTGCTGAATGAACATTGCTGTTGGTTCGCTGCGATTGTACATATTGATGCTGTACAACACGGTATCGCCAGGCAGAATCAAATCCGAACCGTTCCGTACCGACTTTTCGATGCCCACCGGATTCCAGATTTCGAAGAACCAGGTCACCGAGAAGCTCTCGCAACCCGTTGGGGCTGGCGGAGCCAGTTCAATTTGGGCCAACCAGGAGAAAGTATCCTGGTCAATTGGATTCGGGAAGTCAATGGGACGGATGATAACCCGGGTTTCGTAAGAGAAGAACTCGCCAGGTTGTACCAGCCCAGGATTAGCGGGGTCCGGCCAGATGACGTCGTTCGTTGGGTCGCCGTCCACACCGAATGGATCCAAGTCAATACCATTTTCGCGTAAGAACAAGGCATCGGTCACGTTGCCAATCATCAGATCGGAGGTGCCGATATTCCAATACGTCAACCAGACACGTTTGGTCTCGCCGACTGTAATCAGGAAGTCTGTATCATCCCAAGTGTCAGGGTTAGGGATGAATACGCCTGATAGTTCCAATGGGCAGGCAAAGCTGACCTCGGTGTTAGCTGTCCCTGAAACGGTTCGAGATGGCCCTTCGGCAGGCACAGTTGTGCCCACAAAGGTTGCCGTATTTGTGAAAGCCGATCCAGGCCCAAACCCGCCCGGCGGCGCCATCATGGTCAGTGTGCCGGTCGCCTGTGTTTGAATCGGCAATTCATAGACACCAGCACCCAGATCGTTGAAGCCAGTGAAATTAGCCAACGTGAACGGGTTAGGAACCAAGCTGCCTGCTGGTGGATCAGGATCAACAACATCCGTTAGCCCATCCGGATCCTGGAAGAGTACCGGCTGGTAATTGGAATTGTTAAAGACACCGATACTCCACACGACATCTTCATTGACGGCAACAAGACCAGGGCCAGTCTTAGATACCGTCAGATGCTCAATCTCCTCAACAGCCCAGAAACCGAGACCAATCACCCTATCGCCAGTGTCGGAGCGTGTACCAACAATAAGCACTTGCATCTGAAACCGTCCGCTGGGCACACCATTGTGATAAGTCAGATTACATACACCAGTGATCCCCGTGCCGTCCAGCATTTCGCCATGGACCTGACAGACTTCATAGGCGACATCTGGCGGGAAGCCAGGAACACCCACTGTCTCATAAACCCCCTCTTCTTCGGGGCCAGTTTCCAGCAAATTCAGTACGCGGACATCAATCAAGCGTCCTTCTGTCTGGTTGGTGAATTGATAGGTGTATGGCACGGGTGTATCGCCGCGCACCAGGACACTGTCACCGTCGATAATGCTACCCGGCAGCTCGTCGGTCAACAAGGGAAACGAATGCAACATTCGCACCACTACATTCTTGCTGCCTTCAATGCCACGTAGCGTCACGATGATTTGAAGTGGGGTCGGTTCGTTGCCTGTCAATCCAGACGGACTGACCAGTACATCTGATTGGTCAGTGCGGGTTTCAAAGGGCAAATAGGTATCGTCGCCTGGTGCCCAGAAATCGTTACCATCCACTGGGAAGTTTTGGTTTGCACAGGCTCCCGACACCTCGACCACACAATATTGCAACCCTGTAATGGTAAATGTGACCCCAACATTGGTTGCACTCAAGTTGAATTTGTATTGCAGGCCAGGTTGACGGAACCCAAAAGGTAGCGGAGTTTCATCAGGATCGGACGCGGCAAAGACCGAGATCACGCCATTTACCTGTACATCCGATATGTCAGTGGTCACAGCAGCCCGGTCAAGATAAGGTTCGGCAAATGGTGGTTGTCCACATTCCTGTGGCGCATAGACCTCGAAAATCCGTACAAAGGGATCAGGTGTATCGCCGCCGACCACATACGTCACGCGCAGGTTGCCGGTATCGGCACTGGTTGCATCTTCGCCGGGATTGCCGTCGCTATTCAACCGTCCCACAATGCCGGAATTCCAAACAATATAGTCATCAGGAATGACAAATGGGTTGCCCGGTACAACATCGCCTAGCGTGTTGCGGAAGTATTGGCGAACTTCGACGTTACACAGGTCTTGATTGGATTTGTTGTCAATATCCAGGTGATAATAGATCGTCTCACCACGTAAGGCTGCTGTGTCGTCGCCGATTGGCGCACCAGTTTCGATGCTATACCGATAGGCGCTGATTTCTACATCGTCACTGACAATATTCAATTGCAATGTATCTTCGGCATACTTACGTGCACCCAATGGCCCAATGATACTGGCGCGGATTGAGTTAATTACAGGATCCGTGAAATCTGGGTCTGTTACCCCCGGCACTGTATAGTCAAATTCTGTGCCGGGTGTCTGATAACATCCTGGCCCAAAATTGCCATCCAGTAGATTGCCATCGACATATGTTGGACGCGGGCCGTCAATCAGCGTGGGGTAACCCACTACATATTGCAGATCACGGAAGATGTCGGTGCTGTTGTTGCAATACTCGACCTGGAACGTCACCACACTATTAGGCCGGGCCGGGTTAGTGGTGGGATCATACGGGTTGCCATCCACCTCAAATGGAACTAGCTGGACAGTTAACTCCGTTCCCCGAATCAGGATGCTTGCTGCTCCTGAATCGTCAACTGTGAAACTAGGTGGTGTGCCAGTTGGGTGCGCCTCGGCTGTCACCGTGTTAACCAATGGTGATGAATCGCCGAGACCCACTGGATAGTTGACATTCAGGAGGAACTCCTCGTCGGCTGCCAACACCAAACCGCCGGGCACAGCCAACGGCCCCATGAGGCTGTCGATAAGCGTGATGTTTTCCAGAGGAACTAACCCAGAGTTGGTCACGATAATCTGGTAGGTGACATCGCTGCCGACTTCTACGCCGTCAGCAACCGGTGGGTTGATGATGGTTTTCGTAACGGATATGCTCGCTTCGGCAATTACGACGCTTGGCGCTTCTATGGGGATTTCGACATTTTGTCCAAAGACATTATAGGCAACCAGTCCTCCCCTTAGCGTAAAACTACTGTCGGCAGGATTGTTGATGATGGCCGGGTCCATCTCAATCGTGAAAATACACCATAACTGCTCCCCATCATCCAAGGCCCCCACGGGTGGGCCATTTGGGCCAGCGAGATCGGCTGAGTCAACTTTTTGCAAACCATCTGGATCTGCATACCAACCATCGCTGCCAGGATTGGGGTCTATCGTGAACCGATCATCCCGACATTGTACAAAAGGAGATTCCGGGTCATCGGTGATGCGTGTAATAGCATCATCAGCACTATCCAGACTGGTCAGTTCGACTACATATTGAACATCTTCGTAGGGATTGGCAATCGTTCCTGGAGCAGGCTCGATGAAGGTTATTGATGCTTTCGGGCCAATGACGCGAATTTCAGGGTCACGACCATAAATATCTTCATACCTTGGGCCAGCGGCACTGCCATCCCAGGTTCGCAGATCCGGGCTAGGATAAAAGATCGATTTCTCATATGGGCCATCGCTACAATAGGCCGCTTCACAGCTATAGCCAACATCTGCATAAACAAGGAAACTGGTATCTGTAACATCTGGATTGAAGGAAAATAAGCCATAGGCTTCTTCACCTGGCAATAGAAGACCGGGCTGTGTTGGATCGGGCCAGGTCATTGCTGGCATCATATCTCCAAGCGTTAGTCCCGGCACTTTCTCAATGGTGACGTCGTTAACTGTGACGTTGGTTGGTCCACCCGACGCACACGGGTCTTCGGTACTTACATTAGTAGCATTTCTCAAATACAGATAAACCACCAGTGTATCGCTGGCACTTACCTCCTCATTGCGCCCATCTGGGGCCGGATAACTGACATCATACATAGGTGGATCCAAATGTGCCAGATTTGCGCTTGGCCCAGGTCGTATGGCTGAATCCGGCAGAGGGTCATCGGCATGGAATACCAATGGAGACACACCAAGCGCACAATTGAAGAAACCTTGTGCTGGCGGTCGATTGGGCAGATCACCACCATCCGATTCATCCGAGCGATTGGATGCATCTAATCCTGACTCTGGCTCGATTGCTGCACCGGTCTGGTGACCTGATGACAAAGACGGCTCAACCGCCTGCACGATACCAGGAACTAGGCCTACGATAAGTGCGATTAGAATAAAAATTGAACTGATTCGCTTCCAGGGACGCTTACGGTGCATCAATATTTCTCCTAATGAATCAGGCAGAGGAAGCCGCCTCAGAGTACGATATTTCGATAAAGTCAGAGTTCCATTGAGTCAATTATACCGTAAGATTACATTTCTCATTTGGTGAATCTCTACGCTTCAATATTACTTGATAGAGATTTTTACATAATCTCATAAAAATGATAGGCAGGATTAAGCATTTTTGCCCACTCAAAACCATAGAAAACTCGGCACAGTTCCAAGGTTAGTAGTGCTTTTGCAATAATCCTGGTGAGCATCCACAAGCTATCCATTTCGCGTAACAACAACTTGTTCGTGGTTTCTTGTTTTGCATGTTCATCTCGGATTAGTATAGTGAATGATCACCACCAGAAGTGGTAGGTTGCTATTTTGACTCAATCTGAAAAATGGCACTGTAGACATTAATCAACGTGAGTATTCTGGATACATTAGATGCAGCAACAAGCAATGTTCCTGGGAACGGCAAGTTTTCAGTCATTAGTACAGCCTGGTAGAAGAATATGAGCAGGGTAAAATAGGGTTATCGATGACAACTATATGAGGGAAGAAGTCTATCCCTATCTGAAAGCCGCTACACAATTGAAATAGGGGGTTCTGGACTTCTTTGATTATTCCAACCATGTTCTGGCAAAGCTCTTCAAGTGGACATACACCGGGTATCCACTCAAAGCCTGAAGTGTTGTCTTTCACGAGGCTGTACTAGTACTTTAACTTCCTAAAGTTGCGGGGTACATAGAGCCTTTTCTACCTTGAGAAGTACATTCTTACTCCGCATTTTAAGCAAGTTCGGGTACTAGTCTTTCTAAAATCAACCTGGGCTGGTTCCCCAATAGGAGTACATCTTCGATGAATATTTCTAAAATCAATGAGAAACCTGTTGTCATTGGTGGGATGGGGGGAAGCGGCACAAGGGTGGTAGCACAAATTCTGATAGAACTGGGCTACTATATGGGTGGAAAACTGAACCATGCGAACGATAACCTATGGTTTACATTGCTCTTTAAACGTCCCAAATGGTATAAATCTAAAGTTATAAGAAATGTACAAAACATAACATTGGGACTTCAATTGTTTAGTGAGTTGATGACAAATCAAATTAGATGGAATGCATCAAAAATATTGTTTGTGAGTCGTGTCATTATAGACATTTTTCTAGGTAAACATACGATAGTACCTTGTGGCAAAGCTATTAACATCTTAAAATCAATTCTATCAGCCCAAAATTCGTTGACTAGCGTTTGTTGGGGTTGGAAAGAACCAAATTCGCACATTTTTTTGCCGTATCTCATAGACTTTTTCCCTAATATTAGTTACATACATGTTATTCGTCATGGAATGGATATGGCATTTAGTCGCAATCAACAGCAAGTGCGAAATTGGGGTTGGCTATATGGAATAGACTTTTTATCCGACGGCTACAATATGCCGAGAGCATCACTTGATTATTGGATTCGATCTACAGAGCGCGTGATTAATCTTGGTAGCTCACTTTTGGGTGATAGGTTTATGATCGTCAAATTAGAGGAGCTGTGTAAAATGCCAGAATCTGAAATAAGGCGGCTCCTGCAATTTTTACAAATATATCAACTTGATGGCGATAAGCAATCTACGCTCGCTGGTCTTCCCCAAATGCCCAAATCGGTAGGAAGATATAAAGCAAAAGGTTTGCAATATTTTAGCGATAGTCAAATTGAAGGTGTAAGGAAGTTTGGTTACCAAGTTTAATGCTTGTGAATCCAGGCAAACTTATTTTTTCGAGGCCATATATGATATCCAGCAAAATGCATTTTCAAAAACCGGTTATCATCTCAGGATGTCATAGATCAGGTACAAGTCTTTTGACAAAAGTGCTTGCGAGTAGTGGTGTTTTCATGGGTAAACGCCTTCGATCTCATTATGAAGCTGAGTTCTTTTTTCAGATTAATGAATGGGCACTTAACGAAGCAGACGCACACTGGAGTAAACCGGAGGCTGTTATTAAAGCCCTAGAGGATCAGCAATTTCTGGACCATGCCCTTGAATATGTAGTTCGCAACATTCAATCAATGAAATGGATTAGGCAATATTGTGGCATTGGTCGGTATGTAAGGCATTATCTTGGGCAGAAAACTCAATTATGGGGATGGAAAGATCCACGAACGACAGTCTTGTTACCAATATGGTGCCGGGTATTCCCGGACTCCCGAATAATACACATCTATCGCAATGGTGTGGACGTAGCACAAAGCATGGTTGTCAGAGAAAGAAAACGGAAGGCTTCATCGCCGTGGCAGTCAAAACGATGCTCTACTCTTCAAGGAGCATTTGATCTGTGGATTGAGTATGAAGAAGCTGTTATCAAGTTTCAACGAGAATTTTCTTCTGTTCCCATTGTTAAAATAGCCTACGAAGATTTTGTGTTGCATCCACAACAGACCCTAGAAACTTTATCTTTGTTCCTTAACTTTCGTTTGACTCCAAATTGGCCTAAGATCGGCAATTTCAACTCATCGCGGATCTACTCATTCTGTGATAATCATAAATTGCTAGATTTCTACGAAAGTGTAAAGAACTCTCATCATATGATTTTGTTAGGGTACAACGGGATTTGCCAATGATATCACCCGGAGTATTCTGGATGCTCAAAGGCCCTGTAACTCTAGCTAGTTCACGAATACATGGATATTGTATACATAGTTATCTGAGATCTAGAGGTTGGAATTCACATTTGCTTTTTCAACCTCTGAAAATTCTTGCTGATCTTCCACTATATTGTTCAGATTTTCAATCAATTGACCTTATCAAATCCAATGATATTGTAATAATACAGAAATTGACAGGTAATCGAACACGGGATGCTCTTCAGTATTTCGCATCAATGGATGTGCATACCGTATTTGTGGATGCCGATTTCCCCCCCAAGCAAGAAGAAGCAACCTTAGCAAAACACACCATTTGTACTTCACATCAGCTGGCTGATGCTTACCGTGATTTAGGTATTGAATCTGTGACATACATACCGGATGCAATTGAGTCGTCTTGTTTACCTAAAAACATGGACGAAACACCTCTCAAATGTGTTTGGTATGGGAATGTTCCATTGGGCCATTCAGAGCGTATAGCGGAGCTAGAATTTGTTCGCGGTGTAGCCACAAAGGCTGCGGGGTGGACATCAGTGATAATCTCGGATAATTACTTTGACATTCAGTGGAATCTAAAAACAATCTGGGGCGAAATGAGTTCTTGCCATGCAGCGGTATTACCCGTTAGTAAAAGCCCACGTGCTTATGCAAAATCATCGAATCGAGTTGTGCAAGGCATGGCAGTTGGTCTTCCAGTATTGGCATCACCGATACCGTCTTATAAAGAGGTTATACAGGATGGAATAACTGGCTTCCTTTGCTCAAACGAAATGGATTGGATAAATGCACTCGAAAAGTTGCGAGATAAAACCTTCAGAAGATATATGTCACATAACGCATACAACTTCGCGGTCAACAAATTTTCCTTGGTGGAGATCGGAAGAAAGTGGGAGGAACTGCTCGCTGATATAGTCGATGAGGGGGTTAGAGACAAGAGAATCTCAGTGAATACTTGCCCAGAGACTAAACTTAGACGTATTAGAGCTAGATCATTTAGTAGAATGGCTGTAAGTAGGTCCGGAAAACGAATGCATTCCTTCGTTCTTGCGGTTAAGATATGGCCGCCTGAAGGGATAAAAATAATCTGGATGGTTCTTGGAGTATTAAAGAATCAATTGAGACGGCTTAAATGAGTAAGTAATTAATGTGGGCCTTCGTCGTGCATGTAGCGGTAGTGGCGACATTATTGATTGATAGTATTTCAAAAGGTGTGGAAATTTGCTGCTATCTGCACACTCCGATGATATTGTACAGAGGCGGGTTTTGTTCAGTGGAATATCGCATAATGTTTAGGAATGTTTTCGCGCAGCATCAGTCGATATGTCCCGATACCTTAATATGTAAGACTTTTCACTGTGGTAGACTCTATATAACGGTGTCGAACCTCATTTGCCCTTCTAGCATAATGCAGATGTTCAAACAGCACGTTTTTGGAAACGGGCGTTTGATGGTAAGATCAGTATCGTATCCGTACCGGGCCATTCATAATTCAAAGGATCAATACCCTCATGTTTCGAAAACACAATAAGAAGCTTATCAGCGATAATAACCCCGTTTCGCGCCGCGATTTCCTCCGGCTTAGTGGGTTTACCCTCGCCTCAACAGTCATCCCCGCCAGTTTCGCCAATCCCAATATACTATCACAATCTTACAAACGACGTGCCCGCCGCCAAACGGCTCAGACATTGCGCGTTGCCTGGGAGTCACCCGTAACCCTGGATCCAGCCAAGCTTTCAGCAGATACCGAGGTGGCATTGGTCAATGCAGTTTATGATTATTTGCTCGACACCAACGCCTCTGCTCAATTGGAGCCGCGATTGGCGCAAAGCTGGGAGATGAGCGAAGACGGCACGGTCTATACATTGAATCTGGTACAAAACGCCACATTCCATGATGGGAGCGATTTCACGGCTGACGATGTGATATGGACCTTCGGACGTCTCCGTGATCCAGATCAATCCAGTGCCGCCGATTTCTTTGGGAACATCGTCAGTATCGACGCGCCAGACCCCTATACGGTAGTATTCACCTTGTCGGCACCAGCTCCCGACTTTTTGTTCAACCTGACAGACAATCGTGCCAGCATCATGAAAGCCAATACCGAAGATGTAGAAACGGCTTTCAATGGAACCGGCTCCTTCAAGATGATCGAATTTGATGCTGAAGATCGTGCCATTTTGGAACGCAATGAAAACTACTGGCTGGAAGGCGCTCCGGGCGTAGATCATCTCGAATTTATCTATTTCGGCGACCAGAATGCTAGTGTGAATGCCCTCCGCGATGGTGCGGTGGATGTCGTGTTGCGGATGCCAACCCGAGTCTTCCAGACTCTTCGCAGCGACTTTAACACGGTTGACATTCCAACCAATGGCTATAATCTGGCCCGTTTGCGTCATGATCGGGGCGTGGGCACAGATCCGCGTGTCTGGCAGGCTTTCAAACTGGCAACCGACCGCCAGCGAATCTTCGACATCATTGCGGCGGGTTTCGGCGCACTCGGTAGCGATACGCCCATTGGCCCACTATATGCTGACTATTATGATGCCATGCTCACTGTGCCCGAACGTGATCCGCGTGCCGCACGTGAACTGCTGGAAGCAGCGGGTTACCCAGATGGCCTCGACATGCAACTCTTTGTCCCCAACTCTGGAGATCGAGTCGAATTGGCGCAGGCTTTCCGCTCGTTTTGGCAAGATGCTAACATTCGCGTCGAGATCCAACCAGTTGACGAAGGCATCTATTATAGTGACGCTGAAAACAACTGGCTGGAGGCCGACTTGGGTATTACTGGCTGGGGATCGCGCCCCACGCCACAGCAATATTTGGATTTACAACTGAAATCCGGCGCAAATTGGAACGAAGCTCATTATTCGGACGAAGAATTGGATGGTCTGATTGAACTAGCGGGTACATCGTTGGATCATGAGGTCCGCGTGCAAGCTTATAAGGATATCCAGGCTTTACTGATTGAGCGCGGCCCGATCATCGTACCCTATTTCTTCCCACAATTTGCCGCAGCGGCCACTAATGTGGAGGGTGTGCGTTTGCATCCCTTCGCTGGACGCACTGATTTCCGCTTTGCCAGCAATGAGGGCTAGTTCCGAAGCACAATCACAGGGAGTCGGGCAGATGCTCGGCTCTCTATTTATGTCCATCACCCTGCGATTTAGATGGATACGCGAGTTGTTGCGAACGCCACTCACGGCATTCGGCACGATTATCGTATTTGGCTTTCTATTACTGGCACTATTTGGGAGCCATATCACACCCTATAGTTATGATGAGAATGCCTTTAATAATTTTGATTTATTGCCTTATACTGAACCTGATTGTTTCAGCAAAGATCCCATCCACGTCCCACTGACCGGTATTAAATTTCGCACTTTTGCCCCGCACAGTGCCGAATGCAATCATGTTTTTGGAACCGACGACCTGGGCTATGATGTATTTAGTCGCGTGATTCTGGGCACACGCGAGATTTTTCGACTGGCGGGGCTGGGAACACTGTTTGCAGTTTTGATAGGAACGGCGGTTGGGTTGCTCATTGGTTATCAGGGAGGGTTGGTTGATGAAGTTGTCAGTCGCCTTTTGGATAGTTTGCTCTCCATACCGGCATTGCTCCTATCATTGATTTTGCTGGGCACGCTACCCAGCGCATTCAAACTACATGCGCCGGCGCTATCTCTTGAGCCATCGTTCCCTCTGGTGTTGCCTGGCACACAAGCGTTTGCACTCAACTCACTCTCTGTTACTTCCACACTGGCCTATATGCCCTATGAAATCAGTACCCTTATTAAAACGCTGGTTTTGGTAGTTGTTCTGATCTCTGCCCCTACTGCGTATAATATCGTTCGGTCACGCTGGACCCAAATGAAATATGCACCCGAAAATGCCAACCTGCCCCGCTTTATGCAGCTGCGGCTTATTCTGGCTGATGTTATTCCAGCATTGAGTCGCCGGATTCTACCTATCATATTCTATGGGATATTGATATTGATCCTGGTAGGCTTGCTATTTCGCCTCCAAAACCGTGAATATACGCTGGATTTGCTTGAGAATAGTATTCTGATTGTGCTGATTATTGTCTATGCACCCATCGTTGCTCGTGTGGTTCGCAGCAATGTGTTATCCATTAAGACACGAGGCTTTGTTGAGGCCGCCCAATTGCGTGGTGAATCCACTGCCTACATTCTCTGGCGCGAGATTCTACCCTCCGTTATCCCATCACTAGTTGTCGAGGCTTCGTTGCGATTTTCATATGGCATTTTCCTAGTTGCCTCGCTCGGCTTTCTGGGGCAGGGGGCCGAACCACCTACCCCTAACTGGGGATTGATGATGAATGTTGCTTATAAGAACCAAGATTACATTTGCAATGAATTTCAATGTCGTTCGTGGACTCTTCTGTATCCCGCATTGGCGATTGTACTGTTGGTGATTAGCGTGAATCTCATGTCAGATGGTATTAAGCGATTGGCGCAACGCAATGACTGACCAGCTAGGAACCAACACCATTCTTGAAATCAAGAATCTGGCAATTAGCTACAAGATTAATCGCCGTTGGTACGATGCCGTCCGCGAGTTTCAGATTACGGTTAACGCTGGTCAGATCTATGGCATTGTAGGAGAATCCGGGTCGGGAAAATCAACCGTTGTCAAAGCCATCATGCGCTACTTGGGTCAGAATGGTCGTATTTCAAATGGGCGCATTCTTCTGAATGGTGATGATCTTGCTCAATATTCGCGCCGCCAAATGCGCCATATCTGGAGTTCGCAGATTCACATGGTTCCTCAAAATCCATTTACGGCTATGAATCCGTCTATCCGGGTTGGGGAACAAATTGCCGAAGTTATCCGACTTCATAGCGAGAGCAGGGGCGAGGAGATTCGCCAGCGAGTCGTAAATATGCTGGAAATGGTGCGACTGGCCGACCCTGAACAAATCAGCCAACGCTATCCACATGAACTGAGTGGTGGTATGCAACAACGTGCAGTTTTGGCGATGGCTTTCAGCTCGTCTCCTCAATTGCTCTTGCTAGATGAGCCAACAACCAGCTTGGATGTCACCACCGAAGCCGTGATTTTGGATTTGGTGCGCGATCTAATCCGGGATACCAACGCCGGAGCTATCTATGTCACGCATAATCTTGGTGTCGTCGCGCAGCTTTGTGAGCGTGTGACGGTGATGTATGGCGGCGAAATTATGGAAGATGCGCCAGTCCATGAACTCTATGCTCACCCACTTCATCCGTATACCATCGGCCTGCTATCTTGCGTGCCCCGATTTGGGCAAAGCAAGCGCAAGGCTGCTCTTCGCACTATTCCTGGCCGACCGCCAACACTGACCAAACAGCCATCTGGGTGCATTTTTGCAGTACGTTGTCCGGTGGCGCTCGACCATTGCCATACAACGCACCCTCCACTGGAAGCAGTAGGGGATGGCCGCACCGTCCGTTGTCATCGCTGGCAAGAAATCACCGCTGGTGAGTTGATCGTTGAACAGGCTTACGAAACTGGCCTCGATACTTTGGATAATCTGGAGCGTGAATCTCTGATTCACATTGAAGACCTCACCAAGCATTTCCCCGTTCCGCGTGGCCTACTAGATTTCTTGCGAGGACGCCCTCCGATTTCGGTGCGTGCGGTTGATGGTGTCAACCTCGCAATCCAGAAAGGGCGCACATTGGGCTTGGTCGGCGAAAGCGGAAGTGGCAAGACAACCCTCTCTCGGATGATTGTTGGGCTGACAGATCGTACCGAGGGGTCCGTGCAAATGATGGGCGTTGATGTAAAAGGGGCAGCACGGGAACGCCCGAAAGAACTACTTAGTCAACTTCAGATGATATTTCAGAATCCAGAGGCATCGTTGAATCCCTACCTGACGGTTGGTCAGGCACTACGACGCCCGCTTATTAAACTGGCAGGCATGAAACGTAGAGAAGCCGATGATGAGATTAAGCGTTTGTTGAAAGCCGTTAATCTGGATTCAAGTTATGCTCGCCGCTATCCATCCGAACTCAGCGGTGGCGAAAAACAGCGTGTGGCAATTGCGCGAGCGTTTGCCTCCAATCCCGAACTAATTGTCTGCGATGAGCCTGTCTCAGCATTGGATGTGTCGGTACAAGCTGCGGTCTTGAATTTATTGGCTCGCCTTCAAGATGACAACGATACTGCCTACATGTTCATTTCGCATGACTTGGCAGTGGTTAGCTATCTGGCAGATTATATTGCCGTCATGTATCTCGGACAGTTGTTTGAAGTGGGCTTTGGGTACGATTTTGGCGAACCTCCTCACCACCCATACACCGAGGCGCTCTTGTCAGCCATACCAATTCCAGACCCGACACACAAAACGGAACACATTCGGTTGAGCCAGGATGTCCCCAGCCCACGTCATTTGCCATCTGGATGTCGTTTCCACACGCGCTGCCCACGTAAAATAGGTGCGATATGCGAACAGGAAGTTCCACCCTGGCTGGATGATGGCGAAGGACATTATATCCGTTGTCATATTTCCTTAGAGGAATTGCGCGTGTTGCAGACCAAGCCAACAAGCAATGAGGGGGATATTTCATGACACGCTACATCCTCCGCCGATTGGTTTTCTTTGGCATCACACTTATATTTACATCCGTCCTGATTTTCGTATTGACACGCATTCTGCCCGGCGATGTGTGCAGTATTAAGCTGGGTGGGGCCGAGAAGACTCCGGAAACGGTTGCGGCTTGTGAAGAGGAATTAGGACTGAACGAGCCATTGATTACTCAATATGTTGAGTGGGCCACGAACTTTGTACAGCAAGACTGGGGGAATTCGTTTGTTGGAGAAGAGGATCCGATTTTTCCTGTTATCAAACAGCGCCTACTCAATTCAGGACGCCTGGCAATTTTAACGCTGGCGATTTCTGTACCCATATCAATCCTATTGGGCGTCATCGCCGGATTAAATGAAAATAAACCACTGGACGCTCTCATCTCGATTATTACGCTCTCGTTTGTCAGTTTGCCAGAGTTCGTCACCAGTATCTTCCTCATCAACTTTGTGGCTTTGAAATGGGCACCCACTTGGGAGTGGCTGCCGGATGACTTTACGATTCGGGCCAGCGCCACCGACTTTGATCCCAGCATGTCTTTCTCGGACTCGTTACCTTTTCTCATACTACCCGCCATCGCAGCGACGTTGGTTCTCCTGGGATATATTACGCGACTCACCCGTGCAGGTGTAATCGAAGAACTCAAGCGGGATTATGTGCGAACCGCCGAGCTAAAAGGTCTACCATATTGGAAAGTCATCTTCAAACATGTGTTGCGAAATGCGTTGTTGCCAACCGTGACTGTTATCGCCATTAGTATTGGTTGGTTGATGAGCGGCCTAGTCGTAGTGGAGTGGATCTTCAATTATGATGGCGTTGGTAGTTATCTGATCTTTGGAGTCGAAAAACGAGATCTGCCACGCATTCAAGCTATTGTGATGGTAACGGTGATGATTTTTCTGACGGTGAATTTTATTGCCGATTTACTGTATGCTTATCTGAATCCGAGGATACGGCTAGGGGATTAATTCCAATACCACACATTTTCCGCATCATTGACCTTACTGCGCCAAAACCTTATCAAAAATCCCAACCTCTGAAGACGTAGGATCATCTTGTATGTAGATAATCTTCACCTGTGTGCCACCCTCCGAAGGAAAGTTGATTTGTAGCTCGCCACCTACAATTGCCAACATAGTGCTATGGAGTGCCAAGCCACCATTATCCTTGTACCAGGGTTGTGTCTGCCCGACGCCATTATCAGTGATGGTAATTGTGGCAGGCAATTCTGCACATACCTTAAGTGATAACTGGCGATCACTGGCACTCCCGCGCCCATGCTTGGCTGCATTACGGATGATTTCTCTTGCAGCATTGACCACGACTTCGCGGGTCAGGTCATCAGTCAAATGTAGTTGTGTTGCGCCCGTCCAAGCAATTTGATCGAATTCAGTATCAAATTCATCATGGACGATGCAGCGCAGTATTTCCACAACATCTTGAGAATCTACTGTTAGGACAGGTGGCTGCGCTGTATTGTGGATGAGGTCGGATATTTTGTGATGAGCTGCGATGAGTGCTGTCCGCGTTGGTGATTCCGCCATCTCAAGGATTGCCAGATGCAGATCGGGCAAGATTTCATCATGCAACATGCGCCGCGCTTGCCGATCTATAATGCGCTGCTGAGTTTGTCGTCTGCGTTCCAACCCCAACACGCGCCTCCCCAATTCTTCGCGTGTGAGCAATTCAATAATGCGCTCGGCTCCGGCGCTGGCGGCATCAATTTCTTCCTGTGTATAAAGTCCTTTATCTACCTTACTCCCGATGAACAACGCTCCGACGAACCCATGCGTTGACCACAACGGAATCACCCACTGATACTCCTTTCCGTCTGGCAATGCGACGATTCGTTTCTCAGGCGAACATTGGATATCAGTTGGCAGGGGCGGCACATCGTGTGGGGTTTGGAAAAAGATGGGCTGATTCGCTAATGGCGGAATCATCGGCAGCAGGCAAGCGGTTTGGCAATGTAGCATTTCGGTGCAAATGACATGGAACAATTGACGCGCACTGCCCTGACTGTTGATGAATGGGCGTAGGCGTCGCATCAAATAATCACGATGAACAAACGAGCGCCAACTCAGTAGGGCGAAGAACACCATGAGGATGATACCCAAGATGGTTAAACTGTAGATAGGGGCAGGGCGAAAAACGATACTGAAACTGATAAACATGGCTGTACCGGCGGCGGCGATGATCGCGTTTCGCCAGTGGCGCTGAAATCCCTTACGTGGCAACGCCTTGCCTGTGAATATTTCGTAGCTAATGACAGCTTGCCCCAGCATGATAATCATAATGGCTACCAGAAAAGCGATCACCAGATCAAAGACAGCAATCAATGGCAAAAAAACATCGCTGCGTACATGGTTGACCCAGTGGAAGGCACTGAATATTATCCAGAAAACAAAACAAGTCACCAACACACTCACGGCTAACATCACCACGGAAACCCGCATTAGCCATTTACGAGCGCGGGTGCGTGCCAAATCACCCATCATACGTTGGGAGGGTTGGGGATGGCGTAACGCATCAATCGGTAGCAGGATGGTCAACAGCTCATAGGGTGGATAGAGCAGGAATAGGAGCGGTACACTACCAATATTGTCTGTTTCTATTAGATAAAGAACCGCAGTATGTTCATAAGTTGGTAGCGAACGGGTGAATAGCAGCAACCCCAACAATATCATCGCATATACCCCTACGGTCAACAAGGGTAGTTGATGTCGATGCGACAATGGCAAACTTGCTTTGTCCCAATAGCCGGTGTACCACAAGATGATCAGGTACCATATCAATGGGGTGAAGATTACTGGAATCCAACCTATATGCCACCAATAATCGGATTCCGGCAGAATGTAAGTGTGGGTGGCTTCGTTGCCAATAATCATCGAGTGGCTGGCAAAAAACAGACTGCCCATTACCATGCCACCCAAGATTAGCCGCAATCCCCAGGTCCGCTTTTCGGCGGTAAAAAACACGGTGATACCCAACCAGATGAGCAGCAGCATATTAAAAAGCGAAACTGCCAGCCCGCTCCATGCTCCCAGCCAATAGGCAAGGTCTAACCATTCCATTCGATCAACTCGTCATCTTGATCGCGCACGAAAGGCTTGCCGTCTGTATCCCAATAAATCATCCGCCCGGCCTGGACAATCAACACAGCGCGGGTGCGTGCGATTTTCTCATCGGTGGAGTTTTGGGCCAGTCCCCAGGCCGCATAGATTTGCCCGTTAAAGCGGCTGATGGTTCGTTTGTCGCGCAATCCCATACGTGCTGCAATTTGCTCGTTAGTCAGGCCGCCGGCCAGCAATCTGGCAACTTCTTGCTCATTCGGTTCCAATAGGTCGAAGGGTGAATTGGCATCCCGGTGACGCACTTCCTGGACACGCTCGGCGATTTCTTCATCAACGAAACTGCGCCCCGCTGTCGCATCACGAAGCAGGGGGATAATCATTTCAGGAAGCAGGTAGTTTGACTTACGTACATATGCATAGTGTGTGAGGATACCCGCTCGCAAAAAAGCGCGATAATATGCATCATCATCTTGAATGCTGTAGAAAACGACTGGCTGGCGCGGAATCACGCGACGGATTTTGGCCGCTGCCTGAATACCATTCATCTCACCCGCTAGCGCCACATCCATGAGAATGACATCGGGCGGTTCGTGACTCTGACAGTATTCAAGCACTGCCTCGCCATTGGTAAAAACGGCTTCTACGCAAACATTGCTCGTTGCTTCCAATCCTGTTTTCAAGGCGTCCAGCAGCCGTTCGTTGTCTTCCACAATCAACATATTTATTATCATATGCCACCTTTGGCGTTACCGTAGCAAGTTTCATCAGTGACCGCAAGCACCTGAGTGCATCCAATTGGGGACTCAAGCTGTCGAAATGAAAGGTCGCTTGGGCTATGCTGGCATAACAGTAGATGCGGTGTGCGCCGCGCGGAAAAGAGGTTGTTGAGATGGTGGATTTCACTGATGGCGAATTGCATATTTCCCCAGAACCTATGGAAATAGCCATGCCGATAAGCTTTCAAGCGGCGCTGATAATCGTGTGCAGTGCGCTATTGGGTGTATTGGGCAATATGTTGTTTTATCGTGCGGGGTTGGGCATCAATGTCCTGGTTTTTTCACTGGCTATTTTGTTCGTCGGTGGCGCATTGCATGTTTATGTTGGGAGCGCACAACCTCACAGGAATGTGTTGTTTGTGTTTCCTTTGTTGCTCTCAGCCGGATTTATTGGTGTCCGCAGTTCAGGACTTTTACTGTTGGTCAATAGCTTTGTGATGATGGGAACAGCTTTTGTTGTTTTGCGCTTTAGTTGGTATCCGCATCTGTTGGGAGGCAGTTTGACGCGTCTAGTGTTGGTAGGTTTTCGGACAGTGAATTTTGCTGGATTGTTAGAACCGCTCAATACATTTCCGGAAAGCCGTGTTTGGTTCAAGCATCTATACAAAACTTACCAACCACTTAATAAATTCGGTGCAGTGCTGCGCGGGGTGGTATTGACTGGACTTATCATGAGCGTTTTCGGTCTGCTCTTGGCAAGTGCAGATATTGTATTTAGCGACTATTTGACTAATGCGCTCCGATGGTTGCAGCCGGATGTCGTCGCTATTGGCGAACAATATCTCGTAACTGGTTTCTTTACCTGGCTTTGTTTGATTTGCCTGCGTGTGTCGCTGTTGAATCGAAACGGTGGCGAAATTGTGGATACCCCAGAAGAATTCCAGGCCGAATTGTCAGTGCGTTTGACAATGATCGAAACTTCTATGATTTTGACTGGGGTCAGTCTATTGTTCTTGGTGTTCATTGGTATTCAGGCACGCTATCTGTTCGGCGGCGAAGCTAATATCAGTGTCCAGGGCTATACCTATGCTGAATATGCCCGGCGCGGTTTCTATGAAATATTGGCCGTGTCCGTCATGGTTGTTGGTTTGATTATAAGTCTGGATTTGTTCACCCATCGCAAACGTGAGCGCGAATATACTTTCCGATCTCTGTCCATCGGCCTGGTGTTGTTAACCCTGTTGCTCTTGGTTGCAGCCTTTCAGCGTATGCTGTTGTACGAAGATGCTTTTGGATTTACGCGCCGTCGTGTCCTCACGCAAGTTTTTATGGTTTGGTTGGGTTTTATATTCCTGTTCTTGATTCGTGATATTGTCTCTCGGCGCAATCGCCTGTTTTGGGTAGGCAGCATATTCGCTGGGCTAGGATTTGTTTTCACGCTCAATGTGATGAACATGGATGCCTTCATTGCTGCACGTAACATTGATCGCTTCATGAAGACGGGCAAATTGGATGCCGAGTATTTGGCGGAACTGTCGGACGATGCAATCCCGGTTATCGCGCCTCTGCTTGAGAACGAAAAACTTGATCAAAACAGGCGTAATATATTGGTCAATGAACTGCGAATGCGACTCTATGATTTTGATCGGAAACAGCAAGACAACAGTGTGTTTGAGTTCCATTTCGGAAAGTCCCGCGCCCATGCTGTTTTGGAAGATTATCGTGATTTGTTAAACGGTTACAATTCAAGCAATGCAGAGTGATTTCTCAGTTGATATATGGTATTGGTGAAGATATTCGAGGGGCAAGGAAAAAGCAGCGGAGGGGGTGGAGGTGAATGTGGAGCGGTTGGCAGAGACCTACTCTCCCACGACGTCGCCATCGCAGTACCATCGGCGCAGACGGACTTAACTGCTGGGTTCGGGATGGAACCAGGTGGACCCCCGCCGCCAAACCACCAACATCGCTGACACACATGCACACACACTCACCATCCCCCACGCTGGGGATGTCAAATAGAAGAAGTTGAGATGTAGCAGCGGTTGCCAGTCCGGCAATGGCTACACCTGGCGGGGTGACTGGCGAATGACCAACCCACTCACCAACGAGTACCGACCCATTTCTCAAGACCACCGCACCGACCATGACCTCAACACAACATCAAAGCCTTCGACCATTAGTATCGGTTCGCTACATACATTGCTGCACTTCCACGTCCGACCTATCCAACTGGTGGTCTGCCAGCGGTCTTAGTCCTCAATTGAGGAACAGATGTCTCATCTCAGGGGGGGCTTCCCGCTTAGATGCTTTCAGCGGTTCTCCCGTCCGAAGGTCGCTACCCGGCGATGCCGCTGGCGCGACAACCGGCACACGAGCGCTTCGTCCATCCCGGTCCTCTCGTACTGGGGACAGCTCCCTTCAAACATCTCACGCCCACAGCGGATAGAGACCGACCTGTCTCACGACGGTCTGAACCCAGCTCACGTACCGCTTTAATGGGCGAACAGCCCAACCCTTGGGACCTGATCCAGCCCCAGGATGCGATGAGCCGACATCGAGGTGCCGAGCCTTGCCGTCGATGTGAACTCTTGGGCAAGACTAGCCTGTTATCCCCGGGGTAGCTTTTATCCGGTAAGCCACGGCCCTTCCACACGGCGCCGTGGGATCACTATGCCCGACTTTCGTCTCTGCTCGACACGTCCGTCTCGCAGTCAAGCTGGCTTGTGCCATTACACTCTGCGGCGGGTTTCCATTCCGCCTGAGCCAACCTTTGGGCGCCTCCGCTACCTTTTAGGAGGCGACCGCCCCAGTCAAACTGCCCACCTGCCACTGTCCCCACGCCGGTTTCACGGTCGCAGGTTAGGGCCAAAGCATTGTCAGGCTGGTATTTCACCATTGGCTCCACCCAGGCTAGCGCCCAGGCTTCTTTGCCTCCCAGCTATCCTACACAGACCATGCCCTAACGCAATAGCAAGCTACAGTCAAGCTCCACGGGGTCTTTTTGTCCTGCTGCGGGTAACGCGCATCTTTACACGTCCTTCAATTTCACCGGGTCCCTTGTTGAGACAGTGCCCTGATCGTTACGCCTTTCGTGCGGGTCGGAACTTACCCGACAAGGAATTTCGCTACCTTAGGACGGTTATAGTTACCGCCGCCGTTCACCGGGGCTTCAATTCAGAGCTTCGTGTGCAATCACACACTAACCCGTCCTTTTAACCTTCCGGCACTGGGCAGGCGTCAGCCCCTATACTTCCCCTTTCGGGTTGGCAGAGACCTGTGTTTTTGTTAAACAGTCGCCAGGGCCCTTTCACTGCGGCCTATCCTCTCAGATAGGCGCTCCTTCTCCCGAAGTTACGGAGCCATTTTGCCTAGTTCCTTAACAAGGGTTCTCCCGTTCACCTGTGGATCCTCACCTCGCCTACCAGTGTCGGTTTGCGGTACGGGCGGCTGCTTTCTTCGCCGGTACGCTTTTCTCGGAGGCTGAACTTGCCCACTTCTGGCCCGGAGGCCCGGCGTCACGGATATTCTCCGCTTACCACCCCCACTTCCAGCCGGGGGCTGGGCTATCCCACCTCGTCGCGTCCGTACTCCAGCAGCCGGTACGGGAATATTAACCCGTTGTCCATCGCCTACGCCTTGCGGCCTCGGCTTAGGCCCGACTAACCCGACGCGGACTGACCTTCCGTCGGAAACCTTAGGCTTGCGGCGAACAGGGTTCTCACCTGTTTTGCGTTACTCATGCCACCATTCTCACTCGTGATCGCTCCAGCAGCCCTTCCAAGCCACCTTCGATGCCATCACGACGCTCCCCTACCATAGTACGGACAAGGCACGCCCTGTCCCTACCATCCCGCGCTTCGGTGCCAGACTTGAGCCCCGTTACATTATCCGCGCCAGCGCGTTTGACCAGTGAGCTATTACGCACTCTTTAAAGGATGGCTGCTTCTAAGCCAACCTCCTGGCTGTCTACACACGCTCACCTCGTTTGCCACTTAGCCTGGTCTTGGGGACCTTAGCGGCGGGTCTGGGTTGTTTCCCTCTCGACGCCGAAACTCATCTCCCGACGTCCAACTGCACGCCTGAGCTGGCAGCATTCGGAGTTTGGTTGAGTTTGGTAACCTTGCGGCCCCTAGCTCATCCAGTGCTCTACCTCCACCAGCCACCGGCGCACGCCAGCCCTAAAGCTGTTTCGGGGAGAACAAGCTATCTCCTGGTTCGTTTGGCATATCACCCCTACCCACAGGTCATCCGAAACTTTTGCAACAGTTACCGGTTCGGTCCTCCACGAAGGATTAGCTTCGCTTCAACCTGCCCATGGGTAGCTCACCAGGTTTCGTGTCTAATACGTGCCACTGTGCGCCCTGTTCAGACTCGCTTTCGCTGCGCCTGCGGGTGTAACTCCCTTAAGCTGGCGACACGCATTAACTCGGTGGCTCATTCTCCAAAAGGCACGCCATCACATTCCTAAGAATGCTCTGACTGCTTGTAGGCATACGGTTTCAGGTTCTATTTCACTCCCCTCGCCGGGGTTCTTTTCACCGTTCCCTCACGGTACTAGTTCGCTATCGGTCATCGTGTGTATTTAGCCTTGGAGCGTGGACGCCCCAGCTTCCCACCGGATTAGCGTGCCCGGTGGTACTCAGGCACAGCACGGTCGGCGCTTGAGGTTTCGTCTACGGGACTTTCACCCGCTGCGGTGGGACTTTCCAGACCCTTCGACTACCTCGCCCGCTCAACACTGATGTGCGGCCTACAACCCCGGTCCGAAGACCGGTTTGGGCTTCTCCGCGTTCGCTCGCCACTACTAACGGAATGCTTTCCTTTCCTCGCGGTACTGAGATGTTTCAGTTCCCGCGGTTCCCCGCCAGATGCTATGTGTTCACACCTAGCTGCGTGGGCATGCCCCCACGCGGGTTTCCCCATTCGGAAATCCTCGGCTGTTCACGGTTGCACACACCTCACCGAGGCTTATCGCAGTGTACCACGTCCTTCATCGGCACACGATGCCCAGGCATCCGCCGTACGCCCTTGTCACTTTGCCGCTGTGTTATGGTATCCACAGTCGTGCGGTGATCCAGAGAAATTGATCGTTCTCGTCGTTTACCCAAACATCTTCTTCTATTCAACTGTTAAGGTGCTTCGGAAGTTCCCTTCCGAATGGTAATGACAAACACCAGCTTGCCAGCACCATTCCCAAAACAACTTCCTGTGGAGACAAGGGGGCTCGAACCCCTAACCTCCGCCTTGCAAAGGCGGCGCTCTCCCGGTTGAGCTATGTCCCCGCCTGTGGGAATGAGAGGACTCGAACCTCTGACCTCTCGCTTATCAGGCGAGTGCTCTAACCAGCTGAGCTACATTCCCGCCCTTGCCAAACAAATAGTGACAACAAACGCACCCTTCGACCACAGCCCCACGCCGCTGCAACCTTCGCAGATTGCAGCATCTCATAGAAAGGAGGTGATCCAGCCGCACCTTCCGGTACAGCTACCTTGTTACGACTTCGTCCCAGTCACCAGCCCCACCTTCGGCGGCTGTCTCCTATTGGTTAACTCACCGACTTCAGGCGTGACCAGCTTCCATGACGTGACGGGCGGTGTGTACAAGGCCCGGGAACGTATTCAACGCGGCGTGGCTGATCCGCGTTTACTAGCAACTCCGACTTCATGCAGGCGAGTTGCAGCCTACAATCCGAACTGAGACCGGCTTTATTGGATTCGCTCCACCTCGCGGCTTGGCTGCCTATTGTACCGGCCATTGTAGCGTGTGTGTCGCCCTGGACATAAAGGCCATGCTGACTTGACGTCATCCCCACCTTCCTCCCAGTTTCCCCGGGCAGTCGCGTTAGACACTTGTAACTAACGCTAGGGGTTGCGCTCGTTTTCGGACTTAACCGAACACCTCACGGCACGAGCTGACGACAGCCATGCAGCACCTGTGCTGGCGCCCGAAGGTCGGTCCGCTTTCGCTTCCCTACTACCAGCATGTCAAATCCAGGTAAGGTTCTTCGCGTAGCCTCGAATTAAACCACACGCTCCGCTGCTTGTGCGGGCCCCCGTCAATTCCTTTGAGTTTTAGCCTTGCGGCCGTACTCCCCAGGCGGCACACTTAGCGCGTTAGCTACGACACTAATGGCCTTTCGACCACTAACATCCAGTGTGCATCGTTTACGGCGTGGACTACCGGGGTTTCTAATCCCGTTCGCTCCCCACGCTTTCGCACCTCAGCGTCAGAACAGACCCAGCAGACCGCCTTCGCCACTGGTGTTCCTCCGGATCTCTACGCATTTCACCACTCCACCCGGAATTCCGTCTGCCTCTATCTGTCTCGAGTGACGCAGTCTGATACGGCCTCGCCCAGTTGAGCCGGGCGCTTTCACGCATCACTTACGCCACCGCCTGCGTGCGCTTTACGCCCAGTAATTCCGGATAACGCTTGCCTCCTACGTTTTACCGCGGCTGCTGGCACGTAGTTAGCCGAGACTTATTCCGGTGGTACCGTCCGATCTCTTCCCACCGAAAAGGAGTTTACAATCCGAAGACCGTCATCCTCCACGCGGCGTTGCTGCATCAGGCTGGCGCCCATTGTGCAATATTCCTTACTGCTGCCTCCCGTAGGAGTCTGGCCCGTGTCTCAGTGCCAGTGTGGGGGGTCACCCTCTCAGGCCCCCTACCCGTCTTCGCCTTGGTGAGCCGTTACCTCACCAACCAGCTGATGGGCCGCAGCCTCCTCCTTCGCCGCATCCAGTGCTTTCCTCATGGGATGTCTAAGCCCCACGAGCGTACGCGGTATTAGCTCGCCTTTCGGCGAGTTATCCCCCAGCGAAGGGCAGATCGGCTACGTGTTACGCACCCGTGCGCCACTGTCCCCACAGTCCGAAGAGCGTGGTTCTCGTTCGACTTGCATGTATTAGGCACGCCGCCAGCGTTCATCCTGAGCCAGGATCAAACTCTCCGTAAAAGAGCTTGTTCCGCACTGTCATCAAGGACAGTGTGTAGGTCTAGATTTGGTATTACTTGAAACGCAAGGCTGTGTGTATATGTCTCAAAGATGGGA
>CBDCER010000001.1:0-242552 GCA_965215855.1 Aggregatilineales bacterium | reverse complement strand
ACGTCATCGGTAAAGAGGGCTTTCCCGACCAATAAGCGCGGGTCTTCGCGCCGCTTGATGCCCTGACCAAACATCTGTGTTGTCATCGTGCCGCCGTCCTTACTACTTCAGGTGATGTGTTAGTCCTCAGTGAACGCCATTGCGCGGCAGAAGGCTGCCTCGCCGCCCTTGAACATCCACGGGAACGCGCCGAGTGTGATGCGCTTGTTGTGCAGATCGGGATTGCCGATCTCGCCGCCGAGGTTCTCGACATGGAAGCAATCGTGCGGGAAGAGGGCGTTATGTGTCAACTGGTACGCGCCGTCGGGGAAGAGTTCATCGACGGCATCCGAGCCACCGAATTTTTCCTCGACCTGTGCGCGGACGCGCTGCCAGTGTTCGAGGCCGCCCTTGCCCAGAAAACGCCCGATGGGCAGGTTCATGGGATGGTCGGTAGAGATCATGTCCACAGCCCAGAGGTGAATCTTCTTGTCGAGCAGCCAATCCACGATGCTGTGATGGGGGCCGGGATGACGCTGAATGTACTTCTCCTCATCCGGGTCATCACCGAACTGCGCGTGCTTATGCCAGCCCGTGTGAATGAACAGAATGTCGCCATCCTGCACGTCGGCGCGGGCTTCGATATCTGCTGGGCGGAATACGTCGAGTTCGCCGAGCATGTCGCTCAGATCGACAATCACGCCGGGACCATACAGCCACTCAAGGGGTAGTTCGTCGATGGTCTTGCCGCCTGTGACGAAGTGACGCGGGGCATCAAGGTGTGTGCCCATGTGGTTGCTGGTCATGATGTACTGCGCGTTGACACCATGCTCGGCCTTACGCTTGATGTACTTGACCTCAAACGGCGGATAGAACGGCCAGAATGGGGCATCGGCATTGAGAGGCTGCGAGAGATCGTGAATTTTCATCGTGCGAATCCTTCCGTGGATGAGTGTATGGGTTAACTGAAGCCGTGTTGATCGGCGAAAGTGACCAGTGCTTCTTCAAAGATTGCCATCGGCGGGCGGACCAATCCTGCGCCAACCTGCCCGACGCCCGGTTCTTTGTGGGCAATGCCGGTATTGACGCGCGGCGTGATACCGAGTTCGACGACTTTGCGCAGGTCGATGCCCGTCGGTGTTCCCCGGAAATCCAGCGAGGGGATGGTAAACGCGGAATGCTCCGCCTCAGTGATCTCGTACATCTCCATTGTGGCATTAATCGCATCGCGCGGTTTACCGCTGATGAAGGTCACAATGGCGGGGGCGGCTGCCATCGCAAACGCACCGATTCCGGCTGTCTCAGTGATGGTACTGTCGCCGATATCAGCGTTGGCGTCCTCGCTGGTGAAACCGGGGAAGTACAGGCCATCGGGAATCTCGGCAGGGGCGGTAAACCAACGGTCGCCCAAGCCACTGACGCGAATGCCGAAGTCGGTGCCGTTGCGGGCCATCACACTGACGATGGTACTGCCCTCAACGCCGTGACCCGCATCACACATCGCTTTGCAGGCCGCCATCACCGGATTGAGCACACTCAAGGCGTTGTCTCCGAGAAAAGCCAGCACTTTGGACGCTTCCTCATTGTCCTTCGCCGTCTTGCTGATCAAAGGTGTTAGATGCTTCATAAACACCAGCGACCCCGCCTTATTTCGATTGTGTCCCTCATCGCCCATGTGCAGCGATTCGGCGAGCAGAGCGCGGATGTCGATGCCGTCCTCGCTAGCAGCGAGAGCCTCGACCAGCATCTCTGCCATTGTGCCATTCATCCAGCGAAGTTTCTCGATCACCTCGTCGGCATACGCACCGTAGCGCAGAACCTTACCGTACCCCTCATTCAGATTGGAATATGCCTTGTTGCCGTGCGTGACGTTCTCAATGATGTAAACTGCCATTGACGCAGAGGTGACCCCCGCCATCGGGCCGACAGTGCTGTGATGATGACAGGGCGCGAAATCAACCTCGCCTGCCTCAACCATGCCAACAGCAGCGGCTTCGTCCTTTGCTAACCCTTCGAGAATCAGCGCACCGATGACCGATCCGCGTAGAGGACCGGACATGCGCTCCCATTCAATGGGCGGCCCGGCGTGCAGCAGCAAATTGTCCCGCATGTCGGGGATCACGTCGCGGGCAATGGCGACCTCCCGTAAAATGGGTCGGGCCGACATCATACGCTCAACGGCAGTGGCGTTGGCTTGCTCAATATCCACAGACACGGGCTATCCCTTTCTCATACGATCCAGAATTGACATCAGCTTTTCATCGCCCCCCGCAGGTGGACGCCATTCGACATGAACGGCTTCCGCCTCCTGATCGATCAAGCTGTCGTAGAACGACTCCAGCCCGACATTAATGGCGGCGAGGGGGGTGTTCAAGTCAGCGGGAGAAACGGGTGTTGAATCGTTGGCAACTTCGGCTGGTAGCAGTGCAGCCACATACTCAATGGCGGGCATTGTATCGTTGAAGACGATTGCTCCGGCGTCCTTCAATGCTTTGTGCTGCGCCTTAATATCCTGCGGATCTTCGTCTGTCCCGACCAACACAACAACTACCGCGACTTTTTGGAATTTGATGGCGTCGCTAATTGCAGGCGCGAGTTCCGATGCGGGGTCGGAGTGTGCGCCCTCGCCCAGAACCACATCAATGAGCAGCACGGCGACTTCGGGGTCGGCGGCTTCGCGCTCAATGCGCTGAACGCGCAGGGTGTTGTCCATCATGGGGTGCAGCCGCCCCTGCGTGAACTCATCTTCGCCGAAGTCCACAATGGTGTGGGCCTTGCTGAAGAGGGCACTCTCCAGCGGTTCTGCGCCGGGGACGCTGAAATTCGCATAGACCGGGGCGGTGATTGCACTCAAGGCACGAGTTGCTTCCAGTGCGAGCGTGCCACCGGAGTAAATGCCGCGCACATAGCGTCCGCGCGTGGCGGGCTTGGGTGCTTCAGACACTTTACCGTCCTTCTTTGCGAGCCAAACGGCGAGATTAGCCGCTTCGCCAAGACTGCCCGCGAAATGAATCTTGCCGATACGCGGCCCTGGCGGAGCATAGCCAATGAAGTTGATCACCACTGGTTTATTGCTGTGCCGCGCGGCATCGATCACTTCGGCAGCGACAGCGGCAGAGGGCGGCTTAGAAACGACAACAATCACTTTTGTATCTGGATCATCTCGCAACAAACCAAGTGCCTGAATCGCCGTAATTCCGCCGACCTCATCTTTCAGGTCGCGCCCGCCCGTGCCGATAGCGTGCGAAACGCCGCCGCCCAGCATATGAATACGAGCAGTGATGGCCTGCAAGCCGGTCCCTGATGCGCCGACCAGCCCGATGTTGCCCTGCCGCACCCGGTTCGCGAATCCCAGTCCAATGCCGTTGACAATCGCCGTGCCGCAGTCCGGCCCCATTACCAGCAGACCTTTTTCGTAGGCGTCTTCCTTGAGTCGAATCTCGTCTTCCATTGAGACATTATCGCTGTAGAGAAAGACATGTTTGCCAAGATTCAGCGATTGTTCAGCGACGCGCGCCGCGTATTGCCCCGGCACGGAGATCAGCACCCAACGGGAATCAGGGAGCATGTCTGCTGCAGCATCCAGCGACTTGGGTCGGTATTCCTCATCGACTTCTGTGGAACGACGACGCTTCAATAGTTCGTCGATCTGGTTAATTGCGTCTTGCGCTTGCGCCTCGGTATCGGCGCGGACCGCGATCAGCAGGTCATCGGGGCGGAAGGGTTCGTCGGTTTCCGGGAGCAGGCCACTCTGGGCCATCAAATCGCGGTTGGCTTCAGTCGCCATGACTGCGCCCGCATCGTCCACACCCGGTAAGGCGACCAATGCTTTTTGAAGCTGCATCAGGACGACGGAGTCATAATATGCGCCGGGCCGGACTTCATACTTCAAATTCATGTGGCTTGCCCTGCCTTCTCCGCTGCGATCTGAACGGCCTTGATGATATTCTGATACCCCGTGCAACGGCACAGATTGCCAGAGATCGCGTGGCGGATTTCGTCCTCGGTCGGGTTGGGATTCTCTTCAAGGAAGGGGACGAGCGTCATCAGGAAGCCGGGCGTGCAAAAGCCACATTGCAGACCGTGTGCTTCCCAAAAGCCTTGCTGAATGACGTGCAGGTCTTCCTCGCCCTCTGCCAGCCCTTCGACGGTCATAACTTCGCGACCGTTAGCCTGGACCGCCAGCATCAGGCAGGAACGCACGGCATCGCCATCCAAAAGTACCGTACAGGCTCCGCAGACGCCGTGTTCACAACCGACGTGCGTGCCGGTTAAGTCCAATGTATGGCGCAGGAAGTCGCTTAAGAGCAGGCGCGGCTCGACCTCTTTTTCGTAGAGCGTGCCATTCACTGTGACACTAATCTGTAAATGACTTACGGTCATATAAGCTCCATCCAGTTCGAGAATCCGTGGCGGATCGCGATCAGCAATAATCAGGGATCAGTAAATATCGTATCTAGTTGACAAGCGCGGCGGCGCGTTCGTGGGCTGTGATGAGCGCGCGCTGGGTCAGGACGTTCGCCAGATGCCGCTTGTAATCCTCCGAGGCATGGATGTCGCCGAAGGGGTCCATCTCATCCTGAGAGGCTGTGTGGGCCGCCTCCGCGAATAGTGCTTCACTCGGCTTTTCTCCGGCAAGCATCGCAGCCGCTTCTGGGGCATCGGTGGGTTTATCACCAACGCTCAGGTAAACGATCCGCGCATCACCGCAGGTCCCATCCTCGGATAATTCAAGGCTGACGGCAACACCCATCATGGCATAGTCCCCGTGACGGCGGGCGATCTCGGTGAAAGCATAGCCCGTGCGTGGTGGGGTTGGCGGCAGGATAATCTCGGTGATCATCTCGCCCGGCATAAGGTCTACCGCAAACAATCCATAGAAGAACTCATCGGCTTTGATTGTGCGTTCTTCGTCCACACTTTTGGCGACAAATGTCGCATCAAGGGCCAGTGCAATCGCGGGAAGCTCGGCGGCAGGGTCCGCGTGGACAATGCTGCCGCCAATCGTGCCCCGGTTGCGAATCTGCGGATGGGCGATGTGTGGCATCGTTTCATGCAGCAATGGTGCATGTGTGGCAACCAGTGGATCACGCTCCACGTTGCTCTGACGCGTCATGGCTTTGATGCGCAGGCCACCATCGTCGGTGGCTTCAATACCATCCAGCCCACTGACACCGTTGAGGTCGATAAGGATGCTCGGCGAAGCGAGACGAAAGTTCATCGCCGGGATGAGGCTCTGCCCGCCCGCGAGAATCTTGGCATCCATGCCATGCTCATCCAGCAAGGCGAGGGCTTCGTCCAATGAATCGGGTGCGAAATACTCAAATGGAGGTGGCTTCATAGACGATTACTCTTGGGAGCGAGATCTGGTCCATCTACTTTACAGGAGAATCGGCCTGCGGAAAAATCGTCAGCAGGGTAGCGCGAAAAAGAGTGGTGGAGTACGCGCTTTGCCGATCAGAGATCAAATAAACTGGGCCACCGTGCCACACCAGTCGCTCTCCGGTCACATCACCCACCCAACCTGAAAACTGAGAACGTGCAATTGCTTTGTAATTGCCTAGTAATCGCTTTGCGATTACACGAGGACTGACGACTCCGCACAGCGGTAATATTGCGTAATATTATCCGCCTTCCCCTATGCTACAATCATGGTGCGCCGGGTGGCGCACCCGCGCTTGCTCCTTCAATATCGTCCCCACCGAGGACACCACATGCATCCCAAACTCGTGACTGGCAACAAATCGCTTTGCGATTGGCGACTCTCCCCCGCGACCCTTCCCGGTTCGAATTCAGCGAAAAACCCTGCACGGCTAATGGTCCGACGTGACGCCTTCCAGTCCGATGTGACGCCTCCCCGTCCGACCTGCAACCGTGAGACCTCCCAGTCCGACTCCTGTATTCCTATAAACACAGATTCAAGATCGAGGTTATGATCATTGCAGAGCATGTCAGATAGCGGAGTGAATCATGCGAGATGTGAGTATCGTCGGGATTGGGATGCTGCCAGTTGAGAAGGCAACGTTGCTCTCGTTGAGAGAACTCGGTGCGCAAGCCGTTCAGAAGGCGGTTGAAGATGCCGCCGCCGACTCCATTGATGCGCTGTTCGTCGGCAATATGCTGGCGGATGAGCTACAGAGCCAGAAGCATATTGCGCCACTGATCGCTGACCAAGCGGGGTTGCGTGATGTGGAGGCTCTGCAAGTGAGTGCCGCCACCGCAACCGGAGCGGCGTCGCTGCGGATGGCATATTTTGCCGTCGCCAGTGGTGAAGCGGATGTGGCTGTCGCTGCCGGAGTGGAGAAGATGAGCGAAGGCTCACCGACATACGCTCTCAGCAAAGCCCTTGATGCGGAGAAGGAAGTGCCGGACGGTGCGACACTGATCAGCCGCAACGCAGACCTGATGCGGATGTACATGGAGCGATACGAGGTTCCTGAGGGCGTACTCGCTGGATTCTCAGTGAATGCGCACCGAAATTCCAAGACCGTGGAACATGCACTCTTCAAGAAGCCAATTCTGCCGCGTGCTGTGAAGACCTCACGAATCATCAGTCCGCCGATTCGATTACTGGATTGTGCACCGATCTGCGATGGGGCGGCGGCGGTGGTGCTGGTTCCTACTGATGAAGCGCGAGCATTCTCGCCGCACCCGGTGCGGATACTTGCTTCAAGTGCAGCGACGGATCGTTTTCGGATCGCAGACCGAGAAGACCCGTTGTGGTTGAATGCAGCGTATCTCTCCGCGCAGAAGGCGTTCCGGCGGGCGAACATTCACCGCGAGTCGATTGATCTCTTCGAGGCACATGATGCGTTCTCGATCATGGCCTGCTTGCTGTTGGAAGCGGTCGGTTTCGCCGAGCCGGGGCATGGTTGGGAGATGGCGAACAAAAAGGAAGTCGGCCTCGGTGGACGGATTCCGGTCTCGACGATGGGAGGCTTGAAGGCACGCGGACATCCTATCGGGGCAACGGCACTGTATCAGGCGTGCGAGATTGTGTTGCAACTGACCGGTCGTGCAGAGAAGAATCAGGTCGCCGATGCAGAAATTGCTCTAATGCAGAGTGTCGGTGGGGCCGCGACGACGGTCATCACGCATCTGTTTGGCGTGTAGGTCCATCCATCTCTTGCTGCTCGATGTTCTGCTGCACACAGCGGAAGAACATGCCAGTCAGGGAGTGCATCATGTTTTGCATCATTGGCGCGGGGAAATTGGCGAACTGCCCAACGATGGTGACATCGGCTTCCCAATCAAGGACAGTTGCCTCTTCCTCAGTCTTGGTTAGCTTCATCTGGGCCGTCAGATCGACAGTGCTGCCCGAACCTTCGGCGTGAACGGTCATTGTTGCGGATTCTGGTGCTTTCAACTGCAACCAATGAACGTCTGTCGTGAACTTGAGTTGCATTGAGCCAAAGCCGACCATCGCTGTCGCCTTGAAGTGTTCTTGCGGCATGATGATGTCTAAGTCTTCCAGACCGGGGACACAGGCACTGACCGCAGTAGCATCGGTGAGGAAGGCCCACACTCGCTCACGAGGGGTATTGATGGTCGCCGTACCATTGAATTTCACCAGATCAACCTTTCAGTGATGACTGTCTCTGCGATGTCTAATGGTCCAAAACATGGGCGTTGAGGGAGAAAAATGCCTCAAGTGGGTCATCTGGTGATCTAGTCCCTTCACCTCATGATCTAGCCCCGTCATCTGGTGACGGGGTCATCAGGTGAGTACTGGCCTTCACAGAGGCACAGTCAGTAGCAGCGATGAGAGATGTAGCGGTCAGGTAGATACCTCTCGTCTCCATGATCTTGACATGTGGCATCGTTTGTGTGCCGGTGCGCGCAATTGACCATTCATTTCAATCATATGCTAGCAGAATAGTCAGTGAACAATATTATCCAATATTACTTTTGGGAGGTGTTCACAGTTGAGAATGTTTAAGACTACAGTTTGTAAGTCTGAAAACCCGATAGGCTGTCTCCAAATAGTGGCTTTTCCCCGCCGAGAGCGTTCGTTCTTAGAATAGTTTCGCCGCTGATCGGGGTAATCTGGATGCTTTCTACCTGATTTGACCGACCAGCGCACTCTGATCTGTGCAGGTTGTCACATTCAGCCTTGGAATGAGACTTGCACAGTCATGCTCTAGCCTCGCTCTGAATGTGATTTCCAAGCCCAAATAGAGACAAACATGACAAATGCAGACTTCTTATGTGACTATTGCCACTACTAGTGGAGCATCGACCTATGCGAACGTATTGATATGCAAGAAATGCGTCGCATGGAAAATGTTCCACCGCGAAGCGACCAACAACATCGCCGAACATCATGAACCTGGCCGCAGAAATGCGGCCTTTTTGTTTCGGGCAAATCGGGTCAAGAAGGTAAGAAATGAATACATTACTCTTAGAAGTTTCGGCAATGTACGGCGACCATCATGTCGCAGAAGTGCGGCGCATCCTTCTTGCGCTGCCGGGTGTGGAAGACGTAACGGCTTCCAGCGCATTCCACACCGTAGAAGTCTCCTTTAACGCTGAGGCCATCGCTGAAGACACTATCGCTGCCACATTGGATAAAGCAGGCTATTTGGAAGACCTACTCGTTCCACTAGAGACCGGTGCCCCCGCGATCAGTGAGGACACCAATGGCAAAACCTACTTCCGCCACAGTGCCGCGCACGAGGCAACCGGCAATGTGATGAGCTTTGGGCAGCAGGTAGCTCACTCCGGTAGGGCACTCTGGCCCTGTCCCGGAATGAGTCCTGTGCTCGATCCAGACGAATAAAGGGAGAATCCAACCGTGGCAAAAAAGAAACGTACCCCTCAAGAAGCATCGATTGACCCGGCAGCACAGGAGATGCTCATTCGCGCCGAAGAAATCGGCGTGAGCACCGCCTTCAGCCGGGCAGATGATATGGCCCCCTGCAATATTGGCGCAGCGGGCATGTGCTGCAAGCTGTGCGGGATGGGTCCATGCCGCCTGACCAAAGACGGATCGGTCGGTATCTGCGGCGCGACCATCGACACCATTCAGGCACGCAACTTCATTCGCGCGGTCGCGGCAGGTTCGGCGGCGCACTCCGATCACGGGCGCGATATGGCGTTCACGCTCAAGGCCGTCGCGAACGGCGAGGCAGAAGGCTATCGTCATCCGCGACGTGGCGAAACTGCGCACCGTTGCCCAGTATTACGACATCCCCATTGAAGGTCGCTCCCCCGAAGAGATCGCAAATGATCTCGCCGATCTATACATTGCGCAGTTCGGGCAGCAGCGCGGCGAGATCGTCCCGGTGCGGCGCGCACCTGCGAAGCGCGTGAAGATGTGGGAGGAGATGGGTGTCATTCCGCGCGGAATCGACCGCGAGGTCGTCGAGGCCCTGCACCGCACTCATATGGGCGACGATCAAGACCCGGAGCACATCCTGCACCACGCAGTCACAACCTCGCTGGCAGACGGCTGGGGGGGCAGCATGATCGCCACTGACGTCTCCGACATTCTGTTCGGCACACCCGCGCCATTACTGGGTGAGGCGAACCTCGGTGTCTTGAAAGACAACATGGTCAACGTGGTCGTTCACGGTCACGAGCCGACTTTGAGCGAGATGATCGTCGCGGCATCGCAAGACCCGGAGATCATCGAATACGCGAAGGCGGCAGGCGCGGACGGCATCAGCCTGTCGGGTATCTGCTGCACAGCGAACGAAATCCTGATGCGGCAGGGTGTCCCGGCGGCGGGCAACTTCCTGCAACAGGAACTTGCTATCCTGACCGGCGCGGTTGAAGCGATGGTGGTGGACGTGCAGTGCATCATGCAAGCACTGGTCGATCTGGCGTCGAACTTCCACACCAAGATCATCACGACTTCGCCTAAGGTGAAGATCAAGGGCGCGACGCATATGGAGTTTGACGAGCAACGCGCGCTGACCATTGCCAAAGAAATCCTGAAAGCAGCGATTGATAATTATGCCAATCGCGGTGAGACGAAAATCCCCGACTTCAAGTCGGAACTCATACCCGGCTTCTCGCACGAATACATCAACTACATGCTGGGTGGGACATATCGCGCGTCCTTCCGCCCGTTGAACGATGCCATCATCTCCGGGCGTATCCGGGGTGTGGCGGCAGTGGTGGGCTGCACCAATCCGCGCGTCCAACATGATTATCTGCACACGACGATCACCGCCGAACTGCTGAAGCAAGACGTACTTGTGGTCGAGACCGGATGCAGTGCCATCGCTAACGCGAAACTTGGCTTCCTACTGGGTGATGCGGGTTTGGAGCGCGTCGGCCCCGGTTTGCGCGAAGTCTGCGAGACCGTGGGCATCCCGCCAGTGCTGCATATGGGGTCATGCGTGGATAACACGCGCATCCTGACGGTGCTGACACAGATGGTGGAAGAGGGTGGTCTTGGCGAAGATGTAGACGAAATCCCCGCCGTGGGCCTTGCGCCGGAGTGGATGAGCGAGAAAGCACTGTCTATCGCCACCTACTGCGTCGCCTCTGGCGCGTATGTGATCATGGGTGGTACGAACCCGGTTGAAGGCATGGCGGATAAGGTGACAGGCAGCGATGCCATCGCCGATTACTTCAGCGCGGGCTGGGAAGAACTTTACGGCGGCAAACTGGAATTCATCAACGACCCGAATGAGATCATCCAGCGCACGCTGAATCACATTGACAGCAAGCGTAAGGCACTCGGACTGCCGGAATATGACCCCGAAAAGTTCGGTGATCCCGGCGATACCCGCATCGAGGAAATCGAAGAACTGCCATTCGGCGAACGACAGGCTGCACTTTACGGTCAGCTCAACAAATAGGACAGGAGGCCAGAATACATGTCTCGCTATATCGCGACACGGGCTATTCGTGGGGCCAATGCACTCGTCACTGAGGCCGAGGTCATGCTTGACCGCGCACTCAACGAGAGAGGCCCAGAGACACCCGTATCTTTCCCCAACACAGCGTACTACCTGCCTCTGATCTACGGCATGACCGGTGAGGCAGTGGAAACGCTTGGGCAGTTGCCCGACATCATGAACCACGCGCGGAGCCTGCTGCACCCGGTTCCCTCTGCGCATAACTGGACGCCCTACCTCGGCGAAACGCTTGACAGCGGCATGGCGACTTTGATCGCCGCCGAAGTAATTGAAGCAATTCGCTACATCTACAACTTGCAACCGGAGCCGATGCCCGGCTTCCAATTAGCGGGTGGGACAGCCTTCACCAGCCCAGATAACGGCAGCGGTGATGGACTGGTTGGGCATCTCAACGGCGCGATTGACGACATTCAGTTGCGCTCGTGGGGCATCCAATTGGTGGACGGGCGGATGCCCGGATTCGCCGCCATTGTTGGTTGTGCGAAGTCGAACGAAGTGGCGGTCAAGATCGTGCGTGAGCTTCAACGCCGAAACATCCTGACGTTCCTCTCAGGGAATGTGAACGGGCGCAGCATCATCCACCAGCTTCAGGAAGAGGGGGTCGAGTTAGGCTACGACACCTACACCGTGCCCTTCGGCACGGACACACTGAGTGCGATCTACGCGCTGGGATTCGCTACCCGATCCGCACTGACCTTCGGTGGGATGAAGGGTGGTCAAGCCCGCGAAATCCTGATGTATAACAAAGAACGCGTCTACGCCTTTGTGCTGGCGTTGGGTGAGGTCGATGACCTCAAATATGCGGCAGCGGCGGGCGCGATCAACTTCGGCTTCCCGGTGATCGCCGACACGGTGATCCCGCAGATTTTGCCGACCGGAATCACGACCTACGAACACGTCGTCAGCCTGCCCTTCAACGAGATTGAGGGTGCGGATGATCTGGAACGCGCCGAGCGCATGGTGCAGAAGTGCATCGAGGTGCGCGGCGTCAAAGTACAGATCGCGGATGTCGATGTGCCGGTTCCTTACGGCTCCGCCTTTGAGGGCGAAGTTGTGCGCAAGGCCGATATGCGTGTCGAGTTTGGCGGCAAGTATTCACGCTGCTTCGAGTATCTGCACATGGCCCCGATGGAAGAACTGACCGATGGCAAGATCGAGGTCGTCGGCCCCGGCTTTGACGAGATCGAAGCGCAGGGTCACATGGACCTCGGCATCGTGATCGAAGTCGCAGGCCGCCAGATGCAGGAAGACTTTGAGCCAGTGCTGGAACGACAGGTCCACTACTTCATCAACGGTGGATCAGGCATTCAGCACATCGGGCAGCGTGACATCGCGTGGATACGGCTGTCGCAGAGCGCGGTCGATAACGGCTTCGATCTGGAGCACTTCGGCACAATCTTGCACGCTCGCTTCCATGCGGACTTCGGCGCGATTGTGGATAAGGTGCAGGTCACGATCTACACCGACCCCGATCTACTCGAAGAACAACTGGAAGAAGCACGCAAGTCGTATGACTTCCGCAATAAGCGGTTGGCAAATCTGACGGATGATGCGGTGGAGGAGTTCTACTCCTGCACGCTCTGTCAGAGCTTCGCACCGAACCATGTGTGCATCGTCAGCCCGGAGCGGCTCGGATTGTGCGGAGCCTATAACTGGCTGGACTGCAAGGCGTCGTTCAGCATCAACCCCACCGGACCGAACCAGCCGATCAAGCTGGGGCCGCTGGTGGACTTTGAGAAAGGCTACTGGGAAGGCACGAACGACTATTCCAAGGTGGGCTCACATGGCGTGGTCGAAGAAGTGGCGATGTACTCCATCATGGAAAATCCCATGACGGCATGTGGCTGCTTCGAGTGCATCGTGATGCTGATCCCAGAGGCCAACGGCGTGATGGTCGTCAGCCGCGAGGACACGAGCATGACCCCCGCCGGGATGACGTTCTCGACACTGGCGGGAATGGCAGGTGGTGGAATGCAGACGCCGGGTGTGATGGGTGTCGGCAAATACTATCTGATCAGCCCCAAGTTCATCTCAGCCGATGGCGGCTTCAAGCGCGTCGTCTGGATGAGCAGCTATCTCAAAGAATCAATGTCTGACGAGTTGAAAGTCGTCGCAGAGCGCGAGGGCGATCCCGACATGATCGGGCGTATCGCTGATGAGCGCGATGTTTCGACCGTCGAAGATTTGCTCGCTTGGCTGGAAGAGCACAACCATCCGGCGATGGCGATGGAGGCAATTTTCTAACGCCAGCAAAAGGGGGGATGCGCTGCATCTCCCCTTCTACTGCATGGCCGGGAATCTCCGATGCCTGACGAAACACCCTTCCCCCCCCGCCTTGTTCGCGACCTGATGACGGTCGGCGTCCAAACATGCCCCCGGAAACCCCGGCAGCCGATATTGCACGCTTGCTGCTCGAACGTGATCTGGAAGGGGTCGTTGTACTGGACATTGAAGGGCATGCCGTTGGTGTGGTAACGCGCACCGAACTCGCGGCAGCCTTCGCACAGGGCAAGACAAACGATGCCTATGCCGAAGACATCATGCACGCTGGCGTCCCGCAGATTCCGCCGGATATTCCGTTAGAAGCAGCGGTCAGCTTGATGCTGGATGAGGGTCAACGCGTGTACTTCTTGATGCACCACGCGGCGGGTGTTCTGTATCCGGCAGCGATGATCTCATTTACACATATTCTGCGCGTGCTGGCGGCTCGGAACGCCGATGAACTGCGCGATCTGGGCATTAAGGCCGAGCGCGAGTCGCCCATTGAGACGTTCATCAAGAAGCGTGAGGCGGCATTACGCGAGTCAAACGGTTCACCTGAGGAGTAACAGCAATGCCTGTTGAAGTACCAAAAGATCAATGGAACGGAACGGTCAAGACGATTACGCTGGGCGCGACCGCCGATGATGGTGGCACGCGCGCAACGACCGCCACAATTGGCGGGGCACAGACTTTGCCCTTCATGCACTTTGAAGCACCAACCGTGCATGGCCCGCTGGTGGCATTGGAGATACGCCCCGGTCGGCCCGCCGACTGGTCGCCGCTGCTGCTGGATGTGTGGGGCGATGTGGTCAATGACCCAGCAGCGTGGGCAGCCGCTTGCGAAGAGGCAGGAGCCGACCTGATCGAGCTGATGTTCGATCTCAATGACCCAGACGGGAACCCGATCACGCCGGAGTTCGCCGTTGAAGCGACAAAGGCCGTGCTGGGCGCGACCGGCCTCCCGGTGATCGTAGTGGGGCCGGGGCAGGCAGAAGTCGATAACGAGATCATGGTTCCCATCGCAGAAGCGACCAAAGGCGAACGGCTCTTGCTGGGCCTGTGCGAAGACAAGAACTACCGCACTATCGTTGCGGCGGCACTGGCAAATGATCATCTCGTCATGGCACGCTCGCCGATGGACGTGAATCTCGCCAAGCAACTCAACATTCTGATCACGGACATGGGCCTGCCGCTGGAACGGATCGTGATGGACCCAACGACCGGCGCGCTGGGATATGGCATTGAGTATGGCTACTCGGTGATGGAACGGCTGCGACTGGCGGCCCTACAGGGCGACGCAATGACCCAGCTTCCGATGCTGGTCAACCCCGGCTATGAAGCCTGGAAAACCAAAGAAGCGAAAGTCGGCGATGACGTACCCGAAGCGTGGGGCGACTGGGAGCAGCGTGGCATTCATTGGGAAACGTTGACCGCGATCAGCCTATTGGAAACTGGGGCGGATGTCGTGGTGCTGCGTCACCCGGAGAGTCTGAAACGCGTCAAGGCCGCCATCGACGAACTGATGTCCGTGCCAGAACCGGTATAGGAGACAACATCATGGCTTTATCCGGCATTCAAATCTACAAGTTGCTGCCGCAGACCAACTGCAAGGAATGCGGCTTCCCGACCTGTCTGGCGTTTTCGATGAAACTCGCCGCGAAGCAGGTGGAGCTTGATCTGTGCCCCTACGTAGAGGATGAGGCGCGCGAGCAATTGGCTGAATCAGCCGCCCCGCCCATCCGAATGATCGAACTTTCAGCGAACGGGCACGCGGTCAAGGCGGGCAACGAAGTGGTGCTGTTCCGCCACGAGAAGACGTTCTACAACAGGCCGGGTTTGTTTGTGTGCGTCTGCGATGACATGGCTGCTGCTGCCCTCACCGAGAAGGTAAAAGCGGTTGATGCCTATCAGGTTGATTACGTAGGCATTGACCTCGCGCTGGATGGCATCGCCGTCAAAGCGGCATCAGGGGATGCGGGAGCATTCTCAGCTGCGGTCAGCGCGATACGGGAAGCGACATCCCTGCCGCTGATCCTGATTGCTGATGACCCTGCGGTGATAGGGGCAGGCTTGCAGGCGGTCGATGGCGAAAAACCGTTGATCGTCGGTGCAAATGCGGACAACTGGGAAGCGATGGCAGATCTCGCCGTGCAGCATGAGACGGCGTTGGGCGTCAGTGGTGGGACGCTGGATGAACTGGCGGACCTGACCGAGAAGATCAAGGGCAAGGGCGTTGAGAATATGGTGCTCTACCCAGCAGTCGATGATCTGAGTCAATCACTCATCCTGAACACGCAGATTCGGCGGTTGGCCCTCAAGAACGTGCGCGAGTTGGGGTATCCCACAATTGCCTTCCCCGGCAATGCAGACGATCCGGGTCGCGAGGCGATCCTCGCAGGACAAGCGATTGCCAAGTATGCGGGGTTCGTGGTGGTGGACACCTTCACGCCAGAGCTAGCGTACTCCCTGCTGGTGCTGCGCCAGAACATCTATACCGACCCGCAGAAGCCGATTCAGGTACAGCCTGATCTGTATGAGATCAACAACCCGAAGCCGACCGACCCGCTGCTGGTGACAACGAACTTCAGCATCACCTACTTCAGTGTGGCGAACGAGGTCGAGGGAGCCGGACTCCCGCGTGGCTGCTGGTCGCCGATGCGGAAGGCATGAGTGTGCTCACTGCTTGGGCAGCGGGCAAGTTCGATGCCGAGCGCATCGCCAAGAACATCAAGGATTTCGGCGTTGAGGACAAAGTCGAGACGCGAACCATCGTCCTGCCGGGACACGTCGCAGTGCTTTCCGGCGAACTGGAAGAAGAACTACCGGGCTGGGATGTTAAGGTCGGGCCGCGTGAAGCGGTGGACCTGCCCGCCTTCATGAAGAACGTGTTGGCTGTCACCTAAGCAACGGGAAGGGGTAGATACTTGGTTCCCAGCAGAGCATCCGCCAGAAGCGTGCATCTGTAGAACCGCAGGTATCTGCTCCTTCTTACATCAAGAGTAAGAGACGTGTCATTCGATGGCTAATCACCTAGTTCAGTTTGATACCGCGCCCGATTCCGTCCACGTCGCGACGGGTACGCTGTTGGTTGAGGCGGCGGCGGAAGCGGGAATAAACATCCTTCAGCCGTGCGGCGGGCAGGGCCGCTGTGGGCGCTGTGCGGTCCGGGTGGAATCGGGCGCGGTGCGGCGACGGAGCATCCTACGACTCTCCCCGGAAGACATTGAAGCCGGATATGCGCTGGCCTGCCAGACGGTAGTAGAAGGCGATGTGGAGATCGCCGTGCCGCCGCAGGAGCAGATCGAACGGCGCATGACGACCGATCACGTCGCGGCAGAGGTCGCTGTGCCCGCCGGATACGATCCATCAATCGAGCAAACAATCCGTCGCGTGACGTTGACACTGACTCCGCCCTCAATGGATGATCAGACGGACGATTGGAGCCGCCTCTGCACCGCCTTACGACGCGAGGTAGGTATCGAGCATCTCGATGCGTCGCTCGATCAGCTTCGCACACTGGGGCCGACCCTGCGCGATGTGAATTGGCAGCTCGCCGTGACGGTTGATCTGCTGGACGAAGCTGGCAAACACGCACGTTTGATCCGCATACAGCCCGTCTCGGATGCCCAAGAAACATCGCTGTATGGCGTGGCAATTGACATCGGCACAACGACAGTCACCGTTGTGGCTTGACCGATCTGATCAGCGGTGAGGTGCGCGCCCAAGTCGCCGAATACAACGCTCAAATTGCGCGTGGCGAAGATGTGATTTCACGCATCATCTACGCGGGCAAAGGCACTGGTGATGAAGAACTTCGCGGGTTGGTCGTTGATCTAATCAGTGAACTCATCGCGACGGCCTGCAAGCGCGTCCAGGTCCTGCCAGAAGATGTTGTGAAACTTGCCATCACCGGCAACAGCACTATGATCCACCTACTACTCGGCATCCCCGCTCAGAGTATTCGCCTCTCGCCTTTTGTCACGGCGATTAACCACATCCCCATTCTTACAGCCGCCGACGTAGGTATCACTATCCACCCTGAAGCAATGGTCGATTGCCTGCCAGGCGTTGCCAGTTATGTTGGGGCCGACATCAGCGCCGGGGTATTATCGTCCGGCGTGGATCACAGTGAGGCGATCACGCTCTTTATCGATGTAGGAACCAATGGCGAAACTGTATTAGGCAACAACGACTGGTTGGTAACGTGCGCGTGTTCGGCTGGCCCGGCTTTTGAAGGTGGTGGTGTCCGGGATGGTATGCGAGCCACCACCGGAGCCATTGAAGAAGTCTGGATCAATGGCGATACCTATGAACCTACCTATCGCGTAATCGGCGGCGCTAAACCCCGCGGATTGTGTGGCAGTGGCTTAATTTCCTTGCTGGCCGAGATGTTCCTGACAGGGATTCTCGACAAAGGCGGCCACATCAATACCACGCTCGATACATCTCGTGTCCGTACTGGTGATCATGGTCCGGAGTACGTTATCGCCTGGGCAGACAATACTGCGATTAATCGTGATATTGTCATCACCCATGTTGACATCGACAACCTGCTCCGCGCTAAAGCTGCCATTTACGCCGGATTTACCGTCCTAGCCGATAGCGTGGGCATCCCCATGGAAATGATCGAACGCGTGCTGATTGGTGGATCATTCGGCAAATATATCAATGTCGAAAAAGCCGTTGAAATAGGCCTATTGCCCGATATTCCCTGGGAAAATTTCCACTTTCTTGGCAACACTTCGGTACGCGGCGCATATCTGGCACTTTTGAATCGGAGTGCCCGCGCCGAAATCAAAGACATTGCCAACCGTATGACTTATATCGAACTTTCAGCCGACAATACCTTTTATGAAGCCTTCACATCTGCCCTGTTCCTGCCCCACACCGACCTCTCCCGCTTTCCAACGGTGCAGGCCATGATGGAAGAGGGCTAGAGGAGACACAATATGTACATTATCGGCGAGAATATTCATATCATCTCGCAAAAAGTCAAAGATGCCTTGAAGGCACGCGACGGGAAGTTTTTTCAAGACTTAGCTGTCCGGCAGGTCGAAGCCGGAGCGCAGGCACTTGACCTGAACCTGGGGCCACGCAAAAAAGACTGGGAAGAGGTTTTCCCCTGGATGGTCGAGCAGGTTGAAGCTGTTGTCGATGTACCATTGAGCTTCGACAGCACCAACATTCTGGGTATCGAAGCGGGCTTGAAAAAAATCACCAAAGCCCAACCCATCATCAACTCGACCTCTGCCGAGCCAGAACGCTTGGAAAAAGTACCGCTCCTCGCCAAACAATACAACACCCGTCTAGTCGCGTTGACGATGGGCAAAAGCGGTATTCCAGTCAGTTCTGATGATCGCGTGACCATCGCGCTAGAGCAACTGATCCCGCGTATGCTGGAGATTGACTTTCCTATCACTGATCTCATCATCGACCCACTGGTACTGACCGTTTCTGGTTGTCAAGAATATGGCCCAGAGCTGATCGAAGCTGTGCGTACCCTGCAATTCGCCTGGGATCCACCACCCGCCATTTCCATTGGCCTTTCCAATGTTTCCAATGCCGTTCCGCATCAAAATCGTGGCCTGATTAACCTCACCTATTGTGTGATGCTGATGGGTGTGGGCCTGCAGATGATGATCGCCGACCCACTGGACGAGGAATTGAAAGAAACCATCCGTATTATCGAAGAGCGCGACGAAAGCACCGCCGTTGGCCGTCTATACCTGAAACTTCATGACCGTGTCGCTAATATGGAAACACCGACCGTAGATGACGTAGATATGAGTGATCCTGATCAAGCAGCCATCTGGAAGACTGTCCAGGTGTTGCTGAATCAGGTCATTTACGCCGATTCGTACCTTCAACAATAACGATTATCTGATGACGAGTGGACCTTGCGGGTACTCTAAGACCGCTCAAAGGAGACTGATACTACATGCCTGGTTTTACCCCTGGAAGACGTTGGCAACCGCCTTATTACCCCTTCAAACGTGAGCCGCTAGGCCGGCGCTGGCTGGCGCGGGTCGAGCGCATGGTCAAGGGGCCACTGTTTGGTTGCCGGATGTGTGGCAATTGCTTATTGCAGGAAACCGCGTATATCTGCCCAATGGAATGTCCCAAAGGCGCACGGAATGGCCCCTGTGGTGGGTCAACCTCCGAATACTGCTATGTGGATAGCACGCGACCCTGCATCTGGTATAAGATTTACGAGCGATCCTTCGCCATGGAACGCGAAGAGAAGCTGCTCGAAGTCCTGCCCCCCCTCGATTGGGACAAGGTGGGCACCGAAACCTGGGGCGATGTATTTCGCGAGGTCCGCAAGGTCGGTGTTCGTAAATTTATGGGAGCCATGATCTCCCGCAATCCGCAACGTCGCGCCAAGATGTGGGATTCCGTTTTCTACCCTGTCCGCCAACCAATCTGGTGGCAAGGCGATGACAAATATCACCCACCCACCTACGAAGAACCACAATCCGAACTCGAACGGCGTCTAAAGGCAGGCGAGTTTGTGGTCACCGCCGAGGTCGCCCCGCCCATGAGTACCGCGACAGGCAAGCTAACTCGTAATATCGAGATGGTCAAACCTTATGTGGCGGCAATCAACTTCACCGATAACCCCTCGGCGACCGCCCGCATGTCGAGTCTGGCGTGCAGTGTGATGACTCTGCAAAATTGCGCCGAACCCGTCATGCAAATCGCGGCTCGTGACCGCACGCGCATGGGATTGCAATCTGAGGTCATCGGGGCAAGCGCCCTGGGCATCCGCAATGTATTGTGTCTCTCCGGCGATCACAGTCGCATGGGGCCAGCACCATTGGGCCGTTCGGACATTATAGACATCGACTCCATTCAGATGCTCTGGATTCTACGCCGTATGCGTGATGAAGGTGTCTATCTGGACGGACGCCGCATCAAGTTCCCGCCGAAACTATTCCTGGGAGCCGCTGCTGCTCCATATGCGTCCGAACCTCAGTTTCAGGCCATCCGCGAACACAAGAAAGTCAACGCCGGGGCACAATTCTTCCAGACGAATCTGGTCTACGACCCCGATGGCCTAGAAGTCTGGATGAATGAACTCGCCAAACGCGATATTTTGGACAAGGTATACATCCTCATCGGCATTACCCCGCTGAAGAGCTTAAAAATGGCCCAATACATGCACAATGAAGTGCCAGGGGTCTTCATTCCCGATCACCTGATGAAACGATTGGAAGCAGCTGGTGATGGTGTGCAGGAAGAAGGCGTCAACATCGCGCTGGAATTGATTGAGGCTGTTCGGCAAAAAGAAGGCATCAATGGTGTCCATCTGATGGCGGTCGGCTGGGAAGCCATCGTGCCGCGCATCGTCACCGAGGCCGGTTTGGTTCCACAACCTGCTGCCCAACCTGTCCCAGAAATGGTAGAATCGTAGGTAGCGGAGGTTATACAAAAACATGAAACTGGCAATCAGTGGTAAGGGCGGCGTGGGTAAAACGACCCTGGCTGCCCTGCTGGCTCAAGTTTACGCCGACGCCGGGCGTGATGTATTAGCCGTTGACGCCGATCCATCGCCCTGCCTGGCTGGGGCACTGGGTTTTCCGGATGAGCTACGGGAGCAGCTACGCCCTATCGCTGAAATGGATGCCCTGATTGAAGAACGCACTGGCGCGAAACCTGGCACAATTGGTGGCTTTTTCACGCTAAATCCGCGTGTCGATGATATTCCAGAGCGATTCAATGTCATCCATCGAGGCGTCCGCTTATTGGAAATGGGCAGTGTAGACCTGGGTGGTTCGGGCTGTATATGCCCTGAAAGCGCCATGCTCAAGACGCTATTCACCCATCTCATGTTTCGGGATGAAGATGTGCTAATTATGGATATGTACGCCGGTGTTGAGCATCTGGGCCGCGCTACTGTCGATTTCGTGGATGCTATGCTAGTTGTTGTGGAACCTACCCGTCGCAGCCTGGGAACTGCTGCTCAGATCAAGAAACTGGCAAATGACATTGGCCTGACACGCTTGTGGCTGGTCGGCAACAAAGTCCGCAACGACGACGAAGCGGCATTTCTCCAGGACCAGACACCAGAGATTCCCGTTATCGGCACGCTGGCGGCTGATCTGGCGGTGCAGGAAGCGGATCGTTTGGGAATCGCCGTCTATGACCATGTGGAAGCTCTGCGGCAAGCTGCGGAGCAAATTGCCGATAAACTGGAAAACACATAGAGGAGACTCAACAATGACGACAACCATCGCACTCGCTGGCAAAGGCGGCGTCGGCAAAACCACCATTTCCGGCATGGTTATCAAGTATCTGGTCCAAACACAACCCGGCGCAGTTCTCGCTATAGATGCAGACCCCAGCAGCAACCTGAATATGGTACTTGGCCTGGATTTAGAATGGACTGTCGGCGACATCCGCGAAAACCTGCTACAAGAAGTCAAACAATCTTTGCACGCAGGCGGCGCAGCGATGGGCAGCTTGCAAGGCGGCATGACCAAACGCGACTATCTGGATTATCAGGTACGCACGTCAGTATCCGAAGGTCATCGCTTCGACCTGATTGCAATGGGGCGTTCAGAAGGCCCCGGTTGCTACTGCGCCGTCAACCATAATCTACGCGAAGTGGTCGATAGTATCAGCAAGAGCTATCGCTACGTGGTGATTGATAATGAAGCTGGCATGGAACATCTCAGCCGCCGCACCACCCGCGATGTTCAAGCATTACTGATTGTCAGTGACGCCACACATCGCGGTATCGTGGCCGCCGAGCGCATTGCTGGTTTTCGGAAAGACATGGATATTAATATTGAGCAGGCTTATCTAATTCTCAATAATCTGGATTCAGATACCGTTCCAGTTCCACTGCAAAAGCGAATTGATGCCCTGGACATTCCTTTGCTCGGCACGATTCCGCGCGATAACCAATTGGTCGAGTTTGAATTCGCTGGACGCCCTCTGGTTGAACTTGGCGACGACTCGTCGGTCTACAAAGCAGTGGCAACAATGATGCAAAAGGTTTTACAATAGACGCTCCACAAGGAGTATATTGAATGGCTTATGCAGTTGGCATCCCCAAAGAACATCGGCCCTTTGAATATCGGGTCGGATTAACCCCTAACGGTGTGTCACTCCTGACCGCACAGGGTCTCAAATGTTATGTTGAAACCGGCGCAGGCATCGGCAGCGGCTTTACCGATGCTGAATACCAAAAGGCCGGGGCGCAAATCGCCTATGAAAAGGACGAGGTATTCCGGCGTGCTGACCTCATTCTCAAAATCCTGCGCCCCACCGAGGAAGAGGTAAGATGGATGAAGGGCGACCAGGTCATCATGGCATTCATGATGCTTGCCAGCGCCGTCGAGAGCCGCACCCGCCTATTAACTGAGAAAAACATTACCCCTGTTGCTTACGAACTGATTCAGGAAGAAGATGGCCGACTACCCGTCTTGTTTCCCCTCAGTCAAATTGGGGGCCGCATGATAGCCCAAATTGCTGCCCAATATCTGCAAAACAATCGGGGCGGCAACGGCATTTTGCTTGGCGGTATTGCCGGCGTGCCTCCGGCTGAAGCAGTAATCATCGGCGCGGGAGTTGTTGGTGTTAATGCGGCGCGGGCTTTCATACAGATGGGATCACGGGTTATCCTTCTAGACTACGACCTGCGAAAGCTGCAAAATGTTCATCATCAATATCCGGTTGGTCCCATCACCACTATGATCGCACACGAGATCAATTTGCACCGAGTTTGCACCTTTGCAGATGTACTAGTCGGTGCGGTGCAGGTTACCGGTCAACGTGCGCCTCAGATCATCACCCGCGAGATGGTTCAATCCATGCGGCCTGGCTCACTCATCATCGACATGAGCATTGATCAGGGCGGCAGCATCGAAACCAGCCGTCCCACTCATCACGACAAGCCGGTGTTCATGTTCGAAGGCATCAACCATTATTGTGTGCCGAATGTCCCTGGCGTTGTGGGGCGTACCGCCACCAATGCTTTTGTCAACGCCGCCTGGCCTTATATCCAACTGGTCGCAACAGAAGGCATCGTCAACGCCCTGGCCCAAAGCCCCGAACTGCGCGGCAGTGTGGCGATCCCCAGCGAGGCCCAGATGGCGACACCATAATGCTCAAAAGCGGGTGGTGACTGACAGCCAGAAATCACCCGCACGCTATCCATATCTTCATCCCAGCAGGCACGTTATAATTAAATTCACATCGTCAACAGACAAGGTCTTATCATGCCCACTGATCGCCCCATCGTGCATCTGATTTGCAACGCCCACATTGATCCGGTATGGATGTGGCCCTGGGAAGAGGGTTTGCGCGAAACCATCTCCACTTTCCACACGGCTGCCCAACTCCTTGATGAATTCCCAGAGTTCGTCTTCAACCACAACGAAAGCCTGCTCTATGAATGGGTTGAAGAATATGATCCGCCACTGTTCGGGCGAATTCAGCAACTAGTGAAGGCCGGACGCTGGAATATCAGCGGTGGCTGGTATCTGCAACCCGACTGCAACATGCCGGGCGGCGAAACCTTAGTGCGAATCATCATGGAAGGGCGACGCTATTTTCAGGAAAAATTCGGCGTGCGCCCGCCCGTGGCCTATAATTTCGATAGCTTCGGCCATCCTTGTAGCCTGCCTCAATTGCTCCGACAAAGCGGCTTTTCGTTGTATATCCACTGTCGCCCCAAACCTGACCAAATCGAACTCCCTGGCGCCATCTATCGCTGGCGAGGGATGGATGGCTCCGAAGTGCTGGCCCTGCGTCCCGATACGGGTTGGTATGGCACACCCCGCCCCGGTCAGGCCCAGGAACAGGCTCGCAATGGTATCCGAATCGCCCGCGAAACTGGCATGGATACGCTCGTTACCTGGGGACTCGGCGATCATGGTGGCGGCGCAACCCGACATGACCTGGAACATTTCCGAAGGATGATTGAAGAATTAGCAGATGGCGACGTGGAACTGCGCCATAGCACACCTGAAGCGTACCTGGCCCGCATCACCCAACAACGCCAAGATTTCCCAGTATTCGAGGGCGAATTGCAGCGCACGTTGGTCGGCACATATACCTCCATCGCCCCTATCAAACGCCAGATGCGCGAAGGTGAGGCATTGCTGGCATCTGCCGAGCGATGGGCGACCATTGCCTGGTGGCGTTATGGCTGGCGATACCCCGCTGAAGCGATTCACGCCGCCTGGAAGCGTCTCGGCCTGAATACCTTCCATGATATTCTGTGTGGGTCATTGACCGAAACGGCGATGCCTGGTGTAGATGATATGTTTGGCTATGCCCACGACATTGCCCGGCGCGTTATCGTCAAAGCCCAACACGCACTATTGCCCAATGTCGCGCCCACGTCGGGTACGATCCCGCTGTATGTCTTCAATCCACACAGTACCGCGCTACAAGCACCCGTCGGTTGCAACTTCCTCAGTGCCTATGCGCCGCCACCAGAACCCCGCCAATTCACACTCTATGATGACACCAACACGCCGGTTCCCTTCCAAACCAGTGGCAGTCCCGATGCCATTCTGGAAGAAACCACCTGGCAGCCTTTTATCGGTTTCGTGGCCGAGGTTCCACCTCTCAGCGCCCGGCGCTACGAAATCCGATTCGAGCCACAGCAATCTCTCAATACCAATGCCCTGCACTATAACGAAGATGTTGACGGCATCCACATTGAGAATCAGTGGTGGTCGGCTCACTTCTCGCACAATCAAGCAGCTCTCGTGGCATTAATTGAACGTGACAGTGGCAAGAATCTACTCAAAGCGCCTCTCCAGTTGTTCGCCATGCACGACGTTTCCCATGCCTGGGGTGGGGAATATAACAACATCTACAATATTCCCCATAGTCCATTGACTGCACTGTCACCTGCCGCAGTCGGTGACTATGCTGGGATGGAAGGCCACGACGGCCCAGCCTTACGCATCATCGCTCATGGAGATGCCTGGATCACGGTAGAATGCCTGGTCGGATGGCAATATACTCGCGCTGCATTACGCTTCACTTTTTATGCTGATTTACCCTATATCGACATTCACAACCGACTGTATATGCAAGCCCGTCACAAAATGATCAAACTGGTGTTCCCGTTTGATTTACCCAACACTCGCGCCATCTGCGAAGTGCCCTATGGCGTGACCGAGTGTCCCACTGACGCAACGGAGTATTCCTATACACGCTGGCTGTGGCTCGAATCAGAAAAAATGAATGTTGGAATCGCTAACAATGGGCAATATGGCCTGGACATTGCACCAGATGGCAAATTGGGATTGAGCATCAGCCGGGGTGCAACGCACAGCAGCTGGATAGAAACCGACGTGCCAACCGACAGACCCTATAGCTACATGGATCAGACACAGATCGACACCCACTTCCGCCTACTCGCCGATAGCAATAGCGCCACGCTCGCTGCTGATCTTGTCTTAGCTGCGTTAGAACTCAATCATCCCTTCGAGCGATTCTTTGTCTACCATCCCCCAACTCCGCCAACCAACGCCCTGGCTCAACCTGTACCATTTCTACAGATCGAGCCAGCAACGGTGATTTTGGGGGCACTTAAGAAAGCTGAAGACGATGACGCCATTGTCATGCGACTGGTCGAAACCGCCGGGCAACCAACCATTGCCGACCTTCGCCTGGATGACACCCATATGTACACAATAGAACTCCAGCCCTATGAAATCCAGACACTTAAACTGACACGTAATGGCCGTTGGCAACGTTGCAACCTGTTAGAAGAAGCAGATTCATAATAAATTCTAGGAGAATTGGTGGTGGCAGACAAAGATTTACCCAGATTTACACAACGGAAGCGTGATTCTGTGATGGCTTACGTTTCTCGGGTACTGACTACACGCAATATTGAAGCAACACACCTCTTGAAGCTAATCGGCTTCAGTGACGGACACTACCGTGCTATCTTCCGCCCAGATTACTTTTCCAGCACCCCACCCTCGAAATCGCAGTGGAATACACTGAAGAAGAAAATGAAACGTCATGATCGGCGTGTATTCGTCTTCAAAACACACGGCCAAACCGACGACCAGAACTACTACATTGATTTTGGCTTTTTCGCCAATTAAGGAGCAACCATGCACTTCGCCTCGGTGCTTGCAACCAACCCTGATTTCCGCGATGCCGTTCCAGCCTTGCTTAAACAACTGGATATGCAAGGCCATCCAATTGATCTAGCGATGGTTTTCATGTCCCCCCACTTCAATTACGTCGCGGACACCATTGCCGAACAGTTGTATGATGCTTTAGGTGCAGATACATTTATCGGCACAACGGGCGAAAGCATCGTGAGCGCAGACCAGGAAATTGAACGTAAGCCCGCTATTTCATTGATAGCTGCCCACCTTCCCGGCGTTGAGATCACCCCCTTCATGCTAGATGGCAACTGGCAACAAATCTTGCAAGATGTCAATACCTTCCGAGCTGCGATTGGCGCACCGGATGATACCCGTGCCTTTATCATGGTGGCCCACCCCCGCACCACCCCCATTGATCGCGTGCTTAGGGGCTTCAATTCCTACTATCCTGATATTCCGATAGTTGGTGGGATGGCAAGCAGTCCATTAGGCAACACCCTCGTCGTCAACAACAACACGTACAGTCGGGGAGCCGTTGGTATTGCCCTTGCTGGAGACCTCTCGGTAGATATTATTGTATCGCAAGGTTGCCGCCCAATCGGGCAGCCCTACACGGTCACCGCCGCCCAACGCAATGTCATCAACAATCTACAGGGCCAACCCCCATTTGCCCGTATGCAGCAATTGATTGCCCATCTGCCACCGCAAGACCGGGTTCTGTTGCAAAAAGGATTGTTTATTGGGCGAGCCGTTCAGCCAGTCCACGATACGCTGGGGCGCGGCGATTTTCTCATTCGGGGCATTGTCGGCATTGACCAGCGTAACGGTTCTATCGCCATCGGTGAAGCTATCAACATCGGCGAGACCGTGCAATTTCATGTGCGCGACGCCGCCACTGCCGAAGAAGATCTAGAAATGTTGCTGGTTCCGCAAACGCTGATGGATCAGCCCGCTGGAGCATTCTTATTCACCTGCAATGGGCGTGGCACACGCCTCTATGACCACCCCAATGGCGACATCGAGATTATCCAGCGCACACTAGGCGACATCAGCATCGCTGGCTGTTTCTGCGCGGGCGAAATCGGCCCCATTGCTGGCAAGAACTTTCTACACAGCCAAACTGCCAGCCTAATTATCTTCCATTCACCGACGGAGGCATCATGAAACACTTGATTGACAGCTACCCACTACGCTCAATGCTGTTCTATCCACGCCGCGATGTACCTCGCGACGACCCCAATGATGGAACTATTCCGGTTGATGATGATGTTGAGTTAGGGTATCGTTACTATCCGTCAGAGTCCAGCCGATGCACCATTGTCTTTTTTCACGGTAATGGCGAAATCGTGAGCGACTATGACAACCTAGTACCGTTCTATCATCGCATCGGTGCAGCTTTTTTGGCAATTGATTATCGTGGCTATGGGTGGAGTAGCGGGCAGCCGCGGAGTAGTGCCTTGTTTGATGATGTAACCCCGATCCGTGAGGCACTGCCCCATATCCTGCCTCCTGATCAGCCTCTCATCTTGATGGGGCGTTCACTGGGCAGCATCAGCGCCATCCACATGACACACCTGTTTCCTGATTTATTCAAAGGGTTGATTATCGAAAGTGGTCTGGCCCATGCCCTGCTGGTCTACTTTCCGTTGCGCCGTGTCCTGACAGCTTGGTTACCCGATCTATTTGGCAACCTCCGCAAAATTCGGCAGATAGAAACCCCTTTGCTCATTATTCATGGCCAACGGGATCGCGTGCTACCAGTTCGCAACGGCCAGAAACTCTATGACGCTTCCCCAGCTCCCATCAAGACACTCTGTCGCATTCCTGACGCCGGACACAATGATTTATTGATGCGTGCTGCGGATACTTATTTCACTGCTATTGATGCTTTTCTGGATCAATTACTGGCTTTGGGCCAATAATAAAAAACAACGGCACAAGACAGGGCACTTGTGTCGTTGACTCCACAGACAATATGATGCTATGCACTATTGCGATACATCGGTGGCTTGAAATCCACGAAATATGACCAACCTTCGCCAGCCGCCATACGGCGCTCGTCTTCATCCAAAACTAGGACGAGGTTATATTCGCCAGAGTGTAATTCGATGGTCAATTCTTCCTGACCGTCGTCCACCAGTTCCTCAAAGCACCGTCGCTCGTAACCAAGTGGTTCACGGAGAAATCTACCCAGGCATTGCTCGCAGAACGCTAGATGCGCCGGGCACACATCACGATTGATTTTGACCCTCATCTGTCGTACCTCCAATACCCTGTTGAATCTACTGTATAGGGCACAAACTTGTGAAAACAGTAACATTTGTCACCGAATTCCAAGTGATGTGACCTTTAACACAATGATAGTTTGCATAAATCGGGTATAATGTGGCCCGATACTCTTAGAATGGATTACTCAGGAATAAATTAGCTGATGAATCGTCGTTTACTCATTATCGTCTTACTTCTACTCAGCATTTTCTTCACGGCCTGTCTTTCAACTTCCTCCGAACCCGACATCGTGACGGGCAACACCGTAGCCCCGTTACCACCTACCTGGACAAGCGAACCGGCTGTACAGCCTGCCAGCTTCGATCTGGAGTCAGGAGCCAGCCTGTATGAAGAAAACTGTAAACCCTGTCATGGCGAAACTGGACAGGGTGATGGACCTGTGGCAACGGGTATCGAATGCCCACTCCCAGACTTTACGCAGCGCCTGGATGATGTAACGTTGTTGGACTGGTTCAACCTGGTATCCAACGGCACACGTTTTCCCCCCGACCCATCATGTCCTATGCCTGCTTGGACAAACGAACTCCCGCTAGCGGAAGACCGTTGGAATGTGACGGCGTATGCTTATGGTTTTGCCGATGGCGGAGAAACAATTGTAGCGGCGGTTGATGTTCAGGGAACCGAAGAGCCTGGCGCATCGAATCCCACTTCCGAATCGCCAACTGAAGCAGCCTCGCCAGAAGTGGACGAAACTGCTGCCCCCACCGATGAACCAATAGCAGACTCTACCACCGTTCCCACAGAAGAAGCGGCTGTTGCGGCTACCGAGGAACCCAGTGATGAGGAAACTCTCGACGTTTTCACCCTCACTGGAGTCATCACCAACGGAACCGAAGGTGCGACCGTTCCTGAAAACTTGCAACTTCAACTGTACATCATCGCCCTGGATGAGAATGATCTGCCGGTGCATTACTACACGGCTGAAGGCGCGACCGATACTGAAGGCAATTTCGTATTTACAGATGTCCCCATCTACCAGGGCGGCTTATTCTTGCAGACAGAATATGCAGGTATCAACCAATATTCATCCGTTGTCCTGCTCCCCGTCGATGTTGAAGGTGACAGCCACGAAGTCCCGTTCATTATCTATGAAACCACCGATGACCCCGCTGATATTCAGATATTCGCATCGGAAGCTTATATTGGTGCAGTAACCGCTGAGAGCGTTGCAGAAATCCACCAGATTATTGAATACCTTAACACTGGTGACAAAGTATTTATTGGCGAGGACGGCTATACGGTTGATTTATGGCTACCCATTGGTGCTAATTTGTTAGATGCGTTTGCCTTCAGCATCCCTTCCTGGTTAGAGCAAATCAGCATCGGTAATACAACCCAACGCTTCGAGCAGTTCCCGTCGGAAGATGTCCTTGGCTACCGCGACAATTTCCCGCTATTCCCTGGCATAGACAACAATCTCCAAGTGCAGGTATTTTACCAACTGACCTACGATGGCAGTGTTGTCATTACGCAGGCATTCCCATACCCAGTTGAGAACAGTTTGCTGTTTTCAAACCACACGCTTTTCCTGGAAATTACGGGGAACGACATTGTTCCCACCGATGGAACAACCCGTAATGAGACACCATACGACGGCTATATCTACACTGGCACATTGGAGGCTGGTGATAGCATGACCTATCGCGTTGCCGACACCGCCGACACACCGGATATGTCATCGCCACCCGTACCTTCAACGACCACCACAGGTGCGGACGATGCTGATGACGGTAATTCCATTTTGCAGGACAATTCCTCACTCATTCTCAGTATTGGCATACTGATGATTATCGCTGGCGGCATGTACTTGCTCTATGATCTTCAGAAAACCCGTATTTTGACCGAGGCACAATCCAAGACCCACGCAACCTCTCAGCGATCTAAAGACGAACTCATCGCGGAGATTGCTGCTCTAGACGATGCTTTTGAAAAGGGGGAGATTGATGGGGAGGACTACGAGGACCGCCGTGACGCACTGAAAGAAGATTTACGGCGTCACTTCTAACACGGACCGACCAGGCTCCAGCTCACCACGAGTTGGAGCCTACAACCCCATAATTGCCGACTCGACACTGGAATAGTTGCGGAAGAATCGCCGAAAACCCACAATCTGAAATACACGCTGCACGATGGGACTCAAGCGTGCCAGTCGCAAGTCGCCACCCTGCTGCTGATTCCGGGTCTGGATTTCCGCCAGCATGTGCAGACCAGATGTGTTCAGATATTGAACATTATTCATGTCCAACACAATACGATACTGACCAGACTCAACTGATTGAGCCAATGTCTGATTCAATTCTTCGGCCCCATTGACATCAATACGACCTTCTAGTTCAATGACGCAAATACCATTTTGATCATATTGAGTAATTTTCATCGCGCCACCTCCTGCTACTTTCAATAATCTATACGCAGGCAGAAACGATTCGTCTCACCTATTTTCGAGGATTATGATAGTGTAATAAGATAAGCGCAGGATGAGAGACGGATTATTGAGTGGCGAAAGCCCAGAAAAGAGCCATTGGAAATTCCTCGCGCCACAACACAAAATTGTGCCCGGCCACGCGCTCCCTGAAGACATAATCGCCACCTTCAGTCTCCAGAATCGCCGCCCAAGCTGTTGTCGTCTCATAGAAATGGAGTTCCAACGTTCCAGCCAGCAAATAGTATCGCACAGGGGATGCCAATGTTTCGCCATATTCCAGCGGCCACCCTAGAGAAAAGGCGATGACCTGCCTAAATAGCTCGGGGTGACGCAGCCCCATCGAAACCGCAAATGCTGCGCCATCCGAAAAGCCAAAAATCGCTCGCTGTTCGCGATCCTTTGGTGCATTCAATGTGTTTTCGGCCCAGGGGATAACGTCTTCAATGAAGAACCGCTCATGAGCTGTAAATAGGCTGTCGTCCAACCCATACAGATATTCTGCCGCTCGTAAATTGGTATCAGGATCGGGCGATAGCAACGGAAAAACCCCAACCAACATCGTTGATGGTAGTGTTCCATCCATGATAAGCGGCTCTATAAAAGGTGCGAAGATCTCCACCGCTGGCCCATCCCCCATGTAAACAACTCGCGTGGCAGTCAATGGAGGCACATAAACCATCACATCTCGTGAAAAATTCGATGCTGTGTTCTGTATTGTATGAGTTTGCAATTCTCCTCTGAGTTCATCGACAGACGGTGGAATTGGCGGCGCGTCTGGCCCGCGCCAGACCTCAGTGCGGATTGCCCCACGCTCCACGCTACGCCCTACGACTGGCAAAAATGTATAGCTGATAACCCCCTCATGCATTCCCTGTATACGAACTGCCAACACCCACCACTCCGTGTCAGGCAATCGCCGCATGACTCCACCCAAATCGCCCGCGATCAACACCAAATCAGCGGCATCACGATAGACCAAAATCAGATCATCACCATCCAACCAGGCGCTTTCGGTCCGGGATTGCACAGCCGCAACATCCCATTCGCGTACCACTTCGCAAACCAACACTTCTGGATCATCTTCACAAAGTGGTAGACGAGGAATATCTTGATATTGCCCCTCACCATGCACTTGCCCACCAGCAAAAGATACTACAATCAGCAACAAGAGAAGAGAAAAACGCCTCATTTTTGAACCTATCCCAAAATAAAACGCAGAGCCACAAACAACAGAAATACGCCATACATCCGTTTGACTGTCCTGGACGGTAAATTGAGCGCAATCCGCGCTCCGAAGATTGCACCAACCAGCAAGCCAAATGCCACCAATGCCGCCGCTTCCAAGTTCAGCACCCCTTCACCAGAGTAACGCAGCACACCCGGCAAGCCTACCGGCAACAACAAGGCCCCTAGCGAAGTCCCGACCGCAAGTTTCTGATCATAGTGTAACACCGCGACCAGCGCCGGAACTATCACCGCTCCCCCCCCAATGCCAAACATGCCTGATGCAATCCCGGCGATCAGGCCAACTGATAGGATGACATACCAAGCTACATCTGGGGCTGTCGGCAGTGCTTCATCAGAATTGGATGTGGATGGCGTTTGCAGAACCATTGCCTGTCGGTTAGCTTGCCACTCAGCATAGAGTTTACGCGGTTCAGTGAAACGCCAGCTGACATAAAACAAAAATACGCCATAGACGGTGCGGAGCGTGTCACGCGGCATATTGAGTGCCACTTCTGCCCCAAACCATGTCGCCACCAGCAAGCCGGTCGCCACCAGCGCCGACGACCGGAATTCCAGCAATCCGGCACGATGATAAGCAATGACCGCAAAAATCCCGACGGGCAATAACAACGCCGCCAGCGAGGTACTGATGGCTTCAAGTGTCTCAAAGCCAATAAAAATTGCCAGTGCAGGCACAATGATGACACCACCACCGATGCCAAACATCCCTGACATGACCCCAGCCACCAGGCCGATGATCAATATTCCTAACCACTGTTCAGGCATCAGCTCACCATTCCAATGGCTTGCGATCCTGGAAGAAACCACCTGTGGGACCATCATCTGGCAACGTTGCTAGCCACACAATCGTATCCGCGCCTTCCTCCGATGAGCGCAACGCATTTGGGCCGCCCATCCGTGTCCGCACCCATCCCGGACTGGCTGCATTGACCAAAATGCCATCATCGCGCACCTCCGCCGCCAGCAAGCGGGTCATCGCGTTCAACGCCACTTTCGACATGCGATAGGTTGGCGACCGTGCGCCCATCATCGAGAGCTGCCCCATCCGTGACGACACATTGACCACCCGACCATATCTATTCTCACGCATCAGTGGCACAAGCGCCTGACACATCATCAACGCTCCAAAAAGATTGGTCTCAAAGGTTGTGTGCAGCTTGTCCAATCCAACTTCCAGAATGCCCTCGCTGCGGTCCAAAAATACGCCCGCATTATTCACCAGAATATCCAATCGTCCATATTCCGAACGCAGAAATCGCTCTAGCCGGCTGATGCTTTCTGGTTGTGTCACGTCCAATTGATAAGCCGTAGCCGTCAATCCTTCATTACGAAGTTTTTGAGCAGATTTCTGTCCTTTAGCCTCATCACGGCTGGTCAACACCACTTCAATATCGTGTCGAACAAGTTGACGGCATACTTCAAACCCAATGCCGCGATTTCCGCCCGTCACCACCGCTATGGTACGCATTAGAATTACTCCCGTTTCAATACAAACAAAGTCAAATCATCTGCCGGAGTTGTACTCCCGATAAAGGCATGTACCGCACTAACAATTGCCTGCACAATCGCCTCAGCATTTTGCGAGACATGTGCTTCGAGGGCTGCTATCAAGCGCCGTTCACCAAATTCATAGCCTGCTGCATCTACCGCTTCAGTCACGCCATCAGTATAGAACAGCACAACATCACCCGATTCCAATTGAACAACACATTCCTCCAGCATGATCTGAGGAAACGCCCCCAATATCACGCCCTTGGCCTGCATTTTCATCACCTGCCCACTACGGGACTGATACCACAAGGGTGGGTTATGCCCTCCATTAGCATACGTTAATTGCCCATCAGCCAGATCGACAACAGCATACCCCGCCGTCAGGAACATTTCGGACTGATTATCCCGCAGAATGATCTCATTGCAACGTGAGAGTACCGCTTTCGGCGCACGACGATTAAACGCAATCGTCCGCATAATTGTCCGGCTGAGGGTCATAAACAAGGCCGCAGGAACCCCTTTCCCGGCTACATCAGCGATCACCATGCCAAGCTGCCCCGACGGGAATTCATAAAAATCGTAGAAGTCACCGCCGACCTGTCGTGCTGCCTGATAAAAAGCTGCCAATTGCCATTTCTCTGCTGCCGGACAGAATTCCGGCAACATACTCAACTGAATTTGCCGACCAATTGCCAATTCTTCTTCCAGGCGATTTTGCTGGATTTCTGATTCATGCAAACGTGCTGTTTCCAGCGCAATTGCCGCCTGATTCGCCATCAACTGCAAAAACTGGACATCATCTTCATCCCAAAGACGCGACTGGCGACTGTTGATGACTAATGCGCCGATAGCTATATCGTTGGCAAGCAATGGAACAATCGCATGGCCTCGAAATCCCTCGGCCTGTAACCACTCTGGAGCAGTATCAGCAATATCACTGTGCGGAAAATCTTCAATGAGCAGCGGCTCTTGGCTTCGCATTACCATCCCCGGCCCATAGTCCGGCTCATCGGGAATGAAGTATCCAGCAGCCATCGGATCATCTTGCCAACCCGTCGCTGCATGTATCGACAATTGTCCTGGAATAGGAGATGGCAATAGTAACACACATGCTTCGACATTCAGCAAATGACACACTTCCCGCACCAGAAAATTCATCATCTCTGGTAGGTCGTGCTGGCCCAGCAATTTATTGGAGAAGGCCAATAATGCCGTTTGTTCCTCAATATGGCGTTGTTGCAGCAGATCAAAGAGCCGTGCCCGCTCTAATGCCGCTGCCATTAAATTGCCGACATTGGTCAGCAATTCCAATGCCTGCGAACTAAACGCCTCCCAATCCGGCCCAGCTACATTCAAGATACCCAGCACACGATCACCGGCTTGTAATGGCGCAGACGCATGAACAGCAAGACCTCGCAAATCGCCTGCGAGTTCCTCTAATCGTGTACAGCGCACTTCATTATAGGCTTCTGTGAGCTTACCCTTCAGGCAAAACGCCTGACAATCACACCCGCCCAGCCAGGCCCGCTGTGCTTCAGGGTTATCTATTGCCAGGGCGGGAGGCAAGTTGTGATGGGCAATCAGATGAAAACCCTTACCCCATTGTTTATCCTTCGACAGCGGTTCCACTAGAAATATCCATCCGGTCTCCAACTCCATCAATCTGACCAGGTGCGCTAATGCGGATTCCAACGCCCCACGCACATCCACCGCACGATTGAGCGTCGCCGCGATTTTATTGAGTGTTTTCAGTTGCTCGATTAACTCTGATCCCATTCTTATCACCGAAATTGATTAATTTCATCCCGCAGACGTCGGGCAGTGCTCACCGGATCATCATTGAAAATCACCGAACGGGGGAAAAGGGTAACCGTCGGTTGTCAACATAAATGGGCGAGATGACGCCCGATTTAAACGTCACTGGATCATGGGGCTTAAAACGAACGGCCTCAATTTCGAGCAGAACTCTGGCGATTTGCTGCTGCACCTAAACTCCATTTCTGCTTGCCTCTCGATAGATTTGTGCGGCTACTAACGACCTTCGATAGGCCAATGCTAGCCAAAATATTGCACCACAGGCACACCAATTGCCTGATAGCGTCGGTAGGTGATTCCATCCAAAATGCCGCCGCAACCAATCACATCGACATTGTACCCCTTTCCGGCTTGTACCAACACCGTCGCTGCATCAAGGCATCAAGCGTGTCGTCGCATTGCGCCACATCATCGTCCCCGGATTGCCGAGGCGCGACCAGCACGTATAGGAACCAAACTGCACCAGCCCGGATTTATGTTAGCCCCCTGCTTAGTGCCTCTATCAGGCGATTCGTCAACAATACCAGTTTTCCGAGCATTCTCATTCCATCTCACGCAAGGTCAACGTTGCCAACACCAGCACAATCAGGCCATAAATCGGCAAGACAATCAAATGCTCTAGGCCATTGCCTAACGTCCCTCCCGGCTCAATCAACGCCTGGATAGTTTGGTTGGCATAATATAGCGGCGTCACACGACTGAGTGCCTGTGCCCAGTTTGGCATGTTGTCTACTGAGACAATCAATCCCGATACAAATACCGATGGGAAAATCACCAGGGGAATGAACGGAAATACCTGGCCTTCATTGCGGGCGAAATTCGATAGGAAAATACCCAGAGCAATACTGATAATCGCCAGCAGCCAAATCACCAAATATAGCGAGAGCCATGTCTGAATCCCATATCCCAAATCGAACAACAGGTTGAGTTCAATCAGCACCAGTGAACTCTGTACCGTCGCCAGTCCCGAATACGCCATCAGGTAACCGCCGATAATCTCCGCCTGTTGATAGCCATTCACGAACATCCGACTCAATGTGTGGGCAGTCCGTTCCCGCACTAGGACAATCGCGCACAGAATATAGGTGATGAAATGCACGATGAACGCCCCTACTGGCACGATGAACACTGTTGGGTCGAATATTGGGGTATCGACACTATCGAAGAATACGCGCAGCAGGTAAACAACCAGCAGCGGTGCGACAATTGACAACACCAGAAAGCGCCTATCCCGCATCAATTGCATCAACACGCGCTGACTAACCGCCCGCATGCGTACAAACGCGAAATTCCTCATGTTACTCATCCCCTTCAACGTGAATCATGCTTAACACCACATCTTCCATCGTATCTTGTTCAATCTCGATGCGGCTGATTCCATCGTACCGGCTCAGAATCTCTGGCAATTCGGTGGGGTATTCCGTCATAGCTTCGCTGGAAACATCATTGCCCTGCCAAATACTCACTCTAGTTCGTCCACGTCGCAAGATGTTGCGAGGTGTATCGCAGACTAAAACTACACCATCACGCATAATTGCTAGCCGATCACAATGCAAAGCCTCATCCATCTGATGCGTGCTGACCATGATCGTCACGCCCTGTTCAGTCAGATTGCGAAAATGTTGCCAGAACGCCTCGCGTAGCTTGGGATCAACGCCTGTTGTCGGCTCATCCAACATCAAAATACGAGGTTGATGCACCAGCGTACAAGCCAGCGATAGACGTTGTTTCATGCCACCTGAATAAGCATAAATTGGATCGTGTTGGCGTTCGAATAAGCCCACAAACTTGAGGACTTCATCCGCCCGCTGATCCAAATGAGCTAGACGGTGAGCCTGGGCGAAGAAACGCACATTAGCCCGTCCGGAGAGGTCTTCATACAATGCCGGATTTTGGGGCATATACCCAATCTGATGTCGTAACGACGGTGTTTGTTTCGGATTCATGCTCAATACAGTCACATCGCCGCTGGTCGGCATCAGCGATCCAATCAGCGTGCGGATCAACGTCGTCTTACCAGCGCCATTCGCTCCCAAAAGGCCAAAAATCTCGCCCGTCTGTACTGTCAGAGTCACACCGCGCAATGCCTCAACATCACCATAATGTTTTCGTAGATTGTCCACAACAATCGCGTCCATCTCGTGTTTCCTTTCAATTGATGGCTTGCACTTGATTATAGCGACGTTGCCGCAATTTGGGCTGCGTTGGGCGCGACCTCGACCAGACCTGCGGTCTGAACTCGCCCGCGCTGCACACTACACTACCGGCTTATGCCGCTCAAACAGCAGACTCGGCGCAGCAATCCCCACCGCTAACGCCCCTAGCACGAGTCCGGTTGTCACGCCGTTAATGCTGGCATTGACTAATGCTTCCTGTCCCGCCACCGTATCTGCATCCGCGATCTGCAACAAATGGATCATGGTCCGATACGCGAACGTGCCCGGCACCATTGGTATAGAGCCACTAACCGTGAAGACTGGTGAAGGGATTTTGTAGTGATAAGCGAAAAACAAGCCCATGAATCCTACCAACGTCGCCCCTACCAGTGTTGCTGCCACAATGCTCATATCAGTCTGTTCCAAAAGCAGTGTCCGTAGGGCATGGCCGCCAGCCCCACATCCGGCGCAGGCGAACAATGCACGCGGCGGCACGTTGAACAGCATCGCAAAGCCCGTTGCCGCTACCCCTGACCACAATGCATCCTTAGCCAGCATCCAAAACGTATCTATCATAGCCCCGACACTCCCATAATTGCCATCGCTGACAGTAACCCCAGCGCAATATTTAATGCTATCAGACCGCCAATAATGGCCCGCACAATACCCGTGACCATGTGGCCTTTAATCAAATCCTCAGCCGCATTTATCAATGGCACACCAGGCACGAGTAACAACACGGATGCTGCCAGCGCAATCTGCGGTTCCGGACTGAGATCAAACACCGTTGCCAGACTAGCGACCAGTCCAGCTACCAACGCGGTAACGATGACCACCATAAACGTATTGAAATAGCGACGAGCAAGTTCTTGACGCACAAACATTGCCGCTGATGCTGCCAGAAATGTCATTCCGAATACGGCCCAATCGCCTTCGGCTAGACGACTGAACGCCGCACATGCCAGCCCAACCATCGTTACCACCAACCAGCGATTATATTGGTGCGGCATGGTGCTGATACGCTCCAACTCTTCACGCAGTTTGAAACGATCCAATTCACCTGCATCCAGCCGGTATTTCAGATCATTGACAGCCGCCACAATCGACATATTCACGCCCAACCCAACCACACGCCGGACTTTGGTGCGAAACTCCTCGCCGCTGGTGGTCGTTACAATCAATACATTGGGCGATACCAGGATGTCCATCCAGTCACAGCCCAATCCCGTACCCAGGCGATGCACGGTTTCCTCCACGCGCTCGCTATCCGCCCCAAAATGCAGGAGCAACTGCCCCGCCCACAGTGCCAGGTCAACAATATCCCGCAATTCACGCCGATTGAGGGTGGGCTTGTGACCTTCTACGCCATTTACTTGCAATTGATCGGCCATTTATGCCCTTCCAATTAATCTATGACATCATAACTACCAATGTTTGCATAAAAAGGCTATAGGTAAATCACCCAGGATACAGAGGATGTATATATGGCAATTAATCGAGGAGCCGTCGTGATTACTGGTGCATCAACGGGCATCGGGGCCGCCTGTGCCCTTGATCTTAACCAGCAAGGCTACCGGGTCTTCGCGGGAGTACGCAGGCTAGAGGATGCCGCAGCATTGCGAAAGCGTGCATCAGATAGCCTCACGCCAATCCTGTTAGATGTCACCCAACCAGAGCAAATCCAATCGGCAGTATCCATTATCACTCAGGCAGTCGGCGACAGTGGTTTAGCAGGGCTGGTCAACAATGCTGGCATCGCCATCGGTGGCCCATTAGAGTTTCTGAGTTTAGAGAAACTTCGCAAGCAATTTGAAGTCAATGTAATCGGTCTTGTAGCTGTGACACAGGCCTTCCTCCCACTGATTCGTCAGGGCAAGGGTCGTATCATCAATATGAGTTCATTCGGCGGCTCAATCGCCAGCCCATTTCTCGCACCTTATCACGCCTCGAAGTTCGCACTGGAAGCCATATCCGACTCCCTACGGATGGAACTCACACCCTGGGGAATTGATGTCGTGGTCATCAAACCGTCCGCTGTCAAAACACCCATTTGGGAAAAAGCTTTGCAAGACGGCAAGGCTCTGACGCAGAACCTATCGGCCCAGGCTCTCGAATACTATGGCGATGCCGCCGGTCTAGTATCCAATCGCTTGAAACAGTCGCAAACCAACGGTGCAGATGTTTCAATTGTCACCCAGGCCGTTTTCCGTGCTTTGACTGCCCCTCGCCCCAAAACCCGTTATGTTGTCGCTATCAATCGGTTCAAATACCATCTGCTACGGCTATTGCCTGACCGTCTGCGAGATCGCTTGATTTTGAACAACATCGGCCTGAATCGTTCTTGACAGCGCCTACAGATCAAAGGAAGATGATCAACGCACCCTCGCTCATTAAGTCACATGACACCCGAATTCAAAACTCCGGCTGACCAGCAATCGCTCTAGGAAGCATTGGTTGAGGGTGTGGTGGATGTGATTGAGCCTGACTATACGTCCCACACCTTGCATGAACAAGCATCCGCTCACCCACTGCATGGCGTACTCGATCTTGAAACCACACTGGCGCTGCTATTGCTGGCAATACATGAGGGACGGCCCACTATGAAGCAGGTCATTCAAGCGGCTGGTCGCCCTTTGAAGGAATGAGCGTCTATAGCAAAGTATTAAGATACGCGGTCGGCAAGGCCACGATGGTGAATACACTCTGGCAACATCGGGTTTCGGCCAAAATATCGTCTAGAACCAAAACTTTTGCACAGCAGCGCGAATCAGCTTAAGATTAAATTGCGCTGCTCTGCAAATGGAATGATCGACGATGTCTCAAGTTCTCGACACAATTGCTAGCTATGTTCCCTGGCTCGTCGCCCGGCGTTTCACGCAAGATCCAACGCCACTGATCGAGCCATATGTTGAGCCGTTTCCTGCCGCCGTCTTCTTCGCTGATCTTTCAGGATTCAGTAAGCTGGCTGCTCGCCTCGCCAAACACGGCCCATCCGGTGCTGAAGAGCTAACACATATCCTAAACCAGACCTTCGGCGCATTGATCGACTTGATTTCCGGTCATGGTGGCGACATCGTGAAATTTGCTGGCGACGGACTCTATGCCATCTGGCCGACAATTGCCCATAATGAGGACTTGACTACCGTCACCCGGCGCTGTATTCAGTGCAGTCTCTTGATCCAAGAACGCCTGAACGGACTCCAAATTTCCGCTGGAGAACGTCTCTCGATGCGAATTGGCATCGGTGCGGGCGAAGTCCTGACTGCGGCTGTTGGTGGCGTCCTTAAACGTTGGGAACTCCTGCTGGCTGGTCAACCCGTCGGCCAGATGAACGCCGCCAGCGAGGTTTCGCGTCCGGGTGAAGTGATTCTATCGACTGAGGCCTGGGAGCTAGTTGCACCATACTGTGACAGCAAGCGCGTCCATGACGACTTCTTCCGACTGGACCGTATCAACGATTATATTCCCTCGCGTCTTCTTGCCCCGGCCATTTTGCACTCCGACGCCGAAGAAGCCCTGCGCGGTTTTGTCGCTGGCGCTATTCTTTCGCGCCTACACGCGGGACAAATCGGCTGGCTGGCCGAAAATCGCCGGGTGACGGTACTGTTCGTAAGCATTGACGGCCTGAACCAAAACACGCCGAATGTGACCGACCGTATGCAAGACGTCATGCAGCAAATGCAAGTCACGCTCTATCATTACCAAGGCAGCGTCCGGCAATTCATCATGGATGACAAAGGTACAGTCTTCATCGCTGCGTTTGGTGTGCCGCCACTCACACATGAGGATGACCCATTGCGCGGCGTACAGGCGGCGCTGGCAATGCAAGCCAAACTCAAAGAACTAGACCTGGAAAGTTCCATTGGTGTAGCAACAGGATTAGCATTTTGTGGGCCGGTAGGTAATCAGCTACGCCGCGAATACGCAATGGTTGGCGAGACAGTGGTGCTATCCGCCCGATTAATGGCCGCCCGCCGCCAGTCTATCCTATGCGACGAAGCCACCTATCAGGCAACTCACACGCGCCTCAAATATGCCAAGCTGCGCCCGATCCAGGTCAAGAATCGGGTCGAGCCAGTGCAAATTTATTCGCCGCGAGGCAAAGCACAGGTAGAAAGTAGTCTACGCCCGGTCATAGGCCGTGAACCAGAACGTGACCTGCTGACTCACAGTCTGGATCTACTAGAGCAAGGTGAAAACACTGTTGTCTTGATTCGAGGAGAGCAGGGCATCGGAAAAACTCGTCTGATTACAGACCTTATTGAGCAAGCAAACGCCCGTCGCATTGAAGTTCTGATGGGTGAAGCCGACTCAATTGACCGGGCCACGCCGTATCATGGCTGGCGTGGTGTTCTCAGTCAGATGTTCCACATGGATAACTTCACACAGACCCGTGCCCGCAGCCTTGCTATTATTGCCCGCCTGGCCTCCGATCCCGAACTATCGAACCTAGCCCCGCTGTTAAATGCCATTCTCCCCCTAGATATTCCTGAAACAGATCTCACAAAAGCTATGTCTGGGCAAGCTCGTGCCGAAAACACACGCCACCTACTACTGCGGCTACTCGGTTTCCACAGCGCCCAGGCTCCCAGCATCATTGTTCTGGAAAACGGCCAATGGCTCGACTCTGCCTCATGGGCCTTGGCATTGGCCGCCAGCCAACAAATGCATCCCCTACTCCTAATTATTGCCATGCGCCCCCTGGCCAACGAATCCATCGAGCTACAGCAATTACTCGAAAGCCCAATCACTCAACAAATTGACCTCCAGCCGCTTACCAGCGAAGAAACTCACGCGTTGGTTCGCCAACGATTAGGAGCCGCGATCTTGCCCCAAGACATTCGTAGTCTTTTTGAGGAAAAAGCACGCGGCAACCCCTTCTTCTTGGAGCAAATGGCCTACGCTTTGCGCGATTCCGAGTACATTGAGATGGTCGATGGCGAATGCCGCCTAGCTCCAGGAGTCATCAACATCCCAGACGTAGATCTCCCTGATACCATCCAGGGCGTCATCACCAGCCGCATTGATCGCCTGCCCCCCCAGCAACAACTCACGCTGAAGGTTGCCAGCGCCATCGGCCCAATCTTTTCTTTCCGCACCTTGCACGATGTTTATCCCATTACCGCTGACAAAGACCAACTCAGCGACCATCTGAGTGTATTGGAAAAACTGGATCTAATTGAAGTCGAAATGCCAGCGCCGGACCTGGCCTACCAGTTTAAGCACAGCGCCACCCAGGAAGTCGCCTACAACCTGATGCTCTTTTCACAGCGGCGCGACCTGCACGAAGCGATTGCCCGCTGGTACGAGCGCAACTTCGTTTATGATCTATCACCGTTCAACCTATTTCTGGCTCACCATTGGAAAATGGCCGAAGTCGTGTCCAGCGCAGTAGACTATCTGGAAAAGGCAGCTCAACAGGCTTTGCGGGGTGGAAACTTCCGCGAAGTTATTGATGCCCTCGAAGAAGCCATCGTCTTACAACCCGAAAGTAATCACTCCCGCCAGATTCGTTGGGCCATTTACACTGCCGAAGCTCATTGGGGCATGGGCAATTTGCACGAAAGCCGTCTGACTGCCGAAAGAGTATTGGCTTTACTGGATATGCCCCATCCAAGTGGTCATCGTCAACTTCTTGTGGGGTTGGCTAACCAGGTGTTGCGCCAAATATTACACCGCATCTGGCCGGAACGTTTTGTTGGGAAGATCACTGAGAATCCACGTCTATTGCTACAAGGTGTTGGAGCCTATCGGCGTCTTCAAGAAGTTGCGTATCTATCCAATCAGCGCCTACAGGCTTCCTATGCTGGTTTTCGCAGCTTGAATTTGGCTGAAACTATAAGCACTGAATCGCCCGAAAAGGCGGCCACTTATGCCAATACAGGAGTTGGCATGGGAACGATCAGGCGGCATGGTATGGCTGAACATTTCTTGCATCAGGCCCAAGCGATAGCCGAAAGACTCGATGACAAATGGTCACTGGCTCTGACGCTGTCACGCATCGGCATCTATCGTGCAAGCCAGGGGCAATGGGACACCGCTATGCAAGCCTTCGATCAGAGTATTCAAATTTACGATCAAATTGTAGATCGCCGGGGTTATGGTGACAGCTTGGCGGCATCAGGTTTTGCCGCATTTTTACGCGGCCAGTTCATGCACAGCCACAACAGATACATAGCCCTTCAGCAAGCCGTCGGCAATACGCGTAACCGTGAGCATGTTGCCTGGTCACTCAGTGGACGCGGTACAATCGCCCTGGTGTTTGGTCAAAACGAGCAGGCTCTTACACTTCTCCAATCCGCCAATAATTTGTTGAAAGATCTGTCAGACCAATTGGCTTTTCTAAATAATCTGGGGATGTTGGCAATCGCCCATTTGCGGAATGATGACAGACAACAAGCAGAAACCATCGCCAATGAAACTCTTCTGACCATCACCAAACAACCACCTCTGGGTTACGTGGCCTTTGGCGGCTATGTCTACGTGCCTGATGTCTATCTGACACTCTGGGAAACCACAAATAACACCCGATTTGCTTCCAAAGTCCGCAACTCCCTCAAAGCTCTGAAACGATTCGCGAACGTTTTTCCGGTTGGATGTCCGCGTTTCCGGTTGCACCAGGGTCGTTATCATTGGCTACAAGGCAAGCCCACCAAAGCATATACAGCCTGGGACATGGCCCTCCGACATGCCCATGACCTAGATATGCCCTACGAATCAGCATTGGTACATTATCACATCGGGCGCACATTGGACGACAGCGACCCTATCCGGCGACACCATCTCGAAAAAGCCATCGGCATATTCATGCACCTGGGCGCGACCTACGATCTATCCGTAGCACAGCCATCAATACTCCAAGCAGAATCAACACCGCCCCTACCCACAGCGTAAGAGTCATCTTTTGATCCAGAAACAGCACAGCCAACACTGTGCCCGTCAACGGTTGAGCAAAGAAGAACAGTGACGCCACCGACGCATCTACCAGCACAAATGCCCTATTCCACAACCACATTGCGACCGCCGTCGAAATCACCCCCAAGTACAGCACCCCCAACACAATCCCCAGGTCAATCTGGCCCACCGGTTCATGATAGAGTTCAATTCCCGCCGCTGGAACTGTCAATAGCAAGCCGCCCGCAAAGGCCACCAGCGTCACAGGCAGTGTATCCGCCCGATCCCGCACACGCCGCACCAATACTGAATACAACCCCCACGTCAGCGCAGCCAACGCCAACGACACATCGCCCATAAACGTCTCGGAACTGAAGTCAGCTTCTCGCGGGTCAATAATCACCACCACCCCCACCGAGGCCACCAGCACCGCCAACACACGTCTCGGCGTCAGGCGCTCACCCAGAATCAACGCCGCAAACACCAGGATGAACGCCGGAGACGCACTGGTGATGAGTGCCCCATTGACGGCAGTCGATTTATCCGTACCTACGAATTGTGCTCCCAGGCTGACTCCAAATCCAACCAACCCCACGCCCAATAATGGCATGATGTCCTTTCGCTGCGGTAGACGATTACCAGGTGTACGCTGGACGACAAGCACCAGCATGGCCGCGCCAATCATCAAGCGCAGACTCAATAGAGTGAAAGGTGGAATCGTCTCCAGCACCACATCCGACACCACATACATGCCACCCCAAATTGCTGCTGCCGATAATCCGTAAATTGCCCCACGATACATGCCATGCCCCTAAATGCAGTACAATTAAACCATAGAGAAAGGATGGTTCATGATCCAACTCAAACGAGATAATCAATCGTCACCGCTGGCCTTTGCATTGATTTTTGGCGTGATCTGGAGCGGTGGTGCATTGTGCCCACTAATCGTCGGCCTCACATCAGACCAACCCGCCGCGCTCATCATCGGCATCGTCTTCCTCGCCATCGGTCTTCTGATCACAGGATTGATCGCAATACAGGCACTCGCCAAGATGAAAGTCGCCGAGCCTGAGCTATGGATTTCATCGCCATTGGTCGGCGTCGGTGACATTTTCAAAGTCACTTATCGCCAGGGATTTAAAAGCAACATCAGCCCCACGAAGTTCAACTATACGCTCATTTTCCGCGAAACCGCAATCTATAGTAGCGGCACAGATACGGTCACGGTTCACAAGGATGTGAATGTAGCCATAGCCGATTTTCCACTCCAGAGCTTTCACAGCGACCAGGTTTTCAATGACGAACGCACACTCCAGATACCACCTGGCGGCATGCATACATTTTCTGCCAGGCGCAATAAACTCCGCTGGTTCATTCGTGTACAAATCGGTATCCCGGGCTGGCCCGATTTTCAAGCAGACTATGAGTTAATGGTATCACCTGGCGCTGTCGGCGCTATTGAATTATGAGGACAACCCCATGCCAAACGTTGAAATCGCGCTTACTTTGAAAAATGGTGAACTAACGCCCCAGGGCCGCCGCTTCGCCCCCAACGAAATCATAGAAGGCACAATTCAGGTAATGCCAGACAACAACCTGAACTGCCGTCACCTCTATGTGCGTTTGGGGTGGCATACCGAAGGGCGTGGCGATAAAGATTCGGCAGTCATCGCCGAAATGGATCTATATCAGGGAACGTTGGATGCAGGATTGCCCACTTATCATGACTTCAACCTCAAGTTACCCCTCGGCCCCTGGAGCTATGCCGGACATTATGTCAATATCATCTGGCAGATCATGGTCAATATCGACGTTCCACGCGCAATGGATCCCAACGTGACAGAACGTTTTATTCTAGCACCGCCCGGACGTTAGCCAAATACGCAACCGTCAGCAATTCAAACGTCTCTAGGCGCTGAAAAACTTCATACAAGAAATATTCCATCTGCCGCAAATCGCTGCCAAATTGGGCAAATAGGTATTGAATAGCGTCCGGCGAGAATACAACGCTTGGCGGATCATGCAGTGCAAAGTACGCCAAGCGTCGCTGTAATATCGCTGCTAAACGGTCTTCATCTACCTGATCCAACCATATCGTGAATACTGATAATCTGAAACGTCCGAAAAGCTCTGTCAAATCCTCATGACTGCTGAATACAAGCCGTGTATCATATTTCATTGTACTACGCACCAATCGACGACGCTCCCACCACCAGAGCCGCTGCGCCTCATCCAACAAAAACACGTCCAAATCTGCTATGGAGGTGATGAATCGCCGCTGCCCCAACGGCAGATATTCATACATAACCCGTTGGCTCTCCAGTTGTAAGTAAGCCGCCAACCCCCGCAATGTGGTCGATTTGCCACGTCCTTGCTCGCCGAGAATCTGGATATAAGGCGCGTCTGCTTTCAAAATCGACGGCGGCACAATAGCTACAGCCGCCCATTCTTCATCGGCCAAAGCTCGAAACGGGTTACAGCGAAAACCCAGATCTTCAAATGGAAAAAAGTGCGGCATCTGTTTTTTGCGCTTCAAACTTTGGCAAAATAAGCCTCTCCGTCATTTCAGGCAAACCTGTGTATCATTGATATACAGTCAGCTACATACGAGCTTATAGAGAAATATTCAATGGAGCATATCACCGAAACCATTGCCACCTATAACCGCATCGCGCCCGATTATGTCTTGACCAACACACCTGATGTGCAGCAATGGGAAGAAGAGTCCATGCGCTACTTCTACGACTTGCTTTCCGGCCAACGTGTCCTAGCTCCTGGCTGTGGTGATGGGCGCCATTCACGTTTCATGACATCACTCGGCCTGGCAATGGTATCTTTTGATCTATCGGATGGTATGCTCGCCATCGCCCGCCGCGAAGACCCCGCCGGAACCTACCTCAAACTCGATCTGCGCGATCTTAATACGTTGCCTGGCCCTTTTGATGGCATCTGGGCTTCTGGTTGCCTCTACCATCTCAAAAAGAATGAATTTCCTGACTGCATCCAGGCGTTCCACCAATTGCTTGTTCCTGGCGGCGTCTTCTATCTGAATATGAAAGAAGGCCAGGGTGAACGCTTCGAGCCAAAGCCCCTACCCGGCTATCCTGGTGGCGAACAAGCCAAACAGAAGCTAGCCGGGAACCGCTTCTATGCTTACTATGAACGCAATGAACTACTCGCCCATCTTACTGACTTCGAGATCATCCGTGAAACTCACATCGCCATCGTCCAATCCGGTTTTGAACTCTGGCTACGAAGGACATCTTGAGATCAAATCACGCCTGCTCTATCACTCTTCAACATCTGTATCTGTATTCGCATCAGCGACGTCAAAGTCATCGGTTTCCTCATCGTCAAATTCATAATCTTCGTCGTCTTCAAAATCTTCATCCATAGCTATCATATCCATTGGGGCCATCATATAGTGATAATTTCCTGGCCCCGGGTTACGATCCAGCTTCGCCACGATCGCCCGCACATTATCGTATGGCCCTGGAATAAACATCGGCTTTCCGTCTCGGCCAAAAGCTAAATCGTAAGTCTCTGGATATGTGCCACGTGGCTCCAAAAGATACTTGGCCCATTTAAAATCATTATGAGGTTTAAAGCCATATTGAGCCGCATAGTCAACCACGCTATAAATCAATTGGTGTGCCAATTCAATTGGACACTCCGTGCGCCTATCCGGTGGTAATATCGCCGATAACAACTCTTCCTCATAGCGTTTAGCTGTGACATTCGCGATCCAAACCGCATCCTTCACTCCTAAACACAACATATCTATCAAGAAACTGGCGGCGACCAAGCCCCCATCTGGCTTCTGACGGGATATCACAACCTGTACCAAGCCAGGGCCAGAATCCGCCCAACCCTCGTCAATCCAACAATCATGTAATGGAAAATTACGCGCACGTTTAATGATGCCACGCGGCGATTCTCGCTGCGTTTCCCGCCGACTACGATTGACCGCTGCCTGTCGCTTGCGTCGTTTCTTTAATGCTTTTGCCTGACGTTTCTTCTCGCTCTTTGCCATATCTATTCGTCCAATTCCACATATAGTCGTTTGTTGATGCTACCTTTGCTTTTATATCCCGTAATCCGAATATTGCCGACTTCAGACGTATTCTTCACATGCGTACCGCCATCTGCCTGCAAATCCAGTCCAATGATCTCCACGACCCGTACTTCGCGGATACTTTCCGGCAACAAATTAATCTTGGTACGAATCAAATCCGGAATCTGAAACGCTTCCTCGCGTGGCAAAATTCTGGCCTGTACCTCACGGCCGTGCTGAGCTTCAGCATTGATTTTGACTTCAATATCCGCAATTGTCTCGCGGCTGATCTCGGCAAACTCAAAATCCATCCGCCCCGCCAGCAAATCCATATTGCCGCCCGTCACACTCACCTGATAATCACGCCAGATGACACCACACAAAATGTGCATAGCTGTGTGCGTCCGCATCGCTTGATAGCGGCGCTCCCAATTCAATTTGCCCGTGACCATTGCCCCGACTGCTGGCAAATCTTCACCAGCAATGAAATGCAGCACCTCGCCGCCACGCTTTTTGGCTTTCCACACGGCATACACCATATCATCGCCCACTAATTGTCCAGCATCCGGTTGCTGGCCGCCGCCACCTGGATAGAAAGCTGTTCTGTCCAGGGTCACGGTTTTCGTTTCAGAATCAATCGCTGTTACAGTCGCCTCAAATTCCTGCATGTACGAGTCGGTCAAATATAATGCTTCCGTCATCCAAATCGTCCTCATTTTTAAGAATCCTTATCGAATAGTATACTACTTGAAATCATCGCATATCAAAGAGGTCTGCTATGAGCGACGACGTCGTCTACACATCCAATATCCGCATTAAACGCATCAAAGGCCCCTTCCGCCATGCCTATCTCCCTGCCGAAGACTCGCCTGTCGCATTCGGTGTCCACTCTGAAATCGCGGAACATTATCATGTTGACCCCAACGTTCACGATCCCCACGCCACCACGCTCGATTACGTGGTCGCCGCGACAGGTGGCTGACTGACTGGCACATTTGGCGGCGCGCTGGAAGCGCGTGGGGTCCCAGCAGGAGAAGGTTATCTGGTCGCTTCAGTACAGGGTGAAATCGAACTTGATGGCAAAGTCCTCGTCATCAAACGCATCAATGTCACTTATGAATTGAAAACAGCCTCCGAATATCGCGAGATTGCCGAACGGGTGCATGGATTCCATGCCGATTTCTGCCCGGTAGCCCGCACCATCGGTGGCTGTGTAGCAATCACCACATCGCTGACGTTATGGAGTAGCTGGCGGCAGAAAGAACGCCTCTCGTTGCTCTGCGCTCAGTGGGTGGGTGACCAGCGTCTCAGCATAGTCCAACAATCCATCGAGGCTCGGCCAGGAGCGCCAAACCCGGACCGAACCATCATTACTAGACGTTAGGATCAACGTTTCATCAGCATTCCAGACCACTGAATTGACTTTCAGCAAATGACCGTCAATTAGCAGCACTTCAACACCATCCGTCAAATCCCAGACGCGGACTGTTCCATCCGTGCTGCGCGTCAGCACTCGACTACCATCGCTACTCCATACTCCTTCAGTGACATTCTCCTCATGCCCCTCCAGCGTCATGAGGATCTCGCCCGTCATCGCATCCCAGATTTTCGCGGTGGTATCATGACTAGTGGTCAAGATGCGCGTGCCATCCGGACTCCAACTGGCGCTAACCACCCATAGGCCATGCCCATCCATTCGGAACAGTTCATCACCGTTGTTGGCATCATACACGCGTGCAATGGAACCGAAAAGTTCTGTGCCAAATACCAGAATTTGCGTCTCATCTGCATTCCAGATGGCTGCTATTGAAGTTGCTGTATCGACAACAATCTCTAACGCAAGTTCACCCGATTCCACATCCACAATCCAGAGATAGGCGCCGTCGTTCGTTGCCAATACTTGTGTCCCAGTTCGATTCCACTTTACCTGTGACACATCGATATTGGGATCACCCATCACCCATTCCTGAATCAGGCTGCCAGTTTCAGAATCCCAGACCCGCAACTTGCCATCACTACTGCCACTCGCCACACGGCCGCTATCACCATCCCAAGCCGCCGCTGTTACCGAACCCTGATGCGCCATCGTTGCCAATTGTTCCCCCGTTGTCACATCCCAAATGATCACACGGCCATCATCGCCACCCGATAACAAACGGGTCTGGTTGGGACTCCACAGCAGAATCTCAACCCCACCAGTATGAACAGTTTCTGCCCAAACTTCATCACCCCTGGCCGCATCCCAGACACGCACCGTGCCACCTTCATAAGATGCCGCTACCAGAGTCTCATCAGCATTCCAATAGGCTTCAAGCACATTCCCACCTGATCCCATCAGCCGTTGCACTTCACCTGTACCCACCAAGATACCATCATCAAGCAGCGCCCAGATTCGTGCCGATCCATCCGGCCCACTGGTCAATACACGAGTGCCATCGGTACTCCAGGCCATGCTGGTCAACTGGCCGCCATGTCCTGGAAACCGCATGAGTTCATCACCATTGACCGCATCCCAAACACGTGCCCATCCTTCCTTGCTCCGTGTCAGAATATAAGTTTCGTCTGGACTCCAGGCCGCCTCCCAGATCGTATCCGAGTCATCAAAGCCATCTACCTGCGGCATCAGACGCGTCCCATCTTCCGCTTTCCAAATCCCCAGTCCATCCGGTTTTCCGTATGTCAGAAACCGTGAGGCATCAGCACTCCAGACTATACCATCGACAATACCATCTGCCGGATCTTCGTCATCAGGCTGAAGACTCCAAAGCCTCTCTCCCGATAGTGCATCCCAAACAATAACCCAGCCATCAAGACTACCGGCGGCAATATATCGCTCATCAGGCGACCAAACCGCGATATTGATGTCTTTATCATCCGTCTCCGCATCGTCCTCTGATGTCGCATCCGTATCTTCCGCCAACAAATCAACACGCTCCAGCACCAAAATTGCTTCGCCCGTCACACTGTTCCAGACGCGTGCTGTAGCGTCTGCACTCCACGATAGAATTTGCGATCCATCTTGGCTCCAGGCCGCTCCACGTATTCTGTTGACATGTTCCCTCAAATCAACGACTAATTCCCCTGTTTCTGCATCCCAAACATGAATAAGATGGGTGAGCCGATCCACTGCCTCAATCGTCAACACCCGCGCTTCATTAGGACTCCAGGCCGCCTCATTGCCTGCCCATTGCGCGATACGCTCTCCCGAACTATCCCACAGGCTTGTATCTCTATCAGACCAAGCCAGAATCCGCCCGCCCGCTGCATCCCAGGCCACACCGCGAATACTAGCGCTATGTGCCCCTTCTATGGTTAATATCAGATCGCCACTTTCGGCATTGTATACATAAAGATTTCCGTTCAGATCACCGACCAACACTTGCATTTCATCGGGTGACCACGCTGCGACCAATGCATCGCCACTCTGCCCGGCCATCAACACCAGTTCCTCACCGGTCACTGCATCAAAAATACGCGCCGTGTCATCATTACTCCAGGTCAACACCCGTGTCTCATCTGTGTTCCAGGTCGCACCCAACACACGCTGCTCACTCGGCATATACACTCGCTCATTGATCCGCTGTATTGACTGACTCAAAGCGAATTCAGCTTCCGGCACATACGGCCTTTCGCGTGGATCAAAGGCTTCCAAGCTCAGGTTTAGCGCGGCCATTGAATCCAGATCAATTTGCTCCAACACCAAATTAGCCAGTCGCCGCGACTCTGTTACTAACCCGGCATCGCGCTCAGTAGCAATACGAGCCTCGGCGGTTTGCGCTGCTTCCAACCGGTCTTGCCGGTTCTGACTTTCGCGCACAGCTGCCAACAACCCAATCGCCAATATCCCCACCAAACCCAACACTGCCGCCACCGTCAATACCAGGGCCAGACGGCGCTGGCGACGAAAAACCCCAGCCGACTGGTTGATAAGCGCCTGCGACTCATTACCCAGCCGTAGCCAATCCTCTTGTGCTTGAAGCACGTCTAATTCTTCGCGGGTCAACAGCGATCCATACTGTTCATAATCGCGCACCCGTCGTTCCAGCAATTCTTGGGCAGCCTTGCGAGCCGCTGTTTCAGGATCAAGCTGCACCTGCAACGCCAAATAATCATGCACCAATTCATAGGCCGCCCCCTCATCTGTCTCCACCAAGCGCAGCACATGATTCTCGCGCAATGTACTCAGGGTTTCTTCCAGCCTACTCGTCGGCACCCGCAGAGCTTCCAGTTCAGCCCTCAAACTGGACGGTGTACGAACATCCCGCGTCTGATCAGCACGCACCAAACCCTCAATAACCACTCGCGCTGGACGCCGATCCTGGGCAGGCAGTCGCTCCAACAGACGCTCAAGATAACTCCGCAACACCCCCTTAGCGCCGCCCGCCTTCTCATAATCCTCCGACGTAATGTCACGACGCTCTCCTGGCACACGCTCGACCAAAGCCGTACCCACCAACTGCAACTGAGGTGGTGCAACTGCTCCACTATCGTCGGCCAGGTCATCCAAAATCGTCCCCACCAGCCCCTCTGCAAAGCTATAGCCTTGTACTTCCGCTGGCATCACCAATGCCCGTTCCGCCTCATCACGAGTCAGGCGGCGTAGCAAGAGTTCCTTTTCAAACGGTTGCTCAATTGCTGGCTGGAAACGCGCCACTAATCCGAAATACTCCGTCCGCATCGCCAGCGTGACGCGCACTTCCAAACTCGAATCGTCCAGGCACTCGGCAATTTCACTGATGAATTCGGCGCGTTGCTCATCTGTAAAAACATCGGTGAAGAATGTCTCAAATTGATCAACGAAGATGAAAATTTCCCGCTTCGGGCCAACGGTCTGCGACACACCCTTCAAATAGGTACGGAGCGATGCCCCCTCCAGCCCAGGGAGTTTGCTCGGATCAGGAAGTAACACTCGCTTAATTGCTTCGTGCGGTGGCCGACGTCGTACAGCCACATATAGGGGCAAGAAGCCACCCGCTAACAAACGCGGCATCAACCCCGCCCGGATCAGCGATGTTTTACCAGCTCCACTTTCAGCATGTAACACAGTGAATCGAGCGAAGGGCGCTCGTTCTAGCATGGCATCAATCGCTTCTTCGCGCCCGAAGAACAACCGATTATCATCAATGTCATACGATTCGAGTGCCTTATACGGCCCTTCTTCTACACCTGGGGCATATTTGGCCTGTTCGCGCAATCGCTGGACATATTCAACGACGGCCCCGGCCAACATTGCCATACCACCCATCGTCTCACGTGCTGTCTCACGTGCCCGCGACAGGATGGTTCGTGCCCCTCGATCAATGGAGTCGTAGGTCCCCACTGCCGACGGCAAGGCTGAAGTCATCATATCATCGACAGGTTCCGCCAATGTTTGAGCAAGCGTGGCTTGATCCAGGGCGTCGCCAAAAAATGCTTCCCGCAACGATACCGCAAATGCCCCGGCGGACTGATAGCGCAACTCTGGTAATTTCGCCAGCGCTCGTTCCAAAACAAAATCGACGCCCGGCGGCAAACTGAAGTCATGTGCCGAGGCCAGCGGTGGCGGTTCATCCAGGTGTTTATACATCAGGCTAAATGGCGTTTGCGCTGTAAATGGCATCTCCCCCGTCAGCATCTCAAAAGTCATCACGCCCAGCGCATAAATATCCGTTCGCACATCTACAGGTTCAGTGCGCCATTGCTCAGGGGCCATATAGCCCGGTGTCCCCACCAACGATCCAGTGGATGTCAGGCCAATCGTCTCATCTTTCCATTTGGCAATGCCAAAGTCGGTCAGGTAGACCACGCCATCGCGGTCTCGCAACAAATTCGCAGGCTTGAGGTCACGATGAATCACCCCCTGATTATGTGCATAATCCAACGCCTCACAGACTTGCTCAATGATTTCGACCGCTGATTGAGCTTCTAGCGGCCCCCGGCGCAAGTGCTCGTTCAACGCTCCCCCATGAAGGAGCCGCATCACCAAATAGGTCACGTCGCCAATCGTACCAAAATCGTATACCGGTAAAATATGCGGGTGGTCGAGTGCCGCCATCAGCCGAGATTCGCGTTTGAAACGCCGCAGAAATTCTTCCGATTGCACGAACTGTGACGAAATTACCTTCACCGCAACAACAGCCTCATCTACGTCACGAATGGCCCGATACACGGTCGCCATACCACCTCTCCCGATCCGTGCCTCTATGAAGTAATCGCCAAGTTTACGTTGCACCAGGGGATCATCGAAGCTGGCAATTATCCTATCTTCAGCCATGTATCTGTTTCCTATACTCTGTTACTCAACACAAATGGTATACCCATGCGACTCGTAGAAAGGACACATCGGAAAAAGCAATAGCTAGATGCCACATGGGTTAATCACTGGTAGGCAATCCATCTGGATCACTATCATCCACTCCACAATTCACCTCACCCGACACAACCACTGTCACATTCGGACTGACATCCGTCACTTCCACACTGACCGCCGTCGCCTCTGATGATACAGGTTCGGTAATCGCCAGCGACACCGTATCGGCAACAGTTTCCCCGGACCGAACTGTAATCATCGTTCCAGGGCTGACATATCGAATCCCGTCGGATAGTCGCAACACAAATGTCTCCGACGATGCCGATAGATTCACGGCAGTATAGACTCCCGACACTCTGGACCCCACCGCACAGGTCGGATTCAGCGTGCCATCCGGCGGCACACCAATATCACCGCCGTCGCCGCCTGGAATCGGATCAATAGAGGGTATGTCAACGCCATCTATCGGGGTATCTGTATCACCATCACCTGGCCGGATCGAGGGTATTTCGTCCAGTCGCGGTATGTCAATAATCGTACCAACATCAATATCGAGAATATCCCCTAACCCATCCTCCAACACGTCACGTGGGATCCCCTCTAATGCAGAGTTGATAATGGGATGCGGTACTTCGGGAATATCAATGGGTAGCCCATTTTGCAGCCGTACAAGTGTTTGCAACCCAGGCTCTACCAAGAATGTATGTCCGAGAGCTGTCACCTGAATTTTGCCTTCCAGCCCGGCGATGACCAAATCGCCATTGAGATCAGCCGTCAGAATACCAGCGCTGGCAAACTCCAACTCGACTCCATTGACCATAATATGCGCCCGTTGTCCAGAAGGTGACTCGACCAGCAATGCATTCGGAGCTTCCTGACACATGCTCTCAGTGCCGCTTTGCAGCGTAAACGCCTGCATAGGTTGAGAATAGATGGTACTCGTCTCGGCTGTCTCATCCACCACCGCCAACGTCTCAACCTCACAATCTATAGTCATGCGTGGCGTGTAAACCCAACCAAACGCGCCGTTCCGCACCACGCGCACCCAGTCACCCTCTTCATCACGCCCATTGGCAACCAAAGTCTCCTCTGCTGGCAAAACGCCCGTGATTTCCCAGTTAAGCCCCGGTCCAGCTCGCAGATTCATATTCCGTGCCGAGTCATTCGTGACGGCACAAGTTGGCAAAGCGGCAATATTGGGGTCAACCGCACTGGTCAACTGTGTATCACCCATCAAAATCAGGGTCATCGACGAATCTGGCAAATCAGCTTGCAACCGCATCAACGCAATGCCCCACGTACCGGTATCTAGATTCAAAGGATCTGTCACCAGCGCCTCTAGGGCTTCAATCGACACAATATCGCCACTGGTCAAAAACTGACGTTCCACATTCTCTTCCCGAAACGTTGCGGATACTAGTGTATGCCCGTAGCAGGCTTCATTGCTACCCACTTCAGCACACGCACTCCCCAATATCCGCATAGCCTCCGTCACCAGCGCCACGCAGTCCTCATTAGTCTCATCTTGAGAATACGCAGCGTCATGCCGTTGCCCCAGACTCCCAACCAGCAACAATGAGAACCCCAGTATTATGAATAACCGGAACTTATTCATTTCAGTTTCTCCATGAACCTGTTCGCTCGCCCATCACCTCATTTTTTGACATGACGGGCGAGCCTCGCACTGATACTTGGAGTTTGGCACACAAATGTAATCAAGCTGTTAAACAGCTTCAGAACTCGCCATCGCTGCCGCCTCACGTTGTGCATGACGCCGCTGCAAGAAAGGCTTAGTTGCCTCAGCCGCTACCGTCGGCAACAACAACAATGGCAACACCACAGCCCAATGTTCTGCTGTCATCGACACCGTCTCGAAAATCGTTTGCAAAAATGGTACATACACCACCAGCAACAAGCCAATCAACGACGTCAACACTGCCCATTGCATATATTTATTGCTAAACACACCAATGCGGAATATCGTAAACAGCTCCGAACGTGAACTATAGGCACGAGTTAACTGCGCCGCCGACAGGGTCATAAACGCTAGAGTACGCCCTAACTCGATACCACCTTTGTCGCGGCCATAAGCATAGGCAATCAGTGTGACAGCCGTCATCACTATCGTCTGAATCACCATGCCAATCTGCATGTCCTCGTTGATAATCGGTTCATCGGGATCGCGTGGTGGATGCGCCATGATGTCTGGGTCGCCTTTCTCGACACCCAATGCCAACGCAGGCGCACCATCCGTCACCAGATTGAGCCACAGCAATTGAATGGCCGTCAGCGGCGTTCCCCAATCAAACAATGTCGCCAGGAAAATCACTGAAATTTCAGCCAAGTTACAACTCAGCAAAAAGTAGACAAACTTGCGGATATTGCCATAGATGATGCGTCCCTGCTCCACAGCCGACACAATACTGGCATAGTTATCATCGGTCAGGATCATATCGGCGCTTTCTTTACTCACATCCGTGCCAGTGATACCCATTGCCACGCCAATACTAGAGCGTTTGAGCGCAGGTGCATCATTGACACCATCGCCCGTCATCGCCACCACGTGCCTATCGCGCCGGAAAGCTTCCACGATCCGCACTTTGTGGCTGGGCGAAACCCGTGCAAAAGCATCAACATCCGCCAAAATGGTATCCAGCTCATCGTCCGACATCTGTTCCAATTCAGCCCCACTGACTACCCGCCCATCCTTACGCAACAAGCCAATCTCTTCAGCAATGGCTCTGGCAGTATCCGGATAATCCCCTGTCACCATTACAGTACGAATACCGGCACTGCGGGCCTGCTCAATCGCTGGCTTGACTTCTGGCCGGGCTGGATCACGCAAAGCAATCAACCCCACCAACTCCAGATCACGCTCTACTGTTTCTGAATCAACCTCGTCCGGTAGCTTATCCAACCGACGTTGAGCCACCGCCAACACCCGCAACGCCTCACTCGCCATCCCGCTATTAACATCCAGAATATTCTGGCGACGTTCTGGCGTAATGGGGACCGAATCGCCATTTTCATACAACGTGTCACACAGGTCGATGACAATATCGGGTGCGCCCTTCACAAAGGCCAAATAGCCGTTCCCGTCTGGCAACTTGTGGATGGTGCTCATGCGCTTGCGGGCCGAGTCGAAGGGCACTTCCGCCACACGTGGATATTGCTGCTCAGTCTCTTTGCGCCAGTAGCCCGCTTTGGCCGCCGCCACCACCATCGCTCCTTCAGTCGGATCACCCACCATCCGGTAGCCAGTTGGCGCTTCCTCGTCTTTTTCCAACCGTGCATCGCTCGCCAGCAAGCCACCCAACAACAATCGTTCCAGCTGTAACCACTCATGCGGGTCCTTGACCTCGCCATTCAGTCGGAAATCACCTTCTACACCATAGCCTTCGCCCGTCACATCCAGGCGTTGTCCAGCGACCACTAATCGCACCGCCGTCATCTGATTTTGGGTCAGCGTACCAGTTTTATCGGAGCAAATCGCTGTTGCACTGCCCAACGTCTCCACCGCTGGCAGACGTCGAATGAGTGCATTGCGTTGGATCATCTCACGCATTCCAATCGCCAGATTAATTGTCACCACCGCTGGCAACCCCTCCGGTACAGCCGCAATCGCCAACGAAATCGCAATGAGGAAGCTTTCCTCCAGCGCAACAATCAATTCCTCGCCATGCCGCAACGCCTGAACCGCCCCCAAAGCAAAAATAATGCCGCAAATAATCAACGCCGCGATACTCAGCATTCGCCCCAATTCATTGAGACTCTCTTGCAATGGCGTTTCCTCAATTTCGGTGGATTGCAACTGCTCGGCGATCTTGCCAATCTCGGTCTGCATCCCCGTTGCCACAACGACGGCCTTGCCACGCCCATAGGTCGCAACTGTACTCGAATACGCCATATTGTGCCGGTCTCCCAACACCGCATGTTCGCCTGCAATCTCAGTCGCATCCTTTTGCACGGGCACAGATTCGCCAGTCAACGATGCTTCTTCAATACTCAGGTTCGCCGTTTCAAGCAAGCGCAAATCGGCTGGTATATTATCACCTGCCTCTAGCAGCACAATGTCACCGGGCACAATCTTGGATGCTGTGACTGCCAATGTATGTCCCCCACGCAGAACCCGTGCATCGGGAGCCGCCAGTTTCTTCAGTGCCGCCAATGCTTGCTCGGCCCGGCCTTCCTGCACAACCCCCAACGCCGTATTAAGAATGACGATTGCCATAATCGCCACCGATTCATAGGGCGGTTTATCCTCCGTCAGGCTCAGAATAAATGAAACAACAGCAGCAAACAGCAAAATATAAATCACAAAGTTATTGAATTGGGCCGCTAACCGTTTCCAAAAACTGACGGGAGGTGCTTCGGCCAGTTGGTTTGGGCCATACTGCGCCATCCGTTTCTGAACTTCTTCTGCCGATAATCCTGTGTCCGAATCAACCTGTAAGTCCTTCAGAACTTCGGCTATTGATTGCGTGTGCCATACAGACATAAAAAATCCTTTGGTTCTGAGATATCTAGTTGCCCATCAATCTTAATAGTCTGGCTGATGTCTGGCAACTCTATCTCAGATTTAAGCATACGGCTGCAAGATGAATCGCGCATGAGGCCGTATGATTCATACCAGATTAATCGCCTGAAAACGGCCATTCTATGATAAAATAGGTCTGCTATTAACGATTTCCATCAACCTGAATATGCCCATGACAACAACATTCCTAGAAGGTCCGGCGGGAACTGGTAAAACAACCGCTGCTATGCAACATCTACATTCCCTGCTAGAAGATGACGTCTCCCCATACGCGGTTCTGGCACTCGTTCCCCAACGTACACTGGGACGTCCTTATCAAATCAACTTGGTGGAATCCGGCTGGTCGAATGTCGCTGGCGTCGATATTGTGACCATCGGTGGTCTGGCCCGCCGCAGTGCCGAGCGATTCTGGCCCTTAATCGCCGAACCTGCTGGTTTTGCAGGCGATACAGAACCCACTTTTCTGACCATCGAAACTGCTCAATATCACATGGCCCAATTTGTCGATGAGGCCACTCAGACCGGACGTTTCGATAGTGTCAGCGTGCCCCGTGCCCGTTTGATTGCCCAGGCACTCGATAACCTCTCCAAAGCTGCCATCAACGGCTTTAACATCGAAGACGTAACCGAGCGCCTTATTGCCGCCTGGGGAGGGCATTCTAGCCGCCACATGGTTTATCGCACTTGGCAGGAAGTCGCCCAAAATTTCCGCGCCCACTGTCTGCAACACAATTTGCTAGATTTCTCGTTACAAATCGAAGTCTTTACCCGCCACATTCTGAACATAGAGCAATCGGCTGCCTATCTGCGGAAACAATATCGCCACCTGGTTGCTGACAACATCGAAGAAAATAGCCCTGTTGCGCTCGACTTCATTCGCTGGCTGTGGCCGTCACTCGAATCCGCCTTGCTGGTCTACGATAGCGACGCTGGATATCGCATTTTCCTGGGTGCAGAACCCGACGCGGCCCATCACCTGCGCGACCTCTGCCAGTCGCATGAAGTCCACGCAACCGCTCATGGGCAATCGCCGCCCTTGCAACACCTGGAGCAAGCTGTTGCTCAAGCATTTGACGACACGGGAGATATTCCGGCTCCCACCGGTGATCCCGAAGCCGCGTTCACCTACCAGTTCTATACCTTCTACCCCCAAATGCTAGATTGGGTTTGTGAACAGGTTATAGATCTGGTCCACAACCAACGCATCTCGCCCCGCGAAATCGTTCTCATCGCTCCATTCCTAAATGACTCATTGCGCTTTTCCGTCATGAATCGCCTCGAAAATGCAGGCGTACCCATCGTCTCCCACCGTCCATCACGCGCCATCCGTGAAGAACCAGCAGCACGGGCCATGCTGACGCTGATGCAACTGGTTAACCCCACTGAACCGACCACGCCACAAGCCAACGATTTCGCCAGTGCCCTTGTGCAACTGATAGATGGCCTCGATCCAATCCGTGCCGGGCTTTTGACCGACATTGTATATGGTGTAGGCAGGCACGAACCCGGCCCCTTCGACATCATCAACGCCACGATGCAGCAACGCATCACCTACACCAGCGGCGAACGCTATCAACATCTGCGCGATTGGCTCCTCCAGCAACGTGAACTGGCAGCGTCCACCCCGCCCGACCATTTCCTACGAAGCCTATTCGGCGATGTTGCTACGCAGACTGGCTTTGGCTTCCAGACCGATTTGGATACCGGAACTGTCGCTGCTCAACTGATTGATTCAGCCTACAGTTTCCGCGTAGCACTCTACCCCGAAGGAACAGACGATTGGTCACCCGTCTGGCATATCTATCGTGAACTCGTCAGCGAGGGCTTATTGGCCGCTTTCCACCCTCTTAGCTGGCAAAAAGAAGAAACCGACGCTGTGTTCATCGCGCCCGCCTACACCTACTTGATGCGGAACCGCCCAGTGGATTACCAATTCTGGATTGACGTCGGTAGTCAAGCCTGGGGCGAACGTCTGGATCAGCCGCTGACCCACCCCTATGTTTTGCGCCGCGATTATCCGGTCGATCATATCTGGACTGATGAAGACGAACAAGATACCAATTGGCAAACGCTCTACCGACTGGTGTTGGGATTGGTGCGCCGCTGTCACCAGCAGCTCTTCCTTGCCATTGCTGACCTGGGCGAACAAGGCTTCGAGCAACGCGGACCGTTGCTACATTTGTTCCAGCATATTCTTCGTCCCGAAGGTGACGCATGACTGACTTTAAGTTTCGCCAGCAACAATGGGACATCATCGGCGGCTACAGTCGGGGTCTGATGGGTATTTCCGCCGTCCCTGGCAGCGGCAAAACCTTCACCCTATCGCATCTCGCTGCTCAATTGGTGCAACGCCTAGACTCGCGTAGCTTTAAGAACGAGCGCGAGGTCCTCATCGTGACCTTCACCAATTCCGCTGTCAACAGTTTCAAAAGCCGCATCGCCCATATCCTGGAACACGAGCGCGGCTTATTGCCCTATAGCGGCTACCGCGTCCGCACCCTGCACGGCCTGGCCCATGACATCGTGCGCGAGCGCCCGACCCTGGTTGGTCTGGCTGAAGACTTTCGCATTGTCGATGAACGTGTCTCGCGTAATATACAAATTGAAGCCGTCAACGCCCATCTTCCCGAATGGCGTCCGCGTCTGGCTTGGATACTCGACGAAGATATTAGCGAAAACCAGCAGAATCGTGTCTTTCAACATCACCTGCCAGTCGCCCTCGAAGACCTAGCTGCCCGTTTCATTAGCAATGCCAAAGCCCACCGCCAGACTCCCGAAGACCTGTTAAACGCATTGAATGGAACTGATGAAACCTTCGATCTGGCCCGCTTCGCCGTCACTGTTTATCAAGACTATCAGCGCAGCCTGGCCTATCGCGGCGCGGTAGATTTCGATGACCTGGTACGGCTGGCACTGATCGCATTGGAAGAAGACGAACGCTTCCTCAAACGTCAGCGCGAAAAATGGCCGTACATCCTGGAAGACGAAGCCCAGGACAGCAGCAAGCTCCAACAAGAGATGCTCGAACTGCTCTCCGCTGGCAAAAACTGGGTGCGCGTTGGTGATCCCAATCAGGCCATCAACACCACGTTCACCACTGCCGATCTACGCTATTTGCGCGAATTTCTGGCTCGTGACGATGTCCGCGAACACCCCCTCAGCAAATCTGGACGTTCCTCGCGCAAAATCATGGAACTCGCCAACGAACTTGCCCGCTGGAGCGTCTATGACCATCCCGTTTCGACGCTACGTGACGCCTTCTACTTCCAGCGTATTGAACCCACCGAACCTGGCGATGTGCAAGAAAATCCCCGAGACGCCGTCTCGAATATCTATATTTACCCCGCCAACAAGCAACTGACGCCCGATGACGAACTGAATATGGTGGTGCGAAATCTACTCAACTGGCTACCAGATAATCCCGATAAAACCGTCGCCGTCCTCGTGCCGGAAAACAACCGGGGCTATCAATTGGCCGAGCAACTAAAACACCATCATCTAGATTACGAAGAATTGCTCCGCAGCACCACCGAAACACGCCAAACCGCCCGTATTCTCGGCTTCGTGATGGACTACCTGGCCGATCCTCGCAGCGCCCGCAAATTAGCCCAAACCTATCATGGAGTCTGGCTACGCCACATTTCTGCACTAGGAGTAGACAACGACGATGAAGATGAAGACAACGCGCGGCCCCCCATCGCCCGCTTACTCAGTCGCCTGAATCGTGTTGAAGAAATTATTTGGCCTGTTGAGACCGACTGGCGCGAGGTATTGAAAGTAACCAGCCTTGACGATGAGTGGCAAGCCGATCTCCAGGCTTTCATCATCCTAATCCGCCGCTGGCTAGATGCAACCAGTCTGCCTATCGACCAACTTGTCTTAACCATCAGCGGCGACATTTTTACCGACCCCGCCGACATCGCCCTGGCCTACAAAATCGCCGTCGTCCTCAAAAGCATCTCACGGGATCATGCCAGCTATCGCCTGACCGAATTCGCTGAAGAGCTGCGCCGCATCAGCGAAAACGAGCGCCGCTTCATCGGCTTCGACGATAGCGAAACTGGCTACGAACCCAAACCCAGCACCATCACCATCGCCACCCTACACGCCGCTAAGGGGCTGGAATGGGATCGTGTCTACCTGATGGCCGTCAACAACTATAGCTTCCCATCCGCCCTGGAATATGAAGAATTCATCGGCGAAAAATGGTTCGTGCGCGACAATCTCAATCTGGAAGCCGAAATCATGGCCCAACTCCAGGCATTGATCGACGGCAAACTAGCAAACTATCACCTGGGCGATGCCTCGAAGCAAGATCGTTTCGCCAACGCCGCCGAACGTCTGCGCCTGCTCTATGTGGGCATCACCCGCGCCAAATCCGAGCTTATCATTACCTGGAACACCGGACGTTTCTGGGAACAAGGCGGCCATCGTGTTAAGCAACCTGCCCTGCCACTCATTCATCTGTTGGAGCATCTGAATGGCTGATCTTCAAGTTGACGCCGCGCTCAGTCTGCCGCGTGGTTTTCAATTCACCCAATCCAAACTACAGGATTTTGAGGATTGTCCGCGCCGCTTCTACCTGAAATACATCCTCAACCAACAATGGCCCTCGCCGCTCATTGAGCCGCAGGCTGATTTTGAGAACGCCATGCAGCGCGGCCAACGCTTCCACCTGATGGTCGAACGTCACCAACTCGGCATCCCAGATGAGGCACTTCTCCGCAACGCCGACTCGACCTTGCAGGATTGGTTCCGGCGTTACCAGGATATTTTGAAACGTCTGGGAGAATTCGAGCGAGCATGGCCCGAAATATCGCTATCGACGACGCTGGATAGCCGCCCGCTGCTCGCCAAGTTTGACCTGATTGGCCGACAAAAAGATACGCTGTTCGCCGTAGACTGGAAAACCGGCAGACTACCATCTGAATCCAGGTTATCACGCCGGATGCAGACCATTGTTTACGGCTATATTTTGTTCACAGAAGCCGTCCGGCTGGTCACAACGCCTATCGCCAACTACGTGCTGATCTATGCGGGTATCGTCGATGGGGAAATACGCACCTTCAACATCAACCAGCAATCTGCTGACGAGTACAAAAGCCGCATCCAATCCGTCATCGCCGCTATCGACAGTTCCGATTTCCCCAAAGTACCCGACGAGCGGCCTTGCCGTTTTTGTTACTATCGCGGCCTCTGCGAACGCGGCACCAGCCCTACCATCAGCGACATCACGGCGGAGGATTTGGACAATTACTGGCGGCTAGATGATACCCTGCCGCTGGATACCTCAGCAGTGGAGTTTTAGTCATGACAGATAAAGTCTGGCGCTATACCATTGATGGCCCACTCCCTGAAAGCGACTGGCAACTGCCTGGCGGCCCCTTACCACCCGAATTACTGGCTATCCTGCATCAACGCGGCATTGATGACGCAGAAACCGCCGCCGCCCATCTCTCGCCCGAACACTACCACCCGGCGCTGCCATCTCAACTGCCCGACCTGGATCGTGCCATCGCCATTCTGAGCAAACTCATTGCACAAGAAAACGCCCATGTCCTCGTCTGGGGCGATTTCGACGCCGACGGCCAGACCTCCACCGCTATCCTGGTTGAAGGCTTGCAGCGACTTGGCCTGGATGTCAGCTACTACATCCCCAACCGCCAGCGTGAATCGCACGGCGTGCATCTCAGCAGTTTAGTGCCAATGCTCAATGAACAATCGCCTGATTTGCTGCTGGTCTGCGATACTGGTTCGGCGGATGTCGAAGCCATTGCCCATGTCAAATCGCTCGGCATCCCAACCATCATCGCTGACCATCACGAACTCCCTGAAACACTACCACCCGCCGATGCGCTTATCAATCCACTACGCCTCCAAAACGAAAATCACCCGCTGCGGACACTATCGGGCGTTGGAGTCAGCTATCTGCTGCTACAAGCCCTCTACACCGCCCAAAACCGTGCCTCAGAAGCGCGGCGTTTCCTGGATTTGGTAGCAATTGGCCTGGTGGCCGACGTGGTGGAACTCATCAACGATACGCGCTATCTGGTGCAATTAGGTCTTCGTGCTCTCCACAAAACCGAGCGTCCCGGCCTCATCGCACTCTGTCGCCAGTTCAGCATCAACCCCGCTACCCTGACCGAATCCGACATCGGCTTTCGCGTCGCGCCAGCTCTTAACGCATTGGGTCGCCTCGATACTGCCGAAAAAGCTGTCGAACTCTTGACCACCACCGACCCCGTCACCGCCCAGCAACTTGCCCAGGAAGCCGATGGCCTCAATCGCCGCCGCCGGATGCTGACTGACCAGGTTTATGCTGCGGCCCAGGAGCAAATCGAACGCGATCCCACCCTGCTCAATTGGGAGAGCCTCGTCCTCAGCAGCCCCAACTGGCATAGCGGTGTGGTGGGTATCGTCGCAGCTCGTTTGGCCGAAACCTATCACAAGCCGGTTGCTATGCTCGTCACCGCCGATGATGGCTCAATGCGCGGCTCCCTTCGCAGCATCCCCGGCTACCATGTCGGCGAGGCGCTGGCTCAATTGGATAGTATTCTGCTGAAATATGGCGGTCATGAAGGCGCAGGCGGATTATCGGTGGATGGGGACAACGCCCCGCTATTGCGCCGTCGCCTCTCGCAAGCCTTCGCTGATGTGCGCCAGGATGTGCCGCCCGATGAAATCTCGATTGACGGTCAATTATCATTGGAAAACCTATCGCTGGATTTCGCCTACCAGTTGCGGCGACTGGCCCCCTTCGGCGCGGGCAATCCACAACCTATCTTCGTCACACCTGATTTATCTACCGCCAGCACTGCCAAACTCGGCAAAAACAACCAGCATCGCCGCGTGACCGTGCAAGACCGTGAGGGCCATCGCCAGACAGTGTTTTGGTGGAATAGCGCCGATGAACCACTGCTGGATGGGCGTTTTGATCTGGCCTACACCATCGACATTTCCACCTACCGCGAGGTATCCGAATTACAAGTTACGCTGGTAGATTGGCAGCAAATCGAGGCCCCTACCCCCGACCCCGTCGAAACCGCCGAAATCATTGACTTCCGTACTACTGGTCACGCACTGGATGCACTCGATGATATTCGCCAGCAGGAAACCGATCTGGCTGTCTGGGCCGAAGGATTCCCGGCCAGCAAATCACCCGGCTTCCCCCTCAGCCAACTGCAACCCGCCGCCGCCCTGGTCATCCTGACCGCACCCACCGGCTTCGACCACATCGTCCACGCTATCAATGCTGTCCAACCCGCCCGCGTCTATCTGGTCGCTGCCCCATCACCCATCGACAGCCTGCCCGCCTTCCTCAAGACGCTGCGCGGACTGGTCAAGACCGTCGTCAACTCCCAGGATGGCAAAACCACCCTGACCCAACTCCGCGAGCGGTTAGGCGTCAATGAGCAACTCGTCCGCCTGGGCCTGGACTATCTACTGGGCGACAATGTGACCATCAGCCCACGTGGCAATGTCCACATCACTGCCGCCGATTTTGTAGAAAATGACATCAGTCGCCTGCAACATGCCTGGGACGAACTGGCAGCCTTTCGCCGCTATATCCGACGTACCGACCCTACACGCCTACTGGACTGACCATGCCTTCCTACCCCATCCCCAAACGCACCATCCGTGTTGAACATTGCGTCTCCAATTCGCGTTTCTACGGCACAATTGGCCGCGCCGACACCGTAGACGAAGCCAAAGCCTTCATCCAGAGCATCCGCGACGAAATGCCCGACGCCAGCCATCATGTGTATGCTTTCATTGTGGGTTATGGCTCCAGCGTCACCGAAGGCATGAGCGACGACGGCGAACCCTCCGGCACATCCGGCCCGCCATCGCTGGCCGTGTTGCGCGGCTCCGGCATTGGCGATGTCGTGCTGGTCACCACGCGCTATTTTGGCGGAACCAAACTCGGCACAGGTGGTCTCGTTCATGCCTACGGACAGACTGCCCGCGAAGCTGTGGCTGCATTGCCCGTTGAGGAAAAAGTCACGCGCCAGACCATCGGCATCGAAGTCCCCTACCACCTCTACGAACTCGTCAAGCGCATGATTGAAGGCTACAACACCATCATCGACGAGGAGGAGTTCGCCGCCGAAGTGATGATCGTTCTGCGGATTGCAGAGGAAGAACTGCCCGCCTTCAGCCAGCAACTTTCGGATTTATCCAGCGGTCAGATTGTGCCCGTCCAGTTCGATTAGAAAGACTTTCATTATGTTGAAACCAAGAGAAGAACGTGTTGGTTGCATACCTATACTGGTAGGGCAATCGCATATCAAACCTTAATTCTCGAACAATGAGCCATTATGACCTTCAAAATCCCCAATAATCGAACCGAATTTGCAGCTTTGACATTGAGTGTTGCGCTGAATACCCGATAACCTTATCGGATGCATAGATCAAATGAGATCAAGAGGGTTCAATAAGGCCCATTTTTCCATTAAGAAAGCATATGCGATTGCCCTACCTATACTGGTGGCTACATCATGCGTCTTATTCATTTGGTACATCATATTTTGGGTAGCGAATGAAATTCACCAGCATTTTGGCATTAGTAAAATTCTGGCTGAGGTTGCCGTAATGTGTTTTGTTGTTGTGGTTGTGATTGCGCTCTATGTTGTGCTTTTATATAAAACGATAGAGTAATTTTCTAATTCATTTGACACACATCTATCTGCGACTCAACGCAACATTAAGCCATTGATACTCAATCTGAGAACTGGGCACATCCATCTCGTATGAAATTCTTATACTCTCGAACATTTCTCTTATATTGCTCATAAATTTTCTTACATTCAAGCCGTATCCTCGTAACTGAAATCGAAAAAACAAGCCAAACAGCTTGATTACAGGAGGAAAGTTGAAATGTCCCGTCGAATTATTTGTGTGAACCCATTGCGTGAGATGGTAGCGATGCAAAGCGCCCTGGATCGCATGTTTGATAACAGCTTTCCAGGATTTGCGGAGCGCGGTGAGAGCATTTTCACGCTGCCCGTTGATGTAGTCGAGAATGACACCACCTACACCGTCACCACCGACCTGCCTGGCGTCAGCGTTGAAAACATCGACGTGCGTCTGGACAATGAATACCTGATCGTTGAGGCCGAAATCCCCGAACAGGTTATCGAGGAAAAGGAAGGCCGCACGTTGATCCAGGAACGTCGCTATGGCAAATTCAGCCGCCGCATCCACCTGCCCCAGCCTGTTGATGGCGACAAGGTCGATGCCAACTTCGAAGATGGCGTGCTGACCCTGAGTCTGCCGAAGGTTCCCGAAGTGCAACCCAAGCTGATCGCGGTCAAATCTGGCAAGAAGAAATAGTCCGCAGATTCCCCCTCTGACTTGGCGGCGAGGTCAACTGGCCTCGTCGCTTTGATTCCCCACCCTCGCACTCTGCCGGTAGACTGGTTTTCCCGTTGCTGCTAACTTCCCCACCAGACGCGCACTCGTCGCCGCCCCATCACACGCCACATAACTGGCCTGGATGGACTGTGCCGCCTGTCGATAAGCCGGATCATGCAACACCGCCTCAATCGCCCGCCGCAACCGTTCCCCATGCGCCAACCCTGGCCGGATACGAATACCTGCCCCCGCTGCCTTGACCCGCGCCGCTGATTCCGGCTGATCTGCGCTGAACGGAATCACCACCAGTGGTAAGCCATGCAGCAGTGTATCCGTCACGGTGTTATTGCCCCCATGACTGATAACCGCATCGACCCGTTTCAACACCGCCAGTTGCGGCACAAAATTTCGCACCAGCACATTCTCCGGCGCATCGGCAAACTGCCCCACATCCGTATTGCGCCCCACTGCCAGCACCGCCTTCCAGGCTGCCCCACGTGCCAACTCAATCACCGCCTGGAACACCTTCACCCCGCCGACAATCGTGCCCATCGACACATACAACATCGGGCGTTCATCATCCAGCCACTCCCACGGAAAGTCATCATGTGTCTCGCCCCGATTGGCCGATGTCACTGGCCCCACATAATGTATCTGGGGCGGTACAACCCGGCGTGGATAGGCATAAGCTTCCGTCGTCGGCACTAGCCCCAGATAGGGCGAATATTGCAGCATCCCATTTCGCACTGGTTTCAAGCCATTATCCCGTCGCACGCTATTGATAACCTGGTCATAGCGACCCCACACCATGCCCACTGGCAGGCGCAACACTCGCCACAATAAACGCCGCACATCGCCTGACGGATGCCAGTCGCTCCCCAATCCATACAGTGGCACATCCGGCGTGTGCAAGGTGTTCACAATCGCGCAAAAACTAGCATACGGCAGCCCGCACACCTCGGCTGCAATTGGCCCGGCATAAAAGTTCAAATCGCTCAGCAACACATCCGGTCGATATTGCTGTATTCGTTCAATCAAAGCCGCTGTCAACACGTCCAGATGATCGAGGAAATACATCTGGGCGGGCTTCGGTTGCAACTGTACAAGCCATCGTGCCGGTTTCTGGAACGCTTTCAACAACCGCCCAACTGCTCCCGGCGGATAAGGCAACGGCAACAAATCCAGATCAATACGCGCCAGTTGCTCCCGATACGACACATCCGTCGCTACCGTTATCTCGTGCCTATTTCGCTGCAATGCCTGGGCAATCGCCACCAGAGGATTGACATGCCCCGACGCGGGCAAAACGCTGATAAGAATACGCGCCATATTTGTCCCTTCTATGTTGACAGTCGTGCCGCCGCCGCCTAAACTCATCAGCGAGGACGATGTAAAAATGACCGATCTGACGGGCCAAACCATCGCGGAGCGTTACCGCTTTGATATTTGTCTGGGCGAAGGCACATTCGCAAAAGTGTACCGCGTTCACGATACACGCCGCAATGTAGACCTTGCCGCCAAAGTTCTGCGAGTCGATAACGCCCAAGAACCCACCTTCTTAGAGCGTTTCCGGCGCGAAGGCGAAGTCCTGGCCCGTCTCCAGCACCCAAACATCGTGCGCTACTACGATTTGGTCGAAAGCGATGAAACCGTCTTCATCCTTATGGATTATGTGCCGGGTGAAACGCTCCAGGCCCGCCTCTACAAAGCTGGCCGCCCGCTGAATACCCGTGAAGTCTTTGAGTTATTGAAACCTCTGACGTCTGCCCTGCATTTCGCGCATGGCGAAGGCGTGATCCACCGTGATCTGAAGCCGGGCAACATCATGGTCCACGAAAACGGCAATCTGCTCGTCACCGATTTCGGCATCGCTCGCTTGCTAGACGACGCCACCCTCTCCGGCACATCCAGTCAAGCACTTGGCACGCCACTATATATGTCACCAGAACAAATCACCAGCGGCGACATCACGCCCACCGCCGATGTCTATTCGTTGGGAGTCCTCATCTACCAAATGTTAACTGGCAGCGTGCCCTTTTCCGGCAGTCATCCGGCGGCCCAGGGCAGTACCAAATCCGAGCGCATTACCTACGAGCATCTACACCTTCCACCCACCCCGCTTCACGCCATAGAACCCAACATTCCCGAAGCGGTTGATGATGTCGTGATTCGGTGCCTCGCCAAAAATCCGACTCATCGCATCTCCAATGTCCTTGATGTCTATGACATGATTGCGGAAGCCATCGGTGCAGACCCGTCCGATCTAACACCGCTCCCTCAATCAATCGATGAGTCCCCGCCAGAAGCTTTGAGCTTGCCTGAAGTTTCGCAATTCGTCCGCCAAGCAGCCCCCCCAGACTCGGCCATCGCCAAAACCATTACATCCGCCCATCCCCCTTCTATTGCAGATGGCGTTGACTCTCCCACACTAAACAAGAATCCATTACGCGCCAAAACGCTTCAGGCTATCCAGCATTCCAACGAACCTGCCGCACAAATAGGCAGCACGCCCTCTGCCGCCCGAACACTACCATTTCTCCGGTTCCAACGCCAACCAGTTGTCCGGCCCTTTCTTCGCAGAGCCAGCCAACGCTATCGGGGGCCGAAAACGGCCACGCTGATCATCATCGGTGTACTGCTCATCACCCTATCCTGCGGGGCACTCGCCATCTACGCCCTAGATCCATTCAATTCAGCGAATGATGATAACGATGGTTCAATACAGCCTACCGCCGATAGCAGTGTCTTACCGCTTACCTTCGCTCCCACCGTGACCGACGTACCGCCCCACACTCCCGACGCCAACCTCACCGGTATCTCGGATCAACTGATCGCCTATTCCTCTCATCGCACGGGTTCTCTCAATATCTTCATCACCAGCCTGGACGGCGTATCCATTCGCCAGCAATTAACGGCTAACGAAGATTTGCACCAGACTGGCCCTGCCTGGTCGCCCGATGGCAGTTTTATCGCGTTCTATGCCTACGAAAGCATCACTGGCAACGCCGATGTTTATCTCATGGACGCCGATGGTTCCAACCTGGTTAATCTGACCAATTCTCTGGATACCGATGATCGTTATGTCACCTGGTCGCCTGATGGCACGCGCCTGGCGTTCCACAGTGACCGTTCTGGCGCAGTCGATGGCAGCCGGGACTACGAACTTTACATCTACCAGTTTTCAGACGGCTCGGTCACACAAGTTACCTTTAATAGTATGGATGATTTAGGGCCAGATTGGTCACCCGATGGCACACATATCGCCTTTCATAGCTACGTCAACGGTGCTTATCGCATCTTCACCATCGCTACCGACGGTTCCAACCGCCAGCAAATTTCACCTGATAGCCTGGACAATGCCTACTTCCCCACCTGGTCACCCGACGGTCGCCAGCTTGCCTTTCATGTCCGACAAGACGACTTCACGCAAGTCTTTCTGGTAGACAGTGATGGGCAGAATCTCCATCCACTCATGCCCCTCAGCGTAAACGACAGCTTTCCCGATTGGTCGCCCGACGGCACAGCAATCATCTTCCAACGGGAACAAAATAGCGTCCACGGCCTCTACCGGTACAACATTGCCGAAGAACTCCTCAGTCCCATCGGCAACCCCCTAGGTGACTTCCTGCCCGACTGGCAACATTGATTCGCATTCCTATTAACACAAAAACCCCTCACCAATATTCCCGGCAAGGGGCTTTGTGCTTCATCAACTATCAGTCTCACTCCTGACCAGAAACCGCCGGCGGCACGTCAGGAATCACAACTTCATCAGTGCTGGAACCACGATAACAGGAATTATAGGTACGCCCTACCACGACTCGATAGTCATATACTCGATCAGGGTCAGGTTCCGCAATGATGCTAGCATTCCCCACCCGCATAATTTCTTGCAAGCGTTCCAGTTCACTGCCTTTAGTCTCACCCGTATAATCATAAATCAACGTCACATCATGCCGGTTTTGCAACACGGCCACATCTGCTGCAAAGCCTTCCCAGGCCAGGCGATCCGCCGCCACCTGCCCCCAACCCAGGCCATATAGCGTGCCATCATCAACTACAACTCGTGACGATTCACGCGCCAACCGATTCTGGCTGGACGGTGTCACAAAGTCCTGCACCAAAGACCGAATCGCCGGATAATTCGGCAAGAAGACCGAGCGGCCATCATCGGGTGTCAGCCAGCTTTCCATGTGAACACCCTGGCGCATACTAAAACGCTCAATTCGGGCCGGATCCAATGAGACTGCCAGCGGAACCAGACTCAAGACATCTTCAAGCGCCATGTCCGTATCGACAATTTCCAATGCCTGTGGCCACAGCGTCAATACCTGGTCAAACAAACCATTAGCGCGCGCCTGTCGCCATATTGCCCGCAACAAATCCATCTGGCGGCGGCCACGATCCAGGTCGCTTGTTGTCACGCGGCTGCGTGCATACCACAATGCCATATAGGGACTGAGTTCATGCACGCCCACCGGCAGCGTATACTCCTCCCAATATTCCTCATTAGTCGCGGCCACACTCAACGGCATATCTTCATCTAGCTGCCGCCAATCCGTAATCTGGCAATCTACCGATACCGTCAGGTTGCCCAACTGGTCGATAATCGCTCTAAAATCATCAAAATCCACTCGTGCATAATGGTCGATTTCCAGGCCAAAGTTATACAGAAACATCTCGCGCATTAACGCCGGCCCACCGCCAGGCCAGGCATTTTGTTGCCCAATCTGAAAAACCAGATTAATGCGTTGAATGGTGTCACCAGGGATATACACCAGCAAGTCGCGGGGGATATGCCACATCGCCACTGTTCCCGTATTCTTGTTGAGTGACACCACAATGATGACATCGGTACGCGCCAATGAACTCCCCACATCCGATCCTAGCAATAAGATGTTCACAATGTCGGGGTCGTCTTCAACCAGCTCCGCCCGAAAAGGAATCGGTGCAATCGGGGTATAAAACGGCGTCACATACGTCCCCTCAATCACCAGTGTTGGGCGTGGTGTCGGTGTTGCGGTGGGCGTATTGGACGGTGTATACGTCGGTGTGGGCGTGGCTGTGTTGGTCGCTGTAGCCGTATTGGTTGGTGTAAACGTATCCGTCGGCGTGGCTGTGTTCGTGGGGAATGGCGTATTGGTCGGCAAGGCCGATGGTGGCACGGTATTCGTAGGGAACGCCGTTGGTGGGTCTTGCGCCACCACGGTTGGCGAAAATATGACAGTGGGGGTGTGTGTCGTCGTATTGGTTACTGTTGGTAGGGGTGTAGATGAAGACGGAGGAGTTATCGTCGGAATCACAGCCGTCGTCGCCACAATTGCCATTGTTGGCGAAGATCGCTCAACAGTCGGCGGCTCATCAGTCGGCACATCCGTCTCACTTACCAGCGGTGCTACATCAGTGGGAGGTTCATCAGTCAATTCGATAGCATCAGTTGGACCCACTGCTTCGGTCGGTTGCGTCGTCTCCATGACAGCCAAGACTCCCGTTGCCTCCTCACTCGGCGACAGTGATGGTGTTGGCGACGGCGACACCGCAGTTGCTGGCAGAGTCTCCTCAACCGCAGGAGGAAGTTGTAAATCATCCATCTGATACTCGACTAATGATTGCGATTCAGCCGCAATGATCGGTTGCACTGCGGTTGCAGTTTCGCGTCGGTTCGCATCTCTTTCGTTCTGTTCCCGCCGAAGATCAATTTCTTCCATGATGCCCGATGTGGTCACCACCACAAACATTACAGACCCCACCAGCGCCCCGGCAATAAACAGAATCGTCAACCCGCGCCGCAACCAGCGAAATGCACCTGTCATAAAAATAATCCTCACATCAATATAGCTTGATTCTTATATAGAAAAACCGGAACCAGTATAGCGATGTTCTGGCATTGCACCAGGGTCGATAGACCGACGCTCTCCCGACTCTAACCTGAACCAACAAACCTAATCGGCCTGTTGGCGGTTATCTGCGCCTGACGTATACTTAATGAAAATTGCATCAGACAGCCCAAAGGAAATTTTCAATGAAACGCATACTTCAAGGGCTTTTCATCTTCTTATTAATCGTTTTAGCAGCTCTCCCCGTTTACGCACAGGAGAGCAATACCGTCACGGTCATCAGCGGCGAAGCCAATATACGGAGTGGCCCCTCCACCGCCACCAGTGTCCTTGGCGTCGTCCAGGGTGGCACAGTCTTAAATGTCTCCGGGCGCAGCGGAACCGGCTGGTGGCGCGTCGATTCTGCCTTTGGTACAGGCTGGATCAGCACGCGTATCACTGTTTTTCGTGGTGACCGGAATAGTATCCCCATCACTTCTGATCCCGCAGGCATAACCATCACCAGTCCAACGCTGGCCGTCGCTGCCTATGGCCCTGCCAAAGTCTATACCAATCCCAACGCCAACTCATTCGTGGTTGCCATCATCCCCAGCGGCAGTTCGGCAGAGATCATCGGCCAAACAGGTGACGGCGCATGGTTCCAGGTCACCTTCGGCGCAATCGTCGGCTTTGTCAACACAGGGACTATCGTCCGGCGTGGCTCATTAGAAGGCATTCCATACATCAGGGACCCCGGTCCTGGCTTTGGCGGCCCCACCGTCCAACTCCACAGCGACCAGCCAGTTTACAGCGAGGCTGGACAGGTCTTCGCCACACTGCCCGCTGGAACGACAACACCTATCGTCGGGCGCAACGCTGACAATACCCGCTGGATGGTTGCTGTCCAAGGCGCAGGTTTGGGCTGGATCAGCGTCGGGAACGTCAGCATCGCTGGAGCTGCCAGCAACATCCCACTACGTACTGGCGACACCACCGCTGGTCCGGCTGCCGATGGCCTAGCACACGCCACCGCCACCGTCATTATCGACCGCAAATTGTTCTATGCCACGCCTAGTTTCGGCGTCGTGATGCTGGATGGCGGACGAGGCACGGAAGTCGGCGTGCTAGGTCGCAGCTCCGATGGTCTATGGCTGAAGGTGCTGGCCGGTGCAAACCAAGTCTGGATGGTCTTCAGCGGCATCACACTCAATGGCAACATGGCCGCTATACCTGTCGTTGACGACACACCTCGCATTTTCAATCATGTGGTGATCAATGCCTATCGCCTCAACGTTCGCAGCGGCCCCGGCGCACAATATACCATCCTCGCCACCGTCGCTGGCGGCGATGTTCTCCCTGTCACCGGTGTCAGTCCCGATGGCGTCTGGTGGCGCGTCGAAGGCGATTGGGGTGTCGGTTGGGTTCGCACTCGCTACATCTTGTTCAGGGGCGATGTCAACCTCGTGCCCATCGCCACCCAACCCGTCGGCCCCATCGCACCCGCCACCGCCGTTACACGCCGCACGGTTCCGGTCTATAGCAGCGCCAACATAACCGGAGAGGTTGGGTTTCTGCCCATCAACACCGAATACGTCATCACCGGACGCAACGCCGACTGGACGATGTACCAACTCGATACCCCACTCGGTCTCGTCTGGATACAATCTGGCAATATCTATTTCCGGGGCGACTACGACGTGGTTCCGTTGATCCAATAATGCTCAGAAACGGCAGCAGGAGTGGACAACCTCTACTCTTGCTGTTAAATCCCCGCCCGAAAAACGTAGGATAATAGCCCCTTTACGCATCCATATTTTATCCATTATGCTTGCAACTCTATTGTCATTGATCTATTGGAGTTAGTTGGTTGTGTTCAGGAAACTATTGCTGCTGACATTGCTGATAAGTGTATTCACTATTCCCCACATCCCACAGTCTGAAAACGCGCTGGCCTACCCCGGCGACGAAGCCGATGAGGACTGCGATGCGTTGGTTGCCCAATCGTTGCTGGCCCTCGAAACCGGTCAGGAAGTCGAAGCACCCGACTGCCTAACTGCTCCCGGCATGAGTGCCCTGGAGATGCGGGCCGCCCACGCCGCCATGCAACGCTATCCGACCCCTGAAGTGCAACCAGTGGAAATCCGCGATGACATTCTCTACCAACGTCGCTTTCGCCGTATCGTCGGTAGCGTCGATTTCTACGACGCCCCCAACGGTAACATCGTCGGTCATATTGACCAGGGCTACAATTACGTCTCCATTCGCCAAGTCATTGATGGCTGGGTACAGATGAGCAACGGCCATTGGGTTCGCAGCGAAAACATTGAGGACGCTGATGTATCTGAGCTAGCTGGCGTTGAAATCAACGGCCCACTGACGCGCAATTATGCCTGGATGGTTGCCGCCGCCCGCGCCAGCAGCTTCCCTGGCGGCCCCGAAAACCCTGACTTGCCGCGCATCCGACAATACACGCTCATGACGATCTACGGCACGGAAATTGTAGACGGTTGGGAATGGTATCTGGTCGCGCCCGGCCAATGGCTCCAGCAAACCCGTGTGGCTCGCCTCAAAGCTGTCGAGCGTCCCGAAGGCGTTAGCCCCGCCGATTATTGGGTAGCCATTGATCTATTCGAGCAAACCGCTACTGCCTACGAAGGGGACCGTATGGTCTTCGCCACCCTGATTTCCAGTGGCTTGCCCCAATGGTCTACCAATGAGGGGCTGTTTGAAGTCTATATCCGCGCCACGTCAACACCCATGACAGGAGCCAGCGGCCAGCCCGATTTCTACTTCATCGAGAACGTGCCCTGGGTCATGTATTTCGACAACGACATCGCCCTGCATGGCACATACTGGCATGACGGTTTCGGCTATCGTCAATCACACGGCTGCGTCAACCTGTCGATCATGGACTCGTGGTGGCTCTACCAATGGAGTGCTGACGCGCAGAGCGACGGTGCAGCCTGGGTCTATGTCTACAGCAGCGGCAACTATCGCACTGACCTGCCCGCCTGGGCACGCCGTCCCCGCACATAGTAAACCGCAGAATACACAGGCTCTCTTGCCTCAGATTGGCAGGGGAGCCGAGTCACATTAATTCCCCACCAGCCCATACCGCATCGCCAACACCACTGCTTCTGTCCGTGAATTGACACCCAACTTCGCATACATATTGTCCAGGTGATAATTCACTGTACGCGGGCTGATGCCGAGTTCATGAGCAATCGCCTTGCTGGTCATACCCTCCACCAACAACGCCAACACCTCACTCTCACGCGGCGTCAGATTTATGGGTGGGGTCAATTGCAGACTAATGTCAATCACCAGACCGCCATCGGGCTGCAACGTCGTCGCCAATTGCCCTCCCAATCCCTCAATCCGCTGGCGTGCCAACCGCAGCATATCCAACCCCGTCGTAATCGCGCCATTATCGGCCAATCGCAAATTCAACTGTGGCTCCTCATACGCCAGTGTCACCACAATCTGCGACGCACGCGCATGACGCGCCGCCCGATCCAACGCATCCTGCGCCGCCCGATACAGTGCCAACTCAATTTGCGCCGGAAGCCGCTCATGCAAACCATCAACTTGCACCCGCACCTGCATTCCATAACTGCGCCGCACCTGATCGGCCAGCGATTCCAATGCCGCCACCAGCCCCAACGTCTCCAACACCAATGGATGCAGATTATCCGCCAGATCATGCGCATGTTGCAACGTCTGCCGCGCCAGCGATGCCAGGACTGATGCCGCCGTCCGCGCCTGGGGATTGGCCGCCATGCTCTGTTCATAGAGACTGGCCTGTGCCAACAACAAATTCAGCGACTCGATAACTGTGCCTTCAATCACCGTTGCCAATCGTCGCCGCTCTCCCTCAATCGCCGCCAGACTATCACCACCCATCGCCAGGCGTGCTTCCGGCACAATTGCCTGAATTTCCGTAGGACGTTCCAGCGATGCTTCAATCCCCCGCAATTCCATCAACACTTCCTCAGCCGTCTGGAAGCGTTCCGCCGGGCGTTTCGCCAGCAAGCGCGAGATGAGTTTCTCCAATACAACGGGCACAGTCGTATTGACAGATCGAATAGACGGCAATGGAAAATTTAGAATCTGGGTAATCAGCGCCGTTGGAGTCTGCCCCTCATACGGTGGGTTGCCAGCCAGCATCTCATAACATACCGCGCCCGCCGCATACAAATCCGCCGCCTCGTCCGCCGCTTTCCCCATCAGCAATTCCGGGGCCATATACAGCAGCGTGCCCATCAAGATGCCGTCCTGCGTCAACTGCACATCGCCCTGCACAGATGCCAGGCCAAAATCCGTCAGCTTGACATGCCCATCTGCGGTCAACATGATATTGCGCGTTTTGATATCGCGGTGGATGACCCCCTGTTGGTGAGCATAGGCCAGCCCCTCCAGGATTTCCCGGAAGAGCCGCAAGACACCTTCCAGCGCCATTGATCCGCCCTGCTCCACCAATGCCACATAGAGTTCCTGGCCGTCAATATATTCCAGCACCAAATAATGCCAGTGATCCTGGCGTCCGGTATCGAAAATGGACATGATGTTGGGGTGCGAAAGCCGAGCGACGGCACGCGCTTCACGCAAAAATCGCTGGCTGGAAGTCTCATCAAACAGGCGATGCGGAGCCAGGAATTTGATCGCTACATCCCGTGCCAATGCTTCATCATGGGCACGATAAACAACTGCCATCGCCCCCTTGCCGATTTGCTCCTGCAAATGATAACGGGCTTTGAGCAATGCGGGTGGCTCATCAGGCCGGAATTCATCGGTAGACATAACTCCCCCATTGGACTACTGAACTGCCTGTAGTATACGAGTCATAAATACAGACTGCCAACCGAAAAACGATTTGCCGAATCGCTTGACAATCAGAACATTCGTTCTTATACTCAAGCCAATTATACTACAGACAGGAACTCGCGCCATGACCACCTATTCCCTGAAAACCCTCCGCACCCTGGCCCTACATACCCAATGCCTGACCGACCCCACCGCCAATTCATCTATCTACGACACCATTCACCAGATTCTTTGCGTCCAGATCGACACGCTGCAAATGGTTCAACGCAGCCAATATCTCACACTTTGGAGCCGCCTGGGACAATATGACACTGCCGAATTCGATGCACTGATTTACGGCGAAAATCGTCAACTCTTTGAATACTGGCTCCATGCCGCCAGCATCATCCCACTGGCCGATTATCGCTACCGGATTCCCTTCATGAAACGGGAGATCACACGCGGCTCCCAGGCCCGTTTCCTGCGCGAGGAGTTCAGTGCCCAAATAATAGAAGCCACCTATCAGCGCATCCAAGACGAGGGCGCGTTGCGAAGTGCCGATTTCAAAGACGATGGGCACAAAGGCAGCAGTTGGTGGGGCTGGAAGCCATCCAAACGGGCGCTGGAATACCTCTACGATCAGGGTCAATTGATGATTGCAGACCGCGTCAACTTCCAGCGTATCTATAACCTGACCGAGCGCGTGCTGCCCGATTGGGTTGATACCACCCAACCCACCGACGAAGAAATGTACCTGCACTTTCTGGAGCGTTCAGCATTGGCATTGGGTGTCTGTCAGCCCATGCAGGTCGCCGACTACACCTATATCAAGCGTGGCACCGCCCGCCCACTGATTGAAGGCTTGATAAAAGATGGGACATTCATCGAAATTCAGGGCGAATTGGCCGACGGAACCACCGCTGATTTAGTCATCCACCGCGACAATCTCTCCCTGCTCGGACAAATCGCGGACGGCGCAATCCAGGCGGTCCACACCACCTTCCTCAGCCCCTTCGATAGCCTGTTCTGGGCCAGCAAACGCGACCAGCAATTCTGGAATTTCGAGCAGACCCTCGAAGCCTACAAACCCTCTCCCCAGCGCAAATGGGGCTATTTCTGCCTGCCCATCCTGCACCATGACCGTCTCATCGGGCGCTTCGATCCCAAACTGGAACGCAAAACCGGCACACTACGCCTGAAAGCCTTGCATCTGGAACCCGGCATCGACCCCGATGAAGGAACAATCGCCGACGTCGCAACCGCCATGCGTGATTTCATGGTTTTTCACAACGCCAGCGATTTGGTGATTGAAGCCGATATCGAATTCGGCAGAAAGCTGATGGCTGGCCTGGGTTTTGGATAAGGATGAGTTCCCCCAAGCTTATCGCAAGAAAAACGGTCCAGCCTGTTGAAAAATCCGTTACGTTGAGCAGTCATACAGTTCTTGATAGGATTATGACTGCTTTGTCGTGTATTTTCTGTTTGGGAGGATGGCAATACCCATGACTACCGTCAATATCGGCAAGAGAACAAGTAGTTGAAAGGCTATTTCCAATCCAAACTGATCCGCAAGAAGCCCTGTCACAAGAGGAGTGAAAGCCGACATTGTAGAACTGATACCAAAGACAACACCGACACTCATTCCAGCTTCACCCCCACTTGTCAAAGAGCTTGCCATAGCCAGCGCAACTGGAAAAGTCATCGTAATTGAGGCCCCAATAATAACAATCATAGGAATGACCAGCCACCCGTTGATCCCTGTCATCAACAGTAATGCAATGCCTGCGATGATAGGGCTGACGATGAAAACAACCCGTCCGCCATACTTATCAAAAACCATACCCCCAATAGGCTGTGCAAGTATGCCTATGATCAGCATAAGCGATGTAATTGCCCCGGCTGAAGTTAAGGCCTCGCCGTTCTCAAGTAACCATGTTGGCAGAAATGCCAGGAAACCCTTGTAGAGCATAATAATCAGACCAAAATTTATGCCTAAGACAAAAATCTCACGTGTCAAGCCGCTTGCGAATGATAAGTGGTTACTTTTTTTTCTGTTCTTCAAACTGGCGGATAATATTGCGATTAAAGCAAGGGCTGGCACTGCCAGCATGATCGCGGCAAATCGCCACTCAAATGCGGTGACAAGGAACGCGGCACTTACAGGTGCGAGGAAATTACCCACTGAGCCACCTAAGCCGTGAATGCCCATAGCTTTGCCCTTATTCTCAGCAAAAGTTGAGGTGATATAACTTGTAGACTGGGCATGAAATGTCGTTTCTCCAAAACCGTAGATAAAGCTAGACACGATCAAGGCCAGAAAAGTTGAGGCGATGCTGAAGCCAGTTAACCCTAGAGCAAACATGACAAATCCCATAAGCACAACTTGCTTCTGAATGCCATGACGATCAGCGATAAATCCAAATAGAGGTTGTAAGAAACCTGATGAAATTGTTGTGATAAGAAGAATAAACCCGAATTGAGTGTAGGTTAGCCCAAAGTCTAGCGCGATGACGGGCAATAGGACAGGGAGCAACACACTGTAAAAATCATTCGTTCCATGCCCAACAGTTAGTGTCCCTAAGAGTGTTGCCTTGCTATCAAACCGAGATCTGTATCTGGTCAAGTTCATCAGGATTGGCGCTTCCTGTTATTTTTACGCCCTTCAGTGTAATATCGTCTAACATGTCACACTAACGCTAAAACGACAGTTATTTGTCCAGGAGCGACAATGTCTTCTCCCGTCTTACACTTAGGAATTGAAGACATAAAAAAACAGAATTTCGCCATTCATGTACCCGTTGGTAAATTCATTACTGAAACACACCAACATTCACGCCATCAGCTACTTTATGCAGAAAGTGGTGTACTTCATTTCTTCGCAAATGAACAGCAGTTCATCCTCCCTACAAAACACGGAGCATGGATACCTGCTGGCCTAATCCATAAGGTGGCGTCTTCGTCACCCCAACTCCATCTACGAACCCTCTATCTTGGACAAGGCAAAAAGAAGTATGGGTTTCCAGATCGCCTAACGATCTTCCCGATAACGCCATTGGCACGAGAAATGATCCTTTACACGCAACAATGGCACTATGAACATCCTGTCACTAAAATTGAGGAAGCTTTCTATAATGCCCTTTGCTATTTAATCGCGGATTGGTGTCGTGATGCCATTGCCCTGGTTTTACCCACTACTGAACATGAACAACTTCTGAATATCACGAGCTATATACTTAGCAATCTCGACAGAAGCCTTACAATGTCCAATGTGAGTCGAGAATTTGGTATGTCATCTCGAACGCTCATGAGGTTGTTTCGTCATCAAATGGATACGACATTTCAAGCATATCTACGCACTGCTAGAGTGATTAAGGCATTGGAACTCTTGTCTTTGCCAGATGCTTCAGTTACGGAGGTTTCCTTGCAGGTCGGCTATCTCAGCATGAGTTCTTTTAGTCAGACTTTCAAGGCTTTTGTTGGCAAATCACCCAGCATGTTTAGACATGAAATACGGTCAACTGAGTAGAAGTACAACAGACTCTATCGGAAATAGAAAGAAACAGGTAAGCTAGATCGAAAAAAGCATATAGGTCAACGATCAACGATGATAAACTACCAGGAACTGAGAGGCAAACCGGGAGTATTCAGGAGTTTCACAGGCTTGACGCCGCGAGCTTTCGCCAAGCTGCTGGTCGATTTTGAAGCCGCCTATGAAGCGGATTTGGAAGAGCGCGAACAGCAACGCGAAGGCGAGCGGCAACGGCAACGAGGTGGGGGTCGGCGCGGGGCAATACCAGCGATCGAAGATAAGTTGATGTTTATCCTGGTGTACTTTCGGTTCTATCCGGTGCAAGTGCTGCAAGGGTATCTGTTTGGCATGGGGCAACCCCAAGCGAATGAATGGATACAACGGTTGATACCAATTCTCAATGCGGCATTGGGTTATCAGCAGCAACTCCCGGCGCGTCAGGCCAAAGAAATCGCCGAGGTATTAGCCAGGTGTCCGGGGTTAGAGTTCGCCATTGATGGGACGGAAAGGCCAATTCGCCGCCCAAAAGACCCTGAGCGCCAGCGCCAGCACTATAGTGGTAAGAAGAAGCGCCATACGGTCAAGAACAATGTGATTATGGACAAGCGCACGCGCAAGATCAAAGGGTTGAGTCCGACCAGTGAAGGCAAGAAACATGATAAGAAACTCGCCGATGAACACGCCCTCCAATTTCCACCCGGGAGCAAGCTCTGGAAAGACACCGGTTTTCAAGGCTATGAGCCAGCGGGTACCCAGACATTTCAACCCAAGAAAAAGCCCAGAGGACGCGAGTTAACACCGGAGGAAAAAGCCCGCAATTCAGAACTCTCCAGTGAGCGTATCTGCGTTGAACATGGTATTGGTGGGGTGAAAGCTTTTGCCATTGTGCGGCATATCTTTCGCCACATCAAAACTGACCTGGCAGATTTGGTCATGGAGACAGCGTGCGGTCTTCATAATTTACGGATTGACTATCCCCTCGCTGCCTGATCCTGTCATGGGTAAGGGAAAATTGTATCTGCCGGTTGCTATTTGGCTATTTCCGATAAAATCTAACATTCGCCTGTATTCTGCAAAACAAAGAGAAACTCACAGTTTTTGGCATTACAACGGCTTGAACATCTCAAACGACTGCTTGCACGAATTACAGTAGTAAATCGCCCGGCACAGCGTCGGCCCAAACGGCGATTCCAGCCGCGTATTCGTCGCATCGCAGAACGGGCATGCGATTTGCTCCACCAGCAAGATCATCGCGCCATCGCCCCGCCCCTGCACCGGTGGCGGCGGAGCCAGCCCAAATTCCTTCAACTTGCGCCGACCTTCCGCGCTGATACGATCACTCGTCCAGGGTGGATCGAACACCACATCAACCGCTATCTCGGTGACGCCTGCCCCCGCCAGCGCCTCCCGAATGTCTTGCTGCATCATCTCCGTGGCCGGACACCCTGCAAAGGTCGGCGTCATCGCCACCCGCACCGACCCATCTGGCCCAACCGCCACCTCATGCACAATGCCCAACTCCACCACCGACACCGTCGGAATTTCAGGGTCGGGTACGCTCTGCAACACTTCCCAGACCTGCGCCTCATCCATAGTTCTTCCCCTTCAGGCTAGAATCCCACTCCACAAGCTCCGCCCCCATGACCAACGGGAACACCGAAGGTATGTTTGGGGGAGGATAGGAGGGGGTTTAATTACCACTCGGCCTCCGGATCCATCCGGTAGACTTTCTGCATCGCTTCCAACAGCCCAATCCGGTCCGCGTCCGGCGCTGCATAACGACCTGCGTGTGGCTCCGCGTCCGTCGTCCAAACACCATCGTTTTCCCCAGCAGCCACCTTCAAACCCGCTTCGATCAGAATCGGACATACTAACCCCAGCCATGCTGCCAGTAAGCTCGCCTCCGCGAACTCACCTTCCTGCTCCGGTTGCCCGGCCTCAAAGAGTCCCAGCGCATACGGCCACAGTTCATCCAGTGATTCCTGCATCCGCCCACGACTGTCATCCGTGCCCTGTCCCAATCGCACCACCCAGGCCCGTGCGTGCATGAAATGATATTTTTCCTCGCCATGAAACTTCCGCGCCAGTTGCGCCAATGGCTCGAAGGGATGCCGCCGGTAAACTTCCAGGCGCACCTGCTCGGCAGCATCATACAAAAACTGCCGCATAATGGCCCGCGCCCAGTCCTTGCGCCCCAGCGCCGTCAAGGCCGCATTGCGAAATTTGTCCGCATCCCGCAAAAATGCCAGCCGGTCTGGAATATCCTGCCCAAAATGCTCATGCAACACCGTATAGTACGCCAGCGCATGGCCCATCTCGTCCTGTGCCATGCTCGAAAACGCGATGTCTTCCTCCAAAATCGGCGCAACGCCCGTCCATTCCGAATTGCGATGGCCCATCATCAACTCATCATCCGCCAGCCGGAACAGCAAATCCATCATTGCCGCATTGTCGTTCATCAGCGTCTATTCCTTCACCTCTTCATCGTCTCCCTGCGTCGCGCTGCGTACCCGTGCCCGCACCTTATAGCCAAACGCCTCGCGGTAGCTCTTGTCCGTGCCATGCTCAAAAATATCGGCATCTTCATACTGTGTGGCCCGAATAGCCGTCGTCGGCACGACCCACAAATTCACACACGCTTGCCGCCGCGCAAATTGTTCCTTCGCCAACAACAACGCCATTTCTGCATTGGGCGCATGAACGCTACCCACATGTACATGGGCTGCGCCGCGTTTGGCCTGGTGAAACACTTCCCAGGTCTGCCACTGTGTATCTTGTTTGCTCATCTTGTTATTCCCCCAACCTCGTCTGCTCTCAACAATATGGCCCACAACCTACGCCGTGAGCCATAACCATTCTGCAACATAAGATTAACCCAATCCTAATGTATCGGAACTGGCTCGCCACGTTCAGCCGCCGCCAACGCCCGCCGCACCCATTCGCCATCTTCATGTGCCATGCGCCGCATCGCAATCCGTTCGGCATTGCATGGACCATGACCGCGAATGACGCGTTTGAACTCCTCCCAATCCGGCTCAGTGTATCGCCACTGGCCGGTAGTTTCGTCCTTACGCAATTCAGGGTCAGGAATGGTCAGTCCCAATTCCCAGATTTTCGGAACATATTGCTCGAAGAAATCCTGGCGGATGGCGTCGTTGGTCTTCATCTTGACCTTCCAGCGCATCAGTTCATCGGTATGCACGCTCTGGCGATCCGGCGGGCCAAAGAAGCACACAATCGGCTCCCACCAGCGGTTGAGCGCATCCTGCAACATATCACGCTGGATCCGCGTCCCAAATGCCAGCGTCACACAAATATCATAACCATGCTTCAGATGGAAACTTTCCTCATAGCAAATCCGCTGGAGCGCACGGCTATAAGGCCCATACGACCCCTCGCGCAGCAACAACTGGCGAATAATTGCTGCCGCATCAATCAGCCACGCGATAACGCCCACATCGGCCCATGTTTCGGGGCGATAGTTGAATACATTCGAGTATTTGGCCTTGCCACTTAGCAATTCCTCGATGATGACCTCACGTGGTTTGCCGAGTGTTTCCGCCGCCCGATAGAGCAGTTGCGCGTGCCCCACCTCGTCCTGCACTTTGGCGGTCAGCGCCAGCTTGCGCTTGAATGTCGGCGCATGGGGTATCCACTCGCGCTCCGGCAAAGCCCCTACGATCTCGCTGTTCCCATGATTTTGGATCATGCGGATCAGTTGCTTGCGATAGCGTTCCGGCATCCAATCCGTCGCCTCGATTTTCTCATTACGGGCGATGCGTGCCTCAAAAATCGCCAGCTTTTCATCCTCACTCAACCCGCTATCATCCTCAGTAGCCGGTGTCATTGGCATTACCATACAGCGTTCTCTCCTCCACTCACCTCAGATTTGGGTATGCAAGTCACAAAAGTCGTGACCAGAATCGCGCCCTATGCAGCCCCTCCCCCATGTTTGGGGGAGGCCGGGAGGGGGCAGTTATACCCGACGAAACAGACCATTTAACGTCAAATCAGCCAGGGTATGCGCGATTTCGATAGCCGTCATCGGCCCATCCTCACGATACCACTGGCTGACCCAGTTCAATGCACTTAATACCATCAGCGTTGCAAATTTCTCATCAACAGGTGCGAATATGCCGCTATAAATGCCTTCACGGATCATCTCGCGGATTTGGGCCTCATACGCATCCCGCCGTTGCTGATACTCACGCAGTTGCTCATCTGGCAAATAGCGCCACTCGTGCATAAACACATTGGCGGCCTCTAGGTTGCTGACAATGACATTGATATGCGCCATCATCGCGTGTCGCAGACGATCATCCACCGGGCGTGGTTCTTTCAACACAACATCCAACGCGGCCTGAAACGCATCCGCCACCCGAATCGCGCTCTGCCACAACAAAGCGGCCTTGTCTACAGAATCAGAAGCGACTCCCGCCGCCGTTGCAATGTCCTCAACGGTCGTCGCCTGATAACCTTTTTGGCTGAAAAAATACTCGGCATGTCTCAACAATGTCACAATTTTATCCTCAACCTGATGAGGATATAGTAGCGAACAATAGCCCACGCCGTCAAATCGAAAGTGCCAATGTTCTCACACCTTCAAGATAGCCTGTCTTCGCCATCAATTCTGCATTCAAAATCGAGCAGCCCGCCGCCCCCCGCACCGTGTTGTGTGCCAACGCCAGAAACTGCACACCATCAATTGCCTCGCATTTCCGCAAGCGCCCCACAACGGTTGACATTCCACCGCCAGCATTCCGATCCCGGCGTGGTTGTGGACGATCCGGCAACCGGCTATAGATCACGGGTTGGGGTGGAGCCGACGGTAAACCTCGCACGACATCCGGCGCTTCAAACGCATCCCAGGCCGCCTCAATATCCGCCAATGATGGATTACTCGCAAAGCGCACCGCCACATTGACCAGATGCGCGTCCAACACCGGTACACGGTTACACGCTGCACTCGCCTTCCACGAGAGCATCTCGACTGCTTCACCATCATCCGCCAGGTAGCCCAACATTTTGGCCGGTTCGATGCCTAATTTTTCTTCCTCGCCGCCGATATAGGGCACAACGTTGTCCAGAACATCGAGCGATGCCACCCCCGGATACCCCGCCCCGCTGATGGCTTGCATACTGACCATATGGAGATGCGTTGGCTCGAAGTGCTTCAAAGGAGCCAGCGCCATTGTCACCGGCATACTGGTGCAGTTGGAGTTGGTGACCAACGCGCCCGTCGTCCAGCCCCGGTTGCGTCGCTGAACGTCCACCAAGCGAATATGATCGGCATTCACTTCAGGGATCATCAACGGTACATCTATCGCCATGCGGTTTGCACTGGCATTGGAACACACCACATGCCCCTCCGCTGCCAGTTTCACTTCCACCACCTTGGCTTGTTTGCTCGGTAGCGCCGAAAACACCAGCGGCGATTGCAGTGTCTCATCCATGCCCTTAACCGTCAATTGAGCAACATTATGTGGCGGTTGTCCATCCAACACCCAATTCGCTGCCTCACCATATGATTTTCCGGCGCTGCGTTCGCTTGCCACAAGCTCTGCCACCTGGAACCAGGGATGATCCTCCAACAGTTGAATGAATCGCTGCCCAACTGCACCCGTCGCGCCTAGAATCGCCACCTTTATCTTGTTGTCAGCCATCGTGTCTGCCCTTTATCTATCAAATTGGGAACCCTTTGCAAAATTGCAACGTCTATATTATGGGATAGCAATTTATTGGACAAGCATCGCGAGCGCATCTCCGTCACAATGCCCAATACCGCTATACCCAATCGTGAATTTTGAATTGGGGTTTTCCCCAGGAGTACAAAGAGAAACATGACCATTCGTAGATCTTCACTGGCAATCCTGTTCGTGATGATGTTGGTACTCGTCGCTGGCTTTGCCCCGCGCAATGTCCAGGCCCAGGACGATAGCAGCGCCCTCGCCCGCACTATCCGCGTCACAGGTTTTGGCGCAGCATCCGGCGCACCCGATGTTGCCTATATGGATATTGGCGTCGAAAGTGCGGATTCCGACATTGCCGCTGCCCTCGAAGACAACAATGCCCGCATGGAAGCCATCCTGAGCGCCCTCAGTGAGTTCGGCATCGCATCCGAAAACGTGCGGACGCTCTACTTCAACATCTATCAAGACAAAGGCTTTCCACCTGATATGCCTATCGAGCCGGGGGCTGAACCCGATACCATGTATCGCATCAGCAATGTCGTCAACATCACCATCCGCGATACGAGCCAAGTCGGCGACATCCTCAGCGCCGTGATTGAGTCCGGAGCCAACGTGGTGCATGGCGTGAACTTCGATATTGCAGATCGGGGTGCATTGGAAGCTGATGCGCGTATCGCGGCCCTGGATGATTCCCGTGACCGTGCCCAACAATTGGCCGACCAACTCGGCGTAGAACTCGGCGTAGTCATTTCAGTCACCGAACTCAGCGGCGGCTTCTACAGCCCCGTTGCCTCCTACGGTGGCGGTGGTGGTGGTATTCCACCCATTGCTGAAGGGTCACTCGGCGTCAACATCGCCCTCGAAGTCACTTTCGCCATCCAATAACCGCATCCCTTGGCGGTTCTAGGGATAGTCCACTGGGCTATCCCTGTTCTGTTGCGCATCCCCAATCAAGTTGGCTCAATATCGCTTAGATTGCCATAGCTCGTCACAACAAGTGGCGATTCAAGCCACGTTCGTCCTAACTGAGTGCTGAAATCAGATGCTGTATAGCAGTTTTGTTGCCAGAGATATGAGTAAATGGCGAGGTGTCGAAGGACTGCCCCATTAGAACGGCTGAAATACCATCGGTTGAGATCTCCACTCGTGCATCTGCTTGAGTAGAGATTCGGGCGATGACTGTTGGCCTCTGGCTAAGTATGATTTCGACATACTCGCCGTCCACTTCAAGTTCGATCACCAACCGCTCTGCGGGCAAGTCGCTGGCCCGGACCAACACAGACTGCAATGCCATCGCAATAGCGCGAATGCTCCTCCCATGCACAGCGGGAGTCACTCGCGTAAGTCTCGCACCCCACATACCGAGTTCTTCCAGGGCAGCTCTACTATCTGCACCCTGCTCGGTCAGTGCATACACTATTGTATTGTGAGCTTTCCTCTGCCGAACAAGTCCATCCTCTTCCAAACGGCGAAGGCGTTCTGTCAGTAGATTGCTGGCGATGCCCGGAAGTCCGTCACGGAGTTCATTGAAACGCGCAGAACCACCCAGGAGTTCGCGGAGAATGAGGATCGTCCAACGATCACCAATGAAGTCCAGGGCTGTTGCCAGCGGGCACACTTGATCATAACTCTTGCGATCTGTTTTCACGTCGTTGCCTCAATAATCGATATTAGTTTATATTTTAAACCAAACAGTTGATTTTTTCAACTAATTCTGGTATGGTTGAACCATTACTCGCTGAACTGCTTAGTTCATTATTCACCGAAGCACTTGAAATAAAAAGTGGAACAGGAAAGGTCCATTGCAATGAATAGTCAAGAGATTACAGTGTTTTACAAGTGGACAGCCAAGCCTGGAAAACTGGATGAACTCAAGGCCATTTACCAGGAAGTCTACGAAGAGATGGAAGAAAATGAACCGGATAGCCTTAAAATGGAATGCTACTTTGCAGATGAAGAAAATGCGATACTCGTACACGATGTATTTAAGGACGGTGCAGCCTTGGGCGTTCATCTGGGCGGTACAGCAGCTCATCACTTTCCCAAGTTAGCCGAAATTGCGGTCCCCGGTCCTTTCTTCTTCTGTGGTGATGTACCAGAAGAACTAATGCAGGCCGCGCAAGGGATGAATATGGGCGCCGAATTTAGCACTCATGCGTTTGGGTTCGACCGAAGCCTGTAATGACCTATCAGTGTCAGTAAAAAAGCCTGCTACATAAGCCAGACAACGCCAAATACCCAGCCTAGGCATGGCGATAGTGATGACATTTCGACTGATGAGTATATTTGTCTTGCAACAGGGCAGATTTGGACTTTCGCTGTTCCAGCCTTATTCTGGACGCAGAAACACCTTTCAGAGGATCCACTGAAAGTTATCGCATGAGCGTAATCGGTACTGTCAGTCAACGAGCGACCACTGTAATCACAGAGATGCAATCACAGGAAAGTCAATACCCATAGGAGAGAAACAATGACAATGCCCAAAGATCCTCTGCCGCCCTTCCTCGCCGAACCATCCAAGATTGGTCAGGAGATCAGCGTTACCGGCAAATGGATCCCAACGAAAAAAGGCGGACTGTTCAGAAAATCCGCCGAGTCGAAAGAAATGCTGAAAGAGTGGGAAGACATCCATGCAGGCGCCAAAGTCGATGCTGGGGTCCTATCGACAGAAATCAACCACGCGGTTGGCGAAGACGCTGTGCTTGTTCATCATGTTTTCAAGAATCCCGATGCGCTGGTTCACTATTTTTCGACAACTGCCACGCAGCACATGGGTGCGCTCACGGCTGTCGCCAAGCCACAGATTCACCTCATTCGTGGAGACAGCATTCCTGCACCGGCCAGGGAAGCGTTATTAGCGAAGAACGTACCAGGCGCGTTTGGTGAATTTCTCTTTGGATACGTGAAGGAAGACTACAAGCGGCCTGACTATGAGACAGCTATCATGGTCACTGCCAAGTGGACATGCAAACCAGATGAGGCTACACATCTCGAGGATCTCATTTACTGGTGGCAGCGTGTCGGTACTGACGCTTACGCGATTGAGGAGGGGCTGCTCAGGTTTGAGGTGTACCAGGTCATTGGCGAAGATGCCTTGATTATCCACGAAACGTTCAAGAACAGTGACGAACTGAAATTCCACCTGTCAAAAGGCACCGCTGAGAAATACAAAAAAGACATCGACAAGATCGCAGCGCCCGAGTGCTATTTTTTCCGAGGGCCTGTCTCGTGGACAATCAGAACCTATTCCAAGTTCTTGCGTCTACCTGCCACATACTCTAGCCTGGGCAGTAATTATACCCAACCAGGCGGAAGTATGAGTGATGGAACGATGGCGTAAGACTGATTCTGGACAAACGGCAGGGTTAACGCTCGCGGCAGGCGTAGTGAGAACAGTGCTGCCAACATCATGAGGTCACGAAGACAAATCATGCAGTTTTAGGGATAGCCCGGTGGACTATCCCCTAATATTTTTTTGCATATTTCATGCTACCGTTGCCTTTTGCCGCGAAATCACGTAAAATGTTCTTTCAGAACTTTTTGAACGAATTGAACACAAGGAGACACCATGTCCCCCACCAAACCGTCAACCCTGCACCGCACTGTCCTGGTATTGGTGACCATCATGCTGTTATTCACCATCACCAACCGCATCACGGTGCAGGCCGCACCAAGCCCCACACCGCAAGAGCAAATCACTACCGTCCGCGTCGGCGCTGTACCTGTGATGATTTTTGCCCCGCTATTCGTGGCCGATGCCCAAGGCTATTTCGCTGATGAGAACATCGTCATCGACGTGCAGCGTGTCGCCGGAGGGTCCGAACCGCTGGCCCCGCTGGCAACTGGCGATCTAGATGTCGTATTTGGTGGCGCGGGAGCCGGACTATTTAATTATGCCGCCCGCAACATCGACATCGACGGCGACCCAGGCTTCCGTATCGTGGCTGGTGTCCATAGTGAAAGTCCCCCTGTCACAAGCCCACTCGTCGTCAGCCGCGAACGCTTTGAAAACGGCGAAATTACCAGCGTCGCGCATTTGGCAGGCGGACGAGTTGCCATCAATGCTATTGGTGCAGCCACCGAATATTGGCTGGCTCAGGCACTTGAGCAAGGTGGCGTCAGCATCGACGAGGTAGAAATCGTCGCCGTCAGCTTCCCTGATGTACCAGCCGCCTTGAACAGCGAAAGCGCCGACCGCGTTGATGCTGCTATTTTGGGTGAACCATTGGTATCGTTTGCCGAACAAGAAGGGTTGGTTGTGCGCTTGTCGGAAGACTTTGTTGATGGGTTCCAGGCCACCTTCCTCTACATGAGTACCGACTTCATTGAAAGCAACCGTGAAGCCGCCGTCGGGTTTGTGCGGGCCTATGTGCGGGCCGCACGTTTCCTGGCCGATGATGAAACCTGGACTAGTGATGAGGTCGCACAAATCCTGACCGACTACACCTCCGTCCCTCCCGAAATCAACAAGACGGCATCGCGTCCCTATTTCCCAGTAGACGGCACAATCCAGGTCGATAATTTGGAAACTTTACAAGGCTATTTCTTCGCCCGGGAAGACACACTTGGCTACGACACGTTGATGGATGTCACCGTCATGCTCGACACTTCCTTACTGGACGAAATTATCGCCGATCTCGGCCCGTATGAAATGGACGACACGGAACCTTCTCCAGAAGCAACTGAAGAGGTGTCCTCCGAATAGTCCAAACCAGTCTCGTTAAACCATGGAATCAGACCCCTCCCCGCAACAATCACGAGCACGAGGGGTCTATCTGTGCCATCAAATTGCAGAGAAGGTCATTCTTTCAAGCATTTATTCAACAATCAACAACACCAGGCAGGAGGCCTACATGACACAATCTATTCCGGTCAAGCTGACCGTTAATTTCAAAGACATTTACGAAGGCGAATTCGAGCCGCTTCAAATTGTCCATGAAGCCATGACTGCGCTCCTGCCTGCATCAGACATGGCGAAAAAGCGCGTCTCGGCCCGCACTGACAACGGTGACCTGATCTATCCTGATATGTTCTTGGGCGAAATCTATAAACACTACGGTCACTGCAATCTACTGGTTTCATCATCACCATTGACTATCAACAATCGGGGCTGGCGGCAGGTTGGTTTCGATCATGTGGCACTGACAATGCAAGATCGTCAGCAAGCCCGCGATTTCTTCCACCAGGGATTGAAAATGGATGTAATGCGCGATGACGAACATATCACCGTCGTCAGTACCGGCAACACCTCCCTGTTTCTGTTCGATGCCGAACCCGGCAAACCCCTGACCGATGGCATTCCCAGCCGCATCCATCATATCGGCTTCGTCGTAGATGATCTGGAAGCGGCCTATAGTCATCTTCAAGCCAGCTTTCCGGAATTCGCCAGCGACTTCACCTTGCTGGAGCGCATGGAACGTTGGTCTCTATATGGTCGCTATACCATCGGCGACATCACCTTTATAATCCAACTCTCGCAAATCAAAGATGCGTTCCGGGGTTTTGACGACCCACATGCTTACGCTGACATCATGTATAACTATCGTAGCCGACCCTATGGAATACGCTTCGAGCGCGATTGAGCAATGCCCAAAATCCATGCTGAAAACTTGACGATTGAATATCCTGGCACGGTCGGCACTGGCGCGATTACCGCACTACACAATCTGTCGCTCACGGTTGAGGACGGCAAATTTGTATGTGTCGTCGGCCCCAGCGGTTGTGGTAAAACCACCTTACTGCGCGTGCTGACTGGTCTAGAGCGCCCCACGACTGGCAAAGCGCACATCGTTCCAACCGACACTAATCGCCCAGCCTGCGCGATGGTCTTCCAGGATGCTGGCCTGTTCCCCTGGATGACAGTGCTGGAAAATATCTGCTTCGGAATGCGAATGCAGGGTATTGGCGGCAAACAACGCTATGCCTCCGCCCAACAATGGATCAACCGCATTGGTCTGGCGCGTTTCACCGAATCATTCCCAGCTCAACTCTCCGGCGGGATGCAACAGCGGGTCGGGTTGGCTCGCGCCTTTGCCCACAACCCCGAAGTGTTACTCATGGATGAACCCTTCGGCGCACTCGACGCCCAAACGCGCTTAGTACTGCAAGAAACCCTGCTCAATCTCTGGAAAAGCAGCGATATGACGGTGTTGTTCGTCACGCATAGCATCGAAGAAGCCCTGACGTTAGCAGATCGCATCGTGGTGATGTCAGCACGTCCAGGGCACATCCTAGCAGAGTACAGGGTTGATTTCCCACGCCCTCGTGATGTCATGGCCCTCCGCGCCAATCCCACTTTCGGCGAACGTTATGCCCAAATCTGGGCCACGCTCCGCCAGCAAGTTGATCTAGCAGCGGAGGTATCATGATGATCCAAACAGAAATCCGCCGCACACTGGCCCGGCTGCTACAGATCAGCATTGCGCTCCTGGCTCCGATCCTGCTCTTAGTCGTCTGGGAAGCGTTAGTGCGTGGCGATGTGCGCTTGGGAAGTTGGGTATTGTTTAGCTTCGATCCTGTCCTCGATCCGCGTTTCTTCGAGCGCCCCACTCGCATCTGGGACGAACTCAAATCACTTTATCAAGATGATGTACTGGTCACCAATATCTGGGCTACTAGCTATCGAGTCATCTACGGCTTTGCATTAGGGGCCATCCCCGGCATCATCCTCGGCCTATTAATGGGTTCCAGTCGCAAAATCTATGCCTTCTTCCAACCACTAGCCGAAGCATTATACGCCACGCCCAAAATCGCCTTCCTGCCGCTGGTTATCTCGCTGTATGGTCTCAGTGAAAAAGGGTTGGTGCGTTTAGTAGCCTTCAGTGTGTTTTTTCTGGTGCTGCTGAGTGTTGTCAAGAGCATGTCGCAGGTCGACCCCAAACACCGCGAAGTAGCCCGAAGTTTCGGCGCGAATCCGGTTCAGGTCTTTTTCAGCGTGACGCTACCCGCCAGTATGCCCGGCATCGTCAGTAGCCTGCAACTAGGATTAGGGTTCGCGCTGGTGGTCATCGTCGGCGCAGAGTTTTTCCTCAGCGACGACTCCGGTATCGGCTTCCAGATTTGGCGGGCCAAAGAATTGGTACGTGTCGAACTCTATTTTGCTTTCCTGGTTACCGCCGGAATCATGGGCTACATCTTCGCCACCATCCTATCGCGCATTAGCCGTTTACTGGTTCCCTGGCAACCCGAAACCCGCCGCCAATCTCCAACCTCGCTCCAACAACGCATTTCAGCCTATTGGATCGCCACCCGTCCCTGGAGTTTCACCGCCACCTGGATTCCCCTGCTGGTCGGCAGTACCATCGCAGGCTACCACCGCATGACGATTTTCAATTCAGCGCCGACCATCCTTTCGCTCAAGCCCAAAATTGCCACCGATGCCTACGACTGGACATTCAACTGGTTCATCTTCGGGCTGGCACTGGTTGGCTCTGTTGCATTTCAAGCCGGAACCAATCTCGTCAATGATTACTATGACCATGTAAAGGGAGCCGACAATGAGCAATCGCTAGGTATCGGCGGCGTCATCCAGCGCGGCGAAATGTCACCCAGGGCCATATTGGTCTACGGTATCTTGTGTTTTGTATTAGGTTCGGGCATTGGTCTCTATCTGGTGAGTGTGGCCGGGCCATTCATTCTATTTCTGGGAATTTTCAGCCTACTGGCTGGATTTTTCTACACTGCGGGGCCAGTCGCATTGGCCTATATTGGCCTAGGTGAGCTGACGGTGGGCATATTCATGGGGCCAGTCATCATCATTGGCGCTTATTTCATTCAGGTAAAACTGGTCACAGCGGAACCATTGCTAGCTTCGTTGCCGATTGCGTTTTTGGTAGCCGCCATTCTCCACGCCAACAATCTACGCGACCTGGAACATGACCGGTTGGTGGGCAAGCGCACATTGGCAACGCTCGTCGGGCGCCGCTATGCCAATATCGAGTATTATGTTCTGATTGGGGCAACCTATCTATCACAACTTGCGCTGGTCATCTTCGGCATAGCGCCAACCTATACGCTCATCACATTATTCAGTCTGCCTGCTGCCCTGTCATTGGTCTATCGCGTCGCAGCCAATACCGAGCCAGCGGCCCTCAATCCGGTGCTGCGGCGTAGTGCCCAACTCCACATGCGGTTTGGCTTATTGCTGGCAACAGGTTGGTTCCTGGCAATCATCGAAGCCGCCTACGATGCGGCCTGTGCTGGCGGCTGTTAACGACACGCTGCCCGCTCTCACCGGAAGTCATCAATTGTTGCTCAAGATGTGGGTGACAATGGTCGCGCCTGTGCCACCGATATTCTGTGTCATGCCAATACTAGCGTTTTTCACCTGATTCGTACCAGCCTCGCCACGTAACTGTGTCACCAGATCGAGGATTTCATACATACCCGTCGCGCCAACCGGATGGCCGCGTGCCTTCAAACCACCCATCGTACTGATTGGCAACTGCCCACCAATTCCCAGCTCACCATCACGGGCCAGTTGAGTCGCAGTGCCAGATTGAGCAAACCCCGCTGCCTCCAAACTGAGTGCCGCCATGATCGAAAACGCATCATGCGCCTCGAAAACATCAATATCATCTGGCTTGAGACCAGCCATTTCATATGCCCGACCTGCACTGATATGCCCGGCAGTCAGTTTGGTGATCTCCTGGCGACTATGTAGGCTCATGAAATCGGTGGCACTGGCGCTGGCGAGTACACGAATGGGTTGTACATTCGGCATCATTTTCGCCATTTCCAGCGGAACTAGAATGGCCGCCGCCGCCCCATCACAAATCGGCGAGCTGTCATATAGATTAATCGGAGCCGCAATGATGGGGGCTTTTTGATACGTTGCTAGCGTCAATTCACGATGATACATCGCATTGGGATTGTTCATGGCATTTTGATGGGCATTGATGCTGAAAGGCGCAAAGGCATCGTGCATCACATTGTACTGGTGCATATAACGCTGCATCACCAGGGCATTGAGCGCCACGAACGTCGCCCCATGAATACCCTCATATTCCGCATCCGCCGCCGCTGCCAGCGCCGTTGGGATTTCGGCCCCAATGCCGTCTGTCATCTTTTCCACGCCCAACACAGCCACCACATCAACCGCGCCGCTGGCAACCGCCATATAGCCCGCCCGAAATGCCGCCCCGCCCGACGCACAAGCCGCCTCAATGGTGACTGCTTCCGCCCCAACAAGCCCGACATAGTCCGCAACCATCGCGCCCAAATGGGCCTGGCGACTGAGGCGCGGCGCTAACATGTTGCCTACATACAGTGCTTGGGGATCATTCACGCCTGCATCTTCAAAAGCTGCCTGCAATGCTTGAAATGCCAGATCTTTGAGACTCATATCCCACAGTTCGCCGATGGGCGTTTGCCCGATACCAATAATGCATACGTCTCGCATGGTTTTTCCCTTGTGATGTACGGTTGCCCAGAGCCTATCATCAGACTACTATCAAAATCTATCTACCCTGCTTGCAAAATCTCTCAAATCCAAATGTTCGATTGCTGCGAAAATCCCCAACGTTCCAAACTGTTATAATTTCATTTTGCCCGAATCTCGCGCCTATTCAGCTTTTCCCTTGTCAAACAAGACAGAAATGGTTATTCTGAACACGAAATATCAGCACACCGGTTACAGATGGACATGGATGCATCTTCCATAACTTGCAGGGCATCGCATACTTAGTCCCACCAGCTTCAAGGGAACTTGCTCATTGATCAATGGAGCCGAGAGCGAGAAATTGGGTTGGCCGTTCGACAGACTTTGCCTAAAAGAGGATAACGGTGTTGCAAAAGGAAGCTAAATGACTGAGAATCTTGCCAATATACTTGTCGTTGACGACGCACCGGGTAACCTAAAACTGCTTGAAACCGTTCTGATTGAATCGGGCTACAATGTTCGGATGGCATCCAGTGGCCGAGAAGCTCTGGAGACCATCCCCGAATGGGAGCCTGACCTGATTCTACTGGATGTTGCTATGCCAGAAATGAACGGGTATCAAGTCTGCATGGAATTACAGTCTGAGGAAAACACCAAAGATATTCCGGTCATTTTCATCAGCGCCCATTCCCAGGTTCCAGAAGTGATGATGGGCTTCCGCGTCGGCGGCGTCGATTACATCAGCAAACCATTCCACTACGAAGAAGTGTTGGCCCGCATCCGCACGCACCTCGAACTCCGCTGGCAAATCATGGAAAACCGCCAGTTGCGCGTCTGGGAACGCAACTATCTGGAAGAAGTTGCCCATCTGAAAGACGAGATGCTGAAACTCAAAGATGATATGTTGCGAATGGTGTCGCACGATCTGAAAAACCCCATCACCTCCATTCTTGGCGGGGTGTTCATGTTGCGTCAAACCCTGCAACCAGAGGGCGAGCCTTCCCGCTATGTCGATATGATTGAGCGCGGTGCAGAAAAGATGCAAAGCTTGGTCAGTGACCTCCTGGACCTGGCCCGCGCTGAGGAAGGCTTGGAGCTAAAAACCGAACCCATCCAACTGGCCGCCTATTTGGAACATGCTCTTCAGGAGTTCGAGTTTGCCGCCGAAAACAAGCAAATTGAAATCGTCTTTTCCCCGCCCTCCGATGATGTCATCGTGCATCTGGCTGCCGGTCGTTTCGAACATGTGATTCACAATCTCGTTTCGAATGCTATCAAATATACGCCCAATGGCGGGCGTGTCGAGATATGGGCTGGTGTCGAAGGCTCTAAGACTCTAATACAAGTGCGCGATACCGGCCTCGGTATTCCCGAAACTGCCTTACCGCACATCTTCGAGAGATTTTACCGGGTAGATCGCTCAACGCATATGGAACAAACTGGCTCTGGGCTGGGCATGGCAATTGTAAAGGCTGTTGTTGAGCAACACAAAGGCGAGGTTTGGGTTGAAAGCGAGCTGGGCAAAGGCACTGTATTTACCGTCAGCCTGCCGCTGCAATAGTCCAGATATTTTCGCGCAGAGCAATCACGTTATGTGACATTTATTGCCTGGCGATGCTCTCCAGAAACGCCTGTTGTGATTTGGACAGCATCCGCATATCAAAAGGGGCGAGCAACCCCGCCCCCAGCCACCAATACCGCGACATCAGCCCGCTGCCATATTCAGACGCCGCATCTGATCTTTGGACAACCGAACATCCAGCGCATCCAAATTATCTTGCATCTGATCCAGGTTACTGGCGGCAATCAGTGGAATCGTCGGTGCTTCATGATGCAGCATCCAGGCCAGAATCACCTGATTGACCGACGCGCCAGTTTCCTTCGCAATCGTATGCACCATCTTTAGGCGAGCATCGGTGTCCGGGCCAAGATACTGGTTCGGAAACGGGCGGTCGCCGCGTGTAAATGCGCCACTCAGCAACACCGAATAGGCAATAATCGGAAACTGACGATGGCGTGCATAATCCAGCAAATCTTCATTAACCGCTAATTGCGGATCGAATGTTGTGCCAGGGCGCTTCCGGATATACGTGTAGCGTTGTTGGACACAGCAATATCGCGGCCAGCCATTCGCCTCGCTGATGGCCCGCGCTTCCTCTAGCCGCCAGGCACGATAGTTGCTGGCCCCAATAAAACGCACCTTGCCAGCCCGCGCCAGACGCGTGAAGGCTTCTAGCGTTTCCTCTAACGGCGTGTGATAATCATCGGCATGGGCATAGTACAGATCAATCGTATCCACACCCAAACGTTTGAGGCTCTTTTCGGCTTCCGCTTCGATTTGCTTCGCAGTCAAACCGCGTTCAACATCCGCATATTCAAAGCCGACTTTGGTAGCAATAAACAACTGGTGACGATTGTCGCGCTTCCGCATCCACTCACCAAGCAGCGATTCACTCTCACCGCCCTGGCCGCCAGGAACCCAATGCGCGTAGATATTGGCGGTATCAATAAAACTGCCGCCCGCTGCAAAATAAGTATCCAACATCTGGAACGAGGTATTTTTATCATTACGACTGCCGAAATACATCGCGCCCAAGCACAACGCACTAACCTCGACGCCGGTATTGCCAAGTGTTCGGGTTTGCATCGTTTGATTTTTCCCTTTCTCAATCGCCAGGGATTGTAGCCCTCACCGTCCGGCTTTGCCAGCATTTCGCGGTAGAATAGATGGGGACAAACGAATCAGGAGTTCGGCCATGAAACAGTCCCGGGATGCCTTTGGGCACGCACTATACGATTTTCAGCACGAAATCGGTAGCACGTTCCACGTGATAGAGCGCGATGATGGCTACGTAGACGTTGCGACGACCGAGCAATACTTCACGTCATTCGACACATGGCACTCGTCTGGACAAACCGCGATAGAGCTTGTACAGGGCCGTACCCTTGATATTGGCTGTGGGGCCGGACGCCACGCACTGCATTTGCAGCAACAAGGCATTGACGTGCTGGGTATTGATGTCTCGCCACTGGCAATCGAGGTTTGCAAACTGCGCGGATTGCGGCAAGCACAACTATTATCCGCGACGCAATTGAGCCGCAAGCATGGCATTTTCGACACAATTCTGCTGATGGGCAACAACTTCGGCCTGTTCGCCAATCCGCGCCGGGCACAGTGGCTCTTGCGGCGTTTTAAGGGGATGACCAGTCCACAAGCCCGCATCATCACCCAATGCCTCAATCCTTACGGCACTGATAAACTAGTTCATCTAAACTATCATGCACGCAATCGCCAGCGTGGACACATGTCGGGGCAGGTGCGGATTCGCGCCCGCTACCAGCAATATATCGGAGCCTGGTTCGACTATCTGTTTGTGTCACCCGATGAGATGTGCGATATTCTGCGCGGGACGGGCTGGCACATTACGCGGATTATTGGCGGCCAACCTTATGTCGCTATCCTGGAAAAGAGCTAGCATGAAGGGGATTTCACTTATTTGGGACTGTCCTCGTCCGGAAAGAGGTCTTTGACCCGCAGGCTGAAACCCGGCAGCACATCGCCGCCCTCAATATGATCGCGTTCTGTCAACAACCAGCGGTCATCCGGCGTCAGAATTTCCACCAGGCGCTTGTCAGGATAAACTAGCCACACCATACGTGATCCATGCGCCAGATAATAGGTGGCTTTATCCACCATGAAACGGTCACTTTGTCCTGGTGACTGCACCTCAACCGCCAAATCAGGCATGTAAGGAGCCGGGCCTGTTTCGATGAGTGGACCTTTCTCCTTGTTGATGAAAGATAAATCGGGGATACGGTCATTTTCCTGGTCATCAGGCAGGCCGTAACGTGCCTCAACCAGCGCATAGCCGATGGGATTCTTTTGGAGGAACACGAACAGGAACCCACTGAGCATATGCACAATAAACGCATGTAGCTGGGTCGGCATTTTTTCAAAAATCTCCCCATTGATGAGTTCTATTCGCTTGTCGGGATACTGCTCAACGATGGCTTCATACTCGCTGCGGGTATAGGTGCGATCTTGAATAGCCATGATCCCATCCTTGTCTGTGGTTATTGCTGATAGGGATATTATACACCAACGAGAAAAAGCCCTCGTGGTGTCGAGAGCTTCTCGTGTAGCGTCCTGCGTCCGAAGCGAACGCGATTTACAGGTTGTAGATCAGTCGCACAGTGGCTCGATGCGATAGGTCACACGCTGCTGGCACGTGAAGTCGGTGATATAGCGATTGGCTTCTGCCCATTCCAACAATTCATCCAGTGATTCATCTCCGACGCGCCATTCGCGCAAGGTGCCATCGGTTGCTGTCGAGTACAGCGTCGTACCATCCGGACCATAAGCCAGATTCCACACATAGTTGTCGTGCCCAACTAATCGTCGCGTTTCCTGTGCAGTTTCCAGGTCCCAGATGATAATTACCGGGACAGTATCATCTCCTGAGCCAGCTGCTACATAATATCCATCTGGGCTAAGGGCAAGGGGCAAATACCCTTCGTTCCCCACAAAGCGTTGTACAATCTCCCCCGTCGTGGCATCCCACATCACGACATCATTGCCCTGGCCTGACGTTGCAAGAACTGTCTGTTCATTAGGACCAAATCCAACATCATTGACCCAACCGTACTCCATTTCCATAATTGGTGCCAAGGAAGCGGTGTCCCACAGTACGACTCGGTTTCCAAAGCTGGAGCCAGTCAAGAAACGTGTGCCATCGGTACTAAAAGCAGCACCAGATACATCTAGCGTGAGGTCGAATCGACGAAGGACTTCGCCACTGAGCACATCATAGAGCAACAGATCACCAACGCTCCCGCCCTCATAGTCTGGGTGGAGAGGTGACCCCTGAGTTCCAAATAGCAGCAACTGCCCATCTGGTGAGAATGCCATCGCCTGGGGAAACCAGTGGAATCCGGTGTACGATTGAACCTGCTCGCCCGTCTGAACATCCCATAGAATTAGGCTTCCTCCACCGCTATCACCGAAGAAATCCAGAGAGCTAAACAAAATATAGTGGTCATCGGGGCTGAACTGGGCAAAGTTGACCCAGCCGATATGACCTTCAAAGCGCCGAAGAACCTGACGATAAGTAGGAGAGTCAGCTTCAATGTTCCACAGCAGGCCATCTCCGTTAGATGTCCCAACAGCCAAATAACGTCCGTCATGGCTGATCGCCATCCCTGCCGCCAGACCACCAGGTGATATAGGGCAATCGCATATGGAACCTTAATCCTTCATGGATGATAATGGTAGCCAAAAAGGTGCTGCCATGTTTTCTGAAACCAGTATCATGTCCTATTTTGAGGATATCGAAGACCCACGAACAGGAGAGAATATCACACATCCGCTGGTCAATATCGTAACGATTGCCATCTTAGCCGTGATCTGTGGAGCTGATGGGTGGACAGATGTTGAACGTTATGGGAAAGCCAAACAGGAATGGTTAGGCGAGTTTTTAGAATTGGAGAAGGGTATTCCGTCACATGACACCTTTGGACGGTTTTTCCGATGGCTGGATGAAAGCGTATTCCAGGCGTGTTTCGTGAAATGGACAACCAGTTTGTGCGAACGTAGCGAGGGACAATTGGTGGCAATGGATGGCAAGAAGCTGCGGCGGAGTCAGGATCGACGCAAGGGTCGAGAAGGGATTTGGATGGTGAGTGCCTGGGCCAGTGAGAACCGGCTGGTGCTAGGACAGAAGAAGGTCGATGACAAGTCCAATGAAATCACCGCCATCCCGGAGCTATTGGCTCAACTGGATATCACAGGCTGTGTGGTTACTTTGGACGCGCTCAATACCCAAACCGAGATTGCCGAGCAAATTGTAGAAGCGCAAGCTGACTACATTCTGGCGGTGAAGAAGAACCAGGGAACCCTGTACGAAGACTTGCAGATATTGTTTGAGGGGTTTGAGCATGAGTGTTATCAGGATGTCATCCATCAAACTGCCCAGCGCGAAAGTGCCGGGCATGATCGCCAGGAGTTCCGGCAAGTCTGGATCGTCTCTGAACCTGAACATCGTCATTATCTACGACGTGGTATGGCCTGGAAAAACTTGAAAACGCTCATCAAATTAGTGACGGTGCGCGTTACGCCCCGGAAAACCGAAACCTCAACCCGCTATTTCATCAGCAGTTGGCAAGCATCTGCTCACGATTTTCTGAAAGCCATTCGTGAGCATTGGCAAATTGAGAACGGTTTGCACTGGGTTCTCGACATTGCCTTTCGTGAAGATGAATCCCGTATCCGCAAAGATCATGGGCCGCAAAACATGGCAGTTCTACGACATTTAGCTCTCAATTTGCTCAAACAAGAGACTTCGGTCAACGTTGGTATTGCCGCCAAACGTAAAATGGCAGGCTGGGACAATCATTATTTACGCAAAGTTGTCTGTCCCTGAAATATCCATATGCGATTGCCCTACCAGGTGATACCTCCTCAATAGGAAAGCGATACACTTCATCAGTCTGCGGCATATTCCAAACAATCAATGTGCCCTCCAGTGAACCAGTTAGTACCAGACGACCATCCTGACTAACTGAAATGCACGATAGGGTAGTCTGTACACCATGTGGCGGAAGTTGCTCTGAAGAGGCATAGAAGACCAAGTTTGTAGCAGCACGAAGCTGTATACTATCAACATGAGAGATAAGAATATATTCGTTCGAGATCTCAACATTCGTCGTGGGAGCAATTAACACTTCTACCACAAGCTGGTTACCATTCATATCCCAGCGACGGATAGTCGCATCACGACCAGCAGAGATAATGCGGTTGTCCCCATCAAATACAGCTGATATGACTGCAGCGTTGTGTCCGACGAACCGTTGCACTACGTCTCCAGTCTCCAGTCTCCACAGTAACATGGTCATATCATCGGACCCAGATAGAAACATCTGGCCATCTGGTGACACAACGACAAAATGCACACTGCCAGAATGACCTTCGATATCAGAAGTTTCAGGATCGTCCGGTCTAAACTCCCACGAGATTGCACCCGCTCCAATATCCCAGATAATAATCCGTCCATCCTCTCCAGCAGAAAGCATCATGCCGCCATCGGGCAGCACAGCCACCGAGTTCACGCTGCCAACATGTTCTGAGTATTGCTGTAGCAACGTCCCTGTATGCATGTCCCACCGTATCAAGACGCCATCGCCGCCCGCAGACACCAGACTCTCGCCATCAGGTAGAAATACCACATCGTTCACCCAACTGGTATGTCCGACAAAGCGGCGCACTTCCTGCTTGGTTGTCAGATCCCAAAGAATGAGCTCGCCTTCGATGCAAGTCTGGCTGGCATCCAATGTCGCGCAGCTTCCAGATAAAGCCATAAATCCATCAGAGCTGATTTCAAGTGCCCGTACCGCATTGGCGTGTGCATCTATCAAAGCACGACTACCCAAACCACGTGACACTCGGCGCAAAGCACTCACAGCTTGCGGCGGTGGGTCATCGATTTTGACAGCTTCAAGAGACAGACCGAGTGCTAACGACGAATCTCCGTTCTCCAAAAGTACTGCTTGATTCGCTAACATCAAACTGCGATTGACATCAGATTCACGTTCAGCCTCAACCCGCGCATCCTCAGCGCGATTACGCTCACCAAAAGCGAATAGCGCCAACCCAATACCAACCACCGCCGCCAACAGCGACACCCCTGCCAACATCTGCATTGCTCGCTGAAAACGACTCTGCAAGCGATGTTCGTGTGCTTGTCGTTCGCGTTCGCGTTGGGCCTGCCGTTCCCGCTCGTTGACACTATCCTCCAAAAAAGCACGTTCATCCGCAGTCAATGCCAATTCCGTATCCACCGCCCAGCCTTCAAACTGCCGCAAACTCGACCCCCGCCGCAGATAGCTGGCATCCCGCCCAGCATCCAGCCACTCAGCAGTCATCGCCGCCAATTGCCGCTGCAGGCGAATATCCTCGCGGCTTTCATGCAACCACCCACGCAATCGCTCCCATTCCCGCAAAATGGCCTCATGCGCGACTTCCACCGTTGGGCTGCGCGTGGCCGGGTCATGATCCAGCGACAGCAGCCGGTAGCCCGCATAGGCATCAATGATCTCATCCATCAGATCTTCATCATCCGCAATCGCCAGCAACTCACTACGCGCCACCCGACGGCGTGTATCCTCCGTGCCCTCACCCAGCGTGACCAATCGCAAAAACATCTGGCGAATAGCAGCCTGCCCATCATCAGTGAATTCACCATAAATATCATCGGCCCGCCGTGCCAACGCCCCCACCGTCCCACCAATGGCCTGATACGCCTCGCGGGTGATGAGATGGTTGTCGCGTTGGTCAAACAGTTCGGTCAACGCATATTGCAGCAAGGGCAACGCGCCGGGCTGGTAATTCACATCGCCGATGATGGCCGACACCACGCCATCGGCATATTTGACACCGACCTGCCGGGCTGGTTTTGTAATGGTACGTTCCAATTCCTCAGCCGTCAGCGGCAAAATCGTCTCCATACGATTACGCAGCAGTTCGCCGAAGTCGGGATACTGCAGCGGACGATCATAGAAATCGGCTCGCAGCGTGACCACCACCCGCACCCGGCTGCGTGGATCGGTGCTGGCAGTATAGATCAAGTCAAGATAATGAGCGCGGATGTCCTCGTCCTCGACCAGTGTGAAAAGTTCCTCGAACTGGTCAATGACGATCAGAAGTTCGCTGCCATCGTCGGGCAAAATCAGTTGCCCAATCCGCACCAGCCCACGTGCATCACGCCGCAAATGCTCATTCAGATTATGCGACTGGTCCGCCGCCACTCGCGTCAAGGCCACTTCCAGTTCATCCAGCGGGTGCGTGCCAGGGATGGCATCCACCACATACCAGTTATCAGAATCAGGCAATTCACCGCGCCAGATAGCCGGAATCAGCCCCGCTTTGACCAAACTGGATTTGCCGCTACCGCTGGGGCCAATCACCGCCAGGAAACGCTTATACTGGTCATCTTCCTGCAAGCGCGTCAGAAGTTTCTGGGTCAATTTTTCGCGCCCAAAGAAATCCTTCGAGTCGGCAGCCTGAAACGCCTGCAAGCCTTTATAGGGATTTTCCGGCTCCGGCAGTGTGATGTAGGTATGCGTGGTATCCGGTTTGACTCGCACCATCTCGCCCGACGACGCCGGTACAATCAAATTCAACTCACGCGCTTTGACGATGGCCTGCACCCGGCTGCGAACATTGAGTTTCTTGTAAATCTGGCGGATATGCCAGCGCACCGTCCCGACCGTGATGTAGAGCTTTTGGGCGATTTCCTTGTTCAATTTGCCCTCCACAATCAATTGCAGGATTTCCTGCTCGCGCCGCGTCAGAGCCAGAAAGATGTTCTCCGCTGCAATGCCTCCCAGTTGCGCTGCCTCTCGATAGGCCGCCACAAACTTCAGCACATCACCATAACGTTCCGCCGGATTCTTGGCAGTCGCTTTCTGGATGACGTCGTTAATGCCATCCTGCACACCATTTTCCAGTCCAGTCAGCAGCGGCAGCGGGTCATTGAGATGCTTATATATCTGCTCAATTCTGTTTACATTTGGAAAAGGATGTTCACCCGCCAACATCTCGTAGAGCATCACACCCAGGCTATAAACATCGGTGCGCGGCGACACGGTTTCCGAACGTGCCTGCTCTGGCGACATGTACCCCGATGTCCCCATGACAACGTCTGGTTCGGTCTGGGTAGCAAACGCCGCCAGGTCTTTGGCAATCCCAAAATCGGTCAGATAAGCGTTCCCTTCCTCATCCAACAACACATTCGACGGCTTGATGTCGCGGTGAATGACACCCTGCCGATGCGCCAATGCCAATGCTGTCCCAACTTGATTAAGGATGTGGCCGGTTGTTTCTAAATTAAGCGGTTCCTGAGCAATCATCGCTTTTAGATTGCCACCGCGTAGCCAGCGCATCACCAGATAGGCCCCATCGGGATTACGCCAATAGTCATATAACGGCACGATATGGGGGTGTTCCAGACGCGAAACGATCTGCGCCTCGCTTTCAAAACGGCGAATGTAGTCAGGCTGGTTGGCATACTTTGGCAACACAACTTTGATGGCAACCTCTCGCCTCAAAACCGACTGTTCCACGGCTCTATACACAATACCAAAGCCGCCCGCCCCGATTTCTTCCTGAATTTCGTATCCTTGAATGGTATCTGTTGTCGGCACTTGCATAATTAATGTTCCCCATGTTCTGCTATAAGTATATTTTCATTATAAGCCCTTTTCATGCGCTTCTCAGTAAACCCTGCTTTTTCCCCTCCCCCGCGATAATCCTTATTAGGAAATATAATTTACAATCGCCTGACACTTTCTGAACAACTTCTGAACATCCGCCACCTACTTAATAAGTTAAGTTCCCGAATATTTTGTTCAAGAGGAGCAAACAATGAAGCGACGCATTAGTAAGGCGATTCTGGTCATGGGTCTATTGCTCACCGTGACAGGATTGGTTCAGGCGCAAGGCGGCGGTGTCCCCGAAAGCGCCATGTTAGGGGGAGCATTGACCGTTTTCGATGCTTCTGAAGAGGCATTCGCAAACGCCATCCCAGGTTTGAGTCCGACCGAACTGGCGCTCCATGACGAAGGAGACGAAGGTTTTGAGCGCGAGTTTGATGAGACTCAAGTAGGGCCGTTTTTCGATGCAATCTCATGCGAAGACTGTCATGAAGGCGATGGACGCGGCCAACCACCCCAAACCTCGCTAGTAGCCGCCCCTGTTTCAGATACGGTCTCCGAAACAGCGGATGACCGCTCAGGGCGCGGGCGTGGTGGTGATAGTGATTCTGGTCGTCCAGGAAGACCCGGCCCAGGCCGAGGAGAAGATGGTCGTCCCGAAGGAGATCGGCCACGTCCACCCCGCGATTCCCGCGATGCAGACCGTACAGAATCAGCCACAAGTTCGTTTAGCGCCGACCCTCTCAGCGTCGATAACCCAGGTTTTGTCGTCATGCTCAGTCTGCCTCAGCGCGATCTGTTTGATTACATGCCCGATCCCATTTATGGCGGCCAGTTCCAGGCCCACGCCATTCCCGGTGTAGCTGCCGAGGGTGTTTTCGTCATTGAGTATACCGAAATCAACGGCACTTTCTCCGATGGCACACCCTACAGCTTGCGCCGCCCAGTCTATCGCTTCGATGATCTGGCTTATGGCACAATGAGTCCAGACTTTACATTTTCACCCCGTGTAGCCAATCAGGTTTTTGGGCTAGGTCTGCTCGAAGCCGTGCCTGAAGACGTAATCCTGGCCCTTGCCGATCCCAGTGATAGCGATGGTGATGGCATTTCAGGCCGCCCCAACTATATCTGGGATTTCCACAATAACACCACTGCGCTGGGGCGTTTCGGTTGGAAAGCCAACAACCCCACCCTGCTCCAACAAACTGCGGGAGCTTATTTTAATGACATGGGGCTGACCAACTCAGTCTTTTCGCATATCTCGTGTACGAATTCACCTGTTGTCTGTGGAAATTCACCAGATGGGCTAACACCAGAAATCAGCGACGAGGAATTGCTGGCGGTCGTGTTCTACACTCAAACCTTAGCCGTGCCTGTACAGCGAAATTACAACGACCCCGAGGTGCAATATGGGGCCGAGGTCTTTGAAGCAGCAGGTTGTAGCAGTTGCCACACCTCGACGCTGACCACTGGCATCCACCCAACAGTTCCGGCACTCTCCAACCAGGTTTTCCACCCCTACACCGACTTGCTGCTGCATGATATGGGGGATGATCTGGCCGATGGTCGTCCGCAAGGGTTAGCAACTGGCAGCGAATGGCGCACACCACCGCTCTGGGGCATCGGGTTATTCGACACGGTTAACGGGCACACCACCTATCTGCACGATGGACGCGCCCGCAATCTCACCGAAGCCATTCTCTGGCACGGTGGCGAAGGGCAAGCATCGCGTGACTTCTTCTTAAATCTGTCTGCCAGTGATCGAGCAGCCCTGACCGCTTTCCTCAAATCGCTCTAGTAGTTACCAAGTTCAATGGGGGATGGAGTTGCTCTGTCCCCCAGGATGCAGTTCAGATTAGAAGTTCGCATGATGCTATAACCGCCATGCTCAGTGAAAAATGCGGCGAGTTTGTCCTTTTCATTGAGCATTGGGGTTTAGCCCAATGCGACCAAATCTGCGTTGCATTGCCTGTCATGATCCGATTCTCTTGTTTTGTAAACTAAACTGAATTGTCCCCCAAACATCCCCTGTTTCAATTAATCCGTGTACAATAGTGGGTGTGCTATGCCATCATGCACGACGAGGAAACAACATGAAAGTTTTGGGTCTGCTATTGACGATTATCCTATTGGCTATTCCATCCACGGTCCCCATTCAAGCACAGGATGACACAGTACCATTGGCCGTGGTGGAACCAACCGCTGTGAATGTTCGCAGCGCCCCACAAATGTATCAGGATGTCATTGCCCATCTGCTACAGGGAGAAACGGTCCAGGTGATTGGCACGGATGCAGACCGTGAGTGGCTCCAAATTGACTATGGGACGAATTGGCAGGGCTGGGTTGCCACCCATCTGATGAACCTCAATGTTCAGGTGGAGTCGTTACCTATCACCGAGCAGCCCAAACTACCCGGCACAGTACGCCTAGAAGGCTTCACCTACATCCGCCAACAACTAAACAACTGTGCTGCCACAGCTTTAACCATGGGGCTGACCTATTTCGGCGGCCCCGATGACCAGATGATTGCCGCCGAGTACCTACGCCCCTCCGACACCGATATCAGCGTCGATATTGATCAGATGACCACCTATGTCAGTGAAGTTTTTCCCGACGTGCGAGCCGTCTGGCGCATGGGCGGCCACTGGCAACTGATCCGGCAACTCCTGGTGGCGGGTTTTCCAGTGCTGATCGAGACGAGTGTCAGCGTGCCTAATGAAGAATATCCGTGGGCTGGACACAATCGGCTCATCATTGGCTACGACGGCCTGGACATGCTACTCTACGACAGCTTCCTCGGCAGCGGTCAAGGTCAAGGCTATCGCGTACCAGCCGATGAGCTAGATGCAGTGTGGGAACATATGAACCGTAATTTCATGGTACTGTATCCCATTGATCGCGAATCCGAAGTCGCGGCGGTCATGGGGCCACATTGGGTCGCAGAGCAAAACGTCGCCCTAACCCAACGTCGCGCATTAGCCGAGCTGGCCTCGCATCCCACAAATGTTTATGCCAACTATAATCTGGGAACAACTTTTGTGGCTCAAGGCAATCACGAAGATGCAGCACAGGCTTATGATGCCACCTTGCTCGTTGGCGGCTTGCCAATCCGCTTCCATTGGTACCAGTTCGGGATGTACGAAGCCTTCTATAATGTAGGCCGCTACAACGAGGTCATCTGGTGGGCAGAGACCAACCTGGAGTCGATGGGTCAATATCGTGGGGCCGAAGAAGTGCATTATTGGCTCGGCATGGGTTATGGTGCTACTGGACGCATCCAGGAAGCCATCGTCCATATGAACCGGGCGATTGAGATCAACCCACGTTTTCAGCCCGCTCACGCTGCCTTGTGGCAATTAGAGCAAGAGATTTTTGAACCACCTGTTTGATCAAACAAAGGAGCAAACCCTATGCGTAAATGGCTATTGATCGCCTGGCTAACACGCCGACTACAACGATGGTTCCGAAGAAAATAGTCAGCCCCCTACTGCGGAATTGACCATTCTTCTGAAAATCGTCCAACTTGCCCTTGATCATCAATGGCAGCAATAGCAACCGCTTCATAATTCCACGCCTCAGACCATGTGAACCCTGTATCTTCAACAATCAGGATTTCATCATAGGTCAGTGATTCCGTATGTCGCAGAGCCACCACATACCGTGTTGCGCTCCGACTCGCCAACCAGTCAATGCGAGCGTTGGCGACGTCAAAGCGTAGATCGTTGGGCGGCAGTGGCCCATCAACCAACACCGTCAGCGTCGCCAGCGCAACCTGCGTAGTACGCGTCAGATAGGTCGCATCCATGCGATCCATCGTATCGCGAGGCGTATCCCCTCGAATCGGATCATCAGCCTGTTCAATCAGTCGAACCGCTGGATAGCCACCACCATCATCTTCGCTGAACGTCATGTGGTCACCCCAACGTCCGGCACGATCTATTGTCGTTTGCACATTTACCGACATATCTGGGACATAATAGCGAGCCACAAATTCAATCTGGCGGGCAAGTTGGCGCGAGGCAGAGTCGTTGGGCGCTGCCGAAAACACCCGCATTTGGTTATCATAGCGAGTGCCATCCGGCCCGATGGGGCTGCCAATCGTATCCAAGTTCATCATGCCTTGGAGCGGAATTCTCAGTGGTTCAATGTAGTCTTCCAGCAATGCAATACTGCCTTTACGATCCAGTTCCTCGGCACTGAAAAACACGAATACCAGTGTCGCCCGGTGCGGTTGCTGGGCCATAATCCGCGCCATCTCCAACACGGCTGACACACCCGACCCATTATCATCGGCACTGGGTTGCACACTGCTAGCATCATACGCATTGGCCCTGCTCACAGTGTCATAATGAGCGCCCACCAGATACACTCCAGCATCCAAATCAGTTCCATTAATCACCAACATCAGATTCCTGCCCGGATACGTCTCGTCGCCAAACGCAAACGTGAATTCATGCTGAGATACATCAATTCGCGTGGTCGGATTCTGGCGCTGGATTTCGTAAAGTTCATCCAGCAAATAATCTCCTGCCGCATGAATCCCCCGATCAGAAGCCAGCTCAGAAAGTGCATGGCGATTGTGAAATCCCACCAATGTCTCCACCGTTTGCCACATCTGTTGCCCACTAACTTGTGTAACCAGCGTGGTCAAATTTCGGTTATCAATCGAATAGTCCGCCAGCACCAAACTATCAGGGGTAGCACCACCATCCTGGCGTTGAAACTTGGGGCCGGGCGGTGGCAACAGGGTTGTATCATACGTGGGTTGCACCGTAGCCTGTGGTGTAAACGCGGATTGCGGCTGCAAGGGTGGCAGCGTCGGCGGCGCTTCACCGACCACAGTACAGGCCAGGGCACTCAATAGCAGCATCAAGATTGGCAACAAGGGTTTCTGCGGGTGATGATTCATGGGCCTGAATGTACCATCACCCGCGTACAGAATTCAAGTGCGGTTGCTCAACGGGCAGATGACATCTCCCTGCTCCGTTGGCAATAAATCACCCCTTATGCTAGGGCAATCGCATATGCTTTCTTAATGGAAAAATGGGCCTTATTGAACCCTCTTGACCTCATTTGATCTATGCATCCGATAAGGTTATCGGGTATTCAGCGCAACACTCAATGTCAAAGCTGCAAATTCGGTTCGATTATTGGGGATTTTGAAGGTCATAATGGCTCATTGTTCGAGAATTAAGGTTTGATATGCGATTGCCCTACCCCCTATGCAGTTTCCGAATAAGCGACCTCCAGAATTTCTACCTCCACTGTCTCTGGAAATGCTACCACAGCCTCTGCTAACTCCGCTGCAGCACGCGGCACGAGTTCAATATGAACCTCTCTGGTTCCATGTGAAAAGGTGGAGTGAAACGATACGCCACTGCGCCTGATAAGATGCATAATCTCCTCGTTCCCAGGCAAAACGTAGGCAGTGAAGACACCTATCCTCTGTTGGATAGCGTGTTGCCCCATATGCTGCGCCATAAAACCACCCAGCCCCATGCCCTGAAAACGATCTTCAACCACAATAGCAGGCTCCGCATTGGCAGGATTCTCTTCAGCCAGATAGTATGCCATCCCGATCACAGTCTCCCGGGGATCATCAATCGTCGCCACGAATACCGCGCCTGCATGGTCATCAATGCGGCACACGTTCTCAATCGCCATGCGAGATGGTTCATAATGGCGATGATAACGATTATGAATGCTGTTTGGGGACAGCCGCCTGTGCATTTCCAAAATCAGCGTAGTATCCTGAAGCCGTCCAGGACGAATCGTCACTAGACGGCCATTTTTCATCCGGTAGTGTTTGATATTGGTGCGCTTCATGATTTTGCCTCCAGATTTTCCAGAGTTATTCAGGCCGAAGTATTTGCGAGTCTGGTGCAACTATGCTTGTTCGGGCGATACCACACTGAGTCGTGCAGCCCGTCTCACTTTGTGATAATGCGTTCTCAACTCCTGCACACGTTGATCGAAATCGAGCATTTCCAATGAGAAATTCAGGCACACACTGCCGAGGAATGCTGCCAGATCATCCGCATGTGATGTGGGTCTGCCCGTCTGCAAACTGACATAGGTGAACTCGACCCAACAGACTGCTTTCAATTGCTGCTCAATCCGGTCCAGCATCAGTCCTTCAACTAGCAATTTGCTGCGTGTCATGTGAAGCAAGCGCGTGCGTATCGACACCGGTTCTGCAACATGAGCAGGAGACAGATAGGTGATCTGGGTCTTGCTGATGACCCAACTTTCCTGCGGTTGTTTACCAAATTCCACAATGTGAAAATCGTAGTATTCAGCCAGTTGATCCTGCCGCGTATTCAGAAAATAGTCGATGTAGCGGGCGTTATTCAAGTGCCCAAATGGATCGCAATCTTGAAAACGAATTTGCACGATGCTCTGAAGTTCAGTAGGCAATGATTGGCGGGCTTGCATAAGTGTTCTCCCCTGTATGTTGTCGATTTCAGACCAATCGGTCGTTTTTTCATCGAAAATTTTTTGCTATGCCTGAACGCTTGTCTCAAGATAACGGGTCAAATAAGCCACAACCCGATTAATATGGGACGAATCACCGTAGAGCTTGCTCATCATCACCCCACCCTCCAGCGCAGAAACCATAATGACAGCAATCGCTTGTGGGTCTACATGTGGACGTATCTGACTTTCTTCAATGCCGCGTTCCACCGTGCGGGCAATAAAATCAAGCCATGTAGACATCGCTTGCTGTGCCCGTTCGCGCAGCGCAGGGTGTGTATCATCCGCTTCCGTGGCCGTATTCAGAATCGGACATCCACCGAGAAACATCGGGTTCTCAATGTAATCCTGAAACACATGAATAACAGCCAATAAACGGTGAATAGCGTGCTTAGGAGCCTGACGAATGGTGTCTGCAAAATGTTTCTGTACTTTCCCGATAGCGTAATCAAATGTCTGAATTGCGAGATCATCCTTGCTATCGAAGTGATTGTAGATCGCCCCTTTTGAAAGCCCTGTCACCTCCATCAAATCACCAATAGACGTTCCCGCATAACCGTTCTGATTAAAGACTTCGACGGCTTGCTTAATGATCGACTGGTGAGTTTGCTCACCTTTTCGCATAACACCCTCAATAAAAAACCAAGTGGTCGGTTTTATTTTAGATGATAGTTGAGATTTTGTCAACGAATTTTTCGGAGTCAACCACTCAGCAGGCGATTGATGGGTATTATCCATAATCAAAAGCAAAGGATTGGTTCATGTTTGGTGTTTGCTTGAATTGCGGTGAATATATTGAAAACCTATTGGTAATTGATGCGGGCGAAAAACAATGTATCTGTCCAATGTGTAACCATCGACAAAGCTTTGAAATGCTGCCTCTCTTTATTGTCACTGGGGCCAGTGGAACGGGCAAATCGACCATTGCATTACCTTTAATTCAATACCTGCCGGAATGTGTTGTGCTGGAGAGTGATTTATTTCTGGAGTGCGTTGAATTGAACGCCGACACCAATTAATCGTGAGTATCGGAATTATTGTCTGCGTGTTGCCCGCGATGTAAGTCAAAGTGGGCGGCCTGTTGTGTTAATCGGCAGTTCGACGCCAGGGCAATACGAAAATTGCCGTAATGCACAGTTCTTCAGCCAAATCTATTATATTGCACTGATTTGCACTGACGATGCTCTAAAAGCAAGACTCTGCGCACGCCCGGTCTGGCGCAACACGAATATCCCGACAATGATCAAACATAACCGTTGGTTCAAAGAAAACGCGGATAATTCTCAGTTTGATTTGCACACAATTGATAACTCGCAACTCAGTGTAGAAGCATGTACGGGAGCAGTTGCCGATTGGGTACACTCTCGCTTGCAAGTTTCTTGACACAGCCCAAGAATCAAATGGCCCCTCACATCTCTAGAGACTGGTGCAAGGGGCCTATTTTCAGAGCAGAAATGTCTCTACTTGCTAACTTTGCCCTGTCTTCTCCTTAATCAACGCCACAATCTCAGGGAAATCTATCCCCAATTCCTTGACCTTCTCCAGCGTGGGAATACCATTCACATCCCAGCCGCGCCGCTTATAGACCGCATCCGTCAGCAGCTCATACTGCTCTTCACGATACGCTCGCAACTTCGCCACCTTCTCCTCAGTCGTCATCGTTGTCGGATCAATCCCAACGAAATCTCGCAGATGCTCGTCATAACGATCCACTCGCGATTCATACTCATCAGCGGTCACTGGCCCCATCGCCCGATACGGCAGATAGTCGTGTTCGCGTGTGCCATAACCCAGACGCACCGTCATTAGGCGTTGGAAATTGTAGACACGCTCACTCTGCGCCAACAAATCTTCGGGAGTGGTCGGTTTGCCACTCAGTCCCTCATAAAGCCAAGTGTAATTCTCGACATGCTCCGGTACTTTGTTGGGTTCATCCGTCTTGTTATTATCGGTGGGAACCACATCATTCCAGGGTAATTTGCATAACCCATGCAGACTGAACCAGGTGCGCCACAGCGGGAAATAATGCAATGCCTCGGCTTTGGCCTCGAACGTCGGCAATTGCTCGTTGACCATATCCATGAAGATCAACCAGGCTTCATCGTGCTGCCCACCCTTAAGCGCCAGCCCATAGCCGCCTTGTTGCGCCAGCGACTCTTTGGTCACATACTCCGAAATCTCCAGCCCTTTCGTCTCCATAGCGATGTCGTTGAGAAACTGCGGGTCAGCACCGTATTCGTCAATGAATTTTTGCTTCATCCACTTCACACCCTGACCAACATCATCGCCAAAATCCTCGCCGCGTGCCATCTGGTGCAACAACTCTATCGCCGAGTCGATATTGCCCCAGGTCAAATCCAGGCCACCGGTGCGTTCTTTATTCAGAATACCTTCTTGATAACACTCCATGACAAAAGCCACCGAATTCGCAAACGAAATGGTGTCGATGCCATAGGTATCGCAATAAAAGTTCATTTCTAGAATGGCCGACGGTTCAAAAATTCCGATGTTCGATCCCACCCCTGCGATAGTTTCATACTCCGGGCCATCAACCGCAACCAGATCATCTTTGTATGGACCGGTTTTCAAGTGGAAGTGGGCGGCCCCATGTGCGCAGGCCATCGTGCAGCCATACCAGCAGCTATCTGGCGCGTCGTGATTATAGATCCCATCCCATACCTCTGTATTGATACGGTCGGCTTGATCATGCTGTCCATAGCGGAAGTTGTTCACTGGTAAGAGATCGAACGAGTTCATGATAGGCGGGATATGCGCTGTACCAACCTCAGCCATACGGTTTTGGATAGGATCATTTTCTGCCATCTCTTTGTTCATGCGCTTCCCAGCTTTCTGGATCAAGCTCATATCCGCTGGATTATTGCTGTCGCCACGCATACTGCTATAACGCACCACAATCGCCTTGATATTCTTATGGCGGAAGACACGTCCAGTGCCGCCGCGTCCAGCCTGTTTGATCCGCACCTGGCCGCGCTTAACATCATACCAACTCAGGTTCAGGCAGGCATAACGCACATGGTCCGCACCCTGTCCGGCAGATACCACCGATACAAAGCGGCGGCGGCGATGATCTTTGGCATACATCTCAGTCAACTGGCGACTGAGGAGATGTGTGTCCAGATCTTCGAGGGGGGCTTCTTCGATAGTGATATGGCCGTCATCGCCGTCAATAAAGATAATCACATCTTTCTCAGCAATACCCTGAATCTGCATGACATCCCAGCCAGCAAACTTGAGGTAGGGACCAAAATAACCACCCGCATTGCTGTCGATCACCGAGCCAGTCAGTGGGGAAATCGTCGCTACTGTCGATTTGCCGGAGCCAGGATAGGCAGTGATGCCCCCTATTGGCCCGCCCGCAATAACCAGCGGGTTTTCGGGGTCTTCCCAATGCGTGTTGGCGTCTGTTGCGTTCCAGAGTAGCCACATGCAAAAACCACGCCCGCCAGTAAAAATATCCTTCATTTGCTGCGTGACGGGCTGGCTTTCGATAGTATTATCTGAAAGATTGATGTGAAGCGTGCGATTGGCATAACCACGCTCGGCGGGACGTGTTTCATAATCAAACTCAGCAAGAACTTTCCGCGCTTGCCTCATAGTTTCCAAAGTGGGCATTAATCTATTAACCTCCTGATGATGTCAGGCGCATAGCCAGTTTGCACATGGGGATGCAAAGGCAGGACAAGACATACGCCCATTCTCCGGCTATCACCTTGAAAATCGTGTAGTTTCACCCATCTTATCGGAACCCAACGCCGCTGTCAGGTTACGAATGTCCGCCAGGTGAGTATCGTTTGGCAGGAAAATGCGCTACTGGCTAATTTGGCGCAGCATAGCCCGACAAATTCTCCCAGGGAATCACAACCGTCATTGGCCCGGCAGCATATGGCGCAACCTGATAGGGCGGAAAGAACACGATCAGTCCCTCTGGTGTCGCAGCGAAGTTTTGATAGTTATCAGGATTCTCACCTGTACCCGATGCAACCCAGTCCGCATCTGAAAAATCGCCAAGCTGAACCGCCAAGTCATTTTGAACATAAACGCCAATCTCTGCCCAGGGAACGACTCCATCGGCGAAGAAATCCTCCAATGTCAGTAATGTATCCTCATCCACATCGAAGGTGAATGTCCGAAACGTCAGGTTGCCATGCACGCCGCCTGTATATTCGTAGACCAAGAACTGCAAGCTGAGAATATCTTCGGAGTAATTATAGATGGCGTAGTCCACCGACAGCTCCCAGGGTGGTGACATGAATGAGAGGTCGCCACCCTCAGCAAAGAATGTGACGAAATTCGTCCGCACTTCAGCAAGATAAGCATCAACCGTGCTTTCTACAATGGGATACCCTGCCAACGTTAGTGGATAGGTAATGTTGACCATCAGTCCGCCACTGATGATACAGCTTTCTGTTTCCGCGTCCCAAACACCGCCTTTCTCAAAACAATAGTCGTCTTGAGCCTGAGTAGCAGGTGCGGCCATCAGAACAAGTAACGCAATTGAGCATATTATCAATGTCTTCTTCATGGAAATGCCCCTATGATTAGGGTTGGTGACCGAAAACAACACTGAGTTTCACGAACATCGTAGTACAGTTCATCTTGCGCTGCAAACAAGCTACGCTGAAGCAATCGCCGCCAGAGAATCTCGCCAGCGGTACAAATCACCACCAACAGCCGCCGCAATCTGAGCATCAACCGGCTGTGCTAAGATTTCGTCCGACACCCAAAAATGCGAATATTTCGCCCACTCATGGTCGGGATCATCAGCGGGTGTACGATGGGGGCCATCATACGGAATCAGACCTGCGATCCGCTGCCAACCTTGCCCCAAAACGTACCAATCATCTGGCGGGCGAAACCATCCCTCGACACTGGTCACATATGGCAATTGGCTCCACCCAACCAGCCGGAATCCTAGTTTTGACACAACCGGTGACCCGCCCATTCCAATAGTCGAGACCACAACCAAATTGCCAGCCCGCATATAGCGCCCATACAACCAACGACGGACACCAGATGCCAGCCCACGCCGCCGCCATTGCGGGTGTGTCCAACCTGAAATGCCAATATAAACATCCGTAGTCGGTAGCACCGCAGTACTCAATAATCCCTTGAGTAAATCTCGCCGTGCTGCATCTAACGCCGGAACAACACTGATATAAGCAACAATATGACCGTCGTGCCACACAAGCGCCGCCTGATCCCTCTCAAAACGCTCGCGCAATGTATCAGAATCATACTCCATCAGCCCGCGTTCCTGGCGCGTCACATCCTCAAACCTCTGCCAGACCGCTTGCGGAATTGTGACATCCGTCAAGGGTCGCAATTCAACCGAGAAAATTCCCATAAATACCTCCTCCACCACTCATGTTCAAGATTGTTTATGCAACCAGGGGTGCAAAAACCCTTGCGCCAATGATACAATTTCTTCGCAACTTCTTGAGCCAATGGAGAACGCTAGATTGAGCAATCAGGTTGATATATCAGAAACAACAACGCCCCCCATCCACATTCGGATAGAGCCATCAAAGGGATGGGTGTCCCTCAAACTAAATGAATTGTGGGAGTATCGTGAATTGCTCTATTTCTTGACCTGGCGTGACATCAAAGTGCGCTACAAACAAACGGTATTAGGGGCGGCCTGGGCCATCATTCAACCCTTTTTCACAATGATTGTCTTCAGTCTTTTCTTTGGCAATCTGGCAAAGATACCCTCCGACGACGTTCCCTATCCCATCTTCAGCTACACGGCTCTGGTTCCCTGGTCATTTTTCGCCACCGGCCTTGCCATGTCCTCCAATAGTCTAGTTGGTAGCGCCAACCTGATAAAGAAAGTCTATTTCCCTCGGCTAGTGATTCCAATTGCCACGGTCCTATCAGGTGCAGTCGATTTCCTGCTGGCCTTTTTGGTGCTGATGTTGATGATGCTGGGCTATGGTATTGTACCCACCATCAATGTACTTGTTTTGCCCTTTTTGGTACTCTTAGCCTTCACAACCTCCCTCGGCGTAGGGTTATGGCTGTCGGCCATGAACGTCCAGTTCCGAGATGTGCGCTACACTGTGCCATTTCTGACACAATTCTGGCTCTTCGCTACCCCTATCGCCTACCCCAGCAGTCTGATTGAAAACGACCTGGCGCGCACCCTCTATGGCCTCAATCCCATGACCGGCGTGGTCGAAGGATTTCGCTGGGCTTTGTTAGGCACAGACACCGCACCAGGACCAATCATCTTTGCATCGTCACTAGCAGCCTTGATATTGTTGGTATCGGGAGCCTTATATTTCCGGCGTATGGAAAAAACATTTGCCGATGTCGTCTAGCGTACACGACGTCCTAGCAAAGCGAAATTTGTAAAAACTTGCTCCGTGAGCCGAAAAAACAGCCACAGGGCTTTTAGATCATCCCTACTTCGCTTAGAATAAGAAAGTAACCTCGTTACACATTAGCTGTGGGACCATCTGAAGCCAACTACACCAGAAAGTCGGGTTGATGCTAAATCTGCTCATCAAACACAAGATTTCGTCCCATCATCTCAAGCGCCATTTAGCCTGGGCCAGTGTCGATATAGCGATCATGGTTGTCGCCTATGTCATCGCATTTGAGGCCAGAGCCGTTACAGCCACACTCGATCCAATCATCGAAAGCGCCTGGTTTATTCTGTTCGCTATTGTCACCATGATTGTCTCCCTCACCATCTTTAGCGTCTATTTTCGCATCTGGAAACAAACGAGTGGGCATGATGTCAGCATTATCGTCAACGCCGTTACGCTGGCAACATTGATCGTATCGCTAGTCAACATTACCATCTCCCCCCAACGCCCCCTGCCGATGAGTGTGGTTTTGCTTGGCAACGGTCTATCGTTGATCGGCTTTGTGGCGATACGCTATCAGTCACGTCTGATTAGTGGACTATCCTGGCGTTGGAAAGCCATCTGGCATGAAGAGTTCCCAGAACAAGATACACGCCGTGTATTGATTGTAGGCGCGGGCGAGTCGGGAGCGTTGGCTGCACTCCGTCTGAAACACCATTTCCACACCCAAGATCAGAAAGAACGTTACCACATTGTCGGCTTCGTCGATGATGACCCTGATAAACAAGGACTTTATGTCGAAGGTAGTGCCGTTCTCGGAACTCGTCAGGATATTCTCTATCTGGTCGAAACTTACAGTATCGATCTCATCATCATGGCAATTCACAAGATCTCTGGCCCCGATTTTCGCGAAATCCTGAATTATTGCGAGATTACCGGCGCGATGATTAAGGTGGTGCCAGATATGCTGGGTCTCATGGCTTCCAAACACACCTCACCGCTACTACGAGATGTTCAAGTTGAAGATTATCTCGGACGCTCTCCCATTGGCAGGCACGACGCCGTCGATTTCGCGCCCATCCACCAAAAAATCGTTTTGGTTACCGGTGCGGCTGGCTCCATCGGCTCCGAACTCAGTCGCCAATTGCTGCACCACCAACCATCACAATTAATCTTGCTCGATTTCAACGAAAGCGGCCTCCACGATTTGATGGTCGAGATTGAGACTCGCCTGGACACACAAGCAATTGATCTGCAACCAGTATTGGCCGACATCACTCATCGAGATCGGCTACAACACATCTTTGAACAATACCGCCCCCAGGTTATCTTTCATGCTGCGGCCTATAAACATGTTCCCATGCTAGAAAAATTCCCGCGTGAAGCGGTCCGAGTCAACATCGGCGGCACATTACACCTAGCTGAACTCTGTTCGCAATACAACGTCGAACGCTTTGTCCTGATTTCCACTGATAAAGCCGTCAATCCCTCCAGCATCATGGGGGCCACCAAACGTATCTGCGAGATGATTGTCCTTTCAATCGCCGAACAACCCGATTGCCAAACCCGCTTTACATCCGTCCGATTTGGGAATGTCTTGTGGAGTCGCGGCAGCGTAGTGCCCACCTTCAACAGCCAGATTGACGCTGGCGGGCCAATCACCATCACCAACAAAGAGATGCGCCGCTACTTCATGAGTACCCAAGAAGCCGCCAACCTAGTGTTACATGCGGCCTGCCTGACCAACGGAGGCGATTTATATATGCTGAAAATGGGGGAACTTATCCGCATTTTGGACCTGGCCGAGCGCATGATCAGAATGCGCGGTCTGCGCCCTTACAAAGACATAAGCATAAAATTCATTGGCAACCGCCCCGGCGAGAAATTGTTTGAAGAACTCCAGGAGCGAACTGAAGCCGCACTGCCAACACTCCACCCCAATATTGTCCAGCTAATTCGCACTGAAAATGGCCTATATCCAGAGTCGTTCATGGACGCCGTTCGCCAGTTAATGCTACACGGCCTGGATACTAAAGACCCTTTGCAACGACTAAAAACCCTGATCGGCTCCCACAAGCATCTAGAACCGCTACAATAGACAGCGAGCAACACTGGCTTGTGTTATACTGGCCCAATCATCCAATCATAGCAATCTACTAAAAACTATGGCAAACATCCGCCCACAACAAACGGTGGCTGATCCAAATCAAGATGAAATATCACAACGCTTGGAGAAACGCCGCCGTAAACATCGGCGACACCCCAGGCGTTTTCGGAATGCACGTCGTCTTATTGGTCGTATCCGCTGGCAGATGGTGTTGATCATAACCGTCGCCACGCTTATGATCGTGGGAGTAACTGCGCTGGTCCTCGTTACCGATTCGCTGGAGCAATTGGACCGTTCACAAGAAAGTCTCAACCGCGTGGTAACAACCCTGAACAATAAACCCGCCGACGAGTGGACTTACGCCGATTTCGAACGCTTACAATCCAGCGTCAGCGACTTGCTCCGCAGCCTAGATCGTGTTGACCAACGCACCTTCTTCTTGCGCCCAATAGCAGGTCTAAACAGTGATTGGGAAGCCTCATTCACCATTTTAGACGCCACCAAACAGGTTAGCTTGGCCGCTAGTAACATGCTGAATGGGTTAGATCCCACACTTTTCTTTTTGACTGAAGGCCAACGCGAATCTGCCGTTTCACAAATTTCTTCTGGAGACCGCACTGTGGAGCTGCTGACGCTGGGGCGCAGCCAATTTCTCAGCGCAAACAACTACCTAGACAGCGCCGAACGCTACCTACACGAGCTAGATCGAGCAACCTTGTCAAAAGACTTATTGCTGACTGTCGAAGACCTAGAAGATTACTACGAGCTAGGGCGAGACATGAACAATACCCTCCTACAAGCTCCCGATTTGCTGACGGCCATGCTCGGCTTAGATGCCACCAAAACCTATCTGATCCTGTCGCAGAATAACGACGAAATTCGCCCCTCTGGTGGATACATCAGCACCTATGGCTGGATGACCGTTCGCAACAGCCGCATTTTGGACTATGTGTATCGACCGGTGGGACCCAATAGCCCTTTGCCACCACCAGCTGACATGGCCGCTGAACTGACAGTGCCCGATTGGTGGATTCAATATAGCCAGCCGATTTATACTGCCTGGGATGCCAGTTGGTATGCCGACTTCCCCACCACTGCCGACATGGCTGCCTGGTTTTTCGATAATGGCAACAATTTACAGCAACCAGTCGATGGGGTTATCGCCATTGATATTCTGGCTGTTGAATATCTGTTGGAAGCTCTCGACACGGTGTTTGTGCCTGGCTATGATGAGTTCGTTACCGGTGCGAATTTCCGCGACGTGATCTATCGCATTCGTGCTGAAGGACAGGGCGAACTTGAACATAAGCAATTCCTAGCAGCGCTTTATGCTCAGATTCTCTTCGATTGGCAAAATCTCGAACAAGATAAGAAATCGGCTGTTTTGGGGGCACAGTTGCGGGCACTACGCGAAAAACACATTATGCTTTACTTCCGGGATGAGGACCTGAACGCAGCGTTGACCACTCTGGGATGGTCTGGGGCACAGGACCCAGGGCTGGCACACGACTACATCATGATTGTGGATGCCAACATGTCGGCCAACAAATCCAACCATTCTATTCAGCGTCAACTGACCTACGATGTTGAAATAATGCCCGATAGTACGCTTACTAGTCGCACCACTATTTCCTATGATTATCCCGATTCTGTTGCACGTGACGATCCTGCCGTCCACCCAGCACACTATCGCAATATCGACTATGTTAACCGGCTGCAAGTCTTCACCCCCCTGGGCAGCGTGCTGTTAGCAACCAATGATGTCGCATCAAGTGTCCAGCAAATCGAAGACACTACACACACCATTTTTACCTCGCTGGTCATCGTGGAATACAATTCTGGCGAACGGTTGCAATTCTCCTATACCACGCCCACGCTGATTGAAGAGTTTGGCTCCTATCGACGCTATCGCCTACTGCTCCAAAAACAACCTGGCACAGCAGGCGACCCGGTCAATATCCAGGTGCGGTTGCCCGCTGGGGCATCACTGATCGTCGCCAACCCTGAACCGGAAGCCACATTTACACTGGAGCAGCCCATTCTGGAATTTCGGCTTACTTTAGTGCGCGATGAATGGGTAGAGATTATCTATCGGCAGTGACACCGGGCGTTGGGTTATCCACAGGAGATTCACAAGAAACAGCCACCACCGGTGTGTAATGGCTTGCCCGTAGTTTACGACCGAATCCAAGTGGCCTCCACGCTTAAGGAAGAGGAAAACGAATAGTCATCGTTGTGCCCTCACCAGGGTTACTCTCGACCTGAAACGTTCCCAGATGCAATTCAACAAGACGACGTGCAATCGCTAGCCCCAACCCTAACCCTTGCTGCTCATATAAGGCGCGTTCAAATTGCATATAAGCGCCGATATTGTCAATCTGCTCGCGGGTCATCCCGCGTCCTTTATCTTCGATTATTAAAGAATAGGCATTGCCTTCACGCACGGATTTGATCTTGACCTTTTTCCCTACTTCCGAAAATTTGAAAGCATTGCCCGCAATTTCAGCAACGATCTTCTCTAAATCATCTTCCGCTATCTGGAGCGCGAGTTTTGTCAAATCTAGGCGCAGATCTTCAGGTCGGCCCATTTCAGTCGCCACCTGTCCCGCTGCTTTCTTAATCACCTCTGCTGCATCAGCAGTGATATGGTTACGCAACTCCACCAACGCCTTTTTGTCAGATGCGACCAACTCAAGCTGCACATACACCAGATAATTCTCCATCGTCCGGTGCAAGCGTTGACTCGCCCGCAAGATCGTATCTGCCCATTTTTGCAGATCATCTGGCTTGATAATATCAGCATCCTCGATCAACATATCGGCATACGCCATAATCAAGGTTAGGGGCGTCCGCAATTCGTGTGGCAGAGCATAAATGATATTTTGGCGCAATAGCGACAGTGTATATTCATATTTCTGCGAAATTACCTGGCGTTTCCTCAGTTGTGTATCAACCGCTGCCAGCAATTCATCTGGCGTAAAGGGTTTGGTAATAAAATCATCAGCTCCCAACTCCATGCCCAGACGCTGATTCTCTCGTCCATCATTAGCAGTCAGAAAAATAAACGGCGTGGTGACAGTTTTCTGGTCATTCCGAAGTACGCGCAAGACATCATAACCATCGACAATAGGCATCCGAATATCACAGATAATGAGTGTGGGAGTCTGCTCCTCAGCCAATTGCAAACCCACCTTACCATTCTTTGCTGTGCGGACCGCAAAGCCTTCCATCTTCAAAAAATCGCCTATACCCTCACGGATGGCAGGGTCATCTTCGATGACCAGAATATTTTCCATCCTGTTTTCCTCCAAATCCAAAGTATGATTCCAACACTGCATATACGGCACGCAGATTGCCCACCACTATTGCAAACAAGGGTAGCACAATCTTCATGAAAAAAATCTGAATTTCCGGTGAAAGATACTGAAGTTTAACCTGCCAGCTTAGGATTCACTCTCTTGTTCAGGCTGCGGCAGCTTCCCTTTACGATTGTAAACAAATACGCGCTGAGGACGGGCCATACGGTGTCGCGCCAAATAGAAGAAGATACCACCGGGGGTCCGTCGCTCACCATCATAACGCAGCATCCCACCCTGCTCCTCAATTTGCAGTGCCTCTTCCATCAACGCTGTAGCAAACGATGCACCACACCCCATAACAATGGCGTTAATCATCCGTAACGGCTTGTCTTCTGTTTCGTTCAATGTCTCAGCGATTTGTGCTGCGACCTTTCGCTGTTTGGAAGTCAGCGACATCAACCCGCCTAATTCTGCCGGACTGATTGCCAAACGCCGCCCCTGGAGTTCGTGCCCATTCAATGAGTGCATAGCACGATTGGCCGTCTTTTCACTTCCCATCTCCAGCAACGCATAGCAGATAACCTGCACGCCATCTTTCACCGGCACTTCATAGCTACCAAACTCCACCGCACCCACATCCCCGTGTTCCGAAAACAGCTCACGCAATTGATCGGTCTCGACCTCTGGTGTCAAGTTAGTGATATATAACATCTTCATTGTTGGTTTCCTCCTGGTAACCCCAATCCCCCATCAGAATATAGCATGATTTCAGCCACATCCAGAAAGAATTTGACGGCTTGGTTCGCATTATCTAATCAAATACACATAACTATTTTACCAGATAGCAAAACAATAGACCTGACACAGATTTGAGATTAGAACTAGATTTTGCTGGCTGCCCTGGCGCGGGCCAGTACGCGCTGTGCCGCCCGAATCATGGGCATATCGACCATCTTGCCTTCATATGCAAAAACACCTGTGCCGCTTGCCTGATGAGCCTCAAACGCCGCGATCAATCTTTGGGCCGCTGCGATTTCTGCATCCTGTGGCGTAAACACATCTTCAATCGACACAATCTGTTTGGGGTGAATTGCCAATTTACCAGTATACCCCATTTGCACAGCTTCAGCAGTATCCATTCGCAACCCCTCCAGGTTATGCAAATCGACATAGGGCGTGTCTATCGCCTGCAAACCAAAGGCTGCCGCATGAATCACAACAGCACTCCGCGCATAATAAACCTCTTTGCCTTCTTTCGAGCGAATAGCGCCAATATCGCCGCACAGGTCTTCCGCTCCAAAAATCAACGCCACCAACCGCCGATCGGCCTGGGCAATTTCCCGCAGATTCACGACCCCACGCGCTGTCTCAATAATCGCCAGCAGTTTAGTCGAGCCTGGCTCATACCCCAGCATGAATTCATACTCCAACAGCATATGCGAAATCTGATAAATCTCTCGCACCGATTCCACTTTAGGGATAACATAGCCATCCGGCTGTCCCTTAAGCGTCATGGCGATGTCTTCCGCCTGCAAACCTCGCTGAGATTGATTGACCCGCACCAATCGCTCGGTATGTCCAAAATCGACCTTGCCCTCCATTAGCACTTGCATCACCGTTTCCCGTGCAACATCCTTGTTGTTCTCAGCGACGCCATCTTCCAAATCCATAATCACGCCATCAACATCCAGCGCCGCACCCTTGCTGATTTTCTTCAGATCATCGCCCGGCATAAACAACAATGCTCGTCGCAGCCGCGTTTTTTTTTCGCTCATGCTTCACCCTGCTTTAAGAACATCACCGCCCGCTCCACCTCACAGACCACCTCCCCATGTTGGTTCTTGCCCAGATGTCGCAATTTCACGATCCCACGATCTGGCTTGGAGCGTGACTCGCGTTTGTCCAGCACTTCCGTTTCAACATAAATCGTGTCGCCATGAAACACCGGACGCGGATGATTGATCCGCTCATAACCCAAATTTGCCACAATCGTTCCATCCGTCAATTCGCTCACCGTCAAGCCAACAACGACCCCCAATGTGAAAATACCATTGACGATGCGCTGACCAAAAGCGGTCTTACTGGCGAAATCTTCGTTCAAATGCAAAGGCTGTGGATTCATCGTCAGCGTCGAAAACAACACATTGTCCATTTCGGTGATCGTGCGCCCTATCGAATGGCGCATGGTCATGCCCACTTCCAACTCTTCAAAATACTTTCCCGACATCATTATCCTCCCACAAAATTCAATGTCTCAAGCCTACCCCAAAACAGTGATTTTCGCGCTAAAAACCAACATCGGCTATGCTATAGGTCATTTGATCTTGTGTTCGTCGAAGAACAGGAAATCAGCCATGCAACTGAAAGATAAAATTGCCATCATCACTGGCGCATCGCGGGGAATCGGTCAGGCCATTGCGGCGACTTTCGCGGCTGAAGGCGCAACAGTCATTATCGCTAGTCGCAAGCAAGAAACGTTGGATGCCGTCGCCGCAGAAATCAGGGCAACGGGCGGAGCAGTCCAGACCATCGCAACCCACACCGGCAACACCGACCAATGCCAGAATCTCATTCAGCAAGTAGTTGACGAATTCGGGCGTGTCGATATTCTGGTCAACAACGCCGCCACTAACCCTCATTTCGGGCCGATTTTGACGGCGGAGGCCAGTCAGTGGCAGAAAATCTTTGATGTGAATGTCATGGGCTATTTCTGGCTGAGTAAGTATGCAGCGGAGGCCATGCAGGAAACCGGCGGCGGCAAGATCATCAACGTTGCTTCAGTAGCAGGCATCAACCCCGGACCCATGATGGGCGTCTACAGCGTCAGCAAAGCGGCAGTTATCATGCTTACCAAAGTCCTTGCTCAGGAACTCGGCCCCTACAACATCCAGGTGAATGCTATCGCGCCCGGCATCATCAAAACCCGCTTTGCCGAAGCCCTGTGGAGCAACCCTCAACTCTCGAAAGCCTATACAGATCGCACCCCTGCCGGACGCATTGGCGAGCCGGATGATGTAGTAGGTGCAGCAATTTACCTAGCGTCGGGTCACTCCAGTTATCACAGTGGCGATGTGCTGATTCTCGACGGCGGCAATCAGACTGTCGGATTCTAAACGTTATCGAAAAAGGCGGGGCGACCCACCTCCCGGCTACAACAACCCTTTGCGGACCAACTCGGCTTCCAGCTTCTGGAAACCCATCGTCACATCATGCACAAAATCAATATAGGGAACGCCCGTTGTCAATAAGGTGGGTTCCATCGTGCGAGCTTGCAACAAAAACACCGGCGTATCGACTTCCCGCGAGAACAGGAACTCCTTCGTCGCCCAGTCCGACAGCTTCCAATCAGGCGATAACACACTCAACGTAGCCGCTGCGTTGCGAATAACCTCCTCCAGTTCCAGAAACAACTGGTTGTGGTAATCACGCTCGCTTTCTTGATAATCCCAATAGCTATAATCACGATCTTCCAGGAATTGCCGCAAATGCTCCACAAAATCAGTGTCTTCCTCGGCGTAACTGATGAACACATAACCCTTAGACTGTTCCGCCCGCGGCGTGATCGGCTGATTGCGTTGTGCCGATGCAGGAATGCGTTCTATCAATTGCGCCAGTTCCATCTGATAGTCTTTACGGAAATCTATCCATAAAATGCCATAAAGAGCTTTGGGCATCCCCTGGAAGCCCCGATAATCCTGGAAAATCGGCAACACCGGCACATTGTTTTGCAGAGCGATTTCCAGATCACGCGCCATTAATGGAGATCGGGCCGCGTGCTGGCTGGAGAAATATAGCAACGCATCAGCGCCCTGGATAGCATCACGCATGGCATCGCCCCACTCCTGACCGGGCAGAATATTCTGCGCCGGATTCCAGATTTCGACTCCCGCTGCCTGCAAATCCACCGAAAGTTGATCGACAAATGCTTTATCTTGCTTCACGTACCGGATGAAAACATAGCCCATCCACTCACTCCAATGATGTTTAATCTACGGGCGCACATGCCAGTCGCCCTCGATAATCCATTTATAAGTTGTTAGTTCCTCCAGCGCCATTGGCCCCCGCGCATGGAGTTTCTGCGTGCTAATAGCGATTTCGGCTCCCAGCCCAAGCTGGCTGCCATCCGTGAAGCGTGTCGAGGCATTGATATAGACCGCCGCCGAATCAATGTCATTCAGGAAGCGTTCCATGGACGCCGCGTCATTGGTCAAAATCCCATCAGAATGGGCGGTGCTATGCTGTTGAATGTGGTTGATCGCCGTTTCAAGATCAGGCACAACCCGAATACCCAAAATCAGATCCAGCCACTCAATGTCCCAATCGCCTTCGCCCGCTGCTTGCACATTGGGATGACCATTCAGGTAACCACTGGCCTGCTCATCCACCTTAAATTGCACCTTGTCTTGCGCCAGCCGTTCAACTACCCTCGGCACAAATTCCGCGGCAACCGTATCCTGTACCAACAGTGTATCCAGCGCATTGCAAACTGACGGACGCTGTACCTTCGCGTTTTGAACCACCTCGACAGCTTTATCCAGGTCAGCAGTCTCATCCACATACAGGTGGCAAATGCCGATGCCGCCCGTTATAACAGGAATCGTGCTTTCCTCACGACAGAACGTGTGCAGCCGGTTGCCCCCTCGCGGAATAATCATATCCACGTAGTCGCTCAAACGCAGCAATTCTTTGACATAGCGTCGGTCCGTATCACGGATCAACTGCACAGCATCTGGCGGAAAGCCTGCCGTTTCCAGCGCCGCATGGATGGTATCAACCAGTGCAATATTGCTTCGTAGAGTCTCCGAGCCGCCACGCAGAATAACTGCATTACCAGTTTTCAGTGCCAGCGACGCCACATCAACCGTCACATTCGGGCGCGATTCGTAGATGACGCCCATCACGCCCAACGGTACACGGCGCTTTTTGACATGCAGCCCATTGGGCAATGTTCGCTCCTCAAATTCGACGCCAACCGGATCCGGCAATGCCGCCACATTTCGCACATCGGCTGACACGCCTGCCATACGCTTTGCCAGATTTAGGCGATCCAGCAAAGCTGATGACATGCCGTTCGCCCTACCTACCTCCATATCCTCCGCATTGGCCGCCAGGATAGTGTCACGATTCGCGTCTAGTGCATCAGCAATAGCTAGCAATGCCCGATTCTTGGCCTCGGTATCACATCCCCGCAGTGCCAATGCTGCGGCTTTTGCTTTTCTGCCCAGTGCTTGCATATCAATAGTCATGTTGTCCCTCCGTCTTAATTTTGGGTAATCACTACACGAAATTTATCTCATGTCTAGATCACAGTACCACCATATAATCCCGGTGAATAGCTTCTTCGCCATACGTATATCCCAGAATACCAGGAATTTCCCGCGAGTGCCGTCCGCATATCTGGCTCAGTTCCGCGCTGCCATAGCTTACCAGACCCTTTGCCAGTTCGCGGCCATGTTTATCCAACACCAGCACCGCCGCGCCACGTTCAAACTCACCCGCCACCGACTGCACACCCACTGGCAGCAGGCTCGCGCCACGTTCACCCAACACCTGTGCCGCTCCATCATCCACCTGCAATTGCCCTTGTACACGTTCGGTCAAGAGCCACCGTTTGCGACTCTCCAATTGCGTAACCGACGGCTCAAAGACTGTGCCGATTGCCTCTCCATCCAGTATATTCAGGATGATATTCGGCACATCGCCACGTGCAATAACTGTGCGTGTCCCGCTGCGGATTGCCAGCTGCGCTGCCTCGAGTTTGGTAATCATCCCACCAATGCCCAGTCCTGACACCGAACCGCCCGCCAGTTTCCAAATTCGCTCATTGATCTCATCCACACGCGGGATCAGTTTCGCATCGGGATACTTACGGGGGTCTCGTTCATACAATCCATCCTGATCGGTCAATAAAAACAGCCAGTCTGCATCCAGCAGAACCGCGATTTGGGCCGAGAGGTTATCATTATCACCGACCTGAATCTCCTCGACGGCCACCGTGTCGTTTTCGTTGATGATCGGCACAACACCATATTCCAGCAACGTACTCAACGTATCACGAGCATTCAGATAGCGCGTCCGGTTTGCCAGATCATCATGCGTCAACAAGATCTGTCCAATTTGCATATCATACAGCCCAAACAACATGCTATAGACCTGCATCAAGTGACCCTGCCCGACAGCGCACAACATCTGTTTCATCGGCAAGTGATTTGGCAGATTGGAATTATCCAGCAACTCACGTCCGGCGGTCATCGCCCCTGACGAAACGACAACAACACGCTTGCCAGCACGGTATAATATCGACACTTGGCGAATAATTTCCAGCATATTCGGACGCGAGAGACGCCGTGTGCCGCCAGTTAGCGTACTGGTTCCCAGTTTGATGATAATGGTTTGGGGTCTCTGTTCCATGTGGGTTATTATAGCAGGATCAGCAGGTTAGATGCTTGGGTGAAATGGACAGACTGAGCGAATCTTTACAGCTATCATCCCAAAATGCCCTTAACCTGCATAATTCGTGAAAGGAACCACCATGCGCCAGATCGTCCTCGCCGCTTTTGAACAACGTTTCGGGTCTACGCCAACGATCCTCAGCCGTGCGCCAGGCCGTGTCAATCTCATCGGCGAACACACCGACTACAATGATGGCTTTGTACTACCAATGGCAATTGACCGTAACATTTGGGTCGCCGCCTGCTCCCGCCCCGACAACACCATCAATGCCCACTCACTAGACTACAACGCCAGTGCCACATTCACACGTGACCAACTGACCGACAAATCGCTGGCGCACTGGACTCATCACCTGCGCGGTGTATGGCATCTGCTCAGTGAACGCGGCACGCCGCCCCCTGGTGTTGATCTGGTCATCGCGGGTGATGTGCCCATCGGCGCGGGCTTATCATCTTCTGCCGCCATTGAAATCGCGTTGATCGAACTCGCGCTGGCCCTAAGGAACCAGACCTGGACCCAAGCTGAAAAAGCCCTGTTTGGTGTAGAAGTCGAGCATAAATTCACCGGTATGCCCTGCGGCGTAATGGATCAGATGGCGTCTGCCGCCTGCCGGGAGGGTCATGCCTTGCTCATCGACTGCCGTTCTCTGAAGACCACTCCCGTCCAGATTCATCCTGAAACCGCCGTCATTGTTATGGACACCGCCAAACGCCGCCAACTGGTCGACTCAGCCTACGCCGAACGTCGCCAGCAATGCGAAGAAGCCGCCGCTATTCTGGACGTCAAGAGTCTGCGCGATGCAACGGTAGAAATGGTAGAGGCGAAAAAGGATGCTTTGGGCAACGTGCGCTACCGGCGTGCCCATCATATCGTCACCGAAAACAGTCGTGTGCTACAATTTGCCGAGGCTGATCCTCATCACGCTGGCACATTGATGAACGCCAGCCACTACAGCCTACGCGACGATTACGAGGTTTCCTGCACCGAACTCGACATCATCACCGACATTGCCCGCCAACAACCTGGCTGCTATGGCGCACGCATGACAGGTGCCGGATTTGGGGGCTGCGGAGTGGCACTCGTCGCGCAGGGTGTGGTCACCGAGTTCGTCACTACAGTCAACAACACCTATCAACGTCAAACCAGCCTGACTCCAGCTCTCTACGAATTCAACCCCGCCCCCGGCAGCGAGGTCACCATGCTTTAAGTACGGAATCAAAAAACCCCTCTCCCAACAAGACGTTAGGAAAGGGGTTATCTATTCGCAGCAAACGGCGGCTATTTTTTCTTCCGCGTGCGCTTCTTCTTCGAGGTCTTCTTCTTAGCCAACAGCTCAAGCGCCATTTCCAGCGTGACCGTGTCCAAATCTACGTCTTTCGGCACACTGGCATTGGTGCGCTTGTACTTAACATACGGCCCATAGCGCCCCGTGTTGAGCGTCACCATCGTGCCGTCATCAGGATGCGGCCCCAGTTCCCGCAACATCGCCGATGAATTGATCTTAGCCTGACTCAACAATTCCAACGCCCGCGCCAGGTCAACCGTCAACACATCGTCAGTTTTTGTCAGCGACTTGTACGTTTTCTCGCGCCGCACATACGGTCCATAGCGCCCGATTCCCGCTTGAACTTCCTGACCACTTTCAGGATCAGTTCCCAATGTGCGGGGCAAGGCCAGCAATCCCAATGCCACATCAAACGTCACTGCTTCCGGCGTCAACCCACGTGGCAACGAGACTCGCTTTGGTTTCTTGCCTTCCTCACCATTGTCGCCCAGTTGCACATAATGTCCATACGGCCCTTGCAACACGTAAATTGGCTTGCCCGTCTGCGGGTCCTGGCCGATAGATTCGGGACCTTCATCCTTCTGTCGCAACAGACGTTCAGCTTCCTCAACTGTCAAATCCGACGGTGCCATCGTCGCCAAGAGGGATGCCCGCACCACATCCTCGCCATTCTCACGCTCAACATACGGGCCATATTTTCCGATTCGCACCTTCATATTGCCCAGATCAAGCGCATAGATGTCTCGCGGATTGATCGCTTTCTCTTTATCCTGCACCTGCGCTTCCAGACCACCCTCGCCACAGTAAAATTCCTGCAAATAGGGCAGCCATTCCGCCTCACCCGCCGCAATATCATCCAAAATTTCTTCCATACGAGCCGTAAATTCTTCATTCACCAGATCAGGGAAATGGCCCTCCAGCAGACGCATTACAGCGAATGCCATAAATGTCGGTACGAGGCGATTGCCATTCTTGACGGCATATCCGCGATCCTGAATGGTGCTGATGACAGTGGCGTAGGTACTCGGACGCCCGACCCCAGCTTTTTCTAATGCCTGCACCAGACCAGCTTCTGTCAGGCGGTTCGGTGGCTTGGTCTCATGTCCTATCGCCTCCAATTCACGGCAATCGACATCCTCGCCAACTTTCAATGGCGGCAACAATACTTCCTGGTTATCCAACGACGCCTCTGGATCGTCCGACCCTTCGACATAGGCCCGGAAATAGCCAGGAAACTCAATGCGCTTGCCAGTGGCTTCAAAGAGGGCATCTTCCACCTGAATCTTGACCGTGATGAAGCGCAACACTGCCTCGGCCATTTGGGTCGCCATGGTACGCTTCCAAATCATGTCATACAGACGATATTCATTCCCCGACAGCCCCAGCTCCTCCGCTGTCAACATCTTATTTCCCGCGGGGCGAATGGCTTCGTGCGCCTCCTGAGCGCCCTTACTCTTCGTCTTATATTGGCGTGGCGACTTGCTCAAAAACTGCTTGCCATACCGTCGCTCAACGGCAGCCCGCGCCGCGCCGATGGCTTCCTTCGACAAATGCACCGAATCAGTCCGCATATAGGTGATGTAGCCTTGCTCATAAAGGCGCTGTGCCACCCGCATGGCTTCTCGCGACGAGAGCCGCAACTTACGGTTGGCTTCCTGTTGCAGGGTGCTGGTGATGAATGGCGGTGGTGGACGGCGCTTCTGCACGCGCTCGTTGATGTCCTTCACCTGCCACTGCTCATTTTGCAGGCGCTCGCGCAAGTCATAAGCCGCTGCTTCATCCAACAACAATACTTTGGCACGCGGCTTCAGTTGCCCAGTTTCATCATTAAAATCTTTACCTGTCGCGACGCGCTTGCCGCCCACCGATACCAACGTCGCCGGGAAAGTCTGCTCATGTGCAAAAAGTGTTGCCCGCAAGTCCCAATAACCTGCCGACCGGAAAGCAACACGCCGCCGTTCGCGCTCCACCAGAATTTCCACCGCCACCGACTGCACACGCCCTGCCGATAGCCCTGGTGCAATTTTCTTCCACAACAGCGGCGACACCGTATAGCCCACCAGTCGATCCAAAATTCGGCGGGTTTCCTGGGCACGCACCAATCGCTCATCAATACCGCGCGTAGACTCAAGCGCCGCCTCAATGGCTTCCTGCGTGATTTCGTGGAAGACCATGCGCCTCACCGGAACCTTCGGCTTCAGTATCTCAGTCAGATGCCAGCCAATACTCTCCCCTTCACGGTCTTCGTCCGTCGCCAGGATTAATTCATCGGCCTTTTTCAGCTTCGCTTTCAGCGCCTTGATAACTTTCTTCTTTTCTGCGGAAACAACATACAAAGGCGCAAAGTCGTTGTCTACATCCACCCCGACCCGCGCCCAGGGTTGTCCCTTATAAGACACCGGAATTTCCTTGGCCGATGCTGGCAGGTCGCGCACATGTCCCATGCACGCCTCTACATCATAGTCATCCGGCAAATATCCTCGGATCGTTCGTGCCTTTGTCGGTGATTCAACGATAACCAATCGGCTCATACAAATTGTTCCACTCTCATAAACCTTTAAATTGCAGCCAACAGCCTACACACATACAATAGGGTTGTCAAGTCGTCAGGAATGCCTACATGACCATCATTCGTCGTACAACACTTATCCTGTTTGGTTTGAATCTGATCTTGCTCGTTGCCTGGCAAACTATCTACAACACCAACACTGCCCGGGCCCATTGGCTGACGTTTGCCTCGTCCCGTTCAGCGTTTCTCAATTTGCAACTGTACCAAATGCGGGCTGATGGACAACTCATCCACCAGTTGACGTTCCAAGAGTCGCAGCGCACACAACGTTCACCCGCCTGGTCACCCGATGGGCAGTGGATTGCATTCACCTCATTTGGCAATGGCACATTTATCTATCGCGTTCGCCCCGATGGCCGTGATTTCCAGCCCTTCATCACCCAACCACCCAACAACACTTCCATGCCCGACTGGTCACCCGATGGCAGACAAATCGTCTACTCTTCCTCACAAGGCAGATCCGGCGACCTATACATTCTCAACCTCGAATCCGAAGCCACAACACCCTTAACCATGCTGAGTGGCCGAGAAATCGAGCCAACCTGGTCACCCGATGGGCAATGGATCGCCTTTGCCACCAACCGGCATGGCCCCTTTGAACTCTATCGTATTCGCGCCGATGGGACTGGTCTTCAACGTCTGACCGACACCCCCAGCAGCAACCACTATCCCGACTGGTCACCCGATGGACAATGGCTTGCTTTTGCCTCTAACCGCGACGGCCCCATGCAAATCTACCGGATGCGAGCTGATGGAAGCCGTGTCGAACGCCTGATCCACACCAACGCCAACAGCACGCTACCAACTTGGTCACCCGATGGACAGTGGATTGCATTCGTCTCCGAAGCGACTGGTAAACCTGAAATCTACCGAATGCGGGCCAATGGCGATGATGTGCGCCAACTGACCGATAGCCTGGGTGATAATCTTTATCCTGAATGGGGGCCTATTGAAGAAGACGCGGCCTGGAATGGTTGGTCATTAGGCATCTTGGGCATCTTGGCGCTGATAACTACGCCCGCCCGCTTCTGGTTAATGCCGTTTAAGGGCTTCTAGGGCTTCTGGTGTACCAATCCGCCGCAACGCCAGCGCCGCGATTTGTCCCACCGTCTCATCACCCCAATCAGGCATTGCATGATCCATCAGGCGTTCCGCTAATCCCACCACCACCTGAGCATAGCGAATCTCGCCCAACGCTTCGGCTACGATCCCCCGCCGGTTAGGGTCAACATCGCGCAACGCCTCCAACAATCCAGTTACCGCTGCTTCATTACCCACCCAAACCAGCGTGCAGGCCGCGGCCCGGCACGTATCACCTTCATCATCCAACAAGCTGTCAGGATCATTGACAACCTCTAACAAACCAGGGACCACTGCCGCGCCCATACTCACCAACGCATTCGCCACCGACCAACGCACCGCATGTTCATCATCATACAGCGTATCCAGCAAATCTTGTATCGCTGCCGGGTCACCGATAGCCTTCAAAATCTGGGCCGCAGCAGAGCGCGTTTCCCAGCGATCTTCCAGCGCGTTATCCAACAACAAAACAACCTCCGGGACCACCGCCGGGCCAATTTTAACCAGGGCTTCGCTTGCAGTCTCGCGCAGCGCAACATCGCGCATCAACTCAATTAGAATTGGTATTCCTGCCGGATGCCGCACCTCACCCAATATCCAGGCTCCCACACGCCGCAAATAATGATTGCCATACCCAATCAAATCTTCAATCGCCAGCATGACCAGTTCAGTCTCGCCCAAACGCCGCAATATCTCCACCGCTGTTTGGGTAATTCTCATATCGCCGCCCGTCAATTGTTCAGCCAATGCCTTGCGAATGACATCCACAGCCTCCGCTGGAACCTGTACCCCACTAACCACACAATCCGCCGCCAGATAGGGATCGTGCTTCACCACATCCATCAATACGGATGCAGGATCATCGACCAAATGTGACAGCATAATGACTGCTTGATCCCATTTGCTGGGCAATCGCCGAAAATCATCGCTGCTGAAAACCGGCGGCTCCAGCGAAGCACCGATTCCTTGTTCACGTAGCGCTAACGCCGCAAAATATGACTGGATCAGATGATGGCTGAAGCGCAGCATATCATCATTCATAGTCAGCAACTCAGCTCGCCCCGCCAGCGCCAACAATGCTAGCGCAGTCTTATCCGGCCCACCACGCCGCCAACGCCCTTTATCGCTGATCTGCACTGCCGCCCAGGTCACATCGACATCGCCCGTTTCATCGTCATCAAACATCCGCAACGCCAACCACCCCAGCTTCGCGGCCATCTCTTCATAAACTGTCCACTCAGGCCGATATTGCAGCGGTTCCCACATACGACGCGTATAAGCTCGTAGCAAAGCACCAGTGTTCACTGGCATCTCGCCCGTGTACTGATAGACACGTATCATCGCCACCAGCAACAAAGGCACAGCCGCCATTGGCAACACAATATCCGTCTCAGCCTCAACAGATGGTAACACCCGCATCAAAAATGCAGCCGCCTCATCATCATGCAGATATGCATCAACAATTTGCCGAACATGTTCCACACCCAAAGGGGCAAAAATCACTGGTGACAAGCTCAATTCATTGTCATAGCTGGCTGCCCGACATGCAATTATCACGTCGCCCTCAAAACCCAGCAACCACTCCTCCACTATCTGGCGACGGCGACGACTAATCGCGTTGAAATTGTCGGCATAGACTACAATCTGCTCGGCAGCCGGACTATTGCGGACTAGAAATTCATTGAAGCTCATTCCCTCCGGCCACACGGCCAGATCAACCAGTACTGGCAATGGATTACTGTACGGACCTTCCTGATAGCGCCACACGGCCTCAATGACCAACTGCTGCAAAGCCGTCGTTTTCCCTGCCCCTGCCGCACCCAAGACCACACACGATGGATGCCGCGCTACCGCTAATTGAATATCCGGCAATGTATCAAACGCCGCTTGCTCCGCTTCCTTGTCCGCATCATCACCCGGCAGTCGGAAATCGGCGCTCAACGTAATCATTGGCGTTTTTTCGTCGCGTCCCGCTGGTTCGGCATATACCGCCAATGGCACATAGTTCACAACGCTGGCCCCCGCCCGCGCCATCAATCCATTCAGATAGTGTTCGATAGCATCTGGTCTATCGCCGATCACGGTGGCGGCCTGCTTCCGCAGCTCGTTCAACAGCACCGCAAATTGTTCCTCATACGAATGGGCATTGCTAAAATCAATGGCGCTTTCACGCGGCAACACCTCCGGCCAATCTAACACTGGCGTGACGATTACCGGAAACACCATCTCCGCACCGCTTAGGTCTGCCATCTTCTCAGCCACATAGCCTGGCGACAGCACCGCGATTGTCCCAATGCAGACTTTATCAGTGGGCTGCTCCGGCGACTGAAACACATCCACCCATAATCGCACACCCATATTTCGCAAATCAGCCGCCAGTTTCAAGGCAAAGGCGGCATCATCCGGGTGATAACTCAAGCATAACTCCGACACCAAAACGCTCCTCAGCTTCAGGGACGCAATAATATCTTCAGAATCCCAGACTGGGCCGCATGTTCCAGCGCACGCGGCGCATCGCTCAGATTGTATTCACCGTCGATCAAATCCAACACTGGCAGGCGAGATAATAAACGCAATGCGACATCAAATGGCCCACATCGGCTGCCGATCACCGTGATTTCATCCACCACAACCTTACTCAAATCAACTTCGGGTAAGCCGCCATAAGTGCTTTTCAGAATCAGCTTACCACGAGGTCGCAGCAGTTTGAGCGCATCTGTAAATCCACCAGCTTTTCCTGTGCAATCGACCACTACTTCTGCAAACTGGTCGCCTAACTCCTGTCGGAATTTCGCATTGATGCCCCACCGTTGCAGCCGTTCAGCATGATTCTGGTGATGGACGACACCAGTTACCGGAATGCCGGCTTGATGGAGTACCTGTGCGACCAACATCCCCAAACGCCCAGTTCCCAACACCAACACCGGTTGCGTAGGCTTCAGATGTATCTGCTCCAAAACCTGTATAGCGGCGGCCATAGGTTCGGCAAATACCGCCTGCTCATCAGTCAAATCATCCGGAACAGCCCGCAGATTTCGTACTGGCAAACGGAACGCATCGGCAAAGGCCCCATCATAGTCTCCAGAAATCCCCAGTACCTTCCGTTGGCGGCAATGTGTCTCCAAACCACGCTGGCACAGATCACATGTCCCACATGTGATATTGATCTCGCCCACCACACGTCGATTCAACCATGCTTCAGGCCCTTCCAACACATCCCCCACAAATTCATGTCCCATGATGCCCTGAAAATTCTTGTAACCGCGCATCAATGCCAGATCGGTGCTGCAAATACCCGCCAATCGCAATCGCACCAGCGCCTCCCCCTCATGTCGAGTGGGAACCGTGCGTATCTGGACATCAACTCGTTCTCCGTCAAAAACTACGATTCGACTCATAAATCTTTTCCATAAAACTCATAAAACATGCCATCAATGGGAACATAATCATAAGTACGGGAGCGCCGCCCTTCTTTAGTAGGTTCATCGCCCCCCAACGCACACGCCAGGCCAACTGGCACATCATCATCACCAAAATTGAAGAAGACCGTGTTATGCTCGCGCCACACCCTGACCTGCTCCTCATCCGCCAAAATTCCTAAGTCACTGTCACGTGGATTGAAGTCATAACGCTCCACACTACTATGCGTCACTTCCCATGTATAACACAACGTCTGCACCGACCGGAACACATCATCATAAGGTTTCCCGGAATGATAGCTGACCACCTCTTGAAAAAACGTGGGCATAATCTGTAACAAGACCACCAGCACCGGCAATCCAGCGACAGTAATCAGCACGCTACTCATAGCGGCCTTTTCCCGCACCGCCAACCACGCCAGCCGCACTGCACTATATAAAAACACCGCCACCAGAATCAATATCGCCATATACCAGACGCGCCCAACGACAGCTACGCGCAACACCGTTGGGAGATCAAATTGATGCGGAGCCACAATCATAAACAGGCGCAACACCACCGACGCCACCAAAACAAACAACAACATGACCAAGTTGCCACGAGCCAGAGGATGCTGGTCTTCCCAGAATAACAATACCTGTCGTAAATGTGCCTTCAAATTCGACCACCAATGTATTTATGACGAGGATTGTTCCTCATAAAAATAAAAACGATCAGTCTTGCGTGTAAATTGATAATCGCTGTTGTCTTCCGGCGGCTCCATGTCCGTTGGCAGGCATACATACCCTACTTGCATCCGTTCATCTCCGATGTCAAACCACACCCATCCATCATCCCGCAAGGTAACATTGACGCGATTATATCGCCCCACTGTTTCATCACGCCCCAGATAGGGAGAACCCAGCCCCTCGGCCAAAATCTCATCGCAGACGACCATCATTTCATCTTGCGACCGCTTGAAATCCCACTCACTACGTAGATCAAACACCGTCTGCAACATCGAAAACCACGTCGCCATCAGAACCAACAACAAAATAGGCGCGGCCCATGCCAACGCCAAGTTACGCGACGATGTGATTCCCATTCGCCGCTGATACTGCACATTCAGTCGAAACGCATTCCAAAACAGGTAAATCAGCCCAATAATCGCCAATACACACCAAAACTGGGGCAACAGTAACATGAGATTTGCCAACGCCACATCAAACGTCGCTGGAATAAAAAACAACACCGACACCAGCATACAGATTTGCAAACTCACCAGCATCACGAAAATGATTAAATTCAGGCGCGTTATCGGATGAAACGCACGAGCCAGCCGAATCATGATCTCTCTACCAACCTTTCTTGCTTCCCCATAAGTTTAACACGGCGCAGGGCCAAAACTAAACCATTGAACTTCCAACCTTGTATTTTATCCAGAGGCACGGCATCATACTGCCTGCTTATCTCATATTGGGAAGGTTTTCGATGACAAGAAAGACATACGAGAAACCAATCTGGCAACAAAGATGGGTACAGAGTGCGGCGTTGTTTGTGGTGGCGGTTGTCATCACCTTCGTCGTTGCATACTTCTTTATACAAGCCACCGACAACACCACCCGTATCCTGGTCATCAACGATGGCGACTGCCCTGAAATCACCTTCAACCTACGCGAAGGCCCCGGCGGTCGCGTCATTCAGGTTAAGCTGAAGCCAGGCGAAAGCGAAGAGGTTGAGGTTTTCCCCAACCTTGTATACGAATATGAACTTATTACCGAATCGGATCCAGATGAGGACGAGGGCCGGTGCTTTGACCGTGAAACTGGCTCGATTGAAGTCCCAGAAGGCGGCACAGTAACCTATCGCGTCACCTCAGTCGCCGAGCCAACCGCCACGCCTACCGCCGACCCGGCAAGCGACGTCACTGCCGAGGCTGATTTAGCGCAATAATCTATGGCCCCCGCCAGGCAAACCGCTGGCTGAGTGATCGTCCACTGACCGGAACCAGGACACCCGCTTCGTTCATCACGATCACTTCCACCGTCCATTGCACCTGGCGGGTCTGGCCTACAGGCGGACGCCATTCACTCGCTAGAGTTAAGTCGGTATTGCGTGTCTGGCTCGAAACCAATAACTCGCCCGTCAGTTCATCCACTACTGTTACCGCATACCACTCACCCTCGGCCAAACGTCCTCCCGGCAACAGCCAGGTCAAGCGCACTGTGTTATCACTGATAGTCGCGCCGTTTTGTGGAAAAACCAGGCGCGGCGGGGCGTGAGTTGGCGTTGAGGTAGCGGTCTCTTCGCCTGTGAAAGTCGGCGTAAACGTCACGGTATAGGTCGGCCCCGGCACGTTATAGCATTTGCTGGTGCTGATAATCGGTGGATTGGGGCAAAAACCCACCGCCGACTCGCTGAAATCACAACCCCGGCAATCCAATTCATCTGGGCCTGCATTCAACTCACAAATGCGCTGGTTAGTCGTGTCATGTTGCAATGAAATCGACGTCAATGTATCATCTTCGCCAGGGCAATAGGTGTAAATCGCAAACGGCGTCACATCTTGCAAACCTGGCGGCAACGCCTCATAGATCGCGGTAGCCGTCTCGGCAAACCCCATCGGCGTCGGCGTCGAGGTTGGGCGCGGCACGAAAACGGTTTGTCCCACACTCAACACTTGGCAATCCAATCCAAGATTCGCTTGCTCAATGGCCTGCACACTCGAATCATAGAAAAATGCCAACTCTCCACACGTTTGCCCTTCCTGAATCACATGCTCATAGGGTCCTGGTGTCCCCGTAGGAATTTGCGTTGGGGCCAATGGCATTGTCGCCGTTGCCGGGGCCACAGTGGCCGTCGGCAAAAAGGTTGGCGATGCGGTCCGGGTCGGGCCGCCGGGCGTGGGCGTTTCGGTCATCTGTTGAACAATCTCTGTGGGCTGGATAGTAGGTGCTTCGGTGGGCGCGGGCTTCTCATCATCCCCACACGCAACTAGGGCCAGAAACCCCACCACCATCAACACCATCCACAAACGCCAGTGTGTTATTTTCATCATCACTCCTGCCCCTGCCAGGTGAACTCGCGGGCAATGGTCGTTTCTCGTATCGAGAGAATTTGCGTACCATTCACGGTCGCAATACTCACTGTCCACTCAAATGTTTGCGTCCGGCCATTGGTCGGTTGCCACGCATCTGGCAACACATAATAAAGTTCCTGCGTCCGCGCCTGATACACCAATCCCGTATCCAGATCAGTCACCGCCACCAAGTAATTTTCATTCATCGCCAGCGACCCCGTCGCCGACCAGCGCAATGTCACCAAACTGTTTGCATCAAAATATGACCCATCTCGCGGTGAGAAAGCGGTTGGAATATTCACAGTGGGGGTTGCTGTCGGTGTCGGCGTCTCACTACCAGATGGCGTCAATGACAGCGTTGGTGTCGGTGTTGGGGCTGGAACACGCAGGCGCTGACCCTGCACCAACAACACATTACAATCTGGCCCGCCAAACCGCGCACCAAAATCGCACTGCCCAAAATCCAATTCAGGGTTAATGTCCGAAAGCACCTTTGCATCAGCATTGTATGTCGAAACAATGCTAATCAGTGTTTCGCCTTCCTGAACATAATGCCACATCAAACCGGGGCGCAGCGTCGGCTCCACAAAGAGCGTCGCCAGTGCATCCGGTGTACCGAACTCATTAGCCGCCACTGCCACAACAGCGTCCCCCTCACCCTCTGCTGCATCCGTTTCACTTGGCAACACTGCGGCTCCAGCATCTTCCGCTTCGCCATCAGATTCAGGTGTCGGCCAGGGAATTTCAATCGTCTGACCTTCGCGCAAACAACTCGAACAATCCAACTCTGGGTTGACTTCCACAACGACGTCCACAATTGAAAAATGGCGGTGTCCACACGCCGATGCAAGCCCATAAATAGTGTCACCTGACCCCGCTGTTTTGATACACGGGGTTGGTTCCGGCGTTGGCGTTGGTGGGGACGGCATTGGCGTTACAGTTGGGAAGATCAGCGGTGCTGGCCGTGTATTAGTCGGAAATGGCGTCGCCGATACAGTGCTGGTTACACTCGGCGTCAGATTCTCCGAGAATATCGCATCTTGACCACCATCATCAGTTGGCCCAAAAGTCAAAAATGCAGCAACCGCCGCCGCCACTATGATTACTAACAAAATGACGCCCGCCACAATCCCCAGCGGCGTGCTGACAGCCCGGCGCACCAACAAATCATCTTCGCCTTCATGCGACGCATAATCGTACACGGGCCGCTGAATGCGCGTCACGCGTTGTCGTCTTTCACGGTGCTCCACCAAAGCTGCATCGCAGATGGCGCATTGTCGTCTATCAGAAGGATTCGCTGCGCCACAATTTGGGCAGCGTATAACGTCCTGTGACATCAGTTTCTCAAATCATGGTTGTTTCGGGCGAGAATTATAGCAGACTCAGACCAGCCGATACATGCTACGTCAGCATGTCGCCGCCTGAGCGTCGGCTATTGTCTAGAAGGGTTGTAACCAATCATCCAGCCAATCATAGGCTTTATGACGCGCCTGCATCGTGAAATAGGGTGCATCCGGCTCATCATCATATTGATAGAAAGCAAAGCGATTGGCCGCCCCCATCCGTGCATAACTTCGCCGAGCCTTCATATACACATCTTTGGCGTCCTGACTATCAGGGTCATCACCACTGGCCGAAATTAGCAGCGGGCGCGGTGCTGCCAGGCTCAACACGCGGTCATAATCCGCCACCTGTAGCAAGCGCGGCACAGCAAACTCAATCTGAATGAAATGTCCAGAACGTTGGGCTTGATACATACTTCCCACGCTGCCATGCGCCACACATGCGAAGATACGGTCATCCAACGCCGCCGTCCAAATCGCCATACGCGCCCCATAGCCATGCCCCATAAACCCGATGCGACTTGCGTCCACAACATCTTGACGGGTCAGCAGATAATCAATCCCTCGACTGGCATCCCAGATCACTTTTTTCAGCAGCGTTTCACCTCGCAATAAACGCGCTGCCAATTCATTGAAGTTGTTCATATACGCTTCCAATGGATCGTCATGATCAACATCTGGTGGGCAACGATCCTCAAACGCCAGCGCATCTGGCGCAAACACCACATAGCCCCGCCGCACCAAATCCAGCCCATAGGCTTCGTCTGGATCACCCCGCAAGCCCACAACTTCGCTTTTGCCCAATGACCAGTCCCGATTATGGCGATGGTGACAGAGTACGGCTGGCAGCGGCTCGTGCGCGAATTCAGGAATCAATAGATACGCAAAGCCCCAATCATCCAGGCCCAATCGGTAGCGAATCTTTTCACGTCGATAGCCATCTTCCTCCACAATCTCCAATACCTGTGGACTCAGCGGAGCTTCCTCCGGAGGCGCTCCCAATACCGATTTTATTGACTCGCGAAAAGCCTCTGTCTGATAGCGTAAATGCACTGGCGACTCCTCTGCCTTATCTCACATGCCTACTGCGCCGCATTGCCGTCCAGACCAAGTTCCGGTGCAATACCTTGCATCGCCTTCAACACCAGCGGCACATGTAATTCCCACAAATCTACCCCCAGGTCTACACAACCTTCCTCAATATCCTGTCGATTCGCGCCAGCTGCGAAGGATTTATCTTTCCATTTCTTCCTAACCGACTTCACTTTCATATCCCGAATATCCTTCGAGGGCCGCACCAAAGCCGCTGCATAAATCAAGCCTGTTAGCTCATCCACTGCATAAAGCGCCTTATCACGCAACGTCTCGCGAGGAACGCCGGTTCGCTCGGCATGGCTCAATATCGAGAGAATAACGTCTTCCGGCACGCCCCGTTCCCGCAAGATCGGTGCGCCCTGCATGGGGTGTTCATCCAAATTCGGGTGGATTTCCCAATCAAAATCATGCAATAGCCCGACCACACCCCAATCATCAGCATTTTCATCAAAATGATCGGCATAGGCCCGCATCGCCGCTTCCACCGACAGCATGTGCCGCCGCAAATTCTGGCCCTCCACAAACTCGCTCACAATATTCCACGCATCATCTCGATTGAATGCCATGTCGCCTCCTCGCGTTATGCCTAATTTCGACCCATTAAACCAGTATCCGATTGCTCCGCATCGCAATCTGGTTCTCGCACACCTCTCCCTTGCCAATCGCTGTGTTCCGAAGGACAACCGCGTTGGAAATCGTGGCCCCCTCCCCAATCGTACAGCCGCTCTCCAAATAGACATACGGTCCAATCTGGGCATTACGGCCTACATTAACGCCGGGGTCGATCCGAATCGGCGGGATAATCGCCACTGTTCCCGGAATTTCGCTCAGGATATGGCAATCACGTCCCTCATCCAGATAGCTCCGGTTGACCATCAGCAAATCGCGCTCCACAGATAGATGCTGGCGTTGGTCGGCCACCACATAGCCCACATGCCCACCGTCTGCAATCAACATCTGAATTGCGCTCGCCAGTTCCTTCTCACCCCGCGACGACGTCTTGACTTCATCCAAATACTCCAAAAACCTACGTTTACAGGCATACACCATAAACGCCGCCATATTGCTACGAGGCTCGACTGGCTTCTCGACGATCTCCGTCACCTGCGTTCCTTCAACCACAACTTCCGCCGATGTCCGAATTTCCTCCGACCCAGCCCGAACCAAACTCAACAAGAAATCAGTCTCCATCTCATGGAATTGATCCATCATCATCGGAATATGGTCCGGTGGAGTCAAGTTATCAACAGAGGCCAGCAGAAAATCGTCCTCAATATACTTGGCTGCCAACGCCAGCGCATCAGCAGTCCCTTTGGGTACGGGTTGCAACACATACTCAACCTCAGTGTTAGGATACCAGGAACTACTTAAATAAGATGCCAGACTACCCTCCTGCGCCCCAATCACCACCACGAAGCGCGTAATACCGGCCTCGCGCATTCGATCCATCACCCGCACCATTATCGGCTTGCCCAACACTGGCAGCATCGCTTTCGTGCGGTCGCTGGTCAATGCCCCTAGTCGCGACCCACGTCCTGCTGCCAATATCACCCCTTGCTTGATCATACAAACTTCCTTAACAAAATATAGATTTTGAGGCATATTGTATCACTTCAAAGCCTTCTGGTGTAAAATCAATATCGAGTTGCAATAATCAGAGACACATCGTACACCGACAGAGGGATAGTAATGCCATCCTCCGAAGACAAAGTCATTCAATTCTATATCTCACGTTTGAAGGACAAAGATGTAGCAGTGCTGCTCAAGACCATCAGCGCCCTGGTAGAATTTGGAGCCAAAGCCAAAGACGCCCTGCCTGTTCTTGAAGAAGTGTTCAAGAACCATAAGGATGTTGAAGTGAAAAAAGCCGCCCAAGAAGCTGGACGGCGCATTTACATGCTGGTCAAACAAGAGGGCGGCTAAGGCGTCACATCCACCCTGCCCTTGCAGCCCTACCCCAGTGCTTTCAGACGCTCATTCACCGCGTTGATGCTGGCTGTCAAATCTGCCAATTTGTCGCGTTCGCGCTGCACAACCTCTGGCTTGGCTTTCTGCACAAAGTTATCGTTGCCCAGTAGTCCTTGAACACGTGCCAGCTGGCGTTCCAGATCGGCCAGTTCCCCTTCCAAACGGCTGCGTTCAGCATCCAGATCAACCATGCCCGCCAGCGGCAAATAGACGGTCACATCTGCCGAAACCAGCGCCGCTGCTTCATCTGGTGCGGGTGCAGCAGCCCCATCCTCCAGAAAACTCACTTCATGCACATTACACAGCCGCGCAAACACATAACGATACGTCATCAAGATTTTTTGCATGGATCCCGGCGCGATAATGGCCTCAATACGCTTGCCCGGCTCCACACCATACTCGGTACGCGTGGCCCGCACACCCACCACCAACTCCCTCAGCGTTTGCATCGCGTTTTCAGCCGAATCATCCACATAGGACTCATCAGCTTCCGGCCACGACGCCATCATGAGTGCCTTACCTTCATGTGGAATGGCCTGCCACAATTCCTCGGTCATAAACGGCATATAAGGATGCAATAGGCGCAAACAAGTATCCATCGTATACACCAACACTGCTCGCGTCCGAGATCGCGCCGCTTCATCATCGCCGTACAGTGCATGTTTGCTGATTTCCACATACCAATCAGCCAATTCATCCCACATAAAGCTCAAAATCTGGCGGCCTGCTTCGCCATATTGGTAAGTTTCAAAAAGACGATCTACCGTCTGCACCAATTTCATCAACCGGCTCAAAATCCAGGCACTTGGTAAATCGAGCGCATCCGGGGCAGGCAACTCACGCGGCTCCTCACCATCCAGGTTGCTAAGGGCGAAGCGCGTAATCTGCCAGATTTTGTTGCCAAAGTTGCGGCTATGTTCCACACGGCCAATCGCCATGTTCATATCATTCCCCGGCGTCGAACCCGTTAACAGAGTGAAGCGCAACGCATCCGCCCCATATTCCTCCACCAACTCCAACGGGTCAATCACGTTGCCGAGCGTCTTACTCATCTTGCGCCCATGCTCATCCCGCACCAAGCCATGCAGATAAATGGTATGGAACGGTGCTTCATCTGTCAGCCACAGCCCCATCATCACCATCCGCGCCACCCAGAAGAACAGGATGTCGTAACCTGTTTCCATCATATCGGTGGGATAGTAAGTCGCCAGGTCATCCGTCGCATCCGGCCACCCCAATGTACTGAACGGCCACAATCCACTGCTAAACCAGGTATCCAGTACATCTGGATCTTGTTCCCACTGACCAGAATCATCAGGCGGACCATCACGCAATACTCTAACTTCTCCGGTCTCGGTGTGTGTCCAGGCCGGAATCCGATGTCCCCACCACAGTTGGCGGCTCACACACCAGTCCTGAATATTCTCAAGCCAGTGGAAATAGACTTTCTCGAAGTGGGTCGGCACGATCTTGATGCGCCCATCCTTCACTGCCTGAATCGCTTTCTCAGCTAGCGGTTTCACATTAACAAACCACTGCTCCGACACTAGCGGTTCAATAATTTCGCCGCCTCGTTGGCTGACTGGAACGGTCATCGGATAAGGCTTGACCTCAATGCTCATGCCAGCCTCGGTCATGTCCTGCCACAATTTCTCACGGGCCGCAAAACGCTCCATACCAGCATAAGGCCCAGCATTTCCGTTCAGTGTGGCATCTTTGTTCATGATATTCACGATTTCCAGGCCATGCTGTTCCCCGATTTGATAGTCGTTGAAATCATGTCCCGGTGTAATCTTCAGCGCACCCGTTCCAAACTCGCGGTCCACATATTCATCGGCGATAACTGGAATCGGACGATTGAGCATCGGCACATATGCCGTCCTACCAATCAGATGTTTGTACCGATCATCTTCAGGATGCACAGCCACCGCAGTATCGCCCAGGATGGTCTCTGGACGCGTGGTCGCCACCGGAATATACTCGCCGCCCTCTACCGGATAGCGGAAGAAGTATAGCTTGCCTTCCATTTCCTTGTTTTCCACTTCCAGATCGCTGACAGCTGTTTTCAGACCCGGCGACCAGTTGATAAGGCGCGTTCCCCTATAAACCAGTCCATCTTCCCACAGACGCACAAAAGCTTCACGCACCGCCCGCGACAGCCCCTCATCCAACGTGAACCGTTCGCGCTCCCAGTCGCATGATGCGCCCAGGCGTCGCAGTTGATTCTGGATGTGGCCGCCATATTTCGCCTTCCATTCCCAGGTCCGCCGCAAAAACTCCTCGCGCCCAACTTCATCGCGGCTCGTGCCCTCATCCCGCAACATCTTTTCGACCTGCAATTGCGTAGCGATTCCAGCATGATCTGTTCCCGGAACCCACAGCGCCGCCCGGCCTTTCATCCTCGCATAGCGCATCATCAAATCTTCCAGGCTGACGAACATAGCATGGCCGTTATGCAGCGCCCCAGTCACATTCGGTGGCGGCATACTGATGACATACGGTTTTGTCGCCGAAGTCGCACTTTCCGGCTTAAAATAGCCGTTGTTTTCCCACCATTCATAGAGACGGGCTTCAGCTTCCCGGAAATCAAAGTTTTTGGCTAAGGTCATCGTAAAATCAGGTCTCCTTATTCGGGTTTGCGTGCGATCATCACCAGTTCCAGGCGATCACGGATAATCTCAATATCTTCAAAACCAGCTTCTAGCAACGCCACCTGCACTTCTGTGGCCGTCAATGCGCGTACCACCACCGGACGCTTGACTGTTCGGTAGGTCGTCTCACGCCCACTAACAATAAAACTATTGACCGTCACCGTCAACGGCGGGCCATCGTCCCAATCCCAAATATCGAAGGTGATAACCTGTGGGCCGTCTAATTCCGGTTCATGTACCCGGCCAGGTATGAAGCGAGGTCGGTCTTCCAGAAATGGCTCAAAATCCTGTATGCCAATGATCGCGACGCCGCCCGGACGCAACATATTCCGAAAGTTCTTCAGGGTCACCTCGATCTCTTCATCCGTAATGAGATGTGGAAAGGCACTGCCTTTGGTCAACACAGCGTCAAAATCATCCCCCACCATCCGCGGCAGAGTCAGGAAATCAGACTGCACAAATTCAATCTTGTCACCAACCCCATACTCTACTGCATATTGACGTGCCCGGTCCAACATCCCCGCGCTGGGATCAGCAGCGGTAACCTCATACCCCAGTTGTGCCAATGCAATGGCCTGCGTGCCCGGCCCCGACGACGCATCCAGCACCCGTCGCACCTGGCCTCGATCTCGCAGCCAACGCCGCAATTGCAGCCCTTCGCGCTCCAGGGTGCTTTCCCAGTCCCGATACCACAGATGGTAGTCGTCAGCAACAGCATCATAAAACTCATTCGTATCATTGGTGAGGTTTTTGTCCATCAATCGCTCGCACAAAAATACCCTTTACGCCTTTTGCGCAAGGGCTACGCTTTCGTGGGGAGGTAGTGTACCACAGAACATCGACCCTGTTCCAGGTAACAAAAAAGAGCCATCCATGGGACTTGAACCCATAACCTATCGCTTACGAAGCGATTGCTCTGCCAATTGAGCTAGGATGGCACTTCGCCCATTATGGTAGCACGCTCCCCACCCCATATCAAGTCTAATTTTCTGTGTTACACTTACCCTCGAAACGTACAGTACCAGCAAGGATTCATCATGCGAAAAACACTTAATTTTGCAATCTGTCTTATCCTACTCATATCCCTGATTCCGACTATGACCAACACCCCCATCTCCACCCATGCACAAGGTGATCTATTTGGCGCACAATGGTTCCGCGAAGGCATCATGTACGAAGTTTTTGTCCGCAGTTTCCGCGATAGCAACGGCGACGGCATTGGCGACATCCAGGGCGTCATCGACGGTCTGGATTATATCCAGAGCCTCGGTGCAAATATCATCTGGCTCATGCCCATCCACGCCAGCCCTTCCTATCATGGCTACGACATCACCGATTACTATGCCATCAACCCCGACTATGGCACGCTGGATGACGTGTTGCGCCTGATTGAGGAAGTTCACCAGCGCGACATGTACATCATCATGGATTACGTCGCCAACCACACCTCCAACCGTCACCCCTTCTTCCTAGATGCTTTTGCCAACCCTGAATCCGAGTATAGTGAATTCTATAAGTGGATTAATGAGGAGCAAACACAGGTACAGGGCTTCTCTGGCATCAGTTCCATGCCAGAAATCAACTACCAGAGCGATTTCGCCCGTCAATATATGGTCGACATGGCGCAGTTCTGGATGGACCCCAATGGCGACGGTGATACCACAGATGGCTTTGATGGCTTCCGTTGCGATGTTGCTGTTGGCCCGCCCCTCAGCTTTTGGGCCGACCTGCGAACCGCCATGCGCGATAAAAACCCCGACTCCATCCTCTTGGCCGAGGCCTGGCTTCGCAGCGGACTAGAATTGCGTGATTATGTACAGGGTGACGGCTTCAATGCCATCTTCGACTTTCCCACCTTCCACTCCCTCATTGCCGATCACCATACCAACAATGACGGTACAGTTTCTGGCGCATCATCGGGCGATTTCATGGAAATTGCCGTCAACGGCGCACAACGCCTTTATCCTGATGGCACTCATCTGGTGCGCTTTATCAACAACCACGATACCAACCGCATCATGAGCGAGGTCGAAGGCGATGTGGCTCGTGCCCGTGCTGCGGCAGTTTGGTTGATGACGGCTCCCGGCACACCCATGCTCTACTACGGCGAGGAAATCGGCATGTTCGGCAGCCGGGGAACAGCCCCCTACTACGACGAACCCCGCCGCGAGCCGCTGGATTGGTATGCCAACGAAAATGGCCCAATACGAACTACCTGGTATGCCCCCGACCAACGCTACAACGCCCCCAACGACGGCATCAGCATCGAGGAACAGGAAGGCGATCCTGCGTCACTATTGAATCACTACCGGATATTGGCCCAGCTGCGCCACGCAACCCCCGAACTTCACAACGGCGGCGTTGGCAAACTGGATATTTCCTCCGAAGGCATTGACCTTTACGCCATGTGGCGCGGCGAGGAAACAGCACCCATCATGATTATCATTAATTTCCAGGTAGAGCCTGTCAGCGCATCATTTACCGGTACAGTTCCCACCGAAATTGTCCTCGGCGAAGGCTTCACGCTGGACGGCAACTCTTTTACCATCGAACCAGCGGGCTATGCCATTCTGCGCTAGAAAAACATAGAGAGTGGACAATTGCATCCACTCTCTATAATTTTCAACCAGGTTTCGATATGAGGCAGCAGATTAGCCCTTCACACCGCCCACTGTCAGACCCGACACAATCCATCGCTGGAAGATATAAAACAGCGCAATCACTGGTATTGCCATCAACACTGACATGGCAGCAAACTCAGTATAATCGGGCTGCGCCTGGGTTGCACCACCACCAGCAATGCCGCGCAACGCGATTGCCAGCGTCGTGCGTTCCACATCGCCCGCCGACAAGAATTGCACCGCCAGGATGAACTCCGTCCAGCCCGTCATAAACCCGAATAGCGTAGTGATCGCCAATGCCGGCAACGCCAATGGCAATATAACGCGGAAGAAGGTTGTGATGAGATTTGCACCATCCACCAACGCCGCTTCTTCCAACTCTTTCGGGATGGTGTCAAAATACCCCTTCAAATTCCAGATAGCGAATGGCAACGCGCCAGAACTGTAAGCAATCATCAACCCAAACAGGGTAATCTTCAGAGTTTCGGTCACATTGCCAGCATTAGCCGAACGGACTGCCAATTCCTTACGCAGCCGGTCCTCCTCTGCCGCATCCGATGGATACGTCGCCAGTTTTGCATCAAACGCCGCCAACACACCATCTGTATCTTCACCATCAGCTATCAATGCCAACTGTTGATCGAGAACACCTCGATAATCCTGCACCAATCCCAGATACGTTGTCCGCAGATTCTCGTTATTCAGACGATCTAGGCGATTCGAGTCGCCAACGACCTGTTGATATTGCTGGCGACTATCAAACTGCGCCTCCAGGTTACTTCGCATCTCATTGATTTCACCTTTAATGCGGTCGCGCTCGTCGTCTTTCCAGTCGATTTCATCAGGGCGGCTCAGTCCATCCGGCACATCCAGATCAGTGTTCAACGCCTGCAAATCAGCAATCGTCTGATCGGCAGCCGCCAGTTTGGTCTCCAGGTCAGTCCGATAGGCATCCAGGCCCACCTCCTCCAACCGCGCTGCCGAGACTTCCAAAGCAACCCGCTCATCATACGGTTGCAGGTCGTCCAAAATTTCGTCCTCACCACGGAAAGCGATCTTAATGTCGTACCACAGACCACCACCCTCCAATCCCGCTTCTTCTGTTGGGCTGGTGTAATTCGCTCTGAACCAACCAAATGCGATAAGTGCCACGACGCCAATATAAAAGAACATCATAATACGCTGAAAACGCTCTTTACGAACCAGTTCCACCGCGCTGGTAGATGCACCGAGAACATACCAAACGCCCCAAATAGCAGCGGATACGGCAATAGCAAGCGCCGCCGTACCAAGCATATAGGGCACAATCTCCGAGATGACATCGCTCCGCAAATCCAGATATGGGCGACGCAGTTCATCCAGTCCCGCCTGCTTTTCTACCAACTCAACCCTGCGATCCGCAAGCGTCTGTATCGCATCGGCAACCTTGTCCTCACCATCAGCGACCTCGGCTCTCAACGCAACTTCACGCAATGCCAACACATCAGTCATCGGAATAGTCGCCTGCCCCAATGTCTGCTCTTGAAAGCTGACGGCTGTGCTGGCTGTTGTCGCCACTGCGTTCATCCCATTGACAAACGCATACGCACCGGGGAATACTGCTTCTACTTCATCCAGATAGCTTCCTGCATTGTTAAGGTCGCGCTGGGCATTATCCAAGAATCGTTCCTGGCGCTCAATGTTATCTTCACGTTTCGGAATATCGACGAGAATATTCTGTACCTCGTCGCGGAAGTCATTAGTGGCGAACAATGGTTGTCGCACGGCCTCATCGTAGGTTTCACTCTGATAAAACAGCAGTGACCATCCCACAAACTGAATCCCGAACGTCAGCAACACCAAACCGACGAGTGTCATAATCTGCATTCGCCGATCTTTCACCCATTCGCCCTTCAACACATTGCCAATCGCACGATTCAACCCGTAGATCGACAGCGCCATGATGCATCCATAAAAAATCGCTGGAGCCAGTGAGCTGAAAATCACATGAATACGAAATAGACTGAATAAGGCAATCAATGGCACGAGTGTACCGGTGGCGGGCATCATCAACAGCACAATAAAGCCCAGCATACCCGCTTGCCGCCCGATGAACCGGAAACGTGAAAAGGCATAGGCCGCACTCGCCCCCAGCCCCACCGACAACATGGCCGTGCCCAGCGCCACAAACAGACTGTTGGACAACAAGCGCGTGAAATAGATTTCTTTCGTCTGGGTAGAAAGTGTGCGGAATGGCTCAAACAACAAAGTCTCGAAGGCCCGCAACGAGAATTCCTTCGGCAGAATCAACAACTCTGGATAAAATTCCAGGTTACGTGCATCGGTCGCCATGGCAACAATCCACAACACCGGGAAAACAACCGTCACCGTAATCAATATCAACCCAATTTGCAATAACAATTGCCGTCCAGCAGCCCGCAGCCAGTCGTTCAGCTTGCTACTAGATTCTGGCAACTTGCCTTGTTCCAATGTCTGGGTCTGGTCAGCTGTTGCCTCAAGCATCATAAGCCTCCGTCGCCCGCGTAATTGCATTATTTATCAGGGTAATGATAAGCAAAATAAAGAACACGACCAGCGAAAAGGCCGCCGCCATCCCATATCGCCCCGCCAACGCCGTTTCGATGATGAGGTTATAGGATTGTGTGACCAAGATCTCCGTTTTGCGGCTTGGCCCTCCGCCATTTATAAACCAGATCACATTGAACGCATTAAACGTCCAGATTGTGCCTAACATGATAGCTGGAACCATCGCCGGGCGAATCAGCGGTACAGTAATCGACCAAAACTGCTTCCATTTGCTGGCCCCATCCACTTCCGCAGCTTCATAAAGCTCTTTAGGAATACTCTGCAAGGCTCCTGTCGCCACCACCATCATAAACGGCCAGCCAAACCAAATGTTCGCGATCAACAGCGCCAGAAATGCCAGCGGTAATATCTCAAAAACATCCAGCGGCCATTCCACGCCCGGCACATTCAAGGGTGGCGCTTCCTTCGTCAACCACTCGGTATCAGCGGGGATACTCGTCCCCAGCCCTTCATTGATCTCACCAACCAACAGATTAATCGCCCCATAGGTATCATCGAAGGCATTACGCCACACCAGCGCCCCAATAAACTGCGGAATCGCCCAACCCAACACGAACAATGCCCGATAGACACGGCGAAACAACAACCCCTTCGAGTTCAGCAACAAGGCCACCATCACACCAATGCCGACATGGAAAACAATATTCACCAGTGTCCAGATGATATTGAACGACAAAATTCGTAAAAAGTCATAATTTGTGATTGGGATACCGCTAATCAAGATCTGCTTAAAATTCTCAAATCCCACAAAGTCCGCTGTGTTCTCCGGGTTAAAATGGCGATTATCAAAGTTAGTAAAAGCCATATACACCTGAAAAATCTGCGGGTATAACGTCACCGCCGCCATAACCAGCGCCGACGGCAAGATAAACAACCAGGGCAGGCGACTATCCTTCAACGCCTTGGTGAATGCTCCCCATGCGCCAGGAGAGCCAGTCGCCCTGGTCGGCGTCTGTGTCTCGCTTACCGTTGCCATAACTAATCCTTACCTGATAACAACACTACAAAAACAATCATAGTGAAATTCTATAGAATATCCGCTCAAATTGCCACAAGTGCCGCTGGCAAATTTAACAAGCCTCAGCCCCATTGCGACTTTAGTTCACTCATAATCAATCCCAGAACCCGTGCCTGGCTGGCACACCACACACCAACCATGCTACACTTCCCGCAAAGCGTCATCTACTTGAGGAATCCTAATGGCTGTTGATCCTGTTGAATTGCTAATGGAAGTTTTTCCTGATGTCAGTCGCGATGTATTGACTGCGATTGCTCGCCTAGCAGACCTCAAAACCTACCCCGGCAATACGATTCTCTGTACAGAAGGCGATGTGGGCAACACCTTCTACCTCGTCGGCTCCGGCGAAGTTGCCATCTCCAAAAAGATGTCGCACGATGAGGTACGCATTCTCAGGCGCGGCAAACGAGGCGAGTTCTTCGGCGAAATGGCTTTACTCCACGACGCACTCCGCAGCGCCACTGTCACCACTGTCAGCGAAACCATAGTCCTCGAACTAGACCGAACCACCTTCGTCGCTGCCATTCAACAAAACCCGTCGATGGTCCTGACTCTCATCCGCACCATGATTGACCGAATGCGAGCTAACGATGCTCAAGCCTTGGCCGATTTGCGTGCTGAAAAAGAGAAAGTCGAACAAGCCTACGAGGAATTGCAACGCCAGGAGCAAAAACGCGACGAATTCCTGGATACCATGGCCCACGAACTCCGTACCCCGCTAACTGCTGCCAAAGGCTATATCCAACTGGTGAAAGCCGGCATGGTTCAAGGCCCAACCCTAAACATGGCAGTTGACAAGATCGACTTCTCATTCAACCGCATCATCAGTCTCATTAACGACTTACTCTTTGTCCAAGAAATGGATTTGCTAGATTTCGGCTACAGCAAAGTGAATATTCCCGACATCTTGAGCGAAGTCCTCGCCCAAATTAAATCATGGCCTGAAGCGCAAAACGCGATCATCCACCTCGATATCGCCGAAGATATTGCTACGCCGGTCGCCGACCACGACGGCTTGCTGCGAGCCTTCCGCCACCTGCTCGACAACGCCATCAAGTTCAGCCCCGAAGGCGGCGAAATCATCATCCACGCCTACAATATCGACGACCAGGTGAATCTCGATTTCATCGACCACGGCGTGGGCATCCCCCCCGAATTCATGCCACGCCTGTTCGAACGATTCGAGCGCGTCGAGACTTATGAGGAATATCTGTTTGGGGGACTTGGTCTGGGGTTACCCATTGTCAAACACATCGTTGAAAGTCATGGCGGCAAAATCACAGTGCAGTCTGAGCGCGGTCAGGGCAGCACTTTCAGTGTGCGCCTACCCATTGACGCCCGCCGTGCCACCGTCAAACTGGATCGCCCAGAGTGGGTTGATTTGCCGGATGGAACACCATCCGATCCACCCGACGCGCTCTAAGTGGTGCTATGCCACCAGATTCAACCCCCAGTCATATGACACAAACTGTACCTTGAAGCGTTCCGGTTCATAGGTCAATGCGTCGCGGGCTGCCGCATCATCCATATACGGTGCGATAAACGCCAACACAGCCTCAAAACTACCAAATCCGATTTGATTTAGCGCCGGCCCGCCGAAATCAGGCGCAAACCACTGAAAAATCTTCGATAGCGTTACCGTATCATTATCCAGATCAACCACAGCCTCGCCGCCATTGATAAAATTACGCGCCGCCATATCCAATTGCTCGTCAATACGTTCGACGCTGTAAACCCCAATCGGCGGACACGAAGCCGATGCACAAACCAGCGTGAAGTGAATACGGGGATCAGGCTCCCGCAATGCGAATTCATAACGCGGATCATTGAATCTGAATTGTGCGCCGGGAATCGCCGGATGTCCAGCATTGGCACGCAAAACACCATGCTCAATATCATCGGCACTGAACCGATAGCCATCCACCACATAGGCCGCCTTCACGAAGAAACCGCGTACCTCCTGCACCGATTTCTGCACGCCGAAGCGAATTACGGCATCCACAATCAGCGTGTTGTATAGATTGATCCAGAATGCCAGTCTCTCTTCCTGGCTCACCAGTGTTTTCAATGGGAACGATGCCAACCGATGCGTAATTCGCTGGTAATTCCGATAGGCCTGGCTCTCGCGTAAATGGCGATAGTCCACCGTACCCCTCTCGGTATCAAACGCATCCAACTTCAGTGCATTGATGACCTGCTTCAACTCAAAGATCACATCACTGCCCGCACCACCTGGCTCATCTGATAGATTCAGCGCGTCCTTACGGCTCGCCCCCGCATAACGATGATAAACTCGCTGCAACAGGGGCACAGGCGTCGCTTTGACCGTCATTAGCATCTCCATTTCACTGAATTTGATTGTGGCTTGCCGTACTTCCGACGCCGACACCTCCCATCAGTCTTTCGCAAAACGCATCTGAAGCTGGTCATCATCATCGTAACTAACATGTGCGAAGAATGGAATATCATCATTAACAATGCGCGATACAACCAGTGGCAAATCTTCAACCACCTGCAAATCACCCGCCAGCACCTCCGCCAGCGGTATCCAATGCAGCGTACCTTCATCATTCGCAGTCACATCACGGCTTGTCGCTTCGGCCACAAAAACAAACAGCAAAATGCCCGCCGCCTGCCCTGCATCAATATGCGTGCTACCGCAATAGCGCACGTTCATCACCTCCAAGCCCGTCTCTTCCCGAATCTCACGGATAGCGCCGCCCAACGGATCTTCGTCGCGTTCAATATGCCCCCCCACTCCGTTATAGTAGCCAGGATATATCCGTTTATGCTCACCGCGTTTCATCAACAAAATATCGTCGCCATGCCTGACAAAACACAATGTGCGCGGAACCACCAGCCAACGTCCCGCCACCGTTTGTGGATCTGCTCCTTGATCTTTCGCACCCATCCAACGCCCTTTCCTTGAATATACCTCCCAATTCTGAGAGGCTTATTGGCTTTCAAAATATGATATATGCTACACTGACACCAGCCAACCTATAAACATTTCAGGAGTAAGTATATGGGCATGGATGATCTATATGAAAAAATCGTCAGCCAACGCAGTGGATTTGCCTGGCTGGCGGGCAAGATGCCAGGCTTCCGCGGCTACATGGAACACACCACCCGCCGCACGGCAGATCGCATGGTGCGCGACCATATTGCCGCCCAGTTCAAACAACTACATACCGAGTTCGTGACTCTGGAAAAGAAGCTGCTGCGGGCGGGCGGTCTCAGCTATATGTCCACCACCAAGAGTGTCAAAACCAAATTCCAGACGCTCATCGACCGCATTGCGACCGATGCGCCCGGCTACTCCGGCTTCCTGGCAGCCAACAAAATCACGCCCGAAGATCTGGAAGCCGTCTATGCCTTCGACGAAGCAATGGTGCGCTATACTGAGCAAGTCGGCGATGCTCTGCAAGCGATGAGCGACGCCATTCAATCTCGCCAGGGTATTCCCGAAGCCATTGATAATTTTGAAAACCTGATGGTCGAAGCGAATCAGGCTTATGACCTGCGTGATGATGTGATTAAGGGTATCGCCTGAGAATATTCTACAAGTTGATAAGGAGTCTTTATCATGCCACGTATTATTGACGTTGTTGACCACCCCAACGTCATGGAAGACGAGTTGGTCTACCGCGAACCACAAGCCGGTGCTGGCGACTTTCGCATGGGGTCACAATGTATCGTGATGGAAAGCCAGGCGGCGGTCTTCGTCAGTCGCGGTCAGGTTTTGGACGCCCTCGGCCCCGGCGCACACACACTGACCACCGCCAACCTACCGCTACTTTCCGGCCTGATTGGGCTGGTGACCGGTGGGCGCAATCCCTTCACCGCCGAAGTATTCTTCGTCAACATGAAAGACCTGCCCCAGGTACGCTGGGGAACCAACCCACCCATTACCATCTACACTCAACAGGGCATCGGTGTCATGCAATTGATGACCAATGGCGTCGTAGACATCGGCATTGAAGACCCGGTGCGCTTTGTCAAACAATACGCTGTCGGGCGACCTATCCTGCGTATTGGTGACCTTCGTGATCGTATCCAAACCCTCCTTCTGGGCGAAATCACGCAGATTCTCAGTCAACAGGCCGTCCAGACCGAACAGGATGCCAACGCCATGCTCACCGAACTAGAAGGTGCATCGCTGGCACTGCTCAACGAGGGTTTTCAAGCCATGGGAATGCGGATCAAGGCATTCGAAGCGCGTCCTTTCCAACGTAAACAACTGACCCGCGAGGAAGCCATCAATCTGGTCGGTAGCAAAGAAGATTTCTTCCGCATGGAGCAATTGGATGTCATGCGGTCTGCTGCTGAAAATGAGGGCATGGCTGGTGGCATGGCCTCTGCTGGGCTAGGTTTCGGCATGGGCCAGCAGATGGGCAATCAGATGAATCCCCAGGCAGCCCAGCAACAACAAATGCAAAACCAGATGATGATGCAGATGATGCAGCAAATGCAACAGATGCAGAACCAGATGGCCCAACAAAATCAGCCCCAACAACAGCAACCACCGGCTGCGGCCCCACCGCCTTCCAACCCCACTACCCTAGAGGAAATTCAGGCGTTGCTCGACAACCTGGATACCCGACTGGCCGCTGGCGAACTCAGTGAAAAGATGTACGAGCGCCTCTACAACAAATGGGAAGCTCGCTTGAACGATCTGCAAAATCAGTAGTTCAAACGAGAAATTAATGCAATTCTCGACAGGGCTATAGTATAATGGGGCGGAAATAGTTCCGTCCCAGAACATTCAACTCATGTCCCGATGCCAACCAACCATCTCAATATTAAAGGAAGTTTTGGTCGATGCAGTCCATCACACGTTCACGCTGGTTCCCCCATTCACCTACCACAATCTACAGTGTCCTCTCCAACCCCGACAAGCTGGCCCGTGTCGTCAAACGACTGCACTCGGTAACGGTATTGGAGCGCACTGGTGACCAGGGAGCCGTCCGTGCCGTGATTGATCTTCCCGGTGGCAAATTCATCGAGACTGAAGGCCATGTCGAGGGCCTTGAAGATCAGAATCTCCATTTTCAGACCGAGCAACCCTTTCCACTCAAAATCAGTTGGGCGCTTCAATCTGAAACTCAGGATACCCGGTCAGGGACCGCCGTCGAATATACAGTTGCCGTTGATTTCAGCCCGGTACTGGCATTCATCTCTGGCATGGTCCTAAATGGTTTCTTATCATCAGAAATGGAAGGGGATTTGCAGCGTCTCACAGACCTGCTGATCGAAGATACTACCGCTTGATGCTTAACTCCCCAATCACATAACGTCCCTGATACTGCCGCTCGGCATCCACACCGGCCAGCGGTATTTTGTTGTCAGGATTACCTGTTTCATATAAACCGACGCGAACCAGGTAGCGTCCAGTTTCCAACTCCACTGGCAACGCCACTGGATCACGGTATAAAACGCCTGGTTCCCATTCCCGTGTAGAAATCACTGCCCCCGCTACCCCATGATCCAACGCCACCACCCGACCATCGCCAGCTTCCAGATGCAGCAAAATACTATGATCAACTTCAGTACGTCGCAGCGGCTCCCAATACAGCATCACCACGCTATCCCTCTGCACCGTATATCCCCGCAATATGGCGACATCCGCATACTGCACATCCATCGGCTGCTGTATCTCGCGGGCATCAACCGTCCAGGGACGATACTGCACCACGCCCGGCCATTGGTCGCCAGGGATATGTTGAGCGTTTTCTGCAAAATAGCGTGTAGCATCGCCAGTTCGCTCACCACTCAACACAAAAATACCATCATAAGTCGGCAGCATATCGGCAAATGCGCCTGTCGGATTCGTATTATCCACTGGAATATATTGCACCATGCCCGGCCCACGATAGTAGTATTCCAACGCAGGATCCGGCTGCCCTGCCAGCACCAAATCATGGGTAGTCGTCCGAGCTTCCAAATAGCCAGTCAACCCTTCCCAATCAGGTGCTTTCGGCGGATCGTTGTAGAAGTAATCAACCACCTCTACCGCCGAGATACTCCCCACAATCGCCACAACGCCTGCCGCCACATAGATACCCAACTTCGGACTCAAACGACTACCAATTGAGTAACCCAGCATCAGTAATCCCAAAATCAACGCCGGAATCGCCTGAATAACATAACGCGGGCGGAAGATGCTTGCTGCATGAGCCGCCAGGTACAACGCAATCAGGGGTACAACAACCCATGCGGTCAACAACCACGCCTCGCGCCGCTTTATCATCATCAGTCCTATACTAAAGGCCGCGAACAATCCTAAACCAACTCCCAGCAATACGATATTCTCGCCAAACAACAACGTAGGAATAAATCGCTCAAATAATATGCCCAAATCGGCCCGCGCCGCCGTTCCCTGATACTCGGCCTCAAACATCAGCCAATAGATCTGCCCCGCTACCGGCAGACATAGCGCCCCGACCATAACCCAGGCTCGCAGTGCCGCCGTCAACACCCTGCGCTGTCGAAATGTCAAGAAATAGATGACCTGGGTTGCTACTGAAAATACCTCGAAGAAATAAAGGTATATGCCCGCCGTTTGTAACACAATATAAGGTCGCCAACCACGCCATTGTTGGGGTTGATCCAGCGCCCGAACCAGCCAGTAGAACGTCAATGGCGTCAACGCAGCCACAGTGCTATACATTCGGGCGTCCTGCGCGTGCCAGATCAAGAATGGATTGAATGCCCACAACGTCGCCGCCATCCCCACCAACCGCCAGTCACCGAGCCAACGCCGGGCCAACGCCATAGCTGCTGCCGCCCCAACAACCCCGCTGAAGACTGGCAATGATCGCAATGCAAACGCTGACTCACCAACGAGTTCGCGCCACCCCCAATACGCGAAAAACGCCCCCGGCGGATGAGCTTCGGTCTTAATCAGCTCCAACCAGTCATCCGTCAGCGGCGTGGTCGTCCAATGCACGGCGGTAAATGCTTCATCCCCCCGCAGATCAACCGCATTCAACCGGTAAACCCGCAATGCAAACACGCCCAACAACAGCAGGGCCACCCCCATCCATGCCAAGGTTTGTCTGTTCATGCGGATCAATCAGTAAGATAGATCAGTTCACTATCCAGCCGTTCCACCTGCTCCTCGCTCAATGTAGGCCGTTCACGATCCTTCAGCGATTTCAGATATCCTTTCAAAGATGGATCATGTTCCCCCAATGCAAACGTCACCGGCACACTCTGGTCGCCTTCCAGCGATGCCTGCGCCCCCGGACTGGTAAACACGATGATCGGATGTACTTCCATCGCAAACTCCGGAAATTTATTGTCAAAATACTTTTGCAACGCCTGTGCTTCCGCCTGCGCTTCTGCTGTTGGATTACGAAGTCCTTCTTGCCGCATAAACGTCAGAATCCGCGATAAAATGCCTCCCGGCATCGACCATCGATCATCCTTCACCACAATCAACCGATCATGAAACAGCGGATACAACACATATACGCCCATCGGACTCAGCAACACATGGCGGCCTGGCAACACAAAATGATACAGTGTCGCCTTAGAACTGAGACCCCGCAAGCCCTCTTGCAATGCTTCCCAGGGCACAGGCTCCCGTATCCAGCTATTCGCCATTCGCACCGAAAACAGGATAATCAAAAATAAGGTGGGCAGCACACCACAGTTAAAGTAAAATGCCACCGACTCATTGCTGGCCGCCAAGCTATTGCCAAACAAGAACGCCGCCAACAACGCCACCAGACTGAAAATAAAGCTATATTGGGCAATCCGCCGATTGCGTTGAATTACCGCTTCATGAGTTATCACTCGCATAAGTGTCTATATCTTTCCATCTATAATCTCGTTCTGTTAGAACCGGATTGGATGTTATCACAAAATCACCCGAATCGAACATATACTTTTCGATAGCCCGCGCTATACTCATCAAGATACTACAATCCGGTCCACGATTTGCTATATTGAAAATATTGGAACCGGCTTTCATAAGGAGCAATACCTGAATGGATTATATCTTCGGCCTCGCCATCATCCTGATCATCATCACCGCCTATTGGGCACTTTTCACCTTCCCGAAACAACGGGACTACAAAAAACACATCCAATATCTCCAAACGCTTGATGTCGGTGATGAAGTGATTACCTATGGTGGCTTAATCGGAACCATCACAGAACTCGATGTCGAAGTCGGTGTCGCTCGCCTGCGTCTGGCCGACAACCTCGAGGTCCGCATCCTGGCCGCCGCCCTCCAACGCCCCTACGATCCCGATGAACTGGCTCGCAACATTCGCATCGCCCAGGGTATCCCAGAGCCAACGAGTACGGTGACAGATGAGCAAGAATCAGCGTAACCTCAACGCTCTGGCGCTTGTTGAAGTTATCGCGCAAAGCGTAGGAACCGTGGCCTATGTATGGGGTGGCTTCGTCGCTGATATATATTCTGGAAAACTTCTACGAGAACATGAAGACACTGAACATCTGATTGTCGATTTGTACAATTTCCTTCCCTCAATAGAACTACTACTGAAGAATAACGACTGGCATACCCGTATCCTGGAAAATGGCGATCTGAAGGCCACCGATGATGACATTAAGATACATCTCGGCTGCCTGGATATCGAAGGTGATGTCGCAATATGGCATCACAACGGACCAAAAGGCTATATCTCATTTACGCACAAATGGTTAAACAACGAAATCATAGATTTCATGGGGATACAACTACACTCTGTCCGCCCAGAGTTCCAATATGCCCTAAAAACGCATCCCGAATATATGAATCCTGCATGGATCCCCAGAGCGAAGGATAAAGCAGATATAGCCGTGCTGGCCGAAATCATGACACAAAACAGCACCGACATTGATAGTCTGGCGGCGCAAATGCAATCTGTGGTGGTGGAATGAATCGTTCCCAATGATTATCTCCCATTGGCAAAAGATTTCACTGATGGTAACATTTTTCACCGCTGTACCAAGAATTTACAACCCGGATCGAGGATAATAATTTATGTCCCAATACCGTTTCTGGTTGGTGGTGATTCTTGTCATCACCATTGTTTCTGTATGGATAGATTTACCCAATAACCCCGGCATTCATGCCGCCGGAATTGACAGAGACTTCAAAGTCATCCAGGGTCTTGATCTCAAAGGTGGCTCGCGCGTTCTGTTGCGAGCGGCTCTTGATGACGCCGACGTCGATGAAGCCGAAATGGACGTGGCTCGCGACATCATTGAGCGCCGTGTCAATGGCCTGGGTCTGACGGAAGCCAACGTGCAGTTGAGTGGCAGCCGCATCATCGTCGAGCTACCCGGCGTCAGTGACCGCGAGCTAGCCCTCCAGACTGTACAGGAAACCGGCCTGCTCGAATTCGTAGATTTCGCCAACTTGCCCACCGTCATCAACGAGGGCGATTGCGTTATCACCGACAGACAACAGGAAATCGCGGAATCGCGCGAACGTGCCAGTCAGGGCGAAACCACCGATGAGCAACCTGCCGAAACTCCCGTTGATGAAGCCCCTGCCGCCACGCAACGCATCTTCGGCAAAACAATCCCACCCCAAGCCATGCCCGCCATAGCTCAGGACGACAGCAACATCTCGGAATGTGCCAATGGGCAGCCCGTCGGGCGAGATGGCACATCCGATGGCCCGGCTTTCCACACTGTCATGACCGGTAGTGGCTTGGATGATGCCGTTGCGGTTATTGACCCCAACTCAAACCGCTGGCAGGTAAATTTCACCCTCACCGACGAAGGTGACGACATCTTCGGCGCCCACACTGCCGCTAACGTCGGGCAACCGATGGCGATTGTGCTGGACGGCGTCGTGCTGTCGGCTCCAGTGATCCAGGGGTCTATCACGGGCACAGGGTCCATCAGCGGCACATTCACCCGTGACGAAGCCCGTTCGCTGGCCGTGCAATTGCGCTACGGTTCGTTGCCTGTTCCACTGGAAGTTGAAGCCTTCGATCAGATTGGCCCCACCCTGGGCGAAATCTCGATCAATCGCTCCATTCGGGCTGGTGTCATTGGTGTCATCGTGGTATTGCTCTTCATGATGATCTACTATCGCGTGCCAGGTATCGCCGCCGCGTTAGCCTTGCTGGTTTTTTCCGCCATCAACTTCGCGCTTTACAAGGCCATCCCGGTCACGCTCACCCTACCCGCCATCACTGGCTTTCTAATCTCCATCGGCACAGCCGTCGATGGCAACATCCTCATTTTTGAACGCATGAAAGAAGAACTCCGCAGTGGCAAGAAGCTGGATCGTTCAGTTGAACTAGGTTTTGAACGTGCTTGGATCTCCATCCGTGACTCCAACCTGTCAACCATGATTATCTGCGTCATTCTGTTCTTCTTCGGACGCACTTTCGGAGCCAGCGCCGTGCAGGGTTTCGCCATCACCCTGTTCCTGGGGTTGTCCATCAACCTGTTCACAGCCATCATCGTCACCCGCACCTGGCTGTCACTCATTTTGGATCTGTTTGGCGACATCCTTCGCAAAAATACCCGCTTGATGGGCGCATAGGAGAGGAGACACAATCCCATGTTTAATCTGGTAGAACGCCGCCGGTACTATTTCATCTTCTCCGGCCTCATTATTCTGGCGGGCATAGCGACCCTGATCTTTTCGACCCTCTCTACTGGCTCGCCACTACAATTAAGCATCGACTTCACAGGTGGCACACTGCTATCGCTGCAATTCCGCGAAGCTGTTGACGAACAAGCCATCCGCGATGTCCTCAAAGACTTCGACCTGGATGACATTATCGTCCAGAAACTCAGTGCTGTCGAGCAAACCGATTTCCCTGAAGACAGCCGTTGGTCACTCCATTCTGCGACTCAGTTGTCAGAGATCGAATTCGAGAATCTACTATCCTTATTGGAAGACGAGGTCGGCCCACTTAATGACGTCGCATCGTCCAACGGCATTGATCGCCAGGTTGAAGGGGGGGGCATCCTCATTCTTCAATTTGAGGACGCCGTTAGCGCCGAGAACATTACCGCCGCATTGACCAACGAAAACACAGTGGAAACTCTGGGCGACCTTGAGTTCGACATGGCATCTCTGCAATCTGAAGCTATTGAATATCCCGACGGCAGCCGTTGGTCAGTTCGCACCAACGAATTGACAACAGAGGAAGTGACCGAGATTGAAAACCGTCTGGAGACTGAGATTGCCCAACTAGATCGCGCTTCAACCAATGTTTCCCAGGTCTCTGAATCCGTTGGCAGTGAAGTCACACGTGCGGCATTTCTGGCAACTCTGGCTGCCGCTGGCGTCATCTTGATCTTCATTCGCTTCGCTTTTCGCAAAGTCCCTCATGCCTTTCGCTATGGCGCGTGCGCCATCATCGCCATGGTCCATGACATTATGGTAATGGTCAGCGTTATGTCCATTATGGGGATGATCCTGGATTGGCAGGTGGATGCGCTCTTTTTGACGGCGCTGCTGACGGTTGTCGGGTTCTCAGTGCAAGACTCAATCGTCGTCTTTGACCGCATCCGTGAGAATATTCCACGTCGTCGCGGCGAAAATTACGAACTGATTGTCAATCGCAGTGTATTGGAAACTGTTCACCGTTCACTGGCGACTCAGCTAAACGCCATCTTCGTCATGATCGCCATTGTGCTGTTTGGTGGCGAGACCATTCGGCAATTTGTAGTCATTTTGCTGGTCGGCCTAACCAGTGGTACCTATTCATCAATCTTCATCGCCGTGCCGTTATTGGTGGCATGGTCGAAGGGCGAAATCCCCTTCTTGGGGCCAGCCGAAGACGAGGCGTAGCAAAACAATCGAGCTAACAAAGCGACTGTATCATGTTGTAATGAATGGCGGGGAGCAACTCAACCCCTCCCCGTCACTCACAGATATTCACTCGCCAACGCCAAACCAGGAAACACAGCCCGATGACATTGACCCAAATCCTGATTGCAAGCACCGGGGCACTGTTTTATAGTTTGCTGCTCCCTGGACGACTCCGCAGTTGGGGTCTAATGCTCATCAGTATTGTCGCCCTATACTGGCTGCAACCCGCGTTGCGCATTCGTTATCTCGACTTTGCACTCCCCACCGCAACCCTGGCCTTGAGTGTGTTGGTCTGGTTAATGGTTCGGGCCACCGAGTACCAGTATCAACGCGAAGATAGCCTGGCGCTCGGTCTCACTCTCCTGACCGTATTTGCAATTACCAGTACCCGCTACCTCGTGCCCAGCTTGCGCCCCACACCATCGCGTCCCCCAGATATTGTCTGGGTATTGCTCTCGCTGGCCGTCATCACTTTCATTTTGGGCCTGTTAACCATCATCAAACGCCGCTGGGGGCGCTTGCCACTATTGATGATCTTGCTTGTCGTTGGCATCTTTGTCACATTGAAGGCCGAAACGCTGAGTATCGCCTTGAGCGAGTGGTTACGCGGTTTCAGCGGCCAATCTGTCGATCTTGCTGACGCCACCGATATTCAATGGCTTGGTTTCTCCTATGTTGCCTTTCGTCTGCTCCACATGCTACGCGATCGGCAAACTCAGAAGCTACCCACCCTTTCCTTGCGTGAACATCTAACCTATATCATATTCTTCCCGGCTCTCACCGCCGGACCCATTGACCGTGCCGAGCGTTTCTTGGGCGATTTGCGTGATCTATCGACTCAGCGCCTCTGGCACGCCCCACGCCTGGGCGATGGCCTGACACGCATTGCCGTTGGGGTATTCAAGAAATTTGTCCTGGCCGATACCCTGGCTCTGATTGCCCTCAACGCCACCAATGCATCCCAAATTACCAGCACAACTGGCTTGTGGTTGCACGTCTATCTCTACGCATGGCGTCTCTTTTTAGACTTCAGCGGCTATACCGATATTGCAATTGGTATCGGCGTTCTATTAGGCGTGCGCCTGCCCGAAAATTTCAACCGCCCTTATTTCCGAAGCAACATCACTGCTTTCTGGCAAAACTGGCACATGACCTTGAGCAATTGGGTACGCTTCTATATCTTCTTTCCACTATCGCGCTCGCTCTTGCGCCTGAAACCGCGTCCCAACCCTAGCTTGATATTGTTCGCCGCCCACCTCACCACCATGACCATCATCGGTCTTTGGCATGGCATTACAGTTAATTTTTTCATTTGGGGCGTGTGGCACGGCGTCGGGTTGTTCATCCATAAACTGTGGAGCGATAGAACCCGGCAACAATACCGTGCCCTCCAACAACACCCGCACCGCCGACAGGCATGGGCCGTCGTTGGCAATATCCTGACCTTCCAATATGTCGCGTTAGGATGGGTCTGGTTCAGCTTGCCCGACTCTACGACGGCCAGTGAAGTGTTTTTGAAATTGTGGGGAGTTTGGGCATGAGTCGAGGCTTTTTGCTGCGGGTGTTGGTCAAAGCTGGTATGCTGTTGGTCGCGTGCAATCTGCTGTTCGCACTGACAAATCCCCTCCCCTTATTGGGGCGTCTCTCAGTGTACAACAGGCTCCTCCCAGGCCGTGAAAGACTGCCCTATAGCGAAAACGCGGCGCTCTCCTATAACTTGAGCCTCAACAATCTCAACGCGATGTTCGCCTCACACCAAATCAGTCACCCCAAAGCTGACGACGAATATCGCGTGGTTCTCCTCGGCGACTCCAGTGTATGGGGCTTCCTGCTAGAGCCACAAGATACCCTGGCTGGTCACCTCAACGCCGCCGACTTGTCCACCCCTGATAGTCACCAGATTCGTGTCTACAATCTGGGCTATCCCACCATGTCATTGACCAAAGACCTGCTCTTGCTCGATCAAGCTATGCACTATGATGTTGACCTGATAATCTGGCTATGCACTCTGGAGTCTTTTCCGCGCCATGAACAAATCGAGTCGCCGCTGGTCTACAACAACCCCACAACCGTCCGCGACCTAATCACGCGTTTTGACCTAGACCTGCCCGCCACCCATTCACGCTTCATCGAATACGAATTCCCACAAACAACCCTAATCGGCCAACGCCGTGCCCTGGCCGACTTGCTCCGATTGCAGACCTATGGCGTCATGTGGATGACAACTGGCATCGACCAATACTATCCCGACACCTACCAACTCCGGCAGTCCGATTTCGATGAAAACATCCAATGGAAAGGGCGTGATCCGCAACGAGTTGATGAAACATTGCTGGCCTTCGATGTATTGGCGGCGGGCTTTGCGCGGCGCGGTAATGTTCCCATGTTGCTCATCAACGAACCCATGTTCATCAGCGACGGCGAAAACAGCGACCTCCGCTATAATTACTTCTACCCACGCTGGGTCTACGACGATTATCGCCAATTGCTCGCCCAAATCACCGCAGAAAACAGCTGGCCCTTCCACGATTTATGGGACACCATTGCTCCTGACGAATTCACCGATAGCCCCGTCCATTTAACCCCCGCAGGTAACCAACAATTGAGCGAGCTGATCGCCCCTCTGATCCTGGCCGCCACCGCTCCCTAAATCCCTCCAGCTGCCCTGGCTTAGTGCTATAATGATCATCACAATAGAAGGCAACAATCGACTTGCATCGTAGTGTTTATCAAAGGAAGCGTTTTATGCGAAAACTACTTCATTGGATACCCATCGCCATTCTATTAGGATTAGTCTTCTCGCGTTCAGCGGCAGTTGCCCAAACCACTGCCGACTGCACCGACAAGCTGGCTGAGTTGATGACATCCGTGCAATCCGCATGTATGGGACTTGCTCCCGGCCAGGCTTGCGTTCAAGATGAGATCGTAGACCTCGCCACACTCGATACCCTGGAAACGCAAGCACTCGACCCTGAAATAGAGTCCTGGGATGCCGTTGTTCTGCAAATCTCCACTAGCGACACCGACCAGCCCATACAAATAGCCCTATTCGGCGACACCACAGTCACCAACCAAATCAGCGGCGACCGTCCTACCATCGAAGCTAGCAACACCGCCAGCGTCAACATCAACCTACGCGGCGGCCCCGGCATCGACTTCAGTGTGGTCGGCAGCTTCCGCATTGGAGGCACTGGAACCATCGACGGCAAAAACGCAGCAGGCGATTGGGTGCATATTCGCACCGAGGAGTCCATGGCCTGGATTTACGCCCCCCTATTGGAATTTGCCGACGGCGAACTCGATGATCTGGTTGTTCTAGACGATCTATATACTGAACCCATGCAAGTCCTCAATTTGACCACCGATTCCGAGCAAACCACTTGTGGCGCTGGCACAGTCGGTCTATTGGTGCAATATACCGGAGACAACGCCGCTCATTTGCAAGTTAACGGCATTGATCTGGCTTTCCAAACCACAACCCTACTCCTCAAAGCCGACAACGATGACACCTTGCAAATTACTGTCCTGGAAGGGACAACCAGCATCAACACCATATCCGCTGAAGCTGGAGCCGTTGTACAGGCCGCCGTCGATACCGAACCCACGACAACGCAAGAGAGCTATGCGTTTGCCGAGGTAGTGGGATTGCCCTATGGCCTCATTGCAGACGACACCCTCAGCTGTGTGGCGGGCATCTTGGACGATACAGTTGTCAATGCTTACCGGATGGCAGATATTGATTCAGAGTTGGTAGCCGAGGCGCACGCCGACTCACATTATCGAGTCACTGGTTGGGTCAACGATGAAAACGAGGATGTCTGGTGGCGTGTTAGTGTCGATGGCAATCGCGCTTGGGTTCTGCAAGACAGCATTCAGACCGCCGGAGCGTGCGAGTTGGTCGCCGAAGTGTCATCCAATATCCCGACCGCCAGTACCAGTGGCGGATCAGGCGGCAGTGGTGGCGGCGGTAGCGGAACAGCATCAGCACTTGTTCCTCCCGGCACATCCATCTGGCAAGCCGTCCCCAGCGCCGACAACATGAGCGGCACGTGCAACACCCCGCCCGTCGTGCTTTGCGAGCATCTGGCAGCCATCACACCCAGCGGCAACACCATTTCTTGGCGCGGCCAGGAGCCAACACCCTATAACATGTGGTCAGTCGGCGGCGATACTTATGTATACAACGGACGCAATCGCTTGGGCAACGCCAACCTGAACTTGACCCTGACGTTCACTAGTTCGACCACCTGGACCATGACATGGCAACAGGTATTTGACAGCGACCCGCAATGTACACACACGTTTTACTATACGGCCAGTTTCTTGCGTTAATACATTACCTGGCGCCAAAGTATATCCAGCATTTGCAGAGCCGTCAGATTGCGAACCGTATAGCCGTAATTTAAGGGGTCGCCACGAAAGGTCGTAACATCAGCGGGGCTGGGTGGGATCGAAGGATGAATACCATCCAGCCCCATACCCCGATTCGGCAGCGGATTCATCACCGCCGCATAATCCCACAATGGGACATCATAACTCTGCGAGAGACTGACCAACACCTGGTTATATTCCGCGATTTTGTGGTCGAAGTCGATCCGCGACGGCAGCGTGCTGAGGACTGGAATAACCCCATGCTCTATCGAAATCTCAATTATCTGGCGCATATTCTCCCGATACGTTGACGCCGGAAATGCTGGTGAATCGTTCGTCCCAATCATTATCAACGAAACGGCTGGCCGGATAACTCGATATTCACATGCCAGCGGCGTTTCACCCGGTTGACATCGGTCAGCCGGTGCATAGGTGGGATCCAGCACATAGAAGGTGATCCATGAATTAACCGCCGCCATTGAACTGTGATTAAACGAATTGCCATCCCCCAGATTTTCCGCAGAGAAGAATTGCAAAGCCGGTAACAAATAGCCAAAATCACCAAGATCATAGCCCCACACAAACTGCTTCAGCGAATAAGGCGAGGCGCTGATGCTGTCGCCCACTTTGGTGAATACATTCCGCCGATTGCCAAGCTGCTGCCCCTGCAGATAAATCTCGCGTGCCCCGCCCGTCACCACAAGGCCCCCCGCCCCAGGATTCTGTGCATCAGGCGGCGGCGAAACCTCAAAATACGGCTCAGGTTCAGGGTTGGCAATCGCTGGAATCCCATCCAACGCAACATACAAATCCACATAATCAGTCCATACCCACCCCGTAAAACCTTCTGGGATTTCGACCAGCACCCAATTGTTGTCAGCGGAACGCCCCATGATATTCAGGTCGGTGCCCGCTGGCAGATTCAGCAAAACGGTACTATCGGTCGTCGGCAAACGACGCAGGCGCAATCCCCCTCGCTCTTCTAGCACCTGTCCATCGACCGTGTCTTCTTCCGGATCCGTCTCCACTGCTTCGGCCACCACCGTAGGGGAAGCGGTGGGCAATGGCGTAGCTGTGACCGTCAACGCCAAAACTTCAAGGGCAAAAGTCGGGCTAGGGGTGACACTGGGGCGGGGCGTCCGGCTGGGTGAAGCCGTAGCCGACGGTGTATAGCTCACCTGCACCACCATCGGTGGCAATAGCGGCGTATCGGTGCGTGGCGGCATAGGCGTCGCCTCCTCAACACACCCGCTGGCTATCAACCCAACCAGAATCACCCCCCCCATCCAGCGCCATGTCAACCGCAAAATCACTAGCCCCCCATCACATTGTGCATAATCTCATCCAACATTTGCAGCGTCACCAACTCGCGCAGATTGCGACCATAGGTCTCCACTGCCGGTTCCGCAAACGACATGAAATCATATTGTTCATACGACAAGTGATACCCGTCTGGCCCCGTTCCTTGATTGGGATAATTGAGCGTCATTTGCTGCAAATCCAGCAACGGAACCTGCTGTTGCACAGCAATCTGTCGAATGATTGCGTTAAATTCAGGATCATACAAAAACGCCAATTGGTCAGAAATGGGGAATGTGTTCAACACCGGAATCACGCCCAGGTTGACAAATTGCGTCACAATTTGGTTCATGTTAGTCCTGAACTCACCACGAGTCAGTGTTGCCATGTCAGACAGGCCCAGATAGATGATCGCCACACTAGGTTGCCGCGTCCGCACCGCACACTCCAACGGTGTTTCGCCAAGTGTGCATATCCCCTGATCTGCTGATAATGGATCGAGGATGCTAAACGTCGAAAATCCATTGCGAGCTGTCGCATCATTGGCACAAAATGAACCCGTCTGATTGAAAAAGTTAATGGTATCCTGCAAATAGACATGCCCCGCCAGGTCATAGTTCCCATAATTGAAGGGACACAGGAAAGCCGTCCCCGCTGAATTGCTATCACCCACCCGGATAAATGCATTGGCGCGGTTGCCACGATTCTGCCCACGAGCATAAGTTGTGCGGGCTTTGCCAAGAACACCGCCCGTTAAACTGGTGGAAGCTGGTGTACCCCCTGGAATAATTGGTGCTGGTGTCCCAAAAACAAGATACTCCGTCGCCACCCAACCCGTAATCGTGCCGTTCGGCGTGCGAATATGCGACCACGCCCCCGACTGCTGATCGACAATCACAGTTGTGTTATAGGAGAGCGTCGTTATTCGCTCATATCCCAGTCCGGGACCCGTCCTCACATTCAAAGCTACGCGGGTTCTGGCCGTATCACCTTCAGGCACACCACCCGCCGCTGGGGGCACGGGAACCTCGCCAGTCACAATGGTCAGCGCCGTCACATTCAGCCCCCGCAAATAGCCAGCCGCCACCCATCCTTCTACGCTACCATCTGGCGTATGTATGAGAATCCAGTTGCCCGCCCCATTGCGCCCATCCGGAACAACAACCGTTTCCTGGGGTAATACGCCCACCAATGGAAACTCTAGCCCTGGGCCAGAACGCACATTCAATTCGGCCCCAGTCCGCACTGTGCCTCCATCCTGAGCAAGAACCAACGGGCCGGTGGCAACTGCCATCAACACGCCTACCAAAACCATGTTCAGCACAATTCGCTTCATAGTACCCATCCTAAATGAGAACCTTTGTAAATTTTCATACTCCCACTTTAACAATATGCTATCTGGTGGCTACCTACGACGTCAAGCACAATCCCCCTTCCATGCAGAACCTCTGTGTTCTAGTCTGGCGTTCTTGATCTCAGCACAAAAAGCAACCTCCTTTAATTCCGCCAAAATATAGGGGAGTACCTGAATCGCGCTCTACGAAGACCCTCCCCATGTTTGTCTGTTGGCGAACCTTGAGAAGCCGTTTGAAGCATGAGCTTTTGAGTGTACACCGCGCTCGCTGTGTACCACACTCCTATGCGGAACTCGCATGGCGACGGGCGAAACGGGTGTAGGAGGGTGCGACCGCGCCCCCGTCTCTTATTCTCACACACTCTCCACCCTACCCCACAATCACCTTACCACGTCAATTCGTAACAGAGTCATGTTTGGGATCGACATTAGCCATTGACAACATTGTGCAAAATTGCATCCAACATTTGCAGCGTCCTCAGCTCCCGCAAATTACGACCATAGGTTGTCACAGCAGGATCAGCTAATGAAATGAAGTCATACTGTTCAAACGACAGATGATAGCCATCCGGTCCCGTTCCCTGATTAGGGAAATTAGCAGCCATTTGCTGCAAATCGAGCAACGGAACTTGATACTGAGCAGCAACCTGTCGAATAATCGAATTGAATCCCGGATCATACAAACCTGCCGCTGCCAATTCATTAGAAATTGGGAATGTATTCAACACCGGAATGGTTCCGTGATTGGACAATTGCGATACTACCTGGCTCAAAAAACTACTGAACTCAGTCCGAGTCAGTGAAGACATATCATTCAGCCCCAAATAGATGATCGCCACGCTGGGGCGCCTGCGCCGTAACGCACAATCCAAAGGCGTTTCACCCGCCGCACACAACCCCGGATCTGCCGATAACGGATCCAGCATACTAAACGATGAAAACCCGTTGCGCGTGGTCACATCATTGACACACAATGATCCCGACTGGCTAAAAAACGCAATGGTATCCAGCAAATAAGTGTGTCCGGCCAGATCATAATTGCCATACTGGAAAGGACAGAGGAAAGCCATCCCCACCGAGTTACTATCACCTATTCTGATAATCGCGTTGGCATGGTTACCCAAACTCTGCCCGTGTGCATAAATAGCACGCGAATTAGCAAGCACACCACCGCTCAGGCTCACACCAGTCCCCGGCCCACCAACGGTTTCAGGTGTCCCAATCACCAAATATTCGGTTGCCACCCAACCGGTAATCACACCATCCGGCGTATGGATATGCGACCATACACCCGATTGCTGATCAATAATCACCGTGGCATTAAATGTGAGCGTCGTAATACGTTCATATCCTAGTCCAGGGCCAGTTCGCACATTCAGAGCCACGCGCGTCCGGGCCGTGTCACCCGATGGCACATCACCCGTCTCCGGCGGAGTCTGCACATCTCCCGCCACCACTGGCAACGCCGCAGCATTAAGCCCCCGCAAATATGCCGCCGCCACCCAGCCGCCCACACTACCATCCTGCGTATGAATGAGTATCCAGTCTCCGGCTCCATTGCGCCCATCTGTCACAACGACAGTTTCCTGCGGCAACACTGCCACAATAGGATTACCCAACCCAGGCCCACTACGCACATTGAGTTCTGCGCCTGTCGTTGCACTCCCGCCATCCTGAGCAAAAAGCGTTCCCGTGGCAACCGTCACCAACACACATATCAAAATGAGATTTACTAGCATTCTCTTCATAAGGCTGTCCTAATTGATTAACCGCGATTCTTTTTCCCTTCTTGCACTTATGCTATCCAGCATCCACACCTGGCGTCAATATACGATCACCCTGCTATTCACAGAAATTCTGGCATCATTGTCACCAGCGCACAGATATGCTATACCCTGATATATCGCATCTTGTATCGTAAGTTGGAGGAATACGTTGAAACGCGCATTATTGTTACTATGCTTACTGAGCCTGCTGGGGATTGGCGGAGCTATCGCACAGGACAACACACCACCCGATCTTAGTCCCCCCGTTTTTGGCGACTTCGATCCTTCCGAGGTTGACAATATTGATCCCGAAGCCTATCCGCTCTTGCCCGACATTACCGACCATGCCCACCTGATCTACGAACGCGGCCAAGAAGCCGGGCGCAATCCGCAGGTATTCTCTAAAGTAGGAGATTGTATGACCGCCTCAGCCCATTTCCTGACCGCTTTCGGCTTGGATGACTATGACCTGGGCGATTACGAAGACCTGCAACCTGTCATCAGTTTCTTTGGCGAAATCCCCGCCCGGCAAGGAGATGCTTGGGAGCTAAATTCTTTTGCAACGCCGAGTCTAGCGGCAGAAAGTGGCTTCAACACCGCCAGCGTCCAAGACCCCATCTGGGCCAATCCCGACTGGTGTGAAGCCGACGAAAGTCCGCTGGCGTGCGAATATCGCGTCTCAAACTCAGCCTTCGCCATCATCATGTTTGGCACAAACGATGTCTACTTCTTCGAGGCCGAGTTCTTCGACTTCTATCTACGCACCATCATCCTGACAACGATTGAAAACGATGTTGTGCCGGTCATGAGTACCTTCCCCACCCGCCCCGAATTTCCAGAAAAATCCCTACTCCTCAACCAGATCATCCTAAAAATCGCCGCCGACTACCAGGTTCCGGTCATGAACTTGTGGCTGGGGCTTGAATCTCTGCCCAATCAAGGGGTCGATCTGGTAGAAACCATTCACCTAACCACACCCGACGATACCCGCACCTGTTATCTCAGTGGCGAAAACCTGCAAAGCGGCTACACCTTCCGTAATCTGGTGACTGCCCAGACGCTCAACGTCCTCTGGGAAGAATTTGTCCAGAGTGAAACCACTACGCCATAATGTACGATACTGCAACCACCATGCTCAGTGAAAAACACGGCGATGATGACCTTTTCATTGAGCATTGGGGTTCAATCCCAACGCGTCCCTCTATTCCGCCTCACCACAAATCCGCCATTCACCATCATCCTGAATCAGCCGATATGTTCCAATCGGCCATTCACGAGTTTCGCCATTATACGTCGTCACGATAACCCCTTCGCACGCCACCAACGTATAGTTCCCGTCCTCGCCATCGCGCTCGCAGGAAAGCCCTTCGACCCGTGCATTCATCGACCGAAAAGAATCCGCCTGCAACATGGCCTGCGCTTCCCATTCAGCACACGACAATTGCCGCATTCGGTCAGCATCACTGGCGACCCGCGCATCCAAATACGCCTCCACCGTCTCCGATGGATCGCCCTCGTCTGCACATGCCCCCAAAACCACAATGCTCAGAACTACCAACAAAAACCACCGCATCGTCATATCGCTACCCTCGTCCAAACTCGCGCTCCAGTTGTGTTTTGCTCAAATGAATCAGCGTCGGGCGGCCATGCGGGCACGTATGTGGATTAGCACAACGTTCCAATTGGCGCACCAATCCTTGCATTTCAGCATGGCTCAACACCTGCCCGGCTTTCACTGCCGCCGCCTTGCATACCCGTCGCACGATCTTGTCCTCAATGGTCCGTGCCCCTGGCTCCTCCCCTGTTTCAGCATCCTGCAACAATTGTGCCAACACATCCCCTGGATCACGATCCGCCAGCATGGCCGGAACCGCCAACACCCGAAATGTGTTCTTGCCAAATGCTTCCACCTCGAACCCAATTGCAGCCAATGTCTCGGCATATTCTTCCAACAATTGCGCTTGCACCGGCCCCATTTCCACCGTCGCCGTGCCCAACACCTGTTGCACCGCCATATCTTGCGCCTGATATGCCGCCATAAATTGCTCATACAGAATGCGCTCGTGCGCGGCGTGTTGGTCAATCATGTACATACCGGCTGGCCCCTCAGCGATGATATACGTCGCGGTCACTTGCCCCACCACCCGCAAAATCGGCAAGGTGCGCGGGCGCTGCGGCATCCCGATGCCATCCGGTATCGCTTCCGGATCAACCGGCTCCTGCATCGCGGCCTGCACCAGATGGGGCGGCGTCGCTGTCGGGAAGAATGGATCTTCATACGCTTCATCATCTGGCGCAACATGCCGGCTATAGCGACCCGGTGACGTTGGCTCGAAATCCAGTGATAGTTGCTGATCAGTGTCATCATGACGCTCGGTGCGGCCTGCCGATTGCAGCGTGGCATACCGTTGCGCCCGCTCAACATCAGCCTCCGAAGGCAGCTCCACCGGCGACAGCGACGGCGCTTCGACTCCCTGCACCACCGCCCGCCGCACGGCACGCTGCACTGCTGAAAACACAGCGTCCGGCGACCGAAACCGCACCTCGGCCTTTGTTGGATGCACGTTCACATCCACTTCATCAGGCGACATCTGGATCATTACCACCGCCATCGGATAGCGCCCCGACGGTAGCAGCGTGTGATACGCCTGCACCACCGCATACGTCAGCCGTTGATCAGCAATCAAGCGTCCATTGACGAACAGATGAATTTGCGAGCGATTAGCCCGATCCAGAGTCGGCGTCGTGGTATAGCCCCACACCTCAATTGGCGGCAAGTCCGGGCGCAGCGGAGCCAGCGGCACGATTTCCACCATCTCGCGGAACACATCCAGCCCCATCGCCGCAATCACGACATCCGCCAAATCCCCTCCCCCGGAACTATGAAAGGTTTCGCGCCCCTCTACCCCTAACTGAAACCGCACATCAGGATAGGCTATCGCATACTGAGTCACCACTGTCACGATATGTCGCTTTTCAGTAGCATCACTTTTCAAAAACTTGCGTCGCGCCGGAACATTGTAGAATAAATCGGCTACCTCCACCGTTGTCCCCACTGGCGCACCAATGCCCCGCACATCCAGCACCCGTCCACCTTCGCCCACAATCCGTGTACCCATGTCTTCGTCATAATGACGAGTCGTCAGCGTCAGGCGACTGACCGCAGCAATGCTATGCAACGCCTCGCCCCGAAAACCCAATGTATGCAATTGTGCCAGATCGTGAATATCCATAATCTTGCTGGTCGCGTGTCGTTGCAATGCCAACTCGGCCTCATTCGCCGGAATTCCGTGCCCATTATCCCGCACCCGGATTAACTGCTGTCCAGCCCCACGGATTTCGACAGCCAGCGTGGTAGCTCCAGCATCCAGCGCATTTTCGAGCAGCTCTTTAACCACCGATGCCGGGCGCTCCACAACCTCGCCCGCTGCGATTTGTGCCGCCACCGTCTCCGACAGTACCCGTATCGACATACACCTACCCCATAAAAAACAAACGCCCGTCCGCCGGGCGCTTTTGTGTGTTCAAATCCATCTAGCCACCGCCACCCACAAGATTATTGCCTTGCAACGGAATCATGATGGAAAACGTGCTGCCCTGTCCCACGGTACTATCGAGCGTGGCATAGCCGCTGTGTTTGCGGGCCACGTTTTTCACAATGAACAGGCCTAGGCCCGACCCTCGAATGGCTTTATGTTCCTTACGCCGCACGCGTTGGCCGCGTTCAAAAAGCCGTTCTTGGTCATCCGGCGAAATCCCAAATCCGTTATCACTCACCGTCAACACCAGATAGTTATCTTTCACCTGGCCGATCACCTGCACTTCGCCACCTTCTGGCGTATACTTGATCGCGTTCTCCACCAAATTCACCAGCGCCCGCTCAACCATCATCTCATCAATATTCATCACCGGGACTTGCGGCGATACATCAGCCGTCAACATAATCTGCTTCTTCTCTGCCGCCGCCCCCAAGGTCGATACCACTTTCTTCACAATCTGGGCAGGGTCACATGTCTCGCGCCGGATGTCATAAACATCCATCTCCGGATCAAGCCGCCCCGCATCCAACACCTTCTCCACCAGATTCGTCATATCATTAATGCTAGACAAAATCTTGTAGATAAACCGCTCCTGAGTATCATTGACCTGCCCGACCATCTGGAGCATATCAACATACCCTTTAGCAGCCGTCATCGGCGAGCGAATATCATGCGAAACCGTATGTAAGAAATCGCTCATATTCTCGCTCAGGCGCTTGAAACGCGTCACGTCCCGCAACACCATCAGCCAGCCACGTTCCGTACCATCCTCCGCTCTAACGGTCCCCACATGCGGCGAAAACGTGCGCCCATCCTCCGAGGCATATTCCACCGCATCAGCCGCGCCATCCTGCCACAAATTAACCAACACCTCACTCTCGACAACGGCCTCAAACGGCCTACCGCGCGCTTCGCGTGCTTCGATCCCAAACAAGGTCTCGGCTGCCGGATTGAATACCCGGATACGATAATTGGTATCCACGATAATAATGGGTTCCACATCATTCACCAACAGCGCCGACAGTTGCTCTCGCTCTGTGCGGGCTACATGTATCAAACTGACCACAACGGCCTGCTGCACAAACATTTGGACGATAGATTCCGTATCTGCCGACAGTTCCGGTGCTTTCTGGAAACCCATCCACAGCGTACCCTGCCGACCATTACCAGCATCCACCCCGACCATCTGAACCAGCCGTACAATGCCATCCAGTGCTGAGAACTCATCTTGCTGATCTACCTGTATCAAGATTGGTTCTTTGCCCTGTTGAGTCTGCTGGTGTACTACCGCATCTATTTCCGCCAATTCTCCATTCTGATGACCACTGGCAAATGATTCTAGGCGTCCATTATCCCCCAAAACCAATCGGGCAAATGTAGCCCCGGCGATGTCGGCCACACTCTCCAGAATATAGCGCACTGTATCAGCAGGATTACGCCCGTTGATAACTTGTTGGCTGATCTGTGATATCAACCGCAAACACGTATCATAACGTTTCAGGGGATCATCTTGAATACTCACGCCGCACGATCTCACTTTTTATAATGCCATTAGGAAAACCCATTATGGATTATATCATGCTCATCAGGTCGGGCAAGTTTCACTCCTCATCCCAAACTGGCAACCACACGCCGAACACTGCCCCTTCCCCTTCGATACTCGCCACCTCAACACTCCCGTCATGGACTGCCACCAATTGCTTCACAATCGCCAACCCCAATCCACCACCCATACCCTCCTGTCGTGTCCGCGCCGCATCACCCCGCCAGAATCGATCAAAGACAAACGGCAATTGTTCCACCGGAATCCCTGGCCCAGTATCCTGCACAATCAACCCCACCTGACCCACTTTGTCCATTGCCTTCAATGTAATCGTGCCGCCTGCTGGCGTATGACGCAGGGCATTCACCAACAAATTACCCAACACCTGATTGATCCGCACCACGTCAATCTCAATGGCCCGTTTCGCCACATCTTCATCCACGCGCACCTGCAATGCAATATCATTGGCCGCGGCCTGTCCTTCAAAACTGGTCTCCACATCCGATAGTAACTCACCAACCAACACGCGTGTTTTTCGCAATACCAATTGCCCGGCTTCGGCCAATGACAACACCCGCAAGTCTTCCACCAGCCGCGCCAATAACTGTGTTTCATCCAGAATCGATTGGATATGGTCATCAGTCGGCGCATAAATACCATCCAGAACACCTTCCAGATTGCCCTGAATGATATGCAACGGGGTTCGCAACTCGTGGGCAATGTCCGCCGTCAAATTGCGGCGCTGTTCATCAGTCCGTGCCAATTCACGTACCATTCGGTTAAACGTCTCGATCAATCGTCCGAACCCGCCCGGCGCATTGGCATCTATCTGCACATTCAGATTGCCGGCAGCAACCACCTCCGCAGCATCCATCAACTGGGCCAATGGTCTCGCAATATCCCGAAACGCATGAATCGCCAACCCCCAGCCCACGAAGGGCAACAAGAACGCTGCGCTACACCCAATAATCCAGACTTCACGCGCCGGGTCGCGCCAGAACAGAATGCTCAAGATCATGAACCCACTCACCACCATAAGCGTCATGACTCCGAAAACACCTACAAATCGGAAGAACAAGAACCGCTGGCGCAACGTTCGATCTATTTGCCGCGTATACTGCTGCCGCATCATCCTGCCTCGTCAGTGAATTTATACCCCACCCCATACACCGTCAGCACGTAACGCGGCTCGCCCGGATCATCCTCCAGCTTTTGTCGCAGATTTTTGATATGAGCATCCACACTCCGCGAATATCCGCCATAGTCCACACCATACAGCCGGTTGAGCAACTGCTCTCGTGTGAATGTTTGCCCTGGATGCCGCGCCAGAATCGCCAACAGCGTGAACTCGCTCGGCGTCAGGTTAATCGTTTCTCCTCGACAGGCGACTCGATGACCCTCCACATCAATTTCCAGATCAACCGCTCGGATTACCCCTGTCTCACGTACTCGCCCCTGTGTCCGTCGCAAAACCGCCTTCACCCGCGCCACCAACTCACGCGGCGAAAACGGCTTAGTGATATAATCATCTGCCCCCAACTCCAAACCAATCAACCGGTCAATTTCATCCACCCGCGCCGTCAGCATAATAATTGGCACTTCCGACTCTTTCCGCAATACACGGCATAAATCTAGGCCATCTATCCCCGGTAAATTCAGATCCAGCACCACCAAATCAGGCTTATCATGGCGTGCCGCTGCTAGCCCCAATATCCCATCCTCGGCAATGATTACCCGAAAAGCATTTTGCTCCAGATAATCGCGTGCAATTCGCGCAATCTTCGCCTCATCTTCAACAATCAAGATCAATTCGTTCATCGTGGCTCCATAGAAAACCATACGGAGGCGAGCCACACCCGCCCGCCCCCATCCATAGCACACGCTACTTGCGCCATACTTTTTCGACCATCAGGCCCGTCTTGCTCTCATACACCACCGTCAATCCCTGCTGCTCAACAATTGATGCCAGGCCGCGAGCCGTCGGGAACCCAGCACGGTTTCCAGCCAGCGTCTCACCAATCCGCGCTACCCATCCCGGAGCCACCAGGTCAACATAGATCAAATATCCACCTGGCTTCAACACACGCACCATTTCCGCTAGTGCCTTTTCCCAATTAGGAATATGATGCGTCGCTTTAGCTGTAGACACAATATCGAACGCCTCATCCTCAAACGGCAAATCCGTCGCGTTCGCTGTCACAAACCGTGCATCTGCCAGGTGTTGGCTCGCCTCTTCTGCCAACCGAATCTGGTCGGGATCAACGTCCGCCCCTGTCACCCATAATCCGTGTCGTCCAGCTACTCGGATCGGGGCCGCCCCATTGCCACACCCGACATCCAGATACGCCTGTCCTGCTTCAGCATCTGTATGCTGCAACAATCGCTCGGCCCGGTCCGCAACATGCCGACTATGCCCTTTTCGATTAACCAGCCGTTTCTCCAACGATCCCATCTTCATCACAATCCTCCTTCATTGCTTTGTACCTACCATCCCACAAAGCTGTGAAGAAAATGTGAGGATATGGGTCAGGTCTCGTGAAGTCTGGTTCAGCCAAATCTATTCTGTCGCTATGTCTGAACTCGCTACCACAACCCCATACTCTGCCGCAGCACACCCAATTCGCCGATATGGTAAGCATTATGATCGGCCACCACCAGAACCTCACGCAGAATATTGTGTCCCGGATAGCCATGTGGAATCTGGACATACAAGTCCACCGTCGCATCACGCACCATAGCTGCCAATGTTTCCCGATCTGCCAAAAACTGCTCAATCGTCCGGTTCCACCCCGTCATATCGGTCGTGGCATCTGGCGCAGGCCACACGCCCTCCGGGAATTTAGGCTCTGTATAATCGGGATTACGGATATAGTCCAAAATATCCCACTGACAAATCCGAATATGTTCGATCAAATGCCAAAATGTATAGTCCACATTTGGCGGGCGTGTATTGATGTGTTCCGCCGGGAATTTGGCGACAGCATCCTCAAAAGTCATATGCGCCTGTCGTTCAATCAGAAGATTGACGAGTTGTTGTCGCACGGCCTGATTGTTACTCATGATTCTCTGCTCCATCATCAAAATAAATGACCAGAATTCAACGCCACCTATTGTAACATCGTCACCAAATTCACTATGACTACAACACCGCCCGAGACTACGAACACGAACAAGTTTCGGAAAGTAGCTAACAAGCCCCCCAAAAAAACAAAGGCGAGTTGAACACTCGCCCATTGCGCCTACCTATTTCGCTATACCGCCAGGGCCTACGACGTGCCCAAACGCACTACCGCTCCGCAATAAGCACATTCCAATTGTGTCATGCCCCGCACGATTTCCTGGTCAAAGTTTGCACCACACACCGGGCACATCGTCGGCGCATCGGCAATCGCTTCTACCAATGCCTGATCCCGTTCCAGTCCACGTTCTTTCTCAATCTCACCGCTGGCGGCTTGCTTCAGCTTGCTGGCAAAGACCTTAGAATCAAAGCCATCTTTAACCTCAACCGTCACCTCCGCAAATGGCCCGCCAGAGCCAAATTTAATGTGGATCAGGTCAATGCCGCCGAACATACCCTTGTTCTCATACGAAACATCTTCTATCGAGCCAATCGGTGCTTCCCACAACAGGTCTTCGACCTTCTTGCCACCGAAGCCCATAAAACCACCTTTCTTTTCGACCTGCTCCATCATAATGCGCTGATTCGAGATGTAGAAGAAACCATCCGGATCATCCTTCTTCTTGCCGGTCTTCTTCCACTCAGCCTTGACCACCATATACACATCTTCGCCCGCCCGCCAATCGAAGGTCGCATTTTGGGCGCGTTCCAGATACGTCTCGATGTTGCGAATCTGGCTGAGGGTTTGGCTGACGTTCTGCGGCACTTGCCCATATAATCCACGAATCCGCGACTTAGCAGCACTAATGGTCGATTCAGTCCGCCGCATGGCACTCTCAACTTGCCCCATCACGCCTTCTACCTGCGCTGCACTGACCGCCCCCAAGCTGGCTGTGGCTGGCCGGGCCGACGATTGCGCCGAGAACTTTTTCAGGGACGACATAAAATCTTCTGCGTCCGATTCACCTTCATCCAGTGCAGATTGAATCATTGCGCCCAACCCCTGGCCCTGGCGCTTGCTTTTCATCTTATCTCCCAGGTTACTCAGGCTTCCCATCATGCCACCTGATCCACCCGCTGCGCTAAGAGTTTCACCAGTCATCGCAGCGTCCAGTTGATCCCACAACGTATCCAGTTCTGCGATTTCGCCACGCGAATTCATGAATTCCGTGCGGATTGCCTGTTGGATCTGATGACGCACCTCGCCCCATTGCCGATCCAACGTTTCCACTTTATTTTCCAAATAGCTGGCATACGCATAGCCCGCGCTGCGGATTTGCTGAACCTTACCTGGCAACCCTGCGATTTCGGTCGCCGTGTCGCCCAACTCCTCGGTAACATCACTCATCGCAACAGCGTCCATCAACTTTTCATAATCACGCCGCAGTCCATCAACTTTGGCTTGCAGTTCTTCACTCACAACTCCACCTCTGCATAGTTTTAGAGTTTCTCGATTAATCCAAGCATAGTGAAAAACAAAAACGAGGCAACTATGTGCCTCGTTAAAGTGCAGTGTGGCATGGTGCTGCAACTACCATGCTCAGTGAATAATATGGCGGCGCAGTCCTTTTCATTGGGTATTAGGGTTCAGCCTATACGGCTAAACTTATCCGCCGACTTTATAGCGCAAATAGGCATGAATAAAATCATCCAGGTCGCCATCCAAAACGGCATTCACACGCCCCGTCTCATGCTGAGTCCGCAAATCTTTGACCATCTGGTATGGATGCAACACATACGACCGAATCTGGTTGCCCCATTCGGCACTGACATGCTCACCCTTCAACTGCGCGAATTCCTCCTCGCGTTTTTGCAATTCCATCTCCAGCATACGACTCTTGAGGACTTGCATAGCACGATTCAGGTTTTGCAACTGGCTGCGTTGGTTCTGGCACGAAACCACAATGCCCGTCGGCAAATGGGTGATACGGACAGCTGTATCGTTCTTCTGGACATGCTGCCCCCCCGCTCCACCAGCCCGGAACGTGTCGATTTGCAAGTCTTTATCATTAATTTCAATCTCAATCTCGCCATGAATATCCGGCCAGACCTCAATCAATGCAAAAGATGTATGACGGCGGCTGTTAGAATCGAACGGGCTGATCCTGACCAGTCGATGCACACCGCGCTCGGCTCGTAAATATCCATAGGCCCACTCGCCTTGCACCGCAATCGTGATGCTCTTGATGCCGGCCTCATCGCCCGCCATCTCATCAATAATTTCGGTCTTATGCTTGTGTGTTTCGGCCCACCGCAAATACATGCGTGTCAGCATTCCCGCCCAATCCTGCGCGTCTGTGCCGCCTGCACCTGCATGAATGGCAATAATCGCATCTTCGCCATCATATTCACCACTTAACATCGCCTGAAATGACAAGGTCTCGACCGTTTCCGCCAACCGGTCCACCTCAGCCGTCAACTCAGCTTGCAAACTGTCATCGCGCAGTTCGGCCAGTTCCAACGTTTCCACGATTTCGTGGTGCGCCCCCTGCCAACGATCAATTTCAGATCGCAGCCGAGCAATCCGCTGCATGATCACCTGCGCCGAGGAAGGGTCATCCCAAAAATCTGACTTCGCAGAATCAGCTTCCAGCGTCGCCAGGTTCTTTTCCTTGTTCGCGATGTCAAAGACGCTCCATTAAATGCTCAATACGTTCGCGCATCTCGTTAAGGCGGCTGATAAGTGCTTCCATGAGTTATGCTCCTTTAGCGGTTAATCGTCTTCGCCGTTCTGGTCTTCAAAGAGATCATCAATGAAGCGATCCGGGTCAAACGCAATCAAATCATAAATCGATTCGCCGATGCCAACATAATGAACCGGCAAGCTCAGTTCTTGCTGGATCGCAAACAACATGCCACCTTTGGCTGTACTATCCAGTTTCGTAATAATCACGCCCGTCACATCAACGAATTCTTGGAATTTCTTTGCCTGATTTAGTGCATTTTGGCCGGTGGTTCCATCCAACACCAACAATATCTCGTGCGGCGCATCGTCAACAACTTTGTTGATGACATTCCGCACCTTGCGAAGTTCCTGCATCAAATTGTAATTAGAATGCAGGCGTCCTGCCGTATCGACAATTAAGATTTCAGCTTCACGGGCACGCGCCGCCTCAACTGAATCGTAAACTACCGCACCAGGATCCATGCCAGGCTCTCCAGCAATGACTGGTACATTGGCCCGTTCGCCCCAGATTTTTAGCTGGTCAATGGCTGCCGCCCGAAAAGTGTCCCCAGCCGCGATGATGGTCTTGCGATTATTCAACTGCATACGTCGCGCCAGCTTGCCGATAGTCGTGGTTTTACCCGACCCATTCACCCCCACAATCATGACGACGGATAGTAAACGCCCACTGATGTTCAGCGGTGTTGGCATTGAGAGCAACTCGCGCAACTCCGCTTTAATCGCGTCGTTAAGCTGATCTGTCTGCTTGATGCCTTCTTTGCGGACACGCGCCTGCAAACGCTCCAACAACACTAGGGTCGTTGGAACTCCCACATCAGCCTGCAAAAACATGGCCTCAATATCATCCCAGGTATCGTCAGTAATGGCCGTCCGGCCCAATGCCTGTGCAATGCGTCCAAAAAACGAGCTGCGTGTTTTGGCTAATCCTTTACGTAAAGAACCCACTTTGTCCTCAACTTGTCTTGAATATATCTCGGTTGAAGTATATCATGATATTCACGTGGAACGTGGAACATCATTATGCCGCAAAGCCGACCAAATATATAGCACAAACTTGCCAGCGAAAAGAACCATGCGTTATATTCAAAGAAATCACTTCAAGCTAAAGGGGTCATTGGACAATGGAATGTCCACAATGTGGAGCCACCAATAAAGAAACTGATGTCCATTGCTATCGTTGTGGGCTGCCACTGACAACAGTAGTCAGCACCAGGGTGTTCAATCAAAAAGATGAAACCCCGGTCATCCCGAAGCGACGCTGGGGCACGGCGCGTTTCGATAGCAAGACCGCCGTCATTTTTAATATTCGCGGACATAGCAAACCGCTCCGTGTCATCTTCGAAAAACCCGATATGGTCATCGGTCGTTCTCATGGCGACTCTTCCCCCGAAGTTGACCTTAACCCATACGGTGGATTAGATGCTGGCGTTTCACGGCGACATGCCTTGCTACGACAGCAAAACGACACCATCGTTCTTATCGATCTGGGCAGCGCAAACCACACCTATCTCAACGGCCAGCACATCATCCCCAACGAACCGCGTATTTTGCGCGATGGCGATGAGCTACGCTTAGGCCGCCTGGTTATGCGTGCCACCTTTGAGGATGTCACACCCTTTGAACCCAAAGCCAAAGAATAACCTGACGCATCTGGATGCCCAGGGCACAGCCCGCATGGTCGATGTCGGTCATAAACCCGACACCGAACGGACAGCCATAGCCCAAGGGCGTGTCTTGATGAACGAACACACGTTTGCTGCCGTGCGCGATGGCAATATCAAAAAAGGAGATGTGATTACCGTCGCCCGCATTGCAGGTATCATGGCCGCCAAGCATACTGCCGACCTCATTCCCCTTTGCCATCCCCTGCCCCTCACGCATATTGACCTGAGTTTTACACTGGATGCCGACGCCCATGCCGTTATTATCCAAGCCACAGCCCGCACCACTGGCAAAACCGGCGTGGAAATGGAAGCCTTAACTGCCGTCAGTGTAGCTGCCCTGACCGTCTACGATATGGCAAAAGCCATGGATCGTGAGATGCGGCTGGAGGGCATTCGCCTGCTCGAAAAATCCGGCGGCCAAAGTGGACACTATCGCGCCGAACAACCCTAGAGGGTATTCTGTTGACTGAATCACACACTATCGCCATCACCGTGAAGTTCTTCGCCACGTTGAAAGACCTAGCCGGGACAAACCATCTCTCGCTTCAACTACCCACCACCAGCACAATTGACGACGTTCGTCAACAACTCATCGCACAGTTTCCAGCCCTGCACGACGCCTTGCCACACGCTCTGGCCGCTGTCAATCAAGAGTATGTATTTCCCGGCCACCCCATTGCCAACCATGACGAAGTCGCATTTTTCCCACCGGTGTCCGGCGGCAGTCAGGGGCCAGAGATCTTCCTGCTGGCCGAACAGCCCATCGACCTCAACAACCTGACAGCCCAAATCGTGATTCCGGCGACCGGCGCAGTGGCATTGTTCAGCGGCTATGTACGCGGCAAAACCAGCAAAGACGGCGCAACCATCAACACGCTACGATTGGAATATGAGGCCTATGCACCGATGGCCGAAGCTAAAATGCGGCAGGTTGCCGCCGAAATCCGCGAGCAATGGCCGCTGGTGCAAGGCATCGCCATCGTGCAACGCATTGGCACGCTCAACGTAGGCGAACCCACCATTCTCATCGCCTGCTCGTCTGGTCACCGCGACCAGGGGTGCTTTGAAGCCGCCCGCTATGGCATCGATCGTCTAAAAGAAATTGTCCCTATCTGGAAAAAAGAAATCAGCGCCGACAGCAGCCAATGGGTCGAAGGCAACTACCAACCCACGCTAGATGATATTTCACCCAACTCAACAAAATGAGCGCTCTAATGCAATATTTGAGGCATCTGGTATTGTTAGGGCGATCGCATATGGAATCTTAATCCTTAATGAAGGAAAATGGTAGCCAAAAAGGTGCTGCCATGTTTTCTGAAACCAGTATCATGTCCTACTTTTCGGATCTGGAAGACCCACGAACAGGAGTGAATATCACGCATCCGCTGGTCAATATCGTAACGATATCTATCTTAGCGGTAATCTGTGGGGCTGATGGATGGACAGATGTAGAACGTTATGGAAAAGCCAAGCAAGAATGGTTAGGTGGTTTTCTAGATTTGGAGAAGGGCATTCCCTCGCATGACACCTTTGGGCGCTTTTTCCGCTGGCTGGATGAAAGCGCATTCCAAGCAAGTTTTGTGAAATGGACAGCCAGTTTGTGCAAACGTAGTCAGGAACAACTGGTGGCCGTGGATGGTAAGAAACTGCGACGGAGTCAGGATCGCCGCAAGGGTCGGGAAGGTATTTGGATGGTGAGTGCCTGGGTCAGTGAGAACCGGCTAGTGCTGGGACAAAAGAAGGTCAATGACAAATCCAATGAAATCACCGCCATCCCGGCGCTATTGGCTCAACTGGACATCACGGGCTGTGTGGTTACATTGGACGCGCTCAACACCCAAACCGAGATTGCCGAGCAAATTGTCGAGGCGCAAGCTGACTATATTCTGGCGGTGAAAAAGAACCAGGGAACCCTGTATGAAGACTTGCAGATGCTATTCGAGGGGTTTGAGTTTGAGCATTATCAAGATGTCGTCTATCAGACCGCCCAGCGCGAAAGCACCGGCCATGATCGTCAGGAGTTTCGGCAAGTCTGGATCGTCTCTGAACCTGAACATCGTCATTACTTACGGCGGGGTTTGGCCTGGAAAAAATTGAACACGCTCGTCAAATTAGTGACAGTCCGCGTTACGCCGCAGAAAACTGAGACCTCAGACCGATATTTCATCAGCAGTTGGCAAGCAGCTGCTCAAGATTTCTTGGAAGCCATTCGTGAGCATTGGCAAATTGAGAATGGCTTACACTGGGTTCTCGACATTGCCTTTCGTGAAGATGAATCGCGTATTCGCAAAGATCATGGGCCACAAAACATGGCTGTTCTTCGCCATCTAGCCCTAAACTTGCTCAAACAAGAAACCTCGGTTAACGTCGGCATTGCCGCCAAACGCAAAATGGCAGGCTGGGATAATGATTATTTACGCAAAGTTGTCTGTCCCTAAAGACTTCATATGCGATTGCCCTACTGGTATTGTCCCCTCGAATTCTGAGCGACGCGGTTTGTGCTATGATAAATGTTATGATCCAGTCGTTTCAAAACGCCGGAACCGAAGATGTCTTCAACGGCAGAAACACCAAAGCTGCCAGACGTATATGCCCTCCTCAACTTTGGAAGGTTGCTGGCCGCAAAATGGATCTTTTGGATTCAGCCAGAGAACTGACTGATCTGCGCATCCCACCGGGCAATCGGTTGGAAATGCTAAGAGGGGATCGGGAAGGCCAATATAGCATCCGCATCAACAACCAGTATCGTATTTGCTTCGTCTGGACCGAATCCGGCCCTGATAGCGTGGAAATTGTAGATTACCATTAGTGATAGGTGAAAGAAAGCTCAATCATGGTACGACTACCCACCCACCGCGAACCAACGCATCCCAGTGACATGTTGCGAGAAGAATTCCTCCTCCCAATAGGCATTTCTCCCCGCCAGTTGGCTGAAGCCATTCACTTACCCGAAGACCAAATCGACGGCCTGCTGAACCACAATCATCGCCTGACCCCTGGTCTCGCACTACGCCTATCGAAATACTTCGGTACAACCCCCGATTTCTGGCTGAATCTACAACTCCGCTGGGATTTATACCATGCTCAAAAAACAGAGGCCGCCGAACTGGCGACCATCCAGCCTTATTCCAGCCATCCTCCAGCAGAATAATATCGAGCGTTCGACGGCACGCCGCATTCTCACAAAATCTTACTCAAAAACTTCACCGTCCGTTCGTGTTGCGGATTACTAAATAAACTCTCAGGATCGTTCACCTCAACAATACTACCTTCGTCCATAAATATCGTCCGATCCGATGCCGCCCGCGCAAAGCCCATCTCATGCGACACCACCACCATCGTCATACCTTCCTGGGCCAACTCCAGCATCACGTCCAGCACTTCATTAATCATCTCTGGATCAAGCGCCGACGTCGGTTCATCAAACAGCATGATCTTGGGGTCCATCGCCAACGCCCGCGCAATCGCCACCCGCTGCTGTTGCCCCCCCGACAACTGGCTCGGATAAGAATCCTCTTTTTCAGGAATCCCCACCTTCTCCAACAACATCCGTGCCTTTTCCGCCGAAGCGCCCTTCTTCCGCTTCCGCACAACCTTCTGCGCCAGCGTAATGTTCTCTAACACGCTCTTGTGCGGAAACAAATTGAAGCTCTGGAAAACCATGCCCACTTCAGCCCGCACACGGTTAATATTCCTGGCTCCCTGCAACGGAATGCCGTCCACCACAATCGAGCCACTATCGAACGTCTCCAACCGGTTGATACAGCGCAGCAATGTACTCTTGCCCGACCCGCTCGGCCCGATCACCGTCACCACTTCGCCGCTTCCCACATCCAGCGACACATCGTTCAAGGCATGCACAATCCCTCGCGACGTGCGAAATCGCTTGTGGATATTCCGAATCTCGATAATCGGCACGTTTTTTGCTTTATTTGACATCTCTCATCCCCTGATTATGGCAAACGCGACCAGCGTTCGATCAATCGCACCAACATCGATAATACCAACGTCATAATCACATAGTACAATGCCACCGCCGTATAGACCAAAATCACCTGGAATGTCGCGCTGGCATAGAAGCGTCCTCGTTGCAACAATTCCGGCAAAGCCAATATCGCAATCAGCGATGTATCTTTCAGCATGGCAATGAAATTGTTACCCAATGGCGGCAGCACAACACGTACCGCCTGCGGCAAAATGATATACCGCATCGCCTGAAAATAGTTCATACCCAGACTGCGGGCGGCTTCCATCTGCCCGCGTGAAATCGACTGAATACCGGCCCGGAACACCTCCGACAGAAACGCGCCATACCCAATCGACAGTCCCAACAATGCCTCAATCAGAAACAGGTCTGTCCCCAATATCTGCTTTTCGATACTGTTCAGACTCTCCCAAGTATCTCCAATAATGCCGCCAGCATCCCGAATAGTCGGGGCGATCACAAACGCCGAATACAGCAAAATAACCAGCAGCGGAATACCACGTACCAATTCGACATAGACTGTTGAAAGGTGATAAAAGATGGGGTTCGACGAGACACGCATGATGCCAAACACCAACCCAATCACCAACGCAAAACTATACGCCACCAATGTCACGAACCACGTCAGCCAGATACCCTCGTTACAGGCCCGCAGATTGTTCAAGGCACAACTAGCTGGCACACGCCGCGAGGTATTCACGATGTCGTCGTGATTAATCCGGATTATTTTTTCTGGCACAGTTTCAATGACAATGCCCGTATCGGTATCCCTGATACGCCCGCCGATGGTCCGTTCTTCCAACGTTAGTGTAATCTGACAAGGCGGATCCTGGTCCGTAGCCTCACATTGTTCTGGACTGCGCTCTTCGCTCACGATGTCCTGGCGATTATAACGGATTGGTTCTTCCCGGCCAGCGAATTGCACATAATAGTGCGTGGCATTTTCCAACGTTAAATGTCCTGCCAGCACCTCGCCCTTAACCCGTACCAGCGTCCCCTCAAAATCCTGACAACGGCTATCGGCATCTTGATCACATTCCACCAGACCAGTTTCCATACTGATGATCTGGTCTCGCGCCACTTCCACCGTCTGCTGTTCCACTGTCCGGACTTCAACATAGTCATCCGTACCGCCGATTTCAACACCGGTGATTTTCTCAGTGATGGTAACAACTGTGATCGGAAGCGCCTCGCAATCCGGCGGGGCGCCTTCCTCACAAGCCAGCATCTCCTCGCGACGCTCCTCAATGAAGAACGAGCGAATCTCGTCTTCATATCCATCTTCGGTATATCGAATCAGTGCATCCGAGCGCACTTCAAGCGCTTGACTGGCAATGTAGGAACGCTCGAAGGTAACCAGTCGCCCCACCAATGTTTCACAATCAGGATCAATCAGCCGGTTACAGGCCAGTGTGCCTTCGCGCTCATCTGTGATCCAGGTCGTGAAGATGGACACAATTTCCCCATTAGGCAACTTCACATCCATCCCAAACACATTTTCAGTGTCAGGGATAACCAACCCTTCCAACGTCACATAGTCATCTGGCTCCTGGCCTGCTGGCACATCATAGTCCCGATAGGTGATGACGGTCCCACGTTGTTCCAGACAGTCCTCCGGCGCATTTTCTGGGCATTGCCATATCGCGTTCTCCTCCCGCACGACGACATCCTCTCCCAGTATCGTAATTCGGCCAGGGATAGGGTTAAAGTCGTTAGGGTCTTTGACCCTAACCGTTTCTTGCACCAACAACACATCGAGTTTGATGTCATAAGTAACATCATATTTTTCGTCAGTGGTAACGGCGGGCCGATCTGCCAGAAAGCTCAAAACATCGCGTTTCGTGGGGTCGCTGTACATGCTATAAGCCAGTGCCACAATCCCCAATATCAAAAATATTGCCCACCAGGGTGACCCCGATGCCAAATAAATCAACCGATGCCACATGCCCACTGGTTGTTCAAAGACAGGGGGTTTTTCCTGCTCGTTAGGTGGCTCGCTCACAATATTGCTCTTTCTCAAAAGATAATGGCCTACAAAAACCGCCGGGGGTGTACCCGGCGGTCTATATTATTCAGAGTGCAGACAGTGTACCCGCTTGTAGAGGGGCGCTATAGACTACAAAGTACCCCCACTATCAAAAACCTAGAACCAATGTCATATGCTCAGTTTCCGCACACATCCATTCGTTTTAAGTTTCCAGGCAATGTCCGCAGAGGTCGCTTACTCGCCCTCACCCATCATTTCCATCGTCTCCGGCAACAACAAAATCCCATCAATCACATGCACAACACCGTTCGAAGCCATCAAATCGCCTTCAACGATCATCGCGCCATTGACGTACACCGTGCCATCCTCCACTGTGACAGACAGTTCCGTGCCTTCCAACGACACCAGGGTCTCGCCATCCAGCGCCATCAGGTCTTCCACCGTGTACGCTCCCTCAACAATGTGATATTGCAGCGTCCGTGTCGTCAACTCAAAGTCACTCAACAGAATACCCACAACATCCTGATTGGCATCAAACACCTCATCGCTCGGCGCAAAAATGGTCATCGGGCCTTCTTCCGCCAGAATATCACTCAGACCAACCAGATCTGTTGCCACAATCAATGTGCTCAGATTGGGGATTTCGCCTGCCAGGTCGGCAATCGTGCCCATCTCGCCCATATCACCATCGTCCATGTCATCCACCACAAACATGGAAGGCACAGGTGTATCAAACCAGTTGCCATATAATTCAGCATACGTACCATCGGCAATCACGTTTTCCAACGAAATGTTGATCGCTTCCAACAATTCGGGGAAGTCTTCGCGCACAGCCACGCCATAGAATTCCTCGGTCAACGGGTCGCCTACAATCATCACGTTTAGTTCCGGGTTAGTGGCGATAATTTCTTCCGAGGTCGGTGTATCAACGATCACCGCATCCACATCGCCTTGACCGAGCGCCTGAAATGCCAGCGGTGCGGTGTCGAAGCTAGAAATTTCAATGCCTTCCAACTCTTGTGCATAAGCCTCGCCAGTGGTTCCCAATTGCACACCCACGCGCAGCCCAGACAAATCATCTGGCCCGGCTACGGCTTCTGCCATATCCACCGACACCGAAATGCTCTGGCTTGCCACAAAATACGGAATCGAGAAATCAATAATTTCCTCGCGTGCTTCAGTAATCGTCGAAGCCGAAATCACGGCGTCAAATTCGCCTTCCGACAACGCGGTAAAGATCGTATCAAACGGCGCATTAATCCACTCAATCTCGAAACCGGCATCCTCAGCAATGGCCTCCATCAAATCAATGTCGAAGCCCACGAAATCGCCACTTTCCTCATCAATTTCTTCAAATGGCGGATAAGCAGCGTCCGTTCCCACACGAATGGTCTCGCCCTCCACCTGGCGCACACCTTCAGCCTCAATCGTTGGCTGCGAAGCGGCGGCCACCGGGAATACCATCGTCAGCGCCATAATTAGCGCCAAAAACAATACCATAGTTCGGCGTTGCATCAGTTAATCTCCTTACGTAAATTTACTTGAAAACCTGACTAAAGTGTAGCTTCCCATTATGATAAGTTCAAATTTTTGACTCTGCAAATTTGTTACCCATTTGGGTTATACTCGCCTAATGATTCGATTGATTTCAAGAACAATGTAGGTGACTATTCTATGGGTTTAATGGAGATTCGCCGCACCCGGCCATCGCGTCGCGGACTGTGGCTACCATTACTAGGAGTATTTGTGTGTGCCGCTGGGGCAATGGCCCTGGCCGTTCTCAGCACCATACTATCCGAGCCGTCCACTGCCGAAGAGTCGGGCGATCTGACCACCATTACTTATGGGCTGACCTTGCTGCCCAGCGGCATTGACCCCCACATTCACCAATCTGCTGAATTGGGCATTCCGCTCCACAGCGTCTACGACACACTAGTCTATCGCCATCCCCAAACCTTCGAGTTTGTGCCTGGCCTCGCCATTGATCTGCCTGAAATCAGCCCCGACGGCCTGTCCTACACCTTCCAGTTGCGCCAGGATGTAACCTTTCATGATGGCACACCCTTCAATGCTGATGCAGTGGGCGTAACCCTTGACCGCATCCTCGACCCTGAGACTGGCTCCCAAAAATCCAAGTCATTGTTAGGGCCATTTCTCGGCTACAACCTCTACGAGGACGCCCCCTATCGCATTACACTGATCCTCAGCGAACCCTACACCCCATTACTAGATGCCCTCAGTCAACCCTATCTGGGTATCGCCAGCCCGACAGCCCTTGCCAACACCTCCGACGCCACTTATCAAGCCCATCAGGTCGGCACTGGCCCCTATCGTTTTGTTGAATATGTTCACGCAGATAGATTGGTTCTGGAGCGCAATTCAGACTACGCCTGGGGACCATCTTATTACGCCGATTACGCCGACAATTCAGTAGATCGTATCATTTTTCGCTTTTACGAGGCTCCCGAAACACGCCTCCTTGCTCTTGAATCCGGTGCAGTCGATGTCATTGGAGAATTACCACCCACCGACGCCGAACTTCTGCTTCGCAACCGGGATTTCAAGCTGCATCCCCAGCCGATTCCCGGTCAGCCTTTGCAGTTCTATTTCAACACCCAAAGCTTCCCCACCGACGACTTGCTCGTTCGGCAGGCACTTCTCTACGCCACCAACCGTGAGGCCATTGTCGGCACAGTCTTCTACGACCAATACTCATCAACTGGCTACGGCCCTCTTTCAGCGTCCATGCCCTACTACGATGCCTCAGTAGAAACCATGTATCGCTATAGCCCCGAACAGGCCCGCAACCTCTTCACACGTGCCAATGTTGAAGACACCGATGGAGATGGTATCCTGGAGAAAAACGGGCAACCCCTTCAATTACGAGTCGTCTTCGCTGGATTTGGCTTTTTGCCCGAAGTCACACAACTTCTGGAAAGCCAATGGCGCTCAATGGGCATCGAAGTCGAACTGATACAAGTCGGCAGCTTTCCCGATTTGATCGAGTACGCCCGTAATGGCGAGTTCAACCTGTTAGCGATCAACGATTTCGGCGCAGACCCCAGCATCATTAACCGGTTCTACCTATCCGATGGCTCCAGCAATTGGTCACGTTACAGCGATCCTGAACTGGATACCTGGCTGCGCGAAGCCACCCAAACGCCCGATCAAGGTCGCCGCGCAGAACTATATTCGGCCACCCAACGCCGCATCATGGAACAGGCCATCGTGTTGCCGATCCGCGACTATACCAACATCGTCGGACTGACCACCCGCATTGATGGGCTGATTTACACAGGTCAAGGCTGGTGGCCCTTGTTGACCAATCTGGTTTATCAATAGCCAACGAGCCGTGAAACCTCGCGATTCTCTGCTGGCATTGCTGCATGGCGGCGTTGTTCTTTGGCTGGCACTGACCCTGGTGTTTGTCACCCTACGTGTTTTGCCAGGCGATGCTGTGACCGCCACCTTCCGCGACACCACCGACACAGAAATGAACGCTCGCCGCGCCGCCCTCGGCCTGGACGACCATTGGCTTACGCAATATGCTCGCTATCTGGGAGATTTGCTGCGCGGCGATTTGGGCCATTCACTGACCTCTAGTGAATCCGTCGGGCAAATGATTTTGAGCCGCCTGGGGCCGACCCTGGCACTAGGATTAGCCGCATTCGGCATCATGACCGCCCTCGGCATCACCCTCGGCATTTTCAGTGCCCTGGAATCACCCCACTGGTTGCGCCATCTCAGCAACAACCTAATCGTGCTAGCACAGGCCGTTCCCTTCTATGTCACTGCCCTTTTGCTAATCCACATTTTCACCCGCCAATTTGCTATCCTGCCTGCCTTCGGATCGCGCACGCCGCTCCACCTGATCTTGCCTGCCTTCACACTCGGTTTCCACACTGCTGGCGGCGTGGCCCAGGTTCTCAGCATCAATCTGCGTGATACCTTCCGCCAGCCTTATATGCTGACTGCCCGCGCCAAAGGTCTGCCGCCCATTGACCTGCTCGACCATGCCCTGCGTGTCGCCCTACTACCTACCCTAAGCGCCATCGCCCTCCAGGCTGGCTTTTTGTTAAGCGGTACAGTCGTCATCGAAGTTCTGTTTGTACGGCGCGGCCTCGGCAATCTGCTTTTTCAATCCGTCCTCAACCGTGACTATCCGGTGGTGCAAGCCCTCGCCTTGTTGAGCGCACTCATTTACCTAAGTGCCAACGGCTTCAGCGGAATCGCCCGCCGCCTCCTAGATCCTCGCCTGAGATAGCATGATGAGCGCCCTATTCATGACAACCCATCACCACCAACCACCTGCCACCACACCAAATTTGCCAAACGACACAACTGCGGGGGGAGGTTATAGCGCCCTCGTTACCCACCTCAGTATCCACACTACTTCCCTCGTTGTCGCCTGCTCTACTCCGCTAAACCCACCAGGCAACTTGCCATGACGACACACAGCAACCCACCAACACCCCGGTCCTCCCTCCATGTTTGGGAGGAGTTAGAGGGGGGCTTCCTAAAATGCCTGCGCCGCATCACCTTCTGGCACTGGTTTCCCCTGACCGTCCTGGCCTTCTTCTTACTCATCGCCCCCCTACTCGCGACCCACGACCCCATCTTCGCCGAATCAGGTCGCGAACTCGATTCCCCCTCCGCCGATCACTGGCTCGGCACAGACCGCCTAGGCCGCGACGAATGGAGCCGCCTTGCTATTGGCGGACGCCGCACCCTCAGCAGTGCCCTCCTTGCAACCACCATCGCTGTCATTGGGGGATTGGCCTTGAGCAGCCTGTCCTTCACTGGCTCCACCATCATCCATCACCTCAGTGCCGCTCTAACTGATGCGCTGCTGGCATTTCCGGCGCTCTTGTTGGCCCTCGTCGTGCGGACTTTGCTCGAAGGCAATCTGTGGACTCTAGCCATTGCCGTCGGGTTAGCGAATCTCGGCCCCTACACCCGCCTTGCCACCGATGCTCTCCACGTCGCCCAATCCGCCCCACATATCGAAGGCGCTCATAGTATTGGCGCTGGGCGCTGGCGTATTTTGACACGCCACATCATTCCCACCGCCTTGCCGACTTTAGTGGCCTTTGCCTCGGTGATTTTTGCGTGGTCATTACTCTATGGAGCAGCGTTAGCCTTCATTGGCTTGGGTGGTGATCCTTCCCATCCCGATTGGGGTGTGATGATTGAACAGGCGCAGGGCACGCTTTCCCAGGCTCCCATGCTGGTACTGTTGCCGAGCGGGGCACTGGCAACAAGCGTCTGGCTCGCCCATCGCTTTGCCGACGCCCTGACCAATGTCACTCGAATGTGAAACGGATTTCGTTACTGCTGGAGGTTCCCACATAAACACCCAGCCCTTGCTTCACAATATCAGTAGCATCGAATATCGGGGTCTGAGTCGGACGGCTACCGGCGGGCGTTGCCGGTATGAAAACTCCCCGGCTGCCGTTTCGATAATGAACCCGTATCCGATATTCTCCCGGTGGCATATTCAACCGGTCGCGTGTCAGCGTAACTTCAACATAGCACCGGCTGTGCGAAGGCAGATTATACAAATGCTCTAGCGCAAACGTCGTCACCTGCCGTGTTTCCGAGCGCACCGCCTCATTGACCGCCACCGTATCTGACGCAACCGGTTCGATTTCAATAATCAGTCCCATCACCGCATTCAACAACTGATCTAGATCACCAACTGTGTTCCGATTATCCCGATAGTACAGCGTAATCGGCCCCTTATCATGGTTGATGAAAAACACTCGCAAATCAATCGACTCCCCCAATTTGATGATGGGGTCGTCCGACACATTGCGATTCTCATTCATAAACTCGACTTCAATTTCTAAATCCTGACTGCCGTTGTCAATACTGGAAATCGCCAGCAATGAACGACTGTTGCCACCTCGCGGCTGCGGCAAATTGGTACAAATCGCCCCCCGCTTCAACTCTGGAAGCACCTGCGGCAACCCCAGCGAAATTACAAGACCCAGCCCAATCAGACCCAGCACCATATTGATATTTTCCATTCGGGTAACAGCACGTCTGGCACGTCTCAAATCAAGTTCCAGTCTTCTTATTCAACCGTTAAATGCGCGATCAGGTTATCAGCAACATCCACATCACTTTCCAACCAAACCGCATCCGCATTATATTTACGGAACCACGTATACTGTCGCCGGATAAACGTTCGGGTGGCGCGGCGGAGTTTTTGCAACGCATCGTCCAGGCTCATTTCGCCCCGCAAATAATACCCTATCTGCAAATATCCCAACGCGCTCATCGCTGGCAACTCCCAGCTATACCCACGTTCAATCAACGCCTGCACTTCAGCAATAAATCCCGCTTCAATCATGCGCTCAATTCTCAAATCAGCCCGTTCATACAATTTGGCCCGATCCTCCAGCGTCAATCCAATCGTCTTTATTGTATAACCAGGTGGCTTTTTCTGCCGTAATTCCGAATATGGTCTCCCACTTTCGATACAAACCTCCAACGCCCGCACCACCCGCCGGATGTTACGTCCGTCGATGTCCGCAGCCGTCACCGGATCATGCTGTCGCAACCGTTCCAGCAACGCCTCCCAACCGTGTACCTCAGCATAAGCCTCCAATTCCGCCCGCAATTCTTTATTCGGTGCGACACTCGGAAATTGCCACCCTTCAATCGTCGCCGAAATGTATTGACCCGTGCCTCCCACCAACATTGGCAGCCGTCCCCGCGCCTGAATCTCCGCAATCAACGCCGTCGCCTGCTCCTGAAAATCACGCACATTAAACGCTACATCCGGCGCTACCACATCAATCAAATGGTGAGGAACCATCACTTGTTGAGCAGGCGTTGGCTTGGCCGTACCAATATCCATATACCGGTAAATCTGACGGCTATCGGCGCTGAGGATTTCTCCATCCAAAGCTTGCGCCGCCTGAATTGCCGCCTCAGTTTTGCCCACCGCCGTTGGCCCAATAATGACGACCAGCGGTCGTTCACCAGCTAATGGCATCGTGCAGCATCTCCACATCCATCAACCCATCAGAGCGCAGCCCCACCCCAATCACATCAATCCGTATCGGCGTATCCGTTGACAATTCAGCTTCCTGATACCAAGTCGCCAGTTCCAATAACCGTTTCTGCTTTCTGCGGTCAACGCTTTCCAACGCCATCTCACATGTACCCCGCCGTGTCCGCACCTCAATAACCACCACTTCTTCGCCATCATGAGCAATCAGATCAATTTCTCCGTATGGACATCGCCAGTTCTGTGCCAGGATTTTCCAGCCCAGCCGCCGAACATGGGCCGCTGCCACCTTCTCGCCGATTTTCCCTAATGTGTGCCGATCTGGCATCATGACGAATTCCTTATGAATTTCCGCGCCCCGATTATACTGCCATGCTATAATCAAGGAAACTTAAAACAACTATCGGGTGTCAGCAAAATCTGTCAAGCGATTTTTAAGTTGAGGGGTCTTCATCCCTATCCAGAATACGGTTGTAGGGGGTGCAATCGCATGGTGGTTCCATACTAGGATTATGGCAGTTGCTATAGCGCTATCTCTAAAAATCGGCAACAATACCATCTGACAAGTTTTGCCCGTACCCCAACCATCGGAGAGTGGCATGTCAGTAACTGCCATCTTGCGCCAGGCTGATATTTTCTACGATTTCAATCAAAATCAATTAGAACTCATCGCCTCCATCTGCTACGAACGCACATTCAAACGTAACGAAGCCGTGTTTGTGGAACAGGGACACAGCGACGAGTTGTACGTCGTCGCCAACGGCGAGATTGCGATTCAGGTTGATTCTCGGCTAATTGGCAGCAAGCAGGAGGCTACTGGTCCCCGCACCCTTGCCATTGCTCGGCGCGGCCAGTCCTTTGGTGAGATGGCCTTGCTAGATGAAGGGCGGCGGTCGGCGTCGGCACGTTGTGTGAATGGCCCCGCCAGGCTGTTTGTCATCCCTCGCGACAAACTATTGCAGCTTTGCGAGACTTATCCCCAGCTCGGTTATCGCCTCATGTTTAATCTAGCGATTGACCTTTCCATGAAGATTCGCAACGCCGACCTGCGAATCCGCGACCAGATGTTTTATCCCCGCGACGATAACGAGTGACATTTCTCTTCCAACCAAAGACTGGGGGCTATTCACAGAAGCGCACCGTGCATTCGAATGAACTTCTTCCGATAATAACAATATCCCACGCCACGTCATCGCATCGAACGTAGCGATGTAGCGTTAGCGGGCGGGAGTACAAGTGCAGCGAGATCGACTCTTGCATGTTGCACAGCATTCACAGCGCATGATATACTTCGCCTCGATAGCGTACAGGAATTGAGGCAACGTAAATGGACGACGCAACACTAAATAGTCTTGTGCTGGCCCTGACCACAATTGTCGGCGCGGTCGTGACAGCGTTCTCGGTGGCGTTTATCATCTGGACGTATAACGACATGAAGGCCCGCTCGCGCGACCCGTTGGCCCAAGTGGCAGCGGCGCTGGTGGTTGCCGTCCTGAATATCTTTGGGCTGATTATCTACGTGATGCTGCGTCCTCGCGAGACACTGGCCGATGCCTATGAACGCTCGCTAGAAGAAGAGGCCTTGCTACAAGAAATCGAAGAAAAACCAGCCTGCCCTGGCTGTGGGCGTCCCAGCAAGCACCATTGGCAGGCATGTCCCTATTGCCACACCCGTTTGAAGAAACCATGCTATCAGTGCGATGAATTGCTGGAACTGTCGTGGAATCTCTGTCCGGCTTGTGGAACCGTGCAGAGCGAGGCCAGTAGCGATGGGCGCGAGGTGATGCTGGCCGGTGGCGAGGCCCAACAACCAGCTCGACAACGACGACGCGATATAACCGGGCAGCGGTCACCATATGAAGTCAGTCCGCCACAAGCTACTAGCCCGCAAGTACCGGAACAAAGCCCAGAATGGGTAGACGGCAATTATTAATTGATCTCGCGTATACCGCTTGAGAAAGCGATACCGAGATGTTTGGATGGCGGGAACCGGGGCGCTAATGCTGTTTAACACATTAATCAGGGTATGGACATTACTACCCGTGCGATTTCGTTAAACGACATCAGTACCCCATTACAGCCCCGTTGACGTCCCATGTTTTCGTATTGAATTAGCATACACAGGTTGACAGATGGAAGTCTCCCATATTCGGAACTTTTGTATTATCGCGCATATCGACCATGGCAAAAGCACGCTGGCAGATCGCTTGTTGCAGGTAACCGGCACTATCGACGAGCGCCAGATGAAAGAGCAATTGCTGGATGACATGGAATTAGAGCGCGAACGTGGCGTAACCATCAAAGCCTCAGCGGTGCGGATGGAGTGGTCGGCAGCCGACGGCAGCGCCTATGAAATGAACCTGATCGACACGCCAGGTCACGTCGATTTCGCCTACGAAGTCAGCCGGGCCTTGCAAGCCTGTGAAGGCGCGTTGCTCGTGGTAGATGCCTCTCAGGGTATTGAGGCCCAAACGCTGGCGAATCTATACCTGGCGATGGAAGCCGACCTAGAAATCATTCCGGTGGTGAATAAAATCGACTTGCCCGCCGCCCGTCCCGATGAGGTAACGCAGGAAATCGTCGATTTGATCGGACTCGATCCAGAGCGTGTGATCCAGGTCAGTGCCAAGACAGGTGAAAACGTCGAGGCGATTTTGCAAGCGGTGGTCGATTACATACCTGCTCCGCAGGGCGATCCGGATTCCCCACTACGCGCACTCGTATTCGATAGCCACTACGACAGCTATCGGGGCGTAATTTCCTATGTGCGCGTGGTCGATGGGAAATTGAATCACCGCGACAAACTGTATTTGATGTCTACCGACGGCAAATTCGAGCCGATTGAAGTCGGCGTTTTCACACCCGGCATGACCAAAACCGGCGCATTGACGATTGGCAGCGTAGGCTACATTGCCACCGGGTTGAAGACCGTGCGCGATTGCCGCGTGGGCGATACCGTAACAACGGTCATCAATGGTGCAACTGATCCACTGTCGGGCTACGATCCCGCCAAACCGATGGTATTCGCGGGATTCTATCCGGTGGATAATGATGATTATGGTGATTTGCGCGAGGCGCTAGAAAAGCTGCAGCTAAATGATGCGTCGGTGAGTTACGTGCCCGAAACGTCGCAGGCGCTAAACCAGGGCTTCCGTGTAGGCTTCCTGGGCTTGTTCCACATGGTCATCGTCCAGGAGCGTCTGGAACGTGAATATGACCTGGACATTCTGGCAACAGCGCCCAGTGTGGAATATCAGGTGGCGCTGCGCGGTGGCGAAGTGTTAGTTATTGACAGTCCGGCAGCTCTGCCAGATGAATCGGGCATTGAGGAAATCCGCGAACCCTGGATGCGAATCCAGATTTTCACGCCAGAACGCTACATCGGCAAGATCATGGATCTGGTGACGGGCAAGCGTGGCGAATATGTCAACATGGAGTATTTTGACCCAACACGGGTGATGCTGACCTATAACCTCCCCCTGTCAGAGCTAATTGTCGAGTTCTATGATCGCCTGAAAAGTGTGACACAGGGCTATGCCAGCCTGGATTACCAATTCCTAGAATATCGGGCGGAGGACTTGGTGAAATTGGATGTACTGGTCAATGGTGACCCAGTCGATGCCTTAACGATGATCGTCCATCGCGACCATTCCTACTATAAAGGGCAACGCCTTGTCTCGAAACTGAAAGAACTGATTCCGCGCCAGCAATTTGTCGTGCCAGTGCAAGCTGCGGTCGGGAAGCGCGTCATCAGTCGGGCCAATGTAAAAGCCCTGCGTAAAGACGTGTTGGCAAAGTGCTATGGTGGCGATGTAACTCGTAAGCGCAAATTGCTGGAAAAGCAGAAAAAAGGCAAGAAGCGCATGAAGATGATTGGCAGTGTGGAAGTGCCGCAGGAAGCGTTCATGGCTGTTTTGCGGCTGGATGATGAATGACCTTTTTACAGGCCGCGATTGAAGTATTGCGGCAAGCGGAGCGACCATTATCAATCGCCGAGATCACGCGCCTGGCGTTGGAACAGGGCTTGATCGAAGCGATGGGGCGTACCCCGCGTCAAACAATGGCAGCGGTGGTCACAGCCAGTCTGCGGCGTGAGCGCGAAGGGCAAGACATCTCCCCCTTCAAGCGTGTAGAGCGCGGGCGCTACGCGTTGCGAATGGCAGACGACCCTCTGCCCGACAACTACCTGGATCATGTGATCTTCCAGCAATATGGCGAGTTTTTGACCTATAAAGAGGCGGCCTATGAGGTGTTAAAAGCTGAGGGCCGCCCCATGCGCTACACGGAAATCGCCGAACTGGCTGTAGAATGGCAGCTAATCAACCCCCAGAGCATGGCCCCCGAAGCATCACTTTCCGCCCAACTGTACCGTGATATTCAACAAAAGGGCTTGGCATCACTGTTCCGGCGCGATGGACCGGGTATTTTCGGACTAGCAGAATGGGAACACGAGGTCGATACCATCACCCAGATGGCCCAACAACAACGCGAGATGGTCAAGCAACAGTTGTTGAATGTAGTCAACCACATGGATCCCTTTGCGTTTGAGAACCTAGTTGGGCGCTTATTAGGGAAAATCGGCTACAACAATATCATGGTGACGCGCCGGGCAGTCGATGGTGGCGTGGACGTGGTAGCCGATGTCGCGGTCGGCATCATGCAGGTGCATACCGCCATTCAAGTCAAGCGTGTGCAAGCCAATGTCGGGCGTCCGGTGGTCAGCCAGTTTCGCGGCGATATGCTGGCGATGGAGGATATTGACCAGGGCATGATTATCACGACCAGCAGTTTCAGTAAAGGAGCGCTGGAGGTAGCACGGTTGCCGAATACGATTCCAGTGATTTTGATTGACGGTGATCAACTGACGGATTTATTGATCGAGAACCGGATTGGAGTACGGGTCGAGCAAGTGTCGGTAGTGAGTTTCGATAGCGACAATCTGGTGATTGAAGAATTTAGCCCATGAGGATAATGCTGGAAATCATGTGATGCAAACAAAATCGGGGCGACCAGTGCCGCCCCTTGCCTCAATCTATTCCGCATCCAACAGGTCAATCTCGACCCGGCGCAGCGGTGTATAGAGTAGCCCACCAATTGCCGTTAACATCGCCAGGATGCCCATTACGATGAACAGCGTTGCAATGCCTTCTTCACCCACCAGCGGCACGAAAACCTGGTCTGCCAACGGCCCAGCGGTCATATAAGCCAGCGCGAAAGCGCCGGTATTCAGCATTATCCGTAGCGCGAACACCCGCCCTTGCACACGCTGATCGACCTTACTCATCACAATGGCGTTGTTTGCGCCTATCGTCAGCGGCACAGACAGGAAAGCGACGAACAACACAACTGCCACAATGAACAGGTTACTGGTCAGGCCCATCAAGATCACCATGACGCCCAATAGACCATAGAAACCCATTGAGGTATACACTTTGCGCTCACCGCCACCCCAAATACTCATCCCAATGCTTCCAACCAGCATTCCCAGACCACCTACCGACAACACGGTTCCCAGGGCACTTGTCGAGGCATACGTGAGGATCAGCGGCGTCAGCAGAGCTTCGGCATTGCCCACGAAATAGTTCGTCAGCGAGAAACTCAGCACCAGCGCCAGCAAACCAGGACGAGCTTTCAGATAGCGCCAGCCTTCCAGCCAGCCGGAAAGCTCGTTTTCCTCAGACGAAGCATGGTCAGACGACGCTTGAACGGCGGGAAAGCGTACCAACATCAGGGTTGTCACGGCAAAGAAAAACGTAATCATGTCCAGACTCAGGATCCCCGACAGGCCAACTGTGCTGATCAATACCCCAGCCAATACCGGCGCTGCAATCTGCCCAAAAGCCTCACCCAATTGGACCATCCCGCTGACCCGACCGTAGTGCTGTTTGGGAACGAGTTGGGCGATGGAAGCCGCATAGGCTGGCCCTTGCAGCGCATTGAAAAAAGCGTTGATGAACACAATAACGTAAATATGCCACAGGGCCAGATCACCAAAAGCCAGCAGCAGTGCGGCCGCGATAGTAGTGATTCCCGCGCCGGTATCGCTCAGAATCATAAGCCAGCGACGGTTCCAGCGGTCTGCCAATGAACCGGCTAACGGAGCGAACAGTGCGCGTGGCAACATGGTGAAGAGGAAGATTAGCGTGAAATCCGTAGCCGATCCGCTTCGCTGATAAACATATACGCCCAGGCCAAAACCGGTCATGCTACTGCCGATAACCGACACAAATTGCCCCAGCCAGACAATGAGAAAAGTTCGCATGGTCTTGGATATTTCCTTGACCGGTGTTTGTGGTGTTGCGAGTTCCTGCGTGATTGATATTGAAGACATTATTTAGACACTCCAGTAGATGAATGGTTGTATAGCGTCATTGTCCGGCAAGGTTGTGTAGAAAATGTGAGGATGTTGGTGAGGTATGATGAATGCCTGTTTTTGTGTCAGATTCGCGCTTGGCGGATAATAGGCACAGCGATGTTATCAGGAGGAGGTTGCTTGAATGAATCCATCAACGCTGCGTGAAGACATCCGGCGCTTTTTGAATTTGGAACGTATTGAAACAGCGATAGATTATGAAGTTCTGGAAACCGTGCCCGACACCGGATTTACCCGACAACGAATCATATACAAGGCTGCCGATGGCGATGAGATTCCAGCATTCCTGCTATCCCCAGATGGCGACGGACCATTTCCCGCAGTGCTGGTCCATCACCAACACGCCAGCCAACGCTACCTGGGCAAGAGCGAGATCATGGGCATTGCGGGCGATCCCTTGCAGGCATTTGGCCCAGAACTGGCAAAACGCGGCTTTATGATTCTAGCTCCCGATTCGATTTGTTTTGAAGACCGCCGCCGCAACGCCACCGGTATCGAACCCCACGAACACGATGACATCCAGCACTACATCGAAATGGGAAACCGGCTGACACAGGGCGACACCTTGATGCGAAAAGTGCTTTCCGATGCGTCCACTGCTCTATCGCTGTTAGCGCATCATCCACAGATGGACACCACTAAAATCGGTGCGCTGGGACATTCTTATGGCGGCAATACCGTGCTATTTCAGGCAGCACTGGAACCTCGCATCCGTTTTGCAGTATCGAGCGGGGCGTTGTGTTCCTATGCCTACAAGCGTGAGCATAATATTGCATTAGAGTTGGCCCTCGTCATTCCGGGTTTTGCCGCCCGCTGGGATTTATATCACCTGTTGGATTGTATCGCACCGCGCCCGTTGTTTGTTGTCTCCGCTGAGAATGACCGTTATGCGAAAGATGCCACCGAGGTAATTGCCCGCGCCGTATCGAATGAACATATCACGCATTTCCGCGATGATGGCGAACATGCCCTGACGCCAGAACGCTTCAACCGCATCCTGGATTTTCTGAGCGACTGCGTCGGATAAGGCACAGAATCCGCGTGACGATGGGCATAAGAGGCTGTAACCGTGCCCCCGTCTCCTGCCCTCACAAACCCTCCACCCTATCCAAGAATCACCCTATTACACTAGTTCGCCGACAGGATCATACTAAAAAAGGATTCGTGCCTGGTACGATTCATCGCTTTATGAGCGGGATTTGAGAATACGAACAGTCCTCCCTCTACAACCAACGGGAGCATCGAAGGTATGCTTGGGGGAGTCCGCGTGGGCTTGAACCCTCACGCTCAGTGAAAAATGCGGCCATGATGCCCTTTTCATTGAGCGTTGGGGTTCTAGCCCAATGCAACAAAAACCCGCCTCATAATCCTTATCTCAACGGTATAGGGGGGCTTTGTGTATTCACTTCACCCGAATCTAATGCTATTCAGGGAAGTTAAAGGTTGCGACAATCGGGTCGTGATCAGCAGCCCGCCAACTCAGCGACGCATCAGTTTCATAGGTGAAACTATAGTCGGCATTGATATGGGCGACACGTACCGAGTCCAGGTGGTCGACCAGATTAGGTGTAGCATAGATGTAGTCGAGTGTCTGCGTTTGCCCGGCAAAAATATAGGTATAGCGCGACTCGGCAGGAATCATCTCCCACAGGCTGGTCATAGTCGGCTCCAGCGTTGCCATTTCTTGCGATTCGCGGAAGGAATTCAGATCCCCCAGGATGATGAAGTAGACATCAGGATTCTCGGCCTGAAGTGCTTCAACAAAGCTGAGATTGTAGAGCGATTGGAACTCGCGCAGAGCATTGTAGCCAGTCGGGTCGCTCTTGAAGTGGTTATCAGAGAGATAAACCGCCACATAATCCCCTTCACCCACCGTCTCATGATAGATGTGGAACAGACCCACCAGCGGCGGACGCGTGAACAGCGGTGTGCCGGGGCCGAAACGCTGGTTGAGCGATTTGGGATTGCTCACCGACTGGTTGAATTCATAATAACGGGCGTCGGGATCTTCAGGACGCTCACCGAGGACGGGGTCTGTCGGATCAGCCGTCGGCATTTCAACACGATCTGCACGGTAGAGATAGCCCTGCGAGATGCCACGATCATCGGCGCTTTCACGGTCGGTGACCGATATATAGACGACTTCGCCGTCGGTCAGTTCACTGATCCGAATAGCCACATCTTGCAACACATCCGGCATCCCATCAGCATTATCAACATCGGCACATGTGCCATAAACCTGCCCCCCACCCACACACACGTCCTGATCTTCAATTTCTTGGAACGCGATAATGTCCGGTGCATGAAGGTCTTCGATAATGGACAACGCCAGCTTGGTGACTCTCGCATCGTAATGTTCAACGGAAAGCGGAACATAGTTGAGTGTGCCGTCACCGGGCGTGTCGCGGAAATCAATGGGGTCGTTGTAGTAGTCGTAGAAATTTTCGATGTTATAGGTAGCGACAGTGTACTGGATGGCACGGTCTGGAGCTTCAACGGGTGCATTGGTATCAGGCAACAGGCTCACTTCGTGGTCAGGCAACGCTTCGATCTGCAGCGTATAACGTCCAAAACTATACACGATGTTGCCAACTAACGACGAAGAAAATGTGTCGTAGGTATTATAAGCTGGAAGATTGACGTTGTAATCACCCGCTTCTGCCTTCAAAATATTGCCCTCAACGGAAATGCGATACGGATTCTCGCCCGGCAGGCCGTCGTCCAATTCGTGCGGATCACGGAAGATACGGCGCGTGAGTGGGTCCTCCCGTTGAGCCACCGGATGATCGGAACGAATGACATAGGTTTCTGTGTCATTGGTCGAGGAAAACAAGTGTGTCGGAGAAACGACCAGCGTCGGAACGGGAACGATAACCCGCATCCCTTCCAAACGTTCATAAACAATGGAATTTTCCAGTAATACATTGCCCGGATTGATCTCGACAGGTGGAATGGCATCGGTCAGGTGATCAACCTGCCCATCAAGACTGACAAAAGCCAGGCGCGTCAGGCGCGTCAAACCATAATACTCCTCAACCTTGCCCTCAATGGTGATGATGTCGCCCACCGCAGGAGTGTAGTCATCCAAACTGGGAGACGCGCCGATGATCGCTTGAATACCATCGGAAGTGTTGGGATCGCCGTCACTGTTTTCAGCAGTCTCCTGCAAAAAGAAGCCGCTGACCTCGCGGCCATCGGTGTTGAGCATGATGAGGTTGGTGACCACACCAGATACCTGCACGCGCTCATTGCGATACGGCGAACTAAAATTCTCCGGGTCGGTTTCGTCATCAGTAATTGCGCCCTGCACCTCGCCGATTTTGAGCAAAGGTGCTGGCTCATCTTGTGACGCTAACGGCGATGAATCGTGTGTGTCGATGGCGGCTGTTGGGCCGACGGAGAGCAACAACACCACGAGCATCATCAAAATCATCATTGGTCTAAAACGCATAACAAAACTCCTTATGGGAATTGGGCTGCCACACTTTCAGTCGATGGTAGCAGCTTGCGACGAATAGATGAAGAGGTTTTCGCAGGTCAGATTACCCGCTTCATAAGCAGCAATGACGGTATCGAATTCCGGTCCGTAGCCATGTTGGCGGGCCAGTGCAAAATCGGCTACAGCGCCGTCGGTATCCTCCTGATGAGTGCTGACTTCGGCCCGAAATAGATAGAGCATTCTGAAATCGGGATCAAGCTGCAAGGCACGGCTATAAGCTTCCTCCGCAGCAGCATACTCACCCAGATTGCAATAAGCCAGACCTTGTAACAGGCTGAAATCGGACAGGGGGACTTCGAGGACGATGTTCTCCAGAGCTGCCAGCACATCGTTATGTTGACTCAAAGCCAAGCTAGTAGCCGCATTCAAATAGGCATCCCACACATAGAACCCTTCCTGATCACCAAAAGACGCCTGCATCAGACGGCGACTGTAGGATGGATCAGGAAATTTGTCTACGACAACTTGCATGAGTTGAGCAGCAAGGGCCAGTTGCCCATCGTGGAGGGCCATAATTCCCCGGACAAGATACGGGAAACTAGCTTCGGCTTCTAAAGCAACGGCCTGATCTAAGTAAGCGATGGCAAGCTCGGTCACTCCCACAGAATAGTAAAGAGCGCCGAGTTGGTAAGCTGCATACCAGTCTTCGGGGCGAAGTTCGACAATGGTGGAAAACAAATCAATCGTTTCTTGAAAGTCAGAACCCGTTGTAATGACGTACATAGGAATGACCCAGTCATCGGGGCCACGCAGGATGGCAGTTTGGGCGTCTTCCCGTGATTCATCAAAACGCCCTTGTGTAACATACCACATACTGCGCTGTGTATAGATGAGTGGGTGCTGCTCGATGGTGAGGGCTGCGGCCAGTTGTTCTTCAGCATACACATCACTATCGGCCTGAGTCTCGAATAGATAAGGCGCGATGCTGGCCCGATAGCTGTAAGCCGCCAGGCTGTCACCAACCGGCTGGGCTGGCACAAGATTCATATGGCTGGCGATCACGCCGATTCGCAGCACGTCAAAAGCGTCGCCGTTGGCGGCATACAACGTATTGAGAGCATTCAACACCACTGGCGTGACCGACTCCTCAAAAACATCCGTCATCCGCACCCGAAGATTGGTAACGCGCTCCACATCTTCGCGGGGGAAATCGTTATATGGAAACGCATGGAGTGAGCCAATCTGGACATCCAGTTGAATAAACGTATCAGTGTAGCTTCCCCAAACAATCACAGCAGCTTTATTCGCAGCAGCAGCCCGGCTGGCCCGCTCCGACGAGATAACAATATCCGGATATTCCCGAACGTGCATGGTGGAATCAGGAATGCTGACTTCAAGATATTGGCTCAAATCGTCAATGATGAAGCGGGCAACCTCGCGCTCATCTGTGTTGATAGGTTCCAGATGGGCCACCAAAATCAGAAATTCATCGTCGGGAACAGCTTCACCGACATAATTGGCAATTTGATCGACAGATCGACGCGAAGTATCGCCTTCATCATCGCGCCTTCCCCCATAAAACATGCCGGCGATGACGACCGCTGCAACCGCCAGGATGCCAATAATCACCGTAACCCACTTCAGCCAATGTGATTGTCCAACCCCAATCACATTAGAGCTTGCCGGCAATTCAACCCTGATTGACTCCGGTGGGGTAATAGCGGTGTCGCCTTCCGCCACCGGGCCACCACTGGAAGGCGTTGGTGTAGCAAAGCGCGATTTGGCTTCCGCATCAACTTTTTGCACAGATGCACGGCCTGTCTGGGGCGTAGTATCAATGCCGCGCATCAAGCCTTCCAGTTGAGCGCCGACCACTCGCACGGTCGGGGCGCGATCCTCGCGTTCCCTTTCCAGCATCCAATGAACCAGTTCGGCCAATTCTATGGGAACATCAGGCCGGTACTCGATCAAGGATGGGACAGGTTGATTCATAATCTGCACCAGCAACGTGCCGACCTTATCTGACACAAACGGGCGCTGTCCGGCCAACATTTCATAGAGCATCACACCAAATGCCCAAATGTCAGCACGCTCATCCAGATCAACCCCCTGACAGGCTTCTGGGCTGAGATAAGCATAAGTCCCAATGAGAGAACCTGTTTCCGTCAGGCGGGTACGATCTCCCATATGGGCGACGCCGAAATCGGTCAGGCGCGGCAGCCCTTCCTCATCAATCAGCACATTGGCGGGTTTGATGTCGCGGTGAATGATGTTTAGGCGATGGGCACGCGTCAGTGCGTCAGCAATATCGAGAGCGATTTCGAGGACGCGCTGCACTGGCAGTTGGGGCTGCTGCTGAAGTAAATCCTGCAAAGAACCGCCGCCAACATATTCCATGACAATGTAGTGTTTACCATCTTCCTGCAAAGTTGCCAGAATCGTAACGATGTTCGGATGGTTCAGTTTACGAAGCATCTCGCCCTCGCGGTCAAAGCGTTTCACGAGGTCAGGATCATGCTCCACAATTTCCGGTTTCAGCAATTTGACGGCAACCTGATCACCGGTCTGCAAATCGCGGCCTAAAAAGACATCCCCCATGCCGCCCCGCCCCAAACGGTCACCCACTTCAAAACGGTCAGCGAGTATCGGTCTCGCTTGCTCAGTCATTATCTTCTTCCGGCAACTCATAGCTGAAGAAATTCTTGCAGGTCAATTCGCCGCGCACACCTGCTAATAAATACGGCATCAAAGCGTTATCCAGGCCATTATCTGGGTCAGTGGCAGTCGCAGCGTCCTGATTCGATCCATCAACATCATCCGCGCGAAAACGGGCATCACCGCGCAACAAATAAAGCGTATAGAAATCCGGAGCCAGTTCAATAGCTGCTGTATAGGCGTCTACAGCCGATTCATCATCATCCAGATTACAATGGGCCAATCCCTGCAACATATAAATTTCAGGTATTTGGCTGTCCATCACTAGACCCTGTTCAGCATCGGTAATCACGTCCTCATAGCGCCCCAACAGCAAATTACCAAAAGCTGAGAACAGCGGGCCAAAGGGGATCGGAAACTGGTCGCCATAGGTCGCGGTGATGGTCCGATTGCCTAACGAGGGATCAGGAAAGCGAGCGAGTACCTCCCGCATCAATTGTTGAGCGTCGGCAATGCGCCCTTCCCGCAACGCAATGGATACCGAAAACAGGTAAGGGAAATTGGCGTTGGGTTCCAGCCTCAGCGAAGTATCGAGATCAACGCTGGCCTGTCGATAATCTGCTTTCAGATAATACAACGCGCCCCGGAAATTATGCGGAAACCAATCATCGGGGCGCAGCATGATGATGTCGCTATATATTTCAATAGCAGCATCAATATCGTTGGTTATTAAGGCATCATTGGCCTGCAAATAGAGCGGCATCGCCCATTCATCAGACGTTTCGAGGCGTAACGCGATCTCAATATCAGTGCGGGCGCTCTGCAACTGGCCGAAACGCATATAGGCGCTGGCGGCGGCAGTATAGAGAATGGGGTTGCCAGCCGCCAGTACCTGAGCAGCGCGGATTTCCTGGAGTGCCACATCCGAATCAATCAAGAAAGACCGGAAAAAGCGGTGGGTATGGGCCGCGACGCTGTTGCCAAAAATCTCAGCATCAACCACATCCAGTTCAGCCAATATCGCCACCGTGCGGCTCAGTTCATAGCCATCGCCACTGGCATTTTGCAAAACGGCAATGACGCCCAACACCTGCGGCGCAATAGACTCCAACCGTTCATTCTCCATATGAACGCGCACGTTGGTCGCTTCTTGAATCCGAGTGCGCGAGATGGGTATATCGGCGAATACAGCGGTCGCGCCCAATTGAATCTCCAGCTCAATGACGTCAGTGGTATAGTTGCCCCAAACGACAACAACGGCATTGTTGGCTTCAGCAATAATCTGTGCCTCGGCCTCGCTACGTATAATCCCCGGATAGGCAAAAACCCGAATGTTCGAGAACGTGATTTCGCGCTCCAGTTTTTGCTGCAAATTATCGACAATGAATCGGCTGACATCACGTTCATTGGACGTCAGAGGTTCCATTTGCGCAACGAGGACAATATAGTGGTCGGAATCCTGGGGAGCGACAACGGCGACCGCTGTGGGTTGTTGCTCCGCATCATCATCGCCGCTCAATATACCAGTGGCGAACAGCAGCACGGCAACAACCAGAATAGCAAATGCAACAAAAATGTCCACAGCCAGAAACCGTTGCCACCGCGATGTACGTTTGCCAAAGCCGGTTTCAGTCATGAGTACGGTGTTTTCTTCCCCAGCAGTATCCGTCGGGGAGCGGGTCAGGCGCGAAGCAGAGATTGGCATAGCCGATGACGTGGAGGGGGTAGCAAACCGCGACCCATCACTACTACGTTTATCCAGTGAGAACAAAATCGCTTCCAACTCAGCACCAACGCGACGGATACTGGGAATGCGCTGGTCGCGCTCTTTAATGAGAGCATGGTCGATCAAAATGGCAAGTTCTTCCGGCATATCCGGACGCGCCTGGCGCACATCCGGCGTCTCCTCCTGCAAAATAGCGATCAGAGTCGCGGCTTCGTGCCCATATTCAAACGGGCGCTGCCCCGTCAGCATTTCATATAGCATGACGCCAAACGCCCAGATGTCAGCCCGGGCGTCCAGTTCTTCCCCCATGCAGGCTTCAGGGCTGAGATAAGCATAAGTCCCCAGCACGGCCCCCGTACTGGTCAGTTGAGTTTTCCCATCGCCACCGCCCCGCGCAATACCGAAATCGGTCAGGCGCGGCGTCCCATCTTCAGCCATCAAGACATTCGACGGTTTGATGTCGCGGTGGATAATGTTCAAGCGATGGGTACGCGTCAGCGCGTCGGCAATATCCAGCCCAATTTCCAGAACGTGCCGCACGGGCAAAGGGCTGTCCTGCTCCATAATATCGCGCAGCGACCCGCCACCGATATGTTCCATGACGATGTAATGGTTATCGTCTTCCTCAATGGTTGCCAGCACAGTAACAATATTGGGATGATCCAGCTTGCGGAGAAGTTTGCCCTCGCGGTTGAAACGTTCGATCAGCTCCGGATTTTCTTCAATGACATGGCTTTTCAGGTGTTTGATAGCAACCGAATCGCCCGTCTGGGTATCGCGGCCCCGATAGACGTTGCCCATCCCTCCCCGGCCAATCAGTTCGTTGATTTCATAGCGGTTGGCAATGATCTGCTGGCTCATGCACTGTCCTCAATCGCACCCCAATAATCACCCCGATTTTAACACACGCGCCACGAATTGCATCGCCCATCCCGTGAAGGTTGGCAAGTAGTGCAAGGGACGCTATGCTTATCAAAATACTGCCCTATGAAACCATGTTGATACACAAGGACCGACCTATGACCTCAGATCCCCGCCATCTCCGCATTTTCATCTCGTCTCCCGGCGATGTCTCCGAGGAACGCGGCATCGCAGCGAAAGTCATCGAAGACATGAACTTCCAGGATGAATTCAAAGGTGAATTCACGCTGGAGCCGCTGCGTTGGGATGATCCGAGGGTGACGCTGCCGATGCCTGCCAACGTCAACGCCCAAAAATCGGTGGATCGTTATTTGATTAAGCCTTCCGAATGTGATTTGGTCATCGTGATATTCTGGTCGCGGATGGGGTCGGAAGTGACGATGGATGGTGAGCCGTATAATTCGGGCACACACTACGAGTTGAGCGATGCACTGGCAGCGGGTGTGGAGACGTGGGTTTATCGGCGAACGGCTGACCCCCAAATTGATGTGCGCCAACCCGACGCCCCACAACGCCTGGCCCAATGGCAAAAAGTCGAGACCTTCTTTGCCGACTTCAAAACACCCGACGGCGACCCGGTTTTTGAAAACCGCTATGAGGAACCCGAAGATTTCCGCGAATTGTTCACCCAACAACTGGAAAGCCACCTCCGCTATCTGCGGAAGCACCCCGACGCCACCACCACCACCACCGAGAAACCACCCGGTGCCCCGCCCCAGCTCTGGCAGGGATCACCCTTCCCCGGCCTGAAACCCTTCAATGATCAGCAAACCGCCATTTATTTCGGGCGCGGACGCGAAACCGACCGGCTGGTGCAACGCCTGCGCGAGGCGCGATTTGTGGCGGTGATTGGGGCCAGTGGTTCCGGTAAATCATCACTTGTGGGGGCCGGATTATTGCCGCGTTTGGGGGATGATGCGCTGCCAGATAGCAGTGGCTGGCTGCTCCCCGCCTGGAACAACGACCTGCGGCAGTGGGTCTACCTGCGTTTTACGCCCGGCGAAATCGGCGATAACCCCTTTGCAGCATTAGCGGCACGGTTCGGGCCGTTGGTTGGCGAAGTGCCCCGCCAACTGGCGACTACCTTGCACGAAGATCCAGCCAGCATCCTGAACTGGGGCGCAGCGGCGTTGACTGCCCACCCACCAGACGCCGAGCTATTGCTGTTCATCGACCAGTTTGAGGAATTGTTCACCCTCAACCAACCTGCCTACCTAGAATCCTTCGCCGCCCTGCTCGTCGCCATCAACACCAGCCACCGTTTACGCGCCGTCATCACCCTCCGCGCCGATTTCTACCATCGCTGCCTGGCTCTGCCCACCCTGGCCGACCTGCTACAACGCGGAACATTCCCGCTGGCCGCCCCGACCCTATCCGCTTTGCACGAAATGATCGTCCGCCCTGCCGAACGCGCCGCCCTGGACTTCGAAGACGGACTGGTATCCCAGATCTTGGATGACATGGGCCATGATCGCGGCGCACTGGCACTGATGGCCTATGCCCTGGACGAGCTATACAAAATCGCCGAATCCCGCCGCGTAGGGGCGAGGCATGCCTCGTCCGCCCCGGAATCTCTGCAAATCACCTTCGCCGACTACGAAGCCATTGGCCGCGTGGCGGGCGCGATTGGCAAACGGGCCGAGGGCGTCTTTGCGAAATTATCCGGCGCTGAAGATGCCAAAACCGCCCTGCTGCACGCCATCTTCCATGAACTGGTCGAGGTCGATGAGCGCGGCGTAGCCACCCGGCGACGCGCCATCATCGATCCGAACGCCCTGGACGCCGACGAACGGAACATGGTAACCGCCTTCACCGATGCCCGCCTCCTGATTACCGACCGCCAGGACGGCGCTGTGACACTGGAAGTCGCTCACGAGGCCATTTTACGCAACTGGGAACGCCTGGCGGACTGGATCGAGGCCACCCAGGATGACCTGCGCCTGATCCGCAGCCTGGAGCGCGAGGCCCGCTGGTGGGATGAACGTGACCGCCCCGACTTCATGTTGCCCAACACCGCCAAAATCAACGAATTCCAGGACGCCTGCCGCAACCTGGGCGTAGAGTACGATCCCGACAACACCGAAGCCCGTGTGATGCTAGACTTCACCGAGCCAGAACAGAAACGTCTGTGGCGCGAACTGCATGACATCAACACATCCCCCGCCCGCCGTAGCGTGATTGGCGAGACATTGCACAACCTGGGCGATGACCGTTTCGGTATTGGAGTCCGCGACGATGGCACGCCCGAAATCGACTGGTGTCCGGTGCCAGGCGGACAGATCGAGATCAAAGGGCAAACCTTCACCGTCGCGCCGTTCTACATCGCCCGCTATCTGGTCACCTATTCCCAATTTGAGGCGTTTTTGGGGGCCGAGGATGGCTTCGGGCGCGATGAATGGTGGGCCGAGTTGACCGAGGAATACCACAAACAGTCGATGGCAAACCAGCGCCAAAAATACGACAACTATCCCCGTGATAACGTGTCGTGGTATCAGGCCGTGGCCTTCACGCGCTGGTTGACGGCTCGTTTGCGGGGCGAAACCTTGCCGCATCCTGAAGATGAGCAACAACCGCCGCTGGTCATCGGGGGTAATGTCGAGGTGCGCTTACCGGCGGAGTGGGAATGGATACACGCCGCGACGGGTGGCAACCCAGCCCAGGGATACCCCTGGGGGCCGAAGTTTGATGCGCGGCGCGTCAATGGAAGCGAAGGTGGTATTGGGCGGACGAGTGCGGTCGGCGTCTTTCCACACGGCGCGGCGGATTGCGGCGCGTTGGACATGGCCGGGAATGTCTGGGAGTGGTGTTTGAATGACAGCGGTGATTTGAAAATTGATTTTGTATCAACGAATTATAAGCGATTGATGGGCGGGGCGTACCACAGCCGTGGCGCGGGTGCGTCCTCGCGCTCCTTCAACCCGCGCCTCGGGGCCGGCTACGGCGGCCTGCGGGTGGCGGTGGGCGTGCGTCTCCCTTCTCAATGACGCTCTGTCCTCTGTGAGGGGGTTGTAGGGGGACACTTCCCCCTGCCGCGCCGCAGGCGCGAATCGCGCAAATTTGGAAATGGGGTATAATGATGGACGTGGCGTCGCAAGGCGTCATGAGGCTCCCTGGCTATGGACGCGGGTGCGTCCTCGCGCAACAACAACCCGAACAACAGGAACGACAACAACGGCCTGCGGGTGGCGGTGGGCGTGCGTCTCACTCCTCAGTCTCTCTTCACAGGGCGCCGGATAACCGTTATCACGAAGATGCGGCTCCGGTTGCGAGCGGCTCCCCACCATAGGACAACCGCTTCCAATAGTGCCTGCCGACTACGGTTTGCAGGTTGCGGCGAAGAAATTGAGAAGGCGCAGGGTAGTCTCGTCCGCACGCAGGCGATTTTTCGCACACCGGTATGGGGCCAACTGGTGGCGTCGGGCATATACAGAAGCTGGGGCACGGCCTGGATTCGCTCCCGTCGTGCCCGGCCCCATTCCCCCACCCAAACCATCGCCCATCCCCGCCATGTCTGGTATCATCTATCGAAATTTTGCGAATAGATTTCGCGGTGAAATCGGCAACGGACTGTAGGGGGGTGCTATAGCGCCCCCGTCACCCAAATTCCGCATGAAGAAGCGTAATCTGGGGTATGCTATAGGGGCGGATCAACGTATCTGCCCGCCCAAAACATTACCTGGTTCATGATTTATCTGCATTATCTCGCCCGACAGCCAGCCCCACGCCGAATTTCACCACATTGGATTTCAGGAGCGAATAAACAAGATGGCATTTGAGCGATCCAGCGGCATTTTGTTACACCCCACTTCCCTCCCCGGCCCCCACGGCATTGGCGACCTGGGCAGTGCCGCCTACCAATTCCTCGACTTCCTGAGCGCCAGCCGCCAGCAATTGTGGCAAGTTCTCCCCCTCGGCCCCACCGGCTACGGCGACTCGCCCTACCAATCGTTTTCGGCCTTCGCGGGCAACCCTTTGCTCATCAACCTAGAGCGACTGGTCGAGAAAGGCTTGTTAAGCCAGGGCGATCTGGACGACAACCAGCCCCTCTTCTACGCCGAGCGTGTGGATTATGGGCCGGTCATTGACTACAAAATGAGCCGGTTATATCAGGCCTATCAGAATTTCGAGACCCATTACGAAGATAAACATGCCTATCATGTGTTCTGCAACCAACAGGCCGAGTGGCTGGACGATTTCGCCCTGTTCATGGCGCTAAAATACGACAACGGCGGCGGCCCCTGGGTCGAGTGGCCGGTGGAACTGATCCAGCGTGATCCGGTAACTTTGGACGCCGCCCGCCAACGCCTAAGCAACATCATCGGCTATCAAAAGTTCATGCAATGGCTGTTTTTCGAGCAATGGTGGGCGGTGAAAACCGAGGCCAATGCACGCGGCATCCGCATTATCGGTGACATTCCGATTTTTGTGGCTCACGACAGCGCCGATGTATGGGCCAATCCCCACCTGTTCTACCTGGATGACATGGGCAACCCAACCGTCGTCGCCGGCGTCCCCCCCGACTATTTCAGCGCCACCGGCCAACGCTGGGGCAATCCCCTCTACCGCTGGGACTTAATGCAGCGCAACGGCTTTGCCTGGTGGATCAAACGCTTCCGAGCCATGCTGACAATGGTAGACATCATCCGCATTGACCATTTTCGCGGCTTTGAAGACTATTGGGAGATTCCGGCAGAGGAGCCGACGGCGGTCAAAGGGCGCTGGGTGGCCGGTCCACGCGCGGCATTCTTCGAAGCGATGCAGGGCGCATTGGGCGATTCATTGCCCGTCATTGCCGAAGATTTAGGCATCATCACCCAAGCTGTAACCGCCCTCCGCAAACAATTCGACCTGCCAGGCATGGCTGTCATCCAATTCGCCTTCGGATCAGGCACATCCAACGAATTTCTGCCGCACCACTATGAGCATAACACTGTCGTCTACACCGGCACACACGACAACGAAACCACCATGGGCTGGTTCCGTCGCGCCGATACCACCGGCACGACCGATGACCCCGCAGTTGTAGCCGCCGAACGGCACTTCGCACGGCAATATGCACGGATTTTGGTTGACGACGAAGCGCATTGGGATTTGATCCGACTCGGCTGGATGTCAGTCGCGGACATTGCGATTGCGCCTATGCAGGACTTGTTGGGCTTAGGCAACGAGGCCCGCATGAACTATCCCAGCAGCGAAAGTGGCAACTGGCAATGGCGCTTGCACCCAGAGCAACTCACCGCTGAGATCATCCATCGCATCCGCGAACTAACCGAGGTCTACGGGCGCGTGCCAGAGGGCAACAATGGCTGATACACCGCTGGCAATAGACGGCAACCCACTCCAACTTGCCGACCTGGAAGCAGTAGCGCGGCATGGGCGACCTGTAGAGTTGCACGCCGAGGCCTATGCGCGAATTGCCACCGGACGAGCGGTGGTCGATGATGTCGTCGAACAGCAGCAAGTCGCCTATGGCATCAACACCGGTTTCGGCAGCCTGAGCCGGGTCCGGATTCCGCCAGAGCAGGTCCAGCAGGTTCAGCGCAATCTGATTCGCAGCCACGCCGCCGGTATCGGCGAACCGCTGCCAGATGACGTGGTGCGGGCCGCCATGCTGATTCTAGCCGCCAGCCTAGTGCGCGGACATTCTGGCGTGCGCTCCGTCGTGGTCGAGAACCTCATCAGGCTGCTGAATGCTGGCATCACGCCCGTTGTGCCATCGCGAGGATCAGTGGGGGCGAGTGGTGATCTGGCCCCACTCGCCCACATCGTGAGTGTTTTGATTGGTGAAGGCAGCGCCGTGCTGAATGGTGGAATCTTGTCTGGCAGTGAGGCGCTGGCACAACGAGGAATCACGCCAGTCATACTGGATGCCAAAGAGGGGTTGGCGCTCATCAATGGCACGCACCTAATGGCCGCGATGAGCGCATTGCTGGTCATGGATGCCAAGCGGCTCCTGGCTGCGGCAATAGGAGCGGCGGCCCTCTCAATTGATGCCTGCCGTGCGACCGACTCTTTCCTCGACCCGCGCGTCCACAACATCCGACAGCAAGCCGGGCAGGCGGCGGTTGCCCGGCAGATGCGCGAGTTGCTGGCGGGCAGCACGATTCTGCCAGATCACCGGGCCGACGACCCCCGCGTACAAGATCCCTATTCACTGCGCTGTACACCCCAGGTACTCGGCGCAGCGCGGGACATGATTGGCTATATCCAAACGATCATCCAGCGCGAACTCGGAGCCGTGACCGACAATCCACTGGTGTTTGACGATGGCTCAATCATCAGCGCCGGTAATTTTCACGGCATACCGCTCGCAATCGCACTCGATAGTCTCTCAATAGCGGTGGCCCACATTGCCGGAATCAGCGAACGGCGTGTGTATTTTCTATTGAGCGCCTCTGATAGCGAAAACCCACTGAATCCCTACCTCAGCCCCCAGCCAGGATTACACAGTGGCTTAATGATCGCCCAATATACGGCGGCGGCGGCCTGCAACGAGATACAAACGCTGGCGACTCCAGCAAGTGTCCATAATATCCCGACCAGCGCGGGCATGGAAGACTACAACAGCATGGGTGTGACAGCAGCGCACCAGGCCTGGCGGGCCGTTGACCTGGCGATGCACGTCATTGCGATTGAGTTGTTTTGCAGCAGCGAGGCTCTGGAATATCAGCGCCCCTTGCGAAGTGGAGACGGCGTGGAGCGGATTCATGATGTGGTACGTGGTGTCGTGCCACGCCTGACCGAAGACCGCCCTCTGACAGCCGATATTGAGAAAATTGTGGATTTAATCAAAAAAGGAGCTTTTGCAGACGATGACACGTGAAATCCGTGCCCCGCGTGGTACACAACTTTCGTGCAAGGGATGGCAACAAGAAGCCGCCATGCGGATGCTGATGAATAATCTTGACCCCGACGTAGCCGAATATCCCGAAAATCTGGTGGTTTATGGTGGGCGTGGACAGGCAGCCCGCAACTGGGAGGCATTCGACGCCATCATTCGTACCCTGAAGACGCTCGAAAATGACGAGACGCTGCTGGTGCAAAGTGGCAAGCCAGTGGGCGTGGTCAAGACGACGCCAGACTCGCCCCGCGTGATGATCGCCAACAGCAACCTCGTACCACATTGGGCCACGCAGGAGCATTTTGACGAACTGGCGGCGAAGGGTCTCATGATGTACGGGCAGATGACGGCGGGCAGTTGGATTTATATCGGCACACAGGGAATATTGCAGGGCACTTACGAAACGCTGGCGGCAGCAGCTCGCCAACACTTTGGCGGTTCGCTGAAAGGGCGACTGACCGTGACCGCGGGATTGGGCGGCATGGGTGGCGCTCAACCCCTGGCCGTGACGATGAACGAGGGCGTCTGCCTGATCGCCGAAGTCGATGAATACCGGATGCAGCGCCGAATTGAGACTCGTTATCTGGATGAGTGGACAGCTGATATTGAGGAAGGTATTCAGCGGGCGCTGGATGCAAAGGACAATGGCGAGGCGCGAAGTGTGGGCGTGTTAGCGAACGCTCAGGATTTATATGAGGCATTGTTGACTGCGAATTTGATCCCAGACATTGTGACCGATCAGACACCCGCCCACGACATCATGAGCTATGTTCCGGCCAATATGACCTTCGAGGCAGCCGAGGCGCTGCGCGAGAGTGATCCCGATGCCTACTATCAAGCCAGCATGGACACCATGACCCGCTCGGTGAAAGCGATGGTCGCCATGCAAAAGCGCGGCGCAATCGTGTTCGATTATGGCAATAACCTGCGACAGCGAGCCTTTGACAATGGCTATGCCGATGCTTTTGCCTTCCCAGGATTCGTCCCCGCATTTATCCGCCCGTTGTTCTGCAAAGGCAAGGGGCCATTCCGATGGGCAGCATTATCAGGCGACCCGAATGACATCTACCGGACCGATCAGGCAATTCTGGAGTTGTTCCCGGAAGATGAAGCGTTGAAACGGTGGATCACGCAGGCGCAGGAGAAAATCGCCTGGCAGGGACTACCGTCGCGGATTTGCTGGCTGGGGCAAGGTGGCCGTGCCAAAGCGGGGTTAGCATTTAATGAACTGGTGGCAAAGGGCGAGATCAGCGCCCCGATTGTGATTGGCCGCGACCACCTGGATACAGGCAGCGTCGCCAGCCCCAACCGCGAGACCGAGGGCATGAAAGATGGCACAGATGCGGTGAGCGATTGGCCGTTGCTGAATCTGATGGTGAACGTTGCCAGCGGCGCGACCTGGGTCAGTTTCCATCATGGCGGTGGCGTGGGCATTGGTTTCAGCCAACACGCGGGTCAGGTGGTTGTGGCGGATGGTACGACAGAAGCGGCGGCGCGAATTGAACGGGTATTGACCAATGACCCGGCGATGGGTGTGTTCCGGCATGTGGATGCGGGGTATGAGATTGCGGAGGATACGGCCAGGGAACACGGGTTACACATTCCGATGTGGGAAAGTCCAGACGCATAATCTCGATAATCGCAAGGCCTGAAGCGAAATGTTACCGGGTGGGCACAGATTTCCTCGGTAACATTTTCATTTGACCGACGGTTCTACCCAATAGCAAGTGCCATCACCCCCACCACAATCGCCGAGGCCGCCGACCAACGCCGCCTCATTTCACCCTCGCCCAGCAACATTGTGCCCATGGCCGCGCCAATCAGAATGCTGACCTCACGCAGCGGCGCGATATAACTGACTGGGCTGAAGGTGAGCGCCGTCAGTACCAGAATGTAGGCCAGGGGACTGAGCAATGCCACCCCGATGGCTTCCCAGCGATGCTCGTTCCATTCCCTCCACACCTCATCCCAACGACCACGCACCCCTTGTCGCAATAGAATCGTGCGGATGAGATCCCCCGACCACTCATAGAAAATCGGTGGAATGAGCAGCACACCCACCGCATATTTATCCCAAATGGTATAAGTAGCGATAATCATGCCGACGATGAACGCATAGCCCATCGCCTGGCGCGATTGCGTATCACGCAGTTTGCTGAAGCCGTCCATAAAGATAAAAACACCCACTCCAATGCTGACCACACCGAAAATCGCCAGCGGTGTCGGGCGTTCATCCAACAACAACACAGCAGCGACGGTCGCCAGCATCGGGCCAGTACCACGCGCCAGGGGATAGATCAGAGACAAATCGCCGGTCTGATAGCCTTTGGTTAGCATGGAAAAGTAGGCGATATGCAAGAAGCCGGTTCCCAGAATAAACACCGGCCAGAGTGGGGTGACGGTGTTTTCAGCGAGGATTATGGAGGCAATCGCCAGCGGCGTATAGAAGATCGTCATCAAGAGTGAGAATAGCCACAGAAATGGCAAGCCGCCACCAGCACGTTTAGAAAGCAGATTCCACGTAGCATGAAAAATTGCCGAGGTGAGGACCAGTGCCAATGCAAGATCAGTCACAGAATATCCACCTTATTTTTCGCGGAATCGCACCAAATAATCAGATAGCAGGCGACTATACTGAAAAGCCCTGACGTATACAATCCCAAAATCCGTTGCTTCGTATCGCACTATACAACTGCCATGCTTGGCAAAAATGTGCCAACATCGCCTTTTTTATTTAGCGTTGGGGTTCAACGCGACAGGTTTGGTACATCCTCTATCAGTAATTTTCCCATGAAAAGCATTGAGCAGGCACATGGCCTGCCCAGTCGGTAATTGATTCTCATGAAGTGCGAAACTTTCTCGCTCTCCATCAGAGGGAACTCCGCTCAATCACATTACCGACGAACAGCGCAAAAAGTTACGGGCATGGGTCAACTATTCACCATTTCCGCCAACCAACGCAGTTGCTGGACAGCACTCATACCTGCCAGCGGCAACTCGATAACATAGCTACGGCTTTTGAAAATCGGGAGCAGTCGATCTTGATAGCTCTTTTTCGCCAAGATGACGAGTGTATCATGCGAGGTGATGTGCAAACGCGACATGGACTGCATCAGGTTTTGCGCCCATTGGAACTGCTCGGCAGAGCTGAGATCACTAAATACACGTTCATAAGGATCAACCCCACGTCCTGGCTCCAATAGCCCATAGCGAGCCGAGAGAATGAACCATTGATCGGCACGCGTCTGAGCATAAGTGCGTTGGCGCACAAAATGGGTTCCGGTAAACAACTGGTCGGCCCTGGTGCGAGTTTTCCGTTGCGTTTTTGATTCACCAACCAGACAGATCCTCGCCATGTTAAATCTCCTTCAATACCGTGCGGAAGGTGAGTGATAAGCGGCGACGTCGTGGGATTTTACGACCCGCGTAGACATCAGATTTCCGTGCCGGAATACCATGCTTCCAATCATAGCGCGATTCGCCCTGCATCACGACCAAGCTACCCTGTTCCAGGAAAACAGGTACTTTGATCTTTGATACGCGGTGTTGGAACTGCATAATACAGCTCGAACCGAGCGTGAGCGCCAGGATGGTGTCGCCGAAACAGGGAATACAGTCGATATGGCTAGCGATGCCCTGGCCGGGTTCATACTCGTTGACAATCAACTGATCAGGAACTTGGGGCGCATAGCCGTCGTGGTTTAGGCGTTCGGCCAGCAATGCCGCCCAATCAGGCAGTGGCCCCAAATACATAGAGTCATCAACTTTTCGGCGCTTGTAATCATACCGATAGCCATAATGCTGCACACGGCGTTTCAAGTCATCCAGCCAGGGTTGCTCATCAACAATGGTGACATACTCGGCCTGTTCAGCATCGTTCAAATAGGCATGGGCATATTGCAAACCACTGATAACCTCGTGCCTCATGACGACTGCCCCCTATCCTGCAACATACGCCAGGCAATGCTGAGACCCCAAGTTGTCGCCCAGATAGGAGCCAGCGTTTCTTCGCCACCGAAACCATACGTTCGCGTGCGGGTCTTGTCGGGCGTGGCAACCGCGATAGCCGTTCCGCCGCTGTGCGTGGCGACGGCGATTCCAGTCGATACATCATCCTGATACAATAAACGTTGCGCCGCAGCTTCGATGGCAGTATTGAGGTCAGTATCCAATGGCAGCGAGAGTTCAGCCAAGAGTTCAGAAAACAGCTCATAGCGAGCGATGCGTTCCAGGACATCCGTGCCACCTTCGACACCGGTGATTCGCTTATGGAGAGTATCCCCCGTGCCAGTTTCGCTGATAGCGATTTTGAGATTTTGCTGCTGGAGAGAGGCCACCACCGCATTTTCCAATGGATAGTCCCCCACCCCATAGATAAAGCTGCCGACTCGCTGACGGACGGTGGCTTCCATCCCGCGCAACATGGCATCAGCATCGGCCTCGCTGTCAGCGCGGGCGGTGATGCGGATGTCCGTCTGGCCGATGTGGGCTGCTAATCCAACGGTCGGGTTCGTGTGCGTCATCAGGTCAGCGATCTTCTCATCAAGATGGCTTTCGCCAATGCCCGCCGTCTTGAGAACGAGTGCCTTGATGATTTTAGGACCACCCATTTGCTCTTGCAGATACGGGATGACGCTCTGACTCAGGAGAAACTTCATCTCGCGGGGGACACCCGGCAGGCAAATAATCGTACCCGGTTCGCTTTCGACGATGAAGCACGGAGCTGTGCCCACCGGATTTTCAATAGGGATAGCCGCCTGGGGGATGTAGGCTTGCTGCTGGTTATTCTCGCTCATACGGGAACCAAAGCGGCGGAAACGCTCGGCAATCTGGTCGAGTAAATCCTGGTGAAACTCCAGGGGATGGCCGGTAGCATCCGCGACAGCGTGGCGCGTAACATCATCCACCGTTGGCCCCAGGCCGCCAGTTGTGATAATCAAATCGCTCCGCGACAGGCTCATTTGCAAAGTCTCAGCAATACGCTGTCGATTATCGCCAACAGCCGTCATGTAATAAAGATTCACGCCAATATCACGCAAAGTCCGGGCGATGTGGGCGGAATTGGTATCGACGATTTCACCCAAAAGCAGTTCGGTTCCAATAGCAAGAATTTCGGCGTTCATGTGCCTCCTGAAATGCATTGAGAAAAATTGATGCTGGAAACTTTAGATATTTTGCGCTACGCTAATTTGCTGCACTATCCTAAACGAACCAGCATTTATAAGGAAGACTAATCTGTGAATCTGTTCCGCGCAATCATCGGTGGCGTCAAAGAAATCAAGCCCGACAAATACACCAAACACTACCTCAACAGCGAGCATATATTGTTGGATGTCCGTAACCCTCGCGAGTTCGGCAACGAACACATTGAAGGCGCAACAAATATTCCTTTTAACAAGCTTTCCAAGCGCCTGAAGGAACTACCCAAAGGACAGCCTATTGTGTGTATATCGCGAGATGGCGTGCGCGGACGTGAAGCGGCCTATTTGCTGCAAAATGCGGGCTATGATGTTGCGAATATGATCGGCGGGTTCATGGCCTGGCGCAAGTCCGGCGGCAACGTCTCCCACTAAAACCATCGGGATACAAGCATATACTGGACAAGACTTGATCTGACAACTCGTTGGTTTCTGCAACAGCATTATGTTGGATGTGCCAGATCAAGTCTTGTCTATTGCAGCGTCAGCAAATTGCTCCCTCTTCCCCCAAACTCACCTCACTCTAACAACAAATCATCATCCCCGTCATCCAACAGATCATCCTCGTCGAAATCAAACATAGGCAGGATGAAACCACTCACCAACGACGCCATTTCCTGCGCCTCCTCAATGGCCTCCATCATCTCGTCATCCTCCTCGTCCATCGCCCACATCATCAGGTCGTCCAGATCCCGCTGCGCCTCCCGCGTCCCGATTTCCCCCAGCGCCCAGACGGCCATCATTTTAACCTCATAGTCCCCGCCGCTCGCCAGCTCCATCACGCGCCGCACCGCGCCTGCCAACGACAATTCCCCTGCCGCCCGCACCGCTTCAAAACGGATTTCCGCATTCGGGTTATCCAGTTCCTCAATGACCGCCTTTTCCCATCGCTCACTGTCGCAACTGCTCCCCATTGCAAACACCGCGCTGACCTTCATCAGCGGTTCTTCGTGATGATATGCCTCATCAATCATATCCCGCACTTTAGGGTGACTCCCCCGCGAGATAGCCTCCAGTGCCCGCCGCCGCACTTCCAGGTCTTGGTGCCGGTCATAGTAAAGATCAATTGCCAGCTCCGCCGCCTGTCCAGCCAAGCCCGCATCAAACTCTTCCATTTCAGCTTCGTAGATGAACTTCCCCAGCCCCCCCAACGCCTTTGTCCGCACGATGGTCGCCGGATCATCCTTTACCAGCTTCATCAGTGCATGAAAAAGTCGCTCAGTCGTCACATACCAGGGCAATTCAACCGACTTGGTCCGCACCTCGGCGTCAACATCAGCAAATCCTACATACGCAATGGGTTCCAGCGTGACATCAAACATTACTTCACTCATCCCCACCAAAAATTCCATCAGGTGTCGTCGCCGTTCGACCGGTAATACCGGCCACGCCGCTGCGAATATCTCCTGCGCCTCGCCACTCAGATTCGACAACCCATAGATTGCCTTTGCCGTCAACACCGGTCGTTCCAAATCTCGCATTTCGGCCAACACGTCCTCAATCGGGAGGCCTTCTGGCCGCTGGTTTTTACCCCACCCTTCAAACTCGTCAGGCATATCCACCCCCAATTAAAATGAACTCAAATCAATCGGATTCACGATATCCATCACAATCACCACAAACATGATCGACAACAGGAACAAAATCCCGATCATGTGAACCAGCCCCTCGCGCTCCGGCTCCATCGGTTTGCCACGCACCAATTCAAAAATCACGAACAGAATACGCCCTCCATCCAATCCTGGAATGGGCAGCAGATTAGTCACCGCCAGCGCAATACTGATGATCGCCGCAAAGTACAAAATGGGATACAGCGCCCCGGCTTCCTGGCTTTCCTCAATAATCGCGCCACCCATCTGCGAAATCCCCACTGGGCTGACCGGTCGTGCCTGCTCACCGGATATTTCGCCCCGAATAATCATCAGTGGCGCTTCCACCATCAATTCCATAGTCCGCACGATTTCCCCCCCCCCATACGACACCGCATCAACCAAATTCTCCGCAGGGCGTGACACAGTCGTTACATCACGATTGGCAGTCGTCGCACCTATCGTCTCGTCCAGCGGCGCGGGGCTGATTCGAATGCCAATTTGTACATCGCCATTAATTTTCTCTGGCGTAATCATCTTCTCGATAATATCTGCGCCCCGTGCGATGGTAAATTGAATCGGCACATCTTCACGCTCATCGGTATAGTCCACCAACATATCAATATCAATGACAGGTTGACCATCGACCGCAATAATCACATCATCCGCTTCCAGACCCGCTGCCTCGGCTGGCGTTCCTTCGCTAATCCGCGCAATCAACACCTGCTCTTTGACACCACCCGCATCAAATGGCCCCGGCACAACGACTGCATCGAAGGTCTCATCACCACGTTTAACCCGCAAAAGCAGTTCATCTTGATCCTCCACCGCATCTTCAAACTGACTCACCGTCTCCACACGTTCGCCATCAACATGCGTCACGACATCGCCCACTTGCAGCCCCGCCACATCCGCTGGCGATCCTTCAAATACCTGTGCCAGGCTGACTTCAGCCACTGCCTCCGGTATTCCAGTGATGCCGATCAGAACAAAAATCACGAACGCCGCAATGAAGTTCGCTATCGGCCCCGCCAGCATAAACCAGATACGCTCCCACGGCCCAGCCTCGAATACACTTTTCGGATTCGCGACCTTGCGGCCCTCGATCTCTTTCAGATCATCCTGCATTTCCTCTTCCGTCTTGGGCCGCACAAAATCCTCGCCATACGGACGCACAAATCCGCCCAACGGCAGAATATTCAGGGTATATTCGGTTTCACCTCGTGTGAAAAGGACGGCCATGCGCGGCGGAAATCCAATCCCGAATTCCAGGACCGTAATCCCCACATTTTTGGCCGCAATGAAGTGTCCCAACTCATGAATAATCACCAGCGGAACCAAGACAATGAAGAAAGAGAGTATCGCTAACAGCATAACACCAGTCTCATGAACGATTTCCAGATATGTGCCCAGGGTAGCGGGCCGCTATGGTAGGGACGGGACATACCAATGTGCCTGTCCGCAAACCTTTGACGAACATTATAGATATAGCCTTACGCCGAAACCACCCCCAACCCGCCCGCGTCACACCACAAATACACTCATGCTTGGAAAAGCCGAGATGTCAGGCTATTGGACTTGCCCGTGCGCCTTACACCTCCATCGCTAAAGCAAGGGGCATTTCGGCGCTTTTCGGTGCCATCATATCCCTCCTACCAACAATGCTTCCGAGCAAACGCTTCGCAATTCGGTGATTTACCACAAGGTCACTGGCTGTTTTCGTACCGCTTGGGGAGCATCGGTCTACGCCAATGTCGCCTCTATTTTCGAAGCAGACAGCCTGAAGCTGCAAACCTGTCCAATTCGTCCAAACGACAAACTGCTCTTATACTAACGGCAAACTACCAGTTTGTGCCGAAGTAAGGAGACCCAATGCCACAAATAGACGATACCGGAGGGGTTGAAGGACAGTTCGTTCATGCCAATGGATTGAAGATATTCTACGAAGAATATGGAAGTGGTGTACCGCTGATCCTTCTACATGGTGCAATGAGTACAGGTGCTGTTTGGAAGCCATATGTTTCTCATTTATCCTCACATTTCAAGGTGATCGTGCCAGATGCACGCGGACATGGAAGAACCGATAATCCGAGTGGTGAAATTCGCACCTTACAACTCGCTGATGATGTTGTAGCACTCATAAATGTGCTGAACTTAGAAAAGCCGTTTCTTTGCGGTTGGAGCGGGGGAGGCGATACGGCTTTGGATGTGGGAATACGATATCCCGACTTGGCTAGTGGATTAGTGCTTGGTGGTGTAACTTATCGGGCATCTGAAGCATACTTTGAGACTATTAAGGCATTTGGTCTCGAAGGCCCTGGACAGGTCAATACCGATCAAACTGAGAAAGCCGTTCCACACTTGGTTGAGATCTGGCAGGCGGCTCATTCGCAAGAAGCAGATTACTGGAAGACACTCCTCCGGCAATTGTCATATGAGATGATAGAGCCACATACTCATTCAGCGGAAGACTTTCAAGAAATCAGCGTGCCTACCCTCGTCATTACAGGAGATCGGGATCAATTTCTGCCTTTGGGGGATCAGATTGAGTTATATCAGTTGATCTCCAATGCCGAACTCGCAGTCATTCCCCAAGCGGATCATTTTGTAACACGGACAAAGATCGAGCTATTCGCTAGTATCGTTTTGGAATTTCTCTTACGACAGAGCGGGCAAGCTGATACCAGTGAGGGTTAAAGCCTGTTACGGCGAAAAAGCGGCCATCCCTGCGTAGGTGATGACCGTTTGTAATCACTCCGATAAATCTGAGCAACACAGTTACAGATTGACTTGGGCGGCGATGATGTGACCGTCATTCCAGATCGGTTCGCCTTCGAAAAATTCCAGCATTTTCAAATAACGCTCGTGCATTTCGGGGCTTTCGCTGGTGGTGCGGTAAGCAGATTCACTTTCAGCGACGATCACTCCGTAGAGTTCATTTGGATCACGATCCATCTGATAGATGATCATTGCGCCAGGTCTGTCTTCATCTGCAAGCTGGTTAGCTTCGCCCCAGGCCATCAGTTCATCCACCTTGCCGGGTTTGATGCGCTGCATCGAAATCGACCCATACAGCCCGTCCGTATCCGGCAGGTTGAACCGGTGCGCGATGATAGTACCATCGTTCCATTCCGGTTCAGCGGCCATAAATTCCAGCATCTTCAAATAACGCTCGTGCATTTCGGGGCTTTCGCTGGTGGCGCGATATTCTTCTTCACTGGGGGCGGCAATCGCAACGAGTAATTCATTCGGGTCCCGATCCATCTGGTACGCGACCATTACACCGGGCATTTGCGGGCCGGGGTCATCTTCAACCCAGGCTTGGAGTTGCTCTAACCCACCGGGCTTGAGACGATAGCGAACAACGGTGCCATACATAATTGTACTCCTATGTTATCTGTGTTGATTTATGTATTTGCCAGAAACTTACTATATAATTATTTCTCCGTGCCTGTCAACACTTTGTACGTCTTCGAATTCTTTAAGGCACTGTAGGGTTCGCGTTCAACAAATGTGCGCGGCGAAGGGTCACTCAGTGAAGAAAAATGGTGTTCTCACCAGCAAATTGCCCGGCGTTCGTACATTCTCCATTTTGCATCAACAAATTGGACTGGTGTGTAGTGTGTACTTTTCGGCGAAGAATCGAGACTAGCATAGCGGAAGGCGTGTTGTTGGGAAAACGCTGGGGAGACGACTGCCTGGCAGTTTTTGGTTGTCTGACGGACATGATATAATCTTGACCGGATGTTTTGGGACAAATGGTGATGGATGAGCAATTACATATGGTTGTGCATGGGCTGGTGTAGGAATCCAATAAATGAAGACAGCAATGACAGATGAAGTACATCAAATATAAGAACCATATTCTTGGCTTTTCGCTGTTTATGATATTGATTAGTATCTATATCATTACGTATCAAGGAATGCCGATTGTTATAGACGAAGCGCTGATTTTCGATTCGACGGAGAGCCTGGTGCAGCGTGGTCATACATCTATGAACTACGATTTCTACAGGCAGGCGGAAACGCGAGTGGATGTTTGCGCGGTCGATGGCGGAGACCCCTGGCAATCGGCAAAGTATGAATTCATCATCTATGCGCTGCTGACCCCATTGGCAACATTGGCATTTTCCATTGCTGGTGCCGGAAATTTTCATATCATCATGTTCTTCAATATATTTATCACGGCGTTGACGGCAGTCAGCATCTATGGGCTAGCGTTAAAACGCGGATATAGTAGTAAGGCGGCATGGGTTAGTGGGTTGCTGTTTGCCCTGGCGACTATCGCCTGGTTTTATGGCCGTCAACTTTATCGTGAGCCGCTCGCCGGTTTGTTTCTACTATGGTCTTTTGGTCTCGCCTCACTTTTCCCTGTCTATTGGAATCAAGAAAAACGTTCATTACGTTGGGTTGTTTTGTTGATCATTGCAACGCTGGGGTTTATGGCTACGAAAGTCGTATTGGTTGTGTTGCTGCCTGGAACCCTCATCATCATGTCTCCGATCTTTACTCGATGGATACGGTATCTCGGCTTATATCGCCTGGTTATTTTGGTGATTGTAGGCTTGGGGCTTATCGCTGGCCTGCTTCTTGCGCTGGAGCGGGAACTGTTTGGTTATGGTGATTATTATGATATTTCGGAATTGCTTTCCAGGATAACGGACGTTTTTCAAGATGGGTTTAGTTTTGAGGCTTTGTTGGGGTATCAGATTGGTCCTTCGCGGAGTCTATGGCTTTATTCTCCAGCCCTCATTTTAGGGCTATATGGGATGGTGTTGTTATGGAGGCAGAAAGAATACTTTATCGTTATTAGCCTGGCTGGTTGTATTCTGGGGTTCAGCTTCTTTTATGGCTGGTTGTATACGGCCAATTGGATTGGAAGTTGGGGGTGGGGACCACGGTATCTGCTCCCGTTGATTCCGGCGATTGTCCTTTTATGGGTAGTACCGGCAGTGGAGCAATTACTTCAATCTCCGAGGGGTATTGGCCTAATCATAGCCGTTGGTGCTGTTGGGGCTATGTTGCAGCTTGTTGGCATGGCCGTGCCTTTATCCAATTACTACACTGACGTATTTAGGGCGGGGGAATACCATGACTATGCGGATCTTACCACCTATGTTCGGCACTGGATGGGGGCCAATTGGTCATTGGAATGGATGCCAGCTTATTATCATTTGACACATATTGATCTGAACCATCTTAATGTTGCCTGGCAAGGTATAGATTCGGCAGCGGTTATCCCGATAGCCCTGGCGGTATCCTCGTTCATTTTGAGCTTGTGGATGAGCAAAAGGAGTTTTCAGGAACGCCCATTGCACTCTTATGCGGGTGTAATTCTGGCGATGTTGATTATTGGTTTGGCATTCCTGGCACTAGTTTCAACCGTCTATGTCTTGCGCGATGATCGTCGATATATTGCACCGGAAGATTGGACAGACGTGCGAACGCTGGTTAAAGAGTTGAATAATGCGGTGGAAGATGACTCCATCGTATTTATTGATCGGGAACAGTATAAACTCGTCTTCATGAATTACTATAAGGAGGCGGTTCCAGCCGTTGTATTGCCGTATGCCCCGGCTGAATTTGGTGTTGAAGCTACCCTGGATGATCCAATTGGGGTACAGATAGGGACTAGCACTGTTTGTGCATTGGATTGGGGTGGTGAACAATATGAGCGATTGTGGTTAGTGGCGAGTGCAGGGCCATTTATGACAGAGTACCTGCGTCCCATTGAACGACATCTGGTGAATAGGTATTTCCCAATCAATCAAATTGAAGTCACACAACGCGCCCGTGCAATTCAGTTTTTGACCATTCCTGCCCCAGCTTCAAACGAACCTTCGGTTGCTCTGGATGTGATATTAGATAATCAAATCAAATTAGTCGGTATGGATTTACCGGCTGGTGACCGTTTTAAAGCTGGCAAGGCTGTGCCTTTATCTTTGGTGTGGGAACCTATGACCACTTTAGCGCATAATTACAATGTCGGCGTATATTTGCTCGATGAAGCAGGGTTTCTTCGATCCCAGCGGGACGGCTCGCCGCAAGGTACTTTTGGCAACATGAGTCTGTGGCAGCCGGGTGAGCAGTATCGGGATAATCATGGCTTGGAGATACCCGAAGATCTTCCCCCCGGAAACTACATGTTGGCGACGTCTGTCTATCGCTGGGAGGATGGGTATGCGCTTCCAATAACCGATGGGGAGGGTAGCATACTTCAGCTAGCGACTATTCAGGTCTTGCCATAGACGCGGCCATTTTGCGTTGCGGTGGACTGGCTCATCAGGGTGTGTGCTTTTCGACGTATCCGATGAGCAACAATCAGGCTAGAATGATGGAAGTCGTGATGTCGGGAAATCGCCAGGAAGACGACTGTCTGGCGGTTTTTTGTTGCCTGATGGGCGTGTTATAATCTGTGACCGGAAGATTTCGGGATGAATGATAATGGATGAGCAATTACACGCGGTTGTTCATGGACTGGTGCAAGGGGTCAGCTTTCGATTTTATACGATGCAGGAAGCCAAGCGGCTGAAACTGACTGGCTGGGTGCGAAATCGTCCGGAGGGGACGGTGGAGGTTGTGGCGGAGGGGTCGCGTTCGGCGCTGGAGCGATTGGTGGCGTGGTTGAAGCGAGGGTCGCCAGCGGCACGAGTGACCAACGTTGATATTGAGTGGCGGGCAGCAAAGCACGAATCTACTGATTTTTCTGTGCGATATTTCTACGATTGAAGGTTTTATGCAGACACATCCGCATCGCGTTGCGTGGATCACCCTATTAACGGGGTTTCTATTATTCTGTGCGTTCTGTGCTGGTGGTATCTGGCTGGTGCGCTATTTTCTGTTCGACTGGACGATGGGCCTGCACACGACGGTCTATGTCAGCCGAGGGACGATAGGCGTGTTGGCGCAAAATGATACTGTTGAGCAAAACGTCCGTGACCAATTCGGGATCGGGTCAGGAGATCGGGTGAGTACCGATGAACTGGCACAGGGGGAGTTGTCATTCCGGGATCCGCTGGATCAGGATACAGTGGTGGCGACGGTGCAATTGATGGCGGGGAGTGAATTGGAGCTGCGACAGGCGCATCGTCCACGGTTTTTTGGGGATGATCCATTTTCGATACGACTAACGGCGGTCAGTGGAACGCTGGAAGTGGTCATTGCGGCTGGTTTGGAGCGGGAGGTGCGGCTGGAAATTGAGGGGGGCGGGCGCACGGTGCGGCTGGATCAGGCGGGGCACTATGCGGTGAGCATGGATACCACAGCGATGACCGTGCAGGTGTGGCGTGGTGAAGCGTTGATGATTAACCAGGCAGGTCAGACCAAGCTGGTTGAGCGCGATCAGGAAGGTACGCTGGGTGTTGATGGGCAATTCGTGGTGACAGGCGCGGCGATCAACCTGGTGCGGAATCATGCGTTTGAGGAAGTAGATGAAGATCAATTTCCGCTGGGAAGATGGGGCTGTTGGGATGGAGAGATCGAGGCAGTCGATGAGTCGGATGACAGTCCGCCAGGCGGTATTTGGGAGCGGGTGATATTCCAGGGGCGGCCCGCAATGCACATCGTTCGTACATCGGGTCAACAACTCGGCCATGGTGAGACGTTTTGTGGGCAGACGTTGGGTCTGGATGTATCAGAATATGAAAGCCTGGTGATTCGAGCCAATTTGTATATTGTGTCGCATTCGGTGCCGGGATGTGGACAGGAGGCGACAGAATGTGCATTGATGCTGCGTTTGGACTACCGGAATGGGCAGGGAAATGATTACCAATGGCTTCATGGATTCTACTCGCATTTTGAAGGACCAGTAGTGGCAGAGTGGCCGTTGCAGTGTGGGAGTTGTGCCCAGCCGCACGAGCGTATCAATGGTGGGCGGTGGTATACGTTTGAGTCAGAAGACTTAATCGCGGGTCTGCCAGAGGAGTTGATTGATCTGCGCCCGGTGAGGATTCATAGTATCACGTTCGACTCGTCGGGTCATCAATATGAGGTGTATGTGGGGGACGTGTCGTTGATTGCTCAGAGTTCATCGGACTGAAAGCCGACGCCGCGTTCGCGCATAGAGGTCCACTCGCCGTCGCCGATAATGAGGTGGTCGATGACGGCAATATCCAGTAGTTTCCCCGCAGCAACCATATCCTGAGTCAGCATAATATCTTCAATCGAGGGTGTGGCATCGCCGGAAGGGTGGTTATGCACCAGGATGATGCCGGCGCTGTTGCGGGCGATGGCATCGCGGAAGATTTCGGCGACGCGGACGACGGTGGCGTTGAGGCTGCCGATGTAGACAGTGCGAATCTCTAGGACACGGTTGTTGGCATCGAGGAGGATGACCTGGAGTTGTTCCTGGGGCTGGGTCAGGAGGTCGTATTGGACAAGGGTGATAGCGTCTGAGGGACGGCGGATGATGGGGCGCTCGCTGAGGCGGAGAGCGGTCACACGGCGGGCGAGGGTAAAGGCAGCTTTGAGGCGGACGGCACGGGTTTTGCCAATACCGGGGACTTGGAGGAGGGAATCGAGGGAAGCGGTGAGTAATCCGGCGAGGTTCTGGAAGCGGTCGAGAAGGCGTTGGGCCAGAGATGAGTCGCCGATGACGAGGGCTAGAATCTCGGCGTCGGTCAAGGAGTCGAGGCTGCCATTGAGGGCGTTTTCCTGGGCAGTGTCGAGATTGGGGTCGGGCATGGCGATTTAGTTTTCTTCCTGGAATTTACTCAGAATACACGACCATAAATCACCGGCGTCAAGAGTTGTGGCCCATTGTGAGATATAGGCCACGTCCAGATCGATGTATCGCACGCGGAGCATTGCCAGAATGTCGCGCACATGCCTGTCAAGAAGTTGACCCTGGCTCCAGCGCAATTTGTGAATAATCACATCTTCGGGGGATAGGAACCACACCATCTGTCCGAGCAAGGCATAGTTACCCTGGCGGCGACGGTCGAAGGCAGTCAGGGCAAAGGCGTCGTTCTTCACCACGAAACAGTCCGCTTTCCAGAAGCCGTCGGTGATCAAGAATGTGCCGCCTTGTTGTGTGGCAAGGCGAGCCTGATCGGTGGTTACGTGCCATCCGATTGTTTCAAAGGCGGCAACCAATGGGGGTAGAGCGGATGGGTCAAATTGCAGGGAGAGGTCAATGTCCATGGTGGTGCGGGCTTCGCCGTAATATGAACTAGCGACGGAACCGCCAATGGCATAGGGAATACGCTGGTCGTGGAGGATGCCGATCAGTTTGGCAATAAATTCTTTCATGACTCGTCACTCGTCTTACGGTCGCGCTTGCCTGCTTCGGAGAGTTCACGGGCGAAGGTACTCATCTCGAAGACGGCTTCGAGGCGGCGGGCAGGGGGGTGTTTGGCGATGCGGTCCAGATGGTCGAAATCGAGGTCGTGGAGGGCTTGGCGGATGGCGCGTTGGATGGGTTCGCTGGCAGATTCGAGGCGGATGAAGTAGCCCGGCGTGCGGCCCCGGAAATAGCCGATGGCGATGCCTGCTGCGCGTAGGGCGCGGATGTCGCTGTGGACACAGGATCGGGGTGATTTGCCAAATACGCCGGCGCCGAGTTCGCGCTCGACTTCGGTGACGAGCGCCTGCCAGGTGGAGAAGCCGCGCCAGGTCAGTACGTTGAGGATGGCGATGCGACGTTGGTGGGCGGGGGTGGGGCGCGGTTGATGTTGCTGCAACTGTTGGATAAGTTTGGGGTCGGCTTTGCGTTTGGGCATGGGCTGTTTGGTGGACTATGGTTTTGAGAATAGTTTACAGGAAGGGGGTGTGGGGATGCAAGTGGGGCTACTAAGATAACGTGAATTTGTCGTATCATCGGACACTCCAACTATAGGCGATGTCTATCAATACCTTCGCCAAATTATGACGAGGCGGAGTGGCACGCAACGGTATGGATAGCACCGAGAGACGCCACCGTGTAAAAGATACGATCCAATAAAATAGGATCAGGGATTTCCGGAAGTAATTTTAATGTTTCAGCGACATATTTGCGACCACGAAAGCGGGCTTTGAGATCAAGGATACTGGCATCCGGATAATCAGGGAAAAGGAGGCGGCGTAGGATACGGGAGAGCGTGACCATCAAGAAAGACAAGTTGGCGGCATTGGTGACCGCTGTCTCGGCGACGTTCATGAAGT